>NZ_JBQVYO010000001.1:0-4241794 GCF_055805075.1 Leclercia sp. GHBNCSD | reverse complement strand
ACTCATCCAGCTTCGGCTCAATCTCCCTGTCCCAGACCTGCGCTTTCCAGTCCGCTTCTGCGACCTCGTTCAGGGCTACGGAAATGGCGCGATCTTTACTGTTCAGATGACGGGTAATCACCTCGGCGATATCCGCCGCCAGGGTGGTTTTTTGCTCGTCGTTCAGGTCGCGCGGGAAACATTTGATATCAACGTGTGGCATGTGCAGGGCTCCTTTTGAATGAGCATTCCAGACTAGCAGAGAATAGTGTTGTCTTTTAGCACCTTGTGCAGTTTCGGGAGCTTGCACACGCTATCGGCGATGGCCGTGATCTTCGGGGTATTGGCAGCGAACCAGTCCGGACGTGGTCCCCAGGTACGCATCACGCACAGGTAGCAGTCCACCAGCGTGATTTGCTCGCCAAAGGCGTATGGCGTGGCTTTGAGGTGATTATCCAGCCACAGGTAGAGCGATTTCCGGTATTCACGGCAGTTTTGCTGTAGCTGTTCCGGGGCGTCAGGTGCCCAGCGCTCCGGGTAGTCGGCATAGGTAAAGGTGGGATAGACGTTGGCTACCAGCCAGATCAGCAGGCGCTGAAACTGCTGGCGCTCCGCGCGTCCAACCGGAGGCGCAAGATCCGGGCAACGATCGAGGATCATCAGCGCAATCGCCGCCGTTTCCGTCATGATTTCGCCGTTTTCCAGCTCGAGGGTTGGCACCTGACAGAGCGGGTTGAGTTTTTCCAGCAGCTCACGGGTTGCCCCCGGCTTATCGAACCCGTCGACGTTGATAAACTGATACGGAATGTCGGCGAGGGTCAGCATCACCTCACTGATGGCTGAACCCCAGCCCGGTACGCCATACACTTTGATCATGATCGCTCCACTTCAGGGTCAAAACCCTAAGTGTAGAGCAGCATCAGTAGGTGATGCCTGGCGGATTGACCTCCGACTGCGTTACCGCTTCGCCCTGCTCCGCCCAGCGCGCCAGCACTTTCTGGTACTCTCCCCGCTGGATCGCCCCGTCGAGGGCGGCCTGTAAGGCATACACCAGCCCGTTCCCCTTTTTAGTCGTGGTCGCCACATACGCCTTCTTCGGCCCTAAGCCCACCACCCGGGTTTTGCCGGTCAGCGCCGCTTTGTAAGCCGAGACCGACTGCGGGCCGAAGAAGACATCCGCCCTGCCGGACTGGATATAGAGATTGCCGGAGGCGTCGTCGGTCAGATAGACCGGCAGCGCAGGCTCTCGCCCGGCGCTTTTGTTCTCCTTGTTCCAGCCCAGCAGAATGCGCTCCTGGTTAGTGCCGGAGCCGACAATCACCTTTTTGCCTGAGAGATCGGCGGCGCTTTTAATCGATTGCACCTCGCTGGTGGATTTTACCGAGAAGGCCAGGTTATCGACGCGATAGGTGGCAAAATCAAACTTCTCTTTACGCTGCTCGGTCACCGCAATGTTCACCAGCGCCACGTCGTAACGCCCGGAGGTGATGCCCAGCGGCCAGTCCTCCCACGCCGTCGGTACCAGCTTCAGCTTCAGGCCGAGGCTGCCCGCCAGCAATCGGGCGATATCCGGGTCGCTGCCGATGCGGGTGCGGTTGTCGCTGGCCAGCAGCGCCAGCGGCGGGGAGTTGAGCGCCGAAATGGCCACCGTCAGGGTGCCCGGTTCGACAAATTTATAGTTAGCCGGGATCTTCGCCACCGCCTGCTTGTCCACCGTCACCGGCAGTGGCTGTTCGTTGGCCTGTAAATCAATCGCGGCGTGGCTTGTGGATGCCACCATGAGTAACGCCAGTACGCCCTTTTTCATCTTCACTCCTTACAGCACTTTGGACAGGAACTGCCGCGTTCGGGCGTGGGACGGTCGGTTCAGCACCTCGTCGCTGCTGCCCTGCTCCACGATTTTGCCGTCGACCATAAACACCACCTGGTCCGCCACTTCCCGGGCGAAGCCGATCTCATGGGTCACCACCACCAGCGTAGTGCCGGAGCGGGCCAGCTTTTTGATCACATCCAGCACCTCGCCAACGAGTTCGGGGTCCAGCGCCGAGGTGGGTTCATCAAACAGGATCACCCGCGGACGCAACGCCAGCGCCCGGGCAATGGCGATGCGCTGCTGCTGCCCGCCAGAAAGATGACGCGACCAGGCGTCGGCTTTATCCCGCAGCCCCACCACGTCCAGCAGTTCGTAAGCCCGCTCGATGGCCTCTTTACGGCTCAGCTGTTTGTGGGCGATGGGCGCTTCGATCAGATTCTCCAGCACCGTCAGATGCGGGAACAGGTTGAAGTTCTGGAACACGTAGCCGACATTGACCCGCTGTTTGAGGATCGCCTTCTCTTTCAGCTCGTATAGCGTATTGCCCTCCCGGCGATAGCCGATGTAATCCCCGTCAATCTGAATAAAGCCCTCATCGACCCGCTCCAGGTGGTTAATGGTGCGCAGCAGGGTCGATTTACCCGAGCCGGACGGGCCGAGGATCACCGTTACCGAGCCGGGCGGGATCTCCAGCGAGACGTTATCCAGCGCCTTGTGGCGGCCAAAGAACTTGCTCACACCGGTAATGGAAATATGTCCTTCAGGAGAGGCTGGCATGGACGGGCTCCTGTGTGGTTGGAGTGGTGACTGAACGGGTGCGGGTGGCGCGGGAGCTGTTCACTGCCGAGCGGCGCTCGCTGCGGGCCAGGCCTCGCTCAACCAGGTGCTGAATGGCAGACAGCACGGTGGTGATCGCCAGATACCAGACGGCACCGACCATCAGCAGCGGGATCACCTCCTGGGTGCGGTTGTAGATCATCTGGATGGTGTAGAACAGCTCCGGCATCGCCAGGACGTAGACCATCGCTGTGCCCTTGGCGAGGCTGATGATTTCGTTGAACCCGGAAGGCAAAATGGTGCGCAGCGCCTGCGGCAGAATGATACGCAGGGTACGGCGTGAGGCCGGTAAGCCCAGCGCCGCTGCCGCTTCATACTGGCCGTGATCGACCCCTAAAAAGCCGCCGCGAATGATCTCCGCGGTATAGGCGCTCTGCACCAGCGTCAGCCCGACCACCGCCGTAGAGAACTGCCCCAGCACGTTGATAGTTTCAAAGCTGCCCCAGGTGATGCCGGTAAACGGCACGCCGAGCGACAGCCTGTCGTAGAGATAGGAGAAGTTGTAGAGAACGATCAGCACCACAATCAGCGGCAGGGAGCGGAAGAGCCAGATGTACCCCCAGGCGAGGCTGCTCAACAGCCACGAGGAGGAGAGCCGCGCCAGGGCCAGCACGCCGCCAAACACCACGCTAAGGAGGGTCCCGATCAGCGTCAGGAGCAATGTCTGCCCCACCCCCTCGAGGATCACCGGGTCGAAGAACCAGCGGGCAAACACGCTCCACTCCCAGCGGGGGTTAAAGGCGACCGACTGAATGACCACCGCCAGCACAAACAGCGCCACAATCGCCCCCACCGTGCGCAGCGGATAGCGCGCCGGGACCACTTTGATGGTTTCAACGTTGTTCATCGTCGTTCCTCAAGCTGATTTGCTGAACGCTTCGCGTACCAGCGTTTTGGTGAAGCGCAGCCGTCCGTCAAACGGCGGCTGGCTGTACTCTTCCGGGTCGCGGTTAAGATCGAACTGCGCCGCGTAGCCCTGGCTCAGGTAGAGCCGCACCGCTTCCGGCTGGCGGAAGCCGGTGGTGAGATAGATCTGGCTGTAACCGGCAAGCCGCGCCCGGCGCTCCAGCTCCTGCACCACCCGGGCGGCAAGCCCCTGCTGGCGCAGGGATTTGTCGGTCCAGATACGTTTGATCTCGGCGGTTCGGGCATCGAAAGGCTTGTAGGCCCCGGTGGCGATAATCTTTCCGTCGCGCTCCAGCACGATAAACAGCCCCTGGGGCGGCAGATACCACTCGGTCAGTTCCACCTCGGTATCTTTAGAGAAGTAGTCCCCGTAGCGCGCCGCGTATTCACCGAACAGCCCGTTAATAATGGGCTGAAGATCGGCATCCTCCGGTGAAACGTCACGAAAAAGGTCGCTCATAGGATCTCCTTAGTCGCCAAGACCAGCCGGGTTAACTTCGGAGTACGGGATGCGCTCCACCCCTTCACCCCAGCGGTTCAGTACCTTGTCGTAGTCGCCGTTCTTGATCACGCCGTTGAGCGCGGTCTGCACCGGCTCTGCCAGGCCACTGCCTTTTTTCAGGGTGACGGCGATGTGCGCCGCTTTCGGCCAGCCGCCGTCCACGCTGCCCACGAGTTTGGTTTTCCCGTTCAGGGCCGCTTTCCATGCGCCGATCACGTTCGGGCCAAAGTAAGCGTCCGCGCGACCGGACTGTAACGCCAGGGTCTGGGCGGCTTCGTCTTTGGTGTAGATGGGGGTGAACGGCTTCAGCCCCTTCTTCTGGTTCTCCGCATCCCACGCCAGCAGGATCGCCTCCTGGTTGGTGCCGGAGCCCACAATGATCCGCAGCCCGACGATATCCTCAGCCTGCTCAAGTTTCTTGATCGGGCTGGTGGATTTGACGTAGAAGCCCAGCGAATCTTTCCGGTAGGTGGCGAAATCGAACTTCTCTTTGCGCGCTTTAGTCACGGTGATGTTGCTGATCGCCGCGTCGTATTTCCCGGAGGAGACCCCCAGCGGCCAGTCTTCCCAGGAGGTGGGCACCACGTTCAGCTCCAGACCGAGGCTGTCGGCCACCAGACGGGCGATATCCGCCTCGCTGCCAATCAGCGTTTTGTTGTCATCGGCGAAGACCGTCAGCGGCGGCTGGCTCAGGCCTGCAATCGCTACGGTGAATTTTCCCGGTACCACCGGTTTAAAACTGGCGGGCAACTGGGCGATGGCCTGGGGATTTTTTGCCGTGTTGATCGGCGTTTTATTGGCCTCGAGGCTCACCCCGGTGCCGTTAATTGTGACGTTCTCTGCCCAGACGGCAGGGGTAAAGGCCAGCGCGAGCGCCAGAATAAGCGATGATTTTTTCATGGCAGGTTCTCTTATTGTTTTGTGAACTGATTAACGGGCTGCGCTAAACCCAGGCTCTCGCGCAGGGTGGTGCCGGGGTATTCAGTGCGGAACAGGCCGCGCGCCTGCAACAGCGGCACCACCTGGTCAACAAAGCGCGGGAAGGTGTCCGGCGTGCCGCCCTGAATAATGAAGCCATCCGCCGCATGGCCTTCAAACCACTGCTGTAACCCATCGGCCACCTGCTCCGGGGTGCCGGAAAAACGCGGGCGCGGCGAGGCGGCTTCCAGCGCCACCTGACGCAGGGTTAAGTTGCGCTCCCGGGCGTTGCGCTTGATCTCATCGGTGGTACTGCGGAAGCTGTTTTTGCCCAGCTCGCCAATGTCCGGGAAGGCTTCATCCAGCGGATACTGGCTGAAATCGTGATGCTCAAAGTAGCGGCCAAGATAGTTCAGGGCATCGTTGATGGAGACCAGCGCGGCGGTGGTCTGGTACTGCTGCTCCACATCGTCACTGTCTTTCCCGACGATGACGCTTACCCCCTGGAAGATGTGCAGTTCGTCCTCGCGACGGCCATGCTGTTTAAGCTGGCTTTTCACGTCGTGCCAGAACGCCCGGGCCTCATCAAAGGTGTCATGGTGGGTAAAGATGGCGTCGGCATGTTTCGCCGCCAGCCTTTTGCCATCGTCCGAGGCGCCGGCCTGGAAGACAATCGGCCTGCCCTGCGGTGTGCGGCCAATATTCAGCGGCCCGGCCACCTTAAAGAAATCCCCGTGGTGATCGAGGGTGTGCAGCTTTTGCGGATCGAAGAACTGCCCGGTCTCTTTGTTACGCACAAAGGCGTCGCCCTCCCAGGAGTCCCACAGCCCTTTCACCACGTCGAGATATTCGTCGGCAATCCGGTAACGCAGGGCGTGCTCCGGGTGCTTATCCCGGGAGAAATTTTTTGCTGACCCCTCCAGCGGCGAGGTGACCACGTTCCAGCCCGCCCGGCCATGGCTCAGGTGATCGAGGCTGGCGAACTGGCGCGCCACGGTGAACGGCTCGCTGTAGGAGGTGGATAATGTCCCCACCAGCCCCAGTCGGGAGGTGACGGTCGCCAGCGCCGACAGCACGGTCAGGGGCTCAAAGCGGTTGAGGAAGTGCGGGATCGACTTCTCGTTGATGTAGAGGCCATCCGCGACAAAGATAAAGTCGAGCTTGCCCGCTTCGGCCTTCAGGGCCGTCTCTTTGACGAAATCAAAATTGATGCTGGCATCGGCGATTGCTGCCGGGTGGCGCCAGGCCGACATATTCCCCGACGCGCCATGCAATATCGTGCCCAGACGCAGCTGTCGTGTTGCGGTCATAGTGACTCCTTCCCCTTAAAGTTGATTCAGTGCTTTTTCTGCAAGCCGGGCGAAATAGCGCGCGGCGGGTGCGATGAGGGCTTCGTCCGGGTTAAAAGCCGGATGATGCAATCCATAGGGGCTGGCGCTGCCAATGCTGACGAAGGCGCCGGGGATCTGCTGGAGGTAGACGGCGAAATCCTCCCCGCCCATGTGTAGCTCCGCCTGCTGCGTCTCGTAGCCAGTTTCCCGCGCCACCGAGGTGGCAAACTCGGCCCAGGTGGCGTCGTTGACCAGCGCGGTAGGCCCGGCATACCAGGTGATATCGATCTGCGCATTAAAGGCGCTGGCGAATCCGGCGGCGATCTCAGCTACCCGGGCCTTCACGTTCTGCTGCACTTCGGTGCGATGGGTGCGCAGGGTCCCTTCCAGCTCGACGTGCTCCGGCAGCACGTTCCAGGTGTTTCCCCCGGTAATGCGCGTCACGCTCAGTACCACCGAGTCGAGGGTGTTGACGTTGCGGCTGGCAACGCTTTGCAGGGCCGTCACCAGCTGACTGGCGGTCACGATGGCGTCGTGACCTTCATGAGGACGGGCGGCGTGAGCGCCTTTACCGGTAATGCGCAA
Organism: Leclercia sp. GHBNCSD; assembly: GCF_055805075.1. Taxonomy (NCBI): domain Bacteria; kingdom Pseudomonadati; phylum Pseudomonadota; class Gammaproteobacteria; order Enterobacterales; family Enterobacteriaceae; genus Leclercia; species Leclercia sp. GHBNCSD. The sequence goes on along the minus strand of NZ_JBQVYO010000001.1, from coordinate 4,234,923 downwards.
CACGAAGCGATCAACGTTGGCGTAAAACGGGCCGCCGCGGGTGGCAAAGTGTCCGACCGGTAAACCGGGTTCGTTATGCATGCCGAAGATGGCGCTGACGTCGCGCAGGGCCCCGGCGCGCACCAGGCTTTTGGCGCCGCCAAAGTTCTCCTCCGCGGGTTGGAACAGGATCCGCACCCGGCCATTGAGCGCCTCTTCCCGGGCTTTCAGCTGCAAGGCGGCGCCGAGGATCACGCTGGTGTGTATGTCGTGGCCGCAGGCGTGCATCACCCCGGCACGCTGAGAGGTGAACGCCACCCCGCTGCGCTCCTCAATCGGCAGGGCGTCGATATCGGCGCGCAGGGCAATCTGTTTTTCACCCCTCCCCACCTCGGCGACCACGCCGGTTTGCAGATCATAGGGAAGGATGGCGATCCCGGCATCACCCAGCCACTGGCGCAGGCGAGCGGTGGTTTCTACCTCCTCGCCGGAAAGCTCCGGGTTCTGGTGCAGCTCGCGGCGCCAGGCGATCAGCTGTTGCTCCAGGCTCATGCCGCCACCTCCCGTTGCTGTCGGGCCTGGGCCAGCAGGCGCAGGGACTGCACCCGCGCAGCGCCGTCAGCCACCGGGGTATCGATGATGAACTCGTCAATGCCCCACTGCTGATGCAACGCCTCCAGCTGTTCCAGCACCGACTCCGCAGTGCCCACCAGCAGGGACTGGGCGCGACGGGCGATGCGCAGCGGCTCGCTGTTCGCCTGGCGGGCAAAGGCGTAGGCCTGCTCTTCGCTGGCGACGGTCACCCGCTGGCCGTTGGCCAGCTCAACGCCCCATACTTCTACTGCGCTTGCCAGCGCCCCGGCCTGCGCCTGTGTGGGGGCAACGATGGCCTGCACCGCGACAATGACCTCCCGGGCGCTGTGGGCGCGCCAGGTCTCAATGACCTCACGCAGAAGTTCGGGGTCACCATTCAGATGGGCGGCAAAGACAAAGTCCCAGTTGAGACGGGCGGCGAGACGCGCGCTCTCCACGCTGGCACCGAGCAGAAAACCGGCGGCAGGCACCTGCGGCCGCGGGGTGGCACGCACCGCCTCCTCCTCTGAACCTGGGTTGATCCAGCCATCCAGCTGCGCCAGCTGTGCGGCGAAATCGCCCTTCTCCTGCTGGCTGAGGCCGAGCTGTAATGCCCGGGTCGACAGCGGCAGCCCGCCGGGCGCCTTGCCGACGCCCAGATCCACACGCCCTGGGGCAATCGCCGCCAGCAGGTTGAAGTTTTCCGCCACTTTGTAGGGGCTGTAGTGTTGCAGCATGACCCCGCCGGAGCCGACGCGAATGCGCCGGGTCTGCCCGAGGATCCAGGCAATCAGCAGCTCCGGGGACGGGCTCGCCAGTTGCGGGGTGTTGTGGTGTTCGGCAATCCAGAAGCGGTGATAACCCAGCGTCTCCGCCTGCTGCGCCAGGCTCAGGGTGCGGGCCAGCGCATCGGCGGCCGTTTCGTGTTCTGCGACAGGACTTTTATCCAGAATGCTGATTCGCCAGGACATGTTGCAATCTCGTTTGACTAAACATGTCGCCATTATTAAGGGGCGATTTCACCGCTGAGAAACAATTAATTTACATTTGGTTTGCCATATTTCAGAAATACCGCGGCGGGTTAGCGCGCTGCACGTAGCTCCGCGAGCAGCGCTTCGGCCTGTTGTCGGGTGGTAATACGGACGAAGCGGATATGGGCATAAGAGGGGTTGCGCATATCCGCCTCGTAGCGCGCCCGGTTGCTGCGCCAGGTTTTAAGCGTCCAGAGCAGGATCGACTCGCGGCTGAAAAAGGAGCGGCGAAAGCTCTCCCGGTTGCCGGTGCCGGGCCACAGCTCCTGCTGCGTCCAGGCGCGTTTTACCGCCCGCGTCACCGCCTGACGCAGGGTGCGGGCCAGGCCGTAATCCACCCATACCACCAGATCCACGTCGCGCCATTTCAGGGGCCGGGTGCGGTTATAGTTGCCGTCCAGCACCCAGCCAGGTGTCGCGCTGAGGGCGGCTTCCAGTTTCGCAAAGAGAACATCGTCCGGGGTACCCTGCCACTCCGGGAGCCAGTAGAGGGTATCCATTTCGATACAGGGCAGCGCCAGTTCAGTGGCGATCCGGCGGGCGAGCGTGCTCTTGCCGCTGCCGCTGGTGCCAATAATATTAATTTTCATCGTCTCACCTGTTAAGCGGATAACCGTGGTCAACCATGATAATGTTTTATCATTGTTAATGAAACGCTATTTCGAAGAGTCCGGTTTCGGTCAGGTATCCATTACTTTCTTTATATTTGGCTTAAGTCAATTTATTCCCCGCCACCCCCAACCTTTTCTCCTTGTTGATGACATTTTTATTACGCGCGCCACCCATAACCAATAAAAAATAGTTAATGGCGATACTTTCTAATTATCGGGAATTTGTGGAGAATACGCCGTCCGGACTATTTAAAATAATATACAACCTTACCTGAATCTTTTTTGGGTGGCTTTTATTTACGCAGACATCAGCCTGGAGTAATTTATGAGGCGTAACAATCACGTTACACAAAACGAGTATTTGCTTAACGAAGGCTCGACCTTAATGTCGACCACCGATATCCAGAGCCATATTACTTACGCGAACTCGGCCTTTATTGATGCCAGCGGTTATAAAGAAGAACATCTTATTGGTGAACCTCATAATGTGATCCGCCATCCGGATATGCCCGCAGAGGCGTTTGCCGATATGTGGTTTACCCTGCAAGCGGGTGAAAGCTGGACGGGACTGGTGAAGAACCGCCGTCACAACGGGGATCACTACTGGGTGCGCGCCAACGTGACGCCGGTTTATCAGAATGACATGCTTACCGGCTATATCTCGGTGCGCAATATTCCCGCGCGCCATGAGATTGATGCCAGTGAAGCGCTCTATGAGCGGGTGCGTAATAATCAGGTAAAAGGCCACCGCTTTTATAAAGGGGTGCTGGTTCGCCGGGGACTATTTTCCTTTCTCTCGCTTTTCAAACGTCTCAGCACGGCAAAACGGATTAATTACTCCCTTGGGATAACCGCCCTGCTCGCCTTTGCCGTTTCTTTATCTCTCCCCGGCGGATTAATTCAAATTGCGGCGCTGGGGCTCCTCTTTATTTTGCTGGGGTTGTTTCTTAATGCCCAGATTTGTCGCCCGTTAAAAACCATCGTCAAAAAGATGCAGTGCGTGGTTTCCGGGCGCAAAACGGACTCTACCCATTTTGAACGTGTCGACGAAATAGGCTTAATGATGCGACTGGTTAACCAGTCCGGCTTAAACCTCAATTCGCTGGTGGATGATGTGGGAACGCAAATCAGCGGCATTCGCGCTATCAGCCAGCAGGTGGCGAAGGAAGGCGATGCCCTGCAGGCGCGATCCGAAGAGACGGCGGACGATCTCCAGCAGACGGCCGCGGCGGTGGAAGAGATAGCCAGCGCGGTTCAGCAGACCGCAGAAACAGCAGAGCAGGCTATTCAGATGGCGGACCAGACCAGCGCCAGCGCGTACCGTGGCGAAGCCGTGATGAAGCAAACCATCGGCGTGATGCAGTCGGTATCAAAGGATAACGGTCAGATCGTCGATATTATCGCAGTGATCGACCGGATCGCCTTCCAGACCAATATTCTGGCGCTCAATGCCGCGGTAGAAGCGGCCCGCGCCGGAGAAGCCGGACGCGGTTTTGCGGTGGTGGCCGCCGAGGTGCGTAATCTGGCCCAGCACTCGGCGTCAGCGGCAAAGGAGATCGCCGCGCTTATCGAGAAAAACGTCGCCAGCGTCAATGCCGGGGTGGATATGGTAGCGCAGACCGAAGCGCAGCTGACCACCATGATTGGCAACGTACTGAATATGTCATCGCTTATTAAGGAGATAGGACATGCTACCCAGGAGCAGACCCAGGCCCTGAGCCTGATTAATGAGTCCATCTCCCGTATCGGGGTAATGACCCATAACAATACCGGGATGGTCGAGCATGTCACTCAGGCGGCCAACCACCTCACCCAGCGCACCACCCGCCTGCAACAGGCGATTGCGGTGTTTGGCGGCTAAAAGTGATGGGGTAAGACGATAAAAAACAGACGGTGGTCGCACGCCAACTGAAGATGACTTGATGGAAAGCGCATCTGGGTTAAGAATATGTTAAACCATGCATAATCAGACAGATACCTGTCGCTGTTTTCCACAAGGGCAACCTGAATGAGTGATAGACTGCCAGACGAAAGAGTGAATACCCGTTCCGCCAGAAATAGCGGCTTAATCATTACGGCCAGGTTTATCTCTGATTTTGGTGCTTTCCTGAATATGGTGGTGCTGTCCACCTATGTCTATTTGCTGAGCCAGAGCGTAACGCATGTGAGTATCTTTCTGGCCTGCCGGGTGACAGGAGGCATCATTGCAAGTGCTGTCGGTGTGCCTTTTTTTCGCCGCTTTCATGGCCGTCTGCCTTTAGTGGCTTTTGATGTAATACGCGCTGCGCTGTTAGCCTCGCTGTTAATTTTGCCTGCGGCGACTCAGCTTTATATCTTGCCTTTGATTGCACTGGGTATTGGACTGGGAAATTCGATGTTCGCTATCGGGCTTAACAGTCAGCTGCCCTTGTGGATTGATGAGTCCCGACGTGTATCCACAAACGCCTGGTTAACCTCTGCCTCTGCGACGGGGGCGGTGACGGGAAGCCTTGTATCCGGTATTCTTCTGGCGACCAGCGGCTACGAGATTGTGTTTGCTGCGAATATTGTGACTTATCTGGTGGCGGGTTTGTGCGTACTGCCGTTACGCTTTTTGGTGCAGCCTGTTGCTGATGAGTCAACACAGCAGCGTAAAGAGTGGCGTAATCTGGTCACAGGGCTGCGGACGGCTCCGCTGTTAGCAGGCATGTTGCTGGTAACCATGGCCGATACCCTGGGCAGTGCTGCCCATAACGTAGGCTTTCCCATCATTTCTGCGCTTTTTACACCCGCATTAGCCGGGAAAACAATGGGTCTTTTGCTGGCAGTCTGGGCCAGTGGAAAATTCGCCGGGGCGCGTCTGGCAAACTACCTGTTAGTGCGCTGCGAGATGCGTACAGATCGGCTGTTTTTTTATGGCGTGGCGTTTATGTCCCTTGGTTTTATCTTTACCTTTCAACAGACAGCCCTTCCGCTGGCACTGCTGTTTATCGCAGTGGCCGGAGTGGGAGATGGTCTGGCGGACGTCAGTCTGATCTCGCGTATTCAACGCGAGCCTGAATCATTACGGTTGCCTGTTTTTAGCCTGATGACGCTGCTACAGATGACCGGATTTGGCGTGGGTATGTTAATTGTCGTGCCATTCTATATCTGGTTTACCCCCGCGCTGGTTATTGTCATTTTTCACGGTATTCCGTTACTGACATTAGCTGCCGTATTGCTGTCTCTCCGACGCCCATCCCCCAAAAAGGCAGAACAGCACTCTGATATTTGAACAACACGCGTGAATATCGGGTGCAAGACATGAGATCGGGGGTTTGACTAATACGCCTTACCGATCACCGCAAAAATGGCTAACCCGGCGAAAAGGTCATATCTTTTTAAAGCGATAACCGCCGCCGGGAGCCTGGATGAAAGCAGCGAAACTGACGTCAGCGTATTCCTTACTCGCCTGGGGTGCCCTCTACTATCTCCTGGGATGGCTGTCGCTCTGTCTCGACGGCCCCGACATCCGGACGGCTTTTATCTGGCTACCTTCAGGTGTTGCCGTCACCGCCTTTCTGCTGAGTCCAAAAAAGCAATGGCTCGCGCTGTGGCTGGTTCTGTTTATTGCCCGTCTGGTGCTGGGGCTCACCTTTCACCATACTTTTCACGTCTCCCTGGCGCTGGGGGCGTTTTCACTGACCAGCCATCTGGGGATTGCCTGGTCGGTGCATTACTTTTCACGGAATTACGATCGGCTGCATAAGATCGTCACCTGGACGATTGCCACGGTCGTCTTCAGTACCCTGAACGCGCTCGCAGGGGCGATCTGGCTCTCTTCTCTTGCCGGCACCCTTCAGATGAGCTGGTTCTGGCTCGCCTGGGGCGCCAACGTCACCGGCACGCTGTTTGTCACCCCGCCGCTGATGGGCCTGCTGGCCCCGGGGGATAAAGCAGCGCGGCGCGAGTCGCTGTTCGGGGTCTGTTTAGTGTTTGCAATACTGCTGGCGACCCTGTTCATCTTTAGCGATGTGCCCGATCGCGGCGACAATATCGCCCTGATTTACTCCCTCGCCTGCCTGCCGTTGATCCTGCTGACTGCAACCACCGTGGTGTGCGGTAATCGTCTGGCGTCGCTGGCCTTTATTCTCTTTAGCGCGGTGGTTATCTACGCCTCATGGCGGGAGACCGGCCCCTTCTATTTTGCCCGCCTGATGCCGGAAGAGTCGATATTGCTGGCACAGTGCTACCTTTCCGCGGCCGCCCTGCTGCTCGTCTTTATCCGCGCCCAGAAAACACACCGTCCAGGGGATGGCCGTTTTCAGGGCGTGGCGTACTCTTTGGATCCTGAAAGCGGTCGTCTGGTCTGGGAGTCTCATGCCGACCCGCGCCTCAGTGCCGTATTAGCCCCTCTCACCAGCCGGGAAGCCCTGCTCGCCCGGGTTCCCGATGCAAAGCAGAAGCAACAGATGGTTGCCCGCTGGCAGGCGGTGGCGCAGGGTCAGCCCGTAACCGAGCCCTTTCGTTTCAGCCTGGCGCTGGCGGACCGCCCACCGCTATCGATAACAGAGCGCAATATGCTGCTGATGGCGGATAAGGATCGCCCGGTAATTGTCGCCTTCTGGTCCGGCGAGAGAGGAAGCCTGTTCCAGACCACGCCGCAGGAGGAGGTTTAACGATGCTGCAGATCGCCTTTTTGCTCGCCGGTGCGACATTTGTCCGTAAAGCGGCACCTTACTTTATGCTGGCAGGCGTGCTCTGGGGCGGGCTTGGGCTGGCCATTTTTATCGATGGCTTGCAGGGCGGGCTGCACTTTCCGCTGCATATCTTTGGCCTGTTTCTGCTGCTCGACAGTCTGGTATCCCTGACATTGGGGTCGGCGGCGAAAGGAACCCAGCGCGGCATCTTTTACTTCAAGGGCGGCCTGTTCCTGCTCATCGCCATGTTGATTTTATCCGGACGCCACGACGGCACGCTGGCGCTGGCCATCGTCTTTGGGCTGGCGTACTTCATTACCGGCCTGTTCACCATCGCCTCTGCCGTGGTGGTGCGTTTTACCCACTGGCGGCGAGCGCTGCTCGCCGGGGTGGCACAGATCCTGTTCGCCATTTTTCTGTTCCTGCCCTTTCCAACGCAGCATGATGGCACCGTCTCGCAGTTTATCGGCATGGTCATGCTCACCGGCGGGGTGCAGTCGGTGCTCCTCTCCCTGCGGATGCGGCAGGTCCGTCATGGCCGCTCGGTGTTTGATATACTCGCCCCGCAGACGTTGATCCCCGCCCCGCGCGAGGCGCTGCCCCCCACCGTGACAAACACGCCGGGCAATCAGCTGATTGTGCATGTCTGGACCCCGGAAGGATCGGCAAAACAGCAGACCCTGCCGCGCCCGGTCATTAACCGCTATATCGCCGCCGTGGATGCCAACGGGGTGATATCCACCGGCCATGCGGCGCTGGAGTGCCCTCCCCACCTCTACATCAGCCTCTATCCGGCAGCGGAGATCGACCGTTCCCCCTCCGAGTTTTTTAATCTGCTCAAAGCGGTGGAAGCGAATACCGTGGCGGGGAAATACCAACCTGACTATCGCTATGAGGCGGGGATCTGGTGCGAGTCTAACCGCAAAATCCACTTCTCCATTTTTAATGCGGCGTCGCTTAACAGTTTCTGGACGCAGTACCGCCAGACCGAAACCTATAACCTCACCTGGCGCAACTGCTCCAGCAGCGTGGCGTATGCCCTTGAAGCGGCTCTGGATGGCGTGTTGAAAGAGCGCTGTACCCGGGGCGGTTTTTTGCGGCTGCTGCTCATTCCGGAGCTGTGGATCGCCGCGCAGCTGCGCAAACGCGCCACCAATATGGCCTGGACGCCCGGGCTGGTGCTGGACTATACCCGGGCGCTGCACGCCATCGTGCATCCCAATGGCGTTTCGCTGATCGCGTTTATCAAAAACAGATTTTCTACATCTGCGGATAGTGCTCGTCGGTGACTTTCTCCAGCCAGTCCACCGGGCTGCCGTTCACCGCTTCGACGATGGCGATATGGGTCATCGCGGCCTCATTATGCGCCTGCCACACATGTGGTCTGTATGCCTGGGCGTTTATCGTTCAGGAACAGGTAATCCGCATCCAGTTGGACGCAAATAATCATTCCATCTGCATCACTTTCACGCCGTTATTTTTTGCGTCGTTTATTAATTGCAGGTAGGATGCTTCGCCATGTTTTGCCTTATCCATACGCAGAATGACTGGAAAGGCAGAATATTTCCGCGCGAGAGCAATCGTTTGTATTGCCTAGCGCCGGTTATGGACACGATGTTCTTGATTCAGACAGGCAAACAGGTAACTCAATGAAAACAAGCAATAAAAGCGCAGCCGATCATCACGCTGCGAAACGTCGCTGGTTGAACGCCCACGAAGAGGGCTATCACAAGGCGATGGGCAACCGTCAGGTGCAGATGATTGCCATCGGCGGCGCTATCGGTACCGGGCTGTTTTTAGGTGCAGGCGCACGTCTGCAGATGGCTGGCCCGGCTCTGGCACTGGTCTATCTGGTGTGCGGGATCTTCTCCTTCTTTATTCTGCGTGCGCTTGGCGAGCTGGTGTTACACCGTCCGTCCAGCGGCAGCTTTGTCTCTTACGCTCGCGAGTTTCTCGGTGAGAAAGCCGCTTACGTGGCGGGCTGGATGTACTTTGTAAACTGGGCGATGACCGGGATCGTGGATATCACCGCCGTGGCCCTCTATATGCACTACTGGGGCGCGTTTGGCGATGTGCCGCAGTGGGTGTTTGCCCTTGGCGCGCTGGCGATTGTCGGCACCATGAACATGATCGGCGTGAAGTGGTTCGCTGAGATGGAGTTCTGGTTTGCGCTGGTAAAAGTGCTGGCGATCGTCATCTTCCTGGTAGTGGGCACCGTGTTCCTCGGCAGCGGTAAAACGCTGGATGGCAACATGACCGGCTTCCACCTGATCACCGATAACGGCGGCTTCTTCCCGCACGGCCTGCTGCCTGCCCTGGTGCTGGTCCAGGGCGTGGTGTTCGCCTTTGCCTCCATTGAACTGGTGGGCACCGCGGCGGGCGAATGTAAAGAGCCGGAGAAAACGGTACCCAAAGCGATCAACAGCGTGATCTGGCGTATCGGCCTCTTCTATGTCGGCTCCGTGGTGCTGCTGGTTCTGCTCCTGCCATGGAACGCCTATCAGGCGGGCCAGAGCCCGTTCGTGACCTTCTTCTCGAAGCTCGGCGTGCCGTACGTGGGCAGCATCATGAATATCGTGGTGCTGACCGCGGCGCTCTCCAGCCTGAACTCCGGCCTTTACTCCACCGGGCGTATTCTGCGCTCCATGTCGATGGGCGGCTCTGCGCCGCAGTTTATGTCGAAAATGAGCAAACAGCAGGTGCCCTATGCGGGCATTCTGGCGACGCTGGTGGTCTACGTCTTCGGCGTATTCCTGAACTATCTGGTGCCGTCCCAGGTCTTTGAGATCGTCTTAAACGTTGCGGCGCTGGGCATTATCGCCTCCTGGGCCTTCATCGTGGTGTGCCAGATGCGTCTGCGTAAGGCGATCAAAGAAGGCACCGCCGCCCCGGTAAGCTTCAGAATGCCGGGCGCGCCGGTCACCTCCTGGCTGACCCTGCTGTTCCTGTTCAGCGTGCTGGTGCTGATGGCGTTTGACTACCCGAACGGCACCTACACCATCGCCACCATCCCGCTGCTGGCGGTTCTGCTGGTTGCGGGTTGGTTTGGTGTGCGCAAGCGCGTGCATGCGGTCCACAGCACCGCGCCAAAGCACCCGGATGAAGAGAAGCATGACGCTCCGCTGGTGGAAGAGACCGCGCGTTAATCGCTTCAATAAAAAAGGGAAGGCAGATGCCTTCCCTTTTTTTTGCCCCGGAACCTACGCAACCGGAGCAGGAATGCGCGCGATGACCTTAATTTCGAAATCAAATCCGGCAAGCCAGGTGACACCAACGGCGGTCCAGTTCGGATAAGGGGCCTGCGGGAAAATCGCCTGTTTGACCTGCATGATCGTTGGGAACTGATTCTCAGGATCGGTGTGGAAGGTTGTCACATCAATCAGATCGTCAAAGGTACACCCCGCCGCGGCAAGGGTCGCTTTCAGATTATCAAACGCAAGCTGCACCTGAGCGGCGAAATCGGGCTCGGGGGTGCCATCGGCGCGGCTTCCCACCTGACCCGAAACAAACAGCAAATCGCCGGAACGGATGGCGGCAGAATAACCGTGTGCTTCATAAAGAGCATGACGGTTGGCGGGGAAAACCGGTTCGCGCTGAATCATAAGGTATCCTGTATTGTATTAACGTTGGAAAAGGCAACGCGCAGCGCGTAAAGATGATTTAATATACGCGGCGTATGTGAAATTAATATCACATACGCCGCGTATGTCAAATGAAATTGGAGAGCTTATGGTTGCCAGACGCCGCAGCGAAACGATGGAAGAGAACCGTGCAAAACTGCTGATGGCTGCACGGAAAGCCTTTGCGGAAAACGGCTTTGCCGCCGCATCCATGGATGAATTAACCGCAAGCGTCGGCCTTACCCGCGGGGCGCTGTACCACAATTTTGGTGATAAAAAGGGGTTGCTCGCCGCCGTTGTCGACCAGATAGATCGAGATATGGCGCAGCGTGCGAAGGCTGAGGCCGCCGGGGTGGAAGATGACTGGGAAAGACTGCTGGCGGAGGGGATCGCCTATATCAAAATGGCGCTTGATCCGGAGGTGCGACGCATCGTGCTGCTTGATGGCCCTGCTTTTCTCGGCGATCCCGCCCAGTGGCCCGGTCAGTTGAGCTGCCTTGAATCCACGCGCCAGACCATCCTGAAGATGCTCGAACGCGGTGTGATTAAGCCTGTGGATGCGGGCAGTGCAGCCTATATGTTAAACAGCGCCGCCATGAATGCCGCGCTGTGGATCGCCGCCAGCCAGGACCCGCAGAAGGCGCTGCCGGACATTATTAAGGTGTTTACGCACCTGGCAAGCGGCCTGTGCCAGCGCCCTGCTCCGTAGGCCGGGTAAGGCGCAGCCGCCACCCGGCATGAAGACCGCACTCGTCCTCATTGCCCGGCGGCGCTGCGCTTGCGCGGGCCTACGGTTTGGCCGTTGGTAGGCCGGGTAAGGCGCAGCCGCCACCCGGCATAAAGACCGTACCCGTCCTCGTTGCCCGGCGGCGCTGCGCTTGCGCGGGCCTACAAAACCCGCATACATTCGTAGGCCGGGTAAGGCGCAGCCGCCACCCGGCATAAAGACCGTACTCGTCCTCATTGCCCGGCGGCGCTGCGCTTGCGCGGGCCGACGGTTTGGCCGTTGGTAGGCCGGGTAAGGTGCAGCCGCCACCCAGCATAAAGACCGCTCTTGTCCTCGTTGACCGGCGGCGCTGCGCTTGCGCGGGCCTGGGGTTTAACATCCATCGGGCGGCATAACCAACCTTACAGCGCGATACGGATCACATCATCCGGCTGGGTGGCTTCCTGCTGGCGGGTCGACTTCTGCTTCACCGTCACGTACAGGGTTTTGCCGTCGGCGGAGAGCGCCAGGCTGTTCGGGAAGGTCGGCGTGTCGTGCGTTTTGGTCACTTTGTAGGTTTTGGCGTCAATCACGCTCACCTTGCCCGCTTCACGGTGGGTGACGTAGGCTTCGTCCCGGGCCGGGTTAAACAGCACCGCCAGGGATTCCGGGGCTGCCACCTTGCTGATGATGCTGCCATCTTTCAGGGAGACAACCAGCACTTCCGGCTGTTTAGAGTCGGTGATGAACGCACGCTGGCCCTTAACATCCAGGCTCAGGTTCAGGTAGAAGTGCTCTTTCCCGTCGTCCTGCAGCTTCTTACGCGCGATGATTTTGTGGGTCGCGGTGTCGATGGTCACCAGCTCGCCGTCGCCGTTGGTGGTGTAGAGACGCTTCGCCTGGGCATCCAGCGCCAGACCGGTGCTGAATTTGCCGGTGCCGGTGATGGTCTCTTTCAGCTTCAGCGTTTCGCCGTCCACCACCCAAATCACGCTCTCTTTGCCGATACCGGTGATATAGACAGTGTTCGTGGTGTCATCCGCCACCAACTCACGCGGTTGCAGCGGTTTCACAGTCTCGCTGCGCTTACGATCGTCAAGCACCAGACGGCCCTTCACGTCACCGGTTTTGGCATCAATAGCCGTTACCGCGCTGTTGGTGGTATTGCCAAACCACAGGGTCTGGGTGGCGTTATTGATGGTGGCGCCAAACGGCTTCAGGTCGCTATGAATGGCCTGCGTCACTTCCAGTGTCAGCGGATCGAGGCGGTAGACCACCCCACCTTTATCCATTTTGCGGCTCTGGGTGGTGGCAACCCATAGAGCATTTTCCTGCTGGCTGACGGCCATTTCATATGCGCCTTTGCCCACCGCTTTACGCAGCATCTCTTCTGCGGCATGAACATTAAAAGAACCGGCTACCAGCAAAGACCCCAACAGCAGTGAGCTACGCAGACGCGGCGAGCACAGGTGACGTAAATTCATAACAACTCCCTTCGAGTAAATGGTACCGCTGACATCGCTTCCGGCTGGCAAAGTCATCGCTTCGCCTGATTATGGATGAGAATAGTAATCATTATTTATCTCAATGTGGAGTAATTCTTGATCGCATCAAGCTTATTCGCTGATTTAACCTACACTTGGGTTAACGCTATGTGCTGTTTTGGTTTTCAAAATATTTACAAAAGATTTACCATACCCGCACATGTTCCATTTGGTTCGTCTCTCTTTTAAGCGGTTTTTTAATTCATGAAAATCTTTTCTGCCCGCAGGGCAACGCTCCCCCTGCTGTTGGTTCCTGCTGTTTTAACCCCTGTCGCGGCGATGGCGGCCGACGAACAGACCATGATCGTCAGCGCGTCCCCACAATCGCTCTCTGAGTTAGATACCCCCGCAGCGGTCAGCGTGGTTAACGGCGAGGATATACGTCATGCGACCCCGCGGATTAACCTCTCTGAATCCCTCGGCAGCGTGCCGGGATTACAGATCCAGAACCGACAGAACTACGCCCAGGATCTGCAGCTTTCAACCCGTGGTTTTGGCGCCCGCTCCACCTTCGGGGTGCGCGGCATTCGCCTCTATGTGGACGGTATCCCGGCGACGATGCCGGATGGTCAGGGGCAAACCTCGAATATCGATCTCAACAGCATTGAGAGCGTAGAAGTGTTGCGCGGGCCGTTTTCCGCCCTCTATGGCAACGCCTCCGGCGGGGTGGTTAACATGACCACCGAAACCGGGCGTGAGCCGAACACCGTCGAGGCCAGCAGCTATTACGGCAGCTACGGCAGCTGGCGCTACGGGCTGAAGGCCACCGGCGCGATGGGCGACGGCACCCAGCCGGGGGATGTGGATTACACCGTCTCCACCACTCGCTTCACCACCCATGGCTATCGCGACCACAGCGGGGCGCGTAAAAATCTCGCCAACGCCAAGCTGGGCGTGCGCATCGACGACGCCAGCAAGCTGAGCCTGATTTTCAACAGCGTGGATATGAAAGCCAACGATCCCGGCGGGCTGGACTATCAGGAGTGGCGGGACAACCCGCGCCAGTCGCCGCGCGGCGATCAGTACAACACCCGCAAAACCATCAAGCAGACCCAGGCCGGCCTGCGCTATGAGCGCCAGCTCACCGCGCAGGACGACCTCAGCGTGATGGCCTACGCCGGTGAACGTGAGATGACCCAGTACCAGTCGATCCCGTACCAGCCACAGCTGCGCCCTACTCACGCTGGCGGCGTGATCGACATGCAGCGTCACTACCAGGGCATCGATACCCGCTGGACCCACCGCGGGGAGCTGCTGGTGCCAATGACCTTTACCACCGGCCTGAACTACGAAAACCTGAGCGAAGATCGTCGCGGGTATGAAAACTTCGTGATGAACAACGGGGTGCCGGACTACGGCGTCAAAGGGGCGAAGCGTCGCGATGAACGTAACCTGATGTGGAACGTTGACCCTTATCTGCAAACTAACTGGCAACTGACGCAAAAGCTCTCTCTCGATGCGGGCGTGCGCTACAGCTCCGTCTGGTTCGACTCGAACGACCACTATGTGCAGGGCGCTAATGGCGACGACAGCGGCGAGGCCAGCTACCACAAATGGCTTCCGGCCGGGGCGCTGAAGTACCGCGTGACCGACGCCTGGAACCTCTATGCCGCCGCAGGCCGCGGGTTTGAGACCCCGACCATCAACGAGCTCTCCTACCGTTCCGATAACCAGAGCGGCCTGAACTTTGGCCTCAAGCCGTCGACCAACAATACCTATGAAGTGGGGAGCAAAACGCGGATCGGCAATGGTCTGTTCACCGCGGCGCTCTTCCGCACCGATACCGACGATGAGATCGTCGTTGACGCCAGCGCGGGCGGCCGCACCAGCTACAAGAACGCCGGTAAAACCCGCCGTCAGGGGGTGGAGCTCTCTCTGGATCAGCAGTTTGCTGAGAACTGGAAGCTGAAAATGGCGTGGACCTATCTGGATGCCACCTACCGCACCAACGTCTGTGGCGATGGCGACTGTAACGGCAACCGGATGCCGGGCATTGCCCGCAATATGGGCTATGCCTCCTTTGGCTGGCAGCCGGTCGAGGGGTGGTATGCGGGATCGGATGTACGCTATATGAGCGACATCGAAGCCGATGACGAAAACACCGCCAAAGCGCCCTCTTATACCGTTGTGGGTCTGAACACCGGCTATAAGCTGAACATGGGCAACTGGGGCATGGACATCTTTGGTCGCGTGGATAACCTGTTCGACAAAGAGTATGTCGGCTCGGTGATTGTGAACGAATCCAACGGGCGTTACTACGAACCGGCTCCCGGGCGTAACTACGGGGTGGGCCTTTCCGTCTCGTATCGCTTCGAGTGATAAAAAACCGGCAGCCGAGGCTGCCGGTTTTTTTTACGCCATCTGTGCGCGCTGTTCCAGACGGAACGCCGCCACCAGCGACTCCAGCAGACGGGCCTGATCTTCCAGCGCTCCTGCCGCCGTCGACGAGGCGCCTACCAGCGAGGCGTTCTGCTGGGTAGTGGTGTCCAGCTCCATCACCGCCCGGGAGATCTGCTCAATACCACGGCTCTGCTCTTCCGAAGCCGAAGAGATCTCGCCCATGATGTCATTTACGCGGGTGACGGAATCCACCACCTGCTCCATGGTCTGCCCGGCTTTCGCCACCAGCTCGCTGCCGGTAGAGATGCGGGAGACCGACTCGCTGATCAGCTGCTCGATATCCTTCGCCGCCTGAGAGCTGCGCTGGGAGAGGCTGCGTACTTCGCTGGCCACCACTGCAAAGCCCCGCCCCTGTTCTCCCGCCCGCGCCGCTTCCACGGCTGCGTTGAGGGCCAGAATATTGGTCTGGAAGGCGATGCTGTTGATCACCGCGGTGATATCGGCGATTTTTTGCGAGCTGGTGTTGATATCGCTCATGGTGCTGACCACGTCGCGCATCACCCGTCCGCCCTGGGTCGCAGTCTGCGAGGCCTCTGCCGCCAGCTGGCTGGCATGACGGGCGTTATCGGCGTTGTTCTTCACCGTGGCGGTGAGCTCCTCCATGCTGGCGGCGGTCTGCACGACTGCCGCAGCCTGCTGCTCGGTGCGCGAGGAGAGATCGGTATTTCCTTCGGCAATTTCGCTGGCGGCTAGCGACACCTGCGCCACGCTGCTGCGCACCTCGCCAATCATCAAGCGCAGTTTATCGTTCATCCGCCCCATCGCTCCGGTCAGTTTGCCCAGTTCGTCTTCTCCTTGCGGGTGGATATCGGAGCTGAGATCGCCGCTGGCGATACGCTCAGCCAATTGCAGGTTCTGTTTTACCGGACGGGTGATCTGGCGGGTCACCCACCAGGAGACCAGAATGCCGAAGAGGATCGCCGCCACGCCAATAATAGCGGTGATGGTACTTGAGCTGTAGGCCAGCGAATCGTTATGGGTCTTGACCAGGGCAATGATCTCGCGGATTGAAGCGCTGCTGTCGTCGCCAGCGGTTTTGACTTTGTCTTCCGCAGCTTTCAGCGCCGCGGTGGCCGCCGGGTCGTTTTTGTTGGCGTTCCAGGCTATCATCGCGCTCTGCATTTCCGTCACGCTGCTGCCAAAACGGGCCAGGTGCCCGGCAATGGCGTCAACGATGGCCTTCTCTTTTGCCGTCCACTCCAGCTCACGGGCCTCTTCGGTCAGTTCCACGGCGTGTTTGACATAATTCGCCATCAGCTGGCCAGATTTTTCATCACCGGTATAGAGGAATTTAAGGCGGTTGATCTTGGCCTGGAAGACTTAGATATTAATGTTGTAGATCAGGTTGGTTTGCTGGTAAACGTCGCGAATTTCTTTAAAGCGCATCACGCTGAGCAGGGTCGATACTGCAACCAGCAGCAGTACCAGACCAAAACCCGCCGCGAGCTTTCTGCTCATTTTTATATTACGTAATCGTTGACTGACACTCATTCCTGGCTCCTTAAAAGGCGAATGTGCCTTTTAAGGTTATCGGCAGAGGTCAGGGTTATTTCATAGTTAAGCTGGTCTTATCAGTAGGCTAATAAATAAACTTTCCGGCAGCAGCACGTCTGCCGGAAAAAAGAACAGGTCATATTTAGTGAAATTACCGCTTCGTTTATTTATGGCGCGGTTAGTTCACAAACTGCCTGATTAATATCTCATTCGCTTCGTCGATCACTTTATCAATCGCCGCACGGCTGGCCTCCTGATCGCCCTTCGCAAGGGCATCAAGCAGTTCATCATAACGATAGGAGCGGCTCGGCAGCACAATGTCTGGATTGTACAGACAGTTGAAGCAAGGCCCTATGCGCACCCAAAGCTGTTCGATAAGCGACATCAGCGTGGGCATATCGGCATAATGATAGAGCGTAAAACGAAAAGCACGGTTGGTGTGAAGCGCCCGCTCCACCTCACCATTGCTCATCGCCTCGTGAAATTTTTCTGAAAGATCGCGCAGCGTCTCTAACTTCTCGTCGGACATTTGATTGCATGCCGCCGCGACAGCCATGCATTCCAGCTCCTTACGGATGGCATTGACTTCGCTATAACGCTCTAAACTGACTTCCGGCACCAGAAAAGCCTGCGCCGGGGTCGCGTGCAGCGCGCCCGCGGAGACCAACCGCAGCAGCGCTTCACGAACAGGAGTAATACTGGTACCGAGTTTATCCGCAATATCTTTGGTGACGAGCCGTGCGCCTGGCTTTAACGCGCCGGCAATCAGCGCGCTTTTCAGACTCACCTCAACCTGCATCGTCAGACTCATTCGTTGAGCTTTTTCTAAATTATCCAAATCCAGCATGTTCTATTCCTGTTACCCACACTTAACTATATTTCACAGACGGTTAAATAAGGACCGCTGAGTATTTGATATATCCTGTATCGCATGCCTGATTTACGTCAAAAGATAACCTTCAATCATAACTTTGTGTGATTGAAAAAATAATAGACCCCGATTTGTATACCGCGTTTCGTTTATTCTATGCCTGTATAATTAAAGACGTTATTTTGGAATTTGCACAGTTTAGTATGGCGGAATAATCCGCCATACCCGGTACTATTCGTTATTGTTCGCGACACGTATCACGACTTTGCCGAAGTTTTTCCCCTCCAGCAGGCCAATCAGCGCATCGGGCGCATTTTCCAGGCCATCCGTCACATGTTCGCGATAGTGGATGTTGCCCTCTTTGACCCACTGCCCCATCTGCTGCTGAAACTCTTCGATGCGGTGGCCGTAATCCTGGTTGATGATGAACCCCTGCATGCGGATGCGTTTTTTCAGGATAGTGCCCATCAGCAACCCGAGACGATCCGGCCCTGGCGGCAGGTCGGTGGCGTTATATCCGCTCACCAGACCGCACACCGGCACGCGCGCGGCGGTATTTAGCAGCGGCAGCACCGCGTCAAACACTTTACCGCCGACATTTTCGTAGTAGATATCAATCCCCTGGGGACACGCCTGTTTAAGCTGTTCGGCAAAGTCATCCGCGTGATGATCCAGGCACTGGTCGAAGCCCAGCACCTCGGTGGCGTGACGGCACTTCTCCGCCCCACCGGCAACGCCTACCACCCGGCAACCTTTCAGCTTGCCAATCTGCCCAACGGTGGAACCTACCGGGCCGGTCGCCGCGGCCACTACCAGGGTCTCACCCGCTTTCGGTTGGCCGATATCCAGCAGTCCCATGTAGGCGGTAAAACCTGGCATGCCCAGAATACCTAACGACCATGAAGGGTGCTCCGGGTTCTCACCCAGTTTCACCAGCCCGTTGCCGTCGGAGAGTTCATACTCCTGCCAGCCGCTGTAGCCGAGCACCCATTCACCCGGCTGATAGTCAGGATGGTTCGAGGCCTCAACGCGGCTGACGGTGCCGCCCACCATTACGGCACCGATCTCTACCGGCGGCGAATAAGATGGCGCATCGCTCATGCGGCCACGCATATAAGGGTCCAGAGAGAGCCACATCGTGCGCAGCAGGAGCTGGCCGTCGGCGGGCTGAGGGATGTCGGTGGTTTCTAAACGAAAGTTATCAGCGGTGGGGGCACCATGGGGACGAGAAGCCAGAACCCATTGACGATTTTGCGTTGAAGATTGACTCATACCTCACTCCTTTTTATAGAAACGTCCTTAGAGCCTAGCCTCATCTTCCCCTGCCCGCTTTAACATTATGAGCCGGACTGGTTAAGCCTGACGACAAGGTAGACGCACGGCTCGCCGCTTTCGTTAATAAACCGGCAGTCGTTCGGCGGGCCTAATTCCAGACAATCTCCGGCCCGCATTTCATGGCGGGTATCCCCCTCCTGAAACACCAGCTCCCCCGACTGAAGCCAGATAAGCTGGCGCGCAAGGGCATAAGAGGAGGCGGGCATCGGTACATCGCTGTTGCCGGGCAATTCAACCTGCACCAGGTCGATAGGCAGATCGGTACGCGGCGAGACGTGTCGACGCAGATAGTGGGTTTGTGGGTCGCGCCAGACAGGCTGGCTTTCAAAGCGCAGCAGCTTGCCCTCCTGCATCTCGGCGCGGGCGATAAGGGTCGACATGCTGATGCCAAACGCGCCAGAGAGACGGGCCAGCAAGGTGGCGGTCGGGCTGCTGTCGCCGCGTTCGATTTTATGGATCATCGCCCGCGACACGCCCGCCCGCTCGGCAAGCTCGCTCAGGGACCATCCGCGCGACTCGCGTTCAAGCCGAATGCGCGCGCTGATCCGTTGATTCATATTGTCTGACAGAATATTCATCACGCCATACTATAGACAAAGTAATGGATTACAACTGGCATTTCTCATAACGAAAAGATATGTGTTATGCCGTAGCGTTTTCAGCGACTGTTTGTGTAATATTGTGACACTGCGTACCACTATAGTGAACAACACACCCCGAGGTTTCAGATGCTTATTCGTCACGCCACTAAAGAGGATTGCGCCGCTATCGGCGAGATCTATAACCACGCCGTACTGCATACCGCCGCCATCTGGAACGACACCACCGTGGACACCGATAACCGCATCGCCTGGTTCGAGGCGCGCCAGGTGATGGGCTATCCGGTGCTGGTCAGCGAGCATGATGGCGTAGTCACGGGATATGCCTCTTTCGGCGACTGGCGCGCCTTTGACGGGTTCCGTCATACGGTTGAGCATTCGGTGTATGTGCATCCGGATCATCAGGGCAAAGGCATCGGGCGGGCGCTGATGGAACAGCTGATTGTTGAGGCCCGACGCATCGGCAAGCACGTGATGGTGGCCGGGATCGAAGCGCAGAATCATGCCTCTGTACATCTGCATGAGACGTTAGGTTTTGTCACCACTGGCCAGATGCCGCAGGTGGGGACTAAGTTTGGCCGCTGGCTGGATCTGACCTTTATGCAGCTTCAGCTCGATGAGCGCAGCGAACCGGATAACATCGGATGAACCAGTCCCTGACGCTGGTATTTCTGGTGGCGGCGGGCATTGGGTTGGTGGTGCAGAACACCCTGATGGTACGCATCACCCAGACCTCAAGCACTATTCTTATCGCCATGCTGCTCAACTCGCTGGTGGGGATCGTCTTGTTTGTCTCGATTTTGCTGATTAAAAACGGCGTCGCCGGGTTCAGCGAGCTGGTTCACACCGTGCGCTGGTGGACCTTAATTCCCGGCCTGCTGGGCTCATTTTTTGTCTTCGCCAGCATCAGCGGCTATCAGTATGTCGGGGCCGCGACGACCATCGCCGTGCTGGTTGCCAGCCAGTTAATCGGGGGTCTGGTGATGGATGTGGTGCGCAGCCAGGGGGTGCCGCTCAAGGCCCTGATCGGCCCGGTATGCGGCGCGGTGCTGCTGGTGGTTGGCGCCTGGCTGGTGGCCAGACGCCAGTTCTGAATCAGAGGATCACGCCGCCTTTGGTCAGGCTGTCATGGCGGGCCTCCTGGTCCTCTTTATACTGTTTACCGTGGTGGGCGATGGCGTTACGCAGGCGCTGCTGCTGGGTATAGCGATCTTCACGGGTTAACTCGCTATCCTCGCTAAGCTCGATCAGCAGTTCATTCATATGCGCAATCACGCTTTCGGCTATCGTCGCGTCAACGCGGGCGGTAACATCCTCTAAATGTGACATTGTCACTCCTTCTCAGCTTGCCCGGCGGCGCTACGCTTGCCGGGCCTACGGGTGCCATAAGCAGGCCGGGTAAGGCGCAGCCGCCACCGGGCGCTCTGTCAGTTTACTTTCGCCTTCGAGAAATCACTTCCCATCAGGCTCACGCTGTATCCGCTAATGTTGCTGCGGGTAGCAAAGAAGGTTTTGCCGTTGGCCAGCGCAATCCACGGTGCCTGCTGATAGAAGATCTCCTGCGCCTGGCTGTAGAGCTTCGCACGCGCGCCGGGATCGCTGGTGAGCTTCGCCTTCTGCACCAGGTCATCATAGCCCTTGTCGCACCAGCGTGCAGCATTGGAGCCGGTTTTGATGCTGTCGCACCCCAGCAGCACGTCGGCAAAGTTATCCGGGTCGCCGTTATCCGACATCCAGCCAAACAGGGCGCTGTCGTGCTCGCCTTTACGCATGCCGGAGAGGTATTCGCCCCACTCATAGGAGACGATTTTCGCTTTAACACCCACCTTCGCCCAGTCGCTCTGGATCATCTCCGCAATGCGGCGCGAGTTTGGGTTGTAAGGGCGTTGTACCGGCATCGACCAGAGGGTCACTTCCGCGCCCTGCTCCAGCCCCGCCTGTTTCAGCAGCGCTTTCGCTTTTTCCGGATCGTAGCTGTAGTCCTGCACATCTTTATTAAAGCCCATCATATTCGGCGGGATCGGCGATTTTGCCACCGTGCCGGAGCCCATAAATACCGCGTTGATAATGGCCTTTTTGTCGGTGGCGTAGTTCAGGGCCTGGCGCACCAGCACGTTATCAAACGGTTTTTTCTCGGTGTTAAACGCCAGATAGCCGACGTTCAGCGCATCGACGCTGTGCAGGGTCAGGTCTTTGTTCTTCTTGATCACCTCAAACTGCACCGGCGATGGGGCAGGAATAATCTGGCACTCGTTGGTTTGCAGCTTGGCGAGGCGGGTTTCGACGTTCGGGGTGATGGAGAAGATCAGGTGTTTGGTCGGCACCGCGCCATCCCAGTAGTTCGGATTGGCGATATAGCGGATAAGGGAGTCAACCTTATACTGCTGGAGCACGTACGGTCCGGTGCCGATCGGCCAGGTATCGACATTTTCTGGGGTGCCTTTTTTCAGCATCGCGTCGGCATATTCCGCCGACAGGATCGAGGCGAAGTCCATCCCCCAGTCGGCGAGGAAGGCGGCGTTCGGTTCGCTCAGCACAAACTGCACGTGGTTGTCGTCGATCTTCTTCACCTCCTGGATCAGCTTATCCAGGCCGACGTCGTTAAAGTATTCGTAGTTGCCCTGAGAGACGTTGTGGTATGGATGGTTAGGGTCTTTCTGACGCATTACCGAGAAAATAACGTCATCGGCGTTAAAATCGCGGGTCGGTTTAAAGAATTTGTTGCTGTTGAACTTCACCCCTTTGCGCAGGGTAAAAGTATAGGTTTTGCCATCCGGCGAAATGGTCCAGGATTCAGCCAGTGAAGGCACCGGGGTATTTTTGACCGGATCGAAGTTAATCAGGCGGTTATAGAGCACCTGTGAGCTGGCAACGAAGCTCGGGCCGGAGCTGGCGATCTGCGGGTTAAACGACTCCGGTGACGCTTCAGAGCAGTAGATAATGGTATCGTTATTGGCCGCCCATGCGGCACCCGCTGGCAGTAATGCGCTTAACGCCAGCGCAAGAAGAGTTTTCCCTGTAGACATGTTAATTACCTGTTTGGTTTTATTATATAGAACGATAATAACAGCACAGCACCTGCCCACAGGCAAATAACGAAACACTATCAGGTTATTCTAAAGCAGTTATTTCCGCTGATTTTCCCGCCAATCGCCAGACGGTGATTTGCCTTAAGGTACATTCAACGTCAAGCACTTTCGACCGCCGCAATGCTGCAAGAAATCGCCCCTTTTGCCGTCTCTTCTGCCGTTTGTTTGCCGGCAGATTTCGTAAAGTAGACGCGTGAAAAAGTCTATGGGACCAAATCGTGGCAAAAACCCTTTTACGCAGCGGCAATCTGGATGATTTTCAGGCCGTTGGCGGCGGCGGACAGGCCGTTTTTGAATCAGCATTGCAAATCCGTGAGGCGCTGCGTCTGCGCAAACAGCAAGCCATTGTCGATTGCCTTGCCATTCCGCAGGTCAATGACGAGGGCGACCGGGTGGACTGGTACTCACCGGTTGAGGGCGCCGTTAAAAGCTGGAAAGCCGCCGATGAAGATGCGCGTTTTCGGGCGCTGCGCCTGCTGGAAGGCACCCTGTCGAGTGTCGAATCCCTGAGCAAAAAATCGCTTCAGTCGCCAAAAACCGCCCAGCAGCTGTTTGGTTCCCTGCTTTCCAAAGCATTTCAGTTCCCCGGTGAAAACTTCCTCTTCCTGGTTGATGGCAAGCCGGTGATCACCTTCTGGGGTTTTGTGAACCTCAATGAAAACGCGCGGGAGGATATTCTCGACTGCCTGCGCGCCTCGCTGCTGCCGGACCCGATGCCCGCGCCGGTGGCTGAGCCCGACCCCGAGCCTGAAACGGCCCCGGCCATCGTTTTCGAAAAAGCCGATGAACCGCTGGTTGCCGCCCCGGCGACGGTGAAGATCACCGCCAATGACCTCTACGAAGCGCAGTCCGCGCCGGTAATGAGCGCCAGCGAGCCAGAGCCAAAACCGGAGCCTGCCGCGCCGGTGGTGCAGGCGAAAAAACGTCGCGTTCCGCTGTGGCCGCTGCCGGTTGCCGCCGTGGTGGTGGCCGCCGTTGCCGCCCCGCTGCTGTGGCCGAAACAGGCACCTGTCGCCGAGCCGGTCAAAACCGCTGTTGCTGCCCCGGTGGCGATTGAGCCCAAACCCGTTGCCGCGGTTGAGCCTCTGCCACTGAATCTGCCGCTGCATCAGGCTGAAGTGGTGGCCGTTAAAGCCGAAGAGCCAGCCCCTGCGGAACCGGTGGTGATTGCCGCCATCCCGAAAGATGCGCTGGTCATGGACGCCGGGCAGGTGAAAGCCGGTTCAACCCGTTTTCTCAACGGTAGCTGGCGGGTCATGCTGGATGTCACCGATCCGATCACCGGCAAGCCGCCTTCACTGCGCTATCAAATCCAGAACAACAAAGGCACTGCCCGCGTGGTGCACGGCGACAACGTGGTCTGCCGCGTGGAGGTCTTCTCCGGGCTGCACAGCAACGGCGAGCTGCTGATCAAAACCCGGGGCCATGCCCGCTGCGCTGACGGCTCGCGCTACCCGATGCCGGAAATTACCTGTAAGGCCGGCACCAGTGATGTGGCGGAATGCAGCGCGCGCTACGACGCGAAGACCGTGGTTCCATTGACATTCAGGAAGGCAGGTGCGTGATCCTATGCTGGTAAACCTTTGCGACTACAAACAGAGCGTGACGCTGATTGCGAACAGCGGCGTACAGTTTCTTGATTTTGGCCTGACGCCGCAGGACTCCGCCCAGAGCGGGCGGTTTGTGCGTAAAACCGCCAACGGCCCCCTGCTGCGCCTCGATTTTGATCTGGTGAATGGCCGCTATACCCTGCCCGCCACCAACGGCGGACAGCCAGAAGTGGTGAAACCCGAAAGCACCATTCCGCTTCAGCAGTCGCTGGCGGTGCTCGACGGTGTCTGGCTGCCGGTGCCGTTCCTGCGCTTTAACCCGCCGCGCACCTTCGTTGAAGGCCCGGACAACTGGGCCCGCGTGCAGGTGCGTAAGCTGGAGACCCCGGATAACGCCGGAAACAGCCACCGCGTGACCCTGGCGCTGGACAGCCAGATCGCCGCCCACGCCACCAGCGCCCTTTCACCGGTGGAGAACGACATTCTCAACGGCACCCGTTTCGCGCTGGCCTGGCGCGACGACGAGGTGGCGAACTTCCTCGACCAGACCTGGATTGACGGCTGGCTGCGGGAAGCCTTCACCCAGTACGCCACCGGCGTGGAGAACCGCGCCGAGCGCGATTTACAGCTGGCGATGCGCAATTTTGAATACCAGGCGCACTGGCTGAACATTCTGGCGATGCTGGGCGAACAGCTCACGGTGCCGGAAGTCAAATTTGTCACCCACACCCTCAGCACCCCGGCTATCCCGGTGGATCTGATCCTCGATGTCGGCAACACCCATACCTGCGGGGTGATCATTGAAGATCACGGCGACGCCAACGACGGCCTGCGCCAGACCGCCGAGCTACAGGTGCGCTCGTTAAGCGAGCCGCAGTTCCTCAACGAGCCGCTGTTTACCAGCCGCCTGGAGTTTTCCGAAGCCCGCTTCGGCAAGCAGCACTTCTCGGTGGAGAGCGGCCGCGAAGACGCCTTTGTCTGGCCCTCTATCGTGCGCGTCGGCGACGAGGCGCGCAAGCTCGCTACCCAGCGGCTGGGCACCGAAGGCAACAGCGGTATCTCCAGCCCGCGCCGCTACCTGTGGGATGAAACCCCGGTGGTACAGGACTGGCGTTTCAGCCAGATGAACAGCAAAACCCAGCGCGAACCGCTGGCGACCGCCTTCCCGCTGATGAACCTGATGAACGATGACGGCCAGCCGCTGTTCACCCTACCGCAGGATGAACGTCTGCCGGTCTTCTCCCCGCAGTACAGCCGTAGCACCCTGATGACCCACATGCTCTGCGAGCTGCTGGCGCAGGCGCTGGGGCAGATCAACAGCGTCGCCACCCGTCTGCGTCTGGGCTTCCCGGCGTCACCGCGCCAGCTGCGCACCCTGATCCTCACCCTGCCGTCGGCGATGCCGAAGCAGGAGCGCGAGATTTTCCGCCGCCGTATGTTTGAAGCCATCGCCATCGTCTGGAAAGCGATGGGCTGGCACCCGCAGGATGAGGACTTCTCCAGCCGTAAACAGCAGGAGAAAAGCGTGGTGCCGGTGCCGGAAATCCAGATGGAGTGGGATGAGGCCAGCTGCGGCCAGTTAGTGTGGCTCTATAACGAGGCCATCTCCCATTACAACGGTCAGACCGAAGCCTTTTTCGCCGCCCTTGCCCGCCCGGATCGCGAGCCGGAGCCGGGTTGTCAGCCGGGCCGGGCCCTGCGCGTCGCCTCGATTGATATCGGCGGTGGCACCACCGATATGGCCATCACCCATTACCAGCTCGACGACGGTTCGGGCAGTAACGTCAAGATCGCCCCGCAGCTGCTGTTCCGCGAAGGCTTTAAGATCGCAGGGGATGACACGCTGCTGGATGTGATCCAGCGCTACGTGCTGCCCGCCCTGCAAACCCAGCTGCAGAAATCGGGCATTGCCGACGCGTCTCTGCTGATGGCCTCGCTGTTTGGCGACTCCGGGCGCATCGACACCCAGGCGGTGCTGCGCCAGCAGACGGCTTTACAGCTGTTTATGCCGATTGGACATGCGATCCTCGCCGCCTGGGAAGCCAGCGACGTTGACGATCCGCTCGACGGACTGCACGCCACCTTTGGCGATCTGCTGACCCGCAAGCCGACGCGCAACGTGATGAACTACCTGCAACAGGCCATCGAGCACGCCCTGCCAGCCGGGTCGGCACCGTTCGACCTGTTTGCCGTCCCGCTGCACGTTAACTTCCGCGAAATGCAGGACGCGATGCTGGCCGGACACTTTACCCTGGCAGCACCGCTGCATGCGGTGGCAGAGGCGATCTCCCACTATGCCTGCGATATTCTGCTGATCACCGGGCGTCCTGGCTGTCTGCCTGGCGTTCAGGCGCTGATCCGCCATCTGCAGCCGGTGCCGGTCAGCCGGATGGTGTGGCTGGACAAATACCGGGTACATGAGTGGTATCCGTTCAGCCAGCAGGGGCGCATTGGCAATCCGAAATCCACCGCGGCGGTTGGGGCGATGCTCTGTAGCCTGGCGCTGGATCTGCGCCTGCCGCGCTTTAACTTTAAGGCGGCCGATATCGGCGCTTACTCCACGGTGCGCTACCTCGGGGTACTGGATAACACGGTAAATACCCTGCGCGAGGAGAACGTCTGGTATCAGGATATCGACCTCGACAAGCCGGGGGCGAAGCTGGATACACGCCTGCACTTCCCGCTGCGCGGCAATGTGACGCTGGGCTTCCGTCAGCTGGCGAACGCCCGCTGGCCTGCCACCCCGCTCTATACCCTGAGCATTAACTCGGCGGAGCTGGCGAAATCCATTGCCGGAGACGGGGTGCTTAACGTGCGCCTGAAGCTCTGCGGCGGCAATAAACAGGATGGTCCGGAAGCCTTTGAGCTGAGCGATGCCTGGCTGCAGGACGGTACGCCGGTCCCGGCCGATGCCCTGACCTTTAAACTGAATACTCTGGCCGATCGCCGACACAGCGGTAGCCATTACTGGATCGACAGCGGGAGCGTATACCTGAAATGAGAGCCACGACGACCACGACTCAGGCATTAATCGGGTGGATCAACGCAACGCGTCAGCACGCCCCGCTCCTCGACAATGACGCCGATGCCCTGCTGGCGAGACTGGCGGTTGCCGACGCGCGGGAAAAGGCTATTCAGCGGGCGCTGAGCGCCGGGAGCACCATCGGGTTATATGGTCACTCCCAGGCGGCGAAAGCCCACCTGCTCGCCACCCTGTGCGGCAGCGACAATCAGCGAATGAACGTGATTGTCGGCCAGCGAACCTTTGACTACTTTTCGCACATCAATCCCGGCCACGCCCTGACCAACATGGCGTTGCGCTTTACCCCCACCGCAACGGAGGTGGCCGATGACGCGTTTCCGCTGCGCCTGAGCCTGCTCACCGAAGCTGAACTGGTGCAGGTGTTTCTGGCCCGCGCCACGCTCCCGGCGGTGGATAAATCCGTTATCGAGGCGCGTCTGGAGAAATGGCGCGCCCTGCGCCAGCCTCAGAGCGTACCGGGGATCACCGCCGCCGACGTCGGCACTATCGCCCGCTACTGGCGCGACACGGTGCCCGCCGCCGCCCAGCAGATGGACGATGCCCTGTGGCATCAGTTTGCCCTGCTGCTGCCGTCGCTGGATCTGAGTACCCGCGCAAGCGTCTGGTCCTTACTGTGGGGCGAACAGCAGGAGCTGACCCAGCAGTGGCTCAAGCTGGCGCAAATTCTGCACCAGACCAGCCACGCCCAGGCGCTGGCCGCGCCGCTGAGCCTGCTGGTGGATAATTTTGGCCTGCCGACCGAAGGGTTCCTCACCCGGGGTGATATCGCCCTGCCGGAGGTCCAGCAGGCGGTACTGCACCCGCTGCACAACGGCGAGCTGCTTAACGCCATCAGCATCCCGCTGGACGTGCTGGCCCTGCTCACCCGGGAGCTGATCCTGCCGGTAGAAAATAGCGCGCTGGCCGGAGTGGATATTATTGATATTCCGGCCCCGTCAGCGCAGCCCGATTCACCGCTGGCCCAGGCGAAACTGCAGTGGCTGCTGGAGCACTATCGCCAGCAGCTGCAGCCGGATGTCCTGGTGATCTGCAATGCCACTGCCCATCACGGCCAGACCGCCCGCACCGCGAAAATGTTGCTTAACTGGGTGAAAGCGACCCAGCAGGGCGACGATGCCGCCCTGCCAGGGCTGGTGTGGGCGATTACGCCCCAGGATGCGCGCTTTACCCGCCGTTCCAACCTCGACGAAGCGGTGCAACAGCTGCTCGGCAAACCCGGCCAGCACTGGGGAACGTTGCAGGCGCTGGACAGCAGCAGTATGCAGCGGGTGATTGAGTGGTTATCCCAGGCGACGCTGCCCGCCCAGCGCGAGACGCGTTTGCAGGGGTTACGCCAGCAGCATCAGCGGGAACTGCATCAGCTGATGCGGGGGTATCTGGCCCCGCTGACTCAGGATCCTGACGCCCAGCGCGGCACCGCCGAAGCGATGGTGCGTGCCCTGCAGGGGAGCGCCGCCCGTCACGGCGAGCTGCTGGAGGGATTACTCCCGCCGCTGCGCGCCTTTGAGACGCTGCTCGCCGTGCAACAGCCGCGCGAAGAGCAGGTTAACGGCCTGTTTACCGATACCATCGACCTGTTTGCCGACAGCGCCCAGGATAGCGATGAAATGTTGCAGCCGACGGACAAAGCGCGTCTGGCCCATCAGGTGTGGATCAACCATCTGCGCCAGTGGAGCCGGGATGAAGCCGTCGCCAGCCGTCTGGGGCTGGATACCGCGATCCTGCAGCAGATTGGCGATGTGCTGGTGATTGCCAGCTATCGTCTGAATCTGCTGGCGCAGCTGAAAAAGATTGTTGATACCGATAAAAGCAGCGCTGCACAGCTGCATGCCGCACTCGGCAATTTTGTGGGATGGGTCGGCTACGCTCAGACACCAGCTTCCGCCCGCCCGGCCAGCCGCATCCGCAAAGGGCAGCCGGTGTTTGTCACGCCTGTGGTTAACAGCACTGCGCCACGCTTGACCCGTCTGGGAGAGCAGCCGGTGCATGCAGCCACGGCCTATGTCTATGACTGGCTGGTGGCGCTCTATACCCAGGCGATTGATAACATCGGGTATCAGCATCCGCATGATATTACCCATGACGATCGCAGAGCGTTGCAGGCTTTGCTCGCCTGATACGGTGCAAGAACTTTAGCCGGTAACACTGGGTACAGGAGCGGTCTGTACCCCCCTCATTCCAGGCTTGTCTCGGTGGGGTGAGGGGAATATGCGGCAGTGGCGGTGCTTCCGTTCACCATACTTTCCTTGCTTCTCTGTAAACCGCGTCACTCGTGAACGTGTTAAGGGGGCTATCGCCGCCCCCTTAACAATCCCGGCTCCCGGCAAGAAAATCGCCGCTTCGCGGTGGCCCTCAGCTTATTCCTTCAGGCTTTCGGGTCGGGTTTTTTAGGCCGGGTAAGGCGAAGCCGCCACCCGGCAGTGTTGCGCCGGGCGGCACTGCGTTTGCCCGGCCTACAAACAGTGGTTAACAGCCCTGCGCCACGCTTAATCCGTCTGGGAGAGCAGCCGCATGATATTACCCATGCCGATCGCAGAGCGTTGCAGATCTTGTTAGTCTGAAACAGACGTTTGATGGCACTGTCCTGCAACCCTGCGGCTCATCATAGACGGATCGCTATTCCTGATGCATACAGTCGAACAACGCCTTCGCCAGCGCTGACGGGTTCTCCCACGACATCGAATGTCCAGCATCAGGGATCATTTTCACTGCGACACCCTGCTGGCGCATCTCATCCAGATCGGTATCCGGCAGCGAAAGCTCGCCAAAAATCAGCCATATCGGGCAACTCAGCTGCAAATAGCGCTCGCTCCAGCTGGGCTGTACCCCATTAACCAGGCTCGTTGCTCCGCGCCACACTGCCCAGGGGGCAGTGCTTTGGAGGCAACCCTTCCAGGGTGAGGTTTCCGCCGACAGCATGGCCTGATAACCGGCACTGACAAACTCCTCCTCCGTCTGAGCAGTGATACCCCGGCTGAACATGCCCCCGCCAGCATGAAAATTGGGTTCAGACACGATCAATCCTGACAGACGATCCCCGGCCAGTTCAGCCGTTTCTATTGCTATGCTGCCGCCCATGCTGTGGCCATATAACCAGAATGAGGTTAGGGCTAAATGGTTGAGCAGTTCGATGACCACCTGCGCCTGCGCTGAGGTCTGATAGGTATAAGCTTCCGGTTTATCACTGTAACCACTACCGGGGAGATCGATAAGAATAGCCCGGCGGGAGCCGAACTGAGGGTCGCAAACTATCCGGGGATACTCGTAGGAAGAGGCGCAGCCGAGACCGTGGATGAAGACCAGCGGTTCCCCCTTCCCGGGCAGTTCCTGCCAACGCACCAGGCAACGGGCCTGTTGCGAATAAAAGCTGTTCATAAGCACTCCTTTTCAGACGACTGTGTTTTTATACAGCTCATCAAAGAGGAATGCTATCGCCGTAACGTAAAACGGGGGGCGTTGTCAGAAAAGCGAAATCAGCAGCGCAACCGGAAAACTCATCGGCCAGGTGGAGCCCACCAGAAAGGCGCTCAGGAAGCGGATACGTTTGCGATCTTTAGAGAGAAACCAGGTGATAAGCGCGCTGATGGCCGCCATGACGGCGTAAAACATTAACATCTTTTGATACAACGTCATTTCAAATACCCAATGTGCTGTTCAATAACCGCGCGCAATATGCGACATATGTTGATATGGATCAAGTATTTTTGTTACACATTATCCACAGTTTTTGCGTGGTAATAACAGTTAGGTATATTTTGCTACAACTTTTTGGCGGGAGCTGGCGGGACAAACGCTGACCAGGACCGCATTTTGCGGCCCTGGAAGTCCGGTTCTACTTCTTAACCGGTTGAGGCTTTTTGTTACCCGAATCGGGTACTTTGCGGGATTTGTCTTTATCGACTTGTAGCATCAGACTCTCCTTTGTGGCCTTCGGCGTAGATAAGTATAGCCTGGAAAAAGCCCCCCCTTTAAAGTTGCATTTAAAATGCAATTTATGATACAAAATAGCCATCACCCGAGCTGTAATGACCTCATCCACAGGGAGGACGTTATGCTGCGTATTCCGCAACACTCTATTCACACCCGTTCCACACCGTTCTGGAACAAAGAGACTGCCCCGCCGGCCATTTTTAAGCGTCATCTGGATACCGGCACCCGTCCCGGCGTTTATCCGCGTCTTAGCGTGATGCAGGGTGCCGTGCGTTATCTGGGTTATACCGATGAAACGTCACCCGATCCGGACACCACATTGATCATTGAAAGCGGCCATTTTGCTGTTTTCCCGCCTGAACGCTGGCATCACATCGAGCTGATGAGTGACGATACCCTCTTTAATATCGATTTTTTTGTTGAACCCGAGGTTCTAAAATTTGCCGGGCGTTCTCACGCCTGAGGAGCTAACGATGTTACGTATTCCTGCCAATTTTGTGCATACCCGTGCCACTCCCTTCTGGACTAAAGAGACTGCACCTGCCGCGCTTTTCACCCATCACAACACCAAAGCAGGCATCTATGGCCGTCTGTCCGTGATGCAAGGCGCCGTAAAATATTTTGGATTTCCGGACGGCGACGCCACCGAATCTGATATGGAGCTGTTGATTGAAGCCGGAAGTTTCGGTATTTCCCCGCCGCAAAAATGGCATCGTATCGAACTCATGACCGAGGACACCGTGTTCAATATCGACTTTTTTGCCGACCCTGAGGTGACGCTGAATGGCGCAGGCTTGGGTAAAGTCGTTAATACTCACAAGGAGTAACGTCATGGGCAAAGCAACGTATACCGTTACCGTCACCAATAACAGCAATGGGGTGTCGGTGGATTACGAGACGGATGCCCCCATGGAGCTGCTCGTCCCGGATGTCGCTGCCGACGTGGTGAAAGAGCTGGTGAACACCGTGCGCGCCTACGACACGGAAAACGAGCACGAGGTGTGCGGCTGGTAGTTTGCCGCTCCCTTCTTACATTTTGAGCAGTTCAAGCACCGTTTGCGGCGCCTGATTCGCCATTTTCAGGGCCGCATTCTGGCTCTGCGCCAGGATCTGCGCCCGGGCAAGCTGGCTGGCCTCGGCGGCATAGTCGGCATCCTGGATGCGGCTGCGGGCGGCCTGCATCGCCACACCCTGCTGTGAAAGCACCGCTTTGCTGGATTCAAACCGGTTCATCATTGCGCCATACTGCCCACGATAGCTGCTCACTTTCTCCAGCGCGGCATCCAGTAATCCCATACATTTTCTGGCCCCCGCCTCGGAGGCCATATCGCTATTTTCCAGCTGCAGCGTCTTTAAATCCGTCGGGGTCGGCTCGATGGTGGTGGTTTGCATCTGCTCCCCAAAATTGGCGCTGGTCACCACCTCTATGGGACGGCTCTGCTTCGGCGGAACCGCCGGGGTCATTGTCGGCGTCGGCAAGGTTCCCCAGGTAATGTTGCTGGTAAAGGAGCCGCTCCCCACCACCATCACCAGCAGATCTTCGGAGACGGTATCCAGCGTCATGCGTTCGATGCGGTTCGAACCGTTAGCCCCGTCGTTCCAGGCGCCAATCGCTTTATCTTCATAGCGATCGCCATCGCCGCTGTAGGTAATGGTCATCCCGTTATAGTTAAGCGATTCCCCGCTGAGGCTCCAGCTCGGGCCGCCCTCAATTAGCTGGCTATCGTCATAGACCGCCCCGCTGCTAAAACCGTTTTTAGCCGTCAGTACCGATGCGGTGGCTTTGGTGCCATCAGTGATGCCGCGGCTGACCCAGGTATAATCCGCATCAGGGCCGGATAAAGGTGTCCCGGCGAGATGTTTTCCATCCCGGGTAAATAACTGTAGATCGTCATCCAGACCCAGCGAATCAATGGTAATGGTGATATTCGTCGACCCGGCCGGAATATAGGCCAGCGGAATAATTCCAGAACTGAATGAATAATCGGTTCCGGCTAGCGGGAATTTGTTGTTTAACGGCGGTACGTCGCCGATTAATTGCGGCGGTAATACCGGCTTATCGGTCGCCAGCGGATATTGACCGAAGATCTCAGTCTGCTCCGAGACCTGGGTAATGGTCGCCAGGATCTGCTGATACTCCTGGTTGATACTCTCCCGGTCAGACGGCGACAGGGTGCCGTTCGCCGCCTGGATCGCCAGGCTTTTGGCTTTAATCAGCATATTCCCGATATCGCTCAGGCTCCCTTCCGCCGTCTGCGCCAGGCTTATGGCGTCATCGAGCCCGCGGGAGATAACGCTATCCGCATTGATATTTGAAAACATCCGGTTGGCAATGGCCTGCCCGGCCGCGTCATCCTTCGCGCTATTGATACGCAAGCCGGATGACAGGCGTTCAATGGTTTGAGAAAGCATCGTCGTGTTTGCTTTCCGGGACTTAAGCGAGAGCCCGGCAATCTCGTTATGATTAATTGCAAGCATGATGAACAGGGCCGTTTGTCTGGTCTGACTACTCTATCGGCCCGCTCAAAATTTTATTTAGGAAATATTTTATAAAACCAAACGATATATTTTCCCCCTGAGATAAGGGGCAGCAAAATATATTTCTAAGTTAATGTATTCAATAAAATATATTATTGCGCGCCGGTTACCGTGCAGTAACCGGCGCTGGGCACAGATCAGTGCTTAAACATGATATGACGAACCACGGTGTAGTCTTCCAGACCATACACCGACATATCCTTGCCGTAGCCTGACATTTTCATCCCGCCGTGGGGCATTTCGCTCACCAGCATAAAGTGAGTGTTAACCCAGGTGCAGCCGTACTGGAGATGGGCGCTGACGCGGTGCGCGCGGCCCACATCCTGGGTCCACACGGAAGAGGCCAGCCCATACTGCGAATCGTTGGCCCAGTTCAGCACCTCCTCTTCGTCGTCGAATGGCGACACGCTCACCACCGGACCAAACACCTCCCGCTGGACGATGGCATCTTCCTGCCTCGCCCCTGCCAGCACGGTGGGCTGGAACCAGTAACCTTTACCGTCGTGCTTGCTGCCGCCGGTGATCACCTGTACATGTCCCAGGGCTTTCGCCTCATCCACCGCTTTGCACACCCGGTCGAGATGCGCCTGGGAGCTTAACGGACCCAGTTCGGTGCTCTCGTCATTCGGATCGCCGATCTTCAGGCTGGCGACCGCGGCCCCCAGTTTTTCCACCAGCGCGGCGTATATCCCTTTTTGGGCGTAGATACGACAGGCGGCGGTACAGTCCTGCCCGGCGTTGTAGAAGCCGAAGGTGCGTACTCCCTCCACCACCGCGTCGAGATCGGCATCGTCAAAGACAATCACCGGCGCTTTGCCGCCCAGCTCCATATGGGTGCGCTTAATCGTCGAGGCGGTATGGCCGATGATATGTTCGCCAGTGGCGATAGAGCCGGTGAGCGACACCATGCGCACCTTTTCGTGCCCGGTCAGCGGGTCGCCCACGGTTTTACCCCGGCCAAACAGCACGTTAATGACCCCGGCCGGGAAGATATCTTTTGCCAGCTCCGCCAGCTTCAGGGCGGTGAGCGGCGTGATTTCAGACGGTTTCAGCACCACGCAGTTACCGGCCGCCAGCGCGGGCGCCAGCTTCCACGCCGCCATCATCAGGGGATAGTTCCACGGTGCAATGGACGCGACAACGCCAACCGGGTCGCGGCGGATCATGGAGGTGTGCCCTTCCAGATATTCTCCTGCCGCCGAACCATGCAGGGTACGCGCCGCCCCGGCAAAGAAGCGGAACACGTCGGCAATCGCCGGAATCTCATCCCCCATCACGCAGTGCAGCGGTTTGCCGCAGTTCTGCGACTCCAGCTGGGCTAAGGTGTCGGCCTGAGCGTCGATGGTGTCCGCCAGCTTCAGCAGACACTCGGCGCGGCTTTTTGGCGTGGTCCGCCCCCAGCTGGCAAACGCGCGGTCCGCGGCCTGCACGGCTGCGTCCACCTGGGCGGGAGAGGCCTCGGCGATCTCCAGCAGCACCTCGCCGGTGGCAGGGTTATAGACCGGCTGCTTTTCCCCTTCGCCGTTGACCAGTTCACCATTAATCAGCAGTTGAGTTTGCATAGCTTTGTCCTGTTTCAGTCAAGGTTATTTCCCGCTTCCGGCTACGTTTTCGCCGTCGCGGGTCAGCCACCAGGCCCCCAGAATGGGAATGGCGGTCACCAGCATAACCAGCAGTGCCACCACGTTTGTTACCGGTACATCGCGCGGACGCCCAAGCTGGTTTAACAGCCACAGCGGTAACGTGCGCTCATGTCCGGCGGTAAAGGTCGTCACGATAATCTCATCGAACGACAGGGCGAACGCCAGCATACCCCCCGCCAGCAGCGCCGACCCCAGATTGGGCAGCACCACGTAGCGGAAGGTTTGCCAGCCGTTAGCGCCTAAATCCATCGAGGCTTCAACCAGGCTCCAGGAGGTGCGCCGGAAACGGGCAATCACATTATTGAACACCACCACCACGCAAAACGTGGCGTGACCGAGGATGATGGTGAAGAAACCAGGCTCCAGATTAATGGTCTTGAACGCCGTCAGCAGCGCCAGACCGGTGATGATCCCCGGCAGGGCGATGGGCAGGATCAGCATCAGCGATACCGCGTTCTTGCCAAAGAACTCCCGCCGCCATAGCGCCGCGGCCGCCAGAGTGCCCAGCACCAGCGCAATGGCCGTCGACAAAGCCGCGATTTTCAGTGACAACGTCACAGCTTCAATAATGTCGCTGCGCGTCGCCGCGGCACTGAACCACTTCAGCGTCAGCCCCTGTGGCGGAAAACTGAACGCCGCGTCCTCGGTATTAAAAGCATAGATGGCAATAATCAGCAGCGGAAAGTGGAGGAAGATCACCCCGCCCCAGGTGGCGATTTTCAGAAACAGCGGTGCGCGTTCAGAGTGCATCAAACGCTCCCAGACGTTTCACGAACGCCAGATAGAGGGTAATGAGAACAATCGGCACCAGGGTGAAGGCCGCCGCCATGGGCATATTGCCAATCGCCCCCTGCTGGGAGTAGACCATCTGGCCGATAAAGTAGCCCGGCGGCCCCACCAGCTGCGGCACGATGAAGTCGCCCAGCGTCAGGGAGAAGGTGAAGATCGACCCGGCCGCGATGCCCGGGATCGCCAGGGGCAGCACGACATAGCGGAAGGTCTGCCGCGGCCGGGCGCCGAGATCGGCTGAGGCTTGCAGCAGTGACGGCGGCAGACGCTCCAGCGCCGCCTGCACCGGCAGGATCATAAACGGCAGCCAGATATAGACGAATACCAGAAAGCGCCCCAACCCGGAGGTGGAGAGCGTACTGCCTCCCACGCCCGGCACCGTCAATAGCGAGGTGAGCAGCGGCTCCAGCCCCATATGGCTGAGAAACCACTGCGCCACGCCATCCTTGGCCAGCAGCAGCGTCCAGGCGTAGGCCTTGACGATATAGCTGGCCCACATCGGCAGCATCACCGCGATATAGAAGAAGGCTTTCCACTTTCCGTGGGTGTAGCGCGCCATATACCAGGCCATCGGGAAGGCCAGAATCGCGCTGCCGATGGTGACGGCAATCGCCATCGTCAGGGTACGCAGGATGATGTCGTAGTTGGCGGGATTAAACAGCGCGCGGATGTTGGCGAAGGTCAGATCCGGCGTGACCGCCATGGTGAAGTCATCGAAGGTGTAGAATCCCTGCCACAGCAGGGTGAACAGCGACCCGAGATAGACAATGCCAAACCACATCAGCGGCCCGAGCAGGAGTAAAAACAGCCCCAACGACGGCCTGCGCCAGAACAGCGCCGACAGACGTCCCGACAGGCCGTGCGAAGCCGGTGGCGGCGAAACGCTCATCTCCATTTCACCTCTCCTCATGCAGCGGCACCATAGCGTCGCGCGCCCACGAGGCGGTCACCTGCTGCCCGGCCTCAACCCCCGGGGCCAGCGCGGAGCCGGTCAGGTTGGCCTGGCTCACCAGCAGTTTCTCCCCCTCGGCAAGCCGCAGCTCGTAACGGGTCGCCGCCCCCTGAAACTGCACCGCCTGCACCTGGCCCAGCACCTGAATTTCACCCTGCCCGTCCAGACGAATATGCTCCGGACGCAGGGAGTAGCTACCGGCCATGCCGCAGACGCGCCGGGCGGTGGCGTCGGTAAAGACGTTCGAGGTGCCAACGAAGCTGGCGACGAACGGGGTGCGCGGACGCAGATAGAGCTCCCGCGGGGTATCCACCTGCTCGATTCGCCCGTTGTTAAAGACCGCCACCCGGTCAGACATCGACAGTGCTTCCCCCTGATCGTGAGTGACGAAAATAAAGGTGATGCCCAGCTCCTGCTGCAGTTTTTTCAGCTCAAACTGCATCTGCTCCCGCAGCTTGAGATCCAGCGCGCCGAGGGGTTCGTCCAGCAGCAGAACACGGGGCTGATTGACCAGCGCCCGGGCAATCGCCACCCGCTGACGCTGGCCCCCGGAGAGCTGGGAAGGCTTGCGCGCTTCGGCAAAACTGAGGCCGACCTTCTCCAGCGCCTCGCGGGCCTGGGCCTGGCGGGTAGATTTGTTGATCCCCTTCACCATCAGCCCGTAGGCCACGTTCTCGAGGATAGTCATATGGGGAAACAGGGCATAGTCCTGAAAGACGGTATTGACGTCGCGCTCCCAGGGAGGGAGTTCGCTGGCGTCTTTGCCAAAGATAGATATAGCGCCGCCGCTCAGCTGTTCGAAACCGGCAATCAGGCGCAGGCAGGTGGTTTTGCCGGAGCCCGAAGGCCCCAGCATGGAGAAAAACTCCCCGTCACGGATCCGGATCGTTACCCCATCCACCGCACGCACATCCCCATACAGGCGGGAGACATCGTTAAACTCTACTGCGTAGGTCATATTCCGCTCCCTGCGCTTAACGACCGCCCATGATGGCGATATAGTCCTGAACCCAGCGGCTGTAAGGGACAAATTTGCCACCGTTGGCGACAGGGGTTTTCCAGAACAGGATCTTGTCGAAATAGGTGTAGCCGTTGGTTTCACAGCCTTTATCGCCGAGCAGAGTGCTGGCTTTACAGCCTTCTGCCACCACTGGCAGGGAACCGAACCATCCCGCCAGATCGCCCTGCACTTTTGGCGTCAGGGACCAGTTCATCCACTTATAGGCGCACATCGGGTGTTTGGCATCGGCGTGCAGCATCGTGGTATCCGCCCACCCTGTCACCCCCTCTTTCGGGAAGACGGTGCCTATCGGCTGATTCTCGCCTTTGAGGGCGTTGGCCTGATAGGGCCAGGCGCTGGAAGCCACCACCCCTTCGTTTTTGAAGTCACTCATCTGCACCGTCGTGTCGTGCCAGTAGCGGTGCACGAGTGCATGCTGATCTTTCAGCACGTTTAACACCGCCGTGTACTGCGCTTCCGTCAACTGGTAGGGATCGGTGATGCCCAGATCTGGCTGGGTGGCTTTGACATAGAGCGCCGCATCGGCAATGTAGATCGGCCCATCGTAGGCCTGCACGCGCCCTTTGTTGGATTTGCCGTCCGGCAGGGTCTGTTCTTTAAACACCACGCCCCACGTATCAGGCGGGGTCGGGAAGGTTTTGGTGTTGTACATCAGCAGGTTTGGCCCCCACTGATAGGGCGTGCCGTAGGCCTTGCCGTTAACGTTGAACCACTCCCCTTTGACGATCCTGGGGTCGAGGGTTTTCCAGTTGGGGATCAGGTCCGGGTTGATGGGCTGAACGCGTTTGCCCATGATCAGGCGCAGAGAGGCGTCGCCGGAGGCGGTCACCAGATCGTATCCGCCCTTCGCCATCAGGCTCACCATCTCATCGGATGTCGCGGCGGTTTTGACGTTAACTTTACAGCCGGTCTCTTTTTCAAACTGGGTGACCCAGTCGTAGTTTTTATCGGTCTCGCCCCGTTCGATATAGCCCGGCCAGGCAATGATATCCAGACGACCTTCGCCATTGCCGATCTCTTTTGGCGGCTCTGCCGCTTGCGCAGTCAAAATAGTCATGCCGAGCGCGCACAGGCTGCTACGGGCAAATGTTTTGCTCATACGTATTACTCCTGTCGTAATGAAATCAGAAGGCAGCCGTGCCGGTAGAATATCTCCTTAATTAAACGTAGACCGCGCCATTGCAGCGCACCCGGCAGGCCTGAGAAATTT
Source organism: Leclercia sp. GHBNCSD (assembly GCF_055805075.1). NCBI lineage: Bacteria > Pseudomonadati > Pseudomonadota > Gammaproteobacteria > Enterobacterales > Enterobacteriaceae > Leclercia > Leclercia sp. GHBNCSD. Next base: position 4,195,737 of record NZ_JBQVYO010000001.1, on the reverse strand, counting down.
CGCCAGGTTGTGACCGGGGGCGCATTCCCCGGTAACTGGATTATAGACAAGGGGTTAGCAGGCGAAGAGGTTATGCATATTTCCTATGAGCGATAATAAAAAACGCCGCAAATTAATTGCGGCGTGATTAAGGGGATAAGAAATGATTATTTAGCGGCTACGATCAATAGCGAGAAAAACTTATTTTTGCGTTTTTAACATCCCGCTAATTATTTGCCCTAACTGGTTCACCGCCTGCTCCTCCCGCTCTCCCCAGGCCCACGAGGTATTAAAGCGGAAAAATGGCGTCCAGGTATCGGAGGTGGAGAACATTTTGCCTGGCGCAATGCTGATGTGGTGCTTCAGCGCCCGGGCGCTGAGCTCACCGGCGTCCAGCGGCGCGGGCAGCTCCAGCCATAAAAAATAGCCGCTGTCGCTGTGGTGAATTTTCACCTCATTGGGCAGATGGCGCAGCAGCGCCTGCCACGCCTGCTGCTTGCGCTCAGCCAGGGTGCGGCGCAGGCGCCTGAGATGAGCGTCGTAACGTTTGGTGGCGAGATAATCCACCAGCGCCAGCTGCATGGGCGAACTGGTGGACAAGGTGCTCATCAGTTGAAGCTGCTGGATGCGGCGGGCATGTTTCCCGGCGGCGACCCAGCCAATGCGGAACCCGGCCACCAGACATTTGGAGAAGGAGGAGCAGTGCAGGGTCATGTCGCTGCGATCCCAGGCTTTCGCCGGGAGCGGCTTTTCGCGGCCATAATAGAGCTCGCTGTAAACATCATCTTCAATCAGGGTGACGTTGTGCCGGGCGAGTAATGCGACAAGCTGCGCTTTTTTGTCGGCGCTGAGGGTAAAGCCCAGCGGGTTCTGCGCGTTGGTCATCAGCCAGCAGGCTTTTACCGGGTAGTCGTTCAGCGCCTGCGCCAGGGCGTTGAGATCGATACCGTCGCGCACGTCGGTCGCCACCGACAGCGCCTTCAGCTTCAGCCTCTCCAGCGCCTGCAGCGCGCCATAGAAGCAGGGATTCTCCACAATCACCCAGTCGCCCGGCTCGGTGACCGCCTGCAGGCTGAGGTTCAGGGCTTCCAGCGCACCCGCGGTAATCACAATTTCATCCGGGGAGATGTTCATCCCCTGTTGGGCATAGCGGCGGGCGATGGCGTGGCGCAGATCGACGTTGCCCGGCGGCAGGTTCTCGATCACGCTCATGGCGGTGGCGGTTTTGCTGACGTTTGCCAGGGAACGGTTCAGCTGCTGTAAGGGAAAGAGACGCGGGTCGGGAAAGGCCGAGGCAAAGGGCACCACCGCGGGATCGCGGCTGGCCTGCAGCACATCGAAGATATAGGTATTGATATCCACCGACTCGTCGCGCATCACCTGCGCGGGCGGCATCGGCTGCTCTCCGCTGGGACGGGCGGCGACGTAATACCCCGACTGCGGGCGCGCCACAATATGCCCCTGGCTCTCCAGCATCTGGTACGCATGGCCGACGGTCATAAAGCTCAGCCCGCTGCTGGTCACCTGCTCACGCAGGGAGGGCAGCTTATCGCCGGGCTGCCAGACGCCCAGGTCGATCTGCGAAATGATTTGCTGCGCCAGGCGCTGGTATTTTTTCATCGGGTTCTCCTTGCTGCGTTACATAGTATATCAGCAGGAGAAAAAAGGCAGAATTAATAAACTGTTATAGGTGAGAGAGGAATGTCAGCAGGCGTGACGGCGCCTGACTGAATTACTTGCGCAGCTCAAACGGGACCTGGCGGGCATGACGGGAGGCCGCTAAATGGTCGAGGGTGATCATGGAAGATTTGCAGAAAATGCACTTCGCACCGTGTGGATTTTTTTCAGACACGTCGAAAATGGAAGTACGGAACTGCGAACCATGACAGCATGGGCAACGAAAATGGATAGTAGAACTCATGTAAATCTCCTGTACGTATACACGTAAAAACTAATGGGCCTTAAAGGCAATAAGGGTCTGAGACAAAACTAATCAGAGCGTAAAGATAAAACCCAGGAGCGACTGTGGAGAGGCACAACGTGATGAGATTGCTTTAGGAACTGCTTCAGATATTTTTGGATTTCAAACCGAAAGAGCATTAACGCATTAATGATGGAAGGATGCAAGCGGTATTTACACTATCCTTCCATAAAACAAGCAGAGCCGCTGAATTCATTCAAATTTTTTGACCTCATCTGTGAAATAAACGCCATTTCTTCTCATCGGGTAATCCGTAAAGTAAGGGTTATGTTGTTTCTCAGAAATCAGGAATCCCCGGAATGAAAAAGATCGGTTTTTTATCATTTGGTCACTGGACGCCCTCACCGCAGTCCGGCACCCGCAGCGCCGCTGACGCGCTGCTGCAGTCTATCGATCTGGCGGTCGCCGCCGAAGAGCTGGGCGCGGATGGCGCTTATTTCCGGGTGCACCATTTTGCCCGCCAGCTCGCCTCCCCTTTCCCGCTGCTGGCTGCCATTGGCGCAAAAACCAGCCGGATTGAGATCGGCACCGGCGTAATCGATATGCGCTATGAAAACCCGCTCTATATGGCGGAAGATGCGGGCTCAGCCGATTTGATCTCTGGCGGACGCTTACAGCTGGGGATCAGCCGCGGCTCGCCGGAACAGGTGATCGATGGCTGGCGCTACTTTGGCTATGTGCCCGCGGAGGGCGAAAACGAGTCGGACATGGCGCGCCATCACACCGAAGTGCTGCTGGACGTGCTGCGTGGCGAAGGGTTTGCTAAACCCAACCCACAGCCGATGTTCCCTAATCCGCCGGGCCTGCTGCGCCTGGAGCCGCACGCCGAAGGTCTGCGGGAACGGATCTGGTGGGGCGCAGGCTCTAACGCCACCGCCGTGTGGGCCGCGAAGCTCGGGATGAACCTGCAAAGCTCTACCCTGAAAGATGACGAAACCGGCGAGCCGTTCCATATTCAGCAGGCAAAACAGATCCGCGCCTACCGTGCCGCCTGGGCCGAAGCGGGACATACCCGCACCCCGCGCGTCTCGGTCAGCCGCAGCATTTTCGCCCTGATGGACGATCGCGACCGGATGTACTTCGGCTCCAGCCGTAACGAAAGCGACAGCGTGGGCTATCTGGATGAGAAAACCCGCGCCATCTTCGGGCGCAGCTATGCCGCCGAGCCAGACAAGCTGATTGCCCAGTTGAAGCATGACGAAGCGATTGCCGAGGCGGATACACTGTTACTGACGGTGCCGAACCAGTTGGGCGTGGAGTACAACGTGCATGTGATCGAGTCGATCCTGAAGCATGTAGCACCGGCGATGGGGTGGCGGGACGCGTAAAATAATAGAGGTCCCGTGAAATAGATAATACACGGGACGTTTACTCACACCTTTAAATTGATTTAATTTGTATAACTGCAAAATATATTTGCCATGACTATGGCACGATATGCCTGGTCTTTATTAAACATCCGATGTTAAGTAATGGCTGTTTTTAAGCTGGCTGACAAAAGGAGTTTGAGATGGCAATTCCTGCGTATTTGTGGTTAAAGGACGACGGAGGAGCGGATATCTGCGGGTCTGTGGATATCCGCGATCGTGAAGGCAGTATAGAAATACTCGGATTTGGTCACGGTCTGCATTTACCTACGGATAGTAATACTGGAAAGATAACCGGTACACGCGTCCATAGCGCACTTGTGTTTGAGAAAGAGTTCGACTCTTCCAGTCCTTATCTTTATAAAGCTGTTGCCAGAGGGCAAACGCTAAAATCCGCCGAGTTTAAATGGTACCGGATCAATCATGCCGGGCAGGAAGAAGAGTACTTTAATATGTTTCTTGAAGGGGTCAAAGTCGTGTCTGTTTGCCCTCTCATGCATGATATAAAAAACCCTTCGACGGAAAAACATAATCATCTTGAATCAATCTCCCTGCGCTATGAAAAAATCACCTGGAAACATTGCGATGGGAATATTATTTTTTCTGATGCGTGGGATGAGAGATGATTCGTTGTACATTTCATTTAAATGGTGGGCAGATGTCTACTCTAAGTTGTCCTGGCGTTGGTTTCTTTCCGGCTTATTCTGGACACGCCGGTGCCAACCGAAATAATCCAGAGTCTATTGCTATGAAAAAAAAAGGGCCATTGCCGCCTGGAAAATATTTCATTGTTACGCGTTCCCGTGGAGGGCTTCGCTCCCGCTGGCACGATATGCTTAAAGAACTCGAGAGCGGTTCAAACCGGGACTTTTGGTTTGCATTATACCGGGACGACGGGGCTATCGATGATTCAACTTTTATAGACAACGTAGAGCGCGGAGCTTTTCGCCTGCATCCCGCAGGCAGTTCTGGGATTAGCGAAGGATGCATAACATTGCCAAATCATTCCCACTATCAAATCCTCCATCACGCATTGTTAAGCGCAGGTTCTTTACCCATTACGGCCGAGCTTAAAGCATTTGGCACCATACAGGTATATTAATGAAACCCAGTACTACTGTAATGATATGGTTGATGGAGTTAGCTCTACTGTGTCTGGTTTATTCGTTAGTTTGTATCGTTATGCCCGATATCTGGCTATATGACCTTTATACAGATAAATTTGGTTTTTTGACCGAGGCCGAATGGTACGATCGCTACATTTTTGCGTTGTCTCTGTTATCGCTGCTTTTGACCACGCTTTTAATCTGGCTGATCTCCCACTGTATGCGAAAACGTAAGGCACACTAGCAATAAAGGGGCTCACGCCCCTTTATTGCCTTACCCGGCCTACAAAACCTCTGCCCGTAGGCCCGTGCAAGCGAAGCGCCGCCGGGCATCATGCCGGGTGGCGGCTAACGCCTTACCCGGCCTACAAAGTCCCTGCCCGTAGGCCCGCGCAAGCGAAGCGCCGCCGGGCGTGGTGGCAACTAACTTTAACACTTCCGGATAACGCCCTGTTTTCCTGAAACTGTTATACAAAAATTCCCCTTTTCTGTCTCTGATACTGATTTTCGCGCTGATTTACCATAACAGTCACACCGATTGACCTTGAGGTTGTGCATGTTTGGTTTAGATGCGTTTGTACTTGCGAGGATCCAGTTTGCTTTTACTGTCTCCTTCCACATTATTTTCCCGGCGATCACCATTGGCCTCGCCAGCTATCTGGCGGTGCTGGAGGGGCTGTGGCTGAAAAGCAAAAACCCCGTCTGGCGCTCGCTGTACCATTTCTGGTCGAAGATTTTCGCCGTTAACTTTGGCATGGGCGTCGTCTCCGGGCTGGTGATGGCCTACCAGTTTGGCACCAACTGGAGCGGTTTTTCCCAGTTTGCGGGCAGCATTACCGGTCCGCTGCTGACCTATGAAGTGCTCACCGCCTTCTTCCTCGAAGCGGGTTTCCTGGGGGTGATGCTCTTCGGCTGGAACAAAGTCGGGCCGGGGCTGCACTTCTTTGCCACCTGCATGGTGGCGCTGGGCACGATTATCTCCACCTTCTGGATCCTCGCCTCCAACAGCTGGATGCAGACTCCGCAGGGCTATGAGATCGTCAACGGCCAGGTGGTGCCGGTGGACTGGTTGGCGGTGGTGTTTAACCCCTCTTTCCCCTATCGCCTGCTGCATATGTCGATTGCCGCGTTTCTCAGCAGCGCGCTGTTTGTCGCGGCCTCGGCGGCCTGGCATCTGCTGCGCGGGAACAATACCCCCGCCATTCGCCGCATGTTCTCAATGGCGCTCTGGATGACGCTGATCGTCGCCCCCCTACAGGCGCTGGTCGGGGATATGCATGGCCTCAATACCCTGAAGCATCAGCCGGCCAAAATTGCCGCTATTGAGGGTCACTGGGAGAACCCGCCCGGCGAGCCGACGCCGCTGCTGCTGTTTGGCTGGCCGGATATGGAGCAGGAGCGCACCCGCTATGGCCTTGAGATCCCGGCGCTCGGCAGCCTGATCCTCACCCACAGCCTGGATAAGCAGGTTCCGGCGTTGAAAGAGTTCCCGAAAGCGGATCGGCCCAACTCAACCATCGTCTTCTGGTCGTTCCGCATTATGGTCGGGCTGGGCCTGCTAATGCTGCTCCTGGGCGCGATCGCATTGTGGCTGCGCTACAGGCAGCGGCTCTATTACTCCCGGCCTTTCCTGTGGTTTGCCCTGCTGATGGGACCGTCGGGCTTAATTGCGATTCTCGCCGGGTGGGTGACCACCGAAGTGGGCCGTCAGCCCTGGGTGGTCTACGGACTCCAGCGCACCAGAGATGCCGTATCGGCCCACGGCGATCTGCACATGAGCGTCAGCCTGCTGGCCTTTATCGTGGTCTACACCTCGGTCTTTGGCGTCGGCTACAGCTACATGGTGCGCCTGATTAAAAAAGGGCCGCAGGAAGAAGAGAGCTTCCCGACCGAAAACGATGGCCGCCCGGCGCGCCCGCTCTCGGCTGCGAGCGCTGAATTCACTCACAAGGAGACACCATAATGGGCATCGACCTCTCCCTGATCTGGTTTGTGATTATTGTCTTTGCCACCCTGATGTACATCGTGATGGACGGCTTCGATCTCGGTATCGGTATTCTGTTTCCCGCCATCAAGGACGCGGACGACCGGGACGTGATGGTCAACAGCGTCGCCCCGGTGTGGGACGGGAACGAAACCTGGCTGGTATTAGGCGGAGCCGCGCTGTTTGGCGCCTTTCCGCTGGCTTATGCGGTGATCATCGATGCCCTGACCATTCCGCTCACCTTAATGCTGATCGGGCTGATTTTCCGCGGGGTGGCGTTCGAGTTCCGCTTTAAGGCGACGCCCGCACATCGTCCTTTCTGGGATAAGGCGTTTATTGGCGGTTCACTGCTCGCCACCTTTACCCAGGGGATGGTCGTGGGCGCGGTAATCAACGGCTTTCCGGTCAGCGGCCGCGCTTTTGCCGGGGGGCCGTTCGACTGGTTTACCCCGTTCAGCCTCTTTTGCGGCCTGGGGTTGGTAGTGGCCTACGCCCTGCTGGGCGCCACCTGGCTGGTGATGAAAAGTGAAAACCCGCTTCAGGGCCGGATGCGTCAGGTATCGAAGCGCCTGCTGCTGGCGCTGCTGGTCATCATTGCGGCGATCAGCCTCTGGACACCGCTGGCGCACCCGGCCATTGCCGATCGCTGGTTTAGCCTGCCGAACCTGTTCTTCCTGCTGCCGGTTCCGCTGCTGGTGGCGCTGCTGGGCCTGTGGCAGTGGCGCTGCCTGGATAACCCGCATAGCCACCATCTGCCGTTCGTGCTGACTCTTGGGTTAATCTTTCTCGGCTTTAGCGGGCTTGGGATCAGCATCTGGCCGTATATCATTCCGCCAGCCATCACCCTCTGGCAGGCCGCTGCGCCTGCACAGAGCCAGGGCTTTATGCTGGTGGGGGCGTTGTTTATTATCCCGATCATCCTTGTCTACACTTTCTGGAGTTACTACGTATTTCGCGGAAAAGTCCAGCCTGGGGAGGGCTATCATTGATGAATCAACCTGTCTGGAAACGTCTGATGTGGATGGTGATTATCTGGGGCGGCAGCGTGCTGGCGCTGGCGCTGGTGGGGTTTTTCTTCCGTGTGCTGATGACGGCGGCGGGGTTTAAGTCACACTAGCCAACTTAAAGCGATAATTTGGCCGCTACATAACACTCAATTTACAGCGGCTCCCTGGTCCGGCTGAAAATCGCCGAAGCGTTGACCGCAGGCCGGGGCGAGGCGCATGGATGCGCCGAGAGGGGGCGACCTACAGGGATGTAGGATCGCCCCCGACCCGATAGCCGGAGGGAATAAGCTGAGGGCACCGCGAAGCGGCGATTTTCTTGCCGGGAGCCGGGATTGTTAAGGGGGCGGCAATAGCCCCCTTAACACGTTCACGGGTGACGTGGTTTGCAGAGAAGCAAGGAACGCAAGGTGAACGGAACTCCCTCAACCGCCGCATATCCCACCTTCCCCATCCCTACAAATCCCAACAAATCCTTTCCCGCCTTTAAAAACCCGAATAATAACCTCACGAAACTATCGGCATCATACTGCGTAAACGTAATCAACCGGTGGCAAGATGTTTAAAAAAACGTTATCAACAATAATGCTCACCTGCGCCCTTTTCTCCGGCCAACTGATGGCCAACCATAAAGGACATGAATTTTTTTGGGTGAAGAACGTCGAGCAGCAGCTGCGCCACGAGGCGGATAGCGATGAGTTACGGGTGGTGGCAGAAGAGTCGGCAGACGGCTTGCGCGAACATCACCACTGGCAGAAGTCGCGCAAACCGGATACACATTTTCGTTAATTACGCGCCTTTACGCTTCGGCAGCGTTTTGAGCAGATCGTCAGGGCTGACGGAAGCCACCACGCTGCCCGGCTGAGGCATTTTAAGGATGTGATTTTTCATCTTGCCGATGACGTGCATCTCGCATGGACGGCAGTCAAATTTCAGGGTTAACACCTCATCACCATTCACCAGCTGCATCGGCGTCGCCTTCCAGCTCTTGATATTGCCTTTGGCCTGTTTTGGACAGAGGTTGAAGGCGAAGCGCAGGCAGTGCTTGGTGATCATCACCGGTACGTCGCCCTTCTCTTCGTGGGCTTCATACGCAGCATCAATGAGTTCCACGCCATAGCGCTGATAGAATGCCCGCGCCTTGTGGTTGTAGACGTTCGCCAGGAATGAGAGATGCGTTTCCGGGTAGACCGGCGGCGGTACAGAGACCGCTTTGCGGCTGCCACGCGGGTAGTTGGCCAGGCGCGCGGCGTCCAGCATCTCGGCCGTTTCACGACGGAACTGGTTCAACAGGCTGTTCGGCACAAAGAGCGCGCCAGGCAGGTTGACCTGAATATCCCGGGCGTAATAGATAGTCTGACCCAGCTTAGCGACGCCATCCTTCAGGTTGTTCAGCGCTTTTTCGGCGTTGTTCGCCACCTCAAACTGCCCGTCCAGGGTATGGGTGACGCTGGTACCGTCTTCGCTGGTCATGGTCAGGATCAGCTGCTCTTCCCAGCCGCCCAGCTCGATGTCCACCGCAACGCGGCGCTCGCTGGAGGTTTTCAGCAGCGCCTGCTGCCAGTTATGGTCCAGGTTACGGTTCAGGGGGGTATGCGGACGCACTTTATGCAGGTCGGCAGGCATTTCGTTTGGCCAGACGCGGTAGCGATTTTCACCGGTTTTCTCCACCGTGTTGGCGCGGAAGCCGACCACTTCACGTTTGATCATCACGTTCAGGCCATCGCCATTCGCCAGCGGTTCGGTCACTTCCACATCCAGATGCTCTTTGGAGACTTTAAGCACTTCACCCACCGGCAGGCCGATAAACTTCGGCGAGTCGAACGCGCCGATATCTCCTTTGCGCGCATTCACAAAGTAGTCGGTACTGCCGCGATGGAAGGTCTTGTCGGTAGACGGAATAAAGAAGTGCTCGGTACGTCCGGCGGAGCTGCGGGCCAGATCGCCGCGAGCTTCAATAATGGCATCGAGCATCTGGCGGTAATGGGCGGTGATGTTCTTCACATAGCTCATGTCCTTGTAACGCCCTTCAATCTTGAAGGAGCGCACGCCCGCGTCGATCAGCGCGCCCAGGTTAGCGGTCTGGTCGTTGTCTTTCATCGACAGAAGGTGTTTTTCAAAAGCCACCACCCGGCCCTGATCGTCTTTCAGGGTATAGGGGAGACGACACGCCTGGGAGCAGTCGCCGCGGTTGGCGCTGCGCCCGGTCTGGGCGTGGGAGATGTTGCACTGCCCGGAGTAGGCCACGCACAGCGCGCCGTGGATAAAGAACTCGATGGTGGCGTCGGTCGCCTGGTGGATATCGCGGATCTGGTTGAGGTTCAGTTCACGGGCCAGCACGATCTGGGTGAAACCGGCATCCGAGAGGAACTTCGCCTTTTCCACGGTGCGGATATCGCACTGGGTACTGGCGTGCAGCTCGATCGGCGGGATATCCATCTCAAGGACACCCATATCCTGGACGATCAGCGCATCAACGCCGGTCTGATACAGATCGGTAATCAGACGCTGCGCCGGTTCCAGTTCATCATCATGAAGAATGGTGTTCAGGGTCACGAACACTTTCGCCCCAAAACGGTGGGCGAACGGCACCAGGTCGGCGATATCGCGCAGGCTGTTGCTGGCATTATGGCGGGCGCCAAAACCAGGGCCGCCGATATAGACCGCATCGGCACCGTGAAGGATCGCTTCACGGGCAATGGCGGCGTCACGAGCCGGGCTTAAAAGTTCAAGATGATGGGATGGCAGGCGCATACTTCGTCGTTATCCGTTATGGTCAAAATGGCGGCTATTGTAGTCAGAAGTATGGGCCAGTGAAACAGTTTTGCGTGTCTTTATCGGGGATAATGGATGAGTGAGTGAAAGTGCACCGTCTGGCCGCTGCTGTTGCGGTAGGCGTGCGGTTTATCTCCGGCAAAACGCAGGCCGGTATCAGGTAAAAGCGTCTGCCAGACGCCGTCGATCTGCATCTCCAGCTCACCGCTTATTACTACCACATGCTCAATTACCCCGGCCTCGTGCGGGGTGGATTCACTGAGGGCGCCCGGCGCGAGGGTAATCGAGAAATGATCGTATTTCAGCGCCTCATCCCAGGGAAAGAGCGGTTTCACCACCATCGCCTGCTGCTGGGGATCGAATACCGGCGGGTTTTCCGCTTCGGGGGTGATAAAGGTGGAGAACGGCACGTTGAGTCCGGTAGCGATTTTCCACAGCGTCGAGACCGTCGGGCTGGATTCGTTCCGCTCGACCTGGCCGAGCATTGCTTTTGACACCCCGGTCTCTTCAGCCAGCTTCGACAGGCTCCAGCCGCGCGCCTGGCGCAGCGTTTTCAGCGTAATTGCAAGATGTTGCGTAATGTCCATAGCCCCTCCTCTTGCCGCGAGTGTACCACTTGCATGCTATAACGCACAGTGCTACATTCACGGCTGTTATAACGCACAACGGAGTTCTCATGCGCGCATCCTCGCTCACCTTTCCCACCCTCTTATCCGGTTTCGTTGCCGTACTGGTGGGCTACGCCAGCTCTGCCGCTATTATCTGGCAAGCTGCGGCAGCGGCAGGCGCAACGGCCCCGCAGATTGCAGGCTGGATGACCGCCCTGGGTCTGGGGATGGGGATCAGCACGCTGGGGCTGTCGTGGTGGTATAAAGCTCCTGTGCTCACCGCCTGGTCGACACCGGGTGCCGCCCTGCTGGCGACCAGCCTGCAAGGAGTCACGCTTTCAGAAACCATCGGCATCTTTATTTTTGCCAATGCCCTGATCGTTATCTGTGGCGTCAGCGGCCTGTTTGCCCGACTGATGAAGATCATCCCCCATTCACTGGCGGCGGCGATGCTTGCCGGGGTGCTGCTGCGCTTCGGGTTACAGGCCTTCAGCAATCTGGAGGGGCATCTGCTGTTATGTGGCAGTATGCTGCTGGCCTGGCTGCTGACCAAAGCCTTTGCCCCACGCTATGCCATCGTCGCCACCCTGCTGGTGGGTGGATTAGTCGCGGCGCTGAAAGGTGACGTTGTCACGGACAGACTCACTTTCGCGCTGGTGATGCCGCAATTTATCGCCCCCACCTTCAATCTCACCACGCTTATCAGCATCGGCCTGCCCTTCTTTTTAGTCACCATGGCGTCACAGAATGCGCCGGGGTTCGCCACGATGAAAGCCTCCGGCTATCCGGTGGCCGTCTCGCCGCTCATCATTGTCACCGGCGGGCTGGCGCTGCTGCTGTCGCCGTTTGGCGTCTACTCCATTTGCATTGCGGCGATCACCGCCGCCATCTGTCAGAGCCCGGATGCGCACCCGGATGCCGGTAAACGCTGGCTGGCTGCGGCTGCGGCGGGAGTCTTTTACCTGCTGGCCGGCATTTTTGGCGGCTCAATTAGCGGACTGATGGCGGCTCTGCCGCTAAGCTGGATCCAGACGCTGGCAGGTCTGGCGCTGCTGGGCACCATCAGCGGCAGTCTGCATCAGGCGCTGCATAATGAGGCCGAGCGCGATGCCGCCATCGTGACCTTTCTGCTGACCGCCAGCGGCGCAACCCTTGCGGGGATAGGCTCGGCGTTCTGGGGGCTGGTGGCGGGCGGCGTCTGCTACGCCCTGCTGCTACGTACTCGCCGCTCGTAGCTGGGACGGCGTAAGCCCGGTTGCGGCGCGAAAGCGGTTGCTGAAATGGCTGGCGGAGCTGAATCCGCAGGCTAGCGCAATGTCGGTGAGCGGCTGGCGGGTGGTTCGCACCAGGGTTTTGGCCTTCTCCATCCGCCGCTGCATCACATACTGGTGTGGCGCCATCTGCATCGACTGACGGAACATGCGGGCAAAATGAAACTCGCTTAAGCTGGCCTGGGCGGCCAGATCCGCCAGGGTCAGCGGCTGGGCCAGATTCTCTTCGATAAAGGCCAGCACATTACGCAGGACGAACGGCGACAGGCCGCCCGTGACCGTTGGCAACGCCCACTGCACGTTACTGTAATGCTGCACCAGATGGGTCAGGAGCAGCGTGGAGGCGGTACTCAGCGTGAGCTGGTTAGCAGACTGCTGCCAGTCGCAGCCAAGGATAAAATGGCGATACAGGGCGGTGATGCTGGCATCGTCACCAAACAGATTTTCGTCAAGGGTAAAGCTGTAGGGGCTTTTGTCCCACACCTGCTCCCCGACGTTACGCAGGTGGTCATCGGTACAGTAGAGATGCACAAACGACAGATCGTCGCGAATATCCCAGGTGGACTCGCTCTCTTTGGGCATCAGGCAGAAACGGTCCGGACCGCCGCCATTTTTCCAGCCGGCGGTGGTTTTGTGATAGCTCTCGTAGCCGTCGGCGATATAGAGACTGAGCGTATGGTGATCGCAATACTGGGTGATGGTGTCGCGCTTATTCGACCAGGCCGCCAGCTGGATCCCTGAATTCAGCGCCACGGCATTGTGCAATACCGCTTTATGTTTGCGCAGATTTTCAAAGGCACCGTAGGTCTCAGCCATAACCACTCACCCGGTTGTTAATAAGAGTTAACAAGTCTAAAAAGTTCTTCGCCTCAGTGCCAGTCCTCTTCCGCGCGGGTCAGGAAAAAAGCGCAAGATTATGCAAGTCCACCGCAAGCCTGTGAAAGAAGACCCGTTTCCCTGCCGCCATACTGACCCCAGACTTTGCTGAAAAGAGAAATAGGATGAACGCATTTTTGTACGCTCTGGTCGTCATTATCTGGGGAACCACCTGGATTGCCATCTATCTACAACAAGGGCCGGTCCCCGCGCCGGTCTCTATTTTCTGGCGCTTTGCCGTCGCCACCGCCACCATCATGGCGGTGCTGCTGATTCTGCGCCGCCTGCGTCCGCTGGCCTTGCGCGACCATCTGTTTTGCGGCCTGCAAGGATGCTGCGTCTTTTGCTTTAATTTCTGGTGTTTTTACACCGCGGCGGCGTATATCAATACCGGGCTGGAGTCGGTGATTTTCTCCATGGCGGTGCTCTATAACGCCCTGAACAGTTTTCTCTTTTTTGGTCAGCGTCCGCCCGCGCGTTTTTATCTGGCGGCGGCGCTGGGGCTGCTCGGCATCATAACACTCTTCTGGAACGACCTGCTGGCCAGCGGCTGGAGTGCCGGTCTGCTGTTTGGCATTGCCCTCTCGGCGCTGGGCACCTACGGTTTTTCGCTGGGCAATATGATCAGCCTGCGCCACCAGCGCAACGGTCTGGAGACCATGACCACCAACGCCTGGGCGATGCTGTACGGTACGCTGGTGATGGGGGCGATTGCGCTGATCCGCGGGGATGACTTTACGCCGGTCTGGTCGGTAAGCTACATGGGTGCGCTGCTCTATCTGGCGCTCTTTGGCTCGGTGATTGCCTTTGGCGCCTACTTCACGCTGGCAGGAAGAATTGGCGCAGGCAAGGCGGCTTACAGCACCCTGCTGTTTCCGCTGGTGGCGCTCTCATTTTCTACGGTGTATGAAGGCTATGTCTGGCACAGCAACGGGATTGCGGGGCTGCTGCTGATCTTAACGGGGAATCTGGTGATGTTTGCCCGCCCGGAGAGCTGGTTCCGACGGCTACGAACGGCGTAACAAAACCGGCCTGCACGCGGCAGGCCGGCCTGATATTATTGGGTTTTATGCACATCAAACATGGTGGCATCGGTCGCCATGTCATCCACAACCTGCTTCAGGGTTGCGAAGGTCATTGGCGTACTTTCGTTGCTCAGCTCTTTACCTTCCCCTTTACGCACCACTTTAATCACCGGCTTGTTGGTCTGGGCGTCAATCAGCTCGCCTTCAAAGTAGAGATGGGTATCCATGGTTCGGTGGCCGGTTGCCATCTGCGTACCCGCCACGACCAGCGCAACAGGAACCACTTCATAGAACTGCAGACCTTCTTTCTGCGAGCTGACGCCCGTGATGGCACCGCGGAAAATCAGGCTGTGCTTACCAGGCGACGCAACAACAGGTTTGCGCTGGCCGATAGCGGTCTTCATTTTGGTGTTGGTATAAGCTAACAATTCATCCAGAGTGCGCTTACCGATTTGGGTGGTCGGTCTTGGCTCCGGATAGTAGGTAATATTGTTCCAGATAATGCTGTCATATTTCGATTCGTCATAAGACGGATCGACCCAGCGCAGCGTTGGTTTGCCCGATGCGGAAGTTGTTTCTTTAAGCCCTGAGTAGTCTTTTAAAAAACCTGAATATTGATCAGGCTCCGCCACTTTTGACGCACAGCCAGCGAGAAGCAACAGGCCGGAGAGCGCGGCAACTTTAAATAAAGTAGTAGTACGCATAATGGGTGTATCCCTGTGAAGTGCAAATATGCAAGTGAAGTTATAGCAAAAGTTGGCCGGAAAAAAAGTGACAAAAAATGAGGAAAACAGCACAAATTGAAAAAAGAGTGCCCGTAACGATAACGGGCAGCATTAAATGATTATTTTATATCCACTTGCCAGAATAAATGTTTACCGAACGGGTCTATTTCATAGCCAGTCACCTCTTTACGGACGGGTTCGAAAATAGTGGAGTGCGCAATCATTACCGCAGGCATTTGATCGTGCATCATTTGTTGCGCCTGTTTATATAACGCCACCCGTTTATCGTGATCGGTAATAGATTTAGCTTCAGCAATAATTTTATCAAATGGTGGATAGCACCATTTCGCGGAATTAGAACCGCCGTTGGCCGAGGTACAGGTAAAGAGCGGACCAAAGAAGTTATCCGGGTCGCCCGTGGCCGTGGTCCAGCCCATCAGGGCCGCCTGATGCTCGCCCCCCTTCACCCGCTTAAGGTATTCCCCCCACTCGTAGGTGACGACTTTGGTCTGCACGCCAACTTTTGCCCAGTCGGCCTGAATCATCTCGGCCATCCGTTTGGCATTGGGGTTGTACGGACGCTGCACCGGCATCGCCCACAGGTCGATGGTCATCCCGTTGGCAAAGCCGGCCTCTTTCAGCAGGGCTTTGGCCTTTTCAGGATCGTAATCGTAGTCCTTCAACTCGCTGTCCGCGCTCCACACGCCCGGCGGCAGCAGATTTTTAGCCGCCGTTCCGGTCCCCTGGAATACGGCCTCGATAATAGCCGGTTTGTTAATCGCCATCGCCAGCGCCTGGCGCACTTTGACATTATCCAGCGGCGGTTTCTGGGTGTTAAACGACAGGAAGCCGGTATTCAGCCCGGCCTTACTCATCAGGTTAAGATCTTTGTTGGCCTTCATCCGCGGCAGGTCGGCGGGGTTCGGGAACGGCATCACCTGACATTCGTTTTTCTCCAGCTTGGCGAAGCGCACTGAAGCGTCCGGGACGATAGTGAACACCAGACGATCCAGTTTTGCTTTACCCTGCCAGTACTCCGGGAAGGCGGTGAACAGAATGCGCGAGTCTTTCTGGTATTTCGCCAGCTTAAACGGCCCGGTGCCAATCGGCTCCATATCCACCTTCTCTGGCGTGCCGGCTTTCATCATCGCATCCGCATACTCAGCGGAGAGGATCGAGGCGAAGTACCACGCTAAGTCCGCGACAAACGGCGCTTCCGGATGCGCCAGGGTGAAGCGCACCGTGTGATCGTCCACTTTATCAATGGCGGTAATCAGCTTGCCAAACTCCAGGCTTTCGAAATTCGAATAGTTACCGTTAGAGACGTTGTGATAAGGATGCTTCGGATCTTTCTGTCGCATAAACGAGAAGATCACATCATCGGCGTTAAAGTCTCGCGTTGGAGTGAACAGCTTGTTGCTCTGGAACTTCACCCCCTTGCGCAGATGGAAGGTGTAGACCTTGCCGTCTTCGCTCACTTCCCAGCTTTCGGCCAGGCTTGGCACCAGATCGGTAGTGCCCGGCGTAAAATCCACCAGCCGGTTATAGACCGGCACCGCGCTGGCATCCACGCTGGTGCCGGAGGTATAGAGTTGCGGGTTAAAGTTCTCAGGCGATCCTTCGGAACAATAGACCAGCGTTTTAGCGGCAACGGTGGAACTGACCGTCAGCGCGGCGACGGTTAGCGCCAGTTTTGTGAGGTTGCTTTTCATCGCGTTTTCCTGTCTTTTAATTTGACGGCTAATGAATTTTTTGTCGTGCCAAACCATAAATATCATTAAAGTGATTTCGCAAACACCTGATAACTCAAATAAAGAAGGATCCACCATGGCTTCTGCGCTCGCCAGACAATTAACCCAACGCTTCTTTCGCTACCTGGCTGTCACCAGCCAGAGCGACCCAAAGGTGAAAACCCTGCCCTCCACACCCGGCCAGCATGAGATGGCACGGATGCTGGCCGCAGAGCTGCAAACGCTGGGTTTGTCGGAGATCGTGATCGACGAATTTGCCACCGTCACCGCGGTAAAAAAGGGCAATGTTCCCGGCGCGCCGCGAATCGGTTTTATCACCCATATCGATACCGTTGACGTCGGTTTGTCACCGGATATTCATCCACAGATCCTCACCTTTACCGGAGATGATCTCTGCCTGAATGCAGAAAAAGATATCTGGCTGCGGGTCAGCGAACATCCTGAAATCCTCGCTTACCCCAATGAAGAGATCATTTTCAGCGACGGCACCAGCGTACTGGGCGCCGACAACAAATCGGCGGTGACGGTGGTGATGACGCTGCTGGAGAACCTTACCGCTGAGCATAAGCATGGCGATATCGTGGTGGCCTTTGTGCCGGACGAAGAGATTGGCCTGTGCGGGGCGAAAGCGCTGGATCTGGCCCGTTTTGATGTCGATTTCGCCTGGACCATCGACTGCTGCGAGCTGGGGGAGATTGTTTACGAGAACTTCAACGCGGCGGCAGCGGAGATTCGCTTTACCGGCGTGACGGCGCACCCCATGTCGGCGAAGGGCGTGCTGGTGAACCCGCTGCTGATGGCAACCGACTACATCAACCATTTCGATCGCCTGCAAACCCCGGAGCATACCGAGGGCCGGGAAGGTTATATCTGGTTTAACGGCATTCAGGCCGGACAGAACGAGGCGCTGCTGAAGGCGAGCATTCGTGATTTCGACCGTGAGAGTTTTGCCGCCCGTAAGGCGCAAATTGGCGAAGTGGCGGAGAAGATTGCCGCTCAACACCCCACCGCGCAGGTAAGCTGGCATATCGAAGATACCTACAGCAACATTAGCAATGCGGTAGGTGACGATCGCCGGGCAATCGACCTGATGTTCGAGGCGATGGAAAGTTTAGGCATCACGCCAAAACCGACCCCAATGCGCGGCGGCACCGACGGTGCAGCGCTCTCGGCGAAGGGGCTGTTAACCCCGAACTTCTTCACCGGCGCCCATAACTTCCACTCAAAATTTGAGTTTTTACCGTTGAAATCATTCGAGGCGTCGTACAACACGGCGCTGCGGCTCTGTCTGCTGGCGGCACGTTAAGCGGGTTGGCGTTTTATTCGGTTTTCACTTAGCGTGCGCAAACTGGAGAACCCGGTCATGACATGACCGGGTTAATTTTTTATTTAACCTGACGGTTATTATCTGCTTTAAGCTCTTCCCAGGATGCTTCGAGTATCCAGAGACATTTAGCGCCATCGCTCGTTTTCAGTAACGCCTGCCGCGTACGCTGGTAGAACGCCTCGATCTCTACCGCTGATTTCTCGGTCGGAGGGGTACAGATGATGTCGCTACCAATCATGTGCGGCCATTTTCCAGCATCAATGGTTTGCAGCACCCGGAGCGTAACGGTGGTGTTCGTTGACAAGGCTAAGGCCATCGCGTCTTCAAGTTGTTGAGCCTGCTTAACGTCAGCCATTGCAGCCAGCACCGGGATCTGTTCAATCCACTCCGCCTCGCCAGCAGCCACGCCGTGCAGAGCGGAAGGCCAATCTGTTTCTTCAGCCATTGCCGGAAGTGAGATAATCGCTAGCAGTAAAACGGCCAGCCACTTCATCGCACCACCTCCAGATCGGTGCTGTCGCGGATTATCTGCCGACGTGTCGACAACGAAAGAATAATACAGCCTGCAGATGCGAACCCTGCAGGTCCTTCGATTCGTTCGCCATGTATACGAAACGCTGAGCGACCAAAGCTCTCGCCGGTGACTTGCTCAAGAATGATAGTTACCGGTCCTTTTGAATTTGAATGCCCTGAGATTTTATAGGTCCCTCTTGGTATAGGTCCCAATCCCCTGACATGCTGACGGTCAGGATTGTTTTTATTGGTGAGTGCGCCGGAGTAGCCGGTCTCGATTAGCTTGCCATCTTTATACATCTTGCCAGTCGACTGCTCATACTTCCATCCCATTACCTTCTCCTTATGCCGTCTTACGGTCGTTCCAGCTGTCTGCATGCATAATGTTACCATCGGCATAGCGCCACGTTATTTTTTCATACAACAGCTCCACCAGCTCAATGTGATTATGTTTCTCATAATCTGGATCTTTGACATCCAGCATCATTGGGCAGACGCTGACAACCTTTACGCCCTCCATAAGAGTTGAAAAGTATTCCACCTCTTGTCCTGCGTCATTAATGCGGTAAAACTTCAACTCAGCGGATTTAAGCTTCTGGCCCGTGCTAACGGCCTTGTAGAGATAGGGACTGGAGGCGTCGATCTCTTTATCGAATGAGTAGGGAGAATGTACACGCAGGCTGGTTGCCTTGCCGTTGTGCTTGTCGGTGGGTTGCATTACGCCATGATTGAGGCCGATGACTTCTATGCTGCCTTCACGCCCGTAGACGTCGACAGAACCTTTAATATCTGCACCACCGTCGTCTTTAAGCCATAAATACGCCGGAATTGCCATTTGAGTTAAACTCCATTTAAGAAAATCCTGTAATGTTATGCACTTACATGCCAGTCCACGCTATAGCTTAAAAAATCATCCGTCAACTTTTGTGCGACGGTACATAAAACGATCTGATGTTTCCTTGATGCAAATAAAAAAGACCGGAAAAACCTGACCGGGGTCTGATAACGAACCTATTTACTATTGTATTCGCGGATAGGCCGGGTGGCGGCTGCGCCTTACCCGGCCTACGGTATTACAGGCCCGTGCAAGCCCTGCGCCGCCGGGCAAGAACGGTTACGTCGGCTTACGCGCCAGCATCGTGGCAAAACGCAGCTTAATGCGGTTCCCCTGGGCGTCGGTGCGGTGCAGCTCGCCCACCTCCTCGTTATATTTCAGCAGTTCCCAGCCCGCATAGTAGTCGCTTAACTCGCCGGTTTTAAACGCGAACGGGAAGCCGACGTTGCACGGATAATCGTCGGTATCCATTGCGGCCACAATCAGGTTATAGCCGCCGGGTTTCGTGCAGCGCTGCATGTTGTCGATAAGATTGGGGATGGTTTCCGCCTGCAGGAACATCATCACCACGGTAGAGAGAATAAAATCGTATTCGCCGTCAAAGCGCAGGATGTTGATATCCTGGACCGCCGTCTGCAGGTTAGTGATCCCCTCTTTCGCCTTGATGCTCTCGATATTCTCGATGCCCATCGGACTTTTATCCCACGCGGTGACGTCAAAGCCGTTCGCCGCAAGGTAGAGGCTGTTTCGCCCGTTGCCGCAGCCGAGATCCAGCGTCTTGCCCGGCTTAACAATCCCGGCGCTGTAGAGCACTTCGGAGTGGGTACGGGTCAGGCCATATTTTTCGGTAAAGTAGTTCTCATCAAACACAGTCATTCTTTTTCCTCAGCTTGCATAAGCGTTGCTTTGTCTGCACGAACCAACAGTTTCCCCTGCATCAACAGGATAAACGTACGCACCAGTAATAGCGCAATGATGGCATTGGTAAAAATAAAGAGCGGAATGGCGATGGCGTGAAAGAAACCGGACGGGCTACTCTGCCCCAGATGCAAGCCGGTGGTGGCCAGCGCCGAGACGCCGAACGAAAAGCTCCAGAATGAAGCATTAAAGGGCTGCGACAGATACCAGGGCATCAGCCGCAGGGTAAAGAGTAATTGCAACAGGCCATAGCCGAACAGCATTTTGGCAAAGGTATCCGCCTCGCCGCCGTTGACGCTGAGCCACGCGCTACAGGCCACCAGCGCAGGGGCCAGCTGAATACCGAGAGATGAGCGCATTGGCGCAGGCAGTTCACCCGCGCTGCGCAGCCGTTGCAGTATCACTGGTTCCAGGCTCAGCCAGGAGAAGACCCCCGCGCCGAGAAACACCAGCCCGGCATCGTGAAACCCGAGTGCGCCGCAGGCCATGGCGCTGATAAAGTTGTTAGCCACCGTCGGCAGGTAGAGCCCCGGGGTGGTCGCCTCCTCCGGATGTTTGCCGCGCCACAGCCCGGCGGACTGCCACGCCGCATAGCTCAACTGCACCACCACGCCCACGCTGAACAAGGCCAGCGCCAGCGGGCGATACCAGGGCACAAAGCCAATCGCCACCAGCATGGTGGTGGCCGGGAACAGACTCACAAAGCTGCTCATTACCGGATGACGCATCTCCGCCAGGACGCTGCCGGGAAACCGCACCGCGCGGGTGATAAACGCCACGGTTAACAGCAGCCAGATCGTCATCGCCAGCAACACCAGCATCTCCCCCGGCCAGTGCGGCACCGGCCAGATGGTGCTGGCATAGCGCCAGGCGAAGCCCATACCAATCGTACCCAGCACCATACCGTAGTAGCCAGCGGGCAAATTAAGAACGCGTTCAGCGGGTTGAGTCTTGTACATTTTTTTTAAGCTATAAATTATATTTGAAATGCTAGTTTAAGGAGTTTCATTTGCCGATGCCACTCTTTCGATCAAGCCAAAGTTTGCTACGGTTAGTAAAGAGGACAACTGCGGACACAGTGATGAATAAATATCAACTCAGCGAAGAGAGCCGTCTGCACCACTGGCAGGATGGCGAGACCAAAACAGCGGTAAAAGTACGCCAGATTATCGCCGCGCGTGATTTCAGCGATGTGAAAAGCGGCACCCGGGGGGGCTGGATCGATGACCAATCGGCGCTCTCGCAGGAGGATGACTGCTGGATCTACGACGAGAACAGCGTGGTCTTTGCCGGGGCACAGGTGAGCGGTAACGCGCGCCTTACCCGGCCATGCGTAATTAGTCATCAGGCGTCTGTCGGCGATAACGCATGGGTTGACGGAGCCGAGATCGGCCACGGCGCGCGCTTAAGTGACAACGTCACCGTTCAGTCTTCGGTGGTGCGTGGTGAATGCCATCTGTTTGGTAATGCCCGCATCCTGCACAACAGCATGGTGATCGCCGCTAAAGGGTTAACCCCGGACAATGAGCAGATCCTGCGTATTTTTGGCGAGGCCACGGTCAGCCAGTCGCGGGTGGTACATCAGGCGCAGATCTACGGCAACGCCAATGTCAGCTACGCCTTTGTTGAGCATCGCGCTGAAATTTTTGACAACGCGCTGATCGAAGGCAACGAAGTGAACAACGTCTGGGTATGCGACTGCGCCAAAGTGTACGGCAACGCGCGCCTGCTCGCGGGGCTGGAGGAGGATGCCATCCCTACCCTGCGCTACAGCTCCCAGGTGGCGGAAAATGCCCTGGTTGAGGGCAACTGCGTGATTAAACACCATGTGCTGATTGGCGGCGAAGCCTGGCTACGCGGCGGACCGATTTTAATAGATGACAAAGTGGTGATTCAGGGTCGGGCACGCATTCGCGGGGAAGTGCTGATCGAGCATCATATTGAGATTACCGATGACGCGGTGATTGAGGCGGCGGAAGGCGAGATGATCCACCTGCGCGGTGAGAAGGTGATTAACGGCGCGCAGCATATCACCCGCACGCCGCTGATTGGTGCATTATGAGGTGCAGATCCGGGCATAGATGTTCTGGTCGTCATAGCCTCCGTTGAGGAATTCCGCCTCTTTCAGACACCCTTCCAGCACAAAGCCGTTGCGCAGCGCCACCTGATTGCTGGCGGCGTTGTCAACGCGGCACTTGATGACGAAACGGCGGATCTCTCCGCGTCCGGCGTAGTGGCGGATAAAGGCCTCCAGTGCCTGGGACAAAATACCCTGCCCCTGATGCGCTTCATCCAGCCAGTAGCCGATATAGC
The DNA here is from genome assembly GCF_055805075.1 of Leclercia sp. GHBNCSD. Lineage (NCBI taxonomy): Bacteria > Pseudomonadati > Pseudomonadota > Gammaproteobacteria > Enterobacterales > Enterobacteriaceae > Leclercia > Leclercia sp. GHBNCSD. The sequence goes on along the minus strand of NZ_JBQVYO010000001.1, from coordinate 4,173,379 downwards.
CGGTTTTATTCAGCGGCTCGATGGCGTTAAACGACAGCACCCCCACCAGCGCATTATCGTGAAAAATCAGGAACATCTTGGCGTAACCCCGTTGATGCAGCATCTGGTTGCTCTGAATGTTCTGGCGGGTGTCCTCTTCGGTGCCGACATATTGCGGCCAGTTAAGGTAGTCCTGTAACCACGCCCGGTTTTTGATCACCAGATTATGCAGCTCGGAGGTGTAACGCTCGTCGGCGGCACGCAGTTCGATATGCGCATTGACGGGAATGATCTCTTCAGTTGGTGTGGTCATCGTGCTTCCTCTGCAACGCCGGGCGGCGCATGCGCTTGCCCGGCCTACGGTTTGGTGCAGTTCGTAGGCCGGGTAAGGCGCAGCCGCCACCCGGCAAAGGCTTAACGCATTACGCGGTCGTCTACATACTGACGTTTATCCGGCGCGGGCGGGAAATAGTGATACAGCCAGGTTTCGCTGATCGCTTCGCCCTGACAGCGCAGGAACATCCGTATATCCACCGTATCGGTCGAATCGCTGGTCGGGTACCAGTCGAACAGGATGCGATAGCCATCGAACGGCTCCACATAGAGGATCTCAATCTGCTTCGCTTCGCCACTGGAGAGGGTGATTACCGGCTCGATCCCTTTTGGCGCGGCCGCTTTCAGATCGCCGCCGACAAAATCGACCGCAAAACGGCGCGCCCACACCTTCGGATAGTGCTCGCCAGGGGCCCAGCCTTCCGGGAAGCCGCCCATGCCGGTACGGGTGGCCAGCACGTTTGCCAGCGGGGAACGGACCGGCGGCCTGGCGCTCCAGTAGAGACGGTACTGGAAGTTCAGTTTATCCCCCGCCTTCACCGGTTTTTCCGGCTGCCAGAAGCAGACCACGTTATCCAGGGTTTCGCCGGTGGTCGGGATCTCCATCAGCCCGACGGTGCCTTTGCCCCACTGGTTACGCGGCTCAACCCACAGGCTTGGGCGCTTGTTGTACCAGCCCATGATGTCCTGATAGTGGGAGAAGTCGCGGTCAAGCTGGAGCAGACCAAAACCTTTCGGGTTTTTGTCGGTATAGGCGTTGTATTGCAGCTTTTGCGGGTTATTCAGCGGGCGGCAAACCCATTCGCCGTTGCCGCGCCACATCGCCAGACGATCGGAGTCGTGGATCTGCGGATGAATGGTGTCGCAGACGCGGCGCTCGTTGTTGCCGCAGGCGAACATGCTGGTCATCGGGGCAATACCCAACTGCTGGATCTCTTTACGGGCGTAGAGATGGTTTTCGACATCCATGATCACCTGGGTCTTCTCGCAGTGGATCACAAACTTATAGGCCCCGGTGATGCTCGGGCTGTCGAGCAGGGTGTAGACCGTGAAGGTGGTCGCCCCGGGTTTAACGGTTTCAAACCAGAAGGCGGTGAAGTCCGGGAACTCCTCGGTGCTGTCGGCGTAGGTGTTCAGCGCCAGGCCGCGGGCGGAGAGCCCATACTGATAGGTGTCGTCAACCGCGCGGAAGTAGCTCGCGCCGAGGAAAGAGACGATATCGCGGCGCGCCAGCTCCGGCGATTTAAAGGCGCGGAAACCGGCGAAGCCTAAGTCGCTCTGCCCTTCCAGCTGCTTAGTATCGACCCCCGCGTCGTGGTAGTTGAAGAGTTCCGGGCGGAAGTGGATCTCACGCGCCTGGGCGGTCTGGTTATCCAGGGAGAACATGCGCACCCGACGGCGGAAGCCCATCCCGACGTGGAAGAACTGCACATCAAGCTGGCGGTTTTCGATGTTGTTCCACAGCGACTGCTTTGGATCGTACTGGATGCTGTTATAAGCCTGCGGTGTCAGTGTTGCCAGCGTATCCGGCAGCGGACGCGGCGCACCACCCCACGGTGTTTGCGCCAGGTCGTGAGCCATGGATTGCAGCACAGAAAAGTCGAAACGGCGGCTGGTGCCGTCCGCAATATCCGATTCAGCTGCACTGGCCGCCTGGGAAAAGAGTGCGGCGAAACCGGAAGTTCCGCTTACTGCGGCGACGGCCAGAGATCCTTTTAAAAAACGTCTGCGATTCATGCCTGGAAAAACGTCCTTATGGTCGTGGGGTGGTGGGTTTCGCTTAAGGCGAAACAACGGCAAGAAAGAACATCATTAAAAGGGCACAGCCTAAACAAAAACGGTTAAGAATCCAATTGTTGGCAGGCGAGAATATGAACAAAGCGCGAAAGAATTTTCTGTCGAGGGGAATTGCCTGAAACGGAGGTAAAGTTATGTTTAAAAAAGCCCCCGACGGACATCATCGTCGGAGGCTTAGCGTAAGATGATTATTTCACGCTGACATCGATGCCCGGGAAGTACTTCTGCGCAAGCTTGTCGATAGTGCCGTCAGCACGGACTTTATCAATGGCGGCATCAAGCTGCTTTTTGGTGGCCTCATCGCCTTTACGCAGGCCATAGCCGATCCCGCTGCCCAGGATGGTGTCATCGGCGACCGGCTTACCGATAAAGCCAAAGCCTTTCCCCTGTGGCTTGCTCAGGAAGCCCGCCTGTCCGGCGGCAGACATCACCAGCGAGGCGTCAATACGGCCATTCAGCAGATCGCCCCAGGCCATGTTCTGATCTTTATACGACACCACGGTGACACCCTGTTTTTCCCAGTGCTCCTTGGCGTAGGTTTCCTGAATGGAGCCCTGCAACACGCCCACGGTCTTGCCCTTCAGCCCTTCCGGGGTGGCGTCCACCGCGCTACCGGTCTTGCCCACCAGCTGAGATGGAATACGGTAGATCGGCTGGGTGAAGTCGATGCTCTGGCGACGCTGGTCGGTGATGTTCATCGCCGAGTTGATGGCGTCGAATTTCTTCGCCACCAGCCCCGGGATCAGCGCGTCAAACGAGGTTTCAACCCAGCTGCACTTCAGGGCCGCCGCCGCGCAAATTGCGTTCCCCAGCTCAATATCAAACCCTTCCAGTTCACCCGAGGCGTTACGGCTCTCAAAAGGCGGATACTCAGCTTCTACGCCGTAACGTAATTCGGTTGCGGCAAGTGAGGAAAACGAACACAGCAACCCCAGGCCGACAACGAAGGCTTTTACTTTCATATCTGAACTCCTTAGCGTGGTTTTACCCGACACAGGGCCTGCGCACCTGCCCGTAATGTCGCCTCATCTTTGGCAAAAGAGAGACGGATTAATTTGTTATCTGTCCCGTCGGTATAGAACGCCGAGAGCGGGATCGTGGCAACACCGTAATCAACAATCAGCCGTTTCACCATCTCGCTGTCGCGTTCATCGCTGAAGTGGCGGTAATCCGCCAGCAGGAAGAAGGAGCCTGCGCTCGGCAGCAGGCGGAACGGTGAGTCGGCCAGCAGGTTGACCAGCAGATCGCGTTTGCGCTGGTAGAACGCCGCCAGCGACAGCCAGGTTTGCGGATCGGCCATATGTTCAGCAAACGCATACTGCATAGGGGTATCGGCAGAGAACATCAAAAACTGATGGATTTTGCAGATCTCATCCATCAACGGCGCCGGGGCGACACAGTAGCCGACGCGCCAGCCGGTGACGTGGTAGGTTTTGCCAAACGACGAGACGATCACGCTGCGCTCCGCCAGCCCCGGATGGGTAGCCATGCCGTGATGCGGCACGTCGTCAAACACCACGTGCTCGTACACTTCGTCAGAGAGAATAATGATATCGGTGTTGCGGGTGATCGCCGCAAGCTGCGCCAGATCCTCCGCCGAGAAGACCTGCCCGCTCGGGTTATGCGGCGTGTTGACAATAATCATCCGGGTGCGCGAGGTAATAGCGGCGCGCACTTCATCCCAGTTAACGGCAAAATCCGGCACCGTCAGCTTGATGGCTACCGGCGTGGCGCCCTGCAGACGGACAATCGGCGCGTAGCTGTCGAACGACGGCTCAAAGTAGATCACCTCATCACCAGCATGCACCAGCCCGCTGATGGCCGAATAGAGCCCTTCGCTGGCGCTGGCGGTAACTAACACTTCGCTGGCAGGATCGTACTGCGTACCGTAGAGGGAGGCGATCTTATCGGCGATGCGTTCCTTCAGCGACGCCAGCCCGGTCATGGACGCGTACTGGTTGTGGCCCGCCTGCATGGCGCGGTGGACACCTGCCACCAGCGCGGGATCGCAGTCGAAATTCGGCGCCCCCTGAGAAAGGTTGATGGCATTGTGTTCAGCGGAGAGCTGACCGATAACGGTAAAAATCGTGGTGCCAACGTCCGGCAGTTTGGATCGGGGTTGTATCGGAGTACGCAGCGTCATCGGAATTTCCTCTGGTGAATAGTGCATAACTATTCAACCTGAACGCTATTGTGGCGACAATCGAATTGTTGTCATAATAGCCATGATAAAAAATCATACCTGGAGGTTCTGTGTCGCATCGCGCATTCCCGCTCACTGCCGTTGAGGCGTTTATTGTTACCGCCCGACATCTGAATCTGACCCATGCGGCAAAAGAGCTCTGCCTGACCCAGGGGGCGGTGAGCCGTAAGATCGCCGCGCTGGAAAGCTGGTTTGGTTTTCCGCTGTTTGAGCGCCACGCCCGCGGGCTGCGTCTCTCCTCTCAGGGCAGCGCCCTGCTGCCGGATTTGCGCGCGTCGTATGAACACTTTCTCACGGTGGCGGACCAGGCCCGGGCGCAACAAACCGTGGTGCGCCTGAAGGTGCCCACCTGCGCCATGCGCTGGCTGGTACCGCGGCTGTTGCAGGTGGAGCGCGAGCAGCCTGAATTGCAGATTGCCCTGACCACCACCAATGAACACAGCGTCAACTTCAAAACCGAATCCTATGATGCCGCCATTGTCTTTGGCACCCATCTGAGCGCGGGCGATCTGCTGTTTGAAGAGGCATTAACACCGGTATTAAGTCCCCTGCGCCAGGGCACAGCGGTGGAGTCGCTTACCTACCTGCACCCGACGCGGGATAAAACCGACTGGTCGCTGTGGCTGGAGAAACAGGCCGTACAGCCGCCTGCCATGCACAAAAATCAACACTTCGACACCATGGATCTGGCGATCACTGCCGCTATTCAGGGGCTGGGCGTCGCCATTGCCGACGAGACGCTGGTGGCGGAGGATATCCGCGCCGGGCGGCTGGTGCGGCCCTATGCCAGCAGCGTAAGAACCGGCGCCAGCTACCGGCTGGTGCTGCGGGAGTCGCGCGGCAAAGCGGCGGGGCTGGCCGCCTTTCGCGCGTGTCTGCTTAATCCAGGCTGACGTGGTGTTTCATCACCCGTTTAAACAGCACCATGCGGGCGCGCATAAATCGGTTTTCAAGCTTAAATCCCGCATGTTTATTCACTCCGATACGTAGCAAAACGTCCCGCCTGCGGTGACAGGCAGGCCAGCGCGTCGGGCCATTCAGCGTGTCGCACTCCCGGCTGGCATGGCGGGCAAAGTTGACCCAGTAGTCGGCAACCTGGGCGGCAAAGGCCAGGTCGTTGGCATTAACATACTGTCGGGCAGGCTCGGCGAGGGTAAGCGTATCAAACACATACGGCACCTCGTTGCCATGCCAGGCCCCGTTGATGTAAGTGGCATGTTCGGCTTCGGCTACATAATCGAACCAGTAGCGCCAGCACGGCTCCCCTACCCGCTGCTGGGCCTGCATCACGACAAACCCCAGGGTGGTGAAGGCCATATCGCGGCATACCTGACGCCCCAGTTCGGTATCGTCTTTGACGCCGGGATAGAGCAGCTTGATCAGCCCCAGTCCCAGCCGCCGCTCCCGGCGCAGCTTCTGGATCTGTCCGGCGAGATCGATGCCAAACACCGCCATCACGCTCGCTTCATCGCTGTTGGAACCGACCATGATCGGCACCGGATGGTGGCGGGCGGCAAAAAAGACCTCCAGCATCGGCTCCGGCAACACACAATCCCCATGGATCGGCGCGGGGGCTATGTTGTGCGGTGCCGTCAGCGGCCAGAAAGCCTCAGGTGGGATCGCCCGCAACTGCTCTGCGGTGGCGTTTTCCAGCCCAAAATGGGCCGCCAACGCCTCGCCTTTTTTAAGCGCCTGCTCCCGGGGCGTGTCCGGCAGGGTGTAGCCGCTCTGGATTATCGCCTTATGAAACAGCCCCTTTGCCAGCGGCGAGGCGAGCAATGACAGCACGCTCCGCGCCCCGGCAGATTCACCAAACAGGGTGATGTTCGCCGGATCACCGCCAAAGGCAGCAATGTTGTCGCGCACCCACTCCAGGGCCGCTATCTGATCGAGCAGGGCAAAATTGTGTACCACCCGCTCCTCTTCTCCCGCCAGCGCCGGATGGGCAAAAAAGCCCAGGTGGCCGAGCCGGTAGTTGAGCGTCACCACCACGACCCCGCGCTGGGCCAGCGCTTTACCATCGTAGGGTGGCAGCCCGCCTGCGCCAATGGTAAAGCCGCCGCCGTGCAGCCAGACCATTACCGGCAGCGGCGCGGCACGTTCCATCGGCGACCAGACGTTCAGATAGAGGCAATCCTCCGAGAAACGGCCCGGATCGCCCCCACCCAACTGCTGGCAGTACTCGCTGCTTTGCCAGCTTGAGGGCGAAAAGGTGGTGGCCTGGCGCACGCCCTGCCAGCTTGCCACCGGCTGCGGCGAACGCCAGCGTAATGTGCCCACCGGCGGCGCGGCATAGGGAATGGCGCGCCAGACCTGTACATCGCCATCGGTTATGCCGCAGATATCGCCCTGGCACGTGGTCACTATCGGGGAAGAGACGTTTTCCATATCGACCTTCAGTTGCTATCACATCCCCGCAGAGTACCGTTTTTAAAGCAAACCGCAACGTCGCTTGCTGCGCTCTTCCGCCTCCTGATAGAGGGTGAACTCGTCCAGCACCGGGCAGCCCAGCGCCTCTTCAAAGGCATCACGGCTGGCATTGCCGCGGGTGCGGGCCTGGGTTTCGTTACCAAGGTTGGACTGGAAGATCCCGGCGGCACTCACCGGCAGGAAATCTTCATAGGTGATGGGCTGGGCGACCACCCAGCCGCGCTCGATGAGCGGCTGCGGATCGTCACCGGGTCCAAAGGCGTGGCGGTGCGCCTCTCCTGCCGGGGTCAGGCGGTAGCGGAACCACGCCAGTCCCTGGCGACGCAGGAAGATATCGCTGTCGGGAAAGGCCTGGAAAACCTCCTGCAGATGCAGCTGGTGGGTCAGATTATCCTTGCCGGTCCCGGCCTCCGCCAGCAGGCGGTCATAGAGCTCGCGCCCTTTCGGGGTTAACGCCACGCCGCGCTGTTCAATTTCGCCAAAACGCGCGGTATGGGTTCCGCGCGCTTCTCCGGCAAACAGTACCGGCTCCTCCAGCGCCTTAAAGCTGGTCTGACGCAGCAGAAGCGGCGTCTCCCTGCGCGGCGGCCCCTCGATGAGCATCTTCGGCTCGATGCCATATTCCGGCATTAACGCCTGCACCCGGTCGATATCCAGCGTGCGCGGCGTCAGGTGGTTGATATGGCAGCCCGGGAAGCAGACCACGTCGGCAATCAGCCGGTGTTCGTTGTGCAGCGCCAGGTATGTCTCATGATCGACCGTGGCGTGACGATGCCAGCGGAAGGTTTCCAGCGCCTCCTGAACAAACTCGTCGGCCTGCGCCGGGGTGAACGCTCCTTCCGCCTCGTGCAGGTCAATCAGCGCCAGGCAGCGGGGAGTAAAGATGTTACGCCGGGCGAGGATCTCTGCCGCTTTTTCGCGCAGGGCCACGTTGTCGATCAGTTCCAGGCGCAGCAGCGAGGTAAAGATACGAAACGGGTTACGGCACAGCGCGGCATCGTCTACCGGGCGAAAGGCGGTGGAGTGGACCGGCACCCCGGCCTGGGAGAGATCGTAATAGCTGACCGGGAACATCCCCATAATGGCGAACATACGTCGCAGGGTCGCCAGCTCCAGGGCCGTACCAACACGGATCGCCCCGTGGCGTTCGAGGTTGAGACGGGCGAGTTCATCCGCGTTGGCCAGTTGTTCGTGCAGCTTCGGGTTATTTTCCAGTACCGCCAGATTCACATCCGCTACCAGCTCCAGCAAAGTGCCGTACTGCGGAACTTCCTGCTGGTACATCGCCGACATAGCCTGCGAAAAGTTTTCCCGAATATCATCAGCCGTGATGGTGTTCGCCATGATGTCATGCCTCCAGTGAATATTACCTGGAGTGTAGAGAAGGCCGTTGCTGCTGTTTGGAAGAATTTACGAATTGTGATCTGAGTGGTTGGCTGCCTGTTTTTCATGCTTCGCTGTTAAAGAAGGATTAAAGCCCCGATCTGAAGTGAAACGAAAATATCCGCTAACAAACATTTATATCCTGCATTATTAATAGTGGCAGCACTGTACATATTTTAACTTTTATTATTCTGATTATTTATTGAAATTCCCGCTGTCATTAACCCCATAGCAAAATTATTCGCTCATTTTCCGCACTATGAATAAATGATAATTATTATCGCAACAGTGTGAATTTTCCGCCGTTAAATCTGGTTAATGACCCTCTTTGATAAATATCAACCACCTCTTTTAAAGCATCAGGGAAAATAATGACATTTTTTATGAGGGAATAATATGTCTGTACCTGAAAACAATGAAGATGCCTTCCCGTCCGGGGTGTCGCGCAGAAGTTTCCTGAAGGCGGGTTCCGCCGCCATCGCCTTGCCTTTTTTGACCTCCGGGCGTGCAAGCGCCTCTACCCCTGGCGCAGAGGCCCCTGCGGTGGGTACGACGCCTGCCGCACGGGTGGTGCAAACCTGCAGTACCTTTGACTGCGGCGGTAAATGCGATATTCGTGCGCATATTGCCGATGGCGTAGTGACCCAAATTACGACCCGGCCGGATGCCGCACTCGATCCCGATATGCCGGTGATGCGAGCCTGTGTGCGCGGTCGTAGCTATCGTAAATTTGTTTATCATCCCGATCGTCTGAAATATCCCATGAAACGGGTAGGTAAGCGTGGCGAAGGTAAATTTGAACGCATATCCTGGGATGAGGCGACAACCCTGATCGCGGATAATATTACCCGCATTACGAAGAAATATGGTCCTGAATCCCGCTTCGTGCACAATAATACCGCAGTCAGCGGCGGCACTTTTTCCGGCGATAAAATGATGCGCCGTTTATTGAACCTGACCGGCGGGCATCTGGAATATTACCACTCCGTCAGTATGGGCAATACCGCCGCCGCCACACCTTATACCTACGGTACGGTCGCTACCGGCAATTCCCTTGATACGTTGCAGGATACCCGCCTGGTGATCCTCTGGGGGCATAACCCGACGGAAACCATTTTCGGCCATACCAACCACTATTTTCAGCAGATGAAGCAGAACGGCACCCGCTTTATTGTCGTCGACCCGCGCTACTCCGATACCGTGTCGTCGCTGGCCGATGAGTGGGTTCCGCTTTTACCGTCAACCGATAACGCGTTGATGGATGCGATGATGTACGTCATCGTCAGCGAAAACCTGCACGATAAAGCCTTTATCGATCGCTATACCCTGGGCTTTGATGAGGAGAACATGCCGGAAGGGGTGCCCGCTAACGAGTCGCTGGTAGCCTATCTGATGGGCAAAAAAGATGGTGTGGTGAAAACGCCGGAATGGGCAGAAAAAATCACCCACGTCCCGGCCCAGACCATTCGCCAGCTCGCCCGCGACTACGCCACCACCAAACCCGCGGCGCTGATCCAGGGATGGGGGCCGCAGCGCCATATCTGCGGCGAGCGCACCGCCCGTGGCTCCACGCTGCTGGCGACCATCACCGGTAACGTCGGCGTAAAAGGCGGCTGGGCAGCGGGCTACGGCGGCATCGGCAACCGTAAGTTTGCCACCGGCCCGGAGATGCCGGACAACCCGGTGAAAGAAAAAATCTCGATCATGAACTGGGTGCAGGCCGCCGATGATGCCAGCAAGGTGACGCCGGAAGATGGCCTGACGGGGGCAACGCAGCTGAAGAGCAATATCCGGCTCCTGTTCTCGCTGGCGGGCAACTATCTCGCCAACCAGAACCCGGATATTCATCAGGCGGTGAAAGTCCTGGAAGATGAATCCAAAATTGAGTTTATTGTCGCAAGCGATCTCTACCTGACGCCCAGCGCCCGCTATGCGGATCTCCTGCTGCCGGAAACCAGCTTTATGGAGCGCTGGAACATTGGCGAAAGCTGGGGTACCGGCAGCTATCTGATTCTGTCCGAAAAGATCGTTGAGCCTGAGTTCGAACGTCGCTCTGACTATGACTGGCAGCGGGAAGTGGCGGCGAAGCTGGGTATCGAAGCGCAGTTCAGCGAAGGCCGCAGCGAGAAAGAGTGGATTGAGCACATCTGGGAGCAGACGCGCCTCTCCATGCCAGATGAACATCTGCCTACCTTTAGCGAGTTACAGCAACAGCGTCAGCATCTGTTCAAAAGCAAACCGCTTATCGCCTTCGAAGCGAACATCCGCGACCCGGAGAATAACCCGTTCCCGACACCATCGGGCAAAATTGAGATCTTCTCAAAGCGGCTCTATGACATGCATAACCCGGACATCCCTGCCCTGTCGCACTACGTTCCAGCCCAGGAAGGCCCTGAAGATGAGCTGACGAAACAGTTCCCGCTGCAGCTCATCACCTGGAAGGGCAAAAACCGCGCTAACTCCACCCAGTACGCCAACCCGTGGCTGCAGGAGGTGCAGGTTCAGAAGCTGTGGATCAACCCGCTGGATGCGGAAAAACGCGGCATTCGCCAGGGTGACACGGTCCGTATTCATAACCAGCGCGGCATCTGCCAGGTGCCGGCAGAAGTGACCGTCCGGATCATGCCTGGGGTCGTCGCCATGCAGGCTGGCGCCTGGTGGCTACCGGACGCTAACGGCGTCGATCTCGGCGGTTGTCCAAACGTTCTTAGCTCGGCGCGTATCACTCCGCTTGCTAAAGGTAATGCTCATCAAACCATGCTTGTGGAGGTCGCAAAGTATGACGCAGCAGTTTAATGATTTTCCACCCGTCAGCGATAAACAGCTGGGGTTCTTTATCGACTCGTCCCGCTGCTCAGGCTGTAAAGCCTGCCAGGTGGCCTGCAAGGATAAACATAATCTCGAGGTGGGCCGTCGCTTCCGCCGCGTTTACGAGGTGAAAGGCGGCGGGTTTATCCCAACCGGACAGGGCGGCATGGCGCAGAACGTCTTCGCCTATACCCTGTCGATCTCCTGCAACCACTGCGCAGATCCGATCTGCACTAAAAACTGCCCGACAACGGCCATGCACAAGCGGCCCGGCGACGGCATCGTGCGGGTTGATACCCGCAAATGTGTGGGCTGCGGCTACTGCGCCTGGTCGTGTCCTTATGGCGCGCCGCAGATGAATGAAGAGACGGGCCAGATGTCCAAATGCGATTTTTGCGTCGATCTGCAGGCCAAAGGAGAACAGCCGATCTGCGTCGCTACCTGTCCGCTGGGTGCCATCAAGTTCGGCCCGATTGACGAACTGCGCGCCCGCTACGGCAGCGTCTGTGATGTGCAGGGACTGCCGGATTCATCCATCACGCATCCTAACCTGGTGATCAAGCCACACCAGGGCGCTGAGAAAGAGGAGCAACCGCATGCATGAGTTGCCGTTACTGATATTTACCCTTCTGGTACAGGGTTCCGTTGGCATCACGCTGTTCCTCACGCTCAGCGCGGGTGCGGCAAAACCGCTCCCGCAGGCAACGCGCCAGCTGCTGCCGGTGTTGCTGACAGCCTGCGTGATGGGTGGCCTGGGGTTAATCGCCTCCACCCTGCACCTGGGCTATCCGCTGAACGCCTTTAACGCGCTGCGCCACGTCGCCAGCTCGTGGTTAAGCCGTGAAATCGTCTTTGCCAGCTTCTATCTGGCTGTGCTGGGGCTGTGTACGCTGATCCTGCTGGTGAAAAAGCGACTGGTCAGCGTCCTGTTGCCCGTTGCGGCGCTGCTGGGGCTGATTGACGTCTGGTGCATGAGCGCCATTTACGCCAACAGCTCTATCATCACCTGGATGCACTTCAACACCTGGCTGATGTTCTATGGTGCGGTGGGCATCCTCGGCGCGGTGGGGATGGCCTGGCTGCCGATCCTCAACACCGGGCCGGTAATGCAGACGCGCAATACCCTGTTACGCCTGGCGGTGGTGTGCGTGGTGGGCATTGTCGCGATCCGCCTGCTGGCGCAGCCGGCATACATGGATTATCTGGCCAACGCGCCGCTGAAGAGCGTGGTGACCCTGCCTCATCAGCCGCTGGAGGCATTTGCCCGGCTTGAAGGGCTGCGCCTGGTCTGCTGGGTCGCCTCTGTCGTCGGAGCGGTACTGTTTGCCGTAAGCGGCTGGCGCAACCGCAGAACCGGGCTTCTGGCCGGTGGCGTGCTGCTGGTGCTGGCGGAGATCGCGTTCCGCTTTGTTTTCTTTAACATTCACTGATGGCTATTTTTCGCCTTAACGCTAAGCCCCCTGCGCCCCCCGGCGTGGGGGCTTCTTGTTTGCGCCGCACCTTCCCTCGCCACCCCTGCCGCGCCTGCGCAGACGCGTGCCCGGTGGCGGCTATTACCCTTTCCGCCGCCGGGCAGACGATCGATGACGCAAGCTGTCTGCGCTGCGGTAACTGCCTCTTTCCGTGTCCCACCGACGCCCCGGAAAATCTGACTCCCACGCTCAGGAACTATCAGGCCGATCGCTTAGTCGCGCCGTTTTCAGCCTGCATAACCGCCGATGAATTATTGATGTGGCATTTCCAGTACGCCATCCGGGGCGTGGCGCTGGAGAGCGCCGATCATCCGGTGTGGGTCCGGGTCGTCGCCGAATTAAACCTCACCCTGCGGCAGCTCCGGGAGCCGGAGTGGCAGATTTTTCCGCCGACGCCCCGCGCCGTTAACCCGCTACGTCGTCACTGGCTGCACATCCCCGAGGAGAACGTCCAGTCAGGCCGGGTCAGCGCCGGTCGCCGCGCCCGCAGAGCGTTATTATCGTCCTTCAGCGAGTATCAGTTCTCCTTGTCGTTGTCCCTGTGTATGGCCTGCGGCGCCTGCGCCAGAGCCTGCCCTGAAAATGCGCTTCAAATAACTGAGACGGCGCTGGCGTGGGACCCTGCCCGCTGTACGGGCTGTAACAGTTGTACCGCGGTCTGTTTTTCCGCTGCGATCCGCATTGAGCACCAGCTACAGGCCGCAACGCCACAACGCTATCCGTTTGCGGTAAAAACCTGTCGTAGCTGCCATCACACCTTCTACACCTTCTCCCCTGAGGCGGATCGCTGTCATATCTGCCAGCGCCACGCTTTCGCAATGCGGGAAGCGTAACCCCTTTAATGTTGCCATTTTGTTATGCAAAATGGCTCTCTCCCCCTACATCTTCTCACCAGGTCTCCCCTGATAGCGCATGTAAGCGACAGATTTTATTCGATGCTTTACTAAAACTGATGAAATGTTAATGATATTTTGCTATCAAGTTATCAAAATTAAATAACTTTTCTTGTCACGCTGAAGGCTCTGTTTTTAACATCGCTTATGGAAAAAAATGGCTTGTTTTCTCAGCGCATTCGTCTGCGCCATCTTCATACTTTTGTGGCCGTCGCTCAGCAGGGTACGCTTGGGCGCGCGGCTGAAACCCTTAATCTGAGCCAGCCTGCGCTTTCAAAAACGCTGAACGAGCTGGAGCAGCTCACCGGCACGCGGCTGTTCGAACGCGGGCGCCTGGGCGCGCAACTGACGCTCATGGGCGAGCAGTTCCTGACTCATGCCGTCAAAGTCCTGGATGCCCTGAATACCGCGGGCCAGTCGCTGACGCGGCGTAACGATGTGGTGCCCGATGTCGTGCGCATTGGTGCCCTGCCCACCGCGGCGCTGGGCATTTTGCCGGCGGTCATCGGCCAGTTCCACAAGCAGCAGCGCAACATCACCTTGCAGGTCGCCACCATGAATAACACCATGCTGCTGGCGGGCCTGAAGTCGGGCGAGCTGGATCTGGGGATCGGCAGAATGTCGGACCCGGAGCTGATGAGCGGCCTGAACTATGAGCTGCTCTTCCTGGAGTCCCTGAAGCTGGTGGTCCGTCCGCGCCATCCCATCCTCAACGATACCGTGACCCTCAGCCGGGTGATGGAGTGGCCGGTGGTGGTGTCGCCGAAAGGCACCGTGCCGCGCCAGAATGCCGAAACCTTGCTGCAAACCCAGGGATGCAAACTGCCACCAGGCTGCATTGAAACCCTCTCGGCCTCGCTGTCGCGTCAGCTGACGGTCGATTATGACTATGTCTGGTTTGTCCCGTCCGGGGCAGTGAAAGAGGATCTGCGTCAGGGCACGCTGGTGGCGTTGCCGGTGACAACGCCCGGTCCAGGCGAACCGATTGGGGTATTAACCCGCGTGGACGCCCCGCTCTCCGCCGCCACCCAGACGCTGCTGAGCGCGATACGTAAATCGATGCCAGTCTAATCTCACCCCTCTCCAGCCCGTCGTGATGACGGGCTTTTTGTTTCCATTACTCAAATAATGCGAAATCATTCATTAACAATTGCACTAAACAATTTAACAGATTTATCATACCCGCCGATTTCACCAAATGGTTCATTTTAATAACACAGCGGTGATCTCTCAGGCGCCACAATGGCGTCATGCCCGACATTTTCATTAAGGATCTTCTCTTCTGTTACCCATTTGGTTCAGGTTTGAATCTACCCTGGCCAGAGAAGAGGCGATTATTTCAGGAGACAGAAATGGCTATAGGTAATTCGCTACGTGGGTTCCCCCGGTTCCTGCAGTGGCTACTGGTTGGTCTGATGGCGATCATCGGGCTGGCCGTCGGTGGGCTGGGCTTTAAGCTCGCCACCGTAGGGGGAAGCTGGTACTTCCTGATCATGGGCGTGGTGATGCTGATCGCCGCATTCCTGATCGCACGCGGGCGCACCAGCGGTATTCTCCTTTACGCGGTGGCGTTTATCGCCTCGCTGATCTGGGCCGTAAGCGACGCAGGCTGGGATTTCTGGCCGCTCTTCTCACGCCTGTTCACTTTTGCGGTGCTGGCGTTCCTGGCCGCCCTTGTCTGGCCGTTCCTGCGCGGCGCAGATCGTCCGGTCAATAAAACCCCGGCGTTCGGCGTTGCCGCCGTGCTGGCGGTGTTGATGCTGGTGAGCCTTGGCTGGATGTTTAAACCGCAGACCCTGGTTGCCGCTAACGAACCCGTACCGGTAAAACCGGTGGCCGCGGGGCAGCAGCAGAAAAACTGGGCGCACTGGGGTAACACCACCCACGGCGACCGCTTTGCCGCCCTGGATCAGATTAACAAGCAGAACGTGAGCGATCTGAAAGTAGCCTGGGTTGCCCACACCGGCGACATTCCCCAGAGCAACGGCTCCGGGGCGGAAGATCAGAACACTCCGCTGCAGATTGGCGATACGCTCTACGTCTGTACGCCCTACAGCAAGGTGCTGGCGCTGGATGTCGACTCCGGCAAAGAGAAGTGGCGCTATGATTCCAAAGCCACCGCGCCAAACTGGCAGCGCTGCCGTGGTCTGGGCTATTTTGAAGAGAGTGCAAATGTGACAACGTCACAGGCTGAAACCCAGCCTGCCGCCTGTCCGCGTCGTCTGTTCCTGCCGACCACCGATGCCCGTCTTATCGCCATCAACGCCGATACCGGCAAGCTGTGTGAGGACTTCGGCGAGCATGGCGTGGTCGATCTCAGCGTCGGTATGGGTGAAGTGAAGCCTGGCTACTATCAGCAAACCTCCACCCCGCTGGTGGCGGGCAACGTCGTGGTGGTAGGTGGCCGCGTGGCGGATAACTTCTCCACCGATGAGCCGCCGGGCGTGGTGCGTGCCTATGATGTGCACAGCGGCAAGCTGGCCTGGGCCTGGGATCCGGGTAACCCGAACATCACCGGCCTGCCACCGGAAGGCCAGACCTATACCCGCGGGACGCCGAACGTCTGGTCAGCCATGTCCTATGACGCGAAGCTGAACCTGATCTACCTTCCGACCGGTAACGCCACCCCGGACTTCTGGGCCGGTCAGCGTACCGAACTGGATGATAAATACAGCTCCTCCATTGTGGCAGTGGATGCCACAACCGGTCAGGTACGCTGGCATTTCCAGACCACCCACCACGATCTCTGGGACTTCGACCTGCCGTCGCAGCCGCTGCTGTACGATCTGCCGGATGGTAAAGGCGGCTCCACGCCAGTGCTGGTGCAGACCAGCAAGCAGGGCATGATCTTTATGCTCAACCGCGAAACCGGCCAGCCGGTGGCGAAGGTGGAAGAGCGTCCGGTGCCTGCCGGAAATGTTGAAGGCGAGCGTTACTCCCCGACCCAGCCATACTCCGTCGGCATGCCGATGATTGGCAACCAGACCCTGACCGAATCGGATATGTGGGGCGCTACGCCGGTTGACCTGCTGCTCTGCCGCATCCAGTTTAAAGAGATGCGCCACCAGGGCGTCTTTACCCCGCCGGGTCTCGATCGCTCCCTGCAGTTCCCGGGCTCGCTCGGCGGCATGAACTGGGGCAGCGTCTCGGTTGACCCGAACAACAGCCTGATGTTCGTGAACGACATGCGCCTGGGGCTGGCGAACTACATGGTGCCGCGCGCCAACGTAGCCAAAAATGCCAGCGGGATTGAGATGGGGATTGTGCCGATGGACGGGACACCGTTCGGTGCGATGCGCGAACGCTTCCTGTCGCCGCTGGGTATTCCGTGCCAGAAACCGCCGTTCGGCACCCTGTCTGCCGTGGATCTGAAGTCCGGCAAGCTGGTGTGGCAGGTGCCGGTAGGTACTGTGGAAGATACCGGTCCGCTGGGCATCCGCATGCACATGCCAATCCCGATTGGCATGCCGACGCTGGGCGCGTCGCTCTCCACCCAGTCTGGCCTGCTGTTCTTCGCCGGTACGCAGGATTTCTACCTGCGCGCGTTCGATACCGCCAACGGGAAAGAGATCTGGAAAGACCGCCTGCCGGTGGGCAGCCAGTCCGGGCCGATGACCTACGTGTCGCCGAAAACCGGCAAGCAGTACATCATCATCAATGCGGGTGGCGCGCGTCAGTCTCCGGATCGTGGAGATTACATCATCGCCTATGCGCTGCCTGATAAGCAGTAATCGCCTTTAACCGTCGAGCCGGCTACCTTTGTGGCCGGCTTTTTTATTTCTACGGCTTAGCGGAGAGAGAATTTTCGATCCAGGTTGCCGTCTTGCCGTTCTGGTAACTGACCACCAGGTTCTGATGGACGCCTGCTGGCCAGCAGCTGCGTAAGACGGCGCGTTTTGTCTCATCAAAGAAAGGTTTATCCCCTGCGGCCCGGTAATCCGTCGCGCGGCCATTGAGCTTGACGTTAAACGAAACCGTCACCCTGCCGGAGTAGTTCTGCGCCGCGGCCTGCTCAGGATAGCGCGGCTGCACCCGGTATACGTCGCCGTCGCAGTCCGCCTGCCCGTTATCGACGGTCGATGTGCTGCCGCCCACCGGGAAAGATAACCCGACCCCCACTCCGCTGCTCCCCCCGCCGCCGCCGATCCCGATGCCGCCCACCCCCACGCTGCCGCCGGAGGCACACCCGGCCAGTAACCACGCTGTGCAAACCACCTGCGTAAATCGTTTCATCGTCCTGTTCCTCTTTAGCCCTTACATCCATCATAGCGGGGAATAAAAAAAGGGTTCATGTCGAAACATGAACCCTTTTTTGCCCGGCGGCGCTTCGCTTGCACGGGCCTACGGTTTTGTAGGCCGGGTAAGCGCAGCGCCACCCGGCAGGATGCGGCTGGGGATCAGAAGGTTTCCCAGTTATCCCCATCGGCAACCGCCGGACGCAGCGGTGCGGCTGGCGCGACAGGCGCCGCTTTACTGCTGCTGCGGGCCTGGCCCATACCCTGCAAGCGGAAGGCGCCTACCGCTTCGGTCAGACGGGCAGCCTGATCTTCCAGCGAGGCCGCCGCGGCGGAGGCTTCTTCCACCAGCGAGGCGTTCTGCTGGGTCACTTTATCCATCTCCGAGATCGCCTGGCTGACCTGCTCAATGCCCCGGCTCTGCTCGTCGGAAGCGGCGGCAATCTCCAGCATGATATCGGTGACGCGTTTAACCGCTTCCACGATTTCGCTCATGGTGTTACCTGCGGCAACCACTTCCCCGGAGCCCTGATCGATGAGCGAAACCGACTCGCTGATTAGCCCTTCAATCTCTTTCGCAGCGTTGGCGCTGCGGCTGGCCAGGGTGCGGACTTCGCTGGCGACCACCGCAAACCCGCGCCCTTGCTCACCGGCACGGGCGGCTTCCACCGCGGCGTTCAGCGCCAGGATGTTGGTCTGGAAGGCGATGCTGTTGATCACCGCGGTGATTTCGGAGATTTTCTTCGAGCTGCTGGAGATGTTGCCCATGGTTTTCACCACCCCGGAGACCATCTGGCCGCCGCGGCTGGCTTTACCGGAGGCATCTTCCGCCAGCTTGCTGGCGTGGTGCGCGTTATCGGCGTTCTGCTTCACGGTGGCGGTCAGCTGTTCCATGCTGGCAGCGGTCTGCTCGATAGCGGCGGCCTGCTGTTCGGTACGTGATGAGAGATCGGTGTTACCGGCAGAGATTTCGCTGGTGCCGCGGTAGATCTCTTCCGCGCCCTGACGCACGGTGCCCACGGTATTCACCAGCGAGCGCTGCATGGTTTGCAGATCGTGGGTCAGACGGCCAATTTCACTGCGCCCGGTCTGCTCTTCTGGCAGCGTCAGATCGCCTTTCGCAATATGTTCAATGCGGGTTGCCGCACGTTGCAGCGGGTTAATCACCGTGCGACGCAGAACGATAAAGGTGATCACCGTCAGCACCAGGGCCAGACCAAAGGCACCGATCATAAACATTAGCCCCAGCTGGGTGCGGGTGTGCGCCTGTTCGGTGAGCATATTCGCGCGTTCGGTACGGATCTTGATCGCTTTCAGCAGCACCTCGTTATAAGCATCATCCAGCGGACGCGCCGTCTCATTTTCGTGGTTGATGATGGCTTCAAACATGCCGTTTTTGGCATATTTCAGCATCGGCTGCATGCCATCAATGTAGGCCTGGTAGTTGGTCTTCAGATCGCCATCCAGCGCTTCGTCCGCCGGGGTGCGAACGCCACGGCTCATGTAGGCGGCAAAACCGGCCTGGGACTGTTTAAGGCGCTGCTCTGCTTCCGCGATGTTCTTTTTCATCTCATCCATTTCGGCGATACGGCTGGCAGCGCCCGCATGGATCATGTTGATACGCGCCGTGCGCAGATGGTTTGAACTGTTTGACAACCCGGTACGGACCTGGATCTCAGCCGTTACATCCTGCTGATCTTTATCTGCCTGGAGTAAAAAATAACCTGCCAACCCCGCGCTCAGGGCAAACAGCAAAATAATGCCACCCAAAATCGAGGAGAAAAGCGGAAGCAGCCTGATGTGATGCAGGAAGCCCAGCTTATGTTGCGCCCGAACTGTTGTTGTTTTGTCCATAGCCGTAGACTCTCTCATAGGTAAGATGCGTGGAAACACGCCTGTAAAGTAGTCATCGGCACGACAGAGAATTTGATTACGGCTAAAATCGCAACACTGGTCACACTTTCGCAATGATTTTTAAAGAGATGTCGTCCCGCTGCCCATAAAGGCGCAGCGGGAGAGAGAAGGTTTATCAGTTATCGCCGAAATGGATAACGGTACGGATGGATTTCCCTTCGTGCATCAGATCGAAAGCCTCGTTGATCTGATCCAGCGGCAGGCGGTGGGTAATGAACGGATCGAGCTGAATTTTGCCCGCCATCGCGTCCTCTACCATACCCGGCAGTTGGGTGCGCCCTTTTACGCCGCCAAACGCGGAGCCACGCCATACGCGGCCAGTCACCAGCTGGAACGGACGGGTTTTGATCTCCTGACCCGCACCGGCCACGCCGATAATCACGCTTTCGCCCCAGCCCTTATGGCAGCACTCCAGCGCGGCACGCATGACGTTGACGTTACCAATGCACTCAAAGCTGAAGTCGACGCCGCCGTCGGTGAGTTCAACAATGACGTCCTGAACGGGCTTGTCGTAGTCGTTCGGGTTGATGAAGTCGGTCGCGCCCATTTCACCCGCCAGCTTGAATTTTTCCGGGTTGGTGTCCACCGCCAGAATGCGTCCGGCTTTCGCCTGTACCGCCCCCTGGATCACTGCCAGACCGATGCCGCCCAGACCGAATACCGCCACGGTATCGCCCTCTTTCACTTTGGCGGTGTTGTGGACGGCACCAATACCGGTGGTGACGCCGCAGCCCAGCAGACAGACCTTATCCAGCGGCGCCTGCGGGTTCACTTTTGCCAGCGAGATTTCAGCGCAGACGGTGTATTCGCTGAAGGTGCTGGTGCCCATGTAGTGATAGATCGGCTCACCGTTGTATGAGAAACGGGTGGTGCCGTCCGGCATCAGCCCTTTACCCTGGGTGGCGCGCACCGCCTGGCAGAGGTTGGTTTTGCCGGATTTACAGAACTTACACTCGCGACACTCAGCGGTGTACAGCGGGATGACGTGATCGCCCGGTTGCAGGCTGGTGACGCCCTCGCCGACTTCCACCACCACGCCACCGCCCTCATGACCGAGCACCGCCGGGAAAACGCCTTCCGGATCGTCACCCGACAGGGTAAACGCGTCGGTGTGACACACGCCGGTGTGGGTGATTTTGACCAGCACTTCACCCTTCTTTGGTGGCGCCACATCAATTTCAACGATTTTCAACGGCTGGCCTGGGCCAAATGCAACAGCAGCACGTGATTTCATCTTGCTTTCCTTTTAGTGATGTCAGGTGTTTATTTTAGATAAGAGCGCAGCAAATGGCCGACTTCCGCCATTCTTACAGCCCGCTGATCGGCGGTGGTATCGCCCGTCACCAGCTCATCTTTGAGGTGAATTTCAACCATCTCGCCCATCAGCCCGTTTGCGGCGCCGCGCACCGCGGCGATTTGCTGCAGGATAGCAAGGCAAGGTTCGCCGGACTCAAGCGCCCGCTCCAGGGCATCGACCTGTCCGCGAATGCGGCGCACGCGCGTCAGGACACGTTTTTTGTCTTCAGGTGAATGTGGCATCGGAGGGCTCCTGGATACTGTAGGGGGGTATACTATTTTATTTTACACGGAGCTGCAAACGGGAATGTTCAGAGAGGTGTCGCAATGAGACGGGGAAGTCAGGGTGGGGCAGGTGTGAGGATACTTCAGAAGATGCTGCTGCCCTGGTTAAGGGCAGTTTGCGTCGGCTATTTTACCAGACCTTTATTATGCGGGTGCCACCGGCGTAAGTGATGCTTAAATATCATCCTGCGTGAAACCCACAACAATTTCGAGCGTATTGCGTATGACGTCGGCAGCTTCCTGATCCGCTGTTTGTTCAAGCGCGTAAATTAGCTGAAGAATAATTTGCTTATTAGTGAGGTTATCACCACTGAGAATAATACATCTTATCGCTGAACCTAAGATGGCAGACTCCACGGACAAGGCACCGCCGGCTGAACGGAAGTAGGATGCCAGCGCCTGATCCTGAAGGGCATTGAAATGCGGTGTGTGCTGAGAAATATTAGGTTGCATATTATCCACCCAAAGATTAATGTTTTTTATCGTATTTATGCTGAGTATCATTCACCATAAGATGGTGCATTCTGTTGACATAACAATGACTTCTGTATTCTGTCTGTACGCCACGACTGGATTTAACCTTTTGCTCAACCTCTAATGCTGCCGCCGACAGTGCACTTCGTCGTTCAACATCACGCTCTGTGCTGGCCATAATTTTCAGTTTTACTGCCAGCGTCTTAAAATTTATCGGACCGTTGTCTTTTAAAATTAACAACACAGCTTCGCCAATAAGATCGTCCCTCAGCTTTTCAGATTTCGTTCTATGCATAACTGTTCTCACGCGACTGAACGTAGCCGGGCTACCTCTCATCGCTATCAATATACTATTTTGCGTAAGATGCTTTTCCACTTTGCGCAAACGCCTATATCGACTGCTTTAAGACACAGAAGCGCTAACACTCTCTATCGTTCAAAAAACAGTGCGATCAGCTCATTATAGTGGGCAATTTCTGCTTCATCTTCCGTCTCTTCTACCCGGCGTAATAACCTGGTACAGATAGCCAGTCGGCTCAGGTTACGTCCCTCATTCAGAATCTCACCGACAATGAGCCCCAGCGTCTCCTGCTGGCTACGCAGACTGGCTTTATTAAAATAGGCGGTGATTGCCTCAGCTGAACTTTGGCGCGAACTGTTACCTCGCATAGATGCTCCGGATTGACATTTAGGTTAGGGGTTAAAGTGATGTTAAAATATACCAAACCGCTATAGTTGTACATGGTGCATGTACAAGTTTTTGCGATTTTACATAGCAACCTAAGTTAATTTTAAAAATATCAACGCCTTAAAAGGCATTAAAAATTATCTGGCGTTCAAAGCTTACAAAAAACTATTTTCAGTAAGCGATTAATTAATAAGACTTAAGAATCCCCCATTAATCATGGAACTCCGCTTGAAAACAGCGCTTCCCGCGCATCATAAACTGCCCTACTAACCGCTCAGTTCTACATCCAGGTTGTACAGCTTCGGCCACGTCAATGACACTTTAATGATTAACATGATTCCGGGAGAGTGGAGGGGGAAAAGGCTGAGCGTAACCTGACGCTTTTCAGCATAACCTTAAGGCAATATTTGCAATCCCCTACCATGCTTAGGCTTTTTGTCTATAAGGAGCCCACGCTATGAGACGCCTGTTTACCTCAATTTTCTCCAGCCCTGAGTCGCTGCTACAGGTGATGAGTCAGCAGGAGATTATTGAGGCCGTGGAGGACGGGGACCGCATCATTATCGATCAGGATGGTAACGCCTCGGTCAACTATAAAAGTAAAGAGGTGCGACAGGACTTCCTGCGCCATGTTAACGCGCTGAAGAGGGCCTGATATGGGAACAGCGATCTTTATGGTACTGATGGTGAGCGGATACTGGTACACGAGTCGCGACCTCTCCACCCGGTTTAAAATTAAGCGCTCCTTTGGCTGGGATGTCTATTTTCTGGTCGCGCTGTACGGCTGTATCTTCGTATTGCAGGGCGTGATCGCCACCGGCCTGCTTTGGCTGTTACTGCTCGGGCTCTCTTACACTGCCAATACCTTCCACTTAACTGCGCAGGACAACGCCAACTGGCAAGTGGATTTTATGAACTGGAGCTTCCTGGGCATCCAGGCGCCGGTAGTGGTGATGCTGGCTTTTGCCATCCTGTTTTGTCTCTACCGCTCGAACTGGGCGGGCAGCGCCAGGCTGGACGGCGAAGGTCGCAAGCAGCTTTACAAGCGCCTGTCACAAGCAAGCGGGATTGAGCAGTTGCTTTATCAGTGCATGGAGGAAGGCGAACTGGCGCTGGTGACGCTGAAATCGCGGCGGATTTATATCGGGATGATCCATACCGCAACCCTGGAATATGAAAAGACCGCTAACATCGTGCTGATCCCGATGCTGAGCGGCTACCGCGACGGCGAGACGCTGAGCCTGCGCATTGAGCATAACTACAGTAAATGGTATGCCGACCACGATATTACGCTCGATTCACAGCCTAAAAGCGCCATGGCGTTTCGCAAGGTCATCATGCTGGATCAAATTGAAAGCCTTTCACTTTTCGACCCCGCCAGCGCCAGTGCGCTGGATCTGGAACGGCATGCGGAGAGTGCAGAGTGAAATTTTTTCACCATCATGAAGATGACTCATGTTGCAATGAAATTTAGTCGCTTTCACTCCCTCCCCGGCTCTGGCATAACTTAAGCCATATTAACGTATTAGCAACATACAGACTGACTTCTGTAACCGCGAGGGGATTTCAGTCTTTATGTCAGAGCCGGGAAACATCACCATGAATAACGCTTTCACCTTCACGATTACCCACAGTCGTTTCGATGAAAATTACAACCCATCCGAAAACACGCGGATCACCACTAACTTTGCCAACCTCGCCCGCGGGGAAAGCCGTCAGCAGAACCTGCGCAATACGTTAGTGATGATTGACAATCGTTTCAACGCCTTAGCGCACTGGGACAACCCGAACGGCGATCGTTATTCCGTAGAGCTGGACATCATCTCCGTAGAGATGAATATCGCGGGAGAAGACAATCACGCCACCTTCCCGGCGATTGAAATCTTAAAAACCAACATCATTGATAAAAAAACCAACGAGCGCATTGAAGGGATCGTCGGGAATAACTTCTCCTCTTATGTCCGGGATTACGATTTCAGCGTTCTTCTGCCGGATCATAATAAACAGCAGACGACCTTCACCATTCCGGCTAATTTTGGCGAACTGCACGGCAATATCTTTAAGCACTTCGTTAATTCCGATGAATATAAGGCCAATTTCAGCAAGCCGCCGGTTATCTGCCTCAGCGTCTCCAATAAAAATGTCTATCACCGCATCGGTAATGCCCATCCTGTTTTAGGCATTGAGTACCAGCAACAGGGCTCTTCGTTAACGGAAGCGTACTTCAAAAAGATGGGTCTGCAGGTGCGCTACTTTATGCCGCCACACAGCGCCGCGCCGCTGGCGTTTTTCTTCACCGGCGATTTGCTGAGCGACTACACCTTCCTGGAGCTTATCGGCACCATCAGTACGATGGAGACATTCCAGAAGATTTATCGTCCGGAAATTTACAACGCGAATTCGGTCGCCGGGCACTGTTACCAGCCCAGCCTGACTAACGAGGATCACTCCCTGACCAAAATTGTTTACGACCGCGAAGAGCGTAGCCAGCTGGCCATTGAGCAGGGGAAATTTACCGAGAAACACTTTATCAAACCGTACAAAACTCTTCTTGAGCAATGGTCTGCTCAGTACGCGCGTTGATTCCATTAAAACGATAAGGTCACCTGTTATGAAAACATTGCTCCCCACCTCCACTGCCGGCAGCCTGCCGAAACCCTCCTGGCTGGCACAGCCGGAGACCCTCTGGTCGCCGTGGAAATTGCAGAACGAAGAACTGCTCGCCGGTAAACAGGATGCGCTGCGTTTGTCCCTCGACGATCAGCTGCGGGCTGGCATTGACATCGTCAGCGACGGTGAGCAAACGCGCCAGCACTTCGTCACTACCTTTATCGAGCACCTCAGCGGCGTCGATTTTGAGAAACGCGAGGTGGTTAAAATCCGTAACCGCTATGATGCGAGCGTACCGACCGTCGTCGGCGCCGTGGCCCGTCAGAAGCCAGTGTTCGTTGATGATGCGAAATATTTACGCCAGCTCACCACCCAGCCAATCAAATGGGCGCTGCCGGGTCCGATGACCATGATCGACACGCTCTATGACAACCACTACAAAAGCCGGGAAAAACTGGCCTGGGAGTTTGCAAAAATTCTCAACCAGGAGGCCAAAGAGCTGGAAGCGGCCGGGGTCGATATTATCCAGTTCGACGAACCCGCCTTTAACGTCTTTTTTGATGAGGTGAATGACTGGGGGATCGCCGCCCTGGAGCGCGCCATTGAAGGGCTGAAGTGCGAAACCGCCGTCCACATCTGCTACGGCTATGGCATCAAAGCCAACACCGACTGGAAGAAAACGCTGGGTTCAGAGTGGCGCCAGTACGAAGAAGCGTTCCCCAAACTGCAGACCTCGAATATCGATATCATCTCGCTGGAGTGCCACAACTCGCGCGTACCGATGGATCTGCTGGAGCTAATCCGCGGTAAAAAGGTGATGGTCGGCGCCATTGATGTGGCAACCCATACCATTGAGACGCCAGAGGAAGTGGCCGCTACGCTGCGCAAAGCGTTGCAGTTTGTGGATGCAGACAAGCTCTACCCGTCGACCAACTGCGGAATGGCTCCCCTGTCCCGTCAGGTGGCTAACGGCAAGCTCCATGCGTTAAGCGCAGGGGCGGAGATTATCCGCCGGGAGCTGGCGGCGCGATAAGTTTTCAGGCCGGGCAAGCGCAGCGCGCCCGGCTTTTCCCCTCTCATCTCTCTGCTTCGCCTGCATTAATCAGCTTTCAAGTGCAGCGACGATAGCAGCCTCCATTTTCTCCGGGGTGGTCATCGGTGCAAAACGTTTGAGCGGTTTGCCGTCGCGTCCGATAAGGAACTTAGTGAAATTCCACTTGATTCGTCCCCCCAGTACGCCGGGCAACGCCTCTTTCAGATAACGAAACAGAGGATGCGCTGTTGCGCCATTGACCTCCACTTTCCCGAACATCGGGAAGCTGACGCCGTAATTGACGTGACAGGTCTGGGCAATGTCGTCCGCGCCGCCAGGCTCCTGCTTACCGAACTGATTGCAGGGGAAACCCAGCACCACCAGCCCCTGGTCGGCATACTTTTTGTAGAGTTTTTCAAGACCAGCGTACTGGGGTGTAAAGCCACACTGGCTGGCAGTGTTCACCACCAGCACCACCTTCCCCGCATAGTCGGCCATAGAGATGGGCTGACCGCGCAGGCTGGTGGCCGTAAGTTGATGAAAGGTCGTCATCGGGGATCCTCAGTGCAGAACGTTTTCAGGCGTGGAGGATTATAGGGCCTCATCCTGGATATGTCCGCTTCTGACCGGTATCGAATCTGCCAGCAATAAGAAAAATACCCGGAAGATAATGACAAATGAAAAATGCGATCTAAGATTTTTACCAAACAAAACTGAGAACATGGAGTCGAGGATGACGATTGTTTTATTCACCGCGCTGGCCTTTGTGCTGATTTTGGCCGGGCTTATTTGCCTTCTGAAGCAGTTAGTCGATGGATTTTGTCATCCGGAGGGGTCTTAAACCCGCCTGAGATGCCCGATGCTTGACGCAGCATCATCCCGGTAGATATTCCCGTCAATACGCCTGATTCTGGTGTTATTCCATCTACTCGTTTTTCGGTTACCGGGCAGCCAAATCGCTTCACCTTTACCGATGTGGTGGTGACGCGTTAATCGCTCTTAGCACAACCGTCCGCCGCAGAGGTTACGGTTCCGGGAAATTCACCCTCTATACTTAAGAAAACCACCGGAGGTAACTATGTGCGGACGTTTCGCCCAGGCGCAGACCCGGGAAGAATATCTTGCTTTTCTGGCGGATGAAGCAGACTGCGATATCCCCTACGACCCGGAACCCATCGGGCGCTATAACGTTGCGCCCGGCACCAAAGTGCTGCTGCTCAGCGAACGCGACGATCTGTTGCATCTCGACCCGGTATTCTGGGGTTACGCCCCTGGCTGGTGGGATAAAGCCCCGCTGATTAACGCCCGACAGGAGACCGCCGCCACCAGCCGGATGTTTAAACCGCTATGGAACCATGGCCGGGCGATTGTCTTTGCCGACGGCTGGTTCGAGTGGAAAAAAGAGGGGGAGAAAAAACAGCCCTACTTTATCTACCGTGCCGATGGACAGCCCATTTTTATGGCCGCGATCGGCAGTACGCCGTTCGAGCGCGGGGATGAAGCGGAAGGATTCCTGATTGTGACTGCGGCAGCGGACAAAGGGCTGGTGGATATTCACGACCGACGGCCGCTGGTGCTGACGCCGCAGGCGGCACGTGAATGGCTCCGCGAGACGGTAAGCAGCAAAGAAGCTGAAGAGATAGCGCAGAGCGGCGCCGTTCCCGCAGATGATTTCCACTGGCATCCTGTCACCCGGGCGGTGGGAAACGTAAAAAATCAGGGGCCAGAATTAATCAATAAAATAAGCGAGCCGTAAAAATAAAGCCCGCTATTTTTCAGAAATAACGAAACGGCAGTTAATATAAAAGCGTCGTCAACGTAGCGGCAAAATCATTTATCGGGAGGGCCAGCATTAGCCCCCCTTTAACACCTAAACCACCTGTTTTGGCCAGCGTCTTCTTTTTGGCATTGGCACGCATGAGTGTGCGGTGAGTCGGGTTCCACAGACGGAACAGACAGCACCATGAGGTTGGGTTTGCGTAGGGCTAAAAGAGGTAAAACGAAACCGCTTGCTCGTGCAAACCGGGCACTCAAATTTTATGTTAGGAATAGCCCCTCCGGGCAGGTGTGTGCTGAGCCACCACCATAGCGCAATTATTGATCGTCCAGGGATATATCTTTCCTGTTCGACAAATATTTACTTTCAGGCTTTGCACTATTTTGGTGAAAGCGATTTATTTAACGCGCAGTAAATCCGAAAAACGTGTGGTATATCGCGGAGACAACATCTCCCTTTTCATTTGCCACTGCTGCTCTATTCCCTGCCCCGCAAACCAGATTGTTCCGCGCCCTTGTTCATTTAATTTGTCGACGAGAGCCATCAGCTTTTCGCTATTGCGCCGCGGCGGATTTTCATCAAATAAATTAAGCTGCGCGACGCCAGAGCTGAAAAAGTCTCCCAGCATGACGCCCGCTTTTTGATAGCGTAGCCCCTCTCGCCAGATGAGATCCAGACAGCGCGTCGCCGCGTTAATGATGTCCCGGCTGTCTTCGGTTGGCGTCAGCAGTTTGACGGAGGCGCTATTGCCGTAGTAAGGCTCGTTCAGCGCAAACGGCGAAGTCTTCACGAAAGCCGAAATAAACCGGCAGTACTGGTGCTCGGCCCGCAGCTTCTCGGAGGCGCGAGCGGCGTAGCTACAGATGGCCTGGCGCATCGCCTCATAGTCTGAGATCCGCTCCCCGAACGAGCGGGAGCAGATGATCTCCTGCTTGTGCGGGGCAAACTCTTCAAACCCCAGGCAGGACTCGCCGCGCAGCTCGCGGACGGTGCGTTCCAGCACCACGCTGAAATGCTTGCGGATCAGGTCGGTGGGAGTGTTCGCCAGATCCAGCACGGTATGAATGCCCATCGCACTGAGCTTTTTACTCAACCGTCGCCCGACGCCCCATACCTCTTCGACGGGCAGCGCCGCCATCAGCTTGCGCTGACGCTCAACGCCGGATAAATCGACCACGCCCCCGGTCTGCCGCTGCCATTTTTTTGCCGCAAAGTTTGCCAGTTTGGCGAGGGTTTTGGTGGGCGCGATCCCTACCCCGACGGTGAGGTGTGTATGTTGCAGTACCGTTCGGCGGATTTCGCGGCCAAAGGCGTCCAGATTGTAGCAGTTACTGACTCCGGTAAGATCGCAAAACGCCTCATCAATCGAGTAGATCTCGACCCGCGGCGTGAGCTCTTCCAGGGTGGTCATCACCCGATGGCTCATGTCAGCATACAGTTCATAGTTACTGCTGAAGGCGACAATCCCGTGGCGGCGGAAGATCTCTTTCTGTTTGAAATAAGGCGCCCCCATCGTCACCAGCCCTTTCGCCTCGGCGCTGCGGGCAATCACGCAGCCATCGTTATTCGACAGCACCACCACCGGGCGCCCTTTCAGATCCGGGCGAAACACCGTCTCGCACGAAGCATAGAAACTGTTCACATCGACAAGCGCAAACATGATTATTTGCGCCCTTTAACGAACGCAGCAATGCGCGGGAAGGTGAATAGCATAGTCTCAAATCCGTTTAACTGTATATATATACAGTATCAGTGATTTTACGAACAAATCAAGGTGCTTACCGGCACAACGGTTGAGACTATGGTTCAGGTTAATAACCAGAGACGGTTATTTACAGGCCACCAGATCGGCCATCTGCTTAGCATCCGGCAAGCCGACGATCTGCTGCAGGGCGCGATCTTTATTCAGGTAATAGATGGCAGGCGTACCGCTGGCGCCGAGCTGCGTCATCAGCTGCTGGTTATGCTCTATCTGCTTAAACACCGCAGGCGGCGTATTACTCGTCAGCGCCGGTTTGGTTTTACCGTCGCTGCTCTCCATCTCATACCACACTTTAGCCGGATCCTTCGCGGAGAGGATGGCCGCCGCATACTGCGCGCTGTCCGGGCGGATCACGCCCACCAGCAGGGTTGTGGTGTTGATGCTTTTATCCTTGATAAAGGGCTGCGCCTGATGCCAGAACTTATTGCAGTAGGGGCAGAAAGGATCGGCGAATACCACTACCTGACATTTCGCGTCCGCGCTGCCCTCTTTGATCCCCGGCGCGGCGGTGAGCTGTTTCCACATTTCGCGCCCGGCGGGAATATAGATCTCCTCGTTGATGATCTTCTCGCTCAGGTTATTGCCCTGGGCATCATACATATAGCCTGAAACAACATGTTTTTTATCCGGCGTGAGATAGAGCGTGACGCCCATGTCCTGATATTTGCCCAGCCACCCTTCTACGCCGCCGGGCGCGCTGAACGGCTTGATGATTTCAATGCCCTGTTTCTGGATTTGCTTAACAGGTTCGGGTAAATCACCGGGCTGCGCCTGCGTGGCGGCGCTGAACGTCAGAATCAACAGGGACAGGATCTTCTTCATTATTTTTCCTCAGTAAAATCAGATGGTGTAGCCGCCCCGGCCTTCGCCAGCGCGGTCAGTAAGGCCTCTTTGCTCAGCAGGGAGGGCAGAACATGCCCCTGCGGAAGTGAAGGACCAAAAATGGCGTTAAAGGGGATACCGCTGGCGCCGTAGCGCCTCAGGAACTGCTCGATTTCCGCCGAGGGCTGGCTCCAGTTACCCTGCAACAGGACCACGTCGTCGCGGTTTAAAGCCGCCACTACCTCAGGGCGATGAAGCACCATAACCTCATTAACCCGGCAGTTCAGACACCAGTCAGCGGTGATATCTACCAGCACGCGCTTTCTGGCAGTCAGGGCCTCGCTGAGCGCGGCCTCACTCAGCGGCTGCCAGTTGAGGGGAGAATCATCCTTCCCCTGAGGTTGCGGCGCCAGAAACGCATACAGCCCGGCGCCAAACAGGACGCCAAACGCCAGGCTGCGCAGATTCTCTCTGTGATGCGGCATGGCCTTTGCGCAGCGGTAGAGGAACAACGCCACCATCAGGCCGCCGCCAATCAACACATAGCGTGCGCCCCACTCTTTGACCAGCAATGACATCAGCCAGATGCAGGAGCCCAGCATCAGGAGCACCAGCACCAGACGCAGTTTGCCCATCCAGGGGCCGGGCTTCGGCAGCCAGCGCGCCACGCCGGGGGCCATGGCGATCGCCAGCCAGGGAAGGCTCATCCCGATACCCAGCACCAAAAAGACCAGCCACAGTTGATGGACAGGTGCCGCCAGGGCGAAGGTGACGGCCGTGCCGAGGAACGGCGCCGTACAGGGCGTGGCGAGCAGGGTTGCAAACGCGCCTTCCAGGAAACTCCCACCGATGCCGTTCCCACCGGCGGTAGCCAGCCGGGTAGTGAGCGTGGAAGGCAGGCGGATTTCCAGCAGGCCCGCAAGGCTGAAACAAAAAATCCACGTCACCAGCACCATCGCGCCAATAAACCACGGATTCTGGAACTGAAAGCCCCAGCCAATCCAGGCCCCGGACAGCCGAAGACCGGTAACGACCGCCGCCAGCACCAGAAACGAGAAGATGATCCCGCCCGCCGTCGCCAGAAAACGCAGCCGTGTCTGGCGTCGTGTGCTCCCGGCCAGGGTCATCAGCGACGCGAGCTTGATCCCCAGCACCGGCAGCACGCAGGGCATCAGGTTGAGGATCAGGCCACCCACCAGCGCCACGGCCAGGATCTGCCAGAACGTGGTGGAGGGACCGGGGCTGAGCTCAACCGTAAGCTGCTGGCTCTGCGCACCGTCGCTGACCAGCAGTGCGATCTGCTGTAAACCGTCGGCCGCCAGCGGCTCTCCCTGGCTGTCGCTGACGCTAAACCGTGCGGTCAGGGTGTCGCCCTGAACCGCTGTCTGGAGCGGGGCAAGCGTCGCCTCCGTCGGGTTATCGGTGAAGAGTTCGGGCCGGGACCAGCCTTGCGGCGAGGTCAGTTTCACCGTCAGGGTGTCGCGGTCCGTGGCGACGGATTTAACCGCTATCGCGCCGTGTGTCGCAGGAACCGCCCGCATCGCCTCATCCCAGGCGCTGGCAAAGTCCGCCGACGGACCGGCGGCAAGATTGATATCCAGCGGGAACGTGTTAACCACGCAGAGGTTACTGCACAGCGAAAGCGTCAGTTTCCCGCGCAAACGCTGCACCTCATCGGTGGTGATTTCCAGCGGAAACACCACCCGACGGTCGTAGCCGACCGAGCTAAAGCCAGCGGAAGTAAAGCGCACGGGACGCGGCCAGTGCCACTGGGTAGTGGCCCTGGACGCCCACTCTATTACAGGCCGAAAGCCGCCGTCGCCGGGGGTTCGCCAGTAGGTTTTCCACCCTTCATCAGGGGTAACATCCAGCAGCAGGCGAACTTTTCCCTCTGCTGGCGCATCGTGCCAGACCTGCACCTGAGCGTGGGCATTGTCAGGCGTCATCGGCCAGCCCGGTACCGCAGCGCAGGCCGCGGACAGGCTGAACAACAGGAACCACAGGCTCCTGAAAAGCGTTTTCATAGTTTTCTCCGTGAAAAATTGACTAAACAGGCACTGCCATGTCAGTCATTCACGGAAAACGCAGTTTTTGAGATGTATTCGAAGGAGCGGAGGACGGAACAGGATCACCGGCCTCGGCAGGACGCTGATTTTGATCAGCACCGCTAAAACGAGAACCAGCAGACCGGGTAACAGCAGAAGGTTATCAAAATGAAGAGGTTGGGCGGAGAGCAGCGAGTGGGCGCTCAACTCGCAGGGGGACAACCCAGGGGAGGAAAGTTCCTGCGGGCTATGTTCAGTACTCAACGAGAGCGTGGCGGCTTTGACCTGCATGTGATGCAGGATAGCGGCCCGCTGGGTCAGACAGATCAGCATGACAACACAGGCAACGAAAAGCAGCGCGAGGGCTCTCAGTTGCCTGTTTTTATGTTGAGTCGGACCGGTCAGGATAGTCATGGGCAATGAGAATAGTGAGCGACGCCTCTGCGGGCAAGGGGCAATTTGTAAAGTAATGCCAACCGGCGCGCCGCTTCACCAGTAAGTCGCCCAACGCCTGACGCCCCTTTACCCGACCGACATCTCTACCCGCCTGCCCAATTTACGGGCTAACCCTTGTGCGCCGTCGCGCATTACCCGGTGATGATTCCAGCGAAAAACGGGAGCGGCCAGCGGCGCGAGCAGGTTCATCCAGCGGGTAGTGGTGCGAATATCCCAGTCATACCTGACGAGCGTGTTGCCCTCGTGCTCAGAAAAAGACCACACACCGCGCCCTTCCACCTCACCGCTGGCTTCCCCTTCCAGCAGCGAGAGGGGCTGAATGGTGAGCACGTGGATATCAAAGGTTAACCGATACGGAAGCGCCCCCTTCCAGGTATAGCGATGCAGGGCGCCAATTCCCCGGGCATCCCCTCTCTTTAGCTCGATAACCTGCTCCAGGCTTCCCCACCATTCGGGCCACACATCGGGATGCGATAAAATCGCCCAGACCTCCTGGAGCGAGGCCTCCACCCGCCAGAGTGTGGAAAAGGTATAATCAGCCATAGGGCACGCCTTCCAGTGATTGTCTCCTGCATTACGCTTCAGTATGTCGGATAACCGCTAAACGTGCAGGATTGACTGTGGCGGATTCTACATGAGATGCGCCGCCATCTGCCGGGCATCCTCTCCGGCCGGTAAACGGATCGGCGTATCCGGATCCGTTGCCATCTGCCAGATGGCTTTTGCCACATCCTCGGGTAAGGTTACGCTCGCATGCGCATCCTGCATGCCCTGAAAGACACGCTCGCTCAACGCGGCATACTCTGCGGGAATCGATCCCATGATCCGTTGCGCATTTTCGCCGAAACGGGTCGCAGGCGAACGCCCGGGCAGCACCAGGCCCACGCGGATATTAAACGGCGCAAGCTCAATTGCCAGAGATTCGGTGAACGCATTAACCGCCGCCTTACTGGCGGTATAGACCGCAAGCAGCGGCAGCGGTTGAAGGGTGACCGCAGACGTGACATTCACGATCACCCCTGAACGACGTTGTCTGAATTGTGGGAGTACGGCCCGGGTCATGGCGAGAGTGCCAAGCGTGTTGGTTTCAAAAATGTCTCTGACCGCCTCCGGGGAGACACCTTCCAGGGCGTTTAACATCCCCACCCCGGCGTTGTTGACCAGAACATCGATGTCGCCGGCGTCAGCGATCGCCCGATCTATGCTCGGCTGCGAAGTGACATCGAGGCTCAGGAGACGTAAACGCGCGCTCCCGGGAAGAAGATTCTCCTGCGGTGTGCGCATCGTCGCAATCACCTTCCAGCCCTGCTCAAGAAAATACCGTGCGGTTTCCAGACCAAAACCTGATGAACAGCCGGTAATCATAACCGTTTTCATAATCACTCCTGCGTGTGGTTTACCTGAGCACATAATAGACAGCCCTGACTGGACGATATATATTCAAACGTCCGTCATTCTTTAGCAGGAGTCCGGAAATGAGCGATCCGTTAGCCGAAGCCATCGCCATGTTAAAGCTCAAAGCGGTGCTGACAAAAACGGTGACCGGCGCGGGCGCCTGGCGGGTCCGCCGTTCGGATGAGGGGTTGTCATTCTATTGCGCTGTGCTTGAAGGGGCGTGCCGCCTTGAGCGCGAAGGCGATGAGCCCCTCACGCTGCATGCCGGTGACTTTGTTTTAATACCCGCAGCCTACAACTTTGCGTTGACGAGCCTCGTCCCGCCTGCTTCGCCAGGTGTCGATACTATCCCCATCGAAGTGGCAGAGAGACATTTCCGGCTCGGCGATCCCCATGCTGACCCTGAAATGCTGGCGCTGGTTGGTCACTGCATGTCTGAATCACCCGATGCGGGTTTGCTGGTTTCATTGTTGCCCGGGCTTGTGTTTGTGCGTGATGAAAAGCGTCTTTCGCTGCTGGTCGGATTGTTAAAGGATGAAGCCCAGGCGCAACGCTCCGGAAAAGCGTTCATGCTGGCGCGCATGCTGGAACTGCTCTTTATCGAGGCTATCCGCTCTGGCACATCCCTCGCCACGCCCGGATTAGTGCGTGGTCTGGCCGATCCCCGTATCGCCCAGGCGATACGGCTGATACATCAGGAGCCTGCCAGAAAATGGACGGTGCAGGCGCTGGCCAGTCGCTGCGCCCTCTCCCGCTCGATGCTGTTTGAGCGCTTTACGGAGATGACCGGGGTCACGCCGATGGGATACCTGCTCTCCTGGCGCATGACCCTCGCCATGCAACTGCTGTGCGATACCGGCGTCACGGTCGCCGAAGTGGCAGAGCGCACGGGTTACGGCTCCGCCAGCGCATTCAGCGTGGCGTTTACCCGCTATGTCGGTGTGCCGCCGGGGAAATATGCGCAGCATCGCGCGGCGGTTAAACATGTCGGGCTCGCCGACACCGGTTAATCACAGAGCGGGGATTGTCTGAGCTGGGCATCAATTTTCAGGCGGCTCTCCTCTGTCGCCGGGTTAAACACCAGCATCGCCAGATCCGGCCGCCCCTCCACCGCAAAGGTTGAGAATTCAAGCTCTATCGCGCCGGCCTGGGGATGATAGATACGCTTCACCCCCTCACCGTGACTGGCGACATCGTTACTCTGCCACCAGGCAGCAAATTCCGGGCTCTGACGGGAAAGTTCGGCAATCAGGCTGGTGGTTTCCGGCGATGTTCCCGCGCGCGCCACGTCAGCACGAAACGCGTAAACCACCAACCGCGCCACCGCCTGCCAGTCATCCTGCGCCCGGCGTACTGCCGGATCGGTGAACAGGCGGCGCAGAACGTTACGCTCTGTTGCGGGCAGACGCGCATAATCGGTTAAAACGCATGCGGCGGCGCGATTCCAGGCAATGACGTCCCAGGTAATGGTTTTGACGATGACAGGGATGCTCAATGCATCCAGAACCCGCTGTAATCGTGGCGCGATTTCGGCAGAAACGGTGAAACGGGTGCCGGGCGGATGGCCGAATGCCAGCATAAACAGGTGCTTGCGTTCCGGTGAGGTCAGGCGTAGCCCGCTGGCGATACGGTTAAGTACCTCCCGCGACGGCGCACCGCCGCGTCCCTGTTCAAGCCAGGTGTACCAGACCGGGCTGATACTGGCGAGCTGAGCTACCTCTTCACGGCGCAAGCCGGGCGTGCGTCGCCTGCCCGGGCTAAAGCCAAAGGTGGCCGGATCGAGGCGTAAACGTCGCGCCCGCAGAAAATCGCCCAGTGACTGCATAGCAGTGTGCATCGTCGTCATCCTGTTAAGGTTTATACCCTGATAATGTCTCTACTTTTCTCGTCTGACTATAGCGCTACTCTGTTCCGGAACCCTACTCTGGAGGTGTGTTATGCGAGTTTTTCTTACCGGCGCAAGTGGCTTTATTGGCTCCCGGATCCTCACTGAACTGCTGGCGGCCGGACATCAGGTTACCGCGCTCGCCCGCTCGGAGAGCAGCGCGCAGGCGCTCAGGAATACGGGGGCGGAGGTTCATCGCGGAACCCTGGATGACCCCGATACGTTAGCGGCGGGCGCACAGCATGCGGAAGCGGTGATCCATACGGCTTTTGATCATGATTTTCACCGTTTCGTCGAGAACTGTGAAAAGGATCGGCGGGCTATCCATGCCATGGGCCAGGCGCTGAAAGGCAGCGATCGCCCGTTGATTATTACGTCAGGAACCGGCATGGGCGATGACACCGCCACGGCATTAGCGCAGGAAAAGCACTTTAACGCCGGGAACAGCCATCCCCGGGTGGCAACAGAAACTGAAGGCAATGCGCTGCTTGCTGAAGGTGTTAATGTGCAGGTTGTGCGTCTGCCACAGGTGCATGATACCCGGCGCCAGGGCCTCATCACCTGGTATATTCAGCATGCGATTGAGAAAGGCGTTGTAGCCTGCATCGGTGAGGGCGATAACCGCTGGTCAGCGGCGCACGTCAGCGATGTCGCCGCGCTCTACCGACAGGTGCTGGAGCGTGGCGAAAGCGGTAAACGCTACCACGCCGTTGCCGAAGAAGGGGTACCCCTCCGGCAGATCGCCGAAATCATTGCCCACAAGCTCGATCTGCCGTACATCTCGCTCCCCTCCTCAGAGGCTGAAGCGCATTTTGGCTGGTTCGCTATTTTCGCCGCCATAAACCTGCGCGCATCCTCCGCCTGGACACGTCAGCAGTTGGGCTGGCATCCCACCGGCCCCGGCCTGCTCGAGGATCTGGAGAACATGGATTACGCGCCGCTGTTATCCTCCCGCTAGCCACCCCGCCCGGCGTCACCGTTGTGACGCCGGGAAAAGCCCTACCGGTTATACGCCCAGTCAGCCGTTGTTAAGCAGCGCATTCGCGACCGAGCCGCCCTGCTGGCCCGTCGCGCCAAAAACCAGAATCACAGAAGCGTTGTTCATTGTTGCGTACTTCCGAAAAAGGTTGGCGTGTCATTCGCCTCAGTCCAGCGATAGTGCCCATGTTCATCAACACTCAGCCAGCCGCAGGAGGAGCCAGCGAAATGGGCGCTACACCACAGGGCGTTATGTTCCGCACACCATGCCATCGCCCGACGCCGTGACTTTTCCGCCTCGTGATGGTCGCTGCAAAACACCGAATTCCATTCCGGGTGGCTAAACTGCCACGGTGAATGTGCAATATCCCCGGCAAAGAAGGCATATTCGCCGCCCGCAGAGAGGATCAACGCCGCATGATCAGGGCTGTGCCCGGGCATGGGGGTATAAGAAATTCTGCCGCTAAATACCGGCTGCGCGGCCACATCAACGGTTTCCAGCAGGCCCGCGTCAATCACCGGCAACAGGCTGTCGAGCCATAAATTCCGGTAGCGGTCACTGTTTTGTACCCGAATAAGCTCTTTCTCAGAGCAGATATAACGCGCGTTGGGAAACATCGGCACCCAGCGGTTATCCCGCCAGAGAGTGTTCCAGCCAACATGGTCAGTGTGCAGGTGAGTCAGTAATACCAGGGTCACCTCTTCCGGCTTAATGCCCGAGGCCAGAAAATTCTCCAGGTAGCCTGTGTGCAATTGATGGTAAAACGGATTACCACCGCGTTCGCGACCATTACCGGTGCCGGTATCAATCACAATAATATCGTCGGGAGTACGTATGACCCAACTGTGGATCGACAGCGGTACGCTCTGACGGGCCCATTCTGCGTCTGCGGGCCGGAGATAATCAGGATATAACTCCGCTGTTGGTATTTTAATTTCTCGCTCCATGATCTTAAAAATAACCGTGTCGCCTATCCGGTAAGATTGCATAACGCCCTCCGCCTGTTCTCGGCATAGTTGATTTACCAGGTTGAGATTCACTATGCTGCTGGGATAAATAACATTCAAATTGATTAACATGATGAAGAAAATCATTGAAAATGATTTTAACCGGATAGATTTGAATCTCCTGACGGTGTTTCTGGTGTTATACCGGGAAGCGAGCGTCACCCGTACCGCAGAGGTGCTGCATCTTGGGCAACCGGCCATCAGCGGGGCGTTGAAAAGACTACGGGAGATGTTTGATGACCCGCTGTTCGTTCGCGCGGCCCGGGGGATGCTGCCGACACCGCGCGCCGAAGCCTTGATGGTTCATATGCAACCGCTGATGGAAAACCTGCATACCGTCATTTTTGGCGCTCAGGACTTCTCTCCCGCCACGGCAAAACGGACCTTTCGCCTGGGCATAAGCGACTGGAGCGAGCACTGGCTGATGCCGGATCTCCTGCCCGCCATCGCCCATCAGGCACCTGGCGTGGCGCTGCATAGTCTCCCCGCCGATCCCTTTCAGGTACGTCGATTACTGGAGGAGGATGCCATTGATATTGCCGTTTCGCTGAACAAGCAGAGCACGGGAGAGATCGTGAGCGAGCCCGTCATGACAATGGGCGTTTCGACGCTCTGGTCAGCTGAGCAGATCCCCTGTGAAGGGCCCTTGTCGGTAAACCACTTTATCGCTTATGAGCATGTTATGGTGTCGTATCGCGAATCAAGCCACAGTGAAATTGACCGGCAGCTTGCCAGCCAGGGGTTGCAGCGGCGCGTGCGTTACGTGACGGCCAATTTTTCCACCTTTCCTCTGCTGTTAACCACGATGCCCGTTTTCGCCACGGTTCCCGACGGACTGGCCCGACGATGGCAGCAGCATTTTGCTTTACGCACCAGCGCCACGCCCGTGAATTATCCCTCGTTTACGTTGTGTCTGTTGCGCCACAAGCGCCGGGCGCAGGATCCGGCGCTGAACTGGCTGGTGGAGCAGTTAAAAAGAGCCATTCTGCGCGTTTAAGCCCCCCTCACAGGTTGTTGCAGCACCGCGCGGCTCCAGTCATAAAATGCGCGCACCGAAGGCGGTAAATACCTGTTTTGCGGATAGACCAGCGAAAGCGGCAAATCAAAAGAGAGGTTATCCATGCAGGCGATGAGCGCGCCGTTTTGCAGGTAAGGCGCAACCAGATAGCTGGCGACACGGATTACCCCAAGCCCCTGTATACCGGCCTGAATATAGGCGTCGGTATCATCGACAACCAGCGTCTCCTTCATCCGGATCGCGCAATCGCCCTCCTCAAGGGTAAAAAACCAGTCGGTGGTGCGTCCGGTGCGATGGTTGAGATAGCCAACGGCGTAATGCCTTTCCAGATCATCAATATTTTCCGGCTTACCATGGGCGGCAAGGTATGCCGGAGAGGCCAGAACCACCCACTTAAAGTTCGCGAGAGGTCGGGCCACCAGCGTGGTTGAATCGTCGATTCTGCCGGTACGAATCACGCAGTCATACCCTTCCTGAATGATATCTTCGACGTTATCGCTGGAACACAGGATCAACTCCAGCTCAGGATACAGCTGCAGAAACTCCGCTAGCCTCGGGAGAATGCAGTGCCGGGCCAGCGACTGCGGCATCCCCACCTTGAAACGCCCTTTGGGCTGCGCCGCCCGGCCAGGAAAAGAGGATTCTATGGCGGCAATATCAGCCAGCACGCGTTTGCACTCCTCATAGTACCGTCGGCCATCGGCGGTCACGCTGAGTGTGCGGGTGGTTCGCTGCAGAAGCTTGATCCCGAGCCAGGCTTCCAGATCCTTAATCACGCGGGATACCGTTGAACGCGGCAATCCCATCGCTTCGGCTGTCCTGGCGAAGCTATGGGTATCCACCACGCCGACATAGACCTGCATTGCTTCCAGCTTATCCATATTGCCCTCCAGACCGACTGATTATGCCATTTTCACGAACAGTCTAACCCGTCCTCAGCCTCTTATCGCATAAACCACCCTGCCATAAAATGGCCTTAATAGCAGCAAACAAGCTGCTGACAAAGATGAGGAATAAAAATGACAGAGCGCAATGTTAATCAGGGCGAAAAAGTATTGGTGCTGGGAGCGGGACAACTGGGCACCGCCGTACTGGATTTTCTGATCCCGGCAGTCACACGGCGAAACGGCAGCGTCTCGGTTATCGTCTCGCCCGGGTCACTGGATCAACAGGGCAACCTGCTGGCCGATGATCATCAGCGACTGGCTGATTCAGGCGCAACATTTATGGCCGTTGACGTTGCAGCCAGTACGATTGAATCGTTAAAACCCCACTTTGCTGGCTTTGATACGGTGATCAACTGCATGGGTTTTATCGCCGGTGCAGGCACCCAGATAAAAATTACCCGCGCGGTGCTGGAAGCGGGCGTGAGACGCTACTTCCCCTGGCAGTTTGGCGTTAATTACGATGTGGTCGGCAAAGGAAGCGGCCAACCCGTCTGGGACGAGCAGTATGAGGTCAGAACCCTGTTGCGGGAACAGCGCGCGACGGAGTGGGTGATTGTGTCAACCGGTATGTTTACCAGCTTTCTCTTCGAACCGGCGTTTGATGTGGTGAATTTAGCCAACAGAACCCTTCATGCTCTCGGAGGATGGGACACCCAGGTCACCGTGACCTCACCCGCGGATATTGGCCGGCTGACCACGGCGATCTATTTGCAGCAGCCGCGTATCGTCAACGAGGTGGTCTTTGTCGCGGGGGAAACGACCTCCTATGGCAAACTGGCGGAAACGGTTGAACGCGTGACAAAACAGACCTTCGCGAAAAGCGTATTCACGCTGCCCGCCTTACAGGAAGAACTGCGTTTACAGCCGGATGATCCGATGCTGCGCTATCGCGTCGCCTTTGCCCGGGGAGAGGGAGTGTGGTGGCCGATGAGTGAAACCTGGAATGCGCGGAACAATCTGCCCACGCAGGATATTGCCTCCTGGCTCAAAACGGCCATTTAACGTTTGTCTTCCGGCCTCAGGCGCTGGCTTTAGCCAGCCGCCTGTCACGCCCCGGCGGCACGCCATACATCCGGGCATATTCCCGGGTGAACTGCGACACGCTGGCATAGCCTACCCTGTAGGCCGCCTGGGCAATGGCAGTTCCTTCTGTCAGCATCAGCCGACGGGCGTGGATCAGGCGCAGCTGTTTCTGAAACTGTAACGGCGAGGTGGTGGTGATAGCCCGGAAATGTTGATGGAACACGGAAACGCTCATTCCCGCCACGCCGGCAAGCTCTTCAACGCTTATCGTGCGGGTAAAATCCTTACGCAAAACCGCGACCGCGCGGCTGATGCGTGCGGAATAGCTCTCTGCTGCGCCAAGGGCACGGATAGCCGCCCCGTGTACGCTGCGAAGTAGCCAGTAATGCAGCTCTCTGCGTAATCCCTCACCCAGGACCGCCAGCGCAGGCGGGTCGTCAAACAGTCTTGCCAGCCGGTAAGCGGCATCCGCCACCCCGGCATTCATTGGTTCAATGCCGACGTAAGGCCCGTCACCCTGCCCTGCGGGTGCCAGCGCCTGAAGCTCACGCAGGATGGCAGTATCCAGCTCGAGCACCAGGGAATAGTAGGGATGGCGAAGGCTGGCCTGGGTAATCTGGCTGATCGTCGGCACATCCGCAGCAATCACCATCGCCTCGCCCGGGCCATAGTCAAAACGTTCAGTACCGGTTGTGACGCATTTGCGTCCCTGCAACAGCATCGCAATCAGCGGTCTGTTGATGGCCGCCTGCAAATCGCCGGGATGCAAAGCCCGGACAATCGTCAACCCCGGAACCGGCGTAACAGCAACCCCGCTACGGTCAGCGTGCGTATCAGCATAGCGGCGGCAAAGCTCGAACAGTGCAGCAGGCATAGGATCCTTTCGGGCAAGTTTTTTAACGATAGTATGTGATAACTGGCGACAGAACACCCCCTGGAAGAGAAATGGGCAAAACTTCACAAGGATCGGGCAATGGCCACAGAGGGGCTTCTCCTACTGTAGTGATACCACTCAACAGACAGGAGCTGTCATGAATAAAATCGCACTTATCACCGGCGCCAACCGTGGCCTCGGCCGTCGTACCGCCCTCGCCATTGCACAACAGGGGGGTGATGTCATTGTCGCTTACAGAGGAAACACCGAGCAGGCTGAAGCGGTTGTCGCGGAGATCCGCGCGCTGGGACGCAAAGCGATTGCCCTCCAGCTTGATATGGCGCAGACGGCAAGTTTCCCGCGCTTTGCTGAAACATTGCGCACGCAGCTTGCTGAAGTCTGGGCGCGCGACACCTTCGATCATCTGATTAACAACGCCGGTCACGGTGAGTTTGCTACCCTGGCCGATACCACCGAAGCGCAGTTCGACGGGTTGTTCGACGTTCACGTCAAAGGGGTGTTTTTCCTGGTGCAGGCGCTGCTGCCGATGCTGGCCGACGGCGGGCGGATCGTTAACTTTTCGTCCGGTTTGACCCGGGTTTCCTACCCGGGATTCTCGGCCTACGCCGCGGCAAAAGCGGCGGTTGAGATGCTGGGCGTGTATATGGCCCGCGAGCTGGGCGGGCGCGGTATCACCGTCAATACCGTCGCGCCAGGGGCCATTGAGACCGATTTCGGCGGCGGCCTGGTGCGCGACAACGCCGATGTTAACGCACAGTTTGCCGCCATGACCGCGCTCGGGCGTGTCGGCGTTCCCGATGATATCGGACCGATGGTCGCCAGCCTGCTGCGTGACGACAACCGGTGGGTGACTGCCCAGCGTATCGAGGTGTCGGGCGGACAGACCATCTGATCCCCACGCCATAAGAACCGGGTCTGGCCTCAGCGCGGAAGTAACGGCGCCAGGGCCAGCCTCGCCAGGCGCACGGTCTCCTGCAGACGCGCCAGACTATCCCCTGCCCGTGCTTTCGCCGACAGTCCCGCCATCAATGTGCTGATAAAGTCGGTCAGCCGAACGGCTTCGTGCGGATAGTATTGGGCAATATAGGCCCGGATAGTCTCTTCTGCGGCAGCGTGCAATTCGCTTGCCGCCTCGCGGGCAGGCCGATCGTTGCAATGGATCCCTTCCAGCACCAGGCACCCGGCCGCCGCCGGATCGTTCACATAGCGTTTTGCCGCGTCGTGCAGAACATCCATCAGGCACTGCACCACCGGGCGGTCGTGACGCAGGAGTTCAGTAAAGGGGATCGCGCCAGTATGGCTATACCGCTCCAGCACCCGGGTGTAAAGCCCCAACTTGCT
The DNA here is from genome assembly GCF_055805075.1 of Leclercia sp. GHBNCSD. NCBI lineage: Bacteria > Pseudomonadati > Pseudomonadota > Gammaproteobacteria > Enterobacterales > Enterobacteriaceae > Leclercia > Leclercia sp. GHBNCSD. The sequence continues at coordinate 4,130,194 of NZ_JBQVYO010000001.1, read as the reverse complement.
GCCAAAAGCGGCATAGAAGCTGGGGGGATTAATGCCGAACGCCTTCGTCAGATCGGCCACACTCACCGCGTCATAACCCTGCGAGTGAAAGAGGTGTTGGGCAGTTTCAATGGCCTGCTCAGGATCGAACCGGCGAGGTCGTCCTGGGGTACGGCTCTTTTTTGTAGTGATCACTACATTACTCCTTGACGGCACATGTAGCCGACGCATATTGTAATGACCACTACAATATCATAAGGAACGTTTTATGGCTGCACTGCAAAAGAGATCGGTACTGGTTTTAGGCGGAAGTCGTGGCATTGGCGCGGCTATCGTCAGGCGCTTTGCCTCCGAGGGCGCATCGGTGGTGTTCAGCTATGCGGGATCGCCAGACGCCGCCGCGCAGCTGGCCGCTGAAACCGGAAGCGTGGCGGTACAGACCGACAGCGCCGACCGGGATGCGGTAATTAAACTCGTGCGTGACAGCGGGCCGCTGGATGTTCTGGTCGTCAACTCAGGCATTGCGCTCTTTGACGATGCGCTGGAGCAGGATAGCGACGCCGTCGATCGCCTCTTCCGGATCAACATTCACGCGCCTTACCATGCCGCGGTTGAGGCGGCCCGGCAAATGCCGGACGGCGGACGCATTATTGTCATCGGTTCCGTGAATGGCGATCGCATGCCCATTCCGGGGATGGCCTCTTATGCGGTCAGTAAATCGGCACTGCAAGGACTGGCGCGCGGCCTGGCGCGTGACTTTGGCCCACGCGGGATCACGGTTAACGTCGTACAGCCCGGCCCCATCGATACCGATGCGAATCCAGAGAATGGCCCCATGAAGGAGCTGATGCACAGCTTTATGGCAATTAAACGACACGGGCGTCCTGAGGAAGTGGCGGGCATGGTCGCCTGGCTGGCGAGCCCGGAGGCGTCATTCGTGACAGGCGCCATGCACACCATCGACGGCGCCTTTGGCGCATAATCTTTCAGAGGGAGGGGTCAGCGAGGCGCTTGACGAAGCGCTCGGAATAATGTTTGCCGGCGGTAATACGCAGGATAAATCAAAGCATCATCATCATTTCATGCCATGCCATCCCGCCGTGATCGGACTCCGACGGCCTGATATAGCGGTAGCCAAAATGGGCGTACAGATCGACATGGCGATCTTTACACATCAGGTGAATGGTCTTTTTATGCATTGCCTTCATGCGTGACACGAATTCACGCATCAGCAATGACGAATAGCCTTGTCCCTGAAAATCCGGATGTACCACCACGGACATGATTACTGCGTTTGGGGCATCCGGATCGTGGCCCACCAGTTCTTTAAACGCTTCGTCGGACATCACCACGTCCCATGCACAGCCCGCATTAATGAATCCAATGACTTCGCCCTCCAGCGTTATGCACAGAAAGCCTTCCGGGTAGCGATTAATGCGGGTTGCAATTTTTTCGCGCGTTGCCGCTTCATCCCCTTCATAGGACATCCTTTCAATCTCATGGCAACGATCAATGTCAGCTGCGGTTGCCTGGCGGAATACCGGGGTAGTCATATTTTTGCCTCTTCGTCATGTTGTGGGCGACAGAATACCTTGTTCCCGGCATGTTTGTGCTGCATGTTATGCAATAATAAACTGCATAATATGCACTTAACCGGATTCCGGGAAAATATGTATTCACCCCTACGTAAGCTCGATATGAATCTACTGCTGGTTTTCGATTCACTCTACCGGCACGGTAGCGTCACGGCTGCCGCCAATGAGCAAGCGCTTAGCCCTTCGGCGCTGAGCCATGCCCTGAACCGCCTGCGGGTCGCGCTTGCAGATCCGCTGTTCGTGCGTACCGGCGGTCGGATGGTGCCCACGGCCAAAGCGGAAAGCATCGCGGCGAAGGTTTCCGGGGCGTTAGGCAGCCTCTCTTCCTGCCTGCTCGAGTCTGGGGATTTCGAAGCGGAAAAAAGCCGGGAGACATTCACCTTTGCCGTAACGGACTACACCGCCGCGGTGATCCTGCCCGCGCTGGTGGCACGGGTCAATCAGCTGGCGCCAGGCATCACCCTTAAGCTTGTCTATTCGCGGGATTTTAATGCCGATGACGATCTGCTGTCGGGTAAGGTCGATTTTGCCCTGGGGTTCGAAGAGGAGCAAAAGCCCTCCCGACGCGGCATCGAATCCATGACCTGTTTTACCGATGACTATGTCGTTGCCGTGCGCCGTGGTCATCCGCATATCCAGGATTTGCTGACGCAGGAAGGTTACCTGAGTGCCGGGCATGTGGTGGTGCGCCCGTGGCTGGAAAGCCGCGGGATGATCGATCGTTATCTGGAAAGCCAGCAGGTACGTCGCCGGATCGTCGTGGAACTTCCCAGTCTGATGATCGCCCCTCTGATTGTTTCCCAGTCCGATCTGGCGATCACGCTGCCCAAAAGAGGAATAGCGTCGATCTTTGATATGAAAAACCTGATGGTTTTTGCTCCCCCTTTCCCGACACCGCAGTACATCCTGAAGGCCTATTACAGCCCTACGCTGGGTAACTCACCCGGACATGTGTGGATGAGGGAGCAAATTCTGGCGATATGCGATCGGTAAGATCCGGTGTATGCAGCCTAATCCGCCGACTTCACGATATAGGTCACCACGCCAAAGATATCGAGCGACTCTTCGCTGCTCACGAGGATGGGCGAATAAGCGCTGTTCATCGGGTTAAGCTGTACCCGGGGCCGGAGCTGCAGGCGTTTTACCGTAAATTCCCCCTCCACCGCGGCGATAACAATATCCCCGTGCTGCGCCGTTCTGGCGCTGTCGACAATCAGCAGATCGCCGTCGCCGATCCCGGCGTCAATCATCGAATCCCCGGCCGCCTTCACAAAGTAGGTCGAGTTGGGATGCTGAATAAGTAATTTGTTTAAATCGATACGCTGTTCAACATAGTCCTGGGCCGGACTGGGAAAACCGCACTGCACCACATCGCTGAAAAGGGGGAGCGCAATCACCTCGCGCAGCGCTGAAAGTTGGTAAAACTCCATGATTCGTTCCTCGAATACTGTTTTTATATACAGTAGTCGTGGCGCGAAGCGCAATCAAGTCGCAGGCCGACAACGGCGGTTTATTTCTTAACCGCTTCGCTTACAAGTGATTATTGCAATTAGAAATATTTGTTTTGTAAATGTTTTCTGGCCTGGAGGTCTTCAAACAGGCTGATGAAGGATACAGAGGGTGCGGGCACGCTCCCGCTTCTCTGCCATCAGTTCGGTGATATCGCCTGGCCGCCCGCGCATTGCCCGGCGGCGCTTCGCTTGCACGGGCCTACAAAACCCGCTCTGCCACCTCCTGCAACGCATCCCGCTCCGCCCCCGCCAGCGTCTGCAACGGAAAAGGCAAACACGGCGCCGCAGCCCTTCCCCGCAGCTCCGCCACCGTCGCGATCACCCGCAAACTCCCGTATCGACGGAAGAATCTCCATAACGGCTCCAGCGCGCCGTTAAGCCGCCGGGTCTCCTCCACATCCCCCCGCAGCGCCGCCTGCGTCAACCGCAGGCAATAATCCGGGAAAAGTCCGGCCAGCACCGAGTACCAGACGTCGCACCCTGCCAGCAGACCGGCAGCCGACTGCGCATCACCGCTGATGCCAATCGTCACCCCCGCCGCCACCTGGCTTTTCAGCTTCGCCACACGGGCTAAGGCGTCAGCCGGATCGGCAGGCAGATCGCCGAGCTTGATGGAACCCATGTTGGGTAAAAACGACAGCGCCTCCAGCAGTTCATCATTAAATTCAAAGCCGCTGGTCGCCGGGTTGTCGTAGATACAGAGCGGAACGGAAATTTCACCGCAGAGGCGCTCGTACAGACGGAACACTTCCTCCGCCGTCAGTTTCTGGTAACAGAGCGGGGCCAGCAGCAGACCGCTCACCCCGGCCTTTTGCGCATCCTCTGCCAGTCTCACGATCTCTTCTGCGTTGACGCTGCCGATACTGGTCATCACCGGCACGCCCGCGGCGGCACTCACCGCCAGCCTTGTGGCGGCGAAACGCTGCTCCCGGGTTAAGTAGGCGTAACTCCCCGTGGAGCCCAGCGCGCCGATGGAATTTACCCCCGCTGCCGCCAGCGCCTCAATCAGCGCAACAAAGGCGTTTTCATCAATCTCCCCCTTTACCAACGGCGTGAGAGGAAATGCGCTCAGACCTGTAAACATCCTGAATCCCTTATAAAATTAGCGGCCAAATTTTCGTGATTCCACGACATAAAGAATCACGTCAAAGATGATAAATACCATTAACGGGCTCACCCTCTCATGCAGCAGCGTGGCGGGAGCCCCAGCCCGAAAAGCCTGTCCCATGCAATGATGCAGGCATTGTCAGCAGAGCGGCAACCACCATGAAAGGTAGTGCGATAATCAGCGCCCGGCTGATCACCTGCCAGCCACCCGATTTACGGGCCATCGCGGGCATTGAGCCTGAGCAGAGCCGCTAAGACTTATCTTAAATTCCCTCAGAAAGGGAATTATTTTATGAATCTGCAAACACCCTTTACCACCCGGAAATTATTCGTCAGATATATAAGAAATGCTAACTTATTTATTAGCGAGGATATATTCCCTGGAGCCGGTGAAAAAATAAAATTTGTTAGCCATGAGCAAGGAAAAAACGCATCGGGAGGCTTATTGACGTTTGTTCCGTTCTGTCTAGATTTATTTGTGCACGCATTTGAGGAAGTTAATTTTCCTTAAAAGTATTCTCAACGAAAAACTGGAGACAAGTTATGGCTAATCATCGAGGCGGTTCCGGCAATTTCGCAGAAGACCGGGAGCGTGCATCCCAGGCGGGCCGTAAAGGCGGACAGAGTAGCGGCGGTAACTTTAAGAACGACCCGCAGCGGGCATCCGAAGCGGGAAAAAAAGGCGGACAAAATAGTCGCGGTGGCGGACGCAAACCCGCAGCGTAATCCGCTGCGATATATCTTCCGCTAACGGCGATATGTCAGACAATATATTCATGGACGTACCGAGCGGCAATTTTGCCACACCATGCAAACGCAGCCCGATATATTATACGGAGGTTAGAGTATGCATTTGAGACGAAGAGTTCGTAACGCACGCAATAATCATCGCACCCGTGATGATGTTGGCTGGATAATTCCGGAGGATGCAGAGTGTACGCGTTCGCCGGATAGCGGCGGCCCGGCGCTCAATATCATCAAGCGTGATGACGCTGACCGTGAAGTGAGGCTCAGTCAGCGTCAGTCGTACCTGGTCAACGCCATGGCGCACCGCGATCTGAAGTAATCAGCTGTTAAGTGATGCAAATTTGTTGTGTTTATTTTTTTGCCCGGCCTTCCCCGCCGGGCTTTTTTATGCCGCCCCTAGCGACGCAACGGCAATCCGGCGCTCTCTTTCGCCCGTAACACCGTCAGGAAGGTGATCAGGGCGGCCATCATGACAAACAGCGCGGGGGCGAGCGGATTGCCACTCTTCAGAACCAGCCAGGCCGAGAACCACGGCGTGATACCGCCAAAGAACGCCACCGCCACGTTATAGGCGATAGCGATACCGCCAAAGCGAATCCGGGTAGGAAACAGCTCCGCGATAGCCGCGCAGCAGGCCCCGTCAAAGGCGGCAATGCAGATCCCCAGCAACAGCATCGCCAGTAGCGCGGAGACGACATCGCCCTGCGCCATCAATCCCATGGCAGGCCAGCTCAGGAGGATAAACCCCATGCAGCCCGCCAGCATCAGCGGCCTGCGGCCAAACCTGTCCGACAGATACCCCATAAAGGGCACCATCACCGCCACAGCTAACAGCCCGAGCGTGGTAATAAGGTATGCCTGCTGCGTCGGAAAGCGCAGCGCCGTCGTCAGGTAGCCGGGAATAAAGGCCTGTAGCATCCAGTGCCCCACCGCCTTGATGACCACAAAACCGATGCAGAAGCCCAGCGCGCGCCGCTCGGTGGTGACCGCCACCTGCAGCGGGGCGGCCTCGGTTTTATGGCTTTGCTTCAGCGCCAGGAATTCGGGAGAGTCTTCAAGATGGGTGCGCAGGTAGAGGCCAATCCAGCCCAGCGGCCCGGCGAGCAGGAAGGGAATGCGCCAGCCCCACGCATTCATCGCCGCCTCTCCCAGCACCGTGGTGAGCAGCACCACCAGGCCAGAGGCGGCAACAAAGGCCAGAAAGCCGAAGTTATCGATCCAGCTGGTAAAGTAGCCCCGGCGGCGGGCGGGAGCATATTCCGCCAGAAAGGTGGTGGCTCCTGCGCTTTCGCCCCCGGCGGCAAATCCCTGAACCAGACGCACCAGCACCAGCAGCACCGTGGCGAGAAGCCCCACCTGCGAATAAGTGGGCAGCAGTCCGATCAGAAAGGTGGCGCCCGAGGTCAGCATGATCACCGACGCCAGCACCCTCCGGCGTCCGATGCGGTCCCCGAGGGAGCCAAACCACAGCCCGCCCAGCGGACGCATCACAAACCCGGCGCCAAAGACCGCGAACGACGACAGCAGCGCCAACGCCGGATCGTCAGCCTGGAAAAAGTGCAGGCCAATAAACGCGGCCAGCGTGCCGTAAAGCCCAAAATCGAACCATTCAACAAAATGGCCGACACCGGTGGCAAACAGCACTTTGCGCAGCTTACGGGACACAGGATCCCCTTAGCGTTTTTTCGGCATCATGCGCAGGAGGGTATTGTCTTTCCAGTAGTAGTGGTGAAGCAGCGCGGCAAAGGCGTGGATCCCGATAACGAAATAGCCCAGCTTCGCCAGGGTGACGTGCCACGCTTTCAGCGTGTCCACGAGATCAAAATTGGACTCGGCGGCGTGCGGCATCCCCAGCCCGAACGCAAACCAGGTATTGCCCCGGTTATACATCATCACCAGCCCAATCAGCGGCAGCGCAATAAACAGCAGATAGATGGCGAGGTGCCCCAGATGCGATAAGCCGATATACATCGGTTTTGGCTTAGGCACAATCGGCGGCGCGGGATACTTAAGACGCACCAGCAGACGCGCGACCATCAGCACCAGTACAGAGATGCCGCATGAAACGTGGACCATATTGATCAGTGGGCGGTCGCTGCGGGGGAACCAGCCGCGAAACTCCATGGCACAGTAGGCCACGATCACCAGCAGAAAAACCAGCCAGTGGATCGTGATTTGCAGGCCGGTGTATTTATTGCGCATAGTCTTTCCTGAACAGAAGGCTAAAAAACGTAAAATAACCCAGCTTCAGTTAAAAATTCATTATTTATTCTCCCGGACTTTTCAAAAACTTCCGTGCAGATGAGCCATCTTCAATTGCCTCGCTGGGCTTCATGGTCTAATCCTGGATGAGTTCAACGTCCCGTACATCACACAGGAGAAGATCATGAGTAAGATTGGCATTAACGGTTTTGGTCGTATTGGCCGACTGGTTCTCCGTCGGTTGCTGGAAACGCAGGACAGTAATAGCGTGGTGGCGATTAACGATTTGACGTCGCCAAAAGTGCTGGCCTACCTGTTAAAACATGACTCTAACTATGGCCCCTTCCCCTGGAGCGTCGACTTCACTGAAGACGCGCTGATCGTCGACGGGAAATCCATTTCGGTTTACGCCGAGAAAGAGGCGAAAAACATCCCGTGGCGATCTGCGGGCGTGGATCTGGTAGTGGAGTGCACCGGGTTCTACACCTCGCAGGAGAAATCCCAGGCCCATCTGGACGCGGGCGCCAAAAAAGTGCTGATCTCCGCCCCGGCCGGCGAGATGAAAACCATCGTCTTTAACGTTAACGACGACACCATCGAGGCCAGTGACACCATTATCTCTGTCGCCTCCTGCACCACCAACTGCCTGGCCCCGCTGGCGAAAGTGCTGCACGACGCCTTTGGCATCAAGGCGGGCACCATGACCACCATCCACGCCTATACCGGCACCCAGGCGCTGGTGGATGGGCCGCGCGGCAAGGATCTTCGCGCCTCCCGCGCCGCGGCGGAAAACATCATTCCGCACACCACCGGCGCGGCGAAGGCCATTGGGCTGGTGATCCCCGCCCTGAGCGGCAAGCTGAAAGGCCACGCCCAGCGCGTGCCGGTTAAAACCGGCTCCGTCACCGAGCTGGTCTCTATTCTGGATAAAAAAGTGAGCGTGGATGAGATCCATCAGGCGCTGAAAAAGGCCACTGAGGGCAACGAATCCTTCGGTTATACCGACGAAGAGATTGTCTCGTCCGATGTGATCGGCAGCCACTTTGGGTCGATATTCGATGCCACCCAGACCGAGGTCACCGAGGCGGGCGATGTCCAGCTGGTGAAAACCGTCGCCTGGTACGACAACGAATATGGTTTTGTCACCCAGCTGGTGCGGACCCTGGATAAGTTCGCGGCGCTGTAATCACCCTGCGGACAGCCAGGCTGTCCGCAACCTGTGAAACTGTTCAGGTTTTCATTCCGTTAACCCTGCTATAACAAACGCTTTCCAGAGAGGGAGCGTTAACATGGAAGCACTCAGCCGTGAAACACTCGAACAGAATATGGCCCACGCTGTTAGCCGTTCGGCCACGTTGACCATCTGGCCCGATAATGAAGCCCCGGGCGCACAGACCAGCGACACCGTCTTTACCCCGGAACCCCACCACACCGGTACCTCCCACTTTGATCGCGCCGTCACCGGCATCCGCGCCCCGGAGATAACCGTCTATGCCCCGAGCAAACCTAACGGGGTGGGCATCCTGGTGACGCCGGGCGGGTCATACCGCCGCGTGGTGCTGGATAAAGAGGGCAGCGCGCTGGCCTCCTTCTTTAACGCCCGCGGCTACACCCTGTTTGTGATGACCTACCGCATGCCGGGGGATGGTCATGAAGAGGGGGCCGACGCGCCGCTGGCCGACATCCAGCGCGCCATGCGGGTGATCCGCGCCAGTGCCGGGGAGTGGCAGCTGGATCCGGCGCGGATTGGGGTACTGGGCTTCTCGGCGGGCGGACACGTGGCGGCGAGCCTCGGCACCCGCCATGACGAAACGGTATACGCCCCGCTCGACGCCGCCGACGCGCTATCCGCCCGTCCGGCTTTTATGGCGCTGGTCTATCCGGTGATCACCATGCAGGGCGAACACTACCACCCGGGCTCGCGCCTGGAGCTGATGGGTGACAACCCTGGCGAAGAGCTGATCCGCCGCTATTCGCTGGAAGCGCGCGTCACCCGCGATGCCCCGCCGACCTTCCTGCTGCATGCCGCCGACGATCCGGCGGTGAAGGTCGAGAACAGCCTGGCGATGTTCACCGCCCTGCGCCGCGTTGGGGTGCCGGTTGAGATGCATCTGTTTGAGCGCGGGAGACATGGCTTCGGCATCCGCGATGCCCAGGGGCTGCCGGTGGCCCTCTGGCCGGAGCTGATGATGAACTGGATCGCGAAGAAGGTGTAAGCGGAAGGGTGCAGTCTGGATGCCGGGTGGCGCTGCGCTTACCCGGCCTACAAAACCGGCAAACGGCATCGGACACGTAGGCCGGGTAAGGCGAAGCCGCCACCCGGCAAGCCTCGCGCCACCCGGCGTCTCTATCACGACTGCAAATAGACCACCTGGGTCTGCAAATACTCGTGCAGACCGTGTTTGCCATCCGCGCCGCCGATCCCCGATTTACGCCATCCCGCGTGGAAGCCCTGCATCGCTTCAAAGTTCTCGCGGTTGATATAGGTTTCACCGAACTTCAGCCCTTTAATGGCCTTCATCGCCACGTTCAGATCCTGGGTATAAATCGAAGATGTCAGACCATAATCGCTGTCGTTGGCCATCTTCAGCGCCTCCTCCAGGGTGTCAAATACCACCACCGGCAGCACCGGTCCGAAGGTCTCTTCGTGCATGATGCTCATCTCCTGACGCACGTCCAGCAGCAGCGTTGGCGGATAGAAGTAGCCCTTCCCTTCCACCGCTTTGCCGCCCAGCACCACTTTCGCTCCCTGCTCTACCGCCAGCGCCACCTTCTGCTCAACACGCGCCAGCGCCGCGGCGTTGATCAGCGGGCCCATGGCGATGTCGTTACGCTCGGCCGGGTTGCCAAACTGCACCGCTTTCATCGCTTCGCCCAGACGGTTTGCAAAGCGGTCGTAGATCCCCTTCTGCACATAGACGCGCTCGGCGCAGTTACAGACCTGCCCGGTGTTGATCACCCGCGAGTCAACAATCGCCTTCACCGCCAGCTCCAGATCTGCGTCGTCCATCACGATAGCCGGGGCTTTACCGCCCAGCTCGAGGCACACTTTGGTGATGTTCTTCGCGGCGGCGGCCATGATCTTCTCGCCTGCGGCCACGCTGCCGGTCATGCTGACCATCGCCACTTTCGGGTTGCCCGCCAGCTCCTGGCCCACGGTTTCCCCGCGACCCAGCACCAGGTTAAAGACCCCTTTCGACAGGCCGATCTCGTCGACGATTTTGGCAAAGGCGATGGCGTTATTTGGAGTGAATTCGCTCGGCTTAATCACGATGGTGTTGCCGGTCAGCAGCGCAGGCGCCAGCTTGCGGGCAATCAGGAAGAAGGGGAAGTTCCACGGCAGGATGCCGGTGGTAACCCCCAGGGCGCGTTTGAACAGCAGGATGTTTTCGCCCGGACGATCGCTCTGGATAATTTCGCCCTCGTAGCGGCGGGCCCACTCCGCCATGTAGTCGAGATAGTCGGCGGTGAAGGCGACCTCAACCTCCGCGAGCTGCTGGATCTTACCGCCTTCAGCAACAATCAGGGCGCTAATCTCACTGGCGCGCTCGCGAATGCCTGCCGCGATTTTACGCAGCCAGCCTGCGCGCTGGATGGCAGGCAGCGCCTCCCAGGCCTCCTGGGCGCGTTCGGCTGCGTCTATCGCCTTACGGGCATCTTCGGCACTGCCGTCGGGAATACGGGAAATGACCTCTTCGGTGGCCGGATTGATGACATCAATCCAGGCATCACCCTGCCAGGCTACAAACTGTCCATCGATATACATAGGATGTTGTACGGGTACTGTCATGACTCGCTCCTGTAATTACACTGTTTTTAACAAGTAAAATTATTGTTAAAAACTACAGTTCCCGATCCTCAATCCCAGCGTATCGCGCTGTTTTTGTGAGATATCTCATAAAAGAAACGGGTCAGCAGGAGGAAAACATTACATTCCGGCAACAGAGAGTTGCCCGTTTGCGTCAAACTCATCGCAAACGGGCAACGCGTTACAGCAGCGCGCGGCTGGCCAGCGCTTCGGTGAGCACCGCATCATGACGCAGGATCTGCCAGGCGGCCTCTACCTCGGCAGGAATATCCACATGCACGATAAAATCGCGGCCAAGCGGACCGTAGCCATTGATGTCATCCCGCAGGCGCGGGAGCTCGCCCAGCACCAGCGACAGATAGCGCTCGACGGGCCATAGCCCCTCGCCGCCGCCGCGAAACACCAGACCGTCATCACTGTTTTGCAGCTGCGGCACAATGCCAGGATGGCTGGTCCACGCCGGGGCATCCGGCTTATCACGATATATACGGGCAAAGGTCGCCATCGTCCGCCGCTGCATGGTCGGGTCCTGCACCACAATCCCGCGCTTCACCGCCAGAGGATGGTGCTGGATCATGGCGGCGCTGAAGCGGGCATTTTCACCGCAGTTGGTGGACTGATCTTCCACCAGCAGCCGTTCCGGCGGAACAGACCAGAACTCCCGGGCGATCTCCGCCAGAATGGTGGCTTCCGCTTTGCCAGTGGTGCGCACCTTGTTATAGCGGGGATGCTGCGCGATGGCGGCATATAAAAAGGTGGTGGAATGGCCTATCCCGCCGCTGATCAGCAGCGGCACGGCAAGCTCCGATGCCAGACGGCAGGCTGCGTCGATGGAGGGGATCACCGCATTACCGGCCAGCACCACCAGATCCGGCTGTAGCGCGGGCGGATTGTAAGGCAGATTGTCTTCAGCGAGCCAGGCGCCGACTGTATTGACCGCAGACAGGGTTTTATCCGGCAGAGACGGGAAGATTGTGAGACTCATCGTTACCTCCTTCCAGCAAGTAAGTTCAGGGTAACGCGCGGGCCGTCGGTTAACAGAGGATCCCTCTGAAAGCGAAATCGGCAGTTACCTTATAAGAATAGTCATTAAACTGAAATAACCAGAAACGTCCAAAAATCAGGCGGTTGCACCTGCATTATATGCTGTAACTTAGGCCATTAAAAAAATTAAGCGCCAGAAATATCGCCATTAAAAGCAGTGATTGCTGCTTATTTCAGCGTGATCTGACCAGTTTTCACCTCGTCCTGCTTGCCAAAAGTAACAGCTCTCCCTAAGTTGCTTAACAATTCGACAACCTTTTACTCTTATCGGGTTGCACCCGAAGCGCGCCGGGTGTCACCCGCTTCATCATCCACTGGGCGGGATCACGGTATGACACAACAACACGAAAGCAGTACCGCAGTTTTACGCAAAAATAAAAAGGTGCTGGTCGCCAGCCTCACCGGCAGCGCCATTGAATGGTTTGACTATTTTCTTTACGGCACAGCCGCGGCGCTGGTGTTCAACAAGATCTTCTTCCCGATGGTCGACCCGGTCATCGGCCTGATTTTGTCCTATCTCTCGTTCTCGTTAACTTTCTTTATCCGCCCCATCGGGGGGGTGATATTCGCCCACATCGGGGATCGTATCGGGCGCAAAAAAACGCTGGTGTTAACCCTATCGTTGATGGGGGGTGCAACCGTGATGATTGGGCTGTTACCTACCTATGAGCAGATTGGCCTCTGGGCCCCGGCCCTGCTGATCCTGATGCGCATTATTCAGGGAATGGGAATTGGCGGCGAATGGGGCGGTGCTCTGCTGCTGGCTTATGAGTACGCGCCGGAGAAGCGTAAAGGTTTCTTCGGCAGTATTCCACAGGCGGGGGTGACCATCGGCATGCTGATGGCGACCTTTATCGTCTCGCTGATGACGCTCTTCAGCGAAGAGGATTTCCTCTCCTGGGGCTGGCGTATTCCGTTCCTGCTGAGTTCGGTGCTGGTGCTGCTCGGCCTGTGGATCCGTAAGGATATCGACGAAACGCCGGAGTTTAAAAAGGTGAAATCCTCCGGCAAGGTGGCCAAAGCCCCGCTGCGCGATACGCTGAAATACCACTGGCGCGAAGTGCTGATCGCCGCCGGGCTAAAAGTGGTTGAGACCGCGCCCTTCTACATCTTCTCCACCTTTGTGGTCAGCTACGCCACTACCACGCTCAGCTATCAAAAATCGCAGGCACTGGAGGCCGTGACCCTCGGGGCGCTGGTCGCCACCATCATGATCCCGCTGATGGGATTGCTGTCGGATAAGGTTGGTCGCCAGCGAATGTATGCCGTCAGCGTCTTTGTCCTCGGCCTGTTTATCGTGCCGTGGTTTATGCTGCTCAACACCGGCACCACGTGGGGCATCGTGCTGGCTACCGTCATCGCTTTCGGCGTGCTGTGGGCGCCGGTCACCGCGGTACTCGGCACCCTCTGTTCAGAAATTTTCACCGCCAACGTGCGCTACACCGGCATCACCCTCGGCTATCAGCTGGGCGCAGCCCTGGCGGGCGGCACCGCGCCGCTGATTGCCACCGGCCTGCTGGCGAAATATAACGGCGACTGGGTGCCGGTGGCCTGGTATCTGGCGGTCACAGTGACCATCTCCCTGATTGCGATCTTCTGTGCCAGCCGGGTTAAACGCGCCCCGGTCATCAACGCACAAACCCACGAACTCTGATCCCCAGGCGGCCAGCACTTGCTGGCCGCTGTCATACTTACCGCTCACATTTGATTAACCCGCTATTATCATATTCACTTGAAACAGACTTTGCGTCAGACGTAGAATCATTAGCCCACTAACTATCATCAATGCGACAGGTAATAAACGCTATGCGACTGCCCCAACGCGACCCTTATGCTCCTCGCGAGTGGCAGCCTCACGAAAAGCCAATGCTGTTAGGCTCCCCCTCCACCCCGATCCACAGCACGCCCAAACGGGTGGCCTACGGTGTGGTGGGACTGCTGGTATGCCTTACCGGCGCGCTGGGCAATGCCATGGTTTCGGCCAACCTGCAAAATCTGCAGGGCACCTTTGCCGCCTGGTCCACCGAGATCGCCTGGCTGCCCGCGGTGTACGTGATGACTAACGTGTCGATAAACCTGCTGCTGGTGAAGTTTCGCCAGCAGTTCGGCCTGCGCGCCTTTACCGAAGGGTTCCTGGTGCTCTATGTGCTGGTGACCTTCTTTCACCTCTTCGTCAACGATCTCAGCTCGGCCCTGATGGTGCGCGCCGCCCACGGCATGGTGGCCGCGGCGCTCAGCTCGCTTGGGATCTACTATCAGATCCAGGCCTGGCCGGCGAAACACCGCCTGAAGGCCCTGACCATTGGTATCACCGGTTCCTCGCTGGCGATCCCCATTGCGCGGCTCTTTTCCACCGAGCTGCTGCAGCTGGACGAGTGGCGCGGGCTCTATCTCTTTGAGCTGGGTCTGGCGCTGATCTCGCTGGGCTGCGTCATCGCCCTCAAGCTCCCCCCTGGCGACCGGCGCAAGGTGTTCGAGAAGAAAGATTTCATCACCTTTATCCTGCTGGCTCCGGGGATGGCGCTGCTCTGCGCGGTGCTCTCCCTTGGGCGGCTGGAGTGGTGGTTTGAAACGCCGTGGATCGGCTGGGCGCTGGCAGGTTCGCTGGTGCTGATTGTCTCGGCGGTGGTCTTCGAACATAACCGCAGCAACCCACTGCTGAATACCCGCTGGCTCTCCAGCGGCAGCATTCTGCGCCTGGGGCTGATTATGCTGCTGATCCGCATCGTGCTGGCGGAGCAGAATACCGGGGTGATTGGCTGGTTGCAGTATGTCGGGTTGCAGAACGAGCAGATGACCCACCTGGCCTGGGCGATTTTTGCCGGCATCCTCTGCGGCATCGCCGCAAGCTGCCTGACCATCAAACCGACAAAGCTCGCCTGGCCGATTGTCACCTCGCTGGTGCTGATGATTATCGCCTCGCTGCTCGACAGCCAGTCCAGCAGCCTCACCCGCCCGGATCAGCTAATGCTGAGCCAGTTCCTGCTGGGTTTCGGCAGTGCATTCTTCCTGGCCCCGGCGATGCTGGCCGGGATTGGCGGGGTGATTGCCGATCCGCGCAACCTGGTCAGTTTTTCGGTGCTGTTCGGCATGAGCCAGAACATCGGCGGGCTGTTGGGTTCCGCCATTCTCGGCACCTTCCAGACCTGGCGTGAGAAGTACCACTCCAGCCTGCTGGCGGAACAGCTCACCAGCCTTAATCCGCTGGTGAACGAGCGCCTGCAGATCTACAGCCAGATGTACCGGAGCCTGATTGGCGACAGCGCCCTACTGAGCACCCAGTCGGCGTTGCAACTACAGAACGCCAGCACGCTGCAGGCAAATATTCTCGCTTACAACGATACTTATCTTCTGACGGCTGGCATTGCCAGCGCCACGCTGGTGTGGATCCTGTGGCGTTTGCTGCGGCTTCGTATCACGGCCCGTCTGGCGCTGAGAAAGGCCACCGGCAGTAAATAATGGTTTATACAATAATGATGATTGTGCGTTCCCAGGAGTGGTTATGAGTCAGCAGGATGCCGCTAAAGAGCAGGCCAGTACCCGTAATAATCTGCGCGTGGTGTCAGTGTTCGCCGCTGCCGCCATCGGCATCGTTGGCGTGTTGGTGATCCTCTACGCCTGGCAGTTACCGCCGTTTACCCGCCATACCCAGTTTACCGATAACGCCTACGTGCGCGGCCAGACCACCTTTATCAGCCCGCAGGTGAACGGCTATATCACCGAGGTCAGGGTGCAGGATTTTGAGCGCGTCAGGAAGGGTGACCTGCTGCTACAGATTGACGATCGTATCTACCGCCAGCGGGTACACCAGGCTGAGGCCCAGCTGGCGATGAAAATTGCCGCGCTGAACAACAACCTGCAACAGCGCAAAAGCGCCGAGGCGGTGATCCAGCGTAACGAAGCGGCGCTGAAAAACGCCCGGGCCCAGAGCCAGAAGACCCAGGCCGACTTAAAGCGGGTGAAGGACTTAACCGCCGACGGCTCGCTCTCCATTCGTGAGCGGGATGCGGCGCTGGCGAGTGCCGCCCAGGGCAGCGCCGACATCGACCAGGCGAAGGCCACGCTGGAGATGTCGCGCCAGGATCTGCAAACCGCCATCGTTAACCGCGCCGCGCTGGAGGCTGACGTCGAAAACGCGAAGGCGGCCCTAGAGCTGGCGCAGATCGACCTGCAAAATACCCGTATCGTGGCGCCACGCGACGGCCAGCTCGGGCAAATTGCGGTGCGTTTAGGCGCCTATGTGACCGCCGGAACCCACCTCACTACCCTGGTGCCGCCGCAGCACTGGGTGATCGCCAATATCAAAGAGACCCAGCTGGCAAACCTGCGCGTTGGCCAGCCGGTGAAATTCACCGTCGATGCCCTGAACGACAAAGCCTATGAAGGCCGGGTGCAGAGCATCTCCCCCGCCACCGGGGTGGAGTTCAGCGCCATTACGCCCGATAACGCCACCGGGAACTTCGTCAAGATTGCCCAGCGTATTCCGGTGCGTATTGAAGTATTAGGCAAGCCGGAGGAGTCGGCCCTGCTGCGTCCTGGCATGTCGGTGCAGGTGACCATTGATACCCGGGAGGCAGAATGATCCGCCGCCCGCTAACCGCCCTGCTGATTGCCGCCGCCCTGAGCGCCTGCCAGTCGGTGGATGTTGAGCCAGCGAAGCCGACGCTACAGATCCCCGCCCAGTGGCGCGCCAGCACCGGCCCTGCCAGCCCGGCTGAGCAGATGTGGTGGCGCAATTTTCACGACAATCATCTCAACGCTTACGTTGACCAGGCCCTGCGTAACAACAGTGACGTGCTGATTGCCCGGGAGCGAATCAACGAGTACCAGGCGCGGGTCTACGCCAGCGAGGGTAACCTGTTTCCGACCCTGGATGCCGATCTCAATGCGGGTCGCGCCCGTTCTCAGTCGGCGGCAACCGGTCTGCCAACCTATGGGGCGCTCTACAAAGGCAGCCTGACTGCCAGCTACGACGTAGACATCTGGGGGGCGAACCGCCGCACCACCGATGCCGCCCGGGCGAGCCTCGAGGCGCAAAAGGCGGCCGCCGCCGCGGCCGATCTGACGGTGGCCTCCTCGGTGGCCTCGGGGTACGTCACCCTGCTGGCGCTGGACGAGCAGCTTAAGGTCACGCAGTCGACCCTCAAAGCGCGGGAAGAGGCCTTTAACCTGGCACAGCGGCAGTATCAGACCGGCTACAGTTCGCGCCTGGAGCTGATGCAGTCCGACTCCGAGTTGCGCTCGACGCGGGCGCAGATCCCGCAGGTGCAGAACCAGATTGCCCGTCAGGAGAATGCGCTCAGCCTGCTGCTGGGGGGTAATCCGGGGAGTATCGCCCGCAGTGACGATTTCGATGCTCTGACGCCGCTGCGTATCCCGTCGCAACTGCCCTCAACGCTGCTTAATCGCCGCCCGGATATTGTGCAGGCGGAACGCCAGCTCATTGCCGCCGATGCCTCGCTTGCGGCTTCGCGCGCCAGTCTGCTGCCATCGATCAACCTGACCGCGAGCGGATCGATCCAGGATCGCACCCTGCCCGGTCTGCTGGACAACCCGCTGGAGCTGTGGAGCATCGGCGGCAGTATTCTGGCCCCGCTGCTGAACCGTCAGGCGCTGAACGCCCAGGTGGATATCGGCCAGTCGCAGCGCAACCAGGCGCTCTACAGCTATGAAAAAACCGTGCGCAATGCCTTTAAAGAGGTGAACGATAGCCTGGATGCCATCGCCCGCTATGGCGAGCAGTTGACCGAGCTGGTGGCGCAGCAGGCGGTCGCCCAGGAGACGCTGCGTATCGCCCAGAATCGCTACCGCAACGGCTATTCATCCTATCTGGACGTGCTCGACGCCCAGCGCACGCTGTTCTCGGTGCAGACCAGCGTGGTGCAGGCGAAAAATAACCTGCTGCTGGCGCAGATCGATCTGTATAAGGCACTGGGCGGCGGCTGGTCGGCATCGTAAACGCCGGGCGGCGCATGCGCTTGCCCGGCCTACAGGTTTCATAGGCCCGTGCAAGCGTAGCGCCGCCGGGCAATATACGTACTAAGGGGTCAATCTATGCAACAACAGTGGTCTGCCGTAGATAATTACATGATTTCCGAGCTTATTCCTCAGGATGAGGTGCTGCAAAAGGTCCTTGATAATAACCAGCGCGCCGGGTTACCAGCCCACGACGTCGCCGCCAATCAGGGGCAGTTACTGGCGCTGTTTGTGCGCATGACCCAGGCGAGGCGCATTCTGGAGATTGGCACCCTCGGGGCTTACAGCAGTATCTGGATGGCGCGCGCCCTGCCCGCGGATGGCAAGCTGATCACGCTGGAGGCCGACCCGGTTCACGCTCAGGTCGCCCGGCAGAACATTCATCTGGCGGGACTGGAGCAGCGTATTGAGCTGATCGAAGGTCCGGCCCTGCTCTCCCTTGAGCGCTTCGATGCGATCCCGCCTTTTGATCTGATCTTTATCGATGCCGATAAACCGAATAACCCGGGCTATCTGGAGTGGGCGCTGCACTACTCCCGGCCGGGGACGGTGATCATCGGCGATAACGTGGTGCGGGATGGAGAAGTGGTTAACGGCCAGAGCGACGACGCCCGGGTACACGGGGTGCGGCGGTTTATTGAGATGATCGGCGATAATCCGCGCCTGACCGCCACCGCGTTACAGACGGTGGGTGTGAAAGGATGGGATGGGTTTACGCTGGCGATGGTGAACGGTTAAAGAAATGCCCGGTGGCGCTACGCCTACCGGGCCTACAACAACTTCATGGCAGGATTGTAGGCCGGGCAAGCGCATGCGCCGCCCGGCGATGTTAAGCCGAGATCTGCTCCATCGCCTGCAAAATCCGCTTATCGGAGATGGGGTATGGCGTCCCCAGCTGCTGGGCAAAGAAGCTGACGCGCAGCTCTTCAATCATCCAGCGGATCTCCTGTACATCTTCGTCATCGCGGCGGGCCGGTGGCAGCTTGTTCAGCCACTGCTGCCAGCGCTGCTGCACCGCTTCCACCTTCAACATCTGCGCCCGGTCGCGGTGCGGATCGATCGCCATCTTCTCCAGACGTTTTTCAATCGCCTGCAAATAGCGCAGCGTATCGCCTAAACGCTTGTACCCGTTGCCGGTCACAAACCCGCGATAGACCAGCCCCGCCATCTGGGCCTTCACGTCCGACAGCCCCAGCGCCATGGTCATATCTACCCGCCCTTTCAGGCGCTTGTTGATATTGAACACCGCGGTCAGGATCTGCTCGACCTGCTTCGCAATGTTGACCACCGTCTCGTTGAGCTCAGCGCGCACTTTTTCGTGCAGTTGCGCAAACCCCTCTTCGGTCCAGACCGGGCCGCCAGCAGCGTTGATCAGCTGATCCACGCCGCAGGAGATGCAGTCGTCGATCAGATCCAGCACCTTGCCGTACGGGTTAAAGTAGAGCCCCAGCTTGGCCTTGTTCGGTAGCTTCTCGTGCAGATATTTGATCGGCGACGGGATGTTCAACAGCAACAGACGGCGCAGCCCGCGCCACATCGCCTGCTGCTGCTCCTGCGGATTATCGAACAGCTTGATCGCCACGCTCTCGCGCTCGTCCACCAGCGCGGGCCAGGCTTTCACCTTGTAGTTGCCGCGCTTCTGCTCGTAGCTTTCCGGCAGCTGACCAAAGCTCCAGATATGCAGCCCGCTCTGTTCGATACCGTCGTCGGCCACGGCAGAGAGGGTCTCCTGGACCTTGCCTTTTAAGGCCTCTTTCAGTTCGGTCAGGGAGCGACCTTCCTGCAGCTTTCTGTTTTTATCATCCACTACCCGGAAGCTAATTTTCAGGTGATCGGGCACCTGATCCCAGTGCCACTCTTCCCGGTCGATGGTGACGCCCGTCATGCGACGCAGCTCGCGCTCTAGCGAATCCAGCAGCGGCAGCTCCAGCGGCGTGGCGCGGCCTAAAAACGCCTCGGCGTAGTTCGGCGCAGGCACAAAGTTGCGGCGCACCGGTTTTGGCAGCGATTTAATCAGGGCGATAACCAGCTCGCGGCGCAGGCCGGGGATCTGCCACTCAAACCCGCTCTCCTCCACCTGGTTGAGCAGCGGCAGCGGGATATGCACGGTCACGCCGTCGGCATCGGTGCCCGGTTCAAACTGGTAGCTCAGACGCAGCTTGAGGTTGCCCTGGTGCCAGAAGTTCGGGTAGTCGAGCTTGCTGACCTGCTCCGCCCCCTCTTTGATCAACATGCTCTTTTCAAAGTTGAGCAGGTCCGGGGTCTCGCGGCTGACTTTTTTCCACCAGCTGTCAAAGTGGCGGGAAGAAATCACGTCGTGGCTGATGCGCTGGTCGTAAAACTCAAACAGCGTCTCGTCATCCACCAGGATGTCGCGGCGACGGGTTTTGTGCTCCAGCTCTTCCACTTCGCTGCGCAGCTTGAGATTTTCCCGGAAGAAGGCGTGGCGCGTCTGCCAGTCCCCCTCCACCAGCGCGTGGCGGATAAACAGTTCGCGGCTGAGCGCCGGGTCGATCTGGCTGTAGTTGACCTTACGCGCCGCCACCACCGGCAGACCGTAGACGGTGACCTTCTCGGTGGCCATTACCGCCCCCTGCGCCCGCTCCCAGTGCGGCTCACTGTATGAGCGCTTCAGCAGATGCTGCGCCACCGGTTCGACCCACTCCGGATCGATGCGTGCGGCAATGCGGCCCCACAGACGGCTGGTCTCCACCAGCTCGGCCACCATCGTCCACTTCGGCGGCTTTTTGAACAGGCCGGAGCCGGGGAAGATGGCGAAGCGGGCGTTACGCGCCCCGGTAAATTCCTGCTTATCGGCATCTTTCATGCCGATATGCGACAGCAGACCGGTCAGCAGCGCGATATGAATTTCGCGGTACTCCGCCGGCTCGCTGTTGACCGGAATGCCCAGCTCTTTCACCACCTGGCGCAGCTGGGTGTAGATATCCTGCCACTCGCGCACCCGCAGGTAGTTAAGGAAATCGACCCGGCACTGGCGGCGGAACTGGTTTGAGGAAAGCGCTTTCTGCTGCTCGCCGATGTAGTTCCACAGGTTCACAAAGGCAAGGAAGTCGGACTCTTTATCGTGGAAACGGCGGTGCTTCTCGTCGGAGGCCTGCTGTTTGTCCATCGGGCGCTCGCGCGGATCCTGGATGGAGAGCGCCGAGGTGATGATCATCGCCTCGCGCACGCAGCCATGTTTTTGCGCCTCCAGCACCATCCGCGCCAGGCGCGGGTCAACCGGCAGCTGGCTAAGCTGGCGGCCCATGGGGGTCAGCTTGTAGACAGTGGCCTGCTCGTCGGTGGTGATCGCCCCCAGCTCCTCCAGCAGGCGCACGCCGTCCTGGATGTTGCGCTTGTCCGGCGCTTCCACAAACGGGAAGGCGGCGATATCGCCCAGCCCGAGGGCAGTCATCTGCAGAATAACCGACGCCAGGTTGGTACGCAGAATTTCCGGGTCGGTAAACTCCGGGCGTGACAGGAAATCGTCTTCCGAATAGAGACGGATACAGATCCCTTCCGATACACGTCCGCAGCGGCCCTTACGCTGGTTGGCGGAGGCCTGAGACACCGGCTCGATCGGCAGTCGCTGCACCTTGGTGCGGTAGCTGTAGCGGCTGATACGCGCCGTGCCGGGGTCGATCACATATTTAATGCCCGGCACGGTAAGGGACGTTTCCGCCACGTTGGTCGCCAGCACGATCCGGCGGCCGCTGTGGGCCTGGAAGACCCGATTCTGCTCGCTGTTGGAGAGACGTGCATACAGCGGCAGGATCTCGGTATGGCGCAGGTCGCGTTTGCTCAGCGCGTCGGCGGTGTCGCGGATTTCGCGCTCGCCGCTCATAAAGATCAGGATATCGCCCGGGCTTTCATTTCCCAGCTCATCCACCGCATCGAAAATGGCCTGGAGCTGATCGCGCTCGGTGTCGTCGGCGTCTTCCACCATCGGACGATAGCGGACCTCAACCGGATAGGTGCGCCCCGAGACTTCGATAATCGGCGCATTGTTGAAATGACGCGAAAAACGTTCCGGGTCGATGGTGGCCGAGGTGATGATCACTTTCAGATCCGGGCGACGCGGCAGCAGCTCCCGCAGGTAGCCCAGCAGGAAGTCGATGTTCAGGCTGCGCTCGTGCGCTTCATCGATGATGATGGTGTCATACTGCATCAGCAGCCGGTCCTGCTGGATCTCCGCCAGCAGAATGCCGTCGGTCATCAGCTTGACCATGGTGTTGTCGCTGACGTGATCGCTGAAGCGCACCTTATAGCCGATGCAGCCGCCCGGCTCGGTTTGCAGCTCTTCGGCAATACGGTTCGCCACCGTTCGCGCCGCCAGACGACGCGGCTGGGTGTGGCCGATCAGGCCCTTGATCCCGCGCCCCAGCTCCATACAAATTTTTGGCAGCTGGGTGGTTTTGCCGGAGCCGGTCTCCCCCGCCACAATCACCACCTGGTGATCGCGCACGGCTTCGAGGATCGCCTGTTTTTTCTGGCTGACGGGCAGGTTTTCCGGATAGGTAATGGCCGGGCGCACGGCTTCGCGCAGCACAACCTTACCCGCCGCCTGTTCAATCTCTTTCGCCATCTCCTGGAAAATGGCCTGTTGTGCATCAGGATTTTTAACCTTCTTTACCCCATGCAGGCGGCGGGCAAAGCGCTGTTTGTCACGCAACATCAGCGGATCCAACTGTTGCATAAGCATCGGGAAGGTTAATTTCTGTTGTTCTGTCATAGCGTTAACGGGCAGTGCACTGCCGGATAAAATCTCTTTGTAATGATTGCTATAGAGTACCACATCGCGGGTTTTTGCGCCTTATTCAAAAAATTCGAACATAGACTTCGATATATTGCGCTATCCCTGCGACAGGATTGTGAATAGAGTGTCAGCAAGCAACGGGGCAACCCCCTCATCAAATACAACAAAGGAATCACCCATGAGCAAAGTATTAGTTCTTAAATCCAGTATTCTGGCAGGGTACTCTCAGTCTGGTCAGCTGTCTGATTATTTCGTTGAACAGTGGCGTGAACAGCACAGCGGTGACGAAATCACCGTCCGCGATCTGGCCGCTCAGCCTGTTCCGGTACTGGATGGTGAGCTGGTGGGTGCCCTGCGTCCGAGCGATGCGCCACTGACGCCACGTCAGCAGGAAGCGCTGGCGCTCTCCGATGAGCTGATTGCCGAGCTGAAAGCCCACGACGTGATCGTGATTAACGCGCCGATGTATAACTTCAACATCCCGACCCAGCTGAAGAACTACTTCGACCTGGTAGCGCGTGCGGGCGTCACCTTCCGCTACACCGAGAAAGGACCAGAAGGTCTGGTTACCGGTAAACGTGCGATTGTGCTTTCAAGCCGTGGCGGTATTCACAAAGATACCCCAACTGACCTGGTAGCGCCGTATCTGACCCTGTTCCTGGGCTTCATCGGCATCACCGACGTGAACTTCGTCTTTGCTGAAGGTATCGCTTACGGTCCGGAAGTGGCGGCCAAAGCGCAGAACGACGCGAAAGCGGCTATCGACAGCCTGGTCGCGGCGTAAGATCCAACGCTGAAATCTCGCCGGGGAGTGGTGCATGCATCACTCCCCGGCGCTTTTATGTCTCCTGCAAACGAGCCAGCATCCGTGCCCGGCTGAGATAAATAATCGCGCACAGCAGCAGGCTGAGCAAGGCCGTGCAGATAAAGACCCCCGCCCCGGTCATGGCGAGCATCACCCCGCCGATTAACGGCCCGACCGCAACCCCCAGCGTCGATAACGTTGAGGCCCCCAGATAGGCACCCCGGTGCTCCGCCGGCGCGAGCTGATCGAGCAAAATATTCAGGTTTGGCATCAGAATCGCCTCCCCCATACTGAAGACGGCGGTAAAGGTCAGCCAGATCCACACCTCCGTTGAACGGGTGGCAAAAAAGCAGAGCTGCGATAAGGCGAAAATGGCACCGCCCAGAAGTATCCGTTTCGGCAGGTTAATCTGCGCCATAAACCGCACAATCAAGCTCTGAAACACCAGCACGGTGCAGGCATTGGTGACCAGGATCAGGGTGATGAGCTTCACCGCCCCGTTGCCATCCAGTAACATCAGATACTGCGGCAGGACGGCTTCATAATGGATAAAAACGATACTGCACAAGATGCTACACAGCAGCGCCGCAACATAAATTCGGTCTTTGGCGATAATCCCCATCATCTGATGCAGCCTGATGGCCGGCGCGCTGCCGGACTGCGGCTCGCCCACCAGTTTCCCTGCCGGGATAAACAGCAGTACATAGACGAAAAATGGCAGATAGGTTAAGCCCGTGATCAGGAATGTCCCCTTCTGGGATGTCAGGCCAAAGACCAGACCCACCAGCGGGCCAAACACCGCCGCGACGTTGATCAGGTAGTAGCGCATTTGCAGGGCCAGCGCTCGGCGACGGCGATCGCCCAGCAGATCGCTCATCAGCGCGCGCACCGGGGGATCGACCCAGGCAAAACAGACCCCGATGATCATCAGGCCGGTGATAAACAGCCCCATCCCGCTCGCCTGCGCCAGCGTGATATAGCCCACGGCGGAGAACCCGCACCCCAACAGAAGGATCACCCGCCGCCCCATGCGGTCCGAAATCTGCCCGCCGTACATGCCGAGCACCACCGAGATCAGGGCGCTGCTGGTCATCGCCACGCCAATGGCGATGGGAGACATATGGTAATTCTGGGTCATGATGACGGCGATAAAGGGCCATGCCATAAAATAGCTAAACCGTATAACGAAGGTAAAAAAGAGCAGCGCGTGTACGGTTGCAGGAAATGTTTTTAGCGTCTGAAAAAGCCCCGGTGCCGCGCAGATTTCAGCGGCGGGTTTGGTTGTCATAGGTTGTCCTGTTGGTTATTTTTAATTGTTCTGTTGGCCACGAAATATAGCTGGCTAACTAGTAATAAATTCAATTACCCGCAGGCGCAATAAAAAATTTAACAAAAATTTAATAGGTTTTTTGATCTTGAAATTGTGAATTTTTCTTTTGCAGGATTTTTTCAGTGGTGCTTGACTCGCGTTCAGCGTGAAGTATTATCTCTCATTAGAGAATTTTGTCTCACATACGGGAAGCCAGTATGAACAATCAGGACTACAGGGAAAAGCTGGCGGCACGTCTGGCCGCGCTACGCCTACAGCATAACCGTTCGCTGGAGGACCTCTCTGCGGCGTCGGGGATAAGCAGAGCCTCACTGTCACGCATTGAACGGGGTGAAGTCAGCCCCACCGCGGAAGTGCTCAACCAGCTCTGTAGCGTATACGGTATGACCATGTCCCGGCTGATCAGCGAGGTTGAGCAGGTCGCCGATAACCTGTTCCGGGCCGGGGAGCAGAGCCTGTGGCATGATGAGCTCAGCGGGTTTGAGCGACGCCTGTTAATACCGCCGTCTAACGCCTTCCGCTGCGAAATGATTGACGGGAAATTACGTCCGGGTGCTTATATTGAATATCTTCAGCCGCCGGTTCAGGGGCTGGAGCAATATATCTGGTTACATGCAGGGGAGTTGATTATTACCATGAATGCGGAAACATGGCATCTGAAAAAAGGTGACAGTTTACGTTTTCATTTATCGGGAACCTCATCATTCAGGGCACATGAAACTCTCGGCGCCCACTATATTCTGGTGGTATGTAAATCATGATTGAATATAAACGTCTTACTGCTGACGAGGCACGTCAACGCTTCTCAGAATTAGGTGATGTTTTGCAGGCGTGCGTAAAAGATGGCGCGAGTGTCGGTTTTATCGATCCCACCGACCGTCCTGCCATCGATCGTTTCTGGCAGGAAAACATAGATAGCCTTGCGCGCCGCGATTGCGATCTTTTCATCGCCCTGGATAACGGCACGGCAGCCGGTACCGTCATGGTTAACTATTGCGCCACGCCTAATGGCCGCCACCGGGCAGAAATTACCAAGCTGCTGGTTCACCCTCAAGCACGTCGCCAGGGAATTGCAAGCGCGCTGATGATGCAGGCAGAACAGTTGGCCTGGGAAAAGGGACTCGTTTTGCTGGTGCTGGATACACGCAGTGGTGACGTGGCCAGCGACCTCTACCGCTCGCTTGGCTGGCAGACCGCGGGGTCGATTCCGTTTTATGCGCAGTCGGTTGAAAACACCCTGGATTCGACCACATACATGTACAAAGTTAACGAAAACGCCAAAGCCGCTATCGCCAGCCCGGCGATCGCGTAAGTTTGCCCCTCTCACCGCCCGGTGGGAGGTTTTGCTTTTCAGCCCTCACCACCCTTTTTCCAGCACCGCAATATTCTTTCCGTCCCGGCGTTCGAGGTCAAAACTGTCTACCGACAGCAGGATCAGTCTGAGCCCCCGGCCACTTTCTGCGAGCAGCGTGTCGTCATCAAACGCCTCATCACGCGCCGCAGCCAGGCGTTCAGCGGGAAAAGGCGTCCCTGCATCGGTAAAGCGCAGGGTCACGCCAGCGTCGGCGGCGATAAACGTCACGTTAAAAAGCTGGCGTTGATCTTCGTGCAGCGCATAGCGGATGATATTGGTCGCCGTCTCGCAGGCGGCGAGATCCAGCGCAAAGCGCCAGGTTTCGTCCACGGGCAGCGAGGCCATCTGCTGCGCCAGCCACTCCGCCAGCGGCGAGAGCGAGCTTAACGCGGCCGGAAGCGCAATCTCGTGAGCCACGGCCATATTATTGATTCAGCTGCGCCAGCGCTGCGGCGCGGTCCGGGCAGATGCGGAAAATGCGATCCATCCGGGTCAGGCTAAACATGTTGCGGATGCCGGGGTTCAGCGCGCAGAGCACCATATCGCCTTTACCGTTCATCATTTTCAGCAGGGAAACCAGGGTTCCCAGACCGCTACTGTCGATAAAATCGATTTTGCTGAAGTCGACGATCAGGGCTTTGCGATCTTCACCGATCTCGCGGGTAATCGCCTCCTTAAACGCCCCCGCCACCGAGGCATCCAGCCGACGCACCGCCGGGGTCATAATGTTCACATCGGGCTGCCGCTCTGTATCAATATTCATTGCTCTTCTCCTTTACGCTCAATCACTAAGAGTGAAACATCATCGGCCATCGTTGGCTGCTCCTGGTTTTCCCCGCTGCGCCAGTGAATAAGGTGCCGGGCAAACTGCGCCAGGAGATCGTTCAGTCCGAGGGCGGCCCCGTGCCGCAGCGCCTCCTGCAGCCGCTGCGGGCCAAACTGTTCCCCGGCGAGGTTTTCACATTCGGTAATGCCGTCGCTGAACAGGCAGAGCCGCTCGCCAGCCGCCAGCGTGAAGTCGACATCCGTCCAGCTGAGATCCGGCATCAGTCCCACCGGTGCTCCGCCGCTGCCAACGGCTCTGACCTCACCGTCCGGGCTGACGATAAAGGGGGTCGGGTGACCGGCCTGGCACAGTTTCCCCTCGCCGGTGTCAAGATCGATGACGCCGTAAATCATGGTGAAATAGCTGACTATCTCTACCTCATCGCTGCAAAAACGGCCGTTGAGGATGCGCACCACCTCGGCGGGGGACGCCACCTCGTCGTCGGCAGTAAAGAGAAAGCGCTCTACCGCCCTGCCGTGCAAAAACTGGCGGGCCACCGCAAGGGACATCATTGCCGCCCCCACGCCGTGGCCGGAGACGTCCACGCAGTAAAAGCCCAGATGGTTATCCAGCGGGAAGACGTTAAAGATATCCCCGGAAACCCAGGCCGAGGGCAGAAAGAGCCAGTCGGAAAAGTAGTCCCGGTAGCGCTGCTGGTGCGCGGGCAGCACCGACTGCTGGATACGCGCCGCCACCTCGAGATCTTGTTCAATCTGGCGTAGGGCCTCACTAAGGCGGGCGTTGCGGGCGGCGAGGGTCGCCTCCAGGGAGAGAATACGCGCCCCCGCATGCAGCCGCGCCCGCAGTTCGCTCTGCTCGACGGGCTTGCTGAGAAAGTCATCCGCGCCGGCGTCAAAACCCAGCGTCAGATCGTCTGGATTTTCACGGGCGGTAAGCAGAATGACATAGATATAGTGACCAATCTGGCGGCTGCGGATCTCCCGGCACAGCGTCAGGCCGTCCATCTCCGGCATTTCCCAGTCGCTGATGACCAGGCTGACCGGCTGGCTTTCGAGGATCTGCAGCGCGGCGAGGCCGTTTTCCGCCTCGCTGACCTTATAGCCCCACTGCGCCAGCATCCCGCTCAACAGCCGCCGATAGAGCCGTGAATCTTCCACAATCAGTACATGCTGCGTCACTCTCTCGCCCCCTAAAGCGGTAAGAACCAGATAAGGCTAACCGTTCCTTCACGAAACTTTCCGTTGCCGCTCTGGTGGCCGGGATAACGGGTGCCGGAATAGTTGGCATACTGAACGGAGAATGAGCCTGGCGTATAGCCCGCATAGCCGAAGCTGTAGCTGTAATCGCCGTTCCAGGGCTGCTGCTGGCTGCTGTCCGGGAACCAGAACGCCGTGGCGCGCACAAAGAAATGTTGTTTGAAGGTGTAACCGCATCCGCCCAGCATCACGTTTTTGTTTTTGCGGATATCGTTGCTCTCCAGATCGTAGTAGCGCGGCACCCAGCTGTAGCCCACCTGGCAGATAATGGCGTCTCCTTTGTTGATCAACAGCGTATTCTCCACCGGTTTCGGCAGCGAGAATTTGTAGGCCAGGGTTACCGCCCCCTGCTCGAAGTAAGTGTGACGACCGCTGCCCGAGGTCCAGAAGCGGTTATCCCCGTAGTTGCTGTACACCAGGCTAAGGGTATTCGCGTGCCAGTCGTCGTAGCCAAAGCTGTAGCGGAAGTCAGCGGTGTAGCGGCTGGTGTCGGTGACCGGTAGACGCGACGTGACGTTGGCAAACCAGTAGCTGTAGGGGGAATATTGCAGGCTCAGGTTCAGCGTCTGGTTATATTTTCGCTTCTGCTCCGCGCTGTCTGAGCTGTTGAGGATAGTCATCCACTGCTCTTTCAGGCCCGAGCTAAAGCTCAGCGCGCCGGAAAAAACATCCTCATTGCCAGAGAAAAGCCGCCCCCAGCGGCTGGTAAATACCCCCGCCTGCACCGGCTCGCCGTTGTTGTCGCGCAGTGTCCCGGCATCCTCCTTCGGCGCCGCCTCTGCGCCGGTGGCAATGCACAAGAGTGCGCAGGCCAGCAAATATCTCTCCCGCATCTCCCCTTCCTTAGTTAGGTATCCAGCGTGCGGCGACGTTATATTTCGCCAGTAGCCACAGCACACCAAGCGCCGCTGCATGTACAACGGTGTTCACTATCCACTCCTGACGCCACAGATCGAAGGTCACAAACTGGCTTACCGCGAGCACGACGTAGACGTGCAAAATAAAGGTATAAAGCGAGCGCTGGCCGAGCGGGATAAGAAACCAGCCCGCCAGCCGGTAAAGAGGTTGCCAGCACCAGGTCAGGAGGAGATAGACCGTCACCATCAGGCAGATATCGTTCAGCACCCTCACCGGGCCCAGACCGTTTTTTGCCGCCCAGGTATGGTAAAAAGCGTTAAAGTCCGCCGCGGGGAGGGTATGCATCAGGAGCGCGGGCGGCATAAAGGGGTTGGTATGATTCTGGGCGACAAAGCCGAGGACCAGCGCAACCACCACCAGCGCCGCGACCACCACTTTGCCGGCGGGGGTGCGAGCGAAAGAGAGCAACTCCTCTTTATACCAGCCGCAACTCATCCCCAGCACAAAAATAAACTGCCACGCCAGCAGCGGAAAGGCGAACTCAAACTGCGACGGGGTTATCCGTACCGGCCATCGCTGCCAGCAGCAGTAAACCAGCAGCGAAAGGCCCAGTAGCCAGTACACCTTATCCCTTTGCAACATACCTAAAAACAGGGGGCTTAACAGCAGGAGAAAGATATAGAGCCCTAAAATTTGCGTCTGGTGAGGGCCAATTTGCAGATAGAGAACAATGTTAAACCAGGTCTCTTTTATCTGCGGCGTCACCGGATAAAGGGACCAGGTGGTGCCCGAAAAACGGTCGGTAAAATGGGTCACTTCAAAAACGTTTATAAAAGGCAAATACCCCAGCAACAGAAAAGATAAAATGATAATAATATTTACCCGATATATTTTCCACGCTCTGAGGTAAAGCCCCCAGGAAATAGTGAGCAAGACAGCTTTTTGTAATCTGGCACGATTTAACATCCCCAGCATAAATCCGGAAAGAATGACAAATCCTTCCGCACCGGTCGTCAGACCAAAACGCTCCCAGGTAAATATATTAAATATCGACATCACTTCTGTATGCGCCACCACCATCATTACCAGCGCAATTCCGCGCATAAAATCAATACGCAGATCGCGATTCCCGGCAAGAGAATAACGCCATGTTCTTGATTTTATGTTTTCTTCTTGCGGTATTGCAGGCGCAATCTGGCTCATAGGGAGTCCTGTTAATGATCCTGAAAAAGCATCGTGCTAATAATTTAGATAGCGTAAATGCCTTCATCTGGCAATTATTGCGGTACACAGGGTAAAACCTTATTAATAATTAACTTTTATTTAAGCGCCCCTAAACTGTTGCAATTTAACCTGCTGGAATATTTTTATCCGCGTTCTACACTTACCTTAAATTATGTTTTTGTGAGCGTTATTCCCGTGGCGTTCTCCCTGTCGGTAACAGGCTTTTAATTTATTGTCATCGTGGAATCAGGATATCCTTCGCTATGGATTTTTATTTTTCCCGTTTTGAACATCGTCGTCCGCCTGAACCGCTTAAAACGCCGCGCTGGGTCATGATGACCTGGCAGGTATTAGCGGTGGCCGCACTTATTCTTGGTGCCAACTATATTTACTGGCGCTGGACGGCCTCATTAAATACCGACGCGCTCTGGTACGCCATTCCGCTGGTGCTGGCGGAAACCCTGGCCTGGATCGGCACGGTGCTGTTCACCATTAACTTGTGGAAGGAAGAGGATCCGCCGCAAACGCCCCCGCCGTCTGAGATCAACGACTGCCTGCGGCCGGAAGATGCCGAGGAGACCAGGCCGATAAAGGTCGATCTCTTTATCGCCACCTACTCCGAAGATGTGGAGCTGGTGCGGCTCTCCATCCGCGACGCCATGAAAATGGCCTACCCTGTACCGCTGGATTACAAGGTACATGTGCTGGATGATGGCCGGCGTCCGGAGATGAAAGCCGTATGCGAAGAGGAAGGCGCTAACTACATTACCCGCCAGACCAATATCGGCTTTAAGGCGGGCAACCTGCGTAACGGACTTGAGCAGACCGACGGCGATTTCCTGATCATCTGCGACGCCGATACCCGCGTTTTCCCCACGCTGCTCAGCCATACGCTGGGTTATTTCCGCGATCCGGACGTCGCCTGGGTGCAGACGCCCCAGTGGTTCTTTGACCTGCCGGAAGGGGAGAATCTGGCGCACTGGCTCGGGCGCAGGGCGGGTAAAGCGGGATACGGCCTGGGCTGGCTCGCCCAAAAATTTATCGGCCCGGTGACCCTTGGCCGGGATCCCTTTTTCAACGATCCGCGCATGTTCTACGACGTGATTTTACGCCGCCGCAACTGGGCTAATGCCGCCTTCTGCTGCGGCGCGGCCTCGGTACATCGACGCGAGGCGGTGATGCAGGCGGCGCTGCGCAGCTACGTCTGGACCGTCGAAGAGGAGATCGACCGCCATACCCGGGACATACGCGATCCGGCGATGCGCGAAACCCTGCAGGAGGCCATGCGTCCTCATGTAGCCTTCGATACAGAGCTGACCCCATATAAATTCCACGTTTCCGAGGATATTTACACCTCTATCCTGCTGCACGGCGATGCCGCGCGCCGCTGGCGCTCGGTCATGCACCCGCGCATTGAATCCAAGATGCTCTCCCCGCAGGATATGCTGACCTGGATGATCCAGCGTTTTAAATATGCCGCCGGCTCGCTGGATATTCTGTTTCACGACAATATCTTCAGCCGCCGCCGCTTTAAGCTCTCCCTGCCGCAAACGCTGATGTATGCCACCACCTTCTGGTCCTACATGGCCTGCGTATGGAATACCATTTTCCTGATCTCGCCGATTATCTATCTCTTTACCGGTATTCCCCCGGTGTCGGCCTGGTCTGAGCCCTTTTATCTCCACTTTTTGCCCTTTTTCATCGTCTCCGAGCTGGCGTTTATGTTCGGCACCTGGGGCATATCAGCCTGGGATGGCAGGGCATCGTATCTCTCGTTTTTCTCCATGAATCTGCGGGCGCTCGATACGGTGCTGCGCGGCGAGCAGATAAAATTTCACGTCACCCCCAAAGAGCGGCAGACGGGGCGTTTTCTCTACCTGGTGAAGCCGCAGATCGCTATCGTCGTGCTCACCCTGGCGGGCCTCATCTGGGGCGGAATACAGGTAGCCCGCGGCCAGGTTGACGACCCTTCCGGCTACGTCATCAATATTTTCTGGGGTGCGGTGAATATTGCCGCCATGCTGCCGCTGATTCTGGCCGCCGTCTGGACCCCGGCCGAAGAGGAGGCGAGCCAATGAGAAAACGCGATGCGCTGCTGTCGGCCCGCAGCTACCTCACTATTCTGATCGGTTTCCTGCTGGGCTTCGCCATCGTCGTCTGGGTGGAGAAACAGATGCCTTCGCGCGTGGAGAGCAGCGCGGGCATGACCCTGAGTAAAGATTTCCCACCCCTGCCCGCCACGCGTGAACTCACCTTCGATGAGGCGATCTGGGCCCGGGTAGCCTGGCAATATTATGTCAACAATACCCAGCCGAACGGCCTGGCCAACGCCCACGATGGCGAGCCCTGGTTCAGCCTGTGGAGCATCGGCAGCTATCTTTTTGCCTTGGCGGCGGCAAAACAGCTCAATATCCTGACCACCGGCGAGTTTGATGAACGCATCACCGCGGCGCTGTTTACGCTGGGGCAGCTCCCGCTAAATCCCGAAGGGCTACCCGCCGCTTATTATCATGCGGACACGCTGCAAATGCTGGGCAAGCCAGACTCCTCCGCTATCGGCATGGGCCGCCTGCTCAATGCCCTGCAAACCCTGCTGTGGCGCTATCCCCAGCACGCCGCCGCCGTGCGCGACCTCTTTAACCAGTGGAAGGTCGGAGCCCTGATCGCCAGTAATCCCGCGACCCAGGCCGCAGCGCCGCTCCACCACTGGGCACTGGCGGCGGACGAGCCCAGAAACAGCTTCGGTTATCGTCTGTATGCCAGCCATACGCTTCGGCTGATCGACAGCGCGGCGGGGCTGGCGGTGACCAACCCGCCGGAGGGGCAGCAGATGATCGATATCGACGGCATTATGGTGCCCGACGAGGGGCTACGTACCCCCTGGGGCCGACAGCCATCGCTTATCAGCCTCCCCTACCTGTTAACCGGCCTTGAGCTGGGCTTCGACGCCCAGAGCGCGGAGATCGCCTGGCGCATTATGCAGATCCAGCAGCGCCGTCACGGGCTGCGCGTGAGCAAGCCGCCCATCAGCACCGACTACGCTGAGCCCGCGCCGGACTACGTAAACGATCTGCCCGATCGCCAGCCGCTGCAAACCAGCGCCCTGCGCGATGCCACCCCGGAACAGACCGCGATCACCTCCACCCGCTCCGCCTTCGCCTGGTACGCCCTGTTCCGCAACGGCTGGAGCGAAGCGCTGCGCCAGCAGGTTCAGACGCTGCAGGTGCCCGGCAAGGGGTGGCAGCGCGGACTTAACCTGAACAGCAGCGTGAATGACGTGATTGACGCTGATACCAACGCCATCGTGCTCGAAAGCCTGGCCTATATTGCCCACGGCCAGATGCTCTGTCTGGCCTGTCTGAGTCTGACGACTTCCCCTACTTCTTCAGCAGGAGCTACGCCATGAAGCTGAAATTTCTCCTCTTTTTTCCTCTTCTGGCCGGGCTTATGGCGTGCTGGCTCACGCTTTCCGCTGCACAGGCCGCCAGCGGGCTGCCGGCCTCGGAGTACGAACCGCGCAGCGGCGAGCTAACTCCCAGGGAGATGGCTATCGCCAAAAACGCCTGGCAATATTTTGTCGCCAACTTCCAGCCCACCACCGGGCTGGTCAATGCGGTAAATAAATACCCCTCCACCACTATGTGGGACAGCGCCTCCTATATGGCCGCCATGACGGCGGCGCGGGAGCTGGGGATCATTGATAAAGCCGAGTTTGACCGCCGGATGCTGAAATTGCTCGCCACCCTGAACAAGCTGGATCTTTTCCGCAACGAGCTGCCCAACAAGGCCTACAACACCATTACCGGCCAGAAGGTGAACTACCAGAATAAACCGGGGGAGATTGGCTTCTCGGCGCTGGATATCGGCAGGATGCTGATCTGGCTAAAAGTGATCAAAGAGCGTTACCCGGAGTATGCCAACAGCATCGATAACGTGGTGCTGGGGTGGGACTTCAGCCACGTTATCGATCCTTGCGGCATGATGTACGGCGCCTACCTGGAGAACGGCCAGCCGAAATATGTGCAGGAAGGACGGCTGGGCTATGAAGAGTATGGCGCGGCAGGTTTCCAGCTCTGGGGGTTTAGCACCTGTCAGGCCAGCCGCCCGCAGCCTTACGAGCTGGCGGAGATCTACTGCGTGCTGGTGCCCTACGACTCGCGCGATCCGCGTCAAACCAGCCAGCATAACTACGTGGTGACCGAATCCTACGTGCTGTACGGCATGGAGTTTGGGTATGACAATCCGCTGGACCGGAATAACAGCCCGCGCGACTACTCCCATCCGTGGATGAAAAACTTTGCCGACCGGGTCTATCAGGCTCAGGAGAACCGCTACGCCATTACCGGGATACTGTCCGCCCGCTCCGAGCACCAGCTGGATAAGTCGCCCTACTTTGTGTATGACACCGTCTTTAGCGACGGCTTTAACTGGAACACCATCACCGACAAAGGCCAGTATGTCCCCAACACCGCCGCCGTATCCCTGAAGGCGGCGCTGGGGATGTGGGTACTCTGGAACTCGCCCTACACCGACCGCCTGCTGGACACCATTGAAAACGCCAACGAAGAGGGCAAAGGCTACTACGAGGGGCTTTACGAAAACGGCGACGGCCCGATTAAAGAGTTCACCGCCAATAACAACGGCATCATGCTGGAGGCGCTGCTGTTCAAGAAAGAGGGCAAGCTGCTGCGGTTTAATACCGACAATCCGAAAAACCGCGATTTCGCCCCTTCGCTCTGGGACAAAAAGCTGGTGGATCTTTTCGAGCCCAATAATACCCCGCGCAACCGCCCCTTCCTGAGCAGCACCCCGGCGGTTAAGAGCTGGTGTGAACAGACCGGGACCACCCAGCGCACGAAACCCGCCTGCCAGGCCTGCCAGTGCGCCGCCTGTAGTGCAGACGAGCCTGTCAAACTGCCGCCGGTGACCGCGCAATGCTTAAAACCGTAGCCCGCTGGCTGGCGGTCGCCCTCCTCCTGCTGCTTATTGCCCTCGCCCTCTTCAGCCGGGAGGGCGCAGGGTGGCGCTGGCTGACGAAGGGCGGCTGGCACACCACCGCGCGCATCGACAGCCTGACGCCGCAGGAGCAGGCGTGGGCCCGCATCGCCTGGCGCTATTTCGAAAATAACACCCAGCCGCAGACCGGGCTGGTGAACGGCAGCGACAAACAGCCGCGGGTCACCCTCTGGCAAATGGGCGACACCCTCATCGCCCTGCTCGCCGCCCGGGATCTGGGGCTGGTGCAGGAGCCTGAGTTTGACGCCCGCCTGACGCGCCTGCTCGGCACGCTTAACCGGCTGACCCTGACCGAAACCCGCACCCCGGGCAGGCTTTACTCCAGCCGGACGGCGACCCCCATCGACTTTACCGGTAAACCGGCAAAGAGCGGCTGGTCGGCAAAGGATATGGCCCGACTGATGCTGGCCCTGCGGCTTACTGCCGAACGCGCCCCCCAGTATCGCGAGTATCTGGATAAGATCATTCTGCGCTGGAACTTCTGCCGGGTGATGGATAACGAGGGGGAACTGTGGTCCGCCTCCGTTCAGAACGGCCAGCCGGTGCTGCGCGAGGAGCTGCGTCTGGGTGAGAGTGAGTACGCCGCCAGCGCGTTTCGCCTGTGGGGATTCCCGGCAGGAAAGGCGTTCACTCCCCCTTCGCGTAATGTGATCCTCTTTCAGCGCAGCCTCGCCGTAGATGCCCGGGATCCGCGCACCACCTGGCAACCCTCGCTGCTGACCACCCTCCCCGCGATGCTGCCGGGAGTGGAGTTCGGCTGGCAGCCGCCCGGCGTACCGTCCGATGTGCAAAAAGCGCTGCGCACCCGGGCAGAAGGGATATGGCTCTCTCAGAAATCGCGCTGGGAGCAGGACAAAGTGCTCACCGCGCGGGCCGATTTTTATCTCTCCCAGGCGCCCTGGCACGTTGAGGACACCGTCTGGGGAAACGGCTATGCCTGGAACACCCTGGGGGACGACGGCAAATACTACCCCCGGCTGGCGCAGGTCTCTACCAAAGCGGTCTTCCTGCTCTGGGCGCTGTGGGAAAACGACTATACCGATGCTCTGATGGCGGTCACCCGCCATCTCAACAACCCGCAGCAGGGCTGGTTTGAGGGACGTGTTGAGGCGACCGGCGATATCAACCCGACCCTGACCCTCTCCACCAACGCCATGGTGCTGGAAGCCCTCTATTACAAACACAACGCCGGGCCGCTGTTTGAAAACGGCCTTACGGATGAGAACAGCTATTTCTCCCGCCGCACGACGGATGAATTTAACCCGCCCGGCCTCTGTCTGCCCGGCGAACGGGCCACGAGGGGTGCACCATGAAGTTTTATCGCGATCTCTTTGAGGCAAGCCTGAATCGCGTCTTGCCGGAGAACGACAAAAAGCGCTTTTTTGAGGCCTTCCGGGAGACATTTATCCATATGTCTCCTGAAACGGAGCAGCACTTCGCCCGGCATCCGGAGGCGGAGGGCCAGCAGATGCTCTTTAAGAGCTTTTTCGCCATGCTGGCCGTCGATGGTGCGCTCTTCGTGCCGGACTTTCTGGAGCGGCTGGCGCGAGAGCAGAGCCATGAAGGGCTGCGCCTGCCGCCGCGGTTTTTCGCCCTCTGGCGGGAAGCGATGCTCAGAACCGTTCGCGCCTGCGATCCCCTCTGCGACGAGGAGATCCTCACCGCCTGGGCGATGGCGATCGCGCCCGGGCTGGAGTACCTGCGTCGCCAGGCGGAGCTGCACTATCAGGCGGGAGGCCAATAACCATGCAAGAGCGATCCTGTTTCGATCTTAACGCGCTGCCCATGGGTGTAATGATCTACGATCCGGCGGAGCGCCTGCTGGCCTGGAACGACCCGGTGACGCGCTTTTACCCGGTCATCACCCCCTGGCTGGCCGTCGGCGCCACCCTGGAGAGCCTGGCGGAAAAATTTATCGATGCGGGCTATAACATCGATCCTGGCCGCCGCCAGACCCTGCGCGAAGCGATTATCCGCAACTGCCGTCAGCCGAGTCATCGCGAAGTGCGGCAGTCGGGTCAGCGGCGGCTCTACGTCCAGCATCAGCGGCTGGCGGACGGCGGCATTATCAGCCTGCATACGGACATCACCGAGCTGGATGAGGCCCAGCGCTCGCGCCACCAGCTGCACGACGATTTTTTACTTACCGCGGAGTCGATCCAGATCGGCATCTGGGACTGGCAGGTCTCCCACGACAGCCTGCAGGTGAACGATACCCTGCTGGCGATGGTGGGCGAGTCGCGCACGCAGTTGCTCTATCCGCTGCGCTTTTTGCTTAACCTGGTGCACGAGGAGGATCGCGCCACCCTGCGCCAGGCGATGATCGCCTCTCGCCAGGCGCATATGCCGGTATTCGAATGCGAAATTCGCGTCCAGCACGCCGCCCGGGGCTGGCGCTGGATGTTGATTTCGGGCCAGGTGGTGACTCTCAACATGCAGCAGCAGGCCGAGCGGGTGATCGGCACCCTGCAGGATATTACCCGTCGTAAAGAGGCGGAACTGCTGGCCATAGAGGCGGCGAAGGTGGCCCGGGAGGCTAACGAGGCGAAGAGCGCCTTCCTCGCCAACATGAGCCACGAAATTCGCACCCCGATGAACGGCATTCTGGGCATGACCCAGCTCTGTCTGGACACCCCTCTTAACCCGGAGCAGCGGGAGTATCTTTCGCTGGTCATGAGTTCGGCCCAGTCGCTACTGCATATTATCAATGACATTCTCGACTTCTCCCGCATCGAGTCGGGCAAGATGTCGGTGGATGTGGAGCCGCTGGAGATCCGCCCCTTTATTCAGTCGCTGATCCGCCCCCACATGCCCGCCGCCAGCGAAAAAGGCATTGAGCTGCTGGTGGATATTGCCCCCGAGCTGCCGGAGGTGCTGGTAGCGGACGGTCCCCGGCTGCGCCAGATCCTTACCAACCTGCTGGGCAACGCCCTTAAGTTTACCCACCAGGGTGAAGTGCTGCTGGCGATAGCGCCCGCTGACGATGAAGGTCGGTGGCGTTTTCGCATCCGCGACAGCGGCATCGGCATTCCGACGGATAAGCAAAAAGCGATCTTCGAGGCCTTCAGCCAGGCCGACAGCTCCACCACCCGCCGTTACGGCGGCACCGGACTGGGGCTGACCATCTCGGCCCGGCTGGTGAGCCTGATG
The DNA here is from genome assembly GCF_055805075.1 of Leclercia sp. GHBNCSD. Taxonomy (NCBI): domain Bacteria; kingdom Pseudomonadati; phylum Pseudomonadota; class Gammaproteobacteria; order Enterobacterales; family Enterobacteriaceae; genus Leclercia; species Leclercia sp. GHBNCSD. The sequence goes on along the minus strand of NZ_JBQVYO010000001.1, from coordinate 4,091,689 downwards.
GGTGGGGAGCTGACGGTTGAGAGCCAGCCCGGCGTGGGGAGCGAATTTGCTTTCACCCTGCCGCTGGAGAGCCAGCAGGCCGCCGCGCCTGTGGGGCGCTTCAATGGCGAACGGGTGCTGGTGGTGGATGACAACAGCACCAACCTGCGCCTGCTTGATACCATGCTTCACCAGATGGGGCTGGCGCCAACCTGCGTTAATAACGCCGCCGAGGCGCTGCGGCGCGCAGCCGAAGAGAGGCGCTGGGCGCTGATCCTGCTGGACGCGCAAATGCCGGATATGGACGGCGTTTCGCTGGCGCTCGAACTCTCCGTGCTGCCCCAGACCGAACAAAGCCATATCATTATGCTCAGCTCCATGAGCCGCCATTTTGACGCCAACATGCTTAAGCGCATCGGCATTGCCCACTATCTGCATAAGCCCATTGCCCAGCGCGAGCTGCATCAGGTGATTGCCAGCGTGCTTGAACCTGCCCCAGTCCTGACCCCGGCCCCCGTAGCGGCGCCCGCCGTGCCGCAGGCCGGGCTGCGCATTCTGCTGGCCGAGGATAATCTGGTGAACCAGAAAGTCGCCCGGCGCCTGCTGGAGCGGCTCGGCCACCGGTGCGAAGTGGTCAATAACGGGCGCGAGGCGCTGGAGCGCTGGCGGGAACACGCCTGGGACATTCTGCTGATCGACCTGCAAATGCCGGAGATGGACGGCGAAACCGCTATCCGCCTGCTGCGGGAAGAGACGCAGGACAGGGGGGGCGCCCACCAGCCCGCCATCGCCATGACCGCCCACGCCATGCAGGGAGATAAAGAACGCTGCCTGGCGATGGGGTTCGACGGCTATATTGCCAAGCCGGTGAGCCAGGAGGCGTTGCAGCAAGAGATTGCGCGCGTCGGCCCGGAGAGTCATAACCCGCAGAGTGATAAAGGGCTGCCGGACGAAGCCCGGCTATTAAAACAGTGCGCGGACGATCCCGCTCTGGTACAGGAGCTGCTGGATCTGTTCGGCGAGGGGCTCGACGAGGCGGTAGCAACAATAGCCCGGGCGATCGACAGTGACGACCGCGAGGCTCTGGGCCGGGCGGCGCACCGGCTTCGCGGCGAAGCCGCCACCCTCGGCTTTACCGGACTGGCAGAGCGGCTCCAGCAGTTAGAGAGCCAGGCGACAACGCTGGACCCGGCCGGGCTTAAGGCGCTGCGCGGCGAGCTCTTCAACGAGGCCGGACGCGGTGCCGCCTGGCTGCACCACCGGGCGCAGGAGATAAATCATGATCCCTAAACTTATTCTGCCGCTGGTCGTCTGGCTTCCGCTGGCGCAAGCGGCGCCTGTGCCGGTCACCTGGTCGCTGGCCGGGCAGTGGCGCGTGCATGATGCCAACGACAACACTTTTAACGGGGCCAGCGCCCCTGACAGCAGCTGGCGCACGCTCCAGGTGCCCGCCAACTGGTACAGCGCCGGATACGATCATCAGGGCGCGCTCTGGTACCGTCACGAATTTACCCTGCCGGAGCGCGCGCCGGATACCATGGCTACCCTGGTGTTTGACGGCGTGGATTATTTCGCCGACGTGACGCTCAACGGCAAGGCGCTTGCCCGCCACGAAGGCTATTTCCAGCGCTTCCCGGTGGATATAAGCGACGCCCTGCGCCGCCATAACCGGCTCGCCGTTCGGGTGGAGAGCCCGTTCGAAGATCCGAAAACCATCTGGCCGCTGCACAAAACCCTGGTCAAAGGGGTGCTTAACCAGCACGACACCCGCCCCGGCGGCGCCTGGTCCGAGCACGGTCAGGATGCCAACTCCGGCGGCATCTGGGCGCCGGTGAAGCTGCACCTGAGCCGCGGCGTGACGATTGACGAGGTGATCCTGCGCCCGGACTGGCGCGAGGGGCTGCAAAACCCCATCTTGCGCGCCGAGATTCGCTACCGGGCGCTGGCGGATGGGCACGCCACCCTGCGCCTCTCCGCCGCGCCGGACAATTTCAGCGGCCCGGACTTTCAGCAGGACTTCCCGGTCACGCTCAACAGCACCGCCGGCACCCTGAACGTCTCGCTACCAATGCGCTCCGCCAGGCTCTGGTGGCCGGTGGGCGTCGGCAAGCCGAACCTCTACCGGGTGCGAGCCTCGCTGCGGGATGACCAGGGGCTGATGGATACCGCCCTCACCCGAACCGGATTACGCAAGCTGGAGGAGCAGCCGGACAATAAAGGCTGGCTCATCAACGACCGTCGGCTGTTCATCAAGGGCAGTAACTATATTGGCTCCCCCTGGCTCGGCACCATGACGCGGGCAAAATACCGCCGGGATTTCGAACTGGTGGAGGCGATGAACGCCAACGCCATTCGCGTCCACGGGCATGTGGCAGGCCGCGCGCTCTATGATGTAGCGGATGAGATGGGGCTGATGATCTGGCAGGATGTGCCACTGCAGTGGGGCTATGATGACAGCGTCGCCTTTGCCGATAATGCGGTTCGCCAGACCCGTCAGATGGTTGAGCAGTTCGGTAACTCGCCGGCCATCATCGTCTGGGGCGGGCACAACGAGCCGCCCTGGAACTCACCGTGGATGGAAAAACGCTTCCCGGACTGGAACAAAAGCTTAAACCAGTCCCTGACGAAACGGGTGGGCGACACGCTCGCGGAAGATAGCTCCCGCATCGTGCACCGTTTTTCCGCCGTGGAGGAGCACTACTGGGCGGGCTGGTACTTCGGCACGATACGCGATCTGCTGGCGCCCGCCAAAACCGGGATTATCACCGAGTTTGGCGCCCAGGCGCTGCCGAGGCTCTCCACCCTGAAAACCTTCATCCCTGAGAGCCTGATGTGGCCGAAGAGTACGGCGGCGGACGATCCCGGCTGGACGCACTGGAAGTACCATAACTTCCAGCCCTTCCAGACCTTTAAATTCGCCAATATTCCCCGGGGCAATACTATCCAGGAGATGATTGCCAATACCCAGGCGTATCAGGCGCAGCTGGTGGCGACGGCGGCGGAGAGCTATCGCCGACAGCGCTATCAGCCGGTGACGGCCCTCTTCCACTTTATGTTTGTCGAAACCTGGCCCTCGATTAACTGGGGGGTGGTGGATTACCTGCGCAAACCGAAGGCGGGTTACTACGCCCTGAAGCGCGCCTACCAACCGATCCTCCCCTCCATCGAACCCGTTACAGATGTCTGGCGTCAGGGACGCGAGGCGACGGTCCGCCTTTGGGCGATCAACGATACCTGGTCAGCCTGCGAGGAATGCCGCCTGACGTGGCAGGTGAAGCAGAGCGGAAAACGGCTTGCTGAAGGCGAGACGATCATGACCCTACCGCCCGACTCGGGGACCAGGGTAAAGGAGATTACCGTCACGCCGACCAGCGTTGAACGAGTGACCATTGAGTATCGCATTGAGAATAACGCGCGAGAAACGGTGGGCAAAAACCGGCGTGAAGAGTCTGTCGAGGCGTCGCCCGCCGGGAAGTAAAGCATAAATTTCCTGATAACCCTCTCCTCTGAGAGGGTTTACCTTCTGATATACCCTGCAATTTTACGAGACGCCTCGTAGCGTCAGCACGCGTTTCAGCACACTCTCGCCATGCTCCTTACAATGCCGACCAGTGCCAGCGCGCATTTCAGTTCACGCGTTCCCTGGCAGCAAAATAATTCTGGATCTGTACTATGTACACCTTAAGGTGTACATGGTACCTTACATGGAGAGAGAATCGTGTGCCATGCGATAAAATTTATCGAGACGTCACTGTTTACGCGGCAAATCAAACAGATCGCGACTGATGATGAACTCCTGACGTTACAAAGAGAGCTCATTGCCTTTCCGGACAAAGGTGATGTTATTCAGAATACCGGCGGGCTGCGAAAAGTCAGGATGGCCACGGGTGGCCAGGGTAAAAGCAGCAGCGCCAGGGTAATTTACCTTCTGGCAACACGGGAGATTATCTGGCTGGTGCTCGCTTATCCGAAAAGCGCCAAAGAGAATCTCACTGATGCGGAAAAGGTTGAACTAAAAAAACTGACAACCTTACTGAAAAACGAGGTGTGAAATGCATTTTTTTGACGAACTCAAAACGTCCCTGGAAGAGGCGGTTGACATCAAAAACGGGACCAAAGCCCCTTCCCGAGTTACCCGCTATGAGATTGCCGATGTCAAAGCGATCAGAGAGCAGCTCAACGTCTCCCAGGCAGAAATGGCAAAAGCGCTGGGCACCAGCGTGGATACCATCAAAAGCTGGGAATCCAGAAGACGTAACCCCACCGGCCTGGCAGCAAAAGTGCTGGCCACGATTAAGGCGAACCCGGCATTCTTTTACGAACTGGCTGCGCATTAATAGGTCGTATTGGGGATGCCAACAGCGACAGGTAAAATAAAAACGCAGAAACAAAGCCCCAGCGACAGCGTGCCGGGGCTTTTAGGGTGCCACTAAATTAATCCTTAACATCCTTCAATCTACACAAAGATGGCCTCACGCAGGATTAAGGGGTTTGCCGCTCAGCGGGCCGACTTCGGCCGCAGATTCTCGTCAAACACCAGCCGCTTGCGATCCGGTTCCACCTCGTGTAACGGCTCCACCTGATGCATCGTCTGTTTGCAGCGCTCCACCAGCGTCTGGTACTCGCGGGTGCCCTGCTTTTTCCACGCCATCTCCTGCTCGCTCAACACGCGGATCGCTTTCGCCGGGCTGCCGATAATCAGATGGTCGGCAGGCATTTCCGCTTTCGCTTTCACAAATGCCGCCGCGCCGACGATGCTGTTCTCGCCGATCACGGCGCCATCCATGATCACCGCATTCATCCCCACCAGCGCATTGCGGCGGATCACGCAGCCGTGCAGAATGGCGCCGTGCCCGATATGTCCCTCTTCTTCCACCACCGTGTCCTGCTCGGGGAAGCCATGCATGATGCAGTTATCCTGAATATTGGCCCCGTCTTTCACCACGATACGGCCAAAATCCCCACGCAGGCTGGCGTTGGGGCCCACGTAGACGCCCTTACCGAGGATCACGTCGCCAATCAGGACCGCTGTCGGGTGGACATAACTCTCCTCAGGAACAACCGGTGTCAGACCATCAATTTGATATACAGGCACATAACCTCCGTTACGCGGGCGTCAGGCCGCCGAAGCGCTGCCAGTAGGAGGAGCCCGGCGACGGCAGTTCGCCGACCGAGGTCTCCCCTTTCTCACTGACAAACGCCAGCGCACCCGGCGCGACGCGCTGATAAATGTTAATGCACAGCTGGCGGGCCGTCTGGCCTGCCCAGTGCGACGGGAGTAACTCTTCCGGCAGGAGCGGATCCTTAAGCACCACCCGGCGATAAAAATGGATCAGCAAGAGCTGGATATGGAAACAGCGCGCCGGCGTCAGCTCCTCCGGCGTGGCCTCCCGCAGCAGGGGCAGCAGGGGCCGGAACGAGTCGATAAAGGTTTCATACATCAGGTTCTGCTCGCTGAGCTGCCAGCACTCCTCCACCCGGGCGCGCAGCGCGGCGCGGGAGAGCGCCAGCGGCGAATGCGCCTCAAAGCAGATGACGTTTTCCGCCACGCCCGCTTCATGCAACAGGGTCTGTACGTCTGCCAGCTGTTGCGACGGCGAGGCCATCAGGCTCGGCGCCAGGGTGCCGAAGCCCTGCCAGATCAGCTGCTTTTTCACATCCGCCAGCGTGGTTTTGTCCATTCCTTCAGAGAGCAGCAGCAGCCATTTGCCGTCCCAGGCCGGTAGCTCTGCGCGATAAATTTTGGTTTCGGCCCGGCGGGTTAAACGCAATCCTTTGTCGCTCAGGCGGTAGAAGCTGCGTCTGCCGATGCGAACCACATCCAGCCAGCCCTCTTTATTAAGACGGAACAGCGCGGTACGCACGAAGCGCTCGCCGAATCCCATCCCTTCCAGCAGGGCCGCCAGGCTTCCCAGCCAGACTTCGCCGCCGCGATGGGACAGGGCATCACCGTACAGGGAGGAGATCAGCGAGGTGCCGCTGACGGGAACGGAGCTGACAGCGTGCTGGATAAAGGCGTCGAGTTTACTCATGTGATTCATTCTGTTGTGATTATTTTCGCGGATGAATCATAGCATAGCGCTAAAAGCGCGACCCTCCCTAATACGCAGAGGGTCGCGGACGGCCTTAGCAGTTGGCTGCGGCCTTACGCAGATCGAAGACGCGGCAGGCTTTGCCTTCGGAACGCGGAATGCTGCCGCAGTTGACGATCGTCACGTCGGTAGAGATCCCCACCATCGACTTAATGCGGTGGCGCAGCTGGTGGCAGACGTTGCAGCGCTGTTCGTGGGTCAGCGACAGGCTGCTCTCTTTCAGCTCCACCTTCACCGAAAGTGAATCAAGATGGCCCCGACGGTTCACCTCCAGCTGGTAGTGCGGCGACAGGTGCTCAAACTTGACGATCTCCTCTTCCAGCTGGGACGGGAAGACGTTGACGCCGCGGATGATCAGCATATCGTCGCTGCGGCCGCTGATCCTGTCCATGCGGCGCATGGTGCGGGCGGTGCCCGGCAGCAGGCGGGTCAGGTCGCGGGTGCGGTAGCGGATCACCGGCAGCGCCTCTTTGGTGAGGGTGGTGAAGAGCAGTTCCCCCTGCTCGCCATCGGCCAGGGGCGTGCCGTCGTTCGGGTTGACGATCTCCGGGTAGAAGTGATCTTCCCAGATGGTCGGTCCGTCGGCGGTTTCGATGCACTCCATCGCCACCCCCGGCCCCATCACTTCGGAGAGCCCATAGATATCCAGAGCGGTAATACCGAGGCGTTTTTCAATTTCCCGGCGCATCGCCAGGGTCCAGGGCTCAGCGCCAAAAACGCCCACGCGCAGGGAGCACTGGCTGGCATCGCCCCCCATCTGGCGCTCAAGCTCTTCGATCAGGTTGAGGCAGTAAGAAGGCGTCACCATGATCATGTCTGGCTGAAAATCGCGGATCAGCTGGGCCTGTTTCTCGGTCTGTCCGCCGGACATCGGGATCACCGTGGCGCCTAAACGCTCGGCGCCGTAGTGGGCGCCCAGCCCGCCAGTGAACAGGCCATAGCCGTAGGCGACATGAATTTTGTCCCTGGCACTGCCGCCCGCGGCGCGCAGCGAGCGGGCCACGATGTTGGCCCAGTTATCAATGTCGTTCTGCGTGTAGCCGACCACGGTCGGTTTACCGGTGGTGCCCGAAGAGGCGTGTATACGCACCACCTGCTCCATCGGCACCGCAAAGGTATCAAACGGATAGTTGTCACGCAGATCCTGCTTGGTGGTGCACGGGAACTTGCGAATATCCGCTAACTCTTTGAAATCGTCAGGATGCACGCCCGCCGCATCAAACTTGCGTTTGTACATGGGGACGTTGTTATAAGCGTGTTCTAACGTCCACTTCATACGCTCGGTTTGCAGGGCCTGCAGCTCATCAAGGGAGGCGGTTTCGATGGGGTCAAGATGCGTTGCCGTCGTGGTTGCAGTTGACGTTGCGGTTGTCGCTGTATTTATCATTGTCGTAGTCATCGTAGGGTACTCGCTTTTTATAATTGTTCAGACACGCTCAAGGATCATGGCAATGCCCTGACCGACACCAATGCACATCGTACAGAGCGCATAGCGCCCTTTACGACGATGCAGCTCGTTGCTGGCGGCCAGCGCCAGGCGGGCCCCGCTCATACCCAGCGGATGGCCTAAGGCAATTGCCCCGCCGTTGGGGTTAACGTGCGGCGCATCATCCGGCAGCCCCAGCTCACGCAGCACCCCCAGCGCCTGGGAGGCGAAGGCTTCGTTCAGCTCGATAACGTCCATGTCGTTGATGCTCAGCCCGGCGCGCTCCAGCACCCGACGGGTGGCAGGCACCGGGCCCAGCCCCATCAGACGCGGCTCAACGCCAGCGGTCGCCATCGCCACGATGCGGGTACGCGGGATCAGGCCCTGGGCTGCCGCCATCTTCTCGCTGGCGACAATCAGCGCCGCAGCGCCATCGTTCACGCCAGAAGCGTTACCGGCGGTAACCACACCGCCCGCCCGGAAAGGGGCTTTCAGCCCGGCCAGCATTTCGAGGGTGGTGTCCGGGCGCAGATGCTCGTCATGCACCACTTCGGTGACCGCCCCTTTTTTGCCTTTAATGACGACCGGCACGATCTCCTGCGCCAGAATACCGTTAGCCTGGGCCTGAGCGGTACGCTGCTGGCTGCGCAGGGCGAAGGCGTCCTGATCCTCACGGGAAATCTTTAACAATTCCGCTACATTCTCTGCCGTTTCCGGCATGCTGTCAGAACCAAATTGCTGCGCCATGAGCGGGTTCACAAAACGCCAGCCGATAGTGGTATCGAAAATTTCATTCTGCCGCTGGAAGGCGCTGGTCGCTTTGCCCATCACGAAAGGCGCGCGGGACATCGACTCCACACCCCCGGCAATCATCAGGTCGCCATCACCGGCGCGAATCGCGCGGGCAGCAAAGCCCAGCGCATCCAGACCGGAGCCGCAAAGGCGGTTCAGGGTAGTGCCGGAGACGGTCTGCGGCAGCCCGGCTAACAGCAGGGACATTCGCGCCACGTTACGGTTGTCTTCCCCCGCCTGGTTCGCGCAGCCAAAGATTACATCGTCGATGCGCTCCGCATCCAGACCCGGGTTACGCGCCAGCAGTTCGCGCAGCGGGATGGCGCCCAGGTCGTCCGCGCGCACACCGGACAGCGCACCGGCATAGCGACCGATTGGGGTTCTGATCCCGTCACAGATAAAGGCGTCACGCATCATGCTTCTCCTGTCACAGTGCCGCCGATGCGGTGGGATTTCCCACGGAACAGGGCAACCGTTTTCTGTTGTTGATTAACGATTTCAATGTCGTATACGCCGGTCTGTTTCCCCTGATGGCGCACCTGCGCCGTGGCGGTGAGCTTATCGTGGGCAAACGCCGGACGGACAAAATCAATGGTGCAGCCCGAGGCCACCGCCGCCAGCCCCTGGCTGTTGCAGGCGTAGGCGAAAGCGGTATCGGCGAGGGTAAACAGCTGTCCGCCGTGACAGCTCTTGTGGCCGTTGAGCATCTGCGGCGTGACGGTCATGGTCAGTACTGCCATGCCCTCATCCATCTCAATAATGTCGATGCCATAAGCCTGGGCGCAGGCATCGTTTTCATACATGGCGCGGGCGTTGCGCCAGGCGTTATGACTCATAGCTACTCTCCAGAAGCGCGCGCTGGCGCAGCAGGGATGAAGGACGGTAACGCTCTTCGCCGTAATGGCGTTGCAGGTTTTCCAGCAGGCACAGCAGACGCTGCCAGCCAAGCTGTTCTCCCCAGGCCAGCGGGCCGCGCGGGTAGTTCACCCCGAGGCGCATGGCGGTATCGATATCCTCTTCACTGGCGACCCCTTTTTGCAGGGCGTCGAGGGCTTCGTTGACAATCATCGCTACCGTGCGCCAGATGAGCAGGCCGGGATAATCCGCCACCTGCAGCACGCGCTTGCCCTGCTGTTGGAAGTAGCGCACCGCTTTCCGTGTCGCGGCTGGCGGGTTGCTGGCCGCGGCGGCAATCACCGCCACATCGCTCTCCTGTCTGTCGAACACCACCACCGGCTGTGCGTAGCGGTTCGCCAGCGCCTGGGCGGTCTCACCCCGGGTTTCGATCAGCAGTACGCCGTCAATTTCAGTGACACCGTCACTTTTTTTCTGCTGATGCGTGACACTGTAACTATCGTTCACCTCTGCCAGCCAGCTCACCGCTGGCTTTTCGTTACGCCAGTTGTAAACGCCCTGCCCACTCTTCTTGCCGAGACGCCCACCCAGCACCAGCTCCTGCTGCACCAGTGACGGCAGGAAACGGCGTTCCTGCCAGAAGGCGTTAAATACTGAGCAGGTCACGGCAAAGTTGACGTCCTGGCCGATCATGTCGGTCAGCTCCAGCGGCCCCATCGGGAAGCCTGCGCCTTCGCGCAGCGCCGCGTCGATGACTTCCGGGGCGGCAACCTGCTCTTCCAGCGCCCGCCAGGCTTCGGCATAGTACGGACGCGCCACGCGGTTAACGATAAAGCCCGGCGTGGACTGGCAGCGCACCGGCTGTTTGCCCCAGCGCGTCGCCAGCTCGCTCAGCTGTTCGACCACTTCCCCGGAGGTCGCCAGGCCGCTTACCACTTCCACCAGCTTCATCACCGGGGCCGGGTTAAAGAAGTGCAGCCCCGCTACGCGCTCAGGATGGCGCAGGTCGGCGGCAATGGCGGTAATGGAGATGGACGAGGTATTGCTGGTCAACAGCGTGTTAGCCGGGCAGATCTCCGCCAGTTGGGCAAAGAGCGCCTTTTTAACGGCCATTTGCTCAGAGGCGGCTTCAATCACCAGGTCAGCCTTCGCCAGCGCGTGGATGTCGGTAACGGGCACCAGACGCTGGAGCGTCTGTTCGGCGTCATGCGGGGCGAGCTTGCCGCGCGCCACGCGGGATTCGAGACGGCTGCGAATGGCGTCAATGGCGCGGGAGATGGCCTCAGCGTTGATGTCATAGACCAGCACCGGGTGGCCGTTGCTCGCCGCCACTTCGGCGATCCCGGCTCCCATGATGCCGCTGCCAATCACCGCCACGGTATGAATTGTCGTCATCTTATTTCCCCGTAAACTGCGGCGCGCGTTTGTTGAGGAAGGCGCTGACCCCTTCCCGGTAGTCGGCGCTGCGCCCGGCCAGGCGCTGATAGTCGCGCTCCAGATCCAGCTGCGCGTCCAGGGTATTGGTTTCGGCGGCATTGATCGCCCGCTTGATCAGCCCCAGGCCAAAGGTCGGCTGGGTGGCGAGATGCACGGCCAGCTGACGGGCGGTGTCGGTCAGTTCGGCATCATCCACGACCTGCCAGATCATCCCCCAGGCGTGTGCCTGCTCAGCGCTGATCTTCTCCCCCAGCAGGGCCAGGCCCATCGCCTGGGCGCGCCCGGTCAGACGCGGCAGCAGCCAGGTACCGCCGGAATCCGGCACCAGACCGAGCTTGCTGAAGGCCATCACAAAGTTCACCGAACGGGCGGCGATAACGATGTCGCAGCCCAGCGCCAGGGTCGCCCCCGCTCCGGCGGCCACGCCGTTCACCGCGCAGATCACCGGCTTGGGCAGTTTTGCCAGACGGCGTACCAGCGGGTTGTAAAATTTCTCCACCGACATGCCGAGATCCGGCGCGGGGCTGTTCGGGTCAACGTTACGGTCGTTAAGATCCTGCCCGGCACAAAAACCGCGTCCGGCGCCGGTAATCAGCAGACAACGCACGCTCTCGTCGCGCTCGGCCTGGGTCAGGCACGCCGCCAGCTGCTGATGCATCTCCTCATTGAAGCTGTTGAGCCGCTCCGGGCGGTTCAGGGTTAGGGTCATGACCCCCTGCTCAACGTGACTCAGAATAAAATCCATGGTTAGCGTCCTTTAAATTCAGGGGTGCGTTTTTGCAGGAAGGCGTCGATCCCTTCCCGGCGATCCTCGGTGGCCGCCAGCAGGGTGAAGAGCTGACGCTCCTGGGCCAGCCCGGCGGTGAGGGCCACCTCCTGAGACTGGCGTAACGCCTGCTTCGCCGCCTGCAACGCCAGCGGGGAGTGACGCGCCATCAGTGCCGCCTGCTTGAGAGCATATTCGAGGGTCAGGGCGTCGGGATGTACATCGCTTACCACCCCGGCCGCCAGCGCCTGACGGGCGGTGATACTTTCCCCGGTCAGCACCATTTTGCTGGCAAGGGATTTGCCGACGCTGCGGATCAGCCGTTGCGTGCCGCCCGCGCCGGGCATAATGCCTAAGGTGATTTCCGGCAGGCCGAAGCGGGCGTTTTCCCCGGCAATCGCCACATCGCAGAGCAGCGCCAGCTCGCACCCTGCGCCCAGGGCGTAGCCATTGACGGCGGCAATCAGCGGCTTACTGAAGGCGTTGATGCGCGCCCACAGCTGCGGGCGAATGTCGTTGAGGGTGGCGGCCAGATCTTTTTCCGCCATCTCGTTCAGATCGGCTCCGGCGGCAAAGAAGCGTTCGTTGCCGGTAATCACGCACACCGAAATCTCGCTGTCTACGGCGGCAGCTTCCAGGGCGGTTGCCAGCTCGCTCAGCAGGCCATTGTTCAGGGCGTTACGGGCCGCCGGGCGGTTAAGGGTCAGGAGCAATACCCGACCGTGACGGGTGACAATCAGGTCGCTCATGCCATCCCCTTCGCATCAAAGTCCACCACCACGTCGCCGGTCAGCGGCAGGGCCTGGCAGCTCAGCACGTAGCCTGCCGCCAGTTCATCCGGCTCCAGACTGTAGTTGGTCACCATATCCACCTTGCCGCGCACCACTTTGCATTTGCAGGTGGCGCAGACCCCGCCTTTACAGGCGTAAGGCAGGTCCGCCCCCTGGCGCAGCGCGGCATCCAGAATGCTTTCGTCTTCGGCGGTGAGGGTGATCTCGCGGTCGCGCCCGTCCTGGCGCACCGTCACCTTTTGCCCCCCGGTCTGTACCGAATGGGTGCGTTTAATGGTTGTGCCCGGCGTGTTGAAGCGCTCAAGATGCAGCGATTTCTCCGGCATCCCCAGCGCCTTAAGCGTCTGTTCGGCCTGGTCCATCATCGCCGCCGGGCCGCAGATAAAGGCTTCATCAAACTGGCTGAAGTCAATTAAGTGCTTCGCCAGCGCCTGCAGTTTTTCGCCGTCGATGCGCCCGTGCAGTAGCTCGCTGTCCAGCGTCTCCTGGCTGAAGATGTTGACCACCTGCAGGCGGGTCGGGTAGCTGTCCTTCAGGTCCGCCAGCGCCTGGCGGAACATCATGCTCTGGCTGCTGCGGTTACCGTAAATCAGGGTGAACTGGCTGTTCGGTTCGGTTTTCAGAGTGCTGGAGATGATCGCCAGCATCGGGGTGATGCCGGAACCGGCGGCAATCGCCAGATAGCAGCCTTCCCGTTCGGCCAGCGGCTGATAGCCAAAATGACCCTGCGGCACCATCACCTCCAGCGCCATCCCCTGCTTGATCTCATCCCGGGCATAGCGCGAGAAGCGCCCGCCGTCGATGGCTTTTACCGCCACGCTGATTTCGCCCGGCTGAACGCTGCGGCAGATGGAGTAGCAGCGGCGCAGCTCTTCGCCCGCGAGATGGGCTTTCAGGGTCAGATGCTGGCCCGGACGGAAGCGATAGGCCTCCTGCAAAGGCTGGGGAACCGCGAAAGTAATGGTCACCGCATCGCGGGTTTCGGGTTCCACTTTTGCCACCGTTAAGGAATGAAACGTTGTCATGGCGACCTCAGATACATTTGAAATAATCGAAGGGTTCACGGCAGCTGTCGCAGCGCCAGAGCGCTTTGCAGGCCGTGGAACCAAATTCACTGATCAGCGTGGTGCGGGTGCTGGCGCAGCGCGGACAGGTCACCTCGGCGGGAAGATGCGCGTGGCAGCTATGACCAGCCGGAGGGCTGATACCGTACTGGCGCAGGCGCTCACGGGCGTCAGGGGTCATCCAGTCGGTGGTCCACGCCGGGTCGAGCTGGATCGCAATCTGCACCGGGCCATAGCCGTGGGCGGTCAGGGTGTCGCGGATCGCCCCCATCAGATGATCGGTGGCCGGACAGCCGGAATAGGTCGGCGTAAAACCGATGGCCCAGCCCTCATCCTGCGGCGTCACGCTGCGCACCATCCCTAAGTCGGTGATGGTCAGTACCGGGATCTCCGGGTCCGGGATCTGGCTTAACAGAGACCAGATCTGCGGGACGGCGGCGGGGGTGAGTTGGACGGCGTGTTGCATGGCGCTCTCCTGGATTACCACTGCTGGCCGGGATAGACGCGCTGCAGATATTGCATCTCTGCCAGCATCGGCCCCAGATGTTCGGTGTGTAGCCCTTTACGGCCACCGGTGCGGTAGGCGGACTCGCCCGGCACGCTCAGCGTCGCCTCGTTCAGCCCGGCAAAGACTTCCGCTTCCCACGCGTCGCGCAGGCTGCGCGGATCGACGGCGATACCTTCGGCAGCCAACGTCAGGTCAATCTCGTCCGCCTCGAACAGCTCGGCGGTGAAACGCCACAGGTCATTGACCGCCTGCTGCATTTTTTGCGCAGAGATCTCCGTGCCGTTGCCCAGGCGTTCCAGCCAGCCGCGGCTGAAGCGCAGGTGGTAGCGGGCTTCTTTGATGGATTTCGCGGCGATGGCGGCAAGCTGACCGTCGCGGCTCTGGGTCAGACGGGTAAAGAGCGCCACGTGCCAGGCGTCGATAAAGTACTGACGGGCGATGGTGTCGGCGAAGTTGCCGTTGGGCTGCTCCACCAGCAGAAGGTTGCTGAACTGGCGCTCGTCGCGCTGAAAGGCCAGCGTGTCTTCGTCGCCCTCGCCTTCCAGCTCGGCGGCGTAGGTTAAGAAGTTGCGCGCCTGGCCCAGCAGGTCGAGGCCGATATTGGCCAGCGCGAGGTCAATCTCCAGCTCCGGGGCGTGACCACACCACGCTCCCAGACGCTGGGAGAGCACCAGCCCGTTATCACCCAGGCGCAGAGCATATTGCGTTAACGTTTTCATCCGTGGCCTCACATGTGCTCGATGCCATCAGGGATGGTGTAGAAGGTCGGATGGCGGTAGACCTTGCTCTCCGCCGGGTCGAAAAACTCACCGCGCTCTTCTGGCTGGGAGGCGACGATTTCGCTCGCCTTCACCACCCAGATGGAACAGCCTTCATTACGGCGGGTGTAGGCGTCGCGCGCGTTTTCCAGCGCCATACGGTCATCGGCGGCATGCAGGCTGCCCACGTGACGGTGGGATAATCCCTGCTTGCTGCGGACAAAGACTTCGTACAACGGCCAGTATGTTTTGCTCATCTTGATTCCCCTTATGCGACCTTGCGGGCGTGTTGTTTTTCGGCGTGCGCCAGTGCGGCTTCGCGCACCCACGTTCCCTCTTCCCAGGCTTTACGCTTGGCGGCCAGACGTTCGTGATTGCAGACGCCGCGCCCGTTAATCACCTCGTCAAACTCCTGCCAGTCGATCTCGCCAAAACGGTAGTGACCGCTTTCGGCATCGAACTGCAGATCCGCATCCGGCACGGTCATGCCGAGCATTTCCACCTGCGGCACGGTGTTGTCGACAAAGCGCTGACGCAGCTCGTCATTGCCAAAACGTTTGATCTTCCAGGCCAGGCTGCGGGCGCTGTTCGGTGAGTTGTCGTCGTTCGGGCCAAACATCATCAGCGCTGGCCACCAGAAGCGGTTGATGGCGTCCTGCAACATCTGGCGCTGGGCTTCGCTACCCTGGGCCAGGGCCATGCAGGCCTCAAAGCCCTGACGCTGGTGGAAGCTCTCTTCTTTACAGATTTTCACCATCGCCCGGGCATAGGGGCCGTAGGAGGTCCGGCACAGCGCCACCTGGTTAACGATGGCCGCGCCATCCACCAGCCAGCCGATCACGCCGATATCCGCCCAGCTCAGGGTCGGGTAGTTGAAGATGGAGGAGTATTTCATCTTGCCGTCGAGCATCTTCTGGTAGATATCTTCCCGGGCGCAGCCCAGCGTTTCCGCCGCGCTATAGAGGTAGAGCCCGTGCCCGGCTTCGTCCTGCACTTTCGCCAGCAGGATGGCCTTACGGCGCAGCGTCGGGGCGCGGGTGATCCAGTTCCCTTCCGGCAGCATGCCGACAATTTCGGAGTGCGCATGCTGACCAATCTGGCGGATCAGCGTTTTACGGTACGCGTCAGGCATCCAGTCCTGCGGCTCGATGGCCGTCTCTTGCGCGATGCGCTGCTCAAAGCGTTGTTCTTCCGTCACGTCATCACCCTTTTGATTCGTTTAACTGCTAAATATCATTCAATGATGAATCACTTTGTTTTATAAAAGTTACACAAAGGTTAATGAATAACCCAAGAATCGTTTATTCGTTTTGTGATGAGGCTCGCAAGAGATTTCCACACCCCAGATACGACGCGGCCTCCGGGAATTAAGAAGATTAAGCGAGATCACAATGTTAATAAAACATTAACAAGTCACTTGCTTTTTATGATTCACAAACGAACTATTTATAGTGAAATCACGAACCATCTGGAGAGAAAGATGCAGCAGTTAGCCAGCTTCTTGTCCGGTACCTGGCAGTCAGGCCGGGGCCGTGAGCGCACCATTCAACACGCCATCAGCGGTGAATCCCTCTGGTCCGTTACCAGCGAAGGGCTGGATATGGCCACCGCACGTCGCTACGCCATTGAGAAAGGCGGCGAAGCGCTTCATGCCATGACCTTTATCGAACGTGCCGCCATGCTGAAAGCGGTGGCGAAACATCTGCTGAGCCAGAAAGAGACCTTTTATGCGCTGTCGGCACAGACCGGGGCGACCCGCGCCGACAGCTGGGTGGATATCGAGGGCGGGATCGGCACCCTCTTTACCTTCGCCAGCCTGGGCAGCCGCGAACTGCCGGACGATACCCTGTGGCCGGAAGATGAGCTGATCCCGCTTTCAAAAGAGGGCGGATTTGCCGCGCGCCACGTGCTGACCTCGAAGTCCGGCGTGGCCGTCCACATCAATGCGTTCAACTTCCCCTGCTGGGGAATGCTGGAAAAGCTGGCCCCGACCTGGCTGGCGGGGATGCCTGCCATTATTAAACCGGCCACCGCCACCGCCCAGGTGACCCAGGCGATGGTGAAAGCGATCGTCGACAGCGGCCTGGTGCCGGAGGGCGCCATCAGCCTGATCTGCGGCGGCGCGGGGGATCTGCTCGACCAGCTCGACAGCCAGGACGTGGTGACCTTTACCGGCTCCGCCGACACTGGCCAGAAGCTGCGCGTCCATCCGAACATCGTGGCAAAATCGATTCCCTTCACCATGGAAGCGGACTCCCTGAACTGCTGCGTGCTGGGGGATGACGTCACCCCGGAGCAGCCGGAGTTTGCCCTTTTCATTCGCGAAGTGGTGCGGGAGATGACCGCGAAAGCCGGGCAGAAATGTACCGCGATCCGCCGCATCATCGTTCCGCAGGCGCAGGTGGAGGCTGTCAGCCAGGCGCTGATCGCCCGGCTGGAAAAAGTGGCTGTAGGCGACCCGGCTCAGGAAGGGATCAAAATGGGCTCACTGGTCAACGCCGAGCAGTGCGCTGACGTGCAGGAGAAAGTGGATACTTTAGTCACGGCGGGCTGCCAGATTCGTCTGGGCGGGAAAGCCGACCTGAACGCTGCCGGGGCCTTCTTCCCGCCGACGCTGCTGTTCTGCCCGCAGCCGGATGAAACCCCTGCCGTCCATGCCACCGAAGCCTTTGGCCCGGTCGCCACTCTGATGCCGTATCAGGATCGCGAGCACGCCATGGCCCTTGCCCGCGCCGGGGAAGGCAGTCTCGCCGGGACGCTGGTCACCGCCGATCTGCGCCTTGCGCGTCAGTTTATCGCCGGCGCCGCCCGCGCCCACGGCCGTATCCAGATCCTCAACGAAGAGTCGGCCAAAGAGTCCACCGGCCACGGCTCCCCGCTGCCGCAGCTGGTGCACGGCGGCCCGGGCCGCGCCGGGGGTGGTGAGGAGCTGGGCGGCCTGCGGGCGGTAAAACACTACCTGCAACGCACCGCCATCCAGGGCAGCCCGAGCATGCTGGCCGCCATCAGCCAGCAGTGGGTACGCGGCGCGCAGGTGCAGGAGGATCGCGTTCATCCGTTCCGCAAATACTTCGAGGAGTTACAGCCGGGCGACAGCCTCCTGACCCCGCGCCGTACCCTGACCGAAACCGACATCGTTAACTTTGCCTGCCTGAGCGGGGATCATTTCTACGCCCATATGGACAAGATCGGCGCGGCGGAGTCGATTTTCGGCGAACGCGTGGTGCACGGCTACTTCCTGATCTCCGCTGCGGCGGGTCTGTTCGTCGATGCGGGCGTCGGGCCGGTGATTGCCAACTACGGTATGGAGAACCTGCGCTTTATTGAGCCGGTGAAGCCGGGCGACACCATCCAGGTGCGTCTGACCTGTAAGCGCAAGACGCTGAAGAAACAGCGCACGGCGGAAGAGAAACCGACCGGCGTGGTGGAATGGGCGGTTGAGATTTTCAACCAGCACCAGCAGCCGGTGGCGCTCTACTCGATCCTGACCCTCGTCTCCCGTCAGCGCGGAGATTTTGACGCCTGATCCCCCTCCATCCGGGTAACGTCGCGCACGTTACCCGGCTTCTGGCACATCTGACAAAACATCTGGCAAATGCAGGCAAACGGTACTTAACGCGTTATTGCTATGTTGGCAATGAATAAACCGCGCGCAGAACAGCGGTCCCGAGTGGATAACAACACATACAACAGAGGTTAATCATGGGAAGCTCCTCCATTTTTTCTCCACGTAAAACGGTGCTGGCGTTGGCCGTTGCCTGTCTCTTTTCCGGCCAGGTGCTGGCGCACGGTGGTGCAGCACATATGGTCGAAATGGATAAAACCCTGACCGAATTTGGCGCTGATGTGAAATGGGACGACTATGCCCAGATGTTCACCATCAGCAAAGATGGGGCCTTTATCAAAGTGAAGCCGGGTGCCACAACCGCTATGGTCAACGGTAAACCGCTCACCCTGCAGGCGCCGGTGGTCATGAAAGACAATAAGGCCTGGATCGCCGATACCTTTGTTAACGATGTGTTCCAGTCCGGCCTTGACCAGACCTTCCAGGTCGAGAAGACCCCGCACCCGCTGAACGCCCTCTCCGCGGATGAGATCAAAGAGGCCGTCGGGATTGTGAAAGCCTCGCCGGACTTTAAACCGAATACCCGCTTCACGCAGATCGCGCTGGCCGAGCCGGACAAAGCCAAAGTGTGGGATTTCGTGCTGAACGGCACGGCGGTAGATGCGCCGCGTCAGGCCAATATCACCCTGCTGGACGGCAAATTTATCGTTGAAGCGCTAGTGGATCTGCAGGAGAAGAAAATCCTGCACTGGGAGCCGATCAAAGACGCCCACGGCATGGTGCTGCTGGATGACTTTATGGCGGTGCAGAAGATCGTCACCGGCAGCCCGGAGTATGCCGAGGCGCTGAAAAAACGCGGCATCAACGACCCGGCAAAGGTGATGACCACCCCGCTGACCGTCGGCTACTTTGACGGTAAGGATGGTCTGAAGCAGGAAGATCGCCTGCTGAAGGTGGTGAGCTACCTGGATACCGGCGACGGCAACTACTGGGCGCACCCGATTGAGAACCTGGTGGCGGTGGTCGATCTGATCGAGAAGAAGATCGTCAAAATTGAAGAAGGCGCTGTCGTACCGGTGCCGATGCAGTCCCGCCCCTATGATGGCCGCGACCGCGAACCGGTGGTGCACAAACCGCTGGAGATTGTGGAGCCGGAAGGCAAGAACTACACCATTACCGGCAATATGATCCACTGGCAGAACTGGGATTTCCACCTGAGCCTCGACTCCCGCGTCGGGCCGATCATCTCCACCGTCACCTTTAACGACAACGGCAAAAAACGCCAGGTGATGTACGAGGGATCGCTGGGCGGGATGATTGTCCCTTACGGCGACCCGGACGTGGGCTGGTACTTCAAAGCCTATCTGGACTCCGGCGACTACGGCATGGGCACCCTCACCTCGCCGCTGGTGCGCGGTAAAGATGTGCCCTCCAACGCCGTGCTGCTGAATCAGACCATCCCGGATTACACCGGTGCGCCGATGGAAATCCCGCGGGCGATGGCGATTTTTGAACGCTACGCCGGGCCGGAGTATAAGCACCAGGAGATGAATCAGCCGAACGTCAGCACCGAACGCCGCGAGCTGGTGGTGCGCTGGATCAGCACCGTGGGCAACTATGACTACATCTTCGACTGGATCTTCCACGAAAACGGCACCATCGGCATCGATGCTGGGGCAACCGGTATCGAAGCGGTAAAAGGGGTGATGGCGAAAACCATGCATGACCCGAGCGCCAAAGAGGATACGAAGTACGGCACCCTGATTGATCACAACATTGTCGGCACCACCCACCAGCACATCTACAACTTCCGTCTGGATCTGGATGTGGATGGCACCAGCAACAGCCTGGTGGCGATGGATCCGGAGGTGAAGCCGAACACCGCTGGCGGCCCGCGCACCAGCACCATGCAGGTTAACCAGTACAACATCGACAGCGAGCAGCAGGCGGCACAGAAATTTGACCCGGGCACCATTCGTCTACTGAGCAACACCAGCAAAGAGAACCGCATGGGCAACCCGGTCTCTTACCAGATCATCCCCTATGCGGGCGGTACGCACCCGGTGGCAACCGGCGCGAAATTCGCCCCGGATGAGTGGATCTATCACCGCCTGAGCTTTATGGATAAACAGCTGTGGGTGACCCGCTACCATCCGAACGAGATGTACCCGGAGGGCAAATTCCCGAACCGCTCCTCCCATGACCAGGGGCTGGGCCAGTTCAGTAAGGATAACGAGTCGCTGAATAACCAGGATAACGTGGTGTGGATCACCACCGGTACCACCCACGTGGCCCGCGCCGAAGAGTGGCCGATCATGCCAACCGAGTGGGTGCATGCCCTGCTCAAACCGTGGAACTTCTTTGACGAGACGCCGTCGCTCGGCAAGAAGAAAGAGGGGCAGTGATAAACAGCCGGGCATATTGCCCGGCTTTTTCTTGTCGGTGCGGTTTGATGTCGGGTGGCGGCTGCGCCTTACCCGACCTACGGGACCGTAGGCCCGTGCAAGCGCAGCGCCGCCGGGCATTGTCGGGTGGCGCTGCGCTTACCCGACCTACACCGCTATTGAATTTAGTTTAAGTCGTTTATTTTCTGAACAGCTTTCCTTGCTTATAGTTAATCATACCCATGCCGTCCGGGTTGCCTTTCTTAAAACGTTTTTTATGGACATCACACGAAGTTCTCCCTTACGTCGTTGTATGAACATTGAGAGGTTTTTAGGATGAGATTCAACTTGATAGCAAGAAGCCTTGCGCTTGCAGGCGTTTTTATCTCTGCCGGCACTCCTGCATTTGCCGCAGAAGCGCCAAAAGAGGCTGCCGCCGCCACTCAGCAAGCCAATAATGCCCTCTTCAGCCAGCTGCCCTTCTCCGACAATGCCGATTTCACCGATGCCCATAAAGGCTTTATCGCTGCACTTCCGACCGAGGTGATCAAAGGCGAACAGGGCAATGTGGTCTGGGATCCCCAGCAGTACGCCTTTATTAAAGAGGGGGACAAAGCGCCGGATACCGTCAACCCCAGCTTATGGCGTCAGGCGCAGCTGATTAATATCAGCGGTCTGTTTGAGGTCACGGATGGGGTCTATCAGATCCGAAACCTTGACCTGTCAAACATGACCATTATCGAAGGGGCGACCGGTATCACCGTGGTCGACCCGCTGGTCTCTGCTGAAACGGCAAAAGTCGGGATGGATCTCTATTACAAAAACCGCGGGCAGAAACCGGTGGTAGCGGTGATCTACACCCACAGCCACGTTGACCACTACGGCGGCGTGCGCGGCGTGGTGGATGAGGCCGATGTCAAAGCCGGGAAAGTCAAAATCTACGCCCCGGCCGGCTTTATGGAAGCCGCCGTGGCAGAAAACATTATGGCCGGGAACGTCATGAGCCGCCGCGCCAGCTATATGTATGGCAACCTGCTGAAGCCGGATCCTAAAGGTCAGGTGGGCGCGGGGCTTGGCACCACGACCTCCGCCGGGACCGTAACCCTGCTTGCGCCGACCAATATCATCGAAAAAGATGGACAGAAAGAGACCATCGACGGCCTGACCTATGACTTTATGCTGGCGCCGGGCTCAGAAGCGCCGTCCGAAATGCTCTGGTACATCGAAGAGAAAAAACTGATCGAATCCGCCGAGGATGTCACCCACACCCTGCATAACACCTACTCCCTGCGCGGGGCGAAGATCCGCGAGCCGCTGCCGTGGTCAAAATATATCAACGAAGCCATTGTGCGCTGGGGTGATAAAGCCGAAGTGCTGATGGCTCAGCACCACTGGCCAACCTGGGGCAATGAAAACGTCAATAAATTGTTGAAAAGCCAGCGAGACCTGTATCGCTACATCAACGACCAGACCCTGCGCATGGCGAACCAGGGCATGACCCGGGATGAAATTGCGGCAAACTTCAGGCTGCCGGATTCGCTGGCGCACACCTGGGCTAACCGGGGCTACTACGGGTCGGTAAGTCACGACGTGAAAGCCACCTACGTGCTCTATCTCGGCTGGTTCGACGGCAACCCGGCGACCCTGGATGAGCTGCCGCCGGAAGAGGCTGCGAAGAAATATGTAGACTATATGGGCGGCGCCGACGCCATTCTGCAGAAGGCCAAAACCGACTTCGACCAGGGTAACTATCGCTGGGTGGCGCAGGTGGTGAGCAAGGTGGTCTTTGCCGATCCGAACAACCAGGCGGCCCGTAACCTGGAGGCGGACGCGCTTGAGCAGTTAGGCTATCAGGCGGAATCGGGCCCGTGGCGTAACTTCTACCTCACCGGCGCGCAGGAGCTGCGTAACGGCGTGGTGAAAGGGCCGACCCCGAACACCGCCAGCCCGGATACGGTGCGGGCGATGACCCCGGAGATGTTCTTCGACTATCTGGCGGTTCACATTAACGGTGAAAAAGCCGGAACCGCGAAATCGGTGTTTAACATCGACCTCGGCAGCGACGGCGGCAAGTACAAGCTCGAGCTGGAAAATGGGGTGCTGAACCACACCGCCAATGCCGAAGCGACCGACGCCGACGCCACCATCACCCTGAGCCGCGACACGCTGAATAAAATCATCCTCAAGGAAACCACCCTGAAACAGGCTGAGGAGAGCGGCGCGGTGAAGGTTACCGGTGACGGGGCAAAACTTGATACCATGCTGGGCTATATGGATAAATTTGAGTTCTGGTTCAACATTGTTACACCGTAAACCCACCAGCCTGCGGGCGGAGCCTTTCGCCCGCAGGGATATGGTCACCCGCGGACTGACTCTCAGCATGCCGTGGCTGGCGCTCGTCAACATCGGCTTTGCGCTGATGGTCTTATTGCGTAATGGGCTGTTCGACGGCATTGACGCGCTGTATCAGGTGAACGCCTTCAGCGCCAGGATGATCGATTGGCTGATGCTGGCGGTCATTGTTCTGTTTAGCCTCTCCCTGCTGCTGGTCTGGCAAAAAAAACGCGGGCTGAGCCTGCTGTTGCTGCTGGCAGGCCTGATCTGGGCCTGCTGCGCCGTCTGGTTTATCGCCCATCTGAAACTGCCCTTCGCCTGGCCGCTCTGCACCACCCTGCTCCTGACGGCGCTGGCAGGGCTCTATTTTTTTCCGGTTGGGCTGATGAGCTATGCGCTGCCGCTGTGGGCGGCGATGCCGGCTGCCAGCCTGGTGCTGAACGAGGGCATCAGCCTGCGTTTCGTCGTGGTGTGGCTTATCTTTACGGTAGTGCTGGTTTACGGGCGGTTTATTTTAGTGCGCTGGTTTGATGAAGCCTGGCTGCGTCAGCAGCAGAACCAGGCGCTGATTGCCCGGCTGGATGCCCTTGCGCACCAGGATCCGCTCACCGGTACCGCTAACCGCCGGGCGATGGAGAACGTGCTGGAAAACGCGGTCAAACAGGGGAACAATTTTGCGCTGATTATGCTCGATGTCGATGAGTTCAAACGCTACAACGATCGTTACGGGCATCAGGCCGGGGATGAGTGTCTGGCGGCGGTGGCGCAGGCGCTGAAACAGGTGGTGCGCAGCCCGGACGATGTGGTCTCACGCTACGGTGGCGAGGAGTTTCTGCTGATCCTGTTTGATGCGACGGAAAAAGTGGCGGAACAGGTGGCGGCGCGCATTCAGGAGAGCCTGCGCGCTGCGGCTATTCCGCATGCTGCCTCAACGGTCAGCGACAGCGTTACGGTCAGCATGGGGATCGCCTCGCTGACCGCTGGTCAGACGGCCAGCGAGGTGATCGCCCAGGCCGATGCCGCGCTCTACCGGGCAAAAAATGCAGGACGAAATCGCTGGTCCTGCTAAGGGTGCGGTTTTGTTGGCACGGTGCGGTCTGATGTCGGGTGGCGGCTCTGCTTAACCGGACCTACGGTGCGGTGCGGCAAACCGACCAGACCGTAGGCCCGTGCAAGCGCAGCGCCGCCGGGCGTCAGTAGCGCACGCACACCGATTTGGTTTCACACCAGCCATCCAGCCAGTCCGGGCCGAAATCACGGCCTGTGCCGGACTGCTTCATCCCGCCAAACGGCAGGTTGGCGTCGATCAGGGTATGGCTGTTCACCCACACGGTTCCCGCCTGCAGGCGGTCGGTGTACTCCAGCGCTTTGCTGATGTTTTGCGTCCAGACGCTGGCGGTCAGGCCATATTCGGTATCGTTCGCCAGGCGCAGCGCCTCTTCGCCGTCAGCGACGCGCACCAGGTTGACCACCGGACCAAACACCTCTTCGCGGGTCAGGCGCAGGCTGGCGTCCGGGTTCACCACCAGCGTCGGCGACACGTAGTAACCCTGATCGTTCGGACCACGGTTGCCGGTAATCAGCTCCGCCTGGCGCGACTGCGCTTCATCAAGGAAGGTCTGCACTTTGTCGCAGTGGGCGCGGGAAACCAGCGGGTTGATGTGCGCCTCCTGGGACATCCCCGGCCCGACGCTGAGGGATTTCACCGCCTGCTCAAAACCGCTCACCACGGTATCAAACAGCGGCGCTTCGACGTAAATACGCGAGCTGGCGGCGCACACCTGGCCCTGGTTCAGGAAGCTGCCGGTCATCAGGCCTTCGATCACCCATGCCGGATCGGCATCTTTCAGGACAATCGCCGGGTTTTTACCGCCCAGCTCCAGCGTCACCCCCATCAGGCGATCGGCGGCGGCGCGCGCAATCTGTTTCCCGGTGGCGGTAGAACCGGTAAAGCTCACCCTGGCGATATGCGGATGGTTGGTGAGCGCAGCGCCACACACCGCCCCGCTGCCGGTCACTACGTTAAAGACGCCGTCCGGGACCCCGGCCTCGGTTGCCAGCTCCGCCACGCGCAGCAGGGTCAGGGGCGTGGTTTCGGACGGTTTGATCACGATAGAGCCGCCGGCCGCCAGGGCGGGCATCACTTTCCACATGCCAATCAGCAGCGGGAAGTTCCACGGCACGATCCCGGCCACCACGCCAATCGGCTCTTTGCGCGTCCACGCCTGGTAGCGCGCTCCCTGCGGCATCGGAATAGAGAGATCCAGCGTCTTACCGGCGATTTTGGTGGTCAGCCCCGCGGTGTAGCGCATCCAGTTCAGAGTGCAGCCCACTTCAAAGGCGCGGGAGATGTTAATGGATTTACCCTGCTCCAGGGTTTCGAGCTGGGCCAGCTCCTCGGTGTGCTGCTCCACCAGATCGGCGAAGCGCAGCAGAATACGTTCGCGCTCCGCCGGCAGTTTGCCGGACCAGCTGCGGGCCACAAAGGCGCGCCAGCCGGACATCACCGCGCGATCCACATCTTTCGCGCTGGCATCGGCGGTAGAGGCAATCACCTGACCGGTTGCCGGGTTAAAGATATCCAGACGCTTTTCGCTGTCGGAGGCGGACGGTTGTCCCTCGATCCAGAGGCCATGTTGGCGATCCAGAAATTGCTGCACGCTGTGCAGTACTGCGACCTGTGTATCAGACATAGCGATTCCTTATTATTCGCAGGGTGTCATCGCAGTCTAAGATGGGTTTGCGCAGTGCGCTTTTATCTCTGTGACATTCGCTTTGCCCCCTGTGACAGGTGCCGCAAAACGCGACAATAGTGCCGTTTCGCTCTGTTACACCGTGGTGTTCTTGCCTATATTTCGCCCCATGTCACGGGTAATTAGAAACATAAATGCAACAATGTTTAAACATTCACGACGTAGCAGGTCAGACGATGGCGAGTGCAAAGGAAACGGACAATTATCAGCAGTGGCTGGCGCAGATTAATCAGGCTTGCGGAAGTTTTGCGGCCCGGCCCATGAGCGGCGAGTTTTACGGCGAGCTGGAATCCACCTGGACCGGCACCCTGAAGCTCAGCACCGTCACCGCTGGCGGCGTGAATCTGTTTCGTACCCGCCAGGAGATTAAGACCAGCAACGATGCCTGGTTCTACACTGTCTTTCAGCTGGAAGGTGAAGCGGGACTGGAGCAGGACGACCGGCAAATTATGCTCAACGCGGGAGATATCACCCTGATCGACGCCTCCCGCCCCTGCTCGATCTACTGGCCGGAAAAATCCCGGCAGATCTCATTGCTGCTCCCGCGCCAGATCCTTGAGCAGCACTTTCGTTTTCAGGAAGTGAGCTGCGCGCAAAAACTCTCCCACAGCCTGCCTACCGTCCAGCTCAGCTATCGTCTGCTGCAGGAGAGCATGAACAATCCGCGATTGAGTGAAACCGAGAGCGAAGCCGCGCTGGAGGCGATGGTCTGTCTGCTGCGCCCGGTATTGCAGCAGCGTGAAAGCGTGCAGCCGCGCAAGGCGCGCCAGTTCAGCCACGTTCTGACGCTCATCGACGATCATATTCAGGCGGAACATTTGCGACCGGAGTGGATTGCGGCGGAGTGCGGGATGTCGGTGCGTAGCCTGTACCGGATGTTTGCCGAGAAAGGGCTGGTGGTGGCGCAGTACATCAAGAACCGTCGGCTGGATCTCTGCGCGCAGATGCTACGTAGCGCTCGTGACGATGAGAAACTGGCGGGCATTGGCTACAGCTGGGGCTTTACCGACCATAGCCACTTCTCCACGGCATTTAAGCAGCGCTTTGGGATCTCCCCTGGCGAATACCGCAAACGCCACCGCTAATCACTTCTGTAACCATCTGCCGTTGACGCCCTGGACATACTCGCCGGGGCGGGCGCGGGCAACCAGTTTGCTTCCCGCCATTTTGGCCACCTCATCGACCGGAAGGTTATTGCTGTCAGCAAGCCGCTGATAACTCTCGGTACGAGCCTTGTTGATCTGCTCCACCAGCGCCAGGGTTTCGCGATCCTGGCTGCGCGGGGCGATATAGCCGCTCAGCGTTTCCCCCACGCGCCCCTCGGTGCGGGCTTCGTTGAGGGTCAGGGCGAACGCGGGCGCACAAAGCCCCAGCGTCAGCAGAATGAGCGTGAAGTATTTTCTCATGGCGGCCTCAGAAGAGATCGCTGCGCGATTTCAGCAGCGATTCCACATCTTTATCCACTTTGATGTGGATTTCATGTTCAATTTTGACGTTCATGTTGATGGTGATGGGCTCCTTCGACGCCGCCACTTCTATCCTCGGCGTGCAGCCTGTCAGCGTCAGTATCACAATCGCGGTGAAGCCACCGGCCAGCTTTTTCATGGTTGTTCCTTACATTCCTTGCCTGTCGGACAGCGGTTATCCGGTAGTGCCGCGTGCTCCTCCAGCCACGTCTGCAGCTTGTCGCCAAAACGCAGGCTGCGCCAGAGGGTAAACACGTTCTCCTGATGGGTATAGTTGAGGTTGACGGCCTGTGTCTGGCCCTCCACGCGGCTGGCGCCACGCAAGGTCGACGCCAGGGTTAATTCACCCAGATTATCTAAATTGAGTTTCGTCCACGACTGCGAAATTTCCATATAGCGAAGCCAGTTAATCGCGCCGCCCGCCGCCCCGTTCTCTTTCACCAGCGCATCGGCAGTCTCTTTATCGAGACGCAACGTCATCGGACCCGCGTTGGTCAGCCAGCCATCTTTGATGATCCACTTGTCGTTGTCCAGCCACAAGGGCAGCGCCCCGCTGAACGGCCCGGACAGGGCAAACTGTTTGGGATTTATCGCACTGATAAGCTCGCTGGCGGAGAGATTCTGCACCCGCAGCAGGGCCGCATCGTGCTGGGGCATGCGCAGCTGCTGCAGGGTCACTTTACCGCCCAACAGATCGACGCTGACGTCGCTCAGCAGCAGCGGACTGGCATCGCTCCAGGGGTAATCGCCCTGCAGATCGGCGGTGATGTTGCGGGCCGTGACCTGGTTTTTCACCTCGCCAATGCGCAGCGTCACCGGACCGCGGGTTCCCAGCGACCAGGTGCCCTGGCTGAAGCGGAACGGCAGGACAAAGTCGACCCCGTTGATTTTGTTGTCCGGCATCCAGACGCTACCGCTCTTCAGCACGCCGTGGCCTCCGGCCTCAAAGCCCTGATCCGCCGCTGCGGAATAAGCCACCTGGGCATAAAGCTCCCCCTCCCTGAGGGTCATCTTCCAGTCCGGTGGGATCAGCGGCTGAAAAACGGTCAGGGATTGCTTCGGCCACCAGGCCTGGCCGCGCAGACGCTCCCCGTCCCAGCGCCCGTTCAGCTGCACCGGGCCGATGGCTCTGGCGTTAAGGGTGCCTTTGTACTGGAAAAATGTTGGATCGCTACCCTCCACGCTGAATTTGATCGTTGAGGGGGGTAATACACTGCCGCCGGTAAAGGTGGTCTCTCCGGCATCGAAGGAGAGCGCGCCGCTGAAGTGCGGATCGGCAGGGTCGCGCTGCCAGCGGATTGGGCGCTCAAGCACCATGCGCGGTGCGCTGGCATGCAGGGTGCCATATTTCAGCTGATCGAAGCCGGTGGAAAGCGCGCTCAGCTCAATCACGCTGTCGCGCCACTCCCCCCTGCCCGCCACGTCCCAGCGGGCCTGCATCGGGGTAAAGTTGCCCTCCCCCCAGTAGCGCCATTGCCACAATCCGTAATCCGGCAGAAAATTGCTGGCCCGGCCATCCAGGTGCAGGGTGAAATCCCCCATCTCCTGTTCATGGGCGCGTAAGATGGCCTGCAGGCGGCCATCGATGCCGTTAAGGGTGAGCGCCACGCCAGCCAGCGGCCAGCGCACCTCGTCGATATTCAGGGAGTCGATAACCCGCCCCCGGGAGCGCAGCAGCGCCCCCGGGGCAAATGCCAGCCGGGGCTCGGCAAGGCTGCCGGTCAGCGTGGCGGGTAGCTTCGCGTAGAGCGTCAGGTCGTTCTGTTTGGCAATGCCGGTGAGCTGCATCGGCATGGCGGTGTTGTCCATGCTTAGCTTGCCGGGGCCGAAGGTGAGCACCGCGTTGCCCTTCCCGGCATCGCCCTGAGTCAGCACGTTCATTCGCCCGCTGACGATAGCCTTCTCCGTGCCCTGTTGCCAGTTATCGATCTTAAGCCCCAGCCGTCCGCTCAGGGGAACACCGGCCTGAACCCAACGCCAGCGCCCGTCGCTGATGGTGAACTGTTCCGGGGTGATCTGCCAGGGGAGATCCAGCAGCGGCTCGCCGCTCTCCCGGGCAATCATCACCAGCTGGCCCTGGTTGTCCTGCCACTCAAGCTCGGCATCCACAAGGGTTGAGATCTGCGGCACGGTAAAGGTCGCCACCGTGTGCCCCTGCACCGGCAGGCCATCCGGCACCAGCGGCAGAGTAAATTCCCCCACCAGTTTTACCGGCTGGGGATTATCGGGGAGGTTAAGCGTGACATCGCTTACCGTCAGCGAGCGGCCGCGTAGTTTTCCCCGCAGGCTAAACTTATCTCCGTGGTAGACAATTTCTTGCAGGGACGGTGTCAACGAAGCGGTTAATTTCCCCTCCCACACCTGCCAGGGGGAGAGTGTCAGGCGGTCGATGTTAAGCCAGGTGTTGGGTAGCAGGGCTTGCCATTCGGCCAGGGAGCGCGGCGCGGTGGGCGTGGGCTCGCTGGCGGGGATTTTGCTCAGGCAGGCGCTGTTGAGATCCAGCGCGCCGATGTCAAGCTTCCAGCGGCTTGGGTGGCTGAGGGTAGCGTCTTTGACGCGGGCGATTTCGCACTCCTCCACCAGATAGCGCAGATCGGGGATGACCAGCGCGCTGCGGGTCAGGCGCGGGCTCTCTTCAAAGGCGATGCGGGTCCCGGCGGGGAGCCAGATCCCGGCAAGCGTAGGCACCCACTGCGCAAGCGTCAGTAGTAGCGTCAGCGGCAAAAGAACGATCAGAAGCAGTAGCGCGATCGAGGCTTTGTATGTACCCCTCATGGGCAGTTAATATCCTGATTTAGCGAAAAAATTAGCCGACAATATCGAATATTGTGGCATGTTTAGCCGATCAGTTGAAGCGAACGCCACTTTTAAGGATAGTTGCTACATAATTATCCATAGAACTTATTGAATTCAATAAAATTTTATAAATTGTAAGATTATTTTAATCATGCTACCGTAATTGAAAACACACTGGAGAAAGTCTTATGAAACTCGCGGTATACAGTACAAAGCAATACGACAAAAAGTATCTGCAGCACGTTAACGAGGAGTATGGCTTCGAACTTGAATTTTTCGACTTTCTGCTTAATGAAAAAACAGCCAAAACCGCCCACGGGTGTGACGCGGTCTGTATTTTCGTTAACGACGACGGCAGTCGTCCGGTGCTGGAAGAGCTGAAAAAACAGGGTGTGAAGTACATCGCCCTGCGCTGCGCGGGCTTTAATAATGTGGATCTGGATGCGGCAAAAGAGCTGGGTCTGCAGGTGGTGCGCGTGCCCGCCTACTCCCCGGAAGCGGTGGCTGAACACGCCATCGGCATGATGATGTCCTTAAACCGCCGTATTCACCGTGCTTATCAGCGCACCCGTGATGCCAACTTCTCCCTGGAAGGGCTGACCGGTTTTACCATGTACGGCAAAACCGCCGGGGTGATCGGCACCGGTAAAATTGGCGTAGCGGCCCTGCGGATCCTGAAAGGGTTTGGTATGCGCCTGCTGGCGTTTGACCCTTACCCAAGCGCCGCCGCGCTGGATCTGGGGGTGGAGTATGTTGACCTGGCAACCTTGTACGCAGAGTCAGACGTGATCTCCCTGCACTGCCCGTTAACCGCTGACAACTACCATCTGCTGAACCAGAGCGCCTTCGACCAGATGAAAGATGGCGTGATGATTATCAACACCAGTCGCGGTGGGCTGATTGACTCTCAGGCCGCCATCGAAGCCCTGAAAACGCAAAAAATCGGCGCGCTGGGGATGGACGTCTACGAGAACGAACGCGATCTCTTCTTTGAAGACAAATCCAACGATGTGATTCAGGATGACGTCTTCCGCCGCCTCTCCGCCTGCCACAACGTGCTATTCACCGGCCACCAGGCGTTCCTGACCGCTGAGGCGCTGATCAGCATTTCGGAGACGACGCTGGGTAACCTGAGTCAGCTGGAGAAAGGCGAAGCCTGCCCGAACGCGTTGTTCTGAGGAAAGAGCCTTTAACTTAAAGCAGCTCATATCCTTAAGGGAATAATTAGCCTACAGCGGCTCCCTGGTCCGGCTGAAAATCGCCGAAGCGTTTCCGGAAGGCCGGGGCGAGGCGCATGGACGCGCCGAGAGGGCATAGCCTGCATGGATGCAGGCTGGTGCCCGACCCGAAAGCCTGGAGGAATAAGCTGAGGACAAAATTGCCGGGAGCAATTTTGGACAGCGCTTGCGCTGGCCCCGGAGGGGTGAGCCCCAGGGATGGGGCGAACAATCCGCGAAGCGGCGATTTTCTTGCCGGGAGCCGGGATTGTTAAGGGGGCGGCGATAGCCCCCTTAACACGTTCACCGGTGACGTGGTTTACAGAGAAGCAGCGAACGCAAGGTGAACGGAACCACCTCCACCGCAACATATTATTCCGTGCATTGCCCGGCGGCGCTACGCTTGCACGGGCCTACAAACCCCAAACCCCAAACCCCAAACCCATCCCCCCACATTTCAGATTAACCCGCAAGACAATCCCCGCCAGCGCAATAGACTATGCATTAGCTATTTATGAAGTGAATATATTGAGAAGAAACATGAAAACGTTCGTCGCAGTAACGCTCCTCAGCATGGCGCTGACAGGCTGTGTTAACCCAGGGAAAGCCTCTGTCCAGGAAGAACAGCTCCAGCAGCACCGCTTTGTGCTGCAAAGCATCAACGGCGCCGCCGTCGCCCCGGTCACCACGCCGCCGGAAATCACCTTCGGCGAAAAAATGGCGGTCTCAGGGGTGATGTGCAACCGCTTCAGCGGCCAGGGCAAGCTCTCCGATGGCGAGCTGAAGGTCAACGATCTCGCCATGACGCGTAAGCTCTGCACCGAACCCCAGCTCAATGAACTGGATCACGCCATCGGAACGATGCTGCGCAGCGGCACAGAGGTGGATCTGACGGAAGATGTATTAACCCTGGCGACGGCCGAGACGACGCTGGTCTTCAAACGCGCAGAATAATCAGTAACTGCCGCACGATCCCACGGCAAGCGACTGTTCACTGCAGCGTTTGCCGTTGGGCAGCGCGCACATGCCGATGGCGGAGCCATCCAGCTGACGCGCAACGGACAGCGAACCGCCAATCATGGCGCAATTTGCCTGGCCGGAACTGGACATCGCCGCCTTCATCCCCGGCGCGACGTGCGCGGCGGTTGCCTGCTGAACAGGTTCATTGCTGCAGGCCGACAGTAACAAAGCGGCACACCCAACCCAAAATGCTGCGCGCATAATCTCTCCCCTCGTTGAATTGCAAAACCTATGCATAATAGGCACCCCGTCCGCGTCCGTCGAGAGCGAAACCACGATTTTCCACGTTGTAAAACGTTTTGTTCGCTATTTTTACGCAAAAGTTTGATCGAGCCATTGGTAGCGTCAATAAGCAGGACACAAAAGCGAAAATCGTTTCAGCGCCCCTTTGCTAAACTCACAAGATAATTACAGGACCCGCCGATGCGTTACGGGTCCCTCTTTCTTTGCGCAATGTAAGGGTGTCATATGCAAACTATTGACGGCAATGGCGCAGTCGCGTCCGTCGCGTTTCGCACCAGTGAAGTGATCGCCATCTACCCCATTACACCCAGCTCGACCATGGCGGAACAGGCCGATGCCTGGGCCGGTAACGGGCTGAAAAACGTCTGGGGTGATACCCCTCGCGTGGTTGAGATGCAGTCGGAGGCCGGGGCGATTGCCACCGTCCACGGCGCGCTGCAGACCGGCGCGCTCTCCACCTCGTTTACGTCGTCGCAGGGTCTGCTGCTGATGATCCCGACGCTCTACAAGCTAGCGGGACAACTCACGCCATTCGTGCTGCACGTCGCGGCGCGCACTATCGCCACCCATGCCCTGTCGATTTTTGGCGATCACTCTGACGTGATGGCCGTCCGCCAGACCGGTTGCGCCCTGCTCTGCTCTGGCAGCGTGCAGGAGGCGCAGGATCTGGCGCTGATTTCACATATGGCGACGCTCAAAAGCCGCGTGCCGTTTATCCACTTCTTCGACGGCTTCCGCACCTCCCACGAGATTAATAAAATTGTCTCGCTCTCAGATGAGACGATCCGCAACCTTCTTCCCCAGGCGGAGATCGATGCCCACCGCGCCCGGGCGCTGAACCCGGAGCACCCGGTGATCCGCGGCACCTCCGCTAACCCGGATACTTACTTCCAGTCCCGCGAGGCGACCAACCCGTGGTATGACGCGGTGTATGACCATGTGGACCAGGCGATGGCCGACTTTGCCGCCGCCACCGGGCGTGAGTACAAGCCGTTTGAGTATTACGGCCACCCGCAGGCAGAACGCGTGATCGTCATCATGGGGTCCGCCATCGGCACCTGTGAAGAGGTGGTGGATGAACTGCTGCGCCGGGGCGAGAAGGTGGGCGTACTGAAGGTGCGTCTCTACCGTCCGTTCTCGGCCAAACATCTGCTGGCGGTGCTGCCGGAAAGCGCGCGTTCTGTGGCGGTGCTGGACCGTACCAAAGAGCCCGGCGCGCAGGCCGAACCGCTCTATCTGGACGTGATGACCGCCCTGGCGGAAGCCTTTAACGGCGGCGAGCGCGAGACGTTGCCGCGGGTGATTGGCGGGCGCTACGGGCTGTCGTCGAAAGAGTTTGGCCCGGATTGCGTGCTGGCCATCTTTAACGAGCTGAGCGCCGCGAAGCCGAAGCGGCGCTTTACCGTTGGTATCTATGACGATGTGACCAATCTGTCGCTGTCGCTACCGGAAAATACCCTGCCGTCAACCGCGAAGCTGGAAGCCCTCTTTTACGGGCTGGGTAGCGACGGCAGCGTGTCGGCGACCAAGAACAACATCAAGATCATCGGTAACTCCACGCCGTGGTATGCCCAGGGCTATTTCGTCTATGACTCGAAAAAAGCCGGGGGGCTGACGGTATCCCATCTGCGCGTCAGCGAACAGCCGATCCGTTCGGCATATCTGGTGTCGCAGGCCGATTTCGTCGGCTGTCATCAGCTGCAGTTTATCGACAAATACCAGATGGCCGAGCGCCTCAAACCGGGCGGGATTTTCCTGCTCAATACCCCCTACAGCGCCGATGAGGTCTGGGCGCGCCTGCCGCAGGAAGTGCAGGCGGTGCTGAACCAGAAAAAAGCGAAGTTCTGGATCGTTAATGCGGCGAAAATCGCCCGTGAATGCGGCCTGGCGGCGCGGATTAACACCGTTATGCAGATGGCCTTTTTCCATCTGACCCACATCCTGCCCGGCGACAGCGCCCTGATGGAGCTGCAGGGGGCCATCGCCAAAAGCTACAGAAGCAAGGGCCAGGAGCTGGTGGAGCGTAACTGGCAGGCGCTGGCGCTGGCGCGGGAGTCGCTGGCGGAAGTGCCACTGCAGCCGGTCAACGCCCGCAGCCCGAACCGCCCGCCGGTGGTGTCGGACGCCGCACCAGACTTTGTGAAAACCGTCACCGCCGCGATGCTGGCCGGGCTGGGCGATGCTCTGCCCGTCTCCGCCCTGCCGCCGGACGGCACCTGGCCGATGGGGACCACCCGCTGGGAAAAACGCAATATCGCTGAAGCGATCCCAATCTGGAAAGAGGAGCTGTGCACCCAGTGTAACCACTGCGTGGCGGCCTGCCCGCACTCCGCTATCCGCGCCAAAGTGGTCTCCCCTGAGGCCATGGAAGCTGCCCCCGCCAGCCTGCACTCGCTGGATGTGAAATCCCGCGACATGCGCGGCCAGAAATATGTTCTGCAGGTCGCCCCGGAAGACTGCACCGGCTGTAACCTCTGCGTGGAGGTCTGCCCGGCGAAAGACAGACAGAATCCGGAAATCAAGGCCATTAACATGATGTCGCGCCTTGAGCATGTGGAAGAGGAGAAAGTGAATTACGACTACTTCCTCGACCTGCCGGAGATCGATCGCAACAGCCTCGAGCGCATCGACATTCGCACCTCGCAGCTGATCACTCCGCTCTTCGAGTACTCCGGCGCCTGTTCCGGCTGCGGCGAGACGCCGTACATCAAGCTGCTGACCCAGCTCTATGGCGACCGGATGCTGATCGCCAATGCGACCGGCTGTTCGTCGATCTATGGCGGTAATCTGCCGTCAACGCCGTACACCACTGATGCCAACGGGCGCGGCCCGGCGTGGGCGAACTCGCTGTTCGAAGATAACGCCGAATTTGGCCTCGGCTTCCGCCTGACGGTGGATCAACACCGCGTACGGGTGATGCGTCTGCTGGAACAGTTTGCCGATACGATCCCGGCGGAGCTGAACAGCGCCCTGCACAGCGAGGCAACGCCTGATGTACGTCGTCAGCAGGTGGCCGAGCTGCGTCAGGCGCTGGCGGGCGTGGAAGGTGCAGAAGAGCTGTTAACCGATGCCGATGCGCTGGTCGAGAAATCGATCTGGCTGATTGGCGGCGACGGCTGGGCCTATGACATTGGCTTTGGCGGTCTGGACCATGTTCTCAGCCTGACCGAGAACGTGAACATTCTGGTGCTGGATACCCAGTGTTACTCCAATACCGGGGGCCAGGCCTCGAAGGCGACACCTCTGGGGGCGGTGACCAAGTTTGGCGAGCATGGCAAACGCAAGGCGCGTAAAGACCTGGGCGTCAGCATGATGATGTACGGTCATGTTTATGTGGCGCAGATCTCGCTGGGGGCACAGCTGAACCAGACGGTGAAAGCGATTCAGGAGGCGGAGGCCTATCCTGGCCCGTCGCTGATTATCGCCTACAGCCCTTGCGAAGAGCACGGATACGATCTGGCGCTGAGCCACGATCAGATGCGCCAGTTGACCGCGACGGGCTTCTGGCCGCTCTACCGCTTTGATCCGCGTCGTGCCGACGAGGGCAAACTGCCGCTGGCGCTGGATTCCCGCCCGCCGTCTGACGCGCTGGCAGAGACGCTGTTGCAGGAACAGCGGTTCCGCCGTCTCAATGCTCAGCAGCCCGAGGTGGCTGAGCAGCTGTGGAAAGACGCCGCCGCCGATCTGCAAAAACGCTATGACTTCCTGGCCCAGCTTGCCGGGAAAGCCGAAAAGTCGGCCAGCGAATAACCCGAAGCCCGGCCTGTCCGGGCTTTTCTTTACCGATAAAAAAAGCCCGCCAGAAAGTGTCTGGCGGGCGGCTCCTGTTTAGCGATAAATAACAGTACCTATATTAAAAAGTTATTTATGCGATAAACGGAAAAATAACTACAGGCATATAACACCGCTGATTTTACTGGTTTCAGGGGAGAATGGATAATTTTAGTTTTATATGGATTAATTAAACACATTCACCAAAATTATGACCATTTCTACAGCAGTAATTTCTTTAGATTTTACTTACCTGGTAACAATTATGTTTTATCGCTAAAAGAGAGAGTGATTTAGCATGGGACATCTTTCCAGCGCAGGAAGTTCCGTGGAAAGTTAAAAAATATTTAAATAAAAATAGCGTAAGGATTAGTCACAATGAAAAGAAAAGTACTGGCTCTCATGATTCCAGCTCTTTTAATGGCTGGCGCAGCAAATGCAGCAGAGGTTTATAATAAAGACGGCAATAAATTAGATCTGTACGGTAAAGTAGACGGTCTGCATTATTTCTCCGACAACAGCGGTGCTGACGGCGACCAGACCTATATCCGTATGGGCATTAAGGGCGAAACCCAGATTAACGATACCCTGACCGGCTACGGTCAGTGGGAATACAACGTCCAGGCAAACAACACGGAAGACTCTGGCAATCAGTCCTGGACCCGTCTGGCGTTTGCCGGTCTGAAAGTCGGCGATTACGGTTCATTTGATTATGGCCGTAACTATGGCGTGCTGTACGACGTGGAAGGCTGGACCGATATGCTGCCAGAGTTCGGCGGCGACTCCTACACCAAAGCCGATAACTTCATGACCGGCCGTGCGAACGGCGTTGCAACCTACCGTAACAGCGATTTCTTTGGCATGGTTGAAGGTCTGAACTTTGCCCTGCAGTACCAGGGTAACAACGAAGGCGATAATAACGGTAACGAAGGCACCAACAACGGCCGTGACGTGCGTTATGAGAACGGTGACGGCTTCGGTATCTCTACCTCCTACGACTTCGGCATGGGCCTCAGCGCAGCGGCGGCCTACACCTCTTCTGACCGTACCAACGACCAGGTGAGCAATACGACTGCGGGCGGCGACAAAGCGGATGCCTGGACCACTGGCCTGAAATATGACGCCAATAATATCTATCTGGCGGCCATGTATTCTGAAACCCGTAACATGACCCCTTATGGTGACGGTAAAAAAGCCAACACGGTAGCCAACAAAACCCAGAACTTTGAAGTTACCGCACAATACCAGTTCGATTCTGGCCTGCGTCCGGTTGTCTCTTACCTGCAGTCGAAAGGTAAAGATCTCGATAACGGCCAGGGCGATCAG
Organism: Leclercia sp. GHBNCSD; assembly: GCF_055805075.1. Lineage (NCBI taxonomy): Bacteria > Pseudomonadati > Pseudomonadota > Gammaproteobacteria > Enterobacterales > Enterobacteriaceae > Leclercia > Leclercia sp. GHBNCSD. Next base: position 4,054,346 of record NZ_JBQVYO010000001.1, on the reverse strand, counting down.
GATCTGGTTAAATATGCTGAAGTGGGTGCGACTTACTACTTCAACAAAAATATGTCCACCTATGTGGATTATAAAATCAACCTGCTGGATGAAGATGACCAGTTCTACAAAGACAATGGCATCAGCACCGATGACATCGTCGCATTAGGTCTGGTTTACCAGTTCTGATGAAATGAGCCCGCGTTACGGCGCGGGCTACCTGAGACAAGATAAATGGCCTCTCTGCTGTATAGCGATCACTTCTCCGCTTTCCCCGTTGCGCTATAGCGCAGCACTCCGGCCACCCCTCCGCCGCCATCATTGGGATGAACGCGCCCTTCCATTACCAGAACCTCCGGGAAATCAAACGGCGAGACGCCTTCAATGCAGGCAACGTTAACACCATACTGATCCGGATTTGAGCGACGCTGGTGGAAAGTGTAAATCCCGCAGACAGAACAAAAATAGTGCACAGCCGTCTGGGTGTTGAAACGATACTCGGTCAGCAGCGACTCGCCCTGAATAATCGTGATACCGGATAACGGCGCCGAGACCGCAATCGCCCCACGCATCCGGCAGAATGAACAATTACAGCGGCGGATAGTATTGAACCCGTCAGAGAGCTCAACGGTGAACCGGACCGCACCGCAGTGACACTGAGCAGAAACTCTATTCGACATTACAGGCTCCTTGCGTTAACCATGCCCTCACAGGCGGCGTGACGGCACGCCGCGTCCTGGCTAAGTGTACGCCAGGCTTCCCGTCAGCGCCGGATATATTCCTCCGCGCTCTTTTTCAGATACGCCTCCTGAAAAATCTGTTCTGAATAGGTGAGCTTCATGACGGACGATAAATAGGGGGCGTCGAGTTCGATTAAATCTTCGTCATTCTGGTATTTGGCGTATTTATCACCGGCGAAAGAGATCTGTTTTTTCACCACCACATATTTATGCGCCAGCATACTTTCGACTTCATCAAAACGGCTCTTATCCAGCTCCAGCATAATGGCGGTAATTTTTCCGCTCTTATTGAAGATCACCGCGTTATTTTTCACCCCCTCTAAACCCAGCTCCCGGTTCGGAATGGAGAATATATCGCCGTCGCTCCACTTACTGCGCCCTTCATGCAGGGACGAGGGATAGGCTTTAATAAATTGTTGTAGCGTGGTTTTACCTAACGTCAGCCCCATTGCGGTGGTGTTCGCCCGGGCGACTGAAGACATTGCGATTAAAATGAATATACTCACGATCAGTTGCCACTGTTTGCCCATCGTTATCACCTCATCGTATTAGTCTGTTTTTGCTCACCATCGTCTCTGTTACCTGGCACTCCTCAATCGTACAGGGTCAATTATTAATGGCCTATGCCTCTTTCTGGTGAGTGCACGGCACAGATACAGTACGAGTTACTGAGCGGCAGTGAGACATGTCGCGAAGGTATGTGACGGGGAAAGGCGATAAAAAAGCCACCAGTAAATACTGGTGGCGCGGGTATTACTCACGGTCAGCTATTTTTTGACGGGTTGGGGTTTTTTATCACCCGATTCCGGCGCCTCGCGCGGGTCATCTTTTTCAACATACTGCATGAGTACCTCCCGTTGTTGTGGATGGACTACTACTATAGCGTTGGTTGCCAATATACAGCCAGGCGGCAAACGGTAAAAAAACCCAACGCGTGGAACAGGATGATTACGCGCTGTAAAACGTGCTGACATTCATCGCCGTAATCCGTACCATACACGCCATACTTTTTCATGTTGACCTGCTGCCCCCCTTTTAATGGGGGAGCCGCCTGAGCTGCTTTAGCCACAAACGAATTGAGCCACTATTAAATGTCGCAAAATCAAGATATTACCAAGAAAGAACAGTATAACCTTAACAAGCTTCAGAAGCGTCTTCGCCGCAATGTGGGTGAAGCCATTGCCGATTACAACATGATTGAAGAAGGCGACCGCATCATGGTCTGCCTGTCTGGCGGCAAAGACAGCTACACCTTGCTCGAAATTTTGCGCAATCTTCAGCAAAGCGCGCCGGTCAATTTTTCGTTAGTGGCCGTCAATCTGGATCAGAAGCAGCCGGGCTTCCCGGAGCATATCCTGCCGGAATATCTGGAGAAGCTGGGCGTCGAATATAAGATTGTTGAAGAGAACACCTACGGCATCGTTAAAGAGAAGATCCCGGAAGGGAAAACCACCTGCTCGCTCTGCTCTCGCCTGCGCCGCGGCATTCTTTACCGTACCGCGACAGAGCTGGGTGCAACCAAGATCGCTCTGGGTCACCACCGCGATGACATTTTACAGACGCTGTTCCTGAACATGTTCTACGGCGGCAAAATGAAGGGTATGCCACCGAAGCTGATGAGCGACGACGGGAAGCACATTGTGATCCGCCCGCTCGCCTACTGCCGCGAAAAGGATATCGAACGTTTTGCCGAGGCCAAAGCCTTCCCGATCATTCCGTGCAACCTGTGCGGCTCACAGCCAAACCTGCAGCGTCAGGTGATTGCCGACATGCTGCGTGACTGGGATAAACGCTATCCTGGCCGAATCGAAACCATGTTCAGCGCAATGCAGAATGTGGTGCCTTCGCACCTCTGCGATATCAACCTGTTTGATTTCAAAGGAATTCAGCACGGTTCTGAAGTGGTAAACGGCGGCGATCTGGCGTTTGACCGCGAAGAGATCCCGATGAAACCGGCGGGCTGGCAGCCTGAAGAGGATGACACCCAGCTTGATGAGATGCGCCTGAACGTTATCGAAGTGAAATGATTTTTAAGCGTCTCAGCATCCACGCTGAGACGCTTCCCGCCCGCTTATTTCAGCAGACGAACCCGGCAGCTTTTGCCTTTAATCTTGCCGTTTTGCAGCTGTTTCCACGCTTTCTGCGCCACAGACTGACGCACCGCCACATACACGTGCGCCGGATGCACCGCGATTTTACCAATGTCTGCCCCGTCCAGCCCGATATCACCGGTCAGCGCCCCCAGTACATCGCCGGGACGCATTTTGGCTTTTTTACCGCCGTCGATACAGAGCGTTGCCATCTCTGCCGCCAGCGGCGTAATGGTGACGTTAGCCGGGGCATCAACCCAGTTCAGTTTGATTTGCAGCATTTCCGCCAGGATGTTGGCACGCTGTGCCTCTTCCGGCGCGCAGAAACTGATCGCCAGACCGCTGTTACCGGCTCGCGCAGTACGGCCAATACGATGAACATGTACTTCCGGGTCCCAGGCCAGCTCGAAGTTCACCACCAGCTCCAGGGATTTAATGTCCAGGCCGCGGGCGGCGACGTCGGTGGCGACCAGCACGCGGGCACTGCCGTTGGCGAAACGTACCAGGGTCTGGTCACGGTCGCGCTGCTCAAGATCGCCATGCAGCGCCAGGGCGCTCTGTCCCGCCTCGGCCAGCGCATCGCAGACCGCCTGGCAATCCTTTTTGGTGTTACAGAACACCACGCAGGAGGCAGGCTGGTGAATGCTGAGCAGTTTTTGCAGCAGCGGGATTTTGCCCCGCTGGGTGGTATCAAAAAACTGCTGCTCAATGGCGGGCAGCGCGTCCACAGAATCAATTTCAATGGCGAGCGGATTTTGCTGCACGCGTCCGCTGATGGCGGCGATCGCCTCCGGCCAGGTAGCGGAGAAGAGCAACGTCTGGCGCGTTGGCGGCGCAAAGCGGGTCACTTCATCAATGGCGTCGCTAAAGCCCATGTCGAGCATCCGGTCGGCTTCATCCAGCACCAGAGTTTGCAGCGCATCAAGCGAGACGGTGCCTTTCTGCAGGTGGTCGAGCAAACGCCCCGGCGTAGCAACAATAATGTGCGGGGCATGCTGCAAAGAGTCACGCTGTGCCCCGAACGGCTGTCCGCCGCAGAGGGTCAAAATTTTGGTGTTTGGCAGAAAACGCGCCAGACGACGTAACTCTCCTGCGACCTGATCCGCCAGCTCGCGCGTCGGGCAAAGTACCAGCGACTGCGTCTGGAACAGCGTGGCGTCAATCTGCTGTAACAGCCCAAGACCGAAGGCAGCCGTTTTACCGCTGCCGGTTTTGGCCTGTACACGGACGTCGCGTCCTTCCAGGATCGCTGGCAGCGCGGCAGCCTGTACAGGGGTCATGGTCAGATAACCCAACTCGTTCAGGTTATCGAGTTGGGCGGCAGGCAGTACGTTCAGCGTTGAAAAAGCAGTCACAGTTATTCTCGCGGTAAAAGACTCACAGTCAGCAGGCGCGTATCCTCGCAGATCTCCGCCTCTGATGCGACATTTTAATCGGCACTTCGTCCGGTGGTGGATCCGGCATCGGTTGTGGGCGTGGAATCGGATCGGGAACCGGCACCGGATCAGTAGGCACCGGGTCCGATTGCCGCAGGGGTTGCAGCAGCAGTGATAAAAGCATGGCCATATAACCCTCCAGAAGAACGCGTTTGTCTCTTTTAGGTTAGTCGCTGCTGAGTTGCAGGCAAAAAAAAGCCGACTTATTTAAGTCGGCGTCGTACGAATCAATTTTGCTATGCAGTAATTCAAAAAAGGAAGTAAGACAATATGGAGCGCAACGCCCATCGCTTGACGTTGCATTCACCTGCGGAAGAGATATTGCACCTTATGGGTAAATCGTTTTTTGACTTCGCTCAATTAAAATAGCGTTTTAAGAAATTCATGGCGTCGAAAAAATGTAAATTTACAACCATTTACTGCGATGCAACCACCATGCAACACCACCAATCAAAACGACTAACATGATGCAAAACAGTGAGAAGCCGAAGCGGAAATCGCCGCCGGGGATCCCCCCCAGGTTGACGCCAAACAGGCCTGTCAGGAAGGTGCTGGGAAGAAAGACCATCGCCATCAACGACATGGTGTAGGTTCTGCGCGAGAGCGACTCCTGCATCACCTGCGAAATTTCATCGGTCATGACTGCCGTTCGTGCGATACAGGCGTCAATTTCATCCAGCCCGCGCCCCAGTCGCTCGGCGATATCCTGCATTCTGCGACGGTGATCGTCACTCATCCAGGGAAACCGTTCGCTCGCCAGCCGGGCATAGACATCCCGCTGAGGCGCCATATAGCGGCGCATAACAATCAGCTGCTTTCTTAATAACGCCAGAAAACCGCGGGGGGGGATTTGCTGGTCGATGAGATTATCTTCCAGATCGATAATCTTATCGTGCAGCTCTTCGATAAACTCGCTGGCATGATCGGTCAGCGCGTCGCAGACGTCCACCAGCCAGCCTCCACAATCTTGCGGACCGGTGCCCTCTTTTAAATCGCCGACGACATCATCCAGCGCCAGCACTTTGCGCTGCCGGGTCGAGACAATAAGCCGCTCGTCCATATAGAGGCGCATCGCCACCAGCTGGTCCGGGCGCTCATCGGTGCTGCCGTTAATGCAGCGCAGCGTAATCAGTGTCCCCTCGCCCATGCGGGTGACGCGAGGCCGCAGGCTCTCCCCGGCCAGCGCGTCGCGCACGTTATTGGGTAACAACGGCGTAGAGGCCAGCCAGTTGGCGCTCTCCGGGTGGGTATAGTTCAGATGTAGCCAGCAGGGATGCTGCTGATCGATAGTATCGTCGTCGGTGAGCGGCCGCGCCCCGCCTTTTCCATCCAGTAACCACGCAAATACTGCGTCAGGAACGTTAACTTCCGATCCTTTTATGCCTTCCACAGCGCCTCCGCCAGTAGCCTTTCTTTGCTGTCAGTCTAGCCACCCTGCCAGCTTAAGCAATATTTTCTCCCGGCATCGCGCTGAATTTATTCATAAAAGAGATTAATCCGGTTCCCTGGACACGATGAGAAAGCCTGGCGAACCAGGCTTATTATCAGGCTCGTGCGGGTAAGGCTCCCCCCTCGTACAGGGGCGCCGTGGATGCCGCTTCCAGACGGAAGTTACGGGTACGGGTTTGCAGTTCAACAACCTGATTTTTCAGCACGGCTGATGAACCCGACAGCTCTTCAACCATCACCACGTTACTCTGGGTCACCTGCTCCAGGTCGCTCAACGCCTGGGTGATCTGGACGATGCCCTTTTCCTGCTCGTCGGTAGAGGTGGAGATCTCATCCATCAGTTTGCTGACCTGCCCGGAGCCGCTGACGATGTCGTGCATGTTTTTCTCAGCCTCCGCTACCACCATCGCCCCCTGACTGACGTTGCTGCTGGTGACGTCAATGAGTGACTTGATATTTTTAGCCGCTTCGGCGCTGCGATGCGCCAGGCTACGAACCTCACCCGCCACGACGGAGAAGCCTTTACCATGATCCCCCGCGCGGGCGGCTTCAACCGCGGCATTCAGCGCCAGAATGTTGGTCTGGAAGGCGATGCCATCAATCAGCGTGATGATCTCCGTCATCTGCTGGGCACACTCAGTAATGGAGTGCATGTTGTTGGCAACCTGCCCCATCAGCTCGCCACCTTTTTTTGCCTGAAGAGTGGCGGCACTGGCCTTTTCATTGGCCAGTCGGGTGTTATCTGCCGTATTTTTAGTGGTGGCGGCCATCTGTTCCATGCTTGCGGAGGTCTGAATCAGGGACGCCGACTGTAGCTCGGTTTTAGCGGCCAGCGCCGTGCTGCGGGCGGCGAGCTGTTCCGACAGGGTCATTGCGGTATGGGAAGAAGAGCGGATCTCACGCACCAGCGTAGCGAGATTGCTGGACAACGTATTGATTCCCGGGATCAACCGGCCTGCACAGTTATTACCAAATTCAGGGATGCTCACCCCCAGGTTGCCCGAGATAACCTCTTCGATGCTCCTTTTCACGGTGTTGATTGGCACAACCAGATATTGCGTCATGTAAATCCACAGAAAAACCCACGCGACGAGAAATAAAGAGTTTAGCAAAATTAACAAAGATGTTTGCGGTGCTAAAAATATAACCAGGCCATCAATAACGATAAACACAACCAGCAGATAACTCAGAATAAAAGTCCTCACACTTATATTTCTAAGCATAATAGATCCTACAACGGTATTTTCAGAAGGTAACCACTATATAGCATTCAGTTTTTATTTTTTCACTCTGATTTCGCAGAGGCAAAGTTTTAATATTTAACATTTTATAATTTGCGTTAGGGAGAAACTTAATTTCACAAACACTCCTGTAAACAAATACGCTTTCAAAATCAGCCTGCTCTTATGACCATTAGCGCTACAAATGGTTGGTATCGCTATTTAAACCTTTATACTTAAGCCACAAATCAGTTTCGACAGAGAATATTTAGCTATGCTTAAATAACGTAGCGTGGATAAAAAAATTGTATTAATACTTTTAACAGCAGCGATCTGATAGTGAATTAAACAGTTGGTTTCACGTGACAGCAGCGAATGAAAATTTACCAGTTGGTAAATTTAATACGAAATTCATACGGATATCACAAAAAAATCCTGTCCGATCGGATGAACTAGAGTATGTTTCAGAGAAGCCCACGCGTACCGCTCCGTCGTGGTCCTCAGGTATTTGAAGTGCCGATAAATGAGACTGACCTATGTCGCCTTCAGGGTTTGATGCACTGGACATGCTTAGAACGCCCGTATGGTTGGTATCCCCGGTAACGGAGGATGTGCTGTTCGCCAATACGGCAGCCAAAATGCTCATGCAGAATGCGACGCTGGATGTCATGCGTAAAGGCGTTTGCTCGGCCCATGCGCAGGCGACGCTTGCGATGTATGTTCCCGATTTAAAGGCACGTCAGGAGATCGTCGAAGTCTGGAGCGTGCGGGTCGATGACCAGCCAACCAGCCTTACCTGTCACCTCTCGTTGGCCGTTTTTGACACGATCGGTGAGGTGATTGTCTTCGAAGGCGTCGCCCGACAGCCGGTAACGGGACTTAAAGCCACTCGCTCAGGCACCTATCAGCGCAAGAAACAGGGCTTCTACGCCCGCTTTTTCCAGACCAACAGCGCCCCGATGCTGTTAATCGACCCTGCCCGCGACGGCCTGATTGTGGATGCGAATCTCGCAGCCCTCAATTTTTATGGCTACAGCCACGAAGAGATGTGCAGCAAGCACACCTGGGAGATCAACACGCTGGGACGCAATATTATGCCGGTGATGATGGAGATCGCGCGCCTGCCCGGCGGCCATAAACCGCTCAACTTTATCCATCGCCTTGCCGACGGAACGACCCGGCACGTACAAACCTATGCCGGCCCCATTGAGATATACGGCGATAAGCTAATGCTCTGCATCATTCATGATATCACCGAGCAAAAACGGCTTGAGCAGGAGCTGGAACACGCCGCGCTGCGCGACTCGCTTACCGGGCTGCTCAACCGCCGCCAGTTTTATCACCTCACCGATCAAACCTCACCAAACCATCTGCCGGCACAGCAGGAGTTCAGTCTGTTGCTGGTGGATACCGATCATTTTAAGCGTATCAACGATCTGTTTGGGCATCAGAAAGGCGATGAGGTGTTGATTGCCCTCGCGCGGATGCTGGAAAGCGGTAGCCGTAAAGATGATTACGTGTTCCGCTGGGGCGGCGAGGAGTTTGTCCTGCTGCTGCCCCGCACGTCACTGGATGCGGCCATGCAGATCGCAGAGACCCTGCGCACGGCAATCGCCCGCATTGCCATTCCCGGTCTACCCCGCTTTACTGTAAGTATTGGCGTTGCGCGGCATAACCCGGACGAGAGTATCGACGATCTGTTTAAGCGCGTGGACGATGCGCTCTATCGCGCCAAAAATGATGGTCGTAACAAAGTGCTGGCGGCGTAACTGCGCCTGCTGGCGTCCTCTGTTTTTCACTTTATTTTTGAGGAGTGGTGATGATGAGCAAGAAGATCCTGATGCTGGTCGGCGATTACGCGGAAGATTATGAAACCATGGTCCCCTTTCAGGCTTTGCAGATGATTGGCCATCAGGTTGATGCGGTCTGCCCTGATAAAGCTAAAGGCGATTTTATCATGACGGCGATCCATGATTTTGACGGTGCCCAGACCTACAGCGAAAAGCCCGGCCACCGCTTTGTTCTCAATGCCGATTTTACTACGGCGAAAGAGGCAGATTACGATGCCCTGTTAATTCCCGGCGGACGCGCGCCGGAATATTTACGCCTGAATAAGAAGGTACTCGAACTGGTGCGGGCCTTTGACAAGGCAGGTAAGCCGATTGCCGCCGTTTGCCACGGCCCACAGCTGCTGGCTGCCGCTGGCGTTCTTAAAGGACGAACCTGTAGCGCCTACCCGGCCTGCGCGCCAGAGGTCCGCCTCAGCGGTGGCGAGTATGCCGATATTGGCATCGACCAGGCGCACGTCGACGGCAATCTGGTTACCGCGCCCGCCTGGCCTGCCCATCCGCAGTGGCTGGCAAAATTTGCTGAGGTATTGCAGCAGTAAGCGGCTAAAGAGAGCCGTGACAGGCTGGTGGTTTCAGGCCAGCCTGTCGATATAGTTATTAATTGCTGACATCCATTTTTTAGCTCTTTATTTCAGAAGCAGATGTCACCATCGTCACCCACAATGGTCGGTCAACGACGCCTTCGCCACTTATAGTAAGCTGCGGTTTACCCTCGGAAATGTGTTCAACTGCACACGCAATCACTGACCAGGGTGCAGCAGGACCAGGATAGCCCAGGCTAGTGTCCAGATTGTACAAATCCTGTCCTATGTTTACAGGGCTCGACATGGCCATCAGTCCTGTAGCGATAGCCTGACTCCACTTCGCATTAACCCCTACCAGCCAGCCCACTGAAACGTCTTTAGCCTGGATCGGAACCCAATCTAACGCGCGTTCAAGAGCATAATGAAAATCTTCGTTACTCATCCCATGCATACGCTCCGGGCGATGTAAGAGAGCTAGCGGCTTCAGGCTATCAGCTTCCTGTGGATGGCTTCTCAACAATAAACCAACCACAACCTCTGCTGTCCCTTCAATCTCTTCGGGAGCCACCTGCACCGCGACGATCAATAACATCGCCCGGCTATCCATATTACCGTCCAGCCATTCATCCACCACCTCAAGCCCTCTGCCTTCAATATACGTTACTGGTTGCCGGATCTGGCTTGCAGCCCAGCACCGGTGCCAGATTAACTGTATCTGACGTTGAGACAATCGACTGTTGCTCTCCACAAGCACTGTGAGGGGTATATCGGCTGGAACAGATGCGAGCGCGTGACTCATTTCCTCGAGGGTATCACTTAATTCTCTACTCATAAGCTGTTCTGGCGTCTCGTCATCAATAAGAGCCAGCCGGCTATGACGTTTACCTTCATCACTTTGCCAGGAGGCTTGAGTTCTTAAAGCCTGATTCTTACCCTGCAGAGCCTTCCTTTGCATTTGGCCATCTCTATCGCCATGCTCACGCAGAGCAGTGCGCAGACTGACATCTAAAACAGCCAGGCAACGTCGCCCCCTTTGGATTTGGTGTTGAAGAATTTGTTCACGTACTTCATTACTCCCATCAGCCGTTGCTTGTACTCCTCTATACCAGACGATGCGTACCAACAGCAGGCTCATCCAAATCAGGGCTGGAAATACAAGCGCCGTTTCCCAAAACTCTGCTGCATCAATTACAGATTTCCCTTGGTTGTTCAGAATTGCCCAGGCCGTACCGACCAGGCATCCGCCCAGCAGTAATAACAGCCATAGCCACCATTTGGGCAATTCGGGCTGGGGAGCGGGTGCAGGATTTTGTTTCAGATTTACAGGCATATTTAACGTACCGCCGCTTGTGGCAAGCTGGAAATTAACTGGCAGCCACAAGCGCACCGGTGGCCATGGAATGCAACGGGTACACCGTGATCCATAAAAGTGGGATGCCCTTCAGCAATAACATTTTGTCCATGACCTATGATTGGGCAAAATACAGGATCCCCCAACCGCGCCACGCCGATGCCCCCAAATTTCATATTAAGGGAGCCACTTAGCACTTTACCTCCACCGGTATGCGTATCGCCTATACGAATGATTCCTTTCATGGGTTTACTCCCCTTAGTTGCGTTAACAACGCTGCGATCGCTTACTGCTCATAATAAAGAGCAGTAAGTGATGCATTTGTTTTGGATAAAAATCGATTAGCTGCAGAAACGCATAGCCGCTTATGGAGCTCAACTTGCCGCTGCGACACAGCAGCCGGGCTAGGCTGGTTTAGTCGAAATCAGGGGATTCGGGCAGCGGCCTGCCCGTCTCCGGGTTGAGCTGCTTCGCTTTCGCCAGCGCCGCTATCAGCGCCGCGCTGGGTTTTGGCGGTGGCACATTGGCCTTCCACGCTTCCAGCCATTTAAGTCTGCCATCCCACTCCGGGAGCGGCGCAGGTGGCAGTGGAACGATATCGTTGATATCCGGGACCGTCGGGTGTGCCCAGGAGTATTTTGCCAGGATACGCCAGATTACCTTGTACCTACGAGCACGTTCAGTATCTTTTTGCTGCCCCATGTAATCCAGAGAATCCCCGGGATCCGGTCCAAGAAAGGTATCACTCAACCAGGCCGCCGATGTTTCATCTCCGGCAGCGACACCCAGCTGGAAAACCTCTAGTGCCTCCTGATATTGCTTGCTAATTTTCAGATCAACCCCCAAAGCCCTTGCAGCCTCACCATTACCCTGTTCAGCAGCACAATTGAACATCTGTCGGGCAATATCAGGCGCCATATCCGCAGGTGCCAGTTTACCCCCCACATAAGCTTGGGCCTGGGGATTGCCCTCATCTGCCGCCTTGCGGTAATAGCGCAGCGCCATCTCCGGATCCTGCGCCAGTCCTGCCGCACCGTGCTCCAGATAGATGGCAATAAAGTAGTATCCGGTCGCTATTTTTGCATCGATCAGTTGCTGACTCAGGCGCAGGCGCTCAGGACTGCTCAGCGAAAATCGCCCGCGCAGTGCCCCGTTCTGCAGGTTGATACTGGCTTTGTAATGCCCGTTTTCTGCCGCGATACGATACAGTCGCGCAATTTCCACATCCACCGTTTTATCCCGGTTAATCAGATTGTTTTTCTGCAACCAACGGGCATAGTTAAACAGCACATCTGTATCAGCCGACGCCTCAGGAATAATCTGATGTTTACAGGTAAACGCCAGCCGGGCGTTAATATCGGTCAGCGGGTCCATGGGCGCATCCTTGTGGGTATTGTTCTGGTCACAGGCGACCAGAAGCAGGCAGAATTAAATTAAGAGTCGTTTCATCAGTCCAGGTCACTCAGCGTCGGTTTGTTATAGAAGAATTTAATCAGTGAAGCTTCGGGACGTTTTTTTCCTGAGCCCTGATATTTTTCATTTTTATCCAGAAGATCCCCCCATTCCTTAAATGCCTTCGCCGGATCATCCTGCCCCCCTTTCCCATTAGTATGCAGATTCCATAACCGCCGCCGTAGATCCCGCGTCACGCTGGCCCACTCATGGGCAATATTCATTTCACTGTCGACCTGCATACTGCGCGTATTGATATTGGCTGAGCCATGTGTGGTAAACACATCATTCACAATCATTAATTTGGAATGAATATAAACAGGCATCCATTCATCCGCCGGCGAGTCTGGTGCGACTAATGAACAGATATGAACCTTCAAGCCGGGGCGTTCTTCAGGCAGTATCTCACTGTTTTGAATTTCATCCGCCCTCTTTTTAAAATCAGCGATTTTCTCACTTACCTCGCGGTTATATTTATTTATTTCGCCCGGGTCGATATACCCAGGCGCACTACTGAACCTTTCTTTACTAAGTTGGCCGACCTTACGCAGTCTGGTCACTTCAGGAATAGTATTAGCCTGGCCGAGCGTCTCCAGCATGCGCTGGGTATTAACGGTTCCGGCGCCAATACCTTCATCTGTTACGTTAGTCACAACAAAAAGATATAATTCGCGTCCCGCTTTACTTTGTCTTTTCGCAATCTGATTAATTAAATCTGCCAGCGGCGGCCAGCGGAAATACTGATTTTCGATATAGATAAATTGTGTCGCATTATTCACAGCCTTCAGGTAGAGCGTTTCAATATCCTGTTTTCCTGCCTGCGCCTGAGTTCGTAATAACTGTGCCAGCAGCGGCGTACCTTGATCAGGTCTTGGTTTCAGATTTTTAGCCACAACAGCAGCATTGCGGATAGTCAGCAGATCCTGACCGGTTTCTTTATACCACGCCGTGGCAAAATTATGGTGAAGATGCTCCAGAATCGGGCCGGTGACCTGGCTGGAAATATCCTGCCGCGGCAGTTTACCATTCTGTCTGTAAACCAGTTACTGATGCCCTGACGCTGAATATGGCTTTCGGAAGAGTGAAGTTACGTAACTTCAGCAGCGCCAACGGCCCTTCGCCAGCCTCGGTTCGCAGGGTATAGTTCAACGGCCTGCCGTCGTGCGCTCGCCAGCTCAGACTCCAGCTGCTTCCCGATCCGGCATAACGACTTACGGTGGCCTGATCAAGCAGGCGAATCCAACCCCAGACGCCGGACATGTCAGCATACTGCCGTGTTCCGGCCTGGGTGCTTACCCAGCTGAGGGCCGCACCTGGACCCTCTGTATCAGCAGGCCAGTTAATCCTTTTCCAGGTGGGCATCTGATTCATATAGGTGAGCTTCTGGCTGTCGATCACCAGCGTGGTTTGCATAATGCCATCGGCCGTACCGGGGCGAAGCTCAAACGACAGCCCGGCCTCCCCTCGAGTAAACACCACATCAGAAATGTGGCTCAGGGTATCCACTGCCTGTAAGAATTCCGGATTAAAGGTCAGGCCCTGAGCGTTGATGCTGTCCGGTACCCAGTGACTCCCCTCTTTATGGAGCACGCCATTAAGTCGAGTCTGCAAAAAGCGGGTGATACGCCCGGAATCGGCATTAAGGTATTTCGCCAACAAAGGAAGCGACACCTCGCCGCTCGCATCTTTAAACGGATATCGTCCACCAAAAGCCGTATTCCAGTCATTTACCACTGCACTTTGCCACTGCGAGTTAAGGCTTTCTGCTGCAGGCGTCAGTACCTGTTGCCAGGCCTGCTCCATCGGACGCACAAATACCGTCTGCCCGAAACCACTCCACTCCTGGCCGAGCCCCGCCGCCACCAGACTGCCGTAATCGCGGGTTTCGGTTAAATCCACCGCCTTACCCTGGAACACCGTCTGCGCCAGCGCCTGGGTCATTGCCTGTGGGTCGGTGGCATTGGTCACCTGCTGCAGGCGCAGGCGCACCTGAGTGACGCGGGTGAGGAAGGTCTGCAGGTTCAGACTGCTGGTCTGTGTTCCCCCCTCGCGATTGTCCATCAGCGCCAGCACCGGCCCGAAGGTGGCATCCAGCGGACCGTGTGTCCCCCGGCTCTGGTCAATGACCGGCTGTTTATTACTGTCGAGCAGGTTTCTTGCAGATTTAACCAGTGAATCCGCTATCGCCTCGCCGGTCTCACCGGTACGTCCCTGAACGTTAAGCGTGTTCATCAGCGCCACCAGAGGCGACTGACGGACATCCGCCATCAGGGTGAGTTGGTCAATGGCATCTGACAGGGTGGCAGTTTTTCGAAGCCGCAGGCTGTTGAGAAAATCCAGCCAGGCGCCGCTGTAATCCGCGAAATAGCGTGCCGTCAGGCGTTGTTTCAGCGCCTCCGGCGAGACCTGCTGCGTCATGCGTTGCTGGCTGTCACTCAGCACCCAGTCCATTTCTTCGCGACGTTCCTTTACTATCTTATCGATGGCGGGCAGTACCGCTTCGTCCCAGGCCTGTCGGGTAAACATGCCCGGTACCACCTCATCGGTGGTGAACAGGCGCTCGGCGTCTGTGTCACCGGTCATGTCCGCCAGACGCATATCGGCATACTGGTTCGCCACCTGAGCGAGCATCTTCTGGTAGAGCGTGGACTCGCTGTTGCGCCTCCCCATCTGGCCTATTAACAGAGTGCGAGCCTGGCTCACCAGCATATCGTCGGCATGCAAACGCCACTGAGGATGTGACGCAAGGCTGGCACCGTAAAATTCCAGCAACGATGGCCCACTGCCCTGCCAGATACTGCTGGTTGAGCCTGAAGGCTGCGGCCAGTTACGCATCAGCGTGGCGGAGAACCACGCGGCGTCCATTTTTTCCGGACGTGCGAGCATCAGGTACAGCTTTAACTGATCGTAAGCGGATTTTGCCAGCCTTTCACGCAGCGGGCTTTCTGGAGGGAGTTGCACGAATGCATACAGCTCCTGGTGAAGATGCTTTGCAGCCGCATCGCGCAATAGCGGCTGTGCCAGTTCCCCGTAGCGCGGATAGAGTGCCGACAGCAGAGCATTGTTCTGGCTCAGGCCGCCACGGGTGTACCAGGGTACGCCGTGCCGTGAGCGGTATTCCAGCCGGGCAAGGGTCTTCTGTAGTTCAGTCAGGGCCTGCAAATGTGCTACCGGCGGCTGCTTTTCTGCCGACGCCTTCTGCAGTTGCTCCTGTGCAGTTGCCACCAGACTGCGGTTTGCAATAAATGAGACAGCCATCGACGCGCCCCAAAGGAGGAGCAGAGCAGCAGCGGTGAGGGCATATGCCTTCGTCCAGGAAAACCCCGTTTTCTGCGCCTGTAGTCCAGCGGGTAAAGAGAGAACAGAATCCTGAATGATATCCCAGCGGTTATCACGTCCCCAGTGATGTTTCACGCTGCGTTCACCGCCGACAGTCGCCGGGCTGAAGACCACGCCGGCCAGCGGCAGCGGACGGTACGGATTAACCAGCACTGATAACGGCTCCGCTACCGTTTCCGGTTTACGGGTAAGCTGGTCGGCCAGGCTGAGCAGGAAATGATATTGTGGGTCAGTGCATGCCTGCTGTATCCCCTGCCCGGTCAGGTGCGGTATCAATCCGGCCAGTTGTGCGGCGAGCGTCTGCGGAGAGCATTTTGCGGGCAACAGGCAGCCCACTGGCTGAGTGATGCGTCCCGGCTGGTCACCGGAACAGGAATGCAGCGACCAGACATACAGGGGAAGTTTCCAGCCCAAGACTACATAGCGGCGGCTCAGGGCATGGGATAGTAAATCCATGGTGTCCAGTGAGAGTGCGGGACTCGCGCTGCCCTCTATATCTGGCAGTCTGTCCAGACCTGACGTCACCCAAACCATACCGTCCGCGGGGCGACGGCGCAGTTTACGTAGAGCAATCAGCCAGTCGGAATCCAGATGGGTCGCCGGATCACCCCCCCACAGCAACAGTGTTCCCTGATCTTCCTGCCAGAGTTCCTGCGTGAGTTTTGGGGTGAGCCGCTCAATATCAACCACGCTTCCGGTAACGAGCAAAATACGGGTTTTGCGTGACCATGTGCGACCGTAAATATGGCGAAGATACAGACGAATACTCTTGAGCTCCTCATTGTATTTGCCCACTTGAGCAGATAATAAATCGTCCCGATGAGGTCTTTTGCCTGACAATTCCCGGAGTTGCTGGATAAAGCTCTGTGAGATGAACCACTGCCCCAGCCGGGCAAATACATCGTCAAAGAAAAGAATAAATAAACAAGCACCAGCTACAGCCAGCGATAAAGCCAGTTTTTCCTCTGTAGTAATAAGATGAACGAGAGGGTTTTCAATCCAGATAAGAAAGCCACCGACGACCACAATCAGCAGGATAATTAACCATGAACTGAGGCGCTTTTTCTTTTTCACATCGCTTTCCTTTGCGTAAGATTAAGCGGGACGGACAATCACCATTTGTATGGTTTTAGCGTCAGCTATCAGCCATTGAGCCAACCCTGAAACAGTAGCGTGCTCACAAGCGCAAATTAACATGATGTTGCCTACAGCCGTCCCCGGTTTGCCAAAAACATCATCCAAAATCATTTCTCCTTTCTTTCCTTTCAAATAGCCCTGCTTATCCATTGATTGAAGAAGGTTAACCAGCACATCGCCATTTACCTGCGAGCGCCATAAATACCAGGGTGAATCGGGGATCATCTTTCCCCAGCAAGCCACATCAGTAACAGATTCGTCATTTCTATCAACAACAACCGGACGATGTATCCAAATTTGCGGCTTTGTGTGCTGCCGCTCCAGCCATGAGGGAGATGCCAGCAATAGGGCAGATACTGATTCCGCTTGTTGATTGCGGGGCTGGAGAAACAAATTGATCTCAATGGAAAGAACAAGCGATGCATCTTTCCTGTCAAGCCATTCATCTATCCACATCACTCCATCGTTATGCTTAACAATATTGACTCTATGTACAGCAACTGATGCCGGAAATATCTTTTGCCAGATATCGAGAATATGTTCATTGTCCAGCGTGCCATCATGAAGAAGGCGGACAGACAGATTACCGGTAAACTGAAGCAACTCAGCATTCAGTTGGCTGACAACATGTTTAAGTAATGACTCAAGCCGTGACTGATATCCTGTTTCAAGGAATATTGTTAATGGAGGAGAAAGTGAGGCCGTAGTCAGCACAGACTGGTGGGTCAGAGAATACTGTGTCTGAAGGGCTGTCCCACCTCGTAAAAGCGCTACAACAAGTTTGTTACTGGCAATCGGTGTAACATAGCTCATTCCCAGTACGCCAACTGCTCGTTGACCCAGAATAATTTGCTCGTCATACTGTTTCTGATGTAAATGATTCCACCAAAGTATGCGATCGCGTTTGTTCTCATAGTGCCGCAACCGGATAATGTAACCTGCCAGCCCAAAAGCGAAAGGGGTCACCAGCGTACAGTACCAGAACCAGGCAGAATGCGTGGATAGCCCCCTGGGCCAGAGATAAAGCGCCAGTGTTGCCCCCGCAACCACACATAATGCAATTACAATTAACCAGCGCGACTTATCCGGAGGAAGAGGTAGCTGCTTCATCTTCGGGTTTTGTTTAAGATCAACTGGCATAAATTAGCGCTTTCCGGCATTGGGTAATGAAGAAATCAACGTACAACCACAGCCACAACGATGACCATGCAGAGCAACTGGCTTTCCATTAATCTTTGAGCCTTCATCACCCTCTATAATATAAGTCTCGCCATGTACGGGACAGAATACTTTATCCATTAGGCAGGCTACTTCCAGCCCCATAAATTTCACACCGGAACTACCTTCAAGTACGGTGCCACCATGGGTAGTTTTATCATAAATACGAATAACACCATGCATAATCCCTCCTTATGCCAGAAAATACATCGTCCCGAATAAGACTATCAATATAAGAATCGACCAAGCCAAATTGAAACAATACTTACCAACAAAGCTTTTTTCGATCCACCAACCGGATTTATTAATCACCTCAAAAACAGGGTTTTTCTATCTGCGTTACTAAATTCATCAGAGTGTTGTTCTCCAATCGTACCATCCGTTTTTATTCCCCATGATTTTCCGAAACTAAACTCCTTGCGCCTTCCCCATTGCGCTTGTTTCTTGAAACCAACTCGGCCTGTACTTATCCCCGCTTTGATTGTCGGGTATTGACTCAGATCACAGCTCGCGCAACTGATTAATAAACCAGAAAAACCACTGTTCAATAAAACAATTTTTAATGATCTGTCCCTGACACCCGAACTCGCTCAAGAACGGTTCCGCCAGGGGAGTTTTTTCATTAATACGAATGCATAAAAATCTACCTGCAAAATTAATGCTCGACTGGTTCAGAAAGGTTGACCACACAACGTGCTGTTTGGTTAGGTAAAACTATACTGTCTTCAGGAACACGCGGTGAACGAAAGGTTCGTCCCACTGTTGAACCAACTATTCCATTGTAGGTATCTGAAGACCTCGCCACTTTCTGATATCCCTTTCCTTTGTATTTGAACTCAGGTTTTTCAGGTCCCTGAGGATCCTTTGTGGGTGAGTTTTTATAATAATCAGGATCATACCAGTCACTGACCCATTCGAAGCCGTTTCCGGCCATGTCGTAGATACCAAGGGGGTTGGGTGGAAAAGCATCACCCGGTAAGCTGGAGTAAGACCTCAGATGGGTTCCACTTTTTAAGGCATATTGTTGCCTGTCAAATTCAGTACCAAGATTGATGCCCCTGTTTTTTCCGCCGCTGTGAAATTCAATGTCTGCTTTGCCCGTATTGGTGGGTAAAACCACAAATTGTCCGCGGCTTCGGGCGGCGTACTCCCACTGCGCTTCGGTTGGCAGGGAGAAAGGCAGGCCCGTCATTTTCCCCAGCCAGGCGCAGTAATCTGCCGCCTCATACCAGTCAATTTGAGCTGGTGTTTGAGGCGTCGAATTAAAATCAGACCACATTTTTTTATAAGCTTTGGTGACTGCTCTCTTCGTTAAATAATTATAAAGAATATAAAAATCAAAATCACTATTACTTATTTTGAACTTGCTCATTGAGTAACTGGTCAGTTCCACCCTGTGCAGGGGTTTGCTGTCCGGATAAGGGTCAATCTGACCGCCATATAGTTTCTCGCCAAAGTCCCCCATTTCAAAATCACCGCCTTCGACAAAAACGAGGTTTGTTTTTATACTTTTAATAAAGTTATTTAGTTCTGCCTGGCTCACCTTTTTATCATTTTCCGGCGATTCCGGTTTATCACAACCAGTTAACAACAACACAGATATTATTATGCTAAGTAATTTTTTCACAGATATCATTCCTCAGGCCAGTGCCTGATGATCAGAGAGTGGGCCAAATTCACCCATCCGGGGATATAACGGGTTAGTGCCCTGCGCCAGTTTATAATCGAAGGTATTATTCATTGCCAGATCATAGCCCCACGCGACCTGATCACGAATGCGGGACTTAATGATGTCCAGCTCATCATCACGGTTCAGGCCTTTCTGTAAAAAACTAGTTATTGACGGAAACGGGAGAGTTGACCACACAACGTGCTGTTTGACTGGGTGGAATACTGTCTTCAGGAACACGCGGAGAACGAAAGGTTCGTCCCACTGTAGAACCTGTTATTCCGTTATAGCTGTTTGAAGATCTCATGACTTTCTGATATCCCTTTCCGTCATATTCGAATTCAGGCTTTTCAGGTCCCTGAGGATCCTTGGTGGGTGAGTTTTTATAATAATCAGGATCATACCAGTCGCTGACCCATTCGAAGCCGTTTCCGGTCATATCGTAGATACCAAGGGGGTTGGGCGGATAAGCATCACCCGGTACATTTGATAATTCTTCAAGATGCGTATTATTCTTTCTTGCGAATAATTTTCGATCGTAACTGGTACTTATGTTTATTCCACGATCTTTTCCTCCGCTGTGAAATTCAATGTCTGCTTTGCCCGTATTGGTGGGTAAAACTATAAATTGTCCGCGGCTTCGGGCGGCGTACTCCCACTGCGCTTCAGTTGGCAGGGAGAAAGGCAGGCCCGTCATTTTCCCCAACCAGGCGCAGTAATCTGCCGCCTCATACCAGTCAATTCTGACGGGTGTTTCGGGCGTACTGTTATACTCTGTCCAATCATCCTTCAATGCAGCGCGCACTTCTCTTACTGAGTGGTGATGATAATCCAGAAACAGATGATAATCCCGGTTACTGATTTTGAATTTGCTCATTGAGTAGCTGGTCAGTTCCACCCTGTGCAGGGGTTTGCTGTCCGGATAAGGGTCAATCTGACCGCCATATAGCTTCTCGCCAAAGTCCCCCATTTCAAAACCACCGCCTTCGACAAAAACCAGGTTTGTTTTTATATTTTTAATAAAGTTATTTAGTTCTGCCTGGTTCACCTTTTTATCATTTTTCGAGGATTCCGGTTTATCACAAGCAGTTAACAACAACACAGATATTATTATGCTAAGTAATTTATTCACAGATATCACTCCTCAGGCCAGTGCCTGATTATCAGAGAGTGGGCCAAATTCCCCCATCCGGGGATATAACGGGTTAGTGCCCTGCGCCAGTTTATAATCGTAGGTATTGTTCATTGCCAGAGCATA
Organism: Leclercia sp. GHBNCSD; assembly: GCF_055805075.1. Classification (NCBI taxonomy): domain Bacteria; kingdom Pseudomonadati; phylum Pseudomonadota; class Gammaproteobacteria; order Enterobacterales; family Enterobacteriaceae; genus Leclercia; species Leclercia sp. GHBNCSD. The sequence continues at coordinate 4,033,634 of NZ_JBQVYO010000001.1, read as the reverse complement.
GCCCCACGCGACCTGATCACGAATGCGGGACTTAATGATGTCCAGCTCATCATCACGGTTCAGGCCTTCCTGTAAAAAGGTCCGAAGCTCGGATTCCTGCCAGGATACCAGTGCGTCCTCACTCATCGGATGCGACAACGCCAGATCCGTTCCATCCTTCGAACAGTGGGTCATCACTTTTGTCCATTCACGTCTGGTCTGGATAGTAGACAGAATATTGATAATAGCTTTCTTGCGGTCATGATAAATATCCGGAATAAAGCCATCACCTCGATTGTTAATATCAACATGATCCCAGAACCCATGTCGTGTAAGCAAATACAATAAGTTCCCCTTTGCTTCGGGAGTAAAACTCAATAACCTTTCAGGAATGGTGTTTAATTCTTTTGCAAGTTGGTTTCGCTTTGAAGATGCATTGACTCCATCAGTCATATCTTCCTGGAACTCTTTAAAAGTAGTACGAATAGTGTCAACCATCGTGTCTATTTTATCAAGCAACTGTACAACCTTATCCTTCATATCAGAAATCAGCATGACACATATTTTGCTATACGCTTTAAATGCATCCTCGACAATCAATTCAAAGAAATGATAATCCAGCCCATATAGCTGATAGGCCAGCCAGGCACCGAAATCTGCCAGCTTTTCGTAACCCACCTCGCATAAAAAAGCCCCTTTGGCTCCAAGACCACAACACAAGCTGGCTGCGATTTTAAAGCAAAACTTACCGTTCAAGAATGTACAATAAAAGGTTGCCCCTCCCCCCAGGCCAGCCATACCGGTAATGCTGGAGCCTATGGTACAAAAATCAACGTATTCAGCGGCAGCTTTTGCCTCCTCTCCCATTTTTCCCTGGTACGCTGTCGCGGCAACAGGCTTTAACCACTGAACACCGCCCTTCAGACCAGCTTCTACTTTCGCCCCGCCAAATAGCTCGGCGCTGCTGGTTACACCTTCATCGCCTTCCTTCATCTTCTTGTGGAATGCCTTGCCGGAAATACGACGCTCATTAAAACGAGGAAGGGTATTTTCGGGATCGCGTTTTCCCATCAGAATCTGTTTTGCACCAATTGTGGTGACCTGTAACTGGCTTTCTATCTGGGCAGAGGCACCAACAAATCCAATCAGTTCGGTTTCTAAATACAGGCGAAGCATGCCCATATTCAGAATATCAGCGTTTTCAGGTGTGTACGCCAGCGGCCAGCCCACGCGGTCAGGAAGGTAATAGGTTGCACTGGCAGAGCCTTGTGCAATAGCAAGAACAGCGGAAGCTTCTCCTTTTATAGATAACTTTCCATCTTTGGCATCCCATTCTCCGCTGGCACCAGCGTTGGCAGTAAAGCGCATGAATTGTGCACCGGCAGACACATCAACATGATTACCAATTTCTTTCCCGTCAACAATCAGGCTATTATTCCAGCAATCCGCCCAGTCTGTCAGCGTTTTATCGATTTCTCCGATATCTTCTTTATCCAGGCTGAATAACTCAATACTGGTATCAGGTTTCGGAAATTCTGCTTTCGTGAGCTGTTCTTTTAGCTTTTGGGTATCAATACCTTTCCGGTTACCGTTTATATCATAAATAAAAATGCTTTCGGCAGCAGAGGCTTTGTCTTTTGCCTTGAGTGAAACGGTATGTTTCTTTCCGGCTCCCAACTGGTCGTAGTATCCCTTTTTTACGTACACATATTTACTACCGGGGCCGGAGCGCCGCCCGTGCTTCTTCTTTGTAATAACCGGTATCAGTTCGACAACGGTCTCATAGCCTGCCGGAGTGAAGTCTCCCAGTTTGTCCCGCAACGCAGCTTTTTTCTCATCCAGAATTTTTTGCTGCGTTGTAGCACTGTCCTCAAGCTCAAATTCCGCAGCGTTTTCGGAAGGGGTACTGAATGCATTGCCATAATTTTCAACAGCTGAAGAGTAGGCCTTACCAGCCTCATGTACATCATTCACTGCTGACAGTAACTCACCCCAGTGACGATCAAAATCATCGCAGGCCTCTTCAGCAAGGATTATCAGTTCTTCAGTATCCGGTCTAAAATAAACAGTGGCAGAAGCGTGGTACACATCCACAGCATTACCATTTTTCTTGCTTAGTGTATTTTGTGCTACAGGTTCACTTTTTCCGTTCATTTTTGTCAGTCCCTTTACTCAAAAAACAAATTAATTGAGTCTGGATCGAGGCCATAATGAGATTGTGTTATGCCATTTTCATCCGTCACTCCCCGGATAAGTTTTCCGTCCGCAGTTTCGATACGGTAAGGCACATAAGGCTTAGGCTGTTTAGTGGATGTATCCAGAATCCTGAACCCCCCATTCATCGGATTATGAAATTCAGGATCGCTAACCGATACTGGAGAAAGTGCCTGTTCTAATGAAGCACTGCCTCCCCATAAAATATTTGCACTTTTTAGATTTATTTTACCTGGTGCACCAATTTCCACCGAGCCATCTTTGATTTTGATATACGCCCCACCTTTACTGGTCAGCGTAATACCCTGAGCAGCGTTCAGTACAATTTCACTACTGACACTATTAATGTTCATTGTCTTATTAGATTGAAGACGCAGAGCACCGGTCTGTGCCTGAATATCCACGGTACCTTTGGCGGCAAATAACTTCATTCCCATTTTCTGGGCAAACAAACTGATAGCTTCACCTGCCGCAACTGTAAACTTCTTAATTATACTTATATCCGCATTCCCACCCGCTGTCGCGGTCAGAGTATGGCCTGCGGAAAGCTGAATAGTTTTCGGTGTAACCAGACCAATACCCGCCGGAGCGGAAGCCAGTAGCCCCGCATCTTTTAACTGTGCAAGCATATTGCCAAGCTGCTGTTGAGAAGCTATATCGGCTTCCAGCGCACCTGATACACTCGCACTCTGCGCTAGCGCTGTCACCAGTTGCAACGCACCCTGTAATTGAGCGATCGCCGCGTTCATATCCAACATCTGTCCCTGTGCTTTCGGCTGAGCATCGGCACTGAGAAAGATCCCTTTCCCCCCTCTTATTGTGACCCAGTCATCGGTGCGCAGCTCAGCACCTTCTCCCCGTAATCCCCTCGACGCATCCACATTATGTCCCAGGTTCAGCTGCGTCTTGCCGCCATATTCGGTGCTGAGCTTGATATGCTCCTCGCCGCGCTTGTCCTCCATCCGCAGCTTATTATTGGTCGGCGTGCGGATTACATTGCGCGTGCTGTTCTTCTCCGTTACGTGGTCAACATGCCGCGAGTCGTGCAGCGCATGGGCGATATACGGCCTGTCAGGGTCGCCCTCATGGAACGCGATCGCCACCTCCGTTCCCTGGATCAGTGGAAAGTGGAAGCCGTACACGTCGCCACCGTAAGGTTTGGCGAGACGCACCGGCATGCTCTCCTGCCCCTGCGCCTTACCGTCCCGGTCAGCATCGAATTTCACCCGGTACAGGCCGGAGGCATCCTGCCAGGCATAGATATCATTGGCTTTAGCGCTGGTGACGCGCGCCGTCATGGTGCCCGTCACCTTGGGGCGCGGCAGTAGCGGCGGACGCCAGCACACCGTTTCGCTGTATGGCACGCCAAAAATATCTACCTGAAGAGCGCTCTTGCGGCTGGCGGTAAAATGCGTGCTGATGAGCAGCACCGGTTCCTGTAATAGAGCTGGCAGGGTTGGAGGCAAATTGTCGGTAATGGTCAGAACCTGAGCGGGAGCCAGCCACGCCGCAGTGCTGTGGCCTGTAATTTGCGACTGGTCTGCCATAAAACGTTCATGATCGAGGCGGGCATAAAAGTTGGCAGTCTCCGCCTGCGGGTCGATTTTGTCGCCACGCGCAAGATGACGTAGACGGTAGTGATAGGCATCGCCATAAGTCACCCCTTCGCCGTCCCCATGGGTCATATCCGCAGGCGCAGACTGCAATATGCTCTGTGCATCACGGTGGTTGTAATCCCGGGCTGTGACACTGGCTTCCACCACATTATGGGTAACATTCAGTCCCCACACCGATTCAGCACCGTTGTCGCTCATCCCTGACGGGCTGTTGACTGGCAGGGTTTTACCAAACATCAGCGACCGCTGCGCATCGGCAAAATGCACCACCTCGCTTTGTGCGTCTTCCTGCAAGGTGAAGAAATAAAAAATCCCCACCTCAGCCAGCAGACGCTGGATGAAAGCCAGGTCGCTCTCCTGGTACTGGTTTATCTGCTCACGCTTCGGGTAGTTTTGTTTAAGATTAAATTCATATTCCCAGCCGTGCAGACCGTGCTCCTGCAGTATCAGCTCCACCACCTCCGGCACTGATTTATTGACAAAGAAACGGTGGGAGCGGAACTGCCTGTCCAGCAAGGATATAAAAGGTTTCAGGGTGATGCGGTACAGCGTCTGGTCGGCAGAGCCGGAGATACGTCTGAAATCCGTGATGACGCCGTGGACCTTTTTTTGCTCAGGCAACACCTCCAGTAACCCGGCCCCCATCGTCAGGGTTGCGGGTTTACGTAAAAACTCGCTGGCGTCAAGCTGCCTGTTAGTGCTGGTAAATATGATGTCATAGGCGTATATCCGGCTCATCCCTTCCATACCACTGAACTCTTCAACATCCAGCGGCCAGGTACAGGAGGGAATATCAAGGCGATAACGGTTCAGGGTTCCCGGCGTCGCAAGAGCGTTTTGCAGAGAGTCTTTTAAAGTCATTATTTTCATTCCATGAATTTAATTAAGAGGATCTGAGGTATAGGGGTATTCACAGGATCCAGCATGGTTGCCCTGAACAGGCGTAATATCAGTATTTTTCATTTCGCTATAGGGCCGTATTATCTCCATATCCGTAAGAGGAATATTGAAAATGCACCCACGGCTAATTTCCACTCCAGAGACCATTCTTCGTGGCGTGTCTTTATGGCGTTTTGATTGCAGTACATAGGAAATGATGAACTGCCCTTTTTCCGGAAAATGATAGAAAGAGGGAGGAAGGCATAACTGACCCTTTTCTACCCTGAGGGGTGGGAGAAAGATAATTTTCTTTTCACGTGGTAGCGTCCCGCGCGGATTAATAGCAATATTTACCGGTTGATAATCCTCTGCATCCGGTATATCAAAACAGATATCTCCTCCTCTTGTACTGACTGTTGTTTCTTCGTCGAATCGCCATCGGTCTCCAGGACAACCAGTAAGCACAGGGAGACAGAATAATAAAAAAAAGGCTGAAAAATAATGTTGCCGGATCATGCTTACCATGGAAACCCCCGCAACGTATTTTCATACTGCTTCTCAAGCACCGGCTCACTGATATTCCCATCAAGTGTAATGACATGATGATCCCGGAGCCCACACCATTTTGTGTATCCCTCCGAAAGCAGAATAAAATGGTCAGAGATAATCTGTGCCTGCTGTTCCATAGAATATTCACTTAAGAGTCGTCCATCCAAAACATAACGATAACTCACCGCCCAACTCACCAGTCCCCGACCGATGACATTCATTCCCTTTTCCCGCTGCCAGACATGAACCATTTCATGAATAAACATATGTTTATAGAAAGGAACACTGAGCGAATAATCTTCCCGGTAATGCTCACGGAAATAAATTTCTCCATTTGGTGCCATAGCCGTATTTTTGTTCTGTAGCCCAAAGGGAAGATAGCTGTCATGATGGATCCAAACCTTATGATACGGGATCGTCGATCTGAATACCGACTTCGCCAGTTCAACTTCCCCTGTCGTCAGTAACCGCAGTGAGCCTTCTTTCTCTTCTTTTTGCTCAGTTTTCTTTTTTTTATCATGGATAGTCATCACTCACTTCCCTGCCGTAGCTCAATCACAATCCCCTCCTCTTCATCCCAGCCAAGGATCAGGTGCCGTGGCTTTTGCCCCACCGCCATATGCGTTAGCAATTGCTGGCTCAGCACCGGCAGTATCTGCTGGTTAAGCAGGCTGTCGATATTGCGCGCCCCGGTATCCGGCAGCAGGCAGGCGGCGGTCAGCGCGTCGTACAGGCTTTCGCCTATCTCCGTCGTCATTCCGTAGTGTCGTTGCAGACGTGAGCTCACCTGTGCCAGCTTCATACCGACGATGCTGCGCATTGCGGCTTGTGCCAGCGGACGGTAAATCACGGTCTGGAAACGCGCCAGCAATGCGGGCTGGAAGTGGTCGCGCAGCAACGGGCGCAGCAGTTCGTGCAGGTCACCTTCGGTGGCTTCCGGCTGCTCTTCCAGCATCTGCATGATAGGGTCGCTGCCGAGGTTGGAAGTCATCAAAATCACCGTGTTACGGAAGTCGATTTCCCGCCCCTCGCCGTCGCGCATAAAACCGCGGTCAAAGACCTGATAGAACAGGTTCATCACGTCCCGGTGCGCCTTTTCCACTTCGTCCAGCAGCACCACGCTGTATGGACGCTTGCGTACCGCTTCGGTGAGGATGCCGCCCTGGCCGTAGCCGACGTAGCCCGGAGGCGCCCCCTTGAGCTGGGAGACGGTGTGCGGCTCCTGGTATTCGGAGAGATTGATGGTGATAAGGGATTTCTCGCCGCCGAACAGTTCATCGGCAAGCGCCAGCGCGGTTTCGGTTTTGCCGGTGCCGCTTGGACCGGTCAGCAGGAACACACCCTGCGGGCCATTCTCCGGCGCAAGCCCGGTTTTTGAGGCGCGCAGGCGCTGCGCAATAGCGTTCAGCGCGGCATCCTGGCCCACCACACGTTTGCTCAGACTGGCTTCCAGACTCAGCAGTTCCGTCTGCTCATCCTTCATTAATGAAGAGAGCGGCACGCCGGTCCAGTCGGCAATGACGGTGGCGACAGTACGCGTGTCCACGTCCAGCCCAAGCAACGGGTTACCCTGCTGAACTTCTCTCAGTTGCTGTTGCAGGTCGGCAATCTCCGCCTGACGCGAGATATCCGCGCGGCAGGCGAGCAGTTCTTCTGTGAGTTTCAGCTCCTGGCCGTACTGCGTTTCCAGCGCGTCGAGCTGCAGGATAATGTTGATTTCGTCCTGTTCGATGGCGGCCAGGCGCTCTCCATGGGTGGCGTGACCCACCGCCATATCCTCCAGCAGGGCCTGCTTTTCCATCGCCAGGGCCGTGAGCTGCGCCTTCATCCGGGTTAGCGGTTCCGGCACAGTGTCAAGGCTCATGCGAATACGCGCCGAGGCGGTGTCCAGCAGGTCCACCGCCTTGTCCGGCAGCTGACGGCCGGTGAGGTAACGCCTGGAGAGGATAACGGCGGCTCTAACGGCTTCATCCGTAATGTGCACCCCGTGGTGATGCGCATAGCGGGATTTTAGCCCCCGGAGCATCAGGCAGGCGGTGTCGTCGTCCGGCTCGTCAACCTTAACCATCTGGAAGCGGCGCTCCAGGGCAGCATCGCGTTCGAAGTACTGCTTGTACTCGCTCCAGGTGGTGGCGGCGATGGTGCGCAGTTCACCGCGGGCCAGGGCCGGTTTCAGCAGGTTGGCTGCATCCGCCCCGCCCGCCTGATTGCCTGCGCCGATAATGGTGTGGGCCTCGTCAATGAAAAGGAGAACCGGCAGTGGCGATTGCTGCACCGCGTCTATGATGTTTTTCAGCCGCTGTTCGAACTCACCCTTCACACCTGCACCCGCCTGCAGCAGGCCAAGGTCAAGGGTGCGCACCGAAACAGGTTTAAGCGCATCCGGCACATTGCCTTCCGCAATGCGCAGCGCCAGCCCCTCCACCAGCGCGGTCTTGCCGACACCCGGCTCGCCTACCAGAATCGGGTTGTTCTTGCGGCGTCTTGAGAGAATGTCCACCATCTGGCGGATTTCATTATCCCGGCCAAACACCGGGTCGATTTTACCCTCGCGAGCGCGGGCGGTGACGTCGAGGGTGAACTTATCCAACGCGTTCTGCAGGGCCGGATTCAGTTCCCCTTCTTTTACTCCGGCATCAACCGGCCGGCCGATAAATTCCACCTCACCGCCCTGCGTCATCTCAGCCTCCTGCTGCACCTCCGGTCGCTCGTCCGACTGCGCATCCAGCAATGGACGTAAACGCTCCAGCTGACTCTGGGCCAGCGTTAACAGCGGCCACAGACCATCGCAGCGGGCCAGACTCTGTTTTTCCACCAGCGCCATCAGCAGGTGAATGCTGCGAATGTGCTCCTCCCCTGCCAGCGAGGCGCGCAGCCAGGCATCCTGCATTAACAACTGCACCGCGTCCGAAAGCTGCGGACGGCTGCGCACTGAGCGCGGCAGTGAATCCATGAACACCAGCAAATCCTGCCAGATGGCGTCCATATCCCATTCATAGCGCCGCGCCAGTACCGTCAGATCGCCCTCGCCCTGCTCCAGCAGTTTCAGCAGCCAGTGCTCAGGCAAGATTTCCGCATGGGCCCGGGTCTGGCACAGGGAGGCAGCGCCCTCCATCGCACGGGCACAATAAGGATTAAGACGACGTAACAGGATGGCTGGATTTTCCATGAGATTCTCTCTTTATCAGTTCCGGACACGCTACCGCCCGTCGCTTTTCCTCATTTAAGGAACCCAAAGCGCATTCGGTCAGGCTGGCAGATTGTTTTTTTCTTTGCTGAATACCCGGAGGACCAGGTACTCAGCAAAAAAAGCAGACGGAGAACCGTCTGCTCAGGAAATCAGGCAGTAGCGCGTTCATTCCAGGAATCGGAATGAATGATGTTGCCGTCTTTATAGGTCCAGGTGATTTTTTCGTAGCGCAGCTCAATCTGTTCCAGATGGTTGTGTTTCTCTTTGGAGGGATCCTTGATGTCGTGCATCAGCGGGTTGACCTTCACCACCTTCACGTTCTCTAGTTTCGTGTTGAAGTACTCCACTTCCTGACCCGCATCGTTGATTTTGTACCACTTGAATTCCGCAGACTTCAGGGTCTGACCGGTGGTCACCGCCTTGTACAGGTACGGGCTGGAGGAGTCGATTTCCTTGGTGAACAGGAACGGGGTGTGGATACGCGTGCCGGTCAGCTTGCCGGTGTTATTGTCGGTCGGGATGTACAGATTGTGCTCCTGCGCGACCACCTCGATGCTGCCTTCACGGTCCTTCACGTCTACGGAACCTTTAATGTCCGCGCCGCCGTCATCCTTCAGCCACAGATAAACTGGAATTGCCATGTTAATTACTCCATTTCATTTTTTGATACGTCATCATCCTGAGATGACGCAGGGGTGTTGCCCGGTAACTGACAGGCATTTGCCTGCGGTACCAGACTGATTTCGACACGGCGATTAAGCGCGCGGCCTTCTGTCGTGTCGTTGGTGGCGACGGGTCGGCTTTCGCCGTAGCCCTGCACCGCAAAACAGCTCTCCGGCACGTCGCCGGTGTCGCGCATCCAGTCGCGAACAGATTCGGCGCGTTTCAAGGAAAGCGACTGGTTGGATTTTTCATCACCCACGCTGTCGGTATGGCCCGCCACCACGATAAGCCAGCCGGGCTTCGCCTTAATCCCGACCAGGGAGTTCACCAGTAGCCTGGTAGATCCGGGTTTCAGCGCCCATTTGCCGGTGTCAAAGAGAGACATACTGTCGAGGCGGATGGTCTGCGGCCCCTGCACTATTTTCTTTATCACCGGACGTGGCGGTGGCGGCGGCGCCCAGTCATTAATGGCCGCTTCCACAAGTGGTATCAGATGCATGCCCTGGTACAGTCCCAACCCGTAGCGCGGCGGTTCACCGCGACGCTGCCAGTCATCCAGCTGGTGGCTGTCGGCGCGAAGACGGTGTTGCGCCTGCTGTTTTGGCGCGACTGGCGTGCCGCTGAGGCGGTGATAAACGGCAAGATGGTCCCCGACGCTACGCACAAGGCGCTGGTTGTTAATAAAAGACGCCAGCATCGCCAGTACGATGAACACAAAACAGATACCAGCTGCCAGACCTATATCCTGCATTCGGCGGCTGATGCCCTGACGGTGCGGCAAATACGGTAGAAGAACATCCGGGAGGGAGAGAACCTCCGGCACAGGCTTAGGAACGCAAGCCGGAGAGAGCGTGGTGGTTTCCGTTATCTGTTGCTGCCAGAGATTGTTCGCAACGGCGGTGACTGGCGCCAGGCAGATACCGGCGGCACAGAGTTTCAAAGCCGGCAGCTCTCCCTGTCGGCTCCCGAGCGGACGGATCACATGACGCTCAGTCAGGGCCAGCACGCTGTCCAGCCAGAGCGCCTGACAGAAGCGCGAGGTGTTGTCTGACGCCTCCCGCTGCCAGTCATCAACCGGGAGCGGGACATGGTTGTTCTGCCGTACCCGGATACCCGGTAAGTCCGGTGTCACGGTAAACCAGCTCCCGTTTTCAGGAGACCCACCGTCCGGCGGTGATACCCAAACCACACTCCATACGGGTGGCAGTCCGTTCAGCCAGCCCCGGCACTGCGCAATGCTCCGTCGCCAGCCCGTCAGGGACTGCGCCAGTGTCTCTTCCGCATTGTGCTGTTCCGGTGTCACCGCCAGCAGTACGGAGACCTGTGGCACCAGTGCCGGGCGCATGGTAGACAGGCGCTGCGCCAGCAACGGCAGTTGTTCTATACTCTCTGCCCGCAGATACCAGCCCTGACGCGTTTCACGATATACCGTTTCCGCAGGAAACAGGGAAGCGGTATCACCACAGACCACTATCACCGCACCCTTAAACTCTTCCGGCGGCAGGAGGTTCTCTTCAGGATGTGGGCTGACTTCATTATCGTGCTGAAACCGTCGCCATTGACTCCACAGCATCGCAACGCAAATCAATGAAATACCGAGGCAAAATGCAAACCGGCTTCCACGGGAAAGTGGCCAGTAACCCATCACCAGCCACAGCGCCAGAACTGTTGCAAACATGGTCAGCAACACACGGGGAAATTCACGCATCCCTTATCCCCGCCCGGCTATTTGCGACACCATCTGCGCCAGCACAGAGGAGAGCGTCAGCCACAACGCCGCCAGCACCACAATGCCTGCCGCCCAACCGAGCCAGTAAATCCAGCGTCCGCTACGCAGGCCGGATGCCCTGACAATAACAGGCGCGTCCTGCGTAAGAGTAAACGGCGGAACCCGCTCGCTGAGCGCGCGCACCACATCCTCACGCCTTTCATCGTCCTGCGCCCGGTACTGACCGACAAAGCCCAGTTGCAGAGTGCGGTACAGGCAGGTCAGCACCGCCACGTCCGGCGCGGGCTCGCGCAGGATGGTCCGAATACGTTCCCACAGTTCTTCACCCGCATTCAGGGTGCTGAAAAAACGGGCCTGCAGCGGGTCCTTCCGCCATTTACGATAACCATCATCCTGTTTATCGCGGTTGAGCACGCTTTCATCAAGCAGAGCGCAGTAGGCATACAGCATCCGCTCACTGCTCGTTTCACTGTACCCGGCCTGCGCCAGAGACTCACGGGCATCGTTCACCCACCGGCAAGCGCGGCGGTAGAGCGCTTCGCCGTCCTTGATTTCCTGACCACTACGTAATTGACTGACCATCAGCCAGCCAGGATAAAAAGTTCTATTTATCAATTCGGTATCAGAGGTATTCATGAGCCCAGCACCGCAAACAGTTCAAGTTTTATCTCACCCAGCGATTCGGGTGTATAGAAGGTGCAGTTGCCTGCCTCCAGCATGGCGCGGGCCGCATCTGTGGACAGATCCAGCGCAAAATACTGGTTCTCAAGACGCAGCGGTATCGCCGCAGGGACGTGACTCAGCGGTTTAATCACCATTCCGCTCAGGGCGATATTCACCACCTCGGAAACATCATCGTGGCTACCAGCTTTACAAAGCTGCGGGAAGCGGGTCTGCAGTTCGTGGTTTGGCATGGAAGAGCGCACGGAGAGATAAAAATCCGCTCCTTCACGCAATCGCGCATCGAGCAGCTTGCCACGCCAGATCTCCCTGTCATCGCCCTGCTCCAGCGCGATAGCAACAACCCGCGACGGCAAACTGGCCTCAAGAAGTTTGTCCAACAGGGTAAACAGCGGCGGAAAGACTTGTTCTGGCGCATCATGCCGGTAAAGCGGAATATCGTCAGCGTTATGCTCAAGTGAAAAGGTCAGCAGACTGCCCGCCAGCCTCGCCAGCTCCCGGTACAACAGTTCAGGATGACGAGACGGTGACTGGTGCAACTCTGTCAGTACGGGTTCGGTACTGTTCAGGGCATGAAGTAGCCAGAACAGCGACACATCCGCCACGGCAAAGTCCGCCATCCGCTCATTACTTTCGCGTCGCATTGCCATCAGTCGCTTACGTCGGGCCGACAGGCGGTGCAGAAGATCCCTGAGATCACCGTTTAGCACGGGACTGGCATCCAGCGACAGCAGCGGCGGGATAAAGCTGGGATCGCGCACCCACTGTCCCTGGGCGTTGCGGATCAGCCTCGCCACCGGGCAGGTCAGATAAGCGCTGTTTTCCTGGGTGGACAGCCGCAGCGTCATCGAATGACGCAGTACAGCCAGATCGCTGCGCTCATGTCCGGCAAGCTCCTGTACCGTCACCCGTTCTGCCTGCCAGCGGCGCGGACGGGCACTGTCGCGCCCGTCATCCAGATTACCGCCGTTCGCGCTGAGCAATGGCAGGCACAGCAGCACCTCCATACTCTCCTGCACCACCGCGGATATATCACAGACCGGTGGCAGGTTATCCGCGAGATCCGTGTCGACCAGCGTCCCGTCAGCAAAGCGTACGATCAGACGGGTGGCATTGAGCCGGGAAAGCGCCAGTGCGCTGTCGTCAAACTCAGCGCACAGCACACCCCAGGGGTGCGCCAGCGCCATTCGTGCAACAGTATCTGCAACGTGTGCATCCCAGCGGGCCTGCTGCTGAAACTGTTGGGGGGCCAGGAAAGCCCCGTCGCTCCACAGCGGACGATAAATTTTCATCCCTGCTCCCGCCTTATGCTTTCGCTTTCGGCATCTGGCTCACCAGCGACAGATTCACGTCCATACCTTCCACCTGGAAGTGTGGTACGGCGTACAGTCGCACGCGGAAGAAGCCCGGGTTGTCCTCAATGTCTTCCACCACCACTTTTGCGTCGCGCAGCGGGTGAGAAGCCTGCAGTTCATCGCCCGGATCGGTCATTTCAGTGACCAGACCTTTCACCCAGGTGTTGAGCTCAAGCTCCAGCAGACGGCGATCTTTCGTGGTCCCGATGTTTTCGCGCTGAATCAGCTTCAGATAGTGGGCAATGCGTGACAACAGGAAGATGTACGGCAGGCGCGCGTTGATGCGGCTGTTGGCCGTCGCATCGGCAGTATCGTACAGGGCCGGTTTCTGGGCTGAGTTCGCCGAGAAGAAGCAGGCGTAGTCGCGGTTTTTGTAGTACGACAACGGGATGAAACCGAGATTCGCAAACTCAAATTCGCGGGTCTCCGGGATCATCACCTCAGACGGGATCTTCACCTGGTTGCCGGTGCCGAGATCGTACAGGTGGATCGGCAGATCTTTCACCGCCCCGCCCGCCTGCGGACCACGGATCTGCACGCACCAGCCGTTGTTGATAAAGCTCTTCACCATGTTGGAGGCGAAGGAGAATGACGCGCTGGTCCACAGGTATTTTTCGTGATCCGGGCCTTTCACCTGCTCAACGTAGTTGAAGCTGCGCACCGGTACGGTGTCCGGACCATACGGCAGACGCCCCAGCACCCGCGGCATGACCAGGCCAATATAGCGGGCGTCGTCGGTGTCGCGGAACGATTTCCACTTGATGTACTCGGCGCGGTCGAAGTAGTTGCCGATATCTTTGATCGCAGCCACCTCTTCCATCGACTCTTTCAGGAAGAACTTCGGACCGACGGAGCCGATAAACGGCATATGCGCTGCGGCAGATACTTTGGAGATGTTGCGTAGTAGCGCCACGTCCTGCGGGCTGGCGTCAAACTCATAAGCCGATATCACCGAGCCAATCGGTTCACCGCCCGGGGTGTCGTATTCAGCTGTATAGGTGTGCCAGTAAAGCCCGCTCTGAATGAGCTCCGGTGCGTCTTCAAAGTCCTGGCGCAGAGCGTCTTTTGAAACATCCAGAATTTCGGTTTTCACATTCTGGCGATAGTCTGTGTTATCCACCAGCTGCTTCAGGCCACGCCACAGGGATTCCACTTTCTGGAATTCGGTATGGTGCATCACCGCATCGAGCTGGCGGCTGATCTGAAAATCAAGTTCTGCGATATGGTGGTCAATCAACGTTTTGTCGAGCTTTTCCACCTGTTGTCCGGAACGGCGGATGCACTCCATAAACACCTGCATCGCCGCAGTCAGACGTTCACCTGCTGACGCATCAGCCAGCGCGGCGTCATCCAGAAACGTATTAATATCGCCCAGGCTGGAGGCTGGGGTCAGATTGATTTTTTCAAACAGAGAGGCGTAAACACCCTCTTTTTCCAGTACAGTCGTTTGCCCCTGAGCAGAGCCATTTTCAGTATTTAAAGACATCAGCATATTCCCGGTTAATCCATTAAAAGAGACTTCCACACATTATTTCGGGGCAAGCGCACTCATTTCGTCACGTAACTCCTGAGTTAGCGCCGGATCCTTAAGAATTTTCTCGAGCTCTTTTCTGAAAGTGGCGTTATCCAGCAGGTTAGATTTGAGGTCGCGTAATAAATTACGCATGGCCAGCATCGCGCGAAGTTGAGGAATTTGACGGGCAACCTGTTCTGGTTCGAAATCCTTCATGGAGGAAAACTGCAGGCGGATGTTTTCTTCACCGTCGCCAGAAAGCGTATTCTGTACGGCCAGATTAATCTCGGGGTTAAACTCTGCAAGTACGCTATCGAAGTTGTTTTTATTGATGTTTATTTTTTCCCGCTCCGATAACATGCGGGTCTCCTTACCGTTACTGAAATCGCCAACAGTAAGAATTTTAAGGGGTAATTCAACTTTCTTCTGTGCGCCTCCTGTGTGTAAAGCCAATTTTAAATTTATTCGTGCCTTAGGCACTTCATTCTGAAACGAATCAGCCATAGCGGTCCCTTTTCCTTAAGGAATAGTTGTCGAGTAAAACCACGTTTATTAACGGACAGATAGTAGAACAAAAAATTACACTGGATCAACTAACTATTAATCCAAAGCGAGACTTTACACATACTCTTGTCCTCAATTCGATTAGCAAGTACTGATATCTGACCTGCACATATTTAAAGGAGAATTCTCACGTAAATAAACAGAAGCGAATACATAACAAATATGCATATTATATTTATTTTAAATGATATATATAAATTAAATTAACTCAAACCATGAATTAATGATAATTACGCGTGAGAGCGAAAAAAATGGCGCCTCAATCAGCGCCATTTACAAGGTGGGCAATATTCATCGCACGAAACGCCACATACAGAGCATACACCGCCCATCCGGTAATCTTCGGGCAATTTTGCCGTACCATACGCCCTTCGGCGTTAAGGCCTTCTTTCGGTGTTCAGGACCCAAAGCGAACAGGCGTGGTGATTAATTACACAGACTCTGGCCGTATCACTCCCGTCACATCAGTCCTGTTCAATGACCGAAAGCACGATTTTCCCCTGAATATGTCCTCGAGCCGCCCGCTCATGCGCTTGTTGCGCGTGCGCAAGCGGGAACGTACTGTCGACAGCTACCTGAATCACCCCCTTATCCATCAATTCGGCAAGCTGGGCGAGCTGTGCGCCGTTGGATCGCACCTGGGTAGCCGAGACGACAACGCCCAACTGCCGGGCCTCGTCAGCGCCTGAAAATCCCAGAGGATAAATCGGAAACAGCGCGCCGCCGCGCCTGAGAGCGCGCAAGAAGCGGCTTGCTGAAGGGCCGCCAACCGCATCGATGACGAGATCTGCATTGCGTACTACATCTTCGGCAGCCTGTTTCGTGTAATCAATAAATTCATCAGCGCCCAGGTTAAGCAGAAACATTTCATGTTCACCGGAGGCCACCGCGATAACATGCGCGCCCTGCCATTTCGCCAGTTGTAAGGCGAAATGGCCGACACCGCCTGCCGCGCCGTTAACCAGAACGGTTTGTCCCGCCAGCGGCACCGGCTTATGCGGGGTTGCCTGTAGCGGATTGGGCACATCATGCCCTTGATCAATCATAAATTGCCATGCGGTCAGCAGCGACATGGGTGCGGCAGCGGCGTGGATATGGTCAAGACGACGAGGTTTACGCGCCACCTCCGTTGCCGCTACGCTGACATATTCGGCATAGGCCCGGCTACCGCCAGCCGCCCCGTCGGGGAAGCGCACCATCGAATAGACTTCATCCCCGACAGAGAACGCCGTGACGTTGTCGCCCACCGCAACGATCACCCCCGAAATATCCGTTCCCAGGATCACGGGGAAAGTGACTTTGGGTTGCCATTCCGGCGGCAACATTCGGTAGCCATCGCGAAGATACCAGTCAGGAGGATTGAGGCCGACCGCATACACGCGGACAAGCACTTCGTTGGGCTGAAGATCTGGCACAGGAACCTCTTCATAGCGAAGTACCTCCGGCCCACCGAACGCGTACTGCTGCACTGCCTTCATCACTTTAATCGACATGGCTTTCTCCTCGGACGTAAATGCGGTATATTTAACGGAGCACTGCTCCGAATATATGGAGCACTGTTCCGCTTGTCAAGGAGACACCATGCGAGCCGATGCGAGAAAAAACTACGACCACCTGATTGCCGTCGCGCGCGACGTCTTTATTGAGCAAGGCGCCGATGCGTCATTGCGCGACATTGCCCGCAGAGCCGAAGTCGGCCTGGGTACACTCTACCGCCACTTCCCGAGCCGCGAAGCGTTGCTTGAAGTCCTGCTGCGTTCAAGCTTTGATGCACTGGCGACCAGAGCCGAAGCCCTTCAGACCAGGGCCGATTCAGCCGAAGCCCTGACGTTGTGGTTGCAAGAGATTATCGCCTTCACCTATGAACATCGTGGCGTTATTGAGCCGATGATGAGCGCCATCGAAGATCCCGATTCCGCGCTCCACACATCGTGCGTCGCCCTTCGCGCTGCCGGGGCAGCGCTCCTTGCCCGCGCTCAGGCCGATGGTAAGGCGCGGGCTAATCTTGATGGTGCGGAATTGTTTGATCTGATTGCTGCGCTGGCCTGGCTGCGTGGACATCCCTCGCACGCTCCCCGCGCCGAACGGATTTTCAGCGTGATTGCAGATGCTATCCTGGTGACAAAAACAGCCAACGCTACAGATAAAAAATGACTTCAATGAGCGCCGATGCCATTCAGAAACAGATCAACCAGATGGGTAATGCGCGGTTCAGGCTCATTATCCTGCTCAGTCGCAGTTAAAATCGCGGTGGCCACAAACACGATATCGTCAAAGGTACCTTTCCCCCTGACCGTCTGAGTATCCCCGGTACGCGCCAGTGCGGTGAAGAACACACCGATCTTTCGTTCGCTTAATGCCCGTTCTTTTGGACGAGGCTATCACGCATTTCTTCGTAAAGGGGGAGAAACTGGCGCTGCAAGTCGCGCCAGCTCTGGGTTTAGCGATGGTATCCTGCCGTCAGCAGGATGTCAGTACGCGTCAGTGCTTCACGATATACATCGTGCGGCTATACGCCACATCTTCCGGGTTGTTAATCGGATAGCCTTTCACCCACGGCTTGATTAACCGCCCGTTGGTGTACTGGTAGATCGGCGCAATCGGGGCTTTTTCCGCAATGATTTTTTCTGCGGTATTGTAATCCGCATTGCGGGCCTGCTCGGTGGTCTCCAGGGATGCCTGGTTAATCACCTTGTCATACGCCGGATCGTTGAAACGCGAGATGTTGCCAGTATGCGTTGAGGTCAGCAGGGAGAGGAAGGTCGAGGGCTCATTGTAGTCACCTACCCAGGAGGCGCGGATCACGTCAAAGTTGCCGGTATTACGGCTGTCGATATAGGTTTTCCACTCCTGGTTCTGCAACTTCACATCGACACCCAGGTTCTTTTTCCACATTGACGCCACCGCGATAGCAATCTTCTGGTGGTTCTCTGAGGTGTTATACAGCAGCGTCAGCTTCAGCGGTTTCTGCGCATTGTAGCCAGCCGCCTGCAACAGCGTTTTGGCCTGCGCGTTCATCTCTTCCTGGCTCATCTGCTCAAAAGGCGATTTCTCCGGCGTAAATCCTGCGGTCACGTCCGGGGTGAAGTGCCAGGCAGGTTTTTCGCCGGTACCCAGTACTTTTTCAGCCATGATGCGCCGGTCGATAGTCATGCTGAGCGCCAGACGCACTCTCGCATCCGCAGTCGGGCCTTTTTGGGTATTAAAGGCATAATAGTAGGTGCCCAGCTGCGGCGGGGTATAGACCTGGCCCGGGATCTCTTTCATTAACTTCTGGTAGAGGTTTTTCGGGAACGATTCGGTGATGTCGATATCATCTGCCAGATAGCGCTTGGTGGCTGAGGACTCCTGGTTGATCGGGATAAAGGTCACTTTCTGCAGAACGGTTTTGTCGTTATCCCAGTAATGGCTGTTACGCTCAACCACCAGCTTCTCGTTGACCACCCGGTCTTTGAGGATATACGCACCGTTACCTACCAGCGCCCCAGGACGAGTCCACTCCGGGCTGCTCTCCACATTCGCTTTTTGTACCGGATAGAAGGCGAAGCTCGCCGTCAGATTGGCAAACCACGGCAGGGGTTTATCGAGCTGCACGCGCAGGGTTCGGTTATCCACTGCCGTTACGCCCAGTTTATCCGGCGTTGCCTTACCGTCGATGATCGCCTGCGCGTTCACGATCCCGGCCAGGGCCGCAAACCAGGCGAAAGGCGAGGTCGTTTTGGGATCAACCAGACGCTGCCAGCTGTAGACAAAATCCTGGGCAGTGACGGGGGTGCCATCAGACCATTGCGCGTTCTCGCGCAGGGTGAAAGTCCAGACGCGGTTATCATTACTCTGCCAGCGGGTCGCCACGCCTGGCACCAGTTCGCCCTTTTCATTCTGATTCACGAGACCCTCGAACAGATCGCGGATCACCTGAATTTCAGGCAGACCCACCGCTTTAGCGGGATCAAGCGAGGCAGGTTCATCTTTGATATGACGCACCAGCTCCTGTTTGGATGCCAGCGTTGTCCCGGGGGGAACATCCGCCGCGAAGGCGTAAGAAGAGAGGCCACACAACAATAAGGCAGAACAGATCAACGAAACCGGATGCTTCATGAGATCCCCTTTAAAATGATGGGTAACGAGCAGATGGGTAATTATTTGTTTCGGAACAGTGAAATGCAAACAACTTCCGCCGGAAAGTTGATATCTGCCGGTTTTACCTTCTGGCTGAAACTATTTGATTAACCGTGTTTTTTGCACAACACTGCCAGTAATACAATCTGATTCAGGAACCTCTATGTCACTTACCCGCCCAAGAACGGAACGTGGCGCTTTCCCGCCCGGGACCGAACATTATGGCCGCTCATACCTCGGCGCCCCCTTAATCTGGTTCCCTGCCCCGCAGGCCGATCGCAACAGCGGCCTGATCATTGCCGGAACCCACGGAGATGAAAATTCTTCGATTGTGACCCTCTCCTGCGCCCTGCGTACCCTTTCCCCTCCGCTGCGCCGCCACCATGTGGTATTAACCGTTAACCCGGACGGCTGTCAGTTGGGTTTACGCGCCAATGCCCGTGGTGTGGATTTAAACCGTAACTTCCCGGCGGCCAACTGGCGGGAAGGCGAGACAGTCTACCGTTGGAACAGCTCCGCCGAAGATCGCGATGTGGTGTTGCTGACGGGCGACAAGCCCGGTTCAGAGCCAGAAACCCAGGCGCTGTGTCATCTGATCCACAAACTGCATCCGGCCTGGGTTGTCTCGTTTCACGATCCGCTGGCCTGCATTGAAGATCCCGCCCACACGGCTCTTGGGCGCTGGCTGGCAGATGCCTTTTCACTGCCGCTGGTCACCAGCGTCGGCTATGAGACGCCAGGCTCATTCGGCAGCTGGTGTGCCGATTTAAGCCTGCACTGCATCACCGCTGAATTCCCGCCGATCTCCTCCGACGAGGCCAGCGAGAAGTACCTGAAAGCGATGACCGATCTGTTGCGCTGGGAACCTCAGAGATGAACAACGCCGGTGCTGTAGTGCAGCGCCGGAGAGACATCCACGGCAAGCCAGGTAGGGCCGTCGAGATCGGCAAATTTCACCTCATTCGCCAGCGGCAGTGCGGCACCAATCGCTCGCGAGGTGCAGAGCATACAGCCGAGCATCAGGGCAAAACCGCGCCGACGTGCCTCGGCGGCCAGCGCCAGCGCTTCGGTGATACCGCCGGTTTTATCCAGCTTAATATTCACCATATCGTAGCGTCCCTGCAGGGCCGTGAGACTTTCCCGGGTATGGCAACTCTCATCGGCGCAGATGGGCAGCGGATGAATAAAGTTCGCCAGCGCGGCATCTTCCCCTGCGGGCAAAGGCTGTTCGAGCATGGCGACGTTCAGATCCGCCAGCAGCTGGCAGCGGGCAGCCAGTCCTTCGCTGTGCCAGGATTCGTTGGCGTCGACGATAAGCGTCGCCTGCGGCACGGCCCCGCGAATGGCGACCATCCGCTCGCTGATCAGACGATCGTCCAGCTTCACTTTCAACAGGCGCGCCCCGGCGTCATAGAGCGCTTTGGCGCTGGCGGCCATCTGAGCAGGCTCACCGATCACCACTGTTTGCGCGGTGACCACCGTTTGCGGCAGGGTCGTGCCCGCCAGCGTCGCCAGAGAGATCCCTTGCTGACGCGCGGCTAAATCCCACAGCGCGCAGTCCACCGCGTTACGTGCGGCACCGGCAGGGAGTAACCGCTGTAGCGCTTCCCGGGTAAGGCCGCGCTCCAGTTCAGGCGCCAGCGCCATGATCTGCGCCATTACCGAGGCGATGCTTTCGCCATACCGGGGATAAGGCGTACACTCCCCCACCCCTTTGACGCCCTCTTCTTCTATTTCTACCACCACCACACTGGCCTCGCTCCGGGTCCCCCGGGAGATCACAAACGGCGTATGCAGTGGCCAGGCTTCTTCGTAAACCTTGAGGGTTCTCATCACTCACTCCTGTATAGCGGCTTCGCGCAAATAGGGTTTGCTGTGCTATCGGCTGATGACATACACTAACGACGACGTTAACTATATGTAAACAGGAAGATAACTATGTCACAACTCGTTCATTTCCAGGGCAACCCGGTTTCTGTTGCAGGATCCATTCCTCAGAAAGGCAGCAAAGCGCAGGCGTTTACGCTCGTGGCAAAAGATCTGTCTGACGTCGTGCTGAGCCAGTTTGCCGGCAAGCGTAAAGTGCTGAACATTTTCCCAAGCATTGATACCGGCGTGTGCGCCGCGTCTGTGCGTAAATTCAACCAGCTGGCGACCGAAGTGGACAACACCGTTGTGCTGTGCATCTCAGCCGACCTGCCGTTCGCTCAGTCCCGTTTCTGCGGTGCTGAAGGTCTGAGCAACGTTATCACTCTCTCTACCCTGCGCAACCCGGAATTCCTGGAGCAATATGGCGTGGGCATCTCTGAAGGCGCACTGAAAGGTCTGGCGGCGCGTGCCGTTGTGGTGATCGACGAAAACGACACCGTCGTGTTCAGCCACCTGGTGAATGAAATCACCACCGAGCCAGATTACGCTGCCGCGCTGGAATCACTGAAGGCGTAACGGCAAAAATGACATGAGCCTGTACAGCATCGGCTCATGTCATTCATCTGACAAGTTCTCATATACCTCGTCACGTTCCTTCCGATACTCTACTGGCGTACACCCCATCTCCCGACGATAAACAGAATACATATACTGAAGTGACGTAAAACCGCTCTGCATAGCCACATCGGCATAACTCAGCTGCGTCTCTCGCAGCAAATTTTTTGAGCGATCGAGTCTGAAGCTCAGTAATTCGTCGTGCAACGTCTTTCCGAGGGTACGCATAAAGTGCATGTCGAGGGTCGCGCGGGAACAGCCTACGTGCTCTGCAACCTGGGCGGCCTTGATCCCCTGGGCGCCGAACTGACGGATGAAGTAGCGGGCGCGTAAAATATAGGTATTCATTATAACGCTATGCCGGGTAGACGCCTGGGCATTCACCCCTTCAGGCCCGACCATGACATGTTTTTCACGCAGCGGTGTGCCCGTCAGCTGCCGGTGCAGCATCTCCGCGGCGGTGCGTCCCATCTGATGAGTACCCTGCGCAACCGAACTGATGGCGATGCGACTAAGGCTGCGCAGCAACGGATCATCATCTATGCCGATAATAGCGATCTCTTCCGGCACGGCATAACCCGCGATGGAACACGCCTGCAGCACTTGTCTGGCGCGTGAGTCCGTCACGGCGATGATACCAACAGGCTTAGGTAGCGTCCCCAACCACCGGGCCAGATCCTCAAGGATGTTTTGCCACACCAGGGCGTGTGTCGGAATGCCTTCAAAGATCTCGGCCTGATGTCCGTCCGCCTCTACAAACTGGCGAAAGGCGTTTGCCCGTTCCACTGCCCAGGGGTTCATAATTGTCGGCTCGATGGAGTAACAGGCAAAGCGTGGCAGGCCCATGTCGATGAGATGTTGATACGCCTGCCTCACCAGCTCAACGTTATCCGACGCCACGTAAGGAAGAGAGCGGATCGTTGGGCTGCTCAGTTGCCAGGAGCCGCCAATCCCCACCACCGGCACCTCTACCTTCGTCAGTAGCGATGTCAACAGAGGATCGTCGAAATCCGCAATGACGCCATCCCCTTTCCATTCGAGCAGGCTGGCCGGGGATGAGCGGAAATCCTCTTCCAGCAGGAAATCCCAGTGGATGCGGGTCGATTTCATGTACTCGCATATTCCTTCAATGATACTCCTGCCATAGCGCCCTTTGGCTTTCAGCATCAGTGCCACCCGAAACATGTCATGCTTTCGCGACGCCATAGCGTGATCCCTGAACATAGAGAGAAACATCACCCTATCATAAGCCGATCAATGTCAGTAAAGATATTACTGCCCTTAACCTCATATTATTAAAGAATAATTTAACCATTTAGAAAAATCATAAACCGGTTTTGCAGCAGAGTTATGCCAGGCTGTTTTCCGTTCCTGAAGTGCAAAAAAATAAAAAACCTCTGGAGGAAATGTCTCTGCTATGAAATTGCAAATAAACGGAAAAACTCTTTTCCTGTCGCTGACGTTGCTCTTACTGGTTGTCACGCATGAATCGTTCAACCAGGTCCGCGCAGCAGTCAGCCCGGAAAATAACAGCGTGGCCGCTAAACCGCGGGTGATTGTCTCAACGGACATCGGCGGGACCGATTTTGACGATTACCAGTCGCTGGTCCACCTGCTGCTGTACGCAGATGCGATGGAGCTCGAAGGCCTGCTCTCCTCGCCGTGGGGGCCGGTAAGAAACCGTGCGACGGAAATCCTGAAGACAATCGATCGATATGAACAGGATTATCCGAATCTGAAAAGCTGGTCCAGTGATTACCCGACCCCGGATTACCTGCGCTCCATTACCCGACAAGGCGGGATGGATTCCGCGCCGCCCGAAGGCTTTAGTCAGCCCACTGATGCCTCAAAACTGATCATTGAAGCGGCAAAACGCCCCGATCCCCGACCGCTGTGGATCCTGATCTGGGGAGGCATTGACGACCTGGCGCAGGCGCTGCACGACGACCCAACCATCAAGCAAAAAATTCGCGTCTACTATATCGGTGGCCCGAACAAGAAGTGGTCAACCTCCGCATACAATTATATTGTTCGCCATCACCCGGACCTGCACATCATTGAAAACAATTCCACCTATCGGGGCTGGTTCACGGGAGGCGATCAAACCAACGGTCTCGACGGCGCGACCTTTGTGGCTACGCATGTAAAAGGCCACGGCGCGCTGGGCGATTTCTTTAATTCTTACGGAGAGGGTCAATTAAAGATGGGCGATACGCCGTCGGTGGCATATATCCTTGGGCCCAATCCCGACGATCCTCAACAAGAAAGCAAAGGCGGTGGACGGTTTGTGCGGGCATGGGATCGCCCCCTGTACACCTTCAACGGCAGGCCAACCGCCTCCGACGTGGTGGAAACCTATGGCCTGGTTGAGCTGATCGTTCATCCCAAAGGGCAGGCGCCGGCGGGGACCACCGCAAATCTGGTCGTGCCTGCCTCCGGGAGCAAAAGCGATCGTTTCCCGGGCTTTGCAGCAGCTGACGGGACGTGGCACTTCCGTTTCGTCCCAAAAGCATCCCAGACGTGGAAGTACACCATTGAATCCAACTGGGCCGGCCTGCAAGACCCGGTTGGAGGTAGCTTTACCTCAACGTCCCCAGCTGCTTTCCGGGCCACGCAGCCCTCTGGCCGCTATCCAAACTGGTGGACCGACAATCCCGATCCCGCTTTAAGCGAGGATGTGCCACCTTTTGGCCCGCAGCAGGGTATCAAAACCATTAATCAGTGGCGCGCGACCTACCTGGCTGACTTTGCTTCTCGTATCGAACGGCTGAAGCCACCAACACCTGATGTAAAAGAGAGCAAACAACGTCTGTTCGTGTTAACCGATATCGGTGACGATCCCGATGACCAGATGTCAATGGTGCGCCTGATGACCTACGCTAACCAGGTGAACATTGAAGGTCTTGTCGCCACCTCTACCGGCAAAAATAAAGATCAGGTAGAACCACAGCGCATCATCGATATCATTAAAGGTTACGGATTAGTCCGCGACAATCTGGAAAAACATGAGCCCGGATTTCCGCTTGCGGACGATCTGCTTAAGGTCGTGGCTCAGGGCTTGCCAGTCCACAATATGGCCGCGGTGGGTGAAGGCAAAGACTCGACAGGATCGGAACTGCTCATTAAGGCCGTTGACCGTCAGGACGATCGTCCATTATGGGTGACGGTCTGGGGTGGTCCGAATGTGCTTGCGCAGGCGCTATGGAAAGTACGTCAAACCCGTACGCCTGAAGAGCTTGAAAAGTTTGTTTCCAGACTTCGCGTCTACGCCATCTCCGATCAGGACGACAGCGGTCCCTGGATCCGCAAAATGTTCCCGTCACTGTTTTACATCGTCTCCCCGGGGCAAAACGCCGGGGGCGGTTTTCACCACGCCACCTGGATTGGCATCGGCGGTGACTATTTCCATGGCCGTTTCGCCGGGGCAGATTATCAGCTGGTAACCAACGAATGGCTGGATAAAAATGTGCGCAGCAAAGGCCCCTTAGGGGCAGAGTACCCGCGCTGGAAGTTTATGATGGAGGGGGACACGCCATCATTTTTGAATCTGATTCATAATGGTTTGTCCGATCCTGAACATCCTGACTGGGGTGGCTGGGGCGGTCGTTACGAGCTCTATACACCGCATAAAGAGCGTTGGTTTATGGCTCAGGAGACGCGACCGATTTGGACCAATGCGCAGGATGAAGTGCTGGGCTTTGATAATCGCTGGCACACCACTAACCATGCGACAATCTGGCGCTGGCGTGGGGCTTATCAAAATGACTTTGCCGCCCGAATGGACTGGACCATCAAGCCCTACAGTGAGGCCAATCATCCCCCGGTACCAAAACTCGATCACCCTGCCACCCTGACGGTGAAAAAAGGGCAACGGGTGGAGCTCAGCGCAATGGGCTCCACCGATCCCGACGGTGATGCCCTCTCCTATGAATGGTTTGTCTATGCAGAGGCGGGAACGCGCGTATTATCAAATGCGGCCACCGGGGTCATGTTAGACATTAAAAACGCTGACCAGCCAAAGGCCTGGTTCGATGTCACCGATGCCCGGGTGATGCCTCCGGGAACAGGTACGATGCATATCATTCTGGCCGTGACCGATCATGGCACGCCGCGCTTAACCCGCTACAAGCGCGTGATTGTCAATGTAGTGCCATAACCCCTCAAGCGGCGGGCCTGATGCCTGCCGCTTCACTTATGTACTGACAGGCGCTACTCGTCACCTTTCTTCTGACTCAGACCATACTCGCGCAGCTTGTTGGCGATGGCGGTGTGAGACACGCCCAACCGTTTCGCCAGCTTACGGGTGCTGGGATAGTTACGATACAACTGCGTCAGCACCGAGCGTTCAAAGCGGCTGGTAATGTCGTCCAGCGATCCTTCCATCGCCTCTTCGCCTACCGCCACCGTTCCGGCATCGTAATCCGGCAATAAAATATCCTGCGGCCGCAGCTCATAGCCTTCTAGCTGGGTCAGGGCACGATAGATCGCATTTTTCAGCTGACGAATATTCCCCGGCCAGCCGTAACGGGTAAGAACCGTATTCAGATCGGCTGAAAACTTCGGTCTTGGGATACCCTGCTCATCGGCAAAGCGCGCCACAAACAGCTCGGTCAACGGCATGATGTCCTGGGGGCAATCGCGCAGCGGCGGAATATTGAGGGTCAGAACGTTCAGGCGATAATAGAGATCTTCCCGGAACATCCCCTTCTGCACCAGTTCCACCAGGTTCTTCTGGGTGGCGCAGATGACGCGCACATCCACATGCACCTCATGATCTTCTCCCACCCGGCGGAAGGTGCCGTCATTGAGGAAACGCAGCAGTTTGGCCTGCATCCGCGGCGACATCTCGCCAATTTCATCCAGCAGCACCGAGCCGCCGTTGGCCTGCTCAAAGAAGCCTTTTTTGCCTTCCGGCGCGTGGCCAAACAGCTCGCTTTCAACGGCATCTTCCGGAATAGAAGCGCAGTTCAGGGCAAGATAAGGTTTGCTCGCCCGCGGCCCCGCCTGATGCACCGCATGGGCCAGCAGATCTTTGCCGGTACCGGTGTCGCCGGTGATCAGCAGCGGTGCGGCAAGGTTTGCCAGCTTGCGCGCCTGCTCCACCACGTGGCGCATTTTCGGGCTGACGGCAATAATCTGGCTGAAGGCGCCCGTATCCTGGCTCGACAGGTTTTGCAGTTGACGTCCCATACGGACCGTTGAGCGCAGCATGATCACTGAACCGGTCAGGGTTCTGTCGTCGTTGTCGCCCTGCAGATAGACCGGGGTGAGCTCCATCAGGAAATTTTGTCCGTTAATAACCACATGCTCGCTGTGAGTCGAGCGCGGGTTGCTCTCCAGCCAGCGCTGGAAATTGAAGCCGGGGATCAGCTGGGCGGCGTTGTGGTTGCTCAGTTTCTCCGGCTCCAGGGCAAACAGCTGGCAGCTCGCCTGATTAGCCCGATCGATTTTGCCTTTCAGATCCAGGGATAAAAAGGGTTCGGGCATCGCTTCCAGCAGCGCGCTGAGGGCCAGGTGCTCGCGCTCGGAGGGCATCCACGGCACGGTGCGCACATCCGTAACGCCAGCGATACGGCGGATTTCAGCCATTAAGCTGCTGAATGTTTCGAAAGCAATTTCAGCAAAATTCAGGTAAATCTTCCCGATTGGGTCAATCTCAATTCCACGCAGGTCAATACTCCGCAAAACAAGGAGATCGAGCAGCTCGCGAGTCAGGCCGAGACGGTCCTTACAAAACACTTCCAGACGCATGGGAAAATCACTCTATAAGCCATTAACCCTGAAATGATAAGCCAGATATCTGCAATCGGGAAGACGGCTGTCAACAAATATTGACAGCCTGTGAGCAGGGTGTCGGAATTATGTGCGAGGAAGCGAGCTTACTGCGGTTTTTTATTGAGGGTATCTTTCAGCTGGCCGATTAATTCCCGACGGAAATCCCCCAGCCGGGGTTTATCATCCTCTGTCCACGGCAGTGGACGGCACAATTCCATCGCTTTGATCCCCAGCCGCGCGGTGAGTAATCCCGCACCAATCCCCTGCGCCGCACGGGCCGAAAGGCGAGCGGCCAGATCCTGTGACATCCAGTCCATCCCCACCTCGCGGACCAGCTCACTGGCCCCGGCAAAGGCCATATTGAGTAGTACAAGGCGGAACAGGCGCAAGCGGCTGTAATAGCCCAGTTCGATACCGTACAGCGTGGCAATACGGTTGATCAGGCGCAGGTTGCGCCAGGCAATAAAAGCCATATCCACCAGCGCCAGCGGGCTGACGGCAATCATCAGCGTTGATTCGGCTGCCGAGCGGCTGATCTCCCGCCGCGCCTGGCTGTCCAACACCGGCTGCACGAGGTGGGCATACAGCGATACCACTTCGCGATCGTTTTGCGTTTCGTGAATGGCGGCGTACCAGCGCTGCAAGGCCGGATGAGACTGATCGAGCCCGGCCTGTTTCGCCAGTTTTTCACAAAATGCCCGCCCGTTACCGGTGCCGTGGCTGTGCAGCAGATCCCGGGCTTCATCGCGCTCGTGGGCGCGCTGGCGCAGTCGCCATAAACGGCGCCATTCTGTGGCAACAGAGCCGACGCCCGCGCCGACGATAAGCGCACCTGCCGCGCATCCTCCCAGCGCCACCCAGTCCTGGGTTTGCCAGGCATTGATTGCCCACTGCACGCCTTGCCCCACCACCGCAACGCCCGCCAGCATCAGGCCCGCGCTGACCATTTTGCGCCACAGGCTACGTTTAGGCCGCAAAGCGGCTTCGACGACGGCTTCGGCTTGTCCTTCTTCCGCAGGGAGCATATCGGTCACTACCGGGGCGAAGTTTCCGGCCTGGGTGTCATCAAATGTTTGTGCCGCTTTGAAGGCTTCGCGATCCGCTTCTTCCAGGGTGCCGGTAAAATCCATTCGCGGTTTTAAGGGTTCGGTCATCGCAATTTATCTCCAATCAAAAACTCCAGCGCGGCATCTAGGCGAATGTGCGGAAGCGGCTGGTCTACATTCATCGTCTGCGGGCGGAAGGCTTCAAACTGAAACCCCTGCTTCTGCCAGAATGCCTGGCCCGGCAATCGGGCGGGTACTTCGCCAGGGTAGACCGTCAGCGGGGCGCCGTCACTCAGACGGTGGCCGCGCAGCGCCGGGATCTTATCGCCATTAACGTCAATCAGGCCACTCTGGGTGGCCTGCACCGAGGCCAGCCCCAGGCAGTCCATGCTGATACCCTCAAAGGCGGCGTTTTGCCAGGCATCCTGCACCAGCTGCTGGAGGAGCGATACCATATTGGCGTGCTGATCCACCGTCACGTGATCCGCCTTGGTGGCGGCAAACAGCAGTTTGTCGATCACCGGAGAGAAGAGACGCCGGAACAGCGTGCGCTGCCCGTAGTGGAAGCTCTGCATCAGTTGGGTTAGCGCGAGGCGCATGTCGTTGAACGCCTGTGGCCCGCTGTTGAGCGGCTGAAGGCAGTCCACCAGCACAATCTGGCGGTCGAAGCGCAAAAAGTGGTTAGTGTAGAACCCCTTAACCACTTTCTCACAGTAGTAGTTAAAGCGTTCGCGCAGCATACCGGCGTTGGTATGTTTGTCCGCCTGGGCAAGCTTCGATTCACCAAAAGCCTCCACGTCCGGCCAGGGGAAAAATTGCAGGGCCGGGGCGCCCGCCATATCCCCAGGCAGCACAAAGCGACCCGGCTGGATAAAGTGCAGACCCTCTTTCTTACATTGATGCAGGTAATCGGTCCAGGCTTCCGAAATGGCCGCCAGCCGGTTTTCATCGGCGGGTGCCAGCGGATCCAGCCCCTCACACAGGGAACGCCAGCGGGCGGACCAGGCCGCGCGGGGCCCCTGTAACAGGCCGGTCATCTGCCGCGACCAGCTGAGATAGTCCTGGGTCAGCATCGGCAGGTCGAGCAGCCATTCGCCGGGATAATCGACAATCTCCAGATAGAGAGTGGAGGTCTCTTTAAAATGGCGAAGCAAAGAATCATTGGAACGGTACCGCAGCGCCAGGCGGATTTCACTCACCCCGCGGGTGGGCGTGGGCCAGGTTGGCGGCGTGCCGTAAAGCTGGGCCAGCCCTTCATCGTAGGTGAAACGGGGAATGCCAAAATCGCGCTGAGGGACGCGCTTCACGCCGAGCAGGCGCTCTTCGCGTACCGCGCTCAACAGCGGCAAGCGCGCCCCGGCATGCAGGTTAAGGAGCTGATTGACCATCGCCGTGATAAAGGCGGTTTTGCCGCTGCGGCTCAGTCCGGTAACCGCCAGGCGCAAATGTCGGTCAACCCCACGATTTACCAGAGAATTAAATTCATTTTTAAGTCGCTTCATCGCCATCCTGTTCTGCCTGAAGGAATTATTGTTCTGAGAAATATGACACGGGGGCAAGGAGAAAGGAATAAAAGCAGCGCAACGGCACATTGAACTTTGTGCCGTTGCGAATTATTTCAGTTTACTGGATAACCGGTTCGCGAGCTTTTTCAGCATCGGCTCCAGCGCGACGGCCAACAACATTCGTACCGGCTTGCGGGCAACCGATTTGATCGCCCACCCCGCCACGCCTGCCGGGCCGTAACGCAGTGCGGTGAGTAATACCAGCTTCCCTGCGATTTTCAGGCCCGGCTTGACGCGATGTCCGGCCTGTTGCCAGCGTTGATTCATATCAGTTCTCTCAGTTAAAGCTGACGAAAACGGCTTCGCAGCGTGAAGGTATCCGAGGTGACATACCGCTCCATTTCGCGCAAGCGTTTTTCGCCTGCCGACAGCTCAGCATCCACCGCGTCCAGTAATTCACTGCTGGTGGGGCTATTTTCATCGCCCATCGCGCCGTCCGGCATCGGGTCCAGCACGAAGGACAAAATGATATAGGCCACCAGGGTAATAAACGCCAGACCAAAGAAAATGGAGAGTACCGTTACCACACGCACCAGCTTCACCGGCACGTCGAGGTAGTGCGCCAGTCCGGCGCAGACGCCGCGCACCATCCCCTTCTGGGGGATACGCCACAATTTTTTATTCAGGTTCAGTGCCATTAGCGATCCCTCCAGTTCGGATGTTCTGCGTCCAGAATCGCCTCCAGCGCCTGAATACGTTCGCGCATTTTATTTGCGTCCTGAGTTAATTGCGCCAGGCGCTGCTGTTCGCTTTGCGACAGCTCTCCCCTTGAAGAACGGTTACTGTAGTGCAGCCACAACCAGATCGGCAGAACAAATAGCACGAAAATGGTCAGCGGAATGGCAAGAAAAAGCGCGCTCATGTCTACTCCTTGTGTGATGAGTGGCGGCGCCGGCGGGCGCCGCAGTTTTTATTATTGATTGTCTTGTTTCATTTTGGCCTTCAGCGCGGCCAGTTGCTCGCTGATTTCATCATCCGCTTTCAGATCGGCAAACTGCTGATCCAGCGTTTTCTGTTTGCCAAAGCTGTGGCTTTCCGCTTCCGCTTCCATCTGATCGATACGACGCTCAAACGACTCAAAACGGGCCATGGCTTCGTCAATCTTGCCGCTGTCGAGCTGACGGCGCACGTCACGGGATGAACTTGCCGCCTGGTGACGCAGCGTCAGGGCCTGCTGGCGGGCGCGGGTTTCGCTCAGCTTGTTCTCCAGCTCCGCAATCTCTTTTTTCATGCGGGCAAGGGTTTCATCCACCAGCGTCACCTCCTGATCAAGGGTGGCGACAATATCGGTCAGCTTCTGCTTTTCAATCAGCGCAGAGCGGGCCAGGTCCTCTTTATCTTTGCGCAGCGCCAGCTCCGCTTTTTCCTGCCATTCGGCCTGCTGGGCGGTCGCCTGTTCAATACGGCGGGAAAGCTGCTTTTTCTCAGCCAGCGCACGGGCGGAGTTAGAGCGCACTTCCACCAGCGTGTCTTCCATCTCCTGAATCATCAGACGAACCAGCTTCTGCGGATCCTCTGCTTTCTCCAGCAGTGAGTTGATGTTGGCGTTCACGATGTCGGCAAAACGAGAAAAAATACCCATAATTGAATCCTCATATTTTCTGTTATCGGGCTAAGCCCTGCTGCATAGTTAATACAATTCCCGTGCCAGTTTTATATCTTATTGATTTTATACGATGTGATTGCTTTTTCGCCCGCTACGCCCTACTCTCACTTAGTGAATTACACCAATAAGTGGTCAATTACGTCATGGCTGAATTTAAAGACACGTTACTCGGGGAAGCCAACAGTTTTCTCGAAGTGCTGGAGCAGGTATCCAGGCTGGCACCGCTGAATAAACCGGTGCTGATTATCGGCGAGCGCGGCACCGGCAAGGAGCTGATTGCCAACCGGCTACACTACCTCTCCGGGCGCTGGGATGGACCGTTTATCTCTCTGAACTGCGCCGCGCTGAACGAGAACCTGCTGGATACGGAACTGTTTGGTCACGAGGCGGGCGCCTTTACCGGGGCGCAGCGTCGCCATCCCGGTCGCTTCGAGCGCGCCGATGGCGGCACGTTGTTTCTTGATGAGCTGGCGACCGCGCCGATGCTGGTGCAGGAAAAACTGCTACGCGTCATTGAGTATGGCGAGCTGGAGCGCGTGGGCGGCAGCCAGCCTTTACAGGTAAACGTGCGGCTGGTGTGCGCCACTAACGCCAATCTGCCGGAGATGGTCGAGCAGGATAAGTTTCGCGCCGACCTGCTGGATCGGCTGGCGTTTGATGTGGTTAACCTGCCGCCGCTGCGCGAGCGGCGCAGCGATATCATGCTGCTGGCGGAGCAGTTTGCTATTCAGATGTGTCGCGAGCTTGGGCTGCCGCTGTTTCCCGGTTTTAGTCAGCACGCCCGTGAAACGCTGCTGGACTACCGCTGGCCGGGCAATATCCGCGAACTGAAAAACGTAGTGGAGCGCTCCGTCTACCGCCACGGTAGCAGCGAGACAGAGCTGGATGAAATTGTGATCGATCCCTTTCAGCGTCCCGCACAGCCCTCTGTCAGCAAACCGCTTACCACGGGTATACCTACCCTGCCCCTCGATTTGCGTCTGTTCCAGCTGGAGCAGGAGAAGCGGTTGCTGGAGCAGAGCCTGCGCGAGGCACAATTTAATCAGAAACGCGCGGCTGAACTGCTGGGGCTGACCTACCATCAGTTAAGGGCATTGCTCAAAAAGCATCAGATGCGATGACATAATCAGCACTTACCCGCAGACATTTTTACGAAGCAGGTGTAAGTGCGATACACTTTGCAGATCGTCTCTAAAAACCTTAAAAATTATGCGACTGGTTTTCTCGTCCCTGATTGCGCTCGGTCTGTTAAGCAGCCAGGCGTTTGCCGCGCCTGAGCTGGCGGATCGCGCGGATATTCGCGACAGCGGCTTTGTCTACTGCGTAAGTGGGCAGGTCAACACCTTCAACCCGCAAAAGGCGAGCAGCGGCCTGATCGTCGATACCCTCGCCGCCCAGATCTATGACCGCCTGCTGGATGTGGATCCCTATACCTATCGCCTGGTGCCTGAACTGGCCGAGAGCTGGCAAGTGCTGGACAACGGGGCCACATACCGTTTTCGCCTGCGCGACGACGTCAGCTTCCAGACCACGCCGTGGTTTAAGCCTACCCGTAAACTCAATGCGGATGACGTGGTCTTTACCTTCCAGCGCATTTTTAACCGCAACCATCCGTGGCACTACATCAACGGCGGTAATTTCCCCTACTTCGACAGTTTACAGTTTGCCGATACGGTGAAGTCCGTTCGCAAGCTGGATAACCGCACGGTGGAGTTCACCCTGGCGCGGCCAGATGCCTCCTTCCTGTGGCATCTGGCGACGCACTATGCTTCGGTGATGTCCGCGGAATATGCCACTCAACTCACCCTGAAGGACAAAATGGAGTTGATGGATCGCCAGCCCGTAGGAACCGGACCGTTCCAGGTTGAAGAGTATCGGGCGGGGCAGTACGTGCGCCTGCAACGCCATGAGAAATTCTGGCGCGGCACGCCGCTTATGCCGCAGGTTGTGGTCGATTTAGGCTCCGGCGGTACCGGGCGGCTGTCGAAACTGCTGACCGGCGAATGCGATGTCCTGGCCTGGCCCGCTGCCAGCCAGCTGACTATCCTGCGCGACGACCCGCGTCTGCGCCTGACCCTGCGCCCGGGCATGAATATCGCTTATCTGGCCTTTAACACCAACAAACCGCCGCTGGACAACCCGGCGGTACGCCATGCCCTGGCGCTGGCGATCAATAACCAGCGTCTGATGCAGTCCATTTATTACGGTACCGCAGAAACTGCCGCCTCAATCTTGCCCCGCGCCTCGTGGGCCTACGATAGCGAGGCTAAAATTACCGAATACAACCCGGAAAAATCACGCGAACAGCTCAAAGCGCTGGGGGCAGAAAACCTCACCCTGCAATTGTGGGTGCCTACCAGCTCCCAGGCCTGGAACCCCAGCCCGCTAAAAACCGCGGAGCTGCTCCAGGCTGACCTGGCCCAGGTGGGGGTTAATGTGGTGATTGTTCCGGTAGAAGGCCGTTTTCAGGAGGCGCGCCTGATGGACATGAACCACGATCTCACCCTGTCAGGTTGGGCGACAGACAGTAACGACCCGGACAGTTTCTTCCGTCCGCTCCTGAGCTGCGCGGCCATTGATTCGCAGACCAACTATGCCCACTGGTGCAACCGCGAGTTTGACAGCATTCTACGCAAGGCGCTGTCGACCCAGCAGCTGGCGGCACGTATCGATGCCTATGATGAAGCGCAGATTATTCTGGCCAAAGAGTTGCCGGTACTGCCGCTGGCCTCATCCCTGCGTCTGCAGGCGTACCGTTACGATATCAAAGGCCTGGTGCTCAGTCCGTTTGGAAATGCGTCGTTTGCGGGCGTCTCCCGCGAGAAACAAGAAGAGGTGAAAAAACCGTGATTATTTTTACCTTACGTCGGTTGCTGTTGCTGCTCATCACCCTCTTCTTTCTCACCTTAGTGGGTTTTAGCCTGAGCTATTTTACCCCGCACGCGCCGCTACAGGGTGCTTCGCTGTGGAATGCGTGGTGGTTCTGGTTTGAAGGCGTGCTGCACTGGGACTTTGGCGTCTCCAGCATTAACGGCCAGCCCATCTCCGAGCAACTGAAAGAGGTCTTCCCCGCCACCATGGAGCTCTGCATCCTGGCGTTCGGTTTTGCGCTGATTGTCGGGATCCCGGTCGGGATGCTCGCCGGGATCACCCGCAATAAATGGCAGGACAAGCTGATCAGCGCGATCGCCCTGCTCGGGTTTTCGGTTCCCGTCTTCTGGCTGGCGCTGCTGCTGACGCTCTTTTTCTCGCTGACGCTCGGCTGGCTGCCGGTTTCCGGACGTTTTGACCTGCTCTATGCGGTAAAAACTGTCACCGGATTCGCCATTATTGACGCCTGGCTCTCAGATTCGGTCTGGCGGCATGAGATGATCATCAGCGCCGTGCGCCACATGGTGTTGCCGGTGCTGGCCCTGGCCGTGGCACCAACCACGGAGGTGATTCGCCTGATGCGCATCAGTACCAGCGAGGTGTTTGACCAGAACTATGTTAAAGCGGCCGCCACACGCGGATTGTCACGGCTGACGATTTTACGTCGCCATGTGCTGCATAATGCGTTGCCGCCGGTGATCCCCCGTCTCGGGCTGCAGTTCTCAACCATGCTGACGCTGGCCATGATCACCGAAATGGTCTTTAGCTGGCCAGGCCTCGGGCGCTGGCTGATTAACGCCATTCGCCAGCAGGATTATGCCGCTATCTCTGCCGGCGTGATGGTGATTGGCGCGCTGGTGATTATTGTGAACGTGTTATCTGATATTTTGGGCGCTATGGCTAACCCACTGAAACATAAGGAATGGTATGCCTTACGATAGCGTATACAGTGAAAAGCGCACGCCCGGTGCGTTACGCACCGTGTGGCGAAATTTCTACGGCGACGCTATGGCGATGATCGGCCTGTACGGCTGTGGCGGCCTGGTGCTGCTGTGCATCCTGGGCTCGTGGTTTGCGCCGTATGGCATCGATCAGCAGTTCCTCGGCTATCAGCTGTTACCGCCATCCTGGTCCCGCTACGGTGAAGTCTCCTTCTTCCTGGGCACCGACGACCTCGGGCGCGATGTGTTA
Organism: Leclercia sp. GHBNCSD; assembly: GCF_055805075.1. Classification (NCBI taxonomy): domain Bacteria; kingdom Pseudomonadati; phylum Pseudomonadota; class Gammaproteobacteria; order Enterobacterales; family Enterobacteriaceae; genus Leclercia; species Leclercia sp. GHBNCSD. Next base: position 3,998,045 of record NZ_JBQVYO010000001.1, on the reverse strand, counting down.
AGCCGTCTGTTGAGCGGCGCTGCGCCGACGGTGGGCGGCGCCTTTGTGGTCACCCTGGCCGCCACGCTGTGCGGCCTGGTACTGGGTATTGTCGCCGGGGCTACTCACGGCCTGCGCTCGGCGGTGATGAACCATATTCTCGATACGCTGCTGTCGATCCCGTCGCTGCTGCTGGCGATCATCGTGGTGGCCTTCGCCGGACCGCATCTGACGCACGCCATGTTTGCTGTCTGGCTGGCGCTACTGCCGCGCATGGTACGTTCGGTCTACAGCCTGGTGCATGATGAGCTGGAAAAAGAGTATGTGGTGGCCGCCCGTCTCGATGGCGCCACCACCATGAATATTCTGTGGTTTGCGGTGCTGCCCAATATCGCCTCGGGCATGGTTACGGAAATTACCCGTGCCCTGTCGATGGCGATCCTGGATATCGCCGCGCTCGGTTTTCTCGATCTGGGCGCGCAACTGCCCTCCCCGGAATGGGGCGCGATGCTGGGCGACGCGCTGGAACTGATCTATGTAGCCCCCTGGACGGTGATGCTGCCGGGTGCTGCAATTATGGTTAGCGTATTACTGGTGAACCTGCTTGGCGACGGGATCCGTCGCGCCATTGTGGCGGGGGTGGAATAATGCCGTTACTGGATATTCGCAATCTGACGATTGAGATTAAAACCGGCGAAGGCTGGGTCAAAGCGGTCGATCGCGTCAGTATTACCCTGAGCGAAGGCGAAATTCGCGGGCTGGTGGGGGAATCGGGATCAGGCAAAAGCCTGATTGCTAAAGCGATTTGCGGCGTGGCGAAGGATAACTGGCGCGTCACCGCTGACCGTATGCGCTTTGATGATATCGACCTGCTGCGCCTCTCCGTCCGCGAACGACGCAAGCTGGTGGGCCACAACGTGTCGATGATCTTTCAGGAGCCGCAATCCTGTCTCGATCCGTCGGAGCGGGTGGGCAAACAGCTGATGCAGAACATTCCCGCCTGGACCTATAAAGGCCGCTGGTGGCAACGTTTTGGCTGGCGTAAACGCCGGGCTATCGAGCTATTGCACCGGGTGGGGATCAAAGATCACAAAGACGCCATGCGCAGCTTCCCCTATGAGTTGACGGACGGTGAGTGTCAGAAAGTGATGATTGCCATCGCGCTGGCTAACCAGCCGCGCCTGCTGATCGCGGACGAACCGACCAACGCGATGGAGCCGACCACCCAGGCGCAAATCTTCCGCCTGCTGACCCGGCTTAATCAGAACAACAACACCACTATTTTGCTGATCAGCCATGACCTGCAGATGCTGAGTAAATGGGCAGATAAGATTGATGTGATGTACTGCGGCCAGACCGTGGAGACCGCCGGCAGCGAGGATCTGATCACCACGCCGCATCATCCGTATACCCAGGCGCTGATCCGTGCGATACCGGATTTTGGCAGCCCCATGCCGCATAAAAGTCGCCTGAATACCCTGCCGGGGGCTATCCCGCTGCTGGAGCACCTGCCCATTGGCTGTCGCCTGGGTCCGCGCTGTCCCTATGCCCAGCGTAAGTGCATTGAAACGCCGCGCCTGGCCGGGCCGAAGAACCATCTGTTTGCCTGCCATTTCCCGCTGAACATGGAGAAAGAGTGACATGGTCGAAACCCTGCTGGAAGTGCGCAACCTGAGTAAGACCTTTCGCTACCGTACCGGCTTATTCCGCCGACAGACCGTTGAAGCGGTAAAACCGCTGAGCTTTACCCTGCGTGAAAAGCAGACCCTGGCGATCATCGGTGAGAACGGTTCAGGGAAATCGACGCTGGCGAAGATGCTGGCCGGGATGATTGAACCCTCGGACGGTGAGGTCCTGATTGACGACCATCTGCTGAAATTTGGCGATTACTCGTTCCGCAGCCAGCGGATCAGGATGATTTTTCAGGATCCCTCCACCTCGCTGAACCCGCGCCAGCGTATCTCACAGATCCTCGATTTTCCGCTACGGCTCAATACCGATCTGGAACCTGAAGCGCGACGTAAGCAGATCATCGATACCCTGCGCATGGTCGGACTGCTGCCGGATCACGTCAGCTATTATCCGCATATGCTGGCGCCGGGGCAGAAGCAGCGTCTGGGTCTTGCCCGCGCGCTGATCCTGCGCCCGAAAGTGATCATCGCTGACGAAGCGCTGGCCTCGCTGGATATGTCGATGCGTTCACAACTTATCAACCTGATGCTGGAGTTGCAGGAGAAACAGGGTATCTCGTATATCTACGTCACCCAGCATCTGGGGATGATGAAGCACATCAGCGATCAGGTGCTGGTGATGCACGAAGGCTCAGTGGTGGAGCGCGGCAGCACCGCGTCGGTGCTGGCCGCCCCACTTCACGATCTGACCAAACGTTTAATTGCCGGGCATTTTGGCGAAGCCTTAACCGCCGATGCCTGGCGAAAAGATCGCTGACCTGCCCCGTATGGAGTGGTCGGATTAACACTGTACGCGACACATGCTATTATCGCCGCGTTTTAACGACGGTTGTCCAAAAATGACAGCCGCCACAACAATGAATATAAGGATTAAGAGCTATGGGTTTTCTTTCCGGTAAGCGCATTCTGGTCACTGGCCTTGCCAGCAAACTGTCCATCGCATACGGTATCGCACAGGCGATGCATCGCGAAGGTGCTGAGCTGGCATTCACCTACCAGAACGACAAGCTGAAAGGCCGCGTAGAGGAGTTCGCCGCGCAGCTGGGTTCCAGCATTGTTCTGGAATGCGACGTTGCTAAAGATGAAAGCATCGATGGCATGTTCGCCGAGCTGGCAAAAACCTGGCCGAAATTTGACGGTTTCGTTCACTCCATCGGTTTTGCACCAGGCGACCAGCTCGACGGCGACTATGTAAACGCGGTCACCCGTGAAGGCTTCAAAATCGCACACGACATCAGCTCCTACAGCTTTGTGGCGATGGCGAAATCCTGCCGCTCCATGCTTAACCCGGGCGCAGCTCTGCTGACCCTGTCCTATTTGGGCGCTGAGCGCGCTATCCCGAACTACAACGTAATGGGTCTGGCAAAAGCCTCTCTGGAAGCCAACGTGCGCTACATGGCGAACGCAATGGGTCCGGAAGGCGTGCGCGTAAACGGCATCTCTGCCGGTCCAATCCGTACTCTGGCGGCTTCCGGCATCAAAGACTTCCGTAAAATGCTGGCGCATTGCGAAGCGGTTACCCCAATCCGTCGCACCGTGACCATCGAAGATGTGGGTAACTCCGCAGCCTTCCTCTGCTCTGACCTCTCTGCTGGCATCTCCGGCGAAGTGGTTCACGTTGACGGCGGTTTCAGCATCGCTGCAATGAACGAGCTGGAACTCAAATAAGTTCATTACCTTCCCGCTCCGGCGGGAAGGTATCCCCACCGTTTCGCCCGCTTTCCCCGCGTTATTCCGTTCCGCTATTTGTTATCACTTAACAATATTTTTCCGCTTATCCGCCTTCCGCCAGGATATTGATCGCCATTTTGAGATCAAGGAACGCACATGGAACAACGCCGTATTTCTGGCAAAGGCCACTGGTATCATGAGACCCAGTCCAGTAGCAGCCCGACGGAAGTCCTGCCTTTGGTTCCCGAAGCCGCGCATGTCGCCGATCGCTTTTTGCTGAACATCGCGCTACCGGCAACGCTGCTGGCAGCCTGTGAACGCTGGTTAACCCCGGCCCGGGCGCTATGCGACCTTTTTTTCCCGCGCACCGTCACCGTAACCCGGCTGCGCACGCTGAGCGCCTACGATCGTTTCAGCACTGCTCTGACCGTCGCCCAGGTGTGCGGCGTGCAGCGTCTGTGTAATCACTACGCCGCCCTTCTCGCCCCGCTCCCCGGTCCCGACTCCTCCCGTGAAAGCAATCGCCGTCTCGCCCAGATCACCCAGTATGCCCGCCAGCTTGCCAGCTCGCCGGATGTGATTGACAGCAAAGCGCAGCAGGGGCTCGATGAGATGGGCCTGACGGTGTATGACATCGTGACCATCAATCAGATTATCGGCTTTGTGGGCTTTCAGGCGCGCGTGGTGGCGGTGTTTCAGGCCCTGCTCGGCCACCCGGTGCGCTGGCTGCCGGGGCACCATATCCCGCCTCACGCCCTGCCGGACGATAACGACCTGAACACATGGCAGCCTGCCATACCCGAGGTTGAGCGTTGTCAGGCCAGCCCACAGCAGCTGGCCTCGCTTGAACGCTGGCAGGACGAGCCGTTATTGCATCCCCTTACGCCGGTGCTCTGTCATGAACCGTTGATCCTCGATCAAACCGGTGAAATTCTCATCAGTGGCATTCACACGGCGTATAAAGACGATGAGGCGGTAAGGCGTGCGGTAGAACAGCTGGCGCGATCGCCGGATCAGTTCAGCGCCGCGCAGTTTACCCCGCTGACAGATGATGGCCAGTCGCCCGTACAGGCCATCAATCTCCTCACCTGGAGCGCTTTTTGCGGCTGGCTGAACCGTCTGAAAATCGCCATTGGCAGAAGCGAATAACCACACTAACGACCGAAAGAGCGCTTGCTGTAGCAGTGAGATTCGCGTAAAACTGTCAGCCGCTCAATGGCTACGAAAATAGATCACTATGCTCCAGGACAACCCGCTGCTAGCGCAGCTTAAACAGCAACTGCATTCCCAGACGCCACGTGCTGAAGGGGTCGTAAAAGCCACGGAAAAAGGCTTTGGCTTCCTTGAAGTCGATGCGCAGAAAAGTTACTTCATTCCGCCTCCGCAGATGAAGAAAGTGATGCACGGCGATCGCATTACGGCCGTGATCCATAGCGAAAAGGATCGTGAATCAGCCGAGCCTGAAGAATTAATTGAACCGTTCCTGACCCGTTTTGTGGGTAAGGTGCTGAGAAAAGATGACCGTCTGTCCATCATTCCGGACCATCCTCTGCTGAAAGACGCCATCCCCTGCCGCGCTGAGCGTGGCGTGACGCATGATTTTAAAGAAGGTGACTGGGCCGTAGCAGAAATGCGCCGTCACCCTCTGAAGGGCGATCGCGGTTTTTATGCCGAACTCACCCAGTTTATCACCTTCGGTGAAGACCATTTCGTACCGTGGTGGGTCACCCTTGCCCGCCATAATCTGGAAAAAGAGGCGCCAGAAGGCGCAGCGACTGACATGCTGGACGAAGGTCTTGAGCGTCGCGATCTGACTGCCCTGAATTTTGTCACCATCGACAGCGCCAGCACCGAAGATATGGACGATGCGCTGTATGTTGAAGAGCAGGCTGACGGTAAACTGCTGCTAACCGTAGCGATTGCCGATCCTACAGCCTGGATCGCGGAAGGTACCCCGCTGGATGACGCGGCGAAAATCCGTGCCTTTACCAACTATCTGCCAGGCTTCAACATCCCGATGCTGCCGCGCGAGCTGTCGGATAATCTCTGCTCGCTGCGCGCTAACGAAGTGCGCCCGGTACTGGCCTGCCGCATGTCCATCGCTGCCGATGGCACTATCGAAGAGAACATTGAGTTCTTTGCTGCGCTGATCGAGTCTAAAGCCAAGCTGGTGTACGACGAGGTCTCTGACTGGCTGGAAAACAGCGGTAGCTGGCAGCCTGAGCATGAGGCCATTGCCGACCAGATCCGCCTGCTGCACCGTGTCTGTCTGAGCCGTAGCGAATGGCGTAAGACCCATGCGCTGGTCTTTAAAGATCGCCCTGACTACCGTTTCATTCTTGGTGAGAAAGGCGAAGTGCTGGATATCGTGGCGGAGCCGCGTCGCATTGCTAACCGCATCGTTGAAGAGTCGATGATTGCGGCGAACATCTGCGCGGCCCGCGTACTGCGCGACAAACTCGGTTTCGGTATCTATAACGTGCATACCGGGTTTGATCCGGCTAACAGCGAAGCCCTGGCGGCCCTGCTGAAAACCCATGACGTGCATGTGGATCCGCAGGAAGTTCTGACCCTGAATGGCTTCTGCAAGCTGCGCCGTGAACTGGATGCCCAGCCATCTGGTTTCCTGGATAGCCGCATTCGTCGCTTCCAGTCTTTCGCTGAGATCAGCACCGAACCTGGCCCGCACTTTGGTCTGGGGCTGGAAGCCTACGCCACCTGGACCTCACCGATTCGTAAGTATGGCGATATGATTAACCACCGCCTGCTGAAAGCGATCGTTAAAGGCGAAACCATTGCCCGTCCACAGGACGAAGCCACGGTGCAGATGGCCGAGCGCCGTCGCCTTAACCGCATGGCGGAACGCGACGTCGGTGACTGGCTCTACGCCCGGTTCCTGAAAGACAAAGCCGGAACGGAGACCCGTTTCGCGGCGGAGATCATCGATGTCAGCCGTGGCGGCATGCGTGTGCGTCTGGTGGATAATGGCGCCGTGGCCTTTATTCCTGCGCCGTTCCTGCACGCCGTACGTGACGAGCTGGTCTGCAGCCAGGAAAACGGCACCGTGCAAATCAAGGGGGAAGTGGCCTATAAAGTGACCGAAGTTATCGACGTCACTATTGCTGAAGTGCGCATGGAAACACGCAGCATTATTGCCCGCCCTGCCGTCTGATTATTGAGTGCTTAAAAGTCGGTTCACCTCATTTGAGGGAACCGACTCTTTTTTGCGTTAACGTCAAATTCATCATTTTTACTTATCTTTTTCTCCCCTAAATTGCGAAAAGCGATCACACTTATTCATGACAGTCTGGTGAATGCTTTAACGTGTCACCAGAATATTCATTCGCCTGTATCCTTTTTTGCCGATCTCGTTCTAATATAAGAATACTGGGAAAAAACAATAAGTTTAGTTCGGGTTTACCGTTATTTAAGCACGGTAAAACCGACTGAAAATGCACAGTGTGTGCAATTAAGTGCGCCTGGGAGAGAGCATGATTGACGATCTGGAGCAAAATTTGCTGTTTCGTTACATGGGCACCCATAGTCCCTGGTGGCGACTGACGGCGGACAGTAACGCGCTCCATCTTGCGGCCAGCGAAAGCGCCGATACCACGCAGGTTGTGGCGCTGAATGACGAGCAGGCCAACAGCATTCGCCAGATGACGGTTATTACCTCCAGTATTACCATGACGCTCTCCCTCTACGGAACCGAGGTGCCAGTGCACCTGGTGGGACGTAAGATCAATAAAAAAGAGTGGACCGGTACCGCCTCCGCCTGGAACGACACCCCTTCCGTCGCCCGCGATCTGGCGCAGGGGTTATCCTTTGCCGAGCAGGTGGTTTCAGAGGCCAACTCGGTCATCGTTATTCTCGACCGGCACGGCAATATTCAACGCTTCAACCGCCTGAGCGAAGAATATACCGGGATGAAAGAGCACGAGGTTATCGGTCAGAACGTCTTTAAACTGTTTATGAGCCGCAGCGAGGCAGCGGCTTCCCGGCGTAATATCAGCGGTTTTTTTCGGGACGGCAGCTCCTATGAAGTGGAACGCTGGATTAAAACCCGCAAAGGGCAGCGTTTGTTTTTATTCCGTAATAAATTCGTGCACAGCGGCAGCGGAAAAAATGAAATATTCCTTATCTGTTCCGGTACGGATATCACTGAAGAACGCCGTGCCCAGGAACGTCTTCGTGTACTTGCCAATACCGACACCATTACCGGCCTGCCAAACCGCAACGCTATCCACGATCTGATCAGCGAAGCGATTGAAACCCGTGGCGATGGCCAGGTGGGCGTGGTCTATCTTGACCTCGATAATTTCAAAAAAGTGAATGATGCCTACGGGCATATGTTTGGCGATCAGCTGCTGCAGGCGGTGGCGCTGGCTATCCTCAGTTGTCTGGAGGACGGGCAGGTCCTTGCGCGTCTGGGCGGCGACGAGTTTATCGTGCTGGCAACCGGTACGTCACAGGGTGCGCTCGAGGCCATGGCTTCGCGGATCCTCACCCGCCTGCGTCAGCCTTTCCGGATTGGTTTAATTGAAGTCTACACCGGCTGTTCGCTGGGGATCTCCCTCGCGCCGCAGCACGGCACCGATCGGGAAAGCGTGATACGCAACGCCGATACGGCCATGTATACCGCGAAAGAGAACGGACGCGGCAAGTTCTGCGTTTTCTCCCCGGAAATGAATCAGCGCGTATTTGAATATCTGTGGCTGGACACCAACCTGCGCAAGGCGCTGGAGAATGATCAGCTGGTGATCCACTACCAGCCTAAAATTACCTGGCGTGGCGAGGTGAGAACCCTCGAAGCGCTGGTCCGTTGGCAGTCTCCGGAGCGCGGACTGATCCCGCCGCTGGAGTTTATCTCCTACGCCGAAGAGTCCGGACTCATCGTTCCGCTGGGGCGTTGGGTGATGCTGGATGTTGTTCGTCAGGTTGCCAAATGGCGCGATAAAGGCATCAATTTACGCGTGGCGGTCAACGTTTCGGCCCGCCAGCTGGCAGACCAGACGATTTTCAGCGATCTGAAACAGGCGCTGAAGGATCTCAATTTTGAATATTGCCCCATTGACGTTGAATTGACCGAAAGCTGCCTGATTGAAAACGAAGAGCTGGCGCTGTCGGTGATCCAGCAGTTCAGCCAGCTGGGGGCGCAGATCCACCTTGATGATTTCGGAACCGGTTATTCGTCGCTGTCGCAACTGGCGCGTTTTCCCATCGATGCCATTAAGCTCGACCAGGCATTTGTCCGGGATATCCATAAGCAGTCGGTGTCGCAATCGCTGGTGCGCGCGATCGTTGCAGTCGCTCAGGCGCTGAATTTGCAGGTTATTGCCGAAGGGGTCGAGAGTGCGAAAGAAGACGCCTTTCTGACGAAGAACGGCGTCAATGAACGACAGGGATTTCTGTTTGCTAAACCCATGCCCGCTGTCGCTTTCGAGCGATGGTTTAAACGCTATCAGTCACGCAATGCGCGCTAGCTGGCTTTACGCAGCCCCGATGCCGTGTGGCGGTCCTGCAACAGCACCAGCCGCTGCATATAGGCCACGTCCTTAGGTTGCAGGCAGAATGCGGCGTCTACCCAATCTTCCGTGATGTCCATCAGCTCACTGCGCGGCAGCTGCAATACCCGCTGGCGGGCGCGCAGCATCGCTCTGACGCCATTCATTTTGGGTTGTAACGTGTCTATGAAGGTCCGCGTCGCCACGTAGCCCTGACCGGGTTCGAACAGCACGTCCACCAGCCCCTGCTGCTCATACCATTCCGCAGTGTGCGACTCCCCTTTATAGATCAGCTCTTCTGCCAGTTTCATACCAGAGCGGCGGGCAACCAGCGAGTAGCCTCCCATCCCGGGGAACAGGTTAAAGGCGATTTCAGGAAACCCTAAGCGGGCATCCCGTTGCGCCAGTAAAAAGTGGTGCGCCAGCGCCGCTTCAAAGCCACCGCCAAGGGCACTGCCCTCTACCATCGACAGGGTGATCGCCCCGGTATCAAATCCCCGCGATGCGGCGTGGACACAGTCCACACAGGCGCGGGCATAGGCCCGAAGCGCTTCCCGACGACCGTTCTCAATGCACTCGACAAAGAAGCGTAAATCGCCGCCAGTATTATACATATCGGGCACCAGCGAACCGGTCACCCAGAAATCAACCTCAAACCCGGACTGACGCACCAGCCAGGACAGGTTCATAATCTCCTCTATAAGCGCATGATTGAAGCAGGGACGCGGCTGGGCCCGTAACATCATCCACACGGTACGTCTCTCCTCCTCGTAATAGCCGGCGAGCTGAGTGAATCGTGCAGAATCAGTGAACAGTTTACAGGTTGCCTGATTGATAATTGTCATAGTCTAATTCCTCATAGAAAAAAGCGCCTTGCGCGCAGAGTTAGACTAATCCACTACATAATTCCTACGTATAAAGAAGCATCAAAATATCACTACCATTAATGGGCTTTCGTTAGCTCACTTTTTCCCTTCTCTTTTGCCTTCAATTTCTGCATCATTGAATTTATTCACTTTTCATTTAGGGATGAGATTATGTCTGATATCGATGCACTGAAAGTGGCGCAACGTATTGATACTGTGCTGGATATTCTGGTCGCAGGCGATGTGAACTCTGCTCTTCGTAATCTCGAGATATTAAAATCAGAATTACTGACCCAGGCGGGCGAGCAGAAAAACCCCGAGGCAGTATCGCCTAAATCCCCCTGGGAAGTTTAAGGCTCGATCCATCTCTCGTGTTTATGTCAGTTTTCAACTAACGGCGATGCCGTTTTAATATGGATGCTATGAACTCCCGACAACAAGTAATATTACAGATGGTGATCGATACAGGGCGTGTGAGTGTCGTTGATCTGGCAAAAGCGACCGGCGTGTCAGAAGTCACCATCCGCCAGGATCTCAATCTTCTGGAAAAAATGAGCTACCTCCGTCGCGCGCATGGTTACGCCGTCCCGCTGGACAGCGAAGATGTTGAAACGCGGATGATGAACAACTATGCGCTGAAACGCGAGCTGGCGGAGTTTGCCGCGTCTCTGGTGAATAATGGCGAAACGGTGTTTATCGAGAACGGCAGCTGCAATGCCCTTCTCGCGCGCACGCTGGCCGACCAGAAAGAAGAGGTTACCATCGTGACGGTGAGCAGCTATATAGCGCATCTTCTGAAGGAGACGCGCAGCGAAGTGATTTTGCTCGGCGGCATTTACCAGAAAAAAAGCGAAAGCATGGTTGGCCCGCTTACCCGTCAGTATGTGCAGCAAGTCCATTTCAACAAGGCATTTATCGGCATTGATGGCTGGTTGCCTGATACCGGCTTTACCGGAAGGGACATGATGCGCTCGGATGTGGTAAATGCGGTGCTGGAGAAAGGCGGCGAGACCATTGTGCTCACCGACAGCTCAAAATTCGGTGCGGTTCACCCTTATACCATGGGCCCGGTCTCTCGCTTCAGCCGGGTTATTACCGACGAGGGCATTAAACAGGCGCACATCGCTAATCTGCAGCAAGACGGCTTAACCGTCGATATCGTCAAAAAACCTGCCTGACCCTCCCCTAACGCCCGAATATCGGGCGTCATTTTTCTGCCCCTTCGCTCTGAGACTTTTCTGAACCCCCGTTTAAGACTATTTACCTGTCGGATCAGTAATAAAGACGTAAAATTATTGTTAGCGATATAACAGGAAGTAACTATCACCTGCGTGATCTTGTAACGCCTGCGCAATCAAGTTTCATGGAATAACGCGCTTGAGGGGGATTGATAACCATTTAAGCGAAATGATTTCCGTGGATCAATACTTCAGGAGAATGAATTATGACTTTTAACAGCAAAAAATTATCCGCTGCTATGCTGGCCGTTACGCTGGCATTATCCCTGAGCGCGTGCTCCGGCATGAGCAGACAAGACCGTAATACCGCGATTGGTGCGGGTGCTGGCGCAATCGGTGGTTCCGTCTTAACTGACGGTAGCACGCTGGGTACCCTGGGTGGTGCTGCAGTGGGTGGGATCATCGGTCACCAGGTTAAATAACCTACCGATTGCCACCGCAGTCATTTGATAACGCCCTGCTGTTCTGGCGCTATCTCAAAATAAAAACAATAAGCCACGGTCTGACCGTGGCTTATTTGTTTTGGCGGTACGTTAACCGCCCGCTAATTTCACTTTCATCCCTTTTGCTTCCAGGAGGGATTTAATGAGATCCCGCTTGTCGCCCTGGATCTCAATAACGCCATCTTTAACTGAGCCGCCGCATCCGCATTTTTTCTTCAATTCTGCGGCAATCTGCGTAAGGGTGGCATCGTCGGCGTCAATTCCGGTGATCAGCGATACGCCCTTCCCTTTACGTCCGCTGGTCTGGCGTTGAATACGTACAATGCCATCACCTTTTGGTCGCTCCGCGACCTCTTTTGGCTCATCAATGCGCCCGGTTTCTGTCGAATAGACCAGGCGGCTGTTAGTGTCGCGCATTACGCCCCCTTCTGAAGTGATGCGTTGATAGCTTTCAGGGTTTGTGCCGGATCGGCTGACTGGGTGACCGGTCGACCAATAACCATATAGTCCACGCCCGCCGCCAGCGCCTGTTCCGGGGTCATAATGCGGCGCTGATCGCCGGCATCACTCCCCTGGGGACGGATACCCGGCGTGACAAGCTTGAAATCCTGTCCGATGGCACTTTTGAAGCGAACGGCTTCCTGAGCAGAGCAGACGACGCCATCAAGGCCACAGGAGTGCGTCAGGCGGGCCAGACGTTCGGCATGCTCTGCCGGTGACAACGTCACGCCAAGGTCCAGCAGATCGCTGGCTTCCATGCTGGTCAGCACGGTAACGGCAATCAGCAATGGGGCCTCTTTACCGAAGGGTAACAGCGCTTCGCGAGCGGCGGTCATCATACGCGCCCCGCCGGAGGCGTGAACGTTCACCATCCAGACTCCAAGCTCAGCCGCAGCCGCAACCGCATGGGCCGTGGTGTTGGGAATATCGTGGAATTTCAGATCCAGAAAGACATCGAATCCGCGCTGCTGCATATCCCGAACAATTTGCGGACCAAAAAGCGTGAACATCTCTTTACCGATTTTCAGGCGGCAGTCTTGCGGATCAATTCGATCAACGAACGCCAGGGCATTGTCGCGATTGTTGTAATCCAGAGCGACAACAACAGGAGATTCAGTAACTACGCGGGAGGAAGATGAAGCTACAGACGTCATGACCGGACCTTCTCGTCGATGGGCGCCGCATCGGCGCGGGAATGTTAAACGGCGAGCATTCTACCTGCGCACCACAAAAATTAACAGGTTACATTTTCTTTCCTGCCAGACTACAGCGCGCACGGACCCAGTGTTTCACCTTAATTAGTATGTTGTAACTAAATTAAGCCTTTTTAAAAATTACTGCCCATCGAGGCCGCGAATTGGCTTAATGGTGGACCAGGCGCGGCATGACGGACAGTGCCAGTAGAGGGTATAGGCCGTAAAACCACACTTCTGGCAGCGATAGCGCGGCTTGCTGCGCACCTGTTCGCCTACCATGTCGCGCAGCACCATCAGGCTCTCTTTGGCGCGCCCCTCTTCTGCCTCGTTCAGGTGATAATCCATCAACTTATGGAAGACGCGCATGGTGGGATGGCGCTGCAGCTGGCGGGTAATGTAGACCTGCGCCGTATCACTGCCTTCGTGTTCCTGAACCACATCCGCCAGCATCAGCTCCGCTGTCGCCCCGGTGTTCTCTTCCACGCAACGGCGCAGGAAAGCCACCCACTCTGAGGTCATGCCCAGCTGCTGATAGCAGGTTTGCAACATCTCCAGGGTTTCGCTGACCAGCTCTTTATCCTGATCGATAACCCGGAGCAGGCTCTCCACCGCCTTCTGGTAATCCCCTTTCGCCATATAGACGCGCCCCATCATGATGGAGACGCGCGCGCTGCTGCGATCCGCGGCGGCACCCTTGCGAAGAAGCGCCATGGCTTTGTCCATATCTTCGCTGCCCATCTGTTGCAGGGCGAGTTCACAGTAAAAGTGGCCAATTTCAACGCGCTGTTTATCTTTACCGAGCTTCACCAGACGTTCAGCAACGTCGATCGCTTTCTGCCATTCGCTGGTGGCCTGGTAAATCTGCAGCAACTGCTGCAGGGCGCTGATGCGAAAATCAGTTTCATCCACCAGCTGCTTGAACATCTCTTCGGCGCGATCGTAGAGGCCGGCCGCCATATAGTCACGGCCCAGCTGTTGTACCGCCAGCAAACGCTGCTCATAGGTTAATGATGCGCTCTCCATTAAGGTCTGGTGGATGCGGATGGCGCGGTCGACTTCACCGCGGGAGCGGAACAGATTACCGAGCGTAAGGTGGGCTTCAACGGTACCGGTATCCTCTTTCAACATCTCAAGGAACAGATCGACCGCTTTATCCTGTTGGTTGCTCAGAAGGAAGTTAACCCCGGCGACATAGTCGCGAGAAAGACGGTTCGCCTCATCCTGCTTTGTTTGTTGCGCACTTCTGCGGCCCATATACCAGCCATAGGCTGCGGCTACAGGCAAAAGCAGAAACAACAACTCCAGCATCTTAGATTATTCCTTCGCTACCGGCACACCTGAACTTACCGGAACGTCGGCCGGAGGCGCAATTTGGTTTTCAAGACGTTTAATCTTTCGTTCAGCCCGGGCGAGTGTTACCCGAACTTTAAGCCAGAACAGACCGCAAATCAGCCAGCCGATAACAAACCCGGCAGCAAACAGAACCGCCAGGAGGCTGGATATCCGATATTCGCCTTGCGCCAGCAGATAATTAAACGTTACCTGTTGATCGTTTTGCGCACCCAATGTGACGGAAATGACAAAAATCGCCAACACCAGTAAGAAAATGAGTAAATATTTCACATTACTTCCCGTTATGTGGTTTAAGCGAATAAAGAGTGTTCACCATAGCGTAACCAGCCTTATAAACTACCATTTTCAGGACGGGCGCGAAACGGAAAAAGCGTCGCGCCACGTCCAGATCTGCGGCTTAATATAATAATTTCAACCTTAGTCAGCTTTCTTGCTCTCTGTCGGCAATTTCCCGCTTCTCTTCAGCCGGAGGCGTGAGCGGGCCACAGAATCGCTGAGCAAGCCAGGTCGCACAGGTGATCAACAGCCAGGAAATCAATGTGGCGACCACCAGATCCCGCGGCCAGTGCATGCCAAGCAGCAAGCGGCTTCCCATCACGCCCGTCGCCCAGACCAGCAGTACCACAATAGTCACCGTGCGCCGACGCGGCCACAGCAACCCTATCCCCAGTAACGCCCAGCTTGCCGCGAACATGGTATGCCCGGACGGGAAAGCAAAACCGGTCTCTTTCTGCCAGTGTTTACGTAAAAAAGTGGGAATAGTCTGTTGTTCAGCAAGCTGTTCTTCTACCAGCTCACCGCGCGCTTTACGCTTTAAATTGTAGAAGTCGTTGACCGGGACATGGTGAGTTTTTTCCAGCCAGACCACGAAAGGACGCGGCTCCTGCACCCGATCTTTTACCAGAGATTTAACGCCCTGACCCACCAGAATGACCCCCGCAAGGATGGCAAAGAGCATGATGGCTGCCCGCAGGCGGAAACGCAGGCACCACAAAAACCAGCCGCAGAGTAGCGTATGCGTAATAATTCCCCAGGGCTGGGTGACGGTCTCCGTTATCCAGAACAGCACCTTCAACCATCCGCTATTCGTGCCTGGCTGCCACTGCCAGCCCGATATCCATAAGGCCGCAGGCATAATGAGCAATATCCCCGCGCCAACCGCCGTGCGGCGGGCAATTGAAAGCATGTCGTCTCCTTTTTCCGATAAGCC
This sequence comes from Leclercia sp. GHBNCSD, assembly GCF_055805075.1. Taxonomy (NCBI): domain Bacteria; kingdom Pseudomonadati; phylum Pseudomonadota; class Gammaproteobacteria; order Enterobacterales; family Enterobacteriaceae; genus Leclercia; species Leclercia sp. GHBNCSD. Next base: position 3,982,894 of record NZ_JBQVYO010000001.1, on the reverse strand, counting down.
TCACAATCATAACCGAAAAATCAGAACTGCGTAAAAATGTCGGATTGTGCGTTTAACGTTCGTTAAGCCGGCAGTGATTAGGTGAACCCGTGCAGCTTGTGGCAAAATAAGAACATACCGACAGCCAAACAGGCGACAGACACAAGGCGTGTCAGCATTTTCTGGAGAATCACATGCAGCTTAAACGTGTGGCAGAAGCCAATCTGCCAACCCCCTGGGGCGATTTCCTGATGGTGGGCTTTGAAGAACTGGCAACCGGGCAGGATCATGTCGCGTTAGTCTTCGGCGATACGTCCGGGCAGACGCCGGTTCTGGCTCGCGTTCATTCTGAGTGTCTTACGGGTGATGCCCTGTTTAGCCTGCGCTGCGATTGTGGTTTTCAACTTGAAGCTGCCCTGTCGCGCATCGCCGAAGAGGGCCGGGGCATTCTGCTGTATCACCGTCAGGAGGGCCGCAACATCGGTCTGCTGAATAAGATCCGCGCCTATGCGTTGCAGGATCAAGGCTACGATACGGTTGAAGCTAATCACCAGTTGGGCTTTGCTGCCGATGAACGTGATTTCACCCTGTGCGCGGATATGTTCAAGCTGCTGGGCGTCGATGAAGTGCGTCTGCTGACCAACAACCCGCGGAAGGTGGAGATCCTGACCGAAGCCGGGATCAACATCGTAGAACGTGTGCCGCTGATTGTAGGGCGTAACCCGAAAAACGAACACTATCTGGATACCAAAGCGGCCAAGCTAGGTCATCTGCTTAATAAGTAAAAACAACAGCCCGGCAATTTATGCCGGGCTGATTTTCCTTTAGTTCAGCATATTACGAATGACATAGTGCAAAATGCCGTCGTTCTGGTAGTAGGTGAGCTCCGTCGCGGTATCGATACGACAGCGGCAGTTCACCACCTCGGTTTGCCCATCAGCTCGCGTCAGTTTGACCGGCACGGTGGCGCCAGGCGTCAGGTTCTGCAGATCCGCAATGTCAATGCGCTCCTCACCCGTCAGCCCCAGGGTTTTACGCGATACCCCCTCCGGGAACTCCAGAGGTAAAATCCCCATCCCGATCAGGTTTGAACGGTGAATACGCTCAAACGATTCGGCGATAACGACGCGTACACCGAGCAACCTGGGTCCTTTTGCTGCCCAGTCGCGGCTTGATCCGGAGCCGTACTCTTTCCCGGCAATGACCGCCAGCGGGATGCCATCCTGCTGATATTTCATGGCGGCATCATAGATTGAGATCACTTCGGTTCCGGGCAGATAGCGAGTCATTCCGCCTTCCACCCCAGGCACCATCTCGTTGCGGATACGAATATTAGCGAAGGTGCCACGCATCATCACTTCATGGTTGCCGCGACGCGAACCGTAGGAGTTGAAGTCCCGTCGCTCTACGCCACGACTCTGGAGATAACGTCCTGCCGGGCTATCCGCTTTGATACTGCCTGCCGGGGAGATATGGTCGGTGGTCACCGAGTCACCGAGGATGGCCAGCACGCGCGCGCCGTGGATATCTTCCAGCGGTTTGGGTTCTGCCAGCATCTCGTCAAAGAACGGGGAGAGACGGATATAAGTGGAATCCTCCTGCCAGCTATAGGTATCTGAGCGCGCCACTTCAATGGTTTTCCACTCCGGCGTGCCTTCAAACACTTCGGCGTACTCTTTGCGGAACATGTCGGTAGACACTTTTTCAACCGCAAGGGCAATTTCCTGTGCCGATGGCCAGATATCTTTCAGATAAACCGGATCCCCTTTGCGATCGTATCCCAGCGGATCGGTTGCCAGATTGATATTCATGTTGCCCGCCAGCGCATAAGCCACCACCAGCGGCGGAGAGGCCAGCCAGTTGGTTTTAATCAGCGGATGGATACGTCCTTCAAAGTTACGGTTGCCCGAGAGCACCGCCCCTACCGTCAGATCGCCCTGCTTGATTGCTGTCTCGATAGGTTCCGGCAGCGGCCCGGAGTTGCCGATACAGGTGGTACACCCGTAGCCCACCAGGTTAAAGCCCAGCTCATCAAGATACGGCGTCAGGCGGGCCTGCGCCAGATAATCGGAGACCACTTTCGAGCCCGGGGCCAGCGAGGCTTTAACCCATGGCTGGCGTTTCAGGCCGAGAGTAACCGCTTTTTTCGCCAGCAGCCCCGCCGCCATCAGGACGCTGGGGTTCGAGGTGTTGGTGCAGGAGGTGATGGCCGCGATCGTAACCGCGCCGTCCGGGAGCTGGTACTGCTGGCCGTTCATGACGTAATCAATGGGGCGGCGATCCTTCTGTGCGGTGTTGACCTCCAGTTCAGTGCTGGCGGCAAACGCCTTAGGTACATCCGGCAAAGCCACCCGGTCCTGGGGACGTTTCGGCCCGGCGACGCTGGCCTCTACATCGCCCATATCCAGCGCCAGGGTGCTGGTGAACACCGGTTCATCGCCCGGATTACGCCACATCCCCTGTGCTTTGGCGTAGGCTTCCACCAGCGCGACCTGCTCGCTGCTGCGACCGCTAAGGCGCATATACTCCAGCGTCACGCCGTCAATGGGGAAGAAACCGCAGGTAGCGCCATATTCAGGCGCCATATTGGCGATAGTAGCCCGGTCTGCCAGCGGCAGAGAGTCGAGGCCGTCACCATAGAATTCTACAAATTTACCCACCACGCCGTGCTTACGCAGCATCTGGGTGACGGTGAGCACCAGGTCGGTGGCGGTAATGCCCTCGCGCAGCTTACCGGTCAGCTTAAAGCCGACCACATCCGGGATCAGCATTGAGACCGGCTGGCCGAGCATCGCCGCTTCGGCTTCGATCCCCCCTACCCCCCAGCCCAGCACGCCGAGTCCGTTGATCATGGTGGTGTGGGAGTCCGTGCCGACCAGCGTATCGGGGTAGGCCACCCACTCCTTATCCTGCAGTTCACTCCACACCGCTTTGCCGAGATACTCCAGATTGACCTGGTGGCAGATACCGGTGCCAGGTGGGACGACGCTGAAGCGACTGAACGCCTGCTGGCCCCACTTCAGAAACACATAACGTTCGTGGTTACGCTCCATCTCCAGACGCACGTTCTCTTCAAACGCCTCATCATCGCCAAAATGGTCCACGGTCACCGAGTGGTCAATAACCAGGTCAACCGGGGAGAGCGGGTTCACTTTTGCGGTATCGCCCCCCAGGCGTTTTACCGCTTCACGCATTGCCGCCAGATCAACCACCGCCGGGACGCCGGTGAAATCCTGCATCAGCACCCTGGCCGGACGATAGGCGATCTCCCGGTCGGCGTGGGCGTTCTGCAACCATCCGGCCAGGGCGTGAATATCCTCAGCCGTAACGGAGAGGTCATCCTGCCAGCGCAGGAGGTTTTCCAGTAACACTTTAAGTGACTTGGGTAAGCGCGCAATATCCCCAAGTTCCTTTGCGGCCAGTGGCAGGCTGTAGTAGTGATAGGTTTTGTTCTCAGCCTGCAATGTGTCCTTACTGGCTTCGCGTAGGGTTAACGACATAAGCTCCTCCTTAATTACCGGGATTGCGATGCCCTGACTTTTATCAGGGCCGTAATTAAAGATAACACATCGTCACCGTAACGATTTGATAACAACTCAAATGGACAAATTCAGTGCGAAAAGAAGGCATAAAAAAGCCCCGCGGGCGCGAGGCTTTCATCATTCACTGTAGGGTGAGCCAGAGTAGCTGACACCAGAAGAGGATCGAGAGGGAAAAGGCGGCCATCCACGACCAGTATTTAGCTCCGGATATATTATTCATCATTGCGGCACCACGCTTTATTAATTTATTGCTCGCTGAGTTTGTCTCAGTTCGGTATTGCTGATGTGTATTTATTAAAGAGTACAAAAGCGCATCGGATTATTATCGCCGGGGGCTGATAATAAGAATTATTGTTTTTTGTCTTCGTCTTCTGCGAAGAGATCAATGAAAGCTTGTTGTACAGGCGATAGCTTCCAGGATGCCGGAACGTTACCTGTAGATCCATTACGGACTTTGCGACGCGTGTCACGCTGCTGACATACAGGCTTCACTGCTTCACTACGCCCCTGAACCGCCATGCTTAACCCCAGAATTTCCAGATAAGTAAAGCCACCACTACCCAAAACAGGGTGGAGCCGAGAAACACCGCCAGCCAGGCTTTGCGCTTAAGTCCTGGGTCCCTTTGCGGCTCTTGACGTCCTGACGGCATTGCTAACCCCATACAATCGATTTCGCTTATCATTTGAATACCAAACAATTGGTATAAGTAATCGTAGTTGAGATAAATCCTAAAGAAACTTTAGTCGAAGATCCAGCGAATTTACGAATCGTCTGGCATGAAATAGTTAATCTTTTGAGCGGAAATATATAAATGAAACGTGGAATTTGCATAGCTGCAAAATATTTTCTATTTTTGTCACGTTTTTACAACTGACTCATGAAAAAAACGCCATAACGTTATGGTTATTGTGAGAAATGAACGCAGATCGGGGGATTTAATTCGGGTCTTAAGAGAAATAACGGTATCTCTCCCGAAGGAAAGATACCGGAGGGTATTATTTTTCAGGCAGCTTAATATCTTTAAACATCGCTTCGATATCGTCGTTAGAGCGCAGCGCCACCGCCGTATCTACCACGTCACGGGTCAGATGTGGCGCAAATCGTTGAATAAAATCATACATATAGCTACGCAGGAAGGTGCTACGGCGGAAACCAATTTTGGTCGTGCTGTGGCCGAATACGCCCTGGGTATCCAGACGCACTAAATCCGGATCGGCAACAGGATCCACCGCCATGCTGGCGATAACCCCGACGCCAAGACCCAGCCGCACATAGGTTTTGATCACATCGGCATCGGTGGCGGTAAAGACGATCCTCGGCGTAAGCCCCGCGCGATTAAAGGCGGTATCGAGTTCCGAGCGGCCCGTAAAGCCGAAGGTGTATGTCACCAGCGGATACTGCGCCAGCTCTTCGATGGACACCGACGTTTTTGCCGCCAGCGGATGTTCCGGCGTCACCACAATCGAACGGTTCCAGTGATAGCAAGGCAGCATCACCAGATCGTCATACAGGTGCAGCGCTTCGGTGGCGATGGCAAAGTCCGCATTGCCCTTGGAGACCGCTTCGGCAATCTGTGTTGGCGAGCCCTGATGCATATGCAACGACACGCGAGGGTAGCGCTCGATAAAGCCTTTGATCACCCCTGGCAACGCGTAGCGCGCCTGAGTGTGGGTGGTGGCAATATACAACGAGCCTTTATCTGGCCAGGTGTGCTCTCCGGCAACGGATTTAATGGCATCAACCTTCGACAGCACTTCGCGGGCGATGCGGATAATCTCCTGTCCTGCTGGCGTTACCTGGGTAAGATGCTTACCACTGCGGGCGAAAATCTGGATCCCCAGCTCATCTTCAAGCATGCGTACCTGCTTACTGATGCCGGGTTGCGAAGTGTAAAGACCTTCTGCGGTGGAGGAGACGTTAAGGTTGTGGTTGACCACCTCAACGATATAGCGGAGCTGCTGTAGTTTCATGCCAGACCATCCGATTTAGCGCACACGGGCAATCGCTTAAGACGATTTGATAATAAAGAAAGGGTTAACTATAACCACTATATCACTTATATCTTTGCTGTATAGCCCGGAACAAAAAATAATAATCCGGTAATAAAAAAGGGCCGGAATACCGGCCCTTACGAGGTAACTTAGCGTAAATTAAGGCTATTTCTTACCTTCAACCCATTTGCCGTCAACATAAAATGCTGACCAGCCGGTGGCTTTACCCTCTTTCTCAGCAGCGACATATTGCTGCTTGGTTTTACGGCTAAATCGCACCACGGTCTTATTACCTTCTGCATCCTGCTGCGGTGCATCAGCCAGGTAACGCAGTTTTTCTGGCAGGCGATCGCGGAAGCGGTAAAGCTCCTCAACCAGCGGCGCACGCGTTTCACGCGATTTCGGGAAGGTATTCGCCGCCAGGAAGACGCCCGCAGCACCGTCACGCAGTACAAAGTACGCATCGGATTTTTCACACGGCAGCTCCGGCAACGGAACCGGATCTTCCTTCGGCGGTGCCACTTCACCGTTACGCAGGATCTTACGCGTGTTTTTGCAGTCGTCATTGGTGCAGGCCATGTACTTACCAAAACGCCCCATTTTCAGGTGCATTTCAGAACCACACTTCTCGCATTCCACAATCGGACCGTCATAACCCTTGATGCGGAACTCACCCTCTTCAATCTCGTAACCGTCGCAGGTCGGGTTGTTACCGCAGACATGCAGCTTACGTTTCGGGTCGATGAGGTAGCTGTCCATCGCTGTGCCGCACTTATTGCAGCGGCGTTTGGCGCGTAATGCGTTGGTTTCCGCATCATCGCCTTCCAGCACGTTCAGCACTTCGTTTTCCGGCACCAGGTTGATGGTGGTTTTGCAGCGCTCCTTCGGCGACAACGCATAGCCTGAGCAGCCAAGGAAGACACCGGTCGTGGCGGTACGAATCCCCATCTTACGGCCGCAGGTCGGACAGTCGATGCTGGTCAGCACCATCTGGTTCGGCTGCATGCCCCCCTCTTCCGGATCTTTTTCCGCTTTATCCAGCTGCTTGGTGAAGTCGCTGAAGAAGCTGTCCAGCACCTTCTTCCACTCGGCTTCATGGTTAGCCACCTGGTCCAGGCTGTTTTCCATCTGCGCGGTAAAATCGTAGTTCATCAGCTCGCGGAAGTTATCTTCCAGGCGATCGGTGACGATTTCACCCATTTTCTCCGCATAGAAACGGCGGTTTTCCGTGCGCACATAGCCGCGATCCTGAATGGTCGAGATGATCGACGCATAGGTCGACGGACGACCGATACCACGTTTTTCCAGCTCTTTCACCAGCGAGGCTTCGCTGAAGCGCGCCGGCGGCTTGGTGAAGTGCTGAGCAGGCGTCAGCTCAACCAGGGAAAGTTCATCCCCGGCGTTGACCGCTGGCAGGGTTTTGTCTTCATCACCCTTACGCAGCGCAGGCATCACTTTGGTCCAGCCATCAAAACGCAGGATACGGCCACGCGCCTTGAGGCGGAAATCGCCCGCGCCGACGGTCAGCGTGGTGGAGTCATACTGCGCCGGGGTCATCTGACAGGCAACAAACTGGCGCCAGATCAGCTGATACAGTTTTTGCGCATCGGCTTCCATATCCTTGAGGGATTCCGCCAGCACAGAGACGTCAGAAGGACGAATCGCTTCGTGCGCTTCCTGGGAGTTCTCTTTGCTGTTGTACTGATTGGCGCTTTCCGGCAGGTATTTCTTACCGAAATTGTCGCCAATGTAATCACGCACCATGTTGACGGCGTCCTGGCTCAGGTTGGTAGAGTCAGTACGCATATAGGTGATGTGACCCGCTTCATACAGACGCTGCGCCATCATCATGGTTTTTTTCACGCCATAGCCCAGACGGGTGCTGGCCGCCTGCTGCAATGTGGAGGTGATAAACGGTGCGCCAGGCTTGCTGCTGGTCGGTTTGTCTTCACGATCCAGCACCTGATAGCGCGCTTTTTCCAGCAGCGCTACCGCGGCCATGGTCTGTTCGCGATTTTCAGGACGGAACGGCTTATCGTTCTGGTGCGACACTTCCAGCGGCAGGGTGTCGCCGCCCGGCGTGGTCACGCTGGCGTCAATTTCCCAGAACTCTTCTGGCACGAACGCTTTAATTTCGCGTTCCCGTTCAACCACCAGACGCACGGCAACAGACTGTACGCGGCCTGCGGAAAGTCCACGCGCAATCTTTTTCCACAGCAGTGGAGAAACCATGTAACCCACGACGCGGTCCATAAAGCGGCGCGCCTGCTGAGCGTTGACGCGGTCGATATTCAGCTCACCCGGCTTTTCAAAGGCCTGGCGGATCGCGTTTTTAGTAATTTCGTTAAACACTACGCGGCTGTAGCGTGTGTCATCGCCCCCGATCACTTCCCGCAGGTGCCATGCAATGGCCTCCCCTTCGCGGTCAAGGTCGGTTGCGAGATAGATGTGGTCGGCTTTTTCCGCCAGCTGTTTCAGCTCGGAGACGACTTTCTCTTTACCCGGCAGTACTTCGTACTGTGCCTGCCAGTTATCCCATGGGTTAACTCCCATGCGATTTACGAGCGCGCTACGTTCATCCTTTTTAGGCTTTTTGGCCCCTTTGGTGGAGGTAGAGTCGGCGCTCTTCTTGGCTGAGCCACTGGTCGGCAGATCGCGGATATGACCGACGCTGGACTTAACCACGTAGTCACTACCCAAATACTTATTGATCGTTTTGGCTTTTGCCGGGGACTCAACGATAACGAGAGCTTTACCCATATTCACCTTTACCTAATTTGTTTCTTCCAGGAATACGTCGCGTGAGTTCACCTTCCCCTGACGACGAGACATTTATATAACGACGCCACGAGTGGATATCAACCCCGTTTGCCGTTCAGTCATAAAATCGACATCACATAAGCAGTTGAGTTGACGCGATTTTTCTCGCTCCAGTATAACCACACGACGAGATTTAGGTCGAATGTCAAGCAAATCTGTTGCCAGAATGACGAAAGCGCACACTCTACCTGATAAAATCCGTTACGCAACTTTATTAGCATGCAAAAGCAAATCACGCCAGCGCTGTACCTCTTGCCCTGGAGGGGGTAAAACGGGGAAAATTTGCTCCCGGCACCGCGGCGGCGTAGACTAATATCACTGTTTAAGGAGTGGATAATGCAGCAAAATACCCAACCCATTGACCGTGAAACGTTGCTTGTTGAAGCAAATAAACTCATTCGTGAACATGACGACACCATGGCCGGGATCGAAGCCACGGGCGTGGAACAGCGCAATGGTGTGCTGGTGTTCAGCGGTGAGTACTTTCTCGATGAGCAGGGGCTACCAACCCCTCGCAGCACGGCGGTATTTAATATGTTTAAATACCTCGCCCATGTCTTATCTGAAAAGTACCACCTGGTTGATTGATGCAAAAACGCGAGGCACTGGCCTCGCGTTTTTATTCACAGTAGCGGTTTCTGCCCTCGCTGTAGCCAGCGCAGCAGCAGACGATCCGCGCTCTCTGCGGCGCTATTGGTAAAGCGGTCCATCAGCTTTTTACGGCGCGTATAGCGCACACCCACCAGCTCGCGGCCCTCCATCAGCGAGAGCAGCAGATCGTCGCTGGTTCCCACCTGGTCCACCAGCCCTTTTTCCAGCGCCTGGGTACCGTACCAGTGCTCGCCGGTGGCAACCTCGTCGATATCGAGCGTGGGTCGCATCTGCTTCACAAATCCTTTAAACAGCTGATGGGTGTCATTGAGATCTTCGCGGAATTTCTGTCGCCCCTCTTCGGTGTTTTCACCCAACAGGGTCAGCGTGCGCTTGTACTGGCCCGCCGTGTGAAGCTCAACATCGATGTCTTTATTTTTCAGGAAACGATTGAAGTTAGGGATCTGCGCCACCACGCCAATCGAACCAATAATAGAGAAAGGCGCCGCGACAATTTTATCGGCCACGCAAGCCATCATATAACCGCCGCTGGCAGCGACTTTATCCACCGCCACCGTCAGCGGGATATGTTTGTCACGCAGACGTTGCAGCTGTGAAGAGGCCAGCCCGTAACCATGTACCACCCCACCCGGGCTTTCGAGACGCAGCACCACCTGATCTTCAGCTCTTGCCACCGCCAGCACAGCAGTGATCTCCTCGCGCAGGGAGGAGACTTCATGGGCGTCCATGCTGCCTTTAAAGTCCAGCACATAGACCCGTGGCTTTGCCACCTCCGGATGGAGTTCCTGCTTTGCTTTCTGCTTTGCCGCTTTCGCTTCAAGTTTGTGCTTTTTCTTCTGCGCTTTGTGCCACTGTTTTTGCTGATGCGCATCGAGCAGCGCCACTGACATCTCTTCCTTCATCTCAGTGTACTGCTCGCTTAAGCGGGTAATGCGCAACTCGCCGCGCTGACGTTTGCGCTGCGTCAGGTTAACAATCAGAACGGCGATCACCGCAATGGCAATCACCACCGTCGCAATTTTGGCCAGAAATAAACCGTACTCAGAAAGTAATTCCACGCGTCCACCTTGGTTTAACCACTTGTTTTCCCACCCAGTGTACAACAGCCTTCACCAGGCGTCTCTTACCTGACGATACCCTTGCGAGCCCTCTTCAGAAATGTTTATTTATGAATGAAATATTTGCAAATTGTTAATTTTACAGCGAACTCTCCGGTAGACTGATTGTAATCAACCGCGCTTTCGGGCATAAAGCCGAAAAGAGACCGCACAGCATGGGCCGCGCCAACGCGCGCCAGAGGAGTGACCTTGCACTATCAACCGAAAAAAGATCTACTGCAAAAACGTATTATTTTGGTCACGGGGGCCAGCGACGGTATTGGTCGCGAAGCGGCGCTGACTTACGCCCGCCACGGTGCGCGCCTGATTTTGCTGGGACGTAATGAAGATAAATTGCGTGACGTCGCTCAGGCGATCGCCAGTGAAGGTGGCGCGCCGACCCGCGAATATGTTCTCGACCTGTTAACCTGTACCCCCCAGAGCTGCAGGGAACTTGCTGATCGTATTTCAGCTGAGTATCCCCGTCTGGACGGGGTACTGCATAATGCGGGCTTCCTTGGCGAAGTGCGTCCCATGGAAGAGCAAACGCCGGAGATCTGGCAGCAGGTGATGCAGGTCAACGTTAACGGTACCTTCTTCCTTACCCAGGCATTGCTTCCTTTATTACTGAAGTCTGATTCCGGCTCGCTGGTGTTTACCTCATCCAGCGTTGGGCGTCAGGGTCGGGCTAACTGGGGCGCCTATGCCGCCTCGAAATTTGCCACCGAAGGGATGATGCAGGTCCTGGCCGAGGAGTATCAGAACCGCCATCTGCGCGTAAACTGCATCAACCCCGGCGGGACCCGCACCAGCATGCGCGCCAGCGCGTTCCCGAGCGAAGATCCGCTTAAACTGAAAACCCCTGCCGATATCATGCCGCTTTATCTGTGGCTGATGGGCGATGACAGCCGCCGGAAAACCGGCATGACCTTTGATGCCCAACCCGGCCGTAAACCAGGAATATCGCAATGAGTGATGAACGTCATCAGCAGCGCCAGCAGCGCCTGAAAGAGCAGGTCGATGCCCGCGTTGCCGCAGCTCAGGATGAGCGCGGAATTATTATCGTCTTCACCGGCAACGGCAAAGGCAAAACCACTGCCGCTTTTGGGACCGCCACGCGCGCCGTCGGTCATGGACAAAAGGTGGGTGTGATCCAGTTCATCAAAGGCGAGTGGCCTAACGGCGAGCGTAATCTGCTGGAGCCGCAGGGTGTAGAGTTTCAGGTTATGGCGACCGGCTTTACCTGGGACACGCAAAACCGCGACACTGACACCGCGGCCTGCCTGGCGGTCTGGGAGCATGCAAAGCGCATGCTGGCGGATACCACGTTGAATATGGTTCTGCTCGATGAGATCACCTATATGGTGGCCTACGACTATTTACCGTTACAGGAAGTGGTTGATGCGCTGAACAACCGACCGGCGCACCAGACGGTGATTATTACCGGGCGCGGCTGTCATCGGGATCTTATGGAGATGGCGGATACGGTCAGCGAGTTACGCCCGGTGAAACACGCCTTTGATGCAGGCGTTAAAGCGCAAATCGGCATCGACTATTAACAAAAAACCCGGCCAGGCCGGGTTTTTTATTTTTTAGCCGTTGTTGTTACGGCTGCCAGAGCGGCGATTATTGCCGCTGACCTGGCTATGGCGTTTAACCGCACGACGGATCTGGTTCGCCTTCATGCGGCGACGATCTTTTTCTACCGCCACTTTCGAGGAGGTTTCCGGCGCCAGCTGCACCAGCTCACGCAGATAGTTGGTCTGGGTTAAATCCAGCTCGGTATAGCCGCCACGTGGCAGCCCCTTCGGCAGAAGAATGTCACCGTAGCGAACGCGGATCAGGCGGCTAACCTGCACGCCAACGGCTTCCCACAGGCGACGCACCTCGCGGTTACGGCCTTCGGTCAGGGTGACGTTGTACCACTGGTTAATACCTTCACCACCGGTAAACTTGATGGTTTTAAACGCAGCCGGGCCATCTTCAAGCTGCACGCCGCGGGAGAGTTCACGGATCTTATTGTCGTCAACTTCACCGAACACGCGGACCGCATATTCACGCTCCACTTCACGGCTTGGGTGCATCAGACGGTTTGCCAGTTCACCATCGGTAGTGAAGAGCAGCAGGCCACAGGTGTTAACATCCAGACGACCTACAGCGATCCAGCGCGCGCCGCGCAGTTTTGGCAGGCGGTCGAATACGGTTGGGCGACCTTCCGGATCGTTGCGGGTGCAGAGCTCACCTTCCGGCTTATAGTAAGCCAGTACGCGGCAGATTTGCTCGGCGGACTCTTTCACCGAGATCAGGTGGCCATCGATACGGATTTTCAGGCCTGGTACGATTTCCACACGGTCGCCCAGCGTGGCGATTTTACCGTCCACACTGACACGACCTGCTTCGATAATGGTTTCGATTTCACGGCGTGAACCGTGGCCGGCGCGGGCCAGCACTTTCTGTAATTTCTCGCTCATTGAGCTTCCTTCAGGTGTCGCCTTCACAGGCGTCTGGTATACATTCGAAAACAAGGAGTTAAGCGCGATTCAACCTTAACTCAATGATCTGTAACTTTTTCACAGCACACATAATGGCAGACAATACGTCTCGCCCAGTGATTCATGGCCGCACATACTACATGAATTTTAGACTAAATGATTCAACAAGTTTTGCGCCGCGGCGAGCGGGTGCTGGTAACCTGAAGCAAACCCAACGATTTGGGCAGGCAGATTTCTCAGGCCGTAGGCCGCTCATTCCAGGCATCGGTGAACTGAATGTTGCCATCCACGATACGCCAGGTGATTTTTTCATACTGAATACTGACGCTTTCTACATGATTCATTTTATCGTTGCCCGATAATTTTACGTTAGGTACAGCGCAGTTAACGCCAGTGATCTTCACGTTTTCCATCAACACCGTGTAATAGCAGACTTGCTGTCCTGCGTCGTTAATGTGATAAAACCTGATCTCGGCACTTTTCAACGTCTGGCCTGTCGCGGCTGCTTTATAGAGGTAGGGCGTGGAGCTATCGACTTCCTTTTCAATCATCATGGATGAGTGTTGGCGTGTACCGGTAATTTTAACGTTGGCACTGTCAACAGGCAGGTTGATGCCATGACTCAGACCGATAATTTCGACGCTGCCTTCACGGTCCTGCACGTCTACAGAACCTTTAATATCGGCGCCACCATCGTCTTTGAGCCACATATACGGAGGAATTGGCATTTTATTTGCTCCTTAATTTTTTGATTAACTTCATTGTTATAAAATATATTGGCATTGCTATTGATATCATTATAGATAGATCTATATCGGTATAAGCGTCATACATGGATTCCGCGTCTTCACCCCCATAGAAAAACAACGCCCATTTTGTTGCAAAATCCTCATCAATATATAATTCGGCATATGGGAAAGTGTGACCAACACAATATAACAATAAAATAAATAAATTTAATGATTTTATGCGCAATTTTTTTTTAGTATTGCCACCATCAACCACCTCCACCCATCCCCGCATTGCGGATCATCGAAAAATCTGAATTATTGGCGATAGTTATACAACCTTTGGAAACTGTACCGGGATGCAACCGGAAGTTGCCGCGCTTGACATTTTCTATCCAGGTATCATCGTCGATATTCCAGTCATCGCGCCATAACGCAAACCAGTCCGACTTGCCAAAGGCACGTCGGCCAAAAAATCTATTAGCCTCATCGTGTATTTCCGTTAGCTTCTGAGAAAAGTAGTTGCCTTCTTTGCGATCTACAATCCAATATTTTCCGGGTGGGATAGGCCCTAATTTTGCAACAGCAGCACAGTTAATATTGTTCCGGTATGCCCCTAACCCCGAATGCGCCATAAATACACCCACGCCGTACAGATTAAAAGGCGCATAGTCTGCCCCGTTGAGGATTAACTTCCCTTGCAACGCCATAGATATCCTTTTTTCAATAAGCATATGTTCGCTTATCGTACATCAACATATTCAGGCAGGGGCGAGATTATTCCAGCAACGAACTATTTTCAGAAAATCACAAGATATTTACTACAGGAAGGAATAAGAAGACAGGCGGAGTGATAATATCAGGGTCATTATAGCGAGAATATCATGCTAAACAGATGACCCTGTACCCTATGAAATTACAGGAAAGGCTTCACGTCCCCCACCCCTTCACGCAGCACAACCGGGGCATCTTCCGTTAAATCGATCACCGTGGTCGGCTGTTGGCCGAGATAGCCGCCGTGAATCACCAGCTCAACCTGTTTCTCCAGACGGTCTTTGATCTCATCGGGATCGGATTCCGTAAAGTCGCTGCCCGGTAACATCAGCGAGGTGGAGAGCATCGGCTCGCCCAGCGTCTCGAGAAGCGCCTGAGCAATCGGGTTTGACGGCACGCGCATCCCGATGGTTTTGCGTTTTTCCTGCAGCAGGCGGCGCGGCACCTCTTTCGTCCCCTTGAGGATAAAGGTGTAATTACCCGGCGTGTTATTTTTGATCAACCGAAACGCCACGTTATCCACGTAGGAGTAGGTCGATAACTCAGAGAGATCGCGGCACATCAGGGTAAAGTTATGCCCGTTAGGCAGGTTGCGGATCCGGCAGATACGCTCCATCGCGTTTTTGTCTTCGATCTTACAGCCCAGCGCATAGCCTGAGTCAGTTGGATAGACAATAACGCCACCCTTACGCACGATCTCCACGGCCTGATTAATCAAACGCGGCTGCGGATTGTCAGGATGGATATAAAAAAATTGGCTCATACTCCCCTCTCTTCAATTGGCGTTGGCTGCTCCCAGAGGTGCCACACCGGCTCGACACCGGCGGGTAACCAGAGCTTGCGTCCCAGCTCTATCCAGGGACAAGGCTGATGAAAATCAGAGCCCTGGGAGGCAAAGAGTCCATACTGGCGGGCATATTCAGCCAGCTGACTGCGCTCGTTGGGTGCCTGCTGACACTGAGCGACTTCCATCGCCTCTCCGCCGTGTTCGGCAAAGTATGCCAGCAGACGTTTCAGCCATTTGGCGGAAAGGTTATACCGCCCCGGATGGGCCAGTACCGCCTTACCACCAGAATGATGAATGACATCAATAGCTTGTTCTATTGTACACCACTGGGGAGGAACGTATCCGGTTTTCCCGCGGGCGAGATATTTTTTAAACACATCCGCAATGTTATTTGCTTTCCCGGCTTCAATCAGAAAACGGGCAAAGTGGGCGCGGGTCACCGCCCCGCCATTCGCCAGACGCAGGGCCCCTTCCCACGCGCCGGGAATATGCGCTTTCTCCAGACGTTCGGCGATCATCTCTGCCCGCTGTACGCGCCGCATCTTTTGTTCATCCAGGAACGCACAGAGGGTCGGGTTCTCAATATCGATGTTTAACCCGACGATATGGATCTCGTGGTTTTCCCAGACGGTGGAAATCTCCACGCCGGTGATTAAGGTCAGGGGCAATCCGCTGCGGGCAATTTCCGCCCGCGCGGCCGCAATGGCCTCGGTGGTGTCGTGATCGGTAATGGCCAGCGTACCCACGCGCATCTCATGGGCACGATGGACAAGCTCTTCAGGCGTAAGCAGGCCATCGGAGGCCTGGGTATGGCTGTGTAAATCATAAATCACTGCGTAATTCGTGTCGCTCAAAGCGGCTCCCGTCACTGCTCGTCAATATCTGCGCCGCCATCATAACGGCATGTGGTGAAATTCTGAAATCGGGGGTTGACAATAAGCCATCGAACTAGTTAACTAGTACGCAAGTTCACTCAACGAGGTATCTGGAAATGACCGCACATTTTTCTCTGCATAGCTGGTGGCGCACCTCCTGAATTGTCGGGCAGTGTCGTACGTCTGCGTCATGCATACAGATACCTGGCCCGCCACTGAGCGGGCTTTTTTATGAACAGAATAAAGAGAACAACATAATGCAAACAGCCAAACCGAATCTTGAACTGCTGACCCGTGAGGCGGCCTATCGCCACAATCCCACAGCCCTGTTCCATCAGGTGTGTGGCGCCCGTCCTGCCACGCTGCTGCTGGAGTCGGCGGATATCGACAGTAAAGACGATCTGAAAAGCCTGCTGCTGGTCGACAGCGCCCTGCGCATCACCGCCCTGGGCAACACCGTCACCCTGAAGGCGCTTTCTGAAAACGGTGCGGCCCTGCTGTCGCTGCTGGACGATGTCCTGCCCGCGGGCATTGAGAACGAACATCGCCCGGACCAGCGGATCCTGCACTTCCCGCCGGTGAGCCAGCTGCTGGACGAAGATGCCCGTCTCTGTTCTCTGTCGGTGTTTGATGCCTTCCGCCTGCTGCAAAACCTGGTGAACGTACCGGAAAGCGAGCGCGAAGCGATGTTCTTCGGCGGGCTGTTTGCCTATGACCTGGTGGCCGGTTTCGAAGAGCTGCCGGAGCTTGAACAGGGCAACCGCTGTCCGGACTACTGCTTCTACCTGGCGGAGACCTTACTGGTGATCGACCACCAGAAAAAATACACCCGCATTCAGGCCAGCCTGTTTACCCCGTTACTGGCGGAGAAGCAGCGCCTGGAGCAGCGCATTGCCCAGCTGCAAGAGCAGATGAATGAAGCCCCACCGGAACTGCCGGTGCAGCGCGTGGAACAAATGCGTTGCGACGTCAGCCAGACGGACGACGAGTACGGCGTGGTGGTGCGCCAGATGCAGAAAGCCATTCGCGCAGGCGAGATCTTCCAGGTGGTGCCGTCCCGTCGTTTCTCCCTGCCCTGCCCGTCTCCGCTGGCGGCCTACGACGTGCTGAAGAAAAGCAACCCCAGCCCCTACATGTTCTTTATGCAGGACAACGATTTTACGCTGTTCGGCGCCTCGCCGGAGAGCTCCCTGAAGTACGACGCCACCAGCCGCCAGATTGAAATCTATCCCATTGCCGGAACCCGTCCGCGCGGTCGTCGCGCCGACGGCTCACTGGACCGCGATCTGGACAGCCGCATTGAGCTGGAGATGCGCACCGACCAGAAAGAGATGTCCGAGCACCTGATGCTGGTGGACCTGGCCCGTAATGACCTGGCGCGTATCTGCACCCCGGGCAGCCGTTACGTCGCCGACTTAACCAAAGTGGACCGTTACTCTTTCGTGATGCATCTGGTCTCCCGCGTGGTGGGCGAGCTGCGTCAGGATCTGGACGTGCTGCACGCCTACCGCGCCTGCATGAACATGGGCACCCTGAGCGGCGCGCCGAAAGTCCGCGCCATGCAGCTGATTGCCGAGGCCGAAGGCCGTCGTCGCGGCAGCTACGGCGGCGCGGTGGGCTACTTCACCGCCCACGGCGACCTGGATACCTGCATCGTGATCCGCTCCGCCTACGTTGAAGAAGGCATTGCCACCGTCCAGGCGGGCGCGGGCATCGTTCTCGACTCGGTTCCGCAGTCTGAAGCTGACGAAACCCGCAATAAAGCCCGCGCGGTACTGCGCGCCATTGCGACTGCCCATCACGCACAGGAGATTTTCTGATGGCTGACATTCTGCTGCTCGATAATATCGACTCCTTTACCTATAACCTGGCGGATCAGCTGCGTGCTAACGGTCACAATGTGGTGATTTACCGTAACCATGTCCCGGCCCAGACCTTAATCGACCGTCTGGCCACCATGCAAAACCCGGTGCTGATGCTCTCCCCGGGGCCTGGCGCGCCGAGTGAAGCGGGCTGTATGCCGGAGCTGCTGACCCGCCTGCGCGGCAAGCTGCCGATCATCGGTATCTGCCTGGGCCATCAGGCGATTGTTGAGGCTTACGGCGGCTACGTCGGCCAGGCCGGTGAGATCCTGCACGGGAAAGCCTCCAGCATTGAACACGACGGCCAGGCGATGTTTGCCGGGCTGATGAATCCCCTGCCGGTGGCGCGTTACCACTCGCTGGTGGGCAGCAACATCCCGGCGGGCCTGACGATCAACGCCCATTACAACGGGATGGTAATGGCGGTACGTCACGACGCGGACCGGGTTTGCGGGATGCAGTTCCACCCGGAATCCATTCTGACCTCCCAGGGCGCGCGCCTGCTGGAGCAGACCCTGAACTGGGCGCTGCAGAAACTGGAGCAGACCAACACTCTGCAGCCGATTCTGGAAAAACTCTACCAGGCGCAGACCCTGAGCCAGCAGGAGAGCCACCAGCTCTTCTCCGCCGTGGTACGCGGTGAGCTGAAGCCTGAGCAGCTGGCTGCCGCGCTGGTGAGCATGAAAGTGCGCGGTGAACAGCCGCAGGAGATTGCCGGTGCCGCCACCGCATTGCTGGAAAACGCCGCCCCGTTCCCGCGCCCGGACTACCTCTTCGCGGATATCGTCGGTACCGGCGGTGACGGCAGTAACAGCATCAACATCTCCACCGCCAGCGCCTTTGTCGCTGCCGCCTGTGGGCTGAAGGTGGCGAAGCACGGCAACCGCAGCGTCTCCAGCCGTTCCGGTTCGTCGGATCTGCTGGCCGCCTTCGGGATTAATCTGGACATGAATGCGGAGAAATCCCGCGATGCGCTGGACGAACTGGGCGTCTGTTTCCTGTTCGCGCCGAAGTATCACACTGGCTTCCGCCATGCCATGCCGGTGCGTCAGCAGCTGAAGACCCGCACCCTGTTTAATGTGCTTGGGCCACTGATCAACCCGGCGCACCCGCCGCTGGCGCTGATTGGTGTCTACAGCCCTGAACTGGTGCTGCCGATCGCCGAAACCCTGCGGGTACTCGGTTATCAGCGTGCGGCGGTGGTTCACAGCGGCGGGATGGACGAAGTCTCGCTCCATGCGCCGACGCTGGTGGCCGAACTGCACAACGGTGAAATCAAAAACTATCAGCTTGACGCAGCAGACTTTGGTTTAACCCCGTATCACCAGAAACAACTTGCGGGCGGCACCCCGGAAGAAAACCGTGACATTCTGACCCGCCTGTTACAAGGTAAAGGTGAACCAGCGCATGAGGCCGCTGTCGCCGCTAACGTCGCCATGCTGATGCGTCTGCACGGCGAAGAGGATTTACAGGTCAACGCGCAAAAAGTGATTGATGTGCTGCGCTCCGGCGCAGCCTACGACCGAGTGACCGCACTTGCGGCAAGAGGGTAAACAATGCAGACCGTATTAGCGAAAATCGTTGCCGATAAGGCCATCTGGGTTGAAGCGCGGAAACAGCAGCAGCCGCTCGCCAGTTTCCAGAATGACGTGGTACCGAGCAGCCGTCGTTTTTATGATGCCCTGCGGGGCGCGCGCACCGCATTTATCCTGGAGTGCAAAAAGGCCTCCCCGTCGAAAGGGGTGATCCGCGACGATTTCGACCCGGCGAAGATCGCCGCCATCTATAAGCACCACGCTTCGGCTATTTCGGTGCTGACCGATGAGAAATATTTTCAGGGAAGTTTTGATTTTCTGCCCATCGTCAGCGGCATCGCGCCGCAGCCGATTTTGTGCAAAGACTTTATCATCGACCCGTATCAAATCTGGCTGGCGCGTTTTTATCAGGCCGACGCCTGCCTGCTGATGCTCTCGGTCCTGGACGATGAACAGTACCGCCAGCTTGCTGCGGTCGCGCACAGCCTTAACATGGGTGTGCTGACCGAAGTGAGCAACGAAGAGGAGCTGGAGCGCGCTATCGCCCTCGAGGCAAAAGTGGTCGGGATCAATAACCGCGACCTGCGCGATCTCTCCATCGACCTGAACCGCACCCGCCAACTGGCGCCGCGTCTGGGCGCAGGCGTAACGGTGATTAGCGAGTCCGGCATCAACAGTTATGCCCAGGTTCGCGAGCTGAGCCACTTCGCCAACGGCTTCCTGATTGGGTCGGCGATGATGGAGCAGGACGATCTCAGCGCCGCGGTACGTCGCGTGCTGCTGGGGGAGAATAAGGTCTGCGGCCTGACGCGTCCACAGGATGCCGCCGCGGCTTATGAAGCGGGCGCCATTTACGGCGGGCTGATCTTCGTTGATGCCTCCCCGCGCAACGTGACCGAGGCGCAGGCGCGCGAGGTGATCGCCGCCGCCCCGTTACAGTATGTGGGCGTCTTCCGTAATGGTGCCATCGAACAGGTGGCTGCCACGGCAGAGTCGCTTTCCCTGACCGCCGTTCAACTGCACGGCAGCGAAGATCAGGCGTATATCGATGCCCTGCGTGAAAGGCTAAAACCGCAGGTGCAAATCTGGAAAGCGCTGAGCGTGGCCGACACCCTGCCGCCGCGCACGCTGCAGCATGTTGATAAGTATGTGCTGGATAATGGCCAGGGCGGAACCGGGCAGCGTTTTGACTGGTCGCTGCTCCAGGGCGAGAAGCTGGATAACGTCCTGCTCGCCGGGGGCTTAAGCCCCGATAACTGCGTTGAGGCCGCCAAAGCGGGCTGCGCAGGTCTCGATTTTAATTCAGGCGTTGAGTCGCAGCCGGGCATAAAAGATGCCAGCAAACTGGCTTCGGTGTTCAAAACGCTGCGTGCATATTAAGGAAGAGAAGATGACCACATTATTAAATCCCTATTTTGGTGAGTTTGGCGGCATGTATGTGCCGCAAATCCTGATGCCCGCCCTGCGCCAGCTTGAAGAGGCGTTCGTGAGTGCGCAAAAAGATCCGCTCTTCCAGGCTGAGTTCACCGACCTGCTGAAAAACTACGCCGGACGCCCTACGGCCCTGACCAAATGCCGCAACCTGACAGAGGGGACGAATACCACCCTGTATCTGAAGCGTGAAGATCTGCTCCACGGCGGCGCACATAAAACCAACCAGGTGCTGGGGCAGGCGCTGCTGGCAAAACGGATGGGTAAAACCGAAATCATTGCCGAAACCGGGGCCGGTCAGCACGGGGTGGCTTCGGCGCTGGCCAGCGCCCTGCTCGGCCTGAAATGCCGTATCTACATGGGGGCAAAAGACGTTGAGCGTCAGTCGCCGAACGTCTTCCGTATGCGTCTGATGGGCGCGGAAGTGATCCCGGTGCACAGTGGCTCGGCCACCCTGAAAGATGCCTGTAACGAGGCGCTGCGCGACTGGTCCGGTAACTATGAAAACGCCCACTATATGCTCGGTACCGCCGCGGGCCCGCACCCGTTCCCGACCATCGTGCGTGAATTCCAGCGCATGATCGGCGAAGAGACCAAAGCGCAGATCCTCGAAAAAGAGGGTCGCCTGCCGGATGCGGTGATCGCCTGCGTGGGCGGCGGCTCTAACGCCATCGGCATGTTTGCTGACTTCATCGACGATACCCGTGTGGGGCTGATCGGCGTTGAACCTGCTGGTCACGGAATTGAAACCGGCGAGCACGGTGCGCCACTGAAGCATGGCCGCGTGGGCATCTACTTCGGCATGAAAGCGCCGATGATGCAGACCGACGAGGGCCAGATTGAAGAGTCGTACTCCATCTCTGCCGGGCTGGACTTCCCGTCCGTGGGGCCGCAGCACGCGCACCTGAACAGCATCGGTCGCGCCGAGTACGTCTCAATTACCGATGACGAAGCGCTGGAAGCGTTCAAGACCCTGTGCCGTAAGGAGGGGATTATCCCGGCGCTGGAATCTTCCCACGCCCTGGCCCATGCCCTGAAAATGATCAAAGAGAACCCGGAAAAAGAGCAGCTGCTGGTGGTGAACCTGTCCGGTCGCGGTGATAAAGATATCTTCACCGTTCACGATATTCTGAAAGCACGAGGGGAAATCTGATGGAACGTTACGATAACGTGTTTGCTGAACTTAAGGCCCGCAAGGAAGGCGCGTTTGTTCCCTTCGTCACGCTGGGCGACCCCTCTCCGGAGCAGTCGCTGAAAATCATCGACGCCCTGGTTGAAGCGGGCGCCGACGCGCTGGAGCTGGGCATCCCCTTCTCCGATCCGTTGGCCGATGGCCCGACCATTCAGAGTGCCACCCTGCGCGCCTTTGCCGCAGGCGTGACCCCGACCCAGTGCTTCGAGATGCTGGCAACCATCCGTCAGAAATACCCGGCGATGCCCATCGGCCTGCTGATGTACGCTAACCTGGTCTTTAACCGCGGCATTGACGAGTTCTACGCCGAGTGCGCGCGCGTGGGCGTGGATTCGGTGCTGGTCGCCGATGTCCCGGTCGAGGAGTCGGCCCCGTTCCGCCAGGCGGCGATGCGGCACAACGTTGCGCCGATCTTTATCTGCCCACCAAATGCCGATGATAACCTGCTGCGCCAGATCGCCTCCCACGGTCGCGGCTATACCTACCTGCTGTCCCGCGCCGGGGTGACGGGTGCGGAGAACAAAGCCGCCCTGCCGCTGCACCATCTGGTGGAAAAACTGACGGAGTATAATGCCGCACCGCCGCTGCAGGGCTTTGGTATTTCAGCGCCTGAGCAGGTGACCGCGGCGCTGGGTGCCGGGGCGGCCGGGGCGATTTCCGGCTCGGCGATCGTCAAAATTATCGAGAACAATGTCGATAAGCCTGAACAGATGTTGAGCGAACTGAAGGCCTTTGTCAGCGCCATGAAAGCCGCAACCCGTCCGCAGTAAAAGAGTCGCCGTCTGGTTTTTTACCAGGCGGCTTTACGCATAAATTGATCCCTTCGATCTTTAACGCAGTTAATCCTTTTCAAACGCGATTCCCGGCGTATCATCCTCACGTTTTATAACACTTCCTCCTTAAACCTTCTGAGTTCAGAGGCTTAACTATGTCATGGCAATACTTTAAGCAGACTTATTTAATTAAGTTCTGGTCACCTGTTCCTGCCGTTATCGCTGCCGGGATCCTCTCCACCTACTATTTTGGTATCACCGGCACCTTCTGGGCGGTTACGGGTGAATTTACCCGTTGGGGCGGGCAGTTGCTGCAACTGGCGGGCGTTCACACCGAAGCGTGGGGTTACTTCAAACTCATTCACCTTGATGGCTCCCCACTCACACGCATCGACGGCATGATGATCATCGGTATGTTCGGCGGCTGTTTTGCTGCCGCACTCTGGGCAAACAACGTCAAGCTGCGCATGCCGCACAGCCGGATCCGCATCGCCCAGGCGGTGGTTGGCGGTATCATCGCCGGGTTTGGTGCGCGCCTGGCGATGGGCTGTAACCTTGCGGCTTTCTTCACCGGGATCCCGCAGTTCTCCCTCCACGCCTGGTTTTTTGCTCTCGCCACCGCCGTCGGCTCGTACTTTGGCGCGCGCTTTACCCTGCTGCCCCTGTTCCGTATTCCGGTCAAAATGCAAAAAGTGAGCGCCGCCTCGCCGTTAACGCAGAAGCCGGATCAGGCCCGTCGTCGCTTTCGTCTCGGTATGCTGGTCTTCTTCGGCATGCTGGCCTGGGCGCTCTGTACCGCGCTGAACCAGCCGAAGCTCGGGCTGGCGATGCTGTTCGGTGTCGGATTTGGTCTGCTGATTGAACGGGCGCAGATCTGCTTTACCTCCGCGTTTCGCGATATGTGGATCACCGGACGCACCATGATGGCGAAGGCGATTATCGCCGGGATGGCGGTGAGCGCCATCGGGATCTTCAGCTACGTCCAGCTGGGTGTCGCGCCTAAAATCATGTGGGCCGGGCCAAACGCCGTGATCGGCGGGCTACTGTTTGGCTTTGGGATTGTGCTGGCGGGCGGCTGCGAGACCGGGTGGATGTACCGCGCGGTGGAAGGCCAGGTGCACTACTGGTGGGTTGGTCTGGGTAATGTGATTGGCTCGACCCTGCTGGCTTACTGGTGGGATGATTTATCCCCCGCGCTGGCGACCAACTGGGACAAGGTTAATCTTCTCAACACCTTTGGCCCGCTGGGTGGATTACTGGTGACCTACATTTTGCTGCTGGTCGCATTTTTGCTGGTGCTGGCGCAGGAGAAACGCTTCTTCCGCCGCGCTGCCATGAAAACTGACATTCGTGAGGAAGCCGCATGAAAGCGATCGTTCCCGACTACCGCCTCGATATGCTGGGTGAACCTTGCCCGTACCCGGCGGTTGCCACGCTTGAGGCGATGCCGCAACTGAAAAAGGGCGAGATCCTGGAGGTGGTGAGCGACTGCCCTCAATCCATCAACAATATTCCCCTGGACGCCAGAAACCACGGCTATACGGTACTGGATATTCAACAGGATGGGCCGACCATCCGCTATCTCATCCAGAAATAATAAGAGGGTGGCGCCAGGCCACCCTTTCTTAAGTATTAATCCCATTTTCTCCAGGATATCCCTGTTGAGTCTATGCTTAACATTGACTACAAAAGGAGAACGTTATGTCAGACCAAAATCTTGATAATGATGCACAATATGCAGGTGAAAAAGCGAAGAACAAACTGGATGAATTCGCCGGCGCTGCGCAGCAGCAGTTTGGCGAGGCCGTTGATTCGCCAAAACATCAGCTGAAGGGTGCCGGGCGCAAATATGCTGCACAGGCAAGCGACGTTGTTACTGATGTTACCGACGCAGTAAAAAATAACCCTCTTACCGGCCTGATCGCCGCGGGTGCGGTGGGTATTGTTCTTGGCCTGCTGTTAGGGCGTAAATAAAAAAAGGCCCCTCGGGGCCTTCTTATTTTCAGAAGCGGTATCCCGCCGAGAACATAAACACCCACGGATCCAGACGGGTATTGATATTTTGCTGCTGATCCCCCGCCTTAAAGCGCACCTCGGTGTCGATATCCATGTACCAGACCGACATATTAATCAGCCAGTCGCGGTTGATGAGGTAATCCAGCCCCACCTGCCCCGCCATACCCCATGAATCTTTCAGGCTCAGATCGGAAAGGCCAGCCGCTTTACCGGTGTCGTTAAACTTCTCATCAAAGAAGGTGGTGTAGTTAACCCCGGCGCCAACGTAGGGGCGAACCTTGCTGCCTGCATCACCGAAATACCACTGGGCCATCAGGGTCGGCGGCAGATGGTGAACCGTGGCGATATCCCCGGTTGGGCCCGTACCGACTTTATGGCGAAACGGCGTGGCCGCCAGCAGTTCAACGCCGACGTTGTCGGTCGCCATCCAGGTAAAGGTCATCCCCGCCTGGGTATTGTTACTGACGTTAAAACCGCCCAGACCCAGAACATTGTCCGAGCCTTCCGTTGGACGTACCGTCGCCGTCCCGAGACGGAAAAAGAACTCACCTGCTTCGTGGGCCATTGCGCCGCCGGAAAGCGTACTCAGAATCAGTGCTGCCACCGCTGCTTTTTTCATATCCATTCCCTCGTTATGGTTTTATTCAGGAACGGAATATACCCACAAATGATTAATAAGTGATCTTGCATTGATCACACTAAATTCAGGGATTTAACATTCATTGATCTAAATTAATTTTTTTCACA
This sequence comes from Leclercia sp. GHBNCSD, assembly GCF_055805075.1. Classification (NCBI taxonomy): domain Bacteria; kingdom Pseudomonadati; phylum Pseudomonadota; class Gammaproteobacteria; order Enterobacterales; family Enterobacteriaceae; genus Leclercia; species Leclercia sp. GHBNCSD. The sequence continues at coordinate 3,957,640 of NZ_JBQVYO010000001.1, read as the reverse complement.
ACTGGCAAAAATTGGTAGGCAGGGTCTGGATCAATTTTGCCATTTCGGACACAAAACGCCCTGCTTGCCCACAACCGCGCAAAATGGCAGCGACGCATTACGGGCGCTTTACAAAGATATGCTTTTCCATACAAGGCTTGATACTGCCACCGTACACTTATCCAGGGTACAATTGCCCGCTAATTAACACCTGCAATACTCAAGGAGAGTGCATGTCTATCACGGCGAAGTCTGTCTACCGTGACACGGGGAATTTTTTCCGCAATCAGTTCGTTACCTTTTTACTGATCGCCTTGTTGTGCGCATTTATCACGGTGGTACTTGGTCATGCTTTTTCGCCGAGTGAGGAGCAAATTGCCAGCCTGAGCGAAGGCGATCAAATCGCCAGCAGCGTTGGTCTGTTTGAGATGGTGCAGAACATGACTCCGGAACAGCAGCAGATCCTGTTGCGGGCTTCTGCGGCCTCGACCTTTTCCGGTCTTATCGGCAATGCCATTCTGGCAGGCGGCGTGCTGCTGATGATCCAGCTGGTCTCTGCCGGGCAGCGCGTCAGCGCGCTGCGGGCGATAGGTGCCAGCGCGCCGCTGCTGCCCAGGCTGTTCATTCTGATCTTTTTAACCACCATGCTGGTGCAATTAGGGATTATGCTGGTTGTGGTGCCGGGCGTGCTGTTGGCGATTGTGCTCGCCTTCGCCCCCGTGATGCTGGTACAGGACCGCATGGGCATTTTTGTCGCCATGCGTAGCAGTATCCGGCTGGCATGGTCTAATATGCGTCTGGTCGCGCCAGCGGTAATGAGCTGGCTGCTGGCGAAAACCCTGCTGCTGCTGTTTGCACCCAATCTTGCCGTTCTGACGCCTAACGTTGGTGCTGTTGTGGCGAATACCCTGAGCAACCTCATCTCCGCTGTCTTGCTCGTTTATTTGTTCCGCCTGTACACGTTAATTCGCCAGTAATTTTTTCTGATGGCCTGTTCAGAACGTACAGGCCGTCGCTGATAGATGGAATCGAAGAATGAAGCAGTTTCTTGATTTTTTACCCCTGGTTGTCTTTTTTGCTTTCTATAAGCTGTATGACATTTACGCCGCGACCACTGCCCTGATTGTCGCCACCGCAGTCGTGCTGATTTACAGCTGGGTGCGCTACCGCAAGGTTGAAAAAATGGCCCTGATCACCTTTGTGCTGGTGGCCGTCTTTGGCGGGCTGACCGTCTTTTTCCACAACGATGAGTTCATCAAGTGGAAAGTGACCGTCATTTATGTGCTGTTTGCCGGCGCCCTGCTGTTCAGCCAGTGGGTGATGAAAAAGCCGCTTATCCAGCGCATGCTGGGTAAAGAGCTGGCGCTGCCGCAGGCGGTCTGGTCGCGCCTGAATATCGCCTGGGCGGTATTCTTTATTCTCTGTGGTCTGGCGAATATCTATATCGCTTTCTGGCTGCCGCAGAATATCTGGGTCAACTTTAAAGTCTTTGGTCTGACCGCCCTAACGCTGATTTTCACCCTCCTGAGCGGCATCTACATCTATCGCCACATGCCACAGGATGACAAGCAGTAATCCTTCCGCCAGGCTTGATAAGCCTGGCGTTTTTCTTCTGTTCTCTCCGGCAGCAAATCATAGTAGCATCCCGCCTGAAGTCCTCCGTAATAAGTAGAGTTCATAATGACAACAACGAACGCCCCGCAGGGCGAACTGGTTTTACGCACACTTGCAATGCCCGCCGACACCAATGCGAACGGCGATATTTTTGGCGGCTGGTTAATGTCGCAGATGGATATGGGCGGGGCGATCCTCGCTAAAGAGATTGCCCATGGCCGCGTGGTGACGGTCCGGGTTGATGGTATGACCTTTCTGCGGCCTGTCGCGGTGGGTGATGTGGTCTGCTGTTACGCCCGTTGCGTGAAGCGGGGAAATACCTCGGTGTCGATCAATATTGAAGTATGGGTGAAGAAGGTCTCTTCGGAACCGATCGGCCAGCGCTATAAGGCCACCGAAGCGCTCTTTATTTACGTGGCGGTGGATAGCGAAGGTAAACCGCGTGCATTACCGCAGGCATAAAAAAAGCCTCCCGATTGGGAGGCTTTTTTCATTATTCCATCTGAGCCCCGCCGTTGAGGCGGAAAACAATATTGACGATGAGTCCACTGCCTGGCTTACCGGCTTCGTAGCGCCATTTACGCATCGCGTTTTTCACATCACGCTCGAACATGTTTGACGGCTGCGCGGAGAGGATCTGGACATTATCCACACGTCCGTCGGCGGTGACGTCAAATTTCACCCGCACACGCCCTTCAATACGCAGAGCCTGCGCGCGCGACGGATATTGCGGCTGGTTACGGCTCAACGCACGTGGACCCGGCGGCGCCGCCGGAACCGGCTTAGCGGTAACTGGCGCGGAGTTCATGACCGGGCGAGCCGGGGCTGCGCGCTCAACGGGCTGCGTGGTACGTGGCTCAACCGGGCGCTCTTGACGCTTCGGACGCTCTTCCACCTTTTTCACCGGCTTCGGTTTCGGCTTCGGTTTTGGCTTGGGCTCCGGTTTGTGGATCACCACAGGCGCTTCTTTTGGCGGCTCAGGAACAACTTCAGGTTCTGGTTCCGGCTCGGGTTCGGGTTCGGGCTCTGCAACAGGCTCCGGTGGAGGCGCGACCTGTACGGGCTCCAGCTCCGCAGGCGTTACCATGGTCACCGAAATCGGCTGCGCGGGCGCTGGCATTTCAATAACCTGATGTACCGATGTGTAAAGCAGACCCGCCACCACGGCTCCGTGAATTCCGACGGACAACAGCGTCGGCCAGGGAAAGCGGCGAGGTAAATCGAGGGTCATTGAAGTCATAATCGTTTCAGTTAAAAAGCCAGGCCCTGATTTTAAATGCAAATAGCAATCATATTCAATAAGCCAGTTAAACTTCGCCCGATTTTACCGTCCAGCTGGCGAAAAAAGGCACATCAGGCGCAAGGTTTTAACAATGTTGCCATCTTTACATTGCAGTCACCTGCACTTTCACATAACGTAATTCCCACTTTTATCGGTTAAGGAGCTCCGCTGTGCTTTACGTGATTTTTGCTGCAGATGTCGCTGATTCTCTGGAAAAACGTCTCTCCGTACGCCCTGCCCACCTTGCGCGCTTACAGCTGCTGCATGACGAAGGCAGATTATTGACCGCAGGCCCGATGCCTGCCGTCGACAGCAACGATCCGGGCGCGGCGGGATTTACCGGCTCAACGGTGATTGCCGAATTTGAATCGCTCGAAGCGGCACAGGCCTGGGCGCAGGACGACCCGTATGTGGCGGCAGGCGTGTATGATAACGTCGTGGTGAAGCCGTTTAAAAAAGTTTTCTAGGATAAAAAAAGGCTCCGTACCAGGAGCCTTTTCTTATTAGTTCAGCGATGCCAGCCGCGCCGCAAAGCCAACAAACAGTAATCCAATTAAACCATTTCCCAGCTTCGCCAGTTTCTTTTTGGTTTTCAGGTAGCGCGTAACAAACGCGCCGGAGAAGATCAGGAAGCTCATATAGATAAAACTGATGATTTCCAGCGTGACCGCGAGGATCATAAAAGCGACGCCGGTGTGCTTCGCGTGAACGTCAATAAACTGCACAAAGAATGAGACATAAAACAAAATCGCCTTCGGGTTGGTCATACTCAGCACCAGCGAGCGTTTCATTATGGTTTTAGCCGGTTCGAGACCGCCAGCATCGCCCTGCTGTGTATGCCTTATTACCGACCAGAGCATTTTGCCGCCCAGCCATAACAGATAGAACGCCCCGAGATAGCGCACAATATTAAACAGCATTGGCGTGGTCTGGATCAGCGCCGCGACCCCCGCCCATGCCAGAAACATCAGTACCGCATCGCCAATAAATACGCCACTGGCGGCAAGATAGCCCTTTTTCACACCGTGACCAATACCGGTCTTTAAAACGAATAAGGTATTAGGCCCAGGAACCAGAACAATAAAAATAGCCCCGACAACATAGGTCCAGAAATTCAGTACACCCAAATCCGCAAACACCTCATCCTCCTTTTTGACGTAGCGAATAAAAAACATCGGGCACCTCTGTGGGTGCCCTTGTGTCATTCAGTAATCCTGAACGGCGAACAGCAACGCATTGCGATGACGGTTCATACTGCATTTTCTGATGGCGTGGATACGCATATTACGGCGGGATTGTGCTTCCAGCCAACGCGCTTTGCGACGACTTGTCTGTCGCAACATGCGCCAGCGCCCTACTTCTGTTCTACTGCGCTTCATGTTACCAACTCTTCACAAAACAGAGCGTTCATTATAGTCCCTTGCCTGCGGCAGACCAGCGCTTTTATCTGGCGTTTTTATTTGCCAGAAAAATCCTGACGCGTAAACTCTTAACAATACGCTTTCAAAAGGATTTTTTATTATGACAACCTTCTACACCGTGGTGAGTTGGCTGCTCATTCTGGGATACTGGCTGTTAATCGCAGGGGTGACATTACGCATCCTGATGAAGCGCCGAGCCGTTCCCTCTGCCATGGCATGGCTGTTGATTATTTATATCCTGCCGCTGGTCGGCATCATTGCGTATTTATCCTTTGGCGAGCTTCACCTCGGTAAACGCCGGGCCGAGCGTGCCCGGGCGATGTGGCCCTCCACGGCGAAATGGCTGAACGATCTGAAATCCTGCAAACATATTTTTGCCGAAGAGAACAGTGACGTCGCCGCGTCGTTATTTAAGCTCTGTGAACGCCGCCAGGGGATTGCCGGGGTGAAAGGCAATCAGCTGCAATTGATGACCACCTCTGATGACGTGATGAATGCCCTGATCCGCGATATTCAGCTGGCGCGACATAATATCGAGATGGTGTTTTATATCTGGCAGCCCGGTGGCATAGCCGATCAGGTAGCTGAATCCCTGATGGCCGCGGCACGCCGGGGGATCCACTGCCGTCTGATGCTCGACTCCGCCGGTAGCGTGAATTTTTTCCGCAGCAACTGGGCATCCATGATGCGCAATGCCGGTGTGGAAGTGGTCGAAGCGTTAAAGGTTAACCTGATGCGTGTGTTTCTGCGCAGGATGGATCTGCGCCAGCACCGCAAAATGGTGCTCATCGACAACTACATCGCCTATACCGGCAGCATGAACATGGTCGACCCGCGCTTCTTTAAACAGGATGCCGGTGTGGGTCAGTGGATCGATCTGATGGCGCGCATGGAGGGCCCGGTCGCCACCGCGATGGGGATCGTCTACTCCTGTGACTGGGAGATTGAAACTGGCAAACGCATTCTGCCCCCGCCGCCGGATGCCAATATCATGCCGTTTGAACAGGCCAGCGGGCACACTATTCACACTATCGCCTCCGGACCGGGCTTCCCGGAAGATCTGATCCATCAGGCGTTATTGACCGCCGCCTATTCCGCCCGCGAATACCTGATCATGACCACCCCCTATTTCGTGCCGAGTGACGATCTGCTCCACGCTATCTGCACGGCCGCCCAGCGCGGGGTCGACGTCAGTATCATCCTGCCGCGCAAGAACGATTCGGTGCTGGTGGGCTGGGCCAGCCGGGCCTTTTTCAGCGAACTGCTGGCAGCCGGGGTGAAGATTTACCAGTTTGAAGGTGGGCTGTTGCATACCAAGAGCGTGCTGGTGGACGGTGAGCTCAGCCTGGTGGGAACAGTGAACCTCGATATGCGTAGTCTGTGGCTCAATTTTGAGATCACGCTGGTGATCGACGATACCGGTTTTGGGGGCGATCTGGCGGCCGTGCAGGATGATTATATCTCGCGCTCCCGCCTGCTGGATGCCCGTCTGTGGATGAAAAGGCCGCTATGGCAGCGAATTGCCGAACGACTGTTTTACTTCTTTAGTCCGTTGCTGTAAAACGTGCCCAACGATGTTAAACAGGTAGTCATCATGGAAATGGATCTGAACAATCGCCTGACCGAAGACGAAACGCTCGAGCAGGCCTACGATATCTTTCTGGAACTGGCCGTCGATAATCTCGACCCGGCTGACGTGATTCTCTTTAATTTACAGTTCGAAGAGCGTGGCGGCGCCGAGCTGTTCGATCCGTCTGAAGACTGGGCTGAACATGTCGATTACGACCTGAACCCGGACTTCTTCGCCGAGGTGGTAATTGGCCTGGCGGAGACCGACGGGGGCGAGATCAATGATATTTTTGCCCGCGTTCTGCTGTGTCGTGAGAAAGACCACAAGCTCTGCCACATACTCTGGCGCGAATAAAAAAAGGCTGCGATTGCAGCCTTTTTTATTGCCTTTTACCCGGTCAGAGCGGGTCAACCTTCAGGCAGGAGACCGCATGGCGGAAGCTGCCCTCCAGTACCGGACGCGTTTTCGCGCACTCCGGCCCGGCAATCGGGCAGCGGGTACGGAACACGCAGCCAGACGGCGGGTTGATGGGCGACGGCAGTTCCCCTTCCAGCAGCTGAATGGTCTTATTCTGCTCCAGGTCAGGATCCGGCACCGGCACGGCAGACATCAGCGCTCTGGTGTAAGGGTGTAACGGATTATGATACACCTCATCATAGGTGCCCAGCTCCACCGCATGGCCCAGATACATCACCAGTACGCGATCGGAGATGTGCTTCACCACCGCCAGGTCGTGGGCGATAAAGATCAGTGACAGCCCCATCTCACGCTGCAGTTTTTGCAGCAGGTTAACTACCTGCGCCTGAATCGACACGTCCAGCGCGGAGACCGGTTCGTCACAGATAATCAGCTTCGGCTCAAGGATCAGCGCGCGGGCAATGCCGATACGCTGGCACTGGCCGCCCGAGAACTCGTGCGGATAGCGGTTGATAAGGTTCGGCAGCAGACCGACCTTCATCATCATCGCCTTGACGCGGTCGCGCACTTCGGTACGCGGCATCTTCGGATGGTAGGTGCGCAGCGGCTCAGCGATGATCTCGCCAATGGTCATACGCGGGTTCAGTGACGCCAGCGGGTCCTGGAAAATCATCTGAATGTCGCTTCGGACCTCGCGCCACTCTTCCGGCTTCATCCCCAGCAGATCTTTACCCAGCCAGGCGACCTTGCCGCCAGTGGCTTTGACCAGGCCGATGATCGCGCGGGCAAAGGTGGATTTGCCGCAGCCCGACTCCCCCACCACGCCAAGGGTCTCCCCCTCGTAGAGACGCAGGGTGACGCCGTCAACCGCTTTCAGGGTTTTCGCCGGCTGCCAGAACCACTGCTTGCCGTCTTTGATGTCGAAGTGCACTTTCAGATCGGCGATTTCAAGCAGAACATTTCTTTTTTCGTCAATGGCTGTCATACCAGCTCCTCGTACGGCTTAAAGCAGGCACGCAGACGGCCTGGTGCAAACTCTTCCAGCGGCGGCGCGCTGTTGCAGATTTCCATCGCGTGCGGACAGCGCGGCTGGAACGGGCAGCCTTTCGGCAGACGCAGCAGGTTGGGCGGGTTGCCAGGAATGGTCAGCAGCGACTCCCCTTCCGCATCAAGACGCGGTACCGCATTCAGCAGGCCAATGGAGTACGGGTGCGCCGGATGATAGAAGACATCTCGCGCTTTACCGTACTCCATGGTACGCCCGGCATACATCACCAGCACTTTATCGCAGATCCCGGCCACGACGCCCAGATCGTGGGTAATCATGATGATCGCAGTATTAAACTCGCGCTTCAGCTCGTTCAGCAGGGTCATGATCTGCGCCTGAACGGTCACGTCCAGGGCGGTGGTCGGTTCATCGGCAATGAGCAGTTTTGGCCGGCACAGCAGCGCCATCGCGATCATCACGCGCTGGCGCATCCCGCCGGAGAACTCGTGCGGGAACATGCGCATACGCTTACGCGCTTCCGGCATTTTTACCGCATCCAGCATCTTAACCGACTCTTCAAACGCTTCGGCTTTGCCCATCCCCTTGTGCAGCATCAGCACTTCCATCAGCTGCTCGCCCACACGCATGTACGGGTTCAGGGAGGTCATCGGATCCTGGAAAATCATGGATATTTGCTCGGCACGCAGCTTGTTAAGCTCGTTCTCCGGCAGGTTAAGGATCTGCTTACCGTTAAAGGTGGCAGAGCCGCCGATAACGCCATTCTGTGCCAGCAGCCCCATCAGCGCGAACGCCGTCTGGGATTTACCGGAACCGGATTCACCCACGATACCCAGCGTTTCGCCAGCACGCAGGCTGAAGTTAAGATCGTTTACCGCAGTCACATCGCCATCAGGCGTTTTAAAGGTGACGCGCAGATCTTTCACATCCAGCAGAAGGTTACCCTGCTGATGCGCTTGTGGGGCAGATGCCGTTTCAATAATAGTCATGGCGGCACTCCTTAACGGTCTTTCGGATCGAGGGCATCACGCAGGCCATCGCCGATAAAGTTGAAACAAAACAGTGTTACCACCAGGAAACCCGCCGGGAACAGCAGCAGCCACGGTGAAACTTCCATAGAGTTGGCGCCATCGCTCAGCAGCGCACCCCAGCTGCTCAGTGGCTCCTGGGTACCCAGGCCGAGGAAGCTCAGGAAAGATTCAAACAGGATCATGCTAGGTACCAGCAGCGAGGCATACACCACCACCACACCCAGCACGTTTGGCACGATATGACGGACCACGATATTACCGGTCGAAACCCCGCCCACCTGCGCCGCTTCGATAAACTCTTTGCGCTTCAGGCTCAGGGTCTGGCCGCGCACGATACGCGCCATATCGAGCCAGGAGACCATGCCGATAGCCACAAAGATCAGCAAAATGTTCTGGCCAAAGAAGGTCACCAGCAGAATGACGAAGAACATAAACGGGAAGGAGTTGAGGATCTCCAGAATACGCATCATCACCGAATCGACCTTGCCGCCGAGATAGCCGGAGAGCGATCCGTATAACGTACCCAGAATCACCGCAACAAAAGCTGCTGCGATCCCTACCATCAACGAAATGCGTCCACCGATGGCCACACGGACCAGCAGGTCACGTCCGGACGAGTCGGTACCAAAGTAGTGGCCCGATTCGGTATCCGGCGCGCTGGACATCATGCCCCAGTCGGTATCGAAGTAGGTGAACTGCGACAGCATCGGCGCGAGCGTCACAAACAGGGCGATAAGGACCAGGACAATCAGGCTGGCAACCGCAGCACGGTTATGCATGAAGCGACGGCGTGCATCCTGCCAGAGGCTACGCCCCTCCACTTCCAGTTTTTCACTGAAGTTTTCCAGCGCCTCGCTGTTTTTCTTACTTAACATCATGGCGAGCTCCAGTGTCAGTAGCGGATTTTCGGATCGATAACGGCATAGAGCACGTCGACGATCGCGTTAAAGAAGATGGTGAGCGCGCCAACGAGAATGGTCAGACTCAGTACCAGTGAATAGTCGCGGTTAAGGGCGCCGTTAACGAACAGCTGACCAATACCCGGCAGACCATAGATGGTTTCGATAACCATTGACCCGGTGATAATCCCGACGAACGCAGGGCCCAGATAAGAGAGCACCGGCAGCAGCGCAGGTTTTAACGCATGACGGAAGATGATGCGGCGCATCGGCAGCCCTTTGGCCCGGGCAGTACGGATGAAGTTCGAGTGCAGCACTTCAATCATTGAACCACGGGTGATACGCGAAATACTGGCGATATAGGCGAGAGACAACGCGACCATCGGCAGGATCATAAATTTCAGCGCCCCGCCATTCCAGCCGCCGCCGGGCAGCCATTTCAGGGTGATGGCAAATATCATGACCAGCAAAGGGGCCACGACAAAACTCGGTATGACGACACCGGTCATTGCCACCCCCATAACGGTGTAATCCCATTTCGTGTTCTGGTTAAGCGCGGCAATAACGCCCGCCGTGACGCCAAGAATAACGGCCAGTAAAAACGCCGCGGCGCCTAATTTCGCCGAAACGGGGAAGCTGGACGCCACCAGATCGTTTACGGAATAATCTTTATATTTAAACGACGGACCAAAATCACCGTGGGCCAGCTGTTTCAGATAGTTGAAATACTGGGTGGAGATAGGATCGTTTAAATGATATTTCGCTTCGATATTCGCCATAACTTCTGGCGGCAGCGTACGTTCACCGGTGAATGGACTTCCCGGCGCGAGACGCATCATAAAGAAGGAGATCGTGATAAGAATGAATAGCGTTGGGATCGCTTCAAGACAGCGACGTAGGATAAATTTCAACATTGCCCGTACCTTCTGGCGTGTGCCTATATAATATTACGATGAGTAGACACCGTGGGGCAGACAGCGCCCGCCCCACTCATTGCCATTAATGCTTGATAATATACAAGTTTTTAACGTAGATATTATCCATCGGGTCTTTCCCGGTATATCCACCTACCCACGGTTTCACCAGACGGGCGTTCACGTAGTAGTAAACCGGTACGATCGCAGAATCTTTGTCGAGCTGCTGTTCCGCTTTCGCGTAGAGCTCGGCGCGCTGCGCTTCGTCAGTCACTTTCAGGGTATCGCCGATCAGCTTATCGAACTCTGCGCTCTTATAGTGCGCGGTGTTGTTCGAGCTGTCGCTCAGCATGGTGTTCAGGAAAGAGGTCGGCTCGTTGTAGTCCGCACACCAGCCGGCACGCGCCACATCAAAGGTGCCCTGATGGCGGCTATCCAGGAAGGTTTTCCACTCCTGGTTTTCCAGCTTCACGTTCACACCCAGGTTTTTCTTCCAGATGGAAGAGACTGCGATAGCCAGTTTCTTATGCAGATCGGAGGTGTTATACAGCAGGCTGAAGGTCAGCGGCTTGTCTGCGGTATAACCCGCTTCGGCCAGCAGTTTCTTCGCTTCTGCATTACGCTGTTCCTGGGTCATTTTGAACCATTCTGGCTCGGTCAGCTTCGCACCATCGGTGTACGGTGGCGTGTAGCTGTACGCTGGCAGGTCGCCCTGGTTTTTCACTTTGTTGACGATGATATCGCGATCCAGCGCCAGCTTCAGGGCGGTACGAACGCGAACGTCAGTGAATGGCGCTTTCTGGTTGTTGATTTCGTAATAATAGGTGCAGAGGTACGGGTCAACGTGTACTTCAGCAGGGATCTCTTTCTTCAGCTTCTGGAACAGTTCAATCGGCATGTTGTTATAGGTCATGTCGATTTCGCCGCTGCGGTAGCGGTTAACGTCAGTCACTTCAGAAGAGATTGGCAGATAGGTGACCTGATTAATGACAGTTTTCGCGTTATCCCAGTAGTTGGTATTACGCTCCAGGTCGATACGTTCGTTAACGACCCAGGCTTTCAGCTTGTAGGCGCCGTTAGTCACGATATTGGCGGGCTGAGTCCACTTATCGCCAAATTTTTCAACCGCGGCTTTTGGAACCGGGGAGACGGACGGGTGAACCAGCAGCTTATAGAAATAAGGGACCGGCTCGCTCAGGGTAACTTCGAACGTATTGTCATCGATCGCTTTTACGCCGAGATCGGTAATCGGTTTTTTACCGGTGATGATGTCATCGATATTGGCGATGTGGCCATACTGCAGATAGCTCGCATACGGTGAGGCAGTATTAGGATCTGCCAGACGCTGCCAGCTATAAACGAAATCGTGGGCGGTAACCGGGGAACCATCGGACCATTTCGCGTCTTTACGCAGGTGGAAGGTCCAGACTTTAAAGTCTTTGTTTTCCCATTTTTCAGCTACACCCGCAACCGGGTGGCCGTTTACGTCAGTGACCAGCAGACCTTCGAACAGATCGCGGTTAACGTTAGACTCCGGTACACCTTCAATCTTGTGCGGATCCAGAGACTGAACCTCAGCACCGTTGTTACGCACCAGCGTTTGCTTCTCCGCCAGTTGAACTCCAGCAGGGACGTCAGCAGCCATTGCAACGTTGCCTGCGATTAGCGCAGTTAAAATCCCCGCAGCTACCAGACTTTTTTTTGTGATGATGGACATTGTGTTGATACTCCACTCTTTATAATTACTGGTTTTTACCAGCCTGTTTAATTCCCCTTTTTAGGGGTTCCCTGACAACGTAGGAGTTTATGCTGCCGTCAGGCGTTTTTTACTTCTCGCTATCACCGACTTTACTATTACTGGCGGCTCGTCTGGCCGCCTTGCGTCGATTTGTGACATGCCTCCCCTGCCGAGGCATGTATTAATTCTTATAGGTCAAAATCGTTAATGAAAAAGATTCTCAACTAGAAGAATTACGCTGAAATGGAATGGCCGGAAAGTACCAAATGAGTTACTTAGGTGCCAATACATTTTGCAAATTTGTTAACCAATTCTCTTTTACGGAAGGGACCGTCATGCCGTGGCCTGCTATGTCCCGCACCGAAAAAGAAAAAAGTGACCAATATTCAATGAGATGAAGAAAATGTTATGGATGAGCGCACCGCGATGCCAGAAGCGTTCTCTTTTTTGTACAAAAAATTAACAACTGTCTATTATTTAGCACATTCATCTAAATCATTCAGCAAATTACTAATATCATCTCAGTAATCTTGCAGCAAGCCCCAGAGTATTGTGTGAGTAAAATAACAGACGTATTGCGCGGTTTATGAGCAGGTGAGCGGCATGGGAACAGGCAAGTGATTGAAAATCAACAAAACAAAATTATTAATAAAATTAATTATAGTTAAAGCGATTTTCAACTTTCATTATATGATTTGCTGATAATGACAAAAAAAGCGGAGCCCAGGGCTCCGCTTTTTCATTTGAAGGATTAACCTAATAACCCCGGAAAGATTGATTTCAGACCGGTTACAATAAATTCAATCCCTAGCGCCATCAGCAGCAGACCCATTATACGGGTGATAACGTTAATACCCGTCTGTCCCAACAGGCGTACCAGCCATGGCGCAATACGGAATACCCCCCAGCAACAGAAGGCAAACAGAGCAATGGCGATCGAAAAGCCAATCAGATGCATCAGGTTATGGTAACGCGTTCCCCATACGATGGTAGAACTGATAGCCCCTGGCCCTGCCATCAAGGGCAACGCCAGCGGCACCACGCCAATGCTCTCGCGGATGGCGGTTTCTGATTTCTCCTGCTTGTTCTGTTTGTCCTCACCCAGCTTGCCGCTGATCATTGACATGGCAATGGTGACGACGAGGATCCCACCGGCAATTCTGAACGAATCGATTGAGATGCCAAAAATCTGCAATATTGAGTCCCCAAGATAGAGCGACGTCAGCAGGATGATGGCCACAGACAAATTTGCCGTCAGGTTGGTTTTATTCCTGGCAAGGGCGGTTTGATAGCTGGTCATACTGATGAAGACGGGAATAATACCCACCGGGTTCACCAGCGCGAACAGACCGATAAAAAACTTAAAATAGGTTGGGAAATCAAAGAGCGATAGGCTCACTGTTAGCTCCGCTGATTAGCAAGTCTCAATATAAAATGTGGCATCCACAGTAACCGCGCAGACGATACGCCTTTTATGCCGCCAGTTCACCACAATAATGCTAAATATGGTGATGTAACGCTGTAAAATATTTGTGTACTTTATACGTTGTTATGGTTCAATTAGTTTTGCAATTATTTAACAACTGACGAAATGCCCTAAAATACCCCTGCTGAAAGGTATCAGCTTATGGATAAATTGATACAGATCATGTTTTCGGTACTCAGAAGTGAGTAATCTTGATTACGCCACCAGGGAGACTCAGAGTCTGAACGTAGGCTACTGATGGGAGGCTCTTTTAGTAAATCAGGGGAACGATAAAAACATTAACACCTTGTTTTTACGTAAGTTAAGCAAGTGGCAATGACGCTGACTATACTGTTTTCGTGTCGAGCAGCTGATTTACTAAAAGAGTTTAACATTATCAGGAGAGCATTATGGCTGTTACTAATGTCGCTGAACTTAACGCACTTGTAGAGCGCGTAAAAAAAGCCCAGCGTGAATATGCCAATTTCACCCAAGAACAGGTTGATAAAATCTTCCGCGCCGCCGCTCTGGCTGCTGCAGATGCTCGAATCCCTCTCGCTAAAATGGCCGTTGCCGAATCTGGTATGGGTATCGTCGAAGATAAAGTGATCAAAAACCACTTTGCTTCCGAGTATATCTACAACGCCTATAAAGACGAGAAGACTTGTGGCGTTCTGTCTGAAGATGACACGTTCGGTACCATCACCATTGCTGAGCCAATCGGCATCATCTGCGGTATCGTTCCAACCACCAACCCAACGTCTACTGCTATCTTCAAATCGCTCATCAGCCTGAAGACGCGTAACGCGATCATTTTCTCTCCACACCCACGTGCTAAAGATGCCACCAACAAAGCTGCAGATATCGTTCTGCAAGCGGCGATCGCTGCGGGTGCACCAAAAGACCTGATCGGCTGGATCGATCAGCCTTCCGTGGAGCTGTCTAACGCTCTGATGCACCACCCAGACATTAACCTGATTCTGGCAACTGGTGGCCCAGGCATGGTTAAAGCGGCCTATAGCTCCGGTAAACCGGCTATCGGCGTAGGTGCGGGTAATACCCCTGTTGTTATCGACGAAACCGCCGATATCAAACGTGCTGTTGCCTCTGTACTGATGTCTAAAACCTTCGATAACGGCGTAATCTGTGCTTCCGAGCAGTCCGTTGTGGTTGTTGACTCCGTATACGATGCCGTTCGCGAACGTTTCGCCAGCCACGGCGGCTACCTGCTGCAGGGTAAAGAGCTGAAAGCGGTTCAGGACATCATCCTGAAAAATGGTGCACTGAACGCCGCCATCGTAGGTCAGCCAGCGTATAAAATTGCTGAACTGGCAGGTTTCACCGTTCCAGCCAGCACGAAGATCCTGATTGGCGAAGTGAATATCGTTGACGAAAGCGAGCCGTTTGCGCACGAAAAACTCTCTCCGACGCTGGCAATGTACCGCGCGAAAGATTTTGAAGAAGCGGTTGTTAAAGCGGAGAAACTGGTAGCTATGGGCGGTATCGGTCATACCTCCTGCCTGTATACCGACCAGGACAACCAGCCAGATCGTGTTGCTCACTTCGGTCAGATGATGAAAACAGCACGTATTCTGATTAACACCCCTGCTTCTCAGGGTGGTATCGGTGACCTGTATAACTTCAAACTCGCGCCTTCCCTGACTCTGGGTTGTGGTTCATGGGGTGGTAACTCCATCTCTGAGAACGTTGGTCCTAAGCACTTGATCAACAAGAAAACCGTTGCTAAGCGAGCTGAAAACATGTTGTGGCATAAACTTCCGAAATCTATCTACTTCCGCCGTGGCTCCCTGCCAATCGCGCTGGATGAAGTGATTACTGATGGCCACAAACGTGCGCTCATCGTGACTGACCGTTTCCTGTTCAACAACGGCTACGCAGACCAGATCACCTCTGTTCTGAAAGCGGCTGGCGTG
This sequence comes from Leclercia sp. GHBNCSD, assembly GCF_055805075.1. NCBI lineage: Bacteria > Pseudomonadati > Pseudomonadota > Gammaproteobacteria > Enterobacterales > Enterobacteriaceae > Leclercia > Leclercia sp. GHBNCSD. The sequence continues at coordinate 3,942,370 of NZ_JBQVYO010000001.1, read as the reverse complement.
GAAACTGAAGTCTTCTTCGAAGTTGAAGCTGACCCAACCCTGTCCGTTGTTCGCAAAGGCGCAGAGCTGGCAAACTCCTTCAAACCAGACGTGATCATCGCGCTGGGTGGCGGCTCCCCAATGGACGCAGCCAAAATTATGTGGGTAATGTACGAGCACCCAGAAACGCACTTCGAAGAGCTGGCGCTGCGCTTTATGGATATCCGTAAACGTATCTACAAGTTCCCGAAAATGGGCGTGAAAGCGAAAATGATCGCCGTCACCACCACTTCCGGTACCGGTTCTGAAGTGACGCCATTTGCTGTTGTTACCGACGATGCAACAGGTCAGAAATACCCACTGGCAGACTACGCTCTGACCCCGGACATGGCGATTGTTGACGCCAACCTGGTCATGGACATGCCGAAATCACTCTGTGCATTCGGTGGTCTGGATGCGGTAACTCACGCCCTGGAAGCTTATGTTTCTGTACTGGCGTCTGAGTTCTCTGACGGTCAGGCTCTGCAGGCACTGAAACTGCTGAAAGAGAACCTGCCAGCCTCTTATAACGAAGGCTCTAAAAACCCGGTTGCCCGTGAGCGTGTGCACAGTGCTGCCACCATCGCCGGTATCGCGTTTGCTAACGCCTTCCTGGGTGTGTGTCACTCCATGGCGCACAAGCTGGGCTCTCAGTTCCACATTCCTCACGGTCTGGCGAACGCCCTGCTGATTTCTAACGTTATCCGTTACAACGCTAACGATAACCCGACCAAGCAGACGGCATTCAGCCAGTACGACCGTCCGCAGGCTCGTCGTCGCTACGCAGAAATTGCTGACCACCTGGGCCTGAGCGCTCCTGGCGATCGTACTGCTGCGAAGATCGAGAAACTGCTGGCATGGCTGGAAAGCCTGAAAGCGGAACTGGGTATTCCTAAGTCTATCCGTGAAGCTGGCGTTCAGGAAGCTGACTTCCTGGCACACGTAGACAAGCTGTCTGAAGATGCCTTTGATGACCAGTGTACCGGTGCGAACCCGCGCTACCCATTGATCGCAGAGCTGAAACAGATCCTGCTGGATACCTTCTATGGCCGCGAATACACTGAAGGTGTGGTTGCTGCACCGGCAGCTGTAGAAACGCTGGTAAAAGCGGATAAGAAAGCGAAGAAAAGCGCTTAATTAATCGCTCAATAAAAAACCCGCTCCGGCGGGTTTTTTTATGTCTCTTTTCCAGCGCAAATAGCGACAGACGAACTGGACCGTTAACGACGACTGGCTTCCTGAATCGCCGTCAGAGAGCCTGTTACCAGCGCCTCTTTATAATGCTTACGACATACGGATACATAGCGCTCATTACCGCCAATCACCACCTGTTCGCCTTCCGCATAGGGTTTTCCTGCCTGATCAAGACGCAGCACCATACTCGCTTTACGCCCGCAGAAGCAGATGGTTTTTAATTCCACCAGCTTATCTGACCATGCCAGCAAATACTGGCTGCCGACAAACAGTTCGCCGCGAAAATCCGTTCGCAGCCCATAGCAAAGTACTGGAATATCCAGTTCATCAACGACTTCAGAAAGCTCATGAACCTGCTGACGCGTTAAAAACTGGCTCTCATCCACCAGCACGCAATGGACTGCCTGGTCAGCCGCCTGTGCACGAATTTCGTCCAGCAGATTAGTTTGTGGGTTAAATAACCTGGCTGGAGAAGAGAGGCCAATTCGCGAACTCACTTTTCCGGCACCAAAACGGTCATCGATTTCGGCGGTGTAAACCACCGTACGCATCCCACGCTCCTGGTAATTGTAGGAGGATTGCAGTAACGCGGTCGACTTACCTGCGTTCATTGCTGAATAGTAGAAATACAGTTGTGCCATTGGCCGTTAAACCCTAATCAATGTGTATTATTACCGATAGGCGATTGTACCATATTTTGTCGGGTCTTCCGTGCTGCAGCGCGGAAGACCCGCGTTACGAGAGATTTTATCCACCACCGGGATATAGGACACATCATGAAGGAGCATACGAAAAGAACATAAAAACCCATGGTTTTATAAACGCTAAGTTCCGGAAAAACCTGTTATTTTAATGTCGCCACCAGGCTGAAAATGATTCAGGCGTAATTAACGGTTTCATCGGGTAACCGTGTTTTCAGTACTAATACGAAAGGTTGATATTTATCCGGAGAAACAATAATCCCCATGAAAATTGCCTGTAAAAAAAGAGTTCACCGTCAGGTTTACAACGCATCTTTTGATAACGCCGCCCCCCTTTCTCCCCGCCAAATTTAAGTTCCGGTAATTAATAATAGTGCCGAATATTAGGTATTTTTGAATTCCTTACATTCTGGCCTATTGCACATATCAATTTATGCCTCTATTATTACCTCAACAAACCCCCACATTATAAGTTTGAGATTACTACAATGAGCGAAGCACTTAAAATTCTGAACAACATCCGCACTCTCCGTGCCCAGGCGAGAGAATGTACTCTGGAAACGCTTGAAGAAATGCTGGAGAAATTAGAAGTCGTTGTTAATGAGCGTCGTGAAGAAGAAAACGCCGCTGCTGCTGAAATCGAAGAACGTACACGTAAACTGCAGCAATATCGTGAAATGCTGATCGCTGATGGTATTGATCCTAACGAATTGCTGAACAGCATGGCTGCCGCTAAAACCGGTACTAAAGCTAAACGTGCTGCGCGTCCGGCTAAATATAGCTACATCGATGAGAACGGCGAATCTAAAACCTGGACCGGCCAGGGCCGTACTCCAGCTGTTATCAAAAAAGCAATGGATGAGCAAGGTAAACAACTGGACGACTTCCTGATCCAGGAATAAGCCAGTAAATATCCGAAAAATCCCGCTTAATGCGGGATTTTTTATGCCTTTATTTTATCTCGTGTGACATTCTGTTACACGTGCACATATAACGATTACATCACACTATTACCCTGCCCTACATGAGCGACACCCTAAAAAGGTTATAAAAAAACCGGCGTAGCATAGCTATCACCGGTTTTGCTTAGGGCGTTAACGCCGTATTAGTTTTTAATGTCCAGCGTCTCTTTCAGCCAGCCCTTAAATTCTTCGCCCAGGGACTGGTGACGAACACCATATTCAACGAAGGCCTGCATGTAACCGAGTTTATTACCGCAGTCATGGCTCTTACCTTTCATATGGTAAGCCTCGACGGTCTCTTTTTCGATCAGCATGTCGATGGCATCGGTCAGCTGGATCTCATCGCCGGCGCCTGGAGGCGTTTTCGCCAGCAGCGGCCAAATCTCTGCGCTCAGTACATAACGCCCTACTACAGCGAGGTTAGATGGCGCTACGTCGGCTTTTGGCTTCTCAACCACGCCAACCATTGGCACGCTGTCGCCTGGCTTCATATCGACGCCTTTGCAGTCCACAACGCCATAAGCGGTAACGTCTTCAACTGGCTCAACCATGATCTGGCTGCTGCCCGTTTCGTCGAAGCGTTTAATCATTTCAGCCAGGTTATCCTGGGAAAGATCGGATTCAAACTCGTCCAGAATAACGTCGGGTAAAATAACCGCTACCGGCTCGTTACCGACTACCGGGTGGGCACACAACACGGCGTGACCCAGACCTTTTGCCAGCCCCTGACGGACCTGCATAATAGTGACATGCGGCGGGCAAATAGACTGCACTTCCTGAAGAAGCTGACGCTTCACGCGTTTTTCCAGCATGGCTTCAAGTTCAAAACTGGTATCGAAATGGTTTTCGATAGAGTTTTTGGATGAATGTGTTACCAGCACAATTTCAGTGATGCCTGCAGCAATACATTCGTTGACCACATACTGGATTAATGGCTTATCAACGAGTGGCAGCATCTCTTTTGGAATTGCCTTCGTTGCTGGCAGCATCCTGGTTCCCAACCCGGCAACCGGGATAACGGCCTTTCTCACTTTCGAATTTACGGCAGCCATTGAAACTCTCCTGAACTGTTCATGTTTTGAACTTTAGTCTGCATTAATAACGCGTTCAGTATATCAGCCTGTGGATGGTGTCCGGGTCTGAAAAGGACGCGCTACCGCTTAATTAGGATAAATACGAATAAAAACAGGCACCGATAGTAGCATTGCCCGTAAAACGACGGTAAAGCTATCTACCGTTTAAATTCCAACTGACTATTCTGTGGACAACATTAAGCGCAACCGCCCCCCCGTCCCCCAAATTTGGCATTGCCATGAGGTACAGCGGTGGCTTATTTGATTCAGGTAAGTATTTCCTAAGGTTCCTAACGGGACGCCGTTACTGACCTGAATATGATGCTCCCCGGTATTTAGCGTGGCATTAAGTCCGGCAGAGACCAAAATCAAATTTTTCAGGCCGCTATGGTAATAACCGACCAGTAATGGGAATTGTCCTGGTAAACTGGCCTGGCGCAACAGCTGGTTGACCTGTTTCAACAGGCTGCCTAACTCAGGCAGACGCTGACCCTGATGAGAAAGTTGTTCCTGAAGCAATCCATTAAATAATGCCCGCAATAATAATGCCGCCAGCACACCATTATCGCCCGCCCGGGTAACATCCAGACAATAAAACGCCAGATCGTTTTCAGATAATGGTGCGATATCCAGCACCAGACCCGGTTGATCGGCAGCCATCAGCTGGCGGTAATTAACTTTGCACCCGGAAAATGTCTGCTGAACCGGCGGCTGAAGCTCCTGTAACAGTTTTGCCGCCGCAGAGGGGTTATTCACCAGCGCATCCCAGTCCTGAAAAAGCCGCTCTTCCTCTTCAACACGCGAATTAAACATATTGGGATAGAGGCAGGCGAGAACGGTTTCACGCAAACGATTCAGATCTTTAACTGGCTTAAGCAATACGTCCTGGACACCCAGGCGTAACGCTTTTGCGATATCGGCCATATTTTCGGTCGCAGAGATGACCAGAATGGGGATCTGGTCGCCGGCATTACGTAAATGCTCCACCAGCTTCAGGCCATTCATCCGCGGCATGGCGATGTCGCAAATCATCAAATCGGGCTTAATGCCCACCATTTTTTCCAGGGCGTCGATCCCATCACCTGCAAGTGCAGTCGTCGCCCCCAGCGATGATAGCCATGAATCCAGTAAGGAGCGGAAAACAGGCTCGTCTTCAACTATCAGAATTTGTTTCCCGGCTAATGGCTGTGTCATGGTCTCTCCCGGCGCTGACAATAGATAAATAGTGGCATGCTATCGGCACTATCGCCTGTCAGATTTTGCTGAAGTAATCAAAAAAAGGGTGCTCAGGCTGTTGCCCGCACTAAAGGTAATAATTCGTCCATTTTCTTTTCGACTGCCTGCGCGCCTGCGGTAATGGCCGCTTCAGCACGATGGAAATCGAGCGTTGAAATTTGTGGACAAAAAGGTTGAATCAATATATCCGGCGGATCACCCGCCATTCGGTTGCGCTTCAGGCGATTTTCCAGCACCTGAATCGACGTCGTCATGATTTCCATGGCGGTTGGCGCAGCAACCAGTTTACGGGTGGTTCGCGTGAAGCGTCCTCGCAGGCGTTTATGCCATGCGAGATCGTCCAGAGCGGACTCATCCGACTGGGTGTTAACCGGCATCAGATCCTGTTGCATCAGGTGAGCATCGTGCTGGAGATCGACGGCAATTACGATATCAGCCCCCATCGCACGGGTCAGTGAAATAGGGACAGGATTAACAACGCCACCGTCAACCAGCCAGTAACCATTGTGCGGAACCGGCGCCATCAGGCCCGGCATACTGCAGGAGGCGCGGACGGCAAGATGAATATCGCCTTCGGTAAACCAGATCTCCCTGCCGGTGCTGAGGTTGGTCGCAACCGCACCGAAAGGCATCTGACAGCTGGAGAATTCGGTCAGGGGCATCACCTGGCGAAAACGGTTAAAGACGCGCTCTCCGCGTAATAACCCGCCACGTTGCCAGGAGAGATCCATCAGGCGCAGGACGTCCCAGTAGCTAAACGATCGTACCCAGGTTTCCAGCTCGGGAAGCTTGCCACACGAATAGGCGGCCCCCACCAGTGAACCTATTGAACAGCCTGCAACAATATCAATTTCGATACCCAAACGTTGTAAGGCGTTGATCACACCAATATGCGACCAGCCCCGGGCTGCACCTGAGCCCAATGCCAGTCCAATTTTTACTTTTCTCATTAGCCCTGTTTAGCGTCCCCTGGATTCCTGCATAGCGTCATTGCAACCGCTCAGTTAACATAGTGCCACCCTGGCGTTATACGTCATTCATTTTTTAATTTCAGGAAGAGAATCGTGTCTCAACTCTGTCCATGCGGTAGCGCTCTCGAGTATAGCCTATGTTGCCAACGATATCTTACCGGTGAGCAGGTTGCACCGGACCCGGCATCACTTATGCGCTCCCGATATGCCGCTTTTGTGACGCGGGACGCAGACTACCTGATTAAGACCTGGCATCCATCCTGCCATGCTACTGATTTTCGTCAGGAGATCGAGGCCGGATTTGCAAATACGCAGTGGCTCGGCCTCACTCAGTACGAAACGGCAGCAGGCCGGGATGAAAACGAGGGGTTCGTCAGTTTTGTTGCGCGCTTTACCGAGCAAGGAAGAGCGGGCGCGATCATCGAACGCTCGCGTTTCTTAAAGGAGGGCGGAGAGTGGTACTATATTGACGGCACGCGTCCACAGTTTGGTCGTAATGACCCCTGCCCTTGTGGTTCAGGCAAAAAATTTAAAAAGTGTTGCGGGCAATAAGGCCTGACAACACGATTCAAGCAAACACGTAAGGATTTTCCGGCAATGCAATCAACACAACGTAAAGTGCTGCGCACCATTTGTCCCGACCAGAAAGGGCTGATCGCCCGTATCACCAATATTTGCTACAAACATGAACTGAATATCGTGCAGAACAACGAGTTTGTTGATCACCGTACCGGCCGCTTCTTTATGCGTACCGAGCTGGAAGGGATCTTCAATGACGCGACGTTGCTGGCCGATCTGGACGGCGCGCTGCCGGAAGGTTCCGTGCGTGAACTGAACCCCGCCGGTCGCCGCCGGGTGGTGATCCTGGTTACCAAAGAGGCACACTGCCTTGGCGACCTGCTGATGAAAGCCAACTATGGCGGGTTGGATGTTGAGATCGCCGCGGTCATTGGTAACCACGAGACGCTGCGTACGCTGGTTGAGCGTTTTGATATTCCGTTTGAGCTGGTCAGCCATGAAGGCCATACCCGCGAAGAGCATGACAATTTAATGGCGCAGGCCATCGAAGCGCATAACCCGGATTACGTGGTGCTGGCGAAATATATGCGCGTCCTGACGCCGTCATTCGTTGCCCGCTTCCCGAATAAGATTATCAACATTCACCACTCGTTCCTGCCGGCTTTTATCGGCGCGCGTCCTTATCACCAGGCGTACGAACGCGGCGTGAAAATCATCGGCGCAACGGCACACTACGTGAATGACAATCTGGATGAAGGTCCAATCATCATGCAGGACGTGATTCATGTCGATCACACCTACACGGCGGAAGATATGATGCGTGCCGGCCGCGACGTTGAAAAAAATGTCTTAAGCCGCGCGCTCTATCAGGTGCTGGCGCAACGCGTCTTTGTCTACGGTAACCGAACGATTATTCTTTAATCCTTTATAAAATGAATTGATTAGCTTTGCGTCTTTATGCGTAAAAATCAGGCAAACGATTCATTTATGCAAAGGAAGTCTTTACAGGGGCGCGTCATTTGATATGATGCGCCCCGCTTCCCACAAGGAAGCAGGCCAGTAAAAGCATTACCCCGTGGTGGGGTTCCCGAGCGGCCAAAGGGAGCAGACTGTAAATCTGCCGTCATCGACTTCGAAGGTTCGAATCCTTCCCCCACCACCATTATTCACCACAGCGATGTGGTAATACCGATGAGATATAGCGATGTTTGCACTTGTCGGGAAGGGTGAGAACCTTCGATTAAGGTTCGAGTCGAGCGCAAGCGAGACAACGTTGCCAGAGGCAACGGCCCGGAGGGTGAGGAGCGAAGCGACGAATAATCCTTCCCCCACCACCATCTTCAAGTTTCACCTCAAAATCTGAATTACCCCTGGTGGGGTTCCCGAGCGGCCAAAGGGAGCAGACTGTAAATCTGCCGTCACAGACTTCGAAGGTTCGAATCCTTCCCCCACCACCATCACTCCCAGAAAGTTCAAACTTCTTACTCCACGCTATGTTCCATATTCTTCCAGTACAGGGAAGGATGAGAAGCTTCGACCAGGGTTCGATTCGAGCGTAGCGAGAAAGCGTTGCCGCAGGCAACGACCCGAAGGGCGAGGCGCAGCCGAGTTCTCCTTCCCCCACCACCATCACTTCTTCGAAAAAATCGATTCAAAATAAAAACACATTCTTCGGATTCCGTGCACCTTTTCCCCGGTGGCGCTGCGCTTACCGGGGCTACAAAACCGCACCATACCCGTAGGCTGGGTAAGGCGAAGCCGCCACCCGGCAAGATATCCGCACCATACCCGTAGGCCGGGTAAGGCGCAGCCGCCACCCGGCAAGATACCCGCACTACACCCGTAGGCCGGGTAAGGCGCAGCCGCCACCCGGCGAAATCCCTTACAACGGGGGCAACCGACGGGTCACCGGTGAACTCTTCACAATCGAGGTGTTGCACTGCGCATGTTCTGCCAGTCCATCCAGCAACGTATCCAGTTGTTCAATGGAGCGCACCACCAGGCGGATAACGAAACAGTCCTCGCCGGTCACTTTGTCGCTTTCAATACACTCGGGCATCTGCTGGATGTATTTATCCACTTTATGCAATAACCCCGGTAACGGTCGCACGCGCACCAGCGCCTGCAGCGTGTAACCCAGCGCGGCCAGGTTTACCCGCGCACCATACCCCTGAATGATGCCCCGCTCTTCCAGCCTTTTTAAGCGTTCTGCCGTACTGGGTGATGTGAGCCCAACCCGGGCGCTTAAGACTTTCAGCGACATACGCGCATCCTCTACCAGACAACGCAGAATATGGCGGTCGATCTCATCGATAAGGTAATCCATAACATTCACCTAATTTATAAAAGCAAACCTCTCCTTTTACCTTAATTCAGCGCTGTTAAATCGGACACCGTTTTTTAACAATAGAGGCAATAATCAGGAGGTGTACGATGCGCGACATTCAACAAGGCGTCTGGCAGATGAGCCTGGCGATGCTGATATCCGGCTCTATCGGGGCTTTTGTGCTGCTTTCCGGCTTGCCGGTCACTGACGTAGTGTTCTGGCGCTGTCTGATCGGCGCCATGGCGCTGTTTCTTTTTATTCGTTTCAGTAAACGCCCTTTTAGCCCGTTAACCAAAGTAACCCTGGGTCTGGCCATTCTTGGCGGCATTGCGCTGGTCGTTAACTGGCTGCTGCTGTTTGCCGCGTTCGAACGTATCTCCATCGGACTTTCGACGGTGGTCTATAACACCCAGCCCTTTATGCTGGTGTTAATGGGTATGCTGATGGGCGAGCGGGTGAGTCTGGTGAAATGGGGCTGGCTGTTCCTCGCCTTTGGCGGGGTGGTGATTTTGCTCTCCAGCGAGCTGACCGGCGGACACAGCGCACAATGGCTTTCGGGGATCGGCCTCGCGCTGGGTGCCGCTTTCTTTTACGCCCTCACTGCCATTATCACGCGCAAATTACAGACCATTACACCGCAGCACATCGCCTTTATCCAGGTGTTAACCGGTGTGGTGATGCTGCTGCCGCTGGCGCATATGCCGACCTTCTCCCGCGATTTCCCGTGGGCGATTCTGCTGACGCTGGGCATCGTGCACACGGGGGTGATGTATCAACTGTTATACAGCGCCATTCAGAAGCTCCCTACTCCCATCATCGGCTCGCTGTCATTTATCTATCCGGTCGTCGCGCTCGTTGTCGATAACCTGCTGTTTGGGCATGCGCTCAGCCTTACCCAACTGGCTGGCGGAGCGCTGATCCTGTTTGCCGCTGCGGGTAACAACCTCGGCTGGGGCGAAAAAAAACCCCGCCAGAGCGGGGTTGAGATGAAAACGGCGGATTAGCGACGGGCGCGCACAATCTGGTATTTGCGCGTCATGTACTCCACCGGCGCGCTCCAGATATGCACCAGACGGGAGAACGGGAACAGCAGGAACAGCGTCATGCCCAGCACCAGGTGCACGCGGAAGATAAACGCCACGCCGTCCAGATGCTCAGACGCACCGCCATGGAAGGTCACCACCGACTGTGCCCAACCCACCAGCTTCAGCATTTCGCTGCCGTCCATGTGCTGAGCCGAGAACGGAATGGTCAGCAGACCCAGCGCGCACTGCACCATCAGCAGGGTGAGGATCAGGATATCCGCCCCGGTGGTGGTGGCGCGAACGCGCGGGCTGAACAGACGACGCTTCAGCAGCATCAGGCCGCCCACCAGGGTCATCAGGCCGCAGGCGCCGCCGGCAATCATCGCCATCTTCTGCTTCACGTCCATCGGCAGGAAGGATTCATACATCCAGTGCGGGGTGAGCATTCCGAGGAAGTGACCGGCAAAAATCCCCAGAATCCCGAAGTGGAACAGGTTGGATGCCATGTTCATCCCTTTGCGATCCAGCATCTGGCTGGAGGCGGCGCGCCAGGTGTACTGGCCGTAGTCGTAACGCAGCCAGCTACCAATCAGAAATACCGAACCCGCAATGTACGGATAGATATCGAAGAAGAACATATTCAGGAAGTGCATTATTGCTGTCCTCCGTTAGAGATATTCAAATATTGCGGGGCAACGGCACCGGCAAAACGACGCTGGTGAGCAGAGATTTCCGATTCACCGCAGCTCTGGTCAGCAAAGAACTTCACCTGCTCCTCTTCCCAGACCGCATCCAGCGCCTGTGGGGTGTCGTCGCGCGCTTCATCGGCGATTTTCTCCGCCACTTTTTCACTGTCGACCGAGGCGTTAGCCAGCTTCACCAGCAGTTCGAACAGCACCGCATAGCGGCTTTCACGCTGTTGCAGACGCGCGCTCAGTAACGCCAGGATCGGGGCGATATCCTGCAGGCCGCCCAGCGCCTCTTCTTTTGGCAGCTGTGCCAGATACTCCAGGTAGAGCGGCAGATGATCCGGCAGCTCGCGGCTGTCGAGATGCAGGCCGTGCTGCTCATACTGGGCCATTAAATCCACCATCGCCTGACCGCGATCGCGGGACTCGCCGTGAACATGTTCAAACAGGAGCAGCGAGGTGGCGCGGCCCCGGTCGAACAGCTGGCTGTAGTCAGACTGCGCATCCAGCAGATCGCGCGCTAACAGATCGCGGAGGAAAACGCCCAGTTTCTGGGCATCCTCTTTATCCAGGTTTTCCGATGACGCGAGTGCATCGAAGAGTTCCTGTTGATGCTGCGCCAGCGCAGCATCCGGGTACTCGAGCAGACGCGAAACAATGACGAGTTCAATCATTGGTGCGGCTCCGTTTTGCTGGTCACATCCATCGCGTCGATGCGGCGGCTGTTGAACAGGTTGAATTTGTTGTCTGAACCGTGGCAACCGTCGCCGAAGGTAAAGCCACACCCGCTTTTCTCCGGGAAGGCTTCACGCGCCAGCTCACGGTGGCTGCTCGGCACCACGAAACGGTCTTCGTAGTTGGCAATCGCCAGGTAGCGGTACATCTCCTGGGCCTGGGCTTCGCTTAAGCCCACCTCTTCCAGGGCGCGGGTATCGATGACGCCGTCAACGGTTTCCGCGCGTTTGAAGTGGCGCATCGCCAGCATACGTTTCAGGGCCAGCAGCACCGGCTGGGTATCCCCTGCGGTGAGCAGGTTCGCCAGGTACTGAACCGGGATACGCAGGCTTTCGACGTCCGGCAGGATTCCGTTGCTGCCGAGCTCACCGGCATCCGCCGCAGACTGGATTGGCGACAGAGGCGGCACGTACCAGACCATCGGCAATGTGCGGTATTCCGGATGCAGCGGCAGGGCCAGCTTCCAGTCCATCGCCATTTTGTAGACCGGCGACTGCTGCGCGGCGTCGATCACGCTCTGCGGAATACCGTCCTTCAGCGCCTGGGCGATCACCTTCGGATCGTTCGGATCGAGGAACACATCCAGCTGACGCTGATAGAGATCTTTCTCGTTCTCGGTGCTCGCCGCGTTCTCAATCGCGTCAGCGTCATAGAGCAGTACGCCGAGGTAGCGAATACGGCCTACACAGCTCTCGGAGCAGACGGTTGGCATCCCGGCTTCGATACGCGGGTAGCAGAAGATGCACTTCTCAGACTTACCGCTCTTCCAGTTAAAGTAGATCTTTTTGTACGGGCAGCCGGTGATGCACATACGCCAGCCGCGGCACTTGTCCTGGTCGATCAGCACGATGCCATCTTCTTCACGCTTGTAGATGGCGCCGCTCGGACAGGTGGCGACACACGCCGGGTTGAGGCAGTGTTCGCACAGGCGCGGCAGGTACATCATGAAGGTGTTTTCGAACTGGCCGTACATCGCCTTCTGCATGTTCTCGAAGTTCTGGTCTTTGGCGCGTTTTTCGAACTCGCCGCCCAGAATCTCTTCCCAGTTTGGCCCGCTGGTGATCTTGTCCATGCGCTGACCGGTGATCAGCGAGCGTGGACGGGCGATCGGCTGGTGTTTGCTCTCCGGCGCGTTGTGCAGGTTCTGGTAGTCAAAATCAAACGGCTCGTAGTAATCATCGATGCCCGGCAGATGCGGGTTAGCAAAGATTTTACCCAGCAGCAGCGCGCGGTTACCCATGCGCGGCTGCAGCTTGCCGTTGATTTTACGGATCCAGCCGCCCTTCCACTTCTCCTGGTTTTCCCAGTCGGTCGGGAAGCCGGTGCCCGGCTTGCTTTCCACGTTGTTGAACCAGGCGTACTCCATCCCTTCCCGGCTGGTCCAGACATTTTTACAGGTGACTGAGCAGGTGTGACAGCCGATGCATTTATCCAGATTCAGCACCATGCCGACTTGTGAACGAATTTTCATTTTACGCTCTCCTGTACCTGGTCATTACCTTCGCCGTCTAACCAGTTAATGTTCTTCATCTTACGTACCACCACGAACTCATCGCGGTTCGATCCTACGGTGCCGTAGTAGTTAAAGCCGTAGGCCAGCTGGGCATAACCGCCGATCATATGGGTTGGTTTCGGCGTAATACGGGTCACAGAGTTGTGGATCCCGCCGCGCTGCTCGGTGATCTCAGACCCCGGCAGGTTCACGATGCGTTCCTGCGCGTGGTACATCATGGTCATCCCGGCCGGTACGCGCTGGCTTACCACCGCACGCGCCGTCAGGGCGCCGTTACTGTTGAAGACTTCGATCCAGTCGTTATCTTCGATCCCCAGATCTTTGGCGTCCGCTTCACTCATCCAGACAATCGGACCACCACGGGACAGGGTCAGCATCAGCAGGTTGTCGCTGTAGGTGGAGTGGATACCCCACTTCTGGTGCGGCGTCAGGAAGTTCAGTGCCTTCTCCGGGTTGCCGTTCGATTTCGCGCCCATCACCGCTTTCACCGAGCGGGTGTCGATTGGCGGACGGTACACCAGCAGGCTTTCACCGAAGTCACGCATCCACTGGTGATCCTGATACAGGGACTGACGCCCGGAGAGGGTACGCCATGGGATCAGCTCGTGAACGTTGGTGTAACCCGCGTTGTAAGAGACATGCTCATCTTCCAGGCCAGACCAGGTCGGGCTGGAGATAATTTTGCGCGGCTGGGCCTGAATATCACGGAAGCGGATCTTCTCGTCTTCTTTGTTCAGCGCCAGATGGGTATGGTCGCGACCGGTAAACTCGCTCAGCGCCGCCCAGGCTTTCACCGACACCTGACCGTTGGTTTCCGGTGCCAGGGTGAGGATCATCTCTGCCGCATCAATCGCCGTATTCAGCATCGGCTGGCCTTTCGCCGGGCCGTCTGCCTTGGTGTAATTGAGCTTACGCAGCAGATCCATCTCGCTCTGGGTATTCCAGGCGATCCCCTTCCCGCCGTTACCGATTTTCTCCATCAGCGGGCCGATAGAGGTAAAGCGTTCGTAAGTGGCCGGGTAGTCACGTTCAACCGGAATAATGTGCGGTGCAGTTACGCCCGGGATCAGGTCGCATTCGCCTTTTTTCCAGTCCTTCACGTCCAGCGGCTGCGCCAGTTCGGCGGCGGAGTCGTGCTGGATGGGCAGCGTCACCACGTCGGTCTCTTTGCCAAGGTGCCCTACGCAGACTTCAGAGAATTTCTTCGCGATCTCTTTGTAGATATCCCAGTCGCTTTTCGATTCCCACGCCGGGTCAACGGCCGCAGAGAGCGGATGAATAAACGGATGCATATCCGAGGTATTCATGTCGTCTTTTTCGTACCAGGTAGCGGTAGGCAGCACGATATCGGAGTACAGGCAGGTACTGGAGAGACGGAAGTCGAGGGTCACCACCAGATCCAGCTTGCCGTCGAGACCGTTGTCTTTCCACTCCACCTCTTCCGGCTTCACGCCGCCCTGCTTGCCGAGATCTTTGCCCTGGATGCCGTTTTCGGTACCGAGCAGGTATTTCAGCATGTACTCGTGACCTTTACCGGACGAGCCCAACAGGTTGGAGCGCCAGATGAACAGGTTACGCGGATGGTTTTTACCGTTTTCCGGCTGTTCTGCCGCGAAACGGATGGAACCCTCTTTCAGGGATTTGACGGTGTAATCCACCGGGGTCATGCCCGCTTTCTTCGCCGCTTCCGCAATGCGCAGCGGGTTAGTACCCAACTGAGGCGCGGAGGGCAGCCAGCCCATGCGTTCAGCGCGGACGTTGAAGTCGATCAGGTGACCGCTGTAGCGGGATTTATCCGCCATCGGCGACAGCAGCTCCTGCGCGGTAACCGTCTCGTAGCGCCACTGGCTGGAGTGGTTATAGAAATAAGAGGTGCTGTTCATGTGACGCGCCGGACGCTGCCAGTCAAGGGCAAACGCCAGCGGCTGCCAGCCGGTCTGCGGACGCAGTTTTTCCTGGCCCACGTAGTGTGCCCAGCCGCCGCCGCTCTGACCCACGCAGCCGCAGAAGATCAGCATGTTGATCAAACCGCGATAGTTCATATCGAGGTGATACCAGTGGTTCAGACCGGCACCGACGATGATCATTGAACGACCGTGGGTCTTATCGGCGTTATCGGCAAACTCACGTGCGGTACGGATAATCTGCGCCCGTGGAACGCCGGTGATCTGCTCCGCCCAGGCCGGGGTGTACGCTTTTACGTCGTCATAGCTGGTGGCGCAGTTTTCATCACCGAGACCGCGCTCCAGGCCGTAGTTGGCCAGGGTCAGGTCATACACGGTGGTCACCAGGGCGCTAGAGCCGTCGGCGAGCTGCAGGCGTTTCACCGGCAGTTTGTGCATCAGGACGTTCTGCAGCTCCACCTTGTTGAAGTGCTCGGAGCCTTCGCCGCCGAAATACGGGAAGCCAACATCGGCGATCTCGTCCTGGCTGCCCAGCATGCTGAGGCGCAGTTCGGTCTCTTCACCCGTCGTGCCGTTACGCTGCTCAAGGTTCCATTTACCTTTCTCGCCCCAGCGGAAACCGATAGAGCCGTTCGGTGCAACCAGCTCACCATTGCTGTTACAGGCAACGGTTTTCCACTCCGGATTGTTTTCCTGGCCCAGCGCATCCACCAGATCGGCGGCACGCAGCATGCGGCCTGCGGCATAGTAGCCGTCACGCTCTTCGAGCATGACCAGCATTGGCATGTCGGTGTAACGACGCACGTAGTCGGTAAAGTACTGGCTTGGCTTGTCGACGTGGAACTCACGCAGCATGACGTGGCCCATCGCCAGCGCCATGGCCGCATCGGTACCCTGCTTCGGTGCCAGCCACAGGTCGCACAGCTTGGCGATTTCGGCGTAGTCCGGCGTCACGGCTACGGTTTTGGTGCCTTTGTAACGCACTTCGGTAAAGAAGTGGGCATCCGGGGTACGGGTCTGCGGAACGTTAGAGCCCCAGGCGATGATGTAGCTGGAGTTGTACCAGTCGGCGGATTCCGGAACGTCGGTCTGCTCACCCCAGGTCTGCGGAGAGGCAGGCGGCAGGTCGCAGTACCAGTCGTAGAAGCTCAGGCAGGTGCCGCCGATCAGCGACAGATAACGCGCGCCAGAGGCGTAGGAGACCATCGACATCGCCGGGATTGGCGAGAAGCCTGCCACGCGGTCCGGGCCGTAGGTTTTCACGGTATAGACGTTGGAAGCGGCAATCAGCTCATTCACTTCCTGCCAGGAGGAGCGTACAAAGCCGCCGCGACCGCGAGCCTGTTTGAAGCTCTTCGCTTTGTCGGCATCTTCGATAATAGAGGCCCAGGCCAGAACCGGATCGCTGTGCTGCGCTTTCGCTTCACGCCACATTTTCATCAGGCGTTTACGCATCAGCGGGTATTTCAGGCGGTTAGCGCTGTAGAGATACCAGGAGTAGCTGGCACCACGGGGACAGCCGCGCGGTTCGTGGTTTGGCATATCCGGGCGGGTGCGCGGGTAGTCGGTCTGCTGCATTTCCCAGGTCACCAGACCATTTTTGACGAAAATCTTCCAGCTACAGGAGCCGGTGCAGTTTACGCCGTGGGTCGAACGTACGACTTTGTCATGTTGCCAGCGCTGACGGTAACCGTCTTCCCAGTCCCGGTTAGTCTCCAGAACCTGGCCGTGCCCATCGGCAAATGTTTCGCCCTTCTGTTTGAAGTAGCGAAACCGGTCCAAAAATTTGCTCATCGGGTATCTCCTGTATGGAGCCTGTGGCTCTCTAAATCGACATTGCTGATTTGCAGCGAAGGTAACGCTCTGAAAGAGGAGGAGAATTGATAACGATCAAGGGGAGCTGGGGATGTTCAGAAGGGTAAATTTTCGACTACCACCAAAGCGGTACAGAATACAATAATGTAACTTACTGTTTTATATGGTCATTATTTATTTATCCTACAAAAGCGCGCGTAACATTTAACCCCAGCGGTATTAAGGGGTAGGTAAGCCTGTTTAGCGATGGCGATCACAGTGGCCGCATGCTAACGGCGGCTCACCCTTCAAGTATGTTGTAACTAATTGCAGGCTAAAAAAAGCGCGGCACCAGGCCGCGCAAACGGATAATCAAACTTACTTTTTATTAGAATTCCGTCCGTATACCAGCCAGGTGACAAACACGCAGACGATATAGAAAATCAGGAACACCTTCATCGCACCCGCCGGCGAGCCGGTCAGATCCAGCGAGATACCAAAAGCTTTCGGAATAAAGAACCCGCCAATCGCGCCGATCGCTGAGATAAAGCCCAGTGCGGCTGCGGTGTCAGTAGCCGCCTCACGCATCGCCTGCTGCTCAGTGCCGCCCTGCGCTTTAACGCGATCCATCGTCAGTTTACGGAAGATCACCGAAATCATCTGGAAAGTAGAGGCACTCCCCAGCCCGGCGGTCAGGAACAGCACCATAAAGACCGCGAAGAAGGCGCCGAAGTTGCCGCCCACGCCGTTTACCGGCAGGGTCATAAACAGCAGGGCACAGAAGATAGCCATCACCACAAAGTTCACCAGCGTGACGCGGGTGCCGCCCAGACGGTCAGAGATCATCCCGCCGGTAGAGCGTGCCAGGGCACCAATAAACGGCCCGAAGAAGGCGTAGTGCAGGATCTGCACATCCGGGAACTGGGTTTTGGACAGCATCGCAAACCCGGCAGAGAAGCCGATAAAGGAGCCGAACGTTGCCAGATAGAGCAGCGCCATGATCCACAGGTGGGCGCGCTTCAGCACCGGCAGCTGTTCGCTGAGCGACGCTTTCGATGCCGCCAGGTCGTTCATGCCAAACCATGCGGCCAGGGTAAAGACCACCAGGAACGGTACCCAGATCCACGCCGCATTCTGCAGGAACAGGTACGAGCCATCAGCCTGCTCCACGCCTGCGCCACCAAAGGCCGCAAAGATAGGGACCGAGATCGCCAGCGGCGCAATCAGCTGCATTACGCTGACGCCCATGTTGCCCAGGCCGCCGTTGATCCCCAGCGCCCCGCCCTGCTTCTGTTTCGGGAAGAAGAAGCTGATGTTCGCCATGCTGGAGGCAAAGTTTGCCCCTGCAAAGCCGCACAGCAGAGAGATGATCACGAAGGTGCTAAACGGTGTAGAGGTATCCTGTACCGCAAAGCCGAGCCAGACGCACGGAATGATCATGATGCCGGTACTGAACGCGGTCCAGCGGCGTCCGCCGAACACCGGTACCATAAAGGCATAAGGGACACGCAGCAGTGCGCCGGAGAGCGCAGGCAGCGCGGTTAACATAAACAGCTGATCGGTGGTAAACGTGAAGCCCACTTTCGGCAGGTTAACGGCGACGGCGCTGAACAGCATCCAGACGCAGAACGCCAGCAGCAGACAGGGAACGGAAATCCACAGATTACGACTTGCTACACGTTTGCCGCGCTGTTGCCAGAACGCCGGATCTTCCGGACGCCACTCGGTAATGACTGCGCCAGAATCCCTTTCGGGGGTAGTAGAGTGACTCATAGACACCTCTGATTCTTAAAAGTTGCCACAAAGATCAGGGTTTTAAGCCGACAGGAAGTTGATATAAATCAATGGGAAGGTGGGCAATTTTATGGCCTGAAAATCGCTATCCTCCAAAGTGAGTAGCGCTTTTCAGTGAAAAAGGTGTGGTTTTTCACGGTACTGCTCCCCCCGCTTACCCCTCTCCTCCCATTCACCCCTCCAATGGCAATTAGTAGGTAATCCTTTTGGGGTATGGGTATACTCCAGGGGTTGCCTGAGAATAGAGTTCTTGCCGAGTCCAGGCATTGTCAGGAGCCAGACTGCCCTATGTTTAAACGCTGTTTTTCACCACTCACGCTGGTTAACCAACTGGTGCTGATTGTCATGCTGTCTACCGGGATCGGGGTGACAGGGATGGCGATCTCCGGCTGGCTGGTTCAGGGCGTTCAGGGCAGCGCGCACGCCATTAATAAGGCCGGTTCACTGCGTATGCAGAGTTATCGCCTGCTGGCGGCCATCCCACTGGAAGCCAAAGACCAGGCGTTACTCGACGAAATGGAAGCAACGGCGTTCAGCCCCGAACTGGAAATCGCCGCCCGCCGCGATCGTCAGCAGGCGCAGTTGAAGGCCCTGCAGACTTACTGGCATACCCAGTTAATGCCCGGGCTGCGACAGGCGCGTAATCCGGATGCGGTAGCCCAGGATGTCTCCGGCTTTGTCAGCCGTCTGGATACTCTGGTTTCGGCGTTCGATCACAGCACCGAGCTGCGTATCGGCCGGGTAGTATTGTTGCAGCAACTGATGGCGGTCTTCATGGGGTTGCTGCTGGTCTTCACCATCCTCTGGCTGCGCGCCCGGCTGTTGCACCCCTGGCGCCAGCTGCTGGCGATGGCCCGCGCCGTGACCCAGCGTGATTTTACCCAGCGCGCCCACATCAACGGACGCAATGAGATGGCGATGCTCGGCGAGGCGCTGAACACCATGTCCGGCGAGCTGGCCGAGAGTTATGCGGTGCTGGAGCAGCGCGTGCGTGAAAAAACCGCCGGGCTGGAGCAGAAAAACGAGATCCTCTCCTTCCTCTGGCAGGCCAACCGCCGCCTGCACTCCCAGGTGCCGCTGTGCGAGCGCCTCTCGCCGGTGCTTAACGGCCTGCAGAATCTGACCCAGCTGCACGACATCGAACTGCGCGTATACGACCTGGAAGATGAAGAGAATCATCAGGAATTTACCTGTCAGTCGGATGCCAGCTGCGATGAAATTGGCTGCCACCTCTGCCCGCGCGGCCTGCCGCCGCTGACCACCAGCGGGACAACCCTGAAGTGGCGCCTGGCAGATAACCTGACGCAATATGGCATCTTACTGGCAACGCTGCCCGCCGGACGTCATCTCAGCCACGATCAGCAGCAGCTGGTCGATACGCTGGTGGAGCAGCTGACCGCGACGTTAGCCCTCGACCGTCATCAGGAAAAACAGCAGCAGTTGATTGTGATGGAAGAGCGCGCCACCATTGCCCGCGAACTGCATGACTCTATCGCCCAGTCCCTCTCCTGCATGAAGATGCAGGTCAGCTGTCTACAGATGCAGGACACGGATCTGCCGGAGAGCAGCAAGCAGCTTCTGAGCCAGATCCGCAACGAGCTGAACACCTCCTGGATACAATTGCGTGAACTGCTGACCACCTTCCGCCTGCAATTGACGGAGCCCGGCCTGCGGCCTGCCCTGGAGGCCAGCTGTCAGGAGTTTAGCGCCCGGCTCGGCTTCACCGTCTCGCTGGACTATCAGCTACCACCCCGTTTCGTGCCCTCTCATCAGGCTATTCATCTGCTGCAGATCGCCCGGGAGGCGTTAAGCAACGCCCTGAAACACGCCGGGGCGACGGCGGTCTCGCTCACCGTGAGCCAGCACGAAAACCAGGTCAGGCTGGTGGTGCGTGACAACGGCTGCGGGATCCCGGAAAACGCCGAACGCAGTAACCACTATGGTCTGATTATTATGCGAGACCGCGCGCAAAGCCTGCGCGGAGATTGTCAGGTCCGCCGGAGCGAATCGGGCGGAACGGACGTTATCGTCACCTTTATTCCCGAAAAGCCTCTTTTCACTGCTCAAGGAGAACATCATGTCTAATCAGGAGCCCGCTACAATCCTGTTGATCGACGACCATCCGATGCTGCGCACCGGTGTTAAACAACTTATCAGCATGGCGTCGGATATCACCGTCGTGGGCGAAGCCAGCAACGGGGAACAGGGCATTGAACTGGCCGAGGCCCTCGATCCTGACTTGATCCTGCTCGACCTGAATATGCCCGGCATGAACGGCCTCGAAACCCTGGATAAGCTGCGCGAAAAATCGCTCTCCGGGCGCGTGGTGGTCTTCAGCGTCTCCAACCATGAAGAGGATGTGGTCACCGCCCTGAAACGTGGCGCCGACGGCTACCTGCTGAAAGACATGGAACCGGAAGATCTGCTGAAATCGCTGCAACAGGCGGCGGCTGGCGACATGGTGCTGAGCGAAGCGTTGACCCCGGTACTGGCGGCCAGCCTGCGCGCCAACCGTGCCACCTCCGATCGCGACGTCAGCCAGTTGACCCCGCGCGAGCGCGATATCCTCAAGCTCATTGCCCAGGGATTGCCAAACAAGATGATCGCCCGCCGTCTGGACATCACCGAAAGCACGGTCAAAGTCCATGTGAAGCATATGCTGAAGAAGATGAAGCTGAAGTCACGGGTGGAAGCGGCGGTCTGGGTACACCAGGAGCGCATTTTCTGAGTTTACTCCTCCGGCAGCAGCGTCCAGCGCGGATCCTCCTCTGGCAGCGCCAGTAGCGGCTCCGTCAGGGCAAGCGTGATCTCATTGGAAGAGACACGCTGCCCCGCTTCATCTTCCACCACCACCGACAGCCGCCAGCGGTTGCTCGCCCCCTCACTGCTGTCCCACGCCGGCAGGATAATACTCCAGCCTTCGCTGTCACTGGCCTTCGCCGGTGAGGTCAGGCTCAGCGCCTGCGTATCGCCCTGCCAGTGCAGGGAACGCACCCCGTGTCGGCTGCGAATATCCAGCTTCAGCATGACCGTTTCGCCAGGCTTAAGATCCCACGGCGGCGTCGCCAGCCACACCGAGAGCGTTTTACGCTGGCGGAACTCCAGCACCGGCAGGTTCTGACGCTCAGGCGGATCGTAGCGGCTACCCCGCAGGGAGCGGCTTTCAGCCACTTCGCTGGCGGAGAGTTGTTTTTTCAGCGGCACCCCGAAGCGGTAGTTGAGCTTCAGGCCAAGGTTGTTCTGGCTCACCCCACTCTCCCCCTGCTTATGCCCGGCGGAAAGGGTCACCAGCGGCACCGGGGTGTAGTTCAACCCGAGGTTGACCGCCAGCGGATTGTGATACCCGGTGCCGGTGTGAAACAGATCCACGCTGTCGCCAAAATATTGTTCAAAGCTGATGCTGGTGTTGAGGTGATGATAAAAGGGCAGCCTGGCGTTGGCGCTGATATCGTACCCGCGCGCCATGCGCTGCTCCTGCACCTCCGAGCTGTCACGCCAGCTGGCAAACGGCTGATAGTAGTTGGCCGACAGGCGCAGGTATTCGCCCCAGGCTTCGGCGCCGAGCCCGGCGCGCTGGAGGTTTTCATCGAGCAGATTGTCATAAAAGGTGTTGTAACCCAGCAGCCATTTGCCCGCCACCCAGCGCTGGCCGATGCCTGCATTGCTCACCAGGCCGTCCTCCTGCTGGGTCAGGCCGAGCTGACTCCAGGTGAGGTAGTGGTTGTTATCCTGCCAGGGTATAAACCAGCTCCCCTTGCTGCCGGTGAAGCGCCCCTCGTCATTGACCAGCAGATCGACGCTGGCATTGCCCCACGGCGAAAGCCAGGACTCAATGTGCTGGTTCACCTCCTGGCTGACGGCGTCCCGCACCTGGCCCAGGGCAAACTGCCGGGCCTGCTCCTCGGTGGTCAGGCCGTTGTCGGTCATGCTGGCTTCGCCGAACGCTTTCGCCATCTCCGCCAGATGCTTTTCGCTTTCCCCCGTCGGGGTCGCCATGCCTAAGTCCGGCAGGCTGTCGCCATTATTATCGAACGGATTTTGCGCCTGATGGATAAACGAATTCGGGGCAGCGTGAACGGCTCCGGCATAACAGAGGAGAAGAAACAGCGAACGAATACGGGGGGAAACAACCATCACCGTCGTGTAAGGGTGCCTGTGTTGAGAGAAAACGGAGTTAACACCTTAGCGTGCCTGAGAAAAAATTTCAGCCCTAAGGGAAATTTCAGGAATATCCTGAAGCCTGATTGCCGGGTGGCGCTGCGCTTACCCGGCCTACGCATCCTTTGGGCCTGATAAGCGCAGCGCCACCAGGCGTTTACACCCTCACAGAAAGCATCGCTTTCAGCTCCGGCACACAGGAGCCGCAGTTGGTGCCGCAGCGCAATTTTGCCCCCAGCGCCGCCGCAGAGTCGCATCCCCCCGCAATGGCCTCGCGGATAGCGTTTTCGCCAACGCTAAAGCAGCTACAGATGATGCGCCCCGGATCGCTGCGCTCGCCAGGATCCTGCCCGTCAAGCAGGGCGTGACGCTCCGCCAGCGCGACCGGCGCGACGTGAAACGCGGCTTCGATAAAAGTATGCGCCAGCCCTGGCAAAGCGGTGTCTTGCCAGAAGCCGAGCATTAATGCTCCCTGATGCCAGGCCAGCAGGCTGCTGCGCTCGCCCGTCTGCGCGATTTGCAGCTGCCAGCCCTGGCCGGCGCAGTGTGCCAGCAGCCACTCCAACAGCGGCTTGTCCCCCGCCAGGGTCAGGCGCGACACCCCCTTTGCCGCCTTGCGCCACCAGTGGACGTGTGTCGGCAGGGTCAGTTCCTCCCGGCTGTAAAGCTCCCCCTGCCAGGCAGGCTGCCACGGCATGAGTCGCACCGCAGTCTGTTTGCTCTCCGGCTGGCCGGAGTGGGGATCGCAGCGCCCTTCTACCAGGGCATTCACTTTGCCCTGGCGTGAAAAACAGCTGTTCCAGTGCATCGGGACAAACAGCTCCCCGGGGCGCTGCCCGTCATTGATCCGCGCCCGGACCACCATCAGCCCGCGCTGGGCGCTGATGCGTGCCAGTTGTCCATCCTGCATCCCCAGCCGGGCGGCATCCTGCGGCGAGATCTCCACGGTCGGTTCATCGCGGTGCTGCATCAGGCGCGGCACGTAGCCGGTGCGGGTCATGGTGTGCCACTGATCGCGCATGCGTCCGCTGTTGAGGGTAAAGGGATAGAGCAGATTCGGCGTAGCGCCATGCGTCTGCGGGTTGACCGGCACCCGGTGCGCACGGGTGAATACTTCCCGGTTGACGGGCCACTGCCAGGGCGTCAGCCCATCCCACTGCGCGCGGGTCAACTGCGTCAAGGCCGCGAGGTTAAGCTGCCGTTCGCCATGGTTCTCAAAGGCGGTCAGGGCGGCGTGTTCGGTAAAGATGGCGTGAGGATGATCCCAGGAGAAGGCCGCGCCATGGCCCAGCCTCTGCGCGATACGGGCGATGATCCACCAGTCGGGTTTCGCCTCGCCGGGCGCGGGCAAAAAGGCGCGCTGACGGGAGATGCGCCGTTCGGAGTTGGTCACCGTCCCCTCTTTCTCTCCCCAGCCGAGCGCCGGAAAACGGATGTGGGCGAAGCGGCTGGTATCGGTGTCGCGCATCACTTCGGAGACCATCACCAGCGGACAGGCCGCCAGCGCCTGGCAGACTGCATGGCTGTCCGGAAGGGATACTGCCGGGTTAGTACCCATGATCCACACCGCCTTCACTTCACCGCGGGCGATGGCCTCAAACAGCTCCACCGCCATCAGTCCCGGCGTCTGCGCCAGCCGCTCCGTCCCCCAGAAGCGGGCCACGCGGCTTAAATCGTCCGGCGTGAAATTCATGTGCGCCGCCAGCTGATTCGCCAGCCCGCCCACCTCGCGCCCGCCCATCGCATTGGGCTGACCGGTCAGCGAAAAGGGTCCGCAGCCTTCGCGCCCAATTTTTCCGCTCGCCAGATGGACGTTGATTATGGCATTGCACTTGTCGCTGCCGCTGGTGGACTGGTTGATCCCCATGGTATAGAGCGTCACTGCGCGCGGTGCGGCGGTAAACCAGGCGTAAAAGGCGGCGACATCGTCGGGCGGCAGGCCGCAAAATTCGGCCACCCGCTCAGCCGGCCAGTCGCTGGCCTGGCCGGGGTCGACCGCGTTGAGCAGCCCCACGAACAGCCCGGCGTCGCTGCCAGGCGTCAGGGCCAGATGCAGATCGGCAATGTCACAGGTCGCGGTGCGCCGCGGGTCGATCACCACCACCTTCAGCGCCGGATTGTCGATTTTCGCCTGCGCCAGGCGCTGATAGAGCACCGGATGGGTCCAGGCGGCGTTCGAGCCCACCAGCACCACCAGATCGGTCTTTTCAATATCCTCGTAGCTGCACGGCACCACATCTTCGCCAAAGGCGCGCTTGTAGCCCACCACCGCCGAGGACATGCAGAGCCGGGAGTTGGTGTCGATATTGGCCGCGCCGATAAAGCCCTTCATCAGCTTGTTGGCGGCGTAGTAATCCTCCGTCAGCAGCTGGCCGGAGGCATAAAAGGCCACCGCCTGCGGCCCATGTTTTTCAATAATCTCCCGCAGCCGCGTACCCGCGATATCCAGCGCCTGTGCCCAGCTCACCGGCTGGTCGTCCACCTCCGGGTGCAGCAGGCGGCCCGCTAAGCCGGTGGTCTCCCCCAACGCCGAGCCTTTAACGCACAGCCGTCCGAAGTTGGCCGGATGGCTGTCGTCCCCGCGCACGCTGACCTCGCCGTTTTCGACGCGGGCGATCACCCCGCAGCCCACGCCGCAGTAAGGACAGGTCGTTTGGGTTTCCGTCATGAGGCCTCCGCGCGCATCACCAGCTCTTCACTGCCCACCTGCACCCGGTCGCCATCGACTCTGACCGGCCAGGCGCGCACCGCCACTTCGCCGGTTTCAACATGGCGCCCGTCGCGCAGGCGGATCCGCGTTTTATACAGGGGCGAGATCACCACCGGCTCGCCCCCGGCATCGCCGAGAATGCCGCGCGACAATACGCTGGCGCTGCCGCCCGGCTCGCGATCCTCCAGGGCATAAATCGCCTTACCAAAGCGGAACAGTGCAATGGGCTGTGTACCCAGACGCGCGCCAATGCCCGCCTGTTCCGGGATCTCGTCCAGGGTACAGATATCCTGCCAGCGTTTTGCGGATGCTGGCGCGACGTCGAGAGTGCGGAACTGCGCCAGACGGCCCGGGTCCTGCAAAGTGGTCTGCCATTCGCACTGATAGGTATCCACCACCCGCTGCATCTCCTGCTCCAGCTCGGCGGCAATGCCGAGGCTGTCGTCGATGATCACCTCGCGCAGGTACGCCAGCCCGCCCTCGAGGTTATCCCGCCAGGTGCTGGTGCGCTGCAGGCGGTCGGCGGTGCGAATATAGAACATCAGGAAGCGGTCGACGTAGCGCAGGAGCGTGGCGTCGTCGAGATCGCTGGCGAACAGATCCGCATGGCGGGGCTTCATCCCGCCGTTGCCGCAGAGATAGAGGTTCCACCCCTTGTCAGTAGCGATCACCCCCACGTCCTTGCTCTGGGCTTCGGCACACTCGCGGGTGCAGCCGGAAACGGCCATCTTGATCTTGTGCGGGGCGCGCAGCCCCTTGTAACGGTTCTCCAGCGTCACCGCCAGCCCGGTGGAGTCCTGCACCCCATAGCGGCACCAGGTGGAGCCAACGCAGGATTTTACCGTGCGCAGGGATTTGCCGTAGGCGTGGCCGGTTTCAAACCCGGCGTCGATCAGCTGCTGCCAGATCTCCGGGAGCTGCTCCAGCCGGGCGCCAAACAGGTCGATACGCTGCCCGCCGGTAATTTTGCTGTAGAGCTGATAGCGTTTGGCGATCTGGCCGATGGCGATCAGCCCGTCGGCGGTGACCTCCCCGGCGGCCATGCGCGGCACAATGGAGTAGGTGCCATCTTTCTGGATATTGGCAAAGTAGCGGTCGTTGGTGTCCTGCAGGGGCAGATGGGCCGGTTTCAGCAGATATTCGTTCCAGCAGGAGGCCAGCACCGATCCCACCAGCGGCTTACAGATCTCGCACCCGTGCCCCTGGCCGTAGCGGCTGATAAGCTGATCAAAGGTGTGGATGCGGTTGACGCGCACCAGGTGGTAGATCTCCTGACGCGAGTACGCGAAGTGCTCGCAGATGTCCTTTTTCACCTCCACGCCCTGGGCCGCCAGCTGGAACTCCATCACCTGTTTCACCAGGGCGCTGCACCCGCCGCAGCCGGTGGCCGCTTTGGTGCACTGTTTCACCGCCCCGATGTCGGTGGCACCGCTGCTCACCGCCTGGCAGATGTCGCCTTTGCTGACGTTGTGGCAGGAGCAGATCTGCGCGCTCTCCGGCAGAGCCGCCACGCCCAGCGCTTTCGGGGCGCTGCCCGCCACCGCAGGCAGGATCAGGGTTTCCGGATCGTTGGGCAGGCGGATGTCGTTAAGCATCATCTGCACCAGGGTGGCATATTCGCTGGCATCCCCCACCAGCACGCCGCCAAGCAGAGTTTTATTGTCGGCACTGACCACGATCTTCTTGTAGATCTGCTGCGGGCCGTGAGTCCACTGGTAGCTCTGCGCCCCTGCGGTGCGGCCATGGGCATCGCCGAACGACGCGACATCTACGCCTAACAGTTTCAGCTTGGTGCTCATGTCCGCACCCATAAACGCGTTCTCTTCTCCCGCCAGCGCGGCGGAGGCCACCCGCGCCATCTGGTAGCCGGGCGCCACCAGACCGTAGATTTTTCCCTCCCAGAGGGCGCATTCGCCGATAGCAAAAACATCGCTATCCGAGGTGCGGCACTGGTTGTCGATGGCAATCCCCCCGCGTTCGCCCAACGTCAGGCCGCAACTCCGGGCCAGCGCATCCTGCGGGCGGATCCCGGCGGAGAAGACCACCATGTCGGTCGCCAGCTCGCTGCCGTCGGCGAAGCGCAGTACCATCCCGCTGTCGGTTTCTGCGATTTCGGTGGTGGCCTTACTGGTATGTACCCCCACGCCGAGGGCTTCAATTTTACGGCGCAGCATCGCGGCGCCGTCGTTATCAAGCTGCACCGCCATCAGGTTCGGGGCAAACTCCACCACGTGCGTATCCAGCCCAAGCTGTTTCAGGGCGTTGGCCGCCTCCAGCCCCAGCAGGCCGCCGCCAATCACCACCCCGGTGCGCGAATTTTTTGCATGGGCGGCGATGTTATCCAGGTCGTCGAGAGTACGGTAGACAAAACAGCCCGGCAGATCCCGGCCCGGCACCGGCGGTACAAAGGGGTACGAACCGGTCGCCAGCACCAGCTTGTCCCAGTGGGTTTCATGCCCTGATCCCGTGCGAATCACCCGGGCGTCGCGATCGATGGCGACCACCGGCTGGGAGAGGCGCAGCTCAATGCCGTTATCGGCAAAGAAATCTCCGGCCACCATCGACAGCGAGTCGGCGCTGCGTCCGGCAAAATATTCCGACAGATGGACGCGATCGTAGGCGGCATAGCGCTCTTCGCCGAAGACCACAATCTGATACTGCTGATGCAAACCGCGATTGACGCAGTCTTCAAGAAAATGGTGGCCGACCATACCGTGCCCAACCACAACCAGAGTAGGTTTTGTCATAGCGTTCTGTCCTGCAACCTGCGGCTGCGTAGTGAATCGATCGAACAGCCAGTCCGCCTGAGCGGGTTCTGACGTTGCCAGTAAATCGGTGAGGGTGGCCGCGCTGCGACACTCCCCCATCAGCAGCACGCCTGCCAGCGTGCCGTTGCGAACCAGTAGACGACGGTAGTGGCGGGTCAGCGGGTCCCAGCTGGTCCACACCGCATCTTTTTCCTGCGCGATAACCTCGCCAGCGCTGAACAGCTCAATACCGGTCACCTTCAGGCGCATGCCATTTTGGGTGGGGGTAAAAGGTGCGACGCACTCCCCGGCGAGACGGACGGCGAGGATCTCCGCCTGGGCGAGGCACGGCGCCACCAGCCCCCAGGTCTCGCCGTTTAATTCACAGCACTCGCCGATGGCGCTGATGCCCTCCATTGCGGTGCGCATCTGGTTATCCACCAGGATCCCCCGGCCGCACGGCACGCGGCTTGCCTGCGCCAGGGCGATGTTGGGCAACACGCCCGTCGCCAGTACCACCCGGGTGGCGGCCAGGGTGCGTCCGTCGCTGAGGGTGACGCTGTCAGGGGCGATCTGCGACAACCCGGCGTTCAGCTCACAGCCGATACCTCGCTCGCCGAGCGCCTGCTCCAGCAGCAGACCCGCCTGCTGGTCGAGCTGCTGCTCCATCAGCCACGGACCGCGATGGACTAACGTGACATTGTCACCTTGCTGTCTTAATGCTGCGGCGGCTTCCACGCCGAGTACCCCGCCCCCCAGCACCACCGCCGGGCCGGGCATCGCCAGAATGGCGTTCACATCCTCCAGGGTGCGAAAGGTGAAGACGTGGGGCAGATGGCTGCCGGGGATGGGCGGCACAAACGGCCGGGAACCGGTGGCAAAGACCAGTTCATCCCATACGAACTGTCGGCTGTAAGTACGCAGCGTTCGGGCGCTGATATCCACTGCCCGCACCCGCTCGCCGCACACCACGGTGATGCCGCGCGTCCGATACCAGCTCTCATCGTGAAGCTGTGTCGCCGCCGCCTCTTTCTCGCCCCCCAGCACCGGCGAAAGCTGTATGCGGTTGTAGGCGTGTACGCCCTCCTCGCCGATGAGGGTGATCTCAAAGCGGCCTGGCGCGCGCTCGGTCAATGACTCAACCAGCCGCGTTGCCGCCAGTCCGTTTCCAATGATGACCAGGCGCATGGTTATGCTCCTCAGGCCGCTTTCGGCTGTTTTTCATAGAGGAAGTGCAGGATCTGCTGGCGCATATGGTGATAGCGGCTCTCCTCCGCCAGCTGCACCCGGTTGCGCGGGCGCGGCAGGTCAACGCGCAAAATCTCCCCTACCGTCGCCGCCGGGCCGTTGGTCATCATCAGCACCCGATCCGAGAGCAGCACCGCTTCGTCCACGTCATGGGTGATCAGCACGATGGTGGTGTTCAGCTCCTGCTGAATGTGCATCACCGAATCCTGCAGATGGGCACGAGTCAGAGCATCGAGGGCGCCGAACGGCTCATCCATCAGCAGCACTTTTGGCTTCATCGCCAGGGCGCGGGCAATCCCCACCCGCTGCTTCATGCCGCCGGAGATCTCCCCCGGCCGCTTGTGGATGGCGTGCCCCATCTGCACCCGCTCGAGGTTGTGTTCGATCCACTCCCGCCGCTCGGCTTTGCTCATGCTGCGGCGGAACACCTGATCCACCGCCAGCGCTACGTTGTCGAAGCAGGTGAGCCACGGCAGCAGGGAGTGGTTCTGGAACACCACCGCCCGCTCCGGCCCTGGCCCGGCGATCTCGCGGTTATCGCAGAGAAGCCCACCTTCCGTCGGCAGGGTGATGCCGGCGATCAGGTTCAGCAGCGTCGATTTGCCGCAGCCGGAGTGGCCGATCAGGCTGATGGTCTCCCCTTCGTGAATATCAAAAGAGACGTTCTGCAACGCCAGAAACTCGCCGCTGGCGGTGGAAAAACGCTGGCTGACGGCCTGGACCTGAATGAGAGGTTTCATCATGTGCTCCTTATTTTTCCTGCCAGCTGAAACGGCGGGCGATGAGCATCAGCCCCTGCTCCAGCAGCAAACCCACCACGCCGATAATGACGATGGCGATGAGAATGTTTTCGACGTTGAGGTTGTTCCACTCGTTCCAGATCCAGAAGCCGATCCCCAGCCCCCCGGTGAGCATCTCGGCGGCGACGATCACCAGCCAGGCGATACCGATGGAGAGCCGCACCCCGGTCAGCACCGCAGGCAGCACGGCCGGGAAGAGAATGCGGCGCATCACCGTCCACTCGGAGAGCTGCAACACCCGCGCCACGTTGAGGTAATCTTCCGGGATACGGCGCACCCCTTCGGCGGTGTTGATGACCATCGGCCAGATCGAGCAGATAAAAATGGTCCAGCTGGAGGCAGGCTCCGCCTTCTGGAACAGCAGCAGGCCGATGGGCAGCCATGCCAGCGGGCTGACCGGGCGCAGCAGCGCAATCAGCGGAGTGAACATGCGGGACATAAAGGTAAACCGGCCAATCATAAAGCCCAGCGGGATGCCGACGATCGCTGCCAGGCCAAAGCCGATAGCGACACGCTGCAACGAGGCCAGCACGTTCCAACCCACTCCCATGTCATTGGGGCCATCGCGGTAGAACGGATCGGCAAACAGCGTGATGGCCGAGTCCAGGGTGCTGAGCGGCGTCGGGAACCCTTTGCTGTTGATAGCCGCCAGTTGCCAGGCGATCACCAGTAATCCCAGGCCAAGCAGCGCCGGAATGATGCGCTGGAGCAGATCGTTGGTCCGGCGGGCAAACCCCGGAGTACGGCGGCGGACCTGCACCGGCGGCAGGGCGATCACTTCCCCGCTGACCGGCTCGGCGGGTATGGCGGGTGCGGCTTTAATGTTGACATTTTTCATATCAGGCCCCTGTACGGTGAATGGCGAAACGGTTGGCGTAACCCTTCGGATCGGTGCCGTCCCAGACGGTGCCGTCCATTAAGGTGCTGGTGCGCAGCGGCGATGAAGGTGCGCGAATGCCGCCCACGGCAGTGGCGGCCTCCTGCCAGATGTCGGTGCGGTTGATGCGCTGGGCGATAGCGGCGTAATCCGGGTCGGTTTTCAGCAGTCCCCAGCGGCGGAACTGGGTCAGGAACCACATTCCGTCGGAGTGCCACGGGTAGCTCACCGCCCCCTCCTCAAAGAAGCGGATCGGGTTAGCATCCTGCCAGCGGTTGCCGGTTCCGCTGTCGTATTCGCCCAGCATCCGGCCAGTGAGGTACTGCTCTTTGGTGTTGAGCCAGGCGCGCCGGGCCAGCAGCTGCGCGGTCTCCTCTTTGTTCTGCGGTGAGGCGTCGATCCAGCGCTGGGCCTCCAGCAGGGCGCTGACCAGCGCCCGGGCCGTGTTCGGATATTGCTCTACCCACTCGTGGCGGGTGCCGAGCACTTTTTCCGGATGTTCCGGCCAGATGGACTGGGAGGTGGCGGCGGTAAAGCCGATGCGATCGTTAATAGCGCGGGCGTTCCACGGCTCGCCGACACAAAAGCCAACCATATTGCCGATGCGCATGTTCATCACCATCTGCGGCGGCGGCACCACCACGGTGCGCACGTCGTCGAAGGGGTTGATGCCTGCGCTCGCCAGCCAGTAGTAGAGCCACATGGCATGGGTGCCGGTGGGAAAGGTGTGGGCGAAGGTGTAGGTGCCCGGTGCCTCCCGGGCGATGAGCTTCTTCAGCCCCTCGACGTCGCGCACGCCCTGTTGAGCCAGATCGCTCGACAGGGTGATCGCCTGCCCGTTCCGGTTGAGGGTCATCAGGTTGGCCATCGGTTTAGGTTTACCGGCGATCCCCAACTCCAGGCCATACAGCAGGCCATAGAGAATGTGCGCTGCGTCCAGCTCCCCGGCCACCAGCTTGTCGCGCACCGCCGCCCAGCTCGCCTCTTTGCTCGGCACCAGGGTGAAGCCATATTTCTTATCGAACCCTTTCCAGGCCGCGATCGCCAGCGGCGCGCAGTCGGTCAGCGGGATAAAGCCGACGCGCACCGTCTCCAGCTCCGGTTTATCGGAGCCCGCGGCCCATGCGCTCTGCATCAATCCCGGCACCATCAGCGTCCCGCCCGCCAGCGCACTGGCCTGTAAAAAACGCCGTCTTGTCCATTCCACCATGCTCACTCCTGAAAAAATGGCAAAAAAAAGCGCCCGGCAGTGCCGAAGCACCGCAGGACGCCTTTATCCTCAAAAACGACACACCGCCGTTGGCGCGTCGTCAGAATTGTTATGTTGATTAATGCAAGGGTGATGCCAGGTTTTAAAGGCTTAAATAACGGGGTTTTTCTGCCTGCCGACAGCGAGAACGCACCTCAACCATGCAGGCGTTGCCCATCCGGGGTGCATTTACTGCTGCCACAGGGCTTTGACCGTCAGCAACGCGCGGGCGATATCCACCATCCGTTGATTTTTATCCATCGCCATCTTGCGCAGCTGGCACCAGGCCTGCTCCTCACTCATCTGCTGATGGGTCATCAACACGCTTTTGGCCTTGTCGATCACCTTGCGCTCCTCCAGCGTGTCGCGCATCGAGGCCAGCTGGCGGGAGAGCTGCTCGATCTCCTGCGCCTGCTGGCGCACCAGCGGCAGCAGCGGTTTTTGCGGATAGAGGGCCAGCGGCTCCGCCGTCTGCGGCTCTGCGGGCGGCTCGTCGTCAGCCTGGCTAATCAGCGACTCCACCGCCAGCATCAGATCGGCGATCTGCATCTCCTCCAGGGTGCGCAGATGTTCGAGGCGTTCGGTTTGCAGCGAGAACCAGTGCAGCGCCAGCACCCCCTGATCCGCGGCGGGTTGCCGGGTACAGGCCAGCCGCCGCAGCTGTTCGACCTCCGCCCCCGGTACGCTGAGGTTGAAAGGATCGTGCAGGCTGGGAGGGGTCAGGGAGAGGAAGACCTCGAAACAGGTTTGCTGGCCGTCGATTCTGTCTACCAGCGTCTGGCGCATCTCATCGCTGAAAAAGCCCTGGGTAAAGCCAATCGCTCCCAGCGCCCGCTCCTGCCCCACCAGCTCTTTGCCCTGCATCAGGCTATAGAGCGCGACAAATCTGCCCGCGATTTGCGGGTTATCAATGCTGTCATTGAGTTGCGGCACAATACTGAGCAGGTTTCGCAGCATACGGCTATAACGCTCCATCGCCGCCGTAGCGGGCAGCGCGCAAGCCGTAATGGCCTCACGCAGCGCGGGAAGCTGCTCCAGACTTTGCAGGGCGTTGGCCACCCGCTCGCACAGGGCACCGCTGGCCATCACCGGCGAGCCGAGCGCCTGGTGCAGCGCCTGCACATGCTCGTCTACCAGCGCGCGGCTGGCTTTACACTCCAGGGCATAGAGCGCCCCTTCGGAACAGAGCCAGATGTTGGAGGCGCCCCGCTCGCACTGTAGCATGTGCGCAAGATGGCTGATCCGGCTCACCAGCGTGCCCAGTTGTGCCAGCTTGCACAGCTGCTGTTTACGCAGCAGCCTGGCCTGCTGGAACCATTCCGTGGCGCCGGGTGGACGGCCTCTGTTTATCGTCATGCTTACTCTCCCGGGTCAGTGTCTGCCGAAGAGAGAAGCAATTTTCATGCCTTTTCATTATTCAGGAGTCAACATGCAGAAGATTGTGATTGTCGCTAACGGTGCGGCCTATGGCAGCGAATCGCTGTTCAACAGCCTGCGACTGGCGATTGCCTTACGCGAGCAGGAGAGCGACCTGGATCTGCGCCTGTTTTTGATGTCCGACGCGGTCACAGCCGGACTGCGGGGGCAAAAACCGGCGGAGGGCTACAATATCCAGCAGATGCTGGAGATCCTGACGGCGCAGAACGTGCCGGTGAAGCTGTGCAAAACCTGCGCCGATGGCCGCGGTATCAGCGCCCTGCCGCTGATCGACGGGGTGGAGATTGGCACCCTGGTGGAGCTGGCGCAGTGGACGCTATCCGCGGATAAACTATTAACTTTCTAATAATGCATTAACAAAAATATTTTTTTCTTATGAGCGCGGTTCCAGCTTCAAGTTTGCCTGCCCGATGCCGATAGGCTTTTTACAACAACACAGCAGGTATTTCATTATGTTCAGGTCAATTCGCGCTCGTATTATTGCGGCGACGATCGGATGTCTGATCGCCGCGCTTTTACTGAATACCGTGATTAATTTCCAGGTCACGCGTCAGGATAATCAACAGTCCCAACGTTCGATACTGGCCAGCACCAGCGCCAGCCACAGCATGGCGATTGCCGACTGGGTCAGCAGCAAGACGCTGGTGATCAACTCCCTGCAGAACGTCGTCCTGAGCGACGATCCGGTACCGATGTTTAAACAGCTGGCGCAGGCGGGCGGGTTTATCAACGTCTATGCCGGCTACGCCAGCAAAACCGCGAAGTTTTCCAATCCTGAGGGTGTACCTGCCGACTACGATCCAACGGTGCGTCCGTGGTATCAGCAGGCGGTGAGAGAGGATCGCGCCATCGTCACCGCCCCGTATGTGGATACCGGCACCAAAAAGCTGGTGGTCACTTTCGCCGTGCCGGTGAAAGAGAACGGCGAGCTGAAAGCGGTGCTGGCGGGCGATGTGGCGATGGACAGCGTGATCGCCAACGTGCGCGGCATCCATCCGACGCCAGCCAGCAGCGGGCTGCTGGTTGACAGCGAGGGTTCGGTCATCGCTGCCAGCGATCCCGAGCTGACCTTAAAGCCTTTTAAAGCGGTCATCAGCGGCGTCGATCTGGCTGCGCTGAAGAATGGCAACAGCGCCGAGGGGGAGTACAACGGCGTGGCGAAAACCTTCGCCGCAACCCCGATTGCCGGTACCCAGTGGCAGCTGATTGTCGCGCTTGACAGCGATGATGCGACGACAGGTATGCGTACCCTGCTGAAAGCTTCCTCCCTGTCGCTGGTTGTGCTGGTGCTGCTCAGCGCGGTGGTTGTGCATTTCGTGATTGCCCGCCTGCTTAAGCGCCTGTCGGATATTCGCGATGCGATGCACGCCATTGCCAACGGCACCAACGATCTCTCCCAGCGTCTGCCGGAGAAAGGTGATGATGAGGTGGCGCAGATCGCCCATGCCTTTAACGCCTTCAGCGATAAACTCGCGGTGGTGATGGTGCAGTTGCGCGACGCCAGCGCCTCGGTGAAGAACGCCGCCCAGGAGATTGCCGCCGGGAACCAGGATCTCTCTGGCCGCACCGAGCGGGCCGCCTCCAGCCTGCGTGAAACCGCCAGCGCCGTAGAGCAGATCACCGCCTCCGTGGCGCAGTCCACCGAATCTGCCGCCGTGGCGAACGAGCAG
Source organism: Leclercia sp. GHBNCSD (assembly GCF_055805075.1). Classification (NCBI taxonomy): domain Bacteria; kingdom Pseudomonadati; phylum Pseudomonadota; class Gammaproteobacteria; order Enterobacterales; family Enterobacteriaceae; genus Leclercia; species Leclercia sp. GHBNCSD. Next base: position 3,907,020 of record NZ_JBQVYO010000001.1, on the reverse strand, counting down.
GCGGGCAAAGCTGCCGAGGCCGCGACGCGGGGCGGCAACGTGGTGTCGCAGGCGATCACCACCATGCAGTCCATCGAAGCCGCTTCAACCAAAATTGGCGATATCACCAGCGTGATTGACGGCATTGCTTTCCAGACCAACATTCTGGCGCTGAACGCCTCGGTTGAAGCGGCGCGTGCCGGTGAGCAAGGGCGCGGCTTTGCCGTGGTGGCGGGCGAAGTGCGCAATCTCGCCAGCCGCAGCGCCCAGGCGGCAAAAGAGATCAAAAGCCTGATCGACTCCACCACCGACAGCGTGGCGACCGGTTCGCGCTATGTGCATCTTGCCGGGCAGAGCATGAATGAGATCGTCACCAGCATTGGCAGCATGTCGGGGATCATGCGGGAGATCACCGTGGCGACCAGCGAGCAGATGAAAGGCATTCAGGAGATTAACCGCGCGGTGCTCAATCTGGACAGTATGGTGCAGCAAAACGCCGAACTGGTGGTGCAGTCGGCTGCCGCCGCCAGCGCCCTTCAGGGTCAGGCAGGCGACCTCGCTGAAACCGCCGGTCATTTCCGCATTTAATGTTAATCCGCTGCCTGAAAGCCGCGTAAAGCGATGTTCGCTGCGCGCTTTCAGGCATTTTGTCATTTTTGTTTAAGGCTTACGCCATTTTTTGATCAAAATCAGCACCCCGGCCCTTCCCCTTTGGTGTTATGCCATGAGTGAATTGTGAACAACATCACGCTCAGGATTAGCCGCAAGGAGAGCGTTGTTTCGGATACGGGGTAAAAAAATGGCACTGGTAAAAGCAAGTCTGAAGTTGTTTGGCGGGGATACGGTCGTGGTGCGCTGCTCAGAGCGTTGTCATATTCATCTGATGAGTAATAAAGCACCACGCAAAACGCAGGCAGATATTTTAAGCGTACAGGACAGAGACAACGCCTGGCTGACGGTGCCTTATACCGGAACCTGGGAGGTGCTCATCGACAGCCACAGCCAGTCGCTTGAGCACTCCATCAGCTACGTCGCAGCCTGATCATTCTTCGCCCGGTGGCGCACTGTCACCGGGCTTTTTTTCAGGCAAAGCCGGGGCGCAGCTGGCTTTCCGGCGATTCGTTATCCAGCAGTGCCCGCACCCGCGACACCAGCTCGTTCAGACAATCATCCTGCATGCCGAGACGCGTCAGCTCCTGATCGAGCGAGAAGAGATATTGTGCGTTGGTGCCAAGCGGGCCGCTGGCGGCGGCAATCAGCGGGGCGATGACCTGTGCGCGCGTGTCGGCCTCAAACAGCGGATGGCGAGGATCCATAATAAAGACCAGGGCGTTAACGGTGCGTCCATCATCCAGCTCCAGCCGACACCAGCTCGGCATATAGCAGCCAGTGATCATCTCACGCTTCCACAGCAGCGCCAGCTCCTCTTCCAGGGTCGCATCCGGCAGACGGTAGGCCACGCCGGTGGTGCGTCCGCCCTCTTTCAGTGCAAGCATACGGCCTGGCTGGCAGGCGCTGCCGCGTCCGGCGGTCAGGCGCAAACAGAAGGCTCGATGCCAGCCCGGAAGCGTCCCGGTTGCCGATTCAACATACTCCAGCGCCGGGTTCCACATCAGGGAACCGTAGCCGAAAAGCCATACCGGACCGTTGTCCGGACGGCAGGCCAGGGTCGCAGCCAGCGACGCTGCGCGTTGCTCGGCTGACCACAGAAGCGACTCTTCGATCGCACCAAAGGCCGTTCTGCAGTCGGCCTTCATAAGAAAATCACGCGTTAACATATTGCACCTCCGCCACTGCCTGCATCCCTGCCCTCACTTTATGAACCTTCCGGGTCCTTTTACTGCTCAATTAGAAAGCAGTAGGGTGACGATATGCAATAATCTCGCCGGGTGCAACAGAGCGCGAGGCCGACCGCCTTAAAAGTCAAAGCCGACGGTGCAAACTATTAAGCACAGCCAACTAAGCAATGACTATTTCTTCTTGTGCCACTTATCATCGTCTCCCTTTTCGTAATCCTGCTTCACCGCCGCCCAGGCCACCTTGTGTGCGGTCTCCTCACGACTGTCATCGCCCCGGCGGTCCGCTTTATCTTTGTACTGATCCCAGGCGCTGTTAAAGGCTTCTTTGTAGATATCCTGCGCGTGGGCAGGCAGTACGTTCTTAACGTTATCCGGTAAATCAGTTTTCGATTTGTATGGCATAGCAACCCCCTCTTTTTATTCACTTAATAAGTGTGGTCGACAATGCCGAAGGCTTCCAGTCGAATCGATAATCCTGGATTTCAGTTTCTTAATCTACTGTTATTAAGACCCTATTTAACAAAAATATATTATTATGACGCTCTCGTGAAATAATTCCCCTGTACCGTAAAATTAAGTAAAAGATACTCAGAGATTAACGGCGATCTGTTAATTTAAGCTCCTCACTTTCTGTCTATAATTACAAGCACCTGCCAAAACGGAGAATTACATGACAACCGCACACGAGACGGTGAAAACCCGTCATAAGGAGACGTCTCTCATTTTCCCGGTGCTGGCCCTGGCCGTGCTGTTCTTCTGGGGAAGCGCGCAGTCACTGCCAGTGGTCATCGGGATTAATATTCTGGCCCTTGTGGGTATTCTGAGCAGTGCTTTTAGCGTTGTACGCCATGCCGACGTGCTGGCCCACCGCCTGGGCGAACCCTACGGTTCCCTGATTTTAAGTCTTTCCGTCGTTATTCTCGAAGTGAGCCTTATTTCCGCTCTGATGGCGACCGGTGACGCCGCACCTACCCTGATGCGCGATACGCTCTACTCCATCATTATGATTGTCACCGGTGGGCTGGTCGGCTTCTCGCTGCTGCTGGGCGGGCGCAAATTCGCAACGCAATATCTGAACCTGTTTGGTATTAAGCAGTATCTGATCGCCCTCTTCCCGCTGGCGATTATCGTGCTGGTATTCCCGATGGCGCTGCCGGGGGCCAATTTCACTACCGGTCAGGCCCTGCTCGTGGCGCTGATTTCTGCGGCGATGTACGGCGTGTTTCTGCTGATCCAGACCAAAACGCACCAGAGTCTCTTCGTGTATGAGCATGAAGATGAGAGCGACGACGATGACCCGCACCACGGCAAGCCGTCCGCGCACAGCAGCCTGTGGCATACGGTCTGGCTGGTGGTGCATCTGATTGCGGTTATTGCAGTCACCAAGATGAATGCCGCACCGCTGGAGACGCTGTTGACGGCGATGAACGCGCCGGTGGCCTTTACCGGCTTCCTGGTGGCGCTGCTGATCCTCTCCCCGGAAGGGCTGGGGGCATTACGTGCCGTGCTGAATAACCAGGTACAGCGTGCCATGAACCTCTTCTTTGGCTCGGTGCTGGCGACCATCTCCCTGACCGTGCCGGTGGTGACGCTGATTGCCCTTCTTACCGGTAACGAGTTGATGTTTAGCCTTGGCGCACCGGAGATGATTGTGATGGTGGCGTCGCTACTGCTGTGCCAGATTTCATTTTCCACCGGGCGCACCAACGTGCTCAACGGTGCGGCGCACCTGGCATTGTTTGCGGCCTATCTGATGACGATATTTGCCTAGTCCTTTGCCCAGCGGCGCTTCGCTTGCAGGGCCTACGGGTTTTGTAGGCCGGGTAAGCGCAGCGCCACCCGGCAATAAGCGCATAAAAAAACCCGCCGAAGCGGGTTTTTTTATTAGTTGCTGGTATCCAGCTCTTCAAAGCTCTTGACCAGATCGTCAATCGCCTTAATCTGCTTCAGGAACGGCTCCAGCTTGTCCAGCGGCAGCGCGGATGGGCCGTCGCACTTGGCGTTGGCAGGATCCGGATGCGCTTCGATAAACAGACCCGCCAGACCGGTCGCCATACCGGCGCGCGCCAGTTCGGTAACCTGAGCACGACGGCCGCCTGAGGCTGCGCCAAACGGGTCGCGGCACTGCAGAGCATGGGTCACGTCGAAGATGACCGGCGACTGGTTAGAGACATTTTTCATCACGCTGAAGCCCAGCATGTCCACCACCAGGTTGTCATAACCGAAGTTGGAACCACGGTCGCAGAGGATCACCTGGTCGTTACCGCCTTCGATAAACTTATCGACGATGTTCCCCATCTGGCCTGGGCTGACGAACTGTGGTTTTTTCACGTTGATGACGGCGCCGGTTTTCGCCATCGCTTCGACCAGATCGGTCTGACGGGCGAGGAACGCGGGCAGCTGGATCACGTCAACCACGTCTGCCACAGGCTGCGCCTGGCTTGCTTCATGGACGTCGGTGATCACTTTTACGCCAAAGGTCTGCTTCAGCTCCTGGAAAATTTTCATCCCCTCTTCGAGGCCCGGGCCACGGTAAGAGCGAATAGAGGAGCGGTTGGCTTTGTCAAAAGAGGCCTTAAACACATACGGGATACCCAGCTTCTGGGTCACGGTGACGTAGTGTTCGCAGATACGCATCGCGAGGTCGCGGGATTCCAGTACGTTCATGCCGCCGAACAGCACGAACGGCAGGTCGTTCGCCACGTTGATATCGCCAATGCTAACCACTTTTTGTTTCATAGGATCGCCTTATTCAGGTGTGAATCGGAATTAAGATTAATGCAGTGTAATCTGTTTGTGCGCGATGGAATTAATCTGCGCGCGGATCATTTCGCTGATCGGATCTTCCGGACACTGCTCAACAAAATAGCTCAAATCATTCAGCGCAACGTGGTCACACTCAAGCTGCACGTAGATCAGGCCGCGATCGCGGATCTCGTAAGGATCTTCCGGGTTAAACTGCAGCAACACCTCACTGGCACGCAAGGCCAGCTCCATCTGCCGCTCTTCCATCAACGCTGACTTCAGGGTGTCCAGCAGCTTGCGAACCACCTCGGCGTTATCCGCTTCGTCCAGATCTTCGTTGTAGAGCTCCGCCATCGGGCTGATGTTGCCCTTCAGCCAGACATCCAGCGTGTGATCGTCGAGCGTGTCGCCATTAAAGGGATTGATTAACCACATCTCGCCGTCCAGCCACTCGGCGCGCAGCAGCATCTGCGTCGGGAAGATGACCGGCACCAGCGGAATATCAAGACGGTGCGCCACCCATAATAAAATCGCCCCCAGGGAGACAGCGCTGCCCTGACGGTTTTTCAGTACCTGATCGAGCCACAGCGCGTCGGAGAGCCGATACACGCCACGCGTATCGCAAAAGCCCCACTCGCCATAAAAAAGCTCAATCAGTTTCTCCAGTTGCCAGTCCTGAGGGCGCGCCTGATTAATCTCTTCACGCGCCAGACTCACCAGTTTCTCCAGTTCATCGTAGACGTATTGTGAAATGAAATCATCGCGGATCATCTCTGATACCTTAATCATTCCATCGCACAGCGGCACTTTGTTAAATTCGAAATCGGCCAAGGACTCCATGACTTACCCCAGTATCGGTATTCTTGTGGTGGCGAGTTTAATGATGATGTACAGCACCACCAGCCCCAGCAGAAAGGCAACAAACCCGGCCTGCTGGCTGCGCGGACGATGACGCCCCAGCGCAATAAAACCCAAAACGATATAGATGATAACGCCAAACAGCTTTTCAGTCAGCCATGACCCTTCATCTGTAAACGGCAGATAACCGGTCACCCACATCAACCCTGCGCCGGAAAGAAACAGCACGGTGTCGATGCAGTGCGGCAGAATCCGCACCCAGCGCGCGTTGATAAGGGCGTTATTGCTGTAACGCCACCAGTAACGCAGCGCAAAAAACGTGACGGTCAGGACGACTGCCGTCAGGTGCAGGGCGATCAGTACAGAGAAGCTATTCATGCCACTTGCCCACGGTCAGGCGCTCGTTGCCGCCATAGTCGCGACAGGTTTCAACCTGGGCAAAACCGGCCTGCAGGAAGAGATTGCGCACCGCTTCGCCCTGCGTCCAGCCATGCTCGAGCAGCAGCCAGCCATTGCTGACCAGGTGTTGGCGAGACTGGATAATAATATGGCTGAGATCTGCCAGTCCGTGATCCGCCGCAACCAGCGCGCTGCGCGGTTCAAAGCGCACATCCCCTTCGCCGAGATGCGGATCGCACTCATCGATATAGGGCGGGTTACTGACGATCATCTCAAACTGCTGGTCAGCAAGAGCGGTAAACCAGCTGCTCTGCTGCACCGTCACATTCTTTAACGCCAGGCGCTCAAGGTTACGCTGTGCCAGCGCCACCGCATCGGGCATGAGATCTACTGCCGTCACCTGACAGTCCGGACGCTCGCTGGCCAGCGCCAGGGCGATGGCCCCGGTGCCGGTGCCGAGATCCAGAATGCGCGCGGGGGTGGCGGGCAATCTCGCCAGCGCCTGCTCCACCAGGCATTCGGTATCGGGACGGGGAATTAGCGTTGCAGCAGAGACATAGAGCGGCAGCGACCAGAACTCACGTTCGCCCACCAGGTGCGCCACCGGCTCGCCGGTTTTGCGCCGGGCGAGGAGTGCATCAAGCTCTCTTTGCTGATCGGCGGTAAGCGCTGTTTCGCCAAAGGCGAGAATCCAGGTGCGTGCTTTGCCCGTCACATGCTCCAGCAGGATCTCCGCATCGCGACGGGGGCTTTCGCTCCCCGCCAGCGTGCTTATCGCCTGCTTTAGCCAGTGCTGAAAATCCATTAATCCTGCTCTGCCAGCGCTGCCAGCTGGTCGGCCTGGTACTCCTGCACGATAGGTTCGATCAGCAGATCCAGTTTGCCTTCCATCGTCTCATCCAGACGATAGAGGGTCAGGTTGATGCGGTGATCGGTCACGCGACCCTGCGGGAAGTTATAGGTGCGGTTGCGATCGCTGCGATCGCCGCTCCCCAGCAGGTTGCGACGGGTTGAGGCTTCCGCCTGCTGGCGTTTCGCCATCTCTGCGGCATGGATACGGGCACCCAGCACCGAGAGCGCTTTGGCTTTGTTTTTATGCTGGGAACGTTCGTCCTGACACTCCACCACGATGCCGGTTGGCAGGTGGGTAATACGGATCGCGGAGTCGGTGGTGTTAACGTGCTGACCGCCCGCGCCGGAGGAGCGGAAAGTATCGATACGCAAATCCGCCGGGTTAATGTCCGGCAGCTCAGCTTCCGGCAGCTCGGGCATCACCGCCACGGTGCAGGCGGAGGTGTGGATACGCCCCTGGGATTCGGTGGCCGGGACGCGCTGGACGCGATGGCCGCCGGACTCAAACTTCAGGCGACCATATACGCCCTCGCCGCTGATTTTGGCGATCACTTCTTTATAGCCACCATGTTCGCCTTCGTTGGCGCTCATGATCTCCACACGCCAGCGACGCGACTCGGCGTAGCGGCTGTACATGCGGAACAGATCCCCGGCAAACAGGGCCGCTTCATCCCCGCCGGTTCCGGCGCGGACTTCGACAAAGGCGTTGCGTTCATCGTCCGGATCTTTTGGCAGCAGAAGCACCTGAAGCTGCTGTTCCATCTCTTCGGAGCGGACTTTCGCCTCCTGCAACTCTTCCTGCGCCATCTCGCGCATTTCCGGGTCGTCGAGCATCATCTGCGCGGTTTCAATATCTTCCTGAACCTGCTGCCAGTCGGTAAAGCAGCGCGCAACGTCACTTAATTGCGCATATTCGCGCGACAGGGCGCGAAAACGTTCCTGGTCGGCAATGGTCGCGGCATCGCCGAGCAGCGCCTGAACTTCTTCATGGCGCTCGTGCAGCGCTTCCAGTTTGGCGACAATAGAGGGCTTCATAGGCGTAAGTGCACCTTTTAATTATAAAATGGGTATGGCGCGCTATTCCAGCCCGAGGCTGTCGCGCAGAATATTCAGGCGTTCGTCGTCCCCGTCACGGGCAGCCTGTTGAAGTGATTTGGTTGGGGCATGGATCAAACGGTTGGTCAGTTTCCATGCCAGTTCCTGCATGATGACCTGCGGATCGCCGCCCTGCTCCAGGGCCGCCATCGCTTTGGCAGTCAGTTCATTACGTACCTGTTCCGCCTGACCGCGGTATTCGCGAATCGTCTCGCTGACGCTTTGCGCGCGCAGCCAGGCCATAAATTCGCTGGTTTCTTGCTCGACAATCGTTTCGGCCTGCACCGCCGCCGCTTTACGCTGGGCGAGATTGTGGGAAATGATGCTTTGCAGATCGTCCACGCTGTAGAGATAGGCGTTCGCCAGCTTGCCCACTTCCGGTTCAACATCACGCGGAACGGCGATGTCCACCAGCAGCATCGGCTGATTCCGGCGGGACTTAAGGGCGCGCTCGACCATACCTTTGCCGATAATCGGCAGCGGGCTGGCGGTGGAGCTGATGATGATATCCGCCTCGTTGAGACGGGCGTCGATGTCGCTGAGGGCAATCACTTCCGCGCCTACCTCATCCGCCAGCGCCTGGGCGCGTTCGCGGGTGCGGTTGGCGATAATCATCTTCTTCACTTTGTGTTCGCGCAGATGACGCGCGACCAGCTCGATGGTTTCGCCTGCGCCAACCAGCAGCACAGAGACCGTCGAGAGGGATTCAAAGATCTGGCGCGCCAGCGTACAGGCGGCAAACGCAACGGAAACGGCACTGGCGCCAATGTCGGTTTCGGTTCGCACTCGCTTAGCGACAGAGAAGGATTTCTGGAACATGCGCTCCAGCTCGCTGGCCTTAAGGTGGCCTTTTTGCGAGTCGGCAAACGCTTTTTTAACCTGTCCGAGGATCTGCGGCTCGCCGAGCACCAGCGAATCAAGGCCGCTGGCCACGCGCATCAGATGGCTGACCGCATCGTTATCCTGATGCCAGTAGAGGCTGTTACGCAGCTCTTCTTCGTTCAGGTTGTGGTATTCGCATAACCAGCGGATCAACGCTTCGTGCAGGTTGTCCTGCTCTTCCACGCTGAGATAGAGCTCAGTACGGTTGCACGTCGACAGCACCACGCCCCCCTGCACCATCGGCTGGGCAAGCAGACTTTCCAGCGCCTGGTCGAGCGTATCCGGCGAAAACGTGACGCGTTCTCGCAGTGAAACCGGGGCCGTTTTGTGGTTAATACCGAGTGCTAAAAGGGTCATATGAGCGGGAGTAGTACCAGCGTTAATAGGGTTAGCAGGGCGCATCATACAGGATGCGCGAGATCAATAAAAGAGACTGCCCCCTTTCGGAGTAATAGGTTATTAGTTGTTATTAACCGCTAATTTGATGATTTAGGACAACTTGAGCGTAGACGCTCCCGCTACCGGGCGCTAGCATTAAGGGTTATAACCGCCACGTATCTCAAGGATTTGTCATTATTATGACCAGACTGATTCGCCTCCTGCCTCTCGCCGCGCTGGTACTTACCGCATGTTCCATTACGCCGCCCAAAGGGCCAGGCAAAAGCCCTGACTCACCGCAGTGGCGTCAGCACCAGCAGGAGGTGCGTGGTTTAAGCCAGTACCAGACCCGCGGTGCCTTTGCATATCTGTCGGATCAGCAGAAAGTGTATGCCCGCTTCTTCTGGCAGCAGACCGGCCAGGATCGCTATCGCCTGCTGTTGCTCAACCCGGTGGGGAGCACCGAAATGGAGCTGATTGCCCAGCCAGGCAGCGCGCAAATCACCGATAATAAAGGGCAGAAATATACCGGTACCGATGCCGAAGAGATGATCGGCAAGCTGACCGGGATGCCGATTCCGATTACCAGCCTGCGCCAGTGGATCCTCGGCCTGCCGGGCGACGCCACCGATTACAAACTCGACGACCAGTATCGTCTGAGTGAAGTGAACTACAGCCAGAACGGTAAAAACTGGCACGTGGTCTATGGCGGCTACGACAGCAATACCAAACCGGCCCTGCCAACCAGCCTGGAACTGACCGAAGGCGGCCAGCGCATCAAGCTGAAGATGGATAACTGGATTGTCAAATGATGACCCACTGGCCTTCACCCGCAAAACTTAACCTGTTTTTATACATCACCGGCCAGCGTGCGGACGGCTATCACACCCTGCAGACGCTGTTTCAGTTTATCGACTACGGCGACACCATTTCGATTGAACCGCGTCAGGATGGGCAGCTTCGTCTGCTCACCCCGGTGGAGGGCGTGGCCGATGAAGATAACCTGATCGTCCGTGCTGCCCGGATGCTGATGGCGGCGGCGCAGCAAAGCGGACGCCTGCCGGCGGGCAGCGGCGCGGATATCCGCGTGGAGAAAAGGTTGCCGATGGGCGGCGGGCTCGGCGGGGGCTCGTCAAATGCCGCTACCGTACTGGTGGTGCTCAATCACCTCTGGGGCTGCGATCTCTCGGTGGATGAACTGGCCGCGCTCGGGTTAACCCTCGGGGCCGACGTGCCGGTGTTTGTCCGGGGGCATGCGGCCTTTGCCGAAGGGGTGGGCGAGATCCTCTCCCCGGCCGAACCCGCGGAAAAATGGTACCTGGTCGCCCACCCGGGCGTCAGCATCCCTACCCCGGTTATCTTTAAAGATCCGGACCTTCCACGCGATACCCCCGTCCGGTCAATAGAAACGTTATTAAAATGTGAATTCAGCAACGATTGCGAGGATATCGCAAGAAAACGTTTTCGCGAGGTTGATGAAGCGCTTTCCTGGCTGTTAGAATACGCGCCGTCGCGCCTGACTGGCACAGGAGCCTGTGTCTTTGCTGAATTTGATACGGAATCCGCTGCACGTCAGGTGCTCGAGCTGGCTCCAGAGTGGCTGCATGGTTTCGTGGCGCGCGGTATGAATATCTCCCCGCTACAGCAGGCCATTCTGGCGCAATCTGAGTTTCGGTGACAACGTCACCCTGTTCCAGACGTTGCATCGCGCTCTTTAATACACCGCCTGGATAGCGTTCGCCTGGCCCGCACAGTTTACGGCGAACTATCCACCACTGGACGCATGCCTGAGGTTCTTCTCGTGCCTGATATGAAGCTTTTTGCTGGTAACGCCACCCCGGAACTAGCACAACGTATTGCCAACCGCCTGTACACTTCTCTTGGCGACGCCGCCGTAGGTCGCTTTAGCGATGGCGAAGTCAGCGTACAAATTAACGAAAATGTACGCGGTGGTGATATTTTCATCATCCAGTCCACCTGTGCTCCAACTAACGACAACCTGATGGAACTGGTTGTTATGGTCGATGCCCTGCGCCGTGCTTCCGCTGGCCGTATCACTGCTGTTATTCCTTACTTTGGCTATGCCCGTCAGGACCGTCGCGTCCGTTCCGCACGTGTGCCAATTACCGCAAAAGTTGTTGCTGACTTCCTCTCAAGCGTGGGTGTTGACCGCGTTCTGACGGTTGACCTGCATGCCGAGCAGATCCAGGGCTTCTTTGATGTTCCGGTTGATAACGTATTCGGCAGCCCAATCCTGCTGGAAGATATGCTGCAGCTGAACCTGGACAACCCGATTGTGGTTTCTCCGGACATCGGCGGCGTGGTTCGCGCTCGCGCTATCGCCAAACTGCTGAATGACACCGACATGGCGATCATCGATAAACGTCGTCCGCGCGCTAACGTTTCTCAGGTGATGCATATCATCGGTGACGTTGCTGGCCGTGACTGCGTGCTGGTTGACGACATGATCGACACCGGCGGCACTCTGTGCAAAGCCGCCGAAGCGCTGAAAGAGCGTGGTGCTAAACGCGTGTTCGCCTACGCGACTCACCCGATCTTCTCCGGCAATGCCGTGAACAACCTGCGCAACTCCGTTATTGATGAAGTTGTGGTGTGCGACACCATCCCACTGAGCGACGAGATCAAAGCGCTGCCAAACGTGCGTACTTTGACCCTCTCCGGGATGCTGGCAGAAGCGATTCGTCGTATCAGCAACGAAGAGTCTATCTCTGCCATGTTCGAACACTAATCGGACGCAGTCAGAAAACCCGCTACGGCGGGTTTTTTTGTCTGCAAGATGTATTTGTATGATTAATGCCTCCTTCACCTGCCATTGATATGACAGATGATGCGCACACGGATGATGATTGTGAAAAACGCTTCCTCTCATGTTCTTCCCTTCCGCGCCCTCATCGACGCCTGCTGGAAAGAGAAATATACCCTGTCGCGGTTTACCCGCGATCTTATCGCCGGCATTACGGTCGGCATTATTGCCATTCCATTGGCGATGGCGCTGGCCATTGGCAGCGGCGTGGCGCCGCAGTATGGCCTCTACACCGCCGCCGTTGCCGGGATTGTGATTGCCCTGACCGGTGGGTCGCGCTTTAGCGTCTCCGGGCCCACCGCAGCCTTTGTGGTGATCCTCTATCCGGTTTCTCAGCAGTTTGGTCTGGGCGGATTGCTGGTGGCGACCCTGATGTCCGGGGTATTTTTGATTCTGTTCGGTCTGGCGCGCTTTGGCCGGCTGATTGAGTATATTCCCCTCTCCGTCACGCTGGGCTTCACCTCCGGGATCGGCATCACCATCGGCACCATGCAGATTAAGGACTTCCTGGGCTTACAGATGGCCCACGTGCCGGAGCATTACCTGCAAAAAGTGGGGGCGCTGGCGATGGCGCTGCCGACAACAAACCTGGGCGATGCGGCGATTGGCGTGGTGACCCTGGGCACGCTGATCCTCTGGCCACGGCTGGGCATCCGCCTGCCAGGACACCTGCCCGCCCTGCTGCTGGGCTGCGCGGTAATGGGGATAGTCAATCTGCTGGGCGGCCATGTCGCCACTATCGGCTCGCAGTTCCACTACGTGCTGGCGGATGGCTCCCAGGGTAACGGTATTCCGCAGCTTCTGCCCCAGCTGGTGCTGCCGTGGGATCTGCCCGGCTCCAGCTTTACCTTAAGCTGGGACTCCCTGCGCGCCCTGCTGCCAGCCGCTTTTTCGATGGCGATGTTAGGGGCGATTGAGTCGCTGCTCTGCGCCATGGTGCTGGACGGCATGACCGGCACCAAACATAAAGCCAACAGCGAACTGGTCGGCCAGGGGCTGGGCAACATTATCGCCCCGTTCTTCGGCGGCATTACCGCCACAGCGGCCATCGCCCGTTCCGCGGCCAACGTGCGCGCGGGCGCCACGTCGCCGGTCTCGGCGGTGGTCCATTCGGTGCTGGTGATCCTCGCCCTGCTGGTGCTGGCGCCCTTGCTCTCCTGGTTGCCGCTCTCGGCCATGGCCGCCCTGCTGCTGATGGTGGCATGGAACATGAGCGAGGCGCATAAAGTCATCAACCTGCTGCGCCGCGCCCCCAAAGACGACATCATCGTAATGCTGATCTGCATGTCGCTGACGGTACTGTTTGACATGGTCATTGCGATAAGCGTCGGGATTGTGCTGGCATCATTACTGTTTATGCGTCGCATTGCCCGTATGACCCGTCTGGCCAGCGTCAATGTCGCCACGCCGGAAGACGTGCTGGTGCTGCGAGTCATCGGCCCGCTGTTTTTTGCCGCCGCGGAAGGATTGTTCAGCGAACTGGAGTCGCGCATTGCGGGGAAACGTGTCGTGGTGCTGAAATGGGATGCGGTCCCGGTGCTGGATGCCGGCGGGCTGGACGCCTTACAGCGTTTTGTCCAACGTCTGCCGGAAGGCTGTGAACTGCGGGTGACCAATCTCGAATTCCAGCCCCTGCGCACGATGGCGCGCGCAGGGGTTCAGCCCATTGCGGGCCGTCTGGCGTTCTATCCTGACCGTGAGGCCGCGTTAGCGGATCTGTGACATCCGGCGCTGCATCATGATGCCTATCGCCTGCTGAAGCCACTCGAGCACAGCAGGCGTCATCCAGGTCCCTTTCATCAGATGCGGCTCCTGCTGCATCGCCTCGCGGAATTTTTGCTGAGTTGCAGGATTATCCCCTGCGTAAGACTGGAACAGCGCCAGCCAGTTTTCCGCCAGCCGCTGTGCTTCCGGACTCTCTGCCTGCACCCCTTCCCGGCTTGCCTGATGCAGTTTTGCCACCAGTGCAGGCCACTCCATCATGCGATCAAAATAGTGCGCACGGGTAAACGCCATCTCCTCGGGCGTCAGGTAGCGCTGCCAGATAGCCAGCTTGCTCTCGGCGAAGGCCCGGGTGATGAAATCGAGGATATCAGCGTCGATCCCCGTCTGCTCACGCATTTGCGGCTCCACGCTGTGCATCTCATTCAGGCGGGTCAGGAAGTCGGGGTTGCCTGCGGTATCCTGCTCAAGCTGCGTCATCCAACGCGTAGCCAGCCCGGTAGCGCGTGGGTCGGCAACGTCCACCTTTTCCGCCAGCATGCGGCGGGCTTCGGCCACCAGTCCGGCCCAGATCTCTGCCAGGGCGTCACTCTGCTGCGCAAACGGTAATACCTGTAACTCTTCTTTACTGAACCAGCGATCGTACATCGTCATTAACTCCAGCGTCTGTAACCAGGATTCCAGATCGGGCTCGGTGCCTGCGGCCAGCGTGCTATGCAAACTCACGAGCTGCTCGCGCAGCGTCTGAATGCTGCGCATCTGTTTATCCAGCAGAGCGATTTGCGCGCCCAGGAGATCCACCATGGAGCGCGGATCCCGATCGAGAACCTCTTTAATTTCGGCAAGCTCCAGCCCCGCTCTGGCTAACACCTGGATACGGTGTAGCCGCTGTACATCCGCGAGGGTATAAAGACGGTAACCTGCCGCACTTCTGGCAGAGGGCAGCAGCAAGCCGGTTTGCTCATAATGGTGTAATGTCCGAACGGTGATCCCCGCTCTCTTCGCCAACAGGCCAACCTGAATTAACATCGCTGCTCCTTTTATCTCGCCATCACGGTCACTCTGGTGCCTTACGTTACGTGAGGGTCAAGAAAAAAGGCAAAAAAAAACGGCTTCCGAAGAAACCGCTTTTCGCGCTGTCACAGGTTAGCTGTGCTTATGCTGTTCGCGACGGCAGCGTTTATCATAATGGCGCACCCACCAGTAGCGGTCGCAGACCTGTTCGTGGCCGCTGACGCGCGCCCCGGCCAGCCAGAGCACCGCTCCCAGGAAGATGCTCAACACTGCGCCATGGGCGAAGTATTGTGGCAGGTCAAGTTGCGGAAGCTGGTTTAAAATGGAATAACCGACGCCGACAACCATGACGACTAATCCCAACCCCATCAACACGTTACCGAGTAGCGAAGCGTTTTTGCGTTTCATATAGCACCTCCGGAACTTTGGGTTGTTAGGGAATAATCTCCCTATTCCTTGTGTGTAAAGTATAGACACCACCCGTTTTGCGGATTGCGTCAACGATCACAAATATCTACTTCGGTGCAACAAAACTTTACAAATAAGCCTTTGAGTAGCATGAAATTCTAATGGTTCAACGCCGGGATTATTCAGTTTCTACGTGTCGCTTAGCAGAATTTTGTCAACCGACGCGGCAGACAGTACACTACGCGCCAGACTTAGCACTTTCAGGAATAAAAACGTGACGATTAAACTGATTGTCGGCCTGGCTAACCCCGGCGCGGAATATGCTGCCACCCGCCATAATGCTGGCGCCTGGTATGTTGATCTGCTGGCCGAGCGGTTACGCGCCCCTCTGCGTGAAGAACCTAAATTCTACGGGTTTACCTCTCGCGTTAACCTGGCTGGCGCCGATGTGCGTCTGCTGGTGCCCACGACGTTTATGAATTTAAGCGGTAAAGCGGTGGCCGCGATGGCGACCTTTTATCGCATCAATCCGGATGAGATCCTGGTGGCGCACGACGAACTGGATCTGCCGCCGGGCGTGGCAAAATTCAAACTTGGTGGCGGCCACGGCGGGCACAACGGCTTAAAAGACATCATCAGCAAACTGGGCAATAACCCTAACTTCCATCGCTTACGCGTGGGGATTGGTCATCCGGGCGATAAAAACAAAGTTGTTGGTTTTGTCCTGGGTAAGCCACCGGTTTCCGAGCAGAAACTGATCGACGAGGCGGTAGACGAAGCGGCGCGTTGCACCGAAATCTGGCTCCAGGATGGTTTAACCAAAGCCACCAACCGTCTTCACGCTTTCAAAGCGCAATAACCGGCGCGAAACGGCTTTTTTGCCCCGCAGGCTGCCGGTTACGTGTATAATAGGCGTAGTTATTTACTTTTCTTCGACTCGTTAATGTTAACGTGTTGAATATCAAGATATTAAGGTGATTCAGAAATGGGATTCAAATGCGGTATCGTTGGTCTGCCTAACGTTGGCAAATCCACCCTGTTTAACGCGCTGACTAAGGCGGGCATCGAAGCGGCTAACTTCCCGTTCTGTACCATTGAGCCAAACACCGGTGTTGTACCTATGCCCGATCCGCGTCTGGATCAGCTTGCGGAGATCGTAAAACCGCAGCGCATTCTGCCCACCACCATGGAGTTCGTGGACATCGCGGGCCTGGTAAAAGGCGCCTCGAAAGGTGAAGGCCTGGGTAACCAGTTCCTGACCAACATCCGTGAAACCGAAGCGATCGGCCACGTTGTGCGTTGCTTTGAGAACGACAACATCATCCACGTGAACAACAAAGTGGACCCGGCTGACGATATCGAGGTGATCAACACCGAGCTGGCACTGGCGGACCTGGATACCTGCGAGCGCGCCCTGCAGCGCGTGCAGAAGAAAGCCAAAGGCGGCGACAAAGACGCGAAAGCGGAACAGGCTGCGCTGGAAAAATGTCTGCCACAGCTCGAAAACGCGGGCATGCTGCGCGCGCTAAAAAACCTGACTGACGAAGACAAAGCGGCGATCAAATACCTGAGCTTCCTGACCCTGAAGCCGACCATGTACATTGCCAACGTCAATGAAGACGGTTTTGAAAACAACCCATACCTGGACAAAGTGCGTGAAATCGCAGCAGCGGAAGGTTCTGTGGTCGTGGCCGTGTGTGCGGCTGTTGAGTCTGATATCGCCGAGCTGGACGATGCCGACCGTGAAGAGTTCATGGCTGAGCTGGGTCTGGAAGAGCCAGGTCTGAACCGCGTGATCCGCGCCGGTTACCAACTGCTGAACCTGCAGACCTACTTCACCGCTGGCGTGAAAGAAGTGCGCGCCTGGACTATCCCTGTCGGCGCGACGGCACCACAGGCGGCGGGTAAAATCCACACCGACTTTGAAAAAGGCTTTATCCGTGCCCAGACCATCGCCTTTGAAGACTTTATTACCTACAAGGGTGAGCAAGGTGCGAAAGAAGCCGGCAAGATGCGTGCAGAAGGGAAAGACTACATCGTTAAAGATGGCGATGTGATGAACTTCCTGTTTAACGTTTAAGGGTCATGCATCTGCGGATGCGTTAACTGACCTGAAAAAATCCACGCCATGGCGTGGATTTTTTTATCAAAGGCACGTTGTCTCGCCTGGAGAATCATTAAACAACCTTGCCCATTATTGCTCTGCTGAAGTGTAAAACCCCTTCCTGTATGCCGCAGGCGTCGTCGACAGCTGATTTTTGAAGTGATGACGCATCGTCGCCACGCTGCCAAACCCCACCTCCTCCGCGATACGCTCAATCGACAACTGGCTATTCTCCAGCAAATCCTGGCTGCGGCTCAGGCGGGCGTGGAGCAACCACTGGGCGGGCGTCTTGCCGGTGGTGGCGGTGAAACGGCGCAAAAAGGTACGCGGGCTCATCCCGACAAATTTTGCCAGCGACTCAACGGTATGCGGCTCGGCAAGTCTGGCGTACAGGTAGTCGAAGAGTGCCCCAAGGCGATGGCCTTCATAGGCGACAGGCACCGCCTGCTGAATAAACTGAGCCTGGCCGCCGTCGCGATGGGGCGACACCACCAGCCGACGCGCGACGCGGTTGGCCGCCACGCTGCCATAATCCCGGCGCACCAGGTGCAGACAAAGATCGATACCCGCCGCGCTGCCTGCGGAGGTCAATACATCACCGTTATCAATATACAGCACGTCAGGTGTGACCTTGATGGCGGGATAACGCTGTTGCAGCAGGTCGGTATAACGCCAGTGGGTGGTCGCCTGCCGGTTGTCGAGTAACCCTGCGGCGGCCAGCACAAAGACTCCGGAACAGATAGAGAGGATCCTCGCCCCACGTTGATGTGCCGCGACAAGCTGCTCGCACAGCGCGGCGGGCACCGGAACTTCGGCCCCCCGCCAGCCGGGCACGATGATCGTTCCGGCCTCACTCAGCAGCTCCAGCCCGCCATCCACCACCAACCTGAAGCCGCCCGTTGCGCGTAACTCACCCGGATCAACGCCCGCCACCGCAAAGCGATACCACTTCTCGCCCATCTCGGGGCGGGGCAGCGCGAAAATTTCGACGGCAATACCGAATTCAAAGGTACAGAGGCCGTCATAGGCCAGTACAACCACCAGAGGATTATTCATCACCACACTCAATGGGTTTTGTCATGATCTTGATGTTATCTGGTATTTCTGCCAGCTGTCAAAGCCGCGTCTCCGCCGTAGAGTAAAGGCTCATTCCTGGAGGTGTTTATGAGCTATGTAACTGATTATCCTGCTGCGTCGCCAGATGTCGCAGCAAACCATTTTTTACAGCGACTGAGCGTGGAAACAGACTGTGACGATGTGCATACCGCGTTTAAAGAGGGTAATGTCGATTTTGTGTTGCTGCATGTGGTCGGTAGCCCGGAGGCATTCGCCCGCCGTCATATTCCTGGGGCGCTGCACCTGCGACATCGCGATATGACCGAGCAAAGAATGGCGGAGTGGCCCTCCGATACAGTGTTTGTGGTCTATTGCGCCGGGCCGCACTGCAACGGTGCGGATCGCGCCGCGCTGAAGCTGGCGCAGATGGGCCGCCCGGTGAAAATTATGATTGGCGGAATGACCGGCTGGGCCGACGAAGGTTTTGCTTTTAACCCCCAGTAAAAGAGCCGCGATCCCGTCTGACCTGCGGGATCGCTGACACCTCTTTCACCTGCCCGACGCCGGATAGATCGTCTCTGTCGGCAGCACCCGACGATCAAAACGCCGCAAGCTATAATAGAGCGCTGCGGTACAGAACCAGCCAATCACCCACGAGACATCGTTGTCGGCAAACAGCCAGGTCAGCGAGCCGTGGTAGAGCGGGTTTTCAATAAACGGCAGCTGGATCAACACGCCAACAACATAGACGCTGATGGCAAACATGTTCCAGTGCCCGTAGCGACCACGGGAATCGAACAGCGCCGGAATATCTACCGCTTTACGGGAGATAATAAAGTAATCGGTCAGGCTGATGGCGCTCCACGGTACGAAAAAGGCCAACAGGAACAGCAGGAAATGGGTGAAGTGCTTCAGGAACGCCGGTTCGCTCAGCAGCGCAATCACGCACGAAAGGGCCACCATCAGTACCACAAAGGTCACACGGCTTTTCTGGTTCAGCGTCGTCTGCCGGCGAAAGCCCGAGACAATGGTGGTCAGGGACATAAAACTGCCGTAGGCGTTGAGGGTGGTAAAGGTGATTTTGCCAAAGCAGATCGCAAAGTAGATCACCATCGCCATCGCCTCGCTTTTACCCAGTCCGACGATGTAACTCACCTCATGTCCCTTGAAGGCGCTGCCGGCGATTGCCGCGGTGATCACCCCGAGCGTCATGGACGCCTGGGTGCCCAGCACCGTACCGCTGAAGACGGAGAGGAAGGTCTTCACCCCTGAGACGTCGCGCGGCAGATAGCGGGAATAGTCGGAGACGTAGGGACAAAAGGCGATCTGCCATGAGGAGGAGAGCGATACCGCCAGCAGGAACATCGGCATCGAGAAGTGGTTATTCTGCATCACAGCGCCCACATCGCTGGCGATCAGCAGAGCGATAAACAGATAGACAAACGCCAGCACCCCCACCACGCTCGCTACCTTGCCGAGCTTGTGGATCACCTTATATCCCAGCACCGCAATCACGATAATGATCGCGCTGAACAGGATCATACCGGCCACGTTCGAGATCGACAGCAGCCTGGCCATCGCCTGTCCGGCCAGTACCGTCCCGCTGGCGGAGAAGCCGACATACATCACGCAGACCAGCGCCAGCGGGATCATCGCACCCAGCACACCAAACTGGGCGCGACTGATGATCATCTGCGGCAGACCGAGGCGCGGTCCCTGCAGGGCATGAAATGACATTACCACCGCGCCCAGCACCTGCCCCACCAGCAGGCCAATGATGGACCACACCACATCCCCGCCCAGCACCACTGCCAGCGCCCCGGTCACAATGGCGGTGATCTGCAGATTGCCGCCAAACCACAGCGTAAACTGACTGAAGGGGTGGCCGTGCCGTTCATTATCCGGGATGTAATCGATGGATCGTGTTTCCGATATTCGCGTCCCGCCGCGCTTTGACTGCGCTTCTGAAGATGAAAAAGACGACATAGTTTCCTCTCTGAGTGGATGATTAATGCCCGTCAGAAACCCTGCTATACCTATGCAACGCCATATGACAGAACATGTATATACAACCATTGACATCCACCCACACGCATCTGATGGTGGATTTGTGAACTGAACTGTGAATAATTTGTAATTAACATGAAAACTATATGTGATTGAGATGGGTTTCGATCGACAGTCAAATCAGGCATCGCCATCACATATACCCGCTTAAGACAGGAGTGCAGATGAGCAATAACAGACGAGCGGTACCCGGCATTCGCCATTACGCCGGCCCTGCGGGGGGCTGGGGAGCCTTAAAAGCCACGGCGATTGCCGTGCGTACGCAGATGGACACCTTTGACGCTCCCGCCACGCTGCTGCGCACCAACCAGCCCGACGGCTTCGACTGCCCGGGCTGCGCCTGGCCCGACAAAGAACACAAATCCACCTTTCAGTTTTGCGAGAACGGCGCCAAGGCGGTGACCTGGGAAGCGACCACAAAGCGTGTCACCCCTGAATTTTTCGCTGAGCACACCGTCAGTACCCTGTGGTCAAAAAGTGATTTTGAGCTGGAAGGCTATGGGCGCCTGACCCATCCCATGAAATACGATCCGCAGAGCGACACCTTTCGCCCGGTGGCGTGGGACGAAGCCTTTGCCCGTATCGGCGAAGTGCTGCGCGGGCTGGCCCCGGATGAGGTGGAGTTTTACACCTCCGGGCGCGCGTCAAACGAAGCCGCCTTCCTGTATCAGCTGTTTGCCCGCCAGCTGGGCACCAATAATTTCCCCGACTGCTCTAATATGTGCCACCAGGCCACCAGCGTCGGCCTGCCCCGCTCCATCGGGATTGGCAAAGGCACCGTCTCGCTGGAGGATTTCGACCATACTGAGCTGGTGATCTCCATCGGCCATAACCCGGGCACCAACCATCCACGGATGATGGGCACCCTGCACGAGCTCTCCCGCCGGGGCGTGCCGATTATCGTTTTTAACCCGCTGCGCGAAACGGCGCTGGAGCGCTTCGCCGATCCGCAAAATGTCAGAGAGATGGCGACATACAGCGCCACCGATATCGCCTCGACGTACTATCAGGTTAAAGCCGGGGGCGACGCCGCGGCGTTAAAAGGTATCGCAAAACATCTGCTGGTGCTGGATGCGCTGGATCATGACTTTATCGCCAGCCACACCCAGGGGTTTGCCGATTTTGCCGCCGATATCGCCGCCACGGGCTGGGAGGCCATCGAGCGCGAGTCTGGCCTGAAGCGCGCCGATCTGGAGAACGTGGCGCGCCTCTACGCTAAGTCCAGCGCCACCATCATCACCTACGGCATGGGGATCACCCAGCACAACAAGGGTACCGCCAATGTGCGTTTGATCGCCGATCTCCTGCTGCTGCGCGGCAATTTTGGCAAACCCGGCGCGGGCATCTGTCCGTTACGCGGCCACTCCAACGTGCAGGGCAACCGCACCGTGGGGATCACCGAAAAACCGACCGCGGCCTTTCTGGACCGGCTGGGCACGGTGTTCGGTTTTACCCCACCAGCCACCCACGGCCACGACGCGGTACAGGCGGCGCAGGCGATGATTAACGGCGAGGCCAAAGCGCTCCTCTGCCTCGGGGGGAATTTTGCGGTAGCGATGCCCGATCACGACAGGGCGTTTGCGGCGCTGAAACGTCTCGATCTCAGCGTACAAATCGCCACCAAGCTGAACCGCACCCACCTGCTGGTCGGGAAAGAGACATATCTTCTCCCCTGCCTGGGGCGCACTGAACTGGATATGCAGCAGAGCGGCCAGCAGTCAATCACCGTGGAAGACTCGATGTCGATGGTGCATGCCTCCCGCGGCAAGCTCAAACCGGCCTCTCTCTGGCTACGCTCGGAACCCGCCATTGTCGCCGGGATCGCCCACGCCACCCTGCCTCACAGCAAAACCGACTGGCTGGGCCTGGTGGAGGATTACGACCGCATTCGCGACGCTATCGAGCAGACGCTGCCGGGCTTTGAAAATTTCAACGCCCGCATCCGGGTGCCGGGCGGATTTCGTATGCCGCTGCCGCCCACGGAGCGCGTCTGGCCCACCGCCAGCGGCAAGGCGATGTTTTCGCTGTTTGAGGGTGTGAGCGAGAACAGTCCGGGCGAAGGTGAGCGCGTGCTGCGTCTGGTTACACTGCGTAGTCACGACCAGTACAACACCACCATCTATGCCCTGGATGACCGCTATCGCGGCGTGTTCGGCCGGCGCGACGTGCTGTTTATGAACGAAGAGGATATGCAGCAGTTGGGGCTGGAGCATGGCGATCGGGTAGATATTCATACCGCCCTCCCCGGCTCACAGCAGCGTCTGGATGACATCACCGTGGTGGCCTACAGCATTGCCCCTGGCACGGTTGCTGGCTACTACCCGGAAGCGAACGTGCTGGTACCGCTGGATTATCTCGATAAAGAGAGCGGTACGCCGTCGTACAAATCAGTGCCCGTCCGCCTGAGTCTGCGCTCAAAGGAGATCCGCGCCCTCTAATCTCTTCTCACGCCGTCACCGATCCGGTGTGTTGCCCGGATCGGTGATGCTCTCTCTGTTCAGTTTGACGCCGGTCAGCAAATAAAAAGGTCAGGTGGGTTCAGCATCTAACACTGACGTTCCGTAGGAATTGTCGATGGTGCACAGCCAGCGGTCATTTTCCAGACGGAATACATAGGTTGCACGCCGGGTGATCTCTGTTGTAGCGCCCTGTTCATCCGGGTAAAAAAGCTGGGATTCCATGATCACCAGCGCATCTCCTCCGCCTTCAATGATCTGGATATCGCCCTGCTTCACAACGAGCTGATCCTGGAAATAATCAGAAATGGAAATAAAGGCGCTGCGGATATTGTCTTTACCTTTAACGATCATACCGGGCTTAACCACCAGCGCGGCGTCGTCGGCGTAGTGCTCCATCAGCGAATCAAAATCTTTGGCTAAGATCGCCCTGTCACACGCCTTAATGATATTGCGAAGCGGGTGTTCGTACATGTGCATACTCCCTGTTCAGTGATTGCCTCTATTCACTGTATCACCCGTCGGCGCAAAGTGTTGGCCGGGCAAGCGAAAGTGCCCGGCTGGCCTTTCTGGAAGAGGTCTCGCAAAGCCAAAAGTAAATCCATGTAATACCCGGTTGTGGGTTTTCATACTTCAATCACGGTCATAAAGTGACCGCATTGCGGCACATTTGCCATTGTGCCAGGGAACTATCAGGCGTTGTATGCAGGGAGCAATAAGTGCGTATAGAAGAAGAGGTTTTTCTTGACGATTATGGTATGAGGAGAAAAAGATTCGTCTACGATCATCGGGTTCATCACAGCTACGTCTTTGTTGCTGGTCACGAGGTATATACCGTGATTGTGGGCAGTCTGTTAGATGAAGCGACATTTACTCGGATCGGATATGAAATGCCGCCAGCCATTCCATTCCCGATCAATGGAATGGCAGAAGTCTGTTTTGATACTTTCGACGGTATGGGGGGCCTGGCTGATTTTCGTCATATTAAATTCAAAGGATTAGGCAGCGCTGTTGTTTTGCAATCAGTTTCCCTGGCCTTAATCGCTCACGCAGAGAAACTTCACATCGGGGGATTTGTTTTTCAGGCGGCTTCTGGAGGCGTGGTGGATAAGGGGCGCCGCACCTCTCTGGAAGAGATCTATGACGTTCTGCTTGGGTTAAAAAATGTACCGCGCTACAATCCGCACACAGGGTTGCCAAAAAGAACGCCGCGACCACTGATACAGGGAGATGTCCATGCCTACAAGAGAGTTACAGAAGGGAGAGCCTGCTATGTCGTATTGCAATAAGCACGAACATTCCGCGCTTCTTGCCCCTGGTGACAGGGAAAAGAGAGTATTTCAGGCATTAGCATCTGCGGAGTTGCACACTCATGGCATCAGTGCAGAGGCATATATTCACGATCTTAAAGCCGAACTGGCTGCAGTTAAAAAACGATCTTCTGCCACCCTGCTTCGCAAAAAACTAAATGCATCATCTGGGCGAGAATAACCCGACATCTGAGCGTAGCTTCCAGCAACAGGCCCAACAATCGGGCCTTATTTTTTGCAGATTAAGTGCCTAAAAAATACCCCGCCGCGCAAAACGCTACCACTCCCGCGATCACCGTGGCAAAGAGTCCGCGGGTAAGAATGCCCACCAGAGTGGCAAACGCCGCCGCCAGCAGCGAGATGCTGATCCCCGAATCTGTCATTGCAGGTTTACTCATCAGTTCGGCGGCAACCAGGGCGGCCATGATGGCGGTGGGGATAAAGCTCAGCCACTGCAGCAACACCTCCGGCAGCCGAAAACGGGATAACAACAAAACCGGCACGGTACGCATCAGGGCAGTGACCAGCGCCGAGGCGAGGATCGCCAGCAGAATATTTCTTTCCATCTTATTTTCCTTTCCGGGCGCGTAACAGCAGCGTCGCCAGCGTGGCGGCCAGGGATGCGGCCAAAATGACCACCAGACTGAGCGAGCTACTCCCGGCAGTCAGCAGTGTGATCGCCACCGCGACGACAATATTGATGGTTTCGAGGATCTTCCTGCGGCTGGCAAACCACATCATCAGGATCAGGCCGATAAACATCGACACCAGGCTGAAGCCCAGCCCCTCCATCAGCGAGGCGGGCAGCGTGGTTGCCAGCCATGCTCCGGCCACACAGGCGATGATCCAGTTCAGCCAGGCGGTAATATTCAGCCCCAGCATCCAGGGGTAGCTGATTTTGCCCTGCGGGCTGGCGCGCTGCACCGCCACGCCAAAGGTTTCGTCGGTCAGCAACAGCCCGCTGACCACTTTCTGCAGGGTGGTGTAGTCACGAAAAACAACGCTCATGGAGGAGCTCATCAGCAGGTAGCGCAGGTTGACCAGCAGCACGCTCAGCACCACGGAGGCCATTTCCGCCCCTGCGGCCCAGAGTGAGTAAAACAGGAACTGCGCCGAACCGGCGTAGAGGGCGCTCGCCAACAGCGCGATTTGCCCGGTGGTAAACCCGGAGAGCGTGCCTATCGCCCCCGCCGCAAAGCCAATGCTCCAGTAGCCTGCAATGGTGGGGAGACAGGCAGCAATACCGGCCCGAAATTCGTCCGTGACGGACGCGGGATGTCCGGTATTTATCTTCATCAACATCGTTTCTTCCCTTATATTACTTAGCTCAATAACTATCTTAAGAATCAACAGCAAACGCTATAGTAAAATACTGCTTAGCCGTGAAATTTATTCAGGTTGTGGGAGCCAGAGAATTCAGACGCTTAGTTTTAGCGAGCGAAATACCACCATAACAATGCTAATGAAAATAATGGCGATCAGTATGCTGGCACAGCGCATAACGGCCTGGATCGGCTCGGCCAGCCATAACGTATCCTGTATAAAAACGATGATCCAGGCCACAGTAAACTGACGTCCGAAATAACTGACGGAAGATTTTCCCTGTTGCAGATGACACCCCAGCCATAATCCCGCGACCAGTATTGCTATATACACCGGGGGATAATGATGCATGAGAGGTAAAAGGATAAAACTCAGCAATGTAGCGGCCATGCACCCGTATAAACGTTGCTGCATTCGCTGGCCGATCTGCTGTTGTAGGGGCTGAGTCGAGGCAGGAAGAATAAAGACCGCCAGCACTGAAACCATCGCCTGCCAGAATCCCGTCAGCTGGAAAACGAGCAATATCGGCGTCACCAGTAATAGTGTAATCCCGGCCTGCAGGGGCAATAGCGGTCGATGAGCTGGCTCAGGGTGACTCTCCTGATGCGGCGGTGCAACCTGTCTGCGCCGGTTTAACGGATAAAAGAGCAAAGTAATCGCAATGCAAACTACGCAACCCAACACCACCTCTTCGATACGGTTAAACGTAAAACGTAACAGATGACGCAGCTCACTGTTCTTCTGCGCTTCAGCCATCACCATCATGGATGTGACCGCCCCCAGCACCCAGGAATAGGACCAGCGGGAGATGTCCGCTTGCCATACCGCCACGCCCCCGACAACTGCGCAGAACAGGACCAGAAACGCCGAGTCCTGGACGAGATACGTGGTAAGCAAGAGTGCCAGCACACCGCCCAGCACGGTTCCTGTCACCCGGTTAAACGCCCGAACCGTGGAGGCCTTCACTGAATTATTCATCACCGCATAGCTACTCAGTGCTGCCCAGCCAGAGTAATCAAAACCCGCCAGATCGGACAACAGCACCGACACCAACACGGCTGAGATGACCTGAATTGCGAATAATTCTTTCAGCGTTGCTGCAGCCAGACGACTTAGCCAATTTTTGAGTTGAGCGGTCGGTGAATGAAAGCTGATGTTCACGATCTTCTCCCTCTATTTATGTGGCTAAAAGGGAGTGTAGTTATCCGCGCAGGGCAAGCAAATCACCCGGTATGACCTTTCTGGAAGCCGCCTCGCAAAGTCTCAAGTAACCTTATGTAATTCGGGGTTAACTCTTTTTATCAGGGGATCGGCGTCGTAGAGTGACTGCGTTGCGGCACATCCGCAATCGGGCGTAGGAACCCGTACTTTCACGACACGACAATATTTTTTGTCGCGACAGCGCTCATCCCGTTAAAATCACGGTGGCGCTGGCGGAGCAGCCGCGAGGCTGGCCGTTTTTGTCGTGTACGGCATTCCTACCTCCGTCAGCGCTACCACTCATGAGCGTAGGAACTCATGGGATGGTGAGGAGATTTTTAAAAAGGAACACGACATGACAACTCTCTCTAATCTGTATTATACCCCATCTGACGAAAGCGTTATTCATCAACTTACCGCCCTGCCCTTTCCGGCTGATGCGGATCTCTTCGAGACCGCCGAACATTGCGCCGCACTGGTGAGCGTGCTGGTTGAAACTGACGACGCAGCTATATTCAGTGCGCTTTGTGAGCGTTTACTGCATGGCCTTCGCCAGCTGCGAGAACTCTGCGATGCCGATCTGCCGCCGTACCTGGTCGCACAGCTTATCGTGGGGGAGAAAGTCGCCTCCTGCGTACCGGATTGCTGGCAGGAAACCGCGTTACAGGTGGATTATGCGCTGGCGTTAACAGAGGCGCTGCTGGCAGGCACTCTGCCGCCTGGCGTAACGAAGGAATTAACAGATTTGCTGCATGATATGGTGTGGTTGTTGGCGGAGTTTGTGAAGGAGCGGTATATTACGGCGCACTAAGCGCTGCTGAACGTCTGGGCACATAACCCGGTCAGTAAGACCGGGTTTGTGCTGGTTATAGGTGTCTTTCTTTCATCCTGGCGACAGTGAAAATCAATAGTGTATTGATGATTACTGACGCAGTGAGAACGGATAACATGAATAAATCATTCCACGCCTGCTCGGTAATAAATCCAAACCGATCGCTGAAGCGCTTGAACAAATATACTTCAGGCAGGAGCAGGTAAAATGCTGAAAAAATCACGAGAAATGACAAGAATTGAATAAGCCATAAACCTGCGTGTTTCGCTGGCGTCATCGTTAATACACCTGAATAGTGCCGTAAGCGTTAAGTGATGCGGATACCATCACTGTAGGGGTTCTTAGGAGTGCTTCCCGTAGTACTGCAAAATGACAACGAGAAGGAAGCGTAATGCAGCCGTTACTGATCCCTTTATATCCTGCAGGATGAAGTCTGAAGTTCCCTCTTTCCACTTGTTCAATAAATGTGTGATCATCGATATTCCCATCTACGCGATACAGAGCGAACCATATTGAGTGATCAGGGCCCGTCTCTTGCGTTGCAAAAACATCTTTTACGCGTGTACTTAAGCTACGGGGCCGGTCAACAATATAATATTTACCCGGCGGCAGTGGACCAATATCCTTTATGGCAACTGAATCAGGATTATTCCGGTGCTGTCCTGTATTACCCGAATACGCAGGGAAAAAACCAATACCCGTACAGCTCAGATTAGACAAAGCATTGCCGTTAAGCCGAAAGGTACAATGAATCATCGGTCGTTCCACGCATCAGTAAAAATGATATTTCCGTCGCAGTGCTTCCATGTAATCTTTTCATAGCGGAGCGAAACAGATTCAAGATGATTATGTTTTTCGGTGCTGGCATTTTTGAGTTATGCATCAGAGGACAGACCGAGACGACTTTGACACCTTCCAGCAGCATATTGAAGTATTCAACTTCCTGCCCGGCATCGTTGATGTGATACCACTTAAATTCGGCACTTTTTAGCGTCTGGCCTTTCGCTACTGCCTTGTACAAGTAGGGACTTGATGAATCGAATTCCTTTTCGAAGGTTAATGCACTATGCACTCGAGTTCCTGTAATTTTACCCGTCATGTTATCTGTGGGTAGATGTAGACCATGCGCGAAACTATGAATCTCAATGCTGCCCTCTCGAGCCCTTACATCTACAGAACCTTTAATATCTGCCCCACCGTCATCTTTAAGCCATAAGTAAGCTGGAATAGCCATGATCTTTAATCTCCATTTGACCTTAGAAACCATAATTATAATATGGTTATTTTCGACGGTATATAGATTAATTAACTGTGTAGATTGTCAAATGTCAAAAACCTAAAACCTCGACAAAGTAATTGGCTAGCTTATGAGTATTATTTAAATAATATATTTTATAAATGTTAATATCTATTCATTATGTTTTGCTTAGCACCAAAACCAGTATCTTCAAGCTTACTGTGCGCAGTACCACCAATAGTAAAGTGTAAGTGTTACAACACATCCATATGCAGACACAATACATCGTACTACACCGAGACAATTAACATGTTATAACAACACTCATCATGTTAAAACTACGTTCCCGCAGGCTGAACATCAGCTGCCTAAAGCTAACCGTTTTGTCTTGTTAATCACTCATGCCTCTGGCAGCGTTTCTGTGATGAGCGTCATAAGTTAGATGGCACTGGATTAATTTTGAGCAAGGACAATACCTGTTATGGTTACACTTTATTGATATAATGCAGACTGCAATTCACCAAACTGAGGTTTGAAAGTGTCTATGGGAGCAGTTACTAGTACGGTGTTGACCTCAACGGCTAATGAGGTCGCAAAAAAACAATAGCGTCCGTTTTCGATTTTTTAGCTAAAAAGCATGAACTTTTAGACATACTGAGATTCAAAGATCACTATTTAGAATATTGTGAAAGGAATTTAGAAATAAAAACCTTGATCTCTCAAGATAAATCTTTTCATGTTGATGACGTTTATATTCCGATTGATATAATGCAATCAGGTACACAGAGCAGATTAGAGGTCAACGATTCCACAGTTTTAGATAATGATAGATCTATATTAATAAAAGGATTAGCAGGCCAAGGAAAATCCATACTATTACGAAAATTATTATCTAATAACGCAAAAAATATAGTCGACTCCCTGTTTTCTATGAGCTAAAAAATATACTGGTGGAACTCTCGAACTCGCGATATCAAAATCGCAAGCCATTATGGAGTTAACATATCAGAGTATGCGCTGAAAAAATTATTTGCAGACAGTAATGTTAAGTTATATCTTGATGCGTTTGATGAGGTTAAGCCAGAGTTTAGAATAGATCTGCTTGATGAAATCAGACGCTTCATTAATTCTTTCAACTGTCATGTGATCTGTACAAGCAGACCCGATACTGAAATCGACTCTCTGTCAGAATTAAGAACATTTTCAGTGTGCGAATTAACTGAACAACAAATTTTTGGGATTATAAAAAAAAACTGCCATTGATGAAGAAAAATGTGATGAGCTATGTGGTGCATTAAAACGTAGTCCTTTACATACAAAGAAATATTCCATATTAAAGTCGCCAATTTTAGTGGTTTTATTTTGTATAAGTTATAACGTAGGTGAAGATATACCAAATACATTATCACAATTTTATTCAAATATTTTCAATACTGTTTTTCATAGACACGATAATATAAAAGGAAAAGTCTACAGAGAACGCCACTGGAATGATAATAGACGCATCTATAGAGAACTTTTTGATTGTTTGTGTTTTATTTCCTTGAGGGAGGGTTTAAATGGATTCAGTCATGAAAAGCTAGTAATCTTTGCCTCAATTGCACTTAAGCATATCAACGAGGACAAATCTATAGCTGAGAAAACATTAAGAGAGTTATCTTCTATTACTAACTTGATTATTGAGGATGGCTTTAATGAGTATCGCTTTATTCATAAGTCAATTCAAGAATTCTTCGCCGCATCTTTTATCATTTCATTGCAACATGATAAAAAAATAGCATTCTATAAAAAATGTTTTAACGATTATTCTTTTTATACCACATTTCATAACACCTTATTCTTCTTGGAAGAATTAGACTATTACAACTTCCATGAGCATGGATTTATACCAGCAATAACTAATTTCTTATCTTTATCCTCTCAGTATATCAAAAATGACAACTATGTAATACCGCCCTCTGTTAAAGAGATTTTCTTGAATGATATCTTTATCCGCGTCAAATTTACTACTTTCAAGGCTGGTCATAAAGAAAGCTATGAAATAGAGAAAACAAATTTCACTTTCGATAAATCCGATTTCTACCCAAGTTTATTTTCAAACTTATTTATATTCTCCCTTGACTTTATGAAAAAAGAGTTAACTGATAAAGAATTAATAAGTCTTATCAGAGAGAATGGTAATAGTTTAGAGGGTGATTGGTGTAAGTTAAGCATTCGTAAAATTCTTGATTTTAAAAGACTTCCAGAATCAATTGCCTTAGAAGCACTAAGACTAAGCATTGATGTGCTCATTAGACGACGATACAATAAAGCAGTAGATAAAATTAATAACAGAAAAGACTCATTAAACTCTACGGATTATTTTAATTTTTAGTGAGCGAAGTGATAGATATTATACTTAAAAGGGTTCAGTAAGTTTTTTAATGCTCAGCATAATAAAGGCTGTTATCTTTTGTTGAGTGGTCAAATAAAACGGGCCCGCTCACCGCGGACCCGGCCCTATCAACCTCTCAGCACTCACTCCTTAACCCGCGCTCGCTTCCCTCTCTCCTCTTCCCCGCTCTCCGCCGCTTCCACCAGCGTAAAGTTAAAGTTCACTTCCGTATGCTCCCCCCCGAGATCACGTGCCCGCGCTACCGCCGGGTCCGTAATCTTCACCGGATCCGCAATCAGCTCCGCCCTCGTCGCAAATGCAAAGTCATCCCACAGGTATTCATCCCCGTTGAGGTTGATCTGGGTGGTCAGGTGCTTGTACCCCGGTGCCGACACAAAAAAGTGTACGTGCGCCGGACGATTACCATGACGCCCCAACGCGGTCAGCAGCTTCTGTGTCGGCCCATCCGGTGGGCAGCCGTAGCCGCACGGCACGATGCTGCGCACGGCGTAGCGGCCATCATCCCCGGTGCGCACGCGGCGGCGCAGGTTATATTCGCTCTGGGACGGGTCGAAGAACGAGTAGCCGCCGAGGGTGTTGGCGTGCCAGATATCCACGATCGCGCCCGCCACCGGCTTACCGTTCAGATCGGTCACCTGGCCCTGCAACCATAGGGTTTCGCCCTGCTCTTTCCCGTCATCCATGCGGGCAAAGCCTTCGCTCAGCGGGGCGTTGGCGACATACAGCGGCCCTTCGATGGTGCGCGGGGTGCCCACCTCGTTGCCGGAGGCTGCCTCTTTCTCGTCGGCGCGCATATCGAGATAGTGCTCCAGACCCAGTCCCGCCGCCAGCAGCGCCGCTTCCTGACGTCCGCCGAGCTCGTTAAGGTAATTCACCGCAATCCAGAACTCTTCATCAGTCACGTCGAACTGCTTAATGGTTTTGCACAGGTCGCTCAGCAGCTGGTGCATGATGTTTTTGAGACGATCGTTACCGCCGGTGGAATTTAAGCCGCTGCTGATCGCGAGTAAGGATTCCAGTTCGGGTTGATGCGCAGGATTCACAGACATTGCATATTCCTCTTTGTAGGGTACGTTTGTTGTTATTGCGAGTGATGAATGGATGAGGGATGCGTACACAGAGGCTGCACGCTGATCTCCATCCACGGGTAGAGCGGCAGCGCGGTCAGGATGTCGTGCAGCTCCTGGTTGTCCGCCACATCGAAAATGCTGACGTTGGCGTACTGCCCGACCACGCGCCAGATGTGCGGCCACTTGCCTTCACGCTGTAAGCGCTGGGAGTAGGCTTTCTCTTTCGCCTTGATCGCTTCAACTTCTGCCGCAGGCAGCGACGACGGGATGTTGACGGTCATTTCCACTTTAAAAAGCATCGCGTTTTCCTTTTATTGACGTGCGTAATGGCGCAGCTTGTCTTCGTCGATCTCAATGCCTAACCCCGGCCCCTGCGGTAACGTCACCTCTCCCTGGCTGAAATCCAGCGGACGGACCACGATGTCATCCTTCAGCAGCAGCGGGCCGAACATCTCGGTGCCCCACTGCATCCTCACCGTGGACCAGGCGTGCAGCGAGGCGACGGTGCCGAGTGTCCCTTCCAGCATGGTGCCGCCGTACAGCGCCACGCCCGCCGCCTGCGCCACGTGCGCCAGCTTCAGGGCCTGCGCCGGGCCGCCCGCTTTGGCGATCTTCAGGGCATACGCCCCGGTAAAGCCGCCGCTCGCGAGGGCGTAGCCATCATGGCTGGTGGCCACCGCTTCGTCGGCGAGGATCGGCACCGCAAAACGCTGGCTGAGGGCAATAAGCCCTTGCCGATCCCACAGCGGGATCGGCTGCTCCACCAGGTCGATCCCGCCCGCCTGTAACTGCGTCATCCCTTTGATGGCAGTGGTCAGATCCCAGGCCTGGTTGACGTCCACCCGCACGCTCACCTCGTCGCCCAGCGCGGCCTTGATCGCCAGGGCGTGGCGGACATCCACCTCCAGCCCGCGGGCGCCGATTTTCAGCTTGAAGGTGTTGTGTCGCCCCTCTGCCAGCAGGCGTTTACCCTCTTCGATATCGTTCTGGGTGTCGCCACTCGCCAGGGTCCAGAGCACCGGCAGACGCGTGGTAAGCGCCCCGCCCAGGAGTGAACTCACCGGCAGCCCCAGCGCTTTGCCCTGGGCATCGAGGAAGGCGGTTTCGAGGGCGGATTTGGCAAAAGTGTTGCCCTTCACGCTGGCGTTCATCCTGTCGGCCAGCGCCGCCACGCCAGTAAATGACTGTCCGCACAGCAGCGGGGCCAGATAGGTTTCAATGGCGGATTTGATCGCCTCCGGGCTTTCCGGGCCGTAGCTCATGCCGCCGATGGTGGTGGCTTCGCCCCAGCCGGTAACGCCGTTCGCGCATTGCATCCGGACGATGGTGAGCGTCTGGCAACCCATGGTGGCCATCGACAGCTTGTGCGGGCGGATGGTGGGAATGTCCACCAGCCAGCAGGCCAGGGATTCTATGGTGAGGGTCATGTCATGCTCCTGCGGGTTAAAAAGGTCAGCACCTGCTGATTAAATGCGTCCGGGCAGGCGACGTTCGACAGGTGCGAGGCGGGTAACGCCACATATTCTGTCTGCTTCGCCTGGGCCGCGATCCACTGGGCGTCCTGCACCGTGGTGACCGGATCTTCCTCCCCTGCGATAGCCAGCATTGGGCGCAGCATGGCCGCCACCTCATCACGGAGATCCGCCGTTGCCAGCGCTTCGCAGCAGGCGGCGTAACCTTCGGCTGGGGTGTCGGCCAGACCGTCAACCAGCAGCTTCACCATGCCGGGATTGCTTTGGCGATATGCCGGGGTGAACCAGCGTTCCGCCGCGGTACCGGCGACCGGGGCCATCCCCTGCTGGCGCACCGCTGCGGCGCGCTGCTGCCAGCCTTTCGCTTCGCCGATTTTTGCCGCGGTGTTCGCCACCACGATGCGATCAAAACGCGACGGGGCGTGGCGGTTGAGCCACATCCCGGTCATCCCACCGAGCGAGATGCCGCAGAAAAAGGCGCGTTCAATATCCAGATGATCGAGCAGGGCAATCACGTCCTGCCCCAGCGAGTCGAGGGTGATACCCTCAGCCGAAACCGGAGAGCGGCCATGCCCGCGGGTGTTGTAGCGCAGCACGCGAAAATGGCGGGTAAAATCGGCCATCTGCCCCTGCCACATCTCCCAGGTGGTGCCGAGCGAGTTGGAGAGCACCAGCAGCGGGGCCGCTTCCAGGCCGTCGAGGCGATATTCAAGCTCCATTCACGCCTCCTCGGTTTCGGCGTTCAGGGCAAAGGTCAGCGCCACCGGGGTAACGGACTGGAGATACTCCGGCGTCACGTCGCCAAACAGTTCCCGTACCACAATGCCTTCGGCTGTGATATCCATCACCGCCATGTCGGTGTAGATGCGGTCGATACAGGCCATGCCGGTCAGCGGATAGGTGCAGGTTTTGACAATCTTGCAGTCGCCCTGACGGGTCAGATGTTCGGTCATCACATAGACGCGCTTCGCGCCAATCGCCAGGTCCATCGCCCCGCCGACGGCGGGAATCGAAGAGGGCTCGCCGGTGCTCCAGTTCGCCAGATCCCCGCGTTCGGAGACCTGATAGGCCCCCAGCACGCAGATATCCAGGTGGCCGCCGCGCATCATGGTGAAGGAGTCGCCATGATGGAAATAGCAGCCGCCCGCAAGCAGCGTCAACGGCTGTTTCCCGGCGTTAATCAGCTCCGGATCTTCACAGCCCGGTTCCGGCGCAGGCCCCATCCCGAGAATGCCGTTTTCGCTGTGAAGGAAGATCTCGCGGTCCGCAGGCAGATAGTTGGCAATCCGCGTCGGCAGGCCGATGCCGAGGTTGACGTAGGCCCCTTCCGGGATGTCGCGGGCAATACGTTCAGCCAGCTGTTGATGGGTCAGTTTATTCACGGGATCTCCTTATGCGCTCTGCTGCAGGCATTGCGGCGTGACCGTCACCACGCGCTGGACAAAAATCCCCGGGGTCACCACCGCCTCCGGATCGAGCTCGCCGAGGGCGACAATCTCGCTCACCTGGGCAATGGTGCAGCGGGCGGCGGCGGCCATGATCGGCCCGAAGTTACGCCCGGTTTTGTCATAGACCAGGTTGCCCCAGCGGTCGGCCTTCAGGGCTTTGATCAGGGCGAAATCGGCTTTTAACGGGTACTCGAGGACGTAATCTTTGCCGTCGATATGGCGGGTCTCTTTGCCTGCCGCCAGCTCGGTGCCAAACCCGGTGGGGGTGAAGATCGCCCCCAGCCCGGAGCCGCCCGCCTGAATACGCGCCGCGAGGTTGCCCTGCGGGACCAGCTCAAGCTCGACTTCGCCACGACGGTAGAGGTCGTCAAAGACCCAGGAGTCGGTCTGGCGTGGGAAAGAGCAGATCACTTTTTTCACGCAGCCAGCCTTCAGCAGCGCCGCCAGACCGTAGTCACCGTTCCCGGCATTGTTGCTGATCAGGGTGAGGTCCCGCGGCTGACGGCGGATCAGGGCGTCGAGGAGTTCAGCAGGTTGTCCGGCCGCGCCAAATCCGCCCACCATCACCACCGCGCCGTCAAAAATGTCCGCCACGGCATCCTCGGCGGTGGCAATCCGTTTATCAATCATTCGCTACCTCGTTATTTTTATGGGGGGACGGCAGGCTGCGCAGGGCGATCCACGCCAGCAGCGCATAGCCCATCAGCAGCAGGGAAACCGGCCAGGAGGCGTCGAAATGCATCAGCAGCGCCACCGCCAGCATCGGCCCCAGGCCGCCGGAGAAGATCGAGCCCACCTCGTGCCCCAGCGCCAGGCCGGAGTAGCGCACGCGCACCGGGAACAGGTCGCTCATGATGCAGGGCTGGGTGCCGATCATCGCCCCGTGGCAGAACGGCAGGCCGAGCAGCATCGCCAGCATGATCCAGCCGTAATCGCCGGTGGAGAGCAGCCAGAAGAACGGGAACGCCATCACCAGAAGCCCGATGACCCCGATGTAGTAGACCGGCTTCAGGCCGATGCGATCCGAGAGCGCGCCCCAGAACAGGATCGAGAAGAACTCCACCAGCATCGCCAGGGTTACGGCGCTGATGATCTCCCCGGTACCGATGCCGATGTGTTTGGCGTAGACCACCGAAAAGGTGAAGAAGATATAGGAGGCGCCGTTCTCCGGCAGGCGCAGGGCGATGGCCTGCATCAGCGCCTTAGGATGCTCGCGCACCAGCACCATCAGCGGGATCTTCTCGTGTTTTTCTTCCGGTCTGGCCTGAGTAAAGGCTTTGCTCTCGCGGATGTTTTTGCGGATATAGACCCCGACCAGGAAGATAACGATGCTCAGCAGGAAGGGCACGCGCCAGCCCCAGCTCATCAGCTCCGCTTCCGGCAGCTTCTGCACCAGGTAAAAGGCGAAGGCGGAGAGGACAAACCCGCCGGAGACCCCCATCTGGCTCCAGGCGGTAAAGTAGCCGCGACGGGACGCGGGCGCGTTCTCGCTCAGCATCAGCACCCCACCGCCCCACTCACCGCCCGATGCCACGCCTTGTAAAAAGCGCAGCGTGATCAGGGAGAGCGGCGCCCAGATGCCAATCTGCGCGTAGGTCGGCAGCAGGCCGATGACAAAGGTGGTGGCTCCCATTAGGGTCAGGGTCATGATCAGCGTCATCTTGCGACTGTAGCGATCCCCAAGATGACCGAAGACAATCCCGCCCAGCGGACGGGCGAGAAAGCCCACCGCAAAGCCGGAGAAGGCCAGCAGCGTGCCCTGCATCGGGTCGCCGACCACCGGGAAGAAGAGCGGGCCAAACACCAGCGCCGCGGCGGTGCCGTAGAGGAAGAAGTCATACCATTCCAGGGCATTACCCAGTACCGAGGCGAACACCAGCTTGCGCATCTGCCCGGCATCGTGTGGAACGGCGGCCGCAGCGTTGCGGTTTTCAGTCACGACATTGCTCATCAGCGTTACCCTTATGGTTGGTTTTACGCTTCCACATCATGCCCGATGGCATGGTAGCGACGGTTAAAGTAGACCAGCCCGCGCGGCGCTTCGCTGATGCGTATCGCCTGCACCTGGCAGTAGAAAACGGAGTGGCTGCCCACTTCATGACAGGTGTCGATCAGGCAGTCGAAGCTGGCGACCGACGAGCTGAGCACCGGCGCGCCGCTGGCCATCACCTGCCAGG
Source organism: Leclercia sp. GHBNCSD (assembly GCF_055805075.1). Classification (NCBI taxonomy): domain Bacteria; kingdom Pseudomonadati; phylum Pseudomonadota; class Gammaproteobacteria; order Enterobacterales; family Enterobacteriaceae; genus Leclercia; species Leclercia sp. GHBNCSD. The sequence goes on along the minus strand of NZ_JBQVYO010000001.1, from coordinate 3,869,918 downwards.
AGTCATACGCAAAACGCTGCTCGGATCGCAGGCTGGCGTTGGCGAAGACCCCACAGAGATCCTGATGGTCGCTGGAGAGGACGTTGACGCACAGCGCTCCGTTCTGCTTGAAGTGCGCGTTGGCATAGGAGTTGCGGTTCATACAGACCAGCAGCGTCGGCGGCGAGTCCGTGACGCTGCAGACGGCGGAAGCGGTAAAACCAAATTTACCCGCCGGGCCGTCGGTGGTGATCACCGAGACCGCACTCCCCAGCTGTGCCATCGCGTTACGAAATTCGGTTTGCAGTGTCATAAGGGTTTCCTCACAGATCGATGACTAAACGGGCGCTTTTGGCCCGGGAGCAGCACAACAACATCTGATCGCCGTCAGCTTTCTCTTCGTCGGTCAGATAGCTGTCGCGATGGTCCGGCTCTCCCTCCAGCACGTCGGTCAGGCAGCTGCCGCAGATCCCCTGTTTGCAGGAGACGCAGACCTTCAGCCCGGCCTGGGCCAGCGCCTCGACGATGGTCTGGTTCTCCAGCACCTGGACGGTAATGCCGCTTGCGGCGGCGACCACCTCAAAGGCCGCACCACCGGTGACGACTTCGGCGCTGAAGCACTCCTGATGCACCTGCTCCGGGCGATAACCGAGGCGGCTTGCCTCGTCGGTGACCGCATCCATCAGCCGGGTCGGACCGCAGGTGTAGACGTGGGTATTGGCCGGGACGTCGCTCAGCACCGCCTTCAGATTGAGGCGTTGCGTGTCGCTGAAGTGCAGATGCACGCGGTCGGCCCAGGCCGCCTGCTCCAGTTGGGCAATAAACGCCGCCCCGGCCCGGGTACGGGCGCAGTAGTGCAGGCTGAAGGAGCGGCCGCTGGCGTGCAGTTCGGCGGCCATCGCCAGCATCGGGGTGATACCGATCCCGCCGCCAATCAGCAGGCAATGGCTGGCCGTCTCCTCCAGTGCAAAGAGGTTGCGCGGATCGCTGACCTGGATCCGATCCCCAACGTTGAGCGCATGCGCGGCAAGGGAGCCGCCCTGAGACTTTTTGTCTTTCAGAATGCCGAGCTGGTAGTGACGGCGATCCTGCGGGTCGCCGCAGAGGGAGTACGGACGCACCAGGCCGTCTGCAAGATGGAGATCGATATGCGCCCCCGCGCTGAATGCCGGAAGATCGTTCCCGTCAGCATGCGCCAGCGTCAGCAGGAGCACCTCGCCCTGCAACTCCCGCCTGATAACCTGTAATGTCAGCATGTTGGCTCCTTAACGCATAAACAGACCGCCGTTGATGTCCCAGGTCGCCCCGGTGACAAACGACGCCTGCTCTGATGCCAGCAAAGCCACCGCCTGGGCAACAAACCCGGCTTCCCCTAACTGGCCGACCGGGATCATCCCCAGCAGACCGGCCATCTTCTCTTCCGGCACCAGGGCGTGAACCATCGGCAGATCCAGCGGGCCCGGGGCGATGGCGTTCACCGTCACGCCGGATTTGCCGAGCTCCCGGGCAAAGATTTTGGTCAGGGTCAGAATGCCGCCCTTCGAGGCGGCGTAGTGGGCGCCGGAGGCGGTGCCGCCGTTCTGCCCCGCTAACGAGGCGAGGTTGATGATGCGGCCGTAGCCTGTACTTGCGAAGTAACGCCCCAGGGTCTGGCAGCCGACAAAGGTGCCGCGCAGGTTGGTGGCGATCACCCGGTCGAACTCCTCCACCGTAATCTCCATCACCGGGGTGGCGAGGGTCAGGGCAGCGTTGTTGACCAGCACCTCCAGGCTGCCGAAGCGTTTAATGGTCGCGTCGAGCGCCTGCGCAAAATCCTGCGGCTGGCAGATATCTAACCCCAGCGCCAGCACTCTGCCCTGGCCGTCATCAAGACGATCCGCAGCTTCCCGGGCGCGGGCCACATCAACGTCGGTCAGCACCACCTGATCCCCCTGCGCCAGCAGGTGAGCGGCAATCACGTTGCCCAGACCGGCGGCCGCGCCGGTCACTAATACGGTTTGCGTCATGGGGAGTTCCTCAGAGGATGTAGCCGATGCTGTGCAGCACATCGTCGCTGTTGACCAGGCGGATCACCTTCCGGGTAATCAGCAACCTGCCCTCCTGCGGTGTCAGGTGCCAGGTGATATCCGCGGCATAGTGGCGGCTGTGGCCTTTGCGGTGCTCCCACAGGGACTGCGCCCCGCGCACCACGATCAGATCCTCGCGGGACTCCAGCAGGCGGAAGCGCGACAGGGTGCGCAGGGTTCTGGCGCGGGGCGTGGTGGAGATGGACTCTCCGCTGTAGAGGCGCTTCACCCGCTTCTCGCGCATGTGGTGATCGTCGCAGGCGTAGTTAAGGGTGTTTTTAAAATCGGTTTCGTTCGGGTCGATGGGCACCACGTAAAGGCCGTCGCGCTGCCAGAGATCCAGCCAGGCGTTGAACTCGCCCTGGTCCAGCAGATCGCCTTCGAGGTTGATTACGGACATCGCCGCAAACAGCACAGAATCTGGCGTCATCATTTTTCGCTCTCCGTCATCAATTTTTTCCACTGCTGGTAGGCCGCGCGCATCCCGGTTTCGGCGCTGACGTCGCTGCGCAGGCCGTCATCGGTGCGGTACTCCCCCGCCAGGCCGCGGTTGAGCATGATCCACAGGTCATCCCCCGCGGTGGCTCCGCGCTGCACGCGCTCCCAGGCCTCGGAGTCGTCCGGGGTGCCAAAGCCCATCGGCCCCTGGAAGTGCTCGTGCAGACGCAGCCGCGCCTGGTTCGCGATCTCCGGCCCGCCGTCCATGGTGATCACCGCGTGATGAATTTCGGTTTCCATCACTGAGATGGGTTGCAGGACGCGGAAGAAAGCCATTGAACAGGCGATGTTCGGGAACAGGTTGAGGTTGAAGCCGGAGCCGCCCACCGCGCGCACGATGCGTCTGACCTGCGCTTCGTCGTGATCTTTTCGCAGTTCGTCCGCCAGCCCGATAAAGCGCTCCGGGATGGGCGCATCGAGGTTGGCCTCCAGATCCACCAGTTCCGGGATCATCACCATCACGCTGTGGCCGTTGCCGAGATCTTCGACATAGCCGCTGCCGTCCACGAAGTTGAGCATCTCTTCGGTCTGCTTATCGACGGAGCTCAGGAAAGAACGGTGCACCACCGGGAAGTGATAGCCGTCGGTGGTGTTCTCCAGCTGAATTTTCCAGTTGCCCGGGAAGCGGAAGCGGTGTGCCGGCCCGGTTTTGATCGGGTAGCCCGCCCCCTGCTTCATAAAGAGATCCATCCACTTCTTCGCCGCGCCGAGGAAATCCTCCAGCGGTTCGATCTGCTCGTTAAAGGTGGCGAAAACCATGCCCGCATACTGCTCGGTACGCAGCGACACCAGCCCCAGCTCGTTCTTCTCAAGCCTGTCGGCATAGCTTTCCGGGTGCGGCACGCCGCGCAGGCTGCCGTCCAGAGTGTAGCCCCAGCCGTGGTACGGGCAGACGAAGCTGTTGGTTTTGCCGCTGCGGTGTTCGCAGACGGTGGCCGCGCGATGGCGGCAGCGGTTCAGCAGGGTGTGGAGGGTGCCTTTGCGGTCGCGCACCACGATCACCGGCTGGGTGCCGATCTCGGTGGTTTTGAAGCTGCCGGTCTCCGGGATCTCGCTGACGTGCGCCACCCAGACCCAGGTTTTGCTGAAAATGCGCTCCAGCTCCAGCTGGAACAGCTCGTCAGAGGTGTAGAGCGACGTGTGGACACGATCCGCCTTCACCAGAGCCGCAATCGCTTCCCGGCTCGGGGCCGTCGGCGTCGTGGTATCGATATTTTTGACATTCATGATCTGGTCACACTGCATAATCTTTCTCCTGCTCGTGGTCGGCGTTTTAGTTTTTGTCCGGTACAGGTAGCGCATCCGCCGCATGCCAGTGGCTTACCGGCCTGCTGAACAGGTTGCGGGTGGTGAAATGGTGCATGGTCATCTCCCCGGCTTCGCGACGGAAAATAATCTGCAGCTCGGCAGCATTCAGGTGCGCGCCACCGGCGGTAAAGGCGGAGGTTTGCAGCATCTGCCAGCGGCCATGCAGCTCGCCGTCGGCCTCGTGCCAGAGCGCCTCGGAGCATAAAAAGTGGCCATTCAGGGCGAAGTGCGCGGGCGTGCGGACGTAGCTCGCCATCATCGCTTCAATCGCCTCGCGCCCCTGATGTCTGCCCAGCCGGGTGGCGTAAGGTTCACCCAACCCTTCCCAGCACGCGTCTGCGCTGAACAGCGCGCCGATGGCCTGTACCGTCTCCATGCTGTCGAGGCGATCGCACAGCCGCATGTAGGTGCTGATACAGACCCGGGCGGCCTGCTGATCCTCAAGCTGCTGTAAACGCAGCGCATCCTGTGGGCTCATGGTGTGCTCCGTTACTGAATGATCAGCTCACGCCCGACGCGGGCTTCGATCTTGCAGTACTTCCACAGCTTGCTCTCGCCGTCGCCCACCGGAGTGGTGCGGAACAGGTTGCAGGCGGCCACCACGCTGTCGAGGGTGTCGGCATCGGCCAGCACGTAGGTGGTCCAGGGCGATGTGATGGATGGGCCTACCATCAGGCGGTCATCGTCCATATTGCCGATGACGCGAATGCCCTGGGTTTCGTCGATGCCTTTCATCATCACGCCGAACGCGGCCCACACCTGTCTGGCTTCTGCCGGAGTGGCATCAAAGAAGTTCTGGTTCACGCCGATGCAAAACAGCACGCGTAAGGTTGTTGTCTGGCTCATCTGTTGCTCCTGTGGTGAAAATTACAAATAACCCGGCAGAGGCTGGCCACCGAAATAGACCGTACCGGCGTTGAGATAAGAGAGGTCACCCATAAAGGCGTGCTGGGTGATCACCATGGTGTCGCGGACGTAGCGTTGCAGGGGGCTTTTCAGGGTGATGCCGCCCATACCGTTCAGCGCCAGCGCCTGGCGGGTGACCTCAGCGGCCACGCGGGTGGCGTGGGTGGAGGAGAGCCGCAGGGCGTTGATCTGCGCGCAGGCAGGCTCATCCCCGGCGAGGATGCACTGCCACACCTCGTCGATGGCCTCATAAAACCAGGACCGGGCGGAGCGCAGTTCCGCTTCGCAGCGGGCTATCTGCATCTGCGCCTGCGGCCGTTCCGCCAGGCGCGGCGCGCCGGTCACCGACTGCTGGCGATGGGCAATGGCATAGATTTCATGGAGGGCCGCGCGGGCGACGCCGAGTGCCACCACCGAGAGCACCTGGGTGGCCAGGGAGAGCACCGGGTAGCGATAGAGCGCCCCCTCCAGGTTAAGGGCGCCGCCGCGCACAAAGGTCCACTCCTGCGGCACAAACGCATCGTTAACCACCAGATCGTGGCTGCCGGTTCCGGCCAGGCCGACGGTGTTCCAGACCGGATCGATCTGCACGCTGTCGCGGGGCAGCACCGCCATGCGCGGCAGCGGTTCGCCGCTCTCCGGCAGGATGCCGACGCCAAAGACCGAGGCGCCCATGCTGCCGCTGGCAAAGCCCCAGCGACCCGAGACGCGGTAGCCGCCATCCGCCAGCACCGCTTTCTGCGGCGGGAAAATACCGCCGGCGAAGACCACGTCCGGGCCGTCACGGTAGAGTTCTTTCAGGGTGTCCGGCGGCAGCGCCCCAAGGTAGAAGGGGCTCATGCCGAAGCTGGCGACCCAGCCTGCGGAGCCATCGGCGGTGGCAATCTGCTCGATCAGCTCACAGAACTGTGCCGGGGTACACTCCTCGCCGCCGTAGATTTTGGGGACTAACGCGCGGTAGACGCCGACCTGCTTAAAGCGGGCGATGATGTCGTCCGAGATATGACGCTGTTGCTCAAAATCGGCGCTGCGGGTGGCGACTTCATTCAGCAGTGGAACGAGTTCCTCACGAACATGAACGGCAGACATAGCTTCCTCCCAAAAGAGTGTGCGGCCCGCAGAGAGACGAGTGCTGCCGCAATGAGTGGTACTCACTGAGTTAGTGTTGAAACTGTCGGTAAAGCGGGATTGTTAGCGGCGTCGTCGCTCAGAGAGCCATTCAGCCGCCTGCACCAGCAGCCCCTCCTGCCCTTTGCCGGCAACGAGCTGTAGCGCCACCGGACGGCCATCAAGCGTACCCGCAGGCAGGGTCAGCGCCGGGTGGCCGCTGAGGTTGAACGGGCGCACCAGCCGGGTGAGGTTCACTACGCTGAGCGGATCTTTTGCCTCTTCCAGCGTGGGCGGCAGTTCCGGCAGGGTTGCCAGGGCCAGCAAGGGGGTTTTCGCCAGTTGGTCATCCACCTGGGCGGTAAATGTGCGGCGGATAGCCTCTGCGGCCTCAAGGGCATGGGCATCGATCCCGGCTCCGGCACGGATGCGGGTGCCAACGTCGGCAGAGACACTGTCGTCACGCAGTAGCGTTTTAAAAGCCTGCCAGTTTTCATGGCTGATGAGGGTCAACCCGGCGCGATGGGCATCCCCCAGCAGCGGCAATTCAGCCTGACGCGGTTGCAGGTCGGCCTGGGCGAGGAAGTTCAACAGCAGGGAATCGATGCTGATGAGCGCCGACGGGATAAAGCCGATGGCGGGCATCCTGTGCAGCGGCGCGTCAACCGGTAGCCCCAGTCGGGTCAGTACGTCACGCAGGACGCCCGGCTCTCGGGCGAAGATCCCCACGCAGTCCAGCGAGCTTTGCGCGGGCATCACCCCTGCCCGGCTCACGGCGCCGTAAGTCGGTTTTAAGCCGAGGATGCCGCAGCAGGCGGCAGGCATGCGCACCGAGCCACCGGTATCGGTGCCGAGCGCAAAATCCACCTCACCAGCAGCCACCACTGCGGCAGAGCCGCTGGAGGAGCCGCCGGGGATCAAGTCAGGAAACAGCGGGTTAACCGGCGTGCCGGCCCAGGGGTTGATTCCGGTGACACCAAACGCCAGCTCGTGCAGGGTGGTTTTTCCGGTCAGGATGCACTTCTGCCCGAGAAGGGTTGCGACCACGTCGGCATGTTGTTCCGCCGCCGGGTTTGCGGCCAGTGCCGGGCAGCCTGCACGGGTGGGAAAGCCTGCGATGTCGAGGGTGTCTTTTACCGCGAAGCGGAGATCGCCCTCGCCGAGGGTACATCGGGTGACAAAACCATTGCTCTCAGTAACAGGTTGCATAATTTGCACCTTAACCAGAAAAAACGAATCACATTTGGGTGACGCACTCTTCGCTGCGGTTCGACCCACGTTTGTTCTGGTCAATCATGGAAGATTTAGATGAATATTCAAGTAATATTTCACGTTAATTTTACGAAAAAATAACACTGAAACATTCTTCTAACAATCCATGAAGAGAGGCTTAGGATGATGATAAATAACAATAAACGCGGCGCGGAAATGATAAAAGAGCCGCTCTGGTCATCAGAGCGGCTCTTTTATAATATTATACTTTACAGTGACTTACCTTGAATTTTTAAGGCTGTCACAAATCCGCAATTCTCTGCGGGAACGCTTCAGAGCGCGTTGAGGTTGTCGAGTACCTTCGACAGTGAGAGGTTCATTTTTTCCCGCTGGGCCGCGGTCATGCCCTTAAAACCCTTCTCGAAAACCTTGCGGGTAAGGCGGTGTGCCTCGGCCACTTTTTCGCGTCCGGCATCGGTGAGCATCACTTCGGTCACTCTGGCATCCTGCACGCTGCTGGCGGTGGTCACCAGGCCATCGTCGCGCAGGCGACCAACGATTTTGGTGACGGTGGGCATTTTGGCCATCGCGAATTCGGCGATCTGCGAAATGCTGGCCTTACCGTACTGCTCGGTAATCATCAGCACCCGAAAGCGGGACACATCAAGCTGCACCTTTTTCAGTGTGATTTCCATCACTTGCGTATAACGTGCGTAGACGTTAACTATCCAGTAGAACGGGAACTCTTCGCGGTGAAAAGTGGGGCCGCTGTCTGACGATGTGTTCGTATGACTCATGAAATGACGTTCCAGAAGTAATGCATTGACCGCAATTATACCCGCTATTTATCCCCCGCTATAGCCCGATCGCACCCTGCCCCCTGCGGTTAACCACTCGCTGCGCCGCAAAAGCCGATCGATATCGCATTATGATTCAAAAACGCTACGAGATTAACAATTACGTATCATTTTTTAAACAGAACATTGACGTCCATGCTCGCGATTTCCTATACGTTAGCGCACGTGTTTGCATCGCGTGCACCGGGTAGCTCCCCTTACCCGCTAGTTATCGGCTTTTATTAAAATTTACCTGCTTATCAACACATTATAAAAACACCCCGCGTCAAACGGGGCTAACACTACCTCTAACCGTTATGTGGAGCATTTCATGAATGAGAGCCCATCGATGGAGCAAACACGCGCTAGCGTGCTGGCTCCGCCTGCGTCTGCTGACGACACGCTCGATCCGCGTCAACAGCGGGTGATCAAAAAGTTATTCCGGCGATTGATCACCTTTTTGTTCATTCTGTTCGTCTTTTCGTATCTGGATCGCATCAACATCGGCTTTGCCGGTCTGACGATGGGCAAAGATCTGGGCCTCACCAGCACCATGTTCGGACTGGCAACCACGCTGTTTTACGTGATGTATGTCATCTGCGGGATCCCCAGCAACGTGATGCTGAGCAGAGTGGGCGCGCGCCGCTGGATTGCGATTCTGATGGTGGTGTGGGGGATCGCCTCCACCGCCACGATGTTCGCTACCGGCCCTAACAGCCTGTACGTGCTGCGTATGCTGGTGGGGATTGCCGAAGCGGGCTTCCTGCCGGGGCTGTTACTCTATTTAACGTTCTGGTTCCCGGCGCACTACCGCGCCCGCGCTAACGCCCTGTTTATGATTGCCATGCCGGTGACCATGGCGCTGGGTTCGCTGGCCTCCGGCTATATTCTCAACCTAGATGGGGTGATGAACCTGAAGGGCTGGCAGTGGCTGTTCCTGCTCGAAGGCTTCCCGTCGGTCATTCTGGGCTTTGTGGTCTGGTTCTGGCTGGACGACAGCCCGGATAAAGCGCGCTGGCTGACCCAGGATGATAAAGCCTGCCTGAAGGAGATGCTGGAAGCGGATCGCCTGAACGCCGAGAGTAAGCAGCTGCGGGAGCAGGCCGCCCTGGCGCCGCAGCAGCGTAGCCTGATGCGCGAGCTGTTCACGCCCACTATCATGCTTTACACCCTCGCCTACTTCTGCCTGACCAACACCCTGAGCGCCCTGAGCGTCTGGACGCCGCTGATCCTGCGCAGCATCAGCGAGGAGAGCAGTAACGTGACTATCGGTATCCTGAGCGCCATTCCACAGGTCTGTACCATTGTGGCAATGGTCTGGTGGAGTAAACGTTCCGACAAGCGCAACGAGCGTAAAGTCCACACCCTGCTGCCGTACCTCTTTGCCGCCGCAGGCTGGATCCTCACCGCCACCAGCACCGATCCGATGCTGCAGTTCACTGGCATCGTGATGGCCTCGGCCGGGGCCTTTGCCGCCATGGTGATCTTCTGGACCACCCCGGATCGTTCCATCTCTCTGCGTGCCCGCGCCTTAGGTATTGCAGTGATCAACGCCACCGGGATGACCGGCGCCGCGCTGGGCCCACTGCTGATGGGGATGATGAAAGATCTCACCGGGAACTTTAACGCCGGTATTTTTATGGTGGCCGGTTTCCTGGTGCTGGGTGCGGTAGTGATTGCATTGATTCCGATGAAACAGGCGGAACCGCAGCGATAGCCCTTCCTCTAAAAAGCCCGGAACAGCAGCCCTGTTCCGGGCTTTTTCCTCTCTGTCTCCGGCCTTGCCTCGTCCCAGCCCGCGCGGAAAAGATCATTTTGCGTGATACATCGTTCTATTAATATAGATAAAAGATATTAACAATATAAAATTGATCACTTTTAATTATATAAACCCAGGAATGACGACATTCATCACATTTTCCTTATTTTATTCAGCGCATATTTAACAGCATAGGATTTTACTCAAAAAATATAATGCCCATCATAAATTGAAATCATTCGCGCGTATTTTATTTCTACACTTAATAAGTATAAGAGAGTTATTTTATGAATATTGAACCAATTATCGATACCAATCTGGATACATATGTAGACGCAGGAAAAGCGCCCCTGGATAACTATCTCTTTGTATCACCGGAGCTGGAAGAAAAGCATCGGGGTCTGATGGTACTGGACTGTGCCATCGATACTGAAAAACATGCCCTGCTGCGAATAAATCAGAGTGGAAATATTCTCTTTGTCTTAACCTCTGCTGAATTAACCATACGCACCAAAAAATTATTTGCCAGCGTGGCGGTGTTGTTTGCAGCCATGTCCAGCGCGATGAATCAATCGGGTAGATCACTTTTTGACTATCAGGCATGGCGCTCCCTGATGGGTAAGTCTGCTTTTTTTGTTGAAGTGCAGAAAAACAGGAACATACTAACAATCAAAAACAGTGGGGTTAACGTTGATACACAAATCATACAGCAGCTCATCCCCGGCCTGAGTAGTGGCAGCGCGATGGCGATCGCCAACGGGGTGTTGAGTGCGGTAAAGGGAGAATTTCAGGCAACTGAACGCGATGAAAACGCGAAACGAGGCCACCTTCTTTTTATCTGTGAAGAGCTTTACGGGGCCCCGAGCGTAACGGTTCGTCTGTTTTACGCCTCGAAAAAATCTCACTGTGCCCTGTTCCAGCCTCCGTGCGATAAGTCGGTTAACGCCACGTTTGAGCAGTTACAGGAAGCCCATACCTTCCTGTTTGTTTCACCTGATACGATCGCGGAATATGACACTATTTTTACAGCGCAACCCGCCAGATATAAAAATCTTATTGAACGTTTTAAAAAATTGGTTAAAGAATAATACTCCACCCTTTATACAAAATTAAGCCAGTCATTTTTTATATTATTGTACGCTTGCACAACGTCGGCGTGGCGATAATGAAGCTGAAGTGTGCCAGTAATATTAATCTGGCTAACCTAAAGCCTCTGTGGTTAGCCAGTTTACGTCTTCGTTATGCGTCGGCGGCTACCGTACGCTGGCGGCATTCAGCCGGGCGTTTAAGCGGGTTGTCGGTAAGTCGCCGGGGGCATTGCGTGAAGCCAGTCAGACCCCAGAGGAGATCTGACCGGTTCGCTTTACAGGAGAGATTAAAGCCAGCTCTGCTGGACAGGGGCGCCTTCGGTGCGCTCCGTGCGAGGCATTTCAATTGCCAGCGTTGACAGGTGTTTAGCCCACAGGTCAGCCACCCATTTCACGCCGCGGGCGGTAAAGCGTGCCTGAGACCAGGTGCGCTCGTTTTCGCCCACGCCGCTGTGCAGGGTAAAATAGCCCGCATCGATATGGTGCTGCGGCGGAACCAGGTTACCGCCGACGCGCTGCATGATATTCCGCTCAAGCAGGAACTCCCGGAACTGGGGCTCTTTCGCTTTGAGGATCTTACAGAGCTGACGGAAGCCCAGCGACTCTTTGACCTGAACAAACTGATCAAAGAACGCCGCCTTTGGTGCCCAGAGGGCTAGCTGCTCCTCAGCACGCTGGCGTTTTTCATACTGCTCGGCCCAGGCGCGCGCCGCCGCCGCCGGGTTGGTGAAGTCCGGAATATTGACGTTTCTCTCCTGCTCCTGCCAGCGATCGAGCATGGCGGCAGTAAAGCCCGGGGAGATACGCGAAACCGTCAGCAGGGAGTCCCGTTTGTTCAGCAAAAACTCCTGCCGCATTTCACCTTCGCGCTCATACAGGCTGGCCGTTACCGGCTGCGAAAGACGCTGCGCCGTTTCCAGGCTTTTTACCATGCGCTTCACCTCGGTATGAGCAATACCGGTCAGCTTCGCGATTTCGCGACTGCTGATGGTGGCAAGCTGGCCACTGGACTGGAAAGTTTCAACAGGAATTACCATAGGTTTCACCCCTCACTCATACATTACTCGGGTAATTTGCTCTAATAGTATACAAATACCTGTTCAAATATCCAGTATAATTTTTAAACGATCTTCTGCCAGAGCAGGCCACGCCTAAGTTGCGGTAATTAGAGCTGTTTTGCCTGTGTCATCAGGCTCTCCAGTTCCCGTGCGTCATGGCTACAGAAAAAAGTGATGTCGTGGGCATGCGCGCAGGAGAGCTCCCGCAGCCGCTGCTGGTTGTGCCGCCGGGTACCGTTGTCCATCGCCATCATCCACTGGTAAAACCGCAGCCCCGGCGTGCAATGGCGCTGCGGCTGGCGCATCTCATCCCGATAGAACCAGGCGTCGCCACCGTGCAGCAACCACCCGGACGGCTGGCTGATGGCGATCCCTGCATGCCCCGGCGTGTGCCCGGCCAGCGGCACCAGCAAAATTTCCGGCGGCAAGCCGCGTAACGCCGTCACCGCGTCGAAGCCAAACCAGCGTTCGCCCTGCACCTGGTATCCCTCCCAGCCAGAGATACCGCTCCACTGCCCGGGACGATAGCGCTCCCGTTGCAGCCAGCTATGGCGCCGTTGCGCCGTGTCGATCTCCTGCTGCATTAAATGGATGCGCGCGTGAGGGAAATCGCTCAGCCCACCCGCGTGGTCGAAATCGAGGTGCGTAAGCACAATATGGCGGACATCCGCCACGCTAAAGCCCAGCGCCTCGACGCGGGCGCGCGCCGTAAGGGACTCCCGACGCTGGATATTGTTTAGCGCCCGGAAAAAGCCCGACAGCCGGGAGGGATCGCGTACATCCCCTTGCCCAAAACCGGTATCCACCAGCACCAGTCCGTCACGGTCGGTTTCGATAAGCAGGCAGTGGCAGACCAGGTGCGCATGTAGACCCTTGCTGAAACCGTCGAACAACGCGCCGCCCAGCGGGCACATACAACCACAGTTAAGATGATGAATCTTCATATCGCCTCCTCATCAGGGTAGGTGTTTCTGCTGACTCTGCTCGGACGTGCCGAAATGGGTAGTGTCCCCATGCCCGTGTTCGCCGCTGCCCTGCACGCGTTTAAGCTGAATGACCTCGCCGCGCTGCCAGGCATTTGCCCCTTCCGCTACCGGATGGGCCACGATGTCGGCACGCTGGGCTTTGATCTGCTGCGTATCGATCCCCAGACGACGATCGCGATCCGCCAGCAGCCGGGGATCGAGCTGTCCCTCGCCGGTAAAGCCCATCATCAGCGCAGGTATGCCGAGCGGCAGGGTCTTATCCCTGTCGGTGTGCCAGGTATGCCAGGTTTTGCCGTAGGTGTTGACGATTTTATTCATCAGCGCCTTGTCAGCGACCACAGGCAGGCCAGGCGCCACCAGGCTGCCCGATTTCACTTCATACTGGTGGCTGTGCCAGAGCTTTTTCTCCTCCGGCGGCAGGCTGTTAAAGAGGCGTTCGCTGATGATGTACTCTACCCCCATCAGCCGGGCATCCTTTGTATTGCCGTCATAGATGACCGCCTGCATGACCTCTTCATTGAGTACCGTCACGTAGTGATGCGCCTCCATCTGCCCGTTTTTATCCCCGTTGTAAAAATGAAAACCGTCAAGATAGGCACTGATAGCCTCCACCGGCGGTCGGGACTGGATCACCTGGGCCCCCGTCTCCAGGGTACTAAGGGTAGTGGAGGTGGTTTTACCGGGAACAGGCACCTGCGGCGGGGTATTATTCGCTCCGCAGCCGACAAGCAGCAGAATGGCTGGAAGGATCTGAGGTAATGATTTCATTGGCACTCCCTTTCATTTGAACTCGTTATGAAGGTAGTGCAGATGTGGCAAGCCAGCCAGACCGTGCCGGAGGTCTGGCTGGGAGACGATCAGAAGTAATATTTAAAACGGAGGCGGCCACCGTAGCGGGCGTCGGTGTCGCCGTCACCCTCTTTCGGGTCAGCATCGATCCACGAGGCATAGGCTCCGAGATAAACATTGAAGTTTTTCATTTTCATTACGTCAGGGAACAGATACGACGCGTGAAGCGTATGGATATCGTAATCGCCCGGATGGGTGATCCAGCAGTCGCCATCGCAGTCGTCATTCAGCCCGGCAGCGCTGAATCTGTCGATCTCGTTATGGGCGTAGATATAGCCCAGCTCAATGTTCTTCCACAGACCATTCACCCCGGCGGTGAAATCAGTTTCGTCGCTGGCATCCATGTACGCGGTGTTGAGGTTGACGACCATGCCGTTATCCGGGTCGGTTTTTTGCCCGTTCCAGTTCATCGTCAGGCCATAGCCGGTGCGATCGGACTGATCGATCCAGTGGCCTTCTGCATCCCGATAACCGTAAGCGTTGTTCACCAGGTTGCTCTCCATAGCCAGCGCCGTGGTGAAGCGCCCCTCTGACCAGGCGATAACCGGGCGCACGTAGGCCACGTTTTTATCGTTATCCAGGTCCATGCCATGGTACTGCTTATCGACAAACAGCGAGCTGCCGTTTTCCAGCAGGGTGTTGACCTCAAAATACCAATTACCGAGGTTTTTACTCAGCAGGAAGTTACCGCCGCTGTCGCTGCGCCCGCGCCCCTCTTTCATCATGTAGATGTAGCCATAACCGTCACTGTAGAGATCGTTCGCCGTGTTGCCGGAGTATTCGATAAAGGTGTCCTGGTTGAGGGGAAACATGTCGTAGGCTTCGAAACGCCCGACTTTGATTTTCCAGTCGTTCTCCTGGCCGAAGAAGAAAACCGCGTCATCCAGATTCATCTTGCCGGTAAGATCCGCCAGCGGCTGCGCCGAGAAACCGGCAAACTGGCCGTTGTCCATTCGCCGATAGCCGTCAAACCCCAGCAGGAGACGGCCATTGATATCCCAGCGCTCGTTGTTTGATGGGGCCCAGTCCTTATTGGCGCTGGTGCGCATGGATGTCAGGCTGCCGCTGCGGCTGGCGGCGTCCATATTGAACTCCACATCGCCATAGAAGCGCAGATCGCCATAGCCTGACAGGGTTAACGTCGGCGCTGGCGACGTCGGGGGTTCAGCTGAGACCACATTCACCGCCGGAGTCTGTTGCGCCTGCGCTAAGCGCGCAATCTGGGCTTCGGCTTTTGCCAGACTGGCTTCCAGCCGGGCGATTTTCGCCTCCATGCTGTCCGTTTGGGTGGCCGCCAGCGTGGTCGCCGGAATAGAGGCGCTGATCAGCAGCGCAATATAATGAATACGCATAGATTCCATCCTGTGAGTTTATTGTTGATTCCACTGGTACATTAGGGCTTTGCAAATTTTCCGTTATTTAAATCCGTCACCACGGTATTCATTACCTGTTCATCGAGGCGGTAGAATTTAATTGCCAGCGCGGTCAACAGATAAAAGAGCGAGGGGATAAGGGTAAATAACCAGACAACCCCCTGCACCGCCTGAGGGGATTGCACTGCTGCGCTGGCTTGATATTCAAACCCGGCCAGAACCCAGCCCAGAATAGCGCCGCCGACAGCCACGCCTAATTTAATGACAAAAATATTGGCCGCGACATTCATGCCGGTAATTCGCCGCTGGGTTTTCCACTCGCCGTAATTATTGGCGTCGGTGATCATCGACCACTGCAGCGCGCCGTTTCCGCCCTGCACCGTCTGGATAAGAAAATGGGCCACCAGCGGAATTAGCCAGTATTGCACCGGCAACCAGAAGCAGACGATGCCCAGCCCGGCGTTGAGCAGGTTTATCCAGAATGAGAGTTTGATTTTGCAGAACCGGGACCCCAGCGGCTGCGCCAGCGCCGAGCCCAGCATTGAGGCGATCATTCCGCCCAGCATAAACAGCGAGATGATAGTTGAGCCCTGACGCAGCACGGTATTGACGTAATAGACCACCGCGCCGCCGCGGATCACCACCGCCACCAGCATCATAAAGTTGTAGATCGACAGAATGCGCCACTGCTCATTGCGAAACAGAATTTTGACGTCACGGACGACATTGAGGTTTTCTTCTTTGATGGGCTGAACGCGCTCTTTGGTGGTGGCGAAACAGATGATAAACATCAGGCAGCCAATCACCCCGAAAATGGCCATCGCCATCTGAATGCCGCTCGCGCGATCCTGAGGATAGAGATAATCCGCCAGCGGCAGAATGCAGGCGGTGCCCAGGGCGCCGCCCAATGGGGTGATGGCAAAACGCCAGGATTGCAAAGAGAGGTTTTCCCGCGGATCGGAAGTAAGTGCCGCGCCCAGCGAGCAGTAAGGAATATTGATGGCGGTATACATCAGGGTCATAAAGATATAGGCCGCCACGGCATAGACCACTTTACCGCTGTCAGAAAAGGATGGGATGGTATAGACCAGTACGCAGCTGACCGCGAACGGGGCGCAGATCGCCAGAAGCCACGGACGAAAGCGTCCCCAGCGTGAGGAGGTGGCATCTGCAATCGCCCCCATTATCGGGTCGGTGATGGCATCCAGCAGCCTGACCAGTAAAAACATTGTCCCCATCACTGCGGGCGGCAGCCCGTAGATATCTGTATAGAAATAGGCGAGGATCGCCACTGAGGAGTCAAAGACGATATGGCTGGCCGCATCGCCGAGGCTGTAGCCTATTTTTTCTTTTACCGTTAATTTTTCCGTTGCCGACATTTCAGGCCTCTCCCTGTATTTTTCAGTCCTTTCGTTGTAGCTGTCGACATAATTTCCATATCCCTTCCAGAGCAATCTATTATGTTTTCTCGCTAAGAAGTTATGATTTTCCCTTTATGTGATCTGCGTGATTAGTGGTTATTTATGCGATAAATAAATCGCGCCACTACTATATTTCTGACACTGCTTCAGGAGGCTAAATACTCAACGGTAAATAGTCTGGTTTTATGCAAAGTGTTACCTCCGACACGCGAAGTGACAAATATTCGTCTAAGGTTTTCAGGTGATTGATGGTAGCGGTCGCGCTGCCCAGAGAACCCAGGAGAACAACCATGATGAGACCTCAGCAGCAAACAGCATTGCGGCTGGCGATTGGCGGCATCCTGCTTGGGATAACTGCCTTTAGCTATGCGGAAGAACCGTCCGGCGCCCGGAAACAAGCCCCCGATATTCTGTTTGGCCCGCTGTTTAACGATGTGCAAACCGCCAAACTCTTCCCGGATCAAAAAACCTTCGCCGATGCGGTACCGAAAAACGATCCCCAGACGATCCTTGCCGACTACCACATGCAGCGGAAACAGTCCGGCTTTGACCTGCGCCACTTTGTAGAGGTGAACTTCACCCTGCCGACCGAGAAGGAAAAATATGTGCCGCCTGCCGGGCAGAGCCTGCGGGCGCACATTGATGGTCTGTGGCCGGTGCTGACGCGCACTACCTCCAGCGCCGGAAAGTGGGATTCCCTGCTGCCGCTGCCGAAGCCTTACGTGGTGCCGGGCGGACGTTTTCGTGAGATCTACTACTGGGACAGCTACTTCACCATGCTGGGGCTGGCCGAGAGCGGCCACTGGGACAAGGTCGCCAGTATGGTGGACAACTTCGCGTACGAACTGGACAGCTGGGGTCATATCCCTAACGGTAACCGCAGCTACTATCTGAGCCGCTCCCAGCCGCCCTTCTTTGCCATGATGGTGGAGCTGCTGGCGACGCACGATAAAGAGGCACTGAAAAAATACCGTCCACAGATGGAAAAAGAGTACGCCTACTGGATGGAGGGGGTAGATGCCCTTCAGCCGGGCCAGGCCAGCCAGCGGGTGGTGAAGCTCGACGATGGCGCCGTGCTTAACCGTTACTGGGACGATCGCGATACGCCGCGCCCGGAATCGTGGCTGGATGATATCAACACCGCGAAAAAATACCCCAGCCGTCCGGCAACCGAGATCTACCGGGATCTGCGCTCCGCCGCCGCCTCCGGCTGGGACTTCAGCTCACGCTGGATGGACGATCCGCAGCAGCTGGGAACGATCCGCACCACCAGTATCGTGCCGGTGGATCTGAACGCCCTGATGTTCAAGATGGAGAAACTGCTGGCGAAGGCCAGCCAGGAGGGCGGTGACAGCGCCGCAGCCAGCCGTTACGAGGGCCTGGCCTCCGATCGTCAGAAAGCGATGGAGCGCTATCTGTGGAACGAGAAAGAGGGCTGGTACGCCGATTACGATTTGAAAACCAAACAGGTCCGTAATCAGCTGACCGCCGCGGCGCTCTTCCCGCTCTACGTCAAGGCCGCCTCGCAGGAACGCGCGGACAAAACCGCCTCTGCTGCCGAAGCCCAGTTGCTGAAAGCGGGGGGCATTTCGACCACCACCGTTAACAGCGGCCAACAGTGGGATGCCCCTAACGGCTGGGCGCCGTTGCAGTGGGTCGCCACCGAAGGATTGCAGAATTACGGGCAGGATAAAGTGGCGATGGATGTGACGTGGCGCTTCCTCACCAACGTGCAGCACACCTACGATCGCGAGCAGAAGCTGGTAGAGAAATATGATGTTTCCACCACCGGCACTGGCGGCGGCGGCGGTGAATATCCGTTGCAGGATGGCTTCGGCTGGACTAACGGCGTGACGCTGAAAATGTTGGATCTGGTCTGTCCGCAGGCGAACCCGTGCGACAAAGTGCCCGCCACGCGACCCGCGGCCAATGAGGGTTCGGTAACTACCACCCCATCGACTACCGGCGCACAACCTGCGGCGAATGGCACATCCACCACCGGCGACCAGCCAGCGGCGACAAGCACCCCGTCGACAACTAACCCGTCAACGACCACCACAACGCCCCCGGCTACCACCGACCAGCCAGCGGCTAACGATGAAACAGAAACGCAGAAAAGTGTCGGACAGCAGTAACCTCCAGGCCGGGTAAGGCGTATCCGCCACCCGGCATGCCGTTCAGGCTCTGCCCATAAAAAAACGGCTCTTGTAAAAGAGCCGTTTTATCGGTTTCAGGCGCGTCGTACCATCCTGTAGATAAGCAGTACCAGAATGGCACCCACCACAGCCACCAGAAAACTTTGCAGGTTAAATCCGGATACACTGCCGCCGATGCCAAACATCGTCGCCAGCCAGCCGCCGACAACCGCACCGATGATCCCAAGGATACAGGTCACGATAAAGCCGCCGCCATCACGTCCCGGCATGATGAACTTTGCGATAACGCCAGCAATCAGACCAAATACAATCCAGGCGATGATACCCATAGTGTTGCCCTCTTGCAGAGTTAAGCTTGCGCAGGACACCCCCAGCGCAGGTAATAGTAAGTATAGGCAATCGCCGGAAAACCAGTTTTACTACACCGACTTAATTGCGGCTCAGGCGAAAAAAATAATTGCCGGTTTGTATTAAGTTCCGCGGCCCGCTGCCGATAACGCATCCACAGACTGTCATCTAACGAGGAGCCCCGGGGCGTGAGTAATTACAGTGAGCAGTTCCTGAAAACTAATCCGCTGGCTGTATTGGGTGTAGTACGCGATCTGCAAAAAAATGACGTTCCCGTACGTATCAGCTGGGGGAACAACCAGTTCATCAGCAAAATCCTGGATGCTACCCCGGAACGACTGATCATGGATTTGGGCAGTCAGGAGTTTGAAAACCGCTCGGTGTTACGTGCGGAGAATATCACCGTGGCCGCCGATACCCAGGGGGCCAAAGTCGAGTTCGACCTGCCGAAGGTGGAACAGGGTGACTACCAGGCGCTGCCTGCTTTTATCTCGCCGCTGCCGACCTCCGTATGGTGCATTCAGCGCCGGGAGTACTTCCGCATCAATGCCCCGCTGCATCCGGCCTACTTCTGCAAAGCCCGAATGCCTGATAAGAGCATCATTCGTTTCCGCCTGCACGATCTGTCGCTGGGCGGCATGGGTGCGCTGATGGATACCGCGAAACCCGAAGGCCTGGTCGAGGGAATGCGTTTTTCGCAGATCGAGCTGGATATGGGGGGCTGGGGCCGCTTCTTTTTCGATGCGCAGCTGATAACCGTCAGCGAACGTAAAGTGGTGGACAGCAAAAACGAGACCATCACCACGCCGCGTCTGAGTTTCCGGTTTCTTAACGTCGGGCCGGGTCCTGAGCGAGAACTGCAGAAAATCATCTACTCGCTGGAGCGTGAAGCGCGGGAACGTGCCAACAAAGTGCGTTAATCGCCACCGGGCAGCGCGTGGCTGCCCGGCAACCAATTACATAGCGTCCATCGCTTTCTGCACTTTCCAGATATAGCGTGGGGCCTGCGGGGCGGGATGGTTATTGACGACATGATCAAAGAACTCGTCTTTATCCATGTCATTGATTTCGGCGATCGCCTTTTTACGATCCGACGAGAAGGTACGCAACAGCGCGCCCGCGCCGTTCACGTAGGAGACCACCAGCGCATACTGCATCACTTCCGGGTCCTCAATACCGTTCAGGATCCCGTGCTCCAGAATGCTCAGGTAGGCGGTACCCATAGAGATATTGCGTTCCGGGTTCTTCAGCTCGCTGGTGGAGGGTTGCCCGCTCCAGCCCATGTGCCGGTAGACCTCACGCCCGGCGGTGGAGGCTTTCAGCTGCATCAGACCCACCGCGTTTGATTTACTCACCAGGTTCGGGTTCCCACCCGACTCCACCGCAATGATGGCGGTGATCAGCCGTGGGCTGACTCCCCACGCCTCACCTGCTTTTTCACTGATCGGCATCCACTGCATCGCCCGTTTAACCGGGACTTCCGGGTTCCATTCCGGCTTCTGGTAATCCTGCTTTGAACTACAGCCTGCAAGTAGCACAATCAAAAAAGCAAACCATCTTAATTTCACGTCATCTGTCCTTATGGTCATTCATCGCTGTTACCCTATCCTCCGCTTGATGAAGGACGCGCTCAGGCGGCATGATATATACATTCAGCTTTATAAGTCAGCAAGGAAATGCCATGTCTCAGTTTCATCTCATTGCACCATCAGGGTACTGCATTAATCAGGAGGCGGCGCAGCGGGGCGTGGCGCGATTACTGGACGAGGGTCACCAGGTACAAAATCAGACGATTATACCCCGCCGCCAGCAGCGATTTGCTGGTACCGAGGCGGAGCGGCTGAATGATATCAACGCCCTCGCCCGTCTGCCGGGCGCCGACCAGATAGTGCTGCCGGTGCGCGGTGGATACGGCGCCAGCCGCCTGCTGGAACAGATTGACTGGGAGGGCCTGGCGAAACGCCAGCAGCAGGATCCCTTGCTGATCTGCGGCCACAGTGATTTCACCGTGATCCAGCTCGGCCTGCTGGCGCTGCACAACGTCATCACCTTCAGCGGCCCGATGCTGGCGGGCAATTTTGGCGCCCCGGAGCTGAACGCCTTCACGGTAGACCATTTCTGGCGGGCGCTCAGCAACAGTACCTACTTCGTTGAGTGGCCGGGGGATGGCCCGTCGTGCGTGTGCGAAGGCCAGCTGTGGGGCGGCAATCTGGCGATGGTCGTGTCACTTATCGGCACCCGCTGGCTGCCCGCCATTGAGAACGGCATCCTGGTGCTGGAGGATATTAATGAGCATCCGTTCCGCGTAGAACGGATGCTGCTCCAGCTGCATCACGCGGGTATTCTCAACCGTCAGCAGGCGATTGTGCTCGGCAGCTTCAGCGGCGCGACCCCTAACGATTACGATGCCGGATACGATCTGGCAACCATGGTCGATTACCTGCGTTCCCGGATATCGGTGCCGGTTATCAGCGGACTCGACTTCGGCCACGAGCAACGGACCGTTACCCTGCCGCTCGGTGCGCAGGCAACGCTGGTTCACACCCCCGGCAACAGTCGTTTAACCCTGAGCGGGCATCCGGTGCTCCGGGCATAAAAAAAGCCCCTTAAGCGGCGGATTAACGCCCTGTAAGGGGCGTTAATATGATAGGGTTTTACTACTAGTCATCGCGTCAGGCAGGGAGTACGCACACATTGGATGCCGCAGCAATAATCAGTCTTTTTATCCTGGGTTCAGTTCTTGTAACCTGTAGTATTTTATTGAGTTCGTTTTCTTCGCGTCTCGGCATCCCCATTCTGGTTATTTTCCTCGCCATCGGCATGCTGGCGGGGGTTGATGGCATCGGGGGCATCCCCTTCGACAACTACCCGTTTGCGTACATGATCAGTAACCTCGCCCTGGCGGTGATCCTGCTGGATGGCGGGATGCGCACCCAGGCCAGTTCGTTTCGCGTGGCGCTGGGCCCGGCCCTGTCGCTGGCAACGGTCGGGGTGCTAATCACCTCCGGCCTCACCGGGATGATGGCGGCGTGGCTGTTCCACCTTGACCTGATGGAAGGGTTACTGATTGGCGCGATTGTCGGCTCTACCGATGCCGCGGCGGTCTTCTCCCTGCTGGGTGGCAAAGGGCTGAACGAACGTGTCGGCTCGACGCTGGAGATTGAATCCGGCAGTAACGATCCGATGGCGGTGTTTCTCACCATCACCCTGATTGAGATGATCCAGCAGCATGAAACCGGCCTGAGCTGGATGTTCGCCTGGCACATCATTCAACAGTTTGGTCTGGGTATCCTCTTTGGCCTTGGCGGCGGCTATCTGCTGCAACAGATGATCAACCGCATCTCGCTCCCGGGCGGGCTCTATCCGCTGCTGGCGCTGAGCGGCGGGATTTTGATTTTCGCCCTTACCACGGCGCTGGACGGCAGCGGCATTCTGGCGGTCTATCTCTGCGGTTTCCTGCTCGGCAACCGTCCAATCCGCAACCGCTTTGGCATTCTGCAAAACTTCGATGGCCTGGCCTGGCTGGCGCAGATTGGCATGTTCCTGGTGCTGGGGCTGCTGGTGACGCCGTCGGATCTGCTACCGATTGCCGTTCCGGCGCTGATGCTGTCACTGTGGATGATCTTCTTTGCCCGTCCGCTGTCGGTCTTCGCCGGACTGCTGCCTTTCAGAGGCTTTAACCTGCGCGAGCGGGTGTTTATCAGCTGGGTGGGACTGCGCGGTGCGGTGCCGATCATCCTCGCAGTGTTCCCGATGATGGCTGGGCTCGATAATTCCCGTCTCTTCTTCAACGTGGCGTTCTTCGTGGTGCTGGTGTCGCTGCTGTTCCAGGGCACGTCGCTGTCGTGGGCGGCGAAAAAAGCGAAGGTGGTGATCCCACCGGTGGGCTGGCCGGTCTCCCGCGTGGGGCTGGATCTTCACCCTGAAAACCCCTGGGAGCAGTTTGTGTACCAGCTCAGCGCCGATAAGTGGTGCGTGGGCGCCTCGCTGCGCGACCTCCATATGCCCGCCGAGACGCGCATTGCCGCCCTCTTCCGCGATAATGCCCTGCTGCATCCGACCGGCAGCACCCGGCTGCGCGAGGGAGATATTCTCTGTGTGATTGGTCGCGAGCATGACCTTCCTGCCCTTGGCAAGCTCTTCAGCCAGTCGCCGCCGGTGGCACTGGATCAGCGCTTCTTCGGGGACTTTATTCTGGAAGCCAGCGCCAAATTTGCCGACGTGGCGATGATTTACGGTCTGGATGTCGGGCTGGAGTATCGCGATAACCAGCAGACCCTGGGCGAGATCGTGCAGAAGCAGCTCGGTGCCGCGCCGGTCGTGGGTGACCAGGTGGAGTTTGCCGGGATGATCTGGACGGTGGCGGAGAAAGAGGATAACGCGGTGCTGAGGGTGGGCGTGCGCGTGGCGGAGGATGCCGAAGAGTAGGCCGGTTTGCCGGGTGGCGGCTACGCCTTACCCGGCCTACGGGTTTTGTAGGCCCGGCAAGCGTCGCGCCGCCGGGCGATGTTACACAACGACGATCGGTACTCGTGGCGCTAACGCCGTTAACAGCTCATACCCGACGGTGCCCGCGGCGGCGGCGACATCGTCCACTTTCACCTCGTTGCCCCACAGCTCAACCGGCGTACCGATCCCCGCATGCGGGCACGGCGTCAGGTCAATCGCCAGCATATCCATCGACACCGTGCCGACCGTGCCGGTGCGCACGCCGTCCACCCATACCGGGGTACCGGAAGGGGCAACGCGCGGATAGCCGTCGGCATAACCCCCGGCGACGATGCCGATCCGCTGTTCGCCCGACGCACGATAGCGGCTGCCGTAACCCACGGTATCCCCCGCTTTCAGGGTCTGGACGCCAATGATCTCACTGCGCAGGGTCATCACCGGCTTCAGGCCGCTGTTGGCGATATCCTGCCACTGACCCGACGGCGAGGCGCCGTAGAGGATGATCCCCGGACGCACCCAGTCAAAATGCGCCTCCGGATGCCAGAGCGTTGCCGCCGAGTTGGAAAGCGAACGCGGACAGGCCAGACCTTCTGCTGCCTGCTCGATGCGCTTCATCGGTTCGACAATGCCCTCCGTCTTTTCCGCATCGGCAAAATGGGCCATCAGGGTCATTTCGCCGACGTTCTTCAGCGCCCGCAGCTGTTGCCAGACGCTGTGCACGCGCTCCGGCTGGAAACCGAGCCGGTTCATACCGCTGTTCATTTTCAGGTAGATATCGAGCGGGGCATGCAGCTTCGCATTCTGTAGCGCCTTGACCTGCCAGTTGCTGTGCACGCTGGTAGTCAGGCGGTACTTATCGAACAGCGGCAGTTCATCGCTGTGGAAGAAGCCTTCGAGCATCAGAATCGGCCCTTTCCAGCCGCGCTCGCGCAGCAGGATCGCCTCTTCAAGGTTGAGCAGCGCAAAACCATCCGTTGCGCTTAACGCGCTCCAGATGCGGTCCAGACCGTGGCCGTAAGCATTGGCTTTGACCACGGTCCAGACGCGTGAAGCGGGCGCAGCGCGACGGACAATTTGCAGATTATCCTTCAGGGCCTGCAGATCCATCTGAGCCAGAACAGGACGGGACATGACGACTCCTTGTTAGTTATGCGCGCCGTGTAAATGTTGTGGACGTGACGGCGTGAATCCCGGACGGTAGCGCGCAACGCTTAAATCATCAAACGGAATAGCGGGTGTGCGCCCGGAGATCAAATCACTGAGTAGCTGCCCTGAACCGCAGGCCATTGTCCAGCCCAGCGTACCGTGTCCGGTGTTTAGCCACAGGTTTTTAAACGGTGTCCGCCCGACCACCGGGGTACCGTCCGGGGTCATTGGACGCAGCCCGGTCCAGAAGGTCGCCTGTTCGATAAAGCCGCCGCGCGGGAAGAGATCGCCAACGACCATCTCCAGCGTTTCCCGACGCGGTT
Source organism: Leclercia sp. GHBNCSD (assembly GCF_055805075.1). NCBI lineage: Bacteria > Pseudomonadati > Pseudomonadota > Gammaproteobacteria > Enterobacterales > Enterobacteriaceae > Leclercia > Leclercia sp. GHBNCSD. The sequence goes on along the minus strand of NZ_JBQVYO010000001.1, from coordinate 3,845,050 downwards.
TCAGCAGCTCAGTGTTAAAGCCGACGATTTCCGCCATTCCTCCCACGCGGATCCGGTTGTCAAAACGGGTGATCGCGATTTTGTAGGTTTCATCAAGGATAGTTGAAACCGGGGCACCGCTCTCCTCTTTGACCGGAATAGTGAGCGAATAACCTTTCAGCGGGTAGACCGGAATGTCCACAATCCCTTTCAGCATGGCGGTAGAGTAAGAGCCAAAAGCCATCACGTAAGCGTCGGCCTTCACCACCTCGTCGCCACACAGCACGCCATAGATGTTATCCCCTTCGTAGAGAAGTTTATCGACACCGGTGTTGTAGCGGAATTTGACGCCGGCCTGCTCGGCCATCTGCGCCAGATTCTGGGTAAAGAGCTGGCAGTCGCCGGTCTCGTCATTAGGCAGACGCAGACCGCCGGTCAGCTTATGCGCGACTTCCGCCAGGGCCGGTTCCACCTGCGCCAGCTGGCTCGCTTCCAGCAGCTGATACGGGACGCCCGCATCCTTGAGTACAGCGATATCACGGGTGGCGTTTTCGTACTGCTGGGCGGTGCGGAACAGCTGCAGGGTGCCTCCCTGACGGCCTTCATACTGGATACCGGTGGCGGCACGCAGCGCTTTCAGGCAGTCGCGGCTGTACTCTGCCAGACGCACCATCCGTCCTTTGTTTTCCATGTAGTGCGAAGTGTCGCAGTTGCGCAGCATCTGCCACATCCACTTCAGCTGGAACTGAGTGCCGTCGAGACTGATCGCCAGCGGCGCATGACGCTGGAACATCCACTTAATCGCCTTCAGCGGTACGCCCGGTGCCGCCCACGGCGCCGCGTAGCCCGGAGAGATTTGTCCGGCGTTCGCCGCGCTGGTCTCCAGTGCCGGACCCGGTTCCCGATCGATGACGGTTACATCATGCCCGGCCTGACTTAAATACCAGGCGCTGGTCACACCAACGACGCCACTTCCCAGTATGACAACACGCATAGCCACTCCATTTATAAGCAAAAGAACAATCTTCTGGTTACACATTGATAACCCAGATGAAAATATTATTCAACATAGGCATTTTTTATGGTGACTTACCTCACACCTTCCCCCTATGACGGGGCTGTGGCGTATTTGGCATCTCATGCTGCGCGGCATTTTTAACCAGCAGATTATGCTGTTACCCACCCCCTTTTCGTCATGCCCGCGACGGGAAATCGCAAAGAAAAAAATAGCGCACCAGCACGCTTTTGAATGGCGTGTTCTATGCTTGAAAAGAGGTTCTCCAGACAGAGAGAGCTACCAACAACGAGGGCGCGCTAATGGCTACTATTGATTCCATGAATAAGGACACCACTCGTCTGAGCGATGGACCCGACTGGACATTCGAGCTGCTGGACACCTATCTGGCGGAAATTGACCGGGTGGCAAAACTCTACCGTCTGGACGCCTATCCCCATCAAATCGAAGTGATCACCTCCGAACAGATGATGGACGCTTACTCCAGCGTCGGGATGCCCATTAACTATACCCACTGGTCGTTTGGTAAAAAATTCATTGAGACCGAACGGCTCTACAAGCACGGTCAGCAGGGGCTGGCCTATGAGATCGTCATTAACTCTAACCCCTGTATCGCCTACCTGATGGAAGAGAACACCATCACCATGCAGGCGCTGGTAATGGCGCACGCCTGCTACGGGCACAACTCGTTTTTCAAAAATAACTACCTGTTCCGCAGCTGGACCGACGCCAGCTCGATTGTCGATTACCTGATCTTCGCCCGAAACTACATTACCGAATGCGAAGAGCGCTACGGGGTGGAAGAGGTCGAGAAGCTGCTGGACTCCTGCCATGCGCTGATGAACTACGGCGTGGATCGCTACAAACGTCCGCAGAAGATCTCCTTGCAGGAGGAGAAAGCCCGGCAGAAAAGCCGTGAAGAGTATCTGCAAAGCCAGGTGAATACCCTGTGGCGTACCCTGCCGAAACGGGAAGAGGAGAAAGCGGTTCCCGAAGCACGCCGTTATCCCTCTGAGCCGCAGGAGAACCTGCTCTACTTTATGGAGAAGAACGCCCCGCTGCTGGAGCCGTGGCAGCGTGAGATCCTGCGCATCGTGCGCAAGGTGAGTCAGTACTTCTACCCGCAAAAGCAGACCCAGGTGATGAACGAGGGCTGGGCCACCTTCTGGCACTACACTATCCTCAATCACCTCTATGACGAAGGCAAAGTGACCGAACGCTTTATGCTGGAGTTCCTGCACAGCCACACCAACGTGGTGTTCCAGCCGCCTTACAACAGCCCGTGGTACAGCGGTATTAACCCTTATGCGCTGGGCTTTGCCATGTTCCAGGATATCAAGCGTATCTGCCAGAACCCGACGGACGAGGATAAATACTGGTTCCCGGATATCGCCGGTTCCGACTGGCTGGAGACGCTCCATTTTGCGATGCGCGACTTTAAAGATGAGAGCTTTATCAGCCAGTTCCTGTCGCCGAAGGTGATGCGTGATTTCCGCCTGTTTACGGTGCTGGATGACGATCACAACAACTATCTGGAAATTTCGGCGATCCACAACGAAGAGGGATACCGTGAGATCCGCTCCCGTCTCTCGGCCCAGTACAACTTAAGCAATCTGGAGCCGAATATTCAGGTCTGGAATGTGGATCTGCGCGGGGATCGCTCCCTGACGCTGCGCTATATCCCGCATAACCGCGCGCCGCTGGATAAAGGACGTAAAGAGGTGCTGAAGCACGTACATCGTCTGTGGGGCTTTGACATTCTGCTTGAACAGCAGAACGAAGATGGCAGCGTGGAGTTGCTGGAGCGCTGCCCACCTAAGGGTAATATCCTTTAGGCCGGTATCGCCTGTTTGCCGGGTGGCGTTCGCTTATCCGGCAAACATATATTGCGGATTTTGTAGGCCGGGTAAGGCTTAGCCGCCACCCGGCAAAAAAACCTCTCAGATGAGAGGTTTTTTATTTTATCGGCCGTGGATGGAGAGATCGCCCGGCAGGGTCTTCTGCATCCGGTGCCAGATCTCGCCGCTGTCGCGACCGTAGCGACGCACGATGTCATACACCTGATCGTGCTGGCCTTCGGCACAGAGTTCGCTCAGCTTGTGATAGAAGCCCAGCGCGAGGCTGCGGGCTTCCGGATTGGCGAAGTAGTGACGACCGATGCGGGTATAGAGCCCTTTCATGCCGTTGAGGATCAGGCCGTAAATTGGGTTGCCGGAGGCAAACGCCAGCCCGCGGAAGACGTTGTAATCCAGCAGCGCAAAGGCGTCGGCGTGATCTTCCACCGCCGTAGCGCGGGCGAGCACCTCCTGCGCCTTATCCGGATGCTGGCGAAACGCCGTGCGGATAAAGATGGTAGCGATGTTGGTGCGCACGGAGAGCAGATTGTCGATCAGCTGCGGCACGCTCTCGTGATCGAGGCGCGCAAGCGTTTCAAGGATATTCAGACCCGACGTTTCCCAGAAGTTATTCACTTTGGTCGGTTTGCCGTGTTGGATCGTCAGCCAGCCGTCGCGTGCCAGTCGCTGCAACACTTCACGTAAGGTGGTACGTGTGACGCCAATCAGTTCAGAGAGTTCGCGTTCTGCGGGAAGAATCGAGCCTGGGGGGAAACGGTTGTTCCAGATGCTTTCGATAATATACTCTTCCGCGAAACCCGCCGGGCTTTGCGCCTTTATTACCATAGTGAGTTTTCCATTCCACTGCTTTTTACAAAATTCACTCATCATACCAGAGGCAGACAGAGGCAGATAGCGCAGCGAGGCGAGAAAAAAGGGATCGCCGTTTTATTTTTATCATTTAAAAAAACGCGGCCTGCGCTCCTTCCCCGGCGCCATTTGCGTATACTTAGTGCGTAATTATGTGACGGGCAAGGAAATCTGTTGTGAAAATGTCGTATCGTCGCGCCCTTTGGCGCAATTTTTTAGGCCAGTCTCCCGACTGGTACAAACTGGCTCTGGTTATCTTCCTGGTAATTAACCCGCTTATCTTTATGGTGAGTCCTTTTGCCGCAGGCTGGTTGCTGGTGGCAGAGTTCATCTTTACCCTGGCCATGGCGCTGAAGTGTTACCCCCTGCTGCCGGGCGGCCTGCTGGCCTTCGAGGCGGTAGCAATAGGGATGACCAGTGCGGAACACGTGAGAGAAGAGCTGGCGTCCAACCTGGAAGTGCTCCTGCTGCTGATGTTTATGGTGGCCGGGATCTATTTTATGAAGCAGCTGCTGCTGTTCATTTTTACCCGCCTGCTGTTGAGCATCCCCTCAAAAAGACTGCTGTCGCTGGCCTTCTGTCTGGCGGCCGCTTTTTTATCGGCCTTCCTCGATGCATTGACCGTGGTGGCAGTGGTGATCAGCGTCGCCGTCGGCTTTTACGGGATTTATCACCGGGTGGCCTCTTCCCAGCCGGCATCGGGCATGCAGGATGACAGTCAGGTTGATGCCCACCAGCGCGACGTGCTGGAGCAGTTTCGCGCCTTTCTGCGCAGCCTGATGATGCATGCTGGCGTGGGGACTGCGCTGGGCGGCGTCATGACCATGGTCGGCGAGCCGCAGAACCTGATTATCGCCAAAGCTGCGGACTGGAATTTTATCGAATTTTTCCTGCGCGTTGCTCCCGTCAGCGTGCCGGTGCTGGTGTGCGGCCTGCTCACCTGCTGGCTGGTAGAGAAGTTCAGGTGGTTTGGTTACGGCACCCTGCTGCCGAATCAGGTGCGCGACGTGCTGCAACGCTTCGACGAAGAGAGCCGCAGCCAGCGTACCCGTCAGCAGCGGCTGGCGCTGATTTCCCAGGGCATCATTGGCGTCTGGCTGATTATCGCCCTGGCGTTTCATCTGGCGGAGGTGGGACTGATTGGTCTGTCGGTCATTATCCTGGCGACCACCTTCTCCGGCGTGACGGATGAACATGCCATCGGTAAAGCCTTTACCGAAGCGCTGCCGTTTACCGCGCTGCTGGCGGTCTTTTTCGCGGTAGTGGCGGTGATCGTCGATCAGCACCTGTTTGGGCCGATCATTAACTTCGTGCTACAGGCGGCTCCCGATGCCCAGCTGTCGCTGTTTTATCTGTTTAACGGCCTGCTGTCGGCCATCTCCGATAACGTCTTTGTCGGTTCGGTCTATATCAACGAAGCGAAAGCGGCGATGGAGAGTGGTATCATCGACCGGGAGCAGTTTGAACTGCTGGCGGTGGCGATCAACACCGGCACCAACCTGCCTTCCGTGGCCACGCCAAACGGTCAGGCGGCCTTCCTGTTCTTACTGACCTCCACCCTCGCCCCACTTATCCGCCTCTCTTATGGCCGGATGGTATGGATGGCGCTGCCTTATAGCCTGGTGTTAACCGCTGTGGGTTTGCTGTGCGTCAAAATTACCCTCATTCCTTTTACCCAATGGATGCTGCAGGCAGGTATACTGGCGACGCATTAAATGAGTCGGCCGGGCGGTCATTGCCCGGCTGCACTTGTGCATGATAAGTATTCGATTACGTTATATTTTACGCGCTGAAGCTGGCGCGTAGATTGATTTCGTTTACACTGCGCTTTCTATACCTGCTCCAGGGAAATGATTATGTTGAAATTTTTGAACCAGTGCTCGCGCGGTCGCGGGGCGTGGTTGTTGTTGGCCCTGACCGCCTTCGTGTTAGAAATGGTGGCATTGTGGTTCCAGCACGTAATGCTGCTGAAGCCATGCGTACTCTGTATCTATGAACGCTGCGCGCTGTTTGGCGTCATGGGCGCGGGTCTGGTGGGCGCCATCGCCCCAAAAAGCCCGCTGCGCTATGGTGCCATTGCCATCTGGCTTTACAGTGCCGGTAAAGGCCTGCAACTGGCCTGGGAGCACACCATGATCCAGCTGCACCCGTCGCCGTTCCAGACCTGTGACTTTGCCGCCAGCTTTCCGAGCTGGTTGCCGCTGGACAAGTGGCTGCCGCAGGTCTTTGTGGCTACCGGTGACTGCGCCGTGCGTCAGTGGGAATTCCTGACCCTGGAGATGCCGCAGTGGCTGGTGGGCATTTTTGCCGCCTACCTGATCGTGGCGCTGCTGGTGCTGATTGCCCAGCCGTTTAAAGCGAAAAAACGCGATCTGTTTGGTCGTTGATGCCCGGCGGCGCTTCGCTTGCACGGGCCTACGGGTAAGCGCAGCGTCACCCGGCAATAAAGCCGCACATTAAAAAACCCGCCTTGGCGGGTTTTTTATTATCAGCGGTTGGGATGATTCAGAATATGGTCTTCCCAGTCCCGCACCTCGGACTCTTTCACCGCGATATGACGCACGGAGATCCGCTCGCCGTGCATCGCCGCTTTTGAGCCGGTCAGCAGCGGGTGCCACGCCGGCAGATCTTTCCCTTCCGCCAGCAGGCGGTAGGCGCAGGTCGGGGGCAGCCATTCGAAGGTCGGCAGGTTATCCCGGGTCAGCTTGATGCAGTCCGGCTCCAGCTCGAAACGCCGCTCGTAGTTGCGGCACTGGCAGGTTTTGATATTCAGCTGATTACAGGCGACATTGGTGAAATAGATTTCGTCCGAGTCTTCATCCATCAGCTTATGCAGGCAGCACTGCCCGCAACCATCGCACAGCGATTCCCACTCGGCGTCGGTCATGTTGTCGAGAGTTTTGCTTTGCCAGAAAGGGATTTCGCTCATAAGGATGTCCACACGTCAAAATAAAGCGCACCTTATAACCAGTCTGGCACCTCGATGCAAGTTTTGCCGCCCGAAAAGCGCGGCAAGCGAGGATTACAGTACGCGTGTTTTTAGTGACAGACCGTTGACGGATAGGTCCAGCTCATCGCCACTGTGCAGCGGCCCCACCCCTTCCGGGGTGCCGGTGAGGATCACATCGCCCGGTTTCAGGGTGAAGTAACGGCTCATATAGGCAATCAGCGGCACAATCTTATGGATCATGTCAGAGGTAGAGCCCTGCTGACGCACTTCGCCGTTAATTTTCAGGCTCAGGGTCGTATTCTGCGGATCGTCCTGGAACTCCGCCGCCGGTACAAACCCGGAGATGGGGCAGGAATTATCAAAACCTTTGGCTTTCTCCCACGGCTGGCCCGCTTTTTTCATTTTGCCCTGCACCTCGCGCAGGGTGAGATCCAGCGCCACACCATAACCGGCAATCGCCTTCTGCACATGATCTTCAGAGGCCTGGCGCAGCGTGGCGCCAATCAGCACCGCCAGCTCCACTTCGTGGTGCACCGACCCCAGCCCCTGCGGGATCACCAGCGGCTGGCGGATATCGCAGAGTGCGGTTTCGGGTTTAATAAACAGCACCGGCTCGTCCGGAACTGCACTGCCCATTTCCTGAATATGCTTTGCGTAATTACTGCCCACACAGACGACTTTACTGACCGGATAATCCAGCAAGGCGCCTTGCCAGTTATGATGCTGATACATAATGAGCCCCTAAAGGTTAATGTAACGCTGACAGATTAATCTCAAACTATTTTTTCCCCAGCGCCTCAAGATGCTGTTTGAGTAAATTCTCTTGCGGCGGAGGGAGTTGTAAATAATAGCCCTGTTCGGCTAACGCGCTTTTTACTTTTTCCAGATCGGCGTTCTTCAGCTGCTTACGCCCGTCAAGCGGCATGAGCATCACCAGTTGCGGCTTACCGAAGCTCTTCATCAGCGCCTCAGGCACACGGGAAAAATCGTCTTTTTTTTCGACATAAAGATAGGTCTGGTCGCGCTGGGTACTTCTGTAGATCACACAAAACATATATTTACTCAGAATTAACGGGGAGGGTGACTTGCCTCAATATAATTGTGACTATAACATGCCTGATACTCTTCGGAATATCACGACGCACACGCCGTGGTAAAAAGCAAATTGAGTAAGGCCAGGATGTCAAACACGCCAATCGAGCTTAAAGGCAGTAGCTTCACCTTATCAGTGGTTCATTTGCATGAAGCAAAACCCGAGGTTATTCGTCAGGCGTTAGAAGACAAAATCGCCCAGGCGCCCGCATTTCTGAAACATGCGCCCGTCGTCATTAACGTCAGCGATCTTGAAGCGCCGATTAACTGGCAGCAGCTGCAACAGGCGGTCTTAGCCACCGGGCTGCGGATTGTCGGCATCAGCGGCTGTAAAGATCCTGAACTGAAAGCCGAAATCGACGAGGCGGGTCTTCCGCTGCTCACCGAAGGTAAAGATAAAGCCCCGCGCGCAGAGCCCCCTGCCCCGCCTGAACTTCCTGTTACACCCGCCACAAAAACGCGTTTGATCGACCTGCCGGTACGTTCCGGGCAGCGTATTTATGCGCCAAATTGTGACCTTATTGTAACAAACCACGTCAGCGCAGGAGCGGAGCTTATTGCCGATGGCAATATTCATATCTATGGCTCAATGCGAGGCCGGGCGCTGGCAGGCGCCAGTGGCGATCGCGATGCGCAAATTTTTTGTACCCACCTGGAGGCGGAGCTGGTCTCCATCGCAGGTGTTTACTGGCTGAGCGATAACATCCCGGCCGAATTTTCTGGCAAAGCAGCGCGTTTGCGTCTGGCAGACAACGCTTTGACCGTTCAACCGTTGAATTGATCCCTTTTTAACAAGGAATTTCTATGGCACGCATTATTGTTGTTACTTCGGGTAAAGGAGGCGTTGGCAAGACCACCTCCAGCGCGGCCATCGCTACTGGTTTGGCCCAGAAGGGAAAGAAAACTGTCGTTATCGACTTTGATATCGGCCTGCGTAACCTTGACCTGATTATGGGTTGTGAACGCCGCGTGGTTTACGACTTTGTAAACGTGATTCAGGGTGATGCCACGCTGAATCAGGCAATGATTAAAGATAAGCGTACCGACAATCTCTATATTCTTCCCGCTTCCCAGACGCGCGACAAAGACGCGCTGACCCGTGAAGGCGTGGAAAAAGTGCTCGATGAGCTGAACAAGATGGACTTCGATTTCGTGATCTGCGATTCACCTGCGGGCATCGAAACCGGTGCGCTGATGGCGCTCTACTTCGCCGATGAAGCGATCATCACCACCAACCCGGAAGTCTCATCCGTGCGCGACTCGGACCGTATTTTAGGTATCCTTGCCTCAAAATCCCGTCGAGCGGAAAATGGTCAGGAACCGATCAAAGAGCACCTGCTGCTGACCCGCTATAATCCGGGTCGTGTCAGCAAAGGTGATATGCTGAGTATGGAAGACGTGCTGGAGATCCTGCGCATCAAACTGGTTGGCGTTATCCCGGAAGATCAATCCGTGCTGCGCGCCTCTAACCAGGGTGAACCGGTTATCCTCGACGCCAACGCAGACGCGGGTAAAGCGTATGCGGACACTGTGGATCGTCTGCTCGGAGAAGAACGTCCTTTCCGCTTCATTGAAGAAGAGAAGAAAGGTTTCCTCAAACGCCTGTTCGGAGGATAAGTTATGGCATTACTGGACTTTTTTCTCTCGCGGAAAAAAAACACCGCCAACATCGCTAAAGAACGACTTCAGATCATCGTGGCGGAACGCCGCCGCAGCGACGCTGAACCGCACTATCTGCCGCAGCTGCGCAAAGACATCCTGGAAGTGATCTGCAAATACGTGCAGATCGACCCGGAAATGGTCACCGTGCAGCTGGAGCAAAAAGACGGAGATATCTCGATTCTGGAGCTCAACGTCACCCTGCCGGAAGCGGAAGAGTCGCGTTCATAAACGTGCGTATTGCCGGGCGGCACGTCGTTTGCCCGGCCTACGGTTTGTCGTTTTGTAGCCCCGGCAAGCGCAGCGCCGCCGGGGGTTACAGATCGCGCTTACTGCGGATACTCATCCAGTAACGCATTCAGGCGATCGGCCATCAATTCCCCGCGCCATCCGGCAATCAGTTCCGGCGTGCCGTTTTGCGGTTTCAGCTTCCAGTGCGCGTTCAGCAGCTGGTTGATCTGACGGCGTGAGGCCAGCAGCTCGGCGCTGACTTTGCTCTCTGACGCCACCTCCTGCACCAGGGCCTTGATCGCCTTAAATGCTTTGCGATACCCTGGCATATCCATCAGATTCAGCAGCGGCTCCGGCAGCGCCTCATCCGGCAGTTGCTGAGCTTTCGCCACCAGCGCCAGCAGCGTTTTCCCGTGGAAACGGATCTCCGAACCCGAAAGCCCGATACTGTCCAGCTCGCCCATGCTGCCCGGCATGTACCGCGCCACGGCCCAGAGATGCTCCTCACGCACCACAAAATTCACCGCCAGGTCACGCTCACGCGCCTTACGCAGACGCCAGTCGGCCAGCAGTTGCAGACAGGCCAGCTGACGAGTGCGCAGCTGCCAGGCGTTGGTGATGTCGCGCCACGCCTCTTTCGGGTCGGCGATCTCCTGACGACGCTGCTGCGTCATCTGGCACTCATTCAGCGCCGCAGCCAGCCAGCCGGAGGCTTCGGCCTCTTTCATCAATTGACTGGCGATGGGCAGCAGGTAGAACACATCCGCCGCCGCGTAGTCGAGCTGACGTTCGGTCAGCGGACGCGCCAGCCAGTCGGTGCGGGATTCGCTCTTGTCGATGACAAGGCCGGTATACTCTTCCACCATGGCAGCAAAGCCCCATGATAGTGGACGACCCGCAAACGCGGCGAGGATCTGGGTATCAATCAGCGGCTGCGGCATGATGCCGAAGGTGTTGAGGAAAACTTCCAGATCTTCACTGCCGGCATGCAGATATTTGGTGATGGCGGTGTCCAGCAGCAACTCACGCATCGGCGTCCAGTCGGTGATCCCCAGCGGATCGATAAGCGATACCCGTTTGCCGTCATACAGTTGGATGAGACCCAGCTGCGGGTAGTAAGTGCGGGTACGAACAAACTCGGTGTCCAGCGCGATGGCGGATGCATCGCGGGTGAGATCGCACAGCGAAGCCAGTTCGTCGTTGGTGGTGATCATCTGGTAATTCAAATCATTTTCTCTATGGTTTGCGCCCATAAAAAAACGCTGGCCAGGCCAGCGTTTCTGGGTGACTAACACGAAGCTCAGCCTTTATTGTCTACTTTGGCGCGCGCTTCGTCACGTAATTCTCGTCGTAATATCTTCCCGACGTTCGATTTTGGCAGTTCGTCGCGAAACTCCACCAGCTTCGGCACTTTGTAGCCGGTAAGATGGCGACGGCAGAAGGTGATCAGCGCGTCTTCGCTCAGGGCAGGATCTTTTTTCACCACAAAGATTTTTACCGTTTCGCCGCTGCTGCCTGCCGGTACCCCTACTGCGGCCACTTCCAGTACGCCGTTGTGCTGCATCACCACCTCTTCGATCTCGTTGGGATAGACGTTGAACCCGGAGACCAGGATCATATCTTTCTTACGATCGACGATGCGCAGGAAACCTTCGTCATCCATCACCGCGATGTCGCCGGTGTGCAGCCAGCCATCCTTGATAATTTCGTCGGTAGCGTCCGGGCGTTGCCAGTAACCCAGCATCACCTGCGGCCCTCTTACGCACAGCTCGCCAGGCTCGCCATGCGGCACTTCGTTATCGTCGTCATCCACCAGTTTAGCTTCGGTGGAGGGCACCGGCAGGCCAATGCTGCCGCTGTGATAGTCGATATCGTGCGGGTTTACGCTCACCAGCGGGGCGCACTCGGTCAGGCCATAGCCTTCAAGCAGGTACTGCCCGGTGAGCTTGACCCAGCGCTCGGCCACCGCCTGCTGCACCGGCATCCCGCCGCCCGCTGACAGATGCAGGGTGGAGAAATCGAGCTGCTGGAACTCTTTATTATTGAGCAGCGCGTTAAACAGGGTGTTTACCCCGGTCATGGCGGTAAACGGATATTTCGCCAGCTCTTTCACCAGTCCCGGAATATCACGCGGGTTGGTGATGAGCACGTTCTGCCCGCCGAGTTCGATAAACAGCAGACAGTTCATGGTCAGGGCAAAAATGTGATACAGCGGCAGCGCAGTAATGACCAGCTCTTTGCCGCGATGCAGCAGCGGCCCGTAGGTGGCATTGACCTGTTCGAGGTTCGCCAGCATGTTGCGGTGGGTAAGCATCGCCCCTTTCGCCACGCCGGTTGTGCCGCCGGTATATTGCAGGAAGGCCAGATCCTGCGAGACGATCTCAGGCTTAACGTACTGCATCCGGTAGCCGGTGTGCAGCGCCTGGCGAAAAGAGATGGCATCCGGCAGGTGATATTTCGGCACCAGACGTTTGACATATTTGACGACGAAGTTAACCAGCGTCCCTTTGGCGGTGGAGAGCTGGTCGCCCATCCGCGTCAGGATGACGTGTTTGACCTGGGTCTTATCAACCACTTTTTCCAGCGTGTGGGCGAAGTTGGAGACAATCACAATCGCCGCGGCACCGCTGTCATTCAACTGATGTTCCAGCTCACGCGGAGTATAGAGCGGGTTGACGTTAACCACGATCATCCCGGCGCGCAGAATGCCGAACAGCGCCACCGGATACTGCAGCAGGTTGGGCATCATCAGCGCCACGCGATCGCCCTTCTGCAGGCCTAAGCCCTGTTGCAGATAGGCGGCAAAGGCCCGGCTGCGCTCTTCCAGTTTACGGAAGGTCATCACCTCGCCCATGTTCACAAACGCAGGCTGATCGGCGTAACGCGTTACGGAGTTTTCAAACAGTTCAACCAGGGATTGATAACGGTCAGGATTTATCTCTGCGGGAACATCCGCAGGATATCGGTTAAGCCAAACCTTCTTCACTACATCACCTCTGAAATGCGTGTTCGTCGTCATCACAACCCCGGTTAATAAACAAGTCGTTAACATAATATTAACTCAGCGTACCAGTTTATTTATTGTCCGGATTTAAGGTTGCGAAGCGCGTCACTATTTATTTTTCTTATTACCGTGGAAAAAACAAAACAGCGGACGGGCCGCTGTTTCTTAATTAAGAATAACAGTGACTTACTCTGTTACTATCGTTCGGACCTGAGCCGGACCGGGACCATAGCCTGGCCATCCGCCGTAGCCGTAACCATAGCCATAACGCCATGGATGCGGTCCCCAGTACCAGGGGTCGGGTGGCGGCATCATCACCTGCTGCTGCACCCGCCAGCGTTTATAGCCGTTGGCCTGCATGGTCATGAATTTATAAGGCGTGTTGCCGACTTTACCCTGCTCTGCGCCGGTGATCGGTCCCACTACGGTGATCAGTTGCCCCCGGAAATCCACCGGGTCGAGGAAGCCGTTAACATCGGCATAGATACGGCCTCGTGAGGCTTCACCCAGCACCGGACGCGCGCCGCTGTCGAGGGGAACGGTGGCAATCTCCAGACGGGTTTTCCCCTGCTGGTTGAGCACCTCCACGACTTTACCGCCGAAACGCGCTTCCTGACCCACGTAGAGTTCCGGGGCGTTCATCACCCGGACCAGATCCTGCTGCGGCGTGGGGCTGCTGCCCTGGATGGCATCAGGCACGGAGATACATCCCGTTAACGCCAGGGCCAGCGCCCCGACGGTCAGCAGACGAACGACATATTTTTGAACCGCCATGATGCGACTCCTTTTTCTCAGGCTCTTATACTGAGATTCACTCCCGGCCCGGAAGTTTCTTCCACGCTACGGTGTTTCGCAAATAAACCGGCTCGGCTTTCTCCACCGCCACGGTTTGCCCTGCCTCCAGCATCTGACAAGCGATGGGCAGCATATCTTCTGCGGCAGGTAACAGGACAGTGCCGTCCACCAGGGTCAGACCGCTCTCCTTTGCCATGTCAGGCCAGGCTGGCCAGCCGGTCCCGACGGTCGCCCACTCACCGGAAAGCTGCTTCATGCGCTCACCTGCCGCTTCCGGCGTGAGCACCGCTTCGCTCTCTTCCCCGTGCCAGACGCCTTGCTCGTCACGGGTGTACTCCGCCCAGTAGACTTCGCCCATTCGGGCATCAATAGCCGCCAGCACGCGGGTCGCACCGGTACGGCGCCACGCCCCCTGCGCCATGGTCGCCAGGGTCGAGATGCCAATCATCGGCAGTTCAGCGCCCAACGCCAGCCCCTGGGCAATGCCGATACCGATGCGAACGCCGGTAAAGCTGCCCGGACCACGGCCATAGGCCAGCGCATCGAGGTCGGTAAGAGAGGTATTGCCCTCGGTGAGGATCATCTTCACCAGAGGCAGGATACGTTGGGTGTGTTCCCGGGGGCACTCTTCGAAATGAGCAAAGGGAGTACCGTCATTCCACAGGGCAACGGAGCAGGCCTCCGTGGCGGTATCGATAGCCAGAATTCGCATGTATTGTCGCGCTCTCGCAGTGGTCAGTCACAAAAAGGGGCGCATTTTAGCACACCCACCAGCAAATTACTGCGTCTGCGACGCGGCAAGGAAACGCACGGCGCGATCGATATCCCGGGTACGTGGCGCCGGCGGCAGGCTGGCGATAAAGGTGGCACCGTAAGGTCGCATGACCAGGCGGTTATCGCAGATCACCAGCACTCCGCGATCCTCCACGTCACGGATCAGGCGCCCCACTCCCTGCTTAAGAGTAATGACCGCATCCGGAAGCTGCACCTCATCAAACGGATCGCCTCCCCGCAGGCGGCAATCTTCCATCCGCGCCTTCAGCAACGGATCGTCCGGCGAGGTAAAGGGCAGTTTGTCGATGATCACCAGCGACAGGGTATCGCCGCGCACGTCGACCCCTTCCCAGAAGCTACTCGTGGCCACCAGCAGGGCATTGCCGTGGCTGACAAACTGCTGCAGCAGCTGGCCTTTGCTGGTTTCCCCCTGCAACAGTACCGGCAGCGTCATGGTGGCGCGGAACTGCTCCGCCAGATCGCGCATCATTGCGTGGGAGGTGCAGAGCATAAAGCAGCGGCCGTTGTTGGCCTCAATCATCGGCTTGAGCATCGCCGCCAGATGGCGGGCGGCGCCGGGCTGATTAGGCAGCGGCAGGTTGCGCGGCACGCAGAGCAGCGCCTGGGTGGCGTAATCAAACGGGCTCGGCAGCAGCAGGGATTTGGCCTCTGCGATGCCGAGACGTTCGGTGAAATGGTGCAGATCGTCGTTAACCGACAGCGTGGCGGAAGTAAAGATCCAGCTACCCGGCTTCTGCGCCATCACATCCTGGAACTTATCGGCCACGGTGAGCGGCGTCAGCGCGAGGGTGAAATGGCGCGAGTTGCATTCGTACCAGTAGCTGTAGCCGGGCTGGTTAAATTCTTTCAGCCGTTTCAGGCGCGCGCGGTAGAGCGTGGCGCGTTCAAAGGCGGCATCCAGCAGCGCCGAACGGCCGAGGGAGAGCTTCGCCACGTCATAACAGAGCTCCAGAGCATCATCCAGCAGCAGCAGCGCGCGCTGAATATGCTGATCGGCCAGCAGTTCGCGCAGGTTGCCACGAAAACCCGGATCGCCAAGCTGCATGCGAAAATCCTGCGTACTCTGCGCCAGGCGGTCGGCGCACTTCTGTAGCTGCTGGGTATCTTTCAGTTCGGTGCGGTAGGTGATGGTAAAATCTTTCGCCAGATCCAGCAGCTGGCGGCTGGAGAGCGACTGGCCGAAATACTGGCTGGCGATATCGGGGAGCTGATGGGCTTCGTCGAAGATCAGCACCTCGGCTTCGGGGATCAGCTCGCCAAAACCGCTCTCTTTCACCACCATGTCCGCCAGGAAGAGGTGATGGTTCACCACCACCACGTCGGCCTCCATCGCCGTTTTACGCGCTTTGACCACAAAACAGTCTTTATAGAGCGGACAGTCGCTGCCCAGACAGTTGTCGTTGGTGCTGGTGACCAGCGGCCAGGCAGGAGAGTCTTCGGCGACGCTGGCGCAGGTACTGATATCGCCATCCTGGGTCTGGTTGGCCCAGCTGCGCAGGATGATCACATCGCTGAGGGTCTGTACCGGCAGATCGCCGCCCGCGAGCGCCTGCTGTTCGAGCCGCTCAATACAGAGATAGTTGGAGCGCCCTTTCAGCAGGGCCAGACGGCCTTTATATTTCAGGGCTTTGGCGACGGTGGGCAGATCGCGGCTGTAGAGCTGATCCTGCAACGCTTTCGAACCGGTGGAGATGATCACCTTTTTCTTCGTGCGCAGCGCTGGCGCCAGATAGGCGTACGTTTTACCGGTGCCGGTCCCCGCCTCTACCACCAGTGGCTGGGCGCTGTCGATCGCCTCGGCTACCGCGTGCGCCATCTGGCGCTGCGGTTCGCGCGGCTTGAAGCCGGGAATTGCCTTTGCTAACTGTCCGTCTGCTGCGAAATCGTCTGCCACTCTGCCCCCTGTAATTTTGCACAGGGATTATGTCAGGCCGATCGTCCTGGCGCCAGTCGAGAGTGACGCAGGCAAAACAATATGGCAGTCTTGCCCGCAGAAAGTCACCATAACGAGGAAACGTGTATGACAATTGTGCGCATTGATGCCGAAGCCCGCTGGTCAGATGTAGTGATCCACAACCAGACCCTCTACTACACCGGCGTACCGGAAAACCTGGATGCCGACGCCTATGAGCAGACCGCCAATACCCTGGCGCAGATTGACGCAGTGCTGGAAAAACAGGGCAGCGACAAATCCCGCATTCTGGATGCGACCATTTTCCTTGCCAGTAAAGAGGATTTTGCGGCGATGAACAAAGCCTGGGACGAGTGGGTGGTGGCGGGTCACGCGCCTGTCCGCTGCACGGTACAGGCGACGCTGATGAAGCCGCAGTATAAGGTTGAGATTAAGATTATCGCTGCGGTGTAAGGGCGTTACTCCTCTTCATCATCCTCAAAACGCGCCACGATCCGCTCGCCGGTATGGGTGGCGCGAAGCTCTTCTGCCACCTGAGAAATTGCCTGCCCGCTGCTCATCCCCTGGGACATCAGCTCCTGTATGCGCTCGACGGCCTTTTGCTGCTGCTCGTGGTTCAGTGAAGGTAAACCTGCAAACATTGTCAACTCCTGCTAAATTATTGGCGCTAATTATTTCACGCTGCCCGGTTGTTTACCACCCATGAACTCGCTATCCCCCACTGTTATGACATTACCGTGGCGTCCTGACGCCGCAGAATTCTGGTTTGCTCCGCTCAGCCATCTGCCGTGGGCCATGCTGCTGCACTCGGGCCATGCGGATCACCCCTACAGTCGCTTTGACATTCTGGTCGCTGACCCGCGCAGCACACTGGTGACGCACGGAGCGGATACGATGATCGACGGGGTTCATTCTGACGCCTGCCCGCTGAGTTTGTTGCAGCAGGCCCTTGATGAGATGGGCCTGCCCTGCACGCCTGACCCGGACCTCCCCTTCCAGGGCGGCGCGCTGGGGCTGTTCGGCTATGACCTTGGCCGCCGCTTCGAAAAGCTGCCGGAACGGGCCTTGCGTGATATCACCCTGGCGGATATGGCGGTGGGCCTGTATGACTGGGCGATAATCGTCGATCACCACAAAGAGCGGGTGTCGCTGGTCTGTCATGGCGATGCACAGGCGCGGCTGGCCTGGCTTGAAGCACAGCGCCCCCCTGAGAACGTACCTGCATTCCGGCTGACCTCCGGCTGGCAGGCCAATATGACCGCGGCGGAGTACCAGGAAAAATTTGAGCGCGTGCAGGCCTTCCTGCACAGCGGCGACTGCTATCAGGTGAATCTGGCCCAGCGTTTCCAGGCCCGCTACGAGGGCGACGAATGGCAGGCGTTTACCCGGCTGAACGCCAACAACCGCGCCCCCTTCAGCGCCTTTTTGCGTCTTGAAGAGGGGGCGATCCTGAGCCTCTCCCCGGAGCGTTTTATCCACCTTGCGGAAGGCACCATCCAGACCCGTCCCATTAAAGGCACCCTGCCGCGGCTGGCGGATGCCGAGGCGGATCGCCAGCAGGCGGAGAAGCTCGCCGCCTCGCCGAAAGACCGGGCGGAAAACCTGATGATCGTCGATCTGATGCGCAATGATATTGGCCGGGTGGCGGAGCCGGGAAGCGTGCGGGTGCCGGAGCTGTTCGTGGTGGAGCCCTTCCCCGCCGTGCATCATCTGGTGAGCACCATCACCGCCCGCCTGCCGCAAGCGCAGACCGCGTGCGATCTGCTGCGCGCCGCGTTTCCCGGCGGGTCGATCACCGGCGCGCCAAAAGTGCGGGCGATGGAGATCATCGACGAACTGGAGCCGCATCGCCGGAACGCATGGTGCGGCAGCATCGGCTATATCAGCCTCTGCGGCGGCATGGATACCAGCATCACCATTCGAACCCTGACGGCGGTGGAGGGGCAGCTCTACTGTTCCGCAGGCGGTGGCATTGTGGCTGACAGCAAGGCCGGGGCGGAATATCAGGAAACGTTTGATAAAGTGAATCGTATTCTGCAACAACTGGAGTGCTAACTGGTGAATATCGACGATCTGACCCTCGACCATTTTTTATCGCGTTTTCAGCTGTTGCGCCCGCAGGTGAACAGCACGTCGCTGAACCAGCGTCAGGCGGCAGTGTTGATCCCGGTGGTGCGCCGGGAGCAGCCGGGCCTGCTGTTGACCCGGCGCTCGGCGAAGCTGCGTAAACATGCCGGTCAGGTGGCCTTTCCCGGCGGCGCGGTAGACAGCACCGACGCCTCATTAATTGCCGCCGCCCTGCGTGAAGCCGAAGAAGAGGTGGCGATCCCGCCGCACAAGGTCGAGGTGATTGGCGTCCTGCCGCCGGTGGACAGCGTCACCGGTTTTCAGGTTACGCCGGTGGTGGGGATTATTCCGCCGGATCTGCACTATCACGCCAGCGAGGACGAAGTGGAGTCGGTCTTTGAAATGCCGCTGGCGGAAGCCCTGCGTCTGGGCCGTTATCATCCGCTCGATATTCATCGCCGTGGCCACGATCATCGGGTGTGGCTCTCCTGGTATGAGCATTATTTTGTCTGGGGCATGACGGCGGGAATAATTCGTGAGCTGGCGCTGCAGATCGGCCTGAAACCTTGACTATACTTTACATTCGCCTCTTTTTTGCGCCTTTGCGATCGGCCTCCCGCTATTAGTTTATCAGGCGTTAATCATTAGTTTAATTCATGTGAATAGTTAAGCTGACGACAGGGTTCCCTCTTACACTATGCGAAGTTATTACATCGTTACTGGAAACCCGGTAACCCTGTCAGGAGTGTTAAAGTGATTAGTATATTCGACATGTTCAAAGTGGGGATTGGTCCCTCTTCTTCCCACACTGTCGGGCCGATGAAGGCCGGTAAACAGTTCGTCGATGACCTGGTCGAAAAAGGATTACTGGATAGCGTTACCCGCGTGGCTGTAGACGTTTACGGTTCACTGTCGCTTACGGGTAAAGGCCACCACACCGATATCGCCATTATTATGGGTCTGGCCGGGAATATGCCGGACACCGTAGATATTGACGCCATTCCGGCGTTTATTCGCGACGTGGAAACGCGCGGTCGTCTGCTGCTGGCGAATGGCCGGCATGAAGTCGATTTCCCGCAGGACGACGGCATGCGTTTTCGCAGCGACAACCTCTCCCTGCATGAAAACGGGATGCAGATCCACGCCTTTAGCGGCGAGAAAGTGGTCTACAGCAAGACCTACTACTCCATCGGCGGCGGCTTCATCGTCGATGAAGAGCATTTCGGCCAGGACGTCACGGGCGACGTAAAGGTGCCTTACCCGTTCAAATCGGCGACAGAAATGCTGAATTACTGTAAGGAGACTGGCCTGTCCCTCTCCGGCATGGTGATGCAGAACGAGCTGGCGCTGCACAGCAAGAAAGAGATTGAAGACTATTTCGCCAACGTCTGGCAGACCATGCGCGCCTGTATCGATCGCGGTATGAATACGGAAGGGGTACTGCCTGGCCCACTGCGCGTGCCGCGTCGTGCCTCCGCCCTGCGCCGGATGCTGGTCACGACGGATAAGTACTCCAACGATCCGATGAACGTGGTGGACTGGGTCAACATGTTTGCCCTCGCGGTGAACGAAGAGAACGCTGCCGGTGGCCGCGTGGTGACCGCACCGACCAACGGTGCCTGCGGGATCGTTCCGGCAGTGCTGGCCTACTACGATCACTTTATCGAATCGGTAAGCCCGGATATCTATATTCGCTACTTCCTCGCCGCAGGCGCGGTGGGTGCGCTGTATAAGATGAATGCCTCCATTTCCGGCGCTGAGGTTGGCTGTCAGGGTGAAGTGGGCGTGGCCTGTTCCATGGCGGCAGCCGGTCTGGCTGAGCTGCTGGGCGCCAGCCCGGAGCAGGTATGCGTGGCCGCCGAGATCGGCATGGAACATAACCTCGGTCTGACCTGTGACCCGGTTGCCGGTCAGGTGCAGGTGCCATGTATTGAGCGTAACGCGATTGCCTCCGTAAAAGCGATCAACGCCTCCCGTATGGCGATGCGCCGTACCAGCGAACCGCGCGTCTCGCTGGATAAGGTGATCGAAACCATGTACGAAACCGGTAAAGATATGAACGCCAAATACCGCGAAACGTCCCGCGGCGGTCTGGCCATTAAGGTGCAGTGCGACTAAGACGCTGAAAGCGCTTCTGCGACTTTCGTCTTTCATGCTTTAAACGCCCATCTGATAGGGATGGGCGAATTTCATCCCCTTTCCTCGTTACCTGAAATAATGCCGACTACACTAGCCAGGTTGCCACGGGCATCTGCGCCAGTGGCTCTTCGGGTGACCGTGGCATGCAAACAACGCACAGGATAATTAAAAATTATCACCGCAAACGGGTAATCGTTTGCCTCCTGCTGTCCCTTTCCACTCTCGTTTGCACGCTAATTATCGGCTTTATTTCACAGCGCAATTTAAATCAGCAGACCACCGTGGCCTTTGTCTCCCATGCTGTCGATACGCTGGATAAGATCCTGCAACCGCTGGAGACGGGACGCGAGGTGGTACAACCGCTTATCGGCCTGCCCTGCGTGGAGGTCAACTTTTTACTGCGCAAGCACGCCGCCTCCCTGCAAACCGTGCGCTCAATCGGCCTGATTAAAGACGGCATTCTCTATTGCTCAAGCATGTTCGGTGACCGCGATATCCCCATCAGCCAGTTTCAGCCCCTGCTGCCCGCCGCGCAGCCCTTACTGCTCCTGACCACAGACCAGCCGCTGATGAAAGGCAGCCCGGTGCTGATCCAATGGTATCCGGCGCCCGGCCAGAGTGAGGATGGCATCATGGAGATTGTGAATATCGATCTTATCGCCCGGATGCTGCTGGAGCCCCAGCTGCCGCTCATCAGCGACGTTAACCTCAGCGTCGGCGGTAAGTACCTGAACCATGAGCGCCAGCTTTCGGACAGGCTGGTGACAGACGCTGGCGACAACGTTTACCAGCAGGCTTCCCTCAACTTTCCTTTCATCATCACCGTCAACGGCCCGGGGCTGACCGCGCTGGCGCTGAAAAATCTGCCGTCGCAGCTGCCGCTGGCGGTGATATTCAGCATGCTGGTGGGGTATATCGCCTGGCTTGCCACCGCCAGTCGCATGAGCTTTACCCGGGAGATCAACTTTGGCCTGGCCTCCGGTGAGTTTGAGCTCTTTTGCCAGCCGCTGATCGATGCCAAAAAACAGGATTGCGTCGGCGTGGAAATTCTTCTGCGCTGGAATAATCCGCGGCAGGGGTGGATCGCCCCGGATATTTTTATTCCACTGGCGGAGGAGCATAACCTGATTGTCCCCCTCACCCGCTACGTGCTTATCGAAACCGTCCGCCATCTGGCGATGTTTCCTACCGCGCCGGGCTTTCATATTGGGATCAACGTCGCGGCCAGCCATTTCCGTGACGGCACTCTGCTTCATGACCTGAACCGCGTCTGGTTCAGCGCCGAGCCCGCGCAGCAGCTAGTCATTGAATTAACCGAGCGCGATTCCCTGCTGGAGATGGACTACACCATGGTAGAGGCGTTACATCAGAAAGGGGTGAAGCTGGCGATTGACGATTTTGGTACCGGGAGCAGTTCGCTTTCGTGGCTGGAGAAACTCAATCCGGAAGTGCTGAAAATTGATAAATCTTTTACCGCCGCCATCGGCACGGATGCCGTCAACTCAACGGTGACAGACATTATTATCGCCCTGGCCCAGCGTCTGAATATTGAACTGGTGGCTGAAGGGGTGGAAAACAGCGACCAGGCGAGCCATCTGCGCCTGCACGGGGTGGATATCCTTCAGGGATTTTTGTACGCGCGGCCGATGCCACTGCGGGATTTCCCGCAGTGGCTGGCGGAGAGTTCACCTCCGCCAGCCTCTCATAACGGCGATATGATGCCGTCGGCTCCGTAATTACTCTTCTTCGTCGTGGGCGGACTGTTCTTTAACAATGCGCACCAGATCAACGCGGTAATCGTTGGCGGTCACGATGGTTATCTTCAGCGGCGGCAGCTCAAGCACATCACCGGCTCGCGGAATTTGACCGTTCACGGCAATCACCAGACCGGCCACCGTCGCGATATCTTCATCGTGGTTGGTCAGGTGTTCCAGCCCCAGCGTATGTTGCAGGGCATGCAGATCCGTGGTGCCTTTGACCAGCCAGCCATCATTATCGTTAACGATCTCCGGCGTTTCGTCGGCATCCGGGAACTCACCGGCAATCGCTTCAAGAACATCCAGCGGCGTAACCAGACCCTGCACCACGCCAAACTCGTTGGTCACGATAACAAAGCTACCCCGGGCACGGCGCAGTACGCCAAGCAGGTTGATCGGGTCGAGCGTTTCCGGCACCACGATAGCAGGCGATGCGGCGGCAATGGCCTCAACGTCCACGCCCTCTTCCAGTGCCACCAGCATCTCTTTGGCACGAACCACGCCAATGATCTCATCCAGCTCGCCGCGACACACCGGGAACAGGCTGTGCGGAGAGGAGAGCAGCTGCTGGCGGATTTCCGTCACGCTCAGTCTGGCATCGACCCAGCTGATTTCACCGCGCGGGGTCATGATGCCGCGCAGGGAACGCGAGGCCAGGGACAGCACGCCGTTAATCATATAGCGCTCTTCTTCAACAAAGGCGCCTTCCGGAACCGGCACCGGGACATGGTTATCGCTGTCCTGCTGTGCTTTGGCTTCGCGGCGGCCACCCATCAGACGCAAAATCGCATCAGCGGTCCGGGCACGCAGCGGCTGGTTCGACTGCTGGCGAATAAAGTTGCGACGGGCAATCTGGTTAAACAGCTCTATAATGATGGAGAAACCAATTGCGGCGTACAGATAGCCTTTCGGAATATGGAAGCCGAAACCTTCTGCCACCAGGCTCAAACCGATCATCAGCAGGAAGCTCAGACAGAGCACCACCACGGTCGGATGCTGGTTAACGAATCGCGTCAACGGCTTCGAGGCGAGTAGCATCACCGCCATCGCGATGATCACGGCCGCCATCATCACCGGCAGATGATTCACCATACCGACAGCGGTAATGACCGCGTCGAGGGAGAAGACCGCGTCCAGTACCACGATTTGCAGTACCACTACCCAGAAGCTGGCATAGCCTTTACCGTGTCCGTCGTCGTGCTGGCGGTTTTCCAGCCGTTCATGGAGCTCGGTTGTGGCTTTGAAGAGCAGGAATATCCCCCCCAGCAGCATGATCAGGTCGCGCCCTGAGAAGGTGAAGTTGAAGGCAGTGAACAGCGGTTGCGTAAGCGTAACCATCCATGAGATCACCGACAGCAGCGCAAGACGCATAATCAGCGCCAGCGACAGACCGATTAAACGTGCTTTATCACGTTGTTTAGGTGGAAGTTTATCCGCAAGGATCGCGATAAACACGAGGTTATCGATACCGAGAACGATCTCAAGTACCACCAGCGTGAGCAATCCTACCCAGATTTGCGGGTCCATTAAGAATTCCATGACAAGCTCCTGCTAAAGGAATGGCAAAACGGCGCCGCGAAAAGGTCGGGCGAAGCGGTAAAGAACGTAAACAGTGAGTGGCGCGAATCGCCGATAAGGCTGGCCAGAGCTGGCCGGGTGTGTGACTGGCGTCGGTGACGGTCCATACAGTGGGCTACTGCCCCATACTCCTGACAATTAAACGGATGGTAAACATATCAGAGACCTGAGCTCTTTGGCAAAGATTTACTTTCCTTTGCAAACAGATGTTTCCGTGCTTTTTTTGATCACAGAAATATCTCATTGGCTTAGGCTAAATTACGGATCTTCATCACATAAATTATTTTTTCGATGTCTAAAATAAATCGCGTAAGTCTTAGTTAATTGAACTCTAACCCTTATCTGAATCGATTCGTTCTTTCGAAGATGATCTCTAATGCTCCTCTCACCCGGGGGCATTAACGATAATAAAAGGAGGTAGCAAGTGACTATTGCTATTGTTATAGGCACACATGGTTGGGCTGCAGAGCAGTTACTTAAAACCGCAGAAATGCTTTTAGGCGAACAGGAAAACGTCGGTTGGATCGATTTCGTTCCCGGTGAAAATGCTGAGACGCTGATAGAAAAATATACCGCTCAACTGGCAAATCTGGATACCAGTAGCGGCGTGCTGTTCCTTGTTGATACCTGGGGCGGCAGTCCGTTTAACGCGGCAAGCCGCATTGTGGTTGATAAAGAGCAGCATGAGGTTGTTGCCGGGGTTAACATCCCCATGTTGGTCGAAACGCTGATGGCCCGCGATGACAACCCAAGCTTTGACGAGCTGGTTGCCCTGGCTGTCGAAACCGGTCGTGAAGGCGTGAAAGCGCTGAAAGCGAAACCTACAGAAAACGTCGCTCCGGCGGCGGCCCCTGCCCCGGCTGCTGCCCCGAAAGCCGCCGCCCCGCTTAAGCCGATGGGCCCGAACGATTACATGCAGATTGGCCTGGCGCGTATCGACGACCGTCTGATTCACGGCCAGGTGGCTACCCGCTGGACCAAAGAGACCAACGTCCAGCGCATCATTGTGGTCAGCGATGAAGTCGCCGCTGATACGGTTCGTAAAACTCTCCTTACCCAGGTGGCCCCGCCGGGCGTAACCGCGCACGTGGTGGATGTCGCCAAGATGATCCGCGTTTACAACAACCCGAAATATGCGGGTGAGCGTGTGATGCTGCTGTTTACCAACCCAACAGATGTCGAACGTATTGTTGAGGAAGGGGTAAAAATCACCTCCGTGAACATCGGTGGTATGGCTTACCGTCAGGGCAAAACGCAGGTGAACAATGCGGTGTCGGTGGACGAAAAAGATATCGAAGCGTTCAGGAAACTTAACGATCGCGGGATCGAGCTTGAAGTCCGTAAAGTCTCTACCGACCCGAAACTGAAAATGATGGATCTGATCAGCAAAGTGGCGAAATAAGCCGGCGCTGGTTGACAAATTTCACACTTAAGTCTGTTAAAGCTATAGGAGAAGTACAATGGAGATTACCACTCTTCAGATTGTGCTGGTGTTCATCGTCGCGTGTATAGCGGGTATGGAATCCGTACTAGATGAATTTCAGTTTCACCGTCCGCTGGTCGCCTGTACGTTAATCGGCGCCGTTCTCGGCGATATGAAAACCGGTATCATCATCGGTGGTACCCTGGAAATGATCGCCCTGGGCTGGATGAACATCGGTGCGGCCGTTGCGCCGGATGCGGCTCTCGCCTCCATCATCTCTACCGTGCTGGTCATCGCCGGCCATCAAAATATCGGTGCCGGTATCGCGCTGGCTATCCCACTGGCTGCAGCAGGCCAGGTTCTGACCATCATCGTGCGTACTATCACCGTTGCATTCCAGCATGCGGCAGATAAGGCGGCGGAGAATGGCAACCTGACGGCGCTGTCGTGGATCCATGTCTCGTCCCTGTTCCTGCAGGCCATGCGTATCGCTATCCCGGCGGTTATCGTGGCAATCTCCGTCGGTACCAGTGAAGTCCAGGGCATGCTGAACGCCATTCCTGAAGTGGTCACCAGCGGTCTGAACATTGCAGGCGGCATGATCGTGGTCGTCGGTTATGCGATGGTCATCAACATGATGCGCGCAGGCTACCTGATGCCGTTCTTCTATCTCGGCTTCGTTACCGCGGCATTCACCAACTTCAACCTGGTGGCACTGGGTGTGATTGGTGCGGTAATGGCTATCCTCTACATCCAGCTCAGCCCGAAATATAACCGCGTAGCCGGTAGTGCACAGGTTGCTGGTAATAACGATCTCGATAACGAACTGGACTAGCAGGTGAGCGAAATGGTTGATATGACTAAAACTACCCCTCAGAAAAAACTGACTTCGGGTGATATTCGTGGCGTGTTTATCCGTTCAAACCTGTTCCAGGGTTCATGGAACTTCGAACGTATGCAGGCGCTGGGCTTCTGCTTCTCTATGGTACCGGCAATCAAACGTCTGTATCCCGAGAACAACGAAGCGCGTCGTCAGGCGATTAAACGTCACCTGGAATTCTTCAACACCCATCCTTACGTTGCAGCGCCGGTTCTGGGCGTAACGCTGGCGATGGAAGAGCAGCGTGCTAACGGCGCAGAGATTGACGATGGTGCCATCAACGGTATCAAAGTGGGTCTGATGGGGCCGCTGGCGGGCGTAGGTGACCCGATCTTCTGGGGTACCGTGCGTCCGGTCTTCGCCGCGCTCGGTGCGGGTATCGCCATGAGCGGCAGCCTGCTGGGTCCTCTGCTCTTCTTTATCCTGTTTAACGTGGTACGTCTGGCAACCCGTTACTACGGCGTGGCCTATGGCTACCGTAAGGGCGTGGATATCGTCCAGGATATGGGCGGCGGCTTCCTGCAGAAACTGACTGAGGGGGCGTCAATCCTCGGCCTGTTTGTCATGGGGGCGCTGGTTAACAAGTGGACGCACGTTAACATCCCGCTGGTGGTGTCAACCATCACCGGTCAGGATGGCCAGACCCGTGTGACCACCGTGCAAACCATTCTTGACCAGCTGATGCCGGGCCTGGTGCCGCTGCTGCTGACCTTTGCCTGTATGTGGCTGCTGCGTAAAAAGGTCAATGCGCTGTGGATCATCGTCGGCTTCTTCGTTATCGGTATCGTCGGTTACGCTATCGGTCTGCTGGGTCTGTAATTTTTTTGTGAATACACCGGGGGCATGAACGCCCCCGTTTTTTTATCCGGAGGATGAATGACGGTCACGGACATCGTACTGGTTGTCTTTATTGTTGCCCTTCTGGCGTATGCCCTCTACGACGAATTGATCATGCCCCGCCGCAACGGCGCGACGTTGCTCTCAATCCCCCTTCTGCGCCGCGGTCGCGTTGATGCCATCATCTTTACCGGTCTGCTGCTGATCCTTATCTATAACAACGTGATGAGCCAGGGGGCATTACTGACCACATGGTTATTATCTGCCCTGGCATTAATGGGGTTTTACCTGTTCTGGATCCGGGCGCCGAAAATAATCTTCAAATCCACTGGATTCTTTTTCGCCAATGTCTGGATAGAATATAACCGCATTAAAGAGATGAATTTATCAGAAGACGGCGTGCTGGTGATGCAATTAGAGCAGCGACGTTTGCTTATCCGGGTAAGAAATATTGACGATCTGGAGAAGATATACAAATTATTGGTTAAGACTCAATAAGATACAAAAATAGCACTGGCTATATTTCGCTATGTTTTTCACAGTGTTATATAGCCAAAGCTATATTATTACGCGACATTTACGGGCTATTATTAACGTTATCTTCACATCAATTTCTAAATGAAAATCGTTATCAAAAACTAATCTGAATAATACTCCCCTGTAGTTGTTTTATATTCTCAAAATATGTTAAGGTTGCGCCCGTCGTTGGGGAGTAGCCGATTTCCGGTTTAACGGAAATGTACGTGTCAACATACTCGTTGCAAAACGTGGCACGTACGGATTTTTCTGCACAGCAGAAGGATCAGGCGAGACCATAGACGCATCGACTGCTGTTTACTGGGGGCAGTGATGTGTCATATGGATATCCCCGGTCTGGACGCGCTGATGAACCTCTCTGCAACACTTCTCCTGGCCTTTGGCATGTCGATGGATGCATTCGCCGCTTCCATGGGCAAAGGTGCCACGCTGCATAAACCTAAGTTCTCTGAAGCCCTGCGTACCGGTCTTATCTTTGGTGCTATCGAAACCCTGACCCCGCTGATTGGCTGGGGGCTGGGGATGCTCGCCAGCCAGTTCGTGCTGGAGTGGAACCACTGGATCGCCTTTATACTTCTGACCTTCCTCGGCGGACGTATGGTTATCGAAGGCATTCGGAATGATGTCGAGGACGATGAGCCGATTCAGCGTCACGGCTTCTGGCTGCTGGTGACAACCGCTATAGCTACCAGTCTGGATGCGATGGCGGTCGGCGTCGGCCTGGCTTTCCTGCAGGTCAACATCATTGCCACCGCGCTGGCGATTGGCTGCGCGACCTTTATTATGTCTACCCTGGGCATGATGATTGGCCGTTTTATTGGCCCGCTGTTAGGGAAACGCGCCGAGATCCTCGGCGGTATCGTCTTGATCGGCATTGGCGCACAAATTATGTGGAGCCACTTCGCCGGTTAACTGACTCGCTGCCAGCAGTGGATACTAAAATCGGTCTGGCAGCTGAAATGCGTCTGTTTTGCCAGCGCCTCCCACACCTCCGGCTTTGCCCGCCATGCAAACGGGGTCATCTGCAAAAGCGCTACCGCCTCTTTTCCAGTCACTGACATGTTATAGGCCAGCGACAGCGCCTCTTTCAGGGCAAAACCCTCCAGCTGCTCCGAATGCGGCGCATGCAGCAGAACTTCACTGTAAATCAGCTCTTTCAGCTCCATCAGGTGACGCGGTCCTGGCGTCACGGTGATCACCCAGCCGCCCTCTTTTACCACCCGCGCCAGCTCCTCGCCTTTGCAGGGGGCGTAGATGCGGACTACCGCATCCATACTGTTCTCTTCAAAAGGCAGACGATGGCTGGAGGCCACACAGAACGTCACCTCTGAATAGCGTTTAGCCGCCGCGCGGATGGCAGATTTTGAGACATCCAGACCAAAGGTGGTCGCGCCCTTTTCCTGCGCGGTTTGGGCAAAGGCCGATGTGTAATAGCCTTCGCCACAGCCAATATCAAGCAGCGAGGTCGCGCCATCCGGCAGCAAGGCCGCCAGCTTACCGGCTACCGCGTCACGCAGGGGCTGATAGTGTCCGGCATCGAGAAAGGCCCTGCGCGCCTGCATCATCTCTGCACTGTCGCCCGGATCGCGCGATCGCTTGTGCTGGACCGGCAGCAGATTGACATAGCCCTCTTTCGCCATATCGAACCGATGCCCCTGTGGGCAGGCGTAACTTTTATCCGTATGGGCGAGCGGCGCGTGGCAAAGAGGACAGCAGAATGTCATGGGAACTCCGGGCAATCATAAAGGGCGAAAGTGTACCGCTAATCGCCCTGCTATAAAACGGCCTTAACGCATTACGATGAGGTGGCTGGAATCGGCCGGGAGTCCATCCGGCTTGATGTTTTCGATGCGCAGCACGTCGCCCATAATCTGGCTGAAAACCGGTGCCGAAACCGCCCCGCCGTAATAGGCGCCGTTTTGCGGATCGTTAATCACCACCGCCAGGGCAAATACAGGGCGGCTGGCGGGCGCGACGCCGGCAGTATAGGCCACATATTTGTCGACATAATTACCGCCATCGTCGATTTTCTTCGCGGTGCCGGTTTTCACCGCCACCCGGTAGTCGCGCACCGCGGCTTTGATGCCGCCCCCACCCGGCAGCGCCACGCTTTCCATCATATGTTCCACCTCCTTCACAATCGACGCGGGCATCACCTGGGTACCGATAACCGGCGGATCGATGCGGGTGATAGAGAGTGGACGCTCCAGGCCATAGCTGCCGATGGTGGCGTAGACGTGGGCGAGCTGCAACGGCGTGACCATCAGGCCGTAGCCGAAGGCAAAGGTGGCGCGATCGAGCTGGCTCCAGAATTTACGCTCCGGCAGCAGGCCGCTGCTCTCCCCCGTCAATCCGAGACCGGTGGAACGACCAAAACCAAACCCGTGGTAGGTATCCAGCAGCCGCTGGATCGGCATCGCCAGCGACAGGCGCGACACACCCGTGTCGCTCGATTTTTGCAGAATGCCGGTCAGCGTCAGCTCCGGGTAGTAACCGACGTCGCGGATACGGTGTCCGGCCAGGGTATAAGGATGGGTGTCGATCACGCTGTCTGGCTGCACCAGCCCCTGCTGCAGGGCTGTCATTAGCACCAGCGGCTTAACGGTAGAGCCGGGTTCAAAGGTGTCGCTGATGGCACGATTACGAAAATCGTTCAGCGTGGCACCCTCGCGGTTATTGGGATTGAAATCCGGGTAGTTGGCCATCGCCAGGATCTCCCCAGTCTGGATGTTGATCAGCACCGCTGCCCCCGACTCCGCTTTATTCCAGGCGACAGCATTGTCCAGCGCATCTTCCGTAATCGTCTGCAGCCGTTCATCAATGCTTAACTGGATGTTGTGCGCCGGAACGGGCGGTACTTCGGTAATATTTTCGATCACGCGTCCGTAGCGATCCTCACGCACGCGGCGCAGACCGGGTTTGCCGGTGAGCTGGGCATTAAAACTTTTCTCGATCCCTTCGATGCCCTGACCGTCGATATTGGTAAAGCCGATCAGGTTAGCTGCCACGTGTCCGGCCGGGTAAAAACGGCGCGACTCATCACGCAGGCTGATACCAGGCAGCCGGAGTTTAGCGATCCACTGGGCCTGAGCCGGATCCACCTGGCGGGCCAGATAGATAAAACGGCCATATGGATTGCTGTTGATGCGCGCCGCAAGCGTGGGGAGCGACAGATGCAGCGCACTGGCTAATGCCTGCCAACGCGTGTCAAAACCCACTCCCCCTTTTGCCAGCACCGTTTTCGGATCCGCCCACACGGCCCGCACCGGCACACTCACGGCCAGCGGTCTCCCCTCCCTGTCCATAATCATCCCTCTGGGGGCATTGATGGCGACCTCGCGCAGGGAGCGCATATCCTCCTGCTTAACCAGCGGATCGGGTTTAACGATCTGCAACCAGGCGACACGACCAAGAAGAAAGAGAAGGCTGCCTAAAATCACCAGACAGAGGAGAGCAAAACGTAACGGGGTGAAGTTTGCTGCGGGATTGACGGGTTTCTTTTTCACCAGGGCTCCAGGGCTGAGTAACAACGCCCTGATTTAACGGCAAATTTGAGCCGCGAGGGTGAAAACAATGCTAATACTCTCGCAGCTTTGAAACAAACTGCTAACAGCGACGCATGTGGTAACACTTTGAAAAATATCCATTAAAAAGCCCCGCACAGGCGAGGCTTTATATCTCTGCAACTGAAACGTCGTGACGCTTCAGATCAGGCAGGGGTTCGATCAGATAGCGGTTACGTTAACAGCAGCCGGACCTTTCTGGCCGTCCTGAATTTCGAACTCAACGTTCTGGCCTTCAGCCAGAGTTTTGAAGCCGTTACCCTGGATTGCAGAGAAATGTACGAATACATCTTTGCTGCCGTCAGCAGGAGTAATGAAACCAAAACCTTTAGACTCGTTGAACCACTTAACTTGACCTTTGATCTTTGCCATTTGCAAAATTCCTTAGAATGTTTTCTTAGCCCGTGGGCATTAACTGAGATAAAACTGAGACATTACTGCATGAGGCACTAATATAAGGTTCGGCAGAGAAGCGGTATTCAACGACAACGTGTTTACTCAGGACTTCTTTACTGAAAATGCCACACATAAACAGAACTGTACCTCGTTTGACCCAAACCGTGTTATCACATACAACTTAAATAATGGCAAGCCATTTTTAAAGGTGTCTCGATCAGCCGCACAAATTCCGAGACTGACTTGCCACAATCTGCACAGTAATGCACGTTCAGTGTATACCAGACCAAAATGTTGCCTGCCCAGTCGCTGTCAGGATAAGCGCTGTTATCAAAGACTTTTTTACATTAGCTCAATAACTTCATATCGTCCAGCAAGCGCGCCAGAATTTCTGTGGTCGCTATTTCATTTAGAACTTTTCGTGAAAAGTTATGCTGAATTGATCGTAACGACAAGGGATTGTTTCAGGAAAAAAACATTGTATATCGGTTCGCTTGTTTAAGTTATATACACCTAAACCGGTAATCCGCTATGCACCAAAATAATGATATTTTTATGAACCTGCCTCAAAAAAAGGCAATCAAAACGTTTCGATTAAAATAAAATATGACAACCGTCGATTTAATAAAAAATATTCGCTAATTGAACAAGTATTCGTTTACAAGGATAAATATTGACCAATGCGCAGCGGATGAAAGTTATCGCTGCGCGGGGATAACTCTGCCAGTGCCTGCGCGAGCTCTCTGACAGGCTCATCCAGTGATTCATCCGCCAGTTCAAAGACACCCCAGTGGATCGGGATCGCCAGCGGCATGCCCAGCTGTTGCCAGAGCTTCACCGCCGCCTGCGGATCCATATGATGAATCGACATGAACCAACGTGGTGCATAGGCTCCGACAGGTATAGCGGCGGCATCCACTTTTCCCAGTCGCTCCGGAATGGTTAACAGTTCCGGAGTATAACCGGTATCGCCGCTAAACCAGAAGCGCTGCTGCCCGCTCTCAAAGACCCAGCCACACCATAACGAGCGATCGCGATCCCAGAGGCTACGCATGCTCCAGTGCTGTGCCGGCACGGCGGTAAACACCAGCCCTTCGAAAACATAGCTTTGCCACCAGTCCAGTTCAATAACCTGTTTCGCCCCGCGGCGGCGGCACCACGCCCCAAGACCTAAAGGCACAAAAAAGGTCAGCTGCGGAAAACGATGCACAAGCTGGCGCACCGTGGCCGAGTCCAGGTGATCGAAATGGTTATGGGAAATAACAACAGCATCAAGGACTGGAAGCGCCGCGACACTCATCACCGGAGGCGTTTTTCGTATCGGTCCGGCAAACAGCACCGGCGAGGCGCGCCGGGAAAAGACCGGATCGGTAAGGATATATTTTCCGTTCAGGCGTAGCAGCAGGCTGGCGTGGCCCAGCCACCAGACACCATCTTCTTCCAGGGTGTTGAGCGTAACGGGTTGCCACCACTGGCGGATAAAGGCGTCATAGCCTTCTGAAGGGGGTTTTGGCAACCCGGCGGCTTTTCGCGCCTTGCGCCAGCGTTCAACATCGCCGGGTTGACGAACAGGGGCATCCGGATTGCGGAAACCCTGCGGGGTATGGTGTGCAAGGGAGGGATTATACCAGGGATTACGCCAGGCCATACATACCTCCCCTGACCGATTAGCGTTCGGCTACCAGACGAATAAAGTCATCGTCCTGGCTCTTAGCCGTCTCTTCTGGCGCTTTTGGTACCTCTTTCTCTTCCGGCTCATTGGCTTCGCACAGGCGACGCAGCAGGACATTCTGTCGTTTCTGCAGGTCGACTAACTTCTCTAGCAGTTCGATCTGCTCGTTGGTACGGGAGCTCGCGCGATTGACAAAAAACCACAGCACCAGACCCGCAACCAGCAGTACGATCGAGATCGCCAGAGATGCCACGCTGAACATCCCGGAATTTACTAACTCACCCATTTCACTCCCCCATAAAAGCGCCTATTTTACCACTCGCGTTAAGGAAGGAAATCACTTGCGATAAAAATGACAACTACCAGGGGATAAACTTATTGATAGAACAAATACCGCTAAAGAACTGTACATCCTGGTCGCACATCACATTGATGGTCTGCGTCCAAAGTAAAACACAGGCCACTAACACTAAGACCAGAATAACCCAGCGTATTTTCTTCACTCCACTCTCCGTACCGTAACTGCCTGATGCCAGGTTATCATGCGCAACTTAAACCATGCCTAACTGTAACGCGAAGGCGATGCTTTCGGAATCATAGACTTGTTAAAGTAAGTGTATCGATTACGCTAAGCGGCAGTTATTCAAAAAATGAGGTAATGATGCGCTTTTTTATTCGCACATTGATTGTTATAGCACTGGTCTGGACGGGTATACTGCTCGCAGGCTACGGTGTCTTGATCGGCAGTAAAGAGAATGCGGGCGGGCTCGGGATCCAGTGCCAGTATCTCACCGCGCGCGGCGTCAGCACGGCGCAGTATATTCATTCAGACAGCGGTATTATCGGCCTCTCTCGCTGCCCGCTCCTGCGAAAGAGCGAGACAGTGATCGATAACGGCTGATCCCTTGCATAAAAAAACGCCGCCATAAGGCCGCGTTTTTTTATCGCGCTTTCAATCAGAACGGATAGTCGTTGTAACCCATCTGTTCAGAAATCTTACGCGCCGCTGTGTGCAGCATTTCAACATACTCGTGCAGATGCTCTTCAGAGAAACGCAGCGTCGGGAAGGAGATACTCAGGCCGGCAATGACCACACCGAAACGGTCAAATACCGGAACGCCGATGCAGCGCAAGCCTTCTTCCTGCTCCTGGTTATCTTCGCCATAACCTTGTTCACGGACTTTATCCAGCACCTGCAACAGCTCTTCGGTGGTGGTAATGGTGCGCTCAGTGCTGCGTTTGTACTCCACGTTCTCGAGGATCTGCTTCACTTCATCACGGTCGCGCCATGCCAGCAGAACTTTACCGATAGCGGTACTGTAGAGCGGGTTGCGGCGGCCAATGCGTGAGTACATACGCAGGTTATACATGGAATCAATTTTATGGATATAGACGATACTGTCTTCATCCAGCGCCCCCAGGTGCACCGTCTCTTTCGTCAGACGGGAGAGTTCGCGCATCTGAATATCCGCGCTGCGGATCAGATCGACGTTCTGCAGCGCACGAGCGCCCAGTTCAAATAACTTCAGGGTCAGGGAGTACTTTTCGGACTCGCCCTCCTGAGCAACATAACCCAGTGATTTCATGGTCTGTAAAAAGCGATAAACGGTGCTTTTTGACATCATTACACGCTGGGACAGCTCAGTAATACCGATTTCGCGCTCTTCACCAAGCGCCTGCAGGATGCCGAACACCTTTAACACGGATGAAACAGAATCTGGCTGTTTATCCAAATCCGCGATTGCCATTAATCACCTCAACGCAAGTGTTTTATAAAATTCAGAACCGGTTTTTATTATAAATTCGCTCCGGCGTTGCTGCAATCAATCCTGGCTTACCTGGTTACAAATCTGCGACACACAACAGAAATAACAGTGATAATATCCTTACCCTGTTAATAATAACCTCCAATGCTAATTAATTTTCATGACGACTCTCCCCAAAGACGGCCTGCCGCTGCCGCAACGTTATGGTGCCATTGCAACCATTATTATCGGTATTTCAATGGCTGTACTGGATGGCGCTATCGCCAATGTCGCCCTGCCAACCATTGCCAGCGACCTGAATGCCTCCCCGGCCAGCTCAATCTGGATTGTTAACGCCTACCAGATAGCCATTGTTATCTCGCTGCTCTCGTTCTCGTTCCTCGGGGATATGTTTGGCTACCGCCGGGTTTATCAGTGCGGGCTGGCGGTATTTACGCTGACCTCCCTTTTCTGCGCCCTTTCAGATACGCTGCACATGCTGACGCTGGCGCGTATCATGCAGGGGTTCGGCGGTGCGGCGCTGATGAGTGTGAATACCGCGTTGATCCGTCTTATCTATCCTCAGCGACATCTGGGCCGGGGGATGGGGATCAACTCCTTTATTGTTGCCGTGTCGTCTGCGGCGGGCCCAACTATCGCCGCAGCGATCCTCTCGGTCGCGTCCTGGCAGTGGCTATTTTTAATTAACGTTCCACTTGGGATCGTGGCGTTGCTGTTCGCCCTGCGTTTTTTACCGGCCAATGGCGCGAAAAGCAGCATGCCAAAATTCGATCTTCCGAGCGCGGTGATGAACGCCCTCACCTTTGGCCTGCTGATCACCGCCCTGAGCGGCTTCGCTCAGGGACAGTCGCTGATGCTGATTGCGGGCGAGGTCGTGGCGCTGCTGGTGGTAGGCTTCTTCTTCGTGCGTCGCCAGCTGGCACTGCCGGTGCCGTTACTGCCGGTAGATCTGCTGCGTATTCCGCTCTTCTCCCTCTCTATCTGCACCTCTATCTGCTCCTTCTGCGCACAGATGCTGGCGATGGTTTCTCTGCCCTTCTTCCTGCAAAGCGTGATTGGCCGCTCGGAAGTGGAAACGGGCCTGCTGTTAACGCCCTGGCCTCTGGCGACCATGGTAATGGCTCCGCTGGCGGGCCATCTGATTGAGCGGGTACATGCGGGGTTACTGGGCGCGCTGGGACTGGTGGTGATGGCGACAGGTCTTTTCGCTCTCGCCCTGCTGCCTGCGGCACCTCACGATCTGGATATTATCTGGCGGATGGTGCTGTGCGGGGCGGGCTTTGGCCTGTTTCAGTCACCGAATAACCATACCATTGTTACGGCAGCGCCTCGCCACCGCAGCGGCGGCGCCAGTGGGATGCTGGGCACTGCCCGCCTGCTGGGACAGAGTACCGGCGCGGCACTGGTGGCGTTGATGTTCAACCTGGCCGGACAAAGCGGCACGCATCTGGCGCTGTTGACCGCCGGCACGCTGGCCACCGTCGCGGCCATCATCAGCGGGTTGCGGGTGACCCAGCCTCATTCACAGCCATAAAAAAAGCGCGTCTTTGGACGCGCTTTTTTATTAGCAAACCGAGGCCGTTATTTCAGGTATTCACCGTTACGCAGCGCTGCGATACGCTTATCCAGCGGCGGGTGAGACATAAACAGCTCGCTCAGGGATTTTGATTTACCGTTGATGCAGAATGCCATCATGCTTGAGGCTTCCTGCGGTTCATAGCTGGTTTTCAGACGCTGCAGCGCAGCAATCATCTTCTCGCGTCCCACCAGTTTGGCTGAACCCGCATCCGCATGGAATTCACGGTGACGGGAGAACCACATGGTGATGATGCTTGCCAGAATACCAAATACCAGCTCCAGCACCATAGAGACCGCGAAGTAGATCAGTGGGTTACCGTTACTTGATTCGCCTTCCTCACGATCGCCCCCCATAAAGCCTGCGGCAATCTGGGCAATAATACGCGAGATAAAGATAACGAAGGTGTTCACGACACCCTGAATCAGGGTCATGGTCACCATATCGCCGTTCGCAATGTGACTGATCTCGTGGGCGATAACCGCTTCGGCTTCATCACGGCTCATGTTCTGCAACAGGCCGGTACTCACCGCAACCAGAGAGGCGTCGCGACGCGCGCCGGTGGCGAAGGCGTTGATATCCGGCGCGTGATAGATCGCCACCTGCGGCATGGCGATACCCGCCTGACGGGACTGGTTAGCAACGGTGGTCATCAACCACTGTTCCATATCGTTACGCGGTTGCTCAATAACCTCGCCGCCAACGGACTTAAGTGCCATCCACTTGGACATCAGCAGTGAGATAAAGGAGCCACCAAAACCAAACAGCAGCGCCATAATTAACAAACCCTGAACGCTGCTCGACTGAATTCCTGTCAGGCTGAGCACCAGCCCGAATACCACCATGACCGCCAGGTTGGTGAGCAGGAAGAGCGCGATTCGCATCATAATATTCTTTTAACCTCAGTTTAACAAAACGCACTATGCGATTACCCACATCGTATGGGTATTCCGTATATTTTCAAGGATTGCAGCGGCGTAAGTCACCAGAAAGACACAACTTTACACAATAAAAGGAATGCCTGACGGCAGGATGCGGTTAACAAAAAAACAGGCACAATTTCTTGTGCCTGTCAGGGGAGATTATTTAGCCGGAGCGGGATTCCCGGCTGGCTTATCTTTTTCCAGTTTCGCCAGATCGATAGCGATTTTTACCGTCTCATCAAGATAGGGATCCGGCTCCTGATAATCCTTCGGCAGGTCATCCAGTTTTTTGAGGGCTGGCTTTCCTTCGCGTTTGAAGCGGTCGTTGATCCGCGCCAGACGCGTTGCATCATCCTCTTCGTTCTCTTTCAGACGCTGCGCGTAGTTCAGAGAGACGATATTGCGTTTCGCCTTCAGGGCGTTAAAGCGGGCAATATCTTTGATGATGTACTGGAACTCAGGATCTTTGGCAATGCGATCGTCATGCTGCTTCAGCAGCGCCGGACCAAACGGAGTCATGTCGCCCGACTTCACGAAGGTGGCAGCGTTTACGCTATCCCACGGCAACGCGTTATCTTCAAACTTCTCACCTGTTTCGGTCTCTTCGTTGCCCGTCGGCATGATGATATCCGGAGTCACGCCTTTACGCTGGGTACTGCCGCCATTCACGCGGTAGAACTTCTGAATGGTGTACTGCACCGAGCCCAGCGCTGGCCATTCCGGACGCAGCATCTGATCGTAAATACGGTTCAGGGAGCGATACTGCTGTACCGTACCCTTACCGAAGGTCGGTTCGCCAACAATCAGCGCGCGGCCATAATCCTGCATGGCGGCAGCAAAGATCTCTGAGGCCGAAGCACTGAAGCGATCGACCATCACCACCAGCGGCCCTTTGTAGTAGACAACGCCATCGGTATCCGCGTCTTCACGCACTTTACCGTTATTGTCGCGAACCTGTACCACCGGGCCGGACGGGATAAACAGGCCCGAAAGCGAAACCGCCTCGGTCAGGGCGCCACCGCCGTTGCTACGCAGATCGATAATTACGCTCTTAACGTTCTGTTTTTCCAGTTTCTGCAGTTGGACTTTGACGTCGTCCGTCAGGCCCACATAGAAACCAGGAATATCCAGCACGCCAACCTTGTCTTTACCCACGGTTTTCACCGACATTTTCACCGCGCGATCTTCCAGACGGATGCGCTCGCGGGTCAGGGTAACGATACGGGTCTTGGTGCCTTTACCCGCTGGCAGAATTTCCAGACGGACTTTACTGCCTTTCGGCCCTTTGATCAGGGCAACCACATCATCCAGACGCCAGCCGATGACATCGACCATGCTCTGACCAACCTGACCGACACCCACAATGCGATCGCCTACGCTTATCGCCTTGCTTTTGGCAGCCGGACCGCCGGCAACCATGGAGTTAATCACGGTGTAATCGTCGTCCATCTGCAGCACCGCGCCGATCCCTTCAAGGGAGAGGCTCATCTCGGTGTTGAACTGCTCGGTGTTGCGCGGAGAGAGATAGTTAGTATGCGGATCGATTTCGTGCGCGAAGGCGGTCATCGCCAGCGAGAAAACATCTTCACTGTTGGTCTGCGCCAGGCGACGAATAGCAAATTTGTAGCGGCGGGTCAGCGTTTCGCGGATCTCTTTCTCATCCTTACCGGTGAGTTTGAGGCTCAGCTCGTCATACTTAACTTTGCTGTCCCACAGCTGATTCAGCTCGGCTTCATCTTTTGGCCACGGCGACTTGCTGCGGTCAAGATTAAAGGTGTCGTTACCCGTGAAGTCCATTGGACGTTCAAGCACCTTAAGCGCGTATTGATAGCGCTCAAAACGGCGTTTCTGCGACAGATTATACAGGTCGTAGAACAGGTCCAGCTTGCCGCTGCGTAACTCATCCCCGACCTGGGTCTGCTTTTTGGCAAATTGTTCGACATCGCTCGCCAGCAGGACGTTATGGCTGTAGTCCAGCAGGTTCAGATAGCGGTCGAAAATTTTTGTCGAAAAAGCCTGGTCGAGATCGAACTGACGATAGTGCGAACGGGTGAAGCGCGACGTGACGCGCTCACTCACCGTCGCGTGCTGAGTCTCTTCCTTCAGAACCGGAATCTGATCGACACGCGTAATCTCGTCCACAGCGAAAGCGTGGCCTGTTATCGCAAACAGGCCAGCCAGCGCGGTGAGCTTAAAAAATGTGTTCATGCCGGGCTTGGCCTCCGTTTTAGAACAACAAGTGTTCTGCGCGTACAATCATTGACAGACCAGAAGTCAGCTGTACACGAACGCCATCTTTGGTGATTTCCTGTACGGTGGCATCCATAGCATTGTTACCCGCTTTTACCTTCAGAGACTGACCGACGCTCAGGGCGTTAATGTCAGAAACCGGAGTGTGGCGCGGCTCTTCACGAGGCGCACGCGGGGCTTTTGCCGGTTGCTCAGCACGAGGCTTACGCTCGGTATTCTCTTTGCGACGCGGTGCAGGACGTGGCTTGCGCTCACGGCGAGGCGCTTCTTCCTGGCCATTGGCCGCAGCCGCTTCGCGTTTTTTCGCCTGCTGTTCAGCACGCTGAGCCTGAACGCGCGCTTTGGCTTCTTCAAGCTGCTTACGCGCATGCTCTACGTGCTGCTCGTCCAGCACGCCGCACGGGTTGCCGTCGAGGTCAACACGCGTTGCGCCCGCTTTAATACCGTAAAGGTAACGCCAGCTCGAAGTATAAAGACGTAAGGCGGAGCGGAGTTGGGTTTTGCTGAGGTTCATCTCACCTTCAACACGCTCTACCAGATCCTGAAAAATACCAATTTTCAGGGGACGAGCTTCGCCCTCGGCACTAAAACATTGAGGAAAACGTTCGGCCAAAAACGCGATAACTTCTTTACTGCTATTCAACTTAGGTTGATTTTCCATGAAATTTCCTGATTACAACGGACGTTGCCGACAAGCCGCAGGCATGAACAGGCGTCATTATAATGACGCCATCCGTAAATGCTACGTTATCCGTTGATTATCCTGCGACGCTCGCAAAGAATTTATGATAATCGGTCGCGGCGAGAACCTGTTCCAGATTCCCTACCACCTCGCGCAGCCCCTGTTCGTCCTCGGGGGTAAAGCGATTGAAGACCGTGCTGTCGATGTCCAGAACACCAATAATCTGATTCTCCACAGTCAGTGGCAGCACGATTTCAGCGTTGCTGGCGCTGTCGCAGGCGATATGCCCGTCGAACGCATGAACGTCATCCACGCGCTGCACCTGGTTTTGTGCTACCGCCGTACCGCAAACCCCGCGCCCAACCGGGATACGGACGCAGGCCAGTTTGCCCTGAAACGGCCCCAGCACCAGCGTGTCGCCTTCCAGCAGATAAAAACCGGCCCAGTTCACATCGGACAGACGTTCAAAGAGTAACGCGCTGGTGTTCGCCAGGGTGGCCAGGAAACTGGTTTCACCTGCCATCAATGCCTGGAAATCGCGGTTTAAGTCCGCGTAGAATTCTGTTTTGTTCATTATTCAATCACTTGGTTGTCTTACAAAATTACAGCATAGCCTATTAAAATACGCATTATTTGCGTTCATGCTCAAGATGAATCAATTCATGAGTTAAGATAACTATTAACTATCCCTTTTTAGCGCGACCGATGGCTCTTAAATCACCGAAAATAATGCCGACGAAAAAGATCACTGTGCACACGGTCGGCGATGCGCTGCCTCGTGCACATTATCAGCGTTGCCCGCAATGCGATACGCTTTTTACGTTGCCAAAGATGAAATCATACCAAAGTGCTTTCTGCCCGCGCTGCAACGCAAAAATCCGCGATGGCCGCGACTGGTCGCTGACCCGGCTGGCGGCGATGGCCGTGACCATGATGCTGCTGATGCCCTTCGCCTGGAGCGAGCCCCTGCTTCAGCTGCACCTGCTGGGCGTGCGCATCGACGCGAATCTGTTGCAGGGGATCTGGCAGATGACCCGCCAGGGCGATCCCCTGACGGCCTCCATGGTGCTCTTCTGTACCGTCGGCGCGCCGGTGGTGCTGGTGGCGGCGATAGCCTATCTGTGGTTCGGCAATATTCTGGGTATGAACCTTCGCCCGGTGCTCCTGATGCTTGAGAAGCTCAAAGAGTGGGTGATGCTGGATATCTACCAGGTAGGGATCGTCGTGGCCTCAATCAAAGTGCAGGACTACGCTTATCTGCAGCCGGGCTCTGGCCTGTTCGCCTTTATCGCGCTGGTGATATTGAGCGTCCTGACCCTGATTCACCTCAACGTGGAGCAGCTCTGGGAGCGCTTCTACCCGCAGCGCCCCGCCACCCGCTACGATCCGGCACTGCGGGTCTGTCTGGGCTGCCACTATACCGGCCTGCCCGACGCGCGGGGCCGCTGTCCGCGCTGCCATATTCCCCTG
Organism: Leclercia sp. GHBNCSD; assembly: GCF_055805075.1. Classification (NCBI taxonomy): domain Bacteria; kingdom Pseudomonadati; phylum Pseudomonadota; class Gammaproteobacteria; order Enterobacterales; family Enterobacteriaceae; genus Leclercia; species Leclercia sp. GHBNCSD. Next base: position 3,803,397 of record NZ_JBQVYO010000001.1, on the reverse strand, counting down.
CGCCTGCGGCGGCATAACAGCCTGCAGAAATGCTGGGCGGCGCTCATCGCCTCGCTGATATTTCTGATCCCGGCTAACCTGCTGCCGATTTCGGTGATTTATGTCAACGGCGCGCGGCAGGAGGATACCATTATGTCGGGCATCGTCTCGCTGGCCCACAGCAACATCGCCGTGGCTGCGATCGTCTTTATCGCCAGTATTCTGGTGCCCTTTACCAAAGTGGTGGTGATGTTTACTCTGCTCGTGAGCATTCATTTCAAATGTGAGCAGGGGCTGAGAACCCGCATACTGTTGTTGCGTTTCGTGACCTGGATTGGCCGCTGGTCAATGCTGGATCTGTTTGTTATTTCGTTGATGATGTCGCTGATCAATCGCGATCAGCTCCTTGCTTTTACTATGGGACCCGCAGCGTTCTATTTCGGCTCTGCGGTGATTTTGACTATTCTTGCAGTGGAATGGCTGGATAGCCGCTTACTTTGGGATGCACATGAGTCAGGAAACGCCAGCTTCGCCGACTGAAGCGCGAGTTAAAACAAAACGTCGTATTTCGCCATTCTGGTTATTGCCGGTTATCGCTCTGATGATCGCCGGCTGGTTAATCTGGACCAGCTACGAAGATCGCGGCAATACCATCACCATTGACTTCCAGAGCGCCGACGGCATCGTTGCAGGCCGAACGCCCGTCCGTTTTCAGGGGGTTGAGGTGGGCACCGTCCAGGATGTTTCCCTGGACAAGAACCTGAATAAAATTGAGGTTCGCGCCAGCATCAAATCCGATATGAAAGATGCCCTGCGCGATGAGACCCAGTTCTGGCTGGTTACGCCCAAAGCCTCGCTGGCGGGCGTCTCCGGGCTGGATGCGCTGGTCGGGGGTAACTATATCGGCATGATGCCGGGCAAAGGTGAGCCAAAGGATCACTTTACCGCCCTCGACACGCAGCCGAAATACCGGCTTAACAATGGCGATCTGATGATCCATCTGCATGCAGCGGATCTGGGCTCCTTAAACAGCGGCTCGGTGGTCTATTTCCGTAAGATCCCCGTTGGCCGCGTATATGACTACGCCATCACCCCTAACAAGCAGGGGGTGGTTATCGATGTGCTGATTGAGCGACGCTTTACCTCGCTGGTGAAAAAAGGCAGCCGGTTCTGGAACGTCTCCGGCGTGGATGCCGACCTGAGCCTGAGCGGGGCCAAAGTGAAGCTTGAGAGCCTGGCGGCGCTGGTGAACGGCGCAATCGCCTTCGATTCACCGGAAGGTTCTGAGCCCGCTACCCAGGAAGATGATTTCGGCCTGTATAAAGATCTGGCTCACAGCCAGCGCGGCGTGATTGTGAAGCTCACCCTCCCCTCGGCGGATGGCCTGAAGGAGGATTCCACCCCGCTGATGTACCAGGGGTTACAGGTCGGGCAGCTCACCAAAATGACGCTTAACCCTGGCGGGCTGGTAACCGGTGAGATGACCGTTGACCCCAGCGTGGTCGATCTGCTGCGTAAAAACACCCGCATAGAATTACGTACGCCGAAACTGACGCTCAGCAACCCCAGCGTCAGCAGCCTGCTGACCGGCAGTACGTTTGAGCTCATTCCCGGCGGCGGCGAACCGGTTAACCAGTTTGTCATCGCCCCGGCCGATAAGGCGCTGCTGCAAAAACCCGGCGTACTGACCGTGACCCTCAACGCACCGGAAAGCTACGGCATCGACGCCGGCCAGCCGCTGATTCTGCACGGGGTGCAGATTGGCCAGGTGCTTGAGCGCAACTTAACCAGCAAAGGCGTCACCTTTGCGGTGGCGATTGATCCGCAGTACCGCGAGCTGGTGCATGGCGACAGTAAATTCGTGGTTAACAGCCGGGTGGACGTGAAAGTCGGACTCGACGGCGTCGAGTTCCTGGCGGCCAGCGCCAGCGAGTGGATCAGCGGCGGGATCCGTATCCTGCCGGGTGAGAAAGGCGCCATGCGCGACAGCTATCCGCTGTATGCCAATCTCGATAAAGCCCTGGAAAACAGCCTGAGCGATCTGCCGACCACCACCCTGACGCTGGTGGCCGACACCCTGCCGGATGTGCAGGCGGGCTCGGTGGTGCTGTATCGTAAATTTGAAGTGGGTGAAGTGATCCTGGTGCGCCCGCGCGCCAATGCCTTTGATATCGAACTGCATATCAAACCGGAATACCGCAAGCTGTTGACCAGCAACAGCGTGTTCTGGGCTGAGGGCGGGGCCAAAGTGCAGCTTAACGGCAGCGGCCTGACGGTGCAGGCCTCTCCGCTCTCCCGCGCGCTGCGCGGGGCCATCAGCTTCGACAACCTGAGCGGGGCCAGCGCCAGTCAGCGTAAAGGCGACAAGCGGATCCTCTATCCTTCTGAGACCGCAGCGCGTGCAGTCGGCAGTCAGATCACCCTGCATGCCTTTGACGCGGGCAAGCTCTCCGAAGGGATGCCGATACGCTATCTGGGGATCGATATCGGGCAGGTCCAGAGCCTGAAGCTGATCACCGCCCGCAATGAAGTGCAGGCCACGGCGGTGCTCTACCCGGAATATGTCGACAACTTCGCCCGCACCGGGACGCGCTTCTCGGTCATCACCCCGCAGATCTCCGCGGCGGGCGTTGAGCATCTCGATACCATTCTGCAGCCCTATATCAACGTGGAGCCCGGACAGGGTAAATCGCGCCGCGACTTCGAGCTGCAGGAGGCGACCATCACCGATTCACGCTATCTCGATGGCCTGAGCATTGTGGTGGAGGTCCCGGATGCAGCATCCCTTGATATCGGTACACCGGTGCTGTTCCGCGGTATGGAAGTGGGTACGGTCACCGGCCTGTCGCTGGGGACGCTCTCGGATCGGGTGATGGTAGCCCTGCGTATCAGCGATCGCTATCAGCACCTGGTGCGTAACAACTCCGTCTTCTGGCTGGCCTCCGGCTACTCGCTCGACTTCGGCCTGACCGGCGGGGTGGTGAAAACCGGGACCTTTAATCAGTTTATCCGCGGCGGTATCGCCTTTGCGACGCCGCCTGGCACCCCGCTCGCGCCGAAATCTCAGCCTGGCAAGCACTTCCTGCTGCAGGAGAGCGAACCGAAAGAGTGGCGCACCTGGGGAACGGCCCTGCCACGATAACCCCTACGCTCCGGTGTCAACCCACCGGAGCGTTTGTGGTACACTGCGCGCCTCTTTGACTCCCTGTGGTGCGCTCGTGTCTCAACGTTCCGTCTATTTGCCAGAAGAATTTCTGGCACAAATGCGCCAGGCTCTGCCTGACCCTCTCTCTCTTGATGCGTTTATCGCTGCCTGCCAGCGCCCGCTGCGCCGCAGCCTGCGCGTCAATACCCTGAAAATCAGCGTGGCGGATTTTCTCACGCTTGTCGCCCCCTACGGCTGGCAGCTCACCCCTGTGCCGTGGTGCGAAGAGGGATTCTGGATCGAGCGTGACGACGAAGAGGCGTTGCCGCTGGGCAGTACCGCAGAACATCTGAGCGGGCTCTTCTATATTCAGGAAGCCAGCTCCATGCTGCCGGTTGCTGCGCTGTTTGCCGATGGCAATATGCCCGCCCGGGTGATGGACGTGGCGGCCGCCCCCGGCTCCAAAACCACCCAGATCGCCGCGCGGATGAACAACCAGGGCGCGATCCTCGCCAACGAGTTCTCCGCCAGCCGCGTTAAGGTGCTGCACGCGAATATCAGCCGCTGCGGGATCAGCAACGTGGCGCTCACCCATTTCGATGGCCGCGTGTTTGGCGCCGCCCTGCCGGAAGCTTTCGATGCGATCCTGCTGGACGCCCCCTGCTCCGGCGAAGGGGTGGTGCGAAAAGATCCCGATGCGCTGAAAAACTGGTCCGTTGCCAGCAACCTGGAGATCGCCGCCACCCAGCGCGAGCTTATCGACAGCGCCTTCCACGCCCTGCGTCCGGGCGGCACGCTGGTCTACTCCACCTGCACCCTGAACCGCGACGAAAACGAAGCCGTTTGTCTGTGGCTGAAAGAGCAGTACCCGGATGCCGTTGAATTCCTGCCGCTTAACGACCTGTTCGCCAGTGCCGGGGACTGCGTCACGCCTGAAGGCTTCCTGCACGTCTTTCCGCATATTTACGATTGCGAAGGCTTTTTCGTGGCGCGCCTGCGTAAAAAGGCCGCCGTTGCACCGCTGCCCGCTCCCAAATATAAGGTCGGAAACTTCCCGTTCACGCCCCTTAAAACCCGCGAAGCCCAACAGATTACTGCCGCCGCTAACCAGGCGGGCCTGTTCTGGGACGACAGTCTGCGTCTGTGGCAGCGAGATAAAGAGGTGTGGTTATTCCCGACAGAGATTGAGCCGCTGATCGGCAAAGTGCGCTTCTCCCGTCTTGGCCTGCGCCTGGCGGAGACGCACAACAAAGGCTATCGCTGGCAGCATGAAGCGGTGATCGCGCTGGCAGGCCAGCACAACACCTTTGCCTTAACCCAGGCGGAAGCGGAAGAGTGGTATCGCGGACGCGATGTCTGGCCACAAACAACCCCGTCCGGGGATGATGCGGTAGTGACCTGGCAGGGCTTCCCAATAGGCATGGCGAAAAAAGTGGGCTCGCGGCTTAAAAACAGCTATCCGCGCGAGCTGGTTCGCGATGGCCGCTTGTTTACCGGTAACGGTGAAACGCGCTAAAAAAAGCACTTTTTTACTGGCGCTTTTGCTCTTCATTGTCCAGGCTGAAAAGTGGGCGACTATACTGGTCGTACCAGAACACAGCGTGATCATGGAGAGCATTATGACGAAAACCAATGTGCGCATTGGCGCATTCGAAATCGATGATGCCGAGTTAAGCGGCGATACGCAGGGCGAACGAACGTTAACCATCCCCTGCAAGTCCGATCCCGACCTTTGCATGCAGCTCGATGCATGGGATGCAGACACCAGCGTCCCGGCAATCCTCGATGGCGAACACTCAGTCCTTTACCGTGAGCATTACGATCAAAGTTCCGATGCCTGGATCATGCGCCTTGCCTGATTCAAAGAGAACCCGCCCGCAGGCGGGTTATTTATTCTCATAATCTCCTCTTCCCTGAATCATCCCCTACAATATCAATATGGTAGTAAATGCTGAGGGGCATGATGTACGCACTGGTGTTATTTATCTGTTATCTGGACGCAGGCTGTGAAGATCTGGTGGTGGATGTGTATCGCACCGAACCGCAGTGTGAGGCCTCGATGGACGATCAGCGTATTCGTCACGGCGGCTGTTATCCGGTTGAAGACTTCATCGACGGCTTCTGGCGTCCGGCGCAGGAGTATTCCGACCTGTAATCACTGTAGCTGCGCCAGGGTCAACGCGCCGCCAAATACCGCCCCGGTGTCGATATAGTGCAGGTTCTGGCAGTCATAACGTGTTTTGAGCGGTGTGTGCCCGAACCAGAAGTGATCCGCCCCAGCGATCCCCGCCTCTTTGCCGCTCATCAGTTCCCGCAAGCGTGCCCTGTCCCAGAGGACGCTTTGCTTGTTGACCGGCTTGTCCCGCACGTAGTGGGAGGACGGGTAATTGGCATGAGCAATAACATTCACGCCGTTGGCGCAGGCAATTTCGATAATCCACGGCAGGGTCTCACTGCGCCTGAGCAACGCCAGCGCCTGCGCCTGCTGTTCACCCTTTAATTGTGCTAACCAATTGCCGCCATTCATCATCCACAGGCCAAAATCATTATTCTGCAGCGCGTCCAGCGCCATCTGCTCATGGTTGCCCCGCACGGCATAAAACCACGCTTCATTTATTAACTGCAGGCATTTCACGCTATCCGGTCCGCGATCGATTAAATCGCCAACGCAAATAAGTAAATCCTCATACGGGTTAAAATGCCGCTGCCGCAGATCTGCCATAAGCATTTGATAACAACCGTGAAGATCGCTTACCACCCAGACGTGTCGCCAGTTGTGACCATCAAGATTGAGATACATAGCGCCCCCTCATGATCAGTATAGCCCCTGGAATGCTGACAATAAGATGAGCGGTAACTGGGGTTAGGAATAACCTCAATCGACATTAAACAAAGCGGAAATAAAGGTTTAGCAACGCTTAAATGATTATCCGATGGCCTTTAAGATAATTGCAGAAATATAAAGAGGTCTTCATCGTGTCTAATACCATCCTGCCTGCTGAGCTGTCTTTAACGCACCGTTCTTCTGTTATTTTCGCCCTGGCGAAGGGCGAGTTTATGCCCGGCCCGCTGTGGCATAAACGCGATTACAGGCTGAAATTTTTCCTGCGCTCCCTGCTATTCTGGTCCTCAACCACCCGCATGCTGGAGACGCTCTCCCGTCGCGATGATTTTCCGCTGTTGTTAAAAGCACAAACTACGCTACCGGTAAAAACCCAGCGTCAGTATCTCACTCGCGGATTTCGTGCCGGTGAGCGGGCTAACGCCATCCTGCACCATTACGCCTGGCTTGATGCGCTGCCGGACGCCAGCCTTGCGCGGAGCTTTAGCAGCCCGACTCCACTTTCGCTGCTGCAGTTCGCCACTAAAGACGATGCGCACTATACGATTTACGCCAGCAGCGCGGTGAAGGCCGAACGCGAGGGCGAAACCACGCTCTGGCTACGGGCCGGGGATAACACCCTGCTGGCGAGCCTGACCTTCAGCGTTGTTGAGGAGAAGGGCCAAAGTGCGCTGGTGATTGGCGGCCTGCAGGGGCCGCGTAAGGACGTAGGGCGGGAGACGATCAAAAATGCCACCCGCGCCTGTTATGGCCTGTTTCCAAAAAGGATCTTGCTGGAAGCGATCTTCAATCTGGCGAAGCAGTCAGGTATCAGCGCCATTTATGGTGTGAGCGATGAAGGCCATGTTTTTCGCGCCCTGCGCTATCGTCTGAGTAAAGGTCGTCATCTGCATGCCAGCTATGACGAATTCTGGCAATCGCTGGGCGCTAAGTCGTGCGGTGCATTTCGCTGGGCCCTGCCAGCAGGTATGGAGCGCAAAGCGATCGACAGCATTGCCAGTAAAAAACGCGCGGAATACCGCCGCCGTTTTCAACTGCTTGATGAGATTGAATGCGGCATCAGCGCACGTTTTTGCCGCTAATCTCTGCTTTCATCGGTAACAGCTAAAAATTTAACAAAACCGCTAAAAAGCACTGGACTTCCGCCGGGCGTAGTGTGGTATGGTTTAACGAAGAACAGAGAATGTTGCCCATCTGTTAAAGTCCGCAACGGGAAAAGGCGTTTACTTTCAACAGATAAAAAGAGACCGAATACGATTCCTGTATTCGGTCCAGGGAAATGGCTCTTGGGAGAGAGCCGTGCGCTAAAAGTTGGCATTAATGCAGGCTAAGTCGCCTTGCACTTTAAGAATAGATGACGACGCCAGGTTTTCCAGTCCGCAGCAAAAGTGGCCTGAAAAAAAGCGTTAGTCTCTCCTTAAACATAAAAACCGCAATGCTTCCGAAGAGAAGCCTGCGGTTTTTTTATTGGAAGCGGGAAGCTAGCAGAGCGTCTTCGCGCGCTCGATAAATGGCGCCAGGCTCATCTTTTGCCCCGGGTTTGCCGGATCGTCAATCTGAATAACCGAGATGGGCTGGCCGTTGCTTTTACCGCTGTCGACCTGCTGCTGCGCCACGTCGTTCAGGGGATACTGCACCAGGGTGCTGGGGTTAATGGCATAGAGCGCGTGTCCCGGACGGCAGGTCAGCATCACCTCTTCACGGTTGAACGCCCATTTGTCTTTACCCACTTCGAACCGGCTGACGGTGATCACCTGCGGAGCTGCCAGTGCCGCGCCGGAGCAGGCCAGCAATAAGAAAGAAAGTACTGTTTTTTTCATTGTATTCCACCTCGTCAGAAGGGTTCCCAGGTCGCGAACAGGCTGACTGCCGCCAGCACCAGCGCCCCCAGCACAACCTCACTCTGCGTCATCCTGATAAAATAGCGTTGCTCGCGTCCGTCGCCAGAACGAAACCGCGGCACCAGAACATACCGATTCACCAGGGCAATTACCACCATCATTACCACCAGCGCACATTTCACCAACAGCATTTTCCCCCAGGCCGAGTGCCACGGCAGCACCCACCCCTGGATCAGTACAATATTTGCCATTCCGGTGAGGATCACCCCCGCCACCGCCAGATGCCCGTAGCGCGAGAAGCGCATCATGGTGTGAACGGCGGCTCGCCGCCAGCGTCCACGGGACAGGCGCAGGCAAAACAGCAGCGGCGGCAGGCCCCCCAGCCAGCCTGCGGCACATAAAAGATGCAGGCCATGGTTGCTGCGCTGCATCAGGCCCGTTATCCCATCATGCAACGCCGCATGCCCGGTTCCTGCCAGCAGGAAAAACTGCGCAGCGGTAAAGAACAGCATCAGCAGCATGGTTTTTCCCGGCTGCATCCAGGCGACCCAGAGTGTAATCAGGGCCAGGATCATCTGCCATAACCAGATCCGTCCAAAATGGGTCGTGAGTACCGCCTGCCAGATAGATGGGCTGACCACATCTGGCCAGCCGTTACCCATCATCCCGCCCTGTAGCGCCAGCATCATCAGCGCCGCGAGCAGGCTGATAAACGCGATCTTTTTTTGCTGGCCGCGAAAGCGACGCACCATCAGCCGCCGCAGCGCAACGGGCGCCAGCCATGCACCGTACAGGGCATTGCCAAACAGCACCATCAGGGCAGCAAAATGCGCGAAGCGCAGCGTAACGTAGCAGAACGCCAGCATCTTACTTCACGCTAAAACGATAGCTGCCCTCGGTCTTATGACCATCTACGGAGACCACATGCCACTTCACCTGATAAGTACCCGCCGTCAGTGAAGAGGTCATCGGCACGATCAGCTGGGTCGGGTCTTTCTCGTTGCGTTTTACCGCCCCGAGTGCGACGGGCTGCTGTTTATCATCGGTGAGGGTGACGCCGCTAAAACGGGGTTCGATCCCCTCGGAGAAGTTCAGGGTCAACGCCTGAGGCGCCGCATCTACAGCAGCGTCTGCCGCGGGATATTGATGCTGTAAATGAGCATGAGCAAAAACAATGGGTGTCGTGAGCGTCGCCAGCAGCAACGTCAGGGTGCAGGTAAGGTGTTTAGTCATCACATATATTCCTTTTTGTTATGCCTGATTACCAGAGGATAACGCTGTATAATGGTCCAGTCGAGGATCATCCTGCCCGGGCTTGTCAACGCCCCGCCGTTTGGGTAACGTTGGCCCGCAAATGAAGGAGACGGTAATGCATATTAATCTCGCCACCCTCCCCCAGGAGGAGATGGACAAAGTGAATGTTGATTTGGCGGCCGCAGGTGTGGCGTTCAAAGAGCGCTATAACATGCCGGTGATCGCCGAAGTGGTGGAGCGTGAGCAACCGTCGCACCTGCGTGACTGGTTTCGGGAGCGCCTGATTGCCCATCGATTAAACTCCGTCAACCTCTCACGCCTGCCGTGGGAGCCAAAAGTTAAGTAAGCTTAACCAGCGTTACATTTCCTTACACCGTTTATGCCAGGATAGAAATCCATGTTATATTCATGGACTTTATGAATCTCTGCGACTCGGTGTATAAGGAAATCACGATGTCTCACTGGAATATTGCTGCCGCACAGTACCGCCTGAACCATCACCGCGTTGATGAACACATCGCGCATCACCTGCGTTTTATCTCCGCCGCCTCGAAGCTTGAGTGCAATTTAGTGCTTTTCCCGGAGCTCTCTTTAACGGGCCCTGCCCTGCCCGATGGCCAGCTTCCTGCTCCGCCCGACAGCCATCAGCTGGCGCCGCTTGTTGATGCCGCCTGCGCCCATAACGTCTCGGTGATTGCCGGAACGACCGTAGAAGTGAGGGGAGAGCGCCAGCCTGGCCTGGCCTGGTTTACCCCGGACCAGCCTGATGCTGCCCTTTATCCCCATGGCGCAGGGGCCTGCCTGGAGAGCAGGCATGGTGGCCTGAGTATCGTTGATTCTCACCCCGATTTGCCCAATATCGCTCCCGATGCCGCCCTGTTTACCCGCGGCATGGCGGTAAGTGAAACAGGCTGGTCAGCCACCTTTTCCCAGCTACAGCGTTTTGCCCATCGCTATGCTATCGCCGTATTGATGGCGAACCGTGATGGCGGGAGCGCGCTGTGGGATGCCCGTGGGCAATTAATCGTCCGCGCCGATCGGGGTGAGCTATTATTGACCGGGCGCTTTGTTGAGCAGGGTTGGCAAGGTGATATCATTCCATTACGCTAAGCCTTTTACGGCCAGGAGAGAGCCATGCTACGTGTCATCGACACCGAAACCTGTGACCTGCAGGGGGGGATTGTGGAAGTGGCATCTGTCGACGTTGTGAACGGGCAGATCGTCAATCCACGCAGCCATCTGGTACGTCCGGATCGCCCCATCAGCCCGCAGGCGATGGCTATCCACCGCATCACCGAGGCGATGGTCGCCGATAAACCCTGGATTGAAGAGGTGATCCCGCAGTACCACGGGAGCGCCTGGTATGTGGCGCACAATGCCAGCTTCGATCGCCGTGTACTGCCCGAGATGCCCGGGGAGTGGATCTGCACCATGAAGCTGGCGCGGCGCTTATGGCCGGGCATTAAATACAGCAATATGGCGCTCTACAAATCGCGCAAACTGAGCGTCCGGACGCCGGAAGGGCTGCACCACCACCGGGCCCTGTATGACTGCTACATCACCGCCGCGTTGCTGATCGATATCATGAACACCACCGGCTGGACGCCGGATGAGATGGCCGACATCACCGGACGCCCGGCGCTGCTGACCACCTTTACCTTCGGCAAATACCGCGGCAAAGCGGTGGCGGAAGTGGCAGACAAGGATCCGGGCTATCTCCGTTGGCTGTACAATAACCTCGACAGGATGAGTCCCGAGCTGCGTCTGACGCTGAAGCACTATCTGGGCGGATCCTGATCGACCTCTGCCGCCTGGCTGGTTAACGTCTCCTGGGCCAGGCCAACCAGAAAGGCATACTCCAGGGCCACCCCTTCGTAGGATTTGAAGCGACCGGATTTCCCGCCGTGCCCGGCATCCATATCGGTGCAGAGCAGCAGTAAATTATTGTCGGTCTTCATTTCCCGCAGCTTCGCCACCCACTTCGCTGGCTCCCAGTACTGAACCTGGGAGTCATGTAAACCGGTGGTAACCAGCATGTGAGGATAGGCTTTCGCGCCAACGTTATCGTAGGGGCTGTAACCTTTCATGTAGCGATAGTAGGTCTCATCCTGCGGGTTGCCCCACTCTTCATATTCGCCAATGGTCAGCGGGATAGATTCGTCCAGCATGGTGGTCAGGACATCCACAAAGGGCACCTGCGCTATCACCCCTTTAAAGAGTCCTGGACGTTCGTTAATCACGGTGCCCATCAGCATGCCGCCCGCGCTGCCGCCCATGGCAAAGCACTGTTTGCGATCGCCATAGCCCAGCTCCAGCAGTCCCTCGCAGACATCCAGGTAGTCATTGAAGGTGTTTTTCTTTTTCAGGAATTTGCCATCTTCGTACCATTTTTGCCCCAGCTCGCCGCCGCCGCGGATATGGGCGATGGCGAAGACAAACCCCCGGTCGAGCAGGCTCAGGCGGCTACCGCTGAAATCCGCGTCAATACTGGAGCCATACGAGCCATAGCCGTAGATGAGGATCGGGTTTTTACCTTTGCGAAAATGGTGCTTGTGATAGACCAGTGAGACGGGCACTTCGGTGCCGTCGCGGGCGACAATCCATACGTGCTCGCTGCGATAAAGATCGGCGTTAAACCCTTTCACCTCAGCCTGCTTCAGCACCCGGCGCTGCCCGGTGTCCATGTCCAGTTCAAACAGGGTGTCCGGGGTGGTCATGGAGGAGTAACCGTAACGCAGGCGCGACGTTTCCGGCTCGGGGTTATAGCCAATCCAGGTGACATAGGCGGGGTCGTCAAAGGCGATGCCAATCACTTCGCGGGTTTTACGGTTGATTTGCCGCAGGCTGGTGAGCCCGCGCTGGCGCTCTTCAACCACCAGCCAGTCGGTAAAGAGGGTGAAGCCTTCAAGCATCACCTGATCCCGCGGCGGGATCAGCACTTCCCATTTGCGTTCATCTCGTACCTTGGTCTTGTAGAGGCCAAAGTTTTTCCCCTCCCGGTTGGAGCGCAAATAGAAGGTGTGCTGGAAGTGATCGAGGCTGTACTCATGATCCTTGCGACGCGGCATAAAGCACAGCGGCTGAGCGTCCGGCAGCTCGGCATCCAGCAGCAGCACCTCAGTAGTGGTGGCGCTGGCGAGAAAAATAATCACATAGTGTTTGGAGGTGGTTTTATGCAGGCTGACGTAAAAGGTTTCGTCTTTCTCCTCATATACCAGTTCATCACTTCTCGATGAAGTACCGACCGTATGCCGCCAGACCTGATAAGGATGCAGGGTAGTGGCGTGCTTTTTGATGTAGTAGACGGTTTCAGAGTCGTTGGCCCAGATAAAGTCGGGTGAAACGTTATCGAGCATCTCCGGATACCAGTTGCCGGTCTCCAGATTGCGGAAACGCAAACCATACTGTCGTCGGGAGAGGTAATCTTCCGCCAGCGCCATGATGGCGTTATCCGGCGATACCGCCATGCCGCCCAGGGTATAAAACTCGCTGTGCGCCGCACGCTGGTTGGCATCCAGCAGCGTCTCCCACTCTTCCCATTCGGCGCAAAGTACCGACTGGCGCTGGTAGATGGCATATTCGTTTCCGGGCTCATAAATGTGCCGGTAACGATAGCCATTTCGACTCCAGGGGGCCGAGACGTCACGCTGCGGGACACGCTCAACCATTTCGCTGAGCAGACGATCCTGCAGCGCCTGCTGCGTCGCCATGATCCTTCGGCCATAATCGTTTTCGTCGTGGAGGTAGTCCAGCACCTCCGGCTTGGAGCGGGTATCGTCGCGCAACCAGTAATAGTTGTCGATACGCGTATCACCGTGCATGGTGAGAGCGTGCGGTATGCGTTGGGCTTTAGGTGGCATGGCGTTATGATTCTTCTACGTTTAACACCCTATAAGGTTGGCAAAACATGCGCACGATGCAAGCGAAACGGCTCCGCAAGGCGTAAAAAACTAGCCGGGGAGCGCTTGTTTTTGCTGGCGAATATCCTGCTCGATCCCATCCCGCACGTCTGCCGGGATTTTCAGCGCATCGCCCAGCGCATTAAGATAGCTGCGCTCCATAAAGTGATCGATATCGATAGCCGCACAGCTCAGGAAGTAAAGTTCGAGAGCCTCCTCTTCATTCTGGATCCCCTGGGCCAGACGTGCAGGATCGAGCGGCTCCTCAATAGCACGTGCCACCAACGCCCTGCCCTGTTCTTCCACGCCCGCTTCGCGCAACTGCTGCTCGATGGCCGCCCGCTCTTTATCGTCGATGTGGCCATCACTCTTTGCGGCAAAGACCAGCGCCAGGATCAGCCTTTCGCTGCGCACGTCCAGCGGCGACGCCTGCTGGCCAAACTGCGGCTCGCCCTGATGCGCGCTGCGAATCTTCTCTTTGTACTTGTTCCAGAGCACGGTACCGGCAACGGCACCGCCCCCGGCAAGCAGCGCGCCGGTGCCATATTTGCTCAGTAATTTACGCGAGGATTTATTCGCTACCAGTAATCCGGCCAGGCCGCCAAGCGCACCCGGCGTCAGCAGTTTGCTCAGGCCTTCACCGGATGACGACCCTTTCTGCCCGAGCAGAGACTGTAATTGATTCAGCCAGTTTGACATGTTTACCCTCACTTAACGGTGGATGAATTTCACAGCGTAAGCGAGGGGATGTCAGGAAATGTCTATGGCGACAAAAGAAGCGAAAATTCACCTCTTCGACGACTGATACTGCGCGCTACCCGCTTTACAGTCGATCTTCACCTGATAATGGATATCGGTGTTTTTGCCTCGCACCGTCAGCGGCACCGTCCAGCGCTCTTTCTCGCCTTTCACCTGCTTAGGGTTGATCCAGGCCACCGGATCGGCCTGTCCCAGGGTTTTCTGATCGTCCGCCCAGCGCACGATGCGGTTTTGCAGATAATCCCGCTTCACGCTGGCGGCAATACCTTCGGCATTCTGCCCTTCGCAGGTGGGAAATTTCACGGTTTTCTCCTCTGCGGCCTGCGCCGTCAGGCTGGCGGCCAGCAGTGCTATCGCTACCCCTGTTTTTTTCATCATGCTCTCCTGTTTTGGTTCAACAAAAGCATGGTCGAAAAATGCCGCGATGCAAATAACCCTCCGTCAGCGCGACAGATTTTCGCAACACAAGACAGACGCAAACGTTTTCGTTTATACTGCGCGCAACTTTTTCAGGGGAATCATTATGACTCGTATAGGAACTGCGCTGCGTCCGGCAGCAACGCGTGTGATGCTGCTGGGCTCAGGTGAACTGGGTAAAGAGGTGGCCATTGAGTGCCAGCGTTTAGGTATCGAAGTGATTGCTGTCGATCGTTATGCCGATGCGCCAGCGATGCACGTTGCGCATCGTGCCCACGTCATTAATATGCTCGACGGCGATGCCCTGCGCGCCCTGATCAATGAAGAAAAACCGCACTTCGTGGTGCCGGAAATCGAAGCCATCGCCACCGATACCCTGCTGGCGCTGGAAGCCGAAGGCCAGCGCGTGGTGCCCTGCGCCCGCGCTGCGAAGCTGACCATGAATCGGGAGGGTATCCGGCGTCTGGCGGCGGAAGAGCTCTCCCTGCCCACCTCACGCTATCGTTTCGCCGACAGCAAAGATGATTTTTTGCAGGCTGTCGCTGACATTGGCTACCCGTGCATCATTAAACCGGTGATGAGCTCCTCCGGTAAAGGACAGAGCTTTGTGCGCAGCGCCGAACAGCTGGATAACGCCTGGGATTACGCCCAACAGGGAGGGCGCGCCGGAGCCGGACGCGTGATCGTCGAGGGTGTGGTGCAGTTTGACTTTGAGATCACCCTGCTGACCGTCAGCGCCGTGGATGGGGTCCACTTCTGCGATCCGATTGGTCATCGCCAGGAAGATGGCGACTACCGTGAATCCTGGCAGCCGCAGCAGATGAGCCCGCTGGCCCGGGCGCGCGCCGAAGAGATCTCCCGTAAAGTGGTGCTGGCGCTGGGCGGCCATGGGCTGTTTGGCGTGGAGCTGTTCGTCTGCGGCGACGAGGTCATCTTCAGCGAGGTCTCCCCTCGCCCGCACGACACCGGTATGGTGACCTTAATTTCGCAGGATCTCTCCGAGTTTGCCCTGCACGTTCGCGCTTTCCTTGGTCTGCCGGTTGGCGGCGTGCGTCAGTACGGCCCGGCAGCGTCGGCGGTGATCCTCCCGCAGCTGACCAGCCAGAACGTCACTTTCGATAATGTCGATGCCGCGGTGGGCGCTGGCCTGCAGCTGCGTCTGTTTGGTAAGCCAGAAATTGACGGCTCGCGTCGTCTGGGCGTGGCGCTGGCGACGGGCGACAGCGTGGAAGAGGCCGTTGAGCGGGCGAAAACCGCGGCCGCCAGCGTGCAGGTAGCAGGATAAAAAAAACGGGCCGATTGGCCCGTTTTGTATGGCATTTGACGTTTATCGTAGGCCGGGTAAGGCGAAACCGCCACCCGGCAAAAAACGCGCACAATACCTGAATCTTACTGCTGCGCGCCTTCTACCGCTTCGCGCGCCAGCTTAGTGATGCGATCCCAGTCGCCCGCTTCCATGGCATCCGCCGGCACCAGCCAGGAGCCACCGATGCACAGCACGCTTTTCAGCGCCAGGTAGTCACGGTAGTTCGCCGGAGAGATACCGCCAGTCGGGCAGAAACGGACGTTCGCGAACGGACCTGCGATAGCCTGCAGCGCTTTGGTGCCGCCGTTCGCTTCCGCCGGGAAGAATTTGAACTCCTGCAGACCGTACTCCAGACCCAGCATCAGTTCAGACACGGTGCTGATGCCCGGGATCAGAGGAATGGAGCCTTCGGTTGCGGCTTTCAGCAGAGGCTCGGTCAGGCCCGGGCTGATGGCGAACTGCGCACCGGCTTCGGTAACCTCAGCCAGCTGCTGCGGATTCAGTACGGTACCCGCACCGATAATCGCTTCCGGCACTTCTTTGGCGATGGCGCGAATAGCATCCATTGCACAGGCAGTACGCAGCGTGACTTCCAGTACGCGTACACCGCCCGCAACCAGCGCTTTCGCCATCGGGACTGCGTGTTCCAGCTTATTGATCACGATAACCGGCACTACCGGGCCAGTTTTCAGGATTGCTTCTGCACTTGTATTCCAGTTTTTCATCAGAGTTTTTCTCTCGCCAGATCGATAATTCTTGTCGTCTTAAAACGTAATACAGGTCGCGCCCTGTTCTGCACCCGAGAGGTTCTCGCGTAACGCGCTGAACATTTCGCGTCCCGTTCCCACGCGCGATGCGCTCAGGTCAGGAATATGCGGCTTACGTGCGGCCAGGACCGCCTCATCCACCAGTAAGGTCAACTCGCCTGTCTGACCATTAACGCGGATGATGTCGCCATCGTACACTTTCGCCAGCAGTCCACCGTCGTAAGCTTCCGGGGTGACATGAATAGCGGAAGGCACTTTACCCGATGCACCGGAGAGGCGTCCATCGGTAACTAATGCAATTTTGAAACAGCGGTCCAATAATACACCAAGTGGCGGCATTAGTTTATGTAATTCTGGCATTCCGTTCGCTTTTGGACCCTGATGACGGACAACAACGACGCAATCTTTGTCCAGCAGACCGGCTTCAAAAGCCGGCAGAACATCATGCTGGCTTTCGAAAACCACTGCCGGGGCTTCAATGATCTGGTTTTCCACCGGCACCGCGGAGGTCTTCATCACCGCCCGGCCCAGGTTGCCGGTCAGCACTTTGGTGCCGCCGTGGTGGGAGAAAGGCTTGTCGAAGGTGGCGATGACGCTGTCATCCAGCGAGGCCTGGGCCCCTTCACGCCAGTCCAGCTCGCCCTCGTTCAGCCACGGCTCCAGGGTGTAACGCTGCAGGCCGAAACCGGCCACAGTGTTGACATCTTCATGCAGCAAGCCGCCCTTCAGCAGCTCGCGCATCAGCACCGGTACACCGCCCGCCGCCTGGAAGTGGTTGATATCGGCCGGACCATTCGGGTAAAGACGGGTCAACAGCGGAACCACTTCAGACAGATCGGAGAAATCATCCCAGTTGATCTGGATCCCGGCGGCACGCGCCATCGCCACCATATGCATGGTGTGGTTAGTGGAACCGCCCGTCGCCAGCAGGGCCACGATACCGTTCACCACCACTTTTTCATCCACCATTTTACCGAGCGGCATCCACTCGTTGCCGTTACCGGTCAGGCGGGTCACCTGACGGGCAGCGGCCGCGGTCAGCGCTTCGCGCAGCGGAGCATCCGGATGGACGAACGACGAGCCCGGCAGCTGCATCCCCATAAACTCCACCACCATCTGGTTAGTGTTGGCGGTGCCGTAGAAGGTACAGGTCCCCGGGGCATGGTAAGAGGCAGCCTCGGATTCCAGCAGCGCCATGCGGTCAACTTTGCCTTCGGCGTAAAGCTGACGAATACGGACTTTCTCTTTATTGGCGAGACCACTGGCCATTGGGCCTGACGGCACAAACAGCGCAGGCAGATGACCAAACGACAGCGCCGCCATGGTCAGGCCCGGGACAATCTTGTCGCACACGCCGAGGTAGAGCGCGCCGTCAAACATGTTATGCGACAGACCAACCGCCGTGGACATGGCGATCACTTCGCGGCTCAGCAGCGACAGCTCCATACCATCTTGCCCTTGAGTCACGCCGTCGCACATGGCGGGCACGCCCCCCGCTACCTGGCCTACCGCGTTGGCCTGATGCAGCGCCTTGCGGATGATATCCGGGTAGGTCTCATATGGCTGGTGTGCCGAGAGCATGTCATTATAGGAGGTGATGATCGCGATATTGTTACGCAGCATACTTTTCAGCGAGGCTTTATCTTCTGGCTTACAGGCGGCAAAACCGTGCGCCAGGTTGCCGCAGGCCAGCTGCGATCGATGGACCGTATCGGACTTCGCCTGCTGGATGCGCGCAAGGTAGGCAGAACGGGTCTGTTTCGAACGCTCAATAATGCGCTGTGTTACCCGTAACAAAGTCGAATTCATAGAAGCTCCTGTCATTTATCTGTCCGCGCTCTGGAATTAACAAAGTGTTTAGCAGGCGATAACATCGCTGAAACGCTTGATTGCCGGAGCCCTGGGGCAAAATCGCTGCTGGCAGTGTAATAAAAAAAGCCCCGGGTGGAAATCCACCCGGGGCTTAAATGATTAAAAATCGCACGCTGGCCTGAGCCAGATCATGTTACCGGTAAAATACCCCGTAGGGATTAGCGGTCCGCCTTACTCAAACTCGTTCCAGGAACGGCCATCACGGGTGATCATCGCCACCGAGGCGACCGGTCCCCAGGTGCCCGCCTGATACGGTTTCGGTGCATCCTGATCCGCTGCCCACGCTTCGGTGATGGAGTCGACCCACTTCCACGCCTCTTCCACTTCGTCACGACGGACGAACAGCGCCTGGATACCGCGCATGGTTTCCAGCAGCAGACGTTCGTACGCATCCGCCAGATGGGTCTGGTTGAAGGTTTCGGAGTAGCTCAGATCCAGTTTGGTGGTCTGGAGGTTGTGTTTGTGGTCCAGGCCCGGCACTTTGTTCAGCACCTGAATGTCCACGCCCTCGTCCGGCTGCAGACGGATGGTCAGTTTGTTCTGCGGCAGCTCCTGCCAGGACTCTTTGAACAGGTTCAGCTCTGGATTTTTGAAATAGACAACCACTTCAGAGCATTTAGCGGGCAGACGTTTACCGGTACGCAGGTAGAACGGAACCCCCGCCCAGCGCCAGTCATCAATGTCCACGCGGATCGCCACAAACGTCTCGGTGTTGCTGGATTTGTTCGCGCCCTCTTCTTCCAGATAGCCTGGCACTTTTTTGCCCTGCGCAAACCCGGCGGTGTACTGGCCGCGTACCGTCTTCTCACGCACGTTGGAGCGGTCGATACGGCGCAGTGACTTCAATACTTTCACTTTCGCGTCGCGGATGCTGTCCGCAGTGAGATCCGACGGCGGAGACATGGCGATCATACAGAGTACCTGCAGGAGGTGGTTCTGGATCATGTCGCGCATCTGCCCGGCCTGGTCGAAGTAACCCCAGCGCCCTTCAATACCGACCTCTTCTGCCACCGTGATCTCAACGTGATCGATGGTGCGGTTATCCCAGTTATTCACAAACAGGGAGTTCGCAAAGCGCAGCGCCAGCAGGTTCAGCACCGTCTCTTTACCCAGATAGTGGTCGATACGGTAAACCTGGCACTCTTCGAAGTACTCGCCAACCTGGTCGTTGATTTCGCGGGAGGTGGCAAGGGAGGTGCCCAGCGGTTTTTCCATCACCACGCGCGCAGGTTTGGCGTTGAGGTTCGCTTCACCCAGCCCTTTGCAGATGGCGCCGAAGGTGCTTGGCGGCATGGCAAAGTAGTTAATGGTGACGCGATTTTTTTGATCGAGCATTGCGCTCAGGTTGGCAAATGCCGACGTGTCGTTAACGTCGAGGTTGCAGAAATCGAGACGTCCGCTCAGCTTGTCCCACAAACTTTCATCGATTTTCTCTTTCATGAAAGTTTCCAGGGCTTCGCGCACGACTTTGGTATACGCGTCTTTATCCCAGTCCGCACGGCCCACGCCCAGGATGCGGGTCTCCGGGTGGATTTGACCCGCTTTTTCCAGTTGATACAGGGAAGGCAGCAATTTACGGCGTGCAAGATCGCCTTTCGCGCCGAAAATGACCAGGTCACATGCCTGGGCTGTTTGCGTTACCGCCATGTCATTCTCCTCAGTTGGATATCCTGGTGCTTTTGCCAGAATATCGTTGTAATTTTATTACAATGCACTCTACTGCTTTTACGTCATTCCCGAAACCATTTGCGCTTATCCTCCCGTGCGATACGGCGATATTTCGCCCGGAGCGCGCAGCAGCGAAGGTAAGGGCGATGAAACTGGTGAAACTTTGCTCAGTCACGCCGTTGCTAAAATCCGACAGCGATCAAGTAATGAAAAAAAACAACAACATTTTTTCCATGGTTTGTCCTTTTCGGACTATCACAGGCGTATATTCTTGCTAATTCGAATCGCGATTTCACCCATTTATGAAATCGCTTCCACCGATGAGCGCTGTGTTAATAATGAACATGCTGGAAAAAATCCAGTTTCAACTGGAACACCTTAGCAAATCCGAGCGAAAAGTGGCTGAAGTAATTCTCGCCGCGCCCGCTCAGGCCATTCATTCCAGCATTGCCGCCCTGGCACAGGAGTCCGGGGTCAGTGAACCGACCGTCAACCGGTTCTGCCGCAGCATGGAGACGCGCGGATTTCCCGATTTTAAACTGCATCTGGCGCAAAGTCTGGCGAACGGTACGCCCTATGTGAACCGCAATGTCGATGAAGACGACAGCGTGGAAGCCTATACGGGCAAAATTTTCGAATCGGCCATGGCGACGCTGGATCAGGTTCGCCAGTCGCTGGATATGACCTCGGTTAACCGCGCTGTCGATCTGCTGACCCAGGCGAAGAAAATTGCTTTCTTTGGCCTCGGTTCCTCCGCCGCTGTCGCTCACGATGCGATGAATAAATTTTTTCGCTTTAACGTCCCGGTTATCTATTCCGACGACATCGTGCTGCAACGCATGAGCTGTATGAATTGTAACGAAGATGACGTGGTGGTGCTGATATCACATACTGGCCGCACCAAAAGTCTGGTCGAACTGGCCCAGCTGGCGCGTGAAAACGATGCCATGGTGATCGCCCTCACCTCCACCGGGACGCCGCTGGCGCGTGAAGCGACGCTGGCGATCACGCTCGACGTGCCGGAAGACACCGATATCTACATGCCGATGGTGTCCCGTCTGGCGCAGCTCACCGTCATCGATGTGCTGGCGACCGGTTTTACCCTGCGCCGCGGGGCGAAATTCAGAGATAACTTGAAGCGTGTCAAAGAAGCGCTCAAGGAATCGCGTTTTGATAAAGAATTGTTCATCAAGGGTGACATTCCCTGATTTCAATTACAAAGTTGTTACTTTTTTCGGCATTCGGTAAGTTTGCTGTTGCTATTAAAGACGGACAACGTGCCGAATCATCGTTCACGCAACACCAGGTTGTTTTAGACAACGGAGTATTACATGTCCAGAAGGCTTCGCAGAACCAAGATCGTTACCACCTTAGGCCCGGCTACTGACCGCGATAATAACCTTGAGAAAATTATCGCCGCAGGGGCCAACGTCGTGCGTATGAACTTCTCTCACGGTACGCCAGAAGATCATAAATTACGTGCAGACAAGGTCCGTGAGATCGCGGCAAAACTGGGACGTCATGTCGCTATCCTCGGTGATCTGCAGGGTCCAAAAATCCGTGTATCCACCTTCAAAGAAGGCAAAGTTTTCCTCAATATCGGGGATAAGTTCCTGCTGGATGCCAACCTGAGCAAAGGCGAAGGCGATAAAGAGAAAGTGGGCATCGACTACAAGGGCCTGCCCGCTGACGTGGTGCCGGGCGATATCCTGCTGCTGGACGATGGTCGCGTTCAGCTGAAGGTGCTCGAAGTTCAGGGCATGAAGGTCTTCACCGAAGTGACCGTTGGCGGCCCGCTCTCCAACAACAAAGGCATCAACAAGCTGGGCGGCGGTCTCTCTGCTGAAGCCCTGACCGAAAAAGACAAAGCTGACATCATCACCGCCGCGGATATCGGCGTGGATTATCTGGCCGTCTCCTTCCCGCGCTGTGGCGAAGATCTGAACTATGCCCGCCGTCTGGCGCGCGACGCTGGCTGCGATGCCAAAATCGTGGCGAAAGTAGAACGTGCTGAAGCGGTCTGCAGCCAGGATGCTATGGACGATATCATCCTGGCGTCTGATGTGGTGATGGTTGCCCGTGGTGACCTGGGCGTTGAGATTGGCGACCCGGAACTGGTCGGGATCCAGAAAGCGCTGATCCGCCGTGCGCGTCAGCTTAACCGCTCCGTGATCACCGCAACCCAGATGATGGAGTCGATGATCACCAACCCAATGCCGACCCGTGCGGAAGTGATGGACGTGGCGAACGCCGTCCTCGACGGCACCGATGCCGTGATGCTCTCTGCGGAAACCGCTGCCGGCCAGTACCCGGCGGAGACCGTGGCTGCAATGGCGCGCGTCTGCCTGGGTGCAGAGAAGATCCCAAGCATCAACGTTTCTAAACACCGTCTGGACATTCAGTTCGACAACGTCGAAGAAGCGATTGCGATGTCCGCCATGTACGCGGCGAACCACCTGAAGGGCGTGACGGCGATCATCACCATGACCGAATCGGGCCGTACTGCGCTGATGACCTCCCGTATCAGCTCCGGCCTGCCGATCTTCGCCATGTCCCGTCATGAGCGCACCCTGAACCTGACCGCGCTCTATCGCGGCGTGACGCCGGTGTTCTTCGACAGCAATAACGACGGTGTGGCCGCGGCGAACGACGCCGTGAACCTGCTGCGCGACAAAGGCTATCTTGTCTCCGGCGATATCGTTATCGTCACTCAGGGCGATGTGATGAGCACCATCGGCTCGACCAACACCACCCGCGTGATGACCGTCGAATAATCCGACGGTTTCGCCGGGTGGCGCTGCGCTTACCCGGCCTACAGGTCCGTAGGCCCGTGCAAGCGCAGCGCCGCCGGGCAATAAAAAAATCCCCCGTTTCCGGGGGATTTTTTATTTCTTCGGATAGAGCTCTTTACGCTTATAGGGCTCTTTCTCGCCGGGCTTGCGCGTCTTCAGCAGTTTCAGGATCCAGGTGTACTGCTCCGCGTGGGGCCCCACCAGAATCTCCACCTCTTCGTTCATCCGGCGTGCAATAGTGTTGTCGTCCGCGGTGAGCAGATCGTCCATCGGTGGGCGGACTTCAATCGTCAGGCGATGGGTTTTGCCGTCGTAAATGGGGAATAACGGGATCACCCGCGCCTGACACACCTTCATCAAGCGGCCAATGGCGGGTAACGTCGCTTTATAGGTGGCAAAGAAATCGACAAACTCGCTATGTTCCGGCCCGTGATCCTGGTCCGGCAGATAGTAGCCCCAGTAGCCCTGGCGTACGGACTTGATAAAGGGTTTGATCCCGTCGTTACGGGCATGCAGGCGTCCGCCGAAGCGACGACGCACGGTGTTCCAGACATAATCAAAGACCTTATTTCCCTGATTATGGAACATCGCCGCCATTTTTTGCCCTTGCGAGGCCATCAGCATCGCCGGAATATCCACGCCCCAGCCGTGCGGCACCAGGAAGATCACCTTTTCGTCGTTGCGACGCATCTCTTCGACGATCTCCAGCCCCTTCCAGTCGACCCGGCTGGTCACTTTTTCCGGCCCGCGTAAGGCCAGCTCAGCCATCATCGCCATCGCCTGCGGCGCGGTAGTAAACATCTCATCAATGATGGCTTCGCGTTCTGCCTCGCTCTTCTCCGGGAAGCAGTAAAACAGGTTTATCTGGGCGCGACGACGGGCGCTTTTGCCCAGTTTGCCCGCCAGGCGCCCCACTTTGCCGAGCAGCGGATCGCGCAGGGCGGGAGGCAGCATCGCAATACCTGCAAACGCATAGACACCCAGCCAGGCGCCCCAGAAGCGCGGATGACGAAACGATTTCTCAAATTCAGGAATGTATTCACTATTGTTCTTTTTGGTTTCCATGCTTTTTCCAGGGCGGGTGATGCTTTAAAGAGTGATGAGATAGTTTAGCGAGGCCATGTGCAACGCACAAAAGAAAAAGCCGGTGCAGGAGTGCACCGGCTTTTAACGCTGCTGAATTAATTCAGGGTCAGCTGGGGAATAACCTCTTTGACCTGCGCCAGATAATCGGTGCGGTCTTTACCGGTCAGCCCTTCGGTGCGCGGCAGCTTCGCCGTTAACGGGTTGACCGCCTGCTGGTTGATCCACACTTCATAGTGCAGATGCGGGCCGGTAGAACGCCCGGTATTGCCCGACAGCGCAATACGGTCGCCACGTTTCACTTTCTGGCCCGGCTTCACCAGCAGCTTACGCAGGTGCATATAGCGCGTAGTGTAGGTGCGACCGTGACGTATAGCGACATAATAGCCCGCCGCGCCGCTGCGTTTTGCCATTACCACTTCGCCGTCACCGACAGCCAGAACCGGCGTACCCTGCGGCATGGCGAAATCCACCCCACGGTGCGGCGCAACACGGCCAGTGACCGGATTCAGACGACGCGGGTTAAAGTTCGAAGAGACGCGGAACTGTTTCGACGTCGGGAAGCGTAAAAAGCCTTTCGCCAGACCCGTACCGTTACGATCGTAGAATTTACCGTCTTCGGCGCGGATGGCGTAATAATCTTTACCATCCGTGCGTAGACGGACGCCCAGCAGCTGGCTCTGCTCGCGCTTGCCGTCCAGCATTTCGCGGGACATCAGCACCGAAAACGAATCGCCTTTTTTCAGCTTACGGAAGTCCATCTGCCACTGCATGGCTTTGATCACCGAGCTGATTTCACCGCTGGTCAGCCCCGCATCACGGGCGCTGGCAACAAAACTGCCGCCACTTAAGGTACCTTTGATGGCGCTGTTAACCCAGTCACCCTGCTGCATTTCGCTGCTCATCTTGAAACCGTTTTCAGTACGATCGTAAGTACGGGTTTCACGACGGGAGACTTCCCAGGTCAGGCGCTGCAAGTCACCGTTATCGGTGAGGGTCCAGGAGAGCTGTTGACCGATTTTCAGGTTCCGCAGATCTTTATCAGACGCAGCAAGCTGGCTGATTTCACCCATTTCAATGCCGTACTGGTTCAGAACGCTGCTTAATGTATCGCCCGTTGACACGACATATTCGTGTACGCCCACTTCGGCTTCGGTCTTTTCATCAAGCTCATCCTGCGGAATCGCTTCTTCTTCCTGCGGGGCCTGGTCGATAGGTTCACTGGCTTCCGGCAGCAGGGAGCGAATTTCACTCTTTTCCAGCTCAATGGTTCTGATAACTGGCGCGGAATTTGGGTGGTATACAAAGGGCCGCCAGACGGCGACCGCTAAGGTGAGAACTGTAAGCGACCCCAGCATGACGCGGTGGGGCCGGGGCAGATTGTTAAATGCCAGGGCGACAGAGCGGGCTATCTGTTGCACGTAATCACTTCCTCGTTAATCTCCTTTCAGGCAGCTCGCATACTGGTTCGCCAGTTGGCTGAGGAACTGTGAATAGCTCGCTTTGCTCAACTGGATAGAGGTTCCCAGTGGGTCAAGGGTGCCCATACGGACGGACGTTCCCCTTGCCACGGCTTCAACGACCGCTGGCCTGAACTGTGGCTCAGCAAAAACGCAGGTCGCTTTTTGCTCAACCAACTGTGTTCTGATTTCATGTAAACGCTGCGCACCAGGTTGAATTTCTGGATTCACGGTGAAGTGGCCAAGCGGCGTAAGACCGTAGTGTTTTTCGTAGTAGCCATAGGCATCATGAAAAACGAAATATCCCTTACCTTTCAATGGTGCGAGCTCGGTACCCACCTGCTTGTCGGTTGCGGCAAGTTGTGCCTCAAAATCCTTCAGGTTGGCGTCTAGTTTGGCTCGACTTTGCGGCATAAGTTCCACTAATTTTTCATGGATTGCAACCGCTGACAGCCGCGCTATTTCTGGTGAAAGCCAAAGGTGCATGTTGTAGTCACCGTGATGGTGATGCTCGTCACCTTTTTCCTCGGCACCGTGGCCATGATCGTGGTCGTGCTCGTCATCATCCGCCCCTTTCATGAGAAGCGGTTTCACACCTGCAAGGCCAGAGATGTTAACCTGTTTAGCGTCAGGCAACTGACTCGCTGACTTCTGCATGAAGGCTTCCATCTCCGGGCCAATCCATACAACTAAGTCCGCGTTTTGTAAACGTTTTACGTCCGAAGGGCGCAGGGAGTAGTCATGCTCTGACGCGCCATCAGGCAATAAAACCTGGGTTTCGGTGACGCCATCTGCGATAGCGGAAGCGATAAAACCGAGCGGTTTAAGCGAAGCGACAACGGCGGCGTTAACATCTTGTACTGCGGTACCCCAAAGAGCAGCGGATAATGCTGCGAAAAGAAGCGTATTTTTCTGTAACATAATGCGACTAATCATCGTAATGAACATGTGGAATGTGATATTATAACATTCGATGACTTCTGCAAGCATAAATTGATATGACGACTTTGGTTTCTCTCGAAAATATTTCGGTTTCATTTGGCCAGCGCCGCGTCCTCTCTGACGTTTCGCTGGATCTGAAGCCTGGCAAAATTCTGACGTTACTCGGCCCCAACGGCGCGGGTAAATCAACGCTGGTGCGGGTTGTACTCGGCCTGGTAGCACCCGATGCGGGCCTGATCAAGCGTGATCGGCAGCTACGTATTGGCTATGTCCCTCAGAAACTGCATCTGGACGCCACGCTGCCGCTGACGGTCAGCCGTTTCCTGCGTCTGCGTCCCGATACGCGTAAAGAGGATATTCTTCCGGCGCTCAAGCGGGTACAGGCCGGGCATCTTATCGACGCGCCCCTGCAAAAACTCTCCGGCGGCGAAACCCAGCGCGTGCTGCTGGCCCGCGCCCTGCTGAATAAGCCGCAGCTGCTGGTGCTCGACGAGCCGACTCAGGGCGTGGATGTCAACGGTCAGGTTGCCCTGTATGACCTCATCGATCAGCTACGTAAAGAGCTGGACTGCGCTGTGCTGATGGTGTCGCACGACCTGCATCTGGTCATGGCGAAAACGGACGAAGTGCTTTGTCTTAACCATCACATCTGCTGCTCCGGCACGCCGGAAGTGGTCTCCATGCATCCGGAGTTTATCTCGATGTTTGGTCCTCGCGGTGCCGAACAGCTGGGCATTTATCGCCACCATCACAACCACCGCCATGATTTGCAGGGACGCATTGTCCTTCGCCGGGGAAACGGTAACTCATGATTGAACTCTTACTGCCCGGCTGGCTGGCCGGGATGATGCTCGCCTGCGCGGCGGGTCCACTGGGCTCGTTTGTTGTCTGGCGCCGGATGTCCTACTTTGGCGATACGCTGGCGCACGCTTCCCTGCTGGGGGTGGCGTTTGGTTTGCTGCTGGATGTGAATCCATTCTACGCGGTGATTGTGGTTACGCTGCTGCTGGCCGCCGGCCTGGTCTGGCTGGAGAAGCGCCCGCACCTGGCGGTGGATACGCTGCTTGGGATCATGGCCCACAGCGCCCTGTCGCTGGGTCTGGTGGTGGTCAGCCTGATGTCCAATATCCGCGTGGATCTAATGGCCTATCTGTTTGGCGATCTGCTGGCGGTGACACCTGACGATCTGATCGCCATTGCCATCGGGGTGGTGATTGTCCTCGCAATCCTGCTGTGGCAGTGGCGTAACCTGCTGGCTATGACCATCAGCCCGGATTTAGCCTTTGTAGATGGCGTGAAGCTGCAGCGCGTGAAGCTGCTACTGATGCTGGTCACTGCCCTGACCATTGGCGTGGCGATGAAGTTTGTCGGGGCGCTGATCATCACCTCACTGCTGATTATCCCAGCCGCCACCGCCCGTCGTTTTGCCCGTACCCCGGAGCAGATGGCCGGTGTAGCCGTGGGTGTAGGGATGATTGCCGTCACCGGCGGGCTCACCTTCTCGGCGTTTTACGACACCCCTGCCGGACCGTCGGTCGTGCTGTGCGCGGCAGTGCTGTTTATCTTCAGCATGATGAAGAAACCAGCCAGCTAAGGTCATTAATTGCCCGGTGGCGCTACGCTTACCGGGCCTACAGGATCGCGCTTTTGTAGGCCGGATAAGGCGCAGCCGCCATCCGGCAACTTCCGCCGAGGTTACGGCATCTCCGGCGGCGTAATGCCAAAGTGATCCCAGGCCCGCACCGTCGCCATGCGCCCGCGCGGCGTACGCTGCAAAAAGCCCTGCTGGATCAGATAGGGCTCCAGCACATCTTCAATGGTCTCACGCTCTTCGCCAATCGCCGCCGCCAGGTTATCCAGCCCGACCGGCCCGCCAAAGAATTTATCCAGCACCGCCAGCAGCAGCTTGCGATCCATATAGTCGAACCCTTCAGCATCGACGTTCAGCATATCCAGCGCCTGGGCGGCGATCTCATGCGAAATAGTGCCGTCGTGCTTCACCTCGGCAAAATCACGCACCCTGCGCAGCAGCCGGTTGGCGATACGTGGCGTCCCGCGGGAACGCTTCGCCACTTCAAAGGCCCCCTCTTCGCTCATATCCAACCCCATAAAGCGCGCGCTGCGGCTGACGATATGCTGGAGATCGGGCACCTGATAAAACTCAAGACGCTGCACAATGCCGAAACGATCGCGCAGCGGTGACGTTAACGACCCGGCGCGGGTGGTGGCGCCAATCAGCGTGAAAGGCGGCAGATCGATCTTAATCGAACGCGCAGCCGGACCTTCGCCAATCATGATATCCAGCTGGTAATCTTCCATCGCCGGATAGAGCACCTCTTCCACCACCGGTGACAGGCGGTGGATCTCATCGATAAACAGCACGTCGTGGGGTTCAAGGTTGGTCAGCATCGCCGCCAGATCCCCTGCCTTTTCCAGCACCGGGCCGGAGGTGGTGCGCAGGTTAACGCCCATCTCATTGGCGACGATATTTGCGAGGGTCGTTTTCCCGAGCCCCGGCGGGCCGAAAATCAACAGGTGATCGAGGGCATCGCCGCGAAGTTTCGCCGCCTGGATAAAGATCTCCATCTGCGAACGCACCTGTGGCTGGCCAATATACTCATCAAGCAGTTTCGGGCGGATCGCCCTGTCCACCAGATCTTCTGTCTGAACACTGCCTGCCGAGACCAGACGGTCTGCTTCAATCATCCTTTACCTCACAATGCGGCGCGCAGCGCTTCACGAATCAGGGTTTCACTGGTGGCGTCCGGTTTAGCCACTTTGCTAATCATCCGGCTCGCTTCCTGAGGTTTATAGCCCAGCGCCACCAGCGCGGCAACCGCTTCCTGTTCCGCATCGTCTGTTGCCGGGCCA
Organism: Leclercia sp. GHBNCSD; assembly: GCF_055805075.1. Classification (NCBI taxonomy): domain Bacteria; kingdom Pseudomonadati; phylum Pseudomonadota; class Gammaproteobacteria; order Enterobacterales; family Enterobacteriaceae; genus Leclercia; species Leclercia sp. GHBNCSD. The sequence goes on along the minus strand of NZ_JBQVYO010000001.1, from coordinate 3,774,500 downwards.
GCCGGTGAGGTCAGCACCAGGTCGGCGGCAGGGGTAAACAGATCGCCATGCAGACCTTTAAAGCGATCTTTCATCTCGACAATCAGGCGCTCGGCCGTTTTCTTACCGATGCCAGGGAGCTTAACCAGAGCAGCGGGATCTTCACGCTCTACGGCGTTAACAAACTGCGGAGCCGACATCCCGGAGAGGATGGCCAGCGCCAGTTTTGGCCCTACGCCGTTGGTTTTAATCAGCTCTTTAAACAGGGTGCGCTCCTGCTTGTTGTTAAAGCCATACAGCAGCTGGGCATCTTCACGCACTACAAAGTGGGTAAAGACGATCGCTTCCTTGCCCGCGTCCGGCAATTCATAGAAACAGGTCATCGGCATATGGACTTCATAGCCCACGCCTCCGGTCTCAAGCAGCACTATCGGGGGTTGTTTTTCTAGAATGATGCCTCTGAGTCTGCCTATCACGTGACGCTCCTGCGTTAAGGGCTAAAAGTTACCGCTGCCATAATAAAAAAAGGCTGGATAAACATCCAGCCTGATTTTTACATTTAGCGCAATCGACCGCGCGCCAGATTGAGCCGCGATTCGCTCATCTGCACCGCATTCTGGCTGATGTGGCAATGGGTAATGGCGATCGCCAGGGCATCGGCAGCATCCGCCTGCGGATTGGCGGGCAGTTTAAGCAGGGTACGCACCATGTGCTGCACCTGGCTTTTTTCCGCACTGCCAATTCCCACCACGGTCTGCTTAACCTGCCGTGCGGCGTATTCAAACACCGGCAGATCCTGATTCACCGCCGCGACAATCGCCACGCCGCGCGCCTGGCCAAGCTTCAGCGCCGAGTCGGCGTTTTTCGCCATAAATACCTGTTCAATGGCAAAATAGTCCGGCTGGAACTGGGTGATGATCTCCGTCACGCCCGCATAGATCAGCTTCAGGCGCGACGGCAGATCGTCCACTTTGGTACGGATACAACCACTGCCCAGGTAGGTCAACTGTCGCCCGACCTGACGGATAACGCCATAACCGGTGATGCGTGAGCCCGGGTCAATACCGAGAATAATTGCCATCACGCCGCTCCGGTTAATGGTTTACGTTGGGCCATTACAGCGTAGCCGCAACCTCGTCGGAGATTTCACCGTTGTGGTAGACTTCCTGCACATCGTCGCAGTCTTCGAGCATATCGATCAGACGCAGCAGTTTTGGTGCGGTTTCCGCATCCATATCCGCTTTGGTGGACGGGATCATGGAGACTTCAGCCGCGTCGGCTTTCAGGCCAGCGGCTTCCAGTGCATCACGCACCGCGCCCATCTCTTCCCATGCGGTATAGACGTCAATCGCGCCGTCGTCATAGGTCACCACATCTTCAGCACCCGCTTCCAGCGCCGCTTCCATGATCACATCTTCGTCGCCTTTCTCGAAGGAGATGACGCCTTTTTTGCTGAACAGGTAGGCAACGGAACCGTCGGTACCCAGGTTGCCACCGGTTTTGCTGAAGGCATGACGCACTTCCGCCACGGTACGGTTACGGTTGTCGGACAGACACTCAACCATGACCGCCGTACCGCCAGGACCGTAACCTTCATAAATGATGGTTTCCATGTTCGCGTCTTCATCGCCGCCTACGCCACGGGCGATAGCACGGTTCAGGGTGTCACGGGTCATGTTGTTGCTCAGCGCTTTATCGATCGCTGCGCGCAGACGCGGGTTGGAACCGGCATCGCCGCCACCCAGACGGGCTGCGGTAACCAGCTCACGAATGATTTTGGTAAAGATCTTACCGCGTTTGGCATCCTGTGCCGCTTTGCGGTGTTTGGTGTTGGCCCACTTACTATGACCTGCCATAAAAATATCCTCAAAGAGCGCGCCCTTTCAGGCGGCGTTAATTACAAATTCTTCAATCGCCTGCCGGTTGCTCCACGACTTGGTTAACGCCGCGGCTTCGGTCGCATTAACCCAGCGGTAGGTCAAATGTTCGGTGAACACGATCTCCCGTTCGTGGGGAAGCGCAAGGCAGAACCAGGATTCTGTATTGCGTTCAGTCCCCGGCGCATAGCGATGACGTAAATGACTAAAAATTTCAAACTCCACCGTGCGCTGACAGTCCTTCAGGGTCAGTTGCTCGCGAGCAACGTCAATGGTGACCTCTTCCTTTACTTCGCGCGCGGCGGCCTGCAACGCGGTTTCTCCCTCCTCCAGGCTGCCGGTTACCGACTGCCAGAAGGCGGGATCGTCGCGTCGCTGCAACATCAGCACCCGCTTCGTGTCTTCTGCATAAATGATCACTAACACGGAAACGGGAAGCTTATATGCCATATCAGTTTTTCTCTTCCTTTTTCACCACTTCGATACCCAGCTCGCTTAAGGAGGCAGGGTTAGCAAAGCTTGGCGCTTCGGTCATCAGACAGGCCGCGGCGGTGGTTTTCGGGAAGGCGATAACATCACGAATGTTGTCGGTACCGGTCAGCAGCATGGTCAGACGATCCAGACCAAACGCCAGGCCCGCGTGCGGTGGAGTACCGTACTTCAGGGCGTCCAGCAGGAAGCCAAACTTCTCGCGCTGCTCTTGTTCGTTAATGCCCAGAATACCAAACACGGTCTGCTGCATTTCACCGCTGTGAATACGCACGGAACCGCCACCCACTTCGTAGCCGTTGATGACCATATCGTAGGCGTTCGCCACGGCCTCTTCCGGCGCCGCTTTCAGCTCTGCCGCGCTCATATCTTTCGGCGAGGTGAACGGGTGGTGCATAGCGGTCAGGCCGCCTTCGCCGTCGTCTTCAAACATTGGGAAGTCGATAACCCACAGCGGCGCCCATTTGGCTTCGTCGGTCAGGTTCAGATCTTTACCCAGCTTCAGACGCAGTGCGCCCAGCGCGTCGGCAACCACTTTCTTGTTGTCTGCGCCGAAGAAGATCATGTCGCCGTCCTGGGCTTCGGTGCGCGCCAGGATGGATTCGACGATCTCAGCATTCAGGAATTTCGCCACCGGGCTGGTGATGCCTTCGATGCCTTTCGCGCGCTCGGTGACTTTGATGTAAGCCAGGCCTTTCGCGCCATAAATCTTGATGAAGTTACCGTAGTCGTCAATCTGCTTACGGCTCAGGCTCGCACCGCCCGGTACGCGCAGGGCAGCCACGCGGCCTTTCGGATCGTTAGCCGGGCCAGAGAAGACCGCAAACTCAACGCCTTTCAGCAGGTCGGCAACGTCCACCAGCTCCATCGGGTTACGCAGGTCTGGCTTGTCGGAACCGTAGCGGCGCTCGGCTTCGGCGAAGGTCATGATCGGGAAGTCGCCCAGATCCACACCCTTCACGTCCAGCCACAGGCTGCGCACCAGCGCTTCCATCACTTCACGCACCTGCCCGGCGGTCATGAAGGAGGTCTCGACGTCTATCTGGGTAAATTCTGGCTGACGGTCAGCACGCAGATCTTCGTCACGGAAGCATTTGACGATCTGATAGTAGCGATCGAAACCGGACATCATCAGCAGCTGTTTGAACAGCTGAGGAGACTGCGGCAGCGCGTAGAATTTGCCTTTATGAACGCGGGATGGCACGAGGTAGTCGCGCGCGCCTTCCGGGGTCGCTTTGGTCAGCATCGGGGTTTCGATATCGAGGAAACCGTGATCGTCCATAAAGCGGCGCACCAGGCTGGTGATTTTTGCACGGGTTTTCAGGCGCTGGGCCATTTCCGGGCGACGCAGATCGAGGTAGCGGAATTTCAGACGCGCTTCTTCGGTATTGATGTGGTTGGAGTCCAGCGGCAGCGATTCTGAACGGTTGATGATGGTCAGATCGGTCGCCAGCACTTCGATTTCGCCGGTCGCCATGTCGCTGTTGATGTTTTTCTCGTCACGCGCACGCACGGTACCGGTCACCTGGATGCAGAACTCGTTACGCAGTTCAGCTGCCAGCTTTAACGCATCGGCGCGGTCTGGATCGAAAAACACCTGCACGATGCCTTCACGGTCGCGCATATCGATAAAGATAAGGCTGCCAAGATCACGACGACGGTTGACCCAACCACACAAGGTCACCTGCTGTCCGACGTGGGACTGACGCAGCTGCCCGCAATATTCTGTACGCATGAGATATCCCTTAACTTAGCCGCAGGCTACTATGTCGCAGCTTTTTGTATGTCAAACTGGATGAAAAAAGGCGGCTATTATACTGGAAATTCCGCCAGACGATAAGAGAGAAGCGCGCCATGCGCGCGTTTGCTGCTCGCATCTTGCATATTCTCACAAAATTTAACAAAAATATCAGACCTGGAACAGGCTGGCTCAGCGTAAGGTATTAGCATGGCTCACTATTTAACAGGAAAAACCATGTTCACACTCGACGCTGCCCGTACCGCCCTTGTGGTGATTGATTTACAGGAAGGGATCCTGCCCTTTGCCGGTGGCCCGCATACCGCTCAGGATGTGGTCAGCCGCAGTGCTCGTCTGGCGGAAAAATGCCGCACCAGCGGTTCGCCGGTGGTGATGGTCCGCGTGGGCTGGTCCGCTGATTTCGCCGAGGCGCTGAAGCAGCCGGTAGATGCACAAGCCCCTGCCCATGCTCTGCCGGAAAACTGGTGGGACTACCCGCTGTCACTGGGTAAGCAAGAGAGCGATATCGAAGTGACCAAGCGCCAGTGGGGCGCGTTTTACGGCACCGATCTTGAGTTACAGCTGCGTCGTCGCGGCATCGATACGATCGTTCTGTGTGGGATCGCCACCAATATTGGCGTCGAATCCACCGCCCGTAACGCCTGGGAGCTGGGCTTTAACCTGGTGATCGCCGAAGATGCCTGCAGCGCAGCTTCGGCCGAGCAGCATCTCGGCAGTATGACCAATATCTTCCCGCGTATTGGCCGGGTACGCAGCACCGAAGAGATTATCAACGCACTATGATCTATCTGGGGTTACCCCAATGGTCGCACCCGAAATGGGTGCGGCTGGGCATAACGGGTCTTGAAGAGTACGCCCGCCACTTTAATTGCGTGGAAGGTAACACCACGCTCTATGCCCTGCCTAAACCTGAAGTGGTGGCGCGCTGGCGGGAGCAGACCGACGACGACTTTCGCTTCTGCTTTAAATTCCCGGCTACCATCTCCCATCAGGCTGCGCTGCGTAACTGTGACGATTTAACCGCAGAATTTTTTACCCGCCTGGCGCCGCTGGCCAACCGTATTGGCCAGTACTGGGTGCAGCTCCCCGCCACCTTTGGCCCACGCGATCTGCCCGCGCTATGGCAGTTTCTCGATGCCCTGCCCCGGGAGTTCACTTATGGCGTTGAGGTTCGTCATCCTGAATTCTTCATGAAAGGCGAGGCGGAGAAAGCGCTTAACCGCGGTCTGCATGAGCGCGGCGTCAATCGCACCGTTCTCGACAGCCGCCCGGTCCACGCCGCCGTGCCGCATAACGAGGCCATCATCGACGCCCAGCGTAAAAAACCGAAGGTGCCGGTACATGCGGTGATGACCGCCAGCAATCCGATGGTGCGTTTTATCGGTAGCGACAACATGCCGCAAAACCAGGCGCTGTTTGCTGTCTGGTTACAGACTCTGGCGAAGTGGGAACAGACCGCCACGCCATATCTTTTTTTGCATACCCCTGATATCGCCCAGGCGCCACAACTGGTCGATGCTCTCTGGCACGCCTTGCAGGCCGTGGCACCGTCCATCGGCGACGCCCCCGCAATTCCGCAGCAATCTTCTCTTTTCTGAGCTCACCCCCTATCATAGAAGTGCCATCTGCCAAAAAACAGGGAGTTTGTATGGTTTGCGCGCTGTATGCGGTACTGGGTGCGTTGCTGTTAATCAAGTTTTCGTTCGATATTGCGCGCCTGCGGATGTTGTACCGCGTCTCTTATGGCGACGGAGGTTTCTCTGAGTTGCAAACCGCAATCCGCATTCATGGCAATGCGGTGGAATATCTCCCGGCGGCACTGATCTTGCTGTTATTTATGGAAATGAATGGCGCAGAGACCTGGATGGTGCACGTCTGCGGCCTGCTGCTGATCCTTGGGCGCCTGATGCACTACTATGGTCTCCATCAGCGTCTGTTCCGCTGGCGCCGCTCCGGCATGAGCGCGACCTGGTGTTCGCTTGTGCTAATGGTGCTGGCTAACCTGTGGTATATGCCCTGGGAGTTGGTTTTCTCCCTGCATTAGCGCACAATACGCCCCTTTATTTATCCCGGATTTTTACGTTATGTCAGATCGCGACACGCTTTTTTCTGCGCCTATCGCCAGTCTGGGCGACTGGACCTTTGATGAACGGGTGGCTGAAGTCTTCCCGGATATGATCCAGCGCTCGGTCCCCGGCTACTCTAATATCATCTCCATGATCGGCATGCTGGCGGAACGTTTTGTTCAGCCGGACACGCAGGTCTACGATCTGGGATGTTCGCTGGGCGCAGCCACGCTGTCGGTTCGTCGTAATATTAAGCACGACGGTTGCAAAATTATCGCCGTCGACAACTCACCGGCCATGGTTGAACGCTGCCGGCGCCATATTGACGCCTGGAAAGCCCCGACGCCGGTAGAAGTGGTCGAAGGCGATATCCGCCATATCGAGATTAAAAACGCCTCGATGGTGGTGCTGAATTTTACCCTGCAATTCCTGGTGCCCGAAGACCGTCAGCTGTTGCTGGACAAAATTTATCAGGGGCTGAACCCTGGCGGCGCCCTGGTGCTGTCGGAAAAATTCAGTTTCGAAGATGCCACCGTCGGCGAACTGCTGTTCAACATGCACCACGATTTCAAACGTGCCAACGGCTACAGCGAGCTGGAGATCAGCCAGAAGCGCAGCATGCTGGAAAATGTGATGCTGACCGATTCGGTTGAAACCCACAAAGCCCGTCTGCACAAGGCGGGTTTCCCGCACAGCGAGCTGTGGTTCCAGTGCTTCAACTTTGGCTCCCTGGTAGCGCTGAAAGGCGGTAACGCATGATTGATTTCGGTAACTTTTATCAGCTGATTGCCAAAAACCACCTCTCCCACTGGCTGGAAACCCTGCCCGCGCAGATTGCCGCCTGGCAGCGTGAATCCCTGCACGGCCAGTTTAAGCAGTGGAAAAATGCGGTGGAATTTCTGCCAGAGATGACGCCCTATAAGCTCGACCTGCTGCACAGCGTTACCGCCGAGAGCGAACAGCCGCTGAGCGAAGGCCAGATGCTGCGTCTCGAAAACCTGATGCGCAACCTGATGCCGTGGCGCAAAGGGCCGTTTTCTCTCTACGGCATGCAGATCGATACCGAATGGCGTTCAGACTGGAAGTGGGAGCGCGTGCTGCCGCACCTCTCTGATTTAACCGGACGCACCATTCTGGATGTCGGCTGCGGCAGCGGCTATCACATGTGGCGTATGATTGGCGCAGGCGCCCATCTGGCGGTAGGCATCGATCCGACCCAGCTGTTCCTCTGCCAGTTCGAAGCGGTGCGCAAACTGCTTGGCAACGACCAGCGCGCGCACCTGTTGCCGCTGGGGATTGAGCAACTCCCGGCGCTGGCCGCGTTCGACACTGTCTTCTCGATGGGCGTGCTTTACCATCGCCGCTCCCCGCTGGAACACCTCTGGCAGCTGAAAGATCAGCTGGTCAACGGCGGTGAGCTGGTGCTGGAGACGCTGGTGGTAGAAGGGGATGAGAACACCGTGCTGGTGCCAGGGGATCGCTATGCCCAGATGCGTAACGTCTACTTTATTCCGTCGGCGCTGGCGCTGAAAAACTGGCTGGCGAAGTGCGGTTTTGTCGATATCCGCATCGCGGATGTCTGCCCTACCACTACCGACGAACAGCGCCGCACCGAGTGGATGACCACCGAATCTCTGGCCGAGTTCCTCGATCCGAATGACAGCAGCAAAACGATTGAGGGTTATCCGGCTCCGGTTCGCGCAGTGTTGATTGCTACCAAGCCGTAATTTATGCCGGGTGGCGGCTGCGCCTTACCCGGCCTACAAAAACGGTGCCGTGTCGCCGGAAAATGCATAAAAAAAGACCCCTGTTGAAATTGCAGGGGCCTGGTACAAACAAGCATCATATTGGGCGACATGATGCGCGGTAAAAACTGTTTTAGCTACAATAGCGTGCAATTATCGCCTTCATCTCTGCAACCGACTCTCCCTCGACGCCGTAGCGGGAATATTCATCCGCGTCGGCATCCGTCGACATCGACAAGCCTGTGTTGCGATAGCGCATGGGTGACGGTAGCCACTTCCCTGCCGAGCTGTGCAACTCTTCCACCCCTGCCCGTAAAAACGTCTCCAGATTGGCGGCGCGAACGCCAGCACCCGCCATTATTATTGGAACACCTGATTGGGCTTTTAGTTCCTTAATTAATGAAATACCTTTTTCGGCGGAGGCGTGTTGACCCGAAGTCAGCACGCGCGCAACCCCCAGTTCCGCGAGATTTTCAAAGGCTTGCCGCGGATTTACACACATATCGAAGGCGCGATGAAAAGTTACCGCCATTCCCTTCGCAGCAGCCATAATCTGGCGCATGCGCGGCATATCGATATGACCATCTTCATTCAGCAGGCCGATGACCAGCCCCGGGAAACCCAGCGCCTTAACGAGGGCGATATCCTCCAGCATGGCGTTAAATTCGCCGCTGCTGTAGCAAAAGTCCCCGCCGCGGGGTCGAATAATCGGGTGAACCGGAATGCTCACCGCCTGACGCACCGATTTCAGCACCCCATAAGAGGGAGTCAGCCCGCCCTCTTTCGGAGCGGCACAGAGTTCAATACGATCGGCGCCATGCGCCTGGGCGGTCACGGCGCACGCCATGCTGTAACAACAGATCTCCAGCAATGCCACGAAATCTCCTTATAACCTGTTGGGTTTTGCATCATGCCATGCCGCTTTCCCCGCGACACGGCGTTACCTCACAACTCTTTCGCTTTATTGTTCGCTGGCGACAATCTCTTCGATTGTCCTGGGGTGAAACTTCACCGTCACGCTGCCGTCGGTAACCGCCAGGGTCGGATTTGGCAGGCGCTCGCGCTCCCCTTTTGGCGAGCTGGTTTTCACAAAAATGCCAGGCTGGCTTAAGCCCTCATCAGAGAGCAGCGCCAGGGCGCGGGCATTCAGGGTATCCGGGTCGCCGGGGAGGACGATCTCAATATGCTCCCAGCCTTCGTGGGGGTAGCGTTTTTCACCCGGCCACGGCAGCTCAACCACCGTAAAGCGCCAGTGGGCGACGCAGACGGGTTCATGCAGCTTAAAGAGGCAGATAGGACGGCCATTGATGATGTTCTCCGAGAGCAGTTCGCCGCACTGCTCAAACCCTCGCCGCCAGCGCTCCGCCGTGGCATTCTGATGGCAGCGCAGGGAGATGTGGTCCGCCGCGAGCGGAGCGATATCCAGACCCAGGCGAGCGGAAAGCGCCGCAAAGGCGTCAGTGAAACGCGGTAAATCGGCTGCAATATCCTGCAGGTCGTCAATAGATTGCCAGTTCGCCATCATCAGTACTCTTATCGTCATGCAAAAGCGTTAATTTACTCTGTTGCTGGCCTGCGACCAACCGCTGTTTTGAGCCAGTGCTGACGGCAACGGGCAATTGCAGTATACTCCCGGCCTAAATTCGTTAACGGGCGCGGCAACGTGATGCGCGCGTCAAAAATGTAAGGTATCCCGGTGAATATTCAGGCTCTTCTCTCAGAAAAAGTCAGTCAGGCACTGATTGCTGCAGGCGCACCTGCAGACTGTGAACCGCAGGTTCGTCAGTCCGCGAAAGTACAGTTTGGCGACTATCAGGCTAATGGCGTGATGGCCGTAGCGAAAAAACTGGGCATGGCGCCACGACAACTCGCAGAGCAGGTTCTGTCCCATCTGGATCTCAGCGGTATTGCCAGCAAAACCGAAATCGCCGGACCGGGCTTTATCAACATTTTCCTCGATCCTGCCTTCCTGGCGCAGAACGTCGATGCCGCGTTGCAGTCCGATCGTCTGGGTGTGGCGCAGCCGCAGCCTCAGACCATCGTCGTTGATTACTCTGCCCCGAACGTGGCGAAAGAGATGCACGTCGGCCATCTGCGCTCCACCATCATCGGTGATGCCGCGGTACGCACCCTGGAGTTCCTCGGCCACAACGTAATCCGCGCGAACCACGTCGGCGACTGGGGCACCCAGTTCGGGATGCTGATCGCCTGGCTGGAAAAGCAGCAGCAGGAAAATGCCGGTGAAATGGCCCTGGCGGACCTCGAAGGCTTCTACCGCGATGCGAAAAAGCACTACGACGAAGATGAAGCCTTTGCCGAGCGCGCCCGTAGCTACGTAGTGAAACTGCAGGGTGGCGATGCGTACTTCCTTGAGATGTGGCGCAAGCTGGTGGACATCACCATGTCCCAGAACCAGATCACCTATGACCGCCTGAACGTCACCCTGACCCGTAAGGACGTGATGGGTGAAAGCCTTTATAACCCAATGCTGGCCGGTATCGTGGCCGATCTGAAGGCCAAAGGCCTGGCGGTCGAAAGCGAAGGCGCGACGGTGGTGTTCCTTGATGAGTACAAAAACAAGGAAGGCGAACCGATGGGCGTCATCATCCAGAAAAAGGATGGCGGCTTCCTCTACACCACCACCGATATCGCCTGCGCGAAATACCGCTACGAAACCCTGCATGCGGATCGCGTCCTCTATTACATCGACTCCCGTCAGCACCAGCACCTGATGCAGGCGTGGACCATCGTGCGTAAAGCGGGCTATGTACCGGACTCCGTACCGCTGGAGCACCACATGTTCGGCATGATGCTGGGTAAAGACGGCAAGCCGTTTAAAACCCGTGCGGGCGGCACCGTGAAGCTGGCGGATCTGCTGGACGAGGCGCTGGAGCGTGCCCGCCGTCTGGTGGGGGAGAAAAACCCGGATATGCCTGCCGATGAGCTGGAAAAACTGGCCAACGCCGTCGGCATCGGTGCGGTGAAATACGCGGATCTCTCCAAGAACCGGACCACCGACTACGTTTTCGACTGGGATAACATGCTGGCGTTCGAAGGTAACACCGCGCCGTACATGCAGTATGCCTACACTCGCGTGCTGTCTGTCTTCCGTAAGGCTGACATCGATGAAAGCGTACTGGCCCGGACGCAGGTGACCATCACCGAAGATCGTGAAGCGCAGCTGGCGGCGCGTCTGCTGCAGTTCGAAGAGACGCTCTCCGTGGTCGCCCGCGACGGCACCCCGCACGTGATGTGTGCCTACCTGTATGACCTGGCGGGCCTGTTCTCCGGCTTCTACGAGCACTGCCCTATCCTCTCTGCCGAGAGCGAAGCGGTACGCAACAGCCGCCTGAAGCTGGCGCAGCTGACGGCGAAGACCCTGAAGCTGGGTCTGGATACCCTGGGTATCGAAACCGTCGAGCGTATGTAACATCGGTGCCTGGTTAACGCCTGATGGCGCTTCAACCGGTTATCGCAATAACACAAAACCCGGCGCAAGCCGGGTTTTGTGTTTGTAGCCCCGGTAAGCGTAGCGCCACCGGGGAGTGCAGTGGTCAAAAATACTTGCGCAGATACTCCGTCAGACAGAGGATTGCCATCGCCTGACCATACGGCATTGAGGTCAACGGGATCTGACGATAGAACGCCAGATCGCTGCCCATGCCGGTACCGAACGAGGTTTGCAGCAGTTCCCCTTCCGGGGAGATGTTCTTCACGATCCCGCGAATGGCTCTCTCCGCCACCTCCGCATATTCGGCTCCCACATAGCGCTTGCGTACCGCTTTCAGGATCCCGTAGCTGAACCCGGCGGTGGCTGAGGCCTCAAGATAGGAGTTGGGATCGTCGAGCAGCGTATGCCACAGGCCGCTCTCATCCTGACACTTCGCCAGTGCAGCAATCTGCGCGTTCAGCACCTGCACCAGATAGCGGCGCACGGCGTTATTTTCTGGCAGATCCACCAGCTCAAGGAAATCAGGAATAACGATCGTCAGCCAGCTGTTGCCGCGCGCCCAGCGGGCGTTGGCAAAGTTGTGGTGGCCATCGTAGTTCCAGCCGTGGAACCAGAGCCCGGTCTCCCGATCCATCAGGTTCTGCACGTGCAGCAGGAACTGATAGACCGCCTCCTCAACATAGTCGGGTTTATTGAGCAGTTTACCAATCTTCGCCAGCGGCAGGACGGTCATCATCAGGGTGTCGTCCCACATCTGCTGGTGGTTCTCCTCCGCCAGGGTGATGTGCTGCATACCGCCGTGATCGGTGCGCGGCATCTCGTTCATCGCCCACTCCGCCCAGCTCTCCAGCCACGGCAGCCAGGCCGGGTTGCGCGTCTCTTCATAGCGATATGCGAGGGTCAAAAACGGCGACATGGTGTTGACGTTTTTGGTGGTGGCCCCTTCGGCAAAACGCTCGGCAAACCAGCTGTCGATGATATCGCGCATCGCTTCATCCCCGGTCTGGCAGTAATACTGCCAGATACCGTAGAGACCAACGCCGTGAGTCCACTCCCAGCCCGCCCAGCCTTTGGTGTCGATTACCCGCCCGTCGTCCAGCCGCAGTAAAAACTCGCCGGTTTTATCGTGAATGTTCACCAGGTTATGCGTCACGTTTTGGATCAGCGTTTTCAGTTCATCTCTGGCGATAAAACGCTCTGGCTGACGCAGTAACGGGCTATGTTTGACAGGCCAAACCTTCATAATCTTAACCTCTGTTGTATGTCGAATTCAGTGGAGCACGTTCTTTCAGGGACGGTGCAGCGGGTTTATTGCGGTTCAGATAGCCGATGTTGTTGTTTCCCCACAGGCAGTCGTAAGGCATACCGGCCAGCATCTCAACCGTGGCGCGGGCCTGCGGCGTGGCGGCCTCCGGCATCGCGCGGCCAGATTCACGCATTTTGGCCGTCTCTTCACGCAGCGTACTGTGCGTCTGTAAATTCAGCTTAAAGCGCAGCGACACCAGGAAGCCGCAGGTCAGCACCAGGATAGTGCCCACGCTCAGGATCATCAGAATGGTGTGGCTTACCCCTTCCGGCTGCACCTTCTGGCCGCTGACAAAGCCAGACATCTGCATGACGATACCCACCAGCATGATGGCTCCCGCCTGGGACGCTTTACGGGTCAGAGTCATGATCCCGGCGAAGATCCCTTCGCGGCGCTGGCCGGTGATGACTTCATCCACGTCAGCGATATAGGTGTAGGTGTTCCACGGCACATAGTTGATCCCACCGCGACCCAGACCCGCCAGGGCAGAGACCAGCAGCAGCAGCGCGTAGATGTCGCTCATACCGGCGTAATACAAACCGGCATAGGAGAGCGACGCCAGACCAAACAGCACCACCACCATGCGGTACGACGGTGCCGGTCCAAAGCGGATGCAGAGCGGGATCATCGCGATAACGGCCAGGAACTGGAAGATAGCCATGGTGCCCAGCAGATTCGAGGCCATAGAAGCTTCCTGCATCAGCACAAAGACCACGTAGTAGGTAAAGACGGCGTTGAACACATCCTGGGCGATGTAGCCCCCAAGGTACATCCCCAGGTGCTGGCGGAAGATTTTGATCCGCAGGGTAGAGCTCAGCTCAACGAACAGACGGTTCAGGCTCTGGCCGAGGGTCAGTTTTTTCTTCTCCTCTTCGGCGCGCAGCGCGGCTTCGCTCCACTCTTCACGCGGACGTTCCCAGGTGAAGAACCAGACGAAGGTCAGCATCAGGGCGCACAGCACCGAGAAGACCAGGCTGGCATAGAAGAAGGAGATGGCGTTGTCTTTACCAAAGTGGGTTAACAGAATACCCGGCAGGAACGAGGCCAGAATCGCCGACATCTGCGCCATAGAGATACGCGCGCCGGAGAACTTGGTTTTCTGCTTGAAATCGTCGGTCATCTCCGGCACCAGCGTTTCGTATGGAACCAGGATCATGGTGTAGACGATATCGAAGATCAGATAGGTCAGCAGGTAGTACCAGAAGCCCATATCGCCGACCCACATCAGCGAGTAGCTGAAGACGCAGGGGATGCCGAGCAGAATAAAGAACTTGCGGCGGCCAAAGCGTTTGCCAAGCCAGGTGGTGCCAAAGTTATCGGTCAGGAAGCCCATCAGCGGACTGACGACGGCATCCAGAACCCTTGCCGCCGCAAAGATGAAGGTAGCCTCAATCGGCGTGAGGCCACAGAAGGTGGTGTAGAAATATAATAGCCAGGCAGCGGTCAGCGCTGTGGTCCCTGCCCCGAGAAAATCACCCGATCCGTAAGCAAGATAGTTCGCGAGTCCAATTTTACGTGTTTTCATTACCGTCGACCCTGTAAGTTTTAGATGACTCCCGGTTAACGCGACGCCAACGGGAGTGACTAGACGGTTACAGTAAGAGTATCGCTTACGGGATACCTTTCTGTTTCTGCCACCGCCAGGCGGCAACTGGCAAAAATGCAAAGAGAATTACTACGCGTGTCACTGTTTTATAAAACAGCGTTTCTTTTGCTTCAAAAGGAGGGGTCAGTTTTGCGAGCCAGTCATCAGAATAGCCTGATAACTGGCGAAAAAGCGATCACTAAACGGTCTGTTCAGAGGGTTGTGTTGGTAAGCAGCAAAGCCAGAGAATAGAGATAGCCGCTAATACATTTAGCGTAATCGTGATGAACGCCGTCACCTGCTCTGCAGAGTGATTATCTACCGGGATAAGCATAACCTGATGAATACCCGTCAGAATGAGCGGCAGGATCAGCAGAATGAAGAGTAGCGCCCCGCCAAACCACCACCCCGATTTTCCTGCATCGTGCATTCGGCGGATACCCAGTGAGACGACTGGTACGAGCAAGATTACCGGGGCAAGCGCCCTGAGCGGAAGCCAGACAAACCAGGCCCACACCAGTATCATTCCCCCGCGGCCGGTACGATCGGCAATCAATGCTATGAGAAAGCAATAACTCAGTGCGGCAATAAAGAGAACAATCGCTATATTAATGACGATAAATAACCAAAACTCTCTTCTTGTCGCTCGCCCCTTATAGACGAACGCCTTTTTCCAGCCGTCGAAATAACAATCCTTAATACTTTTATGCATACCTTCATCCTTTTAAAACACTATCCCTGAGTGATTAAAGCATTACTTATTTAATTTTCCTGAGATGATTACCGAACTGACCTTTAGCGCCTCTGAAACCAGCAATAAAAATAACGCCACCGCGACGTTCCCCGGAGTAATCCATTTCATAATCCAGGGTAAAAAGGTGAGAGACGGCACAACCACCAGCAGGCGCAAGGGGGTCTGCGCAGCTACCAGGTAGCCGACCTTATTCCATGCGGTAAGGAGAAACAGGGCAGAAAAAACAATGGACAGGGTTGTTATCATTGACAAAACAAAGAGAATAAGAAGCCAGTAGCTGCCACCCTGTTCTGAATAAAGCGCGTTAAAATTGATAATATCATCAACGAAAGGAATACGCCCCTGGGTACTACTCTTCCAGACATAGGTTGCCAGATATAAAACATCCATACCCCCCCAAAACATGCATACTTGCCGAAAGCTCAATTTCATACCTGCTCCCTTTTGCATTATTGCGTTCCATCATTGATATGTATATTACATTATCTCAGCGCGTAGAGTATATTCTCCGGATGTTGACTTCCAGAGCTATTCTCTTAATGAAAAGAGTGAGGGAAAAATTAACAGGGCAAGAAGAGCAGGAAAAATAACGAAGCCTGTGGAATGACACCCCCATTCCGTTCGGGCGAACAGAATGGAGTCAGAGGGTTAGCGGTAGTTCACAATCACTTCGTTACGCTGGACCTTCAGGGCCGGGATGAGGCGACCACCGCCGGGGACTTCCCAGATAAAGCGCAGCGGCTCGACGGCGGGCACGTTGTTGAACGCATGGGTCGTGCCGCTGGCCCCATCCAGTTCGGTACAGCGCGTCTGGGAACAGAGCCGCACCCGCAGCCCAGCGGGGGTCGGGCCATTCAGCTCATAGCGCCAGGCCACCAGAGTCATCAGGCCCGATACCGGCTGCTGCGCCGACAGTGGGCGTGACGAAGCCGCCACGCCACGGTGGGCAAGGGTCAGGCCGATACTGCTGGCCTGCCATGCCCCCTCCCCTGCGGCCTGCGCCATCAGCGGCAGGGCCAGTAACCAGAGTAATTTACGCATTACTGGCCTCCGATGGTGGCGGTCATGCGGATATGGCGGTTGTCCGACAGTTCCATATTCGACAGCACGACCAGCTGCGACAGGCTGCGGCGCAGGAAGCGCGAGAGCAGCGGACGCAGGGCGTGATTCACCAGCAGCACCGGTGGCGCCCCCAGCATCTCCTGACGCTGCAACGCCTCCTGGGTTTGCGCCAGCAGACGATCCGCCAGCCCCGGCTCCAGCCCGCCGCCGCCCTGCAACGCCTGCAGCAGCAGACGCTCAAGCGGCGTGTCGAGTCCAATCACCTGCACCTCGCCGGTACCCGGGAACCACTGCTGAGTGATGGCGCGGCCTAACGCCACGCGCACCACCGCCGTCAGCTCGTGCGGATCGTTCTGCAGCGGTGCATGCTCGGCCAGAGTCTCCAGAATGGTGCGCATATCGCGGATCGGCACTTTCTCGTCGAGCAGATTTTGCAGCACCTTGTGCAGCGTGGTCAGGGTCAGGACACCCGGCACCAGATCTTCGGTGAGCTTCGGCATCTCCTGAGTGACGCGATCCAGCAGCTGCTGCGCCTCCTGGCGGCCGAACAGCTCTGCGGAGAACTGACCAATCAGGTGGTTAAGATGAGTTGCCACGACGGTACTGGCTTCCACCACGGTATAGCCCTGGATCTGCGCCTGCTCTTTCAGGGCACTTTCGATCCAGATGGCGGCCAGGCCAAAGGCCGGGTCGATAGTTTGTTCACCCGGCAGCGTACCCGCCGCGGTGCCAGGGTTAATGGCCAGCCAGCGCCCCGGATAGGCATCTCCGCTGCCGATCTCCACCCCTTTCATCAGAATGCGATAGCGCGCAGGAGGCAGATCCATGTTGTCGCGGATATGCACCACCGGCGGCAGGAAGCCCATGTCCTGGGCGAATTTTTTACGAATACTGCGAATACGCCCCAGCAGTTCGCCATCCTGCTGGAAATCGACCATCGGGATCAGGCGGTAGCCCACTTCCATGCCCAGCGAATCTTCCAGCTGGACGTCGTTCCAGGTGGCTTCCACCGCCTGGGTGTTTTCCGGCATTTTCACCGGAGCAGGCTCGCTCTTCGGTTTGGCTTCGCGTCCGCGTAGCCACCAGGCCAGCCCCAGCAGTGCGGCGGTGAACAACAGGAAGACGAAGTTCGGCATTCCCGGCACCATGCCCAGCAGGCCAAGTACCGCGGCAGAGAGCATCAGCACGTTCGGGTTGTTGAACAGCTGCCCGACCATCTGCTCGCCGACGTCCTGATCGGTGGCGACGCGGGTTACGATCACACCGGCTGCGGTGGAGATCACCAGCGCCGGGATCTGGGCGACCAGACCGTCACCAATGGTCAGCAGCGTGTAGCTCTCTGCTGCCTGGCCCATAG
Source organism: Leclercia sp. GHBNCSD (assembly GCF_055805075.1). Classification (NCBI taxonomy): domain Bacteria; kingdom Pseudomonadati; phylum Pseudomonadota; class Gammaproteobacteria; order Enterobacterales; family Enterobacteriaceae; genus Leclercia; species Leclercia sp. GHBNCSD. The sequence goes on along the minus strand of NZ_JBQVYO010000001.1, from coordinate 3,757,070 downwards.
CCATTCCGTGTTGCAGCACGCCCACCAGCAGGCCGCCGATCACGTTGATCACCATGATCAGAATACCGGCAATGGCATCGCCGCGAACGAACTTACTCGCACCGTCCATCGAGCCGTAGAAGTCCGCTTCCTGGGTCACTTCGGCACGGCGTTTTTTCGCTTCATCTTCGCCAATCAGACCGGCGTTAAGATCGGCGTCAATCGCCATCTGTTTACCCGGCATCCCGTCCAGGACGAAACGCGCGCCAACTTCTGCGATACGCCCCGCACCTTTGGTGATAACCATGAAGTTGATGATCACGAGGATGATAAACACCACGATCCCGATGGCGAAGTTGCCGCCGACCAGGAAGTGGCCAAAGGCCTCAACCACCTTACCTGCCGCCGCGCCGCCGGTATGCCCTTCCATCAGAATGATACGGGTGGAGGCGACGTTCAGCGCCAGACGCAGCAGCGTGGTGAAGAGCAGGATGGTCGGAAACGCGGCGAACTCCAGGGTGCGCTGGGTGAACATCGCCACCAGCAGCACCATAATGGAGAGCGCAATGTTGAAAGTGAAAAGCAGGTCGAGGATGAATGCCGGCAGCGGCAACACCATCATCGACAGGATTAGCAGGATGAGGATCGGCCCGGCAAGGATCTGCCATTGAGTCGATTTCAGGTTGCCGGGGAGGCGCAACATTGCCACCAGATTAGCCATCAGAGTCCTTCTCGTTCATAAAATCCAGCGCGGCAGGCACCGGGAGATTCTCAGGTTTGACAGGCCGTTGACCACCGGCAAGACGCCAGCGTTTCAACTGCCATACCCACGCCAGCACTTCCGCGACTGCGGCATAGAGCTGGCCCGGGATCTGTTGTCCTATTTCCGCATGCCGGTAGAGCGCACGCGCCAGTGGCGGCGCTTCCAGCATCGGGATACGGTTTTCATTACCAATTTCGCGGATGCGCAGCGCGATAAGCCCCGCCCCTTTCGCCACCACTTTAGGCGCGCTCATTTTGTTTTCGTCATATTGCAGCGCAACGGAGTAGTGGGTTGGGTTGGTGACAATCACATCCGCTTTCGGTACATCTTCCATCATCCGGCGACGTGCGGCGGCACGCTGCATCTGGCGAATACGCCCTTTGACGTGCGGGTCACCTTCCATCTGCTTATGTTCATCCCGGATGTCCTGGCGGGACATGCGCAGTTTTTTAATGTGGCTGTAGATCTGGAAGAAGACGTCAAATCCGACCATCGGGATAATCGAGAGCACCACCAGCAGCGAACAGAGCCCCACCAGATTGAGCGCGTTGCGCATGGCGGTGAACGGCGACTCGCTGATCAGGCGCATCATCTCCGGCCAGTTATGCCAGATAAAAAATCCCGCCACGCTGCCCATCAGCGTCGCTTTCATCAACGCCTTTAGCAGTTCGGCGGCGGTCTGCGCGGAGAACATTCTCGCGATACCAGGCAAGGGGTTCAGCTTGGAGAATTTAAACTGCAGCGATTTCCCGCTGAACACCAGCCCGCCCAGCATCACCGGCGATACGATAGCCACCAGCACTACGCCGGTGATTAACGGCAGCAGCGCGACCATCGCGCTTTTGATCAGCAAGATAATCTGGCTGAGGATCAGGTTAGGGTCGTTGACCATGCTGTGATCGAAGCGCAACCCGGCCGAGAGCATGCCGGCCAGTCTGCGGGCAAGGGACTCCCCGCATATCCAGATAATGCACACGCCAACCAATAAAATCAGCAGCGAGGTGAGTTCTCGGGATCGGGGTATTTGCCCGTCCTCACGCGCTTTTTCAAGTCGGTGGGGTGTGGGGGCTTCTGTTTTGTCGTCGCTGTCTTCTGCCACGGCAAGCATCTCGCAGGTAGAGGTCTGGACGATATGATGCCAAAGCCGCGCCTGACCAATGCGTTAATTAGGGGCGTGAAAAGGGCTGATTTAGGGCTTTCACCTGTGACAGGGAAAATGGAAGAACAAAACGCCACCTTTACAGGTAGCGTTTTTGCCTGGCGGCGCTTCGCTTGCACAGGCCTACCGGAACCGCGCAATATGATGATATTGCAGGTTTTGTAGGCCGGGTAAGCGCAGCGCCACCCGGCAATGCCAGCAAAACGCAGGTTATCAGAACCCTAAGCTGTCCAGCAGGTCGTCCACCTGGTCCTGGCTTGCCACGACACCGGCTTTGGTGGTGTCGAGCTGGGGGCCATTCAGCAGGCTTTCGTTTTCGCGTTGTGGACGTGCGGAAGGTTCCGGCATGTTCTCCAGCAGCACCATTAACAGCTGACGCTCAATCTCCTGGATCACGTCCATCATGCGCTTGATCACTTGACCCGTAAGGTCCTGGAAATCCTGCGCCATCATGATGTCCAGCAGTTGGGCATTAGTGAAGCTGGTATGGTCCGGCACCGCTTTCAGGTAGTGACGAGTATCGGTCACCAGTTCGCGGGCGTCGGAGAGTTCGATCGGATTTTCGAACCATTCGTCCCAGCGTTTGGTCAGCGCTTTTGCGCCCTTTTCCATCTCGTCCTGATGCGGCTGTGACGCTTCAACACTGTTCAGCGCACGCTCTGCCGCCTGGGCAGTCATCTGTACAACATAATCCAGACGGTCGCGGGCATCGGGAATCGCTTCCGCCGCTTCCGCAATCGCCTGATCCAGGCCCAGCTCACGCAGGCTGTCGCGCAACATACGCGTCAGGCTGCCGATGCGGGCAATTATGTCGCCGGGTGAATGCTCATCCGTAGGTTTAATCGAAGGCTGCATCATCTCCCGTACCTCACATGCCGAGTTTCTCGAAGATCTTACCGAGTTTTTCTTCCAGGGTTGCCGCGGTGAATGGTTTCACCACATATCCGCTTGCGCCAGCCTGTGCCGCAGCAATGATGTTCTCTTTCTTCGCTTCAGCCGTCACCATCAACACAGGCATAGAGGCCATCGCGGCATTCGCACGAATGGTTTTCAGCAGTTCCAGACCATCCATGTTCGGCATGTTCCAGTCGGAAATAACAAAACCAAAGCCGCCGGCATTCAGTTTGTTCAGCGCATCAACGCCGTCTTCTGCTTCTTCTACGTTATTAAAACCCAGCTCTTTAAGCAGGTTGCGCACGATGCGACGCATGGTGGAAAAGTCATCCACAACCAAAAACTTGAGCTCTTTGTCCGCCATAAAACTACACTCCTCGTTAAATACGTATTGCCTGTCCGGCACTGATTTTCGCCAGCATCTGCTGACTAACCTGACTAAGATCGACCACTTCGCTGACGCCACCCATATTGATGGCCTCGCGCGGCATGCCGAACACCACACAACTTGCTTCATTCTGCGCGATGGTCCAGGCGCCAGCCTGGTGCATCGCCAGCATTCCGGCGGCGCCATCGTTGCCCATCCCCGTCAGGATCACCCCAACGGCGTTGCGCCCCGCGTGTTTCGCCACCGAATGAAACAGCACATCCACCGACGGACGGTGCCGGTTAACCGGCGGCCCGTCATGAATTTTGATTTGATAGTTAGCGCCGCTGCGCGCCAGCTCCATATGCTTATCGCCCGGGGCGATATAGGCATGCCCCGGCAGAACGCGTTCGCCATCCTCCGCCTCTTTCACGCTAATCTGACACAGCTTGTTCAGACGCTCCGCAAACGAGCGGGTAAAGCCTGGCGGCATATGTTGAGTGATCAGAATACCTGGGCTTGAAAGCGGCAATGGCTGGAGTACATGACGAATTGCCTCTGTTCCGCCGGTAGAGGCGCCGATAACCAGCAGCTTTTCCGAGCTCAGCAGCGGACCGGCTTTCAGGGTGGCCGGGGCCGCCAGCGGCTTATGCGTAGCAACCCGCGCCCTTGCCGCGGTACGAATTTTTTCCGCGATCATCTCGCTATACGCCAGCATCCCCTCGCGAATGCCAAGCTGCGGTTTGGTGACGAAATCCACCGCCCCCAGCTCCAGCGCCCGCAGGGTAATTTCGGACCCTTTTCCGGTCAGTGAAGAGACCATCACCACCGGCATCGGCCGCAGACGCATTAACTTCTCGAGGAAGTCGATGCCGTCCATGCGCGGCATTTCGACATCCAGGGTCAGCACGTCGGGGTTATATTTTTTGATTAAATCCCGGGCTACCAACGGATCGGGGGCCGTCGCCACCATCTCCATGTCGCTGTGGCTGTTGATAATCTCAGTCATGATCTGGCGCATTAACGCTGAATCATCAACTGACAAGACCCTGATTTTACTCATGCTTTATCCTTACTCAGCGCATATACCGTCTGGCCACGCAGGCTAAACTCGCGCACAAGATTGCTGAAGTTCTCCGAGTGCCCGGCAAACAGTAAACCGTCAGGTTTGAGCAACGGCACAAAGCGGCGCAGGATCTCCTGCTGCGTCGTTTTGTCGAAATAGATCATCACGTTACGACAGAAAATGGCGTCAAAAGGCCCCGCCACGTTGTACTGCTTCTCCAGCAGGTTGACCATGGAGAACTCCACCGCATTTGCCAGTTCGCTACGCACCCGCACCAGCCCTTCGTGCGGACCGGTGCCACGCATGAAGTAGCGCTGAAGCTGCTGGGGTGACAGCGTTTTTAGCTCCTCCTGGCGATAGATCCCGCTCTGTGCTTTTTGCAGCACCTCGGTATCTATATCGCTGGCGATCACCTTCCAGCGGCCCGGGGCGGTACCCAGCGTGTCGGCCAGGGTGATGGCGAGCGAGTAAGGCTCTTCCCCGGTCGACGCCGCCGCGCTCCAGACGCGATATTCGCCGCCGCTGCGGCGGCGGGCATGCTCCGCCAGCACCGGGAAGTGGTGTGCTTCCCGGAAAAAGGCGGTCAGGTTGGTGGTCAGGGAGTTGATAAACGCCTGCCATTCCGCGCTGTTTGGATTTGCTTCCAGCATCCCCAGATAGCGACCAAAATCATCCAGTCCGAGCGTGCGCAGGCGACGCACAAGGCGGTTGTAGACCATGTCCCGCTTGTGATCGGCCAGCACAATCCCCGCGCGCTGGTAGATTAACTGACATATCCGACGGAAATGCGCGTCGGACAGCGCGAGGCGCTGTGTCATCTGTAACAATAATGACGATTGCCCTGAGGGCAGTGGTGATGTCATAGCGCCTTCTTACTTAATCACGTTCAGGTTCCGACTGGTACGGCCTGCGACCGCCCGACTTCTGTAACTGTTTCAACACGTTCATTCACATTAAATACTGCCACCAGCGAGGTAAGGTGATCCGCCTGGCCGGCTAACTGATCGGTGGCTGCCGCGGCCTCTTCCACCAGCGCGGCGTTCTGCTGAGTCACCTGATCCATCTGACTTACCGCCTGCGCCACCTGCTCAATACCGCGGCGCTGTTCATCGGATGCGGAGGCGATTTCGCCCATAATGTCGTTAACCCGGGTGACCGAGCTGACGATCTCGGTCATGGTTTTCGCCGCCGTATCCACCAGCGCCGAACCCTGCTGAACGCGGGACACCGACTCTTCAATCAGCACCTTAATCTCTTTCGCCGCGTTGGCGCTGCGGCTCGCCAGGTTACGGACCTCGCCGGCCACCACCGCAAAGCCACGCCCTTGCTCGCCCGCGCGGGCGGCTTCGACCGCGGCGTTCAGCGCCAGAATATTGGTCTGGAACGCGATGCCATCGATCACGCTGATGATGTCGCCAATCTTTTGCGAACTGGCGGCGATCTCATTCATGGTGTTCGCCACGTGGGATGCCTGTTCGCCCCCCTTCTTCGCCGTCTGCGCCGCGCTCTTTGCCAAACCAGAGGCCTGGCGGGCGTTGTCGGCGTTCTGCCCGACGGTGGCGGTTAACTGCTCCATGCTGGCTGCCGTTTGCGCCAGCGATGCCGCCTGCTGCTCGGTGCGCGAAGAGAGATCGTTATTGCCCTCGGCAATTTCGGCGATCCCGGTGTGCATGGCGTAACTGCCCTGACGCACCTCCGATACCGTTTCACGCAGCGAGCCCTGCATCGCCTTCAGGCTGGCGAAAATGGCCGAAATTTCATTTTTGCCGTATACCGCCACCGGCCGCGCCAGATCGCCTTTGGCAATGCTGTCGAAATGGCTGCTGATAATTGCCAGCGGCTGGACAATCATCTTGCGCGACCAGAACAGCGCGGCGCTGGTCAGCAACACCGCCAGCACAATCATGGTGGCGAAAATCACGCCGGACATGTGGTAGCTGTTGCGGCTGTCATTCCCCGCCGCCTGCACAAAGTTATTGATCTCCTGCTGCCAGGCGTCGGTGCTGGCGTCAAATGCCGCCTGCGATTCCTGCACTGGCGCGGTCAGAAAATCTGACAGCTGGTTGTTCTCAAGCCACGTCGCCTGATGCTCCAGATCGCCATACCACTGGCTGAACGCACCCTGCATCGCTTTTTTCAGCTCTGCGTCCTTCGCGCTAATCGCCGCCTGGCCGCTAAAGGTTTTGAACAGGCCTTCAGCCTGCTTCAGGCTACCGCGCGCGGTCACCATTAGCGCCTTAATGTCATCGGGCGGATAGCTCAGGGCGGTTAAGGTGCCCGCTTTATTCAGCGCCGTGCTGGCCTGCAACAAGACTGCCCGACTCTGGGTAAGCAGCTCACGCTGCTGATTACTGCCCTGCATCTCCTGTAAATTTTGATAACCATCGCGAAAAGCCCAAAATGACAAGCCGTTACTGCCAACCTGCAACACCCCACAGAGAATCAAAATCAAAAACAGGGTGGTCGAGATACGAATACGATTCAACATCCACGCTCCCATTTAGCGGCCAGCAGCCGCGATTTAACGTACAATCAAAATGTTTCCCAATTCTCATCTTTCCCGGTTGCCACTGCGCGTACGTAAGCCGGTGCGTTAACCGGCGCGGCCGGTTGCGGGCTGACGCGCGATGAAACCGTGCTTGCAGGTTCAGAGTTAAGACGAAACGCCGAGACGGCCATCTTCAGACGGCTCGCCTGCTCTTCCAGTTGCGCCGCAGCGGCTGCGGACTCCTGAACCAGCGAGGCGTTTTGTTGTGTGACGCGATCCATTTCCGATACCGCCAGGGCCACCTGGTCGATACCACGGCTCTGCTCATCGGAAGCGGAGGCAATTTCCCCCATAATGTCCGTGACGCGGGTAACGGCATTCACGATGTCATTCATGGTTTCGCCCGCGCTCTCCACCAGCACCGAGCCGGTGTCGACGCGCGCGACAGAGTCTTCAATCAGAGCTTTGATCTCTTTCGCCGCGTTGGCGCTGCGGCTGGCAAGGTTACGCACTTCACCGGCGACCACCGCAAAGCCGCGCCCCTGCTCACCGGCACGCGCCGCTTCTACCGCGGCGTTCAGCGCCAGGATATTGGTCTGGAAGGCGATACCGTCGATCACGCTGATAATGTCAGCGATCTTCTTCGAGCTTCCGGCGATGTCGTGCATGGTTTTCACCACGCCATCCACCACCTTGCCGCCGCGCTGTGCGGTTTCGGAGGCGCTGTTCGCCAGCTGTGAGGCCTGGCGGGCGTTATCCGCATTCTGTTTCACGGTGGCGGTGAGCTGCTCCATGCTGGCCGCGGTCTCTTCCAGCGCCGACGCCTGTTGCTCGGTACGGGAGGAGAGGTCGTTGTTACCCATTGCGATTTCGCTGGTGCCGGTATAGATGGCCTCCGAGCCCTGACGCACGTTCGCCACCGTCTCGCTCAGCGAGCGCTGCATGTGGTCAACGCTGATGGCCAGCTGGGTGATTTCGCTGCGCCCGGTGATGGTCAGGGACTGGGTCAGATCGCCGCTGGCAATGTGACGGATATGGTCGATGACACGGTTTAACGGGTTAAGCAGGGTATGGCGAATGCCGTACCAGACCCCCACCAGTACGATCGCCAGCGCCAGGGCCAGGATCCCCATCTGCCATTTGGCAAAGGTGTAATCCTTTACGCTGGCATTAAACGCCGCCTGGTTACGCGCGTCGGACGCGGAAACGTAATCCCGCAGAGCGGTCCCCAGCGCGTTCTGTTTTGACTGGGTTGCCTGGGCGAAATAGGCCTCCATGTTGCCGTTATCAAGGAACTGGATCAGTTCAGTGAGCGCCGCTGCATAGTCCCGGTATGCCTCATTGATGGTCTGGCTCACCTGCTCCATCGAAGGCTGTGGAGGGATGGCGCTGTAAGCTTTGAAGTGTTTATCCGCTTCCGCCAGCGTAGTGCGGGCGCTGTTCATCAGTTCCGTTTGCGGCTTAGCGGGATCGGTCACCATACGTGCGGAGGCGCGGCTCAGGTTGATGCGCGTTTGCAGCAGGTAATCCCAGGTGGAGGTGATTTCACTTTGTTGAACCCGGAACGCGTTAGAAACCGCGAAACTGTCCTGGTTGGCTTTAATGGAAGAGAAAAAGAGACTGCCGGAAACGAGCTGCAGCAGAGCGAAGACAGCCAGCACCAACATCAGCATTGTCACAACGCGCATACGGTTCAACATACAACACCTTCTCATTGTTTTGTTCTCGGTGTTATCGGCACAACTGAGAGGAACTTTACATTTGCGAAAGGGAAAAGCGCGGTTCAGAACGCGACGTCTACCACGAGGGTATCGCTGTAGTTGCCGGCAGGGGGCGTGGTCTGGTTGGGGAGGATGCGGGCAGTGTAGTTATAGGTGCGCAGCAGGCCGTCGGTACTCACCTGGGATGAGGCTCCGCTCGACCAGCGCTCGGTGCCGCTTACGCCCCAGCGGTTGGCGGTGGCCTCTTTATAGATCTCATAGCTCATGCGGTTGTTGCCGCTGGCCATGCGCCGGACATTATTCAGGGCGTTGAGGCCGTTATTGATGCCGATGGTATAGGCGCTGCCCTTGGTGCAGGTGACGGCGATGGACTGGGAGATGGTGGGGAAATTCTGTACCAGCGGCGCGCTGTTAAAGTTGATGTTCGGGGTGGTCATGGCGCTGCAATCATTGGTGACGTTCATATTGAGGGTGATGCTGGTCACCGCCGTACCGGTCTGGGGGGTCAGGCAGAGCCCCACGGCCCCTACCTGGCAGACGTTGTAATTAACGCTGAAGTTAAGCGTCACCTGATAGGGCCCGGCGCTGACGTTCTGCCCGGCGACGGTGCGGAAATAGAGCGGAATATTGTACTGTCTGGAACCGAGCAGCCCCAGCAGCGTGCTACCGCTCCAGGTGTAGGAGCGGGCGATCTGCACTTCGCTGGTGCCGGTGCAGCCCGACGCACCGCACAGTCGGGTGGGAATAACATCGGTGATGGTGGCGTTATCGGTGCGTTTCAGGGTGGCGCGGCTGGCGGCGCTTACGGTAGCCCCGGTGTAGTTGAGGGTGATGGAGTCGTTGGTCAGCAGGTTAAGCACCGCATCGCAGCTTACCACCAGGGTGCCGGTGGTCTGTACCTCGTTGCCCCCACTCAGGGCGAAAGAGGTCACGCTGCCAAAGCTGGCGTTGACGGTACTGACGGTACAGGCCCCCCAGCCGGTACCGGAGACCAACAGCAGCAGTAACAGCAGCAGGCGCCTCATGGTGCCAGCCTGCAGGTCAGCGGGCCGTAAGTTTGCAGCTTATGGTCCGGGTTAGGAGCAAGGGTCAGGGTCACCTGGCAATATTTGCCCTCCGGGGTGCGCACCTCCAGTGGGTTAACGTCATTCAGGTTCTCCAGCCAGGCGATGCCATCATAGCCCACGGTGGCCGGGGCGCGTGAGGCGCGTCGCACCTGGCTGCCGAGCGGAATATCCTGGCCCTCGCCGTCGTGCAGGATCACGCTGGCCACCCGCTCCTCCTCCATCGGGAAATCCACCAGATACCCGCTGTTGCGGCGCAGCGCCACCCGCCGCTCGGTCTCTTTTAGCCGGGTATCGGCGGGCAGGTTCAGGGTGTTGATGCTGTAGCTCGCCGGATAGTAGGCGGATACGCCGCTCACCAGCAGGTAGCCATTTTGGTTGGTTTTTCCCACCGGCTGGTTTTCGTAGCTTACCGGCACGTCGGGCTTGCCGTCGGTGCTGATGACCACGAAGGCGTCGTTGATCTTATTGGCGGCAAAGAGTTCGCCGTCCATCAGCACCAGCGAGCCCAGCGCCTCGCCCCACCAGGTCATCATGTCGCGCTCGCCGTAGGTGCCGCCCTGCACTTCAATATTGTTGTTACGCCAGCCCAGCGAGGCCTGCTGGTAGCTGCGGGATCGGGACTGGTTCGCCAGGGCCATGTTCCAGCTAAAGCCGCCGTCGGTGGGCATGGCGTGGTTGTAGTTGATGCGCTGGGTGCTGCCCGCGTCCGGGGTGTTTTCCAGGGTGACGGCGGCGCTGTCGCGTTCGCCGAGCGGAATTTGCAGCGACAGGGCGACCGTCCAGTCGCCCCGCTGCTGGTCCCGGCTGGCGGCAAGATAGATACTGCTGCTGCGCCACAGGTTGCGGCTCCAGGAGAGGTTGAGCAGCTCGGTTTTCTCGCTGTCGAAACTCTCCACCCCAATCCAGGCGGCGCCGATATTGCCATAATCACCCAGATTAAGGCTCAGGGAGTACTGGTCCGTATTGCGGCTAAGGCTGGCGATGGGCTGGTTGAATTCGTCGTATACCGTCGGCTGGTCGTAGAGGGCCAGATTGCCAAAGCCGCGATCCCGGCGGCTGTGCTGGGTAGCAATGCTGAATTCGCTGGTGCTGTACTGGTAGCCCCAGTTAATCTGCCCCCCCTCTTCACCATACATCCGGCTGCGGGTATATGCGGTATTGACCACGCCGAAACGCCCCATTTTTACCACCGTACCCACACCGCCCAGCGCCAGCTCTTCGGCCCCTTCGCCATGTCCTTCGAGGGTCAGCCAGTCGGTCAGCCCATAGCGGTAAGAGCCGCTCCCCGCCGCCGGGCCGTAATCAAAGCTTTCAATACCGTAGTTGCGGCGCAGGCTGCCGAGGGTCACCGCCCCGTCGCTCAGCCCCGCCTTCAGCAGTTCGCTGGTGACGTAAAACGGCAGCGTGGTGCTCACCTGGCGGCCCAACGCATCGGTGGTGACCAGCACCGCATCTCCGGCGCCGTTGATATAGGGTAGATTGGTGAGGGTGAACGGCCCCGGCTGCAGGCGGGTGGAGCCGGCGCGATAGCCGTTAACGAACAGGTCTACCGAGGTGGGCACCGCCGCTTCCCCGGAGAACTCCGGCAGCGGCCAGGTGACCAGATCCGGGCGGAGCGAAAAGTCGCGGCCATAGCTGATGCCCCCCATGCGCACGCTGCTGCTCCAGCTGACGGCATCGCTGATGACATCCCCGGCGGTCCAGGTGGTGGCATTATCTTCATTGGTGACCAGCAGCGTGGTGTCGTAACGCACGTATCCCTCCTGCATGCTGCCGCCGGAGAGGTTTTTGCGCACAAAGCCGGTGGAGGAGAGAGAACCCCGCTCGTCAAAGTAGCGGAACTCATGCCAGAGCGAGGCTTGCCCGCCCGCATGATCGGTCTTGCTGGTATAGAAGTCATAGTTGAGCAGCGCCCCTCTGCCGTAGTGGGGAGTGCTCTGGGTCAGCTCGCCGCCAAAGGGGGTGACCCGGGCGGAGATCCACTCCCGGGGCACGCTCAACAGCAGGCGCTGCCCGGCGCTGTCATACTCGCTGCGCACATCGGCGAGGGTCGTCAGATTAACCTCCCCCGGCGGGACATTTTCCGGCGGCAGGCCTGCGCGCAGCAGGTCAGCGCTGGAGACCAGATAATCGCCGTTGCGCCGGGTGACAGGCACCACCAGCCCGGTATCGTAGTGGTTGACGATCAGCGCCAGCTGAAAGACCGCTTCGTCGTTCAGGGACTGGGGCGCGGGCGGCGGCGGTAGCGCATCGTCGCCGGTGTTGGCCCAGCCTGCCGTGGAGACGCAAAGCAGGATCATCATCGTGGGTTTCAGTTGACGGGGGCCGACTGCCATTCGGTATCCCTGGCATTAATTTGCGCACTCATCTGGCCCGGCTGGGTGATGCCTGAGGGGAGAGGCCAGCTGCGTTCGCTGCCCGGCAAAACATACCCCAGCAGACCGTCCGCCATGGTCCTTTTCTGTCCGCCCTGAGTCAGGGAAACCTGACTGAGCCGAACGTGGACATCACCCCGGTTACGTACCTGCAGCGCGGGCTGGCCGTTTTCGCGGATAACCCGCCAGCTCAGGTTGCGCGGCTCGGCAAGGGCATGATGCTCCCCCTCTTTGATGGTTTCGATCCCCTGGCCGTAAACAAACAGCGGAATGGAGTAGCGCATCTGCAGCTTAAGGCCGTTCTGCGGCGTGGTGTTGTCCTGAGGCCGGGGAATTTCGTCGACGATGATGCGGTAGGCCTGCTCAACCCCCATCGGCACCTCGCCCTGTTTTATCAGGCGAATAAGCTGCTTGCTGCCTTTGGCAATAGTGACAATCGGCGGGCTGGCTACCACCTCCTGCTGGGCGGTGTAGCGCTCAAGGCCGCCCTCCTGGCGCCAGCGCACAATGCGCACCTGCATGGTGGTGGCGCTGTTGCCCTGGTTTTGCACCCACAGCTCGGTCGCTTTGGTATCGGCCGATAGCCAGGGATCGATGGGCCACAGCAGAATGGATGCCGCGCCCTGGGCGACGTGCGCCGTTATCCCCAGCGCCACCAGCAGCGCCAGCGGGCCGCTTGCAAATGCCTTCATGGTCGTTCTCCCTGTATCACCAGGACAAGGTCACGGTGAGTTGATCTGAATAGTTCCCGGCCGGGCTAAAGCCCGTCAGAAGCGCCACGCCAAACAGCGGCAGGGCGATGTTATTGCTATTGGTATAGGTTACGGGTATGGCCTGGTTAACGCCGATTTCGCTGTTTGCCCCCAGCGAACTGCTGCTGTAGAGCCGGTAGGCGACCCGTTGGGTGCCGCCGGCGCGCTGCATATTGCGCACCGAGGCGTAATACTGTCCGCCGTCGATGCTCATGCTCAGCGCCACCCCCGGCGTGCAGGCGATACTCAGCGAACCATTAGGCACAAAGCTGGTGCTGACCTGGCCGCTCTGCACCCCGCTGTAGCTGCCAAAATTGAGCGCCCCCAGGACTCCGCCGGTGCCGGAAGTCACCGAGCAGCCGGGAGTAATGGTGGCATTCACCTGAAACGACTGGCTGGTCACCGCCCGGGCACTGGTCGTCGTCAGCATCAGGGCGACCAGGCAAAAAATGGCATGCAGCCTCCCCTCACTCCACGACAGGAGTGATATGGTCACGCGCTTCATCAATCGCGCGGCTAGTAAGTGACGCTGACGTTTATGGTGTCGGTGTAGGTGCCAGGGACCACGGTGACGCTGTTGCCGCCGCCGGTAATACGGCCATAGAGCGTGTAGCTATTAACCCCGCCTGCGGTAGAGGCCACCGGGATCGGCGCGTTATTGGCGATCACGTTGTTAAAGCTGCTGTCGCTGAACAGGCTATATGCCACACCCTGAGCGGTATTCGCGGTGTTGACCAGATAGCGCGCTGGCGTGCCGGGCGTACCCACAACCGTTCCCGGCGAGGTGGAATTGGTATTGCCGGTAATGGCGACCGTGTAGCTGTCGGTGGTGCACTGGATGGTAAAGGTATTGCCCCCATTGGCTCCGGTGAGCTGGGTGGTGAGCGTGGAGAAGGTTGCCGGATGGGTACCGAAATCGAGGGTACCGAAGTTAATGCCGTTCTGGTTTGGCGATCCGTTGATCAGGCAGCCGTTGGTCAAGGTCAGGGTTGCGCCAATGGTCCCGCTGCTGGTTACCGCCTGTGCCGGAACTGCCGCCATCGCCAGGGCCGATCCCGCCAATAACACCAAAATTTTTCTGTTCATTTTCCACCCTCCAGAAAATGTCGCCGTCGTTATCCTCTATTTTTGATAACGCTCAAATTGTTAGCACCCATTACTATTGTTAATAGGTGGTTAAAATCAATTTAGATTAAGGCACCGCGAACAACCACTTTAGCCAGACGGCTAAGACAAACGGCGTATTGACAAAAATTATCTTTTAATAACAACAGGATAAATTTTTAAAACTCCTGAACATCGAAGCCAGACGAGATAAAAAATAGGAATAATGTGATACAGATCACAATATATCTTCTTGTTTTCATTGGTTATTTTAATAGCGGTTAAATAAGAGTTAAGCCAGAGAAACTATTACCTGGATTCGGATGATGAATATATTCACAATTTGAATAAATGACGGGCAGAAAATAAGAGCAGGTCGGTACATAACGGGAAAAATAAATAAGGGGACCAGCATGGTCCCCTTGAAGTGTTGTCCTGGCCGCCGCAGCGGTGATGGCGTCAGGCTACGTGGCTTGCCGCCACGTCCAGCAGCGCCATCTCATCACTGTTCAGCAGCTTCTCGATATTCACCAGAATCAGCATACGGTCACCGAGCGCCCCCAGACCGGTCAGGTATTCGGTGGACAGCGTAACCGCGAATTCCGGCGCCGGGCGGATCTGCTCGGCGGTCAGGGAGAGGACATCGGAAACCCCATCAACCACAATCCCGACCACGCGCTGGCCCAGATTGAGCACGATCACGACCGTATTGTCATCATACTCGACATCGCCCTGGCTGAACTTCACGCGCAGGTCGACGATTGGCACGATAACGCCACGCAGGTTGGTCACGCCTTTAATGAAATCTGGCGTGTTGGCGATGCGGGTCACCTGATCATAGCCACGGATCTCCTGCACCTTCAGAATATCGATACCGTACTCTTCGTCACCTAAGGTGAAAACCAGGAATTCCTGCCCTGATGGCTCGCCGGCCAGCTTGGTTACATTACTCATACCGGTCATTTTTTTACCTTCTTAACTGAATCAGGCGGCTGTGTGCGCCATACGTTGTTCACGATTTAATCCCTGAAGCGCCGAAACATCGACGATCAGCGCCACGCTGCCATCGCCGAGGATGGTGGCGGCTGAAATGCCAGGTACTTTGCGGTAGTTGCTCTCGAGGTTCTTCACCACCACCTGATGCTGACCAATCAGCTGATCGACCAGCAGAGCGTAACGGCGGCCTGCGCTTTGCAGAATAACCACAATCCCCTGCGTGGCTTCTGTTTTGGCGCCGTCCACGTCGAACACTTTCCACAGTTCCACCAGCGGCAGGTATTCGCCACGCACTTCCAGCACGCGCTCACCGCCTGCCAGCGGGTGCAGATCTTCTTCACGCGGCTGCAGCGATTCCATCACCGCGTTCAGCGGCAGGATGAACACTTCGTCCGCCACTTTGACCGACATGCCGTCGAGGATCGCCAGCGTCAGCGGCAGCAGAATGCGGATAGTGGTGCCTGAGCCCTGCTTCGACTTGATCTCAACGTGGCCGCCCATCTCCTGGATGTTACGTTTCACCACGTCCATACCCACGCCGCGCCCGGAGACGTCTGTGACCTGCTCCGCGGTGGAGAAGCCTGGGGCAAAGATCAGCATGCCCACCTCTTCGTCGGTCATGTTTTCGCTGACCGCCATCCCCTGCGACATCGCTTTCGCCAGGATACGCTCGCGATTCAGGCCTGCGCCGTCATCGGTCACTTCGATGCAGATGTTCCCGCCCTGGTGTTCCGCAGACAAAATCAGGTTACCCACCGGGGATTTCCCTGCGGCAACACGGTTTTCCGGCAGTTCGATCCCGTGGTCAAGGCTGTTACGCACCAGGTGCGTTAACGGGTCGATAATGCGCTCAATCAGGCTTTTATCCAGCTCGGTGGAGCTGCCCATCAGCGTCAGTTCGATTTGCTTATTGAGCTTGCCCGCCAGGTCGCGCACCAGACGCGGGAAGCGGCTGAAGACATACTCCATCGGCATCATACGGATGGACATCACCGATTCCTGCAGATCGCGGGCGTTACGTTGTAACTGGCCCATGCTGGTGATGAGATCGCCGTGGTTGACCGGGTCCAGCTCGTTGGAGCGCTGGGCCAGCATCGACTGGGTGATCACCAGTTCGCCCACCAGGTTAATCAGCTGATCCACTTTTTCCACAGCGACACGAATACTGGTCGATTCGCTGGAGCGGGCGGCCGGTTTTTCACGCTCGCCGCGGTTTGGCGCAGCGGATTCGCCCGGAACGGCTTTCAGCGCAGGCGCGGCAGGTGCCACGGCCGGTACCGCCGGTGCAGCCGCGACTTCGGCCACTTCCGCCGTTTCTGCAGCCGGTGCATCGGTCACGGCCTCAAAGTCAATCTGCTCAGGTTCAATGACAAAACAGAGCACGGCGATCACGTCATCTTTGCTGATGCCGCCATCGAGGTTAGCTGCCAGCGTGTCCTTGCCCTTCACCACGTTGCTCAGGGTGGCGAGATTGCTCAGCTCTTCTTCCAGAAGGTTAACTTCGCTCTCTTTCAGGCGGGACAGCACCACGCGCAGACGGTTGTCAGCGGCAGGCGCGGCCGCCGGAGCGGGCTCAACAACGCTCAGTTTTGCCGGGCTGACGGCAACGGCTGCCGTCTCGCCTTTGGCTTCCAGCGCTAACTGACGCAGCGCGTTGCAGATATATTCAAAGCTGGCAGCGTCCGGCTCTTCCGAGCTTTTATAGGCATCGAGCTGTTCCTGCATAATGTCTTTCGTTTCCAAAAACAGGTTAATAATGTCGGTATTGAGCTGCATCTCACCGCGTCGGGCCTCATCGAGCAGGTTCTCCATCAGATGAGTGGTTTCCTGCAAAATGGTAAAGCCAAACGTACCGGCGCCTCCTTTAATGGAGTGAGCTGCGCGAAATATGGCGTTGAGCTGCTCTGAATCCGGCGCCTCGGGCACCAGGTCCAGCAGGTGTTGCTCCATATCCGCCAACAACTCGTCGGCTTCATCAAAAAACGTCTGGTAAAAATCGCTAATATCCATGCTCACGCTATCACCTCGGATTGGCTGGTGGCGATGTTGGAACGGCAGCCGAAGGCGCAGGGCCTGGCTGTTTTAAATCATCCAGTGACTCATTCTGACTTTCGGCATTTTCGTGCAGGATGGCCTGCTCTGCCTGTTTGTTGAGCACTAAGAGACTAATACGGCGGTTGATGGCGTCATCCGGGCCGCGGTCGGTCACGCGCATGGTGGCGGCCATGCCGACGACGCGCAGCACTTTGCCATCGTCCAGCCCGCCGATCACCAGCTCACGACGGGATGCGTTTGCACGATCTGCCGAGAGCTCCCAGTTGCTGTACCCTTTTTCGCCACCGGCGTAAGGGAAGTCATCGGTGTGACCGGAAAGACTGATTCGGTTAGGGATTCCGTTCAGCACTGGCGCAATGGCGCGCAGGATGTCGCGCATATAGGGCTCCACATCGGCGCTGCCGGTTTTAAACATGGGACGGTTCTGGCTGTCGATAATCTGAATGCGCAGCCCCTCCTGAACGAGATCGATCTTCAGGTGCGGACGCAGGGCGCGCAGCTTCGGATCCGCTTCGATCAGCTGATCCAGATCGCCGCGCAGTTTTTTCAGGCGGCTCTGCTCCATGCGTCTTTTCAGCTCGTCGATGTTCGGCTCGCGCTTCACCTCACCCTGCTTTTGCGTGTAGTCATCTCCACCGCCCGGGATCGGGCTGTCGCTGTTGGAGATACGCGGCCCCCCCGACACCGCCGTTGCCAGCGGGGTACGGAAATACTCTGCGATCTGAATCAGCTCTTTCGGGCTGGAGATAGAGATCAGCCACATCACCAGGAAAAACGCCATCATCGCGGTCATGAAATCGGCGTAGGCGATTTTCCACGAGCCACCATGATGGCCTCCATGCCCTTTATGCTTGCGCTTTTTGACTATGACGATGGGATGGGACTGGTTTTTCATGCGTCCTCAGTGCTCGTCTGCTGGTTTGGGTTCTTCACAGCGCGCACGTGCTCTTCAAGCTCAATAAACGACGGACGCTCGCTGGAGTACAGGGTTTTACGGCCAAACTCTACCGCGATCGGCGGGGCATAACCGTTAAGATTCGAGAGCAGCGTGATTTTGACGCACTGCATCATTTTGGTGGTTTCAGCGCTCTTCTGACGCAATACGGTCGCCAGCGGAGAGATAAATCCGTACGCCAGCAGGATGCCGAGGAAGGTTCCCACCATGGCGTGCGCGATCAAGGCGCCCAGTTCAGCCGCCGGACGATCCGCCGAGGCCAGGGCGTGAACGACCCCCATGACCGCCGCAACGATACCGAATGCAGGCAGGGAGTCACCCACCATCGCCAGGCTGTTGGCCGGGACTTCAGCTTCGCTTTCATGCGTCTCAATCTCTTCATCCATCAACGCTTCGATTTCGAAGGTGTTCATGTTGCCGCTGATGATCAGACGCAGATAGTCGACGATAAACTCAAGCATCATCTTATCGGCGATAATGCGCGGGTAGCTGGCAAAGATCTCGCTCTCTTTCGGATTCTCAATATCGCGCTCCAGGGAGAACATCCCCTGTTGACGCGACTTGGCCATCAGGCGATAGAGCAGCGCCAGAAGGTCCATATACATACTTTTGGTGTATTTCGAACGACGGAACAGTAACGGCAACGCTTTTAACGTTCCCTTGATCGCCTTGCCGTTGTTGCCAACGATAAACGCCCCCACCCCTGCACCACCGATAATAATCAGTTCGGCCGGTTGATAGAGTGCCCCAAGGTGCCCGCCGGTCATCATGTAACCGCCGAAAACTGTACCGAGAACTACCAGGTAACCTAATACGATAAGCACGACATCATCCTTCCGCTAGTGACTGTAGCCAGGATGCGCAGGTCGGGGTTTATCCTTCTGCGTGGCAAAAAAAAGCAGCGGTAATCTCTTACCGCTGCTGGATCCTTGCCCACACGTTAGGGTTAAACAGCCTGTTCGATCTGTTCATCCAGCAGTTGTGGATTACTATCGGCAGCATCCCGGGAAAGTTTACGTCTTTTTACCGCACGAGACGGTGGTTGGCACAAACTGCAGGCGAAGCTGCCCGCGGGCTGATGTGCATGGGTGATAAAGTTGCCGCTGCAGCAGTTGCAGCGGGAGAGTTCCAGCAATCCGCTCTCAACAAAACGCACCAATGTCCATGCGCGGGTCAGGGCCAGCAAAGGGCCTTCTTCAGGCTGCGGGCACTGCTCGAGGTAAAGTTTGTACGCTTTAATGACCGCATCAACGCCGCTGCATAAGCCGGTCTTGAGCAGGTACTGCCAGGCATTACAGAACATGGAAGCATGAATATTCTGCTCCCAGGTCATAAACCAGTCGGTAGAGAATGGCAGCATCCCTTTTGGGGGTGGGCTGCCACGTAATTCTTTATACAACTTGATAAGACGGCCACGGCTCAGCTGGGTTTCGCTTTCCAGCATTTGCAAACGAGCACCTAGCGTAATCAGTTCCATGGCCAGTTGAATATCACGCGCTTCCTGAACAATGCTCTTCTCACTCATTTTTAGGCCCTTTTCTTACGGGCTACGTCATCAGGCTGGCTGATTTCGTTAAGCAAACGGGTAGAAAGCAGAATGCCGGTGTGAACCTGTTGCAGATCATCCACGCGGGATTCCTGCGTCAGCTGCGTGACGGTCTGGTGATTATCAAAGCGGAACTGGCAAACCAGTTGGTTTGTCTCGGCCAGTTTAACCATTTGCGGCAACGTTAAACCGCCAAGCGTGGTGGCCATTTCTTCCTGAATACCCAGACGAAACATTGCAGAGGCTTTATCCTGGCTAATCAAACGTTGTGCAAGTAATAAATATGACAGGTTGATGTCATAGATGTGTTTTAGCAATTCGGATGTGTTCATTTATTCCTTCCCGAATAACACTTTAATTTCTTGTGCGGTCAACCCGCACCCCGTGATGTCGCCGGGAAAACCCCGGTAAAAAAAAGAAAAGGCTAAAACGCATAGTTGAATTAAGTTTTGTATCGATGAATCACGTTAAGAAAAACAAAATCTGTCTCTTACACATTTATCGCTTCTTACAATTAACTAAGACTTTTCCTAATTCGCGGCAACTTTACCCGTCCGATGTACCACATACAATGTGGCTTCACCTGAAATTTAAAAAAAATGTGACGCAGATCACATAATATAAGTGAATTTTACCCAAAAATCCATCAGCACTCCTTCTAATTTGTTTGTTTTATGAGCAATTAAGCGCAGAATATATTCTTTCCGGGCGAATATTCATGCAGAAGTATGAACAAAGAGGGCATGTTAATTGCCTGTCGTTGTCATAGCGTAAACTGGCAACAAACCAGTCCATATCTATCACAGAAACACTTTGTTAATATGTTTTTAAAACAAAGGCTTACATGAAAAAGTGACAAAAATTATTACCTGGCGTTATCATTTTTAGTTGAAGCATTTAGGTGGATTTTTTGCGATTACAGCGGGCTCAAAGCGCATGATTTACGTTTAGGAAGCGGATTTTTGCCCTTTCGTCCAGTCCCCCTGCAATTCATTGCATAAGAATAATTAATGAATAATTATGACAACTGTCACACTAATGCCATCTTTGGCTATTGCGCAAAAAAAGCATTCGCGCTAATGCTGAAGTATGTGCAATAACCACACAATGAAGGTGGGTAAAATGAGCTATTCCCATATCCTTGTTTCTGTTTCAGTTTCTCCTGAAAGTCATCAATTGATCGCCAAAGCGGTTGCTATCGCCAGGCCAACGCAGGCGCGTATTACGGTGGTCACGTTAATGGCCGAACCAGAGATGTATAATCAACTGGCAGCACCGATGCTGGAAGATATTCGTGGTGTTCTTCAGGAGGAAACCAGGCAATTTCTTGACGAGCTCATTGCCCGCGCAGAATATCCCATCGCGCAAACTTTGTGCGCGACAGGAGAATTAAGTGAGCAGATAAGTGATATATGTCAAAAGCAAAAGGTAGACCTGGTGATATGCGGAAATCACAACCACAGCTTTTTTTCACGCGCAGCATGTTCTGCTAAAACAATCGTCAGCAACAGTCAGGTTGATGTGCTTTTAATTCCACTCGGCGCAGAATAAAACGCCGAGTGGAATATAATCAGGCTAATTTAGGAAAGGTTGCGACCTTTTTTTGCAGATTGCTCTCCACGCTGCGGGGAGTGATCTGGTTCAGGTCCTCAATGAAGCGCGCCTGCCAGCGGTCTATGTCATTTTCGCGGATCACTTTCATCATGTCGGCATGACGTGAAATACGCTCCGTGAGGGGCATATTCAGCGCACGGTGCAGAGCATTGGCCACATCGTCGCGATCGTACGGGTTAACGATCAGCGCCGAGGTGAGCTCGTTAGCGGCACCGGCAAACTGCGACAGCACCAGCACGCCCGGATCGGCCGGATCCTGCGCGGCGACATACTCCTTCGCCACCAGGTTCATCCCGTCACGCAGCGGCGTGACCAGGCCGACATCGGCATAGCGGAACACCTTCATCAGGATCTTGCGCTCAAAGTGCTGGTTGAGATAGAACAGCGGCGTCCAGCCCAACTGGCCGTAACGGCCGTTAATGCGACCGGCTTCGTTCTCAAGCTGATGTCGGATGTCCTGATAGGCCTGCACCTCGCCGCGCGAGGTCGGTGCGATTTGGGTATAGCGGATCTTACCGTGGTGCTCAGGATAATTCTCCAGCAGGGTCTCGTAAGCCTGGAAGCGTTCCGGCAGCCCTTTGGAGTAATCGAGACGCTCAACGGAAAAGATGTTTTTTACGTGCTTCAGCTCTTCTTTCAGCTGCGCCAGCTTAGGCGGTAGTGGCCCGGAGGCCTGCTCGATAATCTCGTCCGGCTCAATACCAATCGGATAGACCTCAGTGCGGAAGCGCTTGCCCCAGGCGGAGTGCGAGTCATCGTCATGCGCCGTCAGGCGCGTTTTGCTGGCCACGCTGTCAAGGAAGGCCAGGCGGTCATTTTCGGTCTGGAAGCCCAGCAGGTCGTAATCACAAAGCTCTTCAAGCAGCTCGTCGCTCGGCGGCAGCGCGTTGAAGATCTCCGGGGTCGGGAACGGAATATGCAGGAAGAAGCCAATCCGGTTGTTTACGCCGCGCTTGCGCAGCTCGCCGGCAAACGGCAGCAGATGATAATCGTGGATCCATAGCACGTCGTCCTGCTGGACTAACGGCAGCAGCTTATCGGCCAGCAGGCTATTGACCCGCGTGTACCCTTCCCAGGCCTCGCGCTTAAACTTTACCAGGTCGAGGCGATAGTGGAACGCAGGCCACAGCACGGCGTTGGAGAACTGGCTGTAATACTCATCGTAATTCTGTTCACTGAGATTAAATGAAGCCCAGGTGATATTCCCGCGCGTCACCTTTTTTAGCGGTTTGTCCTCATTACCAATCTCTCCACTCCAGCCAAACCAGAGCCCCCCCGTATTTTTTAACGCCCCCAGCACCCCAACAGCCAGGCCACCTGCGCTGGCTTTTTTATCATCCGGGGGAGCGATGCGATTAGAAACTACGATCAAGCGACCCATAAGGTTTTCTCCTGTTAATTTGCGCTATTTCTTGTTCTTGTTGATGGTTAGCGGCTTTAATTACCCATTGCCAGACATCAGGTACCGTAGCCAGCCGCCAGCTGGCTTTGGTCTCACCTGCGCCGACTTTCACTGATACCCCTTTAAGCTGATTCACCACTTCAAAGCCATGCTCATCGGTGAGGTCATCACCAAAGAAAACCGGCGTTCTGCCGAGGAAAGGCGCTTCATGCATAAAGGCTGAGATAGCCTCGCCTTTGTGGATCCCTCTCGGTTTGATTTCGACCACGCATTTACCAGGCTGGAGTGACAGCTGCGGATTGTCGTGCACGATCTGTTCCGCCAGGGCGAAAATATTCTTCTCATATTCCTGAGCCTGACGGTAGTGGATTGCAAATGCCATCCCTTTGGCTTCAAGTTCGGTGCCAGGCAGATATAAAAGCGCCGTTGTAAGCTGCGCATGCAGCGTCTGGATCAGATCCGGGGGAAGGGAAACGGATTGCGAATGACCATGGATGTCGCGGCGCTCCGCCCCGTGTACACCGGCAAGCGGGAAACGGTAGGGTCTGGCGAGCTGGTCCAGCTCGGCCATTGAACGCCCTGATATCAATGCCAGTGCCCCCTCATTCAGCTGTGCCAGCTGATTCAGTGCCTGTAATACTTCTGCGGGAACAACTACCTCATCGGGGTGTGGCTTGATGGTAGCAAGGGTCCCGTCGAGGTCGAAAAAGTACGCAAAGTTTTCTGATAGTAAAGGCGGTGAAGTTAACGTATCGGCCACCCTGATCCTCCTTACAGTTGGCGAGATGAAAAACGGCAAACATCTCAGTAGCCATGTAAGTATAGACAGTGTGACGGGGCTCGCCATTTGACATCCCCCTTCCCGCTGCGGCTGGGAAGGGGGGCTACACTTAAAAGTTAAGTCGGGAGGGGGTGGAAAAAAGGGTTAAACGGTGCGCTTTGCTTTTTGCTTGTAACGGTCGAAAATCACCGCCGCAAGCAGGATCAGGCCACGTACCACATACTGCGAGAACGGGGAGATGTTCAGCAGATTCATGGCGTTCTCAACCGTGCCAAGAATCAGTATCCCGGCCACCACATATGAGATTTTTCCGATGCCGCCCTTCAGCGATACGCCACCTAAAACGCAGGCTGAGATGACGATCAGCTCATAGCCGATAGAGGTCATTGGCTGGCCGCTGGTCATACGTGAAGCCAGAATAATCCCCGCCGCCGCCGACACCAGACCGGAAAGCACGAAGATGATGATCTTGGTCCGTACCACCGGCACACCCGCCAGACGCGCCGCCTCTTCATTACCACCAATCGCCAGGGTATTGCGGCCAAAAGTGGTTCTGTTGAGCAGGAAACCAAAGATGATCAGGCAGCCGACGGTCAGCCATATAGGGGCTGGCAGACCGAGCCAGTTGGCGTAGCCGAGAGTAAAGAAGCGCTCATCTTCAATCCCCACCGCTTTACCGTCAGAGATGATATAGGCCAGCCCGCGCACAATCTGCATGGTGGCGAGCGTGGTGATCAGGGCATTGATTTTCAGGCGCGCAATCACGAAGCCGTTCACCAGCCCGCTGAGCACACCGAGCAGCAGCCCGGCCGCCACACCAATCCACAGGCTTTCGGTCATGTTAATGACCACTGCAGTGGTGACACCCGCACAGGCGATAACCGAGGCGACCGACAGGTCGAAGTCGCCGGATGCCAGACAGAACAGCATCCCGCAGGCCACCATGCCCGACATGGAGATGGCGAGCCCCAGCCCTTTCATGTTAATGAAGGTGGCGAAGTTAGGCACAAAGATGGCGCAGCCGAGGAACAGTACGGCAAACACGACCAGCATGCCGTATTGATCCCAGATCCGCCCAAAGCTGAAGGCCGATTTTGGCGCTCCGGATGTAGTGACAGAGGACATCTTATTCTCCTTACTCAGGCGACAGCCTGGCTGACTTTAGGCATGGCGAGGCTTAACGCCTGCTGTTCATTCGCCTGTTCATGTAGCAATTCACCGGCAATGGCCCCTTCACGCATCACCACGATACGGTCGGCCACGCCCAGTACTTCCGGCAGATCGCTGGAGGCGAAGAGCACCGCCACGCCACGTTTTGCCAGGGCATAAATGACGTTATAGATTTCGTGCTTGGCGCCCACGTCGATACCGCGCGTCGGTTCATCCAGCAGGATCACCTTCATCTCTTCCGACAGCCAGCGGCCCAGAATGGCCTTTTGCTGGTTGCCACCGGAGAGGTTCATGATCAGCTGTTCCGCGCCCGGGGTTTTGATGTTAAGCGAACGAATGTGGTGATCGGCGTTGCTAACCTCCCAGGTGTCGTTAATCAGGCATCCGGCACGGATGGTCTTCCGGCGGGCCGAGATATTGATGTTATCCCGTACCGAGTGCACCGGGATGATCCCGTCGGCCTTGCGGTCTTCCGGGCAGAGCATCATCCCTGCGCGAATGGCATGGGCCGGTTTCTGAATATCGACAGGCTGGCCGTCGATAAACACCTGCCCTGCGGTGATGCGGGTGCCGCCAAACAACCCTTTCATCAGCTCGCTGCGCCCTGCCCCTACCAGCCCGAAGAGGCCAACAATTTCACCGCTGCGCACCGTCAGGCTTATCGGGGTGCGTACGCCCGGGGCTTTAACCTCTTCGAGGCGCAGCAGTTCGCCGCCATACTGGCGCGGTTCCCAGTGATAGATATCACCCAGTTCGCGCCCCACCATCGCCTGCACCAGCAGGTCGTGGTTGACCTGCTGCATGTCGCTGAAGGTGCGGACATAGCGACCATCTTTAAACACGGTAATAGCGTCGCTGAGGGCGAAGATCTCTTCCATACGGTGCGACACATACAGAATGATGCGCCCCTCTTTGCGCAGCTCGCGGATCACCCGGAACAGGTTCTCGATTTCACGCGCCGACAGCGAGCTGGTGGGTTCGTCAAAAGCGATAATTTTGGCATTGCGCGCCAGCGCCTTGGCAATCTCCACCATCTGCCACTGGCCGATGGAGAGATACTTCAGTGGGGTCTGGGGATCAATATCCAGCCCAAGGTGCTTCAGCTGCAGACCGGCCTCATAGTTGAGCAGCGAACGGTTAACAAAACCGCCCTTATGCGGAAGCTGCCCAAGATAGATGTTCTCCGCCACGGTCATCTCCGGCACCAGATGCAGTTCCTGGTAGATGATGGCGACACCGGCATTCAGCGCGGCGGTGGTGTCCGCGAAGGCGACCTCTTTGCCCTGGATGGCGAGGGTGCCTGTCGTGGGGGTGTAGTTACCGCTGAGGATCTTCAACAGCGTGGATTTTCCGGCGCCGTTCTCACCCATCAGGGCATGAACCTGACCCGCATAGCAGTCAAAGCTGATGTCGGTCAGCGCGTTGACACCGGGAAAGGTTTTGCCGATGCCGCGAAAAGAGAGATACGGTTCAGACTGTTGCATAACGTCTCCGAGGATCGAGTAGTGAACGTCTGGCCCCCCGATGCCCGGGGGGCGCAATCACAGTGGAATTACTTACCGCCCAGTCCCTTTTTCTCCAGCTCTGCTTTGAAGTTGTCACGGGTGATCAACACCACGTCGGTAACTTCAGTGAATTTCGCTGGCTCGGCACCTTTGGTGACCCAGTTGTAGAGCATTTCGCTGGATTTATAGCCATGTACGTCCGGGCTTGGCAGCAGAGAACCGTAGAAGCCGGTGGCCTGCGCTTTAGAGAGCTCGCTCACCGCATCAACGCCGTTGATGCCGATGCCGATAACATCTGCCGCTTTGAAGCCCTGGCCTTCGGTGGCGCGCACGCCGCCCAGGACGGTGTTGTCATTCATCCCCACCACCAGCCAGTGTTTCACTTCAGAATGCTGCACCAGCATGGAGTTGGCCGCATCGAAAGCGCCCGGGATGTCGTTGGATTTGGTTGGCACTTTGTAGATCTGTTTTTCCGGGAAGCCGGCCGCTTTCAGGGCTTCCATCGAACCGGAGGTGCGACGGCGTGCGGTATCCAGTTCATCGGCGGTGATCGCCATAACCGCGGTGTCCTTCACGTCCCAGCCGCGTTTTTGCATCTCTTTATAGAGTTCCTGGCCCTGGCGCTCGCCGATTTTGGTCGCCGCCATCATCACCAGCGGCACGGTATCCATCGGCTTGCCCTTGGCGTTCACGAACTGATCGTCCACGGCGATGACTTTCATGTCGTAGCCACGCGCTTTCGCCACGATAGCCGAGCCCAGTTTTGGATCCGGAGTACAGATGACAAACCCTTTCGCGCCGCTGGCTGCCAGGCTGTCGATGGCGTTCAGCGTTTTTTCACCATCAGGCACAGCAATTTTAATGACTTCAAAACCCAAATCTTTCCCGGCTTTATCGGCAAATTTCCACTCTGTCTGGAACCATGGCTCTTCCGGTTGCTTCACCAGGAAACCGAGCTTCAGGTTCTCCGCCATAGCGGATTGTGACATAACGGCAGCCAGACCGATGGCCGCCAGCGCTTTAGTAAATTTGTGCATGGTTAACTCCAGCTTTAGCGTTTTAATTTGTAGGGGAATAACAACTAAAATGTTTTTAATCGGACTTAAAACAAGGCATTAGCGCCAGGCGTGTATGAAGCACATTTGCTTGAGATAGTTTTAGCGGGAAATTAATCATCCATAAGAGAGCGCCATCACACCGCAGAATTACAGTAATTGCGTACATAGATTCAGCGGAAAAAGACATAAATATGCAGGTATTTGTCTGACAAATAGAAAGGGGTAAAGCAGATTAGTCCATAAGATTAGCTAAGATATCCTTGTGATCCGGGCGCGCGGGCGCCCGGCATAATATTACCAGGGATAGTAGATATGCTCGGCGTGATCGCGTACCGGTGCTTCCTCACCCAGCAGACGTGCTGAGAGCGTCAGCGCAAAGTCAAAGGCATGGCCCAGTCCCTTGCCGCTGATGAGGTTGCCATCTTCCACCACTGGCGCATCGACATATTCGCCGTCCTGAATCTCCTGCCAGAGCTCCCCCGAGCAGACATAGCGACGCCCTTTTAACAGGCCATTGCCGCCCAGCACACGCGCCGCAGCCGAACAAATTGGAGCGATAAATTTACCCGCTTCGTCATGCGCGGCGACAAAACGCACCACATCGGCACTGGCCGCCAGATTCACGCTGCCCTGCGGGCCGCCGGGTAATACGACCGCATCGTAGTAACTGTCGATTTTTTCGCTGAGGGTGCTGTCCGCCACCATCGGGATATTATGGTAGCTCACAACCGCCCGCGACTCGGCGCAGGCCAGGGTATCTACCTCAATGTTGAGACGGCGCAGGATATCAATAGTGATAATCGCCTCCGCCTCTTCAAATCCGGGTGCCAGCAGCACCGCTACTTTTGCCATAATGAACTCCGTTAGGGAATATAAAACAATGTTTCATTTTCGCAGCGTGTGTAGCGGAAAACTTCCAGCGGGATCACATATCGCACTATTTCCAGCAAAAATGATCTGACGCAATTTTAGCCAGGTGTAAAAATCCATTAATTACCAGAATTATCTGTATTCCACCTGACAGGAATAATTATCTTTTTTTTCGCTAAGCGCCTATTTCACCGCTCCTGAGAAAAACATAAAGTAATTTCACTTTTCGGATAGCATTAAATTTATACAAATCATTATAATACAATCTCTTAATCATCTTCAACCTCGACCCTCCCCTCTCGAAATCCTCCATTTTTTTTAATTCCTGATGGGGGGTAAGGTTTAGTAAGAATATATTTATAAGGATTTTCTTATAATGGATTCGCTGTTATGATGAATTTTACCTGATGCCTGAAACGAATTTGGGATCACATACAGGGAAAACAGAATGCTTTTATTCTGTAGTGAACTATCGTTAATGATGATTATTTTTTGGTTACATAAACGAAGAAAAGGGAATGGATATGGCTGTCTCGGATATGATCACCAGGCTCAACACGCAGATGAACCTCGAGTTTCATGCGTCTAATCTCTCTTTGCACCTCAGCGAGTGGTGTTCAGAACATCAGCTAACCGGTTCCGCGACTTTCCTGCGCCTCCAGGCGCAGAGCAACGTTACGCAAATGATGCGCGTTTTCGATTTTTTAAAAGCATCAGGCGCTATGCCGGTTTTGAAACCCGTGGATATGACTGACGAAGAGTGCAATTGCCTGGAAGCAGTTTTCCAGCGCACGCTGGAAGAGTATGAGCAGCGCTGTCAGACGCTGAATCAATTAACGGATGAAGCGCGGAAAATGAAAGACACTTCTACGCTTAACTTCCTGCATGATATTGAGAAAGAACAGCAGCAGGATGGGGTATTACTCAAAACCATCCTTGATGAAGTTCGCAAGGCACGTCTCACCGGCATGGGTCTGGAACAGACCGATCGCCAGCTGCTTAACGTCGTCAGCCGTCAGCACCACTGATTCTGCGCGTTAACTGAATTACCCGGCCTGTGCCGGGTAATTTTTTGCAAAAGAGTCACTACCCTACTGGTGCAGAGCTTCATGTAACTCACATTTCGGGCGACCCTGGGTCGCCCGTTCACATTATTCTCACAAAACCGTTTATAAATCAAAACACCGGTTTATTTTAGTGAGACTCACCCTGCGGTGTGAATTTCAGCTCGATCAGCGCAATGGCTTTCTGCACGGCGCGCAGCGTAACAGGGTCGGCCGACGCAGGATTGCTGGCGAAATCGATGTTTTTCAGCTGACTGGACATTTTCTCGCGCACTTCTGCGGGAGCAATGATTTCAATCACATCAAGAATTTGTTTGATGACCAGCTGGCATGCAACGACGTCAGAGATCAGTTCCTGATCGGCACTCAGGTTTTGAGACATAGGCTTCTCCTGTTTGAAAGGCCGTCATAGTAGCAAAACGTCAGCCCTGATGCGGCGTACAGGCACAAAAAAACCTGCCGGAGCAGGTTTTTCTTATCAGAACATCGCGCCTGGCGGTACGTCCTTAAAGGTCTTGCAGTAGGATTCGAACATGCTTTTCAGGATTTTGCGCAATTTCATCGGTATGCTCCGGCTAAGTGTTATGCAGGTGTTAATGTTGATGCGGCTATAATATGACCTTCATCACAGAAATCAATGTTTTTGTGATATTCATCACGCCAGTTTATTTAAAACAAAACACCGTTCCGATTAAAATCTAATATTAATCAGCAAATTATCGCACCGCGGGTTACCGTAAATTTTTAAAAAAAATTTTAAGTGGCAGAGAAAAAATGACTGAAAATCACTCCGCTAAAGCGGCCAGCGGGATCTCTCCCGCCGCGCTGCTGGTGGCCGGCGCGTTCTTTATGGAGTTTCTGGACGGTACGGTGATCGCCACGGCATTACCCGATATGGCGAAAAGCTTTGGCGTACAGGCGGTCGATCTTAATCTCGGGATCAGCGCCTATCTGATCACCCTGGCGGTACTTATTCCGGCCAGCGGCTGGATCGCCGATCGCTTTGGCGCGCGTAAGGTGTTTACCCTTGCCCTGGCGATCTTCACTCTCGCCTCGGTGCTGTGCGGTCTCGCCACCAGCGTGGATCAGTTCATCGCCATGCGCGTACTGCAGGGAATGGGCGGTGCATTAATGGTGCCGGTAGGCCGCCTTGCCGTATTGCGCACCACGCCCAAGCACCTGTTGATTACCGCCATCGCCACCCTCACCTGGCCCGCGCTGGTGGCACCCATCATCGGCCCGCCGCTGGGGGGCTTTATTACCAGCTATGCCAACTGGCGCTGGATATTCTTTATTAACGTGCCGTTAGGGCTAATAGCTATCGTGCTGGCACTGCGCATTATTCCCGATATCTATGAAGAGACCCGTCGCCCGTTCGATACGCCGGGCTTTATCGCCACCTCGGTGGCGATGGTGAGCCTGGTCTATGCCATGGAGATGATGGGGGCGCAGGAGGTGAATACAGGCGTGACCCTTGCACTACTGGCAACAGGGATGGTGACCATGATTTATGCCCTGCGTCATTTCCGGCGCACCGAGTGGCCAATGATCCGTCTTGATGCCCTGCAGGTGCCCACGTTTCGCGTAACGATGTTTGGCGGCTCGCTGTTTCGCGCCTCCATCAGCGCCGTGCCGTTTTTGCTGCCGCTGCTTTTTCAGGTGGGCTTTGGCATGGATGCCTTCCACTCCGGTTTGCTGGTGCTGGCGGTATTCGTCGGTAACCTGACCATCAAACCCGCCACCACGCCACTGCTGCGCGGGCTGGGTTTTAAAAAGTTGCTGCTGATCAACGGCGCGCTGAACGTGCTGGCCCTGCTGGCCTGCGCTTTCCTGACCCCGCAAACCC
This sequence comes from Leclercia sp. GHBNCSD, assembly GCF_055805075.1. NCBI lineage: Bacteria > Pseudomonadati > Pseudomonadota > Gammaproteobacteria > Enterobacterales > Enterobacteriaceae > Leclercia > Leclercia sp. GHBNCSD. The sequence goes on along the minus strand of NZ_JBQVYO010000001.1, from coordinate 3,726,473 downwards.
CGGTGTGGGTTATCATGCTGGTGCTCTATCTCGGCGGCGTGTTCCGTTCCATTCAGTTTACCGCCATCAGCACCCTTGCCTTTGCGGATGTGCCTTCGCCGCAAATGAGCTATGCCAACACCCTATTTTCCACCGCCACCCAGCTGGCAGTGGGGCTGGGGATCACCCTCGGCGCCATCGGGATCCGCATCGGCGAACTGTGTAGCGAATGGCTGGGGATGGCGTCGCTACCGGGCATCAGCTTCCGGCTGGCGTTTGTGGCGATTGCGCTGGTCTGTCTGCTGGGGATGGTCGATACCCTGCGGCTGGTAAAAGATGCCGGCAGTGCGGTATCCAGAAAAGAGGCATAAAAAAAGCCAGCGCAAGCTGGCTTTTTATCGGTGTTAGCAACTTAGCCGATAATACCGCGGACAAAGGCTTCGATCTCTTTATCCTGGCAGTTCTCGAAGAAGCACTGCTGGAAACGCTGACCGGTAACCGCAGTTTTAACCAGCTCCGGATCGATGGCGCGCAGGGTGTCGAGATAGTTCTCTTTCACCACAGCCGCTTTCACCTGATTCAGGATGCCCGCGTTGCGAACCTGAGGCTCTTTACGCTCTGGCGGATAACCTTCGCCTTTACGGCCAGTGAAGGCTTTTTCAAAGATAAAGCGCACGTTCAGCTCTGCACCCCAGCCGAAGCCTTTGGCAAATGGCAGGGCGAGTGCGTTACCGTTGTTGATCTGTGCAAACAGGAAGGCGTCAGCAGGATCGATGCAGTAGCCACACACCACGCCCGGGTGGATGTTCAGGGACATCAGCGCACCCTGGCCGGTACCGCAACCGGTCACCACGAAATCAACCGCTTTAGAGTTCAGCAGAATGCTCGCCATGATCCCCAGATGAATATAGGTCAGGTGGTGATCGTTTTCGTCGCTCATCCCAACGTTATAAACCGGGAAACCTTTCTCTTCAGCAACGGCGTTCAATTCCTTGAGGATGATGGCGTTTTTTTGCGCCTGGCTGTTTTCCATCATCAGTGCAATTTTCATACTTCGTCTCCTGAATGCGATGCGGGGCACCCCGCTGTGAATAGCTTACTCAATTCACCTTACTACTAAGCAAACGCACTTTCAAATTAAGTGAAAAATAGTTTCAAAAAACAAAGATGCGCTCACAATTTTGATGGAGAGGGATGTGAGCACCGGTTCGCAAAAGGATGGCTTATGATTGAAGGAGCCGGATGGTCGTGGCGAAGAGAAAAGAGAGAACAGGGGGGTTATTCCTGGCATTGCGCTTTACGTCTGGCGTTAGTATAGGTTATTTCAACGCATTCAGAGTGTTCTATGAAGAGATTATGCACGGTCGGTCTGGTGCTGTTACTGGCAGGTTGCGGTATTACCCGCAAAGCTGAAGTGAGCAGCGTCGATGTCACCTCGGGGGTCGTCAGGCTTGATTATGGTCAGCCACTATTCCAGACCTCTTATGATGATGCTTATGTAACAAGTGGCACTGCCACCCGCGAATGTCAGGCCATGGGATACAGTACGGCCCAGGCCTACGGTCAGCCGATCGAAACCTGTAGCGTGATCAGCGGCTCGTTGTGTCTGAACAAAACCGTCACTATCCAGTACCAGTGCCACGGTTACGCCCCCGCCCCTGCCGTCACGACCTCGGCTTATTACTAATTTCGTTGCCAGCTTTAGAGCTGGCAATAAAATTCTGAACACGAAACAGAATAATTCTCATTAATATATTTGAGTTGCGCGCAATGCGTTTTATTCCCATTCGTATTATGATTGCTTAAATATTTATTTTACTTTTTGCAAATAAATAAATAACAAATTATAGTGACGCTCACGTTGACCAGTTAATAATAAAACGGAGCCACACCATGCTTAAAAGTGAAATGATCGACAAGCTCAATGAGCAAATGAATCTGGAGCTTTACTCCTCCCTGCTCTATCAACAGATGAGTGCCTGGTGTAGCTATCACAGTTTTGAAGGCGCGGCGGCGTTTATGCGTCGTCACGCCCAGGAAGAGATGACACACATGCAGCGTCTCTTTGATTATCTTACGGATACCGGCAGCCTGCCGCGCATTAACCCGGTAGCATCGCCATTTGCAGAATATGCCTCATTAGATGAACTGTTCCGCGCTACCTACGAGCATGAACAGCTGATCACACAAAAAATTAACGAACTGGTACACGCGGCTATGACCAGCCAGGATTATCCCACCTTTAATTTCCTGCAGTGGTATGTGGCAGAACAGCACGAAGAAGAGAAGCTGTTTAAATCGGTTATCGATAAACTCACCCTGGCCGGAAAATCGGGTGAAGGTCTGTACTTTATTGATAAAGAGCTGTCGACGCTCGATGCCCAAAATTAATATTCATGCGGCGCTATCTGGCGCCGCGTTATTATTAATGGCCGCAGATTTTACTTTCATGAGTTGAAAAACCCGACGCCTGCGAAATGAATTTACCGCGCGCCGCCAGAAATGCCACCAGCTCTGCTGCCGTCATGTCCGCGGCTGAACAGGTGTGAAAACGCGCCTCGTCACCAAAACGCGCCGTAATCGCGGCAATCAGACTCTCTTCGCTGTATTGCTCGCCGGACTCGATCATCATCGTCAGCACATCGTGCCCATGAATGGATGCCATAAACCCTCCAGAAGAAAAGGCGCAGCCTAACCCTTTCCTCCCCACAACGCTTTGCGCTGGCGCAGGTTTACATGCAACCCGCACAGCTGGTGCAGCGCCAGTCCTGTTTATTGACCGCCTGATAAAACTGGCGATAGCTGGCCGTCTCCAGCGGAACGCCGTGGTCGAAAAAGAGATCGGTCAGCCATTCGACGTTTTCAATGATCCACTCATCTTCCTGCAACCCCTGGGCAAAGGTCTCATCTTCGGGATCGATAATCGAATAGATGGCCCAGGTACCCATATCCTTTTCCCGCCTTGCCTCCGGTAAGGTTAGCGCCTGGCCCTGCCAGCTAATTATCCAGTGCCCGTGACACAATAAATTGCCTGAACGACTCCATTTCGCACAGAAGGGATTACTGGCCGTCATCGCCGTCTCACTTTTTTTGAATATTTATAAGAAACGTTTACGTTACGCCTGATTATCGGGCGAAAACATTGCTCTTATGAAGTAGGCAAACCTCCTCATTTTTACGGGCATATGACCAGAGCGACGCTTAAGTTAAATAACGTAAAGATTACATTACACTCGTTGTAACGCCGGTTTGACGAGTCCGTTCTTTTCCCTTACTCTGCGCCGCAGATTTTGTCGTCGTGTCGTAGGGTTTTAGAGGAAAACGTGAAGAACAGAACGCTGGGTAGTATTTTTATCGTCGCCGGAACGACGATTGGCGCCGGGATGCTGGCGATGCCGCTGGCGGCGGCAGGTGTCGGTTTTGGCGTTACGCTGGTGTTACTGGGCGTACTGTGGGCACTGATGTGTTACACCGCCCTGCTGCTGCTCGAAGTGTATCAACACGTTCCAGCCGATACCGGGCTGGGATCGCTGGCCGGGCGTTATCTGGGGCGATTCGGCCAGTGGATCGCCGGCTTTAGCATGATGTTCCTGATGTATGCCCTGACGGCAGCCTACATCAGCGGCGCCGGGGAGTTAATCGCCTCCAGCGTCAATGACGGGTTCAACGCTGATATCTCTCCCGCCACAGGGGTGATCTTATTTACCCTGATTGGTGGGGGCGTGGTCTGCGTGGGCACGTCGCTGGTCGATCTGTTCAACCGCCTCCTGTTCTCGGCAAAAATAGTCTTCCTGGTGGTGATGCTGGCCCTGCTGGTCCCGCACATTCATAAGGTCAACTTACTGACGCTGCCGCTGGAGAAAGGGCTGGCACTGTCGGCTATACCGGTCATTTTTACTTCGTTTGGTTTTCACGGCAGCGTGCCGAGCATTGTCAGCTATATGAATGGCAACGTGCGCAAGCTGCGCTGGATCTTTATCACTGGCAGCGCCATTCCGCTGGTGGCTTACATCTTCTGGCAGCTGGTCACCCTCGGCAGTATCAACTCGTCGAGCTTCATGGGAATGCTGGCAAACCATAGTGAGCTGAACGGGCTGTTGCAGGCCGTACGCGAAGTGGTTGCCTCGCCGCACGTTGAGCTGGCGGTGCATCTCTTTGCCGACCTCGCCCTGGCGACCTCGTTCCTGGGAGTGGCGCTGGGTCTGTTCGACTACCTCGCCGACCTGTTCCAGCGCAGCCGCACGTTCAGCGGACGTATCCAGACCGGGGCGATCACCTTTCTGCCGCCGCTGGCCTTCGCCCTGTTCTACCCACGGGGTTTTGTGATGGCGCTGGGATACGCGGGCGTGGCGCTGGCGGTGCTGGCGCTGCTGCTGCCCTCTCTGCTGGTCTGGCAAAGCCGTAAGCATCATCCTGAAGGGAACTACCGGGTACCAGGCGGTAAGCCTGTGCTCTGTCTGGTCTTCGCCTGCGGGATCGCGATAATCCTGGTGCAGTTCGGGATTACGGCGGGGTTGCTGCCAGAGGTGGGATAGCGTGCAATGATCCCGGGTGGCGCTGCGCTTACCCGGCCTACGAATAGTGTAGGCCCGCGCAAGCGAAACGCCGCCGGGCGCTGTTAATGCAGACAGCAGTTCTTGAATTTCTTGCCGCTGCCGCACGGACAGGGATCGTTGCGTCCCACTTTGGTGCCGTTGATCACCGGCTGCTGAGTAACCGGCTCTTGCGGGTTGGCAATCCAGTAGTTATACAGACGCAGCGCTGCCGGACGAATCCCCTCGATGCTCTGCTGGAACTCCTCTTCACTGAAGGAATCCAGGCGCTCAAAGTTCTCTTCGGAGCCGTGCAGGGCAATTAAATCCAGATCGGCACGCAGTGACTCCGGCAGGGATGACCAGTCGGTCAGCGCCACGCCGCGCATATAGCCGAAGCACCACTCTTCCACCACGGTATAGGTTTCACCGTCGACATCGTTCATGCCGAACATCGGTTCAAACTGATCCGGGTAGTCGCTCAGGCGTTCGGCGATATCGTTCATATGCTTGAAGCAGAGATCGATAAAGCGGTTCATCTCGCGCTCGTTCTTCCAGCGCGGAATGTTCTTTTCACCGCCCCACACCGCCACCAGCCAGCGGTCCGGCTCCACCACCACGGGGCCGGAAAGCACCGCGGTCAACATACCGTCGAGTTCTGAGACATCCATAACGGACTCGTCATCATGACCGTAGGTCATTAAGGTCTCTTCCAGCCACTCCATTTCGGTTTCGTTTAACGGACCTTCAGTCATGGGTCAATCTCCTGCAGAATAGAATGGCGTGCAGGGTAACACAGAAACGGTTCTCTTCCCTGTTTATCCGCGGTCTTAGCTGGTGCAAAAAAGGTTAAATCATGACCGTTGCACCGGGTATCTGTTTTGCTGTTAATGAGATGGACGGAGCGTAACCGGCGCCCCCTACGGGTGGAAATCGTCCGGCAACTGCGCGAAATCTACTTTCTGCATCTTAAAGTTGGTCACCCAGGCGCTGCCCGCCTCCTGTTCCGAGACAAATGCGTATTTCGGCGTCAGCTCCTTCGCCTGAATGCCGGTCCATACCGAGAAGAAATCGAGAAAATCATTGGCGGAACGCCGGGCTTTGATCAGGCGGTGCTCTTTATCGTCACTCGATACGATCATAAACGGCACCTGGTAGTTTTGCTGCCAGGCATCACCGTGAGCCATATATTGCCCGCCGGTCAGACGGGCTTTATAGGTCAGACCGTGATCGGAAAAGTAGACCATCGAGAAACTGTCGCCAGTGTTCTGCAATTGCTGATAAAGCTGTTTTAACAGGGTATCGGTCTGGGTGATGCTGTAGATATAACAGGAGGTCTCTTTCGACTGCACAAACTCGGCGTATTTCCCCTGGGTGCGTTCGCAGGCCTGCGGATGGGAACCCATCAGGTGCAGGACAATCAGTCGCGTTTGTATACGCGGGGTTGAGAGCACCTGCTGGGTCATCTGCAGTAAGGCTTCGTCCCGAGGATTACTCTCGTCTTCGTAATACCCCTTTCTGAGAAACTGCACCTCATCGGCCCGCTTCGCAATACTGGCAATGGCGGTATCGTACTCGCCAATCTGCCCCTGATTGGAGAACCACCAGGTCTGAAATCCGGCGCGATTCGCCAGCGTGACAACGTTATTTTGATACTCCGGCGTATCACCACTCACCCGGCTCAGGGAGTACCCCAGCGAGGTTTGGGTGGAGGCGCTGGCGGCAATGTAATCGGTAAACAGGATTCCCTTCACCGAGCTGGCGAACGGCGTATTATTCCACTGCCCGCCAAAGGCACCCAGCGCATCCCGGCGTGCGCTTTCACCGATCACCATCACGTAGTTATGGTAGCGGGGCTTCACCGCCAGAACGGTCCAGTTGTCCTTCACTTTGGCCAGCTCCAGCATGCGGGCTTTCTCCGTAACCACTTCCCGATTGTTGATCACCACATCTTTTACAAAGCGGAACACCGGATACCCCACGTCCATCAGGGTAAAGTGCCCCCAGTAAACCAGGTTTTTCAGGGGGGTTAAAAAGAAACAGAGGACGCTAAAGGCCAGACAGAGCATATCGAAACGGCGCCAGCCCTGTTTGGGCATAATCTTACGCCGGAGTGCAATGAGGCCTAATGTCAGAATAATGAATGACACCAGGTAGCTGTGCCACGGAAATATCGTCAGGATCTCGACGGACTCATTAAAATTGGTGGAATGTAATGCTAACAGCGTATTGAAATTTGGCGCGCCATACGCTTGCTGAAAAGGAAAGTAGATCGCAGCCAGCAGACTGCACAGGATAATAACGCCTTTTTGCAGGCGAGGGGTGATTCGCCAGAGCACTAACAGCACGCAGCAAAATGCCACCGTATAGATTGCGCTGAATGAGTAGCCGAAAGAGTAATTTATTAGTACCGACTGAAGAAAATAAAAGGCGATCCAGGGATTGAGCGTAATATCGCGGATCCAGAGGGTATATTTGCTGGCTGTTATATTCATATTTACCATCACCCAAAATATAGTGTAAAAACGCTGAGAGCAAGGAGCGCTCCACCGCCGATAAAGAAAAGGCATGGATAAAAAGGATCGTTTTATGGAGAAACTTATCAAAAGATAGAGCGGACGAACGGGAAGATCAACGTTTCGTAACAATATATTTATAAAACTGAAGGCGTATCATCATTAATTATTCATAATTGTCTGAAATAACGCCTTTCCCTCATCCAGGGAAAGGCAAAAATACATTAAACAACAATTAATCCATCATGAGTTCGTATTATATTTACAGCTTTTCAATATGATTGAGCGTCGCCGTATAACCTGTTTTCGCCACCGCCTGTAATAATGTCTCGACAGGAAAACCTTCCGCGACGATAACGTCGGTTTGTCGGGTCTTTAATGACGCTTTCGCTTTCACTACCCCTTCGGTTTCCCGCAGCGCCTGGTTAACCGAAATGACGCACAGCGAACAGGTCATGCCCTGAACATCCAGCACCACTTTTTGATTCGCCGCCTGGGCAAACAGCGGAAGCAGCAGACACGCGCTTATTAACAGTCGTTTCATTCCATCACCTCATAAACCCAGGTCACCACCGTGGGGTAGAACAGCACCAGCAGCAGCACCGGCAGCGTGAGCCAGAACAGCAGACGCATCTGCCCCAGGGTTAAACGCCCGGTACACCACAGCCTTTTTGAAAAATAGAGCCGCCAGAACACCCGCAGCATCAGCCCGAGGGAGAGCACAATCATCGGCAGGCGCAGGAACTCAAGCTGGCTGAGCCCGGCAAACCCCGCCGCCGAGATGCCAAAGAGCAGGTAGAGCAGCGGACCGACGCAGCAGAGCCCGGCGGTAACGGCAGCCGCGGCTGCCGTCAGCAGGGTAAGGCCTGCCCCCTTAGCGTTGTTCGGTTGAGACATAGTGGTAAGTGAACACCTTTGGATCGTAGAAATTGAGTGGATCGCCGTCCACCTCGGCATAGGGGTAGCCAAAGTTATTTACCGCCCCCTGCTCCGTCGCCGGATAGAGCTCAAAATCGCGCCCATAGTTGAAGCCCACCCAGTTCATCTCCCAGTTGCCAAAGAGGTAAGCATTCACCGCCTGCACATCGGGATCCTGATGGGCTTTTTTCTCCGCCAGACGCATTTTGGTGACGTCCGCCGGGTCACACGGCAGCCAGCCGTAACCGGCCAGATAAAACTCCGCGCGGCAGTGCTGTCCGCCGCTGACATCGGCCACGCCCGCGCTATCGGCTTTGCCGAAGGCGCTGGCGGAGTAGCGCTCCAGTTTGTTGGCTCTGCCCAGACGGATGCCGAACAGTTCCCGCGCCGGGATCCCGCTGGCGCGCGCCAGCGCCACAAACACCGAGCTGATGTCGGTGCATTTGCCACTGAGCTTGCCGCTTTGCAGAATGGTCGCCACGTCGCCGGTGCCACAGCCAATGACGTCGTTATCGCGTTCCATATGGCTGCTGACCCATTCGTAAATGAGGCGCGCTTTCTTCAGTGGATCGGTTTCGCCGCCGGTAATTTTTTGCGCCGTTTCGCGCACCAGGCCATCAACCGGTGTGTGCGTTGTTGGCAGCAGGTATGGCTTCACCGCCAGCGGATAAACAATCTGTTCCGGTGCCTGCCAGTTTTTCAGCGCGTCATGTTTCAGCGGCTCCCAGTCCGCCGTTTCGATCTCAAGATCGAGCTGAAGCAGCAAATCGCCTTCACTTTTTGGCCAGGTTGCGAACAGGGTTTTCGCGCCATAAGCGTTGTTGGTGGTGACATAGGCCTGCTGATAGTTGCCGGTAAACGCCATGCCGGTCATCTGCTGAAAGGCAGTATCCACCGGAAGCGGGATCCACAGCTTCACGACGCCGCTGGAGCCCTGCGGCGGCACCAGTTTATAGGTTTGCGACAAGACAAAGCGGCGGCGCATCACCGGCGCTATGGGCGCCAGGCTGGTTTTTACCGTCTCGCTGGCCAGAGCCGGGCCTACTAAACCTGCGGCAGAAAGAAGAACGCTATTTTTAAGAAATTGTCGACGCTGCATGGCTATCTGTCCCTTGAAAATGAGTCTGGCGACGGCAAAACGGGCCGACAGCACAGAGGTTCATCACAGCAGACAGGCGCTGGCGCGAAGCGATGGGATTTATTCATCAATAACAGACCTGTTAACTGTGAATGATAAAAATTTTGGAGACGGTATTAGGCGCTTTTCAGCGCCGGTTGTACAGGCTTGAAGTCAAAAAAAGCGGCAGTTTCTCTCAAACGCGCCAGACGGTTGCTTCAGCCCGGCGGATGGCGCAGTAAGCCGAATAAGTGATGGAAATCCCAAAACGGAGTATTGGCAAAATAGTCCATGCGATAAGCCAGTAGTTCCATAACATCATAAATATGAAAACCCTACTGTTAATTCTTTTAAACCAGCGGAGCTAACTTGCTATTTCCCCTGGCTTTATCCGGGATAAAGTCTGCGAGGAAAGGATTATTATCACCTAATATTAAAACGCACACGGGTAGGTCAAACAGCGAAACAACGTTATCACTATCATTTATTTTCACCACCATTCAGAGGTATGAGATGAGTAAAATGTGCTTAACAAAATTACTGTCGGCTAGTTTGCTCGGATTGATGGTCTTTTCCACTTCCGCAATGGCGAAAGAAATTGAAGTGGTAAATATTTCAAAAATAGATGGCATGCCCTGGTTTAATCGTATGGGGGAAGGTGTCACCAAAGCCGGCAGCGACCTCGGTATTAAAGCCTCTCAGGTAGGCCCTTCCAGCACTGATGCCCCGCAGCAGGTAAAAATTATTGAGGACTTAATCGCGAAAAAAGTATCGGCGATCGGGATTGTTCCCAATGATGCCGATGTGCTCGAGCCGGTATTTAAAAAGGCGCGGGATGCTGGCATCGTGGTATTAACCAACGAATCTCCCGGACAACCGAGCGCCAACTGGGACGTTGAAATTATTGATAACAAAAAATTTGCCGCCGATAACGTTGAAGAGATGGCCAAAGCCATGGGCGGTAAAGGAGGCTATGTTATTTATGTCGGCAGTCTGACCGTGCCGCAACATAACCTGTGGGCGGACTTGTTCGTTAAATATCAGAAAGAGCACTACCCGGATATGCATGAAGTCACCAGCCGTATGCCGGTGGCCGAGAATATCGACGATGCCCGCCGGACGACCATCGACCTGATGAAAGCTCACCCCGACCTGAAAGGGATTGTCTCCTTTGGCTCTCAGGGACCCATTGGCGCGGGCCGCGCGGTGAAAGAGAAACGGGCGAAAGGCAAAGTGTTCGTTTACGGCATGATGATCCCCTCTCAGGCCGCTTCCCTGATTAAGAGCGGTGATATCGCCATGGGCATCACCTACGACCCTGCCTCTGCGGGTTACGCCATTACCGCCGTGGCCGACAAGGTTCTGAAGGGAGAAGAGATTACTCAGGGTCTTGAGATCCCCAATCTCGGTAAAGCGGATGTGGATACCGAAAAACGCATCATCAAATTCCACAAAGTCCTGCGCGTGACGAAAGAAAATATCGACAGTCTGTATTAACCCGTTGGTTCTGCACGCCCTGCTGCGATCGTCGCAATACGGGCGTGCTGTGTGAGCCCCTGAGAGGTAATAATGGAGCCGTTTATTTCACTGGGTCATATCAGCAAAACGTTCTACGGTGTGAAAGCGCTGGATAACATCGCCCTGACGCTATTTCCCGGGGAGGTTCACTGTCTGGCCGGGCAGAACGGATGCGGTAAATCGACGCTGATTAAAATTATTTCTGGCGTCTATAAACCCGATCCCGGCTTTCAGATCGTCATTGACGGTAAGCCCCGCTCCCACCTCTCCCCCATCGACTCGGTGAAAGCCGGAATACAGGTTATTTATCAGGATCTCTCCCTGTTCCCGAACCTCACCGTGGCGGAAAACATCGCGATCCACCAGCATCACCATAATCTGCTGGTGAATAAGAGCGAGATCCATCGCATCGCCGCGCGCACCGTGAAAAGCATTGAGGCGGAGCTGGATCTGGATGCCAATGTAGAATCCCTGCCCATTGCCCAGCGTCAGATTGTGGCGATCTGCCGGGCGCTGGCCCAGGAAGCCAGGCTGATTATTATGGATGAGCCCACCGCCTCTCTCACCATGCAGGAGGTAAAAGGACTGCTGCGGGTGATTGGCGATTTAAAGAAAAGAAACATTTGCGTCGTGTTTGTCAGCCACCGTCTGGATGAAGTGCTCTCTATTTCCGACCGTATCAGCGTGCTCAAAAATGGCACCCTGGTTGGCACCTGGCCTGCCAGCGACATCAATAATAAAAAACTCGCTTTCCTGATGACCGGTAAAGAGTTTTCGTATGCGTTATTACCGCCGATAGAAAAACTTGGCGACGTAGCGCTGAGCGTTAAGAACCTCACTAAGCATCACCAATACAAGAACATCTCATTTCAGGTGCATCAGGGTGAGATCCTCGCCATTACCGGATTACTCGGTGCGGGCAGAACAGAGCTTTGCCTGAGCCTGTTTGGGCTCACGCAGCCTGACTCCGGGGAGATAGTGCTGGCAGGCAAAGCGGTGCGCTTCGCCAGCAACCGGGATGCGATCAATGCCGGGATTGGCTATGTCTCTGAAGACCGGATGAGTACCGGCCTGGTGATGGAACAGTCCATCAACGACAACATTATCTCTACCGTGCTTCGACGGCTGAAAACCCCCTTTAAATTGTTAGACAGAGCCAAAGCGGACCGCGTTGTCGCCGATTTAGTCGGGCAGCTGAGCATTAAAATTGGCAGCGTCAATCTGCCGGTCAATACCCTCTCCGGGGGCAACGCCCAGCGTGTGGCGATAGCCAAATGGCTGGCGATCAATCCCAGGGTGCTGATCCTCGACTCCCCCACCGTCGGGGTGGACATTGCCAATAAAGCGGGGATCTATCAAATCATCTCTGCCCTGTCGCGCCAGGGGATCGCGGTGCTGATGATCACCGATGAGATCGATGAAGCCTACTTTAACAGTCATCGCATTTTAGTCATGCGCAAGGGTGAGATCGTCGCGGAACTCCTCCCGGAAAAGACCTCGGAAGCCGCGCTGGCGGAGGTGGTCAATGGTTAATAAATTCGGGATCAAAACCCACGAGCTGTTTTTAGGCCTGACCATTCTGGTGATTGGCGGCTATCTGTCGTTTGCCAGCAGCGATTTCCTGACGCTCGGCAATATCTACGATCTAATCAATAACTACGCCATGCTCACCATTCTGGCCTGCGGCTTGTTTATTGTGCTGATTTCCGGCGGGATCGATATCTCCTTTCCCGCCATGACCATCATTTCACAGTACGTGATGGTGACGCTGATTCAGGGTACCACCGGAAACTTTGCCCTCGCGTTTGCGCTGGCCGGGGGGCTGGGATTGCTGCTCGGGTTGATCAACGCCACGCTGGTCAACCGGCTCAACGTGCCTTCCATCATTATCACCATCTCAACCCTGAATATTTTTTACGGCCTGCTGCTCTACCTGACCAAAGGCGTCTGGCTCTACAGCTATCCTGAGTGGTTTGAAGAGGGGATGATGCTATTCAAATTCACCGCCGCAGATGGCTACGATTATGGCTTAAGCCTGCCGATCCTCACCCTGCTGGCGGTGGTGGCGTTAACCGGCTTCATCATGAATAAAACCAGCGTCGGGCGGATGATTTATGCCATGGGCGGCAACCGGGAGGCGGCCTCCCGCATGGGATTTGGCATCTTTAAAATGCAGCTGTTTGTCTATGGCTACATGGGGCTGATGTCCGGGGTGGCAGGCGTAGTGCAATCCGCGACCGTCTTAACCGTCGCGCCCGACTCCCTGCTGGGCTACGAACTGACGGTACTCGCCGCCGTGGTGTTAGGCGGAACCAGTATCGTCGGCGGGCGCGGCACCTTACTCGGCACCCTGTTAGGGGTGATTTTACTCGCCGTGTTGCAGAACGGTCTTAACCTGTTAGGGATCTCTTCGTACTGGCATACGGTCGTTACCGGGGTGGTGATCGTCACCAGTATCAGTATGACGGCATGGAGTCAGCGTAAAGGTCAGGGAGTCATAGTATGAGCGCCAACAAAACCCAGGATCGCGTCGAGATTTACCTGAGCGTGTTAATCGCGGTGGTGGTGATCGCGTTCAGCTTCCTGATACCCTCGGTCTTCTGGTCAGCCGCTAACTTCCAGTCCATTGCCTCGCAAATGCCGATCCTCGGCGTGCTGGCCCTCGCGATGGCGGTGACGATCCTCACCGGGGGGATCAACCTGTCCATCATCGCCACCATGAACGCCTGCGGGCTGGTGATGGCCTGGGTCGCTACCCATTATCCTCCAACCTTCAGCAGCATGCTGCTGGTGATTGCCGCCGGGTTAGTCATGGCCCTGGCGATCGGTTCGGTGATTGGATTTTTGGTTGCCGTGGTGCGGGTCTCGCCGATTTTAGCCACCCTTGGGATCATGACCCTGCTGAAAGGCATTAATATCCTCATCTCCAAAGGTTCGGCGATCTCTAACTTCCCGGACTATATTCTGGTGATTAACAGCACCAACATCCTCGGCATCCCGCTGCCGCTGCTGGTCTTTCTGGCGGTGGTGGTCGTACTGTGGGTGATCCTCGAAAAATCCGCCTTCGGGCGCACCCTCTACCTGATCGGCTCTAACGAGCAGGCGACCCACTACTCCGGGATTAACACCCGTAAAACCCTCATCTGGGTCTATGTGCTCTCCTCGGTGCTGTGCGTGATCGCCGCCCTGCTGATGATGTCGAAACTCAATTCAGCCAAGGCCTCTTACGGTGAATCTTATCTGCTGGTGTCGATTCTGGCGGCTGTACTGGGCGGGGTAAATCCGGATGGAGGCTTCGGTAAAGTCTTTGGCATGGTGATGGCGCTGATCCTGCTCCAGATGCTGGAGAGCGGCCTCAATATTCTGGGCGTGAGCAGCTACATCACCATGGCTCTGTGGGGCGGTTTGCTGTTAGCGTTTATTTTCCTGAAAGGGGCGCAGATCTCGCGTCTGTTTGGTAAACCCTGATTGCCGCTAATTGTGCTCGCTGCGCCGGTTGGTGTGGTCGTCACTGCGCTGTTTGCCCTGATCATCATCCTGCTTATCATGGCGGATGGGATGGCCGTGGCTGTCATAGATGATATCGTCATCGCCCGCAGCCCAGGCGCATGATGCAGCGAATGTCACTAACGCGGTAATCAAGGTCAGTTTGTTCATTTTGAACCTCTCGCGAAATGGTCGTTATTAGCGAGTACTACCTTTTTACAGAATAGTTATCCGTAACGCGAAGCTGGTCGTAAAGAAAGGTGATTAATTCCGGTGAATACGAGGAAAGTTTGAGAGGGCGATGAAATTTCAGGCACAAAAAAACCACCTTTCGGTGGTTTCACGACACTGCTTATTGCTTTGATTATTCTTGTCTTTCCCATGGTAGCCGGAGTGGGACTTGAACCCACACAGCGCGAACGCCGAGGGATTTTAAATCCCTTGTGTCTACCGATTCCACCATCCGGCCTCGGGAAGAAAGTGGAGGCGCGTTCCGGAGTCGAACCGGACTAGACGGATTTGCAATCCGCTACATAACCGCTTTGCTAACGCGCCTTAAATCTTTTGTCTTACGACTGACACCCGCTATTGCGCATGTCTTAAATTTGGAGCGGGAAACGAGACTCGAACTCGCGACCCCGACCTTGGCAAGGTCGTGCTCTACCAACTGAGCTATTCCCGCATTTATCAAGTCATTATGCTAATCACTTGATTTTGCTATCGACTAACGGGCCGTGCCGTCGTTCGATGCGTTGCATTCTACTTACCTGACGTTTTGAGTCAACGTTAATTTTCGCAAGGATAGATCGTTTGCTGAAAATTGCGCCGAAACGATCACTGATCAAGCAAATCCCCACGCGCGGCGTTCAAATATTGCAACATTGACCACAGCGTCAGCACCGCCGCGACCATAAACAGGCCAATACCCGCCCACTCTACCCACTCGTTTGGACGCCACAGCATCCATACCAGCGCCGCCATCTGCGCGGTGGTTTTGACCTTACCGATCCAGGAGACGGCCACGCTGCTGCGTTTACCCAGCTCCGCCATCCACTCGCGCAGGGCAGAGATAATAATCTCACGGGCAATCATGGTTGCCGCAGGCAGTGTGACCCACCAGCTGTGATAGTGCTCAACCACCAGCACCATGGCGATGGCCACCATCACCTTGTCAGCCACCGGGTCGAGAAACGCGCCGAAACGGGTGCTTTGATTCCAGCGACGCGCCAGGTAGCCGTCGAACCAGTCAGTGACTGCCGCAACAAAAAAGATAAGTGCACATGCGAAAGGCGCCCAGACAAATGGCAGATAAAACGCCAGTACGAAGAAAGGAATGAGAACGACGCGGAAAAGCGTCAGCAATGTAGGGATATTTAATCGCATAGTGACGGTAACTGTTTGTTGTCAGTAATTATTAGCCCTATGTTGCTACAGAGCCCTCAATGTTTCAACGAGTAGTAGATCTTTTCTGCCAGCCCTTGCGAAATACCTGGCACTTTTGCAATTTCCTCTACGCTGGCGTTGAGTAATCCTTGCAAACCGCCCATATATTTCAGCAACATCTGGCGACGTTTTGGCCCGACCCCTTCGATCGTTTCCAGAGTGCTGGTATTTTTCACCTTTGCCCGTTTTTTACGGTGACCGCTAATGGCGTGATCGTGCGACTCATCGCGAATATGCTGGATCACATGGAGCGCAGGCGAGTCCGGCGGCAGGCTAAAGCCCTCCCCTTCCGGCTCAAGGAACAGCGTCTCCAGCCCGGCTTTACGATCGGTGCCTTTCGCCACGCCCAGCAGCAGCGGATGATGCTTATCCCAGCTTACGTCCAGTTCAGCAAAAACGGATTTTGCCTGGGCGAGCTGGCCTTTACCACCATCAATCAGGATAAGGTCCGGGATCTTACTCTCTTCAATAGCTTTACCATAGCGACGGCGCAGCACCTGGTTCATGGCTGCGTAATCGTCACCGGGAGTGATATCCGTAATGTTGTAGCGCCGGTACTCCGCCCGCAGCGGTCCGTTAGCATCGAATACCACACAGGAGGCCACCGTCTGCTCCCCCATCGTGTGGCTGATGTCGAAACACTCCATCCGTTTCACTTCCGGCAGCTTAAGCACGGTTGCCAGCGCGATAAGACGCTGATGGACAGTCGACTGCTGCGACAGTTTAGTAGTCAATGCCGTTGCCGCATTGGTGCGCGCCAGCTTGAGGTAGCGGGCACGATCGCCGCGCGGTTTAGTCTGGACGTTAACCCGGCGTCCCGCCAGCTCCGACAGCGAATCTGACAGCAGCGTTTTATCGCTGAGATTAAAATCGAGCAAAATTTCCGACGGCAGGGTTCGCATCTGGCTGCCCTGCAAATAGAACTGGCCGACAAAGGTCTCGACGACTTCACCCAGTTCGGTACCGCCCGGCACTTTCGGGAAATAGCTGCGGCTGCCCAGCACCTTACCCTGGCGGATAAAGAGCACATGCACGCAGGCCATGCCCGCATCAAACGACACGCCAATCACGTCCAGGTCATCGCCGGTATTAGAGACAAACTGTTTTTCCGTGACCCGTCGTACCGCCTGGATCTGATCGCGGATCCGCGCCGCCTCTTCAAAGTTCAGCGCCTGGCTGGCCTTCTCCATACGGGCGATAAGCTGGTTCAGCACCTGATCGTCTTTACCGGCCAGGAACAGGCGCACATATTCTACCTGCTGTGCGTACTCCTCTTCGCTGACCAGCCCTTCCACACAGGGCCCGAGGCAACGACCAATCTGATACTGCAGACAAGGGCGAGAGCGGTTGCGATAGACGCTGTTTTCGCACTGGCGAATCGGGAATATCTTCTGCAGCAGCGCCAGCGTTTCCCGCACGGCGTAGCCGTTAGGGAACGGGCCGAAATACTCACCTTTCGCATGTTTGGCACCGCGATGGGTAGCCAGACGTGGATGGGTATCGCTGCTGAGAAAAATAAACGGGTAGGATTTGTCATCGCGCAGCAGCACGTTATAACGCGGCTGGTAGAGCTTGATGTAGTTATGCTCCAGCAACAGCGCTTCGGTCTCTGTGTGGGTCACAGTGACGTCGATCTGCTGGATCTGAGCGACCAGCGCTTCAGTTTTGCGGGAGGCAAGATTGCTGCGGAAATAGCTGGAAAGACGCTTCTTAAGATCTTTCGCTTTACCGACGTAGATAACCGTCCCGCCTGCGTCATACATCCGGTAGACGCCTGGCTGGCTGGTGACGGTTTTCAGGAAAGCACTGGAATCAAACACTTCACTCACTGACTAATTAGGGTCTCGGCATTGCACAGACCATGACGGATGGCCAGGTGAGTGAGTTCGACATCGCCATGAATGTTCAGCTTACTGAACATACGGTAGCGGTAGCTGTTCACCGTTTTTGGGCTGAGATTAAGCTGCTCAGAGATCTCATTCACCTTCTGGCCTTTGGTAATCATCAGCATAATCTGCAATTCGCGCTCAGACAAACTGGCAAACGGTGATTCGGTCTTTTCTGGTTCAATCTGGCTGAGCGCCATTTGCTGCGCGATATCAGAAGCGATATAGCGCTGCCCGGAATAGACAGAACGGATAGCATTAACCACTTCCTGAGGGGCTGCGCCCTTGCTCAGGTAGCCCGCGGCGCCCGCCTGCATCACTTTTGCAGGAAGAGGATTTTCAGTGTGAACCGTCAGCATGATCACTTTGGTATCAACCCAGGCGCGCGCGATTTTACGCGTTGCTTCAAGGCCGCCAATACCGGGCATGTTCATGTCCATCAGGACAACATCAGCACTATTCGTCCGGCACCATTTGACGGCATCTTCACCGCAGCAGGCCTCGCCAGCAACTTTTATACCTTTAATATCTTCAAGAATGCGTCGTATCCCTGCGCGCACCAGTTCGTGGTCATCAACAAGAAGGACGTTGATCAAAGGAAATTCTCCAGAATAGGGATAACGCTACAGACAGTTAATTCGGCTCATATTAACGTTTTTTATCGCAAACTGAAAACGTTAAAAAATGCAGGCCTTCGTTATAACTCTCTTTTTTGGAAATTAACTTGTACATCAACTGGAAACGGAAGCCTTGCGCCATGCGGCTTAGGCAACATTTTTTAGGCTAATGTTTTCAAAAATTTACAGATTTTAGAGGCTATTTTTTTATTGTTAAAATACCACACGTAATTTTGTAACAATAATTAACCTGTTAACTACCTTAGTTAAACAATTACCCTGCGCTTAACGCCTTAAAAGTGTAGGGCGAACGGTCATTCAATTAAATAACCAAACCGGCTAAAAGTACAAAAAACAAGCACTGCGTTTTTTTTTAAGGCTTGTGGTATACTCCGCCGCCTTGAACTTTGAACTATGCGCTCAAGCGCCGTTTTTATCATGAGGAAAATAAATGAGCACACCTGATTTTGCCACTGCTGAGAATAATCAAGAACTGGCACAGGAAGTCTCCTGTCTGAAATCTCTGTTGACCCTGATGCTGCAGGCAATGGGCCAGGCGGATGCCGGTCGTGTGATCATTAAGATGGAACGCCAGATTGCGCAGATGGAAGACCAGGCTCAGGCTGAGGTATTTTCCAGCACCGTTAAGCAAATCAAGCAAGCTTACCGTCAATAAAACAAAAACGGCTGAAAGCAGTGCATTCAGCCGTTTACTCGTCTGCCACGCAGAACTGAAGTGTAGTCAGATAATGCCCGTCGCTGCCGCATAGCAGGCTATTTGCGTTTTATTCGGCGCATTGAATTTCTTCTGCATATTCTTCTGGTGGAAGTTCACCGTGTTTTCAGAGATAGAGAGAATAATCGCTATTTCTGCTGAGGTTTTGCCTTCCGCTGTCCATTTCAGGATCTCCTTTTCGCGCTTGCTGAATTTCATCTCGGGTGGCATCACCATTTCATGCTCCAGGCGTAGCAGCGTGGTCAAGGCCATGTGCACCAGCATTTGCAGACGCAACTCAACCACTTCATTCGCCATCATATTAACCGACAGGCTGGTGCTGGAGACCGACAGGAACCCCATCGCATGATTAGGCAGCATCAGACACTGGGTGATCCCTTTGCGCAGGCCGTGGTCGCGCGCGCCGTCCCATAAGGATTGCGCTTCGGCGAATAAGGCATCGTTCCAGGGTAAGTGCCCGTGGACGAAATTCTCGGGTTTAAGCACAGGATCGATGGTGAAATAATTTTCCGCCAGATAGTGCGCCATCCACTGTTGCGGATAGGTTGAATGCACCGAGACTTTCGGTCGGGTAAACGGTACCGGATGACGGACGCAGAGAGCAAAATACTCATAACCCAGGTTCTGAGTTTGACGCTGAAGTTCGGGATATACCTCGCTGGCGGATGTCATCTCCTGAAAACGGAGATAGCACTCCCGTCGCCATGTAAAAAAGTCTAAATCCTTCATACCAAGTGAATGAAGCCCCTGTAAAGATAATCATTATTATGATTTCTTAAATTAACACATAAATCTTATTTATATGTATAAAATATCGACCCTGAGGTAATTATCTACAGATTTTATGCACTTAGGGGGTTTGTGGCGGGATAAAATCGCGGGACCATTCATTTCAGGGATGAATATTTTGCTCCGGAGATTAATTCCGGAGCAATTAAAAGCAAATATGCTATTGCATCAGGAATTTCTCAAGGAATTGCCGGGTACGGGGCTGCTGAGGATCGGCAAACAGCGCTTTCGCCGGCCCCTGCTCCACAATACGTCCCTGATCCATAAAAATCGCCCTGTCTGCCACATCCCGGGCAAAGCTCATCTCATGGGTGACAATGACCATAGTACGTTTCTCCTGTGCCAGCTGGCGAATGGCATTCAGCACCTCCCCCACCAGCTCCGGATCCAGGGCTGAGGTCGGTTCATCAAACAGGATCACATCAGGACGCATTGCCAGCGCGCGGGCAATCGCCACACGCTGCTGCTGTCCACCGGAGAGACGGCGCGGGTAACTGCCCTCTTTCCCGGAAAGCCCCACTTTTGCCAGTAACTCCCGGGCACGGGCTGTGGCCTCCTCTTTGGGTTCGCCTTTGACAATTACCGGCCCTTCAATAATGTTTTCCAGCACCGTGCGATGGGGAAACAGATTGAAGCTCTGGAAGACAAAGCCGACGTGCTGACGCAGACGACGAATCAGCCCCTTTTGCTGACCCAGCGACTTACCGGTATCAATGGTGATATCACCCACGCGAATGGTGCCGGCTTCCGGATGCTCCAGCAGGTTGATACTGCGCAGCAGCGTGGTTTTACCGGACCCGCTGGGCCCGATAATCGCCACCACTTCGCCCTCCTGCACTTCCAGGTCGATACCGTGCAGCACCGTCTGGCCGTGAAATTTCTTCACCAGGTTTTTAACGTCGATAGCACTCATTTCGGATCACGCTCCTGGCGGTTAAGCTGGTTTTCAAAATAGTTTTGCAGCGCGGACAGCACGGTTGCCATGATCCAGTAGATCAGCGAGGCAGCCAGATACATGGTAAAGACCTCCAGCGTGCGCGAGGTGATCAGCTGCGCCTGGCGGAACAGCTCCGGCACCTGAATGGTGGCCGCCAGCGAGGTGTCTTTTACCAGACTGATAAAGCTGTTGCTGAGCGGTGGCAGGGCCACGCGCGCGGCCTGCGGCAGGATGGCCCGGCGCAGGGTCTGCCACGGCGTCATCCCGATACTGGCTGCAGCTTCCCACTGGCCTTTGTCGATGGAGGAGATGGCTGCACGCAGGGTTTCCGCCGCATAGGCAGCAGTATTAAGCGACAGGCCGATCATTGCCGCCGGGATGGGATCCAGCTCAATACCAAATTGCGGCAGGCCGTAGTAAATCATGAACAGCTGGGCAATTAGCGGCGTGCCGCGGAAGATGGAAATATAAAAACGCGCCAGCCAGCGCACGGGCAGCAGAGGCGACATGCGCATCAACGCCAGCACAAAGCCCAGCACCAGACCGAAAAACATCCCGCCAATACTCAGCTGCAGCGTAAATACGGCGCCTTTCAGCAGGAAGGGCAACGAATCAATCACCAGTTGGATACTTTCTTGCATTATGATTTTTCTGCCTGTGATTTACACATGAGGATGGTAGGCAAAGAGAGCGGGCGCCCCGCCAGTATGAATAAACAGAATCGGGCCTTCATCTTTAAAGCGTTTCCGTTCGATTCCGTCAATAAGCCCGGCCATAGCTTTGCCGGTATAGACCGGATCCAGCAAAATCCCTTCAAGACGCGCCAGCAGTTTCACCGCCTCGGTCCCCTCATCATTAGGCGTGCCGTAGCCCGGCGCGAAATAGTCATCCCACAGCACGATATCCGCCTTTGCGCTCACCTCCAGCTGCTGTGCCACCGCCTGTTGCAACGACACTACCTTCGGTTTTTGATCGGCTACGCTGCGCGATACGGTGACGCCAATCAGTTCAACCTCCGGCATCAGCTGCTCAAGCCCGACCGCCAGCCCGGCATGGGTGCCTGCACTGCCGGAGGCCACCACCACCGAGGAGAGACCGACCGTGCCCTCACACTGCTGGGCAATCTCCAGGGCGCTTTCGACGTAGCCCAGCGCACCCAGCGCATTCGAACCGCCAACCGGGATCACATACGGGCGAAAACCCTGGGCTTCAACGCGGGTCGCCAGCGCATTCAGCTGCGCCACGGGATCGGTCAGCGCATCGCACATCTCTATCTGTACATTGAACAGATCCAGCAGTAGACGGTTACCGTTGCTGAGATAATTTTCCGCCTTTGTGCCAATCGGGTTTTCCAGCAGGGCGATACAGTGCAGCCCCAGCTTTGCCGCGACGGCAGCGGTCTGGCGAACATGGTTCGACTGGATAGCGCCTGCGGTGATCAGCGTGTCGGCCCCTTCACGCAGCGCATCCGCCGCGAGGAACTCCAGCTTGCGCAGTTTGTTGCCCCCCATTGCTATGGGCGTCACGTCATCACGTTTGATAAGGATGTCGCGCCCCAGGTAATCCGATAAGCGCGGCAAATACTCCAGCGGCGTCGGCGCGCCGATAAACTCCAGGCGCGGAAAACGCGTCAGGTTCTGTAATGACATGAAAACCTCCATAACCCTGTCTAAGTCTGATTTTTTTATTATGCACGTTGATGGCGAGGAAATAAAAAAGGCGCTTATCAAAGCGCCTTTTTTTCAGTCAACTGCTTACTTTGTGACGTCTGCCCCGAACCATTTTTCGGAGAGCGCCTTCAGGCTGCCGTCTTTCTGCATCTCGGCAATGGCACCGTCAACAGCTTTGACCAGATCCTCGTTGCCTTTGCGGATCGCAACGCCCGCTTCCTGACGGGAGAAGGCATCACCGGCTACGGCCAAAGTGTTGTTGGTCTTATTCACCAGATCCAGCGCCGCCAGGCGGTCAACCAGAATGGCATCAATACGGCCTACGCGCAGATCCTGGTATTTGGTCGGGTCGTCGTCATAGGTGCGGATATCAACGCCCTGCACGTTCTGGCGCAGCCACTCTTCGTAGTTGGTCCCCAGACCGACGCCCACTTTTTTATCTTTCAGGTCGGCAGCAGATTTAATGGAGCCTTCGTTACCTTTTTTCACCAGCGCCTGGATACCGGAGACGGTATACGGGGTGGAGAAGTCATACTTTTTCTTACGTTCGTCAGAGATGGTGACCTGGTTAATCACCACATCAATACGTTTTGAGTCCAGCGAGGCCAGCATGCCGTCCCATTTGGTCGGCTTCAGCGACGCTTTAACACCGAGGTGTTTTGCCAGCTCTTCAGCAAACTCCACCTCAAAACCGGTCAGTTTACCGTCGTCACCCTGGAAGCTGAACGGAGGGTAGGTTCCTTCCAGCCCAACCAGCAGCGTGCCGCGCTCTTTAACTTTGTTTAAAAGACCCTCTGCAGCGAAGGTCTTGACGCTCATACCCGCAACCAGCGCAACGGCCATTACACCCATCAGCGCCTGACGACCCAGAAGTGCAAATTTCATACATACCCCGATATGATTGGAATTTTGGTTGTAGTGTAGGGCGTTCGGCCGCAAGGTCAAACACGACTGCGCTACATGTTATTCATTTTTAATATATATCAGAAGTTGTTTCGCGGTGGACTTTCTGCTTCACCGCCATCGGCATTTGCGACCTGTATTGCGCATATTTGCGCAGCGCGATCCGGTAGTTGTTGGTGCTGGTCGCAGGCAGCCACGGTTCAAGATTTTCATCCAGATAACCGTTGGTCAGAAGCTCACGGGAAATATTCAGCGAGGTCAGATGCTGGCCAAGACGACGCAGACGCACAACATACTCGCGCACCGTTCCGTGACTCATCTCTGTCTGTTCAAACAGGAACTGCTTGAAGCCAATAATATCGAAAAAGTCGCTCTGCTCTTTACAGTGCAGGTCGCCACAAAAACGACATAACGCCACCCACTCCTGCTGCTCTTGCTGCCAGCCGGCTTCATCCAGCAGGGTATCGAGACGGGAGATCGCGATTTTATTGACGATCTCTCCACGACGGACCAGCGTGATGCGGTCAAGCAATTTATGGCAATGGGCGCAATGCGTCTGGCTGTGTTTAAAGTCTTTCAGGTAGCGGCTTAATGGCCGTCTTTTAGATTGCTGCACCGTCATGATAACTCCTGGTTGTCAATACGTTGTGCGGCACTTAACGGGTGACAAGGATCACCTATAACTTACCCAGCTTGGTACGTAAGCGTTTAATGGCCTGGCTGTGCAGCTGGCTAACCCGCGACTCCCCCACTTCCAGCACGGCACCAATCTCCTTGAGATTGAGCTCTTCCTGGTAATAAAGGGTCAGCACCAGTTGTTCGCGTTCTGGTAAAGCTTCAATAGCTTCCATTACGCGCTGGCGTACGTTGCCTTCCATTAACTGGTGCAACGGGTTTTCCTGCTGATGATCGTCCGTCACCAGTTCAATGCTATCGCCATGCTCTTCGCGCCACTCATCATAAGAGAAGAGCTGGCTGTTGTTGGTATCGAGCAACATCTGACGGTAGTCGGCAGTAGTGATCCCCAGACGATCCGCAACTTCGGTTTCCGTCGCGTTACGTCCAAGCTCCTGTTCCAGCTGCCCCATCGCTTGCGCTACTTCGCGTGCATTGCGGCGAACGCTGCGCGGCACCCAATCCCGGCTGCGCAGTTCATCCAGCATCGCACCACGAATACGCTGTACTGCGTAAGTCGTAAATGCCGTTCCTTGCAGAGCGTCGTATCGGTCAACTGCATTCAGTAACCCGATCCCGCCCGCTTGTAGCAGATCGTCCAGTTCCACACTCGCTGGCAGACGTACCTGAAGCCGCAATGCTTCATGACGCACCAGCGGAACATAACGCTGCCACAGCGAGTGTTTATCCATTACACCTTCAGCGGTATAGAGTGAATTCACGATAAACAGCCCTGCGTTAGTTGAGTTATCGGCATGATTATCCGATTCTGGAGGGGTTTTAATCGTGTGAATAGGGGGGGGAATGGGGGGTTATTTGACTTTTGTAAGCTATAAATGCCTTGTCATGATGCTAATATTTTTTATTTTTACTTTATTATCAATAATTTAAATAAGTGACGGCAAAGTGTACTTTTTGCCGTCCGGAAGATTACGCCAGAAGGTGAATCATGGAAATATCATCCCCTAACCTCACGCTCTCGATGTGGCGATAAAAGGCATCTGTCACCGCTTTATTATGCTGACTAAGAGAGTGGAAACTGTAAACAATATTTGTAAGATCTTCGATGTCTGCATGCCCACGTTCCTGAACGCAAGCAGACATAAGCATTTTGATAAAATAATATTCTGCCACAATCATATAGAGTGCGCGCAAAGGTGGAACGTTAGTTTGGTTAGGGAAATTATTTTGCCATAATTTGTATAAAATAAAATTCTTGATTGCGAATTCACTGCCCTTCATTGTAGGGATAACTTGTTTTTGCCATATTTTTTCAAGCCCGCTTATTTTTTCTTCAACACTATAATCTTGGTCCGAAAATATTTGACGCAATAAACATTCAATAAAGGAAGTTATAACTGAACTTCCTCGTGCTTTAGGAACATTACAAAGATAGTCCTGCATTAACATCAATAATGATGATTTAATCCTAACATCAGGTTTTATAGATGCCAGCTCTGCACGCATTTCACCGGTTTGTAGTTTTTCTGACAAGGATGTGTAAATCCTCTCAATTTCTGGCAGATTATCGTCATTGATGTCTTCATAGTTTTCGATAAAAACCAAGAAATTAATAATAGCATAAAGCGCTGATTCAACATCTGAATCCACGCTATCCGCCAAGTTCAAGCAGATGACACTGAGCAACTTGCTTTGCGATGTAAAAACAGGAGCATTGTTAAAATTTCTCTGCATTTTAATTTTCTCATTTAAGCGCATTGCATCAGCGTTTTTAAAAATGAGAGAGGCAACCTCGGGACATGAAATATTTAGAGAATTATGTTCTTCAGTTCTATACAACCGGTTGATGCGCGGAAAAACTGAGCAAGTATGACTCAATGCTTGAGAGCCTAGATACTTTTGTACCGTGCATAGCTTCGCTTTATCTAAATAAGGGCAATTTCCTGTCTGCTGTTCAAATTTTATGATTCCCCATGCCTTAGGGCTATGCTTAACAAGTTGAATGCTCTCTTCAGCAATAGTGCGGATCTTAATATCTTTACTAGCTATGTATTTTTTAACCGTATGTTTATCAAGCCAAATATTCCAGTCTTTACAACAATGATCCCTGCATGCCCCCGCTGAGCATTTAAACTCTTGAAAAAAAGCAGGTTCACTAATTCTTATTTCTCTCATTTGATACACTCCAGTCGAAAAAAGGCAGCTTTCGCTGCCTTGATTATCGTGTAATCGCTGAGAATCAATCCTTCGATTAACGCAGCAGAGACAGCACGTTCTGAGTGGTTTGGTTGGCCTGAGCCAGAACAGAAGTACCGGCCTGCTGCAGAATCTGCGCACGGGACATATTGGAAACTTCAGTTGCGTAATCAGCATCTTCAATACGGCTACGTGCGGAAGACAGATTATTTACGGTGTTACCGAGGTTTGTGATAGCAGAATCAAAACGGTTCTGCACCGCACCCAGAGAACTGCGCAGTTTGTCAACTTTAGCCAGAGCTTCATCCAGCTTAGCCAACGGGTTAGTGGTTGCTAATGCTTTCAGATCAGTTGCGCTGATTTCAGTGCCTTTAGTCGCAGTGGTCCCAGTGATGGTCGCACCGTAGATTTTATCATCTTCACGCATGATGGCCTGAGCGGTACCATCGCTCTTAACAGCATATTCCACCGCTTTACCATTCGGATCTGTGATTACAGCAGTATTGCCGGTAGCGGTATCAACATTGACTGCCAAATAGGTACCATCGGAGTTTTTAGCTGCAAAGGCACCCGCAACAGCAGCACCGTTAGCATCTAGAACTTGATGCACATCCAGGTTCTTACCACCGAAGTAAACAGACATAGGTGAATCGTTATATGCCAACGCCTTACCTGTTTTGCCAGCAGCCAAATCGACAGATTTAGCAACGCCGCCATCGTCAACAAATGCGGTTACACGACCACCAAAGTTAGCCAATTGTACATCGTTGCCATCAACTTGTACTTTGTCATAGCCAGTGCCATTTTGTTTCAGGAGGGTAAATTCGCCACCTGCTGCGTTACCATCTTGACCAACAAAATAAGTCTGACCTTCTACCTGAACTTGGTATACTTTAGTCGCAGTTGTACCAGTTACATCAGTAGTATCACCTGTGTCTGTCGCGTTTGCACCGAAGTATGCAGCAGCAGTTGCACTAGTATAGTTAGCACCAAATGCATCCACAGCGCCAACTTTACCATCAGCGGCGTTTACCTGAGTCAGTGCAGGTGCAGCTTCGCTTTTCAAGGCTACAGAGGTAGACACAGGTACTTTGCCTGGCGCTACGCTGAAGCTATCCAGTCCTAAAGTTTTTGCATCAATTTTGTCCAGTTTGATTTCGATGGTTTCGCCATCATTAGCACCAACCTGAATTTTCATTGTCTGATCAGAAGCCAGAACTTTCACACCGTTGAACTGAGTCTGACCAGAAACGCGGTCAATTTCGCTCAGACGCTGAGTGATTTCGTCTTGAATGGAGTTCAGGTCAGAATCAGAGTTAGTACCGTTGGTAGCCTGAACGGCCAGTTCACGAACACGCTGCAGGTTGTTGTTAATTTCAGACAACGCACCTTCTGTAGTTTGTGCAACAGAAATACCGTCGTTGGCGTTACGGGAAGCCTGAGTCAGGCCCTTGATATTAGACGTGAAGCGGTTAGCAATCGCCTGGCCAGCAGCATCGTCTTTCGCGCTGTTGATACGAAGACCAGAGGACAGACGCTCGATAGCAGAGCTCAGGGAAGACTGAGATTTGTTCAGGTTGTTTTGGGTCAACAGCGACAGGCTGTTAGTATTGATGACTTGTGCCATGATCTTTTCCTTATCAATTTACATCTTGATGTTGAT
The DNA here is from genome assembly GCF_055805075.1 of Leclercia sp. GHBNCSD. Classification (NCBI taxonomy): domain Bacteria; kingdom Pseudomonadati; phylum Pseudomonadota; class Gammaproteobacteria; order Enterobacterales; family Enterobacteriaceae; genus Leclercia; species Leclercia sp. GHBNCSD. Next base: position 3,698,931 of record NZ_JBQVYO010000001.1, on the reverse strand, counting down.
GGGCTGCTGCCCGCGGTTTCTCACCGTAAACCATGTATCGGCACCTTAATTTCGAACTTTAGATTTTTTTAATCTTCCGCCCGTATTTTTTTAGCCCGTGAATTACCCCCTTTATTAGGTACTATTCCGGTCATCATTTTTTCTATCTCATCATTAAACTTTATCTCTACATTGCCGATAACGTGGCTAACCACTGTTTGCAATTGAAGGGATTACGCATGGCATCTTTTACTTCATTGGGCGTAGGTTCCAACCTGCCTCTGGATACATTACTGGCGAATCTGACTACTGCTGAAAAGGGACGTCTGACCCCTATCACGCAACAGCAGAGTAGTTTCTCCGCCAGACTGACAGCATTTGGCACCTTAAAAAGTTCTCTGGAAAAATTCCAGACGGCTAACACCGCCCTGAATGACGCCACTCTGTTTAAAAGCACTACTGCGGTCAGTAATTCTACGGATCTTACGGTAAGCACGACGGCTGGCGCTGCTGCAGGCACCTATAAAGTAAATGTTACTCAGCTGGCGCAAGCTCAATCAATTCGTACCACCAGTAAGGTGACGGACAGTAAAGCCGCACAAGGTAACGATAACGCTGTACGTACGCTGGTTATCAAGCAGGATGGCAAAGATAAACCGGTCGAGATCAAGCTGACAAAAGAGCAAACGTCTCTGGAAGGTATGCGGGATGCCATTAACAACGCCAACGGCGGGGTTTCTGCCAGCATAGTGAAGGTGAAAGACAATGATTATCAGCTGGTACTGACCTCATCGGAAACCGGTCTTGCAAACAAGATGAGCATATCTGTTTCCGGTGATGAAACGCTTAACCAGTTTATTAGCTTTAATAACCCGGATGTAACGGGCAATAAGGTTGAACAGATCGTTGAAGCCAAAGATGCTGAGCTGACGGTCAATGGCATCAACATTGTCCGCAGCAGTAATACCATTACCGATGCTCCACAGGGCGTCACCCTGAACCTGACAAAAGCGGTTAACGATGTCACGATAACGGTAAGCAAAAGTAACGATAAATCCACAGCTGCAATTAAAAGCTGGGTAGATGCCTATAACTCGTTAGTAGACACGATCGGCTCCCTGACTAAATACACCGCCGTCGATGCGGGTGCCGATGCACAAAGTACCAGTAACGGTGCCCTGCTTGGCGACAGTGCAGTAAGAATTATTCAGACGGGTATCCGTGCTCAATTCTCTGCGGGTGGCAATGACGGCAAGTTCCAGACCTTAACCCAGATGGGGATCACGCAGGACGGTACCACCGGCAAACTGAAAATCGATAATGACAAACTGAGCAAAGCATTAAGTGACAACTCGGTTGATGTACAACAGCTGCTGGTAGGCGATGGTAAAGAAAGCGGGATCACCACCAAAATTGCTTCTCAGGTGAAGGGTTTTCTGGCTGACGATGGTGTTATTGATAGCGCGCAGGACAGCATTAACAGCACGCTTAAAAAACTCACTAAACAGTATCTTGCCGTCAGCAGCAGTATCGATGACACCATCGCACGGTATCAGGCCCAGTTTACGCAACTGGATACCATGATGAGTAAATTAAATAATACAAGCACGTATTTGAGCAACCAGTTCACCGCCATGAGCAGCTCTTCATAACACGAGGTAAATATGTACACCGCGAGTGGTACCAAAGCTTATGCAAAAATCGGTGTGGAAAGCGCAGTGATGAGCGCCAGTCCGCACCAATTGATTGAAATGTTATTTGATGGCGCAAATAGCGCACTGGTGCGTGCTCGTCTGTTCATGCAGCAGGGTGAAATAGTCGCCAAAGGTGAGGCGCTCAGTAAGGCCATTAATATTATCGATAATGGTCTCAAAGCCGGACTGGATCACGATCATGGCAGTGAGGTCGCAACTAACCTTTCATCATTGTATGAGTATATGATCCGCCGCCTATTGCACGCTAATTTGCGTAATGACATTCAGGCCATCGAAGAAGTGGAAGGGTTACTAAGCAATATTGCCGATGCCTGGAAACAGATCTCACCGAAAGCAGCTTCCCAGGAGTCTCGTGCATGACCTCAGCCGTGGAGTTTCTCAACCGTTGGCAGCGCATCGCGTTGTTGAGCCATTCTTTGCTGGAGCTTGCGCAGCGAGGAGAATGGGACCTATTACTGGAACAGGAAGTTATCTATCTGCAAAGTATCGAAACGGTCGCAGAGGCGCAAACTCCACCGGGCCTGACACGAAATATTCAGGATATGGTTGCAGCTTATATCAAACAGACACTCGATAACGAGCAACAGCTGAAATTATTGCTAAAAAATCGGTTGGATGAACTAAGTGGATTGATCGGCCAAACATCGCGCCAACAGTCACTGAACCATGCTTACGGACGTCTGTCCGGTATGCTGCTAGTACCTAACTCACCAGCCCCACCCCAATAATTTCCTAAAAATCATCCATACTCCAGAAGTCAGCCGAAACGGCTTCTGGAGCACGGAAGATGAAAAACCCCACCCTTTTGCAGTTCTTCCATTGGTATTACCCTGAAGGCAGTCAACTCTGGCCGGAAGTGGCCGAGCGCGCCGATGGCTTAAATGATATCGGTATCAACATGGTCTGGCTGCCCCCGGCGTATAAAGGCGCGACCGGCGGCTACTCTGTCGGCTATGACTGCTACGATCTCTTCGATCTCGGCGAGTTCGATCAAAAAGGATCTATTCCCACCAAATACGGTGACAAAACCCAGCTGTTGGCCGCTATCGACGCGCTGAAACGCAACAATATCGCAGTGCTGATGGACGTGGTGGTTAACCACAAGATGGGTGCCGACGAGAAAGAGGCCATCCGCGTTCAGCGGGTGAACGCCGACGATCGCAACCAGATCGATGACGAGATTATCGAGTGTGAAGCCTGGACCCGCTACACCTTCCCGGTTCGCGCCGGAAAGTATTCAAAATTCATCTGGGACTACAAATGTTTCAGCGGCATAGATCATATCGAAAACCCTGATGAAAACGGCATCTTCAAGATCGTCAATGATTACACCGGCGAAGGCTGGAACGATCAGGTCGATAACGAGATGGGAAATTTTGACTACCTCATGGGCGAAAACATCGATTTTCGCAACCGTGCGGTAACCGAGGAGATCAAATACTGGGCGCGCTGGCTGATGGAGCAAACCCAGTGTGACGGCTTCCGTCTGGATGCGGTAAAACATATTCCGGCCTGGTTCTATAAAGAGTGGATCGAACATGTCCAGGAGGTAGCGCCGAAACCGCTGTTTATCGTGGCGGAATACTGGTCGCCAGATGTTGATAAACTGCGACAATATATCGATCAGGTGGAGGGGAAAACCATGCTGTTTGACGCCCCGCTGCACATGAAGTTTCACGAAGCTTCTCTGCAGGGGCGTGATTACGACATGAGCCAGATCTTTACCGGCACGCTGGTAGAGGCAGCCCCCTTCCACGCGGTGACCCTGGTCGCTAACCATGACACCCAGCCGCTACAGGCGCTGGAGGCACCGGTTGAAGCCTGGTTTAAGCCGTTGGCCTATGCCCTGATTTTACTGCGCGAAAATGGCGTTCCCAGCGTCTTCTACCCCGATTTGTACGGCGCCAGCTATGACGATACCGGTGGTGACGGCGAGATGTACCACATCGATATGCCGGTGATTGAGCAGCTCGATCAGCTGATCCTCGCCCGCCAGCGCTTTGCTCACGGCATTCAGACTCTGTGGTTCGATCACCCTAACTGCATCGCCTTCAGCCGCAGCGGCACCGACGATAATCCCGGCTGCGTGGTGGTGCTCTCTAACGGTGACGAAGGCGAAAAAACCATTACGCTTGGGGAAAACTACGGCCATAAAACCTGGAAAGATTTTCTCGGTAACCGCGAGGAAGTGGTAATGACCGACGAAACCGGTACCGGTGTCTTCACCTGCAACGGCGGCAGCGTCAGCGTGTGGGTTATAGAAGCGGAATAGTAAGGCGTTGATAGCCGGGCGGCGTTGCCCCTGCCCGGCCTGCAAATCCCTTAAGGCAGCTTGCTCTCAAGCGGATTTTTACTCAGGTAATTTGCACACTCGACGGTAGGTTTGTCGACGCGCTGCAGGATCATGCCATCGTACTCAATGGCGGAGCCTTCCCGCTCCAGCGGGTAGATATCCAGCTTGCGGGTGACGTTGTAATAATCGTCAGAACGCAGCATGATTTTCCCCGGCACGGCCACCACGCGCTGCCACTGCCGGCAATCGAGGGTATCCCCCTCCTGCGTCACGACCAGCGTCGCGATCGCTTCCGGGCTGACCATGCTGCTCTGCGGCCCTTTCGACTGCCAGTAACCCGCCAGTTCAGCCGGGACAGGATGTTTGATCACGTCCTGATATCTGTCGACCTGTACACAGCCGGTTAAGGCCAGCAGCCCCGCTATAATTGCTATTTTTTTCATCATTGTTCCGTCTAGGAAGAAAATAAAGAGTGTGGCATCAAAGCGGTCTGGTCGCCAGCAACATTGATGCTAGAGCGGAGCAAGAATCATGTGTTGAAGCATTTTAGTGAAAAGAAAAAATATATCTAAAGATTAAGAGATCATATCTTGACCATACCTCATATCCCGTGCCCGCCTAAATTTTCCTTAGTTAGAGTGTTGTTTGGTGAGATCATAAACTCTTTTGTGTTTTTTCCTCTCACCCTCGAGTACAGAAAGTAACCAGTCACGTAAGAAAGTATAGAATATGTTACAACACCCATCATTTTAACCGCTTCGTAACATGAAAGTTAACAACTAATGAAAATGACTACTCCTTGAGAAGGTCCCATTAGCAACAATCAATTCCTGTAGTCGCTCAAATCTGAAAATGATGTTAAACTTCTGACCTTTCAGAATTTACTGATTTTTTATTATGCTGAAGTTATTTGCGAAGTATACATCTATCGGTGTGATCAATACACTAGTGCATTGGCTTGTTTTTGCCAGCTGTATTTATTTTTTACAGACTACGCAGGCTATCGCTAACCTGTTTGGATTCCTTGTAGCAGTATCGTTTAGTTTTTTTGCTAATGCGAGGTTCACATTCAATGCTTCTCCATCGAAACTACGTTATATAACGTACGTCGGATTTATGGGCATTTTAAGTGCGGTTGTTGGCTGGACTGCAGATAAGGCAGGCATGCAGCCGATTATCACTCTTATTGTTTTCTCTACTATTAGCCTATTATGCGGATTCATATATTCAAAGTTAATTGTTTTTAGGGATGAAAAATGAAAATTTCTCTTGTAATTCCAGTATTTAATGAAGAGGACACGATACCAATTTTTTATAAAACGGTAAGGGAATATGATGAGTTAAAGAAATTTGAAATAGAATTAGTCTTTGTCAACGACGGAAGTAAAGACGCAACAGAATCTATTATCAATGCTCTGGCGGTGTCTGACCCACTTGTTATCCCCCTGTCATTCACACGCAACTTCGGGAAAGAACCCGCTTTGTTTGCCGGTCTGGAACATGCTACAGGGCAAGCTATTATACCAATTGACGTTGATCTACAGGACCCCATAGAGGTTATCCCGCACCTTATTAATAAATGGCAGAATGGCGCTGATATGGTTCTTGCAAAACGTTCAGATAGGTCAACTGATGGACGACTAAAGCGCAAAACTGCAGAATGGTTCTATAAACTTCATAACAAAATCAGCAATCCACAGATTGAAGAAAATGTTGGCGATTTTCGTCTCATGTCTCGTGAAATTGTTGAAAATATTAAACTTATGCCTGAATGCAACTTATTTATGAAAGGTATCCTTTCATGGGTTGGTGGTCGTACTGATGTCGTTGAGTATGTTCGAGCGGGAAGAGTAGCTGGCGATTCCAAGTTCAATGGTTGGAAATTATGGAATCTCGCATTGGAAGGAATAACAAGCTTCTCAACTTTTCCCTTAAGAATGTGGACATACATCGGCTTGCTTGTCGCAGGTTTAGCATTCATCTATGGTGCGTATATGATTATCGGCACCTTAATCCTCGGTAACCCTGTACGAGGATATCCATCCATATTAGTCTCAATATTATTCTTGGGTGGCGTTCAACTAATTGGAGTAGGCGTTCTTGGCGAATATATAGGAAGAATATACTTTGAAACGAAAAAACGTCCAAAATACATACTAAAGGGTAAGAAATGAGCAGATCAAACTATGGTATTTTTGCCTGTTGCTTCATTTTTGCAATAGCTCTATTACATATCAACCAATACTCACTGATATCTGATGATTTATGGTTTTCTGAAAGATCGTTTTCAGAGCCAGATCACATAAAATGGGTTATTAGTAGATATTTTTCTTGGTCCTCACGCACGCCAATTGAATACGCTCTTATTAGCCTGATAAACAAGTTTAATATCTGGGCAATAATAAACTCATTCATGTTTTCGCTGTTGGTTATTGGTATATACTCAATAAATGGTAGCCTTAATGATAAAGGTTGGAAAATAGCTCCAGCAATTGCCACATCTTTGCTTATTTTTAGCATTCCAAGAGACATATTTTTTAATGGGACTATATGGATTACTGGATCATTTAATTATTTATGGCCCTCTGCTCTTGCTTTTTATGGATACTCACTACTTATTGGAAAAATAATGCATCAGGAAAAGGGAAAATGGCGTGCCGGATTATGCTATATTTCTATTTTTCTCTCATCTTTCAATGAGCAATTAGCTATTGTTAACTTGTTAGTTATGCTATCATTAATCATATATAGTAAGTTCCATGGTAAAAAAATATCGTCAACAATGATAGCCCTCGGTATTATATTATTAGTGATAGTTTATATAGCAACATGCCCCGGAAATAAAGCAAGGTATTATAGTGAGATTGCAACATGGTATAAAGAGTATGGTAGCTTCAATGTACTGCAGAAAGCCATGCTTGGAATTAATTTATATGCTGATATGTTGATTGCTGAAAAGTCAATTGTTCCTTCTGTGATGGCGTTTTCCATGGCAATAATTTGCGATAAAAAGACCAGAGCGCTTCCCATTTCCGCAGGCTTAATCCTGCTATTTTTATGTGTAATACCTTCTACGCCGGTAGCATTGTCAAAAATCAAACTTTCTGGAGATACTATATTTTCTGCATTGTCGATTTGTCGCGTATTATTTGCATTAACCGTCACCATTTTAATATTGGTACCTGTAATCATATCTCAAACAACAAGTTTGTTATCGTTTCTGATACTGGCCATGATAGGTGGAGCAATAGCATCAGCTTCAATGTTAGGATATTCCCCTACGGTATATGCGTCAGGTAATAGGATACTCTATATTCCATACCTATTGTTCATTACTGCCTCTATTGCGGCTATTACAATACTCATCAATGATGAGAGAGGAAAGCTACTTGCATTCAGGAATGTTCAGTAATTAATTCTGTATATGGTGGGGCATTCCCACCATATAATCAAATTTAAAATAATGAATCTAATTATAGATAAAGGCGTTGACATATAAATCATAACTATTGCACTGTTAGGTATAATAATAAATAGCTAAGGTTAAACATTATTAATTTGAAATGACTCAATCAATCTATCAAAGATCTGCCTTGAGGGATTTAATGTAAATACAATAATCATTTTACGAAGTCCCCACTGACAGTACTTGCTGGCGTCAGGATTCTTATCAACAAACAATATCTCATGTAGTTATATTCAATCAATAGTATTGTTCTGGCTGAGGTACTATTGCAATTTTGTCTTCAGGCGTGGCATCCCTTCTTGACTCTTTGATAGTGGAAGAATCCGGCTCGTAATTCATTATCCTGTTATAAAAAGTGTAGACGGTGATATCGAGACAAGTACAACGCTGGAAATAAAGTAACCACAATTCACAATTTATTTGAATGATTCAATTTAAAGCTATTCGGGATAATGTGCACCGCTCTTGGGCAACTATTTATAAGCCATCATATATGACTCTGAGTTGTCTGTTTAACCCTTGGCGATTCAGTGCTCCCTGGTAATTACCAGTCCAGGATTCGTAATCATGTGTCATGGAAAGGAAACAACAGGCTGGCATTTTTCGTTACCTTGGAAGACCTACCGTTTATAAGACAGAGTTTGCTGTCGGGTAAACACATTCTTAAGAAAGGGCATCAACCGCCAGTAAAAGAAAGGATGAATCCGACTGTTAGCAATAATATAGAGATTATGGCCATTTTATTCCATTTCGCCGCTGACAGTGTTTATATAAAGGTGACCCGTATTCTGGTATTTAGCTACTAAAATAGTTCCGAATCCAAACAGCCATTTTTATTCGTGAGGGGGTCATAAGGATGATTGATGCCTGTCGGCATCAGCAGCCTGAAAATACGAAGCCTCATGCTGTTTATAGCGGCGTACGGCATGGAAAGTTAGTGGCTAGATATCGATTTCGAATCTGGAGTTATAAACATACGCCGCAACCACACACTTACACATACTGATCATTAACTGCATGGGCCACCCCCAATGTTATAGCCAGGCAAATGGGTCACTCAGATGCGCGGGTTTATTGTGTCCAGGGTTCCTGGATGGCCGAAAACAACCAGGAACAGGTGAGCATTTAAAACCAGAATTAGTTAGCTTGACCCCATCAGCATCCCGCGCAAAAGGCTCTGATGTTAAAGACGGTATATCGCTTAGATTAAAACACCTAAACCTGCATCGACATAACGTCCTGATACGCCTGCATCAACTTATTACGCACCTGAATGCCCATCTGCATCGATACCGATGCTTTTTGCATATCGGCCATCACATCGTTCAGACCAATGCCCGGTACGCCGAGGGTGAATTTTTCGCCCTGCACGCGCGCCGCGGTTTGCGTGTCGCTGATCCGGTCCAGCGCCGCATGCAGCTGGCCCGCGAAGCTGACCGTCGACTGCACATCTGCCACGTTCTGATTACGCGCGGTCATCGCCGTTGCCTGGAGCTGGCTGATGACGCTTTCAATGCCCTGTATTGCCATGACTTTCCCCTGATGGTTTTCTACGCGCTCAAGAGTAGCAGTCTGTCAATGAGATAAAGGCGCTAAATAGCGTTAAAAAACCAGGTTATTTGACGCATAGAAATTCCCGTTTCAACAAATAATGGCACAGCCATGATTATGGAATTTTTTGTGTGTTTGCCGACCCGGGAGTCTGTTTTGTTTCTCCACACTAATAATGAAATCCACGATGAGTCGCGAGGTGCGCTATGAGTGCGTCAGCAACAACAAGCCCTCAAACTAAATCTCTCGAATGGATGAGCCGCTTGCGCGCGAACCCTAAAGTGCCGTTGATCGTGGCAGGCGCTGCCGCCATCGCGATTGTTGTCGCTATGGTCTTATGGGCCAAACAACCAGACTACCGCACGCTCTTCAGCAACCTTTCCGATCAGGATGGCGGCGCTATCGTCACCCAGCTCACCCAGATGAACGTCCCTTACCGCTTCGCGGATAACGGCGGCGCGCTGGAAGTCCCCGCCGATAAAGTTCATGAACTCCGCTTACGTCTTGCCCAGCAAGGCCTGCCGAAAGGCGGGGCAGTAGGCTTTGAACTGCTGGATCAGGAAAAATTTGGCATCAGCCAGTTCAGCGAGCAGGTGAACTATCAGCGCGCGCTGGAAGGCGAACTGGCCCGTACCATCGAAACACTGGGTCCGCTGAAAAGCGCCCGCGTGCACCTGGCCATGCCGAAACCGACCCTGTTTGTCCGGGAACAAAAAGCCCCTTCGGCATCCGTCACCGTTAATCTGCAGCCTGGCCGCGCGCTGGACGAAGGGCAAATCAGCGCGGTGGTGCATCTGGTCTCCAGCGCCGTGGCGGGTTTACCGCCGGGTAATGTGACCCTGGTGGACCAGACGGGTCGCCTGTTAACCAAATCCAACACCGGCGATCGCGACCTCAATGACGCGCAGCTGAAATATGCCACTGATGTGGAAAATCGCATTCAGAGCCGCATCGAAGCCATTCTCGGGCCGATTGTTGGGACAACCAACGTTCATGCCCAGGTTACCGCGCAGATCGATTTCTCCGATAAAGAGCAGACCGAAGAGCAGTATCGTCCGAACGGCGATGCCGCCCAGGCGGTGATGCGTTCGCGTCAGGTAAATGAAAATCTGCAGGTGGGCGGCCCATTCCCGGGGGGCGTACCGGGTGCGCTCTCTAACCAACCAGCCCCGGCCAACACTGCGCCGATTAATGCGCCAGCGCAGAACCCGCAGAACGGTCAGCAGGCGAATCAGCAGCAAACGGCGGCTGCGGCCAATTCCGGCCCGCGCACCAGCAGCCGCAACGAAACCACTAACTACGAAGTCGATCGCACCATTCGCCACACCAAAATGAACACGGGTGATGTGCAGCGTCTCTCCGTGGCGGTGGTCGTCAACTACAAAACTCTGCCGGACGGTAAGCCGCTGCCGCTGACCGCCGAGCAGATGAAACAGATTGAAAACCTGACCCGTGAAGCGATGGGTTACTCAGAGACGCGTGGCGATACCTTAAACGTCGTGAACTCGCCGTTCAGTGCGGTTGACGATAACAGCGGCGAGCTGCCGTTCTGGAAAACTCAGTCCTTTATCGCCCAGATGATGGATGCCGGTCGCTGGCTGCTGGTGGTGATTGTCGCCTGGCTGCTGTGGCGTAAAGCGGTACGTCCGCAGCTGGTACGCCGCGCCGAAGAGGCGAAGGCGCTGAAAGAGCAAACCATGCTGCGTCAGGAAACAGAAGAAGCGGTGGAAGTCCGTCTCAGCAAAGACGAACAGCTACAGCAGCGCCGTGCTAACCAGCGCATGGGCGCTGAGGTGATGAGCCAGCGTATTCGCGAAATGTCAGATAACGATCCGCGCGTCGTGGCGCTGGTCATTCGCCAGTGGATGAGTAACGAAAATGAGTAACCTTACCGGAACGGATAAAAGCGTCATCCTGCTGATGACCATTGGCGAGGACCGGGCGGCGGAGGTGTTCAAACACCTCTCCCAGCGCGAAGTGCAGATTCTCAGTGCGGCAATGGCCAACGTGCGTCAGATCTCCAACAAACAGCTGACCGACGTGCTGTCGGAGTTTGAGCAGGAAGCGGAACAGTTTGCGGCGCTCAACGTCAATGCCAACGAATACCTGCGTTCGGTGTTGGTCAAAGCCCTCGGCGAAGAGCGTGCCGCCAGCCTGCTGGAGGATATTCTCGAAACCCGCGATACCGCCAGCGGCATCGAAACGCTCAACTTTATGGAGCCGCAGACCGCAGCCGATCTTATTCGCGACGAACATCCGCAGATCATCGCCACCATCCTGGTTCACCTTAAGCGTGGTCAGGCGGCCGATATTCTGGCGCTGTTCGACGAGCGCCTGCGTCACGATGTGATGCTGCGTATCGCCACCTTCGGCGGCGTCCAGCCGGCGGCGCTGGCGGAACTGACCGAGGTACTGAATGGCCTGCTCGATGGCCAGAACCTTAAGCGCAGCAAAATGGGCGGCGTGAGAACGGCGGCCGAAATTATCAACCTGATGAAAACGCAGCAGGAAGAGGCGGTTATTACCGCAGTGCGCGAATTCGACGGCGAACTGGCGCAGAAAATTATCGACGAAATGTTCCTGTTCGAAAACCTGGTCGACGTGGACGACCGCAGTATCCAGCGCCTGCTGCAGGAAGTGGACTCCGAATCGCTGCTTATCGCCCTCAAAGGCGCCGAACAGCCGCTGCGCGAGAAGTTCCTGCGCAACATGTCCCAGCGTGCGGCGGATATCCTGCGCGACGACCTTGCCAACCGTGGCCCGGTCCGTCTGTCTCAGGTGGAAAACGAACAGAAAGCGATCCTGCTTATTGTGCGTCGTCTGGCAGAAACCGGCGAGATGGTGGTAGGCAGCGGCGAGGATACCTATGTCTGATGAACTGCCGTGGAAAGTCTGGACCCCGGACGATCTCTCCCCTCCCCGCGCGGAATTTGTGCCTGCGGCCGTCGCTTCTGCCGATCTGGGCGAGGAAGAGGACGCGCCAGAGCTGAGCGAAGAGGAGCAGCGCGCGCAGCAGCTGGCGCAGATCCAGATGCAGGCGCACGATCAAGGCTACGCGGCCGGTCTGAACGAAGGCAGGCAGAAAGGCCAGGAGCAGGGCTATCAGGAAGGTCTGACTCAGGGGCTGGCCCAGGGGTTAGAACAGGCGCGTTCGCAGCAGGCGCCGATCCATGCCCGGATGCAGCAGCTGGTGAGCGAGTTCCAGAATACCCTGGACGCGCTGGACAGCGTGATCGCCTCGCGCCTGATGCAGATGGCGCTTGAGGCGGCACGCCAGGTGATTGGCCATACGCCGCCAGTGGATAACTCTTCGCTTATCAAACAGATCCAGGGGTTGCTGCAGCAGGAGCCCTTGTTCAGCGGCAAACCGCAGCTGCGCGTCCACCCAGACGATCTGCAGCGCGTGGAAGAGATGCTCGGCGCGACCCTGAGCCTGCACGGCTGGCGTCTGCGCGGCGATCCGACCCTGCATCACGGCGGCTGCAAAGTCTCTGCCGATGAAGGGGATCTGGATGCCAGCGTGGCAACCCGCTGGCAGGAACTGTGCCGCCTGGCGGCACCGGGAGTCATCTGATGACCGCTCGCCTCACCCGTTGGCTCACCACCCTCGACAACTTTGAAGCGAAGATGGCGCAACTGCCCCCCGTTCGTCGCTATGGCCGCTTAACCCGCGCCACCGGTCTGGTACTGGAGGCGACGGGCCTGCAACTGCCGCTGGGGGCCACCTGCATTATCGAACGGCAGGACGGTAACGAGATCCACGAAGTCGAGAGCGAAGTGGTCGGCTTTAACGGCCAGCGTCTGTTCCTGATGCCGCTGGAAGAGGTCGAAGGCGTGCTGCCCGGCGCGCGGGTCTATGCCAAAAATTTCTCCAGCGACGGACTGCACAGCGGCAAGCAACTGCCGCTCGGCCCGGCGCTGCTCGGACGGGTGCTGGACGGCGCCGGTAAGCCGCTGGATGGCCTGCCCGCGCCCGACACCACCGAAACCGGGGCGCTGGTCACACCGCCCTTCAACCCGTTACAACGCACCCCAATCGAACACGTACTGGATACCGGCGTGCGCCCGATCAACGCCCTGCTGACCGTCGGTCGCGGCCAGCGTATGGGCCTTTTTGCCGGCTCCGGCGTCGGAAAATCGGTGCTGCTCGGCATGATGGCCCGCTACACCCAGGCCGACGTTATCGTGGTGGGGCTGATTGGCGAGCGTGGCCGTGAAGTTAAAGATTTTATCGAGAACATCCTCGGTGCGGAGGGGCGTGCCCGCTCGGTCGTGATTGCCGCCCCGGCGGATGTCTCTCCCCTGCTGCGCATGCAGGGGGCTGCCTATGCCACCCGTATCGCCGAAGATTTTCGCGACCGCGGCCAGCACGTGCTGCTGATCATGGACTCCCTGACCCGTTATGCGATGGCCCAGCGTGAGATCGCTCTGGCGATTGGCGAGCCACCGGCTACCAAAGGCTACCCGCCTTCGGTGTTTGCCAAACTCCCGGCGTTGGTGGAGCGCGCCGGGAACGGCATCAATGGCGGGGGCTCCATTACCGCCTTTTACACGGTGCTGACCGAAGGCGATGACCAGCAGGACCCGATTGCCGACTCGGCACGCGCGATCCTCGACGGCCATATCGTCCTGTCGCGCCGCCTGGCCGAAGCGGGCCACTATCCGGCTATCGATATCGAAGCCTCTATCAGCCGTGCGATGACGGCGCTGATTACCGAGAAGCATTACGCCCGGGTGCGTAACTTCAAACAGCTACTCTCCAGCTTCCAGCGCAACCGCGATCTGATCAGCGTCGGGGCGTATGCCAAAGGCAGCGACCCGATGCTCGACAAGGCGATTGCCCTGTGGCCGCATCTGGAGGCGTATCTGCAGCAGGGTATTTTTGAGAAGGCCGACTGGGAAAGCTCAATCCAGGCTCTGGAGATGATCTTCCCGCAGGTGTAACAAGGTAGAGGGCGAATGTCATGGCACAACACGGCGCATTAACCACGCTGAAAGATCTGGCCGAGCAGGATGTTGATCATGCCGCGCAGCACCTTGGGGTGATGCGCCGCGGACAGCAACAGGCGGAAGAGCAGCTGAAGATGTTGATTGACTACCAGCATGAGTATCGCACCAACCTCAATACCGATATGACGCAGGGCATCGGCAGCCAGCGCTGGATCAACTATCAACAGTTCATCCAGACGCTGGAGAAAGCGATCGAACAGCATCGCCAGCAGGTGGTTCAGTGGAGCAATAAAGTCGACCTTGCGTTAACAGCCTGGCGAGAGAAGAAACAGCGCTTACAGGCCTGGCAGACACTGCAGGATCGCCAGCTTGCCGCCGCAACCCTGGCGGAAAGCCGTCTCGATCAGAAAAAAATGGATGAATTTGCCCAGCGGGCATCAATGAGGACCCCGGAATGATCACCCTTCAACAACTGCTTTCGAGCGACAGCGATCTTACGGCTGGCGCGCGGGGCGGAAAAGCGGCCGACGGCGCGCAGGATTTTCTTGCCCTGCTGGCGGGCGCGTTAAGCGATGCCAAAGGTCAGGGCAAAGATGTCGGCCTGACGCTGAACGATCTCCACTCATCGGGCGGCAAGTTCGCCCAGGCGGCGCTGCAAACCGGTGCCGCCGATAGCGACGTTGACGCCGATGCCGGCAAGCTTGCCGAGCTGCTGGCGCGTCAGGATCTGACGCTATCCGATGAAGATGCCAGCCAGCCGGGGCTGGCACACGGCCTGTTGCCGGTCGCCAAAAGCGAGGTGCTGAAATCGCTGGCCCAGGCCGCTAAAGAGGCTGACAGCAAAACGGAGCTTAGCGAGGAAGAGCTGGCGGGATTAAGCGCCCTCATGGCGATGCTTCCCCACCAGCAGACCGCAACCGCGGCCGCGCCTCAGCCAGTGAGCGCCGGAAGCCTGGATGTGAAGGCGACGCTGAATGGCGATCGTGGTCATCAGCCAGCGCTGGATACCGATGCGCTGCGCACCGCAAAAAACGTGGCTCAGGATAAAGGTGCGGCCTTAGCTTCTGACACCCAACTGACGCCAGCCGTCGCCGCGGCAACGACCAGACAGGCGGCTGAGAGCACACCATCCCCGACCGGGCCGACCATCACGATGGGGCCGATTGTCAGCAATCTTACCTCTGCTCAGCCGACGATGGCCGCCGCACCGGTGGTCAGCGCCCAGCTGGGCAGCAATGAGTGGCAGCAGACCATCAGCCAGCACATCACGCTGTTCACCCGTCAGGGCCAGCAGAGCGCCGAGCTGCGTCTGCACCCGGAAGATCTGGGCCAGGTGCAAATTACGCTTAAGCTGGATGATAACCAGGCGCAGCTGCAGATGGTGTCAGGCCACAGCCACGTTCGCGCGGCGCTGGAAGCGGCACTGCCGGTGCTGCGTACTCAGCTGGCGGAAAACGGTATTCAGCTTACGCAAAGCAGCATCAGCAGTGAAAACTTTAACGGTCAACAGCAGGCCTCCTCTCAGCATCAGCAGCAGGCATCCCGCTCCGGCAATAACGGCGGATTTGATGAAGAGAGCGATGAGCTGCTGGCGGCACCGGCCTCGCTGCAGTCTGCAGCCCGTGGAAACAGTGCCGTCGATATCTTCGCCTAAACCTAAACGCCAGAGGTAGCGTGATTATCCCCGTCTTTTCGACCCTTTGACGGCGACAGGACACGGGATAATCACCACATTAGCAGTCCCGAAACAGGAAGCACGCAACAGATGACTGACTCCGCCATCACCAAAAAAAGTAAGCGTTCCATCTGGATCCCGCTGTTGGTGTTAATTACGCTCGCCGCCTGCGCCACCGCAGGTTACAGCTACTGGCGTATGAATAAAGCCCCTTCAGCCGAAGCCAAAGTGGAGCCACCACCGCCGGCGGCACCTGTCTTTTTTGCGCTGGATACGTTCACCGTTAACCTGGGCGACGCCGATCACGTCTTTTACGTGGGCATTACGCTGCGTCTGAAAGACGAAGCTACCCGCGCGCGTCTGAGTGAATACCTGCCGGAAGTGCGCAGCCGTCTGCTGCTGCTGTTTTCTCGTCAGGATGCCACCCAGCTCTCTACCGATGAAGGTAAGCAGAAGCTGGTGGAAGCCATTAAGCAAACGCTGGCCGCGCCTCTGATCAGCGGTCAACCTAAGCAGGAAGTCACCGACGTTCTGTATACAGCTTTCATTCTGCGGTAACGACATGGGCGACAGTATTCTTTCTCAGGCGGAAATCGATGCGCTGCTCAACGGCGACAGCGATAAAGCCGACGAACCAAAAGCGGGCCTGGCGGGCGAAAGTGATATTCGCCCCTACGATCCCAATACCCAGCGTCGCGTGGTGCGCGAGCGTCTGCAGGCGCTGGAGATCATCAACGAACGTTTTGCCCGTCAGTTCCGTATGGGGCTGTTTAACCTGCTGCGCCGTAGCCCGGATATTACCGTCGGTGCGATCCGCATTCAGCCGTATCATGAGTTCGCCCGTAACCTGCCGGTGCCGACGAACCTCAACCTAATCCATCTGAAACCGCTGCGTGGCACGGGTCTGTTCGTCTTCTCGCCAAGCCTGGTGTTTATCGCCGTAGATAACCTCTTCGGCGGCGACGGACGTTTCCCGACTAAAGTGGAAGGCCGCGAGTTCACCCACACCGAACAGCGCGTTATCAACCGCATGCTGAAGCTGGCCCTTGAGGGGTACAGCGACGCATGGAAGGCGATCCACCCGCTCGACGTGGAGTATGTGCGTTCCGAGATGCAGGTGAAGTTCACCAACATTACCACCTCGCCAAACGACATCGTGGTCAACACCCCGTTCCACGTGGAGATCGGCAACCTGACCGGCGAATTCAATATCTGCCTGCCGTTCAGCATGATTGAGCCGCTGCGCGAAGTGCTGGTGAACCCGCCGCTGGAGAACTCCCGCCATGAAGATCAGAACTGGCGTGAGAACCTGGTACGCCAGGTTCAGCACTCCCAGTTAGAACTGGTGGCCAATTTTGCCGACGTGCCGCTGCGTTTGTCGCAGATCTTAAAATTAAAACCCGGCGATGTTCTGCCGATAGAAAAACCCGACCGCATCATTGCGCATGTGGATGGCGTGCCCGTGCTGACCAGCCAGTATGGCACCGTGAATAATCAGTACGCGTTACGCGTTGAGCACCTGATCAACCCGATTTTGAATTCTCTGAATGAGGAACAGCCCAAATGAGTGATATGAACAATCCGTCCGATGACAACACCGGAGCACTGGACGATCTGTGGGCTGAGGCGTTAAACGAACAAAAAGCACCGGCCAGCAAAAGCGTTGCCGATTCGGTATTCCAGCAGCTGGGCGGCGGCGACGTCAGCGGTACGCTGCAGGATATCGATCTGATTATGGATATCCCGGTCAAGCTGACCGTGGAGCTGGGCCGTACCCGCATGACCATTAAAGAGCTGCTGCGCCTGACGCAGGGTTCGGTCGTGGCGCTGGATGGCCTGGCCGGTGAGCCGCTGGATATTCTGATCAACGGCTACCTGATTGCCCAGGGTGAAGTTGTGGTTGTCGCCGATAAGTACGGCGTGCGTATCACCGACATCATTACCCCGTCTGAACGTATGCGTCGTCTGAGCCGTTAAGCATGAAGACCCAGGCAGTCGTCTCTCAGCCCTCTGCGGTGCCAGGTTCGCCGCTGCTTCAGGTCAGCGGCGCGCTGCTGGGTATTATTGCCTTTATTCTCGTTGCCGCCTGGCTGGCTAAACGCGTGGGACTGGCGGGCAAAACCGCCGGTGCCCGCGGGCTGAAGCTCGCTGCCAGCACTTCGCTGGGCCCGCGTGAGCGCGTGGTGATCGTTGAAGTGGAAGACGCCCGGCTGGTGCTGGGTGTGACCGCCTCAAACATTAATATTCTGCATAAATTACCGCCTGCGCCGGTCTCTGAGGAGAGTCGCACAGAGGTTCCACAGGATTTTCAGTCCGTGATGAAGAGTTTGCTTAAGCGTTCCGGGAGATCGTGATGCGCCGTTTGTTATCCCTTACGCTTGCCGGGGTTGGCCTGTTTGCTCCCGCCGTGTATGCCCAGTTGCCCGGCCTGATCTCGACGCCGATGGCCAATGGCGGTCAGAGCTGGTCTCTGCCTGTTCAGACGCTGGTGTTTATCACCTCGCTGACCTTTATCCCGGCTATTCTGCTGATGATGACCAGCTTTACCCGCATCATTATCGTCTTCGGTCTGCTGCGAAACGCCCTGGGTACCCCGTCCGCGCCGCCTAACCAGGTGCTGCTCGGTCTCTCCCTGTTTTTGACCTTTTTCATTATGTCGCCGGTGATCGACAAGATTTACACCGACGCCTATCAGCCCTTCAGCGAAGAGAAGATCTCCATGCAGGAGGCGCTGGAAAAAGGGGCGCAACCGCTGCGGGAATTTATGCTACGTCAAACCCGCGAAGCTGACCTTGCGCTCTTTGCCCGTCTGGCGAACGCCGGGCCGATCCAGGGGCCTGAGGCGGTGCCGATGCGCATTCTGCTGCCCGCTTACGTCACCAGCGAGTTGAAAACCGCCTTTCAGATTGGTTTTACGATCTTCATTCCGTTTTTGATTATCGACCTTGTTATCGCCAGCGTCCTGATGGCGTTGGGGATGATGATGGTGCCGCCGGCAACCATCGCCCTGCCCTTCAAGCTGATGCTCTTTGTCCTGGTGGACGGCTGGCAGCTGCTGGTGGGGTCGCTGGCACAAAGTTTCTACAGTTAAGGAGCGCCCGGTGACGCCAGAATCGGTCATGATGATGGGCACGGAAGCGATGAAGGTCGCCATCTCCGTTGCCGCTCCCCTGCTGCTGGTGGCGCTGGTCACCGGTCTGATCATCAGTATCCTGCAGGCCGCCACGCAGATTAACGAGATGACGCTGTCGTTTATCCCGAAAATCATCGCCGTGTTTGTGGCGATCATTATCGCCGGGCCGTGGATGCTCAACCTGCTGCTGGATTACATGCGCAATCTGTTCACTAACCTGCCCTATATCATCGGCTAGGTATGCTGCAAGTTACCAGCATCCAGTGGCTTGAGTGGCTGGGCCTCTACTTCTGGCCGCTCTTGCGCATCCTGGCCCTGATCTCCACCGCGCCGATCCTGAGCGAGCGGGCGATACCCAAGCGGGTCAAGCTGGGCCTGGCTATTCTCATTACCATCATCGTTGCCCCAACGCTGCCGCCGGTAAATGTGCCAATTTTCTCCGCGCCAGCCCTGTGGGTTGGGCTACAGCAGATCCTGATTGGCGTGGCCATCGGCTTTACGATGCAGTTTGCCTTTGCCGCCGTGCGCACCGCCGGGGAGCTGATTGGTCTGCAGATGGGTCTCTCCTTCGCCACCTTCTTTGACCCTGGCAGTCGGCTTAACATGCCGATCATTGCTCGTATCATCGACCTGCTGGCGATGCTGCTGTTTATGTCCTTTGACGGGCATCTGTGGCTGATTTCGATGCTGGTGGATACCTTCCACACCCTGCCGATTGGCGGGGAGCCGGTAAACAGCAACGCTTTTATGGCGCTGACCCGTGCGGCCGGGCTGATTTTCCTTAACGGCCTGATGCTGGCGCTGCCGCTGATTACCCTGCTGCTGATCGTCAACCTGGCGCTGGGTTTACTTAACCGTATGGCGCCACAGCTGTCGGTGTTTGTCATTGGTTTCCCTATCACCCTGACTATCGGCCTTGTGCTTATCGGCCTCTTAATGCCGCTTATTGCGCCATTCTGCGAACATCTATTTAGTGAAATATTTAATTTATTGGCCAATATCGTGCGCGAGCTTTCCGTGAAACAATAAACCCTCTTTTTTATATTGTCTTTCTGAGGATATTCCTAAAATAGAAAATGAGAAACATCTGCCAGGATATATCTGGAGCGGGTTTAATGCTTTTATACTCCTCACATAATTCAACATTTACTTTACTTTAAGAAGTTTCCTGGCAAATTATACGTAACTTTACGGGATAGTGAGTTCGCCTGAAAGTCCTTGTAATGCTCACAGGTAATTTATTTTTCCATCCCGTTTGGCTGTTAAAGAGCTCTCAGGCAGGTGGTGAATTATCGTTATGCATTGAGTGAGGGTATGCCATGTCAACGATCATTATGGATTTATGCAGTTACACCCGGCTAGGGTTAACCGGGTATCTGGCCAGCAGAGGGGTAAAGAAAAAAGAGATCAACGATGTACATACGGTTGACGAACTTGCCGCCGCATGTGACGCCCTTACGCCAGGTGTGGTGTTTATTAATGAGGACTGTTTCATTCACGATCCCGCCAACAGTCAGCAAATAAAGCAGATCATTAATCAGCATCCCGGCACCCTGTTTATTGTTTTTATGGCTATAGCCAATATCCATTTCGATGAATATTTGCGGGTGCGTCAGAATCTTCTGATTAGTTCGAAATCTATTAAGCCGGAATCGCTGGATGAACTGATCGGGGATTATTTAAACAAAGAGATAAAGAGTGTAGCGAAATTTAATTTTCCCACTTTATCATTAAGCCGAACTGAATCCAGCATGCTGCGAATGTGGATGGCTGGACAGGGAACGATTCAGATTTCAGACCAGATGAATATCAAGGCGAAAACCGTATCGTCACATAAAGGAAATATTAAAAGGAAGATTAAAACGCATAATAAGCAAGTGATCTATCATGTCGTTCGCCTGACCGACAATGTGACCAACGGAATTTACGTTAATCTGCGTTAACCCCTTCCCTTTTTGCCACGTAAACCGATCTCTGGCTATGCCAGAGATTTTTCATTTCGGCCGCGCCAGCCCGCGTCAGCCGACACGCATGTTACTCCACGCTCTCAACAAAAATCCCGTCAGGGTGGCCAAGCTCGTTAAAGAACCAGATCCCGAGCGGGTAGTCCTCCAGCGAGACCAGATACATCGTGCCTTCATTAAACTGCTCAACTGCCAGTACCACACCCGGGCGACGCGGCCCGCCGTCGGTTTTGACGGTTACCCGATCGTTGACGTTCATAAAATCCTCCTCTGGTTTTGAGCCAGTGTAGAACAAAACGTGAAAACTGGCAGCGTGTTGCTGCGCGATTGCCGCTTTTATCGGCGGTCTATACTTAAAGCTGTAAAGGGTAAACGAGGAGTACGCAATGAAGACCGAAAAAGAGTACAGCGAAACGGCTAAACGGGAAGTGAATGTTGATGTGGATGCCTTGCTCGCCGCGATCAATGAAATCAGCGAGAGCGAAGTACAGCGCATAGAGGATGACCCTACCCGGGTACGGGTTAACGATCGGGATTACCATACCTGGCGCGAGCTGGCTGAAGCCTTTGAGCTGGATATCCATGATTTCAGCGTCACAGAGGTGAATCGCTGAGGCGAAAAAAATCCCGATCATGGGGTGACCGGGATCAAACTTGCTCATGCAAGAAGCACTTGTAAATTCGTTACACCAGGAAATCTGATGTCGCGTAAACATTATCTGCAATTTTTTTGCAAGACAAGGAAATATTCTTCATATTTATAGTTTCCCTGTGCAATTAAAATGTTGATTATAGTTGCCCAACAGGCGTCAGCCGTGGGGTGCGCGGGATCGGTTCCATAAGATAACCGTTTTGCAGAATTTTATTTTAAGAAAATTCTTATAAAAGACCTTCATCTGTTAGGGGAGATGCTATGCCTTCACTCGACGATCCGCTGCTTATCTATAGCGATCTGGACGGCACATTGCTGGATATTCACACCTATGACTGGCAGCCCGCTCTTGGCTGGCTGGATACCTTACAGGACCATCAGATCCCGGTGATCCTCTGCAGCAGCAAAACCGCGGCGGAGATGCTGGAGATCCAGAGCGATCTGGGGCTGGAGGGCTTGCCCTTTATTGCCGAAAATGGCGCGGTGATCCAGCTGGATGTCCGCTGGGATGACCATCCCAACGCCCCACGGTTAATCAATGGCGCTCCCCATGCCGATATCGTTAACATCATCAATCAATTGCGCGCCCGGGAGGGTTACAAATTCACCACCTTCGATGACGTGGACGAGCGGGTTATTAGTGAGTGGACCGGTCTTAATTATGCCCGTGCGAGGCTGGCGAAACTGCATGAAGCCTCGGTGACGCTCATCTGGCGCGACAGCGATGAGAGAATGGCTGCGTTTGAAGATGCGCTGACCGCGCTGGGGTTGAAGTATGTTCAGGGCGCACGGTTCTGGCACATTCTTGATGAGCGCGGCGGTAAGGATCAGGCGATTAACTGGCTCAACGAGCAATACCTGCAGCGCGAAGGCGCGCTTCCCACTACTCTCGGTCTGGGTGACGGGCCAAACGACGCGCCGCTGCTGGATAGTGTCGATTTCGCGGTGGTGGTTAAAGGCATCAATCGCCAGGGAATTACGCTCAAAAACGACGATCCGGCGCGGGTTTACCACACCCACCAGCCTGGTCCTGCTGGCTGGCGTGAAGCGCTGGATCACTTCTTCTCGTCCTGACCCACCACCTGGTTGCGTCCTCGCTGCTTCGCCTGGTAAAGCCGGGCGTCGGCGATGGACTGTAGCTGTTCAAAATCGTAGTTACCGCTCTCCTCTGCGCTGCTGACGCCAATCGACACGCTGACGCGCGTCGTCTGGCTTTTTTTCACCAGGATTTCCCGACGATTGATGCGCTCGCGGATCCGCTCGGCAATTGCCATCGCCTGTTCCGGCCCGGTGTCCGGTAACACTACACAGAACTCTTCTCCGCCGACACGTCCGGCAACATCGGTGTCCCTTATCGTGCGGATAATTAAGCCAGCCGCATGCGTCAGCACTTTATCCCCCGCCTGGTGACCAAACCTGTCGTTAACCCGTTTGAAATGGTCAAGATCCATCTGCATCACCGAGTAGGGCTGATTTTGCTGTTCACACCGCTTCGCCAGCGCTTTTGCCCGCTCAAACAGCGCGCCACGGTTATTTATCCGGGTCAGCGGATCGTGCCAGGCCTGCCACTGCAGCGAGTGTTGCAGGCGGTACATATTGCTGACCATCCGGCGGATCACAAACCATGAGCCCACCAGCATCGCGGTAAAGAGCAGCCACAGCAGCGCCAGCGCGATAGTAATGCTGCCGAAATCACCGTTCGCCCCTTCCCTCAGGGTGTGGATGCGCAGCACAAGACCATTAAAATGATCCAGATGATGCCAGTTGACGTAGCGGCTCCCCAGACGGATATCCCCTTCGGTATCTTTTTCCAGAGCAGCGGCAATTTGCGCCCGCTCGCGCTCGTCAAAATGATTCACGTTGTCCGCAATATTCTCCGACGTGGCGAGCAGATTAAAGCCTTTATCATAGAGCTGGAACTCACCTTCACCATTGCCGTCTACTGCATCCTGCAGCAGTTTCTTCAGCCCCGGGAGCGTAAACTCTAACGCCAGCGCGCCGTACCAGTAGCGTTGGTAATCGACCGGTACGCTGACGGTAACGGTGCGATCGTCTGCCCCATGCGTAAACCAGCGCACGCTTCGGGCCCGGTTCTCACGCTCCGACTGGCCGGTGTACCACGGACGTGTGACCAAATGATAGTAGCGGGAGATAATGTCACCTCCCCAGTCGGTGGGATCGGTTGAGACGTAAAACCCGGCGTGGGAAACATAGACCACGCGCCTGGCGTGTGCTGCCGGAGAGTCGATGCGCAGCAAATAGCCCATTTCAAACGCGGCGCTCAACTCTCTTTCAATCCGTTCATCATCACGTGACAGGCTGGTGGTTTGCCGTACAAAGGCATCAGAAACACCGTTCAAGGGTAAGGTGCGACGCACATCGAAGGTCAGCTGCCAGGAGGGCTTGCCCTGCAGATCGTTAAAGTGGTCGACAGTATTACGCAGCAGTGGGGATGCGAGGGGCGTTTCAAGGGCGTCGCGCATGCCGTTGCGAAAGAACAGCAGCTTTTCCACGCTGAACTCAAGCTGGCGATCCAGTGAATTGGCCACCGTCTCCAGATGATTTTTCTGGCTGGCCGCGTACGCATCCTCCAGCACCACGGCTTCACGCCAGGTCAACAGCGTGGAGAAGATGAGGAC
Source organism: Leclercia sp. GHBNCSD (assembly GCF_055805075.1). NCBI lineage: Bacteria > Pseudomonadati > Pseudomonadota > Gammaproteobacteria > Enterobacterales > Enterobacteriaceae > Leclercia > Leclercia sp. GHBNCSD. The sequence goes on along the minus strand of NZ_JBQVYO010000001.1, from coordinate 3,674,914 downwards.
GACAATAAAGCAGATGTTAACAACCCGGCCCGGATGAAAGCGATGTCGTGCCGTAAAAGCGTCTTTTCCTGAAACGATGTCGTGCTCCACACCTACTCCGTGAAGGCCACCTTCGCCATCTGCATGACGTCAAAGCCTGGCTGATTTTGCAATGCTACTGCGGTTGGCGCGATTATAACGTACAAAAACGCCCGGCAGTGCCGGGCGTAGCGTGACTTAAGCCTTGTCCTGTCGCCGGGTGCCATCACCATGCTGAAGCTCATCTTCACGAAACGCTTCCTGCTTGATGCCGTAACCGTCGTACCAGCGACATTCCACCATTCCGCTTGCATAGCCGGTGACGACCATACGTGGGCCGCCATTTTTAGGCTTAACTTCATCGCTGACCAGAAAGACCATAACCGCCTCCTTTATCAGTGTGAAACTGTATCAATTTAGTCGAGGAATAACAGTTATGCCTGGTATAGCTTCAACCTATTAATGTGAGTGCCCTCGCATTTTTTCCACAACTTTCACGACTGCCACAACGATAAGGCCAATGATAAAGCCGAGCACCAGGTTGAGTAAGGTTGGCAAAATGGCTGCAATAACAGATGCTTGCGCTTCTGCAAAGTGTTCAATGGCATGATGCAGCGGCGCAATACCGTGCACCACAATCCCGCCGCCGACCAGGAACATCGCCAGGGTGCCAATCACCGATAACGACTTCATTAGCCAGGGCGCAATCACCAGCAGCGCTTTGCCTGTGGCCTTCGCCAGCGCATTGCGCTTTTCGTTTAGCCAGTAGCCGATATCGTCCAGTTTGACGATGAGCCCTACCAGACCGTAAACCCCAATGGTCACCAGAACGGCGATCCCCGAGAGCACCAGCACCTGATTCAGCAGCGGCGCATCCGCCACGATACCCAGAGTGATGGCGACAATTTCCGCCGACAGAATAAAGTCGGTGCGAACAGCCCCCTTCACCTTATCGCGCTCGAACGCGACAGGATCCTTTGCTGCCAGCGCTTCCAGACGCTGTTGCCGCGCGGCCGGAGACTCCTTCTCCTTATCTTTACGTGATGCCAGGGAGTGGAGGATTTTCTCCGCCCCTTCAAAACAGAGAAACGCCCCGCCGATCATCAGCAACGGCGTAATGGCCCACGGAATAAAGGCGCTGATCAATAGCGCCAGCGGCACGAGGATCACTTTATTGAGCAACGATCCCTTCGCCACGGCCCAGACCACGGGCAGTTCCCGGTTGGCACGCACGCCCGTCACCTGTTGGGCGTTTAGCGACAAATCGTCACCCAGCACGCCTGCGGTCTTTTTCGCCGCCAGTTTTCCCATCAGTGAAATATCGTCCAGCAGCGTGGCGATATCATCCAGCAGAGTTAATAAGCTACTTCCCGCCAAAATAAGGTTCCTTCTTTTTGTTAATTACCACAACAGTATGGAGTAAAACCGCAAACCTCGAAACCACCCCGTATATGTCAACAAATTATTCACATCAACGACACAATTAAAGGACTCGCCAGCGTGATAGTTTTCACGTTAACTATATGCGACCTTTTTAATTCGCCGTGAGGGAGTATGCGTTTCAGGCAAGTCTTACCATTAGCGGGCGCCCTGTTTGCGCTCTATATCATCTGGGGCTCCACCTACTTCGTGATCCGCATTGGGGTGGAAAGCTGGCCCCCTCTGCTGATGGCGGGGGTGCGGTTCCTCTCGGCGGGTACGCTGCTGCTGGCGTTTCTGCTCCTGCGCGGCCATAGGCTGCCGCCGCTGCGTCCGTTGCTCAATGCCGCCCTGATTGGCGTCCTGCTGCTGGCGGTGGGCAATGGCTTTGTCACCGTCGCCGAGCATCAGAATGTGCCGTCCGGTATCGCCGCGGTGGTGGTGGCCACCGTTCCGCTGTTCACCCTCTGCTTCAGCCGTCTTTTTGGCATCAAAACGCGCAAGCTGGAGTGGCTGGGGATCGCCATCGGGATGGTGGGCATTATTCTGCTTAACAGCGGTGGTAACCTCAGCGGTAATCCGTGGGGAGCGGTGTTGATCCTGATTGGCTCGATGAGCTGGGCGTTTGGTTCGGTTTACGGCTCGCGCATTGAATTGCCCTCCGGCATGATGGCCGGCGCCATTGAGATGGTCACCGCCGGGATCGTACTGCTGGCAGCGTCCCTGCTGTCGGGGGAGAAAATGACCGCCCTACCCGACCTCTCAGGGTGGCTGGCGGTGGGCTATCTGGCGATTTTCGGTTCGGTGATCGCGATTAACGCCTATATGTTTCTGATCCGCAATGTCTCACCGGCGGTCGCCACCAGCTATGCCTATGTCAATCCAGTAGTGGCCGTCCTGTTGGGCACGGGTCTTGGCGGGGAATCGCTCTCGGCGACAGAGTGGCTGGCGCTGGGGATTATTATTATGGCGGTGGTGCTGGTGACGCTCGGCAAGTACCTGCTGCCGGCAAAACCGGTGGTTACCTCTTGTCAGGCTGAGAAACCGTAAGCGGGCGAATGCCCTGCGTGTCGATCTGCGCGGCGTTACCGCCGCTGCAGATCCACTCTTCCAGCCGCTCCGTGAGCGCCCTGTCATCGAGCTTCATTTTGCCGCGCAGCGCACACTCCCACACCACCAGCACCCGCCAGCCCTGCTCCTGCAACACAGCGATATCTCGTGCATCACGCGCGACATTCTTGCCAATTTTTTCCAGCCAGAAATCGGTTCTGGTCGCCGGGACTTTAAACAGATAGCAGTCGTGACGATGCCAGAAACAGCCGTGGGTAAAGATCACACACGTATGGCTGTCGATGACAAAATCAGGCCGTCCGGCAAGGGCGGCATCCTGCACACGAAACTCAAAACCGACCTCCGTAAGCAGGCCGGCCAGCCGTTTTTCGATAGCCGTATCCCGCGTGCCGATGGCGCGCATGTTTTTACTGCGGGTGGCTTTATTATGAACGTCCGCCATTCGCGGCCTCAGCCTTGCGTTTCTCAACTGCCTGCAAAATGCGCGACTCCAGCAACCGGGCGACAGCTGCAAAAGCTGGCACGACCACCGAATTACCAAACTGGCGATAGGCCTGAGTATCTGATACCGGAATGCGGAAGCCGTAGCCCTGAGGGGTTTCAAATCCCATCAATCGCGCGCACTCCCGCGGCGTCAAACGGCGCGGACGGTGGCGCTGGTTTTCGGCATCATCGAAATCGCGCTCGCCAAGGGCTTTATCCCAGCCTCTGTCGATGAGGATCTCGGCGCCATCTTTGTAATAGCGTGCCGACAGCGTGCGGGCGACGCTGTGTGGGTTGGTAGGATCGACCATGCCGAAACCAAAACCGTTGCCCTTCGCCTGATGCTTTTTGGCATAGCGATAAAGATATTTCCACAGCACCGGGGTGAGAATGAATTTGGCGTCCACCACGGGCTCAAGCAGATCGGCAATGGTCGGGCGTCGGGTCGGCCACAGCCCCGGGAGATCCCGCAGCGTAAAATTACCACACAGGTTGAGATCGCGACGAAAGCCTACCAGCACAATGCGCTCGCGGTGCTGCGGCAGAAAATGTTTACCGTCAACGATCTTAGGATCGTCCGGGCCGCTGTCAGCGGCATCCGCCACGTCATATCCCAGTTCATCCAGGGTCTGCATGATGATGCGGAACGTTTTGCCCCCGTCGTGGCTCTTCAGGTTTTTGACGTTTTCAAGGACGAAGATGGCCGGGCGGCGGGCATCAATAATGCGCGCCACATCGAAGAAGAGGGTTCCCTGGGTATCGCAGGCAAAGCCGTGCGCGCGGCCCAGCGCGTTCTTTTTTGATACCCCCGCCAGGGAAAACGGCTGGCACGGGAAGCCCGCGAGCAGGACGTCATGGGCAGGAATGTTGTCACGAATGTGCTGCGCCGCCTCTTCGTCCGTCACACCGCTCTGGTGGCTGAGCGTCACTTCGCGAATGTCCTCGTTGAACTGATGCGCGTCAGGATCGCAATACCAGTTGGCTTTATAGGTACGCACCGCGTGTTTATTCCATTCGCTGGTAAACACGCACTGCCCGCCAATCGCCTCAAAGCCGTGGCGGATGCCGCCGATCCCGGCGAAGAGATCGACAAAACGGAAAGCATAGTGAGGATGACAGGCTGGCGGACGAGGCAGCAGATTTTGCAAGACGCTATATTCGCCGTCGCTGAGACGACGCCCTGCCCGCTCACTGGTCACCAGCCGCTTAATGATTGCCGGGCTCCAGTGGCTTTCGCCCTGAGCATTCAGCAGATGCGCCAGCGTTCTGGCATCGTAAATTTCCAGCAGTTGGCACAATAACGCCTGCACTGACGCCGTTGATTTTTCTGCCAGCAAAAACGCGGACTCCGTCACTGATACATTTTCCTGCATACATTTAACCGGACCAAAAGGGGTTAAAAGAGAGTAACACAGAAAGCCTTTACAGACTTTCCCGGAAACGCTGTAACACCGCACTGTCGGTGCCTTCGTAATCACCGCGTAGTTCGGCACTCAGCCGGGCCATAAACTGGATTAAAAAATCAGCGCTCTGACGCGCCAGCTCACGCCCGGCGGCGGTTTGCATCGTCTGCGGCAGGCGCAGCAATTTGGTCTGAAAATGGTCAAGCGCAAAGGCGCGGTCGTTCAGCTCGCGCTCATCGGCAAAGGGATCTTCCGGGTCGAAAAGCGGCACACCCAGCGCGCCAGAGACGGCAAACACGCGTGCCAGACCAATAGCACCCAGGGCTTCCAGTCTGTCAGCATCCTGCACGATTTTCGCTTCCAGCGTGCGCGGCGGGATCCCGGCACTGAAACTGTGCGCTTCAATCGCATGCTGAACGGCGGGGTAGCGTGGGGGCGGGAAATCAGCAAAGTCCTCGCGCAGGATCGCGATCGTTTTTTCCGCTGCCAGCTGCGACGAGCGGCCTCGCTGCGGATGATTTTTTGGCAGACTGACAATATAGTGAAAATAACAGGCGGCCAGGATCGCCAGCGCATCGACCGGCTGGTCAGCCATCAGGCGTTTAGCGGTGTTCCAGACACGACGGAAATGGGAGATATCATGGGCGGTATCCTCGCTGGCGTAATGCGCCGTCAGCCAGTTTTCAAAGCGTTGCTGCCACTGCACAAGTTCCATAGCGCTTTCCATAAAGTGAAAAGCTGTACAATAGCAACTATTTACCGATCTGACATATCACGCGGCCGGGTATACCAGGCAATGCCGCCGAGGATCGCCCCCACAACACTCAATACCAGAAAGCCGCACAGGGCGCCCAGCCACTTGCCGGCTGTCGAGCCGGGATCGCTTTGAATCAGCGAACCTGATACCGAGCTGACTTTACTGATGACCCATACATAGCGCGCCATCGCCCAGAGAAAGTAGCCGCAAAAGGCGTAAAATACCCACAATGCCAGTTTGCCGCCCAAGCTGCGTTCGTTTTTCTTTGCCATGTTCTCCTCTCAGCGCAGCAGCACCACTACATTCACATCAATAATATAAAATGTGAAATAAATCACATTATTCTATTTAATGCACTCTCCTGAGCAGATTTTATGCTGCCGATTTGCGTTAAGTTGATCTTAAGCAATTTTTAAGCGTGCCTGTTTATTACGCGGCTTCGCTTACGCGCTAATGAGAGGTCAGCAGGAGATCAATTATATTGCGGCATTATTTTGCTCTCAGCATTCCGATAAACCTGTTTTCTAAAGCTTATAATTATGTAATGATAAAGAGGTTATGAGCTTTTTTGTCGTTTCATGATTAAACACCCTTAAATTACCCTTATCTTCGCCCGATAATATTATCGGGCTTTTTTATTACTTTTTCCCGTCCTGAAAACATAAAGCAACCTAATAAATCCAAACCATCAATAACTAACTGATATAAAAATCAATAATCACCGTATATGCTTGTCTTAAACGTATAAAATAAACATATAAAGACACTTATATTAATATTTTGAAATACTCTAAATAATTTTGTTACATTTATTTTTAAACAGAAAAAACCTGCACTGAAATAGTATTACCTCCGTAACCCGGAGGGGCTTACGTATATTCATGAAGAAAATACATACAAAGGAATATATAATGAAAAGAAAAGTTCTGGCAGTTCTTGTCCCTGTTTTATTATGCGCTGGCGCGGCTAATGCGGCGGAGATTTTCAACAAGGACGGCAATAAATTCGATCTGTACGGAAAAATGGTCGGTGAGCGTATCTGGGACAAGACCGATGATAGCAACAGCGAGAATGCCGATACCTCCTATGCCCGTTTCGGTATCAAAGGCGAAACGCAGATCAACGACCAGTTGACCGGTTATGGCCAGTTTGAATACAACCTGAACGCCAGCACTCCGGAAGGCGAGCAGGATGAGAGCACCCGTCTGGCGTTCGCAGGCCTGAAATTCGGTGACTATGGTTCGTTCGACTATGGCCGTAACTACGGCGTGGCGTACGATGCAGGTGCATACACCGATATGCTGGTGGAATGGGGTGGCGACTCCTGGGTTCACACCGATAACTTCATGACTGGCCGCACAACCGGCGTGGCGACCTATCGCAACAGCGACTTCTTTGGTGCCGTTGAGGGTCTGGATTTTGCCCTCCAGTACCAGGGTAAAAACAACGATCGTCAGATGAAAAAAGCCAACGGTGACGGCTACAGCACTTCTCTGGCCTACAACTTTGATGGCTTCGGCTTCGTGGGTGTATACGGTAAGTCTGACCGTACCAACAAGCAGACTGCTGACGGCTACGGCGATACCGCAGAAATCTGGTCACTGGCAGCGAAGTATGATGCCAACAACCTCTATGCTGCGGTGATGTACGGTGAAACCCGTAACATGACCTGGGCGGGAGATGCGGGTTTCGCTAACAAAACCCGCAACGTCGAAGCCGTGGTCCAGTACCAGTTCGATTTCGGCCTGCGTCCTTCTCTGGGCTACGTCTACTCCCAGGGCAAAGACCTGTATGCACGTAACGGTCATGGCGGCGTTGATGCCGATCTGGTGAACTATGTTGAACTGGGTACCTGGTACTACTTCAACAAAAACATGAACGTTTATACCGCCTATAAATTCAACCTGCTGGATGAAGACGAAGCGGGTATTACTGGCGCGCATGCTGATGACCAGTTCGCGATGGGTATCGTTTACCAGTTCTGATTGAGATCGCCAAACGCTCTTAAGCCCGCTGCAAAGCGGGCTTTTTACTTTCTGTCGCCACCAGTTTTACATCGCTTTTACAAATCCCGCCCATCAGCGATAATGCCCCCCTTTCCCTCTTGACCGGAGTTTCAATGCGCGATTTGCCGCCCCTTCCCCCCACGCACAAGCGCCCAATGAAACTGAACACGCTGGTCACGCTGATGGTGTACGGTGTAACGGGCGCAATATTACTGGTGATTTTTGTTCTCTACTTTGCCCAAATCACCCGCGCCACCCGTGATGGTGTGCGGGATACCGCTCTCGCCGTCGCCAGAACCCTGGCCGACAGCCCGGAGGTGATCCGCGGCTTATCCTTCCCGCCGGACAGCAACATTATTCAGCCTGTCGCTATGGCAGTGATGCAGCGTAATAATCTGCTGTTTGCCGTTGTCACCAATATGCAGGGGATCCGCTATTCCCATCCTAACAGCGCCCTGCTCGGCAAAGCTTTTATTGGGGCCGATCTGCGGCCTGCGCTGGAGGATAAAGAGAATGTCGCCATCAATCACGGCGTACTCGACGAGGCGCTGCGCGTGTTCACTCCGGTGTATAACGCGCACCACCAGCAAATTGGTGTCGTTGCCGTGGGGATCTCACTGAATAAAGTAGAGCAGCAGATCGCCCGCAATCGCTGGGACGCCATCTGGCTGGTGCTGTTCAGCGCGCTGCTGGGCGCGCTCGGCGCCTGGGGACTGGTGCGGATGCTGAAGCGCATTCTGTTTGGGCTGGAGCCTTATCAAATCTCAGCCCTGCTCGAACAACGTCAGGCGATGCTGCACTCCCTGCGCGAAGGGGTGATCGCCGTGGATCAGCAGGGGCGTGTAACGATGGTCAACCACGCCGCCCGCCAGATCCTGAATATCAGCGCCAGCAGCAAGGCCCTGCACGAGGAACCGCTGCTGGCGAATCTGCGCGAGGTGCTGCGTAGCGGCATGGCTCGCCAGGACCAGGAGCTCAACTGCCACGGCAGGTTGTTGCTCTGCAATACCTTGCCCGTCAGGAGCGATAATCAGCTGATGGGCGCCATCACGACGTTTCGTGATAAGACGGAGATTAGCCAGCTCCTGCAACGGCTGGACGGTATGGTGAACTATCTGGATGCGCTGCGCAGCCACTCCCATGAGTTTATGAACAAGCTGCATGTGATACTTGGGCTGCTGCATATGAAGCACTATGCCAGACTGGAAGAGTATGTTCTGTCGACCGCCAACGCCTGGCAGACCGATGTCGGCACGCTACAGCGCAACATCAAATCGCCGGTGGTCGCAGGATTTCTGCTGGGTAAAATCAATCGCGCCAGAGAGACAGGGTTTCGCCTGACGCTCTCCGATGCCAGTCAGGTGCCGGATAATCCCAATGCGCAGCAGGTCGCCGGGCTGATTACCGTGCTGGGTAATCTGATTGAAAATGCGCTTGATGCTATGACTGGGCAGCCCGAGGGCGAAATCGGTCTGCTGCTGCACTATCAGCAGGGCTGGCTTAGCGCCGAGGTGAGCGACGATGGTCCGGGCATCGCCCCGGAACATCTGCACGCCATTTTTAGCAAAGGGTTTTCTACCAAAGGGGAGAACCGGGGGGTGGGATTATACCTGGCCCGTCAGCAGATCGAGGATCTGGGCGGAGAGATCGTCGTTGAATCGGAACCGGGCGTGTTTACCCAGTTTTTTGTGCAACTCCCCTGGGAGAGTGAAAGGAATAGCGCGTGATACATGTTTTAATTGTTGATGACGATGCCATGGTGGCCGATCTTAACCGCCAGTACGTCAATCGGGTTGAGGGTTTTTGCTGCTGCGGCGTAGCCACTTCCCTGGCAGAAGCCGGGGCCATACTTCACTCCCCTGCCCGGCAGGTTGACCTGATCCTGCTGGATGTCTATATGCAGCGCGATAATGGCCTGAGCCTGCTGCCGGTTATCCGGGCATCCGGGCGCAAAACAGACGTCATTATGATTACCTCGGCCTCTGATGGTGCCACTATTCAGGTCGCCATGCACTATGGTGTGGTGGACTATCTGATCAAACCGTTTCAGTTCCCGCGTTTCGAAGAGGCACTAAAGGGCTGGCGCGAAAAAAAGCAGCTGATGGAAGCGCATCAGTATTATGACCAGGCTGATGTTGACCGGCTTCTGCGTGGCGGTGCGCCGGCGCTGGCAGACAGCCGCCGTCTGCCAAAAGGGTTAACCCCGCAGACGCTGCGAACGCTATGCCTGTGGATTGATGCGCATCCGGAAACGGAGTTCTCCACCGACGAACTGGCTGGCGCAGTTAATATCTCGCGGGTATACTGCCGCAAATACCTGATTTGGCTGGCGCAGGTCAACATTTTGCACACCAGCATTCACTACGGCGCGACCGGCCGACCGGTCTATCGCTATCGCCTGCGGCCCGAGCAGATTGCCCTGCTCAGACAGTATTGCCACCAGGAGTAATGAATGCACTTCAACCTCTTCCGATAAACATCCTGATTTAGCTCACATATATTGTCTTGAGGCAGTAAAGGGCTATTACTCCACATAAGTGGAATGATAAGGTAGCCAGCGTAAAAGATCTCTGACGAGAAAACGTGCGGAAAGGGTGACGGAAGAGAGCGTGGCGGAGAGAGGGGGATTTGAACCCCCGGTAGAGTTGCCCCTACTCCGGTTTTCGAGACCGGTCCGTTCAGCCGCTCCGGCATCTCTCCGTTTTGATGTTGCCATCATGCCGGGTAATTTGGCATTTTAACAGACCATAACCGTTCAATTTTGTTCAAGTGACGAGTTTGCGAGCAAAGCGATGATTAAGTGGCCCTGGAAATCGAATGAATCCGCCCGAAGCGCGGCGCTGCCGTGGGAAGAGGCCCTGGCGATCCCCGTCCTGTCCACCTTATCGGATGAGGATAAATCGCGTCTGGTACAGCTTGCCATACGGTTCTTACAGCAAAAACGCCTGGTTCCATTGCAGGGTTTTGAGCTCGACGATCGCAAAAGCACCCGCATAGCGCTGCTCTTTTGCCTGCCGGTACTGCAGCTGGGGATCGAGTGGCTGGACGGTTTTCATGAAGTTCTTATCTATCCGGCACCTTTTGTAGTGGATGACGAATGGGAGGATGAGATCGGGCTGGTGCACAATCAGCGGATGGTGCAGTCCGGTCAGAGCTGGCAGCAAGGGCCGATTATCCTCAACTGGCTGGATATTCAGGACTCGTTCGATGCGTCAGGTTTCAACCTCATCATTCACGAAGTGGCCCACAAACTGGATACCCGTAACGGCGATCGCGCCAGCGGCGTTCCCTTTATTCCCCTGCGTGAAGTGGCAGGCTGGGAACACGATCTGCACGCCGCCATGAACAATATTCAGGATGAGATCGATCTGGTGGGCGAAAGCGCGGCCAGTATCGACGCCTATGCTGCCACCGATCCCGCCGAGTGCTTTGCGGTATTGTCGGAATATTTCTTCAGTGCACCCGAACTTTTCGCTCCGCGCTTCCCGGCCCTGTGGCAGCGTTTTTGCCACTTTTACCAGCAGGACCCGCTACAGCGTTTACGTGAAAATGAAGGACCTGGCGAAGATTCCGCCGCGCAAGTACACTAAAACAGCAGCCTGTGTCATAATTAATCAATTGAATCAGTGTGTTGAATTTAGTGTTGACACAAAATGGCAAGGCCATTAATATGCGCCTCGTTCACACGATTCCTCTGTAGTTCAGTCGGTAGAACGGCGGACTGTTAATCCGTATGTCACTGGTTCGAGTCCAGTCAGAGGAGCCAAATTTAAGAAGCCCGCTTAAGGAAACTTAAGCGGGCTTTTTGCTATTTCTCACCGTTAAAACCCCGCATCGCGGGGTTAATCTGGCTATATCTGGTAGTCAATCGCCACCTCTTCCGGCTCCATAACCTGACGCTTGATCTCCTCTACCGACAGTCCGGCGTTGCAGAGTTCGATAAAGCGCCAGACATAGTTGCGCTGCAACTGCCCTCGCTTAAGGCCGAGCCACACGGTGTTGGCATCGAAAAGATGACGGGTATCAAGACGCACCAGGCTCCCCTGCTCGTGCTCGCCGCCGGACTGTTCCGCCACCAGCCCGATACCCAGCCCGAGCTCGACGTAGGTTTTAATCACGTCGGAGTCCTGGGCGCTGAGCACCACATCCGGCGTCAGCCCTTTGCGGTTGAAGGCCTCATCAATGCGTGACCGCCCGGTGATACCTTGCCGATAGGTGATTAAGGGCCATTTTGCGATAGCCTCGAGCGTCAACGGAGAGACCTGCGTCAGCGGATGGTCTGGGGGCAGCAGCAGGCTGTGATGCCAGCGAAACCACGGGAACGCCGCCAGCAGCGGATCGTTGCTTAAGCGCTCGCTGGCAATGCCAATATCCGCCCCACCGTTTTGCAACAGCATCTCTATCTCCTGGGGCGTACCCTGGATGAGCTCCAGGCGCACATCCGGGAACAGCTCCCGAAAGGCCTTGATCACCGGGGGCAGGCTGTAGCGGGCCTGAGTATGGGTGGTCGCGATAGTTAACACGCCGGTGGCGTCGTTGGTAAAGAGATCTGCCAGACGGCGCACGTTGCTGGCTTCATTGAGAATACGTTCGGCGATGGTCAACAGTGCTTTGCCGGGCTCGGTCATTCCCAGCAGACGTTTGCCGCGACGAATGAAGATCTCAATGCCCAGCTCCTCTTCCAGCTCGCGGATATGGCGACTGACGCCCGACTGAGAGGTATAGAGCATGTTGGCGACCTCGGTCAGGTTGTAATCCCGACGGGCCGCCTCACGGATAATTTTAAGCTGCTGGAAATTCACGGTTCACTCCGGCGAAACTGACATGACGCTATTGTTAAAGTGCGTCCGCCGTGTAAACAAATAATAAAAATCCGCAACTTATGCTTTTATGGAATATTAGCTGACCAGCTGCAGCTCGCGGTTCTCCAGCGACGGGCGGCTCACCAGCGACATCAGGATCTCTTTCACCGCCTGCGCCTGCGGTGACAGCGAGCCGCGGGCCGAGACGTTAAGCGATAACGGCAGGCTCATGGACGGCGAGCTAATTCTCGCCATCCAGCCGTTAGCGGCACTGGAGAGCGATCGCGCAGCCGATTCAGGCAGCACCGTCACCCCCATTCCGCTGGCAATGGCAGCGGTCAGGGTAGAGATGGAGTCGATCTCGCCAATGATTTTCGCCGTCAGACGGCGCAGCGAGAAGGCTTCATCGACGCGCAAACGCACGGCGCTATAATCACGCGGTAAGAACAGATTCATCTCGGCCACCGCCGTTAAATCGACGCTCTGACCCGGGCAATCCCGCGTCCCTACCAGATAGAGATCTTCTTTTAGTACTGGCTGGCTGGTGATCCCCGCCACGGGGGAGCGATCGTAAAGCACCGCCATATCCAGCTGTCCGCTGAGTAATTTGTCGTTCAGCGCCGCGCCGCTGTTTTCATGCAGGTAGACCAGTACCTCCGGCAGCTCTGCGCGCACCGCCTGCAATAACGGCATAGTCACAGACGAGGCCGCCGTACCCGGTGCCAGGCCAATCGAAACCTGGCCGGTCAGCGTCTGCCCGACATTGCCCACCGCCAGCTGCGCCTGTTCACACTGGCGCAAAATAGTGCGTGCATGGGTATAAAGGATCTTGCCTGCTTCGGTCGGGGTCACGCCGCGTTTCGTGCGGATCAAGAGTTGCTGATCGAGTTCACCTTCCAGAGTGGCCACCTGCTGGCTCAGTGCCGGCTGCGCGATATGTAACACTTCAGCGGCCTGGGTCAGGCTGCCGATATCGACGATTTTTACGAAGTATTTCAGTCGTCTTAAGTTCATGTTGCCCCCTGTACGAAATGCGTTGCCGGTTCCGGCGCGAATGTACAGAGGGTTTTGCAAGATGCTTGCCAGTTTTTAAAAGAGGTCCGATATGTCCGCTAAGCGGCTGAAAATAAGGAAATCCAATCACTGTCGTCGCATTTTAAAGTGAAACAGCGGTTTATGATCTGCCCCATTCGGGGTATATCCGCACCAAAAACGTGCAATCCGCTGGGGAAAGCATCACTTTGCTGATTTTGTCAGCAAACGCGTCAAACAGAGGAGATCACCCTTTGACAACGGCGACCCACGTCGATAATATGCGCCCCGTTCACACGATTCCTCTGTAGTTCAGTCGGTAGAACGGCGGACTGTTAATCCGTATGTCACTGGTTCGAGTCCAGTCAGAGGAGCCAAATTTAAGAAGCCTGCTTAAGGAAACTTATGCGGGCTTTTTGTTTTTGTGCACGGGTGCCGACAGCGTCGGCACCACCGGGTTTACTGGTATTCGAAAGAGGCCACGATGGCTGAAGAAACGTCCCCTGGCATAACGGTTCCCGCTTTCGAATAAACGCGCGCCTGAAGTTTGAAAGTGGTACTCCCCCCTTCCACAGCACCGATTAATGAGCTGTTATTGCTCAAAATGGTTCCCGTGGTTTGCTGAGATAACTCAACGGCAGTATTGGCTGCAGGTTGCGCCGCGTTGTTTGCCCATCGCGTGGCATCTGTCTGGTCAGGGGTACCCGTAAAAGTCACTTTTACATTAGTGGTGCTGGCCGGGCAGTCGGTCACAGGTAAATCAAACATGGTTATGGGTGACCCCGAACCTGCCGCCTCTAAGGACGTGGCCGCGATGGATTGTCCCAGGTCCACGTTCAATGTACTGGAGCCACCATTAAGTGTTTTACAGGGAGTAGCAATCACTTTTCCTGTGACATTGATACCCACCGTATCTGCCGCGTAAATATTGCCAGCAAAAAGAACAGCGGAAATGGATGCGGTCAAATAGCATAAACATTTTTTCATTTTAGCCCACCTTGGCATGATATTAAGATATGACAAACGTCATTGATATGTCAGTGTCAGCGTAGCAGTTGAATTCGCTTCACCGACAGTGACATGATTTTTTGTCTGATAATAACGGGCAGTAACAGGAAATAACTCTTTCCCGCCGCTGGATGTTTTTAACGCCAGCCTGCTGTTAATAATAAGAGGTTTACCATCATATAATAACTGCACCCCAACGCCTTGCGCGGTATTAGCGCCACCTTGATTATTTAATGCCATTACACTGGGATCGCTGACATCCGGGTTTTGCTGTCCGTTCAACGTGACATAGATATTGGCAGCTCGATCGCAATCCAGGCCAAGATTCTGCGTGCTGGTTTTTCCAGGGGTAAAGCCTGGCGTTGTGCCAAAATCCGCTTTTGAAACATTGCCTATCGGAAACGTTAAATTAGGTGTAGTGATCGAACAGGCCACCTGGGTAATGCCTCCCCCGTTCAAATGAACAATAACGGGTGTGATTCCTGATACCGACCAGGTGCCAAGTTGTCCGATAGTGAATGCACCGGACTGAATAACGCCCGTTTTATACAATGTATAGCTAATCGGGGGGAGGTTCACTGAACCTGAAACTGTATTATCGGTGGAGGGCGGGTTGTCCAGATATGCCCACGAAAAGTTTACTTCAATAGCCACACCGGGAATATTGGTCGCATAGGCATGGGTAATCGATGTCGCTACGCCACCCAGATAAGTCATTTTATAATAGTTAGTATTTGTGTCACCCTTGCATTCCAGCAGTTTCTGGCCTACTCCGGTCGAACTTGAATAGATTACGGAGCCAACGGGTACATCTCTTTGCACTATCACGTTATTGGGCGAAAAGCTCAGGATTTGTTGTCCCTGGCCCTCAGCAAATACACAATCGGCAAACACATCAAAGCTGGAAAACCAGCATACCATTATGAGTAATACGCCAGGGATCTTAGCGCCCATAATTTTATTTGCATATTTCATTGCTTAATACCACTCCGGAATTAATTGCAGATTCATGAAGCACATAATTAACGCGGCATTGTTCATCCGCTGCCTGGCCCCAGCGTGCAATGAGCTCTCCGCTGTTTTCGAGTCCGGTGAGGTAAACCTGGCCCTGATCCCCAACAATAAATCCGCGAGAATTTTTGTCTCGGGCAAGGGTCACCGTAGTTCCGAAGGGAACGGGCAGCCCATTTCCCCGTGTCAGGGTCATTAATACACGGATCCCCACGTTAGCGATATATTTCGCGCTGACCACCGCACCGCGAGTAGGAATAACGGTCTGAGTCGTTAATTGCAGTTCAACATCATCAGGTAGCGTTTCCGTCTCCAGGCTCAGGCTATTTTTGCGATATGGCGAGACATTGCTGGCGACAGTATAACCGCGAAAATCCGTTCTCACGCCGGTCTGGCCAGAGACGCCCACGCCCGACGCGCCCGGGGCTTTAATCAACGCGATGGTTTCGCCAAAAGGCTGAGCCAGCGTCATCCCGTTGGCATGAACCAAAATCCCCCCATTCAGGCCGTAGTTGACGCGCTGCATATTTTCGTCAGTGCTATAACCGCCGGTCACTTCGCCGTAGGTTCCGTGATAGTCAGCGCTAAGATTACCGGTACGACCTGCTGCGTTGTTGCTATACCCTCGCTGCATACTCCAGTCCAGGGCGTTTTCTTCCAGCGCCGTGCCACTCAGACTCACCGTCTGGGTTGTGTTTCCTTTTTTACTGGTATTCAGACTGTAGCTGGCCCAGGTATGACTCAGGAAACGATCCAACGGAATGCTGATATTTAATGCCAGGATCCGATCTTTATCGTACGTTTTCCCCCCGCCGCTGCCCGCTGCGCTCGCATTATTGCTGTAGCTATAACTCAGCCCCCAGGTAATGCCGTTCCATGCGTTGTTATAGCTGACGCTGTATGAGCTCATCGTCTTGTCAGCATTCCAGTAATCCTCACGGATTGCGCTGCCGGTGAGGGAGCCGAAGGCGGGCCCCAGCGTCTGACTTAACGTCATTTCAGCACGGTTACGCCGACGATCCTGCAACGAATCACTCTCGCCGTCGGCATCCAGCACCTCCTGCATTGCGTAATAGCCTGCCGTAGAGTAGCGATAGCTGGTCGCCGAAAAATTGGTTCCGGTATCGGTGAAATTTTTACTGAAGCGTACGCGCCAGGCTTGCCCGCTTGATTTGCTCATCGAGGCAGGGTTCGACCACGCCTGGGTGACATCCACTGACAAGGCGCCAATCGTTCCCATATTTTTACCGATGCCAAGGGCCCAGGCGTGATATGGGCGAGATACCTGTATGCCGCCATAGAGTGTTAAGCCCTGAGGCAGACCATAAATGGCGGTGCCCTGCATCAGCGGACGCTTTTCAACCTCGCTGTCACTGGGACGATACTGACCGCCCGTCAGGCTGTACTTCAACCGCCCCTCTCGCTGCAGAACAGGCACAGAGGCATAGGGCACCACAAAATCATGTTCGCTGCCGTCCGCTTCTTTAACGGAAACCGTTAAATCACCGGCGCCACCGGTGGGATACATATCGGTAATTTCAAATGCGCCCGGGGCAACATAACTCTGATAAATGATGTAGCCATCCTGGCGGATAACTACCTGGGCATTCGTGCGCGCAATGCCGCGAACCACGGGCGCGTACCCTTTCTGACTGTCCGGCAGCATCTCATCATCAGAGGCCAGCTGACCGCCGCGAAAAGGGATACTGTCGAAAACGTCGGAAGGCGATGAACTGTCGCCGAGCGTCAGCTGGCTTTTCAGGGGGATAATGTTGCGCTGGGCATAGGTGTAAACCGAATCCCACTGCGCTTTGCCGTCGTTATCCCGGCGCCAGGTTGTATAATTTCGCAGACGCCAGGGCCCCATATTGATACCCGGGCGCAGGTTGGCATACTCGCTATGGCTGTTATTCGTCGTGCTGTTTCTGCCCCAGGTATTATCGCCGCTGAGACTGTAATTCAGCAGCAAGGCGTTAATCCCCTCGTCCCACATTTCCGGCGCAACATAGCCGCGCGCCTGGGAAGTGAGTGCGGCCTGCGGAAAACTCAACAACAGTTTTTGCGCACCAAAGATAAAGTCGGCAGACGCCTGAGGAATGGCGGCGAGTTCTACGCATTCGCTTTCGGTATCGAGCCCGGGGAAGCGATCGGTTTTGACGCCATAACTTTGTAGCAAACCTGGCGACAGGCAAGGCTGCAGACGATTATCACCCCGGGTCGTGGCAACCGATCTGAATGCAATTTCGCGTGTATCCACCGTCTGACCGTTAACAACCACCTCAACGCGATATTTCCCTGGCACCTGCGCACCACGCGCAAAGGATGAGAGATCAACGCCTTTCATGGAGGGATTATCGACTTCCAGCAGTGCCGGATTAAAATACTCCTCTGCACAGGCGCTCTGCATCACACCGGGTAAAGCCAGTATAATTAATAAGGCGAGCCGGGTCGGTGGAAACCAGCAACATAATATCGTGCGCATAATGAGTTTTTATTAACCATCCCTTGGTTATCAACGCCTTAAATAGCGGCATGATGTGTCGCTCCGACACCACCATAGTCATTAATCAATTTAAATGTGACAGGCCCGGAACTGACCCCTGCCGGAAGTAAAAACGACGCCGATGCGCCTGGTGCGACAAAAGTCGGTTCAGGCACGTTTTTTCCCGCAACGGTAATTTCATTAAAATTCATATAATAATTACCCGGATTACGCACCGAAACGTGATTCGCAGAAATTTTCCAAATCAATTTTTCAGCAAAATCCTCAGGCACCTTTCCTTTTAATGACGAAGGGCGATAAATTAATTTGATGCGTGTTTTTACTGCAATCTGAAGCGAGTTCGCTTTTTTTTCCGCCGCAGGAATGGCCTTGATATTTAACCAGTACATCGATTCTTTATTGTCCGGTAAATTCCCGGCGCGGACGATCCTCATCACATTCTCCTGACCGCGATCCAGTCGGTACAGAGGAGGCGTAATAATAAAGGGGATCCTTCCGGTGCTATTATCCTGATTATCAAACCATGACTGAATAAGGTAAGGCACGGTATCGGGATTGGAAACGCTAATGGCTGCTTCCTTTTTTCCGCCGTCGTAAATCACTCGCGTTCCGCCTATATTAACGCCCGCATAGGCTGACGATGCGCCAGAGAGTGCCAGCAAAACGGTAAAAAGGATATTTCTGAAACGTTTCATAAAATCTGGGTTTTAAATAAGCTGGTAAATATTTCACCAGAGTATTTATCTTTTCATTTAAGCCAACAATGAAAACCCAGCGTAATTTTACTCTGACAGACGCTTTACCTGCATTAAAGTAAAAGCCCGCTTAAGGAGACTTAAGCGGGCTTTTATTCTTACGGCCAGGCTTACTGGCTGGACGTCATGACCAGCGGCGTGCTCTGTGCGCCGATACCGACATTCACCGGCATCCCCGACCGGCGCTCCAGCGCCCCGCTAGCCTTCACGGCATCCACATCCGCGCCGTTGAGCTGGGCGCGTAACCCTGCGGTCATCGGTAGCGGCACCTTATTTGTCGATTCAAACTCCGCACGATTACGGGACAGCGGCTCATGCACTTCGACCCAACGACTGCCGTCCGGCTCGGTGGTGACTTTAATCGGCTGATCGATAAGCTGCACGCGCGTCCCGACCGGAACATTATCGAAGAGGTATTTGATATCGTCGTTGCGCAGACGAATGCAGCCCTGGCTCACGCGCAGCCCGATCCCAAAGTTTGAATTGGTGCCATGAATTGCGTAAAGCCTGCCGATATAGAGCGCATACAGCCCCATCGGGTTGTCCGGCCCCGCAGGTACAAACGCGGGCAGAGTCTTGCCCTCTTTGGCGTAAGCCCGACGGGTGTTTGGGGTTGGCGTCCAGGTGGGCCCGTCCTGCTTGCGCTCGACGGCGGTTACCCAGTTACGCGGCGTCTCGCGCCCGGCTTCACCGATACCGATGGGGAAGATCTCAACGGTGCTACCCCCTGGCGGGTAATAATAGAGGCGCATCTCCGCCACGTTGACCACAATCCCCTCACGCACGGTTGCGGGGAGGATGAGCTGTTGCGGCACTACCAGCTGTGTACCGGGTTGAGGCAAAAACGGATCAACGCCCGGGTTCGCCTCCAGCATATTACTGAGCCCCTGCCCGTACTGGGCCGCAAACGCCTCCAGCGGCAGTTTGTTGTCCTGCGGAACGGTGATCACCTGCGAGGCTCCCACCAGACGACTCCCTTCAGGCGGCAACGGATAACTCACCGCCAGCGCATGCTGACTGACCAATAAAGCAGCGATAAAGCCCAACTTCATTATACGACGCATTATTCCCTTCCTCTGTCGCTCCGCGTATCTGACAAGCATAGCCCTGTTGCTGTGTTTATCGCCAGTTAACAAACCATCATTTCAATGAATATCACCCGTTTACCTCACGCGGGGATAAAATCGTTTTCACCCGTCCGCTGTCGCGGTAGTCTCATACCCGTCGCCGTTTCAGGGCGACCGCAACGTGAGCGATATTCTTTCTAATACCTATAAAAAATAACGTCAGACAGGATCACTATGGATACCACCCTCGCCTCCTCGTCCCCCGACGGGGCTATACCATCGCTGCATCGCGCGCGCCGCGCGGCCCTCGGCAGTTTTGCCGGTGCGGTAGTCGACTGGTACGATTTTTTGCTCTACGGCATTACCGCCGCGCTGGTTTTTAACCGTGAGTTTTTCCCGCAGATCGATCCGGCGATGGGCACCCTCGCCGCCTTTGCCACCTTTGGCGTCGGTTTTTTGTTCCGCCCGCTGGGCGGGGTGATTTTCGGCCATTTCGGCGACAAGCTGGGCCGCAAGCGAATGCTGATGCTGACGGTCTGGATGATGGGCATCGCCACAGCGCTGATTGGTCTCCTCCCCTCTTTTGCCGTTATTGGCTGGTGGGCACCGGTTCTGCTGGTGACCCTGCGGGCCGTGCAGGGTTTTGCCGTCGGCGGCGAATGGGGTGGCGCCGCGCTGCTGTCCGTTGAAAGCGCCCCGGCACGGAAAAAAGCCTTCTATAGCAGCGGCGTACAGGTGGGCTATGGCGTAGGTCTGTTGCTTTCTACCGGGCTGGTGTCGCTGATCAGCACGCTGACCACCGATAAACAGTTCCTGAGCTGGGGCTGGCGCATCCCGTTCCTTTTCAGCATTGTGCTGGTGCTGGGGGCACTGTGGGTGCGTAACAGGATGGATGAGTCTGCCGAGTTCGAGCAGCAGCGGCAACAACCCGCAGAGAAGCGTCGCCTGCCGGTGATGGACGCGCTGATCCGTCATCCGGCCGCGTTTTTGAAAATTATCGCCCTGCGCCTGTGCGAGCTGCTGACCATGTATATCGTCACGGCTTTTGCGCTGAGCTACTCCACCCAGAATCTCGGCCTGCCCCGGGAGCTGTTTTTGAATATCGGCCTGCTGGTGGGGGGCATCAGTTGTCTCACTATTCCCTGTTTTGCCTGGCTGGCGGACCGGTTTGGCCGCCGTCGGGTCTATATCACCGGGGCGTTAACGGGCGCATTGAGTACCTTCCCGTTCTTTATGGCCCTCGAAGCCCAGTCCGTTATCTGGATTGTGGTGTTTGCCATTTTGCTGGCGAATATCGCCCATGACATGGTGGTGTGTGTCCAGCAGCCGATGTTCACTGAGATGTTTGGCGCAAGTTACCGCTACAGTGGCGCCGGGGTTGGCTATCAGGTGGCGAGCGTAGTAGGCGGCGGTTTTACGCCGTTTATTGCCGCCGCGCTGGTGACCTTCTCCGGCGGTGACTGGCACAGCGTGGCGATCTACCTGCTGGCCGGGTGCCTGCTCTCCGCCGCCACCTGCCTGGTGATGAAACCGGCCGCTACCTGATCTCACTTTTGTTTCACATACAGGTGACATACTATCGGGTAACGCCGTACACCTGTGGAACAAGGAGACAGAGATGAATAATAAGGACTCCAGCCTGACCCCGGCTCAGGCACTGGACATGCTGGATGCGCTGTACGATCAGGCGGTTAACGCCCTGCGCAGCGCCATCGGCGACTATATCAAAGACGGAACGCTCCCCGATGCCGAGGCCAGAATGAATGGCCTCTTTGTTTATCCGTCACTCTCCGTGACCTGGGATGGCAGCGCCACCAATACGCCGAAGACCCGCGCCTATGCGCGATTCACCCACGCTGGCTGCTACTCCACCACGGTCACCCGTCCGACGCTGTTCCGCCCTTACCTGGAGGAGCAACTGACGCTGCTGTATCAGGATTACGGTGCCCATATCACCGTGGAGCCCTCGCGCCATGAGATCCCCTACCCGTACGTTATCGATGGCTCAGAGCTGACCCTGGACCGCTCCATGAGCGCGGGCTTAACGCGCCATTTCCCGACCACTGAGCTTTCGCAGATCGGCGATGAGACCGCAGACGGGATCTACCATCCGGCGGAGTTTTCCCCGCTGTCGCACTTTGATGCCCGCCGGGTCGATTTTTCGCTGGCGCGCCTGCGACACTACACTGGCACCCCCGCCGAACACTTTCAGCCATTTGTGCTGTTCACCAACTACACCCGTTACGTGGATGAGTTTGTCCGCTGGGGCTGTAGCCAGATCCTCGATCCCAACAGCCCCTATATTGCTCTCTCCTGCGCGGGCGGGATCTGGATCACCGCCGAAACCGAAGCGCCGGAGCAGGCCATTTCTGACCTGGCGTGGAAAAAACACCAGATGCCCGCCTGGCACCTGGTCACCGCCGACGGTCAGGGCATCACCCTGATTAACATTGGCGTGGGCCCGTCGAACGCCAAAACCATCTGCGACCACCTCGCCGTGCTACGCCCGGACGTCTGGCTGATGATTGGTCACTGCGGCGGCCTGCGTGAGAGCCAGTTGATTGGCGATTACGTGCTCGCCCACGCCTATCTGCGTGACGACCATGTGCTGGATGCGGTGTTGCCGCCGGACATTCCGATCCCAAGCATCGCCGAAGTGCAGCGGGCGCTGTACGACGCCACCAAAGAGGTGAGCGGCATGCCGGGAGAAGAAGTTAAGCAACGGTTGCGCACCGGCACGGTTGTTACCACTGACGACCGTAACTGGGAGCTGCGCTACTCGGCCTCGGCGCTGCGCTTTAACCTGAGCCGCGCGGTGGCGATTGATATGGAGAGCGCCACCATCGCCGCTCAGGGTTACCGCTTCCGCGTACCCTACGGCACTCTGCTCTGCGTCTCCGACAAGCCGCTGCACGGGGAAATTAAACTTCCCGGCCAGGCAAACCGTTTTTACGAGGGGGCGATCTCCGAGCATCTGCAGATTGGCATTCGCGCTATCGATCTGCTGCGCGCCGAAGGGGATAAATTGCACTCGCGTAAACTGCGTACCTTTAACGAGCCGCCGTTCCGCTGATCATAAAAAAGGAAAGTTATGCAAACCACCTCACCCCTATCCACCCTGCGCCAGTGGCTGGAGACCCAGGCGCTGGATGGCATTATCGTCCCCCGCGCCGATGCCTTTCAGAGCGAATATTGCCACCCTCATGACGATATTCTCGCCTGGCTGACCGGCTTTGACGGCTCGGCGGGACACGCCCTGATCCTGCGCGATCGCGCCCTGCTGTTTGTTGATGGACGCTATCAGGTTCAGGCCCGGGAACAGGTTAATCTGGCCGAGATTGAGATCCTGCATCTGCACAACGATCCGCTGGCAGACTGGTTACAGCAGAACATGAAGCCCGGGGCGCGTATCGCCTTTGAAGCGATGCTGATGACCCATACCCAGTATGAAGCACTCAATGCCAGTCACTGTGAGCTTGTCGCCCTGAATGCATCGCCGTTTGATACCCTCTGGCAGGATCGTCCGGCCCCGCCTGCGGGTGCCATCCGCGAAATGCCGGTGGAGATCAGCGGTGAAAGCAGTACCGACAAGCGCCAGCGCGTTGCTGCCATTCTGGCAGAACAGCACGCCGATTATCTGGCCATCACCCAGCCGGATAACATCGCCTGGCTGTTGAACGTACGCGGCAGCGATATTCCGACGAGCCCGGTACCGAACTCGTTTGCCCTGCTGAGCCGCGACGGCGCGGTGACGTGGTTTGTCACGCCTGAAAAAACCCGCGCGCTTCCGCCCGCGCTGCTGGAGAGCCTGACGCTGGCGCCTGAATCCGATTTTCTGTCGCAAAGCCAGCAGCTGTGCGCCGGTAAGCGCGTGATGGTGGATGCTGATTCCGCCCCTGTCGCCCTGCGCTTTGCCGTAGAGCCGCAGGGGGAGATTCTCTGGCACGCTGACCCGATCACCGCGATAAAAGCGTACAAAAACCCGATTGAGCTGGCGGGCTACCGCGACAGCCACCATCAGGATGGCGTGGCATGGGTCAATTTCCTGGCCTGGCTGGCGCACGAGGTGCCGCGTCGCGAAGCCTCTGGTCAACCCATTACCGAGCTGGAAGCCCAGGCGCAGCAGCTTCTCTTCCGTCAGCAGCGACCGGGCTTTATCGAGCAGAGTTTTGCCACTATCTCCGCCTCTGGCAGCAATGCGGCGATGTGCCATTACCACGCCAGCGAGCAGACTAATGCGGCTATCACCCGCAATCATTTTTACCTCAATGATTCCGGCGGGCAGTATCACAACGGCACGACCGACGCCACGCGCACGCTGGCTTTCGGGCCGCTGAGCGACCAGTGCCGTCTGCATTACACCGCCGTGCTAAAAGGCTTTCTCTCGCTTATTTCCCTGCAATTCCCGTCCGGAACCTGCGGGCATCAGATCGATGCGTTCGCGCGGCGTGAGCTGTGGGGGCTGGGGCTCGATTTTGATCACGGCACCGGACACGGCGTGGGTCATCAGCTGCTGATCCATGAAAATCCGCAGCGTATCGCGAAGAAGGTTAACCCCTGGCCACTGGTGGCGGGAAATATCATCACCATCGAGCCGGGCTATTACCTGGCCGATGCATATGGCATTCGCATTGAAAATCAGGTAGAGGTGGTGGAGAGCGTACCGGGCTTCTGCCGCTTTGCGTCGCTGACGCTGGTCCCCATCGACCTGAGTCAGGTGGATCTGCATCTGCTGAGCGAAAAAGAGATTAAATGGCTGGATGATTATCATCACCAGGTGCGTGAGGCACTCTCGCCGCACGTTAACAGTGAGGCGCGCCCATGGCTGATCGCGGCCACGGCGCCTGTTCGCGTACACGGTTAAAGCACAAAGACCAGAAACGGTAACCTTCGGGTTACCGTTTTCGGTTTACCGACCCATTTTCAGGGAAGCGGAAAGATGTTAATCACGCATATATTGGTACATTTCTGAAGCCGTCAGATTCCAGTGGCTTCCATCAAATAGTGGCATATAGCTGCCATCATCCACACCGAGTTCATCCGCGATCAGCTGATTTAATTTGTCGTTCATTTTTATGATCAGATCGCGATAGCGTTCCGGCTCTGTAGCCAGATTATGGTTTTCATCGGGATCGTTGACGATATCGAAGAGTTCAACATCGTTATTATCCAGCAATGCTTCCAGTGTCACTGGAGTATTATGCTGTTTCAGGGAGAAGTAGCGAGCAAATTTATACTGACCATCATTAATCATTCGGATAGCGGAGCGGTGCTTAAAATCAGGCGCTATTTTAGATATCTCTTTTTTGAACTCCTCATGGGGAAGCTTTTGGGCTGCAAGCGCTCTGAATTGTGCAGTATATTTCGCATCCATATATAAGATCATCCCATAGCAATAAAGTGAGCCAGAGCGAAGGGTATGTACACCTGCTCTTTCTGGCTGACTAAGCAGTACGCTCATATCGCGGCCTTTCCTGCCAGCCAGAACTTTACTGCGTTTTTCTATATCACATCCGGTCAGACCCACCAGCGTCGGCACTAAATCCAGATGGTTGGTTAAACTATTACAACGTTTGTTTCCCGGATAAGCGGGGTGGCGGATAATCATCGGGGTGTGAATCTGCTCTTTGTAAACTGATGAACCTTTGCCATGCATCTGATGTGCCCCGCCTAATTCCCCATGGTCTGCGGTAAAAACGATGATGGTCTTATCGGTCAGGAGCAGATTATCCAGTTCGTTGAGAATAGCCTCAAGATGCCGGTCATTGTCGCGAATACAGTTGAAATAATAATCCAGCAATTTGCGCCAGCGGCGATCTTCGTCTGGAAACTGCCCCTCCATGACGGCCCGGGCATTCTGATACTCTTTATGTGCGGCAGGTCTTCCGGGTTCGTCAAATGCCTGGTGGCGGTTGGCCGGAAGAGGATAATCAGGCCAGCTCTGCTGATAAATTTTATTATGCGGCGGCTGTGTCGGGAGCAATGTATGATTTTCTTTATCCATTGGGCCTTTCCATTGCACTTTTTCACCCGCTTCATCAGTATCGATAAACATCACATCATGTGGATTAACCAGATTAACGGCGGCAAACCAGGGTTTGTTCTCATCATTCAGCGGGCGCCCGGTATTACGTAACCAGCTTATCGTTTGCCCTGTGGTCACCGAGTCAAAGAAATAGCCGCCTTTACTTTTACCAATAAGATCGCCAATACCGTGATAGTCAGAAAAACCATACTCTTCCATAATCTGGTTCAGGCGAGGCGTTGGGATTTCTGCAATATCAATATCTTCTACCGATTTCCCAGCAACAGGCTGATCGATTTCCCGTGTTAAGTGCCATTTTCCTTTGTAAGCGGAGTAGTAGCCCAGTTCACGCATCATATGACCGACGGTGCGGAGCTCAGGATCAAGATCGTAATTCATCCATGGAAAGCCAAGGTTATCAAACATGCGGGTTTGCGGCATATGTAACCCGGTATACATCACTGACCGTGAAGGTGTACAAACGTTGGCCGTATTCTGGTGATTGGTAAAAGTCACCCCTGTTTTCATCAACCGCTCACGTCCAGGCACAGGAAAGGGATAACGATCGAAAAAACGTTCCTGATCGCAGGTTATCAATAAAATGTTATAGCCTTCAGGGAGGGTTTCCGGAATTTTACCTGTAAACGGCCTATCCCAGGCAGGTTTAGTTTCAGCACAGCTCTGCGCTGCATTTCCGGTTTCTGGCAACAGACTGGCAACAACGGCAATCCCCAGGCCTTTTAATAAATCACGACGATTTTCATTTATTATATTCTTTTCTTTCATTCTCCAGACTCCGTTAATTTTACTACCTGCGCCCGGATTTCCGGGGCAATTTTCATCACCAATGCGGGCGGCTGGTGATTTAATAGAAGCGTTCTCATGACGTTCATATAGGGTGTGATATGGCGGAAAAAAGCTAAATAGCCTTCGCAGAGGTAATTCTGTGCCTCGTTGCCCTCGGCGATAATACGGTGTTTAGGGCATCCGCCATGGCAGGCAAAGCGCCAGTGACAGTTCATACAGCGTGAGGAAAGCCGGGCCTTTTCTTGCCCAAACTGCCGTTGAAACGGCGAACTGGCCAGAACGGCCATTGAGTCCTGTTTAAGATTGCCCAGCTTATATTCCGGTGAGACAAAGTGATCGCAGCTGTAGACATCGCCATTTTTTTCAACCAGTAAGCTCTGTCCGCAGGTCGGTTGCATTGTACAAAGTGTTGCGGGCTGCCCTGTCCATACGCCAAGCAGGTTGTCAAAAAACTGGATAAACACCTCTCCGACATCCTGTTCCAGCCATTCATTGAAAATAGCGCACAAAAATTCCCCCCAGCCCTCTGGCGTCACTGACCAGGGAAACGCAGGTTCAACGAGAGGAATGAACTGAATATGGCGGAGGTCCAGTTTCCGGGTCAGACAACGGTAGAGGGTCTGTCCCTGAGTCTCAGACTGATGGCTGACCACCACCATGGCGTTAACCGGGACATCGTGCTGCTGAAGGCAGCGAATTGCCTGTACGACTTTTTTCCAGGAGGGCTTTCCCGCACGCGTTTTACGCCATGCGTCGTGAAGTGAAGCGGGCCCATCAATTGATAACCCCACCAGAAAATCGTTCTCTTTCAGAAAACGGGCCCACTTATCATCAAGCAGAATGCCGTTGGTTTGCAGGCTGTTGTGAATGGTTTTGTTACCACGGTAACGCTGTTGCAGCGCAACCACCTGTTCAAAGAACGCCAGCCCACATAATGTGGGTTCACCACCTTGCCAACAAAACTCCACGCTCATAGAGGGTGTCGACGCAATGGTATTCTGGATATAGGCTCCCAGCGTTTCGTCATCCATTACGGTACAGGCAGGACGGGACACATTATTTTTAAGATAGAAACAATAATCACATGCCAGATTACAAAGATTGCCCCCTGGTTTGGCGACGGTGTTAAAATTATTACTCATTACTGCTTATGCTCGTTGGTATTAATTGCAGTGATGATAAAATCATTTGTATTAATAAGATCGTTGCCATTGTTACTAATAGTTCTGTAATTATATTATTCTTGTTTTATCTTTATTTATGTCAGCTACAAAAGCGAAGATGTTATTATCCGTTATAATTGGTGTAATTTAATAACGCCTTAATCATCTGGAAATAGAAATTTCTGGGTCGTGATGACTGTTTCTTTAAGGTGATCTATCAGGAAGCTATAAAAGCTTTCGAGGATTAAGCATTCGAAGAAAATATCAGTAAGGGTTGGAACTGACTGCGCGGGTGCTTGCCGGATGTGAAGGATTTATCTACGAGGCTGAGCTTGCGAATAGCGGTATCAGTGAAGGAGACCATGGGGGATCAGAAACGGCCAACGGAGCGTGAAGTTCCCGACCAGGCCGCAAAAGCGACAGAGATCAAAAAACCCGGCCATCTTACTCAGATGGCCGGGTTAATCTGGCTTTAAAGCATCCTAAGAGTCACTGCGCTCTCTTAAGATTAAAATTTGGCTCCTCTGACTGGACTCGAACCAGTGACATACGGATTAACAGTCCGCCGTTCTACCGACTGAACTACAGAGGAATCGTGTGAACGGGGCGAATATTAACGATGCCACCTGGCGTTGTCAAAGGCAGAATGCAGATTTTGCATCGTTTGCCGATTTATTCCCCACTTTGCGCATTCACTATCCGTTCTGCGGGGATCGCCGCCACATTTTCACGCACAGGCCGCGGATATTTCCATAACCAGCGCCCGCTGACCATTCGCCAGTAGAACAGCGCGCCGCGAACCGTCCAGTCGAGGAACATCCCCAGCCAGACACCCACCACCCCCATACCCAGCATGATCCCCAGGGTGTAACCTGCTACTACGCGGCAGCCCCACATCCCGAGCATCGAAACCCACATGGCAAAACGGGCGTCCCGCGCCCCTTTAAGCCCGGCAGGCAGCACCCACGACGCCGCCCAGATGGGCATAAAGGCGGCATTCAGCCAGATTAAGATAACCACCACGTCTTTTACATCCTGCTCATGGGTGTAGAACGACGCCATCAGGCTGGCAAACGGCGCGGTGCCCCAGGCAATGGCCGTGAGCCCGATTGTCGAAAGCCAGAAGACATGGCGCAGCTGGCGCTCCGCCTGGCCTATCTGCCCTTTCCCGAGCCGTTTACCGGTAATGATAGTGGAGGCGGAACCCAGCGCGTTACCCGGCAGGTTGATCAACGCGGCAATGGAGAAGGCGATAAAGTTACCGGCAATCACGTCAGTACCCATTCCCGCCACGAACATCTGGGTCAACAGCTTGCCGCCGTTGAACAGCACCGACTCAATGCTGGCGGGGACGCCGATCCCCATCACTTCCCAGATAATGGCGAAGTTGAGCGGCTTGAAATAACTTTTGAGGCTGATGCGCAGTGACGGGTTAAAACCAACCGCCAGCACCACAATAATGGCGATGGCGCCAATGTAGCGGGAGATAGTCAGACCCAGACCGGCCCCGATAAAACCGAGCCCGTCCCAGGAAAAAAGCCCGTAAATCAGCACGCTACTGATTAGAATGTTGAGGATGTTCATCCCACCGTTTATCAACAGCGGAATTTTGGTGTTCCCTGCCCCACGCAGCGCCCCGCTGCCAATCAGCGCAATCGCCGCGGCCGGATAGCTGAGCACCGTCATTTCGAGATACGACAGCGCCAGAGCTTTTACTTCTCCGGTCGCTTCCCCAGCCACCACATCGATAATCTCTTCGCCAAAATAGTGGATCACCGCCGCCAGTACAATGGAGAACAGCGTCATGATCACCAGCGATTGCCTCGCAGCAGCCCTGGCCCGGCGCGGATCGCGCTTGCCCAGGCTAAAGGCCACCACCACCGTGGTACCGAGGTCTATCGCCGCGAAGAAGGAGATAATGACCATATTGAAGCTGTCGGCCAGCCCGACACCCGCCATCGCCTCTTTACCGAGCCAGCTGACCAGGAAAGTGCTAAGCACACCCATCAGCAGTACACAGGTATTTTCCAGAAAGATAGGCACGGCAAGGGGGGTGATTTCGCGCCAGAAGAGAACTTTGTAGCTCTTGCGTTTGCTATACCAGCGCGTGCGCATCACGGCCTGGCGTAAAGCGGAGGTGACGTTCAAAGTGGACCTTAAAGAGAAAGTTGAAACTACATTTCAAATAATGAGGGAGAAATGCAGATCCTGCAAAGTATTTCCCACAAAAATATGTAGGGAATTACGACAAACTGGTGACAGAATCGGCAGTTGGTCGAATCGGACTAAGATCAGGTTTGACAAAAGTTTTTTCGCCGCTAAGATAACGCTCCACAACGATTCCTCTGTAGTTCAGTCGGTAGAACGGCGGACTGTTAATCCGTATGTCACTGGTTCGAGTCCAGTCAGAGGAGCCACATTTAAAAAGCCTGCTTTCGAGCAGGCTTTTTGCTTTTCTGATGACGGTAGACCGGCGCCCAAAAAAAAGCCCCCCGACAGGTCGGAGGGCTTTGCTTTTTGGCGGTGATTACTCGCCTTTGGCTTCCGCGTGCTTCATCTCGCCCATAACTTTCAGTTTCTTGGAGATCTCGCGACGCTCTTTAGAGATCTCGGCGTTTTTGATGATGTAGTCGTCTACGCGGTCTTCGTAGTCGCTTTTCATGCTGGCAATGATGCCCTGGATTGCTTCAACGCTCATGCCTGGCTTGATGTAATCGCTCAGGTTGTCCAGCAGCAGAACACGCTTCTGGTTGTCACGGATCTTCTTCTCAACGTCCTGGATTTCACGTTGCAGTTTGTTCTTGCGGCGGAACAGGCGGACGAACTCCAGAACATCCTGGAACGAAGGCTTAGTTGTTTCCATTTTTACACCCCTGATAATGTGAGATTCGGATTCGTTTAAACAACCGCGATAGCATTAACCTTACTGACAGCGATTGCTGATGACAATAATTTTCCGTTGTCCCTATCATAACCTCAATTTCTGCTGAATCGAAGCAGCAGACAACACAACCCTGCATAGCCGCTTTTTATTTGCGCAATGCCCGGCAGATTAGATGCGACAATAATTCCAGCTGGCGAGCAAGTTCCATGCTCAACCATACATAGCCGTGTATGGGCGTTTCCGCCACGTTTTCATTGTGATGATCGTTGATCAGCTGACGCAGCTCGGCAACGATTTCGTTCAGCCGCTCGGTGTTCGCCAGTATGGGCTGCGGATTGCCTTCATAAAGCGCATGGGCAATGGTGAGCAGCGTTTGCTGTGTCATCTGCTGCGTCTCTTTTAAGGTCCGGGCATTCAGCATCACAAAATGGCTGGCCCGGGAGGACCAGTGGGCGTTGATCTGTAGCTCGAGCATGCAGACAAGATTGCGGCTCACGGTCTGGATCGCTTCAAAGATCGCTTTCTGGATATGGGTCTCTTTGCTGGCCGGGGTAATCAGACCGCGCATTTTGACCACATCGTTGAGGATGGTTTGCAGGTGTTTTTCCAGCCGTGGTCGTTCCACCAGGTTGGGGGAAAAGCCCGCCTGATAGACCCGGTTAAAGGCGGTGACGTAGTTCGCCATCTGAATACGCCAGTGCAAAAAGGCCCGCTGCGGCCAGATGCCAGTAAAGAGCATCGCCAGCAATGACCCCAGGATAACATCACCGCTTCGCCAAAGCGCAGTTTGCATATCCCCGGTCGGCGCACCAATCACCACCGCAAGGGTGATACCGATAAGCAGCGCCTGATAGGGTCGTTTGCCCAGTGCCAGCCAGCCGCAGAGAAACATGGCCGCCGCGCACCACAGCAGCATCAACGGCAGAGAGATAAGCTCCAGTTTCAGGGCAATTAACCCCATTGCCGAGCCCAGAATGGTGCCGCCAATGCGCTCATACGCGCGCGGAACGACGTTCCCCCAAAAGGAGATCGGCCCCATGATGACCACCAGGGTGATCAGCGGCCATGTCCCTTCCGGCACGGCCAGCAGACGCACCAGTAAAAAAGTGAGGATAAACGCCAGCGCGATACGGCATCCATGTACGATGCGGTAATGACGATACAGTCGAATTTCAAAAGGCGTTAGAGATTTGTCGGGGCGCACACGCTCTCCAGCTTTACGGCAAACCCTGATTGTACTGCGTTTTCTGCCGGAGTTGTGCTCCCCGGCAGAAAAACCCTGTTAAGTGTGGGCATTAAGGAACCGTTATGCCATGCGGCTCTGTACCGGAATAAACATCTCAATATCCCAGTAGCCGTCGACATTCCCATCATTCAGATAACGTTCAAAACAGGCTTTTGGCGCGATCTGGTAATCGACATCCTCAAGCAGACTGTCGAAAAACCGATTCCACGGCGTGGCGAAATCATGGTTCTCAACGCGGGCCGTCGCCACCGCGTAGTCGCCTGCCGCCACTTCGGTCAGGATCACCCCTTCACTGTTGGGAGGAATAACAAAATCGTCCGGCACGGTGACAACCGTGTCGCAGCGTAGTTTTTCGGCAGGCACTTCGTCAGGGTTATCATAATAGACCGCCACCCACTCCAGCGGCTGGATCTGACGCCCCTCTACCCACATCATCAGTTGTTCAAAACCCTGCTTAACGGTTTGCTCCCACGGGCCAACCATATGAAAACCGGCAATTTTGCGTTTATTCTGGTGCGTGATGCTGTAGTCCATGCTGCCTCCGATTGTTTACTGTATATACATACACTGTAATGCAGAAAAAAGCGGTTTAACAATAATGACCTGTCTATTATGGGAGCAGGCTCGCACTGTCGCCAGCCTGCTCCTCCAGGCGCTACGCCTTATGGTGCAGATAGTCGCTCAGCCGCGAGAACATCCCGCCTTTACCCACATTCTCCAGCGTCACCAGCGGCCAGTGGGCTACCACTTTATCGCGATCGTACAGTTCGATCTCCCCGACCCGCTGATGGGCGGCAATCGGTGCTTCGAGCTCTTTCTTATCCAGGACATACTTCGCCTTGATGTTCGGCAGCTCCGCCTTTGGCAGTGCCAGCCAGAAGTCCCGATCGGTACCTAACGAGATACGCTCTTTATCGCCGTACCAGATGCGCTCGTTGCCCACCTGCTTACCGTTACGCAGGATCTGCACGGTATCGAAATTCTGCTG
Organism: Leclercia sp. GHBNCSD; assembly: GCF_055805075.1. NCBI lineage: Bacteria > Pseudomonadati > Pseudomonadota > Gammaproteobacteria > Enterobacterales > Enterobacteriaceae > Leclercia > Leclercia sp. GHBNCSD. The sequence continues at coordinate 3,642,466 of NZ_JBQVYO010000001.1, read as the reverse complement.
GCCCCAGTGGAGCAGTTTGCGCGCCTGATCCTCGCGGCCTTTTGGGCTTTCAGCCCCCATGACGACAGCAATCAGACGGCGCTCACCGTCAACAGCAGAGGCGATCAGGTTAAAGCCGGCGCCAGAGGTGTGTCCGGTTTTCAGGCCATCCACGCTGAGCGACTTGTCCCACAGCAGACCGTTCCGGTTCTGCTGGGTGATACCGTTCCAGGTCAGGCTCTTTTCACTGTACATATGGTAAAACGCCGGCTCGCCGTGGATGATGGCGCGGGAGAGCACCGCCAGATCGTAAGCGGAGCTGTGCTGGCCCGGCGCATCGAGACCATGTACCGTTTCAAAGTGGGTGTCGCGCAAATTCAGCTTTTTAACGTAATCATTCATCATATTGACGAACTGCGGCTGTCCGCCCGCCACGTAATCGGCCAGCGCCACGCAGGCGTCATTCCCGGAATCGACAATCAGTCCGCGGCTGAGGTCGCGCACGGAGACCCGTTCACCCGCTTTCAAAAACATTAGCGAGGAGCCGTTAAAAACCGGGTTCCCTTTGGCCCACGCGTCCTGGCCTACGGTCACCATATCGTCCGGCGTAATGCGATGGCTGTCGATCGCGCGGTCAACCACATAGCCGGTCATCAGCTTGGTCAGGCTGGCCGGATTGCGCTGCTGATGTTCGTTGCCCGCCGTTAAAATTTGTCCCGTCGTATAGTCCATCAGCACCCAGGAACCCGCCTGGATAGCTGGCGGCTGCGGCGCATAATTAATCGGGTCGGCAGCCAGCGCGGATGAAATGCTCAAAGTGAGTAAAGAAACAGCAATAAACAGACGGCGTTTCAACGGTATATCCTCAGGTCATTTAAAATCGTTGCCCTTTTTACGGAAGTTTCCCGCTGGATACCTGGAATAATTGCAAAAAAATGTGACAGCACGCATGTTTTTCCCGGATACCAGGTCGCAAATTTGCAGGTGGACAGCGCTTTTTCTTCGGCGTGCCTGGCCGGATGGTTTACCATAGCAGTGTCACTCATAAACAGGATGGTATTACTGGTGTCTGACTCCGCCGCGCGCCCGACTTTTTTATTCCACGATTACGAAACCTTCGGCACCAGCCCTTCGCTGGATCGCCCTGCCCAGTTTGCTGCCATCCGCACCGATGCGGATTTCAACGTTATTGGCGAGCCGGAGGTATTCTATTGCAAACCGGCCGATGACTATTTACCCCAGCCGGGGGCAGTGATGGTGACCGGTATTACGCCGCAGGAGGCCCGCGAGAAAGGGGTGAATGAGGCGGAGTTTGCCCGTCGCATTCACGACCTGTTCACCGTGCCCAACACCTGCGTGGTGGGCTACAACAACGTGCGCTTCGATGATGAAGTAACCCGCCATATTTTTTACCGTAACTTCTACGATCCCTACGCCTGGAGCTGGCAAAACCGTAATTCGCGCTGGGATCTGCTCGACGTGATGCGCGCCTGCTACGCCCTGCGTCCGGAGGGGATTAACTGGCCGGAAAACGACGACGGGCTGCCCAGCTTCCGTCTGGAGCATCTGACCCGCGCGAACGGCATTGAACACAGTAATGCCCATGATGCCATGGCGGATGTGTATGCCACCATTGCGATGGCGAAGCTGGTTAAGACCCGACAGCCGAAGCTGTTTGAATATCTGCTAAGCCATCGCAGCAAGCAAAAATTAACCACTCTGATTGATGTGCCGCAGATGAAACCGCTGATGCACATCTCCGGGATGTTTGGCGCCTGGCGAGGCAACACCAGCTGGGTCGCCCCGCTGGCCTGGCATCCGGACAACCGCAACGCGGTGATTATGGTGGATCTGGCTGGCGATATTACCCCGCTGCTGACGCTCGACAGCGACCAGCTTCGCGAGCGTTTGTATACGCCGAAAGAGGCGCTGGGTGACGATGCCGCCGTACCGGTGAAGCTGGTGCATATCAATAAGTGTCCGGTGCTGGCGCCAGCCAACACCCTGCGCCCGATCGATGCCGAGCGGTTGGGCATCGATCGTCAACGCTGCCTGGCTAACCTGAAGCTGCTGCGGGAAAACCCGCAGGTGCGGGAAAAAGCGGTGGCGATCTTCGCTGAAGCGGAACCATTTATTCCTTCTGAGAATGTCGATGCCCAGCTCTATAACGGCTTTTTCAGCGATGCGGACCGCAATGCCATGAACATCGTTTTGCAGACCGATCCCCGCAACCTGCCCGCACTGGACATTACCTTTGTGGATGAGCGTATCAGGAAGCTGATGTTTAACTACCGCGCGCGAAATTTCCCCGGCACGCTGGATGAGGCCGAGCAGGAGCGCTGGTTGCAGCATCGCCGTAACGTCTTTACGCCGGAGTATTTACAGGCTTATGCCCAGGAGCTGGAGATGCTCTACGGTGAGTATGAAGGCAATGCGGAGAAGCAGGCACTGCTGAAAGCGCTGTATCAGTATGCGCAGGAGATTGTGTGACCTGAGAAAGCAAAAAAGCCGGAGGCGATGTCTCCGGCTTTTTTTTGCCCGTCGGCACTACGCTGGCGCGGGCCTACGGGTTTTGTGGTCTATTAATCAGGCGACGTCTTCGTACTGCGGTACCGGGTTGCGGAAGCTTTTAGTCACACATGCCAGGTAAACCAGACCAATACCACCCCAGATCAGACCCAGAACCATGGAGCTCTCTTCCAGGTTGATCCACAGCGCACCCACGGTCAGCGCGCCACAGACCGGCAGAAGCAGATAGTTGAAGTGGTCTTTCAGCGTTTTGTTGCGCTTCTCACGGATCCAGAACTGCGAGATCACGGAGAGGTTAACAAAGGTAAAGGCAACCAGCGCACCGAAGTTAATCAGGGCGGTAGCGGTAACCAGGTCAAAGTTAATCGCCAGCAGCGCAATCGCACCGACCAGCAGCACGTTCCATGCTGGGGTACGCCATTTCGGATGAACATAACCGAAGAAGCGCGTCGGGAATACGCCGTCGCGGCCCATGACATACATCAGACGAGAAACGCCCGCGTGCGCCGCCATGCCGGATGCCAGTACGGTAACGCTGGAGAAGATCAGCACGCCCCACTGGAAGGTTTTACCCGCAACATAGAGCATGATTTCTGGCTGTGACGCGTCCGGATCTTTGAAGCGAGAGATATCCGGGAAGTAGAGCTGCAGGAAGTAAGACGCACCGATAAAGATGATGCCGCCCAGCAGCGCCGTCAGGAAGATAGCGCGCGGGATGACACGCTCTGCGTCTTTCGTCTCTTCAGACAGAGAAGAGATACCATCGAAGCCCAGGAACGAGAAGCAGAGGATCGTCGCACCGGTGATCATTGGCACAACGTGCGCATCTTCAGACCAGAACGGACGTGAGCTTACCAGCGTACCCGCACCTTCACCGTGAGAAACGCCGTAGATGATCAGACCGACAATGACCGTCACAATCGCCATCTGCAGGATAACGATCAGGGTATTGAAGTTGGCAACGGTCTTGATGCTGCGCAGGTTAGAGATGGTCATAAAGGCCACCAGCGCCACAACGAAGATCCACGACGGCACGGAAGGCACCAGCGCTTCGAAGTAAATTTTTGCCAGCAGAATGTTGATCATCGGCATGAACAGGTAGTCCAGCAGTGATGACCAGCCCACCATAAAGCCAACAGCCGGGCTAATGGACTTCTGAGCATAGGTGTACGCAGAGCCTGCGGACGGGAAGCGGCGAACCAGCTTGCCGTAGCTCAGCGCAGTAAAGAGGATCGCGACCAGCGCAAAGGCATACGCCGTTGCAACGTGACCGTCAGTGAGGCCTGATACGATACCGAATGTATCAAACAGCGTCATCGGCTGCATATAGGCAAGGCCCATCATAACAACCGGAATCAACGTAAGCGTTTTACGTAATTCCACGCGAGAGGTTTTTGGAGTTGCGTTATGCGACATAGTTATTCTCCTTTACGGTGAATACCGCCACGTAAGCGAATGATTGCCCCATTTCTTTCTTCCTCAGCGACAACAACTGTCGGATTTTAGTAAATATCTATCCGGTACGAAGCCCGGCCTCTTGGATTTAAATGATTTTCTTACATGCAAAAAAAAATAACCGACGCCTTTTATATCGTCGATTATTTATATGTTTGCAGCGGCGCATTTTGCCCTGGTTTGAGGCGAAAAGGCAAGGGTGCGACGGCAATTTGAAACAATAATTCATACTAATTGCTTGATTTTCCGGCTTCGCTTTGGGCATAAACAGCAGCAATAGCACTATTTGCTAAAATTTCCTGCCGCCACCAGGCACTGGCGAGGCCGGCAGTATGTTCATTCCAGCCTATCCATACTGAATCATAACTGGATTGCGCCATCACCTGCTTCTCAATTAACGCCCCACTTTCGATAAAACGCTGAGCTAAATAACGCGGAAGGTAACCGCAGCCTAAGCCGCTTATTTGCAGTTCCAGTTTGGTTTTAAAATCGAAAACGGTAATGGCTTCCTGATCGTCGAGCAGCTGCGATGACGCGGTGCAGCCAGGCAAAGCGCTGTCGCCCACCACGATGGCACGGTAGCTTTTAATGACCCGACGGTTAATTGGCTCTGGCTCCTGGGCTAAAGGATGGTGCGGGGCAATGACGAAGACCTGTTCGAGCTGCCCGAGACAGGCAAAACCAAATTCACTGAGCTGGGGCGGCTCGTGTAATGCGCCGACGACGATATCTGCCCGCCCCTGCACCAGCGCTTCCCACGAGCCTGCCAGGACGCCGTTGATAAACTTAAGCCGGGTAACGCTGTGTCGCTGATAGAAGGCTTCAATCAGCGGCGAGAGCAGTGAAAAGGGAAAGGTGTCGTCTACGCCGATTACCAGCTCATTTTCCCAGCCCTGATGCAGTTTGACGGCCTGCTTTTCCAGCTCGCGTACTGAATGCAGCACTTCCCGCCCTTTTTCCAGCAGCATTTTTCCGGTGCGGGTAAAGCGCGCCCGGTGGCCGGTACGGTCGAGGATCTGAATGTTGAGGTCGCTTTCAAGCTTATGAACGGTATAACTGAGGGCGGAGGGCGTTTTAAAGAGCTTCGCCGACGCCGCAGCAAAGCTCCCCTCTTTTTCCAGGGCATCGAGGATGATTAGGACATCCAGCAGCGGTTTCATGCTCACCCCCTTGTGGTGCGCTTACGCTCCGCCAGCGGCGTTACTCCATAGGCATAACCAGCGGATCGGGAAAGAGATACTCAAATCCCAGTTCATGACAGATGCGGTTCCCATCAATCAATTTGCCCTTCCCCTCTCCAGGGGCATCGTGAAAGTGCGGTGGTGCCAGGCCAAGCTGACGAGCCATCACCGGATAGAATGTACTGCGTGTCGGATGAGAGGGCGCACATATATTATAGATGTGCCCGCCCTTTGGAGCCTGTAATAGCAGAGTAATCGCACCAATAACATCTTCAAGGTGTACCAGATTGACGCCATGTTGTCCGTCAGGCGCTGATTTTCCGGCAAAAAAGCGCCCCGGATGACGGCCAGGCCCAACCAGCCCCGCAAGCCGTAATATATCCACCTGGGTGCCGGGTAAATTATGCAGCCAGTCCTCCAGCTCTTTTAAAACACGCCCGCTGGAGGTTACCGGCTGGCGCGGCATATTTTCTTTGACGGCACCTTCGACATCGCCATATACCGAGGTTGAGCTGGTGAAAATAATGCGCGGAATATGGTGTGCCAGCGCGCTGTCGACAATTTCCTGCACCGCCTGCAAATAATAGGTTTCGCCCGGACCGGTGCGACGTGCCGGCAGCGTTAATACCAGCGCATCCACATTCATCAGAGCGTCCAGGTCATCGGCGTCGCATACCAGTTCCGGCTCAAGGCGCAACTCAACGCTCTCAATACCGCACATCCGCGCCGCCTCGACGCCATCTGCGGTGGTTTTGCTGCCAGTGACGTGCCAGCCCCGCGCCTGTAACGACATAGCCAGCGGCATTCCAAGCCATCCCAGACCGACAATTGCGACCTTTTTCATGCGTTTTCTCCTGACTATTACGCCTCTGCTGTAAGGCTACGCCAGCCACGCTGAACTGACAATTGATAGCGCTAATATGAAATCATTTAATGATTAAAAAAAGCCCTTGCTTTATATAGCGCAAGTGGTTTAGGTTAAACGACATCACATGAATAAGCATTCATCGAGAATTTTATGACACGCGTTCAATTTAAACACCACCATCATCACCATCATCCTGACTAGTCTTTCAGGCGATGTGTGCTGGAAGACAGTTAGATCTTCCAGTGGTGCATGAACGCAAGAAAAAGCCCCCGGAAGATCATCTTCCGGGGGCTTTTTTTTGGACCGTGTTCAGGCAAGTTACAACAGGATCATGAGGAACCGACAATGTTAGATAATTCACGTTTACGCATAGCTATGCAGAAATCAGGTCGTCTTAGCGACGATTCACGCGAACTGCTGGCGCGCTGTGGCATAAAAATTAACCTGCACACGCAGCGTCTGATTGCGCTGGCAGAGAATATGCCGATTGATATTCTGCGCGTGCGTGACGATGACATTCCGGGCCTGGTGATGGACGGCGTGGTGGATCTGGGCATCATTGGCGAAAACGTGCTGGAAGAAGAGCTGCTGACCCGCCGCGCCCAGGGCGAAGATCCGCGCTACTTCACGCTGCGCCGTCTGGATTTTGGCGGCTGCCGCCTGTCGCTGGCCACCGCGGCTGACGAACCGTGGGACGGCCCGGCTTCCCTGAACGGCAAGCGAATTGCCACCTCCTACCCTCACCTGCTGAAGCGCTACCTCGATCAGAAGGGCGTGCAGTTTAAATCCTGTCTGCTGAATGGTTCTGTTGAAGTTGCGCCGCGTGCCGGTCTGGCTGATGCAATTTGCGATCTGGTTTCCACGGGCGCCACGCTTGAAGCGAACGGCCTGCGCGAAGTGGAAGTGATCTACCGCTCCAAAGCCTGTCTGATCCAGCGCGACGGCGAAATGCCGGAAGCCAAGCAGCAGCTGATTGACCGTCTGCTGACCCGTATTCAGGGTGTGATCCAGGCCCGTGAATCTAAGTACATCATGATGCATGCGCCTACCGAACGCCTGGATGAAGTGATTGCCCTGCTGCCGGGCGCTGAACGCCCTACTATTCTGCCGCTGGCAGGGGATCAGCAGCGCGTGGCGATGCACATGGTCAGCAGCGAAACCCTGTTCTGGGAAACTATGGAAAAACTGAAAGCGCTGGGGGCCAGCTCTATCCTGGTGTTGCCGATTGAGAAGATGATGGAGTAACAACCATGAGCTTTAACACCGTGATCGACTGGAACACCTGTAGCGCGGAACAGCAGCGCGCCCTGCTGATGCGCCCGGCTATCTCCGCGTCACAGAGCATTACCCGCACCGTGGCGGAGATTCTGGAAAATGTGAAAACCCGAGGCGACGACGCCCTGCGGGAGTACAGCGCTAAGTTTGATAAAACCGACGTCGCGGCGCTGAAGGTCAGCGAGCAGGAGATTACCGAGGCCGCAGCGCGTCTGAGCGATGAGTTAAAGCAGGCGATGGCCGTCGCAGTGCAGAATATTGATACCTTCCACACTGCGCAAAAGCTACAAACTGTCGATGTGGAAACCCTGCCCGGCGTACGCTGCCAGCAGGTGACCCGTCCGGTCGACTCGGTGGGCTTGTATATTCCGGGTGGCTCCGCTCCGCTCTTCTCTACCGTGTTGATGCTGGCGACCCCTGCCCGTATCGCCGGTTGCCGTAAAGTGGTGCTCTGCTCTCCGCCACCGATTGCCGATGAAATCCTCTATGCCGCGCAGCTGTGCGGGGTACAGGAGATCTTCAACGTCGGCGGGGCGCAGGCTATTGCGGCGCTGGCGCTGGGGACGGAGTCCGTTCCGCGCGTGGATAAAATCTTCGGCCCGGGCAACGCCTTCGTCACCGAAGCCAAGCGCCAGGTCAGCCAGCGGCTGGACGGTGCGGCCATCGATATGCCAGCCGGTCCGTCGGAGGTACTGGTGATTGCAGACAGCGGCGCGACCCCGGATTTTGTCGCTTCCGATCTGCTCTCCCAGGCCGAGCACGGCCCGGATTCACAGGTTATCCTGCTGACACCGGATGCAGATATGGCAAAACGAGTGGGTGAAGCCGTAGAACGTCAGCTCGCGGATCTGCCCCGGGCAGAGACTGCCCGTCAGGCGCTCTCTGCCAGCCGCCTGATTGTCGCCCGGGATCTGGACCAGTGCATCGCCATTTCTAATCTCTATGGCCCGGAGCACCTGATCATTCAGACCCGCAACGCCCGTGAGCTGGTCGACAGCATCACCAGCGCCGGTTCGGTATTCCTTGGGGACTGGTCCCCGGAATCCGCAGGGGATTACGCTTCCGGAACGAACCACGTGCTGCCGACATACGGTTATACCGCCACCTGCTCCAGCCTGGGGCTGGCGGATTTCCAGAAGCGCATGACTGTGCAGGAGCTTAGCCGCGAGGGCTTTGCCTCTCTTGCCGCGACGATTGAAACCCTGGCCGCCGCTGAACGGTTGACCGCCCACAAAAATGCCGTGACGCTGCGCGTTGCCGCCCTGAAGGAGCAAGCATGAGTATTGAAGAGTTAGCCCGCGACAACGTTCGCGCCCTGACCCCGTATCAGTCTGCCCGCCGCCTGGGGGGCAATGGCGATGTCTGGCTGAATGCCAATGAATTTCCGACGCCTGTCGCCTTTGAGCTGACCCAGCAGACGCTGAACCGCTACCCGGAGTGTCAGCCGAAAGCGGTGATTGAAAACTATGCGGCCTACGCTGGTGTAAAACCGGAGCAGGTGCTGGTGAGCCGCGGTGCGGATGAAGGCATCGAACTGCTGATCCGCGCCTTCTGCGAGCCGGGTAAAGACGCAGTGCTCTACTGCCCGCCGACCTACGGCATGTACAGCGTCAGCGCCGAAACCTTCAACGTTGAGCTACGTAAAGTGCCAACTCTGGAAAATTGGCAGCTTGATTTACAGGGTATTGCCGATAATCTCGACGGCGTGAAGGTGGTCTTTGTCTGCAGCCCGAATAACCCCACCGGCCAGCTGATTAATCCGCAGGATATTCGCGCCCTGCTGGAGATGACCCGCGGCAAAGCGCTGGTGGTCGCCGATGAAGCCTATATTGAGTTTTGCCCCCAGGCGACGCTGGCCGGCTGGCTGGCAGAGTATCCGCACCTGGTGATCCTGCGGACCCTGTCAAAAGCGTTTGCCCTGGCCGGGCTGCGCTGCGGCTTTACCCTGGCGAATAAAGAGGTGATCGATCTGCTGATGAAGGTGATTGCGCCTTATCCGCTCTCGACGCCAGTGGCGGATATCGCCGCGCAGGCGCTGTCGGCAGACGGCATTACGGCCATGCGCAGCCGCGTGGCGCAGATCGTTGACGAGCGTCAGTATCTGGTCAGCGCACTTAAAACCATTGCCTGCGTTGAACAGGTTTTCGACTCAGAAACCAACTATATTCTGGCGCGTTTTACCGCCTCGAGTGCAGTATTTAAATCTTTGTGGGATCAGGGCATTATCCTTAGAGACCAGAACAAACAACCCTCTTTGAGTGGCTGCTTACGCATTACCGTAGGCACCCGGGAAGAGAGCCAGCGCGTTATCGGCGCCCTGAATGCGGAGAAAGTATGAGCCAGAAGTACCTCTTTATCGATCGTGACGGCACCATTATTTCGGAACCACCCTCGGATTTTCAGGTCGATCGTTTCGACAAGCTGGCGTTTGAAGCCGATGTCATTCCGGTGCTGCTTAAGCTGCAAAAAGCCGGTTTTAAGCTGGTAATGATCACCAACCAGGACGGTCTGGGCACCGACAGCTTCCCGCAGGCCGATTTTGACGGCCCGCACGATCTGATGATGCAGATCCTGACCTCACAGGGCGTCGCCTTTGATGAAGTGTTGATTTGCCCGCATTTACCCGCTGATAATTGCGACTGCCGTAAGCCGAAAGTGAAGCTGGTCGAGCAGTATCTGGCCGAAGCGGCGCTGGATAAAGCCAACAGCTACGTGATTGGCGATCGCGCTACCGACATAGAACTGGCCGCTAATATGGGAATTACGGGCCTGCGCTATCACCGTGACGCCCTGAACTGGGCGATGATTGGCGAGCAGCTGACCAAACGCGATCGTTTCTCCCACGTGGAGCGTAATACCAAAGAGACGCAGATCGACGTTAAGGTCTGGCTGGATCGCGAAGGCGGCAGCAAAATCCACACCGGCGTGGGCTTTTTCGATCATATGCTGGATCAGATCGCTACCCACGGCGGATTCCGTATGGAGATCGGCGTGAAAGGCGATCTCTACATTGACGATCACCACACCGTGGAAGATACCGGCCTGGCGCTGGGCGAAGCGCTGAAGCTCGCGCTGGGTGACAAGCGCGGGATTAACCGCTTTGGCTTTGTGCTGCCGATGGATGAGTGCCTGGCGCGCTGCGCGCTGGATATCTCTGGCCGTCCGCACCTGGAATATAAAGCTGACTTTACCTACCAGCGCGTAGGCGACCTGAGCACCGAGATGGTTGAGCACTTCTTCCGCTCCCTCTCCTACGCCATGGGCCTGACGCTGCACCTGAAAACCAAAGGTAAGAACGATCACCACCGCGTGGAGAGCCTCTTTAAGGCCTTTGGCCGCACCCTGCGCCAGGCCATTCGCGTGGAAGGCGATACGCTGCCGTCGTCGAAAGGAGTGCTGTAATGAACGTGGTGATCCTCGATACCGGCTGTGCCAACCTTAACTCCGTAAAATCAGCCATTGCCCGCCACGGCTACGAGCCGCTGGTTAGCCGCGATCCGGATGTGGTGCTGCGCGCCAGTAAACTCTTTTTACCGGGCGTCGGTACGGCACAGGCGGCGATGGATCAGATCCACCAGCGTGAACTGGTTGAACTGATCAAAGCCTGTACCCAGCCGGTGCTGGGAATTTGTCTGGGCATGCAGCTGCTGGGCCGCCGCAGTGAAGAGTCCAACGGCGTGGACCTGCTGGGCATTATTGATGAAGACGTGCCGAAAATGACCGATCACGGTTTACCTCTGCCGCACATGGGCTGGAACCGCGTCTACCCGAAAGCGGGCGATCGCCTGTTCCGTGGTATTGAGGACGGGGCGTACTTCTATTTCGTGCACAGCTACGCAATGCCGGTGAACACACACACTATCGCTCAGTGTCATTACGGCGAGCCTTTCACCGCCGCGGTGCAGAAAGATAACTTCTACGGCGTGCAGTTTCACCCAGAGCGCTCCGGTGCCGCAGGCGCGCAGCTGCTGAAAAACTTCCTGGAGATGTGATGATTATTCCTGCTTTAGATTTAATTGACGGCACGGTTGTCCGTCTGCACCAGGGCGATTACGGCCAGCAACGCGACTATGGCAACGATCCGCTGCCCCGACTGCAGGACTATGCCGCCCAGGGCGCCGAGGTGCTGCACCTGGTTGATCTCACCGGGGCGAAAGAACCGGCCAGACGCCAGATCCCACTGCTGAAAAAACTGGTCGCGGGCGTTAATGTTCCGGTGCAGGTTGGCGGCGGCGTGCGTACCGAAGAAGATGTGGCGGCGCTGCTCGACGCGGGCGTGGCGCGCGTGGTGGTCGGCTCCACCGCGGTGAACGATCCCGAGACGGTAAAAGGCTGGTTCAGACGCTTTGGCGCCGACGCCCTGGTGCTGGCGCTGGATGTGCGTATTGATGAACAGGGTCAGAAACAGGTGGCGGTCAGCGGCTGGCAGGAGAACTCTGGCGTGACGCTGGAGGCGCTGGTCGATCTCTATCTGCCGGTGGGCCTGAAGCATGTTCTTTGCACCGATATCTCCCGCGACGGCACCCTGGCCGGTTCCAACGTGTCGCTGTATGAAGAGGTGTGCGCCCGTTATCCGCAGGTGGCGTTCCAGTCCTCAGGCGGCATTGGTGATTTAAATGATATCGCGGCCCTGCGCGGGACGGGCGTTCGTGGGGTTATCGTTGGTCGCGCCCTGCTGGAAGAAAAATTTACTGTGACGGAGGCGATTCAATGCTGGCAAAACGGATAATTCCTTGTCTCGACGTGCGGGATGGTCAGGTTGTGAAGGGCGTGCAGTTCCGCAACCATGAAATCATCGGTGATATCGTTCCCCTGGCAAAACGCTATGCGGAAGAAGGGGCTGACGAGCTGGTCTTTTATGATATCACCGCCTCCAGCGATGGACGCGTGGTGGATAAAAGCTGGGTGGCGCGCGTGGCGGAAGTGATCGACATTCCTTTCTGCGTGGCGGGTGGGATTAAATCGGCGGACGATGCGGCCAAAATTCTCTCCTTTGGCGCCGATAAGATCTCCATCAACTCCCCTGCCCTGGCCGATCCCGAACTGATTACCCGTCTGGCGGATCGCTTTGGCGTACAGTGCATTGTGGTCGGCATCGACACCTGGTTTGATGAAGCCACCGGCAAATACCACGTTAACCAGTACACCGGCGATGAGAGCCGTACCCGCGTGACTCAGTGGGAGACACTGGAGTGGGTACAGGAAGTGCAGAAGCGCGGTGCGGGGGAGATTGTCCTGAATATGATGAACCAGGACGGCGTGCGCAACGGTTATGACCTCGAGCAGCTGAAAAAGATGCGCGCCGTCTGCCATGTGCCGCTGATTGCCTCGGGTGGCGCAGGCACGATGGAGCACTTCCTGGAAGCTTTCCGTGATGCCGATGTTGACGGCGCGCTGGCGGCCTCGGTATTCCACAAGCAGATTATCAATATTGGTGAGTTAAAAACGTTCCTGGCGAATCAGGGCGTGGAGATTAGGGTATGTTAACAGAGCAACAACGTGCGCAGCTGGACTGGGAAAAAACCGACGGCCTGATGCCGGTGGTGGTGCAGCACGCGGTGTCCGGTGAAGTACTGATGCTGGGCTATATGAATCAGGACGCCCTGGCGAAGACCGTCGATAGCGGCAAAGTGACTTTCTTCTCACGCACCAAACAGCGCCTGTGGACCAAGGGCGAAACCTCAGGTCATTTCCTGAATGTGGTCAGTATCACCCCTGACTGCGATAACGATACGCTGCTGGTGCTGGTTAACCCTATCGGGCCTACGTGCCACCTGGGCACCAGCAGCTGCTTTGGCGACGCCAGCCACCAGTGGCTATTCCTCTATCAGCTGGAGCTGCTGCTGGCTGAACGTAAAACGGCCGATCCACAAAGTTCCTATACCGCGAAACTCTATGCCAGCGGCACCAAGCGCATCGCGCAGAAAGTGGGTGAAGAAGGCGTTGAGACAGCCCTGGCCGCCACCGTGAACGACCGGGCTGAACTAACCAATGAAGCCTCTGACCTGATGTATCACCTGCTGGTGCTGCTCCAGGATCAAGATCTGGACTTAACGACGGTGATTGAAAATCTGCGCCAGCGGCACAAATAAAAAAACCGGGGAAACCCGGTTTTTTTTAGCTGTTGAATCTGTATCAGGCTCTGGCGTTATAGTTACGCAGCGCGTTGCGGCCTAAGACAACGCCGGAGCCAATAATCCCGCCCAGCAGCACCGCAAGAACCAGTACGATTGAACGTTTCGGGCTATCGCGACGAATCGGCAGATCCGGCTTCATCACGTAACGATAGGCATGGATGGTTTCCGGATCGATTTTCAGCTTCTGAATATCGAGCAGTTTCTGTTTGTTCTGATAATAACTTTCAGAGAATGTTAACGGACGTGAAGTCTCACGCGCGATCATTTCTTGCAACGCTTCGGTACCTAACAGAAACATGGTTTCCTGAGTAACATCCTGAGTCTGTTGAATTTTAGGAGTGGTAATATTTGCCGCCTCGGCGTACTTGAGCGCTTCTGAAATCTGTTTGATGCGCAGGTCTTTTTGTTCCTGAGCAATAGTTTCCTGATTACTCAACACGTCTTTCAGGGTGGCAACCTGCTGTTTAATGTTGTCATTGAGGTCAACTTCAAGCTCTTTTTGAATCTGCTCATCAATTTGCTGGATATACTTCGCCACCTGTTTTTGCGCCGACTCGGCTGAACTATTCACATAGTTAATGCTTAATGGGAAGTTTTGGCCTTTAACAGTAGGCTCGATTGTCAGCTTTTCCGGTTCGACCTGGTTCTCAAGAGATTGGGACAACGCCGAGAACGAGGCGTTATAGCGGGTAATTACAGTCTCCTGAATATCTGATAATTTTGGTGCCGCGGTACCAAAAAGAATGTTCAGTGCAGTACTGTAGTTCCCTATTTGGGCAGCGTCTGGTTCAGTAATGATTGCTGTAGAAGTCCACTTCTCTTTAGCAAAAGCCAGGTACACGCCTGCAAGAATCAATGCGATGGCGATAAAAGCAGCAATGACCCATTTTCCCCGCCACAGCTGGACGACAAGATCAATCAGATCAATCTGCTCAGGGTCACTGCTTCGCGTGACCACGTTATTGTTGTGAGTCATATAGTCCTTGGAATGCAAATAAGCGCAAAGTATAAAGTCTGGGATATAGTTTATCGATTGTTTTCGGATTATCTATAGGAATCCGATGAGGCATATCGAAAATATGATGTTTGGTAACCCTGCGCATCGCGTTATCATACGCTAAATTCGGTACTTAACGCACCGGACATGATAAGTCATAGATGAGGACAGTTATGAAATTTCTGGTCACTGGCGCAGCAGGCTTTATCGGCGCACATGTCAGCAAGCGGCTTCTGGATGCGGGTCATCAGGTTGTGGGTATCGACAACCTCAATGACTATTACGATGTGAACCTGAAGCAGGCGCGTCTTGATCTTTTGACGTCCGCTAACTTCACCTTCCAAAAACTCGATCTGGCTGACCGCGAAGGTATGGCCACCCTGTTCGCTGAAGAAAAATTCGATCGCGTCATTCATCTCGCCGCGCAGGCAGGCGTACGCTACTCCCTGGACAATCCGCACGCCTATGCAGAAGCTAACCTGGTTGGTCATCTGAACATACTGGAAGGCTGCCGTCACAATAAAGTACAGCACCTGCTGTACGCCTCTTCCAGCTCTGTTTACGGACTAAACCGTAAAATGCCTTTTTCAACCGACGATTCCGTTGACCACCCGGTATCGCTCTACGCCGCGACCAAAAAAGCCAACGAATTAATGTCGCACACCTACTCACATCTTTACGGACTGCCAACGACCGGTCTGCGCTTCTTTACCGTTTACGGCCCCTGGGGTCGTCCGGACATGGCGCTGTTTAAGTTCACTAAAGCCATGGTGGAAGGTAAGAGCATCGATGTTTATAACTTTGGCAAGATGAAGCGTGACTTCACCTATATCGATGATATTGCTGAAGCCATTGTTCGCCTGCAGGATGTGATCCCTCAGGCAGACAGTGAATGGACGGTTGAGTCTGGCACTCCGGCCACCAGTTCCGCGCCGTATCGCGTTTATAATATCGGTAACAGCTCCCCCGTGGAGCTGATGGACTACATCACGGCGCTGGAGGAGGCGTTAGGCATTGAAGCGGACAAAAACATGATGCCGATTCAGCCTGGCGACGTGCTGGAGACCAGCGCGGATACCTCCGCCCTGTATGAGGTCATCGGCTTTAAACCGCAGACTTCGGTGAAGGATGGCGTGAAAAACTTCGTTGACTGGTACCGCGGATTTTACAAGGTATAAGAAAAAGCCCGGCGATAATGCCGGGCTTTTTTAACTGCTGTATCAGTCGCTACCAAACAGATCGCGGGTATAGACCTTATCCGCCACGTCAGAGAGCTCTTCCGCCATCCGGTTGGAGATGATCACATCCGCCTCTTTTTTGAAGGCCTCCAGATCGCGAACCACACGTGAATGGAAGAATTCATCTTCTTTCATCACCGGTTCATAAATAATAACCTGTACGCCCTTCGCCTTAATACGCTTCATGATCCCCTGAATGGAGGAGGCTCGGAAGTTATCCGAGCCGCTCTTCATGATCAGACGGTACACGCCCACCACTTTCGGGTGACGCGCCAGAATGGAGTCAGCGATGAAGTCTTTACGCGTCCGGTTGGCATCCACAATGGCAGAGATTAGATTGTTCGGCACGGATTGATAGTTAGCCAGCAGCTGCTTGGTATCTTTCGGCAGGCAATAGCCGCCATAACCAAAGGACGGGTTGTTATAATGGTTGCCGATACGCGGGTCGAGGCACACACCTTCGATGATCTGACGGGTGTTCAGCCCGAGGCTCTCTGCGTAGCTGTCCAGCTCGTTAAAATAGGCAACACGCATTGCCAGATAGGTATTAGCAAAGAGTTTAATGGCTTCCGCTTCTGTCGCGTCCGTGAACAGCACGTCAATGTTCTTTTTGATTGCGCCTTCCTGCAGCAGCGCAGCAAAACGTTCCGCACGCACTGAGCGCTCGCCAATGACAATACGGGACGGGTGCAGGTTATCGTACAATGCCCTGCCCTCACGCAGAAACTCTGGTGAGAAAATGACATTATCGATACCCAGCTCTTCTTTGATCGACTGAGTGAAGCCAACAGGAATGGTCGATTTGATGATCATCACCGCATTCGGGTTAATTGCCGTCACATCCTTGATCACCGCTTCAACGCTTGAAGTATTGAAGTAGTTCGTTTTCGGATCGTAGTCAGTTGGGGTTGCGATGATGACAAAATCGGCCCCGCTGTAGGCATCAACTTTGTCTGTAGTGGCCCGGAAATTCAACGGCTTGTTTGTCAGGTACTCCTGGATCTCTTTATCCACGATAGGAGAGATCTTCTGGTTCAGCATATCAACTTTGGCCTGCACGATATCCAGTGCGACCACTTCATGGTGTTGCGCGATCAGGATCCCGTTTGAGAGACCCACATAACCTGTTCCGGAGATTGTTATTTTCATCGAGTTAACTTCTTTAGATTAAGTGTCCGGGAGCGACTACCGCCCCACCGCAATAAGCAACTTTTGGGGGTTTTACCTCGTATGCCGAGTTGATGTCAAGGCGTATGGCTGGCTACAGAAAGGCATAAATACAGTGGTTTATGCTGCGCTCTAGCGTGTCGGTTGAATCAGCCGAGGTAATGCAGGGTATTACACATAAAAAAAGCCCGGTGATGTTCACCGGGCTTCGCTACATGACTGAGTTAAATCAGATTAATCCAGCCACTCGGTGTGGAATACACCTTCTTTATCAGTGCGTTTATAGGTATGTGCACCGAAGTAGTCACGCTGCGCCTGAATCAGGTTGGCAGGCAGCACGGCGGCACGATAGCTATCGTAATAAGCAACGGCTGCAGAGAAGGTTGGAACCGGAATACCGTTCTGTACCGCATAAGCGACGACATCACGCAGCGCCTGCTGGTAATCATCGGCAATCTGCTTGAAGTATGGTGCCAGCAGCAGGTTTGCGATGTCCGCGTTTTCAGCATAGGCATCGGTGATTTTTTGCAGGAACTGAGCGCGTATGATGCAACCGGCACGGAAGATCTTCGCGATTTCACCGTAGTTCAGATCCCAGTTGTTTTCGTCAGACGCGGCGCGCAGCTGAGAGAAGCCCTGAGCGTAAGAGACGATTTTGCCCAGGTACAGTGCACGGCGAACTTTCTCGATAAATTCCGCTTTATCACCGGCCAGTTTCGGCTGCGGACCGCTCAGCACTTTAGAAGCCGCGACACGCTGCTCTTTCAGGGAAGAGATATAACGTGCAAAGACCGATTCAGTGATCAGGGACAGGGGCTCGCCCAGATCCAGGGAGCTCTGGCTGGTCCATTTACCGGTACCTTTGTTTGCCGCTTCATCAAGGATCACATCGACGAGGTATTTACCGTCTTCATCTTTCTTGGTGAAAATGTCTTTGGTGATGTCGATCAGGTAGCTGCTCAGTTCACCGTTGTTCCAGTCGGTGAAGGTTTGCGCCAGCTCGTCGTTAGTGAGATTCAGGCCGCCTTTCAGCAGTGAATAGGCTTCAGCAATCAGCTGCATATCGCCATATTCAATACCGTTGTGAACCATTTTTACGTAATGACCCGCACCATCCGGACCGATATAGGTCACACACGGCTCACCATCTTCGGCAACAGCAGCAATCTTAGTCAGGATTGGCGCAACCAGCTCGTATGCATCTTTCTGGCCGCCAGGCATGATAGATGGGCCCTTCAGCGCGCCCTCTTCACCGCCGGATACACCGGTACCGATAAAGTTGAAGCCTTCAGCAGAGAGCTCACGGTTACGACGAATGGTGTCGTGGAAGAAGGTGTTGCCGCCATCAATGATGATGTCGCCTTTTTCCAGATACGGCTTCAGGGAGTCGATGGCAGCATCAGTGCCAGCGCCAGCTTTCACCATTAACAGGATACGACGAGGCGTTTCCAGGGATTCAACAAACTCCTGAACCGTATAGAACGGAACGAGTTTTTTGCCTGGGTTCTCGGCAATCACTTCTTCAGTTTTATCACGGGAGCGGTTGAAAACGGAGACGGTATAACCACGGCTTTCGATGTTCAGCGCCAGGTTGCGCCCCATCACTGCCATACCGACGACGCCGATCTGTTGTTTGGACATTATTTACTCCTATAATATTGAATATTGTGCGACGAGTTATTATTATCAAATTTTTAATACAAAACAATGAAAAAGCCAAGCATTATTTGCATACGTTGGCATTGTATTAGTGGGGTTATAAATTTAATTTAATTTAATTTTAATGGAATGATTTATTAATCATTGGATATTTTTGATTTTACATCACCATTTTTCGTCCACACCTCAAACGGCTAAATACCGTCAAAAATATTATTTGCAGAACACAAGAACTGAATGTAAGCATATTATTAAATGATAAAAATATAGCTATCGTTGTCAATGTTGCTGCGGTGGACAGCAGATAGGTATTTTTATTAAGCCATATAAAAAGAACATTGAAAATCAAAAACCATATAAAATACAATATTAACCCAGAGATACCAAGTGTAATAAGAGGCATGCAAAATGCAGTCCCAACATTTAGCTCAGGTGTGATTTTTATAAGTGAAAATCTTTCATCCAGATTAGGGTTGGTATATTTAGAAATAAAGTCCGGATAGATAGAGGTTGCCATAAAATCACCTATATCACCCTGATTCAAGTTGCCTTGATTTGCTTGCAGCATTAAGTTCGCGAAAGGGGAAGTGGAATATAAGTACACCCAAAAGAAGCCAGTAGGTAAATTTTCAAAAACGGGGCTGGCCTCACCTATTTTTAAAATCGCGTCAGAATCCTGGTAACCAGATGACATTAATCGTTTATCACCCAAAATACCGAAACCGACAATAACTATAATCAGCATAACACTTATGAAACTAAAGTGTTTGATCTTTATTTTAACTCTTAATGAAGCTATATACATTAATGCAATAGGGAACAATATCAAAAGAAGAGCACCACGATTCAAGATAAGTATAGTAATAATTATTGCTAATAATGGCGCGGTTAAATAGTACTTACTCTTTGTCAAAAGATAGCGTTCAAAATTAATTACAGCAGAAGCCGATAGATAACCCATATAAAAAACATGGAAAGTCTTAATACCAAATTGTGTATAATCATAAATTGCACCTTTAAGCACTAAAAATAATGGAACCCCTCCATTATTGGCGCACTCAAGAATAAAACCTACAATAAGTATAAAATTGGATAACGTTCTTTGTGATATTAATTTCGACGTATGAAACAAATTTTTATTTAATGATAAAAGGGTTAAATGATATATCCCTCCCAGGAATAGACATATGATAATAAAACAAGCAAAGATAAGATTAAGTGAATAATCATTGCTTTTTAAATAAAGATCTGACAAACCAATATTAAAAAAAATAAACACATATAAAAAGGTTAATCCAAACATTAGAAAGGGGTTAATTAATATCTTTCTCATTAGAAAATAACCTATTAAACTATGTTTAAAATAAAGAGAACCATCAACGTAAGTTTATCTCGTAAACGACGTCTAAATTTACATACCTGAAATGCAAGGCACATACGACCAAAATAACCATTATTCATTTTGTTGAATATTTTTTTTGTATCATTGTTACCTAATAGTATTATTAATTTATTAATTTCATTCCTATACCACTTATTTTTTACTAAACTAATTCTTTTTTTCCATGCGGCAAATGAATTGTTGGCACCAACTTGATTTGAATCATGTTGACGGTAAAGCATAGATGGGTTTGAATCAATAAACCATGCATGATTATTCTGTCTTGAATAGGCATATAAAAGCCAATCATGCAATTCAACATTCTGTGCTTCATTATTATTACGTAGGAAATTAATGAATTGACTTGCTAAATTAGCCGTAAATACATAAGTACATCCGGGTCCTGCAGCTTCAAAAAAATGATCGTATTTAACTTGTGGCTGTGCTTTATGTACTAATGTTTTAGTATTATGCTTATCAAAAGCAATGACATTACTCGAGTAAGCTTCATAATTATTACCTTTCAAAATAATGACAGCGCTTGCTAATTTATCAACATTCCAAATATCATCCTGATCTGAAAATGAAATATAACTGTACTTGTCACAAGGTACATTTAATAAAAGATAATAAAAATTCTTTCCTGCTGAGCCATATCTTTTGCCATAAGGTAAAAAATAAACATTAGGCAATGAGCTATACTTACCCACCAGATAATCAAATGAATTATCAGTGGACAGATCAACATTTATATATAAGTCAAGAGAAACATCGCTTTGCTTTAATATACTTTCAATTTGTTCATCCACCCAATTTCGTCCATTGTATACAGCAAGCAATACAGCTATTTTTTCCATCATTTAAATCTCAATAGATTGCTTAAAAACTCATTTTATAACATTATTTATTTAAAGAACGTGGATTTTCACCCTTCACATTACGTAGACCATCGAGCAAACCATAGATAAATGTCGACGTATATTCTTTTTTATTCTTTTGAGTCAAAATAAGAAGGAATGAATGTATTATTGAAAATAGTACTTCCCGAGCAGCTAAAAGCTTTGGAACATGGGGATATCTTACTAAATGAATCGAATTTCTAACCCGATAATAACGTCGATTTGCGCTATGAACAGGCACACAGAATCCCATGAAATTAAAACTATTATCACCAATAGAATGGAGCATTTTAGCTTTAGGGATTACATGGACTTTTATTCCCTGCGAAAAACATCTCAAACACCATTCTGTATCCACGTAATCAATAAATAAAGCAGAGTCCATAACGCCAATTTTATTGAAAATATCACTACAGGCAATTGTACCTGAAGAAATTACAGTTGAGGTGGTGAAAATATCACTTTTGCCATGCGAGTAATGCTTAATACGTCGTCCATTCTCTTTTATATCGGTAATAGCGTACTCAAAGCCTTTTTTTTCATCATAAAATACAGGTGCGCAAATCTCATACTGATTTTTTTCCATTGGTTCTTTTAAAGAAGCAATAAAATCATTCTCTATCTTACTGTCCTGATCAAAGAAAATAATATATCTATAAGAATTTTTAAGACATTCAAAGATTCCGATATTTTGAGCCTCAGCGATTCCTTTATTACCGCCTAAAGAAATATAAGAGCAACCTTGTTTGGCTTGAAGAATTTCATTGTTATAGGTACTATTATCAATAACAATAGCATCACAAAATTGATGGTTTAATCTATTGATTAATGATATGACATGGTCAACATTGGGATTATACGTCACTATAACAGCACATATATCATTTTTATTCAGGCTCATTACTTAAACCAATATCTCAAATAAGAAGGGTGCGTTGATCGCTACACATTAAATGAAGTGATTTGTAACTATGATAATTGACTAATTTTTATTTTTAATAACAATATCTTTAATAGCTTCAAGATAAGCATAACCATGTTTTTCGTCTGGTTCCAGATATGTGCCTTCAGCCCATTCATTCCATGCGTTAATGAATAAGTAAGGTGTATTCGCGGACTTAGACTTATCATATAGCTTTTGAAGATTTTGTTTGAAAACTTCAGGGCTGCTACCGCGCATAACTAAATACTTATTTTTCTTACGCGCCGTATTGTCCCAATCAACGAATGCTCCAGGATAAACAGTACTGGAAAATTCTTTTTCTAAAATTTTATTCCATACGGCCTGGTAAGATAATACCTGTTCAGCAAATTTAGTTTGTAATTTTTCATTCGATAACTGTTTAATACGGGTAAAAATTTTTCTTGGTAAAGCACTTATTCCGCCCATACTATGCCCAAAAGTACACATTGGCTCAAAGTTGACAGCGGCATCAAAATCGAGTTTCCGCTCATCACGAGAGAAGCTTGTTAGCATAGTTACAAAATGAATGTCGCTAAACGAGGTTTTGCTGGCAAGTTCACGCCAGTAATTAATCCAATCAGCGCAACGATCAAAACTTGCTGAACGGTAAAGTAAAAATATCGGCTTACCGTTATGCCTCATATACCGCTCATCTTCAAAGAATGGTTTCAAATAATTGAAATGTTCTAACCAATCCTCTTCATTACCATAGTCCTGAGGCATAATGACATCACGATGACTGCCATCCCAGCTTCTTGTCCAAGGTTCATTTGCCCATGCAAACATAAATGGCAGATTAATGTTTTTATTTTCTAGCAGTAGCTCAGCAGGTTTATCCAGCAATCTTTTTCCGTTAAACCAGTAGTGATAAAAACAAAAACCATCCACGTGATATTTTTCAGCTAGAGATGCCTGCCATTCCAAAGTCTCTTTATTGAGAAGGTTATAATAATTAGCATTCATTGGCACTCTGGGCTGGTAATGATTTTTAAATAATGGTGTTGCTTTTTTCACATTAGTCCATTCGGTAAAACCTTTCCCCCACCATTTATTATTCTCTTCTATTTCATGAAATTGTGGAAGATAAAAAGCTAAAACTTTCATCAGTATTTCCTTTATATTAACTACTCAAACCTAATGACACTAAAAACAATTTATTAAACTTTAATGCTAATATTTATAACACCAATTACCCAGCATTACTGTCTAACTATGATATATTATCATTTTGTTTAGCCATACGATAACAATAGCGAATAAATAAACAAGAAATGATTATCTCAGTCAGTAAAACGCTAATAGTCACACCATACACAGGTGCGTAATGAATAAGAGCAATCGCCATAATAATATGTAAAACACTAATTCTTATATATGTATTTCTTACAACTGCAGTATGGTCATTGGTAATCAACCACCATTGACCAAAAACTATACCAATAGAAACGATAAACGGTAGAGGGGACATCAAAAGTAGTATAGATGATGCAACCCGATACTCCTCGCTAAAATAAAATAACGAGACTGGATATCCCACTACAGCAATGGAAACAGAGACGAACAACCCAAACAGAATAAATTTTTTACCATATAAGCTCAAAATCTCTTTAAAATCAGATCCTTTACTTATCAACGAACTCACTCTTGGGAACAGGGCCTGCTGTACTGGTGTGAGCAGGCCTTGGGCAGCAACCCTAAGTTTATCTGCAGCTGAGAAGTAGCCTGCATACACGGGCCCCACAAAATAACCAATGATAATGACATTCAAGGTGGTATAAAAACTGATCGTGATATTCGATATAAATAAATCAAACCCACCTTTTAACGAAGCCAAGACATCTGACAACCCGCATTTCGTAAAAGCCACCATTTTATTTTTACGTATATATACCATAGCGATAATCCCTGAAAAAAACATTCCAAGTGATTGACTGAAAATCGCAAGGTCAATATCATTCGAATCTCTTACTAGTAAGAATACCGCAATCAAAGAAAAACATTTTGCGATAGTGGTGCTTACAACAATCCCTTGCATTTTTTCCAGCCCTTGGAATAACCAGATCGGGAAAAATACAGTACCGAGAACAGCAAACATTCCACAGAAAAATAATTTGGCGTAAATATCCAGCCCAAATACTAGTGAATATACAACTGCAGTGAGTAAAAATAGTATAAACAGTAAAAACTTAGAAATAGTCGTTACTGTATATATTTTATTGAGCAAATGTTGATTCTCTTTATTCCTCGCAATCAGTAAGGTTGCGCTGAAGTTAAATCCATAATCCACAAAAATTATAGTATATTGAATCCATGCCTGCACCATTGACATAACGCCGAAATATTCAGCGCCAAGAACCCTCATTAAATATGGCAACGTCAACAATGGAAAAAGATAATTAGACGCCTGAACAAAATACAGGAAGAATATGTTTTTTTTCACGTATTAATATTCTCATTTTTAACTTAGACTGAAAGCCTGAATCATTTTTATAATACAAGCTTTCAGTTAATTAAAAACTCTGTGCTTCATTAAACGATGTGTCTGGAACACCCTTTCTGATGCTTTTGCATCATCTAAAAATTAAATGTCCCCATCTACACACTAAATCAGTAGCCTTCAAGCATTTTCAACAAATACTGTCCGTAGGCATTCTTCGATAAAGGTTTGGCAAGTAATTTGACCTGTTCCGCGTCAATAAACCCTTTGCGATAAGCTATCTCTTCCGGGCACGCAACTTTCAGTCCCTGACGCTCTTCTATGGTCGCAATAAAGTTACTGGCTTCAATCAGGCTCTGATGTGTACCGGTATCCAGCCAGGCAAAACCACGTCCCATCATGGCAACGGACAGACGGCCCTGCTCCATATACAGACGGTTGATGTCAGTGATTTCCAGTTCACCACGTGGCGACGGTTTAAGGCTCTTCGCCATTTCAACCACGCTGTTGTCATAGAAATAAAGACCCGTCACGGCGTAGTTACTTTTTGGTTCAGCTGGTTTTTCTTCCAGGCTAACGGCCGTGCCCTGTTTATCAAACTCAACAACACCATAGCGCTCCGGATCGTTCACATGATAAGCAAAGACTGTAGCTCCGCTCTCTTTGTTCACAGCGGAGTCCATCAACTTCGGCAGGTCATGGCCGTAGAAGATGTTGTCACCTAACACCAGGGCACAATCGTCATCACCAATGAACGCTTCGCCAAGTATAAATGCCTGAGCCAGGCCATCAGGGCTCGGCTGCACTTTGTACTGCAGGTTAAGGCCCCATTGGCTGCCATCACCGAGCAGTTGCTCAAAACGAGGGGTATCCTGAGGGGTACTGATAATCAGGATGTCACGAATACCCGCCAGCATGAGCGTGGAGAGCGGGTAGTAGATCATTGGTTTGTCATAGATGGGCAGCAGCTGCTTGCTGACCGCCATCGTCACCGGGTACAGACGTGTTCCCGAGCCACCGGCTAAAATAATCCCTTTACGCGTTTTCATTTCATCATCTCTTTAATGTGCAAAATGCCCGTAAACGGGCATTTAATTAAAAGTCAGACCGCAGTGGTCGTAAATAGCTCAGCCAGCATTCGTTTCACACCGGTTTCCCATGCAGGTAATACCAGGTCGAAGTTCTGCTGGAATTTCTCAGTATTCAGACGGGAGTTATTCGGACGACGCGCAGGGGTAGGATAAGCGCTCGTAGGCACCGCGTTAAGCTTTGTAATCGCCAGTTCAATACCTGCTTCACGCGCTTCGTCGAATACCAGGGCGGCGTAGTCATGCCAGGTGGTCACGCCACCCGCAACCAGATGATAGAGTCCTGCAACTTCAGGTTGTTTCATCGCCACACGAATCGCATGCGCTGTACAGTCTGCCAGCAACTCAGCTCCTGTTGGCGCGCCAAACTGATCGTTGATGACCGACATCTCCGTACGCTCTTTGGCGAAACGAAGCATGGTTTTCGCAAAGTTATTGCCTTTACCCGCGTAAACCCAACTGGTGCGAAAAATTAAGTGGCGGGCGCAATTTTCCTGCAAAGCTTTCTCACCAGCCAGTTTGGTTTCGCCATAGACATTCAGCGGTGCGGTGGCATCTGTTTCCAGCCATGGCTTCTCCCCATTGCCAGGAAAAACGTAATCTGTGGAATAGTGAACAACCCAGGCACCGATTTTTTCCGCTTCTTTAGCGATAGCTTCTACGCTTGTGGCATTGAGCAGTCGGGCAAATTCCGGCTCTGACTCCGCTTTATCTACAGCAGTATGTGCCGCCGCGTTGACGATGACATCTGGCTTAATGCGACGTACGGTTTCAGCAACGCCTTCCGGATTGCTGAAATCACCGCAATACTCACTGGAGTGCACATCCAGGGCAATAAGATTACCTAACGGCGCAAGAGAACGCTGTAGCTCCCAGCCCACCTGCCCTGTTTTGCCGAACAGAAGGATATTCATCACCCACGAGCTCCGTAGTTCTGTTCAATCCAGGTTTGATAGTTGCCGCTTTTCACGTTCTCGACCCACTGGGTGTTGGCCAGATACCACTGCACCGTTTTGCGGATGCCGCTCTCAAAAGTCTCCTGCGGCTTCCAGCCCAGCGTCTGGCTAATCTTATCGGCATCGATGGCGTAACGACGGTCATGACCCGGACGGTCAGTCACGTAGGTGATCTGATCGCGATAAGAGCCCTCTTTAGGCACGATCTCATCCAGCAAATCGCAGATGGTATGCACCACATCCAGGTTCTGCTTCTCATTATGACCGCCGATGTTGTAGGTTTCGCCTGGTTTACCCTGGGTCACTACGGTATAGAGCGCGCGAGCGTGATCCTCAACATAGAGCCAGTCGCGAATCTGATCGCCCTTGCCATAAATCGGCAGCGCTTTCCCCTCCAGCGCGTTGAGGATCACCAGCGGGATCAGTTTTTCGGGGAAGTGATAAGGGCCGTAGTTATTCGAGCAGTTAGTCACAATAGTCGGGAATCCGTAGGTGCGTAACCATGCGCGAACGAGGTGATCGCTGGATGCTTTAGAAGCCGAATAGGGGCTGCTCGGTGCGTATGCCGTCGTTTCAGTGAATAGCGGCAGTGCTGTCGAGGCAGGATGCTCGTCCGGGTGCGGCAGATCGCCGTAAACTTCATCCGTGGAGATATGATGGAAGCGGAAGGCTTTTTTCGCCTCTTCGCCAAGCGTAGACCAGTAAGCACGGGCCGCCTCCAGCAGCACGTAGGTACCGACGATATTGGTCTCGATAAACGCAGCCGGGCCGGTAATGGAGCGGTCAACGTGGCTCTCCGCCGCCAGATGCATTACCGCATCAGGCTTGTGCTCGGCAAAAATACGCTCCATCGCCGCTTTGTCGCAAATGTCCGCATGTTCAAAAACGTAACGCTGACTGTCGCTCACGTCAGCCAGAGATTCCAGGTTACCGGCGTAGGTCAATTTATCGACATTAACCACTGAATCCTGGGTGTTCTGAATAATATGTCTGACAACCGCGGAGCCGATAAAACCGGCACCACCAGTAACAAGAATTTTCACGCGTTAATTTCCGTTAAATGATTCATTGAGTTATTGGGTTTCTGAAAATTTTCATAGTAGAAATTCAGAAAAAAGACACGCTACCGCCCCTGGCTTAACAGCTACCAGTGCACTGAACGTGGTCATAATAGAGGTTTTTTGCCGCCAGAGCCCAGCATAATGGCAACAGGGTAGCGTTCAAATCAATTAATAATTGTCGTCTTAAATGCTGGCAGAAACAAGGGAAAAATAGGGCTAATGAAACAAAAAGGCAGCAGTTAACTTGCTGAAAATTAGGAATTTATTTAAAAAAGAAACGGCAGTGTCATTCACATGGCCTATGAAAGCCCGGAATGATCCACTGCCGTTTAGTCAACGACCAACCAACCGTTAGTCGTTGGTTAAGAGTTTCTTCATGCTTTCCCGGAACTTCTGTCCCTCTTTCAGGTTACGCAGGCCATACTGTACAAAGGCTTGCATGTAACCCATCTTTTTACCGCAGTCGTAGCTGTCGCCGGTCATCAGCATAGCGTCTACAGACTGCTTCTTCGCCAGTTCAGCGATAGCATCCGTCAGCTGGATACGATCCCAGGCGCCTGGCTCGGTACGTTCCAGTTCAGCCCAGATTTCCGCGTTCAGCACATAGCGGCCGACGGCCATCAGATCGGAATCCAGCGTCTGAGGTTGATCCGGCTTCTCGATAAATTCAACAATACGGCTGACTTTACCCTCGGTATCCAGCGGCTCTTTGGTCTGAATAACGGAGTATTCAGACAGATCGCCTTTCATGCGCTTCGCCAGCACCTGGCTACGGCCCGTCTCGTTGAAACGCGCCACCATGGCCGCCAGGTTATAGCGCAGCGGATCGGCAGAAGCGTTATCCAGAATGATGTCCGGCAGCACGACCACAA
Source organism: Leclercia sp. GHBNCSD (assembly GCF_055805075.1). Classification (NCBI taxonomy): domain Bacteria; kingdom Pseudomonadati; phylum Pseudomonadota; class Gammaproteobacteria; order Enterobacterales; family Enterobacteriaceae; genus Leclercia; species Leclercia sp. GHBNCSD. The sequence continues at coordinate 3,614,323 of NZ_JBQVYO010000001.1, read as the reverse complement.
ATGGATTGTCGCCAACCACAGGACGCGCGCACAGGATAGAGTGACCAAGCCCCAGCGGTTGCGCCTGGCGAACGTTCATAATGGTCACGCCCGGAGGGCAGATGGACTGCACCTCTGCCAGCAGCTGACGCTTCACGCGCTGCTCCAGAAGGGCTTCCAGCTCGTAGGAGGTGTCGAAGTGGTTTTCTACCGCATTCTTCGAGGAATGGGTCACCAGAACGATTTCTTTGATCCCTGCAGCAACAATCTCGTCGACGATGTACTGAATCATCGGCTTGTCAACGATCGGCAGCATCTCTTTAGGAATGGCTTTTGTGGCCGGGAGCATATGCATGCCCAGACCGGCTACCGGAATGACTGCTTTCAAATTAATCATATTTCTTCCACCTTAAAATGGTTGCCGAATTATAGCCCTTTAGCCTGGTTTCGCCAGCACGAATTGCTACAAATCTGGAGACGATGTTACGCAATTACAGCGTAAATTTCAGCGGATGCAATCCGAATAGTCGCGCTTTAATTCCAGGAATCCTCGCAAAATGCCGGCTGGTTAATATTTAGCGCTTCGGCAGGTTAAAATTCAGCCGTTCCGTATTGAGCGTATGATGGTCAATTCGGTCGATATCGACCGAACTTTGCCCCTTTTCATTAACCGCGTTAATGTTCGCCAGCGAGAGCAGCGTTTCGTCCCGCGCCATAAACTTCCCGCGCACATCTTTGCGCAGATCAAAATTCAGCTTCAGGGCTGGGCCCCTGTCTGCATCCTGCATCACGTTGATATTACGAATAAAAAGATGCTGAGGTTTATTATGGAACTCCAGAGAGGCGCGCTTCATCTCAAGGTTGGTGAGGGCCACGAACGAGGTTTTATTGCCGGAAGAAATCTGTATTCCGCGCAATTTTCGTGCAAGTTTCTGGTTATCCAGATGAATATTGTTGAGGCGGAAATTCTGCGGTATCGACAAATAGTCGCCTTTAATCACGCCGTAACCAATTAACATCCCGGCGCTGTCGGTCATCTCAACATTATCGATGACAAAATTATCGCAGCCATATATCGCGACCGTTGCGTTATCAATACCCGCTTTCTTACTAAAGTCCGGGGTGATATTGCGGGCCTTAACATTACGTATGATAAAGTGTTTGCCGTTTTCAACGTGCACCAGCTGACGGCAATTGCTCCCGGTAATATTGGCCACCACGAAGTTCTTTACCGTCTGGTCTTCAGGGTAGTTATTGTCGTAGGTGCTGCCCGCCAGACCGATGCCGATACCCCAGTTAATTTTCCCGTTAGTGCAGTCGATATGGTCGATCACGTGGTCTGAGATGAGGATGTTTTTGTCATTAATCGCCACGTTCCATTCGATGGCGTCACCCTGCAGGTAGCTGAAATGACAGTTGGTAATCTTTACGCCATCCATCTGGTTATGAAACCCCTGGCGCAGGATTGCATAGTTGGCTTTAGTGACCCGCAGGTTGTCGATCAGCAGATTACGCATCACCCGCTTTTGTTTACCGCCAATGTAGATCTGGGTCACCGGGCCATAGCCGCTCATCGCCAGGCCCTGGATCACGCAGTCAGAACCGCGCACGTCGAGGGTGATGTTTTCGCTGCGCCCCTTCCCTTCCCCGATTACCTTGCTGCCATCCTGCAATACCAGCCGCCCGCGGCCATTGCCGGTCATCGCACCGAGAATGCGCAGGGTTTTGCCCTCGGGAATAAAAATGGCGGCGTTGATGTTCTCGCAGGTGACGTCCGCAGGTACCACGACGGTATCACCCTCGTTAAAGGCCTTCTTAAATGCGGCAATTCCGTCACGAAGGTCATACCGGCTGATCTCCACCGTGGCAGCGTTTTTGGCGGCCCGAACGCCGACCAGCGGCGCGGCCGCCAGCACGGAACAGGTGGTGACAAACGCGCGTCGCGTCATCTCTTTCGGCATATCGCCTCCGTTTAAAGCGTGTGTAGCAGAGTGGCTAACTGTCGGTTGATAAGGTGTTGATTGAAATCGGTCTCCACCTTTTTGCGCGCATTGTGCAGCACAGGCGAGAGCTCCTGATGGGCAATCGCGGCAAACTGTTCAAGCTGGTTAGCCAGCGCCTCCGGATTGTTCTCCTCCACCAGCCAGCCGGAATGGCCTGGTTCGATCAGTTCAGGAATACCGCTATGCACCGTGGACAGGACCGGTATGCCCACCGCCATGGCTTCCATCAGCGCAACCGGGATCCCCTCCATATCACCGTCTGCGCCGGTAACGGAGGGAAGTAAAAAGATATCGGCGGCATCGAGCATGGCTTTGACCTCATGGCTGGGCTTGAACCCTGGCATCTCGACATGCGCCTCCAGCTCATACTGTTCGATCAGGGTGCGCAGCCGGCGCTCCCAGGGGCCAATGCCCAGAATACGGTAGCGAAAATCCACCCCACGCGCTTTCAGCTGGCGGCAGGCTTCGATTGCCACGTGTAGCCCTTTTTTCTCCGTCAGACGTGCAACAGAGATGATTTGCAGTGGGCTTCCCGGCGTTTTAACCGGCCGCTGGGTAAAGCGCTGCATATCCACGCCCATGCGCGAAACGGTGATTTTCTCCGGCGGACAGCCCATGGTTTTGAGCCGCCCGGCCCACAGTTCGCTGATGGGCAGCATCATGTCGCCGCGCTGAAAGAGCCGCTGGTATTCAGGTGTATAGTGGTTCAGCACCTCACGGCTGGAGATATCAATGCCGTGAAAGACGGTGGCGATTTTCCCCTCAATAACGCCCAGCTCGCGCAGCTTGGCCGCCGTCACGCCTGCCGGACCGAAGTGGGCGATAAACACATCCGCACGCCAGGGACGCTGCGTCTGGCCGCAAATGGCGGAGAGGATCAGATTGCGCGACTCGGCGCCATAGCGGGAGATATTCAGCGCCTTCCAGGTGCCAGGGCGGTGCAGCCCGCGCAGGGTCTGGCGGGCGCGGTAACGCAGTTTCGCAAGCCGGCCCTGGGGCTCATCCTGCAGCCAGCGGGTTTTGCTGGCGAGGTCATACTGCGTCCATGCGGCGTGGGTATTTTGCGTATCGCCCTTTTGCAGGGCGATAATCTCCACGTCATATCCCATATCGATAAAGGCGGTGATCTGATTAAGCACAAACGTTTCGGAGGAGAGCGGGAATTTCAGTAAGAAGAAACCAACCTTCATTTGCCCTCCCCGACCCGATCCAGTACCGATTTCACCATTTTGATGCCGTTTTCACGTTCGGCTTTCACCGCTACCGCCAGGCGTTCGTTGATGGCTGACAGCTGGCCGAGGGTATCGCCGACCATTGCCCCCAGGGAGCCGTCCAGCAGATGACGAATATCCACCGCCATCTCCGGCATACCCAGCTGCTGCATGATCCCGGCAGACTTGTGTTCGTAGTTAATCGCGATGGCCGGGGTGCCGAAGTTCATGGAGATAATGGCCGAATGCAGACGGGTGCCTACGGTCAGATCGCACGCCCCCAGCAGCTTGCCCATCTCCAGATCGTTAAGTTCGTCCATCACCACATGGTAGCGGGACGGATCGCTGACGTGCTGGCGCAGATTCAGCGCCACCATCCGGTCATCTTTGTTGTAGCTGTCGATGCCGGTACAGGTAGAGAGCGCCAGCACCTGATAGCCGCTGTCCAGCACCCGGTTGACCACCTCAGCAAAGGCTTTCTCATAGGCCGCCTGGGTGGTGCCAAGACGCTTATCAAACGGCGCCAGCTCGCGCAGGGTAATGGCGACGGTCTTCTGCTGCGCCGCCACGTTCAGCCAGTGCTGCACGGCATAGCTGGGGGTAAAATTCGCCTCCTGATGATCCACCAGCCAGGCGGTATCCACTCCCTGCTCGACCTTGCTTGTGTCGATCTCGCTACGCTGCATCAGATTCAGGCTCACCGACTCGCGCAGGATTAGCGCGTCACAGTGACCAAACACGTAGTTTGCCAGCTGATTGAACTGGGGATCCTGGAACGGACCGACGCTGTGACCGACCATAAACAGCGGCTTTTTCGCCATAAAGGTGCAGAGCGCATGCTCAAACTGCGGCACGCCGTAAAGGTCGACAAAAAAGGATCCGCCCACCTGAATAATGGCGTCGTAGCCGGAGAGCAGACGGACAAAATCGGTAAAGCCCTGGGCAATGGCAATATTACGCAGCTTGCCGGTGTCGGTCACACGTGACAGCAGCACCTGGTGCTGATAGCGGCGGCGCAGCACCTTTTTCACCCGGCCCATCACGCCCGCGGCGCTGTTATGCTGCTTCATCTGGCTGTAGAGCGGATCGCCCATCACCGGGCGGTTCAGTAGCCAGGAGGAGCTGACCGGATAACGGCTCATCACATCCACTTCTGTCTCAGGGGAGAGGGTGTAAATCGCATCCAGCAGGCCGCGCAGAATGGCGCTGTCACCGCGGTTGCCACAGGTATGGTTGCCCAGAATCAATAATTTCATAATAACCTCTTAAAAAATTCCCCTCCCCAGCGGAGAGGGGGAGGAAATAATTAACCTGCGCGAAGCAGCGTTTTCATCTTTTCGTTGCGGCAGAACTGGCGCTTGATCTCCACCACCAGCGCGTTCCGCGACAGCACAATCATCACCGCGAAGGCCAGGGCGCCCGCGGCGACCTGCACCGCCAGCAGCGCCGCCAGCGGCAGATGGCCTTGCAGGGCCAGCCCTAAGCCATAGCTCACGGCAAGGGTTGGCAGTGAGAGGTAAAACGGCAGCCAGAGGCTCAGGATGTACTGGCGGTAGCTGGAGCCCAGCACCGGCTTAATCATTACGAAGTAGCTCAGGATGGTGTTGACGATCTGCACCAGCAGGAAGCCCAGCGTGACGCCCATCGCGCCTGCCAGATGGCCGCCGATAACGATCGCCGGAATAAACAGAAAGGTTTTGAAGACGTTGAATTTAAAGCTGATATCGACGCGGGCTTTTGCCATCAGCAGCGATCCGATCGGGTTGCCGACGGAGCGCAACAGCCCCACCACGCACAACAGTTGCAGGATCGGTACAATGCTCAGCCACTTCTCACCGAATACCAGCGGCACCAGATTGCCGGAGACCACCATCAGCCCCAGCAGGGTCGGGAAGTTAATGATCCCCACCACCGACAGCAGCTTGTAGAAGTTGAGCCTGAGCTTGTCGGTGTCGTCCTGAATTTTAGCGAACGCCGGAAACAGCACCCGGGTGATGATCGGGTTGAGCTTCATTGGCGGAACGACCGCCACGTTGTACGCCAGGTTATAGCCCCCGGCGACGCTGGCACCGAGAATACGCGCCAGCACCAGGGTAGAGAGGTTGGTATTCACATAGTTGATGATGCTGTCGGCGGTCAGCCAGGCGCCGAAGCGCAGGTTGGAGGACACCGATGCGAGCGAGAAGTGGAAGCCCGGACGGTAGATTTTGCGCCCGAAGTAGCCGAACAGCAGCGTGCGCACGACAGAGTTGACCAGGTAGCCGAGGATGGCGGTTAACGCCAGCGGCCAGAAGTGGGCGCTGATCACGGTAAAAGTAAATCCGGCCAGCACCGAGCTGGTCTCGATCATGCCGATCTTGCTGAACTCAAGCTCCTTTTGCATCAGCGCGCGGAACTGCTGTCCGTGGGGGATCACCACAAACGCGAACGACAGCGCGCGCATCAGGGGCGCCAGCTCAGGGTTATTCAATACCCGGGCAATAAGATCGCTCAGCAGGAACAGCGACACGAACACGAGAATACCGAGGCCGACATTAAGCCAGTAGAGGGTGGTTAGCTCCAGCTGGCTAATCTCTTTGCGCTGAATAATCGAGTTGGCGATGCCGAAATCAGACAGTGTATCGGCGAGGGCGATGATCACCAGCGAGACGGTCAACAGGCCAAACTGGTGGCTATCGATAATGCGCGCCAGCACCGTCATCTGCACCAGCCCAAGGCCGATGATGATCACCGTCGCGATAGCCGACCACTTTGCCCCGCTGAGGGTTTTTTCACGTAAGCTCATGTCAGTACGCCGCTTTGTTCACAAAGCCCTTGAAGATGGTCAGAAAGACGATCTTGATATCGAACCAGAGGCTCCACTCGCGGATGTACTCGAGGTCGAACTCAATGCGTTTTTCCATTTTCTCCAGGGTGTCAGTTTCGCCGCGCCAGCCGTTGATCTGCGCCCAGCCGGTGATACCCGGCTTCACCTTGTGGCGCAGCATGTAACCTTCGATAAGCTGACGATACTGCTCGTTATGCGCTACCGCGTGCGGGCGTGGGCCGACAATGGACATCCCACCGGTAAACACATTGATAAACTGCGGCAGTTCATCAAGCGAGGTACGGCGCAGGAAGTTACCCACGCGGGTGACGCGCGGATCGTTTTGCGTCGCCTGGGTCACCACGTTGTCGTTTTCCATCACCTTCATGGAGCGGAATTTCCACACCATGATCGGCTTACCATCCATACCGTAACGGGTCTGGCGGAAGATCACCGGCCCCTTTGAGGTGAGCTTCACCGCCAGCGCAATGGCGCACAGCACCGGGGAGATCAGCAGCAGGATCAGGGATGACAGCACGATGTCCTCCACGCGCTTCAGCACCCGGTTGAGGCCAGAGAGCGGCGTGTCATACAGGGGCACTACCGGTACGCCGTTCACCTCTTCGATACGGGAATGCAGAATGTTAAAGGTGAACACGTCCGGGATGAGGATCACCGAGCAGGTGGTGTCTGCCAGCTTACGCATCAGGGTTTTGATACGGGCCTCGTCGCTCATCGGCATGGCAATGTAGACGTTATGGATCTTGCCCGCTTTGGCATCGTCAATCAGCTGCGAATAGTTACCGGCCCAGTCCGAAGAGACGCCACCCGGCTGCGCGTCGTGATAAACGCCCACCACGTCAAAGCCCAGCCACGGCTCTTTGCGAAAACCGTCAAGCAGCGCCAGTCCGGCCGGCAGGCTCCCGGCTACCGCCACCCGGCGGGTGTTGTAACCCCGGTTACGCAGCCAGCCCGCGCCAAAGCGGATCAGAGAGCGACAGACCACCATCCCCACGCTGGTTAGCAGATACCAGGCAAAATAGGTAGCAAAGCGATTATCGAAGTCGTTGTTGAAGGCCACCAGCCCGAAGCTGAAGACCAGGCTTAAGGTCCAGTTCTGCAACAGCAGTTGCAGCTCGGTGGTGATTTTGACGCCCCGCCATGAACGGTAGAAGTCGGTCATGCCGCCGATCATCTGGAAGACGACCAGCGCGATCAGCGCCATCAGCAGATGCATGTAGAGGAACGGCAGCCCGCTGATTTTACACACCATCCACAACCCACCGAACATGATGGTGATATCAGAAAAACGCTGCACCATAGAGATTAACGATGCATTCGTTTTGGCTCGCTCGCGCTTTTTTAGATTTGTCATCGTTGTTCCTGTTTCAGGGCCCCCTCCCCCAACGGGAGAGGGGGAAAGGTTACTGATTCAACAGCGCCATAATGTCCTGTGTTCGCGCCGCCATCAGCGCCGCATCGGCACGGGATTCTACGTTCAGGCGCACCACCGGCTCGGTGTTGGACGAGCGCAGGTTGAAGCGCCACTGCGGGAAGGTCATGCTGATACCGTCTGTACGGTCGATCTCCAGCGCGTGCAGGGCAAAGTGATGCTCCACCCGGGCAATCGCCTCGGCAGGTGCCGCCAGCGTGCTGTTGATCTCGCCGCTCGCCGGGAAGGCCGCCATGCGGTCGCGCACCAGTTCACCCAGCGACTGGCCCTTCAGGCACAGCAGCTCGGTCACCAGCAGCCACGGGATCATCCCGCTGTCGCAGTAGGCAAAATCGCGGAAGTAGTGATGGGCGCTCATCTCGCCGCCGTAAATCGCATCCTCTTCACGCATCCGCTCTTTGATAAAGGCGTGACCGGTTTTGGACATCACCGGCGTGCCGCCTGCCGCGGAGACCACATCCACCGTATTCCAGGAGAGGCGCGGGTCATGAATGATGCGCGAGCCTGGGTTTTTCTCGAGGAAGGCTTCCGCCAGCAGGCCGACGATATAGTAGCCCTCGATAAACTGCCCTTTTTCGTCGAACAGGAAGCAGCGGTCGAAGTCGCCGTCAAAGGCGATGCCCATATCCGCGCCATGTTCAATCACTGCATTGCGGGTATCGTCGCGGCACTCCGGCAGCAGCGGGTTTGGAATACCGTTCGGGAAGGTGCCGTCCGGGGTGTTGTGCACTTTGACGAAGGTGACCGGCACGTTAAGCGCCTTAAAGCGCGCTTCCAGGGCATCCACCACCGGGCCTGCTGCGCCGTTGCCGGAGTTGATGACCAGCTTCAGCGGTTTGAGGTTCGCCACATTGATGTAGCCCAGCAGGTGATCGATGTAAGCATCACGCAGATCGATTTTCTTATAGCTGCCGCGCGTTGACTCGTTCACCGGTGGGAAGTCGTTGGCTTCCGCCAGACGCTGTACGTCGCGCAGGCCGGTATCGCCGCTGATCGGGCGCGCACCCTCGCGCACCAACTTCATGCCGTTATAGTCCATCGGATTATGACTGGCGGTCACTTCGATCCCGCCGTCCACGCCTAAATGGAAGGTGGCAAAATAGATCTCTTCGGTACCGGAAAGGCCGATATCCAGCACATCCACGCCCGCGTCCTGCAACCCTTTAGCCAGCGCCAGTTTTAACGCTTCGCTGGTCAAACGGACGTCGCCGCCCAGCACGATGGTTTTCGGCTTTAAATATTCGCCGTACGCGCGGCCAATGCGCCACGCAATGTCCTCATTCAGCTCTTCACCGAGCTTGCCGCGAATGTCGTAGGCTTTAAAACAGGTTAACTTTTGCATCATTACCCCTTTTTCAGGCAACAGTTGGCCCGCCCGATATACAGGCCAATTTGATTTTTTTGTTTTCGTAGGCCCGATAAGCGCAGCGCCACCGGGCAAAATGCGTGAGTGCTACACCCTGCCGTATCTGTCCTCAAATCGGACGATATCGTCCTCTTCCAGATAGGAGCCGGAGCGCACTTCAATCAGATCGAGAGGGATTTTCCCAGGGTTTTCCAGGCAGTGCGTCGCCCCCAGCGGGATATAAATCGATTCGTTTTCACCGAGCAGGGTTTCAACATTGTCGATAGTGACTTTGGCGGTACCTGCCACCACTACCCAGTGTTCCGCCCGGTGATGATGCATCTGCACCGACAGCCCCTCGCCCGGTTTAACGGTGATGCGTTTCACCTGATAACGGTCACCTTCGTCGATGGAGTCATATTTGCCCCACGGACGATAGACTTCGCGGTGAATGTGGTGCTCATGGCGGCCATCGGCCTTGATCTGCTCCACCACTTTTTTGACGTCCTGCACCGCGTTGCGATCGGCAATCAGCACCGCGTCTTTGGTCTGTACTACAACCAGATCTTTAACGCCGACGGTGGTGACCAGGCCCGATTCGGCATAGACATAGCTGTTCTCGGTTTTATGGCTGATCACATCCCCGTGATGGACGTTACCTTCCGGCGTGTGCGCGCTGATCTCCCACAGGGATGACCAGGAGCCGACGTCGCTCCAGCCCGCATCCATCGGCACCACCACCGCATCGGCGGTACGTTCCATTACCGCGTAATCCACCGACTCCTCCGGGCAGGCAAGGAACGCGGCTTCGTCCACGCGGATAAAGTCCAGATCCGGGTCGACGGAGGCCATTGCGAGTTCGCAGGCTTCCAGGATGTCCGGGCGATACTTTTGCAGCTCTTCCAGATAGCGTCCGGCGCGGAACAGGAACATACCGCTGTTCCAGTAGTACTCGCCGCTGGCGACGTAGGCCTGCGCGGTTTCCAGATTCGGTTTCTCAACGAACTGCGCGACGTCAAAGGCCAGGCTGTCGCCCTCCCCCGGCGTGACGTTACCGCGACGGATATAGCCATAGCCGGTCTCCGGCAGGTCCGGCACGATGCCGAAGGTGACCAGCTTGCCGCTTTCAGCATAAGGGATGGCGGCACGCACCGCATCGCGGAACGCCTCTTCCTGCTGGATGACGTGATCCGCCGCCAGCACCAGCATCAGCGGATCGCAATCCGGGCTGCTGCGCTTCGCCGCCAGCGCGGCGAGAGCGATGGCCGGGGCGGTATTGCGTCCGGCCGGTTCAAGAATGATATTTTCGGTGAGCTTGTTCAGCTGTCGCAGCTGCTCGGCGACGATAAAGCGGTGCTGTTCATTACAGATCACCACCGGGCTTTCGCAATCCACGCCATTAAGACGGTTTACCGTGGTCTGCAGCATGGTGAGCTCCCCTTTCAGGCAGAGGAACTGTTTCGGATAGAGCACGCGGGAGAGTGGCCATAACCGGCTACCTGAGCCACCCGCCATCACAACCGGGTACAACGTATTCTTATTCATGATTTATCCCCGAATATCTGCAATAAACTGGTTCAGCACGTTCTCTTTCTCGAGCGTGCGTTCGGCATAGTCACGCGCGATGGCGTTCTCTTTGGGCATATTCAGCGCCTGTTCGATCCCGCCCACCAGGGCGGATACCGACTCCGGCTCGACGCACACCGCGATCCCCGGCAGGGTGTCGCACAGCTGGCCCAGCTCGGTATGGGCCTCGGCGGTGATCACCGCGTTGCCGCCCACCGCCAGAATGTTGGTCAGCTTGGAGGGCAGAACGGCATCCGCCGCGCCGCGCTTTTGCACAACCAGATGGCAATCGGCCATCTTCAGCAGCGCCGGTAAGGCCTCGTAGGGCTGCAGCGGCAGGAAAGTGATGTTCTGCAGGCCACGTTCCTGGGCCATCTTTTGCAGCCGCGCTTTGCCACCCCCCTGGCCGACAATCACAAACTGCCAGGGCTGGTCGCGGAGCTGCTCAGCGGCATCAATAACGTTCTCAAGCCCCTGCTTCTCACCGATGTTGCCCGAATAGAGAATGATTTTTTTGGCTTCTGGCAGACCCAGCTGCTCGCGCAGGGCCGCCGCCTCAACAGCAGTCACATCGCGAAAACGGGCCACTTCCGACCAGTTTGGAAAGAAGATCACCTTCTCCGCTGCCACGCCCTTCTCCTGCGCTTTGTTCATCATCGAGCGGGAGATGGTCGAGACGTAATCGACGTTATGCAGGCTGCTGCGCTCGAAGGCGCTGGCCAGTTTCGCCACTTTGCCGCCCTTGCCTTTCCCGGCCATTCCCAGGCCCAGCATGGCGTCCACTTCGTAATCCTGAATGTGCAGCAGGGTGCGGGCGCCTGAGAGCTTGCCCAGCAGGCGCATACCTGGGGTGCAAAACAGGGTCGGCACCACGCCGATAATGCGATCCGGCTTCCAGCGACGTTGCGCCATCAGCGGGAAGAAACTGCTCAGGGCAAAGCTGCCCAGATGAATCAACCGCTTTAAGGTCGAGGGCTGCTTTGGCACGTAAAGCGGACAGCGCCAGACGGTCGCGGCCCCCTCTTCGCGGCGGTAGCGCCAGCTGGAATAGTGCTCGTCCACCTGCCACTCCGGGTAATAAGGTGGTGCGGTAATGACCCGCACCTCATGACCCTGGCGGGCCATCCACTCCACCATCTCGCCGGTGTACTTACCGATCCCGGTCAGCTCCGGCGAGTAGTTAATGCCGTATACGAGAATTTTCATAAACCCGGCACTCCGGCCTGCTTCAGAAAATAGGCCCGGCTGTTGTCATGGACGTTATCGCTGGCCAGCAGCGCGTCGGGCGTCAGCCAGCGATAGTCGTCATGCTGCGCATCAGGCAGATGCAGCTCTGCCTGATTGACCTTCAGGCGAAAACCGAGCACCACATAGTGGGTGGTGAAATCGGTGCCGGAAAAGTTGTCGTCATAGAAGTGCTGCCAGACCCCGTAGAACTGCCCTGCCGTCATCGGCAGACGGAGCCCCAGCTCCACCTGCGTCAGACGCGCAAAGGCATTTTCCAGCGTCTCATCTTTCTGCACCCGCCCACCTGGCACGAACCAGTAGCCCTGTGCCGGACGATTGGTGCGCTGTCCGAGCAGGAACTCGCCACGCTCGTTCTCCACAATCAGATCGATGGAGATCAGCGGCGTGGAACGCACTACCGTGGCAAAATCTTCCTGACTTAAAAACATAGTTACCCCCGGAAGCGGTGCTGATTTTCCAGGAACCACTGATAGGTGCTGGCCAGCCCCTGGGCCAGCGTCACCTCGTGGAACCAGCCCAGCTGGTGCAGACGGGTCACGTCCAGCAGCTTGCGCGGGGTGCCGTCGGGTTTAGTGGCATCGAAGGCCACGCGGCCCTTGTACCCCACCACCTCAGCGATGGTTTCAGCCAGTTCGCGGATAGTGCAGTCCACCCCGGTGCCAACGTTGATATGCGACAGCATCGGCTCGGTATTCTCCTGCCACACCTCGCGGGCCAGCTCCATCACATGAATGCTGGCGGCAGCCATATCATCCACGTGCAGGAATTCGCGCATCGGCGTACCGCTGCCCCACACCACCACTTCCGGTGCGTTGCTGACGGTGGCTTCATGGAACCGGCGCAGCAGCGCCGGGATCACATGGGAGTTGCTCGGGTGGAAGTTATCGTTCGGGCCGTACAGGTTGGTCGGCATCACCGAACGATAGTCGCGGCCATACTGGCGGTTGTAGGACTCGCACAGCTTGATCCCGGCAATCTTGGCAATCGCGTAGGGCTCGTTGGTTGCCTCAAGCGTGCCCTGCAGCAGCTCGCTCTCGGCAATAGGCTGCTTCGCCATCTTCGGGTAGATACAGGATGAGCCGAGGAACAGCAGCTTGTTCACGTTGTGCAGGTGCGCCGCGTGAATGATATTGCTCTCGATCATCATGTTCTCGTAGATGAAATCCGCCGGGTAGGTATTGTTGGCGACAATCCCACCCACTTTTGCCGCCGCCAGATAGACCTGGTCGATGCGCTGTTCAGCAAAGAAAGCCTCGACTGCTTGCGCATCCAGCAGGTTAAGCTCGTCACGGGTGCGCAGCACCAGCTCGACGTTGCCACGCTGCTCCAGCTGGCGAACAATCGCCGAACCCACCATCCCGCGATGTCCGGCAACAAAAATACGTTGTTTGGTCATTCTCAGGACTCCAGCGCGATGGCAACCTCGTAGCCGTGGGATTTAAGCAAGGAGTGTTTTTTCGCCGCTTCGAGATCTTTTGCCACCATCTCGGAGACCATCTCCTGCAGCGTGGTTTCTGGTTTCCAGCCCAGTTTTTCGTGCGCCTTGGTCGGGTCGCCCAGCAGGGTTTCTACCTCGGCAGGACGGAAGTAGCGCGGGTCAACTTCCACAATCACGTCGCCCGGCTGTACGCCCGGTGCGTCGTGGCCGGTGACGGAGACCACAATGCCTTTCTCGTCCACGCCGGTGCCTTCGAAGCGCAGCTTGATGCCCAGCTGAGCAGCGGCCATCTCAACGAACTGACGCACGGAGTACTGCACGCCGGTGGCGATAACGAAGTCTTCCGGTTTTTCCTGCTGCAGCATCATCCACTGCATTTTTACGTAGTCTTTGGCATGGCCCCAGTCACGCAGGGAGTCCATATTGCCAAGGTGGAGCTTCTTCTCCAGGCCCTGGGCGATGTTGGCGATCGCGCGGGTGATCTTACGGGTCACGAAGGTCTCGCCACGGCGCGGAGACTCGTGGTTGAACAGGATGCCGTTGCAGGCGTACATGCCGTAGGATTCACGGTAGTTAACGGTGATCCAGTAGGCGTACATTTTTGCCACTGCATACGGGGAGCGCGGGTAGAACGGCGTCGTCTCTTTCTGTGGGATCTCCTGCACCAGGCCGTAGAGCTCGGAGGTGGAGGCCTGATAGAAACGGGTCTTCTTCTCAAGACCGAGGAAACGAATCGCTTCCAGCAGACGCAGGGTGCCGATGGCATCCACGTCAGCGGTATATTCCGGGGATTCGAAGGAGACGGCCACGTGGCTCATCGCGCCCAGGTTATAGACTTCATCCGGCTGGACTTCCTGCAGAATACGGGTCAGGTTGGAGGTATCGGTCAGATCGCCGTAGTGCAGATGGAATTTCGGGTTCGCCGCGTGCGGATCCTGATAGATATGATCCACGCGCTCGGTGTTAAAAGAGGAGGCACGACGTTTGATTCCGTGCACTTCGTAGCCTTTTTCCAGCAGGAGTTCCGCCAGATAAGAACCATCCTGTCCGGTTACGCCGGTGATGAGAGCGACTTTAGACATGTTTATTTTCTCCAGACTTATCAGAAGTTATTCAGTTTCAACGCGTTCGCGTATCACCACTGCGGGATTGCCACGGCAAAGTTTGTTTGCCGGTAGCGACTTAAAAACACTGCTGCGCGCACCAATAACGGTGCCATTGCCAATGGAGACGCCGGGGGCGACAAATACGTCGGTCGCCAGCCAGCATTTCTCGCCAATGGTGATTGGCTGCGCGTTAATATCAAAATGTTGACTCATATAATCGTGGCTGCCGGTACAGAGGTAGCATTTCTGAGATACCACTGCATTCGCGCCAATCGAAATTTCACCCAGCGTATATAACACCGCGTCGTCACCAACCCAGGCGTTATCCCCAAGGGTTAATTTCCATGGGTAAGTAATTTTTACCGACGGGCGAATCACTACGTTTTTTCCGATTTTTGCACCGAAGCTGCGTAATAAAAATGCGCGCCAGCGATACATAATTTGTGGGGACCAGGCAAATAATGTCGCCTGTACCGCCCACCATAACTGCACCTTAATCCCCCCTGCGCCACGGAATCCTTTTGGCACAGAGAAGCCGCTTAATTCCTGCATACTTTTTCCTTATATTCAGACTTTGTTATATAAGGCTTTGGTTTTACCCGTGGTTTTAAGGCGCAATAAATAAGATAATTCCGCCCATACGCCCGGCACGCGTAATATGTCGCGCTGCACCTTGCGGGCATCCTGGCATAATTCCAGATTATTCGACGTTGACACGCCGCCCATCGAAAATTCAGAAACCAGACCTGGCAGACGTTTAAAAGGATATCCGGCTTTATACAGCCGAGCGGCCAGTGCGTAATCCGATGAAACGCGGTACTGCAGATCGTACGGGTACGTTTTTAACCCGCTCAGCGGGAAGAAAATCGCCTGATGGCTGGCCGGCAGGCTGTGATAAATATACCAGCCCGGTTTCGCCGTACGGCGTACTTTATTTCCATCACCGAAATCAAGTAACGCATCGCCCATGTACATGGCGTTATCCTGAACTCGAACGAGTTGACGAACAAACTGCGCTACGTCGTCATGAAAAATATCGCCAGAATTAAGGAAGATGGCATAGCGCCCCTGCGCCATGTCGATACCTTTATTCATGGCATCGTAGATACCGCGATCTTTCTCGCTGATGTAGCGTAAGTTATATTCACCATTCAGTTTTTCGAGGAATTCTGCGGTGCCGTCGTTCGAACCACCATCCACCACAATCCATTCAAAGTTGAGGCTGGGATCGCCTGCCAGATTACGCAGCGACCGCCAGGTTTTTACCACGCCCTCGTAGTTACGAAAGGCGACAGTAATAACGCTTAGTAACATAAACCACCTCGTTATGAATGCGTAATATTAAGCGCCTTGCGCAAAATAAACGGGCATACAATCAAAAATGCATACTCTGGGCTAAATATTGACCCGGTAAAAAACAGCGATACTGGCGTAAAGAGGTAAAGCTGTACGCGAAAATTCTGATTATCACCAAAGGCGCTGATCATCATTTTGAAAACTTTAAACAGATACCACGCCGTTAATAATACTGCGAACCATGAAAAATAAATAATCAGCAGATACAAGCCATTGTCTATTGTTTTTCCGACGTCCGCACCGTTAAAGATTCCGAATGATGCGACATATTCATAAAGTGAGCCAAATCTGACTACACCGTCAATATGGGTTAAAGAGTACCCCACCATCACCAGCGGACCGATAATACGGTAATAAGAGGATGATCCTTCGGTGCCCAAATCACCCAGACGCTCGGAAATATACGGAAAGGCAAATACCACCCCGACTAAAAAGACGGACAATGAAATGATCGCTAAAGGTAACTTTTTCCTGATCGCCTCTTTATTCAGATACTGGAACGCCCACTCCAGAAGGTAAAACAGAATAAACGTCATAACCCCGGAGAACGATCCTGACAGAACGATTCCTGTAAGAATCATAGCATCGCTCTTGGGCGTTTTGATACCAAACTGTTTGATGCTGAGCCAAATTGAGATTAACGCCAGAGCGAAGAATGCCGGTTCAAAATAGAGCGCTGTGGTACGTTTGCCGCCAAATTTAATGAAATTCAGTACATAGCTATTACTGTAAATAAGATATTTCGAAATTATTTCCATCAGGCTACTGCCACCGGTCAGAATAATTTGCGCCATCTCCAGTGCGGCGAGGGTGACAATGATTCCAATGACCAGATAAAAGAACCTGAGGATCTTCCGATAATTGTGCGGCGAGACGGTTTTAAAGCGGATACTCCACACCATGCCGATAATGATGACGATATAAACAAACAGCATGGTGGAAGTAACGTATTTACTGGCATCCAGCGACTGACCAAAAATGTAGTTGAAGGCCGTCAGCCCCGCCCCCAGCCCCAGCGCTATCATCAGCTTTTTCACGCTGATTTTGTCGACAAACAGCAACAGCAGCAGCGGTAAAAAGGTCACGATAGTGATGGGGAAGCTCTCTCCCAGCTGGGCAATCTTGACGTTGACCAGCAGGTAGATGAGCGGCAGCAGCAGATAGCTACAGATTCTGATAGAACGAGACATACTCCTCCAGCATCTGTTGTCCACTGTAGGCCTGGCGGCTGCGGGTGCGGAATGCCTCAAGGGAGGTGCCAAATACCGCCTGGGCGATATCCGCTTTCGCCAGCTGCACCAGAGGCAGCACTTCCTCTTCGCTGAAGGTTTTGCCCCCCGATTTTTCCAGTACTTCCCGCGCGGCGTCGCTGTGGGTGGCGATCACCGGTACTCCGATGGAGAGCGCTTCGCACAGGATCAGCGGGTAGTTATCCACCCTGGAGCTGAACACCAGCGCATCCATCCCGTTCAGGGCGCTCATCAGTTTGCGTTTGTCGGTTTCGAAGCCGTGGTTCACCACGTTCGGCCCTTCAAACGGCGAGAATTTGCCGAAGGTGTGCAGCTCGATCTTGCCGCCAAGCGCCATCATATCCCGCACCAGCTGCTGGTTGGTTTTGCCGTCGTAGCGCAGATCGTGAGCGACGACGGCAATTTTCGGCTTGCCGGCGGTAACGGCGACCGGGGTCAGCTCTGCCAGAATCGCCTCTGTCGCCACGTCGATACCGTTATTGATGATCCGGCAGCGCCCTGCCCCGTACAGGCTGTTAAAAGCGTCGGCCACATGCTGGCTGGGGGAGATGAACTGGCAGCCCAGCGCCAGCATGTCACGGAACAGCTGACGCTTGCCATCTACCAGCTTATGGGCGCGATCCACCTTCACCGGCGGATAGTTGCTGAGCGTCGGGCACTTCTGGCAGTTCGTTTTCCAGCCTTCGCAGCCGTCGGTAAAGGCGCAGCGGCCAGTGACGCTCCAGTGATCGTGCAGGGTCCAGACGAACGTGGTGTCGGGTTTGTGCGCCTGCACCTTCTGGCAAAACGCAACGACCTCTTCCAGTTTCAGCCAGTAGCTGTGCAGGACGTGAAAATGGAGCACTACCGGGCCCGGCGTGCGGGTAACGGTGCGATAGAGGCGGTTAAGATTGCCAAAGAGATCGCGGTTAAACAGACGGAACAGGGCAATATTGGCCACCGAGGTCAGGCGCGGGGTATGTTTCACCACCTGCGGGTAGCGATCGTGGCTGACGCTTTTTTTACCGCCCTTGCCGTAGCCGTAGATAAAGCGCGACTGAAGTCCTTTTTGCAGCGCGCGCTGGTGCAGATCCAGCGCCACACCTGCCGCCCCGCCCTCGGCGAGACGGACATTAAATTGCAGAATGTTCATTTGATCACCTTCACGCGGGCCTTCTCGCCCACCACCAGCGCGTTGTCGGGGATGCTGTCCAGCACTACGCTTCCTGCCCCCACGGTGACGTTATTACCGACGGTGATATCACCGATCATCACCACGTTGGCACCCAGCTCAACGTTATTGCCGATGACCGGACAGGCCAGGCTGTCCGGGCCGCGGTTACCGAGGGTCACCCCGTGGCGGATGGTAAAATCATCCCCGGCGACCACGAATTTATTGATCACCACGGCATAGCCGTGGTGAATGGTGAAGCGGCGGCCGATGGTGGCCGCAGCCTGGATTTCGTAGCCGAAAATGCACTCGGTGATGAGGCGGTAAAGCACCAGAACCGGCGCCGCCCAGAGATTGTTAAGGACGTTTTTTTTGCGCCACACCGAGCAAAAATGGGCCACCCGGTAGGCCAGCACCATGCAGCAGGGGCGCAGGCTCCAGCTGTTTGCGCGACAATCTTCCAGCACCATTATTTCCCCCGCAGTCCGTCGGCCAGACGCTTACCGTTACGGACCGAAATCAGCGTCAACAGGGTGCGCCAGTTCATCCGCTTATTGCGGATCTGATACAGCGTAAAGAGCTGATACTTGCGGCTGGCGCGGTCGAACTTATCCCGGTGCTTGCGGTAGAAGTGGAAGTAGCCGGAAAACTTCTTCGGCGACGAGGTGATCTGCATTTCACCATGATTGATGTGCAGGATCTGGGTGGCTTCTTCTACCTTCCACGGCTCGCCATACTCCACCACCATCCGCAGGAAGATGTCGTAATCCTGGGCGGCGGCCAGTGACGTATCGAACAGGCACTCCTTGAAGCGCCACGCCCAGGTAAAGACCTGATTGCCGATAATGTTGCGCTTGTAGAACAGGCGGCGGGAGTACGGCGATTTTGGGTACAACGGCAGGCTGGCGGGCTGAGAGTAGACCTCCCCCTCGCAAACATAGTCGTTGGCGTACAAAAAGGCGTGGGTAACCAGGTGATGCTGATGCGCCAGGAAGGTAGACAGCCGGTTTGGCGTCCACTCGTCGTCATCGTCAATACCGGTCAGATACTGGCCAGAGGCCTGCAAAATAGCCTGATTGCGGACCGCGCAGGCGCCGGAGTTAATGGCGTTATGGGTGTAGATCACCCGCGGGTCGTCCAGGTCAGCGACAAACTTCTGGAGCTGCTCGTACGAGGAGGAGCAGTCATCGACGATGATCAATTCCCAGTGGTCATAATCCTGGCGTAATACCGATTTTATCGCACGGATCGCCAGCTGCTGACGGTTCCATGTCGGCATATAAATGGAAATCAAAGGACGTGGTGTCATGGTGTTCCCCGAATGGCTCATTACTTGCTGTCCGACTTATATTCGTACTCGTAATACCCGTAATCCTGATACCCGGTGGCGCGGCGGAAGATGGAGTTGAGGATCACCCCTTTCACCGCAATGCCGTTCTGTTCGAAGCGGCTGAGGCTGGTTTCGACCTCTTTCAGGGTGTTCACCGCGTAGCGCGCCACCATCAGCGTGGTGCCCGCATGGCGACCGACAATTGCCGCATCCGTTACCGCGAGGATTGGCGGGGTGTCGATCAGCACCAGGTCATAGTTTTCACTGGCCCACTTCACCAGCTGGGTAAAGCGTTCGCTCATCAGCAGTTCCGATGGGTTCGGCGGCACCTGTCCGCGCGTGACCAGGTCAAAGTTAGGGATGGAGGTCGGCTTCGCGCACTGGCTGATATCGCCCTTGCCCAGCAGGATGTCCGACAGACCGTTTACGTTGTTCGTGCCGAGCAGCTCGTGGGTATAGCCCTTACGCATATCGCAGTCGATCAGCAGCACGCGCTTGTTGGTCTGGCTGACTACCGCCGCCAGGTTGGCGCAGACAAAGGTCTTGCCGATGGAGGGGCTGACCCCGCTGAGCATCAATACGTTGTTGCTGGCCTGCATCATGGCGAAGTGCAGGCTGGTGCGCAGGCTGCGGATAGCCTCGATAGCCAGATCCGTCGGATTGCCGACTGCCAGCAGCTGGCTCTGCTTGTAACGTTTGATGCCATTGGACGTTTTGACGCTGTCACGCGATTTCTGCCACTCCGACAGCGGGATGCTGGCGTAGACGTTGATGCCGTGCTCCTCCAGAACCTGCGGGCTTTCGATCCCACGGTTAAACAGGGAGCGCAGCAGTACGCCGACGATGGAGAGCATCAGACCGAGAATAATGCTGCCGAGAATAATCAGCGCCTTCTTCGGCTTCAGCACGCCCGGCTGGGTGATGGCCGGGTCGACAATACGCACATCGCCAACGGTGCTCGCCTCGGTGATCTTCAGCTCCTGCTGTTTGTTCAGCAGCTGCATATAGACCTGCTGGCCAGACTCCACGTCGCGGGTCAGACGCAGGATCTCCTGCTGAGTCTTTGGCATCGCGGTGACGCGGTTATTGAGTTTGGCTTTTTCCTCTTCCAGCGTCTGGCGTTTTTCCAGCAGCGTACGGTAGGCCGGATGGCGTTTGGTGTAGAGTTTGGAAATTTCCGCCTCTTTAAAGGTCAGCTCGTTGATCTGGGCGTCGATATTGACCATCGAATCCAGCACCGACTTCGCTTCGAGCGGCAGGTCGACGGAGTCTTTATCCTGACGGAAAGCGTTGAGCTTGTTCTCGGCCTGATCCAGATGGGCGCGCACTTCCGGGAGCTGTTTCGCGAGGAAGTCGAGGCTTTTTGACGCCTCTTCCGACTTACGCTTCACGTTCTGCGCCTGGTAGTTGCGGGTAATGCTGTTGAGAATGTCGCGGATCTTGTCCTTATCCTCGCCGGTAAAGGTCAGTCTCAGCACCCCGGTATCCTTTCCGGTTTCGGTGACCGACAGGTTGCCCTGCAGATTATTGATCATCCCGAGCATTGAGAATTTGCTGACGGTGAACTCGCTGCCGCTCTGGGCATGGATGTTGCTGACCATCATGCTGACGCCATCTTTATTCAGCATCTCCCCCACCTTGCCGCGGGCGCTAAACCCGGCGTCGCTGGTAAGCTGATACTGATCTTTCCCCAGCACTTCAAGGGTAAACTCCTGGCTGGCGCCCCCGGCAGGAAGCTGGAAGGTGGTCACTTTAACCGTATCATTCTGACGGCCCATCAACCGGTCCCAGCCCGCACCAAACACCGGGAAGGTGTTTTTAGTGACGCCGATGTCGAGATCCAGATCGTCCACGGTTTTTCCCAGCACCAGGCGGGACTGGATCAGCTCAATTTCCGCCTGTGAGGCGGGCGGCTTGTTTGCCAGCGCCGAACCGATGTCCTGCACCAGCGAATTGCCGGTGTTTTGCTCTATTTGTACCAGCGCGTCGGCGCTGTAGATCGGGGTGGCAAAAAAGGTGTAAATCACCGCCGCAACGGCAAAGAGCGCGGTGATGCCAATCACCCACCAGCGCGCCTCGACCACGGTTCCGATCAGACGACCAATATCAATTTCATCACTGCCCGCACTCGGGGCGGCAGAAGGTTTTACGTTTGCTGTCATTATTATCCCTGCTGAACGTTCAGTGCCTCTGCCCACTGGCGGGCAGACTGGTCGAGTAAGGTGTAAACCGCCTCAAACGCTTCATGGCTTTTGCGGTACGGGTCGGGGATCTCACGCTCGTTGTCCCAGTGACCAAACAGCATCACTTTGCCGCGCATCTCCGGTGCGATATCGCACAGGGCATGAATGTGGCGTTTTTCCATCGCGAGGATCAGGTCGTAGTCCCGGCACAGGCTGGCCGTCACCTGACGGGCGCAATGCCCGTCGAGTGAAAGCTGATGCTCTGCCGCAACCTGACTTGCACGCTCATCGGCCCCTTTGCCCACCAGCGCGCCCAACCCGGCTGACGCCACGGTGAGCTGCGGTTGGTACTGCTTAAGTAGCCGCTCAGCGGTAGGGGAACGGCAGATATTCCCCACACAAACCACCAGAATTTTGTTAAACATCGTTATCACCAGTTGTGGTACTGATGTACCGTGTCGGTCATGGTATGGATATTGTTGATGGTCGGCATCAGCTGGTTCATCACACGGTTCCAGCGCGTTATCGGCGCGGTGGTGACATAGACCACGTCATACGGCTGGAGGCGGAAGCCGGTCGCCATCACCAGTGAGGTGGCATCAGACATATCCAGCTGGTAGACGTTGGCAATCTTGCCCTTCGCATTGTTTCCTGTAATCGGACGGATCACGAAGATACCGCTGGCGTCGGAGGTGCTCATATCCAGCCCTTCCGCGTTGCCCAGCGCTTCGGTCAGGGTCATACCGCTCAGGTCCATCTTGAGGGTGCTCTGTTTCTTCACTTCACCCATCACGAACACTTTCAGGTCGTCATTGCGCGGCACGAACAGGATGTCGCCCGGATAGAGCAGACGGTTCTGGCTCAGATCGCCGTTCTGCATCAGCGCCTGCAGGGAGATACGCTCCTCTTTGCCTTTATGGGTCAGCACCACATTGCGCCAGTCGGCGCCATCAGTGAGCCCGCCCGCGGAGTTGATGGCGTCAAGCACCGTCAGCGGCACGTTGGTGATCGGCTGTTGGCCGGATTTATTCACCTGGCCGGAGACATAGACTTTCTGCGAACGGAATGCGGCGATATTAACGTCCACCTGCGGGTCAGCGATGTACTGCGCTAAACGGCCGGTAATATCACTACGGATCTGTGCGAGCGTTTTGCCCGCCACGCGAAGTTTGCCGACATAGGGATAGAACATGGTGCCATCTGCCTGAACCCAGTTACCGGTATCGCTGGAGCTACGATACTGCCCCGCCGGGGTGGTCAGCTCCGGGTGATCCCAGACGGTGACGTTAATCACGTCCCCGGGCCCGACGCGGTACTGGTAGTTGGCGATCTCCTGGTCGAGATCGACATTCGGCCGTGCGACAATCGGGCGAGGGCGTAATTGTTCAACCAGCTGCGGGGTCATGGGATAAACGTTAACCATGCGGTTGATGTCAAAATCAGCATCCTGCTGTTTAATCACATCCTTACCGGAAGTTGAGATATTGCTGCCGGGGAAGATCGTACAACCACTCATCAAGGTCACAGAGACCAATAATGGCATCAATTTCATTTTGGATTTCATCATTGATTATTTATCACTATGGCAGAGTAATTATCCTGTGCATTTAAATAAGTGCGAAGGCGTATTACTTTTAGCATGCAGTCAATAAAAGAGAAATATAACTGGCATCAGTCCTAAAAGAAGCTTATTCGCTCTCAGGCTATTGACAGAATAATCGAGGCTGATTAACACGCTTTCAGGCACGCTACCGCCCTTGGCTTTCAGTTACCAATCTACTGTTTAAACAGCTAGTTAGGGGCAAGCACCCTCTTTGACAGGGTTTAATGAGAAAATATAACGGGCAGGATTAATCCGAACACGATATACATTTTTCAGGTCATTAAACCGACACAGAAATAGCACCAAAAACGACCGCTATTTGATGCTGAAAGAATTGTTGCAGCTATCTGAAAAGCAGGCAAGGAATCATCAACGAAGGCGTGGCTTTTAAGAATAATATTAACGGTCGCATTTCCGTGTTTTTAGGAATAGCTTTATATTGACATTATTAAATAACACCATTGACCCTGCGATATTTCTTATTTTTATTGATTCGGAGTTATTCCGATATTAACGCACAGAATGCAGGGTTTATTACCGGCCAGATAAGGAAAATCTATGCAGATAAATGCCTGGCCGGCATTGCATTTTTCTGGCGCAGTATCCATGATCGAAATGTGACAATTGTCATATAACGAAAGGTATTACGCTCACTATGGAATGGATAGCAGATCCATCAATATGGGCCGGTCTGGTCACCCTGGTGGTGCTGGAACTTGTGCTCGGTATCGATAACCTGGTCTTTATCGCCATTCTCGCCGAAAAACTGCCCCCTGCTCAGCGCGACCGCGCCCGCATCACCGGTCTGTTAATGGCGATGGTCATGCGCCTGCTGCTGTTGGCCTCTATCTCCTGGCTGGTGACCCTCACACGCCCGCTGTTTACCGTCCACGGCTTTGGCTTCAGCGCCCGCGATCTGATCATGCTGTTTGGGGGATTTTTCCTGATCTTCAAAGCCACTGTCGAACTCAACGAAAGGCTGGAAGGCAAGGACAGCGAGAACCCCACCCAACGCCGTGGGGCGAAGTTCTGGGCGGTGGTGGCGCAAATCGTGGTGCTGGACGCCGTCTTCTCGCTGGATTCAGTCATCACCGCCGTGGGGATGGTCGATCATCTGCCCGTCATGATGGCCGCCGTCATTATTGCCATTGCGCTGATGGTGATGGCCAGCAAGGCGCTGACGCGCTTCGTTAACGACCACCCGACCATTGTCATTCTCTGCCTGAGCTTCCTGCTGATGATTGGCTTTAGTCTCGTGGCGGACGGTTTTGGTTTCCATATTCCGAAGGGGTATCTCTACGCCGCGATCGGCTTCTCGGTGATAATCGAGGCGCTGAACCAGCTGGCGATTTTCAACCGCCGTCGCTTTCTCTCCGCCAATCAGACGCTGCGCCAGCGCACCGCCGAGACGGTGATTCGTCTGCTGAGCGGTAAAAAGGAGGATGCCGAGCTGGATGCGCAGTCCGCCTCCCTGCTGGCCGACCATGACAACAGCCCGATCTTCGCTCCTCAGGAGCGGCGGATGATTGAGCGGGTGCTCCACCTGAACCAGCGCTCCGTCAGCAGCATCATGACCTCGCGCCATGATATCGAGCATATCGACCTCAATGCCCCGGAGGCGACCATCCGTGCGCTGCTGGATAAAAACCAGCACACCCGCATTGTGGTCACCGGTAGCGACCGGGAAGAGGAGCTGCTGGGGGTGGTTCATGTGATTGATCTGCTCAATCAGCAACTGCGCGGCGAGCCGTTAAACCTGCGGGTGCTGATCCGTCAGCCGCTGGTCTTCCCGGAGGTGCTGCCGCTGCTGCAGGCCCTGGAGCAGTTCCGCAACGCGCGCACCCACTTTGCTTTTGTGGTGGATGAGTTTGGTTCCGTGGAGGGGATTGTCACCCTTAGCGACGTGATGGAGACCATCGCGGGTAACCTGCCAAACGAAGTGGAAGAGATCGACGCCCGGCATGATATCCAGAAGAACGCCGACGGAAGCTGGACCGCGAACGGCCATATGCCGCTGGAAGATCTGGTGCAGTATGTGCCGTTGCCGCTGGATGATAAGCGCGAATATCATACCATCGCCGGGCTGCTGATGGAGAACCTGCAGCGAATCCCCCAGCCGGGGGAAGAGGTGCAGGTGGGTGATTACGCGCTGAAAACGCTGGAGGTGGAGAACCACCGGGTGCAGAAGGTACAACTAATCCCGCTGATCACGGAGGATGATGTGGATTACGAGGTGTGATGCGGTTCCCCTCACCCTCTCGGGTGAGGGGAGATAGCGCTACTGAAGCTTATCCAGCAACTTCTTCACATCTTTCCCGTTCTTCGACTCTTTATTCTTCTCTGCCCAGTCGCTCAGACGACGTTTCGCTTCATCCTGGAGATGCTTACGCAGCAGCTGATCCACCTGCAGGGTGTAGTTCAGCGCCTGCCATTTGCCGTAGACATTCAGCGGGATCGGCGTCGTTTTCAGGAAATCGACCAGCTTACCTTCGCCAAGCCAGCCCTCCAGCACCCGAACTTTGAAGCGGGTGTCGGCGGTCTCCTTAACCAGATCCAGCGTGCCGTTGCCTTCGAGCATCAACATTGGTGATTCGCCCTGCATCCCCTCCAGCGTCACCTGCCCCTTATTGAGGGTCAGATCGGTGACAAAGCTGTCCAGACGGGTCGCATTGTCAAAGTTGTCTTTGACCTTCACGTTACTGCTGCGCTCCACCGCCTGCTGCACCAGTTGCTGGAAGTTAAGCCCTTCCATGCGGGTATTGTGCATTTCCAGATGCGCCTTACCCTGCCAGTTGTGGCGGAAGGCTTCCGCGTCAATCTTGCTGCCGGAGAAGTCCCCGGCCAGGTTCAGGCTGCCGGTCAGCGCAATCGGATAATTAAAGGCCTTCAGGATGGTGCCGATCTCAATGTTATCGAGACGCGGCTGGAAGGTGGTCTGGGCGGTGGCTTTACGCACGTCGAGCGTACCGGGCAAGGAGAGCTGCCCTTCCCCCAATTTACCGCTCAGTTCCGCAATGGTCAGAAGCCCGTTCTCGTTGCTCATCTGGCTGCTGACCTGGGTGAAGTCCATCCCACGCCAACGTACGCTGTTGGCTTTGAGTTGGATATCGGCACTGAAGCCACGCAGACCGTTGTAATCAGGCTGGTCCAGACTGGAGGCGATAACCGGGCGCTGGGCTCTGGCCTGATTTTGCCCCTGCTGTACCGCCTGATTGTTTGCCGCTGCGGTCGCCTGCGCCGGGAGCAGATTTTCCAGATTAAGCCTGTCGAACTGCAGATTCATGTTCCACTGCGGGTCGGTACCCAGGATCACGCTGGCCTGTCCGGTGAGGGCACTGTCATTAGCCTGCAAATTGAGTTGATTGAGCGCGAGCTGTTTCTGCTCCTCGCGCCACTGAACCTGTAAGGTGCCCTGCCCGCTGATGCCCTGCGCCGGCAGATCGACGCCGGTCAGTTGCCAGGTGAGCTGCTCAATGTCGGCGCTCAGCAGATGCGGATAGTCAGAGGCGTTGACGTTAGCGCTAAATGCGAGGTTCAGATCGCGCTGATTGCGGTTCACGCGGGCGCTAAAATCGATTTTGCCTTTGTGGTGTTCATCCTGTTCCATCTGCAGGTTGAGATTGCGAACCGTGACCTGCTCGTCCCCCTCGTGCTGGAACACCAGCAGGCTGTCAGCCACCTTCAGACGGCCAATATCGAATGACCAGCCGGTATCCTCGGCTTTATCCGGCAGCGTGTTTTCACGCGGGGCCACCGGCGCATCGGCATTACGTACCGCTTCAGACTGCGGGGTCAGCTGGATCACCGCCCCTTTGAGCATCACCTCATTGACCTGCAACTGATGCGACAGCAGCGGCATTAACGCCACGTCAAGGCGCATATTGTCGGCAGTCACCATCGGCACCGACGCCCCCGGCGCGGTGAGGGACATGCGTCCGGAAAGGATGCTAAGCTGCGGCCAGACGTGCCAGCGCAGCGGGCCATCCAGCTTCAGGACATAGCCGCTGCGCGCCTCCACCTGACGCACCATGTAGGTGCGAAAGTCATTGGGATTGACCAACAGAACCAACGCTGACAGGCCTGCAATCAGCACCACCAGCAAAATCATCAGCGTTGTCAGAACTCTTCTCATGGCTTCCTCAATGGACCGGATTTAAGCTCAATCTTTATCAATACGACTGGCGACAGCACCCTGCTGATCGCGATATTTAGCATCCTGGCGGCGGTTGTACGGACGTGCCGCCGGGCCGGTTAACGGCTCGAAACTCAACGCGCCAATCATCATGCCCGGACGCAGCGCCAGGGGCAGTTTACCGGCGTTGAAGAACTCCAGCACGATACGCCCTGACCAGCCCGGATCGATACGGTGCGCAGTCACGTGTACCATCAGCCCCAGACGCGCCAGCGACGAACGTCCGTCGAGCCAGCCAACCAGATCCGCAGGCAGGGTGATGGATTCAAAGGTGACGGCCAGCGCCAGTTCACCCGGATGTAAATAGAACGCCTCGCCGTCGTCCAGCACGATTTCGTCGCTCATCACCCGATCGAGTGCGGCGCTGACTTCATCTTTCGGCCCACTGAGGTCGATAAAGGGCGCGGTATGGCCGCTAAAGGTACGAAACTTATTCCCCAGACGGACATCGACAGTCACGCCGTTAATGCGCTCGACCGGCGGGCGGGGGGTAATGCTCAGACGTCCTTCGTCCAGCCAGGCTTCAATATCTCGGTCACAAAGACGCATCACTTTCTCCTTTCGTGCAGCGCGCCCTCAGGCCACCAGAGCCGGAGGGCGAACCCGGTTATCTTTGAACGGTACACAATTCGCGCGTGTTATTCAAAAAACTGGCTGATTTTCGCTTTCAGAATATCAATAGCGATGCGGTTTTTACCCCCGCGCGGCACGATGATATCGGCGTACTGTTTGGACGGTTCAATAAACTGCAGGAACATTGGGCGGACCGTTTTCTGGTATTGCGCCATCACCGAATCCATTGAGCGGCCGCGTTCGTTCACGTCGCGTTTGATGCGGCGCATCAGGCAGATATCCAGCGGGGTGTCGACAAAAATCGAGAAGTTCATGGATTCGCGCAGACGGGCGTCGGTGAGCAGCAGGATCCCTTCGAGGATAATGACCTTTTTCGGCGCAATGCGCACGGTTTCCTGCAGACGGGTGTGTTCAACATAGCTATAGACGGGCAGCTCAATGGCAGTGCCGTTCTTCAGGGCCTGAAGATGCTGGAATAACAAGCTGTGGTCCATCGCGCTGGGATGGTCATAGTTGGTCTTGACACGCTCTTCCATCGACAGATGGCTTTGATCTTTGTAATAGCTGTCTTCTGGAATAACGCCGATGTGCTCATCACCGACCTGTTCACGTAATTCACGGTAAAGCGTACTGGCAATGAGACTTTTACCTGAAGCCGATGCGCCGGCGATGCCTATAATGACGCACTGATGAGACTTATCAGTCATAAATTTTGCGACCTGAGTAACCTGGATGTAAGGAAGGACGACGCCTGAGCGTCAAACGCGGCAATTATAGGGATTTCATCGGCCTGATACCAGCCGAATAGAAATGTTATGCGAGACACGTTCAAAGTCCGTGCAGATTACTCCTGATACAAATTTTTTCGGCTACTTTTCCAGCGCCAAAGATGAATTTTTTGCAGGATAAGTATTTAATAATGCTGTGATGTCAATTTATGAGCGCATACCATATAAATTGTAAATTGTTTGTACTAGCATGATCAAAATTAAAAAATGAACTCGTCTGGAGAAGACTCCTGGCGGCATGGCGTCTTCGGATAGAGCGGTAATGAATAAAAAATACCAGCGCGTTTTGGTCACTACGCCACATCCTTTACTACGGCTTGTCAGTCTTGGACTGGTTACCTTTATATTCACACTTTTCTCGCTCGAATTAACGCGTTTAGGCACTTTTTTAGCACCTTTATGGTTCCCGACCTCAATTATGATGGTGGCGTTTTACCGCCACGCCGGAAAGATGTGGCCCGGGATCGCCCTCGCCTGTAGCGTCGGGAATATCTTCGCCACCTGGCTTATCTTCTCCTGGGACACCGTGAACCTGTGGTACACGGGCATCAACGTTGTGGAGGCCTTTGCCGGTGCTTTACTGCTGCGCAAACTGCTCCCCGCCTACAACCCCTTACAGAATCTCGGAGACTGGATCCGTCTGGCGATCGGCAGCGCGCTTATCCCGCCCCTGCTGGGCGGCGTACTGGTCTGGCTGCTGGTCCCAAGCGACGAGCCGCTGCGCACCTTTATGGTCTGGGTGCTGTCAGAATCTGTCGGCTCGCTGGCGCTGGTGCCATTAGGCCTGCTGTTTAAGCCGCACTATCTGCTGCGCCATCGCAACCCGCGCCTGCTGTTTGAAACCCTGCTGACCATGGCAGTGACGCTGCTTCTGAGCTGGATCGCTCTGCATTTTTTGCCCTGGCCCTTTACGGCCATCATTGTTCTGCTGATGTGGAGCGCCGTGCGTCTGCCGCGTCTTGAAGCCTTCCTGGTCTTCCTGGTGACGGTAATGATGGTGTCGTTGATGATTGCCAAAAATCCGGTTCCGCTGACCACGCAAAATTTTGGCGCGATGACCAACGCCCCATGGTTGCCCTTCCTGATGATGCTGCTGCCCGCCAACGTAATGACGATGGTGATGTACGCATTTCGCGCCGAGCGTAAGCACATTACCGAGAGCGAAGAGCGTTTTCGCAATGCGATGGAGTATTCCGTTATCGGTATGGCGCTGGTCAGCACCGACGGGCAGTGGCTGCAGGCGAACAAAGCGCTGTGTCAGTTCCTCGGCTACTCCCAGTCCGAGCTGCGTTCCCTTAGCTTCCAGCAACTTACCTGGCCGGAAGATTTAGAGAGCGATCTGGAGCAACTGGATCAACTGCTGCAAGGCAAAATCAACAGTTACTCGCTGGAAAAGCGTTACTACACCCGTAGCGGCGAGGTGGTCTGGGCTCTGCTCGCGGTCTCCCTGGTACGTCACGCCGATGGTACCCCGCTCTACTTTATTGCCCAGATTGAAGATATTAACGACCTCAAGCATACCGAGTGGGTGAACAAGCGACTGATGGAACGTATTACGCTTGCCAACGAGGCTGGCGGAATTGGTATCTGGGAGTGGGACGTCAAACCCAACGTTATCAGCTGGGATAAGCGCATGTTCGAGCTGTATGAAGTGCCTGCCCATGTTAAACCCACCTGGCAGCTCTGGCATGAGTGCATGCTGCCGGAAGATCGTGCCATGGCGGAACAGGTGGTACGGGATTCGCTGGCGGCCCGCGTTCCGTTCAAGCTGGAGTTCCGTATCCGGGTGAAAGACGGTATCCGCCATATTCGCGCCCTGGCGAACCGGGTGCTGAATAAGCAGGGTGAAGTGGAACGCCTGCTTGGTATCAATATGGATATGACCGAGGTGAAAGAGCTGAACGAGGCGCTGTTCCAGGAAAAAGAGCGCCTGCATATTACCCTCGACTCCATCGGCGAAGCGGTGCTCTGTACCGATATCAATATGAACGTCACCTTTATGAACCCGGTGGCGGAGAAGATGAGCGGCTGGCTGCAGGAAGAGGCGCTGTCGCAGCCGATCCTCTCGGTCCTGCATATCACCTTCGGCGATAACGGCCCGCTGATGGAGAACATCCACAGCGGAGATATGTCCCGTAGCGATATCGAACAGGATGTGGTGCTGCACAGCCGCAACGGCGGCAGCTACGATATTCACTACAGCATTACCCCGCTAAGCACCCTCGACGGGCAGAACATCGGCTCGGTGCTGGTTATTCAGGACGTTACCGAATCGCGTAAAATGCTGCGCGAGCTGAGCTATAACGCTTCTCATGATGCCCTTACCCACCTGGCGAACCGCGTCAGTTTTGAGGCTTCCCTTAAGCGGATGTTGCACACCGTGCAGGAGACGCGCCAGCGTCACGCGCTGGTGTTTATCGATCTGGACCGCTTTAAAGCCGTCAACGACACCGCAGGCCACGCGGCGGGGGATGCGCTGCTGCGGGAGCTCTCCTCCCTGATGCTGAGCATGCTGCGTTCTACCGATATGCTGGCCCGTCTGGGCGGGGATGAGTTTGGCCTGCTGCTGCCGGACTGCAACACCGAAAGCGCGCGCTATATTGCCGGTCGTATCATCGACGCCATCAATGGGTATCACTTTATGTGGGAGGGCCGCCTGCACCGCATCGGCGCCAGCGCCGGGATCACCCAGATCGACGAGCGCAATAACCAGGCCTCAGAGGTGATGTCCCAGGCCGATATCGCCTGCTACTCGTCGAAGAACAGTGGCCGTGGCGTGGTGACGGTGTATGAACCGCAACAGGAGCGAATGCTGAACGCGCCGGGCACCATCTCGCTGGACGAGCAGTGGCACATGATCAAAGACAATCATCTGCTGATGATTGCCCGCAGCGTCGCCTCGCCGCGTATCCCTGAAAGCAGCACCTTCTGGATGCTTGCCCTGCGCCTGTGGACCAACGACGGCGAGATGCTCGAAGAGCAGGCTTTCAGGGCGGGGCTGGCGGAGCCGGAGTTAATCCACGCCCTGGACAGACGTATTTTGCAGGAGTTTTTCCGCAACTTCGCCACCCCATTGACCAACAAAGGCACCGGGGTCGCCCTGCCGCTCTCCATGGCCGGTCTTGCCAGCGCCACGCTGGTGGATGAACTGCTGGAGATGCTGCGCGCCTGTCCGCTGCAGCCGCGACTGCTGCATCTGATCGTTAACGTCAGCGTCCTGACGCAGGAGGATGACAATACCCACCACAATCTGCAGAAGCTGCGTGAAGCCGGATGCCGTATCATCCTGAGCCATGTGGGCCGCGATATGGAGGTGTTCAACCACCTGAGTGCGCAGATGGCCGATTATCTGCTCCTCGATCCCGAGCTGGTGGCGAACGTTCATGGAAATCTGATGGATGAGATGCTGGTGACCATTATCCAGGGCCACGCCCAGCGGCTGGGCATCAAAACAATCGCCGGGCCGAGCAATCAACCGATCATGATGGATACCCTCTCCGGCATTGGCATCGACTATATCTACGGCAATACCATTGGCGAGCCGCAGCCGCTGGAGCTGCTACTGAATACCAGCTATTTCGGCATCAACTGACGGCGACCAGCCGTCGGTATACCAGATATGCAGCAGGGCGTACGAGCGCCACGGCTGCCAGCGTTCAGCATAGCGGCGGATTTGCGCCGGCGTCATGCCGGCAAAGCGCTGCTTAATCAGATAATCGTCCGCCAGAAAGACATCTTTTGCCTGCCAGCCGCGCAGGGCAAAGTAGTTTGCCGTCCAGCGGCCAATTCCGGGCCGGGTCTGTAACCCTTTAATCGCGCTTTCAATATCGGCCGGGGTCTCTGTCGGGAAATCCCCTGCCATGACCGACCGGGCCAGATGGATCAGCGACTCTGCGCGTTTCAGCGGCATGCCCAGCGCTTTCAGTGCCAGCGGATCGGTTTGTGCTACCGCGGCAGGCGTCGGGAAACAGCAATAGCCCGGCGCCTCCGGCAGGGGGTCACCACATAGCGCCACCAGCTTCGCAGTGAGTTTCGCGGCCATGGCCACGCTGACCAGCTGCCCGAGGATGGCGCGCACGCCCTGCTCCCAGGTATCCATCGAGCCCGGCAGGCGCAGGCCAGGCCGCGCGGCGCCGAGCGAGCCCAGCGCCTGAGCGATCTGCTGCGGATCGCAGTGCAAATCGAACAGGCGGGTAAGCCGTGCCAGGCACAGTTCAGCGATGGGCAGCAGGCCCTCGCTGAGCACTACTTCCAGCGTGCCCCCGGGCTGTGGCGTAACGCGGATCAGCCCCCGGTGTCCCTGGCAGGCAAAGCTGCGGGTGTAGTCGGTGGGGGTCACGGTTTCAATCCCGGCGACCGCGCGATCGCCGAGAAATTTCAACATCCATTGCCAGTCATAGGGCGGCTGCCAGGTGAGGGTAAACATCGTCGCTCCTTATTTTGTCCTGCCACAGCATAAACGGAGATTGCCACCTGCGCCTTGCTTTCATATTCCTGTTGTCGCCAGCCAGACATTTCGCTACAGTCTCGCCCCTTCTCAATGGCATGGGGACGCTGAAGTGTTTATCGGATTTGACTATGGCACCGCCAACTGTTCAGTTGCGGTGATGCAAAACGGGCAGCCGCAGCTGCTGAAAATGGAAAATAACAGCACGCTGTTGCCGTCGATGCTCTGCGCGCCGACCCGCGAGGCGGTGAGCGAGTGGCTGTACCGCCATCATCAGGTACCGGCTACCGGCACGGAAACCCAGGCGCTGCTGCGTCGGGCTGTGAGCTTTAACCGCGAAGAAGATATCGACGTCACCCCGGCCAGCGTACAGTTTGGCCTCTCTTCCCTGGGTCACTACATTGAGGATCCGGAAGAGGTCTACTTTGTGAAGTCGCCAAAATCTTTCCTCGGCGCCAGCGGCCTGAAGCCGCAGCAGGTGGCGCTGTTTGAAGATCTGGTCTGCGCCATGATGCTGCATATTCGCCAGCAGGCCCAGACTCAGCTGACGGATACGATCACCCAGGCGGTGATTGGCCGGCCGATTAACTTCCAGGGGCTGGGCGGCGATGACGCGAATCAGCAGGCGCAGGGGATTCTGGAACGCGCCGCGCAGCGTGCCGGTTTCCGCGATGTGGTATTCCAGTATGAGCCAGTCGCTGCCGGTCTCGATTTTGAGGCGACGCTTGAGAGCGAAAAACGGGTACTTGTCGTGGATATCGGCGGCGGAACCACCGACTGCTCGCTGCTGCTGATGGGCCCGCAGTGGCATCAGCGCCGGGATCGCGAGAACAGCCTGCTGGGGCACAGCGGCTGTCGTATTGGCGGTAATGACCTGGACATCGCCCTGGCCTTTAAGAGCCTGATGCCGCTGCTCGGCATGGGCGGGCAGACAGAAAAAGGCACCGCGCTTCCGATCCTGCCGTGGTGGAACGCCGTGGCGATCAACGATGTGCCGGCGCAAAGCGAATTCTACAGTGTCGCCAATGGCCGTTTTCTTAACGATCTGATCCGCGACGCTCAGGATGGCGACAAAGTGGCGCTGTTGCATAAAGTGTGGCGTCAACGTCTGAGCTACCGGGTGGTACGCAGCGCGGAAGAGAGCAAAATTGCCCTCTCCGAGGCCGCAGAACACGCCGTAACGCTGCCGTTCATCAGCGATGAGCTGGCGACGGCCATCAGCCAGCAGGGGCTGGAGGCGGCGCTGGCGCATCCGTTACAGCGCATCCTCGAGCAGGTGCAGTTGGCGCTGGATAACGGCAATGAGAAGCCGGACGTGATCTACCTGACCGGCGGCAGCGCCCGTTCGCCGCTGATCAAAAAAGCCCTGGCGCAGCAGTTGCCGGGCATCCCGATTGCCGGGGGTGATGATTTTGGCTCTGTCACCGCCGGGCTGGCGCGCTGGGCGCAGGTGGTCTTCAGCTAGGCTGGAAATGCCGGGCGGCTACGCCTTACCCGGCACGCAGACCGCATCCAACCCGTAGGCCGGGTAAGGCGCAGCCACCACCCGGCATGCAGACCGCACCGGCCTTGCCCCGCGCCATTCGGACAATTCCCGACAGTCTTTCATATTTCCTCCATTTTTCCGCTCAATTGCCTCACTAAACTAGTATTATTTTCCGCACTGTTTCAGGACGAGAACATATAACGATGAAAGGCCGCAATAAATCCCGCTGGGTAATCGCCGCTGGCATCATTGTGGTGGCCCTTGCCGCCGCGTGGTACTGGCATCAACACGCTTCGGCTCCTGCCGGTGCATCCAGCCAGGCGCAGCGCCCGGCAGGCGGTGGACGTCACGGCATGCGCGGCGGCGCTCTGGCGCCGGTTCAGGCCGCCACCGCAGTCAGTAAATCCGTGCCGCGTTATCTCTCCGGGCTCGGCACCATTACCGCCGCCAACACCGTCACCGTGCGCAGCCGCGTCGACGGGCAACTTATCGCCCTGCACTTCCAGGAAGGACAACAGGTGAAGGCTGGCGATCTGCTGGCCGAAGTCGATCCCAGCCAGTTCAAGGTTGCGCTGGCCCAGGCCCAGGGACAGCTGGCCAAAGATCAGGCCACCCTCGCTAATGCCCGCCGGGATCTGGCCCGTTATCAGCAGCTGGTGAAAACCAACCTCGTCTCCCGCCAGGAGCTCGACGCCCAGCAGGCGCTGGTGAGCGAAAGCATGGGGACCATTAAGGCAGACCAGGCCGCCGTCGCCAGCGCGCAGCTCCAGCTCGACTGGAGCCGCATCACCGCCCCTATCGACGGACGCGTGGGATTAAAACAGGTGGATATCGGCAACCAGATCTCCAGCGGCGATACCACCGGGATCGTGGTGCTCACCCAGACCCACCCTATCGATCTGGTGTTTACCCTGCCGGAGAGCGATATCGCCACCATTATCCAGGCGCAGAAAGCTGGTAAAAGCTTAACCGTGGAGGCCTGGGATCGCGCCAACAAGCAGAAGCTCAGCGACGGCACCCTGCTGAGCCTCGATAACCAGATCGACACCACCACCGGCACCATCAAGCTGAAAGCACGGTTTAACAATCAGGACGACGCCCTGTTCCCGAACCAGTTTGTTAACGCCCGCATGCTGGTCGCTACCGAAGAGAATGCGGTGGTGATCCCAACGGCAGCGTTGCAGATGGGTAACGAAGGCAACTTCGTCTGGGTGCTGAACAGCGACAACAAGGTCAGCAAGCACCTGGTGAAACCGGGCATTCAGGACAGCCAGAGCGTGGTCATTGCCGCCGGGCTGTCGGCAGGCGACCGCGTGGTGACCGACGGCATCGACCGTCTGACCGAAGGGGCAAAAGTGGAGGTAGTGGAAGCTCACGCCGACACCCCTGCCGATCCTGGCAAACGCGAAGCTAAAAAACAGGGAGAGAACGCCTGATGCAGGTGATGCCCCCGAGCGCTACAGGCGGGCCGTCGCGTCTGTTTATCCTGCGCCCTGTCGCCACCACCCTGCTGATGGTGGCGATCCTGCTGGCGGGGATTATTGGCTACCGCTTCCTGCCGGTCTCCGCCCTGCCGGAAGTGGATTACCCCACCATTCAGGTGGTGACGCTCTACCCCGGCGCCAGCCCGGATGTCGTCACTTCCGCCATCACCGCCCCGCTGGAGCGCCAGTTTGGGCAGATGTCGGGCCTGAAGCAGATGTCCTCCCAAAGCTCCGGCGGCGCGTCGGTGGTGACGTTACAGTTCCAGCTCAGCCTGTCGCTGGATGTCGCCGAGCAGGAGGTGCAGGCCGCCATCAACGCTGCCACCAACCTGCTGCCGTCCGACCTGCCTAACCCGCCGGTCTACAGCAAGGTGAACCCGGCGGATCCGCCGATCATGACCCTCGCCGTCACCTCCTCTGCCATGCCGATGACCCAGGTGGAGGATATGGTGGAAACCCGCGTGGCGCAGAAGATCTCCCAGGTCTCCGGCGTCGGGCTGGTGACCCTCTCCGGCGGCCAGCGTCCGGCGGTTCGCGTGAAGCTCAACGCCCAGGCGATCGCCTCCCTGGGGTTGACCAGCGAAACCATCCGCACCGCCATCACTAACGCCAACGTTAACTCGGCGAAAGGCTCGCTCGATGGTCCAACCCGGGCGGTGACCCTCTCCGCCAACGACCAAATGCAGTCCGCGGATGAGTATCGCCAGCTGATTGTCGCCTACCAGAACGGGGCGGCGATCCGGCTTGGCGACGTGGCGACCGTCGAGCAGGGGGCAGAAAACAGCTGGCTCGGGGCGTGGGCCAACAAACAGCAGGCGATTGTGATGAACGTCCAGCGCCAGCCGGGGGCGAATATCATCGATACCGCCGACAGCATTCGTGCGATGCTGCCCACCCTTATCGATAGTCTGCCAAAATCGGTGAGCGTTAAGGTGCTGTCGGATCGCACCACCAACATTCGCGCGTCGGTGAGCGATACCCAGTTTGAACTGATGCTGGCGATTGCGCTGGTGGTGATGATCATCTACCTGTTCCTGCGCAACGTTCCGGCGACCATTATTCCGGCGGTGGCGGTGCCCCTGTCACTGGTGGGCACTTTCGCCGTTATGGTGTTCCTCGACTTCTCGATCAATAACCTGACGCTGATGGCCCTGACCATCGCCACCGGCTTTGTGGTGGATGACGCTATCGTGGTAATCGAGAACATCTCCCGCTATATCGAAAAAGGCGAAAAACCGCTGGCGGCGGCGCTGAAGGGGGCCGGTGAGATCGGCTTCACCATTATCTCCCTCACCTTCTCGTTAATTGCGGTGCTGATCCCGCTGCTGTTTATGGGCGATATCGTCGGGCGTCTGTTCCGGGAGTTTGCGGTGACGCTGGCGGTGGCGATTTTAATCTCAGCGGTGGTGTCGCTCACCCTGACGCCGATGATGTGCGCCCGCATGCTGAGCCATGAATCTCTGCGTAAGCAGAACCGTTTCTCCCGCGCCTCGGAGCGGATGTTCGAGCGGATTATTGCCGCTTACGGACGCCTGCTGGCCAAAGTGCTGAACCATCCGTGGGCGACCCTCGGCGTGGCGCTCGGCACCCTGGCCCTGAGCGTGCTGCTGTGGGTGATGATCCCGAAAGGCTTCTTCCCGATCCAGGATAACGGCATTATTCAGGGCACGTTGCAGGCCCCGCAGTCGGTGTCGTTCGCCAGCATGGCCCAGCGCCAGCAGGCGGTCTCAGAAGCGATCATGAAAGATCCGGCGGTAGAGAGCCTGACCGCTTTTGTCGGCGTCGATGGCACCAACCCGTCCCTCAACAGCGCCCGCCTGCAGATCAACCTCAAGCCGCTGGACGATCGTGATGACCGGGTGAACACCGTGATCGACCGACTGCAAAATGCAGTGGCGAAGGTGCCTGGCGTGGAACTCTACCTGCAGCCGACTCAGGATCTGACCATTGACACCACGGTGAGCCGCACCCAGTACCAGTTCACCCTGCAGGCCACCAGCCTTGATGCGCTCAGCACCTGGGTGCCACAGCTGGTGGATGAGCTCCAGCAGCTGCCGCAGCTCTCGGACGTCAGCAGCGACTGGCAAGACAAAGGCCTGGCGGCCTATATCAACGTCGATCGCGACAGCGCCAGCCGGCTGGGCATTAGCATGGCGGATGTGGATAACGCCCTGTACAACGCCTTCGGCCAGCGCCTGATCTCCACCATCTATACCCAGGCTAACCAGTACCGGGTGGTGCTGGAGCACGATACCCGGCAGACGCCGGGGCTGGCAGGACTGGATTCGGTGCGCCTGACCAGCAAAGAGGGCGGGATTGTGCCCCTGAATGCAATTGCCAAAGTGGAAGAGCGCTTTACGCCGCTGGCGGTGAACCATCTGGATCAGTTCCCCTCCACCACCATCTCGTTTAACGTGCCGGACGACTACTCGCTGGGCGAAGCGATTCAGGCCATTACCGATACGGAAAAACGTCTCAGCTTCCCGACCGATATCCAGACCCACTTCCAGGGCAGTACGCTGGCGTTCCAGGCGGCGCTCGGGAGCACCATCTGGCTGATCGTGGCCGCGGTAGTGGCGATGTACATCGTGCTGGGGGTGCTCTATGAGAGCTTTATTCATCCCATCACCATCCTCTCGACCCTGCCCACCGCGGGTGTGGGTGCGTTGCTGGCGCTGATGCTGGCGGGCAACGAGCTGGATGTGATTGCCATCATCGGCATTATCCTGCTGATCGGCATCGTCAAGAAGAACGCCATCATGATGATCGACTTTGCCCTCGCCGCCGAGCGCGAGCAGGGCATGCCGCCGCGGGAGGCGATCTATCAGGCCTGCCTGCTGCGTTTCCGTCCGATCCTGATGACCACCCTCGCGGCGCTGCTCGGTGCCCTGCCGCTGATGCTCAGCACCGGGGTCGGGGCCGAACTGCGCCGTCCGTTGGGGATTGGCATGGTGGGCGGTCTGCTGGTGAGCCAGGTATTAACCCTGTTTACCACGCCGGTGATCTACCTGCTCTTTGACCGCCTGGCCCTGTGGAGCAAAAGCCGCTTCCCGAAACGTGAAGAAGAGGAGGCGTAAGTGAAGTTTTTCGCCCTCTTCATTTACCGCCCGGTGGCGACGATTTTAATCTCCCTCGCCATCACCCTCTGCGGTGTGCTCGGCTTCCGGCTACTGCCGGTGGCCCCGCTGCCGCAGGTGGATTTCCCGGTGATCATGGTCAGCGCCTCGCTCCCCGGCGCCTCCCCGGAAACGATGGCCTCGTCGGTGGCAACGCCGCTGGAGCGCTCGCTCGGGCGCATCGCCGGGGTCAACGAGATGACCTCCAGCAGCTCGCTCGGCAGTACGCGCATCATTCTGGAGTTTAACTTTAACCGCGACATCAACGGCGCGGCGCGCGATGTGCAGGCGGCGATCAACGCCGCGCAAAGCCTGCTCCCGAGCGGCATGCCGAGCCGTCCGACCTACCGCAAAGCCAATCCGTCCGATGCGCCGATTATGATCCTGACGCTCACCTCGGACACCTACTCCCAGGGGCAGCTGTACGACTTCGCCTCCACCCAGCTGGCGCAGACCATCGCCCAGATCGAGGGCGTGGGCGATGTGGACGTCGGCGGTAGCTCCCTGCCCGCGGTGCGCGTGGGGCTGAACCCGCAGGCGCTCTTTAACCAGGGCGTCTCGCTGGATGACGTGCGCAGCGCCATCAGCAACGCCAACGTGCGCAGGCCGCAAGGGTCGGTGGAGGATGGCAGCCGCCGCTGGCAGATCCAGACCAACGACGAGCTGAAGACCGCGGAGGAATATCAGCCCTTAATCATCCACTACAATAACGGCGCGGCGGTGCGCTTAAGCGACGTGGCAAGCGTCACCGACTCGGTGCAGGACGTGCGCAACGCCGGGATGACCAACGCTAAGCCCGCCATTTTGCTGATGATCCGCAAACTGCCGGAAGCCAACATTATTGAGACGGTGAACAGCATCCGCGCCCGTCTGCCGGAGCTGCAGGAGACCATTCCGGCGGCCATCGATCTGCAGATTGCCCAGGATCGCTCCCCCACCATTCGTGCCTCGCTCGAAGAGGTAGAGCAAACGCTGATTATCTCGGTGGCGCTGGTGATCCTGGTGGTATTTCTCTTCCTGCGCTCCGGGCGGGCGACGCTGATCCCGGCGGTGGCGGTCCCGGTGTCGCTGATTGGCACCTTCGCCGCCATGTACCTGTGCGGCTTTAGCCTCAACAATTTGTCTCTGATGGCCCTGACCATCGCCACCGGCTTTGTGGTGGATGACGCCATCGTGGTGCTGGAGAACATCTCCCGCCACCTCGAAGCGGGGATGAAACCGCTGCAGGCGGCGTTGCAAGGCTCGCGTGAGGTGGGCTTTACGGTGCTCTCCATGAGTCTCTCCCTGGTGGCGGTGTTCCTGCCCCTGCTGCTGATGGACGGACTGCCGGGGCGTCTGCTGCGTGAGTTTGCGGTCACGCTGTCGGTGGCGATCGGTATATCGCTGCTGGTGTCGCTGACGCTCACGCCGATGATGTGCGGCTGGATGCTGAAACGCAGCCCGCCGACGTCGCAGCCGCGCAATCGGGGCTTTGGTCGGATGCTGATGGCGTTGCAGTCAGGCTACGGTAAATCGCTGAAGTGGGTGCTGAACCACACCCGGATCGTCGGGCTGGTGCTGATCGGCACTATCGCCCTCAACGTCTGGATGTATATCACCATTCCAAAAACTTTCTTCCCGGAGCAGGACACGGGGGTGCTGATGGGGGGAATTCAGGCCGACCAGAGCATCTCCTTCCAGGCGATGCGCGGCAAATTGCAGGATTTCATGAAGATCATCCGCGAAGACAAAGCCGTGGATAACGTCACCGGCTTTACCGGCGGCTCGCGGGTCAACAGCGGGATGATGTTTATCACCCTCAAGCCCCGTGACGAGCGTAACGAAACTGCGCAGCAGGTGATCGACCGCCTCAGGGGCGCGCTTTCGAAAGAGCCGGGAGCAAATATGTTCCTGGTGGCGGTGCAGGATATCCGCGTGGGCGGGCGCCAGTCGAATGCCAGCTACCAGTACACCCTGCTGTCAGACGATCTTGCCGCCCTCAGAGAGTGGGAGCCGAAGATCCGCAAAGCGCTGGCAGCGCTGCCGGAGCTGGCGGACGTTAACTCCGACCAGCAGGACAACGGCGCGGAGATGGCCCTGACCTACGATCGCGAAACCATGTCGCGGCTGGGGATTGACGTCAGCGCCGCCAACAGCCTGCTGAACAACGCCTTTGGCCAGCGGCAGATCTCCACCATCTATCAGCCGATG
Organism: Leclercia sp. GHBNCSD; assembly: GCF_055805075.1. NCBI lineage: Bacteria > Pseudomonadati > Pseudomonadota > Gammaproteobacteria > Enterobacterales > Enterobacteriaceae > Leclercia > Leclercia sp. GHBNCSD. The sequence continues at coordinate 3,573,020 of NZ_JBQVYO010000001.1, read as the reverse complement.
AACCAGTACAAGGTGGTGATGGAGGTCGATCCCCGCTATACGCAGGATATCAGCGCTCTGGATAAGATGTTTGTGATTAATAACGACGGTAAGGCGATCCCGCTCTCCTATTTCGCCCGCTGGCAGCCCGCTAATGCGCCGCTGTCGGTCAACCATCAGGGGCTGTCGGCGGCCTCGACCGTGTCGTTTAACCTGCCGACCGGGAAATCCCTCTCGGAAGCGAGCGACGCCATCAACCGCGCCATGACCCAGCTTGGGGTACCGTCCACCGTGCGTGGCAGCTTTGCCGGTACCGCCCAGGTGTTCCAGGAGACCATGAACTCACAGGTGATCCTGATTCTGGCGGCGATCGCCACGGTCTATATCGTGCTTGGGGTGCTGTATGAGAGCTATATTCATCCGCTGACGATCCTCTCCACCCTGCCCTCGGCGGGCGTGGGCGCATTGCTGGCGCTGGAGCTGTTTGGCGCCCCGTTCAGCCTGATCGCGTTGATCGGTATTATGCTGTTAATCGGCATCGTGAAGAAAAACGCCATCATGATGGTCGACTTTGCCCTGGAGGCACAGCGCAACGGCAACATGACGCCGCAGGAGGCGATCTTCCAGGCCTGTCTGCTGCGTTTTCGCCCGATTATGATGACCACCCTGGCGGCGCTGTTCGGCGCTCTGCCGCTGGTAATTTCCAGCGGGGATGGCGCGGAGCTGCGCCAGCCGCTGGGGATCACCATTGTTGGCGGGCTGGTGATGAGCCAGCTGCTGACGCTCTATACCACCCCGGTGGTCTATCTGTTCTTTGATCGCTTACGGGTGCGTTTTTCACGTAAACAGAAAGAGACGGTAACAGGCTAATGACGGATCTCCCCGCGAACGTTCGCTGGCAGCTGTGGATTGTCGCCTTCGGCTTCTTTATGCAGTCGCTGGATACGACTATCGTCAACACCGCCCTCCCCTCAATGGCGAAAAGCCTTGGGGAGAGCCCGCTGCATATGCATATGGTGATTGTCGCCTATGTGCTGACGGTGGCGGTGATGCTCCCCGCCAGCGGCTGGCTGGCGGACAAAGTGGGGGTGCGCAATATCTTCTTTACCGCCATCGTGCTTTTTACCGCAGGCTCCCTGTTCTGCGCCCGGGCGGAGACGCTCAACGAGCTGGTGATGGCCCGGGTGTTGCAGGGCGTCGGCGGCGCGATGATGGTGCCGGTAGGCAGGCTGACGGTGATGAAGATCGTCCCGCGCGAGCAGTACATGGCGGCGATGACCTTCGTGACCCTCCCCGGCCAGGTGGGGCCGTTGCTGGGCCCGGCGCTGGGCGGTGTTCTGGTGGAGTACGCCTCCTGGCACTGGATCTTCCTGATTAACCTGCCGGTGGGGATTATCGGGGCGATTTCCACCCTGATGTTGATGCCGAACTACAAAATGCAGACCCGGCGTTTCGATCTGGGTGGCTTTTTCCTGCTGGCGGCGGGGATGGCGACCCTGACCCTGGCGCTGGATGGGCAAAAGGGGCTCGGGATCTCCTCCCTGGCCCTCGCCGGACTGGTGGCCATCGGCGTGGTGTCGATTCTCTGGTATCTGTGGCACGCCCGGGGCAATGACCGGGCGCTGTTCAGCCTGACGCTGTTTAAGAACACCACCTACCGGCTGGGGCTGCTCGGCAGCCTGGCCGGACGCATCGGCAGCGGCATGCTGCCGTTTATGACCCCGGTCTTTTTGCAGATTGGCCTCGGCTTTTCGCCGTTTCACGCCGGGCTGATGATGATCCCGATGGTGCTCGGCAGCATGGGGATGAAGCGCATTGTCGTGCAGGTGGTGAACTACTTCGGTTATCGCCGGGTGCTGGTCGCCTCCACCCTGGGGCTGGCGCTGGTGAGCCTGCTGTTTATGGGCGTTGCGCTGCTGGGCTGGTACTACGTTCTGCCGCTGGTGCTGTTCTGCCAGGGGATGATCAACTCCATCCGCTTCTCCTCCATGAATACCCTGACGCTGAAAGATCTGCCCGATGAGCAGGCGAGCAGCGGCAACAGCCTGCTGTCGATGATCATGCAGCTGTCGATGAGCGTGGGCGTGACGATTGCCGGGCTGCTGCTGGGCTTGTACGGGCAGCATCAGCTCACCGCCGACAGTGCCGTCGTCCATCAGGTATTCCTCTACACCTACCTGAGCATGGCGCTGATTATCGCCCTGCCAGCCTTTATTTTCGCCCGGGTTCCGGATGATACCAGCAAGAATGTCGTCATCAGGCGGCGCAAAAGGAGTGAAAGATGAAGTTCTGGCGACCGGGTATCACCGGCAAGCTGTTTCTGGCCATTTTCGCCACCTGTATGGTCCTGCTGATCACCATGCACTGGGCGGTGCGGGTCAGCTTTGAGCGCGGCTTTATTGACTACATCAAACACGGTAACGAGCAGCGTCTGCAGGGCCTGAGCGATGCCCTGGCCGAGCAGTACGCTCTCCACGGCAACTGGCGCTTTTTACGCAACAACGACCGCTTTGTCTTTCAGATCCTGCGCTCGCTGGAGCACGACACCGACAGCGATCGTCCCGGACCCGGCATGCCGCCCCACGGCTGGCGCACCCAGTTCTGGGTGATCGACCAGGAGATGCGCGTGCTGGTCGGCCCGCGGGCTCCGGTGCCGCCGGACGGCACGAAGCGGGCCATCACCGTCAACGGCGCGGCCGTGGGCTGGGTGATCGCCTCCCCGGTCGAGCGGCTGACGCGCAATACCGACATCAATTTTGATCGACAGCAGCGCCAGACCAGCTGGCTGATAGTGGCGCTCTCCACCCTGCTGGCGGCGCTGGCGACCTTTCCGCTGGCGCGCGGCCTGCTGGCCCCGGTTAAACGGCTGGTGGACGGCACCCACCAGCTGGCTGCGGGGAATTTTTCCACCCGCGTCGATACCCGCAGCCAGGACGAACTGGGCAAGCTGGCGCAGGACTTCAACCAGCTCGCCAGTACCCTGGAGAAAAACCAGCAGATGCGCCGGGATTTTATGGCGGATATTTCCCACGAGCTACGCACCCCGCTGGCGGTGCTGCGCGGCGAACTGGAGGCGATCCAGGATGGCGTGCGTAAGTTCACCCCAGAATCGGTCGCCTCTTTACAGGCGGAAGTGGGCACCCTCACTAAACTGGTAGAGGATCTGCATCAGCTGTCGATGTCCGACGAAGGGGCGCTGGCCTACCAGAAAGCGCCGGTGGATGTGATCAACATTCTGGAAGTCGCCAGCGGCGCCTTTCGGGAACGCTTTGCCAGCCGCGACCTGCGCATTGAGCTCTCGCTACCGGAAAACGCCGTAGTGTTTGGCGATCGCGACCGGCTGATGCAGCTGTTTAACAACCTGCTGGAAAACAGCCTGCGCTATACCGACGCGGGCGGCGCGCTGCGGATCGCCGGCAAGTGCGAAGAGCAGCGCTTTACGCTGACCTTCGCCGATACCGCCCCTGGCGTCACGGACGACCAGCTCAACAAGCTGTTTGAGCGTTTTTACCGCACCGAAGGCTCCCGCAATCGTGCCAGCGGCGGCTCCGGCCTGGGACTGGCGATCTGCGTCAACATCGTTGAAGCCCACGGCGGCACCCTCCGCGCCGCCCATTCGCCTTTTGGCGGGGTTAGCATTACAGTAGAGCTACCGCTGGAACGCGATTTATCGAGAGAAGCATGACTGAGTTACCCATTGACGAAAACACACCCCGCATTCTGATTGTGGAGGACGAGCCTAAGCTTGGGCAGTTATTAATCGACTATCTGCGGGCGGCGAGCTACGCTCCGTCGCTTATCAGCCACGGCGATCAGGTCCTGCCATATGTACGCCAGACCCCGCCGGATCTGATCCTGCTTGACCTGATGCTGCCGGGCACCGACGGCCTGACCCTGTGCCGCGAAATCCGCCGCTTCTCTGAAGTGCCGATTGTGATGGTCACCGCCAAAATTGAAGAGATTGACCGCCTGTTAGGTCTTGAGATCGGTGCCGACGATTACATCTGCAAACCCTACAGCCCGCGCGAAGTGGTGGCCCGGGTGAAAACCATTCTGCGCCGCTGTAAACCGCAGCGTGAGTTGCAGGTGCTGGATGCCGAAAGCCCACTCATCATTGATGAAGGTCGTTTTCAGGCAAGCTGGCGCAGTAAGTTACTGGATCTCACCCCGGCGGAATTTCGTCTGCTGAAAACCCTCTCCCATGAGCCGGGGAAGGTGTTCTCCCGCGAGCAGCTGCTGAACCACCTGTATGACGATTACCGGGTGGTGACGGACCGCACCATCGACAGCCATATCAAAAATCTGCGCCGCAAGCTTGAAGCGCTGGATGCCGACCAGTCGTTTATTCGCGCAGTGTATGGCGTGGGGTATCGCTGGGAAGCGGATGCGTGCCGGATTGGCGGGTGATAAGAGAGAACGTTACCCGCTGCGGCGGGTAATGGCATCAGACGGCGTCAGCCGCCCCGTGTGCCGTAATGACATACCCCTGATTTTGCCAGTGCTCCAGCTGCTGGCGCTGTTCGTCTGATAATGTCTCGCCTGCCCAGACGAGAATATGTTGGCCCGGGAAGAACTCCGGATGGGGTAACGCCAGAGGTTCAGCAAATACGTTGATGCGCCAGCCCCGATGCGAAAGGCGCCACGCTTCCAGCCACAGGCGGGTTCGGTCCTCAATACCCCAGCCTATCAGTAACGCATCCCTGCCTGCTTTCGCACGCGACTCCGTCAGGCTGGTGACCGCCTGCTCGATCAGAATACCGTCCAGCAGGCTGCCCATCGCCCGCGCGGTGGCGTGATCGAGACGGAGAGTGGCCCGCACGGGAATAAATACATGGTCTACCAGCGCATCCACGGAGTGGTGCTGACAGAAAATCGCGATCTGCGCGCGGGATTTTGCCGGGTTGACCTGCCTCAGGGTGGCAATCATCTCTTCCCGCAGCACGCGCCAGTCTCCCTGCTCGGGGGCTTTATCCCCGTCAAGCAGGGCTTTTACCTTACCAACCGGTACGCCACGCTCAATCCAGCGCTTGATCTCCTCAATGCGCTGGAGGTCGTCATCATCAAATTGTCGATGTCCGCCTTCACTGCGCTGCGGTTTTAGCAGGCCATACCGACGCTGCCATGCACGCAGGGTGACGGGGTTGATGCCGCAACGTTCTGCCACATCGCCAATACTGTAAAAGGCCATCGATTCCTCATGACTGATCGATATATTCATTGTTCAAGGTAACGAATCTCGCCGGGCTGTACAACTCGTTATATTGTACAACAGAATTGTAACACTGCCCGGCGAAGGTTAGCGCACGACTTCCTCGCGCGGCTCAGGCCACGAAACTGGCGGGATGCCGGCCAGTTCAGGGTGGGCAAACAGGTGCCCCTGGAACTGCGAAACGCCGGCAGATTCGAGCCACATCCACTCTTCTGGCTGCTCAATGCCCACCGCGGAGATCAATATTTCCAAAGCTGTACAACATTTGATGATGGCGAGCACAATCGCCTGCCTTGGACCACTCTTGTGCACGTCGCGGATCAGGTCCCGGTTGATCTTAATTCTGTCTGGCTGGAACTGCGCCAGCAGCAATAAGCCGGCAAACCCGCCACCGAAGTGATCGATCGCCACGCCGATACCTGCGGCTTTTAGCTCACGTACCGCGCCGGTGAACTCGTCCAGACGGGAGATAACCTCGTGCTCGGTAAACTCTACCACAATCTGCTCGGCTACCAGCCCGTTGGCTTCTATCTCCTGGAGCAGATAGTTGACCGCATTGGGAACATTGACCAGCGTCATCGGTAAAAGGTTCACTGACAGGCTCTGTTCCCCCAGCCCCAACTCGCTTGCCATCGCGAAAGCAACGCTCTTGCTTTTGAGGTCAGCTTCGTAGACAGCATCCCCTTCGAGCCCCTCAAACCAGTGCTGGGCAGACTCCCCGTCCGGGGTGCGGATCAGGGCTTCGAAGGAGACAATTTCACGGGCCAGCGGGTCGATAATCGGCTGGAACGCGAAGTTGCACGTATTGCTTAAACGCCCCTGCAGCGCGCGTACGCTGGGAGCGTCATTATCCGGGACAAATACCCAGTGATCCCCTGACGGCAGCTCAAAGTAGTTCTCTTTCTCACTCTCCTCGACGAAGGTTCTGAAGAACTGCAGCGCCCTGTCGTTGTAGGTCATCTGGTACTTTGTGGTGCCCTTATCCAGCACGTTTTGCATCACCTCGTGACGGTCATAGTGGCGCAGATCGAAGAGTTCCATGCCGTACTTGCCGAAGCGTCGGGCGCGGGAGTAATCGCACAACAGTTCCACCACGTTGTGGTGACGCGGGTCTTCACAGATCGCGCGGTAAATGGCTCTTACCTTCTCCTCAGGTCCTTCGAGCAGCTGAAAAAAGAGCTTGCCGGTAAACAGGAGAATGCCGCTTACGCCGGCCTCTCTGTTTTTTACATTCGCTGCAACAACCATGTCTTCCAGCACGGTAACCGGTACGTCGTCACGAAAATGACTACGGTAAATGATGGTAGTGAGCATCGGGTTTCCAATAAGAGGAGGTGAATGAAAGTCCACAGTATCAGATGGTTGGCTGCACGTCTTGGCAGCCTGCCCAGACGGGAAAATAGCCCGTCACCTGTACCCGCCTTAATGACGAAAATCGTCGACAATGTACAATCTTTTTAGACTGTTTTACACAATTTATATTTTTTAAGATGTTGAATAGAAACACTTAGCACGTATTGATCAAAATATATTTGTTAACTTGTACAATTAGTATGTACAGTATTTACCAGTTAACAAGATATTAACCATTTAAATACAGCGGAATTCAGGAGTGACATATGCGCGAGAACGGGTACACACCGAACACAGCCAATGCCATTGCCCAGTACTTTAACAAAGCAAACCAGCCCTCCCAGCAGGAGACGCTGGGTCAAATTGTGGTTGAAATTCTACGGGAAGGAAAAATCCTTAACCGAAAGGCGATTTGTACCCGTCTTCTTCACCGCATGGAACAGGCGTCGGATCGGGAAGAGGAGAGCCGATATCAAACTCTGGTTGGCCTGCTGTTTGAACGTTAAGCGATACGCCACAGCAGCTGATTACCTTGTTTTTTGAGTCAGTTTTTTCTTTGCAACAGTTTTTTTATACTGTCGCCACAGACTGACTTTATGCCGCTTCTCTCCTGGCAGGAAGATGCGGCGACAGAGACGTAGTTATGAACAGAAGTGACCATGAACGACTGACTGATGAACTTATTGGCGAAGCCACGTTTTCTTTACTGAAAGATAATGGCCCCATCAGCATGAAGCTGTTGCTGGAGAGGCTGCAGCAGATGTTATCGGTAGAGCAGGACGGGCAGCGCCGGAATGCGCTTTCCCAAATTATTCTGGAAATTTCCAATGATGGAAAAGGGAGCGCCCGGCGTAATAACCAAAGTGAACAACAGGCGTGGGACACGGATGGTCGACACAGCAGCAGCAATGTCTATCCTCTGTTTGGCAATAGCCCGCAAGCCAACAGAAATAAGCATTAACTGCATAATTAACTTATATAACTGAACCGGTGTGACACTATGAGCCAGGCTATGCTCCAGAATAATGATTTTTACGACGAACTGCCCAATGCTGCATTGTCCAACTACTTTCGCAGTGCTGGCGGTTTGCTGGCCGAAGAGTGGGCGCTGCTTCAGACTGTAACGGGTGCCATTCTGGATGCGAAGGAACCGCTGACTAACAAAGCGATTATTTTACGTTTGATCCGCGAAATTGAATCGACGCGCGACGTTGTCCGTGCCGATGTCATTCGTAAGACCCTGGAAATCATTGTCGATCACACCCAGGACGACCTCTGATTCCCCACGCCTGAGCTGATGCCGACGGTACTGTCCTGCCGTCGGCGTTTACTCACTCAATGGTTTACCTCCCCTTCCCGCAGCGCTACAATGCCCGCCCTTAATGTATGGGATCTCCTCCCGGCGCCCACCTTGTGCGCGCATCTGACCTGTCATCAGAACGAGAACGAACATGTTTAAACCGGAACTCCTCTCCCCGGCGGGAACGCTGAAAAATATGCGTTACGCTTTCGCCTACGGCGCCGATGCCGTTTATGCGGGCCAGCCGCGCTACTCCCTGCGCGTGCGTAATAATGAATTTAACCATGAGAATCTGCAGCTCGGCATCAACGAAGCCCACGCGCAGGGTAAAAAATTCTACGTGGTGGTCAACATCGCGCCGCATAACGCCAAGCTGAAAACGTTTATCCGTGACCTGAAGCCGGTGGTGGAGATGGGGCCAGACGCGTTGATCATGTCGGACCCGGGTTTGATCATGCTGGTGCGGGAGCACTTCCCGGAGATGGACATTCATCTCTCGGTACAGGCCAACGCCGTAAACTGGGCGACGGTGAAATTCTGGAAGCAGATGGGGCTGACCCGCGTGATATTGTCCCGCGAGCTGTCGCTGGAAGAGATCGAAGAGATCCGCACCCAGGTGCCAGACATGGAGCTGGAGATATTCGTTCACGGCGCGTTGTGCATGGCCTACTCTGGCCGCTGCCTGCTCTCCGGGTATATCAACAAGCGTGACCCGAACCAGGGCACCTGTACCAACGCCTGCCGCTGGGAGTATAACGTTCAGGAAGGTAAGCAGGATGAGGTAGGCAATATCGTGCATAAGCACGAGCCTATTCCGGTGCAAAATATTGAACCGACGCTGGGTATCGGGGCTCCGACCGACAGCGTGTTTATGATTGAAGAGGCCCAGCGCCCGGGTGAATACATGACCGCGTTCGAAGACGAGCACGGCACCTATATTATGAACTCCAAAGATCTGCGTGCCATTGCCCACGTGGAGCGCCTCACCCAGATGGGTGTGCACTCCCTTAAAATCGAAGGCCGCACCAAGTCCTATTACTACTGCGCGCGTACCGCCCAGGTTTATCGCCAGGCGATTGACGATGCGGCTGCAGGTAAACCGTTCGACAGTACCCTGTTGCAAACGCTGGAAGGGCTGGCGCACCGCGGTTATACCGAAGGCTTCCTGCGACGCCATACCCATGACGATTACCAGAACTATGAATATGGCCACTCGGTTTCTGAACGCCAGCAGTTTGTCGGCGAGTTCACCGGCGAGCGCAAGGGCAACCTTGCGGCGGTGGCGGTTAAAAACAAGTTCCTCGTAGGCAACAGCCTGGAGTTGATGACCCCGCAGGGCAATATCAACTTTACCCTGGAGCATATGGTGAATGGCAAAGGCGAGTCGGTCACCGTCGCACCGGGAGATGGACATACCGTCTGGCTGCCGGTCCCGGAAGAGATTGCCCTGGATTATGCGTTACTGATGCGTAATTTTAACGGCGAAAATACCCAAGCGCCGCACGTTAAGTAATGAAAGCGGGTTATTTTTTGGTATGAGATGATTCTTAGAATTCGATCACATACCGCTGCGTTTGATGAGGGTATTATTGCCAACGCTGAAAAACATAACCCATAAATGCTAGCTGTACCAGGAACCACCTCCTTAGCCTGAGTAATCTCCCTTACGCAGGCTAATTTTTTTGTCTAAAAACCCCTTCTTTTTTCTACCCAGTATCGTAACGACCTCAAAGCCCGCCCTTAACGTAAATTTCTTTCTTTTTTCGCCGGGAAGTGACTTAATTTATCAATTTATTAAAGTCAGGTTATTCATAAACATGTCTGATGCTATTCTTCTTATGAAGGAAATTTCACTTAAGGAGAAGGAGGAAATATGTACTGGGTGGTTGAAAAAAGGATGGTTTGCCCTCGTACTGGAACAATTTTTATACATGTACTCACCGTTAAAAATCTCAGGCTGATAATCTGGTACAAGGGAGATTATTTTATCAGCGTCGGCTCGGTCCTTGTGACAAGTCCCTTCGGTATTGTTATCGACGGTAAAATCAGAGCACTAAACATTCTTCGTACATTCCCTTATAACCCCACGCTTTGGTCATCATTTCTGAAAAGTTCCGGCTGCCCTGGCAATGAGGGGGCGCTGATCACCCGCTGTATGCATCGTCGCGACTGCGTCTTTGCATTATGTCCCTATGGCGCGATAACGTCTTAATATCCTGACCGAGTGGCGCAAACTTAGGATCGCCACTCATTTAATTTTTCGCCTTTCGTCCTCTTCTTACCCGCTTTTCTCCGCGCTGCGATACACTTCTTGAAGATCAGCACAGGAGCAACGTGGATGGCGACCTATCCGGCAAGTTTATTAATTCTCAATGGTAAAAGCGCGGGCAACGATCTTTTGCGCGAGGCGGTTACACTGTTACGCGACGAAGGCGTTCAAATCCACGTGCGCGTCACCTGGGAAAAAGGCGACGCGGCACGCTATATCAATGAAGCCCGCACGCTTGGCGTCGAGACGGTCATTGCGGGCGGTGGTGATGGCACCATTAACGAGGTGGCGTCCGCATTAATTAATCTGCAGGGCGATCACCGTCCCGCGCTGGGTATACTGCCCCTCGGCACAGCGAACGACTTTGCCACCAGCGCAGGCATCCCGGAGGCGCTCGATAAAGCCCTGCAGTTGGCTATCGCCGGAAAAGCCACGGCGGTAGATATTGCCCGGGTCAACGACAAAACCTGCTTTATCAATATGGCGACGGGGGGATTTGGCACCCGTATTACCAGCGAAACCCCGGAAAAACTGAAAGCGGCATTGGGTGGGGTCTCGTACCTGATCCATGGTCTGGCGCGATTAGATACCCTGAAACCCGATCTGTGCGAAATCCGCGGCGAGAACTTCCACTGGCAGGGTAACGCCCTGGTGATTGGCATCGGCAATGGCCGTCAGGCAGGCGGCGGTCAGCAGCTTTGCCCGGAGGCGCTGATCAATGACGGGCTGCTCGGGGTGCGTATCATCACTGGCGATGAGCTGCTGCCTGCCCTGTTCACTACTCTGACCAAAGCGGAAGAGAGCCCGCATCTTGTGGATGGCGAGTCGGCGTGGTTCGAAATTCAGGCGCCGCACGGCATGACCTTTAACCTGGATGGCGAGCCGTTGAGCGGAGACCACTTCCACATCGCCCTTTTGCCGGGGGCGCTCAATTGTCGGTTGCCGCCGGACTGTCCGCTTCTGCGCTGAGTTGCCCGGCGGCGCTGCGCTTGCGCAGGTCTACGGGTTTTGTAGGCCGGGTAAGGCGAAGCCGCCACCCGGCAAACAGACCGCACTAATAGACCGCCACCTCCCTCGCCATCTCGCGGCTGTACTGCTGGCTGGCGCTGACCAGCATTCGGGTGTAATCGGTTTTTGCCTGCCCCGCCACCAGGTCATCCACTGTCAGCGTTTCCAGAATTTTGCCGTACTGCATCACCGCCACCTTCTGGCAGAGATGGGCGATCACCCCCAGGTCATGGGTCACCATCAGGTAGGTGAGTTTCGACTCGCGCTGCAGTTCCGCCAGCAGGTTTAAGATTTCTGCCTGTACCGAGACGTCCAGCGCTGAGGTAGGTTCATCCAGCAACAGCACCTGCGGCTCCAGGATCAGTGCCCTGGCAATGGCCACGCGCTGGCGCTGGCCGCCGGAGAGCTGATGCGGGTAGCGGTCGCGGAAAGCGCGATTGAGACCAACCTTGTCCAGTAAGCCGTGAATACGTCGCTCCCGGTCGTTAATGCCGTGAATTTGCAGCGGCTCTTCCAGAATATCGCCGATGGTGTGCCGGGGGTGCAGCGAACCGTACGGATCCTGAAATACCATCTGCACCAGACGGCAGCGTTGCGGGCTGATGCGCCGCTCCAGCGCCTGGCCGTTAATCGCCAGCGCCCCCTCCCAGTGGGTGAATAATCCTGCCAGGCACTTTAACACCGTGGTTTTACCGGAACCCGATTCCCCTACCAGGCCATAAATCTCCCCTGGCTGCACGCTGATATTGACGTCGTACAGAACCTGGCTGCGTTTTTCCCCTTCACCAAAAGCCAGATTCAGGTTTTTTACCTCGATCATCTTCGCTCCTTATTCGGTCAGCCAGCTGGCCTGGCGCTGCAACACCGGCAGCACCGGACGGCGGTGATTCATCTCAGGCAGGGCATTGATCAACCCCTGCGTGTAGGGGTGCTTCGCGTTGTGCAGATCGTGGGCGGCGATGGACTCCACCACCCGCCCGGCGTACATCACCAGCACCCGGTCACAGAAGCTGCGCACCAGGTTGATATCGTGACTGATAAAGATCAGCCCCAGCCCGCGGGACTGGACTAAATCGTCCAGCAGGCCCAGCACCTGTAGCCGCACCGAGACGTCCAGCGCTGACGTCGGCTCATCGGCAATCACCAGCTCCGGGTCGGTGATCAGCATCATGGCGATCATGATGCGCTGCCCCTGCCCGCCGGAGATCTCATGCGGATAGAGTTGATAGACCCGCTCCGGCTGCCGAATGCGCACTACATCGAGCATCTCCAGCACTTTGGATTTCGCCTCGGCCTTACGCCCAGGATGATGAGTCAGCCAGGCCTCAGCAATCTGATCCCCAACGCAGACCACCGGGTTCAGGGAGTACTTCGGATCCTGCATGATCATCGAGATGCGCTTGCCGCGGATGCCGCGCATCTGCGCCTCGCTGACCCTGCGTAAATCGACATCGCCAAACTGCATTCGGGTGGCAGTGATCTGCGCCTTTGCCGGGTGCAGGCGCAGCAGCGCCCGCCCGACGGTGGATTTCCCGGAGCCCGACTCACCGACAATCGCCAGCTTCTCGCGCCCGAGCTGAAAGGAGACGCCGCGCACCGCGTGGGTGACCGCGCGTCCGTTGATAAAATCGACGTGCAGATCGCGCACGTCGAGCAGCGGCGCATCAGGCGCTGCGAGGATCGAGGATGTCACGTAAGCCATCTCCTAAGAAGTTGAACGCCAGGCTGTTAATCAGGATCGCCAGCCCCGGAATTGTCACCACCCACCAGCACTCCATCATGTAGGTGCGGCCGCTGGAGATCATCGCCCCCCACTCCGGCTCCGGCGGCTGCGCGCCAAGGCCGAGGAAGCCCAGCCCGGCAGCGGTCAGGATGATCCCGGCCATATTCATGGTGATACGGATAATCACCGACGGCAGGCACAGCGGCACGATGTGGCGCCACAGCACCCGTACCGGGGAGGCCCCCTGCAGACGCACGGCGGAGATAAAGTCGGCATGGCGTAACGACAGGGTTTCAGCGCGAGCCAGTCGGGCTATCGGCGGCCAGGCGGTGAGCGTAATGGCGATCACCACATGTTCCAGCCCCGGGCCGAGCGCTGCGACAAACGCCAGCGCCAGCACCAGGCTCGGGAAAGAGATAAAGATATCGGTGACGCGCATCAGGACCGCATCCACCTTGCCGCCAAAGTAGCCGGCGGTAACACCCAGCAGCAGCCCCAGCGGGCCAACGGTGACCGACACCAGCAGTACGATATAGAGCGTGATGCGCGAGCCGTAGACCAGGCGGCTGAAGATATCCCGGCCAAATTCGTCAGTGCCGAACCAGTGCTGCGCGTTCGGCGCCACCAGGGCGTTGTTGAGATCCTGCACCAGCGGGTTGTACGGGGCGATCCAGGGCGCGAAGGCCGCCACGATCAACAGCAGCAGAATAATGCCGCCGCCAATGGCCGTCAGCGGGTTACGCGCCATCTGCCCGGCAAACCCAAAGGTGCGGCGGGCCATCCGCGCCAGACGCTGGCGCCCTTCGCTGCGGGAAGCGCGCAGCGGTGTATCCAGAGAAACGGTCATGATTTCGTCCTCGGGTCAAAGAGTTGATACAGCATGTCGGAGAGCAGATTGAGCATCACGAAGATCATCCCCACCAGCAGCACGCAGCCCATCACCGCATTCATATCCCCCAGCAGCAGGCTGCCGGTGAGATAGGAGCCAAAGCCCGGCCAGGAGAAGACGGTTTCAATCAGCACCGCCCCTTCCAGCAATGAGCCGTAGGCCAGCGCCACCACCGTCAGCAGCTGCACGAGGATGTTGCGAAACGCATGGTTCCAGATCACCTGGCGCTCGGTTAAGCCTTTTACCCGGGCGGTGATAATGAACTCCTGCGACAGCTGGGCCAGCATAAAGCTGCGGGTCATGCGGCTAATGTAAGCCAGGGAGTGGAAGCCCAGCAGCGAGGCGGGCAGCACCAGATGGTTAATGGCGTTCCAGAAGACCGCGCTATTACCCGCCAGCAGGGCATCGACGGTCATCAGTCCGGTGCGACGCGGCACCAGGCCATCCAGCCCTAAATCCAGCCGTCCGGCGCCCCCTACCCAGCCAAGCCAGGCGTAGAACAGCAGCAGCCCCATCATTCCCACCCAGAAGATTGGCGTGGAGTACCCGGCCAGGCTGATGATGCGTACCACATAATCCGAGACGCTGTTACGGCGCGCGGCCGCCAGCACCCCAAGCGGGATCCCTAAACCGGCGCCGACAATAATCGCCATGGTTGCCAGCTCCAGGGTGGCCGGGAAGACGCGCAGAATATCATCCAGCACCGGTTTGCCGGTCAGCAGGGCATTGCCAAAATCGCCGTGCAGCAGGTTATTGAGGTAGATCCCGAACTGGGTCAGCAGGGATTTATCGAAGCCCAGCTGTTGATAGACCTGCTGATAGGTGCTGTGGTCCGCATCCGGGCCGACAATGGCCAGCACCGGGTCGACCGGCATGACGCGGCCAATGAAAAAGGTCAGCACCAGCAGGCCGAACAGGGTCACCAGTACCTGGGTCAGGCGTTTTGAAAAACGCCGGGTGCGGGAGCCTGGGGCGAGGATCGCAACACTCATTTTTCACCTCCAGTTTTGTAGACTTCCCGCAGGAAGGTGGTGGCGGAGGGATGCGACTGGAAGTTTTTGACTTCGTTACGCACCACCACCGAATCGACCATCTGGGAGAGCGGGATCAGCGCCGGGATCAGCTGGTCGTAACGCACCTGAATCTGCTGATAGTCGGCGATCTGTTTTTGCGGATCGCGCTCCAGCAGCGCTTTATCGATCATCTCGTTTAGCGTTTTGTCGTAAAAACTGGTGCGCCAGCCCTGGAAGTTAGTCAACCGGGCTTCATCGCTGTTGTCCGGGTTATAGACCAGCGCGCGCAGGCTGGAGTGCGGGTGCGGCTCCACGCCGCTGCCGCCGCGCCCCACCAGCATGTCGAACTTACGCTCGCGCATCGCGCCGTAGATCTGATTCCCGGTGCCGGTAATGATTTTGGCGTTGATACCCGCCTGCATCAGGGTGGACTGTACGGCGATGGCGATATTGAGGAACGGCTGATCCGCCAGCACCCGCAGGGTGGTGTCAAAACCTTCCGGATAGCCCGCCTCCGCCAGCAGCTTTCTGGCGCGCGGGATATCGAGTTTGTAGCCCGGATCAGGCAGCGTCGACGGCATTCCCGCTTTGATGGGCCGCTGGTGTAGTACGCCATAGCCCGGCATCAGCGCCTTGTTGATACCCTGATAGTCAATGAGATAGCGCACCGCCTCGCGCACTTTCGGGTTGGCGAAGTGTTTCTCCTTCATGCTCATCGCCACGTAGTAGACCGTGCCCTTTTGCACGGCTTCGACAGTGAGCTGCGGATCCTTGCGCAGGGCGTTGATGTCAGCCACCGCCATGTTGCTGGCGATATCCAGATCCCCTTTCTCCACCATCAGGCGCAGGGTTTGCGACTCCTGGAAGTGGCGCAACACCACGCGGTTCATATTCGGCTCTTCGCGCCAGTAGTGCGGATTGCGCTGCATGCGCAGCACATCTTTTGCCTGCCAGGTCTCCAGCATAAACGGCCCGGATCCGGCTTCGTTGGTGGTGAGCCAGCGGTTGCCCCAGTCGTTGTTCACCTCGTGGCTGAGCACCGTTTTGCGGTCCAGCACGCCAAGGTTGCCCAGCGCCCCCAGGGAGTAAATCACCAGCTGTGGATCGTTGGCCTTAGGCAAGGTGAGCTGCACGGTGTAGTCATCCAGGGCCTTAATCTGCTGGTCGATGTTCTTCTTACTGAAACCGTAAGATTTCCATACCGAGGCCTGAGCGAGGTTGAGGTGCAGCAGGCGGCGCATGGACCACACCACGTCTTCGGCGGTCAGCGGGTTACCGGAGTGGAAGGTGACGTTATCGCGCAGGTGGAAGGTCAGGGTTTTGCCGTCCGGCGAGATATCCCATGATTTCGCCAGCGCCGGTTTGACGTTGGTGAGCGTGTTAGGATCCAGTTCCACCAGCGAATCGTAGAGATTGACCACAATGCCCACCACCTCGTTGCCGGTCATCGCGGCCGGATCGAGGGTCAGCAGGTTGTTCATATTCATACCGATGATGAGCTGATCGGGCGGCGTTTTCGCGTACGCCGCACCGCTCCCCATCATCAGCGAGAGCGCGAGTAAACACGCCCTCGTGAGGGAGTTTTTCTTCATCTGTGTATACCGTTTGTAGGGTAGAAGTTTTATTTATCAGTCGTGGCTGACGGTATTGGCTTCGATATACGCAAAATTAATCTCTTCGCCGAGTCCCGGGCGCGTCGGCAGGCTGACCATGCCCTCATCATCCATCGGGTCGATCAGGCTGTGCAGGTACGCAGCTGGCTCATCGTAATCGAGGAACGGGTGCAGCAGTCCGCGCTCGTACCAGCGGCAGTTCTTGATCGCGCCAATCACCGCCAGGCTCGCCGCGCCGTTGCCGTGCACTTCGCAGTCCATACCAAACGATTCGGCCAGGTTGGCCACTTTCAGGGTTGGCGAAATGCCGCCCACGCCATTGGCACCGGCGCGCAGGATGTCGCACGCCCCGGCTCTAACCCAGTCGGCGCGGCTGTGGTGTTTACCGCCCAGGCTTTCCGGCCCGATAATCGGAATGGAGAGGTTTTCCGCCAGCCAGGCATAGGAGGCCATGCTCTCCTCTTCCATCGGCTCTTCAAACCAGGCGAAATTGAGTTTTTCCAGCTCCTTACCGATCCACAGTGCTTCCGCGCGGCTGTACCAGTGGTAGCCGTCGATCATCAGGTCGATATCCGGCCCGACCGCTTCACGCACCGCGGCGCAGGCTTTGATATCCATCTTCGGGTTGGGGGCGAAAGAGACTGGCGGCATCCAGGTGTGGAGCTTGATCGCTTTGTAGCCGCGGGCAACCAGTTTTTCCGCGAAGCTGGCGTACTCTTCCGGGGTGGAGAGACCGCCCGGCAGGTCATCGCCGCACATGGTACTGCCGTAGGCGGGGACTTTATCGCGATAGCCGCCGAGGAGTTTCCACACCGGCATATTCAGCTTGCGGCCAATCAGATCCCACAGCGCCTGCTCGACAAAGCCCAGCGCGCGCTCGGTCAGCTGATGAGCGCTGCCGCGCTGCCAGTGCGCCAGCTCCTGCCAGATCTTTTCGCGATTAAACGCATCCTGGCCGATCAGCACCTTACGGAAGAAGGTATTGACCACAAAGGGGCGCACCACTTCCGGCGGTGCAAAGGCGTACCCTTTAGTGCCATCGTCTGCGGTAATGGTCAGCATCGCCATTTTCGCCAGGCTTTCCGGTCCCGGATGGGAATGTCCGGCGCTGTCAGAGACCCGGCGGGTGGGATACTGAAAGACGGTGACGTTTACAGATTCGATTTTCATTTTTTGTCCTTAAAACGGCGTAGGTTCAGCGTGTTCTTTCATTTTGAAAAGCTGTTTCGAAACTAACTTTAAGCGCAAAATTCGTCCACTGCCTTAGACAAATTCCGCTAAGCGCTGACCATTTTTTGTGCATCTGCACGGGAGGGAGTGATACTTTTCACAAAAGAGAGGGGAAATGTGAAGTGGATCGGAAGGGTGATTTGAATGAAATGAAAAAAGGTTTCGTTAGCAGTTCTCGTCGCTGTAGGCCGGGCAAATAAAGTGCCGCCCGGCATCTGCCCCTCTTCCAACGGAAGAGGGGCAGAATGGCTAGGCGATAGTGACTTTTTTATCGAGATAGACGTCCTGCACGGCGTTAATCAGCTTCACGCCGTCGGCCATCGATTTTTTAAACGCCTTACGGCCAAGGATCAGCCCCATACCGCCCGCGCGTTTATTGATCACAGCCGTGCGCACCGCATCGGTGAGATCGGTCTCGCCTCCTGCCGCACCGCCTGAGTTGATCAGCCCCGCGCGGCCCATATAGCAGTTCGCCAGCTGGTAGCGCACCAGGTCGATGGGGTTATCGCTGGTCAGTTTGCTGTAGACCCGATCGTCGGTATAGCCAAACTTGACCGCCGTATAGCCGCCGTTGTTCTCGGCCATTTTCTGCTTAACGATATCCGCCCCGATGGTGGCCGCCAGATGGTTGGCCTGCCCGGTTAAATCGGCAGAGACGTGGTAATCCGTGCCGTCTTTATTGAAGGCCGGGTTACGCAGATAGGCCCACAGCACCGTCACCATGCCCAGCTCATGGGCACGCTCGAAGGCGGCGGAGATCTCTTCTATCTGGCGGCGCGACTGCTCGGAGCCGAAATAGATGGTCGCCCCTACCGCTACCGCACCCATGTTGAACGCCTGCTCGACGCTGGCATACAGGGTCTGATCATATTCGGTAGGGTAGCTCAGGGTTTCGTTGTGGTTGAGCTTGACGAGGAACGGGATGCGGTGGGCATAACGTCGCGAGACCGAGGCCAGCACGCCATAGGTGGAGGCCACGCAGTTACAGCCCGCCTCGATCGCCAGCTCGACGATATTCTTCGGATCGAAATAGAGCGGGTTAGCGGCAAACGACGCCCCGGCCGAGTGCTCCACCCCCTGGTCCACCGGCAGGATCGACAGATAGCCGGTTCCCCCCAGACGCCCGGTGTTATACAGGGTCTGCATATTTCGCAGTACCGCTGGCGGGCGGTTGTTGTCGACCATCACGCGGTCAACGTAGTCGTGGCCAGGCAGATAGAGCTGGTCGGCTGGAATGGTCATACAACGATGCTGTAACAGGCTTTCGGCATCTTTGCCAAGCAACTGCGCAATATCAGTCATAGTTTTGCTCCCCTTAGTGCCGACGGGCTGTCGGCATGTTTTCTCCAGGCTCACAGGATTGCGAGCTCCCTAAGCCTGGTCTGTGGGTGGCGAATTTTCCAGCGATAGGCGTTAACCTTCACCACCAGGCATGGAAATGGTGGACCGGACCAATGCCCTGCCCCACTTCCAGCGTGTCCGCCTGTGCCAGCGCGCAGGAGAGCCAGGCTTTGGCCTCGCGCACCGTATCTGCCCAGCTATCATGCTGCGGGCGCAGCGCAGCCAGCGCGGCCGAGAGCGTACAGCCGGTGCCGTGGGTATTTTTAGTATTGATGCGCGGGGCGGTAAAACGCAGGGTTCCATCCCGGGTGAACAGCCAGTCGGGGCTTTCAGGATCGTCCAGATGCCCGCCCTTCATCAGCACCGCTTCACACCCCATCGCCAGCAGGGCATCGCCCTGGGCTTTCATCTCCTGCTCATTGCGGGCATGGGGCGCATCCAGCAACGCCGCGGCTTCGGGTAAGTTAGGGGTAATGAGCGCCACCTGCGGCAGCAGTTTCTTACGCAGCGTATCGACGGCGGAAGGTGAAAGGAGCGGATCGCCACTTTTCGCCAGCATCACCGTATCCAGTACCACGTTTTTAACCTGATGACGCAGGAGCTGCTCCGCGACGGCCTCGACGATATCGGCCTCCGCCAGCATGCCAATTTTGGTGGTGTCGATGCGTACATCGCTGAACACCGACTCAAGCTGCGCCGCTACAAAATCAGGCTCAATGCGATAGACCGACTGCACCCCCCGGGTATTCTGGGCTACCAGGGCGGTGATCACCGAGCAGCCGTATGCGCCGAGCGCGGAGAAGGTTTTGAGGTCAGCCTGGATGCCAGCGCCGCCGCTGGGGTCGGTACCGGCAATGGTCAGGGCATTAATGCGTTTCATCGTTGTGCCCCCAGAGCCCACAGGGCATCAAGGAACGTTGCCGCAAAACTGCCCGGCCCGCGGCTTTGAGCAGCCGCAAGGGTACCGGCCCGTTTCATCCAGCCACAGGCCGCCGCGATGTTATCCAGCCGGTCGCCCGGCAGCGAACAGCTGGCCGCCACCACCGCCGATAGCGCACAGCCGGTGCCCACCACCCGGGTCATCATCGGGTCGCCCCCCGTCAGGGTCTGGGTGCGCAGTCCGTCAGTGACGTAATCCACCTCCCCCGTCACCACCACAATCGCATTGGTTTGCCGCGCCAGCGCCTGGGCAGCGGGTAGCGCGCTGGCCGCCGTGTCGGTGGTGTCCACCCCGCGCCCGCCCGCGCTCATCCCGGCGAGCGCGAGAATTTCCGAGGCATTGCCGCGAATGGCCGCCGGTTTCAGGGTGAGAATTTGCTGGCAAAAACGGGTGCGGTACGCCAGCGCGCCAACGGCTACCGGATCGAGCGTCCAGGGCTTGTCCGCCGCCACCGCGCTTTCAATGGCCCGGCGCATCGCCTGGGCGCGCGGTGCGGTCAGGGTGCCGACGTTGATCAGCAGCGCATCGGCCAGCGCGGAGAATTGTTCCGCCTCTTCGGCTTCAATCACCATCGCCGGTGATGCACCAAGGGCCAGCAGGACATTGGCGGTAAAGGTCTGCACCACGTCGTTGGTCATGCAGTGGGTCAGCGGAGAACGGGTTCGGAAATGGTGTAAGGCGTGTAGATTAAGCAGGTCAGGCTGCATGGTATCGCTCCTGCCTTGCGCGAAGAAGCGATAGCCCGGAGGGCATCTGACTTCCCTACGCTGGCATTATCCAGATCAGGTGGTACGGGTATATTCTCAGCCTTCACAAAGAAGGGCACCCCGAGTCAAATCAATTACAAAACAATCATTTACACAGAAACAAATTGTAGGCGTTTAGTGTAACCGGGGCCGTAGGCAGGGTGCAAGGATTATCGATTTATCACAGTGCTTATCACAGCAGTTATCACACCAGAAATAGGTTTCTCACGTAATTAATTACCTGAAATGTGCTCACCCGCTTGTATATCCGCTTGAGGTGAAGAGCGTAGGTAAGTTGTAACTGTCGCAGGCTTCCAGTTACTCGTCTCCGGGCAATCGCTTCTTCGCGTAAGGCAGGAGCAAAAGACAGAAGAAACGCTAACTGCGTTAGCTGTCCGATAGTAAGGGTGTGGGTCAAGACAACAAGATTAAGTAAGGTTATAAATCATTCAAATTATTAAAACCCTCTTTCACTCGACACTAAAACAAATTAGAATTGGCAATCAGATTTCATAGTAAAGAGAGTTAAAACCTTTAGTTTAATAGCTAAAATTATACTAGGGTTGTTTGTGAAGCTGCTTTAGCGCTCTTCATTATTTAATTTAAAAGTTACCAATAATTAAAAATCAAAGGCATGATAAAATGACATTGAACTCAGGTATATTTGCATTTTTCCTATTATATTTAGTACTACACATTTTATATTTGTTTAAGGTTAAAGCATTCAAAATGAATGCTGAGCCTCTTACTCACCAACAATTATTTAAAGCAGCAATCATAATACCTATAGTTTCTTTCTTGATGATAGGGTTTATATGCTGGAGAGAATACGATCTTAAACTTGATGCAGATGGATTTAATAAATTCATTGAAATCAGCAAATTGCCGTTAGGATTGTTATCCTTATCAATTCCCTTTGGCGTAGTTGTAAATAACATACATCGAACCATTCAGACTGATAAACAGATAAAAGAAGCAGAAAGAAAAAACAAGGCTGATGGTTTTTACTCTCATAGAAAAAACACTATTGAGATGTTTGAAAGCTTACCATTTAAAAGTTTCCAAGTGGCAGGCGAAAAATATACTCTAGAGTTTGACAACTGTTATTCGACCTATAGGTACTCTTATCCTATGGCGTCTACTAGCTCTGGTGAATTCATCGCTGACGAAAATTTCGTACGCCGAGTAGATAATCTATGGATTGCTTTAAAAGAGAAATTGGAAAACCCACCTACCAGGAGTGCTGAATCAACATTAAAATATATAGCATCAATTGAAAACATTCTTGATAACATGCATAGAATATTACTTTTCAAGCCCATTGAAATTAAAAAATTACTCTTAGTAAATTTTTCTAACGAGGAAGGGTTTACAAAGCGATTTGTTACCAAGTTTTCATGCGAAGATGATATAAAAATGGCTATAAACGCTTACTGGAATGCCTGCATGATAATCACACAAGCTTTAGAGTTAGACATAAATGAAGGTATTATGATCCAATCAATTGCCGTTGAGCACTATAGTTTGAATAGTGAAAAAATCTTAAGAAACTGGGGAGTATCGGTTAATGATAAAATTAATCATGCAATCCCAGGGATTTACTAATGTATCTCATGAGAATACAAAGTATTACGGCGAATCTAAGTTTGGTTAAAGCTGAAAAATCGCCGTAAGGCCGTAAACAATTAAACTTCTTCTAACTCATTCCAATCATTGAAACGATAATTGCCATTAAGAAGCCCTTCCAACTTTCCCAACGATAAAGGGAAGATAAGATCTACTTTATACCCTCTGCCATGAATTGCTTCTTGCCTGAGAGTGTTGATGTTCTTAGCTTTACGTTTCTGTTTTTTGAAACCAACCGATTGTTTATAGCTTTCACTAAATCTCTCTACTCTTTTAGTGATTGGCTGGTAGTACTCAATATCTTTGAATGTATTCATAATGACTATCTCATTAATTAGGTGGGTATATATTTATATGATTACAAGAAATATAAAACCAGTACCATATAACTACATATTATTTAAAAAAAGCCCCATCACAAAAATTAGTTTCTCTATGCATAGAAATTCTTTTTCATGTGAGGGGGAATTCTTTATTTCTCTATATGTACGTGATCAAACTAACACAAGGAAATGTTAACTAATGAGGGTGTAAATTTAAGCTGCAAGGATGGATAACTTAAAGACTCACACTCAACCTGTCAGGGAGCTTCACAATAAAAGCGCTTCTACTATGATTACTTTGAAAGATCGAGTATGAGTTTTTAAACTATCCAGTGTCCGAAAGCCGCAAGCTTTAATAGGCCGATAGAGAGAGCAAATTCCCATTGAGAGGGAAAGGATTAAAAGATCGATAAAAGGGAAAGGCCGTATTAGGTACGATAAGAGAAGATAATTATCTCTATATGCAATATCAGTCTTTTGCTTTGTTCTTTTTACTATCGGTCTTTTGAATTTAATCTTTTGACTTACTTACAACCAAATCTTTAGATTTGTGTTGTTATTAGAAATAACTGAAGGGAAATATTTATTTTAATAATAAGATAATATTATTGCTTTTGTCTTTTGACTTACTACGAAAAGCCAAAGGCTTTGAAGTTATTAGAAGTAATTGAAAGGAAGTTATTAACTTTCCTAAGACACATCCTACATTGTAAAGCTTTGCTTTACCTGTAAAGTAAATCATTCAAGGTAATATTTATCTTAATCACTATATTTTAGATACAGTTTGGTTAAAGTAGGAGAGTAGGCAACTCCTGAAAAGCTTACTTTTAAGCTTTCTTCCCTTTGTTTACCCGGTTGTGCATACGGCCTTTGAAGTAGCTTCCCGCTCATGGCGTAATTGTCGGTAGCTGTTTGCCCGCGCCTTATTGTCGTCGGGATTCTGCAAGAGTTTTTTCAATGCTCTATATTAAGTATATTACACAGCAGTAAAATTAGGTTCCAACCTTGTTAAAATAATTTAACATCGTAATAACCATGCTCTTCTAATTAATCATTTGATTGATTAATTAATATTTAATTTCATTTTAAGCACTCACTTCTTTCATTCGAAGAAATAAGCCTTACTTCCCTAACTTATTACATCATATCTCTTAAGCTATACGTGCTTTTCGTGATGTACATCAACATTTCAAAACACCGTTTCGATGATAGTTTCTTCACGGCATTAAAAAAGATTACCAAACCTGACAAATGTAAATTTTGTATTCGCATAATCAATGCCTTACAAAATTAATCATTACTATCAACAACTTAATTAGGATCTCAGCAGTCCATGAAACGTTCTATTCTTGCTATCATCGTCGCTACTTCTACTATCTCAGCTTTCAATGCTTATGCTGAACCTCTGCAAGCTCAGGCAGGTCGTGATATGGCTGCTGCTAAAGCTGTTGCTAGCCTTGCCTCTTACAATATGGATAAAGCCGCTAAATCTGGTGATGCTTCTCAGATATCCCGCGCTCAGAAAGATCTTAACTCTGCATTAGCTCAAGTGCGTTCTACTGCCCTTAGAAATCAGTTAGCACAACAGCGTGATGCTCAAGCCGCTTCAATTGGTCAACTGAATGCTTTGAAGGCTCAAGACTTAGCTAATCAACAAGCTCAAGTTACAGCACATATGAATCAGGTTACGGCTAACATGAGTGCTACACCTAATGCTCCAGCTGCTCCTGTGCAATCTGTAACGCCGTCAGCAACACCATCAGTACCATCAGCGCCAGCATCACCATCAGCACCACTCACTGTAACGGTAAACACCGCCTCCCCTACTACCGCACCCGGTATGGCTCCCGGTACTGTTGTTGGTGCTGCTCCTGCTCCAGTGTCTTACACCGTATCTCAGACGGTAGTTAATCCAAACCTGTCAACAGCACCCGTAGCTGGTTTACCTGCTGGAAGTGTGATTAATGGTGTAGCGGCTCCTGCTACGTTATCTAGCACCACTGTAGCAAACACTACTGATGCTGCTGCTCTACAAGCGGCATTGACTGCTAGCAAAATGGCTAGCTCTGCTGCTGCTCCGGGTGTTGCAACTTCTACGATGAATCCAGGAGTTAAAACTAATCCAGTGGGGAATCCTGTAGCCATTACTAGCAAAGTTGCGAATAGCTCAATTAACGTAGGTGTTTCATCTGTACCAGCGTCTACACCTGTGCAAGTGGGTAGTATCATCACCACTGCTGGCGCTATCGCTGCTATCGATTCCACTATCCAGATTTCAATACCCTATGAAAGCGTATTTGATGCCCCTGTAAAATCAGTACATAGTGATCATCAGAAAAATAGCCGTTCTGAGCATGGCACTGGTAATGGTGCTAACAACGCGCAAGCTTCCCGCTCTGCTGGCGGTTTCTCTACTGCTGGCTCACATATCGGCGGCGGTAAATCTGGCGGTGGATTCCATTACTAACCGATGCAATAAATACAAAATCCTAAATGAAAATATTATTGCTATGCATGGCCTTTAGTCTTATTGGCTTATTTATTGCCTTGAGATTGGTTAAGGCTAATGGATGATTTTAGTTTTACAATTTGGTTAGTAGTTGGTTTTTTATCATTTGAAATAATAACAATATCTCTAGGCTTTTAATTAATAGATGGTGATGGTGTGAAAAAGTTATTGATTGTGGGCTTAATGGCTTTGTTTACAGTTAATGTTATAGCATGTGATTTAGACTCTGCTAGATCTGCTGCTCAAGATGCTAGTGACTTTTCACGTAAAGCTAAAAATGCTGATGCTATTGGTTTATCGGAAAAAGCCTACGAATATTCCAAACGTGCATATAACGCTTCTGAGGATGTGATTAGCTTCCTTTCGGATTGTGAAGATAATATTGGAGAAAATCACTAATGAATAAAATAGTTTTGGTTTGTGTACTTACTTCTGTGCTGGCTGGCTGTGCTCAACGCTACGTATCACCAGAAGAGCAAGCAATGACTAACGCCGCATATAAGGGCGCTGCAATGAATCAGGCGCTTGCTAACGCTCATGCTGCTGCTTTCGATGGTAAAGAGATTGGTAGCGATAGTAAGCACAAGCACCATCATCATCATCACCTCTCTGATTCGGAAAACTATCATGAAGATGATCAGGATAATGGCGTAGTCTATAAGCATGGTAAAAAGGGTTATTACGACGCTAACGGTGAATTCATTCAATACGCACAAAGCGCACATAAGCCAGTTAATCACGACGCCGCTTTTAAACAGGTGAGTGCTGAGTCTGATGCTGTAATCAATGGTACTATCGGTGATGGTTCTGAGTTTCTGTTAGGGCAAGGCTGGAAACCTAATAACGGGAAATGGCATAAGAAAGGCT
Source organism: Leclercia sp. GHBNCSD (assembly GCF_055805075.1). NCBI lineage: Bacteria > Pseudomonadati > Pseudomonadota > Gammaproteobacteria > Enterobacterales > Enterobacteriaceae > Leclercia > Leclercia sp. GHBNCSD. Next base: position 3,547,082 of record NZ_JBQVYO010000001.1, on the reverse strand, counting down.
ACACGTTAACGCTTGTAGTTGAAAATGGAATTGTGTTAAACGCTCAGCTTTCCAAATAGGAGTAAACAGGTACTATTAGCCCTTCTTTATTAGGGGGCTATATAGGAAAAGAGATTGATAGCGTTTCTATCATGGATTAATTAACCTGCTATTAGTCTCTTTCTCTGTATAAGTTTATTAATTGAGAAATGAACATAAAATGGGATTCTTCAAAGATTTAGTAGTAAAGGCGGGTAATACTGCTGCGAGAAGTAACATAGCTCTAGCTATCAGAGCTGGAACTGATTACATGGCTATAGGAGATTTGAAGAAGGTTGTAAAACAAGTAACGATCATTAATGGTGCTGTTGAAAGCATCACTTCAAGTATTTTAGATAATGAAGATTTTACTGGTGAACCTGTAGAAACGGCCTTGAGTATTATTGACACACTGCCCCGTTATATTAAAGAGAAAGAAGCCCTTATAGCTGCTGGAGAATTTATTAAAAAGGTAAATGACTGGATTGATGAAGATCCTGTTATGCAAGAAGTGATAAAAATTATCGATGGTAAATAAAGAATACCCCTTAATAAATCCTTACTCAAGGGATCTACTAAGGGGATGTTGCATTACTATTATCTCGTTATTCCTAATGTCCTTAATAATAGCACAATGCGTAAACACATTAACTTGATGTTATTCATTATATCATAATTAATGTGTAAACCGTTTATAGTGGGGTTCAGCACTCTCAGCATCAAAAAGGGTTAGATAACCCTTCAGAATCTTGCAAACTAAAATTAGACCATAGCTTTAAAAAATATATCCCTTGAATGCCCATTCTATGCGGGTTTCAAATCGAAGTTTACACATAAGATGAGAGGTAGTTCATCTACTATGTAAACTTACCCTATTTGCAGTTTTTAAGGGCTTAAATTAAGCCATATTTTTTATCGAATTTATTGTTTAATCCATGCATAACCATAATCACTACAACTAGAAACATCATCAAATGATCGTTGAGGCATCACCATAGGACTAGCGCTATACTCTGCTTTGTTTGCTTGCTCCTGAATTACTTTGGCCGCTGCTTACAGCTAATGTTAACAACTGTCGAAACTTGGTACTGATTTTTTAGTATTAACCTGATATTTAGAAGTTGTCGGCGTAAAATCGGAAGTAACTCAAGGTTTGTGCTTAATAGACCAAGCAATATCACAAAGCATCGCCCTATCTCCCAACCATCTATTACGAAACGTAGTTTTACTTAAATTCAATACTTGTTGCTCATGTGGTCATTGTTTGTAAAATAGCCACAGAATATATTTCCACAACAAGCATAGGGATTTATGCAGCAATATACCAATGAGATCACGCCTGAACTCCGAGAATCCTCTTCACAGTCACCCTACTACGAAGATTTTTTAGAAAGCTGGGACAGCAAGACTCGTGAAAAGTTTGAAGATTTTAACAAACACGTTAGTCGCTCATTAACTTACATTTTCCGGTTCACTGTGGGGGGAAGCGTTACCCGCGACGAGGGAATGCTCTGCAATCTTTCGGGAGGTAGTACGGTTGGCGGTTATAGGATGGCACGAGTTGGAGATAAGGTTGTTTACGCTGATAGCAGTGAAGCCACTGTTATTTTCGGTGCAGGTGGAGCACGTATTAGGCAGGGCGCATCTGCAGCACTGGTTGGAAGTATACTTGATAATGGCGACGAAATAATCTCAATACCACAGTCCGTCAGCAGGCTGATTTTCCCTGAAGGTGACACATTTCCGAAAGGATTCTTAAACATGCCAGGGAATAAGCACTAATGGCAGCCAAAGGTTACTTTCTGTTCAGAGGTGATAAGACGGTATGCGGCGGTCGGATTATTGAAGGATGGAATGATCACCAGTTTTTCGGTAAAGACATGGCCTGTGAAGGTCATCAAGTGACCTGTGGTAAACATCCAGGTCGTTACCGTATCTGTGGCGGTCTTGATACTGACTCTATACATGGTAAAAGGATAGCTGGAACTCTGCACAGCTATAGCTCCTGTCCCTGCAAATCGAAATTCGTCCCTTCAAACTTCGAAGATCATTACGAACTTGGTGGAGATGAAACAGTAGCACACACCGATCTGTCTCACCTCGTCAAAATGTCTGTATTCCCAGATCAGATTGAACCAGACCCTGAACAGTACGCTCAGACAGCGAAGAAGACTGGCATAGATGCAGGTTTTGCCGTTCTCCCTTATGGCGGCACCACAGAGGCCTGGCAACGTCTGCTGTTCACGGAGAACCCACCTATAGGAGCCAAAGAGTTATTCGTTACACTGAATGGTACAGGCAAAAGCTATAAAGCTGATTCTATTATGCTTCTGGTTGATCCTGATAAGCAGGACGATGAGCAGATCGCCCATATGAAATCCACGAAAGCGCAAGTTGATGCGGCATTGGCACCATTGACGCACAAGGAAGCTAATTTCCTACATAAGCATTACACTACTATAGCTAATTTTACCAGCTACGCTGATACTGGAATTGGCCTTGCTGCTGATCCTGTTGGGAAATACTTTGAGAATATCGAGAAAATTCTTAAAGAGATTCAGGATACATATAAGAATACCTACATAACAAGAGGTGCGTTGATTGGTGAACAATTTTACGTTAAGCGTAGCCAGTTGTTTAAAGAGCTTGAGTCCATACTCAAAGTCAGTTTCCTTAATAAAGCCATGAAATTTGTTGAATATAACAAAATAAAAAACGCACTCGGCCTCTCGAGCAGTTCTATTACCCACAAATGGAATGAAACGGGAGTGGGTGATATTGATGGATACGCAACTCACATTGAACGGGCAGCCAAATATGTTAAAGCAATGCGATACACTGGTTATTTAGGTATTGGCTTCAGCGGACTCCATTCACTTAATGAAGTAAGTCAGGCTTGCTCAGTGGGTCGTGAGAAAGAATGCTCTAAGAAAAAGTATACCGAGATCGGTAGTTTTGCTTTGGGTACAGGCGGTGGAGTTTACGCTGGCGGCTACGCCATACCATTATGTGTCGCAATCGGTGTTGGTAGTGCAGGTGTTGGTGGACTGGTTTGTACTGTCATTGCCGGTATTAGTTTAGGGTATGCTGGCAGTACAGTAGGCAGTGCTGTTGGTGAGTTAAGCGGGGAGCAATTGTATAATGTTTTCGGCAATTAATTTTTTGACCATTCATCGAATTGAGATTTCTGGAATCTTTATGATTCTTGGAATAACAACATACGCTTCCAGCGTAATATATGACAAATTATCCAATGAAAAATTTGTTAAGCTTTGCTCATTATTTGTAGATAAGTTCGGAGCAAGACCAGCAGAAGTTTTAATTTATCAAGACGCAGGATTTTTTTTCTCTTTTATGCGTGATGCTTTCTTTATTAAAGCATTATATTTTAGGGAAAATTCATTTCATACCCGCAGAATGGACAATGAACAAATTCGCTTCATCAAAGATCTCCCTAATCAGTACACTGATTGGTTACGAGTAAAAGTGCGACTTTCAATCGTTGGTTTTATTTGTCTGTTCATAATGTTAGCAGTTTTCTATTTGCCACAATTATTTGAAATATAACTATAAAATTAATAGCCAAGATACACGCTTGGCTATTTAATTTTAAAATTTGTCCTAGGAAAGAAAGCGACGGTTGCAAGTAGGAATACTGACTATCTTGATTTCATTTTTCATTATTTACTATTAATAAAGCCCATCAACAACATACGGAGTTGAGGATAATAACAGCTTATAAATAATGTTCAGTGATCCCCCGCTTTTCTCCCGTCCCACCTTTTGCGTAAGATATAGTTTGTTTTTCACCCAACCTCCAATAATCGTCCCAGGATAACTCTCAAGTTTTTAGCTATTCGTGCTAAATGTGATCTCCGTCAACCTGATAACGCATCTCTTCCGCGATAGTCATCCCGAGCCATCGCTGCGTTTCTATTATAGACGCACGCAAAGAATGGCCAGACCAACAATAATGAACTTATCAACCCCGGGGAATATCGGTTCCTCAACTTATTTAAGGTTAATGTATGAAAAAGATTCTGTTAGTCGGGATAGTGGCTACGCTTCTTGCGGGCTGCGTCTCAGAAGAGCAGCGCTTGGCGCAGTGTCAGGCCAAAGGCGTAAGCCGCGACGCCTGCTACGTTGCCGACCAGAACCGTCAGGCCGCCATTAATGCCGCGGCGGAAAAACAGGCCCTCGAGAATGCGCATGAAGCCGTACAACACGGTCAGGCGGCACACGTTGCCGACCCGCTGCGTGAAGCGTCATTTAGCGCCAACGGTATCAAAGCCAGCATCAATAACGGCTTTACCCAGGCGACCATCAACGGCAAAAAAGCCACGGTGAAACGCTTTAATGCTAACTTCTACGAAGTCAGAGGCGCAGGTTACGTCCTGTCGATCTCACTGGATGCGGACGGCGTGACCGATGCCTCGTGGAATAAAACCCATGGGCGCGACAACGGCATTCTGAACGTCGTTCAAAAGTAGTCCAAAAGTATTCTAAAACGCCCCTCTTTTTTACACGAAGCGCCCCCCACAAAACCTCAGCTACCATGCGGGGTTACGCCTTACGCGCGTTGATTCAACGCGCGTTACAAAACGATAAACAATTAACCATTGAGCCCCGGGCAAAAAGGCTCTATATTGGCCGCGTTTTTTGAGGCCCTTCTCATTTTTTTCATTAATTATTCAATCGGAGCCACGTGCTGAGCTGCGGTTGTAGGAGTGATATGATGACGGATAAAGTCCGTATTGATACTTTGAATGCTTCTTCTTTCAAAACCAACGAAACCTATCTGGCCCGTCAGGCCGAAATGGAATCCAATGTCAGGAGTTATCCGCGCAAACTGCCTTTAGCTATTACGAAGGCGGAAGGGGTGTGGATCACCGATGCGGATAATAAAGAGTATCTTGATTGCCTGGCCGGTGCGGGAACGCTGGCGCTGGGTCATAACCATCCTGATGTGCTGAAAAGCATTCAAAGTGTCATTACCAGCGGCTTGCCGTTACATACCCTGGATCTGACTACGCCGTTAAAAGACGCGTTCTCAGAATACCTGCTCTCCTTGCTGCCAGGTCAGGGTAAAGAGTACTGCCTGCAGTTTACCGGCCCATCCGGTGCAGACGCCGTTGAAGCCGCGCTGAAGCTGGCGAAAAAAGTAACTGGCCGCAGCGGCATTATCAGCTTCTCCGGTGCTTATCACGGCATGACCCACGGCGCACTGTCTGTAACCGGCAACCTCTCTCCGAAAGAAGCGGTTGACGGCATGATGCCTGAAGTCCAGTTCATGCCTTACCCACACCAGTACCGCTGCCCGCTGGGTATCGGTGGTGAAGCGGGCGTGAAAGCGCTGACCTACTACTTCGAAAACCTGATCAACGACGTGGAAAGCGGCGTGCGTAAACCTGCTGCCGTGATTCTGGAAGCGGTCCAGGGCGAAGGCGGTGTGAACCCGGCGCCGGTTGAATGGCTGCAGCGCATCCGTAAAGTGACTGAAGAGCACGGCATTCTGCTGATCCTCGACGAAGTTCAGGCTGGCTTTGCCCGTACCGGTAAATTCTTCGCCTTCGAACACGCAGGTATTCAGCCAGACATCGTGGTGATGTCCAAAGCTGTAGGCGGCGGTCTGCCGCTGGCCGTTCTGGGTATCAAAAAGCAGTTCGATGCCTGGTCTCCGGGTCACCATACCGGTACTTTCCGTGGCAACCAGCTGGCGATGGCTACTGGCCTCACCACCCTGCAGATCCTCAAAGAGCAGAACATCGCTGATAAAGTTGCCGCCCAGGGCGAGTGGCTGAAAGCGAAGCTGGTTGAGCTGCAGAAACGCTATCCGGTTATCGGTCACGTGCGCGGTCTGGGCATGATGATCGGCATCGAGATCGTTAAACCGCACGAAGCTGCCGACCATATGGGCTGCTTCCCGGGCGACGGCGAGCTCGCTGCGCTGATCCAGAAGAAGTGCTTCGAAGCGGGCCTGATTCTGGAGCGTGGCGGCCGTAACGGTAACGTTGTGCGTCTGCTGCCTTCCCTGCTGATCAGCGATCAGGAGCTGAATGTGTTCCTGGACAAATTTGAGCAGGCGCTGCTTGCTGCGGGCGTTCGCCCAGTTTAACCGGAGACAATGGATAGAATGTCAGATTTAAACCCGATTTTGTCGTCCTCGGCGCAAAGCATCGAAGCCTACCAGCAGGCGATCGAGCAGAGCACCCAGGCGGTCATGCAGTGGCTGAAACAGCCGGAAATGTACCAGGGTAAAACGGTCGCCGAACTGCGCGAGCGTATCAACCTGGAATTCAGTCCGGAAGGGCTGGGCAACGAAACTGCTATCGAGCGTGCCGTTGAATATTTCCTGAAAGACAGCCTGGCGGTGCATCATCCGCAGTGTGTGGCGCATCTGCACTGCCCGAGCCTGGTGGTAAGCCAGGCGGCGGAAGTAATGATCAACGCCACTAACCAGAGCATGGACTCCTGGGATCAGAGCCCGTCCGCGACCATTATCGAGATAAAACTGATCGAGTGGCTGCGTACCCGCCTGGGTTACCAGGCGGGCGACGCTGGGGTCTTCACCAGCGGCGGCACCCAGAGCAACATGATGGGTCTGATGCTGGCGCGCGATGCCTTCTTTGCGCGTCAGGGCCACTCCGTCCAGCAGGATGGTCTGGTGGGCGATCTGCGTAAGATCCGTGTGCTCTGCTCCGAGAGCGCGCACTTCTCTGTGCAGAAGAACATGGCGCTGATGGGCCTCGGCTACCAGTCCGTTATCCAGGTAAAAACTGACGAATGTTCGCGCATGGATCTTAACGATCTGGCCGCGAAAATTGAGCAGTGCAATGCCAACGGCGAACAGATTCTGGCGATCGTTGCCACCGCAGGAACCACCGATGCGGGTGCTATCGATCCGCTGCGTGCGATTGCAGAGCTGGCGGCGAAGCAGAATATCTGGGTTCACGTCGATGCGGCATGGGGCGGCGCGCTGCTGATGTCCGAGAAGTATCGCGATTACCTCGACGGTATCGAGCTGGTGGATTCCGTTACTCTGGACTTCCACAAGCAGTTCTTCCAGACCATCAGCTGCGGGGCGTTCCTGCTGAAAGAGGCGCGTCACTATGAGCTGATGCGCTATCAGGCGGCGTACCTGAACTCTGAGTTCGACGAAGAGGCTGGCGTACCAAACCTGGTGTCCAAATCCCTGCAGACCACCCGTCGCTTTGACGCGCTGAAGCTGTGGATGAGCCTGGAAGCGCTGGGCGAGAAGAAATACGCTGAGATCATCGATCACGGTGTCACCATGGCCCAACAGGTTGCGGCGTATGTCACTGAGCAGCCGCGACTGGAACTGGTCATGCCGCCGCAGCTGGCGAGCGTTCTGTTCCGTTTCCGTCCGGAGCATCAGCTGGATGACGCGGCCATCGCGCTGCTCAACCAGAAGATTGGCGATGCCCTGCTGGAATCAGGCCGCGCTAACGTGGGTGTTACCGAGCATAACGGTGTCACCTGCCTGAAGCTGACCCTGCTGAACCCAATTGTGACCCTGGAGGATGTTAAAGTCCTGCTGTCACTGGTGGAACGCACGGCGAACGAGCTGCTGGCTAAGTAAGTTGTCCCACCCGGCAGCGTTCGCTGCCGGGTCTCTCTTTCGTTATCTCGCTTTACTCTTCTCGTTTTCGTGCTGTCCGGCAGAATAACCATAAGCATTGTAACCGGAAGCATAATAGCTGGCCGCCGATTTCACGACGTCGTTCAGAATTGCCCCTTTGATGTTGACCCCCATCTGCTGTAAACGGTGCTGGCTGACCTCCATCTCGCGAACGCTGGTCACGTTAAACCGGGCTACCAGCAGGGTAGAGCCAGCGATCCGACCTACCAGCGCAGCATCGGTGACCGCCAGAACCGGCGGAGCGTCGACAATCACTATGTCGTACTGTTCGCTGGCCCAGGTCATGAATTCACGAAAACGATCGTGCGTTAGCAGCTCTGAAGGATTAGGCGGATACTGCCCGCAGGTCACGACATCAAACTGTCCGCTGGTGTAAGTCTGAATCGCCGCCTGGAAGGTCACTTTACCTGACAGTACATCCGACAAACCGGCATCATTGCGCAACCCAAAGATGTTATGCACGTAGCCTTTACGCATATCAGCATCAATAAACAGCACCCGTTTATCAACCTGCGTCACCAGCGCCGCCAGTGAGGTACTGACCAGTGTTTTACCGCAGTCCTGAGTCGGGCCGCTGAACATGAGAATATTATTTACGGCATCCATCATCGCGAAGTGCAGGCTGGTGCGTAATCCGCGCACGGCTTCGACAAAATTATCCAGCGGCCTGTCGACGGGCAAGAATGGCACATCTTTGATTTTATGCCGCCTGGAGCAGTGGAAGAAATAGCGGTTGCCCACCCGGGTTTTGCTGTGCAGCCAGACCGAATGGGGCAAGGTGGCATAAACGTTAATACCCTCTTTTTCAAGTTGTTCCGGTGCGTTAATGCCGCGTCGTAACGCTGCTTTTGCCAGCACGCCAGCGGCAGAGATAAAGAATCCGAACAGGGTCATAAAAGCGACAATTAACGCCTTGCGCGGCTTGATAGGCCCAGGGTTTGTGGCTGCCGAGTCGATAATGCGCGCATTGCCAATCGTGCTGGAGCGGGAGATATTGAGCTCCTGCTGACGGGTCAGAAGCTGAAGATAAACCGCCCGATTGGTATCCACGTCGCGGCTAAGGCGCAAAACCTGCTGCTGCGTAGACGGCATCGTCTCAACACGTTTGTTCAGTCGTTCACGTTCGCTCTCTAAAGTCTGCCGCTTTTCACGCAGCGCCCGATAGGTGGGGTGGTCTTTTTTAAAGTGCTGAGAGACCTCCGCCTCGCGGAAAGTAAGCTCATTCAGCTGATTGTCAACGTTAACAATCTGTTCCAGCACTGACTTGGCTTCCAGGGTTAAATCCACCGAGTCCCGCTGTTTACGATAGGTATTGAGACGCTCCTCGGCCTGCTCCAGCTCTTGCCGCACCAGCGGCAGCTGGCGTTGCAGAAAGACGAGGCTCTGTGAATCCTGTGCGGCCTGGCGGGCAATATTCTGCTGCAGATAATTGTGCATGATATGATTGAGCGTGTTTTTAATCTGCACAGGATCGTGGCCTGTCAGACTCAGCATCAGGATCCCGCTCTCTTTGCCCTGCTCTGTCACGCTAAACTGACGGCTCAGGGCATTTATCACTTCCAGTGGGCCACGTTGCCGAACCCGGAATTGCGTGCCAGGCGGTGCTGACAATTCACGAACGGTAATGCTCACCCCGCCATGCTGCAATGGTCTACCTACCGTGCCGTGCGCGCTGATACCCTCTCCTTCCAGCAGAAAACGGCCTTTAACTTCAGCGGTCAAGGTCAAAATAATCGGCTCGCCCGCGGTTTCGGGAAGCGTCAGATTATCCAGAATCAATGTGCCGTCGGGTTGACCAGTCAGCTTCGCCCATGCTTTGCCTATCAGCGGCAGGCGAACCTGAGTGATTTCATCGCGTAAGCGCAGCGCTTCCACCGTTTCACCCAGGATCATTCGCGATTTTAGTATTTGAATTTCGGCGCTGGAATCTGGTGAAAGCGCCGGTGTCAGCTGATTTAAGGTTTTGAGAATACTGTTCTGCTGCTTATTTTCTATTTGCACCATCGCATCGGCAAGATAGACCGGTGATGCAAAGAGTGCGTATAACGTTCCGAAGAGCGCAAAAATTAGCGTAATGCCGAGAATAGCCACGCGATGATCGATTAACTCTCCCAGAAGACGTGCCAGATCAAGCTCATGTTGGCTATCAGCCTGACCCTGAGTATTTACAATGTTCGACGACATGTACGTAATCCCTTAACGGTAAGTCGGTTGGCCCATTCCTGGCTTGCTTCGCCAAGCAGGCGAAAAACATATTCAAAAGCTTCCATGCTTTTGCCGTACGGATCGGGTATCTCCTGTTCCCTCAGCCATTGCCCAAACAGCAAGGCTTTGCCACGCACCTCAGGGGCGATAAGCGAGATCCGGTTTATTTGATCTGACTCCATGGCAAGAAGCAGATCGTATTCCCGCATCATTGCTATCGTCAGCGGCCGTGCAACATGATCCGCCAGCGACAGGCCATGCCTGGCAGCAATTTTTTGCGCATAGCGATCCGCCGGGTACCCGGCAAGCGCGCGGATACCTGCGGATGCGATGGTTAACGAGGGGAGCTGTTGCTGTAACAGCCGCTCGCCAATCGGGGAACGGCAAACATTTCCCGTACAAATCACCAGAATGGATCGGATCATTATTCAGGCCACGATTTAATGAAGCGCACTGTTTCGGTCAGATCATGCACGCCGCTGATCGTCGGCACCAGCTGCGTCAATACCCGGTTCCAGCGTGAGACAGGCGCGGTGGTGACATAGACGATATCGTAGGGCTGGAGCTGAAATTCTGTGCCAAGCACCATCGCAGACGCATCGCGGGCATCGAGTTGATAGATACGCGCGATTTTGCCGTCCTGACTGTTGTTGCCGTTGGAGCGAATGACGAAGATACCGGTCGCATCGGCCATGCTTTGGTTCAGGCCACCCGCGTTCGCCAGGGCTTCTGCCAGCGTCATGCCGCTGCGATCCATCTTGAGGGTGCTCTGTTTCACCACTTCACCCATGACAAAAACTTTCAAGGCATCATTGCGTGGTACAAACAGAATATCCCCCGGCCACAGCAACCTGTTTTGCGTCAGGTCCCCGTGCTGCATCAGGGCATAGAGTGAGATCCGGGTGTCCTTACCCTTGTGCGTCAGCACCACATTTCGCCAGTCCGCATCCGGGGAGAGGCCACCCGCCGCATTGATCGCATCCATTATGGTCAGCGGAATATTGGTAATTGGCTGCTGCCCTGACTTAACCACTTCGCCAGTAACGTAGGCTTTTTGCGAACGAAACGCCGCGATACTGACGTCAACCTGCGGGCTTTCAATCACTCTGTCCAGGCGGGCGGTGATCTCTTCGCGCACCTGGGCGAGCGTTTTTCCGGCAACGTGCAGTTTACCGACGTAAGGATAAAAGAGCGTTCCGTCTGCGCCGACCCAGTTTCCGGTGTCGCTTGCGCTACGGTACTGCCCGGCAGGGGTTGTAAGTTCAGGGTGATCCCAGACGGTGATCATCAGCACATCTCCGGGGCCGATACGGTACTCCCAGTGCTTTAATTGCTCATCCAGATTCGGATTTGCCTGAGATTTCACCTGGCTTGTGCGAAGCTGTTCAATCACGGAGGGCGTTAATGGCCAGACATCCATTTTTTTATTTAAATCATATGGATTGTCAGTAACCGCAATATTATTTTTCCCGGAAGTATTTATATGCTGGCCAGGCGTAATGGTGCAGCCTGTCAATAATAGCGCGCAAATAAAACTTACACTGGTGCGGAGTGGTATTGTCATTAATAAGAGGTGCTCTATTATATTCCGTTAAATGCCCACGCATTTCCCTGTAGCTCTCATTAAATTTGCTACATTATTAAATTTAAAAATATTAACTATAGTCAGAGAGTTACAAAAAAATAACCTAATAAAAAAACACTGGCCGTACTGGAGATTGTCTGTTGATATCTTTTAAAAAAAGCAAATCAAAAACAGCACAAATTAATCAAACGGCATCATAAACATTCCACAGAAAAAATAACATAGCACCTTGACGACTATTATGTCTGAAGGCAGTGATTTAAGAATTTATAAAAAGAAAGATAAACACTATAAATCTAAATCAGGAAATAAATTCACAATGTAAATATTTAAAGCTGATGCGATTAGCGGGGGGATGTGTTGATTTGTTACATTTTTTACACCCTTAGCCAACCGGCAAAACATAAAATAGACTATCTGTTGCTCAGCCACGAAACGGCAGAACAAGAGTAATGGCCACGGTAAATCTGGAGATAAAATGACTAAAGGTAAAATTCTACTTCTGGGCGTATTGATGTCACTGGCGAGCGCAGCATTTGCTGCCCCACAAGCCGCAGTGGCCCCCTCTGGCATCCAGGCCTATGAGGAACAGGAGTTTGTAGCCGATTTTACGAAATACAAGATTGGTGATTTCGCCCCGGCGCAGTACCTGACACCTGAGTACACCATCAAGCAGTATAAGCTGCGTAACCTGCCTGAACCGGATGCGGGGACCCACTGGACTTACATGGGCGAGAACTACGTACTGGTGGGTGATACGGACGGTAAGATCTACAAAGCGTATAACGGCGATATCTTCTACCACCGTTAATCGCTTAATGCGCCAGGTGGCGCTTCGCTTACCTGGCCTGAGGTGCAGGCCCGCGCAAGCAAAGCGCCACCCGGCAAAGGCTTACACCGCGCGGAACGCGATGTCGCCCGGGATCACCTCACCCTGCCAGTAAAGCTGTGCGGCAACGCGATCTGCCAGCTGACGATACATCTCAGCGAACTCACTTTCAGGGCGGTTGACGACGGTCGGCTTGCCGCTATCCAGATCTTCACGCAGCGTAATGTGCAGCGGCATCTGTCCCAGCAGTTGGGTATGATACTGCGCAGCCAGTTTTTCTGCCCCGCCGGTGCCGAAGATGGCTTCATGATGACCACAGTTGCTGCAAATATGCATGCTCATGTTTTCAACGACACCCAGCACCGGCACCTCAACCTTCTCGAACATCACAATGCCTTTTTTGGCATCAATCAGCGCGATGTCCTGCGGAGTGGTGACGACCACCGCGCCGGTCACCGGGATGTTCTGCGCCAGGGTCAGCTGAATGTCACCGGTGCCCGGCGGCATATCGAGCACCAGATAATCGAGATCCGGCCACATTGTCTCCTGCAACATCTGCATCAGCGCCTTGCTGGCCATCGGCCCGCGCCACACCATGGCGTTGTCGTCGGTAACCAGATAGCCAATGGAGTTGGTCGCCAGACCGTAAGCCATAATCGGCGCCATATGGGTGCCATCCGGCGAGGTCGGACGCTGATTTTCCGCGCCCAGCATGTTAGGAATTGACGGGCCATAGATATCGGCATCCAGAATACCGACCTTCGCCCCTTCAGCGGCCAGCGCCAGCGCCAGGTTCACGGCGGTGGAGGATTTCCCTACCCCGCCCTTGCCGGAACTGATAGCAATGATATTTTTCACGCCATTGATACCCGGATGGTTCTTCACCCGTTTCAGCGTGGCGATGGTATGGGTTAATTTCCAGTCGATGGCTTTCGCCCCGGTGATGCGCAGCAGCTCGGCGCTGGTTTGTTCTTTCAGCGTCTCGAATGCATGGCTCCAGACGAAAGGCATATGCAGTTCGACATGCAGGGTATCATCCAGCCACGCCACGTGATGTAACGCTTTCAGCGTGGTGAGATTGTGCTTCAGGGTGGGGTGCTGAAAATTAGCCAGCGTCCCGGCAACCATTGCGCGCAAGGCTTCCGGTGATTTGGCCTGGGATTGAGAACTCATCCCGACTCCTTTGTAGTTGTTCTGAAAAAGAGATGTAATTACCAAGTTTACCCCAGAGGTAACAATTATTCATTTATGGATTAATGCCCTTATCACTTGGCGTAGTTATTCCCTTTCGGGTAACATCAAAAACCCTTTTTACAGCTAAAAGAAGTAATACCTACTATGACTCAAGTCGCGAAAAAAATTCTGGTGACGTGCGCTCTGCCGTACGCTAACGGCTCCATCCACCTCGGCCACATGCTGGAGCATATCCAGGCTGATGTCTGGGTCCGTTACCAGCGAATGCGCGGCCACGAGGTAAACTTCATCTGTGCAGACGACGCGCACGGCACGCCAATCATGCTGAAAGCGCAGCAGCTGGGTATCTCCCCGGAGCAGATGATTGCCGAAATGAGTCAGGAGCATCAGACCGATTTTGCTGGCTTCGACATCAGCTATGACAACTATCACTCCACGCACAGCGACGAAAACCGCGAACTGTCGGAGCTGATCTACACCCGTCTGAAAGAGAACGGTTTTATCAAAAACCGCACTATTTCTCAGCTCTACGATCCGGAAAAAGGCATGTTCCTGCCGGACCGTTTCGTGAAAGGCACCTGCCCGAAATGTAAGTCGCCGGACCAGTATGGCGATAACTGCGAAGTGTGCGGCGCGACCTATAGCCCAACCGAGCTGATTGAGCCGAAGTCCGTGGTATCCGGCGCGACCCCAGAGATGCGTGACTCCGAACACTTCTTCTTCGACCTGCCTTCGTTCAGCGAAATGCTGCAGGCGTGGACCCGCAGCGGCGCGCTGCAGGAGCAGGTGGCGAACAAGATGCAGGAGTGGTTTGAATCCGGCCTGCAGCAGTGGGATATCTCCCGCGATGCACCCTACTTCGGCTTCGAAATCCCGAACGCGCCGGGCAAATACTTCTACGTCTGGCTGGATGCGCCTATCGGCTACATGGGCTCCTTCAAGAACCTGTGCGACAAGCGCGGCGATACCGTAAGCTTCGACGAATACTGGAAAAAAGATTCCACGGCCGAGCTCTATCACTTCATCGGCAAAGACATCGTTTACTTCCACAGCCTGTTCTGGCCAGCCATGCTGGAAGGCAGCGGTTTCCGCAAGCCGACCAACCTGTTTGTCCACGGCTATGTCACCGTGAACGGCGCGAAGATGTCCAAATCGCGCGGCACCTTCATTAAAGCCAGCACCTGGCTGAACCACTTTGATGCCGACAGCCTGCGCTACTACTACGCGGCGAAGCTTTCGTCCCGTATCGACGATATCGACCTGAACCTGGAAGATTTCGTGCAGCGCGTCAATGCCGATATCGTGAACAAAGTGGTCAACCTGGCCTCCCGTAACGCCGGCTTTATCGCCAAGCGTTTCGACGGCGTGATGGCGGCGGAACTGGCCGATCCTGAGCTGTACAAAACCTTCACCGACGCGGCTGCCGTGATTGGCGAAGCGTGGGAGAGCCGCGAGTTTGGTAAAGCGGTGCGTGAAATTATGGCCCTGGCCGACCTGGCGAACCGCTACGTTGACGAGCAGGCACCGTGGGTAGTTGCCAAACAGGAAGGCCGCGACGCTGACCTGCAGGCGATCTGCTCCATGGGGATCAACCTGTTCCGCGTACTGATGTCTTACCTCAAGCCGGTTCTGCCGCAGCTGGCCGCGCGTACTGAAGCGTTCCTGAACACCGAACTGAGCTGGGACAGCATCAATCAGCCGCTGCTCGGCCATAAGCTGAACGCCTTCAAGGCGCTCTACAACCGCATCGAGATGAAGCAGGTTGAAGCCCTGGTTGAAGCCTCGAAAGAAGAGGTGAAAGCCGCCGCCGCACCGGTAACCGGCCCGCTGGCGGACGATCCGATTCAGGAAACCATCACCTTTGACGATTTCGCGAAGGTCGATCTGCGCGTGGCGCTGATCGAAAACGCGGAATTTGTGGAGGGCTCCGATAAGCTGCTGCGCCTGACCCTCGATCTGGGCGGCGAGAAGCGCAACGTCTTCTCCGGCATCCGTTCCGCCTACCCGGACCCGCAGGCGCTGATTGGTCGCCACACGGTGATGGTGGCGAACCTTGCGCCGCGCAAAATGCGCTTCGGCATCTCTGAGGGGATGGTGATGGCCGCAGGTCCTGGCGGGAAAGATATTTTCCTGTTAAGCCCGGACAGCGGTGCGCTGCCTGGTCACCAGGTGAAATAAATAAAAAAGCCGGAGATAATCTCCGGCTTTTTTTATGCCTTTTTGCCGGGTGGCGGCTTCGCCTTACCCGGCCTCCATAACCTGTAGGCCCGCCGCCGGGCAATATTACGGCTTCGCGGCATGCACCCGGTTGGTGAGCCCACGCAGGAAGTAGCGCAGGAATTGATCCCCACACTCGCGGTAGTTTTTATGGTCCGGCGCGCGCATCATGGCGGTGATTTCCGGCATTGAGACACGGAACTTTTGCTCGCTCATGATGGCCAGAATATCGTCGGTTTTCAGTGAAAAGGCGATGCGCAGCTTCTTCAGCACCGTGTTGTTGTTTACACGACGCTCCAGCGACAGCTCAGGCGCAGATTCATCTTTGCCACGCTTGTGGTAGATCAGGCCGTTCAGAAAACCGGAGAGGATGATGTCCGGGCAGCGAACAAACCCCTCCTCGTCCTCTTTGGTCATCCAGGTGTCGAACCCGGCCGAGGTGGATTCCATGTCGGCAAGCGCAAGAATGCGCACCATGTCGTTGTTATTTGCTTTCAGGGTGTAGCGCAGGCTACGAAGAATATCATTACTGAGCATAGAGCCTTCGAGTGTCGATGATGCAATGGCGCGCAGTGTAGCAGTTTTACAGCCCTATCGCCTCTTTCAAACTTTTCAGGTAGCGACGGCTGACCGGCACCGTCTGTCCGGCGCGCAGCACCAGTTCCGCCTGACCGTTCTCTTCAAGGCGGATCTCTTTCAGATGCGCCATGTTCACCAGGTACTGGCGATGGCAGCGCAGCAGCGGCGTGCGGCTCTCCAGAGTACGCAGCGTCAGCTCGGTAAAGCCCTCTTTGCCTTCATGGCTGGTGACAAACACCCCGCTCATCCGGCTGCTGACAAAAGCCACGTCCTCCATCTGCAGCAGATAGATCCGGCTGTGGCCGGTACAGGGGATAAACTTCAGCGGCTGCTGGTGTTCCGCCAGCAGCGATACGTCCTGCACGTTGCGCTCCTGGCGCAGACGGTTGAGCGTTTTTTCCAGCCGCGGCTCTTCGATGGGTTTCAGCAGATAGTCAAAGGCGTGCTCTTCGAACGCTTTTACCGCGTATTCATCAAAGGCGGTGAGAAAGACAATGTAGGGTCGATGTTCCGGATCGAGCATGCCCACCATCTCCAGGCCGCTGATGCGCGGCATCTGGATATCCAGAAACAGCACATCGGGACGCAGCTTGTGCACGGCGCTAATGGCTTCAATGGCGTTAGCGCACTCGCCGACAATCTCAATATCGCTGTGCTCCTGCAGCAAAAATCGCAGGTTTTCTCGCGCTAACGGCTCGTCATCGACAATCAGCACATTCAACATGCGTGTTCCTCCAGAGGCAGTCGTAAGGTTATACGGGTAAAGCTGTCGGGCTCACAGGTGACGGTAATGCCGCAATCTTCGCCAAAATGGGCGCGCAGACGCTTGTCCACCAGCCCCATTCCCAGGCCTCCCCCCTCTTTTGCACCGCTATAGAGCCCGGCATTGTCTTCAATATCCAGCACCAGATAGCGGTTAAAGCGGCTGGCGGTGATGGCGATCTCGCCGGTGCCCAGCAGCTGGGAGGTGCCATGCTTGATGGCGTTTTCCACAATCGGCTGCAGGGTAAAGGCTGGCAGCTGCTGCCAGGCCAGCTCATCCGGCACCGACAGCGTCACCTGCAGGCGCGACTGGAACCGGGCCTGCTCGATTTGCAGATAGGCATTCACATGCTCAATTTCATCCGCAAGGGTGACAATTTCCGAGGGCCGCTTCAGGTTCTTACGGAAAAAGGTCGAGAGAAACTGCACCAGCTGCGTTGCCTGATCGCTGTCCCGACGGATCACTGCCTTCAGGGTATTGAGGGCGTTAAACAGAAAATGCGGGTTCACCTGAGCGTGCAGGAGCTTGATCTCCGACTGGGTGAGCAACGCCTTCTGCCGCTCATACTGCCCGGCGAGGATCTGGGCCGAGAGCAGCTGGGCGATCCCCTCTCCTAATGTTCGGTTGATGGAGCTGAACAAACGGTTTTTCGCTTCATACAGCTTGATGGTCCCCATCACCCGCTGGTTTTCACCGCGCAGGGGGATCACCAGCGTCGAGCCCAGCTTGCACTGCGGATGCAGCGAGCAGCGGTACGGCACTTCGTTACCGTCGGCGTAGACTACCTCACCAGTCTCGATGGCGCGAAGCGTATATGCGGACGAAATCGGTCTGCCTGGCAGGTGATGGTCATCGCCGGTGCCGGTAAAAGCCAGCAGCTTTTCGCGATCGGTAATGGCGACCGCGCTGATATCCAGCTCCTGGTGCAGCACCTGCGCCACCTTCATGCTGTTCTCTTCGTTAAAGCCCTGACGCAGGATCCCCTCCGTCGAGGCCGCGACCTTCAGCGCCGTTGCCGAAAAGGCCGAGGTGTACTTTTCAAACATGGCCCGCTTATCAAGCAGGATGCGCATGAACAGCGCGGCGCCTACGGTGTTGGTGACCATCATCGGCGCGGCAATGCTGCCCACCAGATGCAGGGCGTCCTCGAAGGGACGGGCGATCAGCAAAATGATCAGCATCTGCACCAGCTCGGCCACCAGGGTTATCGCGCCTGCAGTAAGGGGACTGAAGACTTTATCCGGGCGACCGCGACGGATCATCACGCTGTGGACGAGGCCGCCAAGCAGCCCTTCGACAATGGTCGAAATCATACAGCTCAGCGCCGTCATGCCGCCCATTGAGTAGCGGTGCAGTCCCCCGGTCAGCCCCACCAGTCCGCCGACAACCGGGCCGCCGAGCAGGCCGCCCATCACCGCGCCGATCGCACGGGTGTTGGCAATGGAGTCTTCGATATGCAGGCCCAGATAGGTGCCGAGAATGCAGAAGATAGAGAAGGTGACGTAGCAGAGCAGCTTGTGCGGCAGACGAACGGTGACCTGCATCAGGGGGATGAACAGGCGTGTTTTACTCATCAACCACGCGATGACCAGAAACACACACATCTGCTGAAGCAGCAGCAACACCAGATTAAATTCGTACATACCCACAAACCGCAAATTCTTAAAGCGCGTAACATACACCGAAGCGCAATAACTTTCTTTGCAGTCAAAGCACGAAAATGTGTTTTCGTGTGAGCCATCACACCTTTAGCCGAACATAATCTGATATTCGCATTTTTTTTGGGAAAAAAGAGCGAAACTTCCTGGTTCAGCATTCTCCGTCTACAGTTAATCTGGGCATGCGCAAGCCGGAGGGAAAACATGGCGCTCTACACGATAGGAGAAGTGGCACTCCTGTGTGATATCAATCCTGTGACGTTACGGGCATGGCAGCGACGTTACGGATTACTGAAACCGCAGCGAACCGACGGTGGCCACCGGCTGTTTACGGATGCGGATATCGACCGGATCCGTGAGATCAAAGGCTGGATCGATAATGGCGTCCAGGTCGGGAAGGTTAAAACGCTATTGAGCCCGGAAGGTCAGAAGGAGCAGGACATCTGGCGCGAACAACAGGAGGTGCTGCTGCGTTATCTGCAATGCGGCCATCTGCACCGTCTGCGTATATGGATCAAGGAACGAGGCAGTGAATACCCTGCGCAAACCCTTATTACCCAACTGTTCATCCCGTTACGAAGGCGTCTGCAATCGCAGCAGCCCACGCTCCAGGCACTGCTGAGCGCGCTGGACGGCGTGCTTATCAACTATATCTGTATTTATCTTGCTACGGCGCGAAAGAAGAACAGCAAAGATGCGCTGGTAGTCGGCTGGAACGTGCACGACACGACTCGCCTGTGGTTTGAAGCGTGGATTGCCGCCCAGCAGGGCTGGCGCGTCGACGTGCTGGCGCATTCGCTGGCTCAGCTGCGCCCGGAGCTGTTCGACGGACAGACGCTGCTGGTCTGGTGCGGAGAATCACCGACGGCGGCGCAGGAGCAGCAGCTGACCCAGTGGCAGGCGCACGGCTATCCCGTCTTCCCGCTGAAAGGCAATTAATGGTTCATTAACACCCGCGCTTCACCGTATAATCGCCCTGTTAACATCAGGAGCACATTATGAAGGCAACCAAAGTCGCGGTTATCACCCTCTTCTTTCTCATGGCCGTCAGCGGTATTGGGGGCGTGATGCTGGCAGGTTATTCGTTTATTGTCCGTGGCGGTGTTGGCTGAGGCTTCGTGCCAGCCGTTCGAAGGCGCGATCGACCACAATCGCCGCCAGCGCCACCAGCAGCGCACCCTGGATAATATAGGCGGTATTAAAGCCACTTAAGCCGATAATAATCGGCGTCCCCAGCGTGTTTGCCCCTACCGTTGAGGCAATGGCTGCGGTACCGATATTCACAATCACCGAGGTGCGGATCCCCGCCAGCATCACCGGCGCGGCCAGCGGCAGCTCGACGTTGCGCAGGCGCTGCCAGCCACTCATCCCCATCCCTTCGGCTACGCTGATGGCCGCCGCGGGCACTGCCGCCAGCCCCGCCAGCGTCGCCTGTAAAATCGGCAGCACCCCATAGAGGATCAGCGCGATAATCGCCGGCTGCTGGCCAAAGCCCATCACCGGTACCGCAATGGCCAGTACCGCCACGGGCGGGAAGGTCTGCCCGACGGCGGCGATGGTCTCCACCAGCGGGCGAAACTCCCGGCCCGCCGGCCGCGTTACGGCAATCCCGGCGCCTGCCCCCACCACGATGGCAAAGAGGCTGGAGATGCCGACCAGCCAGAAGTGGGCGAGCGTCAGGCTAACGAAGCTCTCCTGCTGGTAGACCGGGCGCGGCAGCTCCGGGAACAGCGCGCTGAAGAGCGGCGCGCTGTAGGGCATCAGGAACAGGAGCGCCACAAACAGCGCCACCAGCCACAGAAGTGGATCGCGTAATAGCCTCACGACGCCTCCCGGGCCAGCAGATCGCGAAACCAGAGCGTGCCGCACGGCCTTTCCTGATCGTCCACCACCGGCAGACGCTCACAGCCCTGGCTGACAAATGCCGAGAGCGCATCCCGCAGGCTCATGGAGGCCCGCAGCGGGCTGGACTCGCCCGAGGTGATTTCCGGGCGCATCGACTCGCCGACCGTGCGCAGCGACAGCAGGCGTACGCCCAGTTCGCTGCGGCCAAAAAACTCGCGCACAAATCCATTCGCCGGTCGGGTCAGCAGCGCCAGCGGCGTCCCCTGCTGCACTACCCTGCCGCTGTCCATCAGCACCAGGTGGTCTGCCAGCCGGAGCGCCTCGTCGATATCGTGCGTTACCAGAACAATGGTCCGCCCCAGAATGCGATGGATGCGGGTCATCTCCAGCTGCAACGCGCTACGGGTGACCGGGTCGAGGGCGCCAAAAGGTTCATCCATCAGCAGCACCTCCGGGTTAGCGGCCAGTGCCCGCGCCACACCGACCCGCTGCTGCTGCCCGCCTGAAAGCTGGTGCGGATAGCGCTCACGCAGGGCAGGATCCAGCCCCAGCAGCGCCATCAGTTCATCCACCCGGTCGTCAATCTGTTGCCGAGGCCATTTTTGCAGCTGCGGCACGGTGGCGATGTTGCGCGCCACCGTCCAGTGCGGGAAGAGACCGATGGACTGAATGGCATAACCCATCCGCCGACGCAGCTCCAGCACCGGCAGGCTGCGGATCTCCTGCCCGGCAAAGCGGATCAGACCGCTGTCATGCTCCACCAGTCGGTTGATCATCTTCAGGGTGGTCGATTTGCCCGAGCCCGAGGTGCCCACCAGCACCGTGAAGGCCCCTTCGGCAAAGGTCAGATCCAGATTGCTGACCGCGGGCTCGCCGGCAAAGGTTTTACTTACATCATCAAACTCAATCATCGGTTCTCCTTCGCAGCAGGGCGATCCACAGCGCAAACAGCGCGTCCACCACCACCGCCATCACGATGGTCGGTATAACGCCCAGCAGCACCAGATCCAGGGCGCTGCTCAGCAGCCCCTGGAACACCAGCGCGCCGAATCCTCCGGCGCCAATTAAGGCCGCTATCACCGCCATCCCCACGGTCTGCACCGCCACTACGCGCAGGCCGCGCAACAGCACCGGCAGGGCCAGCGGGAGCTGGATCTGCCAGAAACGCTGGCGGCTGTTCATCCCCATCGCGTCGGCGCTCTCCAGCACCTCGGCGGGCACCTGGCTGAGCCCCGCCAGCACCCCGCGCGCCAGCGGCAACAGGGCATAGAGCACCAGGGCGATCAGCGCGGGCGTCAGGCCGGTTCCGGCAATGCCCAGCGAAGACAGCCACGGCCAGGCGCGGGTCAGCCCGGCAAGCGGGGCAATCAGCAGGCCGAACAACGCCACGGAAGGGATGGTCTGAATGATATTCAGCACCGCAAACACTGGCCCCTGAGAGGCCGGACGGCGATAACAAAGCAGCCCCAGCGGCACGCCAATCAGCAGGGCCGGGATGAGGGTGCCCAGCAGCAGCGTGAGGTGCTGCTGCCCGGCATCGTTAAAGACATCCTGCCGGTTGGCGTACTCTTTCATCAGCGAGAGGGCGTTGAGTTCGCCGCTGAACAGCAGCAGCAACGGCAGGATCCAGATTTGCGCCTGCAGCAGCCAGCGCCAGAGCGGCGGCAGGTTAAGCCGACGAATGGCATCGCTGCAGGCGAGCAGGCAGAGCGCCAGCCAGAGCCACAGGCCGCTGCCCACGGCAGTGCGCGCCAGCGGACTTTCGCTGCTGGCAAGATGCGTGGCGGCAAGCCCCGCGCTCCAGACCAGCCCGGCGAACAGCAGCTCGCACACCACAAGCGTCGCCACCACTGCCCCGCGACCACGCATCAGTGCAAGCACGATTAACAGACCCGGCACAATAAGCAGCAGTGCAGGCGAGAACGCCCACACCTGCCAGACGGCACGCCCTTCCCCGGACACCAGCCGGTTCGGGGCAAAATTCACAAAGGGTAGCGCGGCTGCAGCCAGGGCAATGAGAGCCATCAGCAGCAGCACGCGGTTATGACATCTTATCGGCACAGCACAGTCCTGCGGCGGGTTATTTCACCAGCCCTTTTTGCTTCAGGTAATCTGCCGCCACTTTTTTGGCATCCAGCCCCTCGACTGCAATGCTGGCGTTCAGCTGTTGCAGGGTTTTCTCATCCAGCGTTTCAAATACCGGCTTCAGCCAGGCGTCCAGCTCCGGATAAGCCTTCAGCACCGCCTCGCGCACCACCGGCGCCGGGGCATAGATCGGCTGAACGCCTTTTGGATCGGTGAGGGTTTGCAGACCCAGCGCCGCTACCGGGCCGTCGGTACCATAGGCCATCGCCGCGTTCACGCCCGAGGTTTGCTGAGCGGCTGCTTTGATGGTGACGGCGGTATCACCCCCCGCCAGTGAGAGCAGCTGGCTCTGATCGAGCTTGAAGTCATAGGCTTTTTCAAAGGCAGGCAGGGCATCCGGGCGTTCGATAAACTCGGCTGAGGCGGCGAGTTTGAAATCACCCTTCTCTTTCAGGTAGCGGCTGAGATCCTCAAGGGAGGTGAGTTTGCCTTTCTCCGCCACATCCTTGCGTACCGCGATGGTCCAGGTGTTATTCGCCGGAGCCGGGGTAAGCCAGATTAGCTTGTTCTGTTCGGCATCGAGCTTTTTCACTTTCTCGTAGCCATTGCTGGCATTTTTCCACGCCGGGTCATTTTCATCTTTAAAGAAGAAGGCCCCGTTGCCGGTATATTCCGGGTAGATATCCAGTTCGCCTGAGGTGATGGCGCCACGCACTACCGGGGTAGTACCCAGCTGCACTTTATTGACGGTTTTGACGCCATGGCTCTCCAGCACCTGCAAAATAATATTGCCCAGCAGCGCCCCTTCCGTATCAATTTTCGACCCGACCTTTACCGGCTCCGCTGCCTGTAATGGCAGGCTCAACGCTGCCATCAGCGCCGCTGAACCAACAATCCCCTTTAAAATAGTCATTCCGCTTTCCTCATGATTTTGCCGCCTTTTTCAGAGGCTTGAGAGAAAAGCGTAGTCGATAAGTGGCGTTTTAGCGCGTCTCAGGCAGTTTTAACGGCAGGGTAAGCACGCTGGCGGCAAAGTAAAGCATGGCGATCACCCACAGCGTCCCCTCCACGCCGAGGGGGGCCACGCAGAGGGTGACAATCAGCGGCCCGACAAAGTTGCTCAGGCCGGAGCCCAGATTGAGGCAGGCGATCGCCGCGCCTTTGTTATCAGGAAGCAGGGAGGGGATCAGCGCGCTGAGCGGCCCGAACGCCCCGAGCCCAATGGCATAAAGCGCTAAGGCGCAGAACAGCGCGGGCTCGCTGTTACCAGACAGCACCGGGGCGTAGCATACCGCCACCATCGCCAGCCCGCACAGGGTGCCGGAGAACCAAACCACCGTGTTACGCCAGCCGATGGTGTCCCCCAGCCAGCCAAAGAAGTAGCTGGCGAAAATATTAACAACGTTCACCAGCCCCCAGATGGTGAGCCACGTCGCGATACTGAAGCCAAAGCGCGGCAGGTAGACCGGCATCAGGATCACCAGCGAAAATTTGCCGATGTCGTTGATGGTTTTGACGATCACCGCGAGACGCATTTTAGGCTCCCGCACCATCACCATGATCCCTTCGGTGAGTGCCGCCCCCATGCTGCCGCCCTGCGCCGTCTGCGGCCGATCGGGATTGAGCACCAGCGCGCAGAACGCCCCCAGTACCACAAAGATAAAGCCGCTCAACAGGGTGGCGGTTTCGCCGATCCGCGGCAACATCAGGCTGGCGTACCACGGTCCGATAATGGTCATCCCCACGCCAAAGGCGATCCAGAACCAGGAAACCGCCCGCCCCAGGATACGCGGCTCGCAGCGCTGGTTAATCCAGACCAGAAACGAGTAGGCAAACAGCGGGTAAGCCACGCCGCGCAGGGCGTAGCTGGCGACCATCAGGGGGTAGTTTCCCTGCGGCAGGGCATAGCCGATAAACGGGATCGAACCGAGAAAGTAGATCGCCGTGGCACTCCACATCAGACGACGCAGGCCCAGTACCCCCGCGCCGATCCCCGCAAACCAGGAGATCACCGCCACGCACAGGCCGAACACCGATGAGAGCAGGCTGATGTGAAACGCATCAAAGCCGCGGTTTTGCAGCATCGAGGCCAGCCAGCTTTGCTCGATGGTGGCACCGGTAATAAACAGAAAAATGCCGATAAAACCCCAGCTCAGTTCCCGGGGCAGACCCAGTCTGGCCCAGATCCCTTGCTGAATATATACGCTGTGTTCTGTCATGTGCTTCGTCCTGAAAGACCGGGGGCCCGGACCCGGTCAGCCTGTGAGGATCAGGCGTTGGTGAATTGCGGAGGGCTCTGACGCGCCATCATCCGTTTGCGGTTGAGATAGCCAACGGTGTTCTCGCCCCAGCAGTGCTCATACGGCATACCGGTCAGGCTTTCGATAACCGCACGGTTTTCCGCGCTGACGGTCGCCTTGCTGCCGCCCTGCTTCAGGCGCGCCACCTCTTCGTTCAGAATGGCGTGGGTGCGGCTGTTGATGCGGAACTGGCAGGCCGACCAGATCCCCCAGACGGTGAGGATCATCGGTAGCACAATCATGATCACTATGATCATGTTGATGGCCGACTGCGGCTGCGCGGACTGCCCGGAGACAAAGCCCGACATCTGCAAAGCCACGCCAACAAGGAAAATCGACATCGCCTGAGAGGCCTTACGCAGCAGACTCATAAAGCCGGCGAAGATCCCCTCCCGACGCTGACAGGTGAGGATCTCGTCCACGTCTGCCACGAAGGTGTAGTTATTCCATGGAATGGCGTAGATCCCGCCGCGCGCCAGGCCGGCAATCGCCGCCCCGGCATACAGCAGTACCATCCCACCGGTCTGGTGGAAGTACGCTGACACCAGCAGGGCAAAGGCCACCAGAGCCATTGAGGCCTGGGTGGCGAAGGCCCGGGACGGGGAGTAACGCAGGGTCAGCCAGGTGGCGATCCCGACGCCAAAGAATTGCAGGGCATTGATCACGCCGAGCAGGTTAGAGGCCATCACCGACGAGGTCATTAGGGCGAAGACCACGAAGTAGGTAAAGACGGAGTTGAAGATATCCTGCGCCACTGAACCGCCCAGATACATCCCGAGGTGCAATCTGAACGTTTTGATTTTCAGGGTGGAGAGGAAATCGTAATAGATATGGTACGTCCGGGTTGCCAGCGGCTCCTTCTCTTCCTCTTCACTGTGGGCTTCGCTCTGCTGGATCTCCTCCAGCGAACGTTCCCAGGTGCCGAAGTAGACAAAGAACAGTACGATCATAAAGGAGACGGTGAAAATGGCGCCGGTATAAAAGAATGACGCTGACGACTCCGGCCCGAAGTATGCCACCAGACGTCCCGGCAGGAAGGCGGCAGCAAAACCGGCCAGCTGGGCGATATACATGCGGGCGCTGGTGAGTTTTGAGCGCTTTTTGAAGTCGGAGGTCATCTCTGCCGACAGGGTGTCGTACGGGATGATGATCATGGTGTAGACGATCTCAAACAGGATGTAGAACAGCAGGTACATCCAGTAATTGAAGCCCTCCACCCACAGCAGGCTGTAGACCGACACCAGCGGGATGCTGGCCAGCAGGAAGAAGCGGCGACGGCCAAAGCGTCGGCCCAGCGCCGTCTTATGGAAGTTATCGGAAATGTAGCCGATGACCGGACACATGATCACATCGACAATACGCGCCACCGCAAACAGCGAGCCCGCCTGAATCGGCGTCAGCCCGCAGAAGGTGGTTAAGAAAAACAGCAGCCAGGCGCTGACCAGCGTGAAGGCACCGGAGCCAATCACATCTGCCAGCCCGTAACAGACATAGTTACGCAGTTTAATTTCTCGCACTTTTTTTATCATTTTGTATTCCCTGTATTCGCCGGGTAAGTTCGGATGCTCTCTTCATCCCAGCCCGCAGGTAACGGCAGCGGACGGGCAATCTGGATGACGTGCAGCTGTAATCCCTCAACACCTGCGGCATAGAGCGCGGGCAGTCCGTGCGGATAGCGTTCTACGCCGTAGGCGCGCCCCGTTTGCGGGTTAACGCGCCAGGCGTTATCCAGTCCCATCCCTGTCGGGCGCGCGGGGTTACAGGGAGGGCGCACGTCATAGCAGCCCTGCTCCTCGCTGGCGCTCAGGCGCTGAGAGAAGCTCAGCCCGTTAAAGGTGATGTCGTGAATGGCGCCCGGCACGTCGCTGTGTAGGTTGATAGCCCCTTCCCCGCTTCCGCTGAGGCTTAAGAACGTGACCTGGCTTATCTCGCCGGGCGCGACGTTGGGCGCGCGGTGGCGGACGGAGACAAAGACCGGATCGGCTTTTCCCCAGTGGCAGGGATCGCCGTGCCGGCAATCAAAGACGATATTGCTGAACAGCATCTGGCTGAACCGTCCGCCGTCGCGGGAGACCAGGCCGATGGCGCGGTTGGATTCGAAAATGACGCAGTTGCTGACCACCAGGTTGCGGATGTCGGCAAAGGTCTCGGTGCCCACTTTGATGGCGCAACTTTTTGAGCGAATGATGCAGTTATTGACCGTGACGTTCTCCATCGGCTGCTGCAACGCTGCGCTTTTGGCGGTGGTCTTCAGGCAGATGCCGTCGTCGGCGGCGCTGAAATAGCTGTCGCTGAGGTGCACATGCTGGCAGCTGTCGAGATCCAGCGCATCGGTATTGGAGAGCGCCAGATCGTTATCAATGGTGATCTGTTTGATAAAAACATGCCTGCAGCTGACCAGGTGCACGGTCCACATGGGTGCGTCGTACAGCGTGATATCGGCGATCCGCACCTGCTCGCACCCTTCCAGCACCAGCATGCGCGGACGATGGGTTTTCGGCTGACGGTAGCCCTGGGCGTCCGGCGCTGGCGCAAACCAGGCGCTGGCATTGCCGTCGATGCAGCCTGGACCGCACAGGGTCAGGTGATGGGCATCACGCGCATAGAGGAGCGCCATTCTGGAAAGCTCGGCCATGCTTTGGGTTTCGCAGGCCTGGTAGTCCGCCTCATGGGGGCTCGCCAGCAGACGCGCACCGGCTTCCAGATGCAGGGTGAAGTTTGACGGTAATACCAGCGTGCCCGTCAGGTAGGTACCCGGCGTGATCACCAGCGTACCGCCACCGGCCTGGGCGAGGGTCGCAATCAGCCCCTGGAGGAGATCGGTGACGGGAGTCAGACCGCTGCGGTCGAGAACGACATTTTCTAACGAGAGCTTCATGTTGATACCTGTCAGCTGTTAAGTGACAGGCATTTAACGCCGTTTTATCCCCCTGCTCGCGGGCCCTGTCTGGGGATTTTGAGCGAAGAGTGAAGATCGTCACGCCAGGATAAGGCGGTAGAAAGGGCTTTTGATGGGGTTCACGTTTTATCAGGGGCGGCAAAAATGAAGTGTGAAAATCATCACAAATCACCCGCCGGTGAGGAATAAAAAAGAGGGAATCAGGTCGGTTTCAGGCGGGACGGGAAAAAAATTGCGGGGCCGATCACGAATCAGGTGAGGCGGCCCCGTCTGGATATTGCCCGGCAGCGCCGGGCTATTTTTACAGCAGTTCGAACTCACCCTTGTTTACGCGGGCAGAATCCGTACCGATAAAGACGTTGAACTTGCCTGGCTCAGCGTCATATTTCATCTGCTGATTCCAGAACTTCAGCGCATCCACGTCGATCGGGAAGCTGATGGTCTTCGTTTCACCCGGTTTCAGGTTGACCTTCTCAAAGCCACGCAGCTGTTTCACCGGGCGGCTCATGGAGGCGGTAATATCCTGAACGTACATCTGAACCACCGTCTCCCCTTCACGTTTGCCGGTGTTGGTGACATCCACGCTGGCGGTCACCGTGCCGTCCGCCTTCATGGTCGGGGCCGACATTTTCACCTCAGAAACCTTAAAGGTGGTGTAGCTCAGGCCATAACCAAACGGATAGAGCGGGCCATTGGCTTCGTCAAAGTAGCGCGAGGTGTACTTGTTCGGCTTGTCGGCGTTGTAAGGACGGCCGGTATTCAGGTGGCTGTAATAGACCGGGATCTGCCCCACCGAGCGCGGGAAGGACATCGGCAGTTTACCCGACGGGTTGTAGTCACCAAACAGCACGTCGGCAATGGCGTTACCGCCCTCGGTACCGGCGAACCAGGTTTCCAGAATCGCGTCAGCCTGCTGATCTTCTTTCACCAGCGCCAGCGGACGGCCGTTCATCAGCACCAGCACCAGCGGCTTGCCGGTGGCTTTCAGCGCGGCAATCAGATCGCGCTGGCTTTGCGGCAAGGTGATATCGGTACGGCTCGAGGCTTCATGCGCCATCCCCTGAGCTTCACCCACCACGGCCACGACCACATCAGACTGCTTCGCAGCATTCACCGCTTCGTCAATCATCTCCTGGGCGGAGCGCGGATCGACCTTCACGGCCTCTTCATACTGGTTGAGGAAGGTGACGATGTCTTTATCGTTGGTGACATTGGCCCCTTTGGCGTAAATCACTTTGCCTTTGTCGCCCAGCGCATCTTTAATGCCCGTCAGCACCGTGACGGACTGATCCGCCACGCCTGCCGCAGACCAGCTGCCCATCACATCGCGTTTGCTGTCGGCCAGCGGGCCCACCACCGCCACGGTGCCAGATTTCGCCAGCGGCAGGGTCTCGAGACGGTTTTTCAGCAGCACCAGGCTCTCACGCGCCACTTCACGCGCCTCTTTGCGGTGCAGGCGGCTTTCAGCGTTGGTGTCTACCGGGTCAGACTCTTTTGGCCCCAGGTGGCTGTACGGATCGTTAAACAGCCCCATATCATATTTGACGTTCAGAACATGGCGCGTGGCGTCATCCAGCTCCGCCATGGTGACCTTACCGCTCTTCACCAGACCCGGCAGGTACTTGCTGTAGTACTCATCGCTCATGCTCATGTTGATGCCGGATTTCAGCGCTACCCGCACCGCATCTTCCGGATCCGCCGCCGTGCCGTGCTTGATCAGCTCCTTGATCGCCCCGTGATCGGAGACGGTGATGCCCTTAAAGCCCCACTTGTCGCGCAGAACCTCTTTCAGCAGCCAGGAATCCGACGTGGCTGGCGTGCCGTTGAGCGAGTTCAAGGCGACCATCACCGCGCCGCTACCGGCATCCAGGCCTGCTTTGTACGGCGGCATGTAATCGTTAAACAGGCGCTGCGGGCTCATGTCGACGGTGTTGTACTCTTTACCGCCTTCCACGGCACCATAGGCGGCGAAGTGCTTGACGCTGGTCATGACCGAATAGCGATCCGCCGGGCTTTTACCCTGCATCGCTTCCACCATGGTTTTCCCCATCGTGGCGGTCAAATAAGTATCTTCACCAAAGCCCTCTGACGCGCGGCCCCAGCGCGGATCGCGGGAGACGTCAACCATCGGGGCCCAGGTCATGTTGAGGCCATCATCCGCCGCCTCGTATGCAGAGACGCGACCGACGGTTTTCACCGCCTCGAGGTTAAAGGAGGAGGCCAGGCCGAGGCTGATCGGGAAGACGGTACGCTGGCCGTGAACCACGTCATAGGCGAAGAATAACGGGATTTTCAGGTGGCTGAGTTCCATCACCTGATCCTGCATCTTGCGGATATCCTGGCGGGTGACGGTGTTGAAAATCGCCCCTACCTGCCCGTTTTTAATCATCTCGCGAATGGCTTCTTTCGGATTATCCGGCCCGACGCTGATGAGGCGCAGCTGGCCGATTTTCTCATCAACCGACATCTTAGTAAGCAGGTCGGTTACAAATGCGTCCCGGGCTTCCGGCGTGAGCGGATGATTGCCAAACAGGTCGTCAGCCAGCGCGGGTTGCAGCGCCAGACTTACAGCCACACCTACAGAACAGAGCCATTTCATTTCGTTTACTCTCTCATCAATAACCGCCGGATAGTCGCGGCCAGACCGTACGAAAAGCGCAGTGTGCCATAAACCCTCTGAACGTTGCAGGGTTTATTCTCTGATTTTTCTGGTGAATAGTCGTTCGCTTAAACATTAATCGCGCTATGATTTTCGACGACGCATTTGAATAACCACAAGGGGTGGATGATGTCTTCTGTACAACTGCACGATAACACCAGCTTCATTAACGAGTTGTCACGTCTGGTAGGCCAGGCGCACCTGCTTACCGACGCCGCAAAAACCGCCCGCTACCGCAAGGGCTTTCGCTCCGGCCAAGGGGACGCGCTGGCGGTGGTGTTCCCGGGCACGCTGCTGGAGCTGTGGCGGGTACTTAATGCCTGCGTCGCGGCAGACAAAATCATTCTGATGCAGGCGGCCAATACCGGCCTGACCGAAGGCTCCACGCCGAACGGCAATGATTACGATCGCGACATTGTCATCATCAGCACCCTGCGCCTCGATAAGCTGCATCTGTTGGATAAGGGCGAGCAGGTGCTGGCCTACCCGGGCACCACGCTCTACTCCCTGGAAAAGGCGCTCAAGCCGCTGGGCCGGGAGCCGCATTCGGTGATTGGCTCCTCCTGTATTGGCGCCTCGGTGATCGGCGGGATCTGCAATAACTCCGGCGGCTCGCTGGTGCAGCGCGGCCCGGCCTATACCGAAATGTCGCTGTTCGCCCGCATCGATGAGCAGGGCAAGCTGACGCTGGTGAACCATCTGGGTATCGATTTAGGGGTCACGCCGGAGCAGATCCTCAGCAAGCTGGATGATGATCGCGTTAAAGATAGCGATGTCCTGCATGACGGGCGCCACGCTCACGACCATGATTACATCAGCCGGGTACGTGAAATTGATGCCGACACCCCGGCGCGCTATAACGCCGACCCGGACCGTCTGTTTGAATCTTCCGGCTGTGCTGGCAAGCTGGCGGTCTTTGCCGTACGCCTGGACACCTTCCCGGCCGAGAAACGCCAGCAGGTGTTCTATATCGGCACCAACCAGCCGGAGGTGCTGACCACTATCCGTCGCCACATTCTCGGGGAGTTTACCCATCTGCCGGTCGCCGGCGAGTATATGCACCGGGATATTTACGACATCGCCGAACGCTATGGCAAAGACACCTTCCTGATGATCGACAAGCTCGGCACCGACAAGATGCCCTTCTTCTTCACCATGAAGGGGCGCACCGATGCGATGCTGGAGAAGGTGTCGCTGTTTAAGCCTAACTTTACCGACCGCTTCATGCAGAAGCTGGGCAGCGCATTCCCGGCACACCTGCCGCCGCGGATGAAAAGCTGGCGGGATAAGTATGAACATCACCTGCTGCTGAAAATGGCGGGCGACGGCATTGCCGAAGCGCAAAGCTGGTTGAGCGAATTCTTCAAAACCGCGGAGGGGGATTTCTTTGCCTGCACCCCGGAAGAGGGCAGCAAGGCTTTTTTACACCGCTTTGCCGCTGCTGGCGCCGCGATCCGCTATCAGGCGGTTCACGCCGACGAGGTAGAGGATATTCTGGCGCTGGATATCGCCCTGCGCCGCAACGATACCGAATGGTTCGAAAAACTGCCGCCAGAGATCGACAGCCAGCTGGTGCATAAGCTCTATTACGGCCACTTTATGTGTTACGTCTTCCACCAGGATTACATCGTTAAAAAAGGGGTCAATGCCCACGCCCTGAAGGCGCAAATGCTGGCCCTGTTGAAGGCGCGCGGCGCGCAATATCCGGCGGAACACAATGTCGGTCACATTTACGAAGCACCGGATTCATTAAAACAGTTTTATCGCGCTAATGACCCAACTAACAGTATGAACCCGGGGATTGGCAAAACAACCAAGCATAAAAACTGGAAAGAGGAGTCAGAAACAGTGCGTAATGGCTCGCAAGCTACTGATCACACCAGTTAGCCCGAACGGACCTACTATTAAGCCCCTATAAATCGTACTAGAGTAGCCACGGGTCGCCAGAGAAACGTTTCTCTGGCTTTTTTTGATGAGGAGCGGACATATTATGTCGGCTGTTGAAACTTTCTCCGAAACTGACGTTCAGGTTCGCGATGCCGAGCTTGAGGATGCGCATGCCATTGCCGCCATCTATGCCTGGCACGTTCTGAACGGACGCGCATCGTTTGAAGAAGTGCCTCCTACCGTTGACGAGATGCGCGAGCGCATACATGCGGTGACCAGTCAGGGGTTGCCGTGGCTGGTGGCGCTCTATCGGGGTATCGTGGTGGGTTACTGCTACGCCACCCACTATCGTGCACGCCCCGCCTACCGTTATACCCTTGAAGAGTCGATTTACGTCGAGGCCAGCACGCCCGGACGCGGCTTTGGCAGCGCGCTGCTGAGCGCCCTGATTGCCCGCAGCGAAGAGGGGCCGTGGCGCCAGATGATCGCCGTGGTGGGCGACGGGCCAAACAACGCCGGGTCGTTACGCCTGCATAAAAAGCACGGTTTTGAAGTGGCGGGGCAGCTCAGAAGCGTGGGATATAAGAAAGGTGACTGGCGCGATACGCTAATTTTGCAGCGCCCCCTTAACGAGGGTGACTGGACGCTGCCGGAGTAATCTATTTCAACGCGGTATTGCCGGGTGGCGCTGCGCTTACCCGGCCTACACAACCCGTAGGCCCGTGCAAGCGAAGCGCCGCCGGGCATTAAACGCGATTCAATCGTTCTGCGCCGTCGCCATCTGGGCGGCTTTTTGCTTTTTGTAGCTCAGGGCCGCGGCGGGAACCGGGGTGACTTTTCCGGTTTCAATCCAGGTCCGCAGCCGGCTGGCATCGGCAAAGTGGGTATATTTGCCAAAGGCATCCATCACCACCAGCGCTACCGGCTTGCCATTAAAGACCGTGCGCATCACCAGACAGTGGCCCGCCGCGTTGGTAAAGCCGGTTTTAGTCAGCTGGATATTCCAGTTATCGCGGTAGACCAGATGGTTGGTGTTACGAAACGGCAGGGTATAGGCCGGATGCGAGAAAGTGGCCATCTCTTCGCGGGTGGTGCTGAGCTGGCCGAGCAGCGGATACTGCTTAGTGGCAATCAGCAGCTTCGTCAGATCCTGCGCCGTCGAGACGTTATGAATCGACAGACCGGTTGGCTCCACAAAACGCGTCTGGGTCATGCCCAGCGCCTTCGCTTTGGCGTTCATGGCGCGGATAAAAGCGTCATAGCCGCCCGGATAGTGGTGGGCCAGGCTTGCCGCGGCGCGGTTTTCCGAGGACATCAGCGCCAGCAGCAGCATATTTTTACGGCTGATTTCGCTGTTCAGACGCACGCGGGAATAAATCCCTTTCATCTCTGGCGTATGGCTGATGTCGACGCGCAGTTTTTCATCCAGCGGCAGCCGTGCATCCAGCACCACCATCGCGGTCATTAATTTGGTAATCGAAGCGATCGGGCGCACCAGATTCGGGTGGCTGGAATAGATCACTTTGTTGGTATTCAGATCGACGATCATAGCGCTGCCGGAAGCAATCTCCGGCTGTGTCGCCGTAGCCACAGCGGCAGTGTTGGCGATTGCGGGGGTCGCCACTGGCACAGCCAGCAACAGAGCAAGACTCAGTAAAGAAACGCGGAATTTCAGCATGGTGAGATTTCGGATAATTATTCACGCACGTAATAACGTACGCCGCCCGGGCCGAAGCGAGAACACGGGCTGGCTAAGGCATCATAGCCGTCCGGATGCCTTGCTACCAGTAGTTAATCGTGAACAGATGCTGCATTGCTGGCAATTCCGCCAGCAATGCAGTGACGTCAGAAGAGACGATATCCATAACCCCAAAGAATAACCGTCAGCGCCAGTAACACTTCCAGCAACAGCACGCCGATGGCGAGCGTAGAACCGGAAAAGCTGCGGCCCTCCTCTTTATTGATATTCAGGAAGGTAGGAATACCGATATAGAGCAGATAACCGGTATAAAACAGCGCCAGGGTGCCCACCAGCGCGCAGAGCCAGACAATAGGATAGAGCGCCACAATCCCGCTTAAAAATAGCGGCGTTGCCACGTAACCGGCAAACACCATGCAGTGCGCCAGGGAAGGACGCTGCGGATAGCGACGCGCCATCCAGTAAATCACCCGCCCCATTACCGCCACCCCTGCCAGCATCAGCGCGTAAAAGACCGCGGCCAGCGCCAGTCCGGTTGTCCACGAAAGTTTTACAATATTGCCGTCGTCAAAATCCCAGCCAATTTGCGTGGTACCAAAGAACGCGCAAATTACCGGTACGGCGGCCATCAACAACACATGGTGGGTATAGTGATGGCTGACCGTTTCGTTTTCGCTTCTGATCACGTGCATTTCACGATCGGGATGGGAAAAGAGTCCCCAGACATGGTTCATAACGCCCCCTTGTTGTCGGCCCGCTAGCGATAACTCAAGTATAATGCAGCCTGAGATTATTTTTTGAGCAACACAAGGAAATGGTCATTGTCGGTTCATTGACAGAGGGAGTGTATGATTAGGCAGACTTTCTCAGGACAGCTACGCTTACCCCTATGGACATTAATACTCTCATTGCACAGTATGGCTATGCCGCGTTGGTTATTGGCAGCATAGCGGAAGGCGAGACTATCACCCTACTGGGTGGCGTGGCGGCGCATCAAGGGCTGCTGCGTTTTCCCCTGGTCGTGGCCGCAGTAGCGCTGGGGGGCATGATCGGCGATCAGCTACTCTATCTGCTTGGCGTCCGGTTTGGTCCGGCGATCCTGCGGCGCTTTTCCCGCCATCAGAAGAAAATCAACCGCGCCCAGCAGCTGATCCAGCGCCACCCTTACCTTTTCGTGATCGGCACCCGCTTTATGTACGGTTTCCGCATCATCGGCCCGCTGCTGATTGGGGCCAGTCACCTGCCGCCAAAAATTTTTCTGCCGTTGAACATTGTGGGCGCCATCATCTGGGCGCTGATCTTCACCACTTTAGGCTACGTGGGCGGTGAAGTGCTGGAGCCCTGGCTGCACGCGCTGGACCAGCACCTGCGCCACTGGATCTGGCTGATTGGGGTGCTGGTGCTGGTTTTCGCGGTGCGCT
Source organism: Leclercia sp. GHBNCSD (assembly GCF_055805075.1). Classification (NCBI taxonomy): domain Bacteria; kingdom Pseudomonadati; phylum Pseudomonadota; class Gammaproteobacteria; order Enterobacterales; family Enterobacteriaceae; genus Leclercia; species Leclercia sp. GHBNCSD. The sequence goes on along the minus strand of NZ_JBQVYO010000001.1, from coordinate 3,511,579 downwards.
GGTGGCTTAAACGCCGGGATCGCAGCTAAGCATTACTGCTCCGGTTTAAACTGCGGATTGCCCAGCATAAAGCCCCCATCGACGATAAATGACTGTCCGGTGGCGTAGCTGGCGTCGGTGTCACATAGCCAGGCGACCAGGCTGGCAATCTCTTTGGTATGCCCCGGCCTTGCCAGTGGAATGTTGGGCATGGAGCCGGGCTTCACTTCGCTGTCGTCCATGTCATTCATCGGAGTGGCAATGGCGCCCGGCGCCACGGCGTTCACCAGAATGTTATGGTGAACCAGCTCCATCGCCATCGACTTGGTCAGGCCGCCGAGGGCGTGTTTGGCTGAGGTGTAAGCGCTGGCCTCCGGCAGCGGCGTGTGTTCATGCACCGAGGTGATATTGACGATACGTCCCCCCTCCCCCTGCTTCACCATCTGCCGGGCGGCGATCTGCGAACAGAGAAATGCCCCGTCCACATCGACGCTAAAAATGGATCGCCACTGGTCATATTCCATCTCAAGAAACGGCGCTTTGGTCATCGCTCCAGCGTTATTGACCAACACGTCAAGACGGCCGAAACGTTCAATCAGCGTCTCGATGGCTTTCGCCCCGTCCGGCAGTTGGCTGAGATCCAGATGGATGGCCTCTGCCCGCTGCCCGCGCGCCTCGATCTCGCGACAGGTTTTCATCGCCCCTTCTTCATCCGAGTGCCAGGTCACGCCAATATCAAACCCACGCTCCGCCAGCATCAGCGCAGTGGTTTTGCCAATTCCCGAATCTGATGCCGTTACAATAGCCACACGATTGGTTGAACCCATACTCACCTCCAGAAAAGAAGACAAAGAGATAAGTATAGTTACTTCTCACTTTTCACCCGTGGTGATAGCCGCCGCCGAGCGCAGAGGTGAGTTGCAGGGTGGCATCCACGTATTGCCCCTGCAGCGCAATCCCGGCGAGTTGTTCCTGCAGGGCGGGGATTCTGGCCTCGCTGACGCGCGAGCCTGCGACAATCCCGGCGTTGAAACGCGCCTGCGCCAGGGCCACGACCCGGGCGGCATCGGCTTCCACGCGCTGCTGATGTTTATTTTTTGCCATCAGCGTTTCAACGTCGCTGGCGCAGCGGGTCACCTGATTGACCGCCTCCACCACCGCTTTGTTGTAGTGGGCAATCGACAGATTGCTTTGCGCCTGGGCAATATCAAGATTCGCATTCAGGCGTCCGCTGTCAAAAATTGGCAAGGTCAGACCGGCGGTGACGCCCATCTGCTGCGCCGAGGAGCGGAACAGATCGCTTAGGTGCAGCGCATCCTGTTGCAAGAAGGCCATCAGGTTTACATCGGGATAGAAGGCCGCTTTCGCCGCATCCACCTCATGCAGGGAGGCTTCGATATACCAGTGCGCCTCCTGTAAATCAGGGCGGCGAGCCAGTAATTCATAGCCGAGGGTCGACGGCAGATTGCTCTCCACAGTGGGCAAGGCATGCGGGGTGAGCTTCACCGTCGGGGAGTTGGTGAGCGCCGCCAGACGCGCCTCGATGGCTTTCATTTTCCCCTTCACCTCCGCCAGTCGCTCATCGGTTTTACTGGCGCTAATGTCGGTTTCCACCCCTTCCACGGAAGAGGTAATGCCATGCTGGTATAGCTCCCGGTCGGTACCGATAATCTTGAGCTGCTCCTGTTTGATGGCGGTTAAGAGATGCCCGATGGCCGCCTGGGTCTGCCAGTCCCAGTAAAGACGCGCCACGCTGCTGGCAAGCAGTTGACGGGTCTGCTGCAGCTCCGCCTGTTGTGCATTGACCTTCCCGATGCGGGCTTCCACCTGGGCGCGGTTTTTACCCCACAGATCCAGATCCCAGCCAGCGGTCAGGCCGAAGGTGCCGTTGGTGTACCAGGGGCCGGTGGTTCCGGCCGCCGGATCGGTTATCGCGAAGGGCCCCATCAACCCTTCGGCTGACATCTTCTGGCGCTCTGCATCAGCAGAGAAATTAACCTCCGGGCCATCGGCAGCCATGGCCATTTTGGCCTGCGCTTCGGCAAGGGCGATGCGCTGACGGGCAATGGTCATATCCGGCGCATCGGCCAGGGCTTTGGTAATCAGCTTATTTAATTCTGGATCGTGAAAATCTTCCCACCAGCTATCTTTAGGCCACTGGCCGGCAGCCAGGCCGGTATCGATTTTCGCAGCGGGGATCTGTTGATTAAGCGAGGCTGCGGTATCGTGGCCCGGGGCGCAGGCAACAAGAAGCAGGGAGAGAGGCAGGCAGCAAAAATAAAAAGTCGAACGATTCATGACGTTATTCACCGAAAAAAGAAGGGTGCAAAATACGCCCGCCTCGCCTCCTTTGTTTAGGAATCGGTGGCAATCCACAATTTGTCATACCTTTACATATCCAGCAAAGGCCCGGACTGGCATCCCGTTTGCGCAATTTCACTGTGTCGTTCGGTGCCACAATGCGCGCCGCAAAAAAGGTGATGCTGACCGTACTGCTATTTCCCCTGAATCACCCGGGCGATATCGGCCGAGGTTTGCAGGGTACGGATCTCCTGAAACAGCGCCAGGGCTTCGTCATACTCTTTGCGCAGATAGCTTAGCCACTGCTTGATACGCGCCACGTGATACAGGCCGGTGTCGCCCTGCTTTTCGAGGCGGGAGTACTTCTTCAGCAGCGTGACGACATCCGCCCACGGCATGCGCGGCTCATCGTATTTAATCACCCGGCTGAGGTTAGGGACGTTGAGCGCCCCGCGCCCAATCATGATGGCATCGCAGCCGGTGGCGGCCATGCAGGCCAGCGCGCTCTCGCGATCCCAGATTTCACCGTTAGCGACCACCGGGATGGTCAGCCGCTTACGGATCTCGCCGATAGCCTGCCAGTTAATGCGTTCGGCTTTGTAACCATCTTCTTTGGTGCGCCCGTGAACCACCAGCTCAGTCGCCCCCGCCTGCTGCACGGCGTCGGCAATTTCAAACTGCCTGTCGCCGCTGTCCCAGCCGAGGCGTACCTTCACGGTCACCGGCAGATGCGAGGGCACCGCCTCGCGCATCGCTTTTGCGCCACGGTAGATAAGCTCGGGATCTTTCAGAAGCGTGGCGCCGCCGCCGCTGCCGTTGACCATTTTCGACGGACAGCCGCAGTTAAGATCCACGCCCCAGGAGCCCAGCTCGACGGCACGCGCGGCGTTTTCTGCCAGCCATTCGGGGTATTGTCCCAGAAGCTGGACGCGCACCAGCGTACCGGAGGCGGTGCGGCTCTGGCGATGCAGCTCCGGACAGAGTCTGTAAAACGATTTTACCGGCAACAACATATCCACCACCCGCAGGAACTCGGTGATGCAGAGATCATAATCGTTAACGTCAGTCAGCAGCTCGCGCACCAGCGAATCGAGCACGCCTTCCATCGGTGCCAGTAATACACGCATATCAATATCCGTAAAAAAAGAGGCGCTATGGTATCTGCTCTGTGTAACGGTGGAAAGCCCTGTTTCAGGGCTCGTGGAACCGGGCTGATTTATAATGTTTTTACCCTTCTGGCTGGGGGAATGCCCGAGGTTCCAAATGGGAATGTCTGGTATGCTCAAAAGTCATGATGTGATCCGTAGCACGTTTCCGGTTTTAATTGTATGATGAATGCGTTCCATTAAGGGCTTCCACCATGAATAAATCACTGATCGTTGTCTGGCAATACCTGCGCGCCTTCATCCTTATTTATGCCTGCCTCTATGCAGGTATTTTTCTCGCCTCCCTGCTGCCGATCGCCATTCCCGGCAGTATTATCGGCATGCTGATCCTGTTTGTGCTGCTTGCCTTGCAGATCCTTCCGGCAAACTGGGTCAAGCCAGGCTGCTCGGTCCTGATCCGCTATATGGCCCTTCTGTTCGTCCCCATCGGTGTGGGCGTGATGCAGTATTACGATCTGCTGAGCGCGCAGTTTGGCCCGATCTTCGTCTCCTGCACGATCAGTACGCTGGTGGTGTTTTTAGTGGTGAGCTGGAGCACCCACCTGGCGCACGGGGAGCGCAAAGTGATTGGACAGAAAGGAGAGAAAAAATGATGGCGAATATCTGGTGGTCGTTGCCGCTCACCGTGGCGGTCTTCTTCGCCGCCCGCAAGCTGGCGGTGCGCCTGAAGTTTCCTCTTCTTAATCCCCTGCTGGTAGCGATGGTGGTGATCATCCCTTTCCTGCTGTTAACCGGCATCCCTTACGCTCACTATTTCCAGGGCAGCAAAGTTCTCAACGATCTGCTCCAGCCTGCGGTGGTCGCGCTGGCGTTTCCGCTTTATGAGCAACTGCACCAGATCCGCGCCCGCTGGAAATCGATTATTACCATCTGTCTCGCCGGGAGCGTGGTGGCGATGATCACCGGCACCTCGGTGGCGCTGCTGATGGGGGCGACACCCGAAATTGCCGCCTCCATTCTGCCCAAATCGGTGACCACGCCGATTGCAATGGCGGTGGGCGGCAGCCTCGGCGGCATTCCGGCGATCAGCGCCGTGTGCGTCATTTATGTCGGTATTCTGGGTGCGGTGTTAGGCCATACGCTGCTGAATGCCATGCGCATTCGCACCAAATCTGCCCGTGGGCTGGCGATGGGCACCGCCTCACACGCCCTCGGCACCGCCCGCTGTGCGGAGCTGGATTATCAGGAAGGTGCCTTCAGTTCGCTGGCGCTGGTGATCTGCGGGATTTTGACCTCGCTGATCGCCCCTTTCCTGTTCCCGATAATTCTGGCTGTGGTGGGCTAAAATTTGCGACGCGTCGCGCATTTTTAATCTGAGTTTCATAAGTTGCACACATAATGAGATCTAAGTCACATATAAAGCCCCAGCGGCTCCGTAAACTACCGATCCATTAACCTTTATGAGGCAACGCCATGCATCCACGTTTTCAATCAGCTTTTGCCGAGCTAGCAGAGAATTTGCAGTCAGCCCTGGCCCCGGTACTGGCGGATGCACACTTCCCCGCCCTGCTGACGGCTGAACAGGTCGCCGCACTGAAACGTGCCACGGATCTGGATGATGACGCGCTGGCCTTTGCGCTTCTGCCGCTGGCAGCGGCCTGCGCCCGCGCCGATCTTTCCCATTTCAACGTCGGCGCCATTGCCCGGGGCGTGAGTGGCACCTGGTACTTCGGCGGCAATATGGAGTTTCTCGGCGCTACCATGCAGCAGACCGTTCATGCGGAACAGAGCGCCATCAGTCACGCCTGGCTGCGCGGCGAACAAGCCCTGGAGGCGATCACCGTCAACTACACCCCATGCGGCCACTGCCGTCAGTTTATGAACGAACTCAACAGCGGATTAGCGCTGCGCATCAACCTGCCGGGCCGCGCCCAGCATACGCTGGCGGATTATCTGCCCGATGCCTTCGGACCGAAAGATCTAGAGATCAAATCACTGCTGATGGACGAGCAGGATCACGGTTATGCCGTGAGCGGAGATGAACTGACCCAGGCAGCTATCCTTGCCGCCAATAAAGCACACGCGCCATACAGCAACGCGCCGAGCGGCGTGGCGCTGGAGTGTCGTGACGGGCGAATCTTTACCGGCAGCTATGCCGAAAACGCCGCCTTTAACCCGACGCTGCCGCCGTTACAGGGTGCACTGAACCTGCTCAGCCTTAACGGTTATGACTACCCGGATATCCAGCGCGCCATTCTGGCGGAGAAAGCCGATGCACCGCTGATCCAGTGGGATGCCACTGCGGCCACGCTGCGGGCGCTGGGTTGTAGCAACATTGATCGTGTCCTGCTGGGCTAAGCGTATGATGCGGGCAGCCATGCCCGCACAACTGATGAAAATCCCCCCAATTAAATCGCCCTTTCTTGCGCTTACCAGACGGGTAAAGTAGCCTGAGTGAAATTTCACCTTTGGTAAGAGTCATCTGTATGTTAAAGCGCGTGTTTTACAGCCTGGTTGTCTTGATCGGCATCGTGCTGTTGACTGCGCTGGGCCTCGACCGCTGGATGAGCTGGAAAACGGCTCCTTATATCTTTGATGACCTTCAGGATCTGCCCTACCGGCAGGTCGGCGTGGTGCTGGGCACCGCCAAGTATTACCGCACCGGGGTGATCAACCAGTATTACCGTTACCGCATTCAGGGGGCGCTCAACGCCTATAACAGCGGCAAAGTGAATTATCTGCTGCTGAGCGGTGACAACGCGCTCCAGAGCTATAACGAGCCGGTCACCATGCGTAAGGATTTGATTGCCGCAGGGGTTGATCCGGCCGATATCGTGCTCGACTACGCCGGTTTCAGAACCCTCGATTCGATAGTTCGCACCCGTAAGGTATTTGATACCAACGATTTCATCATCATTACCCAGCGCTTCCACTGCGAACGCGCGCTGTTTATCGCCCTGCATATGGGCATTCAGGCCCAGTGTTATGCCGTTCCATCGCCAAAAGATATGCTCACCGTGCGGGTACGCGAGTTTGGCGCACGCCTGGGGGCGCTGGCGGATCTCTACATCTTTAAACGCGAACCGCGCTTCTTAGGCCCGCTGGTGCCGATCCCGACGATGACGGAAGTCCCGGCCGATGCCCAGGGTTATCCGGCGGTCACGCCAGAACAGCTGCTTGAGATGCAGAAGAAGAAGTAACCCCCGCCGGGTGGCGGCTTCGCCTTACCCGGCCTACATTACCCCGTAGGCCCGCGCAAGCGCAGCGCCGCCGGGCATAAAAAAACCCGCACAAGGCGGGTTTTTTGCTAACCGAAATCTTACTTCTTACGCGCGTACTTCAGGGAGTCCAGCGCTACCGCAAAGATAATGATGGCGCCCTTGATAATGTACTGCCAGTACGGGTTGACGCCGATATAGGTCAGGCCGTAGTTGATAACGGTGAAGATGATCACACCGGTTACCACACCCAGCACAGTACCCACACCACCACTGAACGACACGCCACCCACGACGCACGCGGCGATGGCATCCAGCTCATACATAAAGCCGAGGTTGTTGGTGGCAGAGCCGATACGGCCCGCTTCCAGCAGACCACCGAAGGCGTAGAACACGCCCGACAGGGCATAGATAACCAGCAGGTTCAGCGCCACGTTAACACCAGAGACTTTTGCCGCTTCCGGGTTACCCCCGATAGCAAAGATGTTCTTACCGAAGCGGGTTTTGTTCCACAGCACCCAGACGAACGCTACGGCAATCAGCGCGTAGAAGGTGATGTAGGAGAGGCGGAAACTGCCCATCGCGATAAAGCCCTGCGTAAAGGTCGAGAATCCACTGTCGAAACCGGAAATCGGTGATGCGCCCACGAAGTCGTAGTACAGGGAGTTAATACCGTAAACGATGATCATGGTACCCAGGGTGGTGATAAACGGCGTTACGTTCAGGTACGCAATGATGATGCCGTTAATCAGACCGATGACCGCGCCAATGGCACAGACAATCAGGATCACCAGGAAAATGGGCATGGTTGCCATTTCCGGGAAGACCTTGTTGGCGTTTTCCATCGACTGCAGAAGCGTTGCCGCAACAACCGCCGCCAGACCAACCTGACGGCCGGCTGACAGGTCAGTACCCTGGGTGACAATAAGACCTGCCACGCCGAGGGCGATAATAATACGCACCGAAGACTGGGTCAGAATGTTACTTAAGTTCAGCAGACTTAAGAAAGTCGGATCCTGGAAAATAATAATGGCCAGTAAGACTAAAAGAACAACGTAAATACCGCCTTCTTTCAGATAAGTAAGAAAACTTTTCTTATTTAACGCACTCATGAGGAGCCCCTGATCTTAAAGGTGCAAAGACGCAAGACGCAAAATTTCGTTTTGCGTTGTCGTTTTGGTGTCAACAATTCCGGCAACGAGACCATTGCTCATAACCAGAATACGATCTGTGATCCCTAACAATTCCGGCATTTCGGAAGAAATAATAATAATCCCTTTATCTTTCTTAGCTAATTCAGCAATCAGCTGATAAATTTCAAATTTTGCACCAACGTCGATACCGCGGGTTGGTTCATCCAGCATCAGAATTTCTGGCTGGGTTAACAACCAGCGTCCAATAATAACCTTTTGCTGGTTACCACCGGAAAGCGAGCCAATTTGCGTGCGGTGTCCAGGGGTTTTTACGCGCATGGAGTCAATCACCCACTGGGTATCGCTCTTCATGCGGGAATTATCCAACAAACCGATTTTATTTTTATAATTATGAATATTAGAAATTAAGGAGTTAAAGTTAATATCCAGATAGGCATAAATACCGGTCGAGCGACGCTCTTCGGTCACCAGCGCAAAGCCGTGGTTAATAGCTTCGTTGGCGTTATGGTTATTAATCTTTTTACCGTGCAGGGTAATGGTCCCGGCGGATTTCTCGCGGATGCCAAACAGCGTTTCGACGATATCGGTACGCTTGGCCCCCACCAGACCGGCAATACCGAGGATCTCCCCTTTATGCAGATCGAAGGAAACATCGCGAATGGAAGGCTGACGCAGTGAAGTCAGGTTGCGCACTTCCAGAATCACTTCGCCCGGCTTGTTCTCTTTGTTCGGGAAGCGCTGGTTCAGGGAGCGGCCAACCATCATGGCGATGATCTTGTCCATGTCCAGCCCTTCCAGTGACTGGGTGGCGATCCACTGCCCGTCGCGAAGCACGGTGATTTCATCACAAAGCTGGAAGATCTCTTCCATTTTGTGAGAGATATAAACGATGCCGCAACCGCGATCTTTCAGTTTACGGATAATGGTGAACAGGTGGTTCACCTCTTTCTCCGTTAATGAAGAGGTAGGCTCGTCCATAATCACGATTTTGGCGTTATAGGAGAAGGCCTTGGCAATTTCGATCATCTGCATTTGTGAAACAGACAATGTACCGACGCGCGCGCGCGGATCGATATCAATATCCAGTTCATCAAAAATAGCTTTGGTGTCGCGATACATTTTGTCCTGATCGACAAATACGCCTTTGGTCGGATAACGACCCAGCCACATATTGTCCATAACAGAACGCTGAAGTACCAGGTTAAGCTCCTGGTGAACCATCGAAATACCGTTTTCCAGCGCCTCTTTGGCGGAATGGAAATCGATCTCTTTCCCCTGAAAAAGAATGCTGCCAGAATCTTTTTGATAGATCCCAAATAAGCATTTCAATAATGTTGATTTACCCGCACCGTTTTCACCCATTAAGGCGTGAATGGAGTGAGGCCGTACTTTTAAATTAACATTATCCAGTGCTTTAACACCGGGAAAAGACTTGTTGATACCGCTCATTTCCAACAAGTATTCACCGGACGACTGAGTCGTTGTGCTGACCATAATTATACCTTCTCGGCCTCGCGTCGCGTGATAAAAGGGCGCAGAAACTGCGCCCAGTGGAATGCTATAACTTATTTACCGGTGAACTGCGCCAGGTTTTCCTGATCTACGCCAACGTACGGTACACGAACAACTTTGTTGTCAATTTTCCAGTTAGTACCGTCAGCCGCGCCTTTGCCTTCTGCCAGGTTTTTCGCCAGATCGAAGGTGGCTTTCGCCTGGTTGTTTGCATCGTTCAGTACGGTACCCGCCATTGCGCCAGATTTAACCAGTGCCAGCGCTTCAGGCAGGGCATCCACACCAAATACCGGGATAGAGGATTTGTTGTGTGCTTTCAGAGCTTCTACCGCACCCATTGCCATCGCGTCGTTGTTGGCGATAACCACTTCAATTTTGTTCGCGTTCGGGCCGGACAGCCATGCGTCCATCTTGTCTTTCGCCTGAGCGGTATCCCACATTGCGGTATCTAAAGCCAGCTGCTGGGTTTTCAGACCCTTGTCGTTCAGCTCTTTGATAACGTAGGTGGTACGTGCTTCAGCGTCCGGGTGGCCTGGCTCGCCTTTCAGCAGTACGAACTGTACCTGACCGTCTTTGTTCAGATCCCAGTTCGGGTTAGCGGCCCAGTGTTTGGCAATCAGGTCGCCCTGAATAATGCCGGATTCTTTGGAGTCGGTACCGACGTAGAAGGCTTTGTCATAGCTATCCAGCGCTTTGCGGGAAGGTTCTTTGTTGAAGAACACAACCGGCACGTTCTGGCCGCGTGCTTTTTCAATAACAGTGCCTGCTGCTGCCGGGTCAACCAGGTTGATTGCCAGAGCTTTTACGCCTTTCGCCAGCAGAACGTCGATCTGGTCGTTCTGTTTGGACTGGTCATTCTGGGAGTCATTCATCAACAGCTGTACGTCTGGTGCGCCTGTACCCTCTTTCTCGATTGCCTTACGCACAACGGACATGAAGTTGTCGTCATACTTATAGATAGTCACACCAATACGGCTATCTGCAGCGTGCGCGGCGGCACCGAAAAGCATGCTTGCCATAACAGCAGACAGAGTCAACACCTTCTTATTCATGATATCTCCGATTTTTATGCAGGGTAGTTCGTGTGAATAACGCTCGGCGGGCACATGTTAAAGAAACGTTACTGCCGGCCGAAGTCCACTTATAAAATTTCTATCTTCCTTGGTCGGTAACGCTCCAGAATGCGTTTTTTTGGATGTTTAACGGACCTCAGCTATGGTCAAAGTGATTAATCACCGTTACATAGCGTTTCAGTTGCTAAAACGCTGACATCATAGACAGCGCATTGTTAAGTTACTGTGAATTTACTCACAAATTGAAAACGGTTACATCACGGCGAATTATTAGTTAGTGATCGGCACCACAGTTTGCCGAATGGCAACGGAGTGGCGACGCACTAAAGTTGGCATGAAACAGTGTGTTGCATTGATATCCAGCTTCCCGGCGGCCCCCTGTAACGCCAGCTCTGTGGCCAGCCGGGCCATGGAGGCGATGGGGTAGCGAACCGTCGTCAGCTGAGGGTCCGTGTAACGGGCAATCGGAATATCATCAAAACCAATCAATGACAGATGCTGCGGCACCGCAATGCCGTTGTCTTTCAGCGCCGTGAGCGCGCCCGCCGCCATGCTGTCGTTGTAGGCAAAGACCGCGGTCAGCTGCAGGTTGCGCCCGAGCAGCTCCACCATCGCTGCCTCTCCGCCCTGCATGTCCGGAGCGCCGGTGCCGATCCAGCTTTCCGACCCCGTAATGCCCTGTTCCAGCAGCGCTTTCTGCCAGCCTTCCCGGCGCATATCGTCGTCCTCGATGCGATGGCTGGAGGCCAGATAGCCGATACGCTGATGCCCGTTGTTCATTAGCATCCGCGTGGCCATCATCGCTCCGCTGACGTTATCGAGGCAGACGCAGCGGTGGGCATAGCCGGGAACGATGCGGTTAATGAGCACCATGCCGGGGATCTGCTCCATCAGCGCGGAAAGTTCCTCATCGCTTAACGCTTTTGAGTGCACGATCAATGCGTTACAGCGTTGACGAATCAGCACCTCAATGGCGTTGCGCTCTTTTTCCGCCTCGTGATAGCTGTTGCCGATCAGCACGTTTTTCTGGTGCTCCTGCGCCACCATATCGACGGCTTTCACCAGCGCGCCAAAGAACGCATCTGACACGTCCATCACCACCACACCGATGGTGTCGCTGACCTGGGTCGCCAGCGCCTGGGCGTTCGCATTAGGCCGGTAGCCCAGCGCCGTGACGGCTTTCATCACGCATTCACGCGTCTCCGGGCTGACCAGTGCGCTATTGTTAAGAACCCGGGAAACGGTGGCGACAGAAACGCCCGCCTGACGCGCGACGTCACGAATGGTGATCATATTCACCACCCTTATTTAGATTGCAGCGACTCACAGACACCCCCTGTGTTTAGCAAGGTGCCTATTCTGGCAGCGACAAGGCGAGGACTACGTGAAGAAGGTCACAAGGATGAAAACGGTTACATCCGTTTTGTTAATGATTGTGATCCAGATCGTTATCCGGATGTATGGCTTGATGAAACGCCTGACGCACGTATGGTCAATTGTCGCCATACCCATTCCAGCGGCCCCTGACGGAAATGGCGCAGCCAGAGGACGGAGAATAGAATATTAACCAGCCACACCGGCAGGACAATGCCCAGCAGCTGTAGCCGGTCGAACTTCATAAATAAGCCAAGCTGATAGAACAGGGCGGTACAGATCAGCGTCTGTAAAATATAGTTGCTGAGCGCCATGCGCCCCACGCAGGCCACCGCCGTCACCAGCCTGAAACGGCAGAGCTGCGGCCAGTAACCGTAGATGAGCGCGGCATAACCAATCGTCTGAAACGGCGCGCTCAGCTCACGCGGCGCCTGCAACAGGAATGCGCACCAGCGATAATCCCAGTGCAGATACCACTGGGCGATCACCGCCGGAAGGTTGATCGCCAGCCCCACCAGCACCAGCCACATCCCGGTACGGCGATAGTGGCGCGGGCTGAACTCGCCCTTCAGCCAGCCGGTACGCATCAGCGCGGCGCCGATCAGCATCATCCCCGCCAGCTGCCAGCCATACTGTGCGCCGAGCGCCAGTAAACTGTTGCCGATCATATCCGCCCGGTTGCTGATGGCTTCCAGTCCACCGCCCAGCTTCCAGTACTGCTCATATTGCAGGTTCGCCGCATCCGGCACCCAGGAGCGGTTGGTCGAGCCGCCGGAGATAACCCCCAGCAGCAGCAATATAGCCACGCCGATAAGAAACAGCACCACGCCGGTATTGAAGAGATTTTTGACATCATGTGCGTCGCGGATGATACGCCAGCAGATCAGCCCTACCAGCCCATAGGCCAGCAGAATGTCGCCATCCCAGAACAGCAGCCCATGAATAAACCCGAACAGCACCAGCAGAGAGAGCCGGGCCTGGATCCAGCGTTTACCACGTTTCAGTAACAGCTGAAGACCTGCCCCGAACAGCAGCGCAAACAGGGTGAGGAATTTGACCTGAGCAAAGAGATCCAGTATCGCCCATGTCCAGGCGTCGCGGAGAGTGATATCGCCATACCAGACGGGATTGAGGTAAGCGGCCTTCGGCAAACCGAAGGCGCTTATATTCAGAAGCAGAATACCCAGAATCGCGACGCCACGAACGAAATCCAGCGTGACATTTCTTTCCATGTACCCTGCCCTGACGATTAGCTAACGTGACGGACGGCGCGCAGGAACTCCTGGCGGGTATTCTGGCTCGATTTGAACAGGCCGCCCAGCGAGGTGGTAGTGGTGGCGCTGGTCGCATCACGAATGCCACGCGCTTTCACGCAGTAGTGTACCGCATCAATCGATACCGCCACGTTGTTGGTGCCCAGCAGCGTTTGCAGCGCGATGAGGATCTGCTGGGTTAAACGCTCCTGCACCTGCGGACGCTGGGCAAAGAACTGTACGATACGGTTGATTTTGGACAGGCCAATCACCGCGTCTTTCGGGATATAGGCCACGGTCGCTTTACCGTCGATGGTCACAAAGTGATGCTCGCAGGTGCTGGTCAGGGTGATATCGCGCACCGTCACCATCTCATCGACCTTCATTTTGTTTTCAATGACGGTAATTTTCGGGAAATTGGCGTAATCAAGCCCGGAGAAAATCTCATCGACATACATTTTGGCGATGCGACGCGGCGTCTCCATCAGACTGTCATCACTCAGATCGAGATTGAGCAGCTGCATGATTTCGGTCATGTGCCCGGAAATAAGACTTTTACGTGTTTCGTTGTCCATCTCCTGAACCGGTGGGCGCAGCGGCGTTTCAAGGCCGTGTGCTACCAGCGCTTCATGGACGAGGGCAGCTTCTTTACTCATTGATGACATTCTTTTCTCCTGCAGGTGTGGCGCTCTTCTGCCCTCCATGGGGCAAAATGTGCACTCATTGTGCGCGAGGCGGCGAGCATAATCCAGTATTCACCGCGATAATTATTCCAATTGTCGTTACCTTTCAACCTGACGCTGCCAGACCAGTCCACCCGCAACAAACAATGCGATACCGGCAAGGCCCAGCGCAGGCTCAAGCTGATGGGTAAGCCAGCTCGACAGTGCCGATGTCATCGGGCCAATTAGCTGCCCGATGGCATAGCCGGTCGTCAGTAATCCGGCCATGTAACGCGTATGATTCGGTGCCAGTTCACGCCCATAGAGCAACGAGAGCTGCACCGCACATAAAAATCCGCCGCCGACCAGCAGCGCACCGGTCACAAGCCCAGCCATCCCCGGCATCAGCCAGGCGGCAATCACCCCTACCGCCTGCAACCAGAGCACGATCGCCAGCCGACGATGGGTCGACGCGACGTGGCGCAGGGCGATGCTGAGGGCAATCCCCACCATCGAAGCGACACCAAAAACCGGCCAGACAAACTGGGCAAAGGCGCTACCGGGAAAGCGCAGCGCCGCCATCTGCGACAGAAAGGTCGCCGGGAGGATGTAGCCAAACCCGGCGAGGCTGTAGCTCCAGACCAGACGGCGCAGATCGCGGGTTAGCGTCAGCGGCTCCGGCGTGGTGCCCGGACGATGCAGCTGTCCGGCTCGCGGCAGGTAGCGGGCCACCAGCGCGACGAGCACCAGCGCCAGCAGGCCGTAGATTTGCCAGGCGGCGCTGGCGGAGAGCGCCTGCGCCTGGATCCAGACCGCCAGCAGACCACTTAAGGCGATCCCCGCCCCCGGCCCGGCAAACACCGCGGCACTCAGGCCCGGCTTGCCATAATGGGCCAGCCGCTCGTTGGTCCAGGCGGCGACCAGCACCATCGACCAGCCGCTCATGCAGCCAATCACAAAGCGCAGCAGCCCGTGGATCACCGCATTATCCGCCACGGCGGAGAGCAGCGTCAGCGCCACTGCGCCCCCGATCCCCAGCCATAAACGTCCTTCAACGAAGCGGTGCGCGCGCATGGCATCCCATGCACCCGCCAGATAGCCGAGGTAGTTCATCGCCGCCACCAGCCCGGCGCTGGTCAGGGTGAGCTCCCCTGCCGTAATCATCAGCGGCACCTGGGGCGTAAAGGCAAAGCGCCCTATTCCCATCGCCACCACCAGAACCACAAATCCGCTGAGCGCGATACGCAGCGCCATGACCACCCCGATTGTTAAAGTTTCGTAAATTCATGATGCAGGATATGAGGCGAATGCGGAAGTGAAAGTTGCTCACACGTTACTGAATAATCTGTATTATGGCTTTCAATCCCGATCTCACCTTCCTGAAGGAGCCCTGCATGGAACTGCTCGAAGAGCACCACTGTTTTGAAGGTCGACAGCAGCGCTGGCGTCACGACTCCACGGTGCTGAACTGCGCGATGACGTTCAGCATTTTTCTTCCTCCGGCGACCGACGGGGCGAAACCGCCGGTGCTTTACTGGCTCTCCGGCCTGACCTGCAATGATGAGAACTTCACCACCAAAGCGGGCGCCCAGCGCGTGGCGGCCGAACTGGGGATCGCCCTGGTGATGCCGGATACCAGCCCGCGCGGTGACGACGTGGCGGACGATGCCGGGTATGACCTGGGCAAAGGCGCCGGGTTCTACCTGAACGCCACCCAGCAGCCGTGGGCGCGTCATTACCGGATGTATGATTATCTGCGCGACGAGCTGCCGGCGCTGATCCAGGCGGAGTTTGCGGTAGCCGATCGCTGTGCCATCAGCGGCCATTCGATGGGCGGTCACGGTGCGTTGGTGATGGCGCTGAAAAACCCGGGTAAATATGTCAGCGTCTCGGCGTTTGCGCCAATCGTCAACCCGACGCAAGTGCCGTGGGGGCAGAAAGCCTTTAGCCACTATCTGGGTGAGGATGCTGCAAACTGGCAGGCGTGGGACAGCTGCGCTCTGATGCTGAACAGCCAGCCGGAACAGGCGATCCCGACGCTTATCGATCAGGGCGATGCCGATCAGTTCCTGGCGACCCAGCTCCAGCCAGCCGTACTGGCGGAAGCGGCACGGCAAAAAGCCTGGCCGCTGACGTTACGTATCCAGCCGGGGTACGATCACAGCTATTATTTCATTGCGTCGTTTATTGAAGATCATCTGCGCTTCCATGCGCAGCAGCTGTTGAAGTAAGTGCCAGCCTCATGCCCGGTGGCGCTTCGCTTACCGGGCCTACAAAACCCACACCAGCCCTTAGGCCGGGCAAGCGCAGCGCCGCCCGGCATTTCAACCATCAGAACTGGTAATCCACCGCCATAAAGTAACGGCGTCCCTCTTCGGTATAGGTGTAGTCGTCGCGGCTGAGATCTTTATCCAGCAGGTTCATGACGCCCGCACGCAGCTTAACGTTTTTGGTTGCCTGCCATGCACCACCCGTGTTCCACACCACATAGCCACCCGGCGTTGCCGCGCCCTCGGTAATCGCGCGTTTCTCACCCGTGTAATTCCCCTGCACGTAGAAGGACCACGCCTGGGTCGCCTGCCAGTCCAGCGTGCCGTTTGCGGTATGGAACGGCAGCTCGGAGAGCGGCTTGTTGCCGCCGTTGCTGATATCACGCCCGTCGTTATAGGTGTAATTCAGCGTCATTCGCCAGTCTTCGGCAATGGGGAACTTAATCTCCGTCTCCAGGCCGCGGATACGCGCCTTATTGACGTTGTAGTAGCGGAATACCGGCTCACCGTCACCGTTCAGCCCGACATAGTTAGGGTAGCTCTGCGCCTGGCTAACGCTGGCGGTACGGCTGATGCTGATCCGGTCATCAACGTCGTTCTGGAAAGCGGTGATGCTCCCCTGAACGCCCTCTAACCATCCCTCTTCCCCGCTGTAATACAGCCCCAGCTCGAAACTTTCGCTGGTCTCTGGTTTCAGATCCGGGCTACCGACAATTTCACAGGCACCGCGGCAGGAGCCGGTGGTCCAGTCCGGACTCAGCTGCAACAGCGACGGCGCTTTGAATGCCGTTGCCCAGCCGCCTTTTACCGTTACGGTATCGGTGGCGTTATAAACCAGGTAAGCACGCGGGCTCCAGTGATCGCCGTAGGTTTCATGGTCATCCATGCGTACGCCGGTGGTCAGGGCCAGCGGTTCGAAGATCCGCCATTCATCTTCCAGGAACAGCGCATACTGGCTGGCCGAGGTATTGCTGCTGCTGCCGCCGGTAAGGTTGACCGGATCTTTCAGCTTGTCGTGACGCCACTCTCCGCCGAAGGTCAGCAGCTGGTTAATCTCCCCCAGCGGCAGAACATATTTGCCGTCAATGGAGTTGCTTTCGGACGTAATCGGGTTGGCATTGCCCGGGTTTTTGTTATCCACCTTCTCGCCGTAGAATTTTAGCTCGCTGTTGCCCAGCCCCCAGCGGCCATTGTGGCTCAGGGAGTAGTTCTGGCGCTCCAGGCGGTTTTTATCCAGCGAGTCGGAATCCCGATCCTGACGGTCAAAACCATACCCGGCGGTGAAATCGTGGTTTTCGTTCGGGGTCCAGGCAAATTCCACGTTGGCATCACGGCTGGTGAAGCCTTCGATACGCGGGGTTTCGCCCGTGGCGCTGGTGGAAGAGGACTGCGGATCGTCTTTATCACGCTGGGAGACGCTGCCGAAGGCTTTCAGGCCGAGGAGGCCATCCACCAGCGGGCCGCTGGTATAGAACTGCCCGCCGTAGGTGTCGCCGCGATCGCGATGTTCCTGAATAGTGGTGTCGGCAGTGAGGGTGCCGGTCCATTTCTGGCCGATCTTTTTGGTGATGATATTGACCACGCCGCCCAGGGCATCGGAGCCGTAGAGGGAGGACATCGGCCCGCGCACCACTTCGATGCGCTCGATGGCATCCACCGGAACCCAGTTGAGATCAAAGTCGTTATGGCGGAACACGGCATTGCGCGAGTTGACGCGTTTGCCGTCGATCAGGATCAGCGTATAGCTGCTGTCCAGCCCGCGGATACTGACCCCCTTGCGGTTGTCCCCTTCGTTGGTTAACTGTACGCCCGGCACGTCCTGTAACACATCTTTCAGGTTCTGCACCGGCTTACGCTGCAGATCCTGCTGGGTGATGACGCTGATACTGGCGGGGGCATCCTTCAGGTTTTGCTCGTTGGCCGAGGCGGTAACGACCATCGTGTCGCCAGATTCCACCGCCGCAACCGGCAGCGCCAGGGAAAGAGCAGACGCGCACAGCCCTCCCCGAACGAAGGGATTCAACCTAAACATTCCATTTCTCCATGAGGTAAACACAGCAAAATCAAATATGTACTGCTCACATTGCATTGCATGCCGCCCGCTTCTTTGGGCGGGTCGGTCTGGTAATTCTTTGCAGGTGTGGCCGCAACCCCTCCCCTGACCAGGGCTAGAAAGTTGACTCCTTCATCCTTTTGATTACTTTGCTAATGATAAAGCAAACGATAACTATTATCAATTCAATTGTTAAAAGTTATGTCAAGAGAGCATACTGTGGAGAAATAAAAAACCCGCTCGGCTGAGCGGGTTAGAGAGAGGCGGTACGCTTATTTTTTAAAGCTATTCGGGAATTCCATTTCGCTGTAGCGCACAAACTTCGTTCCCTTCGCCAGCTTGTAGCCAAACCAGATGATCAGGAACAGCGGGATACCGATATAGGTGGCCGCAACGCCGCCCCAGTCGATGGTGTCGGCCAGGAAGGCTTCGTAGTTCTGGCCGAGGGTGATGATCAGACAGAGCACAAAGGCGAAGATCGGACCCAGCGGGAAGAAGCCGGAGCGGTATGGCAGGTTGTTAATATCGTAACCCTGCTTCACGTAGCCGCGACGGAAACGGTAATGGCTGATGGCGATGCCCAGCCAGGCGATGAAGCCCGTCATCCCGGAGGTATTCAGCAGCCACAGGTAGACGGTCTGGTTGCCGAACATCGAGGTCAGGAAGCACAGGCAGGCAATCACGGTGGTGGCATAGAGCGCGTTGCGCGGCACACCGCCCCGGGAGAGCTTCGCGAAAATACGCGGCGCTTTGCCATCGCAGGCCAGAGAGTAGAGCATACGGGTAGAGGCATACATCCCGGAATTACCCGCCGACAGCACCGCCGTCAGGATCACCGCGTTCATAACCGCTGCCGCAGAGAGCAGACCGGCATGCTGGAACACCAGGGTGAACGGGCTGACGCTGATATCTTTCACATCGTTACGCAGCAGGCTCGGATCGGTATATGGAATGATCAGGCTGATAATCAGGATGGCGAACACATAGAACAGCAGGATACGCCAGAAGACCTGACGCACCGCGCGCGGGATGTTCTTCTCCGGGTTTTCGGATTCACCGGCGGCAATGCCGATAAGCTCCGTCCCCTGGAAGGAGAAGCCGACAATCATCGCCACGCCAATCATCGCCGATAATCCCCCCGCAAAGGGTGCATCGCCAACCGTCCAGTTGCTCCAGCCCGCAGGCTCGCTGCCCTGGAAGATACCGACGATCATCGCCAGGCCGACGATAATAAAGATGATCACGGTCGCCACTTTGATCAGGGAGAACCAGTATTCGGCCTCACCAAAGCCGCGCACGGAGATGTAATTGAGCAGGAAGATCACCGCCAGGAAGAGCGCGCTCCAGATCCAGCCCGGCGTGTCCGGGAACCACCATGTCATGACCAGCTGTGCCGCCACCAGGTCCACGGCGATGGTCACCGCCCAGTTGTACCAGTAGTTCCAGCCCAGCGCGAAGCCAAAGCCTTCTTCAACGTATTTCTGGCCGTAGGTAGAAAAAGAACCGGATACCGGCATGTACGCCGCCAGTTCACCCAGGCTGGTCATCAGGAAGTAGACCATCAGACCGATCAGGATATAGGAAAAGAGCGCGCCGCCAGGACCCGCTGCTGAAATCGTCGCGCCAGAGGCAACAAAAAGGCCTGTACCGATAGAGCCGCCAATGGCGATCATCGTCAGGTGACGCGCCTTGAGTTCGCGACGTAGCGCGGGCGCTTCTGTGGTTTTAGTTTCGGAAACCATGTGAAAATGCTGTCCATTCAAAAAATGAGGCGCGATTGTAGCAGACGATCGCCGGCTCTTCCGGCACAAATGCCCTGTTATAAGAGAGCTTCATGACCGGTCCAGGATTATAAGTAAAGCAGAGAATAGTATTGATGCGAGTAATGACTACCGGCGGACAAAACGCCGCCGGGCAGGATTACATTTCGCAGTAACGCAGAAAACGCTGGAGGGAATTAGAGAGGTGCTTCTGGCGGTGATGGATGCGCCACAGGGTGCGCACCAGCTTATTAGGCAACGGCACGGGGATCTCCACCAGCGTTCCGCTCTCCAGCTGTTCGGCAATCACCCGCCGCGACAGGCAGCTGATGCCAAGACCGTGGCGCACCGCATGTTTGATGGCCTCTGAATTGCCGAGCTCCATGCCCATATGGAACTGCGGCAGATGGGAGAGCAGCAGATAATCGACGATCTCACGCGTGCCTGAGCCCTGCTCGCGTAAAATCCACGGCGCCTGAGCCAGCCGCTCCAGGGTCACCTCCTGCTGTAATAAAGAAGAGGCCGGCGAGGCGAAGACCACCAGCTCATCCTCCAGCCAGGGCTCAGCAATAATGTCGGCGTTGTGGCATGGCCCTTCGATAAGGCCAATATCCACCCGAAAATCGATCACCGCGGTGATCACATCCTGGCTGTTGCCAACGCTCATCTCCAGCGGCAGGGTCGGGAAATCCCGGCGATAGCGGGCAATCACTTCAGGCAGGATATAGTTGCCAATGGTGCTGCTGGCGTAGACACGAATGGCGCCGTTATCCTCGCGAAAGAGCTGTTCGATTTCGACCGTTTGCTCCAGCAGAGCCAGCGCGCGCGGGTAGAGCAAACGTCCATGCTCGTTCACCACCAGCCGCTTCCCTACCCGGTCAAAGAGCTGAACCCCCAGCTGACCTTCAAGATCGGTTAACGCGGCGCTGACGGCGGACTGAGAGAGTGCCAGCATCTGAGAGGCCTGCGTAGTCGATCCGCTTTTCAGCACTTCGGCGAAGACTTCAAGCTGGCGTAAGGTAATGTGCATAGTCGCTATCCGGTAGGGTAAGCACCCTGCTTACCACTTATAAAGATTAATTATAAATATATAATCAATTTTATTTTTAAGCCAGCGCGCCGTAACCTTTTAGCCAGAGAAAAGGAGACGGTTATGACAACACTCACCCTACAGCATCATCGTACCGTGTGGCACTACATCCCGGGCCTGGCGCTCAGCGCGCTGGTCACCGGTGTCGCATTATGGGGCGGCAGCATCCCGGCGGTTGCAGGCGCCGGATTCAGCGCCCTGACCCTGGCTATCCTGCTGGGGATGGTGGTCGGTAATACGGTTTATCCGAAGATTTACAAGCCGTGCGACAGCGGCGTCATCTTCGCCAAGCAGCACCTGCTGCGACTCGGGATCATCCTGTATGGCTTTCGTCTTACCTTCGCGCAGATTGCCGACGTCGGAGTAAGCGGTATTGCGATTGATATCTTAACCCTCTCGAGCACCTTTTTACTGGCCTGCTTTATCGGCCAGAAGGTGTTCGGGCTCGACAAACAGACCAGCTGGCTGATTGGTGCAGGCAGCAGCATCTGCGGCGCCGCGGCGGTGCTGGCCACCGAGCCGGTGGTAAAGGCCGAGTCCAGCAAGGTGACCGTGGCGGTGGCGACGGTGGTGATCTTCGGTACGCTGGCGATCTTCCTCTATCCGGCCATGTATCCGCTGGTAGCCCACTGGTTTAGCCCGGAAAACTACGGCATCTACATCGGCTCGACGATGCATGAAGTCGCCCAGGTGGTCGCGGCGGGTCACGCCATCAGCCCGGACGCAGAAAATGCCGCGGTGATCGCCAAAATGCTGCGGGTGATGATGCTGGCCCCGTTCCTGCTGATCCTGGCCGCAAGAGTGAAACAGCTTGCGCCAGCGGGCAACGGTGAGAAGAGCAAAATCACCATCCCCTGGTTCGCCATTCTGTTTATTGTGGTCGCGGTGTTTAACTCGTTCCATCTGCTGCCCAAAGCGGTCGTGGATATGCTGGTGACGCTGGATACCATCCTGCTGGCAATGGCGATGGCGGCGCTGGGCTTAACCACCCACGTCAGCGCCCTGAAAAAAGCCGGAGCGAAACCGCTGCTGATGGCGCTGCTGCTCTTTGTCTGGCTGATTGTCGGCGGGGGCGCCATTAACCTGGCGGTGCATAGCCTGATGGCATAAACCGCTGTAGCCTTATCCTGTTAACCCGCTATCATATGCGTTTGCGGGTTAACAGGAGTCCCTTTATGAAATATGTTGGAGCGCACGTCAGCGCTGCCGGCGGTCTGGCAAATGCCGCTATTCGCGCCGCCGAAATCGAGGCGACCGCCTTCGCCCTGTTCACCAAAAATCAGCGCCAGTGGCGCGCCGCGCCGTTAACGACTCAGGTGATTGATGAGTTCAAAGCGGCCTGCGAAAAATACCATTTCTCCCCCGGCCAGATCCTGCCCCACGACAGTTTCCTGATTAACCTCGGTCACCCGGTACAGGAGGCGCTGGATAAATCCCGCGCGGCCTTCCTTGATGAGGTTCAGCGCTGCGAGCAGCTCGGCCTGACGCTGCTGAACTTCCATCCCGGCAGCCATCTGTCGCAGATCGACGAAGATGCTTGTCTGGCGCGGATCGCCGAGTCGATCAACATCGTGCTGGCACAGACCCAGGGGGTGACGGCGGTGATTGAAAATACCGCCGGACAGGGCAGCAACCTCGGTTTCCGCTTTGAGCATCTGGCCGCCATCATCGATGCCGTGGAGGATAAATCCCGCATCGGCGTCTGCATCGATACCTGCCACGCCTTTGCCGCCGGTTACGACCTGCGCAGCGCGGAAGCGTGTGCAAAAACCTTCGCCGAGTTCGAGCGCGTCGTGGGCTTTGAGTACCTGCGCGGTATGCACCTCAACGACGCGAAAAGCACCTTTGGCAGCCGCGTTGACCGTCACCACAGCCTGGGTGAAGGCAACATCGGCCATGATGCGTTCCGCTTTATCATGCAGGATCCGCGTTTCGACAACATTCCGCTGGTGCTGGAAACCATCAACCCGGATATCTGGGCCGAGGAGATCGCCTGGCTGAAAGCGCAACAGCATGCCGAGGCGACCGCAGAATGATGAACGAAAGGGAAAAGCAGATCCTGAAGATCCTGCGGCGCAACCCCCTTATTCAGCAGCATGAGATCGCCCAGATCCTCGATATCAGCCGCTCCCGCGTCGCTGCGCACATTATGGACCTGATGCGCAAAGGAGCGATCAAGGGCAAAGGCTATATCCTGACCGAACAGGATTATTGCGTGGCGCTCGGCGCCATCAATATGGATATTCGCGGGGTGGCCGATATTCGTTTTCCTGAACCCTCCTCCCAGCCGGGAGCCATTCAGTGCGCGGCGGGCGGCGTGGCGCGTAACATCGCCCACAACCTCGCGCTGCTGGGGCGCGAGGTGCACCTGATCTCTGCCGTGGGCAGCGATTTTTATGGCGAAACCCTGCTGGAGCAGACCCGCCAGGCGGGCGTTAACGTGCAGAGCACCATCCGCCTGCACGGACAAAGCACCGCAACCTATCTGTCGATTGCCAGTCCGCAGGACGACACTGTGCTGGCGATCAATGATACCCATATCCTGCAGGGGCTGACGCCGCAGCTGCTGAATCACTCCCGGGAACTGCTGGCCCATGCGGGCGTCGTGCTGGCCGACTGTAACCTCACTACGGAAGCGCTGGAGTGGGTCTTTACCCTCGCCGGGGATGTGCCGGTGTTTGTCGACACGGTTTCAGAATTTAAAGCCGACAGGATCAAACCCTGGCTGTCGCGCATCCATACCCTGAAGCCGACGCTGAAGGAGCTGCAGATCCTGGCGGAGTGCGAGGATCGCACGAGTGCCCTCGCCGCCCTGCATGAGAAAGGGGTGCAGCGGATTGTGGTCTGTCTGGAAGATGATTCGGTGCTCTGCAGCGAACAAGGCGCGGAGCCGCTTCTGCTATCGCCGCTCACCCACCCGGTGGTTGACCGCTTTGGTGCCGATGACGCCTTTATGGCGGGGTTGATTTATGGCTTCCTCGACGGGAGCGATTTTACGGAAAGTGCCCGGTTCGCGAGTGCCTGCGCGGCGCTCTCCCGCGCCAGTGAAAGCATCAATAACCCGACGCTGTCGGTAGATAACGTCCTGTCGCTGCTGGAGAGCCAGCCGTAAACAGGCCGGGTAGTTGCCCTACCCGGCCTGCGTCACTAGCCTGCCAGACCAATAAAGAAGCCCGCAATGGTGGCGCTCATCAGGTTAGAGAGCGTGGCCGCCACCAGCGCCCGCACGCCCAACTGGGCAATCTCCGGGGCGCGCTGGGGCGATACCGCAGAAAAGGCGCCCACCACCACGCCAATCGAGCCGAAGTTGGCAAAGCCGCACAGAGCAAAAGAGATGATGGCGATGGTCTTCACATCCAGCTGACCGGCGGTTTGCAGATATGGCGAGAAGTTGAGATAGGCGACAAATTCGTTAATCGCCAGCTTCTGCCCAATCAGGCTGCCTGCGAGCGTGGCATCCTGCCATTCGACCCCCATGAGCCACGCCAGCGGTGCCAGGGCATAGCCAAACAGCCCCTCAAGGCTCAGGCTTTCAATACCCAACCAGCCGCCAATGCCGCCCAGCATACCGTTCAGCAGGGCGATGATCGCCACAAAGGCCATTACCACCGTCGCAACCCCGGCGGCGATTTTTAACCCGGTCATCGCCCCGGTCGCCGCGGCTTCGATAATGCTTTTCGGCGGCGTGTCGCTGAACGACAGGTTATCGAAGGTGACCTGTGACGCCTCTGTGGCCGGGCTCAGCAGACGGGCAAACAAAATCCCGCCAGGAATGGCCATTAACGAGGCGGCGAGCAGGTAATCAATCGGCACCCCCATCCCGGCGTAGCCAATCAGCATCGAACCGGCAATGGACGCCATCCCGCTACAAATAGCGGTAAACAGCTCATTGCGGTTCAGCTTATCGACGAAGGGTTTCACGATCGCCGGGATCTCGTTCTGGCCGAGGAAGATGGTGGTCACCGCCACGAAGGATTCAATTTTACTGATACGCAACGCTTTCTGGAAAATGGAGCCCAGAATACGGATCAGCAGCCCCATCACCCCGATGTAGTAGAGCAGGCTTATCAGCGCGGTGACAAAGATGATGGCGGGCAGCACCCTGAAGGCAAAGACGAACCCGGCACCGTCAAACAGCGTATCCATTTTGGGGCCAACCAGCGCGCCAAAGATAAAAGCACTACCGGCATCGCTGTAGGACATTACCTTGCTCACCCCTATCGCGGCCTGTTCAACCAGCCATTTTCCTGGCGGGAAATAGAGCATGATGCCGCCAATTGCCACCTGCAAAATGAAAGCGGCGCCAACGGTACGCAGACTGATACGGCGTTTATTGACCGACAGGAGGAAGGCTATTGCTAACAGCACCGCCATACCCAGCAGACTTCTCATTACATCCATAATGATTTCCTTACCTGAAAACCCGGCGACTGGCCGGGTATCCGTGATTCCACTGTGAAGACAGGCGACGGCAAACTGCCTGTGAAAAGATTACGCGATGCGCTGGTACGCTTTCGCGATGTCGCAGGCCAGACGGGCGTTGTTAAAGACCAGCTGGATATTGGATTTCAGGCTGTCGCCACCGGTTAATTCCGCCACGCGGGCCAGCAGGAACGGCGTGCTGGCTTTGCCGGTCACACCCTGCTCTTCCGCTTCTTTCACCGCCTGATCGATCGCGGCGTTGATGGTCTCTTCAGGCATCGCAAACTGTTCCGGGATAGGATTCGCCACCACCAGGCCGCCGTTAAGGCCGGTCTGCCATTTCACCGCCATTGCGCGCGCGATGGCTTCAGCGCTGTCGAGACGGATGCTGACCTCAAACGGGCTGGTGCGACAGAAAAAGGCAGGCAGGGACTGGGTCTGATAGCCAATTAACGGTACACCGTTGGTTTCCAGATATTCGGTGGTTAACCCGAGGTCGAGAATAGATTTCGCCCCGGCGCAAACCACGGCGACATTGGTTTTCGCCAGCTCCTGTAAATCGGCAGAAATATCAAATGTGTGTTCCGCACCGCGGTGTACACCGCCAATTCCGCCGGTAGCAAAGACCTTAATCCCGGCCATTGCCGCAATAATCATGGTGGAGGCAACCGTGGTCGCGCCATTAATTCCTGCGGCAACCACAAAAGGTAAATCCCGGCGGCTGACTTTGGTCACCGCATGGCCTTCACGGCCTAACAGTTCAATTTCTTCTTTGCTGAGCCCCACTTTCATTACGCCACGAATAATGGCGATAGTGGCGGGAATAACCCCCTGCTGGCGGATCGCATCTTCAACTTCCAGCGCCGTCTGGGCATTTTGCGGGAAAGGCATGCCGTGAGAAATAATGGTGGATTCAAGGGCCACAACCGGCTTGTTATTATTTAAAGCGTCCTGAACCTCAGGAGAAATTTGCAGGAACTCAGCAGATAATTTTAATTCAGACATGTTCTCTCTCCATTAATGCGTTAACATTTTCAGCCGATAAGTCGGGGTTATTGGTATATACGGAAGCGAGCGCCAGCGACGAGCAGCCCTGGGCAAAACGAACGGAATAGGCAAATGTGGCTCCTTCCAGCCAGCAGAAGGCGAGCCCCGCCATCATCGCGTCCCCCGCGCCGGTGACATTGACAAGCCGGGTTTTAAACGGGGCTGACCAGCCGCTTTCGCCCCCTTTCTCGCTGTAATAAACGCCGTCGCCGCCCATGCTTAATACCAGCCGGAACAGGCCGTGCTGGTGAAACCAGGCCGCGACTTTCGGGGCATCCGCCGCGCAGGAGAGCGGGATGCCGCTCAGGGTTTCGGCTTCAATCCGGTTGGGCTTCAGCGTGTGGATATGGCCCAGCCAGTCGCGCACTTTGTTGCATTTCCAGGCCGAGACGGGGTCAACGAATACCGGTGCCTGGCCTGCATTTTCAAATATCCAGCCCAGCGCAGATTCACTGAGATTGCAGTCCACCACTACCGCGTTTGCCGCACGCAGAAAGGCCAGGTGGTGGGCCAGATAGTCCGGATTGATGTAGTCAGAAATAGCCATATCATTAATGGCTACCAGCATTTCGCCGGTATTATCCAGCAAGGATAAATAACTGGAGGTGCCTTCGCCCGCGATCACCTGACATTTTTCCACCTGTACGCCAGCGGCCTGGGTTTGTGATAGCAGCGACTGACCGTAAAAGTCATCGCCGACCGCGGAAAGTAGCCAGACATTTTTTCCCAACAGCGCAAGGTTTTGCGCAATATTCCGCCCAACGCCGCCGGGGGTAAATTTAATTTTCCCTGGGTTAGAGTCCGCATAATTAAGCGAGGCGTGTGAATACCCCGCAACATCCATATTCGCAGAACCAATAACAGCAATATAATCCTTTTCACGCATAGAACATCCTCTGGCACGCCGGCCATCGCAATGATAATTAAGCGAGTGAGTGACTTTTAATTCTATTAGAGCACATGTTTATAGATGAACATGTGTTTATAGTATGCGCAGGAAGGGTAAAGTAAAGCGGTGGCAAAAAGGGTGTGAAATGGTTATGAACAGAATCACAATTTTTTGTAGAGAGCGTTTTGCTGTCTACAAAAAACTGCGAACAGCAGCACGATAAAAGGCAAAAAAAGGGCAGAGTCGCCTCTGCCCTTTTCGGATGAAGAAAGATTATGCTGCTTTTGCAGCAACCGCTTCAGCTTCCGGGCGTTTCAGCACCGCGTAAGAGAGGCCCGCTACCAGGGTACCGGCGATAATCGCAAACAGGTAACCCAGCACTGGCGTAATGGCGCCCGGGATCAGCAGAACAAACAGACCGCCGTGCGGCGCCATCAGTTTCGCGCCAATCGCCATAGAGATAGCGCCGGTCACCGCGCCACCGACGATACAGCATGGCAGCACGCGCATCGGGTCACGGGCAGCGAACGGAATCGCCCCTTCAGTGATAAAGCACAGGCCCAGTACCAGCGCCGCTTTACCACCTTCCTGCTGCGCCTTGTCGAACTTACGACGGGCAACGATAGTCGCCAGGCCCAGCGCCAGCGGCGGCACCATACCCGCCGCCATAATGGCAGCCATTGGCGCATAGGTCTGGGTACTCAGCAGGCCGACACCGAAGGCGTAAGATGCTTTGTTCACCGGACCACCCATATCGGTACACATCATCGCACCGAGGATTGCACCCAGCAGGACCGCATTGGCAGTGCCCATGGTTTGCAGCCAGTGGGTCAGGCCTTCGAGGATACCCGCAACCGGTTTACCGATCAGGTAGATCATCGCCAGGCCAACCACCAGGCTGGAGATCAGCGGAATGATCAGGATCGGTTTCAGGGCTTCCATACTCTGCGGCAGTTTCAGCTTCGAGCTAATCAGCTTCGCCATGTAGCCTGCGAGGAAGCCCGCGATGATCCCGCCGATAAAGCCAGAGCCGGTGCTCACAGCCAGCATACCGCCGATCAGACCTGGAGTCAGACCCGGACGGTCAGCAATAGAGAACGCAATGTAACCCGCCAGGACCGGCACCATCAGCGCGAACGCCGAGCCGCCGCCAATCTGCATCAGCGCCGCCGCCAGGGTACCCGGCTCTTTAAAGGCTTCGATACCAAAGGCGAAGGAGAGCGCGATACAGAGACCGCCCGCCACCACCATCGGCAGCATATAGGAGACGCCCGTCAGCAGGTGACGATACGCGCCAGCGGACTCTTTTTTGCCTTCAGAAGCCGCAGCCGCGGTGTTGCCGGCAGGCTGGAACGGTTTCGCTTCGGCCTGGGCTTTATCCAGCTCTTGCGCGGTTTTCTTCAGCGCCAGACCGGTGGAGGTGCGGTACATCGGCTTACCGGCAAACTTCGCCAGATCCACTTCGATATCTGCCGCCACAATCACCAGATCCGCAGCCGCCACCTCTTCCGGGGTGATCGCATTACCTGCGCCCACGGAGCCGCGGGTTTCAACTTTTACCCACCAGCCGCGTTTTTTGGCTTCAGTTTCAATAGCTTCAGCCGCCATAAAGGTGTGCGCTACGCCGGTTGGGCAGGCGGTAACCGCCACCACGCGTTTCGGACCCGCAGCAACAGCCGTCTCCGCCGCTGCGACAGGTGCGGTATAGAGTGCCGCATGGCCTTTCGCTTCGCTCAGGAACAGTTCCGGGTGTGCAACGGCGCGGTTGATATCGCCCAGCCACACTTTTTTGCCGTTCAGCGAACTGTCGGCGGGGATTTTGTCGCCGAGAACGATAACCAGTTCGGCATCGCCCGGGTTGTCGATGAAATCAAGGTGTGCTTTATGTCCCGCCGAACCGAGCAGGGTTTTCGCCATATAGGCGCGCGCCTGTCCGAGTGCAGAGTCAATAATCAGCAGCGTTTTCATTATGCCTCTCCTGCTGTCAGTTAAAGGGTTTTAAGTCAACGCGCGCCATCATCGCGGCCAACTGGGTACGATCGGTAATACCGACATTGCTCTGGCTGACGGCCAGGGCTGCAACGGCGGTGGCAAGACGTAAAGTATGTTCACTGGATTCGCGCATCAGCAGGCCATAAATCAGCCCGCCAACCATCGAGTCGCCGGCACCGACGGTGCTGACCACTTCCATCGACGGCGGTTTCGCTATCCATTCGCCGGAGGCGTTAACCCACAGCGCGCCCTCTGCCCCCAGGGAGATGACCACATGAGCGATACCCTGCTCACGTAGCGCATGGGCGGCTTCAATCACATCCTTTAATTCTGGCAGCTTACGGCCTGCCCAGATCTCAAGTTCGCGACGATTAGGTTTCACCAGCCACGGTGCGGCTTTCAGACCGGCCACCAGCGCATCGCGGCTGCTGTCAAAGATGATGCACGGGCACTGGCTGCGCAGACGCGTCATCCAGTCGGTAAAGGCTTCCGGGCTGACGCCGGACGGCAGACTGCCGCTGACGCAGACCATGTCGAACTGACCCAGCCAGCTCAGGGAGTCATTCACAAAACGTTCCCAGTCCGCCTGGGTCACTTCAAAACCGGAGAAGTTCAGATCGGTGACTTCGCCATCTTTCTCGGTCAGCTTCACGTTGATGCGGGTACGCCCCTGCACCACCTGGAAACGGTTGGCGATCCCCAGCTCGCTGAACAGCTGCTGGAAACCATCCTGGTTATCTTTGCCGAGGAAACCGCCGACGGTGACGTCGATACCCAGATCCTTCAGCACTTTGGCAACGTTAATCCCTTTACCTGCCGCGTGCAGGCCAGTGGTACGCACGAGGTTGACTTCGCCGCGTTCGATTTCCGGGCAAAAGCCCACGAGGTCATAAGCCGGGTTCAGCGTAATTGTGGCAACACGTCTGCTCATTATGCGCCCTCCCCCAGACCTGCGGCGATAGCGTCGCCAATCGCTTTCAGCGCCTGTTCAGCATCTGCACCCTGCGCGGTGAAGCGCAGGCGATGCCCTTTCTTCACGCCCAGCGCGACGACTTTCATCAGGCTACGGCCGTTAGCCGGTTTACCGCTACCGTCGAGGTTGGTGACGGTCACGTCGCTGTTGAACTGCTTAATGGTATTGACCAGCATGGTGCCAGGACGGGCATGCAGGCCGTGTTCGTTGCGCACGACAAACTCGGCGCTCAGCAGTTCATCGGTGTTCACATCATCGCTGGTCAGCAGCGCCAGCAGGGTCGCAGCATCCGCTTTCAGCAGTTGTTCAGCTTTTTTGTTCAGCAGCAGATCGCTAAGGCGCTTCAGCACCTCAACCGGCTGTTCATCGGCCATGGCGACGGTCACCAGCATCGCCGTGGTTTCGCCGGCGGTATCGAATGCGGTTGTTGCACGGCTGACGGCGATAGCGCTGCGCAGGTTGCCTTCAGCACAGTCGTTCAGCCAGACGCCCTGACCGAGATTCAGCGGTTTATCGTTAATGGCGTGGGCCACGAAGGCGGTATCCACCGCACCGGCCTCTTTCAGGCGACCGGCGTTCAGCGCCTGCAGGGTCACCAGATCGGAGGCGGCTACGTCGAGCGTCAGCGTCTCGTTATCCAGCTTCAGGGCTTCGCTCTGCTTTTCACCCATCAGCAGGGCGCGCAGCTCTTCGGCGGTGGTGGCGGATTTCAGCTGTTCAGCCACGGCGTCGTCGCTCAGGACGTGCGTCAGCTGACGCAGCAGACCGAGGTGTTCGTCGCTGCTGGCGGCAATGCCGATGGCAACATAGGCTACCTGGCCTTCACCCCAGAGCACGCCCTGCGGGAACTGATAGACCTGAACGCCGGTTTTCAGCACCTGATCGCGGGTATCGGTAGTGCCATGCGGAATGGCGATGCCATTGCCAAGGAAAGTAGAGGTCTGCTGCTCACGCGCCAGCATGCCGTCAACGTAGCCGCTAGCGACATTGCCCGCCTCTACCAGCGCGGCAGCAATCTGCCGGATAGCCTCTTCTTTAGTGCCGGCCTGTTCGCCGGGATGAATGTCCTGCACGGATAACTGGAACATGGTTCTCCACTCCTGCTGAAATTGAATCGTTTCAGCTTAAATGTGAAAAAAGGCGCCAATCCGTTTGGGTTAGGTAAACCAATTAGCGCTGAAACGTTTCAAGAAGTCTTGCGCTTTCCAGGCATCCTTGCAAGTAAAGCCGCATTTCAGCTTGCAGAATTTAGAGTTACAGCACATTTTTGCTTCAGGCCGCTGCCTTCAGGGGTGAACAGCCGTTCGGCTTCAGCAACTTCAGCAAGCGCAGCGACGGACTGAAAACACGTTTTGATTTTTTGTGGGGTAACTGGCGAGGATATCTGTCTATTTTATGACAAGCGGCGTAAACTCCGCGTCTCTTCATATCACTGATACAGAAACATGCACACCACTCCCGCAGCCGCCTCACCCAAGCCATTTGATTTGACCTCATCGGCGTTTTTGATTGTTGCTTTTCTTACCGGCATTGCCGGCGCGTTACAGACCCCGACGCTGAGCCTGTTCCTCACCAACGAGGTGCATGCCCGCCCGGCCATGGTGGGGTTCTTCTTCACCGGCAGCGCCATTATCGGCATCCTGGTCAGTCAGTTCCTGGCCGGTCGCTCAGATAAGCGGGGCGATCGCAAATCCTTGATCGTCTTCTGCTGTCTGCTGGGTGTCCTGGCCTGCCTGCTGTTCGCCTGGAACCGTAACTACTTTGTGTTGCTGTTTGTCGGCGTATTCCTTAGCAGCTTTGGCTCTACCGCCAACCCGCAGCTGTTTGCCTTAGCCCGCGAACATGCCGACCATACCGGTCGCGAGGCGGTGATGTTCAGCTCGATCCTGCGTGCCCAGGTGTCGCTGGCCTGGGTCGTGGGGCCGCCAGTGGCCTATGTGCTGGCGATGGGCTTTGGCTTCCCGGTGATGTATATCAGCGCCGCCGTGGCGTTTGTGGTCTGCGGCGCGATGGTCTGGTTTTTCCTGCCGACGATGCGCAAGGAGCCGAAGCTGGCAACCGGGGTGCTGGAGTCGCCGCGCCGCAACCGTCGCGACGCCCTGCTGCTCTTTACCATCTGCACGTTAATGTGGGGCACCAACAGCCTCTATATCATTAACATGCCGCTGTTTATCATTAATGAGCTGCATCTCTCCGAGAAGCTGGCGGGAGTAATGATGGGAACCGCTGCCGGGCTGGAGATCCCGACGATGCTGATTGCGGGCTACTACGCAAA
Organism: Leclercia sp. GHBNCSD; assembly: GCF_055805075.1. NCBI lineage: Bacteria > Pseudomonadati > Pseudomonadota > Gammaproteobacteria > Enterobacterales > Enterobacteriaceae > Leclercia > Leclercia sp. GHBNCSD. Next base: position 3,479,176 of record NZ_JBQVYO010000001.1, on the reverse strand, counting down.
ACGCTTCGGTAAGCGCTTCCTGATGCGCGTTGCCGCCGTTGCCGGTTTGCTGTTTTACGTCGGGATGCTCACCGCGCACACGCCGGTAGTGTTACTCGGGTTACAGCTGCTGAACGCCATCTATATTGGCATTCTCGCCGGGATCGGCATGCTCTATTTCCAGGATCTGATGCCGGGTCAGGCTGGCGCGGCCACCACGCTTTATACCAACACCACCCGCGTCGGCTGGATCATCGCAGGCTCCGTGGCGGGCGTCGTGGCCGAGATCTGGAGTTATCACGCGGTATTCTGGATTGCGCTGGGGATGTGCATCCTCACCACGCTCTGCCTGACGCGTATTAAGGATATTTAAGGCGCAGTAAGCGTCTCGAGTTCGAGCAGCCAGGTCATGGCCTGGCCGCGCGTATCGCCGCACATCTCCCGCGACGGCTGCAGGCCAGCACACACTTTCGGGCGCGAGCTCGAGCCGAAAATTTTGCAGCGCTGTTGCGCGTCCAGCTGCACGCAGGGGGTATTGGCAGGCTTGCCGTTGGGCATCCCGGGAATGGGGCTGGTGATGGAGGGGGCGGTGCAACATGCTCCGCAGTCCGGACGGCAATCCATATTCGTACTTTACCTGAAAGAAAGCCGCTCCCGCGGGCGTGACGGGCACAGTAACACCTTTTACGTATTGATAGCAAAAGCCACGAAATCCACTTGCCTGAAATGCCGCGCGCGAGTACTTTGACGCGATATTTTTGACCTTCCCGTTAACAGGATTACTGCAATGCCAAGAGCGAACGAAATTAAGAAAGGTATGGTGCTGAATTACAACGGCAAATTGCTGATTGTAAAAGACATCGATATTCAGGCACCCAGCGCCCGTGGCGCAGCAACGCTGTACAAAATGCGTTTCGCCGATGTACGTACCGGCCTGAAAGTTGAAGAGCGTTTCAAAGGCGACGATATCGTGGATACCGTTACCCTGACCCGTCGCTATGTCGATTTCTCGTATGTTGATGGCAACGAATACGTCTTTATGGATAAAGAAGACTACACGCCATACATCTTCACCAAAGATCAGATTGAAGAAGAGCTGCTGTTTATTCCGGAAGGCGGCATGCCCGACATGCAGGTTCTGACCTGGGATGGCGTTCTGCTGGCGCTGGAGCTGCCGCAGACCGTCGATCTGGAGATCGTGGAAACCGCACCGGGCATTAAAGGCGCATCCGCGTCTGCACGTAACAAACCGGCGACCCTGACCACCGGTCTGGTTGTGCAGGTGCCGGAATACCTCTCCGCAGGCGAGAAAATTCGTATCCATATCGAAGAAAAACGCTATATGGGTCGTGCTGACTAAGTGCGGGCTGTTTTGCCCGGTGGCGCTACGCTTACCGGGCCTACAAAAAACCGGCCATTGAGCCGGTTTTTTTGTGTCTGCTTTTGTAGGCCGGGTAAGGCGAAGCCGCCACCCGGCAATACCGGTTAAAGAAGCTCAGGATATTTGGTCATCTTCAGCGCCAGCTCCACGCCGCGCACTTCCGCCATCCCTTTCAGACGGCCAATGGCCGAATAACCCGGGTTGGTTTTCTTACGCAGATCGTCCAGCATCTGATGCCCGTGATCCGGACGGAATGGAATAGGACGCAGATCTCCCGCCTGCTTACGGCGCTTCTCTTCACGGAGAATGGCATCCACGACTGCCACCATATTCACGTCACCGCCGAGGTGCGCCGCTTCGTGGAAGGTCTTCGGATTCTCTTCCCGGCAGGTTGCCCGCAGGTGGGTAAAGTGAATGCGGTCGCCAAAGGTTTCAATCATCTGCACCAGGTCGTTGTCGGCCCGCACGCCGTAGGAGCCGGTACACATGGTGAAGCCGTTGCTGATGCTGTCGACCGTCTCTTTCAGCCACTGCATATCCTCAATGGTGGAGACGATACGCGGCAGGCCCAGGATAGGACGCGGTGGATCGTCCGGGTGAACGGCCAGACGCACACCCACCTCTTCCGCTACCGGCACAATAGCGCGCAGGAAGACGGCCATATTTTCCCGCAGCTGGGCTTTGTCGATGTTGCCATACTCCGCCAGGCGCGCGCGGAACTGGTCGAGGGTGTAGCCCTCTTCCGCCCCCGGCAGACCAGCGATGATATTGCGGGTCAGCTTTTCGATATCCGCTTCGCTTGCCGCATCGAACCACGCCTGCGCCTGCTGCTGCTCTTCTGCAGTGTAGTCAGCCGCTGCGCCTTCACGCTTCAGGATGTGCAGCTCGAACGCGGCAAAGGCGATCTGGTCAAAACGCAGCGCCTTTGAACCATCCGGCAGCTGATATTCGAGGTCGGTACGCGTCCAGTCAAGGATGGGCATAAAGTTGTAGCACACGGTATCAATGCCGCAGGCCGCGAGGTTGCGAATGCTCTGCTGGTAGTTGGCGATCCAGGTCTGATAGTCGCCGGAGTGGGTTTTAATCTCTTCGTGAACCGGAATACTCTCCACTACCGACCAGGTGAGTCCTTTTTCGGCCAGCAGCGCCTGACGCGCTTTGATCTCTTCTACCGGCCACACCTGACCGTTAGGAATATGGTGCAGCGCGGTGACAACGCCCGTTGCGCCAGCCTGACGCACGTCATCAAGCGAAACAGGATCATTGGGTCCGTACCAACGCCAGGTTTGTTCCATCGATTCACCCTCTAAAGTTGTTATACCAATATTTCGTCATGTGATGACGACTACCATACATGCATGCGGAAACAGGTCAACTCGCCTCGCAATATTGATTGATCCATCTCACAGTTCCCGGATATTTACGGCTTACCAATTCAATTTGCTGTCATATAACTTTACACTCACCTTGTTAATTAATGGTTAATCAGGTGTTTATTTCATGAAGACAATTGCCACCACCGCGCTACCCGCTCACGTGTTGCAGCCGCAGTACGATCGCCAGGCGTTACGCTCCCGTATCGTCCATTTCGGCTTTGGCGCCTTTCATCGCGCCCATCAGGCCCTCCTGACCGACCGGGTGCTCAACGCCAAAGGCGGCAACTGGGGGATCTGTGAGATTAGCCTGTTTAGCGGCGATACGCTGATGAGCCAGCTGCGCGCGCAGGATCATCTCTTTACGGTGCTGGAAAAAGGCGCCGACGGAAATCAACCGATTATCGTCGGGGCGGTACATGAATGCCTGAACGCTAAACTCGATTCGCTGGCGGCCATTATTGAGAAGTTTTGCGAGCCGCAGGTAGCGATCGTCTCCCTGACCATCACGGAAAAGGGTTACTGCATCGATCCGGCCACCGGCAAGCTGGATACCCGCAACGAGCGTATTATTCACGATCTGGAGTACCCGGATGCGCCGCACTCGGCGCCGGGTATCCTGGTCGAAGCCCTGCACCGCCGCCGCGAGCGCGGCCTGGCGCCGTTCAGCGTGCTTTCCTGCGATAACATTCCGGACAACGGCCACGTGGTGAAAAATGCGGTGCTGGGGATGGCCCACAAGCGCTCGCCAGAGCTGGCGGAGTGGATCGCCGCCAACGTCAGCTTCCCGGGCACGATGGTGGACAGGATCGTACCCGCCGCCACCGACGACTCCCTTGCGGAAATCGCCCGCGAAGTGGGCGTCGAGGATCCGTGCGCCATTAGCTGCGAGCCGTTTATTCAGTGGGTGATCGAAGATAACTTTGTTGCCGGCCGCCCGGAGTGGGAAGTGGCCGGAGTACAGATGGTGCAGGACGTCCTCCCCTGGGAGCAGATGAAGCTGCGCATGCTCAACGGCAGCCACTCTTTCCTCGCTTATCTCGGCTATCTGGCCGGTTTCGCCCATATTAATGACTGCATGGCCGACAGCGCGCTGCGTGACGCCGCCCGTCGTCTGATGCTTAACGAACAGGCGACGACGCTGCGCATCACCGGGGTGGATCTGATCGCCTACGCCGACAGCCTGATTGATCGCTTCGCCAACCCGGCACTGCAACACCGCACCTGGCAGATTGCGATGGATGGCAGCCAGAAACTGCCGCAGCGAATGCTGGAGAGTATCCGCCTCCACCTTCAGCGTGACACCGCCTGGCCACTGCTGGCGCTGGGAGTCGCCGGGTGGATGCGCTACGTCAGCGGCGTGGATGATGCGGGCAATGCCATTGACGTGCGCGATCCGCTAAGCGATAAAATTCGCGCCATCATCGAGACCAGCAGCGAGGAGGAGCGCGTGACCGCCCTGCTGGCGCTGAATGAAATTTTTGGCCACGACCTGCCTCAGGAACCCCGGTTCGTGGAGGCCATCACCCAGGCTTACCAGCGTATCAGCCAGTCGGGCGCGCGCCAGGCGATTATCGACACGCTGTCGCTTTAACCTTTATTGCGCTTAAGGCGAGCGGGAAGTCTTCCGTTCGCCCTTCCCCTTCCCAATGCTGTTCTTTTCCGCCAGGATTATTGATAATTGTTATAGCATTACATTTATCACCCTGGAGCACCTGTGACTAAAACCAACCTCATTACCGGTTTTCTCGGCAGCGGGAAAACCACGTCAATACTCCACCTGCTGGCCAATAAAGATCCTGACGAAAAGTGGGCCGTGCTGGTCAATGAATTTGGCGAGATCGGCATTGATGGCGCGTTGATGGCCGATAACGGGGCGCTGATAAAGGAGATCCCAGGGGGATGCATGTGCTGTGTCAACGGCCTGCCGATGCAGGTGGGGCTGAATACCCTGCTGCGACAGGGCAAGCCCGACCGGCTCTTGATTGAACCTACCGGGCTCGGTCACCCAAAGCAGATCCTCGACCTGCTGACCGCCCCGGTCTATGAGCCGTGGATCGATTTACGCGCCACCCTGTGCCTGCTCGATCCCCGTCAGTTGCTGGACGAAAAGTTTGTCCAGAACGAGAATTTCCGCGATCAGCTGGCCGCCGCCGACATCATCATTGCCAATAAAGAGGACCGCGCCACCCCGGAAAGCCGCGCTGCGCTGGAACTCTGGTGGCAGCACTTTGGCGGCGAGCGTCAGATTGCGCACACCACCCAGGGAAGTGTGGACAATGCCCTGCTCGACCTGCCGCGGCGTAATCTTGCTGAATTGCCCGCCAGCGCAGCCCATTCCCACAGCCACGGCGAAAAACAGGGTCTGGCGGCACTGAGTCTGCCTGCGCACCAGCGCTGGCGTCGCAGCCTGAACAGCGGCCAGGGGCATCAGGCCTGTGGCTGGGTCTTCGACGCCGACACCTGCTTCGATACCATCGGTTTACTGGAGTGGGCGCGGCTTGCCCCGGTTGAACGGGTGAAAGGGGTAATGCGTACCCCCGATGGGCTGGTACGGATTAATCGTCAGGGGGAAGATTTCTTCATCGAAACGCAGGGCGTGGCGCCGCCGGACAGCCGAATAGAGTTAATTAGTGCGGTTAACACCGACTGGAATGCCTTACAGTCGAGCTTGTTGAAGCTTCGTTTAAGTTCGGGCAACTAACGTTGCCCTGATTGAATTACTTACGGCGTGATGATGAAAACCCGACTTTTCCCCATTTTATTGCTTAATGTCGCCGGTGTGGCGCTCTTTTTATCCTGGTATCTGCCGGTCAACCACGGTTTCTGGTTCCCGCTGGATAGCGGCATATTCCACTTCTTTAACCGGCAGCTGGGAGAGAGCCGCGCCTTCCTGTGGCTGGTGGCGATCACCAATAACCGTGCCTTTGACGGCTGCTCGCTGCTGGCGATGGGTTATCTGATGCTGACGTTCTGGCGAAAAGAGAGTCCCGCCGGGCGTCGCCGTATTCTGATGATCGGCCTGGTGATGCTACTGACCGCGGTGGTGCTGAACCAGCTGGCGCAGGCCTTAATACCGGTGAAACGCTCAAGTCCGACGCTATTTTTCCCGGATATTTATCGCGTCAGTGAATTGCTGCATATTTCCACAAAAGATGCCTCTAAAGACAGTTTCCCAGGCGATCACGGAATGATGCTGCTTATTTTCAGCGCTTTTATGTGGCGTTATTTCGGGCATAAGACTTTCGCATTAGCCCTGATTATTTTTGTGGTTTTCGCATTCCCTCGGGTAATGATCGGTGCGCACTGGTTCACTGATATTGCCGTCGGGTCGCTTTCGGTGGCGTTGATTGGTCTTCCGTGGTGCCTGATGACCCCATTGAGTGAGCGTTTAATCGCCTTCTTTAATCGTTATCTGCCCGGCGATAAAACAAATTCGAAACAAGTTACTAACAGAAATTAACAATAACCATCAGGGATCATTACCGATCCCTGATAGATTTCCCCCTCGATTTCAGCGCCTTTGTCATCTTCCTGTCACATTAATCACGTTAGAAATTAATGCGTTGTACAGAACTTAACCTAAATTACCCTGCCCGACCACTCTCCTGTCAACGTACTTTTACTATCACAATTACTTATAAAAAAAGTGCGTATTTTTACTCGCATTACCCGCCTCAATCAGGTAATCTCAGACTCGTTTTACCTCAGCGCCACAATTATTATCGTTGTAAATAAATTTGTGCGATTCGCCACAGATTTGACCATAAAGAATTGTCTGATAGTGCGCAGGTATTTAGTCTCGTCTCGCTTGGCATTTTTTATAACGATATTTGTCGTTAAGGACTTCAAGGGAAAATAAACAACATGGTCAAATCTCAACCGATCTTGAGATACTTCTCACGGGTAATCCCGGCGATTGCAGTCGCGGTTCTGCTTTCAGCTTGTAGCGCATCGAACACCGCAAAGAATATGCATCCTGAGACGCGTGTTGTGGGGTCAGAAGACGCCTCTTCACTGCAAGCTTCTCAGGATGAATTTGAAAAAATGGTCAGCAATCTGGATATCAAATCCCGATTAATGGACCAGTATGCCAGCTGGAAGGGCGTGCGCTATCGCCTGGGCGGCGAAACACGTAAAGGCATTGATTGTTCCGGTTTCGTACAGCGTACCTTCCGCGAACAGTTTGGTTTAGAACTTCCGCGTTCAACCTATGAACAACAGGAAATGGGCAAATCGATTTCACGTAACAGCTTACGTACCGGCGATTTAGTTCTGTTCCGTGCGGGTTCAACCGGCCGTCATGTCGGCATCTATATTGGTAACGACCAGTTTGTCCACGCGTCCACCAGCAGTGGTGTGACGATCTCCAGTATGAACGAGCCATACTGGAAAAAGCGCTATAATGAAGCGCGTCGTGTACTGACTCGCAGTTAACCGCCTGTGCTGTCCGTTTCCCTTGACTGACAGCATGGAAAAAAGCACTGCTATGGCAGTGCTTTTTTTTTATCGCAGGACGCGATAATTCTGGACGGCTCGTTCCAGGTTATAGTTTTATCGTTGCGTGAGTTTAGCCGTCATGATAATGCGGGCGGCAAATCAGGATCCCATAACGTTTATGTTTACCCGCCATTTATCTTCCCGCCGAAAGGTGCTGATGCTCAGCGTACTTTCAGCTCTTATCGTCGCCCTGCTCTGCGGCGGTATGCAGTTTTTTTTCAGTTACCATAAACGTGCAGTGAAATACGATAACCTGATTAAAGACCTCCATGACTACATCGAAAGTTATTTTAAAGAGCTGCGCGTTTCTGTTGATGAATTACAGCCACTGACGCTCAGCGAGTGCCAGGATGTACGATCTGAACTCACCTCCCGCGCGTCATTCAGCCTGAACGTCCGCGCCTTTCTGCTGGTGAAAGATAAAATGGCCTTCTGCTCATCAGCAACCGGGCCGATGCATGTCCCGCTCAGCGAACTGGTGCCGAAAATCGACGCAACTAAAGCGGTAGATATGGCCCTGCTGCCGGGTACGCCAATGATGCCGAAAAAACCGGCCATTGTGTTGTGGCATCGTAATCTGCTGATGAAAGATGGGGGGATATTTACCTCCATTAACCTCAACCTGACCCCTTATCTGCTCTACACCGCCCGCCAGGATGAGTTTGCCGGTATTTCTCTGATCATTGGCGATACGGTTTTTTCGACCTATTCAAACCGCATCACCCACGTTTCGGAGCTAAAAGAGCGCCCTGCGCGCTCAAGCAAAATCGAAGGACTGCCGCTCACCGTTAATCTCTACGCCGAAAGCTGGACGATGGAAGATCTGGTCTTTGCACTACTGTTTGGTCTGTTGTGCGGTTCCAGCATCGGGGTACTCTGCTTCTACTGGCTAATGATGCGCGCCAACCCGCGTAAAGAGATCCTGACCGGCATTAAGCAGAATCAGTTTCATGTGGTCTACCAGCCAGTGGTAGGTGCCAGCGATTTGCAGATGCGGGGCGTGGAGGTGTTGATGCGCTGGCAGCATCCCGGCGCGGGGGCGATCCCGCCGGATGCCTTTATTAACTTTGCAGAGGCCCAGCAACTGATTGTGCCGCTGACGCTGCACCTTTTCGATCTGATCCTGCGCGACGCACCGGCGTTAGCGAAACGGCTGCCGCCAGGCTCCAAGCTGGGCATTAACATTTCGCCAGGCCATCTGCACGCCGAGAGCTTTAAAGATGACATGCGCAAATTTGCCGCCTCGCTGCCGCCGGATCATTTCCAGATTGTGCTCGAAATTACCGAGCGCGACATGCTCAATCAACGGGAAGCGACAAAGCTGTTTGAGTGGCTGCATCTGGAAGGTTTTGAAATCGCCGTGGATGATTTTGGCACCGGACACAGCGCCCTGATCTACCTTGAGCGTTTTACTATGGACTACCTCAAAATCGACCGGGGTTTCGTGAATGCTATCGGGATGGAAACTGTCACCTCGCCGGTACTGGATGCGGTGCTGACCCTGGCGCGGCGGCTGAATATGGTGACCGTCGCCGAAGGTGTCGAAACCCCCGAGCAGGCGAAATGGCTGCGCGATCACGACGTCAATCTGCTGCAGGGCTACTGGATAAGCCGACCCCTGCCCCTGGAGCAATTCCTGAACTGGCAACCTGATATTCACCTTGATCGCGAATAATTGCCCAACCACCGCTACGTCACTTATTATTCAGGTATCTTGCCCGGGCCGAACAGAGAAGGAAAACGTAGCGTAATGATAGTGCGCATTGTGGTGCTGATGGTGGCGTTAATGAGCGGGTTCAGTCAGGCGCAAACCATTAAAGAGAGCGACGCCTTCGCGGTTATTGGCGAGCCAAAATATGCCATCAATTTCGATCACTACGATTACGTCAATTCTGCCGCGCCTAAAGGGGGCGCTGTGACCCTGGCGGCAATTGGCACCTTCGATAATTTCAACCGTTATGCGCTGCGCGGCGTGGCGGCAGAAAGAACCGACGCCCTCTACGACACCCTCTTTACCACCTCAGACGACGAGCCCGGCAGCTATTATCCGCTGGTGGCCGAGACCGCCCGCTATGCCGATGATTTCTCCTGGATGGAGCTGACAATCAACCCGCAGGCGCGGTTTCACGACGGTACGCCGGTCAAGGCCAGCGATGTTGCCTTCACCTTTCACAAATTTATGACCGAGGGCGTTCCCCAGTTCCGGCTGGTCTACAAAGGGGCGACGGTAAAGGCCATCGCGCCGTTGACGGTGCGCATTACCCTTGCCAGCCCCAATAAAGAGGACATGCTGAGCCTGCTCACCCTGCCGGTAATGCCGGAAAAGTTCTGGAAAGATCATAAGCTCAGCGATCCGCTCTCCACCCCACCGCTGGCAGGCGGCCCGTATCGCATCACTCGCTGGCGGATGGGGCAATATGTGATTTATTCCCGGGTAAAAGATTACTGGGCGGCAAACCTGCCGGTAAACCGGGGCCGCTGGAATTTCGACACCCTGCGCTACGACTACTATCTGGATGACAACGTGGCCTTTGAAGCCTTTAAAGCGGGTGCCTTTGATATGCGGATAGAGAGCAGCGCCAAAAACTGGGCCACCCGCTACACCGGGAAGAATTTTGACCGCCACTATATCGTAAAGGAGTCCTTTAAAAATGATTCCGCCCAGGATACGCGCTGGCTGGCGTTTAATATTCAGCGCCCGGTATTTACCGACCGCCGCGTGCGCCAGGCCATCACCCTCGCCTTCGATTTTGAGTGGATGAACAAAGCGCTCTTTTATGGCGCCTACAGCCGTGCCAACAGCTATTTCCAGAATACCGAGTATGCCGCGCAGGGCTACCCGGATGCCGCGGAGCTGACGCTCCTCGACCCATTAAAAGATGCAGTTCCCCCGGAAGTGTTTACGACTCTCTTTCAGCCCCCCGTCTCGAAAGGCGACGGTTTTGATCGTAACAATCTGCTGAAAGCCAGCCAGCTACTGGACGAGGCGGGCTGGGTCATCCGAAATAAACAGCGGGTCAATAAGCAAACCGGCAAACCGCTCAGTTTTGAACTGCTGCTGGCTTCCGGGGGCAACAATCAGTGGGTACTGCCGTTCCAGCACAACCTGGCGCGGCTGGGCATTACCATGAATATCCGCCAGGTGGATAATTCACAGATCACCAACCGGATGCGCAACCGCGATTACGATATGATGCCGCGCCTGTGGCGGGCCATGCCGTGGCCGAGCAGCGATCTGCAGATCTCCTGGGCCTCTCAGTACATTGATTCCACCTACAATTCACCGGGGGTGCAAAACCCGGCGGTGGATAAGCTGATTGCGCAGATCGTCGCCGCGCAGGGGGATAAAGCCAGACTGGTACCGCTTGGCCGGGCGCTGGATCGGGTTCTGACCTGGAACTATTACATGCTGCCCATGTGGTTTATGGGGGAAGACAGGGTCGCTCGCTGGGATAAGTTCGCCCTTCCCGCCCAGCGCCCGGTTTATTCTCTCGGGTTTGATACCTGGTGGTATGACGTTAATAAAGCGGCGAAATTACCCGCCGAACGGCGTTAAGGATACGCAATGGGCGCATATTTACTTCGTCGTTTACTGCTGGTGATCCCCACCCTATGGGCGATCATCACCATCAACTTTTTTATCGTGCAGATTGCTCCAGGCGGCCCGGTGGATCAGGCGATTGCCGCCATCGAGTTTGGTAACAGCGGGACGATGCCCGGCGGAGGCGATGCGGGCATGCGCGCCAGCCACGCCCGCACCGGGGTCGGCAATATCAATGAGAGCCACTATCGCGGCGGGCGCGGGCTCGATCCGGAGGTGATCGCCGAGATCACCCAGCGGTACGGCTTCGACAAACCGATCCATGAGCGCTACTTCAAAATGCTGGGCGACTATCTGCGCTTCGATTTTGGCGACAGCCTGTTTCGCAGCGCGTCGGTGCTGCATCTGATCAAAGAGAGCCTGCCGGTCTCCATTACCCTGGGGCTATGGGGAACGCTGATCATCTATCTGGTCTCCATTCCGTTAGGTATTCGTAAGGCGATGGATAATGGCAGCCGGTTCGACATCTGGAGCAGCACCTTCATTATTATTGGCTATGCCATTCCGGCATTCCTGTTTGCCGTCCTGCTGATCGTCTTTTTCGCCGGGGGTAGCTACTTCGATCTCTTCCCGCTGCGCGGGCTGGTCTCGACCGATTTCAGCAGCCTGCCGTGGTACAAAAAGATAACCGACTACCTGTGGCACATTACCCTGCCGGTGCTGGCGACGGTGATCGGCGGCTTTGCGGCCCTGACCATGCTGACCAAAAACGCCTTTCTTGATGAGATCCGCAAGCAGTACGTGGTCACCGCCCGCGCGAAGGGGGTGAGCGAGCGACGCATCCTGTGGAAACATATTTTTCGCAATGCCATGCTGCTGGTCATCGCCGGTTTCCCGGCCACCTTTATCAGCATGTTCTTTACCGGCTCCCTGTTAATTGAGGTGATGTTCTCCCTTAACGGCCTGGGTCTGCTGGGCTACGAGGCCACCGTCTCGCGGGATTACCCGGTGATGTTTGGCACGCTCTATATTTTCACCCTGATTGGCCTGCTGCTGAATATCCTCAGTGATATCTGCTATACGCTGGTCGATCCGCGTATTGATTTTGAGGGTCGCTGATGCTGCGCTTAAGCCCCGTCAACCAGGCCCGCTGGGCTCGCTTTCGTCACAACCGCCGCGGCTACTGGTCGCTGTGGATTTTCGCCCTCTTTTTTGCGCTGAGCCTCTGTTCGGAGATCATTGCCAACGACAAACCGCTGCTGGTGCACTTTAACGATCGCTGGTACGTGCCGGTTTTGAAGAATTACAGCGAGAGCGACTTTGGCGGCCCCTTTGCCACCGAGGCGGATTATCAGGACCCGTGGCTACAGGCGCAATTGAATGAGCACGGCTGGGTGCTCTGGACGCCGGTCCGCTTTGGCGCCAACAGCATTAACTTTGCCACTACCACCCCGTTCCCGTCGCCACCCTCGGCACAAAACTGGCTGGGTACCGATGCCAACGGCGGCGATGTGCTGGCGCGTATTCTGTACGGTACCCGCATTTCTATACTGTTTGGCCTGCTGCTGACCCTGTTTTCCAGCGTCATGGGAGTGCTGGCCGGGGCGATCCAGGGCTATTACGGCGGCAAGATTGATCTCTGGGGACAGCGGTTTATCGAAGTGTGGTCCGGCATGCCAACGCTGTTTTTAATTATTCTGCTCTCAAGCGTGGTGCAGCCTAACTTCTGGTGGCTACTGGCTATCACGGTGCTGTTTGGCTGGATGGCGCTGGTAGGGGTGGTGCGGGCGGAGTTTCTGCGCACCCGCAACTTCGACTACATTCGCGCCGCCCAGGCGCTGGGGGTAAGCGATAGCGGGATCATTTTCCGCCACATGTTGCCTAATGCGATGGTCGCCACCCTCACCTTCCTGCCGTTTATTCTGTGCAGCTCTATTACCACCCTCACCTCGCTCGATTTTCTCGGCTTCGGCCTGCCGCTGGGCTCGCCTTCTTTGGGGGAGTTGCTGTTGCAGGGCAAAAATAACCTCCAGGCACCGTGGCTTGGGATCACCGCCTTCCTCTCCGTTGCTGTGCTGCTCTCATTGCTGATTTTTATTGGCGAAGCGGTACGCGACGCCTTTGATCCAAATAAGGCGGTTTAAGATGACGCAGCCTTTACTTCACATCGACGCGCTCTCCGTTGCTTTTCGCCAGCAGGGCGAGCTACGCACCGTGGTGAATGATATCTCCCTGAAAATTGACGCCGGCGAGACGCTGGCGCTGGTCGGCGAGTCGGGTTCCGGAAAGAGCGTCACCGCCCTGTCGATCCTGCGTCTGCTCCCCGCCCCGCCGGTGGTCTATCCCCAGGGCGATATCCTGTTTCACGGCCAGTCCCTGCTCCATGCTGACGAGCGCACGCTGCGCGGGGTGCGCGGCAATAAGATCGCCATGATCTTTCAGGAGCCGATGGTATCGCTGAATCCGCTCCATACTCTTGAAAAACAGCTCTACGAGGTGCTTTCCCTGCATCGCGGTATGCGTAAAGAGGCGGCTCGCGGAGAGATGCTGGATTGTCTCGAACGCACCGGGATCCGCAACGCCGCAAAACGGCTTGCCGATTACCCGCACCAGCTTTCGGGCGGTGAGCGCCAGCGGGTGATGATTGCCATGGCGCTGTTGACCCGTCCGGAACTGCTGATCGCCGATGAGCCCACCACCGCGCTGGATGTTACGGTGCAGGCGCAGATCCTGCAGCTATTACGCGAGCTGCGCGACGAGCTGAACATGAGCCTGCTGTTTATCACCCACAATCTCAGCATTGTGAAAAAGCTGGCCGACCAGGTGGCGGTGATGCAGAACGGTCGCTGCGTGGAGCAGAACCGCGCCGCGCCGCTGCTTGCCGCACCGCAGCATCCCTATACCCAACGCCTGCTCAACAGCGAGCCCGCAGGGGATCCCGTCCCACTGCCGCAAGATGTTCAGCCGCTGCTGCGGGTCAAGGATCTCTCGGTGGCGTTTCCGCTACGTAAAGGCATCCTGCGCCGGGTGGTGGATAACAAGCAGGTGCTGAACAACGTCAGCTTTACCCTGCGCCCGGGTGAGACCCTGGGGCTGGTGGGTGAGTCTGGCTCCGGCAAGAGCACCACCGGGCTGGCGCTGTTACGCCTGATCGCCTCGAAGGGGGAGATCCTGTTTGACGACAACCCCCTGCATGAGTGGGATCGCCGCCAGATGTTGCCCGTCCGCCACCGGATGCAGGTGGTTTTTCAGGATCCTAACTCTTCTCTTAACCCGCGCCTCAACGTGCAGCAGATCATTGAGGAGGGGCTGCGGGTACACCAGCCTGGCCTGAGCCTGCAGGCGCGTGAAGAGGAGGTCATTCGGGTAATGGGCGAAGTGGGGCTCGACCCGCAGACCCGGCATCGTTACCCCGCCGCCTTTTCCGGCGGCCAGCGCCAGCGGATCGCCATTGCCCGGGCGCTGATTTTGCGCCCGGAGTTGATAATTCTGGATGAGCCGACCTCATCCCTCGATAAAACCGTGCAGGCGCAGATCCTGGCGCTGCTAAAAGATTTACAGCGAAAACACCGTCTGGCCTATATTTTCATCAGCCACGATTTGCAGGTGGTACGTGCGCTATGTCACCAGGTGATTGTGTTACGTCAGGGAGAGGTGGTCGAGCAGGGAGACTGTCAGCGCGTGTTTGCCGCGCCGACGCAGGAGTATACGCGTCAGCTGTTAGCGTTACGCTGACGCTCAGAAAGGATTCTGGCCAGAAAAAGGCTCGGCGATAGCCACACCGACGTTTTTCAGGCGGCAGGTTGCTGCAAACTCATCCTGGCTTTTCACGAACAGGCACGGCTCGCCTTCGCACTCCAGCACCGAGCTGTAAAGCTCAATGTCCGTCAATGCCTGGCTCAGCTTTTCCATCAGCGGCCATGCGTTGCCCTCTTCCGGGCTCAGCAGTTTGAGCGCCACCAGACAATTATCAGGGGTTGTTCCACTTTGCGGAATCGGTTCAACCTTCGAGCCTGCAAAACCCGCCGACCAGCGATAGCTCTGCGGCAAGCGATGCACAATTGAGAGCTGTAATGTATTCACGTTTATTCCCCGGAAGCAAATTTACTTCACAATCTATTTACATTTATAGTAACACAACATTAACCGCCTGCTCTGTTTTTAATAAGAAAACGCTTACACCCACTATTCATGGGTGCAGGGGCCTTGTTTTTCAGGGCTTTCTGACGGTGTTTCAGGTTTATAGCGGCGCTATATGTACCCGTTTCTGTGATCTAACACAACCTTTTTAACTACAAAGATGTGACTATTTACACAAATAGATTTTACATAAAAGAAACAAACAAGCGGTCAAAGAACCGCCTTTTAATTGACCTGCATCAAAAAAGGGCCCCGACAGGGCCCTTTTTTGTGCATCATTTCACCAATTTCTTTGGCCGGCTGGCATAAAGGCAGAAAAGAATCGAGCCGGTGGCGCACAGCGCGATTGACCAGAGCATCGGCCAGGCGCTGTTAAACGTCGCCAGTGAAAGCAACGCGCCGACAATGGCGCCGATACCAAAGCGGAAGGTCCCCGCCAGTGAAGAGGCGGTACCGGCCATATGCGGGAACTCGTCGAGGATGACCGCCATAGCGTTGGACGAGACCATCGATATACAGCCAACAAAGGCCGCAATACCGATTACCAGCGCCCAGAATCCGATATCAAAGTAAGCGGTTACCACCATCCACACCGCCATCACAAACTGGATCCACAGCCCGATACGGAACATATTCAGCGCCCCTACCCGGCGCACGAAGCGGCTGTTGATCATCGTCAGCACGAAGATGAATACCACGTTCAGCGCGAAATAGTAGCCAAATTGCTGCGGTGAGACATGGTTAAGCTCAATGTAGACAAACGGCCCGGCGCTGAGGAATGAGAACATCCCGGCAAAGCTGAAACCGCTGGCCAGCATGTAGCTCAGCACGCGCTTATGGCGAAACAGCGAGGCAAAGTTGCCAAGCGTGGTGCGAATATGAAACTTCTGCCGGTGTTGTGCAGGCAGGGTCTCTTTAATAAAGAAGAAGATCATTGCCGAGGCCATCAGGGCCGCCAGCGCCAGGATCCAGAAAATAGCGTGCCAGCTAAACCAGACCAGCACCGCTCCCCCGACCATCGGCGCCACCAGCGGCGCGACGGTGGTCACCAGCATGACGAATGACATCATGCGGGAGAACTCCTCCTTCGGGTAGATATCGCGCATCAGGGCATTGATGACCACGCTTGCCGCCGCAGCCGCCAGGCCGTGGAAGAAACGCATCACAATAAGGTAATCGACAGATTGCGCCATCGCGCAGGCCATCGCCGCGCCGGCGAATACCAGCGTACCGCCCAGCACCACCGGTTTGCGCCCCAGGCTGTCGGCCATTGGCCCGTAAAGCAGCTGACCGAGGGCAAAACCGAGAATATAGCTGCTGAGAGTCATCTGTACGCTGCCTGCCGGCACGCCAAACTGCTCGGCGATCACCGGCAGTGCGGGCAGATACATGTCGATGGACAGCGGCATCAGCATGGCCAGCAGGCCAAGAATAAAAACAATGCTGAACGACGAGTGTGGCCTGGTGGTCACAATTAACTCCTGAAATTAGCGTGAAGAGAGGCCAACGCTGGCAATTTCTTCTTCCGTCAACGGGCGGTATTCGCCTGGCTCAAGGTCCGGGTCGAGAGCGATAGCCCCGATCCGTTCGCGATGCAGACCGACCACGTGATTTCCCACGGCGGCAAACATGCGCTTCACCTGATGATAGCGCCCTTCACTGATGGTCAGACGCACTTCGGTTGGGGTAATAACTTCCAGCACGGCGGGTTTGGTCAGATCTTTTTCATTATGCAGCTGGACGCCGTGGGCGAACTGCTCTGCCGTACTGTCGCTCACCGGATTTTCCAGCGTCACCCGGTAGGTCTTTTCGCAATGGTGGCGCGGTGAGGTGATGCGGTGTGACCACTGACCGTCGTCGGTCATCAGCACCAGGCCGGTGGTGTCGATATCCAGACGCCCGGCAGCATGCAGTTTGTGAGCGACCGGCTCATCGAGAAAATAGAGCACGGTGGGATGGTCGGGGTCTTCGGTGGAGCAGACATAGCCTTGCGGTTTATTGAGCATGAAGTAGCGCGGGCCGTTCTGCTGGGTCAGCGAGTTGCCTTCATACTCCACCTGATGCTCAGGCTGGAGTTTAAACGCGCTGTCTCGCACAATGTCGCCATCCACGGTAACGTGGCTGCCGCGGATCAGACGCCCGGCAATAGCGCGGCTTACGCCGAGTTGCTGAGCGATAAACTTATCAAGTCGCATGAAATATTTTAAACCTTACAGGTGCCAGGAGCCGGACAATGCGTCCGGAAAAGAAGCAGTCAGGAACAGTCCAGTATAACGGGCTCTGTGCGCCACTCAAGGGAAAAAGTTTCGTGGCATAATATGAGCGAGATAACCAAACCGAGACCCCATGACCTTTACACTTCGCCCCTACCAGCAGGAAGCCGTGGACGCTACCCTCGCCCACTTTCGTCAGCATAAAGAACCGGCGGCCATTGTCCTGCCCACCGGCGCGGGCAAAAGTCTGGTGATCGCCGAGCTGGCGCGCCTGGCCCGGGGCCGCGTGCTGGTGCTGGCGCACGTCAAAGAGCTGGTGGCGCAGAACCATGCCAAATATCTGGCGCTGGGTCTGGAGGCTGATATTTTTGCCGCCGGCCTACAGCGTAAAGAGAGCCACGGTAAAGTGGTCTTTGGCAGCGTGCAGTCGGTGGCGCGCAATCTGGATAAATTCCAGAGCGAGTTCTCCCTGCTGATTGTCGATGAGTGCCACCGTATCAGCGATGATGACGATAGCCAGTATCAGCAGATCCTGACCCATTTGAAAAATGTTAATCCGCAGATCCGCCTGCTGGGGCTTACCGCCACCCCGTTCCGCCTCGGTAAGGGCTGGATTTATCGCTTTCATTACCACGGCATGGTGCGCGGCAATGAAAAGGCGCTCTTCCGCGACTGCATTTACGAGCTGCCGCTGCGCTACATGATCAAACATGGCTACCTGACGCCACCGGAACGGCTGGATATGCCGGTGGTGCAGTATGATTTCAGCCGGTTGCAGGTGCAGAGTAACGGCCTCTTCAGCGAGGCGGATCTTAACCGCGAGCTGAAAAAACAGGATCGTATTACCCCGCATATCATCAGCCAGATCATGGAGTTTGCCGCCACGCGTAAAGGGGTGATGATTTTTGCCGCCACCGTGGAGCACGCCCGGGAGATCACCGGCCTGCTCCCCGCCAGCGAGGCCCGGCTTATCACCGGCGAAACGCCAGGCAGCGAGCGCGATCGGCTGATTGAGGCGTTTAAGGCGCAGCAGTTCCGCTATCTGGTCAATGTGTCAGTGCTTACTACCGGCTTTGATGCCCCGCACGTGGATCTGATTGCCATTCTGCGCCCGACCGAATCCGTCAGCCTTTACCAGCAGATTGTTGGCCGCGGCCTGCGCTTAGCCCCCGGGAAAACCGACTGCCTGATCCTGGATTATGCCGGGAACCCGCACGACCTGTATGCCCCGGAGGTGGGTACGCCAAAAGGCAAAAGTGACAACGTGCCGGTACAGGTGTTTTGCCCCGCCTGCGGCTTTGCCAATACCTTCTGGGGTAAAACCACCGCCGACGGCACGCTAATCGAACACTTTGGCCGTCGCTGCCAGGGCTGGTTTGAAGATGACGAGGGCCATCGCGAACAGTGTGACTATCGCTTCCGCTTTAAAAATTGCCCCCAGTGCAACGCCGAGAACGATATCGCCGCCCGCCGCTGCCGCACCTGCGATGCGGTGCTAGTCGATCCCGACGATATGCTGAAAGCGGCCCTGAAGCTGAAGGACGCCCTGGTGCTCCGCTGCAGTGGGATGGCGCTGGCACACGGTGCCGATGACAAAGGCGAATGGCTCAAAATCACCTACTACGATGAAGATGGCGCCGATGTAAGTGAGCGCTTCCGTCTGCACACACCCGCCCAACGCACCGCCTTTGAACAGCTGTTTATCCGCCCGCATACCCGCACGCCGGGCGTGCCGCTGCGCTGGATCACCGCGGCGGATATCGTTCATCAACAGCCGCTGCTGCGCCACCCCGATTTTGTGGTGGCGCGGAAAAAAGGGCAGTTCTGGCAGGTGCGAGAAAAAGTGTTTGATTATGAGGGCCGCTTCCGCCGTGCCAATGAATTGCGGGGATAGCGGGACTTTTCATTGATGTGAAAGCCATTTGAGTATAAAATGCCGCCCGCTTCACATCCGTGAGGCAGAACACTCACCTGTTGCTGGGTCGCCTGTAGCAGGATTTTTTATACAGAGAGAAATCAATGTTCACTATCAATGCAGAAGTACGTAAAGAGCAGGGTAAGGGTGCGAGCCGCCGCCTGCGCGCAGCTAACAAATTCCCGGCCATCATCTATGGCGGCGAAGCTGCTCCTGTCGCAATCGAACTGGACCACGACAAAGTGTGGAACATGCAGAACAACGCTGAATTCTACAGCGAAGTGCTGACTCTGGTTGTTGACGGTAAAGAAGAGAAAGTTAAAGCTCAGGCAGTACAGCGTCACGCTTTCAAGCCAAAACTGACTCACATCGACTTCGTTCGCGCGTAATCGCAAACTTGTCGAAAAAAAACCCCGCATTGCGGGGTTTTTTTATGGCCGTTATTTGCCGCCAGAGGTGCGACGCTGCAGCTGATCCCGCAGATTTGGCGGCGTGCCTTTAATGGTCAGCGTGTCGGTCGCCGGATCCCAGAAAATGCGCTCGCCGAGCAACATGGCATCAAAGTTGATGGTTAATCCGCCGCCGCTACCGGCAAATTTGGTGAGCTGACGCAGCGTACTGCGATCCGCCGGGAAGCTCTCTTCCAGCTCGTAGCCTTTCTCCGCCGTAAAGTCCTGGAAGCTCACCTCGCTGACGCCCGCCAGCTCTTTGGAGAGCGATTCCAGTTCAATCTCTTCGCCCGCCTGTAGCTGTTCGTTGCAGTAGGCATAAACCTGCTGGCGCACGTTCTGGCGTTCCGCTTTGTCCAGCTCGGCTTCTGCGGTGAAGTCATCCACCGCCTGCAGCAGGCCTTTATTCTGCGCTTTGGCATTCAGCCCTTCGCTGGCGCCGAGGAAATCCATAAAGAAGTCGGCCACCTTGCGCCCTACCCGGCCTTTCAGGAAGGTCAGATAGCGGGTGGATTCAGGATTGGTTTCCCATTCGGTCAAATCGATGCGCGCCACGATATCCGCGTGGTTGATGTCCAGATAGTGGGTCGAGCTGATATCCAGCTGCTCGTTGACGCGCATGCTGCTTAAGTTGTTCAGCACCGCCACCAGCAGGTACTCGACCGCCAGGTAACGATAGTGGCAGAACAGGACGATGCCGCCGTCGGCAAACGGATATTTTGCCAGCTCATCGCGCAGGCGGCCGGTGGCGGCCCGGCTGAACGCGAGAAAATCGTCTTCACCCTGACGCTGCTGGCGCAGCGCCTGCGCCAGTTCGCTCTCTTCGCTGAACAGGCCGTAGGCTTTGTTTTTGGCACTGTAAACCCGATGCAGCTCCGCCATCATGTCAACAACGGTAGGCGTCGGCTCCAGTAACGAATCGCGCAGCACCAGCTCAAGGGTTTGCTCATCACGCTTGATAAGCTGGTGCAGAGCAATCTGGTTGATATCCAGACTCATGTTAAACTCTCCTTTTAGACCGGGCCGTATTCAACCACCCCCCAGTCATGTATGCAACCGAAGATAAAAAAGGGGAAAAAAAGCTGTTGCTACGGTAATATGTTGCCCTTTCCTCCACAAACAGATTTAGATTTATGCCACAACTCTCCCGCTACAGTGATGAACACGTTGAACAAATGCTCAGTGAGCTGCTCAACGTACTGGAAAAACATAAGGCACCGACCGACCTTTCCCTGATGGTTCTGGGAAATATGGTGACTAACCTTATCAATACCAGCGTTGCGCCGGCCCAGCGCCAGGCGATCGCGAAATCTTTCGCTCAGGCCTTACAGTCCTCGGTTAACGACGACCAGGCGCACTAAGGGAAACAAACGACAGTTTATGGTGACGAATCGTCAGCGCTACCGTGAAAAAGTCTCCCAGATGGTTAGCTGGGGGCACTGGTTTGCCCTGTTTAACATTCTGCTGGCGATGGTGCTTGGCAGTCGTTATCTGTTTGTCGCCGACTGGCCGACGACGCTTGCCGGACGGGTCTTCTCCTGGATAAGCGTCATTGGCCATTTCAGCTTTCTGGTCTTCTCCACCTATTTACTGATCCTCTTCCCGCTGACGTTTATCGTCATGTCACAGCGGCTGATGCGGTTTATCTCCGCTATCCTCGCCACCGCGGGCATGACGCTGCTGCTTATCGACAGCGAAGTCTTTACCCGTTTTCACCTGCATCTTAATCCCGTCGTCTGGGAACTGGTGATCAATCCCGACCAGAACGAAACGGCGCGCGACTGGCAGCTGATGTTTATCAGCGTGCCGATTATCCTGCTGATTGAGATGCTGTTTGCCACCTGGAGCTGGCAAAAACTGCGCAGCCTGACGCGGCGCCGTCGCTATGCCAAACCGGTGGCCGCCCTCTTTTTTGTCGCCTTTATCGGCTCGCATTTTATGTATATCTGGGCGGACGCTAACTTCTACCGCCCCATCACCATGCAGCGCGCGAACCTGCCGCTCTCCTATCCGATGACCGCTCGTCGTTTCCTGGAGAAACACGGTCTGCTGGATGCCCAGGAGTATCAGCGCCGCCTGATTGAACAAGGGGATCCTGAAGCGGTATCGGTACAATATCCGCTGAGCGATCTGCGCTACCGTGACATGGGTCAGGGGCAAAACGTCCTGTTGATCACCGTCGACGGTCTGAACTACTCGCGCTTTGAGAAACAGATGCCAGCCCTGGCGGAGTTCGCCGAGAAGAACATCAACTTTACTCAGCACATGAGCTCCGGTAACTCAACCGATGCCGGGATCTTTGGCCTGTTCTACGGCATTTCACCTGGCTATATGGACGGCGTGCTGTCATCGCGTATCCCTGCCGCGCTCATCACCGGGCTCAACCAGCAGGGCTACCAGCTGGGGCTGTTCTCTTCGGATGGCTTCAGCAGTCCGCTCTATCGCCAGGCGCTGTTGTCCGACTTCTCTCTGCCGACCGCACAGAGCCAGTCCGACGAACAGACCGCCGGGCAGTGGATCAGCTGGCTTCACCGTTACGCGCAGGACGACAACCGCTGGTTCTCCTGGGTTGCTCTGAACGGCACGACGCTGGATGACAGCAACCAGAAAACCTTTAACCGCCGCTATGCGCAGGCCGCAGGCAATGTTGATACCCAGATTGCCCGGGTGCTGGACGCGCTGCGGGAATCGGGCAAGCTGGAGAATACCGTGGTGGTGATCACCGCCGGTCACGGTGTGCCGCTGGGCAGCGAGCGCAACGATGTCGACTGGGCGCGCCCTCGCCTGCATGTTCCGCTGGTGATCCACTGGCCTGGTACGCCATCCCAGCGCATTAACATGCTGACCGATCATAAAGATGTGATGACTACCCTGATGCAGCGTCTGCTCCACGTCAGCACGCCAGCCAATGAGTATTCCCAGGGTCAGGATCTGTTCAGCGCAACGCGTCGTCATAACTGGGTGACGGCTGCCAGCAACAACACGCTGGCCGTTACAACGCCAACCCTGACGCTGGTGCTGAACAGCAACGGTAATTACAAAACCTATAACCCGCAGGGTGAGAAACTCAACGACCAGACGCCGCAGTTAAGCCTGCTGCTACAGGTGCTGACGGATGAGAAACGGTTCATTGCTAATTGATTTAATATTAATCAGTTAGCCAGAACCACCCTTGCATTAAACGCGGAAATAGGTAGTATAAATTTCACGTGTCGGCACGTAGCGCAGCCTGGTAGCGCACTGTCATGGGGTGTCAGGGGTCGGAGGTTCAAATCCTCTCGTGCCGACCAAAATTTCCCCAAAAAAAACCAACCTTCGCGGTTGGTTTTTTTATGCCTGCAAGAGATGGCTAAAAAGCCAGCCCGATGGCAGGCTGGCTTTTGCACGAACATGCTGCTGATTAGATTTCCGGGGTATGCTTGTACCCGGTCAACATCAGTATCAGGCTCTCTTTAGAAGAGGCAGGGCTGAACTGATAGTGATTACCCTGACGGTCGCCACCGATATACCAGGAGATTTCAGTCTTGCCCGCCGCCAGCGCTTTGCGCACCGCCTTGTCGACATCCACCATCCGGTATTCGCGCTTGTTGTTGAGATAGAGCAGCGCATCGGACGAGTAGTTACAGGCCGGACGATTTTTCCAGGTGACGGTGGCGGGATCCCAGTCGTTGCTCGCCGGATAGAAGAAGATCTGATCCGCGCCGTTAGCCTCGACTTTTCCGCCATAGATCCGCACCCGGTATTTGAACAGAGAAGGATCCTGGCCTTCAGGCAGCGCAGGGATCGTAAACTTAACCAGACTCATCGTTTCGCTGTTACGGGTGCGGCCGCCGTTTTTCCAGTTATCCTGCACCAGCAAGGTCTGCGCCCCAGGTACCGGGGTATCTGGCGTCTCGCTACTCACCCAGACGTTTGCCAGCGCCTTTGAATAGCCGTAGGGGACGTTAGTGCCGCAGTCCATGCCCTGATTCATGCACATCTCAGTCATAAAGCGGGCACCCTCTTCAGTCCAGCCATTCATAAAGTCGGCGTGGGCGGTATAGAGGCTGCCCCAGTGCTCTTCGCGCACATCGCCATTCATGGTGGGATCGAGCGACAACTGGGCTTTGGCGGTATCCAGGGAGGTGATCCCGTGCAGCACCCAGGCCACGTTCATATTTACCGTCGGGATTTTCACCGGATAGCCGGACGGGCACTGCCCTTTCACATCGTAGGTCGCATTCGCCATGCCATGGTGCGGCTGCAGGTGGATACCATCCCAGCAGTTAGGGAACTGGATCCCGATATTAAACTGCACCGCATCTTTGGCTTTTCTCAGCCCACACACTTCA
Source organism: Leclercia sp. GHBNCSD (assembly GCF_055805075.1). Lineage (NCBI taxonomy): Bacteria > Pseudomonadati > Pseudomonadota > Gammaproteobacteria > Enterobacterales > Enterobacteriaceae > Leclercia > Leclercia sp. GHBNCSD. The sequence continues at coordinate 3,455,354 of NZ_JBQVYO010000001.1, read as the reverse complement.
CCGACTTTATTGCTGTAGCCTCTGCCGTTAGCGCATAAAAAGGTTATGCGGGCGTTAGGCCCGGTACCGTGGTGATCGCCCGCCAGCAGCGCCAGCCCTGCCGGAAATGGGCTGAGCGGGAACTGTTCCACGTTAGACGCCTGGTAATAGGTTTTTTGGTAGGCGGGTTGAACCACCGTCCCGTCCGGCAGGCGCAGCGACGGCGCCCAGTAAGCTGAGCTGTCGGCTTTGTTATCGCAGGTGGTTTCTGACTGCTTACGCAGTGATTGATAGGTCGAATGGGCGTCCGTGCGGGTGTTGCCGAAAAAGTCGTGCCACATCGCCTGGTTGGTTTTGCCAAACATCATAATGGCGTCATCGCCCAGAGTATGGCTATAAGCACAAACCACGTGCGCCTGCGGGCCTGCATGGGCATAAAGTGACGGCAACAGCAGGGCTGACGCCATCGCGGTATAAAGTGTGGTCCTTTTCATAAGTATCTCCTGATAGAAAGGACCACATTGGTAACAAAACGGCACTCACGCTTCGAATGATTTGCGCAATATTTTTCTGCGCTTGCGCGCTTTACAACGCCGCGGGGGGGTTGCGCAGATATCCCAGCGTCAGCAGGCAGATCGTCGCCCCGGCATAAAAGGTATATTCCGCGCCCCACGTTTCCCAGATGATGCCAGCCCCCAGGCTGGCAACCAGCAGCGCCACGCCGCTCACCATACTGAACAGGCCAAACGCCGTACCGCGCAGGTCGGGGGGTGCCGTCTTCGCAATCATCGCGGTCAGCAGCCCCTGGGTCATCCCCATATGGATGCCCCACAGCGCCACGCCGGCAATAATCCCGATCCAGTGGGTGCTCAGCGCCAGTACAATATCGGCGGCGATCAACACCGCCAGTCCCCACTGGAGCAGGCGCGTATGGCTCATGGCATCGGAGAGTTTGCCAAACGGATAGGCCGAAAACGCGTATAGCAGATTCATGGCGACCATCACCAGCGGGATCAGCGCCAGCGGAATGTCCGCCTGCTGGGCACGCAGCACCAGAAATGCCTCACTGAAACGGGCGAGAGTAAAGACAGCGCCGAGGCCAATTACCCACCAGCAGCTGGCGCCGAGGCGTTTCAGGTTCTCTTTTTTGATGGGATTGGACCGTTTATGGGCAACAGGCGTGGCGGGCTCATGCAGGCCCACAAAGAGCAGTAAGACGGCCAGCACGCCGGGGATGACGGCGATCCAGAAGATAGTGCGGAAATCATCGTTCCACAGCAGCATCATGCCGACCGCCAGCAGTGGGCCGAGAAACGCGCCAATGGTATCCATCGACTGACGCAGCCCGTATGCCGCCCCGCGCAGTTCCGGCGGCGTGACGTCAGCTACCAGCGCGTCGCGGGGGGCACCGCGGATCCCCTTTCCTACCCGATCAATCAGACGCGCCCCGAGGATCATCCCCGACGACGAGACGATCGCAAACAGCGGCTTACTGGCCGCACCCAGACCGTAGCCCAGCAGCGCCAGCCCTTTGCGTTTCCCCAGATAGTCGCTGATGGCACCGGAAAAAACCTTAATGATAAGCGCGGTGGCTTCCGCCAGCCCTTCAATCAGGCCAATGAAAATGACGCTGGCGCCCAGGGTGGTCACCATAAAGAGCGGCAGCAAGCTATGGATAATTTCCGATGAAATATCCATCAGCATACTGACGCCGCCAACAACCCAGACCCCTTTTGGGATCCGGCTCAGCGTGGAAAACCGGGAAACCATGCTCCACTCCTGTAAACGGGGAAAAAATCATTTAACCCGAAAACGGCACAGGAGTGAAACAGGCATTAATCGCGTTGGCGACTCAGTGTTTATCGCTCCCGCCGAGGAAAAATATGCCCAACGGGATAGCCAGCAGCACGGTAAAGACCGTGCTGTAGACCAGCACCATCGCCGACTGCAGCACGTACATGCTGGTGGTCCACTCCGTCAGTGGGATATTGTACTGCTCAACCACGCCAATAATAGTCACACGGCCTACCCCCATCACCGCGATCAGAAAAACCGTCAGCAGTGCCAGCAGAAATTTTTTCCCCGCCGGGGTGTTGAATTTATTACGTACCATGCGTGTTTCCTTCACAGATAGATAACAATGATTGCAGCTCACCCTACCACGATCGTTCCCCCGGGGCCAATACAGAATTTAAAACCAAATCACAAGGCACTTACCAGTTATATAAACCAGTTAAAAATAAAATTAAGGTAAAAAACACCATTCATGGTAGTGTATGGCCACCGTTTGACATAAAAAGGAATCACTGTGAAAAACGCCGCTAAAAGTCTCATCACTCTGCTGGCTCTGACCTGCGCCAGCGCATACGCCACCCCTGCTGACCAGCCGCTCAGTAAAACGGCCCCCTACCCGCAGGCGGAACAGGGGATGAAGCGCCAGGTCATTGACCTGCCTGAGCAGAAAGATGAAGCGAATTACAAGGTGGAACTGCTGATCGGCCAGACGCTGGAGGTGGATTGCAACGCGCACCGCCTCGGCGGTCAGTTAACCAGCAAGACGCTGGAAGGCTGGGGATATGACTATTACATCTTTGATAAGGTCACTTCGCCGGTTTCCACCATGATGGCCTGTCCGGACGGGAAAAAGACCACAAAATTCATAACCGCGAATCTCGGCGAGCATAGCCTGCTGCGCTACAACAGTAAGTTGCCGATTGTGGTTTATACGCCTGCGGATATCGAGGTGAGATACCGTATCTGGCAGGCTGACGAGAAGGTAGAAAGCGCCGTCACGCGCTAATAAAAAAAGCCGGGTAAATCACCCGGCTTTTTAATATCAGAGTGCGATATCCGCAACCGGTTTGCTTTCCGGCTGGGAGGTCGCCTGTGCCTCAGGCTGAGGCGCCGCATCCGGTGCCTGCGGTTTTTCATACTTCAGCTGCAGCACGCGGCTGGTGTACTCCAGCTCCTGCTCGGTGGCCTCAACGTTGCCGTTCAGCGCCGTACCGTATGAAGGAATAATGGTCTTCAGCTTCGCCTGCCACTCCGGGCTGGCGACTTTGTCTTTAAACACTTTTTCCATCAGGTGCAGCATAATCGGTGCCGCGGTGGAGGCGCCCGGGGAGGCTCCCAGCAGCGCGGCTACAGTGCCTTCTTTGTCGCTGACCACTTCAGTGCCCAGACGCAGCACGCCGCCTTTTTCCTCATCACGCTTGATGATCTGCACGCGCTGGCCCGCCTGCCACAGACGCCAGTCCGCTTTCTTCGCTTCCGGATAGTACTCTTTCAGCGCCGCAAAACGATCGTCATCGGAGAGCATCACCTGGCTAATCAGGTATTTCACCAGATCGAAGTTATCCAGACCAACATCAACCATCGGACCCACGTTTGAAGTGGTGGTGGAGCTGAGCAGATCCCACAGCGAACCGTTCTTCAGGAATTTGGTCGAGAAGGTGGCGAACGGCCCGAACAGCACCACGCGCTTACCGTCGAGAACACGTGTGTCGATATGCGGCACCGACATCGGCGGTGCGCCCACGGACGCCTGGCCATAGACCTTCGCCAGATGGCGATTCACCACCTCCGGGTTTTCCGACACCAGGAACTGGCCGCCAACCGGGAAGCCCGCGTAATTCTCCGCTTCCGGAATACCGGTCTCCTGCAACAGCTTCAGCGCTGCGCCGCCCGCACCGATAAAGACGAACTTCGCCTTGATGACGTGCTCTTCTTCATTGTGCTTCAGATCGGCAACGGTCACGCTCCAGGAGTTGTCCGCGTTGCGCTTAAAGCCGCGCACTTCGCTGTTCAGCGACAGCGTAAAGTTCTCTTTTTTCTGCAGAGAGCCCACCAGCTGACGGGTAATTTCGCCATAGTTAACGTCGGTACCGATTTCCGTACGGGTGGCCGCCACCTTCTGGTTCGGGTCGCGCCCTTCCATCACCAGCGGCGCCCACTCTTTGATCTGGGCGTGATCTTCGGAGTACTTCATGCCGCGGAACAGCGAGCTTTGCTGCAGAGCAGCATAACGTCCGCGCAGGAAGTTCACATTGTCGTCTCCCCAGACAAAGCTCATGTGCGGGACGGTGTTAATGAAACTGTGTGGATCGTGCAGCACACCGCTGTTCACCTGGTGAGACCAGAACTGACGAGAGATCTGAAACGCTTCGTTGATCTCCACCGCTTTCTCAATGCTGATGGAGCCATCTTTCTTCTGTGGGGTGTAGTTCAGCTCCATTAACGCGGAGTGGCCGGTTCCGGCGTTGTTCCAGCCGTTAGAGCTCTCCTGCGCTACCCCGTCCAGGCGTTCAACCATGGTCATGGACCAGTCCGGCTGAAGCTCCTGCAAATAGGTTCCCAGCGTGGCGCTCATGATCCCGCCACCAATTAACAGAACGTCCGTTTCCTGCTCTTGCGATGCCTGAGCCTTCGCCGCCGTGGAGACAGCACTAAGGCTTGCCGCCGCAGCCAGCAGCAGGGCAGTCATTTTTTTCATAATTAATGCCTTCGTAATACGCGTTTGTTCGCTATTTATGCAGATGAAGTCGAGTGCGGCGCCACGGTAGCAATAATTAAATATTGTTTAAAGGTTAAATAATTATTGTAATTATGATAATTAATGTCGCGGTATTTGTAGGGATATGGCATTTACTGCGCTGGAAACGCGCGCGATTTCCCGTTACTATGCTGCCCTTTGTGATCGGCCGCACAGATCCAGCCTTCTGCCACTAACCTGCGAAGAATTATGTCTCCTACACACGCTTCTCCCCATACTCTTGCCGTCCTGCGCTCTCCGTCGCTGTTGATGCGTGAAACGCTGGCCGGTGTGATCACCGCTCTGGCGCTTATTCCGGAGGTGATCTCCTTTTCCGTGGTAGCGGGCGTCGATCCGAAAGTGAGCCTGTTCGCCTCGGTGGTGCTGTGCCTGGCGCTGTCGGTGATGGGCGGTCGCCCGGCAATGGTGACTGCCGCTGCGGGATCGGTGGCGCTGGTGATTGGGCCGATGGTGCATCAGCATGGCGCGCAGTATATTCTGCCGGCAGTGCTGCTGGCGGGGCTTATCCAGATCCTGTTCGGCGCGCTGGGAATGGCGCGTCTGATGCGTTTTATTCCCCAGGCGGTGATGACCGGGTTTGTTAACGCCCTCGGGATCCTGATTTTCTTTGCCCAGGTGCCGCATTTCTGGAGCAGAAGCCCGCTGATTGTCGGCCTGTTCGTCCTGACCCTGCTGATTGTGCTGTGGGCGCCCCGCTACATTAAAAGTATCCCTTCCCCGCTGATCGCGATTGTGGTCCTGACGCTCTTCACCGTCACCAGCGGCCAGCTGCTGCCGACCGTGGGGGATGAAGGCTCTATCGGCGGCGGGCTGCCGGGGATCACCCAGATGCTGGTGCCGCTGAATCTGCACACCCTGAGCATTATCTGGCCCTGCGCCCTGAGTATCGCCTTTGTCGGCCTGATGGAGTCGCTCCTGACCGCGAAGCTGGTGGATGAGCTGACGGCAACCCCGTCCAGCAAGCGCCGCGAGAGCATGGGGCTGGGCGTGGCCAATATCATGGCGGGCTTCTTTGGCGGGATCGCCGGTTGCGCGATGATCGGTCAGACCATTGTTAACGTCGAAATGGGCAAAGGCCGCAGCCGCGTCTCCACCTTTGCCGCCGGGCTGGTACTGCTGGTGCTGGTTACCGCCCTGAGCGAAGTGATGGCGAAAATTCCGATGGCGGTGCTGGCGGGGATCATGGCGATTGTCGCCATTAAGACCTTCAACTGGCAGAGCATTCGCCCTGCCACGGTGAAAGGCGCGCCGGTTGCGGAAACGCTGGTGATGCTGGTGACCGTCGGGGCCACCGTTTCAACCGGCAACCTGGCAATTGGCGTGGTAGGCGGGATTATCATGATGGTGATCCTCCCTGCCCGCCTGCGACGCAAACACGCCGTTACAGCAGAAACAGTGTCGCCAGCCCAAGAAAAATAAAGAAGCCGCCAGTATCGGTAATGGCGGTGATCATCACGCTCGACCCCACTGCGGGGTCGCGCCCGAGGCGGGTCATGATCATCGGGATGAGAACGCCCATCGTCGCCGCCACCAGCAGGTTCAGCACCATCGCCAGAGTCATTACCCCACCCAGCGCCATATCGCCGTACAGCCACCAGGTCACGCCCCCCATGATGCCGCCCCACACCAGGCCATTAATCAGCGCCACGCCGAGCTCACGCAGGATCAGAAAGGTAAAGTTGCCCGGCTGAATATGCTGAAGCGCCAGGGCGCGCACGATCATGGTGATGGTCTGATTACCGGTATTGCCGCCAATGCCCGCCACGATGGGCATCAGCGAGGCCAGCGCCACCAGCTGGGAGATGGTGTGTTCAAATCCGTCAATGACACGTGAAGCGATGAAGGCGGTGCAGAGGTTGATCGCCAGCCACGCCCAGCGGGTTTTCACCGCCTTGCTCACCGGGGCATAGACATCCTCTTCGGCACTTAACCCGCCGAGGGCACGCATATCGTTGTCGGTCTCTTTGTAGACCACGTCGACGATCTCATCGATGGTCAGGCGCCCCAATAGCTTACCCGCCGGGTCTACTACGCCCGCGCTGAGAAGGTTGTCACGTTCAAAGGTGCGGGCGGCTTTTTCGGCGTCATCTTCCGGGGAAAAGAGCATCGGCTGCGTTTCCATCACCTCGCTGACCAGGGTCTGGGTGCTGTTAAGCAGGATGGTCTGTAGCTCAAGCTCGCCGAGCAGGGTTTTATCCCGTGAGGTCACAAACAGCTTATCGGTGTTCTTTGGCATTTTGCCCAGACGTCGCAGGTAGCGCTGGACCGCGCCCAGCGTGACGTCAGGGCGCACCGTAATGACGCTGAACTCCAGGATCGCACCGACGCGGTCCTGCTCATAGTGCATCACCTGTTGGACCCGGGCACGATCCTGAGGCGGCAGCGACGCCAGCAACTGTCCGGTCAGGTTGCGCGGCAGGTGCTGGACCATGTAGAGCTGGTCGTCGATATCCAGGGTGCGTACCGCGTCGAGAATGGCCTGGTCGCTCATCTCGTCGATCAGATCGTCCCAGACGTTTTCGGAGGCTTCCAGCAATACCTGACCGCGCTCGTGATCCTCTACCAGCCGCCACAAAGCGTGGCGCTCTTCCGAGGGCAGCGCTTCGAGGGTGTCGGCGAGATCCGGCGGCGGTAAATGGGCTACCAGCGCCCCTACCTCAGCAATATCGTCGGCTAACGTCCCGACATCATATTGCTCAGCCAGGGTCAGTTTACCCAGCAGGGTGGAAGTGAGCGCTTTGTCGGTGGTCATCAGCCAGATCAGGCGCGCACGCTCTTCATCGCGCAGCCTTGCGCTGTTTTTGGTTAATCCAGACATTAAATATCAATCCATTAAATAAGTTGGCATTAAGCATAGCGTGGGGTTGTGTAAATTTTAATAAACGGATGAGAGGAGAGGTTAAAAAAACAGCAGGCGGGGAAAACAAGATCGCAGGCCGGGTGAGGCGAAGCCACCACCCGGCACAGTTACGCTCAGGCGGTACGGGCTACCGCATCACGCGACGCGGCATCACGCTCCGCGCCGGTCAGTTCCGTCAGCTGGCCGCTGCGCATCTCAAGCAGACGGTCAGCATGGATAAAGTAGTGGTCGTCATGGCTGATGGCGAAGATGGTTTTGCCCATCTGCTGCATCAGCGGCAGCAGCACCTGGTAAAACTCGCGACGGAAATGCGGGTCCTGATCGGCAGCCCACTCATCCAGCAGAATAATGTCACGCTCTTCCGCCAGCGCCAGCAGCAGCGCCACGCGCTTCTTCTGCCCTTTTGACAGCTTGAGGTTGAGGATTTTGCCATCCTGCAGCTCCAGCTTGTGGGACATTTGCAGATGCGCCAGCCACTTCTCCACCAGCGCCGGATCGGCCTGCTTGCCTTCCGGGCCCAGCAGTTGATCGAACAGCCAGACGTCGGTAAACACCGCCGAGAAGAGCTTGCGGTAATCCTCCGGTTTTTCAGCGCTGAGCGGTTTACCGTCCAGCAGGATCTCGCCCGACTGGGGCTGATACAGGCCGGTCAGCAGCATCGCCAGCGTCGATTTGCCGCTGCCGTTGCCGCCAATCAGGAACAGCAGCTCACCGCGCTTAAGGGTTAAATTTACCGGCCCGACGGAGAAGGCGTTGTCCTGATACTGGAAGGTGACGTTGCGCAGCTCCAGCGTCTGCCAGTTTGGGAAGGCCTCAGGGCGCGGGAACTCAGGTTTGTACGGCGCCAGGGCAAACTTGCGCAGTTTGTTAAAGGCCACCTGGGCGCTGAGCAGGGTCGGCAGCGCACCGACAGCCGAGAGCAGGGGCGTGCGCAGGAACAGCAGCGTCAGCGAATAGGTCGCGGCGACGTTGGTATCCGCCCAGCCGAGGCTGTTTGCCATCCAGAAGACCAGGCCAATCGCCCCCAGCATCATGATATTCGACCAGTTGACCGCGCTCAGGTGGAAGGTATCGGCCCGCACGATATGGTGGCGATACTCACGGGCATCCGGGATATAGAGATTATTGAAGATGTGCTCGGCGCGCTCGCGGTTCAGGGTCAGCTCTTTGCGCCCTTCCAGCACCGTCTGATAGTCGTTGTAGAGCTTATCTTCGGTTTCGCGCAGCACCGCCATATGTTTGTAGACGCGCGACACCAGCAGGTAGCCGCCCCAGATGGTGATCGCAATCCACAGGGCAGTGATGGCCAGCATTTTGGTGGAGAGCCAGGCCAGATAGACCGCCGATCCAAAGGTCAGGATGATCCCCTGCACCAGCTCCGGCAGACGCACAAAGGCGATGGTGATCGAACGTACGTCGCTAGTCAGTCCGGCCAGCAGCGAGGCGCTGCCCAGTTGCTCGACGCGTTCAACCTGAGTATCCAGAATCCGCTTGATGAACTCGCTGCGCAGGCGGTAGACAAAGTGGTGACCGAGCGTCGTGAGCGCCAGCTGCGAGCCGAGGGTGACGGCCATCAGCAGGACCAGCAGGCCGAGAAATTCCGGCAGCACCATCAGGGTGGTATCAACAGTTTCAATCAAACGCAGGTTGATAAAGGCGATAAGCCCAATACCCAGCGCGGCGCTGAGCAAGCTCAATGCCATCACCGCGATAAACGGCCAGCGGTATTGGCGCCAGACCAGTAACAGGAGTTCCATGCAGAGCAATCCAGACAAGAAAAAACAGCCAGCAGTGTAAACTGCTCGCCGTTTACATCAAGAATAATTCTTATTTTTATTCGCTATCCGCCGCCTGGCGGAAGGTCAGGTTGTAGCGACAGTCGCCGGTAAGAGGATGCGTACCAGGCTTAAGCGGCTGAATACCATGATAAAACAGTCGTGATGCCCCACCCCAGACCACCACGTCGCCATGCTCCAGCAGCAGACGTTTAAGGGGATCGTTACGCCGTAATCCGCCAAACTGGAATACCGCCGGCAGGCCGAGGGAGACTGAGACAATCGGCGCCCGCAGGTCCGCTTCATCTTTATCCTGATGCAATGAGAGCTTAGCCCCAATCGCGTAGCGGTTGATGAGACAGGCGTCCGGCTGGAACTCAGGGTAGCCCGCCGCGCAGGCAGCATCGTGGCACAGGGTAGCGAACGCCTCCGGCATCGGCGGCCAGAGGGCGTCGGTAAGCGGGTCTTTTGGGGAGTAGAGATAGCCCCGCTGATTGGTGGTCCAGCCCAGCCCGCCGCAGTTGGTCATTGCCACCGACATGGTGTAGCCCCCGGGGGTGACCATCTGGCGGAACGGCGAGACGGTAGCCACCTGTTCGATTGCCTGCATTAATGCAAGCGCCCCAGCCCGGGCGAAGCGGCGCAGGATCACCGCACCGGGCGCCAGCGGCTCCTGCCAGGGTTGTTCATCTGCAAAGAGATCGAGCATCACACCTCCTCTTTTTTCGCTTCCCGACGCAGCAGCGCCGCTTTGCGGGCCGTGCCCCAGCGGTAGCCCGAGAGCCCACCATCACTACGCACCACCCGGTGACAAGGGATGATAACCGCCAGCGTGTTGGCGGCACAGGCCCGGGCCACCGCCCGCACCGCGCCAGGATGGCCAATGGCGTTTGCCACCTGTTGATAGCTTGCCGTCTCGCCGCTACGTATGGCTCGCAGAGCTTGCCAGACCTGGCGCTGAAAAGCGGTGCCGCGAATATCCAGCGGCAGGGGGAGCGCCACGGCGTGGTTATCCACGCTGGCGATCACCCGGGCGACGCGGGCGGCAAAGGCGGCATCTGCCTGTTCCCGCCGGGCGTGAGGAAAAAGGGTCTCCAGCTCGGCAATCAGCGTGCTGTCGTCATCGCCGGGTAAAATGGCGCAGATCCCCCGCACGCTCTCCGCCACCAGGCACCGCCCCAGCGTACAGTCGCTCAGGGCGTAGCGCACGGTGGTCTCTTCCCCGCCGTTGCGGTACTGCTTCGCGGTCATCCCCAGCGTGGCATCGGCGTTGCGATAGTAGCTGCTGCTGTCGGGGAAACCCGCTGCCAGCACGGAGTCGGTAATTTTATCCCCCTGCGCAAGGGCATGGCGTAGCCGTTTCGCCCGGGCCGCCTGCTGCCAGGCTTTCGGGGTCATTCCGGTCGAGGATTTGAACAGACGATGAAGATGATACGGGCTCATCGCCACCTGCTGCGCCAGCTGCTCAAGGGTCAAAGGTTGCTCCTGCTCCAGCAACCGGCAGGCTTTTTCGATGGTGGCGGCGCGCTGCGCCTGCGGGTCCTGTTGATCCGGGCGACAGCGTTTGCAGGGGCGAAAACCCGCCAGCTCCGCACGGTGGGCATCAGGATAAAAGCGGACATTCTCACGCAGAGCATGGCGAGCCCGGCAGGAGGGACGGCAGAAGATGCCGGTGGTCTGCACGGCAAACACAAACTGACCATCGGCACTCTCATCGCGGGCCAGCACCGCCAGCCAGCGTTCATCATCATTATTCAGGTTCGGCTTTTTCATGATCGGCTCCTACTGTAAGCATACTCATAGCCTGCCTGAGCGCCAGCCGACAAAAACCCGCAACCTTGCTTTTTAATTCTTCCCGTTAACGAGGAAACTGGCGAACTGCGGGGACATCCAGGTTTTGAAGCCCTCCCCTTCCCGGGTGATCATATAGACAGCCAGCCCTTGCTGACGCACGACCTCTTTGGCTTTTTCCGTCCCCAGCACCATCAGGCCGGTATCCCAGGCATCGGCCTCCAGGGCCGTCGGGGAGATTACCGTCACCGACACCAGGTTGTGGGTAATCGGACGGCCGGTCTGCGGATCGATTACGTGCGAAATGCGTTTTCCGTCCAGCTCATAATAGTTGCGGTAGCTGCCGGAGGTGCTGATCCCGTGGCCGTTGATATCGAGAATGGCCTGCACGGCGTTTTGCTCATCGGTCGGCTTCTGGATCGCCACGCGCCAGGGCTTATCGCTGGCGTTCATGCCCCGGCTGACCAGCGCCCCGCCTACCGACACCAGATAGCGCGAGATCCCCTCTTCGGCCATTAGCCGGGCCAGGTGATCGGCGGCGTAGCCTTCGCCCACCGTGGAGAGATCGACAAACAGATCGGGAATATCTTTTTGCAGATACTGCTGGCCGGACTGATTAATCACGGACAGATGCTGCAGCCCCGTTTGCGCCCGGGCATCGTCAATCTGCGCCTGATCGGGGGTTTTCACCGGCTGCTTGTTTGGGCCAAAGCCCCAAAGGTTAACCAGGGGACCGACGGTAATATCCATTGCGCCGTTAGTTTTGTAGCCCACCCGCAGCGATTCGGTGACAATGTCCGCCATCGCTTCGCTCACCGGCCAGGGCGACGTACTCTTCGACTGATTAAAGCGCATCAGTGCGGAGTCGTTTTTATAGGTGGACATCAGTTGGTCATCGCCGTCCAGCTGAGCCTGGATCTTCCCGCGCAGCTCTTCCGCCCGGGCAGCGGAGAGATCGATGGCGCTGACGCGCCAGAAGGTGCCCATCGTTTTCCCTTCCAGCACCGTCGCGGCGGCGGTTTCGTTCTTTGCAGAGGGAGCAGGTGCGTCACACGCGGTCAGCATAAAAAGTGTTGCCAGCAAGCCGACACGTAAAAAAGTAATTTCCATTCGTTATTATCCTCAAGCCTGAGACCGGCAAGAGTACACCAAAAAGCAGGCTTTGTAAGGGCCTGACGGTAAAACCAAAAAAAGGGGCCATTTGGCCCCTTTCGCAAGAGTACGTAAGACTTAGAACTGGTAAACCAGACCCAGTGCTACGATGTCATCGGTGCTGATGCCTGCACGGTCGGTGAAGGCGTTTTCATCCAGCAGGTTGATTTTGTAATCAACATAGGTGGACATGTTTTTGTTGAAGTAGTAAGTCGCGCCCACATCAACATATTTCAGCAGATCCTGGTCGCCGTTGCCTTCGATGTCCTTACCTTTAGACTGCAGGTAAGCCACGGATGGACGCAGACCGAAGTCGAACTGGTACTGTGCAACCACTTCGAAGTTCTGTGCTTTGTTGGCAAAGCCGTAAACAGCATTAGCGCGGTCGGACTGAGAGTCACCGAAACGGGTTGCATTGTAGGTCTGGGAGTACTGCGCTGCCAGGTACAGGTTGTTTGCGTCATATTTCAGGCCGCCGCTGTACACTTCAGCACGGTCGCCACGGCCGTAAACGCGTGGACCGTTCTGGTCTGCGGTACGTTTAGAAGAGGCTGCTGCCGCACCTACGCTGAAGCCTTCGCCCAGATCGTAAGTCAGGGAGCCGCCGAAGCCGTCGCCGTTCTGTTTCAGCAGGCTACGACCGCCCACGTTTTCACCGCTGACGCTGCCGTTTTTACCCTGATACTGCAGAGCAAAGTTCAGGCCATCAACCAGACCGAAGAAGTCCTGGTTACGGTAGGTAGCAACGCCGTTACCACGGGATTGCAGGAAGTTATCGGCACCGTAAGTGTCGCCGCCGAATTCTGGCAGAACGTCAGTCCAGGAGGTGACGTCATAGATTACGCCGTAGTTACGACCGTAGTCGAAAGAACCTGCTTCAGCGAACTTCAGACCTGCGAAGGCCACACGCGTCCAGGACTGGTTGTCGCTCTCGGTGGTGTTGCCCTGAATCTGGTATTCCCACTGACCGTAGCCAGTGATCTGGTCGTTAACCTGAGTTTCGCCTTTGAAGCCGAGACGCATGTAAGTCTGATCGCCATCAGCGCCATCGTCATCAGAGAAATAGTGCAGACCGTCTACTTTACCGTAGAGATCTAATTTGTTGCCGTCTTTGTTGTAAATTTCAGCCGCATTCGCTGCGCCTGCTACCAGCAGTGCTGGTACCAGGAGGGACAGTACTTTAACTTTCATTATTTTAACCCTCTGTTATATGTCTTTTATTACCACTGCTTACTGATTAACCCTCTTAACCAGTCGGCAAGTTCATTCTCCGCAAAAAAACAGAATAATCCAATAAGAATATGATACGAAAACTTTTAAGATGTTTCATATTGCCACATAGATGTTTCAATTTGTAAATTTTAGGGAACTTTTTGGCCGCACATTTAGTTAAAAAATAGAGCACCAATAATCAAAAACACAAAATAAATCATAAAAATCAATCACTTATCCAAAAACAAATTATAGCACTGATTGATAAAACAAAAACCGCAGCGGCGACTAAAATATTTACCGCTATCATCATTAACTTTATTTATTACCGTCATTCAGATTTGAATGTCTGTTTATCCAGAATTGAACCGAATGCAATGCATTCGGTTTTTTTTTACTCATCTTTACGCAAACTTGAATAATTTGTGCTACCTGCCTGAAACTATAACGACTATTAATTAAATCTTCGCTTGCTATTTTTAGGCGCATAAATTTCATGGTGATTTTAATTTCTTGTTTATTCGTGCTATTTTTTTCCTATATTGGGACTTATTTGTACAATTTTTATCTGAGCGTACAGATTTAAAACAGTCCATTTTCGTCTCACAGCGACATGAAAAAGTCAGCCCCGGTAGTGGCGTGAGGCTGGAAATTCGATTATTACGCTTTATACTGCCCTATTCGCCTGAAGCGCAGCCATAACGGGTTAAACACATCAATGAGTCAGTCTGAAACCACAGCCGCGAACAAGTTTTCCCTGCTCCCGGGCAGCATTACTCGTTTCTTTCTTCTATTGATCGTTGTGCTGTTAGTGACCATGGGCGTAATGGTGCAGAGCGCCGTGAACACCTGGCTCAAAGACCGCAGCTATCAGATTGTCGATATCAGCCACGCGCTGCATAAACGCATCGACACCTGGCGCTACGCCACCTGGCAGATTTATGACAACATCGCGGCAACCCCTACCACCTCCTCTGCTGAAGGTTTGCAGGAGACGCGCCTGAAACAGGACGTCTACTATCTTGAGAAGACGCGACGCAAAACCGAAGCCCTGATTTTCGGTTCCCACGACAGCGCCACGCTGGAGATGACCCAGCGCATGTCGACCTATCTGGATACGCTTTGGGGCGCGGAGACTGTTCCCTGGTCGATGTACTATCTCAACGGTCAGGACAACAGCATGATCCTGATCTCCACCCTGCCACTTAAAGATCTCTCTTCCGGGTTTAAAGAGTCTACGGTGGGTAATATTGTCGATTCCCGTCGCGCGGAGATGCTCCAGCAGGCTAACGCTTTGGATGAGCGCGAAAGTTTCTCCTCCCTGCGCCGACTGGCATGGCAAAATGGCCACTACTTCACCCTGCGTACGACGTTCAATCAGCCAGGCCATCTGGCCACGGTGGTGGCCTTTGATCTGCCCATCAACGATCTGATCCCGCCGGATATGCCGCTGGAAAGTTTCCGCCTGGAGCAGGACAATAGCGTGCAAAATATGCGCGCGCCAACGGATAAAGAGAGCCCTGACAGCGTCTCCATCTCCTTTAATGGTTCGAAAATCGAAATTGCTTCCGCCCTGAACACCACCGGCATGCGTCTGGTCTGGCAGGTGCCTTTCGGCACGCTGCTGCTGGATACGCTGCAAAATATCCTGTTGCCGCTGCTGCTCAATATTGGTCTGCTGGCGCTGGCGCTGTTCGGTTACAGCACCTTCCGTTCGCAGCCGGGTCGCCAGAGCGATGTTCCCGTGGCAGCCGGTACCCATAATGAGCTGCGCGTCCTGCGCGCGCTGAATGAAGAGATTGTCTCTGTGCTGCCGCTCGGCCTGTTGGTGCACGATCAGGAGGCTAACCGCACGGTGATCAGCAACAAAATTGCCGACCACCTGCTGCCCCACCTGAATCTGCAAAACATCACCAGCATGGCGGATCAGCACCAGGGGGTGATTCAGGCCACGATTAATAATGAGCTGTACGAGATCCGCCAGTTCCGCAGCCAGGTGGCGTCGCGCACGCAAATATTCATTATTCGCGATCAGGATCGCGAGGTGCTGGTGAATAAAAAGCTCAAGCAGGCGCAAAGGCTGTATGAGAAAAACCAGCAGGGCCGCGCAGCGTTTATGCAAAATATCGGCGAAGCGTTCAAGCTGCCGCTGAAGGCGCTTGCCAGCGAAGCCGCCCATTTATCCACCCCGGAGAGCATGCAGCTGTCCGCTCATGCCGATACGCTGGTACGGCTGGTGGATGAGATCCAGCTTGCCAACATGCTGGAAAATGATACCTGGAAGAGCACGGCGTCGCTGTTTTCCATTCAGGATCTGATTGATGAAGTGGTGCCGGAGGTACTGCCAGTCATCAAGCGTAAAGGGCTTCAACTGCTGATCAACAATCCGCTGCGCGCGAACGATGAGCGTCATGGCGACCGCGACGCCCTGCGCCGCATTCTGCTGATGCTGATCCAGTACGCGGTCACTACCACCCAGATCGGCAAAATTACCCTTGAAGTGAGCAGCGATGAATCGGCTGACGACCGCCTCACCTTCCGCATTCTGGATACCGGCGAAGGGGTGACGGCCAGCGAAATTGATAACCTGCACTTCCCGTTCCTTAACGAGACTCAGGGCGATAACTATGGCAAAGCCAATGCCCTCACCTTCTGGCTCTGCGATCAGCTGGCGCGTAAGCTTGGCGGCCATCTGAATATCAAAGCGCGTGAGTCGCTGGGCACCCGTTACTCTCTTCACGTTAAAATGGCGGCCAGCCCGCAGGATGCGGAGGAGGATGAACGCCTGCTGGATGATGTGGTAATAATGGTGGATGTGACCTCAAACGAGATCCGTAACATTGTGGTTCGTCAGCTGGAAAACTGGGGGGCGAGCTGTATCTCGCCGGACGAACGGCTGGCAAGTCAAGAATATGATCTCTTTTTAACAGATAATCCGTCTAATCTTACTGCCTCGGGCTTGCTTTTAAGCGATGATGAGCCAGGCGTGCGGAAAATTGGCCCCGGCCAGGTGCGCGTCAACTTTAATATGAGCAATGCTATGCAGGAAGCTGTACTACAACTAATAGAAGAGCAACTGGCGCAGGAAACGATCCCGGAATCCCCACTGGGCGGCAATGAAAATGCTGAACTTCATGCCAGCGGATATTATTCGCTCTTTGTAGACACAGTTCCAGATGATGTTAAGAGGTTGTATACTGAATCGGCCGTGAACGACTTCGCGGCGCTGGCTCAGACAGCACACCGGCTCAAAGGGGTGTTTGCCATGCTTAATCTGGTTCCAGGCAAGCAATTATGTGAAACGCTGGAACATCTAATTCGTGAGAAAGATGCCGCCAGCATAGAAAAATACATCAGCGACATTGACGCCTACGTCAAAAGCTTGCTGTAGCAAGGTAGCCCTATACATGAACAATATGAACGTAATTATTGCCGATGACCATCCGATTGTACTGTTCGGTATTCGCAAATCACTTGAACAGATCGAGTGGGTGAATGTAGTTGGCGAATTTGAAGATTCCACAGCACTGATTAATAACCTGCCTAAGCTTGATGCGCACGTGCTCATCACCGACCTTTCCATGCCTGGAGATAAGTACGGTGACGGGATTACGCTGATCAAATACATCAAGCGCCATTTCCCGAGCATTTCGATCATCGTGCTGACCATGAACAATAACCCGGCGATTTTAAGCGCGGTTCTGGATCTCGATATCGAAGGCATCGTCCTGAAACAGGGCGCGCCGACCGATCTGCCGAAAGCGCTGGCCGCGCTGCAGAAAGGGAAAAAATTCACGCCGGAAAGCGTCTCCCGCCTGCTGGAAAAAATCAGCGCCGGCGGTTACGGTGACAAACGCCTGTCGCCAAAAGAGAGTGAAGTCCTGCGTCTGTTTGCCGAAGGTTTCCTGGTGACCGAAATTGCCAAGAAGCTGAACCGCAGTATCAAGACCATCAGTAGCCAGAAAAAATCGGCGATGATGAAGCTGGGTGTGGAGAACGATATCGCCCTGCTGAACTATCTCTCTTCCGTGACCCTGAGTCCGGCGGATAAAGAGTAATAAGCTACATGCCCGGCGGCGCTTCGCTTGCACGGGCCTACAGGTAGCGTAGGCCGGGTAAGCGTCAGCGCCACCCGGCAATAATAAAAAAGCCCATTTCTGGGCTTTTTTTATCCCCGCGCTCTTCTCACCCGCTCCGCGTACACCGACAGCGTCTGTTTCAGGACATCCAGCGTTACCGGCTTGGAAAGACAGCTATCCATCCCCGATTCCAGACAGCGCTGCTTCTCCTCTGCCAGCGCGTTAGCGGTGACACCCACCACCGGCAGCGTCAGACCGAGCTGGCGGATACGCTGGGTCAGGCGATAGCCGTCCATATTCGGCATGTTCACATCACTCAGGACAATGTCGATATGGTTTTTGCTCAGCACATTGAGGGCATCCACGCCGTCATTCGCCGTTTTACACTGATAGCCCAGCGAGCCGAGCTGATCGGCCAGCAGGCGGCGGTTAATCGGATGGTCGTCCACCACCAGGATCATCATATCCTCATTCAACGACTGCTCAGATTCCGGCGACGGCAGCGAGGCTGTTCCGTCCGCGCTGTCCATTTCCACACGATAGATGCGCGCCAGCAGTGTAATCAGCTCATGTGGCGAGGCCACGCTGTTCACCCATTCGCCGTGCGCACGCTCCAGGGCGATACCGATATGGCGCCGGCAGAAGATCACCGCCGCTTTACCCTGCCACGGCTTCGTCAGCTCATCGTCGGTGAGAAGCATATCTTCCGCGTCCGGGGTTTGGCCGGCGTAGCGCGCCACCCGAATGCCGTATGAGCCCAGCAGAGACTCCAGGTAGGCATACAGCGAGGCATTATTCACCGCCAGCCAGCAGCGTTTATCGCTTAATCCCTCAATCAGCATGTTGCCCGGAGACTGCGCCGCATAAAGTGGAATACGGATAGTAAACTGACTGCCCATGCCCGGTTCGGTATCCACCGAGATATCGCCGTCCATCATGCTGATCAGTTTTTCACAGATCGCCAGCCCCAGCCCGGTGCCCTGGAAGTTGCGCTGAACCCCCGTCCCCACCTGGAAGAACGGGTCGAAGAGTTTGACCACCTCTTTGGCCGGAATACCCACCCCGGTGTCGCGTACGCGAATGCTCAGGTAGTCCCCCGCTTTGGCGACATGCATCACAATGCAGCCCATATCGGTGAACTTAATGGCGTTGCTGAGCAGGTTGGAGATCACCTGCTGCAGGCGCATCGGATCGCCCTGCAACGTTAGCGGCACGTCTGGCTCAATAAAGCAGTACAGCCCCAGCTGCTTACGCACCACCAGCGGCAGGTAGTTGGCGCTGATATGGTTCATCACCTCGCGCGGCGAGAATTCGCGCGGTTCAATTTTTAGCTGCTCGGACTCGATCTTAGAGAAGTCGAGAATGTCGCTGATGATTTTCAGCAGCAGGCTGGAGGAGTTGTTCATCGCCGTCACCAGACGGTCAACGCCACGCGGCAACTCTTTGGTCTGCAGCAGATCGAGGTTACCGATAATCCCGTAGAGCGGAGTACGCAATTCGTGACTGACGGTGGCAAGGAACATCGATTTCGACTGGCTGGCCTGTTCGGCGGACTGGGCCATATCCTGCAATGACTCTTCCATTTTGACGCGCGCGGAGACATCCACCAGCACGCAGATCGCCACGTTCTCATTGCGATAGCGCGAATGGACAAAGCTTATCTGCAGGTTGGTGTTGTTACTGGTCAGGACATCGACGAAGTTGACCTGCTGCCCACAGATAATCTGCGTCAGCCGCTGTCGGTCCTCATGGGTGAGCATATTGAGATAGTTATGCGCCAGCTCGTTACTGAGGATATTGGTCCCGTCAAGGGTGCGTAAAATACAGATCCCCACCGGCGCAGAGGCAACAATCTTACGGTTAAACTGCTCATGCTCTTCAAGACGCTGGGCATCGATCTCCGCCGGAATAAAGATTTTACGCTCGTACATCCGCGCGAGGGTAAATAGCGCAATCCCCACCAGCACGTTCAGCAGTACCGAGTTGAGGATCAGCATCCGAATACGCTCCAGCACCATATCCACCGGTACGGAGTAAACAATGCTCAGCGACGAAGGCGGCAGGCTTTTTTTCAACACCAGGTCACGAAAACCGGCGCTGTAACCAAACCATGAGCGCTCCTGCATCCAGCGAGGATCAACCTTCAGCCGCGATTCCGGCCCGGCCAGCGAAATAAGAGAGTGACCATTTTCATCAAGAATGGTGACGCCCATCGGCAGATTACCCGGGGTGAAAAAGTTCTCCATGCGGATAGTCTGCTCGATACCGAGCATCGCCTGCAGACGGTTGCCCAGATAGACCGGCGTCAGGGCATAGAAGTACCCTACCCCTGAACGCGGCCCCTGGCTTATCCAGAACAGATTATTACCGCGTTCATCCTGCGGCGCGTTACGGTACTTGATGATCCGCTCGTGCAGGCTTTTCAGCGCGCTGTCACGGTCTACCGGCACATCGCGCAGGCCAAAATCGGCCATACAGAGATTTTCGCTGCCAATCAGGAAGACGCGGTTCAGGTCATAGGCTGCCGAGAAGTTATCGCGCCAGTAGCGCATAAACCAGGCCAGTGACTCCAGCGATCCCCGCCATGCGGAGCCCATCGCCGAGCAGTCAGAGTCGGGGAAAAGCGGCTCAAAGTTGGGAACGTCCGCCTTACTGTCGCGCCCGCGGATAGCCAGAACGCCATTCTCCGCCGTCAGACGATTCTCGGCGATATACTTGAGCTCCTTCATGACGTCCGCGGTGCGCTGAATATAGCGCTGGGACTGATCGAAGCTGAGGTTAAACTCCTGACGGATCTCCGCCTCCTTCTGGTGCAGCGCATTGACGATGTAAAACACCGAAAAAAGCGCGATAAGCACCCAAATCAGGAGCGCCAGCGCCCGAAAAAGATAGCGAGAAACTTTCAGCGTGGTTCGAAAGGAGACGAGGTATTTCAAGGGGGCGAGGCTCCGCCGTCAGGTTGACAAGGAATGGGTTAAGGTAGCGGTAAATCGCCGCCGTCGCAACGTTCGGTTGTCTGCAATTCAGCGCCGCGACAAAAGAAAAGGGCCGGAAACCGGCCCTTTGTCGTCAGAAGAGATTACTCTTCGGCATCATCTACCGCATCATCGTCGATTTCCGCTTCCGGCGCGATTTCATCGTCACCTTCTGCCACGCTACCGTCGATTGAATCGAGCTCTTCGTCATCCACTGGCTCAGCAACACGCTGCAGACCCACCACGTTTTCATCTTCCGCAGTACGGATGAGGATCACGCCCTGGGTGTTACGCCCGACCACGCTAATTTCCGACACACGGGTACGCACCAGCGTACCGGCATCGGTAATCATCATGATCTGGTCGGCATCATCGACCTGTACCGCGCCCACAACGGAACCGTTGCGCTCGGTGACTTTAATCGAGATAACGCCCTGCGTGCCACGGGACTTGGTTGGATATTCGTCCTGGGCAGTACGCTTACCGTAACCATTCTGGGTGACGGTGAGGATTGCGCCTTCGCCACGTGGAACAATCAGGGAGACCACGCTGTCTTCGCCCGCCAGTTTGATCCCGCGGACACCGGTCGCCGTACGGCCCATGGCGCGCACCGCGTTCTCTTTGAAGCGCACCACTTTACCGGCGGCAGAGAAGAGCATCACTTCATCGGAGCCGGAGGTCAGATCCACGCCAATCAGTTCATCGCCTTCGTTCAGGTTGACGGCGATAATGCCGGCAGAACGTGGGCGGCTGAACTCGGTCAGGGCGGTTTTCTTCACCGTACCGCTGGCGGTCGCCATAAAGACGTTCACCCCTTCAGCGTACTCGCGAACCGGCAGGATCGCCGTAATACGTTCGTTTTGTTCCAGCGGCAGCAGGTTGACAATTGGACGTCCACGGGCGCCACGGCTCGCTTCCGGCAGCTGATAAACCTTCATCCAGTACAGACGGCCCCGGCTGGAGAAGCAGAGGATGGTGTCATGGGTGTTGGCCACCAGCAGGCGGTCGATAAAGTCTTCTTCTTTAATACGTGCCGCTGATTTGCCCTTACCGCCACGACGCTGTGCTTCATAGTCGGTTAACGGCTGGTACTTCACGTAGCCCTGGTGAGACAGGGTAACCACAACGTCTTCCTGGTTGATCAGGTCTTCGATGTTGATATCCGCGGAGTTGGCGGTAATTTCCGTGCGACGCTCGTCGCCGAACTGATCGCGGATCAGCTCCAGCTCCTCGCGGATCACCTCCATCAGACGATCGGCGCTGCCGAGGATATGCAGCAGCTCAGCGATCTGCTCCAGCAGCTCTTTGTACTCGTCGAGCAGTTTTTCATGCTCAAGGCCGGTCAGTTTCTGCAGACGCAGATCCAGAATCGCCTGGGCCTGCTGTTCGGTCAGCCAGTATTTGCCCTCGCGAATACCGTACTGCGGCTCCAGCCACTCAGGACGCGCGGCATCGTCACCGGCACGTTCCAGCATCGCAGAGACGTTGCCCAGATCCCACGGCTGGGCGATCAGGCCCGCTTTCGCTTCGGCAGGGGTTGGCGCACGACGGATCAGTTCGATGATCGGATCGATGTTTGCCAGGGCCACCGCCAGCGCTTCAAGGATGTGCGCACGATCGCGGGCTTTACGCAGTTCGAAAATAGTCCGACGGGTCACCACTTCACGGCGGTGACGCACGAACGCGCTCAGAATGTCTTTCAGGTTCATGATCTTCGGCTGACCATGGTGCAGTGCCACCATGTTAATACCGAAGGAGACCTGAAGCTGAGTCAGGGAATAGAGGTTGTTAAGCACCACTTCCCCTACCGCGTCACGTTTGATTTCAATCACGATACGCATGCCGTCTTTGTCAGACTCATCACGCAGCGCGCTGATACCTTCAATACGTTTCTCTTTAACCAGCTCGGCAATCTTCTCGATCAGGCGCGCTTTGTTCACCTGATACGGAATTTCGTGGACGATAATGGTCTCACGGCCAGATTTGGCATCCGCTTCGACTTCGGCGCGGGCACGAATATAGATCTTGCCGCGACCGGTACGGTAGGCCTCTTCGATACCGCGACGGCCATTAATGATGGCGGCGGTCGGGAAGTCCGGGCCCGGGATGTGTTCCATCAGCCCTTCAATGCTGATCTCTTCATCCTCGATATAGGCCAGGCAGCCGTTAATCACTTCGGTGATGTTGTGCGGCGGAATGTTGGTCGCCATACCTACGGCGATACCGGACGAACCGTTTACCAGCAGGTTAGGGATCTTCGTCGGCATAACGTCAGGAATTTTTTCCGTGCCGTCATAGTTGTCGACAAAATCTACCGTCTCTTTTTCCAGATCGGCCATCAGCTCATGGGCAATCTTCGCCAGGCGGATTTCCGTATAACGCATTGCCGCAGCGGAGTCGCCGTCGATAGAACCGAAGTTACCCTGACCATCAACCAGCATGTAACGCAGCGAGAACGGCTGCGCCATACGGACGATAGTGTCGTACACCGCGGAATCACCATGAGGATGGTATTTACCGATTACGTCACCAACGACACGGGCAGATTTTTTGTACGCTTTATTCCAGTCATTGCCCAATACGTTCATGGCGTATAGTACGCGACGGTGTACCGGCTTAAGTCCATCGCGGACATCCGGCAGCGCACGGCCAACAATGACCGACATCGCATAATCCAGATAGGAGCTCTTCAGCTCTTCCTCGATGTTAACCGGTGTAATTTCTCTCGCAAGGTCGCTCATCTAACCGCTATCCCTCTACTGTATCCCGGATTCAAAGGTCGGAAATTATAACACACCCGCTTAGGTTTAAACTAATTTGCTTTGTTATCCTGATATACTTCCTCGTCTTTAAATTACGGAGTAAAAGCGTCCATGAATGCGGAAAAATCCCCGATGGCTGACAACGTCGACCACGAAGAGATCGCCAAATTTGAAGCCGTGGCCTCGCGCTGGTGGGATCTTGAAGGTGAGTTCAAACCGCTGCACCGCATTAACCCTCTGCGCCTGGGCTATATCGCGGAGCGTTCCGGCGGCCTGTTCGGTAAAAAAGTGCTTGATGTGGGGTGCGGCGGCGGCATCCTGGCCGAGAGCATGGCGCGCGAAGGCGCCACGGTGACCGGGCTGGATATGGGCTTCGAGCCACTGCAGGTAGCACGTCTGCACGCGCTGGAGAGCGGTATCCAGGTGGAGTACGTGCAGGAAACGGTTGAAGCCCATGCGGCGGAGCACGCCCACCAGTACGACATCGTCACCTGCATGGAGATGCTGGAGCATGTTCCCGATCCGCAATCGGTGGTGAAAGCCTGTGCCGCGCTGGTGAAGCCGGGCGGTCAGGTGTTCTTCTCCACCATCAACCGCAACGGCAAGGCCTGGCTGATGGCGGTGGTTGGCGCAGAGTACGTGCTGCGAATGGTGCCAAAAGGCACGCACGACGTGAAAAAATTCATCAAGCCGGCAGAATTACTGAGCTGGGTCGACAACACCTGGCTTAAAGAACAGCATATGACCGGCCTGCACTACAATCCCCTGACCGACAAATTCAAACTGGCGCCAGGCGTGGACGTTAACTACATGCTCCATACCACCGCCAAAAAAGAGCAAGAGTAATTACTCTTTTTCTGACGAATGCGCAGCAGTTTGTTGCGCATTTTTGACAGCCCGTTGAAGAAATCAGCAGTCGATCAAATTTTCATTTTTTTTTCTGGAATATTGACATGTCTTCCAGGCCTTACGGTACGAGGACTTACGCTTTTTTACGCTTTAACAACCTCAATTTAACCTCAAAATCAACTCTTGTACTCAAAAGAATCCTTACTAGAATACTCACCATCTTGCGTTATCCTTATTGTAAAACCCCTATATGTAGTATTTATCCACAGAAGGCTGTGGATAAGCGGGGGATATTTTCATTTTCACGGACAGGTAAAAACCCACATGAATCAGAGTCTGCTGGTGACAAAGCGCGACGGTACCACCGAGCGTATCAATCTGGACAAAATCCATCGAGTTCTCGACTGGGCAGCAGAAGGACTGAATAACGTATCGATCTCCCAGGTTGAACTGCGCTCCCATATCCAGTTCTATGACGGCATCAAAACGTCTGATATCCACGAAACCATTATCAAAGCCGCGGCGGATCTCATCTCCCGCGACGCGCCGGATTATCAGTACCTCGCTGCCCGTCTGGCGATTTTCCACCTGCGTAAAAAAGCCTACGGTCAGTTTGAGCCGCCAGCGCTGTTCGATCATGTCGTGAAGATGGTCGAGCTTGGCAAGTACGACACGCATCTGCTGGAAGACTACACGGAAGAAGAGTTCAAGCAGATGGACGGGTTCATCGATCACTGGCGTGATATGAACTTCTCCTACGCCGCGGTGAAACAGCTGGAAGGGAAATACCTGGTCCAGAACCGCGTGACCGGCGAGATCTACGAAAGCGCTCAGTTCCTCTACATTCTGGTGGCGGCCTGCCTGTTCTCGAACTACCCGCGTGAAACCCGTCTGGAATACGTGAAGCGTTTCTACGATGCGGTTTCCACGTTCAAGATTTCTCTGCCAACGCCAATCATGTCCGGCGTTCGCACCCCAACCCGCCAGTTCAGCTCCTGCGTGCTGATCGAGTGCGGCGACAGCCTGGATTCCATCAACGCGACCTCCAGCGCCATTGTGAAATACGTTTCCCAGCGTGCCGGTATCGGCATCAACGCCGGTCGCATTCGTGCGCTGGGCAGCCCAATTCGTGGCGGTGAAGCGTTCCACACCGGCTGTATCCCGTTCTACAAACACTTCCAGACCGCGGTGAAATCCTGCTCTCAGGGCGGCGTGCGTGGCGGTGCAGCTACCCTCTTCTATCCAATGTGGCACCTGGAAGTAGAAAGCCTGCTGGTGCTGAAAAACAACCGTGGCGTGGAAGGCAACCGCGTGCGTCACATGGACTACGGCGTACAGATCAACAAGCTGATGTATACCCGTCTGCTGAAAGGTGAAGATATTACCCTCTTCAGCCCGTCCGATGTTCCGGGCCTGTATGACGCCTTCTTTGCCGATCAGGATGAGTTCGAGCGTCTGTACAGCAAATATGAAAAAGACGACAGCATCCGTAAACAGCGTGTGAAAGCGGTTGAACTGTTCTCCCTGATGATGCAGGAACGTGCCTCTACCGGCCGTATCTACATTCAGAACGTCGATCACTGCAACACCCACAGCCCGTTCGATCCGATCGTTGCGCCAGTGCGCCAGTCCAACCTGTGTCTGGAGATCGCCCTGCCGACCAAACCGCTGGAAGATGTGAACGACGAAAACGGCGAAATCGCCCTGTGCACGCTCTCCGCGTTCAACCTGGGCGCCATCAATAGCCTGGACGAACTGGAAGAGCTGGCGGTGCTGGCGGTTCGCGCCCTGGATGCGCTGCTGGATTACCAGGATTACCCAATCCCGGCGGCAAAACGTGGTGCGATGGGTCGTCGTACCCTGGGTATTGGCGTCATTAACTATGCTTACTGGCTGGCGAAAAACGGCAAACGCTACTCCGACGGCAGCGCTAATAACCTGACGCACCAGACCTTCGAAGCCATTCAGTACTACCTGCTGAAAGCCTCGAACGAGCTGGCGAAAGAGCAAGGCGCCTGCCCGTGGTTCAATGAAACTACTTATTCCAAAGGCATTTTGCCGATCGATACCTATAAGAAAGACCTGGATGCGATCGCCAACGAGCCGCTGCATCTTGACTGGGAAGGCCTGCGCGAATCCATCAAGACCCACGGCCTGCGTAACTCCACGCTCTCTGCCCTGATGCCGTCCGAGACCTCCTCGCAGATCTCTAACGCCACCAACGGTATTGAGCCGCCGCGCGGTCATGTCAGCATCAAAGCGTCGAAAGATGGGATCCTGCGCCAGGTGGTACCGGATTATGAGCTGCTGAAAAACAACTACGAGCTGCTGTGGGAGATGCCAAATAACGACGGCTACCTGCAACTGGTGGGGATTATGCAGAAATTTATCGATCAGTCGATCTCTGCCAACACCAACTACGATCCGTCACGCTTCCCGTCCGGAAAAGTGCCGATGCAGCAGCTGCTGAAAGACCTGCTCACCGCCTACAAATTTGGCGTGAAGACCCTGTACTATCAAAACACCCGCGACGGTGCGGAAGATGCGCAGGACGATCTGGCCCCGTCCATTCAGGATGATGGCTGCGAAAGCGGCGCATGTAAGATTTAATGTAAATGCCGGGTGGCGCTACGCTTACCCGGCCTACGATTTTGTTTGCCCGATCTACAAAATCTCTCACAGGACACACTCATGGCATACACCACCTTTTCACAGACGAAAAACGACCAGCTCAAAGAGCCGATGTTCTTCGGCCAGCCGGTCAACGTGGCGCGCTACGATCAGCAAAAATATGACATCTTCGAAAAGCTGATTGAAAAGCAACTCTCTTTCTTCTGGCGTCCGGAAGAAGTTGACGTTTCACGCGACCGCATCGATTTCCAGGCGCTGCCGGAACACGAAAAGCACATTTTCCTCAGCAACCTGAAGTATCAGACGCTGCTGGACTCCATCCAGGGGCGCAGCCCGAACGTGGCATTGCTGCCGCTGATCTCCATCCCGGAGCTGGAGACCTGGGTCGAGACGTGGGCGTTCTCCGAGACGATCCACTCCCGCTCCTATACCCACATCATCCGTAACATCGTCAACGATCCGGCGATTGTCTTCGATGATATCGTCACCAACGAACAGATCCTGAAGCGTGCGGAAGGCATCTCCCACTTCTACGACGATCTGATCGAGCTGACCAGCTACTGGCACCTACTGGGTGAAGGCACCCACACCGTAAACGGCAAAACCGTCACCGTGAGCCTGCGCGAGCTGAAGAAGAAGCTCTACCTGTGCCTGATGAGCGTGAACGCGCTGGAAGCGATCCGCTTCTACGTCAGCTTCGCCTGCTCCTTCGCCTTTGCGGAACGCGAGCTGATGGAAGGCAACGCCAAAATCATTCGCCTCATCGCCCGCGATGAAGCCCTGCACTTGACCGGTACCCAGCATATGCTGAACCTGCTGCGCAGCGGCGTGGACGATCCGGAGATGGCCGAGATTGCGGAAGAGTGCAAGCAGGAGAGCTATGACCTGTTTGTCCAGGCGGCACAGCAGGAGAAAGAGTGGGCGGAGTATCTGTTCCAGGGCGGCTCCATGATCGGCCTGAACAAAGATATTCTCTGCCAGTACGTCGAGTACATCACCAACATCCGCATGCAGGCGGTCGGCCTGGATCTGCCGTTCCAGACCCGCTCCAACCCGATCCCGTGGATCAACACCTGGCTGGTCTCTGACAACGTGCAGGTGGCGCCGCAGGAGGTGGAAGTGAGCTCCTACCTGGTCGGTCAGATTGACTCCGAAGTCAACACCGACGATTTGAGCGACTTCCAGCTCTGATGAGCCGCGTAACGCTTCGTCTTTCTGGCACAGAGCTTCTGTGCCAGGAAGAGCACCCCTCCCTGCTTATTGCGCTGGAATCCCACCAGATTGCCGTTGAATACCAGTGCCGCGAAGGCTATTGCGGCTCCTGCCGCTGTCGTCTGGTGACCGGTCAGGTTGACTGGATAACTGAACCACTGGCCTTCATCAACGACGGTGAAATTTTGCCCTGCTGCTGCCGGGCGAAAGGGGATATAGAGATCGAGATGTGATTGTGCCGGGTGGCGCTTCGCTTACCCGGCCTACAAAACCGCAGTCCATAGGCCGGGTAAGGCGCAGCCACCACCCGGCAATTTCAGCCTTTATCCTTCAAAAAGCTCACCGCTTTATCCGGGAAGTCCGTAAACAAACCGTCCACGTCCGCCTGCTTATATAACACCTCGTAAAGCTGATTCACGTCTGTGGCGTACGGCGGCAACTGGTCAGCACGCACCGTATACGGATGCACCTGCATCTTGCTGGCATGCGCCTCTTTCACCATCGCCGTTAGCTTCACGTGGCCCGGGGTTGAACCTTCCGCCACCAGCATGTGGTAATCGGGTCCGATCCCGTCGGCGTACTGCGCGATCTGCTTCATCGCACCCGGTTTGAACATCCAGTCGTAGTTGTAATTTACCCACTTGCCGTCTGCCTGCTTCTCCTGGGTTTCATTCCAGTCGGTATAGGCGATCAGCTGAACCAGATTGAGATCCATCCCCATCTTTGGCTCCAGCTCGGTTTTGATGCGCTTCAGTTCCGCGGCGTCAAAACACTGGAGCCAGACTTTGTCCTTCTTGCTGGTGTAGCCGTACTGCTTCAGCACCTCCAGCGTTTTCGCGGCGATATCCTTCCCTTCCTGGTGATGGAACCACGGGGCTTTAATTTCCGGATAGATACCGATATTTTTGCCCGTCGAGTGGTTCAGCCCCTGAACAAACTCAATCTCTTCCTGGAAGGTATGGATGCGGAACTCAGATTTGCCCATCGGGAAACGTCCCGGATAAACCTGCACCTTCTTGCCGTTTTCAATCTCGAAGCCCTCGGTAAACTTCAGAGAGCGGATTTCATCCAGGGTGAAGTCGATGGCATAAAAACGGCCATCTTTACGGGCGCGGTCCGGGAAACGTTCCGCCACATCGGTCACCCGGTCAAGATAGTGGTCATGCAGGACGACCAGCTGGTCGTCCTTTGTCATTACCAGATCCTGCTCCAGATAATCGGCCCCCTGCGCATAGGCCATCGCTTTCGCCGGCAGCGTATGCTCCGGCAGATAGCCGCTTGCGCCGCGATGGGCAATAACGATTTTATCCGCCGCCAGGGCGGATCCGGTCATCAGGCCCGCCAGCAACAGACCGGCCGCTATTTGCGTGAATTTCATGGCAGTGCTCCTTATTGACGACGCGCCAGCACGTCCGCGTGGTGACGTTTTTCACCGATCATCACAACAATCAGCAGCAATACCGCCAGCACGCTGCCGCCGATCATCACCATAAAGCCGCCGTCCCAGCCGAAGAAGTCAACGGTATAGCCTACGATGGCGCTCGCCGCGACCGAACCGCCCAGGTAGCCGAACAGACCGGTAAAGCCTGCCGCCGTGCCTGCCGCTTTTTTCGGTGCCAGTTCCAGGGCATGCAGACCAATCAGCATAACAGGGCCATAAATCAGGAAGCCGATGACGATCATACAGGCCATGTCCACGCCCGGGTTGCCCGGCGGGTTGAGCCAGTAGACGACGGTGGCAATGGTCACGAGGGTCATAAAGAAGACGCCCGTCGCGCCACGGTTGCCCTTAAACACTTTGTCCGACATCCAGCCGCAAATCAGCGTCCCCGGGATCCCGGCGTACTCGTAGAGGAAGTAGGCCCAGGAGGATTTATCCAGCGCAAAATGCTTCACCTCTTTCAGGTAGGTCGGCGACCAGTCGAGGATGCCGTAACGCAGCAGGTAAACAAACACGTTCGCTACCGCGATGTACCACAGCAGTTTGTTCGGCAAGACGTACTTCATGAAGATCTGCTTTGCCGTCAGCTCTTCTTCGTGCTTCTCGCTGTAATCATCCGGATAGTCGTTTTTATACTCTTCAATCGGCGGCAAACCGCAGGACTGCGGCGTGTCGCGCATCAGCGCAAAGGCGATAATGGCTACCAGGATTGCCCCAAAGGCTGGCATATAGAGCGCCGCGTGCCAGTCGTTGAACCAGGCCATCCCCAGCAGGAACAGCAGCGGTGGAAGCCCGCCCCCGACGTTATGGGCGCAGTTCCAGACCGACACGATACCGCCGCGCTCTTTCTGCGACCACCAGTGCACCATGGTGCGTCCGCACGGTGGCCACCCCATCCCCTGGAACCAGCCGCAGAGGAACAGCAGCACAAACATAATGGCGATGCTGGAGGTCGCCCACGGCACAAAGCCCATAAACAGCATGACCGCTGCCGCCAGGATCAGGCCAGCGGGCAGGAACACGCGCGGATTCGAGCGATCCGACACTGACCCCATAATGAATTTCGAAAAACCGTAGGCGATAGAGATCCCCGACAGCGCGAAACCAAGATCGCCGCGTGAGAAGCCCTGTTCCACCAGGTAGGGCATGGCGAGTGCGAAGTTTTTACGTACCAGATAGTACGCCGCATAGCCAAAGAAAATCCCCATGAAGATTTGCCAACGCAGACGGCGGTAGAGAGGGTCTATCTCTGCCTCTGGCAGTCGCGCCCGATGTGGCGCAGGTTTAAAAATACTGAGCATAACAGCCTCCGTGGCCTTTCAAAAAGTGACCGGACATCACGCGCCCGGCTAGAGAGGCGGGGATGTTAAGAAATCACGGTGATTGTTACTGTGAATCAACGCACAGATTGTTACAGAAATATGACAGAATGCGCAAAAAAGCGCATTAAATCACGTTTCACTTTCGAATTTCGCTCGTTTGTGTTCGATATCAAACAAACCACAGTTTTTATGTGGCTAAATGAGACAAAACGAACACTGAGGGATGGCAATGACAATTCACGATCCACGCTATAGCGATGTGATTATCATTGGCGGGGGCGCGACCGGCGCAGGCATCGCCCGCGACTGCGCGCTCAGGGGGCTGAGCGTCACGCTTCTGGAGCGCCATGATATTGCAACAGGCGCAACCGGACGCAATCATGGTCTGCTGCACAGCGGCGCCCGCTACGCCGTCACCGACGGCGAATCGGCCCGCGAATGTATCGCCGAAAACCAGATCCTCCGGCGCATTGCCCGTCACTGCATTGAGCCCACCGACGGTCTGTTTATTACGCTTCCCGAAGACGATCTCGCCTTTCAGTCAACCTTCATTACCGCCTGCCAGGCCGCAGGCATTCAGGCGCAAGCCATTGACCCGGCCCTAGCACGCCGCATCGAACCTTCGGTTAATCCGGCATTGACCGGGGCGGTGAAAGTTCCGGACGGCACCGTGGATCCGTTTCGCCTGACGGCGGCCAACATGCTGGACGCCCGCGAGCATAGCGCGCGGATCCTGACCGGCCATCAGGTCACCGGGCTTATCCGTGAGGGGCATCGCATCGTAGGTGTGCGGGTCCTGGATACGCGCTACAACGAACACCACGAGCTCTATGCCGCCGTGGTGGTCAACGCGGCGGGGATCTGGGGGCAGCGCATCGCGGAATACGCCGATCTCTCTGTGCGCATGTTTCCGGCCAAAGGCTCGCTGCTGATCCTCGATCACCGCATTAATAACCATGTCATCAACCGCTGCCGCAAACCGTCTGACGCAGACATCCTTGTACCCGGCGATACCATTTCGTTAATCGGGACCACCTCCACCCACGTGGACTACAGCGAGATTGATTTCAATCGGGTCACCGCAGAAGAGGTCGACATCCTGCTGCGTGAAGGAGAAAAACTGGCGCCGGTGATGGCCCAGACCCGTATCCTGCGCGCCTACGCGGGTGTGCGTCCGCTTGTTGCCAGCGATGACGATCCGAGCGGACGCAACGTCAGCCGCGGCATTGTGCTGCTTGACCACGCCGCGCGCGACGGGCTGGACGGCTTCATCACCATCACCGGGGGTAAATTGATGACCTACCGTCTGATGGCCGAATGGGCGACGGATGCCGTCTGCCGCAAGCTGGGCAATAGCGAACCGTGCGTGACCGCGGAACAGCCCCTGCCCGGCTCGCGCCAGTCCACCGAGAAAACAGTGCAAAAAATTCTCTCCCTGCCCGCCCCCCTGCGCGGTTCGGCTGTCTATCGCCATGGCGACAGAACACCGGTCTGGCTGGGCGAAGGACGGCTGAGCCGCAGTCTGGTATGCGAGTGCGAGGCCGTTACCGCCGGGGAAGTGCAATACGCGGTGGAGAATCTGACGGTGAATAGCCTGCTCGATCTCCGTCGCCGCACCCGCGTCGGGATGGGCACCTGTCAGGGGGAGCTGTGTGCCTGCCGTGCCGCCGGGCTGTTGCAGCGTTTTCATACCACCACCGCCACCCAGTCGCTCGATCAGCTCAGCGATTTTTTAAACGAGCGCTGGAAAGGCATTCAGCCTGTCGCCTGGGGCGATGCCCTGCGTGAAAGCGAATTTACCCGCTGGGTGTACCAGGGGCTTTGCGGTCTGGAGAAGGAGCAACACGATGAAATTTGATACGGTGATCGTCGGCGGCGGGCTGGCGGGTCTGCTCTGTGGCATCAAACTCACGAAGCAGGGACTGCGCTGCGCCATTATCACCCGGGGCCAGAGCGCCCTGCACTTCTCGTCGGGCTCGCTGGATCTGCTGGACGAAACGTACCGTGACAAACTGCCGGCAGAGCATCCTTATCACCTGATCGGCGCACAGCACATTGACCGCTTCGCCCTGGAGACCGAAGCGCTGCTGGCTGATTGCGGCGCACGTATGCAGGGGAGCGCCAGGCAAAATCACGCGCGCGTCACGCCGCTTGGCACCCTGCGTTCCGCCTGGCTCAGCCCGGAGGAGGTCCCCGTTGCCCCGTTCAAGGCCACGCGCGTGCGGGTGGTGGGTATTAGCGGTTTTCTGGATTTTCAGCCCCATCTGGCGGCGGCCTCGCTCAGTCGCCAGGGGGTCAACGCTGAAACGGCAGAGATTGACCTTCCTGAGCTGGATCTCCTGCGCGACAATCCCAGCGAGTTCCGCGCGGTGAATATTGCCCGTTTGCTCGATAACGAAGAGAAATGGCCGCTGCTGTATGAGGCGCTCAAACCGCTTGCAGAGGGATGCGATGCGCTCTTTATGCCCGCCTGCTTTGGCTTAGGTGATAACCGGCTGTGGTGCTGGCTCTCCGACCGCCTGCCCTGCTCGCTCGGCCTGCTGCCAACGCTTCCTCCGTCCGTACCCGGCATTCGCCTGCATACCCAGCTTCAGCGCCAGTTTGTGGCCCAGGGAGGCGTGTGGATGGCGGGCGATGAGGTGAAAAAAATCACCCTGACTGACGGCTCGGTGAGCGAAATCTGGACTCGCAATCACGACGACATTCCGCTTCGCACGCGTTACGCGGTGCTGGCAAGCGGCAGTTTCTTTAGCAACGGTCTGCTGAGCAGCCGGAAGGGCATTCGCGAGGCGATTATGGGGCTGGATGTGCGCCAGAGTGCCTCCCGCGCGGACTGGTATCAGAGCGATTTCTTTTCCCCGCAGCCCTGGCAGCAGTTCGGCGTGATTGTGGATAACCAGCTGCATCCGCAACTTTCCGGAAAGCCAGTTCCAAATCTCTACGCCATCGGTTCGCTTTTGGGCGGATACGATCCTATCGCCCAGGGCTGCGGCGGCGGCGTCTGCGCCATAACGGCGCTCTATGTAGCAGAGCAGATTTGCCAGCGCACGGAGGCTGAACAATGAACGACACCCGCTTTGAAAGCTGCATCAAATGCACGGTCTGCACCACCGTCTGCCCGGTCAGCGGCGTTAACCCGCGCTATCCCGGGCCGAAACAGGCCGGGCCGGACGGCGAACGCCTGCGTCTGAAGGACGGCGCGCTGTACGATGACGCGCTGAAATACTGCATCAACTGCAAACGCTGTGAAGTCGCCTGCCCGTCGGATGTGAAAATCGGCGACATTATTCAGCGCGCCCGGGCACGCTATAGCACGCAAAAACCGTCGCTGCGCGATGCCATTCTCAGCCATACCGACCTGATGGGCAGCGTCTCCACGCCGTTTGCCCCGCTGGTGAACGCCGCGACCTCGCTGAAACCGGTGCGCCAGCTGCTGGATGCCACGCTGAAGATCGACCATCACCGCAGCCTGCCTAAATATTCCCACGGCACCTTCCGCCGCTGGTACAAATCCGTAGCGGCAGACCAGGCGCGGTATGCCGACCAGGTGGCGTTCTTCCATGGCTGCTACGTGAATTACAACCACCCGCAGTTGGGCAAAGATCTGCTGAAAGTGCTGAACGCCATGGGTACAGGCGTGCAGTTGCTGAGCAAGGAGAAGTGCTGCGGTGTGCCGCTGATCGCCAACGGGTTTACCGATAAAGCGCGCAAACAGGCCAGAAGCAACGTCTCGTCGCTGCGCGAGGCCATCATCGATAAAGGCATTCCGGTGCTGGCCACCTCCTCGACCTGCACCTTCACGCTGCGCGATGAGTATCCGCACCTGCTGGAGGTGGACAATACCGGCCTGCGCGAAAAGATTGAGCTGGCGACGCGTTTCCTGTGGCGCAAGCTGGACAGCGGGCAGACGTTACCGCTGAAAAACTTACCCCTGAAAGTGGTCTACCATACGCCCTGCCATATGGAAAAAATGGGCTGGTCGCTCTACACGCTGGAACTGTTGCGGTTAATTCCGGGGCTGGCGCTGACGGTGCTGGATTCGCGCTGCTGCGGCATTGCGGGGACGTACGGCTTTAAGCGTGAAAATTACGAAACATCACAGGCAATTGGCGCGCCGCTGTTCCGCCAGATTGAGGAGAGCGGCGCCGATATCGTGGTGACCGACTGCGAAACCTGCAAGTGGCAGATAGAGATGTCCACCAGCAAGCGCTGCGAACATCCCATCACGCTGCTGGCGAAGGCGTTGGGTTAGGTATCGCCGGGGCCGCCGCCCCGGCAAACCGGTTACTCAACGAACAGCGATTCCACCACGTTGATCCAGCCGTGCTCGCTGGCCACCTCCTTACCTGCCAGCCAGCGACGCAGCATGTTCAGCGCCATCATGGCGCAGACCTCCTGACGCACCGCCAGGCTGTGGCGGCTGATACCCATTTTGACTCTTAAGGCATGGGTCCCTTCCGGCGTGGCGAGCGCAAAATTGAGATACTCTTCATCCAGTCCCCCGACAAACAGCGCCAGACCGGCAAAATGTTTCACCCGGCGTTCTGACGCCCAGCGTGCCGTCTGCGCCAGCGTCTCCTGCTGGAAGGGCACCACTTCGCTGGCCAGCAGTGGGGCACTGGCCCGGTTTAACTGCAACGCCAGCAGGCCACCGGTAAACTGCTCGCTCAGGGTAACGCTCAGCTGGCGCGACTGCAGATGCTTCGCAATCTGCGCTGGTAGCCCTTCCGTACCCTCGAAAATAAGACTTTCGCCCGCCACGCGCTGCACTTCCGGCCAGAGCGCCAGCATCGCCGCTTTCTGCGTCGCAGGCCCGGTCAGCTTGAGTTCAATGATCGGCATGGAAGAGCGATAGCCCATGGATACCCCCGGTGGCAGCGGCAGGTGATCGAGGCTCTGCGCCAGATCGCTTTCCGAGCGGCCAAAGGTGGTCAGGCGCAGGCAGACTGGCGGTTCAGGCAGGGTAAAACGTTGACGAAGGCGCGGCAGGATCTGCTGTTCGACCATCACTTTAAATTCAGACGGGACACCCGGCGTGAAGAACATCAGGCAGCGGTTCAGTTGAACGGCGAAACCGCAGGCGGTACCCACCGGGTTATCGACCAGTTCGGCGCTGGCCGGGATTTCAGCCTGTTTGCGGTTGCTGGGGGCCATCACGCGGCCACGTTCGGAGAAGAAACGCTCCATCTGGGCCAGCCACGCCTCATGCAACACCAGCCCTTCGCCTTTGGCGGTCGCGGCAGCCAGCGCGCTGAGATCGTCGCCGGTGGGGCCGAGCCCACCGTTCACAATCAGCACGTCGCAGTGTTCGCTACGCTCGCGCAGAACAGTCACCAGCGACTCAAGACTGTCGCCTACGGTATTGCGGCGCGTTAACGGTAATCCTTGCTCAAAGAAAAGATCGGCAAGCCAGGCAGCATTGGTATCAATAATCTGTCCATGCAGCACTTCGTCGCCGGTGGATAACATCTCCACGTTAATCATTGTGTTCTCCCGCTTATATGGTGAAAACACTATAGCGCAATCACCGGCACGGAGAGGAGAGAAACTGGCGCGACGGACGCCGCGCCGGAGGGGTTAGAAGCCTGCGCTGACGCCCACGTACGGGCCGTCAGCCAGCGCGTTGTCGCGGTTGCCCTCTTTGCCCGCCAGGTTCAGATAACGATAGCCCGCTTCGATGGTAATCGGACGCATGATGGTCCAGCGCGCACCCGCGTTAGCTTCTTTATAGCTGTCGATACCGCTGGAGAGGGAGTCCGGAGAGTAGTAATACTCGCCGAACAGGCCGAAGCTGTCGCCAATTTTCCACTGCAGACCGCCGCCCACTGCCGCCGCGTAACCTTCGTCACCGTCGTTCGGGTTGGTATAGATGCCTTTACCGCCGACGGTCGCCAGGAATGGACCAAGCGGAACGTTAAAACCGAGGCCCAGGCTTGCCGCATCGCCATCGTCGTCGTTATGCGTCCAGCCGCCGGTCATCGCCAGGCCTGCGCTATCCGTGCCAAGACCAAAGCCCAGGTGGGTATAGTCCTCGCCCGCCGAGCCGTTGAAGGAAATAGCGTTGGCCGCTGCCGATACACACATCAGGCCTAAGCCCATTAATGCCACTTTTTTCATTGTCGTGATCCCGCACAATTTGTTCACAGATATCCAAAACCGCGAGATTTTAACCTGACTGGCTATGGGATCAATGGACTCCGTGTGCGTCGGACAATTAGTTTGTAACGATTTGATAATATCAACATTTACGTCATCAATAAAAAGCGCATTTTGACGCACAGACCGCCCAGATTTTCACTGGCCATCAGTTGAAGATGGCTGCGGTGCAGGCGGGCGATATCGTTGGCCAGCGCCAGCCCAATCCCGGACCCGGTGGCATCTCCTACATTATCCAGCCGATGAAACGGCAGCATGGCCTGGGAAATCTGATCTTCAGCAATTCCCGGTCCGCTGTCCTCCACGCTCAGCTCAACAGCGTCGTTAACCGTGTGCAGAGACACGGTGACGATGCCCTGCTGCGGGGTGTATTTGATCGCATTCTCCAGCAGGTTGGCACACAGTTCGCCCAGCAGCACCTCATCACCTTCAATCATGACGGATTGCTGAATGCCGTCATAACCTAAATCGATCCCCTTGCTGCGCGCCTGCGCCAGCCGGGAGAAGCAGCAGTTCTGCACCACCTGAACCAGATCCACCGGGGCAAACTGGCGCTCTCCCTGCTCTTTGTGCTTCACCGTGGAGAACTGCAACAGCCGTTCAGTAAGGACGATGGTGTTGTCCAGCGTCACGTTCATGGCGCGTAAACTCTCCTGCCACAGGGCCGGATCGTTTCGCGTCAGGGCAACGGAAACCTGGGTTTTGAGCACCGCCAGCGGCGTTTTGAGCTGATGAGAAGCATCGGCGTTGAAACGCTCCTGGCGGGAAAGCACGCCGCGTAATCTGTCGATATAGCGGTTAAAGGCCACGATCAGCAGCCGCGTTTCTGACCAGGGCAGCAGCTCCGGCAGCGGGGCCAGCAGCCCTGGCTCACGGCGCACCATCAGCGAGGAGAGCTGACGCATCGGGCGCAGCACGCGGCGCAGCAGCCAGGCGGTTAAGACCAGCGTCAGCAGCACCAGCAGCCCCTGCGAAACGAGCGATGAAAACAGGAGCTGTGTGGCGAGATAGCGCCGCGACTGCAAGGTTTCGGCGACGTAGATCTCCGCCATACCGGAAACATTGTCTTCGTTAATTGGCTGGAGCAGCTTCGCCACGCGGATCGCCTGGCCGCGATACTCAGTATGATAAAACCAGGCCAGCGCGGGATAGTGCGTGGTGCGCGACGTGGAGCGGGGCATATTCGGCAGATCGTCATAGCCGGAGATCACCCGCCCCTCCGGGTCAACCACCTTGTAATAGAGGCGATCGTTCATGTTCAGCTCGAAGCTGTCGAGCACCACCCAGGGAACATCGACCAGCAGCTTGCCGTTGTGCACCTCCAGCCGCTCAGAGACGGTACGCGCCGACGATAACAGCGTGCGGTCGTACGCCTGGGTCGCCGCCTGCAGGGCGCTGACGTAACTGTTAAAGGCCGACAATCCCCACAGCAACAGCAGCGGTAGGCCGAGAAAAAGCAGCAGTTGCAGATAAAGCGACTGAGGCTTAACCCACTTCATCGCCGCACTCCAGCACATAGCCCAGCCCGCGCAGGGTGGTGATCCGCACCCCGCTGCCAGTCAGTTTTTTGCGCAGGCGATGAATGTAGAGATCGAGACTCTCGGGGCTGACGTCATCATTCAGGCTAAACACCTGATCGAACAACTGCTGGCGGGAGACGGGCCGGGTGCGGCGATGCATCAGCACCTTCAGCAGTGACAGTTCACGCGGGGTGAGCGAGAGCGGCTCATCGCGCAGCAGGAAAAAACCGTCGTCGTCATACTCCAGCTCCCCAAGACGCTGGCGTTCCTGGGTTCGCCCCTCGCTTCGGCGCAGCAGGGCGCGAAGCCTGGCGTCCAGCTCCTCCAGCTCAAACGGTTTTGGCAGATAATCATCCGCCCCGGCGTTCAGGCCTTTCACCCGATCCGCCACGTTGCTGCGTGCGGTGAGAAACAGCACCGGCAAGGTCTGGCCGCGTTTTCGTAAACGGTGCACCACCTCCAGGCCGTCAAAACCGGGCATACCGATGTCCAGTATCGCCACCGCGTAGTTTTCCCCCTGCAGCAGATGATCGGCAGCGCGCCCGTCAGAAACGCAGTCTACGGCAAAGCCCTCCTGCACCAGCGCTTTCTCCAGCCAGTGAGCCAGCTCACGATTATCTTCCGCCAGTAAGAGACGCATATCACATCCTGTAAAGTTGGTGTCGCGTTGAAAGGGAAATGAAAGGTTATTGTTTTAACAATCACGCAACGGAACCGCTACAAGGTGGTTCACATAATCAGAAAAAAACCCGTACCCGTACCCCCGGATCGCCGGCGTGAGGATAAACGATGAAAAAACAATTACTTTCAACGGTTGCTGCAAGCGTATTAATGTTGAGTGCCTCTGTTGTCCAGGCCCAGGACGCCCCGTCCCGCACCGAATGTATCGCCCCGGCCAAACCGGGCGGCGGTTTCGATCTCACCTGCAAGCTGATTCAGATCAGCCTGCTGGAGACGAAGGCCATTGAAAAACCGATGCGTGTAACCTACATGCCAGGCGGCGTGGGCGCGGTGGCCTATAACGCGATCGTCGCGCAACGACCGGCGGAAGCCGGCACGGTGGTCGCCTTCTCCGGCGGCTCGCTGCTGAACCTTTCCCAGGGCAAGTTTGGCCGCTACGGCGTGGATGACGTGCGCTGGCTGGCCACCGTCGGTACCGACTACGGCATGATCGCCGTGCGCGCAGATTCCCCGTGGAAATCCCTGAAGGATTTGCTCACCGCCATGGAAAAAGACCCTAACAGCGTGGTGATTGGTGCAGGCGCCTCCATCGGCAGCCAGGACTGGATGAAAGCCGCCCTGCTGGCGCAGCAGGCGAAAGTGGATCCGCACAAAATGCGTTACGTGGCGTTTGAGGGCGGCGGTGAACCGGTGACGGCGCTGATGGGCAACCACGTGCAGGCAGTTTCCGGTGATCTCAGTGAAATGGTGCCTTACCTGAGCGGCGATAAAATCCGCGTGCTGGCGGTCTTCTCCGAAAACCGTTTGCCGGGACAGCTGGCAAATGTGCCGACTGCAAAAGAGCAGGGTTATGACCTCGTCTGGCCGATTATCCGCGGCTTCTTTGTCGGGCCAAAAGTGACCGATGCCGAATACCAGTGGTGGGTCGACAACTTTAACAAACTGCAGCAGACAGACGAATTTAAAAAGCAGCGCGATCTGCGCGGGCTGTTTGAGTTCAACCTGAACGGTAAGCAGCTGGACGAGTATGTCAAAAAACAGGTGAATGACTACCGCGAGAAGGCAAAAGCGTTTGGCCTGGCCAAATAACCGGAGGCGCTATGAGCGATCGCATTTTTGCCGGGATCTGGTTGTTGCTCTGTATTGGCGGGATGTTCGTCGCCTGGCAGATCCACAGCGAATACAGCTATGAACCCGTGGGGCCCCGCCCCTTTCCAATGGGCATTGTCGGCCTGATGCTGCTTTGCTCGGTGGCCATGCTGTTACGCCACCCGGATACCGTAGAGTGGCCGCCTAAGCGCATTTTGCAGCGGCTGCTGGTGATGGTCATTGTGCTGCTGATGTATGCCTGGGGCTTTGAATGGCTCGGCTTCCCGGTGGCGACCACCATCCTGACGATGGTGATCGGCACGCTGTTTAACGCCAGCCTCCCTGCGGCGGGGATCTCGGGCGTGGTGATGGGCATTTTCCTGTGGTACGCCTTTGACCGCCTGCTGGATGTGACGTTGCCGCTTGGCGCCTGGCTTAATTAACGGAGCACGCTATGGATACCTGGATTTACCTCTCACAGGGGTTCGCTGTGGCGATGACCCCGGAAAACCTGGTGATCGCCCTGATCGGCTGCTTCGTCGGGACGATCGTCGGTCTGTTGCCTGGGCTTGGGCCCATCAACGGGGTCGCTATTTTGCTCCCGCTGGCGTTTGCCCTGCATCTGCCTGCGGAATCAGCGCTGATCCTGCTGGCGACGGTCTACATCGGCTGTGAATATGGCGGCCGAATCTCGTCAATACTGCTCAACGTGCCTGGGGATGCGGCGGCCATTATGACCGCGCTGGATGGTTACCCGATGGCGCGGCAGGGGCGCGGCGGCGTGGCGCTGTCTATTTCCGCCGTCAGTTCGTTCTTTGGCTCGCTGATTGCCATTGGCGGCATCATTCTGTTTGCGCCTGCGCTGGCCCAGTGGTCGCTGGCGTTTGGTCCGGCAGAGTATTTTGCCCTGATGGTCTTCGCCATTGCCTGTCTCGGCAGCATGATGGCGCAAAACCCACTGAAATCGTTTTTGTCTGCGCTGATTGGCTTAGGGTTAGCCACCGTCGGCGTGGATGCCAACACCGGGGTCTATCGTTTTACCTTCGACAGCGTTCACCTCTCCGACGGCGTGCAGTTTATCGTGGTCGTGATTGGTCTGTTCTCTGTCTCTGAGATCTTACTGATGCTGGAACATACCAGCAGCGGGCAGACGCTGGTGCGTAAAACCGGCCGGATGCTCTTTAACGCCAAAGAGGGCGCGCAGTGTATCGGTACTACGCTGCGTTCAGGGGTGATTGGTTTCTTTGTCGGCATTCTGCCGGGTGCCGGAGCAACCATCGCCAGCGCCATCACCTACATGACGGAGAAAAAGCTCAGCGGCAACAGCGACAGCTTTGGCAAAGGCGATATTCGCGGCGTCGCCGCACCTGAGGCGGCCAACAATGCCTCGGCCTGCGGCTCGTTTATTCCCATGCTGACGCTCGGCGTACCCGGCTCCGGTACCACGGCGGTGATGATGGGGGCGCTGACGCTCTATAACATCACCCCAGGACCGGCGATGTTTACCGAACAGCCGGACATCGTCTGGGGTCTGATTGCGGCGTTGCTGATTGCTAACGTCATGCTGCTGGTGATGAACATCCCGCTGATTGGCCTGTTCACCCGTATGTTGACCATTCCGCTGTGGTTCCTGGTCCCCGCGATCGCGGCCGTCTCGGCGGTGGGGGTGTATGCAGTACACAGCACCACCTTCGACCTGATTCTGATGGTGGTGCTGGGGGTGTTCGGCTACATCTTGCGTAAAATGCACTTCCCGATGTCGCCGCTGATTTTAGGGTTTGTGCTGGGTGAGATGCTGGAGCAGAACCTGCGCCGCGCTCTGTCCATCAGCAATGGTAATGTCTCCATTCTGTGGGACAGCAACGTGGCGAAGATCCTGCTGACGCTGGCGATTGTGGTGGTGGTCGTACCGCCGGTGCTGCGCCTGTTTCGCCGCCGTCAGCGTAAGCCGCAGCC
The DNA here is from genome assembly GCF_055805075.1 of Leclercia sp. GHBNCSD. NCBI lineage: Bacteria > Pseudomonadati > Pseudomonadota > Gammaproteobacteria > Enterobacterales > Enterobacteriaceae > Leclercia > Leclercia sp. GHBNCSD. The sequence goes on along the minus strand of NZ_JBQVYO010000001.1, from coordinate 3,413,360 downwards.
CGATATCGGCTAATTACCCTGACAGTTGGGCATTCACCCACTGTGTTAACGCCTGGCGGGAGATCTTAATCCCGCCATTTTTTAGTTCTGCTGGCAGCACCAGCCAGTGCACGGGCTGCTCAAATCGCGCCATTTTGCCCTGTACCCACTCCGGGAAGCGGGTGAAATCCGTTCCCGGTTCACACTCCACTACCGCCACCGGACGCTGACCAAATTCGGCGTCATTCAGCGGGACAATAAAGACCTGGCTGATGTGCGGATGGGTCGCGATAATCCGCTCAAGGCTCTCCGGCTGAATGCCCTCGCCTCCGCTGAAAAAGAGGTTATCCATCCGACCGAGGATCGTCAGGCGACCCTCATGCAGCTCCCCGCGATCGCGGGTGGCAAACCAGCCCTCAGAATTTGTGAGCGGCAGCAGCGCGCCGTCGCGCCAGTAGCCTGAAGCCATGCTTTGCGCCCTGATCCACACTTCACCGTTAACAACCTGCACCTCCCTGCCCGGCAATGCGCAGCCCACGTCCGGCTCACCGTCAGCCTCTTTCGCGCAGACGGTAGAGGCAAACTCCGTCAGGCCGTAGCCACAAAACGTAGAAATACCCTGCGCGCGCGCCTGTTGCGTCAACTCAACGGGGATGGCGGCCCCGCCCAGGAGTACCGCTTTCAGCGCGATGTGCTGGTGTGTATTAAGCAGACGCCAGAGCTGGGTTGGCACCAGCGAGGCATGGGTACACCCCTGCAAGGCCTGCTCCAGCGGCTGCTTCTCGCGCACGGTTAAGCGCGCGCCGGCCTGCAGCCAGCGCCATAAGATCCCCTGCCCGGAGACATGAAACAGCGGCAGCGAAAGCAGCCAGTCGTCATCCTCGCCGTAGGGCATCAGCGCGAGGACACCCTCAGCGCTGGCAAGATGCGCCCCGCAGGTATGAACGGCCGCTTTCGGCAGCCCGGTAGAGCCGGAGGTGAGCGTCATTGAGGCCAGCCGCTCAGGCTGCCATGCCACGCTGTATTCGCCAGACTGTGCATGCATGCCAAGCGCGGCGAGTCCGTCATAGTGACCATCCAGCACCAGCGCAAAACGCAGCGTCATTTGCAGAAGCAATACCTCCAGCAGCGGGCGCGGGAGCTGAGGGTTAACGGGAAGAATACGCGCGCCGCACTGGAGCAGCGCCAGCCATGCGAGCAGAGTCTGCGGATGATTATGGGCAAGCAGCAGCACACCGTCCCCCGCCTCCACGCCCTGCTGATGGAACCCTGCAGCCAGATTGTCGATGCGGGTGCAGAGCTGTTGCCAGCTCAGCACCTCGTCGTTGAGACGCAGAGCCGGTTTATCAGCACGCTGCTCGCGCCAGTGCCGCCACGGCCAGTCACTAAAACTCATTGCAACGGCTCCAGGGCCTCAACGCCCGCGCACGGCAGGGCGCTACCCGGCCACGGGCGAATAAGCTGGGTTTGCATCAGGTTTAACGTATCCAGCCCCGGGATGGTGTCGGGCGTTAACCAGGCGGCAATACGCGCCAGCTGCGTCAGCCCAAGGCTGGATTCGATGGAGGAGCTGATCACCGCCGTCAGTCCTGCGCTATGCGCTGCCGTCACCTGGGCACGCACCTTCGCCAGACTGCCCGTTAGCGTCGGTTTTATGACCACGGCGCTGACGCCCGGCTCGGCGGTAAAGGCAAAGTCCGCCTCGCGCAGGCTTTCGTCCCAGGCGATGGCTATGCCGGTTTCGCGGGCAAAGCCGCGTGAATCCTCACGGGTTTTGCACGGCTCTTCCAGAAAAGCGATGCGGCTGCGGTACGCCGGATTGACGTACTTCGCGAACTGCTGCGCCTTAAGCGGCGTCCAGGCGCGGTTGGCATCCAGACGCAGGCGCAGATCGGGGATTGCCTCCAGCAAGAGGTTAGCGACCATGCCGTCGCGTACCGCTTCGTAAAGACCGACTTTGATTTTCGCCACTTTCTCGCCGGGCATAGCGCTGAGCAGTGCAAACAGCTCATCCGGATCGCCGGTACAGAGCGGCGCGGCACGGTAATCGGCCTCATCAGGGAGGCTGCCGTCGAGCTCCGCGAGCGCACAACTGATGCCGAACGCGGCGGAAGGAACTTCGGGCAGCGGCGGATTCAGGCCTGTACGCCATTCCTCTACCCATGCCACCAGCGCAGCCTGCGCCTCCTCCAGCGACTCCAGGCTAAAGCCCGGCAGAGGCGAAATCTCGCCCCAGCCCTGCCCTTCGCCCTGCTGCAGTTGCACGAAGAAGCCATCACGGGTTTTTAACCGCCGTTCACGCAGCACCACGCCCGCGTCCATCGGTATCTGCCAGCGGTAAACCTGCGCGCTGCGCATTACGGGTTCCGTTTGTATTTGCTGAAGTCCGGCTGGCGCTTCTCGTTAAACGCGTTGCGTCCTTCCTGACCCTCTTCAGTCATGTAGAAGAGCATGGTGGCGTTACCCGCCAGCTCTTGCAGACCGGCCTGGCCGTCGCAGTCGGCGTTCAGGGCCGCTTTCAGGCAGCGCAGCGCCATCGGACTGTTCTGCAGCATTTCACGACACCAACGCACGGTCTCTTTTTCGAGGTCGGCAATCGGCACCACGGTGTTCACCAGGCCCATATCCAGTGCTTCCTGAGCGTTATACTGGCGGCAGAGGAACCAGATTTCACGCGCTTTTTTCTGACCGACAATGCGCGCCATATAAGAGGCACCCCAGCCGCCGTCGAAGGAGCCGACTTTTGGTCCGGTCTGCCCGAAGATGGCGTTCTCTGCGGCAATGGTCAGATCGCACATCATATGCAGCACGTGACCACCGCCGATGGAGTAGCCCGCCACCATTGCGACAACCGGTTTCGGGCAGGTGCGGATCTGACGCTGGAAGTCAAGCACGTTCAGGTGATGGGTACCCGCATCGTCCTGGTATCCGCCGTAGTCACCGCGTACTTTCTGATCGCCACCGGAGCAGAACGCTTTTTCACCTTCCCCGGTCAGGACGATAACGCCGATGTTGTCGTCATAGCGCGCATCCGCCAGGGCCTGAATCATCTCTTTGACGGTTAACGGGCGAAACGCGTTACGCACCTCTGGACGGTTAATGGTGATTTTGGCGATGCCGTCAGTGGACTTGTGGTAACGAATGTCGGTATAGCCTTCGGAGCAGTCCAGCCATTCCACCGGTGCATAGAGCATGTTTTCATCAGGGTAGATCATAGAGTGTCCTTAATTGAAAGAGGGAGTATCTGGGCCAGACGCTCAGCCACCGCAGCGGGGTTTTCCCGATGGGCGTTATGTCCGGCGTGAGGAATTTCATGGCGGGTGGCGGTAAGCTGCCGGGCAATACCCCGAAACTTAGGGTCCTGTTCGCCATAGAGATAGAAAAAAGGAAGTGCGCACGAGGCGAGCTCAGGGCGTAAATCGGCTTGTTCGGCAAGCGACGTCGCCTGGAGCATGGCGGCCAGAGCTGGAGCATTATTCTGGCTACGCAGGGCGACAAGCTGTTCGCGCTGCGCGGGGGTTAGCGAGGCAAATACCGGCTGCTGATACCAGTCGGCAAATACCGACGCCAGAGGTTCATGGCGCAAGCGTGCCGCCCACTGCGCATCGGAGGCGCGACGGCTCGTCCGCGCGTGTTCATCGCTCAACCCCGGATGCGCCCCCTCCACAATCAGCCCCTGTAGCCCCCCGGGCCGCTGGCAGGCGTGATACATCGCAATGCGGCCGCCGAGGGAGTACCCCACCAGCCAGTAATTTAGTATGTTGTAACTAATCAGAGTGCGATTGAGCAAGCCGTTGAGATGATGGAAATCACTCACCACAATGGAGGCCGACTCTCCGTGTCCCGGGAGATCGAGATAGAGGCGGGAATAATCGCTCAGGCGCTCCCCTGACACCTGCCATTCGCGGCAATCGCCGGAAAAACCGTGCAGGAAAACCAGCCAGGGTTTATCCGGCTGACCTTTACGCTGGGTTCCCGCGAGGATCATAGATGGCTTACCTGCGCCAGCAGGTTTTGCAGCATCTGCGCCCCGTCGCTGTCGTTTACCACCACCTCGATTAGCGTGGTGCCGGGTTTGCTCCACGCCGTGCTGAGCGCGCTCTCCAGCTCCGCCCAGTTTTCCGGGCGCTGATACTTGAGGCTGAACATCGCCGCCGCATGTTCAAACTGCACGTTCTGCGGCATCAGATAAAAGCGTTCCCGTTCGCTCTGCGGCGTCGGCAACAGGGAGAAAATCTGGCCGCCATTGTTGTTGATCACCAGCAGCACAAAGGGCGCCGAAGCCTGACGAAGCAGCGCCAGCGCGTTCAGATCGTACAGCGCCGAGAGATCGCCGACGATCGCCAGCGTCGAACGGGCATTCGCGCGCTGAAGCCCTGCTGCGGTTGAAATCAGACCGTCGATACCGCTGGCGCCACGGTTACTGAATACCGGGTAGCCCGCCGGCAGGCGGGAGAAAGCGTCAATCAGACGCACCACCAGGCTGTTGCCCACAAACAACTGCCCCTGTTCGGGCAGATAGCGATGGATGCGGTGGGCCAGCTGCGCTTCACCGAATGCGTCGCTGTGTTGCGCCGTCAGTTCCCAGGCCTGGCGAGAGAGTTCAGGAATGTCGGTTGCCCAGGGGGCACGTTTTTCCGCCGGATGCAGCTCCAGCCACTCGGCCACGCTGGATACCAACCGACGGCCACGATGGTGCGCGGGATCCAGCCGCCCTTCGCGGGAATCGACCAGCCAGTACTCTTCCGGCCTGCAGGTGGCCTGCCACTGCAGAAGACGTTTACCCGTCAGGCTGCCGCCAAGCTGCACCACAATCTGCGCCTGCTCCAGTTCGGTCACGGCTCTGGCGTTGCCGAGCCAGAGATCCGCGCACGGCAGCGGCTGGCCGGTCTGGGAGAGCACGTCGCCAATCAGCGGCCAGCCAAGCCGTTGCGCCCACTGCGCTACCTGCTTGCCTTCCTCGGCGCTCATCCTGCCCGCGATGACCACACCGCGTTTCTGCCGCCAGAAGAACCAGTCGCGCTGTTGGGGGCTTGAAAGCGCCGCCGGAGCGCGCAGCCAGGGTTTATCGCTCTGCCACCAGTCGCCCAGCGCCTGCTGCCACTCAAGATCGGTATCATCCATTTCGCCATACAGCGGCTCGGCAAACGGACAGTTGATGTGCAGCGCCCCGGCACGCAGCCCGCCCAGGGCGTTATCCACCGTCGAAACCAGCCAGCGGGCGGGAATATCGCGGGTCGGACGCGGCAGCGACAGGGTTTCTGTCGGATGGGTGGCAAAAATCCCCGACTGGCGAATGGCCTGATTGGCGCCGCAGTCGATCAGCTCCGGAGGACGATCTGCCGTCAGCAGCACCAGTTTTTCACCGGTCAGACCGGCTTCGATCAATGCGGGATAGAGGTTAGCCACCGCCGTGCCGGAGGTCACAATCACCGCCACCGGCTCATGGCTGGCTTTTGCCAGCCCCAGCGCCAGATGGCCGAGACCGCGCTCATCAAAATGGGTGTGATGAATAAAGGCGCGGTTTTCGGCGGCGGCCAGGGTCAACGGCGTTGAGCGCGAGCCGGGCGCAATGCAAACATGCCTGACGCCATGGCGGGTCAGGGCTTCAAGGATCACCGCCGCCCAGCGCCGGTTAAAGGAACTCACTGACATGGAATTGTCCGGTATCAATATTGCGACGTAGTATAAATAATAGAGAAAGATGTAATTTTGATATGAATCGGGAATGTATGACTCAGTATTAATCCTTTAGGAGCAGAGAGCGCAGCCCGGCTGCTTTATTTTCAATCTCCTGCCACTCCTGATCGGGGTCAGAACCGCTGACGATCCCCGCCCCGGCATACAGGCGAACACAGCTCTCCTCAACGCTTGCCGAACGCAGCGCCACGCAGAACTCGCTTTGTGCTAACGAGAGATACCCGGCGGAACCGGCATACCACTCCCGGTCGAAGGGTTCATTGTGGGCGATGAAATCCCACGCCGCCTGGCGCGGCAGACCGGCAACGGCCGCGGTAGGCTGCAGGCGCAGCAGGCACTGTTCATCGTCCGGCTGTTGCAGCGCGGTCCAGATGCAGCGGCGTAAATGCTGAACCTTCCGCAAGCGCACGATTTGCGGCGGGAGGACATCAAGCACCCCGTTTTCCCGCTGCAGGCGCTGGCAGATGTCCTCAACCACCAGCATATTTTCCCGCTGGTTTTTATCGTCGGTCATCAGCCAGTTACCCAGCCGTGCGGCATGGGCATCGTCCGGATGGCTGGCAACGGTACCGGCCAGCGCTTCGGTGCGCAGCAGCAAACCGCGCCGCCGCCACAGCCGTTCCGGCGATGAGCCGAGAAACGCCCGGCTGGCATCAGGGCGCATAAAGAAGTGATAGCACTGGAAGTTGACCTGCCGGCTGGCCGCCATCAGCGCGGCGGGGTTTACCGCCTCGTTAAACTGCAAATCTGTCGCCCGGGCCAGCACCACTTTATCGAATGCCCCCCGGCCGATAGCCTCTGTCGCCCGGGTAATCAGCTGAAGCCAGCCGGCCCGGTCAGGGAGATGCGTTTCGCTCACCACCGCCTGCGTGACCGGGGCGACAGGCTGGCTCTCCGCCAAAGTCTGCATAAACTCCCGCGCGCGCTGGGCCTCCGCTTTCAGGGAGGTGTCGCTCCAGAGCACCAGGCGCAACGTTGCGGTCCCGCCGAAGCGCTGCCACAAAAGGCGCGGCAGGAACAGGCTGCCCTGCTTTGGATCGAAGGCATTAACGCCCACCACTCTCAGGTCGGGTGCGTGTGGATAACGGTTTAAAAACTGACGGGCAACGGATAACGAGGAGAAATGCGTTATCGCTCCGAGAGCAGCATACTCTTCGTCGCCATTGCGCTGCTGCCAGTAGAACTGCGGGTAGATGTGCTGGGCATTCAGCCAGCCGAGCGGATCAAACGCGTCGTTGAGGGCAAAGGAGACATCGAGATAATGCAGGCCTGGGGTATCGGGAAAATCGTCAGCTAATTGTTGGCAAAGGCCTTTCAGCGCGGTGGAAATCGAGTGCACGCGAACTTCTCCCAGCTCAAAAACCTCACATTATAAGGGGTACTAAACAGAAAAAGCAGTACCCCGAGTTGGCAGGGAGAAGCGTTCGTGCTGTGTTGTTAACGGCGGGCGAGTAAAATACCCAACACCAGGCCGGCGGCGGCGCCTACGCCAATCCCCTGCCACGGCTTTTCACGGACATAATCATCCGCACGATAGACCGCTTTTTTGGCCTTGTAATAGTATTGATCGGACGCATGACCCACGCGCGTTTTCACATCATGCAGAGCCTGCTCAGCACGCGCTTTTAGCTCAATGTATTTCTGATCGGCCGGATCGCCGGAAGAGCGTAAGACCTCCTCCAGGGTTTCACTCAGCAGGGTCAGATCGTCATCTACATGGTTATCCGATGATTGATAAGACATAGTGTTCTCCATGTGGTTGCATCAGTTCCGTAACTATAGACAATGCTTGACGATTCCGCCTGCTACGCTTGTTGTACCTCTTTCGCCATACCCACGTGCGGAATGCTATCTTCGTCGTAGATATCCGTCACCTGCACAAAGCCAAAACGGGCATAAAAAGTGTGCAGATGCGCCTGCGCCCCGAGGTATAACGCCTTGTCGGGCCAGTTATTTTCGCAGGAACGCAGCGCGTGCTCCATCAGGGCATAGCCCAGCTTCTCGCCCCGCACCTCACGGCTGATAATCACGCGGCCAATCACAACGGGGGAGAAATCGTCGTCACTTTTCAGAATCCTCGCATACGCCACCAGCCGGTTATCTTTCCAGCCGAGGATATGGCGGTTCTCCCCCACCAGGTCTTCGCCGTCAATGTCCTGATAGGGGCAGGTTTGCTCAACGACAAACACCTCACAGCGCAGTTGAAGTAAGGCGTAAAGCACAGGAACGGACAGCTCGCTATGGTGCAGATCTTGCCACTGGATCATTGGGGTCTCCTTATCGTGAGGGGAGCCGTTATACTAATGACTTTTCATCCCCGGTGCAGAGGCTGAGTGCATTATGGAGCTGTTTTTTTTAGGAACATCCGCTGGCGTACCGACCCGTACGCGCAACGTCACCTCAATTTTGCTGGATCTCCAGCACCCCACCCGCGGCGGGCTGTGGATGTTTGACTGCGGCGAAGGCACGCAGCACCAGCTGCTGCGCACCGCCGCGCATCCCGGCAAGCTGGATAAAATTTTCATTACTCACCTGCACGGGGACCACCTTTTTGGCCTGCCGGGGCTGCTCTGCAGCCGCTCGATGGCAGGCAATATCCAGCCGCTGACCATTTACGGCCCGCCCGGTATCCGGGAGTTTGTTGAAACCAGCCTGCGGATCAGCGGCTCGTGGACGGATTATCCCCTCGAGATTATTGAGATCAAACCGGGCGTGGTGTTCAAAGATGATGCCTACACGGTGACCGCCGCGGCGCTCAATCACCCCGTGGAGTGTTACGGTTTTCGCATTGAAGAGCGGGATAAACCCGGCGCGCTGGACGGTGCCGCGCTGATTGCCGCGGGAGTGCCCTTCGGCCCGCTGTTTCAGCAGCTAAAACGCGGCGAAAGCGTCACCCTGGAAGATGGCCGAACCATCAACGGTGCGGCGTATCTCTCCCCGCCCCGTCCGGGTAAGAAGCTGGCCCTCTTCGGGGATACCGCCCCCTGCGACAACGCCCTTGCGCTGGCTCAGGGCGTCGATCTGCTGGTGCATGAGGCCACCCTGGAGGTAGCGATGGAGGAGAAAGCCAATAGCCGCGGCCACAGCTCCACGCATCAGGCGGCCAGGCTTGCCCGCGACGCGCAGGTAAAAAAACTGATCGTCACCCACGTCAGCTCCCGTTACGACGCCGAAGGCTGCGCCATGCTGCTGGCGGAGTGTTGCGCCATCTTTGCTGCCAGCGAGCTGGCAGAAGATTTTGCTACCGTGCGCGTTTAATGCTCTGGTTTTCCCCGAAACTGCCGATAACCCTATCAGGCCGGTATTTTTCACTGAGGGGCAAACATGGATAACTTCCAGAAAGACATTGATGACAGGGCAAATCTTACTCTGTCGAACCGATTTGAGCTGCTGCTGTTTCGTCTTGGCCGCTCAATGAATGAAAACAAATCTGAGCTGTTCGGCATCAACGTCTTTAAGCTTCGCGAGATTGTGCCCATGCCCTCGTTCACCAAACCGGCGGGGATGAAGTCGCCCCTGATGGGTATGGTTAATATTCGCGATCAGGTGATCCCGGTTATCGACCTGGCCGCGGTGGCAGGCTGCAAGCCAACGACGGGGCTGAACATTTTGCTGATCACCGAGTATGCCCGTAGCGTCCAGGCGTTTGCCGTGGAGTCGGTCGAAAATATCATGCGCCTGGACTGGAAGCAGGTGCATGCGGCGGAAACCGCGGTCAGCGGACGCTATATCACCAGTATCGCCTGTCTGGATGAGAAGACGGATACCAACGATCTGGCGATGGTGCTGGACGTTGAGCAGATCCTCTATGACATCACTCCGGCTAACCACGACCTGCATGCTACCGATCTGAAAATCACCAAATTCAATATCAAGCCGGGTGCGGTGGCGATTGTGGCAGAAGACTCCAAAGTGGCGCGCTCAATGCTGGAAAAAGGGCTGCAGGCGATGCAGATCCCGGCGCAGCTGCATATCACCGGCAAAGAGGCCTGGGAGAAGATCGGCGTGCTGGCCGCGCAGGCCCAGGCGGAAGGGGTGCCCATTACCGATAAGATCTCGCTGGTGCTGACCGACCTTGAGATGCCGGAGATGGATGGCTTTACCCTGACGCGCAAAATCAAAACCGACGCCATCCTGAAGGATATTCCGGTGGTGATCCACTCTTCCCTGTCCGGTAACGCCAACGAAGATCATATCCGCAAGGTGAAAGCCGATGGATACGTGGCGAAGTTCGAGCTGAACGAGCTGTCATCGGTGATTGAAGAGGTGCTGGAGCGCGCCAACAAGAAAATCGACGGGCCGCTGATTAGCCGTAAGCAGCTGGCTTAAGCCCGGCGGCGCTTCGCTTGCACGGGCCTACGGTTTTGTAGGCCGGGTAAGCGCAGCGCCACCCGGCAATAAAAAAACCCGCCGAAGCGGGTTTTTTTTTCTGCCGTTTTTACATCAGCGGCATCGCATGCTGCACGATGGTGATCAGCGGCTGCGGATAGATACCGAAGATCAGCACCAGCAGCGCGGAGATGAGCACCACAATACCGCCGGCGCTGTACTGCCAGTTGCCTGGCGCATCGCGGTTGAGCTGCTGAGGCGCACTCAGGTAGAGGCTCACGGCAACGCGCAGGTAGTAGTAGAGACCAATCGCGGAGCCGATAACGACACCCGCCGTCAGCCACCACAGACCGGCCTGCACACCCACTGCCAGCACATAGAACTTCCCGATAAAGCCGAGCGTCATCGGGATACCTGCCAGCGAGAGCATCATCACGGTCATCACCGCGGAGAGGATCGGACGGTGCCAGAACAGACCACGGTAGGAGAAGAGCGAGTCGGCATCCGGGCCACGGTACGGGCTGGACATCAGGCTCACCACGCCGAAGGCGCCGAGGCTGCTGAACAGGTAACCGGCCAGGTAGACACCCACGGTCTCCATGGACATCTGACCGCTCTGCAGGGCAATCAGCGCCACCATCAGATAGCCGAGGTGGGAGATGGAGGAGTAACCGAGCAGACGCTTGATGTTGGTCTGGCTCAGCGCCATCAGGTTACCGAAGATGATGGAGACAAAGGCGATCACGCCCAGCACTACGCGAACCGCTTCGCTGTCACCCACCGGGGCGTAGAGGAACAGACGCATCACCACCCCGAAGATAGCGATCTTGCTCGCCGTCGCCAGGAAGGTGGATACCGGCGCTGGCGCACCCTGGTAGACGTCTGGCGTCCACAGGTGGAACGGCACCAGAGAGAGTTTAAAGCCGAGGCCAACAATCATCATGCCCAGACCCGCCAGCAGCAGCGGCTCATGCAGCATGCCGTCGCCGAGGCTCTTGCCGAGCGCTTCAAATGAGAGGTTACCGGACTGAGCGTAGAGCAGCGCAATACCAAACAGCAGGAAGGACGAAGCAGCAGCAGACAGGATCGTATACTTGATACTCGCTTCCAGAGAGCGCTTCTGGCGGAAGGCATAACCAATCAGGCCGAACAGCGGCAGCGAGATCAGCTCAATACCGAGGAACAGCGCCGCCAGATGGTTGGCATTCGCCAGCAGAATGCCGCCCAGGGCCGCAATCAGAACCAGCAGGTAAAACTCTTCTCTGTTGTCGTTGTACCCTTCCAGCCACGGGTAGGCAAAGGTGCAGGTCGCCAGACTGGCTAACAGCACCAGCCCGGTGTAGAGCATGGCGAAGCCATCAACGCGCATCAGCGGCGTGACGTCCATCGCCCCCGCCTGGCCAACAAACCAGAGGGAGACTAACGCAGCGTTCAGACCCAGAACCGCCAGCGTGGCATTCAGGAAGTGATTGCGTCGCCACGCAATGGAGAGCATCACAACCACCACCGTCAATCCGACGATCAGCAGCGGTAGCAGCGCAATCAGTTGTTGTGGAGTTATTGTCATGGCGATTTACGGCCTTGTAGTAGAAGCAGAATTAACAAACCACTGCTGGATATTACCCATCGCGGAGTGCGAGGTATCCAGAATCGGCTGCGGGAAGAAGCCCAGCAGCACCAGCAGTACGACCAGCAGCAGGATGATGAACAGCTCGCGCAGCGACATCCCCGGCAGTTCTTTGGCAGCGATCTCACTCTTCGCTTTACCGAAGTAAGCGCGGTGCAGCATCGCCAGCGAGTAAACGGAGGCGAACACCAGACCGAAGGTGGAGATGACGGTAATCATCGGTACCACCTTGAAGCTGCCGAACAGGATCATAAATTCGCCAACGAAGTTACCGGTCCCCGGCATCCCCAGCGTGGCAACCGCGAAGAACATCGACATCGCTGGCAGCCACTTAATTTTGCTCCACAGACCACCCATCTGACGCATGTCACGGGTGTGCAGACGTTCGTACAGCTGACCACACAGGATGAAGAGACCGGCTGCGGAGAGACCGTGGGCAATCATCTGGATCACCGCGCCCTGGTAGGCCAGCTGGCTGCCGGTGTAGATAGCAATCAGCACGAAGCCCATGTGGGAAACGGAGGTGTAGGCAATCAGACGCTTGATGTCGTACTGCGTGAAGGCCATCCAGGCACCGTAGAAGATACCGATCACACCGAGCCACATGGCAATCGGCGCAAACTCTGCGGAGGCATTCGGGAACAGCGGCAGCGCGAAACGCAGCAGACCGTAGGCCGCGGTTTTCAGCAGGATACCCGCCAGGTCAACGGAACCCGCCGTTGGTGCCTGGGAGTGCGCATCTGGCAGCCAGCCGTGCAGCGGCACCACCGGCATCTTCACCGCAAACGCAATGAAGAAGCCCAGCATCAGCAGGTATTCTACGCCGTGGGACATTGGGGTCTTCAGCAGGTCCTGATAGTTGAAGGTCCAGACGCCGGTCGCGTTGTAGTGCACGAAGACCAGCGCCAGGATGGCAATCAACATCACCAGACCACTCGCCTGGGTATAGATGAAGAACTTGGTGGCCGCCGTGATACGCGTTTTACCGTCGGATGCCTTATGGCCCCACAGCGCGATCAGGAAGTACATCGGCACCAGCATCATCTCCCAGAAGAAGAAGAAGAGGAACATGTCGATGGCAAGGAACACGCCGATCACGCCGCCCAGGATCCACATCAGGTTCAGGTGGAAGAAGCCCTGGTATTTTTCGATTTCTCGCCAGGAGCAAAGCACCGCCAGAACGCCGAGCAGACCGGTCAGCACCACCATCAGCAGCGACAGACCATCAATCGCCAGATGGATGGTGATACCGAAACGCGGGATCCACGGCAGAATAAATTCAGACTGCCACTGCGGAATGCCCGCAGACTGGGTCAGTGAATAGCCGCCCTGCAACCAGAGTTGCAGACCGAGCGCGAGCGTCAATCCCATGGTGATCAGCGCAATCCAGCGCGGCATCTTCACGCCAAAGCGTTCGGTCTGCCAGCACAGGAACCCACCGATAAAGGGAATTAATATTAGCCAGGGTAGTAACATGGCGATTTGCATTCCTTTTTAAGGCCCCCAGAAGGGGCCTGATTTTCAACGAATTCGAATAAAATTCACTTAACGATCAACGCAATACCATCAGCAGCGCCAGCACCACAACCGCGCCGATGCTCATGGACGCTACATACCAGCGCAGATACCCGTTCTCGCTGAACAGCAGGCCTTTACCTGCCAGGCGGGAAAGGATGGCCGGGATGTTCATTACCGCGTTCAGCGGATCGCGTTTGATAAGCCACGCAATGCCGAGGAACGGTTTCACGAAGATCATGTCGTACAGCCAGTCGAAGCCCCACGCGTTATACCACCAGGTGCCCAGCAGACGGCCCGGCGCACTGTTGGCAACCGAGGTGACCAGGGTACGTTTGCCCAGCCACAGCCATGCCGCAATCAGGATACCCGCGATAGCGACCACACCGGAGGTGATTTCAAGCGTCAGAACGCGACCGTGCTCAAGCTCGGTGGTGTCTGGCAGTACGCCCTGCAGCGGTGGCACAATCATCGCGCCAACGAAGGTGGAGAGTACCAGCAGCACAATCAGCGGCAGGTGGTGGGTAATCCCCTTCCCTGCGTGAGCGTGAATTTGTTCTTTACCGTGGAAGACGATGAAAATCATACGGAAGGTATACAGGGAGGTCATAAACGCACCGACCAGACCCGCAACCATCAGATTGATATGCCCGTTCGCCATGGCCCCCGCCAGGATTTCGTCCTTACTGAAGAAGCCCGCGGTGATCAGCGGCAGTGCCGCCAGCGCCGCGCCGCCCACCAGGAAGCAGACGTAAACCAACGGGATGGACTTACGCAGTCCGCCCATTTTGAAGATGTTCTGCTCGTGGTGGCAGGCCAGGATCACCGAACCGGACGAGAGGAACAGCAGCGCTTTGAAGAACGCGTGCGTCATCAGGTGGAAAATAGCCGCGTCCCACGCCTGTACGCCCAGCGCCAGGAACATGTAACCGATCTGGCTCATGGTGGAGTAAGCGAGAACGCGTTTGATGTCGGTCTGGACCAGCGCGGCAAAGCCTGCCAGCACCAGCGTCACCGCACCGACGATGCCCACCAGATGCAGAATTTCCGGAGTCATCAGGAACAGGCCATGGGTACGCGCAATCAGGTAAACACCGGCGGTCACCATGGTGGCGGCGTGGATCAGCGCGGAGACAGGGGTTGGACCCGCCATCGCGTCGGCAAGCCAGGTCTGCAACGGCAGCTGTGCAGATTTACCCACAGCGCCACCCAGCAGCATCAGGGTTGCCCACCACAGCATATTGTTGCCGGCTTCGAAGTGCGCCGGTGCCAGTTCCACCATCTCGCGGAAGTTCAGCGTGCCCAGCTCGTTGTAGAGAATGAACAGCGCGAAGGCGAGGAAGACGTCACCCACACGGGTCACAACGAACGCTTTCATGGCCGCTGCGCCATTCTTCGGATCGGTGTAGTAGAACCCGATCAGCAGGTAAGAGCAGAGACCCACCCCTTCCCAGCCGAGGTACATCAGCAGCAGGTTATCCGCCAGCACCAGTACCACCATGCTGGCGATAAACAGGTTGGTGTAGGCGAAGAAGCGGGAGTAACCCTCTTCACCGCGCATATACCAGGAGGCGAACATATGGATCAGGAAGCCGACACCGGTGACCACGGAGAGCATGGTCAGAGAGAGACCATCCAGCACCAGGTTAAAACCGATGTTGAAATCACCCACCGACATCCAGGTCCAGAGTGGAACGCTGAAAGCCTGACGTCCGTTATTAAAGAAGTCGATCCCCGCATACGCTGTGACCAGTGCGGCCAGGCCCACAGAGCCCATGCCGATGGTCGCAGAGAGATTCTCAGACCAGCGGCCGCGTGAGAACGACAGCAGCAGGAAGCCAATCAGCGGAAAAATAATGGTTAAGGCAAGCATGTTCATCCACGCAACTCACTTACTGAATCGATGTTCAGGTTCTGGCGGCGACGATGGAGCTGCAGCAACAGCGCCAGGCCAATACTCGCTTCCGCAGCCGCGAGGCTGATAGCGAGAATGTACATCACCTGACCATCGGTCTGGCCCCAGTAGCTACCGGCAACCACAAAGGCCAGCGCGGAAGCGTTGATCATGATCTCCAGGCCAATCAGCATAAACAGCAGATTGCGGCGGATAACCAGACCGGTTAAGCCCAGCACGAATAAAATCGCGGCGAGGATCAGTCCGTGTTGTAAAGGGATCATGCGTGATCCTCCGTTTTTCTTTTCGCGCTGTCGTCCTTACGGTTGCTCAGCACTTCACCCATGCGCTCTTCGCGACCCACGTGGAAAGCAACGACCAGGCCTGCCAGCAGCAGCATCGAGGCCAGTTCCACCGCCAGTACGTATGGCCCAAACAGGGTGACACCCACCGCTTTGGCGCTGATTGGCGTGCCGTCGATACCCTGGTCGTTCACACCCAGAATGGCGTAAACGATCACCGCCAGCATGATGGCCGACAGAATTGCCGGGCCAATCCACACCTGCGGTTGCAGCCACTGACGTTCCTGCTCGATCTCAGAGCCGCCCAGGTTCAGCATCATCACCACGAAGACGAACAGAACCATGATGGCCCCGGCGTAAACGATGATTTCAAGCGCACCGGCAAAGTGTGCGCCCAGCGCAAAGAACACCCCGGAAATAGCCAGCAGCGAAATGATTAAATAGAGCAGCGCATGCACCGGGTTGGTGTGCGTAATCACTCGCAGCGTAGCCAGGATGGCGATCAGGCCACAGATATAAAAAGCGAATTCCATTGCCCCTCTCCTTACGGTAACAGGCTCTTGACGTCGATAGGCTTGGCTTCGTTCTCTGCTTCGCCCTTATCTTTGCCGTCGATTGCCATACCCGCCATCCGGTAGAAGTTATATTCCGGGTATTTGCCCGGACCGGAAATCAGCAGATCCTCTTTCTCGTACACCAGATCCTGACGTTTGAATTCACCCAGTTCGAAATCGGGGGTCAACTGAATCGCCGTGGTCGGGCACGCTTCTTCACACAGGCCGCAGAAGATGCAGCGTGAGAAGTTAATGCGGAAGAACTCAGGGTACCAGCGACCGTCCACCGTCTCTGCTTTCTGCAGAGAGATACAGCCTACCGGACAGGCTACCGCACACAGGTTACAGGCAACGCAGCGCTCCGAACCGTCCGGGTCGCGCGTCAGCACGATACGGCCACGGTAGCGCGGCGGCAGATATACCGGTTCTTCCGGATACATCCGGGTTTCGCGTTTAGAAAACGCGTGCAGGCCGATCATCCAGATACTGCGTACCTGGGTGCCGAAACCTACCAATAATTCTTTTAAGGTCATGATCTCAAAGCCCCTTATGGCTGCTGCCAAAGAATGACAGCCGCCGTTACCAACAAGTTGACGAGCGTCAGCGGCAGGCACACTTTCCAGCCGAAGGACATTACCTGGTCATAACGCGGACGTGGTAATGCAGCGCGAATCAAAATGAACATCATCATGAAGAACGCGGTTTTCAGCGCGAACCAGATGAACGGCGGTAAGAACGGGCCATGCCAGCCACCAAAGAACAGCGTGACCATCAATGCGGAAATGGTGACGATACCGATGTACTCGCCCACGAAGAACAGACCGAACTTCATACCGGAATATTCAATGTGGTAACCGTCAGCCAGTTCCTGCTCGGCTTCTGGCTGGTCAAACGGGTGGCGGTGACACACTGCCACACCGGCGATAGCAAAGGTAACAAAACCAAAGAACTGCGGGATAACGTTCCAGATGTCGGCCTGGTTGTTGACGATGTCGGTCATGTTGAATGAACCGGCCTGCGCCACCACGCCCATCAGGGAGAGACCCAGGAACACTTCGTAGCTGAGCGTCTGCGCAGACGCACGCATCGCACCCAGCAGGGAGTATTTGTTGTTACTGGACCAGCCTGCAAACAGTACCGCGTAAACCGCGAGACCTGCCATCATCAGGAAGAACAGAATGCCGATGTTCAAATCAGCGACCACCCAGGTCGGGCTGACCGGAACGATAGCAAACGCCAGCAGCAGCGAGGTAAAGGCGATCATCGGTGCCAGAGTAAAGATCACGCGATCCGAGAAGCGCGGGATCCAGTCCTCTTTGAAGAACATCTTGATCATGTCCGCGACCAGCTGGAGTGAACCACCCCAGCCCACGCGGTTCGGTCCGTAACGGTTCTGGAACAGACCGAGCAGACGACGTTCACCAAAGCTCATGAACGCACCGCAGGTGACCACCACCAGCAGGATAACAACCGCTTTCAGGATGCTCAGCAGGATATCGATAAGATCCGGCGTTAACCAACTCATGCTTTTGCCTCCTGCAGGTTATCAAGACGCGCGCCGGCCAGCACCGGGGCGATGCCAGGCATACCCATCGGCAGACCCACCTGCCCTGCTGTCAGACCTTCAGAGATAATCAGCGGCAGGCTGATTGTCTGGCCTTCATAGCTAAAGCTGATGTTCGCGCCCGCGTTGACGCCAAGCTTCGCGGCGTCTGCCGGGTTGAGCTTGATGTAAGGCTGCGGCATGCGGGTCTGGAAGACCGGGGAACGCTGTGACAGCTCGTCGCTACCAAACAGATGGTAGTACGGCGCAATACGCCAGTTACCCTCTTCTGCCTGGAAGCGTGCCGGAACGGTGGAGAAGAACGCCAGACCGGTTTCGCTGGCTTCAATCAGGCGTACGCCCGGATCGCCGTGGCGCAGAGAACCACCCACTTCAGCCTGGAACTTGTTCCATGCCTGCGGGGAGTTCCAGCCTGGCGCCCATGCGAATGGGATCTGCGAACGTGGCGCAGACGGCTGGTTGTTCCCTTCCATCGAGAAGGCGAACATGGTGTCTTTATCCTGCGGCTGACGCGGTTCGTGTACGCTGATATTGGCGCGCATTGCAGTACGGCCACTGTAGCGATGCGGTTCACGCGCCAGTTTCTGGCCGCGAATACGGAAGCTCGCTTCCGGCGCCGCATCTTTGATGCCTGCCAGCTGCGGCAGCTTTTCAATAACGGCGTCGATCACGTGGTCGAGCTGCGTCCAGTCCACCTCACGGCTCAGCACGGTGCTGTGCAGGGAGTGCAGCCAGCGCCAGCTTTCCAGCATCAGGGTGGTATTGTCGTAGTAGGCCGGGTCATAAACCTGGAAGAAGCGCTGGGCGCGGCCTTCGTTGTTAATCACCGTCCCGTCGCTTTCCGCGAAGCTTGCCGCAGAGAGCACCAGGTGCGCTTTGTCCATAATGGCGGTGCGCTGATGGTCGATAACCATCACCAGCGGCGCCTTAGAGAGCGCAGCATCTACGCGTGCGGCAGAAGCATGGCGGTGAAGATCGTTTTCAAGTACGACAACGGCATCCGCAGAGCCAGATTCCAGTTCACTCAGCGCCTCTTCCAGAGAGCCGCCGCCGATCATACCCAGACCAATGCTGTTTACCGCACGGGCAATCATGGTTACGCCAACGTCGGCGCCACGGCCTTTCAGCGCTTTGGCCACGTTCGCTGCCGCTTCAATGATCTCGCTGCTGCCGGCGTTGGTACCGGAGATAATCAGGGGTTTCTTCGCACCGGCCAGCGCCTGCACGATAACGTCAACTTTGTTCTGCAGATCGCGATCCAGCTCAACGGCCGGGGCACTGCTGTCCAGGCCGTTAGCAATAGCAAAGCCGAGACGGGCCTGATCTTCCACCGGCGCGCGGTAGGTCCAGGCGGCGATGTCGTCGAGACGGGTGTCATCAACGTTGGTCACGAACAGCGGATGCTTCGCGCGCTGACCGATGTTGAGGATAGCCGCGATCTGCCAGTCAGCCACTTTCTGTGCCGCTGCCATTTCACGCGCTTTCCCTTTCACCGCCTGACGAACCGCCAGGGCTGCGCGAGCGCCGGTCTGGGTCAAATCTTCGCCCAATACCAGTACCGCATCATAGGATTCGATTTCGCGCAGCGCCGGGGTATGGATACCGCCTTCGCGCAGCACTTTCAGCACCAGCTGCAGACGTTCCTGCTCGCCCTGGGCGATACCGGTGTAGAAGTTATCCGCACCCACCAGCTCGCGCAGCGCGAAGTTGCTTTCGATGCTGGCGCGCGGGGAGCCGATACCGATCACTTTCTTCGACTGGCGCAGAATATCCGCCGCGCCCTGCATCGCCTGTTCAGCGTTCAGGGTGATGAAGTCATCGCCACGGCGCTGAACCGGACGACGCGGACGGTCTTTCAGGTTCACATAGCCATAGCCGAAACGACCGCGGTCGCAGAGGAAGTAGTGGTTAACGGTACCGTTGTAACGGTTTTCGATACGACGCAGTTCGCCGTAACGTTCACCCGGGCTGGTGTTACAGCCCAGCGAACACTGCTGGCAGATGCTTGGCGCAAACTGCATGTCCCACTTACGGTTGTAACGCTCGGAGTGAGTTTTATCGGTGAAGACGCCGGTCGGACAGATTTCTACCAGGTTACCGGAGAATTCGCTCTCAAGCGTACCGTCTTCCGGACGACCGAAGTAGACGTTGTCATGCGCGCCATAGACGCCCAGATCCTGACCATCCGCGTAGTCTTTGTAGTAACGCACGCAGCGGTAGCAGGCGATGCAGCGGTTCATTTCGTGAGAGATGAACGGCCCCAGATCCTGGTTACGGTGGGTACGCTTGGTGAAACGGTAACGACGGAAGCTGTGCCCGGTCATCACGGTCATATCCTGAAGGTGGCAGTTACCGCCCTCTTCACAGACCGGACAGTCGTGCGGGTGGTTGGTCATCAACCACTCCACCACGCTTTCGCGGAACTCTTTGGCTTCCGCATCGTCGATAGAAATAAAGGTACCTTCGGCGGCTGGCGTCATACAGGACATTACCAGGCGACCACGCGTGTCTTCCGCGTTTTGATATTGCTTCACCGCACACTGGCGGCAAGCACCGACGCTCCCCAGCGCCGGATGCCAGCAAAAATACGGAATATCAAGGCCGAGAGACAGACAAGCTTCCAGCAGGTTGTCCGCCCCGTTGACCTCATATTCTTTGCCGTCTACATGAATCGTAGCCATTAGCATGCTTCCAGTTGTCTCGGTCGAAACCGAGCGTTAATCAAAATTCTGTTTTTACCAGCGCGCTTTCAGCAGGTTCGGCTGAATCCCATTGATTGAATGGGTATTGCTGAACGGCTGCTTGATGCCTGCTTCGAATTCGTCGCGGAAATACTTAATCGCGCTCTGCAGCGGCTCAACCGCACCTGGCGCATGCGCACAGAAGGTTTTACCTGGGCCCAGGAATCGACACAGTTGCTCAAGTGTCTCGATATCGCCAGGCTGGCCTTCGCCACGCTCAATAGCACGCAGGATCTTCACGCTCCACGGCAGACCGTCGCGGCACGGCGTACACCAGCCGCAGGACTCGCGGGCAAAGAACTCTTCCAGGTTACGCACCAGCGACACCATGCCAATCTCGTGGTCGACGGCCATCGCCAGCGCCGTACCCAGACGGCTGCCTGCTTTACCAATGCTTTCGAATTCCATCGGCAGGTCAAGGTGCGCTTCGGTCAGGAAGTCTGTCCCTGCCCCACCCGGTTGCCAGGCTTTGAATTTCAGGCCATCACGCATACCGCCGGCGTAGTCTTCAAGAATTTCACGGGCGGTGGTGCCGAACGGCAGTTCCCAGACGCCAGGGTTTTTCACGCGGCCGGAGAAGCCCATCAGCTTGGTACCGGCATCTTTACTTGAGGAGATGCCCTGATACCACTCCACGCCGTTGGCGAGGATAGCCGGAACGTTACACAGGGTTTCGACGTTATTCACGCAAGTCGGTTTACCCCATACGCCTGAGCTCGCCGGGAATGGCGGCTTGGAGCGCGGGTTGGCGCGACGCCCTTCCAGAGAGTTAATCAGCGCGGTCTCTTCCCCGCAGATATAACGCCCTGCCCCGGTGTGCACGAACAGCTCGAAGTCGAAACCGGTGCCGAGAATGTTTTTGCCCAGCAGGCCCGCTTCGGTCGCCTCGGCAATCGCGCGACGCAGGTTCTCTGCCGCTTCGATGTACTCGCCGCGCAGGAAGATGTAGCCGCGATAGGCTTTCAGGGCGAAGGCGGAGATCAGCATGCCTTCCACCAGCAGGTGCGGCAGCTGCTCCATAAGCAGGCGGTCTTTATAGGTGCCCGGCTCCATCTCATCGGCGTTACACAGCAGGTAACGGATGTTCATGGATTCGTCTTTTGGCATCAGGCTCCACTTCAGACCGGTGGAAAAGCCTGCGCCGCCGCGCCCTTTCAGGCCAGCGTCTTTAACCGCGTTAACGATCTCATCCGGCGCCATGCCGGAGAGGGCTTTACGCGCCCCGGCATAGCCGTTTTTGCTCTGGTACTCTTCGAGCCATACCGGCTGTTTGTCATCACGCAGACGCCAGGTCAGCGGATGCGTCTCAGCAGTACGAATTACAGTTTTCATTTGTACTGCTCCAGCAGGTCAGGAATGGCTTCCGGCGTCAGATAACTGTGAGTGTCCTCATCAATCATCATGGTCGGCCCCTTGTCGCAGTTACCCAGGCAGCAGGTTGGCAGCAGGGTAAAACGACCGTCAAAGGTGGTCTGGCCCGGCTTGATATTGAGCTTCTTCTCAATCGCAGCCTGAATGCCCTGATAACCAGTGATATGGCATACCACGCTGTCGCAGTAGCGGATCACGTGACGGCCTACCGGCTGACGGAAGATCTGGCTGTAGAACGTAGCCACGCCTTCGACGTCGCTCGCCGGAATACCCAGCACTTTTGCAATCTCATAGATCGCGCCATCCGGCACCCAACCACGCTGTTTCTGTACGATTTTCAGCGCTTCAATGGACGCCGCACGCGGGTCTTCGTAGTGGTGCATCTCGTGCTGAATGGCGGCACGCTCTGCTTCACTCAGCTCAAAAGCCTCGGTTTGTGGTTGTTGATTCTCGTGCATAATTAGCGGTCCACATCTGACATAACAAAATCGATACTACCCAGATACACAATCAGGTCAGAGACCAGACTGCCGCGAATGGCTGACGGGATCTGCTGCAGGTGCGGGAAGCTTGGCGTACGTACACGGGTACGGTAGCTCATGGTGCTGCCGTCGCTGGTCAGGTAGTAACTGTTGATACCCTTGGTCGCTTCAATCATCTGGAAGGATTCTTGCGCCGGCATGACCGGGCCCCAGGAAACCTGCAGGAAGTGCGTGATCAGGGTTTCGATATGCTGCAGCGTGCGCTCTTTCGGTGGCGGCGTGGTCAGCGGGTGATCCGCCTTGAACGGGCCTTCCGGCATGTTGTTGAGGCACTGCTCAAGGATGCGCAGGCTCTGGCGCAGCTCTTCCACTTTCAGCATCACGCGGGTGTAGCAGTCGGAAACACCGCCGCCCAGCGGCACTTCAAAGTCGAAGTTTTCATAGCCAGAGTAAGGACGCGCTTTACGCACGTCGAAATCGATACCGGTGGCGCGCAGGCCAGCACCGGTGGTGCCCCACTCCAGCGCCTCTTTCGCGCCATAGGCAGCAACGCCCTGGGAACGGCCCTTCAGGATGGAGTTACGCAGCGCGGCTTTCTCATACGAGGCCAGACGTTTCGGCATCCAGTCGAGGAATTCACGCAGCAGACGATCCCAGCCGCGCGGCAGGTCATGCGCGACGCCGCCAATACGGAACCAGGCCGGGTGCATACGGAAACCGGTGATCGCTTCCACCAGATCGTAAATCTTTTGACGGTCGGTAAAGGCGAAGAAGACCGGGGTCATCGCGCCGACGTCCTGAATGAAGGTGGAGATGTAGAGCAGGTGGCTGTTGATACGGAACAGTTCAGAGAGCATAACGCGAATCACGTTAACGCGATCCGGCACGGTGATGCCTGCCAGTTTCTCAACGGCCAGCACGTACGGCATTTCGTTTACGCAGCCGCCGAGGTACTCGATACGGTCGGTGTACGGAATGTAGCTGTGCCAGGATTGACGCTCACCCATCTTCTCGGCACCACGGTGGTGGTAGCCGATGTCTGGCACGCAGTCGACGATCTCTTCACCATCAAGCTGCAGAATAATACGGAACGCACCGTGCGCGGAGGGGTGGTTTGGACCGAGGTTGAGGAACATGAAGTCCTCGTTGTCGGTGCTGCGCTTCATGCCCCAGTCTTCCGGCTTGAAGGTCAGCGCTTCCATCTCCAGATCCTGCTTGGCTTTGGTCAGCTCAAACGGGTCGAATTCGGTGGCGCGCGCCGGGTAGTCTTTACGCAGCGGGTGACCGGTCCAGGTCTGCGGCATCATAATGCGCGTCAGATGCGGGTGGCCATCGAAGGTCATGCCAAACATTTCCCAGGTTTCACGCTCATACCAGTTAGCGTTCGGGAAGAGTTTGGTGATCGTCGGCAGATGCATGTCGTTTTCAGACAATGCCACCTTGAGCATGATATCCGTGTTGCGGTCTATTGAGATCAGGTGGTAGAAAACGGAAAAATCCGCCGCGGGTAAACCCTGGCGGTGAGTACGCAGACGTTCGTCCATGCCGTGTAAGTCAAACAGCATGACGTAAGGTTTAGGCAGTTTCTTGAGGAAATCAACCACTTCCAGTAACTGCTCACGCTTCACCCAAACAACGGGTACCCCGGTGCGGGTGGCCTGAACAGTAAAGGCATCCGGCCCAAAACGGTTGCGCAGTTCGCCGATGACCGGGTCATCCAGATGATCCCGTGTTTGCCAGGCGGCGTCTTGCGCGGTTAAGTCGGTCATAGTGTTCACCATTGCAAAAGGTCCGTGGTGACTGTTGGGCGTGGCTTCGCGCTATTTGAATAGTGATATGCGAAGGTTATCTCCATGCCCACAGGCGCAAATTAAATTTCGTCTGGTGTCCGCAGATTGGTCACTGCGATACGTTCACCGCGTTTACGCTCGCGCTCAGACTGCATGTTAGCGCGGTACACGCCCTGGTCACCCACAACCCAGGAGAGCGGGCGGCGTTCTTTGCCAATCGACTCCTGCAACAGCATCAGCGCCTGCATGTAGGCTTCCGGACGCGGTGGGCAGCCCGGGATATAAACGTCAACCGGGATAAACTTATCTACACCTTGTACGACGGAATAGATGTCGTACATGCCGCCAGAGTTGGCACAAGCGCCCATGGAGATAACCCATTTTGGCTCGAGCATCTGGTCGTACAGACGCTGAATGACCGGTGCCATTTTGGTAAAGCAGGTGCCCGCTACCACCATCAGGTCAGCCTGACGCGGAGATGCACGCAGTACTTCCGCACCAAAACGCGCAACGTCATGCACCGCAGTGAATGACGTCACCATTTCAACGTAGCAGCAAGAAAGGCCAAAGTTGTATGGCCAGATGGAGTTCTTACGACCCCAGTTGACCATATCGTGCATGGCATGCTCGAGCTTGCCCATGTACACGCTTTTGTTGACTTCTTGCTCCAGGGGGTCGGTTACGATCTCCTGCTTTTGCAGGGGGTAACGGTCATTCTCACCGTTAGGATCTATGCGGGTGAGCGTATAATCCATCTTATTGCCTCGCTGTTACTGCTGACGATTAGGGATACTGTTTTCCGGGTTGATACGTTCACGGCGTGAACGTGCAGGTGTCCAGTCCAGCGCGCCAATACGCACCAGATAAACCAGACCGGCCAGTAACACTAAAATGAAAATTGCGGCCTCGACAAAGCCTACCCAGCCACTCTCACGAATGGAGGTCGACCATGCGAACAGGTAAAGCGCTTCCACGTCGAAAATGACGAAGAACATGGCTACCAGATAGAACTTGGCAGACAGGCGTAAACGCGCGGTACCTACCGAATCGATACCCGATTCGAATGGCGTGTTTTTGTGCCTTGCGCGGGCGCGACCGCCCAGGAACCAGCCGCCGACTAGCATCAGGCAGCACAGGCCAATGGCAACGATAAGAAAGATTGCGAATGCCCAGTGATGAGCGATGACTTCTGTGGATGTTGACATACTCATTGCTTACTCATCAAAAGTGATACCTGAAACACTGCTCTTTCTGGCAGATGGGCATCACATCGATTCATGGGGAGGAACAAATAACCGTACACTAACTGTCGAAAATGAGACATAGACAGCAAAATGATGTGGTTTTTTACTCCTTTCTATAACCTTTTGTCAACTTTAACAAAAGTTTCTTCACATTAAATTACATTGATCGAACTTCATTAACATTTAATGCCCTTTACCCTCATTAAGTGTGAGGCGCGTACCTGCGTGGGGGTGTTGAATCGTGTCCGTAATGAACTAATACAAAGATTACCCGCCTATTTTGACAGGATTTGCCGTCGATTCCTCCCCCCAAAGAGGAGTATTTTCTTGATCTGTGACACGCTTTTGTTAATTCAATCAAAAAAACAGCAACATCTTTGCTGCTTTTTTAACATGCCCATTGACATTAGAAAGAACAAGTATAGCGGGGTTTTGGAGAAAGGCAGGATATCTATCAGATTGATAAAACACAAAATTAGCAATGACTTAAATCAAATCCCTGGAATCCCATGCAAAAAAAGAACCACTGTGCGCAGAGGCAGCAGCAGTGGTTCGTTATCGTCTGGACGAATTGTTATCAGATTATTAGGGACCCTTTTACTCGAAATCACTTTCAATGATTACCGAGTCATCCCCTCCTTGTTGAGTCACTGTATTGTACTGCCAGGGGTTATGGTAATCATCCATGGCGCTAAAGATGGTCTGCGCAAGCTCGTTGTTACTGGCCGGATTATGGCACAACAGATATTCCGTATCCGGCAGCGCGGGCAATCCGTCCGCTTTACCTAACACACGCAAATCGGGGCTCATCATCTCCACCGGGCGTGCCGTTACGCCGAGCCCCGCTTTTACCGCGGCGCGGATCGCAGGCAGCGTGGAGGCGACATAGGCCATTCGCCATGGGACATTGGCGGCATTGAGCGTAGCCAGCACAACGTCGCGAAACGGGCTGGGATCGTCCAGCAGGACTAAGGGCACCGGCTCGCCGCGCTGCAGCGTGAACTCGGCGGCGCAGTACCAGTGTGTCGGCGAGGTGCGCAGCGTCAGACATTCGAACTGGCTGGTACGATGGGTGGTCACCACCAGATCGACCTCCTGCTCCTGCAACATATCAACCATAAAGGCGTTGCGTTTCACTCTGACATCAAGAGCAAGTTTCGGGTAAACCGAACTGATGCGATTGAGCAGGAACGGCAGAATGGTGTCGGCCGACTCGTCAGAGGCGCCTAATGTTAAGACACCCTGCAGGTTGCTAAACATTAATGATGAACATGCTTCATCATTGAAGCGCAGGATTTTTCTGGCGTAACCCAGGAGCTGAATACCATGCTCCGTTAACAGCTTATTGCGGCCATGACGGGCAAAAAGCTCTTTACCGACCAGTTGTTCCAGTCGTTGCATTTGTTGGCTTACTGCAGACTGGGTACGGCAAACTGCCGCCGCCGCCGCAGCAAAGGTGTTCAGATCGGCGACCGCCACAAAGGTTCTCAGCAGATCGAGGTCGAGATTCAGTATCGGACGATTTGCATTAATCATATCTTTTCACTTACAGGTTGCTCGTACGGAGCTGCCCCGGGTTTAAGCTGTGTGCGTAAAAGTAATACAGTTCCTTCTGAACGAAATCCGCTGACGTCCTGGTCTGGCAGGGGCCTGCATAATGTAATTGTGCTGGTTATATCAGTGGTCAGAAACAACTTATCTGACGTTATTTTTATTCTCAAAATCGTTCGAGATATATAGGTATTTGCCGGATGATGTAAATTCGATTAAAGAAGATGCATATCCAACGTTAACTTTATCGCAGTACAGGTTGAGCGGCAATGGTATCGCTTAACTTCTCAAGGCAGAGATAATTCCAGCAATTACAATAAACTATTAAAGGTCCAGGCATCAAGGCCTGCTGTGACCTGTTATCTTTCATCGCTAAACCCGGCATACATCTTACCCTAAAAACTTTTTCTTTATAAGCCTTATTGCAAATCCTTTGATTTAACCTGAATGGTAACTAGCTAAACTAATTTTATTAATATTAACGAAAGTTGCGATTTCGTCTTTATTTAGAAATAAACAATAATTGAAACCGGACTTAATGATTAATAATACTTAACATTAATTTCACATGAGCAACGTTAATATAAAAAGGCAGGAAAGCGAATACCAGTGAGTTTCATTCAGCTTTTACGAAAAATCACTACAGGAAACTGTAGCACCACCAGCGCAAGCCGCTCAAATCACCCCTTTTTTACAGTGTAAAATCCATATTACAACATCCATAACAGGACAAAACACCAACAAAAACCAAAAATACATACGTTAAAGTGATTAACCCATTAAAAAAGAGTTAAAAGATTCAGGGCAAAGCGGCAGCAATGCACAAAATCTTCTTCTGCCAACGCTTCAAAATCGGGCGTTCGAGGAGTACATTGTTTCGTGCTGACTTCCACGGCAGGACGTCGCAATAACAGTGAAAAGGTCAAAGATTCATGTCACCCATCGAAAAATCCAGCAAGTTAGATAACGTTTGTTATGACATTCGTGGCCCGGTTCTTAAAGAGGCAAAGCGTCTCGAAGAAGAAGGTAATAAAGTACTTAAGCTCAATATCGGCAACCCGGCGCCATTTGGTTTTGATGCACCGGATGAAATTCTGGTTGATGTGATTCGCAACCTGCCGACGGCGCAAGGCTACAGCGACTCCAAAGGTCTCTACTCTGCGCGAAAAGCGATCATGCAGCACTATCAGGCGCAGGGTATGCGCGATGTGACTGTAGAAGATATCTACATTGGTAACGGTGTTTCCGAGCTGATTGTCCAGGCGATGCAGGCCCTGCTGAACAGCGGAGACGAAATGCTGGTTCCCGCTCCGGACTACCCGCTCTGGACTGCGGCCGTGTCCCTCTCCAGCGGTAAAGCGGTGCACTACCTGTGTGACGAATCGGCTGACTGGTTCCCGGACCTGGATGATATTCGCGCCAAAATTACGCCGCGCACCCGCGGGATCGTCATCATCAACCCGAACAACCCCACCGGCGCCGTCTATTCCAAAGAGCTGCTGCTGGAGATCGTCGAGCTGGCCCGCCAGCATAATCTGATCATCTTCGCGGATGAGATCTACGACAAAATTCTGTATGACGCCGCGCAGCACCACTCTATTGCCGCGCTGGCGCCGGATCTGTTGACCGTCACCTTTAACGGCCTGTCAAAGACCTATCGTGTTGCGGGCTTCCGCCAGGGGTGGATGGTCCTGAACGGCCCGAAAAAACATGCGAAAGGTTACATTGAAGGGCTGGAGATGCTGGCTTCCATGCGTTTGTGTGCCAACGTTCCGGCCCAGCATGCGATCCAGACCGCGCTGGGTGGCTATCAGAGCATCAGCGAATTTATCGTGCCGGGCGGGCGTCTGTATGAGCAGCGGCAGCGCGCGTGGGAGCTGATCAACGATATTCCAGGCGTCTCCTGCGTGAAGCCAAACGGCGCCCTCTATATGTTCCCGAAAATCGACATCAAACGCTTCAACATCTTTGACGATCAGAAGATGGTGCTCGACTTCCTGCTGCAGGAAAAAGTGTTGCTGGTACAGGGAACGGCATTTAACTGGCCGTGGCCGGACCATGTTCGCATCGTAACGCTGCCGCGTGAAGATGAGCTGGAGATGGCCATCAGCCGGTTCGGACGCTTCCTCTCCGGATACCATCAGTAAACGATAATCGGGCTGCCACAGGCAGCCCGATTTGCATCTCACCGCCCCTCCCCTCACAATGAAACCTGTCGCTGTGCAGATTTAAGGTAACTTATGAGTCAGAGTCATTTCTTCGCCCATCTTTCCCGACTGAAACTGATCAACCGCTGGCCGCTGATGCGCAATGTGCGCACCGAGAACGTTTCCGAACACAGCCTGCAGGTAGCGATGGTCGCCCACGCGCTGGCCGCCATCAAAAACCGTAAGTTCAATGGTCAGCTAAACGCCGAACGTATCGCGCTGCTGGCTATGTACCACGATGCTTCAGAAGTGCTGACGGGCGATCTGCCCACGCCGGTAAAATACTTCAACTCGCAAATCGCCCAGGAGTACAAGGCGATTGAAAAAATCGCCCAGCAGAAGCTGGTCGACATGGTGCCGGACGAGCTTCGCGATATTTTTGCCCCGTTAATAGACGAGCAGAGCTATAGCGAAGAGGAGCACTTCATTGTGAAGCAGGCCGATGCGCTGTGCGCCTACCTGAAGTGTCTGGAAGAGCTCTCTGCCGGCAATCACGAGTTTTTACTGGCGAAAACGCGTCTGGAGAAGACGCTCGAAGCGCGCCGTAGCGAGGAGATGGACTACTTCATGGAGGTGTTTGTCCCGAGCTTCCAGCTCTCGCTGGATGAGATTAGCCAAGATTCGCCGTTGTGAGTTATGCCCGGCGGCGCTTCGCTTGCCGGGCCTACGGTTTCCAGGCAGCAAGCTTAGCGCCGCCGGGCAAAACTGTCAGAACGGGAACAACATCGGGATCATCACTACGCACACCACCATCACCAGGATCGTGAAGGGCACGCCAAGCTTAACGAAATCGCTAAAGCTGTATCTTCCAGGCCCCAGCACCAGGGTGTTAACCGGTGACGACACCGGCGTCATAAATGCTGCGGAAGCGGCCATCGCCACCATCATGGCGAACGGATAAGGTGAGACTCCCATCGATTTCGCCATCGCCAGCGCAATGGGCGCCATCAACACAGCGGTCGCGGTATTGGAGATAAACAGTCCGATCGTGGCGCACATAACAAACAGGCACATCAGCATCATGTATGGGCCATAGCCGCCGCCGAGCTCCATCAGACCTTTCACCACTAAATCGACACCGCCAGTTTTTTGCAGCGCCAGCGCAAAGGGCATCATGCCGACGATCAAAATGATGCTCGGCCAGTGAATCGCTTTGTAAGCGCTTTCAGCGTCAATACAGCGGAATTTCCCCATCAGCAGACAGGCAATGATCGCCGCCACCGGATTGGGGATTTCGTCGGTCAGCATCAGAGCGACCATCAGCACCAGACAAAAAATGGCGTGCGGTGCCTGGCTATGGGCAGGGGATGCATCGCTGACCTCGACAGGCAGGTTGAGCACCACAAAGTCTCGCCCTCTCTGCCCCAGTTGGGTAATCAGCTTCCAGTTACCCACCACCAGGAAGATATCCCCCAGTTGAAGGGGCTCATCCACCACCGAGCCGTTCATCGCCTCGCCGTCGCGCTTTAACCCCACGACGTTCAGACCGTACCGGGTACGAAAGCCGATTTCGCGAATGGTTTTGCCGAGCAGCTCCGACTCAGGGATCAGCGAGACCTCGGCCATCCCCACATCCAGCGCCTGATCGGAGAAGTACTCCCCGCGCAGGACCATCGGCTCCAGCAGCTGTTCGCTGCAAAATTCACGCAGATCGACCTCTGCCGACGACATATCAATGAGCAACACGTCACGGGCGCGAAACTCCGATACACCGTTTACGTTGACGATAACCCGACGAAAACGGCGCCAGCGCTCCACGCCGATGACGTTGGCCCCGTAGCGTTCGCGGAGTTTTAAATCATCCAGACGCTGTCCAATCAGCGGTGAACCGGGGCGGATCGCCAGACGGCGGGCCCGCCCGGTGAGGCGATACTCTTTGATCAGATCGCGAAACGTGCGGCGCTTCCAGCCGTCGCGGGTTTTATCCTGCTTTTCGCTTTTCAGGGCAAAGCGGGTCAACAGCATATAGACAATGCCCATCACCAGGACAACCAGCCCCAGCGGCGTCACGCTGAAGAAGCTGAAACCGTCCAGGCCTTCACGCAGCAGTTCACTGTTTACCACCAGGTTTGGCGGGGTCGCCACCAGCGTCATCATGCCGCTGATAAGGCCGGCAAAGCTCAGCGGCATCATCAGGCGCGACGGCGAAATCTGCATGCGCATGGAGACGCTCAACACCACAGGAATGAAAATAGCCACCACACCGGTGGAGCTCATAAAGGCCCCGAGTCCGGCCACGGTGAGCATCAAAAAGACCAGCATTTTGGTCTCGCTGTTGCCCGCCATGCTCACCAGCCAGGTACCCATACTGGTTGCCACGCCGGTCCGCACCAGGCCGTCGCCGATGATAAACAGGGCGGCAATGAGAATCACGTTGGGATCGCTAAAGCCTGAAAAGGCTTCCGGGAGGGTTAAGGTGCCGCTCAGCACAAAAGCGACGATCACCAGCAGCGCCACAGCATCCATGCGGATTTTGCCGGTTGCAAAAAGAAGAATGGCGATAAGAAGCAGGCTTAACACCCAGATGAGTTCACCGTTCACAACAGATCCTTGTCAGAAAAGAGTGCGTCAGATAGTGCCATAAAAAAGCCCCTGCAATGTGGGGCTAAATCATGTGATTACATTTTCCGGGTGACTGTTACATTCCCGTCGGGCTCGCGGCTGACGGCGAGTGCCTCCAGCGTGGTAAGCACAAAATCCGCCTCATCCAGACGCGGCGAGTTAGCGGGGACATTGACGGCAATGACGTGGCTTCCGGCATTGAGTCCCGCCAGCACGCCGGCTGCGGCATCTTCTACCACCACACACGCTTCAGGCGCCAGCCCCAGCAGCTCCGCGCCCAGTAAAAAGGCATCGGGCTCTGGCTTGCCGCGCTTGACCCGCTCCGCGGTGATAAAGACTTCCGGCAGCGGCAGGCCTGCCGCTTTATGACGCGCATGAGCCACAGGAACCGAACCGGAGGTGACGATAGCCCAGGGGATCGCCGATTCATTCAGATGGGTGAGCAGCGCCTGGGCCCCCGGCAGCGCGGTAATACCGTCGGTATCGGTGGCCTCGACCTGCTCAAGCCAGCTGAACTCCGCCTGAATTTCCGCTTCACTTTTTCCCTGGAGAAAGTGCCGTAAAGAGGTTATGGCCTGTTTGCCATGGATAAAATTCAGTACGTCCTGATGGTCGATGCCATGTCTGTCGGCCCAACGGCACCAGGAGCGTTCAACAACCGGTAGCGAATCGACCAGCGTACCGTCCAGATCAAACAGAAAACCTTCACACTGCACATCTACCTCCGTCAGGCATTAATAATTTGTTGGATCTCGTTACTGCTCAGGTGGTACTGGCGAGGACAAGCGTGCCATACGCTGAGCATGCGCTGATATTTTTCCCACATCGGGGTCTGGGCATTAAAGCCATGCGTACCGGCATCGAAATGGGTATAGCGTCCTTCGACATTGACCATAAAGCGGACATAGCTCAGGTAACGGGATTCAGTGGCCGCATCAAAACCCAGGAAGGTGACACGACGTTCGTCGATGCTCTGGGCATCTTTCAGGTTGGTCCAGGAGACATGCAGGGCGTGATACATCTCCATGATGTCGATGACGATGCGGCAGGTCTCTTCTTTCAGTTCGCCAAAGTCGCGATCCAGCTCGCGCATCTGTAAACCAAAGCCACGTTCGATGATAGTCTGCAAGCGGCGATAGCGCTCTGCGTTGTCGGGATCAAGCATAGTCATCATTTTGTACTGATTGGACAAAATCAGACGTTGAGCGTGGGTCATTTCCATCTTTCGACTCCTGTTGCGCATGGCAGCTTTAAAAAAGACACGGTAACGGTGGGTTACTGTGCCTTCTTTTGGTCATCGTTTCGATGATCAATCACAAGTCATCGAGGAATGTTTTATCAAGTTGCTTGAATGCCCGCTTCAGCGTATCAGCCAGCGCCTGATAATCGGGTTTCCCCTCTACCGGCGCGAGCGCCTGACCAGCATCCTGCAATTTGCCGCGCACCTCATAGAACCAGGACAACACGGATGGCGGCAGCGGTGTGACCGAGCGTTTGCCGAGCCACCACAGCCCCTGCATCGGCAGACTCAGGGCAAACAGCGCGGTAGCAACAGCAGGACCAAGCTGTCCGCCCAGCGCAATCTGCCAGCACAGAGTAAAGACCGCGAGAGGCGGCATCAGGCGGATAGCGTGACGGGTGGCGCGGATCACCCGGTTTTCAATAAAGACGGGCGCCAGGCGCTTTTCCAGTGGCCACGTCTTTGCATAGTGCTGTCCCCGGCGAAACAGGCTAAAAAAGCTCACGGATGGATTCTCGGGTGTCGACATGGCTTACCTCAACTTCACATATAAAATTTAAAAAATTCGTGCAAAACCACAACTGCTCATGACAACGTTCAAAAACTTTTGTCAGCGCTACCCAGTATCGGGTATCCTGTGCCGGCCTGCAAAGGCCTTAGACGAGGAACGTTCACTCGTCAAATTATCGCACATTATGCCATTGCCGGAAAAATGCGCAAAATGGCATAAAATCATATGTATTCTTTTCGTCATGCCAGAATGTCCTTCGGGCATGATGTTAATCATAAATGTCAGCGATATCTTGCGCTACGATCCTTGACTCACTGACGTTTTTTTAGCCACGTATCAATAATAGGTACTTCCATGTCGAGTAAGTTAGTACTGGTTCTGAACTGCGGTAGCTCTTCCCTGAAATTCGCCATCATCGATGCGCTCAACGGTGAAGAGTACCTTTCTGGTTTGGCCGAATGTTTCCATCTCCCTGAAGCACGTCTGAAGTGGAAAATGGACGGCAGCAAACAGGAAGCGGCTTTAGGTGCAGGCGCCGCTCACAGCGAAGCGCTGAACTTTATCGTTAACACTATTCTGGCACAAAAACCGGAACTGTCCGCCCAGCTGACCGCAATTGGTCACCGTATCGTTCATGGTGGCGAGAAGTACACCAAATCTGTGGTCATCGATGACAGCGTTATTCAGGGTATTAAAGACTCAGCCTCTTTTGCACCGCTGCATAACCCGGCTCACCTGATCGGTATCGCTGAAGCACTGAAAGCCTTCCCGCAGCTGAAAGACAAGAACGTGGCCGTATTTGATACCGCGTTCCATCAGACCATGCCGGAAGAGTCTTACCTCTATGCCCTGCCGTATAAACTGTACAAAGAGCACGGCGTTCGTCGCTATGGCGCACACGGCACCAGCCACTTCTACGTCACGCAAGAAGCAGCAAAAATGCTGAACAAGCCGGTAGAAGAAGTGAACATCATCACTTGCCACCTGGGCAACGGCGGTTCTGTTTCTGCTATCCGTAACGGCAAATGTGTTGATACCTCCATGGGTCTGACCCCGCTGGAAGGCCTGGTCATGGGTACCCGCTCCGGTGATATCGATCCAGCGATCATCTTCCACCTGCACGATATCCTGGGTATGAGCGTAGAAGATATCAACAAGATGCTGACCAAAGAGTCTGGCCTGCTGGGTCTGACCGAAGTGACCAGCGACTGCCGTTACGTTGAAGACAACTACGCCGAGAAAGAAGACGCGAAACGTGCAATGGATGTTTACTGCCACCGTCTGGCCAAGTACATCGGCTCTTACACTGCGCTGATGGACGGTCGTCTGGATGGCGTGGTCTTCACCGGCGGTATCGGTGAGAACGCGGCAATGGTGCGCGAACTCTCCCTGGGCAAACTGGGCGTGCTGGGCTTTGATGTTGACCATGAACGTAACCTGGCCGCGCGCTTCGGTAAGTCTGGCTTCATCAACAAAGAAGGCACCACGCTCGCAATGGTTATCCCAACCAATGAAGAGCTGGTCATCGCGCAAGACGCGAGCCGTCTGACTGCCTGATTCCCCACCGCCAGCAATGCTGGCGGTGCTGTTTTGAAGCCCGCCCGTTTTCGGCGGTAACGAAAGAGGATAAATCGTGTCCCGTACTATTATGCTGATCCCGACCGGAACCAGCGTAGGCCTGACCAGCGTCAGCCTCGGTGTTATCCGTGCGATGGAACGCAAAGGCGTTCGTCTGAGCGTGTTTAAGCCAATCGCTCAACCACGTGCTGGTGGCGACGCACCAGACCAGACCACCACTATTGTTCGTGCAAACTCTAACCTGCCAGCCGCTGAACCGCTGAAGATGAGCCACGTTGAGTCTCTGCTCTCCAGCAACCAGAAAGATGTGCTGATGGAAGAGATCATCGCTAACTACCACGCTAACGCCCAGGATGCGGAAGTGGTACTGGTAGAAGGCCTGGTTCCGACGCGCAAGCATCAGTTTGCCCAGTCTCTGAACTTTGAAATCGCCAAGACGCTGAACGCGGAAATCGTGTTTGTGATGTCCCAGGGTACCGATACCCCGGAACAGCTGAAAGAGCGTATTGAGCTGACCCGCAGCAGCTTCGGCGGCGCGAAAAACAGCAACATCACCGGCGTGATTGTTAACAAACTGAACGCACCGGTTGATGAGCAAGGCCGTACCCGCCCTGACCTGTCCGAAATTTTCGACGACTCGTCCAAAGCAAAAATCGTGAAAATCGATCCGGCTAAGCTGCAGGAATTCAGCCCGCTTCCAGTGCTGGGCGCGGTGCAGTGGAGCTTCGATCTGATCGCCACTCGTGCTATCGACATGGCGCGTCACCTGAACGCCACTATCGTGAACGAAGGCGATATCAATACCCGTCGCGTGAAGTCCGTGACTTTCTGTGCGCGTAGCATTCCGCACATGCTGGAGCACTTCCGTGCAGGTTCCCTGCTGGTTACCTCCGCTGACCGTCCTGACGTGCTGGTTGCAGCCTGTCTGGCCGCAATGAACGGCGTGGAGATCGGTGCGATCCTGCTGACCGGTGCCTATGAAATGGACCCACGCGTCAGCAAACTGTGCGAACGCGCATTTGCCACCGGCCTGCCGGTCTTCATGGTGAACACCAACACCTGGCAGACCTCCCTGAGCCTGCAGAGCTTTAACCTGGAAGTGCCGGCTGACGACCATCAGCGTATCGAGAAAGTGCAGGAATACGTTGCCGGTTGCATCAATCCTGACTGGATTGAATCTCTGACCGCGACCTCCGAGCGCAGCCGTCGTCTCTCTCCACCAGCCTTCCGTTATCAGCTCACCGAGCTGGCGCGTAAAGCGGGCAAACGCGTTGTTCTGCCTGAAGGCGACGAACCACGTACCGTTAAAGCCGCGGCAATCTGTGCCGAGCGCGGTATCGCCACCTGTGTGCTGCTGGGTAATCCGGATGAGATCACCCGCGTCGCGGCGTCCCAGGGCGTTGAGCTGGGTGCGGGTATCGAAATCGTGGATCCGGAAGTGGTGCGCGAAAGCTATGTTGCCCGTCTGGTTGAGCTGCGTAAGAGCAAGGGTATGACCGAAGCCGTTGCCCGCGAACAGCTGGAAGACAACGTGGTTCTCGGTACCCTGATGCTGGAGCAGGACGAAGTTGATGGCCTGGTTTCCGGGGCTGTTCACACCACCGCGAACACCATTCGTCCGCCGCTGCAGCTGATCAAAACTGCGCCAGGTAGCTCTCTGGTTTCATCCGTGTTCTTCATGCTGCTGCCGGAACAGGTTTACGTTTACGGTGACTGTGCGATCAACCCGGATCCAACCGCTGAACAGCTGGCAGAGATCGCGATTCAGTCCGCTGACTCCGCGATTGCGTTCGGTATCGAGCCGCGCGTTGCGATGCTCTCCTACTCCACCGGTAACTCTGGTGCAGGTAGCGATGTAGAGAAAGTACGTGAAGCCACCCGTCTGGCGCAGGAAAAACGCCCGGATCTGGTTATCGATGGCCCGCTGCAGTATGACGCCGCAGTTATGGCTGACGTTGCCAAATCTAAAGCGCCTAACTCGCCGGTTGCTGGTCGCGCTACCGTGTTCATCTTCCCGGATCTGAACACCGGTAACACCACTTACAAAGCGGTACAGCGTTCTGCCGACCTGATCTCCATCGGGCCGATGCTGCAGGGTATGCGCAAGCCAGTGAACGACCTGTCTCGTGGCGCGCTGGTAGACGATATCGTCTACACCATCGCCCTCACTGCGATCCAGGCTTCACAGCAGTAAGCTGCTGCCAAACGTAAAAAGGCGACCCCAGGGTCGCCTTTTTTATTATCACCGTTACGCTTCTTCTTGCTTAGCCGGTTCGTTGTTGGCATTGCGGCTCATCCACAGCGCCAGCGCTTTTAACGAATCAGGCGTGAAGTCATCGCAACGGGCGGTGATCTCCGTCGGGGTCATCCAGAAGACTTCGCTGACCTCTTCTTCCTGCAGCGCAAACGGGCCGTGGGAGACACAGCTGAAGAGGCCTCCCCAGACGCGGCAGTGGCTGTCTTCAAAGTAGAACTGACCGTGTTCGGCAAACGGCACACCGGCAATCCCCAGCTCCTCTTCCGCTTCACGGCGGGCGGAGTCAAGTAACAGCTCATCGGCCTGCACCACACCGCCGGCCGTTGCATCGAGCATGCCGGGCATGAAGTCTTTCGTTTCGGTACGGCGCTGCACCAGGATATTGCCCATACCATCATGCACCACGATATAGGTCGCGCGATGGCGAAGGCGCTGCGCGCGCATCTGCTCGCGGCTCGCCTGGGCGATGACTTCATTGTCTTCGCTGACTATATCTACCCACTCAGTACTTGCCAAATGACTCTGCTCCACCATCGGGAAACCTTCTCTTTATAGCGCTCTCACGGCGCGTTTACTGTTGAGGAGTAAGTTACGGATTAATCCTGGACTCTGCAATAACCTGGCTGTCATTCAGCGTCATAACGCACAAATGGCCCTCTTCCAGCATCCCATAGCTGGGTGGAAACCCGCCTTTAGGCAGGCTGACGGAGCCAGGATTGAAATGAATAATGTCGCCCTTCTTCCCAGCCACCGGAATATGAGTATGACCATAAACCAGGACATCGCCAGCATTCAGCGCGGGCAGATTATCCGGACCAAACAGATGGCCGTGGGTAACAAACAGGCGGCAGTGTGCCATCAGGATCTGCTGCCACGGGGCGGTGATGGGAAAGTGCAGTAACATCTGGTCGACTTCGCTGTCACAGTTGCCCCGCACGGCAATAATGCGCGAGGCAAAAGCGTTAAGCCGCTCTGCAACCTCAGCGGGGGCATAGCCTTCGGGTAGCGGATTGCGCGGGCCGTGATTCAGCACATCGCCGAGGACCACCAGCCATTGCGCCCCGCTCTGGTTAAACAGCGAAAGCACTTTTTCGGTCGCCGGTAGCGAGCCGTGAATGTCCGATGCAAACATCAGCTTCATCAGTGACTCCTTGTAGTGAAAAGCCGCCCCATCATACCTGAATCAGCAGGCCTTATCAGCCAGCCCGCTTAGCTGAAAGCGCCACATAACGCTGCACCGAGGCGCGCTGCCACTGGAAGCTGGCGTAATCCACCAGCTGTTGTGGTACGTCATCACCATTGAGCACCAGGCGGTTGAGCATCAGCGCCAGATCGCTATCCGCAATGCACCATTCCCCGAATAAATTCTGATTGCCGTGGGCCAGAAGCGAGGTGGCGGTATCAATCAGCTGGCTTGCCGTGCGCTGGGCAGTTTCGCTCAGGGCCGGTTTTTTCACCCCGGCAAATACCACGTCGGTAGAACGTTCTTCACGGATGGGCATCAGATCGCTGCGCAGCCACGCCTGTATCTGACGCGCGCGGGCGCGTTTTTGCAGATCGAGCGGATAGATCCGCTCCCATTCCGGCGGCGCAAAACGCTCTTCCAGATATTCGGTAATCGCGGAGGATTCGCTGAGTTCAAACCCGTCCACTTCCAGGAGCGGCACGCGACGGGTCAGCCCATAGCCCCGCCACTGCGGCTGACGGTTCTCCCCCCGGCTGAGGTCGATGGTTTTCAGGGCAAAGGGCAATCCCTTTTCGGCCAGCGCGACGTACACGCTCATCACATAGGGTGAAAAATAGTCGGCATCTGACCACAGGGTAATCGCAGGTTGGCTCATAACGTCCTCATAAGGCTTCGCGTGATGGGTAGATATCCAAAATATAACCTCCTGCCCCGGCTGTCACTTGATGAAAACTCACGATTTATCATCACCACCTATACTCGATCTATGTAGAAAAAAGCGCTATGACAGGAGTTGCGATGATTGACCTTTACTACGCCCCGACGCCCAACGGGCATAAGATCACTCTTTTTCTGGAAGAGGCCCAGCTGGACTACCGCATCCTGCCGGTCAATATCAGCAAAGGCGAACAGTTCCGCCCCGAGTTTCTCGCCATTTCCCCCAACAATAAAATTCCGGCGATTGTCGATCGCGATCCGGAGGATGGCGGTACCCCGCTGAGCCTGTTTGAGTCTGGCGAAATATTGCTCTATCTGGCAGAGAAAACCGGCAAGCTACTGAGCGGGGAATTACGCGAACGCCACGTCACGCTGCAGTGGCTCTTCTGGCAGGTTGGCGGCCTGGGGCCGATGATTGGTCAGAACTACCACTTTAACCATGCTGCGCCACAGCCTATCGCCTATGCCATCGAACGTTTCCAGGTCGAAACGCAGCGGCTCTATAACGTATTGAACAAGCGTCTGGAAAAATCGCCGTGGCTGGGAGGCGAACACTACAGCATCGCGGATATCGCCTGCTGGCCGTGGGTCAACACCCATGAAAACCATCGTGTCGACCTGGCATCATGGCCTGCGGTAAACAACTGGTTTGAACGTATCCGCACCCGCCCGGCAACCGAGCGTGCAATGCAAAAAGCGCAGCAGATATAAACGCTTTCCTCATGTATTATGGTGTCGATAATGACACGGAGGAAGCCTGCAATGTCCCAGCAAGACGCAATTATTCGTATTAAAAATTTACGCCTGCGCACCTTTATTGGAATCAAAGAGGAGGAGCGTGCTAATCGCCAGGATATCGTTATTAACGTGACGATCCACTATCCGGCAGACAAAGCCCGCGCCAGTGAAGACATTAATGATGCGCTGAACTATCGCACCATTACCAAAAGCATTATTCATCTGGTGGAGAATAACCGTTTCTCTTTGCTGGAAAAATTAACTCAGGATGTGCTGGATATCGCACGCGAACATCACTGGGTCACCTATGCTGAAGTCGAGATCGATAAACTTCACGCGCTGCGCTACGCCGACTCCGTCTCGATGACGTTAAGCTGGCAACGCTAAGCGCAACCCTGGAGGTGGTATGAAGATCCTGGTAACCGGCGGCACCGGCCTGATTGGCCGGCATTTAATCCCACGTTTGCAGGTATTGGGCCATGAGCTGACTGTGGTCACGCGCAGCCCTGAGAAGGCGCGCCAGCTTCTCGGCTCCGGCATCGATATCTGGAAAGGGCTGACGGAGCACCAGGATCTCAACGGCTTTGATGCCGTCATCAATCTTGCAGGCGAGCCCATCGCCGACAAGCGCTGGACAAAAGAGCATAAACAGCGTCTGTGCAACAGTCGCTGGAACATCACCCAGCGGCTGGTCGATATGGTTAAGGCCAGCGACACGCCGCCCTCGGTCTTTATCTCCGGTTCGGCTTCAGGTTATTACGGCGATTTAGGCGAGGTGGTGGTGACCGAAGAGGAGCCGCCGCACAATGAATTTACCCATAAGCTGTGCGCCCGCTGGGAGCAGATTGCCTGCGGTGCCCAGAGCGAAAAGACCCGCGTATGCCTGTTGCGCACCGGCGTGGTGCTGGCCCCCAAAGGCGGGATTCTCGGAAAAATGCTGCCGGTATTTAAGCTGGGTCTTGGCGGCCCGGTCGGTAACGGGCGTCAGTACCTGGCGTGGATCCATATCGACGATATGGTCAACGGCATTCTCTGGCTGCTGGATAACGATCTGCGCGGCCCGTTCAATATGGTCTCCCCCTACCCGGTGCGTAACGAGCAGTTTGCCCATGCCCTGGGCCATGCGGTGCATCGCCCTGCCGTAGTTCGCGCGCCCGCCACCGCTATCCGGCTGCTGATGGGGGAATCCTCCGTGCTGGTGCTGGGTGGCCAGCGCGCGCTGCCGAAGCGCCTGGAAGCCTCCGGCTTTGCTTTCAGGTGGTATGACTTAGAAGAGGCCCTGGGAGATGTGGTAGGTTAAATTT
The DNA here is from genome assembly GCF_055805075.1 of Leclercia sp. GHBNCSD. Classification (NCBI taxonomy): domain Bacteria; kingdom Pseudomonadati; phylum Pseudomonadota; class Gammaproteobacteria; order Enterobacterales; family Enterobacteriaceae; genus Leclercia; species Leclercia sp. GHBNCSD. Next base: position 3,372,417 of record NZ_JBQVYO010000001.1, on the reverse strand, counting down.
ACCCTGTCAGATGTTAATTTGTTATATTCGCTCCCTGTTCAAGGCGCTTTGATGGCAACCATTACCACTCCCCGGCTGACGCTCTCCCCTTTTGAGCCCGCCGACTGGCCTTTTTTCCACAGGCTGCGTGAAGCGCCGGAGATCATGCGCTATATGGACGCGATCGCCCCGGAAAAAGAGATCCGACGCCTGTTTGCCGCCCGTCTTACCGCCCCGCACACCTTTGTGATCCGCGTCCATGATGATGCCACCCCGCTCGGGGATATTGGCCTGCAAATCAGCTCCCACTACCCTGAAGAGGCCGATATTGGTTACACCGTGATTGCCGCCGCCCAGGGCCAGGGAATAGCCTGCGAGGCGCTGCGTGCCGTGTGTGAATATGCGTTTATCCGGGTGGGCGTAAAAGCGATTAACGCATATGTGCTGGCGGACAACGGCGGATCGGTGCGGGTGTTAGAGAAAGCGGGTTTCATGCGCACCCAGGTACTTGAGCAGGCATATGAGATTAACGGCGTGCGGTATGACGACTGGGTGTACCGACTGGAGGTAAGTGCGGCCTGAATGCCGGGCGGCACTACGTTTGCCCGGCCTACGGTTTTGTAGGCCCGGTAAGCGTAGCGCCACCGGGCAACAAACTACTTCAACGATCCCTTAAGGAACTGCTGCAGACGCGGGCTCTTCGGGTTGGCCAGCACCTCATCCGGATGCCCCTGCTCTTCGATTACGCCCTGATGGAGGAAAATCACGTGGTTGGAGACGTTACGGGCAAAGCCCATCTCGTGAGTTACCACCACCATGGTTTTCCCCTCTTCAGCGAGCTGCTGCATGATGCGCAGCACTTCCCCCACCAGCTCGGGATCGAGCGCGGAGGTAGGTTCGTCAAAGAGCAACACTTCCGGCTCCATCGCCAGCGCACGGGCGATAGAGACACGCTGCTGCTGACCGCCGGAGAGATGCACCGGGTATTTCATCTGCTGGCGTTCGTCGATACCCACTTTCGCCAGGTATTTCTCCGCCCGGGTACGGGCTTCCTGCTTGCTTAAGCCCAGCACCTGCACCGGCGCTTCCATGACGTTCTCCAGCACCGTCATGTGACTCCAAAGGTTAAAGTGCTGGAACACCATCGTCAGACGAGTACGCAGCAGACGAAGCTGGTGTTTATCCGCCACCTTCAGCTGACCGTCTTTGTCCTGCACCAGATTGATGTTCTCACCGCTGACCACAATCGAGCCGGCACTCGGCTTTTCAAGAAAGTTAATGCAGCGCAGGAAGGTACTTTTACCCGACCCTGAGGAGCCGATAATACTGATCACATCGCCCGCATTAGCCTGCAGCGACACCCCTTTCAGCACTTCATGTTCGCCGTAGCGTTTGTGCAAATCGATAACGTTTAATTTGTTCTCAGCCATCTTCATTCTCAGTGCGTCGAAGGTTTGACATGCTGCAACCAGCGTTTTTCCGCTTTGCGGAACAGGCTAATCAGGACATAAGAGATGATTAAATAGAGCACTGCCGCGATCCCGAAGGCGGTAAAGGGCTGATAGGTCGCCGAGTTAATATCACGGGCAATCTTCAGCAGGTCCGGCACGGTAGCGGTAAAGGCCAGCGCGGTGGAGTGCAGCATTAAAATCACTTCGTTGCTGTAGGCAGGCAGCGCAATACGCAGCGCCGACGGCAGAATAATGCAGCGATAGAGCTTCACCGAAGAGAAGCCATACGCCCGCGCCGCCTCAATTTCACCGTGCGGCACGGAGCGGATCGCGCCGGCAAAGATCTCGGTGGTGTAGGCGCAGGTGTTGAGCGTTAACGCCAGCACGGTACAGTTCAGCCCGCTACGGAAGAACGCGTTCAGCATCTCGGTGCCTTTGACGATTTCCAGCGTGTACATCCCGGAGTAGAAGACCAGCAGCTGCACATAGAGCGGCGTACCGCGGAACACGTAGGTAAACAGCCAGATGGGGAAGCGAATATATTTGTTGCTGGAGACGCGGCCAATGGCGAGGAAAATCGCCAGGATCCCGCCCATTACCACAGAAGAAATCAGCAGCCAGAGGGTGATCGCCACACCTGTAAAACGGTATCCGTCGGTCCACAGCAGGGATTTCCAGTATTCCTGAATAATTTCGATCACAGGTCAGCCCTCTTCACACCCACGGAATAGCGCCGTTCGAGCAGGAGCAGCACGCCATTGGAGACGGTGGTAAACACCAGATAAATCACCCCGCAGACAATCGCGAAGTAGAACGGCTCCCAGGTGCTTTTGCCTGCCAGCTGCGTGGCTTTTACCACATCTTCCAGCCCCAGTAAGGAGACCAGCGCCGTTGCTTTGAGGATAACCTGCCAGTTGTTACCAATTCCCGGCAGCGCAAAGCGCATCATGGCCGGAAACATAATGCGGCGAAACGTCTGTGAGGAGGTAAACCCGAAGGCCGTAGCCGCTTCGATATGCCCTTTCGGCACCGCGAGATAGGCCCCGCGGAAGGTTTCGGTAAAATAGGCGCCATAGATAAAGCCCAGGGTGATGATACCGGCCACCATCGGATCGATATCAATCTGCGCCATACCGATGGCATCCGTAATGCCGTTAAGGGCGATTTGCAGACCGTAGAAGATCAGCAGCATCAGCACCAGGTCAGGCACCCCGCGGATCAGGGTGGTATAGCCCTCAAACAGCAGCGCCATCGCCCGATTCGCAGAGAGCTTCGCGCCCGCGCCTGCAAGGCCTATCAACACGGCCAGCACCACTGAACTGAGAGCCAGTTCAAGGGTGACCAATGCGCCTTGTAAAATTACGCCAGAAAATCCGTACAGCATACCGCCTGCCCTGTCGTGAGTGGTGTAGCCGTGTCTTTTCCCCTCCCTGGACGGAAGGGGCCGCACGTTATTAAGTGGAGGGATTAACCACCGTAGACATCAAAGTCGAAGTATTTCTTCGCCAGTTTTTCGTAAGTGCCGTCGGCGCGCATTTCAGCAAAGGCTTTGTTCAGCGCTTCACGCAGTTCGTTATCCTCTTTACGCAGACCCATACCGGTGCCCACGCCGAAGAGTTTCTCATCCTTGATGGACGGACCGCCAAACTTGTAATCTTTACCAACCGGCTGTTTCAGGAAGCCTTCGCTGGCTGCCACTTCATCCTGGAAGGCGGCGTCAATACGGCCCGCAGTCAGGTCAGCGTAGATATTCTCCTGGCCCTGGTAAGAGACGATTTCAATTCCTTTCGGTGCCCAGTGCTCGTTGCCGAAGGTCTCCTGAGTGGTGCCCTGCAGCACGCCCACACGTTTACCTTTCAGGGATTCAAGGGTTGGCTGAATATCGGAAGATTTCGCTACCACCAGACGCGAGTCCGCTGCATAAAGCTTGTCGGTAAAGGCAATCTCCTGCTGGCGTTTTTCGGTGATAGAGAGGGAAGACATAATGGCATCAATTTTTTTCGCTTTCAGCGAAGGGATCAGCGCATCCAGTGGGTTTTCAACGAAGGTACACTCTGTTTTGATACGTTTGCACAGCTCTTTAGCCAAATCGATATCAAAACCTACCAGTTCACCCTGCGCATTCTTCGATTCGAAGGGGGCATAAGTCGGGTCAGTACCAATACGAACTTTTTGCGGAATTGCTGCAAATGCCGCGGTAGCGCTGGAAAAGGCCAGAGCCAGAGAAAGTGACAAAACCAGTTTTTTCATATCTATCCTCAACAGACTGTCTTCTTACGGGATTTTAACGCCGACGGGGCGCCTTTAATGTGCCACTAATCGCCGCGGCAAGGCAAAAGATTATGCCCGGCAAGCGCGAAAAAGTGCATTGCGAGTGCTTAACTATTCACTTTATAACCAACACAGCGCACGATTTGCACCATCCTGGTTCGCAAAGGCCATTGTCGCACCATAACGGGGAGCCATTATGGTGCGCACCCGTCAGTTCCGGTTAGCCGCCGTAAACATTGAAGTCGAAGTATTTCTTCGCCAGTTTGTCGTAGGTACCGTCTTTACGCAGTTCAGTGAAAGCTTTGTCAAAGGCCGCCTTCAGCTCGGCATCGTCTTTACGCAGGCCGATCCCGGTGCCGTCGCCGAAATATTTTTTGTCTTTGACTGACGGGCCAGCAAAGGCAAACTCTTTGCCCGCCGGTTGTTTCAGGAAGCCTTCGCTCGCGGCGACTTCATCCTGGAAAGCCGCATCCAGACGCCCTGCCGCCAGATCGGAATAGATCAGATCCTGGTTCTGGTACGCCACTACATCCACGCCCTTCTCACGCCAGTTGGCGTTCGCATAGCCTTCCTGCGTTGAGCCCTGCAGAACGCCTACATGCTTGCCTTTCAGCGAGTCAATGGTTGGCTGGATTGGGGAGCCTTTCGCCGCAATCAGACGTGAATCCGCCGCGTAAAGTTTCTCAGAGAAGGCGATCTCCTGCTGACGCTTTTCGGTAATCGAGAGCGAGGAGATGATCGCGTCAATCTTCTTGGCTTTCAGAGACGGGATCAGCGCGTCGAAGTCGCTGCCCACCCAGGTACATTTCACGGACATGCGTTTGCACATCTCATTTCCCAGGTCGATATCAAACCCAACGAAATCCCCCTTCGCATCTTTCGATGAGAACGGGGCATAGGTTGCGTCTGTACCGATACGTACGTTCTGTGGGAGCGCCGCAAAGCTGCTTGCCGCAGCGCTTAATCCCACCAGCAAAGACAGAGCCAGAACCGTCTTCTTCATACATTACCCTCAAGTGTCGTGATTTTCTTATGTAATAGATTGTGTTGTGTGTTGTTGCAGGCAATCTCTTGCAGGTCTTATGCCATATTGCAGATAACGCAAAATTACGGCGTTAAATATGTTAATGAAAGGTTGCAGGATTACCTTAATGGTGAAAGATAGCAGGTCTGCCAAACGAACCGCAGTGCCTGGAAAGGAAAAAAGGAATTAAATGTTGAGGATATGATCGCTGTTGCAGAATTGCCCTGAAACAGGGCACGTTGCGGTGAAATGCACTCTGGCAGAACAGCCTTACCGTCAGGCGCCCTGCCAGCGGGTAAAGAGATCGTCCGGCAGGTCAATGTCGAACTGATCGAGCACCCGGTTTACGGTCTGATTAATCACATCATCCAGGCTTTGCGGACGGTGATAAAACGCCGGCACCGGCGGCATGATCACCGCCCCCAGTTCAGCGGCCTGGGTCATCAGGCGTAGATGGCCCAGATGCAGCGGGGTTTCGCGCACGCACAATACCAGCGGGCGACGCTCTTTTAATATCACATCGGCCGCACGGGTCACCAGCGTATCGGTATAACTGTTGACGATGCCAGAGAGAGTTTTGATGGAACAGGGCAGGATCACCATGCCCGCCGTTTTAAACGACCCGGAGGAGATGCTGGCGGCGATATCGCGCGCGTCATGCACCACATCGGCCAGCGCCTGAACGTCACGCAGGGAGTAATCGGTTTCGAGAGAGAGGGTCTGACGCGCAGCCTGGCTCATCACCAGATGCGTTTCAACCTCGGCGACGTCGCGCAATACCTGCAACAAACGGACACCGTAAATCGCGCCGCTGGCCCCTGAGATCCCTACAATTAATCGTTTCATGATGTTCGCCCTTTCTGTTACAGGGCTGACTGTGCAGGATTTTGGCGGGAGTTGCAAGCGAGGGCAGATGCCCTCGCCTGCGATAGTGCTTAACCTTCGTTATGCATCTCTAAACTTTCGAGATCGTTCGCCAGCTGGACGGCTTTCGCGTCGTCGTTGCGCAGTGAATCGAGGTAGTCCAGGTAGCCCTGATCCACATCTTTGGTGACGTAGATACCGTTAAACACCGAGCACTCGAACTGCTGAATATCCGGGTTCTCGGCGCGCACCGCGTCGATCAGATCGTTCAGATCCTGGAAAATCAGGCCGTCGGCACCGATGATCTGGCGGATCTCATCCACTTCACGACCGTGGGCAATCAGCTCGTTGGCGGTAGGCATATCGATGCCATACACGTTCGGGAAGCGAATTTCCGGTGCCGCAGAGGCCAGATAGACCTTCTTCGCACCCGCTTCACGGGCCATCTCGATAATCTGCTCAGAGGTGGTGCCGCGCACGATGGAGTCATCCACCAGCAGCACGTTCTTATCGCGGAACTCGGCGCGGTTGGCATTCAGCTTGCGGCGCACCGATTTACGGCGCAGCTGCTGGCCCGGCATGATAAAGGTGCGGCCAACGTAGCGGTTCTTCACGAATCCCTGGCGGTAAGGTTTACCCAGAATACGCGCCATCTCCAGGGCGATATCGCAGGAGGTTTCCGGGATAGGGATCACCACGTCGATATCCAGGTCTTCCCACTCGCGTGCAATCTTCTCGCCGAGCTTGGTTCCCATATTGACGCGGGCGCTGTAGACGGAGATTTTGTCGATGAAAGAGTCCGGGCGAGCGAAGTAGACGTACTCGAACAGGCACGGATTGCTGACCGGATTCTCTGCGCACTGACGGGTAAACAGCTGGCCTTTCTCGGTGATGTAGACCGCTTCGCCAGGTGCGACGTCACGCAGGAACTCAAAGCCCAGGGTATCCAGCGCCACGCTTTCGGAGGCGACCATATACTCGGTGCGGCCATCGCCAATATCGCGCTTGCCCAGCACCAGCGGGCGGATGCCGTTAGGATCGCGGAAGGCGACCATACCGTGGCCGATAATCATCGCGACGCAGGCATAAGCGCCACGGATCAGGCGGTTAGTGGCGGCTACCGCGGCAAAAATGTTGTCAGCTTCCAGCGGATAGTGGCGGAAGTTATCCAGCTCGCTGGCAAAGACGTTGAGCAGGATTTCAGAGTCAGAAGTGGTGTTAATGTGACGACGCTTCTCTTCAAACAGCTTCTTACGCAGCTCGTGAGCATTGGTCAGGTTGCCGTTGTGGGCAAGCGTGATGCCATACGGCGAGTTAACGTAGAACGGCTGAGCTTCAGAGGCGCTGGAACTGCCAGCAGTCGGGTAACGAACGTGACCAATACCCATGTTGCCTTGAAGACGCTGCATATGGCGGGCTTCGAACACATCGTTTACCAGGCCGTTGGCCTTACGTAAACGGAAGCAGTTGTGTGCATCAATGGTGATGATACCCGCAGCATCCTGCCCACGGTGCTGAAGCACCGATAATGCGTCATAAATAGACTGGTTTACCGGCATGAAACCGGCGATACCGACAATACCGCACATTCGTCATTTCCTCGTTAAGCCACATCTCAGGGTTTATGCCCTGGGCAAAAAACTCGACGAGCTTTGCAGATAGTCAAAGAACCATCTGATGATGAAGCTGAACTGCGGGATAAGCTGCGATTTCTGCCAGTCTTCACTTTTTGAGAACCCGGTAAAGGTATCAAGGAAGAATAGTATCGCGGCAACAATCAGCGCGCCTCGCAACGCCCCGAAACAGATCCCCAGCACCCTGTCCGTTCCTGACAACCCGGTTTTCTCGACCAGCTGGCCAATCACGTAGTTAACAATGGCGCCGACAATCAGCGTCGCGATAAACAGCACCGCGATGGCAATCCCATTTCGAACCAGTTCATCTTCAAAGCCCGTGAACCAGACAGACAGGTAAGTGTAGTAATGACTGGCAACAAAGAAGGCACAGCCCCAGGTTACCAGCGATAACGCTTCACGAACAAAGCCACGGATCAGGCTAACCAGACAGGAAAAACCTATCACCGCAATGATGGCGTAATCAATCCAGACCATATGTGTCCCACGATCAAACGCCCTGTCATCCAGTTCGGGGCGAATTCTAACAGAAAAAGAAAACGTTTGCGTAGGGATTTCCTTCCCGCGCGTAAATAAAAAAAGCGCTGAAAAAATATTCAGCGCCCCAGGCGGGTTACCTTCTCAGGCAATCTGCTGCGCCTGTTTTTGCCTTATCCCGTAAACGAGAGAAACCCTCAGTTCACGCTGTAATTCATCACCACGCCGCTCAAACCAGAGAGTTTATTCAGCTCTCCAAGCGATCCCTTCAGCTTGTCTCTCGACGCATCCGGCCCTACGAGAATACGGGTGATTTTACCCTGTACCGGTGTGGTAGGTGAAGTGTAAACGCGATACCCCGCACCACGGAGTTTGGCCACCACCTCGTTGACCTTATCGGCGTTTTTCAGGGCACCGAGCTGCACAACGTAGGCTTTACCGGTCGGGGCCGGTTTCTCTTCTGCCGCCGGTTTGGCCGGTGGGGTTTCTGTCGCCGCCGCCAGCTGCTGGCTGGTGTTATCGCGCTGCGGTTTCGGCTGCGGCTTCTCAACCGGTTTCGGTTTTTGCACCGGTTTTGGCGCGTACTGCTCAACCGGCGCCGGAACGGGATCCAGCTCGTTGTTGTTTCCGGCTGCCAGACGCGCCGGATCTAACGATGGCGCCGCGGCATCGCCCGCGCGCACCTCTTCAGCCGCCCCTTCTGGTGGCTGTGCAGGCAGAGCCTGTGTTGCCGGGAGCATGTCCGGCTCATCCCGATCGCCCGGTTTCGGCACCAGCGGGATCGCCGCAAACTCATCCTGATAATGTTTTTTCTGTCCATCAAGCAGCCCGGGGAGAATAATCACCCCCAGCGCCACCAGCACAATGGTGCCTGCTAAACGGTTCTGAAACTTACTTGCCACCGGTTCTCCCCGCATCCATTACGTCCATGACATGTGCCACCGTGTGGAACGAACCACACACCAGCACGGTATCTTCTGGTCTGGCATCGGCCATCGCCGCCCGCCAGGCCTGCGCCACGCTATCAAAGCGCTGCCCTGCGCCGAGATGCGCCATTAACTGTTCGGCAGTCGCCCCGCGTGGGCCTTCCAGAGGGGCACAATACCAGCTATCGACCACACTCTCCATGCAGGCCAGCGTGCCGCCAATATCTTTATCATGAAGCATACCGATAACCGCCAGCACGCGCCCGGTTTTTGGCAATGATTTGAGACGCCCTGCGAGATACGCCGCGGCATGGGGGTTATGCGCCACATCCAGAATCAGACGCGGTGATTCGCTGACTATCTGGAAACGCCCCGGCAGAATCGCATGCTGAATGCCGTCGCGCATCGCCTGCTCCTCTACCGCCAGACCACTGGCGCGCAGTGCGGCCAGCGCCGTCGCAGCATTCGGCTGCGGTACCTGGGGCAGCGGCAGGTTATCCAGCGCGCCCGCCGCGTCTTCAAAGCGCCAGCCGCTTTCCGTCACGCTGTAGCGCCAGTCGACGTCACGGCGCTGCAACAGCGCCCCTTTCTCCTGCGCCACGTCAGCAATAGTGTGCGGCATATCGGGTTCGCCGACGATAGCCGGTTTGCCCGGGCGGAAAATACCGGCTTTTTCACGGCCAATGCTCTCGCGATCGGGCCCCAGCCAGTCGGTATGATCCAGCGCGATGCTGGTGATTACCGCCACATCCGGGTCGACAATATTAGTGGCATCCAGACGTCCGCCTAACCCGACCTCGAGGATCACCACGTCCAGCTGCGCCTGCTTAAAGAGCCACAGCGCCGACAGGGTGCCATATTCAAAATAGGTCAGCGAAATATCGCCGCGCGCGGCTTCGATCTCCGCAAACGAGGCGGTGTGCGCGGATTCAGCCAGCTCCGCATTCTGTACCCGCACGCGCTCGGTATAGCGCACCAGATGAGGTGAGCTGTAGACCCCTACTTTGTAGCCTGCCGCCATCAGCATCGCTTCCAGGGTGCGGCAGGTGGTGCCTTTGCCGTTGGTACCCGCCACGGTGAAGACAAAGGGAGCCGGTTTCAGAACATCAAGGCGCGCCGCGACCAGGCTGACGCGCTCAAGTCCCATGTCGATGGCTTTACTGTGCAGGTTTTCCAGATAAGAAAGCCACGCGGCCAGAGGCGACGTGGCTTGGGGAAGAGTAATATTTTCCATGTTGCGCGCTTTTCAGTTACGGTTAGAAAGCAAAAGGGCAGCGCCACTGGCCCTGCCCTTTTCAGTTATCAGGCCTCGGGTTCCTGATCCGGTACCACCACGCCTTCGCGCGGCTCATCCGGGCTCGGCGACGGCAGATTCATCAGCTTCGCCAGAATGCTGGCCAGTTTCAGGCGCATTTCCGGACGGCGAACGATCATGTCGATAGCGCCTTTCTCGATAAGGAACTCACTGCGCTGGAAGCCCGGCGGCAGCTTTTCACGTACCGTTTGTTCAATAACGCGCGGGCCGGCAAAGCCGATCAGCGCTTTCGGTTCAGCGATGTTCAGATCGCCCAGCATCGCAAAACTTGCCGATACGCCGCCCATGGTTGGGTCGGTCAGCACAGAGATGTACGGCAGACCGCGCTCCTGCATTTTCGCCAGCGCTGCGGAGGTTTTTGCCATCTGCATCAGCGACATCAGCGCTTCCTGCATACGGGCACCACCGGAGGCGGAGAAGCAGATCAGCGGACAGTTGTCTTCCAGCGCCTGCTCAACGGCACGCACGAAGCGCGCGCCCACTACGGAGCCCATTGAGCCGCCCATAAAGGAGAACTCAAACGCCGCCGCGACAACCGGCATCTCGTGCAGAGTGCCTTTCATCACCACCAGGGCATCTTTCTCGCCGGTCTCTTTTTGCGCAGAGGCCAGACGATCTTTGTATTTCTTGGAGTCACGGAACTTCAGCACATCTTTCGGCTCAAGCTCGCTACCCAGTTCAACCAGAGAACCTTCATCCAGCAGGCTATGCAGGCGGTTACGCGCCGACATACGCATGTGGTGATCGCACTTCGGACAAACTTCGAGATTACGCTCCAGTTCGGCGCGGTACAGGACCTGGCCACAGCTGTCACATTTAGTCCACACCCCTTCAGGAATACTCGCTTTGCGGGTTGGGGTGATATTGCTTTTAATTCGTTCAATCCAGCTCATTGATAACCTTTCTGCCTGAACCAGGTTTGCTGCAAGGGGCGCATAATGCCATTTTTGCCCCCGGCAGACCATGAATGTTGCACATTAAAACATAACAGCCCGAAACTTTGGATAAAAAAGTGGTCGAACCGCAGTCGTGCCTTTATTTTACTTGTTTTGCCGCCGCGCGACGGTGACGAATCACTTCGATAACGCCCGGCAGAATGGAAACCACAATAATCCCTACGATCAGCAACTTAAGGTTTTCCTGGATCATAGGAATGGTCCCGAAGAAATAGCCCGCGTAGGTAAAGCTCAGCACCCACAGCAGCGCACCGGTGACGTTATAGAGCGCGAACTGACGGTACGACATATGACCCATACCCGCAACAAACGGGGCAAAGGTTCTGACGATGGGCACAAAGCGCGCGAGAATGATGGTCTTACCGCCGTGTTTCTCATAAAACGCATGGGTTTTATCGAGATAGCTGCGACGGAAAATCTTCGAGTCCGGGTTACTAAATAACCGCTCGCCGAACAGCCGCCCTATAGTGTAGTTCACCGCATCGCCAAGGATGGCGGCAATCAGCATTAACACCACCATCAGGTGAACGTTAAGGTCGTTGGTCTCCAGCGACGCCAGCGCGCCCGCCACGAACAGCAGTGAATCGCCCGGTAAGAAGGGCGTCACCACCAGCCCGGTTTCGCAAAACAGGATCAGGAACAGAATGGCATACACCCAGACGCCATAATCAGCGACCAGCTCTGCCAGGTGCACATCGATATGCAGAATGAAATCGATCAGAAAGCGAATTAAATCCATATTGTCTAAACCTTTATTGCCACGGCTATCAGTCCGCTAAGAACAGCGGGCCCATTGGCGGTTTTGGAAGGTCAAACCGATCCGGGTAATCGACCGAGACCAGATAGAGCCCTTCCGCTTTCGCCGTTGCTGCCGCCAGCGTTCTGTCCTTCGCCGCCAGCAACTCTGCAATCCAGCTCTCCGGCTGGTGTCCGGCGCCTACTTCCATCAGGCTGCCTGTAATATTCCTGACCATATGATGAACAAAGGCATTCGCTTTGATATCCACCACCACATACGCGCCATGCCGACTGACGTTAATGTGCATCACGTTGCGCCACGGCGTGCGAGACTGGCACTGCACGGCACGGAACGAGGTGAAGTCGTTTTCGCCAATCAATGCCTGCGCCGCGCGGTGCATGCGATCGGCATCCAGCGGCTCGTAAAAATGGGTGACGCCCTGGCCTAACACCGCCGGACGAAGACGCTGGTTATAGATGATATAGCGGTAGCGGCGCGCGGTGGCGCTGAACCGCGCATGAAAATCATCCGGCACATTTTTGACCCAACGTACCGCGATGTCACCAGGCAAATTCGCATTTACCCCCAGCGTCCAGGCCGCGTCTTTACGCACGGCGGTGGTTTCAAAATGCACCACCTGCCCCGTACCATGGACACCGGCGTCGGTACGCCCCGCGCACAGGACATTGATGGGCTCATTCGCCACCTGAGAGAGCGCTTTTTCCAGCTTTTCCTGGACGCTGCGCACCTCATTCTGACGCTGCCAGCCATAATATTTACTGCCATCGTACTCAATGCCGAGGGCAATCTTATGAACGGGCTTTTGCTCCACTTCAGACATCAGTAGAGATACTCCTGCACCAGTTTTTCAGCGATTTTCACCGCCATCAGCGCGCCGCCGAAACGCACGTTATCGGCGACCGACCAGAACTGGATCTGCTCCGGCATACCGTAATCGTTACGTACACAGCCAATGGAGAGACGCGCGTTGCCCGTTGCGTCGCCCACCTGGGTCGGGAACTCGCGCTCTTCAGACAGTTCAATATCTTCGCCGCGGCCAAAGGCATCGCGCGCCTCTTCCGCAGCCAGCGGACGCATGGCTTCAAAGCTCACCATCTGGGCATGGCCGTAGAACACCGGTGACTGCACACAGCTGGCGGAGATCATCAGTCCGTCGTCCTGCAGGATCTTACGCACTTCATCGATGATACGGCGCTCTTCGCGCACGCTGCCTTCACGATCCGGCAGCAGCGGCAGCATGTTGAACGCCAGCTGGCGGCCAAAGAAATCCTCTTCGTCCACCGGGATACCATTCAGCAGCTTCGCGCTCTGCCCTGCCAGGGCATCCACCGCTTTTTTACCGCGGGCAGAGACTGACATCAGGCTGGTTACGGCGATACGGGACAAGCCACCTTCGTCGATGAGCGGTTTCAGGGCGCTAAGCAGCTGGCTGGTCAGGCTGTCCGGGACGGCGATGATGTTACGGTTGCGGTAGTCGGCCAGCACGAAGGGGTTCACCTCCGGCACCACCAGCGGCACGTCCGGTTCAAGGGCAAACAGGCCGCTTAAATCAATGACCAGACAGCCCGCGTTGGTGGCCTCTTCAATATATGCTGCGGAGGCGTCGACCCCGGCCGCGAAAAAGGCCAGCTGCGCCTGGGTCCAGTCGAACTCAGCCGCATCCTGAACCATGACGGATTTACCCGCAAAGCGCAGGTGCTCGCCCGCGCTCTCATTACGCGCCAGGGCATAGATGTCGCCCACCGGGAACTGACGCTCAGCAAGGGTTTCGAGCAGGGCTTCGCCCACGGCGCCCGTTGCGCCCAGTATGGCAATGTTCCAGCCTTCAGACATGGTGGTTTACTCCAGAAATAAAAAAGCGTCCCTGGCGGGGTATCCGCCAGGGAGCATTAAGAAGACATTAACGAACCGGGTGATGAACGGCGTTGAAACCCAGCTTATGCAGCAGCGACGCCGCAGCAGGATCATCACACATCACATACAGAGAGGACCATTCGCGGCGCTCAACGTAATGCTTACGCAGCTTGTCAAACTCACCCGGTATACCCGCTACTTTTCGCAGCAGCGCGTCATCGCGGCGCACATCATACACTAAATGCACCAGCCTTTTCAGCGTTCCCTGATCCAGCGGGCCGTGCAGGGTGATGCGGCCAAAATCCGGGGTTGGCAGAAGGGTATCCAGCGCCACCTGCTGGGATTTGCCGATAAACGCGCTGTACGCCTCAAACACCTGGGTGGTGCCGCGGGCTTTACCTTCGAGGGTGTAACCGGCGATATGCGCGGTACCGATATCCACTTTGTCCAGCAGGGCCACGTTGAGATCCGGCTCCGGCTCCCACACGTCCAGCACCACGCTCAGATCCTGACCAGTTTCCAGGCGCTGCAGCAGGGCCGCGTTGTCCACCACCGGGCCACGGCAGGCATTAATCAGGATAGTGCCCGGTTTCAGGCGGCCAATCAGGGCGTCGTCTGCCAGATGGCGCGTCTTATACGGCCCGTCTTTAAACAGCGGCGTATGGAAGGTGAGCACGTCACACTCGGCCACCAGCTCATCCAGGCTGCGGAAATCGCCTTCATCGCCACGGTCAGCGCGAGGCGGGTCGCACAGCAGCGTGCGGATACCTAACGCCTCGAGGCGCTTTTGCAGGCGGCTGCCGACGTTACCGACACCGACAATGCCTACGGTCCGGCTGGTGAGCGTAAACCCGTCACGCTCGGCCAGCATCAGCAGAGAGGAGAAAACATACTCCACGACGGCAATAGCGTTACAGCCCGGTGCGGCGGAAAAGCCAATCCCGGCCTGCTTCAGCCACGCGTCATCCACATGATCGGTTCCTGCGGTTGCCGTGCCGACAAATTTGATCCCTTTGCCAGACAGCAGCGCCTCATTCACTTTGGTTACCGAGCGCACCATCAGGGCATCGGCATCAGTCAGCTCGGCGAGCGGAATGGGACGTCCAGGAACGGCCTTAACCTCACCCAGGCGGCTGAACAGCTCGCGGGCGTAAGGCATATTTTCATCAACGAGGATTTTCACGTCTGAGTACCTGTTTGAGAGGAAGAAAACCTGTCAAGTGTGCCATAATCTGGCCGCCAGGCATATACGTAAACCTGGTTAACGATGAGTAACGACTTTAAGGATTTTTTGCCGATGCAGCCCATTTCAGGTACGCCGCCACAACCTCCGGGTGATGGCCCGCGTCCATCCCACGTCGCGGGCGAACAGCCCCTCTCCACACAGCAACGCACTGTACTGGAACGTCTGATCACCCGGTTAATCGCTCTGACGTCGCAGCAGAATGCGGAGGTGTGGGCCGGAGTGAAACACGATCTGGGATTAAAGAATGATGCGCCCATGCTGTCGCGCCACTTCCCTGCTGCGGAGCAAAACCTCAACCAGCGCCTGAACACCGCCCAGCAAAACCACACCACCCGGCAGATGGTCTCCCAGTTGACGGAGCTGCTGACTCAGGGCAATAACCGCCAGGCGGCCAGCGATTTTATTCGCCAGCAGTATGGCCAGACCGCCCTGAACCAGCTGACGCCCGATCAGCTCAAAACGGTGCTGACGCTGCTGCAAAATAATCAGCTCAATATTCCGCAGCCACAGCAGCGCCCGGCCACGGAGCGCCCGCTGCTGCCAGCCGAACACAATACGCTGAAGCAGATGGTGACCAAACTTGCCGCCGCCACGGGCGAGCCGACCAAGCTCATCTGGCAGTCGATGCTGGAACTGTCGGGGGTGAAAGCGGGAGAGTTAATCCCGGCCAGGCAGTTTACCCACCTTGCCACCTGGCTACAGGCACGCCAGACGCTGAGCACGCAAAGCGCGCCAACCCTGCACACCCTGCAGGCCGCGCTGAAACAGCCGCTGGAGGCCCAGGAGTGGGACAGCATTCAGGACTATGCCCGGCAGAACTGGCAGGCGACGCCGCAGACGGTGCTGACTACCGCCCAGGTACAGGATCTGCTCAACGAGATCTTCGTCCGCCGCACCGAGCGTGAAGCTGGCGTGACGGAAGTGCGCAATATCCAGCCGATCTACAGCCCGCTCTTTGCCCCGGTAGTGGAAACCTTCAGAACGCTGTCTGCCCGTCCCGGACTGATGTTGATCGCCTTAATCATTGCGCTGGCGATTTTCTGGCTGGTCGCCTGATGTTTTGCCCGGTAGCGCTCCGCTTACCGGGCCTACAAAAGCACGTACTGTAGGCCGGGTAAGGCGCAGCCGCCACCCGGCAACAAACAGCTAACCCCGGCGAAACGCCACCAGCGTCACCACAATCCCCACCACCGCTGAAACGGCCCCGGCCAGGAAGACCGAAGGGTAGCCAAACGAGGTGGCTAACAGCCCCGCCAGCGGCCCGGTTATCCCGTATGAGATATCCTGAAAGGCGGCGTAGCCCCCCAGCGCCGTGCCCCGCACCTGCGGGGCAACGCGTTTAACCACTTCAACACCCAGCGCCGGGAAGATCAGCGAACAGCCGCAGCCGGTCAGGGCTGCCCCCAGCAGGGCTACCGGCGCGCTCGGCGCCTGCCAGAGCAACACCAGACCCACGGTTTCAATTACCAGCGACGCCACCGCTACTTTTACGCCACCGAAGCGATCCGGCATCCAGCCGAACAGCACCCGCATCAGTACAAACGCGCCGCCAAAAGCGGTGAGCGTAAACCCGGCCATCGCCCAGCCGCGGCTCATAAAGTAGAGCGAAACGAAGGTGCCAATCACCGCGAAGCCAACGCCCTGCAACGCAAGGCCCAGGCCTGGCTGCCAGATCTGCCCCACCACGCTCCACAGGGAAGGTCGTTCGCCTTTATGGGCCGGAACTTTACGCACCGAGCCGTTAAACGCCCAGGCCAGCAGCGGCAGTGCCATCGTGGTGGCGGCCAGCGCCGCAAAGCCCAACTGACTGTTGATCAAAAGACCCAGCGGCGCGCCTGCGGCCAGCGCACCATAGATCGCCATTCCGTTCCACGACATCACTTTGCCGGAACGCGCAGGCCCGACCAGCCCCATCCCCCATGTCAGGGTGCCGGTCAGGAGCTGGCTTTCACCAAAACCGAGAATTAATCGCCCCACCACCAGCAGCGCGAATTTCCAGGCAGCCTCTACCGGCAGCAGCGCGGCCAATAGCCATGCACCCCCCGCCAGCCCGCAGGCGAACATGCCCTGCAATGCCGAGCGTTTTGCGCCGTGCTGATCCGCCAGCCGTCCGGCATAGCCGCGGGTTAGCACCGTGGCTAGAAACTGAATACCTACGGCGATGCCGACCATGGTGTTGCCATAGCCCAGCTCCTGGTGCACAAACAGCGGGATCACCGGCAACGGCAGGCCGACGGTCATATAGGTGAGGAATACCGCAAAGGCGATACGGAACAGCGAGACGTTGCCGGAAGCGGCGTGTTTATCTGTGGTAACGGCCGTCATGCATAACTCCATGTTCAGGCATAAAAAAAGGGAGCCATCAGGCTCCCTTCTACTATACATTCAAACGCTTATGCTTTCAGCTTACGCATCACCAGCGTGGCGTTGGTGCCGCCGAAACCGAAGCTGTTGGACATGACGGTAGTCAGTTCACGCTCGGTGGTTTCAGTTACGATGTTCAGACCTGCGGCCTGCTCGTCCATCTCTTCAATGTTGATGCTCGGCGCGATAAAGCCGTTTTCCAGCATCAGCAGGGAGTAGATCGCTTCCTGCACGCCAGCCGCACCCAAGGAGTGACCGGTCATGGCTTTGGTGGCGGAGATAGCCGGGCTGTTGTCGCCGAACACTTCACGGATAGCACCCAGCTCTTTCACGTCGCCTACCGGAGTAGAGGTACCGTGGGAGTTCAGGTAGTCGATTGGGGTATCAATGCCGTGCATCGCCATCTTCATGCAGCGCACTGCGCCTTCGCCTGATGGAGCCACCATGTCTGCGCCATCGGAGGTGGCGCCGTAGCCAACAATCTCAGCATAGATGTGCGCACCGCGGGCCAGAGCGTGTTCCAGCTCTTCCACCACGACCATACCGCCGCCGCCAGCGATAACGAAACCATCGCGGTTTGCGTCATAGGTACGGGAGGCTTTTTCCGGGCATTCGTTGTATTTGGTGGACAGGGCGCCCATCGCATCGAACTCACAGGCCATTTCCCAGCCCAGCTCTTCGCCGCCGCCAGCAAATACGATGTCCTGTTTACCCAACTGGATCTGCTCAACCGCGTTACCGATACAGTGTGCAGAGGTCGCGCAAGCGGAGCTGATGGAGTAGTTTACGCCGTGGATTTTGAACGGGGTTGCGAGGCAAGCGGAAACCGCTGAACCCATCGCTTTGGTCACAACGTATGGACCGACCGCTTTCAGGCCGCGCGGGCTGCGCATCGCGTCGGCACCAAACACCTGCGCTTTAGAGGAGCCGCCGGAGCCAGCAATCAGACCCACGCGCGGGTTGTTCTGATAAACCTCTTCGCTCAGGCCAGCGTCAGCAATCGCTTCCTGCATAGAGAGATAGGCGTAGATGGAGGCATCGTTCATGAAACGGACCACTTTGCGATCGATCATGCCCGTGGTGTCCAGTTTTACATTACCCCATACGTGGCTACGCATACCGGAATCTTTAAACTCTTCAGAGAAGGTGATCCCGGAGCGTCCTTCACGCAGAGATGCCAGGACTTCCTGCTGGTTATTACCGATGCTGGAAACGATGCCCAAGCCAGTAATCACTGCACGTTTCATTCAATACCTCTGTAAGTCGCACTATTTAAGTTTCGAGTCGCACAATAGCGTACACTTGTACGCCGAACAAGTCCGATCAGCCAATTTCTGTGGAAATTTGCACCATCAGACGCACATCGTTAAGATCGCGGCACAGCCTGTCAGACGAGTAACTTACGTGAAACAAAACGCTATACAACCCGCCAACCTCGAATTCAACGCTGAGGGTACACCTGTTTCCCGAGATTTTGACGATGTCTACTTCTCTAATGATAACGGACTGGAGGAGACGCGTTATGTTTTCCTCGAGGGAAATCAGCTAAATTCCCGTTTTCCGCTGCATCCCCGCGATCTCTTTGTGGTGGCCGAAAGCGGCTTTGGCACCGGGCTGAATTTTCTTACCCTCTGGCAAGCGTTCGATCGCTTTCGTGCGGCACACCCTGACGCTACTCTGCAAAGGTTACATTTCATCAGTTTTGAGAAGTACCCGCTGGCCGCCGACGATCTCCGTCTGGCCCACCAGCACTGGCCCGAGCTGGCGCCGTGGGCGGAACAGCTCCAGGCCCAGTGGCCGCTGCCTATCGCAGGCTGCCATCGTTTGCTGCTGGACGGCGGGCGCGTCACGCTCGATATCTGGCTGGGGGATATTAACGAACTCACCGATAAGCTGGATGACTCCCTGAACCAGCAGGTTGACGCCTGGTTCCTCGACGGTTTTGCCCCGGCCAAAAACCCGGATATGTGGAGCCCTGGGCTGTTTGCCGCCATGGCGCGTCTGGCGCGGCCCGGGGGAACGCTCGCCACCTTTACCTGCGCCGGGTTTGTCCGTCGCGGCCTGCAGGAAGCGGGCTTCACCATGAAAAAAACCAAAGGCTTTGGCCGCAAGCGCGAAATGCTTGTCGGGGTGATGGAGCAGGATTGCCCCTCCCCTGCCCGCACCCCGTGGTTTGCCCGTCCGGCCAGCGACGGGCGCGAAACCGCCGTGGTGGGCGGCGGGATTGCCAGCGCGCTACTGTCGCTGGCGCTGCTGCGCCGTGGCTGGCAGGTGACGCTCTACTGCGCCGACGATGCCCCGGCAGCAGGCGCCTCCGGCAATCGTCAGGGGGCGCTCTATCCCCTGCTCAGCGCCCAGGATGCTGCACTGAGCCAGTTTTTCCCGGCGGCGTTCACCTTTGCCCGCCGCCTGTACGACACCCTGCCGGTGGCCTTTGATCATGCCTGGTGCGGCGTCACCCAGCTGGGCTGGGATGAAAAGAACCAGAAAAAAATCGACCAGATGCTGGCTCTGGGCCTGCCCGAGCAGATTGCGGTGGCGGTGAACGCCCAACAGGTGGCGGAGAGCACCGGGGTGCCCACCGGCTGCGGCGGGATCCAGTATCCGCTCGGCGGCTGGCTGTGCCCGGCGCAGCTTACCGCAGCGGCGATCGCGCTGGCGCAAACTCTGGGCCTGCAGGTGCGCTATGGCCGCAAGATAACGTCGCTGGCCCAGACCGACGCCAGGTGGATGTTGCAGTTTGCCGACGGTGAGCAGGCGCAGCATGGCAGCGTGGTGCTGGCGAACGGACACGGCATCAGCCAGTTCAGCCAGACCGCACCACTGCCGGTCTACCCGGTGGGCGGTCAGGTGAGCCATATCCCGGCGGCACCGCGGCTGAGCCAGCTACGTCAGGTGCTCTGCTACGACGGGTATCTGACCCCGCAAAATCCAGCCAACGGCCAGCATTGCATCGGCGCAAGCTATCATCGCGGCCAGACCGAGCCGCAGTACAGCGATGAGGACCAGCAGCATAATCGCCAGCGTCTGCTCGACTGTTTGCCGCAGGCGGCATGGGCGCGTGAGGTGGATGTCAGCGCAGGCGAGGCGCGCAACGGCATTCGCTGCGCCACCCGCGATCATCTGCCGATGACGGGTGCGGTACCGGACTATGAAGCCACGCTGACGGCTTATCAGGATCTCGCCAGCAACACATCCCAGGCGGTCAGCGCCCCGGCGTTCCGGAATCTGTTTATGCTCGGCGGGCTGGGCTCCCGCGGGCTCTGTACGGCGCCGCTGACGGCGGAGGTTCTTGCCGCCCAGATGAGTAACGAGCCGATCCCGCTGGACAGCCACACGCTGGCCGCGCTCAATCCGAACCGGTTATGGGTAAGAAAGTTGTTGAAGGGGAAAAGGGTGAAAGCGTAGGCCCGGTAAGCGTAGCGCCACCGGGCGATTACCGATTAGTTCAGGCTGGCTTTCTGAAACAAGGTTTCCCACATCCCCAGCACTAATGACTGGTCGCGCGGAGAGAGTTCGCCGGCCAGAATCGCTTTTTCCAGGCTGCGGGAAACTTCAGCATGCACCGCGTCCGCAGAGTGGTCGTCACCGGCTTCCAGTTCGGCGACGGCCAGCGTCAGGTGACCACGCAGATAACCGCTGGCAAACAGTTCATCGTCACTGGCGTGCTCCACCATGTCATCAATTAACGCCAGAATGCGTGATTCAAATTCTGCGATCATCTTCTTTCCTCAGTTAAGATCTTCCGGCCACGGGAAGTGTTCCGCCGTGATGTCCGGCGTGTGGTAATAATTCTGTAAAGCCTTGATCAAGCGCGCCGGACGTTCCGGGATGCCTTTTTCAAGGTACTCCATCACCTGCGCGTGCACGCGGCGCTGGAAGACAATACGGTCTGGCTCGAAGTCGCCTTCGAGATTGTCGCAGCTGACGTTGAACGGAAATCCTGCCGCCACGCAGAAGAGCCATTCCAGCGCCTGGGGTTTCACTTCCACATCTTCAAATTGCCCCTGGGTCGCGGCGTCACGCCCGTCCGGGCAGTACCAGTAGCCAAAGTCCACCAGCTCGCGGCGCGCTTTACCGGCAATGCACCAGTGGGATATTTCATGCAGACCGCTGGCGTAAAAGCCGTGGGCAAAGACGATCCGGTTGTACGGTAGCTCTGCATCAGCAGGAAGATAGATCGGTTCGTCGTCGCCTTTAATCAGACGGGTATTAAAATCATCAGCAAAACAGCCGTCGAAGATCTCAATCAGCTGTTCATATTTATGCGTACTGTTCATTAGTTCATCCCCAACCAGTGGAGGATCTCCTGTCCGTGGCTGTCATAAAGAAGTTTGGCACTCATGACGGCCGAGACAATGACAATCATCGGACGGATGAGCTGTTGCCCTTTGCTTAACACCAGGCGCGAACCTGCCCGCGCGCCCAGAAATTGTCCGGCCATCATCACAAAGCCTGTCGCCCAAATCACCTTCCCGCCGATGATAAAGAGCAGCAGGCCACCGACGTTAGAGGTGGCGTTCAGCACTTTCGCATGGGCGGTGGATTTGGCGAGGTTAAAACCGGCCAGCGTGACAAACGCCAGGGCGTAAAACGACCCGGCCCCGGGCCCGAAGAAGCCGTCGTAAAAGCCGACGCAGCCGCCCGCGATCAGCGCAAACGGCAGACCGTGCAGGCGGCGCTGCCTGTCCTCTTCACCCAGTTTCGGCATCAGTAAAAAATAGAGACCAATGCAGATGACGAGAATCGGCAAAATCTGGCGCAAAATATCAGACTGCACGTGCTGAACCAGCAGCGCCCCGCTGGTAGAGCCGATAAAGGTCATCAGGATGTTGAGCTTCTGATCGGCGAGGCTCACCACCTTGCGGCGGATAAAATAGAGCGAGGCGGATAACGATCCGCCGCAGGCCTGCAGCTTGTTGGTCGCCAGCGCCTGGGCCGGGCTCATGCCCGCCGCTAGCAGCGCCGGAACCGTCAGTAACCCGCCGCCACCGGCCAGGGCATCAATAAACCCGGCCAGCATGGCGATAAAAAACAGCGCCACCAGCATCAGCGGCGACACCATAAACAACTCAGCAAATTGGTCCATCACAGGGCATGCTCATCCAGTAGCGCCTGGCAGGAAGGCGGCAACGGAGGCGGTGTCTTCTTCTCAGGCTTGGTGGGTCCAGGTTTCGCTGGCTCAAACCAGCTTTGTAATTCCGCGCCGCAGCCATCGCCTGGCGGCGGTAACGGTTGATCTTCACACTCGAGGCTGTTCGCCGGGCATCGCAGGCGCACGTGCATGTGCGCGCGGTGCTGGAACCACGGCCGCACTTTACGCAGCCAGTCGCGGTCGGTTCCGGCATCTTCGCATAGCTGCTGCTTGATGGCCGGGTTAACGAAGATACGCGTGACGTCGTTATCTTCCGCCGCCAGCTTGATCATGCTGGAGACCTCTGGCGACCAGCGCGACGGCACCACCCGCTTGCCATCGCTGGAGACCAGATCGAGGGCCTGCGGCTTCAGCAGCTGTGCTGACGTCCAGCGGGTTTTTGGTAGCTGGAGGAAGATATCGACATCCAGCCCTGTCTGGTGGCTGGCGTGGCCGCCGTTAAAGCGTCCACCTGCCGGCATCCCCATATCGCCAATCAGCATCGTGCCGAGCCCCAGGTTATGCACCTGGTTACCCAGACGCTGAATAAACAGCACCAGGTCCGGGTGGCCGAAGTAGCGGCGCTGGTCGGTACGCATCACCTGATACGTATCCGACTGCAGAGGAAGTTCCTGCGCACCAACGATACAGCCATTAGAAAACGCACCAATCGACTGGGCGCTGCCCGCGACCGGATGGGTGATTTTTTGCCATGGCGTTGCCGCCAGAGCGGCTCCACTGGCAAGCAGCGCCAGCAGAGCAATTGCGGTTTTTTTCATGGTTACCAGCGTGGAATGGTGGTCGTCACATCCGCATTCTGCGCGCGCTGGCGCAGGAAGTGATCCATCAGCACGATCGCCAGCATCGCTTCGGCGATCGGCACTGCGCGGATCCCGACGCAGGGATCGTGACGTCCTTTGGTGATCATCTCAACTTCTTCACCAGAGCGGTTAATGGTGTGGCCCGGCACGGTAATGCTGGAGGTTGGTTTCAGCGCAATGTTGGCGATAATCTGCTGCCCGCTGCTGATGCCGCCTAAAATGCCGCCCGCGTGATTGCTCTGGAAGCCCTGGGCTGTGATCTCGTCCCGGTTCTGACTGCCACGAAGCTGAACCACGTCAAAACCGTCGCCAATCTCCACCCCTTTTACCGCATTGATGCTCATCATCGCATGGGCGATATCAGCATCAAGGCGGTCAAAGACCGGCTCGCCCCAGCCCGGCGGTACGCCGTCAGCCACCACGGTGACTTTGGCGCCAATGGAGTCGCCCTCTTTCTTCAGGGCGCGCATCAGTTCATCAAGCGCTTCCAGCTTCGAGGCGTCGGCGCAGAAGAACGGGTTCTGCTCAACCTGCTCCCAGTCGGCGATCGCCAGCGGGATGTCGCCCATCTGGGTCAGGCAGCCGCGAATGGTGATACCAAACTTCTGTGCGAGGTATTTTTTGGCAATGGCCCCTGCCGCGACGCGCATGGCGGTTTCACGGGCGGAGGAGCGTCCGCCGCCGCGATAGTCGCGAAAACCATATTTCTGCTCGTAGGTATAGTCGGCGTGGCCCGGACGGAACACATCCTTAATGGCGCCGTAGTCCTGGGAACGCTGATCGGTATTCTCAATCAACAGGCCGATGCTGGTGCCGGTGGTGCGTCCTTCAAAGACGCCTGACAGAATTTTGACCTGATCCGGCTCGCGGCGCTGGGTGGTGTAGCGTGACGTGCCTGGACGGCGTCGGTCGAGATCGTGCTGTAAATCGGCTTCAGTCAGTTCGATGCCTGGCGGTACGCCATCGACGATACAGCCCAGCGCCAGCCCGTGGGACTCACCAAACGTCGTCACACGGAATAATTGTCCAATACTGTTTCCTGCCATCACGGCTCCGTTTTCGTTGTTCTGTGTTTGAGCTTTCTGTGTTTGCGCAATGTGAAACGGGCCGAAGCCCGTTGGATTAATCTTTGTAGATGCTGAAGTGTTCGCGCGCGGCGAGAAGCTGCGCTTTGGTCAGCATGAAGACGCCGTCCCCACCGTTGTCGAACTCGAGCCAGGTGAACGGCACATCCGGATATTGCTCCATCAGATGTACCATGCTGTTACCGACTTCACAAATCAGAATGCCGTTGTCGGTGAGATAATCCGGCGCACAGGCCAGAATGCGGCGGGTCAGCTTCAGGCCGTCGGAGCCGGAAGCCAGGCCCAGCTCTGGCTCGTGACGGTATTCGTTTGGCAGGTCTGACATATCTTCTGCGTCAACGTACGGCGGATTGGTCACAATCAGGTCGTACTGCACTTTTGGCAGGTCACGGAACAGATCGGAACGGATCGGCGTGACATGATGGATCAGACCGTGCTCTTCAATATTGTGTTCCGCTACCGCCAGCGCATCAGGAGAGATATCGACAGCATCCACTTCTGCTTCCGGGAAGGCGTACGCGCAGGCAATGGCGATGCAGCCGCTGCCGGTACACATATCCAGGATATGCTCAGGCTGATGGTCAATCAGGCCGGCGAACTGGTTGTTGATCAGCTCACCAATCGGCGAGCGCGGCACCAGCACGCGTTCATCGACAAAAAACTCATGGCCGCAGAACCAGGCTTTGTTGGTGAGGTAGGCAACCGGAATGCGCTCGTTAACGCGACGGATCACGCGCTCAACGATGCGGTGTTTTTCGCTGGAGGTCAGGCGGGCTGCGCGCATATCTTCCGGAATATCCAGCGGCAGATAGAGGGATGGCAAAACCAGCTGTACCGCCTCGTCCCATGGGTTGTCGGTACCATGGCCGTACCAGATATTGGCCGCGCTGAAACGGCTGACCGCCCAACGCAACATGTCCTGAATGGTTTGCAGCTCATTCACCGCTTCATCGACAAAAATTTTATCCACTATGTTCTCCAGGGCATGCTCGCTAAATTTTCGGCGGCTAGTGTGCCATGAAGACGGCGATAAATCAGCATTGTCAGCCGCCGCCGGCATTGAAAAAATGCGTTTTGCCGCGCAGTGAGTCAGGTACACTGTCGGAAATAAGAGATGAGACGACCCCATGAAAAAGAAAATATCGCTCAGCGAGGAGGATCAAACGCTGTTTCGTCAGTTAATGACCGGCACGCGTCAAATCAAGCAGGACACCATTGTCCACCGCCCGCAGCGCAAAAAAGTGAGTGAAGTTCCGGTAAAACGGCTGATTCAGGAGCAGGCCGACGCCAGCCACTACTTTTCCGACGAGTTTCAGCCGCTGCTAAATACGGAAGGTGCGGTGAAATATGTGCGCGCGGACGTCAGCCATTTCGAGCTGAAAAAACTGCGTCGGGGAGATTATTCGCCGGAGCTGTTCCTCGATCTGCACGGGCTAACCCAGATGCAGGCGAAACAGGAGCTGGGCGCGCTGATTGCCGCCTGCCGTCGCGAACATGTTTTTTGCGCCTGCGTGATGCACGGCCACGGCAAACATATTCTCAAGCAGCAAACCCCACTGTGGCTGGCTCAGCATCCACACGTGATGGCATTTCATCAGGCACCGAAAGAGTATGGCGGTGATGCCGCCTTGCTGGTGTTAATTGAAGTGGAAGAGTGGCAACCGCCTGAGCTCCCCTGAGAGACAGGCGGGTGGCTGGATGCTACCCGCCTGGGTCCGTTTTACATCAGATAGCTTTCGCCATCTTCAGATTGCAGGGGCTCATCTGCCAGTTGAAGACGCCAGCACCCGTTTCAGAGAGGGTAACGTTGGCAATGGCAGAGGTGCTGAACATTGGCGGCGTTTCGCCCGGGCAGAGTTCAGCCACCAGATAGCCGACTAACGGCAGATGGGAAATTACCAGCGCAGAGGCGACACCTTCATTGCACAGCGCCTGAAGATAGGCACTGACAAGACCCACGTCGCCGCACGGGGTAAGCTCTGGCAGAACATCGACATTGGCTGGCAGGTTCATACACTCCCCTACCACATCCAGCGTCTGTTCAGCGCGTAAGAACGGGCTGACGAGGACACGTTCAATATCCACTTTTTGCCCTTTCAACCAGGTAGCCATTTGACGGGACTCGTCACAGCCGCAAGGCGTCAGAGGACGTACAGAGTCACTGGCAGCATCAAGTGCCGCGTCACCGTGACGCATGATAAAAACTTGCATATTGCACCGCTTTTGTTGACCAGGATCACCGGTGTTATTGCCCCGCGTGAACACTTAACGAGGTAAAAACCCGATGGCCGGGCATTGTGCCTGATCCATCCGTTGAATGAAACGCTGTTTTTTACCTCAACGGCGTAAGTATAGTCAATGTCTGTTTACAAATTAGACAGGACCAGCCCCTTCAACGGCGGATTTACTCTTATTTGACCTTAATTTACAAGGTCAGTTTCCTTTGCTGGCCAAAATCGCAGCCCCTGATCCGCCATCTGCAATAATGTGTCACACGGTGTAAACCGCGGCCCATATTGCACAGCCAGTCGTTGTAAAATCGCAACAACTTCACCCGCACCTACGCTATCCATATAGCGGAACGGGCCACCCAGGAAAGGTGGGAAACCAATGCCAAAAACGGCGCCAATGTCGCCATCTCGACCATTTTTAATGACCTTCTCACCAAAGCAGCGCGCCGCTTCGTTGAGCATCATCATCACGCAGCGTTCCGCGCACTGGGTCGCAGAGAGTTTGCCCTCGCCGCCAGGCTTAATAAGCCCATAAATCGCCGGGTCTACCCGCTTCTTGCTTTTACGCCCTTTTGGCTCGTAAAGATAGAAACCGCGGCCATTTTTTCTGCCTTTGCGATCGTCATTCAAAATTGCAGAAACAATGTTTGCGGGCGCGCTAAACCGTTCTCCATAAGCGCTTTCCAGCACAGGTATAATTTTAGTGCCGGTATCGATTCCCACCTCATCCAAAAGTTGGATTGGGCCGACGGGGAAACCAAACTTCACCAGCGCATTATCGATATGCTCGACCTTTTCGCCTTCGGTCAGCAGGCGCATAGCCTCGTTGATATAGGGGGCCAGAATGCGGTTGACGTAGAACCCGGCTTTATCAGCCACCACCACCGGCGTTTTGCCCTGCATTTTTGCCAGCTTAACGACGGTGGCAATGGTCTGCGGGCTGGTTCCGGCATGGGGGATAACCTCCACCAGAGGCATTTTTTCTACCGGACTAAAGAAATGCAGCCCAATCACCTGCTCAGGGCGCGCGGCCTGGGCCGCAATATCGCCGATAGGCAATGAGGAGGTATTAGAGGCAAAAATGGTGTGCGGCGCACAGTTCGCTTCGACCTCGGCCACCATCTGCTGTTTCAGCGCCAGGTCTTCAAATACTGCCTCAATCACCACATCGCGATGACGGAATCCGCTGTAGTCAGTGGTGCCGGAGATCAGCGCCAGCTCGCGATCGCGCTCGCTGGCTTTGATATGGCGGCGTTTGACCTTTTTATCAAGCAGCTGCCAGCTGTACTGCAGGGCGTGGTTGATCCCTTTCGGATTGATGTCTTTGATCCGCACCGGTAATTTGCCTTTGCTGGCGCTGACGAAGGCGATCCCGCCCCCCATCAGGCCACCGCCCAGCACGCCAATTGACGCCAGCGGCGCAGGCTCGGCTTCGCTGCCGGGATCTTTCTTCACGTCGGTGCTGGCAAAAAAGATGCTGCGCAGCGCCTGAGACTGCGGCGTCATCGCCAGCTCGCCAAAGGCTTTCGCTTCTGCAGCATAGCCGCTGCTGCTGCCCTGAGTCAGACCGGTATGGATAACCTCAAGAATGCGTTTTGTCGCCGGGTAGTTGCCCTGGGTTTTTTGCTCGGTTTTGTTCGCCACCATTTTAAACAGCAGCGCACGGCCCAGCGGCCCTGCCAGTACGCGCTCGCGCACCGGTAAGCGACGGCTATCGGGTTTGCCTTTCAGCGCGCGCGCCACGGCGGCCTCCAGCAGAATGGAATGCGGAACCACCTCATCTACCAGCCCGACTTTCAGGGCCTGACGCGGACGCAGCTGTTTGCCGGCGAGGATCATCTCCAGCGCCGTGCTGACGCCCACCAGTCGCGGCAGGCGCTGGGTGCCGCCTGAGCCCGGCAGTAAGCCAAGCTGCACCTCCGGCAGGCCCAGCACCGTTTTGGCGTCGTCGGTACAAATTCGTCCGTGGCAGGCTAGCGCCAGCTCCAGGCCGCCGCCGAGACAGGCGCCGTTGATCGCCGCAATCACCGGAATGGTCAGGGCGTGAATTTCGGCCATGATCTGCTGCCCCTGACGGGCCAGGTCTTCCGCTTCCTGGGCGCTTTCAGCGCGGGCAATCATGTTGATATCGGCCCCGGCGATAAAGTTATCCGGCTTGGCCGAGATAAATACCAGCCCGCGCAAGGCTTTGTTTTCTCGCACCTGTTTGAGGATAGCGCGAACCTGACCGCCAAACTCCGCTTTCAGGGTATTCATCTTTTCGCCTGGGGCGTCAATGGTGACGACCGCCACGTTGTCCGGACGCACGTCCAGGGTGAATGCCGTTGTCATCTCCATTACTCTACCTCCAGAACCATTGCGGCACCCAGGCCACCCGCAGCACAGGCGGTGACCAGTCCAAACCCACCGCCGCGACGGCGCAACTCATGCAGCGTCTGGGTGATCATCCTCGCCCCGGTCGCGGCAAAGGGGTGGCCATACGCAATGGAGCCCCCCAGCACGTTAAATTTGCTTTCGTCCACTTCGCCGGTGGCGTGGGCGCGGCCCAGCACATCCCGGGCAAAACGATCGCTTGCCAGCAGTTGCAGGTTGGCCAGGGTTTGCGCGGCAAAGGCTTCATGCATGTCGATGAGCGTCAGATCGCCCATCGTCAGTCCGGCGCGCTCCAGCGCCAGCGGCGTGGACCAGGCCGGCCCCAGCAGCATATCCTGCCAGACATCAATGGCGGTAAAGGCATAGCTGCGCAGATAGCCGAGCGGCTTCAGGCCCAGCTCTCTGGCGCGGGATTCGGTCATCAGGATCACCGCTGCCGCGCCGTCGGTTAACGGCGTGCTGTTCGCCGCCGTGACGGTGCCATGTTTGCGGTCGAATGCCGGACGCAGTTTCGCATAATCCGCCAGCGTAGAGGTGCCGCGAATATTGTTATCCTGGCTTAGCGGTTCGCGGAATGGTGGGGTGTAGGCGGTCATCACCTCCTCCGCCAGCTTGCCTTCTGCCCAGGCTTCTGCGGCGCGCTGATGCGAGCGGTGCGCCAGGGCATCCTGCTGCTCACGGGTGATGCCATAGGTTTTCGCCATCTGCTCGGCGGTATCCCCCATTCGCAGCCCGGTGGAGTATTCCGCCACGGCGGGGGGAACAGGAAGGAGATCGCGCAGACGCAGGCGCGAGAACAGTGACAGCCGCTGCCCGGTGGTGCGGGCCTTGTTGACGTCCACCAGCACACGCGCGAGCTTTTTGCTGACGCCAATCGGCAGAACTGAGGAGGAGTCGGCACCCCCGGCTATCCCGACGCGAATGGTACCGGTTATCAGGCTTTCTGCCACGTTCGCCACTGCCTGAAAGCTGGTGGCGCAGGCACGGCTGACGCTGTAAGCATCGGTGTGGACATTCATTCCGGTGCCAAGCACGATTTCACGGGCGATATTCGGCGCTTCCGGCATTTGCACGACCTGGCCAAAGACCAACTGTTCAATCACCTCGGGCGGGATTTCGCTGCGAGCCAGCAGCTCCCCTACAACCATTTTTCCCAGATCGACGGCAGGTACGCCATGATATGCCGTCGCCTGACGGGCAAATGGCGTGCGTAATCCACTGACAATGGCAATGCGATCCCCCTGACGGGTGATTAGCGGTAATGCCTGACTCATAACGCTCCCCTGTGAATAACAAATGCGCAAAGTGGTCTGACCTGATAACAGTCTTAACTAAATTTTTACATTAGCCAATCGGGGAGAGGAAAAATTGCGAGCGAACACACAGAGAGGAGACGAAACGCCTCCCGGAAGGGAGGCGCGGGAAGGGATTAACGCAGACCGAGTTGAAAAATCAGGGATTCTGCTTCGCAGCTGAACACGAAGTCGATGTCCAGACGAACGCCACCTTCCACTTCAGTGAAGTTGGCGTTGATTGCACACGGTTCAGACTCCACGCCGCGGGCTTTTTCGGTCAGCGCGGCCAGCGTCTCTTCGGCGTCGGCACGGCGGGTAAACTCACGGCTGTAAGAGGCGGTGCAATCCGTGTTGTCCACAATGGTGCCCACATCCATACAGCAGCAAACCGGGGTTTCATCAGCACTGCATTTACTCATAGTAGATTTCCTCTTCATTCGCGCATGGCGCGAGATAAACACGATGCTGATATTTTACGCGCCGGGCGGGAGCGGCTCCAGTTGTTAATGGCTTTAAACCGGGTAAGTGAGCAATATCACAAGTAAAAATGATCTAAAACAAAAATCACCCATTAGGAGGACGCGAACTGGTCACAATTTTGCCAACCAGATCCCGTTTCGAAAAACATATCGGTAAATATTCATAAACACCCTTGCAACATTCTATCTGGTCAGACCTATACTCTCGCCACTGGTCTGATTTCTAAGTGTTACCACAGACCCTACACTTCGCGCTCCTGTTACGGTATGTAACAAAAATTGAATAAAAATAACTCAATGAGGTTATGGTCATGAGCCAGAAAACCCTGTTCAAAAAAACTGCGCTGGCAGTCGCAGTGGCAATCGTCTCCACCTCCGCCTGGTCAGCGGGCTTTCAGTTGAATGAGTTCTCTTCCTCAGGCCTGGGCCGCGCCTATTCCGGGGAAGGTGCTATCGCTGATGACGCAGGGAACGCGAGCCGTAACCCTGCCCTGATCATGATGTTTGATCGTCCCACCTTCTCCGCAGGTGCCATCTTTGTTGACCCTGACGTGGATATCTCCGGACGCTCGCGAACGGGCGCAAGCCTGAATGCGGATAACATCGCGCCAACAGCATGGGTGCCAAACCTGCACTTTGTCGCACCAATCAACGATCAATTCGGCTGGGGCGCATCCGTCACCTCTAACTACGGACTGGCGACCGAGTTCAATAACAACTACGCAGCAGGGGCATACGGCGGTACCACCGACCTGGAGACCCTCAACCTGAACCTGAGCGGTGCTTATCGCCTGGATAATCACTGGAGTTTCGGTGTTGGCTTTGATGCGGTCTATGCGAAAGCGAAAATTGAGCGCTACGCGGGTGACCTGGGTCGCATCGTTGCAGGCTCCGGGGCATTACCTCCGGCTCTGGCACGACAGGTCGCGGGGATCCCGGGAGATACCCAGATTGCCTACCTGAAAGGTGATGAGTGGGGCTTTGGCTGGAACGCCGGTATTCTGTATGAAATCGATAAGAACAACCGGTATGGCTTGACCTACCGCTCTGAAGTGAAAATCGATTTCGATGGCGACTATAAGAGCAGCCTGCCTTCAGCCTATAACCAGATCCTCGGAAACTTTGGTCTGCCAATGGGGACGGATGGCCGCACCACTGGCGGTTCTCTGACCCTGAATTTACCTGAGATGTGGGAACTGTCCGGTTATAACAGAGTCGCGCCGCAATGGGCCATCCACTATAGCCTGACCTACACGAGCTGGAGCCAGTTCCAGGAGCTGAAAGCGACTAACAGCGGCGGTGATACGCTCTTCTATAAAGACGAAAGCTTCCGTGATGCTTACCGCATCGCTCTGGGTACCACCTACTACATGGACGATAACTGGACATTCCGTACCGGTATTGCCTTCGATGACAGCCCGGTTCCGGCAGACAAACGCTCTATCTCCATTCCGGATCAGGATCGCTTCTGGCTGAGCGCCGGTGCGACCTATGCATTCAACAAAGATGCCTCCATCGATGCGGGTGTCTCTTATATGCATGGTCAGAAAGTGACGTTCCAGGAAGGTCCGTATGAGTTCTCTTCTGAAGGTAAAGCCTGGCTCTATGGCATGAACTTCAACTACGCGTTCTAATCACGCAGGGATAAAAAAGGTGAGCCTCGCGCTCACCTTTTCTTTTTTATTCCGCATCAATCTCGGAGAGTTCATTCTCGATCGCTTTGGCGTTCGGGTTATCTTCCGGTTTCAGCTTACCGCCGTTAGCAATGAAGTCGTGATTCTGGAAGTACGCTTCACGCACCATGAGATACGGATCGGAAGACTGACGCAGCAGACCGTCTGAATCCAGCAGTTGCGCGCGCGTCTCCACCCCTTCCAGCGTCCATTTACCCACCGACAGCGGCCAGGTCAGCCACGACAGCACCGGATAGAGCGTATCGACCATATCACCGCCGTCATCACGCAACGTGAAGCTACCGTAGAACGGCAGATGCACGTACGGGCCGTAACCCACATTGTAGTGACCCAGCGTACTACCGAAGCGGTGCGGCTGTTCGCGCTGCAGCTTCGGATTCGCCATCCCGGCAACGTCAATAAAGCCACCCATACCTAACAGGGTGTTCAGGAAGAAGCGGGTAAAGTGGACCATCCCCTGATAGGGATCGCCCTGCAGGAAGTAGTTCGCCATCACCGCTGGCTCTTCGAGGTTGCTGGTGAAGTTGCTCAGCCCGTTACGGGCAGGCTGTGGAACATAATCCCGCCATGCCACCGCAACCGGACGCACCACATACGGATCCAGCACGTTATAGTTGAAGTTGTACATGGTGCGGTTAAATCCTTCCAGAGGATCGGAGCGCCCCTGCTGCTCGCCAGAGCTGGCGCAGCCCATCAGCAACGTGGTGCTCAACGCAACCACCGACAGCCGAAGTTTCATATCTTTCTCCCTGTTAAGTATGGCTATCAGCAAAAGCCATCCGTCATGGCGCTTTCGCGCTCTGTCTGTAAACGTGTAAGTGATTGTATCAGCGCGTTTACTGATGTCTACGACCACAAATCGGGGCAATAAACACTCTCTGGTATGATCTCAGAATAGCCTGGCTTTAGGTTTTCGTTTGGCTGGCAATTTTATACGGCCTTTGCCAGCGATGTATCGCCTTTATTGCCATTACAGGAATTTAAGAGCTTCCCCACGGGCGGCGGGAGAAAAAGCGCTACGCTTAAAGGTATCTGCAACCTATGGAGCATTGCGATGGACGAGCTAAAAGAAGAAAAAATTGATAACCATACCGAAGAGCTGGAAGTTGAAAGCGA
The DNA here is from genome assembly GCF_055805075.1 of Leclercia sp. GHBNCSD. Lineage (NCBI taxonomy): Bacteria > Pseudomonadati > Pseudomonadota > Gammaproteobacteria > Enterobacterales > Enterobacteriaceae > Leclercia > Leclercia sp. GHBNCSD. The sequence continues at coordinate 3,339,068 of NZ_JBQVYO010000001.1, read as the reverse complement.
GGAGAATCGCCGGGGAAAGAAGATTGAGGTTGACGAGGATCGCCTGCCCTCACGTGCAATGGCAATCCACGAACATATTCGCCAGGATGGTGAAAAGGAGCTGGAGCGCGACGCCATGGCGCTGTTCTGGTCGGCCATTGCCGCCGGATTATCGATGGGCGCTTCCCTGCTGGCAAAAGGGATTTTTCATGTCGAGCTTGAAGGGGTACCCGGCGGGATAATCATCGAAAACCTCGGATACACCTTTGGCTTTATCATCGTGATTATGGCGCGCCAGCAGCTCTTCACCGAGAATACCGTCACCGCCGTACTGCCGGTGATGCAAAGCCCAACCTGGGGCAATTTCGGCCTGCTGATGCGCCTGTGGAGCGTGGTACTGCTCGGCAATATTATCGGTACCGGTGTCGCCGCCTGGGCGTTCGAGTTTATGCCGATATTTGATGAGCCCACCCGCGACGCCTTTGTGAAAATCGGGATGGGAGTCATGGAAAACAGCCCGGCAGAGATGTTCGCCAACGCGATCATCTCCGGCTGGATTGTCGCCACCATGGTCTGGATGTTCCCGGCGGCCGGTTCAGCGAAAATCGTGGTCATTATTTTGATGACCTGGCTTATCGCTCTGGCCGATACCACTCATATCGTGGTGGGTACGGTAGAGATTTTATATCTGGTCTTTAACGGCACCATTCACTGGAGCGAGTTTTTCTGGCCCTTCGCGATCCCTACTCTGGCAGGCAATATCTGCGGCGGCACCTTTATTTTTGCCTTGCTGAGCCATGCGCAAATCCGTAACGATATGTCGAATAAGCGCAAAGCCGAGCTTAAGGCCCAGCAGGAGGAAGCGGAAGAAGATAAAAAAGCGGTGTGAGTGGCGACACTTTAAGCAGTCAGGCGGTCACGCGCTTAACGCATTGTATAAATGACGTTATACTCGTGCCGCTTTGTCCCCTTAGTTAAATGGATATAACGAGCCCCTCCTAAGGGCTAGTTGCAGGTTCGATTCCTGCAGGGGACACTTTCCTGCCGTCAGATTTACCATTTTTTCCCGCAACTTCGTAAGTTACTTTCTGTTCAATAGCACCCATAAACACAACTTAACCGGTTGCTGTAATGTACTCTCCCGCCATCAGAACGTATCCCTGGCTCACCAGGTAATACAAAATTGAACGGAGAAAGTTAATGAAGAAGATCCTGATCGCGCTGGCTTTAATCGCCCCATGCTCTGCCTTTGCTGGTGTTATCTTTCACCCGGTAGAACGCGCAGCCGTGGTTGCGAATTCCGCCCACCCGGTAGCGGCTGCAACGGTTACCGCGCAGGCAAGAAATCACCGTGCCGCCAGGGTAGATGCCGTTAACTGCAACGATGGGCATTGCGTACAGCGCGGCAACGTCATTCGCTAAGCGTTACGGAGCCCCGAAAGGTTGGGGCTCTCACCAGATGTTATTTCATCGAATCATTCAGCAGTGACAACACTACCTGCGGCGTCTGGTTGGCTTTGGTCATTAACGAGGCGAACGTTTCCTGGAGCATCTGCGCCCGGGCCATACTGGACACTTCCGCGGCATAGTCCGCATCTTCAATCCGCGAGCGGGACGCACTGACCGCAACAGACATTGTCGCCTGGAGATTTTGCGTGGACTCCAACCGGTTCGCCACAGCGCCCAGCGTGCTGCGTCTTTCATCAACCTGTTTAATGGCATTATCGAGCGCGGCCAGAGGGTTCTCAGGATTTTTCAGGCGGATCTCATCGCCGACTTCAGCGATATTCAGGGTCGTGTAGTTGGTCGCCGCATCCGTAGAGGCACTAAAAGACGCCTGGTAGTAGATCTGGAGATCCCCCAGACCATTCAGCGTTTTTAGCAGGAAACGGGCAGGATTCTCATCAGTCAAAACCAGAGTGGCTTTTTTTGTCTCAGTGCCGTTCACCACATCCATGTAGTAATTACCGTCCGCGTCCAGGCGCAGCACATCGTTGGAGATATTACCTTTGGCATCGGTATAACGCACGTTGACCTTCGCAGGATCCATCGTGACCCTTGACGACCCGCTGACCTGATTCACATCAGAGAAATTATTCAGACTGGTAGCGTTATTCGCCGTCACCACAAGCGAACTGTTCGTACCGTCAGTCGTGGTCGTTACTGAGGCAGTGTAATAGTTAAAATTACCATTGCCATCATCCACTTCCATAATGTACTGGCTGCCCGACTTCAGGAGTCGGGAACTGGAGCCGGAAAGCGGATTATTACTCGCATCCCTGAAGCTCAATGCTGCGGTCGTGGCATCAATATTGGGCGTAGTCGTTACGACAGCCGGAAGCGTAGCGAAATCCGTATCCAGTTTTGCCGTGGTGCTGGTCATTTGTGCGGTGACGGCACCCGATGAACCGTAGCTCAGGGTTGCAGGATAATAGAAATCATCCTGCTCAATATAATACTGGCCGTTTGATTCTCTTAATGTCGGCGCGGGACTATTGCTTAACATTCCCCCGTTGGTATCGATATAGCTCACCGAAGTAATGGTCCGGCTATTTAGCTGGGTGACGCTGCTGTAGAGAGGCGTTCCATTGGTGGCACTGATATTTACAGTTCCGGTTCCGCTGGCGGTATCCCAGCTTGCGGCCGTGGTGGCCTGATAATAAGCTGGCTTGCCGTCGGCTCCCGTGTCCTGAATGTAATACCGGCCATCAGTGGCGTTTCGCACCAGTTGCGGCGAGTTGTATGAGCCCGTCGGATACCAGGTTACGCTGACATTACCGCTGTTCAGGTCGATATTACTGGCATTTCCAGAAACCTGATTGATATCTGAAACCTTACCGCTGATGCCACGAATAACGAAATCCTTCAGGCCGATACTCTCTACGCTGAAATTTTTCGATAAATCGAGGGAGATTTTTTCATTATCCCGGGTGCCGACCTGAAAACCGACGGTACCCGCACTGCCATTCAACAGATTGATGCCGTTAAAGTCGACAGCGCCGTTCAGGCGGTCGATCTCTTTAAGGTTTAAGTTGATTTCGGCCTGAATGGTATCGGCATCCACCAGGGTATTGGATTCACTGAGCCCTTTGACTGTAAGCTCGCGAATACGCTGCAAACGATTGTTAATTTCATCCATTGCGCCTTCGGCCGTCTGAATCATCGACAAGCCATCACCAGCATTCCGCTGCGCCTGCTGCAGCCCATTTTGCTGGCTGGTCATGCGGTTAGCAATCGCCTGGTTGGCCGCATTGTCCTTCGCGCTATTGATACGCATGCCGGAAGACAAATTGCGGATAGACTGCTCCAGGGCAGAGGTGTTTTTTGCAGATTGACCCCGCAGCGTTAACGCCATCAGGTTAGTTTTTAGGCTCAGCATTTCGATATACCGATACAGGTTTCTCTGAAGCTGTTATCGGTCGTACAGTAGATTAGTTGATGATTTATTTGAGCCTTAACCAAATTTGGTAGGGGGCGTGGCGCATAATTGCGAATATGTTAATGCGTTCCAGCGTTAAGAAGATGCCCAAAAACCGATAATAACCCTGCCAGTGGCGAGGTTTAAGGAGGATTACATGCCAAAAGCACTACTCATCATCGATATGCAGAATTTTGTCACAGAGAGAATTCAGCAGGGCGTGGATTACTTCCCGCATAACAGCATTGAAAACATGACCTCTGTAATTGAAAAATTCAGAAAATCAGGCCTTCCCGTCATCCACGTTCGCCACCAGACGCCTGAACAGGGCTCGCTTTTCCATCCCAGCTCCTCCTCCAGCTTACCCCTGGACGCCTTTAAAGAATCAGCGAACGAACCGGTCTTTATCAAACACACCTCCTCCGCGTTCAGCTCAACGGGATTACTGGATTATCTTCAGGATGCGCAAATTTCAGAGGTTGTTGTCACTGGCGCGGTGGCCGGATTTTGCGTTAACTCCACCGTCAGGATGGGTGCCGACCTTGGATTAAAGATGACGGTGCTAAAAGATGCGGTAATCAGCTTTGAACTGAGTCAAGCTCAGCTCAGCGCAAAAGTCATTCATGATGTCACCCTTGCGCTGCTTGCGGCCGATTTTGCCCAGGTTATCCCTGCAGTGGAATTACAGGTATAATCTGCCCATCATTTGACAGATTTCAGAAACGACGATGACCAAACTCACACTACAAGAGCAGATGCTGAAAGCTGGCTTAGTCAGCAGTAAAAAGCTGGAAAAAGTGCAGCGCACCGCCAAAAAGTCCCGCGTCCAGGCGCGTGAGGCCCGGGAAGCGGTAGAAGTGAATAAGCAGGCGCAAATTGAGCGCGACAAAGAGCTTAGCGAACAGCAAAAGCAGGCGACGCTGGCAAAAGAGTATAAGGCGCAGATCAAGCAGTTGATTGAGATGAACCGCATTGTGATTGCCAAAGGCGATATCAGTTTTAACTTCACCGACGGCAATCTGATTAAAAAAATCACTGTGGATAAGACCACGCAAAAACAGCTGGTCAATGGCCGTCTGGCGATTGCGCGTCTGGTTGCTGAAGCGGGTCGCGAGAGCGAATACGCCATCATCCCTGCCGTTGTGGCGAATAAAATTATGCAGCGTGATGCGAGCTATATCGTCTTCAGCGGTGAGCTGACGCAGGAAGCGAAGGATGAAGACGATCCATACGCCGATTTTGTCGTGCCTGACGATTTGATGTGGTAACACTTAAAAGCCACCTCCCGGCGAGGTGGCCTTTCTCCATACTTATTAACGCTCGTGGAACGCCTCCGCTCTGGCGCGCAGAATCGGTTTCAGCAGATAGGCCATCACCGTTTTCTTACCGGTAATAATATCCACCGACGCCACCATTCCCGGAATAATTAACAGCGGCTTTTCATCCGTGCCGAGATGGTTTTTATCGGTGCGCAGGCGAATCACGTAAAAACTTTTCCCGTCTTTGTCGGTTACCGTATCAGGGCTGATCTGCTCCAGCGTTCCCTTCAGGCCGCCATAGATGGTGTAGTCGTAGGCGGTGAACTTCACCGTTGCTTCCTGGCCCGGACGTAAAAACGCAATGTCCTGCGGGCGAATTTTGGCCTCCACCAGCAGCTTGTCGTCCAGCGGCACAATCTCCACCAGGTCGTTGCCCGGCTGGATCACGCCGCCGATGGTGTTGACCATTAGCTGCTGCACCACGCCGCGCACCGGCGAGGTGACCAGGGTACGGTTCACCCGGTCGGAAATCGCCTTGCCCGACGCCTCTATCTTGCTGAGATCGGTTCGCGCCTCGTTGAGCTGCCCCAGCGCCTCGCTGCGATAACGCCCGCGCGTTTCACTGACTTTGCTCTCAATCTCCTTGATGGCCGCTTCCGCCCGGGGAATGGCAAGGGTCACGGAGTCGAGCTGTCCCTGGGTCTCTACCACGCCACGACGCAGGCGGAGCACTTCGACTTTGGAGATCGCCCCTTTCGCCACCAGCGGTTCAGACATGGCGACCTCCTGCTGCTGCAGCCCCAGGCTACGACGGTACTGGCTGGCTTTGCCCTGGAAGTCGAGCAGCTCCTGCTTCTTCTGCACCAGCTGTTCGTTGAGCCCCGCCAGTTCGCTCTGAATACGTTTGTTGACGCTGGCGAAGAGTTCCATCTCACCGCTGGCGATCTCCGGCGCCTTCTTCACTATCTCCGGCGCCAGGGTCAGGGTTGTGGCATCGTTCAGCTGCGCGGTCAGACGCTGGATGCGCGCCTGGAGCGCCAGCCGGTCGGCTTCGCTCTCCCCGGCGTTGGAACGAAACTGGGTATCATCCAGACGCAGCAGCGGCGCGCCGGCTTTCACCACCTCGCCTTCATGCACAAAGACTTCGGCCACGATCCCACCCTCAAGGTTCTGCACTTTCTGCAGACGTGATGAGGGGATCGCCCGCCCTTCCCCGCGCGTCACTTCGTCAATGCTGGCCAGCGATGCCCAGAGGATCATGGCGATAAAGAAGGCGAAGATAGCCCACAGCGTGACGCGCACCACCCGGGGGGCATCATCCAGCAACGCTTTGTTGACCTCGTTGGTGGTAAACGGTGCGGGCTGTTTATCTCCTGACAGCCAGCTCATCAGGCGGCTAAGCGTCTCAACGATTCGCATGAATTTGTCCCTTCTTCAGCGCACTCATGACGCTCTCTTTCGGGCCATCGGCAATGATTTTGCCGTTGTCGACGATAATCAGACGATCCACCAGCGTCAGCAGCGACGCACGGTGGGTGACCATCAGCAGCGTTTTGTTGGCAATCACCGGCACGAGCGCCTTTTTGATCAAATCTTCGCTGGTGTTATCCATCGAACTGGTGGGTTCGTCCATCAACAACACCGGCGGGTCGAGCAGTAGCGCCCGCGCCAGGGCGACAGCCTGCCGCTGGCCGCCGGAAAGGCTCATTCCCCGCTCACCCACCTGCATGTTGTAACCGGAGGGGTGACGACGGGCAAACTCGTGCACCCCGGTCAGGGTAGCCACCCGCAGCATCGTCTCGTCATCAACGTAGCTGGCGCCATACACCAGGTTCTCCCGCAGGGTGCCGCTGAACAGATGAATATCCTGTGGCGCGTAGCCGATATTGTGCCGCAAATCGTGAACATCGATCTGACGGGCATCGATGCCGTCGATCAGCACATTCCCGCTGTCCGGCTGGTAAAACCCGACCAGCAGTTTCGCCAGCGAGCTTTTCCCGGACCCACTGCGGCCAATAATCCCCACCTTCTCCCCGGGCTGGATCGTCAGCGAGACGTTGCTGAGCGAGGCATACTGATTGCCGGGATAGATAAAGGTCACATCGCGCAGCTCAATGGCGCCGGAGAGGGTTTCCCGCTTCAGCGGCACTTCGTCGTCCTGCACCTCCTGCTCAAGATCCATCATCCGGTCGATGGTGGCCTTGGTCATTCGCGCGCGCTGGTAGCGGGTGATGAGGCTACACAGCTGGCCGATGGGCATCATGGCGCGACGGTGCAACAGATAGCAGGCAATCAGCCCGCCCATGCTCAGGTTGCCGCCGATAATGATGTAGACCCCGGCCACGATCAGGGCCACGCCGCTGAACTGCTGCAGCCAGGCAGTAAAGTTCACCGCCACATAGGAGAGCGACTTCACCCGCAGTTCCAGCTTGCTCAGCTGACCGGTGAGGTGCTCCCACTGATACTGACGCTCGCTCTGGGCGTTGTTGATTTTGATGGCATCCAGGCCGGTGAGTGTCTCCACCAGCATCGCCTGGCGTTCGTTGGAGAGCTGATAGGTCTTCCTGACCCGCGACATCAGCGGACGCTGGATCAACCAGTTCACCAGCAGCGCCAGCGGATAAGCGAGCAGCGGGATAAACACCAGCGGGCCGCCAATGATGCCAATCACCAGCAGGATCAGCAGGGTAAAGGGGAGATCGATAAAGGCGGTCAGCGTCAGCGACGACAGAAAATCACGAATCGACTGGAACTCCTGGAAATTCTGCGCAAAGCTGCCCACCCGCTGCGGGCGGAGCTTCATCTTCATCCCCAGCAGCCGCTCGAACAGCGCCGAGGAGACCACGAGGTCGGTTTTTTTGCCCGCCAGATCGAGGCAAATTCCCCGCAGGATCTTCAGTACAAAGTCGAACACAAAGGCAATGCTGATGCCAATCGCCAGCACCCACAGCGTGGCGGTGGCCTGATTGGGCACCACCCGGTCATAGACATTCATCACAAACAGCGGGGCGCTGAGGGCCACCAGGTTGACGAGGAAACTGGCGACCACCGCATCCAGGTAGAGGGATTTCGACAGTTTGAGCGTGTCCTGGAACCAGGCTTTGGTACGCGGCAATGTAGCCGTCGGCTGGGCATCAAACTCATGCTCCGGAGAGATAAAAATCACCCGGCCGCTGTAATTCTCCGCCAGCGTCTCTGGCGACACGGTGATTTCACCGCCCTCCGTTTCGCTGGGTAGCAGCCGGGCGCGCTGCTGCGCATCCCAGCCAATCAGCACCGCGGCCTGATTGTTCTTCAGCAGGAGAATGGCGGGCAGAGAGAGCGCGGTGATGTTTTCAAGCCCACGCTGCACCACCCGCGCCTTGAGCCCGGCCCGTCCGGCGGCGCGGGGGAAGGTCTCTGTCGTCAGGGTGTGGGCTGCCAGCGGCAACCCCGCGGTCAGGACGTTGCGGCTGGTGCCTATGTTATGCAATTTACAGACGATCATCAGCGCATCCAGCAGGGGATCGTCATGGCTTTGCCGCGGATCCAGCCTGCCCTGCGCCTGCGGGGCCATCTCGATGCGATCAGAGGAGTCAATATCAGGCGTCATTCTCTGCCTCAGTGTTCTGCGGACGGGAACCGCAGATAAAAAAAGAGAGGGTTGTTGCCGTTATCTCTGCCAGCAACAACCCCGTCAGCCTCTCAGGGCGTCTTACTTTAATTCAGGCAGTTCTGCCTGGGAAGATTTCGCTTGCGTGAGCGGCTCCGCTGCCGTCGGCGGCTGAATATTCAGGCTCTTAAGCAGTTCGCCGGTACGGGCGCTGATGCGGTAGGTGGTAAACATGTCGACAAACTGCAGCTCGACGTAGCGGCGCTGGGCGCTGAACACCTCGTTTTCACTGTCCAGCATATCGAGCAAGGTCCGGTCGCCAAGGCTGAACTGCTCCTGGTAGGCGCTACGCACCTGCACGCTGCGATCGGCATACTCTTTGGCGATCGGCACCTGCTGCCCGGCGTTTTTCAGGGCGTTCCAGGCCAGACGCAGCTCTTCGTTCAGCTGACGCTGGGCGTTATTTTTCACATCCTGAGCCTCTTTCATTTTGTAGGCGTAAGAGGTGAGCGTCGCCTGGTCGCTGCCGCCGTTATAGAGGTTGTAACGCATGCGCAGCATCGCCTGCCACTCCTGGCTGTGGCCGCGGGTCCCATCGATGTTGTTATCCATGGTGCGCCCGACTTCGACATTCACATCCGGATAAAAGCGCGATTTTGCCGCCTCGTACTGCTGGCGGGTCGCTTCCACATCGGCATCGGCCTGTTTCAGCAGCGGATTGTTTGCCAGCATGACGGTCCGCGCGGCCTCCAGCGAGGCGGGTACCGCGATTTTGGCGGGCATGACGAGAGTGTCAGGCTCTTTGCCGGTGATACTCTGGTAGTTGGCGCGAGCGTCTTCGAGGTTAGTTTGCTCGGTCAGCAGGTTGTTGCGCGCCTGGGCCAGACGAGCCTGGGCCTGCTCAAAGTCAGCCTGACGCCCCACCCCCTGCTCGGTACGCAGGCGGATCTGATCGAATACGCGCTCGTGATTCTTCAGGTTATCTTCTGCCAGCGCCACCATCTTCTGGCGCATCAGCACATCGAGATAGCTCTGGATCGCCTGCAGGGCGGTGGATTCGCTGGTATTCATTACCGTCCAGGCGCGGGAGTTGACCGTCGCTTTCTGGCGGCCCACTTCGCTGGTGGTGGCAAAACCGTTGAAGACGTTCTGGCGCAGATTGATGGCGGACTCGCTGCGGTGCAAATCACGCAGATGATCGCCTGCCCCGCGGGTGCTGGCGTTATCGGTTTGTTCCCAGCCGGTACCGGCGGTGAGATCCAGGGTCGGGAGATAGCCGCCTTTGGCGGCGCGGAGATCCTGATCGGCGGAATAGCGGCTGTTTACCGAGGCGTTAACTTCCGGATGCCATAACAGGCTCTCTTTCACGGCCTGTTCCAGGGTCGTGGCCTGGCTATATGTGGCGCTCAGCGCCAGGGTAGCCCCTATAACGAACTGACTATACTGTTTCATCTTATTTTTTCCTTCATATCCCTTGATTATTGGTCAATATTCACCAGAGAAACCCCATCAGAGAGAGGGGGAAAAATGTACCCTGCGATTTTGCGGACAGACGGGATCCCTCGTCTGTCCTGAATAATGTTTGCCGCGCAGTGCCAGACCAGCCCTGCGCGGCGCCAGTCAGGCGTGCTCTTCCGGTTTGGCGATCAGACTGTCGAGCACCGTGTCGTTACCCGCGTCATACCCCTCCGTTCCGGCGATCTCACCGCCTTCAGCAGGAACATGCTCGACTTCCGCCGGGCCCTCCGCCGTGTCGCTCTGCGGCCCCGCCTGGATCAGCGTGCTGAGATCGTTATGCTCTTCATCATGAATGAGATCGCTAAAGTTCAGCTGCTCCTCCTGATCCGTACTCTGGAGCGTGAGGTTTTCGCTCTGCGCATTATCGACCGTTGGTGTGCCGTTGTTATCCACACTGCTGGTATTGAGCATCAGGTTGTCGTCATCGATTAACGATGCGGCGTGATCCCCGTTCGCCAGAGCGTGGTCGGCGTCATGCTCATCAGCCGTCAGGCTGCTCGTCTGCTTGTGATTCTCTTCACTGTCGCTTTCAACATGATTCTCCTCAACGCTGTGGTCAGCCATCAGAGAGCGATCGTCAACGTTATCATCGGCGTGCTCTTCTCCGCCGTGGCTTTCGCTGACAAACGTTCCGCCCTCTTTCCCGTCAACGGTGAAGTCGGTTTCGTGTTGATCGAAGGCGGTAGAGTCCACTTTCAGCCCGATCTCCCCGAAATCGCTCTGACCGTCCGGCAGCTCAACGCTCACCTGGCCGTTGAAGTGCGAGGTGTCGTTGTCAAAGGTCAGGGTGTAGCTCTTCTCTTCGGCGTTGTAGCTGACGCTCGCATAGTTGCCGGTAAAGGTCGCGTTTTCCGGGATACCGCTCAGGGTGATGCTGTTAAGGTGATCGCTGCTGTCTGAGCTTTCGAGATTGACATCCAGATTCAGCGTCACCGTATAGCTGACGGTGGTATTGCCGCCGTGCGTGGAGGAGGGTCCGTCACCAAAAACAACGCCTTCGATGCCGTTGGCATTCTGGAACGGTGACTTCCCGGTCTCGTTATCAACCACATGCAGGTTATCTATATCGTTGTTTTTACCATTCTGTGGATGGTCGACACCGGTAACGGTGTAGTCAGCCTCATTCCCCTGAACAAAGATATAGTCCTTACCCACGCTGCTTTGCGGTAAGCCCTGGTTGCCAGTGATGCCGTTGAGCGGCCGGAATTCATAGCGATCCTGCGGCCAGTCACCCTGCTGGTAATAGCCACCCGTATGGTCACCGACCACAAATATATCGGTGTAGGTCTTGTCGCCGTTATTGGCGTTGGCGTTACCCTGGCTGTTGTAGTAGTGGATCTGATCCAGGCTGTCGGCCTTCGGCACGAAGTCGCCCTGGATCTTACCGTCCGGGCTATCCGGAGTCAGCCAGACATGTACGTTGCTGCCGATCGCCACAATCACGCCGTTCTGGATGTCGTAACCGTTAGGATCGCCGCTGCCGCCATTAACGTGGATGATCTGGTCATCTGTCGTCTCGGTCGTCTTACTGCCTGGAGTGACGGTAACGGTTAGTTTGACGTCGGCGTCGGAATCAGAGTCCGCGTCGGCATCCGCGTCGGCGTCGGCGTCGGCATCAGAGTCCGCATCTGCGTCGGCATCGGCATCGGCATCGGAATCAGAATCGGCATCAGCATCAGCATCAGCATCGGCATCGGCGTCGGCATCAGAATCCGCGTCAGCATCGGAATCCGCATCGGCATCGGCATCGGCATCAGCGTCAGAATCCGCATCCGCATCCGCGTCGGCATCCGCGTCGGCATCGGCATCTGCATCAGCATCCGCATCAGCGTCTGCATCCGCATCCGCATCTGCATCGGAATCCGCATCGGCATCAGAATCCGCATCGGCATCGGCATCGGCGTCTGCATCTGCATCTGCATCTGCATCTGCATCTGCATCTGCATCGGAATCGGCATCTGCATCCGCATCGGCATCGGCATCGGCATCAGCATCAGCATCAGCATCAGCATCAGCATCAGCATCGGCATCGGCGTCGGCATCAGCGTCGGCATCAGCGTCCGCATCGGCATCGGCATCAGAATCCGCATCGGCATCAGAATCCGCATCGGCATCAGAATCCGCATCGGCATCAGAATCCGCATCGGCATCGGCATCCGCGTCGGCATCAGAGTCCGCATCTGCATCTGCATCTGCATCTGCATCTGCATCCGCATCAGCGTCGGCGTCCGCATCTGCATCGGCGTCCGCATCGGCATCCGCATCGGCATCAGAATCCGCATCGGCATCCGCATCCGCATCCGCATCGGCATCGGCGTCGGCGTCCGCATCAGCATCAGCGTCAGAATCCGCATCAGCATCAGCATCAGCATCAGCATCGGCATCCGCGTCGGCATCAGCGTCCGCATCTGCGTCGGCGTCGGCGTCCGCATCTGCATCAGAATCCGCATCCGCATCTGCATCAGCGTCGGCGTCGGCGTCGGCGTCGGCATCAGAGTCCGCATCTGCGTCGGCGTCGGCGTCCGCATCTGCATCAGAATCGGCATCCGCATCAGCATCAGCGTCGGCGTCTGCGTCTGCGTCTGCATCAGAATCAGAATCAGAATCGGCATCAGCATCTGCATCGGCATCGGCGTCCGCGTCGGAGTCAGAATCCGCATCGGCATCCGCGTCTGCATCAGCGTCAGAATCCGCATCAGAATCCGCATCGGCATCGGCATCGGCATCCGCGTCGGCATCGGCATCGGCATCCGCGTCGGCATCGGCATCGGCATCGGAATCCGCATCTGCGTCCGCATCGGAATCAGAATCGGCGTCTGCATCAGCATCGGCATCCGCATCGGAATCAGAATCAGCGTCCGCATCAGCGTCAGCGTCAGAATCGGCATCAGCGTCGGCATCGGCATCGGCATCAGAATCCGCATCGGCATCGGCATCCGCGTCGGCATCAGAGTCCGCATCTGCATCTGCATCTGCATCTGCATCCGCATCCGCATCCGCATCTGCATCGGCATCAGCATCTGCATCTGCATCGGCATCTGCATCTGCATCGGCATCGGCATCGGCATCGGCGTCCGCATCTGCATCAGAATCGGCATCCGCATCCGCATCTGCATCTGCATCGGAATCAGCGTCGGCATCCGCGTCGGCATCCGCATCAGCATCAGCATCAGCGTCGGCATCGGCATCGGCATCGGCGTCGGCGTCGGCGTCAGCGTCAGAATCCGCATCGGCGTCTGCATCAGCGTCGGCATCGGCGTCGGCATCGGCGTCTGCATCGGCATCGGCATCGGCGTCGGCATCTGCATCTGCATCTGCATCTGCATCTGCATCTGCATCTGCATCTGCATCTGCATCGGCATCCGCATCAGCATCGGCGTCAGAATCCGCATCGGAATCAGAATCCGCGTCAGCATCGGCGTCTGCATCAGCATCCGCATCGGCGTCGGCATCCGCATCGGCATCAGCGTCCGCATCGGAATCAGAATCCGCATCCGCATCCGCATCCGCATCGGCATCAGAATCCGCATCCGCGTCTGCATCGGAATCAGAATCGGCATCCGCATCTGCGTCGGCGTCAGAGTCCGCATCGGCATCGGCATCAGCATCAGCATCAGCATCAGCATCAGCATCAGCATCAGCATCAGCATCAGCGTCAGAATCCGCATCAGCATCGGCGTCCGCATCCGCGTCGGCATCGGCATCTGCATCAGCATCCGCATCAGCATCAGCATCTGCATCAGCATCAGCGTCAGAATCCGCATCGGCATCTGCATCGGCGTCAGAATCCGCATCCGCATCCGCATCCGCATCAGCATCTGCATCGGAATCAGAATCGGCATCTGCATCTGCATCAGAATCGGCATCCGCGTCGGCGTCGGCGTCGGCGTCGGCATCAGCATCAGCGTCGGCATCAGCATCAGCATCAGCGTCCGCATCGGCGTCCGCATCTGAATCGGCGTCTGCATCTGCATCGGCATCCGCGTCGGAATCAGCATCTGCGTCGGAGTCAGAATCGGAATCCGCATCTGCGTCGGCATCTGCATCCGCATCTGCATCCGCATCCGCATCCGCATCCGCATCCGCATCCGCATCAGAGTCAGCATCGGAATCGGCATCTGCATCGGCGTCGGCGTCCGCATCGGCATCGGCATCCGCATCCGCATCGGCGTCGGCATCAGAATCAGCATCCGCATCAGAATCCGCATCGGCATCGGCGTCTGCATCCGCATCAGCGTCAGAATCGGAATCTGCATCTGCATCGGCATCGGCATCGGCATCAGAATCTGCATCGGCGTCTGCATCGGCATCCGCATCAGCATCTGCGTCCGCATCGGCATCCGCATCTGCATCTGCATCTGCATCGGAATCGGCATCTGCATCGGCGTCCGCGTCGGAGTCAGAATCCGCATCTGCGTCGGCATCAGAATCCGCATCGGCATCTGCATCAGCGTCAGAATCGGAATCCGCGTCGGCGTCGGCGTCAGAATCTGCATCTGCATCGGCATCGGCATCAGCATCAGCATCAGCATCGGAATCAGAATCAGCGTCCGCATCTGCGTCAGCATCGGCATCCGCGTCGGCATCGGCATCGGCATCGGAATCCGCGTCAGCGTCAGCGTCCGAATCGGCATCTGCATCCGCGTCGGCATCCGCATCCGCATCCGCGTCAGCATCCGCATCAGCATCTGAATCATCAATATCGAGCAGCGTTAATTCTTCCGGGGGCTCATCATCGGGGAAATCCAGGCCGATCGTTGGGTAACCCGCAGTGGGATCAACAATTTCGCCGGTAAGATCGAGCACGACGTGGGTATGTGACCCGCCGCCGCTGCCGCCTGGCTCGCCGCCAGAATTACCGGATTGCGGACCAGCTGCTGTCGCTTCCAGGGTTTGCGTCGGGTCCTGCCCGTCGGCAATAGCCTGCTGGATGGCTGCCACGTCCTGCTGCTGGGTCGCCGTGGCCTCTGCCACTATATGCCCTGAGCTGTCCCACTGACTGTCACGCCCCAGATCCAGTTGTTTGCCATCCGGCAAAGATAAGGTAATTGCGCCAGCCGCTCCCGTCTGGACGTGTTCTCCTTCGAGAACGCGGTCGCCTTCGGTCAGCAAACGCTTACTGCCGTCAGGGCTGACGGCAAATACCTGCCCGATTACTGCTTTGACAATCCCGGATACGCCACTCATATATTGTCTCCCTCAATCTTTTTCTTGCCCAATTCATCCATTTGTCAGGCTTAGAATGCTAAAAGAGTATTTAATCTGTATTAGTAATATGCTGTGCAACTATGACTACAATACGCCTTTATGCACCAGATTTATTGATGCAGATACGGATCAGGGCGCTATATTAATAGATGCCATGAATAAACAGGAAACTAAAAAGATCTGTACTATCAAAATAGGGAGCCAGGGAAATATCCCCCTATTAATTGTTGATTAATCCCGGTACGCAAAAGAGGCTAAATAAGCCCCTCGTCCTCATCCGCGATTAACCCTTCCAGACCACTCAGCGAGCGACGCGCCTGCGCACGGCTGGTGAGTTTGGCCTGTGCGGCAGGCGGCAGGTCAGTAATGGTGATAACCCCTTTACTCATCAGAACCTCGATCAGATCCTCAAGCACACGCACCATCTCAAGGTCGCTTTGCCGCAGCTGATACAGCGTGGCTTCGCGGATATCACGCTGGCGCAACCACTCGTCAATCTCGGGCGTACAGAGATCGTGCTGTTCTGTCATTGCGGAAAAAGGTGTCAATTCCACCCGAATTATTCGTCTTTCCCTATCGCGTTCTACGTAATACATATTCAGCCTCTGTATAACCTGTGAGGTTAATTTCCACCCAGCGTACTGGCATCAGCAAAATAGCGCCCCATTGCGCCATACAGCCCCATTTTTTCGAGGATCGCCAGTTCGCCTGCCGTTTCCACTCGCTCGGCAATTAAAGGAAGATTTATCTGACGGGCGGCCCAGTAAATAGCCTCAATAAACAGTTTTTTATCGTCCTCGCTGTCTATATCGCGAATATAACTGCCATCAACCTTAATCCAGGCCAGACCCCATTGCGGCAAATTGCCGATAAGGTGGAAGCGTCCGCCAAAGTGCTGGATCCCCAGACGACACCCCAACGCCTTCAGGCGGCTGACCAGAACATTCACCCTCTCGACATCGGGCAGCTCATTCTCATCCAGCTCAAACGTCAGCCAGGTTGCCAGCTGCGGCGCGCTTTTCAGCGGCTGCAACAGGGCATTCAGGCTCTGGTCATCCGCGACGCTGGCCCCGCTGATGCTCAGCGCCAGCGGACGCGGTGATTTTGCCAGTTCACTTAGGGTCTGCTGGAGCATCACAATGTCCATGCGGCGGCTGAGATTGAGCCGGTGGATCCACGGCATAAAGCGTCCGGCAGGCACCAGCTCCCCCTCCGGGGTTTTAATTCGCGCGAGGATCTTATGATGCAGCACCTCACGCGCGCTGTTGCAGGCGTAGACCGGCTGTGAAAAGAGCGCAAAGTCGCCGCTTGTCAGCACCGCGTCCAGACGGGTGTACCAGCTGTGATGATCGTCTTCGCTCTCGGTGGCCGATGCGGTATCGGGCGTTGCAAAGATGCGCATTTCGGTTTCGGCTCTCGCCAGCGCCTGGTCCGCCTGGGCCAGTACTGCCTGGGGCGTATCGCCTGGGTTAAAGGGCAC
This sequence comes from Leclercia sp. GHBNCSD, assembly GCF_055805075.1. Classification (NCBI taxonomy): domain Bacteria; kingdom Pseudomonadati; phylum Pseudomonadota; class Gammaproteobacteria; order Enterobacterales; family Enterobacteriaceae; genus Leclercia; species Leclercia sp. GHBNCSD. The sequence continues at coordinate 3,322,614 of NZ_JBQVYO010000001.1, read as the reverse complement.
CATGGCAAAATGCGCCACCGGCGTTACGTCGCTCATGCCCATCTCAGACAGCGCCTTCAGCTGGGTGCTGAGGGTGTTGCGCAGATTATCGAGCTCCTGGCCCAGGATCTGCGGGGCGATAATGGCAAACTCCCCGCCGCGCACGCGGGCTACAAACCCCTCGTTGTGGAAATAGTTGCGCTGCAGGCCGCTCAGAATATCCGCCACGGCCACCAGCAGCTGATCGGATTTCGCCCCACCCAGACGCTGGTTAAGCCCCATCAGATCCTGCACCCGCAGCAGCATAATGTGGCCGGCGGCGTTCTCTTCATCACTCAGGCGTGACTGGAGCTGCATATCAAACGCCCGGCGGTTGCTCAGGCCGGTCAGGCTGTCGTGATAGGCCTCCTGGCGCAGCGCTTCGGTACGCCGGGCCTGCTCGCTGAATAACACCTTGAGCTGGGTCACCATCATGTTGGTGGCGTCCACCACCCGGCGCAGCTCAGGCGTTTTTGGCAGCGCCTGTATATTAAGAAACTCGCGGCGGCAGATGGCCATCGCCTGTCCGGCAATATAGTTAAGCGGGCGCAGAATGCGGTTCAACAGCAGGGTGGCTGCCAGCACAAACAGCAGGCTACAGCCGATCAGCCACAAAAAGCTGGCAACGATACTGTTCCACAGGCGGGCCAGGGCGAATATCGGATGGCTGACCACTTCTACCCGGGCAACCTGCGTCCAGCCCCGCATCACAATGGCATCGCCTTCGCCTGGGCTGAGGTTCACCAGCCGCACAAACCAGTGCGGTACACGGGTGCTCTGGGGTACGTCGCTGCGCTCGATAATCGGTTTATTGGTTTTAATGTCGATCACGCGAATGCGATAGAAATAGCCGCTGTCGAAGATGGAGTTCACCATCAGCTCGGTCATGGCCGGATCGTCGATATGGGTGGTCAGCGACACCCCCAGCGCCGTCGCCGCGTCCTGCGCGTGGGCGCTAAGCTGATTGCGGTACTGCTCCCGTGAGCTTTCCAGGGTAACGAAAAAGTTGCCGCAGAAAATGACGAGCGTAAATAAACAGATGCCAATCAGTAGCTGTTTATAAAGAGACATGGCCCTATCCTATTCATGAATTACAAATCCTTCTGCACGCATACGGGTGAGAAGATCCTGCCAGCGGGAGAGCCGTTTGCTGTCACCCACGCGTTTGTTGCCGCCAGATTGCGGCAGCCACAGCCCTTCGCCGTTAAACGCATACACCGGAAGCAGATCGGTACGCTGTGTAGCAGGCAAGATGGCGGTTTTCAGGTTATCCAGAACCAGTGGGATCGCCGTGGGGGTGGAATACCATGTCACCACCATGTGCGCCTGATTCAGTTCGAGTGCTTTAACATAGGTAATACGTAACTGGTTCGCCGGCACGCCCATTTCGCGCAGGGTGAAATATTTCGCCAGCGCAAAGTCCTCGCAGTCCCCTGCCCCCTGACGTAAAAACTCAATTGGCGTTGCCCAGTAATCCTGCTGCTTCCAGACGACGATATCATCGCGAAACGCCATCCGGGCGTTAAAAAACTGGTTTACCCGGTTTAAGGTGTCATGGATCGTGCCCTGCGACGGCTGTTTAAGCAACGCTGCCCACTCATCAATCCGCTGCCGGGCGGCGGGGGTAGCAGGACCATACAGCCGTTCGGTACGGGTGCTGATGGCGCTGAAATCCCACCCGGCGCCGAGTCCGGGGGAGATAACCAGCAGCAGCACCAGCCAGAGCGACAGCCAGCGTCGACAGCTCACCAGAAGAGAAGGATAAAGCCGCATGACGTAACTTACTGCTCGCCTGACCGGGCCAGCCAGCGCTTACGGTACGCGACATAGCCGGAAAGGTAGTGTTCAACATCGTCGATTCGCACGCGATAGCTGTGGTGACGAATAAAAAAGCTGCCGACGATGCGCGGCGGGTTTTTAAAGAACATCGCCAGTTCCGGCCAGAAAAAGCCGTTTGCCAGATAGCGGGCGCGGCTCTCCAGCGCCTGGTTGAACACCGCCATGTCGAAGCCCGCCAGCAGATGTTTATGCGGCGATGTCTCAAGCCGCGCGATCATCCGTGAGGCCGCCATCATCAACTCAAGCAGCGTAGGATAAGTGGTGACGCGGTTCTGAACGAAGTCGAGATGATCGCGCACGTTATCCAGCCCAAACTGGTAATAGCGCTCCAGCGGCTGGTAGCGCGTCAGCTCGTTGACGCAGTAGCTGAGCCAGTGATCGTGCGCCTGCCAGTGCTTCTGCACAATAAAATGATCCATCGCCCGTTCGACCATTGCCAGCCAGCGCGGCGCTTTAGTCAGTCCGTAAAGACGCATCAGCGCAAACGCCGCCTCACCGTCGTAATAGATAATGCGGTGCGCCGCCTTCAGCGACAGATCCCCTGCGTTCAGCACGTGAACAAACCCGCCCGTCTGCGGATCCTGCATAAAGCCGATCCCGTTCGCCAGCCGCGCCATCGGTTCCAGATACCGATCATCACCGGTCAGCTCGCTGTATTTCGCCATCGCCAGAATACACACCGCATTGCCGCCAAGCTTAATCTCATCCCCGGTATCGACCAGGAAATCGGCGTCGCTGCCGTCCGGTAGCCGGTAAGTACGAATAAAGCTGACACAAAGGTCGTTGAGTGCCCGCTCGATTGCCGCGAACTGTTCAGGCTGCTGCGTCACTTCCCATCCTTCGAGCAGTGCATAGGTAGAGCTGGCGTGGCGCAAGGCGTTATAGGTGGGAATGGCGCGATCGAAACAGGGGAACCAGCCGTACTGATAGCGCCCGGAGGGGGCGATCTGCCGGGCAAGGTAGTCGGTGGCGGAGGCGATCATCGGCTCAAGCGCCGTCGCCTGCCAGTCGGGTAGCTGGCGGTAGCCGCTGTTACGCCCGGTCGATTCGATGGGTAACAACTGCTCGCCGTCGCAAAACAGCGCCCGGGTGGTGAAGCGCCAGAGCGTCTGGTCAGGCTCCTCCGGCCAGCTCAGCACAGCGCCGAAGCGACGGCGGGAAAAATGGGCCAGATTAGTGGCATTGGGCGTGGCAACGCCGTGATCGCCATGATAGAGCAGCGCGTTGGCGGCAATCTCCTGCTCCAGCATCGCGTAGCGAAACGCTGGGTCCAGGCTGATGCCGAAGCGAAAATAGTTGCGTTTGGTCCTGGCTAAGCGGGCTTGCAGGTTATCCCAGCGCAGGGCCTGCACCTGATCCACAAGGTCAACGCGCAGCCAGCAAACCACCGCCCCACTCTTTTGCTGCCACTGCAGCAGCGCCTCTACGCCCTGCTGCCAGGCCTGATCGAAGCTGTCGCCAAAGCCCTGCACAATATGCGCACGGCTTTGACCATCGGAAGCACTAAAAAAGATCGCCCAGGCGGGGCAAATCGGCGGTTTGGGCGCGACGTCCAGCAATTCCATCGCCGGGCGGGTTTGCGCCAGTAATTGGCTGAGCGGCATTTTTACTCCTGATAACGCCTGAAGAAACCCTGTCAGAAAAATCCTAACCAGATAATACCATTATGTATGACAAGTTGTGTATTCTGTATGTCTATTGTTTCTTCCGGGGCGGTGGTGTGAGTCGATGTTTCGCGGTATGGATCCTGCTGCTAATCAGCGTTTTCGCTTACGCTGAGACGCCGCTGCTGTGGAACCAGCCAGCCTCCCGACAGCACTGCCCGGTCGGCGACGAGGCCGTGTGGGTACACTACCCTCAAGGCAACGCCTGTATGCGCTATTTCAGCGCCGGAAATCTCCAGGCTGCCCCACTGGCGGTGGTGATGTTAAAAGGCGACCGCGTCTCGCAGATAAAGCGTCCACCCGAAACCATTCCAGGTAACACCGCCGCCGACCAACGCCGTCAGGCCCGGGCGATCCTACGCCAGACCGGGTTGCCGACCATTATTATCGCCCGCCCCGGCACCTACGGCTCCAGCGGCAACCATTACCGCCGTCGTCAGGCGGAAGAGTTCCAGGCTATCGATGCTGCCCTCAATGCTATCAAGGCCCGCTATGGTATCCAGCGCTTTATTCTCAGCGGACACAGCGGAGGCGCCACCGCCGCTTCGGCGCTGTTGACTACCGGCCGCCGGGACATCGCCTGCGCGGTGCTTACTTCCGGCGCCTGGGGAATACTCGAGCGGGCGCAGCGCCTGCGTCAGCAGCGTGGCGAAGCCCCGGCGCCTGCACTGGACGGCACCGGCCTCCCTCACCCGTGGGATCCCCTCGAACACATCAGCGGGATCGCCGCCGATCCCTTCCGGTTGATCCTGGTGATCGGCAACCCGCAGGATCGCAATACGCCGTTCGATCTGCAGGCGCGATTCGCGGATGCGCTGCGGGAACATGGCCACCGGGTAGAACTGCTCGAACGCCCCGCCAGACCGCCGCAATTTCATAATTTGACGGGGAATGCCGGTATCAACGCCATTCGCCTCTGTCCGCTACGCGGATAAGCCCAAAAAAGCAGGAATAAAAATATGCGCCAGAAACCGCCCCGTCAGCCACGCGCAGAGACGCAAGCACCGGGATGGACCGCTGCCGAACTCGAAAAACTACCCGGTAGCGTCTGGTACAATCGTCCGGATGCAGGCTGGCACGCCGCTGACATTGTCCTTTTTCATGATAAGGCGCAGCCTGGCCATCCCTGTCTGTTTGTCGCCATCGATCCCGACACCTGGCACAAGGGCTCCGGCAACACCGGAGTTTACGCAGGCTGGGATGATACTCATCTTTCGCTTCCCCGCCACGCCTCTCGCTACTGCGGGGCCATCGTCCAGCGCAAGGTTGATGGTCTGCCTCCGGACTTTCCTCAGCTGGTGGTGGGCAACAGCTATCAGGCCCTGCTTTGGCTTGCAGAAGAAGCCCGGCGGCGACTGGACGGTAAGCTGGTGGCGATCACCGGTACGGTAGGCAAAACCTCGACCAAAGAGATGCTCAACAGCATCCTGACAAAGCATATGTCGGTAGTGGCGAGTCGCGGGAACCATAACACCCGCACGGGGGCCTCCATCACGCTGGCGCGTGCAGTCTGCAATCCGCAGGCGGTGGTGCTGGAGGTGGCGATCTCTGCTCTGTGGATGCGCAACGGCGGGATCGGCCCGCGTATCAAACCGCATATCGTCATTATTACCGAGATCGGCCTCACCCAGGTGGGCAGGAGCGTGACCTCTCTCGACGATGTGGCCCGCTTTAAAGCGCGCATCAGTCACGGTCTTATTCCGGGTGGTTACGCCATTTTAAACCGTGATATGGCCAGCTATGACACCGTGGCTGCGTGCGTCACCCGTGACGGTGCCCGCATCATCAGCTACGGGTTTGATGCCGACGCCGACGTGCGGATCACGGCGTTTACCCAGAATGCCAACGGGAGCCTGATCACGCTCAGCCTCCGTCAGCAGAGCCTGAATTACCGGCTGGCTGTGCCGGGCAAAGGCGCCGCGCTTAACTCGGTGGCCTCGCTTATCGCCGCCGATCTGCTCGGGGTGAGCCTGGCGGAGATCGTGGCCAGCCTCGAAACCTGGCGCAGCGATGATCAACATATGGGCATTTCCGCGCTGCCGCTGCCGGGCGGCGGGGCTGTCACCCTGATTGACGACAGTTATAACGCCGAATACCTCTCGATGCTCAACGCGTTTGAGGTGGCCGCTCAGCGAGCGCAGGAAGGGGGCGGCCGTGTGATCGCCCTGCTGGGGCGGATCATCAACCTCGGGGATCGGTCCGCCGCCATCCACCGCTCGCTGGCGCAGCCCCTGCTGGCGGCTGGCTGTCAGCAGGCATTTCTGCACGGTGACGAGATGTGTGCCCTGCACGACGCCCTGCCGGAGGAGGTTCGTAGCGGTCATTTCAGCACCGCAGAAGCGCTGGTGGAAGCCGCTGCGCCAGCGTTGCGCGACGGCGATATCGTGCTGGTAAAAGGGAGCGTGCGTAATTCCGACTTCAGGCGGGTTGTCGGCCTGTTGAAGCGCCGACTTACCGCGTCGCCAGCCCTGGCAAAAGGGCAAACCGCCCGCCTGCTGATGAATCTTACCACCGGCGAAACCCGGCTGTCTGAGCAGGGTGACAGCGCGTTTGCCCCCACGTACTTGAGCCAGCTGCTGCTGGCCGTCTGCCTGGCAGAACGGCTGCTGGCGAAAAAAATAGACCTTGATACGCCTGTTGAGATGCACGGCATCGCTGCCCACGTTCTGCAGGGCAATCCGGCTCTTGGCCTGCAACGGGGGAGCACGGCAACCGTGAAATCGCTGGTGCAGGCGATGCTCATCCACAACGCCTGCGACGCCGCCATTCATCTGGCGGAAACGCTGGCCGGCAGCAGCGCGGAGGCGTTGAAGGCGCTGCGCAGCCTTGTCGACCAGCTGGAGATGCGCCACACCCATATCAATAACGTCTCCGGTCGGCCCCGCCCCGGCCAGCGCACCACGCTTACGGATATCGCCAGGCTGATGCACCATTTCCAGCTGCGCTACCCGCACTGGCTTACGTGGCTGGGTGAGCACGAGGCGGCCATCGGCGAGCGGGTCTACCGTAAAAGCGGCAACCTGCACAGCAACGGCAGCGCATGGGGACAATTCTGCGCCGGACGCTGGGGCGTTGCGCTGCAGTGGATCGCAGGCGAACTCTGGCTGGCCTGCGCTGCCGGGGCGGATGACGCCTTTCATCTCGACTATCTGCTGGATGGGCTCCTGGCCGGAGTGGATGGCGCAGAGCCCGCACCGGTGCCCGTCGAACGGCACATCGACAAACCTGTGGCGACCCTCACCTTGTTGGGCGACACCTATTTTGGGGAGTGGTATACCCGCAAGCGCCAGGCGCGGGGTCTGGATGATGCCCTGCAACGTTACGGCTACGATCACAGCTTTCTGGGCATCGCCCCCCTGCTGCGCGGTAGCGACTTCACTCTTGCCAACTTTGAGGCGGCCCTCGCCACCGATCTGCGCGCCAGTCTGGAAGGCCGAAAGCCGTTCTGCCTGACCGGGGATCCGGTCGCCTCGGTTACCGCCCTGCGTAAACAGGGTATCGACGCGGTGGCCCTTGGCAATAATCACGCCATGGATGCCGGACTGCCTGGGCTGGAGAGCACCCTGGCGGCGTTTGGCGGCGGCGGCATTGCCTGCATCGGCGCCGGACGCAATGCGCAGCAGGCCCACGCTCCGCTGGTGCTGACGGTGGGCGACAGACAGTACAAGATTTTCAGCGCCTACTGGTACCGACGCTACATGGAGCAGGATTGCGCCTTTTATGCCCGCCCACATCGGGCAGGGGTCGCCTGCCTGAGCGGCGGCCTGGCTGAACAGCTGCGTCTGGAGAAAGCACGCCCCCGGCCAGCCACCACTATCGTGCTCGCTCACTGGGGGCTAGATTACCAGTGGACAACGGTGGGACAGCGGGCGCTGGCGCAGCGTCTCTGCGAGGCCGGAGCCGACCTGATTATCGGCTCCGGGCCGCACATGGCAGGCGAGGCGGTACGACTGGGCGAAAGTCTGGTGGTCTACAGCATCGGCAACGGGGTGTTTAACAGTAACGGTGAATACCAGTCGCGTGGCGTGCCGCCGTATGGCTTTGTCGTCCGCCTGCGGCTTGGCAATCCGCAGCCGCAGATCGCGCTTCTGCCGATCCTGACCGACAATAAACAGACTTTCTGGCAGCCCCGCCCGGTGACCGGGGCGGAATTCTCAGATCTGATCGCGCAGCTTACCGCGCAGGGCATGCCCATTACCCAGGAAGAGACGTCCGATGCGGGCTGGCGCGCCGTCAGTGAGGAGGGTGAATGCAGGCTGATCATGCCGCTGGCGCACCTGGCCGGGAGGTAAGCAGAATTTTTAAGCGATACAACTACCTGAATTAAAATTCCCGATTACATTTAAAAGACGTCACTCCGCTGTGCGACAGAGTCAGGACAAACTGATGAGCGTGCTACTGCAAAAAATGCCCCGCTGCGGGGTGGTGTTGTTAACGCTGCTTCTGAGCGTAAGCGGTTGTGCTAGCCATGATAAGAATCCCAGCCGGGCGCGTGTAGCGCCGAAATATGTTCGCCCTGCGCCTGTGCAGCCCGCGTATAGCGCACCTGAATCGTTCCTGAACGCGCCAGAAGCGTCCCCTGCGCCGCCCGTAAGAGTAAAAAAACGGCCTCAGGATAAAGCCGCCGAACCGCCCGCGCCCCGGGTCATGCCGGTGCTGGATAACTCGTTGCCGGAGCAGATCTGGCAACCTGCGATCACCCGTCAGACCAGCCTGGAGCTGAAATCATGACGGAACGCGCTCTCGGTGAACTGGAAAACCGGGCCGATATCAAGCGCCCCACGCTGCCGCTGTGGCAAAACGCAGTGGTTATTCTTCTCACCCTCACCTATCTCATCTGCGAGCTGGCCTTTAACTCGCGCCTGCTCGACCTGGTGGGAAGTCTCTCCACCCCCGACGATATCCACAGTATGGAGCGCTATGGTCGGGCCCTAACCGCCATCGCCGCCGCGCTGCTGATGTTCCAGCTGGTGCTGGCGTGCAACGCCTGGCTGAAAAAACGCGGCATTGCCTTTCCCGCCCCGTGGGTGGCAGGCATGGTGTTCTCGCTCTGTCTGCTCACCGGCGTGGTGACATGGCAAACGGTGGAGCGGGTTATTGAGCGCCAGGTCGCCCAAAGTACCGGCGAGTTTCGCCAGAAGTCGATGCTGGCGCAACTCTACCAGCAGTCTTTAATTGACGGGCACCAGACGCTGGAGGGGATCCCGCTTGGTGACGATGGCAGTCAGCGCGAAACCTGGACCAGCCCATCCGGGAAAGCGTTTCTGGCGATGCTGCCGCTACTTATGAGTTCGGTCAGCCGCTATCACGAACTGCTTGAGCGAGAGGCGGCGCAAAACCTGCGCGACAGCATCAGCGTTCAGGAGGGCGGGCTCCTCGGCTATTACAAACTCTGGCTGGCCGCGCGCGCAGAGATTTATCAGGACTATCTCGACTATACCAGCGTTACGCAGAAAAATGAGCTCTATCATGGGGTGACAATCCCGGCCCGCCTCGACTGGGAGACATTTTTTATGCTGGACCCGGTGCAGAAAAGGCTGCGGGAAAAGCTGGCCCTGCCGCTGCAAACCCGGGTGCAGCCTGAATATCCGAAAGAGGACGCCCTGAAACAGTTCGCCCTGGCGCTGCAGGCTCCCCATCTTGACTACGCCGTGCAACAGCAACTCCCCCGCCTGCAGGCTGCGCTGGCCAGCTACGGCACGGGCGGAGCAAATGAAAAACGGGGCGAGGATGCGGCGCGGGCGGTGATTGTTCCTCCCATTGCGCTGATGTTCTCCCTGCTCGGCGCCCTCACCCACCTGGCAAAACTGCTCTATCTGCTGCTTCTGCCGTTAAGTGCCGCCCTGCTCTCTGTTACCGCCTGGCGGCCCGTTCGCCTGCTTAACCGCCATCCGCTGATCTTCCCGGTGCTGTTAATCTGCCTGCTGCTCGGCCTGTGCAGCGTGACCAATAACAGTATTACGGCTTCTCCGGCCTATCAGTCGCTGCGGCACGCATTGCAGGGAGCGGAAGTGGCGATCACCAATACCCCCTCACCCCTCAGCGGCGGCACGCTGTTGCGGGCGATCCATACGGTCAGCATCGGGCAGAGTTACAGCTATCCGTTGAATCAGGCCATACGCCAGAACGTGCTGCTCGGCTTTGATTTTGGATATGGAAAGCCTGACTAATCGCGTTTGAATGTGGATAAAAATAGCCCCGGTTTGAGCCCTTTTGTGGGTTATTTTTTGCGCAAAAAGTAGTGTTAGCAGTTAAGATATATCAGTGCTACATTACGCCGCCCAGCGCCGACAGCCTTTTTTCAGACCTTGGGCATATACGGTAATCACCATGAACCAATAGTATTAACGCAGGTCTTAATAGCATTCCGGCGTAGCGCCAGTCTGGGGCTACCAATATACTCTCCATAAAGGTCGTTTTATCTTGTCTCAATGCAAATTCACGCGCACGCTTCTGCACCCGCGTTACTGGTTTACATGGTTTGGTCTGGGTGTCCTCTGGCTGCTCGTGCAACTTCCTTATCCGGCGCTACGCTGGCTCGGTGCCAGCCTCGGAAGTCTTTCGCGTCGTTTTCTGAAGCGCCGTGAATCTATCGCTCGCAGGAACCTCGAACTCTGTTTTCCGGCGCTCTCCCCTGAAGAGCGTGATCATCTCATTAGTGAAAATTTTAAATCTATCGGCATGGCGTTACTGGAAACGGGGATGGCCTGGTTCTGGCCGGACTCGCGGGTACGTAAGTGGTTTGACGTTGAAGGCCTGGAAAATTTGCAGCGCGCGCAGGCAAAAAACTGCGGGGTGATGGTGATCGGCGTTCACTTTACGTCGCTGGAGCTGGGTGGCCGGGTGATGGGGTTGTGCCAGCCGATGATGGCCACTTATCGTCCACATAACAGCGCCCTGATGGAGTGGGTGCAGACGTGCGGGCGCATGCGTTCAAATAAGGCGATGATCAGCCGCAATAATTTACGCGGGCTGGTCAGCGCCCTGAAAAAAGGCGAAGCGGTCTGGTTTGCTCCGGACCAGGACTATGGCCGCAATGGCAGCAGCTTCGCCCCCTTCTTCGCGGTAAAGGAGGTGGCCACCACTAACGGCACATTTGTGATTCACCGTCTTTCAAAGTCGGTGATGCTGACGGTCACCATGGTCAGAAAAGACGATAAAAGCGGTTATCGCCTGTTTATTATGCCGGAAATGGAGAACTATCCTCAGGAAGAGGCGGCCGCCGCGGCTTACATCAACAGGGTGATCGAGAGCGAGATCATGCGTGCGCCGGAACAATATTTATGGGTGCATCGCCGTTTTAAAACGCGTCCTGTGGGGCACGCTTCCCTCTATCTTTAACCCCGTTGAAGGTTAGTTTCTAAAAGAAACTAACCTTTTCAATCACCTGTAATCACTCAGGTTTATCGTTAGCACGCTATCTTGCCGAACGACAATTTATTACCCGCTGAAATTAAACTGTCGCCGTTCCACGACACTCGTAAGTCATGGAAATTATTTAGAAAAATGCCTCTTGTCACTCCTGAAATTTAAGCGTACATTAGCGCCGTCTGGCTACCTGAAAGCACAGAATTCTGAGCTGGAGTCGTCGCTGAAACGGGATAATTCTCATTTCCGCCCCGGCCTGACTTCACCTCTCTATACTCAGTTGGACTCTATTTTTATTGCGTATCACGAAATACGCGGAGCGATGAACGTGAAATATTTCTTTATGGGTTTTTCAGTGATTTTGTTCGCATGGGTCGGTACGTTTGCCCTGATGATGAACTGAGCAAAGAAAATGTAGTCAAAAAAACAGGCGCCCAAGGCGCCTGTTTTTTTTGGGGTTACTGACCCGCCTGCTCTGGCGTCGGCTTTGTTACCTGGGGCAGTAATCCGTCGGCGCGGAACATGCTTTTAATGCCCCTCACCGCCTGACGGATACGATCGCTGTTCTCAATCAGCGCGAAACGCACGTGCGTATCGCCGTAGTCACCAAAGCCAATCCCCGGGGAGACGCACACTTTCGCATCCTGGAGGAGTTTTTTGGCAAACTCCAGCGACCCCATCGCGGCGTAGGCGTCCGGGATCTTCGCCCAGACGTACATCGAAGCTTTAGGCATCTCCACCATCCATCCCGCCTCATGCAGCCCTTTGACCAGCACATCGCGACGGCGTTTATACTGGGCGGCAATGTCCTTCACACACTGCTGATCGCCTTCCAGCGCAGCAATGGCCGCTACCTGCAACGGGGTAAAAGTGCCGTAGTCGTGGTAGCTTTTGATACGTGCCAGCGCGTTGACCAGCGTCTTGTTGCCGACCATAAAGCCGATACGCCAGCCCGCCATGTTGTAGCTTTTCGACAGGGTGAAAAACTCCACCGCAACGTCGCGTGCGCCGGGTACCTGCATGATCGACGGCGCTTTCCAGCCGTCATACACGATATCGGCGTAGGCCAGGTCATGCACCACCAGCACGTCGTAGCGCTTCGCCAGGGCCACCACTTTCTCAAAGAAGTCAAGTTCCACGCACTGGGCGGTCGGGTTGGAAGGAAAACCGAGGATCATCATCTTCGGCTTCGGATAGCTTTCCCGGATGGCGCGCTCCAGCTCGTTAAAAAAGTCGACGCCTTCAACCAGCGGCACAGAGCGCACCTGCGCACCGGCAATGACCGCACCGTAAATATGGATCGGGTAGCTGGGGTTCGGCACCAGCACCGTGTCGCCATGGTCCAGCGTCGCCAGCATCAGATGCGCCAGCCCCTCTTTTGAACCGATGGTGACAATGGCTTCGCTCTCAGGGTCGATCTCCACCTGATAGCGTTCCTGATACCAGCGCGAAATGGCGCGGCGTAAACGCGGAATCCCTTTAGAGGTTGAGTAACCATGCGTGTCCGGGCGCTGGGCGACGGTGCAGAGTTTTTCCACGATATGGGGCGGCGTAGCGCCGTCCGGATTACCCATACTGAAATCGATAATGTCTTCGCCGCGCCGACGCGCAGCCATTTTCAATTCAGCAGTAATGTTAAACACATACGGGGGAAGACGATCGATACGCGAAAAACGGCGTTCAGGACTGGAGTCAGCCATAAATTCCTCAGATTACGTTAGCGCCCGGACCGTCCGAGCGACGTCGCCACGGATGTGGCGTGCTTAGAAAATAACCTGAAAAAATTCGCCTTGTCGAGGGGGGAAGAAATAAAAAAAAGCGTAGCGCTAAAACAGGAACTCTGCTGAGGCAAAAACCGGAAGCAAAAAAGAAAAGAGGCATCAGGAATGTTATTTTGTTAACATTTTAATATCATTACAGTTACGACTTCCGGGTGGCTTTTTGGCTTTTCTGCCCGCTCAGGCGACCTTAGATACAATCCCCTTTGATTAACGTGGTTTATCCCCATTTTATAAAAGAGCGGGATGGCTGGTCATTGAGCGTCAGGTTTTTTATCATGGTTCTTTCCTCTTTTCCCAGGTTTACCCGTGCACGAAATATTCAATATGCTGCTGGCGGTGTTCGATCGCGCGGCGTTAATGCTGATTTGCCTCTTTTTCCTCATTCGCATCCGCCTGTTCCGCGAGCTGCTGCATAAGTCTGCCCACTCGCCCCGGGAACTGCTGGCGGTCACTGCGATCTTTTCGATGTTTGCCCTGTTCAGTACCTGGTCCGGGGTACCGGTGGAAGGTTCCTTGGTTAATGTGCGGATCATCGCCGTGATGTCTGGCGGGATCCTGTTTGGCCCATGGGTCGGGATCATCACGGGCCTCATTGCCGGGACCCACCGTTACCTGATTGATATCGGCGGCGTGACTGCGGTTCCTTGCCTGATCACCAGCATTATCGCTGGCGTGCTGTCGGGGGCGATCAACCGCAAAGTCCCTAAGAAACAGCACTGGAAAGCGGGTATCATCGCCGGCATGCTCTGCGAAACCCTGACCATGATCCTGGTGGTGGCGTGGGCCCCCACCACGGCGCTGGGGCTGGATATCGTCTCAAAAATTGGTATTCCGATGATCCTCGGTAGCGTCTGCGTGGGCTTTATCGTGCTGCTGGTGCAGAGTGTGGAAGGCGAAAAAGAGGCCAGCGCCGCCCGGCAGGCCAAGCTGGCGTTGGATATTGCCAATAAGACGCTGCCGCTGTTTCGCGACATTAACGCTGAATCGCTGCGCCAGGTGTGCGATATCATCCGCCGCGACATTCACGCCGATGCGGTGGCCATCACCAATATTGACCGGGTGCTGGCCTACGTGGGCGTGGGTGAAGCAAACTACCGGGATAATGATGATACCATCAGCCCCACCACCCGCCAGGCAATCAGCGGCGGCAAGATCATCATTAAGAATAACGATGAGGCTCACCGCACCCCGGAGATCCACTCTATGCTTGTGATCCCGCTGTGGGAAAAAGGGGTGGTCACCGGCACGCTAAAAATTTACTACTGCCACGCGCACCAGATCACATCGACCTTACAGGAGATGGCGGTCGGGCTGTCACAGATTATCTCTACCCAGCTGGAGGTCTCCCGTGCCGAGCAGCTGCGGGAGATGGCAAACAAGGCAGAGCTGCGCGCCCTGCAGAGTAAAATTAACCCCCATTTTCTGTTCAATGCGCTGAACGCCATCTCCTCGTCGATCCGCCTGAATCCGGACACCGCCCGCCAGTTGATCTTCAATCTGTCGCGCTATCTGCGCTACAACATTGAGTTGAAAGACGACGAGCAGATCGACATCAAAAAAGAGCTTTATCAGATCAAAGATTACATCGCCATCGAACAGGCGCGGTTTGGCGATAAGCTTACCGTCATCTATGACATCGATGAAGAGGTGAACTGCGTGATCCCGAGCCTGCTGATCCAGCCGCTGGTGGAGAATGCCATTGTCCACGGCATTCAGCCGCGTAAGGGTAAAGGGGTGGTCACCATCAGCGTGGCCGAATGCGGTAACCGCGTGCGGGTGGCGGTGCGCGACACCGGCCACGGGATCGACCCGAAAGTGATTGAACGGGTGGAGTCGAATGAGATGCCCGGCAATAAAATTGGTCTGCTCAATGTCCATCACCGCGTTAAGCTGCTCTATGGTGAAGGGCTACACATTCGCCGCCTTGAGCCGGGTACCGAGATCGCGTTTTATGTTCCTAACGAACGCGCCGCCGTTCATGCCCAGACGTTGTTGTTGCCTTAGAGGGAGTGACGCATGAAAGTCATCATTGTGGAAGATGAAATACTCGCCCAACAGGAGCTGAGTTGGCTGATTAAAGAACACAGCCAGATGGAGATCGTCGGCACCTTTGAGGATGGTCTGGACGTGCTGAAATTTCTGCAGCACAACCGGGTAGACGCCATATTTCTGGATATCAATATTCCCTCTCTGGACGGGGTACTGCTGGCGCAAAACATCAGCCAGTTTGCCAGTAAACCGTTTATTGTCTTTGTCACCGCGTGGAAAGAGCATGCGGTGGAGGCCTTCGAGCTGGAAGCGTTCGACTATATTCTTAAGCCGTACCAGGAGTCGCGGATTGTCAGCATGCTGCAGAAGCTGGAACACGCCTGGCACCAGCAGTCCGGCGCGGAACAGGTCGCGGCCTCACCGGTCATGCGCGAAAATGACACGATCAATTTGATCAAGGATGAACGCATCATCGTGACGCCGATGAACGATATCTATTATGCCGAAGCGCATGAGAAGATGACCTTCGTCTACACACGCCGCGAGTCGTTCGTCATGCCGATGAACATCACCGAATTTTGCAGCAAGCTGCCGGCGAGCCACTTCTTCCGTTGCCATCGCTCTTTTTGCGTCAATCTGAACAAGATCCGCGAGATCGAACCCTGGTTCAACAACACCTACATTCTACGGCTGAAGGATCTCGATTTTCAGGTGCCGGTGAGTCGCAGCAAGGTGAAAGAGTTTCGCCAGCTGATGCACCTGTGAGGGGAATGCCCCGGTGAACAGACGTCACCGGGGAAGAGCCATTACAGTACCTGGCCCAGGGTCTGGCGCAGATGCGCGCCCGAGCCCAGCAGACCCGGATTGTCATGTACAATCAGGTACACCGGAATATCCCGGACATAATCGCGGAAGCGCCCCTTGTCTTCAAACCCGCCGCGGAAACCGGAGGATTTAAAGAAGTCGAGGAAGCGCGGTACGATCCCGCCCGCGATATAGACCCCACCAAAGGTGCTCAGGTTCAGCGCCAGGTTGCCGCCAAAACGCCCCATGATGACGCAGAAGAGCGACAGCGCGCGACGGCAGTCGGTGCAGCTATCTTCCAGCGCGCGTTCGGTCACATCTTTCGGCTGTAGATTCTCCGGCAGACGGCCATCGGATTTCACAATCGCCCGGTAGAGGTTCACCAGGCCCGGACCCGAGAGCACCCGCTCCGCCGAGACGTGGCCGATCTCCGCGCGCAGCTCTTCGAGGATAATGCCCTCTTCTTCGCTGTTTGGGGCGAAATCGACATGTCCGCCTTCACCCGGCAGGCTGATCCAGCGCTTGTCGACATGTACCAGATGGGAAACCCCCAGGCCAGTGCCAGCGCCGTAGACGGCAATGGGCTTACCTTCAACCGGCTCGGTGCCGCCGAACTGGATCAGATGCTCCGGCTTTAACATCGGGATCGCCATCGATACCGCGGTAAAGTCGTTAATAATTTCCAGATGGGCAAAGCCGAGGTTGGCCTTCATTTCGGCGACAGAGAATGCCCAGGTGTGGTTGGTCATCGCCACCCAGTCGCCGGTAATCGGGCAGGCAATGGCGATACAGCCATCCTCAACGCTGACATCATGCTCCGTCAGATAGACACGAACCACCGCTTCCAGGCTGGGGTAATCCAGCCCGGAATAGGTTTTGGCGCGGGAGATTTCGCCGGTGTTGACGTCACATAACGCCAGACGCGCGTTAGTCCCCCCTACATCACCTACCAAAGCATACTTTGTCATTCTTCTACTGCTCCGCTAAAGTCAAAATAACTGTTTGGCACACTCTAAATTCAAGGCCCGTGAACAACAACGACCTGGATAAAAGCACCCCAGGATTATCGATCTTCATCACAGAATAACTTTACCGTTTCAGCACCATTTGCACTATTGCCATAAGGCTGAACGTGCAAAGTACAGACAGCTATTTTTAACAAGGAAATCATCATGCTCCATCCGCGAGCCAGAACGATGCTGCTGCTGGCCCCTCCTGCGCTGATTATTGGCGTTGCATCCAGCCTGATCCTGATTGTGATCATGAAGGTCGCCTCCGTGCTGCAGTCGGTTTTGTGGACCTCATTACCGGCTTCCCTCGGCCTTAACGCAAGCTCGCCGGTATGGGTTATTTTAATCCTGACGCTTACCGGTATCGCTGTAGGAGTGGTGATACGCTACAGCCCGGGCCATGCCGGGCCAGATCCAGCCACTGAGCCGTTGATTGGCGCGCCGGTCAATGCCGCTGCCCTGCCCGGGTTGATTATCGCCCTGATTATTGGTCTGGCGGGCGGCGTCAGCCTTGGGCCTGAGCATCCTGTGATGGCGGTGAATATCGCCCTGGCCGTCGCCATAGGGGCGCGGGCCTTCCCCCGGGTAAACGCCCTTGACTGGACCATTCTCGCCTCTGCCGGCACCATCGGGGCGCTGTTCGGCACACCTGTCGCGGCGGCGCTGATTTTTTCCCAGACCCTGAGCGGCAACACGGAGATCCCGCTCTGGGATCGTCTGTTCGCCCCGCTCTTATCCGCCGCCGCCGGAGCCCTGACCACCAGCCTCTTTTTTCATCCTCACTTCTCACTGCCCGTTGCCCACTACAGTCAGATGCAGATGGTGGATATTTTCAGCGGCGCGATCGTCGCCGCCTTCGCCATCGCGCTGGGGATGGTGGCGGTCTGGTGTCTGCCGCGCCTGCACCGTCTGATGCATCGTCTGAAGCACCCGGTACTTATTCTTGGCGCAGGCGGATTTATTCTGGGGATCCTTGGGGCAATCGGGGGCAATATCACCCTGTTTAAGGGGCTGGATGAGATGCAGCAGATGGCCTTCAGCCAGATCTTCAGCGTGTCGGATTATCTGCTCTTTGCGCTGATAAAACTGGCGGCGCTGGTAGTGGCTGCGGCCTGCGGTTTTCGCGGCGGGCGCATTTTCCCGGCGGTGTTTGTCGGCGCGGCGCTGGGGTTGATGTTGCATGAACATGTAGAGGCGGTTCCCCTGGCGATCACCATCTCCTGTTCGATTATGGGGCTGGTGCTGGTTGTCACCCGGGATGCGTGGCTAAGCCTGTTTATGGCGGCAGTGGTGGTGCCGGACACCACCCTGCTGCCGCTGCTCTGTATTGTGATGCTGCCCGCCTGGCTGCTGCTGGCGGGCAGACCGATGATGGCTGCATGGAACGATGAGAAGTAATCAGGCGCTTTTGCGTGCTTCCAGCGCCTGGATAATGCCGCTCAGCAGCGGCGGAACGTCGGCTTTCGGCAACATCACCTCAATCAATGACAGCCGTTGTGGGTGCGCGACTCTCTCCAGCACCTCTTCCAGCTGCACCGTCTCGCTCACCCGCCAGCACTCGGCCTGACAATCCAGGCTGAGCGCCTGCGGGATCTGCGTCCAGTTCCACAGCGCTATGTCGTTATAGCGCTGGTTCGGACCATGAATGGCGCGCTCCACCGTGTACCCTTCGTTATTCAGCACCATGATCACCGGGCGCTGCTTGTCCCGCAGCATGGAGCCCAGCTCCTGGATAGTGAGCTGCGCCGCGCCGTCGCCGGTAATGGCAATCACGCGACGATCCGGGCAGGCGGTCTGCGCACCGTAGGCGGCGGCCAGGGTGTAGCCAATCGATCCCCAGATCGGCTGCACGATAAAATTTACCTCATCCGGCAGACGCAGCGCGCCAGCCCCAAAGGCCGAGGTTCCCTGGTCGGCGAGAATAATGTCCCCCGGACGAATATAGGTTTGCAGCGTTTTCCAGAAGCTGTCCTGGGTTAACGAACCGGGATGAACCGCATGAAGCTGTCTCGCCGGGCGAGGCGTATTGCCGGTTTGGGCATACTGATGGCAGAGGCTGGAAAGTACCTCAATGGCCTGGGTCATGGGGATCCCGGTGTACCAGACATCGCCTATGCGCGAGGCATGCGGCTGAACATCAATAGTCTGCTGATGGGAAAGTTTGTGGGTGAAGCCTGCGGTAAGCGTATCGGTAAAGCGCGTACCCACGCAGATCACGGTATCGGCGCCTTCAATGGCCTCGTTAACCTCGGCTGCGCTGGCGGAGCCGCTGTAGGTGCCAGCAAAACCGGGTTTGCGCTCGTCAAAAATCCCTTTCCCCATCAGCATGGTGGCGTGGGCGATGGGCGTTTGGTCCACCCAGCGTTGCAGCTGATTTTTCAGGCCATAACGCAGGACCAGGAAGTCGGCCAGCAGCGCGGTGCGATCGCTCGCGGCCAGCCGTTTTTCTGCCGCCTGGCGGAAGGCGTCAAGACGGAAACTGTCGCTCTCATAAAGAGGGTTCATGAGCGTGCTCACAGGCGGCGTGGCCGGTTTTTTTGCCACATCGGCAGGCAGCATAATATAGCCCGGACGGCGCTCCCGAAGCATCTGGGTCAGGACCCGGTCGATTTCATAGCAGGCATTTTGTTCGGTCAGGTGCGCCTGGGCGACGGTAACGGGCTCACTCATCTTATAGAAATGACGAAACTCACCGTCACCGAGCGTATGGTGCAGTAGCTCCCCTTTTTTCTGCGAGGCGCTGCCCGGGGCACCCACGATATGCAGAACCGGCACATGCTCGGCGAAACTGCCCGCGATACCGTTCATGGCGCTGAGCTCGCCTACCCCGAACGTTGTTAGCAGCGCAGCAAACCCTTTGCAGCGCGCATATCCATCGGCGGCATAGGCCGCATTTAATTCGTTGGCACAACCTACCCAGCCAATATCCGGGCTGGCGATAACGTGATCGAGAAACTGCAGATTGTAGTCGCCCGGCACGCCAAACAGATGATCGGCACCACAATCTGTAAGACGGTCCAGCAGGTAATCGGCGACGGTGTAGGGGGTTTGCATGACAGTTATCCTTATAATGTTGACTTCAGTTTGAGTATTGAAGAAGCGTGATAGCTGTCCAGGAATGGCGATAAACTGCCCATGGAAATAATGCTTTACGTATTTTCGCGAGGTAATCTGCCTGCCTGACGTTTAGTGTAAACGTATACACTGAATGACATTCTGACGCAGAGGGGCAAGACTCATGGTTTATCAGGCGAATCAAAACCGTTACCAGTCAATGAATTATCAACGATGCGGGCAAAGTGGTCTTAAGCTCCCTGCCATCTCCCTGGGGCTGTGGCACAACTTTGGCGACGCCACATTGATCGAAAACAGCCGTCAACTTTTACATCGTGCCTTCGATGTGGGGATTACGCACTTCGACCTTGCCAATAACTACGGTCCACCGCCGGGTTCCGCAGAACGTAACTTTGGACGAATCTTGCAGGAAGATTTCAGCGCCTGGCGCGATGAGCTCATCATCTCGACCAAGGCGGGCTATACCATGTGGGAGGGCCCTTACGGCGACTGGGGCTCGCGTAAGTATCTGATTGCCAGCCTCGATCAGAGCCTGAAACGGATGGGCCTGGAGTATGTCGATATCTTCTATCATCACCGTCCGGACCCGGAAACGCCGTTGAAAGAGACGATGAAAGCGTTAGACCACATCGTGCGCCAGGGCAAGGCACTGTACGTTGGGCTATCCAACTATCCGGCAGAGCTGGCTCGGCAGGCCATTGAGATCCTCGATGATTTAGGCACGCCCTGCATTATCCATCAGCCGAAATATTCGATGTTTGAACGCACCCCGGAAGCGGGCTTACTGGGCGTCCTGAAGGATAAAGGGGTGGGCTGCATCGCCTTTTCGCCCCTCGCCGGGGGCCAGCTGACCGACCGCTATCTTAACGGTATTCCGGCAGATTCCCGCGCCGCCAGCGGAAGCCGGTTCCTCAATCCGGATCAGCTCACCGAAGAGAAGCTGGCGAAAGTGCGTCAGCTTAACGCCCTGGCGGAACGCCGCAACCAGAAGCTATCGCAGATGGCGCTGGCCTGGGTATTACATCAGGAAGCCGTCACCTCAGTGCTGATTGGCGCCAGCAAAACGGCGCAAATTGATGATGCTGTGGGAATGCTGGCGAACCGTCACTTCACGCCTGAGGAACTGAACGAAATCGACGGAATTCTGAATAGTGTAAATTAAAAGCGCTTTTAGCAAAAAGTGCTACGCCTTCTGAATTAGGAGTTAAAGCGATTATCCGGGGCTTTACCGCCCCTTAATATTGCGTTAACAAGCCGATTACGGCTCCGATCGTGAAGGAGAAAAACCATGTTCAGGTCTCTGATTCTTGCAGCAGTATTACTGGCTTCAGCCCCGCTGGTCGCTAATGCTGGCGAAATCACCCTGTTGCCATCCATAAAATTACAAATTGGCGATCGTGATAATTATGGTAACTACTGGGATGGCGGCGGCTGGCGTGACCGCGACTACTGGCGCCGACATTATGAATGGCGCGGCAACCGCTGGCACAGACATGATAACGGCTACCATCGTGGCTGGGATAAACGCAAAGCCTATGAGCGTGGCTACCGCGCAGGCTGGAGCGATCGTGACGATCATCGAGGCCCACGCGGTCGTGGTCATGGTCATGGTCATGGCGGGCACGGTCACCGTCACTGATACGAAAAAGGCGCCTTCCGGCGCCTTTTTTACAATCCCAATGCGGTCCCGATAAGTAGCCACAGATTCAGCGCCACCACCAGAACCACGATCGCCCACCCCGTCCGTCTCACCGCCTTACTGTTAACCAGATCGCCCATCAGCTTCTTGTCACTGGTGAACACCAGCAGCGGCACCAGCGCCAGCGCAATACCAAAACTGAGCAGCACCTGGCTCATCACCAGAATGCGGGTCGGATCCAGTCCCATCAGGATCACCACAAACGACGGCAGCATCGTGATCGAACGGCGCACCCATAAAGGAATGTGGAAGCGCACAAATCCCTGCATCACCACCTGCCCTGCCAGCGTGCCTACCACGGTGGAAGAGAGACCCGCTGCCACCAGGCTCAGGCCAAAAATGGTCGCCGCCGCGTGACTCAGCAGCGGTTCCAGCGTCAGGTACGCCTGATCCAGATCGGCAACGCCGGTATGGCCGTTGAAATGGAATGCCGCTGCGGCGGTGGCCATCATCGCCAGGTTAACAAACCCGGCAATGGTCATAGCGATGGCGACGTCCCACTTTGTCGCGGAGTAGCGCTCATGCCGTGAACCGCCATGCAGGTTCTGGGTCAGCGAGGAGTGCAGATAGATCACGTGCGGCATAATGGTCGCGCCCAGTACCCCGGCCGCAAGGAACACCGCTTCGGTGGTAGGCAGACTTGGGATCGCCATTCCTTTACCCAGTTGAACCAGATCCGGCTGGGAGAAGATGAGCTCAACAATGTAGGCTGCCGCCACAAACAGCAGCAGGCCGCCAATTACTTTCTCCAGCGGTTTCTGCCCGCGTCGTTGCAGCATCAGAATAAGGAAGGTGGCGATACCGGTTAATACCGCGCCCTGCAACAGCGATACGCCGAGGATCAGCTTAAAGCCGATCGCCGCGCCGATAAATTCTGCCAGGTCGGTCGCCATGGCAATAATCTCCGCCTGCACCCAGTAGAACCAGACCAGCGGACGCGGATAGTGGTCGCGGATCTGCTCCGCGAGATTTTTACCGGTGGCAATGCCCAGTTTTGCCGACAGCACCTGAATCATCATCGCCATCAGGTTGGCCCAGACTACCACCCACAAGAGTTTGTAGCCGAAGCTGGCTCCGGCCTGGATGTTGGTCGCAAAATTACCGGGATCGATATAGCCAATGGCGGCAATAAACGCAGGTCCCATTAATGCGAACCGCATTTTGCGTGCAGCTCTGCCACTGCTACTCTCATCAACGCGACTATTGCTCATTTTTGCCTCAGTAATATAGCCTTTGCTATGTTAAATGCTATCAAAATGCGAATGATTATCAAGTTCATTTAAAAGGATTATCGTGATTGCAGTGATAGCGAAGAACAATTAGCAGGCTGGAATGAAGTATGGATAGCGGGCAAAAGCACGCGCCTTTGTGAAGCGTAGCACACAAACTTAACTTTTAACTCATTTACATAACATAACAAAAATGTATCGTATGTCACTATTTTTGAAACTCGTCACAGGACTCAACGATAGTGTGGCTTTGATCTCGTTTTCTTTACGCTTGTTTCATAGAATGTGCAGCGAAATTAAACCTGCCTCATATTTGGAGCAAATATGGACCGCGTCCTACATTTTGTCCTGGCACTTGTTGTCGTTGCCGTGCTTGCGTTGCTGGTCAGCAGCGATCGCAAAAAGATCCGCATTCGCTATGTCATTCAGTTACTTGTTATTGAAGTATTGCTCGCCTGGTTCTTCCTGAACTCAGACGTGGGGCTGGGCTTTGTAAAAGGCTTCTCCGAGATGTTTGAAAAACTGCTCGGATTCGCCAATGAAGGAACCAACTTCGTGTTCGGTAAAATGAACGATGAAGGTCTGGCATTCTTCTTCCTGAAAGTGTTGTGCCCAATCGTCTTTATCTCCGCCCTGATCGGTATCCTGCAGCACATTCGCATTCTGCCGATTGTCATCCGCGCTATTGGTACCGTGCTGTCTAAAGTAAACGGCATGGGCAAACTGGAATCTTTCAACGCCGTAAGTTCCCTGATCCTCGGTCAGTCTGAGAACTTTATCGCCTATAAAGATATCCTTAGCAAAATGTCCCGCAACCGCATGTACACCATGGCGGCAACGGCAATGTCTACCGTTTCCATGTCTATCGTGGGCGCGTATATGACCATGCTTGAGCCTAAATATGTGGTGGCTGCGCTGGTTCTGAACATGTTCAGCACCTTTATCGTTCTGTCACTGATTAACCCGTACCGCGTGGACGAAAGTGAAGAGAATCTGCAGATGGCGAATCTGCACGAAGGTCAGAGCTTCTTCGAAATGCTGGGTGAATACATCCTGGCAGGCTTCAAAGTGGCGGTGATTGTTGCCGCGATGCTGATCGGCTTTATCGCCCTGATCTCCGCGCTGAATGCCCTGTTTGCTGCCGTACTGGGTATCTCCTTCCAGGGGATTCTGGGTTACATCTTCTACCCGGTAGCCTGGGTGATGGGTGTGCCAGCCAGCGAAGCGCTGCAGGTGGGCAGTATTATGGCGACCAAACTGGTTTCTAACGAATTCGTCGCGATGATGGATCTGCAGAAAATCGCCGGTAGCCTCTCCCCGCGCGCCGAAGGCATTCTCTCCGTCTTCCTGGTTTCATTCGCTAACTTCTCTTCCATCGGTATCATCGCCGGTGCGATTAAAGGCCTGAACGAAGAGCAAGGTAACGTGGTTTCCCGCTTCGGTCTGAAACTGGTCTACGGTTCTACGCTGGTCAGCGTCCTGTCAGCGTCCATCGCTGCACTGGTACTGTAATAGCATAAAAAAACCGGGGATAACACCCCGGTTTTTTTTCGCCTGTCATTCGCTGAGCGGTTGCGGTTTGCCGATCAGATATCCCTGTAAATAGTCCACTCCCGAGGCGAGCAACTTTTCCCGCTGCGCTTCCGTTTCGACAAACTCCGCCACCACGCACAGCGACCGGGTCTTTGCCAGGTTACAGATGGATTTCACAATCATCGCATCCATGCTGTCGCTGCAAATATCCTTCACAAAGCAGCCGTCGATCTTGATGATATCCGCCTGCAGGCGCTTGAGTCGTTCGTAATTGGCGTACCCGGTACCGAAGTCGTCGATAGCAATTTTAAAGCCGTACTGACGCAGCTGCTGAATGTTAGCGATACTCACTTCCGAATTGGAGAACGCCTGCTCTTCGGTCACCTCAATAATAACCGTCTGCGGCTTCACGCTGTAGCGTTCAAACAGTGCAATGATCTCTGACGCAACCTCTTTTTGCATCAGCGTCAACGGCATCAGATTCACCGAGAAACGCGCGCAGCACCCCTGTGCAGGATGATCCTGCAGCCATACCAGCAGTGCTTCAACCACGCTGATATCGAAGCGTCGGCTCAGGTTAAATTGCGCCACCAGGGGCAGAAATCTGTCGGGCGTAAGGAGTTCGCCCTCGCTCTCCAGTCGCGAGAGGATTTCATGGTAGCCCACGCCATCGGCTCTCTGAATGGGTTGTGCATACAGACGCAGCCCCCCCTCATCCAGAGCGCGTTTGATCCGGCTCAGCATCAGCACACGCTCCGTCGTCTGGCCCGAAACCGTCTCAAAGCTGTTATTCAACGACAGAACCTGATTCGCCGAGCAGGCCTTTTCTGCCAGCCAGCTTAGCTGGCCCAGCGTGTGGTACAGGCTCTCACCCCCGTTAGATTCCACACCGCCCCAGGCGCCGCCAAACTCAATATCCATGCCGATATTGTTCCAGTAAATTTTGCGGCTGTTGAGATAATCAGTAATGTGCTGCAGGCGCGCTCCGGTTTCCGGGCCGCTAAGCACCACCACCAGCTCATTACCCGGGATTTGAAAAACCTGTTCGTTGACCATCAGCAACGGCTGCAGCTGGCGAATAATGTCCCGTTTACACTGCACGCGCATCATCAGGCCGTAATGACGGCTCAGAAACTCCAGGTTGTCCATGCGTAAACAGCACAGGGTGATATCCCTGTTGCCCTTCATAAAGCATTCCAGCGCGCGCAGATTACGCAGCCCGGTTAATGGATCGACCAGCGCCCTCTCCTGCCAGCCACGTTTGAGCCATTGACTGCGCTGAAAAATGCGGGACATATAAGCCAGACAAATTGCGAAGGAGATCAGCACCGACAGCACAAACGCCAGTGAATAACCGTTCTGTACGCCCTGTAGAAAATTGCTGTTGTAGGTAAGCAGCAGCAAAGCGCTTAGCGCCCAGCCCAACGCGATGAAAGGATAGCGAAATCGACTGACCCCTAAGGTGAATAAAATGAATATGACGGGAACCAGGTAGCCTGCAATGATATCGGAGGTAAAAGGTACACAGAGCAGCAAAAGGAAAGCAACAAGCGTGAGAAGTAATGCGGATGTAAATAACCTGTTGCGAAATGAAAATGAATTATGAATATTGCGCCGCCAGAAAGCGCGCGCATAATGGGGATTGATAATCATCCTTAAGGGATAATAGAACAGCATGGTAAAAATCAGAACCGCACAAATCAGGCTTTGAATATCGACTATATGGTAAATAACCGAGCCGCGGTCGGAAAAATTCGCAAGGGTAATCGGAAAATCACATAAATAACCGGCCAGATACATTGAGAGTTTGGTGGCTAGCGGCAGGATAAATCCCAGCCAGAAAATGCGCGCGCCGATAAAGCGATTGGGTACGTGATAACGCCAGCGCGTTCCAAGTTGCCATCGCAGGATCCCACAGACCACCAGCGTACTAAATACCTGACAAAATAATAAGATAGCAACCTGCCCTGGCGTTAAATCTAAATTCCATTCGTTAATGATGGCAAAACTGATGATGATTGGAAGAATAGCCTGACGACCAAATAAGAGTATCATCGCCAGCATGACGCTCAGCGGCATCCATGCCAGATAAACTTCAAAACCATCAATAACAGACTTCGGTGAAATAAGGCGGGAGAAAGGAATGACAACCAGACATAACACCAGAGCGAGCGAGAAGCGCTTTACGTCAATAGTAAACTTAATCTTCATTAATTTTATTAAACAGTTTATCTGGCGTTATTAAATTCACAATAATAATAATTTCTTTATGCAGGTGATTCAACTTAAGGTCCAGGAAATAGCATTTCCTGCTCAGGAGTAAACCTGAATAAGATTTATTTACAGAATTATGAGGAGAGACAGGAAACGGTATCGCGGGCATAAAAAAACCCCCGCCGTCTGGCGAGGGTTAATATTTTGGTGGAGCTAAGCGGGATCGAACCGCTGACCTCTTGCATGCCATGCAAGCGCTCTCCCAGCTGAGCTATAGCCCCACAGTATTCTTTACGCACCAGACTCTGTTGGGTTCAGAGTTTGGTGGAGCTAAGCGGGATCGAACCGCTGACCTCTTGCATGCCATGCAAGCGCTCTCCCAGCTGAGCTATAGCCCCATCGCGTAAAGCGTGTCGTGTTGACGGGCGGCATCATATGAATTCCATTGCTGAGTGTCAACGGCAAATTCTCACACTGTGGTTCAATCGCTGAAAATTCATGCAAATGAATCACATTGCGAGAGTGCTCGCAGCCATGAGTTAATCTTGTCACGTTTTCCAGTAAAAGGGTGTTATAAAATGACTCACTAATTAACCACACTCTTACTCAGGAAATTGCATGATCAAGGAACGAATGACGCCAGAAGAGTTGGCCCGACTCACTGGCTATAGCCGACAGACCATCAATAAGTGGGTGCGGAAAGAGGGTTGGTCCACATCGCCAAAACCCGGCGTCCAGGGCGGTAAAGCACGTCTGGTCCATGTGAATGAGAAAGTTCGGGAGTTTATCCGCAACGCACGCAGAGCCCCGGATATGGCCGCATCGCCGGAGATCTACCCTGAGAACTCGCTACAGGCCCTGCTGATTACGCTGGCCAATGAAATGACACCCACAGAGCAGAAACAATTGACCTCTTTATTACTCCGGGAAGGGATTACCGGTTTGTTACAACGTTTAGGGATCCGCGATCAGAACTGATATGAAAAGATTACGTAGCAAAATGACCACCGAGGAGCTTGCGGAAACGCTGGGCGTCGCCAGGCAAACCGTCAACCGTTGGGTGCGCAATAATGGCTGGAAAACGGAAGGCATTAACGGCGTAAAAGGTGGGCGGGCGCGCCTGATTCATATAGATGCGCAGGTACGCGAGCACATCATGAACATCCCCGCCATTCGTAAACGGCAGGCCCTCTTTCAGTTGGCGGAGACCTCGGCCAGCTATGGTAATGGGCAACCCGTTGCCGTGCTGCGGCAGATTACGGATGCACTGGAGAAGATGACCCCACCTGAGCAGGAGCGGCTGGCCGTTTTGCTGGCGCGCGAGGGAATAGAGGGTTTTCTGGTGCGGCTGAACATTCATCAGTCAGCGCAATAAAAAACGGCAGGGAAACCTGCCGTTTTATTTTTTACGTTCTGGTTACTGCTGGCTTTCGCGTTCAGCAATAAACGCCAGCGCTCTGTTGATGCGCGCCACGCTACGGGTTTTGCCAATGGCGTGTACGGTAACGTCCAGTGCCGGAGACTGACCCGCACCGGTGACCGCCACACGCAGCGGCATACCCACTTTACCCATACCGACTTCCAGCTCATCCGCTGTCGCCTGAATGGCATGATGCACATTCTCAGCGCTCCAGTCGGTAATGGCTGCCAGCTTGTCGCGAACCACTTCCAGCGGCTGACGCGCAACCGGACGCAGGTGCTTCTTCGCCGCATCAGCATCAAACTCGTCATACTCCTCATAGAAGTAGCGGCAGTTTTCCGCGATCTCTTTCAGGGTCTTACAGCGTTCACCCAGCAGTTTGATCAAATCGGCAAGCTGTGGACCGTTGCGGGTATCAATATTTGCCTGCTCAATGTGCCACTGCAGCTGGGTCGCAACATACTCTGGCGGCAGGGTATTGATGTAGTGGTGGTTCAGCCACAGCAGTTTATCGGTATTGAACGCACTTGCAGACTTACCCACCGCACTCAGGGAGAAGAGCTGGATCATCTCTTCGCGACTAAAGATCTCCTGATCGCCATGGGACCAGCCCAGACGCACCAGGTAGTTCAGCAGCGCTTCCGGCAGGTAGCCGTCGTCACGGTACTGCATGACGCTGACTGCACCGTGGCGTTTAGACAGTTTTTTACCGTCGTCACCGTTGATCATAGAGACGTGGGCGTAAACCGGTACCGGCGCATTCAGCGCTTTAAGGATGTTGATCTGACGTGGGGTGTTGTTGATATGGTCTTCGCCACGCACCACGTGGGTGATCGCCATATCCCAGTCATCCACCACGACGCAGAAGTTATAGGTTGGTGAACCATCGGTACGGCGGATAATCAGATCGTCCAGCTCCTGGTTGCTGAATTCGATCGGGCCGCGGATCTGATCGTCAAAAATGACTGAACCTTCCTGCGGGTTAGCGAAACGCACTACGCACGGTTCATCCGCAGCGTGATGTGAATGGTCATGGCGGCAGCGACCGTCGTAACGTGGTTTTTCGTTATTCGCCATCTGCTCTTCACGCAGCGCTTCCAGGCGCTCTTTCGAGCAGTAGCACTTATATGCAGTGCCCGCTTCAAGCATGTCATCAATTACGGCGTTGTAGCGATCAAAACGTTTAGTCTGGAAATAGGGGCCTTCGTCCCAATCCAGATTGAGCCAGTTCATACCATCCATAATGGCTTCGATTGCTTCCGGCGTGGAGCGTTCGAGATCGGTATCTTCGATACGCAGCACAAACTCACCGCCCTGGTTGCGAGCAAACAGCCAGGAATAGAGAGCAGTACGCGCACCGCCGACGTGCAGGTAGCCTGTCGGGCTTGGCGCGAAGCGAGTTTTGATTTTCATGAAGTGGCCTTACAGTGATAAAGATGCCGACAACCGGCATATCCTGGAAACTAAAGTGGGCAATATTCTATCACTCCAGCCTGATTCCTCAATCTTGTTACTGTCAGATCGTTCTCTGTAGCCGTTTTTGTTTAGAAATCATGCACCACAGGCGGTTTTGCGATCGTTTTGTTTAATTTTACGACGAACGAACAAAATCTTTAGAAAAGGCGTTGACTCATTTTCAACTCTCCCTATAATGCGACTCCACACAGCGGGGGTGATTAGCTCAGCTGGGAGAGCACCTCCCTTACAAGGAGGGGGTCGGCGGTTCGAACCCGTCATCACCCACCAACTACTTTATGTAGTCTCCGCCGTGTAGCAAGAAATTGAGAAGTGGGTGATTAGCTCAGCTGGGAGAGCACCTCCCTTACAAGGAGGGGGTCGGCGGTTCGATCCCGTCATCACCCACCACTTTCTCGCCAGCTGGATTTCTTGCAGTAGTAAATGAAGTACCGAAGTGGGTGATTAGCTCAGCTGGGAGAGCACCTCCCTTACAAGGAGGGGGTCGGCGGTTCGATCCCGTCATCACCCACCACTTCGGGTCGTTAGCTCAGTTGGTAGAGCAGTTGACTTTTAATCAATTGGTCGCAGGTTCGAATCCTGCACGACCCACCAATGTAAAAAGGCGCCCTAAAGGCGCCTTTTTGCTATCTGCGATATTAACGATTCGAACCTGCGCAGGTTCGGGACGAACGCAGTGAGTCAACGGAGCCGCCTGCGGCGACGGCCCGAAGGGCGAGCGAAGCGAGTCATCCTGCACAACCCACCAATGTAAAAAGGCGCCCTAAAGGCGCCTTTTTACTATCTGCGATATTAATGCGCTTACTACCTCTTCAGGTAGCTATTCTCAAGCCCTTCAATTTTCTGCCGATATCTCTTTTTTAGGCAAGAGACTATCGTCATGACAACCATTCAGACATCCACCCCGTCCGTACAAACCCAAAGCAGCGGCAGCAGCAGTTCCGCCGGCAATGACCTTGCGTCGCAAATCAGCCGCCTCACCTCACAAATCACTAAACTGACCAAACAGCTGAAAGAGGTCGCCAACGGCAGCGGCTCGGCGGAAGAGAAAAAAAAGCAGCAGGAGCTGCTGCAGAACCAAATCAAAATGTTGCAGGCTCAGCTCCAGCAGTTGCAGCGCCGCCAGGCAGAAGAAGCTCTGCAGAAGCAGGATAAACAGCAGGCTAAAGTGGAAGGCGTTAACTCCCCTTCCGCTGAACACCAGATTGATATCTACGTTTAACGGTTTTCTGGGTTAAAAAGCGGATCGCGTATGCGGGCCTGCGTCAGCCGCTTCGCCTGCATGCGTACCACTTCCCACAATGCCTGGGCGGCCCCCGAAAGTGAGCGATTCTTTCGACGAACCAGCATCAGCTTCCGTTCGATGATTGGAGTGAAACGTTTTACCGTCAGTCGACTCCCCTGCGGCAACGGGAGCGCCAGCGCGGGCAGCACGCTAATTCCGATTCCGGCTTCCACCATTGGAAAGAGCGTGGCGGGATGACCAATCTCCTGCACAATCGTCGCCCTTACCTGCTGCTCTGCCAGAGCCGCATCAATGAGTGGCCGACTGCCAGAGGCGTAATCCTGTAACACCAGTTTGGCACCCTGAAGCGACTGCCATGTCACCTGCTCCAGAGCAGCAAGGGGATCGTCGTCCCGGCACAGCAATAAGAAAGGCTCAGAGAGCACCTCTTCACACTCCAGATCGCTAACCGGCCCCGGATCGATAACGATACCGAAATCCACCTCTCCCAGGCGGATGCTCTCCAGAACCCACTGCTGCGGCCGGTCATGGAGCACAAAATTGATATCCGGATACTGATGATTACTTTGCGCGATACAGTGTGGAATTAAATGCGCCGAAATGGTCTGGCTGGCGGCAACCCTTACTGTTCCGGAGAGCTGTTGCCCTACTCTGCCTGCATCCCGTAGCGTGCTGGTAAGTTCATCCAGCAATCTTTCCAGACGCGCGGCCAGCTGTTGCCCCGCCTCTGTTAACACCACCTCACGGGTGGTGCGGTCGATAAGCCGCACGCCGGTCTGTAACTCCAGCTCTTTCACGCTATGGCTCACCGCCGACTGGCTCAGGCCGATCATCGTCCCCGCGCGGCTGAAACTTTTCGCCTGCGCGACGGTAACAAATATACGAAGTTGCCGCAGAGAGTAATTCATCTGTTTTACTCATAAATTGATGCAATAAATCAATTTTATTTCTCAAACGGAGTTAAGCACAATAGCGTTATCTGTTTTCAGGAGTATTTATGAAACTTTTGCGCATTCTTGATCCGTTCACCCTTATTCTTATCGTCGTGGTTCTGCTCGCCTCCTTCTTCCCGGCTCGCGGCGGTTTTGTCCCCTTCTTTGAAGGCTTAACCACTGCCGCCATCGCCCTGCTGTTCTTTATGCATGGGGCAAAACTCTCCCGTGAAGCGATTATCGCGGGCGGCAGTCACTGGCGACTGCACCTGTGGGTAATGTGCAGCACCTTTGTTGTTTTCCCGGTCCTGGGCGTGCTGTTTGCCTGGTGGGCACCGGTCAACGTCGACCCGGCGCTCTATACCGGTTTCCTCTATCTCTGCATTTTGCCAGCTACGGTGCAGTCGGCCATCGCCTTTACCTCCATGGCGGGCGGCAACGTGGCGGCTGCGGTCTGTTCAGCCTCCGCCTCCAGCCTGTTGGGAATTTTCCTTTCGCCGCTGCTGGTGGGGCTGGTGATGAATATGCATGGCGCGGAGGGCAGTCTGGAGCAGGTGGGCAAAATCATGCTGCAGCTGCTGCTGCCGTTTGTGCTGGGACATCTTTCCCGCCCCTGGACCGGGGCATTTGTGGCGAAACATAAGAAGTGGATCGCCAAAACCGATCAGTCATCGATTTTGCTGGTGGTCTATTCTGCGTTCAGCGAAGCCGTGGTGCATGGCATCTGGCATAAGGTTGGAGTCGGATCGCTGCTGTTTATCGTGGTGGTCAGCCTGGTGCTACTGGCGATTATCATTGCCATCAACGTCTTTGCCGCTCGCCGCTTTGGGTTTAACAAAGCTGACGAAATCACCATTGTCTTCTGTGGCTCGAAAAAGAGCCTGGCTAACGGCATCCCGATGGCCAATATACTGTTTCCAGCCTCGGTGGTTGGGATGATGGTGCTGCCGCTGATGATCTTCCACCAGCTGCAGCTGATGATCTGTGCGGTGCTGGCGCGTCGCTACCGTCGCCAGACCGATGAGTTGCAGGCCCGGGAGCAGGCCCGCGCGGCAAAAGTTTAAGGACGTCTCAGGGGCTGAACCAGCTGGGTCAGCCCTTCGGTTTTAATCAGCAACGTTAAGGCCATCAGCTCACCCAGATGCCCGGCAGGAAATTCATCCTTACGGGCAAACCACAGCAAATACTCTTCCGGCAAGTCAATCAGCCGACGGCCTTTATACTTGCCGAACGGCATTTCGGTGTTGGCAATCTCAATAAGCTGCGCTTTATCCACGTTACTCTCCCAACAGACGTAGCATTTCGGCTTCGTCGATGACCGTAATGCCCAGCTCCTGCGCTTTGGCAAGTTTAGAGCCCGCCGCTTCACCGGCAATCACCAGGTCGGTTTTCTTCGACACGCTGCCGGCCACCTTCGCCCCCAGCGCCGTCAGACGCGCTTTAGCATCATCGCGTGAAAGCTGGCTCAGGCTGCCGGTCAGCACCACGGTTTTGCCGGCAAACGGGCTGTCGATCTCGTCGGCGTTGATCGCCACCGGCGCAGGCCAGCGAATCCCTTCGTTAAGCAGCTGGCCGATAACGTCGCGGTTGCTCTCTTCCGAGAAGAAGTTAAAGACGTGGGTAGCAACCACGATGCCAACGTCCGGCACCTTTTGCAGTTCGTCGATCGTCGCCTTTTCCAGCGCCTCCAGCGTACCGAAATAGCCCGCCAGCCCCGCCGCCGTCGCCTCGCCCACTTCACGGATCCCCAGTGCGTAGAGGAAACGGGCAAAGGTGGTCTCTTTGGCCTTTTCCAGCGCGTCGGCCACATTCTGGGCAGATTTAGGCCCCATGCGATCCAGCCCGGTCAGCTTACCGGGCGTCAGGCGGAACAGATCGGCTGGCGTATGGACATACTCTTTCTCTACCAGTTGGTCGATGATTTTGTCGCCCATACCGTCAACATCCATCGCCCGGCGGGAGACGAAATGTTTCAGGGACTCTTTGCGCTGGGCACCGCAGACTAAACCGCCGGTACAGCGGGCTACGGCCTCTCCTTCGACGCGCTCAACGTCGGACCCGCACACCGGACAGTGGGTCGGGAACTCAACGGGGCGCGTATAGTCAGGACGCTCTGATTCCACTACGTTCACCACCTGCGGGATCACATCCCCGGCACGGCGGATCACCACTTTATCGCCAATTCGCAGCCCCAGCCGGTCGATCTCATCGGCGTTGTGCAGGGTTGCATTGCTGACCAGTACCCCAGCCACCTGAACCGGCTCCAGACGCGCCACCGGCGTTATCGCCCCGGTACGGCCCACCTGGAACTCAACGTCGCGCACAAAGGTCATCTGCTCCTGCGCCGGGAACTTAAAGGCTACCGCCCAGCGCGGCGCACGGGCGACAAAGCCAAGCTGTTCCTGCAGCGCGAGAGAGTTGACTTTGATCACCACCCCGTCGATATCGAAGCCCAGCGTCGGACGATCGGCTTCAACCTGACGATAAAACGCCAGCACGGCCTCCGGCGAGTCGCACAGCTGCACCCGGTTGCTGACCGGCAGCCCCCAGGCTTTAAACTGCAGCAAACGGCCCAGATGGGTATCAGGCAGCTCGCCCCCTTCCAGGATGCCGACCCCATAGCAGAAGAACGTCAGCGGACGCTTCGCGGTAATGCGCGGGTCGAGCTGGCGCAGCGATCCGGCGGCGGCATTGCGGGGGTTGGCGAAGATTTTGCCGCCGGTACGACGCGCCTCTTCGTTAATTTTTTCAAATCCCGCCTGGGGCAGGAAAACTTCGCCGCGCACTTCGAGACGTGCCGGAATGTTCTCGCCATGTAATTTGAGCGGAATCGCGCGGATGGTACGCACATTGGCGGTAATGTCCTCGCCGGTGGTGCCATCGCCGCGGGTGGCCGCGCGGATCATCACCCCGTTTTCGTACAGAATGCTGACGGCCAGCCCATCCAGCTTCAGCTCGCAGCACCAGCTCAGGGCATCGGTATGTTTCAGGCGATCCTGGACGCGTTTGTTGAAGGCGAGGAAGCTCTCTTCATCAAAGACGTTATCCAGCGACAGCATCGGCACTTCATGACGTACCTGGCTGAAAAAGGCCAGCGGTGCCGCCCCGACGCGCTGAGTTGGCGAGTCCGGTGTGATTAACTCGGGGTGCTGCGCTTCAAGCTCGCGCAGCTCACGCATCAGACGGTCATACTCCGCGTCCGGCACTTCCGGCGCATCCATCACATGATAGAGATATTCATGGTGGCGAAGCGTGGTTCGCAGTTCGGTGAGTTGTTGTTCGATTGAGTCCATGTCGCACCATTAATGAGAAAAACCCCCGACAGGCGGGGGTTGAGGAGGTGTGAAACAAACGCGAATGTTTACGCGTTAGCTTCTTTCACTTCGCGGATGCGGTCCTGATATTCGCGCAGTTTCTGCGGCGTCATCATTCGACGCTGATCGTCGAGCACCATACCGCCGACTTCATCGGCAATATGCTGAGCGGACTGCAGCATCAGCTTAAAGTTTTGCAGTTCATCGCCATACGAAGGCACCTGCATAAAGATGGTAATGCCCGGCGTCGTGAAATCACCGGTCATCTCCGGATCGAAGGTTCCCGGATTAACCATATTCGCCAGGCTGAACAGCGAAGGGCCGCTGCCGTCAGGGCTGAGGTGGCGATGGAAGATATTCATATCGCCAAATTTAAAGCCCGCCTGATGAATGCTGTTAAGCAGCACGTCGCCATTCAGGGTGGTGCCCTGGTGAGCCGCAACGCTCATGACAATCACCGTCTCTTTACGCTGTGGTTTTTCAGCCACTGGCGCGGCCTCGACAACCGGCTCCGGCTCTGAAACCGGTGCTGGCGCAGGGGCGGGTTGCGGCGCTGGTGCAACAGGCTGTGACGCCTGCTGTACGACAGGTTGTGGCTGCGGCTGTGGTTCAGGCTGAGCGGCATATTGCGGCTGCTGACGCACAGGTTCATGCTGCTGCGGCACGGGCTGCTGTCGCACAGGTTCATGCTGCTGCGGCTGCGGCTGCGGCTGGCGTACCGGTTCGGCCACGGGCTGCGGCGCAGCGGGACGTGGCTGTGCAGAGGCGTAAGGCGGCTGGTACTGATGCTGCGGAGGCTGACGAGGCGCTTCATGCTCCCCATGGCCTGCGCCGGGCGCAGTATTGGCCCGATGAACGCGTACTTCACCCACACCCTCATCTTCCATGTCGTCGATATCCTCATCGCTATCGTCGTCACGGGTAGACTTCATGCGCTTCAGTGGGCGATCGCGAAACATAGAAGAGCGCTCTTTACGGCTGGTCCAGAACCCATGGACCAGTAAAGCGATTATGGCGATCGCGCCAACAATGATTAATATCAGACGCAAATCCTGCATCATTATATTCTCTGTTGTTCTAACACCTTGCCACCACGGCAAACATTTACTCACTAAGAGTATTTGCCGATTACGTCAAGTGCAAGTGCGTGCAGAGCATTCGCAGCATAAAGATGAGTTAAATCGTGCTTTTTGCTGTTTTTTCGAACATTTCCGAACTGGTCAACGTGCCGCAACTGGCTAATATAGGCAGGCAATTTCACTGGTTGTGATAAAAGGAGCTCAACCTGGTTATGGTTTCATCGACATCTTCCCCTTCACGCAGCGGCGTCTGGTACTTTTCGCAGGGCTGGAAACTGGTTTCCCTGCCCGGCATCAGACGCTTTGTGATCCTGCCTCTGCTGATCAACGTTCTGCTGATGGGGGGCGCCTTCTGGTGGCTGTTTACCCGTCTGGACAGCTGGATCCCGGCGCTCATGAGCCATGTCCCCGACTGGCTGCAATGGCTGAGCTATCTACTATGGCCGATTGCGATCGTTTCGGTGCTGCTGGTGTTTGGCTACTTTTTCTCGACGCTCGCCAACTGGATCGCCGCGCCCTTTAACGGTCTGCTCGCCGAACAGCTGGAAGCGCGGTTGACGGGCGCCACGCCGCCGGACACCGGCGTGCTGGGGATCATGAAAGATCTGCCGCGCATTATGAAACGCGAATGGCAAAAGCTGGCATGGTATCTGCCCCGCGCCATCGTGCTGCTGCTCCTCTATTTTATTCCCGGCATCGGACAGACCGTAGCGCCGGTACTCTGGTTCCTGTTCAGTGCGTGGATGCTGGCCATCCAGTATTGCGACTATCCCTTTGATAACCATAAGGTGCCCTTCAAAGAGATGCGCACCGCCCTGCGCAGCCGTAAGATGGCCAATATGCAGTTTGGCGCGCTGACCAGCCTGTTCACCATGATTCCGTTCCTTAACCTTTTCATCATGCCGGTAGCGGTGTGCGGCGCGACGGCGATGTGGGTGGATTGTTATCGCGACAAACACGCTTTGTGGAAATAAGTTAAAAAGAGGGGTGGCTTATGCCGCCCCTTATTCCATACTGATCCCCATTATTTCTATGCAGCATATAGATATGCGATTTCCTTACTTCCCCCTACCTATGCAACAGGTATGCTGGGACGGTATCCCAATTTCAAACAGTTAAGGACAGGCCATGAGTAAGATTTTTGAAGATAACTCGCTGACTATCGGTCACACGCCCCTGGTTCGACTGAACCGTATCGGTAATGGACGCATCCTGGCGAAGGTAGAATCTCGTAACCCAAGCTTCAGCGTAAAATGCCGTATCGGTGCCAACATGATTTGGGATGCGGAAAAGCGTGGCGTACTGAAACCGGGCGTTGAGCTGGTTGAACCAACCAGCGGTAACACCGGTATCGCGCTGGCCTACGTTGCCGCCGCGCGCGGTTATAAGCTGACGCTGACCATGCCAGAAACCATGAGTATTGAGCGTCGTAAACTGCTGAAGGCCCTGGGCGCAAATCTGGTCTTAACCGAAGGCGCAAAAGGCATGAAAGGCGCTATTCAGAAAGCAGAAGAAATTGTGGCCAGCGATCCGGCTAAATACCTGCTGCTGCAGCAGTTCAGCAACCCGGCTAACCCGGAAATCCACGAGAAGACCACCGGTCCGGAGATCTGGGAAGATACCGACGGTCAGGTTGATGTCTTTATCTCTGGTGTGGGTACCGGCGGTACGCTGACGGGCGTGAGCCGTTATATTAAAGGTACAAAAGGTAAAAAAGACCTTATTACCGTTGCCGTTGAGCCAACCGACTCTCCAGTCATTGCCCAGGCGCTGGCCGGAGAAGAACTGAAGCCGGGCCCGCATAAGATTCAGGGTATCGGCGCGGGCTTTATTCCGGGCAACCTGGATCTGAAACTGATTGATAAAGTTGTGGCTATCACCAACGATGAAGCCATTTCTACCGCGCGCCGCCTGATGGAAGAAGAGGGTATTCTGGCGGGTATCTCCTCCGGTGCTGCCGTAGCCGCCGCGTTGAAATTACTCGAGGATGAAACCTTTACCAATAAGAACATCGTGGTTATTCTTCCATCGTCGGGTGAGCGTTATTTAAGTACTGCCCTGTTTGCCGATCTCTTCACTGAAAAAGAACTGCAACAGTAGTGCCAGAATGTAAATATCGCGTAAAAAAGCACCCAACTGGGTGCTTTTTTGTGGCCTGCTTCAAACTTTTATCTCTTCCGGCATTGCTCAACCCCGTTGGCTCTGGTATTTAAGCTGACAATTATTTTGAAGCACGAAATTAATCGATCCAGGAATTCGCGCTGCTGAATCGATTTTATGATTTGGTTCAAGTCTTGCTTTCGCGGCATAATGTTTAATGTCGAGCGAGACGTCAGCAGCCTGACATGCCAGTGCCGGAATACGTTTGACACATTTGTGCCTCGTGCCGTTAAGCCGGTGCTAACAATACAGGCTAAAGTCCTGCCGCCAGGCTAGACTTTAGTTCCACAACACTAAACCAATAAGTTGGGGAAATACAATGTTCCAGCAAGAAGTTACCATTACCGCTCCGAACGGTCTGCACACCCGCCCTGCTGCTCAGTTTGTTAAAGAAGCAAAAGGCTTCACTTCTGAGATCACTGTGACTTCCAACGGCAAAAGCGCAAGCGCAAAAAGCCTGTTCAAACTGCAGACTCTGGGTCTGACTCAGGGCACCGTTGTGACCATCTCCGCGGAAGGCGAAGACGAGCAGAAAGCAGTTGAGCATCTGGTTAAACTGATGGCTGAGCTCGAGTAAGTATCCGGGTTCTTTTAAATATCAGTCACAAGTAAGGTAGGGTTATGATTTCAGGCATTTTAGCATCCCCGGGTATCGCTTTCGGCAAAGCACTTCTGTTGAAAGAAGACGAGATCGTCATCGACCGGAAAAAAATTTCTGCTGATAAGGTAAATCAGGAAGTTGAACGTTTTCTGAGTGGCCGTGCAAAAGCATCTGCGCAACTGGAAGCGATCAAAACTAAAGCTGGCGAAACTTTCGGTGAAGAAAAAGAAGCCATCTTCGAAGGGCACATTATGTTGCTCGAAGATGAGGAGCTTGAGCAGGAAATCATAGCCCTGATTAAAGATAAAGGCATGACAGCGGATGCCGCTGCGCATGAAGTTATCGAAGGTCAGGCATCTGCCCTGGAAGAGCTGGACGATGAATACCTGAAAGAACGCGCGGCTGACGTGCGTGATATCGGTAAGCGCCTGCTGCGCAACATCCTTGGCCTTGCCATTATCGATCTGAGCGCGATTCAGGATGAAGTCATCCTGGTTGCTGCCGACCTGACCCCGTCAGAAACCGCACAGCTGAACCTGAACAAGGTGCTGGGTTTCATCACCGACGCGGGTGGCCGTACCTCCCACACCTCTATCATGGCGCGTTCTCTGGAGCTGCCAGCCATCGTGGGTACCGGTAGCGTGACCGCACAGGTGAAAAACGACGATTATCTGATTCTGGATGCCGTAAACAACGTGGTTTACGTCAACCCAACTAACGAAGAGATCGAAAAACTGCGTACCGTTCAGGAGCAGGTTGCGACTGAAAAAGCGGAACTCGCTAAGCTGAAAGATCTGCCAGCTATTACGCTGGATGGTCATCAGGTAGAAGTGTGCGCAAACATCGGTACCGTACGCGACGTCGATGGCGCTGAGCGCAACGGCGCGGAAGGTGTCGGTCTCTATCGTACTGAATTCCTGTTCATGGACCGTGACGCCCTGCCAACCGAAGAAGAGCAGTTCGCTGCCTATAAAGCGGTTGCTGAAGCCTGTGGCTCCCAGGCCGTTATCGTCCGTACTATGGACATCGGCGGCGACAAAGAGCTGCCGTACATGAACTTCCCGAAAGAAGAGAACCCGTTCCTGGGCTGGCGTGCCGTGCGTATCGCAATGGATCGTAAAGAGATCCTGCGCGACCAGGTCCGCGCTATCCTGCGCGCCTCCGCTTTCGGTAAACTGCGCATCATGTTCCCGATGATCATCTCTGTTGAAGAGGTGCGTTCACTGAAGAAAGAGATCGAAATCTTCAAACAGGAACTGCGCGACGAAGGTAAAGCATTCGACGAAGCTATCGAAGTTGGCGTGATGGTAGAAACCCCTGCTGCCGCGACGATTGCCCGTCATTTAGCCAAAGAAGTGGACTTCTTTAGTATTGGTACCAACGATTTAACCCAGTACACCCTGGCAGTTGACCGTGGTAATGATATGATTTCACATCTTTACCAGCCAATGTCCCCGTCCGTACTGAACTTG
The DNA here is from genome assembly GCF_055805075.1 of Leclercia sp. GHBNCSD. Classification (NCBI taxonomy): domain Bacteria; kingdom Pseudomonadati; phylum Pseudomonadota; class Gammaproteobacteria; order Enterobacterales; family Enterobacteriaceae; genus Leclercia; species Leclercia sp. GHBNCSD. The sequence goes on along the minus strand of NZ_JBQVYO010000001.1, from coordinate 3,282,691 downwards.
ATCAAGCAAGTTATTGATGCTTCTCATGCAGAAGGTAAGTGGACAGGCATGTGTGGTGAGCTTGCAGGCGATGAACGTGCTACACTTCTGTTGCTGGGTATGGGTCTGGACGAATTCTCTATGAGCGCCATTTCCATCCCGCGTATCAAGAAGATTATCCGTAACACGAACTTCGAAGATGCGAAGGTGTTAGCAGAGCAGGCTCTTGCTCAACCGACAACGGACGAGTTAATGACGCTGGTTAACAAGTTCATTGAAGAAAAAACAATCTGCTAATCCACGAGATGCGGCCCAAATTACTGCTTAGGAGAGAAGTCTAATGGGTTTATTTAGTAAACTATTCGGTGACAAAGGCAATAACGACACCGGAACTATTGAGATTGTTGCTCCGCTGTCTGGTGAGATCGTCAACATCGAAGACGTGCCAGATGTCGTATTTGCTGAGAAAATCGTTGGTGATGGCATTGCTATCAAACCAACCGGTAACAAAATGGTTGCACCGGTTGACGGCACGATTGGTAAGATTTTTGAAACCAACCATGCATTCTCTATCGAATCCGATAGCGGTATTGAGCTGTTCGTTCACTTCGGTATCGACACTGTTGAACTGAAAGGCGAAGGCTTCAAGCGTATCGCTGAAGAAGGCCAGCGCGTTAAAGTTGGCGATCCGGTGATTGAATTCGATCTGCCACTGCTGGAAGAGAAAGCCAAGTCTACCCTGACGCCGGTTGTTATCTCCAACATGGACGAAATCAAAGAGTTGATTAAACTGTCCGGCAGCGTCACCGTGGGTGAAACCCCGGTTATCCGCATCAAAAAGTAATTTTTGCCGCACAGAAAAATGGCGCCTTCGGGCGCCATTTTTGTTTGTCAGAGAGGTAAAACCAGCTCGTCGTACCCTTTTTCCTGAGTATACTGCATGACCTGCGTCACCCTCTCCCCTGCACGGCTTATCGCCGCCGCCACGCTCTCATTCTGCACCAGCGCGCTGACAAGCTCTGAACAGAAGAGATCGCCAGTACCTTTAAGATCGACGTTGACGCGGGGATGGGTACTGATTGTCACCTCGTCATGGGATACCAACACTACATGAATAGCGTCAGCGTCACCAGCCACGGGGGCGCTGGTAATCGCTACCCACTGCAGCGTATCAGAAAGTAGCCCTTTTGCCGCGGCAATGGCGCTGGCGTTATCCCGACACGATTTGCCACTGAGCACTTCCAGCTCGTAGACATTGGGCGTAATCCCCTGCGCCAGCGGCAGCAGATGCTGACGGTAGGCTTCCGGGATTTCGGGTTTAACGTAGGTTCCGCTGTCGGTGTCGCCAATGACCGGGTCCACCAGGATAAAGAGATCCGGATGCTGTGCCTTAATCGTGCGCAGCCAGTTCGCCAGCAGGATAATCTGGCTGGCGCTGCCCATGTAGCCGGTGGTGACCGCTTTCAGCTCCCGCAAAATGTCCCGCTCTTCCAGCGCCTGCAGGTAGCCGCTGAACCACTCGTCGGGGATCACCCCACCGTAAAAGGTGTCGTAGTGGGGGGTATTACTGAACAGCACGGTTGGTATCGCCGTCACGTTGAGGCGATGCTGGCGAATATTAGGCACCGCAATGCTGTTACCCACGCTGCCGTACACCACCTGCGACTGAACCGCCACAATATCGCTCTGCTGCGCCCGGGTTTTATCCCGGAATAAAATCATCTCCATCGCCTTTAGATCCCTGCCCCTTGCGTATAGCTCTCCTCACCAAACACGCCGGTAGAGAGATAGCGATCGCCGCGATCGCAGACGATCGCCACCACCACCGCGCCCGGCACCGCCTGTGCAATGCGCAGGGCGCCCGCTACCGCGCCGCCTGAACTGACGCCGCAGAAAACACCTTCGCGTACGGCCAGTTCACGCATGGTATTTTCCGCCTCGCGCTGGTGAATATCCAGCACCTGGTCCACAAGCTGAGCATTAAAAATGCCCGGCATGTACTCCGCAGGCCAGCGGCGAATACCCGGGATGCTGCTCCCCTCTTCCGGCTGCAGGCCAACAATGGTGACCGCTTTTTCCTGCTCACGCAGAAAACGGGAGACGCCGGTGATGGTGCCCGTGGTTCCCATGCTGGAGACAAAATGGGTGATGCGGCCTTCGGTCTGCTGCCAGATCTCCGGGCCGGTGGTGGTGTAATGGGCATAGGGGTTATCGGGGTTGTTGAATTGATCCAGCAGCTTACCTTCGCCCCGGTTCGCCATCTCAAGAGCCAGATCGCGAGCCCCCTCCATACCCTGCTCTTTACTGACCAGAATTAACTCGGCACCATAGGCCCGCATCGCGGCACGGCGCTCCTGGCTCATGTTGTCCGGCATCAGCAGCTTCATGCGATAGCCTTTGAGGGCGGCGATCATGGCCAGCGCAATGCCGGTGTTCCCGCTGGTCGCCTCGATCAGCACATCGCCGGGCTTGATTTCACCGCGCTTTTCCGCCTGGACAATCATCGACAGCGCGGCACGATCCTTCACCGAACCCGCCGGGTTGTTGCCTTCCAGTTTGATCCAGATTTCGCTGCCGTTATCCGGCCCCATCCGTTGCAGCTTGATCAGAGGGGTGTTGCCGATGGTTTGTTCTAATGTGTTCATGACCGCTGTCCAATAAAAAGCCCGGTGGCGCTGACGCTTACCGGGCCTACACAGAGCATATCGTAGGCCGGGTAAGCGCAGCGCCACCCGGCAAAACTACGTGGCGTTAACCTATCAGGCAGATTCCGCCAGAGCAAGATCTCCCCGCGTCTCGATGCGATCCTTATCATGGTAAATGCGCGCATGTTGCAGGCCGACAAACAGGCGTTCACCGCGGTGCGGCGGCTCCTCGTCGCGCATCACCACCGTCAGCGGTTCGTTGTACCAGCCCAGCGGCTGGACGACCAGTTGGGTGTAATGACCTTTCGGGCTGGCTTCCAGCACCTGGACCGGCAGCGGCGAGTCGAGACTGGTGCGACGGCTGACATCCACTTCCCACGGACGCAGGAAGAGATCGACCGGCCCCTGATAGCCAGGGGTGTAACCCAGCGGCCAGCGGTGGGCCCCGACATGGAACTGGCCGCCGCGGATATTGCCGTGCAGTCGGTTCACTTCACCCATAAACTCCAGCACGAAGCGGGTCGCCGGTTCACGCCAGAGCTGCTCAGGCTCATCAACCTGTTCGATATTCCCCTGGCTCATTACCACCACCCGGTCGGCCACTTCCATCGCCTCTTCCTGATCGTGGGTCACGAAGACGCTGGTGAATTTCAGCTCCTCATGCAGCTGACGCAGCCAGCGGCGAAGCTCTTTACGCACCTGCGCATCCAGCGCGCCAAAGGGTTCGTCCAGCAGCAGGATTTGCGGCTCAACGGCGAGGGCGCGCGCTAAGGCCACACGCTGTTTCTGGCCGCCGGAGAGCTGCGCCGGATAACGATCAGCCAGGTGAGCCAGCTGCACCATCTCCAGCAGTTTGGTAACTTTCGCCTTGATGGTGGCGGCGTCCGGACGTTCACGACGCGGCAGCACCGTCAGGCCAAAGGCGATGTTATCGAACACCGTCATGTGGCGGAACAGGGCGTAATGCTGGAACACAAAGCCCACTTTACGGTCGCGGGCATGCAGGCGGCTCACGTCAGTGCCGTGGAAGCGGATGTGCCCGCTGGTCTGATGCTCGAGACCGGCGATGATACGCAGCAGCGTGGTTTTACCGGAGCCAGACGGCCCCAGCAGCGCCACCATTTGTCCGGAAGGGATATCCAGCGAGATATCATTCAGCACCTGGGTGCGACCAAAAGACTTCTTAATATTGGCAATCTCAATGCTCATGATTTCCCTCCTGATGCTGACGTTTTTCCTGATTCTCTAAACGCCACTGCACCACACTCTTCAAAAACAGGGTCAAAATAGCCATCAGCGTCAGCAACGCTGCGGCGGTAAAGGAGCCGATGGTGTTGTAGTCCTGCTGCAGCAGTTCAATCTGTAACGGCAGCGACAGGGTTTCACCGCGAATGGAGCCGGATACAACAGAAACGGCCCCGAACTCGCCAATTGCACGGGCGTTCGTCAACACTACGCCATAGAGCAGCGCCCAGCGGATATTCGGCAGGGTGACGCGGCGGAACATCTGCCAGCCGGATGCGCCCAGCAGCACCGCCGCTTCGTCTTCGTTGCTGCCCTGGCTTAACATCACCGGCACCAGCTCACGTACCACAAACGGACAGGTGACAAATATCGTAACCAGCACCATGCCCGGCCAGGCGAACATGATCTGCAGGTTATGCTCATCCAGCCAGCCGCCCAGCGGGCCGTTGGAGCCGTAGAAGAGCAGATAGACCAGACCGGCCACCACCGGTGAAACCGCAAATGGAATGTCCAGCAGGGTCAGCAGCAGCTGGCGGCCCGGGAAGTTAAAGCGGGTGACCAGCCAGGCCAGCAGAACACCGAACACCAGGTTCACCGGCACGGTGATAAGCGCAATCATTACCGTCAGCCAGATGGCATGCAGCATGTCCGGGTCGGCCAGATTGTGCAGCGCGGGCATAATCCCTTTACTGAACGCCTGGACAAAGATATAGACCATCGGCACGACCAGAATGAAGGCCGATACCATCACGCCGGTGCCAATCAGCACCCATTTTCCCCAGTTGATACGGGGAGCGTCGTAGCGTTTCAATTGAGTGATTTCCGCCATCAGTGACCTACCACGCGTCGACCAAAGCGACTTTGCAGAGTGTTAATCGAGAACAGCAGCAGCAGCGATGCCGCCAGGATCACCGAGGCAATGGCGCTCGCCGCCGGGTAATCAAACTCCTGCAGGCGAACAAAAATCATCAGCGAGGTCACTTCGGTTTTCCACGCGATGTTACCGGCGATAAAAATCACCGCGCCAAACTCACCGAGGCTGCGGGTGAACGACAGCGCCACGCCCGCCAGCAGGGCCGGAGAAAGCTCAGGCAGTACCACCTTGCGGAAGCTCTGCCAGCGCGTTGCGCCCAGCGTTTCTGCCGCCTCTTCATATTCCGGGCCTAACTCTTCCAGCACCGGCTGCACGGTTCGCACCACAAACGGGATGCTGGTAAAGGCCATCGCCACCGCAATGCCGAGCCAGGTATAGGTCACTTTGATATCAAACTTCGCCAGCCACTCGCCGTAAAAACCGTTGACGGAAAACAGCGAGGCCAGGGTCAGGCCCGCCACCGCGGTGGGCAGCGCGAAGGGTAAATCCATCAGAGCATCCAGCAGCGTGCGGCCCGGAAAACGGTAGCGAGTTAAGATCCACGCCATCAGCAGGCCGAACACGCCGTTAAACAGGGAGGCAACAAACGCCGACAGCAGCGTCACTTTATAGGCCTCCACCACCTGCGGATTGCTGATCACCTCCCAGTACTGGGACCAGCTCATCTCAGAGAGCTGGACCACCAGCGCGCTGAGCGGTAATAACAAAATGAGACAGACGAACAGCAGGCTGGTCCCGAGGCTTAAGGTAAAGCCCGGCAGCACACGTCTGGAGGAAACTGCAAACATTACTTACGCCCCGCCGCCAACAGTTTGTCTAACTCACCGCCGCTGGCGAAATGGGTCTTCATCACCTCAGGCCAGGCACCAAAGTGCTCTTCCACGCGGAACAGCTCGGTCTGCGGGAATTTGTCTTTCAGCTTGTTCATCACGTCCGGGTTATTCACGCGATAGTAGTAATCGGTGATCACCGTCTGCGCCTGCGGGCTGTAGAGATAGTTGAGATAGGCTTTTGCCGCCTTCTCCGTGCCGTTGGCTTCGATATTTTTATCCACCCACGCTACCGGGAACTCCGCCAGAACGTTGGTTTTCGGGATAACCACTTCAAAGCCCTGGGCTTCGTACTGCTTACGGATGTTGTTCACTTCCGATTCAAAGCTGATCAGCACATCGCCCAGACCGCGTTCCGCGAAGGTGGTGGTGGCACCGCGACCGCCGGTATCAAACACTTCAACGTTTTTCAGGAACTGGGTCATGAACTGTTCAGTTTTGGCTTTATCGTTGCCGTCCGCTTTGTCTGCGGCGCCCCAGGCGGCCAGGTAAGTGTAACGGGCGTTGCCGGAGGTTTTCGGGTTCGGGAAGATCAGCTTCACGTCAGAACGCACCAGGTCGTTCCAGTCGTGGATGTTCTTTGGGTTGCCCTTACGTACCAGGAAGCCCATGGTTGAGTAGAACGGCGAGCTGTTGTTTGGCAGACGGCTCTGCCAGTTGGCCGGGATCAGCTTGCCTTTATCGTGCAGGATCTGCACATCAGTGACCTGGTTATAGGTGACCACATCGGCCTTCAGCCCCTGCAGAATGGCCAGCGCCTGTTTCGACGAGCCGGCATGAGACTGCTTAATGGTCAGCTTATCGCCGTTATTCTCTTTCGCCCACTGCTGTTCGAAGGGCGGGTTCAGGGCGGCAAACAGCTCGCGCGAGACATCATAGGAGCTGTTCAGCAGCTCGGTTGCCTGCGCCTGCGCGACCAGCAACACTGAAGCTGCCAGCACCAGAGATCCTTTTTTCAGTACAGTAATGGCCATTGCGCACCCTTAAGATGTGATGTTTTTCTCAGGGTCATGATATTTATAACGCGTACTAAAGGAGTAACGGTTTTATATACCGTTTAGTGATTTGGAAGCAGAAAAGGGAATAAGGGTGCGGGAAAAGTGCCGGGTGGCGCTTACGCTTGCCCGGCCTGTGAAAGGAGTGCCGTTTTATAATGCCAGCAGACGCTCGATGGATGGCGCAAAGTAGTAGCCGCCGGTCACCGGTTTGGTGAAACGCAGCATCGCGTCGCGCTTGCCGTCGGTATCGCCAAACATGCTCAGCAGCTGCTGTTCAATGTTATACAGACGCGCGCAGTAGGCGCAGAAGTAGAGGCCGTGTATGCCGCTGGCGGTACCATACGGCAGGCTCTGGCGGACAATCTTCAGCCCTTTGCCATCCTCTTTCAGATCCACGCGGCTCAGGTGAGAGGTCGCCGGGCGATCGTCGCCGTCGATCTCTTCATTGGCCTCTTTGGTGCGGCCAATCATCATCTCCTGGTCGTGTACGCTCATGCGGTTGAGCTGTTTGAGGTTGTGCTCCCAGCGCTGGACGAAGACGTAACTGCCGCCCGCGTCCACGCCCTCTTTGATCACCGCGACTTCACGACGGATCTCGTCCCCTGCCGGATTTTCGGTGCCGTCAACAAAGCCACTCAGATCGCGCTCTTCCACCCAGCGGAAACCGTGGATCTCTTCTTTTACTTCAACGCAGTCGCCAAAGGCAGCCATCGCAGCCTGGGCGATGGAGAAGTTCACGTCGTGACGCAGAGAGAGAATATGGATCAGCACGTCGTACTGGGTGGCCGGAGCCAGACCTTTACCGTAAGGGACAAAGTCTTTCAACTCTTCGGCCCCTTCTCCGCCGCTCAGCTGACGCCAGACGTTGTGACCAAATGCCACCACTGCGCCGCAGTGGGCATCCGGGAATTTGGCCTGGAAGGTGGCCACGTTATCAATAAAGACTTTGCTGGCCGCACGCAGGGCATCAACATCCCCTTTGACATTGGCTTCGATCCAAATCGCCGCGCGGCAATGTTCTGGCAAAATGCCACTCTGAACCTGAGACATCGCTCCTCCTGAAAAAAAGATGCCACGAAGTCGTGGCATGGTTGGCGGCGATTATACCCGCTTTTTCAGCGAGGCGGCTTGTCCAGGCGCAATTTACTGCTGCCAGATAATTTTGCTGACTTTCCAGTTTTTCAGGGTGTCGTCAGAGGGCATTAACCCTTGCGGGCCATTCCAGGTTCCGCTGAACTGATAGCTGATATGCTGGCTGCCTTCCGCCTTGCACTCTACCGCCACCCCCTCTTCTGCAGGGGCGCTCGCGCAGTTGCCGTAGGCTTTCTGATAGAGGTCGCTGAACGGAGTACCGATCTTCACCCCAGTGTCAGTTTCGATGTCGCTATCCAGCACCTCGATGCGCGTCACCGTCTCTTTATTACCGTTAATCACCAGGGCCAGTTGGTCATCTTTCAGTGCTTCGTAATAGTGCACAATGTTGCCGTTCTCGGTTTTCATGCCGCTGCGCAGCCGGTAATCACCGCCTAATGCCGATTCGATGGCGCTCTGTTCCAGCGGCGTGGCGGCGGTGAGGTTGCCCACCCCCTGCTCAGTCACATCGCTGGATGAGCCGAACCAGTTCCAGGGATAAGCCGCAGACCAGTTAACGGCGGAAAGCGTTGAGCAGCCCGTCAGGACAACGGGGAGCGCACATAACAGTAAACGCAGCGATTTCATCGGGAGTCCCTTTCTGGTTATTTGAACGCTTGTTGGAGTACAGCATCGCTAAAAAGTGCCGTTTAATCTTTCTCGGGGGTGAAACAGGCGCGCAGACGAGGATGGGTCAGCAGCCACAGCAGCGCCACAATATCGGCCACCACCAGCGCAATGCCTGGGCCGCTCAGGGCTTCGCCGTTCAGCCACAGCAGCGGCTGCCAGCACAGCAACACACCCTGGGCAAGGATAAGCAGCCCGTGCAGCGCACGCCACAGGCGCGGCCAGAGATGACGTCGCCCGCTCAGTAAAAAGGCAACTACTGCCGGGAGCCCCGGCAGCAGCCCGAGCCAGAAGTTATTGCGATCGGGATAAAACAGGCTCAGCAGCGTGTTGCCCTGATCCCGGGAGGCGCCAGCCAGCACGAACAGCACCCAGGTGCGCGCCTGAAGGAGCAGCACGCACCAGAACAGAAACGGCAGGCGTACCCGGCCATAGCTGTCATAGTCGCCCGGGTGAAAATCAATACTCTTCATCTTCTATCAGGCGCTTGCCCAGCGTCAGCACGTCGGCATGTTCATAGTTAAGACGCTCGTACATACCCAGTACCATGTCGTTATCTTCCCGCACCATGATCTGAATTTTTGGACAGCCGCGGGCGATCAGTTTCTTTTCCAGACGATTGAGCAGCGCGTTGGCGATACCACGCCCGCGAAACTCCGGGTGCACGCCCAGATAGTACGCCGAGCCGCGATGCCCGTCGTAGCCGCCCATTACGGTGCCTACCACTTCGCCGTTCACCTCCGCCACCAAAAACAGGCTGACGTCATGATTGAGCTTGCGCTCGATGTCCATCTCCGGATCGTTCCACGGTCGCAGGAGCTCGCAGCGCTCCCAGAGAGTGATCACCTCTTCGAAGTCTGCCTGGCGAAAAACACGTATCTCCATGGTATTAACCGCCTTTTTGGGTTCAAAAACAGTGATTATGACGCGAACGCCCGCTTTCGCCAATATCCCGCGAAAAACGCCTGAAAATTTGGCATAATGGCACTTTGTCACGTATTGAAATGAAAAGTAAAACAATTCGCCACATGGACTGTCGTAACGGAAAAGACGATACGATATAACACCAGGACCCCAATTTTTACAATTCAGGCCGCATGAGCACATTCAAACCATTAAAAGCACTCACATCGCGTCGTCAGGTTCTCAAAGCGGGGCTGGCGGCCTTAACGTTAACGGGCATCGCAAAGCAGGCTCAGGCAAAAGACGAGAGCACGCTCAAAACCAGTAACGGACACAGTAAACCCAAAACCAAAAAACCCGGCGCGAAGCGTCTGGTGATGCTCGATCCGGGTCACGGCGGCATTGATACCGGCGCCATTGGCAGAAACGGATCGAAAGAAAAACACGTTGTGCTGGCAATTGCAAAAAATGTCCGGTCGATTTTACGCAACAACGGCATTGACGCCCGCCTGACCCGCACCGGCGACACCTTCATTCCGCTGTACGACCGCGTGGAGATCGCCCACAAGCACGGCGCGGATCTGTTTATGTCGATACATGCCGACGGCTTTACTAACCCGTCGGCGGCGGGGGCATCGGTATTTGCCCTCTCCAACCGCGGCGCCAGTAGCGCCATGGCAAAATACCTCTCCGACCGGGAAAACCGCGCGGATGAAGTGGCCGGAAAGAAAACCACCGACAAAGATCATCTCCTGCAGCAGGTGCTGTTTGACCTTGTTCAGACGGATACCATCAAAAACAGCCTGACGCTCGGCTCGCATATTCTGAAGAAGATTAAGCCGGTACACCGTCTGCACAGTAAAGGCACCGAGCAGGCGGCGTTTGTGGTGTTGAAATCGCCGTCGATTCCATCAGTGCTGGTGGAAACCTCTTTTATTACCAACCCGGAAGAGGAGCGTCTGCTCGGCACGACGGCGTTTCGCCAGAAGATCGCCAACGCGATTGCCTCCGGCATTATCAGTTACTTTAACTGGTTCGATAACCAGAAAGCGCACTCCAGGAAACGTTGATGAAACCCAATGCACAGCTGGTTAAAACCTTTCTGCTGCAACTGCAGGATGACATTTGCCAGAAACTGAGCGCCGTCGATGGCGGTGAATTCCAGCAGGACGAGTGGCAGCGCGAGGCCGGTGGCGGCGGACGCAGCCGCGTACTGCGCAACGGCGGCGTGTTCGAGCAGGCCGGGGTTAACTTCTCCCACGTCCACGGCGACGCGATGCCCGCCTCGGCCACCGCGCACCGCCCGGAGCTGGCAGGCCGCAGCTTTGAGGCAATGGGCGTCTCGCTGGTGGTGCACCCACATAACCCCTTTGTACCGACCAGCCACGCTAATGTGCGCTTTTTTATCGCCGAAAAACCGGGTGCTGAGCCGGTGTGGTGGTTCGGTGGCGGCTTCGACTTAACGCCTTATTACGGCTTTGAAGAGGACGCGGTGCACTGGCACCAGACCGCCCGCGATCTGTGTCAGCCTTTTGGCGACGAGGTCTATCCGAAATACAAGAAGTGGTGCGACGACTATTTTTACCTGAAGCATCGCGACGAGCAGCGCGGCATTGGCGGGCTGTTCTTTGACGATCTCAACACCCCCGATTTTGATACCGCGTTCCGCTTTATGCAGGCTGTGGGCAAGGGCTATACCGATGCGTACCTGCCGATTGTCGAGCGGCGGAAAAACCACAATTACGGGGTGCGCGAGCGCGAGTTCCAGCTCTATCGCCGCGGGCGCTACGTGGAGTTTAACCTGGTCTGGGACCGCGGGACGCTGTTCGGTCTGCAAACCGGCGGGCGCACGGAGTCGATTCTGATGTCGATGCCGCCGCTGGTGCGCTGGGAGTACAGCTATGAGCCAAAAGAAGGCAGCCCGGAGGCTGCCCTGAAGGATTTTATTAAGGTTCGCGACTGGGTTTAACCCCAGGCAGCGCTGCGCTTGCCCGACCTACAGGTCGGGTAAGCGAAAGTGCCACCCGACACTTACCCACTACAGCGGCTGCGTCTGCGCCTCAACCACCGCCAGCGCCACCATGTTCACGATACGGCGCACCGAGGCAATCGGGGTTAATACATGCACCGGTTTCGCCACCCCCATCAACACCGGCCCGACGGTCACCCCTTCTGAACTGGAGACGCGCAGCAGGTTGTAGCTGATACGCGCCGCTTCCACGTTCGGCATGATCAGTACGTTGGCAGAGCCTTTCAGCGGGCTGTCCGGCATCCGCTCGTTACGGATGCTCTCCACCAGCGCGGCATCGCCATGCATCTCCCCGTCGATCATCAGCTCCGGCGCGCGCTCGCGCACCAGCGCCAGCGTCTGGCGCATTTTGCAGGCGGCAGCCGATTTGGATGAGCCAAAGTTGGAGTGCGACAGCAGCGCCACCTTCGGTTCGATACCGAAGCGACGCACCGTTTCCGCCGCCATCACCGTAATTTCCGCCAGCTGTTCCGGGGTCGGATCGTCGTTGACGTAGGTATCGGCAATAAAGGTGTTACCGCTTGGCAGCAGCAGCGCATTCATCGCCCCGGCAGTATGCACGTTGTCGCGATAGCCGAAGATCTCCTGCACCACGCTGAAGTGCTCATGGTACTCACCGATGGTGCCGCAGATCAGCGCGTCGGCTTCACCGCGGTGCACCATGATCGCCCCGATCACCGTGGTGTTGCCGATCACCGCCCGCTGCGCCTGCTCCTGGGTGATCCCCCGGCGCTTCATGATGCTGTAGTACTCGCTCCAGTACTCCTTGAAGCGTGGATCGGATTCATTGTTGACGATCTCGAAATCGACGCCTGGCTTGATCTGCAGACCCAGCTTCTGGATACGCATCTCGATCACGCTCGGACGACCAATCAGGATCGGCTTTGCCAGCCCCAGGCTTACCAGCTCCTGAGTGGCGTGCAGGACGCGCGCCTCCTCCCCTTCCGCCAGCACCACGCGTTTTGCGTCCGCGCGCGCCTGGGAGAAGATCGGCTTCATGAACAGGTTGGTTTTGTAGACGAATTCGGTGAGTTTATCGACGTAGGCATCAAAGTCGGCGATCGGGCGCGTTGCCACGCCGGAATCCATCGCCGCTTTCGCCACCGCTGGCGCAATTTTGACAATCAGACGCGGATCGAACGGCTTCGGAATAATGTAATCCGGGCCAAAGCTCAGATCCTGATCGCCATAGGCGGAGGCCACCACTTCGCTCTGCTCCGCATGGGCCAGCTCGGCAATGGCGTGAACCGCTGCCAGCTTCATCTCTTCGTTGATGGCGGTCGCGCCGACGTCCAGCGCCCCGCGGAAGATGAACGGGAAGCAGAGAACGTTGTTCACCTGGTTTGGGTAGTCTGAACGACCGGTACAGATAATGGCATCCGGGCGTACCGCTTTCGCCAGCGGGGGCAGGATCTCCGGCTCCGGGTTGGCCAGGGCGAGGATTAACGGCGCGCGCGCCATCTTCATCACCATCTCTTCGTTCAGCACTTTCGGGCCCGAGCAGCCAAGGAAGATATCTGCGCCCTCCACCACCTCTGCCAGAGTGCGCCTGCCGTCATCCTCCACGGCGTAGGCAGCTTTGGTCTCCGCCATGTTGGCTTCGCGGCCTTTATAAATAACGCCTTTGGAGTCGCAGACCACGATGTTGTGCTTCTGCATCCCCAGCGCCACCAGCAGGTTCATACAGGCGATAGCTGCCGCACCCGCACCGGAGACCACCATGCGCACGTCAGAGAGGTTTTTCTCCACCACCCGCAGGCCATTGAGGATAGCGGCGGTGCTGATGATGGCGGTTCCGTGCTGATCGTCGTGGAACACCGGAATGTTCATCCGCTCGCGCAGTTTCTGCTCGATATAGAAACATTCCGGCGCCTTGATATCTTCCAGGTTGATGCCGCCAAAGGTCGGCTCCAGCGCGGCCACCACGTTGATAAATTTGTCCGGGTCGAGCTCGTCCACTTCAATATCGAACACGTCGATACCGGCGAATTTCTTGAACAGTACCCCTTTCCCTTCCATGACCGGTTTACCGGCCAGCGCCCCGATATTCCCCAGCCCCAGCACCGCGGTGCCGTTGGAGATCACCGCCACCAGGTTGCCGCGGGCGGTGTATTTGTAGGCCGCCAGCGGATCTTTTTCGATTTCGAGGCACGGCGCAGCCACGCCCGGGGAGTAAGCCAGCGCCAGATCGCGCTGGGTTGCGAGAGGCTTGGTGGGGGAGACCTGAATTTTGCCGGGTACAGGGAATTCATGAAAATCGAGGGCACTCTGTTTCAACTGATCGTCCATTGTAAGGTTCCTTTCACGTGTCGTTCAAAATGGGTGATGTTGTTATGGTCTGAGTTCACCCAGGGTGGCGGATAGTATCGCTGCTGACTGCGGTTCAAACTTTGAAGGGTGCCAAAGTCTCACTATCCAAAAACAAAAATTGTTATCAATTTATAACAATCATGTTACCTGCCCAGCGAAGCAAGACCATGTCCGTCTGCTATGCTTTTTTGTTAAGTCCATCGCGAATTTCGCAGAAGTGTGATCTAACACACTCCACCAACTCTTTTATTTTCAAGGAGTCATCATTTATGAACCAACTAGACGGCATCAAACAATTCACCACAGTCGTGGCTGACAGCGGTGATATCGAGTCTATTCGCCATTATCAACCCCAGGATGCGACCACCAACCCGTCGCTGCTGCTGAAAGCCGCCGGGCTTGAGCACTTCTCGCACCTGATTGACGACGCTATTACGTTTGGTAAAGCCCGTGGCAAGACCAAAGAGCAACAGGTTGCCGAGGCCAGCGACAAACTGGCGGTGAATATCGGTAGCGAAATTCTGAAAAGTATTCCGGGGCGCGTCTCTACCGAAGTGGACGCCCGGCTGTCGTTCGACCAGGAGAAGAGCATCGCCAAAGCGCGGCAGATTGTGCAGCTCTACGAGGAGCAGGATGTGGAGAAATCGCGCATTCTGATCAAGCTGGCCTCCACCTGGGAGGGGATCCGCGCGGCCGAAGTGCTGGAGAAAGAGGGGATCAACTGTAACCTGACCCTGCTCTTCTCCTTCGCTCAGGCGCGTGCCTGCGCCGAAGCCGGGGTGCATCTGGTTTCACCGTTCGTCGGGCGTATCTACGACTGGTATCAGGCCCGCCAGCCGATGGACCCCTATGTGGTGGATGAGGATCCCGGCGTAAAATCCGTTCGCAATATCTACGATTACTATAAGCAACACCGCTACGAAACCATCGTGATGGGCGCCAGCTTCCGCCGGACCGAACAGATCCTGGCCCTCACCGGCTGCGACCGGCTGACCATCTCCCCTAACCTGCTGAAAGAGTTGCAGGAGAAAGATGAGCCGGTTATCCGCCGTCTGGTGCCCTCCTCCACGGTGCTGCCAAAACCTAAACCCATGACCGAAGCCGAATTCCGCTGGGAGCATAATCAGGATGCCATGGCGGTCGAGAAGCTGTCAGAAGGGATCCGTCTTTTCGCGGTCGACCAGCGCAAACTCGAAGATCTGCTTGCCGCCAAACTGTAACCTTGCCATGGAGTGAACTATGTCCCGTAAAGAGTTAGCCAATGCCATTCGCGCCCTCAGCATGGATGCCGTGCAAAAAGCCAATTCCGGTCACCCAGGCGCGCCGATGGGCATGGCCGATATTGCCGAAGTGTTGTGGAACGACTTCCTGAAACATAACCCTAACGATCCGACGTGGTATGACCGCGACCGCTTTATTCTCTCTAACGGTCACGCCTCGATGCTGCTTTATAGCCTGCTGCACCTCTCCGGCTATAACCTGCCGCTTGAGGAGTTGAAAAACTTCCGTCAGCTGCACTCAAAAACGCCGGGGCACCCGGAACTGGGTTATACGCCAGGGGTTGAAACCACCACCGGGCCGCTCGGTCAGGGGCTGGCGAATGCGGTCGGGCTGGCGATTGCCGAGCGCACGCTGGCGGCGCAGTTTAACCAGCCGGGACATGAGATTGTCGATCACCATACCTATGTCTTTATGGGCGATGGCTGTCTGATGGAGGGGATCTCGCACGAGGTCTGTTCCCTGGCGGGCACGCTGGGCCTGGGCAAGCTGATCGGCTTCTACGATCACAACGGCATCTCCATCGACGGCGAAACCGAGGGTTGGTTCACCGACGACACGGCCAAACGCTTTGAGGCCTATAACTGGCACGTGGTGCATGAGATTGACGGCCACGATCCAGAGGCACTGAAAGCGGCCATTCAGGAAGCGCAAAGCGTAACCGATAAACCGTCGCTGATAATCTGTCGCACGGTCATCGGATTTGGTTCCCCGAACAAAGCCGGCAAAGAAGAGTCCCACGGCGCGGCGCTGGGGGAAGAGGAAGTAGCTCTGACGCGGCAGAAGCTGGGCTGGAAATACCCGGCCTTTGAGATCCCTAAAGAGATCTACAAAGCCTGGGATGCCCGTGAAGAGGGCGAAAAAGCGCAGGCGGCCTGGAACGACAAATTTGCTGCCTATCAGAAAGCCCATCCGGAGCTGGCGGCAGAGTTCAGCCGTCGCATGGGGGGTGGCCTGCCTGAAAACTGGGAAGAGACCACCCAGGCGCTGATTGAGAATTTACAGGCTAATCCGGCGAAAATCGCCACCCGTAAGGCCTCGCAAAACGTCCTTAACGCTATTGGCCCGATCCTGCCGGAGCTGCTCGGCGGCTCGGCGGACCTGGCACCGAGTAACCTGACTATCTGGTCGGGCTCCACCTCGCTTAAGGAAGATATCGCCGGGAACTACATCCACTACGGGGTGCGCGAGTTCGGCATGACCGCTATTGCCAACGGTATCGCCCACCACGGCGGGTTTGTGCCTTATACCGCCACCTTCCTGATGTTTGTGGAATATGCGCGTAACGCCGCGCGTATGGCGGCACTGATGAAGGCCCGGCAGATCATGGTTTATACCCACGACTCCATCGGTCTGGGGGAAGATGGTCCAACTCACCAGGCGGTGGAACAGCTGGCCAGCCTGCGTCTGACGCCAAACTTCAGCACCTGGCGACCGTGCGATCAGGTTGAAGCCGCTGTCGGCTGGAAGCTGGCGATAGAGCGCCACAACGGCCCGACGGCGCTGATCCTCTCCCGCCAGAACCTGGCGCAGATCGAGCGTACCCCGGAACAGGTGAAAAATATTGCCCGCGGGGGATATATCCTGAAAGACAGCGGCGGCAAGCCGGATCTGATTCTGATTGCGACCGGTTCGGAGATGGAGATCACCGTCAAGGCGGCGGAAAAGCTCACCGCCGAAGGCCATGCAGTACGGGTGGTGTCGCTGCCTTCAACGGATATCTTTGATGCTCAGGATGAAGAGTACCGTGAGTCGGTGCTGCCATCAGACGTGACGGCCCGTGTAGCGGTGGAAGCGGGTATCGCGGACTACTGGTACAAATATGTCGGGCTGAAAGGGAAGATTGTCGGCATGACCGGCTACGGTGAATCCGCCCCGGCCGAGAAGCTGTTCCCGTTCTTCGGCTTTACGGTGGAGAATGTGGTCGAGAAGGCGCAGGCCTTACTGTAAGGGGTTTGCCCGGCGGCGCTGCGCTTGCCGGGCCTGGAAGGTTAACGTCATCCGTGGGCCGGGTAAGCGCAGCGCCACCCGGCATTTTAGCGCGTTATCCACAACGTCGGCCATGCATCCGGCCCATGCCAGTTATCACAGCTTGGCTCTTCCGCATACCGTACCAGACGGAAGCGCTGACCGGTAAAACGCCAGCGCGTCTGGATACCGCAGTCGGCAATCCCGCGTCCCAGCGCCAGGGTCGTCAGCTCGCGGCTCTTCTCATCAAAACTGGCGTTCATTAACTCCATCTCGCTGCTGTCGCTGGCGGGAACAAACGGCAGGCGCAGACGTACCGCATGGGAAGCAAACGGCTTTTTGCGTGAGACCAGCCAGGCCAGATCGACGGTGTTGTACGCCCCCGCCTCGCAGCCAACCATCAGCAGCGCTTTGTCATCCGTCAGGGCGGTGACCCGCACTTCACGACGCGCCGGGTCAAGTGAACACTGGCTGTTGTTGATACGCCAGGTGCCATAGTCGAGCAGATCGCTGCGCTCCTCGCGAGTGAGCGGCGTCGGCGTCGGGTTTACCACGGCCACCTCTTTTAGCGCCGGTGCGGGCGGTACGCTCAGCGGGGGTTGCGCCCCTTTGTTGATCCACGCGGTTTCGCTTCCGCCACGCTTTTGCTGGGCATCAATAAACTGTAGCGCCTCTTTCATCCCATCGAGGGAGATGACCTGCTTGCCACCAGCGAGCGTGATGACCCTTTTTTGCTGAAGCGTAGTCAGCAGGGCAGTAATGGTGGCGGCATGGTCGGTCGTCAGACGCCAGGGGGTGATTTGCCAGTGCGGGGGGCCAAGCTGCAACGGCTCGCCGTCGAGCAGCAAGCGGGGGGCAATGGCGGGCTGTTTAGGATCGGGCGTTGCCAGCCCACCGAGATCGATGCGCAGCAGCGCGTCAGTTTTTGCACCCGCGCTGCGGCTTAAGGTCATCACCAGCCCGTGATGCTCGCCGGTGTTACGGGCGATGCAAAAGTTCTGGTTGTTGCAGGTCACCTGCCAGTCGATAAACGACCGCTGTGCAGGTGCTGCCCGGGCTAACGTCGCGGGCAGCACGCTGAGCATGAAAACAAGTAAAAGGCAGTGACGCATGAATAGCAGGATCCCGGAAGCAATAGCTGAACAGACAGAGCGTATCTTCCTGCTCAGACCGGGGTTGCTCAATCAGATTTATCGGATAGATTTATTCTGAATACATCTTATTAACGGCAACAAGATCAAGCCATTAACCCGGAACTTTGCAAATACTGTAATAATATCACCGTTTTGCCGTCCCGTATTTCACCCGATTGTATCATCGATAATGCCTGAGCAAAGGGCAGCTCCAGCACCTCGATCTCCTCATCTTCGATGCCCCCGCCCTCTCCGGCGCGCCGGGCGTCGCTGTATTCCGCCACGAAGAAATGGACGATTTCCGTTACGCCGCCCGGAGACATATAGAGCTCAAAAACTTTGCGTGCCTCGCCGACGACAAAGCCGGTCTCTTCAATCGCCTCTTTGCGAATGCACACTTCCGGCTCATCGTTATCCAGCAGTCCGGCACAGGTTTCAATCAGGCGCCCGTCGGGGTTGCCATTCACCCAGGTGGCAATGCGGAACTGGCGAATCAACACCACGCTCTGCTTCTCACGGTTGTAAAGCAGGACCGTGGCACCGTTGCCCCGATCGTAAACTTCGCGTTTGTGGCGCACCACCTCACCGTTACGCCGCGTCAGATCGTAGGTCAGGTTGCGCAGGATGAAATAGTTATCCGAAAGGCACTTGTCTTTAATTAATTCAATTTTCACGGTAATACGGGCTCCGTTGCGCTCAATACTGGCCATACTACGCTGCGAAGCCCGCCTTGTCGCCCGTCGGGTTAATGTTCGGTGGGAGAAGCGACCCCAAGCCAGTCGGCGATCCCCAGGGCGGCGTGTCGCCCTTCCGCCATCGCCGTTACCACCAGATCGGCTCCCCGCACCGCGTCGCCACCGGCAAATATCTGCGGGTTGCTGGTCTGGTAGCGATAGCGCGATTCCACGCTTGCCGCAATCCTGCCCCAGTCATCCACCTCAACCCCCTGCGCCTGTAGCCAGGGCATCGCATGCGGGTTAAAGCCAAAGGCCATAATCACCGCCCCGGCAGGCATCACAAACTCGCTGCCCTCGATGGGCTCCGGGCGACGGCGTCCCTGCGCATCCGGCTCACCCAGCCGGGTGCGCAGCAGGCGGATGCCGTTGACCCGCCCGGCGTCATCGAGGGTGAGCTCCACCGGCTGGACGTTAAACTCAAAGGTCGCTCCCTCTTCTCTGGCGTTTTTAACCTCTTTTTTCGAGCCCGGCATATTGGCCTCATCCCGGCGATAGGCGCAGGTGACATTCGCCGCTCCGTGGCGCAGAGCGGTGCGCACACAGTCCATCGCCGTATCGCCGCCGCCCAGCACCACGACGTTGAGTCCGGCGGTATCGACGAAGGGCTCTTCCACCGACGGCGGCAGCCCCATCAGCTGACGGGTATTGCCCACCAGGAACGGCAGGGCATCATAAACGCCTGGCGCATCTTCATTAGGAATACCCGCTTTCATTGAGCGATAGGTTCCCACCCCGACAAAGAGGGCATCGTACTCGCTGAGCAGCTGCGCCAGCGGGATATCTTTACCCACCTCACAGTTCAGTTCGAAGCGGATGCCCATGGCGGTGAAGATCTCCCGGCGGCGGGCCAGCAGGGATTTATCCAGCTTAAAGGCCGGAATACCGAAGGTGAGCAGGCCGCCAATTTCCGGGTGGCGGTCAAAGACCGTGACGCTGACGCCGCGACGGATCAACGCGTCAGCGCACGCCAGCCCGGCGGGCCCAGCGCCGATGATGGCCACCTGCTTATTGACCGGCGTAACGTGGCTCAGGTCCGGTCGCCAGCCTTTCGCCAGCGCCTGATCGGAGATATAGCGTTCGATGTTGCCAATGGTCACCGACCCGGCCACGTCGCGCACCGTGCAGGCGCCTTCGCACAGTTTGTCCTGCGGGCAGACCCGGCCTGTTACTTCCGGCAGGCAGTTGGTCTGGTGAGAGAGCTCGACCGCCCCAGCGATATCCCCCGCTTTCACCCGTTCGATCCACTGGGGGATATGATTGTGCAGCGGACAGGTCCATTCGCACACCGAGTGCTCGCCGCAGGTAAGGCAGCGGTCGGCTTCCCGCTTCGCCTGTGCCGGACGGAACGGCAGATAAATTTCGTTAAAATTGCCCGCCCGCGCCTCAGGGGAGAGCTTATCTGGCTCCCCGCGCGCGGGCGTAGCTGCCAGCTGCTCGCGTTTGCTACCTGTTCTGGTCACGCTCGCCGCCCGGGTCTGCCACGGCTGGGCCTCATGGCGCGCCGTGCGCATTTGCCGGGCGCGGGCCAGCTGGTTCAGGTTATCGGGGGTCACCAGCGACAGGGCATCCGCCGGGCAGTTCGCCACACAGGCGGGCCCCTGCGGGCGCTCAAGGCAGAGATCGCACTTCTGGGCGGTAGCCGCCAGCGGTGTGGTGACAATCTCGATGGTGCCAAACGGGCAGGCAATCACACAGGCTTTACATCCGATACATTTGTGCTGCTCCACCTGTACACTGTCATGCATGCGGCTGATAGCCCCGTTCGGGCAGCTCTGGACGCAGGGGGCGTTTTCACAGTGGTGGCAGGTTACGGCGCTCTGTTTATTGCCCTCTTTGACCACGGTGATGCGCGGGGTAAAATGGCGCTGGCTGAGGACATGCTGCTCATTATTATGTGCCATGACGCAAGCGACCTCGCAGGCATAGCATCCAATACATTGCTGGCTATTTGCCATAATAAAACGGTTCATGACGGTTCCCTTGCTGGCCCTGATAACCTTATTCTTTTAACGGAATAGTGTATTTACCCACCGCAACGGTAACAGGCAATGTTCATTTGCCCAGGAACGGAAAATATTTCGCCTGAACCTGTATCAGATCAATTTATTTCAGCGCGGGTGAAATTACGTTTCATTCCCTTGCACAAATGCTTATCAGGACGCGACCGGTGAGAGTTAAACAACCTGTTTCACGCAGCCTTGCCCGGGCCTTTTTCTCCATCATTGCCCTGTCGCTGCTGACCAGCGCGATTGCGCTGTTTACTCTCGCCAGCGGCCAGCGTGATGCTGAAGCCATCAACCTGGCCGGTTCGTTACGGATGCAGAGCTATCGCCTGGGTTACGACATTCAGCGGGGCAGCGTCGACCTGGTGCCTCATCGCCGGATCTGGCAACAAACCCTGGACGCCCCTGCCCTGCAAACCCTGAACAGCTGGTATGTCCCGGACGAGGTTAAGCAGCGCTATCGCCAGCTGCAGATCCGGTGGCTGGCGGTGGATCAGAAACTCGCTCAGGGTAATTACGCCTGGTATCAGGCGCAGATGGACGAGTATGTGGCGCGTATCGACGCCTTTGTCCTCTCCCTGCAGCACTATGCCGAACGTAAGATCACCCTGGTCTTCGCCATCTCCTTTGCCGGTGGGGCCAGTATTTTTCTGCTGGTGTTTGTCACCCTCCGCCGCATCCGCCAGCAGGTTGTCGCCCCGCTCAATCACCTGGTCACCTCCAGTCTGCGCATTGAACAAGGTCATTTTGATACCCCGGTGCCGAATACCGATCTCTCCAATGAGCTTGGCCTGCTCTCCCGCACCTTTAACCATATGTCGGCGGAGCTGCACACCCTCTACCGCTCGCTGGAGATTTCGGTTGAAGAGAAGACGCATCACCTGCACGAAGCCCACCAGCAGCTGGAGATGCTGTTTACCTGCTCCCAGGCGTTGAACACCGGCAAGATTGACAGTCACTGCTTCCGGCACATCCTGCATATTGTCTGCGAATATACCGGGATCACGTATCTGGCCCTGCACACCAGCGACGGCTGGCAGATGCAGGAGGGCGAAGCCGCACTGCATCTCGACATCCAGGTACTGCCGGTAGTGATGATGGAGACCCGCTTCGGTGAGCTGCGCTGGCAAAGCGCGCAGCGCCCCGTCCCGATGCCGCTGATGAAAAGCGTGGCGACGATGCTTGGCCGCGGCCTCTTTTCCAACCAGGCGCAGAAGCACTATCACCAGCTACTGTTGATGGAGGAGCGCGCCACTATTGCCCGCGAACTGCATGATTCGCTGGCGCAGGTGCTCTCTTATCTGCGGATCCAGCTGACGCTGCTCAAACATGCGGTGCCGGAAGAAAACGAAACGGCGCAGGGGATCATTACCGATTTTTCCCAGGCACTGAATGCCGCCTACCGCCAGCTGCGCGAGCTGCTTACCACCTTCCGCCTGACGCTGAACCAGGCCAATCTGCCGGCTGCGTTGCAGGAGATGCTGGATGACTTACAAAAACAGACCGCTGCGCGGCTGACTCTCGACTGCCAGCTTTCGTCTCTGGCGCTGGATGCACAGATGCAGGTCCACCTGTTGCAGATTGTCCGGGAGGCGGTACTGAACGCCATCAAGCATGCGCAGGCCAGCGACATCACGGTCTGCTGCATCACCGCCCCGGATGGCAAGCACACGGTGACAATTTGCGACAACGGCATCGGCATTGGTGATGCCAGCGAACCTCCGGGCCACTACGGTCTGAACATTATGCGTGAACGTGCCGACCGGCTGGGGGGAACCCTGAGCTTCTCACAGCCGCCAGCCGGCGGTACCCAGGTCAGCGTGCGCTTTTGTTCTTCGACCGCAACCGAGGGTAAATAACGGTAAAAACAGGCGGGGGATCGCCTGTCAGCCACGCCGATGAACAATACTCACCGCTGCACCAGGGCGATGTCGCGGAAAAAGCGCATGATAATTTACATTATCTCCTTTATTTCTCCACGTTTGACATCTCCCTTGCCGCTAGAGTGAAGCGGGCTATCTACAATGACGACGCGCAGCAAAACGAGGTCCTATTTTAATGGCGAATTTTTTCATCGATCGCCCCATTTTTGCCTGGGTGCTGGCAATTTTATTGTGCCTGACCGGCACGCTGGCTATTTTTTCTCTCCCTGTTGAGCAGTACCCGGATCTGGCCCCGCCTAACGTGCGGATCACGGCTAACTATCCGGGGGCATCCGCACAAACTCTGGAGAACACCGTTACCCAGGTGATTGAACAGAATATGACGGGCCTCGACAACCTGATGTACATGTCTTCCCAGAGCAGCGCCACCGGCCAGGCGTCGATAACGCTCAGCTTTACCGCGGGCGCCGACCCGGATGAAGCGGTGCAGCAGGTGCAGAACCAGCTTCAGTCAGCCTTGCGTAAGCTGCCGCAGGCGGTGCAAAACCAGGGCGTGACGGTGCGTAAAACCGGCGATACCAACATCCTGACCATCGCCTTTGTCTCCACTGACGGTTCAATGGATAAGCAGGATATCGCCGACTATGTCGCCAGTAATATTCAGGATCCGCTGAGCCGTATCAACGGCGTGGGGGATATCGACGCCTACGGGTCGCAGTACTCCATGCGCATCTGGCTCGACCCGGCGAAGCTCAACAGCTTCCAGATGACCGCGAAAGATGTCACCGACGCCATTGAATCGCAGAACGCCCAGATTGCGGTGGGTCAGTTGGGGGGCACGCCGTCCGTGGATAAACAGGCACTGAATGCCACCATTAACTCCCAGTCGCTGTTGCAAACGCCCCAGCAGTTCCGCGACATCACCCTGCGTGTCAATCAGGATGGCTCCGAGGTGCGCCTGGGGGATGTCGCCACCGTGGAGATGGGGGCCGAGAAGTATGATTACCTGAGCCGCTTCAACGGTAAGGCGGCCTCCGGGCTGGGGGTTAAACTGGCTTCCGGCGCCAACGAGATGGCCACCGCAGAACGGGTTATCGACCGTCTCGACGAGCTGTCGCACTACTTCCCGCACGGGCTGGAGTACAAAATCGCCTACGAGACCACCTCGTTCGTGAAGGCTTCTATTGAGGATGTGGTGAAAACCCTGCTCGAAGCCATCGCGCTGGTGTTTTTGGTCATGTACCTGTTCCTGCAAAACTTCCGCGCAACATTAATCCCCACCATCGCCGTTCCGGTAGTGTTGATGGGCACCTTCACGGTGCTCTACGCCTTTGGCTACAGCATCAACACCCTCACCATGTTTGCGATGGTGCTGGCGATAGGCCTGCTGGTGGATGATGCCATCGTGGTGGTGGAGAACGTTGAACGTATCATGAGCGAAGAGGGACTCTCGCCCCGGGAAGCGACGCGTAAATCGATGAAGCAGATCCAGGGCGCGCTGGTGGGTATCGCCATGGTGTTATCGGCGGTATTTGTGCCGATGGCCTTCTTTGGCGGTACCACCGGGGCGATCTACCGCCAGTTCTCAATAACCATCGTGGCGGCGATGGTGCTGTCGGTGCTGGTGGCGATGATCCTCACTCCAGCGCTGTGCGCCACCCTGCTTAAACCCCTGCATAAGGGGGAGCAACACGGTCAGAAAGGCTTCTTTGGCTGGTTCAACCGCATGTTTAACCGCAACGCGGCGCGCTATGAGGCGGGCGTGGGACGGGTTCTGCATCGCAGTCTGCGCTGGATGCTGATCTACATTCTGCTGCTGGGGGGCATGGTTTTCATGTTCCTGCGGCTGCCCACCTCGTTCCTGCCGCTTGAAGACCGGGGCATGTTTATTACCTCCGTGCAGTTACCGAGCGGCTCGACCCAGCAGCAGACTCTGAAGGTAGTGCAGCAGGTGGAGTCGTACTTCTTTAACCAGGAGAAAGACAACGTGCTGTCGGTCTTTGCCACCGTCGGCTCCGGCCCGGGCGGGAACGGACAGAACGTGGCGCGTATGTTTGTCCGTCTGAAAGACTGGGATGAGCGCGATGCCACAACCGGCAGCTCGTTTGCCATTATCGAGCGCGCCACCAAAGCCTTCAGCCGCATTAAAGAGGCGCGGGTCTTTGCCAGCAGCCCACCCGCCATCAGCGGGCTCGGCAGTTCGGCGGGCTTTGATATGGAGCTGCAGGATCACGCCGGGGCCGGACATGATGCGCTGATGGCCGCCCGCGACCGTCTGCTGGAGCTGGCCGGAGAAGAACCTTCCCTGACCCGCGTGCGTCACAACGGTCTGGACGATAGCCCGCAGATGCAGATCGATATCGATCAGCGTAAAGCCCAGGCGCTGGGCGTCTCCATCGATGATATCAACGACACCCTGCAAACCGCGTGGGGTTCGAGCTACGTGAACGATTTTATGGATCGTGGCCGCGTGAAAAAGGTCTACGTGCAGGCGGCGGCCAAATACCGCATGCTGCCGGACGATATCAACCTGTGGTACGTGCGCAATAAAGAGGGCGGCATGGTGCCCTTCTCGGCCTTTGCCACCTCGCGCTGGGAGACGGGCTCGCCGCGCCTGGAGCGCTACAACGGCTACGCCGCGGTGGAGATTGTCGGTGAAGCCGCGCCGGGCGTCAGTACCGGAACCGCGATGGATGTGATGGAAAATCTGGTGCGGCAGCTGCCTGCCGGATTTGGTCTCGAGTGGACCGCCATGTCCTATCAGGAACGCCTCTCGGGAGCCCAGGCTCCGGCGCTGTATGCCCTGTCGCTGCTGGTGGTATTCCTCTGTCTGGCCGCGCTGTATGAGAGCTGGTCGGTGCCATTCTCGGTGATGCTGGTGGTGCCGCTGGGGGTTATCGGCGCCCTGCTCGCCACCTGGATGCGCGGCCTGGAAAATGATGTCTATTTCCAGGTAGGGCTGTTAACGGTCATCGGTCTGTCGGCGAAGAACGCCATTCTGATTGTCGAGTTCGCCAACGAGATGAATGAAAAAGGTCAGGAGCTGATGGCCGCCACCCTGGAAGCCTGTCGCCAGCGCCTGCGCCCCATCCTGATGACCTCGCTGGCGTTTGTGTTTGGCGTTCTGCCGATGGCCACCAGCTCTGGCGCGGGCTCCAGCAGTCAGCATGCAGTGGGTACCGGGGTGATGGGCGGGATGATTTCGGCCACTGTTCTCGCCATTTACTTTGTTCCGCTGTTCTTTGTGCTGGTACGGCGACGTTTTCCGTTAAAGGAAAAACAGAAATAAGATCTTGATAATAAAAAAGGCGTCCTTACCGGCCGCCTTTTTTGTGTGTTAATTTTCACACTTTTATTATTTAGAAAATTAAGTGCTCTTGCGTTACTTGCTGAATGTCATTTACGAAGCATGCCTTCGATAAAATCTTTCCAGTTCCCCAGTTCACGTTCAATCATAACTACCTCTCTTATTATTATCGGCCATTCTACGAGAATATATCATCATTGTGAAGAGTTTTTAATCAGTGATACTGCTCTACCCCCGTTGGTACGACTGGCTTGTAGATACTATGGGCTCTTCGCGTTAAATTTTATGTGACCAACTGCAATATTTTGAAATAACCTTAATCAGGGCCGGGAAAATAACTTTGTAGCTGTTCTTAAATGCATTTTTGGCTATCAGCGCCCTATGCAATAAAGATGAAATTATATTCAGGACTTAAGTGCAATTTGTCACGCTGCTGAATATTCAATAAGGTAATAAAACAAATGTGTTATATTTCCACAAACGTTTACTCATCGAAATTACTGAGCAACTGACCACTTTTAAGACAAAAGGATTCACCATGATCACCCTGTATGGCATTAAAAATTGCGACACCATTAAAAAAGCCCGCCGCTGGCTGGAGCACAACAACATTGAGTACCGTTTTCACGACTATCGCGCCGACGGTATTGATGCTGATTTGATGCAGAAATTTATTGCTGAGCTCGGCTGGGAGGCGCTGCTCAACACGCGCGGCACCACCTGGCGCAAACTGGATGAAAGTGTGCGGGCCAGCATCAACAATGCCGACAGCGCAGCCGCATTAATGGTGGAAATGCCCGCAATCATCAAACGCCCATTGCTCTGGGCGCCCGGTAAGCCTATGCTGCTGGGTTTCAACGAAAATCAATACCAAACCTATTTTATTGAGGTGTAGTCTATGTCATGCCCGGTCATTGAGCTGACTCAGCAGCTTATTCGCCGCCCCTCCCTGAGCCCTGATGATGCGGGTTGTCAGGCTCTGATGATCGAACGCCTGCGGGCGATTGGTTTTACCGTCGAACCGATGGATTTTGGCGACACGCAAAATTTCTGGGCCTGGCGCGGCCAGGGTGAAACCCTGGCATTTGCCGGACATACCGATGTGGTACCCGCCGGTGATGCCGATCGCTGGATCAACCCTCCTTTCGAACCGACCATCCGCGACGGCATGCTCTTTGGTCGTGGCGCGGCAGATATGAAAGGATCGCTGGCAGCGATGGTGGTTGCCGCCGAACGTTTCGTGGCGCAATACCCGAACCATAAAGGCCGCCTGGCGTTTTTAATCACCTCTGATGAAGAGGCCAGCGCTAAAAACGGCACCGTGAAGGTGGTTGAAACGCTGATGGCCCGTAATGAACGTCTGGATTACTGCCTGGTGGGCGAGCCGTCCAGCACCGAAATGGTGGGCGACGTGGTGAAAAATGGCCGTCGCGGCTCTATCACCTGCAACCTGACCATTCACGGCGTCCAGGGTCACGTGGCTTATCCGCACCTGGCCGATAACCCGGTGCACCGCGCCGCGCCGATGCTCGAGGAACTGGTTGGCATTGAGTGGGATAAAGGCAATGAATATTTCCCACCGACCAGCATGCAGATCGCCAACATTCAGGCCGGTACCGGCAGCAATAACGTTATTCCTGGCGATCTGTTTGTGCAGTTCAACTTCCGCTTCAGCACCGAGCTGACGGATGAGATGATCAAAGCCCGCGTCGTGGCCCTGCTGGAGAAACACCAGCTGCGCTACAGCATCGACTGGTGGCTTTCGGGCCAGCCGTTCCTGACCGGGCGCGGCAAACTGGTGGATGCGGTAGTTAACGCCATCGCGCACTATAATGAAATTAAACCGCAACTGCTGACCACAGGCGGTACCTCTGACGGACGCTTTATTGCCCGCATGGGTGCACAGGTGGTCGAACTTGGGCCGGTGAATGCCACGATTCATAAAATCAATGAATGCGTGAATGCCGCTGATTTGCAACTGCTGGCCCGTATGTATCAACGTATCATGGAGCAACTTGTCGCCTGACGGTTGCCCCAAAGAAGGATAAGCGAATGGACTGGCTGGCTAAATACTGGTGGATCCTGGTACTGGTTTTTCTGGTAGGCGTACTGCTGAATGTGATCAAGGATCTCAAGCGCGTTGACCATAAGAAATTCCTCGCCAACAAACCTGAACTCCCCCCACATCGTGACTTTAACGACAAGTGGGATGATGAAGACGACTGGCCGAAGAAAGACCAGAAGAAGTAATGCCTGCCCCTCTCCCCCGGCGGGGAGAGGGTTATCCGCTAAAAGAACTCCACGATGTCGTCATCATTGGGCTTGCCGCCGCTGAGCGCTTCATCGAAGTAACGTTTCGGCACGGTAAAACGCAGGTGATCCAGCGCAAACTGCATGCTGCGATCGTCAATGGCGTGCCCCAGATCGTCGACAATATCCAGCGTCACATCACCGCCCGCGCGGATCAGCGCCTCCTGGGCAGCAACCGCATGGGAGAGCTCAATCACGCGATCGTCCCCGCCGTGGATCAGATGAATAGTGGTTCTGGTGGTCGCCTGTCCGGGCAAGGTCGCATAGCGGCCATTGAAAGCAATTACCCGCGAGACCAGGCCTGGCTCCGCTTTTATGCTCTCCAGCGCCATAATCGCTCCCTGGGAAAAACCGATCAGCGCCGTGGCATCCGCCTTCACACCGCTTTGCTGCTGCCAGTAACGCACCGTTTCGACAAAGGCCGGCATGATGGCATCCACGCGCTCCTGACGGCTCTCTTCGGTCACGCCCTGCACGGAAAACCACTGACGGCCGTTCGGGCCGCAAGGCTCCGGAGCGCCCACGCTCACCACAAGCGCGTCAGGAAACAGGGGTGCAAACCAGCGGCCAATCTCCCCCATATTGACCGGGTTGTCGCCAACGCCATGAAACAGCAGCAAAAGCTGTTTGGCTGGCATAGCGGGGCTCTGGACAACAAAATGGTCATGTTTCATGGCAGTCTCCTTAATGGGTAAGCGGGATTCTACGCCTGACAGGCAGAATGAACATGCCAGTTTACTGATGAAGTTATTGAAAAAATTGCCATTGCAA
This sequence comes from Leclercia sp. GHBNCSD, assembly GCF_055805075.1. Classification (NCBI taxonomy): domain Bacteria; kingdom Pseudomonadati; phylum Pseudomonadota; class Gammaproteobacteria; order Enterobacterales; family Enterobacteriaceae; genus Leclercia; species Leclercia sp. GHBNCSD. The sequence continues at coordinate 3,253,730 of NZ_JBQVYO010000001.1, read as the reverse complement.
AACCGTCTGCTTCAGCTCCTGACAGCGCTGACTGTCCAGCTGCGCCAGCGCCTGGCCCGCCTCGCTGCGCAGATAATTCAGTAACGCCTTGCGCCCGTTCAGCCCCAGACTCTGGCTCAGCGCGCCGTCGTCCCGGTCCTGCTCGATTTTGCCCCGCAAGCCTGCCAGGGGCAGAACCGTTGACCGCAGCAGGCGCGTCAGACTGGCAAACGACGCCGTGAGGGGGCGATGAGCAAAAGCAAATCCGGCCAGCTCCAGCCAGTCATCATCATTAAGGGTAGACTCACCCGCGGGCTCTACCGGGATCTTTTCTCCGTTCATGCGTTCAATCACTGCGGCATCACGACAGAGCCGCTGATGCTCGCGCTGACACAGCGCCTGCCCCGCCGGGCTAAGCGGCAGGAGTGCCATCGCCGTGAAGCAGCCGCTGCTGGCCTCCCGGTGGCTCCCCATGCGCACCAGCACAAAACCGCAGCGCTGCCAGAAACGCCAGAGCGCGTCGGTGTAACCAAAGCTCACAGAAAGGTAGTCGAGGCTCGTCTGCTGGCAGGCCGCGGCCACCAGCGCCCGGCCAATGCCTTCGCGCTGGCGGGCAGGATGAACGGCTACGCGGGTCACCCGTCTCGCGCTCAGCGTTGCCGCCAGGGGCGAGCCCCCATGTGCCGCCAAAGATTGCGCCACCAGATTGCCGCGCGGACGCCGGTAGCCCGCCCATACCGCCTGGCTGAGCGCCGGGCTTAAGCCTCCCTCCTCCACCAGCCACAGCGCGCCGCAGACGCTCTCCCCTGCCCGGGCAACGGCAAAATGCTGTCCGGGGGCATCCATCATGCGTCGCAGATCGAGGGGGGATGTCCGGTAGTGGGCCGCGCAAAGCAGTTTATAGACCGCCGCCGGGAGCGCAGGGGCGCGGTTCCAGGCCTCCTGCTCCAGGGTTGCGTAGCCGATCTCCCCCAGCGGGATGCTGTCGTCGGGCTCATCATCAAACAGCAGCACCTGGGCGATAAGGCGCTCCAGCGGGCAGCCTGCCGCCCAGCGCACCGGGGTGGAGAGGGTGAAGTAACGCAGCCCGGCAAAACGGGCGCAGAATTTCAGCAGGAACCCCCTGCCGGTGCCCTCATAGCCCTGCACCGTGGTGGTCAGCAGGACCCGGGGAAAGCGCGTCACCAGCCGCTCCAGCAGCGGGCCGGGAATGGCCGCCGCCTCATCAACGATCAACCAGTCGGCATGTTCGTCCGGGGCCAGCAGCGCGTCAGGGGCCATAAAGCGATAGCGCTCGCCACCGAAACGGGCAATGACGTCGGTCGCCGCCCTGGCGGGAGCGGTGACAATGGCGTTGCCCATAATGCGATGCAACAGCATGCCCGCCAGTGCCGACTTGCCGCGCCCGCGCGGAGCGGTGACGGCGGCGACGCCTTCAGGCATGGTAATGAGCTGGTCCAGTATCGCAGCCTGCTCGCTCTGGGGCTCGCCGCTGGCTGGATGCCAGTCGGGTGCGGGTGGCGTTGGCGTAAGCATAAAAGGCTCGCCCTGCTGCCAGCGTAACACCTGCGGATCGCCCAGGATGTGGCGGCAGAAGCGGTCAATAAAGCGCGGCGTAGGGATGGGCTCTGGCCTGTCGCTCCAGCGCAGCGAATCCTGGTCGGGAATCTTTGGCCAATGCGTCAGGTCGGGTGTGAGTAAAACCAGTAGACTGCCGGCTCGCAGGGTGCCCGCCACGGCAGCAAAGGCCGAGACGTCGAAGCCGTGCCGGGCGTCGAAGATAGCGTGAAGAAACTCACGGCCCAGCAGCCGATGCAGCGCCTGGGGCGCGCAGGATGGCGGCTGCGGGGCATCAGCGCCAATCCACAGCCACTCCCCGGGATACTCCTCTTTCAACAGCCGCGCCTGCTGCTGCGTCCAGGTTTCATCCCCGCTCAGCACCAGCAGCCGCCGGTGCCCTTCCCGCGCCAGTTGTTCAGGCAGGCCTGATAAATTCATCCCTGACATTGAAAATTACAGCGCCTTGCCGAAGGTATTGCACTGTGCCGGATCGCCGCCGTCAAAGCCCTTTTTGAACCAGTTATAGCGCTGTTCTGACGTACCGTGCGTAAAGCTGTCTGGCACGACATGGCCCTGACTTTGCTGTTGCAAACGGTCATCGCCAATGGCGTGGGCCGCGTTGAGGGCCTCTTCCAGATCGCCCGCCTCCAGCACGCCCTCCTGCTGCATCTTGTGACCCCAGACGCCGGCGAAGCAGTCGGCCTGCAGTTCCATGCGTACCGACAGGGCATTCACCTCTTTCTCGCTGGCATTCTGCTGCAGCTGACGCACTTTAGGTTCAATCCCGAGCAGTTTTTGCACGTGATGGCCGACTTCATGGGCGATAACATAGCCCTGGGCAAAGTCGCCGTCGGCGCCCAGCTTATGTTTCATGTCATCGTAGAAGGAGAGATCGATATAGACGGTAGAGTCAGCAGGACAGTAGAACGGACCCATGACCGATTGTCCGGTGCCGCAGCCGGTGCGGGTGGCGCCGCGATACATCACCAGCTTCGGTTGCTGGTAGGTACGGCCCATTTTTTCAAACAGCTGGCCCCAGGTATCTTCTGTGGTGGCGAGAATGACCGACGTAAATTTCGCCGCCTCGTCTTCACTTGGGCTGATGGAACGCGTTGCCTGCTGCTGTTGCTGAATCGGTTGCCCGGTTAACAGCCCGCTCAGGTCGACCCCGTAGTAGCCCGCCACCACGACCACCAGCAAAATAATAATGCCGCCCTTGCCTCCCGGCAGGCGAAATCCCGGGCCGCCCATTGACGGGCCCCTACTGCTGCGTCTGTCATCCACATTGTCACTTTCACGACGCCCTTGCCAGCGCATAATCCCACCTCGAAAAATATCATCTTGATAACAGGTATGATCGTAGGCGCTTCGAAGCAAGATTACCACAGGAAACAGGAGTGAGATGCCAGAGGAGGCTGTGCTCCTCTGGCAGGTAGGGCAGGATTAATCGAGTTTAACACCCAGACGGTGAGCAACGGCTTCGTACGCTTCAATCAGGCCGCCCAGGCTTTGGCGGAAGCGGTCTTTGTCCATTTTATCCAGGGTCTCTTTGTCCCACAGGCGGCTGCCGTCCGGGGAGAATTCATCACCCAGCACCACCTCACCTTTATACAATCCGAATTCCAGTTTGAAGTCGACCAGAATGAGGCCCGCGTCGTCAAAGAGCTTCTTCAGCACGTCATTAGCTTTGAAGGTCAGCTCCTGCATACGCGCCAGATTCTCTTTGCTCACCCAGCCAAAGGTTTCGCAGTAAGATTCGTTGACCATCGGGTCGTGCATGGCGTCGTTTTTCAGGAACAGGTCGAACAGCGGTGGGTTCAGCTCCATGCCCTCTTCGATGCCCAGACGCTTCACCAGGGAGCCCGCGGCGCGGTTACGGACGACACATTCAACCGGCACCATGTCCAGCTTCTTCACCAGACACTCTGTATCGGACAGTAACGCTTCCATCTGCGTCGGGATACCCGCCTCTTCGAGCTTGCTCATAATGAAATGGTTGAACTTGTTGTTCACCATGCCTTTACGGTCAAACTGCTCAATGCGCGCGCCATCTCCTGCTGACGTATCATTGCGGAACTCGAGCACCAACAGATCCGGGTTTTCCGTGCTGTATACGGTTTTCGCTTTGCCACGATACAACTCAGCTTGCTTCTGCATCTTCATTACTCCTGGTGTGATGATTTGTGTTCAAAACTGGAGATATTATGCCACGCACACGTTTGCGTAGCACGAAAATTAAAAGGGCTGGATTAACCAGCCCTTTTTTTTACTTGCTGAATGCCGCCTGAAGGACAGCGACCAGCGCATCATTCTGCGACTGGGTCAGCGTATGGCCTTTCGGATCGATAAACTGCAGGCTGCTACGGTTGTCCAGATCGCCGACCTGAAGTTTGTAATCGCCCGAAGCCAGACCCGGATCGCGTACGCCCAGCTCTTCCCAGCTGCTGTCAGAGAGCGGTTTGTAGGTGAGCGTCATGCTGCCGGTTGAGCGGGTGCTGTCGGTGACTTTCATGCCGACACGCTCAAGGGTAGAAGGCAGACGCTGCCAGACCTGGTTGAACGGACCACGCACTACCAGCATTGGCAGACCGGTATCGTCGGCAGCGCTCTGCACGTCGAAGGTGGCACCATTACGGTTCTGAGCAGCATTCGCCGCGTCGGTGGCGCTCTTATCAAGACCCGCAGCAATCACGTTAAGCAGTTCGGTGCTGTAACGCTGCATGGATGCCGCGTCGGCAACCGGTTTGCCCGCCTGCTCCAGGTTGATGAGTTTAACCACCACCGCCTGCTGATAACCCTGAGGTTTAACAGAGACTTGATAGCGCCCACGGTACTGCTGGTCTTCATCCAGACGGCTCCATTCGATCCAGTCTGTCGTCAGCGTCTGGCTGGCATCGTCGCGCTGGGTAATCGCGTAGTTCTTCGACTGAAGTACGCTCACCACCTGCGGCCACAGTCCGGCATTGCGCGCGCTCTCAACCTGCAGCGTCGCGGTATCGCCGGTGAACTGAGTACGCGCCCCGCTTACCAGCGCCAGAGGCTGTGCTGGCGGACGAATATCAAGCGCTTTGCCTACCGCGCCGCTACCGTTGGCAACCGGAATGTTGTAGTCGCCATTCTGAATGGGCAGGATCATGCCAGCAGGTGCATGAAGTTCAGCAAGCGGCGCAGCATCCAGATAGGATTCGTCACCGCTCACCTGGCGCTTGTAGCGTGAATCTGAGCTACAGGCCGCGAGCAGCATAACAAGCGAAACACCCGCAACCTTCACCAGGCGCGACTTCTGTACTGAGTAAGCCATCAAATCTCCCTAAACTTTACAGCAGACCGGCATGCTTCAGCGCCGCAGTGACCGTTTCACGACCGTGGTCGGTAATCGGGGTCATTGGCAGACGCAGCGTATCGGTCGCTACAAGTCCCAACTCCTTACATGCCCATTTCACTGGGATTGGATTGGGTTCGACAAATAATTTGTTGTGCAGCGGCATCAGACGCTGGTTAATCACACGCGCTTCCTGGAAATGACCAGCCGCAGCCAGTTTACACATTTCAGCCATATCGCGGGCTGCAACGTTAGAGGTCACGGAAATCACGCCGTGGCCGCCGAGCTGCATAAAGTCCAGCGAGGTCGCATCATCGCCACTCAGCAGAATAAAGTCGTCTGAAACCAGCTCTTTGATCTGATGAACGCGGCTTAAGTTCCCGGTCGCCTCTTTAATACCGATAATATTTTTTACTTTCGCGAGGCGGCCTACCGTTTCTGGCAGCATATCGCAGCCAGTGCGCGACGGCACATTATACAGAATTTGTGGCAAGTCAGTATGTTCAGCGATGGCTTTGAAATGCTGGAACAGACCTTCCTGGGTAGGACGGTTGTAGTATGGGGTTACCGTCAGGCATCCCACCACACCACTGTCGTTGAAGCGCTGGGTCAGACTGATGGCTTCAGCCGTGGCGTTGGCACCTGTACCAGCGATAACCGGGATACGCCCGTCAGCCAGTTCAAGGGTCATCAACACCACTTCGCCATGCTCTTCGTGGCTCAACGTAGCAGACTCACCGGTAGTTCCTACCGAAACAATCGCCGAGGTTCCGCTGGCGACATGATAATCAATCAGTTTCTTCAGGCTTGACCGGCAGACATTACCTTTCTCATCCATCGGTGTTACAAGCGCGACAATACTTCCCGTGAACATGGGCCATCCTCTGTGCGTACAAGAGCCTCAATGGTACGTTTGGTGCTGTAATAAAAGCAAGCGACGTGAGACCTCCAGGTTATTGTATGCCGGTTTTTTTTATGCTTTCCTTAGAAAGACTAAACCAAGCAAAGGAAGAACAGGTTTGACAACCTCATCACAACATTACCTGGTTATTACTGCGCTGGGTGCCGACAGGCCGGGGATCGTGAACACCATCACCCGCCACGTCAGTAGCTGCGGCTGCAACATCGAAGACAGCCGCCTGGCGATGCTGGGTGAAGAGTTTACTTTCATCATGCTGCTTTCCGGGTCGTGGAATGCGATTACCCTGATTGAATCGACCCTGCCGTTAAAAGGCGCAGAGCTGGATCTGCTGATCGTGATGAAGCGCACCACCGCGCGCCCGCAGCCTGCCCTGCCGGCTACCGTCTGGGTCCAGGTGGAAGTGACTGACTCCCCGCATTTAATCGAACGCTTTACCGCCCTGTTTGACAGCCACCAGATGAATATCGCCGAGCTGGTCTCGCGGACGCAACCGGGCAAAGATGACGCCGTGCCGAAACTGTTTATTCAGATCACCGCCCACAGCCCGGCGTCGCGGGATGCCTCAAATATCGAGCAAGCGTTCAAAGCCCTCTGTACAGAACTGAATGCGCAAGGCAGTATTAACGTCGTCAATTATTCCCAGCATGAACAGGATGGAGTTGAGTAATGAATCCACTGAAAGCCGGTGACATCGCACCGAAATTTAGCTTGCCCGATCAAGACGGTGAGCAAGTAAATTTGACCGACTTCCAGGGACAGCGTGTACTGGTCTATTTCTACCCGAAAGCCATGACCCCAGGCTGTACCGTACAAGCCTGCGGCTTACGCGATAACATGGACGAGTTGAAAACCGCCGGCGTCGAAGTGCTGGGTATCAGCACCGACAAACCGGAAAAACTGTCTCGTTTCGCCGAAAAAGAGCTGCTTAACTTCACGCTGCTTTCTGACGAAGATCACCAGGTTTGCAACGCGTTTGGCGTCTGGGGTGAGAAAACCTTTATGGGTAAAACCTATGACGGTATCCACCGCATCAGCTTCCTGATCGACGCTGACGGCAAAGTTGAACACGTGTTTGATGACTTCAAAACCAGCAATCACCACGATGTGGTGCTGGAATGGGTGAAAGCGAACGCCTGATTTGGCTCTTCGCTTGTTTCGCCGGGTGGCGCTACGCTTACCCGGCCTACAAAATCCATAGGCCCGTGCAAGCGTTAGCGCCGCCGGGCAACAGCCTACTCCTCCACTGCCGGCACATCCGGCCAGGCATGCACCACCGCTTTAACCAGTGTTGCCAGCGGGATCGCGAAGAAGACTCCCCAGAATCCCCATAATCCGCCAAAAATTACCACCGACAGAATAATGACGAGTGGGTGCAGGTTTACCGCTTCCGAGAACAGCACCGGAACCAGCAGGTTTCCGTCCAGCCCCTGAATAATCAGATAGACGACGAAACAGCTCCAGAACTCGGTGCCCAGACCAAACTGGAAGAGCGCCACGCCCACTACCGGAATGGTGACCACAAACGCCCCGATATAGGGAATCAGCACCGAGAAGCCTACCAGCACCGCCAGCAGTAGCGAGTAGTTGAGGCCGAAGATTAAGAAGCCAATCCAGGTGGCAACCCCAACGACAATCATCTCCAGCACTTTGCCGCGAATGTAGTTGGTGATCTGCTGGTTCATCTCCTTCCACACCTGTCCTGCCAGCCCACGGTTACGCGGCAGGACGCGGCGCACCGCGTTAAGCATCTGATCTTTGTCCTTGACCAGGAAGAAGACCATCAGCGGCACCAGCACCAGATAGACCGCCAGCGTCAGCAGGCCCACCAGCGACGCGAGGGAGAATTTCACCACCGTATCCCCCATCGTCATGATGCGGGTGCGCATGTTCTCGGCCATAGCATCGATGATGCCCGCATCCATCAGGGCCGGATAGCGGCGCGGCAGGGTGGCGGCAAAGTCAGAGAGTTTGCTGAGCATCCCCGGCATATCGCGGATGAGATTGATCCCCTGCTGCCAGGCGATCGGCAATACTACAAAGGACATCACCATCAGGATGCCGACAAAAAAGACCAGCACGATGATGCTGGCCCAGCGGCGGGAACAGCCAATATTTTCCAGCCGGACGGTAGGCCACTCCAGTAAATAGGCGAGCACGATTGCCACCAGTAGCGGCGCCAGCAGCCCGCTAAAGAAGAAGAGGATGCCAAAACCGGCAACCAGAATAATCAGCAAAGCAATGGCCTCAGGATCGCTAAAACGTCGGCGGTACCACTGCATTAATAACTCGAGCATTCAACCCTTCCCTGAAGATATTGGCGGAACGTAAAGGGTGAATTGTATCGAAGAGTTAATGAAAAGACTTTCGCTTTTTCTTGCTCCGTCACAAAACGCAAAAGCCTGAAAAGAGGGATTTTCTTATCGCCCTGAGGCGCATACACTTGCAGAGCAGCCGCAGATGAACGATATGCGGGTTCTTCGGTCAAATTAGCACACCCACCAGACAGGACAGAGGTTATGTTCAGGCAGTTGAAAAAAACGTTGGTTGCGACGCTCATCGCTGCGCTGACCGCTGGCCAGATGATGCCAGCCTTCGCTGACTCTGCAGACGCATTGCCGGATATGGGCACCTCGGCAGGAAGCACGCTCTCCATTGGTCAGGAGATGCAAATGGGCGATTTCTACGTGCGCCAGCTGCGCGGCAGTGCGCCGTTGATCAACGATCCATTGCTGGTGCAGTACATCAATTCGCTGGGGATGCGCCTTGTCTCCCACGCGGATTCGGTAAAGACCCCTTTCCACTTCTATTTGATCAATAACGACGAGATCAACGCCTTCGCTTTCTTCGGCGGCAACGTGGTGCTGCACTCGGCGTTATTCCGCTATGCCGACAACGAAAGCCAGCTGGCCTCGGTAATGGCGCACGAAATTTCTCACGTCACCCAGCGTCACCTGGCGCGCGCGATGGAAGATCAGAAGCGCAGCGCCCCGCTCACCTGGGTGGGCGCACTGGGCTCTATCCTGCTGGCGATGGCGAGCCCGCAAGCGGGTATGGCCGCGCTGACGGGTACCCTGGCGGGCACCCGTCAGGGGATGATCAGCTTTACCCAGCAAAATGAACAGGAAGCGGACCGCATCGGTATTCAGGTACTGCAACGCTCCGGGTTCGACCCGCAGGCGATGCCGAACTTCCTCGAAAAGTTACTCGACCGGGCGCGCTACTCCTCGCGTCCGCCGGAAATTCTGCTGACTCACCCCCTGCCGGAAAGCCGTCTCTCGGATGCCCGCAACCGCGCCAACCAGATGCGTCCGGTGGTGGCGCAGTCCTCAGAAGATTTCTATATGGCGAAGGTCAGAACCCTCGGCATGTACAACTCGGGGCGCAACCAGTTGACCAACGATCTGCTCGATGCCCTGAATAAAGGCAACGTGCGTGAACAGCGTGCCGCCCGGTATGGCCGTGCCTTACAGGCAATGGAGGCCAGCAATTATGACGAGGCGCGCAAAAACCTGCAGCCGCTGCTGGCCGCAGAGGCCAACAATGCCTGGTATCTTGATCTGGCAACTGACATCGACTTAGGGCAGAAAAAAGCCCAGGATGCGATCAACCGTCTGAAAGGCGCCCGTGACCTGCGCAACAACCCGGTCCTGCAACTCAACCTGGCGAATGCTTACTTACAGGGTGGACAGCCGCAGGAAGCCGCGCCCATTCTCAACCGCTACACCTTCAATAATAAAGATGATCCTAACGGCTGGGATCTGCTGGCCCAGGCGGAAGCCGCGCTCGGCCATCGCGATCAGGAGCTGGCTGCCCGCGCCGAAGGTTATGCCCTGGCCGGACGTCTGGATCAGGCCATCTCCCTGCTGAGCAGCGCCAGCTCGCAGGTGAAACTCGGCAGCCTGCAACAGGCCCGTTACGATGCCCGTATCGATCAGTTGCGCCAGCTGCAGCAGCGCTATCGCGCGTATGAAAAGATGTAAAAGGAGAAAAGATGTCTGACGCGGTTACGATCTACCATAACCCTCGCTGCTCAAAGAGCCGCGAAACCCTGAACCTGCTGAAAGCCAACGACGTTGAGCCGCAGGTGGTGCTCTATCTGGAGACGCCGCCGGATGCCGACACCCTCCGCACGCTGCTCACCCAGTTGGGAATGACCAGCGCCAGAGCGTTAATGCGCCAGAAAGAGGAGCTTTACAGAGAGTTGCGTCTGGCAGACAGCGCGCTCAGTGAAGATGAGTTAATTCAGGCGATGGTGGAGCATCCGAAGCTGATTGAGCGCCCGATTGTGGTGGCCAACGGCCAGGCCCGGATTGGACGCCCGCCTGAGCAGGTGCTTGAGATTGTGAAGTAAGCAGGATTGGCCCGGTAGCGCGTGCGCCGGGCCTAAAGATTGAGAATGTCTTTCACAAAAGGAATGGTGAGTTTCCGCTGGGCAGTGATGGATGCCTTATCCAGCTGATCGAGCGTCATAAACAGCGTACGCATCTCGCGATCTAAACGTTTTAGCAGAAAACGCCCTACGTCTTCCGGCAGTTCAAATCCCCGTAACCGCGCCCGCAGCTGCAAAGCCTGCAGCTTATCTTCATCGGAAAGCGGCTGTAATTTGTAGATTTGTCCCCAGTCGAGACGCGAGGCCAGATCGGCCAGCCCGAGATTTAACTGACGCGGCGGTCGATCGCCGGTGATCAGCAGCCGGGTCTTCCCCGACTCCAGAATGCGGTTATAGAGATTGAAAATCGCCATTTCCCACAGCTCATCCCCCGCCACGCATTCGATATTGTCGATGCAGACCAGCGACAGCTGTTCCATTCCATCGAGCACCTCCGGCACAAACCAGGTGCGTTTATCCAGCGGCACATAGCCGACCGCATCCCCGCGCTGAGAAAGTTCAGCACAGGCGGCGTGCAGCAGATGGCTGCGCCCCGCGCCTTCGCGTGACCAGATATAGATGTAACCGCTGTGCTCCTGGCGCAACACGTTTTGCAGTGCAGCCAGTAAAGAGGGGTTATCACCCGGCCAGAAACTCGCGAAAGTTTCGTCGTCGGGAAGATAAAGTGGCAAAGAGAGCTGTGCCGGTGCGTTCAGAAATACCTCAACCAGGTCTTACTCGGAATCGGCCCAGAGTTTAACACGGAACAAGCGGGGAGAGAACCGGGCGGATCGGCCGCCCGGTTGCAGGATCAATGTGAGACTTTTTCGCTCTCTTCGGCGTCCAGCACCACCTCTTCCGGGCGCAGAACGGAGATCAGCTTGAAGATGAGGGCCAGACCGATACCAACGATGGTCGCCAGCGCCATGCCTTTCAGCTCGGCGGCGCCAATGTGCACCTTGGCACCGCTGACGCCGATAATCAGGATCACCGAGGTCAGGATCAGGTTTTGCGCTTTGCTGTAGTCAACTTTTGAGTCGATCAGAACGCGAATACCGGAGGCGCCAATCACCCCGTACAACAGCAGCGAAACACCGCCCATCACCGGAACCGGGATAATCTGGATAGCCGCCGCCAGCTTACCGACGCAGGAGAGCAGGATAGCGAAAATCGCCGCACCGCCAATAACCCAGGTGCTGTAGACGCGGGTAATAGCCATCACGCCGATATTCTCACCGTAGGTAGTGTTTGGCGTGGAGCCGAAGAAACCGGAGATGATGGTTGAGAAGCCGTTGGCAAACATTGAGCGGTGCAGACCCGGGTCGCGGATCAGGTCGCGCTTGACGATATTGGCCGTCACCACCAGGTGACCGACGTGCTCGGCAATCACCACCAGCGCCGCAGGCAGAATAGTGAAGATGGCAAACCACTCAAAGCGCGGGGTGTAGAAGGTTGGCAGCGCGAACCAGTGGGCCTGGGCAATCGGGGTGGTATCCACAACGCCCATCGCAAAGGAGAGCGCATAGCCAGCCAGTACGCCGATCAGGATCGGGATAATTGCCATAAAACCACGGAACAACACGGAGCCAAAGACCGTCACGCCCAGCGTGACCAGCGAGATAGTAATGGTTTTAGTATCCGGGGATTGCCCGTCGGCAGGCAGCAGGCCCGCCATGTTTGCGGCCACACCGGCTAATTCAAGACCGATGACGGCAACGATTGCGCCCATCGCCGCAGGGGGGAACATCACATCCAGCCAGCCGGTCCCCGCTTTCTTCACAATGAAAGCCACCAGACAGAACAGCACGCCGCACATAATGAAACCACCCAGCGCCACTTCATAGCCTAACGGCAACAACAGCAAGACCGGGGAGATAAAGGCAAAGCTGGAGCCCAGGTAGGCCGGAATCTTACCTTTACAAATAAAGAGATAAAGCAGCGTACCGATGCCGTTAAACAGCAGCACGGTGGCCGGGTTAATGTGGAACAGGATTGGCACCAGCACGGTTGCACCAAACATCGCAAACAGGTGCTGCAAACTAAGCGGGATTGTCTGCAAAAGTGGCGGTCTTTCACTCACCCCGATAGCACGGCGCGTCATAGAATCTTCCTCAAGTGTTGTTTGTTTTAAGCGGTTGGGTTTTTTATTCAAAAAAAAGCCGACTATCAAAGTCGGCTTCTTTTTCGTTATTCACTTATTTAGTACCAAAAATCTTATCGCCGGCATCGCCGAGTCCCGGGATGATGTACCCGTGCTCGTTCAGGCCCTGATCGACAGAGGCGGTGTACAGTTCAACGTCCGGGTGCGCTTTTTCCAGCGCAGCAATGCCTTCCGGCGCGGCAACCAGTACCAATACTTTGATGCTGCTGCAGCCCGCGTTTTTCAGCAGGTCGATGGTGGCGATCATGGAGCCACCGGTGGCCAGCATCGGGTCAACGACCAGCGCCATACGCTCGTCGATATTGGAGACCAGCTTCTGGAAATAGGGCACCGGCTCCAGCGTCTCTTCGTTACGGTAGATGCCAACCACGCTGATACGCGCGCTCGGAACGTGCTCCAGCACCCCTTCCATCATGCCCAGACCTGCGCGCAGGATTGGCACAACGGTAATTTTTTTGCCTTTGATCTGCTCAACCTGTACCGGGCCGTTCCAGCCTTCGATGGTCACAGTTTCGGTTTCCAGATCGGAGGTTGCTTCATAGGTCAGTAAGCTGCCAACTTCAGAGGCCAGTTCACGAAAGCGCTTAGTGCTGATGTCATGCTCACGCATCAGGCCCAGCTTGTGTTTAACGAGTGGGTGTTTCACTTCCACAATCTTCATTCTCTTTCTCCTTCGGGTGGCAGCCACAAAAAAAATCGCCGGATTATACCGCTTTTTTCGGATAGCGCCATACCCATCTTGCTTGACCGGGATCAACCAAAGTGAATTAGAGTCTGTCAGAGAGTATAAAAGAGACAAAAAAAACCGGCGGGGGATCGCCGGCTTTTGTGCGGGTTTTCGCCCGGCGGCGCTGCGCTTGCACGGGCCTACGGTTTTGTAGGCCGGGTAAGGCGAAGCCGCCACCCGGCAGTGGGCGTTTAAAGCGACTCGCCGTTGCTGGCGATCACCTTCTGATACCAGGCGAACGACCTCTTCTTGCTGCGATTCAGCGTGCCGTTACCTTCGTTGTCTTTATCAACATAGATAAAGCCATAGCGTTTTTTCATCTCGCCCGTTCCGGCAGAGACCAGATCGATACAGCCCCACGGGGTGTAGCCCATCAGATCCACGCCATCTTCCACCACCGCTTTTTTCATCTCACGGATATGGGCGCTGAGATAGTCGATGCGGTACTGGTCATTGACCGTGCCGTCACTCTCCAGCACGTCGATGGCACCAAAACCGTTTTCGACAATAAACAGCGGCAGCTGGTAGTGATCCCAGAACCAGTTCAGGGAGTAACGCAGCCCCACCGGATCAATCTGCCAGCCCCAGTCCGATTTCTGTACATAGGGGTTGGAGACCAGGCTTTTGCTTTCGTCGTAGTCGAGCTGCGGGTTGTCCTCCGTGGCTTTGGTGGCAAACGACATGTAGTAGCTGAAGCCGATGTAATCCACGCAGCCCTGCTTCAGCGCCGCTTTATCCTCTTCGGTAATATCCAGCGCAAAACCGCGACGGGCAAAGTAGTTCAGCAGGTGTTGCGGATAGGCGCCGCGCACGTGCACATCGGTGAACCAGTAGCGGCGGTGCATGGCGTTCATCGCCATCATCATGTCGTTCGGGGCGCAGGTCAGGGGATAGATCGGACACATGGCGATCATGCAGCCAATTTTCAGGGACGGGTTGATGTCGCGTCCGGCTTTTACCGCCAGGGCGCTGGCCACCAGCTCATAGTGCGCCGCCTGGAACATCACCGGCTCGCGATCTTCACCCGGCTGGTACTTCAGCCCGGAGTTGGTAAACGGGGCGAAATCTTCGTGGAAGTTGGCCTGGTTGTTGATCTCGTTAAAGGTCATCCAGTATTTCACTTTGTGCTGATAGCGCTCGAATACCACGCTGGCAAAGCGCACAAAGAAGTCGATCAGTTTGCGGTTACGCCAGCCGCCGTACTCTTTCACCAGGTGATAAGGCATTTCGAAGTGCGAGAGGGTGATCACCGGCTCGATGCCATGCTTCAGGCACTCATCAAACAGATCGTCATAAAACTGGAGCCCCGCCTCGTTAGGCTGCTGTTCATCGCCTTTCGGGAAAATACGCGTCCAGGCTATGGAGGTGCGGAAACATTTAAAGCCCATTTCCGCGAACAGCTGGATGTCATCTTTATACCGGTGATAGAAATCGATGGCTTCATGGTTGGGGTAGTTTTTGCCCGGCAGTACGCCGTCGGTAATTTCGCGGGGGACGCCGTGGGCGCCAGCGGTCATCACATCTGCCACGCTCGTGCCCTTCCCGCCCTCCTGCCAGCCGCCTTCAAGTTGATGCGCCGCCACTGCGCCGCCCCACAGAAAACCCTCTTTGAATCCTGACATGCAATATCCCTCATTCAGCGTTAATTATCGGCAAAAAAGAGTACAGAAACCGGTTTCATTGGAATGATGTGCATTCACTGGCAGGGTTGCAAGAATAAGAATGTACCCGGTTTCATTTTCGTGAACGGGTTCAAGTTTGTATGCTAAGGGGCGATTTTTACTCGATTTTCAGGCGCACGATTTTCTGTTGCAGAATGGGCTCGCAAACGTTTGCCTGGACTGTTAGAATTGCGCCGATTTTTCTTATATCGCAATGCAATCGCGTGGGGACTTGAGCCGTGACCAACAAAACTTCTCTCAGCTACAAAGATGCCGGTGTAGATATTGACGCAGGTAATGCGCTGGTTGACCGTATCAAAGGGGTAGTTAAAAAAACCCGCCGCCCGGAAGTGATGGGAGGTCTGGGAGGATTCGGCGCACTGTGCGCGCTGCCGCAAAAATACCGTGAACCGGTTCTGGTCTCAGGCACCGACGGCGTGGGCACCAAGCTGCGTCTGGCGATGGATCTGAAACGCCACGACACCATCGGCGTTGACCTGGTTGCGATGTGCGTGAACGACCTGGTGGTTCAGGGCGCTGAGCCGCTGTTCTTCCTCGACTACTACGCGACCGGCAAGCTGGACGTCGACACCGCAGCCAGCGTCATCAGCGGTATCGCCGAAGGCTGTTTGCAGTCAGGCTGTGCACTGGTGGGCGGTGAAACCGCTGAAATGCCGGGCATGTACCACGGCGACGATTACGACGTGGCTGGCTTCTGCGTGGGCGTTGTCGAAAAATCAGAGATCATTGACGGCAGCAAAGTGGCCGACGGCGACGTGCTGATTGCGCTGGGCTCCAGTGGCCCGCACTCTAACGGCTACTCTCTGGTGCGCAAAATTGTTGAAGTGAGCGGCTGCGACCCTCTCACCACCGAGCTGGAAGGTAAACCGCTGGCCGATCACCTGCTCGAACCGACCCGCATCTACGTGAAATCCATTCTGGCGCTGATTGAGAATGTGGACGTTCACGCGATTGCCCACCTGACCGGCGGCGGCTTCTGGGAAAACATTCCGCGCGTCCTGCCGGATAACACCCAGGCGGTGATCGACGCATCCTCCTGGCAGTGGCCTGCGGTATTTAACTGGCTGCAGGATGCCGGTAACGTCAGCGATCATGAGATGTATCGCACCTTCAACTGCGGCGTGGGGATGGTTATCGCCCTGCCGGCAAGCGAAGTGGACAATGCCCTGGCGCTGCTGCAGGCGAAAGGTGAAAACGCGTGGAAAATCGGTATCATCAAAGCATCTGATTCCGAACAGCGTGTGGTCATTGAATGAAAAATATAGTGGTGCTCATTTCCGGTAACGGAAGTAATTTGCAGGCTATCATCGATGCCTGCAAACAGAAGAAGATCAACGGCACCCTCCGCGCAGTATTCAGTAACAAGGCCGATGCATACGGCCTTGAGCGTGCCCGCCTCGCGGGCATTGCCACGCATGCGCTCAGCGCTGCCCAGTTTGCCAGCCGCGAGGCGTTTGACCGCGAATTGGTGCAGGAGATTGACGCCTACGCCCCGGATGTGGTGGTGCTGGCCGGCTACATGCGGATCTTAAGCCCGGCGTTTGTCGCGCACTATGCCGGACGTCTGCTCAATATCCACCCCTCCCTGCTGCCTAAATATCCTGGCCTGAATACCCACCGTCAGGTGCTGGACAACGGCGATGAGGAGCACGGCACCTCGGTCCATTTCGTTACTGACGAACTGGACGGCGGCCCGGTGATCCTGCAGGCGAAAGTGCCGGTGTTTGAAGGCGACAGTGAAGAGGAGGTGACCGCCCGGGTGCAGGCTCAGGAGCACGCTATCTACCCGCTGGTGGTGAGCTGGTTCGTTGAAGGCCGTCTTGAAATGCGCGACGGCGCCGCCTGGCTGGATGGCGCGCCGTTACCCCCGCAAGGTCACGCGGCGGAAGAGTAAACTTTTGCCGGGTGGCGCTATCGCTTACCCGGCCTACAGCACCTTTTGCCCCGCCAACTCTCTATTATCCCTCAAGAAAAAATTTAACTGTCATACTTTTCTGACACAGTTGGACATATTGTGGAAATGCTCGCCATAATAAAGGCGAGACGGATTTACCACGTCCTGTGATTGAACTGGAGTGTGAGTAGTAATGGGTCAGGAAAAGTTATACATCGAGAAAGAGCTAAGCTGGTTAGCGTTCAACGAGCGCGTGCTTCAGGAAGCGGCCGACAAAAGTAACCCGCTGATTGAGCGCATGCGTTTTCTGGGGATTTACTCCAATAATCTGGATGAATTCTATAAAGTGCGTTTCGCTGAACTGAAGCGTCGAATCATCATTAGCGAAGAGCAGGGTTTAAACTCGAATTCGCGTCATCTGCTTGGCAAGATCCAGTCCCGGGTACTGAAAGCCGACCAGGAATTTGACAGCCTGTATAACGAACTGCTGCTGGAGATGGCGCGTAATCAAATCTTCCTGATTAACGAGCGTCAGCTCTCGGTTAACCAGCAGAGCTGGCTGCGTCACTATTTCAAACAGTATCTGCGCCAGCACATCACCCCGATTCTGATTAACCGCGAAACCGATCTGGTGCAGTTCCTGAAAGATGACTACACCTACCTGGCGGTGGAGATTATCCGCGGCGACAGCATCCGCTATGCGCTGCTGGAAATCCCGTCAGACAAGGTGCCGCGCTTCGTCAACCTGCCACCGGAAACGCCGCGCCGCCGCAAGCCGATGATCCTGCTGGATAACATCCTGCGCTACTGCCTGGACGATATCTTCAAAGGGTTCTTCGACTACGATGCGCTGAACGCCTATTCCATGAAGATGACCCGCGATGCCGAGTATGACCTGGTGCACGAGATGGAGGCCAGCCTGATGGAGCTGATGTCATCCAGCCTCAAGCAGCGTCTGACGGCGGAGCCGGTGCGCTTTGTCTATCAGCGCGATATGCCCGATGCCATGGTTGATATGCTGCGCGAAAAGCTGACCATCTCCCGCTATGACTCCATCGTGCCGGGCGGTCGCTATCATAATTTCAAAGACTTTATCGGCTTCCCAAACGTCGGCAAGGCCAACCTGGTGAACAAGCCGCTGCCCCGCCTGCGCCATATCTGGTTTGATAAGTTCCGTAACGGCTTCGACGCCATTCGCGAGCGCGATGTCCTGCTCTACTATCCGTACCACACTTTTGAGCATGTACTGGAGCTGATGCGGCAGGCGTCGTTCGACCCCAACGTGCTGGCGATTAAAATCAACATCTACCGCGTGGCGAAAGATTCCCGCATTATCGATGCGATGATCCACGCTGCCCACAACGGCAAAAAAGTGACCGTGGTGGTGGAGTTGCAGGCGCGTTTCGATGAAGAGGCCAACATCCACTGGGCCCGTCGTCTGACCGAAGCGGGCGTACACGTGATCTTCTCGGCCCCTGGGTTGAAGATCCACGCCAAGCTGTTCCTCATCTCCCGTAAAGAGGGTGATGATGTGGTGCGTTATGCCCACATCGGCACCGGTAACTTCAACGAGAAGACCGCGCGCATCTATACCGACTACTCGCTGTTGACCGCCGATGCGCGGATCACCAACGAGGTGCGTCGGGTCTTCAACTTTATTGAAAACCCCTATCGTCCGGTTAATTTCGACTATCTGCTGGTCTCCCCGCAGAACTCCCGTCGTCTGCTGTATGACATGATCGACCGCGAGATCGCCAACGCGCAAAACGGCCAGCCGGCCGGCATTACGCTTAAGCTCAACAACCTGGTCGATAAAGGACTGGTGGATCGCCTGTATGCCGCCTCCAGTTCGGGAGTTCAGGTTAATCTGCTGATCCGCGGCATGTGCTCGCTGATCCCCGATCTTGAGGGCATCAGTGAAAATATTCGCGTCATCAGCATCGTCGATCGCTATCTTGAGCACGATCGGATCTATATTTTTGAGAATGGCGGCGATAAACGCGTTTACCTCTCTTCCGCCGACTGGATGACGCGAAACATCGATTACCGGATTGAAGTGGCGGCACCGCTGCTCGATCCGCGGCTGAAGCAACAAATTCTTGATATTATCGACCTGTTGTTAAGTGATACTGTAAAAGCACGTTATGTCGATAAAGAACTGAGTAACCGCTATGTGCCGCGCGGCAATCGCCGTAAAGTACGGGCACAGCTGGCGATTTACGACTATATCAAATCACTCGAGCAATCCGATTAACCTATGCCGATAAACGATAAGACCCCACGACCGCAGGAGTTTGCTGCGGTCGACCTTGGTTCTAACAGCTTCCACATGGTCATCGCCCGTGAGGTGGATGGCGCAATGCAGATCATCGGTCGTCTGAAGCAGCGCGTCCACCTGGCTGATGGCCTGGATGCGAACAATATGCTCAGCGAAGAGGCGATGGAGCGCGGGCTGAACTGCCTGTCGCTGTTTGCCGAACGCCTGCAGGGTTTCACCCCGTCGAGCGTCTGCATTGTCGGAACGCATACCCTGCGCCAGGCCGCAAACGCGACGGAATTTTTAAAGCGCGCGGAAAAGGTGATCCCCTACCCTATCGAAATCATTTCGGGTAACGAAGAAGCCCGTCTGATTTTTATGGGCGTGGAACATACGCAACCTGAAAAAGGCCGCAAGCTGGTGATTGATATTGGCGGCGGCTCGACGGAGCTGGTGATCGGCGAAAACTTTGAGCCGCATCTGGTCGAAAGCCGCCGGATGGGCTGCGTCAGCTTTGCCCAACTCTATTTCCCCGGCGGGGCGATCAGCCGGGAGAACTTCCAGCGCGCGCGGATGGCCGCGGTACAGAAGCTGGAGTCCCTCGCCTGGCAATACCGTCTGCAGGGCTGGAACGTGGCGCTTGGCGCCTCGGGTACGATCAAAGCGGCACACGAAGTGCTGGTGGAGATGGGCGAAAAAGATGGCTTTATTACCCCTGAGCGTCTGACCAGGCTGATGGAAGAGGTGCTCAAGCATAAGAGCTTTACCGCCCTCAGCCTGCCGGGTCTCTCCGAAGAGCGCAAAGCGGTGTTTGTGCCGGGTCTGGCGATCCTGTGTGGCGTGTTCGATGCGCTGGCGATCCGCGAGCTGCGTCTTTCCGACGGCGCGCTGCGCGAAGGGGTACTCTATGAGATGGAAGGCCGTTTCCGTCATCAGGATATTCGCAGCCGCACCGCGCAGAGCCTGGCCAACCAGTACAATATTGACCGCGAACAGGCCAGACGCGTGCTGGAAACCACGACCCAAATGTATGAGCAGTGGGAAGCCCAGAACCCGAAACTGGCGCATCCGCAGCTGGCGGCTCTGCTCAAATGGGCGGCGATGCTGCATGAAGTGGGGCTCAATATCAACCACAGCGGGATGCACCGCCATTCGGCCTACATTCTGCAACACAGCGACCTGCCAGGCTTCAACCAGGAGCAGCAGACCATGATGGCCTCGCTGGTGCGCTATCATCGTAAAGCCGTTAAGCTGGATGAGCTGCCGCGCTTTACGCTGTTCAAGAAAAAACAGTTCCTGCCGTTGATCCAGCTGTTACGTCTGGGCGTGCTGCTGAACAACCAGCGCCAGGCGACGACAACGCCACCTACGCTGACGCTCACCACGGACGATAACCACTGGACGCTGAGTTTCCCGCATGACTGGTTTAGCCAGAATGCGCTGGTCTTGCTGGATCTGGAAAAAGAGCAACAGTACTGGAGCGCCGTCACCGGCTGGTGCCTGAAAATTGAAGAAGAGCACTCCCCGCACGTCGCCGCGTAATCTTCCCGTCAGGCGCTCATACCGAGCGCCTCACCCCTAAGCAGACTCTCCAGCGGCACAGGTTTGCCAATCAAATAGCCCTGAAAATAGTCAATGCCCAGCGCTTCAGCCGCATGGCGGATCTCTTCGCTTTCAACATACTCCGCCACCACCAGCATCTTTTTCATCCGCGCAAGATGACAGATCGAAGCGACAATCTGGTAATCCAGACTATTGCTGACGATGTTACGAATAAAGCTGCCGTCGATCTTCAGAATATCGGCATCCACGTTTTTCAAGCGCGCATAGCTGGCGTAGCCGGTACCAAAATCATCTATGGCAATCCGGCACCCCATCTGCTGCAGATGGTTGACGGTCTGCATCGCCAGCCCGGCGTTGCCGAAGCTGCTGCTTTCGGTGATCTCGAAGATGAGCTGCCAGCTCTCAATGGCATATTTTTGCAACATCCGGCTGACCTCAAGCGGCAGCTGGGCCCGGCAAACGGACGTTGGCGAAAGGTTAATGGCGAACCGCTGCCCCGGGAGCGTTTCGCGATTCTTCGCCATAAACTGAAGCGTCTTCTCCAGCACCAGCAGATCAATTCGCGACGAAAGGCCAAACTCCATGGCAACGGGCAAAAAGATATCGGGCGAGATCAGCCCGGCATCACCATTTTGCAGGCGGAGCAGTATCTCGTGATAGCTATCGCCGCGGATGCCCTGTACGGGCTGCGCCAGCAGGGTAAACTCATCTTTTTCCAGCGCCCGCTGCACGCGATTCATCATCGCAACCTTGTCTTTCAGACCGCGCTGCAGGTTGATTGCGCCCCGCTGCTGCAGGTTTTCCGGGTGGTTGGTCGCCAGAGAGAGATCCGCAATGGTACTCAGCTCACCCAGCAGCAGATAGATATGCACCACCGGTGAACGCACATAGCAGTAACTGACCCCCACCTGCGGCTGCAGCGGCATCCCATCCCAGATAAAGCGAAAGCGTTTGATGTGCAGATCCAGCTCTTCAATACGGGATTGGTGCAGCTCGGTATTTAAACGCAACACTAAATCGTGACCCGAGAGTTGATAGATGCACTCATCCGGCTGCAGATAATCATTCAGCCAGGCGGCCAGCTTCTGTTTGTACTGGATGCGCAGCAGTACGCCATAGTTACGCCCCAAAACTTCCAGTTCAGGGATGCGCAAGAAACAGAGCACCGACCAGGGTTTTTTGCCCAGGGCACGATTGAGCGCCCGCAGGTTTGGCATGTGCACCACCGGATCGAGAAACGCCAGCCGACGGGCGCGAATATTGATGGCCCGCTGTCGCGTCGCCAGTACCGCCATATAGACCACCACGAAGGTAAAGACCAGATAACTGGAGGAGGTAATGGTGAGCTGAATATCGTATCCCTGCGACCAGGGGATGTAGCGGTAAAAATAGTGAATAGAGACGATCAGCACTGGAGTCCAGATCAGAGACATCAGCTTATAACCAAAGCGCATCGATCCCCAAAGCATGACCGGCATCAGCAGCGACAGCGTGTAGTTGGTACTGAAGATACTGCTGTTTTCGTTAATCGGCCATAACAGCAGGGCCAGTAAGGCACTGTTGATCAACATCCAGGTGACAGCTTCTGCCAGCGACACTTTGCGGTCTATCTGGCTCCTAATCTGCGATATCAGGCTGCGCAGATAGCGGGGATGACGGAGGATGCGGATGATCACATAGCTGAAGGGCACCCCTGTCAGGCAGCCAACCAGTAACCCCTGATAGTTAATCAGCGAGCGGATCCCGGGAGTACTGATACCGGCCAGGTCAAACCGCGTCTGGTAAACGCCGAGGTAAACCGCGAACTGAAATAGCAGGAGAAAAATCGTGGCCGGGCAGAACATCTGCCAGAACATCCGTTGCGCGATAAGCCGTGCGTCGCCATAGGCAGTCATATTACGTCGGGGTGTGAAGACCCGATATCCGCCCCAACTGAGAGTTATAGGGATCAGGAAATGCGCAATGGCAATCGCCGTTTCGTAGTCGCCAATCGAGGGATAATAGTGCAGGAAGAGCGCAACCATAATGCCCGGCACTGCCGCCATTCCATAAAACAGCATGAGCGCGAGTAACAACGCCAGCGGCATATAGTAGAGCACCACCAGACTCCCCTCAACCTGGGTGTAGGTAGTAGCTAAGCGCGCAATGGGCAGCAGCACGATCGGCAGAAGCATCGGCAGCGCCCACCAGCGATCTTTGTATTTTTTGTATAAAGTGAAAATAGTCATAGATGCCATAGTAAACCCGCTGATCCCGGGGGTAATTCAGACAGGCATCCAACCTGACACTGTTGCCGCGCATCGAATAACGATTACACGAAGGGAATAAAAGATTTTAATTAGCAACGGCGGGTGACATTTGACTTAAATCAAAAATATTAATATCGCTCAATTAGATTCACATTTTTTGACCACACTTTTGTGCTAATTATCAATGGCGTAAATAAGTTAATTATTATACATAACATTAAGTGAGTGAGTTGTTGACGCAATTTTACATTACGATTAATTGACCCCTGCCCGCCCGTATGCCTTAATGGCGTACCGCCCGCAGGGTATTATCAGGAAAACAACAGTGAGTCAGGCCACACGTATGCGAAGACGACATCGGTTTAACACTCGGATGACGCGTATCATACTGCTAATCAGCTTCTTCTTTTTCCTTGGCCGTTTCGTCTATTCCTCTATAGGTGCCTGGTATCACCATCAGGAGAAAAAACAGGCCCAGCAATCCAGCCTCTCTGTCGATTATGCCGGGCGTTCCACATCGACAATTAATTAATCGTTTGGTTTTTATTGGTTAATTTAATTATTCTGTTGTTTGTAATAAACGAATAATTTCGCTCATTCCTTTGCTCAGTATTTTGTCCTGACGCATAACAATAGCCAGCTGGCGCTGTAATACCGGCGTAAGCGATTGTACGCATAATCCCTGTCTGTCCTGCGCGCAGGCGACCGCCATGCGGGGAATAATGCTGTACCCCAGCCCGACACGAACCATACGCTTGATCGCTTCGATGCTGCCGGACTGCATCACCGGCTGCACCTCCACGCCGCTTGCCTGGAACCAGGCGTCGATGACCGTACGCGTACTGCTTCCCGCACTAAAGGCGATAAAGGGTCGATCCTGTAGATGCTCAGCGGTCAGCATGCCGAACTGCCTCTGCTCTTCCCCGGCGGCGATATAGACAAACTCCTCATTCATCACCGGTGCGATCGAAAGCGCAGACCCGGCAGCCGGGAGTGTCACCAGCCCCAGATCGAGACGGTTCTCCTCGATAGCGCGAACAATCTCAAGGGTATTGCCGGTGGTGACGCCAACCCGCAGCAGCGGATGATCCTGACGCAGCTGCTGCAACAGAGGTGGCAGCAGATGGATGCAGGCCGTGGCACCCATTCCGAGGGTAATGGTGCCGCTCACCTCATGGCTGAAGGCCCCTATCGCGCGTATCGCCTCATCCACCGCCTGCTCGATGCGCTCGCCGTGCGTAAGTAACGTGAGCCCCGCCGCGGTGGCTTTAATCCCCCGTCCGGTTCGCTCGATTAATCGCGCCTGCAGAAACTGCTCCAGCTGGCGGATCTGCAGACTGACGGCCGGTTGCGAAAGTCCCAGCAGATCCGCCGCGGCAGAAAAACTGCCCCGCTGCACCACCAGACGAAAGGTCGCCAGCTGTCCAAGATTCAGCGTCGTCATCACAAAGTTTCTCTTATAGGAGCCATAAACGCACCGGCCTGCCAGGGTCCTGATGCAACCGATATGCTCAGCATAACGCCCTGATGGAATGAAAGATAATGAAAAACCCTGCCCTGCCCCGCGCCCTCTCCCTCACTGCTGGCTGTAACCAGCTTATCAACTGGGGGATCTCTTTTTATATGCCCGGCACCTTTGCCCGGGCGATATCGGCGGATACCGGCTGGTCGTCAGCGCAAATCTACTCGGGCCTGACGCTCGCCATGCTGGTGATGGCTGCCCTCTCGCCGTTTGTCGCCCGCTTACTGGCGCGGATCGGCGGCCAGCGTGTGGTGATGACCGGCTCCCTGCTGATCGCCATGAGTTGCCTGCTTATGGCTTACACGCACTCGCTTATGACCTGGTACAGCGCCTGGGTGTTAACTGGCATCGGTATGCGCCTGTCGCTGTACGACGCACTGTTTGCGGCGCTAGTGAATCTCTACGGTCAGCAGGCGCGGCGAACGATCTCCCGCGTGACGCTGGCGGGCGGGCTGGCCTCGGTGGTCTTCTGGCCGCTGGGAGAGGCACTGCTCATGGTCATGAACTGGCGTGAAGCGCTGCTGATCTATGCCCTGTTCGGCCTGCTGAGCGCCGCGTTAATCCTGTCGCTACCCAATCAAACTCACCCTCTAGCCAACAAACCCGCCGCCCCTGCCGGGGGAGAGGATCGGCGCAACGGCTGGCTGTACGCCGCGTTTATCGCGCTGATCACCTTTGTCTCTAACGGCACCTCGACCCATCTGCCGGAATTTATCGCCAGCGTCGGGCTGCCGGTTGCCGTCGGCATGTTATGGGGAATTGGGCAGACCGGGGCGCGGTTCCTGGAGGTGGTGGCCGGAGCGGGACTGACTCCGCTGCGCCTGACGCTGCTCACCGCGCTTGCCATGCCGGTCTGCTTTCTGCTGGGGCTCTGCAGTACGCTCTGGCTCTGGTCAGCCGCCGGTTTTGTGCTGGGCTACGGGGCGATTAACGGGCTGGTGACCATCGTCAAAGCCACGCTGCCGTTGCAGCTGTTTGCCCCTGAAGAGTACGCCAGACGCACCGGCGTGCTGCTGATCCCGGCCCAGCTGATGGCGGCGGCTTCTCCGCTGGCCTATGCGTGGCTGAACCGGGCTTTAGGGACGATGGGGGCGATGTGGCTGTCGTGGGGGCTGACGCTGGTGATTGCCGGGCTGGCGGTGGCGATGGTGAAGGGACAGGCCGCGCGTGGGGGCCAGGGCATCCCTGCCCTGAGTGACTAAAGAACAAATCCGCCGTCAATGGTCAGGCTTGCCCCGGTCATGTAGCCGGATGACGCCCCGGCAAGCCAGGACGCCAGCGAGGCGATTTCGTCCGGCTCGCCCATTCTTTGCAACGGGATGCTACCGACGATCTGCTCCGCCATCCCGGCGGTCATATCGGTGGCAACAGGCCCTGGCTGAATGTTGTTAATGGTGATGCGCCGTGGCGCCAGATCCAGAGCGAGGTTCTGCACCATCGATGCCACCGCCGCTTTGCTCATGGCATAAACGCTGCTGCCCGCATGCCCGGTACGCACGGCGGTATTGCTGCCGATGGTGATAATTCTCCCCCCTTCCGTCATCGGCTTCACCGCCGCCTGAATGGCGAGGAAGACGCCGCGTACGTTGACCGACAGCGTGGCGTCCAGATCCGCCAGGGCATACTCCTCAATCGTTCCAGGGCGAAGCACACCCGCGTTCACCACCGCGACATCCAGCCTGCCGTAGCGGCGCAGCGTCGTATCCACTGCCGCCTGGATTGCTGCCGCATCTGCGCTGTCGGCTTCAATGGCTATCGCCTGACCGCCCTGTTGTTCAATGGTTGAGACCAGCGCCTGCGCCCGATCCGGGCGTGATACCTAGGTAATGGCAATCCGATAACCCTCGTGCGCCAGTCGCGCCGCAGTGGCCGCTCCGATCCCGCGTGCCCCGCCGAAAATCAACGCTACTTTTTCGTGATTCATGATGGTCATTCTCCTGTTGGCTTGAGCACCCAGCCGGGTGCCTCTGCAGACACCCTGCCAGCAGAATTTCCCCTGCGCATGCGCGGAATGTATCGCACTGTATCCCCGCCCCCCTGCTTACGCAGCCATACAAAAAAGCCGCCCACAGCAAACAGACCCGATACATAAAAATGGTTTTCTGTACCTGTCGTCACTGATTACCTGAAGAGGAGATACCCGGATGATGCATCGAAATGTCCTGCTCACGCTGTTCGCCTTGTCATCAGGCTGTACCTGGGCCGCACCGTTAAGCGGGCTTAGTGCGGCGGAGGTGAATGGCCCTGCTGCCGTAGCACCGCTCGAACAGCCCCAGCCTCCGGCGAAGCTGATTGTGGATCCGCCGCTGGCGGGCCCGCTAAGTAAAGGCGCGGTCTTTATTCAATACCGCGCAGAGAACATGCGCATTGAACCGGTGTTCGGGCCTGAGGCGTTGAAAGTGACGCCGCGCATCGGCCATATCCACGTCATCGTGGATGACAATCCCTGGCACTGGGCCGACGCCAGCGGTGAACCGATCATTCTGGTGGGGCTACCCGCAGGTCATCACAAGGTGACCCTTATTCTCGCTGACCCAACTCATAAACCTGTTGATCGTAAAACCATTGAATTTACCGTGCCGCCGCATGCCGCGATTATGCACTGAACGCAACCCCTGACCTATTTTTGAGGATTTAAACCATGAAAACATTACTGATTGCTGTCCTGACCTTCACTGCCGCAATGACCTCTTCCGCTTTCGCCGCCCAGGAAATTAACCAGCCTCAGGGAGAGCAAAAGATTGGCACCGTTTCCGACAGCAGCGGTGCGACGTCGCTGGCGGATCTGGAGGCAAAACTGCAGGCCAAAGCCGATAAAGCGGGCGCCAGCGCGTTTCGTATTACCTCCGCCGGGGGGAACAACACCCTGTCCGGCACCGCCGATATTTATCGCTGAGGCGTAACCATGAAAAAAGTGTCTATCCATACCGTTGCGGTGGGCTTGCTGCTGGCCGCCGCCAGCGGCTCCGCGCTGGCGAATAATAAAACCGTCGTTCTGGTGCACGGCGCGTTTGCCGACGGCAGCAGCTGGAACCGCGTGATCGACAAGCTGCAACACCAGCATACCGAGGTCATTGCCGTTCAGCTGCCGCTCACCTCGCTGAAAGAGGATGTCGCCGCAACCCAGCGCGCCATCGCACGGGCCCACGGGGATGTGGTGCTGGTAGGCCACTCCTGGGGCGGCACGGTGATAAGCGAGGCGGGTAACGATGCGCGGGTCAAAGCGCTGGTTTACGTGGCGGCGTTTGCCCCGGACTCGGGCCAGTCGACGGCGGATCTGGCGGGGAGCTGCTACCCTGCCCCACCGGGCAGCGCAGGCATCGCCAAAACC
Organism: Leclercia sp. GHBNCSD; assembly: GCF_055805075.1. Taxonomy (NCBI): domain Bacteria; kingdom Pseudomonadati; phylum Pseudomonadota; class Gammaproteobacteria; order Enterobacterales; family Enterobacteriaceae; genus Leclercia; species Leclercia sp. GHBNCSD. The sequence continues at coordinate 3,226,192 of NZ_JBQVYO010000001.1, read as the reverse complement.
GCGGACGGTTTTCTCTATTTGCCTGCCAAATCGGTACGTCAGGACTTTGCCCCGGACATTAATGCGGCCGAGCAAAGCACACTGGTCGCCACCCAGGGCCCGATCCGCGCAGAGGCTTTTGCAGAAAAGGTCACGCATGCGGCCTGGCACGATAAGCCGAGCTGGTATGTGGTCAGCAAGAGTGACCGGATGATCAACCCGGATCTGGAGCGGGCAATGGCGAAAGCGATTGATGCGAAAACCAGCGAGGTAGCGGCAAGCCATGTGTCGATGGTGAGTCATCCCAGGGAGATTGCCCGGGTGATTGAGCAAGCGGTGAAATGAGGCCAGCGAAAAAAAGCCCGCACGATGCGGGCTTGATTTATATGCGCTTAACAGGCGGGATTTATTCCCACTCGATCGTCGCCGGTGGCTTACCGCTGATGTCATACACCACGCGGGAAATACCGTTCACTTCGTTGATAATACGGTTGGATACGCGGCCCAGGAAGTCATACGGCAGGTGCGCCCAGTGGGCAGTCATAAAGTCGATGGTCTCCACCGCACGCAGGGAGACAACCCAGTCATACTTACGGCCATCGCCCATTACGCCTACAGAGCGAACCGGCAGGAAGACGGTGAACGCCTGGCTCACTTTGTTGTACAGGTCAGCTTTGTGCAGCTCTTCAATGAAGATCGCGTCCGCACGACGCAGCAGGTCACAGTACTCTTTCTTCACTTCGCCCAGCACGCGCACGCCCAGACCCGGCCCCGGGAACGGATGACGGTAGAGCATGTCATACGGCAGACCCAGCTCCAGACCGATCTTACGCACTTCGTCTTTGAACAGCTCGCGCAGCGGCTCAACCAGACCCATCTTCATCTCTTTCGGCAGGCCGCCCACGTTGTGGTGAGATTTGATGACGTGTGCTTTACCGGTGGCGGATGCCGCGGATTCGATCACGTCAGGGTAGATGGTGCCCTGCGCCAGCCACTTCACATCTTCCAGCTTCAGCGCTTCTTCATCGAACACTTCAACGAAGACGCGGCCAATGATTTTACGTTTGGCTTCCGGATCGTTTTCACCCGCCAGCGCGTCGAGGAAGCGCTGCTCGCCTTCCACGTGAACGATGTTCAGACCGAAGTGGTCGCCGAACATGTCCATCACCTGCTGGGCTTCGTTCAGGCGCAGCAGACCGTTGTCGACGAAGACGCAGGTCAGGTTTTTGCCGATGGCGCGGTGCAGCAGCATCGCGGTCACGGAGGAGTCAACGCCGCCGGACAGGCCGAGGATCACTTTGTCGTCACCCACCTGCTGGCGGATACGCTCCACGGCGTCGTCGATAATTTTTGCTGGCGTCCACAGCGCTTCACACTGGCAGATGTCGATGACAAAACGCTCCAGCATGCGCAGGCCCTGACGGGTGTGGGTCACTTCCGGGTGGAACTGCACGCCGTAGAAGCGCTTCTCTTCGTTCGCCATGATGGCAAACGGGCAGCTCTCGGTGCTGGCAACGGTCACGAAGTCGGACGGGATAGCGGTAACTTTGTCGCCGTGGCTCATCCAGACGTCCAGCAGCGCTTTGCCGTCGGCGGTCAGGGAGTCTTCGATACCGCGGATCAGGGCGCTGTCGGTCTGTACTTCAACCTGTGCATAGCCGAACTCACGCTCGTTGGAGCCCTCTACATGGCCACCCAGCTGCATCGCCATGGTCTGCATGCCGTAGCAGACGCCGAACACCGGCACACCGGCTTCGAATACATACTGCGGCGCGCGCGGGCTGTTCTCTTCGGTGGTGCTTTCCGGGCCGCCAGAGAGAATGATACCGCTTGGGTTGAATTCGCGAATCTGTGCTTCCGTGACATCCCACGCCCACAGTTCACAGTAAACGCCCAGCTCACGTACGCGACGTGCCACCAGCTGAGTGTACTGCGAACCGAAATCCAGAATGAGAATGCGATGTTTATGAATATTTTCCGTCATTGACGCTAATTCCGAGGCAAGTGAAACAAAATCGCCCGGCTTATAGCCGGGCGTGGAAATTTATCAGGAGCCCATGCGGTAGTTCGGGGACTCTTTGGTGATGGTCACGTCGTGAACGTGACTTTCCTGGATACCCGCACCGCTGATACGTACAAATTCCGCTTTGGTACGTAACAGGTCAATAGTACCACAGCCGGTCAGGCCCATACAGGAGCGCAGGCCGCCCATCTGCTGGTGGATGATCTCTTTCAGGTAGCCTTTATAGGCCACGCGGCCTTCGATACCTTCCGGCACCAGTTTGTCAGCAGCGTTGTCGGTCTGGAAGTAGCGGTCGGAGGAGCCTTTGGACATCGCGCCCAGAGAGCCCATTCCACGGTAAGATTTATAAGAACGACCCTGGAACAGTTCGATTTCGCCCGGAGACTCTTCGGTACCGGCCAGCATGGAACCGACCATTACCGCTGCCGCACCGGCCGCGATCGCTTTCGCGATATCACCAGAGAAACGGATACCGCCGTCAGCGATAACCGGAATGCCGGTGCCTTCCAGCGCTTCTACCGCGTCGGATACCGCAGTGATCTGCGGAACGCCCACGCCGGTCACGATACGGGTGGTACAGATGGAGCCTGGGCCGATACCCACTTTCACTGCGCTACAGCCCGCTTCAGCCAGGGCACGCGCGCCCGCGCCGGTTGCCACGTTACCGCCGATGATCTGCAGGTCAGGGTATTTTGCACGGGTCTCACGAATACGCTGGAGAACGCCTTCGGAGTGGCCATGAGAGGAGTCGATCAGCAGCACGTCAACGCCCGCCGCAACCAGTGCGTCAACACGCTCTTCGTTGCCCGCACCCGCGCCCACCGCCGCGCCAACGCGCAGACGGCCATGCTCGTCTTTACAGGCGTTCGGTTTACGTTCTGCTTTCTGGAAGTCTTTAACGGTGATCATGCCGCGCAGGTGGAAGCTGTCGTCCACAACCAGCGCTTTTTCAACGCGCTTTTCGTGCATTTTGGCGAAGACCACGTCGCGGGACTCACCTTCACGCACGGTAACCAGACGCTCTTTCGGGGTCATGTAAACGCTGACCGGCTGGTTCAGGTCGGTGACGAAACGCACGTCACGGCCAGTGATGATGCCCACCAGTTCGTTATCGGAGGTGACAACCGGATAGCCTGCAAAACCGTTACGCTCGGTCAGCGCTTTCACTTCGTGCAGGGTGGTGGTTGGCAGAACGGTTTGTGGGTCGGTAACGATGCCAGATTCATGTTTCTTCACGCGGCGAACTTCTTCCGCCTGACGCTCGATAGACATGTTTTTATGAATAAAGCCAATGCCGCCTTCCTGAGCCAGGGCGATAGCCAGGCGCGCTTCCGTCACGGTGTCCATTGCCGCGGAGAGCATAGGAATGTTCAGGCGAATGGTCTTGGTTAACTGCGTGCTGAGGTCGGCAGTATTCGGCAGAACGGTGGAATGAGCGGGAACGAGGAGGACGTCGTCAAACGTCAGTGCTTCTTTAGCGATACGTAGCATGGGCAATATCTCTGACCTGGGTGGTTAAATATTGCCGTGGCATTATACAGAGCGTAACCGATTGCATCCACACTTTTTTATAAATAATGCTTGCGATTGCCTCTTATCAGGTTACTATCGACTGAATAACCTGCTGATTTAGAATTTGATCCCGCTCACATGTTATCCTCTCAATCCCCCTCAATTTATACCGTCAGCCGCCTGAATCAGACGGTCCGCTTGCTGCTTGAGCAGGAAATTGGCCAGGTGTGGATCAGCGGAGAGATCTCCAATTTCACCCAACCGGCGTCCGGTCACTGGTACTTCACCCTGAAGGACAATACAGCCCAGGTGCGCTGCGCGATGTTCCGCAACAGCAACCGTCGCGTGACCTTCCGTCCGCAGCACGGGCAGCAGGTGCTGGTTCGCGCCAGTATCACCCTGTACGAGCCGCGCGGTGATTATCAGATTATCGTTGAGAGCATGCAGCCTGCGGGAGAAGGGCTTCTTCAGCAGAAATATGAGCAGCTTAAAGCCGCGCTTTCCGCTGAGGGCCTGTTCGATCAGCAGTACAAACAACCGCTTCCCTCACCTGCCCACTGCGTGGGGGTGATCACCTCGAAAACCGGCGCCGCGCTGCATGACATTCTGCATGTCCTGAAACGTCGCGACCCCTCCCTGCCGGTCGTTATCTATCCGACCGCAGTGCAGGGCGATGATGCGCCGGGACAGATTGTCCGCGCCATTGCGCTTGCTAACGCCCGTCAGGAGTGTGATGTGCTGATTGTCGGGCGCGGCGGTGGCTCGCTGGAGGATCTCTGGAGCTTTAACGACGAACGGGTGGCGCGGGCAATTTTTGCCAGCCGGATCCCGGTAGTCAGCGCCGTCGGGCACGAAACTGACGTCACTATCGCCGATTTTGTTGCTGACCTGCGGGCCCCCACACCGTCTGCCGCGGCAGAAGTGGTAAGCCGTAACCAGCTTGAGCTGCTGCGCCAGCTGCAAAACGGCCAGCAACGGCTGGAGATGGCGATGGACTATTTCCTCGCCAACCGCACCCGTCGCTTTACCCAGCTTCATCATCGTCTGCAACAGCAGCACCCGCAGCTGCGCCTGGCGCGCCAGCAAACCGTGCTGGAACGTCTGCGCCAGCGGATGAACGTGGCGGTGGATAGTCAGCTTAAACGGGCGGTGCAACGCCAGCAGCGCGTTACCCAGCGCCTGAACCAGCACAACCCGCAGCCGCGTATTTACCGCGCGCAAACCCGCATTCAGCAGCTGGAGTATCGCCTTGCGGAGAATCTGCGTGCCCGCCTGAGCAGCACCCGCGAGCGTTTTGGTAATGCGGTCACCCACCTGGAAGCCGTCAGCCCGCTCTCAACCCTGGCGCGCGGCTACAGCGTGACCACGGCAACCGACGGCAAAGTGCTGAAGCAGACGAAACAGGTTAAAGCGGGGGATGTGCTTACTACCCGCCTGTCAGACGGCTGGGTGGAAAGCGAAGTGAAAGGCGTGACGCCGGCCAGGAAAACCCGCGCCCGCAAAAAGGCCTGACGCGGTTAATTCCGGGGGGCGGGACTCACCATCACCATCGCCAGCGATAACGCGGAGAAGGCCAGCAGCGCCCACGCCGCGCCGACAAATCCATACAGCTGGCCAAAGAGCACCGAGCCGATAATCTGCCCGACCGCCAGCATCAGAAAGGCGACGCTGACCCCGGCCGCAGGCGAAGGCTCCGCGACCCGCGCCCCCTGAACCAGCAGCACGCCGGATAAAATCACATATCCCGCCCCGCTCATCGCCACCACCGGTACCAGCCACCAGGCAAAGCCCTTGCTGAAGGCCAGGGCAATCAGCGACCCCGCCATAAAGATCTGCGATCCGCGATAAACCCCGCGCATGCCGATGCGTTTCGCCAGGCTGCCGGTAAATACGGCGGCCACCCCAGCCCCGCCGCTCACCAGCCACAGGATGTTGGTGGCGGCGTCCTCCAGACTGGTATGGCGCTGCAAAAGCTCGGGGCCAAAGCTCCACCAGGCGGCGCTGGCGATGCCGCTGACCAGCGCAATAGCGGAGAGCCGAATCATCCCCGGTTTATGCATCAGGCTGCGCCAGCCCGGGGTCGTTTCGCCCGCCCTTCCCGCGCGGGGCAGATAGCGCCAGACGGGAAGAAGAGAGGCTAACGCCAGCAGGGCAAAGATCGCGCAGGCAACCCGCCAGCCTCCCGGCACAAAAAACAGCACCGGCACCGACAGAATGATGCCACCGCTGGTCCCGGCATTGATAATGGTGTTCACCTGAGTTTGCCGCTCGGGGTTAACCCCGATGCTTACGGCCCCTGCCAGGGCGGGAGACGCCAGCCCCGAACTGAGGCCAGCAATGAACAGGCCCGCGGCCAGCACCGGCGGCGAAGGGGCGAACGCCAGAATCAGCAGCCCGGCCGCCGCCGTTAAGGCCGCCAGAACCGCCGGCAAGCGCGGCCCGAAGCGCTCAGTGAGAGACGAGGCGAAAAAAACCGACAGGCAATAGGCCCCGTAGCTGCAGGCGGCAATCAGGCCCGCGGCCTGCGGCGAGAAAGGGATAGCCTGCCGGATATCCGGCAGCATGATGCCCCATGAAAAGCGCGCCATCCCATAGGTGATAGCGATCAAGGTAAATCCTGTGATGGCCAGAGCCAGGTTTTTCTTCATGCCGTTCCTCGCGTTGGGTCGTTAAAACCTAAACCCTGTGCGCCGGGTGCGCCACTTTTTCGCCCCGCGACTTGTCCGACTTGCCTGCCGTTTTGCTGCGATGGCATACACTTAAGCTGTTGCTTTTTTCGGCATTGCCATAACAGGAGAGACGCATGACCCGAACCTATAGCGTGATCCCGCCCTATATCCTTCGCCGTATTATTGAGAGCGGCTCTGAGCCGCAGCAGCGCTGCGCTCGCCAGACCCTGACCCATGTCCAGACGCTGATGGCCCACATGCCGGGCAAACCTGTCGCGCCGCACGTGAACAGACCCGGGCAGCTGGAGCGGGACATTTACGACGCCAGGCAGACCCAGGAGCTGCCGGGCACCCAGGTGCGCTATGAGGGGCAGCGCTCTAACGGCGACGTGGCGGTGGACGAAGCCTACGATTATCTGGGCATCACCCATGATTTTTTCTGGAAAAACTATCAGCGTGACTCCCTCGATAACAAAGGGCTAATCCTCACCGGTACCGTGCATTATGGCCGGGAGTATCAGAACGCCTTCTGGAACGGGCAGCAGATGGTCTTTGGCGACGGGGACGGTGAGATTTTTAACCGCTTTACCATCGCCATCGACGTGGTCGCCCACGAGCTGAGCCACGGCGTCACCGAAACCGAAGCCGGGCTTATCTACTTTGAACAGTCCGGGGCGCTGAACGAGTCGTTATCTGACGTTTTTGGTGCGCTGGTGAAGCAGTATCATCTTAAGCAAACCGCCGATAAGGCCGACTGGCTGATTGGCGAAGGCCTGCTGGCAGAGGGCGTTAACGGCAAGGCTCTGCGTTCCATGTCCGAGCCGGGCAGCGCCTACGACGATCCACTGCTGGGCAACGATCCGCAGCCGGGGCATATGGATGATTTCATTAAAACCCGTGAGGACAATGGCGGCGTTCATCTGAACTCCGGCATCCCTAACCGCGCCTTTTACCTGGCGGCCACCGCCATTGGGGGCTATGCCTGGGAAAAGGCTGGCTACGCCTGGTACGATACGGTGTGCGATCGCAACCTGGCGCAGGACGCGGATTTTGCCGCCTTTGCACGGCTGACCATCTATCACGGAGAGAAACGCGCCGGCGGCGACGTGGCGGCAGCCATTGAACAGGCCTGGAAGAGCACAGGAGTACTGTAAATGCAGATCCCGGAACTGACGGATGACGCCGTGGTTGAGCTGGCCCGCGAGGGCGGCGTCGCTTTTATTCCTAAGCTGAGCGGCCTGCGGCGTATCGCCCTCTCGGAACTGAACGAGCAGCAGCGCCAGCGGGTGGTAGCGATCCTCGACCAGGCGCTGAACCTTGGCCAGCCGCCCGGCCAGGCATCATCACCGGGGCGAGGGGATCAGCGCTATTTTCGCATCCAGATCGTCTGGACCCGGCACAACCAGGCGCAGTATACCGACGTGATCCTGCTGGTGCCGGAACAGGAAGCCCCGCCCTCGCTGGTGGATTTGTGGCGTAAGGGCGAAGACTGCGTCTGCGATTAAGCGCCGGGCAGGACGAACTCAACGCGCTTTTTCGAGATCAGGCCGTGGCCGTTCTGGCAGAAATAGTCCACCGCACCGCAGGCTTTTAACACCTCGAGCGGCTTATGGCACTCCGGGCAGCGCGCTTCCAGGGCAATATCCTGGTTGCAGTTTTCACAATGCGCCACGCCGTTTTGCGGTTCAATCTCCGCATGGCAATCCGGGCAGGTAATCGACATGATGACTCCTTGAAAGGATATTCAGTACGCTGTTGATTTTAACACGATGCGCTCAGTGGGGGCCACGTAGCTGTTGCTGTAATGTCAGCAGGCATGTTACTTCCTCCAGCCGACGTTGCGTTGTGCGGCTCACCTCCTGCGGGGCACGTTCAAACAGGCTCTGCTCCCCCAGGATATGCTCCGCCAGACAGTGGGCGTAAATCGTGCCGCCAAAACGCCAGCTCTGAACAACCTGCCCCTTATCAATGAGCTCCAGCACATCTTCCGCTCCGCGCCGGTCGTGGCTGAGGATACGGCCGTCACGCAGATAGAGCCGCAGCCCTTTTTGCCCGCCGCTCGGCCCCGCATATTTGTTGAGCCAGATATCCATCGGCACGCCGCTAATCTGCCCCTGAAGATGCGCCTCGCCTTCCGCGGTGGTCAGGTCGCCTTTAGCGATATCGCGCCCCAGCCGATCTCTGGCGGTCACCACCTGCAAGGCCAGATCCCCACTGCCGCCCAGATAGCGCACCGTTTCGCGCATCATCGCCAGTACGTGCGTGCCGATATCGAGGATCACCCCATCCGGGTGGCGAAGCGTCCGGGTATCCGGCTCGCCGGTGGCAAAGTTAAGCGCGACAGGTTCCCCCGCCGCGTTAAACCCGCTCGGCTCCTGCAAAAAGCCCTCGATCCTGACGATGTCAGAGAAGGAGCCGATCAGCTCCAGACGTATCAGATGAATGCGCGCCATCCAGTGATCGAGCGCCAGCACCCGGGAGGCCGCCTCCGGCCTCGCCAGCAGCGATGTCAGTTTTTCGGCCTGGGCAAGCGTGGCGACAATCGGTTTTTCGACCACAATCCTCGATATGGAGGAGGCCAGCGCCTGCTCAAGCACATCCAGATGGTGTAGTGATGAGGTCGTGATAAAAAGCGTATCGAGGGGGCGGGCAAGGAGGTCGTCGAGCGCAGGAGATCGGGTGATGCCTGCAAGGGTCTTTGCGGGCTGGATATCAAACCCCAGAGAGTGGAGTGAATCACCAAAGGTATTTTGTAGTGCGGGCAGGTAGGCGGTTTCAACCACCGCGCCAAGCCCGACAAATCCAATCTGCATCTGTTACCTCTTTCGTTGCATTGCCGGGGCGTAACACCGCCCCGGCCAGGAAAGGTCAGATTCAGGCGTTGGTTACGGGTTTCGGCTCACTTTTCGTTTGCGCATTTTCCAGCATACGACGCACCGGAACAATGAGCACCGTCAGAACAGCGGCACAAATCAGCAGGGCAATGGAGCAGCGCGCGAAGAGGTCCGGCAGCATATCCAGCTGGTCGGCCTTCACGTGCCCGCCAATCAGGCCCGCCGCCAGGTTGCCCAGCGCGCTGGCGCAGAACCACAGCCCCATCATCTGACCGCGCATTCTTTCCGGGGCCAGCAGGGTCATGGTCGCCAGACCAATCGGGCTCAGGCACAGTTCACCGAGGGTCAGCATCAGAATACTGCCCACCAGCCAGAATGGGGAGACACCCGCCCCACCGTTACTGAGGACATTCTGCGCCGCCAGCATCATCAGGCCAAAGCCCCCTGCCGCGCACAGAATACCGATCACGAACTTGGTGATGCTGCTCGGACGAATATTGTTTTGCGCCAGTTTAGGCCAGGCCCAGCTAAAGACCGGCGCCAGCAGAATAATAAACAGGGCGTTAATTGACTGGAACCACACGGCCGGGATTTCAAAATCGCCGATCATGCGATTGGTGTAGTCGTTCGCAAACAGATTGAACGAGGTCGGCTTTTGCTCGAACGCAGACCAGAAGAAGGCCGCAGAGACCAGCAGAATAAAGCAGACCAGCAGTCTGGCGCGCTCTTTCCGGTTCAGGCCGGCAAAGGCAAACAGCCAGATGAAGTAGAGCGCCACAGAGGCGGCAATCACATACACCAGCACGCTGGCAACGGCGACCGGGTTAATGACAATCACGCCCTGAGCAATCAGGGTAACAATAATCGCAATACCCACTGCCAGTGCCAGCAGCCAGCCGCCGACACCGTTTTTCTTCGCAACCGGGCTGTTCCAGGTGGAGTCCAGCCCCACTTCACTGTCGTAGCGTTTCATGGCCGGTACGGCAAACAGGCGGAAGATGACCAGCGCCACCAGCATCCCGATGCCGCCGATACCAAAGCCCCAGTGCCAGCCGTGGGATTTAATCAACCAGCCGGAGATCAGCGGCGCGATAAATGACCCCATGTTGATGCCCATATAGAACAGCGAGAAGCCGCCGTCACGACGCGCATCGCCTTTCTTATACAGGGTGCCGACCATTACCGAGATACAGGTTTTAAACAGGCCCGAACCAAGGACAATAAACATCAGGCCGATAAAGAACAGGTTGTTACCCATCACCGCAGAAAGCGCAATCGACAGGTGGCCGAGCGCAATCAGGATCGAACCGTACCAGACCGCTCTTTGCTGGCCGAGCCAGTTATCCGCCAGCCAGCCGCCCGGCAGCGCGGCCAGGTACATGGTTCCGGCGAAGATACCGACGATAGCGGAGGCATTTTCACGGGCCAGCCCCATGCCGCCATCATAGACGGTGGCCGCCATAAAGAGGATCAGCAGCGGACGGATACCGTAAAACGAGAAGCGCTCCCACATCTCCGTGAAGAACAGCGCGCCGAGCGGATAAGGATGGCCGAAGAAAGTTCGGCTTTCGTTTTTATTAACAGAGGATTGCATAATTCTCCCGAGATGATGTGTCGTCGTACTTGTTAGCACCGGAAGTCAGCCGCCCCGTTAGCATTCGGGTGGCTTTTTTACATCCGGCGAAATGTTATTTAACCATTTGATAACCTGAAGCAACTTTTGTCCAGCCCCTGGTGCACCACCAAAAGATGAAAGTTCGACAATCATCTTATTTCTTAGATTTTATGTTGGATAAACATGAATAGTGATTGACATCACATCAATAATTATTCGTTCCTGTCAGGCATAAAAAAACCCGCGACAGGCGCGGGTTTTTTGGCAGAGCAGCAAAGATTATTTGCTTTTCTTGATGTGTTTAATCAAACGCTTACGTTTACGCATCTGGTTCGGCGTCAGGGTGTTGCGTTTGTTAGCAAACGGGTTATCCCCTTCCTTGAACTGGATACGGATCGGCGTACCCATTACGTCCAGCGATTTGCGGAAGTAGTTCATCAGGTAACGTTTGTAAGAATCGGGCAGATCCTTCACCTGGTTACCGTGAATCACCACGATCGGTGGGTTATAACCACCGGCGTGCGCATACTTCAGCTTCACGCGACGACCACGCACCAGCGGTGGCTGGTGGTCTTCTGCCGCCATGGTCATGATGCGGGTCAGCATCGCGGTACCGACACGGCGGGTAGAGCTGTCGTAGGCTTCGCGTACGGATTCAAACAGGTTGCCGACGCCGCTACCGTGCAGGGCAGAGATGAAATGCACACGAGCAAAGTCGATAAAGCCCAGACGGAAGTCGAGGGTCTCTTTCACCTGCTCACGCACTTCATTGCTCAGGCCATCCCACTTGTTGACGACGATAACGAGTGAGCGCCCACTGTTGAGGATAAAGCCGAGCAGGGAGAGATCCTGATCGGAGATGCCTTCACGGGCATCGATAACCAGCATCACCACGTTGGCATCTTCAATCGCCTGCAGGGTTTTGATTACCGAGAATTTTTCCACTACATCGGTGATTTTGCCGCGCTTACGCACGCCCGCGGTGTCGATCAGCACATATTCACGCTCGTCGCGCTGCATCGGGATGTAGATGCTGTCACGGGTCGTGCCCGGCATGTCGTAGACCACCACGCGGTCTTCACCGAGAATACGGTTAGTAAGCGTTGACTTACCGACGTTTGGACGGCCCACAATCGCCAGCTTGATCGGCAGATCCTGTGGATTGAAGTCGTCTTCAGGCTCTTCTTCGCCCTCTTCGCTCTCTTCAAACTGCGCCCAGTATTCCGCGTCTTCATCCACTTCTTCTGGCGGGTTGATCTCATCAACAAACGGCAGCAGCGCGGTTTCCAGCAGGCTGGTCACGCCACGACCGTGAGAGGCGGCGATCGGGTAGATATCACCCAGGCCTAATGACCAGAAATCGGCCATCGCCTGGTCGGCATCGATACCGTCAGTTTTGTTCGCCACCAGGAACGTTGCTTTTTCACGTGAGCGCAGATGCTTGGCAATAGCCGAGTCGGCAGGCATCAGGCCCGCGCGCGCATCGACCATAAACAGCACGATATCGGCCTCTTCGATCGCCAGCAGGGATTGCTCCGCCATGCGGGTTTCCACGCCGTCCTCTGTACCGTCGATACCACCGGTATCGATACAGATAAACTCACGACCTTCCACTTCTGCACGACCGTACTTACGGTCACGCGTGAGCCCCGGGAAATCCGCAACCAGCGCATCACGGGTGCGTGTTAAACGGTTAAAAAGAGTGGATTTTCCAACGTTCGGGCGCCCGACAAGCGCGACCACAGGTACCATGTTTAAAGCCTCATAAAATTCGATATCACGTCGCATTTGCGGCGTTTTTTAAAAAATCAAAACGGCCCCTGAAGCAACAGGAGCCGTTGAGTATACTACAACCGCGGTGATTAACGCGTGATCGCGTACAGCGTGCCGTCTTTTGCCTGGATCAGCAGTTTACCGTCAACCGATACCGGCTCGGTCAGGAAGCCGGAACTGTCGACCTTCTCCTGCGCGACAAAACGACCGTTGCTCGGGTCAATCCAGTGCATATAGCCTTCGCTATCACCCACCACCAGGCTGCCGTTATAGAGTGTCGGCGCGGTCAGCAGACGGTGCAGCAGATCGCTTTGCGTCCACAGCGTCACGCCGCCTTCAGTGCTCAGGGCCAGCACGCGATCGTTCTGATCGACCAGGTAGATGCGGTTGCCGTCAACGATGAAATCGTTCACCGAGCCCAGCTCACGTTTCCACATGATTTGACCACTACGCAGATCCATCGCGGTCAGGTTGCCGTTATAGGCCAGCGCATACACAACGCCATTCACGATAACCGGCGTGGTATCGACGTCGCTCAGACGGTCGATTTCGGTCGGACCGGTAGCCTGAGAGATACGCTGCTGCCAGATCAGCTGACCTTGCTGCATCAGTACGGCGCTAACGCGACCGTTATCACCGCCGACAATGGCGGCGCCAAACGCGGTAGCCGGAGCCGATTCGCCGCGCAGGGAGAGCGCAGGCATATCCAGGTTCACGGTCCATTTCACCGCGCCGTCAGTTTCATTCAGCGCCTGCAGCTGACCGTTTGCGGTATGCACCAGCACCATGCCGTCGCTGACGACCGGACGAGAGAGCGATTCGCCCGCCACGCGGGTCTGCCAGGCAATGGAGCCATCGCTGGCGTTAAGAGCATAGACCTGTGCCTTCTCGCTGCCGATATAGACATGGCCACCAGCGACCGTTACACCACCGGAGAGCAGCGCAGGCGTGCGTGACAGCCAGCCGCTTTTTTCTGCGAGGTTAACCGACCACACTTCTTTGCCGTCGTCGGCATTCAGGGCTTTCACCGTGCCTTTACGGTCAGCCGCATAGACAACGCCGTCCGCAGAAGCCGGATGCAGGTTAGAGTAGAAATCACCAATCCCGTCGCCCACGGAGGTGCTCCAGGCAGTAGAAGGTTCAAACTGGTTTTCAACCGTCGGCAGTGGCGACATGGTCACGACATCTTCTTCACCGCTGAACAGTGAACAGCCGCTCAATAACGTAACGGAAAGCAGTCCTGGCAGAAGTAATTTACGCAATTGCATCGGGTCCCTCTCAGACGGACAAATTATTTATTTTCATCTGCAGCATTTCGCTCAGCGCTGGCGAAGCGTTGCTTTTCACGCCCGCTTCCCACGCGCTGCGCGCGCCCTGTTTGTCACCTTTGCTCAGCAATGCTTCGCCACGCAGGTCGGCAACAATGGCGGCGTAACCTTCACCTTTAACGCTGTCCAGCGTTTTCAGCGCGTCGTCAGTTTTTTTCTGCTGAACCTGAATACGGGCGAGACGCAGGTTGATAACCGCTTTCAGATTATCGTCGCTTGCTGATGCCAGACCCTGCTGCAGCTGGGCTGCCGCTTTGTCCAGTTCATTTTTATCAACAAACTGCTGAGCCACTTCCAGGGAAGCCAGCGCACCGTAGGTGTTTTTGTTGTCTGCGGCAAATTTCTCTGCCGCCGCCAGCGTTTGTGGCTGATCGGCGCGGATTGCGCTAACGGTATTTTCATACTGTAAGGAAGAACCACGGGCAGAGTCGACCTGATGATTGTTCCAGTAACGCCAGCCCACCAGGGCGCCAACACCTAAAATGACCCCAACAGCCAGGGCTTTGCCGTTTTCAGCAAAGAAGCGTTTAAGTGCATCAACCTGGTCGTTTTCGTTCTCGTAAATTTCCACGCAGTCCTTCTCCTTAGCCCAGTAGAGTGCGCAAGTGCGCCGCAACGCCGTCCTGCGTTACCGTTGTTTGCTCACCAGAGCGCAGATCTTTCACTACCACTTCGCCGTTAGCCACTTCTGACTCGCCAAGTACCAGTGCGATACGCGCGCCCCACTTATCGGCACGGGCGAACTGTTTTTTAAAGTTGCCGCCGCCGTGGTTGGTCATCAGCTTAGCCTCCGGGAGCGCATCGCGCACGCGTTCGGCAAGCTGCATTGCCGCAGACTGCGTTTCCGCGCCTGAGGCTACCAGGTATATATCGACAACAGGATCGGCTTTAAATTCCGGATTAACTGCCTGAACTAACAAAACAAGTCGCTCAAGGCCCATGGCGAAGCCAACGGCAGGTGCTGGGCGACCGCCTAACTGCTCAACCAGACCGTCATAACGGCCACCGGCACAGACAGTCCCCTGGGAACCCAGGCTGGTAGTGACCCACTCAAAGACGGTGCGGTTATAGTAATCCAGGCCACGTACCAGGCGCTGGTTAACCGTATAGGTAATACCAGCAGCTTCCAGCAGTTTGCACAGACCAGCAAAGTGTTCGCGGGAGTCGTCATCCAGGTAATCACCCAGCGCAGGCGCATCGTTCAGCAGCGCCTGCACGTCCGGGTTCTTGGAGTCCAGCACGCGCAGCGGGTTGCTGTACATACGACGTTTGCAGTCTTCGTCCAGCTTCTCTTTGTGCAGTTCCAGGAAGGCCACCAGCGCATCGCGGTAGTTCGCGCGCGCTTCAAGAGAACCGATAGAGTTCAGCTCCAGCGTAACATGTTCAGCGATGCCCAGCGCACGCCACCAGCGCGCGGTAAGCATGATCAGCTCAGCGTCGATATCCGGCCCCTGCAGGCCAAAGGCTTCGACACCCAGCTGGTTAAACTGGCGGTAGCGGCCCTTCTGCGGACGTTCGTGGCGGAACATCGGGCCGATATACCACAGGCGTTGCTCCTGATTGTACAGGAGACCATGCTCGATGCCGGCGCGAACACAGCCCGCCGTACCTTCCGGACGTAAAGTCAGGCTGTCGCCGTTACGATCCTCAAAGGTATACATCTCTTTTTCAACCACATCGGTCACTTCGCCGATAGCGCGCTTGAATAACGGGGTCTGCTCTACAATCGGCAAACGGATTTCGCTGTAACCGTAGCTGCCGAGCACCTGCTTCAGGGTGCCTTCAATGCGCTGCCAGATGGCGGTCTCGGCAGGCAGATAATCGTTCATGCCGCGAATGGCTTGAATATTCTTTGCCACGTTTGTTCTCTTTCTATAGACAAAAATGAACCCCGGGGTTCATAACCGAAGGGTTCAATCATACACAGGAAGCATACCGCTTCCCATCACGTTATTTTTCGACCTGGTGCACGCTGATGCGCTGCGCTTCATCAAGCATGGTCGCTTTGGCGCGGATTCGGGCTTCAAGCTGATCGATCATGTCGCTATTATCCAGACGATCTTTGCGAACGCCATCTTCATAGAGACCACTTTTCTTGTTGCCGCCCGTTACACCAAGCGTTGACACCAGCGCTTCACCCGGACCGTTTACCACGCAGCCGATAATCGAGACATCCATTGGGGTGATGATATCTTCCAGACGCTGCTCAAGGGCATTCACGGTACCGATGACATCAAACTCCTGACGCGAACAGGTCGGGCAGGCGATAAAGTTGATGCCACGGGAGCGGATACGCAGGGATTTCAGAATATCGAAACCGACTTTGATCTCTTCGACCGGATCGGCGGCCAGCGAGACGCGCAGGGTATCGCCAATGCCTTCGTTCAGCAGCAGGCCGAGGCCAATGGCTGACTTCACCGCCCCACTGCGCGCGCCACCGGCTTCGGTGATCCCCAGGTGCAGCGGCTGATCGATCTGCTTCGCAAGCAGACGATAGGATTCAACGGCAAGGAAAACATCAGAGGCTTTCACGCTGACTTTGAATTGATCGAAGTTCAGGCGATCGAGATGATCCACATGACGCATGGCCGATTCCAGCAGCGCCTGCGGCGTCGGTTCGCCATACTTTTCCTGCAGATCTTTTTCCAGAGAACCGGCGTTTACGCCGATACGGATGGGGATGTTTTTATCGCGGGCGCAATCCACCACCGCACGAATACGCTCTTCGCTGCCGATATTGCCGGGGTTGATACGCAGACAATCGACACCGTATTCCGCCACTTTCAGCGCGATGCGGTAATCGAAGTGAATATCGGCAACCAGCGGAACAGAGACCTGCTGCTTGATGAGTTTGAATGCTTCTGCCGCATCCATCGTTGGCACGGAAACGCGAACAATGTCCGCACCTACGCGTTCTAACGCTTTGATCTGATTGACCGTCGCTTCCACATCCGTGGTGCGGGTGTTGGTCATCGACTGAACGGCGATGGGGGCACCATCGCCGATTGGCACATTTCCGACGTAAATACGTTTCGATTTTCTACGTGGAATAGGAGCCTGGTTATGCATGAAAAATCTCCCGCGTTGCCTGTCCGTTACTTACTGTGCTGCTGATTGTTCGGCATTTACGGTCAGACGCGCAACCTGGTTAGTTCTGATAAAACGGCTCAGATCGACAGGTTTACCCTGGAACTGGATCTGGACCGCAGCCGGAGCACCAATCTTGAGTTTGTACGGCGCCTGGCCTGTCAGGTTTAAATTACCGTCTTTACGCTGCAGACCGCTGAACAGCTTTTTGCCCGTCGCATCGGTCACTTCCAGCCAGCAGTCGGCGGTGAAGTTCATCACCAGCGCGTTCGGGTCAACAGGTGCTGCCGACACGCCTGCCGGATCGGCAGGTAAGGTCTGAGTGGCATCCGCCGTCGCTGCAGGTGCGGTTGCAGGTGCAGTCTCGACGTTAGCCTGAGAAGGCGACACCACCGCATTGTCTGCCGGTGCCTGCGCCGTCTGATCCGCGGCTGGCGCAGCAGTTTGCGCCGTTGCCATATCCTGAGTGCCGGTTGCTGGCGTCTGTGAATCGCTGGCGCTTGCAGAGGCGTCGGTATTCAGCGGGATGCTCTGGGCACCATCGCCCGCTGAGTTATTGAGCTCGGCGGAAGTTTGATCGGCCATGGTGGTGATCTCTTCCTGCTGCGCTTTATGGTTCTGCCACCACCACGCGCCCGTCAGGCCGATGACCACAAACAGCACCAGCCAGGTGAAACTCATCAGCCAGCCATCACGTTTTTTACGGCGTTTGCCCAGCGAAAAACTCTGCATCGGCGCGACTTTCGCCGCTCTGACCGGTGCCTGTTTTTCCATCATTGGCAGCAGTTCGTTTTCAGGGATATGAACCAGTTTCGCATAGGAGCGGATATAACCACGCAGAAACGTTGAAGCAAGATCGGCAGGAGCCTTATCTTCTTCAATATCGCGGACCGTGGAAACCTTCAGACATAAGCGCTCCGCAACGACTTGCTGGCTTAGTCCAAGTTGTTCACGGGCGTTACGAAGACGTACGCCAGTGGAAAGTGCTGCATTTTGGTCGTGAGTGGCTTCAGTATTCATTCGCTACAACTACTGGTACGTGAAAAGTGAGTATCCTGGCGCCGGTGAGTCACAATGCCACCTGCACCGCGAAACTTCTGGTCAGTTAACCTTAGTAACCCCGCCCAATGCTGTCAGGTTATCGTTGACAGAGGCGGTCTGGCAGTGAGGCTAAACTGTTGTTGCATCGTTACATACTGCCTCAAAGTCATATAAAACGCACCGTAATTATTACCCATATGCCGGCGCAATGACTGTTTATTCGCATCCGTAGCCGCCACGGCGCAATAGACGCGCCGTGACGGCATAATAATTACACGGACTTGATCGCGATGGCGTCGCCCTGCATGCGTTTACGCAGTGTACGCTTGGTGCGGTCGATAACATCACCGGCCAGCTGACCACAGGCGGCATCAATATCATCACCACGGGTTTTACGCACGATAGTGGTAAAACCATACTCCATCAGAACCTTGGAGAAACGGTCGATACGGCTGTTTGAGCTACGGCCATACGGCGCGCCCGGGAACGGGTTCCATGGGATCAGGTTGATCTTGCACGGCGTGTCTTTCAACAGTGCCGCCAGCTCGTGGGCGTGTTCGGTACCGTCGTTGACGTGATCCAGCATGACGTACTCAATGGTGACGCGACCCTGGTTGGCGTTGGACTTCGAAATGTAGCCACGAACCGAGTTCAGGAAGGTCTCAATGTTGTACTTCTTGTTGATGGGCACGATCTCATCGCGGATGGTATCGTTTGGCGCATGCAGCGAAATCGCCAGCGCCACGTCAATCATATCGCCGAGCTTATCCAGCGCGGGAACAACGCCTGAGGTAGAGAGTGTGACGCGACGTTTGGAGAGGCCAAAACCGAAGTCGTCGAGCATGATTTCCATCGCCGGAACCACGTTGGTCAGGTTCAGCAGCGGCTCGCCCATCCCCATCATCACCACGTTGGTGATTGGACGGGTGCCGGTGATTTTTGCCGCACCGACGATTTTCGCCGCACGCCACACCTGGCCGATGATCTCTGACACGCGCAGGTTACGGTTAAAGCCCTGCTGCGCCGTGGAGCAGAATTTACACTCCAGCGCACAACCCACCTGGGAGGAGACGCAGAGGGTAGCGCGATCGTCTTCCGGGATATAAACCGTTTCAACACGCTGATCGCCAACCGCAATCGCCCATTTGATGGTGCCGTCAGCGGAACGCTGCTCTTCCACCACTTCCGGCGCGCGGATTTCGGCCACTTCTTTCAGCTTGTTGCGCAGCACTTTGTTGATGTCGGTCATCTCATCAAAGTTGTCGCTGCAATAGTGGTACATCCATTTCATGACCTGGTCGGCACGAAACGGCTTTTCGCCCATCTCTTTGAAGAACTCGCGCATCTGCTGACGGTTCAAATCCAGCAGGTTGATTTTTCCATTTTTATTCGGAACCGCAGGAATGGCGACTTCGGAGGTGTTAACTAATTCAGACATAATATATTCCGGCCTCGTTGTTACACGTTATGGCCCGTGGAGGGTTGAAAAGAAACGCCCCGGAAAGCGATCGGCTCATCCGGGGCGTTACATTGTACAAAGTCTGGTGCAGGGATGCCACGTTTGCACGCGGCATTTACGAAAATAATGTGTAAACGAAACCGTTATATTAACGGGTACGTGGACACACTTCGCCTTCCGCGAAGAAGTAGGCGATTTCGCGTTTAGCAGATTCTACGGAGTCGGAACCGTGGGTGCCGTTCTCGGTGAAGCTGTCAGCGTAGTCTGCACGCAGTGTACCTGCCAGCGCGTTGTCCGGGTTAGTGGCACCCAGCAGATCGCGGTGACGCTGAACGGCATTTTCGCCTTCCAGAACGGAAACCACGATTGGGCCAGAGGTCATGAACTCAACCAGGCCGTCGAAGAATGGGCGACCTTCGTGCTCAGCATAGAAACCGCGAGCCTGCTCAACGGTCAGATGCAGCATTTTGGTACCAACAATTTTGAACCCTGCCGCTTCAAAGCGCGCAAAGATGCTGCCAATAACGTTTTTTGCCACCGCGTTTGGTTTGATGATGGAAAAAGTACGTTCAATAGCCATGATTACCTCTGTGATTTGTTCTGTTGTTTTGCATTCATGCGAAATATATGGCGCGGATTATAATGAGCATTGGCGCCATTGCCTATGGATGCATGTAACATTTTTTTAAAATAAGACGAGTTTTAACAACAGATCCTCGTCAAAACACCTTTTATCTATTGCAGCGTGAAATCCACAGTCGCCACCTGCCCCGCCTCATCCATTACCAGTAGCTGATAATCTCCTGCATTTTCAAGCTGCAACGTATACATTCGCCCCTGGACATTCAGCGGTTCGCCATTAAGAAACCACCAGCGCGGTCCCTCGCTGCCGCTGACCAGCAGAGGCAGCGAGACGCGCGACTCCCCCGGCAAACGCTTAATCACTGCCCCCTGACGAATGCCGGAGAGCAGCAGCGGCGCCGGGAAGGTCTGACCGAGCGGCGGACAGGTTGCAGACGCGGGCGGGATGCGGGCAGACCGTCGCTCTGCCTGGGGCAGCCACGGCTCCAGCGGCAGCGGCCAGACGTCGACGCTTTTTTCCTGCGCCTGCGGGCAGTCTGCTGCCACCCGCTTACCGCTGTTATCCAGCCAGATCGGAAAATGAATGCCGCGGATGCCCTCCTGCTCCGGCAGTAACAGCGTCGGCGGTTGGCTCCCTTCGAGCAGCCACGTCGCGAGTCGACGGCGGCAGTTGCTGTCCCCGTCTGGCAGCGACTGCCCGCCCGGCCAGCAAATCACCCCGCGGCTAACGGAGGCCGGGCGCGGATCGCGCGGCAGACGCGCCTCATCCAGCGCCGATCGCGACTGCAGCAGGTTATTAACCTGATTCAACACCGGCACGGCGCTGGCAAAACCAAACTGCCCGGCCACCGGGGTGCCGTCCGGCCTGCCGGTCCAGACCCCGATGACGTAGCGCGCATTCAGCCCTATCGCCCACGCATCGCGATAGCCATAGCTGGTGCCGGTTTTTATTGCCAGGGGCACTACCTGAGCAAGCGCGCTGTCGGGTAACGGCTGCGCCTCACTGGCAAGAATGCGTCGGATGATCCACGCGGACCCAGGCGAGAGTAGAGGCCGTTCCAGCAGCGGGTCGTCGGGTTTCAGGCGCAGCTTCCCTGCCCGACCCTGACGGGCAAACGCGCTGTATGCCGCGGCGATATCCGCCAGACGCGCCCCGGCGCCCCCGAGAATCAGGGACAGATTCGGCTGAGCCCCCGCAGGCAGGAGAAGCGGTAAACCAGCGTTACGCAGCATTCCGGCAAACTTTTTCGGCCCGTAGGCCTCCAGCACCTGGACGGCGGGCAGGTTCAGGGATCTCACCAGCGCCTCGCTCATGCTCACTGGGCCGTGAAAGCCGCTGTCAAAGTTACCCGGACGGTAATCGCCGGTGCGTCGCGGCACATCCTGCAGCAGCGAGGCGGGATGGATCAGCCCCTCATCCATCGCCAGGCCATAGATAAAGGGCTTCAGCACCGATCCGGGGGATCGGATCGCGCTGATCATATCCACATGGCTGAAGCGGCTGTCGTCGTTGATGTCGACCGACCCCACCCAGCCGCGCACCTTCATATCGGTATGATCCAGGACGATCATCGCCAGCGAGCTGCGGGGCGGCAGGCGGGATTTCCAGTTCAGGGCCAGCTCCTCCAGCTGACGCTGCAGCGTGGCATCCAGCGTCGTCACCACTTTGCTGTCGCGGCTTTTGCCCAGCATCATGCGCGAGAACAGCGGCGCCAGCTGCGGCATCTGGCGTGGCGCCAGCCAGACGGGCTCTTCCTGCGACTCTTTGACCTGGCGGGCGGACCAGACGCCCTGGGATGCCATCCGGTTAAGCACTTTGTTACGCGCCGCCTCTGCCCGCTGCGGCCAGCGATCCGGTCGCAAACGGCTCGGCGCCTGGGGCAGAACGGCAAGCAGGGCGGCTTCGGAGTAGCTCAGTTGCGCAGGGGATTTTCCCAGATAGGCCCAGCTGGCGGCCCCCACCCCCTGTAGCGTGCCGCCAAACGGGGCGCGGTTCAGATAGAGCGTCAGGATCTCAGCTTTGGAGAGGTGCCACTCCAGCTGGAGCGCCCGCCAGAGCTGACGCACTTTGCCCCCCAGCGTACGGGAATGCGGATCCAGCAGTCGCGCCACCTGCATCGTCAGCGTGCTGCCGCCCGAGATCACCTTTCCGGCCAGCAGATCCTGCCAGGCGGCGCGCAGAACAGAGAATGGGTTAACGCCGGGATGATCCCAGAACCAGCGATCCTCATACTGGATCAGCGCCTCAAGATAGCGGGGTGAAACCTCTTCAATGGTGACCGGATAGCGCCAGATCCCGTCGCGATCGGCAAATCGCCACAATGGAATGCCCTTTTCATCCACCACCAGGCGGGCAGGGTTGACCTCGTGTAACGGCAGCGGCCACAGGCGATCGGCGGCCACGACAGCGCCCCATAGCAGAAGAAGCGCTCCCGCCAGCCACAGCCAGCGGGAGCGTAACAGAGAGCGGCGCTGCACGTTACGGAACGACAGTTAGCGGGCCGCTGGCCGCACCCGTTGCCCGCCACTGCGGTACGTACATGGATTCCACCATCGGTACCGGCACCGTGTAGGTTCCCGGGGTGACGGCACGGGCCAGATAGACCAGCGTCACTGTCTCATAATTTTTCACCGACACGGCGGCGACAAAGCGATCGTCGCGGAACTCCATATGCTGGATATCCGCCTGCTGCATCTGGTTGAGCAGGTTTTGTACCTCGCTGCCGCTCTCCTGCAGGCTGGCGCTGCTGCTGGCGAGGTTCTGGTTTTCCAGCTCCAGCCCCGCAGGCAGCAGATCCACCACCAGCGCATCCGGCACGTTCTTGCTGGCACGCACGGTCAGCCAGACCAGAACCAGCTCCCCGCTTTTCAGGGAGGAGAGCGACTTGCTGCTGCCATCGGTGGCCAGAATCTGCCGTTCAATTTTCAGCACGTTCGAGGCGGGCTGCGGCGCGTATTGTGGGTAGCCGCTGCTGTCCAGACGCACCCACAGCGGTGCAGTGCCGGTATTGGTCACCTGCAGGGCGGCCAGTTGATCGGCATTAAGATTTTGCACCTGCGGTTTGTCTCCCCGCATATTGCCTTCTTTAAACGACGTGGTGGCCTGCCACTCTCCGGTGAGTTTCTGTACGGAACGCCCCGCCAGGAACAGAGCGTTACTCTCCTGCGTTGAGAGCCAGCGCTGGCTGTACGCCTGCTCAGAAAGCACATTCAGCAGCGTATTCTGAGCGTTCGGCAGCAGTTTGTACTCTTCCAGCAGGCTGAGCATCATCGCGTTATCGCGAAGCGGGCTACCGTAATCGGCCAGCCAGCTTTGCGTTTCGCTGCGCGGCGTTTTGATTGCCAGATCGAGCGCCTGCTGGCTGCGCGGCGCATCCCCCATCAGCTTCAGCGCCAGGCCAAGCTGCATCAGCGGCAGGCCCGATTTGGCCTGACCATGACGATCCCAGATTTCACGCAGCGCCCCCAGCGGCGCTTTTTGCTGACGAGCCAGCACCAGCGCGGCATAGGCCTGGATGGCAAATTTGCTGGCGGTGGTGTTCTCGCTGTAGCGGACAGCCATCATGCCCGGGTCCTGCAGATAGCGCAGCAGGCGGTTGTTGGCGTTGGTAATGGCCTCAGCCGGGACGCTGTAACCCTGCTCGCCCGCCCGCACCAGGAAATCAGTGACGTAGGCGGTGAGCCAGTACTCTTCCTCACCGTTTTTATCCCACAGGGCAAAGCCACCGTTGTCACGCTGCATCTGCAGCAGGCGGGAGATACCGATCTCAATAGCCGCGCGACGTTTTTCGTCGCTGTCACCCTTAATCCCTAACGCGCTCAGCTGGGCGGCATTGGTATACAGAGACGGGAAGAGACCGCTGGTGGTCTGTTCCAGACAGCCATACGGATAGGCCTGCAGCTCACGAATGTAGCGGGCCAGGTTGAGCGGCGGCTTGCCGCTGAGCAGAAGCTGCCCCTGTAAGGTCACCGGCGAGAAATTCGCCAGGTGCTGTTCCGGCGCATGCCAGCTTTCGCCCGGATTGAGCATCGTGCCGGTGTTCACCGTCTGCGCCGGGAATGCCGGGCGCACGCCGATTTTCCAGCTCTTCTGCTGCGGGGCAAAGGTTTCGCCGGGCAGCGTCAAGCCGTTTACCTGCGCGACGATTTCGCCCTCGCCGTAACCCTCCAGCGCCCGCACCGGAATAAACAGCGTCGAGCGTTCACCCGCGGCCAGTGTAACCGGCTGCGGCTGGGCCCCTTCCAGCGCCAGATTACCGCCAGCGGTCAGGGCGACGTTCAGGGTCTGCGGACGATCGGTGAGGTTAGTCAGATCCAGCGTCAGCCTGGCGCTATCGCCGCTGGCCAGGAAGCGCGGTGTGTTTAGCTCGGTGATCACCGGTGCGGCAACGATGATTTTGCTCTCGCTACTGCCAAAATCATCATCGGTCCAGGCCTGGGCCATCAGACGCAGCTCGCCGTTAAAGTCGCCAATGGGTAACGAGACGGTGCCCTCCCCGTTGGCGTCCAGCTCTACCGGCTGCGCCTGCTGGGCGATAATGGTGACGTGGTTAACCGGCGGTTTGCCGCCGCGCTTGAGCTCATCGCCGTCGCCGCCAAAGCGCAGCGACGCCAGACGCCCCTGGCCTTCAATCACCTGCCCGTAGATATCGTAGATGTCCGCGCCATAGCGCTTCTGGCCAAAGAACGCCTGCCACGGATCCGGGGTGACGTAATCGGTAATGTTGAGTACGCCGCTGTCCACCGCCGAAACCAGCACGTTAACTTTCTGCGGGGTCGTCCCCTCTTTCACGCTGGCTTTCACTTTCACCGTCAGCATCTGGTCAGGACGCATTTTGGGCGGATTTTCCAGGGCGATGCTCAGGCGACGGTTCTCATCGCCCATCGGCAGATGCAGCAAGCCCACAGCCCGTTTTGGCGTGGCCGATTTGGATTTATCGCCGGGGCGAACCACCAGCGTGGAGAGGTAAAGATCGTGACGTTTCCAGGCTTTATCTACCGGGATCGTCATATCCAGCCCTTCAGCCGGGACGTCGATCTCTTTCCACCACAGCGGCCCTTCGCTGGATTCGATCATCGCGTAGCCTTTACCTGCCGCCGGGGCGGCAATGTGCAGCTTGATGGTATCCCCTGGCTGATAGGCCGGTTTGTCCAGCTTCAGGGTGACGCGATCCGGTCGCGCCGCGCCGGAGCCGTCGCTGTTATCCTGCCAGCTGTAGCCCGCCCAGAAGCGCACGCTGCTCACCGCCTCATCCGGGGCTTTCACCTCCAGACGGTAGGAGCCCCACTCCACCGGGAAGCTCACTTTCCCCGTTTCGCCCGCGGCCAGATCCAGCGCCTGCTCGCCTTCGATCAGATCTTTTTGATCAAACTGCGACTGCCAGCCGTCACTTTCCGACCAGGTCCAGGCGTAGTCCCGACGTTCGCGGATCAGGCGAACCTGCAGACCAGAAACGGCTTTTTTCGCCCCGCTGGCATCAGCGTAGACAATATCGAATCCGGCCTGGCTGTTCTCCTCCACAATCGGCTGGTTGACGGTGGTATCGGTGCGGTAGTCATAGACCGCTTTGCTGGCGAACTGCGGACGGATGCCCGGCAGGGTGGCCGCTGGCCAGACGGCCTGTTCCGCCCGGCGGGTCACCGGACGTCCGCCGGACTCCAGCAGGCTGGCCTGCAAAATAACCTGCAGCGGGGAGTGCGTCTCTTTCCACTGGCTTTCGCTGGTCACCTGACCCTGCCCTTGTTCGTCCAGGGTCAGCTGCACTTCGTCGAGGCTGCGGCTCAGGTTCTCTTCGGCGATATCGCCAAACTGGAAGCCCGGCAGTGCGGCCACGGCGTCACGCAGCGGGCGTAAAAAGAGCTGTCCTTGCAGGCTGTTGCCGTTGGCGGGAGCGCCGTACAGGTAATACCCCGTCACGTCGAACGCGACATCATCCTGCGGCGCAACCGGCGCTTTTTGCCCGGTAAGATTCAGCGCCATGCGCTCTGGCATAAAATCTTCGACGTGGAAATCCCACATCCGCTGCTGGTTATCGCCGGTACTGGCGCGCACATGCCACATGCCGGTCTGCGCCCCGCTATCAAGGGGATAGTTAAAGCGATAGAGACCGTTTTCCGGCTGGCTGACCACGGTACGTGCCACCTGGCCGTCCGGGCGTAATACCTCCAGCTTCACCGGCTGGTCGGGCAGCGGTTTGCCGTCGCTGTCGCGCAGCAGGCCGTTGAGGATCAACGTTTCGCCCGGGCGATAGAGATCGCGCGGACCAAACATAAAGAACTGCTTGTTCAGGCCTGGCGCGCCGGAGATGGCAAACTCCGCCAGATCCAGCGCCGGAAGGGTGAGATCCAAAAGCGTGGTCTGCCCATCTTTACGGGCGAGAAGCAGCGCGGCCGCTTTATCTGTTTGCAACGTCGCGTGACCGTCGGCATCGCTCGACGCCTGGGCCAGCGTTTGCCCTTTATCGTTAAGCAGCAGCACCTCAATGCCCGACTGCGCCGCGCCGTTCTCCAGGCTCTGGGTAAAGATATCCAGTCGGTTATGGTAGCGGTGGGCGGAGAGACCAATATCGCTGAGGGTAAAGAGCGTGGCGGCGTTGCTGTAGTTATAGTGCCCGGCCTGATTCATCACCGCGATGTAGACCCCCGCCTGCTGTAGCGGCTTGATCTCCGCCAGCGGCAGCAGCAGTTTCTCGCGGGTATTGCGCGCCGGGTTAAGGTCGAAGCGGCCGGTATAGACCAGATCGGCCATCTTCAGCAGGTTGTCAGATTCCCAGTTGGTAAGCGAACTGCGGTACTCCCACTGGCTGACGAACGCGGCCAGGGACTCGGGTTTGACCCGGTAGAAATTCACATCGACGTTGTTTACGTTCAGCGCCATTACCGGCAACCCTTCTACCACCTTGCCCGGCAGCAGCGAGCCGCGGCTGGCGAAGCCCACGGTCGGCTCAATATCGCGGGTGGTGATGGTTTTTTCGATATCGCTGCCCAGCGTGGCTTTATTCAGCCCAAGCAGCGCGCCCTCGACGGTGACCACCAGATTCCGGTTTGGCTCCAGATGGCGCAGGCGCAGCTCCTTCAGGTTAGGCGCCAGCTCCCATGCCCCATCAACCTTGCCGCTTTTTTTGTCCACCACGTGCACGGTGCGGGCGAAATCCTGGGCGGGATCGAGGGGAACCGAGAAGGTCAGCACCAGGGCTGCCGCGCCGTCGAGCTGGAGCTCTGAAGCATCCAGCAGGGTCAGCGCCTTGCCCTGGCTCTGCGCTGCCAGTTTTTCCAGCGTGGCGCCGTCAGGCTTCGCCGGGACAGTCGGTTGTGTGGTGGATGCAGCCGCCGCAGCGGGCGCCTGGGGTTTGGGCTTATCGTCACTGTTGTCACAGCCGATAAGCGCCAGTGAAGTGAGCAGCGCTAATGAAAGTGCGGCGAAGCGAAACGGTTTCATCCTTTATCCCTGGCCTCTCGGGCCTGTTGGTCGTCGTCGGGGTAAGTATTATCCGCAAGTTTCATTAATACAAAAGCACTCAATCCAATTACGGACAGCACCTCGCAAAATAATTATCAGCATTAAAAATTCCGCTGCTACGGCGATCACAGCGCATAAGGTTACATGTAACCTTTAACGTCATTTGTTTTTAAAACAAGAAGATATATGGATAAACCGGCGTTCCCACTGCTAGTTTTACTCTCAGACGCACCTTGAGTGCGCGGTTCAATAAGAGAGAACATGATGAAACGAGCCGTGAACGCCCTACAAAATTTCGGAAAATCATTATACGGACCGGTACTTATCCTGCCGATTGTCGGTCTGTTTATTGCCTTTGGAAACGTGCTGGGTAACGGTGGTCTTGCCGGCTATCTGCCATTCCTCGGCCATCCACTGATCCAGAGTATTGGCCAGCTGATCGCCAAATCCGCCGTCTCGGTGCTGGTTAACCTCGCGCTGGTGTTCGCCGTGGGGATTCCCATTGGTCTGGCAACACGTGACAAAGGTTACGCGGCGCTGATTGGTCTGATGACCTTTGTGGTGTTTATCAACGCCATGAACGTCACGCTGCAACTGCAGGGCGCGCTGGCCCCTGCGGAGCAGATGAAAGCCGCCGGACAGAGCATGGTGCTGGGGGTACAGGTGCTGGAGATGGGCGTGTTCGCCGGGATCCTCACCGGGGCGCTGTCGGGCTACCTGTATAACAAATACTCCGGGGTGCAGTTTAACGGCGCCATGGCAATCTACTCCGGCCACTGCTTTGTCGCCATTATTATGCTGCCGGTTTCAATGCTGCTGGGGGTGGTGATGAGCGAGCTGTGGCCGTTTGCCCAGCACGGGATCAGCACGATGGCCTTAGCAATAAAAGGTTCCGGACCGTTTGGGGTGGCGATTTACGGCTTCCTTGAGCGCATCCTGGTGCCGACCGGCCTGCACCATCTGGTTTATACCCCCTTCCTCTATACCGAACTGGGCGGTACCCAGGAGGTCTGCGGCGCTACCTACCAGGGCGCGCGTAATATCTACTTCGCCGAGATGGCCTGCCCGGATGTGAAGCAGCTCAGCAGCACCGTGGTCTGGGATGCTCGCGGTATCAGCAAGATGTTTGGCCTGCCTGCCGCCGCGCTGGCGATGTATGTCACCGCGAAACCGGAGCGTAAAGCCGCGGCGAAAGCGATTCTGATCCCGGCGGCGCTCACCTCGTTGCTGGTGGGCGTGACCGAACCCATTGAGTTCTCCTTCCTGTTTGTCGCCCCGCTGCTGTTTGTGGTGCATGCGGTGCTGACCGGGATTGGCATGATGCTCTTCTCCCTGTTCGGCGTTCACGCCATCGGCGCCAATGGCATCATCGATTTTATTCTCTATAACCTGCCGCTGGGCACGGAGAAGTCTAACTGGCCGATGTACATCGTGGTCGGGCTGATCATGTTCACCGTCTACTTCGTTGTCTTCCGCTTCCTGATCCTGCATTTCCGCATGAAAACGCCGGGACGCGAGGAGGAAGATCAGGAGACCCGTCTGTACAGCAAGCAGGAGTATCAGGCGAAGGGCAGCAATAATGGCCTGGGCGAGGCGATTGTGGTCGGCCTCGGCGGACGTGAAAACATCGAGGTAGTGGACAACTGCTACACCCGCCTGCGCGTCACGGTGAAAGATGTCGCCGTCATCGACGAGCCGCGGCTCAAGGCGACGGGCGCGAAAGGCATTATCAAACAAGGTAACAACGTTCAGGTGGTCTACGGGCTGCATGTCAAAAAAATGCGAGAAGCGGTCGAGACGGTTCTCTGAAGGAGATAAACATGATTACACCCCCATTCATTCTCTCTATCGCCGGTGGTGGCAGCACCTATACGCCAGGAATTGTGAAAAGCCTGATGGTGCAGCTGGACAAATTCCCGCTGGCGGAAATTCGCCTCTACGACATCGACGCCGCGCGGCAGGATACCATCGCGCCGGTGGTGGAGAAGGTGATTCGCGATCACAGTCAGAGCATCAAATTCACCGTCACCAGCGACCCGGAAGTGGCCTTCAGCGGTGCCCATTTCATCTTCGCCCAGATGCGCGTGGGTCAGTACAAAATGCGCGAGCAGGATGAGAAGATCCCGCTGCGTCACGGCGTGGTTGGCCAGGAGACCTGCGGCCCGGGCGGGCTGGCGTATGGCTTACGCACGATCCTGCCGATGGTTGAACTGATCGACATGGTCGAGCGCTATGCGCATGAAAAAGCGTGGATCGTTAACTACTCCAACCCGGCGGCCATCGTCGCAGAGGGTGTGCGCCGCCTGCGACCTGACGCCCGGGTGCTGAACATCTGCGATATGCCGGTCGCGGCGATGCGCAATATGGGGGCCATTCTGGGCGTGGATCGTCACAAGCTGGAGGTGGATTACTTCGGTCTGAACCACTTCGGCTGGTTTACCCGCGTGCTGGTGGATGGCGAGGACAAACTGCCGGAGCTGCGCCGCCATGTCGCCAGATTTGGCCTGCTGACGGAAGATGCGGCTAAAACCGACCCGCAGCACTCCGATCCATCCTGGGTGAAAACCTGGCGCAACATCAAGCCGATCATGGATAACTTCCCGGAGTATCTGCCGAACCCCTATCTGCAGTACTACCTGATGCCAAACCAGATCGTGGAGCACCAGAACCCGGACTATACCCGCGCCAACGAAGTGATGAACGGTCGCGAGAAAAAGCTGTTTGCGGCTGCGGAAGAGTATAAACAGACCGGGATCCTGCCGGATGCGTTCCACGTGGGGGTACACGGCGAGTTTATCGTGGATGTGGCCCGCTCGCTGGCGTTCAACCTGCGTCAGCGCCATCTGGTGATGGTAGAAAACCGCGGGGCGATTACTAATCTGCCGTATGACGCCATGGTTGAAGTGCCGGCCTATATCACAAGCGAAGGGCCAGAGCCGATCCGCATCGGCCAGGTGCCGCTGTTCCACCAGACCCTGCTGCAACAACAGCTGGCCTCGGAGCAGCTGCTGGTAGAGGCCACCATCGAAGGCAGCTACGAGAAAGCGTTGCAGGCGTTCACCCTGAACCGCACCGTGCCAACCATGGAGCATGCCAAAGCCATTCTGGACGAGATGATCGAAGCTAACCGTGAATACTGGCCTGCATTGCAGAAAGCGTGGCAGGACGGAGAAGCGGTGAAAAAATAAGGGCTTGCTCGCGAGTTGAACGTGGTTCCCTTGTCGGTGTCAGAAAAAACACCGACAATCCATTATTGGATTCATTTATGGAGGCAACCATGTCCACCTCATATTTTGTCGCAGCCGACTGGCTGATTGAGCACAGTGACGATCCTGAAGTCCAGATCCTCGACGCGCGCATGGCGCCGCCGGGGCAGGAGCATCGTGACGTTCCCGCGGAATACCGCGCCGGGCATCTGCCGGGGGCGGTATTTTTTGATATTGAAGCCCTCTCCGATCACACCTCTCCCCTGCCGCACATGATGCCGCGCCCGGAAGCGTTTGCGGTCGCCATGCGCGAGCTGGGCGTCAGCCACGATAAGCATCTGGTGATTTATGATGAAGGGAATCTCTTCTCCGCACCACGGGCGTGGTGGATGCTGAAAACCTTCGGCGTGGAAAAAGTGTCGATTCTGGCGGGCGGGCTTGCGGGCTGGCAGCGGGCGGAGCTCCCGCTCCAGCAGGGCGATGTTTCCCTGCCGGACAGCGATTTTGAAGCCACCTTCGACGCCGGGGCGATCAAGCGCGTCACCGACGTGCTGCTGGCGAGCCACGAACAGACCGTACAGATTGTCGATGCCCGCCCTGCCCCGCGCTTTAACGCCGAGGCCGACGAGCCGCGCCCTGGCCTTAAGCGCGGCCATATCCCAGGCGCACGTAACGTGCCCTGGGGCGATCTGGTGTTTGAAGGCGAGCTGAAAACCACCGATGAGCTGCGTGAGATTTTTGCCCGTCAGGGTGTGGATCTGCATCAGCCCATCGTCACCAGCTGCGGCTCGGGCGTCACCGCCTGTGTGGTGATCCTGGCGCTGGCTACCCTCGGCAAAACCGACGTGACGCTCTACGACGGGGCGTGGAGTGAATGGGGTGCCCGGGACGATCTGCCGGTTGAACCGGCGCAGTAATGGATAACCGCCTGGCGACATTGTTATCGCGCGGGGAGACCCTGACCCGCGCGGAATATCGCGTGCTGGCCCATCTGACCGGGCATCCACTGCTGGTGGGTCAGATCACGGTGCGGGAGCTGGCGCAGGCGACCTTTGTCTCTACCGCCACCATTATGCGCCTCTGCCGCAAGCTGGGGTTTAGCGGCTTTAGCGAGTTCATCTGGCACTGCAAGCAGCTATTGAGCGACACGCCGCACATTGCCGCCGAAAGCCGTCAGCCTGCGGAGTTGCCCGCGCTGTTCAATCAGTTTATCGCCAACTATCAGCAGACCTTTCAGTGGGCGACGGCGCAAAAGCGCCACTATTTTGCCGAACTGCTGCGGGAAAAAGAGAGCTTCTTTCTCTACGGGGCGGGCTTTTCCTATCTTTTTGCCGAGTACCTGACCAAAAAATTGCAGGTGCTGGGCAAGACGGCCTTTATCTCCGGCCCGGGCGACAGCCGTAATATCTTTCTCAGCAACGCCTCGCGCTATCAGGTCTTCATCGCAGTCTCGCGCAGCGGGGAAACGGAACAGGTTCTGGATAAGGCGCGCATTGCGCAAAACGTGGGGATGACGGTGGTGGCTTTTACCCGCGCGTCGGCGAATAGCCTGGCGGGGATGGCGGATCTGCATTTTGCTTTGTACGACGAAGCGGTGCATTTCGCCGCCGAAGCCGCAGGGGTGACCTCGTTTGAGTCGAACCTGGTGCTGCTGATGGATTTACTGCTGCTGGAAGCAACGGGGTGAGTGCCACCCCGTAAGATTCAGATAATGCGGTTGTTTTTGAAATCGCGCAGGAAGCCACCCCAGCGGCGCTCATAGAACGGCGTGATGTGCTCGGTGATAAAGTGGCTGATGCCCTTCTCCCCCGCCACTACCCGGCAGATATCGATCGGCTCGTCGCCCGGCAGGGTGTCGGTCGCCACGCTGCCCGCGGCCTGAATGATGTCGTCGATCTCGCCATCCGCCTCGATACCAATCAGCAGTACCGGCTGTTCGTCAGCCTGCTCTTTGATGGAGCAGAGAAACGCGCGCTTAACCGGCTTGAGGGTCTGGAAAAGGGTGGTCAGGGAGTCGATCATCTGCGCCGGTGGCTCGGCCACTTCCGACAGCAGCAGCGACTCGCCGCCCTCCAGCACCTCCTGGGTGCTAAGCGGGTTGCCCTCTTCGCCAATCAGATGGCTGATTTCACGCGGGGTGAACTCTTTCCCGGTCGGCAGTTTGGCATTCAGAAACAGGGTTTCGCCCAGCGTCATCTCAAACAGTGTGCGCACCGGCATCACCACGAACGCCTGCTCATCTTCAACGGCTTGCTGTAAGGCCTCAAGGGAGGAGAAGAACGGGATCACCGAGGTGCCGTCGTCTTTTTCCCAGTGCAGCAGATCCAGGGCGCTGTCCTCAACAACCTGCTCGCCTTCCGCCGCCGTACCGGGCACCCAGACGGTGGACTCCAGCAGCGCGCGGAAGAATGCCGGACGATGGGCGGGCTCGGTGGCCGCTTTCTCCAGCAGGGTTTCTAATTCGTTTTTGGTTTCTGACATAGTTTCACTACTTCAAAAAACGCCGGGTGGCGCTTTGCTTACCCGGCCTACAACACCCGTAGGCCCGTGCAAGCGCAGCGCCGCCGGGCAAGCTAATTACTCTGCCGTCAGCAGGTTCGCAATGGTACGCACGCCCAGACCGGTCGCACCCGCGGACCACTGTTCAACCGCCGCTTTACGGTAGGTCGCGGAGCAGTCGATGTGCAGCCAGCCTTCGCGATAGTTCTCGACAAAGTGCGACAGGAAACCGGCGGCGGTGCTTGCCCCTGCCGGATAGGCCGCGCTGGCGGTATTGTTCAGTTCGGCAAAGTTCGACGGCAGCTGGCTGCGGTGGAACTCGGCCAGCGGCAGACGCCAGAACGGCTCGTTCTCGGCGGCGGCGCTCGCCAGCAGGCGGTTTGCCAGCTTATCGTCGAAGCTGAACAGCGCGTGGTAGTCGTTGCCCAGCGCGGTTTTCGCCGCCCCGGTCAGGGTCGCCATGTCGATAATCAGCTCTGGTTTTTGCGCCGAGGCATCGATCAGCCCATCCGCCAGCACCAGACGGCCTTCGGCGTCGGTATTCATCACTTCAACGTTTTTGCCGTTGCGGTAGCGAATGATGTCGCCCAGCTTAAAGGCGTTACCGCTGACCATGTTGTCGGCGCAGCAGAGCCAGAGCTTCACGCGTTTGTTCAGACCGCGGGTGATGGCAAAGGCCAGCGCACCGGTGATGGTCGCCGCGCCGCCCATGTCGGACTTCATGGAGTCCATGAACGCGCTCTGCTTCAGGCTATAGCCGCCGGTGTCAAAGGTAATGCCCTTCCCGACCAGGCAGGCGAATACCGGGGCCGCTTTATCGCCGGTTGGGTTGTAGTCCAGCGCCAGCAGCACCGGCGGGCGCTCAGAGCCGCGACCCACGGTGTGGATGCCCATATAGTTCTGCTCGCGCAGATCTTCGCCTTTGGTGATGCGGTAAGAGACGTTTTCGCCCGCCACCTTGCTCAGCAGATCGACAGCACGCTGCGCCAGCTGCTCCGGACCCAGCTCTTCCGCCGGGGCGTTGATGGTGTCGCGCACCCAGTCGATAATGGTCAGACGGCTTTCCAGCTCGCGCTTGCTGGCTTCGTCCAGATTAGCCCACTCAATTTTACGGCTGCCTTTTGGCCCTTTATAACCGGCCCAGAAGGCCCAGCTACGATCGGTGTCCCAGCCTTCGCCGTCGAGTAACACATGTTTAATGCCCAGGCCGTCAATTTTACGCGCCGCGCGCTGGATCAGGCCTAAATCGTCGCTGCCGTTCAGGTGCAGGGTAATACCGTCGTTGTTGATGCTGTAAGTGGCTTTTTCACCCCAGCGCGCATCGGCAGGCTGAGTAGAGAGCGTAATCTTCATCGCTTCGGTCATTTTATTTTTCCTTATTAGCAACAAGCAAACGGGCCGCCTGAAGGCAGCCCGTTACGTTTTTATTCTGCTTCGTCCAGCCAGACTAACAGAATCGCCTCCAGAATTTTTTCATTGGATGCGTTGGGATCGTCGTCAAACTCTTCCAGATCGCAAATCCACTGATGCATATCGGTGAAGCGTACGGTCTTCGGATCGAGATCCGGGTTGGCGTCGTACAGCGCCTCGCCGATTTCACGGCTGTCTGTCCACTTCAGTCCCATATTAATGCTCGCGTGCGTGGTTAAGCGTATAACGCGGAAGTTCGACCACCAGATCTTCATCGGTGACGCGCGCCTGACAGCTCAGACGGCTTTCCGGCTCCAGACCCCATGCTTTATCCAGCATGTCGTCTTCATCTTCTGTGCTCTCCGCAAGAGAGTCAAACCCCTCGCGGACGATGCAGTGGCAGGTTGTGCAGGCACAGGATTTTTCACAGGCGTGTTCCACTTCAATACCGTTACGCAGGGCAACGTTAAGGATGGTTTCGCCGGTCTCAGCTTCCAGAACTGCGCCATCCGGACAGAGGTCCGCATGTGGCAGAAAAACAATCTTTGGCATATTAAACCTCGTCCACGGAGTGGCCTTTCAGCGCGGTACGGACAGACTGGTCCATACGACGAGCGGCAAACTCCTGGGTTTGTTTATCAACGTTTTTAATCGCTTGTTCTATGGCGTCAGCATCATTGCCTTCGGCCACCGCAATCAACTGTGCGACGGCATCGTCAATGGCCTGACGTTCAGCGGCGCTTAGCAGCGCGGCATCAGCAGTGAGTGCGCTGTTCAGGCTTTCCAGCACGCGTGCGGCTTCGACTTTCTGTTCGGCCAGCATACGCGCCTTCACATCCTGCTCAGCAAAACTCATTGAGTCCTGAATCATGGTGGCGATCTCATTATCGGTCAGACCGTAGGACGGTTTCACCTGAATGGAGGATTCGACACCGGTCGATTTTTCCATCGCCGTGACGCTCAGCAGGCCGTCCGCATCCACCTGGAAGGTCACGCGGATGTGCGCCCCGCCTGCAGGCAGCGCCGGAATGCCGCGCAGGGCGAAACGCGCCAGCGAACGGCAGTCCTGAACCAGCTCGCGCTCACCCTGCAGCACGTGGATCGACATTGCAGTCTGGCCATCTTTAAAGGTGGTGAACTCCTGCGCGCGGGCCACCGGAATGGTGGTGTTACGCGGGATCACTTTCTCCACCAGGCCGCCCATGGTTTCTAACCCGAGGGAGAGCGGGATGACATCCAGCAGCAGCATTTCGCTGTCCGGCTTGTTGCCGACCAGAATATCGGCCTGGATAGCGGCGCCGATAGCGACCACTTTATCCGGATCGATAGAGGTTAATGGCGTGCGGCCAAAGAACTCGCCCACGCGCTCACGCACCAGCGGCACACGGGTTGAACCGCCGACCATCACCACCTCCAGCACCTCTTCGGCTTCCACGCCCGCATCTTTCAGCGCGCGGCGGCAGGCCAGCAGAGTGCGTTTCACCAGCGGGGCAATCAGTTCATTGAACTGCTCGCGGCTGATGTCGCCTTTCCAGCCCGCCACCTCAACGGTCACGGAGGAGGCATCGCTGAGGGCGATTTTGGCGGCAATGGCCGCATCCAGCAGCTCGCGCTGGACGCGCAGGTCGCTGCGATCGGCAATCCCCGCCTGCTCGCGGATGTGATCCGCCAGCAGATGGTCGAAGTCGTCACCGCCGAGGGCAGAGTCGCCGCCGGTCGCCAGCACTTCAAACACCCCTCGGCTCAGGCGCAGGATGGAGATATCAAAAGTCCCGCCGCCGAGATCGAATACCGCGATCACCCCTTCCTGGCCAGAGTCGAGACCATAGGCAATGGCGGCCGCGGTCGGCTCGTTGAGCAGACGCAGCACATGCAGGCCCGCCAGACGCGCGGCATCTTTGGTGCCCTGACGCTGGGCGTCATCGAAATAGGCCGGCACGGTGATCACCACGCCATCCAGCTCGCCTGAAAGGGTCGCGGTGGCGCGGGCGGCCAGCGCCTTGAGAATATCGGCAGAGACGCGGATCGGGTTCAGTAACCCTGCGGCAGTGGCGATCATCGGCAGGCCATTTTCACTTGCCTGCAGCTGATACGGCAGATGGGGATAACGGTTCTGGATATCCGCCAGCGAGCGGCCCATCATGCGTTTTACCGAGCTGATGGTGTTGGCAGGATCCTGCGCGGCATTGGCGCGGGCATCGAAGCCCACGCTGTGGCCCTGAGGCTGATAGTGGACCACAGAAGGCAACAGATGTTGACCCTGCGCATCCGCCAGCGTCTCAGCCTGGCCGCTGCGCACGGTCGCCACCAGCGAGTTTGTGGTGCCTAAGTCGATGCCCACCGCCAGACGACGCTGGTGCGGTGCGGCACTTAAACCAGGCTCACTAATTTGTAATAAGGCCATAATCGCTTCCGAAATTAAAAATCGAGCAGCTTTTCTTCGAGTTGTTCAGCACTGCTTCGCAGTTTATCGAGAAAACGCAGCTTGCGAACGCTGTCCGCTGCCACATCCCACGTCTCGTTATTCAATTGGTTAACCATCTGCTGATGGCGGGTATCGAACATCCCTTTTACGCGCTTGATAAAGCGCTCCAGACGGGCTTCGTCTTTGGCCTGTTCAATCTCATCCAGCTCTTCACGCAGCTCCAGCTGTTCCATCAGGAATGCGGTGTCGCGGACGGTGTGTTGCTCACTGGAGAGATCAAACCCGTGACGCGAAAGCAGATATTCTGCCCGGCTCAGCGGATTGCGCAGGGTTTGCCACGCCTGATTGATGGTCGCAGAGTGCTGCACCGCCGCCAGTTGTTCCGCCTGCGTACCGCTGGCGAATTTATCCGGGTGATACTGACGTTGCAGATCCTGGAAACGGGCCGCCAGCGCCTGAGTATCAATTTCATACCCGGCTGGTAACCCAAAGAGGGTGAAGTAATCCATAACAATCTCAGGGTTAGCTGATTAAAGCAAACCCCACACACAGCCTGGCTGCGGTGGGGTTAACAGGTGATGCGCAATTATACGTGGAAGCTTTCGCCGCAGCCGCACTCGTCTTTCACGTTCGGGTTGGTGAACTTAAACCCTTCGTTAAGACCTTCTTTAACAAAGTCCAGCTGAGTGCCGTTCAGGAACTGCAGGCTTTTACCATCGACCACCACCTTCACGCCTTTGTCTTCGAACACGGTGTCTTCCGCCGCAGGTTCGTCAACAAATTCCAGTACATACGCCATACCGGAACAACCGGAGGTGCGTACACCCAGTCGGAGGCCAAAGCCTTTGCCACGGTTTGCCAGGAAGGCGCTTACTCGCGCGGCAGCGCTGTCGCTAAGGGTAATCGACATAACAACCTCAACTAATTATTTTGCTTCACGTTTGCTTTTGTAATCCGCAATTGCGGCTTTGATCGCATCTTCCGCCAGGATAGAGCAGTGAATTTTCACCGGCGGCAGTTCGAGTTCGTCAGCAATATCGGTATTTTTAATCGCCTGCGCTTCGTCCAGAGACTTGCCTTTCACCCACTCGGTAACCAGGGAGCTCGACGCGATTGCGGAACCGCAACCGTAGGTCTTGAAGCGCGCGTCTTCAATGATACCTTCATTGTTGACTTTAATCTGCAACTTCATCACGTCGCCACACGCTGGTGCACCCACCATGCCGCTGCCCACGCTGTCGTCGCTGTTGTCGAAGGAGCCCACGTTACGTGGATTCTCGTAATGATCGATAACTTTTTCGCTGTATGCCATGCTGAATTCTCCTTACAAACCGATTAGTGATGTGACCATTCAATGCTGTTCAGATCCACGCCTTCTTTGTACATTTCCCACAGTGGAGAAAGATCACGCAGACGGCCAATGGAGTTGCGAACCAGTTGGATGGTGTAGTCAATCTCTTCATCGGTAGTAAAACGACCTAAAGAGAAGCGGATAGAGCTGTGTGCCAGTTCGTCGGTCATGCCCAGCGCACGCAGTACGTAGGACGGCTCCAGGCTTGCGGAAGTACACGCAGAACCGGAAGAGACGGCCAGGTCTTTCAGGGCCATGATCAGCGACTCGCCTTCAACATAGTTGAAGCTGACGTTGAGGATATTTGGTGCGCCCTGCTCGAGATCGCCGTTCAGGTAGACCTCTTCCATATCCTTCACGCCTTCCCACAGACGGTTGCGCAGCGTACGCAGGCGCGCCATCTCGGTTTCCATCTCTTCTTTGGCGATACGGTAAGCTTCACCCATGCCCACGATCTGGTGAACAGGCAGCGTACCGGAACGCATGCCGCGCTCGTGACCACCGCCGTGCATCTGGGATTCGATGCGGATACGTGGCTTACGACGCACGTACAGCGCGCCGATACCTTTCGGGCCGTAGATTTTATGGCCGGAGAAGGACATCAGGTCCACTTTCAGCTGGCTCAGATCGATAGGCAATTTGCCCACGCTCTGGGTCGCATCCACGTGATAGATAATGCCGCGCGCACGGCACAGCTCGCCGATTGTCGCGATATCCTGCACCACGCCGATTTCGTTGTTAACGTGCATGATGGAGACCAGAATGGTGTCGTCACGCATTGCCGCTTCGAGCTCTTTCAGGTCGATGATACCGTTGCGCTGCGGAGCGAGGTAGGTTACTTCAAATCCTTCACGCTCCAGCTGACGGCAGGTATCCAGTACGGCTTTGTGTTCAGTTTTGCTGGTGATAATGTGCTTGCCTTTTTTCTGGTAGAAATTAGCGGCACCTTTAATCGCCAGGTTATCGGATTCGGTTGCGCCAGAGGTGAAAACAATTTCACGCGGGTCGGCACCAACCAGCTCGGCAATCTGGTTACGGGCGATATCTACCGCCTCTTCAGCATGCCAGCCAAAACGGTGTGAACGGGAAGCTGGGTTACCAAAGTTTCCGTCCAGGGTCAGACACTGCATCATTTTCTCGGCAACACGCGGGTCCACCGGCGTGGTTGCGGAGTAGTCGAGATAAATCGGTAATTTCATTGCTCTATAAACTCCGTACATCGCTTCAATGCAAGGAATCAGGCAACCGGCTGGATGTACGACCGAGTACACGGGGCGTTACGCCCCGGCCTGATTCTGAAATACTTATCTTTTTATTACGCGCGTAATTTGACGTCGATAGCGTCCTGCGCGCGGGTATTACGATGGGAATCGTGGCTGTGCTGACGGCCTGATACATCCAGAACTTCCTGGTTATTTACCAGCTCACCGAGGGTGATATTGTTCAGGAAACCGGTCAGACGGTCGCTCAGATCGCGCCACAGCGCGTGCGTCAGGCATTTGTCGCCGCCCTGACAGCCGCCTTTACCCTGGCAACGGGTCGCGTCGACGGATTCGTCAACTGCGCTAATCACTTCACCAACCGCAATACTGCCCGCGTCTTTACCTAACAGATAACCACCGCCAGGACCGCGAACGCTGGAAACCAGGCCATTTTTACGCAGTCGGGAAAAAAGCTGTTCCAGATAAGAGAGGGAGATTCCCTGACGTTCAGAAATATCAGCCAATGGAACCGGGCCCGCTTCGGAGTTGAGCGCAACGTCCAGCATCGCGGTCACGGCATAACGCCCTTTAGATGTCAGTCTCATGTCTTACTTAACCTCAAACTCGCCCCTGCCCGGGGTTTTTTATTGTAAAGTGGGGGTATTGCATAGCAGGGCCAAGTCTGACATTCCTGACTAAAATGGTCAACTATTTACTTGACTGATTTAGTCAGGTATTTAACCTTCTGTGCGCTCATCAGTTTTTGCCCGGCGGCGCTTCGCTTGCACGGGCGTACGGTTTTCGTAGGCCGGGTAAGCGCAGCGCCACCCGGCGCCACACCGCACTACTCTTTATTCTTCTGCTCAATCGACGCCAGAATACCGCGCAGGATGTTCAGCTCCTGGCTCTCCGGACGGGCGCGAGTAAAGAGGCGGCGCAGACGATTCATCACCTGACCCGGATGACCGGCGCGGATAAAGCCGGTGGCGAGCAGGGTCTGCTCCAGATGGCCGTAGAACCGCTCCAGATCGTCCACCAGCGGATAAGGCGTCTCTTCCTGCGCGGCGGGAACATCTTTTTCCTGGGTTGCCAGCCAGGCCATACGCACCTCATAGGCGATGACCTGCACGGCCATGGCCAGGTTCAGCGAGCTGTACTCCGGGTTGGCGGCAATGGCGACGTGATAGTGACACTTCTGCAGCTCATCGTTGGTCAGCCCCACGCGCTCACGGCCAAACACCAGCGCCACCGGCGCATGCTGGCCTTCGCTGATGCTTTTCAGCCCGCATTCACGCGGGTCGAGCATCGGCCACGGCAGGGTGCGGGAACGCGCGCTGGTACCCACCACAAGGCTACAACCCGCTAAGGCTTCATCCAGGGTATCGACGATCTGGGCATTGCCAATCACGTCGCTGGCCCCTGCCGCGAGGGCAATGGCCTGGGAGTCGGGTTTGACCAGCGGGTTAACCAGCCAGAGATTGGTTAAGCCCATGGTTTTCATAGCGCGGGCTACGGAGCCCATGTTGCCGGTATGCGATGTTTCGACCAGCACGATTCGGATATTTTGCAGCATAATTTTTCTGAGTATGGAGAATATTCGATGATGTTATCATAAACGGAAGACATATTCCGATCCCGCTGCTATACTCTGCGCCGTTTTCGTTTCCCCGTTCTTTAACATCCAGTGAGAGTAACCGATGCAACATCCTATGTTGACCATCGCCGTGCGCGCAGCGCGCAAGGCGGGTAATGTAATTGCCAAACACTACGAAACACCCGATTCCGTAGAAACCAGCCAGAAAGGCAGCAATGACTTTGTGACCAACGTTGATAAAGCGGCAGAAGCTGTAATTATCGACACCATTCGCAAATCTTACCCGCAGCACACCATCATCACCGAAGAAAGCGGTGAGCATGAGGGCGAAGATCAGGATGTTCAATGGGTTATTGATCCACTGGATGGCACCACCAACTTCGTTAAACGTCTCCCACACTTCGCTGTTTCTATCGCTGTACGCATCAAAGGCCGTACCGAAGTGGCCGTGGTTTACGATCCAATGCGTAACGAACTCTTCACCGCCACCCGCGGTCAGGGCGCACAGCTGAACGGCTACCGTCTGCGCGGCACTAACGCTCGCGACCTCGACGGCACCATCCTGGCGACCGGCTTCCCGTTCAAAGCCAAACAGCACGCCCCTGCGTACATGAAAATTCTGGGCAAACTGTTCACCGAGTGCGCCGACTTCCGCCGTACCGGCTCCGCTGCGCTGGACCTGGCTTATGTTGCCGCTGGCCGCGTTGATGGTTACTTCGAGATTGGCCTCAAGCCGTGGGACTTCGCCGCTGGCGAACTGATCGCGCGTGAAGCGGGTGCGCTGGTGTGTGATTTCACCGGTGGCCACAACTACATGCTGTCTGGCAACATCGTTGCGGGTAACCCACGCGTGGTAAAAGCCATGCTGGCGAACATGCGTGACGAACTGAGCGAAGCGCTGAAGCGTTAATCTCAGCAGGCGGGTGAAGATCTTTCACCCGCCTCTTTTCCTGCCCTGCCCGCCCCAGACAATTAACGATTACTGCAGCAGTGACAGCAGTATACGAATGAAGGTATTGGTGACCATCGCCAGCACCGCCATGCCGTTAAACAGCGCAAAATACCGCCACCCTTTTTGACACCGCGCCTCCCCCAGCCACTGATGCAGCAGACAGGCGATACCGCCCGTCGCCAGTCTGGCTAACAGCACGCCAATCATGGTGGGGACGAATAGCAGCCATCCTGTCAGGATCAAATCATGCTCCCGCGCCCCCAGCACTAGCCACACGATTTGTGAAGGCATATAGAAGCTCAGCGCGAAAATGAGCGGCAGCCGAATATTGCTCCGGGGACCTTCAGCGCTTTTCCGCCAGCACAAGGCATCGCGAACCAGCAACACACCCAGTACCAGCGTGGCGAAATAGCAGACGTAGTTGAACGCTGCGACAAAGCGCAGCAATACCTCGTGGGAGAGATTCTGCGTAAATCCGATGCGCCAGAAAACAATGACAAAAAAACCGCCCTGCAGGATCCAGCTGCGCACTATCCAGTCAAAGAATTGCCTGGCCGAAGGCTGGTTATGCAGCATCCAGGCGACGAGAGGTATTTTGCTGTAGCCGGGATGCAGAAAAGCCAGCACAAAACCGGCCACCAGCAGCTTGCCGTACATGGCGAGCGGAAGCGTGTCGATGCTGGTTTGCCCCATACCGATAAGAAAATAGAGGGTGGAATAGATGCGGGGGAGATCTTCAGGCCGACAGCAGGCCGGACCCGGCGGCTAACCAGAGATTGCGTGTTGAAACAGTAGTATTATGATCGGTCATCGTGACTCCTTGTCATGACCCCAAAGCAAAGCTGCAAACTAAAACATCCCTGTCGAAGCGACAATCATGTCCCGCCATTTTGGGATTTTTGCCCGGCCGGGACGACTAAAACGGCCTCAGCCCCCTGCCCACCGGCACCGCGCTCAGCCACATGATGACCGCCGCCGCCAGCAACACCACACCGCCCGCTAATGCCAGCGTCGTCCATCCGACCTGTCGCCACAGCACCGGCGTTTTATTGCCGCTGAGCCTGACCGCCAGATGGCGAAAGCCGTGCACCAGCAGTGCCAGCGAAGAGATGGTTAACCCCGTTCCCGCCGCCATCGCCAGCGCCGAGGCCACACCCCAGCTGAATACGCCGATTACCTTACTGAACAGCAGCACCATAATGGCCCCGGAAC
This sequence comes from Leclercia sp. GHBNCSD, assembly GCF_055805075.1. Classification (NCBI taxonomy): domain Bacteria; kingdom Pseudomonadati; phylum Pseudomonadota; class Gammaproteobacteria; order Enterobacterales; family Enterobacteriaceae; genus Leclercia; species Leclercia sp. GHBNCSD. The sequence continues at coordinate 3,182,980 of NZ_JBQVYO010000001.1, read as the reverse complement.
AGGGCCGCATCCCCATCGACAGAATAATCATCAGCCGCGTCCGCCAGTCGTCCGCGCCCTGCATCTGCCCCGGCGTGGGCAGATGTTGATGGCCGCAGCCGCAGTTTGCGTCGTGGACGTGATGCGGGGTAAAGGCTTTGAAGGTCGGTTTGCGCAGCAAGGCGCGCAGTTTTTTCAGCGCCCGCCAGCAGAGCATAATCCCCAGCACGCCCACCAGGGCGTAGCTGCCCTTCTCCAGCCAGAAGCTACTCATGTGCAGATCCCGCGCCGGGAGCCGCAGCAGCATTAATACCCCCACCACCAGGGCGATCGCCACGCCCCCCTGTAATAAAGAGGAGGCCAGGGTTAAGCCGATGCTCGATTTCAGTTTTGAGGGGTGGGTCGCAAGCCAGGTGGTGATAACAATTTTGCCATGTCCCGGCCCCAGCGCGTGCAGCACGCCATAGAGGAAGCTGAAGATCAGCAGTGACCCGCCTGCTGCCGTCGGGTTATCGGCCACCGCTTTCAACAAACCGCTCATCTGCTGGTTGACCTCCCGCTGCCAGAGAATGCTCTGGCGCATCACCTGCGGCCACGCCTGCCATAACCACACGGCTCCCGCCGCCGCCACAACGAGGAACAGCGCCAGCGGCCAGAGATCCCACCCACGTCGCGCGCGCATTACTGACATTGTAAGGTCACCGTCTGGGCAAACTGTTTGCCGAGATTCATATCTTCCGGCGGGGCATCATCTTTATCCAGCGAGCTGGCAAAGTTGAGCGTCTCATCGCTGGGCTCCGGGGTATCGATAGTGAGGGCGCATTGACTTTTCAGGCCGTCAGGCAGCGTCACGTCACTATCCTCTGCATAGCTCATGTCGACGTAATAAGAGGGATCGAAGGTCGAGAAGGTGTACTTTTGTCCGGCCAGCGGCTGGGGCTCCGCCAGCGGCAGGATAAATGTCAGCACCGCCTGGTGATCAATGCGGCTCATACCGTACTGAGTGGGGCGGTTAAGAAATTTCACCTTCTCCCCGTTATGCCAGAACTCGGTAAAGTAGTGCTGGCCGAGCACGTTGGCCATGACCTCCGCCGCCAGCTTTTTCCAGATTTCATCCCCGGGCTTTGCGTTCCCGGCATCATAAAGCAGATCGGCGGATGTTAGCTCGTCCATTACCCAGCGCATTTTCAGGCCGGTGACCTGCTCATCCTTCACCATGATTTGCGTTTTCAGGGTGATAAAGCTGTGAGGGTGCGCGACGGCGGAAAAAGACAAAACCGCCAAAAAAAGCGCAGTTGCGCTGCGTTTAACTATTTGCATCTCATCCTCACGTCAAAAATTCTGTGATGTTCACCCGCATTCCTGAAGGAAAGCCCGGCATCCCGTGCTATGGCGTACATCCTTTAGCTATTCTTATCAAACACACTCACTGGAACCCGACAGATGATGACGACTCTCGAAATGCCATCTGCACTTTCCAGTTCGCAGCGCCGCTGCCAGGTTCTGTTGATGCTCTATGTGCCAGGCTTTCGCGCCACTCTGCAAAGCATCGGGGAAATCAATGGTGTCGATGATGCCCTCTGCCGGCAGGATATCGACGAGATGCGCATGGAGATCCAGCGCTATCACCAGCTCGACATTGCGACACAGCATGATGGCTGCTACCTGCTGGAAGGTAGCCACCTTAATCAACGCTTATGCCTGCTGCACTGGTTGCGCCGGGCGTTACGCCTCTGCCCCCACTTCATCGCGCAGCAGTTTACCCCATCTCTGAAGATCGCGCTAAAGCAGCTCGGCATCGCCCGCACGTTATATGACGACACTAACCTGCAGGCGCTGGTCAATTTCTGTTCCCGCCGACTGCAACGGCAGTTTGAATGCCGTGACGCGCAGTTTTTACAGCTCTACCTGCAATACTGCCTGCTCCAGCACCATCTGGGCCAGACGCCGCAGTTTACAGTGGTTCAGCGTAACTGGACCCAGTCGCGTAACGAATATCTGATGGCGCAGGAGATTGTACGCCACTGGCAGCGTCGCGTGGTGCAGGTACCCCACGCGGATGAACAGCTGTTTCTGGCTCTGCTGTTTATGATGTTGCGTACCCCCGATCCGCTGCGCGATGCGCACCAGGAAGATGAACGCCTGCGCCACGCCATTACCCGGATGATCGACCGCTTCCGGGAACAAACGGGGATGCATTTCAGTGACGAGCAGGGACTGACCGCTCAGCTCTATATCCACCTTGCCCAGGCGCTGGACCGCTCGCTGTTTGGCATTGGCATCGACAACAGCCTGCCGGAGGAGATCCACCGCCTCTATCCGCGCCTGATGCGTACCACCCGGGAGGTGCTGTTTGAGCTGGAGTCCGAATTCGGCCTGCGGTTCTCCGAGGAGGAGGCGAGCCTGGTGGCGGTGATCTTTGGCGCCTGGCTGATGCAGGAGACCGATCTGCATGAAAAGCAGGTGGTGTTGCTGACCGGTGAGGATAAAGCGTGCGAGGAGCTGATTGAACAGCAGCTCCGGGAACTGACCCTGCTGCCGCTGAACATTCGCTATGTGACGCTACAGTCTTTTCAGAAGGAGGGTGCCCCGCGCGAAGCGGCCCTGGTGGTCACACCTTACACCACCGCCCTGCCGCTGTTCTCGCCGCCGCTTATCCATGCCGTCGAGGCGTTGAATGCGCAGCAGCAGGAACATATTCGCGCCATGCTGGAAACTTAGCGCACTGCCACGCGCGGACGCAGCAGAACCGCGGGCAGCGCCACCAGCGCCATCACCCAGAAGACCCCGTGACCCAGATGCTGGTAAAGGAAACCGGCAAACACGGTCATGATGGCAATACTGCCCCCCATCGCCACGGCGGAGTAGACCGCCTGCAGGCGGATCACGTCGCTGCCTTCGCGCGCCGCGATATAGCGCATCGCCGCCAGGTGGCACACCGTAAAGGTGCCGCAGTGCAGGATCTGCGCCACAATCAGCCACGGCAGCTCCGTGGTCCAGCCCATCAGACCCCAGCGTACAATCCCGCAGAGGGCCGATAACAGCAGCAGGTCCCGGGCGCTGAAGCGGCGAAACAGCCTGTTGCTGAGAGCAAAGATAATCACTTCCGCTACCACGCCCAGCGACCAGAGATAGCCGACAGCGGAGGCTGAATACCCGGCTCCCTGCCAGTAGATAGCGCTGAAGCCATAGTAGGCGGCATGCGCCCCCTGCAGCAGACAGACGCAGGCCAGAAAACGCCAGCTCTGGGCGACAAGCGATCGCCAGGCGGGCCAGCCTGCGCTCTCCTGCTGACGGCTCTCCCCCTGCGGCATCACCGAAGGACGCAACAGCATACCGAGCAGCATCGACAGGATCCCCACGCTTAGCAGCGCCAGAATCGCGCGATAGTCGTAAAGGCTCACCAGTTTGCCCACCAGCGCCGAGCCAATCACAAAGGCAATCGAGCCCCACAGCCGCACCCGGCCATAGTCCATAGTGATCTGCTTTTGCCAGGTATTGGCGAGCGCGTCGGTCAGCGGAACCAGCGGCGAGAAGAAGAGGTTAAAGCCCACCATCACCACCATCAGCCAGGCAAACTGCTGGCTGACCCAGAAACCGGCCATAAACACCAGGGTGAGCAGCGCCAGCACGCGTACGGCTTTGATTAACAGGGAGGGATCGCTGACGCGCGGCGCAATAAGCAGGCTACCGAGAAAACGTGCCACCAGGCCCGAGCCCAGCAGAAGGCCAATCATCTCCGGCGTAAGGCCAATTCCCTTGAGCCAGACGCTCCAGAAAGGCAGAAAAATACCGTAGCTAAAAAAGTAGGTGAAGTAGCTGAGCGCCAGCCAGCGTGTGGAATGCAAAACCATGAATCCCTCCCGTTTTGGAGGCGATAGTCTGGCGGCAAAAACGGGCTGGCGCAAGGGAGTATTAACAGCGGTTTAACAGTTTCGGCGAGCCTTTTCGACGGCGATTTCCATCGCAAAACGACTGCTCTCTCCCTGGGCTAACGCCACCAGGCCAGGCTGCCCGGCCATATGGTGGGCATTGACCGGATGGCTCTGGGGCTCAAGGCATAAGAACGATTGACCCGACATTCTGAACAGCATCAACCACGGAGTTTGCGCTGTAATTGTGATATTCATCACATCATGATCCAGGGTCGCCACGCCGTTCCAGCCGGAATAGCCGACGTTCAGCCAGCGATCGCCGCCATGGCGTGACGTGCTGAAATCGACATCCGCCGGGATATTGCTCTGCCAGGCTTGCGGTAAATGGTGTGCACCTTCCGGCCAGTAGCCGCTGGCGGAGAAGCGCAGGCGGCTTTGCGCATCAAAACAGAACCACGGGTGAAAGCCCAGGCCGTACAGCATCGGCGCCTGACCAAGATGGGTGAGCGTCAGCTCCGCCCGCAGAACGTTCCCGCGCAGCTGGTAGCGCAGCCCGGCCTGATAATCAAAACCGCACTGATGCTGGCTGCGCAAGGTGAGGACGCACGCCGTGTCGGAATGCGAAGCTATCTGCCAGCGCGACTGCCAGCCATCACCGTGCAGGAAGAAGCGCTCATCAACCGGACTTTGCGGCAACACCACCTCCCGCCCCTGAAACCAGAAGCGATTCCCCGCCACCCGGTTTGCCAGCGGCACCATCGGAAACAGCGCGCTGTCGCCGCCGTCCCATAACACCGGCTGCCCGCAGGTCAGGGAAAAGAGTTCCTGTAACCCGCCGCCCTGCGGGTTGACGCGCATCCGGAGATGCGCGTTTTCAATCAACAGCGTTTCCATTAGTGCACGCGCTCAGCATGATTTGCGGAGGCAACCTTGCCGTGCTGTTTTTCCAGCTGTGCCTCCAGCGCCTCCAGCGTCACGCCTTTGGTCTCCGGCACTTTACGCAGAATGTAGAGATAGCCCGCCGCGCAGATCACCCCGTAGAGCAGGAAGCTCCCCGCCGCACCCAGACCGGCATTGAGCAGCGGGAAGGTGTAGGTTAACAGGAAGCAGGCGATCCACAGCGCCAGCGTGCCCACGGACATCGCCAGGCCGCGCACGCGGTTGGGGAAGATCTCCGACAGCAGCACCCAGGTGACCGGCGCCAGCGTCACGGCGTAGATGGCAATCGCCGCCAGCACCAGCAGCAGCACCGGCCAGCCCATGATGTTCATAGCGTAGGCGCTGGCAATCAGCACGTAGATAATGGTCAAGCCTGAGGCGCCGAGCAGCATCAGCTTGCGGCGGCCAATCTTATCCACCAGCGGCAGCGCGGCGAGGGTAAAGACCAGATTAATGATGCCGGTCGCCACGATCGATTTCAGGGTGTCGTTGATATCAAACCCGGCGGAGGCGAAGATCTCCTGGGCATAGTTGAAGATCACATTGATCCCGCACCACTGCTGGAACATCGCCAGCACGATGCCGATGATGACAATCGGTTTGACCTGCGGTTGCAGGAGCGTGGAGAACGCCACCTTCTGGGTGTCTTTCTCCAGGGTGTGGGCGATCTCTTTTAAGGTCTGACTGGCGTACGCCGGGGTGCCAATACGCTCCAGCATGGCGCGCGCACGCTCTGGCTTGCCCGCCTTCATCAACCAGCGCGGCGATTCCGGGACAAAGAACATCAACACCAGAAACGCCAGGGCGGGAACCAGCTCAGCGCCAAACATCCAGCGCCAGCCGGTCTGCCCGTTCCAGGTCTGAATGATGGCCTCCTGAGTGGCGCCTGCCGCTACCGGCTCGGCAATCATCAGGTTAATCAGCTGTGCGGCCAGCACGCCCACCACGATGGTCAGCTGGTTAATGGCTACGAAGCGACCGCGCTTTTCCGCCGGGCTGACCTCCGCGATGTAGAGCGGACTCAGGGCGGAGGCCAGGCCGATACCGAGGCCGCCGACGATGCGCCAGACCACAAACATATCAAAACTGCCCGCCACCGCCGTGCCCCACGCCGAGGCGCTGAACAGCACCGCCGAGAGGATAAGCGGACGCTTGCGGCCAAATTTATCGGCACACCAGCCGGAGATCAGCGCCCCGAAGATACAGCCCACCAGGGCGGAACTCATCGCCCAGCCGGACTGTGCCGGGTCGGTAATGGAGAACCAGGCTTCATAGAAGGGCTTGGCCCCGCCAATCACCACCCAGTCGTAGCCAAACAGGAGTCCGCCGCAGGCGGCGACCAGACAGATAGTCCAGACGTAGCCCATTTTCAGTTGTGTCTGCGCGCTATTATTCATGTTGATTCCTCTTTAAGGGAAACGCAGGGTACAGAGGGTTAACAGGTGGGTTTCCCCACCTGCGAGGTCAGTTAATGGAAAATGCCCGTGGCCTGCGCATGCTGAAACAGATGCGCTTTGTCATGGGCCGGGTTCAGCGCCAGTAAGTTCCCCAACAGGCGTTTGCAGGCCGCGAGCTCGCCCAGCCCTGCATAGCCCAGCGCCTCAATGAACAGGCAATGCTGCTGGTGCTGATGACCCGCTGGCGTATCCAGTACCACCAGATCCGGGAGCGAAACTGCAAAGAAATCCGCTTCGGGCAGGTCGTCGCGATGGGCCTGCACCCACGCCAGGAATCCCTGGAAGTGGCGCTCCGCCGCGGCGGGATCGCCCAACTGGCGCAGCGCCATTCCCTGCCAGAACAGATAGTCCGCTGGCTGATCGTTGTAGTAGCGTCCGGCATCGAGAGTGGAGCCGCCCTGTGCCGCCCGGGCAAAACAGCGTTGCGCGTCGGCATGTACGCCACTTTGCGCATGGCAGAACCCCAGCAGATACCAGATATCGTTATCGGTTTGCCCCGGCAGACGCCCCTCCCCCAGATTGTGCGGATAGTGCAATGCCGCCTGCAGCAGAGCCATCGCCTCCTGGAATTCCCCGCGGCTTATGTGCTGCAGGGCACGATGCTGCTGGTTCAGCAGATACTGCCCGGTCACTTTGCCTTCCCCCCCTTCCCACGGATGGAACTGCCGCTCCTGAAGTACCTGCGCCGCAGCATCGTAGCGCCCGGAACCGTTCCACAGACTCAGGAGTTCTGCGGTGAGGTCATCGCGCTTCAGCGCCACGCGCTCCCGCTCGGTGAGCATGGCGAGGCGTTTCGCCACCGGCTGCCCGGTGAGCTTATTGAGATAATCAAGCTCAAACAGGAAACGCGGATTGTCCGGCTCCAGGGCCACGGCGCGCTGCAGACACTGCGCCGCCAGCGCCAGGTTGTGCTGTTTATTCCAGGCGTAGATCCCCAGCAGGCGGTGGGCAGGGGCAAACTCCGGCTCCTGCGCCAGCGTGGTCTGCCAGCATTTCACCGCATCGTCATAGCGGCGTTTGCTGTACCAGAAGCAGCCCAGCAGATAGCAGGCATATGGGTCGTCGTGCAGGGTTTGCAGCATCTGCACTTCATCAAGCGCATTCGGGAAACGTACCCGGTTGGCCTCGCAGCGCCGCGCCGCGGCAATATAGCGGGCACGGGTAGCAGGATCGTCGCTTAAGGCGGCCCGCCACAGCTGGGGCAACGTCTCCTGGCTGTCGAGCAGATCCAGCATCTCGCGGGCGGCGTCGCGCATGCCCATCGAGATTAACCAGCCCGCCAGCAGGCAGGCATTGGCCCCTCGACGACCAGTCACCTGCAACAGCTGGTCACAGGCAGCATCATCCCGGCTGATTGCCCAGCGGGCATAGTGCAGGGCGTAGCTCAGAGGATGGGTTTGCAGGCAGCGCTGAATGTAGTCCAGCGCTGCGCCTTCGCCCTGCACCTCTGCCAGCGCGAGGGCTTTCAGCCCCATCGCCAGGTTGTTGCTGGCGTTGGTGCTAAGGCTGATATCAACTTTTTCCAGCGCATCAGCCGCGTTGCCGCGCTTCATCGCCAGCCGCGCCAGGGATAAGAAAGCCGCATCACGGCAGTTTCCGCTCCACGAGGCTTTGTAGTAGTGATCCCATGCGGCGTCGTCCTGCCCCTGCCGCTCCAGGGCCGTCGCCAGCAGCTGGCTGGCTTCGCCGTCGCGGGGGTTTTTATTCAGACGATGGGCGCGAACCAGCGCGGCTTCGGCGCAGCGTTGCGCCAGCGCCCAGTCGGCACGGTTGAGCGCCAGCGTGCCCAGCGCCACGTTATTGCGATAGTCGTTAGCATCCAGCGCCAGCGCCCGGCGATAGTAATCTTCCGCATAGCGGCTGGCATGGTTGTACTGCTCCAGATGCTGCCCGATAAAATAGAGTTCATCGCTGTTGCTGATCTCTTCCGGCATGGCGGGCGCGGTGGCCGGATCCGGCAGCGGCGTCTCCTGCGGGATATGCTCCTGGTAGTGGAGCAGCGTGCGGCCCGAGGCCTCTTTCACCCTCAGCGTTAAGCGCTGCGGCCAGGTATCCGGCAGCGCCTGCTGCCAGCTTTCGCCCGGCATCAGGGTCAGGTGCGTCTCCCAGACCGGTTTTTCGTCGGCGGTCAGCTCGAGCCGCACATCATGCAGCGGTGCGATGGCGTAGAGGCCGAGGTGAAGCTGCTGCTCACGCCGTTCCAGCTTAAGCGCCAGCTGCGTGTTGGCGTTATGCACCTGTCCCAGTTCGCTATAGGGCAGGAAGTTCTGCACGAAGATCTTCTCTTCGTAGGGTGCAAGCCAGGTGAAATCGGGCTGGTTATCGGTAAACACCCCGGTCATCAGCTCGATATAGGGGCCGTTTTCATCGGTCAGATTGCGATCCCAGGCACGGCCAAAATCGTCATGACCCCAGGTCCACTGCTTTTTCCCCGGCGACACATGGTGGTCGGCCACGTGCAGCAAGCCGCCGCGCTCGCCGTGATGGTATGCCCCGACGAAATCGTAGTCCGATTTTTCCGCCATGTAGGAGGTTGGCACCGGCACGTTTTTGTAGCGGGAGATATCCACGCCCGCGGAATAATCGACTTTATAGTAGGTGCCGGTGGCGATCGGGAAGGCGGAGACGGCGCGCTTGCCATGGTCAAATACCGCCGTGACGTCCGGCGGGAAGACGCTCTGGTGATCGTCCCCACCCTTCACCGCCGGATTTGCCCACCACAGGAAGTGGCGCGGCGTGGCATTGCCGTTGAAGACTTTGCCGGCGATCTCAATCAACGCCCGGTCCGGGTAAAGGGTAAACCCAGTCATCACCTGCAGGCCGCGCATCGGCTCGGCCTCGCCCAGCCAGACGGTTTGCGCCCCGTTATCCTGCTCCTGAATGGTGACGTCGACAGGCATAAAGGTGGTTGGGCGATGGTGCTGCGGCCAGTTAAACTCGATCCCACCGGAGATCCACGGCCCCAGCAGCCCCACCAGCGCCGGTTTCACCACTTCGTTGTAGTAGACGAAATCACGCTGCTGGACTTTGTCATACGCGCGATGAATACGTCCCCCCAGCTCCGGCAGCAGCATAATGCGGATGAAGTCGTTTTCCATCCAGACGGCCTGGTAATTACGGGTTTCGCGAACGCCGGTCAGGGTATCGGTCACGCCGTAGGGATAGACCGCGCCAGAGGAGCCCTGATAGACGCGCTTTTCCAGGAACATCGGGTTGGTATCTTCTGCGCCGGTGGTCCACGTCGGTAATGCCACGGTCTCCCGCCAGACCTTCACTGCTCCAGACATATTCACTCTCCAGTAAACAAATAACAGTAAAACGCGATAAGATGGCAGTGTAGAGAGGAATTCAGCGCGCTGATTGCGTAATGCTCACGCAATATAATTAACGGAGTTTAGTGAATGCAGCTATCCGGTCTGAACAATCACAGGGTACGACAGCATAACCGCCGCACGATCATGTCCCTGGTCTGGCGCTACAAGCGCCTGAGCAAATCCCAGCTGGCCCAGCACACCGGGCTCTCTATTCCCGCGGTAAGCAAGATCCTGGATGAGCTGGTGGCGGACAAAAAGCTTGGGCATTCCAGTGAAAACCTCAGCACCCGGGGAATGAACAGCGGCCATTATCAGATCCCGGATGCGGGGCCATTAATACTCTGCATGAATGTCAGCCCCACCAGCATTGAGAGCCAGCTTATCGACGCCCGTATGTCGCCGTTAGGCGAGTTTCGCTGGACTGACGTGAACGCACAGACGCCCGAAGCGTTGTTACAGGCCATTGAGAACCTGTGGCAGCAGCAGCGCAAACAGTGGCCGGGGCAGCGCATTACTCTGGCGCTGGGGATCCACGGCCAGGTCGATACCGCCACCGGGGTATCGCAGATGATGCCCCAGGCGCCGTGGAAAAAACCGGTTGAGATTAAGTATCTGCTGGAAGAAAAACTGGGCATCACGGTGAAGGTGGATAACGACTGTGTGATGCTGGCGCTGGCAGAGAAGTGGCAAAACCCGGCCAACCGCGACGATTTTTGCGTGATTAACGTCGATTACGGTATCGGATCCTCGTTTGTGATTAATGGCCAGGTCTATCGCGGGACGCTTAACGGCAGCGGGCAAATTGGCCACACCATTTTCGATCGCGACGGCGTAGCCTGCGCCTGCGGACGCTACGGCTGTCTGGAGACGGTCGCCTCCCTCTCAGCCCTTAAAAAACAGGCGCGTTTATGGCTGAAATCCCAGCCCGGCACCCTCGGGCTTGATCCGGACAGCCTCACCAGTCTGCAGCTGATTGAGGCCTGGCGTCAGGGGAATGCTCCAATTCAGCGCTGGGCTGACGAGGCCGCCAACGCTATCGGACTGACGCTCTACAACCTGCTCAATATCCTTAATATCAACCAAATCTGGTTCTATGGCCGCAGCTGCGCCTTTGGCGAACGCTGGCTGCAGACCATCAATCGCCAGATTGGATTTACCCCCTTCGATCACGGCGATGCGGTGCGTAACCGGCAAACGGAAATCGCCTTTGGCGGCTTAACCCGGCAGCAGCAGATTATCGGCATTGGCTTTCTGTTCGTGGAGGACGCGCTGGCGGAAGGCTAGCGGAGAACATGCTGAAAGGGGGGGGAATTTAAATCATCCTGATGGCTGATTTATGGCGAAAAGCGGAATGGCGGGGCGGCAATTTGTGTATTAGCTTTAAGATAAATCCCACCCCAAACGAGCCTGCCATGAACACACTACGGTATTTCGATTTTGGTCAGTCCCGGGCGCTGATCCTGTTGATTGCCCGTCTCGCCCTTATCCTTCTGTTCATTATTTTCGGCGTGCCTAAAATGTTCGGTTTTGACGGCACGGTGCAGTATATGGTGAAGCTGGGCGCCCCGATGCCGATGCTGGCGGCCATTGTGGCGGTGATCATGGAAGTGCCCGCCGCCATTCTCATCGTGCTCGGCTTTTTTACTCGCCCGCTGGCGGTCCTGTTTGTCTTTTATACGCTGGGAACGGCGTTGATTGGGCACCACTACTGGGATATGAGTGGCGATGCGGTAATGCCGAACATGATTAACTTCTTCAAGAACATCAGCATCGCTGGCGGATTCCTGCTGCTGGCGGTGGCCGGGCCGGGCGCTATCTCCATCGACCGGCGTTAGCCATAAAAAAGGCCGCTTGCGCGGCCTTTCTGTTCTGCGAGGCAGACTTATGCGTAAACCGGGAAGCGGGCGCAGATCTCCAGCACTTTCGCTTTCACGCGTTCGATAACCGCTTCGTCGTTGATGTTGTCCAGCACGTCGCACATCCAGCCCGCCAGCTCTTTCACTTCCGCTTCTTTAAAGCCGCGGCGAGTGACAGCCGGAGAACCGATACGGATACCGGAGGTCACAAACGGGCTCTTCGGATCGTTTGGTACGCTGTTTTTGTTAACGGTGATGTTGGCGCGGCCCAGGGCAGCGTCAGCTTCTTTACCGGTCAGGTTTTTATCAACCAGATCCAGCAGGAACAGGTGGTTTTCAGTCCCGCCGGAGACCACTTTGTAACCGCGGTTCAGGAAGACTTCCACCATCGCTTTGGCGTTCTTAGCAACCTGCTGCTGGTAAACCTTGAACTCTGGCTCCATCGCCTCTTTCAGCGCCACGGCTTTTGCCGCGATAACGTGCATCAGCGGGCCGCCCTGCGCGCTTGGGAAGACAGCAGAGTTCAGTTTTTTGTACAGCTCTTCGTCACCGCCCTTCGCCAGGATCAGGCCGCCGCGCGGACCGGCCAGGGTTTTGTGGGTAGTGGTGGTGACAACGTGTGCGTGTGGAACCGGGTTCGGGTAGACGCCTGCGGCGATCAGACCGGCAACGTGTGCCATATCGACGAACAGGTATGCGCCGATGCTGTCTGCGATTTCACGCATTTTTGCCCAGTCAACAACACCGGAGTAGGCAGAGAAACCACCGATGATCATCTTCGGTTTGTGCTCTTTGGCCTGCTTCTCCATGTCGGCGTAGTCAATTTTACCGGACTCATCGATACCGTAAGGGATGATGTTGTACAGTTTGCCGGAGAAGTTAACCGGGGAGCCGTGAGTCAGGTGGCCGCCCTGCGCCAGGTTCATACCCAGTACGGTATCGCCCGGCTGCAGCAGTGCGGTATAGACAGCGAAGTTAGCCTGAGAGCCAGAGTGCGGCTGCACGTTAGCGTAATCAGCGCCAAACAGCTCTTTTGCACGGTCGATTGCCAGCTGTTCAACCACATCGACATACTCGCAACCGCCGTAGTAGCGCTTGCCCGGGTAACCTTCAGCATATTTGTTGGTCAGCTGAGAGCCCTGCGCCTGCATCACGCGCGGGCTGGTGTAGTTTTCGGAGGCGATCAGTTCGATGTGCTCTTCCTGACGTACTTTTTCCTGCTCCATAGCCTGCCACAGTTCGGCATCATAATCGGCAATGTTCATTTCACGCTTTAACATCCGCATCTCCTGACTCAGCTAACAAGTAAATTTTGGCCTGAAAAGGCAGTCCTGATGGACGACGGGCAACAGTATAACTGATTAGCAGAGTGATAACAGGTCTTGACAAAGGATTTTACGCAAACGTTTACCTACCCGCCACGCAAGGGTTTGAGGAATAGCGTACTCGCCCTGCAAAAGGGAATTCTTTTCAGGTTTGTGATGCAGTTAATTCATGTTGCAAAGAACCATTTACAAAGCAGGGTTATTTTTTATAAGATGCATTCAAAATACACTATTAAAGTAACATTTGAAGGAAGCTGCTATGTTAGATGCCCAAACCATCGCTACCGTAAAAGCCACGATTCCCCTGCTGGTCGAAACGGGTCCTAAACTTACCGCCCATTTTTACGATCGTATGTTCGCGCACAACCCGGAGCTCAAAGAGATTTTTAACATGAGCAACCAGCGTAATGGCGATCAGCGCGAAGCGTTATTCAACGCCATTGCCGCCTACGCCAGCAACATCGAGAACCTGCCGGCCCTGCTGCCAGCAGTGGAAAAAATCGCTCAGAAACATACCAGCTTCCAGATCAAACCTGAGCAGTACAACATTGTTGGCACCCACCTGCTGGCGACCCTGGACGAAATGTTCAGCCCGGGCCAGGAGGTGCTGGACGCCTGGGGCAAAGCCTACGGCGTGCTGGCGAATGTCTTCATCAACCGTGAAGCGCAGATCTACAGCGAAAACGCCAGTAAGACCGGCGGATGGGAAGGTACCCGCGCCTTCCGTATCGTGGAAAAAACCCCGCGCAGCCAGCTTATCACCAGCTTTGAATTTGAACCCGTCGACGGCCAGCCGGTTGCCGATTACCAGCCAGGCCAGTACCTGGGCGTGTGGCTGAAGCCTGAAGGCTTCCCGCATCAGGAGATCCGCCAGTACTCCCTGACCCGCAAGCCAAACGGCAAAAGCTATCGCATTGCGGTAAAACGCGAGGAAGGCGGTCAGGTTTCGACATGGCTGCATAACGAAGCCCGCGTGGGTGATGTGGTGCATCTGGCCGCCCCTGCGGGCGACTTCTTTATGGCTGTTGAAAGCAATACCCCGGTGACGCTGATCTCCGCCGGTGTCGGCCAGACCCCGATGCTGGCGATGCTGGACACCCTGGCGAAGGCGCAGCATAAGGCGCAGGTGAACTGGTTCCACGCTGCAGAGAATGGCGAAGTGCATGCGTTTTCTGATGAAGTGAAAAGCCTGGCTGCCGGCCTGCCGCACTTTACCGCTCATACCTGGTATCGCCTGCCGTCGGATGACGACCGTGCCGCTGCCCGCTTCGACAGCGAAGGCCTGATGGCGTTAAGCGAGCATAAAGAGCAGTTCCACGCCCCGGAGATGCAGTTCTACGTCTGTGGCCCGGTGGCCTTTATGCAGTATGCCGCCGCGCAGCTCCTTGAGCTGGGGGTGAATAAAGAGAACATTCACTACGAATGCTTCGGCCCGCATAAGGTGCTGTAATGCAAAAAGCCCCTCAGTAGAGGGGCTTTTTTTTGCCCGGCGGCGCTGCGCTTGCAGGGGCCTACGGGATGTCAAACAACGGGTAATTAAATCGCTGCGTCGTCTTCTTCGCCGGTACGGATACGGATCACGCGCGCCACGTCAAAGACGAAGATTTTGCCATCACCAATTTTGCCGGTCTGTGCGGTGCGGATAATGGTATCCACGCAGGTATCCACGATGTCATCCGACACCACGATCTCAATCTTCACCTTCGGCAGGAAATCGACCATGTATTCTGCGCCACGGTAGAGTTCGGTGTGGCCCTTCTGACGACCAAAGCCTTTCACCTCTGTCACCGTCATGCCGGTAATGCCGACTTCTGCCAGCGCTTCGCGCACATCATCCAGTTTGAAAGGTTTAATAATCGCATCAATCTTTTTCATGGTGGTCCTTAAACTTATGCCTGTCAGCTGCCTCGTAATCGGTTGCTCACAGTATCATATTCAGGCGGAATTTAGCGCATCACTCTTTAAAATCGTTTGCTTCCAGCTCATGGCGCGAGAGCAGTTTATAAAACTCGGTGCGGTTACGCCCCGCCATGCGCGCCGCATGGGTGACGTTGCCTTTGGTGATCTGCAGTAACTTACGCAGATAGTTAAGCTCAAACTGGTTGCGGGCTTCAACGAAGGTCGGCAGGGCGGTGTTTTCGCCCTCCAGCGCCTGCTCCACCAGCGCATCGCTGATCACCGGCGAGGAGGTGAGCGCCACGCACTGCTCAATCACGTTCACCAGCTGACGCACGTTACCGGGCCAGCTGGCGGTCATCAGCCGCTTCATGGCGTCGGTGGAAAATGCACGGACAAACGGCTTGTGCCGCTCCGCGGCCTGGCGCAGCAGCTGAGTAGCGAGCAGCGGAATATCTTCTGCCCGCTCCGCCAGCGCCGGGATCTTCAGGTTAACAACATTGAGACGGTAGAAGAGGTCTTCACGAAACTCGTTGCGCGCCATCGCCTTGGGCAGATCCCGGTGGGTCGCGGAGATGATGCGCACGTTGATGTCGATATCGCGGTTACTGCCGAGCGGTCTGACCTTGCGCTCCTGCAACACGCGCAGCAGTTTAACCTGCAGGGGCGCCGGCATGTCGCCAATTTCATCGAGGAATAGCGTGCCGCCTTCCGCCGCCTGGAAAAGCCCTTCCCGGCTGCTGACCGCGCCGGTAAAGGCGCCGCGCGCGTGTCCAAAGAGCTCGGACTCCAACAGCTGCTCGGGCAGCGCCCCGCAGTTAATGGCGATAAAGGCGTTTTTGCCGCGCGGGCTGGCGTTGTGAATGGCCTGGGCGAGGATCTCTTTCCCTGTGCCGCTCTGGCCGTTAATCAGCACGCTGACATCGGACTGCGCCACCATGCGCGCCTGCTCCAGCAGACGCAGCATAATCGGGCTGCGGGTAACGATCGCCTCCCGCCACGTTTCGTCGCCGGAGGGGGCGGCGTGTTCCAGGGCATCATCAATCGCTTTGTAGAGCGCGTCTTTATCCACCGGCTTGGTGAGGAAGCTAAAGACCCCCTGCTGGGTGGCGGCCACCGCATCGGGGATGGAGCCGTGGGCGGTAAGAATAATCACCGGCATGCCGGGCTGGAGCTTCTGGATCTCGGTGAAGAGCTGCATGCCGTCCATTTCGTCCATCCGCAGATCGCTTATCACCAGATCGATCTTCTCGCGGCCCAACACTTTCAGCCCCTCCTGACCACTTTCGGCGGTCACGATGCTGTAACCCTCGCTCACCAGACGCATCCCCAGCAGCTTCAGCAAACCGGGATCGTCATCCACCAGCAAAAGATGCGCAGGTTTTCGGCTTGTCATGGCTTTACGTCCTCCTGTTTCGGGGCATCGCTTTTCGGCTCTGTCGCATCACCCTCGGTGCCGGCGGGCGACGCGGCACTCTTCGGCGCGTCCGGCAGATAGTTACTGACCGGCTTACGGGTGGAGAGCTGCCGTTCAATATCGGTCAGGTTTTCCAGCTTGCGGGTTGTGGTGTCCAGCTGCGCCCGCAGGTATTGCTGCTGCTGGCGCAGGGTATCCAGTTCACCGTCGGTGGTCTGCTGCAGCTTACCGTAGCGGAAACGCTCCTCTGCCAGCTGCAGTTGCAGCACCTGACCGTGTCGCCACAGCTGATACAGCGGGCGCACCTGGGCCGGGATCTGCGGGCTCAGCGCATCCAGCCGGGTGGTCAACTGGCGCCGCTCCACGGGATTAATTTTGGCATTGGCCAGCAGGATCCCGCGCTTAAAACTCTCCTGCCAGGTATCATCGTCCCATCCCCTCGCCTCTGCGCGCGCGGCGGCGGGTGAGAGGCGATCTGCACAGTCCATGCCGCGCAGCCAGTAAAGCGGGTTGCTGTCGGTCTCCTGACCATGCAGCTGCCAGATATTATTGCAGTCGGTAGACAGGAAGTCCGCCAGCTGATGCTCAGGCAATTTTTCACCCTGCTTGTCGCTGATGGCACTGGTCGGCGTACTGGTGACGCACCCGGCCAGCAGCAGGCAGGGAAGGCTCAGAAAGAGAGAGTGACCGGAAAATACCGCGTTAATGGCGCGGGAAAAGACGTGTGACATACTCACCAGATTTAGATTCATTTTAGTGGTTTTTCCGACTCAAGCGGCAGTTCGATGCGAAAACAGACATCGGTACGGTCGTCAGTAACAAGGTTAAGCTCTCCATGCATACGACGAATACAGTCGCGTGCGATACTCAGCCCCAGGCCGCTTCCCTTCACCGCCCCTTTTCGTTGATGGCTACCCTGATAAAAGGGTTCAAAGATCATCGCTTTTTCATCGTCGGGGATCGGGCTTCCGGTGTTGGCGACATCGATACAGACTCGCGAGCCGCGCGTAAAACTGCGAACATAAATGGTACCGGATTCAATACCATAGTGCACCGCATTGGAATAAAGATTATCCAGCACGCTCATCAGCAGCATCGGCTCGGCTAAACAGGCGGGTGTCGCCAGCGCCAGTTCAGTATGCATCATTTTAGCGCGAGCAGGCAGGCTGTGAGCAGACAGCACCATATCCACCAGCGGTGCGAGCTCTACGCGCTCAAGCTCCGGGATGCCGTCGGCCAGTTTACGGTTGTAGTCGAGCAGCTGTTCAATCAGCTTTTGCAGGTTGCGGCTGCTGGCATCAAGGATCTCGACAATCTCTCTTTGCTCCGGGGTCAGCGGCCCGGCAACCTCATCGGCCAGCAGTTCGGTGCCCTCACGCATGCTGGCAAGGGGCGTTTTCAGTTCGTGGGAAATATGGCGTAAAAACTGGTGACGTTGGGATTCGAGCCATGACAGCCGCTCCGACAGCCAGATGATACGTTGTCCGACCGAACGCAGCTCGCGCGGGCCGGTAAAGGCCACGGTATTGCCCAGCGAGCGCCCCTCCCCCAGCCGGTTGATCATCCGCTCAATGCCCTTAACCGGGCCGATGATCATCCGGGTGAAGAGCACCACTAACAGCAGGCTGAGCAGAAAAAGGACCAGCGCCTGCCAGCCAAAGAACTGGCCGCGCTCGGCAATCTCCTGCTGGAGCTGTTGCCCGCGGGAGAAGATCACCGACCGGGTCGCCTGAACCATCTCGGTATTGGCATTCGCAAAGGCCTCCAGTCGCATAGCGGCCTGGGCATCAGGCCCGCTGTTAATGCACTGCAGCTGGGACAGGGCGTTAAGATCCTGGCGCAACGTCTGATAGAGCTTATCGTCGGGCAGTACACCGGCATGGGCGTCGAGCATATCGCTGTAGCGCTTACGCTGATCCTGGTACACCCGCGCCAGCGTTCTGTCGTCGAGGACGCAATACTGCCGGTAGCTGCGCTCCATCTCCAGGGCGGCATTGGTCATCGCCTCGCTGCGGCGGGCATCAATCAGGGTGGTTCTGTTGGTCAGCGCCGCCTGCGCGCTGAGCGCGTTCAGGCTCTGCCACGCCTGCCATGCCAGCACCAGCAAAGGCAGCAGGATCAGCAGGAAGGCCATCATGACTAACTGTCGTAAGGAGCGAGGGAAAACTGGCCAGCGTTTCAACGCATTACTCTCTGTCGCGAGGGGGTAAGGGGATGCTAGCCGGACATGCGTTCAGATACAACAAAGCCGGGTTAAAAACCCGGCTTTGTTGCGGAATGAGGCGGTGCCTAACTCGACGTTTCGCCCTGGGTCTGATAAAGCAACGCTATGATCAGTAGTTGGACGGCAGGCACCTTTTTGTGCGTCATTCGAAGTTTATGTAGCACGTCCCGAAGGGGCTGACATAAGAAGGTGAATGAGCCACTGGTTACTATTATGCAACAGATGTGCCAAAATGCAAATAAAAATATTAATGTGTTGAAAAATATGAATTTATAGAGCTTTGCGTACTTATTCAGCGCGTGATGATTTTCAGGCTATCTGTCGCTAATCAGCAACACTCTGGCAGAATCCTTACTACCATTATAAAAATCAAAAACTTAAGTGTCGCCTTTTGGCGACACCGCAGAATGTGAGTTGTCGCACATTTGCGACACTGAGGAATTGCCGGGCGGCACTGCCTTTGCCCGGCCTACAAAATTTATCCGGCTTTTGGAGGCCCGGTAAGCGAAGCGCCCCCGGGCACAACAACGATCTCTTAACCTAACTGCTTACGCGCGTTGCGGAAGATACGCATCCACGGGCTGTCCTCGCCCCAGTTTTCCGGGTGCCAGGAGTTACTGACGGTGCGGAATACGCGCTCAGGGTGCGGCATCATCACCGTGACGCGACCGCTTTCGCTGGTCACCGCGGTGATCCCGTTGGCAGAGCCGTTCGGGTTTGCCGGGTAGTTTTGCGTTACCTTGCCGAAGTTGTCGACAAAGCGCAGCGCCACCAGACCTTTGCTTTCCAGCTCCGCCAGATGCGCGGCATCACGCAGTTCAACCTGCCCTTCACCGTGGGAGACAGCGATCGGCATCTGCGATCCCACCATTCCCTGCAGCAGCAGAGACGGGCTCTGGGTCACTTCCACCAGGCTGAAACGCGCTTCGAAGCGATCGGACTGGTTACGCACAAAGCGCGGCCAGGCTTCGCTGCCCGGGATCAGCTCACGCAGGTTAGACATCATCTGGCAGCCGTTACAGACGCCCAGCGCCAGGGTCTGTGGACGGTGGAAGAAGGTTTCGAACTCATCGCGGACGCGTTCGTTGAAGAGGATGGATTTTGCCCAGCCCTCGCCCGCGCCCAGCACGTCACCGTAAGAGAAGCCGCCGCAAGCCACCAGCGCCTGGAAATCGGCCAGACCGGTGCGCCCTGCCAGCAGGTCGCTCATGTGAACGTCGATGGCATCGAAGCCTGCACGGTGGAAGGCGGCCGCCATCTCAACGTGGGAGTTCACGCCCTGCTCACGCAGGACAGCTACTTTCGGACGCGCACCCTTCGCAATGTACGGCGCGGCGATGTCTTCGTTAATGTCGAACGAGAGTTTGACGTTCAGGCCCGGATCGTTGTCGTTGGCTTTCGCCTCGTGCTCCTGATCGGCACACGCCGGGTTATCACGCAGACGCTGCATCTGCCAGGTGGTTTCCGCCCACCACATACGCAGCGTGGAGCGACTTTCGGCAAAGACGGCCTGGCCGTTGGCGTCGATAACAAAGCGATCCCCGGTCACTGCTTTACCCAGGTAATGGACGCAGTCGCCCAGGCCGTGCTGCGCCAGCAGCGTTTCCACCGCCTCGCGATCTGCCGCCCGTACCTGAATGACGGCGCCCAGCTCTTCGTTGAACAGCGCAGCCAGATTATCGTTACCCAGAGAGGCAATATTCACTTCCACGCCGCAGTGGCCGGTGAAGGCCATTTCCGCCAGGGTGACCAGCAGGCCGCCGTCGGAACGGTCGTGGTAGGCCAGCAGTTTGCGTTGGGCCACCAGCGCCTGAATGGCGTCGTAGAAGCCCTTCAGCTGCGCCACATCGCGCACGTCTGCCGCTTTGTCACCCAGCTGGCGATAAACCTGCGCCAGCGCGGTGGCGCCCAGTGCGTTATGACCTTTACCCAGGTCAATCAGCAGCAGGGCGTTGTCTTCGGTAGAGAGTTGCGGGGTAATGGTGTGGCGCACATCTTCCACGCGGGCAAAGGCGGTAATCACCAGCGACAGTGGAGAGGTCATCTCGCGCTGCTCGTTACCTTCCTGCCAGCGGGTTTTCATCGACATGGAGTCTTTACCCACCGGAATGGTCAGGCCCAGCGCCGGACAGAGCTCTTCACCCACCGCTTTCACCGCTTCGTACAGCCCGGCGTCTTCACCCGGGTGACCGGCTGCGGCCATCCAGTTGGCGGAGAGCTTGATACGTTTGATGTCGCCAATCTGGGTGGCTGCGATGTTAGTCAGCGCTTCACCTACCGCCAGGCGGGCAGAAGCGGCAAAGTCCAGCAGCGCCACCGGGGAGCGTTCGCCCAGCGCCATCGCTTCGCCATAGTAGCTATCGAGGCTGGCGGTAGTGACCGCGCAGTTCGCCACCGGGACCTGCCACGGGCCCACCATCTGATCGCGGGCGACCATGCCGGTCACGGTACGGTCACCGATGGTGACAAGGAAGGTTTTCTCCGCCACTGCCGGCAGATGCAGAACGCGGTTTACCGCCTCGGCAATCGTCACACCCTGCAGGTCGAGCGCTTTACCGCTCGCTTTGCGGGATTCAACGTCGCGAGTCATCTTCGGCGTTTTACCCAGCAGCACGTCCAGCGGCAGATCGATCGGCTGGTTGTCGAAATGGGTATCGCTTAAGGAGAGGTGCATCTCTTCGGTGGCCTCACCGATCACTGCATACGGGGCGCGCTCGCGACGGCAGAGCTCGTCAAACAGCGGCAGCTGATCCGGGGCAACGGCCAGCACGTAGCGCTCCTGAGATTCGTTACACCAGATCTCCAGCGGGCTCATGCCGGGTTCATCACTCAGGATATCGCGCAGGTTGAAGCGGCCCCCGCGGTTGCCGTCGCTCACCAGCTCCGGCATGGCGTTGGAGAGACCGCCCGCACCCACGTCATGAATAAAGAGGATCGGGTTGGCATCGCCCAGCTGCCAGCAGCGGTCGATCACCTCCTGGCAACGGCGCTCCATCTCCGGGTTGTCACGCTGTACGGAGGCGAAGTCGAGATCCGCATCAGACTGGCCGGACGCCATTGAGGAGGCGGCCCCGCCACCCAGACCGATATTCATCGCCGGGCCGCCCAGCACGATCAGCTTGGCACCCACGACGATCTCGCCCTTCTGCACGTGATCGGCGCGAATGTTGCCGATCCCGCCCGCCAGCATGATCGGCTTATGGTAGCCGCGCAGCTCTTCGCCGTTGTGGCTGTCCACTTTTTCTTCGTAGGTACGGAAGTAACCGTTCAGTGCCGGACGACCAAATTCGTTGTTAAACGCCGCGCCGCCCAGCGGTCCGTCGGTCATGATATCCAGCGCGGTAACAATACGCTCTGGTTTGCCAAAATCTTCTTCCCACGGCTGTTCAAAGCCCGGGATGCGCAGGTTGGAGACGGAGAAGCCGACCAGACCCGCTTTTGGTTTTGCCCCACGACCGGTTGCGCCTTCGTCACGGATTTCACCGCCGGAGCCGGTGGCGGCACCTGGCCACGGCGAAATAGCCGTCGGGTGGTTATGGGTTTCCACCTTCATCAGGATATGCGCCGGCTCCTGATGGAAGTCATAGCGCCCCGCTTCGCGATCGGCGAAGAAGCGGCCCACCTCGGAACCTTCCATAACTGCGGCGTTGTCTTTGTAGGCAGACAGCACATGATCAGGGGTTTGCTCGAAGGTGTTTTTGATCATTTTGAACAGCGACTTTGGCTGTTGCTCGCCGTCGATAATCCAGTCGGCGTTGAAAATCTTGTGGCGGCAGTGCTCTGAGTTGGCCTGCGCGAACATATAGAGTTCGATGTCGTTCGGGTTGCGGTTCAGCTTAATGAACGCGTCCTGCAGGTAGTCAATCTCATCTTCTGCCAGCGCCAGGCCTAAACGCAGGTTGGCGTCAATCAGCGCCTGACGGCCCTCACCCAGCAGGTCCACGCTCTGCACGGGCGCAGGCTGATGGTGAGAGAAAAGCTGCTGCGCATCGTCGAGAGAGGCGAACACGCTCTCCATCATGCGGTCGTGCAGTTCTGTTGACACGGCTGACCACTGTTCATCAGTCAGGCTTGCGGCTTCAACGTAATAGGCCACGCCCCGCTCCAGACGATTAATCTGGCTCAGACCACAGTTATGGGCGATGTCGGTTGCTTTAGAAGACCAGGGGGAGATGGTACCCGGACGAGGCGTAACCAGCAGAAGTTTACCGTTCGGGGTATGGCTGCTCAGGCTTGGGCCGTACTTCAACAGGCGCTCAAGCCGGACTAAATCCTCTGACGTTAAGGGAGCATTCAGGTCAGCAAAATGGACATACTCAGCGTAAATATTGCTTACCGGAAGGTCGGCCGCCTGAAAACGTGCCAGCAGTTTATTGATACGGAAGGCAGACAGTGCAGGCGAACCACGCAGAATTTCCATCATAAGTCTCTCGTCTTCGAAGCGCCGGAGGCGCTTACAGTGTGCGCAAGGGGGGAAAACGGGCGCCATTATAGTGGATCCTGCGCGCCGACGAAACCGTTTGCGTCGTAATAAAATCGTCGTCGTCATTTAACCATTGGTGTTGCCTTTCCCGCTAATAAGTTGCCAAGTGGCGCAACTTTACGCAAAATGCCGCGAAATCTTTGGTAATACTTGTTTTTACTATGGCCAATAAACAACAGAATAATACACAGCGCATAGAATCAACTTATTGAAAAAATTAAAGATTAATTATCTGTTCATCGGCATCGTGACCCTGCTGTTGGCAGCGGCCCTGTGGCCTTCAATCCCTTGGTTCGGTAAAGCCGAAAATCGCATCGCCGCCATTCAGGCGCGGGGGGAGCTGCGCGTCAGTACCGTGGCCTCTCCCCTCACCTACAGTGCGATCAACGATAAAGTCATTGGGCTGGATTACGAGCTGGCGCAGCATTTTGCTGACTATCTGGGCGTAAAGCTCAGAATTACGGTACGCCAGAACATCAGCCAGCTGTTTGACGACCTGGACAATGATAAGGCTGACATGCTGGCTGCTGGCCTGGTCTATAACAGCGAGCGCAGCAAAAACTATCAGCCAGGCCCAACCTACTACTCTGTCTCGCAGCAGCTGGTCTATCGCGTGGGCAGCCTGCGACCACGCACGCTTGCCGGGCTCACCGCCGAGCAGCTCACCGTTGCCCCGGGCCATGTTGTCATTGACGACCTTCGGGCGCTGAAAGAAAAAAAGTACCCTGAACTTAGCTGGAAGGTTGATAAGAAGCTCGGCACCACGGCGCTGCTGGAGCAGGTGACAGACGGGAAACTGCCCTACACCATCGCCGACTCGGTTGCCATCAGCCTGTTCCAGCGCGTTCACCCGGAGCTGGCCGTGGCGCTGGACGTCACTGACGAGCAGCCTGTCACCTGGTTCAGCCCTCTCGACGCCGACCAGACGCTTTCCGCCGCCATGCTCGATTTCTTTAACAGGATGAATGAAGACGGCACGCTGGCGCGTCTGGAGGAGAAGTACCTCGGTCACGGGGAGGGCTTCGACTATGTCGATACCCGCAGCTTCCTGCGGGCGGTGGATAATGTCCTGCCGACGCTGAAGCCCCTGTTTGTGAAGTATGCCCAGGAGATTGACTGGCGACTGCTGGCCGCCATCTCTTATCAGGAGTCTCACTGGGACGCACTGGCCACCTCGCCAACCGGGGTACGCGGCCTGATGATGCTGACCAAAAATACCGCCCAAAGCCTGGGACTAACCGACCGTACCGATGCTGAGCAGAGCATCAGCGGCGGCGCGCGCTACCTGCAGGCGATGATGGACAGAGTGCCGGAGAGCGTCCCGGAAGAGGAGCGGATCTGGTTTGCGCTGGCGGCCTATAACATGGGCTATGCCCACATGATCGACGCCCGCGCCCTGACCGCGAAAACCAAAGGCAACCCCGACAGCTGGTCAGACGTAAAACAGCGTCTGCCGCTGCTGAGCCAGAAGCCTTATTACAGCAAGTTGACCTATGGCTACGCGCGCGGCCACGAGGCGTACGCCTACGTGGAAAACATCCGCAAATATCAGATAAGCCTGGTGGGGTATCTGATGGAGAAAGAGAAAGAGGCGCAGGCAGCCCAGCAGCTGGCCCAGGCCTATCCGGTGGTGGCACCGGAGGAGCTTACTCACCCGATAACTTCCATTCTGCCTTTTGCTGCTTTTTCTGCTGACGCCGCATTCGAAAGAAGTCACTTAGCATCGCCGAACACGCTGGTGCCAACACCTCTCCAATAACCTTGACCTGATGGTTCATGCCGGGATGGCTGAGCACGTCCAGCAGCGAACCTGCCGCACCGGTTTTTTCATCCCGCGCCCCATACACCACCGTACCGATCCGGCTGTGGATCATGGCGCCGGAGCACATGACGCAAGGTTCGAGAGTGACATACAGGGTGGTGTCCAGCAGGCGGTAGTTTTGCAGCACCAGTCCGCCCTGGCGCAGGGCCATAATTTCGGCATGGGCGGTGGGGTCATGGCGACCAATCGGGCGATTCCAGCCCTCGCCGATCACCTGATTATTGTGTACCAGCACGGCACCGACCGGGACTTCGCCTTCATCCCAGGCACGTTGGGCAAGCTGGAGCGCATGGCGCATCCAGTATTCATGATTAAGTTCAGGGTCGGACAACGCAGCATACTCCAGTCTGAAAAGCGGGCGCATTATACACACCCGCTATGCATAATCACAAAATCATTCCAGTTGCTGAAGTTCGCCCAGCGGCGTAACGCGCCAGCGGTGCTGGCAGAAGTAGAGCAGCGGGTTATCCTGTTTGCTGTCGCTGTAGCCGCTGTAGAGCCGCAGTGGGGTGCCGATTTTCTTCTCCAGCTGTGCCACCTTCTCATGCCCGAGACAGCGCATGGTCAGCACCCAGCCGCCATAGGCGCGGCCAATCTGGGTGGCGATCAGGTTAACGCGCGGCAGCCAGGGGGTATCAAAGTAGACCTGTTCCACCAGCGACTGCGGCGAGCCGGTGATGAGCCAGATGTCGGCATCGTTGGCGTCCAGGTAGTTTGTCAGCCGATCCTGCACTACCGGAAAGGCGGTGACATGTTTGCGAAACCAGGTGACAAACTCTTTCTCCAACTGTTTAAGCCGGGCTTCGCTGTGGCCGAAGGTACACCCCCACAGCAACAGGCTCATCGGCCAGCGAGCGGCGCGCCCCTTCACCAGCAACACGCCGCCAATGATTGGCAGCAAGGGCAATACGAGCAGGGCATTCAGGGGCTGTCGGCGCAGTAAATAGCGCATAAAGGTGCCGAACATATCCTGCTGATGCAGCGTTCCGTCCAGGTCAAAAAAGACAACACGACGCTCGTTATTTGCCAAACCTTACTCCTCTGGATCGTTAAACCCTAACAGCCAGGTAAACAGGAACCCGGCGATCACCGCTACCAGATAGCCTAACAGATAGAGCATGACTTTTCCGGTCACGATGGTTAATGCCAGCGGTAATCCGGAAATACCAAAGGTGATGACGGTCGCCACTTTCCAGTAACCGATCAGCGCCCCACCGACCGCGCCGCCCAGACAGGCCCCGATAAACGGCTTGCCGAGCGGGAGGGTGACGCCAAAAATCAGCGGCTCGCCGATGCCCAGCAGCCCGACCGGCAGCGCCCCTTTAATTACCTTTTTCAGGCGTGCGTTGCGGGTTTTCATCAGCACCGCGATGGCCGCGCCGATCTGTCCGACCCCGGCCATCGCCAGAATAGGCAGCAGGGCGTTGTAACCGTGCGCCTGCACCAGCTCAACGTGGATCGGCACCAGCCCCTGATGTAAACCGGTCAGCACCAGCGGCAGGAAGGTACCCGACAGCACCGCCCCCACCAGGAACCCACCGCGATCGATAGCCCAGGAGGCACCGTGGGCAATGGACTCCGAGATCCAGCCTCCCAGCGGCTGCAGGGCAATGATGGCGATACTGCCGGTGATAAGCGTGGTCAGCAGCGGGTTGAGGATCAGCTCCAGGGAGCCTGGCAGGACATTACGCAGCTTTTTCTCGAGCCAGCACATCAGCACCACCACCAGCAGCACGGCGATCACTCCGCCGCGCCCCGGCTGCAGCGCTTCGCCGAACAGGGTGATCTGCGCCAGCTGCGGGCTGGAGAGAATACCGGCCATCACCCCGCCTAACGCCTGCGAGCCGCCAAACACTTTGGCGGTATTAACCCCCACCAGAATGTTCATGATGGCAAAGACCGCGCTGCCGAAAATGCCGAGGATCCCGAGCAGGTTTGGGTATTGGGTCGCGAAATCCCCGACAATGTCCGGGCGTTTGAGGATATTGATAATGCCGGTGATGAGCCCCGAGGCAATAAAGGCCGGAATGAGCGGAATAAAGACATTCGCCAGCATGCGTAGCGCATCGCTCATCGGGGCTTTATATTTCGCTTTTGCCTGCGCTTTGGTGCGCTCGGCATCATCAATCACCGCCCCGCCCATCAGGGAGCGCATGGCATCCACTACCTGCGCGGCTTTACCCGGCCCGACGATGAGCTGGTGCTGCTCCCCCTGCTTTACGTATCCGCTGATGCCAGGCAGTTTTTTCAGGGTGGCCGGATCGAGCTTGTCGTCATCCTGCACTTCCACCCTCACTCGCGTCATACAGTTTTCCAGACGCCGTATATTTTTTTCTCCGCCGATCCCCGCAAGAATACCGCTGGCGAGCGCTACTGTTTTTTCCATGTACGCCTCTTTAGTTTTCTAATGCCGCACGTAAGAATCCCTGATGCGCGTCAAGCCTGGCGCGCGCCGCAGCGGCATCCAGCCCGCTTAAAATCATCAGAATGGCCGGTTTGACGTCGTACCCGGTCTGTTTCAGCACCTCTTCCGCCTCTTCGCGGGAGCTCCCTGTGGCTTCGACCACCATGCGACACGCCCGGTCAATGAGCTTCACGTTGGTCGCTTTCATGTCCACCATCAGGTTCTGGTAGACCTTACCGAACTTGACCATTGCCCCGGTGGAGATCATATTCAGCACCAGCTTTTGCGCCGTGCCGGATTTCAGGCGGGTGGAGCCGGTCAGCGCTTCCGGGCCTACCACCGGCGAGATAGCGATCGTCGCCACCTGGGCGATGGGGGAACCGGGATTGCAGGAGATGGCCACGGTAGTGCAGCCGGTCTGGTTCGCATACTCCAGCCCGCCAATGACGTACGGCGTGCGCCCGGAGGCCGCCAGCCCGACCACCAGATCCTGCGCGGTCAGGTTAAGCGCTTTGAGATCGTCTTCACCGAGCTGCTTGCTGTCCTCTGCCCCTTCCACCGCTTTCAGCAGCGCTCCCGGCCCACCGGCGATGAGGCCGATCACCAGGCCATGTGGTACGCCGAAGGTGGGTGGGCACTCTGAAGCATCCAGCACCCCCAGACGCCCGCTGGTGCCCGCCCCCATATAGATAATGCGTCCCCCCGCTTTCAGCGCATCTGCCGCGGCATCCACCGCTTTCGCCACCTCGGGCAATGTTTCTTTCACTGCCTGCGCGACCAGCGTATCCTGTTGGTTGAAGCGATGAACAAGGTCAAGCGTGGAGAGTGCGTCCAGGTCCAGGGTTTGTGGGTTGCGGGATTCTGATACCAGTGAGCCGAGATTCATTTTTTTGTACCTCAAGAATTTTTAATTCATAATAATCGCATTATCATGGAATATAAAATTCATTCAGGCGAGCAGAATTCGCATTTGCTGCAGTCATCACATTTCGCCAGGAGTCCCTATGAACTGTCTAATTCGCATCCGCCAGCGATACGCGGGTTTTGCCCAGAGCGATAAAAAGCTGGCGGATTTTTTACTCTCGCAGCCCGATCGTGCCCGCCATTTAAGCTCTCAGCAGCTTGCCAGCGAGGCGGGCGTGAGCCAGTCAAGCGTAGTGAAATTCGCGCAAAAGATTGGTTTCAAAGGTTTCCCTGCCCTGAAACTGGCGCTCAGCGAGGCGCTGGCCAGCAACCCAAATCCGCAATCCATGCCGGTTCATAACCAGATCCGCGGCGACGATCCGATGCGCCTGGTCGGGGAAAAGCTCATCAAAGAGAACGTGGCGGCGATGCATGCCACCCTCGACGTCAACAGCGAAGAGAAGCTGCTGGAGAGCGTGGCCATGCTGCGGGCGGCAAGACGGGTGATCCTAACCGGCATCGGCGCCTCGGGGCTGGTGGCGCGTAACTTCGGCTGGAAGCTCAATAAAATCGGTGTGATTGCCATTGTCGAACAGGACATGCATGCCCTGCTGGCTACCGTACAGGCGATGGAGCCTGACGATCTGCTGTTGGCCCTCTCCTATTCTGGCGAACGCCGCGAGATTAATCTGGCCGCTGATGAAGCGCTGCGCGTGGGGGGCAAAATTCTGGCGATCACCGGCTTTACTCCCAATGCCCTGCAGCAGCGGGCCACACGCTGTCTGTATACCATTGCCGAAGAGCAGGCCACCCGCAGCGCGGCGATCTCGTCCACCAGCGCGCAGATGATGCTGACCGATCTGCTGTTTATGGCGCTGGTTCAGCAGGATCTGGAGCATGCCCCGGAACGTATTCGCCACAGCGAGGCATTGGTAAAAAAACTGGTTTGAACAGACAATGAGCGTATAATGCCCGCCCTGTTTGTGTTGTTTCTGAGAATTTCCTGATGGCGCTGTTAATCACCAAAAAATGCATCAATTGCGATATGTGCGAACCCGAATGCCCTAATCAGGCAATTTCAATGGGAGCGAGCATTTACGAGATTAACAGCGACCGCTGCACCGAGTGCGTGGGCCATTATGAGACGCCAACCTGCCAGAAGGTGTGCCCGATCCCCAATACTATCCTGAAAGATCCGGCACATCCTGAATCGGAAGAGCAGCTGTGGGACAAGTTCGTTCTGATGCACCACGCCGATAAAATTTAACTTTCGATAATCACCGTGGCGCAGGCGTAATGGCGTTCATCCGCCAGCGTCACATGCATGTTCGCCACGCCCAGCTTTTCTGCCAGATTTAGCGCCTCGCCCCACAGCCTGAGGCGCGGTTTACCCAGCTCATCGTTAAAGACTTCGAACTGATTGAACGCCAGACCGTTGCGGATGCCGGTACCGAAGGCTTTTGCCGCCGCCTCCTTCACCGCAAAACGTTTGGCAAGAAAACGCACCGGTTGCTGGTGCGCTTCCCAGATGGCCCACTCGTTATCGCTGAGCACCCGACGGGCAAGGCGATCGCCGCTGCGGGCAATCACCGCTTCGATGCGGGCGATCTCAACAATATCCGTGCCTAAGCCGAGGATAGCCATTACTTGCGGGCTTCCAGCATCAGACGCTTCATCTCTGACACCGCCTCTTTCAGACCGCTCATCACCGCGCGCCCGATAATCGCATGGCCGATGTTCAGCTCATGCATCTCCGGGATCGCCGCAATGGCCTTAACGTTATGATAGGTCAGACCGTGACCAGCATTCACCTTCAGACCCAGACCCGCCGCGTAGGTTGCCGCTTTGGCGATGCGATCGAGCTCTTTCGCCTGGGTCGCTTCGTCTTCGGCATCGGCGTAGCAGCCGGTGTGGATCTCAATAAACGGCGCGCCAACGTCGGCGGCGGCTTTGATCTGCGCTTCATCGGCATCGATAAACAGGGATACTAAAATCCCGGCATCGGCCAGACGTTTGCAGGCGTCACGCATCTTATCCAGCTGACCGGCCACATCCAGCCCGCCTTCGGTGGTCACTTCCTGGCGCTTTTCCGGCACCAGGCAGCAGAAGTGCGGTTTGGTCTCAACGGCAATCGCCAGCATCTCTTCGGTGACGGCCATCTCCAGATTCATGCGGGTGTCCAGGGTCTGGCGCAGGATGCGCACATCGCGGTCGGTAATATGGCGACGGTCCTCGCGCAGATGCACGGTAATGCCGTCGGCACCCGCCTGCTCGGCGATAAAGGCCGCCTGGACCGGGTCAGGATAGGCGGTTCCGCGCGCATTGCGCAGCGTGGCGATATGGTCAATGTTGACGCCTAACAGTAATTCAGCCATGACAATCCTCGGTTTCTCGTTGTTCATTTACGCTTTGGCATAAACTGCCTGAATAATTCGCGGCTCTTTAAGGGCTTGCCACCAAGATACGGCTTGAGCGCAATACGGGTAAAGCGTTTTGCCGCCCGCAGGGTGCTGGCGTCCGGAAATTCGCGTTCCGCCAGCGCCCGCAGATCCCGCCCGGTAAAGGTGCTGTTGTCGATAACCACGCTGGCGATAAAGCCCTTCTCTTCGCGATAGCGGTAGGTCATGGTGTCCTCTACCGGCTCGCCGCTGCCCGCGCAGTGCAGAAAATCGACGCCGTATCCCAGATGCCCGAGCAACGCCAGCTCAAAGCGGCGCAGCACAGGCTCGGGCGAGCCGCTCACGCCAGCCAGCGCCTGAAGACAGTGCAGATAATCGAAAAAGAGTTCAGAGAAGCGGGTCTCATGTTCAAGCACGCGCGTAATAAGCTCGTTAACATACAGACCGCTGTAGAGCGTAATACCAGAGAGAGGGAGCGCCAGAGAGACGGCTTCAGCACTGCGCAGGGTTTTCACTTCCCCACGTCCGCCAAAGCGCACCAGCAGCGGTGTGAAGGGCTGCAAAGCACCTTTCAGATTAGAACGTTTAGAACGTGCGCCTTTGGCAACAAGGCGCACGCGGCCTGACTCTTCCGTGAAGACGTCCAGCATCAGGCTGGTTTCACTCCAGGGACGACTGTGAAGGACAAAGGCTCTTTGCCATCCATCCACGTTTTAGTGGCTTATACGTCGTCGCCGTAACCAAGACTGCGCAGTGCGCGCTCGTCATCGGCCCAGCCAGATTTCACTTTCACCCACAGTTCCAGGTGAACCGGCGCTTCGAACATCTCCTGCATATCCTTACGGGCTTCAATACCGATGGTTTTGATTTTGGCACCTTTATTGCCAATCACCATCTTCTTCTGCCCTTCGCGCTCAACGAGGATCAGCCCGTTGATGTCATATCCGCCGCGCTCGTTAGTCTGGAAACGTTCGATTTCAACGGTGACAGAGTACGGCAGCTCCGCGCCAAGGAAACGCATCAGCTTTTCGCGAATGATTTCAGACGCCATAAAGCGCTGAGAACGGTCAGTGATGTACTCTTCAGGGAAGTGATGAATCGCTTCCGGCAGATGCTTGCGCACGATGCCCGCGATGGTGTCGACGTTCAGACCGGTCTCGGCAGAGAGCGGGACGATATCGAGGAAGTTCATCTGGCTACCCAGCCACTGCAGATGCGGCAGCAGATCGGCTTTTTCCTGCACGTTGTCCACTTTGTTGACCGCGAGGATCACCGGCGTTTTACCGTCACGCAGTTTGTTCAGCACCATCTCGTCGTCCGGGGTCCAGCGGGTACCTTCGACAACAAATATCACCAGCTCAACGTCGCCGATAGAGCTGCTCGCCGCCTTGTTCATCAGACGGTTAATGGCGCGCTTCTCTTCCATATGCAGACCCGGGGTATCGACATAAATCGCCTGATATGCCCCTTCGGTATGGATACCGACAATGCGGTGACGCGTGGTCTGCGCCTTGCGGGAGGTAATAGAGATCTTTTGCCCCAGCAGATTATTCAGCAGGGTTGATTTGCCTACGTTCGGACGTCCGACGATGGCAATAAATCCACAATAACTTTTTTCTTCGCTCATTCCAGCTCCAGCATTTTCAGCGCCTGTTCGGCGGCAGCCTGTTCCGCCTTACGACGGCTTGAACCTGTGCCAACCACCGGTTCACTCAGGCCACTGACCTGGCAATGGATGGTAAACTCCTGATCGTGTGCTTCGCCACGAACCTGCACCACCAGATAAGATGGCAGCGGCAAATGGCGACCCTGCAAATACTCCTGCAAACGGGTTTTTGGATCTTTCTGTTTATCACCCGGGCTGATCTCATCCAGACGCGTCTGATACCAGTTCAGGATCAGCTGCTCCACCGTCTGGATATCGCTGTCGAGGAAAACACCACCGATTAACGCTTCGACCGTATCCGCGAGAATAGATTCACGACGGAAGCCGCCGCTTTTCAGTTCGCCAGGCCCGAGTCGCAGGCATTCACCCAGTTCGAATTCACGGGCAATTTCGGCAAGCGTATTGCCACGTACCAGCGTTGCGCGCATGCGGCTCATATCGCCTTCATCCACACGCGGGAAACGGTGATAAAGCGCATTCGCAATAACAAAACTTAAAATGGAGTCGCCCAGAAATTCGAGTCGCTCATTGTGTTTGCTGCTGGCACTGCGATGGGTTAATGCCTGTTGCAACAACTCCTGATGCTGAAAAGTGTAGCCCAGCTTCCGTTGAAGCCGATTAATTACGATGGGGTTCATGCGATACCAATAGAATAAATGCGTCAAAAATGCAGCACACGAAACCGTCCTGAGAAAGCCAACGCGGTTTCGTGTGCCGTGGCACTGAATCAGCGCCAACCTTAAACTTCGGGGGAATATTCTATACGCAACGACAGGGGTTGTCGTTAGTCAGAAGAGATTTATCAGTGAAATAATTCACGTAGCCTCTGGTTAAAGAGGCTACGTGCTCATTTATCAGGAATTAATGGATGCCGCCAATACGATTTAACCGTACGCCGGTTGGCCATTCGCCTTCCTGTTTCTCGAAGCTCATCCAGATGGTGGTGGCTTTACCCACCAGGTTCGCTTCCGGCACAAAGCCCCAGTAACGGCTGTCCGCGCTGTTATCGCGGTTATCACCCATCATGAAGTAGTGTCCCGGTGGCACGATCCAGGTCGCCAGCTGCTGCCCCTTTTGCTGATAGTACATACCCAGCTGATCCTGCGCGATGGAGACGGTCAGGATACGGTGCGTCACATCGCCCAGGGTCTCTTTACGCTCGTTCAGACGAATACCGTTCTCTTTGGTCTCGCCTTTCGGCAGCTGGAAGAAACCGCTGGTCGCTTCGCCGCCGTTGCGACGGGCAAAGGTCTGCACAAAGTCGCTTGGCTCAACGCCGGAATAGGTCACCGGTAATGCGCTACCGCAAGCGGTGCCGGAACTGCAGCCAGGCTGAACCGTCACCTCTTTGGAAACCGGATTATAGGTCACCTTATCACCCGGTACGCCAACGGTACGTTTGATGTAATCCAGACGCGGATCGTCCGGATATTTGAACACCACGATATCGCCGCGTTTTGGATGGCCGGTTTCGATCAGCGTTTTCTGGTAGATCGGATCTTTAATGCCATAAGCAAACTTCTCGACCAGAATAAAATCACCGATCAGCAGCGTTGGCATCATCGAACCGGATGGGATCTGGAAAGGTTCATAGATAAACGAACGTACCACCAGCACAATGGCCAGCACCGGAAAGACCGAAGCGCCCGTTTCCAGCCAGCCCGGCTTAGGGCTGACTTTCTTCAGGGTATTCGGATCCAACTGGTCGCCCGTGGCAGCCTGCGCGGCGGCCTGACGTTCGCGACGTTTCGGAGCAAAGATAAACTTATCCAGACACCACAACAGCCCCGTCACCAGTGTGGCAATCACCAGGATCAGGGCAAACATGTTCGCCATGCCAACTCCTTAAGGGTTATTTTCCGTCTTTACCAACGTGCAGAATGGCGAGGAACGCTTCCTGCGGCAGCTCAACGTTACCGACCTGCTTCATACGCTTCTTACCTTCTTTCTGCTTCTGGAGCAGCTTCTTCTTACGGCTGACGTCACCGCCATAGCATTTTGCCAGAACGTTTTTACGCAGCTGTTTCACCGTAGAACGGGCGATAATATGGTTGCCAATGGCCGCCTGAATCGCAATGTCGAACTGCTGGCGTGGGATGAGATCTTTCATCTTCTCGACCAGTTCGCGACCGCGATACGGGGCGTTGTCGTTATGGGTGATCAGCGCCAGCGCATCGACGCGCTCGCCGTTGATCAGCACGTCCACACGCACCATGTTGGAGGCCTGGAAGCGTTTGAAGTTGTAATCCAGCGACGCATAACCGCGTGAAGTTGACTTCAGACGATCGAAGAAGTCGAGCACCACTTCCGCCATCGGGATTTCATAGGTCAGCGCTACCTGGTTACCGTGGTAAACCATGTTGGTCTGCACACCACGTTTTTCGATACACAGCGTGATGACGTTACCGAGGAACTCCTGCGGCAGCAGCATGTGACATTCGGCGATCGGCTCGCGCAGCTCATGAATATTATTCAGCGGCGGCAGCTTGGATGGACTGTCGACGTAGATAACCTCTTTGGAGGTGGTCTCGACTTCGTACACGACCGTTGGTGCGGTGGTGATCAGATCCAGGTCATATTCACGCTCCAGACGCTCCTGAATGATCTCCATGTGCAGCAGGCCGAGGAAGCCGCAGCGGAAGCCGAAGCCCAGCGCCGTCGAGCTTTCTGGCTCATAGAACAGGGAAGCATCGTTCAGGCTCAGCTTGCCGAGCGCGTCACGGAAGTTCTCATAATCGTCAGAGCTGACCGGGAACAGACCGGCGTAAACCTGCGGTTTTACCTTTTTAAAGCCTGGCAGCGCTTTTTCTGCCGGGTTGCGGGCGCCCGTCAGGGTATCGCCCACTGGCGCGCCGAGGATGTCTTTGATCGCACAAACCAGCCATCCTACTTCGCCGCACTTCAGCTCGGTACGGTCGACCTGTTTTGGCGTGAAGATACCCAGACGGTCAGCGTTGTAAACCTGTCCGGTGCTCATCACTTTGATCTTGTCGCCTTTACGCATGGTGCCGTTTTTAATACGCACCAGCGAGACAACGCCGAGATAGTTATCGAACCAGGAGTCGATGATCAGCGCCTGCAGTGGCCCCTCCGGATCGCCTTCCGGCGCCGGGATGTCACGCACCAAACGTTCCAGCACGTCGGTTACACCCACGCCGGTTTTTGCCGAGCAGCGCACGGCGTCGGTCGCGTCGATGCCGACGATATCTTCGATCTCTTCCGCCACACGCTCAGGATCGGCGGCTGGCAGGTCGATCTTGTTCAGAACCGGCACCACCTCGAGATCCATTTCCATCGCGGTATAGCAGTTCGCCAGGGTCTGGGCTTCTACGCCCTGCCCCGCATCCACTACCAGCAGCGCGCCCTCACAGGCCGCCAGCGAACGGGAAACTTCATAAGAGAAGTCAACGTGGCCTGGGGTGTCGATAAAGTTAAGTTGGTAGGTTTCACCGTCAGACGCTTTATAGTCGAGCGTAACGCTCTGCGCTTTAATGGTAATACCGCGTTCGCGTTCCAGGTCCATGGAGTCCAGTACCTGGGCTGCCATTTCACGATCAGACAGGCCACCGCAAATCTGGATAATACGGTCAGACAGCGTCGACTTACCGTGGTCAATGTGAGCAATGATCGAAAAGTTACGTATGTTCTTCATATAGTTAAATAATTATGCCTTACGAATTCCTGGAGGCCGCTGTTCTTAGCCTGACGTTTTTCAGTGCGAAAACGCAGCATTCTACACTACATCTCCGTCACCAGGAAATGCTCTTCCAGCAAGCTTAGCGCGAAGATCTGGCGTTTTCTTTTATGAGATGTAAATAAAACAAAGCCCGGTAACATCACCGGGCTTCTGAAGAGAGCGTGTCGACACGCAGCTGATCGGGTGGCAATCCGACGCTGAGAATAACGGGCTGCCACGCTTCACGCTCCGCAAGACGGGAGGAAAAGCCGCGAGCCAGTAAAAAACCGCCTACGCCGCCCAGCGCTGCGCCGCACATGGCGGCGAGATCGGTCCCAAACAGTACCTGGAACAGACCGCCAAGGGCAAACAACCCCACCAGCGGGGAGAGATAGACCAGCATCGCCGAGCCAAGCAGGCTACCTTCAGCGATTCCTAACTCGACTTTTTGCCCCTCCACCAGCGGCTCTGCGCTGGGCACGCTGATCGTGTGTGAGGTCTGTGGTCCAAGTTTGTTCAGCACCCGGCTGCCGCAACCGGCGCGGGAGGCGCAGCTGTTGCAGGATGCTTTGACGTCGCAGCTGACCAGCGCGACGCCCTTATGCCATGAAACGACCGTTGCCCACTCTTTGATCATTGTGCAGCCCTGAATTTAATGCTGTCGGCGATACGTTTAGCCGTTTGCGGCGGCAGTTCACCGACAACGGTGATCTCTGCGTTATCCCGTATTGTGGTGCTGACGGTGCGACGCCCGGTACGCAACATCTGATCGGCACTGACCGGTGTTGCCCGGTTGATATTAACCGAGAAGCTGAACAAGCCGTCGGAGTAAAGACGGGATTCAACCGGGGTATCGATGGTGGGCAGCTGGCGTCGACTGCTGGAGACTTCACTGAAGCCCTGCGGGATCCAGTTGGGCGCCCAGTTAAAGTTGACGTTATCCCCCGCCGGGACGGAGAGCAGCGGCGGCAGGTTCGCTTTTGCCAGATTCTGCATGCTGTTACCGACCTGATCGTCGATGGTGAAAGAGATCACCCGGAACTGCTCCAGCGTCTCACCATCCCGATCCAGCAGATCGACCCGCATTGGCAGCTTGGTCTCTGCATCCATCCAGACGATATAGCTGTAACGTGTTCCGTCTCTGGCGACCACCCGCAGCACCTCGCAGAGCCGATCGGCGATACGGGTACGTCCTACGGAGATAAAGTCGTAGTAAGGGGAGAGCCGTTTAAAATCGGTATAAATGAGCGAAGGCAGCGAATCAACAATGTAGTCGCCATTCAGCGTAAAGGGTTCGAGACCCGGCTCGAAATAGCTGATTTCATTGCCACGCTGCACGACTTCGCGGCGCGGACCATCCATCTGCAAAAGCTGGGCAAGCGGCTGTTTATCAAGACGGGCATGGCGATAGCGTAACGACTCTACACCTTGCTTATTGATACTGATAAAAGACAGCTCGTAGTTGAGTGACTGGCTGGCCTGGTTCATTTGCTGCAACAACGCCCCGGACGATACATCAGCCGAGGCGTTGACAGTGAACAACAGGCTACCCGCCATCAGAGACATGGCGCACCAAAGTTGCTTCATTACTGCGATTGCGTTCCTAAAGTTTGGTTTCCTGGCACTTGCACAGCAGCCTGCTGCGTTTGCGCCTGTTCAAACTGAAGCTGTTCAGAATGCAGACGACGCTGCAATTCATAATCCTGCAACATCGCGTTAATACGACGGCGCTGCTCCTGGACCTGCTGCTGCTGACCGGCACCGGCCGAGGCATCAGAAGGAATACCCAGACTTACCGGGCTGGCTTTGCCCATCATCGGCAGTGTATTAAACACTGGCGCTTCTGGTTGCTGGCTCACTTCAGATTGAGTGTTATAGTGCTGGACGCCCACAATAACTGCAAGCGATACGCAAGCAGCCACACCCATTTGAGTCAGTTGACTCGCCCAGGGGCGCACTTTGTTCCAGAAAGGCATCTTCTGCCACAGGTGCGGTGCAGGTTGGGCTTCGGGGATTAGCGGGGTGGCCTGAGAAACAGGTTCGTTCTCTATGGCCGCCATTACGCGAGCTGAGATATCAAAATGGAGGAGATCGCTGGTATCGCCGCGCAGAGTATCGCGAATGAGATGATAACTCTCCCAGGTTTTTTGCATCTCAGGAGAGCGAGAGAGCTCGTTGAGCATCTCACTGT
The DNA here is from genome assembly GCF_055805075.1 of Leclercia sp. GHBNCSD. Classification (NCBI taxonomy): domain Bacteria; kingdom Pseudomonadati; phylum Pseudomonadota; class Gammaproteobacteria; order Enterobacterales; family Enterobacteriaceae; genus Leclercia; species Leclercia sp. GHBNCSD. The sequence goes on along the minus strand of NZ_JBQVYO010000001.1, from coordinate 3,145,154 downwards.
CCAGCGTTTCACCATCCATCAAAGCGGAAAGTTGTTCTTTCTGCATGCCTAATACCTTTTCCAGTATCCCGCTATCGTCAACGCCTGATTAGCGGTTGAACTTTATTATCAATAGCTTCTCGCGCACGAAAGATCCGTGAGCGAACCGTACCGACCGGGCAATCCATGATAGCGGCTATCTCTTCATAGCTCAGGCCATCTAACTCCCGCAACGTAATTGCCATGCGTAAATCTTCCGGGAGCGACTCGATGGTGCGAAAAACTATTTGTCTCAGTTCTTCTGACAACATTAAGTTCTCAGGGTTCGAAATTTCTTTCAACGCACCGCCGCTTTCAAAATTTTCAGCGTCGATAGCATCGACATCGCTTGAAGGCGGACGTCGGCCCTGAGCGACGAGGTAGTTCTTAGCCGTATTGACGGCAATACGGTACAGCCAGGTATAAAAAGCACTATCTCCCCGGAAAGATTCCAGCGCACGATAGGCCTTAATGAAAGACTCTTGTACCACATCAGGAACATCCCCTGACGGTACATAGCGGGACACCAGACTCGCCACCTTATGCTGGTAGCGCACCACCAGTAGGTTAAAGGCTTTCTGATCTCCCTTCTGGACCCGTTCAACCAGAATCTGGTCCGTTAACTGCTCGCTCATCCGAGGTAAAGTCTCCCCAAACCTAAATTCCACGCGTTATCGAAACGCCACTCCAAACACTGCACTGTGAGCAAGCAGTTGCTTTGAGGGTCTTTATTTCAATTAGTTCCGTCACGCCTTTGTTTTTGTTAATCACGTCGCAGACCGTTCATTTTCTATCATTATAAGTCTGATACCGATACGTACCCAGTTTCTGCTAAGAAATGGTCTTTTACCGCTTGCAGGGTAACGCAAGACGGGCTTTATTTCACCACAAAATCTGAAGCTAACGATCTGCTACGCAAAATATTTTCGCCCTTTTAGTCCCTTATCGCTGTCCAGCCTTTGTTTAGTCATTGCAACAACTCTTAAAAAAAACGTGCGATTCATCGCATTCAGGTGCTATGCTGGCCAAACACTGTTTAGTAAATTAAACACACATCATGAACGCAATTTCCGAACTCACCTGTGACGTACTGATTATCGGCAGCGGTGCCGCCGGCCTTTCACTGGCGCTGCGACTCGCCCCACACCAGAAAGTGATTGTCCTCAGCAAAGGTCCTGTTAGCGAAGGTTCTACCTTCTATGCCCAGGGCGGAATTGCTGCGGTGTTTGATGAAACTGACAGTATCGACTCCCATGTCGAAGATACCCTGATTGCAGGTGGCGGTATCGTGGACCGACACGCGGCTGAATTTGTCGCCAGTAATGCCCGCCACTGCGTGCAATGGCTGATCGATCAGGGCGTGCTGTTTGATACCCACGTGCAGGCCAATGGAGAAGAGAGTTACCACCTGACGCGTGAGGGCGGACACAGCCATCGCCGGATCCTGCATGCCGCAGATGCCACTGGTAAAGCAGTCGAAACGACGCTGGTCAGCCAGGCGTTAAGCCATCCCAACATCCGGGTGCTGGAACGCAGCAACGCGGTGGATTTGATCATCTCCGATAAGATTGGTCTGCCGGGCACGCGGCGCGTTGTGGGAGCCTGGGTCTGGAACCGTAATAGAGAGAAGGTGGAAACCTGTCGGGCAAAATCGGTTGTACTGGCAACCGGCGGTGCCTCTAAGGTGTATCAGTACACCACCAACCCGGATATTTCCTCAGGGGACGGTATTGCCATGGCCTGGCGAGCAGGCTGTCGCGTGGCCAATCTGGAATTTAACCAGTTCCATCCCACTGCGCTATTCCACCCGCAGGCACGCAACTTCCTGCTGACCGAAGCGCTACGCGGTGAAGGCGCGCATTTAAAACGCCCGGATGGCACGCGCTTTATGCAGGATTTCGACGAGCGGGGCGAGCTGGCGCCGCGTGATGTCGTGGCCCGCGCTATCGATCATGAGATGAAACGCCTGGGCGTGGACTGCATGTATCTGGATATCAGCCACAAACCCGAAGCCTTTATTCGCCAGCACTTCCCGACCATCTATGAAAAACTGTTGGGGCTCGGCATCGATATCACCAAAGAGCCGATGCCGGTGGTGCCCGCGGCGCACTATACCTGCGGCGGCGTGATGGTCGACGATCATGGCCGGACCGACGTTGACGGCCTGTACGCCATCGGCGAGGTGAGCTACACCGGCCTGCATGGCGCGAACCGAATGGCATCAAACTCGCTTCTGGAGTGCCTTGTGTATGGCTGGTCAGCGGCGGAAGATATCACGAAGCGCATGCCTTACGCCCGCCAGGTGGAAAACCTGCCGGACTGGGACGAAAGCCGCGTGGAGAACCCGGATGAACTGGTCGTGATCCAGCATAACTGGCACGAGCTGCGCCTCTTTATGTGGGATTACGTCGGCATTGTGCGCACCACCAAACGTCTGGAGCGCGCCCTGCGCCGTATTACCATGCTGCAGCAGGAAATTGATGAGTATTACGCCCATTTCCGCGTATCCAATAATTTGCTGGAACTGCGTAATCTGGTTCAGGTGGCGGAGCTGATTGTGCGCTGCGCAATGATGCGCAAAGAGAGCCGCGGTTTGCACTACACGCTCGACTACCCGGAGCAGCTTGAGCATTCCGGCCCGTCGGTGCTCTCACCGCTGGCTCACATAAATAAATAGAAGGGGTGGGTCAGCGCCGTGTAGTCATCGGAATAACGCTGATCTGGCCCACGTATCACCAGCCTGTCGCTGAAGCACTCTCCCTCTTTCGGCGACAGCGCCAGCAGCACCCGGTGCGGCAGCCTGCCGTCGGTTTCCGCAATATCGGTGCGCAGGCGTAAAAACCAGCCCATCTCCAGCGCGCTGGCAATAAATGCACTGCCTGCGCTCTCCGGTAATACCACGCAGAAAAATCCCTCTTCGGAGATCAACCCGGCAGCGCAGGCTAACAGCGCGCCATGATCGAGCGTGTCGGTATACCGGGCCTGCTCTCGCTGGGGTGTAGCACAGGCTACGCCCGGTTCAAAATAGGGAGGATTGCTGACAATCAGGTCATAGCGGCCCGTTTGTTCTGGCGCCCAGGCAAGAACATCCGCACAATGAAGAGATACGCGCGAAGCCCAGGGGGATTCCGCTACGTTTTCCGCTGCCTGCTCAGCCGCCTGGGGATCCAGTTCAACCGCGTCAAGCGTGACAGCGTGTTCGGTACGCTGCGCCAGCATCAGGGCTAATAATCCGCTGCCGCTGCCAATGTCGAGGATACGTTTAACGCCTGCTACCGGTGCCCATGCCCCCAGTAAAATGCCATCAGTGCCGACTTTCATTGCACAGCGATCGTGGGCAACAAAGAACTGCTTAAAAGTAAAACCATCGCGGCGCAGCTGCGCTTTGAGTTGAGACATGTCGGAGCAACCTTCAAAGTGAAACGGGAGTAGCATAGGTGAAAGCGTAACGACGGAAAAGGGATATCCACACAAACAGATGAAGATTGCAGCCGTAACGTCTATAATCAGCGCCCCACACAGAGGTAGAACATGACTGTAACGACTTTTTCCGAACTTGAACTCGATGAAAGCCTTCTGGACGCGCTCCAGGAAAAAGGCTTCACACGCCCGACCGCTATTCAGGAAGCGGCAATTCCGCCTGCACTGGAGGGCCGTGACGTGCTCGGTTCTGCGCCAACCGGCACGGGTAAAACGGCAGCCTATTTGCTGCCTGCGTTGCAGCATCTGCTGGATTTTCCGCGTAAGAAATCAGGTCCGCCGCGTATTCTGATCCTCACCCCGACCCGTGAACTGGCGATGCAGGTTACCGATCATGCCCGTGAGCTGGCGAAGAATACCCACCTGGATATCGCAACCATTACCGGCGGTGTGGCCTATATGAACCACGCCGAAGTATTCAGTGAGAACCAGGATATCGTCGTTGCGACGACCGGGCGTCTGCTGCAATACATCAAAGAAGAGAACTTCGACTGCCGTGCGGTTGAAACCTTAATTCTTGACGAAGCTGACCGTATGCTGGATATGGGCTTTGCGCAGGATATCGAACACATTGCCGGTGAGACCCGCTGGCGTAAGCAGACTATGCTCTTCTCCGCGACGCTGGAAGGCGATGCAATTAAAGATTTTGCTGAGCGTCTTCTGGAGGACCCAGTTGAGGTTTCCGCCACCCCGTCCACCCGCGAGCGCAAGAAGATCCATCAGTGGTACTACCGCGCCGATGATATTCAGCATAAAACCGCGCTGCTGATCCACCTGCTGAAACAGCCTGAAGCCACCCGCTCTATCGTCTTTGTACGGAAACGTGAGCGTGTGCACGAGCTGGCGACCTGGCTGCGTGAAGCGGGTATCAATAACTGCTATCTCGAAGGCGAGATGGTGCAGATTAAACGTAACGAAGCGATCAAACGTCTGACCGATGGCCGCGTGAACGTGCTGGTGGCGACCGACGTTGCTGCGCGCGGTATTGATATTCCTGATGTCAGCCACGTGTTCAACTTCGATCTGCCGCGCACTGCGGATACCTATCTCCACCGCATTGGCCGTACCGGTCGTGCCGGGCGTAAAGGGACAGCCATTTCGCTGGTCGAAGCGCATGACCATCTGCTGCTGCAAAAAATTGGTCGTTACGTTGAAGAGCCGCTGAAGGCCCGCGTGATCGACGAACTGCGTCCGAGCACCCGTGCGCCGAGCGAAAAAATGACGGGCAAACCGTCCAAGAAAGTGCTCGCTAAACGTGCCGAGAAAAAGGCGAAAGAGAAAGAGAAACCGCGCGTGAAGCAACGCCACCGTGATACCAAAAACGTGGGCAAGCGTCGTAAGCCTAGCGGCAGCGCGCCGGTGACACAGAAAGAAGAGTAATAAAAAAGCCGGGTTCTAACCCGGCTTTTTTTATCTGTACGCTGGTAACGATTACAGGCTGGCAGTAAAGGTACGGGCAATAACGTCGCGCTGCTGTTCGGCAGTCAGTGAGTTAAAGCGTACCGCGTAGCCAGAAACACGGATGGTCAGCTGCGGATATTTTTCCGGATGCTTAACAGCATCTTCCAGCGTTTCACGACGCAGCACGTTAACGTTCAGATGCTGACCGCCTTCAACGCGGACTTCAGGTTTGATTTCCATAGGGATTTCGCGGTATTCGAACTCGCCCAGCGCGTTAACCTGAACAACTTCATCTTCAGCAAAGCCTGCTTTTGCGCATACGCAACGCGCTTCGCCTTTCTCGCTGTCCAGCAGCCAGAAAGAGTTCAGCAGGTCGTCGTTTGCAGCTTTAGTAATCTGGATACCAGTAATCATGTGATGTCTCCCTTACACTACAATATTGGGTGTCGCCCGTTCGTCCGGGCAATTGGTAAAACCATTGTTGCTTGAGTGTATATATATCAGTCAAACCCTCGCCATTCCTTGACTTAAATCAACAAAAACCACACCAGTAAAAGGGTGATAAACGGAGATTATTGTTTTATATCAATTTTAACCTCGCAATTGGCTTCAAAATTCCGTGTAAATTTTCAATATTTTTCAGTGCAATGACATTTTTGGCTCGCCAGTTTTGTTCCCTCGTCATATGCAGTTAAGCTAAAGACAGTGAAAATTCGCAGGAGAGCGAGATGACAGCACCTTTAACCTGGCACGACGTACTGGCCGATGAAAAAAAACAGCCTTACTTCGTTAATACTCTGAATACCGTTGCCGCGGAACGTCAGGACGGCATCACCATCTATCCGCCCCAGAAAGATGTGTTCAACGCCTTTCGTTTTACCGAGCTGGCAGATGTCAAAGTGGTTATCCTGGGACAGGATCCCTACCACGGACCGGGTCAGGCACACGGCCTGGCGTTTTCTGTGCGTCCGGGCGTTGCTATCCCCCCTTCCCTGCTGAATATGTATAAGGAGCTGGAAGCCTCCGTACCGGGGTTTACCCGACCTTCACATGGTTACCTGGAAAGCTGGGCGCGTCAGGGCGTTCTGTTGCTCAACACCGTGCTGACGGTTCGCGCCGGGCAGGCCCATTCTCATGCCAGCCTCGGGTGGGAGACATTTACCGACAAGGTCATCAGCCTGATTAACCAGCACCGGGAAGGCGTGGTCTTTTTGCTCTGGGGATCGCATGCGCAGAAGAAAGGGTCGATCATTGATACTCAGCGCCATCATGTGCTGAAAGCGCCGCACCCGTCACCGCTGTCAGCCCATCGCGGCTTTTTTGGCTGCAATCATTTTGTGCTGGCGAATGAGTGGCTGGAGAAACAGGGCGAAACGCCGATTGACTGGATGCCGGAGTTACCGGCTGAAAGCGAGTAAGTTGTTGTAGGCCGGGTAAGGCGAAGCCGCCACCCGGCACATTGCCCGGCGGCGCTACGCTTGCCGGGCCTACGAACGACGAACAAAGCGGGATTATGCTTTGTTCTGACGCCACCATTCCGCCAGCAGAACGCCGGTCGCAACGGATACGTTGAGGCTTTCTACATTGCCGGTGCCATCGATAGAGACGCTCAGATCGGCGCTGGAGAGTGCCGCATCGGAGAGACCATCGCGCTCCTGACCCAACACCAGCACCATCTTACGGGGCAGTGTCGCTTTAAACAGCGGCGTGGTGCCTTTGTGGCTGGAGGTGGTCACGATGGCATAGCCCGCCTGACGGAACTGCTCAATCGCTTCCAGCACGCTGTCGCCAGTGATCGGCTGAACGTGCTCCGCGCCGCCTTCCGCCGTACGGATTGCTGCGCCGGATTCCAGCAGAGCCGCATCCTGCAACAGAACGCCTTTCACGCCGAAGTGGGCACAGCTGCGCATCATGGCGCCGAGGTTGTGCGGGTTACCCACGTCTTCCAGGGCCAGCACGCAATCATCTTCGCCAGCCTGGCTGACCCACTGCTTAACGGTGGTACCGTTACGTTTCTTAATCAGGAAGCAGACGCCACCATGGTGTTCGGTGCCAGACGCTTTGGTGATCTCAGCATCGTCCACCACATGGTAGGCTTTGCGGTTGGCCGCCATCCAGCGCAGCGCTTCTTTGAAACGCGGCGTGACGCTCTGGATGAACCAGGCGCGCACGATGCAATCAGGACGGCTCTGGAACAGGGCCTGACAGGCGTTTTCGCCATAGACGCGCGTCTCTTCGGCACGCTGACGGCGGATCACTTCCGGATCGATAACCGTTTTACCGGCCATGCTGCCGTGATCGACGGGCGCTGTGGACTCGTCGCCCGGCGCGCGGGAGACGGTACGCCACGGTGAGGCGTCGCGGCTAAAATCGTCGCGTTTGAAATCATCACGCTTACGGTCGTCACGTTTGCGGTCATCACCGCGGCTGCTTCTCTCATCGCGGGCGGGGCGACGGCCACCGTCTGCACGAGATGGCCCTGGACGTCCGCCACCTTTTCCGGTACGCGGATTTTGGGTGCGTTTATCAGAGTCATCGTCACTGCGGACATACATCACTTTGACCTTGCCGCTTTTGTTTTTCAGTTCGTCGTTCATGCTTTTCTCCACCAGCGCTGCGCGAAGCGCGCAGATTACCCGATGTCCCGGCGCATAGCCATTACTTCGTATAAAAGCCTGTGACTATTGTTCTCATTGAACAAAACGCATTGTCGTTTCAAACAGGGTCGTTGATAATATGTAACATATTGGAAACATAACCGGCATGTTGCCGATTTGTCCCCCTGCTCTACCTGAGGTTAGTTATGAATACCGTATGTGCCAACTGCCAGGCTCTTAACCGCATTCCGGAAGATCGCATTGATGACGGAGCAAAATGCGGACGCTGCGGTCATGAATTGTTCGATGGTGACGTGATTAATGCTACCGGCGAAACTCTGGATAAACTGCTGAAGGATGATCTGCCGGTTGTTGTAGACTTCTGGGCACCCTGGTGCGGCCCTTGCCGTAACTTTGCGCCGATCTTTGAAGATGTCGCCGAAGAGCGTAGCGGTAAAATGCGTTTTGTGAAAGTGAACACCGAAGCTGAGCGCGAACTGAGCTCCCGCTTCCGCATTCGTAGTATCCCGACCATTATGATTTTCAAAAATGGTGAAGTCGTCGATATGCTCAATGGTGCCGTTCCGAAAGCACCTTTTGATAGCTGGCTGAACGAATCCCTCTGACATTCCGGGGCACGTAACTTGTGCCCCGCCCTCGCCTCTGCGAGAATGGCGTTTTTTCTGCGCTCCTTCCCATGACTGATAACGCCGTACTGCAACTGCGCGCCCAACGCCTGGCGCGTGCGACTCGCCCTTTTCTTGCCCGTGGTAACCGCATTCGTCGCTGTCAGCGCTGTCTGCTGCCGCTCAGGCAGTGTCTCTGCGCGACGCTGGCGCCCAGCCATGCTCAAAGCCGTTTCTGCCTGGTGATGTTCGATACCGAACCGATGAAGCCCAGCAACACCGGACGGCTGATCGCCGATATTCTACCGGATACCGCAGCCTTCCAGTGGTCACGCACTGAGCCACCTCAGGCGCTGCTCGATCTGGTCGCCAGCCCCGACTATCAACCGATGGTAGTGTTTCCGGCCTCCTACGCCGGTGAGACGCGCCAGGTAATTACCGCGCCCTCCGCCGGCAAACCGCCGCTGTTTATCATGCTGGATGGCACCTGGACTGAAGCGCGTAAAATGTTTCGCAAAAGCCCCTATCTGGATGCGCTGCCGGTGATCTCCGTCGATTTGTCGCGCGTCTCGGCTTACCGGCTGCGTGAAGCCCACGCAGAAGGCCAGTATTGTACTGCCGAAGTGGCCATTGCCCTGCTGGATCTGGCGGGGGACGTTCAGGCGGCAGGCGCCCTGGGCGATCACTTCTCACGCTTTCGCGAACGTTATCTGGCCGGAAAAACCATTCATAAGGGAAGCATCACAGCGGCGGAGCCGGAAAGCGTTTAAAATCATCAGGTCACTCGCCTTTTCAGGAGATCTGTATGAGCCAGCGCGGGCTAGAAGCCTTACTCCGCCCTAAATCCATTGCCGTGATTGGCGCGTCGATGAAGCCTGAACGCGCCGGTTATCTGATGATGCGTAACCTGCTCGCTGGCGGCTTTAATGGCCCGATACTGCCGGTTACCCCCGCGTATAAGGCGGTGTTGGGTGTCCTTGCCTGGCCGGATGTGGAGAGCCTGCCCTTCATTCCCGATCTCGCGGTGCTCTGCACCCACGCCCGACGTAACATCGCCCTGCTCGACGCGCTGGGGAAGAAGGGCTGCAAAACCTGCATTATTCTCTCTTCGCCCCCTGAACAACAGGCGGAGCTGCTGGCCTGCGCGACGCGCTACCAGATGCGACTGCTGGGGCCAAACAGTCTGGGTCTGCTGGCACCGTGGCAGGGGCTGAATGCCAGCTTTTCTCCCGTCCCGATACGTAAAGGCAAGCTGGCCTTTATTTCCCAGTCGGCGGCGGTCTCTAATACCATCCTCGACTGGGCCCAGCAGCGCGAAATGGGCTTTTCCTATTTCATTGCGCTGGGCGACGGTCTGGACATTGACGTTGACGAGCTGCTGGATTTTCTGGCGCGCGATAGCAAAACCAGCGCCATCTTGCTCTATCTTGAGCATCTCAGCGACGCGCGACGCTTCGTCTCGGCAGCCCGTAGCGCTTCACGCAACAAACCGATTCTGGTGATCAAAAGCGGGCGTAGCCCGGCCGCCCAGCGTCTTTTGCATTCTCATTCAGGCATGGATCCGGCATGGGATGCCGCTATCCAGCGTGCCGGCTTGCTGCGTGTTCAGGACACCCACGAACTTTTTTCCGCTGTCGAAACGCTCAGCCATATGCGCCCGCTGCGCGGGGAACGGCTGATGATCATCAGTAACGGGGCCGCACCGGCCGCGCTGGCGCTGGATGAACTGTGGCTGCGTAACGGTAAGCTGGCCACCCTCAGCGAAGAGACAATGCAGCGCCTGCGTGAGGCATTGCCGTCCGGCGTGGAGCCGGGTAATCCACTCGACTTACGCGACGATGCCAGCAGCGAGCACTATCTCATGGCACTCAATATCCTGCTGGACAGCCAGGATTTTGATGCCCTGATGGTTATTCACTCCCCTAGTGCCGTAGCCCCGGGCAGCGAAAGCGCTCGTGCGCTGATTGATATTGTGAAGAAGCATCCGCGTGGAAAGTATGTGTCGCTTCTGACCAACTGGTGCGGTGAATTTTCATCTCAGGAGGCGCGACGTCTGTTCAGCGAGGCTGGCCTCCCCACTTACCGTACCCCGGAAGGCACTATCACCGCTTTTATGCATATGGTGGAGTACCGGCGCAATCAGAAACAGCTGCGGGAGACGCCTGCCCTGCCGGGAAACCTGACCGCCAATACGGGTCATGCTCACGACCTGTTGCAGCGTGCCATTGATGACGGCGCGCGTTCGCTGGATACCCATGAGGTACAGCCGATCCTCACCGCCTATGGCCTGCATACACTGCCCACCTGGATCGCCAGCGACAGCGCGGAAGCGGTGCATATTGCCGAGCAGATCGGTTATCCGGTAGCACTGAAACTGCGTTCGCCAGATATCCCGCATAAATCTGAAGTTCAGGGGGTGATGTTGTATCTGCGTACCGCGGCGGAAGTCCAGCAGGCGGCGGATGCCATTATCGATCGCGTTAAAATGGCCTGGCCCCAGGCGCGGATCCACGGCCTGCTGGTGCAGAGCATGGCTAATCGTGCCGGCGCGCAGGAGCTACGGGTGGTAGTGGAACACGATCCGGTCTTCGGTCCGCTGATTATGCTGGGCGAAGGGGGCGTGGAGTGGCGCCCTGAAGAGCAGGCGGTGGTTGCCCTGCCGCCCCTGAACATGAACCTGGCGCGTTATCTGGTGATTCAGGGGATTAAGAGCAAAAAGATCCGTGGACGCAGTGCCTTAAGACCGCTGGATATCGCCGCCCTGAGCCAGTTCCTGGTGCAGGTATCGAACCTGATTGTCGATAGCCCGGAAATCCAGCGTCTGGATATTCATCCTTTACTGGTATCCGGCAGCGAACTGACGGCGCTGGATGTGACGATGGATGTGGCGGCCTATACCGGCGATCGCGAAAGCCGGCTTGCTATTCGCCCTTACCCCCATCAGCTTGAAGAGTGGGTGGAGATGAAAAATGGCGAACTGTCGCTGTTCCGCCCTATCCTTCCTGAAGATGAACCCCAGCTTCAGCGCTTTATCGCCCAGGTCACAAAAGAAGATTTGTATTACCGCTACTTTAGCGAAATCAACGAATTTACCCACGAAGATTTAGCCAATATGACGCAGATCGACTACGATCGGGAAATGGCTTTCGTTGCTGTCCGACGCACTGAAGAGGGCGATGAAATCCTTGGCGTCACACGTGCCATCTCCGATCCTGATAACGTTGATGCGGAGTTTGCGGTGCTTGTTCGCTCCGATCTGAAAGGTCTTGGGCTGGGAAGACGATTACTCGAAAAACTGATCAGTTATACGCGCGATCACGGACTGATCCGCCTCAATGGCATTACCATGCCTAACAACCGTGGCATGGTCGCCCTGGCGCGAAAGCTGGGCTTTACCGTTGATATCCAGCTTGAAGATGGGATCGTCGGGTTGACTCTGCAGCTTATGCCATCAGGTAAACAAGAGTAAGGTACTGGAAATGTTGACCACTTTAAACGGCACTGGTGGTATGATTGCCCGCTTCTGTTGTCTACATAGTACATATAATCCTTCAATGAACAGAGAAGAAACGCACTGTGATGTTGTCAAAATTTAAGCGTAATAAACATCAACAACACCTTGCTCAACTACCGAAGATTTCTCAGTCAGTTGATGATGTAGAGTTTTTTTATGCTCCCGCCGACTTTCGGGAGACGCTACTGGAAAAAATTGCCAGCGCAACGCATCGTATCTGCATTATCGCGCTTTATCTTGAACAGGATGAGGGCGGCAGCGCCATTTTACGCGCCGTGTACGAAGCCAAACGCCAGCGCCCTGAGCTGGATGTCCGTATCCTGGTCGACTGGCATCGCGCCCAGCGCGGTCGTATTGGCGCCGCTGCGTCCAACACCAATGCCGACTGGTATTGCCGCATGGCGCAGGAAAACCCCGGCGTAGATGTCCCCGTTTATGGTGTTCCTGTTAACACCCGCGAAGCTCTGGGCGTTCTCCATTTCAAAGGCTTTATCATTGATGACAGCGTGCTCTATAGCGGCGCGAGTCTGAACGATGTCTATCTGCATCAACTGGACAAATACCGTTACGATCGTTATCACCTGGTGCGTAATGCCCGCATGGCTGACGTCATGTTTGAGTGGGTGGACCAACATCTGGTGCATGGCCGCGGCGTGAATCGGCTTGACGATCCGCAGCGACCAAAAAGCCCGGAGATCAAAAATGAGATCCGCCTTTTCCGTCAGGAACTGCGCGATGCCATGTTCCATTTCCAGGGCGATGCCGATAATGAACAGCTTGCAGTGACCCCACTGGTTGGGCTGGGTAAATCCAGCCTGCTCAACAAGACCATCTTCCATCTGATGCCGTGTACAGAACATAAGCTGACCATCTGTACACCGTACTTCAACCTGCCGGCGGTGCTGGTGCGTAACATCATTCAGCTGTTACGCGACGGTAAAAAGGTGGAAATTATCGTTGGCGATAAAACCGCGAACGATTTCTTCATTCCTGAAGATCAGCCATTTAAGATCATCGGCGCCCTGCCTTATCTCTATGAGATCAACCTGCGCCGCTTCCTGAGCCGCCTGCAGTACTATGTGAATACCGATCAGCTGGTTGTGCGTCTGTGGAAAGATGAAGATAACAGCTATCACCTGAAAGGCATGTGGGTTGATGATGAATGGATGCTGCTGACGGGCAATAACCTCAATCCCCGCGCGTGGCGACTGGATCTAGAAAATGCGATTTTGATCCACGATCCCCGCCAGGAGCTGGCTGCTCCGCGCGACCGTGAACTGGATCTGATCCGCACGCACACCACTGTAGTGAACCATTATCGCGATCTGCAAAGTATCGCTGACTATCCGGTGAAAGTGCGTAAGCTAATTCGCCGTTTACGTCGCATCCGAATCGACCGGTTGATTAGCCGCATCCTGTAATCTTCAGCCCTGTCATTGACGGGGCTTTTTTATGGAGGTCGTTGTGCGTTATTTGCTGTTAATGGGCTGCCTGGTTTTGGGCGGATGCAGCCATATGGCTCAGGATAGCTGGTCGGGTCAGGATAAGGCGCAACACTTTTTAGCCTCGGCGATGCTCTCGGCTGCGGGTAATGAATATGCACAGCGCCAGGGCTACAGCCGCGACCGCAGCGCTGCATACGGCCTGATGTTTTCGGTCAGTCTGGGGGCATCGAAAGAGCTCTGGGACAGCCGCCCGGCAGGGAGCGGCTGGAGCTGGAAAGATTTTGCCTGGGACATAGCCGGTGCGACTACCGGCTATGCCGTCTGGCAGATGGCGGATCATTAAAGACGCACGCCTTTCCCTTTGCGGTGCAGCATTAAAGAAACCATAAATGCCAGCGCCCCCATCAGCGTGACGTACCAGAAAAAGATTGCCTCACTCCCCACCGATTTTAATGACAGGGCTACATATTCCGCTGAGCCGCCAAACAGCGCGTTAGCCACCGCATAAGATAACCCAACGCCCAGTGCACGCACCTGAGCCGGAAACATCTCTGCCTTAAGAATGCCGCTGATCGAGGTGTAAAAACTGGCAATGACCAATGCGACCATCACCAGTGCAAAAGCGGCATAAGGAGATGTGACATGCTGGAGTGCAGTGAGAATGGGCACAGTACATATTGCCGACAACCCGCCGAAAATCAGCATTGAGCTACGACGACCGATTCTATCCGACAGCGCACCGATAATGGGCTGGATGAGCATAAAGACAAAGAGCGCCACCGTCATGACCATGCTCGCCACGTTAGCGTGCATACCCGTTGTATTAACCAGATACTTCTGCATATAGGTAGTGAAGGTATAGAAGGTGAGCGAACCGCCAGCCGTAAAGCCGAGCACCATTAAAAAGGCCTTCCGGTTACGCCACAAGCCCTTAAAAGAACCTGCCTCTTTTAACGTCCTTACCTCTTTACGCGACGTTTCGTCCAGCTGACGGCGCAGCCACAGCGCCACAATGGCAAGGAGGGCGCCAAGCGCAAAAGGAATACGCCATCCCCAGGCACGGAGATCTTCATCACTCAGAACCTGTTGCAGGATCACGACGGCCAGAATTGCCAGGAGCTGTCCCCCGATCAGGGTGACGTACTGAAATGAGGCATAAAAGCCTTTACGCCCTTCCACGGCAACTTCACTCATATATGTCGCGCTTGTGCCATATTCCCCCCCAACGGAAAGTCCCTGGAACAAACGCGCCAACAGCAGTAAGGCTGGAGCCCAAGTGCCGATAGTGTCATAGCCCGGAAGGCAGGCGATAACCAGGGAGCCGAAACACATCATGCAGACGGAGATCAGCATGGACGTTTTTCGCCCCTTTCGATCGGCAATACGCCCAAAGAGCCAGCCGCCGATTGGACGCATCAAAAAGCCTGCGGCGAAAACGCCTGCAGTTTGCAGAAGCTGGGTAGTGGTGTTGCCGGATGGGAAGAAGATATGGGCAAAATAGAGCGAGCAAAACGAGTACACGTAAAAGTCGAACCATTCAACCAGATTGCCTGAAGATGCACCGACGATTGCCCAAATCCTGCGGCGAGTATCGTCCTCTGCCAGTTTTTTACTATCCGTATCTGTACTTGCTACGGTTTCTGTCATTTTAAATCCCCTGTCTTACAATGCGGGCCAAAGCACCCACTCCAGTAAAACCAGATTTAAAATTTAACGTTAGGTAAAATAATTGTTTCTATTATGTTTCATTTAATTTTGTTATCTCCGTCACAAAATGCGTCCTGACACGGATAACATCATCAGCCCCACTTTTTTTGATGCGCTTGTTTTCTCTGTAAATAATCCTCATCGGCGCGAATTTTGTCCCACCATCCTTTGAATACTTTTGCGGCTTCGGCTTTAACGGGATCGTGATCCAGTGGACGAACATTGCGTTCATCATCGTACTTTTTTCCGCCTTTGTGGTTGGCGTAGCGTCTGGCGCGGGTATATCCCATCTGGATGAATTTTCTGGCCATATCCATGCCCACAAAATCGTCTTGCTGACGGTATTGCTCAAAGAGTGCGTATATTTCCTGCGCAGATTTTGTCGCAACCTCAGCATTTTTGTATCGCCAGTAGGGCAGAATTTCGCTTTTGTAAGGTTCAACCAGCAGAACGCCTTGTTCTCCCCGCCCTACCTGGTAAAGCTCAGGATGGTCGCGAAAGTTTATGTTGGCGAAATCTTGTTGATAGTTAAAGGGGGGGTTCGGCAAAATAACCTCGCTGACGATGCGTATCTTGTTATTTTAGCCAGAGATTGTTGATTGTGCCCGCCAGGGTGGAAAAGCAAAAAACCCCGCACCATAAGGTACGGGGTTTTTTAATTTGATGCCTGGCAGTTCCCTACTCTCGCATGGGGAGACCCCACACTACCATCGGCGCTACGGCGTTTCACTTCTGAGTTCGGCATGGGGTCAGGTGGGACCACCGCGCTACAGCCGCCAGGCAAATTCTTGGTGCTCTGTACGCAATACTTTATCGCATCAGCCGCGTTGGCCGCGCTCGTAAAGTCAGTCACATACTTCAGTATGCTCCTTCCTTTCCTTCGCTTGCCGCCTTGCTGCTGCGCAAACTATTGTGTACTTAACTCTGAATCAATGCTGAAAATCTCTCAAACCCACCGAAACAGCTTCGGCGTTGTAAGGTTAAGCCTCACGGTTCATTAGTACCGGTTAGCTCAACGCATCGCTGCGCTTACACACCCGGCCTATCAACGTCGTCGTCTTCAACGTTCCTTCAGGACCCTTAAAGGGTCAGGGAGAACTCATCTCGGGGCAAGTTTCGTGCTTAGATGCTTTCAGCACTTATCTCTTCCGCATTTAGCTACCGGGCAGTGCCATTGGCATGACAACCCGAACACCAGTGATGCGTCCACTCCGGTCCTCTCGTACTAGGAGCAGCCCCCCTCAATTCTCCAGCGCCCACGGCAGATAGGGACCGAACTGTCTCACGACGTTCTAAACCCAGCTCGCGTACCACTTTAAATGGCGAACAGCCATACCCTTGGGACCTACTTCAGCCCCAGGATGTGATGAGCCGACATCGAGGTGCCAAACACCGCCGTCGATATGAACTCTTGGGCGGTATCAGCCTGTTATCCCCGGAGTACCTTTTATCCGTTGAGCGATGGCCCTTCCATACAGAACCACCGGATCACTATGACCTGCTTTCGCACCTGCTCGAGCCGTCACTCTCGCAGTCAAGCCAGCTTATGCCATTGCACTAACCTCCTGATGTCCGACCAGGATTAGCTGACCTTCGTGCTCCTCCGTTACTCTTTAGGAGGAGACCGCCCCAGTCAAACTACCCACCAGACACTGTCCGCAACCCGGATTACGGGTCTACGTTAGAACACCAGCCATTAAAGGGTGGTATTTCAAGGACGGCTCCACGCAGACTGGCGTCCACGCTTCAAAGCCTCCCACCTATCCTACACATCAAGGACCAGTGTTCAGTGTCAAGCTATAGTAAAGGTTCACGGGGTCTTTCCGTCTTGCCGCGGGTACACTGCATCTTCACAGCGATTTCAATTTCACTGAGTCTCGGGTGGAGACAGCCTGGCCATCATTACGCCATTCGTGCAGGTCGGAACTTACCCGACAAGGAATTTCGCTACCTTAGGACCGTTATAGTTACGGCCGCCGTTTACCGGGGCTTCGATCAAGAGCTTCGCGTTGCCGCTGACCCCATCAATTAACCTTCCGGCACCGGGCAGGCGTCACACCGTATACGTCCACTTTCGTGTTTGCACAGTGCTGTGTTTTTAATAAACAGTTGCAGCCAGCTGGTATCTTCGACTGATTTCAGCTCCACCCGCAGGGGCTTCACCTACATATCAGCGTGCCTTCTCCCGAAGTTACGGCACCATTTTGCCTAGTTCCTTCACCCGAGTTCTCTCAAGCGCCTTGGTATTCTCTACCTGACCACCTGTGTCGGTTTGGGGTACGATTTGATGTTACCTGATGCTTAGAGGCTTTTCCTGGAAGCAGGGCATTTGTTGCTTCAGCACCGTAGTGCCTCGTCATCACACCTCAGCGTTAACAAGGTACCGGATTTACCTGGAACCTCCGCCTACATGCTTAAACCGGGACAACCGTCGCCCGGCCAACATAGCCTTCTCCGTCCCCCCTTCGCAGTAACACCGAGTACAGGAATATTAACCTGTTTCCCATCGACTACGCCTTTCGGCCTCGCCTTAGGGGTCGACTCACCCTGCCCCGATTAACGTTGGACAGGAACCCTTGGTCTTCCGGCGAGCGGGCTTTTCACCCGCTTTATCGTTACTTATGTCAGCATTCGCACTTCTGATACCTCCAGCATGCCTCACAGCACACCTTCGCAGGCTTACAGAACGCTCCCCTACCCAACAACACATAGTGTCGCTGCCGCAGCTTCGGTGCATGGTTTAGCCCCGTTACATCTTCCGCGCAGGCCGACTCGACCAGTGAGCTATTACGCTTTCTTTAAATGATGGCTGCTTCTAAGCCAACATCCTGGCTGTCTGTGCCTTCCCACATCGTTTCCCACTTAACCATGACTTTGGGACCTTAGCTGGCGGTCTGGGTTGTTTCCCTCTTCACGACGGACGTTAGCACCCGCCGTGTGTCTCCCGTGATAACATTCTCCGGTATTCGCAGTTTGCATCGGGTTGGTAAGCCGGGATGGCCCCCTAGCCGAAACAGTGCTCTACCCCCGGAGATGAATTCACGAGGCGCTACCTAAATAGCTTTCGGGGAGAACCAGCTATCTCCCGGTTTGATTGGCCTTTCACCCCCAGCCACAGGTCATCCGCTAATTTTTCAACATTAGTCGGTTCGGTCCTCCAGTTAGTGTTACCCAACCTTCAACCTGCCCATGGCTAGATCACCGGGTTTCGGGTCTATACCCTGCAACTTAACGCCCAGTTAAGACTCGGTTTCCCTTCGGCTCCCCTATACGGTTAACCTTGCTACAGAATATAAGTCGCTGACCCATTATACAAAAGGTACGCAGTCACACCCGAAGGTGCTCCCACTGCTTGTACGTACACGGTTTCAGGTTCTTTTTCACTCCCCTCGCCGGGGTTCTTTTCGCCTTTCCCTCACGGTACTGGTTCACTATCGGTCAGTCAGGAGTATTTAGCCTTGGAGGATGGTCCCCCCATATTCAGACAGGATACCACGTGTCCCGCCCTACTCTTCGAGTTCACAGCCTGTGTGCTTTCGTGTACGGGAGTATCACCCTGTACCCTGCGACTTTCCAGACGCTTCCACTAACACACAAGCTGATTCAGACTCCGGGCTGCTCCCCGTTCGCTCGCCGCTACTGGGGGAATCTCGGTTGATTTCTTTTCCTCGGGGTACTTAGATGTTTCAGTTCCCCCGGTTCGCCTCGTTAGCCTATGTATTCAGCTAACGATAGTGCAACGAATTGCACTGGGTTTCCCCATTCGGACATCGCCGGGTCAAGGGTTCATATCACCTCGCCGGCGCTTTTCGCAGATTAGCACGTCCTTCATCGCCTCTGACTGCCAGGGCATCCACCGTGTACGCTTAGTCGCTTAACCTCACAACCCGAAGCTGTTTCACTTCGTGTTGTGAAAATTTGAGAGACTCGAACACACTTAACGTGTGTCGTTTCAATTTTCAGCTTGATCCAGATTTTTAAAGAGCAAATATCTCAAACGTAACTCGATGAGTTAGTTTTGAGATATAAAGGCAGGTGACTTTCACTCACAAACCAGCAAGTGGCGTCCCCTAGGGGATTCGAACCCCTGTTACCGCCGTGAAAGGGCGGTGTCCTGGGCCTCTAGACGAAGGGGACACTGAAGTCTCAATCGCAAGACGCCTTGCTATTCACTTTCTATCAGACAATCTGTGTGAGCACTGCAAAGGCAGGTTCTTTAAGGTAAGGAGGTGATCCAACCGCAGGTTCCCCTACGGTTACCTTGTTACGACTTCACCCCAGTCATGAATCACAAAGTGGTAAGCGCCCTCCCGAAGGTTAAGCTACCTACTTCTTTTGCAACCCACTCCCATGGTGTGACGGGCGGTGTGTACAAGGCCCGGGAACGTATTCACCGTAGCATTCTGATCTACGATTACTAGCGATTCCGACTTCATGGAGTCGAGTTGCAGACTCCAATCCGGACTACGACGCACTTTATGAGGTCCGCTTGCTCTCGCGAGGTCGCTTCTCTTTGTATGCGCCATTGTAGCACGTGTGTAGCCCTACTCGTAAGGGCCATGATGACTTGACGTCATCCCCACCTTCCTCCAGTTTATCACTGGCAGTCTCCTTTGAGTTCCCGGCCGGACCGCTGGCAACAAAGGATAAGGGTTGCGCTCGTTGCGGGACTTAACCCAACATTTCACAACACGAGCTGACGACAGCCATGCAGCACCTGTCTCAGAGTTCCCGAAGGCACCAAGCCATCTCTGGCAAGTTCTCTGGATGTCAAGAGTAGGTAAGGTTCTTCGCGTTGCATCGAATTAAACCACATGCTCCACCGCTTGTGCGGGCCCCCGTCAATTCATTTGAGTTTTAACCTTGCGGCCGTACTCCCCAGGCGGTCGACTTAACGCGTTAGCTCCGGAAGCCACGCCTCAAGGGCACAACCTCCAAGTCGACATCGTTTACGGCGTGGACTACCAGGGTATCTAATCCTGTTTGCTCCCCACGCTTTCGCACCTGAGCGTCAGTCTTTGTCCAGGGGGCCGCCTTCGCCACCGGTATTCCTCCAGATCTCTACGCATTTCACCGCTACACCTGGAATTCTACCCCCCTCTACAAGACTCAAGCCTGCCAGTTTCAAATGCAGTTCCCAGGTTGAGCCCGGGGATTTCACATCTGACTTAACAGACCGCCTGCGTGCGCTTTACGCCCAGTAATTCCGATTAACGCTTGCACCCTCCGTATTACCGCGGCTGCTGGCACGGAGTTAGCCGGTGCTTCTTCTGCGAGTAACGTCAATCACTGCGGTTATTAACCACAATGCCTTCCTCCTCGCTGAAAGTACTTTACAACCCGAAGGCCTTCTTCATACACGCGGCATGGCTGCATCAGGCTTGCGCCCATTGTGCAATATTCCCCACTGCTGCCTCCCGTAGGAGTCTGGACCGTGTCTCAGTTCCAGTGTGGCTGGTCATCCTCTCAGACCAGCTAGGGATCGTCGCCTAGGTGAGCCATTACCCCACCTACTAGCTAATCCCATCTGGGCACATCCGATGGCAAGAGGCCCGAAGGTCCCCCTCTTTGGTCTTGCGACATTATGCGGTATTAGCTACCGTTTCCAGTAGTTATCCCCCTCCATCAGGCAGTTTCCCAGACATTACTCACCCGTCCGCCACTCGTCACCCGAGAGCAAGCTCTCTGTGCTACCGTTCGACTTGCATGTGTTAGGCCTGCCGCCAGCGTTCAATCTGAGCCATGATCAAACTCTTCAATTTAAGTTTGATGCTCGTGAATTAAACTTCGTAATGAATTACGTGTTCACTCAGAGACTTGGTATTCATTTTTCGTCCGAGGACGTTAAGAATCCATGTCACTTTGAGTGCCCACACAGATTGTCTGATAAATTGTTAAAGAGCAGTGCCGCTTCGTTTTTCGCTGCGGCGCGGGTTGTGCATACTACGCTTTCCCGCTTCAGAGTCAAGCGATTATTTCGCGCTTTTCTCTGCTGATTCGGCGGCTTGCTTGCCGTTGTTCCGTGTCAGTGGAGGCGCATTATAGGCAGTTCTTCGGAGCTGGCAAGTATAAAGTGAAAATTATTTATCGACCGCTCACTTTCCAGGCAACTCCGCATTTGGATCTCTATTTTTGCCTGGTTTTTAAACAAAAACGAGCCCTCCGGGGGCTCGTTTTTGCGTTTTGTGATTTACTGCACTGCCACAATGCGATCGTCGTTAGCTTCCAGACGGATAACTTTGCCCGGAATCAGCTCCCCAGAGAGGATCTGCTGTGCCAGCGGGTTTTCGATCTGCTGCTGGATAGCACGTTTTAATGGACGCGCACCGTATACCGGATCGTAACCATTCTCGCTCAGCAGCTTCAGCGCATCGTCGGAAATGTGAATTTCATACCCACGCTCTTCCAGACGTTTATAGAGACGCTGCAGCTGAATCTGCGCAATCGAGGCAATGTGTTTCTCACCCAGAGGATGGAAGACCACCACTTCATCAATACGGTTGATGAACTCAGGACGGAAGTTATGGCTCACCACCCCGAGCACCAGGTCCTTCATATGGCTGTAATCCAGTTCACCGAAACGTTCCTGAATCAAATCAGAACCCAGGTTCGAAGTCATGATGACAACCGTATTACGGAAGTCGACCGTTCTCCCCTGCCCGTCCGTCAGACGACCATCATCCAGTACCTGTAGCAGAATGTTGAACACATCCGGATGCGCTTTTTCCACCTCATCCAGCAGGATGACGGAATAAGGACGACGGCGCACTGCTTCCGTCAGGTAACCGCCTTCTTCATAACCAACATAACCAGGAGGCGCACCGACCAGACGTGAAACGGAGTGTTTTTCCATAAACTCGGACATATCGATACGCACCATCGCATCGTCACTGTCGAACATAAAGTTAGCCAGCGCTTTGCACAGTTCGGTTTTACCGACGCCGGTTGGCCCCAGGAACAGGAACGAACCAATCGGGCGATTCGGATCGGAAAGCCCTGCGCGACTACGACGGATAGCATTCGATACCGCTTCAACCGCCTCGTTCTGCCCAATCACACGATTATGGAGATCCTGTTCCATACGCAGCAGTTTTTCACGTTCGCCTTCAAGCATGCGCGCCACCGGAATCCCGGTCCAGCGAGCAAGCACTTCAGCAATTTCCGCATCCGTCACTTTATTACGTAACAGACGCATCGTTTTACCTTCCGATTGCGTCGCCATCTGAAGCTGTTTTTCCAGCTCAGGAATTTTGCCGTACTGCAGTTCAGACATGCGCGCCAGATCGCCCACACGACGCGCCTGCTCAATGGCAATTTTTGCCTGTTCAAGCTCAGCTTTGATTGTTTGAGTGCCAGACAGGGAAGCTTTCTCGGCTTTCCACTCTTCTTCTAACTCAGAATACTGGCGCTCTTTATCATCCAGCTCTTCATTAAGCATATCCAGACGCTTTTTACTCGCTTCATCAGACTCTTTTTTCAGCGCCTGCTGTTCCAGCTTGAGCTGAATGATCCGGCGATCGAGTCGGTCCAGCTCTTCTGGCTTGGAGTCAATCTGCATACGAATACTGGAGGCCGCTTCGTCGATAAGGTCGATCGCTTTGTCAGGCAGCTGTCGGTCGGCAATATAGCGATGCGACAAGGTAGCAGCCGCCACGATGGCCGGGTCAGTAATCTGCACATGGTGGTGCAGCTCATAACGCTCTTTCAGGCCACGCAGGATCGCGATGGTATCTTCCACTGACGGTTCAGCCACAAATACTTTCTGGAATCGACGTTCCAGAGCAGCATCTTTTTCAATGTACTGACGATACTCATCAAGCGTGGTGGCGCCCACGCAGTGCAGCTCGCCGCGAGCAAGAGCGGGTTTCAGCATGTTCCCGGCATCCATGGCACCATCGGCTTTACCTGCTCCCACCATCGTATGCAGTTCGTCGATAAACAGAATGACGTTGCCTTCCTGTTTCGCCAGATCGTTGAGCACGCCTTTTAAGCGTTCTTCAAATTCGCCGCGGTATTTGGCCCCGGCCACCAGCGCGCCCATATCCAGTGCCAGTACACGGCGGCCTTTCAGACCCTCCGGCACTTCACCATTGACGATACGCTGGGCAAGCCCTTCCACAATAGCCGTTTTACCGACGCCCGGCTCACCAATCAGCACCGGGTTATTTTTGGTACGGCGCTGCAGGACCTGAATGGTACGGCGGATCTCTTCGTCACGGCCAATGACCGGGTCAAGCTTGCCCTGTTCCGCACGCTCAGTCAGGTCGACCGTATATTTTTTCAATGCCTGACGCTGATCTTCAGCACCCTGATCGTTCACGCTCTCACCTCCGCGCATTTGTGCAATCGCCTGCGTCACATTGGCGGTAGTTGCGCCAGCTGTTTTCAGCAGGTCGGTCAAGGTGCCACGTGATTCAAGCGCCGCCAGAACAAAGAGCTCTGACGAAATAAAGTTGTCGCCGCGTTTCTGCGCCAGTTTGTCGCACAGGTTTAATACGCGAACCAGATCCTGAGACGGCTGAACATCTCCGCCTGTGCCCTCTACCTGCGGTAAACGGCTCAGCGCCTGATCGATGGCTGTGCGTAACTGGCCCGCATTAATGCCGGCAGATGTCAATAAAGGACGTACCGATCCCCCTTCCTGATTCAGTAAGGCGCTCATTAAATGAAGAGGTTCGATAAACTGATTGTCGTGCCCCAGTGCGAGAGACTGGGCATCGGCGAGAGCAAGCTGGAATTTATTAGTAAGACGATCCAGACGCATAACTCCTCCCATAACAGGTCAAAATTGCTACTGGAGATTAAATGAGGTCATCCCTCAATTATTCAAGGTGAATGACCTGAATTATGCGAAAAGAAAACGGCGCGTACCGGATCGTCTTGATTCTATAGGTTATATCAGCCAAATGAAACTTGCCATACGCCCGGTAGTCTTGTCGCGGCGATAGGAAAAGAAATCACCGTTTTCGGTGAAGGTGCAGCGATCGCCGCCGTAGATCTGGCTGATACCGACGCGGGTCAGGCGCTGGCGGGCAAGCTGATAAATGTCCGCCATATACTTATCCCTTGCCGGAAGAAAAGCGCTCTGCGCCTGCGGATCGTGCGCCATAAAAGCGTCACGCACCTCCGGCCCCACTTCAAAAGCCTGTGGGCCAATGGCCGGGCCAAGCCAGGCGATGATGTTATCCGCGCCGTCGGCAAAACAGGCGACGGTCTCTTCCAGTACGCCGGCGCACAATCCGCGCCAACCGGCATGGGCGGCGGCCACTTCCGTGCCCGCACGGTTGCAGAAAAGCACCGGCAGACAGTCAGCAGTCATGACGGCACAAACCGTGCCCGGAGTATTGCTGTAAGACGCATCGGCACGTTTCGAGGCATACGGTTCACCGGTGAGACGAAGCACAGCGGTACCATGTACCTGTTCAAGCCAGACCGGTTTTGACGGCAACTTGCCTGCCGCAAACAACCGCTTACGATTCTCTTCAACGTGATCGAGGTTATCGCCACAGTGAGCGCCCAGGTTCAATGATTCCCAGGCCCCCTCACTCACGCCGCCGATACGGGTTGAACTGCAGGCCGCCACACCTTCTGGCGCAGGCCACTCCGGGACAATCAGTTTGGTCATAACCAGTCCACGTCATCCTTATGTTCTTCAAAATCGGCACGCATCGCGTCGATAAGATCCACCATATCCTGTGGAATTGGCGCATGCCATTCCATCTCAATGCCGGTGATCGGATGGTAGAGACGTAGCATGGTTGCGTGCAGGGCCTGGCGGTCGAATTTACGCAGCATCGCGATAAATTCGTCAGACGCCCCTTTCGGTGGACGCGGACGACCACCGTACAGCTGATCGCCCACCAGCGGATGGGTGATATGGGACATATGCACACGGATCTGGTGCGTACGGCCCGTTTCCAGACGCAGACGCAGACGCGTATGAATGCGGAAATGCTCCATAATGCGGTAGTGCGTGACGGCCGGTTTACCCATCGGGTGAACGGACATGTGGGTACGCTTGGTCGGATGGCGACTGATAGGCTGCTCTACCGTGCCACCGGAGGTCATATGCCCAATAGCAACCGCTTCGTATTCACGGGTGATTTCACGCAGCTGCAGGGACTCCACCAGACGCGTCTGCGCCGGAATGGTCTTGGCAACGACCATCAGGCCGGTGGTGTCTTTATCCAGACGGTGAACGATCCCCGCACGCGGTACGTCCACAATAGGAGGATAGTAGTGCAGCAGGGCGTTCAGTACAGTGCCGTCAGGGTTACCTGCGCCAGGGTGTACAACCAGATCGCGCGGCTTGTTAATAACCAGGATGTCGTCATCTTCATAGACGATATTCAGCGGGATATCCTGAGGCTCAAAACGGACTTCTTCTTCGATATCAGCATTGATGGCGACCACTTCCCCACCCAACACTTTCTCTTTTGGCTTGTCCCAGATCTTGCCATTTACCAGCACGCGCTGGTCAAGAATCCATTCTTTTATGCGTGAACGCGAATAATCAGGGAACATTTCGGCCAAAGCCTGATCTAAGCGTTGTCCGAGCTGTTTTTCGGAGACTGTTGCGGTGAGTTCTACTCGTTGTGCCATAGACTGCTTCTTCGTTTAACGTTGGGTTTTACGGCTTTGCCGTTTAATATAGTGTGCTATTGTAGCTGGTCTTAATCGGGAGCAGGAAAGAGATTCTCCCGGACAAACATTTGAGGAAAGTCAAAACGTCATGACGCGCATGAAATATCTGGTGGCAGCGGCCACGTTGAGCCTGGCTTTGGTAGGCTGCTCCGGTTCGAATGAACAGGTCCCTGACAATCCGCCGAATGAAATCTATGCGACTGCTCAGCAAAAGCTGCAGGACGGTAACTGGAAACAGGCGATAACGCAACTGGAAGCGCTGGATAATCGCTATCCATTTGGCCCGTACTCCCAGCAGGTACAGTTGGATCTGATCTACGCCTACTATAAAAATGCCGATCTGCCACTGGCCCAGGCGACGATTGATCGCTTCATGCGTCTGAATCCGACCCATCCGAATATTGACTACGTGATGTATATGCGCGGCCTGACCAATATGGCGCTGGATGACAGCGCGCTGCAGGGCTTCTTTGGTGTGGATCGCTCCGACCGCGACCCGCAGCACGCCCGCGATGCGTTTAATGACTTCTCTAAACTGGTTCGCGGCTACCCGAACAGCCAGTACGTAACGGATGCCAGCAAACGTCTGGTGTTCCTGAAAGACCGTCTGGCGAAATACGAATACTCTGTGGCGGAATACTATACCCGTCGTGGTGCATACGTTGCCGTCGTGAACCGCGTCGAAGGCATGCTGCGTGATTATCCGGATACTCAGGCAACGCGTGATGGCCTGAAGCTGATGGAAAACGCCTATCGCCAGCTGCAGATGACCTCCCAGGCTGACAAAGTGGCGAAGATCATCGCCGCGAACAGCAGCAGCTCCTGATCGTCCAGTAGAATGCAAAACGGCAGCCTCAGGGCTGCCGTTTTTTTATCCATTTCCGCATCAAGCTGAAGCGGTTTAGCCTGCACGAATCCTATCAACTATGGCCGCAATTTGTCGCTTCGACAAGGTAAATGTTACGTGTTCCTGTCCTGCCTCACAAAAAGAATCCGTTGACAAAAAGTGACATAAAAATGTGATTTACATCACACATTTTGACATTAGGAACGGTATGCTGGACTCACCAAGACGGGAAAGACAAGAGGTAAAATTTATGACAATGAACATTACCAGTAAACAAATGGAAATTACTCCGGCAATCCGCCAGCACGTCGCAGACCGTCTCGCCAAACTGGATAAATGGCAAACACACTTGATTAACCCACATATCATTCTCTCTAAGGAGCCACAGGGTTTCATCGCTGACGCAACTATCAATACTCCAAACGGCCATCTGGTCGCCAGCGCGAAACATGAGGATATGTACACCGCCATCAACGATTTGATTAACAAGCTGGAACGGCAGCTCAATAAAGTGCAACACAAAGGTGAAGCCCGTCGCGCCACAACATCGGTGAAAGACGCCAGCTTCGCAGAAGAAGTTGAAGATGAGTAATCCCTTACATTGAGTCTATCGCCAACGCGCCTTCGGGCGCGTTTTTTATTGACAGGGTGAAAACAGTACGGGTACTTTAAGTCTGTCTTCTGAAGGAATTTTCCATGACCATTAAACCGTTTTTCTTCGCATTCTTTTTTACCTTCCCCTGATTGGGAGGCGTTTCGTCGTGTGATAAAGAATGCGAAGACGAACAATAAGGCCTCCCACACCGGGGGGCCTTTTTTATTGATAACGATAAATGACAAAGGCAACGCTATGACACCGGAAAACCCGTTACTGGATCTGCGAGATAAGATCAGCGCTCTGGATGAAAAATTGCTTTCACTACTGGCCGAACGCCGTGCGCTTGCCGTTGAGGTCGGAAAAGCAAAGCTGGCTTCACATCGTCCGGTACGCGATATCGATCGGGAGCGCGACCTGCTGGAACGCCTGATTAACCTTGGTAAAACGCACCATCTGGATGCGCACTACATTACCCGTCTGTTCCAGCTGATTATCGAAGATTCCGTTCTCACCCAGCAGGCGTTGCTGCAGCAGCATCTGAACAAAACTAATCCGCACTCGGCGCGTATTGCCTTCCTGGGACCAAAAGGGTCCTATTCCCACCTCGCTGCACGTCAGTATGCTGCCCGTCACTTCGAAGAGTTTATTGAGAGCGGCTGCGCGAAGTTCGCCGATATTTTCAATCAGGTAGAAACCGGCCAGGCAGATTACGCTGTCGTGCCGATTGAGAACACCAGTTCCGGTGCCATCAACGACGTTTACGATCTGCTCCAGCACACTACGCTGTCGCTGGTCGGCGAGATGACGATCCCGATTGACCACTGCGTACTGGTTTCCGGAACGACTGACCTCGACAAGATCGAGACGGTCTACAGCCACCCACAACCTTTCCAGCAGTGCAGCCAGTTCCTGAACCGCTATCCGGGCTGGAAAATTGAATATACCGAAAGCACGTCAGCCGCGATGGAGAAGGTCGCACAGGCCAACTCCCCCACCGTTGCCGCGCTCGGCAGCGAAGCGGGCGGGGCGCTCTATGGCTTACAGGTGCTGGAGCGCAACCTGGCCAACCAGACGCAAAACATCACCCGTTTCATCGTGCTGGCGCGTAAAGCAATCAACGTCTCCGATCAGGTGCCGGCCAAAACCACCCTGCTGATGGCGACGGGCCAGCAGGCCGGCGCGCTGGTTGAGGCTCTGCTGGTACTGCGCAATCACAATCTGATTATGACCAAACTGGAATCGCGCCCTATTCATGGCAACCCGTGGGAAGAGATGTTCTATCTCGATATCCAGGCCAACCTGGAGTCTGCGTCCCTGCAGAAAGCCCTGCGTGAACTGGGTGAGATCACCCGCTCCATGAAGGTGCTGGGATGCTATCCGAGCGAAAACGTCGTCCCGGTCGATCCGGCTTAACGCGCGATAAATGGGCCTTTTTTCACTCCTGCCACGCTGACGGGCAGGGTGAAAATGGCGCCGGAAAGAGGATATGCCGCCACCTCCTGTGCGTCCATGTTCTCACGGGTGGTGGTAATAAACAGCGTCTGCATATCATCGCCCCCAAAACAGACCATTGTCGGACAGCGCACCGGCAACCGGTACTCTTCCAGCTGTTCGCCCTGCGGTGAAAAACGGGCGATCCGCCAGCCGTCAAACAGCGCGCTCCAGTAACAGCCCTCCACATCCACCGCCGCGCCGTCCGGGATCCCCTCCCCCGGCTGGAACCGGCGAAAGACTTCCCGTTTACCCGGTTCGCCCTGCTCATCCAGCGGCGTACGGTAGATCACCGCATTGGGCGTGTCTGAGGTGTACATCCAGCGCCGGTCATCGCTAAAGGCCAGCCCGTTATGGCCGTGGATATCACACTGGATCACCTCCGGCGTCAGGTCGTTATCGATACGCATCAGCAAGGCGCCGTTATAGTCCCCCGGAGCCCAGAATGTGCCCGCGTAAAAGCGGCCGAAATGATCGGTTCCCCCGTCATTAAAGCGTGCCAGCTGCGGGTTCGACGGATTATCACAAACTTTTCGTTGTAGCAGCCCATGCTTATCCGCCAGCCAGATGCCCGTGCGCATGGCGACAATAAAGCCCCCATCCTGACGCAGCGCGAAGCACCCCACCTCTTCATGGAAGGATAAAACGCTGTGTTCACCCGTCGGCAGATGGTAGCGGTGGATCTCGCCTTCCAGAATATCCGCCCAGTAGAGCGCGCTTTCTGCTTCGCTCCAGGTGGGGCACTCTGGTAAGTGCCCCGTATAGTCAAACAAAACGCGTGGTTCAGCCATGACAGTTCCCCAAAATAAAAAAAGCCAGCAGTGCTGGCTTTCAGTATATACATCATCAGATTACTGGCGACTGTCATTCGCCTGTCGGAGCAAAATGCGGCTCTCGCTCTGGAAACGCTGGGCGTAATCGCCAAACCAGTGCTCGACCTTGCGGAAGCTGTCGATAAAGGCCTGCTTATCGCCCTGCTCCAGCAGCGTAATCGCCTCACCAAAACGCTGGTAGTAACGTTTGATCAGCGCCAGGTTATTGCCCGAGGACATAATGATATCCGCATAGAGCTGCGGATCCTGGGCAAACAGTCGTCCGACCATCGCCAGTTCAAGACGATAGATAGGAGACGACAGCGACAGCAGCTGCTCAAGCTGAACGTTCTCTTCCGCCAGGTGCAGGCCATACGCGAAGGTTGCGAAGTGACGCAGCGCCTGGATAAAGGCCATGTTCTGGTCATGCTCGACGGCACTGATCCGGTGCAGTCGTGCGCCCCATACCTGAATCTGCTCCAGGAACCACTGGTACGCTTCTGGCTGGCGGCCATCACAATAGACGACTACCTGCTTCGCCAGACTGCCGCTGTCCGGGCCGAACATCGGGTGCAGCCCCAGCACCGGACCACGGTGTGCGGCAAGCATCGCCTGCAATGGACCATTTTTTACCGAGGCGAGATCGACCAGAATACAGTCATCCGGCAGCGGTGGCAGTCGGGCAATAATCTCTTCGGTGATGTGGATCGGTACGCTGACAATGACCATACCCGCATCGGCCACCATCGCCTGCGCCCGGGTCCAGTCCTCTTTTTCAAGGATGCGGACCTGGTAGCCTGAGAGCGTGAGCATCTTCTCGAAGAGACGCCCCATCTGCCCGCCGCCACCGACAATGACCACCGGGCGCAGCGTCGGACAAAGGGTTTTAAATCCCTTGTCGTTTTCGCTGGAATACGACTCGCGCATCACCCGGCGCAGTACATCTTCTATCAGGTCCGGCGAGACGCCCAGCGCCTGCGCCTCTTTGCGCCGGGAGGCCAGCATGGAGGCTTCGCGCTCCGGCACGTAAATCGGCAAGCCATATTTACTTTTGACTTCACCTACCTCGGCGACCAGCGCCATGCGGCGCGCCAGCAAATCCAGTAGCGCCTTATCTACCTCATCAATTTGATCGCGCAGGGCGGTCAATTCAGCAACCATAACAAACCTCTTAAGCCAGACGCGTCGCCAGCTGGCCGTTCAAATCTTTGTGGATCTCACGCAGCAGCGCATCGGTGGTTTCCCAGCTGATGCAGGCATCCGTAACAGATACCCCGTATTTCATGGTGCTGCGCGGCTGCTCAGATGACTGATTGCCTTCATGGATGTGGCTTTCAATCAT
This sequence comes from Leclercia sp. GHBNCSD, assembly GCF_055805075.1. Classification (NCBI taxonomy): domain Bacteria; kingdom Pseudomonadati; phylum Pseudomonadota; class Gammaproteobacteria; order Enterobacterales; family Enterobacteriaceae; genus Leclercia; species Leclercia sp. GHBNCSD. Next base: position 3,114,632 of record NZ_JBQVYO010000001.1, on the reverse strand, counting down.
CAGGCCAATAATCGAACGGTTGCCATCTTTGATCTGCGCGACGACGGATTCCGCCACCGCAGGCTGACGACGGTAATCTTTATTGGAATTACCATGACTGCAATCTACCATCAGCGCCGGGCGCAGTCCTGCCTGTTCCATCTCTTTTTCACACTGCGCCACATCTGCCGGGCTGTAGTTAGGCGCTTTGCCGCCACGCAGGATAACGTGTCCGTCCGGGTTGCCCTGGGTCTGCAGCAGGCAAACCTGGCCCGCCTGGTTGATGCCGACAAAACGGTGCGGCATGGCAGCGGCACGCATAGCGTTGATGGCTGTGGCCAGGCTGCCGTCTGTTCCATTTTTGAAACCGACCGGCATGGAGAGGCCAGAAGCCATTTCACGGTGCGTCTGAGACTCGGTCGTACGCGCCCCGATTGCCGACCAGCTAAAGAGATCGCCCAAGTATTGTGGGCTGTTCGGATCCAGCGCTTCTGTCGCCAGCGGCAGCCCCATGTTCACCAGCTCCACCAGAAGATTACGCGCAATCTTCAGACCGGCTTCCACATCAAACGAGCCATCCATGTGCGGATCGTTAATCAACCCTTTCCAGCCGACAGTGGTACGAGGTTTTTCAAAATAGACGCGCATGACCAGGTAGAGGCTATCGCTGACCTCCTCGGCCAGAGCTTTAAAACGATGGGCATATTCGATGGCAGCTTCAGGATCATGAATAGAGCACGGACCACATACCACCAGCAGACGCGGATCGCGCCCGGCGATGATGTCGGAAATGGTCTTGCGGGAGTGCGCGATTTGCGCCTCCTGCTCAACGCTCAGCGGGAATTCCGCTTTCAGTTGATCCGGAGTAATCAAAACATGTTCATCAGTAATATGTACGTTATTCAGCGCGTCTTTTTGCATGATTGCGGTCCTGGAAGCTCGTTTGCGATAGTGGTTTCCTCACTGAGGAAGCCCAACGATATCACATCAAGTAAAGATTTCAATCCAAAATTCGTAAATAATAGTTTACAACGCCTCTTTTCAAGCAAAAAACATCTGATTAAGGTGTAACGTAAAAATTACAGAATAGATTCTTATCGCCAGGCTATGCTCAATGGAAAAAGGAGAATGCCTTATGCGCCTGACCGTTATCCCGCTTTTGGGTCTGCTATTAACCGCTTGTCAGATTGATCCTTACACTCATCAGCCTCACTGGACCGGCACCGACTGGTATGGTGCGGGGAAAGAAGACGCGATGGACGGCGTGGCCGTAAAATCCCGTGAAACGCTTGCCGCTAATTTTAATGACCCTAAGGTGGACCGCCCGGCCTATCTCAAAGGATATAAAGAGGGACAAAAGAAAATATGCCAGGAAAATTTTGTTTACGCCTGGGGATTAGCCGGTCGAATATTCCCCGCCAGCTGTGATACCGCTGAAAACGCCACTCAGCTCCGCACCGCCTGGCAGCAGGGTATGGATGAAGGTACAAAAGCCAGCCGTTTGAATTAATAACCTCGATAGCTCCTTTTTAAATTAAGGAGCCAGGATTTTACTTAAGCTCCTTAATATCAGCGCGACGTAATGACGATCCGGGTAAAAAATGGTATTATTGCGGCAAAACTAAAGGGCTAATATTCCCAGAGTGGTATGGCGGATTCTGGTGGGTAACTATTTTCTCATTTCCGGTTGTCGGGTAGCGCTGGTAGTGATGCTGTTAATATCCTGCGGACACGCTATTGGCGGAACATTATCCAGAACGGATAAATCGGTACGTTCAATTGTCTCCGGGATCGTCAGTTATACCCGCTGGCCCACCCTCTCTGGCCAGCCAACCCTGTGCATTTTTGCCTCTTCCCGCTACGTTGAGGCGCTCAGTATCGATGGCCCGGACACGCTGCCCTATATCCCCGTCATTATCCATAGCGATCAAGAGGCACTGAGTGCAGGATGCCATGCGCTCTATTTTGGCAGTGAGCCTCCCCACGCCCAACTTGAATTAAGCACAGCATTTAATGCCAGACCGTTACTCCTCATTGCGGAGCAAAATTCGCAGTGTCTCACAGGCAGCGCTTTTTGCCTGATAATAGACGATAGACAGGTCAGATTTTCCGTCAATATGAATGTGCTGTCGCGCAGCGGAGTCCGGGTTAGTCCTGATGTGTTAATGCTTGCATGGAATACAAAGCATGAATAAGGAATTTACATCAGCGCCGCGTCCAACGTTCAAAAGAACCCTCAGGCGCATCAGTATAATTAGTGTTCTCATTACCATGACGCTGGTCTGGTTATTATTGTCTATTGCTTCGGTATTCACACTGAAACAGTACGCGCAACGAAACCTTGAATTAACCAGCGCCACGGTAAGTCGCAGCCTGGAGGCGACGCTGGTCTTTAATGATACCGCCGCCGCTCACGAAGCGCTGGCCACACTCGGCAAACAGGGGCAATTTTCGTCAGCAATATTGCTGGACCGCCACGATAACCCTTTTGCGGCGTGGTCAATGGAGCCAGACGTGCAGGCGGATCCCCTGAGTCAACTGGTCAGCCAGTGGTTATTCCCCCAGCCCATCAGACAGCGCGTCTGGCACAACAACCTGCCGATTGGTGAATTACGCCTTACCGCACGTGACAGCCTTATTAGTCACTTTCTCTGGACGTCTCTGGCCGTGTTAACCGGTTGCATCCTGTTTGCCTCCCTGGTGGCGTTAGCGATAACCCGCACCCTGCACAATGGCGTGGTCACCGCCCTGCAAAACATTACCGAGGTGGTGCATGATGTCCGTACGAACCGGAATTTCTCCCGCCGGGTGCCAGAGGAGCGTATTGATGAATTTCATCGTTTCGGTCAGGACTTCAACAGCCTGCTGGATGAAATGGAGGAGTGGCAGCGCAAACTACAGGCGAAAAATGCCCAGCTGCTGCGCACTGCCATGCACGACCCGCTCACCGGGCTGGCGAATCGGGCCGCTTTTCGTACCCGCATCTCGGCCCTGATGAGTGACGCCTCCTCGCGGGCTAACGCCGCCCTGCTCTTCCTGGATTGCGATGACTTCAAGCTGATTAACGATACCTGGGGGCACGCCGCGGGCGACGATGTGCTGATTGAAGTGGCCCGCCGCATGGTCGAATTCAGCGGCGGGCGTCATCAGCCCTATCGTCTGGGCGGGGATGAATTTGCCATCATTCTGTATGGCGTCCACTCGGAGTACGAGGTTCTGCGCCTTTGCGCTGCGCTGACGCAGCAGTTCAGCCCCTCATATGAGCTGCAAAACGGACTCAGCACCAGAATGTCGCTCAGCATTGGCTTCGCGCTGGGCTGGGAACACCATTCCGTTGAAGCGTTGCTCGATCAAGCCGACCGGAATATGTATCTGGTGAAGCATCAGCGTCCTAGAAATTCCGCGTAGAAGACAACGCCGCTGATGCCCCGCGCCAGCGCAGCCAGTCAACGATGACGAACAGCGCCAGGCTGCATCCCATTACTGGCATCGCCAGCCCCAGTAAAAAGGCGATAGCGAAAGAGAGCACGCGCCCCCACAGCGGCAACGCCAGCCAGCTCTGACACAGCGTCTGCGCCGGATTGGTTGCCGTCTGGCGGGGTCTTCGCATCCACCACATCCGGTATCCCCAGACGATCATCACACACAGCGCGAGGCCAAAAGCGATCAGCACCAGCTGGTTTGGCAGGCCAAACAGCACCCCCATATGGAAATCCACACCCCAGCGGGTCAGTTTGGCCATCAGCGGGAAATCCGCAAAGCGGGTCCGATCGATCACCGTCAGGGTCGCCGGGTCAACAGCCACCGCATCCACCTGCGTCGGCCAGCCGCGATCGATCTCCGTTACCGTCCACGCCGTGGTAGCGCTTTTCGCCGGGCGAATCTCCAGCTTCGTGGCATCAATACCTGCTGCATAAGCCGCGTTCATTACGCCGTCATACAATGCCAGGTCGGGCTTCATCTGCGGCATGGGCATCGACATGTGGTGACCATGATGATCGGCATGCGGATCGGCGACCTCCGCCGGACCGTGCAGCTGCGTGTTCACCTGCGGCGTGAGCCAGTTCAGCTGCGCACGCAGTTTATCCACGTTGCCCCCCGCCCACTGGGACCAGGTCAGGCCGGTAGCCGAGAACAACAGCATGCCCAGCAGCAGACACCAGCCGAGGGAGACGTGTAGCCGACGGTGGTTCTGGAAGCGGTTATTGATGCGCCGTTTTGGCCGGGTATAGAACCACAGCGCGATCCCTCCCAGCGCAGCGATCCACATCCATGACGCGGCCAGCTCGCTGTAGATACGCCCGATATCGCCCAGCAGTAATGACCGATGCAGATAATCAATCTTCTGGCGTAACGGCAGGATACCGCTGGTGCCATAGACGGTCATATCGCCGCGCACCGCCAGGCTGACCGGGTCGATAAAGATGGCCCGGTTCTCAGAGGCGTTCAGCGCCGGGTCGGCATACATCACCCGGGTGGTCTCACCTGCAACCAGGCCCGGACGTACCGCATGCAGAGGTAGCCCTCCGCCGGTGACCTTTTCTGCGACCGCGATCTGTTCAGCAAGGGGACGCGCTTCTCCCTCGGTCTCGCTGAACAGGGCATGATGATAAAGCGCATTTTCCAGCTGCGGCGTAGCGACATAGAGCGTACCTGAGAGCGCAGCGATGAAGATAAACGGCCCGACAAACAGACCAATATAGAAGTGAAGACGACGCAGCAGGTTGCCCCAGGCTGCGCGCGAAGTGCAGGTAGTCATGCTTTCCCTTTTTCAGGCAATAGATTATCGGTACACCAGGGTGTACGTTTTATTTAAATGGAATAAGCAGACAGGTGCGGCGGTGCGCGGGTATCGGGGCAGAGCCAGGGGAAGAAGTGCCAGTGGCGAACAGAGGGGCGCGGCGGCGTCAGGCGCTGCCTGAGTAATACCGCGCACAGCAGCATCACCAGCGCCAGAATCACACCCGGCACGTGGGCCAACAGTACGCAGTAACCGCAGGCTTCGGCATGGTCAACCGGCATGCTTTCGGGCGGGGCATGGTGCTCTGCCATCATGCTCATGTCATGGTGCATGCCGGGCATCGCGCTCATGGGATCTTTTTGCAACGAGACAGAGACCAGCGGCGCAAAGACGATCATCAGGATCGCAAATAACGCGAGACCTGCCGCGATACGTTGCCATTTTGTCTGATGCTGTTGAGTCGTCACTTACCCTCCGTTAGAGCAGGGGCATTGTAAACGATTTATGACGAAGAAGTTAATGCGCAGGGCACAGAGAGATAAAAAAAGGGCCGGCCATTCGGCCAGCCCTTTTTACAGGATGTCGCACAAGCGAATCTTAGTTCAGACGCTCTTTAATACGAGCAGACTTACCAGTACGCTCACGCAGGTAGTACAGTTTAGCTTTACGTACAGCACCACGACGTTTAACAGCAATGCTGTCAACTACCGGAGAGTGAGTCTGGAAGACACGCTCAACGCCTTCGCCGTTGGAAATTTTACGAACAGTGAATGCAGAGTGCAGACCGCGGTTACGGATAGCGATAACCACGCCCTCAAATGCCTGCAGACGTTTTTTGGAACCTTCAACAACCCATACTTTCACTTCCACGGTATCACCCGGACGGAAGGAAGGTACGTCCTGCTTCATCTGCTCTTGTTCAAGTTGCTTAATAATGTTGCTCATAATTTAATCTCTTATCCTGGGTAAACTGATATTTGGGGGCCTCAGGCCATCCCATCATGTTTCTGCTGCTGGTGCGCGTGTTCAGTTTTGAACTCGGCCAGCAACTTTGCTTGCTCTTCAGTCAGAGCCAGGTTTTCCAGAAGTTCAGGTCTTCTAAGCCAGGTACGGCCCAGCGACTGCTTCAGGCGCCAGCGACGAATCTCGGCATGGTTTCCCGACAGTAATACTGGCGGTACCTCCATCCCTTCTAACACTTCAGGACGGGTATAGTGTGGACAGTCCAGCAATCCATCAGCAAAAGAGTCTTCTGTTGCTGAAGCTTCATGGCCCAGAACCCCCGGAATAAACCGGGAAACCGAGTCAATCAGCGTCATTGCCGGTAACTCACCACCGCTGAGAACGTAATCGCCGATAGACCATTCTTCGTCAATCTCGGTTTGAATTACGCGCTCATCTATCCCTTCGTAGCGACCACACACCAGAATCAGTTTCTGATTCGTTGCCAGTTCGCTGACGCCCGCTTGATCAAGCTTGCGTCCCTGAGGTGACAGATAAATCACCTTTGCGCCTTCACCTGCCGCGGCTTTTGCTGCTGCGATGGCATCCCGCAAGGGTTGAACCATCATGAGCATCCCCGGTCCGCCGCCGTAAGGACGATCGTCCACGGTACGGTGCCGGTCATGCGTGAAGTCACGTGGACTCCAGCTTTCGATGCTCAGCAGGCCATTTTTTACTGCCCGGCCAGTTACCCCGTAATCAGTAATCGCGCGGAACATTTCAGGAAACAGGCTAATAATGCCAATCCACATAGCGCCGTCTTTTACCGTTTTCAGGAGAATTTAAAAACCAGGATCCCAATCTACTTCGATAGTACGAGTAGCGAGATCGACTTTCTTGATAACCTGCCCATCGAGGAACGGAACCAGCCGCTCCTTGATACCAAACGCATCTTTCAGGTTTGCCTTAATGACGAGAACGTCATTGGATCCGGTTTCCATCATATCGATGACTTTCCCCAGACCGTAACCTTCAGTCGTGACTACCTGGCAACCCATAAGGTCTTTCCAGTAGTAGTCACCCTCTTCCAGCTGTGGCAACTGCGACGAATCGACGACAATTTCACAATTAGTCAGCGCATTCGCGGCATCACGATCGTCAACGCCTTTCAGCTTGATGATGATGTCCTGATTGTGGTGACGCCAGCTTTCCAGCTCGACCTCTTCCCACTTACCGGCCTTCTGGATAAACCAGGGCTGATAGTCAAAAATGCTTTCGGCGTCTTCGGTGGAGGAAAACACTCTGAGCCAACCACGGATACCGTAGCAAGAACCCATTTTGCCCAATACAATCGGTTCAACAGGTGCTTTTTTGCTCATCATGACCACCGTGACAGATTAAGCTGCTTTGTTTGCTGCTTTGATCAGCGTAGCAACGCGATCGGAAACAGTAGCGCCCTGGCCAACCCAGTGAGCGATACGATCCAGATCCAGACGGGTTTCTTCTTCTGCGCCAGCGGCCAGTGGGTTGAAGAAACCAACACGCTCGATGAAGCGACCGTTGCGTGCATTACGGCTGTCGGTGACAACAACCTGGTAGAACGGACGCTTTTTCGCGCCGTGACGTGCTAAACGAATAGTTACCATAACATCCTCTTGTGTGAATAAAACACCGGGCCCCATCGAGGGAAGGAGCCCGGTGTCATATTAAAAGCCCGAAAATTTTACTGATTTCTGGGGAAAATGCAATCAGCATCTGTTTTTTACTGCACAAGGCCAGGGCGTAACCGGTGCAGCCAGTTTGGCGTCGGCGTGCGCGCAGCTACCGGAGCGTACTTTGCGTACGTGAGGATAGCGAGCACACCCCGGCGTCAAAATGGCAAATAAGGTAGCCCGATATTATCTACCCGGGAATCCTGGGGGCATCATGCCTTTCATGCCGCGCATCATCTTGGCCATGCCGCCCTTCTTCATCTTCTTCATCATGCGCTGCATGTCGTCGAACTGCTTCAGAAGACGGTTCACGTCCTGGACCTGCATCCCACAACCCGCCGCGATACGGCGTTTACGGGAGCCTTTGATGATTTCCGGCTTCGCGCGCTCTTTCAGCGTCATGGAGTTGATAATCGCCTCCATACGCACCAGGACCTTGTCGTCCATCTGCGCTTTTACGTTATCCGGAATTTGCCCCATGCCCGGCAGCTTGCCCATCAGGCTCGCCATACCGCCCATGTTTTTCATCTGGCGCAGCTGCTCCAGGAAGTCGGTCAGATCGAAGCCGTCGCCTTTTTTCAGCTTGGAGGCCAGCTTCTCGGCCTGGGCACGGTCAACCTTGCTCTCGATATCTTCGATCAGCGACAGCACGTCGCCCATGCCGAGGATACGGGAGGCAATACGGTCCGGGTGGAACGGCTCCAGCGCTTCGGTCTTTTCGCCGACGCCGAGGAACTTGATTGGCTTGCCGGTGATATGACGAATAGAGAGCGCCGCACCGCCGCGGGCGTCGCCGTCCACTTTGGTCAGCACCACGCCGGTTAACGGCAGCGCTTCGTTGAAGGCTTTTGCGGTATTGGCCGCATCCTGACCGGTCATGGCATCGACGACAAACAGGGTTTCTACCGGGTTGATCGCGGCATGCACCTGTTTAATCTCGTCCATCATCGCTTCGTCAACGTGCAGACGACCGGCGGTATCCACCAGCAGCACGTCAAAGAACTTCAGCTTCGCCTCTTTCAGCGCCGCGTTCACGATATCGATCGGTTTCTGTCCGACATCGGACGGGAAGAACTCCACGCCAACCTGTTCGGCCAGGGTTTCCAGCTGTTTGATCGCCGCCGGGCGATAAACGTCGGCAGAGACGACCAGCACTTTCTTCTTGTGCTTCTCGCGCAGGAATTTACCCAGCTTACCGACGCTGGTGGTTTTACCCGCACCCTGCAGACCCGCCATTAGCACGACCGCCGGCGGTTGCGCCGCCAGGTTCAGGCTCTGGTTCTCTTCGCCCATCGCCGCAACCAGTTCGTTACGCACAATTTTGACGAACTCCTGACCCGGGGTCAGGCTCTTATTCACTTCATGGCCAACCGCTTTCTCTTTTACACGGTTGATGAAATCACGGACGACAGGCAGCGCGACGTCTGCTTCGAGCAGCGCCATACGCACTTCGCGCAGCGTCTCTTTAATATTGTCTTCGGTAAGGCGTCCACGGCCGCTGATGTTGCGCAGCGTGCGCGACAAACGATCGGTTAAATTATCAAACATTGTCTCTCGCCTGGGGTAGAAACGTTAGGTCGCTGGCGCGACACGTACACAGAATTTTGCCGGAGTATAACATGAAGGCGCCTTTGTTGTTATGCAACGGTTGGAGCACGCCTCACGTAACGTTATACTGCATCTCTTTCTTATCAGGACAACTGTCGACACCTATATGCCTGTTTTCGCTTTGATCGCCCTCGTCGCGTACTCTGTCAGCCTTGCGCTGATCATTCCTGGCCTGTTACAAAAAAACAGCGGCTGGCGGCGAATGGCTATTTTGTCGGCGGTCATCGCGTTGATAAGCCACGCTTTTGCGCTCGAAGCGCGCATTTTGCCGGGCGACGGTAGCGGGCAGAACCTGAGCCTGCTTAACGTCGGCTCGCTGGTCAGCCTGATGATCTGTACGGTGATGACTATCGTGGCGTCGAAAAACCGCGGCTGGCTGCTGCTGCCCATTGTCTACGCCTTTGCGCTGATCAATCTGGCCTTTGCCACCTTCATGCCGAACGAGTTTATTACTCACCTTGAGACCACCCCGGGCATGATGGTGCATATTGGCCTGTCGCTGTTCTCTTATGCCACGCTGATTATTGCCGCGCTGTACGCGCTCCAGCTGGCCTGGATTGACTACCAGCTCAAAAATAAAAAGCTGGTCTTCAGCAACGAGATGCCGCCGCTGATGACCATTGAGCGTAAGATGTTCCACATCACCCAGGTTGGCGTAGTATTGCTGACGCTCACCCTGAGCACTGGCCTGTTTTATATGCATAATCTCTTCAGCATGGAGAATATCGACAAGGCCGTGCTCTCCATCATCGCGTGGTTTGTCTATATTGTCCTGTTATGGGGCCATTATCATGAAGGCTGGCGCGGTCGCCGCGTGGTCTGGTTCAACGTGGCGGGTGCAGGCCTCCTGACCCTTGCCTATTTTGGTAGCCGCGTCATCCAGCAATTTGCCAGCTAAGTAACAAAGGAGTTCCCCCTGGAACACATCTCCACTACCACGCTGATCGTTACCCTGATCGTCATGGTGGTTATCTCCGCCTATTTCTCCGGCTCGGAGACCGGGATGATGACGCTCAACCGTTACCGGTTACGTCATCGCGCCAAACAGGGTAACCGTGCCGCTCGCCGTGTAGAAAAACTGCTGCGTAAGCCAGATCGCCTGATAAGCCTGGTGCTTATCGGCAATAACCTGGTCAACATTCTCGCCTCCGCGCTGGGCACCATTGTCGGCATGCGTCTCTACGGCAACGCCGGGGTCGCTATCGCCACCGGGGTGCTGACCTTTGTGGTGCTGGTCTTTGCCGAAGTGTTACCGAAGACCATCGCAGCCCTCTATCCCGAGAAGGTCGCCTATCCCAGCAGCTTCCTGCTGTCGCCTATGCTCGTTCTGATGATGCCGCTGGTCTGGCTGTTAAATGGTGTGACCCGGATCCTGATGCGCCTGATTGGTATCAAAGCGGATGGGGTGGTCAGCAGCGCGCTGAGCAAGGATGAACTGCGCACCATCGTGCATGAGTCACGCTCGCAAATCTCCCGCCGCAATCAGGATATGCTGCTGTCGGTGCTGGATCTGGAGAAGGTGAGCGTGGACGACATCATGGTGCCGCGCAATGAGATCGTCGGTATCGACATTAACGACGACTGGAAAGCGATTGTCCGCCAGCTGACCCACTCCCCGCATGGCCGCATCGTGCTGTACCGTGATTCGCTGGACGACACCATCAGCATGCTGCGCGTGCGTGAAGCGTATCGTCTGATGACCGAGAAAAAAGAGTTTACCAAAGAGGTGATGCTGCGTGCGGCGGATGAAATTTACTACATCCCGGAAGGTACTCCTCTCAGCACCCAGCTGATTAAATTCCAGCGCAATAAAAAGAAAGTGGGTCTGGTAGTCGATGAGTATGGCGATATTCAGGGCCTGGTGACGGTGGAAGATATTCTGGAGGAGATTGTTGGCGACTTCACCACCTCCATGTCCCCTACCCTTGCCGAAGAGGTTACGCCGCAAAACGATGGCTCGGTGCTGATTGACGGTAGCGCGAACGTCCGTGAACTCAATAAAGCCTTTAACTGGCAGATGCCGGAAGAGGAAGCCCGAACCATCAACGGCATGATTCTGGAAGCGCTGGAGGAGATCCCGGCTGCAGGCACGCGGGTGCGGATTGGTCAGTACGATATTGATATCCTGGACGTGCAGGACAATATGATTAAGCAGGTTAAAGTCGTGCCGGTTAAACCGTTGCGGGAGAGCGTCGCGGAGTAAGATGTTGTAGGCCGGGTGAGGCGACGCCGCCACCCGGCACTACGGGAGGCAAGTTACGCCTTTGCTTTCGCCACGGAGACCATCGCCGCGCGAATGGTACGACCGTTCAGGGTATAGCCTTTCTGCATCACCATCAGCACGTTGCCGGCAGCCACGTCCTCAGATTCCACCATCGCAATGGCCTGATGCACGTTCGGATCCATCGGCACGTTGGTATCGGCAACCACTTCCACACCGAACTTCCTCACTACGTCGAGCATGGATTTCAGCGTCAGCTCAATCCCTTCAACCATCGGTGCCATATCCGGGTTCGCTTTATCCGCTACTTCCAGCGCGCGATCCAGGCTGTCGATAACCGGCAGCAGTTCGTTGACGAATTTTTCCAGCGCAAATTTATGCGCTTTTTCAACGTCCAGCTCGGTACGGCGACGCAGGTTTTCCATTTCTGCTTTGATACGCAGGATGCCATCGCGCTCGCGGTTCTGGGCCTCAGCTAACTGCGCTTCCAGATTCGCAATTTTTTCATCGCGCGGATCCACCTGCTCAGCACCAGCCTCAGCCTCTACAGCCTCAACCTCTTCGTGCTGCTCCGTGATAATTTCTTCCGGGGCTTGCCCCTCAGGCGTTTTCTGTTCTTTACTACTCATGAATTTCTCCGCGTTTTTCTGCATTCAACTCGCTAACTTCGCTTATTATGGGGATCAGTTTCCGGGATTCAAGGGAACAAGCCACATTGTCATCATTCATTCGCACAAGGACCTTCAGAAAATGAGCAACCATTTCAAGTGTATTGGAATTGTCGGTCATCCACGTCACCCTACTGCGTTGACGACACATGAAATGCTCTATCGCTGGCTGTGCGCCAAAAATTATGACGTGATTGTGGAACAGCAAATTGCTCAGGAACTGCAGTTAAAAAACGTTAAAACCGGCACGCTGGCGGAAATTGGACAGCAGGCCGACCTGGCCGTGGTGGTCGGTGGCGACGGCAATATGCTGGGCGCCGCCCGTACCCTCGCCCGTTACGATATTAAAGTCATTGGCATCAACCGTGGCAACCTGGGCTTTTTGACCGACCTCGACCCGGATAATGCCCAGCAGCAGCTCGCCGACGTGCTGGAAGGCCACTACATCACTGAAAAACGCTTTTTACTGGAGGCGCAGGTCTGCCAGCAGGATTGCCAGAAGCGAATCAGTACCGCTATCAACGAAGTGGTGCTGCACCCGGGCAAGGTGGCGCATATGATTGAGTTTGAAGTCTATATCGACGAAATCTTTGCCTTCTCGCAGCGCTCCGATGGGCTGATCATATCGACGCCGACCGGCTCGACAGCCTACTCGCTCTCGGCGGGCGGCCCGATCCTGACGCCTTCGCTGGATGCCATCACCCTGGTGCCGATGTTCCCGCATACCCTTTCAGCCCGCCCGCTGGTGATTAACAGCAGCAGCACCATTCGTCTGCGCTTTTCCCACCGCCGCAACGACCTGGAGATCAGCTGCGACAGCCAAATCGCGCTACCTATTCAGGAAGGTGAAGATGTGCTGATCCGCCGCTGCGATTATCACCTGAATCTTATTCACCCTAAAGACTACAGCTATTTCAACACATTAAGCTCCAAGCTCGGCTGGTCGAAAAAATTGTTCTGAAATAGCATCCAGCACTTTACTGTATAAAAAACCAGATTATACTGTACACAAACACAGTCATGGTTTTTCATACAGGAAAACGTTTATGCTGGCACAACTGACCATCAGCAACTTCGCCATCGTGCGTGAGCTCGAAATTGATTTCAACAGCGGTATGACGGCTATCACCGGCGAGACCGGGGCCGGTAAATCTATTGCGATTGACGCGCTGGGGCTCTGCCTTGGCGGTCGTGCTGATGGCAGCATGGTGCGCGCTGGTGCCAGCCGCGCCGATCTGTGCGCCCGTTTTTCCCTCAAGGACACTCCCGCCGCGCTGCGCTGGCTTGAAGAAAACCAGCTTGAAGACGGACGTGAGTGCTTACTTCGCCGTGTTCTCAACAGTGATGGCCGCTCCCGTGGCTTTATCAACGGTACCGCGGTGCCGCTCTCCCAGCTGCGCGAGCTGGGCCAGCTGTTAATCCAGATCCACGGCCAGCATGCCCATCAGCAGCTTATCAAACCTGAACAGCAGAAGTCGCTGCTCGACGGCTACGCCGGTGAATCTGCGCTGATGCAGCTGATGGCTGCTCACTATCGTCAGTGGCATCAAAGCTGCCGCGAACTGGCGCTGCATCAACAGCAGAGCCAGGAGCGTGCGGCCCGCGCCGAACTGCTGGCCTATCAGCTGAAAGAGTTAAACGAATTCAGCCCCCAGGCGGGCGAGTTTGAGCAGATTGACGAAGAGTACAAGCGCCTGGCCAACAGCGGTCAGCTGCTCTCCACCAGCCAGCAGGCGCTGAATTTGCTGGCCGATGGCGAAGATGTGAATCTGCAAAGCCAGCTGTATGCCGCACGCCAGCTCGTGACCGAACTGGCCGGTATGGACAGTAAAGTCTCCGGCATGCTCGATATGCTGGAAGAGGCGGCGATTCAGATCTCCGAAGCGAGTGACGAGCTGCGCCATTACTGTGAGCGACTGGATCTGGACCCTAACCGCCTGTTTGAACTGGAACAGCGTATTTCGCGTCAGATCTCCCTTGCGCGCAAGCACCACGTTTCACCTGAAGAGTTGCCCAATTTTCACCAGTCCCTGCTTGATGAGCAGAATCAGCTCGACGATCAGGCCGACTCGCTGGAGACCCTCTCTCTGGCCGTCAGCGTCCATCATAAGCAGGCTCTGGAAACGGCGACGCAGCTGCACAACGTGCGTCAGCGCTATGCTCAGGAGTTGAGCCAGCACATCACCGAGAGCATGCATCTGCTGTCGATGCCCCACGGCGTCTTCACCGTTGATGTCAAGTTCGAAGCCAACCACCTGACGGCTGAAGGCGCAGACCGCATTGAATTCCGGGTCACCACCAACCCGGGGCAACCGCTGCAGCCTATCTCCCGGGTCGCGTCGGGCGGTGAGCTGTCGCGTATTGCCCTGGCGATTCAGGTGATCACCGCGAAGAAAATGGAAACCCCGGCGCTGATCTTCGATGAAGTGGACGTTGGTATCAGCGGCCCGACCGCGGCGGTCGTGGGCAAACTGCTGCGTCAGCTTGGCGAGTCCACCCAGGTAATGTGTGTGACCCACCTGCCGCAGGTTGCTGGCTGTGGCCACCATCACTTCTTTGTCAGCAAAGAGACCGATGGCGAGATGACGGAAACGCATATGCAGCCGCTGGACAAACGCGCCCGTCTGCAGGAGCTGGCGCGTCTGCTGGGTGGCAGTGAAGTCACCCGCAATACGCTGGCGAATGCGAAAGAACTGCTGGCTGCGTAAACTTTTTCGGTATCTCAGGGTCATACAGAACAATAAAAACGCCGACAGACCGGCCGCCAGAGGTTTTAATGTGGTGAAAGGTCTATTATCATCGGCATATTACATATGAGCCGTCGCGTATTGCCCGGGCCCGAAAAGGAATCAAATCACTATGCGCTGTAAAACGCTGACCGCTGCCGCAGCGGTTCTTCTGATGATGACCGCAGGCTGCTCCACGCTGGAAAAAGTGGTTTACCGCCCTGACATCAACCAGGGGAACTATCTCGCACCTAACGATGTGTCTAAAATTCGCGTCGGCATGACGCAACAGCAGGTCGCTTATGCCCTGGGCACACCGATGATGTCCGATCCATTCGGCACTAACACCTGGTTCTACGTCTTCCGCCAGCAACCGGGCCACGAAAACGTGTCGCAGCAGACCCTGACGCTGACTTTCAACAGCAGCGGCGTTCTGACCAATATCGACAACAAACCAGCGCTCACCGACGAGTAAGGTTTCAGAAATGCAAAAGGTGCTCACTGAGCACCTTTTTTGTTTTCTCTCGCTGCCTGTAAACCCGGAAAGCGCAGCGCCGCCGGGAAACCCCGCTTATTTAGCCGCTTTCTCCGCACGCTGACGGCGTAGCTCCTTCGGATCGGCAATCAGCGGACGGTAAATCTCGACCCGATCGCCATCTTTCAGAGTATCGCTTAGCTTCACCGGACGGCTGTAAATACCGACTTTGTTTTTCGCCAGATCGATATCGCTTCGCAAGGTCAGCAGGCCAGAAGCATGGATCGCTTCTTCAACGGTCGCGCCCTCTTCCAGCGTAACGCGCTGTAGATACTGCTTTTCCGGCAACGCGTAAGCCACTTCCACCACGATCTCAGGCTGCACTGTAGACCTCTTTGGCGCGCACGGTGAACGCCTGAACCATATTGGCCGCCAGCTCTTTAAATATGCGGCCAAACGCCAGCTCAATCAGGGCGTTGGTAAACTCGAAGTCAAGATGGAATTCGATCCGGCAGGCATCGGCACTCAGCGGAACGAACTTCCATCCACCCATCAGTTTTTTGAAAGGACCATCCACCAGATGCATCAGAATACTCTGGTTATTGGTCAGCGTGTTACGGGTAGTGAAGGTTTTGCTGATCCCGGCCTTGGAGACATCCACTGCCGCCGTCATTTGCGTCGGGCCTGACTCCAGCACGCGGCTCCCGGTGCACCCCGGGATAAACTGCGGATATGACTGTACGTCATTCACTAACTGGTACATCTGTTCCACACTGTAAGGGACAAGCGCAGTACGACTAATCTGAGGCATAACATTTTTCCTGATCAAACAACCAACAAATAATAACATTTATCACCTGTTAAAAAAACGCTGAGCCTTATCTCATGCTAATATAGCGCGTTAGACCTCACAGGACGCAATGAGGTGACTTTTTGACATCAGATTACCTACGGCTTTACGACACTTATGACGAAGAAAAAAGCACATAAACCTGGCTCGGCAACCATTGCGCTCAACAAGCGTGCCCGCCACGAGTATTTCATCGAAGAAGAATTCGAAGCTGGCCTTGCGCTGCAGGGCTGGGAAGTTAAATCGCTGCGCGCGGGTAAAGCCAACATCGGTGACAGCTACGTGATCTTTAAGGATGGCGAAGCCTTTCTGTTTGGCGCGAACTTTCAGCCGCTGACGGTCGCCTCTTCTCACTATGTTTGCGATCCGACCCGCACCCGTAAGCTGCTGCTGAACAAACGTGAGCTGGATTCGCTCTTCGGGCGTATCAACCGCGAAGGTTACACCGTGCTCGCCCTGTCGCTGTACTGGAAGAACGCCTGGTGCAAAGTGAAAATCGGCGTGGCGAAAGGTAAGAAGCAGCACGACAAGCGTAACGATGTGAAAGATCGCGAGTGGCAGGTCGATAAAGCGCGCATCATGAAGCACGCAGGCCGTTAATTTCCGGATACTTATTGAGCGATTCAATAAGTTAGCGTTCCGGGGTGGTAACCGGTCTGCAAATTCTGGTATACTTGCTGTAACACTATTGGGGCTGATTCTGGATTCGACGGGATTTGCGAAACCCAAGGTGCATGCCGAGGGGCGGTTTGCCTCGTAAAAAGCCGCAAAAAAATAGTCGCAAACGACGAAAACTACGCTTTAGCAGCTTAATAACCTGCTAAGAGCCCTCTCTCCCTAGCTTCCGCTCTTAAGACGGGGATCAAAGAGAGGTCAAACCCAAAAGAGATCGCGTGGAGGCCCTGCCTGGGGTTGAAGCGTTAAAACTAATCAGGCTAGTTTGTCAGTGGCGTGTCCGTCCGCAGCTGGCCAGCGAATGTAAAGACTGACTAAGCATGTAGTACCGAGGATGTAGAAATTTCGGACGCGGGTTCAACTCCCGCCAGCTCCACCAAAATTCTTTGTTAACGGTCACCAGAGCCTGATACAAAGTCCTGAAAGCCCGCAATGCGGGCTTTTTTGTTTCTACCGTCCCTCTATTCCAGTACTCTAACCTTCCCTGCGTCCCTCAACAGAATCCTTAAGCCTCTACCGCCGTCAGGTAATCCAGCCGCAGCGGCTCCGCCAGCAACTCATCCATCTGCAGGATAAAGGCCTGGAAATGGGGCAGCGCAATGTGAGCCTCTAGTGCCTTCTGGCCTCGCCAGGCTTCCCGGACGTAAAACATGTCCGGCGTATCGCGCAGCTGAAACAGCTGATACTCAACGTTGCCCGGCTCCTGACGGGTCGGCAGCAGCAGCGCCTGTAAGGCCGTCTTCAGCGCGTCACGTTTGCCGGGCTTCGCCTTCAGAACCGCTATAAGCGAGATGATGTCAGAGGTGGCCATCTCAGAACCCCTCCAGTACAATCTTCCCGACCGCACGCCCGGTCTCGAGCTGCGCATGGGCCTTCTGCACATTCGCCGCCGTAATCGCCCCGTAATGCTCACCCAGCGTCGTGGTAAGCACCTGCTCGTCAATCAGATTTGCCACGCGGGTCAGCATCTGGTGCTGGGCAATCATATCGGCGGTCTCAAACATAGAGCGGGTGAACATAAACTCCCAGTGCAGGGAGATGCTTTTTGCTTTCAGCGGACGGGCGTCGAGCGTATCGGGATCGTCGATCAGCGCCAGTTTGCCCTGCGGCGCTAGCGCCTTAATAATCTCATCATAGTGCGCTGCGGTATGGGTCAGGCTGGCGACGTGGGTCACCTCTTTGATACCCGCGGCGGCTAATTCTTCCGACAGCGGCTTGCTGTGATCGATAACGTGATGCGCCCCCGCTTCCCGCACCCACTGCTGGCTTTCCGGGCGTGAGGCCGTACCTACTACAGTCATTTTCGTCAGCTTGCGCGCCAGCTGCACCAGAATCGACCCCACTCCGCCCGCCGCGCCGACGATCAGCAGCGTGTCGCTTTCATTACCCTGCTCCTGAATGCCCAGGCGATCGAACAACATCTCCCATGCGGTGATAGCGGTTAACGGCATTGCGGCAGCGGATGCGTTATCCAGGGTTTTGGGCTTCAGGGCGACAATGCGCTCATCCACCAGCTGAAACTCGCTGTTGCTGCCAGGCCGTCCCAGCGCACCGGCATACCAGACTTCATCCCCGGGCGCGAAAAGCGTTACCGCCTCGCCCACCGCCGCCACAACGCCCACGGCATCCCAGCCGAGAACACGCGGCGTATCGCCGGTAAAACCGGCGCGGACCTTGGTATCCACCGGGTTTACGGAGATGGCTTTCACTTCAATCAGCAGATCGTGTCCTGTCGCTTGCGGCTGCGGCAATTCGATATCCTGCAGGAACGCGATGTTGTCAGGGGCAGAACGGGTAATGGCAATGGCTTTCATAATCTCTCCGTCGTTTATCGTGTGTGTCGCAATAATGTGATGGTAAAGCGTAGCTGTGGCGGGAAAAATAGCCTCGCGACGATAAGACTTGTACTCGGGAGATGAAAATGGCCCGGCTTGAAGATTGCGGAGCACGCCTGACGGGCCATGAGAATGACGCATGTTGCTGAATATCCTCTGTCCGCACCGCAAACCGCTGTCTGCGGGCGTCAGATGAGTGTAGGAAGAGTTAAAGCCTGTTATGAAGGTCAGTCAGCGCGCGATGATGCAGTTTAATCACCGCTTTTTTAAGCATACCGGGCTTCGCGGTAAAACAGCCCGGCTTATGGGGTTCGCCCGGCATAAAAATGGCAAACATCCCCGGCTTCAACGTCAGGCACTGTTCATTCCCGATGCGGTCACAGAGCTGATAATCCTCCTCCTCGTGCCACGCATCGCAGGCCCGGGCGCTTCCCGCCAGTCCGTAATAAATGTGCTCTTCTCCCTCCAGCAGGATCTGGATATCGATATAGTTGCGGTGCAGCTCGGCACGTTTTTGCTCAGCGCGCTGGGTCTCAAACTGCATCACGTTGACGAACATCTTCTCGCCCTGCAGCGGATAGCTACCCGGCGCCAGCTGCGCTAGCCCCGCGCTCAGGGCCTGGTCGATCGCCTGACAGAACACCGTCGACAGACCGGCAGCCTGCAGACGGTTGATATCACCCACAATCATTGCCACGCTCCTTTTGCCCATAATGCAGCACCCAGCAGCCCCGCGTCGCCGCGATGGCGGGCTGAGCAGAGTTCGGTCTGATAAACAGCGGGCTCCTGCGCAAGGTGATGCTGTACCTGCGTGAGATAGCCGTCGGCCAGGCCAATGCTGCCGCCAATGACCACCCGTTGACAGTCGGTCAGCGCTTTTATATCCGCAATGAGCCGCGCCAGCGTCCGGGCGGAACGCGCAATCAATCTCCCCGCCTGGGCATGTCCCTCTGCGGCGCGGGCAAAGATGGCTTTCGCATCCAGCCCGCAAAGCTCCCCTTCTGCCGCCGCGGCGATACCCCGGCCTGAGGCGATCGCTTCCACACAGCCGATCCGCCCGCAGCCGCAGCGCGGTCCGTTCGGGTCGGCCTGAGTGTGGCCGCAGTGTCCGGCCAACCCACCGGAGCCGGTCACCAGGCTGCCGTTATGGATCATCCCGCCCCCTACGCCGGTCGAAACGGTGATAAAGACCATATCGCGCACGGCATCTGGCATGTGTTGATACTCCGCCAGCGCCGCGGCCTGGGCATCGTTTAGCGCCACGCCGGGGAGCCCGGTTATAGCCGAGACCGATTTCACCAGCGGAAAATGCGCCAGCCCGCCCAGATTTGCCGGGTTAATGGAGGTGAGTACCCCTTGCTGGATAATCCCTGTCGAGGCGATAGCGAACTGCTGCGCCCGGCGGTATAGCGGGGTGACCAGCTCGCACAGCGCCGCTTCCAGCGCATCCGGCGTTTTGCTGGCAGGGGTGGGGATCTCCCTGCGTTCAATAATCCTCAGCTCGCGGTCGACCAGCGCCGCGGCGAGTTTGGTCCCGCCAATATCAATAGCCAGCGTGATCATTTTGTCGCGTCCTGTAAGGCGTCCCGATACCACTGACAGATATGCTCCAGGCGGGTGATGGCAGAGCCTACCGTCACGGCCCATGCCCCGTGCTTCATAGCCTGCGCGGCCAGCTCCGGTGAGTTGTAGCGCCCTTCGGCCACCACCCGGCACCCGGCCTGACTCAGGGTTGAAACCAGCGCCAGGTCCGGCTCGACGGGCGTAACGTCTGAGGTATATCCCGACAGCGTGGTGCCAATCAGTTCAACCCCCAATTGATGGCAATACAGCCCCTCCTCCTGCGAGGCGCAGTCTGCCATCGCGATCAGCTGATGGTGCCGGATGCGCGCCAGCAGGGCCTCAACCGGCACAGGCCGCGTGCGCTGTGTGCCGTCAAACGCAATAATGCTGGCGCCTGCCTCAGCCAGCGCATCCACATCCTCCAGCCAGGGCGTAATACGCACCGGGGTATCGGGCAGATCGCGTTTAATAATGCCAATAACCGGCACGCTTACCACGGCACGCACCGCCCGCAGGTTTTCAATACCTTCGATACGCAGCGCCACGGCACCCGCCTGCTCCGCCGCCAGCGCCATCGCCGCGACGATCAACGGCTTATCCAGCGGGCTTTGTGGTACCGGCTGACACGAGACGATCAGCCCGCCCCGGGCTTTTATGTTTGCATCCAGTTCATCAAGGAACGACATAACTCCTCCGTTAAAAATTCAGCCTTAGTGTTTGGCAAGCTGGCTCGCCCTTTTGCCGGCCACAATGGCGCCGCTGAACGGTTTGCCGTCGATGGCATCGTGGGTACGCAGGGCTTCAGGATGCAGCCAGCGCTGAACGCGGGACGGCATATCAAAACCAATCAGCAAAATGACGACGAACGTCAGACCAAACGAGAGCGAGCAGAGCGCGGTGCCCAGATCGAGACGTTGAGCGATAAACGCCCCCAGAACCGGGGCCAGTGCACCGCCGAGCGCGCCGACGTTGTAGGTAAACCCGAGCCCGGCCGCGCGCTGTTCGGTATCAAAATAGCCTCCGATCAGTTTAGGCAGGATCCCTGAGATGCCCTGTCCAAGCATCTGCTGGAAGAAGAGCAGCAGGCCCAGCACCCAGACGCTGCTGCCGCCAAGGGTAAATACCGGAATGATCAGCAGCTGCGAGGCGAGCAGGCTACAGACATAGGCTTTGCGCGTGCCCAACCAGTCGCCAAGGAAGCCCCCGGCGCAGCAGCCTGCCGCCGCACCAAAGCCGCTGAAAAACAGCACCTGAGCAACGGTGGCGGGATCGTAAGCCAGATCGGTTTTCAGCCAGGTAGGCAACAGCGCCTGAATCGGCCAGGAGTATAAGAAGGCAAACAGCACCACCACCATCAGGGTGACGCCGGTCGGCCAGCGCTTGCCGTTGCTTTGCACCATAAAGCTAATGAAGATCCCCGCGCACAGCAGGCCGAGCAAGGCCACAATCGCCGCGCTCTCCAGCTGGCCTGCGAAGCAGAACCACAGCGAGACGGCGGCCACCAGGGTCATCATAATATTGATAACCCGATGTTCACCGCGATAGAGAATATCGACCATGGTTTTCACGGGCGCATTACTCTGCTGCTTCTCTTTCCAGTCTTCGGCTTCCGGAATATTTTTTCTCAGCCAGAGGGCAAAAACGATCGGCAAAATGCCGATGAAGAAGAGCGCCCGCCAGCCCCACTCCGGCACCACCAGGCTATAGACCTGAGCCGCCACCACCGCGCCGACGGAGAAGCCCGAGATCAGGAAACCACTGGCTTTGTTACGCAGGTGTTTGGGCCAGCTTTCAATCACATAGGTGGCGCTGGAGCCATACTCCCCCGCCATCCCCATGCCGATCACCAGACGGGCGATGAACATGGTGGTATAGCCCTGGGCCAGGCCGCACGCCAGCGTCCCGACGGAAAAGAGGATAATGCTGCTCACCATCGCCAGACGGCGACCGTAGCGATCCCCCATTGCGCCCAGCACCAGACCGCCAAACCAGCGGGAGATAAAGGCGGCGGAGATCAGGCTCGCGGCATGAAGGGTGGTCAGGCCGAATTCGGTTTTTATATCGGTTAAAACAAGAGCGATGAGGACAAAATCAAAACCATCAAGAACATAACCGACCCAGGCGGCAGAAAACGCGCGCCACTGCTGACGGTTGAGGCAACGATACCACGGGACATTTTGAGTCATTGTATTCATGTCAGTCTCCGCAATGGGTAAACCCATACGCTGTTTTGCAGGATACAGCTTTAGTAATGCCGGGTATGCCCGGCATCCGGCGTTGTCTTAACGTTGCTCTTTTTCTTGCTGGAGCCGCTGCGCTAATGCCCGTAGCGCGGGGAGATACTGTTCATCGACAGGGGCAAACGGCTTGCGGCACAGCGGAACATCAATCACGTCCATATAGTGCAGCACCGTTTTCAGGCCGCGGAATACGCCCACGTTGACCAGCAGGTCGATCACTTCATTACACTTGACCTGCAACGCTTTGGCGGTGGCGATATCCCCCTCCTTTAGCGCCCTGACGATCCCCTGATAGCGCCAGCCCATGATGTTATAGGTGCTGCCGATGCCACCATCCGCACCCGCCAGCAGGCCGGAGGCGAAAATCTCATCGTAACCGTTGTACAGCACCAGATCCGGGTGTGCCCGGCGGATCTGCTCCATCTGATAGAGATCGCCGGAGGTCTGCTTCAGCGCGCCCACGCCGGGTAAGGTCACCAGCGTATTGATCTGATCCAGAGAGAGTTTGACCCCGCTCAGGGCCGGGATGTTGTAGACCACCATCGGCAACCCATCTGCTGAATCAATAATTTCCCGATAGTGATCGAAATGCTCTTCAAAGCTGAACGGATAGTAGAAGGGCGTGACCGCAGAGACGGCGTCATAGCCATAACGGCTGGCCGCCTGGGCCAACTGCTGGCTCTCGTGGGTGCTGACGGTGCCGACATGGGCGATCAGGGTGACTTTGCCTTTTGCTTCTTCAGCAACGATCTCAAGCACTTCCTGACGTTCGGCGCTGTTCTGCACGAAGGCTTCGCCGGTAGATCCCCCAACATAGAGGCCATCGATGCCCTGGGCAATGTTGAACCGTACCAGCTGGCGCAAGCTTTGCGTATCCAGCTGCTGGTTGCGATCGAACGGTGTAAGCAGTGCGGGCATAACCCCTTTAAGCGTGACGGACATAGATACCTCGAATGTAATGTGATGACGCGATAATGGTAGACCTTTATACCTGTTATACCAGACACATTAAAAACAGCGCGATCGAAATGCGCAGAACGCGATCGAGTTCACTAAATCATCGAGGCGATTATTTGCGGCGTTTTTTGCCCTGCTCGAAGGCGTGCCAGGTGGCGAAAACGCTGGTGAGGTGGGCCTGTAATGCCTCTTCAGCCGCATCGGGATCGTGGCTGCGGATAGCGTTAAAGATGGCGATATGTTGTTGATAGCTGGTGTTATTATGCTCGTGCAGCGCCTGCTCCGGTACCGTGGGGCGCGCGGCAATCAGCCAGTCGATCAGCGCCACGTGGATCGCCAAAAAGATCGGGTTGTTGGGGATCTCCGCCAGCACGCGGTGAAATTCCACGTCGGAGCGAATAAACAGCGCATTGTCATCCAGCGACTGGCTGTTCAACGTCAGGGCTTTTTCCAGCAGGGCAATCTGCTCATCGCTGGCATGCTGTGCAGCATGGCGCACCAGGCTGGACTCAAAGAACAGGCGCAGCTGCTCAAAATGAGCGATCCCACCCGGATGGGCGAGGAAATCTTTTGCCATACCGGAGAGTTCGCTAATGATGGTGTCCGCAGAGGGGCGCGAAATACGGGCGCGCTCGCCGTTCTGGATCTGCACCAGCCCTTTGCGTTTGAGTGCCGCCAGCGCCTCGCGCACTGAAGGTCGCCCGACATTAAAAAAGGCCATCAGCTCACGTTCAGAGGGCAGCTGTTCACCTTCGGCAAACTCACGGCGACGGATCATCTGCTCCAGCTCTTCTTCCACCATCTCGGACAATTTTTTGCGCGCCAGCGGGCGACGACGCAATGTCCGCCCAATGGTTTCAGAGGAGATTTCTGTCTGTTTTTCGCTGGAAAGAGTCATAGACGCTACATCATAAGAAGTTGAGTTAAGGAGTTCTTTATCATAACACAGGCGTTGGTGCCAGGTGCGATGGGTTACGCAGGTGCCAGAGGATAACGTCAACGCAGACATTCACTTATATGGCGAGGTAGACCCAAATGGCCCCGGCGTTATCGCGACGCTCACCTGAAACTTTCTCAAACTGTGAACCCGCTACAAACGCATATTTAACACTCTTCTGAAACCCCTTGCTCACGCGCTTCCCTGTTTCTACGCTTATTCTCACGCAGGGCAACACCCCTCTTACACCAAACAAGCCTGCGCGCTGATGCGTTAACTTGCAACCTGTGAATGGGAGAGCCCCCTATGCTGCGCCGCATTCTTCTGCTGGTCTTCATGATCGCTTGCCCGTCGCTTTACGCCGCCCCCGTCGTCTATGTCATCGACACGCAGAAGACCGCCATCAGGCTGTCGTGGCGCGCCTTCGGCGGCATACCCTCCTGGGCGCATCTCCAGGGGGTGACGGGGACGGTCACGCTGAACCCGGACAATGAATATGACGATCGCATCCGGGTGTCGGTGCCGGTCGCCACACTTCAGGCCTCCAACAATCTGCTCACCTGGCAGTTGAAAAGCGATATGTTTTTTGACGCCGCCCGCTACCCGACGATCACCTTTACCAGCACCCGGGTGGTGAAAGTTAAGGACGATCATTACCGCGCGTTCGGCACTCTCACCGTCCGGGATCTCAGTCGTCCGGTGATCCTCGAAGCCACGCTCGATCGTCTGCCGGACGAGGCGATCGCGCTGCATGCCACCACCGCCATCTCCCGTTCAGCGTACAAGATGGATCGCTTTGCGCTGGTGGTGGACGATCGCATCGCCATTGCCATTGAGATCCAGGCGATGCGGCGTCAGTAAAATTTCGACCTGATACAATAATATTTATTAATAATTGCTCCGGTAAAAAATCCCGCCTGTTCTATACTGCCTTTCAGAAAATAATAAACGCGCAAAAAATAGTACAAACGTCGTAGAGCGTTTTGTAGAAGGCGTTATCCAGACGAGAAAAAATCATACCTTTGTATTATTCAAAAATTCAGCAACGCTTCTATTAGCCGGTGGCGAAAATATAATAAATAGCGTGTTATCGCGCCCTCGAATTTAATAAATATAAAAGCTAATCCAGCGATGAAACTTGTGATCTCTCGCAATCTCCGCTTCATCATCCGCACTAACAAAACCCGACACATCAGAATAAAAATAGATAAAATACAACATTTTAATCAATAATTCTGGCGATTGCCCACTGGTTTATTAGGTTTCAACGCGGTTAAGTAAGCGCCTATGCTTTATTTCACCGCTTCGTCATTTGCGCTTTTGGTTCTTTATGACTATATCCTTTAATGCACTTATAAAAAGCCAGCAATATAAATAACAGGGATGGCAATCATCACGCCTGCGCAAAAAACAAAAAAGTCGCAGAAAAACTATTACAGCAGAACATTATTTCTGACAAATAGTGTCTCCTTCGGGACGCTTAAACTCTGCTGAAAGAAAAACGATTTTTACACACAGCATTCATTACACTCTGTTGGGAGTCATACAAATGAGTAAATTCACTGTTATCTCCAGACTGACGCATCAACAAACAGTCGCAGAAGGTAACCAGATCATTCTGGGCGAGGATTCCGTTGTTAAGCTCGATGCAGGCAGGGGCGATATTGCCAGTTATTCCCGCAGCAATAACGATTTGCTGGTCAGGATGACCAACGGCGAAACCGTGACGCTGAAGAACTACTACATCAACGATCATCAGCTGGTACTGAATGAAAACGGCGCGCTGTGGTGGATTGAAGATCCGCTGGCGGTTGAGCGTTACCAGTCGATCCCGTCAACCGACGCGTTGATTGCCGGTAACGTCAGTAGCTCATCGGGCGATACTCCTATCTGGCCGTGGGTGCTGGGTGGCGTGGCCGCAGCGGGGGGCATTGCGCTGGCAGCAGGCGGTGGGGGCGGCGGCGGTGGGGGCGGTGACGATCGCATCGATCCGGGTCCGGTAGCGCAGGATACCACGCCGCCCGGCGCGCCCACTAACCTGCATTTCGCCAACGGTAACACCCAGCTGCTCGGCAGCGCCGAAGCCAACAGCATGGTAACCATCACCGATGCCAGCGGTAACGTGGTGGGCAAAGCCAAAGCCAACGGCAATGGTGAATTTACCGTCGAGCTGGGGGTGCCCTACACCAACGGCGAGACGCTGACGGCCACAGCCGCCGACAGCTCCGGCAACGTTAGTCCGCCCACCAGCCTTACCGCCGCGGATACCACCCCGCCAGATGCGCCCATGATTATTATCGCTGACGACAACGCCGGCAGCCTGACCGGGGCGCTGAACAGCGATCAGACCACCGACGATCCGCGCCCGGTCTTTAGCGGCAGCGGCGAGGCCGGTTCGACCATCACGGTGTATGATAACGGGAAGAACATCGGCAGCACGGTAGTGAACAGTGACGGTAGCTGGACGTTTACCCCCACCGCCGATCTCGCTAACGGCTTGCATCAGATCACCGCCAGCGCCACCGACCCGGCAGGCAATACCAGCCCGGACTCTCCCGCGTTCAACCTCACCATCGATACCGTCGCCCCGAATGCGCCGGTTCTGCAGGTGATGGATGAGGTAGGCAACATCCAGGGGTTCATCACCTCCGGGGGTTTTACCGATGACAACCAGCCGGTGCTGAGCGGTACGGGCGATCCCGGCAGCACCATTACCCTCTACCACAACGATCTGCTGGTGGCGGAGATCATCGTTCCGGACAACGGCTCCTGGAGCTACCAGCTTGCCGAGCCGCTGACGGAAGGGCTACAGACCTTTACCCTGACGGAGACGGATATTGCGGGCAATCTGAGCCCCTCTTCCGCGCCGTTTGAATTTACCGTCGACCGCACGCCGCCCGCCGCGCCGAGTGGCCTCGCCATCAATGCCACTGGCACCATCGTCACCGGTAGCGCCGAGCCCAACTCGACGGTTACGGTGACCAACGACCTGGGTGATAGCCTGGGTACGGCCACCGCGGACGTCAATGGGGCATTTTCGCTGACCCTGACCACTCCGCAGGTCAATGGCGAAACCCTGAGCGCCGTGGCTACTGACCGGGCGGGTAACGAAGGTCCAGCCTCTTCGCTGCCTGTGCCGGACATCGCCCCGCCAGCGGCACCGACAGCCCTCTCCGTCGCCGCGACGGGCGACAGCGTGAGCGGTGAAGCGGAAGTGGATGCCCGCATCTCGGTACGCGACGCCACGGGCCAGGAGATAGGTACCGGCACCGTGGGTGCCGACGGTAAATTCACCGTCAATATCGCCCCGAACCAGCTCAACGGCGAGGTGCTGACGGTCTACGCCTTCGATACCGCCCAGAACCAGAGCCAGCCGGCGCAGGCCACCGCCCTGGACTCCACGCCACCGGCACCGCCTGCAGGGCTGGATGTCTCCGATAATGGTCTGGCGCTCACCGGCACGGCGGAAGTGGGTAGCACCGTGGTCGTCATGGAAGGCACCACTAAACTCGGCGAGCTGATTGTCGGCGAATCGGGTAGCTTCTCCTTCACCCTGCCTACCGCCAAACTGAACGGGGAGATCATGACGCTTACCGCTACCGATAAAGCGGGCAACACCAGCGCGCCCGGTACGGTAGAAGCCGACGACACGACCCCGCCGGCCACACCGATCATCACCAACGTGGTGGATAACGTTCCGGACGCCATCGGCACCATCGTGAGCGGGACCTTATCAGATGACCGCACGCCGCTCATCTCCGGCACCGGTGAGGTCGGCACCAAAATTTATGTCTACAGCGAGCAGATGCAGATCGGCTTTACGGAGGTGGATTCGGCAGGTAACTGGTCGTTCCAGGTCTCCGCCAGTCTGACCGATGGGCTCCACTCTCTGACCGCCGATGCGGTTGACCGCCGCGGCAATCACAGCCTGATCTCCGAGACCTGGACGATTAACGTCGACCCGCTGGCCCCGAACCCACCGACGGCATCAGCGGCAACCGCGGCGTTTGCCCAGAGCGAGGAGCCATTGGTGAGCACCCTGAGTGCCAGTACCACGGGCGAGACGC
This sequence comes from Leclercia sp. GHBNCSD, assembly GCF_055805075.1. Taxonomy (NCBI): domain Bacteria; kingdom Pseudomonadati; phylum Pseudomonadota; class Gammaproteobacteria; order Enterobacterales; family Enterobacteriaceae; genus Leclercia; species Leclercia sp. GHBNCSD. The sequence continues at coordinate 3,086,436 of NZ_JBQVYO010000001.1, read as the reverse complement.
TGATTTATAACGTGCTCAGCGATAACGGCGGGGAGCACGTCGGTAACTTCTCGCTGGCGCAGGGCGACAAAATCGACATCAGCCAGCTGCTGGTGGGCTGGAATGGCGATGGCAACACGCTGGGGGATTATCTCCATCTCACCAGCAACGGCGATGGCAGCACGACAATCACGCTCGACCGGGATGGTGCAGGCACCAGCTTTGCCCCGGCCACGCTGGTGACGCTGGATAACGTGCAGACCACCTACGAGGAGCTGGTGAACCAGAATCATATTATCACCGGTTAACTCACCCCCCGCCGGGTGGCGGCTACGCCTGACCCGGCCTACAAAACCAAAAACCCGAAAACGAAAAACAGCAATGAAAAAGTCAAACAAAATAAATAGCTTACAGCGACTATCGTGTCCGGATAAAAATCGCTGAGGCGTTGACCGCAGGCCGGGGCGAGGCGCAAGGATCACGCCCGCCCCGATAGCCGAAGGGAATAAGCCGAAGACAAAATTGCCGGGAGCCCGGGTCGCCAGGGTGGTGGCGATTGAGCCACCCTGGCACGTTCACCGGTTCAGGCGTAACAGAAGCAGAAAACGTGAGGTGAACGGAACCCCTACTTCGCCACATATACTTCTCTTCATTCCCCACAAGAAGAAAATAATGTGATCTCTCCCACCGTAATAACATTTCTACCAAATAACCTGGTTGCCTTAACTTATACGCCCATCTAAATAGCACAACTCTTTATTAATTCAACCCAGATTCGACAATATTAAAAACCTTCTCAAATATATCATATTCAATATCAACTTCACTCCCATTTAAATATTTATACAGCCACACTAAAATACCCCTATAAAATACCTCCCCCTCACCAAATGCCGCTATCTCATTAAATTAAAAACAAAAATCTCTACACACGCCTCGCTCAGCAGACACCTGCAAGCCGCGCCACGCCTGCCACCGCCATTTTCACACTGCACAGCGCAATATTTTAAATATGACTAACCATTTATTAACTCACGCTTAATTTGCACTTCTGGTACTTTCTGGCTATATCAAATTCAGTCAATCACAAATTCTTACCATTATTAAAGACAAGGATTTTACCGCTGAAAACATATTCCCAATCGCATTATCTCTTGAGTATCAAAGGCTAAATGTCGCTGCCACCATCGCTATATCGGCAGCTTTTAATCACTTTCACATAATTACCCAGGGTCATTGTTTTAAATAAACAATATCCCTTTGGGTGGCGCTTAATCTGCTGAAAAGAAATGGCGAAAAATAGACGCCGTTTCTCTGCACTCTGCCGGGAGTAATACACATGAGTAAAATCACTGTCATCTCCAAACTGACGCACGTCGAATCAGTAACAAACGGGTCTCAGGTGACGCTGAATGATTCCTCCATTGTAAAAATCAACGCTGAACGGGCTGACATTCTCGAGTACAACCGCAGCGGGAATGACTTGATTGTTAAGCTGACCGACGGCGAAACCATTACCGTCAAAAATTTCTTCGTCAGCGGCGATAACGGTATCAGCCAGCTGGTACTGGAAGAGGACAACGGTGCGCTGTGGTGGATTGCAGACCCGATGGCAGCAGAGCAATATCAGTCGATAGCCTCCATTGATGCCCTGCTGGCAGGAACCACAACCGCGTCCGCGGGCGAAGCGGCGATCTGGCCGTGGGCGCTGGGCGGAGTGGCGGTCGCAGGGGGCATTGCGCTGGCCGCTGGTGGCGGTGGCGGCGGTGGTGGTGGTGGCGGAAGTAATGGCGACGGTGACGGCGGCATTGATAACGGCGGTGGCAGCAATAACGGCGGTGGCAGCGACAACGGCGGGAGCCCCAACCTCCCGGGCAGCCCGAACGACACCACCCCGCCGGGCGCACCCGCCAACCTCCGATTCTCAGCAGATGGCACCCAGCTTAGCGGGAGCGCCGAACCCAACAGCACCCTCACCGTTACCGATGTCAACGGCAACGTCATCGGTCGGGGCCAGGCCAACGGCAACGGCGAATTCACCGTCGATCTCGGCAAGCCTTATACCAACGGGGAAACCCTGACCGTCACGCCAACCGACGGCGCAGGCAACGTCGGCCCGGGCACCCCGGTGACCGCCGCAGATACCACCCCACCCGCAGCGCCAGTTGTCGCCAGCGTGGTCGATGACGTGGGCAACGTAACCGGGTCGCTCACCAGCGGCCAGACCACCGATGACGCCCGCCCTACCTTTAGCGGCAGCGGCGAACCCGGTGCCACTATCACGATTTACGACAACGGCAACGCCATCGGCACCGCGCAGGTCAACAGCGACGGTAGCTGGACCTTCACCCCGGCCAGCGCGCTGGGCGAAGGGGCGCATCAGATCACCACCCGGGCCACCGACGGCGCGGGCAACACCGGACCGGCCTCCCCGGCCTTCAGCTTTACCGTGGATACCGTCGCGCCGAATGCGCCATCCGGCGTGACGGTGAATGACACCACCGGCACGATACAGGGAGTCATTGCCGCCGGGCAGACCACTGACGCCAACCGCCCTTCCCTGAACGGCAGCGGTGAGGCGGGCAGCACCATCCGGATTTATGATAACGGCCAGCTCGTAGGCGAGACCGTTGTCGGCGCAGACGGCACCTGGAGCTTTACTCCGGAGACTCCCCTTGCCGACGGGCCACACTCCCTCACCCTGACGGAAACGGATCCCACGGGCAACACCAGCGCCCCCTCCGAGCCGTTTGCTTTTACCATCGACCGTACGCCACCGGACCAGCCAACCATTAGCCTGATCCCGGGCGGCACCGAGGTCGTCGGTACCGCCGAGCCGGGCAGTAACATCATCATCACCAACGGTGCCGGGGACGAAATTGGCCGCGGCACTGCCGATGCCAACGGCGACTTCACGATCCCCCTCGACGAGGCGCAAAACGAAGGCGATACCCTCAACGTGGTGGCCTCCGATGCCGCCGGGAACCAGAGCCAGCCCGCCACTGCGGTGGTGGGGGATGTCACCCCGCCTGACGCGCCAACCGATCTGCAAATCTCCCTGAATGGCGCCACCGTTACCGGTAAGGCGGAGGCGGGCAGCACCGTGACCATCCGCGATGGCGACGACGTGATCGGCAGAGGGGTAGCGGACGCTGACGGCAACTTCAATATTCTTCTCAGCACCCCAAGGCTCAACGGTGAAGGCCTGGCGGTTACCGCCACCGATGCCGCGGGCAATACCGGGCCGGAAAGCAGCGTTGCCGCCCCGGACGTCACCCCGCCCGAGGCGCCGGTTATCGTAAGCGTGGTGGATGGCATGGACGACATCACCGGCGTGGTCAACGACGGGCAGGTCACTAATGACCGCCAACCGCTCATTACTGGCACCGGTGAGCCGGGCGCCACCATTTACATCTATAACGGCGACGAGGAGGTCGGTTTTGCCAACGTCAACGCAGACGGCACCTGGTCTACCAACATCACGCTGGGCGCGGACGGCGGCTACGTCCTGCGGGCGGAAGCGGTGGACAGTGAAGGCAACCGCAGCGGCCCGTCCAACACCTGGAGCATTATTCTCGATGCCACCGCGCCGGGTACGCCTGCCATCGTCCAGGTGATCAACGATCTGCCTGACTCCGCTGGCGTGATCGATAACAACAGCGCCACCAACGACAACCGCCCTACCCTCTACGGCACCGGTGAAGCCGGGTCGACCATCACTATTCTGGTGGATGGCGTGGAGGTGGGCACCGCGCTGGTGGGCAGCGGCGGCGAGTGGAACTTCACCCCGGCGACGGCGCTTGAGGATGGGGAGCACGCCATCACGGTGGTGGCGAAAGATACCGCCGGGAATAACAGCGCCGCCTCCGACGCCTTTACGCTGACCGTTGATACCACCGCCCCCGCCGCCCCGGTCATTACCCGGGTGGCAGATAACACCGGCAGCGTGCAGGGTGATGTGGGCAACAACGTGCCCACCGACGAAACCCGTCCGGTGTTCTACGGCACCGGCCCGGCGAACGCGCAGATCGCCCTCTATGAAGGCACCACTCTGCTGGGCACCACCACCACCAATGCGCAGGGCGAATGGAGCCTGCAAGTGACGACCCCGCTGGGGAATGGCACTCACACCATTACCGCCACCGTCAGCGATGCGCTGGGCAACACCGCCACCTCGGAGAGCTTTAACCTGGTGGTTGATACCCTCGCCCCGGACACTCCGGCGCTACCGGAGATCACCGTCAATCCTGACGGCGGCGAGGAAGCGATCCTCACCTCCGGCGGCAGCACCCGCGACACCACCCCAACCCTGAGCGGTACCGGTACGGAAGGCGACATCGTCACCATCTACGACGGCACTACCAAAATCGGCGAAACCACCGTCCAGCCAGACGGGAGCTGGAGCTGGACCCCGCCAGAAGGACTGCCTAACGGCACCTACGATCTCAGCCTGACCGTGACCAACAAAGATGGCGCGGGCAACGAGAGCGCCCCGTCGCAGCCGGTGAGCATTACCATCGATACCGACGCGCCGGATCAGCCTGCCGCCCCGGTAATTACCGATAACGTCAGTGAAATTACCGGCCCGGTTGGCAACAACGGCGCCACTAACGATACCCGTCCGGTACTGAGCGGCACGGGCACGCCAGATGACACCATCAGCATCTACGACCAGACCGCCACGGGCAACGTCAAGGTGGGCGAAGCGGTGGTCGACATCAACGGCAACTGGAGCTGGCGGCCTGATGACGAGCTGGCCCAGGGGCAGCACAGCTTTACCGTGACCGCCACCGACGAGGCGGGTAACGTCTCGGCGATCTCAAACACCATCACCGTGACCGTCGACAGCGAGGTACCGGCGATCCCGGTTATCAGCAGCGTGGATGACAACCTCCCGGCGGGCGGCAGCAGCAACGACAATACCCCGACCGTCACCGGCACCGGCGAAAACGGCACCACCGTGATCCTTTACAGCAACGGCGTGGAGGTCGGACGCAGCCTGGTCACTGACGGCAGCTGGAGCATCACCACTCCGGAACTGCGAGATGGCCCGACTACCCTGACCGTGGCGGCGGTGGATGCTGCCGGGAACGTCAGCGGCGCGGGCAACGATTTTGCCTTCACCATCGACACCCAACCGCCAGGTAACCCACAGCTGCTTGCGATCTCTGAAAGCACCCTGGCCGGTGGCCAGCTTTATGTGAACAACGCCACTCCGACCCTGAGCGGCAGCGGGGAACCACTCAGCACCATCACCGTCGTTATCGACGGCAATGCCGTAGGCGAGGTACAGGCCGACGCCGGGGGCCAATGGACGCTGCCGCTGCCCGAGGGCACCACGCTGAGCGATGCCAGCCATACCATCACCGTGGTGGCGCGCGACGCGGCGGGTAATACCAGCGAAAGCACGCCGGTTAACCTGATCGTTGATACCCAGGCACCGGACGTGCCGGTGGTGACCGGAATTGTCTCCGGCGGTACGCCGCTGACTGGCACTGCCGAAGCGGGTTCCATTATTACGGTGACCGGCCCGGGCAACGTGGTGCTGGGCACCGGGGTCACCAACGCCCAGGGGCAGTTCTCCGTCGCCCTGACCCCGCCGCAAAGCGACGCGGTCACCCTGAACCTGACCGCCAGCGACGTGGCGGGCAACACCAGCCTGCCGGGATCGTATGACGTTCCGGCTACGCCAGCGCTGCCGGAGGTGCCGGTCATCAACGAGATTGTTGATGACAACGGTACCGGCGGCAACGTTAAAGGCGGCAGCTCCAACGACACCACCCCGACCCTCACCGGCACCGCCATCCCGGGCAGCGTGGTGACACTCTATCTCGACGGCAGCACCACGCCGCTGGGCACCGTCACCGCCGACGCCACCACCGGCGCATGGTCGTTCCCGATTGAAACCGCCCTGGATGAGGGCAGCCATAGCTTCAGCGTCACCGCCACCGTTGACGGCCAGACCAGCGGCCTGTCGCCGGAAGCGACGGTCAATATCGATATCACCCCGCCATCCGCCCCGGCGTTCGGTAGCGTGGTGGACGACGTGGGCCCGGTTTCGGGCGCCATCGTCAGCGGCAGACCGACTAACGATGATCTGCCGACCTTTAACGGCACAGCGACGCCGGGCGACGTCATTACCCTCTATGCAGGCGACACCGTGCTCGGTACGGCAACGGTGGGCAACACCGGCGCCTGGAGCATTACCCTTGCCCAGCCGCTGGATGATGACACCTACAGCCTGACCCTCAGCGCCACCGATCCGGCGGGCAACGAAAGTCCGCGCTCGGCACCGTTCACGCTGGTGGTGGATACCAGCGCGGGCGAAGTGCTTATCACCGGCGCTAACGACAACGTCGATCCGGTCAGCGGCAACGTGGCTAACGGCGGCAGCACCAACGACAACACCCCTACCCTCTCGGGCACCGCGGAGGCGGGCAGCAGCGTGGCGATCTACGATGGCATTACGCTGCTGGGTACCGTCACCGCCAGCGCCACGGGCGCCTGGAGCTTCACCCCTACCCGCGTGCTGGCGGAAGGTCAGCACAGCTTCACCGCAGTCGCTACCGACAGCGCGGGTAACATCAGCCCGGTATCCGGTGTTTACACGCTGTTCGTGGACATGACCCCACCGGCCACCCCGGTCATTGTCAGCGTCAACGATGATGTGGAGGGCAGCACCGGGCCGCTGACCAACGGCCAGGTCACCAACGACACCCGCCCGGAACTGACCGGGACCGGCGTGGCGGGCAGCACCGTGCATATTCTCGATAACGGCGTGGAGATCGGCACCGCCTTAGTCAGCGAAAGCGGCAACTGGAGCTTTATCCCTGGGACCGATCTGACGCCGGGCTCGCACGATCTGCGCGTCAGCGCCACCGATGCCGCAGGCAACCTCTCGGGCACCTCGCCAGCCTTCACGCTGAACGTGGATACCGCCGCCCCGCTGGCGCCAGTGGTGATCACCGTAGTGGATGATGTCGGCGCGGCCACCAGTACGCTGGCAAGCGGCGATACCACCAACGACACCCGTCCAACCTTTACCGGCAGCGGCGAAGTGGGTGCCACGATCCGTATCCTTGTTGACGATCGGGAGATCGGCACCGCGGTGGTTAACGCCGCGGGCAGCTGGACTTTCACGCCCGATCAGCCCCTGGAAGAGGGCACCCGCAGCATTCGCTTTACCGCCACTGACGTCGCCGGAAATACCGGGGATGCCAGCGAGCCGTTTGTTCTGACGGTGGATACCCAGGCGCCAACGGCGCCGACCCTCACCGCCATCAGCGATAACGTCGGGACGATCCAGAACCCGATCACCACCTCCGGCCAGACCACCGACGACACCACCCCGACCCTGAGCGGCAGGGCTGAAGCCAATGCCACGGTGGATATTTATGACAACGGCGCCCTGATCGATACCGTGCAGGCCAACGAAGCGGGTGACTGGACATACACCCCAGACCAGGCGCTCAACAACGGCAGCCATACCTTTACCACCCGCGCCACCGACGCGGCGGGCAACGTCAGCGAGCTCTCGCCGGGCTTCACCCTGATTGTCGATACCCTTAAACCGGTAGCCCCGGTGATCGCCCTGGCCCAGGATGACGTCGCCCCGGGCACCGGCGCGCTCGCCAGCGGAAGCAGCACCAACGACACCCTGCCGGTGCTCACCGGCACCAGCGAGCCGAATGCCCGGATACAGATCTTTGAAGGCGAAACCCTGGTGGGCGTTGGCGTGGCGGATGCGCAAGGAAACTGGACGGCCACGCTCACCGAGCCGCTCAGCGATGCTCAGCACAGCTTCAGGGCGGTAGCCATTGATGCCGCGGGCAACGCCAGCGATCCATCCGCCGCCTTCACCCTGACCGTCGATACCCAGCCGCCAGCGGCGCCGGTACTGGTTTCGGTCACTGATGATGTCGGCGCCGGAGGCATCCTCGACAACGCCCAGCTGACCAACGATGCGAACCCGACGCTGCGCGGCACGGCAGAGGCGAGCACCACGGTGAACATTTACGACGGCGCCACCCTGCTGGGCACGGCGCTCGTCGGGGCCGACAACGCCTGGATCTTTACCCCGCAGAGCCCACTGGGCGACGGTCTGCACACCCTGACGGTGACCGCCACCGACGCGGCGGGCAACGTCAGCCCGCCGACCAGCGGATTTGTGATCAACGTGGATACCATCGCGCCGCCAGCGCCTGCCATCGTCTCGGTTGTGGATGACATCGGTTCGGTACAGGGGCCTGTCCTCAACGGCAACCCGACCAACGATACCCGTCCGACCCTCAACGGCACCGCCGAAGCGGGCGCAATAGTGCGTATTTACGACGGCGACACCCTGGTGGGCGAGACGATCGCTAACGCCGAGGGCCAGTGGACCCTGGCGCAGACCACCACTACCCTCATCGACGGGGTGCATAACTTCACCGCCACCGCCACCGACACTGCGGGCAACCTCAGCGCGAGGTCACCGGTTACGTCGATCACCGTTGACACTATCGCCCCGGGCGCGCCGGGCAGCTTCACCGTGCTCAACAACGGCAATACCCTCACCGGCCAGGGCGAAGCGGGCAGCACCATCACCGTGCGCGATGGAGACACGGTGATTGGCACCGGGGTCGTTGACGAGACAGGCAACTTCTCCCTTACCCTCACCACGCCAAAACAGAATGGGGAACTGCTGACGGTAACGGCAACCGACCGGGCCGGGAACACCGGCGCGGAAGGCCAGATCGTCGCTCCGGACACCACGCCGCCTGCCGTTCCGGCGATCACCGACGTGGTGGACAACGTGAGTGCGTATACCGGCACCGTCAACGACGGGCAGACCACCAATGACAACACGCCACTGGTGCGCGGCACCGGCGTTGCCAACGCCACCATCCTGCTCTACAGCGGCACGGATCTGGTTGGCACCACACAGGTCAGCGCAGAGGGGACCTGGGAGATCCAGCTGACGGCACCGCTGCCTGATGGCGGTCACGTTCTGACCGCGCAGTCGGCGGACGCCGCGGGCAACAACAGCGCGCCGTCCAACAGCTGGAGCATCGTAGTGGATGCCACCGCCCCGGACGCCCCGGTCATTACCCAGGCGATCAACGATCTCTCCGGCAGCCCGGTTGCCATCAGCAATAACGGCGCCACCAACGACAACCAGCCAACCCTGAGCGGGACCGGGGAGGCGGGCACCACCCTCAGCATTCGGGTGGACGGCGAGGAAGTGGGTACTGTCCAGGTGGGCGCGGGGGGCGAATGGACCTTCACGCCGCCGGAGGCGCTCGGCGAGGGGCTACGCGTCATCACCGTGGTGGCGACCGATGCCGCCGGGAACACCGGTGAGCCGTCCGCCGCCTTTAACATCACTATCGATACCGTACCGCCAGCCGCCCCGGTCATCACCCTGGCCGTGGACAATACCGGCAGCGTCACCGGCGACGTGCTCAGCGACCAGCCGACCGATGAGAATCTGCCGCTGATCCGCGGAACGGGTCCGGCGAACGCGCAGATTAACCTCTATGACGGCACCACCCTGCTGGGCACCGCCACCACCAGCGCGACGGGAGCATGGAGCGTACAGCTCACCACGCCGCTGGGGAACGGCACCCACGCCCTGACCGCCACGGTGAGCGATGCGGCGGGCAACATCGCCACCTCCGGCACCTTTAACCTGGTGGTGGATAACGTGCCGCCTGCCACGCCGGAGATTCCGGCTATCACCGTCAACCCGGACGGCAGCGGCGAGACCCCGCTTACCGGTGGGGGCAGCACCCGTGATACCACCCCAACCCTGAGCGGGACCGGGAATGAGGGGGATCTCGTCACCATCTATAACGGTACCACCCCTATCGGTGAAACCACCGTGCAGCCGGACGGGACCTGGACCTGGACGCCGCCTGCGGATCTGCCTAACGGCACCTACGATCTGAGCCTGACCGTGACCAACAGCGACGGCGCGGGTAACGAGAGTGCGCCATCCCAGCCGGTAAGCATCACCATCGATACCGAAGCGCCAGAGACGCCAGCGCTGCCGGTGGTGACGGATAACGTCAGCGATATCACCGGCCCGGTAGCCAACAACGGCGCCACCAACGATACCCGTCCGGTGCTGAGCGGCACAGGCACGCCGGACGACATCATCACCATCTATGACGAGACCCTCAACGGAAACAATCCGGTGGGCGAAGTGGTGGTCGACATCAACGGCAACTGGACGTGGCGTCCGGACCTGCCGCTGACGGAGGGCACCCACAGCTTCACCCTGACCGCCACCGATCCGGCGGGCAACGCATCGCCGGTATCTGGCAGCATGACCGTCACCGTTGACAGCGTCGTGCCAGCGATCCCAACTATCGGCATCGTGGATGACAACGTCGGTCCGGTCACCGGCAACATTACGGCGGGGGGCAGCAGCAACGACAATACCCCAACCGTCACCGGTACCGGAGAGAACGGCACCACGGTGATTCTCTACAGCAACGGCATTGAGGTGGGACGCGGCCAGGTCACTGACGGCATCTGGAGCATCACCACTTCGGAACTGCGAGATGGCCCCACCACCCTGACCGTGGCGGCGGTGGATGTTGCCGGGAACGTCAGCGCGGCGGGGAGCGACTTCGCCTTCACCATTGACACCCTCCCTCCTGCCATCCCGCAGCTGCTGGCGATCTCCGACAGCACCCTGGCAGGCGGCCAGCTCTACGCCAACAGCAGCACCCCGACCCTGAGCGGGACCGGGGAGCCGCTCAGCACCATCACCGTCTCTGTTGACGGACAACCGCTGGGCGAGGTGCAGACCGACGCCCAGGGCCAGTGGACGCTGCCGATCCCTGACGGCACCCCGCTCTCCGATGCCCCGCACACCTTTACCGTGGTGGCGCGGGATGCGGCGGGCAACACCAGCGAAAGCACGCCGGTTAACCTGATCGTTGATACCCAGGCGCCGGGTGCGCCGGTGGTGACCGGGATTGTCTCCGGCGGTACGCCGCTGACCGGGACCGCCGAAGCGGGTTCCATCATTACGGTGACCGGCCCGGGCAACGTGGTGCTGGGCACCGGCATCACCAACGCCCAGGGGCAGTTCTCCGTCGCCCTGACCCCGCCGCAAAGCGACGCGGTCACCCTGAGCCTGACCGCCAGCGACGTGGCGGGCAACACCAGCCTGCCGGGATCGTATGACGTTCCGGCTACGCCAGCGCTGCCGGACGTGCCGGTTATCGACGCCATCGTGGATGACAACGGCACCGGCGGCAGCATCAACGTCAAGGGCCTGAGCTCCAACGACGCTACGCCAACCCTTACCGGCACGGCGATCCCGGGCAGCGTGGTGACCGTTTATCTCGACGGCAGCACCACGCCGCTGGGCACCGTCACCGCCGATGCCACCACCGGGGCCTGGACGTTGCCGGTTGCCACCGCCTTGAGCGAAGGCAGCCACAGCTTCAGCGTCACCGCTACCGTCGACGGCCAGACCAGCGGCCAGTCGCCAGAGGCGACGGTGAATATCGACCTCACCCCGCCTGCGGCACCTGCTCTGGGCACGCTGGTGGATAACGTCGGCACCGTCACCGGTTCAGTGGTTAGCGGTACCCCGACCAACGACAACCAGCCAACCCTGAACGGCACGGCGACACCGGGGGATGTAATCACCATTTATGCCGGTGATACCGTGCTCGGCACCGTACCGGTGAGCGCAACCGGAGCCTGGAGCTTCACCCCCGCCGAGCCGCTGGCGGATGGCACCTATACCCTGCTCCTCACCGCCACCGATCCGGCGGGCAACCAGAGCCAGCCGTCGGCACCGTTCTCACTGGTGGTGGATACGGTGGTGACACCACCGGTTATTACCGGAGCGAATGATGACGTCGGGCCGGTGACCGGCAACGTGGTCAGCGGCGGCAGCACCAACGACAACACTCCGACCCTGACGGGCACCGCGGAAGCGGGCAGCAGCGTCGCCCTCTATGAAGGCACCCGTCTGCTCGGCACCGTGGTCGCCAACGCCAGCGGGATCTGGAGCTTCACTCCGACGGTGGTGCTGCCGGAGGGCCAACACAGCTTTACCGCCATCGCCACCGACCTGGCGGGCAACGTCAGCGTAGCGTCCGGGGCCTATACCCTGACCGTGGACATCACGCCACCGGCGACGCCAGTCCTGGTCAGCGTTAATGACGACGTGGCGGGCAACACCGGCGTACTGGTCAGCGGCCAGATCACCAATGACGCGCGTCCGGAACTGACCGGGACCGGCGTGGCGGGCAGCACCGTGCGCATTCTGGATAACGGCCAGCAGATCGGCACCGCGCTGGTGGACGGCAGCGGCAACTGGCGCTTTACCCCGGACACCGATCTGGCCCAGGGGCCGCACGAGCTGCGCGTCAGCGCCACCGATGCCGCAGGCAACGTCTCGGGCACCTCTCCAGCCTTCTCCCTGAACGTCGATACCGTCGCGCCGCTGGCGCCGGTGCTGGCAAACGTGGTGGATGACGTCGGGACCCTTACCGGCACGGTGAACAACGGCGGCATCACCAACGATACCCGCCCAACCTTTAACGGCACCGGCGAAGCGGGCTCGATTGTCACTATCCTTGTGGATGGAGAAGCGGTCGGCACCGCGGTGGTTAACGCCGCCGGGAACTGGACCTTTACCCCTGACACCGCCCTCGCCGAGGGGCTGCGCAGCGTCACCTTCACCGCCACCGATCCGGCGGGGAACACCGGTCCTGCAAGCGCAGCCTTTACCCTGACGGTAGACACCACCGCCCCGGCGGCACCGACCATCCTGGCCGCCGCCGATAACGTGGGCAGCATCCAGACGCCGCTCACCGTTTCGGGCCAGGTGACCGACGATCCGACCCCAACCCTGTCCGGCCAGGCGGCCGCCAGCGCCACGGTGACGATCTATGACAACGGCGTGGCCCTTGGCACCGTACAGGCCAGCGCCGCCGGGGAGTGGAGCTTTACCCCGGCCACGGCGCTCGGTAACGGCAGCCACACCTTCACCGCCAGCGCCACCGACGCGGCAGGCAACCTCAGCGAAGCCTCGGCGGGGTTCACGGTGATTGTCGATACCGTCAAACCGCTCGCACCGGTGATCGCCCTGGCCCAGGATGATGTCGGCAGCATAACCGGGGCACTCCCCAGCGGGCAGCGCACCGATGACACCCTGCCGGTGCTCACCGGGACCAGCGAAGCGAACGCCCGGGTGCAGGTGTTTGAAGGCGATATCCTGCTGGGCACCGCCACCGCGGATGCCAGCGGTAACTGGTCGATTGCCCTGACCACCCCGCTCACCAACGCCACGCACAACTTTACAGCGTTGGCGACGGATGCGGCGGGCAACGTCAGCGATCCGTCCAATACCTTCAGCCTGACGGTAGATACCCAGCCGCCAGCGGTGCCGGTGCTGGTCTCAGTGGTGGATGATGTCGGTGCGGTGACAACCCTCACCAGCGGCCAGCTGACCAACGATGCGAGACCGACCCTCAGCGGCACCGCGGAAGCGGGCGCGACGGTGAGCATCTACGACGGCACCCTGCTGCTCGGCAGCGTGGTGGCCGATGCCAACAGCGCCTGGAGCTTTACTCCAACTACCCCGCTGGCGGATGGCCTGCACACCCTGACGGTGACCGCCACCGACGCGGTGGGCAACGTCAGCCTGCCGACCGCGGGCTTTACCGTGAATGTCGATGCCACCGCCCCGGCTGCGCCTGTCATTACCTCGGTAGTGGATGACGTCGGCTCGATCCAGGGCCCGGTGATCAACGGCAATCCGACCAATGACACCCGTCCAACCCTCAACGGCACCGCCGAAGCGGGCGCAATAGTGCGCATCTACGACGGCACCACGCTGGTAGGCGAGGTGACGGCCAACGCCCAGGGCCAGTGGACGCTGGCGCAGACCACCACCGCCCTCACCAACGGAGTACATAACTTTACTGCCACCGCCACCGATGCGGCGGGCAACCTCAGCGCAGCATCGCCGGTCACCGCCATCACCGTCGACACTATCGCCCCAGGGGCACCGGGCGGCTTGACTGTACTGGAGAGCGGGGGCCGGATTAACGGCACCGCCGAGGCGGGCAGCACCGTCACCATTCTCGGCACCGACAACGTGACCGTGTTGGGCACCGGCGTAGCCGACGCGTCCGGGCGCTTCAGCATCGCGCTCTCCACGCCGCAGGTGAACGCCGAACTGCTGCACCTCTTCGCCACCGACCGGGCCGGTAACGTGGGGCAGACGGTGGATCTGCGGGTGCCGTACTCGGTGATCCCGAATCCGCCAGTCATCACCAGCGTCAACGACAACGTGGGCAGCATCATTGGCAATCTGCTCAACGGGCAGCGCACCGACGATACCACCCCAACGCTGACCGGGACCGCGCAGCCGCTCTCCACCATCACCCTGTATGACAACAATGTGTTGTTAGCCACGGTGACCACCAACAGCGCCGGGGTCTGGACATACACCCCAACCGTGCCGCTGGGTAATGGCCCTCACGCCTTTACCGCCACCGCAGGCAATGCGGTTGGCACCAGCCCGGTGACGCCGCTGAGCTCGATTGTCGTGGATACCGTCGCCCCGGGCACGCCGCAGGGAACCTTTAACGCCGACGGCAGCGTTCTGAGCGGGACCGCCGAAGCGGGGAGCACCATCACCCTGCTGCTGAGCGATAACAGCGTGGTGACCACCACCGCTAACGCCCAGGGCAACTGGAGCTACACCTTCCTCGACAGACAGTCCGAAGGGGAGCGAATCACCCTTTCCGCCACCGATGCGGCGGGCAACACCTCCGCCACCGGTACGGTGATTGCGCCAAACCTGCCGCTGTCCGCGAGTGACAACGTGGTAGGGCTGGCCCTGACCACCAACGCCACCACCAGCACCGCCCAGTACAGCGACTACGGCGTGCAGCTGGTGGGCGGCGTCGGCAACGTGCTGTCGCTGCTGGGGGAGAACTCCGCCCAGGTGACCTTCACCGTACCGACCGGCGGTAGCGCAGATATGGAGATCAACGCCAGCGCCACGGGTATCGTGCTCTCCCTGCTTAACACCCTGGAGATCATTGTGCAGCGCTGGAACGGCAGCTCCTGGACCACCGAAGTGGATACTGGCCTGCCGCAGTTCGCCAACCTGCTGACCCTGGGTGCCAGCGGCGTGACCCTGAACCTGGCCGGTCTGCCGGGCGGGCAGTATCGTGTGCTGAGCTACAACACCAACCTGCTGGCGACCGGGTCATACACCAGCCTGGACGTGGACGTCACCCAGACCACGGCTGGTACCCTGTCCGGCACGCTGGTGCAAAACGGTAACGTCATCACCGATATCGATCCGGTGAGCGGCAGCGACAGCGCGCCAAACGGCACGGTGGTGACCAGCGTGACCAACGCCAACGGCGTCACCGTCAACGTGGCGGCAGGGGCGGCGGGCACCACCATCAACGGGCTGTACGGCACCCTGACCCTGCACACCGACGGGAGTTACACCTACACCCTGACCAATACCAGCGCCTCGGTGCTGGGCCGGACCGACACCTTCATCTATAACATCGCCGGAAAAGGGGCCACGGACGACGCCCGCCTGGTGATTACCCTGGGTGAGAACACGGTGCGCAACAGCGTGACGGCGGTGGACGACACCGCCTCCCTGACCTTCGGCACGCAGGTACAGTCCATCGACTACGGCCCGTCAAGCCAGGGCGGCTTTACCGTGGTGGGGGTTAACCTCGGCAACGTGCTGAACCTCAACCTGCTGGACGATCGTAGCGAGACCATGAAGTACAGCGTGGCGGAGGGTACCACCCGCACCATGACCATCCAGAGTAGCGTCGGCGGGGTGGCCCTGGCTTCGGTGTTTGACCTCTATATCTACAAGTTCAACCCGGCAACCCAGAGCTACGAGCGGGTACGCACCGAGGCAGGCTGGCTGCGCGCGCCGCTGCTGGGTGGCACCTCGGCACCGCTGACCCTGACCCTGCCGGCAGGGGATTACATCTTCCTGATGAACACCGTCTCGGGGGTCACCGCCCTGACCGGCTACCGTCTGAACGTGCTTGAGGACCACGTTTATGCCGTCACCAGCACCACCGCCAGCACCACCGGCGACGTGCTGCAAAGTGACATCGCGCCTGCGGGCACGCTTGTCACCCAGGTGAACGGCGTTAACGTGAACGCCACCGGCACCACCCGCATCGAGGGAGAGTACGGCACGCTGCTGATCGACGCCCAGGGCAAATATACCTATACCCTGCGCGCCGGGGTGGGCGCCGACCAAATCAGCACCCCGGACAGCTTCATCTACACCGTGACGGCACCGAATGGCGATAAGGACACCGCCTCCCTGAACATCACCCCGACACCGGTGGCGCTGGATGCGGTGAACGACGTCAGCCGCGAGCTGGTGGTGGATACGACTCCGCAGGTGGCCGCCTACCGCGATGACACGGTGGGTAACGCGACGTGGAATGCCGCTCTGCTGGCATCCACCACCGGCCGGGGCAGCGGCACGTTTGTGGTGGACGCCAACACCGCCCTGCATGACGTTGTGCTCCACTTTAACGTCGCCTCCCTGCTGTCGCTGGGCGGGCTGAACGTAAACTGGACCATTACCGGGGGAGGGGTTACCAGAAGCGGTTCATTCAATGGCGGCCTGCTGCTGGGTGGCGTGGCGACCATTAACGTCACCGGTCTGGATCTGGACGCCGGGACCTACACCCTGAGCTATACCGGCTCCATGGGGCCGCTGGGAGTAGGCCAGATCTCCATCACGCCATACGTCACCGGTACTACCGTCTACCTGAACAATGAGCTCACCACCGCGGGCCACACCGTCACCGGCAATATCTTCGACGGGACGGATTCCGGCGGCGTGCTGGATCAGCTGCACTCGGTAGACAGCCGTCTGAGCATCACCGGCTATAACGGCACCACCACTACCCTCGATCCGTACACCACGGCCAACGCCACCGCCAACATTCAGGGGCATTACGGCGTGCTGAACATCGGAGTGGATGGTCACTACACCTACACCCTGAACAGCGGCGTCTCGCTGGCCTCAATGACCACGAAGGAGACCTTTACCTACAAACTGACCGGCGATAACGGCACGACCGACACCGCCACCCTCACCATCAACATGGCACCGAAGTTCGTCAGCACGGAGCATAACGATACCTTTACCGGTAGCGCCTATGGCGACACGCTGATTTACGAAGTGCTGAACAACACGGCGGGGAACGGGACGGCAGGCAACGGCGGTAACGACCACTGGACCAACTTCTCACTGGCGCAGGGAGACAAGATCGATATCAGCGATCTGCTGGTGGGCTGGAACGGAAGTAGCGCGACGCTCGGTAACTATTTGCACGTCACAAATAGCAATGGCAATACCGTGATCTCCGTCGACCGGGACGGAGCGGCAAATATTTACACGAATACTACACTGGTAACACTGGATAACGTTCAGACAACTTATGAGGAGCTGGTTAACCAGAATCACATCATCACCGGTTAGCGCTAATAACAAGACCCGGGCGCTCGTCGCCCGGGCTTAACATTATAAAGTTGTTCAGTTTTTTTAGGGATAATGCCATGAACAAAGTACCTTGCTGGTGGCTTGGGTGCTGCCTGTTGTCTGCACAGGTCCTTGCCGCCGATTCGCCTGCGGTAATCAGTTTTGGACAATTAAATGAAAATCAGGCGCTGCCCGCTCTGGATGGACGGGTCGCCCTGCCCACCCGTCAGGCCGCCCCCGGTACCTTAACCCTTGGCGATGCGGTGACCCGCGCCGTCAACTGGCATCCCACCATTCGCGAAGCGGTGGGCAAACTTTACGAACAGATCCAGCAGGTCGATGTCGCTAAATCGAAATACTATCCGCAAATCAGCGCCGGGATAGACAACGGCTACAGCAATAACTCCAGCGATACCGGCTTTACCCCCTCGGTGGTGGTCTCCCTCTCCCAGATGCTCTATGACTTTGGCAAGGTGGCAAGCCAGGTGCGCGCTGAAGACGCGGGCGTGGTGCAACAGCAGGCCAACGTGCTGTTGAGCATCGACACTATCGCCCGGGATACCGCCATCGCCCTGGTGCAGGTGCAGATGTGGCAGCAGATGGTCGAGACCGCCGAAGAGCAGCTTGAGGCGCTCGGCGCCATCGGCAAGCTGACGCGCCAGCGTAACGACGAAGGGGCCACCTCGCTCTCGGACGTGGTGCAGACCGACGCCCGTATCGAAGGGGCGCGTTCGCAGCTGATGCAGTATCAGGCCAACCTCGACAGCGCCCGCGCCACGCTGATGAGCAACCTCGGCTGGAGCAATCTGAACGCGGTCAGCAACGCCTTCCCGGAAAAACTGGCCCGCAGCTGCGACATCAACGAGCCGGATGACCGGCTGGTGCCCGCGGTGCTGGCTTCCTGGGCGCAGGCTAACGTGGCGCAGGCGAACCTCGATTACGCCAATGCGCAGATGACTCCTACCGTCTCGCTGGAGCCGCAGGTGCGTCACTACATGAACAACCGCTACCCCGGCCACGATACGCTGGACAAGACCCAGTACAACGTCTCGGTGAACGTCGAGATGCCTCTCTACCAGGGCGGCGGGCTAAGCGCCCGGCGCAACGCCGCCAGCCACGCGGTGGAAGCGGCGCAGTCCAATATTCAGCGCACCCGGCTGGCCGTGCGGCAAAAGCTGCTGGAGTCCAAAAGTCAGGTGATGAGCCTGATGAGCACCCTGCAGATCCAGTCCCGCCAGGAGACGCTCAGCCAGCGTACCCGCGAACTCTATCAGCAGCAGTATCTCGATCTGGGCTCCCGCCCCCTGCTGGACGTGCTGAACGCCGAGCAGGAGGTCTACCAGGCCCGCTTTACCCAGTGGCAAACCGCCGGGCAGCTTCGCCAGCTGCAGATCAACTGCCTCTATAACACCGGGCGGATGCGCAATGCCTTCGGCCTTGAAAACCACACCATTCAGTCAGTGGAGATCCAGCCATGATCCGAGACGATATCCTTTATGAGGAGACACTGACGCAAGAGGCGCTGGAACACTGGGCGCAGGCGTTTGGCTACGTCGCCACCCGCTACCGGGTGGCCTGCTCCCCCGGCGCGCTGGTGGCGGGCGCGCCCTGGCTGCAGGGCAAAAGCAAAATCCCGGCGCTGACCGGGCTTGCCCGCGAGGCGGGCCTCTCCTTTCAGCTGCTCACCAACGGCCAGGAGTCCATCAACAGCTGGCGCCTGCCGGTGGTGGTGGAGCTTAATGACGGCAAGATTGGGGTGATTGAGCACTTCGACGGCGAGGATCTGCTGGATGTCTGCTTCTTTGACGGCAAGGCGCAGACCAACCGCATCTCGCTGGCGAAGATGCTCCCGGCCATTCGCCAGGTGGTGGCCCTGCGCCCGCTGGCGGCGCTGAAAGACAGCCGGGTGGATGCCTATATCTCCAGATACCGCCCCGACTGGCTCTACCGGCTGGTGATGCGCGACCTGCGCCCCTATACCTACGTCATGCTGGCGGCGCTGTTCATCAACCTGCTGTCGCTGGCGGGCATTCTCTTTTCAATGCAGGTCTATGACCGGGTGATCCCCGCCCAGTCCTACCCCACCCTCTATGTGCTGACCATCGGGGTGCTGATTGCCACCCTGTTCGGCTTTATCCTGCGTCTCGCCCGGTCTCACATTATGGATCTGCTGGGCAAACGCGCCGACATGCGCGTCTCGGACCGGGTGTTTGGCCACGCCCTGCGCCTGCGCAACAGCGCGGTGCCCCGCTCCACCGGCAGCTTTATCTCCCAGCTGCGTGAGCTGGAGCAGATCCGCGAGATGGTCACCTCCTCCACCATCTCTACCATCGTCGACCTGCCCTTCTTCTTCCTGTTTGTGGTGGTGCTGGCGATCATCGCCCCGTCACTCGCCTGGATCGCCCCGGTTGCGGCAGTGGTGATGGTGCTGCCGGGCCTGCTGCTACAGAAAAAGCTGGCGGCGCTGGCGAAGCAGTCGGCCCACGAGGCGACCCTGCGCAACGCCGTGCTGGTGGAGAGCGTGCAGGGGCTGGAGGACATCAAGCTGATGCAGGCGGAGAACCGCTTCCTGCAACAGTGGAACAGCTACATTCAGATCACCGCCGAGTCGGGCCTTAAGACCCGGGAGCTGACTCAGGGCCTGATCAGCTGGGGGATGACCATTCAGAGCCTGGTCTACACCGCGGTGATTGTGGTGGGTGCCCCGATGGTGATCGAAGGCGAAATGACCACCGGTGCGGTGGTGGCCGCCTCAATGCTGGCCTCGCGGATGATCGCCCCGATGGCGACCCTGTGCGGCGTGCTGGCCCGCTGGCAGCAGGTGAAGGCGGCTAAAGAGGGGCTGGACAACATTATGCAGTTGCCCACCGAGAACCAGCGTGAAGAGACGCCGATCCGCCAGGACGTGCTGCGTGGACACTACCTCTTCGAGCAGGCGCAGTTCGCCTACGGCGGCGACGCGCAGAACCCGGCGCTGCGCATCAACCGGCTGGAGATCAAACCCGGCGAACATGTGGCAGTGCTGGGACGTAACGGCGCGGGCAAATCGACCCTGCTGCAGGCGATGGTGGGCAGCATGGATCTGGTGGGCGGCGAGCTGCGGCTCGACAACCTCAGCCTGCCCCATCTCGACATGGCGGATGTGCGCCGCAACGTCGGCCTGATGAGCCAGAACGCGCGGCTGTTTTACGGCACCCTGCGGGAGAACATCACCCTCGGGATGCCGCGGGCCACCGACGAGGAGATCTTTGCCGTGCTGGAGATGTGCGGCGCGGCCAGCTTTGTGCAGAAGCTGGCGAAGGGGCTGGATCACCCGATTATGGAGAACGGCGTCGGGCTCTCCGGCGGCCAGCGCCAGTCGATTTTGCTGGCGCGGATGTTCCTGCGCGATCCCAACGTCGTGCTGCTGGATGAACCCA
Organism: Leclercia sp. GHBNCSD; assembly: GCF_055805075.1. Lineage (NCBI taxonomy): Bacteria > Pseudomonadati > Pseudomonadota > Gammaproteobacteria > Enterobacterales > Enterobacteriaceae > Leclercia > Leclercia sp. GHBNCSD. Next base: position 3,065,526 of record NZ_JBQVYO010000001.1, on the reverse strand, counting down.
CCGCCTCGCTGGATGAGCACACCGAGCGTGAATTTATCCAGCGTCTGGGCCAGTGGCTCGGTCATCGCACGCTGATTGTCGCCACCCACCGCGTACCGATGCTGGAGCTGGTGGAGCGCGTGGTGGTGCTGAAAGAGGGCATGCTGGTGATGGACGCGCCGAAAGCGCAGGCGCTGAGCAACAGCCGGATGCAGCAACCGCAGCAGACAAATGGCCGGGAGTGGAAAAATGAAAATCAATCAGCGTGACGTTGCGGCGATGGATGACCTGGATAACGCCCTCGGCTCCGAGAGCGGCTATACCGGGGCGAGAAGCATTGTGTTATTCAGCCTGCTGCTGTTTGTCGCTGCCGGGGTGTGGGCGTGGTTCAGCATTCTCGATGAGGTTTCCACCGGCACCGGGAAGGTGATCCCCAGCTCCCGGGAGCAGGTGTTGCAGTCTCTCGACGGCGGGATCCTCGCCGAACTAAAGGTTCACGAAGGGGATCAGGTGCAGGCCGGCCAGGTGCTGGCGCGTCTCGACCCGACCCGCTCTGAATCCAACGTCGGCGAAAGCGCCGCCCGCTACCGCGCGTCGCTGGCCTCCAGCGCCCGTCTGCGTGCGGAGGTGAACGATCTGCCCCTCATCTTTCCGCCGGAGCTGGCGAAATGGACCGACCTGATCGCCGCCGAAACCCGGCTCTACAACTCCCGCCGCGAGCAGCTGGAAGACTCCCGGCGCGAGCTGCGCCAGGCGTTGGATCTGGTGAATAAAGAGCTTGCGATCACCCAGCGGCTGGTAAAAACCGGCGCCGCCAGCCACGTCGAGGCGCTGCGCCTGCAACGCCAGAAGAGCGATCTTGAGCTGAAGCTCACCGACCTGCGCTCGCAGTACTATGTTCAGGCCCGGGAGGCGCTCTCTAAATCGAACGCCGAAGTGGATATGCTCTCGGCGGTGCTGAAAGGACGTGAAGACTCGGTGACCCGCCTGACGATGACCTCGCCGGTGCGCGGCATTGTGAAGAACATCAAGGTGACCACCATCGGCGGCGTTATTCCCCCGAACGGCGAGGTAATGGAGATTGTGCCGGTGGACGATCACCTGCTGATTGAAACCCGCCTGTCACCACGGGATATCGCCTTTATCCACCCCGGCCAGAAGGCGCTGGTGAAGATCACCGCCTACGATTACGCCATCTACGGCGGGCTGGATGGCGTGGTGGAGACCATCTCCCCGGACACCATTCAGGATGAAGCCAAACCGGAAGTGTTTTACTACCGGGTGTTTATCCGCACCAGCCAGGATTACCTGGTGAACAAAGCGGGCAGGCACTTCTCGATTGTGCCGGGGATGATTGCCACGGTGGATATCAAAACCGGCGAGAAATCGGTGATGGATTATATGATTAAGCCGTTTAACCGGGCGAAAGAGGCACTAAGGGAGCGGTAGCAAGAGCGCCGGGTAGCGGCTGCGCCTTACCCGGCCTACCAAACCGGCACACCCTTGTAGGCCGGGCAAGCGAAGCGCCGCCCGGCAAACAGGTCGCACCGGTGCAAACCCACCAGGCAATACTCTCAACGAAACATTAACGGCAAGGTTTCGCCAGGCTGCTGCGGTCGGGTTGCGCCTGATGCTGAAGGGTGTTCGATAAAATCAGGGTGATGAATAACATTGTTTGTCGCCAGATTAAGGGCGCAGTGCATCTCATACAGCAGCCTTTCCTGTTCAGGCCCGCTGCTGCCGGACAACTGCTGCGTGTAGCCTTTCACCTGAAGCAAATTTTCCGTCATGCGCAGATTCGTCAGCTTGCACGCCTCAGCGTGCTGACTGGCAGACTTCAGCTGCCCCCGGCTCTCCTCCAGCGCCGTTTCAAGTTTATCAACCTCATTGGTCAGCCGGGAAACCATCATAAAGAGGATGGCGACCCCGGCGATGACAGGAACAATTAACCACCATGACACAAACATGTGAGTCACCCTGCAAGATAAGTAGCGTAGTTACATTCTTATTAGCGGGCCGACTTAGAGCAATAATAGGAAATCATTAGAAACGCCCGCGCCTCTTTACTCCTTCATTGCGGATTGCCAGTAAAGGGGCGTGCCGAAAAACGCCACGTAGTAGTCAATCACCGCCCTGACGTTCAGCGGTGGATGACGCGCATTGGGGTAGATCGCCGAAATGTTCTGCGGTTCCGTGTTGATAGCGGCCTCATGGTCCGGCAGCAGTTTTACCAGCTCCCCGCTGCGCAACCGGTCGCCGATAAGCCAGTCCGGGAAGAGCACCATCCCCATCCCGCCCAGCGCCGAGGTCAGCAGGGTTTCCGCGTTATTGGACGATAACAGCGGCGACACGGGATAGTGGACCCACGCCCCGCCAGGCGCACGCAGCAGCCAGCGGTTGGGGCCGGACGAACCGCGGTAGACAAGGCATTTATGTCGGGTTATGTCGTCGGGCACCTCGGGCGCGCCGTATTTGCGCAGATAGGCCGGAGAAGCGGCGAGGTGATAAAACTGCGGCCCGAAAACCCGGGCGTGAAAAGAGGAGTCGGTCAGCATACCGATGCGAAAGATCAGGTCGGCAGCATCCCGATGGGGATCGATATAGTCATCCGTCAGCGTCAGCTCGATGCTGAGCCGGGGGTAGCGTTCCGTCAGGCCGGGAAGCCCCGGCGCGATATGCCGCTGACCGAAAAAGACCGGGGCGTTGATGCGCAGCAGACCGGAGGGCTCCTGCTTGCGCGCGTCCAGCTCCCGGCGCGCCTCCTCAAGATTGCCGAGCATCAGGCGGGCATAGCGGATAAAAAGGTGCCCACTTTCCGTGGGAATAATTGCCCGCGTGTTGCGGTAAAAAAGCTGCTGGCCGAGCGCATCCTCAAGCTGATGGATGACCCGCGAAACCTGCGAAGCGGAGATCCCCTCCCGGCGTGCTACCACCGAAAAATTCTGGGATTCATAGACCTCTTTAAAGGTTTGCAGCCAGCGGAGGCTGATCGTGGCGGGGTCGCGCATTAATGCATTTCCTGCACAGGTGTTTCTTTCATTATGGCATTTTTCTCACGGATGTTCAGGGGTACGCTTCCCCGCCTTGAAAACGGAGAAGAGTAACTATGCAGCTGATATTGATTTTACTGGTTATTGCCGGGGGGATGGGGTTGTCCGTCGAGGCAGGGCTACTGGGGCCGCTCGGCGGTGAGGTAGGTGATTTATGGGCCACGTTCAGCGTGTTCGGCGTCGGTGCCGCCCTGACCTTTTTGCTGATGCTCTTTTTCAGCCCACGCAACAGCCCGTCGTTTTTTTCACAGCCTTCATGGCAGCTGCTGGGCGGCGTTCTCGGCCCGGTCTACGTCATTATTCTCACCGTGGTAACGCCCGCCATCGGTATCGCCATGACGATGATTGGCATCCTTGCCGGCCAGGTCTTTAAAAGCCTGATCATCGATCACTACGGCCTGCTGGGCACGCCGCACCGCAAAATTGACACTAAACGCATCATCGCGCTGATTTTTATCATTGCCGCGCTGGTTCTGGTTGCACAGGGGTAAGACGATGACATTAATTATGATTATTCTGGCGGTGATTGGCGGTGCGACGCTGAGTATTCAGGCCGCCATCAACGGCCAGCTGGGCAGCAAGGTGGGCGTATTCAAAAGCGCGTTCCTGACCTTTTCCGTCGGCGCGCTGATCACCGCCCTGCTGATCTTCTTCTTTGAACCGCGCCATGCCGTCAGCCTGCTGGATGTGCCCAAATGGCAGCTGCTGGGGGCGATGTTTGGCGTGCCGTACATCGTCATCATGGTGCTGGCCGTGCAGCGTATCGGTACGGCGGTGGCCACGGTGGCGGTGATTTTTGGTCAGCTGACCATGAGCATGCTGATCGACAATTTTGGCTGGCTGGGGAACGACGCCATACCCTTCTCGATGACGCGCCTGGGTGCGGTTCTGTGCCTCGGGATTGCGCTGTGGTTTATCTACTCCAGCAGCACGCAGAAGTCAGAGGAGAAGGCGCCTGCAGAAACGCGAAGTTAAGCCGGCTTCGGTGAGGGGAGGCGCAGGCAGGTGTTTTTGCCTTTCAGGTCATTTATAGTACTTCCCCTCATCCCGTAGCCATTAACACCATGAAAACCGATAATAAACGCGTTCGTGCTTATCATTTTTCCCCCTTTCGCCATCTTTTTGCCGCACGTTTTCTCACCGTTCTGGGCAACGGTATCGCCCCCATTGCGCTGGCATTTGCGGTGCTGGATATTGGCGGCTCGGCCTCTGATTTAGGTATCGTCGTGGCCTCCCGCTCGATTTTTAACGTGCTGTTTCTGCTGCTGGGCGGAGTATTAGCGGACCGCTACTCCCGCAGCCGGGTGCTCGTCTCCTCGTCGGTGGTGGCCGCCATCTCACAGGCTGTCGTGGCGTGGTCGGTGCTGGACGGGTCCGCCACGGTGCTCAGCCTGACCCTGCTTGGCGCGGTAAACGGTGCCGCCGCGGGCATCACCCTTCCCGCCTCTTCTGCCCTCGTTCCCCAGACGGTCCCCGGTAAAAGCCTGCGCGAAGCCAACGCCTTCATTCAGCTCGGGGTGTACAGCGGGACGGTTATCGGCGCGTCGCTGGGCGGCGTTCTGACAGGCGCCGTCGGACCGGGCTGGGGGCTTGCCATTGATGCCCTGGGGTTCGCCGCCGCCGCCCCCCTCTACCTGATGATTCGCGTGACCGCCCTTGAAGCCGGGCCTTCTCAAAGCAACATGCTGCAGGATTTAAAAGCGGGGTGGCAGGAGTTCGCCAGCCGGGCCTGGGTGTGGTCGATCGTCGTGCAGTTCACCATTATTAACGCCGCTTTTAGCGGGGTAATGATGGTGCTCGGGCCGGTGATTGCAGATACCTCTTTTGGCCGGGCGCAGTGGGGGATTATTTTGGCATGCCAGAGTATTGGCCTCATTGTGGGCTCCTCCCTTGCCCTGCGCTGGCGACCGCGCCGGGATCTCTTTATCGGCGTGATGCTGGTGTCATGCTGCGCCCTGCCCATCTTTATGCTGAGCCTGCTCCCCTCCACGCCCTGGCTGATTGCTGCGTTCTTTATTGCCGGGGTGACCTTTGGCCTCTTTGGGGTGGCCTGGGCCCAGTCCCTGCAAACGCATATTCCGCAGGATAAGCTGGCACGCGTCTATGCCTACGATGCGGTGGGATCGTTTGTGGCGATCCCCTGCGGCGAGCTTATCGCCGGGCCGCTGGCCAACCAGTACGGCACCAGCAACGTGCTGCTGGTGGCGGCCTGTGCCGTGGTTCTCGCCACGGTAGCCGCCAGCCTGGTGCCGGCGATAAGACGACTCGATAACACGTCACAGCTTAAATCGCATACATAATGGGTTATCATCCGTCTCCCTCCTCTTTCTGCGGTCAGACTGATGTCAGTGATTATCGATAATTTTATTGCCCCGCCCTGCCATGCGGCGATAGAGACGCTCTGGCAGGACGACCATCTGGTGCTGATCAATAAACCCAGCGGGCTGCTCAGCCTGTCGGGGAAAAATCCGCAAAACCTCGATTCGGTGCACTACCGGCTGGTGCAGACCTTTCCCGGCTGCACGCTGGTGCATCGCCTCGATTTTGGCACCTCCGGGCTGATGGTGATTGCCCGCAACAAGGCGATCAATGCCGCTCTCTGCCAGCAGTTCAGCCAGCGCAGCGTAACCAAGACTTACACCGCCCTGCTCTGCGGGCATCTGGCCGATGATGAAGGGGTGATAGACGCCCCCATAGCCAAAGATCCGGCGCTGTTCCCGCGGATGTCGATTTGCGCTATCAACGGCAAGCCCGCCCGTTCCCGCTATCGGGTGGTGGAGCGCGGGCATTATCAGGGTGATGTGCCGGTCACGCGGGTGGAACTGACGCCGGAGACGGGGCGCACCCACCAGCTGCGCATTCACTGCCAGCAGCTGGGCCACCCGATTTTAGGCTGCGACCTGTATGGCGGAGTGCAGATACCCGGCACCGAACGCACGCCGCGCCTGATGCTGCACGCCAGCGAGCTGCGGTTCGTGCATCCGGTCAACGGGGAGCCTGTCCATATCCGCCATGCCAGCCCGTTTTGATAGTGCCATTTTGCCACGCGGCTCTCTGTCAGTTCAGCCCCACGCCTGGTTCTGAATCACCACCCGGTACCCGTTGTCATCCACGAATGTGTGCCCATTGACCTCCCAGTAGGGGTTAAACGCATTTACCTGCGTAAAGCCCGCGCTGCGCATTCGCCCGCAGGTCGCTTCCCATTCGGCTTTATCGGGATAATAGAGAACGATCAGATCCTCGTTCGTTTGCAGAGGCTGAACGGGATGGTGGTGGCACACGGTAAATTCGATATGCCAGGGTAAATCTTCCCGCCCTAACATGATCCCGCTGAAGCCCTGATGATCGCTAAAGTCCGCAATCTTTTTCAGTCCTAATCCCTGGCTGTACATCAGGAAAGCGTTGTCGAGGTTTATGACAGGTCTGGCAATACGCATATGGGTGAACATCCGGGCTCCTGTGGGCTGCTGGTTTATCATGCCGTCTCAGTCTACCTGCCGTTGCGTTTGCCATTTTCCTCTCAGTGCGTTCCGACATAACGGCGGCACGCCTGATGTTGCATCGCGCCGCCGGGCGGTCTGGGTGAGTTTGCAGCGGAATGTGGCTATCCGGTTAATCCAGAACGATGAGCCCTCTCACCCCGACTGCTGCACCTGTGCCGACAAATAGACCCGCACGTAGCGTACAAATTTGCCGACAAAGACCCCGGCGAACAGCCCGCCGGTAATGATGGCGAAGGCGCTTGCGCCGGGGCGCTGCAGCGTCTCGGGCGCAATGGCGCTGATCGCTCCCAGCACATATTTCACCGCGAAGGCCAGCATCATAATGGGCAGTGCCGAGTAGTCCGCCGAACGGTAAATGCTGCGCGGGGCGGCAGCCCGGCTCACCGTCACCCCTTTGCTCAGGATATAGCCCATCGCCGCGCCGCTGAGTAGACCTGCCAGCCACAGGGAGCCGGTGCCGAAGGTGAGTGTGCGAAAGACCAGCAGGTCGTAGATATCCCAGATCAGAAACAGGGCCGGAACGATAGCGAGCTTTTCCAGCGCAACGGTGGCGGGCTTACGCGCCCGGATGCCTCTGCTTATCAGGAACAGCAGAACCAGATAGACCCAGACGGGGGTATGAATCAGGACACCAGAGATGAAATCAAGCATAGGGTTCACCTTCGCCTCCGGGGTGACACCGCGTCACCGCTCCGGTTGAGTATTGCCTGGGGTACCCGATCTACCATCATACTTTATCAGGTTCTTTTATTTGTCCTTCGCTTACCCTTTTTGAAGTAGTAATTTCCGTGAGTAACTGTAATCCATACATAATATACGTAAACAATTTGTTATATTATTTAACAGCCGAAAACAACGTCCATAAATAATATAAAAACCAATTAAGATTAATCCCACGTACAATATTTTTATATGGGCTATAAGCGGGCCACCCTGAACGTAAACTTACGTAAAGAGCCCCGCCACGCCTGGACTCGAACGTTTCAGCGAAACACAAAACAAGCGATAAAGCAGAACAACCGGAAGGTCGTTTGTTTACATTACCTTGGCGAAACTTATTTGCGAAACAAGCGGAGCGATATATTCAGTTAAATCTTAAAACATAAGATAATTTATTTTCAAAACCGCATTTGACTCTTCTGAAATAGGGGCTAAATTTAATCCTGAACGACAACGGATACGAATAAAAACGTATCTTACTGACATAAACGATGTAAATGAGGAAACATAATATGGCAGAGCAACGTGGTGGTTCAGGTAATTTCGCACAGGATCGTGAAAAGGCCTCTGAAGCAGGGAAAAAAGGCGGTCAGCAGAGCGGTGGTAATTTCAAAAACGATCCGCAGCGCGCTTCCGAAGCAGGTAAAAAGGGCGGTCAGCATAGCCATGGTGGCGGACGTAAGTCTGACAACTCTTAATTCATCTCATTATTAAAGCCTGTTCTTCACTTTAATGGGTAACCTCTGCGGGTCCGCGGGCTCGCAGATTTTTATAGCACTGGAGAAAAAGTATGAATATGAAAAGTATAGAGGATGTATTTATTCATTTGTTATCCGATACCTATAGTGCAGAAAAACAGCTTACTCGTGCGCTGGCTAAATTATCCCGCGAAGCCGCCAGCCCCGATCTGAGCGCTGCGTTTAAAGCGCACCTGGAAGAAACCCATGGTCAGATTGAGCGTATCGATCAGCTCATCGAGAAAACGCCAAATATTAAATTGAAAAGAATGAAATGCGTGGCGATGGAAGGGTTAATTGAAGAAGCCAATGAAGTCCTTGAAAGCACAGAAAAAAATGAAGTGCGTGATGCAGCATTAATCGCTGCGGCGCAAAAAGTCGAACACTATGAAATTGCCAGCTACGGCACGCTCGCTACCCTGGCGGAGCAATTAGGATACACCCAGGCGGTCAAATTATTAGCCGAGACGCTGGAAGAAGAGAAATCCACCGATCTTAAACTGACCGATTTGGCAGTCGGTAATATTAATCAGAAAGCAGAAAAGTAAGCCTGAATTAACCGAACCCGAGGACGAAAATATGAATCACGTAGAACACTACCATGACTGGCTACGCGATGCTCACGCCATGGAAAAGCAAGCGGAATCTATGCTCGAATCAATGGCGAGCCGTATCGATAATTATCCTGATGTCCGCGCCCGTATTGAGCAACATCTTACTGAAACCAAACAGCAAATAAATGTACTGGAAGAGATCCTCGACCGTAACGATATTTCCCGCTCAATGTTAAAAGACTCCATGAGCAAAATGATGGCGTTCGGCCAGTCTGTCGGCGGCATTATGACCTCGGATGAAATCGTAAAAGGCTCTATTAGCGGCTACGTTTTCGAGCAGTTCGAAATTGCCTGCTATACCTCCCTGCTGGCCGCGGCGCGAAAAGCCGGAGACGTGGCATCGATTCCAGCGATCGAATCGATCCTCGCCGAAGAGCAGCGCATGGCCGACTGGCTGATCCAGCATATTCCTGACACGACTGAGCAGTTCCTGCTGCGCTCAGATGCTGACGGTGTCGAAGCGAAAAAATAACCAGGGAGTGAGCGTATGTTTCGACACGTAAAACAATTGCAGTATACCGTCCGCGTTGCCGAGCCGAACCCCGGCCTGGCAAACCTGCTGCTTGAACAGTTTGGCGGCCCACAGGGCGAGCTGGCGGCCGCCTGCCGTTACTTCACCCAGGGGCTGGGCGATGACGATCCAGGCCGCAGAGAGATGCTGATGGATATCGCGACCGAAGAGCTCAGCCACCTTGAGATCATCGGTACGCTGGTCGGCATGCTGAACAAAGGCGCCAAAGGCGAACTGGCGGAAGGCACCGAAAGTGAAGCGGAACTCTACCGCTCACTGACGCAAAACGGTAACGACAGCCATATCACCTCCCTGCTGTATGGCGGTGGGCCACCGCTGACCAACTCCGCAGGCGTGCCATGGACTGCGGCGTATATCGATACTATCGGGGAAGCCACCGCCGATTTGCGCTCCAACATCGCGGCGGAAGCACGCGCCAAAATCATCTATGAACGCCTGATCAACGTCACTGACGATGTCGGGGTAAAAGATGCCCTTGCGTTCCTGATGACCCGTGAAGCCGCACACCAGCTCTCGTTTGAGAAGGCGTTGCAGTCGATTCGCAATAATTTCCCACCAGGGAAACTACCGCCAATCGAACAATACGCAACCACCTACTACAATATGTCTGCAGGTGATGATCTTCGCGGCAGCTGGAACAGCGATGAAAACTTTGAGTACGTTGCCGATCCGCAACCCGCCGTTGATGGCGGCGATGGCAGCGCTGAGGTTACGCTCACGAAAGAGCAGGCCGCACTACTCAAAGCGATGGCGAGCCGCACCGAGTCGGATCCAACAGCCGATCCGCTCACTGGCGCTGAGCTGGGTGCCGGTAAAAATAAACCGTAACCCCGCCCGCAACAACAGCCGTACCACGATGCCCCGTTTTATACGGGGCTTTTCGCTGACAGGGGAAGAGTACGATGTTCGAACTCGATGCGTTTTATCTCGCCAGGCTTCAGTTTGCCTTCACTGTCTCATTTCATATTATCTTCCCGGCGTTAACCATCGGCCTTGCCAGCTATCTGGTGGTACTGGAGGGGATGTGGCTGAGAACGAAAAATGATGTCTGGCGCTCGCTCTATCATTTCTGGTTAAAAATCTTCGCCGTTAACTTCGGCATGGGCGTGGTCTCCGGGCTGGTGATGGCTTACCAGTTTGGCACCAACTGGAGTGGCTTTTCGCAGTTTGCCGGCAGCATCACCGGCCCGCTGCTCACCTATGAAGTGCTCACCGCCTTCTTCCTCGAAGCGGGTTTCCTTGGGGTCATGCTGTTTGGCTGGAACAAGGTTGGGCCTGGCCTGCACTTCTTTGCCACCTGTATGGTGGCGCTGGGCACTCTGATGTCCACCTTCTGGATCCTCGCCTCCAACAGCTGGATGCACACGCCGCAGGGCTTTAGCATCGAGAACGGTCAGGTCATCCCCGAGGACTGGTTCGCCATCATCTTTAACCCCTCTTTCCCGTATCGTCTGATCCACATGTCCATCGCCGCCTTCCTGAGCAGCGCCCTGTTTGTTGGCGCCTCCGGGGCATGGCATCTGCTGCGCGGTAACGACAGCCCGGCGGTGCGCAAAATGTTCTCAATGGCGCTGTGGATGGCGCTGCTGGTGGCGCCGATTCAGGCCTTTGTCGGGGATATGCACGGCCTGAACACCCTCGAACACCAGCCGGCAAAAATCGCCGCCATCGAAGGGCATTGGGAAAATCCCCCTGGCGAAGCGACGCCCCTGCTGCTGTTTGGTGTGCCCGATATGGAAGAGGAGCGCACCAAGTATGGGCTGGAGATCCCGGCGCTTGGCAGCCTGATCCTCACCCACAGCCTGGATAAGCAGGTCCCGGCGCTGAAAGATTTCCCGAAAGATGAGCGCCCTAACTCGCTCATCGTCTTCTGGTCGTTCCGCGTGATGGTGGGCCTGGGGCTGCTGATGATCCTGATGGGGGTTATCAGCCTTTGGTTGCGCCATCGCCATCGGCTCTATCACTCCCGCCCGTTCCACCGCTTTGCCCTGAGTATGGGGCCAGCGGGTGTAGTCGCGATCCTCGCCGGCTGGGTCACGACCGAGGTGGGCCGCCAGCCGTGGGTCGTATATGGCTATCTGCGCACCATTGATGCGGTGTCGCTGCACAGCACCCTGCAAATGAGCATCAGCCTGCTGGCGTTTATCGTTGTTTACTGCTCGGTATTTGGCGTGGGGTTAGTCTATCTGGTGCGGTTGATTAAGAAAGGACCGCAGCCTACCGATAATCTCTCGATGAAGACCGACGGCAGACCCGCACGCCCGCTCTCGGCGGCAGAACCGGTTCCGGAAGAGGAGAAACTGTAATGGGCGTCGATATCTCAGTTATCTGGTTTGCCATCATCGTTTTCGCCACCCTGATGTACATCATCATGGATGGCTTCGATTTAGGTATCGGCATGCTCTTCTACTTTGAGCGCGACCCGCAGGCGCGCGACGTGATGGTAAACAGCGTCGCCCCGGTATGGGACGGAAACGAAACCTGGCTGGTGCTGGGGGGAGCCGGGCTGTTTGGCGCCTTCCCGCTGGCCTATGCGGTGGTTATCGACGCCCTTACCATCCCGTTGACCGCGATGCTGATCGGGCTCATCTTCCGCGGGGTGGCGTTCGAGTTTCGTTTTAAAGCCACACCGTCGCACCGCGCCTTCTGGGACTACTCCTTCGCCGGGGGCTCGCTGCTGGCGACCTTCAGCCAGGGGATTGTCGTCGGGGCGATGATTAACGGCTTTGACGTTGAAGGCCGCCGCTTCGCGGGTTCGTCGCTGGACTGGCTGACCCCCTTTAACCTCTTCTGCGGGCTGGGGCTGATGGTGGCCTATACCCTGCTGGGCACCACCTGGCTGATTATGAAAAGCGAAGGGGCATTACAACGCCATATGCGGGATTTGACCCGCAAGGTGCTGCTGGCGCTGCTGGCGGTCGTGGCGGTGGTAAGCGTCTGGACCCCGCTCGGCTGGCAATATGTGGCCGACCGCTGGTTCACATTGCCGAACTTCTTCTACTTCCTGCCGGTGCCGCTGCTGGTGGGGATCTTCGGTCTGTGGATCTGGCGACTCACCCGCGATCCGCACAGCCATACCCGGCCCTTCCTGCTGACCCTCGGGCTGATCTTCCTTGGCTTTAGCGGGCTCGGCATCAGCCTGTGGCCCAACATTATCCCGCCACGCATCACCATCTGGGACGCCGCCGCGCCGCCGTCCAGCCAGCTCTTTATGCTGGTGGGCACGCTGCTGATCATCCCGTTGATTCTGGTCTATACCGCCTGGAGCTACTACGTGTTTCGCGGCAAGGTGACCGACACCGAAGGCTACCATTAAGCGCGGCAGCATTGCCGGGTGGCGCTGACGCTTACCCGGCCTACCACAGCCCCCGTAGGCCCGGCAAGCATCGCGCCAACGGGCGTTGCGCAATAAAAAGCCGGGTGACGGCTTTGCCTTACCCGGCCTACAAAACGATACTGCTTACCCTATTTCCGCCGGGTGATCAGTTTCCCCACCAGCAGCAGCCCCGCCAGCGCAGCGCTACCCAGCAGTACTTTCCCCGGCACGCCGGAGGTGATGGCCGTCGCCCGGGTTCTCGACTCGTCGGAAAAGCGCCCGTGGACCTGGTGCATCCCCCTGACCGGCCCGGAAAGATAATCCTGCCGCTCGGGGACGTTGAGTTCGTTGGTCATCTGCCCTTCCCACGCCTTTTTCACCATCATGCGATCCAGCAGGCCGGGGAAGAGAAACTGGCCGATAATCGCCTGCATGGTGCTGCGCCCGACCCACAGCTCCCGCACCGGGCGGCGGGTCACGTTGAAAATTGCCTCGGCGGCCACCTCCGGCTCGTAGACCGGTCCGATTGGGCGCATGGCGAAGGCAAACTTATTGCGCGCCCAGCTAAACTGCGGCGTGTTAAGGCCCGGCATCTGCACCATCGTCAGCTGGATATTGATACGCTCGTGGATAAGCTCGGTGCGTACCGCGTCGGTAAAGCCGCGGATCGCCGCTTTCGCGCCGCAGTAGGCGGACTGGAGCGGGATGGAGCGGTAAGCCAGCGCAGAGCCCACCTGGATAATCTGTCCCGCATCGCGCGGGGTCATCACGGACAATGCCGCCCGGGTGCCGTTAACGTAGCCCAGGTAGGTTACGTCCGTGACCCGGCGAAACTCCTCATCGCTCATGGCGCGAAACGGCGCCAGTACCCCGCACATGGCGTTGTTGATCCATACATCAATTGCGCCGAGCTGCGTCTCGAACGCGTTGGCCGCCGCCATGATGGCCGACGCGTCCGTCACATCGGCATTCACCGTGTGACACTTCACGCCGAAGCGTTCAATTTCGGCCCGCGCCGCCTCAAGACTGAGGTCATCCCGGGCGATAATCCCCACGTGATAGCCCGCCTCTGCAAAACGCAGCGCCGTGGCTTTGCCCACGCCAGCCGTCGCTCCGGTGATCACCACAACGCTCATCATGCTCTCCTTAATGCAGTTGCTTTTTCCAGTGCGGGATCTGCCGCAACAGTTCAGAAAGCGCGTAACGAACCGCTTTCTCAATCACATCTTCACACTCGCCGGTGAAGTGCTGCACGGCGGTAGTGACCTCACCGCGAAAAGACCAACCAAACCAGACGGTGCCTGCCGGAGTGCCATCCTCACCGCCGTCCGGCCCGGCATAACCGCTGATGGCGATGCTGATATCCGCGTCGGCAAGCTCCAGTGCGCCCTGAGCCATCTCGCCCACCGTCTGGCTACTGACGGCGGTATATTTTTCCAGGGTGGCATTGTTGACACCCAGTACCTTGTGTTTAGCTTCGTTGTTAAAGGTGACCACGCCGGTACCAAAGAACGAGGCGGTATCTTTCTCGGCGCAGAGCGCAGAGGCCAGGTTGCCGCCGGTGCAGGATTCTGCGGTAGTAAGCAGCCAGCCCAGATCGATCAGGACAGTTGATACCTGGCTGGTGAGTTCTTTGGTGGTTTTGGCCTGGTTCCAGACATTTTCATTTTCTTTCATGATGCACTCTCTTCAGGAATAATCGAAATATGACCATTACGTTCAAGTATGGCGTATTTAATTTCTTCCAGAGTGGTTATGCCGTGATTTTGCCGGGCAGAGACCAGAATGTCGTCGCAGGAGACATCGACTTTCTTTAATTTTTCGTTTTGCAGTTCACCGTGCACCACCAGAATAACCGGGGAGCCGTCGATGGCCGATTCCGCACCGGATATATATTTTTTTACCATGCCAAACAGCATATCCACCACCACCAGCGTAATAATGGTGAGCATGGCGCCGGTGACGGAAAAATCATCCCCCAGCAGCGCCTGTTGAGTAGCTTCACTAATAATTAATAACAGGATCAGATCGAAGCTGGTCATTTGCAGCAGCGCCCGCCTGCCAGCGATTTTAAATACCACCAGCAAAATCAGATAAATCGCCACCGCCCTGAGTATCATTTCCATATTGGTGCCTTAGGGATAGATAAATTGCCAGAAAGAGAGGCCCGGTTGATTATTTACCGTGACAGAGAGGTCGGTTTTGCCGGGGCGTTGTGGGGTGGTATAGAGCCAGACGGTTAAACCCTTGCGCGGTTCCTGATAAACCAACACGATCTCCCCGCCCTCGCTGTACATTTCATCGGGCTGCGGCCAGATATTATCGGTTTGCATCCGTTCCATATATTCGCCGCCGATGCGCAACGTCAGCGGCGTAGTACTCTGTTCTGGCACGCTAATTTTCAACTCAATGGGCGTTTGCAAGCGTCCAAAACGTTCATACTCCACCTGCAAATTACCCGGAGCGTTACTCTTTGTCGCTTCGCTAAAATAGCCACCAGAAAAAAGTCCTGACAGCGCAGCGGTGATAATGAGTATTAACAGAACAAAACCGAAGCGGTGCGCATCGTATTCAAACTGCAGGGCAGCATGACTCTGTTTGACGCCGGGCAATTCAGGGGGATTTTCTTTGGCTTTTGCCATTTATCACCTCACCGTCTCGTTAATTAATATTATGCAGCCAGATGATTTTTATCGATAAATTTGATTAAGACTGTTCCTGTTTGCAAAATAAAAAATAGCAACCAGGCTTAATCTGTCAAGCAGGCTAAACCAAGGAGGCTGTATGAAATTATCCGTCGCACCCTTATTGTGTTGTCTTATAATTCCGGCTGTATATGCCGATGATAATGGTGGACTGAAGAAAGATACTGCCCCTCCTCCACCGCACGCGCTGGATGATGGTTATCGTGGCGCGGAAGATGCCCGCATCATGACCGTGGAGCAGGCCAAAGAGATGCACGACGGGGCTACGATCTCCCTGCGCGGTAATCTCATAGAAGGTTCCGGCGGCGATAAATTTAAATTCCGCGATAAAACCGGCACTATTGATACGGTGATCCCCCAGGCGGTATTTGATGGCCGTACCGTCCAGCCCGATAATATGATCAGCATTAACGGCAGTCTGGATAAAAAATCAAATCCACCGGTGGTCCGTGTCGACCGTATTCAGAAATAGCGTAAATTTCACTTAAGTTTCTCGTGGATATTCCCGAATATCCACGAGAACCCTGAGGAATATATTCTCTAAACCTTAACCTACCAGATTTAAGGAGCCAAAAACTCGGATAATTCCGGGCTTTAGGATTAATCCCCCTTTCCTTCCCCTCGCAATACTTAAACAATTTTACACAAATTCACATTGCCTTCTTTATTGCTTACACAGCACGGATTCGCCGATGAAAGCCCGACATAATATTGCCCTGATAATGGCGACAGCCTCTGGTCTGTCTTTAATGGTCTCTGCCCATGCGGCGCCACCCGATAATCAATTTATTATTCAGCAGCAGCGCCAGAGAGCATTAGAGGAGCAATTAACCCCGCCGGTCCCGGATGTGCGCCTTTCAGAACCGTCATCCGGTTTTGGTAACATTGCCTTCCCGACCGAAACGCCCTGTTTTCCGATTAACCGCGTCGAGCTGAGCGGCGAGGAGGCCCTGCCCCACTGGGTGCCGTTGCAGCGTATTGCGGACCAGGCGCAGGGGCGCTGTCTGGGCGGCAAGGGCATTAACCTGCTGATGAGCACCCTGCAGAACCGCATCGTCGACCACGGCTGGATCACCACCCGCGTGCTGGCCCCGTCGCAGGATCTGAAGAGCGGCACCCTGAAGCTTGCCATCGTGCCGGGCACTATCCGCCACGTGAAGCTGACCGAAGAGAGCGACGACTATATCCAGCTCTACAGCGCCTTCCCGGCTCACGAAGGCAACCTGCTGGATCTGCGCGATATTGAACAGGGGCTGGAAAACTTACAGCGCCTGCCAACGGTTGAGGCCAGTATGGAGCTGCTGCCGGGGGAAAACCCGGGCGAGAGCGACGTGGTCATCACCCGCAAGCAGAGCAAAATGTGGCGTATCGGCCTGTCGCTGGACGATGCCGGGACCGAAACCACCGGGCGCTACCAGGGCGGCGTGACGCTGTCGCTGGATAACCCCTTCTCGCTGAGCGATCTGCTCTATGTCTCTGCCAGCCACGATCTGAACGACAAGGGCGGCAAAGGGAGTAAAAACGTCACCGCCCACTACTCGGTGCCGTTTGGCTACTGGATGCTGGGCGTCACCGGCAGCGACTACGACTACCACCAGACCGTCGCCGGGCTGAACGAGGATTATCGCTACAGCGGTAAAAGTAAAAACCTCGACATTCAGCTCAGCCGGGTGCTGCACCGCAGCGGCTCACAAAAAACCACCTTCTCTTACGACGTGCTGGCGCGGGAGACCCGCAACTATATCGACGATACGGAAGTGGGCGTCCAGCGCCGTCAGACCGCGGGCTGGCGCATCGGGCTGGATCATCGCCACTACATCGGCCAGGCGACGCTGGATGCGGGCATCAGCTATCAGCGCGGCACCCGCTGGTTCGGTGCCCGGCCTGCGCCGGAAGAGTACTGGGGCGATGCCACCGCGCTTGGCAAAATTACCCTGCTGAGCGCCCAGCTCGATCTGCCGTTTGCCATCGGTACGCAAAACTTCCGCTACAACGTGCAGTACCTGCGTCAGATCAGCAACACGCCGCTGACGCCGCAGGATCAGTTCGCCATCGGCAACCGCTGGACGGTGCGCGGCTTTGACGGCGAACGCACCCTCAGCGCCAGCCACGGCTGGTACGTGCGTAACGATCTGGCCTGGCGCACGCCGCTGCCGAACCAGGAGTTCTATCTGGGCGCCGACTACGGCGAGGTGGGCGGTTACAGTTCCGATCTCCAGGTGGGTAAACATCTGGCGGGCGGCGTAGCGGGCCTGCGCGGCAACGCCTTTAACACCGGCTACGACCTGTTCGCCGGGACGCCATTCTCGAAGCCGGACGGCTTTGAAACCAGCGATCTGACGCTCGGCTTTAACCTCAACTGGAGCTGGTGATGCGCGTCGGAGATCTGGATATCAAAGCGCCGCTGATCCTCGGCGGTGAGGAGAGCGAGGCCGAAGTGCTGGGCGCCACCGTCTGGCTGTGGATGCACTCCCCGATGCACCGGGACGCCCCCCTGCACGCCCTGCCCACCCTGCTGCTGCCGATCATCAAGCGCCGCCAGTACGTGCTGGTGAGCGAAAACGACCGCCCGGTCTTTTTCCTCAGCTGGGCCTGGCTGAACGAGGAGGCGGAAGTCCGCTACCTCACCCGCCCCGCCATCGAGATGCGAGAGGCGGACTGGGACTGCGGGGATCGGATCTGGTTCTGCGACTGGATCGCCCCCTTCGGCCATACCGCCGCGATGTATAACCTGATGCGTCGCGATATCTTCCCCGACCACGTCTGCCGCGCGCTGTATCACCGCGGCGCGGCGCGTGGCAAGCGCGTAATGCTGTTCCACGGCAGCCGCGTCAGCCGTCAACACGCCAGAGAGTGGCAACAGAATCACCCGCTCACCGTGAGCCTGCCGGAAGCGTTTAAAGGAATGAACCATGAATAAGAACCTGTACCGAATTGTCTTTAACAAAGCGCGCGGCATGCTGATGGTGGTGGCGGATATCGCCCGCTCCGGCCGCGCGGGTTCGTCCCGTTCTTCCGGCATTGGCCATACCCACAGCCAGCTTATCGGCAAGGTGAGCGCCTTAAGCTTTAGCCTGTGGCTGGCGATGGGGGCCGTGCAGACGGCGCAGGCCACTATCGTGGCCGACGCCGGTGCGCCAAAAAACCAGCAGCCAACGGTCATCAACAGCGCCAACGGCACGCCGCAGGTCAATATCCAGACGCCATCTGCTGCGGGGGTGTCGCGTAACAACTACACCCAGTTCGACGTGGAGAGCAAAGGGGCGATCCTCAACAACTCGCACAAAAACGTGCAGACCAACATCGGCGGCATGGTGGCGGGCAACCCGTGGCTGGCAAAAGGCGAAGCTAAAGTGATCCTCAACGAGGTGAGCTCCCGCGACCCGAGCAAGCTGAACGGCATGATCGAAGTGGCCGGTAAAAAAGCCCAGGTGGTGATCGCCAACCCGTCAGGCATTACCTGTAGCGGCTGCGGCTTTATCAACGCCAACCGCGCCACCCTCACCACCGGCCAGCCGCAGATGAAAGACGGCGCGCTGACCGGGTTTAACGTCGAGCGCGGCGAAGTGGTGGTTGAAGGCGCGGGGATGGACACCTCTGGCGCGGATTACACCGACATCATTGCCCGCTCGGTGAAGGTTAATGCCGGGCTGTGGGCCAAGGATCTGAAGGTCACCACCGGGCGTAACAAGGTGGATGCCGCCCACGAGACGATCGAAAAAGGCAGTGACGATCCTGCCACCCGTCCGCAGCTGGCGGTGGACGTGGCCAGCCTCGGCGGCATGTACGCAGGCAAAATCCGCATGGTCGGCACCGAGAGCGGCGTCGGGGTACGTAACGCCGGGGCCATTGGCGCCCAGGCGGGCAGCGTAACGATCTCCGCTGACGGCCGCATCGAGAACAGCGGCACCCTGCGCGCTGGCGACAGTGCCAGCCTGCAAACCGCAGGGGAAGTGCACAACAGCGGCGTGATGACCGCCGCGAATAACGTCCGGGTGAACGCGGCCAGCTTCACCGGCAGTCAGCAGAGCGTGCTGGCCGCCGGGGTAAAAAGCGACGGCAAGCTCGCCGATGCGGGGGATCTGGAAATCAGCACCCGCGGCCAGCTGAGCGCCCACGGGCAAACCCTGGCGGGCGGCAATCTCAGTGCCAGCGGCCAGGGGGTGGACGTCAGCGGCAGCCAGACCCAGGGCAAACGCGTGCTGCTGGACGGCGGCGCGGAAGGCGTGAGCACCGCCAGCGCGAAGGTTAACGCCAGCGAACTGACTGTGCGTACCGGCAAAATGCTCAATAACAACGGCGGCACGCTGGGGGCGGAGACCATCAGCGTCAGCGCCCACGACCTCAGCAACCAGAAAGGCAACATCGTGCAGCGCGGCGGCAGCACCCTGGCGGTAGACCTGCCGGGCGCCCTCAATAACCAGCAGGGGCAGATTGGCGCGGCGAACGGCGTGCAGCTTAAGGCCGGGACCCTCGACAACAACGCCGGGCAGATCGTGGCGGTAGCGGGCAACACCCGGCTTGAGGCCGGGAGCGTAAACAATCAGCAGGGGTTGATCTCAGCTGGCGCGGGTGACGGCGAGATTGCCAGCCAGCAGGCGGTAAACAACGCCAAAGGCCGCATTGAGGCGGCGAAAACCCAGCGCATAAGCGCCGCAAGCCTCGACAACCAGCAGGGGGTGATTGTCGCCGACGGCGCGACACTGGCCCTCAACGGCGGCGCCCTGGATAACCGCGACGGCGCCCTGCTCTCTCAGGGTTCCCTTAATCTTGAGAGCGGCGCGCTGAATAACCAGCGCGGCTTCCTGGCGAGCGAGGGCGATTTTAGCCTGACCGCGGGGGCTATCGACAACACCGACGGGCAGATTGGCGCGAACCGGACGTTGACCGCCGGGTTCGACACCCTCACCAATAACGGCGGCGCGCTGAAATCGGTCGGGGCTATGACCCTCAGCGGCGGCCTGCTGGATAACAGCCAGGGGACTACCTTCTCCGGCAACAGCCTGAATTTCAACGGCGGCACGCTGAATAATACGTCCGGGCAGCTTGCTGCGACAGGGAGCCTGTCGCTGGGCACCTCGCAGCTCATCAATAAAAAAGGCGTGCTGCAGGGCGATGGCGTGGCTGTCACCTCCGGCACGCTGGATAATAGCGCGGGCACCCTGAACAGCCTGGGGGCACTGAACCTCTCGGCGGACACCGTGAATAACCAGGCTGGCACCCTGGCGGCCAGCGGCGCGGCGGATGTGGCGGCAAAGAACCTCGATAACCGCAACGGCGGACGGGTGATTGGCGAGGCCGATACCGCCCTGAATACCAGTAACCTGCAGAACGGCGGCGGAGAGATCCAGTCGGTGGGCGACCTGCTCCTCGACAGCGCCCAGGGTATGGTGGATAACGTCTCCGGGCTGATCCGCAGCGGCAAAAGCGTGACCCTCACTGCCCTGGAATTTGTTAACACCAGTACGCTCGGCGAGAACCAGGGGCTGGAGGGCCAGAGCCTGGCGCTGAACACCGGGAGTCTGGATAACCAGCGCGGCAGTATCCTGGCGAATAACACCCTGAGCATCAATAACAGCGGCGTGCTGAACAACGGCGCGGGGGTGCTGGCCTCGGGTGATACCCTGGATCTCAGCGGTAGCGCCCTGAATCTGCTGAACGCGGACGGCACCCTGAAAGCGGGTAAAGCGCTGCGCGTGGAGGCTCAGTCTCTGGATGCCAGCGGCCAGCTGCTGTCGCTGGGGGATATGACGCTTCACAGCACCCGCGGCGTGAACAACAGCGGCACTACCCTCGCCAACGGCAACCTGACGTTCACCACCGATGGCGATCTGACCAACAGCGGCCAGCTGATGGCGGGCAGCGCCCTCAACGTGCAGAGCGCGAATCTTAATAACCTCGCCAGCGGTGAAATCAACGCCGGCAGCACCACCCTGACGGCCCGCGGCACGGTACGCAACACCGGCCTGATCGACGGGATCGCCACCCGCATCAACGCCGACACCCTGACCAACACCGGCACCGGACGGATTTACGGCGATGCGGTGGGGGTAAATGTGGGTACCTTTAACAACCTCGCCGAAAACGGCACCGCAGCGACGCTGGCCGGGCGCGAGCGCGTCAACCTCGGCGTGCAGACCCTGAACAACGCCGACCACGGCCTGATCTACAGTGCGGGCAGCATGACCATCGGCGGCGCGCTGGATGATAACGGCGCCGTCACTGGCCGCGCCGGGACCCTCAATAACCACAGCTCGACCATTGAATCCGCCGGGGATATGGCGATTGCCGCCGGGCAGATCAACAACATCAACGACCACTTCTCCACCGAGGTGGTGCGGGTGTCGCAGGAAGAGCTCACCGACTATCAGCACACGGGGTCAACCAACCGCTGGAGTTCGACAGAAAAAGGCGTCTGGGTGGATGACAACTCTTCCGACGGACTGCGTAACCTGAATACGCCAGAAGACAGCGGCGCAAATAACGACAACTTCAACCAGTACGACTACACCCGCACCATTGACGAAACGCGCATCAAAGAGAGCGACCCGGCGAAGATCCTCGCCGGGGGCAACCTGCTGCTGACCGGTGACAAACTGTTTAACGACAAGAGCCAGGTGATTGCAGGCGGCACCCTGGCAATCGACCAGCTGGGCAGCGTGCAGAACGAGGACGTGCCCGGCAAGCGTTACACCACCGATGAAGGCACCGTCACCCACTACTACCGTATTCGCCACAAGGGCGACGATGAGCAGGGGCGCGACCGCACGGCATATACCCCGCCCACCACCATTCAGGACATCTCCCTGAAGCCGGGCCAGCTGATCAGCAACGGCAGCGTCGAGGGCAGCAATCTCAGCATCACTCCGCTGGTACTACAGGGAACGGACGTGACCATTGGCCAGGCCGCCGGGGTGAAACCCGCCCCGCAGCAGACCGTTTCGCCGGGCGAGCCGGTGACCCCACCTGCCGGACAGCAGTTTGAAGTGACCCCGGCCGACGGTGCGATCCGCATTATCGGCCCCAACACCACCCTGCCGGACAACAGCCTGTTCAAGGTGAACCCGTCGGCGGAGGTGCCGTACCTGGTGGAGACCGATCCGCGCTTCACTAACGAGCGCCAGTGGCTCGGCAGCGACTATATGCAGGACGCCTTTACCGCCGATGGCGACAACACGCTGAAACGGCTGGGGGATGGCTACTACGAGCAGCGCCTGATCCGCGAGCAGGTGATTGGCATCACCGGCCAGCGCTACCTGGATGGCTACAGCAACGACGAAGAGCAGTACAAGGCGCTGATGGATCGCGGCATCACCTTCGGCAAGCAGTACGACCTGAAGATCGGCGTGGCGCTGACGCCAGAGCAGATGGCGCTGCTGACCGGGGATATCGTCTGGCTGGTCAATACCCGGGTGAAGATGCCGGACGGCTCCACCGAGAACGTGCTGGTGCCGCAGGTCTACGCCAAAGTGAAACCGGGTGATATCGACGGCTCTGGCGCGCTGATTGCCGGGAACAACGTCTCCATCAAGCTTAACGGCGACCTGTTTAACCGTGGCACCCTTGCCGGGCGCAAAGTCCTGCAACTGGACGCCGACAACATCACCAACCAGACCGGGACGATTCAGGGGGCGGACGTCAACCTCAACGCGCGCACCGATATCAACAATATCGGCGGTGCCATCGTGGGTGACAACAGCGTGCTGGCCAGCGCCGGACGCGATATCAATCTCACCAGCACCACCCTCAGTGCCGACAGCGTTAACGGCGAGAACCGCTTCGCCCGCACCACCATCGACAGCGTCTCCGGCATCTACGTCCAGGGCGACGACGGCAAACTGGCGTTGCAGTCCGGGCGGGATATCACCCTGACCGGCGCACAGGTGATCGCCAGCGGCGAGAACGGCAAAGCGCAGCTGGTGGCCGGGCGGGATATGACCCTCAACGATCTTCAGACCGCCAGCCGCGATAGCCTGGTGTGGGATGGCGACAACAGCCTGAAACAGGGCCAGACCAACAGCATCGGCAGCGAGGTGACCGGCAAAGGGGACGTCACCCTGGCCGCCGGGAATGACCTCAACGCCCGCGCCGCTGCCCTCTCCGCCGGGCAGGCGCTGAACGTCAGCGCCGGGAATAACCTGACCCTGACGGCAGGCGAAAACAGCCAGGATCTGGACGAACGGCATAAAGTGGTGGGCGGTAACGGCTGGCTGTCAAAAACCACCACCACCACCCGCGACCAGATTGCCCGCCAGACGGTGCAGAGTAGCGAGCTGAACGGCGACACCGTTAACCTCACCGCCGGAAACGATCTCACCGTGCGCGGCAGTAACGTGGCGGGCACGGGGGATGTGGCCCTGCTGGCAGGCAACAACCTGAGCGTGGAGACCCAGGCCGAACGCAATAACGAGCTGCACCTGAAGCAGGAGAAAAAATCGGGGCTGCTGAGCTCGGGCGGGATCGGCTTTAGCGTCGGTACACAGAGCATCAAAACCACCGACACCGGCGCGGACGCGACCCAGGCGGGCAGCACCGTCGGCAGCGTCGACGGCGACCTGACCCTGCGGGCGGGGGAGCGCCTGACGGTAAGCGGCTCGGATCTGGTGGCCGGTCAGGACATGACGCTCACGGGTAAAAATGTCGACATCACGGCGGTGAACAACCGCAGCCAGCAAACCCATGAGGTGGAGCAGAAAACCTCCGGGCTGACCCTGGCGCTCTCCGGCACCGTCGGCAGCGCGCTGAACAGCGCCGTTGAGGCCTCCCAGCAGGCGAAATCCTCCGGCAGCAGCCGCATGCAGGCGTTGCAGGGCGTGAAGGCCGCGCTCTCCGGCGTGCAGGCTGCCCAGGCCGCACGCATGGACCAGGCGCTGGGGGCAGACAAATCAAACACCAATACCGTGGGCATCAGCCTCTCTTACGGCAGCCAGTCGTCGAAATCGACCCAGTACAGCGAGCAGAACACCGCCCAGGGCAGCACGCTTAACGCCGGGCGCGATCTGAGCGTTGTCGCCACCGGCAGCGGCGCGCGCGGCGCGGACGGGGATCTGACTGTGGAAGGCAGCCAGCTGAAGGCGGGCAACGATCTGACCCTCGCCGCCAACCGCGATCTCTACCTGCGCTCGGCGCAAAACACCCAGCTGCTGGATGGCAAAAACGAGAGCAAGGGCGGCAGCGTCGGGGTGGGCATCGGATACGGCTCCGGCGGCGCGGGCATCAACATCTCCGCCAGCGTCAACCGCGGCAAGGGCAACGAGAGCGGCACCGGCACCACCCACAGCGAAACCACCCTGGACGCGGGCCGCCAGGTGAATATCCTGACCGGACGTGACGCCACCCTGACCGGGGCCCAGGTGAGCGGCGACACGGTGCGAGCGGAGATTGGCCGCAACCTGACCCTCACCTCCGAGCAGGACAGCGATCGCTACGACTCGAAACAGCAGAACGCCAGCGCGGGGGGCAGCTTCAGCATCGGCTCCATGACCGGTTCGGCCAGCGTCAACCTCAGCCGCGACAAGATGCACAGCAACTACGACTCTGTCGTGGAGCAGACCGGGATCTTCGCCGGCAAAGGCGGCTACGACGTCACCGTGGGCGAACATACCCAGCTCAACGGGGCGGTGATTGGCTCTACGGCTACCGCTGATAAAAACCGTCTCGATACCGGCACCATTGGCTTCAGCGATATCGAAAACCGCGCCGACTTCGAGGTGGAACACCAGAGCGTGGGGATGAGCACCGGGGGCAGCATCGGCAGCCAGTTTGCCGGGAATATGGCGAACGGCCTGCTGGTGGGGGCGAACCGCGACGGGCATGACAGCAGCACCACGCACGCGGCAGTATCGGACGGCACCCTGATTGTCCGCGATCAGGATCGTCAGGTCCAGGATGTCAACCAGCTCAGCCGGGACGTGGAGCACGCCAACCAGACCCTCTCCCCTATCTTCGACAAAGAGAAAGAGCAGGAGCGGCTCCAGCAGGCGCAGCTCATCGGTGAGATTGGCAATCAGGTAGCGGATATTGCCCGCACCGAGGGCGGCATCCGCGCCACCAACGCGGCGAAAGAGAAGCTGAAAAACGTCAACGCGCAGGATCTGCAGGAGGCGAAAGCGGCGTGGGAGAAAGCCAACCCGGGCAAAACCGCGACTCTTGAAGACATTAACAGCCAGATCTACCAGACAGCGTATAACGACGCGCTCAGTGCCTCCGGCTTTGGCACCGGCGGGCAGTATCAGCAGGCGATTCAGGCGGCGACGGCAGCGGTTCAGGGGCTGGCCGGGAGCGATCTCAGTGCCGCTCTCGCGGGCGGTGCTGCGCCATACGTGGCGGAGGTGATTGGTCACTACAGCGGTCTGAACGACGCGGGCAAAGTCGCCGCCCACGCGGTGGTCAACGCTGCGCTCGCCGCCGCCCAGGGCCAGGACGCGCTGGCGGGCGCCGCCGGTGCCGCCACGGGCGAGCTGGTGGGGATGATCGCCACCGAGATGTACGGGAAACCGGCCGACGAGCTGGACGAAACCCAGAAGCAGACGGTTTCTGCGCTGGCGACGCTGGCGGCGGGCTTGTCCGGTGGACTGGTGGGCGACAGCTCTGCGTCTGCTGTGGCGGGGGCGCAGGCGGGTAAAACGACGGTTGAGAATAATTTCCTTGGTTCTACATCTTCAGACAAACTTGACAAAGCCGTTGAGAAAATTAAGAACGGTGATAAGTCATTAGCAACTGCCAATGAGCTAATCAAGCTGGAAAATGCCGACAAACGTAGCGATGCACTGGTTTCTAAATTTACTAAAGATCCATCACAGATGAGCAGCAATGAACGGGCTGAATTGGCAGGTTACTTACGTGTTTACGCATCAGAGATGGAGAGGGAATACGGTTCTGCTGTTTCGCAAGAACTGGTCAAAGGTTTGCTCTCCGGACAGGATTACATGAAACGTAACCCTGACTCTGAGGCCATGTCTAAGGCTCAGACAATCATGAATACCTGGGGCTACCATAAATCGAATGCCAGCATTGGCGACGCACCTGTCATGTTCGGGGGCAGCGTGCTGGGCATTACTGTGAAAGGTATGGCCGCTAATGCTGCAATTGGTATTGGAGTAAATACGGGTGTGCAACTGGCAGGAAAGGATCCTTTCAGTTATGTGGACGCAATCATGGCGGGAGTAACAGCCGCAGCAACAACGGGGAAAGGTATTCTGGTTTCAACTCCTATAAATATGGGTGGTGCGGCAATAGGTAGTAGTATTAAAGGTGAAGATCCAACTAACTCAACTATTGGCGCCGGAGTTGGCTCTCTATTTGGTGGTGGTATTGGCAAAGTGGCAACCGAGCAGCTAAAACCTGTTATAAAAGAAGGTAGTGCTGAAATAATTGGAGCAGCTACGGGGGCCACTGTGGGAGAGGTTTCCGGCAATAAAGTTAAAGATAAACTTGACAATGCAGGAAAGAAAAATGGAAAAAATTAACATTAAGGATTTGGTTAAACTGGTTTGCATATGTGTAAGCATATTGTTTATTGCGGTAGTCATCGGCTATCTAATCGTTTCAGTAATCGTTTATTTTAAAATAAATGTATTTGAGTTCGATTGGAGAGAAGCTTTCAGTGATGCCTTAAGGAAAGGTATCGCTGGCGGCTTAATACTTGCTTTCGGCATCTGGATTAAAGCCAGGTTACAAGAGCGTAAAAAGAAAAAAAGAAGCAGATAAATAAGCCAACAACAATCTCAGCCAGCAGACTGGGATTGTTGTTGAGAATAGCGCCCCTGGCGACATCGCCACGGGGTAAGTGCCCGGTAAACCCACCGAGCAAATGGCCGAAGAACAGGTGAAGGTATTGACTATCGAGAAAACGACGCTAATCGTAGAGAAAATGCAACGCATGGCTACTTTATTAGAATTAGGGGGTTATGCCGAATGGTCAGTAGTATTTGTAAACTGGCTAAAAAATATGAGCTGGAACCTGATGATACCAAACACATTTTTCTCAATCTCTATGGTGGAATGGGATCTCTAAACGATCTCGTACTGTATAGAAACGGAAAGGTTTTGATGAGTGAGAACGATGAACTCGATCAGCTCAGACGCGACCTGTTTAACCTTCTTTCCTGAACAAAAATTAAGGTAAGGTGATTATGGCTGGAAGGTTGTATTTGGATGTGAATTCGCTCTGTCCCGATGACGTGGCCAGGATGATGTAAATTATTTCTGCTTCCTGAACAATGAACGAAACGATTATCGACGGTGACGACAGGGGCCTTTAAATGACGAATAAATCAGTTAACCAATTACGGGCAGGATTAGATCTCTACCAGTCAAACGGCTATGTCGAATCTAATTCATTTAACGATCCGAATGATGATGCTCTGGAATATCTGGGCATGCTGCTCGTGGAAGAACAACCCACGGCGCTAAAGTATTGCCAGAGATTTTTGCAGCAGTCCCAGGCCAATGATGAACTAAAATCAGCCGCACTTGATTTTTTACTACTGTCCAGTGAATGGAGTTTCGCGTATCAGTATCTTTATAGCCAGGCGGAAAGACTTTCTATCCCGGAACTTGAAAAGGCGTTTTTTTATTTTTATTGTGATAAAAACGAAGCCGAACCTCATCCCGTTCCCGAAGGGCTATTCACAAAATTGTTAGCACGATACGAGATTGTTAAGAATGAGCCCGATGCTTATTTTTATCATCTTCATGAAGCCTATAATGACTTTGTTGAAACACTTTCTGATAGGCGTAATTGACTTTAAATTGCCTGGCACTTTGTTAGCGGAATTTTGGCTATAAATTTGTTCTTTAACAAACAAGATATATTATAGTTGAGAAGTACACGCCAGATGGGGTTATAAAATGACAGTGGAATGGGCTAGTTTTATAGATGTTCTTGGTGAAAGGGAAGATTCTATTGGAGTTAACAACCTGTGTCATGCTATCGGTGAATCCCCGGTTATATCAGCTGATGCTGGCGAATATAATGATCCGGATGGAAAAACAAAGTACTATAAATTTTACCACTCGGGTATCGAGATGGGGTTTCGGAAAGACTGCTTAAGTCATATTCATTTTTACTTTGGCTATGAAGATGAATATTCACCGTTTACAGGTAATTTCATCCCTGGAATTGAAGCGGGAATGGACAGAGCATACATTACAAAATTGCTTGGAAAACCCACTTTGGTTGGCGAAGGCAAAATCGACATGCTCCTTGGATGGATTAATGGATGGTCAAAGTATGATTACGGGAGCCATTCAGTACATCTTCAGTACACAGAACATAATCACCTGTGTCACGCAACGTTGATTAAAAATTAGAACATCATGATTTATAATGTTTTTTATAAAAGCTTAACCCGGATTGGTGCGTTGAAACACTCAGGATTAACATTGACTTTAAATAGGATAACTAACATGTCTAAATTTTTGGAAAAACTCTTATCCGTTTGCGGCGGTGATATTTCATCAGGAAAGGTGCAAAAACTACCCGCAGCTTTTCATGATTATCCTCTGATTGAGGATTTAATTAATTTATTAAATAAACGAAACGGATTTTATTGTTTTGAGTCAGCTCTACATGTTTTCCCTGTTGAGACAGACGGAGAAGAGATCGGCCTCATCGACTGGAATGATAAAGGCTTATGGATTGAGTGTTACGATGATCTTGCTCGTAACGCCCTCTTCTTCGCTGAAGATGTTTTTGGCGGTCAATTTTGTATAAAAGAAGATGGAATATACACATTCGATCCAGAGACAGGTGCTTTTGATTATCTTGCACCAGATATCAATGAATGGTGTAAACATATTCTTGAAGACTATGAGGTATTAACGGGCTACCCACTGGCAAACGCATGGCAGAAGAAGTATGGTTCAATACCAGCGGGCTATCGCCTGGTTCCAAAAATTCCGTTTGTAGTGGGTGGCGAATATGAGCCAGATAATCTTTATTTAGAAAAATCGACAATAGCAATGAAAGCAAGAGCCACTATTGCATTGCAAATAAGAGATGTTCCTGATGGTAGCAATATCAAGTTAACGTTAAAATAGTGTGCAGTGAGGTTCAATAATATGTTAGTCAACATTGATGAAATACAAAAACAAGTTAATGAAATTATTTTGCGAGCAGGCTTTCCAAAACATTCAGTTAATCTGTGTTCTGCTCCCTATGGCGATGGCACTCCCTATATTTCATTCGAAAATAGTTCATATAATTATATTTACTCAGAAAGAGGGTATGAGTTCTCCCGAAAAGTCACTCACTCTTTAAACACGCTGCTTTATTGGATAATCTCCGAATTTGCCTATAAGATTGCATACCAGTATGAGTTAGATCACAGGGTTGAAGGCAGAGATGGAAGGCGCATCGCTTTTCCAAAATTTATTGAAATAATGGCAAATATGAACCCAGCATGGGAGTTAAAAGCGCGAAATGAAATTCAAAATATTCTGGTTGAAGCACCCTATGACGATAGCCTCTATACATAGTTGAGGGCAGCATCGCATCAGCACCGACGCAGAAGATGTCTGCTCATTTTGACAAGGTAATGGCTATCAATCACAGGGAGTCGCAAATGAAAATATTCCCCATCCTGTTCTGTTTCATGATCAGCGGCTGTGTTGTTGGCAATATGGATTCAACCGACTATCAATACGTGCGCTATGCGCAAACGTTTCAGAAGCCGGGTGCAGGCGGTTACACCGATAATGAACAGCGTAAAGCCGATCTCTATAGCTGTGGCGTACCTAAAAATGCCAATCTTGATGATGGTAGCTGGAACGGTGGCAGCGCCCGCCCGGAGCAAACGCTTCAGGAGATCGTTGCCAGGAACGAAAAAATTTCAGGCTGTATGAAAAGTAAAGGCTACAAGGTGTACGGTTACGATGCGTGTGGCCCACTTAAAGCGCCGACCGGCCTTTGCCCTAATTAATACGATTTGTCACCCCAGGATGAAAATATGCGCGAATCCCAGGCTATTTATAATGATATTGGCTCGGTCTTAGTTGCCGCAGCGCCCGATAACGCCGCAACCATCATCGTGCGTGCTGAGCTGTCGCCCGAAAATGATCACTGCAAATGTGAGTTTGATTATGTGGACAGCACCTCAGGTGAGACAAACTGGTTTACTGCAGGCGCACAGGCCAATGCTGATTTGCTGGACCTTCTGGTTGAGCTGAGGACATTTTTTGTTAATAACATCTCCTCAAAACAGCCTTCGTTCTGGCATGCCTGCGAAATAACGGTCGATGTTGAAACGCTCAGAATCAAGATTGATTTTAAGTATACTGATTAACAGATAATAATCTCGCACTAAATAAAACTTCAGGACAAATAAATGAGCGACTTAGACGATCTGCATAATAAAATTGGTCAATTACTGGTTGATGCCGGTCCTGCTGAGGCGAAGAAAATCATTGCTCGCGCAAAATTAGCCCAAGATGGCGAGTCCTGTGAGTATGAATATGATTATGTTGATCAGCAGGATAACCAGGACTGGTTCGTGCCGGATAAGCTCGCCAGTTATCATCTTCGGCTCCTGTTAGTTAACCTTCGGGACTATTATATTCAGAATAATATGATGCAGGGTAAAGCGCCCTGGACAGGTTGCGATATCACCGTTGAAATACCCGCAGAGAAAATAAGCATCAGCTTTAAATATGACACCCTACCAATATAGGGGAGGCAAATTCCAGGACTATTCCGGGCTTTAAGATTATTCCCTATTTCATCGCCTGCCAAAAAAACCAACAATTTTATCGCCTTAATTTGCAGTGGAATATCTCCAGCCTGACGGATGGGGATATATGGCATTACACATAAAAAATGACAACAAGGATTACGGAAAATGAAAAAACTCTCTCTGGCGGTATGCGTTGCGGCGAGTCTGTCAAGCGGGGCTGCTCTGGCGGATAATCAGACTGTTTCTGTGGGTTATGCGCAGAGTAACGTTGAAGACTTCAAAAATATCCGCGGCGTGAACGTTCAGTATCGCTACGAGTGGGATTCCCCGGTCAGCCTGATGGGTTCATTCACCTATATGAGCGGCGATCAGGACGAGCATTATTATCTCTTCTCTGACTCCGTTAAAAACCACGTCGAAGTGAAATATTACTCCCTGATGGCAGGCCCGGCATATCGCCTGAATGATTTCGTTTCCCTGTATGCGCTGGGCGGCGTGGCACGCGTGAAAGCAGACGGCCACACCACCTGGGTGAACGGCGGCGACAACTATACCCAGCGTGACGGCATCGATGAGAAATCCACCTCTTTCGCTTACGGCGCGGGCGTACAGTTCAACCCAACGCCTGAGCTGGCGATCCACGTCGGTTACGAAGGCACCACTGCCGACCTGGGTGATGATTACGGGATCGACGGCTGGAATGTGGGCGTAGGTTACCGTTTTTAATTGGTGCGGCCTGATGCCGGGTGGCGGCGATGCCTTACCCGGCCTACGGTCCGGTGCGGTTGTGCCGGGTGACGGCCATGCCTTACCCGGCCTACGATCCGGTGCGGTTGTGCCGGGTGACGGCCATGCCTTACCCGGCCTACGGGTCAGTGCGGTTGTGCCGGGTGGCGGCGGTGCCTTACCCGGCCTACGGTCTGAAGGTTTTGTAGGCCCGGCAAGCGCAGCGCCGCCGGGCGTTACAAACCGCACTGTGCCTGCATAATATGCTCAATAAACCGCGTGAGTTTCGGCAACGGACGTAGATCCTGACGCCATAACAGGTGCACCGGTCGGGGTTGTGGTGTGTAACCTTCTAAAACACGTATCAGCCGTCCATTCGCCAGCTCATCCGCCACCAGCACCTCCGGTTGCAACAGCAATCCCGCGCCGGCAATCGCCGCCATCCGTAGACCGTAGCCGTCGTTACAGCGCAGGATCGCATCGCGCTTCCAGCGCACCTCCCCTTCCACTCCCGGCAGCCGCCACTCGTTGCGTGCGGTCCAGACGGTATGAGAGAGACAAAGATGCTCCACCAGATCGTCCGGCGTTTGCGGCGTGCCGTGGCGGGCTAAGTAGTCCGGCGCGGCGCAGATCACCATCCGGTACGGGCAGAGGTATTTCGCCACCAGATCCTCGGTGTGGATGTCGCCAATGCGGATCGCCAGATCTACCCCCTCCTCCACCAGATCGACCATCCGGTTAGTGAGATCCAGCTCGACGCGCACCTCCGGGAAACGCTGCAAAAAGGTGGCAGTCAGCGGGGCAATCACGCACCCGCCGAACGAGGTGGGCGCAGTCACCCGCAGCGTGCCCGCGGGCGCGGTACGCAGACGCTCCACCGAACGTTCAGCGATGGCGACCTGCTCAATGACCCGCTTTGCCTCTTCGAACCAGACCCGCCCGGCGTCAGTCAGGCTCTGGCGGCGGGTATTGCGCTCCAGCAGCCGGGTGCCAAGCTGCGCCTCCAGCCAGGCGATATACTTCCCGACCATCACCGCCGACATCTCCAGTCGGGCGGCGGCACCGGTAAAGCTGCCGCTCTCCACCACCGCGATAAAGGTCTCCATGCCGCGAAGCTTATCCATATTGCAAACCTCTGGTTAATAATGATCTAACTTTAGCCCAGTTTATCCGCTCTCTGGTTTGTTAAACAATCAAGGCTCACAACACAGAGGAGTCGGCTATGAAAATCGTCATTATTGGTGCCAGCGGTACGGTCGGTCAGGCCGTTACAGAAGAGCTGAGTCGTCGTCATGAAGTCATTCGCGTGGGTCGCACGAAAGGCGATCATCAGGTAGATATCACCTCCCAGGCCAGCGTCCAGGCGCTGTTCGAAAAGATCGGTCCGGTGGATGCGATTGTCTCCGCCAGCGGCGGGCTGCACTTTGGCCCTCTGTCGACCATGACCGACAGCGAGTTTAACCAGGGATTGCAGGACAAATTGCTGGGCCAGGTGCGGCTGGCGCTCACCGGGCAGCACTATCTGAATGAGGGCGGGTCGATCACTTTGATCAGCGGCATCGTCGCCCACGAGCCTATCGCCCAGGGGGTGAATGCCACCACGGTAAACGTCGCGCTGGAAGGCTTTGTCCGCGCCGCCGCCTGCGAACTGCCGCGCGGGATCCGCATCAACCTGATTAGCCCGACGGTACTCACCGAATCGGCTGAAGCCTACGACGGTTTCTTCCCGGGCTTCGAAAGCGTGCCCGCCGCAACGGTCGCCCAGGCCTATCGCCGCAGCGTGGAAGGGGTACAGAGCGGACGGGTGTATCAGGTAGGGTATTGATGGTAACCGGGGCGAGTCGGCCTCGCCCCGTTCAGGTTCAGAGCCTGCGGCGGATTTTTTCCACCATCGCCGCGGTGGAGATCCCGTAGCGGTCGTGCAGGGTCGGCAGCGCTCCGGCGTCGAGGAAGGCGTCCGGCAGCGCGACGGTATCAAAATCGACCTGCACCCGGTTGCGCATCAGCAGTGACGCCACCGCCTCGCACAGGCCACCCACGCTGCTGTGGTTTTCCGCCACTACCACCAGCCTGCCCGGCTTCGCCGCCTGCGCCAGAATGGTCTCCTCGTCCAGCGGCTTGATGGTGGGCGAGTGGAGCACCGCCACGCTGATGTTATCCTTACGCAGCTGCTTCGCCGCTTCCAGCGCCCGCATGGTCATCAGGCCGGAGGCGATAATCAGCACATCGCTCCCCTCCTCCAGCAGCGCGGCTTTGCCGATTTTGAACTGGTAGTTGTACTGGTCCAGCACCACCGGCACCTTGCCGCGCAGCAGGCGCATATAGACCGGGCCATCGTGCTCTGCCATGGCCGGTACCGCCTGCTCGGTGTCTATCGCATCACAGGGATCGATAATCGTCATGCCCGGAATGCCGCGCATAGTGGCGAGATCTTCCGTCGCCTGATGGCTGGGACCGTAACCTGTGGTCAGCCCTGGCAGCGCGGCGCAGATCTTCACGTTCAGGTGCTCTTCGGCAATCACCTGATGAATAAAGTCATAGGCGCGGCGGGTGGCAAACACCGCGTAGGTGGTGGCGAAGGGGATAAAGCCCTCTTTCGCCATCCCGCCCGCGGCGCCCATCAGCAGTTGCTCCGCCATCCCCATCTGGAAGAAGCGCTCGGGGTGCGCCTGGGCAAAGATATGCAGGTCGGTATATTTTGAGAGATCCGCCGTCATGCCGACGATCTCCGGGCGCTGCTCCGCCAGCTTCACCAGCGCGTGGCCGAACGGCGCGGCGCGGGTCTCCTGCCCCTCTTCGGCAATAGAGGCGATCATCGCCGAGGTGGTTAAACGCGGTTTTTTCTCGGTGGTCTGGCTCATCACTGCACTCCTTCCGGTTTGTTCGCGTCCAGCACCGCGAGCGCTTTTTGCCACTCGTCAGCATCCACGCGGATAAAATGGTTCTTGTCGCGCTGCTCAAGGAAAGGCACCCCCTTGCCCATCAGGGTGTCGCAGAGAATGACGCGGGGCTGATTCTCCGGATAGCGCTTCGCGTTATCGAACGCCGCCACCAGCGCCGGCGCGTCGTTGCCGTTGACCCGCTGCACGTACCAGCCAAACGAGGTCCACTTATCTTCCAGCGGCTCAAAGCCGAGGATTTTGTGGGAGTTGCCGTCGGCCTGCTGGCGGTTGATATCCACCAGCACGATCAGGTTCGACAGGCCGTGGTGGGCAGCGGACATTGCCGCTTCCCAGGTGGAGCCTTCGTCCAGCTCGCCGTCGGACATGGAGTTCACCACCCAGGCATCACTCCCCTTGTGCTTCAGCCCCAGGGCCATGCCCACGCCAATGCTCAGGCCCTGCCCCAGCGAGCCGCCGGAGATCTCCATACCCGGTGTGTAGGTGGCCATACCGGACATCGGCAGGCGGCTGTCGTCGGCGCCGTAGGTCTCCAGCTCCTCTTCGGGAATAATGCCCGCCTCGATCAGCGCCGCGTAGCAGGCGATGGCGTAGTGGCCGTGGGAGAGCAGGAAGCGGTCGCGCCCTTCCCACTCCGGCTCGTCGGGCTTAAAGGTCATGCCGTGGGCAAAGGCGGTAGCCAGCACGTCGGCGTAGCCCAGCGCCTGGCCGATATAGCCCTGCCCCTGCACTTCGCCCATCCGCAGGGCATAGCGGCGGATGCGCCACGCGGCGGCAGCGACCTGTTGAATCGTGGTATCAGTCATAATCCTGTCTCCTTAGTGGATCAGCATGCCGCCGTTGACGTCGAGGGTGATGCCGGTGGAGTAAGAGGAGAGATCGCTGCCGAGGAACAGCGCGGCGCGGGCGATATCCTGCGCGTCGCCGAGGCGGTTAAGCGGAATGCCTGCCAGAATGGCGGTTTTCATCTCGTCCGAAAGTTTGCCCGCGGTGATGTCGGTCTGGATCAGCCCCGGGGTGATGCAGTTAACCCGCACGTTATCCGGCCCCAGCTCGCGGGCCATCGCCTTCGCCAGCCCCAGCACGCCCGCTTTGGCGGCGCTGTAGTGCGGCCCGCCGAAGATGCCGCCGCCGCGCTGGGCCGACACCGAGGAGATGCAGACGATGCTGCCGGACTGCTGGCCGCGCATGGTGGGGATAACGGCCTGAGACATTAAGAGCGTGCCGCGCAGGCTGACATCCAGCACCGCGTCATAGTTTTCCCGCTTAATATCCATCAGCTTGATCGGCTGGGTGATGCCGGCGTTATTCACCAGAATATCGATGCGCCCGTATTTGCCCAGCACCTGCTCGATGGCGGCATTAACCTGCAGCTCGTTGCTGACGTTCGCCGCCAGCCCCAGATGCCCCTCGCCCAGGCTTGCCGCCGCCTGCTTGCTGGCCTCTGCATCTAAATCAATAATGACCACTTTCGCGCCCTGTTCGGCATAGAGTTTTGCCGTAGCGAAACCCAAACCGCGTGCGGAAGCCGCGCCGGTAATAACGGCGACTTTATCTTTCAGTAGCATATATTTACTCCAAAATATTGAGAGGTGTTTAATTTATTATTTCGGTTCTTCCAGCAGGGTAATCATTAATAAGCCAACGGCTGCGCAAATACCGAAATAAATAAAGACAGAATTAAAACTTCCTGTTTTATCCAGCAGATAACCCGCCAGCATGGGCGAAACAAATCCGCCGAGATTACCGCCGCTATTAATAATGGATGCGGCGATGGGATAGGTTTTACTGTCCGCCACCGCCATGCCGTAGGCGGTAAAAGCGGGCCAGCCGATATTCAGGCACAGGCCAACGAAGAACAGCCCCACGCACACCGCCACGGTGCTTTGCGGAATATTGAGCATGATGACCATCATTAATACGGTGCTGATAGCGGTAAACATCATGGTCGGCTTGCGTCGGCGGCCCAGGAGCTTGTCCGACACGTAGCCGCCGAAAATCGCCCCGATAAAGCCGCCGATGCAGGGCATGCTGGCGACCAGCCCCATGCTCATGAAGGTAAAGCCTTTCTCTTTGACCAGGTAGAGCGGGATCCAGGTCAGCAGGCCGTAGAGCACGCTCACCATCATGAAGTAGGCCACGCAGTCGCCAAGAATATTCTTCGAGGTGAAGAGACCTTTTACCGTCTCTATCGGGGCCAGCTCGCGCACGCGGATCAACCGGTCGAGGCGGTTGAAGCGCGGTTCAATCACGATATTTTCCCGCCGGGTTTCCGCTGCGTTTTGCCCCCCGACGATGGTCTCCAACTCAGCTTTAGAGACCATCGGGCTCTCTGCGGGACGGGTGCGCACCAGCAGATACCAGAGCACGGCAATCACCAGCCCCGGAATGGCGAAGGAGAAAAAGACCCAGCGCCAGCCCCAGGTCATGGCGATCCACACCGCCAGCGGCGGCACCAGAATGGGGGCGAACATGGTAGCGGCGATATAGACTCCGGTGGCGGTCGCTTTCTCCTTCGGCGGGAACCAGTTATTGATGGTGGAGGCCAGCCCCACCGGGCAGGGGCCTTCCGTCAGGCCGAGCCCGAGGCGGATAAACTTCAGCCCCAGCACCGAGGTGGCGGTGCCCATCAGCCAGGTGAAGGCAGAGAAGCCAAATATCGACAGGGCCACCATGCCGCGAATGCCTTTTTTAGCAATAAAAAAGCCCGCCGGGATCTGGCTCAGGGCATAGCCTAAAAAAAACATGCTGGCGATGGCGCCGGCCTCGAAATTATTGATATGAAATTCATCGATGATAAAGGGAAGCACGGCGCCAATATTGGTTCTGTCTGCATAATTAATGGCATACACAATAAATATTAACGCCAGCACCACGAAGCGGTAATTGGTTTTTTTAGTGGCTATGTAGGGGACAGCTTGTTCTATACGAGACATGTTTTACCTCATTATTCGAACAACGTGAGTCGTTTTAATTTCGCGTTCAAACTCAATATATCGGCTTACGTTTGAAACACCATTCAATAAAACTCATTTATTGCTGAGATAAATTTGATTCGCGAAGCGCGTCATAAAAATAACGGCTTCGTTTATGGGGATATAGGTTTTTTAAAAATGTGGCGGGGATCCTGTTTAATCCATTCAGCCGCAATAATATTGCCGGTGCAGGGTCAGAATGTTATGTTTTTTTACCGCAACATCCTCAAGGAGGACCGGTTATGCCCGCGCAGGATCGCCAGACGCTCCCCATCCCTTCGCTGCGAAACATTCAGTCTTTTATCGCGGTCGCCAACTCCCTGAGCATTCACCTGGCGGCCGAGCAGCTTAACGTCACCCCCTCGGCGGTGAGCCATCAGATCGCCTCCCTGGAGTCCTGGATGGGCAAAAAGCTGTTTATCCGCAGCGGCAAGGGGGTCACCCTTACGCCTACCGGAGAGAAGTATCTGCGGGAGGTCTCGGCGGCCATGAGCGCCATCGGGCGCGCCACCGAGCAGGTGATCAAAGAGAAGGAGAACGCTGTGCTGCGCGTGCACTCCTCCCCGACCTTCGGTTTATCCTGGCTGCTGCGCCGCCTGGGCAAGTTCCGCGCCGAATATCCCGATATCATCCTCAACCTCACCTGCTCTTATGAGAACCTGCAGTTCGCCCGGGATAATATCGACATCGACATTCGCCACGGCATCCCGGACTGGGACGCCTACCGGGTGATGACCATTAAAAATGACGCGCTGGTGGTGCTGGCCTCGCCCGATTACCTGCGCGAGCATCCGGTACAGTCACCGCAGGATCTCTTACAGCAGGCGCTGATTTCATCCACCAGCACCCTGGTGAACTGGGAGAAGTGGTTTGCCTGGCACAATATCGACCGGCCCTGGCTCAACTTCAGCCTGAGCTTCGATCGCTCCTATATGAGCTTTGAGGCGGCGCGCATGGGGCTGGGATTTATTCTTGAAAGCAAAATGATGGCCACCGATCATCTGAACGATGGCTCGCTGGTGCAGGTGCTGCCGGACAGCATGGGGATCGCCATAAATGCCCATCATCTGGTGATGCCGCACATGAACGAGCGTAGCTGGAAGATCCAGCAGTTTGTCGAGTGGATCGACCGGGAGTTGCGGCTGTCGGGGTATCACCTGTAACGCCGGGTGGCGGCTTCGCCTTACCCGGCCTACAGAACGTGCGGTCTGATGCCCTTCCCCACAGAGCTGAGGAACCCCAGGTAATTTAATTGCCTTTAAAGCAATGAAATAATCACATAAAAATTAGGAACTTAAAGCGGCTCCCTGGTCCGGCTGAAAATCGCCGAAGCGTTTCCGGAAGGCCGGGGCGAGGTTTGCTTTTACCTCGTAGGCCGGGTAAGGCGTAGCCGCCACCCGGCTTCACATCACCCCACCGTGCCCCACACCAGATTCCCGTTATGGAAGGTCGCGGTACGCGGGGAGATGCGCGCCACCGCTTCGGCGGAGCAGGAGGCGTCCACCAGCACAAAGCTGGCGGCATCCTGCGCCTTCGGCCATACGCGTTCGCCTTTGTCGTTCAGCGGCAGCACGTCGCCGGTGGCGATACCCAGCGCGCGGGAGAGCGTCTGCTCGTTCGGGCGAATGTAGAGCTGGGCGTAGAGATTCGCTTTTTCCAGCATGTCCCCCAGGCCATACGGCGACCAGTGGTCGATCACGCTGTCGGTCCCGGTCATGACAAACACGCCTTTGTCACGCAGCTGCCTGAGCGGCATGTGGAGCGTGCCAATCGGCACCGTGGAGGCGATCGTCACCTGCTGCGCCGCCATGCGGGTGGCGATCTCATCCACCTGCTGTTCGTTCATCGTCGCCAGCGCAAAGGCGTGGCTGATGGTCAGCTTGCCCTTCAGTTCCGGGGTCTTCTCTACGGTCTGCACCATGTAGTTCACCGCCGCCACCCCCGCCGGGCTGGTTTCGTGCAGGTGGATATCCACCCCTTTGTCGTAATCGAGCGCAATCTGGAACATCAGGTCGAGGGATTTCTCCATCGCGCCGTCAACGCTGGTGGGATCCAGCCCGCCGACGTAGTGCGCCCCGGCCTGCATCGCCTCACGCATCAGCTTTTCAGCGTTTGAGAGCAACAGGCCGTGCTGCGGGAAGGCGACAATCTCACAGTCAAACCCGGGTTTACGCCGGGCCAGTACCGCCTGTAAATTTTCCAGGTTTTTTAGCCCGGAGGTCGGCTCGATATTGCAGTGGCTGCGGGCGATGGTGGAGCCCTTCGACTGGATCAGGTCGATCAGTTTTTCCGCCCGCTCCTGGGTATAAGGTTGCAACTCCGGGAGCAGCTTTTGCTCCAGGCGGATCATATCCTGAATGGTAGTGCCCGCCGGGCGGTTGAGCGAGCGCCACGGGCCGCCGTAGAAGGTCTTATCCAGATGGATGTGCATATCGCGCATCGCCGGTAACAGCAGTTTGCCGCCCGCATCGTAGTGCGGCAGCGTGGCGTCGGCGTGGCTGTTGTTGTCGCGCAGGGCAGCGATCTTGCCCTCCTTGATCTCCAGCGTTTTCAGTTCGGTGCGGGTGCTGACGGCCACGTCGCCGTCGACGTTAAACCCGGCCTCCAGCAGCACGTTGTCCAGATAGTAGTGTGTCGCGGTGATGTTCATCGGTTTGCCCGTCTCGCAGGTCGCTTTTGCGGTGTCAGCAGCATACGCGACGGAGCCAGCAGTGCCAAACAGGGCGCAGGCGGTTGCAGCGGTGGCGATTTTGCCGCTCTGGCTGAGAAACTCCCGGCGGCTTTTATTCTCACTCATTGTCTTGTCCTTTTACTTACGCATTCACACAGCGGGCGGGAAGCCCGCCAGGGTTAAGCCACAATATGGGTCCCGGTTTCACCACGCAGGGCTGCGGGCAGGCAGTCCGGCGAGGTGATGATCACCCGCTTGCCGCCGTGGTGCAGAAATTCCAGCGAGGCCATAATTTTCGGCAGCATACTGCCCGCCGGGAAGTGCCCCTCTTCCATATAGCGCGTCATCTGCGCCACGTTGACGGTGTCCAGCGCCTGCTGGTCTGGCTTGCCGAAGTTAATGCACACTCTCTCCACCCCGGTAGTGATCACCAGCACGTCGGCGCGGATCTCACGCGCCAGCAGCGCGGTAGAGAGATCTTTGTCGATCACCGCATCCACGCTCTGGTAGTCGCCCTGTTCGGTACGCACCACCGGAATGCCACCACCGCCCGCGCCAATCACCACAAAGCCTTGTTGCGTCAGGGCCTTGATGGCATCCGCCTCAACGATGCGTAGCGGCTGGGGCGAGGCCACCACCCGGCGGTATCCGCGCCCGGAATCCTCGACGAAATGCCAGTCGGGATGGGCGCGTTGCAGCTCATCGCGCTGCGTCTCGCTGAAAAACGCCCCGATGGGCTTGGCAGGATGGGTAAAGCCGGGATCGTTTTTATCCACCTCCACCTGGGTGACCACCGTGACCGCTTTCTGCTCACCGCGGGCGGCAAGGCGGTTGTTGAGCGCCTGCTGGATCAGGTAGCCGATGCCGCCCTGGGTATCGGCCACGCAGTTCGCCAGCGGGGTCAGGGGGAGCCCTTCCCGCTCGTGGGCAATCTCGGCGCGGCGCAGATCCAGCCCCACCTGCGGGCCGTTGCCGTGGGTGAGGACGATGTCGTAGTCCGAGGCCAGCATCTCCAGCACCGACTCGGCCACCGCTTTCACCGCCTGCGCCTGGTGCTCAATCGACTGGCTGGCGTTATCTTTGATAATGCTGTTGCCGCCAATGGCAACGACCATAAGCTCTTTCATACGTTGTCCTTTATAACGGTGCCCGACGTCGCGCTTGCCGCTTCGCGGCTATCCAGAACATGCTTCAGCACAAACATGCCGCTCATCATCAGGTAAGCCAGCACAAAGGTCA
The DNA here is from genome assembly GCF_055805075.1 of Leclercia sp. GHBNCSD. Taxonomy (NCBI): domain Bacteria; kingdom Pseudomonadati; phylum Pseudomonadota; class Gammaproteobacteria; order Enterobacterales; family Enterobacteriaceae; genus Leclercia; species Leclercia sp. GHBNCSD. Next base: position 3,024,185 of record NZ_JBQVYO010000001.1, on the reverse strand, counting down.
GCGAACTGCCCTCAGCAAAGCCCACCACCGGAGCGTGGATCACCCCGAACAGCGCCAGCAGCGCACCGACCGCAGCGGCAACGGCACCGCGCAACGGCTTGTTGACGATGGCGAAGATGGCGATACAGCCCCACAGCATGCTGGCGAGCGGTGCGCCGTTACCCAGGTGCATCAGCCCTTCGTAGTAAATGCCCTTGCTGTGCAGCACGTCGGTGCCGATTTTCGCCGCGTTGGTGCCCGCCGCGCCCATCACGCTGTTCATCATGGTCAGCGCCCAGTTGGCGATCCACGGGAAGAGACAGATAAAGATGACGGGCACCTCCACTTTGGGCGTCTCCCTCACCACCTGGTTGGCGGTAACCACGCCGATAAAGACCAGAATCGGCACGATGGCGGTCATTGGGATGATGGCGAGCATAAAGGCTCCCAGCCCGAACAGCGGCACGATGAACATGGTGACGCCGGAGGCCAGCGTGTAGCCGATGCTGGCCCCCATCGCTTTCCAGCCCGCGTGGCCGACGTAGACCGTTACCGGGAACGGGTTCCCCATCAGGCAGCCGAGCATGGACGAGAGCCCGTTGGCCAGCATCACCTTGCGGGTCGGGTACTCATCCCCCGCCGCGTGGGCGCTTTCGATGTTCTCCAGGTCAAAGATGTAGTTCGCCAGCCCCAGCGGCACGGCAGAGGCCAGATACGGCAGGGCATGTGGCAGGCCCTGCATAAAGCTGTCGATATGCACTTCCGGCGGGTTAAAGCCGAAGGAGGACATCGACGCCTTGATCGCTTCCGGGCTTTGCAGGCCGGAGATCCACGCCAGGGCCGTACCGGCGATCAGCAGCAGGAGACCGGTGGGGATGCGGGCGAAGATCGGCTTTTTGCCGAACCAGTTGATGAAGATCAGCAGCAGGACGATAAAGGAGACCGTCGGCGCTTCGAACGCCTGCAACATCGGGTTCATCGCCAGCAGCAGCAGACCCAGACCGGAGAGGCACGAGAGCAGCACGGTACGCGGGATCATCTTGCGGATGGTTTCGCCGAGGAAGGAACCGCCCGCGAGGATCATCGCCTCCACGAAGCACCACACCAGACCAATCTGGATGGCGAAATCCGCGTCACCGGTCTGCTGGTAGACCGGCATCAGCACCAGAAAAGTGACGGTGAAGATCGAGGGCGCGCTCGGCCCCGACGGCAGCGCAGTCACGTCGTTACGCCCGGTCTGGCGCGCCATCTGCAGACCAAACCACGCGTAGCAGACGCTCGCCACCAGCACCGCCAGCCCGAAGGCTGGCGCAATACGTCCATAAACAATCTCTTTCGGGATGCCGACGACAAAAATGAGCAGCCCCATCATGGTCAGCAGGTTCGTCAGGTTGTTGGTCATCAACCCGAAGTACGCCGCCCAGTCACCTCTTTTCCACTCCAGTTTCATGCTTTTCATGGATGCTTACCTTAAAGGAAGTAGCGATCGCGGAAGGCCAACAGCGCCTTTTCAAAACAGCTAAACGGCGGGTGAACGATGCCCGCCCCAATCATGCCGATGCCCGCATCTTTATGGGCGATGGCGGTGTTAATGACCGGCAGAATACCGCTGCCCGCCACGCGGGTGATGTCGATGGCGGTGGGAACGCCCATAAACGAGAGCAGCGGAATAGTGACGTTCGGGTTTTCGCCGAGGGTGATCTCGCGCATCTGGCGGGAGAAGTCGATGGCCTCTTCCACCGTGCCGCCCACCAGGGCGACAATCGCCGGGGCCGTCGCCATGGCAAAGCCACCGATGCCGTAGGTTTCGGTGATGGCGCTGTCCCCGATATCCAGCCCGGAGTCTTCCGGCCTGTAGCCCGCGAACATCGGGCCAATCACCTGCTGCGCCGGACCGGTGAACCACTGCCCCGGCAGGCCGGAGACGCGCAGGCCGAACTCGTAGCCGTTGCGCGCCATGGTGGTGACTACGGTGCTGTACTCGATGCCGTGGGCAGCGTCCAGCGCGGCTTTACACATCGCCATCCAGGTTGGGCCGGAGAAGTAGTCGCTGCTGGCGACAAACTCAAACACCTCGCGCTGCTGCTCTACCGGGTAGCCCGCCTGGATCAGCCCCGGCGTCAGCGCCTGAATCAGCAGCGTGGTGCCCGCGTTATTACGGTTGTGGCACTCGTCGCCCATGTGCAGTGCCTGGGCCAGCATCAGGCGCAGATCGATTTCGCCGATGATCTTCATGGCGTCGCGCAGCATCGGGCCGAGCACGTCGCGCATCCAGTTCAGGCGGTCGATAACGCTCTGGTCGTTGGCCCCCATGCGCAGGATCTTCGCCATCTGCTCGCTGAGGTTGGTGAAGGCGCGGTTGCCGTAGGTTTTGTTCTCGACGATATGCATAAACATCGACGCCGAGGTGACGCCCGCCATCGACCCCACGCAGTCGTGCTCGTGACACGGCGAGAAGGTGATCTCGCCTGAGGCGGCCAATTGCGCCGCCTCTTCCAGATCTCTGGCTAAGCCTTCAAATACCAGCGCACCGGTGACCGCCCCTCTCATCGCCCCGCACATGTTCTCCCAGGCCACCGGCGGGCCGGCGTGCAGAATGGTGGTGCGGGTCATGCCTGGCACGACGTTGATCGCCTGATCAAAGCCCACCAGCACCGGATGGGACTGGATAATGCGCTCCAGCGCAACCTTGTTAGCCGCGGCGATTTTCTCCGCCAGCGAGTTTTCTGCCAGCTGATCGAGGGCCTCAACGACCTGCATATTGCCCTGCCCCGGCGGGGTCCAGTCGAGATGGGTGACCGGGACGTGCTGCTTCTTCAGATCGTCGCTGAACAGGGCGATGCCGACGTTAATGACGTTCAGCGGCTGGTTAAATAAGGTGGTCATCAGGCTTTCTCTCCTTTGAAGACAAATTCACGTGCCAGTAATCCGGTGTTGGTGCTGCTGCTGGCCCAGATGACGCCCGCGTCGGTGAGCCGCTGGCACTGCTGCGCCAGCGACTGGGGATCCTGGTCGGTGCCAAGCACATAGCCGAGGATGACCAGCGGGCGGTGATCGGCCTTCGCGATCGCCTGCGCCTCCTGGATCGCCTCGATCATCACCCCTACCGGATCGTCATGCGATCCAAAGCCGAGGACGAAATCCATCACGATCACGCCTACTTCCGGATCGCGTGCCTCCTGCAACAGGCGGCTGATGCGGTTGGTCGGATCGATCATCGGGTGCGGTTTGCCGTTGGTGAAATCGTCATCGCCGAAATCGAGGAAGGTATGGGCCTGGCTGACGTTGATGTCCTTCAGGCGCTTAGCCGGGTCCGGCTGGATGTTGCTGTAGACCTCGTCATATTTCTCCAGCGCGGCGAACATCGCTTCGTCGCACAGGGTGCCGCCGCAGAAGAGGCCGCGAATGTACTTCTGCTGCGGGGTGAGATGGGCGCGCACCTCTTCAATCAGCGGCCAGTTGAGCGGGTGCAGATCGAGGGACTCTTGTTTGATGCCGGTGAGCAGCACCGCCTTCAGCGCCGCCTCTTTGGTGCCGCGGGCAAACTGTAATCCCGCTTCATCGGCAGGCGGCTCGTTGCGACCAAGGAAACAGACTACGACCGGTTTGCGGCAGGCGCGGGCGCGGGCCAGCACTTTCTCGGCCACCGCAGGCGCTGGCGGCTTGGAGATCAGGGCGATGACCTGGGTGGCCTCGTCCGCTTCCAGCATGGCGATAGCATCCAGCATCATCAGGCCGCCGATTTTTTCACTCAGATCGCGGCCGCCGGTGCCGATCAGCTGGGAGATGCCGCCGCCGAATTCGTGGATGCGCGCGCTCAGCTCCTGGCTGCCGGTGCCGGAGGCGCCGACGATGCCAATGGATCCGCGACGGACCGCGTTGGCGAAGCAGAGCCCTGCCCCGTTAATGATGGCGGTGCCGCAGTCCGGCCCCATCATTAACAGTCCTTTTTCGTGGGCCAGTTGCTTGAGCGCCAGCTCGTCGTCGAGGGAGACGTTATCCGAGAAGAGCATTACGTTGAGGTTGTTCTCCAGCGCCTGGCGCGCCTCACGGGCGGCAAAGGTGCCGTTGACCGAAATCACCGCCAGGTTGGCGTCCGGGCGGTGGGTTTTGGCGCTGGCGAGCGTGGCGTAGCGCGATTCGTGTGAGCCTGCGCGCTCCTTGCGGGTAAACAGCGCCTCGATGGCGGCCAGCGTCTCGTCGTTGGCGGCCTCACCTTTAATCACGATCATCAGATCGCCGTTTTTGGCGTCTTCTAATTCCGGCGTCAGCAGACCGAGATTTTTTAATACGCCTTTATTCATTTCGGTGGCCATAGCAACAAAGGCCTGCTCCACGCCGGGCAATTTGTTGGCTTTGGTGGAAACCGACATCAGCGAAACAGAATCAAAATAGGTATTCTTTCTTATCACGATTTTGGTGGGCATTACGTCCTCCTGAATGCGGGCAAAAGGGGGCCACATCACGCCCGAAGGCATGACGGCAAGAGCTATTTTTAATTCAGGCCAGCGCGAAACGGCTGGCCGGGAGTATTACGCGCCGGCGGCGATCAGCAGGTCGGCAATTTCGCTGAAGCCTTTTTCCCGCGCCAGTTCGAGGGGGGATTTGCCGTATTTATCGGTCATATGCGGGTTGGCGCCGTGGTCGAGCAGCAGCTTCACAATCGCCTGCTGGCGAGGGCCGCCGTCATTTAACACAATGGCTTCGAGCAGCGGGGTCCAGCCGACAAAGTTGGTGTGGTTAACGTTGATGTCGGTGCGGGCCAGCAGCTCCTGCACCACCTCCAGATGCCCTTTCTCGCTGGCCGGGGTGATCCCCACCCCGCCAAAACGGGTCAGCCTGTCGAGATCCGGGTTGGCCGGTAGCACAAGACGCAGCAGGGTGAGATCGTTGGTCAGGCAGCTAATCAGGAACGGGTTGAAACAGGTCTGATCCTGCTGGTCGATATTTGCGCCAGCGGCAATCAGCCGCTCCACGCAGGAATAGTGTTTATTCAGACTGGCGATAATAATGGCGGTTCTTTTCTGCCGGTTGGTGGCATTTATATCCACCCCTTTTTCCAGACAGGCGTTTAATGCCTCGACATTCCCCTGTTCGGCGGCTAACAGAAATTCAGTAACGAGTTCATTGCTGGACATATCCACACTCCGGGTTTTCCTTTCTGATGGAGTGAGCATAGCAATGGCCTGGTCAGAAAAGAATCCGCTTAAAAATGATTCATCGACAGGCAATTCATTGTTGAGATAAATTTAACAGTCCGGTCAAAACGTGCGTCCGTGCAATCTTTTTCTTATCTTTGGCCGCGTTTTTACCGCCCGCGCTGCATTCTGCTTATGGTTAACGAGCCCTTGCCCGGCGGGGCTCGCAGCAATTTCGCAGAACTGTGACCGGCATCAAATGAGTTGTAACCGCGTTGTTAAAATATGTTCAAAACTGATGGGTGCCAGGAGCCATGATATGAATTCCATCTTTACCGAAGAGAACCTGCTGGCGTTTACTACCGCGGCCCGCTTCAGCAGCTTCAGCAAAGCGGCTACCGAACTGGGGGTCACCACCTCGGCCATCAGCTATACCATCAAGCGCATGGAGACCGGCCTCGACGTGGTGCTGTTTGTGCGTAACACCCGCAGCATCGAGCTCACCGAATCGGGCTTTTACTTTTACCGTAAGGCGGTAGACCTGCTGAATGACTTCCATGCCATCAAGCGCGGGATAGATACCATCTCCCAGGGCATTGAGACGCGGGTGCGGATCTGCATCAACCAGCTGCTCTATACGCCGCGCCATACCGCCCGCCTGTTGCAGGTATTAAAGAAACAGTTCCCCACCTGCCAGATCACCGTCACTACCGAGGTCTATAACGGCGTCTGGGATTCGATCATCAATAATCAGGCGAACATCGCCATTGGCGCGCCGGATACCCTGCTGGACGGCGGCGGGATCGATTACACCGAGATTGGCGCGATCCGCTGGGTGTTTGCCATCGCCCCGGACCACCCGCTGGCCCTGGCCCCGGAGCCGCTGGCCGAGAGCCAGCTGCGCCTGTATCCCAACATCATGGTCGAAGACACGGCGCATACCATTAACAAGAAAGTGGGCTGGCTGCTGCACGGCCAGGAGGCGATCCTGGTCCCGGATTTTAATACTAAATGCCAGTGCCAGATTCTGGGTGAAGGAATCGGTTTTTTACCGGAACATATGGCGAGAGAGGCGGTGGAGGCGGGGCTATTGGTGACGCGGCGCATCAATAATCCGCGCCAGGACTCGCGCATGCTGCTTGCCACGCAGCATGCGGCAACCGGTCTGGTCACCCGTTGGATCAAACAGCAGTTCGCGCCCGACGGGGTGCTGACCGGGATCTACAGCGATTTACTGTGGCGGGATTAGCTGCGGCTTTGCACCCAGAATGCATGGATAAGGCCGGGGAGGTAACCCAGCAGCGTCAGGATGACGTTGAGGATAAAGGCCCAGCCAAACCCTTTGCCCAGCAGCACGCCAAGCGGGGGAAGCAGGATGGTAATTACGATACGCCAGAAACCCATAGATTCTCCATACAAGCAGTCAGGTCATTGTAAAAAAAGAGATTTTCACTCTAAGAGTAGCGAGTCTACGCACAGCTGCCAGCGTTGGCGTGAAGTTTTACCCTCTTTTACCCTCTTTACACAGGTTTAGGCGGGCGATTAAGGGGTATTCCACCCGCCGCGCTGTACCGCGGCCTGCGCCTGGGCTAAGCTCGGAGCTCATCTATCAGAAGGAGGTAACTATGTTTTCTGTTGGCGATCTCGTACAGCCGCGCATGGGCGGCCCGAAACTTAAAGTCATCGAAGTGCATGAAGATCAGATTGTGGCGGTGCAGGCAAGTAACGAGCAGGGCGAGAAGTTCACCCTGAAAGCAGCGGATGTGGCGCTGTATAAAGAAGATGGCGATTTCGGCGTCTGCTAAGCGCCGGTGCTACCGGGCGGCGTGAATCCGCCCGGTCTGCGCGGATTAAATCAGGAAATCATCCAGCGATTTACCCTCTGCCAGCGCAAGGGAGATAGGCTTCGGCGTACGTCCCTGGCCGGTCCAGGTTTTTTCAGTGCCATCGAGATCGGTATAGCGATATTTTGCAGCACGCGGTTTGCGCTTTTTCGGCTGCGCGCTGGTGCTCAGCAGTTCCGAACCCAGCAGGTCTTCGGCCGAAATACCGTCAGCTTTCATCATCTCCAGCAGAGCGCTAATTTTCTGCTGCTGCTCAGCACGCTGCTGTTCAATCTCAGCCTGCTCGTTACGTTTTTCTTCCGTGACGATGCGCAGCTTTTCGAGCATATCTTCCAGCACGTCCAGAGAGAATTCACGCGCCATCGCGCGGAGTGTACGGATATTATTAAGAGTGTGTAATGTTGAAGTCATATAATATGAAAACCTTTTCAAAAGTCTGCTAAATAATCAATACCGGCTCATGGTAATTCATTTGTTTATAAACATCCAGACGATACCGCACGAAAATATAATCCAGCCCAACATCTGAGAATAAAGAATATATAACGGCGGTTATTTTTAGAATGTATGATTTATTCAGCGTAGCCGTTTAACCATTATTTATTTGTCCTGTGTTATTACCCGCATCAATGGCGGTGACGCCCTCGCCCGAAACGAATAGCCATTCACTGGTTTCGCATAAAACCAAACCCTTACTTCCAGAGCTTTACGCTACATAACGACCACTTAGCAACACAAGTTGCTTGAGAGGTGCGCGTTTTACCTTATCTGCAGAGAGCTCATGCCAGAGCGCAGAAAGAAAACCACTTAAGCCATTGTTTAACATTGATAAAAATAACCAGGACAGAGAAAATAACGCCGTTCTGGCAAAACCGGTTCGTTTAGAGAATTTTACGGACAAAACGCCATTAAATAAAAATTTATCGCTAATTGAGAGTTTTAATGCAGAGAGATACGCTATACACGAAAAACAAAGCAAACTAAAGCACTATCCCAACCCGCTTTAGCCTCGTTATCGTATCATCTTCAGGAGTCAGAACATGTTCTCACGGCAGTCTCGCCTGCGCCACGCTGTAGCGGACACATTTGCAATGGTGGTCTACTGTTCGGTGGTGAACATGCTGATTGAAATATTCCTCTCCGGAATGACCTTTGAGCAGTCACTTTCTTCACGTCTGGTCGCCGTGCCGGTGAACATCCTTATTGCATGGCCGTACGGTTTCTACCGCGATGCGGTGATGCGTTTTGCCCGCCGCTATTCATCTACTGGCTGGATGAAAAATCTGGCGGACGTGGTGGCCTATGTTACCTTCCAGTCGCCGGTATATGTCGCCATTTTATTAACGGTGGGCGCAGACTGGCACCAGATCGCCGCTGCTGTAAGCTCGAATATTGTGGTGTCGATGATGATGGGCGCCGTCTACGGCTATTTCCTCGACTACTGCCGACGTCTGTTTAAAGTGAGCCAGTACCAGCAGATCAAGGCCTGAAACACGGCGACTGGCGAAAGCCAGTCGCGTCGTTATTGCGAGTCGCCAAACAGGCCTTTCAGAAAGCGCTCCAGCGCCATGCGGGAACTGAAACCATGCGGAATACCATAATGTTCCTGATTATTGCCCCCTAAATAGAGCGGGAACTGCTGGTAATGGTCGCTGGTTTTCATCTCTGAAGCAGGCTCCGCGAAGGAAAGACTTCTCTCTTTCAACGTCGGATGAATGATCAGCGCAGTGCGCCCCATGCGGGCTTCCCGGTTCACATAAACATAATTATCGCCACGACGATAACCGTATGCTTTTTGTGTTACCACATCCACCGTAAATCCCGCTTTTTCAAGTTCGCGCGCAACCTCATCGGGTCGTAAATACATATTCTTTCCTCGTTATCATTTCCTGCCGGGCAACCTTACCGTATTCAGCATTAGCAGTGCTTTCAGAAAAATCCATAAACGGCCTGATAAGCCGTGACCGGCTTCAGATATTAAAAAGGTGGTCTAAACTGTTTATTACCGCAAATTCAAGGGAGAATTGTATGTTTAGCCGATCAAACCGAAACGACATTGAGGACGATGCTCAGGATATCCATAACGATGTCAGGAAATTAGCGGATACGCTGGAAAGCGTTTTGAAATCCTGGGGTTCAGATGCGAAGGGCGAAGCGGACGACGCCAGACGGAAGGCGCGGTCGCTACTGCGTGAAACCCGTGCACGCCTTAATGGATGCTCCACCAGCAAACAGTCTGCCTGCGATGCCATAAACTGTGCGAACACCTTTATTCGCGAGAGACCCATGTGTGCGGTAGGTACTGTCGCCGCCGTCGGGATCTTCATCGGTGCGCTGCTCGCCCTGCGTAAGTAACGCCCAACGCCGTACTGTGTTCTTCTACCCCAATGCCCTGCGGTGTTGGGGTTTTTCATTTTTATAAGCCATACCTCCCCTTCCCGTAACAGTTGTTACCGGCAGCAAGCACGCTTGAATTTCCCATATCTTGTGTGGTTGAAAGTTTAGATAACTACATCTAGTATTCCTTTTAGCAAGACAGACTCCTGTGACGCGTTCAATCGCGTTGGACTCTCATTTTAAATGGAAATACGAATCATGCGCATTATTATTTACACTCGCGACAACTGTGTGCAGTGCCATGCCACCAAACGCGCCATGGAGAGCCGGGGCGTGAGCTTCGAACTGGTGAATGTGGATCAGGTTGCCGACGCGGCAGAGAGGCTTAAAGCCCAGGGGTTCCGCCAGTTGCCGGTGGTGGTCGCCGGGGAGATGAGCTGGTCGGGGTTCCGTCCGGACCTGATTAACCGGCTGCCGCAGGCTGCGCAGGCCGCCCGGGCATGAGCCTGCTCGTCTACTTCTCCAGCAGCTCGGAGAACACGCACCGCTTTATCGTGCGCCTCGGGCTGCCCGCCGTGCGGATCCCGCTGAACGAACGGGAGCGCATCCAGGTGGACGAGCCTTTTATTCTGGTGGTGCCCAGCTACGGCGGCGGCGGAACCGCCGGGGCGGTACCGCGCCAGGCGATCCGCTTTCTTAACGATCCCCATAACCGGGGGCTTATCCGCGGGGTGATCGCCGCCGGCAACCGTAATTTCGGCGAGGCCTTCTGCCGCGCCGGGGATGTCATCTCACAAAAGTGCGGCGTGCCGTACCTCTATCGCTTTGAGCTGATGGGGACCCAGCAGGACGTCGACAACGTGCGTAAAGGAGTAAACGAATTTTGGCAACGACAACCGCAGAACGCGTGATACAGGGATCGCAGGATTTCCATGCCCTGAACGCCATGCTGAACCTCTACGATGAAGACGGGAAGATCCAGTTCAGCAAAGATCGTGAGGCGGTGGACGCCTTTTTTAATGCCCATGTCCGCCCCAACAGCATGACCTTTGCCAGCCCGCAGGCGCGTCTGGACTACCTGCTCAGGGAGGGTTACTACGACCCACGGGTGCTGGCGCGCTATGAGAGCAGCGTTGTGCTGGCGCTCTTTGCCCATGCCCATGCCAGCGGTTTTCGTTTCCAGACCTTCCTCGGCGCCTGGAAGTTTTACACCAGCTATACGCTGAAAACCTTCGACGGAAAGCGTTATCTGGAGAGCTTTGAGGATCGGGTGGTGATGGTCGCCCTTACCCTGGCCCAGGGAGATGAAACGCTGGCCCGCCAGCTGACGGACGAGATCCTTTCCGGGCGTTTTCAGCCCGCCACGCCGACCTTCCTCAACGGCGGCAAGGCGCAGCGCGGGGAGCTGGTCTCCTGTTTCCTGCTGCGCATTGAAGACAACATGGAGTCGATTGGCCGGGCGGTCAATTCGGCACTACAACTTTCCAAACGCGGCGGCGGCGTGGCCTTTTTACTTTCGAACCTGCGGGAAGCGGGGGCGCCCATCAAGCGCATCGAGAACCAGTCCTCCGGGGTGATCCCGGTGATGAAGATGCTGGAGGATGCCTTCTCCTACGCCAACCAGCTTGGCGCGCGCCAGGGGGCCGGAGCGGTCTATCTTCATGCCCATCACCCGGACATCATGCGTTTTCTTGATACCAAACGCGAAAATGCCGACGAAAAAATTCGCATCAAAACCCTCTCCCTGGGGGTGGTGATCCCGGATGTCACCTTCCGGCTGGCAAAAGAGAATGCCGATATGGCGCTCTTCTCCCCCTACGACGTGGAGCGCATCTACGGTAAGCCGTTTGGCGATGTGGCGGTGAGCGAGCTGTATGACGAGATGGTGGCGGATACGCGGATCCGCAAAAAAACCCTCAATGCCCGGGAGTTCTTCCAGCGGCTGGCCGAGATCCAGTTTGAATCCGGCTATCCCTACATCATGTACGAGGACACGGTCAACCGCGCCAGCCCCATTGCCGGGCGCATCAATATGAGCAACCTCTGCTCGGAGATTTTGCAGGTTAACAGCCCTTCAACCTATGACGAGAATCTGGACTACGCCCGTATCGGGCACGATATCTCCTGCAATCTGGGCTCGCTGAATATAGCCCATACCATGGACTCGCCGGACTTTGGCCGCACCGTTGAAACCGCGGTGCGCGGCCTGTCGGCAGTGTCGGAGATGAGCCACATCCGCAGCGTGCCGTCGGTGGAGGCCGGGAATGCCGCCTCGCACGCCATTGGGCTGGGGCAGATGAATCTGCACGGCTATCTGGCGCGGGAGGGCATTGCCTACGGCAGCCCGGAGGGGCTGGATTTCACCAACCTCTACTTCTACACCATCACCTGGCACGCGCTGAACACCTCTATGATGCTGGCCCGTGAAAAAGGGCAGCGATTCGCCGGTTTTGCACAGTCGCGTTACGCCAGCGGAGAGTACTTTAACCTGTACCTCAACGGTGACTGGCAGCCGAAAACGGAAAAAGTGCGGGCGCTGTTTGCCCGCGCCGGGGTCCGCCTGCCGACGCGGGCGATGTGGCAACAGCTGCGCGACGACGTGATGCGCTACGGCATCTACAACCAGAATCTGCAGGCGGTACCGCCCACCGGGTCGATCTCGTATATCAACCATGCCACCTCAAGCATTCACCCGATTGTGTCGAAAATCGAGATCCGCAAAGAGGGGAAAACCGGGCGCGTCTACTACCCTGCCCCGTTTATGACGAATGAGAATCTGGACCTCTATCAGGATGCTTATGAAATCGGCCCGGAAAAAATTATCGATACCTACGCCGAGGCGACAAAACATGTCGATCAGGGGCTGTCGCTGACGCTCTTCTTCCCGGACACCGCCACCACCCGCGACATCAACAAAGCGCAGATCTATGCGTGGAAGAAAGGGATCAAGACCCTGTACTACATTCGCCTGCGCCAGCTTGCGCTGGAAGGCACCGAAACAGAAGGCTGCGTGTCCTGCGCGCTGTAAGGAGAGAGCATGAAACTGTCCCGGGTTCACGCCATTAACTGGAACAAGATTGAAGATGACAAAGATCTGGAGGTATGGAACCGCCTGACCAGCAACTTCTGGCTACCGGAAAAGGTGCCGCTGTCGAACGACGTTCCGGCGTGGGAGACCTTAAGCCGGGAAGAACAGCAGCTGACTATCCGCGTCTTTACCGGCCTGACCCTGCTCGACACGGTACAGAACACAGTGGGCGCACCGGCGCTGATTGACGATGCGCTGACCCCGCACGAAGAGGCGGTGATGTCGAATATCAGCTTTATGGAGGCGGTGCATGCCCGCTCCTACAGCTCCATCTTCTCGACGCTTTGTCAGACCAAAGATGTGGATGCCGCGTACCGTTGGAGCGAAGAGAGCGTTGCGTTGCAGCATAAAGCCCAGCGGGTACTGGAACATTACCGCGCCGACGAACCGCTGAAGAAGAAGATCGCCAGCGTCTTTCTGGAGTCGTTTCTCTTCTACTCCGGTTTCTGGCTGCCGATGTACTGGTCGAGCCGGGGTAAGCTCACCAATACTGCGGATCTGATTCGGCTGATCATCCGGGATGAGGCCGTACATGGGTATTATATTGGCTATAAGTATCAGAAAGGGCTCGAGAAAGTTAGCGAGGCCGAACGCGAGACGTTGAAGGGCTTTGCGCTGGATCTCCTGATGGATCTGTATGATAACGAGCTGAACTATACCGACGAGCTCTATGCCGGAACGGGCTGGGAGGAGGAGGTGAAAGCGTTCCTCTGCTACAACGCCAACAAAGCGCTGATGAACCTCGGCTACGAGGCGCTCTTCCCGCCGGAAATAGCGGAGGTAAACCCGGCGATCCTCGCCGCGCTCTCGCCGAACAGTGACGAAAACCATGATTTTTTCTCCGGGTCGGGATCGTCCTATGTCATGGGAAAAACGGTGGAGACAGAAGACCAGGACTGGGATTTTTAAGTAAAATTAATCGGATTTGAATGTGAAATATATCACTTAATGTCTGACAAATATCTCTTCGTGATCTACGCTGTAATTCTCCGGTCATATTCGCCTGAATCATAAGAATTCAGGCGAAATTTCCCATCCGCACGGTAAAAATCTCAAAAAAATTCATTTCCCGCTCAGCCCTTATCTCATGGGAAATTGAGCGATATTGTCCGCATGCAAACCATGGCAAAATTCATGCCACAAGCGCCGCAAGGGTTGTCTCAGATTCTGAGTATGTTAGGGTATGGCTTGCTTATTATTTCAATGGTAACGCTATCGATTTAAATAAATAACGGGACATTCTTTATTGCATGGCAATTAAATTAGAAGTTAAAAACCTCTACAAAGTATTTGGCGAGCACCCGCAGAGGGCTTTCAAATATATTGAAAAAGGTCTCTCAAAAGAACAAATTCTGGAAAAAACCGGGCTATCGCTTGGCGTTAAAGACGCCAGTCTGGCCATTGAAGAAGGCGAGATATTTGTCATCATGGGATTATCCGGTTCGGGTAAATCCACTATGGTTCGCCTTCTCAATCGCCTGATTGAACCCACCCGCGGGCAGGTGCTGATTGACGGCGTCGATATCGCCAAAATATCAGACGCTGAGCTCCGCGAGGTGCGCAGAAAAAAGATCGCGATGGTGTTTCAGTCATTCGCCCTGATGCCGCATATGACGGTGTTAAATAACACTGCCTTCGGCATGGAATTAGCCGGCGTACCGGCCAATGAGCGCCAGGAAAAAGCGCTGGATGCGCTGCGTCAGGTGGGGCTGGAAAATTACGCCCACGCATATCCGGATGAACTTTCCGGCGGGATGCGCCAGCGCGTGGGATTAGCCCGCGCATTAGCGATCAACCCCGATATATTATTAATGGATGAAGCCTTCTCGGCCCTCGATCCATTAATTCGCACCGAGATGCAGGACGAGCTGGTAAAACTGCAATCGCGGCATCAACGCACCATTGTCTTTATTTCCCATGACCTCGATGAAGCCATGCGAATTGGCGATCGTATTGCCATTATGCAAAACGGCGAAGTGGTTCAGGTGGGTACTCCGGACGAAATTCTCAATAATCCGGCAAATGATTATGTCCGCACCTTCTTCCGCGGCGTGGATATTAGCCAGGTGTTTAGCGCCAAAGATATTGCCCGCCGCACGCCAAACGGCATTATCCGTAAAACGCCAGGGTTCGGCCCGCGCTCGGCACTGAAGCTGCTGCAGGATGAGGACCGGGAATACGGTTATCTGGTTGAACGCGGCAATAAATTTGTCGGCGTGGTCTCCATCGACTCCCTGAAAACCGCCCTCGGCGAAGGTCAGGGGATCGATGCGGCGTTAATCGACGCGCCACTTGCTGTGGACGCCGAAACGCCGCTCAGCGAGTTGCTCTCTCACGTTGGCCAGGCGCCCTGTGCGGTGCCGGTGGTTGGAGAGGAACAACAGTACGTCGGCATCATTTCAAAACGCATGCTGCTGCAGGCTTTAGATCGCGAGGGGGCAAACAATGGCTGATCAATCTAACCCGTGGGGTACTACAGAGGCGGCGGACAGCGCGGCGCAATCCGCTGACGCGTGGGGTTCTTCTACGCCAGCACCCACCGACGGCGGTGGCGCTGACTGGCTGACCAGCGCCCCTGCGCCTGCGCCAGAACATTTCAATATTATGGACCCGTTCCATAAGACCCTGATCCCGCTCGACAGCTGGGTGACGGAGGGGATCGACTGGGTAGTGACCCACTTCCGCCCGGTCTTCCAGGGGATCCGCGTCCCGGTGGACTACATCCTCAACGGCTTCCAGCAGCTGATGCTGGGGATGCCGGCTCCGGTCGCCATCGTGCTCTTCTCGCTGATCGCCTGGCAGTTTGGCAGCGCGGGGATGGGGATCGCCACGTTGATCTCGCTGATCGCCATCGGCGCCATTGGCGCGTGGTCCCAGGCGATGATCACCCTGGCGCTGGTACTGACCGCCCTGCTCTTCTGCGTGGTGATCGGCCTGCCGATGGGGATCTGGCTGGCGCGCAGCCCGCGGGCAGCGAAAATTATTCGCCCACTGCTGGATGCGATGCAGACCACTCCGGCGTTTGTCTACCTGGTGCCTATCGTGATGCTGTTCGGCATTGGCAACGTGCCGGGCGTGGTGGTGACCATTATCTTCGCCCTGCCGCCGATTGTGCGTCTGACCATTCTGGGCATCAACCAGGTGCCGGCTGACCTTATCGAGGCCTCGCGCTCGTTTGGCGCCAGCCCGCGTCAGATGCTGTTTAAAGTCCAGCTGCCGCTGGCGATGCCCACCATTATGGCGGGTGTGAACCAGACCCTGATGCTGGCCCTGTCGATGGTGGTGATCGCCTCGATGATCGCCGTGGGCGGTCTGGGCCAGATGGTGCTGCGCGGGATTGGTCGTCTCGATATGGGGCTGGCCACCGTCGGTGGCGTCGGGATCGTGATCCTCGCCATTATCCTTGACCGCCTGACCCAGGCTGTCGGTCGTGATGCACGCAGTCGCGGCAACCGTCGCTGGTATAACACCGGCCCTGTCGGGTTGCTTACCCGCCCATTCACAACGTCTAAATAAGGAACAACGATGCGACATAGCGTACTTTTTGCCACAGCGTTTGCCACCCTTGCCTCCACCAGCGCATTCGCTGCCGACCTGCCGGGCACCGGTATTACCGTGCAACCGGTCCAGAGCACCATCTCCGAAGAGTCATTCCAGACCGGGCTGGTCAGCCGCGCGCTGGAGAAGCTGGGCTATACGGTCAATAAACCCAGCGAAGTGGATTACAACGTCGGCTATACCTCTATTGCCTCGGGGGATGCCACCTTTACTGCCGTCAACTGGCAGCCGCTGCATGACGACATGTACACCGCCGCGGGCGGCGACAAAAAGTTCTACCGTGAAGGGACCTTTGTCTCCGGTGCGGCTCAGGGTTACCTGATCGACAAGAAAACCGCCGATCAGTACCACATCACCAATATTGAGCAGCTGAAAGATCCGAAGATTGCGAAGCTGTTCGATACCAACGGGGACGGCAAAGCCGACATGATGGGCTGCTCGCCGGGCTGGGGCTGTGAGGCGGTGATTAACCATCAGAACAAAGCCTTCGACCTGGCAAAAACGGTGGAGGTGAGTCACGGCAACTACTCTGCGATGATGGCGGACACTATTGCCCGCTTTAAAGAGGGTAAACCGGTCATCTATTACACCTGGACGCCATACTGGGTAAGCGACGTACTGAAGCCGGGTAAAGATGTGGTCTGGCTGCAGGTGCCGTTCTCCTCTCTGCCGGGCGAGCAGAAGGATATCGACACCAAACTGCCTAACGGCATGAACTACGGCTTCCCGGTGAATACCATGCACATTGTGGCCAACAAAGCCTGGGCTGAGAAAAACCCGGCAGCGGCGAAGCTCTTCTCGGTCATGAAGCTGCCGCTGGCGGACATCAACGCGCAGAACGCGATGATGCATGCCGGCAAGTCATCGGAGGCCGATGTACAGGGCCATATCGATGGCTGGATCAAAGCCCACCAGCAGCAGTTTGATGCATGGGTAAATGAAGCCCTGGCGGCACAGAAGTAACGCTACTCTGCTCCTCTCTCCCGGAGAGGGGAGCAGACCGCACGATCCATCACTCACCAACTCCCCGCCTCCTCTCTTCATCCGTTATTATGGTTTACGAAAAAATAATCACTTAACTAATGATTTCGAAACCAAATGACAAAAACACCTCAGGGGCTTAGCCCCGCACTTATTCTGCTGATGTCAGTGGCAACCGGTCTGGCGGTCGCCAGCAACTACTATGCGCAACCCCTGCTGGAAACCATCGCCCGCAACTTCTCGCTCTCGGCAAGCTCAGCCGGTTTTATCGTTACCGCCGCCCAGCTGGGATACGCTGTGGGTCTGCTGTTCCTCGTCCCGTTGGGGGATATGTTTGAACGCCGGGCGATGATTGTCTCCATGACGCTGCTGGCCGCGGGCGGGATGTTGATCACCGCCTCCAGCCAGTCGCTTAGCATGATGATCCTCGGCACCGCCCTGACCGGTCTCTTCTCGGTGGTGGCGCAGATTCTGGTGCCCCTCGCCGCCACCCTCGCCTCGCCGGATAAGCGCGGTAAGGTGGTCGGCACCATTATGAGCGGCCTGCTGCTGGGGATTTTACTGGCGCGTACCGTTGCGGGCTTACTGGCGGGTATCGGCGGCTGGCGCACCGTCTACTGGGTCGCCTCGGTGCTGATGGTGGTGATGGCGCTGGCGCTGTGGCGCGGCCTGCCGAAGGTGAAGTCAGAAACCCATCTCAACTATCCGCAGCTGCTGGGCTCCGTCTTTAGCCTGTTCATAAAGGATAAACTGCTGCGTACCCGGGCGTTGCTCGGCTGTTTCACCTTCGCTAACTTCAGTATTCTCTGGACCTCGATGGCCTTCCTGCTGGCCTCTCCGCCGTTTAACTATTCCGAAGGGGTGATCGGTCTGTTTGGTCTGGCCGGGGCTGCCGGTGCGCTGGGGGCGCGTCCTGCGGGTGGCCTGGCGGACAAGGGCAAATCGCACCTCACCACCACCGCCGGTCTGGTGATGCTGCTGCTCTCCTGGGCAGCAATCTGGTACGGACATGTCTCGGTGCTGGCGCTGATTATCGGCATCCTGGTGCTCGACCTGACCGTGCAGGGGGTGCATATCACCAACCAGACCGTGATTTACCGCGTCAAGCCGGATGCCCGTAACCGCCTGACGGCCGGGTATATGACCAGCTACTTTATCGGCGGTGCGGCCGGGTCGCTCATTTCGGCCTCGGCGTGGCAGCATGCCGGCTGGACGGGCGTGTGTGCGGTCGGGTCGGTGATGGCGCTGCTTAACCTGCTGGTCTGGTGGCGCGGTTATCACCGTCAGGAGGCTATTCAATAAGGTTTACATAAGTTTGGGGCTCTCAGGGTGTTAAGGAGCCCTTCAGTCTGTTAAGGTACGCAATCATTTATACCGAAAATTTTTATGTGGGTAATATATTAGAATACCGCATGAATAGCTTACGCCTGATGACTCATCCCCGTTTTGCCAGCGCCACCCCCTCTTTTCTGTGCTTACCGGGTCACGGATCAACCCGGCTCTTGATGACAGTGAAATTCGCCTTGTGGATTTTATCCGCACAAATAATTCATTTACATTATTTGTCACTGTCGTTACTATATCGGCTGTAATTAATGAGGTTATGCCCAAATGGATAGTTCGTTTACGCCCATTGAACAAATGCTTAAATTTCGCGCCAGTCGCTATGCAGATTTCCCATATCAGGAGATCCTGTTAACGCGTCTCTGCATGCACATGCAGGGTAAGCTGCTGGAAAATCGCAATAAAATGCTGAAAGCTCAAGGGATTAACGAGACGTTATTTATGGCGTTGATTACGCTGGAGTCTCAGGAAAATCACAGCATTCAGCCTTCCGAACTGAGTTGCGCGCTGGGTTCGTCCCGTACCAATGCGACCCGTATTGCCGATGAGCTTGAAAAACGTGGCTGGATTGAGCGCCGCGAAAGTGACAACGACCGCCGTTGTCTGCACCTGCAACTGACCGAGAAAGGTCACGAATTCCTGCGCGAGGTGCTCCCACCTCAGCACAACTGCCTGCATCAACTCTGGTCGTCTTTAAGTAACGCAGAGAAAGATCAGCTCGAGCATATCACCCGTAAGCTGCTCACCCGTCTGGACCAGATGGATGAAGATGGCGCTGTTCTTGAGGCGCTGCGCTAACGCGACGACACGCTCCAAAATCCAGATTAATAAGAAAACCGTCAGGCCAGCATCTCATCGTGCTGGCCTTTCTGATAACAGGTCGGCTCAGCCGATGTGAAATAATAAGATCGTGGAGAACAACATGAGCGCAAATGCGGAGAACACAACCCCGCAGCAACCGGTCAACAAGAAAGGCAAACGCAAGCGCGCCCTTCTGCTGCTGACCTTGCTCTTTATTATCATTGCCGTGGCATATGGGATCTATTGGTTTTTAGTACTGCGTCATAGTGAAGAGACGGATGACGCGTATGTGGCAGGGAACCAGGTTCAGATTATGGCGCAGGTGTCGGGCAGCGTGACGAAAGTCTGGGCTGACAATACCGACTTTGTGCAAAAAGGTGATGTGCTGGTAACGCTCGATCCGACCGATGCCCAGCAGGCGTTTGAAAAAGCGCAGACTGAGCTGGCCTCGAGCGTACGTCAGACCCGCCAGCTGATGATCAACAGCAAACAGCTGCAGGCCAATATTGACGTGCAGAAAACCGCCCTCGCCCAGGCCCAGAGCGACCTCAATCGTCGCGTCCCGCTGGGTTCGGCCAACCTGATTGGCCGCGAAGAGCTGCAACACGCCCGTGACGCGGTCGCCAGCGCGCAGGCCCAGCTGGATGTGGCACTTCAGCAATATAACGCTAATCAGGCGATCGTGCTGAATACCACGCTCGACCAACAACCGGCGGTAAAACAGGCGGCGACCGAAGTCCGTAACGCCTGGCTGGCGCTGCAGCGTACTAAAATCGTCAGCCCGATGACCGGCTACGTTTCCCGTCGTTCCGTGCAGCCTGGCGCGCAGATCACCTCCTCCACCCCGCTGATGGCGGTGGTGCCGGCAACCAACCTGTGGATTGACGCCAACTTCAAAGAGACCCAGCTGGCGCATATGCGTATCGGCCAGACCGCCACGGTCGTCAGCGACATCTACGGCGACGACGTAAAGTACACCGGCAAAGTGGTGGGGCTGGATATGGGGACCGGCAGCGCCTTCTCGCTGCTGCCTGCGCAGAACGCCACCGGGAACTGGATCAAAGTGGTTCAGCGTCTGCCGGTGCGTATCGAGCTGGATGAGAAACAGCTGGCGGACCATCCGCTGCGTATTGGCCTCTCCACGCTGGTGACGGTGGACACCTCCAACCGTGACGGCCAGATGCTGGCAAACCAGGCACGTTCGAACCCGGCCTACGAAAGTAATGCCCGTGAGATCAGCCTTGAGCCGGTGAATAAACTGATCGATGAGATCGTGAAGGCAAACGCCGGTTAATCCGAAGGTGAGCGTTATGCAGCAGCAAAAACCGCAAAAACCGTTGGAAGGGGCGCAGCTGGTCATCATGACCATTGCGCTTTCGCTGGCGACATTCATGCAGGTGCTGGACTCCACCATCGCGAACGTGGCGATCCCGACCATCGCCGGGAACCTTGGCTCATCCCTGAGCCAGGGGACATGGGTGATCACCTCGTTCGGGGTGGCGAATGCGATCTCCATCCCGATTACCGGCTGGCTGGCGAAGCGCGTCGGGGAAGTGAAACTGTTCCTCTGGTCAACGATCGCTTTCGTGCTGGCCTCCTGGGCGTGTGGCGTCTCCACCAGCCTGAACATGCTCATCTTCTTCCGCGTGATCCAGGGGATTGTGGCCGGACCGTTGATCCCGCTGTCGCAAAGTCTGCTCCTGAACAACTACCCGCCTGCCAAGCGCTCTATTGCGCTGGCGCTGTGGTCGATGACGGTGATTGTCGCCCCGATCTGCGGCCCGATTCTGGGCGGTTATATCAGCGATAACTATCACTGGGGCTGGATCTTCTTTATCAACGTGCCGATTGGCGCCCTGGTGGTACTGCTGACCCTGCAGTCGCTGCGTGGCCGCGAAACCCGCACTGAACAGCGGCGGATTGATGGCGTGGGGTTGGCGCTACTGGTGCTGGGCATCGGTAGCCTGCAGATCATGCTCGACCGCGGGAAAGAGCTGGACTGGTTCGCCTCGCAGGAGATCATCGTTCTGACTGTTGTGGCGGTGGTGGCGCTCAGCTTCCTGATTGTCTGGGAGCTGACGGACGACAACCCGATAGTCGATTTGTCGCTATTTAAATCACGCAACTTCACCATAGGGTGTTTGTGTATCAGCCTTGCCTACATGCTTTACTTCGGCGCCATTGTTCTGCTGCCGCAGCTGTTGCAGGAGGTATACGGGTATACCGCCACCTGGGCAGGGCTGGCGTCGGCGCCGGTCGGGGTGATCCCGGTCCTGCTGTCGCCGATCATCGGCCGCTTCGCCCATAAGCTGGATATGCGACGCCTGGTGACCTTCAGCTTCATCATGTATGCGGTGTGCTTCTACTGGCGCGCCTATACCTTTGAACCGGGCATGGACTTTGGCGCCTCCGCGTGGCCGCAGTTCATCCAGGGGTTTGCAGTGGCCTGCTTCTTTATGCCACTGACCACCATCACCCTCTCCGGTCTGCCGCCGGAAAGGATGGCGGCGGCATCCAGCCTGTCGAACTTTATGCGTACGCTGGCGGGCTCTATCGGGACCTCGATGACCACCACCATGTGGACTAACCGCGAGTCGCTGCACCATGCGCAGCTGACTGAATCGGTGAACGTGTTCAATCCGCAGGCGCAGGAAGTCTACAGCCAGCTGCAGGGGATGGGCATGTCTGAGCAGCAGGCTTCCGGATGGATAGCGCAGCAGATCACCGCCCAGGGACTGATAATCTCGGCTAACGAGATCTTCTGGCTGTCGGCAGGCGTGTTCATTGTGTTACTGGGGCTGATCTGGTTCGCTAAACCGCCGTTCGGGGCGGGTGGCGGAGGGGGCGGCGCCCACTGACGCGTTTGGCTGAAAAGAAAAACGGATCTGCATGCAGATCCGTTTTTTTATGGCCGCGGTTACGGCTACTTAATGCCAATAATTTTAATCGTAATGATCGAGACCGTGCCTGGTGGCACAAAGCCGGGTACGCCCTCTTCACCGTAGGCCTGTTTCGCCGGGATATGGATTTTTGCCTCCCCGCCCAGACCCAGTTTTTTCACTACCGTCTGGAACAGCGGCGGTAAATCCTTAACCCGGCTGGCGCGCACCTCTTTACTGGACATCACTTTACCGGTACCCAGCACCTCATCAATCTCGGCAATGATCTCGTTCTGGGCCGTAATCAGCGGCGCCTCACCTTGCTGAATCACCCGATAGATAGCTCCTTCCGGCAGTCGTTTAGCGCCTTTCTCATTCGCCGCCTTAGTCATGATCGCTTTGCTCTGCTTTTCGTTTTCACTTTGCATTGCGACAAACTGCTTTTTCTGTACCTGATCCAGCGCGACCAGCTCCTTCGACAGCGCTGCTGGCGTCATCTGGAGCTTATTGTTCACCTTGTCGTTAAAGCCCTGCATAAAGGCGTTAAGATCGAGCTTTTTGTTCAGCCCGTGCAGCTTGCTCTTTTCACGCCCTGCCGCATCGCCATACCAGGTGCCGATAGCGTAGCTGGTCAGCGTATCTTTTGCCGCCGTCTTATCGATCTTCATCCGCTGCGGCTCCTTAGTCGCTTTTGCGGATGCTGCCTGACTCTCCTTCAGCTTCTGGTTTTCGGCCGTCAACGTTGCCAGGGAGGCGCTTTGCGTTTTCTGCTGCTCCTCAAGCGAGGCTTTTTGCGTCTGTAGCTGGGCCAGCTGCTTTTTCAGCTCCTCGGTCTCTTTTCCGGCAGCAGCCAGTTGAGTGACCAGCGCACCGCTTTTATCTTTCTCGCTGCCAACGTTATTTTTCTGAAGAGCCAACAGGGACTCCTGTGAAGCGATAACTTTTTTAGCATCCTCAAGCTGGTTCTGCGCAATCTCAGATTTTAACTTCTCGCTTTTAAGCACTTTTTCCTGCTCGGCCAGCCGGGTCTCCAGAGTGGCTTTTTGCAGGTTCAGCGACGACAGCTGGGCTTTTAAGGCATCCGCCTCTTTTACCGCGCCGGTGCTCTTATCGCTGCTGGTTTTAAGGGTCGCAAGCTGCGCCTCCACCGCTTTCTTCTGCGCCTGCAGATCGGCCAGTTCTTTGGACAATGCCACGTTTTTCTCGCGGATCGCTTTCAGGGCAGCCAGCTCCGTCTCCAGCCCCTTTTTCTGCGTTTGCAGTTCGGTCAGCTCTTTCGCCAGCGCGGCACTTTTCTCATTGACCGCTTTCAGCGCCGTCAGCTGAGTATCCAGCGTCTTTTTCTGCGCCTGCAGATCGGTCAGCTCTTTGGTAAGGGTCGCATTTTTCGCACTGGCTTCTTTCAGAGAAGCAAGTTGGGTATCCAGCGCTTTCTTTTGCGTCTGCAGATCGGACAGCTCTTTGCTGAGAGTGTCATTTTTGGTACTGACCTCTTTCAGGGAGGCCAGCTGGGTTTCCAGCGTCTTCTTCTGCGCCTGCAGATCGCTCAGCTCTTTAAGCAGCTTCTCTTTGTCGCTTCCGGCGCTGCTCTTCTGCACAGCCAGCAGCGACTCCTGCGAGGCAATCACCTTTTTGGCATCTTCGAGCTGGTTCTGCGCAATTTCAGACTTTGTCTTTTCGCTGCTGAACGCTTTTTCCTGTTCGGCGAGCCGGGTCTCCAGAGTCGCTTTTTGCAGATTCAGCGACGACAGCTGGGCTTTTAGAGCCTCAAGCTCTTTTGCCACCCCGGCGCTTTTCTCGCTGCTGGTTTTGAGGGTGGCAAGCTGGGCATCCAGCGCCTTCTTCTGTGCCTGTAGGTCGGTCAACTCTTTCGTCAGCGCGACGCTCTTTTCCTCGGCCGCTTTCAGTGAAGCGAGCTGCGTTTCCAGCGCCTTCTTCTGCGCCTGCAGATCGGTCAACTCTTTCGCCAGCGTGGCGCTCTTCTCATCGGCCGCTTTCAGTGAAGCCAGCTGGGTTTCCAGCGCCTTCTTCTGCGCCTCCAGGTCGCTCAGCTCTTTAAGCAGCTTCTCTTTGTCGCTTCCGGCGCTGCTCTTCTGCACAGCCAGCAGCGACTCCTGCGAGGCAATCACCTTTTTGGCATCTTCGAGCTGATTCTGCGCAATCTCAGACTTTGTCTTTTCGCCGCTGAACGCTTTTTCCTGTTCGGCGAGCCGGGTCTCCAGAGTCGCTTTTTGCAGATTCAGCGACGAGAGCTGGGCTTTTAAAGCATCGAGCTCTTTTGTCACGCCAGTGGTCTGGATGCTGTTGGTCTTAAGGGCACTCAGCTGCGCATCAAGCGCGTCCTTCTGCGCCTGTAGATCGTTCAGCGCTTTCGTCAGAGCGGCGCGTTGCGCGTTGGCTTTATTGAGCTGCTCCACCAGTTCTGCATTTTTTTGTTGATCGACGCCAGCAGGCTTCGGCAGCATCGCGATCAGGCTCTCAATGGCAAGCTTTTGCGCGCTGCCTTCCGATTGTGCTGTCAGCCGGGAGAGCTTCTGCTCTTTTTCCGCGACACGATCCCTTTCATGAGCAACCGCCTGTTCCAGCAGCGCCTTTTCGCTTTCCACCGCACTTAGCTGTTTATCTAATTGGGTGATGGTGGTATTGGCCTGACGAAGTGCCTCGGTGAGGCGGGAAAGTTTGGCCTGATCGGCCGCGACGGCCTTGTCGTTTTTAACAGACGCGGCACGGGTCGCCGGACGGGCAGGTTTTACCTGCTGCGGCGCTGTATCCAGGGGAGTAGTGGTGGTCTCTGAGGAGATAAAAGGATTGGTTGAATTATTGCCGATAATTTTTTCGTTATTTAAACGTTCCAATAGTTCCGTTCCGGCTGAAAATGCTTTTCCACCCGATAATAACAATCCGCAGTACAGTGCTGCGCTAAAATATTTATTCATAACTTGTTCATTTCATTGGCACGGTTCATCATATTGGTATAAACCGTATTACGAATCCTTACGCATACCAGCGACAGTTTTTTATTAATTTCGGTGAGCATAACTTCGGAAGCGTTATCATCAACCAGAGATTTATTCGATTCGTAAATTTTATAGTTTTTATTAATATTCTCAAATTGCTTACGGTAGGTCTCGTAGGCCGCCGGGTCGAGCTTTTGCAGCGCAGAAAACTCCTGATAGCACTGCACCTCCTGCTTACGTTCGGCAGGGGCTTTGGCTATAGGCGTAGTCACCGGTTTAGAACTGCAGGCAGACAGCAGAATAGCGGAAAAAAGAATCGCGGAGCCAGCAAAATAAACTTTCATAAATTCCTCTTAATTATATTCTATTCCATGAAATATTAACGCATCAATAATTACAGTGAATGAGCGTTAAGGTTTCATCCATAGATATAATATATATAAATAACTATCATGCGTTAGCTGCAATAATAAAGAGAAAGAGAGGATTGCACAACGAGTGACAGGCTTTTAGGAATTTATTAATAGAGTAATATTACCCGGCATACTCCTTGCGAAGAGCCGGGTAATTTGCTAGATGTGCAGTTCCTGCAACTTCTCTTTTGGCAGCGCCAGTTCGTCATTGCTGTTGACGCGAACGTCACGCTCAAGGATGTGGCGGGCAATATCCTGGGCTTCTTCCAGAGAGTGCATCTGATATGTACCGCACTGGTAAACGTTGAGCTCCGGGATCTGGTTCTGCTCTTTAACTTTCAGCACATCTTCCATCGCCGCTTTCCACGCATCTGCGACGCGGGTCTCTTCCGGCACCCCAATCAGGCTCATGTAGAACCCGGTACGGCAACCCATAGGCGAGATATCGATGATCTCAACGCCGTTACCGTTCAGGTGATCGCGCATGAAGCCGGCAAACAGGTGCTCCAGGGTGTGAATGCCTTTTTCCGGCATCACTTCTTTATTCGGTACGCAGAAACGCAGGTCGAATACCGTGATCGTATCGCCGTGCGGGGTATGCATGGTCTTCGCAACGCGTACAGCAGGTGCTTCCATACGGGTATGGTCGACAGTAAAGCTATCTAATAACGGCATACGTCACCTCCGATAGTGATTTTTTTTTAAAAAAAATGAACTCTTCTTTTCAACGCGCGTCTGAGTATATGAAAGACGCGCATTTGTTATCATCATCCCTGTTCTTCAGAGATGTTATTTTGGCCACAGCGATGTGGCCTTTTTCTTTTCTGTCAGGTCTGTTTCGCCAGAAACTCAGCAAACGACTCTGTATCCGCCGCCTCAATCTCACGCTGACGCACCGTTGACGCTTCGCGTTCAGCAGCGAACTCAGCTTCGGTAAGCACCTCCAGCGGTTCCTGCAGCAGCATATCGCGATACTCCGCCGCAAGTGCACGACCGGTCCCGCCGATGCCCCGATCAATCATAGAACGCAGAATGCGTGCCGAGAACGTTAGCTCAGGATTATCAAAACTTTCGACCAGCTGATCGCAAACCAGCTGATACGCATCGCCACCATAAACGCTGTCCAGTGTCTGGGCGACGCGTTTGAGATCACGGAACAGATCTTTACCCACCTGTTGCAGCGGGAACTGTGCCGTCTGGCAACCTATGCCCAGCGTCAGGCCAGGTTTACGCCCTTCAAGGATCACCCGGTTCCAGTTCGTGCGGGTGCAGAGCAGTTCGTCAGCACTCATTTCCGGCGCATCGGCCAGCACGCACCAGACCATAAACAGATCCAGGAAGCGTACCTGCTGCTCGTCCACGCCGATAGGCGAGAACGGGTTGATATCCAGGGAGCGCACTTCGATGTACTCAATCCCACCGCGCTGTAACGCATCCGATGGTGTTTCTCCGCTGCGCGTGACGCGTTTCGGACGGATAGGCGCGTACAGTTCGTTTTCAATCTGTAAAACGTTACTGTTGATTTGCAGGCGCTTACCGTCTTTCTCAAGACCGATCTCTTCGTAGGTTTCCGACGGGGTTTTGATCGCCCGCTTCAATCCTGCCACATACTCGTGCAGATCGTTAAACGTAATACCGAGATTGCTTTGCGACTTATTGGTATAACCCAGGTCGCTGAGACGCAGGGAGGTGGCATATGGCAGGTAGTACATACCGCAGTCGGTTTTCTCAAACGGCAGCGTGGTCGGTTTGCCCTGCAGGAAAGAGGAGCAAATCGCCGGAGAAGCCCCAAACAGATACGGGATGACCCAGCCGAAGCGATAGTAGTTACGAATCAGGCGGAAATAGCCTGCGGAGATCGCCTCTTTATCTGTTTCGCCGCACTTCGCCTGCCAGAATGCCATCGGCAAGGAGAAGTTATAGTGCACGCCAGAGATCGTCTGCATCAGCGCGCCATAGCGATTTTTTAATCCTTCGCGATAGAGCGTTTTCAGACGACCGATATTGGACGTGCCGTACTGCGCCAGTTCAATATCCTGCCCCTGCGCGATATAGCACGGCATACTCAGCGGCCACATCCGCTCATCACCCAGATTACGGGCGCTGTAGCGGTGAATGTCACGCATGATTTTCAGCATGTGGTCAATTTCGCCGTCGACCGGCGTAATAAACTCAAGCAGTGCTTCGGCGAAATCAGTAGTGATCCATTTATGGGTCAGCGCCGAACCCAACGCCTGTGGATGGCCTGTCGTTGCGAGACTGCCATCTGCGTTAACGCGCAGCGTTTCGCGCTCAAGACCGCGCTGAATACCCTTCAGTGCCTGAGGGTGGTTTTCCAGCCAGGCCAGTGCCTGTGATACGTCCGGGATCAATTCGACCTCCCGCCTGTCAAAATCATTTCATTTAGCATAATTGTAATGGTTTCTGGTCACAAACAGTCCAATTAGTGCCACCACGTCATGCCCTGCAAAGTTGCAACCGCTACAAGAATGTAGCGCAATGCCTTGCCAAGGCATAAAAAAAAGAGCACAGGCCCCCAGGAGATGCGCATCCATCCCGCCAGCAGGCACAGTAAATCACCGATTACCGGCATCCAGCTTAGTAAAAGCGTGGCAGCGCCATAGCGTTTTAGCCAGCCGACTGCCTTTTCCTGCCAGCGCGATTTTTTGCGTAGCGGAAAGAATCGCCCAAGAATAACGTTAGTCAGCCCTCCAAGGCTATTACCCATTGTTGCTATTAACACGAGTAACCACGGCTGACTGACACCGGACAAGAGCATCGCCACCAGTACCACCTCGGAATTTCCGGGCAGGATCGTGGCGCTTAAAAAACTGCTGGCGAATAATGAGGCGAGTGACAGTGTGTCACTCACAGTAAGCGAACATCCACCGCGGCCATACCGGCATCACGTGCTGCCTGGATACCAAAATCGGCATCTTCAAACACGACACACTTCGCGGGTGGTACGCCCATCAGCTCTGCACAAAGCAGAAAGGTGTCAGGTGCAGGCTTGTGGTTTTTAACGTGATCGGCCGCGACCACGGCAGAGAAATAGTGGCGCAGGTTAAGGTGGTTGAGCAGTGCTTCAGCGATAGCGCTTTCACTGCCCGTACCGACGGACATGGGACGTCGTCCGTGCCACGCCTTCACTACGTCGATTAAGGGCAAAGGACGCACAGTGTCCAGCAGCATGGCTTTTACTGCATCGGTTTTTTCACGCGCGAGCAGGTGCGGGTCGAGATCGGCCTGATTCAGTTCAATCACGGCCTGCGCAATACGCCAGGTTGGAGATCCGTTGAGGGCTATCATCGCCTGTAAGTCGAAACGCATACCATAACGACCCAGGACTTCAGTCCATGCCTGGCGATGCGTTGGCTCAGTGTCGAGGATGGTGCCATCCATATCGAAAATCAAACCGTCATACTGTGCGTACATCGTGCTCTCGCGAAAGGATTACAAAGCGTTACTTTATCGTAAACAAGGGGTTTTGTCGCTGACAGAGAAGATGATTGCTGACGAAACGTCGAAGGAATAAACAATGAGGGAGAAGATGGTGCATCCGGGAGGATTACTCGGCGTTGCCTCGCCCTCCGGGTCGTTGCTGAAGCAACGTTATCCTCCCTGATGCTGACGATTGATTCGCAGACCATGAAACAACAGCCTGGCTGTTATCTCTGAGAAGATGGTGCATCCGGGAGGATTCGAACCTCCGACCGCTCGGTTCGTAGCCGAGTACTCTATCCAGCTGAGCTACGGATGCATCGGGATTTACTACTGTACTACTCGATACCACATATCATTTCGAAATCGACATGCAATAAAAGATGGTGCATCCGGGAGGATTACTCGGCTGCGCCTCATCCTTCGGGCCGTTGCTGAAGCAACGTTATCCTCCCTGGCACTGGCGATTAACTCGCAGACCTTGAAACAACAGCTTCGCTGTTATCTCGGAGAATATGGTGCATCCGGGAGGATTCGAACCTCCGACCGCTCGGTTCGTAGCCGAGTACTCTATCCAGCTGAGCTACGGATGCATCGGGATACTGCTTTGAGATGTAGTAAATGGTGCATCCGGGAGGATTACTCGGCTGCGCCTCACCCTTCGGGCCGTTGCTGAAGCAACGTTATCCTCCCTGGTGCTGGCGATTAACTCGCAGACCTTGAAACAACAGCTTCGCTGTTATCTCGGAGAATATGGTGCATCCGGGAGGATTCGAACCTCCGACCGCTCGGTTCGTAGCCGAGTACTCTATCCAGCTGAGCTACGGATGCATCGGGATTTACTACTGTACTGCTCGATATTCATATCACTTCTAAAGCAATATGAAGTAATAGATGGTGCATCCGGGAGGATTCGAACCTCCGACCGCTCGGTTCGTAGCCGAGTACTCTATCCAGCTGAGCTACGGATGCAAAATGGCGGTGAGGCGGGGATTCGAACCCCGGATGCAGCTTTTGACCGCATACTCCCTTAGCAGGGGAGCGCCTTCAGCCTCTCGGCCACCTCACCACACAACGCCTCTTTCGAGTGCTCCGAGTAACTCGCTAAGAGCTTCTCGTCGCTGCGTGGCGCATATATTACTTTCTGGGACTTATAAGTCAAACAATTTTCCACAAGCTTTTATCGTTTGCACAATTCACAGGCAATTCGGACGTAAAACCTGCAAAGAGAGTGTTTTATAAACGTATTTTGCCCCTCTTTCTACACTCTTCTGCATGGAGAACGGTAGATTTTGGCGAAGTAAAAGAGATGAGAGTGGTCAAAAACAGAGCGAACGAAACAGAACGGTAACTTTAAGGAAGGAGAATGTCAGGAGGGGTGCGTCTCGCCAGAGAGCGAGACGCGATAATATCAGTAACTTGACTGCTGGGATTTTTCAGCCTGGATACGCTGGTAGATCTCTTCACGATGAACAGAGACTTCTTTAGGGGCGTTCACACCAATACGTACCTGGTTACCCTTTACCCCTAAAACTGTCACGGTGACCTCATCCCCAATCATGAGGGTCTCACCAACTCGACGAGTCAGAATCAGCATTCTTTGCTCCTTGAAAGATTAAAAGAGTCGGGTCTCTTGTATCCCGGCATTATCCATCATATAACGCCAAAAAGTAAGCGATGACAAACACGTAATGTGTAGGTAGTCACGGCATCACAATCTGTTAAACGTAAGTTTAGCCGATATACACAAACTCAACCTGACTTTATCATTATGGATAGCGTAGAGCGCAGTACGCCATAACGGTGACGTTATGGCGTCTGATTACGCTTTGTAATTATTACAGTTTCGAATTTACCCAGCTTTCTACACTGGCCAGTGCTGCCGGGAGGGCCGCAGCGTCCGTACCACCGGCTTGCGCCATGTCAGGACGACCACCGCCTTTGCCGCCCACTTGCTGAGCGACCATACCAATCAGTTCCCCTGCTTTCACACGGTCGATCACGTCCTTAGATACGCCCGCAATCAGAGAAACCTTACCTTCCGCTACCGTTGCCAGAACGATAACCGTTGAACCGAGCTGGTTCTTCAGATCGTCGACCATGGTACGAAGCATTTTCGGCTCAACGCCCGTCAGCTCGCTGACCAGCAGTTTAACGCCTTTAATCTCAACCGCTTTGCTGGAAAGGTTTGCGCTCTCCGCAACCGCAGCCTGCTCTTTCAGCTGCTGGAGTTCTTTTTCCAGTTGGCGGGTACGTTCCATCACGCTGCGCACTTTCTCGCCCAGGTTCTGACTGTCGCCCTTCAGCAGCTGCGCGATGTCGTGCAACTGATCGCTCTCAGCATGGAGGCTAGCAATCGCGCCTTCACCGGTGACCGCTTCGATACGACGAACGCCTGCCGCTGTACCCGATTCGGACACGATGCGGAACAGACCGATGTCGCCCGTACGGCTGGCGTGGGTACCGCCACATAGCTCGGTGGAGAAATCACCCATGCTCAGCACACGTACACGGTCGTCATACTTCTCGCCGAACAGAGCCATCGCGCCTTTGTTCTTCGCCGCCTCGAGGTCCATGATGTTGGTTTCGATCGGCAGGTTACGACGGATCTGGGCGTTAACCAGATCTTCAACGGCGCGAATTTCTGCCGGTTTCATCGCTTCGAAATGGGAGAAATCGAAACGCAGCACTTTGTCATTTACCAGCGAGCCTTTCTGCGCAACGTGCGTACCCAGAACCTGGCGCAGTGCGGCATGCATCAGGTGCGTCGCAGAGTGGTTCAGACGAATACGTGCGCGGCGCGCTTCGTCAACGATAGCCTGAACGCCCTCGCCCACTTTCAGTTCGCCGGATGCCAGCGTCCCCTGGTGGCCGATCGCCTGACCATATTTCTGCGTGTCGCTGACGGCAAAGCTAAAACCATTGCCTTTCAGTTCGCCTTTATCACCCACCTGGCCGCCTGATTCAGCGTAGAACGGCGTCTTGTCCAGAACCACAACGGCAGTCTGGCCCGCGCTGATGCTCTCCACGGCTTTGCCGTCAACAAACAGGGCAGTAACTGTACCGTTAGTTTCCAGATGCTCGTAACCTTCAAATTCGCTGCTGCCATCAACGCGGATCATGGCGTTGTAATCGGCACCGAAACCGCTGGATTCACGCGCACGACGGCGCTGCTCTTCCATTGCCGCTTCGAAGCCCGCTTCGTCAACTTTGATGTTGCGCTCGCGGCAAACATCAGCCGTCAGGTCAACCGGGAAACCATAGGTGTCGTACAGACGGAAGGCGGTTTCGCCATCCAGGGTGTCGCCTTTCAGCTTCGACAGCTCGTCGTCCAGCAGGGTCAGGCCACGTTCCAGCGTACGGGCAAACTGCTCTTCTTCGGTTTTCAGAACCTGCTCAACCTGCGCCTGCTGACGTTTCAGCTCTTCGCCCGCTGCGCCCATAACGCCAATCAGCGGCCCCACCAGCTTATAGAAGAAGGTATCTTTCGCGCCCAGCATATTGCCGTGGCGGATCGCGCGGCGAATGATACGGCGCAGCACGTAGCCGCGGTTTTCATTCGATGGGATCACGCCGTCAGCAATCAGGAATGCACAGGAGCGGATGTGGTCGGCAATCACGCGCAGGGATTTGTTGCTCAGGTCGGTCGCGCCAGTCACGTCGGCAACGGACTTAATCAGAGTGCTGAACAGATCGATGTCGTAGTTGGAGTTAACGTGCTGCAGTACTGCGGCAATACGCTCCAGACCCATACCGGTATCTACGGATGGCTTCGGCAGTGGCTCCATGGTGCCGTCGATCTGACGGTTGAACTGCATGAAGACGATGTTCCAGATCTCGATGTAACGGTCGCCATCTTCTTCTGGGCTACCCGGAGGGCCGCCCCAGATGTGGTCGCCGTGATCGTAGAAGATTTCGGTGCAAGGACCGCACGGACCGGTATCGCCCATCTGCCAGAAGTTGTCAGACGCGTACGGGGCGCCTTTGTTATCGCCGATGCGAATAATACGTTCGCGCGGGATACCCACCTCTTTTTCCCAGATTTCATAGGCTTCATCGTCGGTTTCGTAGACGGTAACCCACAGGCGCTCTTTCGGCAGGTTGAACCAGTTTTCACCGGTCAGCAGTTCCCATGCGTACTGGATAGCGTCATGTTTGAAATAGTCGCCGAAGCTGAAGTTACCCAGCATCTCGAAGAAGGTGTGGTGACGTGCGGTATAACCGACGTTTTCCAGATCGTTATGTTTACCACCCGCACGTACACAACGCTGTGAGGTGGTCGCGCGGGAATAATTACGCTTGTCGAGACCAAGGAAGACATCCTTGAACTGGTTCATCCCGGCGTTGGTAAAGAGTAAAGTTGGATCGTTGTTCGGTACCAGGGAGCTGCTGGCAACAACCTGATGTCCCTTACTATGGAAAAAATCGAGAAACGCCTGTCGGATCTCAGCGGTGCTCTTGCTCATAATTATCCTGAAATCAAGCTAACGAAATGTCACAGCGGGTCACTACGCAACCGTTGTTGGACGGACCAGCTACTGTAAAAAGTGGGAATAAGATAAGTTTTCTTTGGAGGGAAGTAAAATCCCGCATGCGTTCAATCGGTAAAATTACGCCAGATATCCTGTATATCCTCCATCAGGAAACCGCGGTAGAGCAAAAAGCGCTGGATTTTGACTTTTTCTGAAAATTCACGCGGCAGCGGTTCGCCGTATTTTCGCACCGCCTGTTCCCGCGCCAGTTCGCACCAGTCAATCTCGCATTCACGCATCGCGCGTTCTGTGATTTCCCGTGGGATACCTTTCTGATTAAGCTCCTGGCGGATACGCGCCGGGCCATAACCTTTACGGCTGCGGCTGGCGATAAAGCGAGAGACGAAGCGGCTATCGTCCAGATAGTTATGCTCGTAACACCAGGCAATAACGCGGTCATAATCTTCCGCGGTCGCGTCGATTTGTTCCGGGCCGTTTTTGCTCATGACCGGCGCCATGAGTTTGCGGCGCAGCTCCTGTTCGCTATGGTCGCGCACGCTCAGTATGCGTACCGCGCGATCAAGCAGACGGTTCCAGGCGGGGCGTCGGGGGGATGATTCACTCATAAAGCACCTGCTGAAAAACAAATGCAAAAAAGGGCCGCAATCGCAGCCCTTTTATTACATCAAGTGATTAGAAATCTTCGTTGGTTTCTTCTACGTCTGCGTCATCCGCAGTGAAGTCTGGCTTAGCATCCTGATTGTTGAGAAGCAGATCGCGTACCTTCTTCTCAATCTCTTTCGCTGCTGCCGGGTTCTCTTTCAGCCAGGAGATAGCATTCGCTTTACCCTGACCAATCTTGTCGCCGTTGTAGCTGTACCAGGCGCCCGCTTTCTCAATCAGCTTCTCTTTCACGCCGAGGTCAACCAGTTCGCCGTAGAAGTTGATGCCTTCGCCGTAGAGGATCTGGAATTCAGCCTGTTTGAACGGTGCAGCGATTTTGTTCTTAACCACTTTCACACGCGTTTCGCTACCCACCACGTTCTCACCGTCTTTAACGGCACCGATACGGCGGATATCCAGACGCACGGAGGCGTAGAATTTCAGCGCGTTACCACCGGTGGTGGTTTCCGGGTTACCGAACATCACACCGATCTTCATACGGATCTGATTGATGAAGATCAGCAGCGTGTTGGACTGCTTCAGGTTACCGGCCAGCTTACGCATCGCCTGGCTCATCATACGTGCCGCGAGGCCCATGTGAGAGTCACCGATTTCGCCTTCGATTTCTGCTTTTGGCGTCAGCGCCGCTACGGAGTCGACGATGATTACGTCAACTGCGCCAGAGCGCGCCAGTGCGTCACAGATTTCCAGTGCCTGCTCACCGGTATCCGGCTGCGAGCAGAGCAGGTTGTCGATATCAACACCCAGTTTACGTGCGTAAACCGGATCCAGCGCGTGCTCAGCATCGATAAAGGCACAGGTTTTGCCCTCGCGCTGTGCAGCAGCCACAACCTGTAAGGTCAGGGTGGTTTTACCGGAGGATTCTGGCCCGTAGATCTCTACGATACGCCCCATAGGCAGGCCGCCAGCACCCAGTGCAATATCCAGAGAAAGCGAACCGGTGGAGATAGTTTCTACATCCATGGAACGATCTTCACCCAGGCGCATGATGGAACCTTTACCGAATTGCTTTTCGATCTGGCCCAGTGCTGCCGCCAACGCTTTCTGTTTGTTTTCGTCGATAGCCATTTTTTCCTCTCATGCCGGGTGAAACAACTGCGCTTCACCTTGGATTTCTGTTCTGTTGCAGCAATTATACTGTATGCTCATACAGTATCAAGTGTTTTGTAGAAAATGTTGCCAGAGCGTTTTTAACGCATAAACGGTGGCCTGACGACGCACGCTTTCACGGTCGCCGCTAAAGCATTCCCGGCGGGTAATCCCCTCCCCTTGCGCCGTCGCAAAGCCAAACCACACTGTTCCAACAGGCTTTTCCTCGCTGCCACCGTCCGGCCCGGCGATGCCGCTAATAGAGATAGCATAGTCCGCCCGGGCAGCACGCAGGGCGCCAATCGCCATTTCAATGACCACCGGTTCACTCACCGCGCCGTGCTCGATGAGCGTGGGCTCACGAACCCCAATCATCTGCGCTTTCGCTTCATTACTGTAGGTGACAAAACCGCGTTCAAACCAGGCGGAACTGCCCGCGATATCGGTGATAGCTTTCGCCACCCAGCCACCGGTACAGGACTCAGCCGTGGTGACCGTGGCACCGCGCTGTTTCAGCGCCTGCCCTACCCTCTCACTGAGCTGCATTAATTCATGGTCACTCATCTCGTTTTGTCTCCATAAAAACGTGCAGCACAAGATAGCACTTTAGTCGGTAGATATGAGGATGAGGTGGCGCTTTTACGAGGGGGATTCAGAAAAAATAAACGTAGCCATCCGGCCAGGAGTGAAACGTGAGTGGCGTAAGCCACCCACGTTTTCAGGCGTTAACTGAACGGCGAGGCCGCCCTCGCCTGGGCCACCGCCAGCCCCAGCTGCCAGACCGCCATCGCATAGTGCGTACTGTGGTTGTAGCGGGTGATGGTGTAGAAGTTCGGCAGGCCGTACCAGTACTGATAACCAGTGCCAATATCCAGACGTAGCAGGCTCACCTGCTGATTGCCGTTCAGCGGCTGCTGCGGCGTGAGGCCGGCAGAGGTCAGCTGTGCCGCGCTGTAGCGGGTTTTAAAGCCGTTCTCCAGCCCCGGTGCCTGGCCGTTAGCCATAACCGCGACCGGCTGGCCTGGCGTCCAGCCATGCTCTTTAAAGTAGTTGGCAACGCTGCCAATGGCATCTTCAGGATCCCACAGGTTGATGTGCCCGTCCCCATTGAAATCGACCGCATACTGCTTATAGGAGGAGGGCATAAACTGGCCGTAGCCCATCGCCCCGGCAAAGGAGCCTTTCAGATCCAGCGGGTCATCCTGCTCGTCACGGGCCATCAGCAGGAAGGTTTCCAGCTCAGAGGAGAAGTATTCCGCCCGGCGCGGGTAGTTAAAGGAGAGGGTCGCCAGCGCATCAAGAATGCGGGTTTTTCCCATCACCCGGCCCCAGCGGGTCTCCACGCCGATAATCCCGACGATGATCTCCGGCGGCACGCCGTAAACCTGCTGGGCACGGGTCAGTGCATCCTGATACTGATTCCAGAACGCCACGCCATTCTGCACGTTATCCGGGGTAATAAACTGCTTGCGATATCGCAGCCATGCGCCGTTCGGTCCGGCCGGAGGCTGGGTGGTCGGCGCCTGACGATCCATCAGTCGCAATACATAATCCAGACGTTTCGCCTGGGAGAGGATCTCCTGTAGCTGGGCTTTGTTAAAGCCGTGCTTGCTCACCATTTTGTCGATGAACTGTTCCGCCGCAGGGTTATTGGCAAAGTCGCCCCCCATCTGCATCACATTATGCTGAGGCTCCAGCAGGAAGCCGCCGGAAGGGGCGCCTGCCGTTTGCTGGACCTCTTCGGTCTTCGGTTTACTACTGCATGCGGAGAGCAGAATAAGCGCAGGGAGTAGCGCTGCGTAACGACGCTTGAACATGACACATCCATTCACGAATTCGATAAGTGGCAAGTATGGTAAAGCATCCGGGACACCTCAAGGAAGGGGCGCACACGCACCCGGCAAAATCTTTACGCTGCCTAAAGGTAAATTCAGTCTCTTCTTCACCACGCCGCCGTCACCTTTCCTATTGCCTTTCAAAATAATCACTTTTTCTTTCATTGTGAGATCTGTTTAACACTTTAAAACCTTTCAAAGTGATTATTATTACTCCGCCAGAGCGAACATACCCTACAGGAGAAAACAATGATAGAAACCATCACCCACGGCGCCGAGTGGTTTATCGGGCTGTTTCAGAAAGGTGGCGAGGTCTTTACCAGCATGGTCACCGGCATTCTGCCGCTGCTGATCAGCCTGCTGGTGATCATGAATGCGCTGATCAACTTTATCGGCCAGCAGCGGATTGAAAAGCTGGCCCAGCGCTGCGCGGGTAACCCCGTCTCCCGCTATCTGCTGCTGCCCTGCATTGGCACCTTTGTGTTTTGTAACCCCATGACCCTGAGCCTCGGGCGCTTTATGCCCGAACGCTACAAGCCGAGCTACTACGCGGCAGCATCCTACAGCTGCCACTCCATGAACGGCCTGTTCCCGCATATCAACCCGGGCGAGCTGTTTGTCTATCTGGGGATCGCCAGCGGCCTGACCACCCTCGGCCTGCCGCTCGGCCCGCTGGCGGTGAGCTACCTGCTGGTCGGCCTGGTGACTAACTTCTTCCGCGGCTGGGTGACCGATCTCACTACCGCCATTTTCGAAAAGAAGATGGGCATTCAGCTTGAACAGAACGTCCAGCTTAAGGGAGCCACAGCATGAGCCGGATCCGCATTGAAAAAGGCACGGGTGGCTGGGGCGGCCCGCTGGAGTTCGACGCCACCGAAGGCAAAAAAATCGTCTATATCACCGCGGGCACCCGCCCGGCTATCGTCGACAAGCTGCGCGAACTCACCGGCTGGGAAGCGGTGGACGGCTTTAAAGAGGGCGAGCCGCCGGAAGCGGAGATCGGCGTGGCGGTGATCGACTGCGGCGGCACCCTGCGCTGCGGCATCTACCCGAAACGGCGCATTCCTACCGTGAATATTCATTCGACGGGAAAATCCGGCCCGCTGGCGCAGCATATCGTGGAGGACATTTATGTCTCAGGCGTAAAAGAAGAGAACATCACGCTGGTAGACGGGGCTGCGCCGGTGAAAAAGCACGCGCCGCGGGAGTACGACACCAGCAAGAAGATCACCGAGCAGAGCGACGGTCTGCTGGCAAAAGTCGGGATGGGAATGGGCTCTGCGGTTGCGGTCCTGTTCCAGTCCGGGCGCGACACCATCGATACGGTGCTGAAAACCATCCTGCCGTTCATGGCCTTCGTCTCGGCGCTGATCGGCATCATTATGGCCTCCGGGCTGGGGGACTGGATCGCCCACGGACTGGCTCCGCTGGCCAGCCATCCGCTCGGGCTGGTGACCCTGGCGCTGATCTGCTCCTTCCCGCTGCTGTCGCCGTTCCTCGGCCCCGGCGCGGTCATCGCCCAGGTTATTGGCGTACTGATTGGCGTGCAGATTGGGCTGGGCAATATTCCCCCGCACCTCGCCCTGCCCGCGCTGTTCGCCATTAATGCCCAGGCCGCCTGTGACTTTATCCCGGTGGGGCTGTCGCTGGCTGAAGCGCGCCAGGAGACCGTGCGCGTCGGCGTCCCTTCGGTGCTGGTAAGCCGCTTCCTGACTGGTGCGCCAACGGTGCTGATCGCCTGGTTCGTCTCCGGCTTTATTTATCAATAAGAGGAATTCCTGATGACCGTGATTTACCAGACCACCATTACCCGCATCGGCCAGAGCGCCCCGGATGCGCTGAGCGACCAGATGCTGATCACCTTTCGTGAAGGGGCCCCGGCGGATATTGAGGAATTCTGTTTTATCCACTGCCACGGGGAGCTCAATGGCGAACTGAAGGCCGGAAGCGAGCTGGAGCTGGGCGAAACGCGCTATGCCGTCACCGCCGTGGGCGACGTGGCCGAACAAAACCTGCGCGAGCTGGGCCACATCACCCTGCGTTTCGATGGTCGGCTCCAGGCGGAATACCCCGGCACGGTTCACGTGGCGGGCCCGGTTCCACAGGCTGTTACCCCAGGCTGCACATTAAAATTTGTTGCGTAATTAAGGAGAGAAATATGAGTCAGGTTGCCGTTGTCATTGGTGGAGGACAAACCTTAGGGGAGTTCCTCTGCCGTGGGCTTGCCGCAGAGGGTTACCGCGTGGCGGTAGTCGATATCCAGAGTGAAAAGGCCGCCCGCGTGGCGGACGCCATCAACACCGAATTCGGTAACGGGATGGCCTGGGGATTTGGCGCCGACGCCACCAGCGAACAGAGCGTGCTGGCTCTCGCCCGCGGCGTGGACGAGATTTTTGGCCGCACCGATCTGCTGGTTTATAGCGCCGGGATCGCCAAAGCGGCCTTTATCAGCGATGTGGAGCTGGGGGATTTCGACCGTTCATTGCAGGTGAACCTGGTGGGTTATTTCCTCTGCGCCCGGGAGTTCTCGCGCCTGATGATCCGCGACGGCATTGCCGGGCGCATCATTCAGATCAACTCCAAATCGGGCAAGGTGGGCAGCAAGCACAACTCCGGCTACAGCGCGGCCAAGTTCGGCGGCGTGGGGCTGACGCAGTCCCTGGCGCTGGATCTGGCGGAATATGGCATTACCGTGCATTCGCTGATGCTCGGCAACCTGCTGAAATCGCCGATGTTCCAGTCCCTGCTGCCGCAGTACGCCACCAAACTTGGCATTAATGAGGATCAGGTGGAGCAATACTACATCGATAAAGTGCCGCTGAAGCGCGGCTGCGACTATCAGGACGTGCTGAATATGCTGCTGTTTTATGCCAGCCCGAAAGCCTCTTACTGCACCGGGCAGTCGATCAATGTCACCGGTGGGCAGGTGATGTTCTGAGTTCATTCCCCGGGGGCGCTGCGCTTACCGGGGCTACAAACCCCGAACCCCAGGCCGGGCAAGCGTATCGCCGCCCGGCCATAGCACAGGAGCTAAACATGGTCACCACCCTGATCACCGTCGCTGTTATCGCCTGGCTGTGCCAGCTGGCACTCGGCGGCTGGCAAATCCATCGTTTTAACCGCGCCTTTGACGCCCTTTGCCAGAAAGGGCGCGTGGGCGTGGGCCGCTCCGGCGGTCGCTTTAAGCCGCGGGTGATTGTCGCCATTGCGCTGGATGATAACCACCGGGTCTGTGACTCCTTGATGATGCGTGGGCTGACGGTCTTTGCCCGACCGGTGAAAATTGCAGCGATTAACGGCACCGCGTTGCAGGAATTAGAGCCCGATGTGATCTTTCCCAATGATTCGCTCTGTCAGGATGCACTATCATTAGCGCTTAAATTGAAACATGGATAATTTCGTTGTGAACGTTATAAGCTTGCGAAATTATCATTTCGCAACCTAAGGAACTCAACGCCTATGAAACCCCGCCAGCGGCAGGCGGCCATACTCGACCATTTGCAAAAACAGGGAAAATGTTCGGTTGAGGATCTGGCCCACTACTTTGATACCACCGGCACCACAATCCGCAAGGATCTGGTGATCCTGGAAAACGCCGGGGCGGTGATCCGCACCTATGGCGGCGTGGTGCTGAATAAAGACGAGGCCGACCCGCCTATCGATCACAAGACGCTCATCAACACCCATCAGAAGGCGTTAATCGCTGACGCCGCGGTAAAATTTATCCATGACGGCGACTCCATTATCCTCGATGCGGGCAGCACGGTTCTGCAGATGGTGCCAATGCTGAGCCGCTTCAATAACATCACGGTGATGACCAACAGCCTGCATATCGTCAACGCCCTGTCCGAATTCGACAATGAACAAACCATCCTGATGCCCGGCGGCACCTTCCGCAAAAAGTCGGCCTCGTTTCACGGCCAGCTTGCGGAGAACGCCTTCGACCATTTCAGCTTCGACCGCCTGTTTATGGGCACCGACGGCATCGACCTCAACGCGGGCGTCACCACCTTCAATGAAGTGTTCAGCGTCAGTAAAGCGATGTGCAATGCCGCCAGGGAGGTGATCCTGATGGCGGACTCGTCAAAGTTTGGCCGTAAAAGCCCGAATATTGTCTGTAGCCTGGAGAGCGTCGATAAGCTGATTACCGACGCGGGCATCGATCCGGCGTTTAAGAAAGCGCTGGAAGAGAAAGGAATCGACGTGATTGTAACCGGAGAGCGTGATGAGTGATTTTCTGTTAAACGCGGGTCGCCAGACCCTGATGCTGGAACTGCAGGAGGCCAGCCGCCTGCCGGACCGTCTGGGGG
This sequence comes from Leclercia sp. GHBNCSD, assembly GCF_055805075.1. Classification (NCBI taxonomy): domain Bacteria; kingdom Pseudomonadati; phylum Pseudomonadota; class Gammaproteobacteria; order Enterobacterales; family Enterobacteriaceae; genus Leclercia; species Leclercia sp. GHBNCSD. Next base: position 2,983,035 of record NZ_JBQVYO010000001.1, on the reverse strand, counting down.
AAGATTTTGTTCGCGCAGCCAATACCATTATTCACTGCGACGGGAAGGTGATCGTCTCGGGCATCGGCAAATCCGGGCATATTGGCAAGAAGATTGCCGCGACCCTTGCCAGCACCGGCACCCCCGCCTTTTTTGTCCACCCTGCTGAAGCCCTGCACGGCGATCTGGGGATGATTGAGAGCCGCGACGTGCTGCTCTTTATCTCCTACTCCGGCTCGGCAAAAGAGCTGGATTTGATCCTCCCGCGTTTGCAGGAAAAATCGGTGGCGCTGCTGGCGATGACCGGCAAGTCCCGCTCGCCGCTGGCGCTGGCCGCCAACGCCACGCTGGATATTTCGGTGGAGCGCGAAGCCTGTCCGATGCACCTTGCGCCGACCTCCAGCACCGTCAACACGCTGATGATGGGCGATGCGCTGGCGATGGCGGTGATGCAGGCCCGCGGGTTTAATGAAGAGGATTTTGCCCGCTCGCACCCGGCAGGCGCCCTGGGAGCACGCCTGCTGAATAAAGTGCACCACCTGATGCGCACCGACGAGGCTATCCCGCAGGTGAAACTGAATACCAGCGTGATGGACGCGATGCTGGAGCTGAGCCGTACCGGACTGGGGCTGGTGGCGGTCTGTGATGATGACCAGCAGGTCAAAGGGGTCTTCACCGACGGCGACCTGCGCCGCTGGCTGGTGAGCGGCGGCAAACTGGAGATTGCCGTCAGCAACGCCATGACCGCCGGTGGCCTGACGCTGAATGCCGACAGCCGCGCCATTGAAGCCAAAGAGCTCTTGATGAAGCGCAAAATCACCGCCGCGCCGGTGGTGGATAGCCATGGCCGCCTGTGCGGTGCCATCAACCTGCAGGATTTCTACCAGGCAGGCATTCTCTAACCCTTAAGACCCAGACGTTTCGCCAGCCGGTGCAGGTTGGCGACGTCCGTCTCCAGCGCCCTCGCGCTCGCCGCCCAGTTGCGGCTGTTCTGCTCCAGCGCCCGGACAATCATCTGGCGCTGAAACGCCTCCGTCGCCTCACGCAGGTTCTGATTCTCAACGCGCGGCGTCTCCGGCGTCACCACGGGTGTGCTCTCATCATGCAGGGCAAAGTGCTGCGCGTGGATCACCACTTCATCCCCTGCCCGCGCCGCCCGGGCCAGTACTACCGCCCGGTGAATGGCATGTTCCAGTTCGCGCACGTTGCCCGGCCAGGCGTAGCTCAGCAGATGCGCCCGGGCGCCGGGGCTTAGCACCACCCGGGATAACCCCATCCGCAACCGGCACTGTTCACAGAAATAGCCTGCCAGCAGTACCACATCTTCGCCACGCTCGCGCAGCGGCGGCACCGAAAGCGGAAACACACTCAGGCGGTGGTACAGATCGGCGCGGAAGTTCCCGGCCAGCACCTCTTCACGCAGATCGCGGTTGGTGGCGGCCAGCACCCGCACGTCGACCCGCAGGCTGCGGTCATCGCCCACCCGCTGGATATCGCCATACTGCAATACGCGCAGCAGCTTAGCCTGCAGCGCCAGCGACAGCTCGCCAATCTCATCCAGGAACAGCGTGCCGTTATCGGCCATCTCAAACTTGCCGCTGCGGTTGCTGATGGCCCCGGTAAACGCCCCTTTGACGTGACCAAAGAGCTCGCTCTCCGCCACGCTTTCCGGCAGCGCGGCACAGTTGAGATAGACCAGCGGATTCACCGCCCGGGGAGAAGCCTGATGAATGGCTTTTGCCACCAGCTCTTTACCGGTGCCGGTCTCCCCTTCGATCAGCACGTTCAGGTCGGAGGCGGCGACAATCTCAATCTCTTTTTTCAGGCTCATCATGCCCGGCGAGAGGCCAATCATCTCGGTGCTTTTTACCTGCTCAAACCCCGTCGGGCGGGTGGAGAGGGTGTTCTGGCTCTCGAGCTGCTCAATCAGCAGGGCATTATTCAGCGCCCCGGCGGCCAGGGCGGCAATCAGCCTCAACTCTTCGTCGCTGAAGGTGTCGAACTGGTCCGGCGACATGCCATCGAGGGTCAGCGCGCCAATCAGGTTCTGCCCGGCAAACAGCGGCAGGCCGATACAGGCGTGCACCTTCAGACTCTCCTGACCGGGGATCAACCCGTCGTAGGGATCGGGCAGGTCGCTGTCGGCCGGGAAGCGCACCACATCCCCGGCGCGGGCGATGGTCTCCAGCCGCGGATGGCCTTCAAGGGTGAAACGCCGCCCCAGCACATCCTGCGCCAGCCCGTCGATCGCCAGCGGAATAAACTGCCGCCCTTCGTAGCGCAGCAGCGCCGACGCATCGCACTCCAGCACGTGGCGCAGAGTGGAGATCAGCCGCTGAAAGCGATCCTGATGGCCGATGCCGCTCTGCAATTCAATGGCGATTTTCGCCAGCACCTCTACAGAAAAACTCATTCTCGCCTCGTTGTCATTTTGACAATACGCAGTGTCATATTGACTATACCAGACACAGTCAAATTGACTACCACAAGAGTGCGGTTATTTTTAAAACCATTAAAAATTAATAACTTAAAAAGTTGGCACGCACCCTGCAATAGACATGACATCTTTCATTTAATTGCGCTGTATTAAGTTGAGGTTGCTATGTCTATTCTGGTTAAAAACAATATTCATTGGGTTGGTCAACGTGACTGGGAAGTACGTGATTTTCACGGAACGGAGTACAAAACGCTGCGCGGCAGCAGCTATAACAGCTATCTCATCCGGGAAGAGAAAAACGTCCTGATCGATACCGTCGATCATAAATTCAGCCGCGAGTTCGTGCAGAACCTGCGCAGTGAAATCGACCTGGCCGATATCGACTACATCATCATTAACCATGCGGAAGAGGACCATGCCGGGGCGCTGACCGAGCTGATGTCCTGCATCCCGGACACCCCGATCTACTGCACCGCCAACGCCATCGACTCCATCACCGGCCATCACCACCATCCGGAGTGGAACTTCAACGTGGTGAAAACCGGCGACTCTCTGGATATCGGCAACGGCAAACAGCTGATCTTCGTTGAAACCCCAATGCTGCACTGGCCGGACAGCATGATGACCTACATGACCGGCGACGCGGTGCTCTTCAGTAACGACGCCTTCGGCCAGCACTACTGCGACGAACGTCTGTTCAATGACGAAGTGGATCAGGCCGAACTCTTTGAGCAGTGCCAGCGCTACTACGCCAACATCCTCACCCCGTTCAGCCGTCTGGTGACGCCAAAAATCACCGAGATCCTCGGCTTTAACCTGCCGGTGGATATGATTGCCACCTCTCACGGGGTGGTATGGCGTGATAACCCTACGCAGATCGTCGAGCTGTACCTGAAATGGGCGGCGGACTATCAGGAAGACCGCATCACCATTTTCTACGACACCATGTCCAACAATACCCGCATGATGGCCGACGCCATCGCCCAGGGCATTAATGAAGTTGACCCGAACGTGGCGGTGAAAATCTTTAACGTCGCCCGCAGCGATAAAAACGACATTCTCACGAACGTCTTCCGCTCAAAAGGCATGCTGGTGGGTACCTCCACCATGAACAACGTGATGATGCCGAAAATTGCCGGCCTGGTGGAAGAGATGACCGGCCTGCGCTTCCGTAACAAACGTGCCAGCGCCTTCGGCTCTCACGGCTGGAGTGGCGGCGCGGTAGACCGTCTCTCCACCCGTCTGCAGGACGCAGGCTTTGAAATGTCGATGAGCCTGAAGGCGAAATGGCGCCCGGATCTCGATGCGCTGGAAGTCTGCCGTCAGCATGGTCGCGATATTGCCCGTCAGTGGGCGCTCGCTCCGCTGCCTGAAGCCAGCGTGAAACCTGCCGCTCAGGCGGAAGAAAGCGCCAGCGTCGAAGAGACCACCGCCGACCTCGGCCCCTGCATGCAGTGCAGCGTCTGCCAGTGGATCTACGATCCGACCCTCGGCGAGCCGCTGCAGGACGTCGCGCCAGGTACCCCGTGGAGCGACGTGCCGGACAATTTCCTCTGCCCGGAATGTTCCCTTGGTAAAGATGTATTTGAAGAACTGGCATCGGAGGCAAAATGAGCCACGGTATCGTCATCATCGGCTCGGGCTTCGCCGCCCGCCAGCTGGTGAAAAACATCCGTAAACAGGATGCGAACGTCCCGCTGACGCTTATTGCAGCGGACAGCATGGATGAGTACAACAAGCCAGACTTAAGCCACGTTATCAGTCAGCGCCAGCAAGCCGACGATCTCACCCGCCAGACGGCGGGAGAGTTTGCCGAACAGTTTAAGCTGCGCCTGTTTCCTTACACCTGGGTCACCGACATCGACGCCGCAGCCCACGTGGTCAAAGGCAAAGATAACCAGTGGTCATATGACAAACTGGTGCTGGCGACCGGAGCCTCGGCTTTCGTCCCGCCGGTTGCGGGCCGCGAGCTGATGCTGACCCTCAACAGCCAGACGGAATACCGCGCCTGCGAAAGCACGTTGCGTGACGCCCGACGGGTGATGATTGTTGGCGCAGGTCTTATCGGCAGCGAACTGGCGATGGATTTTTGCCGGGCCGGGAAAGAGGTCACCCTGGTTGACCATTCCGCCAGCATTCTCTCCGCGCTGATGCCCGCCGAAGTGAGCAGTCGCTTACAACACCGGCTGACCGATATGGGGGTGCATCTGCAGCTGAAATCCCAGCTGCAAAGCCTGACCCAAACCGATACCGGGATCTGCGCCCTGCTGGATCGGGATCGCTGCCTTGAAGTCGATGTGGTGATTGCCGCCACCGGCCTGCGCCCGGAAATCGGGCTGGCGCAGCGGGCCGGTGCAGAAACAGATCGCGGGGTAAAGGTCGACAGCTATCTGCAAACCACCCGGCCCGATATTTATGCTCTGGGCGACTGCGCCGAAATTAACGGTCAGGTACTGCCGTTCCTGCAGCCGATCCAGTTAAGCGCCATGTATCTGGCGAAGAATCTGCTCGGGGCCAGTACGCCACTGAAACTGCCTGCGATGCTGGTGAAGGTCAAAACGCCGGAACTGCCGCTGCACCTGGCAGGCGAAACCCAGCGCCAGGATTTGAACTGGCAGATCGCCATCGAAGCCCAGGGGATGGTGGCGAAAGGGGCCGACAACGAGGGCAATCTGCGCGCCTTTGTGGTCAGCGAAGATCGTATGAAGGAGGCCTTCGCCCTGCTGAAAGCCTTACCCGTTTAACCCTCAAACTCTTGTTCTACTCGTTGTATGCTTGTCACTCTTTGCCTTTCGCAGCCCCGGTGCCCCGGGGCTTTTTTAATGCGGAACAGCGATGAAACCGCGTCAGGTTTTAAGCCTGTTTTCCGGCCTACACTGTTGCGCTACTCCTTCACAGGAGACGACACATGGCAAACTTCACCCAGGAAATAACCTGGCTTGCCGCCTGGTTCAGACAGGTCAGGAAGCATGAACCTCTTTTTTCGCTGGCGCTGTCTCAGCCCATCACCGCTCAACGCCCTGGAAAACGTGCAGGATATGGCGCTGACCGCGGGCGGCCGACTCGGCTTTACTTGTGCCTGGCTGCCCTATAAATCAGTGGTGCGGGCCGGGGATGACGGAATCACGCAGCATCAACTCTCCGGCGAAGGTCTGCCGGAAGGTGAAGTCCCCACCATCGAGCATAAAGATCAGACGGCTGATGGTCTCTTTCACCATCTCTGTCACCGGTACGCGCACGCTGGAGAGGGAGGGTACCACGTAGGGCGCCATCGCAATGTCATCGAAACCCACTACCGACACCGCCTCCGGCACGGCGACCCCGCTGTCGTGAAGCTGCTTGATGGCGCCGATCGCCATATCGTCGTTACTCGCCACCAGCGCGGTAAAATGCTCGCCGCGCGCCAGCAGCGTCGCCACCCCTGCCGCGCCGCTGGCCGGGTGCCATTTACCCTCGACAATCAGCGACTCGCGCAGCGGAATGCGGTGCGCAGCAAGGGCCTCTTTGTAGCCGGAAAGGCGTTCGATCCCGGTGGGGGAATCGAGCGATCCGGTGATAAACGCGATATCGCGGTGGCCCTGCTCGATAAGGGTCGATACCGCCGCCTGGCTGGAGGCTTTATGATCTGACCAGACGCAGTGGCTGCTGTTTTTACGCAGGCGGCGGTTAAGCACGATCACCGGCTGGGCGTGTTTCTGGATGATCTCGTCCATCTCATCAACGCTGAGAAAACGCGGGTAGATGATGATCGCATCGCAGCGCATATCCAGCAGGTACTGAATCGCCTCGCGCTCCTCATCGGCGCTGTGCTTACCGTCGGCGAGGATCAGCTGACGTCCCTTCTCTTCGGTCATTCTGGCGGCATGGAACAGCAGCTCGCTGAAATAGACCCCGTGGTAGAGGGTGTTGGTCACCACCAGCCCAAGGGTTTGCGTGCTTTTGGTCGCCAGGTTACGCGCCAGTAAATTAGGCCGATACCCGCTCTCTTCAATCGCCTGAAAAACCTTGTCTTTTGTCTCCTGGCTCACGTAGCCATTGCCCGAAAGCACCCGGGAAACCGTCGCTTTCGAGACCCCTGCCCGCTTCGCCACTTCCAGCATCGTGGTCATGCATCTGTTCCGTCTTAATCCCGTGAGCGGCAGTGTACTGCACCGCGTGAAAATTGTCGCAGCGTCTGTCACACGCTTTTTAACACGCTAGGTGATCGCCATCACGAATTTAAAAAATGGCTAAAACGTGATCTTGTTAGATTCCAGGAAACTCTTCATGATTTTGTGGAACCGGTTTCCTATATAAGTTTCATCGCTCACCCCGATGAAGACGTACCTTACTGATAAAACAGGATACAACCCGATGGCCAAAAATTATGCTGCGCTGGCGAATGCCGTTGTCAGCGCGCTCGGCGGCAAAGAGAATATCGTCGCGGTCACCCATTGCATGACCCGTCTGCGCTTCGTGGCAAAAGACGAAAGCCTGATCGACAGCGCGACGCTGAAAAGCATCAGCGGCGTGCTGGGCGTCGTGCGCAACGACAACCAGTGCCAGGTGATCATCGGCAATACCGTTTCCCAGGCGTACCGCGAGGTGGTCAACCTGCTGCCCGCCAACATGCAGCCTGCCGCGCCCCAGGGGCCGCAAAAGCTGACCCTGAAACGCATTGGCGCGGGCATTCTTGATGCCCTGATCGGCACCATGTCACCGCTGATCCCGGCGATCATCGGCGGGTCGATGGTCAAGCTGCTGGCGATGATCCTTGAGATGAGCGGCGTGCTGACCAAAGGCGATCCGACGCTGACGATCCTGACCGTCATCGGCGACGGCGCGTTCTTCTTCCTGCCGCTGATGGTGGCCGCCTCTGCGGCGGTGAAATTCAAAACCAACATGTCGCTGGCGATCGCCATTGCGGGCGTGCTGGTCCACCCGAGCTTTATTGAGCTGATGGCGAAAGCGGCGCAGGGCGAGCACGTTGAGTTCGCGTTTGTGCCGGTGACGGCGGTGAAATATACCTATACGGTGATCCCGGCGCTGGTGATGACCTGGTGCCTGTCCTATATCGAACGCTGGGTGGACAAAATCACCCCGGCGGTGACGAAAAACTTCCTCAAGCCAATGCTGATCGTGCTGATTGCCGCCCCGCTCGCCATCGTCCTGATTGGGCCGCTGGGGATCTGGATCGGTAGCGGCATCTCCGCGCTGGTTTACACCATTCACGGCTATCTGGGCTGGCTCTCCGTCGCCATCATGGGCGCGCTGTGGCCGCTGCTGGTGATGACCGGGATGCACCGCGTCTTTACGCCTACCATCATTCAGACCATTGCCGAAACGGGCAAAGAGGGGATGGTGATGCCGTCAGAAATCGGCGCCAACCTCTCCCTCGGCGGTTCGTCGCTGGCGGTCGCCTGGAAAACCAAAAACCCGGAACTGCGCCAGACGGCGCTGGCCGCGGCCGCTTCCGCCATCATGGCCGGGATCTCTGAACCGGCGCTGTATGGCGTGGCGGTTCGTCTGAAACGTCCTTTAATTGCGAGCCTGATCAGCGGCTTTATCTGCGGCGCCGTGGCCGGGATCGCCGGGCTGGCCAGCCACTCGATGGCGGCGCCGGGCCTGTTTACCAGCGTCCAGTTCTTCGACCCGGCCAACCCGATGTCCATCGTCTGGGTATTCGGAGTCATGGCCCTGGCCGTGGTGCTCTCTTTCGTGCTGACCCTGATTCTGGGCTTTGAAGATATCCCGGTAGAAGACGAAGCAGAAAAAGCACGCGCGCTGCAATCCGCACCGGTTCAGGCCAAAGCAGCACAAGCATAAATTTATAGCGAGGTAAGAATGTCAGTTTTTCCACAAGGATTTTTATGGGGCGGCGCACTGGCCGCTAACCAGAGCGAAGGCGCATACCGCGAGGGCGGCAAGGGCCTGACCACCGTCGATATGATCCCCCACGGCGCAAACCGCCTGGCGGTGAAGGTCGGCAAGGAAAAACGCTTTTCGCTGCGTGACGATGAGTTCTATCCCAGCCACGACGCGATCGATTTTTACCATCGCTATAAAGAAGATATCGCCTTAATGGCCGAGATGGGCTTCACGGTATTTCGTACCTCCATTGCCTGGAGCCGTCTCTACCCAAACGGCGACGAACCGCTGCCTAATAAAGAAGGGATTGCCTTTTACCGGGCCGTGTTCGAGGAGTGTAAAAAGTACAATATCGAACCGCTGGTGACCCTCTGCCACTTTGACGTGCCGATGCATCTGGTGACCGAGTATGGCTCCTGGCGCAACCGCAAGATGGTCGATTTTTTCGCCCGCTACGCCCGCACCTGCTTCGAAGAATTTAACGGGCTGGTGAAATACTGGCTCACCTTCAACGAGATCAACATCATGCTGCACAGCCCCTTCTCCGGTGCCGGGCTGGTGTTTGAGGAAGGTGAAAATGAGGATCAGGTGAAGTATCAGGCCGCCCACCATGAGCTGGTTGCCAGCGCGCTGGCAACCAAAATTGCCCATGAGGTGAACCCACAAAACCAGGTGGGCTGCATGCTGGCGGGCGGTAACTTCTACCCCTACTCCTGCAAACCGGAAGATGTGTGGACGGCATTAGAAAAAGATCGTGAGAACCTGTTCTTTATCGACGTCCAGGCCCGTGGCCGCTACCCGGCCTACTCTGCTCGCGTGTTCCGCGAAAAGGGGGTGGTGATTGTCAAAGATCCGGGTGATGACGCACTGCTGACACACACCGTCGATTTTGTCTCATTCAGCTATTACGCCTCGCGCTGCGCCTCGGCGGATATGAATGCCAACAACACCAGCGCGGCCAATATCGTGAAATCCCTGCGTAACCCGCATATTGACGTCAGCGAGTGGGGCTGGGGCATCGACCCGCTGGGCTTGCGCATTACCATGAACATGATGTACGACCGCTACCAGAAGCCCCTGTTCCTGGTGGAGAACGGCTTAGGCGCGAAGGATGAGATGGACGCCAACGGTGAGATTAACGACGACTACCGCATCAGCTACCTGCGGGAGCATATCCGCGCGATGGGCGACGCCATTGAAGATGGCATTCCGCTGATGGGCTACACCAGCTGGGGCTGCATCGATCTGGTTGCCGCCTCCACCGGCGAGATGAGCAAGCGCTACGGCTTTATCTATGTCGATCGCGATGATGCCGGCAACGGCACCCTCGAACGCAAACGCAAAAAATCGTTCTGGTGGTACAAGAAAGTGATTGCCAGCAACGGTGCAGATTTAGATTAAACCCCCTTCGCCGGGCGGCGCTACGCTTGCCCGGCCTACAAATCCCCTATGAAATCCAATAATTTCATGACGTTATTATCGTTCATTGACACCGTGAATATATCATTGTATAAAACCCCGCCATAATAAATGATATTCATTCTCAGCCATGCTCCCGGGCTGTCATCAATAAATTAATGAAGGATAGCGTTTCATGAAAAAGATCATCAGTGCATTAGGCTTGCTGATCGCGACAGCCGGTTCTGCTTTTGCAACCACCTACCCTCTGACGATCGAGAACTGCGGCTATAAAGAGACCTTCACCAAAGCGCCAGAGCGCGTGGTGGCACTGGGCCAGAACACCGTAGAAATTCTCTTACTGCTGGGCCTGCAGGATAAGGTTGCCGCCAGCGCCTTCTGGCCGACCAAAGTGCTGCCTGAACTCGCTGAAAAGAATGAAAAAGTTAAATTGCTGACCGTTGAGATCCCGACGCTGGAGTCTATCCTTGCGCAAAACCCGGACTTCGTTCCGGCCCAGCTGCCGCTGCTACTGGGGCCAGAGAGTAAAGTCGCCAAACGCGAAGATCTGGCCACCGTCGGCGTCAACAGCTACATGTCGCCGGGCATGTGCGCCACCAAAAAAGATATCGGCGATATGTACGGCAGCCGCCAGAAGCTCTGGGATATGACCTTCCTGTATAAAGAGATTGAAGATTTCGCCAAAATCTTTAACGTCGAAGATCGCGGCCAGGCGTTGATTGCCGATTTCAAAAAGCGTGAAGCCGACCTGCGGGCTGAGTTCAGCAAAAACAAGAAAGACCTCTCATTTGTCTTCTGGTTCTCCAGCTCCTCCCCCTCTTCTGACGCCTACGTCGGCGGTAAAAACAGCGCCTCCGGCTTTATTGCTAACGTGCTGGGTGGCCACAACGCCATCACCTCTGAAACGGAATGGCCGACCGTCGGCTGGGAAAGCATTATCGCGGCCAACCCGGACGTGATCGTGGTCTCCAGCCTCGACCGCAACCGCTGGGCGCTGGATAACGCCGAGGAAAAAATCAAATTCCTGAAAAGCGATCCCGCCGTCAGCCAGCTCGACGCGGTGAAAAAAGGCCACATCGTGGTGATGGACGGCCAGGCGATGAACCCGACCATCCGCACCCTTTACGGCGCGGAGCAGATTGGTGAACAGCTCAGAAAAATGGAACTGAATTAATGACCGCGGTAGTACAACAGACCCGCCTGAGCTGGCTGTTGCCAGCTTCGGGTTTCCTGGCGGTGGTCGCGCTGCTGCTGGTTATCGCTTTTGGCGTCAGCGTGGGGGAGTTGTCGATCCCCCTGCAGAGCGTGTTCTACGCCATTACCAATAAAATGGGCTTAACCGAGGTGCCGCTCAATCGCATCTATGAGAGCGTGATCTGGGACTTTCGCCTGAGCCGGGCGCTGGTGGCGGCCTGCTGCGGTGCGGGTCTGGCTATCTGCGGCGCGGTGCTGCAAAGCCTGCTGAAAAACGCCCTCGCCGAACCCTACGTCCTGGGGGTCTCCGCAGGGGCGTCAACCGGGGCGGTCTCCGTGGTCGTGCTGGGCATTGGCAGCGGTACCGTGACGCTTTCCGCCGGGGCCTTCGCCGGCGCGTTTACCGCCTTCGCGTTTGTGGCCCTGCTGACGAACGGTGCCCGCGGCGGCAGTGAACGCACCATCCTTGCCGGGGTTGCCGCCTCGCAACTGTTTAACGCCATCACCGCCTGGACCGTCAGCACCTCGGCCAGCGCCCAGCAGGCGCGCGACGTGATGTTCTGGCTGCTGGGCAGCTTTAGCGGCGTGAGATGGCCCGAGTTCCAGATGGTGCTGGTCGCGGTGCTGGTCGGTCTGGCTGTCTGCCTCTGGTACGCCCGGGCGCTCGACGCCTTCACCTTTGGCGATGATGCCGCCGCCTCGCTGGGGATCGCCGTCCCTTGGGTGCGGCTGATCCTGTTCATCGTTACCGCACTGATGACCGCCACCATCGTCAGCATGGCGGGTTCCATCGGCTTTGTCGGCCTGGTGGTGCCACACATGATGCGCTTCTTCTTTGGTCCGCTGCACCGCACGCTGCTTATCGCCAGCGCGCTGGCGGGTGCCATCCTGATGGTGCTGGCGGATATCGCCTCACGCCTGCTGATCGCTCCGCAAAGCCTGCCGGTGGGCGTCGTTACCGCGCTGGTGGGCGTCCCGTTCTTTGCTGTGATTATCTACCGTTCAAGGAATAAGTGATGAGCATCACTGCTGAAAATATCACCTGGAAGGTGGGTAAAAAGGTCATCGTCGACAATGTCTCGCTGGCAGTATCCCAGGGGCAGACCGTCGGCCTGCTGGGGCCAAACGGCTCCGGCAAATCCTCGCTGCTGCGGATCCTGGCCGGGTTACGTCGCCCCCATAGCGGCACCGTCGCGCTGGATGGCAAAAGCATCAGTGGCATCCCGAAAAAGCAGCTCGCCCGGCGGGTAGCCTTTGTGGAACAGCATGGCATGACCGACGCCAACATGCGCGTGCGGGATGTGGTGAAGCTGGGGCGTATTCCGCACCACTCCCCTTTCTCCGGCTGGACGGCGCAGGATGACGAAACGGTAAACCAGGCGCTGAAGACGGTGGATATGCTGCATCATAGCGAGCAGGGCTGGCTGAGCCTCTCCGGCGGCGAGCGCCAGCGGGTGCACATCGCCCGGGCGCTGGCGCAAATGCCAACCGAGATCCTGCTGGATGAACCCACTAACCACCTGGATATTCACCATCAGATGCAATTGATGCAGTTGATTAGCCAGCTGCCGGTCACCAGCATCGTCGCCATTCACGATCTTAACCACGCCTCTATGTTCTGTGATGCGCTGATCGTGATGCAAAAAGGGCGAGTTGTCGCCAGCGGTACGCCGCAGGCGATCCTGACCGAAGAGCTGCTGTGGGAGATATTCCGGGTGAAAACCCGCATTGAGCTCTCCCCCGATCATGGCAAAAAACATATTCACTTCCTCGTCTGAGGCAAAATAACAGGTGCTATCCATTCGCCCCGCGACGCAACTCTGGCCGCCCGTCTTACTGGGCAGCCAGTTTGTTTTCAATATTGGTTTTTATGCCGTCGTCCCCTTCCTGGCGATTTTTTTACGCGACGATATGCTGCTCTCCGGCGGCGTTATCGGGCTGGTGCTCGGGCTGCGGACCTTCTCCCAGCAGGGGATGTTTATCGTTGGCGGCGCTCTCTCCGACCGCTACGGCGCGCGCATCATTATTCTTTGCGGCTGCGTTGTACGGGTGGTGGGCTATCTGCTGCTGGCCTTTGGTTACAGCCTGCCGGTCATTATTGCCGGGGCGTGCCTCACCGGGATCGGGGGCGCGCTCTTCTCCCCCTCCATCGAAGCCTTACTGGCTAAAGCCGGAACCCGCAGCGAGGCGCAGGGAAAACGCAGCCGCGCCGAGTGGTTCGCCCTCTTTGCGGTATGTGGCGAGTTGGGGGCCGTCCTGGGCCCGGTCGCGGGTGCCCTGCTCACCGGCCTGGGTTTTCGTCAGGTGGCGCTGGCCGGGGCCGCGGTCTTCGTGGTGGCGCTGATAGTGCTGTTCTTCTGTTTACCTTCAGGCTCAGCAAAAAACCAGCCGCTGCATATCACCCCCTGGTGGATCACCTTTCGCCAGCCGCGGTTCGTGGCGTTTATCATCGCCTGGAGCAGCTGGCTGTTGAGCTATAACCAGCTCTATCTGGCGCTTCCGGTGGAGATCCAGCGTGCTGGCGGCAGCGAGAAAGATCTTGGCCCGCTGTTTATGCTGGCCTCGGGGCTGGTGATCCTCTTTCAGCTTCCGCTGGCGCGTTTTGCCCGTCGGGTGGGCGCGGTGCGGGTCCTGCCGGTGGGTTTTCTGCTTATCGCCGCCGCGTTTCTGAGCGTCGCGCTGTTTGCCTCTTCGCCGCCGGGCACGGGGTTACTGCGGCTGCTGCCTGCGGCCTGTTTTGTCACCCTGCTGACCACCGGGCAGATGCTGCTGGTACCGGCAGGAAAAGATGTGGTGCCATGGTTTGCCAGCGAATCGACCCTGGGTGCGCACTATGGCGCACTGGCTACCGCTGGGGGCTGTGCAGTGCTGGCGGGAAATTTACTGCTCGGCGATCTGCTCGATCGGGCGCTGACGCCATCCACCGGGGCGATCGTTCCGTGGCTGGTGCTGGCGGTATTCCCGCTGTGCAGTGCAATTGCTATGGTGGCAATCTGTCGCCCGATGCGCAGGGCGCGCACCTGAATGGTTACTTTTTCGGGCGGTACTTTTCCGGCAGCTCTGGCACAGGGCGGCGATCGTCAATCAGATGGCGAATCGTCAGAATCGGGTGACGCCAGAGCATGCGCGGCCCCGCCCAACGCATGACCTGCTTCATCTCTTCACGCTTAGCGGGCTGGTAGCAATGGACCGGGCACTGCTTGCAGGCCGGTTTCTCTTCACCAAACACGCATTTATCCAGGCGCTTGTCGGCATACGCATTCAGCGCTGCGTAGTGTCCCGCCTCTTTAGATGCCTGCGGGCACTGCTTTTCATAGAGCGCGATCATCTTGCGGATGGTCTCTTTTTCGCGCGCGATCCGTTTTCCTGCCATAGTCTAATACCTAATAATAAATTGTATTTATAATACCCTTTTCAGGCTGGATATTAAGCCCGATTTCATATTTTACATTTCGTTTTCTGAAGACGCTTCGCAGTTCTGCGTTTGTCTCAGGTTCATTTTACTGGCATTTTATACAGGTTTTTTTATCACCTGATCCTTGCCTGAGAAAAAGGAGTTTCTATGTCAGATATCAGCATTTCCAGACCCAGCCGCCAGCTCACCGTGGGGTATTTCAGAAAGCGCCATGAGGATCGCAAGACCAAGATCCCAACACGCTACAGCGTACACGCCGCGCTGAGTTTAAAAGGCGACTGGCTGGAAGAGGCTGGTTTTAAAACCCATTCCCGGGTGCGGGTGCTGGTGGAACAGGGAAAACTGGTGATTGAACTGGTCAATGAAGAGACGAGTTAAGGTAGTGACATTTTGCTGCGCCGGGCCATTTTTTCATGCGACAATAGCGGCAATACACGACCCTAACGTCGCCTGAACAGCACTGTTTTCAAAGAAATGGACATCATCACTCCATGACCACTACTGACAATTTCGACGCCCACACCCCCATGATGCATTGGTGTGTTAATACTGATTATTAAAGATTATTTCCCAGAAGATAATAAAAACCACACTTTAACCTACATTTTCGTAACTATCTGATTTTAAGAATATTGTTTGCTGTACTCATCCAGCGTTATACTCCCTCTGTTTTCCCATCCTTCTAATAACACAGGGCATCTCCATGAGCCGATACCATGTATCCAGCAGTGAAGGCCAGTATGAGAAAGACTCTGGCGAGCAGGTTTTGGCTAATAAGCTGGGGATCGCGACTTCTGATGAGATGGATGAGGCTGAACTTGTCCTGTTAGAACAACTCTACCAGTTTGTTTTTGAAGAACAGTTCCCGGAAGGGCAGCTCAGCGTAGCCATGCTAAAAAGCTGGCATCGCCGCTGGTTAGGTAACATCTACAAGTGGGCTGGACAAGAAAGAGCGGTTAATATCAGCAAGGGCGGCTTTATGTTTGCACCTTCAGCACAATTGCCAAAACTACTGAACGAATTCGACACAAAGTATCTGGCTCAATACACGCCGTGTCGCGGCATGGACGAAGAACAACTCATCACCGCTATCGCCATCACCCATGTCGAGCTGATACTTATCCATCCGTTCAGAGAGGGAAACGGGCGATTGTCGCGACTGTTAGCTGACGTAATGGCCGTTCAGGGAGGATACAAACCGCTGGATTATCAAAGCTGGGAGCAAAACAAAACCCAGTATATCTCGGCTATCCATGCAGGTGTATCAATGGACTACGAGCCGATGAGACACTTGGTAAGAGAAGCATTAAGAAGGGATTAGGCAAGGCGAAGATGGGGGAACTTTTTGCGCGCGACTTCCAGAGAAGCTTCAACCCTAGCTGAAGGCTGTCCTGTCTCGACCGCCGTTGACGTCGCTACCGAACGTGCTATGTCCGAACGAGACGGCTTAGCATAAGTTACCTGCTCTTTTTTGTTGTTACTCATTGCACGGTTCCTCAACATCGAACTGGTAGATGGACATTGGTTTGTAACTATTATATCAAGCTTTCCCGACGACTTCACTTATCAAATAGACAGAAACTTAAGAAGACTAATCGACCAAATCCAAAGAGAGCTTAACAGCTTCGGCTGGAGGTATCTGCTCAATCTCGGAATGGCTATACACAATGGTTAACCGTAGCAACTTATCAGCCGTGGAAGACCTATTGCATAATTGTTAACACTTCGCTTAGATTCTTATTCGATAATCCCCTCAAACTCATAAATAGACTGCATCAAGCACCCCTTCATATTCCGGTTTATGCTTGAACCCATCTAAGTAAGCGATACAAAAACTGGAAAATGGTGCCCTTTTACTTGTCATTTCCAACAAACGACAAATTGTCTGTTCATATGCAAAGTCGTTATCCGCGTCGCCTGTCTCCAGTTTGTTAAAGTACCTTTTTGCAGCGTTGACTTCCTTATCAATCTGGTCTCGTAATTCTATGCGGCAACGGACAAAATCTGAATGATTGAGGTTATAAAATAAAATAGACTGGTCGGCACGCATAAACTTACGGGCATGCTTTTCCTTAGAAAACCGGGGCATAGCTTCTCCATCAGGTTTAAATTGAAGCAATTGCACGTCGGTTGCCTTTAATGGATCCAGTAATATCGGTTGCTCTTCTTCCAAGTCACAATCTGGAGTTCTCGCTCTCATCCCCTCGTCGCACAGTGGAAAGTGATCAGCTTTACCGCCTGTAACGCCAGTTTTTACATCAGTTCTTCGACGATTCGCGACAATACAGCTACAACGATAATTTTGGAGGGAGAAAGTCAGCCACCAGTAACCATCATGAGGTTCTGCCGTCAGTAGCGTTTCTTGCACTCGCTTTTTAGGACGAAAATGATCGACGTCTACATCCGTTCCTTGCTGTGGAGCCTCTGTGTACCAACACTTGTAATTGAACAAGGATTCCAGTACATGTTTCACCGCTTTCCAGTGATCCTGATTTTTTTTAATAATCTCTGAGCGTTGCTTATCGTTTTGCGCCGCTTTAAGCGAATCTAACAGCTCCTGTGCTTTCTTATGCCAACCATCCGGTAATTGGAGCTGATTGAAATCAATGTCTAAGTGTCTCATTTTTCATTCTCTTCCCGTTCTACAGCAAGTATGCGTTGAACGATCGCTTTGGCGCGCTCTTTACGTAATCGTTTAAGTTCAGGCGTGACGGTAGCAGCTTCAGATTCTATTTCCACTTCTCTACGCACACGCAAATACTGAGCGTATTCCTCATCCCAATGTGCTGTCGTAAAACCAAGCCCCTCTATCGCTTTATCAATTTTTTTTAAACGCCCAGCCTGAATAGGGGATAATTCAGATTTTTCAGTAAAGCGACGTCGCAATCGCAATAAACGTTCCGTTGGATTATCTAAGGTGGTTCGTAGACCAAACATGTCGCTAGTGAGAATTCCACCATAGCCCATGCCTTTGGGGCTCTCCTCTGGTTCTTGTGCATGTACTTGAAATTTAGAGTCCCTCCACATTACTTGAATTTGCTGCTTATCTAATTCAGCAATAGCTAATGGGTGATGTGTTACCATCAGCAAATGGCAGGTCTCATGGTTAGGTACGAATTCACGCAGGAATTTAAGGTACTTAACGGCCCATGAGGGATTAAGGTGCGTGTCAGGTTCGTCTAGTAAAAATAAGGAATCTTTACCACCCGTGAATTTAAGAAGGCCTAATACAGTCAGTAGCTGTTGTTCACCTTCACTAAGTTCCTGGAATGTGATTGGATTTTGAGCGTAAGTTACCTTAACTCGAACATGAACTTCAGAAATAATTTCAGAGAGAACTGTGCTTTCAAGCATCTTAAAGAAAATACTCGGCGTTAGCTGCTTGGCTATTTCATGCAGAGTTTCAACGGATGGCAGAAATATATGAATGAAATCATTTTTTTTATTTTTCCCTGTGAGACTAGTGTCCTCATTTCGAGTCACCTTCACGGGAGCTAAAGCATGGGGATAAAGTAGATCTATAAATTCACGAACGACACCATCAGCGCCCCAGAATCTGTCCTCTTTGTCTCTTTCCCATGCCGGACGTCTCAATACAAAATGTATTGAATCAAGACTTTCTATGCCAAGCTCTTTTTCTAGAAATGTGCGTTCTCTTTTAAGCTCAGGGCTAAGAAAAAAAGCCATCAAAACAAATTGGCTATGAAGAGACTTTGCATAAAATAGCGACCGAATATCAGCTTTCAAGTCTAGGTCGTTGTAGAGCAGCTCGCGATAATAATCATCACGATGCTTTCTAAAATATTTTTCTAATCGATCTGATGGCCCGGAATAATAGGCAAACAGAAAGTTAGGAAGAAATTCCGCTTGCTTAGTTCTCTTATCACGCTTCACTTTAGAGAAAGGTATGAGCTTGAAATCCGCTTTGCTATTGTGTTTATCTTTGACAGAAACTTGATATTGCTTTGCTAATGTTCCTCGGTTTGGATCTGCATCCACCTTAACGTCATACCACTTGACACCGCCTTCTTCACCAAGTTGAAAGTACAACTCATAAGAAAACGTTGGGGCTTCTCCTAAGTCAAGATTTCGGAATATAGCGACCAAAGCTTCAAGAACGTTGGATTTTCCTGAACCATTACGACCTACCACGACTGTCATTAGGTGGTCTTCATCAAAGTCCACTTTCACATTTTCAAGATTTTTGAAACGTGTGCGAATATGCAGTTTGTCGACTTTCATGGGCTATCCTTAATTCTTTGCTTTATTCATTGGTAATTTAGCCAAAGTGAACCAATCTTGGCTATCGTCACCGCGATCAAGTTTTACAATAGACTCTTCGATTACAAGAGCATCACGAATATCTAAAAAGAACTGCTCCAGTTGCTCGGTGCTACTGTCGCTGGGGTAGCCCGCCGCCGCCAACAATTGTTGGCCACTAAGCGGTTCCCCAGCATGTTTCAACGCTTCAACAACTTTGATGATTTTTTTGCTCATACGGCTGTCAGCCTTCTTTTTAATAGTTGTCTTAGGTTGTTTTACGATAGCTTCACGTTGTGCCTGAATTTTTTTAAGCAAAGCTTTAGCGCTGTTATCACCTCTGATCAACTCAGGGTTGGCGGCACGCCAATCAGCAGAGAGTTCACCGCGAAAAGCTTTAGCCAGAATAGATTGAGTAAGATTATTTACTCGTTCTAATGCGACACTAGTTTTTAGTTTGATGTTATCTGCAAATGAGAAAATACCTTCAATGCGGCGGACGATTTCCGTTTGTTCTACCATTGATGGAACACTGATTGTATATGCTATAAGTTTTTGAGCATTGATATTTGACTGACTTACGCCGTCAGACTTTACCTGATAACAATAATCTTTGGCATCTTGACTATTTAAAATGTAATTCAAAAACTCAGGGTTTAAATTTTCTTTGCATTTAATTCGGATCAAATAGCCAGCATATACAGCTTCTCTTTCCCCCCGAAAAATCGAGGTTTTACCAACTAACTCGGGACTATTTGTACGATTAAACAGTACGTCACCTGCGAATAGCTTATACTTTTTTATTTCTTCTGGGTCAGATGTATACGCTAAGCTTGTCCAATCTATCTTCCCGTCTTGTAAATTGCCCATTCTCAATACAGGCACGAGGCCTTCTGGCTGAGATTTAGCCGATGAGCCGTAAGTTGGTTTTTCAACAAAATCACCGAGAACCCCATGTTTCCACATACCAAGGTTTTGCTTATTTAATTCTCGCCAACCTTCCGTCAACTTCCCGCTGACGGCAGCATTAATAACTGATTGGCGTAGGGTTTTAAGGATATCGGGTATGCGCTCAAGTCGGGCTTTAGTAGCCTCCACCTGAGCCAGAAGAATGTCGAGTTTGTCGGTGATTACTTTTTGTTCTGCCAAAGGGGGCAATGGAAATTTATAAGCTTGGACATCTGAAGACTTTGCAGCCGGGTACAAAGCACCTTGTACAACGCCGCTAATGGAATCAATAAAGTCTTTTGAACGAGTCAACATAAAAATATAACGACTATCAACTAATAATGATTTGATAACTTCAAAGCCAGTCGAAGCTATTTGGTTGTCTAATTCACTTGGAACCAATGCGACAGCATTGAGGTTAGGTCTTGTTAAAGATACAAGAACATCTCCTGTATTAATAATTTTTCTAGCCCGACTAGGTGCATTTTCCCCAATTAATGTTTGGGGTGATTCTATAAATTTTAAATTTCTATTGATACTCCCAATATCAACATAAATAAAAGATTCTTCTCCTGAAGGCTTGCGCTGTTCTCCTTTAATTGAAATATCAGAGATCGTGGAAATGCACCACCCCTGCGGCAAATGAATCTTATTCATCAACTTGCCCCTTCTAACGCAATCAATAGCTCATCCAGTTCGCTCAGTGTAGCTTCGAGTTCTTCCTTTGCCTCCCGCGCTAGTACTACTGGCTCCGGCAAATTAGCTGCATCCACATTGTCTTTATCTTTTAGCCATGAAATATCCAACGAATCATCTTTAGCATTAGCTATCCACTCACGGCCAAAACAGCGCCAGCGAGAATGTGCCAGTCGTTCGTCAAAATTCTGGTTTTCTTCAATAGCATCTACATCTAATTCAATCTGTTGAGCACCAAAACTGTATTCCCCCTCGGTACGCTCACTAGTGCCGTCAGGATTGTCACCAAACACTGTCTCAAAGACTCCTAAGTGCGGATCTGTACCAAACTCTTCAGGAGAAAAACCAATATCAGGATTACCAAAGGGTGTGCGTTTACCAAAACTAGGCATATTGGTGCGCAAGTCGTACACCCAGACATTCTCAGTACAGTTTTCTTCTTGGTATCTATTTTTGGCTGAACCTTTGGTGAAAAACAACACATTAGTTTTGACGCCATGGGCATAAAAAATACCAGTTGGAAGGCGCAAGATAGTATGTAAGTTGCATTTATTCATTAAATCGCGACGTACATCAGTACCGACACCAGATTCAAATAGTACGTTATCAGGTAACACTACAGCAGCACGACCGCCAGCTTTAAGACTCAAATAAATATGCTGCAAAAAAACGAGTTGCTTATTTGCATTAGGAAATGGAATATCATTTCGTAAAGGGCGCTGCCCCCCAGCTTTATTACCAAAGGGAGGATTAGCTACGATCACATCGGGTTCATCTAATTCTGCCACGTCATCAGTCAGAGCATCACCATAAATAATTTTTGCATCTAAATCATGCAAAAAAGTGTTCATTAGGCAAATGCGACGAGTATTTTTTTCTATCTCCACCCCTTGGTATTTAGGTGGATTTGTTAGGTATTCTTCTCGTGAGTACTTGTTTCGGATGTAGCTGTCAGCAGAAACTAAGAAACCACCACTTCCTGTTGCAGGATCTTGAATTAAGTCTCCAAGATTTGGTTGTATTAACCTCACTATAGTGTTAACTAAAGAACGTGGTGTGAAGTACTGCCCAGCCCCTGAACGTGTGTCCTGAGCACTTTTATCAATTAAGCCGCTATAGAGATCACCAAAGCCATCTTTTCCTACTTGGTGCCACTCTATCTTTGAAATACCATCTATAACAGCTTTTAAATTTTCAGAATGGGAGAAAACGGTTGTAGGGAATGCGTAAATCTCTCTTATGACTTCATTTTTAACATGCGCACCCAAGTGGGTGAGCATCTCTTGATAGAACCCTAATAATCCTGCTTCTGGATGGGATTCGAGATCAGCCCAGCGGTAGCCTTCAGGTATCAGCTTTTCTGAACCATTCTCTTGAGCAATCTTCAGAAAAAGCAGATAACTTAGTTCAGAAACATACTGATAATAGGTGATACCATCACCTCTTAGTATGTTACAGAGACTCCAAATTTTTTGAACGATCGTTTCTTGCTTCATATTTTCAATTAACTCAGGATATAATTGTGCTCACTTTAAATGATAATACACCATAACATAATGAAAAGATACAATAATTTATCCGACTACCAGCCCAGTCTATGAATCCTCAGATTTAGATAATGTATAACTCTCTTTAATGCTTTTTCTCAATTAAAAGGTATGGATGGGACCAATCGGTTACCTCCTCATATGAAACAAACCCATCGTGTTCCAGTGCGCAAACACCCTTATGACTGGCAACGTAATCGTAGACAGCCCGGCTTTCCAGTCCCTGTAACATGTGCGACAACAACTTTCGGCGCATCACATCTGACTTCCTGCGTTTACGCGCTGCCACATCTTTGTAGGTAATGTTGAAAGATTGCCCTACCGCATTGGTAACGCATTTGCCGTAACGATTGGTCAATGCTGTGCTTTCGTAATGATCCAGCAGTAAACCCAGATCTCGCCGTAAAGGCTTCAGAAGGCGCTTCCAGCGTTTCAGTACCCGCTTTGCTTCTGCCTTACCTAGCTCACGGTTCAACAGGCGTCGGGTGCTGGATTTAAGCGATAATGAGACGAACCCGGCGTTGAATACGCTGGAAAACCTGAATTGCTTCACCAGCTCCTCCGCAACACGCAATACCCGGCAGATATATTGAGTTTCCAGCACTTCCAGCGATTCGGCCGAAATGCCAATGCTCAACAGCTCATGCCGTAGTATCTCAAGCTGGCATCCCTTGATGTCATTGTTCACACCACGTGCCAGACACGCCCACTTCATTTTAGACGGAAGACTCTGAAAGCCAGTGCCAACCTCAAAGGATCTCCCGCCAATGTACGCAGTCTTATAAGATTGCCTGTAAGAAACCGTCAACGGTGACTCTTTCACCAGATCCACGCCTGTTTCAGCCAGTCGCGACAGGAAGTTGAAAATGAATATTTTGTTCTTCTTGGTGGGATTCTCATTATAGTAATCCAGCAGTGCCTCCAGATTGATTTCAAGCGGCTCAAGGTTATTCCAGACACTCACTACCAGCTCCCTGAAGGCTGCGTTGGGGATATCGCGTTTAGACTGCTTATGTGTAGCGTTCTGCCCACGGTCGATCGCAACTCCAATCAGATCATCAAATGAGTAGCTTTTACGCTTGGTGAAAATGTCCGTCAGATAATGGTAACGATCCTTACGGCTAAGGTATGCCTCGCGGTCGTTGCCAAACAACTTACGCAAAAAACGTTGAGAAACAGCATATTCCCGGCATGAGTGCTGAACATTGGAATACCCGGTTAGTTTGATAATTCCCGCGCTTGCCAGTGCCTCCATTGCACGCTCATGGGTCGGCCCACTTTTCTTGAATACTCCAGGGAGTTTCGCCCTACCCAGCTCAAAGGGTACTGGCACAGAATAAGACCATTTTTTATTCGCCTTAATCTTTGCTTTTTTCCTGTTCTTGCGACTACAGCTAGCAACACAA
This sequence comes from Leclercia sp. GHBNCSD, assembly GCF_055805075.1. Lineage (NCBI taxonomy): Bacteria > Pseudomonadati > Pseudomonadota > Gammaproteobacteria > Enterobacterales > Enterobacteriaceae > Leclercia > Leclercia sp. GHBNCSD. Next base: position 2,959,887 of record NZ_JBQVYO010000001.1, on the reverse strand, counting down.
ATAACGTGCTGGAGAAATACTGCAATATTACGATAAAATGGACGTCGCAGACTTGGCACACCATTATAAGGAATGCTGAAAACGACCGTCTTGAAATAGTCCAGTGTTGAATCTGTGACAAGAATATTGTTGTACGTAATGTATGGCTTCATAATTCACCTGTATATAGAGATCAAAGCCCCATGCCCTGACCCCATTTATTTACAACTGAATTACGGAAATCTTGTGTGAACCCAACAAGGTTCAGATGGTTATTGTTAGATGATAATATTGGAGGCTGGAGCCTCATGATAGCTGATACTGGATAATGGCTATAGTATGTAATGATATATATACAATAATATAGAGATAGAGTGTATACAGAGCATAATAGATACGGCTATGAACCCTATAGACGCAAATAGCGAATAAATATCAGCTTAGCCAGAATGGGATTAGCGGATACGTAAAACGTTACCGGTTATTAAGCGGTGTAACTCTCTCCCGGTAATATTCAACAGCGGTTGTAGCCACATGTTATTTTCTGAATTTAATTCTTTTGAAATCTCAACTTTGATAAAAACCGCAGCTACTTGCCAACGTCAGAATCAGGGGAAGCCATCGCCGATTTTCCCCTACCATTGTACGAGGTGCCGATTTCAAGTTAAACCGTACCTGTAGTTAGCCGGTCTGCCACAGCAAAATCCGACAACGTTGGACAGTCAAAAGGCGGTCATTTCCCAGGTTTAATTTTCTCCTCGCCTTTTTAGGCTTGCCGTTGAACAAGCCACAGATGAAGATGCAGCATCCCTGCCGCAACACCATGGCACTTATTTGCCGCGAGATTTAAGCCATTTTTTACGGATGTCCGGTTGCCAATACTGCGGCTGTCCCAAAATACCCAGCTTCTCGATAACCAGTGGAAGTTTGTGCCAAATAGCCTCTGCATCAAACAAGTCCACCAGATACGTTTTCATCACCTTATCTATTCGCTTTTTAGCTGCCTCTTTGGTCGGACTAACAGCCCTGCCATTCAACTCACTGGCCGGACGGAACGTTTTACGGGCACGGGGGACAGTCATACGTTTCAAACGTTTGGCAAAGTCTGGATCCAGCTTGCGATCCCTGATTAGCTTACGGTCATAGAATGCCAAACGTGATACCAGATTCTCCATTTGCGACAGGTTACTCAGCATCAGTTTCTGCTTACCTGGAGACAGACGCAGCTCCAGACGTAAAAAACACTCATGCTGGCTTTCATCCAGTGTTAGCTGAGCTGTTGCCCGACGTTCTTCAAGGCTTAACTCAGGGGCGTTTACTTTTTCGTATATCGAAGCTACTACGGTGGTAGCCCCTAGCCGCATACCCTCCTGCTTGCCATAAGGATCATTGAAATCACCATCATGAACTTTGGCAAGACCAATCAGAAAGTCATGCAGCTTCATCCCCATCACATCCAGCGCGTAATGGATGGTCGTGACCCATGAGTTACGCAACCCCCGGTACAGGTATTTACCAATACGGCCTTTGCGCCCCAACCAAATGAATAAGTCGCTCATCTGTTCAGCTAGATAGTGTTGGGGGCTTAATTCCATTCGCACGGCACCGCGTTTCTTGTTTGTTGGTCCAAAGTAGATCATCAGTAGAACTGGGTGATGTTTAGACTTGTTTGCTAGACGGATTTCAACTACCCAGCGGTAGAGACTATCGCACTCATCCTTGCCTGCGGGGCGAACCCTGACCTGATAAGTATCGTCTGATTCAAGCTGAAACAAGCGATCTATCATCACCTGATTTTCCTGCTTGTCGAACAGGTCAGTTACCCAGGCAATTTTGTCGAAATGCCCATAACATTGCTGTCCTACATTACTGCATTCCAGTGATACGGCGTATGCCAGTGAATCAACACGTTCACTATTAAATGTTTTCATCATAATCTTTTCCAGGTGTCCTGTAGCCCGCCAACAAGCAATAGCGATCCACCTACAAGAGGAGCAATCATTGACATTGCTATGCCCTCTATAGGGTTCATTGGGGGCTATGTGAGGGTTACACACACACATGCGCTTAGAGTTGCGCGTTGATACCGCGTGACTGAATCCACTCCAGTACGTCATTGAGTCCCCAGCCCACTGCGCGTCCACCATCGCCGGTCAATTTTTTCCCTGCCTTAAACTCTCCTTTCGAGATGAGTCGGTACAACGTCGCTGACGAGATCCCCGTGAGATGAAGAACCTCTTTTTTACGCAAAATACGGTTGGTGTTCATGCTTGTGCTCCTTTGAGCTGTTTCAGGAGCGGGGTTATTTACAACCACTAAAAAACAGTAAGGATTCGCTCAACGTTGCCTTCTTTGGGCTAGTTCAAGGGATCTTTAATGTGGATGTCATTCGAGAACACCTATTTCTGGCACCAAAACGATCACATCAAGGGCTATTGGCCACTGAGGCTCAATGATGATATTTTGAACAACACTCTCATGGAGGTGAGCTGTGATTGGTAACCAAAGCAACAAGGCTGACGCTAAATGCCACCGGGAACGGAAAAGCAGTAACGAGGTCTTTGAATTTCTGGAGAAGAAGCTTTATCTGGGACGGGATACCCGGCAAAAACTGGCACTGATTGCCCGGAAACTAACGGGAGCGGGCTTTAGCCCGGATAAATTCGACGCAGAGAAAGCGGCGGATGTGCTGAGTGCCTGCGTGAATCACATGTTTAATGACCTGCTCAATGAGGGAGAGCTAAACGGGATTTATGGGCTGGAGGAGTACCCCATGATAGTTCCAGCCAGGTCCCCTAAGGCATTAGAAATCTATACTGTTTACCAGCTTGTAAAAGGTCGTTTTGACAAGCTTCATACGGGGGAGTCAGATCGTGAGAAATATGCTTCGGTAGCAAAAAAACTTAATGAGTATGGAATATGGAAACCCCGGTTAAAACGTCTCTCTGACGGTAAAGAATGGGCGCGTGAGGATGTTGCGTGGATGCTTCAGCCTGAAAATATCAATGCACTGATTAAAGTCCAGAATCAAAAGTATGCGCGGTTAAGTGCTGAAGATAAAACTTAAGCCGAGTCTGGAAACGGCTCAACAGCTAAAAACACCTGATGCGTTTACTGGCGCTGATTTTCATGCTCTCACCACGACAGTCATAGCGGGTTGTCGTGGATATGTCGCTGTGACCTGCCAACTGGCGGACGGTGTTGATATCCACGCCCAGCTCCAGCAAACGGGTGATGAAGGTGCGCCGCATATCATGCGGAGTAAAACGTGCTATGCCTGACGTTTGCTGTAATTCAGCCAAAATACCCGTTAACCCGGTTGTTGTCAGAGGCTGGCTGGCGACCTTACCATTGCGCTGGATACGGCTGAACAGTGCGCTTTCAGCCTCCTCTGCGCCAACTTTCAGCCACGCGCGGATAGCCTTATCCACTGCATCCGCCACGTGAATTTCGCGGTATTTACGCCCCTTCCCTTGCCGCACCGTCAGGATGCCGTTGTCATAGTCCCGGCACTCAAGTTTGACCAGTTCACCGGCACGCAGGCCCGTTCCACAAAGTATCAGCACAATAGCGGTATCACGACTACGCCGTACCGTCTGCGGATGCTGTTTTGCGGCCTGAATCAGTGCCCGGATTTCTTGCCTGTCTAATGCCCTTCCCTTGCGCTGGATATCGCCGCTCACGCGCTTCACTGACCGTATACGAGCCAGCGTTTCGGCATCCATACAATTGAGATTAAAGGCCGTCTGTGCCACGCCCCGCAGAGCTGACAGCGCCATGTTCACCGACGACACGGCGTAACCGTCATCCAGCATTGCCGCACGTACTTTAGCGACGGCGGCGTAGTTGAGTTGTTCCCACGGATAGTCTGCTGCATCAACACCGCGTTTAAGTATGCTGGCGCTACGGTTTAACAGGCTGATGATACCTCTTCGCCCCGAAGGAGCCAGACCGCCAATATACGCATCAAACACGGTTGTTTGCACCATAGGCACAACCTGACATAACGCTGTCCTGCTCATGAACGTAACCCGCAATAACGTACATTAAACCAGGTAACTTTCAGCATCACACCAGCCCTCGCTCAGCCATCGACACAGTTTCAGTTCCTGCCACGATAAAGTGATCAAGTAACCGCACATCAAGCATTTCCAGCAGCTCCTGAAGCTTTTTGGTCAACTGGATGTCACAACGGCTGGGTTCAGGCTCGCCGCTGGGGTGGTTGTGGACAAGGATGGCTGCGGCGGCGTTATGTTTCAGCACACGCTTAATAACTTCGCGGGGGTGAACGCTGACCGAGTTTAATGTGCCCCTGAACAGGATTTCGCGGTGCAGCAGCTGATTCTGATTATCGAGCAGGATGATGCCAAACTCTTCATGTTCAAGCGGTGCCAGCTCAACCATCACGCACCGCCGTACATCATCAGGGGAACAGAGCTGAACCCCACGCTGATAGAACCGGCTGATAATGTCACGCGCCTGATCGAGGATACGCGTTTCACGTTGGGTAAATAGGGTCATGTCAGAACTCCCGTTCAATGAAGTAAATGGCGTCAGGAAACAGCTGGCGGCGGGTTACGCCAGTACGCAGGGAGAAAGCTTTACGGGGCATTGAAGTTCGCCCGTTACTGTCAAAGAAGCAGAGCATTTCTTCATCCATTTTGACCAGAAGGGACCAGTGAAACTGGTCGCTGAGCATAATCAGGCGGGAATAGTCAGTGACGTCAAGAAACCGCTGCATTTCCCTGAACAGCCGCCCGTCTGTTAACCCCCGCTTCCCAGCAAAGGGTCTGGTGATTTGAACCGGAAACTGGCGGCTGTAATGCCCTTTCTGCAACACCTGCACTATCAGCCAGTCTAAACGGTCTTCTTCAATCCCTTCAGTCAGCCATTCATGCAAAGGCCAGCGCTGCTGATAGGTCTGAATAAGCCGGTTCATTAACGGGCGTCGTTTAACCCTGCCGTCAAACAGCCAGCTCAGCATGTTAACCACACAATAAGCACCGCAAAGACAGTCCAGTTCGCCCTGTTGAGACGCACGTATCCCTCTGTCAGTCGTCACAGATTATTCCTCATAAATTAGTGATGGTTAGTACAGAGGGATTAGCTTTCCCAGAGAACGGTAATGGTGTAGATGTTCATGGCGTGATATTGAATAAAGTTGGATTGCCAGAGTTCAAATAACTCCCTTCCGGCGTTAACAGGTAGGTCACCAACATTAACCAGAAAGACATATTGCTGACTCCAGCTGATATCAATTTCCTTTTCCAGTTCGGGGTACACCATTCCCATATAACTGAAGTCGGTAATGTAATCAAAATACCATTCGTTATTGCGAGAAATAAGCCGTATTTCGACAGGATGGTAACCGCCCTTTTCAGCGCTGTAACTCAGGTCTTTAAATAACAGACTGACGGCTGTAATTTTGGCTTTATGCGGCGGTGGATTTCCCGCTTCATTTAAAATGATATTTATTAATTCTTGATCGACGGGCATAGCAAGCCCTTCCTGATGGACAATATTCATCAGTGATTTTCCTGTTCAATCTATTTTAATAAGACATCATGCCTGCATCAGTATCGGCGGGTTTTAATCACCTGATAAATAATAAGTACATGGCAACATACTGGCTGCAAGTAATAACACTATCCAGCAATGACATTATACCAACAATATACTTTCACTGCAAATAATAACAAAAGAAACTAATTTATGATTCAGAAAAGAAATAACTGACAACAGATTTTTATTCATAATTAAGTGATGGCATACTTTCCATTCTGCCATGTCAGACAGGTCAGGGTTCCGGGGTGGTTCCTTCTGTCTGGCATGGCGGAAAACTGACGCTATCACACCTTCCCGTTCAGCTTTTCAAACAGGCTCTTACGCTCATCTTCGGGCAGCTTCATGATTTGTACCGCCAGTTCAGAAACATCAGGCCCCTGAGATATCAGATCGTCCTTTACCAGCCTGAGGGCCTGCTCCATCAATTGCGCCCGCGAAGCTGGTGACATATTGCGATACAACTGAATCCAGAGACTAAGTTGGCGATCGCTGTCGGTGAGAGTAAACGCTTCGCCCTTAGCCCTGCTTCTCTCATCGTCAAGAGACATTGTGGCTGCGCTGATATGGTAAACCACACCTTTCCCGGTAGTCCTTTTACGACGTATTTCTGGGTGCAGGGATGCCAACTTTTCCAGGCGCATCCTAGCGCCACGCGCAGTGCCCGGCATCCCCTCAATATGAGTGAATTCCTCTGCTGTCAGCCAGTCTTTAGCCCCTTCAACAGAAGCTTCAGGATGGGTCGGTATAGCCGATACTGATCTCTTACTGCTCATATAAATTTCACCAGATATCAATGCGTTAATAAAAAACACAAAAATAGATACCAAAAGAACTTGAAAGGTATCTTTTATTCGCATTTAATATCCATGTACTGATTCCATGGAGTTAATACTGTGCGTAACTCAACAGCATCGCAGAAAAAACAGAGCAAAGGAAGTTCAGGAAACTGGCATCGTGCCGATATTGTGGCAGCACTTCACAAGCGAGGGTTAACGCTAGCGTCGCTTTCACGCAGTCACGGCCTTGCGCCACGTACATTAAATAACGCCTTAGAGCGTCATTACCCCAGAGCTGAGCGCATTATTGCCGGAGCTCTGGATACGACACCGGAAACATTATGGCCGGAAAGGTATGCCCTTAAAAATGGACCAAGTAGCAGGTAAAGGATGCAACCATGGCAACCACCATCACTGAAATAACGGAATGCTTTGAGTATTTTTTCAGTTCTCTTTATCGCAGGGAGTTCGTCAAAACCCTGCGTCTGAACGAATGTAGCGAGCGGGAATTACTGCCTCTGGTACGTTGCTATTTGCTGGGTTGGTTTGCAGATAACGTCTCACCGGAAGTAAAAAGCAAGCTGCCAGGAACTGTATCCGGGCACGGTTACATTGATTTTGTCATTGATGATGTAGCCGTTGAGTTTGCAGTACGTAAACCAACTGCGGCACGTTCCAATGTCTCCGCGACCGTCAACAGTACAGAAGTAAAGAAATTGATGAAGCACGATGGCAAAGCCTTGCTTGTGCTGTTTGACTTCTCTGACACGCCTTATTCAGAAGAACAGATCGAATCCTTCCGCAACTGGCCTTCTCTTGGTCGAGGGAATCATCGCAAGTCCGCATTCAACGTCGTTTATTTCTTTGTGGAAAAACGCAGACCTCTGGCACTGGGGAAAATCACCAAAAACATCCGTATCACTTAACAGGGAATTAATTAATGAACAGAAAACTGTTGGCCTTATTGATGGCAGCCATAACGCTACCTGTCGCGGCAGCGCAGTACGTAAAACCCGGAGCGGTTCTAACCCTGAATCCGGGAAAGGGTAATGCTGAATTCAACATTAATGCCTCAACAGGGGATGGTTCGGGCGTATGCAATATGGATGGTACGGCACAACAAATAGCTGCCGGAGAAAGCCAAAAGCGTCGCTGGGTCTGGAATGACAATGCCAGCCAGTGTGTCGCAATAATCAGTGAACTGAATAATGGCAAGACCAGCGTGATGACTCGTGGTTGCGAAGGATACTGCGGGGATTCTGCGGCAGGCGCAATGGATGGTCTATTTAATAAGAAGTAATAAGTATCGTTAATTAACGAAGGAACTACATACAGATGAAAAGAGCAATACTTCTGGTATTAATTGCTGCTGGTTTGCTGGCTGGCTGCGGCGAGAAAACGCCAAAATGTAGTAGTGATGACGCAAAAAACCTAGTCGCGGATATTGCCAGAAAGACAATCGAGAAAGGCATGACACTGGATAAGGATGTGCGGATTACAGTAGAAAATGTCAGAACAATAAGCTATGAATCAGGCCTTGATGTTTATCAGTGTGCCGCTGATTTGACCTTCACAAAACCAGACCTGCAAAACTCCCTGCCAATCACATACCGGATTCAAAAAACTGATGAGGGGAAAGGCCAATTCTATATAAACGTCTCAGGCTTATAATATTTTTATAACAGTTAGACTTTCTTTTGGGTGGAGTCCCTTCCATCCAAAAGGATAACTTGATAAAAAATTAAAACTCTACTCAATAGATGTTTCCCTCAGTATCGCTTTTGGTGCATGTTTGTCTTTATGTGTTCTACCAGAAAAAAACATTAAACAGCAAAGCAAACAAGCTAATAAAACAACAAAAAAATGAGCTGAAATATACAAAAACGGTCCATTAATTAAAGATATATTTTTTAAAGACTTATAGAGTGAGTATGACAGAACAACAACCCAAGACATCATGACATAGGTTGCAACCCATTGGTTTATTTTTGAAACTGATATGCTTAGAGGGCCAGTAACAATTCTTTCAAAAAAATCGTTATGCCCAGGCCGTTCAAGAAGTGTTTTATATAATGGGCCTGTTATTTTATTCTCAAGCATATCGAGATGATTTTCCCAATTTTCCTGCCAATACTTACTTCCTCTACTAGATAAAAACCACGCAAAGGTAAAAACAAACCCTATATTTGCAATTACTATTGATATGAAATACTTATTTTCTATATTATCAGAAGACAAAGCAGCAAAATAACCTGCAAATGCTACCGCTATCAATGCCCAAAAATAATTAGCTCTTTTCCAGTAAAGTTCAATTTCAAACTTCCTAATATCTGATACTTGAGTGAAAGCAGCTTTTAATAATTCAGAGTTATGCTTATCAACTTCAAATTTATTGTTGTAATCATCTTGAGTCATCACAATCCTCACTTTTAAACATAATTATCTTAACATCAAGAAACCAGAATCACTTTCTTTTTATATTTCTTTGACAATTCCGCCTTAATCCCTGCAAAATTGACTGCAAAGGTTCGGCCTTGCATATTAAATCCATTTTCCTCTTTAAAAAGTGGATTCAGTATGGAAATTGCCTCTCTATATTTCCAATAATACGACGAAACACCAGTATGAACAAAGTAGTTAGCCCATCTGTTTACGTGTAAAAGATCATTAACATCAATAACTTCGCCAAAGAAATTAAGTCTTTTATTTTGTTTAATAACACTTAATATTTGATGGACGGTTATATTACTTTCTTTATTATGAGAGTCGTATGCTTTTTCGTATCCAATCACTTCCTTGATCTTCATTTCCAATGCCATTCTGATAAAAACAGGTATAATGGAAATATCAAAATTCATAACATTAAGATTTGGAATTGTCTTATAATTATTAGTTCCTAGCCATGACGCCTTAAAATAAAACATCGAAGCCCACTGCGTAACAGGCTTAGTAATTCTACCATCTAAATTTAAAAAATTAACTCCGGAATGATAATTAAGATCCCACAAATCATATATAAATTCTTTTGACAGCGCAACTATGTCTGATTCTTCTTTTATATGTCCACTTTTCAAAATTTCAAAAAAATCATTTAAATGTTCCCTTGCAAAATAAACATTTGCATAGACATGATCATGGGAAATTATTCTTGGATGAGAAAACAAATCATTTCTTAACCTCCTAACACCTCTTTTTGTGACATTTTTATCCAAATAATCATTCATACTCGATAACATGCCCTTTAATTCAGACAGGTTAACATCTGAGTGATCCCTTTTAAGTTGCCTTAACATCTTTTGAATTTCATCCATAATAATTCATCACTCGCAAGATTAATTTTAACACTAAAATCTCAAGTCAATAATAATGAATTATTTCCACACTTACTAAGAAAAAATGTGACAATTAATAGTCAATCCATATTAGGGAAAAAACACATCATTTGAATTGAGGTTAGGATCCAAGCTCTTTGGTCAGAAGAGCTCTTCACCTATCAGTGCTAATAGTAGGAATAGAACTGCTGAATCAGTTGCAGCACTGCAACGATCAGGTTAAGTATGTCAACAATAAGCGACATCATAACTAGCTCCTTAGATTGGAGCATGACTAGCCACGGGGTACCCTTAAATTGCCTATAACCGTTGCATGTCCGGCTAGGAACAATTCATCACGCACTAAGATGGGGGCATTGCCAGCACCACCTGCTACAACTAGGCGAGATAGACCCACTGTTAGACCTGACACATTGTGTCTGGAAAACAGTGCTATGGTCACTAGGCCACAAGCAAAACTCTGCTATGTGAAATTTTAATGCCACCTCTAATCTGTCAAGTGCTCACGACAAATTAAATGCAACATGATCTCGGCTTCCACCAATGTATACCGCGATGAAATTACTTTTCCTAACATCTCTATAGTATTTATTAACTGCTATTATGCAAGCTTTTTGCGCTTGTCACGATTAAGTAGTACACTTAATGAGCTAGGAACGATTCATCACACGGTTGAACTTAGGCTACCAACCAATGTTCAACTCATGCGCCTTATGATCTTCAATAGATCATTGGCGCATCCCCCTCATATCCCACTATTTATTTTTTCTAGATAATCCGCCCACACCTGCAACCACTTCCGGCACTCAGCATCATACTTATACAAGTTATAAATCCCCTCAACTCCACCGCGCGTATGCCCCAATATGGCCTCGGCTACCTCATTTGGACATTGCAAGCGGGATAATCCTGTCCGCACTGTACGACGCAGATCATGCGGCGTCCAATGGGGTATATCAAGCATTTGAGCACTTTCACGTAAACGCCATGAGTTTTCCGTCAGGTACTTCTGCTGGATTGGCTTCTTCGTCGCCTGTGAAGGGAATAGGTATTTATCGGAGGTTAGGCGTAGAACTTTGAGAAAGTCGATAGCCTGATCGGATAACTGAACGTAGCGCTCTACCCCGGTCTTGGTTTCCCGTAGATGAATGGTGCCTTTTTCAAGATCAACATCCTTCCATGCCATATTGCAGACTTCACCGGTACGGCAACCGGTCCAGAGAGTCAGACGTAACACGTTTTTGATCGTTGGCGTATAAGCAGAGCCCGGAAGCCATTTAAGGAATTTTGCAAGCTCGTCCTCACTCAGTACTCGTGTTCCACGTCCATTTGTGAGCTTGATTCTGGTCTGTCGTAAGCTGGATTTTGCTAACAACGCCGGATTCGCAAAACTGTCATCAAAGCGCCCAAGGCCAATTGCAAATTCATATGCAAGTGAAAGCTCCCTCAGTACATTCCCTGCCTGTACGGTTGCACCTCGAGCTACAATGCCATTGATTAAATTAATGACATCCTGGCGCGTAATCTCAGCAGCATTCCGGGTTCCTAAGCTTTTAACAGCGTCACCATAGAGAGTACGACGAACCTCAGCCTGCCCTTTCGGCTTTCTGGCACCGGGTATGACCTTTCCGTCCTTCGTTTTACGATCCTCAATACGTTCAGTAAGATACAGTTCAACTAATCCCTGTACGGTCAATTCAGGGATCTTAGCTTGTTCAGCTTCAATCGCACGCTGGAGCTTGTCTTTTTTGAGTTCAGTCGCAGGGCACCGACCTTCCTGTCGGAGGAGCTTTAATTCGTGGAGTTTAAGACGTGCAGCGGCGAGAGAAGTCTGCGGGAAGTTACCAATTTTAACCTGAGCAAGCTTGCCAGTCAGAGGACTTGTGTAACGGTAGAAAAAAGACTTAACCCCAGTTGCACCACAGGAGACACGTAAGCCACGATTTTCGCCAACATCAGCCTTATCTTTATCGCCTGGCTTCATCATTTCAACCGCTTTAAACGAAAGTGGCTTTCCCTCTTGTTTTCCTGCCATAAAGACTCCGTTATCATGCACCTTATGTTAGTCATGAACATAAATGTAGGTTGCGCTGTATGTGCCCATATTTTACCAGGCCATAGGTTGGCAAGCTACACTTTAACCTACATTTAAATGTAGGATTTCATGATATCCGATGAGACAACGTGAAACCTAATGATAACCATAAAAAACACTAACTCATTAAAAATTAAGAAAATGGACATCACAAACCGATGAGTACAATAGAAAATTTAGACTCACACACCCCAATGATGCAGCAGTACCTCAAGCTGAAAGCTCAGCATCCCGAGATCCTGCTCTTTTACCGGATGGGCGACTTTTACGAGCTGTTTTATGACGATGCGAAACGCGCCTCGCAGCTGCTCGACATCTCCCTGACCAAACGTGGCGCCTCGGCAGGTGAACCCATCCCGATGGCCGGTATTCCACATCATGCGGTAGAGAACTACCTGGCGAAGCTGGTTAACCAGGGTGAATCGGTCGCCATCTGCGAACAGATTGGCGATCCGGCCACCTCGAAAGGCCCGGTTGAGCGCAAAGTAGTGCGTATCGTCACTCCGGGCACCATCAGCGATGAAGCGCTGTTACAGGAGCGCCAGGATAACCTCCTTGCCGCCATCTGGCAGGATAGCAAAGGTTTCGGTTACGCCACGCTGGATATCAGCTCCGGGCGTTTTCGCCTGAGCGAACCGGCCGATCGCGAAACCATGGCGGCCGAACTGCAACGCACCAATCCTGCGGAGCTGCTCTATGCCGAAGATTTCGCCGAGATGGGGCTGCTTGAGGGGCGTCGCGGCCTGCGTCGCCGTCCGCTGTGGGAGTTTGAAATCGACACCGCGCGTCAACAGCTCAATCTGCAATTTGGCACTCGCGATCTGACCGGCTTTGGCGTAGAAAACGCGCCGCGCGGCCTGTGCGCCGCGGGCTGTCTGCTGCAGTACGTAAAAGATACCCAGCGCACCGCCCTGCCGCATATCCGCTCCATTACGATTGAACGCCAGCAGGACAGCATCATTATGGATGCCGCCACCCGCCGCAATCTGGAGATCACCCAGAATTTAGCCGGTGGTGTGGAGAACACCCTCGCCTCGGTGCTCGACAGCACCGTCACCCCGATGGGCAGCCGTATGCTGAAACGCTGGCTGCATATGCCGGTCCGCGATATTGCCACGCTCACCGCGCGCCAGCAGACCATTGGCGCCCTGCAGGATCGGTATAGCGACCTTCAGCCGGTATTGCGTCAGGTGGGCGATCTGGAACGTATTCTGGCACGACTGGCGCTGCGCACCGCACGCCCGCGCGATTTAGCCCGCATGCGCCATGCCTTCCAGCAACTGCCTGAACTGCGCAGCCAGCTGGCGGAGATCGACAGCGCCCCGGTGCAAAAGCTGCGCGAGGCGATGGGCGAATTTAGCGAACTGCGTGAACTGCTGGAAAAGGCCATTATCGATGCCCCGCCGGTTCTGGTGCGTGACGGCGGCGTGATTGCCCCGGGGTACAACGAAGAGCTGGACGAGTGGCGCTCGCTGGCCGATGGTGCGACGGACTATCTGGATAAGCTGGAGATCCGCGAGCGTGAGCGCCTTGGGCTGGACACCCTGAAAGTGGGTTACAACGCAGTGCACGGCTACTTTATTCAGATCAGCCGTGGACAGAGCCACCTGGCTCCTATTCACTACGTGCGCCGCCAGACGCTGAAAAACGCCGAGCGCTACATTATTCCGGAGCTGAAAGAGTACGAAGACAAAGTGCTTACCTCAAAAGGCAAAGCGCTGGCGCTGGAAAAACAGCTCTATGACGCCCTGTTCGACATCCTGATGCCGCACCTTGCGGATCTGCAGCAGAGCGCCACGGCGCTGGCCGAGCTGGATGTACTGGTCAACCTGGCGGAACGTGCCGAGACGCTGAACTACTGCTGCCCAACCTTCACCGATAAGCCAGGCGTGCGCATTACCGAAGGGCGCCACCCGGTGGTGGAACAGGTACTGAACGAACCGTTTATCGCTAACCCGCTGAACCTGTCGCCGCAGCGCCGGATGCTGATTATTACCGGGCCAAACATGGGCGGTAAAAGTACCTATATGCGCCAGACGGCACTGATTGCGCTGCTGGCCTACATCGGCAGCTACGTTCCGGCGCAAAAGGTGGAGATTGGCCCTATCGACCGTATCTTTACCCGCGTGGGCGCGGCGGACGATCTGGCGAGCGGTCGCTCCACCTTTATGGTCGAGATGACCGAAACGGCAAATATCCTGCACAACGCCACGGAGTACAGCCTGGTGCTGATGGATGAGATTGGTCGCGGCACCTCCACCTACGACGGGCTCTCGCTGGCGTGGGCCTGTGCCGAAAGCCTGGCCAATAAGATCAAAGCCCTGACCCTGTTTGCCACCCACTACTTCGAGCTGACGCAACTGCCGGAGAAGATGGAGGGCGTGGCGAACGTGCATCTGGATGCGCTGGAGCACGGCGATACTATCGCCTTTATGCACAGCGTACAGGATGGCGCGGCGAGCAAAAGCTACGGTCTGGCCGTGGCGGCGCTGGCGGGCGTGCCGAAAGAGGTGATCAAGCGGGCCCGTCAGAAGCTGCGCGAACTGGAAAGCCTGGCGCCAAACGCAGCGGCTACCCAGGTAGATGGCACCCAGATGTCTCTGCTGGTCCCTGCCGAAGAGACCTCCCCGGCGCTGGAAGCACTGGAGAACCTCGACCCGGATTCTCTGACACCACGTCAGGCGCTGGAGTGGATTTATCGGTTGAAAAATCTGGTGTAAAGCTCTGCGGTCTGTATCGCCCGGTGGCGCTATCGCTTACCGGGCCTGCGGAGATTTCATGCGGTTTTTACGCCCGGTGGCGTTATCGCTTACCGGGCCTACAAAAGACGCTGGATAGTAGGCCGGGTAAGCCGTAGCCGCCACCCGGCTTTTTTATCCGCGCTTATCTTCCGCCAGCAACGGCGGAATAGTCGGCACCTGCGGGGCATCGTCGATATCTTTCTGCGTCATGCGAAACGCTTCGGGATAGTGCTCGCGGCTGGTGCGGCGCAGCGGCTCGGTATCGCGCCAGGTATACAGACAGTGCTGGCACTGATACACCGTCCAGACATCTTTAACCGGCGACGTCGCCATCACCTCAATATGTTCATCGGCACAACGTGGACAAATCATTTTCCCCTCCTTATTTACGTGCGGCCAGCATCGCGGTCAGTTTTTCAGCCCAGGCTTTGGTTTCAGGCAGATCCTGTACCGGCTGGCTGTAGTGTCCACGCATATCGGGTGCAACCGGTGTGGTGGCGTCGATAATCAGTTTGTCGGTGATCCCCGCCGGACTTGAACCCGGATCCAGCTCCAGCACCGACATGTTCGGCAGCTGCACCAGATCCCCCGCGGCGTTCACCTTCGACGACAGGGCCCACATCACCTGCGGCAGGTTGAATGGATCGACATCCTCGTCCACCATGATCACCATCTTCACGTAGCCCAGGCCATGCGGCGTGGTCATCGCCCGCAGCCCCACGGCGCGGGCAAAACCGCCGTAACGTTTTTTAGTGGAGATAATTGCCAGCAGGCCGTGGGTGTACATCGCGTTCACCGCCTGTACTTCCGGAAACTCAGCTTTCAGCTGCTGGTAGAGCGGCACGCAGGTTGCCGGGCCCATCAGGTAGTCGATTTCGGTCCACGGCATCCCGAGATAGAGCGACTCAAAAATCGGTTTTGTGCGGTAAGAGACTTTATCGATGCGTACCACGGTCATGTTACGGCCACCGGAGTAGTGCCCGGTGAACTCCCCGAACGGCCCTTCGATTTCGCGTTTGCGGCCTTCAATCACCCCTTCGAGGATCACTTCCGAACCCCAGGGCACGTCAAAACCGGTCAGCGGTGCGGTAGCGATCGGATACGGGCTTTCGCGCAACGCTCCCGCCATCTCATATTCTGATTGATCGTACTTGAGCGGCGTCGCCCCCATCAGGGTGATGATCGGGTCATTGCCCAGGGTGATCGCAATCGGCAGATCCTGCCCGCGCTCTTCCGCTTTATGCAGGTGCAGGGCGATGTCATGCATCGGCACCGGCTGCAGACCCAGCTTGCGTTTGCCCTTCACCTCCATGCGGTAGATGCCGACGTTCTGCTTGCCGAAGTGATCCGGATCGAGGGGATCGCGGGAGACCACACAGGCTTTATCCAGGTAGAAACCACCGTCACCGTCGTTCAGGCGGAACAGCGGCAAAATATCGAACAGGTTGATCGCGTCGCCATCCACCGTGTTCTCAGCCCAGGCCGGGTTGGCGCGACGCTCCGGCGCAACCGGGAAGTTATCCCAGCGGCGAATAAACTCGTCGATCTGCTTTTTCACTGGCGTATTTGGCGGCAGCCCCATCGAGATGGCGTGGTTTTGCCAGGATCCGATAGTGTTCATCGTCACGCGGGCGTCGGTAAAGCCGCGGATGTTGTCAAACCAGAGCGCAGGTGCGCCATCGCCAATGCGCCCGGTGGCGTTGGCTGCCGCGGCCAGATCCGGCTCCGCATCAACCTGTTCCGTGATTTTTAGCAGTTGCCCTTGCTCATCGAGCGCCTGCAGGAAGCTTCTCAAATCATCAAATGCCATGTTTATTCTCCTGGGAAAAATCTCTGGCCGCCTGTAACCCCTCCCAGCGACGGGCTTTGTTATGCGCCAGACCAAACTGATCGAGCACCCGGGTCACAATGTGTTGAGTAATGTCATCGGCGGTTTGCGGATGGTTGTAATAAGCGGGCATCGGCGGCACCATTGCCACGCCCATGCGGGAAAGCGCCAGCATATTTTCAAGATGGATAGTGCTGAGCGGCATTTCCCGCGGGACCAACACCAGCTTGCGTCCCTCTTTTAACACCACGTCAGCGGCGCGCCCCACCAGCCCTTCGGCGTAGCCTGCGCGGATACCCGCCAGCGTTTTCATGCTGCAGGGAATGACGATCATGCCGTCGGTGCGAAAGGATCCGGATGAGATGGTTGCCCCCTGATCGGCCGGGCTGTGAACCACATCGGCTAATGCAGCAACATCCTGAGCGGTATAGGGCGTTTCCAGTTCAATCGTTGTTTTCGCCCATTTCGACATCACCAGATGGGATTCAACTTCCGGCATGTCGCGAAGCGCCTGCAGCAGCGCCACGCCGAGCGGCGCACCGGTTGCCCCTGTCATCCCAACAATCAATCTCATGCAAAACCTCATTTAATTTGTTCGTATACGAACTTGTTGCTTACCGTACGCCCGGATCTGAACGCTGACAAGATCGTTCGCATGCGATCACACGAAATGGTAAAACGGGCTGCGTTAAATTCGCCGCTGATCGGGGCTATCATAAAGAGATCATTTTTATGCTGGAGAGTTCATGGAACTAAAACAAGAAGCGTTCCACCTGTTACGTCAGCTTTTTCAGCAACATACTGCGCGCTGGCAGCAGGCCTTACCCGAGCTGACTAAGCCGCAATACGCGGTGCTGCGTTCTATCGCGGAACATCCTGGCATTGAGCAGGTGGCGCTCACCGAAGCGGCGGTAAGCACCAAAGCTACCCTCGCGGAGATGCTGAGCCGTATGGAATTACGTGGGCTGGTGAAGCGCGAAGCCGATGCTGCAGATAAGCGCCGCCGGTTTGTATTCTTAACGCCGGAAGGCGAAGCGTTGCTCGGCAACTGTAAACCGGTAGGGAATCATGTCGATGAGGCTTTTCTGGGGCGTTTAACGGCTGAGGAGCGTCGCCAGTTTACGGAGTTGGTTCGCAAAATGATGGTAAAGGAGAGAGAATGACCCGCTATGAAACAGAAATTATTGATGCTCACATCGCATTAGAAAAGTGGTTAGGCCAGGGTGAAGGCGATTTTGCCCCCCTGCTCGCCCGTTTTCATCAGGACTTTTTGATGATTGCCCCAACCGGCGCACACCTGGATCACCCCGCGCTCGCACGTTTCCTCGAGGCGCAGCGCGGCAGCCGCCCTGGACTGAAGATCGTGATTGATGAATTAACGACGTTGCAGACCTGGGGTAACGGCGCAGTGCTTCACTACCGCGAAACACAAACCCGCCCGGACCAGCCGGTGAATGTGCGCTGGTCCAGCGCCGTCCTCAACCAGGAGGGAGAGACTCTCACCTGGCGTCTGCTACACGAAACCGCAGCGCCTTAAGCAAAAGAAAAAGGCCAGTCTTTCGACTGGCCTTTTTTGACGAAAAGGTGCTTACTCGCGGAACAGCGCTTCGATATTCAGCCCTTGCCCCTGCAGGATTTCACGCAGGCGACGCAGACCTTCTACCTGAATCTGACGAACACGTTCACGGGTCAGGCCGATTTCACGACCGACATCTTCCAGTGTCGCAGCTTCATACCCCAGCAGACCGAAACGACGTGCCAGCACTTCACGCTGTTTGGCGTTCAGTTCGAACAACCATTTGACGATGCTCTGTTTCATATCATCGTCCTGCGTGGTGTCCTCCGGGCCGTTGTCTTTTTCATCGGCCAGGATGTCCAGCAGCGCTTTCTCGGAATCGCCACCCAGCGGGGTGTCGACAGAGGTAATACGCTCGTTGAGACGCAGCATACGGCTAACATCATCAACAGGTTTATCAAGCTGTTCGGCAATCTCTTCCGCGCTTGGCTCGTGGTCCAGCTTATGGGACAACTCGCGCGCGGTACGCAGATAAACGTTCAACTCTTTCACAATGTGAATAGGCAGTCGAATCGTACGGGTCTGGTTCATGATTGCCCGTTCGATGGTCTGTCGGATCCACCATGTCGCATAGGTTGAGAAACGGAACCCACGTTCAGGGTCAAATTTCTCTACTGCGCGGATCAGGCCCAGGTTGCCCTCTTCAATCAGATCCAGCAGAGCCAGACCACGATTGCTGTAACGACGGGCAATTTTAACCACCAGACGCAGGTTACTTTCAATCATGCGACGACGTGAAGCCACATCACCACGTAATGCCCGGCGCGCGAAGTAAACTTCTTCTTCTGCTGTTAACAGTGGGGAGTAACCAATCTCCCCAAGGTAAAGCTGAGTCGCATCCAGCACACGTTGTGTGGCACCCTGCGATAACAGCTCTTCTTCAGCTAAATCGTTATCACTGGGTTCCTCTTCTACTAAGGCTTTTTCGTCAAAAGCCTCTACTCCGTTCTCATCAAATTCCGCGTCTTCATTTAAATCATGAACTTTCAGCGTATTCTGACTCATAAAGGTGGCTCCTACCCGTGATCCCTGGGCGCAACATACCAAAAGATATGTCCCGCCAATTTATCGCTGCGGTAAATACTGCAGCGGGTTTACGGATTTCCCCTTGTAACGAATTTCAAAATGCAAGCGTGTAGAACTGGTTCCGGTGCTACCCATAGTAGCTATTTTTTGCCCCGCCTTAACTTCTTGTTGTTCCCGGACCAGCATCGTATCGTTATGGGCGTAGGCACTCAGGTAATCATCGTTGTGTTTGATGATAATAAGATTACCGTAACCGCGCAGAGCGTTACCGGCGTATACCACGCGTCCATCAGCGGTCGCGATAATAGCCTGTCCCTTACTCCCTGCGATATCGACCCCTTTATTTCCCCCCTCGGAGGAAGAAAAGTTCTCGATAACCTTGCCTTCAGTCGGCCAGCGCCAGGAAGAGATTGGCGAGCTGGACGTCTGACTACTGGCAACGGGTGCGGTAGAGCTAACCACAGGAGCCGTAACGGGTGCTGTAACTACAGTCGCAGTCCCCTTATTGTTCGGCAACATCTTGTTAGCACTCTGTTCACCTGAATCTTCAGAATACGTAATTGTCGGTTGCGACGCAACCACTGTGCTTGATTTTTGCGCAGGCGTCACACTGTTATTTTGCGCTGTGACGTCAGCCGCAGAAACAGTATTGCCTGGCGTTAACGGTGCGCCGGTCGCATTGCCCACCTGTAGCGTCTGGCCGACATTCAGGCCATACGGGGCCGGAACGTTGTTTCGCTCTGCCAGATCGCGGAAATCGTTCCCGGTGATCCAGGCAATATAGAAGAGGGTATCACCGCGTTTCACGGTGTAGGTGCTGCCGCCAGTATAGCTGCCTTTCGGAATGTTCCCATACTTGCGGTTATACACAATGCGGCCATTTTCCGTCTGGACAGGTTGTTCCACTGGCTGAATCTGTACTGGCTGGGTAACCGGACGCTGAACAGGCTGGATTTGCGGAGTTTGTTGCGCCGTTGAGGTGCCCATTTTGGGCGGAGGGGTGATCAGCATGCCACCGGATGAATTACCAGAGCCGCTATTACCGCCGACCGAACTGACAGGCGCAGGGGCATTATTCGATGTTGAACAACCTGCCAGCCAGATTGAAACCAGTGACAATGCCGCAACTCGGCTGATGGTGAATTTTGGGCTTCCCGCGCTCATTTATCCCCCAGGATTATTTTTAATTACCAGTGACTTAAAATTACCGTAATGTCACGACGTTTTGCGCCACACCATACGCTGAATTTGCCTGAATAACCCTGGAAAAATCCGAGTCTCAGGCCAGCTCTCCTTTTACCAGAGGCACGAAACGTACGGCTTCTACGGTATCGATAATAAACTCGTTGCCCCGTCGACGAACACGCTTCAACAGTTGGTGTTCATCGCCCACCGGTAAAACGAGGATCCCGCCGTCGTCCAGTTGCGCCATCAGCGCAGCCGGGATCTCAGGCGGTGCAGCCGTCACGATAATGGCATCAAACGGGCCGCGTGCCTTCCAGCCCTGCCAGCCATCCCCGTGACGGGTAGAAACATTATGTAAATCGAGCTGCTTCAGGCGGCGGCGCGCCTGCCACTGCAACCCTTTAATGCGCTCAACCGAGCAGACATGATGCACCAGGTGCGCCAGAATGGCGGTCTGGTATCCAGAACCGGTGCCAATCTCCAGCACCCGCAAGTCCGGGGTCAGCTCCAGCAGCTCGGTCATGCGCGCCACCATATAGGGCTGGGAGATGGTTTGCCCCTGCCCTATCGGCAACGCGACGTTGTCCCACGCTTTGTGCTCAAACGCCTCATCCACGAATTTTTCCCGCGGTACCCGCGAGATGGCGTCCAGCACCCGCTCGTCAGCAATGCCCTGACTGCGTAATTGATTCAGAAGAGTTTGTACACGATTGCTTACCATTGCGAGCTCACCCCGGCGCGATCCAGCCAGCCTGAAACCACATCCTGCGCGTTATGCGCGGTCAAATCGACGTGCAGCGGGGTGACGGAGACGTAGCCTTCATCTACGGCGGCAAAATCGGTATCCGGCCCGGCATCATGTTTTTCGCCCGGCGGACCAATCCAGTACAGCGTGTTGCCGCGCGGATCTTCCTGCGGGATCACTTTATCCGCCGGGTGGCGGCTGCCGCAGCGCGTCACGCGGATACCTTTGATTTGATCCAGCGGCAGATCCGGCACGTTGATATTAAGGATGCGACCGGTGCGCAGCGGTTCACGGCTCAGCGCGCGCAGAATGGCGCAGGTGACCGCGGCGGCGGTGTCATAATGCTGATGGCCGTTAAGCGAGACCGCCAGGGCAGGAAAGCCGAGATGGCGCCCTTCCATGGCTGCCGCCACCGTACCGGAGTAGATCACGTCATCGCCCAGGTTGGGTCCGGCATTAATGCCGGAGACCACCACGTCCGGGCGGGGACGCATCAGCGCATTAACCCCCAGAAAGACACAGTCGGTCGGGGTGCCCATCTGCACGGCGATATCACCGTTATCAAAGGTAAAGGTGCGAAGAGACGACTCGAGGGTTAACGAGTTAGAGGCACCGCTGCGGTTACGATCGGGAGCCACCACCTGCACCTCGGCGAACTCACGTAGCGCTTTCGCCAGCGTCTGAATGCCTGGCGCATGGATCCCGTCATCGTTACTCAGCAATATTCGCATAGTCACCCGAAGTGTTGATAAGTTCCCTGACAACACTGGTGGCAAAGCTGCCTGCCGGCAGCCAGAAACGTAGCTCGACGGTTACGTCATCCCACCAGTTCCAGCTCAACTGTTGCGGATAGAGCAGCATCGCCCGGCGTGCCGCTTCGACTTTTTCCCGCCCCAGCAGTGAGCATAACTCTGTTTCATCGGCGATGGCAGACTGTTCAAAGCGCAGCGCATCACCCTGCGGACCCCAGTCGCCGGTACCCGGCAGGGCCGCAGTGATCATCAGCGTTTTTGCCTCGACGCGCGCCTGCACATCGCGCAGCTCTTCGTCAGTGGCGACAAACCAGCTGCCGCGTCCCGCTAATTGTAGCGCATCGCCGACAACAACTTGATTCGCGTCTGTTTTTTTCAGTCGCTCGCTGACGATTTGATTAAACAACGCGCTGCGGGCTGCCGACAACCAAAAACTGCGTTTATTGCGATCGCGCACCGGGGCATTGCTCTGCGCCCAGCGTAGCGCCCCCTGCAGGTTACTGCCGCCGATGCCAAAACGCTGCGCGCCAAAGTAGTTCGGCACACCCTGCGCCTGGATGGCGTTAAGACGCTGTTCTACCTCGTCGCGGTTGCTTACCTCGCGCAGCACCAGGGTAAAGGCGTTGCCCTTTAACGCGCCGAGGCGCAACTTGCGCTTATGGCGGGCATATTCCAGCACCTGGCAGCCTTCGAGCTGGAACTGGCTTAAATCGGGCATCCCGTTACCCGGCACCCGCGCGCAGAGCCACTGTTCCGTCACGGCGTGTTTGTCTTTCTGCCCGGCGAAGCTTACTTCACGAGCGTGAATTTTCAGGAACTTTGCCAGCGCATCGGCCACAAAACGGGTGTTACATCCATTCTTCAGGATCCGCACCAGAATGTGCTCGCCCTCGCCATCCGGCTCGAACCCCAAATCCTCGACGACCACAAAATCTTCCGGGTTGGCTTTCAGCAGCCCCGTACCCTGCGGTTTACCGTGCAGGTAGGTCAGGTTGTCGAAGTCCGTCATTTCACCGCCTTCACCAGCAGCGCCACGGCTTCGCAGGCAATGCCTTCACCACGGCCGGTAAAGCCGAGTTTCTCGGTGGTGGTCGCTTTGACGTTGACGTCGTCCATATGGCAGCCAAGATCTTCGGCAATAAAGACGCGCATCTGAGGAATATGCGGCAGCATTTTCGGCGCCTGGGCAATAATGGTCACATCCACGTTGCCAAGGGTATAGCCTTTGGCCTGAATACGGCGCCAGGCTTCGCGCAGCAGCTCGCGGCTGTCGGCCCCTTTGAAGGCCGGATCGGTATCCGGGAACAGCTTGCCGATATCGCCAAGCGCCGCCGCACCAAGTAGCGCATCGGTTAACGCGTGCAGTGCAACATCGCCATCAGAATGCGCGAGCAGTCCTTTTTCATAAGGGATGCGTACGCCGCCAATGATAATTGGGCCCTCGCCGCCAAAGGCGTGTACGTCAAAACCATGTCCAATTCGCATTATGCCTTCTCCTGATGGGTCGAACGGGTAAGATAAAATTCTGCCAGCTGTAAATCTTCGGGGCGCGTCACCTTTATATTATCTGCGCGCCCTTCAATCAGTTCCGGGTGAAAACCGCAGTACTCCAGCGCCGAGGCTTCGTCGGTGATGGTTGCGCCTTCGTTCAGCGCACGGGTTAAGCAGTGGTGCAACAGCTCGCGAGGGAAAAATTGCGGCGTGAGTGCATGCCAGAGGTCAACGCGCTCCACCGTATGGGCGATGGCCGGCAGGCCGGGCTCGCCGCGTTTCATGGTATCGCGGACCGGCGTGGCCAGAATGCCACCAACGCGGCTGGTTTCGCTGATGGCCAGCAGCCGCGCCAGGTCATCCTGATGCAAACAGGGCCGCGCCGCATCGTGCACCAGTACCCACTGTGCGTCACCGGCGGCTTTCAGTCCCGCCAGCACCGAATCGGCACGCTCTGCGCCACCGTCCACCACGGTCACCTGCGGGTGGCGGGCAAGCGGCAGCGCGGCGAAGCGGACGTCGCCCGGGCTGATAGCGATAACGACCCGCGTCACACGTGGGTTCGCCAGCAGCGCCGCCACGGTGTGCTCAAGGATAGTTTTATCACCAATTGAAAGGTACTGCTTAGGACATTCAGTCTGCATGCGCCGGCCAAACCCGGCGGCTGGCACAACGGCGCATACGTTGGAAAATGTTACTGCCATGGCGTAATCCTGGGCCTGATTATCGAGGGTTTTGTACTGAGCCCTGGTTGCGTTTAGACGCATCCGGCACCAGACGATAGAAGGTTTCGCCCGGCTTAGTCATGCTGAGTTCGTTGCGCGCACGCTCTTCAATGGCTTCCTGCCCGCCATTGAGATCGTCAATTTCCGCAAACAGCTGATCGTTTCGCGCTTTTAATTTGCTGTTTGTTGCCTGCTGCGCCGTCACGTCATCGCTGACGCGACTGTAATCGTGAAGGCCGTTCTTACCGAACCACAGCGAATACTGAAGCCAGACCAGCAGAGCCAGCAACAGCAGCGTAAGTTTACCCATCCTGCCCCCTGAAAAACGGCATCATCATCCCATAACTTTCCCCATGACTCTACATCGGGGCTACAGAGATGCCGCAACATTGCGGGCAAATGTACCACATTTTTTTTGCAGATTCGCGCAAGCCAACAATGTCACATAGTTGGTTACGGTTTGAATTATGGATGAACTTATCCCATGAGCCACAAAAATAACAGTCCCACCATAGCGACCACCGTTAAGACGGTGATAAACGAACTGTAGAGCAGCTTGCCGTGAAGCAGAGAGTGGAGCGCGATCCCTACCACAACGGCAACGGGCATCAGCGCCAGAAAGAAAGGCCAGGTATAAAGGAAGAAAAACAGCGTATTGCTGCCGTAAAACAGGAAAGGGATCCCCAGTGCCATCAGCCATGACGCAAAGCCGACAATCGCCCCAGGAAAAGACCAGGTCGTCTCGTCATGTGCCGATACTGTGTCCGACCCGGTGATGATGTAGTTTTCACTGTTCCGCATAGCTGATCCTGTGACCGTGACATATTGATGGAGATTAAGCATCCCCATCAATACCATCTCAGGATCTGATAATATCGCCCTGCCGGAGCAGGTCTAATAATTGACCCACCAAATTTGTTACCAATTGTTGGCCTTGCAGGTGAATATCGGGGTTTTCCGGCGCTTCGTAAACCGCATCAATGCCGGTGAAGTTCTTCAGCTCGCCAGCGCGGGCCTTTTTGTACAGTCCCTTCGGATCGCGCTGCTCGCATATTTCCAGCGGGGTATCAACAAACACTTCAATGAAGCGGCTGTTCCCCACCCGCTCACGTACCATCTGCCGCTCGGCGCGGTGCGGTGAGATAAAGGCGGTTAACACCACCAGCCCGGCATCGGCCATCAGGCTGGCCACTTCGCCCACCCGACGGATGTTCTCTTTGCGATCCGCATCGCTAAAGCCCAGATCGCTGCACAGCCCGTGGCGCACGTTGTCGCCATCCAGCAGATAGGTGCTGACGCCCGCTTTGTGCAGCGCCTCTTCCAGCGCCCCCGCGACGGTGGACTTACCGGACCCCGAGAGCCCGGTAAACCACAGCACAACCCCACGGTGACCGTGGAGCTGTTCGCGTTCGGCCACCGTGACCGGATGAGGATGCCAGACGACGTTCTCATCATGCTGCGCCATTACTTGCCTCCCAGCAGATCGCGCGCGCCCCAGTGCGGGAAGTGTTTGCGCACCAGCGCGTTGAGCTCCAGTTCAAAGGCGCTGAATTCAGACGGCACCGCGCTCGCCTGCGCTTTAGGTTCGCGCACCATCCCTGCGCCAACGGTGACGTTGGTCAGACGATCGATAATAATCAGCCCGCCGGTCACCGGGTTCTGCTGATACTCGTCCAGCACCAGCGGCTCGTCGAAGGTGAAATCCACCAGACCGATGCCGTTCAGCGGCAGTTCAGTCACGCTGTGCTGCGCCAGATTGTTAATGTCGACCTGATACTGAACGCCGTCGACGCGGGCGCGGGTTTTCTTCCCGGCAATCTTGATGTCGTAGCTCTGGCCCGGGCTCAGCGGCTGCTCGGCCATCCACACCACATCCACCGCGGCGCTCTGTACCGCAGGCAGCGACTCCTGCGCATCCACCAGCAGATCGCCGCGGCTGATATCGATCTCATCTTTCAGCACCAGGGTGACCGCTTCGCCGGCCCCCGCTTCCTGCAGATCGCCATCGAAGGTCACGATACGGGCAATGGCCGATTCCACGCCGGACGGCAGTACCTTCACGCGCTGGTCTACGCGCACGCTGCCGGAGGCAATCGTGCCGGAGAAGCCGCGGAAATCGAGGTTCGGGCGGTTAACGTACTGCACCGGGAAGCGCATCGGCTGCGTATCCACGTCGCGCTGGATCTCAACGGTCTCCAGCACTTCCAGCAGCGTCGGGCCGCTGTACCACGGCATGCTCACGCTCTGGGAAGCGACGTTATCCCCTTCCAGCGCCGAGAGCGGCACAAAGCGGATATCGAGATTGCCCGGCAGCTGCTCGGCAAAGGTCAGGTAGCTTTCGCGGATCTCGTTAAACTTCTCTTCGCTGAAGTTCACCAGATCCATCTTGTTAACCGCCACCACCAGGTGCTTGATCCCCAGCAGCGTGGAGATAAAGCTGTGACGACGGGTCTGATCCAGCACCCCTTTACGGGCATCGATCAGCAGGATCGCCAGGTCACAGGTGGAGGCGCCGGTCGCCATATTACGGGTGTACTGCTCGTGCCCCGGGGTGTCGGCGATAATAAATTTGCGCTTCTCGGTAGAGAAATAGCGATAGGCCACGTCGATGGTGATGCCCTGCTCGCGCTCCGCCTGCAGGCCATCCACCAGCAGCGCCAGATCGAGTTTTTCGCCTTGGGTACCATGACGCTTGCTGTCGTTGTGCAGGGAAGAGAGCTGATCTTCATAGATCTGACGGGTATCGTGCAGCAGACGGCCAATCAGGGTGCTTTTACCGTCGTCCACGCTGCCGCAGGTCAGAAAACGCAGCAAACTTTTATGCTGCTGGGCGTGCAGGTAGGCTTCGACGCCGCCTTCATTGGCGATCTGTTGAGCAATAGTGGTATTCATGGCGGCTCCTTAGAAATAACCCTGACGTTTCTTCAGCTCCATCGAGCCTGCCTGGTCGCGGTCAATCACGCGCCCCTGTCGCTCGCTGGTGGTGGACACCAGCATCTCTTCGATGATCTCCGGCAGCGTTTGCGCGTCGGATTCCACCGCGCCGGTCAGCGGCCAACAGCCGAGGGTACGGAAGCGCACCATCCGCTTTTTGATCACTTCGCCTGGCTGCAGGTCGATGCGATCGTCGTCGATCATCATCAGCATGCCGTCGCGCTCCAGCACCGGGCGTTCAGCCGCCAGGTACAGAGGAACAATCTCGATATTTTCCAGATAGATGTACTGCCAGATATCCAGCTCGGTCCAGTTGGAGAGCGGGAAGACGCGGATGCTTTCGCCCTTGTTAATCTGGCCGTTGTAGTTGTGCCACAGCTCCGGACGCTGGTTTTTAGGGTCCCAGCGGTGAAAGCGGTCACGGAAGGAGTAGATACGCTCCTTGGCGCGGGATTTCTCTTCATCGCGGCGGGCGCCGCCGAAAGCGGCATCAAAGCCGTATTTGTTCAGCGCCTGCTTCAGCCCTTCGGTCTTCATGATGTCGGTGTGCTTGGCGCTGCCGTGGACAAACGGGTTAATGCCCATCGCCACCCCTTCCGGGTTTTTATGTACCAGCAGTTCGCAGCCGTAGGCTTTGGCGGTACGGTCACGGAACTCATACATCTCGCGGAATTTCCAGCCGGTATCCACGTGCAGCAGCGGGAATGGCAGCGTGCCCGGGTAAAACGCTTTACGCGCCAGGTGCAGCATTACGCTGGAGTCTTTGCCGATGGAGTACATCATTACCGGATTTGCAAACTCAGCGGCCACTTCGCGGATAATATGAATACTCTCCGCTTCCAGTTGCCGCAGGTGCGTCAGTCGTTTTTGATCCATAACCGTTCCTTAAGCCAAATTGATAACAGAAGAACTAAAGCCTTCTGTGTCGGTTGTATGTTGGAACCAGGCGAGCGTGCTGTGGAGCTGCACCACCTCTCCCACCACGATCAGGGCGGGCATCGGGGCGTCTTTCGCCAGGGTTGCAAGGTGTTGTAGTGTTCCGATCGACACGTGCTGATCGACGCGCGTGCCGCGGGATATCACCGCGACCGGGGTATTCGCATCGCGCCCGTGTCGAATCAGTTGTTCGCCGATCTCCGCCGCTTTCATGGTGCCCATGTAGATGGCGAGGGTCTGACGGCTCTGCGCCAGATGCGTCCAGTCAAACGGGGTGCTGTCGGCCTTGTAGTGGCCGGTGACAAAAGTAACGCTCTGGGCGTATTCACGGTGCGTCAGGGGAATGCCGGCATAAGCCGTGACCGCCGAGGCCGCGGTGATCCCCGGCACTACCTGGAACGGCACGCCCGCTTCGGCTGCCGCCTGTAACTCTTCGCCACCGCGACCAAAGATGAACGGATCGCCGCCTTTCAGGCGTACCACGGTTTTGCCCGCTTTGGCCGCCGCAATCAGCATCTGGTTGGTATCGTGCTGGGGAACAGCGTGCCCGCCCGCGCGTTTGCCCACACAGATTTGCTCGGCGTCGCGACGAATCAGCTCGCGCACGCCGTCGCTCACCAGGTGGTCATAGAAAACCACATCGGCGTCCTGCAGCACCTGCAACCCCCGCAGGGTCAGCAGGCCAGCATCGCCTGGCCCGGCGCCTACCAGAATGATCTCCCCGCCAGTGCTGCCGGGGTTATCGAGTTCGTCTTCAAGAAGCTGTTGCGCTGCCGTCTCATTACCGGCCTGCATCAGGCTGGCAAAACGGCCACGAAATACGCGCTCCCAGAAGCGACGGCGTTCCGCCACGCTGGTCAGGCGGGTTTTCAGATGGTTGCGCCAGTAGCTGGCCTTCTCGGCCATGCGGCCCAGGCTTGTCGGCAGCAGCGCTTCGATTTTTTCCCGCAAGACGCGGGCCAGCACCGGGGCAGTCCCGCCAGAAGAGATCGCCACCAGCAGCGGCGAGCGATCGACAATTGACGGAAAGATAAAGGAGCAGAGCGGCTGGTCGTCCACCACGTTCACCAGGCGGTGACGGGCGTGGGCGGCATCGGAGACGCGCTGGTTGAGCGCCCGGTTTTCGGTGGCGGCAATCACCAGCACCACATTGTCGATTTGCGATTCAGCAAAGTCCGCTTCGGCAACAACCTGCACGCGAGCGCCTGCCCGATGTAAAAAGGCAATTTTGCGCTCAGCGATTTCGCCGCTGCCGACAACCAGCACCGGGCGGTCTTTTACAGCAGCGAATAAAGGAAGGTAATCCACAATGCTACAACTCGCTAACAACCAGGAATAGGGGGACTATAGGGGGCGGCTACGAGCGAATGAAATTACGAATTGGAATGAGTAGTTACTCAATGGAATAACGCCCTGAAAAAGCTCATATCAAAAAGTGCTTAACGCGCGACATTCCGGGCATTTAAGCGCAAATCAAATTGTGTAAGCGCGGTCACAGTTTCATACTAAGCGCGTTAAAATTTTGCGTTATTTTTTTAAGGACTCACTATGTTTTCCGCAATGCGCCACCGATACGCTGCCCTGGCGCTCGGCGTTTGCTTAATCGGAACGGTTCAGGCTAAGACCTCGCCCCTGGGTGAGATGGCCGCGACGCAGGCACGTCATATTGCCACCTTTTTCCCGGGTCGGATGACCGGTACCCCCGCCGAAATGCTCTCCGCTGACTACGTGCGCCAGCAGTTCGCCGGGATGGGCTACCAGAGCGATATCCGCACATTTCAGAGCCGCTACATCTATACCTCACGCAATCTGAGTAAAAACTGGCACAACGTCACCGGCAGTACCGTGATTGCGGCCCATGAAGGCAAAGCCGCGCAGCAGATTATTATTCTGGCGCACCTGGACACCTATGCTCCGATGAGCGACAGCGATGCCGACAACAATCTTGGCGGCCTCACGTTACAGGGCATTGATGATAATGCCGCTGGGGTCGGCGTGATGCTGGAGCTGGCCGATCAGCTAAAAAATATTCCCACCCAGTACAGCATCCGCTTTATCGCCACCAGCGGCGAGGAAGAGGGACGGCTGGGTGCCGAGAATGTCCTTAAACGCATGAGCGCGGCCGAGAAGAAAAACACCCTGCTGGTGATCAACCTCGATAATTTGATTGTGGGGGATAAGCTCTATTTCAACAGCGGCAAAACCACCCCAGGACCGGTACGCAAGTTAACCCGCGACCGCGCGCTGGCGATTGCCCGCGCCCACGGCATCTATGCTGCCACCAACCCGGGCGGCAACGCCGCGTATCCGAAAGGCACCGGCTGCTGCAATGATGGCGAGGTGTTCGATAAAGCCGGGATCCCGGTGCTCTACGTTGAAGCGACCAACTGGTCCCTGGGCAAAAAGGATGGTTATCAGCAGCAGGCAAAATCAAAAGCGTTTCCAGCGGGAACAAGCTGGCACGACGTCAGGCTGGATAATCTGCAGCACATCGACAAGGCATTGCCGCAGCGGATTGAACACCGCAGCCGGGATGTGGTACGGGTGATGCTGCCGCTGGTGAAAGAGCTGGCGAAAGCGGGGAAAGCCTGAGGCCCTGCGCTTACCGGGCCAACAGGATGCGCATTTGTAGGCCCGGTAAGGGGTAGCCGCCACCGGGCAAACATTACCCTTCGTGCAGCCCGCACTCGCGCTTGAGGCCAAAGAAACGGGTCTCTTCTTCTGCCATACCCGGCTCCCATTTACGGGTAGTGTGGGTATCCCCTACCGACAGATAGCCCTGATCCCACAGCGGGTGATACTTCAGGCCATGCTGTTGCAGGTACTGGTATACGGTCCGGTTGTCCCAGTCGATAATTGGCAGCACCTTGAACACCCCGCGCTGGATCGCCAGAACCGGTAAAGAGGCCCGGCTACCGGACTGATCCCGGCGCAGGCCGGCGAACCAGGTTTTGGCGTTGAGCTCGGACAGCGCCCGGTTCATCGGCTCAACTTTGTTGATGGCATTATATTTCTCAATGCCCTCGACGCCCTGCTCCCACATCTTGCCGTAGCGTGCTTCCTGCCAGGCCGCGCTCTGCTCTGCGCGGTAGACCTTCAGGTTCAGCTTAAGCTTATCTGTCAGCTCATCGATAAACTGATAGGTTTCCGGGAAGAGGTAGCCGGTATCGGTGAGGATCACCGGGATATCCGGGCGAATTTTATTCACCAGATGCAGGCTGACCGCCGCCTGAATACCGAAGCTCGACGACAGCACATATTCGCCCGGCAGATTTTCCAGCGCCCAGGCGACACGCCCTTCGGCGTCCAGCCTCTCCAGCTGGGCGTTGGTTTCGGCCAGCGCCAGAATGCGTTCGACTTTTGGCAGATCGTTAAGGGCGTTTAGATCGAGTACGGACATAAGAACCTCGTTTGCCTGTTTTGCCGGACGGCACTGCGTTTGCCCGGCCTACAAAACCTGTAGGCCCGGTAAGCGAAGCGCCACCGGGCAAAGGGTGGGTTACTCCCAGAAATCCCGTGCGGGATCGAGCACCGGGCGAATGATGCCCGCACGCACCGTGAAGTCGCCGAAGCCTTCACCCGCTTCGCGCTCTTTCGCCCAGCGCCCGATAAGCAGGTCGATGGAATCAAGGATTTCCGGCTCGGTGATGTTTTCCCGGAACATGCGCGGAATACGGGTGCCGATACGGTTGCCGCCCAGGTGCAGGTTATAGCGCCCTGGCGCTTTGCCCACCAGCCCCAGCTCGGCCAGCATCGCGCGGCCGCAGCCGTTCGGGCAGCCGGTCACGCGCATCACGATATGTTCGTTCGGAATGCCATGTTTCTCCAGAATCGCTTCAACCTTGTCGGTGAACGACGGCAGGAAACGCTCAGCTTCAGCCATCGCCAGCGGACAGGTCGGGAACGAGACGCAGGCCATGGAGTTTTCGCGCTGCGGTTTAACCGCCTCCATCAGAGCATGATCCCGCGCCAGCTTCTCGATCTTCGCCTTCTGGCTTTCCGGCACGCCGGCAATGATCAGGTTCTGGTTGGCGGTGATACGGAACTCGCCCTGGTGGATCTTCGCGATCTCCAGCAGGCCGGTTTTCAGCGGGCGACCCGGATAGTCCAGGATACGGCCATTTTCAATAAACAGCGTCAGGTGCCATTTATCGTCGATACCTTTTACCCAGCCAATACGATCCCCACGCCCGGTGAATTCGTACGGGCGGATCGGCTCAAACTTGATACCCGCACGGCGTTCCACTTCGGCTTTGAACGTCTCAACGCCCACGCGCTCAAGGGTGTATTTGGTCTTGGCGTTTTTACGATCGGTACGGTTACCCCAGTCGCGCTGGGTGGTCACTACCGCTTCCGCCACCGCCAGGGTGTGCTCCAGCGGCAGATAGCCAAACTCGCTCGCGGTACGGGCGTAAGTCTTTTTGTTACCGTGTTCAATAGAGAGACCGCCGCCCACCAGCAGGTTAAAGCCCACCAGCTTGCCGTTCTCGGCAATGGCCACGAAGTTCATGTCGTTGGCGTGCAGATCGATATCGTTCTGCGGCGGGATCACCACCGTGGTTTTGAACTTACGCGGCAGGTAGGTCTGGCCCAGAATTGGCTCTTCGTCGGTGGTCGCCACTTTCTCCTGATCGAGCCAGATCTCGGCATAAGCGCGGGTACGCGGCAGCAGATGCTCGGAGATCTTCTTCGCCCACTCGTACGCTTCGGCATGCAGCTCGGACTCGTACGGGTTAGAGGTGCAGAGCACGTTACGGTTCATGTCGTTGGCGGTCGCCAGCGCGTCCAGCCCGACGGAGTGCAGCATCTGGTGTACCGGCTTCACGTTCTTCTTCAGAATGCCGTGGAACTGGAAGGTCTGACGGTTGGTCAGACGGATGCTGCCGTAAATTGTATTTTCACCGGCAAACTTGTCGATCGCCTGCCACTGTTTGGTGGTGATGATGCCACCCGGCAGGCGGCAGCGCAGCAGCATCGCATGACGCGGCTCCAGCTTCTGTTCAGCACGCTCGGCGCGGATATCGCGGTCGTCCTGCTGGTACATGCCGTGGAAACGGATCAGCAGGAAGTTGTCGCCTTTGAAACCGCCGGTCAGACCGTCATTTAAATCTTCGGCAATGGTGCCGCGCAGGTAGTTACTCTCAACCTTCATGCGCTCGGCATCAGACAGTTTGCCTTCGACCACCAGTGGGCCAGGATGTTTTTCGCTCATTAGTAGACATCTCGCTGATAACGGCGCTCGACGCGCAGCTCACTTAAATATTCATCCGCCGCTTCGGCATCCATACCGCCGAATTGGGCAATCACTTCCAGTAAAGCCTGCTCAACGTCTTTCGCCATGCGATTGGCGTCGCCGCAGACATAAATGTGGGCACCGTCATTGATCCAGCGCCACAGCTCTGCGCCCTGTTCGCGCAGTTTGTCTTGTACGTAGATTTTTTCTTTCTGATCGCGGGACCAGGCCAGATCGATGCGGCTCAGTACGCCCTCTTTAACGTAGCGCTGCCACTCCACCTGATAGAGGAAATCTTCGGTGAAGTGCGGGTTGCCGAAGAACAACCAGTTTTTACCTGGCGCTTCGTCAGCGGCGCGCTGCTGCATAAAGGCGCGGAACGGCGCAATACCGGTGCCCGGACCAATCATGATCACCGGGGTTTCCGGGTTAGCGGGCAGGCGGAAGTTGTCGTTGTGCTCGATAAAGACCCGCACCTCGCCCTCTTCTTCCACGCGATCCGCAAGGAAGCTCGACGCGCCGCCGGCGCGGGCGCGCCCTTCGATGTCGTAACGCACGACGCCCACGGTGACGTGGACTTCGTTCTCCACCTCGGCCTGCGCAGAGGCGATAGAGTAGAGGCGCGGCGTCAGCGGACGCAGCAGGTCGATTAACGCCTGGGCATCCAGCTGGGCTGGCGCGAAACGCACCATATCCACGATGGGCGTGGCGGCGGCGTAGTGTTGCAGCCTGGCTTTATCGCCCACCAGCGGCAGCAAGGATTCGCTGCGGGTCAGCGTGGCGTAGTTCTCCACGATGTTCGCGGTATTAACGGTCAGCTCGAAATGCCACTGCAGCGCTTCAGAGAGCGGCAGCGTTTTGCCTTCCACGCTGACCGACTCGTCACCCTTCAGCCACAGCAGCTCAACCAGCTCTTTCACCAGCGCCGGATCGTTCTGGTACCAGACGCCAAGGGCATCACCCGGCTGGTAGCGCAGACCCGAGTCGCCGAGATCGATTTCGATATGGCGCACATCTTTCTCTGAATCGCGACCGGTGATTTTCTGGTTCACCGAGAGGCTCGCCGTCAGCGGGGCCTCTTTGGTGTAGGGGCTGGTGTGAATGTCGTTGACTGCGCCAGCGGCGGTGGCTGCCGCCTGGGCTGGCGTCCCGGTCGGTACGCGGGCTTTCAGCACCTCGACAATGCGCGCGCGCCATTCGGCCGCCGCAGACTGGTATTCAACGTCGGTATCGACGCGGTCCAGCAGGCGTTCTGCCCCCAACTCGGCCAGTTTGCTGTCGAAATCTTTGCCCGACTGGCAGAAGAATTCATAGGAAGAGTCGCCAAGGCCGAAGACCGCAAAGGCGGTGCCCGCCAGTTTTGGCGCTTTTTTCGAGAACAGGAACTTATGCAGCGCAACCGCTTCTTCAGGCGGCTCACCTTCGCCCTGGGTTGAGGTCACAACGATAACCAGCTTCTCTGACGCGATTTGCTTAAATTTATAGTCCCCGGCGTTCACCAGGTTCACGTTCAGTTTGGCTGCGAGCAGATCGTCGCGCAGGGCTTCCGCCACGCGACGGGCGTTGCCGGTTTGCGAGGCGGAGATAAGCGTGATTGCCGGGATCTCTACAGCCGTAGCCGGCGCACTCGCCACAGCACCCGGCTGTTGATTGAGCATTCCCCAGAAATAACCGGATACCCAGGCCAGCTGGGTGGGTGAAAAGTCAGTGGTGGCCGCCTGCAGGCGTGCCAGTTGCTCCGGGTTCAGGGGAAGCAAATTTGAAGGAGGGGCCTGTGTTGTCATGCGTCGTTATGTTCCAGTAGCAAAGCTGAATTTTTATCTGAAAGACAGAACAGAGTGTAAGGTTAACGGCACGGATCATAACAATTAAAGACAGGATGGAAATAATAAATAACCAAATGGACTAACCTCTTTTAGCTATTGTTCTTAACAATAAAAGTGATTAACCATCTATTTGAAAAATAAAACAAAAAACAGCCCTTATTACGCTGTCAGGTGCCCCTGACCATAATGCCCGTTTTAGTTAATGATAAAAAATGTACTTTCCGGTACTCTACGGCGGTTTTTTCCGCATTTTTGAGAGTCCACGATGTCCACCACACTGTTTAAAGATTTCATCTTCGAAGCCGCCCACCATCTGCCTCACGTCCCGGAAGGGCATAAATGTGGTCGTCTGCACGGACACTCCTTTATGGTGCGTCTGGAGATCACGGGTGAAGTCGATCCGTATACCGGTTGGATCATGGATTTTGCCGAGCTGAAGGCCGCCTTCAAGCCGACCTACGATCGCCTCGATCATTACTATCTGAACGATATTCCGGGTCTTGAAAATCCGACCAGCGAAGTGCTGGCAAAATGGATCTGGAATGAGATCAAACCGCTGGTGCCGCTGCTGAGTGCGGTAATGATCAAAGAGACCTGCACCGCGGGCTGCGTCTACCGCGGCGAATAATTACGTCTCATGAGAGAGCAACGGCGCGAGCTCAAAGAGCATCAGCGCGTTGCTTTCCAGCGACGCCGTAATCTGCCAGCCATCATGAAGCCGTTCATCACGCATTGACAACGTTGGACGCGCTTTATGCTCCATCCAGCGCCACATCTCTTCGTCAGGTCCCCTTTCACTGCGCACGCCTTCAATCAAGGGGTACAGCGCGCCGTTGTGCTGATCAAACAGATGACACTTAATCCGCCACCTGCCGCTTAGCCCCTTCAGCTGAACGTGGTACTGCTGGCGAAAACGCTGAATGAAAGCCTCTTCGCTGGAGAGTAACGGGTTAAACACCACCGTATTGCGCAGCAGCAGTTGGTATCCGTTGTGGTGGCGCAATAGCAGAAGATTCTTTTCGTTGACTAACACCTCACCGCGCAGGCGTCGCCACAGCCAGACTACCCAATAGATCGGGCGCGGCAGGCCGTGGTTATACTGCAGCGCCAGGCTCGAGGTATCGATGGTATTGTTGGCCCGCGCTTCCCCCTGTAAGCCCGAGTTGAGCCAGAACCCGGCCAGCCACACCTGTTCCGACAGTCCGAGCAGGTTTTGCATCAGCAGTGCCCCACGAAAAAACCAGCCGTTGGTGGCGCGCGTGTTGCCGGTGAGGGTATTCCACGACAGCAGCCATACCGGAAGCGAGAGCTTTCGCTGACGAAGCGAGGTCAGGATCTGCCGGACCTTCTGCACCGGATAGTTTTCAGAGGAAGAGAGATGAGCCGGATCCAGCTGCGCCAGATCGAGAAGCTCATTGGCATCGGCCGGACAGGCCAAAAAATCGGCCTGGGTGAGGAGAGTCGAGTCCAGCAGAGCCTCATCGTTATGCCCCGTGTGCCCGGGCGCAAAACGGTGCCACACGCCGAACGTCGCCTGCGGCAGATATTCCCGCAGCGTCGCCCGCTGAGCCTGCCAGACCTGCGCTCTTGTCTCCTCGCTCGCCTGCGTTGACCAGTGCATCACAAATTGCCAGCGATCGGTAATCTCAGGCGAAAAGTGATTGACCGACTGCTGTAAGAAACGCGCCAGCAGGTCGGTGCGGGTTGTCAGGCCGGTATGCAGCAGCACCGTCCACTGTTTTTGAGCAAGCCAGCTGAAGACCTGATGAAGGTTGTACCAGCAGGCATAACCTGCCATCAGCGGATCGTCCCAGCCGCTGGCAAACAGGCGGCTACTGAGAAATGGCTCAGCGATATCAATCCCGAAAAGAGGCATCGCCTCCCCCAGCTTTTCCAGCTCCCGGCGCACATCCTCCCGCAGCAGATCGTCCAGCTCACGCACCGTCACTACCATTCGGGTATGACGCAGCGGCGCGGCGGGCTTGAGAAGATGCAGATCGAGCACCCTCTCCTGCACCGGATGCGGGGTTAATGGCAACGGCTCCCGACCGCGCGTTTCGGCTTCATTTAGCAGGCTGAAGAGCTTGTCCACTGCCACCGGATAACGCTGCTCCCCATTGCCTGGACGTAGACGGGGCATCCCGGCGTGATGACGACGTTGTTTGCGATACGCTCCCGGGGCCATCTGGTGATGACGCCGGAACAGATCGCTCATCATCCGCGTACTGGCGAACCCCTGCTCCAGCGCAATCTGATGCAGCGGACGGTTGGTCAGGCGAAGCGCGTCGGCCGCCTTCTCAAGGCGCAGGGTGGTAATGTACTGCATAAAACTGACGCCCATCTCTTTGCGAAAAAGACGGGAGAGCCAGGCTTCTGAAACAAATTCGCTTCCGGCGATTTCAGCAAGCGTAATGCGTCGGGTGTAGCTGGCGTTGATGCGTTCCACCACTCGGGCGATGCGTTTGCTTACGCCCGGATGATGTTCCCGCAGAAGCAGGCGGGCGGGTTGCTGAAACCGGCTGGTCAGCAGGAGCAGGATCTCGCTCAGCCAGCGGGTCGCCTCCAGCCGGTAGCGATGCTGATCGTTGATCAGGGTGCAGACCAGCAGTTGGCGCAGAAGATGGCGTAGCTCATCACCAGGAGGCCAGCCGCTCCCGGCTTCGGGCGGGATGGCGTAATCATGGGTAAAAAAGTCGCTACAGAGCTGCTGGATCCAGCGCCCGGAAAGCATGACACACATCGTCGTATTGCCGCTCTCGCTGGTGAGCTGCCAGCGTTGATTGCGATTAACGATCGTCAGGCTATCCGCTGTCAGGGTCATCTGCCGCTGGTCGGTGTGCAGGTCGGCGCTCCCTTCCAGCAGCCACAGCAGCGTCAGCGCGTCGTCCTCCTCCTGATGAAACTGACGAATATCCTGCACCTTCACCCAAAACTCGCTACCCCGTTGCTCCATGTGTTCCTCCAGGGAAGACAAATTATGACGCGCTGTTTTTTGTCATAACGGAATTGTATGAAAAACAATCAGAAATAATGCGTCGCTTCACAACAAAAAAGTGCATTTTCCGTCGCTGCGATCGGCATAAACTCGAAATTAGCATTGTTTGATAAAAAAAGGATAACAAAAATGACACATCCGATTGTTGAAGCACTGCAGGGCAACGAAGCGCAGTTTATTGAGCTGCGGCGACATTTTCATCAGCATCCTGAGATCGGTTTTGAGGAGCAGCAAACCAGCCAGCGCGTTGCGGAACTGCTTCAGCAATGGGGATATGAGGTACATCACGGGATGGCAAAAACCGGGGTGGTCGGCACCCTGAAAGTGGGCAACGGCAGCAAACGTCTTGGTCTTCGCGCCGATATGGATGCGTTGCCGATGCAGGAGGAGAGCGGCAAAGCGTGGAGCAGCACCGTTGAAGGCAAATTCCACGGCTGCGGTCACGACGGCCACACCACCACCCTGCTCTATGCCGCCGAGTACCTGGCGCGCACCCGCAACTTTAACGGCACGCTGCACCTGATTTTCCAGCCAGCGGAAGAGCTCCTGTATGGCGGACGGGTGATGGTCGAAGATGGCCTGTTTGAGACCTTCCCCTGCGACCATATTTTTGGCCTGCATAATATGCCGGGGCAGAAACTGGGCAAAATTGGCCTGCGCGATGGCGCCATGATGGCCTCCTCGGACACTATACACATTGAAGTTAATGGCGTGGGTGGGCACGGTGCCCTGCCGGAACATACCGTCGATGCGACGCTGGTGGCCTGCCATATTACCCTCGCCCTGCAGTCGATTGTGTCGCGCAATATCACTCCATTTGAACCCGCCGTGGTGACGGTCGGCAGTATTCAGGCCGGTCATGCGCCCAACATCATCAACGACAAAGTTCTGATGAAACTGACCGTGCGCACCCTGAACGAAAAGGTGCGTCAAACCGTTCTGCAGCGCATCCACGATATCGCCGTTGCGCAGGCAGAGAGCTTCAACGCCACGGCCACCATCCGTCATATCAACGGCAGCCCGGTGCTCATCAATAATCCTGCGGCCAACGAGATGGTGCGTACCGTCGCCCAGGATCTGTTCGGACAGGATGCTGTGGCCGCTATCGGTTCATTCATGGGCAGTGAAGACTTCGCCTTTATGCTTGAAAAGAACCCTGACGGCTGTTACTTCACCATCGGCGCTGGCGATGAAGCGGATCGCTGCATGGTGCATAACCCGGGCTATGACTTTAACGACAAGATCCTGATCACCGGCGCCGCACTCTGGAGCGCCCTGACCGAACACTATCTGCGTTGATCCCATATCCCCAGGAGGGCTGCACAATGAGTACCGTTCCCCTGACAGGCACCCCGGCTTTCGCAGGTAACGATCGACTGCTGGCGGGTATTGTTCTGAGCGTTCTGACATTCTGGTTATTTGCCCAGTCGGTGATTAACGTCGTGCCGGCCATGAAAAATAGCCTCGACATATCCCTGGAGACGCTCACGCTGGCAGTCAGTCTCAGCGCGTTATTCAGCGGCTGCTTTGTGGTTGCCAGCGGTGGCTTTGCCGATAAGTTTGGCCGCGTGCGCCTGACGGTTATCGGCCTGGTGCTGAGTATCATCGGCAGCGGCCTGCTGTTTCTGACCCGGGAACCGGTGCTTTTCCTGCTGGGACGGGCGATCCAGGGGCTGTCGGCAGCCTGCATTATGCCCGCGACACTGGCGCTGATTAAAACCTGGTACGACGGTAAAGCGCGCCAGCGGGCGATCAGCTTCTGGGTCATTGGCTCCTGGGGCGGCAGTGGCCTGAGCTCGTTTGTTGGCGGCGCGATTGCCACCAGCCTGGGCTGGCGCTGGATTTTTGTTTTTTCCATCGCGATGGCCCTGGCTGCACTGCTGTTGATCCGCGGTACGCCGGAAAGCCGAAGCGCCAGTGCTGGTCAGCACAAGCTGGATATTGGCGGGTTGGTGAGTTTTGTCTGTATGCTGGTGCTGCTCAACCTGTTTATCAGCAAAGGGCATAGCTGGGGCTGGGGCAGCGGCCTGTCACTGACGGTGCTGGGGGCAACGATCCTCGCGGCACTCGGTTTTATCTATACCGGCCTGCGCAAAGGCGATGCGGCGCTGATTGATTTTGCGCTGTTTAAAAACCGGGCCTACAGCGCGGCGGTGCTCTCAAACTTCATGCTCAACGGCTGTATTGGCACCATGATGATCACCAGCATCTGGTTACAGCAGGGCCATCATCTGACGCCTTTACAAACCGGAATGATGACGCTGGGGTATCTGGTGACGGTGCTCGCCATGATTCGCGTTGGAGAAAAGCTGCTTCAACGCTATGGCGCCCGCCTGCCGATGATGACCGGCCCGGTGTTGACCGCAATCGGCATCACCTTTATCTCCTGCACTTTCCTGAGCAAAGAGATCTATATCGTGACCGTCTTTTTCAGCAACGTCCTGTTTGGCCTCGGGCTGGGCTGTTATGCCACGCCATCGACAGACACGGCGGTGATGAACGCCCCAGAGAGCAAAGTTGGGGTGGCATCAGGGATCTATAAGATGGGCAGTTCGCTGGGCGGAGCAATGGGGATCGCCGTAACGGCTTCACTGTATGCCCTGCTGCTGCCGCTGGGCATGGCCAGCGCCGCACAGTACGCGCTGCTGTTTAACAGTGCGATTTGTCTCGGTTCGGCGGTGGTGGCCTGGGCGTTATTACCCAAATTGCGGGCCCCTTAGTAACAGAGGCCGCAGGGCTATCAGGCGATGTTCAGGTATTTGTGCGTCTGCATCGACAGACGCCAGTTACGCGCAATACAAGTCTCAATACACAGACGGGTGGCATCCTCTTTCTGGCTGATGGGCTGCAGCGCAATAACGCGCTGTTTTTCGTCCGTCAGCGTTGCCAGCAGCTCGTCCAGCGCTTCGATATCGCGCGTGCGCCCGACCGGGTGTTTGATCTCATCGGCACGCTCCAGCGCCTGGGAGAGGATGTCGTAACCGCCACGCATATTGACTTTTGGCGATACCGTCACCCAGGTGGTGTGGGAGCAGCGCACTTCATGGGTGCCGCTGGTCTCAATCTGACAGCTAAAGCCGTTCTTCTCCAGCAGCATGGTGAGCGGCATCAGATCGTGAATGCAAGGTTCACCGCCGGTGATCACCACATGGCGCGCCGTCCAGCCCTGACGACCAATGATCGCCAGCAGATCTTCCGGATTTGCTGCGCCCCATTTGTCGCTCTCTTTGGTTTTCGCCAGAATGCTGAACAGTGACACTTCCCGATCGCTAAGCGTTTCCCAGGTATGTTTGGTATCACACCAGGCACAGCCAACCGGGCATCCCTGCAGACGAATAAAAATAGCGGGAACGCCGGTGAAGTAACCCTCGCCTTGCAGGGTCTGGAACATCTCGTTAATCGGGTACTGCATAGTTATCTCTGGTCAGATTTACGGGGGGGGCATTATTGCAGATCGCACATAATCAGGCAAAACAACCCCCGTCACGATTTTATTCCGGTCAGTTTAAGGATAGCCAGGTTAACAGCCTTAGGGTGGAAAGCCGTGGTCAGAAGGCAATGTTAAAAACATTAAAACTTACGCTACGCTTTTAAGATATCGCCCACCCGGCTGTCGACGTTAACCCCTTTGACTGAGTAGCCATCAGAATACTGGACAAGCAGAATGAGCCATTTTGCGGTAATAACGCTACCGTTATACAGCCATATGCGCGCTATGG
Organism: Leclercia sp. GHBNCSD; assembly: GCF_055805075.1. NCBI lineage: Bacteria > Pseudomonadati > Pseudomonadota > Gammaproteobacteria > Enterobacterales > Enterobacteriaceae > Leclercia > Leclercia sp. GHBNCSD. The sequence continues at coordinate 2,918,428 of NZ_JBQVYO010000001.1, read as the reverse complement.
AAGCACTGGCAAAACACCTTATCGTGCGCGGCCATCGGGTCACTTTTTTTCAGCAGGAAGAGGCCCGCACGCTGCTCAGGGAACCGCAGGCGCACTTCATCGCCGTGGGTCACCCGACGCCGTCTGCGATGCACGAGCCGGGTTTTTTCCGCCTGATATCAGACATGGCAAGCGTTACCGATATGCTGTGCCGTGAACTGCCTCTCGCCTTCAAACAGCACAATATTGACGCCGTGATTGTCGATCAGATGGAGCCGGCAGGAGGGCTGGTTGCACAAGCGCTCAACCTGCCCTTTATCTCTATCTGCTGCGCCCTGCCGGTAAACCGGGATAACACCATTCCCTTGCCGGTGATGCCTTTTCGCTATGGCACCAGCAATCGCAGCCGGAAATTATACGCCTCCAGCGCGGATGTTTATGACTGGCTGATGTCGAAACAGGGGCGGGTCATTGCCTGTCATGCCCGGGCGTTTGGTCTGCCCTCGCGCACCAGGCTGGATCAATGCCTGTCGCCGTTGGCGCAAATCAGCCAGACCATCCCGGGCTTTGATTTTCCACGCACCTTGCCCGCCTGCTTCCATGAGGTAGGCCCGCTACGCTACGATCCGCCAACGGTCTCTACCGGCAATAAGAAGCCGTTTGTTTTTGCCTCACTGGGCACGCTCCAGGGCTACCGCTACGGGCTGTTCCGCACGATTGCCCGCGCCTGCCGACAGGCTGGTGTGCCCTTGCTTATTGCCCACTGTGACAGACTCAATGCAAGTCAAACCGCCCGGCTGGCGCGTGCGGGGGCGCAAACCGTAGGATTTACCGATCAGCTGGCGGTCTTGCGCGATGCCAGCGCCGTCATCACCCACGCAGGGCTGAATACGGTTATGGATGCCATCGCCACCGCCACGCCGATCCTCGCCGTACCTCTGGCGTTTGATCAGCCAGGCGTCGCCGCCCGAGTGGTCTTCAGCGGCATTGGCCTGAAGGCCTGCCGTTTTTCGCCGAGCCGCACGCTCAGCCAGCATCTTCTCGACCTGCTGGAAAATAAGCAGTACACGCAGCGCATCACCGCCCTCCAGACTCAGCTGATAAATGCCGGAGGGGCAGCACGGGCTGCCGAAATTATTGAACAGGCGGTATGCACACGTCATCGCGTACCGACGGTGTAATGATAAAAAAAACCCGCCGAAGCGGGTTTTTCTAAAGATGAAAGTTCAGCGTGAATTACTGACCTTTGATCTCTTTACGACCGTTGTAAGGTGCTTTCTCGCCCAGCGCTTCTTCGATACGAATCAGCTGGTTGTATTTAGCAACACGGTCAGAACGGCTCATAGAACCGGTTTTGATCTGGCCAGCAGCGGTACCAACAGCCAGGTCAGCGATGGTCGCGTCTTCAGTTTCGCCTGAACGGTGAGAGATAACGGCAGTGTAGCCAGCGTCTTTCGCCATTTTGATCGCAGCCAGAGTTTCGGTCAGAGAACCGATCTGGTTGAATTTGATCAGGATGGAGTTAGCGATGCCTTTCTCGATACCTTCTTTCAGGATTTTGGTGTTGGTTACGAACAGGTCATCACCAACCAGCTGGATTTTGTCGCCCAGGACTTTAGTCTGGTATGCGAAACCATCCCAGTCAGACTCGTCCAGACCATCTTCGATGGAGACGATTGGGTACTGTTTGGTCAGCTCTTCCAGGAAGTGAGTGAACTCTTCGGAAGAGAAGGCTTTGTTGCCTTCGCCAGCCAGAACGTATTTACCGTCTTTGTAGAATTCAGATGCTGCACAGTCCATCGCCAGGGTGATGTCGGTGCCCAGCTCGTAGCCTGCTGCTTTAACTGCTTCAGCGATTACGGCCAGTGCTTCGGCGTTAGAACCCAGGTTAGGTGCATAACCACCTTCGTCACCAACAGCGGTGTTCATGCCTTTGGCTTTCAGAACTTTTGCCAGGTGATGGAAAACTTCAGAACCCATACGGATGGCTTCTTTAACAGTTTTCGCGCCAACCGGCTGAATCATGAATTCCTGGATGTCGACGTTGTTGTCAGCGTGCTCACCGCCGTTGATGATGTTCATCATCGGAACTGGCATAGAGTATTTGCCTGGAGTGCCGTTCAGTTCAGCAATGTGTTCGAACAGTGGCTGACCTTTAGAAGCAGCTGCTGCTTTGGCGTTAGCCAGGGAAACAGCCAGGATTGCGTTCGCACCGAAGTTAGATTTGTTTTCAGTACCGTCCAGATCGATCATGATCTTGTCAATGCCAGCCTGATCTTTGGCATCTTTGCCAAGGATTGCCTGAGCAATAGGACCGTTTACTGCGCCAACCGCTTTGGTTACGCCTTTGCCCAGGAAGCGGGATTTGTCGCCATCGCGCAGTTCCAGCGCTTCGCGGGAACCAGTAGAAGCACCTGACGGCGCAGCAGCCATACCTACGAAACCACCTTCCAGGTGTACTTCGGCTTCAACAGTCGGGTTACCACGGGAGTCGATGATTTCACGACCGATGACTTTAACGATTTTGGACATTAGATTTTCCTCAGTACAAGTTAAACTAAAACTCCAGACAAACAACGCGTACCTCTGGTACGCGTTGCCGTTCTAACTTTTCTTACTTCGCCTGACGCTTCTGGAACTCCGTCGCGGCTTTCACAAAGCCAGCAAACAGCGGATGTCCATCACGCGGCGTAGAAGTAAATTCCGGGTGGAACTGGCAGGCAACGAACCACGGGTGGTTCGGCACTTCGATGATCTCGACCAACTGATCATCCCCGGAGCGGCCCGCAATACGCAGACCCGCAGCTTCAATTTGTTTCAACAGCAGGTTGTTCACTTCATAACGGTGACGATGGCGTTCAGTGATGACTGGCGCACCGTACATCTGGCGTACCAGGCTGTCATCAGAGAGCTGGCAAGCCTGAGAACCCAGACGCATCGTGCCACCCAGATCGCTTTTCTCGGTACGGACTTCGACGTTACCTTCTTCGTCGCGCCATTCGGTAATCAGCGCCACAACAGGGTACTTACAGTCTGGCACAAATTCCGTAGAGTTCGCGTTTTCCATGCCCACCACATTACGGGCAAATTCAATCAGTGCAACCTGCATACCCAGGCAAATGCCGAGGTAAGGAATATTGTTTTCACGCGCATAGCGTGCGGTGGCGATCTTGCCTTCAACGCCACGGTAGCCGAAGCCGCCAGGGATCAAAATAGCATCCAGATCTTTCAGAATTTCTACACCGCGGGTTTCAACATCCTGCGAATCGATCAGCTTGATGTTGACGGTTACGCGGTTTTTCAGGCCACCGTGTTTCAGCGCTTCGATAACGGACTTATAGGCGTCCGGCAGTTCGATGTACTTGCCGACCATACCGATAGTCACTTCGCCTGCCGGGTTCGCTTCTTCGTAAATAACCTGTTCCCATTCAGACAGGTTAGCTTCCGGACAGTTCAAGCTGAATCGTTTACAAATATAATCGTCCAGGCCCTGTGATTTCAACAGGCCCGGAATTTTATAAATGGAATCGACATCTTTCATTGAAATAACGGCTTTTTCTGGCACGTTACAGAACAATGCAATTTTTGCACGTTCGTTGGCCGGAACCGCACGATCGGAGCGGCAGACCAGAATATCTGGCTGAATACCGATGGAGAGCAGCTCTTTAACGGAGTGCTGAGTCGGTTTGGTTTTCACTTCACCTGCGGCAGCCATGTAAGGCACCAGGGTCAGGTGCATGAACAGCGCGTGTTCGCGACCAATATCAACCGCCAGCTGACGGATCGCTTCGAGGAACGGCAGGGATTCGATATCGCCTACGGTACCGCCGATTTCTACCAGCACGACGTCGTGGCCTTCACCACCAGCAATGATGCGCTCTTTAATGGCGTTGGTGATGTGTGGGATAACCTGAACGGTTGCGCCCAGGTAGTCACCGCGACGCTCTTTACGCAGAACGTCGGAGTAGATACGGCCAGTCGTGAAGTTGTTACGGCGGGTCATTTTGGTGCGAATGAAACGCTCGTAGTGACCCAGGTCCAGGTCGGTTTCAGCGCCGTCTTCAGTAACGAACACTTCCCCGTGTTGGATCGGGCTCATGGTACCTGGATCGACGTTGATGTACGGATCCAGCTTCATCATGGTCACATTGAGGCCACGGGCTTCAAGAATGGCTGCGAGGGAGGCTGCGGCAATGCCTTTACCCAGAGAGGATACAACCCCGCCGGTCACAAAAATATAGTTCGTTGTCATGCTGAACCTGAGAAGTTAGGGTGAAACGATGGAATAACCAGGACGGGAAAGTAGTATACCCGAACACGGCGAGCGCCACAAACTTTCATTCTCCGTCTCCTGTCTCAGGCTTTGACTCATATTGGGAGTGAGAAAATAGCCCCTTTTGGGTAAATGTTTTTGACGCAAATCAAGCGCTTGTCATTTAAAAAATCACACAAATTGCGCTTGATCGCAAAAACCCGTTAGAGATCAGATTCCTGGCGTTTTACTTCCTGCCAGACTTCTTCCATCGCGTCGAGGTCCACGCCGGTCATTTCCAGGCCGCGCGCCGCGATAATGCGCTCCACTTCCCGGAAGCGGCGCTCGAATTTGAGGTTCGCTTTCTGCAGCGCCATTTCGGCTTTGACGCCCAGATGACGAGAAAGATTGACGGTGGCAAACAGCAGATCGCCCATCTCCTCTTCAAGCTTCTCCTGGTCCACTACCGCCTGCTGCGCTTCGTGCATCACCTCGTCAATCTCTTCATGCACTTTGTCGAGCACCGGGCCTAAGGATGTCCAGTCAAACCCCACCGTCGAGCAGCGTTTCTGAATCTTGTGCGCGCGCATCAGCGCCGGCAGGCTTAACGGAATATCGTCCAGCGCCGAATGTTGCGACTTTTCAGCCCGTTCCGCGCTTTTAATCTGTTCCCAGCGGGCCAGAACCTCGGTACTGTTTTCGGCGGTGGCATCACCAAAGATGTGCGGGTGACGGCGCTCCAGCTTGTCGCTGATGGCGGCACAGATATCGTTGAAATCGAAGCGTCCCTCCTCCTGGGCCATCTGCGCATAGAACACCACCTGGAATAGCAGGTCTCCCAGCTCGCCGCGCAGATCGTCAAAATCTTCCCGGGAGATAGCGTCCAATACCTCGTAGGTCTCTTCAAGCGTGTAGGGGGCGATGGTGGCGAAAGTCTGCTCTTTATCCCACGGACAGCCGTTTTCCGGGTCGCGCAGACGTTGCATAATGCCGAGCAGGCGGTCGATTTGGGTCATAGTTTTGTCCTGATAAAAAAATGCCGGGTGGCGGCTTGCGCCTTACCCGGCCTACAAAAGAAGGTGCGATTATCCGCCGTGCAGACGACGGGCGTCGATCACATCCGGCACCTGGTTCAGCTTGCCGAGCACACGGCCCAGCACCTGCAGGTTATAGATTTCGATGGTCATATCAATGGTGGCGAGCTGCTGGCGCGTATCGCTGCGGCTGGCGACGCCCAGCACGTTCACCTTCTCGTTCGCCAGAATGGTGGTGATATCGCGTAGCAGGCCGCTGCGATCGTTGGCTGAGACCCGCACTACCAGTGAATAACCGGCGGAATAGCTCTCGCCCCACACCGCATCCACGATGCGTTCCGGCGCGTGAGACTGTAAATCGTCCAGCTGATCGCAGTCCGCACGGTGAATGGAGATCCCGCGCCCCTGGGTGATAAAGCCGACAATCTCATCCCCCGGGATTGGCTGGCAGCAGCGGGCAATATGGTGCATCAGGTTGCCGACGCCCTCCACCACCACTCTGCCTTTGTCTTTTTCTTTGCCACGGTGCGAGGGGGCGTAGCTCTTCTGCTGAAGCTGCTTCAGCGCCGCCGCATCCTGCTCTTCCGCGCTCGGTTTGTTGAACTGCGCCTGCAGGAAATTCACCATCTGGTTAAGACGAATATCCCCACCGCCAATGGCGGCCAGCAGCTCATCCAGCTCGTTAAAGTTGTAGCGCGGCAGAAGGAATTTTTCTGCCTCTTTCAGGTGGATGCCTAAATGCTCCAGCTCGTCATCGAGGATCTGGCGTCCGGCAAGAATATTCTTGTCGCGATCCTGCTTGCGGAACCAGGCATGAATTTTTGAGCGCCCGCGGCTGGTGGTGACATAGCCGAGGTTCGGGTTCAGCCAGTCGCGGCTCGGGTTCGGCTGTTTCTGGGTGATGATCTCAATCTGGTCGCCCATCTGCAGCTGGTAGGTGAACGGCACGATACGCCCGCCGATTTTGGCGCCGATGCAGCGATGCCCCACATCGCTATGGATGTGGTAGGCGAAGTCGAGCGGCGTTGAGCCTGCCGGCAGGTCAACCACGTCGCCTTTCGGCGTAAAGACGTAGACCCGGTCGTCAAAGACCTGGCTGCGCAATTCGTCGAGCATTTCACCGGAGTCGGCCATCTCCTCCTGCCACGCAATCAGCTTACGCAGCCAGGCGATACGATCCTCGTGACCGGAGCGCGCCCCGCTTGTGGGCCCCTCTTTATACTTCCAGTGCGCGGCGACGCCGAGCTCGGACTCCTCATGCATCTGCTTAGTACGGATCTGGATTTCGACGGTTTTGCCGCCCGGCCCCAGCACCACGGTATGGATCGACTGGTAGCCGTTCGGTTTCGGATTGGCGACATAGTCGTCAAACTCATCCGGCAGGTGACGGTAATGGGTGTGGACAATCCCCAGCGCGGCGTAGCAGTCCTGCAGCCGCTCGGCGACGATACGCACGGCGCGCACATCAAACAGCTCGTCAAAGGCGAGATGCTTTTTCTGCATTTTGCGCCAGATGCTGTAGATATGCTTCGGACGGCCATAGACTTCAGCCTTCACCCCCTCTTCTTTCATCGACTTACGTAAGCCGCCGACAAACTCATCGATGTAGTGTTCCCGATCGATACGGCGTTCGTGCAGCAGCTTAGCAATGCGTTTGTATTCCGCCGGGTGCAGGTAGCGGAAGCAGTAATCCTCCAGCTCCCATTTCAGCTGGCCGATGCCCAGACGGTTCGCCAGCGGGGCATAGATGTTGGTGCACTCTTTCGCCGCCAGCACGCGTTCGTCTTCCGGCGCGTCTTTGACTTCCCGGAGGTGGGCGACGCGTTCGGCAAGCTTAATGACCACACAGCGGAAATCATCCACCATCGCCAGCAGCATACGACGCACGTTATCCACCTGTTCAGACGAGACCGAATCGGTGTGGGTGGCTTTGAGCTGACGGATGGCCGCCATATCGCGCACGCCGTGGATCAGCGCCACGATCGATTTCCCGACGCTTTCGCGCAGCACCTCTTCTGTGACCACCTCGGCGTCGGCCAGCGGGAAGAGCATAGCCGCACGAAGGGTGTCGATATCCATACTCAGCATGGAGAGGATCTCAACCATCTCTACGCCGCGCCACAGCAGCAGCTCGGCATCGGGATGCCCCTGCGTGGTGCGCAGACAGTAGGCCCATGTTTCGGTTAAGCGTTCACACGACTGCTGGCTGGCAATCCCCAGACTTGCGATCCATTTTTGTGGGTCAAACTCACCAGCTTTATTGAGATGTGCACTTCTTACCGCAACCATTGTCCTCTCCTTTAGGGACCCCTGCCTGTCGAATTCGACAAGCCGAAACTCATCAATTGTGTTCAAACAACGCCATTGATTCCAGATGCCCAGTGTGCGGGAACATATCAAGCATTGCCAGACGCTGAATCTGGTAACCCGCCGCTAATAACGCCTCGCTATCGCGGGCAAGCGTTGCCGGATTACAGGAAACATAGACCACGCGTTTGGGCGCCAGTTTAATAATATGCTGCATCACGCCTGGCGCGCCCGCGCGTGCCGGATCAAGCAGGATTTTATCGAAACCGTGCGCCGCCCATGGCTGCTGGGTAACATCCTCTTCAAGATTTTCGTGAAAAAATGTCACGTTTTGCAGCGCATTGTGAACAGCGTTATCGCGCCCCTTTTCCACCAGCGCCGCCACGCCTTCAACGCCGACCACGCTTCGTGCCCGTTTTGCCAGCGGCAGGGTAAAGTTGCCCATCCCGCAAAACAGGTCGAGTACCCGGTCCTCCGGCTGAATATCCAGCCACGCCAGCGCGGTCGCGACCATCTGCTGGTTAACGCCGTCGTTAACCTGAATGAAGTCGCGCGGGCTGAACGTTAAGCGTAGCCCGTCTGAATCATACCAGGGCGTTTCGCCGCTCAGTTGCTCAAGTATCTCGCTTTGCGGGGCGAGATAAAGCGCAAGGTCATGAGAATGCGAAAAGCGTTCCAGTTTTTCACGATCCCGGGCCGACAACGGCGCCGTATGGCGCAGCACCATCAGCGGGCCACTGTTCGCCAGCACCAGCTCAACGTGCCCAAGATGGCGGACCCCCTGCAGGCCAGAGAGGCATTTGTGCACCTCTGGCAGCAATGCCTCAAGACGGGGCACCAGAATGGGGCACGCTCTGACATCAACGATGTCGCTGGAGTTGGCCTTGCGAAAGCCCATCTCCAGACGCGCGGTTTTCGGCTGATAATTGAGGCTCAGACGCGCCCGGCGGCGGTAGCCCCAGGGTTTATCTGCGATCACCTCATCGACGTCGTGCTTCAGCAGGTGCGCCAGGGCGTTGCTTTTGCTGCGCTCCTGCAGCGCGACGCTGGCGTGCTGTTGTTGGCAGCCGCCGCAGACGCCAAAGTGCGGGCAGCGAGGCGTTTCACGTTCCGGGCTATCATTAAGACGGCGCTTTACCTGCCCGCGTGCGTACTGACGTTTCTCTTCCATCAGGGTGATTTCCGCACGCTCCTGGGGCAGCAGGCCGGGAATAAATACGGTCTTGCCCTCGTGGCGCGCCACCCCCTGTCCGAACGGATCGAGGTCTGTCACTTCAACAGTTATGATCTGACGCGTCGTCACGCGTCGCTTTGCAGAGTAGAATTGCGCCATCGCCGGGAATTTTCTCAAATGAACATATTGACTCTAATTGTCCCATAACGGAACTCCATGACCAACTACAGCCTGCGTGCGCGCATGATGATTTTGATCCTCGCCCCTACCGTACTCATTGGTTTACTGCTGAGTACCTTCTTCGTGGTGCACCGTTATAACGACCTGCAACGTCAGCTCGAGGACGCCGGTGCCAGCATTATTGAGCCGCTCGCGGTCTCCAGCGAGTACGGCATGAACCTGCAAAATCGCGAGCCCATCGGCCAGCTCATCAGCATTCTGCACCGTCGTCATTCGGACATTGTGCGGGCGATTTCAGTGTATGACCAAAATAATCACCTGTTTGTGACCTCCAATATTCAGCTTGATCCCGACACCCTGAAGCTGCCGGATGGTACGGCGTTTCCAAAACGGCTGAGCGTGATCCGCCAGGATGAAAAAATGATCCTGCGCACCCCTATTATTTCGGAAAGCTATTCACCGGATGAATCTCCCGCGTCGGACGCTAAGCCCAATAACAATCTGTTGGGATATGTGGCGCTGGAGCTGGATCTCAAGTCCGTGCGGCTGCAACAGTACCGGGAGATCTTTATCTCCACGGTGATGATGCTGTTCTGTATCGGCATTGCGCTGATCTTCGGCTGGCGTCTGATGCGGGATGTAACCAGCCCCATCCGCAACATGGTAAATACCGTCGACCGGATCCGCCGGGGCCAGCTCGACAGCCGCGTCGAAGGCTTTATGCTCGGCGAGCTGGATATGCTGAAAAACGGCATCAACTCAATGGCCATGTCGCTGGCGGCATACCATGAGGAGATGCAGCATAACGTCGATCAGGCTACTTCCGACCTGCGCGAAACGCTGGAGCAGATGGAGATCCAGAACGTTGAGCTGGATCTGGCTAAAAAACGCGCCCAGGAGGCGGCACGCATCAAGTCGGAGTTCCTGGCGAATATGTCCCACGAGCTGCGCACCCCGCTCAACGGGGTGATTGGCTTTACCCGCCTGACGCTGAAAACCGAGCTCAACCCGACCCAGCGTGACCACCTGCATACCATTGAACGCTCCGCCAACAACCTGCTGGCGATCATCAATGACGTACTGGACTTCTCCAAGCTCGAAGCGGGCAAATTGATCCTCGAGAGTATTCCGTTCCCGCTGCGCAACACCCTGGATGAGGTGGTCACCCTACTGGCGCACTCCTCCCACGACAAGGGGCTGGAGCTTACGCTGAACATTAAAAATGATGTGCCGGACAACGTCATTGGCGATCCGCTGCGCCTGCAACAGGTGATCACCAACCTGGTGGGTAACGCCATTAAGTTCACCGAGAGCGGGAACATCGACGTGCTGGTCGAAAAACGCTCCATCAGCAATACCAAAGTGCAGATTGAGGTGCAGATCCGCGACACGGGGATCGGTATTCCTGAGCGCGATCAGTCCCGGCTGTTCCAGGCCTTCCGCCAGGCCGACGCCAGTATCTCCCGCCGCCACGGCGGTACCGGGCTGGGGCTGGTCATCACGCAAAAACTGGTTAATGAGATGGGGGGCGATATCTCCTTCCACAGCCAGCCTAACCGGGGTTCGACCTTCTGGTTCCATATCAACCTCGACCTGAACCCGAACGTGCTGACCGATCGTCCGGCCATGGATTGCCTGCAGGGTAAACGGCTGGCGTACGTGGAGCCCAATACCGCCGCCGCGCAAAGCACCCTCGATGTGTTAAGCACGACGCCGCTGGAGGTGGTCTACAGCCCGAACTTCTCCACGCTGCCGGTTGACCATTACGACATCCTGCTGCTGGGGATCCCGGTGACCTTTACCGGCGATCTGACCATGCAGGAGGAGCGGCTGGCGAAAGCGGCCTCGATGACCGATTACCTGCTGCTGGCCCTGCCCTGCCATGCCCAGATCAACGCCGAGGAGCTAAAACATGACGGGGCGGCCGCCTGCCTGCTGAAACCGCTGACGGCCACGCGCCTGTTGCCAACGCTGACGGAATATTGCCGTCTGAACCATCACATCGCACCGATGACCAGCGATGAGAGCAAACTGCCGATGACCGTGATGGCGGTGGATGACAACCCCGCCAACCTGAAGCTGATCGGGGCGTTGCTGGAGGATCAGGTTCAGCATGTCGAACTGTGCGAGAGCGGTCTGCAGGCGGTGGAGCGAGCGAAGGAGAAGCAGTTTGACCTGATCATGATGGATATTCAGATGCCCGGTATGGACGGCATCCGCGCCTGTGAACTGATTCGCCAGCTTCCTCATCAGCAGCAAACCCCGGTGATTGCCGTGACGGCGCATGCGATGGCGGGGCAAAAGGAGAAGCTGCTGAGCGCCGGGATGAACGACTATCTGGCGAAGCCGATTGAAGAAGAGAAACTGCACAGCCTGCTGCTGCGCTACAAACCCGGCCCTACCACAGGCAACTGGATCCCCGCACCGGAGATTCCGCCGGCGGCCCCGGAGATTGTGACTAACGTCAGTGCCACCCTCGACTGGCAGCTGGCGCTGCGTCAGGCGGCGGGCAAAAATGACCTCGCGCGGGAGATGCTGCAGATGCTGGTCGCGTTCCTGCCAGAGATCCGCAATAAAGTGGAAGAACAACTGGTGGGAGAAAACCCGGAAGACCTGGTCGGGGCGATCCATAAGCTGCACGGCAGTTGCGGGTACAGCGGGGTGCCGCGTCTTAAGAATCTCTGTCAGCTGCTGGAGCAGCAGTTACGTTCCGGTACGCCGGAAAGCGAGCTAGAGCCGGAGTTCCTGGAGTTGCTGGATGAGATGGATAACGTCACGCGGGAAGCGATGAAGGTGCTGGGGTCGTAAGGCCCCTCTCCCGACAGGAAGAGGGGGAACAGAAGGGATTACAGCCCCCTTCCCACTTTTAATACGGCGGCGATATTGCGGGCCGCCATCCGCACGTTTTCTTCGGCCTCTTCCAGCGCCTCTTCCAGCGTACAGACGGTATAAATCACGCTGAACACCGCGTCGATGCCATGGTCATGCACCACGCCGACGTCCGCCGTCAGGCTGCCCGCGAGGCCAATGACCGGTTTATTGTAGCGTTTGGCAATCTTCGCCACCCCTACCGGCACTTTGCCATGAACGGTCTGGCTGTCGATCCGCCCTTCGCCGGTGATCACCAGATCGGCATCGGCCACCAGGCCGTCGAGATTGAGCGCATCGGTGACGATTTCAATACCCTGGCGCAGCTGCGCGCCGCAAAACGCATACAACGCCGCGCCCATACCGCCCGCCGCGCCGCCACCCGCCAGCCCGAGCACGTCAACGTCCAGGTCGCGGGCGATGATCCGGGCATACTGCGTCAGCGCGCGATCGAGGCGCACGATCATCTCTGAGGTCGCCCCCTTTTGCGGACCAAACACGGCGGACGCGCCATTGTCGCCGGTCAGCGGGTTAGTGACATCGCATGCCACCTCAATGCGGCACGCCGTCAGTCGTTTATCCAGACCGCTGATATCGATACGTGCCAGCCTTTCCAGTTCACCGCCGCCGGGACCGATGGCGTGACCCTGTTCGTCCAGCAGTTTCGCACCAAGCGCCTGCACCATCCCTGCGCCGCCATCGTTAGTGGCGCTGCCGCCAATCCCAATGATGATATGTTTTACGCCTGCATCCAGGGCATGGCGGATCAGCTCCCCGGTTCCCCAGGAGGTGGTTTTCAGCGGATTGCGCTGGGCCGGGGGAACCAGCTCCAGACCGCTGGCCGCCGCCATCTCGATGAATGCGCTTTTTCCATCGCCGGAGCGGCCATAAAAACCGTCAACATGCTCGCCGAGCGGCCCCGTTACGCGTACCTGAATAATTTCACCCTGGGTGGCGGCGACCATCGCTTCCACGGTGCCCTCCCCGCCATCGGCAACCGGCAGTTTCACGTACTCCGCCGTGGGGAAAATCTCGCAAAATCCTTGCTCTATCGCCGTTGCCACTGCCAGGGCACTCAGGCTCTCTTTGTAAGAGTCCGGTGCGATCACTATTTTCATAAGCCGTCCTTACGCATGTTGACTACCATAAGCATACACCCGTCACGCAAGAGATAATGCCGACTCCCGCAGGAACCGGCACCGGACTTAACGCACCATGCAAGGGCGTTTGTTGTTGAAGGTCCACTCCGGAATCAGGTACTGCATCGCCATCGCGTCGTCGCGTGCGCCCAGACCGTGCTGCAGGTAGAGCTCGTGCGCCTTCATCACCTGATCCATATCCAGCTCCACGCCCAGACCCGGTGTGGTTGGTACCTGCACCATACCGCCCTTGATTTCGAACGGCTGTTTGGTCAGGCGCTGGTTGCCCTCCTGCCAGATCCAGTGGGTGTCGATGGCGGTGATGTTGCCCGGCGCGGCAGCGGCCACGTGGGTGAACATCGCCAGCGAGATATCAAAGTGGTTGTTGGAGTGCGAACCCCAGGTCAGGCCGAACTCGTGACACATCTGCGCCACGCGCACCGAGCCCTGCATGGTCCAGAAGTGCGGATCCGCCAGCGGGATATCCACCGACTGCAGCGACAGGGTATGCCCCATCTGACGCCAGTCGGTGGCGATCATGTTGGTGGCGGTTGGCAGACCGGTGGCGCGGCGGAACTCGGCCATCACTTCACGCCCGGAGAAGCCCTGCTCGGCACCGCACGGATCTTCCGCATAGGCCAGCACGCCCTTCAGACGCTTACCGATGCGGATCGCCTCGTCCAGCGACCATGCGCCGTTTGGATCGAGGGTGACGCGCGCCTGTGGGAAGCGTTTCGCCAGTGCAATGATCGATTCGGCTTCTTCTTCTCCTGCCAGCACGCCGCCCTTGAGTTTGAAATCGTTAAAGCCGTACTTCTCGTAGGCGGCTTCCGCCAGACGGACCACCGCATCAGGGGTCATCGCCTCTTCATGGCGCAGGCGATACCAGTCGCACTGCTCATCCGGCTGGCTCTGGTACGGCAGCGGGGTCAGCTTGCGGTTGCCCACAAAGAACAGGTAGCCCAGCATCTCAACTTCGGTGCGCTGCTGCCCGTCACCCAGCAGGGAGGCGACGTTAACGCCCAGATGCTGGCCCAGCAGGTCGAGCATCGCCGCTTCAATACCGGTCACCACGTGGATAGTGGTGCGCAGGTCGAAGGTCTGCAACCCGCGGCCACTTGCGTCACGGTCGGCAAATTCGTTACGGACGGCGTTAAGAACGTTTTTATAGGCGCCCAGGGTTTGACCCACCACTAACGGGATCGCATCTTCCAGCGTTTTACGGATCTTCTCGCCACCCGGGATTTCACCTACCCCGGTGTGACCGGCGTTATCTTTGATAATCACAATATTACGGGTGAAGAACGGGGCATGGGCGCCGCTCAGGTTCATCAGCATGCTGTCATGACCCGCGACCGGGATAATCTGCATGGAGGTCACAACAGGAGTAGTAGACGTGCTCATAATTCCATCCTTTAATCAGTGGCGACCGAACGCCGGGCGTTTACGGTCAAAGGTCCAGCCGGGGATAAGGTACTGCATCGGGCCTGCGTCATTACGCGCGCCGCCTGGCAGTTTCTTATACGCCTCATGCGCTTTGTGGATCTGATCCCAGTCAAGTTCCACGCCAAGCCCCGGAGCGTCAGGTACGGCAATCTTGCCGTGTTTAATTTCGAGTGGATTTTTAGTCAGGCGCGCTTCGCCTTCCTGCCAGATCCAGTGGGTGTCTATAGCGGTCGGCGTGCCCGGTGCGGCGGCACCGACATGGGTAAACATCGCCAGCGAAATATCAAAGTGGTTGTTGGAGTGACAACCCCAGGTCAGGCCCCAGTCATCGCACAGCTGCGCCACCCGTACCGCGCCGGAAAGGGTCCAGAAGTGCGGGTCCGCCAGCGGAATATCGACCGCGTTGAGCATGACGGCATGTCCCATCTCGCGCCAGTTGGTGGCGATCATGTTGGTCGCTACCGGCAGGCCCGTGGCGCGGCGGAACTCCGCCATCACCTCACGGCCAGAGAAACCCTGCTCGGCGCCGCACGGATCTTCGGCGTAGGTCAGGACATCGCCCAGCCCTTTGCACAGGGCGATAGCTTCATCCAGCAGCCAGGCGCCGTTGGGATCCACGGTAATGCGGGCATCCGGGAAGCGTTTTTTCAGGGCGCGGGCGCTCTCAATTTCCTGCTCGCCCGGCAGAACGCCGCCTTTCAGTTTGAAATCCTTAAAGCCGTAGCGATCCTGCGCCGCTTCCGCGAGGCGGATCACCGCCTCACTGGAGAGCGCCTCCTGGTGGCGCAGGTGATACCACTCGTGGCTGCCCGGCGAACGTTCGAGGTAAGGGAGATCGGTTTTGGTGCGATCGCCCAGGTAGAAGAGATAGCCCAGCACGGTGACCGCATCGCGCTGTTTTCCAGGGCCGAGCAGTTCACACACCGGCACGTTCAGCGCTTTGCCGAGCAGGTCCAGCAGCGCCGCTTCCAGCGCCGCCACCGCATTCACCCGCAGCTCAAAGGTCCAGGCACCTTTGCCGAACGTATCGAAATCGGCAGACTGGTTGCCTTTGTGTACGCGCTGCACCACTTTGTTCAGGCGCGCCACCTCCTGACCCACCACCTGCGGAATGGCATCCACCAGGGTCTGGTAGATCACCTCGCCGCCAGGCGCTTCACCTACGCCGGTATTCCCGGCGTTATCGGTCAGTACCACGATATTACGGGTAAACCAGGCGTTATGCGCGCCGCCAATGTTCAGCAGCATACTGTCCTGGCCGGCAACCGGGATAACCTTCATTTCAGTGACGACAGGGCTGGATTGCATACTCATCATCAACGCTCCGTAACAGGTTTCAGCTCGATACGTTTGATATCACCCACCAGGACCAGGTAGCTCAGTACCGCTACCAGGGCATGGATACCGACGTAGATCAGCGCCCCGTTGAACGAACCGGTGGTACCGACAATGTAGCCAATGGCGATCGGGGTGACGATCCCGGAGATGTTGCCGAACATGTTGAACAGACCGCCGCTCAGACCGCTGATCTCTTTCGGCGCGGTATCTGCCATCACCGCCCAGCCCAGCGCCCCGATACCTTTACCGAAGAAGGCCATCGCCATAAAGCCGATAATCATCCACTCTGCGTTCACGTAGTTACACATCACCATCGTCATGGAGAGCAGCATACCCAGCACGATTGGCGTTTTACGGGCGATATTCAACGAGCCAGTACGACGCATCAGCCAGTCGGAAATTACCCCGCCCAGTACGCCGCCCACAAAGCCGCAGATTGCCGGAACGGAGGCGACAAACCCGGCTTTCAGAATCGACATGCCGCGCGCCTGCACCAGATAGACCGGGAACCAGGTAATAAAGAAGTAGGTTAAGGCGTTGATGCAGTACTGGCCGAGATAGATCCCGAGCATCATGCGGGAACCCACCAGCTGTTTGATTTGGCCCCATTTCTGGCTGAACGGGACTTTCGCTTTGCTGCTCGCCTGATCCATGTTGATCAGCGCGCCGCCTGCGGCAATGTAGTCCAGCTCTTTCTGGTTTACGCCGGGATGCTGGTTCGGTTCGTGGATCACTTTCAGCCAGATAAAGCTGATCACAATGCCCAGACCGCCCATAAAGAAGAACACATGCGACCAGCCCACCTCGTGCGTCAGCCAGCCCATGATGGGCGCAAAGATGACGGTGGCAAAGTATTGTGCAGAGTTAAAAATGGAGACCGCCGTTCCCCTCTCCTGAGCCGGGAACCAGGCAGCCACGATTCGGCTGTTGCCGGGGAAGGATGGGGCTTCTGCCAGCCCGACGAGGAAGCGCAGGGTAAAGAGCGCGACAATGATGCCAAAGCCGTTAAAGATATCGACAAAGCCCTGCAGCAGGGTAAACATGGACCAGATGAAAATGGACCAGAAATAGACGCGTTTTGAACCGAAGCGATCCAGCAGCCAACCGCCAGGAATTTGGCCGATAACATAGGCCCATGAAAATGCCGAGAAAACATACCCCATACCGACCGGATCCAGACCGATATCTTTTGCCATTTCTGAACCGGCAATCGACAGGGTGGCGCGGTCGCCATAGTTGAAGGATGTGACGATAAACAGCATCACCACTATCCAGTAGCGGGCGTTAGTACGCTTTTCAGCGCTGCTCGCCGCTTGGCTTAATGAACTCATTCTTGCACTCCTGAATCATAGCGTTTTCGCTACGTTCATTCTGAACAGCTCAACCGTAGGGTAATCAGAATGACGTGTATGTGTTTTTGCAGTTCGAACATGTAGGTCGTTTCGCCTTACTGACTGCATTTTTATTAACTGGCGGAAAAAGTATAAGAAAGGAACCTGGCCCCTCTCACCGTGCATCAACACAACATTGGCACGGCTCTGTGCGGTTGTTTGTGGCAAAAGCCCAGGACAATGGAAGAGACTTCACGGAAATGAAAACTGCCTGCCCGTAAGGGGGAGGCCAGTGCCAGGGAATAACGGGAGTGTGAAACAGGTCGCTTGACGCAGTGAAAATGCCTGCTAATAACCGCGCTTCAGATGAGGATTTACGGGCGATTGCCCAAAGCTTACTCGATTCAGTTAACTTATACTGGCTGCATGGTCGCTTTGTTAACTGGCAAAGGGTTCTGGCCCTCCGCTCAGGGAGGGCAGGAACTTATTTTAGCAATGTGCCCCACTGTTCAACCCAGGGATTGGATTCGCCTTCCGGCTCAGGGTGTTCAGAGGCGTCAATCATCAGCATATCACCCACGCGCTGCGCGCTTTGCTCCTGTAACAGAGCGTCGAACAGCTTACCGCCACCGCAGAAATTCGCGTAAGTGCTGTCACCGAGCGCAATAATGCCGTAACGCATTTCCGGCTGATAACCCAGCTTATCTTTAATTCCCTGGAATAGCGGAACAATGCTGTCCGGGAGATCGCCCTGCCCGGTTGTCGAGGTGACCACCAGCACATACTGGCCCTGATATTTTTCCCAGTCGGCCAGATCGGGATCTTCATAGACCGTGGCTTTATGACCCATGCCTGCCAGAATCGCTTCGGCCTCTTCTGCCACCAGCAGCGAGTTACCGTACATCGTGCCGACAAAAATTCCGATTACCGCCATGTTTTACTCCCTGATTAAACGCTCGTTCCGATCATCCTGAACGTTGGTTACGTCAAACTCAACCCTTTCATTTTCGGGGAGTTGTCCGCGCCATCCAAACTGTGACAACGCCTGCATCCACACCTCGTCCAGCCCGGCCCGGATCGTCAGTGGCTTGCCGGTAAACGGATGGATAAGTTGCAGCTGGCTGGCGTGTAGCATCAGACGATGGCAGCCGAAATGCTCCGCGGCGCTGCGGTTTTGCCGCAAGTCGCCATGCTTGCTGTCGCCGATGATCGGATGGCGAAGATGGGCAAGGTGGCGTCGCAGCTGGTGCTTACGCCCGGTTTTCGGCTCCAGTTCAATCAGACTATAGCGCGTGGTGGGAAACTTACTGGTGGGAACGGGCATTTCAGTGGTCGCCATGCCGCGATAGTCGGTTACCGCGGGCTGCGGGCCTTTGTCGTCGCGGGCATACTTATCGGCAATTTTATCCAGCTCTTCCGTCAGGGGGTAATCGAGCGTGGCGCACTCTGTCAGCCAGCCCCGGACAATCGCATGGTAGCGTTTCTGGATCTGATGCTGCTCAAACTGCTGCGCCAGACGTCGACCGGCCTCGCTGGAGAGCCCCATCAGCAGAACGCCGGAAGTGGGTCTGTCCAGACGGTGGGCAGTGAAGACATGCTGACCGATCTGGTCGCGCACCGTCTGCA
Organism: Leclercia sp. GHBNCSD; assembly: GCF_055805075.1. Taxonomy (NCBI): domain Bacteria; kingdom Pseudomonadati; phylum Pseudomonadota; class Gammaproteobacteria; order Enterobacterales; family Enterobacteriaceae; genus Leclercia; species Leclercia sp. GHBNCSD. The sequence continues at coordinate 2,899,754 of NZ_JBQVYO010000001.1, read as the reverse complement.
TCACCACCACTTTTTCATCCCGGTCCAGCCAGCTACGGTGCACCAGCCAGCCGGAGGGCTTATTAACAGCGACCAGCCACTCATCCTGATAGAGGATCTCGATCATGCTTCGTCGCCGAAGAGCGTATCGAGGGCCAGCAGCACGGCCAGCACCGCGTCGCGTGACGGATGAGCAGCGTCCAGCGCCATTTCATAATAGGGCGCCACGGCAAAGCTCTGGGGTAGCGGATGGCCGCTGTCGAGCAGTGCATGCATGCGGGGAATGAGGACCCATTGCAGCCACTCAAACGGCTCCAGGGTATCCATACAGAAAGGTTGCGTGCTCTCAAAAGCCTCTGGCTGCGGCGCCGTCTCCTGCCACAGCTGATGGTCGCGCAGTAAAGCTTCAATGGCGTGCAGTTGCGCGCGCACGTTGTCGTGATGGGTCATACAAACCTCAACTGAAAATGTGAACGGCGCGCAGCATAGCAAAGACCACGCAGAAATAAAAAAAGGGAGCACTGTAAAAACAGTGCTCCCGGTTCGTTTCGTAGCAATCCAGCTACTTTTAGTGCTCCCTGCTCATCCGTGACAACTTTTCCTCTGACCCTAAGGCCTGGTCTTCCCTTGACCGCTGCATCCTGCGCACATCGTCCTGATGTGACTGCTTCTTCCTGAAGCGTCCTGGTCTTCCTGACCCACCGGACATCTGTACCGGCTCTCATTCTCCTTCCTGGAGGTGTCCTTCAACGCGTCCTGCGTGATCCTCTTGCTTCATCCTGAAGCCTTCCTTGTAGCGTCTTCCTGACGTGTCCTTATTAAGAAACGTCATCATCCTGATGTTCGTTTCTTGTGTCGGCTTCCTGTCGACGGAGATAGAATCCATGATTCCGCTTCGTCTTACAAGGTACTACGTAAGCCAAATTAAAAAGTTTGCGTATCTGTGCTAAGCGTTTTAAAAAGACAAGTTACTGATAAATTAGTGATTATTAAATAGCGGGATGGTTAAAGCATTCAACTAATAAGGGCGATCTCTCACAAACTCTGTAAGAGATCTCTCACACGCGCAGTAGTATGCAGGATTACACTACGGGATGAAGATGATTAAGAAAATCCGCAAGGGAAGCGGAGAGGATCTGACGCTTCTGCGTACCCAGCGTCTCTTTTATCACGTTACCTGTAAGGTTGCAGACAGAGATAACGTCCATTTCACTGTCGAGCGTGGCGATAAACAACGTTGGCGATAGCTTCAGGCGCTTCTGGGTAACAAGGTGCCCAATCAGGTTCTCCTGCACGCGCAGCAGGTCTTCTTCGCTCCAGGTTTGCAGCAGCGTCATCGCTTCATTATCAAAGCGAGCGCACATATCCCCGGCGAACTGTGTGGTATAGAACGCGTGAACCGGAGGTTGTACCACAATGTCCATGGCACGTTCAATGGCTTTTACACTCTGCTCAGCGGTAAACGGCTGCGGCTGCCAGGTCACGGTCTCGCCGGAAGAGGTGATAATGCAGGGTGAAGGCACGCCGTACAGCTCTTCGCTTTGCGGCCATGACGCTTTCTGTTCATGCCAGGCGTCACAGTAACGCGTGGTAAATGCGGTTAACGCAGCAGCAGTCTCTTTATCCACCGGTTTCTCTCTTCATATAAGCCAGGATACACTCAGCCCATAGTTTACCTTTAAAGTGACAATGAAACATGTCTTACGAAAACCATGATGCCTTATCGGGCCTGACGCTGGGCAAAAGCACAGCCTACCGCGACATCTACGATGCCAGCCTTTTGCAGGGGGTGCCGCGCAGCCTCAACCGCGATCCGCTGGGCCTGAAGGCCGATGCCCTGCCTTTCCACGGCGGCGATATCTGGACGCTCTACGAGCTCTCCTGGCTTAACGCCCGCGGTTTACCGCAGGTGGCAGTGGGTCATGTTGAGCTGGATTACACCAGCGTCAATCTGGTGGAGTCCAAAAGCTTTAAGCTCTACCTCAACAGCTTTAACCAGACCCGCTTTGAGAGCTGGGAAGCGGTACAGCGCACTCTGGAGAGGGATTTAAGCGCCTGTGCCCAGGGCAAGGTCACGGTGGCGCTCTACCGGATTGATGAGCTTGAAGGCCAGCCCATCGCCCACTTCCACGGCACCTGCATCGACGATCAAGATATTGAGATTGACAACTATCAGTTTGACACCGCGTGGCTGGAAAAGAGTGCCAGCGGCAAAGTGGTGGAAGAGACGCTGGTCAGCCACCTGCTCAAATCCAACTGCCTGATTACCCATCAGCCTGACTGGGGTTCGGTGCAGATCCAGTATCGCGGGGCAAAAATCGATCGTGAGAAGCTGCTGCGCTACCTGGTCTCCTTCCGTAACCACAATGAGTTCCACGAGCAGTGCGTGGAGCGCATCTTCAACGATATTCTTCATTTCTGCCAGCCGGAGGCGCTCAGCGTCTATGCCCGCTATACCCGACGCGGCGGACTGGATATCAACCCGTGGCGCAGCAATACCGATTTTGTTCCTGCCATCGGTCGGTTAGTACGTCAGTAAAATAAATAAATTTATAATATGCGCGGTATGTTCCGCGCTTTAGGTTGTGAAAGGTCATAAGCCAGGGCTATTGTAATCAACGGGGAAAGACGATAAACGTCCCGTAAGGAGCTCACTTGATTACACATATTAGCCCGCTTGGCTCAATGGATATGTTGTCGCAGCTGGAAGTGGACATGCTCAAGAGCACGGCCAGCAGCGATCTTTATCAATTGTTTCGCAACTGTTCACTTGCCGTTCTGAACTCCGGTAGCCTCACCGACAACAGCAAAGAGTTGCTGTCGCGCTTTGAAAGCTTTGATATCAATGTCCTGCGCCGCGAACGTGGCGTAAAGCTGGAACTGATTAACCCGCCAGAAGAGGCCTTTGTTGACGGGCGCATCATTCGTGCGCTGCAGGCCAACCTGTTTGCGGTCCTGCGCGATATCCTGTTTGTGAACGGCCAGATCAATAACGCCGGTCGTTTTCAGCATCTGAACCTGGAAAGCTCCGTTCATATTACCAACCTGGTCTTCTCTATTCTGCGTAACGCCCGTGCTCTGCACGTGGGCGAAGCGCCAAGCATGGTGGTGTGCTGGGGTGGTCACTCCATTAACGAAACCGAATATCTCTACGCCCGTCGCGTGGGCACCCAGTTGGGTCTGCGCGAGCTGAATATCTGCACAGGCTGTGGCCCGGGTGCGATGGAGGCGCCAATGAAGGGAGCGGCAGTGGGCCATGCGCAGCAGCGCTACAAAGAGGGCCGCTTCATCGGTATGACCGAGCCGTCTATTATCGCCGCTGAACCACCCAATCCGCTGGTTAACGAACTGATCATCATGCCGGACATTGAGAAACGTCTGGAGGCGTTTGTCCGTATCGCCCACGGGATTATCATCTTCCCGGGCGGCGTAGGGACAGCAGAAGAGTTGCTCTATCTGCTGGGCATTCTGATGCATCCGGCAAACCACGATCAGGTGCTGCCGCTGATCCTCACCGGCCCGAAAGAGAGCGCCGACTACTTCCGCGTCCTGGATGAGTTCATTGTGCATACGCTGGGAGAAACGGCCCGTCGTCACTATCGCATTATTATTGACGATGCCGCAGAAGTGGCACGCCAGATGAAAAAGGCCATGCCGCTGGTGAAAGAGAACCGCCGGGATACCGGGGATGCCTACAGCTTTAACTGGTCGATCCGTATTTCGCCCGATCTGCAGATCCCGTTTGAGCCATCCCATGAAAATATGGCTAACCTGAAGCTCTACCCCGATCAGCCGGTTGAAACGCTGGCCGCCGATCTGCGTCGCGCCTTCTCAGGCATCGTGGCCGGTAACGTTAAAGAGGTGGGTATCCAGGCCATCGAGGAGTTTGGTCCCTATAAAATTCATGGCGACCGCGAAATGATGCGCCGCATGGACGATCTGCTCCAGGGCTTTGTCGCTCAGCATCGTATGAAACTTCCGGGCAGCGCCTACATCCCCTGCTACGAGATTTGCGCATAACACCCGTGCTCGGCTGCGTGTCGGGCACCTTCTCACTCTCCCCCGCCGGGAATCGCCTTCAGCCGCCCGGCTTTTTTATTCCCTTCAGCCACATGGCGTGGCTTGAGATATCACCGTAACTTATCTTTTTGCGTTTAGATAACCAAACGCAAACGATTACGTACAATTTCTAAGCGTTATTTATTAGCTACAAACGTTTTAAATCACGAAAAAATCCTCTAAAAACTCACTTTTACAGCGTATGACACCTATATTCCCGGGCTCTCTATCACGCTACATATCGTTAATGTTAGCCTTCGCGCCCAGAAATTCGCTGTGATGTTTTATTAGCAGATAAATGGTCTAAAGATATCCACCTCAAAAGTAGATTATTGCATTTGAGATCGGGATCACTGATAGATCCATTACGAAAATGTATCTTTCCGCCCGCCGATAGTTACGGAGAAAAATTATATAAAAACCGTCACTGAGCGAATTTCATATTACGATTAGCCCTTTTTGCATCGAATTTGACCAGAAACCTGACATTAGCTACTTCCTGGAGACACAGATGGAAACCACTCAAACCAGCACCGTTGCTTCGATTGAAACCCGAAGCGGATGGCGTAAAACCGATACCATGTGGATGCTTGGCCTGTACGGCACAGCAATCGGCGCTGGTGTTCTCTTCCTGCCTATTAACGCGGGTGTTGGCGGCTTAATTCCGCTGATCATCATGGCAATCATTGCGTTCCCGATGACCTACTTCGCACACCGCGGCCTGACCCGTTTTGTGCTCTCCGGCAAAAATCCGGGCGAAGACATCACTGAAGTGGTTGAAGAGCACTTCGGGATTGGCGCAGGTAAGCTGATTACCCTGCTCTACTTCTTTGCCATCTACCCAATCCTGCTGGTGTATAGCGTGGCTATCACCAACACCGTTGACAGCTTTATGACCCACCAGCTGGGCATGACGCCGCCACCGCGCGCCATTCTGTCGCTGATCCTGATTGTCGGCATGATGACTATCGTGCGCTTCGGTGAGCAGATGATTGTAAAAGCGATGAGCGTGCTGGTGTTCCCGTTCGTTATCGCCCTGATGGTGCTGGCCTGCTACCTGATCCCTCAGTGGAACGGCGCAGCGCTGGAAACCCTCTCCCTGAGCAGCGCGTCCGCCACCGGTAATGGCCTGTGGATGACCCTGTGGCTGGCAATCCCGGTAATGGTCTTCTCCTTTAACCACTCGCCGATCATCTCCTCCTTCGCCGTGGCGAAGCGTGAAGAGTACGGCCAGGGCGCCGAGAAGAAGTGCTCCAGTATCCTGGCTCGCGCTCACGTGATGATGGTGCTGACCGTTATGTTCTTCGTCTTCAGCTGCGTACTGAGCCTCTCCCCGGCGGATCTGGCGGCAGCGAAAGAGCAGAACATCTCGATTCTCTCTTACCTGGCGAACCACTTTAATGCCCCGGTGATTGCCTGGATGGCACCAATCATCGCCATTATCGCTATCACTAAATCCTTCCTCGGCCACTACCTGGGCGCGCGTGAAGGTTTTAACGGTATGGTGATTAAATCTCTGCGCGGTAAAGGTAAGAGCATTGAAATCAACAAGCTGAACAAAATTACTGCCCTGTTCATGCTGCTGACCACCTGGGCGGTTGCGACCCTGAACCCGAGCATCCTCGGCATGATCGAAACCCTGGGCGGCCCGGTCATCGCGATGATCCTGTTCCTGATGCCGATGTACGCCATTCAGAAAGTGCCAGCGATGCGTAAATACAGCGGCCAGATCAGCAACGTCTTCGTTGTGGTTATGGGTCTGATTGCTATCTCCGCTATCTTCTATTCGCTGTTCGCGTAATGCCTCCCGCGCCATCTTCGGATGGCGCAATCTACTCCTCTGACGTAAAGCAACGGACGCATCATGATTAGCGTTTTCGATATTTTTAAAATTGGTATTGGTCCTTCCAGCTCGCACACCGTCGGGCCAATGAAAGCAGGTAAACAGTTCACGGACGATCTTATTGCGCGCGGAATGCTGCACGACACCACCCGCGTAGTTGTAGATGTCTATGGCTCCCTGTCGCTGACCGGCAAAGGTCACCATACCGATATCGCCATCATTATGGGCCTGGCGGGCAACCTGCCGGATAGTGTTGATATTGACGCCATCCCGGGCTTTATCCAGGACGTTAACACCCATGGCCGACTGCTGCTGGCCAACGGTGAGCATGAAGTTGAATTCCCGGTTGATCGCTGCATGAATTTCCACGCCGACAACCTGTCGCTGCACGAAAATGGTATGCGCATCACCGCGCTGGCAGGCGACAAGGCGATTTACAGCCAAACCTATTACTCTATCGGCGGCGGTTTTATCGTCGACGAAGACCATTTTGGGCAGCAAGAGAGCGCGCCTGTCGCGGTGCCGTACCCGTATAAAACGGCTGCCGACCTTCAGCGTCATTGCCAGGAGAGCGGCCTCTCCCTCTCCGGCCTGATGATGAAAAACGAGCTGGCGCTACACAGCAAAGAAGAACTGGAACAGCACTTTGCTAACGTCTGGGAAGTGATGCGCGGCGGTATTGAGCGCGGTATCACCACCGAGGGCGTGCTGCCCGGTAAACTGCGTGTTCCACGCCGTGCTGCGGCCCTGCGTCGTATGCTGGTGAGCAGCGATAAAACCACCAGCGATCCGATGGCGGTCGTGGACTGGATCAATATGTTCGCGCTGGCGGTGAACGAAGAGAACGCCGCGGGTGGCCGCGTAGTAACGGCCCCAACGAACGGTGCCTGCGGTATCGTTCCTGCGGTGCTGGCTTATTACGACAAGTTTATCCGCGAAGTAAACGCCAACTCACTGGCCCGCTATCTGCTGGTAACCAGCGCCATTGGCTCGCTGTATAAGATGAACGCCTCGATCTCTGGCGCCGAAGTGGGCTGTCAGGGCGAAGTGGGCGTGGCTTGCTCCATGGCGGCAGCGGGTCTGGCAGAGCTGCTGGGCGGCAGTCCGGCGCAGGTCTGCATTGCGGCAGAAATTGGCATGGAACATAACCTCGGTCTGACCTGCGATCCGGTTGCCGGCCAGGTGCAGGTGCCCTGTATCGAGCGTAATGCCATTGCCTCCGTGAAGGCGGTGAACGCCGCACGTATGGCGCTGCGCCGCACCAGCGAGCCGCGCGTCTGCCTCGATAAAGTGATCGAGACCATGTATGAAACCGGTAAAGATATGAACGCCAAATACCGTGAAACCTCTCGCGGTGGTCTGGCGATGAAGATCGTGACCTGCGACTAAGCCTCAAAAGGAGCCTTGTTTTGCGAGGCTCCTTCCCGTTCTTCCCGCCTCTCGTAGTTTCATTCTGCCGACGGTGTTACCCTTAATCCACTGGATATAAGAGGGATTATCTGTGGCTGTTCATTTGCTTATTGTCGACGCGCTGAATCTTATCCGCCGCATTCATGCGGTACAGGGCACCCCCTGCAAGGATACCTGCCTGCATGCTCTGGAGCAGCTTATTCGTCACAGCCAGCCCAGCCATGCGGTTGCCGTTTTTGACGATGAAGCCCGCAACAGCGGCTGGCGTCACCAGCGTCTGCCGGATTATAAAGCTGGCCGCGCGCCGATGCCGGACGATCTGCACGACGAAATGCCTGTGATACGCGCCGCCTTTGAGCAGCGAGGGGTTCCCTGCTGGGGTGCTCAGGGCAACGAAGCCGACGATCTCGCGGCGACTCTGGCGGTCAAAGTGGCCAGTGCAGGCCATCAGGCTACCATTGTTTCGACGGACAAAGGCTATTGTCAGCTGCTTTCCCCCACCATTCGCATTCGCGACTATTTTCAGAAACGCTGGCTCGACGCGCCCTTTATCGCCAGTGAGTTTGGCGTATCACCCCAGCAGCTGCCGGATTACTGGGGACTGGCGGGGATCAGCAGCTCAAGGGTGCCGGGCGTGGCGGGCATTGGCCCGAAAAGTGCCGCCCAACTGCTGGCTGATTTTCAGGATCTGGAAGGGATTTACGCCCATCTGGATGAGGTGCCGGAGAAGTGGCGCAAAAAGCTGGAGGCGCACAAAGAGATGGCCTTTATCTGCCGGGACGTGGCGCGATTGCAGACGGATTTACAGCTAGACGGGAATTTGCAGCAGCTCAGGTTAGAGCGAGTGTGACGTCATGCCCGGAGGCGCTGCGCTTACCGGGCCTGCGGGACGAGGGGTGTTGTAGGCCCGGTAAGCGTAGCGCCTCCGGGCGTTGTACAGATTACCGCTCGTCGCGACGGCCACCTACGGCAGCCCACCAGCGGCGTACATGCACGGTAACCTCTTCGCGGTCGTGGTACAGTTGACGCGCCTGGATCTCCGCATTGATGCCATGCTCTGCAAGCTGGGTCTGGATGTATGCCAGGTTCTGGGAAACCTCTTCGTAGCGCTTTTTCATCGGCAGCTTGAGGTTGAAAATCGCCTCGCGGCACCAGCCGTTGACCAGCCAGGTAGCCATCAGCGCGGCCACCTTGGCCGGCTTTTCTACCATATCGCACACCAGCCACGAGATGTTATTGCGGTTCGGACGATAGCGGAAACCATCCTCGCGCAGCCAGGTCACCTGGCCTGTGTCCATCAGGCTTTGCGCAATCGGGCCATTATCAATGGAGTAGACCCACATGTTGCGTTTCACCAGCTGATAGGTCCAGCCCCCCGGACAGGCCCCCAGATCCACCGCATACATCCCGTTTGCCAGACGCTCATCCCACTCGTCGGCCGGAATAAAGATATGGAACGCCTCTTCCAGCTTGAGGGTGGAACGGCTCGGCGCGTCGGACGGGAACTTAAGACGCGGGATCCCCATGTAAAACGGCGAATTGTTGGTGGTATAGGAATACCCGGCGTAGCAACAGCCCGGGGCGATAAAGAAGACATGCACCACCGGACGCTTTGGCGTCTCGTAGTTGGTCAGCACGCCGCTGTCACGCAGTGCGGCGCGCAGCGGCACGGTGAATTTGCGGCAGAACTTCATCAGCTCTTTGCTTTCGTTAGTATCGGCCACCTCAACGCGCAGCTCACCGCCCTTCTCCACAACGCCCTGCAGCATACCGGCAATAGGGGTAATACGATCCTCTGGCGGCAGATCCTGCAGCAGCTCACCGGCCACAAACATCTGACGGGCAAAAATCAGCGAGCTGAACGGCAGTTCGCGAACCAGTTTATCGGCATCTTCGGGCTGATAGCATTCGAAAACAACGTAGCCCGCATTCTCTTTCACGCGAGCGAAACCAAAGACTTCACGCTTCGCGGCTTTATCAGTAATTTCCGCGGCACACTCTTTTTCAAAGCCCGGGCGACAATATAAGACAACTTTATTCATGAACAACGCCCTTGCGTTTCAGACGGAACGAACCGATTAACATTAATACCCACCCGACCAGGAAGCTGACGCCGCCCACCGGGGTAACAAACGCCCACAGGCGTAAATGCGACAGCGCAAGGCAATAGAGGCTACCGCTGAACAACACGGTGCCCAGCGCCATAAATACGCTGCTCCAGTAAAACCAGATGCTGATGCGACGCTGCATCGCCACAGCCAGTCCGAAGATTGCCAGGGTATGAAACGCCTGATATTCCAGACCGGTATGGATCCAGCCCATCTCCACCACACCCAGGGATTTGCGTAATACATGTGCGCCAAAGGCGCCCAGCGCAACAAAAATAAAGCCACTCACCGCGGCGAAAATCAGCATAAAACGGCTGGTCATGTTTCTGTCCTGAAGTTATGCGCGCCCTGCACGCAAAAGAAAGTGTTACTCGTACCGAAAGCGGAATTTTTCTTGCTCGTTGGCCGCCTTTGCCAGGATCCACTGGCGAAACGCGGCTATTTTACCCAGTTCTGCCTGACTGTCATGACAAACCAGATAAAATGCGTTCTTGCTGACCAAAACATCATTAAAAGGGCAGACCAGGCGGCCAGCCTCAATTTCGGACTGCGCCATCACGTTGTTTGCCAACGCCACGCCCTGTCCGTGGATGGCAGCCTGTAACACCATCGCACTGTGGCTGAAGATGGGCCCCTGCTGCACATTGATATGGTTAAGACCAAGCTGCCGGGTATACGTTTGCCAGTCGCGGCGAGAAGCATCATGCAAAAGCGTGTGTTGCGCCAGATTGTCCGGCGTTTTTAACGCTTTTTCGCCTGTTAAGAGTAGTGGCGAGCAGACCGGCAGCAAATATTCTGCGTACAATTTTTCAACACGCAGCCCTGGCCAGTTGCCCCGGCCATAAAAAATCGCTACGTCGACATCGTCTGCCAGCTTCTCTTCCTGACGGTCGACCGCCTGGATGCGAACGTCGATTCCCGGATAAGCTGAGTTAAAGCTTGAGAGTCTCGGCACCAGCCATTGAATGGCAAAACTTGGCAATAAACTGACCGTCAGTGCCCCTTTGGCACTGCGCGCCTGCAGCTTACGGGTAGCCTCGGTAAGCTGGGAAAATATCTCTTTGATATCCTGAAAATAGCTCTGCCCCTCTTCCGTCAGAAGCAGGGAACGGTTGCGGCGGCGGAACAGCTTGAGGCCCAGAAAATCCTCAAGAGACTTGATTTGATGACTGACTGCGGCCTGCGTCACAAAAAGTTCATCGGCCGCGCGCGTGAAGCTCAGATGGCGCGCAGCAGCATCAAATACACGTAATGCATTAAGTGGTGGTAATCGCTTGGACATGGTTATCTGGCTTAGATGTTAACGGCTTTTAACAAACAGGAAACAACGTTTAACCTATTAGTTTTTTTTATCTGAACCATTATAAATTGTCCGTTGAGGAACTACCAGCAAATACCTATAGTGGCGGCACTTCCTGAGCCGGAACGAAAAGCTTTTTTTGGAATGCGTGTTCTGATGGGCTTTTGGCTTACGGTTGTGATGTTGTGTTGTTGTGTTTGCAATTGGTCTGCGATTCAGACCACGGTAGGAAAACTACCACCTTTTCACTTCCTGTACATTTACCCTGTCTGTCCATAGTGATTAATGTAGCACCGCCCAATTGCGGTGCTTTTTTTTGTCTGCTGTATCCTTACTTATTCAGCTCAACCATCTCTTTCACATCACTACGGTTAATCTGCTGTTTATTCCCGTTAGCATCCTTATACGAGATCATGCCGGTATCATTATCAGTTTGCGGCTTACCTTCTGATACGATAGAGCGGCCATCGTTAGTGTGCATGACATAGTTGTTGCCAGAACAGGCGCTCAGGGCAAAGGTAAGCATACAGGCAGAGGCGATTGCGATAGTCTTTTTCATTTTCTTCTCCTTCAGCAATTAATGCTATTTCAAGCGTGTTTATTAACAGGCTAAGACATTCTCCTGACTCTATTTCAGCATAACCTGCTTCGTCTGTTGCGCCAGGATAAACAGACAATTCCGATAGAGATCAACCTTCTTGCCCTGCTGCGGAATTTGCGCGACGATCTCATCATCACGAAGAGGAATTCCATGAACGCATTCAGCCCTGCCCATTTTCGCGCCCAGTTTCCGGCCCTGGCCGATGCCGGTGTCTATCTTGATAGCGCTGCGACAGCCCTTAAGCCTCAGGCAGTGATTGAGGCCACCAACCAGTTTTACAGCCTGAGCGCTGGCAATGTGCATCGCAGCCAGTTTGCCGAGGCGCAGCGCTTAACCGCACGCTATGAAGCGGCGCGCGATCAGGTTGCCCGTCTGCTTAACGCTGAAAGCGGCAAAAATATTGTCTGGACGCGGGGCACCACCGAAGCCATCAACATGGTGGCGCAATGTTATGCCCGCCCGCGCCTGCAGCCGGGCGATGAGATTATTGTCAGCGAGGCGGAACACCACGCTAACCTCGTGCCGTGGCTGATGGTCGCCGAACAGACCGGCGCAAAGGTGGTTAAGCTCCCGATTGGCACAGACTGCCTGGCGGATGTGGCTCGCCTGCCTGAGTTGATCACCCCGCGTAGCCGCATTCTCGCGCTCGGGCAGATGTCCAACGTCACCGGCGGCTGCCCGGATCTGGCCCGCGCCATCCGCCTCGCCCATGAGAGCGGGATGGTGGTGATGGTGGATGGCGCCCAGGGGGTGGTCCACTTCCCGGCGGACGTACAGCAGCTGGATATCGATTTCTATGCCTTCTCCGCACATAAGCTGTACGGTCCTACCGGTATTGGCGCACTGTACGGCAAAGCGGCGCTGCTGGAGGAGATGACCCCGTGGCTCGGCGGCGGCAAGATGATCACCGAGGTGACTTTCGAGGGCTTTAAAACTCAGCAGGTGCCTTATCGTCTGGAAGCCGGGACGCCAAATGTCGCAGGCGTCATTGGCCTGAGCGCGGCGCTGGAGTGGCTGGCGGATCTCGATCTGCAACAGGCAGAGAGCTGGAGCCGCGGGCTGGCAACGCTGGCGGAAGAGGCGCTGAAACAACGCCCCGGTTTTCGCTCCTTCCGGGTACAGGATTCGAGCCTGCTGGCATTCGATTTTGCCGGGGTTCATCACAGCGACATGGTGACGCTGCTGGCGGAGTATGGCATTGCCCTGCGCGCCGGCCAGCATTGCGCCCAGCCGCTGCTGGCGGCGCTGGGCGTCAACGGCACGTTGCGCGCCTCGTTTGCTCCCTATAACACCCAAAGCGATGTCGACGCGCTGGTTGCCGCCGTCGATCGCGCTCTAGCTTTACTGGTGGATTAATGACAAGCCCAACCCTGGCCGGACATCCGTTCGGCACCGTCATCACTGAAGAGACGTTAAAACAGACCTTTGCCCCGCTGACCCAGTGGGAAGACAAATATCGCCAGCTGATCCTGCTGGGCAAGCAGCTCCCTGCGCTGTCCGATGAACTCAAAACGCAGGCGAAAGAGATCCCCGGCTGCGAGAACCGCGTCTGGCTTGGCGTTACAAAAATTGGGGATAAGCTGCATTTTTATGGCGACAGCGAAGGACGGATTGTTCGCGGCTTGCTGGCCGTGCTGCTGACGGCCATTGAGGGGAAAAGCGCCGCGCAGATCCTGGAGGAGAACCCGCTGGCGCTGTTCGATGCGCTGGGGCTACGCGGCCAGCTTAGCGCCTCGCGCAGCCAGGGGCTGGCTGCGCTCAGTGACGCGGTACTGGAAGCGGCGCGTCAGGCCTGACGTTCCGCCTTCGCCATCATCTTTTTCAGCGCATGAGAGACGGCGATAAAACCAAAGCTCGCGGTCACCATCGTGGCCGCGCCAAACCCAGAGGCACAATCCATCCGTTTTGGCCCTTCCGCACTGCTTTTCATGGCGCAGACTGAACCGTCCGCTTGCGGATAGACCAGCGCTTCCGTTGAAAAGACGCAGTCGATGCCGAGCTTGCCTTTGCTGTTTTTCACCACGCCAAAATCGCTTTTCAGACGCTCGCGCAGCTTGGCCGCGAGCGGATCCTGAATGGTTTTCGCCAGGTCCGTCACCTGGATCTGCGTCGGGTCGATCTGCCCGCCCGCGCCGCCGGTGGTCACCAGCGGCACTTTATTGCGGCGACACCAGGCGATCAGCGCCGCTTTCGGGCGCACGCTGTCGATGGCGTCAATCACGTAGCTGTAGCCAGCTCCCATATACTGCGCCACGTTATCGGCGGTCACAAAATCATCAATGACGGTGACGCGACACTCCGGGTTGATCTGGCGAATGCGATCCGCCATCACCTCTGACTTCGCCAGCCCGACGCTGTCGCGCAGGGCGTGGATCTGCCGGTTAGTGTTGGTGACGCAGACGTCGTCCATGTCGATAAGCGTAATGGCGCCGATCCCGGTTCGTGCCAGCGCTTCCGCTGCCCATGAGCCGACGCCGCCAATGCCGACCACGCAGATGTGCGCATCGGCAAACAGTTGCAGGGCTTTTTCACCATATAAACGTGCGGTGCCACCAAAACGCTGGCGCCAGGCTTCGCTCATTACCACAGACATAAGACCTCAGATGTAAAAAGGGTGAGAGTTACCCCTCACCCCGGAAAACATAGCGTCAATATTACCACACTCAGCCGCTAAAGACGTTGCCCGTACTTGCGGCAGTTTTCAGCACCCACACGCGGCCGTAATGGTTATACCAGCCCGCGCGGTGGCCGGCATCGGCGCCAATGCCCTGATAGATATCAAAGTGCTGGCCTTTAATCGCGCCACCCACATCCAGCGCCACCATCAGGCGCAGCTCGTACTGGCCGCTGAATTTGCCTTCGTTATTCAACAGCGGGACTTCGGCCAGCAGCGTGGTACCCGGCGGGATCACTGTCTTGTCAGAGGCGACCGACGCGCGGCCAATCAGCGGCACCGAGCTGGCGCCTTTCACCGGGGCAAAGTTTTGCGGTTTGAAGAAGACAAACGACGGGTTCTGCTCAAGCAGCTCACGCACTTCATATTCGCTGTGCTTCTCCCCCCACTCGCGGATCGCCTGCATCGACATATCTTCGCGTTTCACTTCTCCGCGATCGATCAGCACTTTACCGATACTGCGGTAGGCATGGCCGTTTTTACCCGCATAGCTGAAGAAGTTAAGCGGGCTGCCGTCGCCAAAATCGATATAGCCGCTGCCCTGCACATCCATGATGAAGTTATCCATCAGCGAGTTGCTGTAAGCGAGGACATAGTTGTCGCTCAGCGCGCCCGAGTAGATTTCGGCCCGGGACGGCAGGCGGCCACGTTTTGGCGGCATGCGGTAGATAGGGTATTTGAACTCACCCTGAGCGGTATGGCGGGCTTGTACCACCGGGGTGTAGTAGCCGGTAAACTGGACGTTACCGTAGTTATCGGTGCCCTCCATCTGCCAGGCATCAATGCCGAACTGGCGCATGGTGCGGGTATCGCCCCCGGCGCGTAGCCAGTCCTGTACTGCGTTATAGACGGCGTTCTGCGAGCCATACAGCCGCGGCGATGCGGTGCGGATCTGGCTTACCTGCTCCGCGAAGTCACCGCCATTGATGGGTGCACCCACGGCATCCGGCTGGTTTACTAAAGAGAAAGGCTGGGTCAGTTTCCCGTCTTTATATTGCTGACCGCGATCGGTCGGTTTGGAGGAACAGGCGGCGAGGATTGCTACCATTGCGCCTGTCATCAGATACTTCGCCCAACGTCCTTTCATATATCCCATCTTCAAGTTGCCCCATTCTGCGCAACGAAGATAACAAACCGGCAAAGGTATTGAAATGCGATTGCCTCCCCTTAGGCAAATTTTGCGTAAAAAACAGCCAAATCGACGGCAGAGCAGGCAATTCAACGTCTAATTTGGTGATTTTTACGAAAAAGGGTTGCAACAAAAAGTCAGCAGAGTATAGTGCGCATCCACGGACGCGGGGTGGAGCAGCCTGGTAGCTCGTCGGGCTCATAACCCGAAGGTCGTCGGTTCAAATCCGGCCCCCGCAACCAATTAAAATTTGATGAAGTACAAGCAGTACGGTGACGCGGGGTGGAGCAGCCTGGTAGCTCGTCGGGCTCATAACCCGAAGGTCGTCGGTTCAAATCCGGCCCCCGCAACCAATCAAATTTGAAGAAGTACAAGCAGTACGGTGCCGCGGGGTGGAGCAGCCTGGTAGCTCGTCGGGCTCATAACCCGAAGGTCGTCGGTTCAAATCCGGCCCCCGCAACCAACACTTCTTAAAACAATAAACACCCTTCCGGGTGTTTTTTTGTTTTTGTCGTCAGCCCACCCGTAGGCCCGCGCAGGCGCAGCGCCGCCGGGCAGTGTTGATCTTATCCGCGTCTCGCCAGCGTCGCCCCGTCAGAGAAATAGGCTTTAATCCCCGCCAGTATTGACTCCGCCACTTCCTGCTGGAACTTAGCCGTTTTAAGTTTGCGCTCCTCTTCCACGTTACTGATAAAGGCGGTTTCCACCAGAATCGACGGGATGTCCGGCGCTTTCAACACCGCAAATCCGGCCTGCTCGACGCTGTTCTTATGCAGCTTGTTCACATGCCCGAGCCTGCCCAGCACCGCTTTACCAAACTTCAGGCTGTCGGTGATGGTCAGCGACTGGACCATATCGAACATGGTGTGGTCGACATAGCGATCGCCGCTCCGCCCTACCCCACCGATAAGGTCGGAGGCGTTCTGGGTATCGGCAAGATAGCGTGCTGCGGTACTGGTCGCCCCTTTGGTAGAGAGGGCAAACACTGATGACCCGCTGGGCTGACGGCTGGTAAAGGCGTCCGCATGGATAGAGATGAAGAGATCCGCACGCTGCTTTTGTGCTTTCGCCACACGCACTTTTAACGGAATAAAGACATCTTCGTTGCGCGTCATGTAGGCGCGCATGTTGCCTTCTCTGTCGATCATCGCCTTCAGGCGACGGGCGATTTGCAGCACCACATCTTTTTCCCGGGTCCGGTATTTGCCTACCGCGCCGGAGTCTTCGCCGCCGTGCCCCGGATCGAGCATGATCACAATCGGGCGATCGCGTCCCGCTTTGCCGGGCTGCGGGCCACTTTGCGCAGGCGGTACCTGTTTTTCCAGATCGCCTTTGTTGTAATCCTCCAGCAGGGCCAGCAGCGGATCCTGAATATCGGTCGCGTTGGCAGGATAGAGATCCATAACCAGACGTTCTTTAAAACCGGCCACCGGTGCGAGGGCAAACAGCTGCGGTTTGACGTTCTGCTTGAGCTCAAACACCATGCGCACGGTTTTCGGATCAAACTGCCCTACCCGCGCGGATTTGATAAAGGGATCGTCGCCGCGGATCTGGGCGCTCATTCCTTTCAGCACCGAGTTAAGATTTACGCCTTCGATATCCACCACCACCCGCTCCGGGTTGCTCAACGCGAATTGCTTATAGTTCAGCACCCGGTTTGACTCGACCGTCACGCGCGTATAGGTCGAAGACGGCCAGACGCGCACCGCAACAACCTGGCTGACAGCGGCAAACCCGACCTGACTGACGCTAAGCAACCACATTGCTCCGGCCCCTTGTAACAGGCGACGACGACTTAATGCTTTACTGGATCCCGACATGCTTCTCCCGAGCAAAGATATCGAATAACTTTTCATAACGTCCAAATTGACCGAAAACTTTAACGAATGATGCATAACCTGTCATCCCTAAAAGGGTAAACAATCATGCGTTAACGATAACTTAGCTGAATCTTTTCTTTGCTTCGAAGAAAAGTTTGGCTTGCGCACAGAGCGATAATCGAATAAAAATACAAAAATTACGAATAAACATTCATTAAGGGGTTGTGCCGTGGTGAAGGAACGTAGAATCGAACTGGTCCAGGGATTCCGCCATTCTGTTCCCTATATCAACGCCCACCGGGGAAAGACGTTTGTCGTCATGCTGGGTGGCGAAGCCATTGAGCATGAGAATTTCTCCAGTATTGTCAATGATATCGGCCTGCTGCATAGCCTGGGTATTCGTCTGGTTGTCGTGTATGGCGCTCGCCCGCAGATCGAGGCGAATCTGGCCGCGCATCATCACGAGCCGATCTACCACAAACATACCCGCGTCACCGACGCTAAAACGCTGGAGCTGGTTAAGCAGGCCGCCGGTCTGCTGCAGCTGGACATCACCGCGCGCCTGTCGATGAGCCTTAACAACACCCCGCTGCAGGGGGCGCATATTAATGTGGTCAGCGGTAATTTTATTATCGCCCAGCCGCTCGGCGTGGATGATGGCGTGGACTACTGCCACAGCGGACGTATTCGTCGTATTGATGAAGAGGCGATCCACCGTCAGCTCGATGGCGGCGCGATTGTGCTGACCGGCCCGGTGGCCGTCTCTGTCACGGGCGAAAGTTTCAACCTCACCTCTGAAGAGATTGCCACCCAGCTGGCGATCAAGCTGAAAGCAGAAAAAATGATCGGCTTCTGCTCCTCGCAGGGGGTGATGAACGAGCTCGGGAATATTGTCTCTGAGCTGTTCCCTAACGAGGCTCAGGCGCGCGTCGATGCCCTTGAGGCGCAGGGGGACTACTACTCCGGTACCGTGCGTTTTCTGCGGGGCGCAATCAAAGCCTGCCGCAGCGGCGTGCGTCGCAGCCATCTGATCAGCTATCAGGAAGATGGCGCCCTGCTGCAGGAGCTCTTCTCCCGCGACGGTATTGGGACGCAGATTGTGATGGAGAGCGCCGAGCAGATCCGTCGCGCCACCATCAACGACATCGGCGGCATTCTGGAACTCATCCGCCCGCTGGAGCAGCAGGGGATCCTGGTGCGCCGCTCCCGCGAACAGCTGGAGATGGAGATCGACAAGTTCACCATTATTCAGCGCGATAACCTCACCATCGCCTGTGCGGCGCTCTACCCCTTCCCGGAAGAGAAGATCGGTGAAATGGCCTGCGTGGCGGTACATCCGGATTACCGCAGCTCATCGCGCGGCGAAGTGTTGCTGGAGCGGATCGCCCTCCAGGCGCGGCAGATGGGGCTGAGCAAGCTGTTTGTGCTGACGACCCGCAGCATTCACTGGTTCCAGGAGCGGGGTTTCACGCCGGTGGATATTGACTCGCTGCCGGAAACCAAGAAAGAGATGTACAACTACCAGCGCCGTTCAAAAGTGCTGATGGCGGACCTGGGATAACGGTCATCACCCACAGGCCGGGCAAACGCCGCCCGGCTTTTCACACGCTTATAAGGCTTCAAAAATCGCGCTCAGGCCGCTGCGTCGCTCTGTACGGGTAGTGACAGCCTGGGTCAGCACCCCTTCATCCGCATACAACGACAACCGCCGACGGGCGCGGGTAATGGCGGTATAGACCAGCTCGCGGGTCACGACGGGCGACATCTGGTTAGGTAAAATCAGCGCCGCGTGATCGAACTCAGAGCCCTGGGATTTATGCACCGTCATGGCCCAGGCGGTTTCATGTTCCGGCAGGCGGCTGGGCTGCACGGATTTCACGCTGCCGTCGGGCATCTGGAACCAGACACGCAGCCCCTGACCCCGATTCAGCGCAATCCCGATATCGCCGTTAAACAGGCCCAGCGCGCTGTCGTTACGTGAAATCATCACCGGCCTGCCTTCATACCAGCGTGAATGCGGCTGACGGCCAATACGGCGTTTTTGCGCCAGGACCTGCTCGAGCTTTTCATTGAGCCCGGCAACGCCGAAGGGGCCATCCCGTAAGGCGCAAAGCAGCTGGTAGCGGCCAAATGCCGCCAGGATCTCCGCTTCGGAGGCTTGCTGCTGCACGCTGTCGAGAAAATGTTGATACCCCTGCAGGGCATCTTCCAGCATCGCCAGATACTCTTCCCCGCTCTGGAGCTGCTTTTTCTCAATATCACTGAATTTGCCATCAAATACCGAGCGGATAGCGTGGCGATCGCCCCGGTTGACCGCGGCCGCCAGTTGCCCGATGCCAGAATCGCTGCCAAAACGGTAGCTTTTTTGCAGCAGGCACAGGCTGTCGCGTAGCGCACCCGC
This sequence comes from Leclercia sp. GHBNCSD, assembly GCF_055805075.1. NCBI lineage: Bacteria > Pseudomonadati > Pseudomonadota > Gammaproteobacteria > Enterobacterales > Enterobacteriaceae > Leclercia > Leclercia sp. GHBNCSD. The sequence continues at coordinate 2,880,430 of NZ_JBQVYO010000001.1, read as the reverse complement.
GACCGGGCTGACGTTGCCCTCCATCTCGCATCCCGTCATGCTGGCAAGCTCCTGCGCGCGCCGGACCGTAAAGCCGGCGCTGGCCCAGGTACAGATGTCACCCAGCACCGCGCCCGCTTCGACGGAAGCCAGCTGGTCGCGATCGCCGAGGAAAATAACCCGGGCATGAGGCGGCAGGGCGTCGATCAGACGCGACATCATCGTCAGATCAATCATCGACGCCTCATCCACCACCAGCACATCCAGGTGCAGCGGATTACCTGCATGGTAACGCAGGCGCTGGCTGCCAGGCTGCGCGCCAAGCAAACGGTGCAGCGTACTCGCTTCCGTCGGGAATCGCGCGCGCTGGGCCTCGGTCAGGGGCAGTTTTTGCAGCGCGCCGCCCAGGGATTCGGTCAGACGAGCGGCCGCTTTACCGGTGGGGGCTGCCAGCCGGATCCGGCACTTCTCCTCTCCCGCCATCTGGATCAGCGCCGCCAGCAGGCGGGCAACGGTGGTCGTTTTGCCGGTCCCCGGCCCGCCGGAGATCACGGAAATACGCCGCGTTAACGCGACTGCCGCAGCCACCTTTTGCCAGTTGACGGATTCATCAGAGGTGAACAGCGCATTGAGCGTGCGCTGAACGTCGGCGCTGTCATGGGGCAAAGGCTGGTTGGCTTCGCTAAAGAAGCGGGCCACCGCCCGCTCATAGCGCCACATCCGGTTGAGGTAGAGCCGTTCGCCGGTGAGCACCAGCGGCGTCGGTTCATCCCCTGCACTCACCGCGCGGGAGCGCAGCAGCGTAGCGGTCCAGTCCGGCTCCTGGTCAAACAGCGCAAAACAGGCCTGCAGCGCGGCGCTTTTCGCCTCGGCACGCAGCCGGGACAACGGCAGGCAAACGTGCCCTTCTCCCGCATCACGGCTTAAGATTGCCGCCGCCAGCATCACCGCCGGTTCGTCGTTCCCTGCTACCATCATCGCAAACTGTACATCCAGACGACGCAGCACGCGCTGCTCTACGGCTTCCAGCAAGTGTTCCTGCATCGTCATTGTGTTAGCTCCTCGTTGCTGGCGGAAAACAGGCTATCCATTTGTTCGATTAACGCTTCATCCGGACGGGTGGCAAAGCAACCGGCGCCCGGCGAGCTGCCATCGACGCCACGTAAAAACAGGTAGATCACCCCACCGAAATGTTGTTGATAGTCATAGTCGGCAATACGGTGACGTAAATATCGGTGCAGCGCCAGGGTATAGAGCTGGTACTGCAGATCGTAGCGGTGCGACTGCATCGCCCGGGCCATAGCCTGCGGGGTATAGGCCTCGCTGTTTTCACCCAGCCAGTTGGATTTATAGTCCAGCAGGTAATAGCGGCCATTATGGCGGAAGACCAGGTCGATAAAGCCTTTCAGCATGCCGCGCACCTGACGAAAATCGAGCGGCGGGCAGCCCCGGGAGAGTGGATCGTACTCGCGGATCAACGCATCCAGCGCCCCGGCGGTGAGCGGCCCGGCGATGGGCAGATAAAACTCCATCTCAACCTGCTTATCAGCGGCTGTCAGCTGGCTCAGTGAGATCCCCTCCTCATTGAGCGGAGTTTCCAGCACCTGCGCGATCCAGCGGGTTAACACCGGCTCCCAGCGGGCATCGTACCCCCCTTTTTGCAGCATCTCCAGCACCCACTCCGGGGAGACGGGCTGCGTAAAATCGAGTGCTTCAAACAGGCTGTGTAAAAAGGTGCCCGGCGAGGCGCCGCGCGGAAACTGATGCGGCGTCAGCTCTGGCTCCTGCGGCACTTCGCCGGTGCCTGCGGCATCAACATCGAGGCGCGGCATCAGATCCTGGGCGATACTGTGCCCGTGCTGCTGAAGTCCGGAATAGCTGGTGACCCGCCAGTCGTCATACAGCATGCGAGCCACCTGCCGCGCCTGCAGATCCGGCATCACCGGATCCGGCATATGCCAGCGGGCGGCGTCTGCCACATCGGCAACCTGCAATGCAATGTGGTCATTGCATAACGCCTCCAGACACTGGCGCAGACCGGCGGCATCTTTCGGCTCGCCGCGCTGGATCAGGCGTCCAAGCGCGCTCAGGTGGACGTCGCTGTCACCCGATTTTTCGCCACGCCGACGGAACAGCGGCGCCACGCCTAAGCTGCAGTGCCACACCGAACGGGTCAGTGCCACATAGAGCAGGCGTAAATCTTCCGCCTGCCGTTCAGCTTCGGCCAGCTCCACGCTGTCATCGGCCTTGCTGAGGTCAAGCACCGCTTCGAAGGTCTTACGATCGTGATAAAAGGCCTGATCCTGAACCCGGTAGTTGGCAATGAAAGGCAACCAGACCAGGGGATACTCCAGCCCTTTCGATTTGTGAATGGTGACGATTTTAACCAGATGCTTGTCACTTTCGAGACGCATTTGCTGGCTTGAGGCGTTGCTGTTCGGCTCGGCAATGTGCTGCGCCAGCCAGCGCACGAGGGCATATTCACTCTCAAGCTGGGCCCCCGCCTCCTGCAACAGTTCGCTGATATGCAGAATATCGGTCAGGCGGCGTTCCCCTCCGGCGGTCGCCAGCATATTTTCGGCGATGTTGCGCTGGGTCATGAGGTCGCGCAGCATCGCCATTACGCCCCGCTTCTGCCAGCGCTCACGGTAGCGGGTAAACTCTTCCACCGCCTTATCCCAGAGTGTCTCACTGTTATTCAGCGTATCGATATCCTGGGCGTTAAGGCCGAGCATGGCGCTTGCCAGGGCGCTGCGCAGGGTGCTTTCACGCTCCGGCGCCAGCACCGCCTGCAACAGCCAGAGCATCTCCTGGGCTTCCAGCGTTTCAAATACGCTGTCGCGGTTGGAGAGATAGACCGAAGGAATGCTCAGCAGGGTCAGCGCATCACGGATCAACGCCGCCTCCTGACGGCTGCGCACCAGCACCGTAATGTCTGACGCCTTCACCGGTTGGGCATCGTCGCCCCGGTGCAGAATGGCTTCGCCGCGCACGCCAGCGCTCAGCCAGTCGCGGATTTGCGCCGCGCAGTGCTGGGCCATAAAGGTCTGGTAATCTCCGACGCCACACCCCTCGCCCTCCATCAGCCAGATGCGCATCGCGGGCTGGAAATCGCCTTTATACTCGAAACGCAGCGTGGCGTTTCTCGGGGCAGATTTGACCGGTAAGAAGGGGATTTCACGGAACATGAAAGCATCGTTCATCTGTGAAAAGAGCGTATTCACGCTCTCCACCATGCCGGGCGCCGAACGCCAGTTGGTATCCAGCGTATAGTGCGCGGCCACTTCGCCACGCGCTTTCATGTAGGTGAAAATATCCGCCCCACGGAAGGCGTAGATCGCCTGTTTCGGGTCGCCAATCAGCAGCAGGGCGGTATCCGGCTGCTGGCGCCAGATGCGGCGGAAAATCCGGTACTGCTGGGGATCGGTATCCTGAAATTCATCGATCATCGCCACCGGAAAACGGGTCCGGATGGCGGCAGCCAGCGCCTCGCCATTGTCGCTGTTGAGGGCATCATCGAGACGGCTGAGCATATCGTCGAAGCCCAGCTCACCGCGACGGCGCTTTTCCCGCGCCACCGCTTCGCGGATCTCTGACAGCGCACGGGTGATCATCAGATCGTTAAGGGTTAACGGCTCTGCCAGCAGGTTATCGATGGCGGAAAAGAGCGGGTGTTCCGGTACCTCGCCCCCCGCTTTCGTGCGCTCGGCAAGGAACGACTGGGAGAATTTTTCCAGCGCGTCAGGCAGCTGATAGCTGTGCTTCTCTTCCTGCGCCCAGGCCGTAACGCGCTCGATATATTTTGCCTGGTTGCCGCGGTTGAATTTACGCCGATCGATGCCGGAGCGTTCAATCACCGCCTCGATTTCCGCCACGCTGTCAGACCACTGCTGTTTCATGGCGGCGATCAGGCCGACAATCTTCTCATGGCGTGAAGCCAGCGTTTCGTCCGCAGGCGGGGCAGATTTGATGACCGGGGCTTCCCCCTGCAGATAGCGATCGATGGTCCGCAGTAGCTCGTCCGGGCCTTTCCAGAGATTGTGTACCGCTTCGGCGATATCACGTGGCAGGGGGTAGCAATGGCGACGCCAGAAGTCGGCGCACGCCTGGTAGCGCAGCTGGGATTCATCTTCGATAAGTTGCTGCTCAAAAAGCATGCCTGATTCAAACGCATTCAGGCTGAGCATGCGCTGGCAGAAGCCGTGGATAGTAAACACGGCAGCCTCATCCATCTGCCGTTCCGCCAGCAGCAGCCACTGTGCCGCCTGCTGTTTATCGTCAATCTCATCCAGCAGGCTGGCATACAGCGGGTTATCTGTACTCTGCCGCAGGCAGGCGATGCGCAGCTCATGGATGTTAGCGCGGATACGTCCGCGCAGCTCTTCCGTCGCGGCTTCGGTGAAGGTCACCACCAGCAGCTCTTCCACGTTGAGCGGGCGGCTAAACGCCGCGCTGCCGCCCAGACCGAGCAGCAGTCGCAGATAGAGTGCAGCGATGGTGAAGGTTTTTCCGGTTCCCGCTGAGGCCTCTATCAGTCGCTCCCCCTGTAACGGTAAACGTAAGGGGTTAAGGGACTCAGCGGTATCGGTCATTCGTTCTTACTCCTGGGCAAAGATTGCTGCAATGCGCTCACGCTCTTCCATACCGTCCAGCCCGCAGGCGGGGTGACATCGGCTTTCTTACTCTGGCTACCGGAAACCTGAGACAGGATAGCCATCCCCTGCGGGGCGACCACGGCCTGGTGGAAGAAGTCGGCCACTTTCTGTGGCGTGAGCTGTTTTATCTCGGCCACTACTTTATCATGCGAATCGAAGCGCATATTACCCCGATCAAAATCTTTGCTGATTTTTGATGCTTCTTCAGCCAGCGTCTGCGGCGGCTGCATAATCTGGGCAATGACCGCCTGCTGAATCTGGGCAAACTCTTCCGGCTTCATCGCACGCAGCTTCGCTTCGGCCTGCGGGAAGAAGGCCTGGAAACGCTGCCAGAGATAATCTGGCTGTTTATCACTGCTTTGCAGCAGGAAGCCCATCCCCCACTGGCGACCAACGTTCATCGAAAAGGCAAAGACGGCATAGCCCAGCTGCTCTTCGGTACGTAACTGGGTGTAGAACCAGGGCTGCACGATCTGTCCGAGTACGGCGCTGTATGCTGAACTGGCGTATTCGTCATAGCCGGTCGGGACAAAGACCGCTGCCAGAGCGGAATCCGTGCTGCTGCCCGCTTTTTCGAAAATCACGTTCTGCTGTTTTTCGACCAGCACGTCCTGGTTACGACACCATTCGGTCCCCTTCGCACCCAGCTGAGTACGCACATCCTGCGCCAGGTTTTTCGCCTGATCTTCGCTCATGTTGCCCACCACCAGAAACTCCGGACGGGCATTGGTCTTTAGCGCGGCACGGTAGGCCATTACGTCGTCCAGCGTGATGGACGGCAGCAGCTCCCGGCGCTCCTCGCGCTGGAAGTAGGGAACCTGCGAGAGCATCTGCACCGGCATAATAGCCTGATCGAAGGCTTTGCCCTTTTCTGCGGAATCCATCATCTGCGCATACCAGGACTTAGCCTGCTCCAGCTGCTCCTCGGTGGCGGTGTAGCTGAAATAGCCTTCCAGCAGCGCCTTAAAGAGCTGCGGCAGACGCTGGGTGTAACCGTTGGCGTTGAGCATCAGGCCATTATTGGCGTTGGTGGAGAAACCGATCCCGCCTACCGCGGCCTGGTTGCTGAGCTGATCCAGCGCGATACCGGCCAGATAGTCATTCAGCGCAAACATCACCTGGTTTTTAGCGGTATTCATCGCCGCAGGGTTACGCAGCACCATGCTGACGTTGGCTTTTGGCTCGCTGGCGAAGTAGCGGCTCGGGGTATAGACCACGCGCAGGTCAGGCTCATCCACAATCAGCTGCGGCTGTGGATAATCTTTAGTCGGTTTGATAAGGGTAAAGTCGTCCGGGATGTAAGGGTTCACCTCCGGCAGCTTAAGGGCGATCCCGGCGGCTCGCTTCTGCCAGTCGGCAAAAGTTTGCTCGCTGATTTTGTCCACCTGGTATTCGGCGTTCACAAAGTAAGCGGTCTTGTTATGCGGCTCGTTCGGGCTGATATACCAGATACGGGCGTTCTGCGGCGTCATCATCGCCAGTCGGGCTTTGACGGCGTCGGCATCATATTGATCGGCGATATTGACCGCATCCAGCGTGTGCTCAACCGGCACGCGGATCATGGTGTCAGCCAGCCACTCGACATAGTCCATATCGCGGGTAATGGAAGGATAACGGAAGTCGAGATCCAGCACGTGCGCCAGCTCGTCAAAGTAGCGTTTATCCACCCCTTTTTCACGCAGCAGGGAAAGGTAGCTGAAAATCGCGGCGACGACATCATCGCGATGGGCCAGACCTTTATCGGTTAAGGTGGCGGAGATCGCCAGTACGCCGCTGTTGCCGTTAACGACGGGATCGGAGTCGGCGCGAATACCTTCCACCAGCCCCTGCTTTTGCAGCCAGTCGGAGAGGGTGTCCGGGCTACGGTTGCCAATCAGGTAGTTAACCAGCTCGTCGGTTTTACTGCGAAACTGCGGCGTATTGTTATCAATACGGAACTCCACGCGCAGCACCTTGCGGGGCATCGCGGGAACGTAGTGAATGATCAGGCCTTTCTGCGCGTCGGTGACCACCGGCACGGTGATTTCCGGGCGGGTGATATTTTTATTCGGCACCCGGCCATAGGTCTGGGCAGCCAGCTGCGCCAGTTCCGGCAGCGGCTTATTGCTGTAGACCACGGCCTTCATCAGGTTAGCGGAGTAGTATTTGTCGCGAAACGCGTGCAGCGCATCAAGCACCGGGCTGCCCGGCTTGTCGCTCAGCGTCTCAAGATTTCCGCCGGAGAAACGCGATCCAGGGTGCGCGGAGTTGATGGTTTCGGCGCTGACCTGCGCCATCCGCATCCCGTCCCGGGTACGCGCCAGCGTCAGCTCCGCATTAACGGCATTGCGCTCACGATCGGCATATTTTTTATCCAGCAGCGGGGCAGCAATGGCATCCGCCAGACGATCGACGGCACCTTCCAGCGCATCGTTTTCCACTTCAAGATAAAAAGCCGTGCGGTACGGCGCGGTGCTGGCGTTATGGCTGCCACCGTGCATCTTTAAAAATTCGGCCAGACTGTCAGGCTGCGGATAGTTCTTTGAGCCCATCAGGGTCATATGTTCAAGATAGTGGGCCAGACCGGGATGCGATTCAGGATCTTCCAGCGAGCCCACCGGCACCACCAGCGCCGACAGTGACTTTACGGCCTGCGGATCGGAAACCAGCAGCACGACCATCCCGTTATCAAGGCGGATCGCCTGATATTCACGGGTATCTTTATCACTTTTGCGGATCGTTTCCTGAACGGGTTGCCAACCGGTATTTGCCTGACTGAGGGGGGCCCAAAGAGCGACGAACAAAACTAACGTTTTCAATAAGGTGCTGCCTGGCATTCACTACCTCTTCATCACGGACATCATCATTAACAAGCTTCGTGCCGGACACGCCAGCATCTCTTTGTTTTGGTACATCAGTCCATGACAAGTTGCGCATCATAAATGAATGCCCAAATCCGTGCAATTTTTATACAGCCGTCAGGACTGATTAAATTTATAGAGCGGTAACAGGTAGCGTCGGGCCTCGTTGGTGATGGCCTCGAAGTACTCCGGTTCAAGGGTTCGCCACAGGCGTTGATACCAGACGTCGTCACCTTCCCCGCGGACGATCATGTTGCCTTCGTAGGCCTGCAAAAATTTGCTGCGCGCTTTTTGCAGGGTCGCCTCATCCGTTAACATGGCATCATTTGAGGCGTCATAACAGGTTTTAATCCATGCCCCCCCACTTTCTGGCAGCAACAGCAGCGGCGTGTTCATCCCCTGCTGGTAACCCTCAACCAGCTGCGACAGATAGTTCATGGCCTGTTCAGCAGAGAGCGCCGGGAAGCGCCATTCACCCTCTTTGCGGACAAATAACCGGCTCTCGCCTTCGCCACCGCTCGCACAGTAGACAAGGTGTTCCAGCCAAAGTTGCAGACCTTGCGAAACGCTAAGCATCGACGGTCGCCAGCGCAGCAGCCCGTCGGGCTGTACGTGCTGTAGCCACCCCGTCAGATTCACACCGTTGCAGTTGAGATCGATCTCCATGCTCGTACCCGGCTGACGGCACTCAATCACCCGGCCAGCCAGGGCCTGCATCTCCTGACACTGAGCCTCCCAGACGATCTCACCGAAGGCGCCATAGGGCAGTTGACCTGCCGCGCGATAGTGACGGAACAGCTTCTGGGCATCTTCCTGCTCCACCAGCGCATTCAGCAATTGCTGATTGAGCTGGTAGCGGCTTAAGCCATCCAGCGTAAACGGCTCGGCATCCGGGATCTCGCTCTCTTCGGAGCGGAAGTTAACCTGCAACCGCATCTGGAAAAACGCCCGCACCGGGTGCGCCCAGAAACGCTGAAGCTGCTCAAAGGGAACGGTATCAAGCGCTAACGGCTTCAGCGTCTGGATAAAGTCGCCATGGGCTACGCCCTCCCGTTTCGCGGCGGGCAGCCATTCCCGGGCATAGCTCTGCTGCTCGTTAGCCTTGTAGTTCTCCGCATCAAAAGGCATACGGCTGTGACAACAGGTGATATGCGCTTTTACGCGCTTTTCGCTCTCATCACAGTTGAGCGCCTCATCGCCCGGCAGGTAGTGGCTTTGCCCGATGTAGTCCACCAGTTCCTGCACCAGCACGGAGGGGAACCGTTCGCTGTTGTCCTGGATAGAGCGACCGATATAGCTGATATAGAGCTGCTGTTGCGCGGAGATCAGCGCCTCAAGGAACAGATAGCGGTCATCATCGCGACGACTGCGGTCGCCGCGCTGCGCATTCTGACTCATTAAATCAAAGCCCAGCGGCGCCAGCGCGCGCGGGTAAATGCCGTCGTTCATGCCCAGCAGGCAGACAACCTTAAACGGAATGGATCGCATCGGCATCAGGGTGCAGATGTTTACCGGCCCGGCGAGAAAACGCTGGCTGATACGCTCCTGGTCGAGACGCAGGGTTAACTCATCCCGCAACAACGACAGGGGGATCGCTTCACCATAGTGCGAGGAGATCCCTTCATCGATGATCGCCTGCCACTGCTGCTCGATTAACGCCATCGCCGCTTCGGTTTCCTGATCCGGCAGGAAGAAATCATTGAGCATCTCGCGACATACCGGCATCCACTCGTCGAGCGGGCGGGCTTTCATCAGCTCCCGACGCCAGCGGTTAAGCTGCATCAGCAGTGACGCCAGATGCCCGACCAACTCGGCAATTAAGCCGCTGGACTCATCATAAGGCAGCACGGCATTCCATTCCCCCTGGCTACTCTCCATGGCATACCCGAGCAGCATACGCGTCAGGCCAAACTGCCAGGTGTGCTGGCCGGTGACGGGCAGCTCAAACTCCTGCACGTTGTCATCGTCCATGCCCCAGCGCACGCCCGACTCGTTAACCCACTGACGCAGGTAGCGCAGCGCCTCCTCGTCAATATCAAAACGAGCCGCCAGGACCGGCACGTCCAGCAGGGCCAGCACATCTTCCGGGACGAAGCGGCTATCCGGCAGGGAAAGCAGGCTGACAAACGCCTGCAGGGCCGGGTGCGATTGACGCGCACGACGGTCTGATATGGCAAACGGCAGGTAGCGGTCGCCCGTCGCACTCCCAAAAACGGCCTGGATATAGGGGCTGTAGCTGTCGATATCCGCCACCATCACCACGATATCGCGCGGCGTCAGCTGTGGATCCTCCTCCAGCATCGCCAGCAGTTTGTCGTGTAGCACCTCCACTTCGCGCTGCGGGCTATGGCACAGGTGAACGGTCACGCTGCGATCGTCAGGATCGAGCCGGCGTTTGCTGTCACTGCGGGCAAACTCCGTAGCGGTGATGCCTGTCACCGCGCGGTTATCCAGCTCCAGAATGTCCCGCTGTATGTTATGCAGCAGGTTGTCCGGGGTGATATCCGCAAAGGCGTCGACATCCCCTTCCCCGGAGGCGGTCAGCTCCGAGAGCATATAGATATAGTCGCGCCCCAGCTTGCCCCAGGAGGCGAGCAGCGGGTTCGGCAAGTGCTGGATCCCCTGTTCGTCAAAGAGTTCAGAGGCCGTCTCGCTGTCTTTAAACAGCGGTACCGTGCCGTCGTCAAACAGGCGACGACGCTGGCGCGTCACCATGCGGGCCAGCCAGCGGGCATCCTGAATATCTCCCCAGTAATGGCGGCAGGGGTTGGTGAAGAGAATATGAATGTCGATATGCCTGCCCAGCGCATTCAGCGCTTTCAGGTAGACCGGCGGCAGTGCGGATATCCCGCAGATAAAGACCCGGGACGGCAAACCGGCAGGCGTCTCAGAGGCGGACTCCAGGGTCGCGATAAAACGCTCATATAAATTTGCGCGGTGCCACTGCGGCTGACCCAGCGCTTCAGTATGGGCGACCAACGCTTTCCACAGCGGGGCCTGCCAGATTTGCGCCTGGTCAAGACCGTCGACAAGCTCGCCCGCCTCCCAGCGCGTTAACCACTCCGGCCGATAGACCAGATACTGGTCGTAGAGATCCGCCGTACGCGACGCCAGCTGGAACAGCTTCCGTTTATCGGTATCGTCATTCAGGTAGTGGCGCAGCATGACAAACTCGTCATGGGTCAGCATCTCAGGCAGCAGCGACATCAGCTTCCAGCTCATGCTCTGTTTGCTGAATGCGCTCTGTTTTGGGATCTCCGGCAGTACGCGGACAAACATATCCCAGATAAAGCTGGCCGGCAGCGGGAAATCAATATTGGCGGCGATACCAAACTTCTGTGAAAGGGACATCTGTAACCACTGCGCCATACCGGTGCTCTGAACCATGATCATCTCTGGTTCAAAGGGATCGTCGAGCCGCTGCTGCTCGACAATAAATTCCATCAGTGCTTCCAGCACATCAAGACGGTTTGAGTGGTAGACCCTTAACATTGCTGCTCCAACTACTGGCTAACCGGGCAGTGCAGGCGTGTCAGTTGACCCTGCCGACCCAGAGGAGAAATAAGTTTGACCGAGATGCTGACACATCCAGCCTGTGTTGTCTGCATCCTGTTTACCTGCCAGCCGCCAGGCGCATCCCCGGCGCTCAGCTGGGACAGCGTCTGAGCATGACGCCAGAGCTGGCGATACTGCTCAAGCGCGACAAACCGACTGGCTAAAACACGATGGTAACCTGCCAGCGCGGTGACGACCACGACCATCAGCACCATTGCCAGCAGAACCTCCACGATGCTGAACCCTTTCTGTCTGGCTACGGTGGCTGACATAACGCTCTCTCCTTCAGGGGACAAAAATCGCTCCAGCCGTGGGGCAGAAAATGTATGCCGTCTGCCTTTACCTCGCCCAGACGCCACAACGTGATGCTGTCGCTGCTGGCGATAAGCAGTGCGCGCTCCCCGGTCAGACGCAAACAGACTCGCCAGGGGTGCAGAGGATGCTGCTGGCACGCATAGTCCACCTGCGTTCGCCAGTCGAGCGTTCTTCCCCACTCCAGCGCTGACTGGGCGGCAGCCTGATGCTGTATCGCCTGGCGTTCTGCACTGACGATACGCAGCAGCGCGTCAAGCTGCTGGTTAAGTCCCGCCAGCATCAGGCTACCCAGAATTAACAGCAGGAGCACCAGCGCCAGCGATGACATTCCCCGCTCGCGGCTCATAAATTAAACCCGGTAACGATGTGGCGCACCTCAACGCCGCCATCATGCTCTCCGTTGACGGCGGCCGCCAGCATCAGACTCAGCTCCGGCGCAAAGTCTGCGCGGGCAATGCGCTGCACCTGAAAACGCAGGACCGTGATCCGGTCGGGATCGGTTATTCTCTCCCACCCCTTGCCGCCACACTCTGTCGCGCCGCGCACTGTTTCCAGCGCACCGCCGTTCAGGCGAAACCCGGTCTGTTCCGCCGCAGCAGGCGGGGAGGTTTCCCAGCGGCCATTGCTGTTTTCGTCCCACTGCACAATGACACATTCACCACCCTGCCCCACTTTTAACGCCTCGCCAGTGCACTCGCCCGCGCAATACCCCGCCCGCTGCAGATGTTTACCGATAGTGGTTATGCGTAGCCAAAGCTCTTCTTCAAGCTCCTGCTGTTTCGTGAGCCGCGTGACTGACTGCTGGAGCGCGGGCAAAAACCGCGCTGCGCTTAACAGCAGCACGCTGCTTATCGCCATCGCGATCAGCACTTCCGTGAGGGAAAATCCCCGCTGCTTTACCGGCATGCGAACGCTCCCTTGCCGTTACACATCCGGATACGTCCCCACGAAGAGATGAGAATAAGCCACTCGCCGGCCTGGCTTTGCAGACGCACCCTTCCGGCCCAGGCGGTATCCCGCAAACCGTAAAATCCCAACCCCGGCGTTAACTCGGTAAGGCTGATATCCGCCCACTGCGGGATTAGCACAAAGGCGCTCTCCGCCTCACACGCAGGAATCCCCGTCTTTAACAGGCACCACCGCTTGCCGTCCTGTTTGAGTGTGATGATATGGTCGCGGTTATTTCGCCAGGCATCATTGCGTAGCACCACCAGAAAATCGCGCACCTGGCGCGCCGTCTGCCATAGCTGCTGTTGCTGCTGCCAGGATCGCCAGCCGTACAGCCCCGCAGCGCTCAGCGTCATGATGAGCGAGAGGGCGATCAGCATTTCCATGAGGGTGAACCCCTTTTCCTTTTTCATGGCGGTAGTGTGCCGGGAGGGAAGAAACAGGTCGAGGCGGCGTTAAGCGAATTACGAGGCGCTTTCCGCGCTTTATGAGGGATTGCAGCTCGTTGCAATTCTCGCGGACGCAGGCTCGCAAAAGGCGACGACAGGCATAAAAAAACCGGCGCAGAGTGCGCCGGTTGTGTCAGGATTGCAGCATCAGACCGCTACAGGCGCTTTGATCCCCGGGTGCGGGTCGTAGCCTTCGATTTCGAAATCTTCAAAGCGATAGTCGAAAATGGAGTCCGGCTTACGTTTGATAATCAGCTTCGGCAGCGCGCGCGGCTCGCGGGTCAGCTGCAGATGGGTCTGCTCCATATGGTTGCTGTAGAGGTGGGTATCCCCCCCGGTCCAGACAAAATCACCCACTTCCAGGTCGCACTGCTGGGCCATCATATGCACCAGCAGCGCATAGCTGGCGATGTTGAACGGCAGGCCGAGGAAGACATCGCAGGAGCGCTGATAGAGCTGGCAGGAGAGCTTGCCATCCGCGACATAGAACTGGAAGAAGGCATGGCACGGAGCCAGGGCCATTTTATCCAGTTCGCCCACGTTCCAGGCCGACACAATGATACGGCGTGAATCGGGATCGTTTTTCAGCTGGTTCATCACGGTGGTGATCTGGTCAATGTGGCGGCCATCCGGCGTCGGCCAGGCGCGCCACTGCTTGCCATATACCGGGCCCAGATCGCCGTTCTCGTCTGCCCATTCGTCCCAGATAGAGACATTGTTCTCGCGCAGGTAAGCGATGTTGGTGTCGCCCTGCAGGAACCAGAGCAGCTCGTGAATAATTGAGCGTAAGTGGCAGCGCTTGGTTGTCACCAGCGGAAAGCCTTCCTGCAGGTTGAAGCGCATCTGGTGCCCAAAAATGGAGAGGGTACCGGTGCCGGTACGATCGTTTTTTGGCGTGCCCTCATCGAGCACTTTTTGCATCAGTTCAAGATACTGTTTCATGATTCCTCAGGAGACCTGTTGCTGTGGACGACGGTACGCCCAGACCATCATCGCGATACCCGCGACGATCATCGGAATGGAGAGGATCTGCCCCATGCTGATGTACTGGACCCATGTCCCGGTAAACTGCGCATCCGGCTGGCGGAAGAATTCCACGATAATGCGGAACGCGCCATAACCGATCAGGAACAGGCCAGATACAGAGCCCGTCGGGCGCGGTTTACGGATGAAGAGGTTCAGAATGATAAACAGCACCACCCCTTCCAGCGCCATTTCATACAGCTGCGACATATGGCGCGGCAGGACGCCGTAGGTATCGAAAATCGATTGCCATTCCGGATGCGACGGCAGCAGGGCCATATCTTCGGCACGGGACTGCGGGAACAGCATGGTAAACGGCACGCTCGGGTCGACACGGCCCCACAACTCGCCGTTGATAAAGTTACCGAGACGGCCTGCACCCAGACCGAACGGGATCAGCGGGGCAATAAAGTCAGAGACCTGGAAGAAGCTGCGTTTGGTGCGCTTCGCGAAAATGACCATCACCAGAATGACGCCAATCAGGCCACCGTGGAAGGACATGCCGCCATCCCAGACGCGGAACAGGTAGAGCGGATCGTTCAGGAAGACCGGGAAGTTGTAAAAGAGCACATAGCCGATACGTCCACCGAGGAAAACGCCGAGGAAACCGGCATACAGCAGGTTTTCCACTTCGTCTTTGGTCCAGCCGCTGCCCGGGCGTTTGGCGCGACGGCCAGCCAGCCACATGGCAAAGACGAAACCGACCAGATACATCAATCCGTACCAGTGCAGCGCGACGGGTCCTACTGAGAAAATGACCGGATCAAACTCCGGAAAATGCAGATAGCCACTGTTCATCTGTCACCACAAGATGTTGTTATTCCGCTGAAAGTGGACAGCGGTAGAGAAGCGCGCAGAGGAGTACCCTGCGCTCCAAAGTTGCGAATCATAGCACAAGCAAGCGTAGAGGTTGCGCCAGAGATGTAAAAGATGTGTATAGGGGTTTGTATCCCCCGGCGCAGACGCTGAGGGATACCTGGTGCCTAACGTCCGCCGCGGATCAGCCCGCCCATGCCGCGACGCTCCATAAAGGCCGCCACCTGATGCCGCACCTCCGTTGCCAGCTGGGCTTCAAGGCTGCGTTTCGCCAGCTGCTGAGCCTCTTCAAAGTCGATATGACGCAGCAGATACTTCACGCGGGCAACGGAACGTCCGTTCATGGACAAGTGGCGGAAGCCGAGACCAATCAGGATCGCTACACACATTGAGTCGCCCGCCATCTCGCCGCATAAACGCAGATCAATACCGTTGGCTTCCGCCTCGCGGGCAATCATTGCCAGCGCGCGCAGCATCGCTGGATGCAGGCTGTCGTAGATGCTCGCCACCCGGGTGTTATTGCGATCCACCGCCAGCATGTACTGGGTCAGGTCGTTGGTGCCCACCGAAACAAAGTCGACGCGCGTGGCCAGCTGCGGGAGCATAAAGACCATCGACGGGACTTCCAGCATCACGCCAATTCGCGGCTTCGGTATTTCGTAGCCGATCATCTCTTCGACTTCGCGTCCGGCGCGCTCAATAAGGCGTCGGGCTTCGTCGATCTCATCAATGCTGGTGACCATCGGCAGCAAAATACTGAGGTTGCCGGTCGCCGCATTGGCACGCATCATGGCGCGCACCTGGATCAAAAAGATCTCCGGCTGATCGAGAGTAATGCGGATCCCGCGCCAGCCCAGGCAGGGATTCTCTTCGCTGATGGGCATATAGGGCAGTTGCTTATCTGCGCCAATGTCCAGCGTACGTAGCGTCACCGGCTTGTCGTTGAACATCTGCAGCATGCCCTGATACTGCGCTACCTGCTCCTCCTCAGAGGGGAAGCCGCTTTGCAGCATGAACGGGATTTCGGTGCGGTAGAGACCAATACCATCAATACGGCTGCCGAGCTTCTCTTCATGTTCCGGGCTTAACCCGGCATTGAGCATTACCTTGATGCGCTCACCGCTTTTCAGCGCCGCGGGCTGGTTGACGTCATCTTCCGCCAGACGGCTCAGCTCGTTCTCTTCGCTGATAAGCCGCTGATATTCCTGCAACAGCACCGGTTCAGGATCGACCAGCAGCTCGCCGCGATAACCGTCCACCACCAGCGTTCGGCGGTGCAGCGCAGAGGGCTGAATATCGGCCCCCATTACGGTCGGGATCCCGAGCGCCCGCACCATAATGGCGGCATGGGAGTTGGCGGCGCCGTCGCGGACCACGATCCCGGCCAGTCTGTCCTGCGGCAACTCCGCGAGCGTGGTGGCGGAAAGCTCATCCGCAACCAGTACAAAGCGCGGCGGCCAGGTATTGGCAGCCTGAATGGTATCATCGAGATGGAACAGCAGACGCTGACCTAAGGTACGCAGATCCCCGGCACGCTCTTTCAGATAGCCATCGGTCAGGGCGGCAAACTGTTCGGCGAATTTTTCGACGACCTTTTTGACGGCCCACTCCGCCACCGAGCCCCTGTCGACCTCATCAAACAGCTCCCGACGCAGCCGGGCATCAGACAACAGGTGTGAATAAAGATCGAAGATCGCCGCCGTCTCTTTTTGCGCACCTGCGGCATAGCGCTTGCTGTAGCGGCGAAACTCGTTGGCAGCCTCCTCCAGCGCGCCGGTCAGACGTTCGCGCTCAAGGGCGGTGTCCAGCGTGGAGGCTTCGTAAACCTGCTCCATGAGCGGCAGCGTGGCGTCCATCCAGCCTTCGGCGATCGCGACGCCGGGTGAGGCCGGCAAGGCGCGAATGCGCGTCTGCCGGTACTGACCAAACAGTGCCGCGAGCTGGGACTGGGAGAGAATAGCCGCCATTTGCGTGGCCAGCGTAACGAGGAATGACTCCTCGCTTTCGTCGTACTGACGCAGTTCGCGCTGCTGCACAACCAGCACGCCCAGCAGCTGGCGACGCTGGATGATC
The DNA here is from genome assembly GCF_055805075.1 of Leclercia sp. GHBNCSD. Taxonomy (NCBI): domain Bacteria; kingdom Pseudomonadati; phylum Pseudomonadota; class Gammaproteobacteria; order Enterobacterales; family Enterobacteriaceae; genus Leclercia; species Leclercia sp. GHBNCSD. The sequence goes on along the minus strand of NZ_JBQVYO010000001.1, from coordinate 2,863,777 downwards.
GGTACGCCCAGGAAGGCGCGAAAACGCTCCTCTTTTACGGAGGGGATATATTTGAAGCTGGGGTGTTTTTGCGCATCGGCAAGGTTGATGGGTTCGGCCAGACGCCCGACCAGACCCACAACGCCCTCATCAAACGCCAGCGCAACGGTGCGACCACGCGGTTTTTTCAATCCGCGCGTGGCCATAAGGTAGTAACACCTGCGGTCGTGGTCGGCCAGATAGACCGAACAGACCTCGGTTTCCATCGCAAGGCAGATATCAGTGACCAGAATATCCAGCGCCTCGTTGAGCCGTGGGGCACTGGCCACCTTCTCGACTATTTCGCGCAGGCGGGTGAGCATAATGTGCGTAGCTTAACCTCTTTTACGTCGCCAGGCAGGTGCGCTCTGGGGCTTAGGAGGAACCTCCTGAAGCATCATTACGGCACTTGCGAACTCTTTCATCACCCTGCGGTAAACATCGCGCTTAAACGACACGACCTGCCGAACGGGATACCAGTAGCTGACCCAGCGCCAGCCATCAAACTCAGGCGTGCTGCTGGTTTGCATATTGATATCCGCATCGCTGCTCACCAATTGCAGAAGAAACCATTTCTGTTTCTGGCCGATACATACCGGCTTTGTGTCCCAACGCACCAAACGCTTCGGTAACTTGTAACGCAACCAGTTGCGGGTCGAAGCCAGAATGCGAACATCCTTGCGGCTTAAGCCAACTTCTTCGAACAGCTCCCGATACATCGCTTGCTCTGCGGACTCTCCAGGGTTAATCCCCCCTTGGGGAAATTGCCAGGAGTGCTGACCATATCGCCGGGCCCACATGACCTGCCCCTGGCGATTACAAATTACGATACCTACATTCGGGCGGTAGCCATCGTCATCAATCACCGGACTACCCCAAACTAAACCTTATATATAAATGATTGTTTCACACTCCAGTGAGGCGGTAAACCACTCTCTTTCGGGCCTGGAGCCGAATAACATTTGAATAACTCACAATTATCATCGGAGTTATAAACAGATGACCGCCCGGAAGGGCAATTTTATACACTTTTTCTGTGGATAGAGTTGTGAAGAAGTATGGAATTACCGATGGACAACCCAGATCACTCTGAATATTGCAGAGATTGACATTTTTTACAACTCTCTATTTTTCATTAGCTTAAACGAGATTATCTGTGAAATGCACAGCATTGTGTGATGCAGGTCACCTGAAAGATCGTTGTGCTGATGAAAGATCGAGCAACGTCGGTTTTATCCACAGATTGTGCCAATAAGTTAGGCACATTTTGTCTGAATTTTCGATTTTCGTCGCGCGTCAAGGCTGTAAATGGAAACAGTAGTGGGGGTTATTCCCAGTTATCCCATTTTTCTGTGGATAACTGGGTGTAAGATCCTGTTTATTGTCAGTGACCAGATTTGGACAACCTGGATAACCGACCGGCAGCACAGTAGAAAGTGGCCATAAAAATACATATAAATCATTAACCTGGCACATGCAAAAAGAAAAAGATAAACTCTCTCAGTGCGGTGGAAAACTGCTGTTCATTTTTTAACCAAAAGGCAATTATCATGCTTCCCCTCGCTCCCCTCTCTTCGCCTCCTGCTACAGAAGCGGTGTTACTGCAACAAGCGCAGCGTCTGGCGGGCTATTCGCTGGGTGAACTCGCTGCCCTGGCAGGCCTGCCCATTCCGCCCGATCTTAAGCGCGATAAAGGCTGGACAGGCGTTCTGCTGGAGCTGTGGCTGGGTGCCAGCGCGGGCAGTAAGCCTGAACAGGATTTTGCCGCCCTGGGGGTAGAGCTCAAGACCATCCCCATCGACAGCGCAGGCCGCCCCCTGGAGACGACGTTTGTCTGCGTGGCGCCGCTAACCGGCAATACGGGGATCACATGGGAGAGCAGTCACGTGCGGCATAAGCTGAAACGCGTGCTGTGGATCCCGGTTGAGGGGGATCGCGCGATCCCGCTGGCCGCCCGTCGCGTGGGAGCCCCGCTGATCTGGAGCCCGAACGAAGAAGAAGATCGTCAGCTGCGTCTGGACTGGGAGGAGTTGATGGACATGATCGTCCTGGGTCAGGTTGAGCGCATCACTGCCCGCCACGGCGAGGTGCTCCAGCTACGGCCAAAAGCCGCAAACAGTAAAGCGCTCACCGAAGCCATCGGCGCACGCGGCGAACCGATCCTCACCCTGCCCCGGGGCTTTTATCTGAAAAAAAACTTCACGGGCGCGTTGCTGGCACGTCACTTTCTTTTGAATACCTGACTTTTTAGCCAGAATGTTGCTTTTTATCACATATTTCCCTGTTTTTTCAGAATTGACCACTTTCAGAAAAACAACGGCAGAGTTATTACTACACTGATAACTAACACGAGCCAGGCGGAGGTAACAAGAATGAAGAAATGGGCAGTGATAATCTCGGCAGTTGGTTTAGCGTTTGCCGTTTCTGGTTGTAGCAGCGACTACGTCATGGCGACCAAAGATGGTCGTATGATTCTGACCGACGGCAAACCCGAAGTCGACGATGATACCGGGCTGGTCAGCTACCGCGATCAGCAGGGTAACAATATGCAGATTAACCGCGACGAAGTTTCACAGATTATAGAAAGATAATAGTAAAGGTCAGCGGCTTGCTGGCCTTTTGATTTTTCTCTTCCCCTCTGTCATGTTTATAGTCCTTTGTCGGGAGTTTCCTGACGCAGATAACATGTCAAATAAGGAAGCCGGCTATGCATTATCACCGTATCCCCCATAGCGCTCTTGAGATAAGCCAACTGGGGTTGGGCACGATGACATTTGGTGAACAAAATAGCGAAGCCGATGCCCATGCACAACTCGATTACGCCGTCAGCCAGGGCATTAACCTGATTGATGTCGCGGAAATGTACCCGGTGCCGCCGCGTCCTGAAACACAGGGCTTAACTGAAACCTACGTCGGCAACTGGCTGGCAAAGCGCGGTAATCGCGAAAAGCTGATTGTCGCCTCCAAGGTCAGCGGTCCCTCCCGCAATAACGATAGCGGCATTCGCCCGAATCAGGTCCTCGATCGTAAAAACATCCGCGCCGCGCTGGACGCCAGCCTGACGCGTCTGCAGACCGATTATCTCGATCTCTATCAGGTTCACTGGCCGCAGCGCGCAACAAACTGCTTTGGCAAACTGGGCTATAGCTGGAGCGACAGTGCGCCCGTTGTCACGCTGCTGGAAACCCTGGAAGCGTTAACCGAGTGCCAGCGCGCAGGCAAAATCCGCTACATTGGCGTCTCTAACGAAACGGCGTTCGGCGTGATGCGTTATCTGCACCTGGCAGACAAGCACGACCTGCCGCGTATCGTGACCATTCAGAACCCATACAGCCTGCTGAACCGCAGCTACGAAGTGGGTCTGGCGGAAGTGAGCCAGTATGAAGGCGTTGAGCTGCTGGCGTACTCCTGCCTGGGCTTTGGTACGCTGACCGGTAAGTATCTTAACGGCGCAAAACCGGCGGGAGCGCGTAATACCCTGTTCAGCCGCTTTACCCGGTACAGCGGCGAGCAGACGCAAAAAGCGGTAGCGGCCTATGTCGATATCGCCAGACGTCACGGGCTCGATCCGGCGCAGATGGCGCTGGCCTTTGTGCGCCGTCAGCCGTTTGTGGCCAGCACCCTGCTGGGCGCGACCACCATGGAGCAGCTGAAAACGAATATCGAAAGCTTCCATCTGGAGTTGAGCGAAGAGGTGTTAGCGGAGATTGAGGCGGTGCATCAGGTATATACCTATCCGGCACCGTAATAAACGCAAAAAGGCAACGACAGTTGCCTTTTTAGTTTCACAGGTCGGGTAAGGCGAAGCCGCCATTCGACAAGTCGCTCCGGTGTCGCATGGTTGCCCGGCGGCGCTTCGCTTGCCGGGCCTACAAGGACAAAGGCGGATTTCGTAGCCGCCACCACATCACCGCCGACGCTGCCACACCCACAGCGCCGCTATCGCCACCGCAAACAGCCCGCCAAACCCGACGCCAATGCCCACCACAGGTACGCCCACCTTCACCGCCAGCGAGTAAAGGCCGAGCATCAGCAGCATGGCGGCGTTTTCGCCGAGATTCTGCACCGCGATGGCATTTCCCGCGCCGACGGTATGCTTCCCGCGCTCCTGGAGCAGCGCGTTCAGCGGCACCACAAAGAAGCCACCGCAGATCCCCATCAGGAAGAGCAGCGCATAGGAAGGCAACAGCGCATGTTGCAGGGCGAAGATCAACACCACCAGACCGATCAGGACCCCGGCAGGCATGCAGCGGGCAACGGTTTGCAGCGTAACCAGCTTCGCCGCGGCCCCCGCGCCCAGCACGATCCCCACCGCTACCATGGCGTTGAGATAGGTCGGCGTGGCGTTATCGGTGATGCCCAGCGCCGTCGGCACCCAGAGCACCAGCAGGAAGCGCAGCGTCACCCCTGCACCCCAGAACATGCTGGTGCCCATTAGCGAGAAACGGGTTTCGCCGTTACGCCACAGCACGCGACAGGCGTTAAAGAAGCTGGCGGTCATCGGCGTAAAGCGCCAGGACTGCCCCGGACGCGCCGCCGGCAGTTTCGGGATAAACAGGTTGGCAATCACCGCCCCGCCATACACCACGGCACAAACCCCCAGCGCCGCCAGCACGTGCCAGTCGGCCAGTACGCCACCGGCTACCGAGCCCAGCAGGATCGCCGCAATGGTGGAGGCCTCCATCAGCCCGTTGGCTTTCACCAGCTTATCGCCAGTGGTGAGTTCACCGAGAATGCCATATTTAGCCGGGGAGTAGGCTGCCGCCCCGACGCCCACCAGCGTATAGCCTACAAACGGATTGACGCCAAAGCAGATACTCGCCGCTCCCAGCAGTTTCAGGCTGTTGGCAAACATCATCACCCGCCCTTTGGCGAAGCTGTCCGCCACCTGGCCGACAAAAGGGGCAAAAATGATGTAAGCGCCCACAAACACCATCTGCAGGATCGGCTGGCTCCAGTCCGGGTAAAACTGGGATTTGAGCAGCGCCAGAGTGGCAAACAGCAGTGCGTTATCACCAAAGGCAGAGAGAAACTGGGCGGCGATAACCGCCATCATCCCTTTCGACCAGATGGATGTGTTAGTGGGTACTGACTCACTCATCATGCGGCTCCGCCTGTTCAACCATGCCTTTCAGGGTGACAAAATCCGGCTTACCACTGCCCAGCACCGGAAGTTGCTTGAGATAACGAATATCACGCGGCACGGCCAGCTCAGGGATGCCATGTTCGCGCGCCTGTTGCAGAAGTCGCTCGCGTTTCAGCTCGCTGTCGGTAGTAAAGAGCACCAGGGCTTCACCTTTACTGGCGTCGGCCTTCACCGCGGTGGCGTGCATTTTGTCAGGGGATACCCCCAGCGCCAGCTGCTCCACCATCTCCAGCGAGACCATTTCACCGGCGATTTTGGCGAAGCGCTTCGCCCGCCCCTGGATCTGCACGTAGCCCTGGTCATCGAAGCGCACGATATCGCCGGTGTCGTACCAGCCGGTCTCCACCTCGCCGTTGGCGTTTTCAGCCGTTGGCGCTTCCAGCACGCCCGGATTTTCGACCCGCAGATAGCCGTTCATGATGTTCGGCCCTTTCAGCTGCAGACGTCCGCCCTCTTCAATGCCCGGCACAGCAAGCAGACGGGCATCCATTCCCGGCAGAATGCGTCCTACCGTTCCCGGTTTGGCCGCCATCGGCACGTTAATAGAGACCACCGGCGCGCACTCTGTGACGCCGTAGCCCTCCAGAATGCGCAGGCCAAATTTATCCTGCCACAGCTGGCGGGTGCTCTCCTGCAATTTTTCCGCTCCGGCTACCACGTAGCGCACGCGATGGAAATCATACGGATTGGCAAAGCGGGCGTAGTTGCCGAGGAAGGTCGAGGTGCCGAAGATCACCGTACAGTTACGGTCATAGGTCAGTTCCGGTACGATGCGATAGTGCAGCGGGCTCGGGTAGAGGAACACTTCGGCACCGGTCAGCAGCGGCGTAAACAGTCCCACCGTCAGGCCAAAGGAGTGAAACAGCGGCAGCGCCGACATAAAGCGATCCCGGGCGGTAAAGTCGGCGATGGTCTTTATCTGCTCGACGTTAGCCAGCAGGCTTTTATGGCTATGAACCACCCCTTTCGGGTTCCCCTCCGAGCCGGAGGTAAAGAGGATCACGGCGGCATCTTCCGGCTGCTGTTTTACCTGCGCCAGGTGCGGCATCAGCAGGTGAGCAAAGATCCACAGCTTATCGCCGAGGGTGACTTCCGCCTTAAGATCTTCCAGAAAGACCCAGCGTACCTGAGTAAGCTGCTCCGGCAGATGCCAGAGTTTGCCTTTATCAAGAAACGTGCGTGAGGTGAAGACGGTGTTGATCTGCGCGGCGGTGAAAGCGCTGCTGAGCCCTTTCACCCCTGCGGTGTAGTTGAGCATGGCCGGGACACGGCCACGGGAGACGGCGCCAAAGATCACCGCCGCGCTGATCCCGGCGTTCGGCAGCATCAGGCCAATCTTCTCCCCTTGCTGGCTGTATTTCTCAAGAATTCGGCCGACAAACAGCGTCTTGGTCAGCAGCTTGCGATAAGTATCAGGCGCAAAATTAATGTCATCGATACAGTTTTTCTTCGCGCCATAACGGTACATCGCCGTCAGCAGCGACTCATACAGCGTTTCACGCGGACGCACCGCCATCCGGGCTTCCATCATGATCTGATGCAGCATCTCCCCGGCGATCTTACGTCGGTCGCGGGCGCGGGATGCATCGGGCATCGGCAAGGTGGTTGGCGGCAGCAGATGCAGGGTAATACGCGGGAACAGGCGCTGCTTCACCAGCCCTTTCAGGCGGCTGAAAAAGGTGAGTTCTGCGCCTTCAATGCGCACCGGCACCACCGTCGCGCCCGATTTCGCTGCCACAAAGCCCGCGCCGTCATAAATTTTCATCAGCGAGCCGGTGATGGAGATGCGCCCTTCCGGAAAGATCACCACCGGGCGTCCCTGCCCGATCAGTCGCACCAGATGTTTGATCATCATCGGTTTGGTGGGATCGAGCGGAACGAACTCAATCACGCTCGACAGCCAGCGCATATACCACTGCTGGCTGATGGAGGTGTAGACCGCAAAGACCGGGCGCACAGGTAAAAACAGCGCCAGCAGAATGCCGTCAATAAAAGAGACATGATTGGGGGTAATAATAACGCGTTCTGCGTGCAGAGCCTGGGTGTCGCCAGTCAGACGGACGCGAAAGAGGATACGAAACAGCGTGCGGAAAAACCCAAATAACATTTCAACTCCCTTTGCCTTTCAATTAGCCGGGTTACGGTAAATTGTGGCAGATTACACGAGAAGTGCGGTGGGAGCGACAACCGGATAGAGACAAAAAAAAACCTGCGCATCTGCGCAGGTTGGTGCAAGAGATGAGTACGCAGTACGTACTAAGAATTCTCACCAATCAATACCTCTGGGATCTTGATTGTGGCGCCGGGCAATCCACTTCACCAGCGCAAAAAAGCAAGGGAATGAGCCGAAGTGCAACCAGGTGTGAATTTTATCGATAGCTGTTACATGTTGAACAACAAGCAAAAAAAACCTGCGTAAGAACGCAGGCTGGTGTAAAGCGTGTCAGTTAACCCGGGGTCAACTTCACCTATCAATACCTCTGGGATCTCAAATGTAGCAACGCGGCCCAAACCCCTGCCAGCAGACAATCGCAACAGCCTGAGGCAAAGTGTAACCAAAGATTCAAATTCACCCTCTTCTGTCACGCTTCGCTGTGTAACGATTACACCGTTTCCGCCAGCGTTTCTCACCTTTGTGAATTGCCTCACCGCCCTGCGCTTGAATACACCTCACTTTTCCGCAACACTATTGAGTGTGTAAACGCTTACCCTAACAAGAAGGTAGAGAATGGCGACAATAAAGGATGTGGCCCGACTGGCGGGTGTTTCCGTCGCCACGGTTTCACGTGTGATCAACAACTCCCCAAAAGCCAGTGAAACCTCCCGCCAGGCCGTGCTGACTGCCATGGAATCCCTGAACTATCACCCCAACGCCAACGCCCGCGCGCTGGCTCAGCAGTCCACCGATACCGTCGGGCTGGTGGTGGGCGATGTCTCCGATCCCTTTTTCGGCGCGATGGTCAAAGCTGTCGAGCAGGTCGCCTACCAGACCGGCAACTTTCTGCTGATCGGCAATGGCTACCACAACGAGCAGAAAGAGCGTCAGGCGATTGAGCAGCTGATCCGCCATCGCTGCGCGGCGCTGGTGGTGCATGCCAAAAAGCTGCCGGATGAGGAGCTGGTGCATCTGATGAAGCAGATCCCCGGCATGGTGATTGTGAACCGCATTATTCCCGGCTATGAGCAGCGCTGCGTGGCGCTGGACGATCGCTACGGCGCCTGGCTTGCCACCCGCCACCTGATCCAGCAGGGGCATACCCGTATCGGCTATCTTTGCTCCAACCACCCCATCTCCGACGCCGAAGATCGGCTGCAGGGTTATTACGATGCGCTACGCGAGAACGACCTGCCCTGCAACGATCGCCTGGTCACTTATGGTGAACCTGATGAGCGCGGCGGCGAGCAGGCGATGACCGAGCTGCTGGGACGCGGGCGTAACTTTACGGCGATCGCCTGTTACAACGACTCGATGGCCGCCGGGGCGATGGGGGTGCTGAACGATAACGGCATTGACGTGCCGGGAGATATTTCGCTGATTGGCTTCGATGACATTCTGATCTCCCGCTATGTGCGACCGCGCCTGACCACGGTGCGCTACCCTATCGTCACCATGGCGACGCAGGCGGCGGAGTTGGCGCTGTCACTGGCGGATAAACGCCAGCCGCCGGAGATCACCCACCTGTTTAGCCCGACGCTGGTGCGCCGTCACTCCGTTGTGCCGCCGGCAGAGTCCGCCAGCGAGTAGCGGTAGAGGTGGACGGTTTTGTCCGGGTATTCCAGTCCGTCGCCGATATAGTGCCAGCCGTAGCGCTCATAAAAATCGCGGCAGGCAGACCAGAGATGCAGTTCGCTAAAGCCGCTCTCTGCGGCGTAGCGCTGAACATGCTGCTGTAATTTCCCCGCCAGTCCCTGTCCGCGCGCCGCGTCGTCCACATACAGCGCCGCCAGCCAGGGATGGAGATCCTGACGGGTAATCAGGTCGCAGCGCCATAACCCCACCGTGCCGAGCAGGCGTTTCCCTTCGGTAGCAATAAAGGTGAGCGGCAGCGCGCCGGGGGTCTGGCTGTGGGTCACGACGCTTGTAAAAAACGTCCGAGGCACACCGTCGCCAAAGGCCTGCCACAGCCAGTCAATCACCTGCTCCGCATGTTGCGGAGCCGCGTACAGCGGTTGAATAATCACATCAGTTTCCCCTGAAAAAGGGAAACCGAATCAAACAGATAGCCGTCAAAGTCCGGGGCATCCTCGTCGGAGAGTTCCAGCAGGCTCTTTTTGACATTTTCCAGATGCTGAAACATGGCCTGCCAGGCGCCCATGACGTCGCGACGGCGCAGGGCGGCGAGGATGGTTTGTCTGTCGCCCAGCCACTTCAGGCGATACGCCCGACTGGCGATATGGGCGTTGAACTGTTGCCAGAGCGGGCTACTGTCCATGTGATGCCAGATGCTTTCGACGGTGCCCAGCAGCATCTGATTCTGCGTTGCCCCCGCCAGCACCAGATGGAACATCTTGTTGTTGTCCTGGCTGTTATCGTTGGCGGCGATCGCCCGCTGCTCTTGCTCGATGATGCGGCGCAGGTTATCGATGTCCGCCCGGGTCGCCATCTTCGCAGCAAAGGCGGCAATGTTACTCTCAAGCAGCTGGCGCGCCTGCAAAATCTCGAACGGGCCGACGTCGCTGTGAAAGAAGCGCTCTTCCTCGTTCTCATGCTCTTCAGGAATGCGCATCACGTAGACGCCGGAACCCTGACGAATATCCACGGTGCCCTGTAGCTCCAGCATCAGCAGCGCCTCCCGCACGATGGTACGGCTGACGCCGTAGGTTTCCGCAATGTTGCGCTCCGGCGGCAGACGTGAGCCCACGGGATAGTGCCCCTGGACGATCTGGGCGCGTAAATCCTCGCCAATCTCCTGGTACTGCTTCTTTTCCGCCGGGACGACAGCCTTATCCACGTTATCACCTGTACTGAGAGTTAATGCGCGGGCCGGGCAGCTTCCCGGCCAGTTTGTGCCCTATGTTACCAGAAGCGTCGCACTCTTCGCCTACTTCCATTCATCATCAATGGTCAGGGTCAGCACGCGCTTATCGCGCAGTTGCCGGAACCAGCTGGCCGATTTTTTTGGGCGTCGGGCGCGGTTGTCCGCCAGATCGATCTCAATCAGGCCGTAGCGGTTCTTAAAGGCGTTCATCGGCGAGACGTTATCGGTGAAGGCCCACAGCATGTAGCCGTGGCAGTTGGCTCCCTCCTCCCGCGCCAGCAGCGTGTAATAAAGGTGCTCGCTGATGAAGTTGATGCGGTAGCTGTCCTCGATGATGCCATCGCGGTTACGGTACTGGCCTTCGTTTTCCACCCCCATCCCGCTTTCGGCCACGAACCAGTCGATATTGCGGTAGTCGTTTTTGATGCGCATCGCCATGTCGTAGATGATGCGCGGGGCGATCTCCCAGCCGCGGGAGGGGTTCATCCTTCGCCCCGGCAGGTCAAACGGCTCGTAGTAGTATGCCGGATGGAACGGCGTCTCGGGGTGCCAGGCCCGGGACGGCGCCTTCACCCGGTGCGGGTAATAGAGATTGATCCCCAGCTCATCGACGGTGTTCTCCGCAATAAGAGCCAGTTCGTCGTCGTTGTACTCCCACCGCACCTGGTGTTTTTCCAGCAGGGTGAAGAGTTCCTGGGGATAACGCCCATGCACCAGCGGATCGAGGAATACCCGGTTGTAAAACAGATCGTAGATCTCCGCGGCCTTGATGTCGTGGGCGGCCCGGGAGCGGGGATAAGTCACTTCCGGGTTGAGGATACAGCCTACGCTGCCGCTGTAGCCTTTTTCGCGGAACAGCTTCACCACTTTCGCCGTCGCCAGCACTTTGTGGTGGTTCCACTGCATCCAGGTATGGGTGTTCTGCTCATAGGGCCAGCGCAGGGCGTCGAGGTATACCCGGGTCTGCACCACTATCGGCTCGTTGAAGGTAAACCAGCGCTTCACCACATGGTGATAGCGGGCAAAGACCTGTTCAGCATAGCGGGTGAACAGCTCGACCACATGCTTCGACGCCCAACCGCCGTAGGTTTCCAGCAGCGTACCCGGCAGCTCGTAGTGTTCAAGGCAGATCATCGGCTCAATGCCCTGACGATGCATCTCGGCAAACAGGGCGTCGTAATACGCAGCGTACTCCTCGTCCACCGTGGCGTTTTCGTAGTCGGTAAGAAAACGCGACCAGTTGATGGAGGTGCGGTAGTGGGTCAGCCCGGCCTGCTTCATCAGCGCCACATCTTCCCGGAAGCGGTTAATAAAGTCGGTCGCCACCGCTGGGCCGTAGCCGTTGTGCCACACCTGACGATCGTTTTTGTACCAGAGATCGATCCAGGAATCCTGCCCGGCTTTTTTGCCGCTCCAGCCCTCGGTTTGCCAGGCGGAGGCCGCGGCCCCAAGGATAAACCCCTCGGGGATAGTCATCTGTTTAATGCTCATGCGTTATTCGTCGCCTCCTGGTTCGCGGCCTGTTGCGCGGCCTGCTCTGCCCGGCGGGAGGCGATCTTCACAAACGGCAGATAGATCAGCACGGCGGTGATAATACAGACCAGTTGGGTTACGACCGCGCCCATCGACCCGGCGGTAGAGAGCCAGGCGTTGATCAGCGGCGGCGTGGTCCAGGGCACCATCACCACCGCTTTGCCGGCAAAACCAGTGACGGTGGCAAAGTAGCCGATAGTGCCGGTCACCAGCGGGGTGATGATGAACGGGATCGCCAGAATCGGGTTGAGCATGATTGGCATACCGAAGATCACCGGCTCGTTAATGTTAAAGATCCCCGGGCCGATGGAGAGCTTGGCGATCTCCTTCATCTCTTTGCGTTTGGTGCCGATCATCACCGCGATGAGCAGGCCGATGGTCAGACCCGAGCCGCCGATACTCATATAGACATCCCAGAACGGCATGGTGATGATGTTCGGGATCTCTTTGCCCTGCTCAAAGGCGCTCATGTTGACGGTGATCGCCCCCAGCAGCAGCGGCTCGCGGATCGGCTTGATCATCTGATTGCCGTGGATCCCTATCACCCAGAAGAGCTGGGCCACGAACATCAACAGCAGGATCCCCGGCAGGCTTTGCACCACCCGCTCAAGCGGCTGTTGCACCACCTGGTATACCGCATCGTAGAGGTACATGCCGGTGAGCTGATGGAAGACAAAGCCGAAGGTGGCGATGGTGGTGGTGGTGATGATCGCCGGGATCAGGGCCGAGAACGAGGCCGAGACGTTTGGCGGCACGGTGTCCGGCATCCTGATTTTCAATCCCGGACGCCCCTCCAGCCAGCAGTAGATCTCCACCGACAGGATGGCGATAAACATGCCGAGGAAGAGGCTACGGGTATCCGAGAACTGGCGCAGGAGCACATCTTTTACCATGTGCATTTCGCCATCGACCATCATCTCAACGGTAGTCGGAGTGACGCAGATAAAGCAGATCACCGCCAGCAGCCCCGGGAACAACGACTTAATACCGTTGATGCGCCCCAGCTCAATGCCGATCAGGAACACGGCCCCGATATTGAGGAAGTTGAGCGTGGCGTAGTTCAGGGCGCTGGTGATCGGTTTCAGCGTGGCGAGAAACGAAAGCGACTGAAAGCTGGCTAAGCCGTTTTTCGGATCCAGCACCATGTTGGATATCAGCACCGAAAATGCGCCAACAATGATGACCGGCATCAGGGTGATGAAGGCGGACTTTATCGCCATGATATAGCGATAACTGTTGAACTTCGTGGCGAAACTGCCCAGAGAGTTGATCAGTTTTTCCTGTAATGCCATGGGGTAATACCTCAGTAAAAGGGCCTTTATTGGGATTTAGGTGTTCAGCCGGCTTCTATTGGCATACCAAAAATAGCTTCTGGTGAAGATTTGTTCTGTGATTAAGCTCCCAACGCCGCCAGAGGTATCCCGGAGTATGAATTATCACCACTTTGGTATGCCACTTGTCGTTACTCCCTCATCTGTTGCCAGAAAGCGTGATCGTGGTGGGGGTTTCACCCTCCCGCCCGGCTTATGCCCCTGAACGTCTGTGATAAACTTCCGTGCATAACGTGGAAGCAGGAATAACGAATGGCAACAATGCTGGATGTCTCACTGCGTGCGGGCGTGTCGAAAGCCACCGTGTCGCGCGTACTGAACGGCACAGGTCAGGTAAAAGAGAGCACCCGTCAGCAGGTTTTTAACGCGATGGAAGAGCTGGGCTATCGCCCCAATTTCCTGGCGCGATCGCTGGCGAACCGGACCAGCAACAGCATTGGTCTGGTGGTCTCAACCTTTGACGGTTTTTACTTTGGTCGTCTGCTGCAACAGGCCTCAAGACAGACCGAAACGCACGGGAAGCAGCTGATTGTCACCGACGGTCACGACACCCCGGAGCGGGAAGAGGAAGCGGTGCAGATGCTGGCCGATCGCCAGTGCGATGCCATCGTGCTCTACACCCGCTACATGAGCGAAAAAGCGATCATGAAGCTCATCAACAGCGTGCAGATGCCGCTTATTGTGATCAACCGTGACGTCAGCCAGGCGCGGGAGCGCTGCGTTTTCTTCGAGCAGCAGGAGGCGGCCTTCAACGCGGTGGAGTACCTGATAAGCCAGGGGCACCGGGAGATCGCCTGCATAACCGTGCCGATCCACACCCCTACCGGCAAGGCGCGGCTGACGGGCTATCGCAAGGCGCTGGAGAAGCACCGTATTCCCTGGGATGAGAGCCGGGTGAAGTATGGCGATTCGGGGATGACGCGCGGATACGAGCTGTGTCAGGAGCTGCTGAATGAGAAGGTGGTGTTCAGCGCCCTGTTTGCCTGTAACGACGATATGGCGCTGGGCTCGTCGAAGGCGCTGCACCAGGCCGGGCTGCGCATTCCAGAGGATGTGTCGTTGTTCGGCTTCGATGACGCACCGTGTGCGAAGTGGCTGGAGCCGGGGCTTTCTACCGTCTACCTGCCCATCGACAACATGATCACTACCGCTATCGATCAGGCCATCCGGCTGGTCAAAAACGAGCCGATCGAAGCGATCCCGCCCTTCACCGGCACGCTGGTGTTACGCGATTCGGTGGCGACGGGACCCTGGTGCGATCAGAACAGTTCGAGGGCGAGCAGTTCCTGAATGGTCTGGCGGCGGCGGATCAGGCGCGCCGCGCCCTTATCGAACAGCACTTCCGGCAGTAGCGGGCGGCTGTTGTAGTTAGATGACATAGACGCGCCATATGCACCGGTATCGTGCAGCACCAGATAATCCCCCGGCACGACCGGCGGCAGCGCGCGGGTTTCCACTTTTCCGCCCTCCAGCTGGGTAAACACATCTCCGGATTCGCACAGCGGCCCGGCCACCACCGTCTCCACGAGATTGGCCTGAGATAAGTCGCGGCCATCGGCAGCCAGCGCCGAAATGTGATGATAGCTGCCGTACATGGCCGGGCGCATCAGATCGTTGAAGCCTGCGTCAATCAGTACGAAATGACGGCTACCCATCGCCTTCACGCTGCGTACCTGCGACACCAGAACGCCCGACTCGGCGACAAGGAAACGCCCCGGCTCGATCTCAAGTTTTACCGCGTGGCCCAGATGCGCGGCGATTTTATCCCGCGCGCCATTCCAGAGGCCGTAGTAGTGATCGGTATCGATCGCCTCTTCCCCTTCGCGATAGGGGATCGACAGCCCGCCGCCCGCAGAGATCGCCTCCAGATTCTGACCAAACTCAATCACCTGGCGCACCATGGCGCCGCACACCTGCTCGAGATGGCCGTAGTCCACGCCGGAGCCGATATGCATATGAATGCCCACCAGCTTCAGGTTATAGCGTTGCAGTACGGTCAGTGCCGCAGGGAGATCGCTGTACCAGATGCCATGTTTGCTGTTTTCGCCGCCGGTGTTGGTCTTCTGGCTGTGGCCGTGACCAAAGCCCGGGTTAACCCGCAGCCAGACGCGGTGGCCCGGCGACACCTGACCGAGCTGCTCCAGCATGTCCACGGAACCGGCATTGACCGGGATCTGCAGCTCATGCACCCGGGCAAGCGTGGCGCTGTCGATCAGATCAGCGGTAAAGACAATCGCATCGCTGTCGATCTTCGGATCGTAGCCCGCCGCCAGCGCACGCTCGATTTCACCCAGCGACACGGAGTCGACCTTGACGCCCTGCTCGCGCATCAGGCGCAGAATATGGATGTTGGAGCAGGCTTTCTGGGCAAAGCGCACCACGTCGAACTGATGCAGGGCGGCAATTTTGTCGCGAATGATCTGCGCGTCGTAGACCCAGACAGGGCAGCCAAACTCGGCGGGCAGGCGCAGCAAATTGTCGGCATTGAGATCGGTATCGGTGTTGTTCAGCGGGCGTGGCATGGTGCTCTCCGGGAATACGTTTTTTATGATTACGCCACAGCGCGAAGAGAATAAAAAATATCGTTTTATCGCCACTCTATGCAAAAATGATATGGATTATATTCAACCAGGTTGCTGCCATGCCCGCTGTGAATTTACGCCATATTGAGATTTTCCACGCGGTGATGACCGCCGGGAACCTGACCGAAGCCGCGCGTCTGCTGCACACCTCGCAGCCGACGGTGAGCCGCGAGCTGGCGCGCTTTGAGAAGGTGATCGGCCTGACGCTGTTCGAGCGCACCCGCGGGCGGCTACACCCTACGGTGCAGGGGCTGCGGCTCTTCGAAGAGGTGCAGCGATCCTGGTACGGGCTGGACCGCATCGTCAGCGCCGCCGACAGCCTGCGCGAGTTTCGCCAGGGCGAGCTCTCCGTCGTCTGCCTGCCGGTCTTCTCCCAGTCGTTTTTACCCGCCCTGCTACAGCCGTTTCTTGCCCGCTACCCGGACGTGAACCTGACCATCGTGCCCCAGGAGTCGCCCCTGCTGGAGGAGTGGCTCTCGGCCCAGCGCCACGATCTTGGTCTGACTGAAACCCTCGCCACCCCAGCGGGCACCGCGCGTCACGAGCTGCTGTCATTAGATGAGGTATGCGTCCTGCCCGCCAGCCATCCCCTTGGTGCAAAAGCGGTGCTGACGCCGGGTGATTTCCAGGGCGAGAACTACATCAGCCTGTCGCGCACCGACAGTTACCGGCAGCTGTTGGACCAGCTTTTTGCCGAACATCAGGTGAAGCGACGCATGGTGGTGGAGACGCACAGCGCGGCCTCCATCTGTGCAATGGTGCGCGCGGGGGTGGGGATTTCGGTGGTCAATCCGCTGACGGCGCTGGATTATGCCGACAGCGGGATTGTTATTCGCCGCTTCAGTCTCTCGGTGCCGTTTACGGTGAGCCTGATCCGCCCGCTGCACCGCCCGGCTTCGGCGCTGGTGGACGCCTTCAGCGCGCATCTGCAGCAGGGGCTGGGGGCGATCACCGGCCCGCTGGAAGAGCTTTTAGCCTCGCCCGTTACGAGAGCATAAATTCCACCGCATCGGCGGCGTGGATCGCGGCGGTATCAAACACCGGGATCGGGCTATTATCCGCCGGGATCAGCAGGCCAATCTCGGTGCAGCCAAAGATCACCCCCTGCGCCCCGCGATCGGCGAGCTTGCGGATCACGCTGAGATAGTACTGGCGTGACGTCTCGCTAAAGGTGCCGAGACACAGCTCTTCAAAGATGATCTGATTGATCCGGGCCCGGTCCGCCTCGTCCGGGATCAGGCTCTCGATGCCGTACTGCGCCGTCAGCCGCCCGCGGTAAAAATCCTGCTCCATGGTATAGCGCGTACCCAGCAGCGCCACGCGGTTCATGCCCGCCGCGGTAATCGCCCGCCCGGTAGCATCGGCGATATGCAGAAACGGCAGGGAACAGCGGGTTTCAATCTGCTCAGCGACTTTGTGCATGGTGTTGGTGCAGAGCAAAATGGCCTGCGCCCCGGCACCCTGCAAGCCCAGTGCTGCCTCTGCCAGGATCTCTCCCGCCTTTTCCCAGTCGCCGCTGGACTGGCAGGCTTCGATTTCATGAAAATCAACGCTGTGCAGCAGCAGGCTGGCCGAGTGTAATCCCCCCAGGCGCTGTTTTACCCCTTCGTTGATCAGACGATAATAGGGAATGGTAGACTCCCAGCTCATTCCTCCTAACAGGCCAATGGTTTTCATCTTGCTCTCCTTTCCGGTTTCAACCAGTGAAGCAAACTTGTGATCGAGTTTCCAGTTCTCTGGTTCAACATTTCCTTTTAGCTGGCTCTGGGATAAATTAAATGAAACGATGTTTCACTATATAACAGGACATGAGCATGTTTATTTTCCACAAAGAGACACAGCTTGAAGATCTGGGTAATGGCGTGACGCGCCGTATTCTGGCGCACGACGGCAAAATGATGGCGGTAGAGGTCAATTTTGAGCAAGGCGCCGTTGGCCCAATGCATAACCATCCCCACGAGCAGCTGACCTATGTTTTATCCGGTGAGTTCGAATTTACCATCGGCGAAGAAAAGCATGTGGTGACCGCCGGGGATACCCTTTATAAACAGCCGCATATTATGCACGGCTGCGTTTGCCTGAAACCGGGTACGCTGCTGGATACCTTCACGCCGGTTCGTGAAGACTTCCTCAAATAAAGTAATAAGGCGATGCGCGGGCATCGCCCTTTTTTTGCTTAAGTGCAATTCGCTTTATTTTCGCGAAAAATCATTCAACAAGTTAATTATATCCTCGCTACCTTCAGGCCTGCGTTACATTTTTGCTACAAATATTAGTAGTTTGTATCTGCCATCAATAATTCCCAGAATAGCTGAGTAAAGTCTTCCGTTTAGCCGATCCTTTACCCTCATTTTTTCGCGCCTACCGATAAAAATGCCACCCATCTCACCTTATTGAAACGCTGTTTCGACCTTGATCACATTTCCACTATTTATCGAATGACGTGGATTTAAATCACAATAAAATAAATTAAAACGACGTTTTACAAATTGAAAACGGTGGTTCATAAGTTTTAAAAAATTGCTTAGCGGGCAGGACAGGCCCGGCATTACCAGCACTCACAAACAGGT
The DNA here is from genome assembly GCF_055805075.1 of Leclercia sp. GHBNCSD. Lineage (NCBI taxonomy): Bacteria > Pseudomonadati > Pseudomonadota > Gammaproteobacteria > Enterobacterales > Enterobacteriaceae > Leclercia > Leclercia sp. GHBNCSD. The sequence continues at coordinate 2,845,618 of NZ_JBQVYO010000001.1, read as the reverse complement.
AAAAGGAGATACCGCCGTGAAATTTCGCACCAGACGCATTCCGCTGTTCGCTTGCTGTTAAGCGGGCAGAGCCGGGCAGATTCCGTTTTAAACCATTAATTACCAGGTAGGTATGTATGAATGAAAACAAGATGCTGGGGCTAGCCTGGATATCACCCTACATAATTGGGTTGATACTCTTCACTGCCTTCCCCTTTGTCTCATCTTTCTTCCTCAGTTTTACTGAGTACGATTTGATGAGCCCGCCCGTATTTAACGGCGTAGAAAACTATCGCTACATGTTTACGGAAGATACCCTCTTCTGGAAATCCATGGGCGTGACCTTTGCCTACGTATTTTTGACTATCCCGTTAAAGCTGGCCTTTGCGCTGGGTATTGCGTTTGTTCTGAACTTTAAACTGCGCGGCATCGGCTTCTTCCGTACCGCTTATTATATTCCGTCTATTCTCGGCAGCTCCGTTGCGATTGCCGTTCTGTGGCGTGCGCTGTTCGCGATTGATGGCCTGCTGAACAGCTTCATTGGCGTATTTGGTTTTGACCCGGTGAACTGGCTGGGCGAACCCTCACTGGCGCTGATGTCCGTGACCCTGCTGCGCGTCTGGCAGTTCGGCTCTGCCATGGTGATCTTCCTGGCTGCCCTGCAGAACGTGCCGCAGTCGCAGTACGAAGCGGCGATGATTGACGGTGCTTCCAAATGGCAGATGTTCATGAAAGTGACCGTGCCGCTGATCACGCCGGTTATCTTCTTCAACTTCATCATGCAGACCACCCAGGCGTTCCAGGAATTTACCGGTCCGTATGTTATTACCGGCGGTGGACCAACCTACTCCACCTACCTGTTCTCACTCTACATCTACGATACCGCATTTAAGTACTTTGACATGGGTTACGGCGCTGCGCTGGCCTGGATCCTGTTCCTGGTGGTCGCTGTCTTTGCCGCTATCGCCTTTAAGTCTTCGAAATACTGGGTCTTCTACTCCGCCGATAAAGGAGGCAAAAATGGCTGATATTCAACAACTCTCCACGGCGAGAAGCATCGCAGAGCGTGAAGTGGCGCGTACTCAGCGTCGTGAAAAAATTAGCGCCACCATTCGCTATGTGATCCTGCTGTTTGTTGGCCTGCTGATGCTCTATCCGCTGGTGTGGATGTTCTCGGCGTCGTTCAAACCGAACCACGAGATCTTCACCACCCTCAGTCTGTGGCCCGCACACGCCACCTGGGACGGCTTTGTAAACGGCTGGAAAACCGGTACCGAGTACAACTTCGGCCATTACATGCTGAACACCTTTAAGTATGTAATCCCGAAAGTGATCCTGACCATTATCTCCTCCACCATCGTGGCGTACGGCTTTGCCCGCTTCGAGATCCCGTGGAAGAAGTTCTGGTTCGCGACGCTGATTACCACCATGTTGCTGCCAAGCACCGTACTGTTGATCCCGCAGTACCTGATGTTCCGTGAAATGGGCATGCTGAACAGCTATATGCCGCTCTACCTGCCGCTGGCCTTCGCCACGCAAGGGTTCTTCGTCTTCATGCTGATCCAGTTCCTGCGCGGCGTACCGCGTGACATGGAAGAGGCGGCACAGATTGACGGCTGTAACTCCATTCAGGTGCTCTGGTACGTGGTGGTACCGATCCTGAAGCCAGCCATCATCTCCGTGGCGCTGTTCCAGTTCATGTGGTCAATGAACGACTTTATCGGGCCGCTGATTTATGTCTACAGCGTGGATAAATACCCGATTGCACTGGCTCTGAAAATGTCCATCGACGTCACCGAAGGGGCGCCGTGGAACGAAATTCTGGCAATGGCGAGCATCTCCATCCTGCCATCCATCATTGTCTTCTTCCTGGCACAGCGCTACTTCGTACAGGGCGTAACCAGCAGCGGAATTAAAGGTTAAGAGGGAAATATCATGGCTGAAGTTATTTTCAACAAACTGGAAAAGGTCTACTCCAACGGCTTCAAAGCGGTACATGCTATCGACCTTTCAATCGCTGAAGGTGAGTTCATGGTCATCGTCGGCCCTTCCGGCTGCGCGAAGTCCACTACCCTGCGTATGCTGGCCGGTCTGGAGACCATCAGCGGCGGTGAAGTGCGTATCGGCGATAAAATCGTTAACAACCTCGCGCCAAAAGAGCGCGGGATTGCGATGGTGTTCCAGAACTATGCGCTCTACCCACACATGACCGTGCGGGAAAACCTCGCCTTCGGCCTGAAGCTGAGCAAGCTGCCTAAAGCGCAGATTGAGGCCCAGGTGAACGAAGCGGCAAAAATCCTTGAGCTGGAAGAGCTGCTCGACCGCCTGCCGCGTCAGCTTTCGGGCGGTCAGGCGCAGCGTGTGGCCGTCGGCCGCGCGATTGTGAAAAAGCCAGACGTGTTCCTGTTCGACGAACCGCTCTCCAACCTCGACGCCAAACTGCGTGCCTCGATGCGTATCCGTATTTCGGATCTGCACAAGCAGCTGAAGGCCTCCGGCAAACCGGCGACCACCGTCTACGTGACGCACGACCAGACCGAAGCGATGACCATGGGCGACCGCATCTGCGTGATGAAGCTCGGCCACATCATGCAGGTAGATACCCCGGACAACCTGTATCACAAACCGAAAAACATGTTCGTCGCGGGCTTTATCGGCTCACCGGAGATGAACATCCGCGCCAGCAAGCTGGTGCAACAGGAGGGTCAACTCTCCCTGACCATCGGCAACCAGACCATGCCGTTAAGCCCAGAGCTGAAAGAGAAAGTGGCCGGTCACGCGGATAAGGAGATTTTCTACGGCATTCGCCCTGATTTTGTCTCTATCTCCGATGAGCCGTTCGCTGAAGGTTGCTGCACCGGTGAGATGGTCCGCGCCGAAAATATGGGCCATGAATTCTTTGTTTACCTGAAAGTTGGCGAGTACGAACTGACAGCCCGAATTCCTTCCGATGAAGCTAAACCCATGATCAACAAGGGCCTTCACCGTAAGGTTTACTTTAAGTTTGATATGAATAAGTGTCATATTTTTGACGCAAAAACTGAACAGAACATCTCTCTTTAATGGAGTTATAAAAATGAAAAAAGTGCTTTTAAGCGCCGTTATCTCCGCTACCTTTGGAATGAGTGCCCTACCCACTTTTGCTGCGGACAGCACCGATCTGCGTATGTCCTGGTGGGGCGGCAATGGCCGTCACCAGGTCACGCTGAAAGCCCTGGAAGAGTTCCACAAACAGCACCCGGATATTAACGTGAAGTCGGAATACACCGGCTGGGATGGTCACCTCTCGCGTCTGACCACGCAGATTGCGGGCGGCACCGAGCCGGACGTGATGCAGACTAACTGGAACTGGCTGCCGATCTTCTCCAAAACCGGCGACGGCTTCTACGACCTGAACAAAATGAAAGATGTGATCGATCTGTCCCAGTTCGATCCAAAAGAGCTGCAGTCGACCACGGTCAACGGCAAGCTGAACGGTATTCCGATCTCCGTGACCGCGCGCGTCTTCTACTTCAACGATGAAACCTGGAAAAAAGCGGGCGTCGAATACCCGAAAACCTGGGATGAGCTGATGGCGGCGGGTAAAGCCTTCGAGAGCAAACTGGGTAAACAGTACTACCCGGTTATTCTCGAGCACCAGGATACCCTGGCGCTGCTGAACTCCTACATGATCCAGAAGTACAACATCCCGGCGGTGGACGAGAAGGCGAAAAAATTCTCCTACACCAAAGAGCAGTGGGTTGAGTTCTTCCAGACCTATAAAAAGCTGATCGACAGCCATGTCATGCCGGACACCAAGTACTATGCGTCGTTCGGTAAGAGCAACATGTATGAGATGAAGCCGTGGATCGAGGGTGAATGGGGCGGCACCTATATGTGGAACTCTACCATCAAAAAATATTCCGACAACCTGAAGCCACCAGCGAAGCTGGAGCTGGGCAGCTACCCAATGCTGCCGGGTGCAACCGATGCGGGTCTGTTCTTCAAGCCAGCACAGATGCTCTCTATCGGTAAATCGACCAAGAACCCGGAAGCGGCCGCGAAAGTGATCAACTTCCTGCTGAACAGCAAAGAAGGTGTTGAGACGCTGGGCCTGGAGCGTGGCGTACCGCTGAGCAAAGTGGCGGTGAAATACCTGACCGAAAACGGCGCTATCAAAGAGGACGATCCGGCGGTTGCGGGTCTGCGTCTGGCGCAGTCTCTGCCAGCGAAACTCTCTGTGTCGCCATACTTTGATGACCCGCAGATCGTGGCACAGTTCGGTACCTCGCTGCAGTACATCGACTATGGCCAGAAAACCGTTGAAGAGACAGCCGCTGACTTCCAGCGTCAGGCTGAACGTATCCTGAAACGCGCAATGCGCTAATTCCCATACGTTATCAATACCCTACCGTTATGCGGTGGGGTATTTTTTTATCTGAAGGAACATACTATGAAAGGAAAAATCATTCCCCTGCGTTTTCGACCTCGTCAGGACAGTGAAACCGGACACGAGGTGATCCGCCTGACGCCCCCGCACATCATCTGTCACCGTAACTACTTCTATCAAAAATGTTTTACCCGTGATGGCAGCAAGCTCATCTTTGGCGGCGCCTTTGAGGGCCACTGGAACTACTATCTGCTGGACATTGCGCAGCAGCAGGCGATCCAGCTTACCGAGGGCGCCGGAGATAACACCTTTGGCGGCTTCCTCTCCACGGACGATCGCTCGCTGTGGTATGTGAAAAACAGCCGCGAACTGCGGCGCGTCGACCTCGGGAGTCTGGAGGAGTATGTGGTCTATGAGGTCGATGACGACTGGGTGGCCTACGGTACCTGGGTGGCGAACTCGGACTGCACGAAGCTGGTAGGTATCGAGATTAAAAAAAGCGACTGGCAGCCGCTCACCGACTGGAGCAAATTCCGCGCGTTTTACTTTACCCACCCGGAATGCCGCCTGATCAATATCGACCTGCAAACCGGCGAACGCCGCGTGATTTTGCAGGAAAAGCGCTGGCTCGGACACCCGATCTACCGTCCTTTTGACGATAATACCGTGGCGTTTTGTCACGAAGGGCCACGGGATGCGATCGACGCCCGCATGTGGCTGATTAACGAGGATGGCAGCAATCTGCGCAAGGTGCGCCAGCATGCTGAGGGGGAGAGTTTTACCCACGAGTTCTGGGTGCCTGACGGCTCCGCGCTCTATTACGTGGCGCACAAGGAGAACGATCCTCAGCGCTATCTGTTCAGCGCCGATCCCGCCACCCTGGAAAATCGCCAGCTGATGGCGATCCCGCCCTGCTCCCATCTGATGAGTAACCACGACGGGTCGCTGATCGTCGGCGACGGCGCGCCACACAACACCGGCAATATCAGCCTGAACGATCCCTTTATCTGGGTGTTCGATATTGCCAAAGGCACGCAAACCGCCATCTGCCAGCACAACACCAGCTGGAAAGTGCTCGACGGCGACCGCCAGGTGACCCATCCGCATCCGTCGTTTTCACCGGATAATCAGTGGGTGCTCTATACCTCCGACGAAGAAGGGATGCCAGCGCTGTACCTCGCCCGGGTGTAAAAAAGCCGGGTGGCGGCTACGCCTTACCCGGCCTACAAATCACGGCATTTGACCCCGTAGGCCCGGCAAGCGAAGCGCCGCCGGGCGTTGCCGCATCAGGCTTGCTGCAACAAAAAAGCCGGGTGGCGGCTGCGCCTTACCCGGCCTACGAATCACAGCATTTGACCCCGTAGGCCCGGCAAGCGAAGCGCCGCCGGGCATTGCCGCATCAGGCTCACTGCAACAAAAAAGCCGGGTGGCGGCTGCGCCTTACCCGGCCTACGAATCACAGCATTTGACCCCGTAGGCCCGGCAAGCGAAGCGCCTCCGGGCGTTGCCGTATCAGGCTTGCTGCAACAAAAAGCCGGGTGGCGGCTACGCCTTACCCGGCCTACAAAACCCCATGCCCGGCAAGCGAAGCGCCGCCGGGCAATCTGCTATACCCCAATATTCCGTAACTTCTCCCCTGTCATCAGCTTGCGCTCGATGTGCTCCAGGGTGACGCCTTTCGTTTCCGGAACCAGCCAGAAGGTGATGCCAATAAATGCCACATTCAGCACCGTATAAAGCCAGAAGGTTCCCGCCGCGCCGATCGCATCCAGCAGGGTCAGGAAGGTGGCGCCAATGATCATGTTCGACACCCAGTTAGTGGTGGTGGAACAGGTGATCCCAAAGTCGCGGCATTTCAGGGGCTGAATTTCTGAGCAGAGGATCCACACCACCGGCGCGGCACTCATCGCGTAACCGGCGATGCACATCATCGTCATACCCACGGACAACCAGGATAAGCCGCTGGACGCCGTACCGTTATCAAACTGCATCAGACAATAGCCCAGAATCAGCGTCCCCAGCGCCATCACGCTGAAACCAATTTTAAGGGCAGGCTTACGGCCCGCTTTATCGACGGTAAATACTGCAATAAAGGTGGCAAACATAAAGGTCAGCCCCACCACCAGCGTGGCGATCATCTGCTGCTCGGTGGTGGTGAATCCGGCCATTTTAAAAATACGTGGCGCGTAATACATGATGATGTTCATACCGGTAAACTGCTGCATCGCCTGCAGCAGCATGCCGAGAAATACCGCACGGCGTACGTTGCGGTTGACTCTGAACAACGACCAGCCCCCCTGTTTAAGCTTGAGGCTTTCGCGGATCTCGTTCAGCTCTTCACGCGCTTTCTCCGAGGTATCGCGCAGCATCCGCAGCACTTCTTCCGCCTCGACGTGCCGCCCTTTTTGTGCCAGCCACCGTGGGCTGTTGGGCAAAAAAATCACCAGCACAATCAGCACTATTGCCGGTAATGCCAGTACACCCAGCATGGCGCGCCAGTTGCCGCTGTAGCTGAAATAGGTGTCAGAAAGAAAGGCCAGTACGATCCCGAGGGTGACCATCAGCTGGTACATGCTGATCATTTTGCCGCGCACATCCTCACTCGCCATCTCTGACAGATAAAGAGGGGCGGTATAGGAGGCGATCCCTACGGCCACACCCAGCAGCACGCGAGAAAGCAGTAACGCTTCAACGCCTGTGGCAAACGCGGAACCCAATGAGCCGACCACAAACAGAATGGCTCCCACCATCAGGCTATATTTTCGGCCCAGGCGGAACGAGAGCCAGCCGTTGAATAGCGCCCCTACGGCTGCGCCCAGCATCATACTGCTCACTACCCACTCCTGCAGGCGATTGCTGAGCGTAAAGTGATCGGTGATAAAGGGTAACGCACCGGCAATGACGCCGATATCCAGCCCAAACAGTAAACCGGCTACCGCCGCGGACACAGAAACAAACAGGTTCATCCTTCGGGTATCGCGAAGGGCGCGGGGCATAAAGGTAGAGTCGTTTATAGATGTCATATTTTCCTGCCTGAACAGCGTAAGACGTTAATCGAAATTACGAGAAACCCTGAAGAAGTGTCAGGTCGTATAACGTGAAAATATGGATTTTTCAGCTGGCAATGTGCGATCTGTGATGGACATTACACTTTAAAACAAGCTTGAAAATTACTCAATTTTTGTTAACTGAATGATTTATAGAAATTAAATGTGTGATCCATGCAATTTTCGTAAAATGCTTATGGATTTTTCTATTTTTGCTATATGGACAATGACTTATCCAGGTCAAAAAAAACCTCCGCCCTGAGGCAGAGGTTTTTTGACCTGAGCAGGAATTAACGCGCCAGCCAGCCGCCATCAACCGCTACGGTGTAGCCATTGATATAGTCAGATGCGCTGGAGGCCAGGAACACCACCGGCCCCATCAGATCGCTTGGCAGACCCCAACGACCCGCTGGGATACGCTCGAGGATAGCTGCGCTACGCTCTTCGTCAGCACGTAGCTGCTGGGTGTTGTTGGTGGCCATGTAGCCCGGCGCAATGGCGTTTACGTTTATGTTGTGCTGCGCCCATTCGTTCGCCAGCAGACGGGTTACGCCCATAACGCCGCTCTTGGAAGCGGTATAAGAAGGCACACGGATGCCGCCCTGGAAGGAGAGCATGGAGGCGATGTTAATGATTTTGCCGCCGTTGCCCTGCGCGATGAAGTGCTTCGCCGCTGCCTGAGACATGAAGAATACGCTCTTGATGTTCAGGTTCATGACGTCATCCCAGTCCTGCTCGCTGAAGTTGATCGCATCTTCACGACGGATCAGACCGGCGTTGTTCACCAGAATGTCGATTTTACCGAATTCCGCAACCGCACGGTCAAGCAGCTCAGGGATAGCGTCGATCTTACGCAGGTCAGCGGTCAGGCTCAGGAAACGACGGCCCAGCGCGGTTACACGCTTGATGGTCTCCTGCGGCTCAACGATGTTGATCCCCACGATGTCGCAGCCCGCTTCTGCCAGCCCCAACGCCATGCCCTGACCGAGGCCAGTGTCACAACCGGTCACAACCGCAACTTTACCTTGCAAAGAAAATGCATCCAGAATCATTTTTTATCCTTAGTCTTTCAGCGCCTGAACGAACAGGCAAGTTTATGCTTAACTGTCCGCGACTAGCGCAGATCCTTAACGGCAACGTGGTCCATATCATCGAAGACCTGGTTTTCACCTACCATGCCCCAGATGAAGGTATAGGCACGCGTGCCTACGCCGGAGTGAATAGACCAGCTTGGAGAGATGACCGCCTGCTCGTTATGCATCACGATATGGCGTGTCTCCTGCGGCTGACCCATCATATGGAATACACAGGCGTCTTCTTCCATATTGAAGTAGAAGTACACTTCCATGCGGCGCTCGTGGGTATGGCACGGCATGGTGTTCCACAGGTTGCCTGGCTCAAGCTCGGTCAGCCCCATGCTGAGCTGGCAGGTTTCCAGCACATCTGGAACGAAGTATTTGTTGATGGTGCGGCGGTTGCTGGTGAGGTTGTCACCCAGGGTGACCGGAGCAACGTCTGCCGGGGTCACTTTTTTGGTTGGGTAGGTAGTATGTGCCGGGGCGCAGTTGTAGTAGAACTTCGCCGGTTTGTTGCTATCGACGCTGGCAAATATCACTTCCTGTGCACCTTTCCCGACGTACAACGCATCGCGATGGCCGATCTCATAGCACTGACCGTCAACGGTAATGGTGCCCGGGCCGCCAATGTTGATCACGCCCAACTCGCGACGCTCCAGGAAGAAGCTGACGCCAAGCTGCTTGCCCACTTCCCCACCCACAGAAACCGTTTTGGCAACTGGCATAATGCCGCCAACGATGATGCGGTCAATGTGGCTGTACACCATGGTGTATTCATCTGCGACAAACACTTTCTCGACTAAAAACTCATCACGCAGACCCTGGGTATCCAGCGTTTTTGCATGCGCGCTGTGGATGCTTTGTCTGACTTCCACATTAACCTCCAGAATTTATCGGCCGCGACGGCCTGGATAATTAACAAAACGGTGTTCCGTTTTCATGATGAGCACATATTATCTGCTGTGAAATAGGTTTTCAATTACATTCAAAACGATGTTTCACTTTTTCTGCATGATAATCTCAAAACTGTAGTTCCGATCACGATTGTCAGGGAGTTGACAAGCTTTTCTTAGATTATTTTTTTAAATCAAGTCAGTTATTTTTCATATTAAACAAAAGGTTATAAAAAAATAAAAAATGGATGAGGTCATGAGAAAAAACTGAACAAAATTAATCATATTGATGAATCAGCACGCTTTTCCTTCAGAAGTGCGCCACCAGTCACACACAGTGAAACATTGTTTTGATATTTTAACACCCAGTTTTTAAACTCATATTTACCGATCGGACCGCAGGCGCGATCCTGCCGTCGAATTCAAGGAGCGCATCATGGCAAAAGGTATGCGGGTCAAACTGAACTATGAGGTCAGCCGCGATCCGGATACAGGCGTGGAAGTGACCCGCCTGACCCCCCCTGAAGTTACCTGTCACCGTAACTACTTCTATCAAAAGTGCTTTTTCAACGATGGCAACCACCTGCTGTTTGCGGGTGAATTCGATGGCCACTGGAACTACTATCTGCTGGATCTGAAAAACGCCGAAGCGGTGCAGTTAACCGAAGGCGCAGGCGATAACACCTTTGGCGGCTTCCTCTCACCGGATGATAAATCCCTCTATTACGTTAAGAATGATCGCACCCTGCGGGAAGTCAATCTGACCACCCTAGAGGAGCGTGAAGTCTATCGCGTCAGCGACGACTGGGTCGGCTATGGCACCTGGGTGGCCAACAGCGACTGCACCAAACTGGTGGGCATCGAAATTGCGAAGAGCGACTGGACGCCGCTCAACGACTGGAAAATCTTCCACGACTTCTTCCATAAAGGCCCACACTGCCGCCTGCTGAGGGTCGATCTGCAGACCGGTGAAAGCAGCGTAATCCATGAAGAGAAGAACTGGCTGGGCCACCCGATTTACCGTCCGTTTGACGACAGTACCGTCGCGTTCTGTCATGAAGGCCCGCACGATCTGGTGGATGCCCGTATGTGGATGGTCAACGAAGACGGCAGCAACGTTCGCAAGGTGAAAGAGCACGCCGCAGGCGAAAGCTGCACCCATGAGTTCTGGGTACCGAATGGCTCAGCGCTGGTCTATGTCTCTTACCTGAAAGGTGAGCAAGGACGTACCGTGTATAGCTTCAATCCGGATACCGGTGAGAACCGCGCGGTCATGAAGATGCCTGCCTGTTCACACCTGATGAGTAACTTTGACGGCACGCTGCTGGTCGGTGATGGTTCCGGTACGCCGGTCGATGTGAAAGATACCAGCGGTTACACCATCGATAACGATCCGTATCTTTATGCATTCGACGTGGCGAAAGAGGCGTATTTCCGTATCGCGCGTCACGATACCTCCTGGGCAACCGTGGCAAACAGCCGTCAGGTCACTCACCCGCACCCCTCCTTTACCCCGGATGATAAAGCGGTGCTGTTTAGTTCCGATAAAGATGGCAAACCTGCTCTCTATATTGCGAAGCTTCCTGAGCAACCAGAAATGTTGCGAGAATAATGTTTGTGTTTGTGTTCCTGTAACTGGCCTTGCCCTCCTTTATGGAGGGCTTTTTTTATCTGCTGATAAGGCATAAACCGCAAAAATAATACATTACAGACGCAAAAAAACCGGCTCCTGAGAGCCGGTTTATCCCGGAGGTATTGCTTATTATTAGAATGAATAAGCTACGCCGACACGAAGACGGGTCTGACGCTCATCGGTATCTTTCACACCAACGTTACCCACTTCGCCATACGGAGCCCAGTTCTTATCAATTTTGTACGCCAGCTTAACGTTATATTCCTGGGAGTAATCTTTATTGTTGTTACGAATATTCCCTTCTGTACTTTTCGCGTATACGTAGTTCAGCTCGGTACGCCAGTCGCCCATTACCCAACCAACCCAGGCGTCGCCACGGTTAACTTTATCGTCGTCTTTATTCGCGCTTGACGGATAACGGGTGTAGTCATAGCGATAACGGGCAGCCACATAGAAGCCATTATCGAAGCTATATTGCGCGTGCAGATAGGGTTTATAAATGGTGAAGCTGTCTTTACTTTCGAGGGTAAAGCCTGGTGTTAACGCAATGTTCTGGTTCGCTTTCCAGCGCCAGCTAATCTGATCTTCATGGCCGTTACCCACCACGTCCGCAAATGGCTGGTCAGCTTTATCGCCGCCAGATTTCCATTTTGCTTCTACTGAGAAACCAAAGCCATTTTCGAAACGGTGCGAAACCGAAACACGGTCGGCGTTCGAGCCGCTATCGATATATTCGTGACGCAGATCCACGGTGACAGCCTGAGCTGCGAAAGAAGCGCCAATAAGTGAAGCAAGGACCAGAGATTTCTTAAACATGGAAAAACCCTCTTTTAAAATGATGTTTCGTTTTTATGGAATTGCATTTTATTTTTTAATAAACGTAATTTTAGTGATCTCGATCGTAATTATCTGTTTCATTTTTTTTGGCAAACCCAGCCGTGAGCAATATCAACAAATGTTGACTTTTAAGGGGAATTTAAAGGATCGCGATCACACTAAATCGTTATTAGCGATTCAAGGAATAAGTTAACTATTTTGCGGATGATTGAGATTTTACTGACAGGAGGTAAAAATATGATGAAGCTCACAAACAAATAAGCCTCCGGGATCGGAGGCTTATTTGGATTGATATATATCAACGCGAATTATCTTTCTATAGCCAACGCCACGCCCTGTCCGCCGCCGATACACAGCGTAGCCAGCCCTTTACGCGCATCGCGTTTTACCATCTCATGCACCAGTGAGACCAGGATACGGCAGCCCGATGCGCCAATGGGGTGACCCAGGGCGATCGCTCCACCGTTAACATTCACCCGGCGTTCGTCCCACTCCAGCATTTTGCCCACCGACAGCGCCTGGGCAGCAAAGGCTTCGTTCACTTCGATCAAATCCACATCCGCCAGCTGCCAGCCTGCCCGTTCAAGACAGCGGCGCGTGGCGTGAACCGGGGCGATCCCCATTAAGGCGGGATCAACACCCACGCTGGCAAAGGCTTTGATGCGCGCCAGTACCGGCAGATTCAGCGCTTCGGCTTTGCTCTCGCTCATCATCATCACTGCGGCGGCCCCGTCATTAATCGAGGAGGCATTCCCGGCGGTGACCGACCCGGTGAGCTCAAAGGCAGGGTTCAGCAGCGCCAGCCCCTCTGCGCTGGCATCGGTGCGCGGCTGTTCATCTGTATCCACCAGCAGGTTCTCCCCGCCCTGCTTCTGGGCGACAACCGGTACGATCTCGTCGCGAAAACGGCCCGCGTCGATGGCCGCCCGGGCCTTATGCTGGGAACTGAGGGCATAGGCGTCCTGCAGCTCACGGGAGATGCCATATTCACGCGCCAGGTTCTCTGCCGTGACCCCCATATGGTAATCGTTGAAGGCATCCCACAGCCCGTCATGCACCAGGCTGTCGATAAGCTGGCTGTTGCCCAGTTGCGCCCCGGTACGGCTGTCGGTGAGCACGTGCGGGGCACGGCTCATGTTCTCCTGGCCGCCCGCGATCACCACATCGGCTTCGCCGCACTGGATCGCCTGGGTCGCCAGATGCAGCGCCTTCAAACCGGAGCCGCACACGTCGTTGATGGTGATGGCAGAGACGGTATTGGGTAATCCTCCCTTCAGCGCCGCCTGGCGGGCAGGGTTTTGCCCGGCGCCTGCGGTCAGCACCTGACCGAGGATCACTTCGTCGATCTCGTGTCCCTCAATGCCGCTTCGCTCCACCAGCGCGCGAACCACCACGCTGCCTAACTCAACCGCCGAGTGGCGTGAGAGCGCTCCCTGGAAACAGCCGATTGCGGTACGCAATGCACCCACTATCACGACGTCTTTCATCTCTACCTCTGCGCAAAATGACACCGCTCATAGTAGAGGATTGTTATCAACTAATGATGTAATTGTTTAAAAAAAGTGAGTTTTATCACAAAGGATTCTGGAGGGCCGAGAGAAATGGTTGCTCAGCCGATACCGGGAAACTTAACCTGCGCGGGCGCAGGGCAAGGCGGGTCAAGATCTCCAGTACTGGGTTAAGGCGGGCGAGTTTCCATTGACCGGATCCCGCTCAGGAAAGGGCAACGCAACGATCCGCGCCAGCATGGCCGGCGTCGCCGCCTGCTTGCAGAGATCAACATCCGTCCCCGGCGGATAGGCACCCACCACCAGAAAATCGTCGGTTGCAGATATCCGGCAGTGCCCGGTTCCGGCAGGCAATAACAGTGCGTCTCCCGCTTCTACTTCGATCTCTTCGCCCCCAGGTCCGCCAACGATGAGGCGTGCCGCCCCCCGGGCAATACCTAAGACTTCATGCCCATTAGAGTGGTAGTGGTGATAATCAAAAACCCCATCGCGCCACTGAGGCGGCCAACCGTTGTCGGCAAATCGTTGTTCAAACTGGCTTGCGCGATCGCCATCCGTTATCACCCCTTTATAGAGCAGCACCGGCAAATGGGGATTATTCGGCACCCACTCTCTGGCGGAGAGCATCAGCGTCCGGGGTGTGATTCTCGTTTTAGCGGTCATGGTCTCTTCTCAGTCAGTTATTACACTCCGCTAAGTGTAGTTCGTTTCAATGTCGCCACTGACGGGGGCAGAGATCACCGTGGATCCGCTTTTTGCTGTAAATAATGGCGCAGCCAGTTGCCTGCCGTTCCCGGCGGGGAGCGTTTATTCCAGACCAGATCGATCGCCACCGAGCGCGGCCAGCCCGGCACATTGAGCTGCACCAGCGCTTTCGCCGGCGCAAACTCCTCTACCAGCGCGCAAGGCAGCGCGCACCAGCCAAATCCCTGAACCGCCATGCTGAGCAACATCAGGTAGTTAGGTGCCGACCAGACCGGCCCCTGCGCCAGCACCGGTTCACGCTCCAGATAGGTATTCAGGCGCAGCTCCCGCCAGCTGTGCAGTTCATCGTGCTCCGTTCGCGCCTGCGCGGCCAGCGGATGGCTGGCTGACGTATAAATCGCCATATGGGTCTGCATGGGAAGGCGAACGGCGGCAATGTCGGTGGGATAGTTTTCCCGCGCCTCGGTGAGGCCAATCTGCGCCCGCCCTTTTTGCAGCAGATCGATGACATCTTCCTCTTCGCCAATCAGACACTCAAATTCGGTATGGGGAAAACGCTCATCAAAACGAAACAGCATCTCCTCCAGCACATCCGGATGCAGGGTATCGGAGAGGACAAAGGTGAGCCGTGCTTCGGTCTCTTCGCTAAGGGATACCGCCAGTTCATCCAGCCGCGCGCTGGCCGCCAGAATCGACTGCACATAGCCCAGCACCTGCTTGCCCTGGGCGGTGAGTACCGGCTGGCGGGCACTGCGGTCGAACAGGGCAAAACCCAGGTCATCCTCCAGATGGGCGATGGCGGTGCTGATGGTGGACTGGCTTTTCCGCAGGCGGCGGGCCGCAGCGGAAAAAGAGCCCGCAGCAACCGTCTCGACAAATGCTGTTAACGCTTCGGGTGAGTAGCGCATGTAGTATCTACTTTATCGATGGAATCTCACTTTTATATATCACTTTTAGCGATAAAAATAGCCGCATGATTGGCCGTCCTGGCTTGTTTTTGAGGTAAGAGATTATGCAGCACAACGATGTTCAGCGCAGAAAACTGCCGGAACGCATTTTTCACGCCGTCTGTTTTGAGGGTATTGCCACGGCGATCCTGGCCCCGACCACCGCGTGGCTGATGCAGCGCCCCATACTGGAGATGGGCGGGTTAACTGTTCTCCTCGCCACCACGGCGATGATCTGGAACATCATCTTCAACTACCTGTTCGACAGGCTGTGGCCGCGGCATAAGGTGCCTCGCACCGCGAAAGTCCGCGCCCTGCACGCGCTGGGCTTTGAAGTCGGGTTCATCTTTATCGGCGTCGGGATTGTATCGCTGGTGCTGGGCGTGAGCCTGCTTCAGGCCTTCACCTTAGAGATTGGCTTCTTTATTTTCTTCCTGCCGTACACCATGGTTTATAACTGGGCGTACGATACCCTGCGCGATCGCATGATTAAGCGACGCCAACAGCGGCAGGCTGCCACCTCTTAACTCCCCTGGCCGGAAATGCTTTCCGGCCCGCTTAAAACCGTTCCAACCGCCAGGCCAACTGTTGATTATGGTAAAATAGTCTCCTTTTTGTTGGTTTTATAGTTGATACGTTTATCTCATGTCGAAAATCTGGTCTAAAGAAGAGACCCTCTGGAGCTTTGCCCTCTACGGCACTGCCGTGGGCGCAGGAACCCTGTTCCTGCCCATCCAACTGGGATCTGCGGGCGCTGTCGTCCTTTTCATCACCGCCCTTGTGGCATATCCATTCACCTACTGGCCCCACAAAGCGTTATGCCAGTTCATCCTCTCTGCAAAAACCAAAGGTAGCGAAGGGATCACCGGCGCGGTGACCTACTACTACGGGAAAAAGATCGGCAACCTGATCACCACGCTCTACTTTATCGCCTTTTTTGTGGTGGTGCAGATCTATGCCGTGGCGATCACCAACTCGCTGACCGAACAGCTGGCGAAGCATATGACGGTGGACACCCCCGTGCGGGTGCTGGTCAGCCTGGGCGTCGTGCTGGCGTTAAATCTGATCTTCCTGATGGGGCGGCATGCCACCATCCGGGTGATGGGTTTTCTGGTATTCCCGCTGATCGCTTACTTCCTGCTGGTGTCGCTCTATCTCACCCACAGCTGGCAACCCGCGCTGCTCACCAGCCAGATGAGCGTTGATAAGCACACTCTGCACCAGGTGTGGATCTCCATTCCGGTGATGGTGTTCGCCTTTAGCCATACGCCGATTATTTCAACCTTTGCCGTCGACCGGCGGGAGAAATATGGCGAGGCCGCCATGGGCAAATGTACCCGCATCATGAAGGTGGCCTACCTGGTTATCTGCCTGAGCGTGCTCTTCTTCGTCTTCAGCTGTCTGA
Source organism: Leclercia sp. GHBNCSD (assembly GCF_055805075.1). Taxonomy (NCBI): domain Bacteria; kingdom Pseudomonadati; phylum Pseudomonadota; class Gammaproteobacteria; order Enterobacterales; family Enterobacteriaceae; genus Leclercia; species Leclercia sp. GHBNCSD. The sequence continues at coordinate 2,829,219 of NZ_JBQVYO010000001.1, read as the reverse complement.
TGTCGATCCCACCCTCTTACATCGTCGCCGCGAAAGAGGAAGGGGTCACCATCCTCTCGGCGCTCTCGATGATGCCCTCCTCCCCTTCGTGGCTTGGGATCTCCGGGATTGTTGTCGCCATCATCGCGATGTCGAAGTCGTTTCTCGGCACCTATTTCGGGGTGATTGAGGGGGCTACAGCGATGGTGAAATCAGGATTAAACCAGGTTGGCGTAAAGAAAAGCCGGGCCTTTAATCGGGCGGTATCGGTGATGGGGGTCTCCCTGATCACCTTTGCGGTGTGCTGCATTAATCCCAATGCCATCTCGATGATCTATGCCATCAGCGGGCCACTTATCGCCATGATTTTGTTCATCATGCCGACTCTGTCGACATTCCTCATTCCGGCGCTGAAGCCCTACCGCTCCGTCGGCAATGTGCTGACGCTGATTGTCGGGGTGTTATGCGTGTCGGTGATGTTTATCGCTTAAAAAAGAGAACCTGCAGCGCGCTGCTGCAGGTTCAGAATCAGGCGCGGATATCGTCATACTCGCGGGTGTTATCAAATTCGTGTTTCGCAAACGGGCAGAGGGGAATAATTTTACGGTTTTCGGCACGCATCTTTTCCACCACCCTTGCCACCAGCTGTTTGCCCACGCCCTGCCCTTTCAGGCTGGGATCGACATCGGTATGCTCAATGATACTGAGGTGCTCGCCGGTGGGGACAAAGACGATCTCCGCAACCTGATTGCCTTCGGCATCGTTCACGTAAAACTTGTTATGGCCTTCCTGAATATCCATGTTATCTCGCTTATTTGTGGCGGTATTTAAGTGCGCCGCTTGGGCAGGTATCGATCACACGCACGACCGTATCGACATCCACTTCATCAGGGATGATCCACGGTTTACGTTTCAGATTGAAGAGCTTAGCGCTGCCGCGCACGCAGTTTCCCGCGTGTTGGCAGATGCCGGTATTGAAGTAGACGTCAATTTTCTCACCGGTATAGGCCCGGTATCCCGCCTCCAGCAGTTCATTATCCATGACATTGCCTCTGAATTATTATGGTTGGGATTAAGCATAGCGCGACATCTCTATTCAACCTGCTCGTTTAAAAATAAACAACATTAATCTGCAATCTGGCTACCCACGCTGGATAATTAACGCTGTTTTTCAGTAATACAGGTCAGATAATGAGAAAGATATCCCCGCTCATACTGGTATTTAGTATGGTTTTTATCACCGGCTGTAGCAGCCCGGAACCGGACAAAGTTGAACAGATCAACAGATTGCATATTCCATTAGTTCTGCCCGGCAGCAAAGCCCCACCGGCACAGACATCCCATATCGCCTCGCTGTACAATTCCAATAAACAGGATATAGAGAGGCTTACCGACACGCTAAAAAAGCAATATTTACAGGATGTAAAACCCAAAGAGATATTTGAAATGGATAGCGATGTACAGCCCGTTTACGCTTCTCTTTCCCGATTAGAAGCATTAGCCATGATGAATCAGCAATACCTTAAAGATAAGAATGAAATGGGGTTACAGCAGATACATATTGCGCTCAAACCGGTTATTACCGGCTAATATTCGATAAAAAAACCCGGCAGGTTAATGCCGGGTTTAAAGCGTTCCAGAATTTTATTTATTGCTGATCTCTACCACCACCCGTCGATCCGGGGATAGACAACCAATCAGCGCGTTGCCGCTCTGACCATTACATTGCGCTCCTGTCACGGACTCACTCGCACCGCGGCCTGCTGTGGTGATGTTTTGCGCCGGAATGCCCAGCGCAACCAGTTCATCAGCTACAGCCTGCGCGCGGCGTTCAGAGAGTTGCAGATTGTAGTCAGGCGTACCGATACGATCGCTGTAGCCGATAACCACTGTCGACTTGTCGTTGGCAGGCTGTAAACCCGGGCTATTATAGAGCTGGCGAATCGCTGCGTGACCTTCGCTGGTAAGGGTTGCAGAGTCATAGTCAAACATCACATCGGATTTCAGGTTAAAACGCTGTGGCGCCGGGGCCGGTTCAACGGTAGCCGCGGGAGTGGCGACAACAGGTGCGTCCTCATGCTGACCAAAACGGTAGCTCAGCCCGGCCGTAACCGAACTGACATCACTGCTTACCCCAATCTGATTGGCGTTGCCAACGTTGCTTACCCATTGATACTCAAGGCGGCCCGCCCAGTTTTTGTTAAAGGCATACTCGGTTCCTACAGCAGCCAGCGGGCGGACTCCGGTTTCAAAGCGATTATGACCGCTTACATCGGATTCAGCCCGGTATCCCATTGCCCCGGCCCGGCCATACAGGTCCCATTTCGGCGTGACGGCATAGCTGGCTTTCAGGGACATCTGGATCCCCTGACTTTTCATCCTGGCGCCAGCGCCGGCGTGATGGCCGTTTAACTGCATATTCCCTAAATAGTCGTAACCACCTTCCACAGCAAGCCAGGAGTTAATCTGGTAACCGGTATAAATACCGCCACTCACATTATCCTGGTCTAAATCAAAATGGTTTGAGCCACTGTTATTATCCAGCGCTTTGCTACCCGTGTTGGTATCGAAATAGTGCGACCAACCTAATTTTCCACCGCTGTACCAGGTTCCGGCATCACCTGCAGCAAAAGCTGCGGTAGCGGTAAAAGCATTTGCGATAATTAACGCAACAATAGTCTTTTTCATAACAATCCCGTTCACACTTACTGTAGATAGATTTCTTTATTAATTTCAGTAGGCAAACGATATAGAAAAAAAGCTGTCAGGTTAATTATCATTCTGTTTAAAATTAAATTTTCAGTTAAAAACTCTCTGGTAAACTCTTTAGTTCCTGAAGATAACCGCCACGTTTAAAGTTGATATATCCCCCTCGTTTCAGGGCAGAAATGACATTTAACACACTGCTGCGGGAAAGCAGCGTTCTGTCCTGAATATAATCGAGGATCGATATACGCATGCGAGTCTGTTCCGGCAGCGTGATCATCTCCAGCAGGTGGTTACGTATCACGGAATAGGTTCGTTGTTGTACCACTAGCGCATCACGATAAAACAGATAAGCAGTATGGTAGGAGAGCACCGCAGCCACATCCTCCCATAACCCTTGTTGGGAAATAAGTTCCGCCGCCCGCCCTGCATCAATCCGTAACAGTGTCGACTCAGCTTCGGTGCGCAGAATATGGCCTTTTGTCGGCTGGATCATCTCCGCAATACCAAAAAGATGCGCTTCGTAAACTGTGACAATCAACAGCCCATCAGAGGCACGCAGGATGGATAACTCTCCCTCGATAAAAAAGTAAAGCTGGGGACGTCCTTTGTATGTCCAGGTCATTCGCTTGCGGGGGATGACCTGGAGTTTATCCGCGATCGGCTCAAGCGCCGCAAGCAGACGCTGCATGGCCCCTTCGGGACGAACGGGTGAAATAAGATGCATAGTATGACCTGATAACGTTGGATAGCAGCCAGAATAGCTCTGCGATTTGCGCAGGTTGGCCTCTACTTCTCTCTTCAGATATAGCAATGAATAAACGGCGGGTAAAATTTAGGTTGTTTATTTTTAAATTTTTGCACGACGGGGACGGATGCTGTGTCGCGCTGTTGCAGAGATAAAAGCTGGAGCGGGCGAAGGGAATCGAACCCTCGTATAGAGCTTGGGAAGCTCTCGTTCTACCATTGAACTACGCCCGCTTTGAGGTGCGTAAGGCATTATAGACCTTACGCCTCTGCTGACAAGAGACCTGCTTGCTAAGTGGCGATAAAATAGTCACTTAGCACTTCGGTTTACCGCCCGGCGCCGGTAAATAGCGGATCGGATCGATAGCCGTCGCCCGATAGCGGATCTGGAAATGCAGCGCCACGGTATTGGAGCCGGTGCTGCCCATAGTCGCAATCTTCTGCCCCGCCTTCACGTTTTGCCCGTTATTCACCAGCATTGTGTCGTTATGGGCATAGGCGGTGATGTAGTCCTCACCGTGCTTAATCATGATCAAATTGCCATAACCCCGCAGCTGATTGCCGACATAGACAACTTTGCCCGCATCGGAAGCATACACCGGTGCGCCTCGGGTGCCGGCGATATCAATGCCTTTGTTTCCCCCTTCTGCGGTAGAGTACGGGATCACCACTTTGCCGCTGGCAGGCCAGACCCAGCAGCGCTGCCCGACAGGCGGCCAGGAAGATTTCGGTACGGTGTAAGATGGGGTGACCGCAGCGGTTTTACCGCGGCTCTTTGACGAAGACTTTCTGGCCGTGCTGCTGGTACCGTTAATCTTCAGCTTTTGCCCCACTTCGATGGTGTAAGGCGGAGAAATATTGTTCAGGCGCGCCAGCTCCTTCACGCTGGTGCCGGTCGCACGCGATATACGGTACAGCGTATCACCGCGTTTAACGGTATACACCGGGCCAGAATCCGATGATTTACTGCCCGCGCATCCCGCCAGCAACAGGGCCAGAATCAGGCAAAACAGAGCAGAAACGGGGTTTTTCGTCGGGCTTCCTGCAAACAAAACAGTTCCTCGGTCAACGTGAATGGCCGCGCTATCATAGCAGCCTCATTACGGATGCCCAAGAGCACCCTGCGCGACAACCAGTGTAGCAGCGATTACGCTCCAGGCCGTGAAGGGCGAAGAAGCCCGGGCTGCAAGAGGCTCACCGCTGCGCTTCGCGACAAACGCCAGGCAATAAAAAAGCCCCGACGCAATATACGCCGGGGCTTTTTCGCAACAGGGATTATTTTACCGGACGCATCGCCGGGAAGAGGATCACGTCGCGGATGGTGTGGCTGTTAGTGAACAGCATAACCATACGGTCGATACCGATACCCAGACCCGCCGTTGGTGGCAGGCCGTGCTCCAGGGCGGTCACGTAGTCTTCGTCGAAGAACATCGCTTCGTCGTCGCCTGCGGCTTTCGCATCAACCTGATCCTGGAAGCGCTGCGCCTGATCTTCTGCATCGTTCAGCTCGCTAAAGCCGTTGCCGATTTCGCGGCCACCGATGAAGAACTCGAAGCGGTCAGTGATTTCCGGATTCACATCGTTACGACGCGCCAGCGGAGAAACTTCAGCCGGGTATTCGGTAATGAAGGTTGGCTGAATCAGGTGCGCTTCGGCCACTTCTTCGAAGATCTCGGTCACGATACGGCCCAGACCCCAGCTCTTCTCAACCTTGATACCGATGCTCTCAGCGATCGCTTTCGCAGAGTCGAAGTTATCCAGATCCGCCATCTCAGTTTCCGGACGGTATTTCTTAATTGCTTCACGCATGGTCAGCTTAGCGAACGGCTTACCGAAGTCGAACACCTCTTCGCCGTACGGCACTTCGGTGGTGCCCAGAACGTCCTGCGCCAGGGTGCGGAACAGGGATTCGGTCAGCTCGATCAGATCTTTGTAATCCGCGTAGGCCATATAGAGTTCCATCATGGTGAACTCTGGGTTATGACGCACGGAGATGCCTTCGTTACGGAAGTTACGGTTGATCTCAAACACGCGGTCGAAACCACCGACCACCAGACGCTTCAGGTACAGTTCCGGCGCGATACGCAGGTACATGTCCAGGTCCAGGGCGTTGTGATGGGTGATGAATGGACGCGCAGACGCGCCGCCCGGGATCACCTGCATCATCGGGGTTTCTACTTCCATAAAGTCGCGGCCCACCATGAACTGGCGGATACCGGCCATGATCTGAGAGCGAATTTTGAAGGTCTTGCGGGATTCATCGTTAGAGATGAGATCCAGGTAGCGCTGACGGTAGCGCGCTTCCTGATCCTGCAGGCCGTGGAATTTGTCCGGCAGCGGACGCAGGGCTTTGGTCAGCAGACGCAGCTCGGTGCAGTGGATAGAGAGTTCACCGGTCTTGGTTTTGAACAGTTTCCCTTTCGCGCCCAGGATATCGCCCAGGTCCCACTTCTTGAACTGCTCGTTGTAGATGCCTTCCGGCAGATCGTCACGGGAGACGTACAGCTGAATACGGCCACCCACGTCCTGCAGCGTAATAAAGGAGGCTTTACCCATGATACGACGGGTCATCATGCGGCCAGCAACGGCCACTTCGATGTTCAGCGCTTCCAGCTCTTCGTTCTCTTTAGCGTCGAAGTCAGCATGCAGTTGGTCTGAGGTACGATCGCGGCGAAAATCGTTCGGGAACGGCACGCCCTGCTCGCGCAGCGCAGCCAGCTTCTCGCGGCGGGTTTTCAGTTCATTATTAAGATCGGCTACCGCGTCAGCGCCCTGTGCTTGTTGTTCAGACATGTTGGTTCCTCATAACCCTGCTTTCAAACTTGCTTCGATAAATTGGTCCAGGCTGCCATCCAGCACCGCCTGCGTGTTACGGGTTTCGACACCGGTACGCAGGTCTTTGATGCGGGAGTCATCAAGGACGTAAGAACGGATCTGGCTGCCCCAGCCGATATCAGACTTGTTATCTTCCATCGCCTGTTTCTCAGCATTTTTCTTTTGCATCTCCAGCTCATAAAGCTTCGCTTTCATCTGCTTCATGGCCTGGTCTTTGTTTTTATGCTGGGAACGGTCGTTCTGGCACTGTGTCACCAGCCCGGTAGGGATGTGGGTAATACGCACCGCAGATTCCGTACGGTTAACGTGCTGACCACCCGCACCGGATGCGCGGTAGACGTCGATACGCAGATCTGCCGGGTTGATTTCGATGTCGATATCTTCGTCCACTTCCGGATAGACAAACGCGGAGCTGAACGAGGTATGGCGGCGACCGCCGGAGTCGAACGGGCTCTTACGCACCAGACGGTGTACGCCGGTTTCAGTACGCAGCCAGCCGTAGGCATAATCGCCAATGATCTTGATGGTGACAGATTTCAGGCCTGCCACTTCGCCTTCAGACTCTTCGATAATCTCAGTCTTGAAGCCGCGGGCTTCAGCCCAACGCAGATACATGCGGGTCAGCATGCTGGCCCAGTCCTGGGCTTCTGTACCGCCGGAACCGGCCTGGATATCAAGGTAGCAGTCGGCGCTGTCGTACTCGCCGGAGAACATACGACGGAATTCCAGCTGTGCCAGCTTCTCTTCCAGCCCGTCGAGCTCTGCGACAGCTTCGTTGAAGGTCTCTTCGTCGTCGGCCTCAACGGCCAGCTCCAGCAGTCCGGAAACATCATCCAGACCCTGCGCCATTTGATCCAGCGTATCTACGATAGCTTCGAGAGAGGAACGCTCTTTACCCAGCGCCTGTGCGCGTTCAGGTTCGTTCCAGACGTCTGGCTGTTCCAGCTCGGCGTTTACTTCTTCAAGACGCTCTTTCTTGGCATCGTAGTCAAAGATACCCCCTAAGAACGTCGGAGCGCTCGGTGAGGTCCTGAATGCGGTTTTTTACCGGATTAATTTCAAACATGGTCTGTTTTCTTTTATGGACGAGTAAAAATGCGGTGTAAGGGCGGAATTGTACCGGATTCACGCCCTTTTTTATAGCGGAATAGTGATGCTAAAGTGGCCAGATATGGTCGATGATGATTTGCAGGCTGCGGTTGCCGCGAAACTCGTTAATATCCAGTTTATAGGCCAGTTCGACTTCGCGTACGCCGTTATCAGGCCAGATTGTGGTGTCCACGTTAAAGGCGATACCGTCCAGCAGCGGACCGCCGCCAACCGGTTCCACCATCACCTTTAGATGCCGTTCCCCCACCAGACGCTGTTGCAGCAGGCGAAAACGCCCGTCAAACAGCGGCTCCGGGAACATCTGCCCCCACGGACCGGCGTCGCGCAGCATCTGCGCCACCTCCATGGTCATATCCGCCGGCGCCAGCGGGCCATCGGTGACCACTTCGCCCTGGAGCAGAGCCGGATCCAGCCAGTCGGTGACCAGCTCGCTGAACAGGCGCTGGAACTGGTCAAATTTCGCCTCTTCCAGCGACAGTCCCGCCGCCATGGCGTGGCCGCCAAATTTAATCATCAGCCCCGGATGCAGCGTATGCAGGCGCTCCAGCGCGTCGCGCATATGCAGCCCCTGAATCGAGCGGCCGGATCCTTTCAGGGTGCCGTCTCCGGCAGGGGCAAAGGCGATCACCGGGCGGTGAAAACGCTCTTTAATGCGCGAGGCGAGGATGCCCACCACCCCCTGATGCCACTCGGGGTGATACATCGCCAGCCCGCCGGGCAGCGAGTCGCCGCTGCGCTCCAGCTTTTCGCAGAGGATCAGGGCTTCGGCCTGCATCCCCTGCTCGATCTCTTTGCGGGTCTGGTTCAGCGCGTCCAGCTCGTTGGCCAGTACGCGCGCCTCGCCGATGTTATCGCACAGCAGCAGCGCTACGCCCACCGACATATCGTCCAGACGTCCGGCAGCGTTCAGACGCGGGCCAAGGGCAAAGCCGAGATCGCTGGCCGCCAGCCGCAGCGGGTCCCGGTTGGAGATCTCCAGCAGCGCCTTGATACCCGGACGGCATTTTCCCGCCCGAATGCGGTTCAAACCCTGCCAGGTCAGAATACGGTTATTGGCATCCAGCGGCACCACGTCCGCTACGGTGCCCAGCGCCACCAGATCGAGGAATTCCGCCAGATTAGGCGGCGCAATACCTTTAGCGTCAAACCACCCTTCATCACGCAGCCGTGTACGCAGCGCCAGCATCAGATAGAAAGCCACCCCCACCCCCGCCAGCGATTTCGACGGGAAGTCGCAGTCGCGCAGGTTGGGGTTAACGATCGCTTCTGCCGCCGGTAAGGTATCCCCAGGCAGATGGTGATCGGTGACCAGCACCGGGATGCCAAATTCATGGGCGCGCTCAACTCCGGAGTGGGAGGAGATCCCGTTGTCCACCGTCAGGATCATCTGCGCGCCGCGGGCGTGAGCCTGATCCACCACTTCCGGACTCAGGCCATAGCCATCCTCAAAGCGGTTCGGCACCAGATATGAGACGTTGTCGCACCCCATCGCCCGCAGGCTGAGCACGCTCAGCGCGGTACTGGTGGCGCCATCGGCGTCAAAATCCCCCACCACAATGATGCGCGTTCCTTCCCGCAGGGCGTTGTACAACAGCTCGGTGGCGCGTTCGACGCCGCTAAGCTGCTGCCAGGAGAGCATACCCTTTACGCTGCGTTCAAGGTCATCTGCATTTCGCACGCCACGGCTGGCATAGAGCCGACGCAACAGCGGAGGGAGCGTCGCGGGTAACGCGGCGCTCTCGTCCACTTCACGACGACGAAGTTGTGTCGAAGATTTCACGCGAATTATTTACCGCCAAACTGTTTCTGGTGCTCATCAAGGAAGGCTTTCATCTCTTTCGGCCCCTGGTAGCCCGGCACAACATAGCCGTTGCTCAGCACGATCGCAGGCGTACCGGTCACACCAAACTGCACGCCCAGCGCGTAGTGATTGGCAATGTCGATATCACAGGAGGCAGGCTTAACGCCTTTACCGCTCATGGCATCATCAAAGGCTTTGTTGCGATCTTTCGCACACCAGATGGCCTTCATGTCCTGCTCAGGCTGGCTCTGCACGCCCGCACGCGGGAAGGCGAGATAACGCACGGTGATCCCCAGCGCGTTGTAATCTTTCATCTCTTCATGCAGCTTGTGGCAGTAGCCGCAGGTGATGTCGGTAAAGACGGTAATGACATGTTTTTCCTGCGTCGCTTTGTAGACGATCATCTCTTTTTCCAGCGCGTTCAGGTTTTTCATCAGCATCTGGTTGGTAACGTTAACCGGCTGCGCGCCGCTCACGTCGTACAGCGGTCCCTGGATAAAGTGCTTACCGTCTTCGGTCACATACAGCACGCCGCTGTTGGTCAGTACCGTTTTCATGCCCGCAACGGGCGCAGGCTGAATTTCGCTACTGGTGACACCAAGCTTCGCCAGAGACTGTTTGATGGCCGCATCGTCAGCATGCGCCAGGCCGGATAATGACGCTGCCAGCAGAGAGAACAGCACTAAAGACTTTTTCATATTGGTTCCTGTTACAAGTCATCACGCACGTGGGTGATGCTGTTGGTGTAGCTGCCGCAGGCGTTCCGTCGCGACATGCGTGTAGATTTGCGTCGTTGACAGGTCACTGTGCCCAAGCAGCATCTGGACCACGCGCAGATCGGCGCCGTGATTCAGAAGATGGGTCGCAAACGCGTGACGCAGAACGTGCGGCGAAAGTTTTTCACTGTCGATACCCGCCAGTGTGGCGTAATGTTTGATGCGATGCCAGAAGGTTTGACGTGTCATTTGCTGCGCGCGCTGGCTGGGAAACAGCACGTCAATGGAGACACCGTTCAGCAACCAGGGGCGGCCATGCTGAAGATAGTTCTCCAGCCAGTAAACCGCCTCTTCACCCAGCGGCACCAGACGCTCTTTATTGCCTTTACCGATCACCCGTACCACGCCCTGGCGCAGACTGATATCGCTCATCGTCAGCCCGACCAGTTCAGACACGCGTAATCCTGTGGCGTAAAGCACTTCGAGCATCGCTTTATCGCGTAACTCCAGCGGTTGGTCAACCACTGGCGACTGTAATAATCTCTCAACTTGCGCTTCGCTGAGATCTTTTGGCAAACGCTGGGGCAGTTTTGGCGACGCCAGTGCCGCACTGGGATCATCAGGGCGTATCTTCTCGCGATAAAGGTGCTGAAACAGACGCCGCATGGCGCTCAGCAGCCGCGCGGAACTGGTGGCTTTATATCCCCCTTCCATCCGCTCGGCAAGCAGCGCCTGCAAATTGTCGCTTTGGGCCGTGGCCAGAGAGAGATCATGATGGTGTAACCATGCCACCAGCATCGCCAGATCGCGTCGGTAGGCGCTGAGGGTGTTCTCGGCAAGATTCTTCTCCAGCCAGAGCGCATCGAGAAACTGTTCGATGAGTGAGAGATCCTTTTCCACGTCCGCCTCTTTCGTTCTGCAATGGGGCATTATGCCTGAATGGGTCTTGTTTCTGGTACACTACTCGCAAAGTCATAGCAAGTATTGAGACATTTTAGCGATGAATATTGGTCTGTTTTATGGTTCCAGCACCTGCTACACCGAGATGGCCGCAGAGAAAATTCGCGACATTATCGGCCCGGAACTGGTCACCCTGCACAATCTCAAAGATGATGCCCCATCGATGATGGAGCAGTACGACGTGCTGATCCTCGGCATCCCGACCTGGGATTTCGGTGAACTGCAGGAAGACTGGGAAGCCATCTGGGATCAGCTCGACTCCCTGGCGCTTGAAGGCAAAATTATCGCGCTTTACGGCATGGGCGATCAGCTGGGCTACGGCGAGTGGTTCCTCGACGCGCTGGGGATGCTGCATGACAAGCTGGCACCGAAAGGGGTCACGTTCATCGGTTACTGGCCGACAGAAGGCTATGAGTTTACCAGCAAGAAACCGATTATCGCCGACGGAGAGCTGTTTGTCGGGCTGGCCCTGGATGAAACCAACCAGTACGACCTCAGTGAAGAGCGCCTGCAGAGCTGGTGCGAGCAAATCCTTGGCGAAATGGCGGAGCAGTTCAGCTAAACCACTACCGCCCCTGCGTCGGCTGGTGCGACATCATCCGACGCAGATCCCGCCACTCCGCTTCATCCATACTGTCTGCCGCCAGCCATAAATGATGGCAGCGTTGACCCGCGCCTTTGCGTAAGCGGAGCATCATGCCGGAGTTCAGCATCCACGGCGTGCCGACAATTTCCCACTCGCTCTCCTGCCAGTGCAGACGGGAATCCATAAACAGTTTGATTTCACCCTGACGGGCGTTAATGCGCCGCTGACTGCGTACGCTATCAAACACCACCAGCGACAGCAGCATCAGCCATAATGGGGTGTAGCTCAGCGGCCACGGCATCAGAAGAATAACAGCCGCGACCAGGCCGTGGAGCAGAAGCGACATCCACTGGGCGCGCCATGAGACGCGTAGATCAGATTGCCACAGGACCACGTTCCTGATTCCGTGTCTGAATTAAAAGCACCATCCGTTGCAGCTCGGCGTCGGCGGGTTTGCCGTGATTCATCAACCAGTTAAATAAATCGGGATCGTCGTTCTCCAGCAGGCGAACGAAGAGATGCTTATCCTCATCGCTCAGGCTGTCATATTCGTATTCGAAGAACGGCATGATGGAGATATCGAGTTCGCGCATGCCGCGACGGCATGCCCAGTGAATGCGGGCTTTGTTATTAATGTCCATGTCTGATTCCTGCATAACGTTGAGTTCAGGCAGTGTTCCGTTCGTATCGGCAGAGAAACGTGCTCAACCGGGAAGAAACGGCTCTTAGTGTAACGTGTTTTTTGCTGTTTCATTACTGGAATATTGTGTTCCAGGAGCAGGCTTCCACAAAAAACCACAATAAATAAGCGTGTTCAGCTGTTTTGCGTAGCGTTACGCAGATTAGGCTAAGGGCACGAATAGCCTGTTGAAACCGCTTGCAATGGCTACAGTCTCTTTTACCATTAGGCATTATCAAAGCGTTAAGCAATTCAGGACATCAATATGGCATTTACACCCTTTTCTCCGCGCCAGCCTGTCGCCTCTGCGCGTCTGCCGCTGACGCTTATGACCCTTGATGACTGGGCGCTGGCAACCCTCGTCGGCGTGGACAGCGAAAAGTACCTGCAGGGCCAGGTGACCGCGGATGTCAGTCAACTGACCGAACACCAGCATCTGCTGGCGGCGCACTGCGATCCGAAAGGCAAGATGTGGAGCAACCTGCGCCTCTTCCGTCGTCAGGATGGTTTTGCCCTGATCGAACGTCGTAGCCTGCGCGACGCCCAGCTCACCGAGCTGAAAAAGTATGCGGTATTCTCTAAAGTGACCATCGCGGCCGATGACGAGCAGGTGCTGCTGGGTGTGGCGGGCTTCCAGGCGCGCGCCGCGCTGAAAAACCTGTTCAGCGAACTGCCTGATGCAGAAAAACAGGTCACCAACGACGGGGCTACCTCGCTGCTGTGGTTTGAACATCCGGCAGAGCGTTTCTTACTGGTAACCGATGTCACTACCGCCGAGCGCGTGACCCAGGCCCTGCGTGGCGAAGCGCAGTTAAATAACAGCCAGCAGTGGCTGTCGCTGGACATTGAAGCGGGCATTCCGGTTATCGATGCCGCCAACAGCGGGCAGTTTATTCCGCAGGCGACCAACCTTCAGGCGCTGGGCGGTATCAGCTTTAAAAAAGGCTGCTATACCGGTCAGGAGATGGTTGCCCGCGCGAAGTTCCGCGGCGCCAACAAACGCGCGCTCTGGTATCTGGCGGGTAAAGCCAGCCGCGTACCGGAAGCCGGTGAAGATCTGGAGCTGAAAATGGGTGATAACTGGCGCCGTACCGGCACCGTACTGGCTGCCGTTCAGCTTGACGATGGCCGCCTGCTGGTTCAGGCCGTGATGAATAATGATATGGAGCCAGACAGCGTGTTCCGCGTCCGTGAGGATGTGAATACGTTAAGCATTGAGCCGCTGCCCTATTCGCTGGAAGAGTGATAGCTGTTGCCCGGTGGCGCTGCGCTTACCGGGCCTACAAAACCCGTAGGCCGGGTAAGGCGAAGCCGCCACCCGGCAATTTTTATTAGACCTGCCCGACGTACAGATAAATCGCCAGGAAATGGCACACGCTGCCGCCCAGTACAAACCCGTGCCAGATAGCGTGGTTATAGGGGATGCGCTTGCAGACGTAAAAAATGACCCCCAGCGAATAGACAATTCCGCCCACCGCCAGCAGTGTCACACCGCCCGCCGCCAGTTTTACCGCCAACTGATAGATCACAATCAGCGACAGCCAGCCCATGGTCAGATAGGTCACCAGCGACAGCACCTTAAAGCGGTGCGCGATGGTGAGCTTAAACAGGATCCCCAGTAGCGCCAGGCTCCAGATAACAATCATCAACCCACGCGCCAGGGGTGAATCCAGCCCGACCAGCAAAAACGGCGTATAGGTTCCGGCAATCAGCAGATAGATCGCGCAGTGGTCAAATTTCTTCAGCCAGATCTTGGCCCGCTGATGGGGAATGGCGTGGTACAAGGTGGAGGCCAAAAACAGCAGGATCATACTCCCGCCGTAGAGGCTGTAGCTGGTGATCGCCAGCGTGCTGGCGTTAGTGTCGACGGCCTGAACCAGCAGCAACACCAGCCCAACGATGCCAAACACCAGGCCAATACCGTGGCTAATGCTGTTGGCTATCTCCTCAGCCAGCGAATATCCCTGTGTGGTTAATGGTTTGCTAACCATAGATAACTCCGGGAAAACAAAAGTGAATAATGTCTCGCTGTCTATGCTAACTGAGAATGATTCCAGTGAACACCTGTTCGCTAAAATAAATATCAGTTTAAAATTTATTTATTACAATCATAAGGTTGAAGGATTATTTCAGCTAACGGTCGTTCACATAAAAACTTAAAGGCATTTAAATTCAATAACATAAAACTGATGCTGGTCCGGGTAAATGTCTGTAATTACCCGCTTCAGTTCGTCCAGGGACATGTTCTCCTGTTGAGCATGTTTTTCACTCAGTGTATCGAGCGTGACCGTCGACGTGCCTGTAACCTCAATGGTGCAAAAGTAGCCGTCATCCTCATAACGCCCCACCCGCAGCACATCGCCCGCTTTGAAATGTGATTCGCTTTCATCGCGGAGAGTAATGGTCTTACGTCCGGCCAGAATGTCATCCTGAAAGCGCTGAAAAAAAGTGATGTCGTTTGGCTGCATGTTATTATTCCCTGAAGATGAAGTCTGATGAGTGAGTTTAGCCCCAGTGAGCATGTTCTCCCATTCCGCCATTGCCAGCCTCAACAACCTGGAGATGATGGTCTACAACACCGTCATTAAAAACCGCGATCGGGTGATGTACATGACCATTCGTGAACTGGCGGATGCGGCGGGGGTGTCTACCACCACCGTGCTGCGCTTTTGCCGCAAGCTGAACTGCGATGGCTATTCGGAATTCCGCGTGCGGTTTAAATTATACCTTGAGCAAAACGAACCGCAGCAGGCTAATTTTGGTGCCAGTGAGATTATCAGTTTTTTCAAAAGCGTAAACAACGACGAATTTGACGCGCTATTAAATAACGCCGTGGATATTATATTATCCTCGGAACGTATTATATTTGTCGGCGCTGGCACCTCAGGTTCGCTGGCAAAATATGGCGCACGGTTCTTTTCCAATATTGGAAAATTCAGCAACCATATCGACGACCCTTATTTCCCGGTCACTAACGATATGGCAAAAAATGCGCTGGCGATTGTGCTCTCGGTCTCGGGCGAAACCGAAGAGATCCTGCGCTTCGCCAGCCAGTTCAGCCTGCATCACTGCAAGGTACTCTCCATTACCAGCCACGAACATTCGCGGCTGGCGAAACTGGCGGACTTTAACCTCTCATGGCATGTTCCGCAAACGCGTATCGCAGGCGTCTACGATATTACCACGCAGATTCCGGTTATTTATATTCTTGAATCGCTGGGGCGTAAACTGGCGAAGAAATTAACGGAATAAAACACCCTGTTTTTTCGGTGTAACATATTACAACTCTCACGAATTGTTATATCGTGACATTTTATTCCCCTTTGTTAGACTCAAAAACAATAGCAATAAATGAGATTAGCAAAGATGAAAAAACTCACCTTACCAAAAGACTTTTTATGGGGCGGCGCGGTTGCGGCGCATCAGGTTGAAGGCGGCTGGAACAAAGGCGGCAAAGGCCCGAGCATTTGTGACGTGCTGACCGGCGGCGCGCATGGCGTACCGCGTGAAATCACCCAGAAGGTGGTTGACGGCAAATACTACCCTAACCACGAGGCCATCGACTTCCACGGTCACTATAGAGAAGACATCAAGCTGTTTGCCGAGATGGGTTTCAAATGCTTCCGTACCTCCATCGCCTGGACCCGTATCTTTCCGAAAGGTGACGAAACCCAGCCCAACGAAGAGGGGCTGAAGTTCTACGACGACATGTTCGATGAGCTGCTGAAATACAACATCGAGCCGGTCATCACCCTCTCCCACTTCGAAATGCCACTGCACCTGGTGCAGGAGTACGGCGGCTGGACCAACCGTAAGGTGGTCGATTTCTTCGTCAACTTCGCCGAAGTGGTCTTTGAGCGCTACAAGAGCAAGGTCAAATACTGGATGACCTTCAACGAAATCAACAACCAGCGTAACTGGCGCGCGCCGCTGTTCGGCTACTGCTGCTCCGGGGTGGTCTATACCGAGCATCAGAACCCGGAAGAGACCATGTACCAGGTGCTGCATCACCAGTTCGTGGCCAGCGCCCTGGCGGTGAAAGCTGCCCGTCGTATCAACCCGGAGATGAAAGTCGGCTGCATGCTGGCAATGGTCGCGCTCTATCCTTACTCCTGCAAACCAGAAGATGTGATGTTTGCTCAGGAATCGATGCGTGAACGCTATGTCTTTACCGACGTGCAGTTGCGGGGTTACTACCCGTCCTACGTGCTGAACGAGTGGGAGCGCCGCGGTTTCACCATTAATATGGAAGCGGGCGATGAACAGATCCTGCGTGAAGGCACCTGCGACTATCTGGGCTTCAGCTACTACATGACCAACGCGGTGAAAGCGGAAGGCGGCACCGGCGATGCGATCTCCGGCTTTGAAGGCAGCGTGCCGAACCCGCACGTGAAAGCGTCTGACTGGGGCTGGCAGATTGACCCGGTGGGCCTGCGTTACTCCCTGTGCGAACTCTATGAGCGTTATCAGAAGCCGCTGTTTATCGTGGAAAACGGCTTTGGCGCGTACGACAAAGTGGAAGAGGACGGCAGCATCAATGATGACTACCGCATCGACTATCTGCGCGCGCACGTGGAAGAGATGATGAAAGCGGTCACTTACGATGGTGTGGATCTGATGGGCTACACCCCGTGGGGCTGCATCGACTGCGTGTCGTTCACCACCGGCCAGTACAGCAAACGTTACGGCTTTATCTATGTGAACAAGCACGACGACGGCACCGGCGACATGTCCCGTTCGCGTAAGAAGAGCTTTGAGTGGTACAAAAAAGTGATCGCCAGCAACGGCGAGACGCTTTAATCCGGCATTGCCGGGCGGCGCTGCGCTTGCACCGGCCTGCGATCGATCCCCTCTCCCCTATGGGGAGAGGGTTAGGGTGAGGGGCCTTACTTCCCGCCCGCTAACTCAATAAAACTGCCCGTCACGTACGAGGCTTTCTCGCTCAGCAGCCAGACAATCGCCTGCGCCACCTCTTCCGGCTGGCCGCCGCGCTGCATCGGCAGCATCGACTTCACCCGATCCACCCGCCCCGGTTCACCGCCGGAGGCATGAATGTCGGTGTAAATCAGCCCCGGACGCACGCAGTTCACCCGGATGCCCTGGGCCGCCACTTCCAGCGATAGCCCGGTCGTCAGGGAGTCCACCGCCCCTTTCGATGCCGCGTAATCCACATACTCCCCCGGCGCGCCGAGTCGTGAGGCTGCTGAAGAGACATTCACGATCGCCCCGCCTTTACCGCCATGTTTCAGCGACATGCGTTTCACCGCTTCGCGGCAGCAGAGGAAATACCCGGTCACGTTGGTGGCCAGCACGCGGTTAATCCGCTCGGCGGAGAGGTTCTCAATGGTGCTCTGCTCGAAGAGAATCCCGGCGTTGTTGACCAGCGCGGCGAGGGGCTCCCCTTCGCGATCGAGGCTGTCGAACATCGCTATAACCTGCGCTTCGTCGCTGATATCCGCGCGCAGGGCAAAGGCTCTCCCGCCCTCTTCTGTAATCTGATTGATCACGTCGGTGGCGGCGCTGATGTTGTGGTGATAATTCACCGCCACGTTATAACCCACACGCGCCAGCTCAAGCGCCGTCGCTTTGCCAATCCCACGGCTGGCGCCGGTGACTAATGCGATTGCCATCTACAACCTCCGGATAAAAAAAAGCCGGGTGGCGCTGACGCTTACCCGGCCTACAGTATGACAGAAAGATTACTGGTATTCGCTCATCGGCACGCAGGAGCAGAACAGGTTACGGTCGCCGTAAACGTCATCAAGACGCTTCACGGTCGGCCAGTACTTGTTGGCTACGCCTGCCGGGAAGACCGCCAGTTCGCGGGTGTAACCGTGGTTCCACTCCGCTACCAGTTCGTTCTGGGTGTGCGGCGCGTTAACCAGCGGGTTATCTTCCAGGGTCCACTCCCCGGCCTTCACGCGGTCGATTTCGCTGCGGATCGCCAGCATCGCATCGATAAAGCGGTCCAGCTCAACTTTGCTTTCGGACTCGGTTGGTTCAACCATCAGCGTACCCGCAACCGGGAACGACATGGTCGGGGCGTGGAAGCCGTAGTCGATCAGACGCTTGGCGATATCCAGCTCGCTGATACCGGTCTCTTCTTTCAGAGGACGAATATCAAGGATGCACTCGTGCGCCACGCGACCATCACGGCCGGTGTAGAGCACCGGATAGGCATCTTTCAGACGCGTCGCGATGTAGTTGGCATTCAGGATCGCCACCTGGCTGGCCTGCTTCAGCCCTTCTGCGCCCATCATGCGGATATACATCCAGCTGATTGGCAGAATAGAGGCGCTGCCGAACGGTGCCGCAGAGACCGCGCCCTGACGGGTGAGCATGCCTTCGATCTGCACCACGCTGTGGCCCGGAACAAACGGTGCCAGGTGCGCTTTCACACCGATCGGGCCCATGCCCGGGCCGCCGCCGCCGTGCGGAATGCAGAAGGTTTTGTGCAGGTTCAGGTGCGACACGTCCGCGCCGATAAAGCCTGGCGTGGTGATCCCCACCTGGGCGTTCATGTTGGCGCCATCGAGGTAAACCTGGCCGCCATACTGGTGCACAATTTCGCACACTTCGCGGATGGTCTCTTCATACACGCCGTGAGTGGACGGATAGGTGACCATGATGCAGGAGAGCTTATCGCCGGTCTGTTCCGCTTTCGCACGCAGATCGGCCAGGTCGATGTTGCCGTTTTTATCGCAGGCCACTACCACCACTTCCATCCCTGCCATCTGGGCCGATGCCGGGTTGGTGCCGTGGGCGGAGCTTGGGATCAGGCAGATATCACGATGCCCTTCGTTACGGCTCTCGTGGTAATGGCGGATCGCCAGCAGTCCTGCGTATTCACCCTGGGCGCCGGAGTTTGGCTGCATGCAGAGTGCGTCGTAGCCGGTCAGTTTCACCAGCCAGTCGGAGAGCTGGTTGATCATCTGGTGATACCCTTCCGCCTGATCGGCCGGGCAGAATGGGTGCAGTTCAGCGAATTCCGGCCAGGTGATTGGGATCATCTCGGCGGCGGCGTTCAGCTTCATGGTGCAGGAGCCCAGCGGGATCATCGCCTGATTCAGGGCCAGATCTTTGCGCTCCAGAGAGTGCATATAGCGCATCATCTCGGTTTCGCTGTGATAGCGGTTAAAGACCGGATGCGTCAGGATCGCGTCATCGCGCAGCATGCTCGCCTGAATGGAGCAACTGTCGTGCGCCACCTCTTTATCGAGCGTGTCCACATCCAGACCGTGGTCTTCACCCAGCAGGACGTTGAAGAGCACCTGCAGATCGTCACGGGTGGTGGTCTCATCCAGGGTGATGCTGACCGCATTCAGGATGTCACTGCGCAGGTTAATTTCTGCCGCCTCAGCGCGTGCCAGCACGGTCGCTTTGTCGGCCACGTCAACGCACAGGGTGTCGAAGAAGTGGGCGTGACGCAGTTTTTGACCTTTCTGCTGCAGGCCACAGGCGAGAATATCGGCCAGGCGATGAATGCGGCTGGCGATACGCTTCAGGCCAACCGGGCCATGGAAGACCGCATAAAGGCTGGCGATGTTGGCCAGCAGTACCTGAGAGGTACAGATGTTGGAGTTCGCTTTCTCACGGCGGATATGCTGCTCGCGAGTCTGCATCGCCATTCGCAGGGCGGTATTGCCGGCGGCATCTTTCGATACGCCAATAATACGGCCTGGCATGGAGCGTTTGAATTCATCTTTGGCGGCGAAGAAGGCCGCGTGTGGACCGCCGTAGCCCATCGGTACGCCGAAGCGCTGCGCGGAGCCGAAGACGATGTCTGCGCCCTGTTTACCCGGGGCGGTTAACAGCACCAGCGCCATAAAATCGGCAGCCACGCTGACGACAATTTTACGCCCTTTCAGCTCGGCAATCAGTTTGGCGTAATCGTGCACTTCACCGGTGGTGCCCACCTGCTGCAACAGCACGCCGAACACATCCTGGTGATCCAGCACTTTATCGGCATCATCAACAATCACTTCAAAGCCAAAGGTCTCAGCACGGGTACGTACCACGTCGAGGGTTTGCGGATGCACGTCGGCTGCGACGAAGAAGCGGTTTGCGCCCTTCAGTTTGCTGACGCGTTTTGCCATCGCCATCGCTTCTGCGGCGGCAGTGGCTTCATCCAGCAGCGAGGCGGAGGCGATATCCAGACCGGTCAGATCCAGCGTCACCTGCTGGAAGTTTAGCAGCGCTTCCAGACGGCCCTGAGAGACTTCCGGCTGATAAGGGGTGTACGCGGTGTACCAGCCCGGGTTTTCCAGCATGTTACGCAGGATCACCGGCGGTAACTGCACGTTGGTGTAACCCATGCCAATGTAAGACTTAAAGCGCTTGTTCAGGCTGGCAATGCCCTTCAGTTCCGCCAGGGCGGCATATTCAGTGGTCGATTCCCCCACCTGCGGCGGCGTGTCGAGCTGAATATCCTTTGGCACAATCTGGCCGATCAAGGCGTTGAGCGAATCCGCGCCAACCGTCTTCAGCATCTCCTGCTGTTGCTGAGCATCCGGCCCAATGTGACGTTCGATGAAGGCGCCACGGTTTTCAAGCTGGCTTAAAGTCTGTGTCATGAGCGATGGTTCCTGAAACGTGCAGTGAATCGTATTTGGAATTTAACTGAATACGCTAAATCATTCGCGTTGCAGGAAGGCGGCGACGCAGCGAATCCCCGGGAGCTTACTCAGGTAAGTGACCGGGGTGAGCGAGGAAGCCAACGCGCCTGCAACGTGAAGGATGACGCGTATTTATTCGTCTTCGAGTAGAGCTTCGTACGCGGTGGCATCCAGCAGGGCGGCAACTTCCGCTTCATCGCTGGCTTTGATTTTGAAGATCCAGCCTTCGCCGTAAGGCTCGCTGTTGACCAGCTCCGGGGAGTCGCTCAGGGCGTCGTTAACCGCCACGATTTCGCCGCCGACCGGGGCATAGATGTCTGAAGCCGCTTTTACCGATTCCGCCACCGCACAGTCGTCGCCCGCGGTCACGGTCGCGCCCACTTCCGGCAGATCCACAAAGACCATGTCACCTAACAGCTCCTGAGCATGTTCGGTGATCCCAACGGTATAGGTGCCGTCGGCTTCTTTGCGCAGCCACTCGTGTTCTTTGCTGTATTTCAGTTCTGCTGGCACATTGCTCATTGAATTTCTCCTGATAAAAATAATTAGGCGACCGGTTTACCGGCGCGAACAAAAATTGGTTTGGTCACGCGGACCGGCATTTCGCGGTTGCGGATCTGCACCACGGCCGTCTCGCCAATGCCCGCCGGCACACGCGCCAGCGCAATACTGTAACCCAGCGTTGGGGAGAAGGTGCCGCTGGTGATAATGCCTTCGCAGTGGTTGCCATTGGCATCGGTGAAACGTACCGGCAGTTCACCGCGCAGGACGCCTTTCTCGGTCATCACCAGCCCAACCAGCTGTTCGGTGCCCTTCTCACGCTGCTGTTCCAGCACTTCACGACCGATAAAGTCGCGATCGGCCGGTTCCCAGGCTATGGTCCAGCCCATGTTGGCCGCCAGTGGAGAGACCCCTTCGTCCATCTCCTGGCCATATAAATTCATACCAGCTTCCAGACGCAGCGTATCGCGCGCGCCCAGACCCGCCGGCTTAACGCCCGCTTCCACCAGCGCACGCCAGAAATCGGCCGCTTTTTCGTTCGGCATGGCAATTTCATAGCCCGCTTCACCGGTGTAGCCGGTGGTCGCCACAAAGAGATCGCCCGCCTGCACGCCAAAGAACGGCTTCATGCCTTCGGTGGCTTTACGCTGTTCTTCGTTAAACAGGGAGGCGGCTTTCGCCTGGGCATTTGGCCCCTGCACCGCAATCAGCGACAGGTCGTCACGCACGGTGATGTCGATGCCGTAAGGTTCAGCGTGTTGGGTGATCCAGGAGAGGTCTTTTTCGCGGGTGGCGGAGTTTACAACGAGGCGGAAGAAATCTTCAGAGAGGTAATAGACAATCAGGTCGTCAATAACGCCGCCGGAGGCATTCAGCATGCCGCTATAGAGCGCTTTACCCGGCGTCTTCAGTTTGGCGACGTCGTTTGCCAGCAGATAGCGTAAAAACTCCCGGGTGCGGCTGCCGTGCAGATCGACAATGGTCATGTGAGAGA
Organism: Leclercia sp. GHBNCSD; assembly: GCF_055805075.1. Taxonomy (NCBI): domain Bacteria; kingdom Pseudomonadati; phylum Pseudomonadota; class Gammaproteobacteria; order Enterobacterales; family Enterobacteriaceae; genus Leclercia; species Leclercia sp. GHBNCSD. The sequence continues at coordinate 2,806,990 of NZ_JBQVYO010000001.1, read as the reverse complement.
CGTCGAACATACCGGCATCGGTGCGCACCGCATGATGCTCATCAATCTGCGAACCATAATGCAGCGGCATCATCCAGCCATGGAAATCGACCATGCGTGCACCGCATAAGGTGTGTTGTTCATACAAAGGCGTCTGTTGAGCCATCTTATCCTCGTTGAATGAGCTGGGCTGTCTTGCGTTTCATGGCGAAAAATTCACCACGAAACCCGGCATCGGCATCGCTCCCGGACACCGACGCAAACGTTCTCTTTCCTCAGAACTTACCACCGAAAACGGTGGTTAACCATAAGGCAAAATGGGTCATCACATTAGCTTATGGTCAAAAAAGCCAGCAAAGCGTACAGAGTTATTCACTATAAAAATGCGAATCGTTCCGCACAAAAGCAAAGTTGATAAGATGGGATTTAGCACAGGCTGATATTTACTGCGGAAAAATGCGCGAAATTTCCGTAACATAAAAATAGCCAGATTAGTTAATCTAATGCGAAAAAGGCGGTGAAATTAGATTATTTCAAACGAGGGAGATCCCCCGGTCTGCAGGCCGGGAGAATAAAGTGTGATGGAGTTCTAAATTAGCGTAGCCAGTCCGGCAGGTCGTTAAGTCCCATCGCCTGACGCAGAAGTTGTGGTTTAACGCCCGGGAGGGTGTCAGCCAGTTTCAGACCGAGATCGCGCAGCAGTTTTTTCGCCGGATTGGCACCGGCAAAGAGTTCGCGGAAGCCCTGCATCCCCGCCAGCATCATTGCCGCGCTGTGCTTACGGCTACGCTCGTACCGGCGCAGGTAAATATGCTGACCAATATCTTTGCCCTCACGATGGAGGCGGCGCAGTTCATTCACCAGCTCGGCGGCATCCATAAAGCCCAGGTTTACCCCCTGCCCGGCCAGCGGATGAATGGTGTGCGCCGCGTCGCCCACCAGCGCCAGGCGATGCGCCGCGAACTGGCGCGCATAGCGACCGGTTAACGGGAATACCTGACGCTCGCTTTCGACAGTGCAGAGCCCCAGCCGGTTATCAAAGGCCACGCACAGGGCCTGATTAAACGCTTCGGCTGATGCCTCCTGCATCTGCTGCGCCTTCTCAGGGGAAAGCGACCAGACGATGGAGCAGAGATGCGGATCGCTGAGCGGCAAAAAGGCCAGAATGCCGTCGTTATGGAAGATCTGCCGGGCCACCGCCTGGTGCGGTTCCGCGGTGCGAATAGTGGCGACCAGGGCATGATGGCGGTAGTCCCAGTACGTCAGGGGAATGTCGGCTTTGTTGCGCAACCAGGAGTTGGCACCATCGGCCCCGACCACCAGACGCGCAGTCAGCATGTCGCCGCTTTGCAGGGTAATAAAGGCATCGTTTTCACCCCAGGCCACCTGCTGCAGTTGTGCCGGGGCAATCAGCGTAACGTCGCTGCACTGCTGCGCTTTCTGCCACAAGGCATGATGGATCACCGCGTTTTCGATGATATGGCCGAGATGGCTGTAGCCCATGCTCTCATCATCAAAGGCGATATGCCCGAAGCTGTCTTTATCCCACACTTCCATGCCGTGATAGCAGCTGGCGCGCTGGGCGATAATCTCTGACCAGACGCCAACGCGGGTCAGCAGCTTTTCACTGGCGGCGTTGATCGCCGAAACGCGTAGCTCAGGCGGCGCATCGGGAGCGACAGGCTGCGGCTGTTTCTGTTCCAGCACCGCCACGCGCAGACCGCTCCCCTGCAGACCGCAGGCCAGCGCCAGTCCTACCATTCCGCCACCGACAATGGCGACATCAACATTCTGCACTTTGTTTACTCCTTAGCGAGCGACCCAACCAAGCGTCCTCTGTGCCAGCACATCGCGTGCCGGAATGAATAGTTCCATCGCCATTAACCCGGCGTTACGCCCCACGACCAGCGGCGCCCAGCGATTGGCAAACAGATGCACCAGCCCGTCGGTTACGCCGATCGTCGCCGCTTTATCTGCCTGGCGACGCTTCTGGTAGTGGCATAACACCGGATATGCCCCGCAATCCTGCTGTTGCGCAAATGCCTCGGCCAGGGTTTCGGCAAGGGTCATGACATCGCGCAGCCCGAGGTTAAAGCCCTGTCCGGCGATGGGATGTAATGTCTGTGCTGCATTGCCCACCAGCGCGACGCGATGGGAGACAGATTGCGACGCCGTAGTTAAGGCCAGGGGATAGAACGAACGCTTGCCCGCATGGGTGATCCGCCCCAGCCGCCAGCCAAAGGCTTTTTGCAGTTCGGTGCAGAAGCGTTCATCAGACCAGCTCTGCACATCGTCCGCACTCTCCAGCGGATGGCACCAGACCAGCGAGCAGCGCCCCTGCGACATCGGCAACATGGCCAGCGGGCCATGTTGGGTAAAACGTTCAAAAGCGCGACCACGATGTGGCTCGGCGGTGGCGACGTTGGCAATCACCGCCAGCTGATGATAGGGCTGCTGTTGCCACTGGATCCCGCACTGCTGGCCGAGCGCCGAACGGGAGCCGTCGGCAGCCACCAGCAGTTGTCCGTCAAGGGTGGTGCCGTCATCGAGGGTGACGCTCACCGCCGCTTCGCTGCGGGTAAAATGCTCCACGCGCGCCGGGCAATGCAGCGTCACGCCAGGGGCCTCCTTTAGCAGACGGAACAGGCGCAGACCCACGTCGTGCAGTTCAACCACCTGCCCCAGCGCATCAATGCGGTAATCCTGCGCCTCAAGGGTGACAAACCCGGCGTGGCCCCGGTCGCTGACATGAACGGTTTCGATGTCCGTGGCACAATCGGCAATCGCCTGCCAGATGCCGCTACGCGCGAGCTGCTGGCAGGTGCCCTGCGCCAGGGCGATAGCGCGTCCGTCAAAACCCGGATGGCCCGTTGACTGCGGGGCAACGGCTTCGATCAGATGGATCGGCAGCTTACCCTGGGTCAGGGAAGAGAGGGTCAGCGCCAGCGTTGCCCCCGTCATGCCTCCGCCAACGATGATGATGCTCATGCGCGCGCCGCCGCCATCAGCGCCTCGATCTCATCGGCATTTTTCACCACCGACGCGGTGAGGTTTTCGTTGCCGGTTTCGGTGATAACGATGTCGTCTTCGATGCGAATGCCGATACCGCGATACTCCGCAGGCACATCGGCATCCGGTGCGATATAGAGCCCCGGCTCAACGGTCAGCACCATGCCAGGCTCCAGCACGCGCGAACGCTCCGGGCCATACGCTCCCACATCATGCACATCCAGCCCCAGCCAGTGGCTCAGGCCATGCATAAAGAAGGGACGGTGCGCACTCTCAGCAACCAGCTGATCGACATCGCCCTGCAGGATACCCAGATCCACCAGCCCGCTGACCATGATGCGCACCACTTCACCGGTCACTTCCTGAATGGAGGTGCCAGGGCGGAACAGCATCAGCGCCGTATCCAGCGAGTGCAGAACAATGTCGTAAATCGCGCGCTGGGCTGGGGTAAATTTACCGTTCACCGGGAAGGTGCGGGTGATATCCCCGGCATAGCCTTTAAATTCACATCCGGCATCAATCAGCACCAGATCGCCATCCCGCAGTTCGGACTCGTTTTCGGTGTAGTGAAGAATGCAGCCATTTTCACCGCCGCCCACAATGGTGTTGTAGGCCGGATAGCGCGCGCCGTGGCGGGAAAATTCATGATGAATTTCCCCTTCAAGCTGATATTCGAACATTCCCGGACGACACTTTTCCATCGCCCGGGTATGAGCCAGCGCGCTGATTTCACCCGCGCGACGCATTACCTCCAGCTCTTCAGCCGATTTAAACAGGCGCAGTTCATGCACAACGGGACGCCAGTCGGTGATCGTTGCGGGCGCTTTCAGATTTTGCCGGGCGCCTTTGCGCAGCTTATCCAGCGCGGCAAAGAGAATCTCGTCGGCATACGCGTATTCGCCCTGGGCGTGGTAAACCACATCCAGGCCATTGAGCAGCTGGTAGAGCTGATCGTTGATTTCGCTGAACGCCAGGGCGCGATCCACGCCCAGCTTTTCCGGCGCGGCCTGCTGTCCCAGCCGACGGCCAAACCAAATTTCGGCGGTGAGATCCCGAACGCGGTTAAACAGCACGCTGTGGTTGTGGGTGTCATCACTTTTAATCAGCACCAGTACCGACTCCGGCTCGTTGAAGCCGGTGAAGTACCAGAAATCACTGCTCTGGCGATACGGATACTCGCTATCGTTACTGCGCGTGGCCTCCGGTGCGGCAAATATCAGCGCGGCGCTTCCCGGCTGCATCGTAGCCAGCAGCGCCTGACGGCGACGAAGGTACTCTTGCTGAGTCATGACACCCTCCAGTAGTTGTTATTAGTGTAAGGTTGGTTTGCGCACTTCCGGCGCAGTGGGCTGAGTCCGCGTAAAGGTATCGTGGCAGAGCAACGACGCGACGCGCACATACTCAATGATCTCTTCGAGGGACATTTCCAGCTCTTCCTGGTCCTCTTCCTCGTCGTAGCCCAGCTGTGCAATGTTGCGCAGATCGTCGATCGCTTCTCCGGCTTCGCCCGTCACCTTTTCAAGTTTAGGCTGCGTTACGCCCAACCCCAACAGGTAATGGTTAACCCACCCGGCCAGCGCATCGGCGCGATCGAACACGCTGACGTCGTCGCCATCAGGCAGATAAAGCTGAAAAAGGAAGCCGTCATCTTCCAGCGCATCGCTGATTGCGCCATGCATACTGCGCAACGCCTGGGCCAGATCGTGGCCAAACGCCAGACCTTCGTTCGTCAGGTCGTGAACCAGCGGCAGCCATGAGCTGTCGTTGTTTCCACCACACAGCATCCCGCTGATCAGACCGTGCATTTCAGCAGGTGTTAAACCCACGCCCTGCTGGTTCAGTAACTGGCTAACGTCGTTGTAGCCAGGCATTTCGTTCTGTATAGACATGCGCATTCGTCATCATTGGGAGGAATATTCATGGTATGCTACCACTTTGGACCCTGGTGAACCAGAATAGGGCTTGTATCTGCGCACCAGGGTAGCTATAGTGTCGCCCCTTCGCAGCCCCCGGAATCGGGTGTGAAGGCAGCGCAGTCAAACAGCAGGAAGGTGGCATGTCTGCACAACCCGTCGATATCCAAATTTTTGGCCGTTCGCTGCGAGTGAATTGTCCGCCTGAACAAAGGGATGCTTTGAATCAGGCTGCGGATGATTTGAATCAGCGGTTGCAAGATTTAAAAGAACGCACTAGAGTCACAAATACTGAGCAGCTGGTTTTCATCGCCGCGTTGAACATCAGTTATGAATTGACTCAGGAAAAAGCGAAGACCCGCGAATACGCGGCGAGCATGGAACAACGCATTAAAATGCTCCAGCAGACCATTGAACAGGCATTGCTTGATCAGGGTCGCATTACTGACAGACCGGGGCAAAACTTTGAATAACACTTCATGGTCTACTATGGTAGAGTGACCCTGAAGGAAAAATTTCTCTGAGATGTTCGCATGCGGGCCAGTCCCCTGAGCCGATATTTCATACCACAAGAATGTGGCGCTCCATGGTTGGTGAGCATGCTCGGTTCGTCCGAGAAGCCTTAAAATCATGACGACACATTCACCTTGAACCAAGGGTTCAAGGGTTACAGCCTGCGGCGGCATCTCGGAGATTCCCTCACCTTTCTACCCAGCGACTACCATGACGCAACTTCCTGAAGTTCCTGCCACACGTCAACAAATTCGTCAGTTTATTCGTCAGCAACGCAGAGCCCTAACGCCTGAACAGCAAGCCCATTTCGCGCAGCAAGCCGCGGCCCGCATGATGGCGTATCCGCCTATGGTCATGGCGCACACGGTGGCCCTGTTCCTCTCCTTTGACGGTGAACTGGATACCCAGCCGCTTATCGATGAACTCTGGCGCAGCGGGAAGAAAGTCTATCTGCCGGTACTCCACCCTTTTAGCCCGGGTCATCTCCTGTTTCTGCACTATCACCCTCACAGCGAACTGGTGGTGAATCGTCTGAAAATCACCGAGCCGAAACTGGACGTGCGCGACGTATTGCCGCTGGATCAGCTGGATGTGCTGGTGACGCCGCTGGTGGCGTTTGATGAGAGCGGCCAGCGCTTAGGCATGGGCGGGGGTTTTTACGATCGCACCCTGCAAAACTGGCAGCAGTACGGTTTACATCCCGTGGGCTATGCGCATGATTGTCAGGGCGTTGAAGCGTTACCGGTGGAGAAGTGGGATATCCCGCTGCCTGCGGTGGTGACGCCATCCAGAATTTGGCAGTGGTGAAAAAAGCCGGGTGGCGGCGTCGCCTTACCCGGCCTACACGGAACATTCAAATTTTGTAGGTCGGGTAAGCGAAGCGCCACCCGACAAAACAAAACGCAGATTAGTAAAGCAGACGCGCGCGAATCGTGCCCGGAATGGCCTTCATCCCCTGCAGCGCTTTCTCTGCAACATCTTCATCTGCTTCGATATCGATAACCACATAACCCATCTGCGCGTTAGTTTGCAGATACTGTGCGGCAATGTTGACCCCCTGCTCGGCGAAGATCTGGTTAATGGCCGTCAGCACGCCCGGACGGTTTTCATGGATATGCAGCAGACGGCGACCGCCGTGCAGCGGCAGAGAGACTTCCGGGAAGTTGACCGCAGAGAGGGTGGAACCGTTGTCGGAGTATTTGCTCAGCTTACCGGCCACTTCAAGACCGATATTTTCCTGCGCTTCCTGCGTGGAGCCGCCAATGTGCGGGGTCAGGATCACGTTGTCGAACTCGCACAGCGGAGAGGTAAACGGATCGCTGTTGGTCGCCGGCTCGGTCGGGAAGACGTCAATGGCCGCCCCCGCCAGATGTTTGCTTTTCAGGGCGTCGCACAGGGCAGGAATATCCACCACCGTACCACGCGCGGCGTTGATCAGCAGCGAGCCCGGCTTCATCAGCGCCAGCTCTTCCGCACCCATCATGTTTTTGGTAGAGGCGTTTTCCGGCACGTGCAGGCTCACCACGTCGCTCATGTTGAGCAGATCGGAGAGATGCTGAACCTGAGTAGCGTTACCCAGCGGCAGTTTGCTTTCAATGTCGTAGAAGAAGACGTGCATCCCGAGCGATTCAGCGAGAATGCCCAGCTGTGTACCGATGTGGCCGTAACCGATAATCCCCAGCTTCTTACCACGCGCTTCAAAAGAGCCTGAGGCCAGCTTATTCCAGATCCCGCGGTGCGCTTTGGCGTTGGCTTCAGGGATGCCGCGCAGCAGCAGCAGGAGTTCGCCGATAACCAGCTCCGCCACGGAACGGGTGTTGGAGAATGGCGCGTTGAATACCGGAATCCCGCGCTTCGCGGCAGCATCAAGATCGACCTGGTTGGTGCCGATACAGAAGCAGCCAATCGCCACCAGTTTTTCTGCCGCGGCAATAACCTCTTCGGTCAGGTGGGTACGGGATCGCAGGCCAATGAAGTGGGCATCACGGATCGACTCTTTCAGCTGTTCGGTATCCAGTGCACCTTTGTGAAATTCGATGTTGGTGTAACCCGCCGCACGAAGGCTATCCAGTGCTTTCTGATGCACCCCTTCGACCAGCAGAAATTTAATCTTGTCTTTCTCCAGTGATACCTTTGCCATTTCCCCGACCCTGTCTGATTGTCTGAACTGTTGTTGTGCTGGATTGAAATCCACTCCCGCCAACATATCAAAAAAAACTATTGCAGCAATATGAACGTTTGCGTCGGCACTCTGAAGAAATGTCATACAGCCGCAATTGGCAGTGAATTATTCTGTGGAGCAGGAGGAAAGCGGCAGGATCGTCAGGAGAGGATTATAAATGTGACACAAGTCACCAAATATCGCTTTTGCAAAAATAATTAGCGGGGGGACGCTCCCCCCGTCAGATCATTTCACGATGGTTTTAACGCCCTCGGCGGTGCCAATCAGCGCGACATCCGCGCCACGGTTGGCGAATAACCCTACGGTTACTACGCCTGGCAGGCCATTAATGGCGTTTTCCAGCGCCACGGCGTCGAGGATCTCCAGACCGTGCACATCCAGAATCACGTTACCATTGTCCGTCACCACGCCCTGACGGTATTCCGGGCGTCCGCCCAGCTTGACCAGCTCACGGGCGACCGCGCTACGCGCCATGGGGATCACTTCAACCGGCAGCGGGAATTTGCCAAGGATATCCACCTGCTTCGAGGCATCGGCGATACAGATGAACTTGTCCGCAACAGAGGCGATGATTTTTTCACGCGTCAGCGCCGCGCCGCCGCCCTTGATCATCTGCATATGGCCGTTGATTTCATCCGCGCCATCAACGTATATTCCCAGGCGGTCGACTTCATTCAGATCGAAAACGGTAATGCCCAGGCTTTTCAGCTTTTCCGTGGATGCATCGGAGCTGGAAACCGCGCCCTCGATCTGCCCTTTCATCGTGCCGAGCGCATCAATAAAGTGTGCTGCCGTTGACCCTGTGCCCACGCCGACAATGGTACCCGGCTGTACATACTGGAGAGCGGCCCATCCTACTGCTTTTTTCAGTTCATCCTGCGTCATGATCTCTTGCCCGTGGTGATTTTGCGTGACGCGCATTATAGAGCATTCACCTGCGCCATGTGATCTGCAAGGTCACCAATTTCGTCTGTATCAAACATAAATTTATGTCATAGTGCGAAGTATTGAATTATTTGGGAGTCAGCCAGAGCAATGAAACGTCCGGACTACAGAACATTACAGGCCCTTGATGCCGTTATACGTGAACGCGGATTCGAACGCGCAGCACAGAAGCTGTGCATTACCCAGTCCGCCGTTTCGCAACGGATCAAACAGCTTGAGAATATGTTCGGGCAGCCGCTGCTGGTCCGTACCGTGCCGCCGCGTCCCACCGAACAGGGGCAAAAGCTGCTGGCGCTGCTGCGTCAGGTTGAGCTGCTGGAAGATGAGTGGCTGGGTGACGAACAGACCGGCTCCACGCCGCTGCTCCTCTCCCTGGCGGTCAACGCCGACAGTCTGGCAACCTGGCTGCTGCCCGCGCTGGCGCCGGTGCTGGCCGATTCGCCTATCCGGCTGAATTTGCAGGTGGAAGACGAAACCCGTACCCAGGAGCGTCTGCGTCGCGGTGAAGTGGTGGGCGCGGTCAGTATCCAGCCTCAGGCGCTGCCAAGCTGCCTGGTGGATCAACTGGGGGCGCTGGATTATCTCTTCGTCGGCTCCAAAGCGTTTGCTGAACGTTACTTCCCGAATGGCGTCACCCGCGCGGCGCTGCTGAAAGCGCCTGCCGTGGCGTTTGACCATCTCGATGATATGCATCAGGCGTTTTTACAGCAGAACTTCGATCTACCGCCCGGCAGCGTACCCTGCCATATCGTTAACTCATCAGAGGCCTTCGTGCAGCTGGCGCGTCAGGGCACAACCTGCTGCATGATCCCGCATCTGCAGATCGAGAAAGAGCTGCAGAGCGGTGAGCTGATCGACCTGACGCCAGGCCTGCACCAGCGCCGCATGCTCTACTGGCACCGCTTCGCCCCGGAAAGCCGGATGATGCGCAACGTCACCGATGCACTGCTGGCCCACGGCCATAAGGTCCTGCGCCAGGACTAATAAAAAAGCCGGGTCGCGTTAACGCTCACCCGGCTTTTTATTGCTGCTAAAGCACAACCATTACGGGGCTTTTGTCGCCGTATCCGGCTGCTGCGCTTGCTGCTGCACCTGCGGAGTCTGCTGGCTCTGCTGCTGACCCTGTGCTGGCTCCAGCTGGAACACCACATCAACCTGATCGTCGAACTGAATCGTTGGCTGTTCGTAGGTATCCTGCGCGGAGACCGGCGCCGCTTCCGCTTTCATCATGCGCACCATCGGGCTCGGCTGGTAGTTAGAGACGTGGTAACGCACGCTGTAGACCGGACCCAGTTTGCTGTTGAAGCCAGACGCCAGCTGCTGCGCCTGACGCACGGCATCATCAATTGCCGCTTTACGCGCTTCGTCTTTATATTTCTCAGGTTGCGCAACACCCAGTGAGACCGAACGGATCTCATTCAGACCCGCTTTCAGCGCGCCATCCAGCAGGGCGTTAAGTTTATCGAGCTGACGCACCGTCACTTCCACGGAGCGCACCGCGCGGTAACCTTTCAGGATGCTTTTGCCATCCTTATAGTCATAATCCGGCTGGGTACGCAGGTTGGCAGAGTTGATATCTTTTTTACCCACGCCGTTCTGCTCCAGGAAAGAGAGATATTGCGCAACGCGGTCGTCTGCCTGTTTCTTGGCGGTGGCAGCATCTTTGGCCGCCACGTTCACTTCAATGGCTAAGGTCGCAATATCCGGTGCCGCATCCACGCTTGCGGTGCCGGAGGTCACAATGTGCGGGCTGTCAGGCAGTTCACTGGCCTGAACGGATGCTGCGCCAAAACCCATTAATGCCGCCAGGGCAATTGCATTCAACTTCACTTTAATTCCTCCATGTTGCGAAGAGTGCCCAGGTAACAGGGCGCATGCCAGCAAGCTTAGCGACTGCTGGCCGAATGTCCATAAGACAACGCTTAGTTGAATAGTTCACGAATGTGATGAATTCCCTCTTTCGCCAGCTGAAAAGCAATAAACCACATCACCACGCCGACCAGGCCGTTAATAATGCGCTGAGCTTTGGCGGTGCGCAGACGGGGTGCCAGCCATGCAGCGAGCAGCGCCAGACCAAAGAACCAGAGGAAGGAAGCGCTGACGGTACCCAGCGCGAACCAGCGTCTCGGCTCGACATCCAGCTGCCCGCCCAGACTGCCCAGCACCACAAACGTATCCAGATAAACGTGCGGATTAAGCCAGGTTACCGCCAGCATGGTGACGATAATTTTCCAGCGCCCCTGCTTCATGACTTCAGCGCTGGCCAGCTCAATATTGCTGCCCAGCGCCGTTTTCAATGCGCCAAAACCATACCAGAGCAGAAAGGCGACGCCGCCCCAGGTGACCAGCGCCAGCAGCCAGGGAGACTGCATCAGTAGCGCGCTACCGCCAAAAATCCCGGCACAAATCAGTAGCATATCGCTTAGTGCACAGAGCAGCGCGATCATGATGTGATATTGGCGTCGAATCCCCTGATTCATGACGAAGGCGTTTTGCGGGCCGAGAGGCAGGATCATCGCCGCGCCAATCATAAGCCCCTGAAAATAAAAAGAGAACATGAACACTAATCTCAAAAATGTGACTTAAGGGCTGACTATACTGCGGGAGAATAATAAGAGGAAATGGATAATATTAATTGGCAATTAGTGAAGCTAATGTAACCCGGTACGCATTGCGCGCACCGGGTTACGATGAAACGTTATTCCGCCGGTTCTTTCACCCGCTTGAAGTTCACGTCCATCTGCGGATATGGGAAGCTGATGCCGTTAGCATCAAAGTCGCGCTTGATGCGCTCCAGTACGTCCCAGTAAACGCTTTGCAGATCGCTACTTTTGCTCCAGATACGGACAACGAAGTTGATAGAGGAGGCGCCCAGCTCGTGAAGGCGAACCGTCATTTCGCGGTCTTTCAGGATACGCTCGTCAGATTCAATGATGTCGGTGATAAGTTTCTTCACCTGCTCGATATCGGAATCATAGCCCACGCCGATCATAAGCTCGTTGCGGCGAACCGGCTCCCGGGAGAAGTTGGTGATATTGCCGTCGATAACCTTTTTGTTCGGCACGATAACGATTTTGCCGTCCGCGGAACGCAGCGTAGTGGAAAAAATCTGCACGTTCAGCACCGTACCTGCGGTGCCACCGAGATCGACATACTCCCCGGAACGGAATGGACGGAAGGTGACCAGCAGCACGCCGGCCGCCAGGTTTGCCAGCGAGCCCTGTAGCGCCAGGCCCACGGCCAGACCAGCGGCACCCAGTACCGCAATCACCGAGGCGGTCTGAACCCCCACACGCCCCATTGCTGCTATCAGGGTAAAAGCAATAATCGCGTAGCGCACCATTGCCGAGAGGAAATCGGCGACGGTAGCGTCAATGTGCCGGGCGAGCATAACGCGGTTAACGCCTCTGGCAACCGTCCGGGCAACGATCATCCCCACCACTACGATGGCAATCGCCGCAGCGATATTTACGGCATAGCTGATAAGCAACGCCTGATTACGCACCAGCCAGGAGCCCGCGTTATTGATGCTATCTACAACACCGAGATCTTCCATTTATCTTTCCTTATGCACATAAAACACAAATCCGCCCCATGCGGAGAGGAGCAAGTGTGTAAAGGGTAAACAAAAAGCCCGCAATATGCCAAGCAGATCACATAAAACAGCCACTATAGCCAGTTGAAAAGACATAAAAAAAGCCCGCGATTAACGCGGGCTTTTGATGCTTGCTGTCAGCAGCTTAAATTACAGAACGTCAACCGCGTTCAGCTCTTTGAACGCCTGCTCCAGACGCGTCACCATAGAGGTCTGGGCTGCACGCAGCCATACGCGTGGATCGTAGTATTTCTTGTTCGGCTGGTCTTCGCCTTTCGGGTTGCCCAGCTGGCCCTGCAGGTAAGCTTCGTTAGTTTTGTAGTACTGCAGAATACCGTCCCAGGTTGCCCATTGGGTGTCGGTATCGATGTTCATTTTGATAACACCGTAACTAACGGAATCTTTGATTTCCTGAGCAGAAGAACCGGAACCGCCGTGGAAGACGAAGTTCAGGCTGTTGTGCGGCAGGTTGTGTTTCTTGGAAACGTACTCCTGAGAATCACGCAGGATAGTTGGCGTCAGAACCACGTTACCTGGCTTGTACACACCGTGTACGTTACCGAAGGAAGCCGCGATGGTGAAACGTGGGCTGATTTTGCTCAGCTCGGTGTAAGCGTAATCAACGTCTTCTGGCTGAGTGTACAGAGCAGAAGCGTCCATATGGCTGTTGTCCACGCCATCTTCTTCGCCACCGGTGCAACCCAGTTCGATTTCCAGGGTCATGTCCATTTTGGCCATGCGAGCCAGGTATTTGGAGCAGATCTCGATGTTCTCTTCCAGAGACTCTTCAGACAGGTCGATCATGTGAGAAGAGAACAGTGGCTTACCGGTTGCAGCGAAGTGTTTTTCGCCCGCGTCCAGCAGACCGTCGATCCACGGCAGCAGTTTCTTCGCGCAGTGGTCAGTGTGCAGGATTACTGGAACGCCGTAGTGTTCAGCCATCTGGTGAACGTGATGTGCGCCAGAGATTGCGCCCAGGATTGCCGCGCCCTGAGGAACGTCAGTTTTCACGCCTTTACCTGCGATAAACGCAGCACCGCCGTTAGAGAACTGAACGATTACCGGCGCTTTAACTTTTGCTGCAGCTTCCAGTACGGCGTTGATAGAGTCGGTACCGACGCAGTTAACCGCTGGCAGCGCAAAGTTGTTTTCTTTAGCTACCTGGAACACTTTCTGAACGTCATCACCAGTGATCACGCCAGGTTTTACGAAATCAAAAATTTTAGACATGTTGCGAGTCCTGTATCTTCGGCCTTGGAAAGGGGCGAGCTCTTAAAAGCGCGCTGAAAATTGGGCAGGTTTCCCTGCCCTAAAATGGCTTACTTCTTAGCGCGCTCTTCGAGCATGGCTACTGCTGGCAGAACTTTGCCTTCCACGAATTCGAGGAATGCGCCGCCGCCAGTGGAGATGTAGGAGATCTTGTCGGAAATACCGAACAGATCGATGGCTGCCAGGGTGTCACCGCCGCCAGCAATGGAGAATGCGTCGCTGTCTGCAATCGCGTTAGCCACGATTTCAGTACCTTTACGGAAGTTCGGGAATTCGAACACGCCAACCGGACCGTTCCACAGAATGGTTTTTGCATTCTTCAGGATTTCAGCCAGTTTCTCTGCAGAGGCGTCGCCCAGGTCCAGAATCTGCTCTTCATTTTTGATGTCAGAAACAGATTTCAGCTCTGCGGTTGCGGTTTCAGAGAACTCGGTCGCGACGCGAACGTCAGTTGGAACCGGGATATCGCAGGTGCTCAGCAGGCGTTTCGCTTCGTCAACCAGGTCTGCTTCGTACAGGGATTTACCCACGTTGTGGCCCTGGGCAGCAACGAAGGTGTTAGCGATACCACCGCCAACGATCAGCTGGTCAGCGATTTTGGACAGGGAGTCCAGAACGGTCAGTTTGGTGGAAACTTTAGAACCACCCACGATAGCAACCATCGGACGAGCAGGTTCTTTCAGCGCTTTACCCAGCGCATCCAGCTCAGCGGCCAGCAGAGGACCTGCACAAGCGACGTCGGCGAATTTACCGATACCGTGGGTAGAAGCCTGGGCACGGTGAGCGGTACCGAAGGCGTCCATCACGAATACGTCGCACAGTGCAGCATATTTTTTGGACAGGGTTTCGTCGTCTTTCTTCTCGCCTTTGTTGAAGCGAACGTTTTCCAGAACAACCAGTTCACCTTCAGCAACTTCCACGCCGTCCAGGTAGTCTTTAACCAGACGTACCGGGCTGGACAGTTTGTCTTTCAGGTAATTAACAACCGGCAGCAGAGAGAATTCTTCGTTGTACTCGCCTTCGGTCGGACGACCCAGGTGGGAGGTTACCATCACTTTTGCGCCCTGCTTCAGTGCCAGTTCGATGGTTGGCAGAGAGGCACGGATACGCGCGTCGCTGGTCACTTTACCCTCTTTAACCGGTACGTTCAGATCCGCACGGATGAAAACGCGTTTACCTGCCAGATCCAGATCGGTCATCTTAATTACAGACATGGTGAATCCTCTCGTTGATTCTTAAAGTTTTGCAGACGCAATACGCGTCTTACCTGAAACCTTGTGCGGCCATGGCTAACGTGGTGTCGAGCATCCTGTTAGCAAAGCCCCATTCGTTATCACACCAGACCAGCGTCTTGATCAGGTGCGCTCCACTCACGCGCGTTTGGGTGCCATCTACAATGGCGCTGTGCGGATCGTGGTTAAAATCTACTGAGACCAACGGTAATTCCGTATAGTCAACTATACCATGAAATGCTTGCTGTGCCGCCTTTTGCAGCAACAGGTTGACCTCAAAGGCTTTTACCGGTTTTTTAACGGTAACGCTGAGGTCGATCGCCGTCACGTTGATGGTAGGTACGCGGACCGCGATAGCTTCAAAACGATCTTCAAACTGCGGAAAAATTCGGGTTATACCGGCCGCCAGTTTGGTGTCCACCGGGATAATCGACTGACTCGCCGCGCGAGTGCGTCGCAGGTCCGGGTGGTAAGCGTCAATGACCTGCTGATCGTGCATGGCTGAGTGGATCGTGGTAACCGTACCCGACTCAATGCCGTAGGCATCGTCCAGCAGCTTGATGACCGGAATAATACAGTTGGTAGTACAGGAGGCATTGGAGACAATTCGGTGTTCTGCGTGCAACTCGTGATGGTTGACGCCGTAAACCACCGTGGCATCGAGATCGTTACTGCCAGGATGTGAAAAGAGCACTTTCTTTGCGCCAGCCGCCAGATGGGCTTCGCCGTGTTCGCGGTTGCCGTAGACGCCGGTACAATCGAGAACCACATCGACACCCAGTTCACGCCAGGGTAATGCTTCGATCGTCCGCTCATGAAGCACACGGATCACGTCATCACCGACAAGCAGCTGCTCTCTCTCCTGACGAACGTCCCAGGCAAAGCGTCCATGGCTGGTGTCATATTTCAATAAATGCGCCATGCCTGCGGCATCCGCCAGTTCATTGATGGCCACCACGGTAATTTCCGCCCGGCGTCCGGATTCATATAAAGCACGAACCACGTTACGTCCGATGCGACCGAAACCATTAATCGCTACGCGTACGGTCATAAGTCTCCTGCAAAGCTTTCCCTGACACGAGGTGGCTGACAGAGTAATGCAGCAACGCGCTGAGGGGAATCCTTGCCTGTCACAAACTCCAACTGATTGGTCATTTGTCGAACATTTAATCGACTGAAACGCTTCAGCCAGAATAAGCGAAACACGGAATAAAGGGAATGACTGTCCAGACCAATAAGCCAGCTATATGACACACATCACATTTTAAGTGGAATAATTTACAGAGATATTACATCTTTGAGGAATAACATGCACAAAAAAGCCGGGTGACGCTTACGCCTGCCCGGCCTGAATATTTGTAGGCCCGGCAAGCTACGCGCCGCCGGGCACAACCATGATTACAGCAGTTCTTTCGCTTTCGCGACCACGTTCTCAACGGTGAAGCCGAACTCTTCGAACAGCTGCTCAGCTGGCGCAGACTCACCGAAGGTGGTCATGCCAACGATAGCGCCGTTCAGGCCCACGTATTTGAACCAGTAGTCAGCGATACCCGCTTCGATTGCCACTCGGGCAGAAACGGCTTTCGGCAGTACAGATTCACGGTAAGCCGCGTCCTGCTTGTCGAAGGCATCGGTAGACGGCATGGAGACCACGCGCGCTTTCACGCCTTCGCCTGCCAGCTGATCCCAGGCGGCAACAGCCAGTTCAACTTCAGAACCGGTTGCGATGAAGATCACCTGCGGCTGACCGTCGCAGTCTTTCAGCACGTAACCACCGCGGGCGATGTTCGCCAGCTGCTCTTCGGTACGATCCTGCTGAGCCAGGTTCTGACGGGAGAGGATCAGCGCGGTTGGGCCGTCCTGACGCTCAACGCCATATTTCCACGCTACCGCCGATTCAACCTGGTCACATGGACGCCATGTGGACATGTTCGGGGTCACGCGCAGGGAAGCAACCTGCTCAACCGGCTGGTGGGTCGGGCCATCTTCGCCCAGACCGATTGAGTCGTGGGTGTAGACCATCACCTGACGCTGTTTCATCAGCGCAGCCATACGCACCGCGTTACGGGCATATTCCACGAACATCAGGAAGGTGGAGGTGTACGGCAGGAAACCACCGTGCAGGGAGATACCGTTGGCAATCGCGGTCATACCGAACTCACGAACACCGTAATGGATGTAGTTACCGGCAGTATCTTCGTTGATGGCTTTAGAGCCAGACCAGATAGTCAGGTTTGATGGTGCCAGGTCAGCGGAGCCGCCGAGGAACTCTGGCAGCAGCGGGCCGAAGGCTTCGATCGCATTCTGGGAGGCTTTACGGCTGGCGATTTTAGCCGGGTTAGCCTGCAGCTTAGCGATGAACTCGTTCGCTTTGGCGTCGAAGTCTGCTGGCATGTCACCTTTCATACGACGGGTGAACTCTGCCGCTTCCTGTGGGAAGGCTTTAGCGTAGGCGGCGAATTTCTCGTTCCATGCCGCTTCTTTCGCCTGACCAGCTTCTTTGGCATCCCACTGCGCATAAATTTCAGACGGGATTTCAAACGCAGCGTGTTTCCAGCCCAGCGCTTCACGGGTCAGGGCGATCTCTGCGTCACCCAGCGGTGCGCCGTGGGAGTCGTGCGTACCAGCTTTGTTCGGAGAACCGAAACCGATGATGGTTTTGCACATCAGCAGGGACGGTTTGTCAGTCACTGCGCGCGCTTCTTCTACTGCACGTTTAATCGCTTCAGCATCGTGACCGTCAACGCCACGCACCACGTGCCAGCCGTAGGCTTCGAAACGTGCTGCGGTGTCGTCAGTGAACCAGCCTTCAACGTGGCCGTCGATGGAGATGCCGTTGTCGTCATAGAACGCAACCAGTTTGCCCAGTTTCAGGGTGCCTGCCAGGGAGCACACTTCGTGAGAAATGCCTTCCATCATGCAGCCATCACCCAGGAATGCATAGGTGAAGTGGTCGACGATGTCATGACCCGGACGGTTGAACTGCGCCGCCAGCGTCTTCTCGGCAATCGCCATACCCACGGCGTTAGCAATACCCTGACCCAGCGGACCGGTCGTGGTTTCAACACCTGCGGTATAACCCACTTCCGGGTGACCCGGGGTTTTGGAGTGCAGCTGACGGAAGTTTTTCAGCTCTTCGATTGGCAGATCATAGCCGGTGAGGTGCAGCAGGCTGTAGATCAGCATCGAGCCGTGGCCGTTAGAGAGAACGAAACGGTCACGGTCAGCCCAGGCAGGGTTCTGCGGGTTGTGGTTCAGGAAATCACGCCACAGGACTTCGGCAATGTCAGCCATACCCATAGGGGCACCCGGGTGACCGGACTTAGCTTTTTGTACAGCATCCATGCTCAGCGCACGAATAGCATTGGCAAGCTCTTTACGTGAGGACATTTTGACTCCAGATCGGATGTTGAAGGCCATGCCCGTTTCGGCTTGACGACAGCGCGTTTTGGGCTACGCCAGAAAAAAGTGCCAACAATGTAACCCAAGCGACAAAGCATGTACATGGACCATTCTTTTGCCGCTTAAGAAATCTCTGGAACAGGCTCGCACGTTGCGCAATCTTCTCGCCCGCCTTCGTTTATATTCTTTATAATTGGAGCTGCACCCTCCTCCGGGGCGGCAAAACTTTCAGAATTTATCAAGTTTAACGAGTACGGAAGCAACATAATGAAAATGCGTGCAGTAGTGCTGGCTCTGGGAACGACCCTTCTTCTTAGCGGGTGTCAGAATATGAATTCTGGTGGCCTGCTGAGCTCCGGAGCAGAGGCGTTTCAGGCCTACTCCCTCACCGATGCCCAGGTGAAAACATTAAGCGATGAGGCCTGTAAAGAGATGGACGGTAAAGCGACCATCGCACCGGCAGACAGCACTTACGCTCAGCGTCTGAATAAGATTGCTTCAGCACTTGGCGACAACATTAACGGCCAGCCGGTGAACTACAAGGTTTACATGGCGAAAGACGTTAACGCCTTTGCGATGGCTAACGGCTGCATCCGCGTCTACAGCGGATTAATGGATATGATGAACGACAATGAAGTCGAAGCGGTTATCGGCCATGAAATGGGCCACGTTGCCCTCGGCCATGTGAAGAAAGGGATGCAGGTTGCCCTCGGCACGAACGCCGTTCGCGTGGCGGCGGCCTCTGCGGGTGGTATTGTAGGTAGCCTTTCCCAGTCGCAGCTCGGCGATCTCGGTGAAAAACTGGTTAACTCCCAGTTCTCTCAGCGTCAGGAATCTGAGGCCGATGACTACTCTTACGATCTGTTGCGCAAACGTGGGATTAACCCATCAGGTTTAGCCACCAGCTTCGAAAAACTGGCTCAACAGGAAGCGGGCCGCCAAAGCTCCATGTTTGACGACCACCCTGCCTCCGCAGCGCGTGCGCAGCACATCCGCGATCGCATGGCGGCAGACGGGATTAAATAATGTACCGGGGAGGCGCCCGCGTCTCCTTTGAAAAGCCGGGTGGCGGCTTCGCCTTACCCGGCCTGCTTTGTGCGTAAACGTAGGCCCGGTAAGCGCAGCGCTACCGGGCACACAGCTAGTACAGCGTTTTCTGCGGCGGCCCGGCAAACTTCAGGGCGCCAATCTGCCCCATCCGCACCTCCACCACCGACGGCCCCGGCATGGCCAGCGCCTCTGTCATCACCGCATCAAAATCCTCTGCCCGCTCAACGCTCCACGCCTGCAGGCCAATCGCCTGGGCCAGCAGGGTAAAGTCCGGCGTATGCAGCTCGTTATAATACTGCCGCCCGCCAAAATATTTATCCTGAATGCCACGCATCACGCCGTAACCGCCGTCATTCATGATCAGCAGCGTCACGTTGGCTTTCTCCTGCGCCAGCGTCGCCAGCTCGCCTAAATTCAGGCTCAGGCCGCCGTCGCCCACCAGCCCCACCACCTTGCGCTGCGGATTGGCAATCGCAGTACCAATTGCCATCGGCAGCCCCATGCCAATTGCCCCGGCCAGAGAGTGAATGTTCATCAGCGGACCGTTGGCGCGGAACAGACGGCTGCCCCACAGGCTGCCGGAAACGGTGATATCACGCACGAGCAGGCCATCCTGCGGCAGCGCTTTCTCGATGGCGTCGTTGAGCTTCGCATAGGCACCACACTGCTCGCGCAGACCCTGCTCAGCTTGCTCCACCGCCTGCTGTACCTGCGTGTCCCACTGCGCGTTACCCCATTCACGCCCCTGCGCTTTTGCAGCCAGCGCGTTAAGCAGCGCTGAACAATCGGCTACCAGCGTCTTATCCATCAAATAGTTACGGCTTGCCGCCGCCGGATCGATATCGATCTGCACCCGCGGAGAGGGCAGTTCGAGCGTCCATGAACGGGTCTCATTGCTGCGCAGGCGTGAGCCCGCCACCAGCGTAAAATCACACCGGGCGATCAGCGCCTCCACTGACGACGAGTTGTGGAAAGCCCGCAGGCTGGCGCGATGGCTGTCCGGCAGCACGCCGCGTGCGTGGGTGCTGGAGATCACGGTGATGCCCGCATCCGCCAGCTTTTTCACAGCGTCAGCGCTGCCCAGCGCCCCGCCACCCAGCCACAGCAGCGGCTGTTTCGCCTGCTTCAGCTGCGCCCAAAGCGCATCAACCATTCCGGCGTCTGGCGCTGAAACTGACACCGGTTTTACCGGCGCCGTCACCAGCGACAGCGGAATTTTCGCCCCCTGAATATCAATCGGGATCTCCACAGAGACCGGCCCGCACGGCGGCGTCTGTGCCTCCTGAATCGCTTTATGGAGAATCGCTATCGCCTGGTTGGCATTGCTGATGCGATATGCCCGTTTTGAACTGGCCTTCAGGAAGGTCAACTGGTCGCGGGTTTCGTGAATAAACCCGGTGTCGGCATCCAGCCAGGCTTTTTCCACCTGTCCGGTTAAATGCAGCAGCGGCGTGCAGGCATTCATCGCTTCCACCAGCGCGCCTACCGCGTTACCTGCCCCTGCCCCGGTACTGGTCAGCGCCACGCCGAGGCCGGAAAAACGCCCGTGGGCATCGGCCATGGTGACGGATCCCGCTTCGCCGCGCGCGGGCACAAAGCGGATATTGCCGCGCTGCCCTACTGCATCGGCGATGGGCAGGTTGTGAATGGAGATGACGCCGTAGATGGCCTCAACCTGATACTGCTCCAGCGTTCTGGCGATGGCGTCGCCGACGGTTATCATTTCGCTCATTGCTCACCCTTTTTCAGTCGCACCAGTAGTTGACGCTGTTACCCGTCGCCAGATAAATGCTCTTTTGTTGCATCCAGGCTTTCAGCCCCTGAATGCCCTTTTCGCGGCCCAGACCGCTCTCTTTAAAGCCCCCGAACGGGGTCGAAATCGCAAAGACCTTGTAGGTGTTGATCCACACCGTGCCCGCCTCAAGCTGCTCGCTTAAGCGCAGCGCACGTCCGGTATCCCGCGTCCAGATCCCGGCAGCCAGACCATATACCGAGTCGTTCGCCTGCTGGATCAACGCCGCTTCATCGTTAAATGGCATCGCCACCAGCACCGGGCCGAAGATCTCCTCCTGACAGGCGCGGGCGCTGTTGCTCAGCCCTTCGATAATCGTTGGCTGGAAGAAGCTGCCGTTTGCAAGATTGGGATCGGCTGGGATCTCCCCGCCGCACAGCACGCGGCCCCCTTCGCGCTTCGCCAGCTCGACGTAGGCCTGCACGCTCTGGCGATGCTTATCGTTGATCAACGGCCCGACGTGGATGCCGTCGGTAAACGGATGCCCGACGCGCAGGCCACGGGTTAACTCCAGCAACCGCGCCATCAGCGGAGCGTAAAGGCTTTCGTGGATAAACAGCCGCGACCCGGCGATACAGGCCTGTCCCGCCGAGCTGAAGATGCCGAAGCAGATCCCGCGCGCGGCCTGCTCGATATCCGCATCGTCGAGCACGATGGTCGGGGATTTACCGCCCAGCTCAAGAGAGGCCGGGATCAGCTTTTCCGCCGCCACGTGCGCCAGATGACGGCCAGTGGTGGTGCCGCCGGTAAAAGAGATTTTGCGCACTTTAGGATGGCGTGCCAGCGCATCGCCAATGACCGAGCCTTTGCCCGGCAGCACGCTCAGCAGCCCGGCGGGCAGCCCCGCCTGTTCAAAGATGCGGGCCAGCTCCAGCGCCATCAGCGGCGTCGCTTCGGCGGGCTTGAGGATCACCGCGTTACCGGCGGCAATGGCCGGAGCGACTTTCTGCATTTCACTGGCAATCGGCGAGTTCCACGGCGTAATGGCTGCCACCACGCCAAGCGGCTCATAGCGACTCAGGGTTAGTAAATCCGGCTGGCGCGGCGTCGGAAGCTCCCCTTCCAGCAGTTCGCAGGCGGCGGCAAAGTAGCGCGCCGTTCCCGCCGCGCTCATCACCAGCCCGCGTGCTTCCGCCAGCGGTTTGCCGTTATCGCGGCTCTGCATCTGCGCCAGCTCGTCGACGCGGGATTCAATCTGATCCGCCACTCTGTGCAGGATCTTCGCGCGCATATGCGGCAGGCTGTTGCGCCACAAGGGATCGCGCCACGCCAGCTCGCCAGCCTCGATTGCGTCATGCAGATCGTCGAGGCTTGCCGCGTTTAAAACCGCGTTGATCGTTCCATCAGCCGGGAAGTGGCTCTGCATCGGGTTGCCGCCGCCGTGTCGCCACTGCCCCCCGATAAAAATCTTCAGTTCGCTCATCGTCACTCCTCAGCTCAGGGCCAGCTCGCGGCAGGCGCGGACCGCGCTCAGTGCCGCCAGGGTGGAGGTTTTCGGGTTAGAGGCAAGCGGCAGCCCGCTCAGCTCAAGATGGAACTCGCCAAACACGCCTTCGACGTGCAGCGTGTGGGTATTGCGTTTCGTGGCCGGGTCGACCATCAGCTGTACGCGGGTCTCATCCATCCCCACGCCGCCGAGCGCCACGGTCGCCGCCACGTTGGCGTTGGCCGGGAACAGTCGTGCCGCCTCCCGGGCGCTGCCTTCGAAAAAGACCTGCGCCACTGACACCGAATTAAGATCGATAAGCTGTTCGGCGTAGCTGCCGCGCCAACTGGCCGGGCTTTTACGCGACTGATAGGTCACGCGCTCAAGCCCGCCCTCTTTCGCCGCCGCCAGCCCGTCGATGCCGGCCACCGCGCCGGAGAGTAGCGTCAGTTTGCCGCCCGCGTTGAGCAGGCGCTGCTCCAGCGCGCTATCTGCCAGTGCGCCGGTGGAGATCACCGCCAGATGCCAGCCGCGATGCAAAATATCCTCGCCGTACTGCGCCACCGCCTGCTGGCTGGCGCACTCCAGCACCAGATCGGGCGCTTCAGCGCACTCCAGCGGCGAGGTCAGCGCCACCACCGCATCACCAAACTGCTGGCGAATCGCCGCGTGATGAGACGCGCGCGCCACGATCCAGCCGATAGCGACACCGGCAGGCAGGCGCTCGATCACCGCCTGCGCCATGGCGCCGAACCCAATTAACATGATCTTTTTCATGATGCGTCCTTACAGATGGCGGCAGAAGCCGCCGGAAACGTCCAGCGCGGCGCCGGTGGTAAACGAGGCCAGCGGCGAGGCGAGGAACAGCAGCGCCTGCGCGGGCTCCTGCGGCTTGCCGAGGCGCGCCATCGGGATGCCGCGTTTGCGCGCGATCTCTGCCGTCCACTCCGGCCAGCTCTGGCTTTTGTCTGTACGGTTTTCAAAGCGGCGCTGCCACTGGCCGGACTCCACCATGCCGAGCAAGATGGAATTCACCCGAATGCCTTTCCCCACCAACTCTTTCGAGAGTGTCAGCGTCATATTCAGCAGCGCGGCACGGGCGGCAGAGGTGGCAATCATGTGCTCCTCCGGCTGCAGCGCCAGTAGCGAGTTGACGCAGGTGATGGAGGCGATGTCGGACTGCTCCAGCAGCGGCTGAAACGCCTGCACCGGATTGATCACTCCGAACAGCTTCAGCTCGGCCTCGTGCAGCCACGCCTCGCGCGGCGTATCCTGGAAGTGCGCCACGTAGCCCTGCCCGGCGTTGTTGATCAGCATATCCGCCGCACCAAAGCGCGCCTGAACGGCATCCGCAAAGGCCTGCATCTCGTCAGCGTTCAGCACGTCGCATCGATAAGAGAAAACCTCCCCGTCGGGGTATTCGTTATGCAGCGCGGCATGGGCGCTGGCGAGGCGATCCGGATCGCGGCCACAGAAGGCCACTTTAGCCCCCTCGCCCAGCAGCAGGCGCAGCGTTTCAAAGCCAATGCCAGAAGAACCGCCGGTGACGACCGCTATGCGCCCATCAATTTGTGCATTCATCGCGCACCTCTTCGTTAATGCGTAAAAGCTGTTGGTTAAAAAACGCGTCGTTATCGAGATAGCTGGCGTGACCGGCCTGGGGAATGGCGATAAACGGCAACCCGTATCGCAGCGCCAGCCCCTGCACCAACTCCGGCTGCGTAATCGCATCCTGCTCGCCGCACCAGACTTCAAAATCGCCCGGGTAGCGCTTAAGCCAGGCATGGATGTCGTCATATGCCAGCATCCACGCGGCGGCCAGGTAGCCCTCCGGGCGCAGCTTGCGCATCCCTGACGCCACGGTGGCAATATCCTCCGCGCGCGCGCCAGGGCGCAGCAGCTTCGCGGCGCGGGTCTGGGCGAGGATTTCGCCGCCCAGTGCCATCTGTTGCTCGCGGTTGCGCCAGACCTGCTCGCGCTGCTCCGGCGCGGCCTGGCCGTAGCCCTGCGCGGCATCCGCCAGCACCAGATGGATAACGCGTTCCGGGAACTTCGCCGCAAAAGCACTGGCGACCAGCGCCCCCAGAGAGTGCCCTACCAGCACCGCCTGCCAGACGCCCGCCCGATCGAGCATCGCCGCCAGCGCGTCGGCGTAATCTCCGGCGTTTGCCCGTTCAGCTGCCAGCATCGGGCTTTCGCCATAGCCGGGCATGTCCCACGCCAGCACCCGAAAACCGTCCAGCGCCATCTGCTTATGCCAGGAGGCGGCGCAGGAGCTGATGCCGTGCAGCAACATCAGCGGAATGCCGCATCCCTGTTCACGAAATTCCGTCATCGTGCACCCCTTAGTTCCGCTTCACTTTTGAGAGCGGATGATCGGCCGGGTAGGTCGGGATTTCCGGCTTGTTAGTGCCCAGCATGACGCACATCAGCGCCTCTTCTTCGCCGTGGTTGAACAGCCCACGATAGATACCCGGCGGGACGGAGATGAGGTCACGCTCGCGCAGCACGGTTTCGGTGTAGTTGTCGCCATCCTGGATCATCAGCGTGATCTGGCCTTTCAGCATGAAGAAGACCTCTTCCACATCGTCATGCAGGTGCAGCGGCCCTTCGCACTTCGACGGCAGTACCATGGTGGAGAAGGTAAAGTGATCCGCCTGCACGGTGTTGGTGTCGTTCGCCACGCCGGTGGCACCGGTGCCGATGTAGCGCATCTGCGCCCGGCGGTATTTCGGATCAAAATCGGCCTGGAACTTCAGGGCGTTCCAGTCATATTTACGCCCTTCGAAGCGCGCGATGCGCGACTCGACCCACTCTTCCATCGTCAGGTGGTCAGGTTTGATGCCAGATTTGTTGGTTATGGTTGAATCAGTCATGACACTCTCCTCAGTAACGTCTCAGCAGCGGCAGTAACAGGACGCAGCCCACCGCCGCCATCACCGCCAGAAAAATCAGCCCGGAATCCATGCTGTGGGTGAAGGCGATAAGCGCGCCCATCACCGCCGGCGACAGCGCGCCCGCAAAGTTTCCCAGCCCGTTGAAGATGCCGCCCGCCGTAGCACTCACCCGTGGATGGGTGGCCTTTGCCAGCAGGGCGAAAATGTTGGGCGCCCCGGTGCCCCACATAAAGGTACTGAAGCTCATCGCCGCGATGATGGTCAGCGGGGTGTCGAGGTGCATGACCGCTGCCAGCCCCACCGCCGCCCCCGCCATGGAGATAAAGCAGGCCGCGGCGCGCTTATCGACCCGGTCCGAGAGCCATGCGCCAATCACCTCGCCTGCCAGCATGGCGATAAACGGCATCGACGACAGCCAGCCCGCATGCTCCAGATGAATGCCCTTCCCCTTGATCAGGTAGCCCGGCAGCCAGCCGTTGATACCCCACAGGTAGGTCAGGAAGGCGATGTTAAAGATGCAGATGATCCAGAAGTGCGGACTGACGAACAGCTCGCGCCGGGCCGCGCGACGCTCATCCTGCGACGCCTGAGTAGTGGCCGGTTTCGCATCCAGACGGATCCCCCGCAGACCGATGCGCACAAAAATAAGCACCGGCACGGTCAGCATCGCCATCACGAAGAAGGTGCTCTGCCAGCCGAAGGTATTCAGCAACCAGAGGGAGAGCGGGAAGCCAATCGCCGCCCCCACCGGGGTGCCCAGCAGCCACAGCATGGTGGCGCGCGCCTGCAGATGCTGCGGGAAGTTGTGGCGCACAATGGCGAAGGCCAGCGGGAAGAGCGGCCCTTCTGCTACCCCCAGCAGGATGCGCAGGACAATCATCAGCGTGTAGTTATGGGTAAAGCCCATCGCCACCATCAGCACGCACCAGATCACCATCATCCCGGTGAGCAGGCGCAGCGGGGCGATTTTGTCCCCCAGCCCGCTTAAAAAGACCGATGAAAAGCCGTAGCTCAGCAGGAAGGCGCTCATCAGAATGCCGAGGCGCGTGGTGTCGAAATCGATGCCCATCGCCTGCTGGAAATGGCCGTCAGAAAACAGCGCCGCAATGCTGATTTTGTCGAAAAACGCCAGCAGCACGCAGGCCAGCAGCGCCAGCGGGATGGCCCAGCGCACCGCTTTTTCAGGCGTGCGGGTTCCCTCACCGCTCGCCTCAACGGGCGCGGTGTTGGTCTCTAATGTGGTCATATCTCCCCCTACGGGTGCGGGTTAGCTATCGCAATGACATCAGTGAAAAGGTCGGGTCGCTGAGCGGTACGTCTGACAGATCCCTTCCCGCCGCCATCCAGCGCTTCGCCAGCTTGACGGTGCGCGCATCGTTGAACGCCACCAGCTGCGTCAGCCGCCCGTTCGCGTCGAGCGAGAAGAACAGCGAATCGTCCCGCACTATCGTGCTGCTGCCCGGCTGCGGAATACCGAGGATCTGAATGTTGTGCTGATATTGATCTGACCAGAGCCACGGCGCGTCGTCGTAACCTGACGCATCGGGGTTGAGCATTGCTTTCGCCGTCGCCACCGCCTGATTCTGGGCAAAGGCCCAGGACTGGATGCACAGGCCGTAGTGATGATGCTGGGCCACATCCCCGGCGGCAAAGATGAACGGATCTGCGGTGCGTCCCTGGGCATCCACCACGATCCCGCGTTCGGTTTTAAGCCCGGCGTTACGCGCCAGTTCCAGGTTGAGATCGACACCGATCCCCACCACCACCGCATCAAAGGTTTTACGCTGGCCGTCGCAGTGGATGACCGGCAGACCGTTATCGTCTTCCAGCTCCAGCGCGCCGCAGCCGGTGCGGATCGCCACACCCTGCTCGCGTTGAATGGCCTCTAAGCGCTGCGAAACCTCGCCACTCACCGAGCGCATGCAGAGTGCGGGCTGCTGCTCGAACAGCGTGACCGCCACGCCGCTGCTGCGCGCGGAAGCGGCAATCTCAAGACCGATCCAGCCGCCGCCAACGATAGCCAGGGTGCGGCTCTCCGCCAGACGGCTTTTCAGACGCTGCGCGTCCTGCCAGTGGCGCAGGGTGTAGACCTGCGGGTGCGCCGCCCAGGCCTCACCCGGCAGGCGCGCCCGCCCTCCGGTGGCCAGTAAAAGCATGTTGTAACTAAGGCGTTCGCCGTTGCTTAAAACAACCGCTTTCGCTTCACGATCAATGGATTCAGCCCGCAACGGACGATACCAGGTCAGGTTCAGCGCCTGCTGCGCCTCTTCGGAAAAGAGTCGCGGAAACGCCGCCTCTGGTTGCAAAAGAGCCGCTTTCGACAGCGGTGGCCGTTCGTAGAAATCCCATTCCTCTTCCGCCACCACGCAAATCTCGCCGTCGAAACCCTCGTCACGCAGGGTTTTAGCCGCCCAGCCCCCCGCCTGGCCGCCACCGATAATGACAATGCGCGACGTCATACCGCCTCCGTTTTTTTCTGCTGACGGCGCGTGTCGTGATCGATCCCGCCTTCCACCGCCCATTCGGTAAAGGAGACCAGCGAGTGCTCCAGCTCGCGCGGCTGCCAGTTTTCGGTCAGGTAGTCGTCGTTGGTGTAGTACTCAAACGCGCCGCCGGTCGGGCTATTGACGTACCAGAAGTAGGCCGACGAGACCGGATGGCGGCCCGGCCCGATAAAGGTGCTCCATTCATTTTTATTCATCGCGATACCACCGCCGATCACCTCGTGGATATCGCGCACGGTAAAGGCCACGTGGTTCAGGCCGCGCTTACGGTTCGGCAATTGCAGCAGGAACAGGTTGTGATGCCCCCCACGTACGCCGCAGCGCAGGAATACGGCGCGGTTGATGTAGCGGTCAGAGACCTGGAAACCGAGCACCTTGCGGTAGAATTTCTCCACCGCCGCCAGCTCCTCCACGAAAAACACCACGTGGCCGACGTTGATGGGCTGGGCGCGATCGTAAACCGGGCTGGGGGTGTCAATCCGGCGGGCATCGCCCCACTGGTTGATCGGCTCGACGTTCAGCTCCACGTCGGTCTGCTGGCTGACCTGCACGCGCAGGGTCATGCCGTTCGGGTCAAGGCATTCCAGCGCGTCGCCCACTTCGCGAAAGCCGGGCTGCTGCGCAAGCTTCGAGCGCAGTGCGTCCAGATCGTTCTGGGTCGCCACTCCCCAGGTCATGCGGCGCAGGGTGTTACCCGCTTCAAACGCCGGGGGCAGATCGGGGCTGTCGATCGGGTTAAGCTCCACGCGCGCGCCGCTCAGGGTGGTAAAACGCTGGCCGCTGGCATCGCCCGTCAGGCCAAAATCACGCATAAATTTGGCGCAGTGCGTCAGGTTCTCAACGCCAAATTCCAGCTTTTCAATTCCGGTTACACTCATCGTTCGTTGCCTCATCTGGCCCAAATTGGGCGTAAAACATGCCCGACGCAGTGAAGCGCCTGACGTTAACTCACTGATTTAACTGGCCTGTGATAAATACCCTAAGAAGCCAGAAATTTTGTCCGCCGCCAGACGAACCTCGTTTTGCAGTCGCTCGCGGTCGGCTTGTGGGATCTCTTCCGACGGCACCAGAATGCTCACTACCGCCGCCACGCGATGGCTTCGGTCAAACACCGGATAAACGATGGAGGAGATACCGTGGCGGAAGAAGGATTCACCGATCACGTATCCGCGGGCTTTATCCTGCTGCACCATTTGCCACAGGGCTTCACGGTCGTGAAGCTGACCCGGCGTGTTGCCCGGCAGGCGCTCCTGCGGGAACAGCTGTTCGAAATCGGCGCGGGAAATATCGGTCAACAGCATGCGGCCGAGCGAGGTGCAGTGCACCGGCAGACGGGTGCCAATGCTGACCTGATTGATGCGCGACCCGGCGGCGCTGACGCGGGCGATGTAGATGATGTCGCGCCCGTCGCGGATCGCCAGATGGCTACTGCACTGGCTGACGTCACGCAGTTGTTCAATCACCGGCTGACCCACCTGCGCCACATCCAGCGAGGCGATGTACTCAAAGCCCAGACGCAGCACGTTCATGCCGAGCGAGAAGGTATTGGTACGGGTGTTGCGCTCCAGAAAGCCCATATACTCCAGGGTCTGCACCACGCGGTAGGCGGTGGCCTTCGGCATATCCACCAGCCGGTGCAGCTCGGCAAAGGTCAGATCGCGATGCTGCTCGCCGAAGGCCAACAGCAGCTGTAAACCGCGCTCCAGCCCCGGCACCAGATACTTCACTTCCTGATCGTTTGCCATAATCGCCCTACCTTAGTTAAAGACAAAACCGCCGTTGACCGGAATAAGCTGCCCGGTGATGAACCGCGACAGATCGCTTAACAGCCAGACCACGCTGCCGGTGACATCTTCCGGCTGCTGCGCCCCCGTTAACGCCCGGCCATTTTCATAGAGCTGATGCCGTTCGGCGGGCACATATTCCGTCGCCTCAACGCGGGTTAATCCCGGCGCGATGGCGTTAATACGAATACGCTTTTCACCTAGCTCCCGCGCCATTGAGCGGGTCATGGCAATCACGGCCCCCTTACTGGCGACGTAGGCCATCAGGCGCGGCGCGCCCCACAGGGCGGTATCGGAGGCTACGTTCACAATCCCTGCCCCTTCCCGCAGCAGCGGCACGGCGGCGCGGGTGACCAGCCAGGTGCCTTTGACGTTGACGCTCATTACCCGATCCCAGAGATCCGGATCGTAATCGAGCATGTTTTTGCCGCCGACGCCGGTCGCCATCGCCGCGTTATTCACCAGGCCGTCAATCTGCCCCAGCTCGCCAATGGCACTGAACACCTGTTCGATGGAATGCGGATCGGCCAGATCGATAACGTGCGATTCGATCGCATAACCCTGTTCGCTCAGCCCGTGGGCGCTTTCAGCCAGCTCGCCTTTCAGGATGTCGCACATCACCACCGCCGCCCCCTGCTCCGCGCAGGCTCTGGCGAAGTGGTAGCCCAGCCCGCGCGCGGCACCGGTTACAACGATGCGTTTTCCGCTCAACAGCCCGTTCATCAGGCGGCTCCCTGCTGCGCGTCGCGCATCGCCAGCTGCTCTTTCGCAGCTTTTTGCATCATGCGGCGCAGGCGGGAGAGACCAACGTCATGCTGGTAGAGGTATTCATGGTCGCGGGCGTTTGGCGCCATGCTTTCCAGCACCACACGATCCTGCTCCAGCACTTCCCAGTGCAGTTTTTCCAGGCGGTTACGGTACATAAAGCGCCACATATCGCGCTGCCAGCCCTGCACGCGGCGGATGCGCCAGAAGAAGACGCGGCAGTTGTCGTTATCTTCCGGTACCACCATACCGACGATAAAGAAGTGGCCGCCCGGCCCGAAACGCTTCCTGTAAGGAATGGAGAGGCGCATCCAGCAGGTGCCGCTGTTGCCCAGCTCCACCCAGTCGAAGTTGACGCCGCTCTGCCCTTTTTTCTCAAAGATGAAGCCGGTTTTGGTCGGCTGGAGCACCATGTCGGCCTTGCGGTCCCCTTCCGCCATTGAGTGCGAGGAGGAGTGCAGATAGGTGCCGTGCATCGGGTCCATCACGTTTTCCAGCGCGTACTGGTAATTGCATTTCCACCCGGCGGTGCAGAGGAAGTTGCTGAAATTTTCCATGTCGGCGAGTTCATCCGGGAAGGTCAGTTCGTCCGGCTGCTGATCGGCGGTGACGCCGAACCACAGGAAGATGGCGCCGTGCGCCTCCTGCACGTTATAGCTGCGTACGCACTGCTGGCCGACCAGCGGACATTTGTCCACCGCAGGCACATCTTTCACTTCGCCATTGCCTGCCACTTCCACGCCGTGATACCAGCAGGCGATGCGGTCCCCGAGATTCCAGCCCATCGACAGGCGCGCGCCGCGGTGCGGACAGCGGTCCTCCAGCGCCTGGACCTGGCCGTCTTTGTTGCGCCAGACCACAATCTGCTCCCCCAGGCGGGTAATGCCCACCGGTGCAGACTGCACTTCCCAGCTCGCCAGCACCGGATACCAGAGGCCGCGCAGACCTTTATCGAGATAGTTTTGTACGGTAGTCGTCATCGCGTTGTCCTCAGTAGCCGTTAACCTGTAAGAATGCCTGGAAGCTGGCGTCGCTCCACGGCTCGCCCTGCTGATCGTGCATCCGCACCGCGTTCAGCCCCTTCACCAGCTCCGGTAAGGTTTCAATGCCCTGCTCAAAGAGATCTTCCAGCGTGGCGATAAGGCTCATTTCCCAGTTTTCCGGCACCCGGCTGCGGGTCTGCCAGATCAGGTTCTGGTACTCGCCCGGTTTATGAATGGCGCCGTTACCGCCCTCTGCAGGCGGGGTAAACTGGCGGCTTTCGGGCAGCGCCGGGTTGAAGTTCAGGATGTCGCTCATGCCACGGTCTCCTCGACAAAAGTAATCTGGATTTGATTTTCAAAGACCCGAACCGGGTAGCGGTTAAGGTTTCGGCCGCCGGGGCCGTGCAGGCACTGGCCGGTTTTGACGTCGAACACCGCCTCGTGCAGCGGACATTCCACTTTGCCGTCCTCAACAAAGCCCTGACTCAGCAGCGCATAGGCGTGCGGGCATACGTCTTCCAGCGCGTAATATTCGCCGTCGATTAAATAAACGCCGATCTCTTTACCTTCTACGTTGCCGCTAAAAGGGAAATCTTCCTGTACTTGTTCTGCGTCACATACGCCTATCCAGCTCATCACGATCCTCCAGGCTTTTGTTTCATATATGAAACTCTGTTTCTTATTTAATACGGTCAATATAAAAGCGATGAATGTTTCGTCAAGCGTCAATGTGACGAATTTGTTAATTGATCGGCAATTAATAAGCTAAGTGTGCAAGGGATCACGAAAAAATGCAGCGATATGAAATTTTCATTATTGAGGCGTGAAAGAATACGTTTTAGCGATGAGCTAAAAGAGTAAATGAAAAATATTGACTTCTTTTCTTTTTCTTCCTTAAAAATAAAGCAAAGAAAAATCGACAGGTTTCACCCGTGAAACACATTTTAAAACAACCTTTTAAAACAACGAGTTTCACAGGTGAACCATTTTAGCTCCGTGACAATCACATTGATAAAAATATAAATTCTCGAACGCATAAGGCGGGCAATATGACGGCAAGATGGCAAGGCACAATTGCACTGTTATTTCTCATTATTATTTCCTACGTTGACCGGGTAAATATTTCGGTGATGATTTTAAATCCGGAATTTGCCGAACATTTTCAGTTAAATGAAAACAGAATGTTACAAGGAATGTTAATGACCTGCTTTCTGCTGGGTTATGGATTCTCGGCTTTATTATTAACACCGGTTATCGAAAGCAAACTGCATTATCGGCAGGGGTTGTTAAGCAGCATTGCGATCTGGGCCCTGGTCTGCGCTGTTTCGCCATTGCTGGGCTCGCTAATGGGGATGCTTATCGCCCGCCTGGTATTGGGCATTGCCGAAGGTCCGCTCTTTTCCCTGAAAACGCGCTTTATAAGCGATAACTTCAGCGCGGAAGAGATAGGCAAACCCAACGCCGTCACCGCGCTGGGCGTCTCGCTCGGGCTGGCGGTGGGCTTTCCGCTCGTCACCTGGCTGATGGCACATCTGGGCTGGGCGGGTTCGTTCTATGCGCTGGCGGCAATCAATCTGCTGCTGGGTGGCGGGTTAATCTGGCGCTTCCTGCCCGCACCGCGTGGTGCGGTGAAGATGAAAAAACCAGGATTTGTCGAAACCTTTACCCTCGCCTGGCAAACGCCGCTGCTGGGCTGGATTTTACTGGTTGAAATCGCCACCCTGAGCTATCTCTGGGGAAGCAGTGCCTGGCTGCCCGCGTGGCTGCGGGATGAACACCATTTCTCCCTTCACGCGACGGGCTGGCTTGCGGCGATCCCTTTCCTGCTGAGCCTGGGTTCAAAGTTCCTGGGTGGTGTACTGCTCGATAAAATGCGCCCGGACCAGGCTCCGGTACTCTTTGTTGTGGGCGGCGCGTTGACCGCGTTGTCAGTGGTCGCCCTGATGCTCAGCCATCAGCCGGTATGGCTGGCGCTGTTTATGCTTTCCGCCAATATCTTTTGGGGGCTTCAGGGGGCCGCCATTCCTGCCGTGATCCAGCATCACGCCGCACGAGAAGCGGTGGGCAGCGCCTACGGGATCATTAATGGGATTGGCAATATCTGCGCGGCGTTTATTCCGCTGCTGATGGGGATGGTGATGAAATCGGCCGGGTCGGTCAGTTCCGGTTTTTCGGTGCTGGTGGCGTCGCAGGTTATCACTCTGCTGGCCGGAGGAATGTTGCTGCTGCGCATGCGTCGCGCAGCAGCACTCAGCGCGTAAGGCTTACTCGCCTTTTTTCGCCGCCTGGATGTAGAGCATCTCCAGCGCCAGGGTCGCTGCGGCCAGCGCAGTGATCTCGGACTGGTCATAGGCAGGCGCCACTTCAACGACGTCCATACCGACGATGTTCAGATCCTTCAGGCCGCGCACCAGTTTGATGGCGCGGTCTGAGGTCAGGCCGCCAATTACCGGGGTGCCGGTGCCTGGGGCAAAGGCTGGATCCAGGCAGTCGATGTCGAAGGTCAGGTAGACCGGCATATCACCGACGATCTGCTTAACCTGGGCGATGATGTCATCCACGCCGCGATCGTTCACCTGGCAGGCGTCCAGCACGGTGAAGCCGTTGTCTTTGTCGAATTCGGTACGGATACCGATCTGCACGGAGTGGTTCGGATCGATCAGACCTTCCTTCGGCGCGGTGAAGAACATGGTGCCGTGGTCAAATTCACAGCCGTTCGCGTAGGTGTCGGTATGCGCATCGAAATGCACCAGCGCCATCTTACCGAAGTGTTTCGCGTGGGCGCGCAGCAGGGGCAGCGTCACGAAGTGGTCACCACCGAAGGAGAGCATGCGCTTGCCGGCAGCCAGCAGTTTTTCTGCGTGCGCCTGCAGTTTTTCACTCATTTCACGCGCGTCGCCGAAGGCATACACCAGGTCACCGCAGTCCACGACGTTCAGGCGCTCGCGCATGTCGAAGTTCCACGGGAAGCGGTTATGCTCCCAGGCGAGGTTGGTGGAAACCTGACGAATGGCCGCCGGGCCATGACGGCCACCGGCACGACCGGATGTCGCCATATCAAATGGTACGCCGGTGATCACCCAGTCCGCATCGCTGTCGTAAGGCTGGAAGTTCATCGGAAGGCGTAGAAAACCAAAGGCATTGGAAACTAACGAGTTGTCGTACTGGTGACCTAAGGTGCTCATGGCAAAAACCTCATATTCGTCGCTATAAAAAAACCCTCCCGCGTCGTTAGCCCGACGAGGAAGGGTTAGATTGGAAAAGGCAATAAAAAGAATTATCGCCGTTAATCTGCGCAGGTTCAAGTCAGGAAAAACGATCCCCCACCTCACCCCTTATAAGCGACGCAACCGGTCGATCAGCGGACCGGCCTCCTTAATCAGCGTTGCCGTTGACGGCTGGCACAAACACTCCAGCGAAACCGCACCCTGATAGTTGGCCGCTTTTAGCGCCAGATAGATGTCGTCAATCGGCAAATGGCCATACCCCGGAAACGCCCGGTTAGAGTCGGCAAAATGCACATGCCGCAGCCGGGAGCCCAGCAAGACTATCGCGTCGGTGAAATCGCGATCCTCAATATTGGCATGGAAAATATCCCATAACACGCCGACATTTTCCGGTGCGTCGCAGAAGCTCATAAACGCCATCATATCCGCCGCGCTGTGCAGATGCGCGATTTCATAGCGATTGAGGGCTTCAAGGACCAGCGTCACGCCGCACCGCTTCGCCTGCTCCACGCACGGCGCCATCGCCTCCGCCAGCGCATGCATATACTCGGTTTTACTCAGCATCCTGTCCGTTGCGCGCAATGAGCCTATGGTGACATGGCTCGACAGCTGCGCGGCGGCGTCAATATGTTCCGCCAGGCGCTGTTGAGTACGCAAAACCACCGCCCTGTCGCTGGAAAGTAAAGATAGGCCATCGCGCTTGCGGGCCTGGCCCGTGGCAATAGTCGTACACCCCAGCCGGTAATCATCCAGCCGCTTTTTCAGCCATGAGACCTCCATGCCTTCATAATCATTGATGCACAGTTCGGCGGCGTCGAAGCCGCTTTGCGCCAGCCACGCCAGCCCCTGCTCAAAGTCCTGCGGGGTAAAAGGCGAAAAAAGCGTTTCATAACGGCAGGTTAGCGTTGCGCTAAAGGTAATCATATCCTTCCCCATCATCTGTGAACCGGTATCGTCGGGTTAGCGCATTGCTCTGCCCAGGATGCGTTCGGCATTACGGGAGAAGCTTTTCGCCGCCTGCTCTACCGTAAGGGTGCCCTGGTCGATATTTTCAATGGTGTTGTGCCAAAGCTCGACAAACTGCGGGTTATCGAAATAGGGCGAGGTGGGGATGTTATGGGGCAGTGCCAGGGAGGCGTTGATCCCGGCTACGGTAATATTGTCCTTTTGAATCACTCCCTCTGCTTCCAGCTGCTGCGCGGCCTTTTTACTCAGCGGCGTGCCGCGCTCCAGCCCCATCGCTTTGACGCCCTGCGGATCGTTCATTAAAAAATCGATCAGCTTCGCCGCCTCCTGTGGGTGCTTCGTCGATTTCCCCACGCTGAACATCATTGTCGGCTTGAAGAATAATCCGGCATCTTTCGCCCCCGGCAGCATAAAGAATGGCCCCAGCTCCAGCTTGTTATAGGGCGCGGTCAGGTTGTTTTCATACATCACGGCATTCGTATTCCACATATAGATGCCGCCCCATTTTCCCTGGATCCAGGGCTTCATCTCCCAGGTATTACTTTTGCCGTAAGAGGAGAGTACCCGCATGGAAGGGAAGACGTGGCTGTCGACAAGATCTTTATACAGCTGGAAGAACTCCACCCACTGCTGCGGGGTATAGTTGAACTTGCCCGTTTTCTCATTAATCGCCGGAATCGCGTACTTCTGCACCATCCAGGACTGTACCAGCGTCAACGACTCCATATAGTCGAGAACCAGCGGATATTTCTCTTTGTCTTTTGCCTGAAACGCTTTCCCGGCCGCCATCAGCTCCGGCCAGCTCTGCGGATAGCTGACGCCCATCTCCTGCCATAATTTCTTGTTGTAGTAGAAGCTGCGCGCCGTCACCGCCACCGGAATGCCGTTCAGCTTGCCGTTGACCGTGGTGGTACTCAGAGACTGCGGGTCATATTGCCCGAGGTCGAGCACCGCTTTCTGGCTG
Source organism: Leclercia sp. GHBNCSD (assembly GCF_055805075.1). Lineage (NCBI taxonomy): Bacteria > Pseudomonadati > Pseudomonadota > Gammaproteobacteria > Enterobacterales > Enterobacteriaceae > Leclercia > Leclercia sp. GHBNCSD. Next base: position 2,770,593 of record NZ_JBQVYO010000001.1, on the reverse strand, counting down.
TAGAGATCATAAAAGCCGTTGCCGTCCCGGGAAAAAATAGGCAGCCAGTTCCAGTTGGTCTGAATGACATCCGGCTCGTTGCCGCCCGCAATCTGTACGGTCAGGCGCGAGAGGTATCCCTCCCACCCGGCATATTCGGCCTTCACCTTGATATCAGGGTATTTCTGCTCAAACAGCTTGATGGCGTTCAAGGTCGCCTGGTGGCGGCTGTTTCCTCCCCACCAGGAGATACGGATTTCCGCCGCCTGCGCCGCCGCGAGGCAGGAGCAGGCAAGCAATAATGAGGCGCTCAGGCAAGCGTTACGTTTCTTCATCGTTTGCTCCTTATTAAGCCTTAATGTTTTGCAAAACCTCAGGCGGGATCTCGGCCAGATAGAGCGCCGGTTTACCGTCTTTATCCGTGCTGAACAGCACCGCTTTTTCGTCCGGCGTAAACGAGGGGTGCGGATGCGTCACCTGGCGATCGCCGTCCAGCACCTGCCAGGATGAGCTGTGACGGGCGATTTTGTAGGCTTGCTTTTTCCGCAAATCAAATAACCACAGGTAGGGATCGCTGGTATCGCCATAGCCGGCGTTATCGGCGATATCAATGGGCACGCCGGAACCGTCGCCTACGGCGAGGGAGCCATCTTCGTTACTCATGACGTGCGAACAGGGGGGCATCGCCATCAGACGTTCGTCCTGACCGCTCTGACCATCAATACGGCATAAATAGCGCACAGGGCTGTTTTTCACATAGGTGACGTACATCAGCGCCGAGCCATCCGGCACCCAGAATTCATGGGTATAGCTCTCCCCGGGAGCGGGCTGTCTGGCTTTACGAATATTGCTGCCATCTTCATCCATCAGCCACATACGGGCATCGACCCGGTCCAAAGGACCCTCGTGGCAGAAGGCCACGGTGTTGTCATCAAAGGGTCGATAAATCGGATGCCCCAGCCACTGATTCTCCTCCAGCAGCGTGGTTCTCTCCCCTGTATGTAGATCGATGCGGATAACCCGACAGCGCGGCTGCTCGGCCCAGAAGGTCTGGAAGACGGTCCAGTCGCTAATTGGCCGCCAGCTGTCGCGATGGATCTCCACGCCGACAAGCTTATTGCAGGCGCTGTTCGCCACCCAGGTGCCATATCCCACCCACTCTTCCGGCACCTGATAAACGATCTCTTCCTGCAGCGTCGACAGATTTACCCGCATTAAATTGCGTTCGCTTTTTACATAATAGAGCGAGGTTTCATCCGGTGATAAAAAGCCGCCAAAGGTATTATCGCCCGCGCCTTCCGTTAATTGCATTGCTATACCCGTCGCCAGATCCAGCAAATAATAGTTGCGGTTAACATCGAACTCACCGGCAAAAATTAATTTCCTGCCGCCATCAATAAAACATTTCTGGTAAAAGTAATTACGATGACAAATAACATCAACAGGCGTGAAGCGGGTAACTTTAGCGCCGGTATCCTCATCGATATAATGTTCAAAATGTAATTGTACCTTCATACCTTTCGCCATGGGAACTCCTCCTGTCAGGGCATAACAATCTGGCCTGCAGATGTCACACGTTTTTAGCGCATTCGAGCAGGCTCACACTTTTTTTCTTACGCCAGCAGCGGCGTTTGATCTTTGCGGGGATCGCATCTAGCATGCGTTTTTTATCGCTGCGGAATGCGTTTAATGAATACAACGACGCCTTACCTGTTAATGGAATTTAATTCACCTGAAATATGGCGCTGGGCTTTTATTGAAAAAGCGGTACGACTGGCCACAGGCTATGGTTTTCAGGGCATTATTATTCACCAGCAGTCATTATTAGCGCGTCTGGCTCCGCCTTCACCGCATTGTAAAGGCGCCGATTTAATTAATCTCACCATCGTCCAAGAAAATGCCATTATTTATTTACGCAAAGTGGGCGACTATGTTCAACGTCATAATTTGCAGCTTTGGTTACAGGGAGAAGCCACCCCTAATAGCCAGGAATTAAAAGCGAAATTCCCGGAGTTTTTTCTTTCTGAAAATAACGAATCCCACTTTATTCACGCTTTTTTTCAGAACGTCATTCCGCACATTCTCGCCGCGTTGCCCACCGTTCGCGGTCTGCGCCTGTCGTTATCCACGCCCGACGTCAGCACCGAAAACTGGATTAGCGCACTAAAGGCGTTATATAAGGGCATCCGGCAACTGGGACGCCAGCTTATTTTACGCGATTACCAGGACAAAACCTGGCCCCGGCATATGCTGCGGGAAGCGCTGGAGGCCCTGCCCGGCGACGTTCGCGCCTCGGTTAAAGCAACCGAACTCGATTACCGTCCCGGCTTTGCCGGTAATCCCAATCTGCTCAACATTCGCCATAACCAGAAATGGCTGGAGCTGGATCTCTGGGGGCTGGAATATGGCTGGACGCTGCTGCCCTGTTATCTGCTTGACGAAATCCAGCAGCGCCTTAGCTGGCTTAATCAGCTCGACAGTACGCCAGAGGCCATCACCGTCCGCGTCGACTGGGAGTGGCTGCCCGACCTGACGCTGGAAGATTCCGTTAACGAGCTTAATTTGTCCGGCCTCTCCCGGCTGATCCACGAGCCAGAGATCGCCCCCCGTCAACTGATCGCTCCCTGGCTACAGCAACGCGCCCGCGCCCCTCTCTCCTTGCCGAACCTTAACGCCATCAGCGAAATTCTCGTCGCCAGCCACGAATGGAGCTGTAAAACGCCTACCCTACTGGGGCGCGTGCTGCAATCCCACAGCCGCCCCCCGGAAGATTTAGACCAGACCCTGCATCTGCTTCATCTTGATACCCGCGGCGCCAGCTGGACCCAGTCTTTTCAACCGCTGATGCCGAGCGACGATCCGGAGCTGGGCCACCAGCAGCGTCAGCTTATCGAGCTTGAGGACCAGCGTAGCCGCTTCCTGGCCGACTATATGTACAGCCGGGCATCTAATCTCCTGCCTGATAGCATGCTCACCGACGAAGCCCGGCATATCCTCCTTTCCGGGGTAACCCGGGCGGTGAAATATAGCCATATCTACAGCGCGTTCACCCGGGCGCTGACGCTAAAACTGTGGCTGCGCAAATATGGCGAGCAAGCGGATGTCAGGGCGGAATTCACCGCGGCGCTGGCGCACTTTACTCATCAGAATCGCGAGCTTGAAACGTGGCTGCTTCAGCACGGCTCACAACATCCCTCCTCCTTCGCCACACTGCTCAATCCGCCACGCATCGCGGCGTTGATAGCAAGCCTGGCTCACGACTAAGCGATAGTGAAAGCATGGTGGCACAGGGGCGGGAAGTAAATCCGTCAGGCAAAAGGAAAAGAGCGGTTAGCGCAATGAGCGGTAGAAAAAGCGAGGCCGATCACGACCTGGGGAGATTTCAGGTGATCTAACTCACATTTGAGAGGCAGGATATTGTGATCGCCATCTACTGGCTGGGGCAGGAAAAGCCCGGCGACGCAAACGTCGCCGGGCACCGTCATTACTCGTCTTCCAGATACGTGTAACCGTACAGACCGGCTTCAAACTCTTCCAGGAACTGTTTCTGCAACGTATCGTCCAGGTCGGTCTTTTTCACCTGATCGCGGAACTGGGTCAGCAGTTTGTTCGGATCGAGCTGCACGTACTGCAACATGTCCGCCACGGTGTCGCCCTCGTCAGAGAGCTCCACTTCCACATTGCCGTCAGGGAAGACAAACACGTCAACCGCTTCGGTGTCCCCGAACAGGTTGTGCATGTTGCCCAGGATCTCCTGATAGGCCCCGACCATAAAGAAGCCCAGCATAGGTGGGTTCTCCGGATCGTACTCCGGCATTGGCATGGTGGTGGCGATACCGTCACCGTCAATGTAGTGATCGATCGCGCCGTCGGAGTCACAGGTGATATCCAGCAGCACCGCGCGGCGCTCAGGCACCTGGTTCAGCCCTTCCAGCGGCAGGACCGGGAACAGCTGATCGATACCCCACGCATCCGGCATCGACTGGAACAGCGAGAAGTTGACGTACATTTTGTCCGCCATACGCTCCTGCAACTCGTCGATGATCGGACGGTGCGCACGGTTGCTCGGGTCGAGCTGTTTCTGCACTTCGTGGCACATGTTCAGATAGAGCTGCTCTGCCCAGGCGCGCTCCTGCAGACTGAACGTACCGGATGAATAGCCGATATGAATATCGTGCAGGTCCATCTGGCTGTCGTGCAGCCACTCGCGCAGGGAACGGCGGGTGCCCGGCTCGTGCATCTCCTGCCAGGTTTCCCACATACTCTGCAGGGCGCGTGGCGCGTCGTCAGCAGGCGGTGTGGCTTCGGTGTATTCGTTGCGCTCAACGCCAATAATGTTGGAGACCAGCACCGTATGGTGCGCGGTCACCGCGCGCCCGGACTCGGTGATCACCGTCGGGTGCGGCAGGCCGTGCTCTTCGCAGGCATCGCCGATTGCCCAGATGATGTTGTTCGCATATTCGTTCAGGCCGTAGTTCACGGAGCAGTCAGACTTGGAGCGAGTACCCTCGTAGTCCACGCCCAGGCCGCCGCCCACGTCGAAGCACTGGATATTCACGCCCAGCTTGTGCAGCTCGACGTAGAAACGGGCCGACTCGCGCACGCCGGTGGCGATATCGCGGATGTTGGCCATCTGGGAACCGAGGTGGAAGTGCAGCAGTTGGATGCTGTCCAGACGACCACGCTCGCGCATGATCTCCACCAGCTGCAGAACCTGGTTCGCCGCGAGGCCGAATTTGGATTTTTCACCGCCGGAGGACTGCCACTTGCCGGAGCCCTGGGAGGCCAGACGTGCACGTACACCCAGGCGCGGCACCACGTTCAGACGCTCGGCCTCTTCCAGCACAATGTTAATCTCAGACATCTTCTCGATGACCAGATAGACCTTGTGGCCCATCTTCTCACCGATCAGCGCCAGACGAATGTATTCACGGTCTTTATAACCGTTACAGACGATCACCGAGCGGGTCATGCCGGCATGGGCCAGCACCGCCATCAGTTCCGCTTTGGAACCGGCTTCCAGACCCAGCGGTTCGCCGGAGTGGATCAGGGATTCAATAACGCGACGATGCTGGTTTACCTTGATCGGATAAACCAGGAAGTAGTCGCCGTTATAGCCGTAGGATTCACGCGCGCGCTTAAAGGCGGCGTTAATGGAGCGCAGACGGTGTTGCAGGATCTGCGGGAAGCAGAACAGAGCGGGCAGACGCTGGCCCTGCGCTTCGCGTGCTTTTACCAGTTTGGCGAGATCGACGCGCGCTTCCGGTACGTCAGGATCCGGGCAAACGCTGATGTGGCCCAGCTCGTTGACGTCGTAGTAGTTGTTACCCCACCACGCAATATTGTATGTGCGCAGCATCTTGCTGGCTTCCTGGGAGCTCATCGCAACCTCCTGCATAGAACGTAGTACACCCTGTTCGCCCGCTGACGAAGGCGAAAACGAAGACATGTCGTCAGACATAGCGAACCTCAACTCTTACTATTAAGTGTAAAACAGTTGACTACTATCGCAGCGTCAATCTGCGATAACAACCCATTATCCGACCGGTTTTCCAGCACAGAATGCTGAAAGCCGGGCCGTGCGACCGGTTTCTTATTCATATCATTGTAAAACACGTATCCGAACTCTGTATGACAAGGTCCGGCGAAACCACGAGAAAACTCTTGTATTAACAAGAGCGCCCTTGTTCAGTCTTCACAAAGCGTAGTGCCTGCCCGGGAATCCTGAGAAGCGCCGAGATGGGTATAACATCGGCAGGTTTGCAGATTAGAAATGCGAATGGCGGGGTACATGTTCCGGCCTGAAAGGCAGAACTGAATTAGCGGAAAACGACGGTTCATTATCTCGTATCACCTCCACGCAAGCCCGATGAAGCTCGCGACAAGTTAAAGCTAAAAGTTCACTGCTTTACCCGGCTGGAAGTGGCGACACGAAGAAACGTCGTGTGCTTTTTTGTATGAGCCGCGCGCCGCGTTTTATACCGACAAGACGCGGAAAATGCAAAATATAAATGCGGGCATTGACGCACCGTCAGCAAAAATTTCCAGCAGGGTTTTCAGGGGCGTGTGGATACATTTAAAAAAAGCTGGAAATCGGGCGAAGAAGTGACCTAAAATAGCCATCCAGATGTTAATCCATCCATACCGATTAACACTCAGACTGCCAGTGTCACCATCTGCAAGTCCTGGTGGAAAAACCTGCCACGGCTATCCCACACGACAGTTTGAGCTAAACAAATTCTCCTTAGGTAAATTAAAACATGGCAAAACACCTGTTTACGTCCGAGTCTGTATCAGAAGGACATCCTGATAAAATTGCTGACCAAATTTCCGATGCCGTGCTGGATGCGATCCTCGAGCAGGATCCAAAGGCGCGCGTAGCGTGTGAAACCTATGTCAAAACCGGCATGGTGATGGTAGGCGGTGAAATCACGACCAGTGCATGGGTTGATATCGAAGAGATCACCCGTAACACCGTACGTGAAATCGGCTATGTGCATTCTGATATGGGCTTTGATGCCAACTCTTGCGCCGTCCTGAGCGCCATTGGCAAACAGTCCCCTGACATCAACCAGGGCGTTGACCGTGCCGATCCGCTGGAACAGGGTGCAGGCGACCAGGGCCTGATGTTTGGCTACGCTACCAACGAAACCGACGTGCTGATGCCAGCGCCAATCACCTATGCGCACCGTCTGGTGCAGCGTCAGGCTGAAGTGCGTAAAAACGGCACCCTGCCGTGGCTGCGTCCGGATGCGAAAAGCCAGGTCACCTTCCAGTACGACGACGGCAAAATTGTCGGCATTGACGCGGTGGTTCTCTCTACTCAGCACGCTGAAGATATCGAGCAGAAATCCCTGCAGGAAGCGGTGATGGAAGAGATCATCAAGCCGGTTCTGCCAACCGAATGGCTGAATAGTTCCACCAAATACTTCATTAACCCAACGGGCCGCTTTGTTATCGGTGGACCAATGGGCGATTGCGGCCTGACCGGACGTAAGATCATCGTTGATACTTACGGTGGCATGGCGCGTCACGGTGGCGGCGCATTCTCCGGTAAGGATCCGTCTAAAGTTGACCGTTCCGCAGCCTACGCAGCACGTTATGTTGCCAAGAACATCGTGGCTGCTGGCCTGGCAGACCGCTGTGAGATCCAGGTCTCCTACGCTATCGGCGTGGCGGAACCGACCTCCATCATGGTTGAAACCTTCGGTACTGAAAAAGTGCCTTCAGAACAGCTGACCCTGCTGGTACGCGAGTTCTTCGACCTGCGTCCATATGGTCTGATTCAGATGCTGGATCTGCTGCACCCAATCTACAAAGAAACCGCTGCATACGGTCACTTTGGTCGCGAACATTTCCCATGGGAAAAAACCGACAAAGCCGCTCTGCTGCGTGAAGCTGCCGGTCTGAAATAATCGACTGACCGCTTACTGAAAAAGCCAGCCTCGTGCTGGCTTTTTGTTTTTTATCCCCCTGAATGCCCCGTCTGAAATCGCTTACATCGCGATAAAAACGCAGCCCTTTCGGAATACTCTCTTTGTCTGTCCCGCCCCTCTCACATACTTTTACAGCATCCCATTCAAAACTTTACATTCATAAAACAAAAAACCAACTGGAGGGCTTCATGCCTGATAATAAAAAACAGGGGCGGACGTCCAACAAGACGATGACATTCTTCGTCTGCTTCCTCGCAGCACTGGCAGGTTTACTTTTCGGCCTCGATATCGGCGTGATTGCCGGCGCCCTGCCGTTCATTACTGACGAATTCCAGATCGATTCCCATACCCAGGAGTGGGTGGTCAGCTCGATGATGTTCGGGGCTGCGGTTGGGGCAGTTGGCAGCGGCTGGCTCTCCTTCAAACTCGGGCGTAAAAAGAGCCTGATGATTGGCGCGATTCTGTTTGTCGCCGGTTCGCTCTTCTCTGCCGCGGCGCCTAACGTGGAAGTGCTGATTGCTTCGCGTGTGCTGCTGGGTCTGGCGGTGGGTGTGGCCTCTTATACCGCGCCGCTGTATCTGTCTGAGATTGCACCAGAGAAAATCCGCGGCAGCATGATCTCCATGTATCAGCTGATGATCACTATCGGTATTCTTGGCGCCTATCTTTCTGACACCGCCTTCAGCTACAGCGGCGCATGGCGCTGGATGCTGGGTGTGATCATTATCCCGGCGGTGCTGCTGCTGATTGGCGTCTTCTTCCTGCCTGACAGCCCGCGCTGGTTTGCGGCTAAACGGCGCTTTAACGATGCGGAGCGCGTCCTGCTGCGCCTGCGCGATACCAGCGCGGAAGCGAAGCGTGAGCTGGAAGAGATCCGCGAAAGCCTGCAGGTCAAACAGAGCGGCTGGGCGCTGTTTAAAGAGAACAGCAATTTCCGTCGGGCGGTGTTCCTTGGCGTGCTGCTGCAGATCATGCAGCAGTTCACCGGGATGAACGTCATTATGTATTACGCGCCGAAAATCTTTGAGCTGGCGGGTTACAGCAACACCACTCAGCAGATGTGGGGCACCGTGATTGTCGGCCTGACCAACGTGCTGGCGACCTTTATCGCCATCGGTCTGGTGGATCGCTGGGGTCGTAAACCGACGCTGACGCTGGGCTTCCTGGTGATGGCCGCCGGTATGGGTGTGCTGGGTACAATGCTGCATGTGGGTATTGATTCCACCGCGATGCAGTACGTAGCCGTCGGGATGCTGCTGATGTTTATTGTTGGTTTTGCGATGAGCGCGGGCCCGCTGATCTGGGTACTCTGTTCTGAGATCCAGCCGCTGAAAGGCCGCGACTTCGGTATTACCTGCTCCACCGCCACCAACTGGATCGCAAACATGATTGTCGGCGCAACCTTCCTGACCATGCTCGATACGCTGGGTAATGCCAACACCTTCTGGGTGTACGGCGGTCTGAACCTGCTGTTTATCGTGCTGACGCTGTGGCTGGTTCCTGAAACGAAACATGTTTCGCTGGAACATATTGAACGCAACCTGATGAAAGGTCGCCCACTGCGCGAAATTGGCTCCCACGACTAATCCGTCCGGCTTCCTCCCCTGCGGAGGAAGCCGCTTGCACCGCCTCGCCGCAGGCTCTATGCTCTGCTCCTATGAAAACACCCCGTCTCCCTATTGCGCTTCAGCAAGCCGCTATGCGCAGCCTGCGCGATAAACTGGCCCAGGCCAATCTGAAACTCGACCGGAACTACCCTGAACCTAAGCTGGTGTGGCAGCAGCGCGGCACCGCAGCAGGCACCGCCTGGCTGGATGCGTACGAGATCCGCCTTAACCCTGTTTTAATGCTGGAAAACCAGCAGGCGTTTATTGACGAGGTGGTGCCGCATGAACTGGCGCATCTGCTGGTTTGGAAGCACTTTGGCCGCGTGGCGCCGCACGGCAAAGAGTGGAAATGGATGATGGAAGCGGTGCTGGGCGTACCGGCTCGCCGAACCCACCAGTTCGAGCTTGATTCCGTTCGGCGCAATACGTTCCCCTATCGCTGCCCCTGTCAGCAGCACCAGCTTACGGTGCGTCGCCATAATCGGGTGGTGCGCGGTGAAGCCACCTACCGCTGCGTCAAGTGCGGTGAACCCCTTATCGCTGAGTAACCGGCAGAACAATCAGGAACATTCATGATCTGCCTGATTGCATACAGGAATAACTTTCGTTACGTTGCGGGCTCGTTTTGACACGGAGTTCACGATGTCCCGTAATTTCTCTCTCGCGGTCGCGTTTCTGACGACGGCGTTCTCAGGCCATGCGCTGGCCGAAGGTATCCACAGTTTTTCCCAGGCAAAAGCCGCAGGCGTAAAGGTTAATGCCGACGTGCCGGGCGATTTTTACTGCGGCTGTAAAATTAACTGGCAGGGCAAAAAAGGGGTCGTGGATCTGCAGTCCTGCGGCTACAAAGTGCGTAAAAATGAGAACCGTGCCAGCCGTATCGAATGGGAACATGTGGTCCCGGCCTGGCAGTTCGGCCACCAGCGTCAGTGCTGGCAGGATGGCGGACGTAAAAACTGCGCCAAAGACCCGATCTATCGCCAGATAGAGAGCGATATGCATAACCTGCAACCCGCCGTGGGCGAGGTAAATGGCGATCGCGGCAACTTTATGTACAGCCAGTGGAACGGCGGCGAAGGCCAGTATGGCCAGTGCGCCATGAAGGTCGATTTCAAGGAGAAACTTGCCGAGCCGCCTGCCCGCGCCCGCGGCAGCATCGCCCGCATCTATTTCTACATGCGCGACAGGTATCACCTCAACCTCTCCCGCCAGCAGACCCAGCTCTTCAACGCCTGGGATAAACTCTATCCGGTCACGGCCTGGGAGTGCATACGAGACGAGCGCATCGCCAAAGTGCAGGGGAATCACAACCCTTACGTCCAGCGCGCTTGCCAGGCGCAAAAGAGCTAACCTACACTAGCGGCAACTGTTTCTTAGCGTCCCCCTCCCCCTCTCCCCTGTGGGGTGAGGGGGACTCAGCTCTTGATGGATTTCTTAACTATGCGTGTTCCTCGTATTTATCACCCTGAACCGATCGCCGCTGGCAGTGAAATCGCCCTCTCGGAAGAGGCCGCCAACCATGTTGGCCGCGTGCTGCGCATGGGTGCAGGCCAGGCGATTCAACTGTTTGATGGATCAAATCAGGTTTTTGACGCCGAAATCATCCGCGCCGATAAAAAAAGCGTGCAGGTCAGCGTCCTGCATAGCGACATCGACGATCGTGAATCACCGCTGCATATCCATTTAGGCCAGGTGATGTCGCGCGGCGAAAAAATGGAATTCACCATCCAGAAATCGATCGAACTGGGTGTAAGCCTCATTACGCCACTTTTTTCTGAGCGCTGCGGGGTTAAACTGGATGCTGAACGTCTGAATAAGAAGCTCCAGCAGTGGCAAAAAATCGCCATTGCCGCCTGTGAGCAGTGTGGCCGCAACCGCGTCCCGGAGATCCGTCCGGCCATGGATCTTGAAGCCTGGTGCGCGGAAGAGGAGCAGGGTCTGAAGCTCAACCTTCATCCCCGCGCCAGCGCCAGCATCAACACCCTGCCGCTGCCGGTTGAGCGCGTGCGTTTGTTGATCGGTCCGGAAGGCGGCCTGTCGGCGGATGAGATCGCCATGACCGCACGCTACCAGTTTACTGATATTCTGTTGGGACCCCGCGTTCTGCGTACTGAGACCACCGCGCTAACCGCCATCACTGCCCTGCAGGTGCGTTTTGGTGATTTAGGTTGAAGCATTAACGGAGAAGACAATGATCAAGCTCGGCATCGTGATGGACCCCATCGCAAGCATCAATATCAAGAAAGATTCCAGCTTCGCTATGCTGCTGGAAGCGCAACGTCGCGGCTATCAGCTCCACTATATGGAGATGAGCGACCTCTACCTGATTAACGGCGAGGCGCGTGCGCGCACCCGCATCGTCAACGTCGAGCAGAATTACGATAAATGGTACGAGTTTGGTTCCGAGCAGGATCTGCCGCTTGCCGAACTTGACGTGATCCTGATGCGTAAAGACCCGCCGTTCGACACGGAATACATCTACTGCACCTATATCCTGGAGCGCGCAGAAGAGAAAGGCACCCTGATCGTCAACAAACCGCAGAGCCTGCGCGACTGTAACGAGAAGCTCTACACCGCCTGGTTCTCCGACCTGACGCCAGAGACGCTGGTAACGCGCAATAAAGCGCAGCTGAAAGCCTTCTGGCAGAAACATGGCGATATCATCCTGAAACCGCTGGACGGCATGGGCGGTGCCTCAATCTTCCGCGTTAAAGAGGGTGACCCAAACCTGGGGGTGATCGCCGAAACGCTGACCGAGCACGGTACCCGCTACTGCATGGCGCAGAACTATATTCCGGCGATTGTCGACGGCGACAAGCGCGTGCTGGTGGTGGACGGCGAGCCGGTGCCTTACTGCCTGGCGCGTATTCCGCAGGGTGGCGAAACCCGTGGTAACCTGGCGGCCGGTGGCCGTGGCGAGCCGCGTCCGCTGACCGAAAGCGACTGGGAAATTGCCCGCCGCGTGGGCCCGCTGTTAAAAGCCAAAGGGCTGATCTTCGTTGGCCTCGACATCATTGGCGATCGCCTGACAGAAGTGAACGTGACCAGCCCGACCTGTATTCGTGAAATCGAAGCTGAGTTCCCGGTGTCTATCACCGGCATGCTGATGGATGCGATCGAAAAACGGCTGAAGCAGTAACAGTCCCAATATTTATACACACAACCCTTCATGCTGCATCAAGGCGCAGCCGTTGCCCCGGCAGCGTGAAGGGTGAAGTGTATAGTGACAGTGTCGGGTTTTGTCCGCATACTGGGTACTGTCGCTTTTTAAACCAGGAAACTGAACCTCTGACAATGAATTTACAGCATCACTTTCTGATTGCCATGCCTGCTCTCCAGGATCCGATTTTCCGCCGTTCCGTCGTGTATATCTGCGAGTACAGCGAAGAGGGTGCGATGGGGATTATCATCAATAAACCGCTGGAAAATCTGACTGTTGAAGGCATTCTGGAAAAATTGAAAATTTCCCAGGACGAACGTGTTCCTGAAATTCGTCTCGACAAACCGGTGATGCTGGGTGGCCCGCTGGCAGAAGATCGCGGCTTTATTTTGCATACGCCGCCCGGTTTCTCCTCCAGCATCCGCATCTCTGACAATACCGTTGTGACCACCTCCCGTGACGTGCTGGAGACGCTGGGCACCACCAGCCAGCCGGCGGATGTGCTTGTGGCGCTCGGTTACGCCTCATGGGAAAAAGGCCAACTTGAGCAGGAGATCCTGGATAATGCCTGGCTCACTGCCCCGGCAGATCTGAACATTCTGTTTAAAACCCCCATCGCCGATCGCTGGCGGGATGCGGCAAAACTGATTGGCATTGATATCCAGACCATGCCTGGCGTCGCGGGGCATGCCTGATGAGCGGCACGCTTCTCGCCTTTGATTTCGGCACTAAAAGTATCGGCGTGGCGATCGGCCAGCGCATCACCGGCACCGCCCGCCCGCTGACGGCGCTGAAAGCGCAAAATGGCATCCCGGACTGGAACCTGATCGAACGACTGTTGAAAGAGTGGCAGCCGGACGAGGTCATCGTCGGTTTACCGTTGAATATGGATGGCACAGAACAGCCACTAACTGCCCGGGCGCGCAATTTTGCCAATAAAATTCATGGCCGTTTTGGCGTGGCGATTAAGCTGCATGACGAACGGTTAAGCACGGTTGAAGCCCGCGCCGGTCTGTTCGAGCATGGCGGTTTTCGCGCGCTAAACAAAGGCAGCGTCGATTCCGCTTCTGCGGTGATTATTCTCGAAAGTTTCTTCGAGCAGGGTTACTGATCCCCTTCCCTTTGCCCGGCAATCCGGGCAATTCATTCCCGGTCCGCCAGCAGCGTAGCGTTGAGCGCGGTCAGCTCATCAAGACGGGAGCGGACGCTCTCATCGTCAATATTCCACATGCCGGCAAAGGCCAGCGCGGCATGGTGCGCCCCTACGGGCACCGCCATCGACACTTCACCGTCGTCATGATGCCAGATCACACGTCCCTGCTCGCGCTGCTGGGCCACATGCGGGGCGAGGTTTTGCCACTGCTCTGGCGTAAAGCGTGGGATTAGCGCGTCATCCGGTTCGCTCGCCAGTAGCGACATGCCAATCACCGATTGCCAGGCAGGGAGCATATGGAATCCGGCCAGCGCCTGGCTGGCCTGGCTGCCGGGAACGGCGTGCCAGATATAGATGACCTGATCCTCCCACAGCACGCCCAGGGCCACCACGATATCGCGTGGCGCATGGCGCTCCAGCCGGGGCAAGGCGCGGGAGAAAAGCTCCGAGCCACGGATGGACTGCGCCGCCAGGGCATGAATGCCGGGACCAGGCAGGTAGCGACGATGCTCGTCCTGCATGGTCAGGCCAATAGAGGCCATGGTCATCAGCAAACGGTTCACCCGAGTGGTGTTGATCCCCATCAGCCGTGCGAGTTCACGGCAACCGATAGCACGGTCGCTGGAAACCAGATATTGCAGACAGCGAATGCCGTCGATAAGACTTTGGTTCGGTTGTGATGACATAGCCGCTTTCAATCAGTGCAATCAGAACTCGATTTTAGCGCCCGTACCGCAGGAAACAAGGCCATGAGAGGCATTCTCTGCTGGCACAGGCTCATGACAATCGCCCCTGCGCCCTGCGCTCAGCCAGGCTCTGCTCGAAGTTTTGCATGCCAGCCTGCTGCCCGGTCTGGATCACGCCGGGCAGTTGCCAGGTTTTTCCTTCGCGGATTAAATTGGCTGCCGCAGGGGTATTAACCAGTAATTCGAACAGCGCGACGCGCCCCTGCTGATTATCCCTTTCGAGTTTTTGCGCCAGCACGGCGCGCAGGCTGCCTGCCAGCTGTTTCCGTACCGGCTCTTTTTCCTGCGCGGGGAAGGCATCCACCAGCCTCTCCACTGCCTGGGCGGCGCCCCGGGTGTGGAGCGTCGCCAGCACCAGATGCCCGGTCTCTGCGGCGGTAAGCGCAAGACGTATCGTCTCGCTGTCACGCAGTTCGCCCAGCAGGATCACATCAGGATCTTCACGTAAGGCTGCCCGCAGCGCGTCGGCAAAGGAGAGGCAATGCAGGCCAATCTCCCGCTGCTGAACCAGGCAACGCTTGCTTTGATGGATAAATTCCACCGGATCTTCGAGCGTCAGGATATGCCCGTCGCTATGGTGATTGAGAAAATCGACCATTGCCGCAAGGGTGGTGGATTTACCGCTGCCTGTCGCCCCGGTCACCAGTATCAAACCGTTATCATTTGCCAGCAGTTCGGGTATCGCCCGCGGCGCTCCCAGGGTGCGCAACTGCGGGCACGCGTCTGGAAGCAGGCGGAGCACCAGAGAACACCCCTGCATATGCGCAAAGGCGCTGGCCCGCAGCCGCTGCCTGCTCGCAAGCGTAACGGCAAAATCCACCTGCCCTTGGGCGCACCATGCCCCCTGCTGCTCGTCGCTAAGCCAGCTTTTCAGCAGCATCGCGACCTCCGGCCCCGGAAAGGGAGCAAATTCCATTTTCCCTCGCCGCCGCCAGCGAGGTGGTGCGTTACTGCACAGGTGTAGATCCGACACATTATGCTTTACACTAAGGGCCACAATTTCTTCCATATCCATTTAATGATCCCCGGAAAATGAACGACATTGCGCATAACCTGGCACAGGTCAGGGACAAAATCTCAGCCGCGGCAACAGGTTGCGGCCGTGCTTCAGAAGAAGTTACGTTGCTTGCAGTCAGTAAAACCAAGCCTGCGAGCGCTATCGCAGAAGCCATTGATGCAGGCCAGCGCATGTTCGGTGAAAACTACGTGCAGGAAGGGGTGGAAAAAATCCGCCATTTCCGGGAAAAGGGCACCGCGGATCTGCAGTGGCACTTTATCGGACCACTACAGTCGAACAAAAGCCGGCTGGTGGCGGAGCATTTCGACTGGTGTCATACCGTTGATCGTCTGCGCATCGCCACCCGTCTGAGCGAGCAGCGCCCGGCAGAGATGCCGCCGCTTAACGTGCTGATCCAAATCAACATTAGCGATGAGAACAGTAAATCCGGCATTGCGCTGGATGCCCTGGATCTGCTGGCGGAACAGGTTGCCGCTCTGCCCGGCCTTCGCCTGCGCGGGTTAATGGCGATCCCGGCCCCTGAAACAGATTACGACAGGCAGTTTGCCGTAGCCCGGCAAATGGCTGTAGCATTTGAGGCGCTTAAAACGCGCTACCCAACGGTCGACACGCTTTCACTGGGCATGACGGACGATATGGCCGCCGCGATTGCGGCTGGCAGCACCATGGTGCGCATCGGGACAGCAATTTTCGGCGCGCGCGATTACACCCAATAATAAGGAAACCTGAGGAACGCCATGAAGACGTTGACCTTCCTGCTCTCAACGGTCATTGAACTGTATACGATGGTGCTTTTGTTACGCGTCTGGATGCAGTGGGCCCGTTGTGATTTTTACAACCCCTTCTCACAGTTTGTCGTGAAAGTGACCCAACCGATTGTCGGACCGCTGCGCCGGGTGATCCCGCCAATGGGCCCGATTGACAGCGCCTCCCTGCTGGTTGCGCTGATCCTGTGCGTGGTGAAAGCGATCGTGCTGTTTATGGTCATCACCTTCCAGCCGATCATCTGGATCGCGGCGGTGTTGATCCTGATAAAAACGATCGGCCTGCTGATTTTCTGGGTTCTGCTGCTGATGGCGATCATGAGCTGGGTAAGCCAGGGCCGTAGCCCGGTGGAGTATGTCCTGATTCAGCTTGCAGACCCGCTGCTGCGCCCGATTCGTAATCTGCTGCCGGCCATGGGCGGGATCGACTTCTCTCCAATGATCCTCGTACTGCTGCTGTACGTGATCAATATGGGTATCGCTGAACTGCTGCAGTCCACAGGCAATATGCTACTGCCGGGGCTGTGGATGGCGTTATGAGTGCTGTCAGCACCTGCGCCGATGGGCTGGTTTTACGGCTATACATTCAGCCGAAAGCCAGTCGCGATACGATTATCGGGCTGCATGGCGACGAAGTAAAAGTCGCCATCACCGCCCCTCCTGTGGACGGCCAGGCCAATGCCCATCTGGTGAAGTATCTGGCGAAGCAGTTTCGCGTTGCGAAAAGCCAGGTGTTGATCGAGAAAGGTGAACTGGGCCGTCACAAGCAGGTCAAAATTCTTCATCCGCAACAAATCCCGACGGAAGTCGCGGCACTGATACAACAGGATTAACAGATGCAAAAAGTTGTTCTCGCTACCGGTAACGCCGGTAAAGTGCGCGAGCTGGCCTCGCTGTTAAATGATTTTGGTCTGGATGTGGTTGCCCAGACCGAGCTGGGCGTGGACTCTGCAGAAGAGACCGGCCTGACCTTTATTGAAAATGCCATTCTGAAGGCGCGCCATGCTGCACAGGTCACCGGCTTACCGGCCATTGCCGATGACTCTGGCCTGGCGGTAGATGCCCTTGGCGGCGCGCCAGGAATTTACTCCGCCCGCTATTCTGGCGTCGATGCCAGCGATCAGCAGAATCTCGAAAAGCTGCTGGAAACGCTCAAGGATGTGCCGGATGAGCAGCGCAAGGCGCAGTTCCACTGCGTGCTGGTCTACATGCGTCACGCTGAAGACCCAACGCCGCTGGTCTGCCACGGCAGCTGGCCGGGCGTGATAGCCCGCGAGGCGGCAGGCAATGGCGGCTTTGGCTACGATCCGATCTTCTTTGTCCCGAGCGAGGGCAAAACCGCTGCGGAACTGACCCGCGAAGAAAAAAGCGCGATTTCCCATCGTGGACGCGCCCTGAAACTGTTACTGGAAGCATTACGTAATGGCTAATTTGCCACCATTGAGTCTTTATATTCACATCCCGTGGTGCGTGCAGAAATGCCCGTACTGCGATTTCAACTCGCATGCGCTAAAAGGCGAAGTGCCCCATGACGATTACGTTCAGCATCTGCTTGCCGATCTGGACGCCGACGGACCTTACGCGCAGGGACGTGAAGTAAAGACCATTTTTATCGGTGGCGGTACGCCGAGCCTGCTCTCAGGGCCGGCGATGCAAACGCTGCTGGATGGCGTGCGAGCGCGCCTTAATCTGGCAGCGGATGCAGAGATTACCATGGAGGCCAACCCAGGTACCGTTGAGGCCGACCGTTTTGTGGAGTATCAGCGCGCCGGGGTGAACCGTATCTCTATTGGCGTGCAGAGCTTTAGCGCGCCGAAGTTAACGCGTCTGGGGCGCATTCATGGCCCGGATGAGGCGAAACGTGCCGCTCACCTGGCGACCGGGCTGGGATTGCGCAGCTTTAACCTCGACCTGATGCACGGCCTGCCGGATCAATCCCTGGAGGAAGCGCTGGACGATCTGCGTCAGGCCATTGAGCTGAACCCGCCGCACCTCTCCTGGTATCAGCTGACCATTGAGCCAAACACGCTGTTTGGTTCACGCCCGCCGGTACTGCCTGATGATGACGCGCTGTGGGATATTTTCGAGCAGGGCCACAAGCTTTTGACCGCCGCCGGGTATCAGCAGTACGAAACCTCGGCCTACGCGAAGCCTGGCTACCAGTGTCAGCACAACCTGAATTACTGGCGTTTTGGCGACTACCTGGGCATTGGCTGTGGCGCCCACGGCAAAGTGACCTTCCCGGACGGACGGATTCTGCGCACGGCTAAAACGCGCCATCCGCGTGGCTATATGGAAGGACGCTATCTTGAGCGCAGCCATGATGTTGAAGCCGACGATAAGCCGTTTGAGTTCTTTATGAACCGCTTCCGCCTGCTTGAACCCGCACCGCGCAAGGAGTTTACGTTGTATACCGGGTTGCCGGAGTCGGTCATTCGTCCGCAGATTGACGAAGCGCTGGCGCAGGGGTATCTGATCGAATGCGCTGATTACTGGCAGATAACCGAGCATGGCAAACTGTTCTTAAACTCCCTTCTTGAGCTATTCCTCGCCGAAGCGTCCTGAAGCAGGCTTCAGGGTTTTGCCTCCCCCTCTGCTGGTTAAGGGAAAAGCGGGCAGAGTGCGGGGAGGGAACTTACTGGTTCTTATGCGAAACAGCTTCGCCGTGAGCGGACCATAGAGACGTCTCCCCTCGCCCCGACCCTCATCCTGAAAGGGAGAGGGTTAAGGTGAGGGGCCCAGAACGCACTAAACTACTTCAACGTCCCCACCAGCGCCTTTCGGCTCTCTTCCAGCGAGACAACACGCTTACACACATCTTTGCCAAAGCTCTGGAAATCCGCTTCCTGGTTTTTCCACTCGTTCTGAATGGCGGTTTGCAGGCCGCCCAGGCTACCCAGTACGCCCTGCAGCGGGTTGCCGCCGCCTTTCAGTACCGCTTTGGCGCCCATTTCGTTAATGCTGTCCTGCAGAATGCCGCCCATCGCCTGGTTCACCAGCTGCTGACCGTCGGCACGTACCTGATCGATCGCTTTATAGTGGAACGTCAGGCCATCGGTGCGATGCTCAATAATGCGGTTCATCTGCTCTTTTAACTGCGCGTCCAGTTTGGTGAGCCGCGAGCGCATGTTGCTGCTCTCACCTACCTCTTTCGCGATGATCTTATCCAGCGCGACACGGCCTTTTTCCACGCGGGTCTGTGCGCCTTCGTCGATCCACGGCAGCGCGCTGCGCAGATCGGCCTGGTAATCTTTTGCCTGTTCACGTTGGGCTGCGCTCAGCGTGTACTGCTTGCCGTTAAACATGACGTTGCCATCCGGGGTGATCACCAGATTGCCGTTCTCACCTTTTACCTGCACGGTTTGGGGACTCAGGATCACATCGTCACGCGGCGTGACTTCACATTTGTACTCTGCGTGAGCGGTGAGTGCCGTGGTCATTAAGGCCGCGGCGAGCAGCGTTTTGCGCATCATATATTCTCCCTCATACAAAATGGGCCAGCAATTGCTGGCCCCTGATGCTCTATTAGTCCCACCAAATGTCGAAAAGTTCGCTGATGCGCACCTCTTCGAATTTGTGGTCTTCCAGCCACTTACGCACAATGGCCTGATCTTCTTCGCTACACTTGCCGATCTCTTGTTTGCAGATCAAACCTTCCCACGCCAGGTAGCCGCTGCCGTCAAACGCCAGCTTGTTCGGCTCGATGACTTCATTGATGAAAGCGTCGACATCTTCATCAATTTTTTCTACGCTGGTGCCTTCCGGGAAACGCCATGCAACCGAAAAACCCACCTCCTGGAACTCCTCGATGTGCATTTTCTTACGCAGACGACGGCTACGGTTCTTTGCCATTATTTTACCCTCTCGAACATTAAGTCCCATACGCCGTGACCAAGACGATGGCCACGCTGTTCAAATTTGGTTACCGGACGCGATTCAGGACGCGGTACATAGTCATTGCTCGCAGACTGGTTTTTATACCCGTCCAGCGCCGACATCACCTCCAGCATATGTTCCGCATACTGTTCCCAGTCGGTTGCCATATGGAAAACACCACCCAGCTTCAGTTTGCTTCTGAGAAGCTCAGCAAACGGCGCCTGAACGATACGGCGTTTATTATGACGTGCTTTGTGCCACGGGTCAGGGAAAAAGAGCTGAACCATGCTCAGAGAATTGTCAGGGATCATCTTGTGCAGCACTTCTACCGCGTCGTGACACATCACGCGCAGGTTCTCGACGCCCTCTTCGTGGGCGGTCGCCAGACACGCACCGACGCCCGGGGAGTGCACTTCAATGCCGAGGAAGTTCTGCTCCGGGCGCGCTTTTGCCATGGTCACCAGCGAAGCGCCCATGCCAAAACCGATCTCAAGTGTAATTGGCGCGTCGCGGCCAAACAGCGCCACAAAGTCGAGCGGCTGTTCGGTGAACTCAACGCCCATCACCGGCCAGTAGTTATCCAGCGCGTGCTGCTGCCCTTTGGTCAGGCGCCCCTGACGGCGGACAAAGCTGCGAATACGGCGCAGCGGGCGACCGTTTTCATCAAATTCCGGTGATATGACGTCGTTTTTCATAAAAGAGTAGTCTGCTTGTGAGAATGTTCGGGAAACGGGCATTATCCAAAGTTAATGACCGGATGCAAGCATGGGAAAGATCCGGTTTACAGCCGCATGCCTCTGTGCTGCAATCTGCCTCCCTGATACCGCAAAGCGAAGACCATGCAAGCCTCTCAATTTTCAGCCCAGGTGCTGGACTGGTATGACAAATACGGGCGTAAAACCCTGCCCTGGCAAATTGAAAAAACACCGTACAAAGTATGGCTCTCAGAGGTGATGTTGCAACAAACGCAGGTCGCGACGGTTATCCCTTACTTTGAGCGCTTTATGGCGCGTTTTCCAACGGTGACCGATCTGGCTAACGCACCGCTGGATGAAGTGCTGCATCTGTGGACCGGGCTCGGCTATTACGCCCGCGCCCGCAACCTGCATAAAGCCGCCCAGCAGGTGGTTTCGCTGCACGGTGGCACCTTCCCGGAAACCTTCGATGAAGTGGCCGCCCTGCCGGGCGTGGGGCGCTCCACCGCCGGGGCCATCCTTTCCCTCTCGCTGGGCAAACATTTCCCGATTCTCGACGGCAACGTTAAACGCGTGCTGGCGCGCTGCTACGCCGTCGGTGGCTGGCCGGGCAAGAAAGAGGTGGAGAAACGCCTCTGGGAGATCAGTGAAGCGGTCACTCCCGCTCAGGGTGTTGAACGCTTTAACCAGGCGATGATGGATTTAGGGGCAATGGTCTGCACCCGCTCGAAACCGAAATGCGAACTGTGCCCGCTGAATAATCTCTGCGTGGCCTATGCTAACCAGTCGTGGGCGCACTATCCCGGTAAAAAGCCGAAGCAGACCTTACCAGAACGTACCGCCTATTTTCTGCTGATGCAGCACGAGGAGACCGTCTGGCTCGCCCAGCGTCCGCCAAGCGGTTTATGGGGCGGTCTCTTCTGTTTCCCGCAGTTTGAGGATGAAGAGCATCTTCGTAACTGGCTGGCGCAACGCGGCATCCCTGCCGATACTCTTGTGCAGCTCACCGCGTTTCGCCATACCTTCAGCCACTTCCATCTGGATATTGTTCCAATGTGGCTTCCCGTGTCCTCATTCACGGCGTGCATGGATGAAGGCACCGCTCTCTGGTATAACTTAGCGCAACCGCCGTCAGTGGGGCTCGCGGCTCCCGTAGAGCGCCTGTTACAGCAATTACGTGTCGGAGCAACGGTTTAGCTCCGGGCGACAAAGAGGAATCAGTATGGCCAGAACAATTTTTTGCACCTTCCTGCAGCGTGAAGCAGAAGGCCAGGACTTCCAGCTCTATCCGGGCGATCTGGGTAAGCGCATCTATAACGAAATTTCGAAAGAGGCGTGGGCGCAGTGGCAACACAAGCAAACCATGCTGATTAACGAGCGCAAGCTCAACATGATGAACGTTGAACACCGCAAACAGCTTGAAGAGGAGATGGTCAATTTCCTGTTTGAAGGCAAAGACGTTCACATCGAAGGCTATACGCCACCAGAAAAATAATATCGTGCCGCCTTGCCTGGTCTACGGTTTGTAGGCCGGGTAAGCGTAGCGCCCCCGGCGAAAAGAGCCCCAGAACCAACACAACACGCACTCCTGGAATGATGAAAAAATTTTTAGCGCTTGCTCTTGTTGCACCGTTACTTGTTTCGTGTTCCTCCAGTAAGAAAGGCGATAGCTATAACGAAGCCTGGGTAAAGGACACCAACGGTTTTGACATTCTGATGGGGCAATTCGCCCATAACATCGAAAATATCTGGGGATTTAACGAGGTTCTGATCGCAGGACCAAAGGACTACGTTAAGTATACCGACGCTTACCAGACCCGCAGCCACATCAACTTTGACGAAGGTACTATTACCGTCGAGACCATCGCCGGAACCGATCCTGCGGCGCGTTTGCGCGAGGCGATCGTGAAAACCTTGCTGATGGGTGACGATCCGGGCTCTATCGACCTCTACTCCGATGCTGACGACATCACCATCTCCAAAGAGCCGTTCCTCTATGGCCAGGTGGTGGATCAAACCGGCCAGTCCATTCGCTGGGAAGGCCGTGCTAATAATTTTGCTAACTACCTGTTGCAGACGCGTCTGAAAAGCCGCAGCAATGGCCTGCGCGTTATCTACAGCGTGACCATTAACCTGGTGCCAAACCACCTCGATAAACGTGCTCATAAATATGTCGGAATGGTGCGCCAGGCGTCGCGTAAATATGGTGTCGATGAGTCGCTGATCCTGGCGATTATGCAGACCGAATCCTCGTTCAACCCCTACGCGGTGAGCCGTTCCGACGCGCTGGGCCTGATGCAGGTTGTGCAGCACAGCGCCGGGAAAGATGTGTTCCGCTCGCAGGGAAGATCGGGTATGCCAAGCCGCAGTTACCTGTTTGATCCTGCCAGCAATATCGACACCGGTACCGCCTACCTGGCGATGCTGAACAACGTCTACCTGAGCGGCATCGATAACCCGACCTCTCGCCGCTACGCGGTGATCACCGCCTACAACGGCGGCGCAGGCAGCGTGCTGCGCGTCTTCTCCAGCGATAAAATCCAGGCGGCAAACATTATCAACAGTATGTCACCGGGGGATGTATACCAGACCCTCACCAGCCGTCACCCTTCCGCAGAATCCCGCCGCTACCTCTACAAGGTCAATACGGCTCAGAAGAGCTATCGTAGAAAGTAGTGTGACTTTTTTACCCTCTCCTGCGCGGGGAGGGTAAAGAGTCCATCGATCCCCGCCCGCCTTACCCATAGGAAATTGTTATTTGCATCACAATCCAAACTGCAAATTAATGTTGATTGCATTTTTTTGCGGGAGGTAACAAAACATCACGCCACTCGCTGATAGAATTGCATCAAATCCAAAACCCAAATGTTTCTACACCAACATACAGCCCGCTCTCTTTGTGAGGAAAGTAACATGAACCTTAAGCTGCAGCTTAAAATATTGTCGTTTCTGCAGTTCTGTCTGTGGGGGAGCTGGCTAACCACGCTCGGCTCCTACATGTTTGTCACCCTGAAATTCGATGGTGCTTCCATCGGCGCGGTCTATAGCTCGCTGGGCATTGCCGCGGTATTTATGCCGACCCTGCTCGGGATCGTGGCGGACAAATGGATCAGCGCGAAATGGCTTTACGCCTTCTGCCACCTGGTGGGGGCGGCCACGCTGTTTATGGCCGCGGGGGTAACCACGCCGGGGGCGATGTTTGTGGTGATCCTGCTTAACTCGCTGGCCTATATGCCAACGCTTGGGCTTGTGAACACCATCTCCTACTATCGCCTGAAAACGGCAGGTCTGGACATCGTGACCGACTTCCCGCCGATCCGTATCTGGGGCACCATCGGCTTTATCATGGCGATGTGGGCGGTGAGCTTCTCCGGCTTTGAGCTGAGCCATATGCAGCTCTATATCGGCGCGGCGCTCTCCATCGTGCTGGTGCTGTTCACCCTGACCCTGCCCCACATTCCGGTCTCTAACCAGCAGACAAACCAGAGCTGGAGCTCCATGCTTGGCCTGGACGCGTTCGCGCTGTTTAAAAACAAACGCATGGCGATCTTCTTCATCTTCTCCATGCTGCTGGGCGCAGAGCTGCAGATCACTAACATGTTCGGCAACACCTTCCTGCACAGCTTTGATAACGACCCGCTGTTCTCCGGGAGCTTTATCGTTGAACATGCGTCGGTGATGATGTCCATTTCGCAGATCTCCGAAACGCTGTTCATTCTGACCATCCCGTTCTTCCTGAGCCGCTACGGTATCAAGAACGTCATGATGATCAGTATTTTCGCGTGGATGCTGCGCTTCGGCCTGTTCGCCTACGGCGACCCGTCAGCCTTCGGTACCGTGCTGCTGGTGCTGTCGATGATTGTCTACGGCTGCGCCTTCGACTTCTTCAACATCTCCGGTTCCGTCTTTGTGGAGAAAGAGGTACGTCCGGAAATTCGCGCCAGCGCCCAGGGCATGTTCCTGATGATGACCAACGGCTTCGGCTGTATTCTCGGCGGCGTGGTGAGCGGTAAGGTTGTGGAGATGTATACCACCAACGGTATTACCGACTGGCAGCCGGTATGGCTGATCTTTGCAGGCTACTCGCTGGTACTGGCCTTCGCGTTCATGGTGCTGTTCAAGTACAAACATGTTCGTACCCCAACAGGTGTGCAGACCGTCGCACATTAATCTGTGAAATCCCCCTCCCTGCGGAGGGGGATTTTTTTTACTTCAGAACATACCCGTACAAACGCTTGATCCCGTCCGCATCCTTTTCGCTGTAAACGCCCTGCAGTTCCGGAGAAAAACCGGGTAACAGGTTGACGCCCTCTTCCAGCGCCAGGAAGTAACGCTGCACCGCTCCACCCCACAGTTCGCCCGGCACCACACACAGCACCCCTGGCGGGTATGGCAACGCCCCTTCCGCCGCGATACGCCCTTCGGCTTCGCTGATGCGCACCAGCTCGACGTCACCGCGAATAAAGGCCTGGTTAGCATCCTGCGGGTTCATCGCCACGGTGGGCAGGCTCTCTTTGCGGAACATCGCCTTTTGCAGATCCTTCACGTCAAAGCTGACATACAGATCGTGCATCTCCTGGCAAAGCTGACGCAGCGTGTAGTCGCGGTAGCGGACCGGATATTTGTTCCAGATGGTCGGCAGGACATCCGCCAGCGGGGTGTCATCTTCAATGTGCTGCTCAAACTGGCCCAGCATCGCCACCAGTTGCGCCATCTTCTCGGCGCTCTCCGCCGGGGTCAGCAGGAAGAGAATGGAGTTGAGATCGCACTTCTCCGGGACAATGCCTTTCTCGCGCAAGTAGTGCGCCAGAATGGTCGCCGGGATGCCAAAGTCGGTGTACTCCCCGCTTTCAGCATCGATGCCCGGCGTGGTCAGCAGCAGCTTGCACGGGTCGACAAAGTACTGCTCTTCGGCATACCCCTCAAAGCCGTGCCATTTCGCCCCCGGTTCAAAGCTGAAGAAACGCAGCTCGCTGGCAATCGCATGGGTAGGATGATCCTGCCACGGACGCCCGGCCACCACCGGCGGGATAAACGGCTTAATCATTTTACAGTTGGCGATAATCGCCTTGCGCGCTTCGATGCCCATCTCAACGCATTCGGCCCACAGCCGACGCCCGCTCTCCCCTTCGTGGATTTTGGCGTTCACGTCAAGGGCCGCAAACAGCGGATAGAACGGGCTGGTGGACGCATGCAGCATAAAGGCATTATTCAGGCGCTTATGCGGGCAGAAACGCGCCTGACCGCGGATATGGTTATCCTTTTTGTGGATCTGCGAGGTCTGGGAGAACCCGGCCTGCTGTTTGTGCACCGACTGAGTGACAAAGATCCCCGGATCGTTCTCGTTTAGCTCCAGCAGCAGCGGCGAGCTGTCGGCCATCATCGGGATAAACTGCTCGTAGCCTACCCACGCCGAGTCGAAGAGGATGTAGTCGCACAGCTGGCCGATTTTATCGATCACCTGACGGGCGTTATAGATGGTGCCGTCATAGGTGCCGAGCTGGATCACCGCCAGGCGGAACGGACGGGCTTCCAGAGCTTTCTCCGGAGCAACATCACGGATCAACTCCCGCAGGTACGCCTCGTCAAAACAGCGATCGTCGATGCCGCCAATAAAGCCAAAGGGGTTGCGCGCCGCTTCGAGGTAAACCGGCGTGGCACCCGCCTGGATCAGCGCCCCATGATGGTTGGACTTATGGTTATTGCGGTCAAACAGCACCAGATCGCCACGGGTCAGCAGCGCGTTAGTCACCACCTTGTTGGCGGCTGAGGTGCCATTAAGAACGAAATAGGTTTTGTCGGCATTGAATACTTTCGCCGCAAACTTTTGCGCATGTTTGGCAGACCCTTCATGGATCAGCAGATCGCCGAGCTTGACGTCGGCGTTGCACATATCGGCACGAAAGAGGTTCTCGCCAAAGAAATCGAAAAACTGGCGGCCGGCGGGATGCTTCTTAAAGAATGCGCCATGCTGGTGCCCAGGACAGGCAAAGGTGCTGTTATCCATTGCTACATACTGACTAAGGGTGTCGAAAAACGGCGGCAACAGATTCGCTTCATAGCGACAGGCCGCCGCTTCCAGCTCAAGCCACTCCTGTGCCTTACCGTCGATTACCGCATCGACACCCGCAGGCGCGTCTACCGGCTCTGGTGAGAACAGATAAACAGGTAAATGAAAACCGGTGCGTTTCAGTAATGCGAGGATGCCGCTGTGGCTTTCAGCGACGGTAATGACGACTGCCGCCACATCCGTAAAATCGGTGTTATCCAGCGTCACCACTTCCCGGTGCGTGGATAAGGCGGAGGCCAGCTCACGGCTGACGGCAATTTTCATTGATTTCATAAGCGCAAATACCCGTGCAAGGCGAGAAAAAGCCCCGGACAGGGAGTCCCCCTGCCCAACGAATGTGTCTGACCGGAGTTCAGCTCCGACCGCCAGACATCAGTAAAAACAGAGCGCGTCTGGTTTTACTGCTGTCCTGCAGTGAGCCTGCGTTACCCTCACCGCATGGTGAGCTTAGAATAAGCGGTGTGGATGCGGCCAGCCATTCGTACAGCGAGAGAAAGTCTGTTCATGGGCGGCCCCGTATCTGAGAGGAGAAAATTCGCGCAATAATGTCACCTTTCGCCAGGAGGCGCAAGGAGGAATCATTATGCAAAAAATAGCATTACTTTTGGCGGTTACTCACTGAAAAGAGTAATAATAATGCAATATCAATGAGTAAATAACAGGAGTTCATAGTGGTTATTGGACCATTTATTAATGCCGGAGCCGTGCTGCTCGGTGGTGTACTGGGTGCCATGCTCAGCCAGCGATTACCGGAGCGTATCCGCTCCTCCATGCCCTCAATCTTCGGTCTGGCGTCGTTAGGCATTGGCATTTTGCTGGTCATCAAATGCGCCAACCTGCCGGTAATGGTGCTGGCGACCCTGCTTGGGGCGCTGATTGGCGAGTTTTGTTATCTGGAAAAGGGTATTAATAGCGCCGTCGGCAAAGCGAAAAATTTACTCTCACGGGGTAAACAGAAAGGCGGTGGCCACGACGCATTTATCCAGAACTACGTCGCCATCATTATTCTCTTCTGCGCCAGCGGCACGGGGATATTTGGCTCAATGCAGGAAGGGATGACCGGCGATCCCAGTATCCTCATCGCCAAAGCCTTTCTCGATTTCTTTACCGCCACAATCTTTGCAACCACGCTGGGGATTGCCGTCGCCGCGATCTCTGTGCCCATGCTGCTTATCCAGCTCGTGCTTGCAACCTGCGCCACGCTGCTGCTACCGCTAACCACTCCGGCGATGATGGCTGACTTTACCGCCGTGGGCGGCCTGCTGCTGCTGGCGACGGGGCTGCGGATCTGCGGTATCAAGATGTTTGCAGTGGTGAATATGCTGCCTGCGCTGGCAATCGCCATGCCGCTCTCTGCCCTGTGGACAGCGTTTTTTGCCTGATAATGCAGCAAAGTGGCGACAGAGTGTGCGGTCAGTAGCGAAACCAACAAATTTCGTTGACGACAGAGGGCAGATCGGGTTTAATGCGCCCCGTTGCCCGGATAGCTCAGTCGGTAGAGCAGGGGATTGAAAATCCCCGTGTCCTTGGTTCGATTCCGAGTCCGGGCACCACTATTTAAAGAACCCGCCCAAAAGGCGGGTTTTTGCTTTCTGAGAGCCGGACTCTTCATCGAACGATGTTCGATTATTCGCCGCAAGCGGCTCACCCCTTCGGGGCCAGCGCGGCAAGCACGCTGTTCAACGCCTCCGGCGTTAGTCCGGGTCCGGGCACCACTATTTAAAGAACCCGCCCAAAAGGCGGGTTTTTGCTTTTGGCAAAACAGAATTTAACAACGGCCCTTTCTCTTCCAGCTTTACTGTCAACGCTTCCGGGCATCTATCAGTACGTCAGCAGCGTTGAACCATTCTGACGTCTTATTTGTGGCACACAGGCGTTGTGGAAGGCTTAACCTCTTCAAAGCAGTTCCCCCTCCCCTGGCCTTTCTCGCGTCTTACCGTCGTTAAAACCGCACTCTGCGTAACGATCGATATAGACCACACGATCGCTAGATGGCTGTTAAGTCATCGGGAAATGCACATGGCAGTGCACGATATTGCTGAACAATCGACAGGGTGACTCGTAGGCCGGGTAAGGCGAAGCCGCCACCCGGCTTTTTTAACGCCCAACGCAAAAAGCCCATCCGTGAGGATGGGCTTTCGGCTTTAATTGATGCCTGGCAGTTCCCTACTCTCGCATGGGGAGACCCCACACTACCATCGGCGCTACGGCGTTTCACTTCTGAGTTCGGCATGGGTCAGGTGGGACCACCGCGCTACAGCCGCCAGGCAAATTCTTGGTGCTCTGTACGCAATACTTTATCGCATCAGCCGCGTTGGCCGCGCTCGTAAAGTCAGTCACATACTTCAGTATGCTCCTTCCTTTCCTTCGCTTGCCGCCTTGCTGCTGCGCAAACTATTGTGTACTTAACTCTGAATCAATGCTGAAAATCTTCTCAAATCCACCGAAACAGCTTCGGCGTTGTAAGGTTAAGCCTCACGGTTCATTAGTACCGGTTAGCTCAACGCATCGCTGCGCTTACACACCCGGCCTATCAACGTCGTCGTCTTCAACGTTCCTTCAGGAGCCTTAAAGGCTCAGGGAGAACTCATCTCGGGGCAAGTTTCGTGCTTAGATGCTTTCAGCACTTATCTCTTCCGCATTTAGCTACCGGGCAGTGCCATTGGCATGACAACCCGAACACCAGTGATGCGTCCACTCCGGTCCTCTCGTACTAGGAGCAGCCCCCCTCAATTCTCCAGCGCCCACGGCAGATAGGGACCGAACTGTCTCACGACGTTCTAAACCCAGCTCGCGTACCACTTTAAATGGCGAACAGCCATACCCTTGGGACCTACTTCAGCCCCAGGATGTGATGAGCCGACATCGAGGTGCCAAACACCGCCGTCGATATGAACTCTTGGGCGGTATCAGCCTGTTATCCCCGGAGTACCTTTTATCCGTTGAGCGATGGCCCTTCCATACAGAACCACCGGATCACTATGACCTGCTTTCGCACCTGCTCGAGCCGTCACTCTCGCAGTCAAGCCAGCTTATGCCATTGCACTAACCTCCTGATGTCCGACCAGGATTAGCTGACCTTCGTGCTCCTCCGTTACTCTTTAGGAGGAGACCGCCCCAGTCAAACTACCCACCAGACACTGTCCGCAACCCGGATTACGGGTCTACGTTAGAACACCAGCCATTAAAGGGTGGTATTTCAAGGACGGCTCCACGCAGACTGGCGTCCACGCTTCAAAGCCTCCCACCTATCCTACACATCAAGGACCAGTGTTCAGTGTCAAGCTATAGTAAAGGTTCACGGGGTCTTTCCGTCTTGCCGCGGGTACACTGCATCTTCACAGCGATTTCAATTTCACTGAGTCTCGGGTGGAGACAGCCTGGCCATCATTACGCCATTCGTGCAGGTCGGAACTTACCCGACAAGGAATTTCGCTACCTTAGGACCGTTATAGTTACGGCCGCCGTTTACCGGGGCTTCGATCAAGAGCTTCGCGTTGCCGCTAACCCCATCAATTAACCTTCCGGCACCGGGCAGGCGTCACACCGTATACGTCCACTTTCGTGTTTGCACAGTGCTGTGTTTTTAATAAACAGTTGCAGCCAGCTGGTATCTTCGACTGATTTCAGCTCCACCCGCAGGGGCTTCACCTACATATCAGCGTGCCTTCTCCCGAAGTTACGGCACCATTTTGCCTAGTTCCTTCACCCGAGTTCTCTCAAGCGCCTTGGTATTCTCTACCTGACCACCTGTGTCGGTTTGGGGTACGATTTGATGTTACCTGATGCTTAGAGGCTTTTCCTGGAAGCAGGGCATTTGTTGCTTCAGCACCGTAGTGCCTCGTCATCACACCTCAGCGTTAACAAGGTACCGGATTTACCTGGAACCTCCGCCTACATGCTTAAACCGGGACAACCGTCGCCCGGCCAACATAGCCTTCTCCGTCCCCCCTTCGCAGTAACACCGAGTACAGGAATATTAACCTGTTTCCCATCGACTACGCCTTTCGGCCTCGCCTTAGGGGTCGACTCACCCTGCCCCGATTAACGTTGGACAGGAACCCTTGGTCTTCCGGCGAGCGGGCTTTTCACCCGCTTTATCGTTACTTATGTCAGCATTCGCACTTCTGATACCTCCAGCATGCCTCACAGCACACCTTCGCAGGCTTACAGAACGCTCCCCTACCCAACAACACATAGTGTCGCTGCCGCAGCTTCGGTGCATGGTTTAGCCCCGTTACATCTTCCGCGCAGGCCGACTCGACCAGTGAGCTATTACGCTTTCTTTAAATGATGGCTGCTTCTAAGCCAACATCCTGGCTGTCTGTGCCTTCCCACATCGTTTCCCACTTAACCATGACTTTGGGACCTTAGCTGGCGGTCTGGGTTGTTTCCCTCTTCACGACGGACGTTAGCACCCGCCGTGTGTCTCCCGTGATAACATTCTCCGGTATTCGCAGTTTGCATCGGGTTGGTAAGCCGGGATGGCCCCCTAGCCGAAACAGTGCTCTACCCCCGGAGATGAATTCACGAGGCGCTACCTAAATAGCTTTCGGGGAGAACCAGCTATCTCCCGGTTTGATTGGCCTTTCACCCCCAGCCACAGGTCATCCGCTAATTTTTCAACATTAGTCGGTTCGGTCCTCCAGTTAGTGTTACCCAACCTTCAACCTGCCCATGGCTAGATCACCGGGTTTCGGGTCTATACCCTGCAACTTAACGCCCAGTTAAGACTCGGTTTCCCTTCGGCTCCCCTATACGGTTAACCTTGCTACAGAATATAAGTCGCTGACCCATTATACAAAAGGTACGCAGTCACACCCCGAAGGATGCTCCCACTGCTTGTACGTACACGGTTTCAGGTTCTTTTTCACTCCCCTCGCCGGGGTTCTTTTCGCCTTTCCCTCACGGTACTGGTTCACTATCGGTCAGTCAGGAGTATTTAGCCTTGGAGGATGGTCCCCCCATATTCAGACAGGATACCACGTGTCCCGCCCTACTCTTCGAGTTCACAGCCTGTGTGCTTTCGTGTACGGGAGTATCACCCTGTACCCTGCGACTTTCCAGACGCTTCCACTAACACACAAGCTGATTCAGACTCCGGGCTGCTCCCCGTTCGCTCGCCGCTACTGGGGGAATCTCGGTTGATTTCTTTTCCTCGGGGTACTTAGATGTTTCAGTTCCCCCGGTTCGCCTCGTTAACCTATGTATTCAGCTAACGATAGTGCAACGGATTGCACTGGGTTTCCCCATTCGGACATCGCCGGGTCAAGGGTTCATATCACCTCGCCGGCGCTTTTCGCAGATTAGCACGTCCTTCATCGCCTCTGACTGCCAGGGCATCCACCGTGTACGCTTAGTCGCTTAACCTCACAACCCGAAGCTGTTTCACTTCGCGTTGTGAAAATTTGAGAGACTCGAACACACTTAACGTGTGTCGTTTCAATTTTCAGCTTGATCCAGATTTTTAAAGAGCAAATATCGCAAACATGACTCTGAAGTCAGTTTTGAGATACTGATTGGTTGTGCCTTTCACTCACACCCAGCAAGTGGCGTCCCCTAGGGGATTCGAACCCCTGTTACCGCCGTGAAAGGGCGGAGTCCTAACCGCTAGACGAAGGGGACACGAGGTGTCACGACTTCGCAGCCGTCTTGCTTTCTACTTTCTATCAGACAATCTGTGTGAGCACTGCAAAGGCAGGTTCTTTAAGGTAAGGAGGTGATCCAACCGCAGGTTCCCCTACGGTTACCTTGTTACGACTTCACCCCAGTCATGAATCACAAAGTGGTAAGCGCCCTCCCGAAGGTTAAGCTACCTACTTCTTTTGCAACCCACTCCCATGGTGTGACGGGCGGTGTGTACAAGGCCCGGGAACGTATTCACCGTAGCATTCTGATCTACGATTACTAGCGATTCCGACTTCATGGAGTCGAGTTGCAGACTCCAATCCGGACTACGACGCACTTTATGAGGTCCGCTTGCTCTCGCGAGGTCGCTTCTCTTTGTATGCGCCATTGTAGCACGTGTGTAGCCCTACTCGTAAGGGCCATGATGACTTGACGTCATCCCCACCTTCCTCCAGTTTATCACTGGCAGTCTCCTTTGAGTTCCCGGCCGGACCGCTGGCAACAAAGGATAAGGGTTGCGCTCGTTGCGGGACTTAACCCAACATTTCACAACACGAGCTGACGACAGCCATGCAGCACCTGTCTCAGAGTTCCCGAAGGCACCAAGCCATCTCTGGCAAGTTCTCTGGATGTCAAGAGTAGGTAAGGTTCTTCGCGTTGCATCGAATTAAACCACATGCTCCACCGCTTGTGCGGGCCCCCGTCAATTCATTTGAGTTTTAACCTTGCGGCCGTACTCCCCAGGCGGTCGACTTAACGCGTTAGCTCCGGAAGCCACGCCTCAAGGGCACAACCTCCAAGTCGACATCGTTTACGGCGTGGACTACCAGGGTATCTAATCCTGTTTGCTCCCCACGCTTTCGCACCTGAGCGTCAGTCTTTGTCCAGGGGGCCGCCTTCGCCACCGGTATTCCTCCAGATCTCTACGCATTTCACCGCTACACCTGGAATTCTACCCCCCTCTACAAGACTCAAGCCTGCCAGTTTCAAATGCAGTTCCCAGGTTGAGCCCGGGGATTTCACATCTGACTTAACAGACCGCCTGCGTGCGCTTTACGCCCAGTAATTCCGATTAACGCTTGCACCCTCCGTATTACCGCGGCTGCTGGCACGGAGTTAGCCGGTGCTTCTTCTGCGAGTAACGTCAATCACTGCGGTTATTAACCACAATGCCTTCCTCCTCGCTGAAAGTACTTTACAACCCGAAGGCCTTCTTCATACACGCGGCATGGCTGCATCAGGCTTGCGCCCATTGTGCAATATTCCCCACTGCTGCCTCCCGTAGGAGTCTGGACCGTGTCTCAGTTCCAGTGTGGCTGGTCATCCTCTCAGACCAGCTAGGGATCGTCGCCTAGGTGAGCCATTACCCCACCTACTAGCTAATCCCATCTGGGCACATCCGATGGCAAGAGGCCCGAAGGTCCCCCTCTTTGGTCTTGCGACATTATGCGGTATTAGCTACCGTTTCCAGTAGTTATCCCCCTCCATCAGGCAGTTTCCCAGACATTACTCACCCGTCCGCCACTCGTCACCCGAGAGCAAGCTCTCTGTGCTACCGTTCGACTTGCATGTGTTAGGCCTGCCGCCAGCGTTCAATCTGAGCCATGATCAAACTCTTCAATTTAAGTTTGATGCTCGTGAATTAAACTTCGTAATGAATTACGTGTTCACTCAGAGACTTGGTATTCATTTATTGTCCGAAGACATTAAGAATCCATGTCACTTTGAGTGCCCACACAGATTGTCTGATAAATTGTTAAAGAGCAGTGCAACGTGGCTTTCGCTCACCGTTGCGAGGTGGCGTATATTACGCCTTCCTCTTTCAGAGTCAAGCGATTATTTTCGCTTTTCTCCTCAACCGGCCCGGCTGTTAGTGTGAAGTGATTCACATCCGCCGTGTCGATGGAGGCGCATTATAGGGAGTTCTCCGGCGCCCGCAACCCTTAAATGTCATAAAAATGACTGACTGCTGCATTCCCCAGCAAAAGCCCGCCTTATACCTGATTACCCACAGAGTTATCCACAAACATGCTGATATTCTCTACTATATAGAGGCTAAGGCGGGTTCAGAATCACGCTGCGGCCTGTTCTTTGCGTACCAGAAGGGTGGTAAGTATAAAGGAGAGCACCAGCGAGATCGCCACACCCGCCAGAGCAAAGATAAAGTACGGCCCTATATAAGCAGGCAAACTGAAGATGCTTGACAGGATATAGCCATAGAGGCGCACCCCGAAGAAGGCGATAAAGGCTGATGCCAGCGAGCTGGCCACCGTGGCGGCGATAAAAGCTTTCTTGTAGCGCGTCAGGACGCCAAAGAGTGCCGGTTCGGTAATCCCCAGCAGCGCAGAGATGGCTGCCGACAGCGTAACGGTCTTCTCCTGACGGTCTCGGCTCAGCCGCCAGATAGCAAATGTCGCCCCCGCAATTGCCATATTGGCCATAAACATCATCGGCATCAGCATGTCGTAACCACGGTCGCTGAAGTTTTGCAGGGCAATCGGCGTCATCGCGTGATGCATACCGGTCAGGATCGCCACCGGACGGATAGCCCCGACGATAAGCCCGGCAAAGCTGGCCGACACGCCAAACAGTCCTTCTATAAAGAAGGCGAGTCCTTTACCCAGCCAAATGCCCACGGGGCCGATCACCACCAGTGCCGCCAGGGCGCCTATAAAGAGGGAAAGCGTTGGTGTGAACACGGTTTTCAATACATCCGGCATAATGCTGTCTACCCAGCGATGGATATAGCTTAATGCCAGCACCGAGAAGATCACCGGAATGACGCTCGAGGCATAGTTAAAGACGGAGACCGGTATGGCATTCATTAACCAGAGCGCGCTGACCGCCCCTTCCTGATGTGTCGCCAGGGCTTTCGCTGCTTCTATTAAGGAGGGATACATCAGACAGGCGGCAACCGCCGCGGCAAGATACTCATTCGTTTTGAAGATCTTTGCCGCCGACACGGCAAGAAAGAAAGGCAGAAAATAGAACACGCCGCTGGCAATCAGGTCGATAACCATAACAGTATCGCTTTTCGCTGATACCAACTTCAGTGCAATCAGCCCGGCCAGCAGCCCTTTTATCATCCCGGCCCCGGCAATGGCCGGAACAATCGGGCCAAACACGCCCGAGACGGTATCCATAAAGAGGGAGACCAGACTTTTACGCCCCTTCGTCGCCGTCGGCGCCTGATCGCCCCCTTGACCGAGTACCTTAACCATTTGCACGTACCAGCTGTTCACCTTCGGCCCAATAATCACCTGAAACTGATCGCTCTGCAGTTGCGCGCCCAGCACGCCCGTCAGATTTTTTATCGCGGTCTGATCAACTTTGTTATCGTCGATAAGATCAAACCGTAGCCGCGTCATACAGTGCCAGACTTTATTAATATTCCCCTGGCCGCCGACCAGATAAATAATATTGTTGATGGCTTCTTGCATCCCCATAAAGACTCCTGCCGGTATGGTTGTTGTTTTATTGATGCTCCGAGAATAATTAACCCCCCCATACAAAACAAACCAATAAAATTTGACACCGCTCACACTTAACCATCTAAAAGACGGTAAAACAATATGCAATGCACAATTGGTACGGCTTTTAATTAAAATAGAATAAAATAACTGACCAAAATAAATAATAAAAAAATGGTTTACCTGTAAACATTTTTGGGGCGATGATATTCCCATTCCGTATTTCCACAGCGCAGCAAAGGAGTTTTTCGTGACGCCTGTGATTATCAAAAATATCGAGTGTTTTATTACGCGCCCGGACCGACATAACCTGGTGACCGTGCGCGTCACCACCGAAAACGGGCCCATTGGACACGGTTGCGCCACCTTCCAGCAACGCCCGCTGGCGGTGAAAACCCTGGTGGATGAGTACCTTAAGCCGCTGCTCATCGGCCGGGATGCCAATAACATCGAAGATCTGTGGCAAATGATGAACGTTAACGCTTACTGGCGTAACGGTCCGGCAATGAACAACGCGATTTCAGGCGTGGATATGGCTCTGTGGGATATTAAAGGGCAACTGGCCGGAATGCCGCTTTATCAGCTGCTGGGTGGAAAAGCCCGTGATGCGATCCCGGCTTACAGCCACGCCAGCGGCGAAACGCTGGAGGAACTCTTTGCCTCCGTTGATAAACTGGTGGCGCAAGGCTATCGGCATATCCGCTGCCAGCTTGGTTTTTATGGCGGAACGCCATCGGCGTTACATGCCCCGGAAAATCCGACGTCAGGGGCCTGGTTCGATCAGCATGAATACATCGCGAATACCGTGGAGATGTTCCGCACCCTGCGCGAAAAATATGGCTGGAAACTCCATTTCTTACACGACGTTCATGAGCGATTATTCCCGCAGCAGGCGGTGCAACTGGCAAAACAACTTGAGCCTTACCAACCCTACTTTATTGAAGATATTTTACCGCCGCAGCAGAGTGCCTGGCTGGAACAGGTTCGCC
Organism: Leclercia sp. GHBNCSD; assembly: GCF_055805075.1. Lineage (NCBI taxonomy): Bacteria > Pseudomonadati > Pseudomonadota > Gammaproteobacteria > Enterobacterales > Enterobacteriaceae > Leclercia > Leclercia sp. GHBNCSD. The sequence continues at coordinate 2,734,002 of NZ_JBQVYO010000001.1, read as the reverse complement.
AGCAGAGCTGCGTGCCGCTGGCGATGGGCGAGCTCTTCAATAATCCCGCTGAATGGCACGAGCTGATTGTGAACCGCCGCATCGACTTTATTCGCTGCCACATCTCGCAGATTGGCGGCATTACACCGGCGCTGAAGCTTGCGCATCTCTGTCAGGCCTTCGGCGTGCGTCTCGCCTGGCATGGCCCCGGCGATATGACCCCTATCGGCGTGGCGGTAAATACGCACCTGAACATTCATTTGCATAATGCCGCCATTCAGGAATTTATTCCGCGTTCTGCCGCCACCGACAGCGTATTCCCTGGCGCGCCTGAGGTGAAAGACGGGTTTGTTTATCCGCCGACAGCGCCCGGCATCGGCACCGCCTTCAATGAAGAGCGAGCTCTGGCCTATCCGTTGGTTTATCGCCCGCATGAATGGACGCAAAGCCGCCTGCCGGACGGCTCGATTCACACGCCCTGATGTTGTCGCCAGGCTAAATTATCGCGGTTATACGGGCTGACCCAGGTGCAGGTGTAGTTGATATCAATAATATCGCTCACCTCAAAGACCCGACCCCCCTCCAGTATTCCACGATTATTAATATGCATTGCTGGGCTGCCTTTTTTGCAGCCCAGTATTACCGCCTGCTCCCGGCTGACGCTGACCGCCCGGTAGGTGGTCAGCATATGGGAAATGATCATTCCTTTATTTAAGACGTACTGCTGAATGGAACGCTCAATCGCCTGCTGATTAAGATCGGGGAAATCGGCGGCCGGCATGCTGGACACTTCCAGCTGTACGGGCTGGTCATCGACGTAGCGCAGGCGGCAAAAGTGCCAGATAAAACTCTCTTCATCGATGCCGAAGATCTGCTGCGCCGCGCGATCGGGCCTCCTCTTATGCAGGCTAATCATCCGGTAACGCATCTGATCGAATCGCTTTTCCGTGATCGAATTATAAATCAGCGGATTATTGCGTGCATGCTCGTTGATCCAGATCCCCGAGCCCTGCACGATCCGCACCACGCCAATACTGACCAGTTTTTCCAGCGCCTGGCGGATGGTGAAACGCGAGACGCCATACTCTTCGGCCAGCTGTCTTTCAGGAGGAAGTTTACGTGGCCCTGCCGTGGTGTCCTGATAGATTTTGCTCAACAGATCCTGGGTCACAAACTCTTTCTTTTTCATTGTTCCATCCTGAAGTCACTCAACGTTGATCGCACCTCAACACTCCGGCAAATCTTGTGCCAGCAAGCGCGGCCAGACTACCGCCCAGTCGGAGCCATGCCCCAACCCGCTGACCACCTCCGTTTGCACACAGTTCCCCCCCACCGCCTGTTGAAAACGTCTGGCGACGGCGGGCGGCACGGTGGTATCGGCTTCTCCACTGTAGTGGATCTGTGGCAGGACGCGAAGCGTAGGCGCACGATCAATAGCGCTTTCCGCCTCGGGCATCGGACTGACACGGTGCAGGGCATTGACATACGCCACGTCGAGATTGCCCGCCACCGTGCGCAGAGAGCGCACATCATTCCGTCGTTCGGCTAACAGCGCGGCGATATTACCGCCCCCGGAGTAGCCAACCAAATCGAGCTTCACGCCGGGATAACGCTTCACCATCTGGCTGAGCGCCTCATTCATCGCATCAATGACCGCAGGTGAAAAACGATCCTGCGTCCAGATATTTACACGGCAGTGCGCCGGCAAAGGCGGCCCGATAAACTGGCAGGGCCGGGCCAGATAAAGCACATTGGCATGGCTATCCGCCGCCGCCAGCATCAGGCCAACTGGATTACGAGGTGTCGGATTATCCGAGGGTGTGAAGCGGTTTTTCCAGGCAAAGCCATCCCCCTCGATATAGACCCGCAACGAAACAACCGGAGGCGTGATTCGATGCCAGCTGGTAATCGGGAAGGGATCTGTATCAAACTTCTCACTGATCAGACCACTCTCCCTGGCGATTTTTTGTACGGCACCCTGCGGATTGGCTGAAATACATCCCGCCAATAATAAAGATAAATTAATCAATACCGTTCCCTGCAATAAGTGAGGATATATCCTCATTCCGCCACCAGCCTTAAGTCAAATTATAAACATTACAAAAAATATGCAATAAATTCTCCCTGAAATAATTAAGCAGGACTTATTGTTTTCAGCAACGAATTGTATATTCTGCGCCCGAAGATATCGGATTAATCCGAAGAGATCGCCACAACCTTTGCACAATCATCGCTACTTATGACGGAATACCATGGAAAAGAAACGCCTTAGCCAGCTGATCTCCCTGCTGGTTGCATCGACGGCTGCGCACGCCTTCGCAACGTCTCCCGAGTTAATTATCGACACGCCAACGAGTAATATTCAGATCGCTGACGGAAAAGAGCTGGTGCATATTACCCATGCGGGAAGTATCACCGGCACCCCTACCAATGCCTTAACCGTGAACGCGGGCGTCACTGTAACGACACTTACCAATGATGGGATGATTAGCGACACCGTTGATAACCCTTTATTGTTAAACAACAATATTGTTCAGATTGATGGAACAATAGATACGCTAAACAATAACGGCACCATCTCCAGCCAGAGCCTGTATCAAAACGGCAGCGTCGTGGCGGTGGGTGCGACGGGGGTGATTAACACCTTCATTAACAGCGGCACGCTCGAGAGAGTTCCTGGCTCTTACAACCTTTTCGGGTATAACAACAACGGTACCTTGAGCAATGCCGGGACTATCGGCACCCTGGTTAATGCCGTGGATGGCAAGATTGTGGGCTATCGCGGCATCAACAATCAGGGCACCATCGACAACCTAAATAATGCCGGCCTTATCTCTTCTGTGAATAACGATAACGGCATATTCATGGGGCAAAAAGGGGCCATTTTTAACAGCGGGACGATTGGCTCCCTGCATAACACCGGAACAATTGAAGGCGGCACGACCGATTATTACGGCAGCTCCGGGATTATCAACCAGGGCATCATTAACGCTATCGTTAATGATGAGAAGATTAACGGCAGCTCCTTCGGCATTATCAACTCCGGCACCCTTAATACCCTTGTTAATAACGGTAACATCACCGCCAACGACACCGCTGTCTATAACAACAGCAATAACAACAGCGTTATTGGCTCCATTGTGAACAACGGTGAAATCTCGGGTAACTGGAGCGGGATTTACATCTGGAACTACAACAACCAGGGCAACACGGAGATCGTCAATAACGGCCTTTTAAGCGGCGGGGGCTATGCCCTGTTTGTTAACGGTAATAATAGTGACACGGTAACCCTCACCAATACCGGCACCATTACCGGTGATATTTACTCCACCAGCACGGCACCATTAACTCTTAACGGTGGCACCACCATGGGCACGCTGACCGGCATCGACGGCGCGACGGGCACCATTACTGGCTCTAATGTCACATTTGGCAGCGGCTCGCTGCTGCTCAACGATAATGTCAGCACGTTTAGCGTTATCCCTGAGTATGGCCTGATGGCAATGCAGATGAGCGACGACATTGAAGTGACGACCGGCACCGTACTGAACGAAGCCGCGTCCCTTCAGGTCAATAACAGCATCAACATTCTGGGTGATTATCATCAGAAAGCGGCCGCAACGCTCATCTCCGGCATCTCCGATCTGGCCGAGGCTAACGGCGATGTGCTTGCCGACGCCGGATATGGTCGTCTGAACGTCAGCGGTAATGCCACTATCGACGCGGGCTCAAGCATCAATCTGCTGCGCACCGGCAGCACCTATAAGTTCGCTGAAGGGCAGCGCTATGTGGTCATCAACGCCAGTGGCGCCCAGACCGACTACCATGCCGATCAGCTGAACTATAAAGCGCTCGGCTACCGTGGTGCGGTCAACGGCACCGTGTATGAAGATGCGACGAGCAAGGCGCTGGTGTTAACCCTGGGCGCAGAGCCGGTCACTCCCGATCCGGTAGAGCCACAGCCCCAGCCGCAGCCGCAGCCTGAGCCGACGCCAGAAGTGACCCCGCCTGTGGTGACCGAGCCTGAGATCGCCCCGCCGGTCGTTACGACCCCGGCACAGCCGACCCAGCCTGCGCCAGCGGAACCCACACCTGCTCAGCCGACCAAACGGGGCTATGCCACTATCCCAAGCGCTACCGCGTCACTGGGCGGGCTGGCGAGCTACTCCGGTATCGCCTCACCGCAACTGCTGAATTTGTATAACGCCTCGCTGGCAATTGAAGGTAAACAAGAGGCGAACCGCGTTGGCGAGCGTCTCTCTACCAGCCAGAATCTCAACACCAGCTCAGCGGCAACCGTTGCCATCTCTACCGCTCAGGCCGTAGTGGGTGCTCACATCGATGCCGTGCGTAATCCACAGGCCTCCGGCGTGAGCGGGGTGGCAACCGGTGATGACTACGCAGAAAACTGGATTGTCTGGGGTCAGCCGTTCGGCGGTTATGCCCGCCAGCAGAGCAGTGACGACGTGAGCGGTTACTCAGCGAAATTTGGCGGCCTGATCATCGGTGCCGACCGTGCCCTGGGTGACGCCTGGCGTCTGGGCGCGGCGCTGAACTACAGCAACACCTCCGTACATGGTAAAGACAACCTGAGCGGCAACAACTCCACCGCCGATAACTATGGGGTGATTGGTTATGCGGCCTACACCGGCAATCCGTGGTATCTGAACCTCTCCGCGGGCCTGAACCGTCAGAACTACAGCTCCGTTCGCCGCGCCGATTTCACCGGTTTCTCCGGCGCGGCGCACGGCAAGTTCAACGGCCAGTCGGTCACTCTGCAAAGCGAGCTGGGTTACCCGATCACGCTGCCAGCCGACGTGGTACTGACCCCGCTCGCGGGCCTGACCTACGGTTATCAGCATGTGGAGGGCTACAGCGAAACTGGCGGCAATGGGATGGCGCTGGATGTCAGCAGCACCCATACGCAGTCGGTAGTCAGCGATATCGGCGCCCGCCTGGAGAAGAGCTTTTCCACCGGTCTGGGTAATCTGACGCCGTTTGCCCAGCTCTCCTGGATCCACCAGTACGATAACCGCCAGGTCAGCAGCCATGCGACCTATGCCGCCGATGCCGTGGGTGAAACCAGCTTTATCACCAAAGGAGCTTCACCGGTGAAAGATATGGCCAGCGTAGCTATCGGCACCACGCTCTACGACGCCAACGATCTGAGCTTTGACGCGCGTTACGACCTGCAGGCCGGCGATCGTTACCAGGCGCATACTTTCAGCCTGCGTTTACGCAAGTCGTTCTGATTATTATGTCCCTTCAACGGGGCCCTCAGGGGCCCCGTTTTTTTACCCGGGTAAAACATTATGTTTTTAGCACACCAGCAGGCATCCCGTTGAGCGCATAATCTTATGCGCTCAGTTCGTTAAACCGTTCACGGAACAGCTGCTACACTGCCTCAACACCTCCACAAAAAGGCAGATCAACATGTCCGAGAATAACTACCAGCCAGCGAAAGTCTGGGAATGGAAGCAGAACAACAGCGGCGGCGCGTTCGCCAGCATCAACCGCCCAATCTCAGGCGCCACTCACGAGAAAACCCTGCCGGTCGGTTCACATCCGTTGCAGCTTTATTCACTGGGTACGCCAAACGGCCAGAAGGTCACTATTCTGCTGGAAGAGCTGCTGGCGCTCGGCGTCACCGGTGCGGAATATGATGCATGGCTGATCCGCATCGGCGAAGGCGATCAGTTCTCAAGCGGGTTTGTTGAGGTCAACCCGAACTCTAAAATTCCGGCCCTGCGCGACCACTCCACCACGCCGCCAACCCGGGTGTTTGAGTCCGGCAATATCCTGCTCTATCTGGCGGAAAAGTTCGGCCACTTCCTGCCAAAAGATCCGGCTGGACGAGTGGAAACCCTGAACTGGCTATTCTGGCTGCAGGGCGCTGCCCCGTTCCTTGGCGGCGGTTTCGGCCACTTCTATCACTATGCCCCGGTAAAAATCGAGTACGCCATTGACCGCTTCACCATGGAAGCCAAACGTCTGTTCGACGTGCTGGATAAACAGCTGGCGCGGGGTCGCTACGTGGCGGGTGAAGAGTACACCATCGCCGACATTGCCATCTGGCCGTGGTTTGGCAGCGTGGCGCTGGGCCAGGTTTACGGCGCGGCAGAGTTCCTCGATGCCGAAAGCTACAAGAACGTTCAGCGCTGGGCGAAGGATGTCGCCAGCCGTCCGGCGGTGAAGCGCGGGCGTATCGTCAACCGCACCAATGGCGAGCTGAGCGAACAGCTGCATGAGCGCCATGCGGCAAGCGATTTTGATACCAACACTGAAGATAAACGTCAGGGCTAACCCCTGTGCCGGGCGGGCCACCGCCCGGCGACGGTCAGATTACGTTGAGTTTCCCCACTACGGCATTATTGGCCTACCTGGCAAACCGCGCAGCTGGCAGTATCCCCAACGTCTCACTGCATATTTATAAGGGAACAGCCATGAAAACCATGAAAATCACTTTGATGATCGGCGCGCTGATCTTCTCTGCTACCAGCCTGGCGGCAGATAAAACCGCTACCGGGGCGCTGGTGGGTGCCACCATCGGCGCAGTAGCCGGGAAAAGCGTAAAATCCACCGTCGGTGGCGCGGTGGTTGGCGCGGGTACCGGGGCAATGTTTAAAAACGGTGAGAAAGGCAAAGCCGCGCGTAAGGGGGGAGCCATTGGTGCCGCTGTAGGGGCTGGTGCAGCCGCCGTAACCGGCAATAGCGTTCTCAAAGGCGCCGCCCTTGGCGCAGGGGCGGGCGGCCTGGTCGGCGAAGCGACCCACTAATAAAAATGCCAGGTGATTATTCCACCTGGCTTTTTCAGGCCCCTCATTTCTTATTTCCTGGCTGTTTATAAGACCTTCAATATAAGCCTTAACGCAAATCCCTCTCTTTTTTCAACACCATATTTACTTCCATCCAGTAAACTGGCATCAATAATTTCTTTCTTCAGATTATTCGCATGTCAGAAAAGGCGCTGAAACAACAGATTCAGAATCTCAAAAAGCACAATGCCCGGCTTGCCAGGCTGGCGCGTGACGCCCGAAACAAGCTCAGTGCTGCGCTCGACGGAACCGGTCTCTGTTTATGGCAGCTCGACGTTCCTACCGGCAAGCTGATTATCTATAACCGCCGCTGGGGTGCGATGCTGGGCTATCAGCCCAAGGAGCTGAATGCGCAGTTTGAGATCTGGCGTGAGCATCTGCATCCGGATGACAAACAGAACGTGCTGGATGCCTTCTACGATCACCTGCACGGCAAAACGCCCTTCTATGAAGCGCTGCACCGCATGCAGCACAAAAACGGCACCGTCACCTGGGTGCTGGACCGCGGACGGGTGACGGACTGGGATGAAAACGGCAACCCCCTGAAGGTGACCGGCACCCATATCGACATGACCAAAGAGAAGCAGTACGAAGAGCAACTGGCCCAGCTGGCTAATCACGATCCGCTCACTGGCCTTGCCAACCGTCACGCATTGCTTAAGCACTTCGCCCAGCTTAAGGCCCAGGGGCCGCTCAGCATCGCTTTTATCGATCTTGATGATTTTAAAACGGTGAACGACACTTTTGGTCATCGCAGCGGCGATGAGCTGCTGATCCAGCTCAGCCAGCGCCTGCGCGATGCCTGTCCGCCGGAGGCCATCGTTGGCCGCCTGGGTGGCGATGAGTTCGTGCTACTGTTGCCTTTCCCGCTTTCCAGTGTGCGGGTGAACAGCACCGCCCACCGTTGTCTGCAGGCGGCGCTGACGCCGTTCGAGCTGGATAATGGCCAGGCGCAGGTCGGCGCCTCGGTAGGGATTGACGAAGTGCTGGAGCAGGATGATTTCGTCAATGCCCTGCGCCGTGCCGACCGATCGATGTACCAGATTAAGCACACCGGCAAAAACGGCGTGGCGATTGGCCAGACGCCGCTCGCCTTCACCCGTACCGGAACAGAACCATGAAAAGCCCCCGTCATCAGGATCTTATCCGCCTGCTGGCGGCCTCCGACTGGCTGACAACAGAGGCGCTGGCCGCCGCGCTTGGCGTGAGTAAAGAGACGATTCGGCGCGATCTGAAACTGCTGCAGCAGCAGGGCAAGATCGTGCGCCATCACGGGCGGGCGCGGGCGATCCACCCGGATCACCGCGACGGCGGAGAGCCCTTTGGCGCGCGGTTGAAAAGTCACTACGCGGATAAAGCCGATATCGCCCGTCATGCGCTGGACTGGGTCAGCGAAGGCATGACGCTGGCCCTGGATGCCAGCTCAACCTGCTTTCACCTGGCGCGGCAGCTGCCGGATATCGCCCTGACGGTCTTTACCAACAGCCTGCCCATCTGTCATGAGATGGCGAAGCGCGAGCGCATCACCCTGATCTGCTCGGGCGGGACGCTGGAGCGCAAATACCGCTGCTATGTGAATCCGGCCCTGGTGACGCTGCTGAAATCGCTGGAAATTGACCTGTTTATCTTCTCGTGTGAAGGGGTGGATGAGCAGGGTGTGATGTGGGATCCCACCCCGCACAGCGCCGGGTTTAAATCGCAGCTGCTGGGCCGCGCCAGCCAGTCGCTGCTGCTGATCGACAAAAGCAAGTTTCAGCGCTCCAGCGAAGTGAAAATTGGTCACCTGTCGCAGGTGACGCAATTGATCAGCGACGCGCAGCTTGCCCGGCGTTAGTCTGCCAGACGGAACTTCTGCACCGAACGTTGCAGCTCTTCGGTCTGGCGCTCCAGTGCGGAAGCCGCCGCCGACACCTGCTCCACCAGCGAGGCATTCTGCTGGGTCACGCCGTCCATCTGGGTGATCGCCACCCCAACCTGCGAAATGCCTTTGCTCTGCTCTTCCGAGGCGCTGGCAATCTGCTTCATGATGGTGGTGACGCCAGTAATGTCGCGCAGCACCGCCTCCATGGTGGTGCCAGTCTCGGTCACCAGTTTGGCCCCCTCCTCCACGCGGGAGACGGAGTCAGAGATTAACCCCTCGATCTCTTTTGCCGCGTTCGCGCTGCGGCTGGCGAGATTCCGTACCTCACCGGCTACCACCGCAAAGCCACGCCCCTGCTCGCCCGCCCGCGCCGCTTCCACCGCCGCGTTGAGGGCCAGAATATTGGTCTGGAAGGCGATGCTGTTGATGACGCTGGTGATCTCCGCAATCTTCTTCGAACTGATGGAGATCCCGGTCATGGTACTGACCACATTTTCCACCAGCGCGCCGCCGCGACTGGCGCTGACAGAGGCGACGTCCGCCAACTCGCTGGCCTGACGGGCATTATCCGCGTTGAGCTTCACCGTGGCGGTGAGCTGCTCCATGCTGGCGGCGGTCTCTTCCAGCGCCGCTGCCTGCTCTTCGGTACGGGACGAGAGATCGTTATTGCCGCTGGAGATCTCCGTCGCCCCGCGCCAGATGTTCTCGCTGCCGTTGCGGATGGTGCTCACCGCCTCGCGCAGGCTCTCCTGCATCGCCGTCAGCAGCGGTACCAGCTGGCCCACACAGTTACGGCCAAAAGGCGCGATCGGCTGGCTAAGATCCCCCTGCGCAATCAGGCGAAAATGGTGGCGGAGCTGCTCAAGAGGTTTCACCAGCATGGCAACCAGATAACGGTCGGCGAACAGCAGGATCAGCAGGCCGATAATCGTTGCGGTAATCATTACCGTGCGGGTAGTGCTGGTGAAGCCATCCACCGTCACCCGGGTGGTGTCGAGGATCGTGTCGGCGGCCTTATTGAACTGTCCGGCGCTCTCGCCAAAGGCGCGGCTTAGCGGTGGGGTGACATTGTTCGCCTGCTGGCGATAGCCCTCAAGGTTGCCCTGCTGAGCCAGCTGCATCTGGGGCTTAACGCCGTTATCCAGCAACGCCTGCCAGCTGGCGATCACCCGGGCGGAGACGTCGGCATCCATTGGCCCCGGCGACATGGCTTTCAGCTCGTCGAGCCTGATGCTCATGGTATCCAGCGCCTGCTGCACAGCGGCAAAATCGGCCTTGCCGCCTGCCGCCTGCGTCTCCATCGCGCGGCTCAGCCGGGTAACAAAACGGAAGTATTGATCGTTGCCCTGGCTGAGCACCGTCATCTGTCTGACCAGCTGGCGATCGACCTCATTGCCATCCGCCACGCGGGAGAGCGCCCATGAGCCATACAATCCCACGCCCGCCCACATTAAACAGAAGATACCCAGAATCGTCAGCATCACGAACCGGATTGTAAGATTACGAAATATACGCATAACTCTTTCCTTGCCTGAGGGAGATGTCGCCCGGAGGCGAGTATTACCCTCGTTATCGGCAAGAAAAGACGAAGCAATACCTTTTCCTGGTTATTTTTATAAAACTTTTCATTTCTGTTTACCGGGCCGGAAAAGGATAATCACGCCAGGACAAATACCCCTCTAAATAACGTGATATTAGATTTCATAAAATTTACAAATGTAAATCAGGCTCTCCATTCATAATCCACATAACTCTAAAGGGTTAGTCGTCCGATCTCTCTTGACAGAGAATTTTCCTGCTCAAGCGGAAAAAGTCTTACTTTTTGTACGTTAATAAAACTGTAACATTCACAAAACAGATATATTTAGAAAAACCAATCATTTGTTTTTATAAAAATGGTCATTTAATGGCTTGATATAATTTCAAATTTCATTACACCCTTTTCGTCTGAGAAAGTTCTTAATTACGCATATCTGGTTTAAAAAGAATTCACTTTGATCCGGTTATAAGAGATGAAGAAATGCGTATTTCAATGAAAAGGACCTTGTTGTCACAGTGTGTATTACTGTCACTTGCCTCGTTTGCTGCCCAGGCAGGCGAGACCCCTGCCACGCCTTGCCAGAATGGTGACACCACCCAGACCTGCGGCCTGAAAGAATATCCGGACGGCAGTTTCTATCAGGATCCAGGGGTCACTGATGCCGTTATGGCAAATGAAACAGCAACCAATATTTATATGGATGGTGACCGTAAAACAGGCGATACGCAGACCTTAACTGTGACAGGTACGGACATGTCCGGTTATTATATTCAGGGAAGCAATGGCGGTACCGTGAATATTAACGTCACTGACAATGCCAAAGTGGATATGATTGAAGTCGGTTCCGCATTCAAGACCACCAATACAACGATCAACGTCAATGACTCCACGCTGAACGGCCAGAACAGCGACGGGGCCTATCAGCGAGACAAAGATTATATGATGGGCGCCGCCATCTATCTCGACCCGCTCGATGCAGGGTACCACGACGTGAATATCAGCAACGGCAGCGCACTGCATGGCAGTATTATCAGCGCCGGTCAGGGCACCCAAACCATCGCCATGAGCGACAGCATCATGGATAATGGCGGTATCTACGTCGGCAGCGATAAATCCGATACCTCCCTTACCCTGACGAACGCCAGCGTGGATGCAACTAACAGCCAGGTGGCGCAAAATCTCGATACCATCGTAGAAACACTGAGCCAGTACCAGCCCTTCCAGAATATCAACGTTGATGCCTTTAGCGATCTGGCAGTGGCACTGTACGGTACCACTCAGGATACGCTGGCACTGAACAACAGCACCGTGACCGGCGACATCGGGGTTATTAACGAAAAAGGCCAGACCAACCTGTCATTCACCAATAACAGCGTCGTGAACGGCAATGTGACGCTGGACGGTAACTCCACCAATACCGTTCTGGTGGATAACAGCACCATTAATGGCGACCTGAATGCCAGCCAGAACAGTGGCGATACCACCATTACTCTGCAAAACGGTGCTAACGTTGACGGCAATATTACGACCGGCGCAGGCGATGATACGGTGGTCCTGGTGAATGATTCCCACGTCACCGGTAATGTCAGCGGCGGAGACGGCAACGATACCCTGTCGATGGATGCGGGTAGCTCTATTTCCGGGCAAATTAATCAGTTTGAAACTGTGAATACCACCAGCGATAACAGCATCAGCCTCGACACCATTAACGATTCAACTACATGGAGTCTGCAAAACGGCTCCACCCTGACCGCCGACACCACGGGTAGTAATGCCGTAGTGAACATGAGCACCGATAGCCGGGTTAACTTCGGCCAGATCACCGGCTCCCGTAACGCTGTGGTAGTCAATAACATTACCTCTTCGGCGCTCAATCAGCAGAACATCGTGCTGGGGTCCTTTACCACGACTACGGCAACCACCACGCCGGAAACGGCCGCCAATGCGACCTTCAGCAACGGTCAGCAGCAGGTTGAAAACCGCAGCGCGGCTTATAACTACAACAATGCTCTGAGCATTGTGCCTGGCGATAACAGCCAGGACTGGAATATTGTCTTTAACAGCTCACGTGGCGCACTGGCCAGCGATGTCCAGGGATTAGTCGCCGGGCTGGATGCAGCCGAACAGGCGGGCCATCAGGTCACTGATGACATCGCCAGCCATTTGGATCGCCTGCACTTTGCTGGCCTGACAGGTGAACAGCAGGAAGGGGCCCAGCTGTGGGGAGATTTCCTCTATCAGAACGGTAACTTCAGCAACGATGTGGATTACAAGAGCATCACTCAGGGCGCACAGGGAGGCGTTGACTGGACGGCGTACCTCGCTAACGGGGACAGCGTAACCGGCGGCGTGGCACTGGCCTGGACCCGTAGCCGCGTTGAAGATACCGCCAACGGCCCGGACAGCTTCAAGGACACCGTCTATGGTAACTACTACAGCCTGTATGGCGGCTGGCAGCAGGCGCTGAACGGTCGTCAGTGGGGCATGTTCGCCGACGCCAGCTTCAGCTATGGCGATATGCGCTACTCCCTCTCCGCGCATAACGTCACTGGCGACACCAGCGGCATGACCGAAGCGCTGCACGGCTCCACAGACGGTAGCCTGTATATGGCTCAGGCTCGTACCGGGGTGAACGTGCTGCTGCCAGGCGAAACCGTGCTGCAACCATACGCCATCCTCGGCTGGGATCAGACCAAAGCTAACGGCTTCTCCGACAGAGAAGTGACCTTTGCTGACAGCCAGGTCTCCTCCTGGAACGGCGGCGCGGGTCTGCGTCTGACCACCACCCTGACCGATCTGAACAAAAACGTGCAGATCATGCCATGGCTGGATGCCCGCGTGCAGAAAGAGTTCAGCGATGATACCGATATCCAGGCAGCGGATTATCACAACACCGCAGGTCATAACAACAGCATGGGAATGTTTGGTGCGGGCGTGAATGCCACTATCGCGCACAACTTCTCGATAAATACCGGCATTTACTATGGCACGGGCGATGTCGATAACGACGCCAGTGTTCAGGCAGGTATGAGCTACAGCTTCTGATGACCACGCCTACCCGGCAGCCTGAGGCTGCCGGGTATTTTCTTAACTCAAATATTTCTCAAACCATCCCAGGGTTCTTTTCCACGCTAATTCGGCAGCAGGTTCGTCGTAACGCGGGGTAGAGTCATTATGGAACCCGTGGTTGACCCCCGGATAGATCCAGGCTTCGTACACCTTACCGTTAGCTTTAAGCGCGGCCTCATAGGCAGGCCACCCCTCGTTAACATTCTTGTCGTGCTCGGCGTAATGCAGCAGCAGCGGCGCCTTAATTTTGGCGACATCCGCCGCCGGTGGCTGGCGGCCATAAAAAGGGACCGCGCAGGCCAGCTCTGGCCAGGCGACCGCGGCGGCATTAGAGACACCGCCGCCGTAGCAAAAACCGGTGATCCCCACTTTACCGGTAGCGTCCGGGTGTTTTTGCATAAACCCGATGGCGGCAAAGAAGTCATTCATCAGCTTCGTCGGATCGACCTTCTGCTGCAGGATCTTGCCCTCCTCATCATTGCCGGGGTAACCGCCCACCGAACTTAAACCATCCGGCGCCAGGGCGATGTAGCCCGCTTTCGCTACCCGACGCGCCACGTCCTCAATGTAGGGATTGAGCCCGCGGTTTTCGTGAACCACCACCACCGCCGGCACTTTGCCGGTGGCTTTGGCCGGTTTCACCAGATAGCCGCGCACCTGGCCATGGCCGTCCGGGGAGGGATAGGTGATGTATTCGGGCAGGATATCGGGATCGGTGAATTTCACCTGCTCCGCGAGGGCGTAATTGGGCTTAAGCATATTAAACAGCGCCAGCGCCGTGACGCCGCCAACCGCATAACGGGCAGCCAGATTGAGGAACTCACGTTTGTTGATTTTGCCGTGAGCGTAATAGTCGTAGTAGTCGAGCAATTCCTGAGGAAAGTCTTTGGCGGTCATACGCGTCATCGCATATCTCCATGAATTGTGAACGAACTAAGGTTAGAATAGAAACGCTGTTTCGAAAATCAATCACTAAGAAAGGAGACATCATGCCCTGGAACGCCTCCCCTGACCGCTACGAGACGATGCAGTACCGTTACTGCGGTAAAAGCGGCCTGCGTTTACCCGCCCTGTCACTCGGCCTGTGGCACAGCTTCGGCCACGTCCACGCCCTCGACTCACAGCGCGCCCTGCTGCGAAAAGCCTTCGATTGCGGCATCACCCATTTCGATCTCGCCAATAACTATGGCCCACCGCCGGGCAGCGCGGAGGAAAATTTTGGCCGCCTGCTGCGCGATGATTTCGCGGCTTATCGCGACGAACTGATTATCTCCACCAAAGCGGGCTATGGCATGTGGCCGGGGCCTTACGGTGCGGGCGGTTCGCGCAAGTATCTGCTCGCCAGCCTCGATCAAAGCCTCAAGCGGATGGGGCTGGACTACGTGGATATCTTCTATTCACACCGGGTCGATGAAAACACGCCAATGGAGGAGACCGCTTCTGCGCTGGCGCAGGCGGTGCAGAGCGGGAAAGCGCTCTACGTAGGCATATCCTCATATTCGCCGGAGCGGACCCAGAAAATGGCGGAGCTGCTGCGCGAGTGGAAAATTCCGCTGCTTATCCACCAGCCCTCATACAACTTGCTTAACCGCTGGGTGGACAAGAGCGGCTTACTGGATACCCTGGCCGCTAACGGCACCGGCTGCATCGCCTTTACGCCGCTGGCCCAGGGGCTGTTGACCGGAAAATACCTGAACGGCATTCCTGACGGCTCCCGCATGCAGCGTGAGGGCAAAAAGGCGCGCGGCCTGACGGAAAATATGCTGACCGAAGCCAACCTGAACAGCCTGCGTTTGCTCAATGAGATGGCCCAGGCGCGCGGACAGACGATGGCGCAGATGGCGCTGAGCTGGCTGCTGAAAGATGAGCGTGTCACCTCGGTACTGATTGGCGCCAGCCGGACGGAGCAGCTGGAGGAGAATGTGCAGGCGCTGAATAACCTGCACTTTAGCGAAGAGGAGCTGCAGCGGATTGACCAGCATGTGGCCGACGGGCAGCTGAATCTGTGGCAAGCCTCTTCGGATAAATAATTTCAGAGGATAGTGTCGGGTGGCGCTGCGCTTACCCGACCTACAGACTCCCCGTAAGCCTGATAAGCGCAGCGCCATCAGGCGTTTTGTCTTATTTGCGGCTCAGCTTGTCCAGATATCCCATCACAAATGCCGACAGCACAAACGTGAGGTGGATAATCACGTACCACATCATCTTGTTGTCAGGGATATTTTTGGCATCCATGAACACCCGCAGCAGGTGAATGGAGGAGATCGCCACAATCGACGCCGCCACTTTGTTTTTCAGCGACGACGCATCCATTTTGCCAAGCCAGCTCAGCTTCTCTTTATCCGCGGAGATATCCAGCTGCGAGACGAAATTTTCGTAGCCCGAAAACATCACCATCACCAGCAGGCCGCCCACCAGCGTCATATCCACCAGCGACAGCAAAAGCAGGATCAGGTCAGATTCAGCGATGCTGAATATATGCGGCAGAACGTGAAAAATTTCCTGAAAGAATTTAATACAGAGCGCCACCAGCGCCAGCGAGAGGCCAAAATAGACCGGAGCTAACAACCAGCGGGAGGCATACATTGCGTTTTCAAAAAAGCGTTCCATAGAGTCCTGTCTGCAAACGAAACCAGTGTGCAGTATATCGCAATGGCCCAAATTGTTTGCAACAACTAAACAACAGATCCCCTACACTTGCTCAGGCTTTACCACCGGGCGCTGATACTCAGGCCACACCAGCACCACCAGCGAGGGATACGCCTCCAGGCTGAACTCGCGAAAACACTGGCGCAGGTTCATCACCTCCAGATCGGTGTGCGACACTTTTTCGCCGTTCAGGCAGCGCTTCTTAATATTGTCGTAATATTTGTAGACCGCCGAGTTAAGATCGCTGCAACGACGCTGCGCCTCAAACAGGTCAGGAATGCTATTTATTTCCACCATATTCATTCGTTTAATTGTGGCATGGAGGAAATCAATATATTCATGGTTAACGCGCCAGTACCAAACCGGGGTAATCGCATTCATTAACACAGAAAAATGGTCTTCGCCCTCTTCTTTTGACATCCGCTCCGGCTGAGGCGGGACGTGCGCGCTCCCCACATCGCTACTTTTATTGAACTCGCGCATCAATAAAAGAACTACGGCGGTAAGCAATAACAAAGTAATGACAGTATAAAAAATGCTGTTCATATAGGCAGGCTCCATTTTTTTTGATTTTAAATTTGCCTCATGTTATTGTCAACGAATCTCACACTCCAGACAACCCTACCCCGTTGAAATTAAAGGAAATATAAAATGTTGCCCGACAATCTGGTTCCGGCCAAGTTTCACATTTCTTCCGTGGAACCAAAACCGCCAGAAGCAGAAAGCAATGCCAATTTCACTAAGGGGAAAAGAACACTCGCTGATTACGCGCCAGATATATTAATTGGCGTTACCCGTACCGGTAACTCCCGCAATATGTTGCTTGAAGAGCACGATCGGCATATTAAAGACCGGTTATTTCGGGTAGTTAAAATCGAGGTGTTCGCCCGGCTGCTGAATGATTTGCAGGCGGAGGGGGAAATAGATGCCCAGGCACTAAGTCAAATATTGGCGGAAAAAACCGATGAGATTAACGAAGCCGGTAATGAAATCTGGTTGAATCTTATTACCTGCGAAAAAAACACGCCTGTGTTTTATACGCTAGAGGATGAATAACGTGAAGGATGTTGATAACAACAACGTTTATTTAGCTTTAGATGACAAAAAAAGCGATGAATTTATCTTAGAGCAAAACCTTGCCGCGCTTAAAGAGATTAAAAACGCTGAAATACAAAGAATTGCTAAAGATCTGCTCTCCATTCCGGCGGGCCTGGTGCGTCTGAAATGGCAGAATCGCCGTGAAATTTATCCATTGCAGGTAAAAGAAGAGATCTATGGCGCGACAATAAACGCCATTATGCAACAGCGTCCGGATTTAAAAGAAAAAATACTGGCGCGCCTGGAAACCAATTATCAATATATTCTGGCACGTGAAACCGCGACCCTGCGCGTCACCCGTAAGCTGGCTGATGAAGGCTATCGCACCACCAGCGTGACCACCGTTGCGCTGAATGAAGAGGTGCTGGCCGCCAAAGCGGACATTCCACCGCAAAAGCCGTAACCTCTCGCCGAACCCTGCCGTCTCGCCTGTTTCTGATCAGCCCATTTCTTTTAAGGATTATACTGAATAATCCTCACAGCCCAGTTGATTCTCCTAAGCTTAAAGTCTGATTAACCCCTCAAGGAGAACACCTATGGCAAACTCTCAGAGCAAAATTCAGGATCCGACAACCCAGTACTACACCGGCGAATATCCCAAGCAGAAACAGCCTGTACCGGGGCTGCAGAGCAAGATGGACCCGGTGCCGGACTGCGGCGAAAAGAGCTATAAAGGCAGCGGCAGACTACAGGATCGTAAGGCACTGGTGACAGGGGGCGATTCCGGGATTGGACGCGCTGCCGCCATCGCTTACGCGCGTGAAGGAGCAGATGTCGCCATTAACTATCTGCCCGCCGAAGAAGAGGACGCCCAGCAGGTTAAGCAGCTTATTGAAGAGGCCGGGCGCAAAGCGGTGCTCATCCCTGGCGACCTGAGCGATGAACAATTTGCCCGCTCGCTGGTACATAAAGCCCATCAGGAGCTGGGTGGGCTGGACGTGCTGGCGCTGGTAGCCGGTAAGCAGGTGGCGGTGGAGAAGATTGCCGATATCACCACCGAGCAGTTTAAGCAGACCTATGCCGTGAACGTGCTGGCTCTGTTCTGGATTACCCAGGAGGCACTGCCGCTGCTGCCCGCCGGGTCGAGCATTATCACCACCTCCTCGATTCAGGCCTATCAGCCGAGCCCGCATCTGCTGGACTATGCTTCCACTAAAGCGGCTATTCTCAACTTCAGCCGCGGGCTGGCGAAACAGGTGGCTGAGACCGGCGTGCGCGTCAACGTGGTAGCCCCTGGTCCTATCTGGACGGCGCTGCAAGTCTCCGGCGGTCAGCCTCAGGAGAAGCTCCCGCAGTTTGGTCAGCAGACGCCGATGAAGCGCGCAGGGCAGCCTGCGGAGCTGGCGCCGGTCTATGTCTATCTGGCAAGTCAGGAGTCCAGCTACGTGACCGCAGAAGTGCACGGCGTGTGCGGTGGGGAACATTTAGGCTGATGGTGCAGTGCCGGGTGGCGGCTTCGCCTTACCCGGCCTACGTTTCGCATGCAGGCGCCATCCGGCAAATACAAAAACGGCAACCCGTGGGTTGCCGTTTCTCTTTATTTCGCCGCCGCTTTCTCTTCGCCGACGAGACCAATTTTCAGGTAACCCGCCTGGTGCAGCGTGTCCATTACCTTCATCATGGTTTCGTAATCGACCGTCTTATCGGCGCGGAAGAAGACGGTAGTCTCTTTCTTGCCTTCGGTCAGGGCGTTCAGCGCCGGGATCACCGACTCATCGGTCACCGGATCGTTGCCGAGGAACATAGATTTATCGGCTTTTACAGAGAGATAAATCGGTTTTTCCGGGCGCGGCTGCGGCTGACTGGATGACGCAGGCAGATTCACCTTCACGTCTACGGTCGCCAGCGGCGCCGCCACCATGAAGATAATCAGCAGAACCAGCATAACGTCGATAAACGGCGTCACGTTGATTTCGTGCATTTCGCCGTTATCGTCCAGATTTTCATTAAGACGCATTGCCATGACGAATCAACCTACGTGAAATTTCTGAGCAGAACGAATCGGCTTAGCCGAGCTGGCGCTGAGATCCAGATCGCGGCTTTGCAGCAGCAGGACCTGAGCGGCAACGTCGCCGAGGGTCGCTTTGTAGCTGCCAATCATACGGGCGAAGACGTTATAGATCACGACTGCCGGGATTGCCGCCACCAGACCAATGGCTGTTGCCAGCAGCGCTTCGGCGATGCCGGGCGCCACAACCGCGAGGTTGGTGGTTTGCGTCTGGGCGATGCCGATAAAGCTGTTCATGATGCCCCAGACGGTACCGAACAGACCGACGAACGGCGAAATCGCGCCGATGGTCGCCAGGTAACCGTTACCCCGTCCCATATGACGGCCAACGGCCGCAACGCGACGCTCAAGGCGGAAGCCGGTACGCTCTTTAATCCCTTCGTTGTCTTCACTGCCTGCAGAAAGTTCGAGCTCGTTCTGCGCTTCGTTGATTAACAGGGTGGTCAGGCTCTTCGCCTGGAAGGAGGCGGCCATGTCGCTCGCCTGATTCAGGGTACGGGCTTCGGCCAGCTGCTGCTGCTCGCGCTTAAGGCGGCGTTTATGGGAAAGAAGCTCTACGCTCTTGCTAAAGAAAATAGCCCAGGTGACGACAGACGCCAGAATCAGGCCGATCATGACAATCTTCACCACGATGTCGGCATGATGATACATACCCCAGACGGAGAGGTCCGTCTGCATCAAATTATTACCCACTCGGTATCTCCAGGACGCAAATCACAAAATCTGAGCATAATAATATCAAAACAACGTCGAATTGATAGTAGTTCTCATTAGTATTTACATAGTGCCGTAAATTCGTTTCATTTTCCTTGCGCTTACGCAGGAAAAATTTCCCGGAAACAAATTTTAAAAAATTTTCCGCTGAACCCACTACCGTTAAGGTGACCATTTTTACTTTCGTGATAGTCTGGACGTCCAGACGTATAAAAACAGGTTGCGCAGACATGAAAGAGAAGCATCTTGATACCACCCTTGTCCAGGCGGGACGCAGTAAAAAATATACCCTTGGTTCCGTGAACAGCGTCATCCAGCGCGCCTCGTCGCTGGTGTTTGATACCGTGGAGGCGAAAAAGCACGCCACCCGTAACCGGGCCAACGGTGAACTGTTTTACGGGCGTCGCGGCACGCTGACCCACTTCTCGTTACAGGAAGCGATGTGCGAGCTGGAGGGCGGCGCGGGCTGTGCGCTCTTCCCCTGCGGTGCCGCGGCGGTGGCCAATACCATTCTGGCGTTCGTTGAGCAGGGCGACCATATCCTGATGACCAACACCGCCTACGAGCCAAGCCAGGACTTCTGCACCAAAATCCTCAGCAAGCTGGGGGTCACTACCGACTGGTTCGATCCGCAGATTGGCGCGAACATCGCCGAGCTGATCCAGCCCAACACCCGGATTGTGTTCCTGGAATCACCCGGCTCTATCACCATGGAAGTGCATGATGTGCCAGCCATTGTGCAGGCGGTACGCAGCAAAGCGCCGGACGCTATCATCATGATTGATAACACCTGGGCGGCAGGGGTGCTGTTTAAGGCGCTCGATTTTGGTATCGACATCTCGATTCAGGCGGCGACGAAGTACCTGATTGGCCACTCTGACGGGATGATTGGTACCGCGGTTTCCAACGCCCGCTGCTGGGAGCAGCTGCGCGAGAACGCCTATCTGATGGGCCAGATGGTGGATGCCGACACCGCCTATATGACCAGCCGCGGCTTGCGTACCCTCGGCGTGCGTCTGCGTCAACATCATGAAAGCAGCGTGCAGATTGCACAGTGGCTGGCGCAGCATCCCCAGGTGGCGCAGGTTAACCATCCGGCACTGCCGGGCAGCGTCGGACATGAATTCTGGCAACGTGACTTTACGGGCAGCAGCGGTCTGTTCTCCTTTGTGCTTAATAAACGCCTGAGCAATGACGAGCTCGCCGCTTACCTGGATAACTTCTCGCTGTTCAGCATGGCCTACTCCTGGGGCGGCTTTGAATCGCTGATCCTGCCGAACCAGCCAGAGCAGATTGCGGCCCTGCGTCCCGGCGGCAAAGTGGACTTTACCGGCACCCTGATCCGCCTGCATATCGGCCTGGAAAACGTCGACGATTTGATTGCCGATCTGCAAGCCGGGTTTGCGCGCATTGAATAGCGCAGGGCCACAAACACACTCCGCGGACACTTTTCTCTCCATTAGCTGCAGAAAAGTCTGATTTGTTGCGTCTGCGATCAAAGCCCGCCGACGAAATAGGGAGTACAATAGCCTTATATATGCTGTTCCACAGGAAAGCCCATGGCTGTTATTCAAGATATTATCGCTGCACTCTGGCAACACGACTTTGCAGCGCTGGCGGACCCGCACGTGGTTGGGATTGTCTATTTCGTTATGTTCGCCACATTGTTTCTGGAAAACGGGTTACTGCCCGCCTCCTTTTTACCGGGGGACAGTCTGCTGCTGCTGGCAGGGGCGTTAATCGGTAAAGGGGTGATGGACTTTACCCCCACGATGGTGATCCTCACCTCAGCCGCCAGCCTGGGCTGCTGGCTCAGCTATTTGCAGGGCCGCTGGCTCGGCAATACGCGGGTGGTCAAAAGCTGGCTGGCGCAGCTGCCGCATAAATACCATCAGCGGGCGAACTGCATGTTTGACAGGCATGGCCTGCTGGCGCTGCTGGTCGGGCGTTTTCTGGCCTTTGTGCGTACGCTGCTGCCAACCATGGCTGGCATCTCCGGGCTCTCTAACCGCCGCTTCCAGTTCTTTAACTGGCTGAGCGCGCTGCTGTGGGTCGGGGTCGTGACCACTTTTGGCTATGCGCTGAGTATGATCCCGTTCGTTAAACGCCATGAAGATCAGGTCATGACCTTCCTGATGATCCTGCCTATTTTCCTGCTGGTCGCAGGGCTGGTAGGAACCATCGTGGTGGTGATCCGTAAGAAGTACTGCAACGCCTGAGGCGCTGCTGTCGTTGTAGCCCCGGTAAGCGTAGCGCCTCCGGGGAAAAGCGCCGGGCGGCACTGCGTTTGCCCGGCCTACATGTCAATCACATCCCCTGCATCATCCGCATCCGCGCCGCATCTTCCCCCGGCGTCACGCCAAAGTAGCGCTTGAACTCCCGGCTGAACTGCGAGGCGCTTTCATAGCCTACCCGCAGCGCGGCGGCGCTGGCTTTCATACCATCGTGGATCATCATCATCCGCGCCTTATGCAGGCGGTAGCTCTTGAGATACTGCAGCGGCGAGGTGCTGGTTACCGACTTAAAGTTATGGTGGAACGCCGAGACGCTCATGTTGGCCTCAGCCGCCAGCTGATCCACGCTCAGGTTTTCGGTGTACTGGCTCTCGATGCGTTTCAACACCCGGCCAATCAGGCTGAAATGGGTCTGACGGCTGACCAACGCCAGCAGCGCCCCGCCGCCTGGCCCCAGCAGGATGTGGTAGAGGATTTCACGCACGATCTGCTTACCCAGAATCCGCGCGTCCAGCGGCCGCTCCATCACGTCCAGCAGACGTTCAATGGCGCAGAGGATCTCATCCGTCAGCGTGGCGGAGTTGATGCCGCTCGCCGCCATCGACGGGCGAAACAGTTCGTCCTCGCCAATGTCCATCAGCAGTTCCTGCAGTTGCAGAATATCGATATTTAAGCGAATACCTGCCAGCGGTACCGCCTCTGTCGCGAAAGTTTCACATTCAAAGGGTAAAGGTACTGTCAGGAGCAGATATTCGTTGGGGTCGTAACGAAATACTCGCTCGTTGATGTAGCCAATTTTGTGGCCAGAAAAGAGAAAAATGATACCCGGCTGATACATCACCGGCGTGCGGGCGTAGGGCTGAGTCCCATACAGCAGACGAACATCCGGCAGCAGCGTATCAAGATAATTTTCATTATTTTTCAGTTTCTTAATTTGTTCCGTTAGCTGCTGGCAGACGGCTTCACGTTTCATCTTCTCTCACTCCGGGTACGTTTTCCGACACCTGCAGTGTGCGCATTTTTTCCTGTTTTCTCCAGCACTGTGTAGAAATGGGCAAGACAACGGCAGGAATGTGCATTGAGAGGAGCGCGTGCGCTCGCCACAATGAGCACCATCAGGCAGCCCTCTGTGCCGCCCCGTTTTTTCACCCACCAAAGGGAACGAACAATGAACAATTTTAATCTGCATACCCCAACCCGCATCCTGTTTGGTAAAGGCGCCATCGCCGATCTGCGCGAGCAGATCCCGGCCAACGCCCGCGTCCTGATTACCTATGGCGGCGGTAGCGTGAAGAAGAATGGCGTCCTGGATCAGGTTTACTCCGCGCTGGAAGGCATGGACGTGCGCGAGTTCAGCGGCATTGAGCCAAACCCCTCTTACGAAACGCTGATGAAGGCGGTGAAAATCGCCCGTGACGAGCAGATCACCTTCCTGCTGGCGGTGGGTGGCGGCTCGGTGCTGGACGGCACCAAGTTCATTGCCGCGGCGGCCCATTATGATGAAACCATCGACCCGTGGCACATCCTGCAAACCGGCGGCAGCGACATTAAGAGCGCCATTCCGATGGGCTCCGTACTGACCCTGCCGGCGACCGGCTCCGAATCCAATAAAGGCGCGGTGATCTCCCGTAAAACCACCGGCGACAAGCAGGCCTTTATGAACGAGCACGTGCAGCCGGTGTTTGCGGTGCTGGATCCGGTCTACACCTACACCCTGCCGCCGCGTCAGGTGGCGAACGGCGTGGTGGATGCCTTTGTCCATACCGTTGAGCAGTACGTTACTTACCCGGTAAACGCGAAGATTCAGGATCGTTTCGCCGAGGGCATTCTGCTGACCCTGATCGAAGATGGCCCGCTGGCGCTGAAAGAGCCAGAAAACTACGAAGTGCGCGCCAACGTGATGTGGGCCGCCACCCAGGCGCTGAACGGCCTGATTGGTGCCGGCGTGCCGCAGGACTGGGCGACCCATATGCTGGGCCATGAGCTGACGGCGATGCACGGCCTCGATCATGCCCAGACCCTGGCTGTGGTTCTGCCTGCGCTGTGGAATGAAAAACGCGACACCAAACGTGGCAAGCTGCTGCAGTACGCTGAGCGCGTCTGGGGTATTACTGCCGGTTCTGAAGATGAGCGTATCGATGCGGCCATCGCTGCCACCCGCAACTTCTTCGAGCAGCTGGGTGTCCCGACGCGTCTCTCCGGCTATGGTCTGGATGGCAGTTCCATCCCTGCCCTGCTGGCAAAACTCGAGGAGCACGGCATGACGCAAATCGGGGAACATCATGACATTACTCTCGATGTAAGCCGCCGTATTTACGAGGCCGCTCGCTAACTGATTTTACGCGATTGCCTTCCGTTTTTCGGCATTTAGGCCAGGCTTAATGCACATACGCCACCAGGGGATCACTCCTGGTGGATGTCCAATGAAGGAGGAAAAATGGCAAACCAAACCGTAATCAAGCTTCAGGATGGCAACGTAATGCCCCAGTTGGGGCTCGGCGTATGGAAAGCCGGTAACGACGAGGTCGTCTCCGCCATTCATAAAGCACTGGAAGTCGGCTATCGCTCCATTGATACCGCTGCCGCCTACAAAAATGAGGAGGGCGTCGGCAAGGCCCTTGCCAGCGCTGGCGTACCCCGCGATGAGCTGTTCATTACGACCAAGCTGTGGAACGACGACCAGAAGCGTCCGGCAGAAGCCCTCCAGGAGAGCCTGGACAAGCTGCAGCTCGATTTTGTCGATCTCTATCTGATGCACTGGCCGGTTCCGGCTATCGACCATTACGTCGAGGCCTGGAAAGGGATGATTGAGCTGCAAAAAGCCGGGCTGATAAAAAGCATCGGGGTCTGTAATTTCCAGGTCCACCATCTGCAACGGCTGATCGATGAGACGGGCGTCGCCCCGGTGATCAACCAGATTGAGCTGCACCCGCTGATGCAGCAGCGCCAGCTTCATTCATGGAATGCGACCCACAAAATTCAGACCGAATCCTGGAGCCCGCTGGCTCAGGGCGGCGAAGGGGTCTTCGATCAGAAAATTATCCGCGATCTGGCCGATAAGTACGGCAAAACCCCGGCACAGATTGTTATTCGCTGGCATCTGGACTGCGGTCTGGTGGTGATCCCGAAATCGGTCACCCCGTCGCGCATCGCTGAGAACTTCAACGTGTGGGATTTCCGCCTGGATAAAGATGAACTGGGTGAAATTGCGAAGCTGGATAAAGGCAAGCGTTTAGGCCCGGATCCGGACCAGTTTGGCGGTTAGTAAAAAGCCGGGTGGCGGCTTCGCCTTACCCGGCCTACGTTCAGACTTGTAGGCCCGGTAAGCGCAGCGCCACCGGGCTTTTTTACAGGCTTAACCGGCCTTACGTTTTACACTCTTCTTCGTGCTCGCCCCACCGTTCGAACGCTGATGCACAATTGGCGTGTGCTTGGTCAGGGCCGGACGTGTATTGCGGTTCTGGCGGCGCGCTTCGCGCATCTCTTCAACCGTTGGCGCAGGTACCAGACAGTCGCGGCGTGAGCCAATCAGGTGCTTTTTGCCCATCTCTTCCAGCGCCTGGCGGATCAGCGGCCAGTTTTTCGGATCGTGATAACGCAGCAGGGCTTTATGCAGGCGACGCTGTTTGTCCCCCTTCGGCACCACCACATCCTCACTCTTATAGCCAATCTTACTCAGCGGGTTTTTGCCGGTGTAATACATGGTGGTTGAGTTCGCCAGCGGCGACGGATAGAAGTTCTGCACCTGATCCAGACGGAAGCGACGCTGCTTCAGCCACAGGGCCAGGTTCACCATGTCTTCGTCACGCGTGCCCGGGTGCGCGGAGATAAAGTACGGGATCAGGTACTGCTCTTTCCCGGCCTGCTTCGAATAGGTATCGAACAGCTCTTTAAAGCGATCGTAGCTCCCCATCCCCGGCTTCATCATCTTCGATAATGGCCCCTCTTCGGTATGCTCCGGGGCGATCTTCAGGTAGCCGCCCACATGGTGGGTCGCCAGCTCTTTGATGTAGCGCGGATCTTCCACGGCGATGTCATAACGCACCCCGGAAGCGATGAGGATCTTCTTGATGCCCTTCAGATCGCGGGCACGACGGTACAGGTTGATCGTCGGCTCATGGTTGGTGTCCATATGTTCGCAAATGCTCGGATAGACACAGGAGAGACGACGGCAGGTCTGCTCCGCGCGCGGCGACTTACAGCGCAGCATGTACATGTTGGCGGTTGGGCCACCCAGATCGGAGATGACGCCGGTAAAGCCCGGCACCGTGTCGCGAATGGCTTCGATCTCGTTGACGATAGAGTCTTCAGAGCGGCTCTGAATAATGCGCCCTTCATGCTCGGTGATCGAACAGAAAGAGCAGCCCCCGAAGCAGCCACGCATGATGTTGATCGAGAAGCGGATCATCTCATACGCCGGGATACGGCTGTTGCCGTATGACGGGTGCGGCACGCGCTTGTACGGCAGCGCAAATACGCTGTCCATCTCTTCGGTAGAGAGCGGGATCGCCGGCGGGTTTACCCAGATGTAGCGCTCACCGTGCTTTTGCATCAGCGCACGGGCACAGCCCGGGTTGGTTTCGTGGTGCAGAATACGGGACGCATGCGCGTAGAGCACCTTGTCGCTTTTTACCTTCTCAAAGGATGGCAGCAGCACGTAGGTCTTTTCCCACGGCTTCGGACGCGGCGGCTGCACCACGATGGCTTTTGCTTCGGCTTTCTTCGGCGCAACCGGCTTATTATCCGCACACGGCAGATCTTCGCCGTATGGATGCGGGATCGGATCGATTTTGCCCGGCATATCGATGATACGGGAATCCACCCCTTTCCAGCCCGGCAGCGCCTCTTTCACCATGATGGCGGTGTTACGCACGTCGCGGATGTCGCCCACTGGTTCGCCCTGCGCCAGACGATGCGCCACTTCCACCAGCGGACGCTCGCCGTTGCCGAAGATCAGCATGTCGGCTTTGGAGTCCACCAGCACCGAACGGCGCACGGTATCAGACCAGTAGTCGTAGTGCGCGGTACGGCGCAGGCTCGCTTCGATACCCCCCAGGATAACCGGTACATCTTTCCAGGCCTCTTTGCAGCGCTGGGTGTAGACGAGGGTTGCGCGATCCGGACGCTTGCCCGCCACGTTATCCGCGGTGTAGGCGTCGTCGTGACGCAGCTTGCGGTCGGCGGTGTAGCGGTTGATCATCGAGTCCATGTTGCCCGCGGTAACGCCGAAGAAGAGGTTAGGCTTACCGAGGCGCATAAAATCATCTTTGCTGTTCCAGTCAGGCTGGGCAATGATCCCGACGCGGAAGCCCTGGGCTTCGAGCATGCGACCGCAGATCGCCATACCAAAGCTCGGATGATCGACGTAAGCGTCACCCGTCACCAGGATAATGTCGCAGCTGTCCCAGCCAAGTTGGTCCATCTCTTCACGAGACATCGGCAGGAAAGGCGCCGGTCCAAAGCAGGCCGCCCAGTACTGCGGCCAGGAGAAGAGGTCACGATCCGGCTGGATCAGGGAAATTGCGCTCATAATGCTTCCGAAGAAAAAATAATCAAAGGGCGGCGATTATACGCTGTTCTTCTGCAATAAATGAAGTGGGGAACGCGCCAAAATGGCGCCAGGTTAACGAAACTTCCACAAGCGCTGTAAACAACCTGCTAGAATGCCGCGCGCTGACGAATAACCGCTTTACTACGCAGGATTTTTAGCCCGTTTTTGCTCAGCAAAAACGGCCATGACGGGGAATGACACTTTGCGAGGCAGCCACTCTTCTCAGGTTTCCCAGCTACAGGTTGTGATGCATCTGTGCGGGTTTTTGGTGTTGCTTTATAGCTTCTCGATGCTGCCGCCGATGGCCATCGCGCTGGCAAATAAAGAGCGCAGCTATATCGCCTTTTTGAGCACCTTCGTGACCTTTTTTACCCTCGGAGGCGGCACCTGGCTGATGACCAAACATGCCGGGATCCAGCTGCGCACCCGCGACGGGTTTGTGATTATCGTACTGTTCTGGTTCCTCTTTTCGCTGATTAGCGCCATGCCGCTGTGGATGGATGACGCGCAGAAACTCTCGCTGGCGGATGCGCTTTTTGAAGGGGTATCGGGGATCACCACCACCGGGG
Organism: Leclercia sp. GHBNCSD; assembly: GCF_055805075.1. Lineage (NCBI taxonomy): Bacteria > Pseudomonadati > Pseudomonadota > Gammaproteobacteria > Enterobacterales > Enterobacteriaceae > Leclercia > Leclercia sp. GHBNCSD. Next base: position 2,705,915 of record NZ_JBQVYO010000001.1, on the reverse strand, counting down.
CTACGGTGATTGGCGACGTCAGCGCCCTGCCAAAATCGTATCTCTACTATCGCGCGCAGCTCAATTTTATCGGCGGCCTTGGGGTCATCGTGCTGGCGGTGGCGGTGCTGCCGTTTCTCGGCATTGGCGGCATGAAGCTTTATCAGTCTGAAATGCCAGGACCGTTTAAAGAGGAGCGCCTCACTCCCCGGCTGGCGGATACCTCACGCACTCTCTGGCTCACCTATCTGCTGCTGGGGCTAACCTGCACGCTGGCCTACTGGCTTGCGGGGATGTCGTTCTTCGACGCGCTGTGCCACGGGCTCTCAACCGTCTCCCTCGGCGGCTTCTCCACCCGTTCGGAGAGTATCGGTTTTTACGACAGCCATGCCGTGGAGCTGGTCGCCGGGCTGTTCTCCCTGCTCTCCGCTTTCAACTTTACCCTCTGGTATGTGGCCATCACCCGCCGCACGCTGAAGCCGTTTCGCCGTAACCAGGAGCTAAAGTTCTTTCTGATTGCCGCGGCCATCATCATTTTGATCACCGCCTGGCAGGTATGGCATGCAGGGATGTACAACATCCCTGACAGTCTGGTGCATGCCTTTTTTCTTGCCAGCTCGATGATGACCGATAATGGCCTGTCGACCGGGGACTATGCCCAGTGGCCCGCACACACCATCTTTTTACTGTTACTGGCCAGCTTCTTCGGCGGCTGCATCGGCTCCACCTGCGGCGGGATCAAGGCGCTGCGTTTTCTGATCATGTTCAAACAGTGCCGCCAGGAGCTGCACCAGCTTGGCCATCCACGCGCCCTTTTGCCGGTGCGCATCGGTAAAAGCGTGGTCAACGAGCGCGTACTGCGTTCGGTCTGGAGCTTCTTTTTTCTCTACGTCCTGTTTACCGCCTTTTTTATCTGGGCGCTGAATCTGATGGGGTACGATCTGTTCACCTCCTTCGCCACGGTCGCCGCCTGCATCAACAATATGGGGCTGGGATTCGGTGAAACTGCGTCAACGTTCGGTACGCTGACGGAAGGGGCAAAATACCTGATGTGCGTGGCGATGATTCTGGGGCGTCTGGAGATCTATCCGATACTGATCCTCTGCTCGCGCTTCTTCTGGCGGGCCTAGAAACAACACGCCCGGCAGAGGATGCCGGGCGGGAGAGAATTACGGGGCCGGATTTACCAGCAGCTGCCCCACCGAGCCGCGATCCGCCATCTCCAGCGTCTGGCTGTGGAACAGGAACGGGAAGTGCGGCCAGGAAGGCTGCCCGTAATAGACCAGCAGTTCCACCTGCCCGTCGACCCAGACGGTATCCTTCCAGCCTCTGTCTTCCGGGAACGGCATGGCGCCGTTGACGTTGCGGATAAGGAAACTCACCCCTTCGATATGGAACGACTGCGGCCTGTCGGCGCGCACCGTCCAGCGCTCCCAGGAGCCCTGCTGGGCGGTGATATCGATGCGGTTCACATCCCACAGCTGGCCGTTAATGCCCGGATCGTCGCCAAGGCTGATATCCCGGCTGCGCACCGGCGTACCGCTCAGGATCTCCTCCGACAGCAGGCGCATCGGCAGGGTATCGGTCACCAGCGGCAGCAGGCCGGTTGGACGCAGGGTTAACACCAGCGTCGAAACCAGAATGCTCGACGGCTCAAAGAAACCGCGCAGACGATCAACAATGCCCGCCGCCTCGCCACAGGTGATTGACACCTCTTCGCCGTTGGTCATATCCACCAGGATTTCGCGTCGCTCGCCCGGCGCCAGCGCCAGCTGTTTAACCGACACCGGAGCCGGTAAAAAGCCCTGATCCCCGGCAATGACGTGCAGCGCGCGGCCATCGCTCATCTGCAGTTGATAGCGACGCGAGTTGGAGGCATTCAGCAGACGCAGGCGTACCCAGCCGCGTGACACCTCGACATAGGGGCTTTGCGCGCCGTTGACCAGCAGCGTATCACCCACAAAACCGCCGCTGCCCGGCTCGCTGTACTCCGGCGTACCGAAATTATCCAGCCGCTTGTCCTGAATGATGAGCGGGAAGTCATCCACCCCGTAGTGGTTCGGGATCGGCAGGGATTTACTGACCTCATCCTCTATCAGCCACATCCCGGCCAGACCGTTGTAGACCTGCTGCGCGGTGCGGTTTGGGGTGTTGGCGTGATACCAGAGGGTCGCGGCGCGCTGGCGGACCGGCAGAACCGGTGCCCAGTCGGCGCTTGCGGACATCATGCGCGGCGCACCGCCCAGCAGCGGGCCCGGCACCTGCATCCCGCTGATGGTCATGGCGACGTTCTCCGCCAGGCGGTTGCTGTAGATCAGTTTGACGTCATCGCCGCTCCAGACGCGCACCGTCGGGCCGAGGTAGCGTCCGTTGATGCCCCAGACCGAAGCCCGGGTACCCTGAGTGAACGACCAGTGGGCGCGCTGTAGCGTCAGAAACAGCGGCTGCCCGCGGCGGGATTCCAGTAACGGCGGAATGGGCAGCGGCTGCTGCTGCCCGGCGGCGTTTGCCCTCAGCGGAACCGCGCCTGCACAAAGGGCGATCCCCGATGCCTGAATAAACTGACGGCGACTGAGTGACATAATGGCTCCATCTATAAACGCACTAACACACGGGAATTCGTTTTCCCTTTAAGCCGGCTTAAACCTTGCCAGCAGCTTCTCGCTCTGCGACTTCTTTATCGAGCTCAGCGATTTTATTCAGCATTAATTCGCGGCAATGTGCCGCCAGCTCGCGTACCTGGTCTTTGCCATATTTACTGACATCGACCGGCGGCAGCATCTCTACGATGACCAGACCGTTACGCAGACGATTCAGGTTTATCTTATTCGATGTGTTGGAAACACACACTGGAATAATCGGTACGCCTGCCGCAATTGCGGCATGAAATGCGCCAGTTTTGAACGGCAGCAGGCCACGACCCCGGCTGCGGGTCCCTTCCGGGAACATCCAGATAGAGATCTTGCGCTTTTTGAAGTGGTTCACCACCTCGGCAATCGTGCCGTGCGCTTTGGCCCGGTTGTTGCGGTCAATCAGCAGGTTGCCGGTGAGCCAGTAGAGCTGGCCGAAGAACGGGATCCACAGCAGGCTTTTCTTGCCCACGGTGACGGTTGGCGGCTGCACGATTTTCGCTGCGGTCACCATATCGTAGTTATTCTGGTGGTTACCGATATAGATAGCGTTACCAAATTTCTCTGCCCCTTCCGGCAGACGCGTTTCCACCTTCAGGCCAAACAGCGGCGCCAGACGGGCAAACATGTGGCCAAAGGTGGCAACGTGTTTTGGATTACGCGGGCTGAACAGGCAGTAAACAGAGCCGAAGATACAGACCAGAATGCAGTAGATAACGGCAAGAATGGTTCGAACAATTAATAGCATAGCGACCTCAAAAACCCCTGACAGTTGGCGATTATACTGCAACTGTGAGCGGGTAACTCCTTTGTTTCTATAACGGATGTTTTTCACGAGTCCCCCTCCTGAGCGGAGGGGGAGGTGCTCTGTTACGCTTCGTTGTCGCCCGATGTCGCGCGGTGTGGAGAGTCGATCTCTACACGGTCAATGCGCTGCAAGCCACGCATCAGCGATCCTTTGCGTCCACGTTCGCCCACCACTTTCTGCAGCTCTTCCGGGCGCAGCTTGATTTTGCGTTTACCCACATGGATGGTCAACGTGCTCTGCGGCGGCAGAATAAAGAGGTGCGCCAGGCTGTCTTCCCCTTTTGCCGCATCCGCCGCAGCGATGTTGATGATCTTGTTGCCTTTGCCTTTCGACAGCTGCGGCAGATCGCTGAGCGGGAACATCAGCATGCGGCCCGCGGCGGAGATCGCCAGCAGCATGTCGTTCTCGTCTTCAATCACCAGCGGGGCCATGACCCGGGCGTTATCCGGCAGGCTAATCAACGCTTTGCCCGCACGGTTGCGCGAGATCAGATCGTTAAAGGTACAGATGAAGCCGTAACCCGCATCGGAGGCCATCAGCAGTTTCTGCTCATCACCTTCCATCAGCATATGCTCGACGGTCGCCCCTGGCGGCAGCGTCAGCTTGCCGGTGAGCGGCTCGCCCTGCCCGCGCGCTGACGGCAGCGTAATCGGGTCGATGGCGTAGCTACGCCCGGTGGTGTCGATAAAGGCCACCGGCTGGTTGCTCTTGCCCTTCACGGCGGCTTTGAAGCTGTCGCCCGCTTTGTAACTCAGACCCGGCGCGTCGATATCATGACCTTTGGCGCTACGCACCCAGCCGCTTTGTGACAGCACAATGGTCACCGGCTCGGACGGCTGCATGTCATGCTCGCTCATCGCTTTCGCTTCTTCACGCTCGTGCAGCGGAGAGCGACGCTCATCGCCGAAGGCATCGGCGTCAGCCTGCAGCTCTTTCTTCAGCAGGTTGTTCATCTTGCGTTCGGAGGCGAGGATCGCCTGCAGCTGATCGCGCTCTTTTTCCAGCTCGTTCTGCTCACCGCGAATTTTCATCTCTTCCAGCTTCGCGAGATGGCGCAGTTTCAGCTCGAGGATCGCTTCCGCCTGGGTTTCGCTGATTCCAAAGCGCGACATCAGGGCTGGCTTCGGCTCATCCTCGGTACGGATGATCTCAATCACTTCGTCGATGTTGAGGAACGCCACCAGCAAACCTTCAAGGATATGCAGGCGCTTAAGCACTTTCTCCAGACGGTGATTCAGACGACGGCGCACCGTATCGCGGCGGAACGTCAGCCATTCGGTGAGGATCTCCAGCAGGTTTTTCACCGCCGGACGGCCATCCAGCCCGATCATGTTCAGGTTGATACGGTAGCTTTTTTCCAGATCGGTGGTGGCGAACAGGTGATTCATCACCGGCTCCATATCCACACGGTTGGAACGCGGCACGATCACCAGACGGGTCGGGTTTTCGTGGTCGGATTCATCGCGCAGATCGTCCACCATCGGCAGCTTTTTATTGCGCATCTGGGCGGCGATCTGCTCCAGCACCTTCGCGCCCGAGACCTGGTGCGGCAGCGCGGTAATCACCACCGCGCCATCCTCTTTGGTCCACACCGCGCGCATACGCACCGAGCCGCGACCGTTCTGGTAGATTTTGCGGATTTCCGCGCGGGAGGTGATGATCTCCGCTTCGGTCGGGAAGTCCGGCCCCTGCACGATATCCAGCAGATCGTCCAGCGTGGTCTTCGGCTGTTCAATCAGGGTAATGGCCGCTTTCGCCACTTCACGCAGGTTGTGCGGCGGGATATCCGTCGCCATCCCGACGGCAATACCGGTGGTGCCGTTCAGCAGAATGTTCGGCAGACGCGCAGGCAGCATTTTCGGCTCCTGCAGCGTACCGTCGAAGTTGGGTACCCACTCCACGGTGCCCTGGCCCAGCTCGCTGAGCAGCAGTTCGGCATATTTTGAGAGACGGGATTCGGTATAACGCATCGCCGCGAACGACTTCGGATCGTCCGGCGCACCCCAGTTCCCCTGGCCGTCGACCAGCGGATAGCGGTAGGAGAACGGCTGGGCCATCAACACCATCGCTTCATAACAGGCGCTGTCGCCGTGCGGATGGTATTTACCCAGCACGTCACCCACGGTACGGGCGGATTTTTTAAACTTGGCGCTGGCATTCAGTCCCAGCTCAGACATCGCATAAACGATGCGGCGCTGAACGGGTTTCAGGCCATCTCCGATAAACGGCAACGCCCTGTCCATGATGACGTACATGGAGTAGTTCAGGTAGGCGTTTTCCGTGAATTCATGTAGCGCGAGGCGCTCTGCCATATCGCTCATTAAATGGGATTCCTCAACTCAGAAACCAGTTGGTTTCAGGCAATATTGCCGCAGATACTACCTTATCTGGCGAGTCGAGTCACAAAGAAAAAGGGGCCGGAATAGCGGCCCCTTGATGGGTTATTTATTCAGCTTGATAACCTGTTTCACGTCGATTTCGAAATCGTTCCACTCTTTATCGACCTTGCCCTGCAGCTCAACCTTATCCTGCGGCGTAATGGTCTGGCCGTTCCAGTGTTTATTGTCGATCTCCACCGTTACCGTGCCGCTCTCATCACGGAAGGTATAACGGTCGTCAGAGAGGCGCTCGGTAATCGTCCCGCGCAGTTTCACCCAGCTGTCATCCTTCATATCCTTGACCTTCTGCGCCGTGGTGAGGTTAGCGTCATTATCGACAAACCCGCCCTGCTGGGTTTGCGTCTGGGTTGCCGTCGCGGATGGGCCATTAAATCCCCCCTGTGCCGCAAACACCGGCGCGGAGGTGATCATCATGATGGCAGCAATAGCAGCGATTTTTTTCATCTTAACTCTCCCTTTAATGTCGTTTCGCAATCCATTAAACAGGGTAAACCTTAACAACTTCTTAAGCGGAAAATTTAAATTTTTTTACTGTACAGCTGTGCGTAACAGAGGGTTTACTGACGGCATCAGGGAGGGAAACATGCGCATTTTACTGGTAGAAGATGACAGGCTGATTGGCGATGGCATTAAAGCCGGGCTGACGAAAATGGGCTTTTGCGTGGACTGGTTCACCGACGGCGAAACGGGCCGTGCGGCGCTCTACAGTGCCCCCTACGACGCCGTGGTACTCGACCTGACGCTGCCCGGCCTCGACGGGCTACAAATCCTGCGCGAATGGCGGGCACAGGGGCGCGACGAACCGGTGCTGATATTAACCGCGCGGGATGCGCTCGATCAGCGCGTCGAGGGGCTGCGCCAGGGGGCTGACGATTATCTCTGTAAACCCTTCGCCCTGATTGAGGTGGCTGCCCGTCTGGAGGCGCTGGTGCGCCGCAGCCACGGGCAGGCGCACAGCGAACTGCGCCACGGTAAGATCACGCTCAATCCCACCAGCCTCGTCGCCACCCTGAACGGCGAAACTCTGGTGCTGAAGCCGAAAGAGTTTGCCCTGCTGGAACTCCTGATGCGCAACGCAGGCCGCGTCCTGCCGCGGAAGCTGATTGAAGAGAAGCTCTATACCTGGGATGACGACGTCTCCAGCAACGCCATAGAAGTCCACATACACCATCTGCGCCGCAAGCTCGGCAGCGATGTTATCCGCACCGTGCACGGCATCGGTTATACCCTGGGTGACGCATGAAACTGACCCAACGCCTCAGCCTCAAGCTGCGCCTGACGCTGCTGTTCTTAGCCCTGTCGCTGACGGCGTGGTTTGCCGCGAGCATCGTCGCCTGGCACCAGACCACCGATAAGCTCGATAAGCTGTTTGACACTCAGCAGATGCTGTTTGCCAAAAGGCTGCTGACCATGGATCTCGACGAGCTCAAAGCCCCGGAACGCATGCGCGAGGTGCCGAAAAAAGCCCGTCACGGCCATCTGGATGACGATGCGCTGGCCTTCGCCATCTACACCCCCGAGGGCAAAATGGTGCTTAACGACGGCGAAAACGGACGCGACATTCCGTACCACTATCGCCGGGAGGGCTTCGACAACGGGCGGCTGGACGACGATAACGACGAATGGCGATTCCTCTGGCTCACCGCCCCGGACGGCAAATACCGGGTGGTAGTGGGCCAGGAGCGGGAGTACCGTCAGGAGATGGCGCTGGACGTGGTGCGATCGCAGCTCACGCCGTGGCTGGTGGCGCTGCCGGTGATGCTGCTGTTGCTTATCGTCTTGCTGAGCCGGGAACTGCACCCGCTGAAAAAGCTGGCGCAAACCCTGCGCCTTCGCTCACCGGATGCCACTGACCGCCTGCCGACCCACGGCGTGCCCGTTGAGGTTCGCCCGCTGCTTGATGCGCTGAATCATCTTTTCGCCCGCACCCAGGAGATGATGGCCCGCGAGCGCCGCTTTACCTCCGATGCCGCCCACGAACTGCGCAGCCCCCTCACCGCCCTGAAAGTGCAGACCGACGTGGCGCAGCTGTCGCTGGACGATCCTGAGGCGCAGGGCAAAGCGCTGAACCAGCTACACGCCGGTATCGACCGGGCATCGCGGCTGGTTGAGCAGCTCCTGACCCTGTCGCGCCTGGATTCACTGGAGAGCCTCGATGACGTGGAATCCCTGGTGCTGGCCGATGTTCTCCAGTCAGCGGTGATGGCGATCTACTCTCCGGCGCAGCAGGCCGGGATCGAGATGCGCCTGAACATCAACGCCCCGCAGGTCACCCGCCCAGGCCAGCAGCTGCTGCTGAGCCTGCTGGTGCGCAATCTGCTGGATAACGCCGTACGCTACAGCCCGCGCGGCAGTGTGGTGGAGGTTACGCTCGATAGCCGCAGTTTTACCGTCCGTGACAACGGAGCGGGCATTGCCCCCGAGGCGCTGGCGCGGATCGGCGAGCGCTTCTATCGCCCGCCAGGGCAGGACCAAACCGGCAGCGGGCTGGGGTTGTCTATCGTCAAACGGATTGCCGCCCTGCATCGAATGACGGTTACACTCGGGAATGCGCCGGACGGCGGCTTTGCCGTCACCGTCGGCTGGTAGGGAATTATTGCTGCTATAGCAAAAGACTTTGCACATTTTGCTAATTTCACCGCACCGCTGTCGCGCGTAGAATAGCCCTCAGACTCGCTACTCTGAGGACAACTTAATGAGCAATATCTTAATTATCAACGGCGCAAAAAAATTCGCCCACTCCAATGGCCAACTGAATGACACCCTGACCGAGGTCGCGGACGGCTTCCTGCGCGACGCCGGGCATGATGTTAAAGTCGTGCGCACCGACGGCGAGTACGATATCCAGGCCGAAGTGCAGAACTTCCTCTGGGCTGACGTGGTGATCTGGCAGATGCCTGGCTGGTGGATGGGCGCGCCGTGGACCGTGAAAAAGTACATGGACGATGTCTTTACCGAAGGCCACGGCGCGCTGTATGCCAGCGATGGCCGCACCCGTTCAGATGCCTCGAAAAAATATGGCTCCGGCGGTCTGATTCAGGGGAAAAAGTACATGCTTTCCCTCACCTGGAACGCCCCGATAGAAACCTTCACCGAAGAAGATCAGTTCTTCCACGGCGTGGGCGTGGACGGTGTTTATCTGCCGTTCCACAAAGCCAACCAGTTCCTGGGAATGGAGGCGCTGCCGACCTTTATCACCAACGACGTGATCAAAATGCCGGACGTGCCACGCTATATCGCAGAATATCGCAAGCATCTGGCTGAAATTTTTGCTTAACTGGTTGCATGTTATCAGGAGAAATGACCATGCTTACCGTTATTGCTGAAATTCGTACCCGTCCTGGCCAACATCACCGTCAGGCGGTGCTGGATCAGTTCGCTAAAATTATCCCGACCGTTTTAGAAGAAGCCGGCTGCCACGGCTACGCGCCGATGGTGGACACCGCCGCGGGTGTCAGCTTCCAGACCACCGCCCCCGACTCCATCGTGATGGTTGAGCAGTGGGAAACCATCGCGCACCTTGAAGCGCATCTGCAGACTCCGCACATGAAAGCGTGGAGCGAGGCGGTGAAGGGTGACGTTCTGGAAACGCATATCCGTATTCTGGAGAACGGGGTTTAACCCCTGTTTTGCCCGGTGGCGCTACGCTTACCGGGCCTACAAAACCGTAGGCCGGGCAAACGAAGTGCCGCCCGGCAATACCAACAGCACCGAATCTCAGGCCCGGTACGCATAGCGTTTCCGGGCTTTTTTTATCACCTCGAAACGCACCTGCTATGCTTACTTCTGATTTCATTGTTATCTGGAGGAAGGAATGGGAATTTTTAACTTCGTTAAAGAGGCAGGTGAAAAGCTGTGGGATAACCTGACCGATCACAAAGGTCAGAGCGATAAGGTGACTGAACACCTTAAAAAACTCAACATACCGGGCGCCGACAAAGTGCAGGTCAACGTCAACGACGGTAAGGCGGTGGTAACAGGCGACGGACTCACCCAGGAGCAGAAGGAAAAAATCCAGGTCGCGGTAGGGAACATCGCGGGCGTCAGCGAGGTGGAAAACAGCATCACTGCCACCGACACCCAACAAGAAGCCACCTACTACACGGTCAAATCGGGTGATACGCTGAGCGCTATCTCCAAAACGGTGTATGGCGATGCGTCGCAGTACAACAAAATCTTCGAAGCCAACCGCCCTATGCTCTCCAGCCCCGATAAAATTTATCCCGGCCAGACGCTGCGTATTCCAGAAGCCTGATAGCACCGCACCGAGGGAAGATGATGAAGATAGCCTGTCTGGGCTGGGGCTCGTTGATATGGAAAAGCGGCCCACTCCCCGTCGCCGGGGAGTGGAAAACTGACGGGCCATCGCTCCCCGTTGAATTTTGTCGGATCAGCGATGGCGGCGAGCTCGCCACCGCCCTCTGCATGAACGCACCTGCCGTTCCCGTGCTCTGGGCGTGGCTCAACGCGGAAACCCTGAACGTTGCCTGTCAGGCCCTGCGCGAGCGCGAAGGGATCCCTGAGGAACGTTGTGACGGTATCGGTTCGTTGCTGACTGGAGAGCGCCATACCGGCCTGCTTGCTAAATGGGCGGCTGAAAGAGGCATCGAGGCGGTGATCTGGACCGGGCTGCCACCGAGAAGCGCCTCACTGGAGGGGCGGGTGCCTACCGTGGACGAAGCGATTGTCTATCTGGACAGCCTGAGCGGCGAGGCCCGCCAGCACGCGCGGGACTATTTTGACCAGGTGCCAGCCCAAATCGACACCCCCTACCGGCGGGTAATCACTGAAGTGCTGGGGTGGTGACAACGCCACCCCAGCGTTTTCTTACCAGTACAGTTTCCAGCTCTGGGTAAAGCGCACCAGCGCTTCGACGTAGAAGTAATCCCCCCAGCTGGCGCACTCGTCCACGCCTTTATTGCTGGCGAGGTGATACACGGAGTGTTTCAGCACGCCGTTGCCCTTCTCCTCTTTTCCCATCAGGTAGTGCCTGGTCAGCGAGGACATGATCCCTTTCGCCCACGCCAGATAGCGCTCGCGATCCGGGTCAGTCACCGGCAGATGCTTCACCAGCTCCAGCAGGCCGCATACCGCAATCGCCGCCGACGATGAATCACGCAGCGCGTCGGTGCCCACCAGCGCCAGATCCCAGTGGCAGACGTAATCCTCCGGCAGGCGGTTGAGGAAGTAGTTTGCCAGCCGTTTTGACAGGGCGATCATCGTCTCGTCGCCGGTATAGATATAGCTCAGCAGGAAGCCGTAAATCCCCCACGCCTGGCCCCGCGACCAGCAGGAGTCGTCCGCATAGCCCTGCTGGGTATTACCGTAGCGCGGCGCGCCGGTGACCACATCCATATAGTAGGTGTGGAAGGTGGAGGCATCGTCACGGATAAGGTACGTTGCGGCCTGCATCACATGGGCTTTAGCGGCCTCGGCAAAGCGCGGATCGCCGGTCTGCTCCGTCGCCCAGTAGAGCAGCGGCAGATTCATGTTGCAGTCGATGATCATCCGGCCAGCCTGTTCCGGGTCAGCCAGATCGCCCCACGCCTGGATGATCTTCGCCTTCTCGTGGAAGCGCTCCAGCAAAGCTTCTGCCGCCAGCAGCGAGAAGCCGCGCGCCTCGCGACTGCCGGTCAGCCGCCAGTCCGCCACGCAGGAGAGCGTGTAGAGGAAGCCGAGATCGTGGGTGTTGGTGTCGCTGCGCCCGGCAATGCGCAGGCCAAACGAGCGCGTGTGTTTTTGGGCCATCTCACGGAATTTCTCCTCCCCGCTCATCTCCCACGCCAGCCAAAGCTGCCCGGTCCAGAAGCTGGTGGTCCACTCGACGTTATCGGTCAGGGGATAAAACCCCTCTTTGCAGGTTTCTGCCGGGAATTTGTCACCGAATTCCGTTAAATGACGGCTAATCAGGTCGAGGATATGGCTGCGCGCCGAGATTAATTCATCGCTAAAGGCGCGTTCATCCACGGGCACGGGAATATCGGCCAGACGTTCCTCGGTGATACGACTTAACATAATTCGATTCCTTCTTTGACGACGTAAATTAGTGATGTTCAACAACGTTCAGCGTTTTTGCGCCGCGCCATTTGCTCTGGCAGGCGGATAACGTGAAGGCGGAAATAAGGGTAAAGGTCAGCGCCGTAGCGCCCATGATGATATAGGTCTGCTCAAAGCCGATGCGGTCATACATATAACCCGCAGGGGAAGAGACCACGACATTACCGACGTAGAGCATTGCCTGATAGCCCAGCAGATACATGGTGGCGTTCACGCGTTTATCGAAATGCTCGGCGATATATTTAAAGACCGACACCAGCAGGAGGCAGATCTCCAGACCGTACAGCGGCTTGAGAACCGAAATAAGCAGGTGCGAATCGCAGATCCCGGAAATAATCAGGCGCGCCCCGACAATCAGACCGACAATCAATAACCCACGCTTGGCGCCAATAAAATTCACGAACAGCGGGATGACCATATACATGACAAATTCCATCCCCGACTGCACGGTGCCCAGATAGCCAAAGACCGCGTTGCCCTGATGCACGTCATCAAAGAAGGTGACGAAATAGCGCGAGAACTGCTGCTCGGCGATAAACATCATCCACGCCACGCCCGCCACGTACAGGCAGAAGGCCCAGAATTTGCGGCTGCGCAGCAGGGCGTAAACATCCGCCGGAACGATTTTCTCTTTGGTCAGCACCTCACCGGCATGGGCCGAGTTGGTGTTCACCTTCAGGCTCAGGAGGACAATCAGCATAATGACCGACGCCACGCTGCCCATAATGAAGTTGTACGCAGGAGAGAGGTTAAACAGCAGGCCGGAGAACGACGATGCCACCGCCCAGCCGAGCGATCCCCACATACGGATCTGACCAAATTCCATGCCGTTCAGACGGCTGAAACGGTCGGAATAGGATTCGCACGCCGCGACGCCCGCATACCAGGCGAAACTTAAATAGAGCGCGCCGATAATAATCCCCAGCATGGTGTTGGACATTAACAGCGGCTGATAGACATAAATAAAGAACGGCGCCATCAGGGCGGACATCGCCACCACAAAATAGAGCAGGTATTTGCTCATGCCGATCTTATCCAGAATATAGCCATAGATCGGTTTCAGAATAACGGAGAAGACACCATTTACCGCAAATACGGTGCCGATCACCGAGCCGCTCAGGTTGGCTTTTTGCCCGAGCCAGATCGCCAGCAAACCAATACTGGCCGACCAGGTAAAGAAATAGAGAAAGATAAAACTGCTGATTTTGTAATATTCAGTTTTGTTGCTCATACCATCCTCGCCGATATCCAGGGTAAGGCTCTTATAAAATGAACGACAGCTTACGTTCGCTTCCGGGCGCGCAAATAACGACCCGGTTATCTTCTATTTTCAGTTGTGGTGTGTTTGCCTCTGCACGCGCTTTCCCGGAGGCGTATACCGCACTGCATAGCCAGCTCTCCCCCTGCGGGAGAGTGGTGGTCAGCACCGGAATGGCGGCGCATTCGGCAAACATGATGCTGCTGTTGGGTGGCGTCACCACGCTGTCAGGCTGACGGCTGATGACAGGCGACAGATCGACAATGACGCTGCTGCCGTTCGCGGCATTCAGATAACTGCCGCGCCCGATAAGCTGATGGTCGGTTTTCATTACCGCAAAACCGCCCTCCACCGTCTGCAACGTGCGGGCGCTGTTGATGCGGTGCAGGCGCAGATGCCACTCGCCAAACGGCACCAGCCAGCTCTCAATGTGGACGTCGTGCCACGGCGACCAGCGCGAAAAGATGAAGTTCTCGTCGACGCGGACCGCCTCGCATTCACGGCGTCCGCGGAAGTAGTTATCACCATCGGCCAGCAGCAGCATGGAGTCGCAGGCAGCATGCTTGATGCCGAAGCGTCCGCGCTCGATGGTGAACCCAAAGCGGCTGGAGTAGGCAAATTTGGTGTATTTCGCCTCGGTGTTCACATAGTTGTTCAGCTCCAGCTGTCCGGCGGTGAGCATCGTGACGTGATCCGCCTGCATCAGGATCTGCTGGGCATGGGGAATGAGGCGCTTTTCGGCAAGCGCAGGTAATGGCTGCTCTTCTGCCTGCCAGAACGGATGGCTCTCCGGCAGGGCCAGAATCAGGTAGGTTTTCAGCGCCCAGTAAGGCGAGCCGGGGGAGTTATAGTCCTCGCACATCGCCAGGTTCGGGTAGGCGAAGCCAAGCGTCAGGATCCCGTCGCGATCGGTCATCGGCTGCTGCTGCCACCAGCGCAGATGACGGAGGATGATCCCTTTCACAACCCCCGGCGTGAACACCTCCAGCCCGGAAAAAGCCACCGCGCTCCAGAAGGCGACCATCGCGAAGCGGTAGGTCAGGCTGCGGCCAAAGGGCACCGAGGCGCCGTCGGCGGCGGACATATAGATAAAATCTTCCGCGAACAGGCGCGAACGCTGGCGCAGCACCTCTGCCCTCGCCTCATCACCGCTCAGGGTGGCGTAGATCAAACCGTAAAAGTGAAACGCCATTGAGATGTAGTAGTCCTTTGGCCGTCCCGGACCGTCGGAGTACCAGCCGTCCCCCAGATAGTAGGTCTCCATCATGGCGAAGCGGCGATCGATGGCCTGCTGGTCGTAGGGCAGTCCGGCGCGCTTAAAGCCAAGCTGGACCATGATGGCGAAGTAGTTCCAGTTGCTGTCCGGCATCGTCGCGTCGGTGATCTGGTTCAGCCAGGCGTGCAGATTCATCAGCTCACGTTCGCTAAACAGTTCAGTAAGTTTGTCCTGTAGGAGCGCCAGCCCGAGGCCATAGGCCGCCATCTCCACCAGACGCTGGTCATAAGGCCCGGCTTCGCCCCAGTAGCCTGCGCTTTGCGGATCGGTGCCCTGCTTAATGGCGGTGAGGTACTTATCGCTGAACGGCGTACTGTCGCCTGCGGCCATCAACGGAAACAGCCCCCATAAGATCCGGGAGAGCCCCTCCATCTGCGCCACATCCCGGGCGTAGTGCGCGCAGGTATCGCCCAGTGAAAACCGCGAACTCCCCGCCGGAAACTGATTATCTACCGCCGCAAGCCACATGTTCAGGGCCGCCACCAGATCCTGGCGGGATGACAACGGATTTGATTTTTCTTTATTTGCCGCGCACATACGCTTGTCCTCGCAATCAACTGCGGCAAAGCATAGTTAATCAACAAGGTGCAGAAATGTTAGCCGGGTCACAGGAGTGAGAGATGAATAAACCCGCAGTTGAGGAAATTTAAAATGGTGGTTTATAAAGAGGAAAGAAAAGGGAAAAGTTGAGTTTTATTGCACTATGCGCGAGACACCTACGCCGGAACACCTTGAGCTCATCACCCTGAACGATACCCTCGTGTCGTTCAGTCGTCTGTTCGCCAACACCGTGCGCTATCACCACTGGCATCAGTGTCTGGAGATCCTCTATGTCGAAGAGGGCTTTGGCGTGGCGATTGTCGATAACCGCCACTACACCATGCGCCCGGGGAGGCTGTTTTTCTTTCCCCCCTTTACCCTGCACAAGGTGATGGTCGACCCCCAGGCCGAAGCGAACTACCGCCGGACCATTATTCATCTCGATCAGCATGCAGTAATGAAAGCCCTGCGTGATTTTCCCCAGACCCAACAGCGACTCCAGAAGCTGTCCCAACGGGGAGGAGAAGCCTGGGTAGCGGACATGGCCCACTGCCACAGCCATATCGATCATCTCTTCAGCTGCTACCCGCCGCCGTTGAACGGCGAGCGCATCGCCAGCCTGCTGATTAGCCTGTTCGCCATGCTGCCGCACGATGACGAAGGCCAGCCCGGCAACAGCCACGGTATCGCCAGCCAGGTAATGTTCTGGCTGGATGAGCACTACCAGCATAAGTTCAGTCTTGATGCGCTGGCAGACGAGCTGGGTAAATCCCGCAGCTACGTATCACGGAAATTCCATGCGGAGACGGGAGAGAAAATTCACGATTACCTGAATACGTTACGATTACGCAAAGCCTGTGAGAGCCTGCTGCATTCAGACGCCAGCGTGCGGGAGATTGCCGCGCGGGTGGGGTTTTCAGACGTGACCTACTTTATCAGCGCGTTTAAAAAGGGGATCGGAGAGACGCCCTTACAGTACCGGAAGAATCATCTGCAGCCCTGAGACACACGGCTGCGCGCTCATGTTCATTCATCTCTGAAAAAATGACAGCATAGTGATACTTTTCCTGTTCATCATAACGGCGGATTAATGGCCCCTGACTGAGCAGGCAGCATCAGAATAAAGCGCGTCGAGGTTTTATCTGACTCAACGGATACCCGTCCATTATGGGCAGTAATAATGGATTTAACGATCGCCAGACCGATGCCGCTGCTGTTTTCATCTTTTCGCTGACGAGAGGGATCGACCCGATAAAAGCGATCGAACAGCCGGGATAAATGCACAGGCGCTATAGGCGTGCCCGGGTTTTCCACACTAATATGCACTTCCCCTTCCCCTGAGCGCAGGTGAACGGTAATGGTGCTCCCGCGTGGGGTATAACGGATGGCGTTTGACAGTAAGTTGCTTATTGCCCGACGCAGCATCAGCGGATCGCCCTCCACCGGGGTGGCCTGCCCCTCCAGGCTTAGCGCTACTTCGCGTTCCTCGGCCAGAGCTTCAAAGAAGTCGAAAACCGTGGCGATCTCCGTCGCCAGATCCAGCTTCTCTTTTTCCGGGATCAGCTGGTTATTATCTGCCTGGGCGAGAAATAGCATATCGCTGACCATTTTCGACATGCGTGAAAACTCCTCCAGGCTGGAGTAGAGCACTTCCTCCAGCTCTTTCACGTTACGTGGCTGGCTGAGAGCTATTTCGGTTTGCGTGACAAGATTAGTGATCGGGGTACGCATTTCATGAGCAATATCGGCAGAAAAATTGGACTGCCGGTTAAAGACATCTTCTATACGCTCAATCATATGGTTAAAAGAGATCACCAGCCTTTCCAGCTCAATGGGCACATTTTGGTTATTTAAGCGGACACCGAGATCGGCCGAGCTAATATTTTTGATCTGCTGACTTAAACTGCGGATAGGTTTATGCCCCTGATAGACGGCAAACAGCACAATAAAGATCACGATAATGCTGATTATCGACGCCATTATCATCAGCTTGTTTTTGAGGTCATTGATATAATGCAGATGAAAATTGATCGATAGCGCCATCAGTAAATTATAGGCGGGCGTGCCATCTGCTTTTTTGCCGATGGGTAGCATAATTATACGCCAGGCGCTGTGCTGCGCCTGCGCACTATCAGCCATTCCCTGGTGCGGGGCGGGATCACGCCATAAGAGCACATGTCCGGCACGCAAATCTCTGCCAGGGGCGGGATCGTTGAGAAGGGTGTTCAAATCGGGTCCGGTTGAGGACTGAAAAACCGGACGATTATCCCTATCCAGCAGCAAAACAGAGATATTGGCGAAGCCTGCCACGACATTTTGCAGGATTTCCAGCCGCTCTTTTTCCGGCTCCTCCTGATGGCTCAGTACCGTTTCGAGGGTGAAGCCTATCTGCTTCAAATCATGAATATCGCGCTCTTCGAAATGTGCCTTTACGGAGTGGATCATTACCCAGGTGAAGACAAAAAAAGAGGCAATGGTGGCGAGGCTGATAAAGAACGTGAGCCGCGTGGCCAACGAAAAAGGCCGGGGGGAGCGCCTAAAGATCATCTGGCACCTCAAGCATATAGCCTACACCGCGCACGGTCTGGATGAGCCGTGGTTCAAAATCGTTATCAATCTTGCCCCGCAACCTTTTCACCGCCACGTCGATGGCATTGGTATCGCTGTCAAAATTCATGTCCCAGACCTGAGATGCAATCAGCGACCGGGGCAATACTTCGCCCTGATGACGAATGAAGAACTCCAGCAAGGTAAACTCCTTGCTGGTCAGCGTGATGCGCGTTCCGTTGCGCGTTACCTTACGGCTGACCAGATCGAGGGTCAGATCGGCTACCTGAAACTGGCTTTCGACCATCACCGCCGCGCCACGACGGAGTAACGTCTTTACCCGGGCCAGCAGTTCGGCAAAGGCAAAAGGCTTAATCAGATAATCATCAGCGCCCAGCTCAAGCCCTTTGACCCGATGTTCAATGGTGCCCAGCGCGGTGAGCAGGAGAATGGGCATCCCTTTGTTGGCCGTGCGCAGCATCCTGACAATATCCCAGCCGTTCACATCCGGCAGCATAATGTCGAGGATCAACAGATCGTAATCTGCGGTCATTGCCAGATGAAAACCGTTCAGGCCGTTGTCTGCCAGATCGACAATAAACCCGGCCTCTTTCAGCCCCTTAGTCAAATACTCGCCGGTTTTTTTCTCGTCTTCGACGATCAGAATTTTCATGACGTTCTCTCCCTGCCCTGCGCTGCGAGCCTGAGATTTTAGGCATCCCGGATTCGATAGCAAAGGCATATTCCGCTTAATGACAGCTTTGTCATTTTCCTGTCACCCGTCAAACAGAGTCCGGAACGTAAAGTACCCGTCGTTGAACTACCCCCTTTAAGGATCCGCCCGGGCGAGAAAACCTATGCGTAAATTTCAATTAATGACGCTCAGCGTAAGTTTTATTCTGACCGGCTGTCTTTCGCTGGCACCGGAATATCAGCGCCCGTCCGCCCCGGTGCCGTCGCAATTCTCGCTCAGCCAGAATGCATTAGTGGCTACAACGCCGGGTTACCGGGATAGCGGCTGGGGGGCCTTTTTTGTCGATCCGCACGTCAAGGCTCTGATAGACGAAGCGCTGGTAAATAACCGCGATTTGCGAATGGCGGCGTTGAAAGTAGAGGAAGCCCAGGCGCAATACGGCGTAACGGATGCCGACCGTTTTGCGCAACTGACGATGGATGGCCGTAAAACAGTGAGCGGGAGAGTGGACGGGAATGCATCGACCACGGGGGACTATGAAGCAGGCCTCAACCTTAGCTTCGATCTGGATTTCTTTGGCCGCTTAAAAAATCTGAGTGAAGCTGAGCGTCAGGCGTATCTTGCCAGCGCCGAAGCTCATCGGGCGGTACATATTTTACTTATCTCGAATGTATCGCAGGCCTATTTCAATCAGCAGCGGGCCTGGGCCCAGCTCCAGGTGGCCCAGGAGACGTTAGCCAACTATGAGCGTGCTTATACCTTTGTTGAGAAGCAACTGCTGACAGGCAGCACCAGTGTGCTGGCACTGGAGCAGGCGCGTGGCG
Source organism: Leclercia sp. GHBNCSD (assembly GCF_055805075.1). NCBI lineage: Bacteria > Pseudomonadati > Pseudomonadota > Gammaproteobacteria > Enterobacterales > Enterobacteriaceae > Leclercia > Leclercia sp. GHBNCSD. The sequence goes on along the minus strand of NZ_JBQVYO010000001.1, from coordinate 2,686,903 downwards.
TCATAGAGAGCACCCGCAGCGATATCGCCAGGCGGCAAGGGGAGCTGGTGCAGGCCGATAACGCCCTGCATCTGCTGCTGGGTACCTGGAACCCGCTGCCGAAGAATGGCTATCGCGAGGATATTGCAAATAATGGCGTAGTATTACCGCCAAATCTCTCCTCAAACATTTTATTGCAGCGCCCGGATATCATGCAGGCTGAACACGAACTGCTGGCGGCCAATGCCAATATCGGTGCCGCCCGCGCCGCTTTTTTCCCGTCCATCACTCTCACCAGCGCGTTATCCAGCAGCAGTACCGAGTTATCCAGCCTGTTTTCTGCGGGCAGTGGGATGTGGAATTTTATCCCCAAAATCGAGCTGCCTCTGTTTAATGCCGGACGTAATCAGTCGAACCTCAGCCTGGCTGAAATTCGTCAGCAACAGTCGGTAGTGAATTATGAAAATAAGATCCAGACCGCCTTTAAACAGGTTGCGGATGCGCTGGCATTACGCCAGCACATTAGCGATCAGATTGCGGCGCAGCAGCGCTATCTCACCTCGCTGCAGATAACCCAACAGCGCGCCAGAGGCCTCTATCAGCATGGCGCGGTCAGCTATATCGAAGTGCTGGATGCCGAACGCGCCCTGTTTACCACCCGGCAGACCTTACTCGACCTTAACTACGCCCGTCAGGTAAACGAAATTACGTTATTCACCGCTCTCGGCGGCGGCTGGATTGAATAACCCCCTTACTTCACTCAGGAATTATCACGATGAAAACGCTCTCTACCGCACTCTTTTTCGGCCTCTGTTCCGCGACCCTGTTCAGCGCGCACGCCAGCGACAGGCATGACATGGCAAACATGCAGCCCACCGCGGCAACGGCAGAGCAACATCCGGTGGTCAACGCCACAGGAGAAGTCAAACATATTGATATGCAAGAAAAAAAGATAACCATCGCCCACGGACCTGTCGCGGCATTGAACTGGCCAGCAATGACAATGCGTTTCACCCTGACCCCCACGACGCACCTGCAGGATATTAAACCGGGCGACAAGGTTAAATTTACCTTTGTGCAGCAGGGCAACATCTCGTTATTACAGGATATCCACACCCAGGATTAATTTCGCCAGATACGGTGCACTGAGCGTGAATGGAATAACTATGATGCCTTTCAACATTAAAAACACAGCACTTATTGTCGGTGGCGCGATCCTGGGCGGGAGCATTACCGCGGGCATTGCTTTCTCTATTTCAGCTGCGCATTCGACCACGGAAGCTCCCGCCACAGAGCAGCACCGGCAAGTGCTGTTCTGGTATGACCCGATGTACCCCAACACCCGCTTTGATAAACCAGGCAAGTCACCCTTTATGGATATGGATCTGGTGGCGAAGTATGCCGATGAAGAGGGAGGGGAAACCCCTGCCCCTGGCATTCGCATCGACCCGACCCAGACACAAAACCTCGGCGTAAAGGTGGAGTCGGTTCGCCAGGGGCCGTTGCAGTATCAGCGGACCTTCCCGGCCAATGTCAGCTACAACGAATATCAGTTTGCTATCCTGCAGGCACGCTCAGCGGGCTTTATTGAGAAAGTCTATCCCCTGACCGTGGGGGACAAAGTGCGCAAAGGGATGCCGCTGGTGGACATGACTATCCCGGACTGGGTTGAAGCACAGAGTGAATATTTACTCCTGCAGGAGACTGGCGGGACAGGTACTCAAACTGAAGGGATCCTTGAGCGCCTGCGGCTGGCGGGTATGCCGGACGAGGCTGTACGGCGTCTCATCTCCAGCCGCAAAATTCAGACCCGCTTCACGTTGAAAGCGCCTATTGACGGGGTGATTACCGCATTTGATCTGCGCAGCGGGATGAACATCGCTAAAGACAACGTAGTCGCCAAAATCCAGGGTATGGACCCGGTGTGGATCACAGCCTCAGTGCCAGAATCCATCGCCTGGCTGATTAACGATACATCACAGTTCACGTATTCTGTGCCGGCATGGCCGGATAAAACGCTCTCCGTGAAGAAATGGTCGCTGCTGCCGAGTGTGGATGCGGCAACCCGCACGCTCCAGCTGCGCCTGGAGGTGGATAACCCGGACGAGACCCTGAAACCGGGTATGAATGCCTGGTTAAAACTCAACAGCCAAAGTCAGCCCATGCTGTTAATTCCTTCCACCGCGTTAATCGACAGCGGTGATGAGCAACGGGTTATTACCGTTAATAGCGAGGGGCGCTTTGTCCCGAAATTGGTTGAAGTGTTCCATGAATCCCAGGGTATCACCGCCATTCGTACCGGACTTACAGAGGGTGAAAAGGTCGTGTCGAGCGGCCTGTTCCTGATCGATTCAGAGGCAAACATCACAGGCGCGCTGGAGAGAATGCGTACCACCGGCCATTCGCACGAAGGGAAAGCAAATGATTGAATGGATTATTCGCCGTTCGGTGGCTAACCGTTTTCTGATGTTAATGGGCGTAGCGTTTCTCAGCATCTGGGGTACCTGGACAATCCTCCACACCCCGGTTGATGCCTTGCCGGATCTCTCTGACGTACAGGTGATCGTAAAAACCCAGTATCCGGGCCAGGCTCCGCAACTGGTAGAAAATCAGGTCACCTACCCAATCACCACCACCATGCTCTCTGTGCCAGGCGCAAAAACGGTGCGCGGCTTTTCGCAGTTTGGTGATTCGTATGTGTATGTCATTTTTGAAGAGGGTACCGATCGGTACTGGGCGCGCTCCCGGGTGCTGGAATACCTCAACCAGGTCCAGGGCAAACTGCCCGCGGGCGTAACGGCAGAAATGGGTCCGGATGCCACCGGCGTAGGCTGGATCTTTGAGTATGCGCTGGTGGATCGCAGCGGCAAACACGATCTGGCTGAACTGCGCTCTTTACAGGACTGGTTCCTGAAATATGAGCTGAAAACTCTCCCGGATGTTGCCGAAGTGGCGTCGGTGGGAGGCGTGGTTAAAGCGTACCAGATCGTGGTCGATCCTCAGAAACTAACCCAGTTCGGCATCAGTCTGGCGGAGGTGAAAGCCGCAGTGAATGCCTCCAATCAGGAGGCGGGGGGTGCCTCTGTCGAGCTCTCTGAAGCCGAGTATATGATCCGGGCCAGCGGCTACCTGCAAACGCTGGATGATTTCAATACCATCGTACTAAAAGCTGGCGTCAACGGTGTACCGATTTATCTGCGTGACGTGGCGCGGGTGCAGACTGGACCGGAGATGCGCCGGGGTATCGCTGAGCTTAATGGCGAAGGAGAAGTGGCCGGGGGCGTGGTGATCCTGCGTTCCGGTAAAAATGCCCGGGAGGTGATCTCCGCGGTCAAAAATAAGCTGGAGACGTTAAAGCAAAGCCTGCCGGAAGGGGTGGAGATTGTCACCACTTACGACCGCAGCCAGCTTATTGACCGGGCCGTCGGTAACCTGAGCCATAAACTGCTGGAAGAGTTCATTGTGGTTGCCCTGGTCTGCGCCCTGTTTCTCTGGCATTTGCGCTCCGCGCTGGTGGCGATTATTTCACTGCCGCTTGGCCTGTGCTTCGCCTTTATCATCATGCGTTTTCAGGGAATTAACGCCAATATCATGTCCCTTGGCGGCATTGCCATTGCCGTTGGCGCGATGGTGGATGCCGCTATCGTGATGATCGAAAATGCCCATAAGCGCCTGGAAGAGTGGCAACACCAGCATCCGGGCCAGAAGCTACGCAACGACACACGCTGGCAGGTGATCACCCAGGCGTCCGTTGAGGTTGGACCGGCGCTGTTTATCAGCCTGTTGATTATCACTTTGTCCTTCATTCCGATCTTTACCCTGGAAGGCCAGGAGGGACGCCTGTTCGGACCGCTGGCTTTTACCAAAACCTGGTCGATGGCGGGGGCTGCCCTATTAGCGATCATGGTGATCCCGATCCTGATGGGATTGTGGATCAGAGGCAAGATCCCGGCGGAAACCAGTAATCCATTGAACCGCCTGTTGATCCGCCTGTATCACCCCCTGTTGCTCAAAGTGCTGCGCTGGCCGAAAACGACCTTACTGGTGGCGGTGCTGTCGGTTTTGACCGTCATCTGGCCGCTCAATAAGATCGGGGGGGAGTTTCTGCCGCAAATTAATGAAGGCGATCTGTTGTATATGCCCTCTACCCTGCCGGGCATTTCCGCTGCGCAAGCGGCGGCGATGTTGCAAACTACCGATAAACTGATCATGACCGTGCCGGAAGTTGCGCGCGTTTTTGGCAAAACCGGAAAAGCGGAAACGGCAACCGACCCGGCACCGCTGGAGATGGTGGAAACAACCATTCAGCTGAAACCTGAAGATCAGTGGCGACCAGGTATGACGATGGACAAGATCGTGGCCGAGCTGGATAAAACGGTGCGCCTGCCGGGGCTGGCAAACCTCTGGGTACCGCCCATCCGTAACCGCATTGATATGCTCTCGACCGGGATAAAAAGCCCTATTGGCATCAAAGTCTCCGGTAGGGTTCTGGCCGATATCGACGCCACAGCAGAGCAGATTGAAGGGGTGGCCAGAACCGTGCCGGGGGTCACCTCGGCTCTGGCAGAGCGTCTGGCTGGCGGGCGCTATATCAACGTGGAGATCCAGCGCGACAGAGCGGCGCGCTACGGTATGACCCCAGCCGACGTGCAGCTGTTTATTACCTCCGCCGTCGGTGGGGCCATGATTGGCGAAACGGTGGAGGGCATTGAACGCTATCCTGTTAACCTTCGCTATCCCCAACGCTATCGCAATAGCCCGGAACAGCTGCGTCAGTTGCCCATCCTGACCCCGATGAAACAGCAAATCACCCTTGGGGATGTCGCAGACGTAACGGTCTCAACAGGCGCGTCGATGCTCAAAACAGAAAACGCGCGTCCCACAGGCTGGATTTATATTGATGCCCGCGATCGTGACCTGTTATCAGTAGTTAACGACCTGAAGCAGGCGATTGCTGAAAATGTGCAGTTAAAACCCGGCATCAGCGTAACCTTCTCCGGGCAGTTTGAATATCTTGAGCGCGCCAGCCAGAAGCTGAAATTGATGGTGCCGATGACATTACTCATCATCTTTGTGCTGCTGTATCTGGCATTTCGTCGCGTTGGTGAAGCGTTACTGATCATTACCAGCGTCCCCTTTGCCCTGGTGGGCGGGTTCTGGTTCCTGTTATGGATGGGGTTTCACATGTCGGTAGCCACCGGTACTGGCTTTATTGCGCTGGCCGGGGTAGCCGCGGAATTTGGGGTAGTAATGTTGATGTATCTGCGCCATGCCATCGAGGCCGATCCATCTCTGGACGATCCACGCACCTTCAGTACTGTAAAACTGGACGCTGCGCTGTATCAGGGGGCGGTTCTGCGTGTGCGGCCTAAAGCGATGACGGTCGCGGTGATCCTTGCCGGTTTGCTGCCCATTCTATGGGGCGCTGGCGCAGGCTCGGAAGTGATGAGCCGGATTGCTGCCCCGATGATTGGTGGCATGATCACGGCACCACTGCTGTCGCTGTTTATTATTCCGGCGGCCTATAAATTGATGTGGCTGCACAGGCACCGTCGCGCCCGCGTTTAGAAAGACTTTTCCTGGGCCTTTACCCGTTTGCGTTATTCAGCAGCTAACGCGGCGGATAAAGGCCTTATGAAAAGAGAACTCGCTGGTCAGCGATCGCTACGGGAGAGGCTCTGAGCAGCGATCTGCATCCGCAGTGAGGTCAGCACGGTAATGCCATCAACCCTCGATATCTGCCAGGTCGCCCTTCTCCTGCAGCCAGTTGCGGCGGTCTTCCGAGCGCTTCTTGGCCAGCAGCATATCCATCACCGCAGTGGTCTGCTGCTCATCTTCATCGCTGATGGTGAGCTGCACCAGACGGCGGGTATTCGGATCGAGCGTGGTTTCACGCAGCTGCAACGGGTTCATCTCGCCCAGCCCTTTAAAGCGCTGCACGTTAGGTTTGCCCTTCTTGCGTTTAAGCTGCTCCAGCACGCCCGCTTTCTCTTCTTCCGTCAGGGCGTAATAGACCTCTTTACCGAGATCGATACGGTACAACGGCGGGAGTGCCACATAGACATGGCCGTTTTTCACCAGCGTGCGGAAATGCTTCACAAAGAGCGCGCACAGCAGCGTGGCGATGTGCAGACCATCGGAGTCCGCATCCGCAAGGATACAGATCTTGCCGTAACGCAGCTGGCTGAGATCTTCGCTGTCCGGATCAATACCGATCGCCACCGAGATGTCATGCACCTCCTGCGACGCCAGCACCTCATCGGAAGAGACTTCCCAGGTGTTAAGGATCTTACCCTTCAGCGGCATGATCGCCTGATATTCACGGTCGCGCGCCTGCTTGGCCGACCCGCCCGCAGAGTCCCCTTCCACGAGGAACAGCTCGGTGCGGTTCAGATCCTGTGCGGTACAGTCCGCCAGCTTGCCCGGCAGCGCAGGGCCGCTGGTGAGCTTTTTACGCACCACTTTCTTCGCCGCGCGCAGACGGCGCTGGGCGCTGGAGATCGCCATTTCGGCCAGCATTTCTGCGGCCTGCACGTTCTGGTTCAGCCACAGGCTGAAGGCATCTTTCACCACGCCGGAGACAAACGCCGCGCACTGGCGTGAAGAAAGCCGCTCTTTAGTCTGACCGGCAAACTGCGGATCCTGCATCTTCACGGAGAGGACGTAGGCGCAGCGCTCCCAGATATCTTCCGCCGACAGCTTCACGCCGCGCGGCAGGATGTTGCGGTATTCGCAGAACTCACGCATCGCGTCCAGCAGCCCCTGGCGCAGGCCGTTCACGTGCGTGCCGCCCTGCATGGTCGGGATCAGGTTAACGTAGCTTTCAGTCAGCAGCTCGCCGCCTTCCGGCAGCCACAGCAGCGCCCAGTCCACCGCTTCCGTATCACCGGCAAAATTACCGATAAACGGTTTTTCCGGCAGGGTTGGCAGGCCGTTAACCGCTTCGCCCAGATAATCATTCAGACCATCCTGGTAGCACCAGCGCTGCTCGCTGTTGTTGACCTCATCCTTGAAGGTAATTTCTACCCCAGGGCAGAGCACCGCTTTCGCTTTCAGGATGTGCGTTAAGCGAGAAACCGAGAAACGCGGGCTGTCGAAGAAGCTCTCGTCCGGCCAGAAGTGGACGCTGGTACCGGTATTACGTTTCGCGCAGGTACCGATCACCTGCAAATCCTGCACTTTATCGCCGTTCTCAAAGGCGATGTTGTAGACCTGGCCGTCGCGCTTAACGGTCACTTCAACGCGTTTGGAAAGGGCGTTCACCACGGAGATACCTACCCCGTGCAGACCGCCTGAGAACTGGTAATTTTTATTGGAGAACTTACCGCCCGCATGCAGGCGGCAGAGGATCAGTTCAACCGCCGGCACACCCTCTTCCGGGTGGATATCGACAGGCATGCCGCGCCCGTCGTCGATCACTTCCAGCGACTGGTCGGCATGCAGAATAACGTCAACGCGTCTGGCATGACCCGCCAGCGCTTCGTCGACGCTGTTATCAATTACTTCCTGGCCCAGATGGTTTGGGCGCGTGGTATCGGTATACATCCCCGGACGGCGGCGAACCGGCTCAAGCCCGGTGAGTACCTCAATGGCATCAGCGTTATAGGTTTGCGTCATGATTTAAACTAGCAATTCGCAGCGATTGTCAGAGGCTGTGCAGACCGAGAAAATCGACAATCTGGGTGAAATGATCCTCAAAGCCCGTGAAAGCGTGGTTGCCACCCTCTTCTACAGTCTGGCGGCAGGAGGCGTAATACGCCACTGCCTGGCGGTAATCCAGCACTTCATCACCCGTCTGTTGCAGCAGCCAGATAAGATCTGGCGCTTCCAGCGGATCAATCTGCATCACTTTGAGGTCGTAAATATGGCGAGACTCTAGCACATATTGCTGTCCGGTGTAGGGGTTCTCGTTGTGCCCAAGATAGCCCACCAGCAGCTCAAAAGGCCGCACCGCTGGGTTCACCACCACGGCGGGCAGCATAAAGCACTGAGAGAGCCAGGTGGCGTAGTAGCCACCAAGGGAAGAGCCCACCACACCGAAAGGCTCGCCGCCGTGCGCCATGACGATGGTCTCCAGCATCTCGGCAGCGTCAGCCGGGTACGGCGGCAATTGCGGGACGATCATCTCGACGTCGGGATGATGAACCTCCAGCCATTGGCGAAACAGCGTCGCTTTTGCCGAGCGCGGGGAGCTGTTGAACCCGTGCAGATAAAGGAGCGCAGACATCAGTAGCCTTCTGAAGCGGTATCCGGGCGGAACCGGGTGCCTTCCAGGCGGCAGACTTCGGTGGTCAACGAGCCGTCGGCATGCAGTTCCAGCCAGCGCCAGCCTGGCGCAATGGTATCTAACGTGAAGTTCGCGCAATGCGGTTTGAACTGCACGCAGGTAGAAGGCGTAGCCAGCAGGCGACGACCGTTCCAGTCGAGATCCTGCTCCTGATGGATATGCCCGCAGAGCAAGTGCTTCACCCGCGGGAATTTTTCCAGCACCTGATCCAGGGCGGCGGAGTTGCGCAGACTGTGCTGATCGAGCCAGCTACATCCTGCCGGCAGCGGATGATGATGCAGTAAAAGCAGGGTGTTGCGCTCCGGCTCAGCCGCCAGTTTCCCTTCCAGCCACTCCAGCTGAAAATCGCTCAGCTCACCGTGCGGCACGCCGAAGACCTGGCTGTCGAGCAGCAGAATCTGCCAGTGGTCGCCGGCGTAGACCCGTTTAGCGGGCGAAATGCCTGAATCCTGAAGTGCGCTGTACATCGCAGGTTGAAAATCGTGGTTTCCCGGTAACCAGACGCAGGGCGCGTGAAAGCTCGCGGTACCTTCAGCGAAATGCTGATAAGCCGCGGCGGTTTGGTCCTGCGCCAAATCGCCCGTTGCGACTATCAAATCGCATTCGCGCTTCTGGCCATGAATGGCTTCCAGAACAGCCTGATAACTCTCCCAGGTATTCACACCTAACAGGGTTTCATGCTTATTGGCAAACAGGTGAGTATCGGTAATTTGTAATACCCTGACTGGCGCCCCACCAGCAACAGTCAGGTTCAACAGGCTTTCCAAATGGTGTCCTTAGGTAGGTTTCACGACGCTAACAAACCGGAATCGCCATCGCTCCATGTGCTAAACAGTATCTTAGCCAATCAGCCAGAAACTGATTAATTTGATGCTTTTCGTCACGTTGATGCAACTTTTTATTTGGGTAATCATAACGCGCTTTGAAGCGGAAGATCTGCTGACTTGAACACACTTCAGCGACCATCGCGTCATGGTACAGCCGCACCGTCATCGACGGCAGGCTCCAGTAGCTGATGGAAGGTGCCGTTTGTTCAATCTCCACCAGCGTAGTGTAACGGGTTGATTCCGTAATCGTTAACCGATACTGCGCGTTGCTCACCTGATAGCTCACTGTTTCGCCGGGCGCGTCATTACGCGGCAGCAAACGGCGCAACTGGGCGAAGTTGGTTTCGCACAGGCGCATCATTTCAGGGAAGTCAGGTGTATAACGCTTCATTTTTTCCACTCGTTTCTTAATTCCTGATAGTGCAGCTGTAGCCATTGCAAAGCGATGACAGACGCCGCGTTGTCGATTTTCCCCTCTTCTACCCATTGATAAGCCTGCTCCCGACTTACCACATGAACACGAATATCTTCGTTTTCATCAACCAGACCGTGAATCCCTTGCGCGGTCGTGGCGTCCACTTCGCCTACCAGAACCGATAAACGCTCGCTGGTGCCGCCAGGGCTTGCCAGATAATTCGAAATCGGTTTTGTACGCCCAACCATCAGCCCGGCCTCTTCCATCGCCTCGCGACGGGCGACCTCATCCGGGGTCTCGCCTGCTTCAACCATCCCGGCTACCATCTCCAGCAGCCACGGGCTTTCGCTGGTATCCAGCGCGGCAATGCGAATCTGCTCTACCAGTACCACTTCATCACGCACTGGGTCAAAGGGTAGCAAGACTGCAGCATGCCCGCGCTCAAAAATTTCGCGCCGCACTTCGCCACTCATTTCGCCGTTAAACAGACGATGGCGAAAACGGTATAATTCCAGTGAAAAAAATCCGCTGTAGAGCGTTTCTCGTGCAATAATTTCTACATCGTTTTTTGTAAAAGTCACTGGCAACTTCTCTGGTTTATCCATGTTTGCATCCTGGTATAAATGGTGGCGTTAAGGTGAAATTCAATTCTGCTAAAATGCGGTTTCTACAACAGTATGGTAAATTGGTGCAAGTTACTGCCGCATGGCACGGAACGCCAACCTTTTGCAGTGGCGAAGTCTGCTAGAATCGGTAGATATTTTTTAAATTAGATCAGCGCTAACTAAGCTTCACAACAAGGAAAGCAAATGAAGAAATTGCTCCCCATCCTCATCGGCCTGAGCCTGACGGGTTTCAGCGCGGTGAGTCAGGCAGAGGACCTGATACAGGTTTATAAGCAGGCACGTCTGAGTAATCCGGAACTGCGTAAATCCGCCGCCGATCGTGATGCTGCATTTGAAAAAATTAATGAAGCACGCAGCCCATTATTACCACAGCTGGGTTTAGGTGCAGACTATACCTATAACAACGGTTACCGTGATGCTAACGGCATCGACTCCAACGTCACCAGCGGTTCACTCCAGTTGACCCAGACGCTGTTTGATATGTCTAAATGGCGTACCCTGAGCCTGCAGGAGAAATCTGCCGGTATTCAGGATGTGACCTATCAGACCGACCAGCAGACCCTGATCCTGAACACGGCCACCGCCTACTTCAGAGTGCTGAGCGCTATCGATACGCTCTCCTATATTGAAGCGCAAAAACAAGCTATCTACCGTCAGCTCGATCAGACCACCCAGCGTTTTAACGTGGGCCTGGTCGCCATCACCGACGTGCAGAACGCCCGTTCGCAATACGATAACGTACTGGCGAACGAAGTGACCGCGCGTAACGACCTGGATAACGCCGTTGAACAGCTGCGTCAGGTCACCGGTAACTATTACCCACAGCTGGCTTCCCTGAACGTTGATCGCTTCAAAGCCGAAAAGCCGCAGGCGGTGAATGCCCTGCTGAAAGAAGCTGAAAACCGTAACCTGAGCCTGCTGCAGGCCCGCCTGAACCAGGATCTGGCCCGCGAGCAGATCCGCCTGGCACAGGATGGCCATCTGCCAACCCTGAGCCTGAGCGCCTCTACCGGGGTGTCAAACACCAGCTACAGTGGTTCACGAACCAGCGGAGCCCAGTACAACGACAGCGACGTTGGCCAGAATAAAATCGGCCTGAACTTCTCTCTGCCAATCTATCAGGGCGGCCAGGTCAATTCGCAGGTCAAACAGGCGCAGTACAACTTTGTCGGTGCCAGCGAGCAGCTTGAAAGTGCGCACCGCAGCGTTGTGCAGACCGTGCGTTCCTCCTTCAACAACGTGAATGCCTCTGTCAGCAGCATCAATGCCTATAAACAGGCCGTAGTGTCTGCTCAGAGCTCGCTGGATGCGTCAGAAGCGGGTTACGCGGTCGGTACCCGTACCATTGTTGACGTGCTGGACGCGACCACCACGCTCTATAACGCCAAACAACAGCTCTCCAATGCCCGTTATAACTACCTGATTAACCAGCTGAACATCAAGCAAGCGCTGGGTACGTTGAACGAGCAGGATCTGCTGGCGCTGAACGGCGCTCTGGGTAAACCTATCTCCACTACCCCAGAGGTTGTGGCCCCGGAAAATCCACAGCAGGCTGCCTCTGCTGATGGCTTAACCGCCGCCGCTGCGCGTACCACCAGCAACTAATGATGTCATCCGGCCAGGGCTATCCTGGCCGGGTATTATCGCGCTGCCCGACAAAAAAACGTAAGCCAACGTAAAGATCCCCCAGTTTCGCCCCCATCGCTTCAATTTCCACCACTCATCCTCTATTCTGAGCGTTATTTTCTGTGTTTTATCACTGGGTCCTGGAAGACGATCATGAAACGGACAAAATCCATTAATCACGCCACGTTCCGCAAAAGCTGGAACGCGCGTCACCTCACTCCTGTCGCCCTGGCGCTGGGCGCCGTGTTTATGCTGGCAGGCTGTGAGCAAAGCGACGAAACGGTTTCGCTCTACCAGAATGCCGATGACTGTGCCTCCGCCACCGGCAACAAGGCAGAGTGTACTACCGCCTACAACAATGCCCTGAAAGAGGCCGAACGTACCGCGCCGAAATATGCCAGCCGTGAAGACTGCGTGGCGGAATTTGGCGAAGGTCAGTGCCAGCAGGCGCCTGCTCCGGCTCAGGCGGGCACGGCGCCAGAAAACCAGGCGCAGGCGCAATCCAGCGGCAGTTTCTGGATGCCGTTGATGGCCGGTTACATGATGGGCCGACTGATGAGCGGCGGCGCGGGTTATCAGCAGCAACCGCTGTTCAGCTCTAAAAACCCGGCCAGCCCGGCTTACGGCCAGTATACCGATGCCAGCGGCAAAGGTTACGGTGCTGCCCAGCCAGGCCGCACCATGACCGTTCCGAAAACCGCTATGGCGCCTAAACCGGCGACCACCAGCACCGTTACCCGCGGCGGCTTTGGTGAATCTGTTGCCAAACAGAACACCATGCAACGCAGCGCGACCGGCACCTCAACGCGCTCAATGGGCGGCTGATAATGGAACGAGTCAGTATTGTTGAGCGCCCGGACTGGCGCGAAAAAGCCACCGAATATGGTTTCAACTTCCACACCATGTACGGCGAGCCGTACTGGTGTGAAGATGCCTACTACAAGCTGACCCTCGCCCAGGTTGAAAAACTGGAAGAGGTGACGGCGGAGCTGCATCAGATGTGCCTGAAGGTGGTGGAAAAGGTGATCGCCAGCGATGAGCTGCTGACTAAATTCCGCATTCCGAAGCACACCTGGGGCTTTGTGCGTCAGTCATGGCTGACCCATCAGCCGTCGCTCTACTCCCGCCTCGATCTGGCGTGGGATGGCACCGGCGAGCCTAAGCTGCTTGAGAACAACGCCGATACACCAACCTCCCTGTATGAAGCGGCCTTCTTCCAGTGGATCTGGCTGGAAGATCAGCAGAACGCAGGCCATCTTCCGGAAGGCAGTGACCAGTTCAACAGTCTGCAGGAAAAGCTGATCGCGCGTTTCGCTGAACTGCGCGAACAGCACGGCTTCAACCTGCTGCACTTTGCCTGCTGTCGTGACACGGTCGAAGATCGCGGCACGGTACAGTACCTACAGGACTGCGCCGCCGAAGCGGACGTTGCCAGCGAATTTCTCTACATGGAAGATATCGGGCTGGGTGAAAAAGGCCAGTTCACCGATCTGCAGGACCAGGTAATCAGTAACCTGTTCAAGCTCTATCCGTGGGAATACATGCTGCGCGAAGTCTTCTCTACCAAGCTGGAAGATGCTGGCGTGCGCTGGCTGGAGCCGGCCTGGAAGAGCATTATCTCCAACAAAGCGCTGTTACCGCTGCTGTGGGAGATGTTCCCGGACCATCCAAACCTGCTGCCCGCTTACTTCGCGGAAGATGACTATCCGCAGATGGAGAAGTATGTCAAAAAGCCGATTTTCTCCCGCGAAGGCGCCAACGTATCGATTATCGAAAACGGTAACACCGTGGAAGCGGTAGAAGGTCCGTATGGCGAAGAAGGGATGATCGTCCAGCAGTTCTGTCAGTTACCGAAGTATGGCGACAGCTACATGCTGATCGGCAGCTGGCTGATCAACGATCAGCCAGCCGGGATTGGTATTCGTGAAGATCGGGCGTTGATCACCCAGGATCTGTCGCGGTTCTATCCGCATATCTTCGTGGAGTAGCCTGTGGTGCCGGGTGGCGGCTTCGCCTTATCCGGCCTACATCACTCCGCAGGCCCGGTAAGCGCAGCGCCACCGGGCGCTTTACCCCACCTGCACCGACAACATACTCAAGCTGCCCATCTCAATGCCGTCCACCGGTGTGGAAACGGGCTCCTGACCATCCCACGCGCCCAGGACATAGAGCAGCGGCAGGAAATGTTCCGCCGTCGGGTTTGAGAGCGAGCCGCCTTCATGCGCCAGATAGTTCACCAGGGGATGTTCTTCAGCCGGCCCCTGCCAGGTCAGGTTTGCTTTCACGTAATCGTTAAACGACGTTGCCCACGGATAGGGCGTGTTTTCTCCATGCCAGCGGGCTGTGCGCAGGTTATGCACCACGTTACCGCTGGCTACCAGCATGATGCCCTCGTCACGGAGCGCGGCGAGCTTACGGCCCATCTCAAGGTGCCACGCCGCCGGTTTGGTACTGTCGATGCTAAGCTGCACCATCGGGATGTCGGCATCCGGGTACATCTTGATCAGCACGCCCCAGGAGCCGTGGTCAAAGCCCCACGCCTCTTTATCAAGGATGACCGGGAGAGGCGACAGCAGCTCTACCAGCCGCTGCGCCAGGGCCGGTGATCCCAGTGCCGGATAGTGCGTGTCGTACAGCGCCTGCGGGAAGCCGCCAAAATCATGGATCGTTTTCGGCGTTTCCATCGCGGTAACACCGGTGCCACGGGTAAACCAGTGTGCAGAAATCACCACGATTGCTTTCGGACGCGGCAACGTCTCTCCCAGATGACGCCAGGCGCGGGTATAGACGTTATCCTCCAGCGCGTTCATGGGGCTACCGTGGCCCAAAAACAGTGCTGGCATACGAGAAGATGTCATGATGATATCCTTACACAAGCTGTCGATTTGATAGCTTTACCTTACCCGTTAACAGGATAAGATGAACTCTGATAACCATGATGAAGATCATCAGGAAATTTGAATGTAAGGGATCTGTAAAGGCGATTATACCCGCTCGCTTTACGCGCGTTTAGCCTTTAATATGAATGATAATCATTATCATAAGGAGAGGTGAATGTCAGTTCCTCTGATTCTGACGATTCTCGCAGGCGCCGCCACCTTTATCGGCGCCCTGCTCGGCGTGCTGGGCCAGAAGCCCTCGAACCGCGTGCTGGCATTTTCGCTCGGCTTTGCCGCCGGGATCATGTTGCTCATCTCCCTGATGGAGATGCTGCCCGCGGCACTCGGCACCGAAGGGATGTCGCCGGTGCTCGGCTACGGGATGTTTGTTTTTGGCCTGCTGGGCTACTTTGCGCTGGACAGAATGCTGCCCCACGCGCACCCGCAGGATCTGATGCAGAAAGGGAGTCAGCCGCTGCCCCGCAACCTGCGACGTACTGCGCTGCTGCTGACCCTGGGCATCAGCCTGCACAACTTCCCGGAAGGCGTTGCGACCTATGTGACCGCCAGTAACAACCTGGAGTTAGGATTCGGTATTGCGCTGGCGGTGGCGTTGCACAATATCCCGGAGGGGCTCGCGGTCGCAGGCCCGGTCTATGCGGCCACCGGTTCAAAACGTAAAGCGGTCTTCTGGGCGGGTATTTCCGGCATGGCGGAGATTGCAGGCGGCGTACTGGCGTGGCTGATCCTCGGCAGCCTGATCTCGCCGGTGGTGATGGCGGCGATTATGGCGGCAGTGGCGGGCATTATGGTGGCGCTGTCGGTGGATGAGCTGATGCCGCTCGCCAAAGAGATCGATCCCAATAACAATCCCAGCTACGGCGTGCTGTGCGGGATGTCGGTAATGGGGCTCAGTCTGGTGCTGCTCCAGACGGCAGGAATAGGGTAAAAAAAACGCCGGGTTAACCCGGCGTTTTTTATGCTGCGTTATCAGCTGGCTTTGCGCTCGTGCGCCTGGCGATACGCCACCAGATCTTCAATGGTGACCACAGCCATGTTGTGTTTCACCGCGAAGTCGATGCACTCCGGCGCGCGGGCCATAGAGCCATCATCATTGGTCAGTTCACACAGGACACCGGCGGGTTTGAAACCGGCCAGCGTTACCAGATCGATAGTGGCTTCGGTGTGGCCGCCGCGAGTCAACACGCCGCCCGGCTGCGCGCGAAGCGGGAAGACATGGCCCGGACGGTTCAGGTCAGAAGGTTTTGCACCGTCGGCAATGGCGGCACGCACGGTGGTGACGCGGTCAGCGGCAGAGACACCGGTGGTCACGCCGCTGGCGGCTTCGATGGTGACGGTAAAACCGGTGCCGAAGGCGCTGGTGTTGTTCTCTACCATCATAGGCAGTTCCAGCTGTTTACGGCGATCTTCGGTGATACACAGGCAAACAATGCCGCTGCCGTGACGGATGGTCAGCGCCATCTGCTCAACGGTCATGGTTTCGGCGGCGAAAATCATATCGCCTTCGTTTTCACGGTCTTCATCGTCAAGCACCATCACGCCGCGGCCTTCGCGAAGCGCAGCAAGCGCCTGCTCAACACGGTCAGTAGAGGTACCGAAAGAGGAAAGGAGCGTCTGATTCATGGTAAAAAAACCTCATTAAAATTATGGTTACCAGAATCAGGGCAGTCTTAGGAGCGCCGGAGTACGGCAAAAAAATAACGTGAGCGGGCCTCGCCCGACTGGTTCGTTACTCTCTCCCATCCGGACTTTAACCGTCGGCCCCGGAATTACACCGGATCTGCTGACCTTTGAGTATGCACCCAAAGCGCTCGCGGGCTTTCAACATGGTGTTGATTTACCGCCGGTGGGGAATTTCGCCCCGCCCTGAGAATAAGCGGGATAACTATAACGCTAATGATTATGTTCGGCAACGCATAAGCTTCACACAATTCTGGTTTAAGGATCCCCGTAACGCGCTACAATGGTTCTAAACATCTTTACTTCAAGGGAACTATGATGATCGACCCAAAAAAAATTGAACAACTTGCTCGCCAGGTCCATGAATCCATGCCAAAAGGCGTACGTGAGTTTGGTGATGATGTTGAGAAGAAGATCCGCCAGGTGCTGCAGGCGCAGCTGATGCGTCTGGATCTGGTCAGCCGTGAAGAATTTGACGTGCAGACGCAGGTTCTGCTGCGCACCCGCGAAAAGGTTGCCCTGCTGGAGCAGCGCCTCACCGAGCTGGAAAACCGCGGTGTTGTTGTTGATGAAGTGAAACCGGCCCCGGCGATCCCACCGGTAGACAATGTGGAATAATTCACACGGGTTACCGTAGGCCGGGTAAGGCGAAGCCGCCACCCGGCAAAAAAACGGGCCTTTCGGCCCGTTTTTTATTTCTCGCTATCTTTCTGGATCTTTTTGATGATGTTGGTGGTTGAACATCCGTCCTCAAAATTGAGCACCATCACTTCCCCGCCGTTGGCCCAGACCTCTTCGCTGCCCGCGATTTGCTCAGGCTTGTAGTCACCGCCTTTCACCAGCAGGTCCGGCAGGATCCCGGCAATCAGGCGCTGCGGGGTATCCTCTTCGAAGGAGACGACCCAGTCCACCGCTTCCAGCGCGCCTAGCACAATCATACGCTGCTCAAGCGGATTCACCGGACGGGTTTCACCCTTCAGACGTTTGGTGGAGGCATCGCTGTTCACCGCCACGATCAGACGGTCGCCCAGCTTGCGCGCGTTGGCAAGATAGGAGACGTGGCCCGCGTGCAGAATGTCGAACACGCCGTTGGTCATTACCACTTTCTCACCACGCTTACGCGCGGCGGCAACGGCCACTTTCAGCTCTTCTTCACTCATCACGCCAAAACCGGTATCAGCACGGCCACGCACCGCGTTTTCCAGCTCGATAGGGGAGACGGTTGAGGTCCCCAGCTTGCCGACCACCACGCCTGCGGCAGCGTTGGCAAAGTAGCAGGCCTCTTCAAGGGTATTACCGGCCGCCAGCGTCGCCGCCAGCACGCCAATCACCGTATCGCCCGCACCGGTGACGTCATACACTTCCTGCGCCTGGGTTGGCATATGCAGCGGCGCTTTGCCCGGTTGCAGCAGGGTCATCCCCTGCTCGGAACGGGTCACCAGCAGCGCGGAGAGATCGAAGTCGGCGATGATCTTCATGCCGCGCTCAACGATCTCATCCTCGGTTTTGCATTTGCCCGCCACCGCTTCAAACTCGGAGAGGTTCGGCGTCAGCAGCGTCGCACCGCGATAGCGTTCGAAATCGGTGCCTTTCGGGTCGATCAGCACCGGCACACCGGAAGCGCGGGCCAGCTTAATCATCTGCTGGACGCTCGCCAGCGCCCCTTTGGCGTAGTCGGAGAGCACCAGCGCGCCGATGTTGCCCAGCGCCTGGTTGATGCGCTCGTGCAGCGGCTCCGGATCTACCCCTTCAAAGCCCTCTTCAAAGTCGAGGCGGATCAGCTGCTGATTGCGCGACAGCACGCGCAGCTTGGTAATGGTCGGGTGCGTTGGAACAGAAACGAAATCACATTTAACGTTCACATCCGCCAGCGTCTTGCTCAGCGCCCGCGCCGCATCGTCGATGCCGGTCAGACCGACCAGACGCGAATGTGCGCCGAGAGAAGCAATGTTCATCGCCACGTTTGCCGCGCCGCCAGGACGCTCTTCAATGGTATCCACCTTCACCACCGGGACCGGGGCTTCCGGGGAAATGCGGCTGGTTGGCCCATACCAGTAGCGATCCAGCATCACATCGCCAACTACCATAACTCCAGCACGTTCAAACTCTGGCAGTGTTACTTTCATTCCTGACTCCAGAAAGATTCACAATTTGCGCGCGATAATATCACACTTGTTTTGTTACGCACGGTTCCACCAGCCACTTCTGCCAGCAGGCGCGCACCAGCTCCCGCTCGGCGTTAAAGCAGTCGAGCGGCAGATGACCGGGCTGCTCCTGCAACGCCAGATGATGCAGTTCATCGCGCAGCGTGGTGTAAGCGCGGGTGAGCGCCAGCGCCTCCTGCTCATCCATAATGTCGTTCTGCGCCAGCAGTTCCAGAATGCGCACGTTATCCGACCAGCGGGTCAGCTTCGGTTTGGCGTGGGCGTCACGCAGCACCAGATACTGGGTGATAAATTCGATGTCGGTAATACCGCCTTCGTCGGCTTTAATATCAAAGCGATCACGATGTTTATTTCCCAGATGGGCGCGCATTTTTTCACGCATCTCGCGCACCTCGGTCTGCAGCGTCTGGCCTTCACGCGTGGCGGTCAGCACGTCGCGCCGGATAGCATCGAACTGCGCCTTCAGCTGCGGATCGCCATAGACCACCCGGGCGCGCACCAGAGCCTGATGCTCCCAGGTCCAGGCTTCGTTCTTCTGATACTCGGCGAACGACTCGGTGGAGGTGACCAGCATGCCCGCCGCCCCGGACGGACGCAGGCGGGCATCCACTTCATACAGAATGCCCGACGACGTGCGGGTGCTGAACAGGTGCATGATGCGCTGGGCGAGGCGCAGGTAGAACTGACGCCCGTCGATCTCACGCTCGCCGTCGGTCATCACATCTACCGGGCAGTCGTGAAGGAAAATGAGATCCAGATCGGAGCTGTAGCCCAGCTCCCAGCCGCCCAGCTTGCCATATCCCACAACCGCAAAGCCGCGCCCTTCCCGATCGGCCAGGTGTTTCGGCTGGCCATAACGCGCCACCATCTGTACCCACGCCTGATGGACAACGGCATCAATAATCGCCTCCGCCAGCCAGGTTAAGTGATCGCTCACTTTCATCACCGGCAACGTTCCGGCGATATCGGCGGCAGCCACACGCAGCAGCTGCGCCTGTTTAAACTGACGCAGCGCCTCCAGCTGCTGCTCCTCATCCTCCTCCGGCACGCGCAGCAGATACTGGCGCAGCTCGTCCCGGTAGGCGTCGGTCGCCGTCGGCTGGTAAAGGGTATTGGGATCGAGCAGCTCGTCCAGCAGCAGCGGATAGCGCGCTAGCTTGCTGGCGATCATTGGCGAGGCGGCGCAAAGGGAAATCAGGTGCTTGAGCGCGCCCGGGAACTCGCTTAACAGCTCCAGATAGGTGGTGCGGGTGATGATCCCGCTGAGCAGTGGGGTCAGGCGCGACAGCGGCACCGGCGCATCGGCGCGGGAGCAGACGTCGCTCAGCAGGTGCGGCATCAGGTGATCGAGCACCTGACGTCCGCGCGGGCCAATGGCGCGCTTGTTCAGCTCCAGGCGGAAATCTGCAATCAGCGCCACCACCCGGTGACGGTCATCATTGCTGAGGTGGGCCAGCACCGGGGTAGTATCGTCCTCCTGCAGCGCATCCTGCCACAGCTCGCGCCAGTGCTCCGACAGCTCATCATCCTGTGATTCGCTCTCATCGTCGCCAATCAGGTCGTTAAAAATCCGCCGCACCGCGGCCATGTGCGCATCCAGCGCCTCGGTCAGCGCCTGCCAGTCGTCAAGGCGCATTCCCCAGGCGAGACGGGCGCGATTAAGCTCATCCCCCGGCAGGGTCTGGGTTTGTTCGTCGTTAATGCTCTGCAGCAGGTTCTCCAGCCGACGCAAGAAGAGGTAGGCCTCACGCAGGATCTGCGCATCCCCTTCCGCCAAAAGGTTCAGCTGTGCAATTGCCGCAAGCGTTGGCAGCAGGGAGCGGGATTGCAGCGACGGCTCGCGCCCGCCGCGGATCAGCTGGAACACCTGGACGATAAACTCGATCTCGCGGATACCGCCCGCCCCCAGCTTGATGTTGTCTTTCAGGCCACGCCGCCGCACTTCCCGGGCAATCATCCCTTTCATGTTGCGCAGCGACTGGATGACGCTGAAATCGATATAGCGACGGAACACGAACGGGCGCAGCATGGCGCGCAGCTCGCTGGCGTAGGCACCGTCGTTATCGCCCATGATCCGCGCCTTCACCATCGCGTAGCGCTCCCAGTCGCGCCCCTGCTCCTGGTAGTAGTCCTCCAGCGCGGCGAAGCTCAGCACCAGCGGGCCGCTGTCGCCGAACGGACGCAGGCGCATATCCACGCGATAGACAAAGCCATCCTGGGTGGGTTGATCCAGGGCCTTAATCAGCCGCTGCCCCAGGCGGGTAAAGAACTGGGCGTTGTCCAGCTCACGGCGTCCGCCGCGGGTGGCACCCTTCTCCGGCCAGGCGAAGATCAGATCGATGTCTGAGGAAAAGTTGAGCTCGCCGCCGCCGAGCTTGCCCATCCCTAAAATCAGCAGCGGCTGCGGGGTGCCATCCTCACTGCATGGCGTACCCCATTCACGACAGCAGGCGTCGTACAGCCAGTCGCGGGCGGTGACGATCAGCGTCTCCGCAAGGTGACTCAACTGCTGCAACGTGCTCTCTTCACTCACCAGCATCAGCGCCTGCGCCCAGGCGATGCGCACCATTACCCGGCGGCGGAAATGGCGCAGCTCGCGCATCAGCGCGGCTTCATCGCCGACATCTGCCAGCGCGTCGCATAACCACTGCGCGTAGTGCTGCCACTCGTCCGCCTGCGGCGGCGCGGCCTCAAGCCCGGTCAGCCAGTCAGGATGTGCCGTAACGCTCTCCTGCACAAAGTCGCTGAACGCCAGCACCTGCCTGGCCTGGTCGCTTAATGACGAGGCGGGTAATGTTTCCGGCAGACGCTCACATACCGTCTGCCACTGCTGCTGTAAGGGTGAAGAAAGCGGCATCATTGGGGTTCCTTGCCTGCGTTAACGTTTTCCGCTGTGCAGCCAGAATGGCTCCTGCGAAATGGCTTCGTTACGGAAATGCTCAATTTCAATGTGCTGGCGCGTCTTAATGGCATGCAGCAGCCCTTGCCAGTTTTCCAGCCAGGCGCGGGCCATCGGGCCGTCATACGCCCCTGACAGCAGCAACATGCTGTCGATGTTGCGCGCCAGACGAATCAGCTGATCGCCATACTGATCCCCCAGCGGATGGGCGAAGGTGGTTTTCAGTTCAGCAGCATGACGGGAGAGGTGAATATCGGCGAAGCGCTTAAAGTTATCCGCCATTTTGCTCTGCGCCTTCGCGTCGAGGAAGGTGCGCCAGCCGCGCGTCACCAGAAACTCGGTCAGCGCCAGTTTCGCGGTGGCGGTTTGCGGGCTGTAGACCGCCGTCTCGGCAGAGACATCCGACGCCATCAGGGTTTCGGTCTGGGTCAGCAGATCGCGTAAGTGAGCACTCGCTTTACGTGGCACAATGCCGCCGAACAGCGTCAGGCTATGACGTACCAGCGCCATCGCCGCCAGCACCTCGGCTTTCGCCCCTTTCACGCCGCGGACCCACAGCTCCTCGTGATACTGCCACTGGCTCAGGGCCAGCTCCAGCGAGGCTTCAAACCCCTGCTCGATAGAGGATTTCGGCGCGACGCGCATAATCTCCAGCGGTTTCAGGGTGCGCGGGGCATTGCCCTGGGCCAGATGATAGCCGCGGGCCGCCTTGCTCAGGCTTCCCTGACGCAGACCGCTCTGGGTCACCAGCTTACGCGCCAGCTTCAGCACGTCATCGGCGTGGCCTTCCAGCAGCTCAAGCTCCAGCTCGCAGATCGGCTCCTGGAACTCGCCCGCTTTTACCTCACCCCGGTCGAGGGCGATTTCAATGCGGCTTTTACCTTCGTTCACCAGCCACTTTTCGCGCCAGAAATCGGTGCTGAACAGCGGGCTGGCGCTCTCTTCCAGGCCCTCGGGGAGTTGGCCTTCCGGCCACACTTCCGCCGGGAAGCGCGCCAGATCCAGCGCAGGCTGGTCAATATCAATGTTGTATTCCGGGCGCTGATGCAGACCGCCCACCACGCGACCACCAATTTTCATGGTCATCTCGTAGCGGCCATCAACGCCGCGGATGCGCAGCCCCCTGTCATGGCGACGCAGCCACAGGTCCTGAGTTTCGTAATAGATGTTGAGCAGTTGCACCGGCTCGTGATGTTCAGCTGTCAGCTGGTGCAGATGGTTTTTCAGCGCGTCGACGCTCTCATTTTCAACGATAAACTTTAATTCGATTTCCTGAGCCATGGCCTTGTTCTTTTGATTGCAGCACTGCGGGGTAAATTTAGGCGAACTTACTCGCCACTTTTTTGTCAGTAGATAGTATTTTGCGCCAGATTGCCACGCAATGAGCAATTTGACGGGCGTAAAGTTTGTTAAAGTGGCAAACCCTACACGGAGGATTCCGAATGCTGACGAATCCTTTGCGTGGAGAAGCCGTTACCACTACTATCGTTCCACTTTTTACGAAAATAACGACTGCCTGATGCTTAAATTACGCCTAATCGGACTGACATTACTTGCTTTTAGCGCCGCAACAGCGGTTCACGCTGAAGAGAAACGCTACGTTTCTGACGAACTGAATACCTGGGTACGTAGTGGTCCGGGTGACAATTATCGCCTCGTGGGTACGATTAATGCCGGCGAGGAAGTGGTGCTGTTACAGAGCAATGCCGACTCTAACTATGGCCAGGTGCGCGACAGCAGCGGCCGTACCGCCTGGATCCCGTTGAAAGAGCTTAGCACCAGCCCAAGCCTGCGCACCCGCGTGCCGGATCTGGAAAACCAGGTCAAAACCCTGACCGACAAACTGACCAATATCGACGCCACCTGGAACCAGCGCACGGCTGAAATGCAGCAGAAAGTGGCGCAGAGCGACGGGGTGATCAACGGTCTCAAAGACGAAAACCAGAAGCTGAAGAACGAGCTGATCGTCGCCCAGAAAAAGGTGAGCGCAGCCAACCTGCAGCTGGATGACAAACAGCGCACCATTATTATGCAGTGGTTTATGTATGGCGGCGGCGTGCTGGGTATGGGTCTGCTGCTGGGTCTGGTGCTGCCGCATCTGGTACCGAGCCGTAAGCGTAAAGACCGCTGGATGAACTAAATCGCTATCTCTGCCACACTTACGTATTATTGCCATTTTTAATACGGGAGAGTGTGGCGTGAAGATTTATCTGGTCGGTGGTGCGGTTCGTGATGCGTTGTTAGGTCTGCCGGTCAAAGATAAAGACTGGGTGGTGGTAGGCGCCACACCTCAGGAGATGCTTGATGCGGGCTACCAGCAGGTAGGCCGCGATTTTCCTGTCTTCCTGCATCCGCAAAGCCGCCAGGAGTACGCGCTGGCGCGTACCGAGCGCAAATCCGGCGTCGGTTATACTGGCTTCACCTGTCATGCCGCCCCGGACGTCACCCTTGAAGAGGATTTGCAGCGCCGCGATCTGACCATTAACGCCCTCGCCCAGGATGAAAACGGCCATATCATTGATGCCTATGGCGGCCAGTCGGATCTGCGAAACCGCATTCTGCGCCATGTTTCCCCCGCCTTCTCTGAAGATCCGCTCCGCGTGCTGCGCGTGGCGCGTTTTGCTGCCCGCTATGCCCACCTGAGTTTTCGCATCGCCGATGAAACGATGGCGCTGATGGCCGCCATGACCAGAGCGGGCGAGCTGGAACACCTTACCCCCGAACGCGTGTGGAAAGAGACCGAGAATGCGCTCACCACACGTAATCCACAGGTTTACTTCCAGGTGCTGCGCGAATGCGGGGCGCTGAAGGTACTGTTCCCGGAAGTGGACGCCCTGTTTGGCGTGCCGGCCCCGGCGAAGTGGCACCCGGAAATCGATACCGGCATCCATACCCTGATGACCCTGAGCATGGCGGCGATGCTGAGCCCGGAGGTAGACGTCCGCTTTGCCACGCTCTGTCACGACCTCGGGAAGGGGTTAACGCCGCCCGAACTCTGGCCGCGCCACCACGGCCACGGTCCGGCGGGTGTGCGGCTGGTTGAACGGGTCTGCCAGCGGATGCGGGTCCCTAACGAGATCCGCGATCTGGCGAAGCTGGTTGCCGAGTTCCACGACCTGATCCACACCTTCCCGATCCTTAAACCGGCCACCATCATCAAGCTGTTCGACAGTATTGACGCCTGGCGCAAACCGCAGCGCGTGGAGCAGATCGCCTTAACCAGCGAAGCCGACGTGCGCGGGCGTACCGGGTTTGAAGCCAACGATTATCCGCAGGGGCGGTTGCTGCGTGAAGCCTGGGAGGTGGCGAAAGCGGTGCCGACAAAAGCGGTCGTCGAAGCTGGATTTAAAGGAGCAGAAATCCGGGAAGAGTTAACGAAACGGCGGATCCGGGCCGTCGCAGCCTGGAAGGAACAGCATTGCCCTCAGCCGAAAGACTGAGGGCGGGCAATCAGAAGAAGACCACGTATACCGCGGCCGCCACGATAAAGCGATAGATGGCGAACGGGATAAACGAGATGTGCTTGATCAGTTGCAGGAAGGTTTTGATGGCGATCAGCGCCACGATAAAGGCGGTGACAAAGCCCACGGCAAACATCGGGATGTCGCCCGCGGTCAGGAAGTGATAGCTCTTGTAGAGATCGAGCGCGGTGGCGCCCATCATCATCGGCACCGCCAGCAGGAATGAGAACTCAGAGGCCGCATAGCGGCTCACGCCCATCAGCATCCCGCCTGAAATCGTCGCCCCGGAGCGAGAGAAGCCCGGCCACAGTGCCAGACACTGGAAGCAGCCAATCATAAACGCCTGACGGTAGGTCATGTCGTCCAGACCCGGCGCGCGGGGCTCTTTCGGCTTCAGCAGCTCGGCGGCAATTAGCAGGATACCGCCGACCACCAGGGCATACATGACGTTAATCGGGTTAAACAGCGACTTGATGGTGTCGTGGAGTAACAGACCCAGCACTACCGCCGGAATCATCCCGAGCAGAATGTGCAGCAGCGTTAAACGCCCTTTACCTGTGCCTTCATGCGGCGGATGACCAAAGTGGATGCCAATCAGGCCGAACAGGCGACGCCAGAACATCACCACCACCGCCAGAATGGATCCTAACTGGATCACTACCTCAAAGGTTTTCGCCGTTTCGCCTTCGAACCCCAGCAGATGGCCGACAATGATCATATGGCCTGTACTGGAAACCGGCAAAAACTCTGTCAATCCTTCGACCACACCCAGTATTGCTGCCACCAGCAGGGAGTGCATATCGCTCATCAATTAACCCCTAAAAGACAGAAAAAAGGGCTACCCAGGGGGTAACCGTAAAAGGAACAGCTCTAAGACTGATTTAACAGGAATTGGTTTAACTATTATACCTTTAAATGTTTCCTTTCAGATTTTGGCTACGTTCGATAATGACCCCGACATTGGCCGCCCGCGCAACCGCCCCCGGCTTGCTGACTTTGATACGCACCCATGGGGAGTTGAAGCGGCTGAGCAGCAGCTCCGCGACTTCTTCCGCCACACGCTCCACCAGCGCAAAACGCTGGCCTTCCACGTGACTGATGACCGCGTCACTCACGTCGGCATAGCTCAGACAGTCGTTCACATCGTCGCTTTTTGCCGCGGCGAGGTTATCCCAGCCCATTTCGATATCGAACACGAGTTTCTGCTCGATGGTCTGCTCCCAGTCATACACCCCGATAGTGGTGATTACCGAAAGTTGCTCTATAAATACTATATCCATCACGACCTGCCTGGTTTTTGGCTAAACCGGATACCACTCCCGGCGAATTATGCGTATTATCCACAGATGCTAAGTACAAAACGACATTTTCAAAACGGAACAGCGTTATGAGTGCAATCGCGCCTGGAATGATCCTCCTCGCCTACCTTTGCGGCTCAATTTCCAGCGCCATTCTGGTCTGCCGTATCGCCGGGTTGCCTGACCCACGCGAGAGCGGCTCCGGGAATCCGGGAGCGACCAATGTACTACGAATTGGCGGCAAAGGAGCAGCCGTAGCGGTTCTGATTTTTGACGTTCTGAAAGGAATGCTTCCCGTCTGGGGCGCGTATGCACTGGGCGTCACGCCGTTCTGGCTGGGGCTGATTGCCATTGCCGCCTGTCTGGGCCATATCTGGCCGGTTTTCTTTGGTTTTAAAGGTGGAAAAGGCGTCGCCACCGCGTTTGGCGCCATTGCCCCCATTGGCTGGGATCTGACCGGCGTGATGGCCGGCACCTGGCTGCTCAGCGTGTTGCTGAGCGGCTACTCTTCGCTTGGCGCCATTGTGAGCGCGCTGATTGCGCCATTTTATGTCTGGTGGTTTAAGCCGCAGTTTACCTTTCCGGTGTCGATGCTCTCTTGTCTGATCCTGTTGCGTCACCATGACAATATTCAGCGGTTGTGGCGGCGTCAGGAGACGAAGATCTGGGCGCGGTTGAAGCGGAAGAAGAAAGAGACGCGGTAGCTTATATTGAGTTTAGTGGAATAGTTACGTTCACTTTATGACCAACAGTATATGACGTTCCGGAACCCATGAACGTGATAAGGGGGCCACCGCGGCCCCCTTATCAATCCCCGCGGCCCCGCGACGAAATCGGTGCTTCGCACTGCGCTCACCTCCCGACCTGCTGCCTGCGGTCGGCTCAACTCGACATCCTGTCTCGATTCGCCTCTGGCCGCCATCCCTGGCGTCCAGCCCTTGTCAGCCGGTCTCCGGTTCGCCGATTTCAGCGGGGACTCAACACCCGTGCCACATTCCGGCAATAAAAGAATTTGCAGAGAAATGACATTCTGTTTCCTTCAGACCGCAGCGAAGGCAGAGGGAGCGTGAGTCCGGCTGAAAATCGCTGAGGCGTTGACCGCAGGCCGGGGCGAGGCGCATGGATGCGCCGAGAGGGCGTGACCTACATGGATGTAGGATCACGCCCGACCCGTTAGCCGGAGGGAATAAGCCGAAGGGACCGCGAAGCGGCGATTTTCTTTGCCGGGAGCCGGGATTGTTAAGGGGGCGGCGGCAGCCCCCTTAACACGTTCACCGCAGCGGGGCGTACATAACGCAGAGAAGTTATAGTGAACGGAACAATTCCACCACTCCAGAAAATAAGTGGGCGCTTAGCCCCCCCCCATCCATAAGCGACTCATATGACAGCCTTCATTTCCGCCAGGGCATACTAAAAAAACCCGACGGCGAGCAGATGGATAAAGCATGTCAGCAACTCAGGCGCATGAAAAAACAGTAAAAGGCTGGCAGGCATCCCTTGCCCTGCACTTTTCCTACTCGCCTGAGAAAACCCTCCTCCACTCTGCCCGCCACGTCGGGCCACTCACCGTGCAGCGCCCCTTTTATCCCGAAGGTGAAACCTGCCACCTCTATCTGCTGCATCCCCCCGGCGGGATTGTCGGCGGGGATGAGCTGGCGATTACCGTTCATCTTGCGGCCCATAGCCACGCGCTGATCACCATGCCCGGCGCCAGCAAGTTCTATCGCAGCAACGGCGCCCTGGCGCGGCTGGATCAGCACTTCACGCTGGAGGAGAACGCAACGCTGGAGTGGCTGCCGCAGGACACCCTTTTCTTTCCCGGGGCACAGGCCGCCCTGCGCTCGGTGTTCCATCTGCAGCGCAGCAGTACGCTGCTGGCCTGGGAGCTGTTTTGCCTGGGCCGCCCGGTGATTAATGAGCCCTTCAGCCACGGTCGTATTGAGAGCCGTCTCGAAGTCTGGCTTGAGGGTGAGCCGCTGTTAATCGAGCGCCAGCACCTGGCCGACGGCGATCTGACCCCCGTGGCGGAACATCCGTGGATCGGCACCCTGCTGTTTTACCCGGCGAGCGAAACACAGCTGGAGGAGGCCCGCGAAGCCCTGGCACCGCTGGAGCATTTCGCTGGCGCGACCCTCACCGACGGCCTGCTGTCGGTGCGCTTCCTCGCGCATGACAACCTGATTTGCCAGCAGGCGATGCGTGAGATCTGGCAGCGCCTGCGTCCGCAACTTACCGCCAAAGCCCCCTGTTCGCCCCGAATCTGGCACACCTGAGAGAAGCACGATGGAACTGACCCCCAGAGAAAAAGACAAGCTGTTGCTGTTTACCGCCGCGCTGGTCGCCGAGCGTCGTCTCGCCCGTGGCGTAAAACTCAATTACCCGGAATCGGTGGCCCTGATCAGCGCCTTCATTATGGAAGGGGCGCGCGATGGGCAGACGGTTGCGGAATTAATGGAAGCGGGCCGCCATGTCCTGACCCGCGCCCAGGTGATGGAGGGCGTACCGGAGATGATCCCGGATATTCAGGTGGAGGCCACCTTCCCGGACGGCTCCAAGCTCGTCACCGTTCACAATCCGATCCTGTAAGGGGGCAACATGATCCCAGGGGAATATCAGATACAACCCGGCCAGATCGTCATTAACGCGGATCGCGATACCCGGACGGTGATCGTCGAGAACCACGGCGACCGCCCGATCCAGGTCGGATCCCACTACCATTTTTTTGAGGTGAACCCGGCGCTTAAGTTCGATCGTGAGGCGACCCGAGGCTACCGGCTGAACATTGCCGCCGGTACCGCCGTGCGCTTTGAACCGGGGCAGAAGCGCGCCGTGACGCTGGTGGCTGTGGCAGGCGCGCAGCGTATTGTGGGCTTTCGTGGCGAGGTGATGGGTGAGGTCAACCATGGCTGAGATTTCACGTCAGGCATATGCCGACATGTTCGGCCCCACCACCGGGGATAAAGTCCGTCTCGCCGATACCGAGCTCTGGATCGAGGTGGAAAACGATCTGACCATCTACGGCGAAGAGGTCAAATTCGGCGGCGGAAAAGTGATCCGCGACGGCATGGGCCAGGGGCAGATGCTGGCGCAGGACTGCGTGGATCTGGTGCTGACCAACGCGCTGATCGTCGATCACTGGGGGATCGTCAAAGCGGATATCGGCGTGAAGGATGGCAGGATCTTCGCCATCGGCAAAGCGGGTAACCCGGACATTCAGCCCGGCGTAACGATCCCCATTGGCGCGGCCACCGAGGTGATCGCCGCCGAAGGGAAGATCGTCACCGCAGGCGGGGTCGATACCCATATCCACTGGATCTGCCCGCAGCAGGCGGAAGAGGCGCTGGTCTCTGGCGTCACCACCATGATTGGCGGCGGTACCGGCCCTGCCGCAGGCACCAACGCCACCACCTGCACGCCGGGGCCGTGGTATATCGCCCGCATGTTGCAGGCGGTCGACACGCTGCCGGTGAATGTCGGCCTGCTGGGTAAAGGCAACGGCTCCAACCCGGATGCCCTGCGCGAGCAGGTTGCCGCGGGTGCGATTGGCCTGAAAATTCATGAGGACTGGGGTTCCACCCCTGCGGCGATCGACTGCGCCCTGACGGTGGCGGATGAGATGGATATCCAGGTGGCGCTGCACAGCGACACCCTTAACGAGGGCGGGTTTGTCGAGGACACCCTGGCGGCCATCGCCGGGCGCACCATCCACACCTTCCACACCGAAGGGGCGGGCGGCGGCCATGCGCCGGATATCATCACCGCCTGCGCGCATCCCAACATTCTGCCCTCCTCTACCAACCCCACGCTGCCCTACACGGTGAATACCATCGACGAACACCTGGACATGCTGATGGTCTGCCACCACCTCGACCCGGATATCGCCGAGGATGTGGCCTTTGCCGAATCGCGTATTCGCCGGGAGACCATTGCGGCAGAAGATGTGCTGCACGATATTGGCGCCTTCTCGCTCACCTCGTCCGATTCACAGGCGATGGGCCGGGTGGGAGAAGTGATCATCCGCACCTGGCAGGTGGCGCACCGCATGAAGGTGCAGCGCGGTCCGCTGGCGGAGGAGTCGGGCGATAACGATAACCTGCGGGTGAAGCGCTATATCGCCAAGTACACCATCAACCCGGCGCTGACCCACGGCATCGCCCATGAGGTCGGGTCGGTTGAGGCGGGGAAACTGGCGGACCTGGTGGTCTGGTCCCCCGCCTTCTTTGGCGTCAAGCCAGCCACCATCGTCAAAGGCGGGATGATCGCCTGCGCGCCGATGGGGGACATCAACGCCTCGATCCCCACGCCGCAGCCGGTGCATTACCGGCCCATGTTTGGCGCGCTGGGCGCCGCCCGCCACGCCACCCGTCTGACCTTTCTCTCGCAGGCTGCCGCCGATAACAACATTTCGCAGCAGTTGAACCTGCAGAGCGCCACTGCGGTAGTCAAAGGCTGCCGGACGGTGAAGAAGGCCGACATGATCCACAACGGCCTGCAGCCGAACATTACCGTCGATGCGCAAACCTATGAGGTGCGCATTGACGGGGAGCTGATTACCAGCGCACCGGCAGAGGTTCTGCCGATGGCGCAACGCTATTTCCTGTTCTGAGGAGGACTCATGATCACCTTAACCCAACGCCTTGATCATCCCCATCCCGTTACCGCACACGTCACGCTGCCCATTGATGTGCGGGTAAAGAGCCGCGCCCGCGTAGTGCTTAACGATGGCCGTGACGCCGGGCTGATGTTGCCCCGCGGTCTGTTGCTGCGGGGCGGCGACCTGCTTGCCAGTGACGATGGTCATGAAGTGGTGGAGGTCATTGCCGCCCCCGAGCCGCTGTCGGTGGTGCACTGCGCGGATCCGTTCCTGCTGGCTCGCGCCTGTTATCACCTGGGCAACCGCCACGTCCCGCTGCAGGTCATGCCCGGCGAATTGCGCTATCACCACGATCACGTGCTGGATGAAATGCTGCACCTGTTGGGCCTGGACGTCACTTTCGCCACCCTGCCCTTTGAACCGGAAGCGGGCGCTTATGCCAGCGAAGGGCACTCCCACTCTCACGCTCATTCACATTAAGGATTAATTATGCGTAAGTTGTTACCCCTGCTTCTGCTGGCCTTCTCCCTGCCCGCGCTGGCCCATCCGGGACACGGCAGCGACAGTTTTCAGGCGGGCTTTTTCCATCCCCTGACCGGGCTTGATCATCTGCTGATGTTGACCGGCGCAGGCGTGCTTGCCGCCCTGAGCGGCCGCAGGCTGCTGATGCCCTTTGCCACTCTCGGCATGATGCTCACCGGGGCGATTGCAGGCAGCCTGCTGGGGGGCTTTAGCGGCATGGAGATGCTGATTATCGCCTCGCTGGCGGTGTGTGGTGCCATGATGTTCAAAACCGAAAACCGCCTGCTGCTGGCGGTGCCCGCGCTGGCGATGTTCCACGGCTGGGCGCACGGGGTGGAGATGGCTGGCCACAGCTTCTGGCTGTTTACCAGCGGCTTTATGCTCGCCAGCGCCGCGGTGCTGTGCGCAAGCTTTGCGGCAGGCCTGCTGCTGCGCCGTCACGACGGGCTGCGTAAAACCCTCGGCGGCGGGCTGATCGCCTCTGCCCTGCTGGCGCTGATGAGCTGATGGAGCCGTCCCGCCAGTGGTTGCGCCTGATGCAACTCGCCAGCAGCAGTCTGCCGGTGGGCTCTTTTACCTGGTCGCAGGGGCTGGAGTGGGCGGTGGAAGCGGGCTGGGTCACTACCCCGGCGGCATTCAAAGCCTGGCAGTGTCAGCAGATGGAGCAAAGCTTTTTCCGCGTCGATCTGCCGCTCTTTTCCCGCCTCTACCACGCCTGTGAACAGCAGGATCTGGCGAGCGCCGCGCACTGGACGGCGTACCTGCTGGCCTGCCGGGAGACCCGCGAGCTGCGGGAAGAGGAGCGCAACCGCGGGGCGGCGTTTACCCGGCTGATCAAAAGCTGGGAGGCGGATTGCCCACCTGACTGGCTGGCGCTGTTCCCGCAAAGCCAGCTATGCGGTATGGCGTGGCTCGGTGTGCACTGGGGCATCGGCCTGCGCGAGATGGCGCTGAGTCTTGGCTACAGCTGGATCGAGAGCGCGGTAATGGCGGGCGTCAAGCTGGTGCCCTTTGGGCAGCAGGCGGCCCAGCTGTTGATCATCGAACTCTGCGATCGCTTTACCGACGGGCTGGCGCAGGCGCTGTTGCTTTGCGATGACGAACTGGGCGCCGCCACGCCGCTGTCGGCCATCGCCTCGGCGCGCCACGAAACCCAATATTCACGATTATTCCGTTCCTGAGGAGTCTCTATGTCTGAGTACAAACACCCCCTGCGCGTGGGCGTGGGCGGCCCGGTGGGGTCGGGTAAAACCGCCCTGCTGGAAGCGCTGTGTAAAGCGATGCGCGACACCTATCACCTGGCCGTCGTCACCAACGATATCTACACCAAAGAGGATCAGCGCATCCTCACCGAGGCGGGCGCGCTGGAGCCGGAGCGCATTGTGGGGGTGGAGACCGGCGGCTGTCCGCACACCGCCATTCGTGAAGATGCCTCGATGAACCTGGCGGCGGTAGAAGCCCTGAGCGAGAAGTTCGGCAACCTGGATCTGATCTTTGTCGAGAGCGGCGGCGACAACCTGAGCGCCACCTTCAGCCCGGAGCTGGCGGATCTGACGATCTACGTGATCGACGTGGCGGAAGGGGAGAAGATCCCGCGCAAGGGCGGGCCGGGGATCACCAAATCCGATTTTCTGGTGATCAATAAAACCGATCTCGCCCCTTACGTGGGGGCCTCGCTGGAGGTGATGGAGCGCGACACCAACCGCATGCGCGGCGAGCGTCCGTGGACCTTTACTAACCTGAAAGCGGGTGACGGGCTGGCAAACATCATCGCGTTTCTGGAAGAGAAAGGCATGCTGAAGGTCTAAAAAAAGCCTGGCGTGACGCCAGGCTTGCCGATCATTTACAGGTGTTGTTCGACGCCCCCTCTTCACGCCATACGCCCCAACTGCTGAAGCCTTTGCCCGGCTCTTCCTGGCCCGGGTTGACGTACCACTGGTTAAACCAGATTTTACCGTTGTGGGACACTTTGGTGCATTTCACCGGATAGGCAATTTTTGGGTTATAGGCCGGAACGATCTCTTTGGCTGGGGTTTCATCCTGGGCCGGAGTTTCATCCTGGGCCGGGGTCTCGTCCTGGGCCGGAGTCTCGTCCTGGGCCGGGGTCTCTTCCTGCGCCGGGATGGCCGGCTTGCTGACCTTAATAGTCATGCTGTCCTGCGCTGTGCGACCGTCCGCGCCGGTGGTGGTCAGGGTAAAGACCGCATCGCCCTCGGTATTCGCCGGGATCACCGCGTAGGCATGGGCGCTGTTCACGCTGCTGCTCAGGGTACCGTTCAGGTTCTGCTGCACAAAGAAGGTGCCAGCGCCTTTGGTCACGCTCCAGTTATACGATTTTGCATTGAGGCTTTGGCTGCCGTCCAGCGGCCAGGTTTTCACCCCCGACGTGGGTGACTCCATGCTGTAATCCGCGCCCGCTGCTGCCGTCGGCGCCGGCAGGGTATCGCCCCCATCCTTCAGGGCCAATATTTTGGCCGCCGCCCGCGCCATATCCGGCTGGGTGCCGATGGTCTGCCCGGTGCCGCTGGCGGCCGGTGTTCCGGTCTCCTGGAGGATTTGACGCATCTGTAGCGGCGTCACGGTGATCCCATGCGCTTTGGCGATCCCTGACAGGCTGGCCACCACGCCCGCCACGATGGGCGTTGCGGATGAGGTGCCGTTGAAGCTGCTGGTATAGTTGGCGTTAGGGGCGTTATAAAGCGGGCCGTAACCGGTGGTGGTGACATCGTTGCAGCCCCAGGAGGAGCTGGTGACGCGCTTGCCGTAAGTACTGAAGTGGGCACGTTTACCATCTTTGGCGCAAAGCGCGCCGACGATAATCGCCCCGGAATCGCGAACGTTGGTATCCCACTTGCCGTTAAAGCCCGGCGCATCCAGGTTGATATTGCCGTTGCCTGCGGCGGTGACGACAAACACCCCTTTGTCAGTCAGGGCTTTGATAACATTGAAGTAGCTCTGATCGTTTTCAATCGGTATGTAGCAGTTTTTTTGACAGGTACCGGCCACTTCACCGCCGTAGGTCTGCATGTTCAGCGACACCACGTCCCCGGCTTTGAGCTGAGGGATCAGCTTATACAGATTGCTTGAAGGCCAACCGGCATAGCCCACCTTGCTCTTCCAGCTCAGCCCGCGCACCCCGGCCCCGATATCCCGCCCGGCCAGAATACCCATGGAGGCTGTACCATGTTCCCGCTCAGAGCAGGTGGCACTGGTGCTGGTGGCGCTGCCCTGGCTGAACGCGATGGGCGGTAAATTGACATGTTGCGGGTTCCAGGCGCAGTTTTCTGAAGAGACAAGGGTAATATCTTCCCCCTCATTGCCTTTATAAAGGTTGACACTGTCGCGGTTAACCCCGCCCATAAAATAGCCCGCGCGCTTTTCATCCGGCGCTTTTAAATAATCCTGGAGATGGCGAAAATCCGGCACTGAAACCGCACCGAGGCTGCCGCTGGATGCTCTTAAGCCAGGTCTGACGGCGCTGTTCTCTCCCTGCTCCTCTTCCAGCGAAACGGGAAGTGATTCCGGATAGACCGCTTCAATATTTTGATTATGTTCCAGCTCGCTAATAATGCTGTTGATGTAGTTCTTATCCTGGTTCTTATCGCCCGGCAGATTAATACGCAAATAGCGATCGAAGCCGTAGCGCTTATTTATCGCCGCCATTTCGGTGGTATTTTTATCGGCGGGATACATGGCGGTGGCTGCCAGTGAAGGGTCGCTCAGGGTCAGCGAAGGCTGGACGCCCGTGTCTGTCGATGGTTTCAGCTTAACAATGATCGCATCGTAGGCAACGCCCTCCTCCGCCAGGGTGGCCTGAGGTACGGTATCGGCCCAGGCGGTGCTGGAGACGATCGCACAGATCAGTAACGATAAAATTCTTTTTTTCATTTTTGCCAACGTTCCTTAATGACATTTATTTATGTGAAATCCCTTTTTTCACAATGAAAGAAAATCATCGTCCAGCCAATAAGAGCCTTCTTCGAATAAATAAGAACTGTCTCTACGTGTATTAGTTTCCCGATCTTTTTTGAACGCGAAAATGTCAACCGCAACGCAGAGTAAAAATAACCAAAATAATATGCATAACGCGAAAACGACAGGCACTCAGGCGAATAATACCAGCCGCCATAGCGCAAGACATTTCTAATATTAAAAATATCTTCCAAAGGATAATTAATACGCTCTCGCGGGGGTTAAAATTGGTTTTATAAATACGCTGGCCGTTATCGTCTCAGCGTTCAATGCTGGAGAATTACGATGCGATTAAATTTAACCATTGCCGATGAGCACCCGCTGATTCGCCGGGGCGTCCGGGCGATGATCGACGACATGAATAGCGCTGGCGCAGCGATTGCAATCAACGATGAAACGGAGTCGACATCCGATCTGCTGAAAACGCTGACCCGAGAGCTTCCCGATATCCTGCTGCTGGGCTACACGCTTAACGGCGCCCACAGCGCCGATCCGCTAAGCCGTATGGAGGGGCTGGCGCTGGTAAAAGGCCTGCGCCAGCGTTTTCCGGGGCTCAAAATACTTCTGCTGGCCCGCTACAAGAATCCGCAGCTTCTCCGCCTGGCCATTGAGACAGGAGCAAAGGGGTACGTTAGCCACAATATAAACGCGAAAACCCTTCGCGACGCGCTCACCTGCTTAATGAATGACGACGTCTACGTCGAACCGGCGCTGCTGGAGCTGCTCTTCCCCGGTGAAAAGCCGGCCGCGGAGACACTCTCCGCCAGAGAAGTGGACGTGCTGCGTTTACTTTGTAAAGGGGGGAGCCTGACGGATATCTCGCGTCGCATGCACCTGAGCATTAAGACCGTGAGCGCGCATAAAATTCGGGCGATGGAGAAGCTGCGGGTGAAAAATGACTGCCAGCTTTACTGCCTGCTGGCCCGCACCCGGATGTTTGATATTACCTTTTAACATCCGGGCCGGGTGAAAGATCAGGCCGCAGGCAGTTCGGACAGTGGCCAGCGCGGGCGCACGGAGACGCTGAGATCCGCCGTGGCGTTCGATTTCAGACGCACCATACCGGCATAGGCGATCATCGCCCCGTTATCGGTACAAAATTCCGGGCGGGCATAGAAGACTTCACCGCGGCGTTTTTGCATCATCTCAGCGAGCTTCGCGCGCAGCGTGCGGTTGGCGCTAACGCCCCCCGCCATCACCAGGCGCTTAAAGCCGGTCTGATCCAGCGCGCGTTTGCACTTGATCATTAAGGTATCCACCACCGCATCTTCAAAGGCGCGGGCGATGTCGGCGCGTGTCTGCTCGTCGTCGTCATTATTCCGGATGGTATTGGCGGCAAAGGTCTTCAGGCCGGAGAAGCTGAAATCCAGACCCGGACGGTCGGTCATTGGCCGCGGGAAGACAAAGCGCCCTTCGGTGCCCTGCGAGGCCATTTTCGACAGCATCGGGCCGCCAGGGTAATCGAGCCCCAGCAGCTTGGCGGTTTTGTCGAACGCTTCACCCGCCGCATCGTCAATGGACTCGCCCAGCAGTTCGTACTGGCCAATACCGGTGACGCTGATCAATTGCGTATGACCGCCGGAAACCAGCAGCGCCACAAACGGAAATTCAGGGGGATTCTCTTCCAGCATCGGCGCCAGCAGATGCCCTTCCATATGGTGAACCGCGATAGCCGGAACATCCCACGCGAACGCCAGCGAACGTCCGATAGTGGCGCCCACCAGCAGCGCCCCCACCAGACCCGGACCCGCCGTGTAGGCCACAGCGTCAATATCTTTTGCCGTAAAGCCAGCCTCTTTCAGCGCCGCCTGGATCAGGGGCACGGTTTTACGCACATGGTCGCGGGAGGCCAGTTCTGGCACGACGCCACCGTAGTCGGCATGCAATTTTACCTGACTATACAATTGGTTGGCGACCAGCCCTTTTTCATCGTCGTAGATCGCGATGCCGGTTTCATCGCAGGATGTTTCAATACCCAGTACACGCATGACTTGTTTTACCTCACTCAGATACCGCGCAGTGTAGAGCCTGGGCGGGTTGATGTAAAACTTTCCTCACCCCTGGAGTTCACTTCGTGTATACTCCTCACCCTTATAAAAGTCCCCTTTCAAAAACGGCCGCGGTGCTTTACAAAGCAGCAGCAATTGCAGTAAAATTCCGCACCATTTTGAAATAAGCTGGCGTTGATGCCAGCGGCAAACCGAATTTATAAAGGTGAGAGTTACATGCCGGTAATTAAAGTACGTGAAAACGAGCCGTTCGACGTAGCACTGCGTCGCTTCAAGCGTTCATGCGAGAAAGCAGGTGTTCTGGCTGAAGTTCGTCGTCGTGAGTTCTATGAAAAACCAACGACCGAACGTAAGCGCGCTAAAGCTTCTGCTGTGAAACGTCACGCGAAGAAACTGGCTCGCGAAAACGCACGCCGTACTCGTCTGTACTAATCTATTGAGGACGCACGTCCTCAGTCGTCAGACAGAGTAGTAGTCGTAAGGCCGTGCTTCCGGAAGGAATGCGCGGCTTGTTTTCGTTTATACGTTCCTAAAAATTTCTGGGGCCTATGGCTGGACGAATTCCACGCGTATTTATCAACGATCTGCTGGCAAGAACCGACATTGTCGATCTCATCGACGCGCGGGTAAAGCTGAAGAAGCAGGGCAAGAACTATCACGCGTGCTGTCCATTCCATAACGAAAAAACCCCCTCTTTCACCGTAAACGGTGAAAAGCAGTTCTACCACTGCTTCGGCTGTGGCGCGCACGGCAACGCCGTCGACTTTTTGATGAACTACGACAAGCTCGAGTTCGTTGAAACCGTCGAAGAGCTGGCTGCCATGCACAATCTTGAAGTGCCTTATGAAGCAGGCAGTGGCCCCAGCCAGATAGAGCGTCATCAACGACAAACGCTGTATCAGCTGATGGATGGCCTGAATTCGTTTTACCAACAGTCTCTCAAGCAACCTGCTGCTGAGCCTGCGCGTCAGTATCTGAACAAGCGCGGACTGAGCGACGATGTTATTGCGCGTTTCGCTATTGGTTACGCCCCGCCCGGCTGGGATAACGTGTTGAAGCGTTTTGGCGGCAATAGCGAAGATCGTAAATCACTCATCGACGCGGGCATGCTGGTCACTAACGACCAGGGACGTAGCTATGACCGCTTCCGCGAACGGGTGATGTTCCCTATTCGCGACAAGCGTGGCCGGGTAATTGGTTTTGGTGGCCGCGTGCTGGGCGATGCCCTGCCGAAATACCTCAACTCCCCGGAAACCGATATTTTCCATAAAGGCCGCCAGCTGTATGGCCTGTATGAAGCCCAGCAGAATAACGCTGAACCGCAGCGGCTGCTGGTGGTCGAAGGCTATATGGATGTGGTGGCGCTGGCGCAGTTCGACATTAACTATGCCGTGGCGTCGTTGGGTACCTCTACCACTGCCGACCATATCCAGCTGCTGTTCCGGGTGACCAACACGGTCGTCTGCTGTTACGACGGTGACCGGGCCGGACGCGAAGCCGCCTGGCGCGCGCTGGAAACGGCGCTGCCTTATATGACCGACGGGCGCCAGTTGCGCTTTATGTTCCTGCCCGACGGCGAAGACCCGGATACGCTGGTGCGTAAAGAGGGCAAAGCGGCATTTGAAGCGCGGATGGAGCAGGCTCAGCCGCTCTCCACGTTTCTGTTTAACAGCCTGATGCCGCAGGTAGATTTGAGCACCCCGGATGGCCGCGCCCAGCTGAGCACGCTGGCGTTACCGCTGATTACTCAGGTGCCGGGCGAAACGTTGCGCATCTATCTGCGCCAGGAGCTGGGCAAGAAACTTGGCATCCTGGATGACAGCCAGCTTGAACGTTTAATGCCAAAACTGGCTGAAAGCGGAGCGGTTCGCCCCGCGCCTCAGCTAAAACGCACAACCATGCGTATACTGATAGGACTGTTGGTGCAAAACCCGGAGCTGGCCCCACGCGTGCCCTCTCTGGCGGGTTTAGACCACGAAAAGCTGCCCGGACTTGGCTTATTTGCAGAACTGGTCAACACTTGTTTGTCACAGCCAGGTCTGACCACCGGGCAACTTTTAGAGCACTATCGCGGAACAAAAGCCTCCGCAACCCTTGAAAAACTGTCGATGTGGGACGATATAGCAGATAAAGAGATTGCTGAAGAGACCTTCACCGACTCGCTCAACCATATGTTTGATTCGATGCTTGAACTGCGCCAGGAAGAGTTGATTGCTCGCGAGCGCACACACGGTTTAAGCAGCGAAGAACGCCGGGAGCTCTGGATGATTAGCCAGGAGCTGGCAAAGAAATAACAGAAAGACAAAAGTATTTAACGGCTTAAGTGCCGAATATCGATCGGGTAGATCCCGACAGCCGCACTGAGAGGCAGCGGCAAAAATACAAGTACGCCCTCGCTTTAAAGGTTGGCAGCCGTATCGCCGACACCAATCAAACGAATAAGTGTGGATACCGTCTTATGGAGCAAAACCCGCAGTCACAGCTGAAACTTCTTGTCCAACGTGGTAAGGAGCAAGGCTATCTGACCTATGCCGAGGTCAATGACCATCTGCCGGAAGATATCGTCGACTCCGATCAGATCGAAGACATCATCCAAATGATCAACGACATGGGTATTCAGGTGATGGAAGAAGCCCCTGATGCCGATGATCTGTTACTTGCTGAAAACTCAAACAACACTGACGAAGATGCAGAGGAAGCTGCTGCACAGGTTCTGTCGAGCGTTGAATCTGAAATCGGCCGCACCACCGACCCGGTTCGCATGTACATGCGCGAAATGGGTACCGTTGAACTGTTGACCCGCGAAGGCGAAATTGACATCGCTAAACGTATCGAAGACGGGATCAACCAGGTGCAGTGTTCCGTTGCCGAATACCCGGAAGCGATCACCTATCTGCTGGAGCAGTACGATCGCGTTGAGGCAGAAGAAGCCCGCCTCTCCGATCTGATCACCGGTTTTGTCGATCCGAACGCGGAAGAAGACATGGCCCCAACGGCGACGCACGTCGGTTCTGAACTCTCTCAGGAAGAGATGGATGATGACGAAGACGAAGACGACGAAGATGGCGATGACGACAGCAGCGATGATGACAACAGCATCGACCCTGAACTGGCTCGCGAGAAGTTCGCTGAACTGCGCGCGCAGTATGTCGTTACCCGCGACACGATCAAAGCGAAAGGCCGCAGCCACGCAGCCGCTCAGGAAGAGATCCTGAAGCTCTCTGAAGTGTTCAAACAGTTCCGTCTGGTGCCAAAACAGTTCGATTACCTGGTAAACAGCATGCGCGTGATGATGGATCGCGTACGTACCCAGGAACGCATCATCATGAAGGTGTGCGTTGAACAGTGCAAAATGCCGAAGAAGAACTTCATCACCCTCTTCACCGGCAACGAAACCAGCGAGACCTGGTTCAACGCCGCTATCGCGATGAACAAGCCGTGGTCTGAAAAACTGCGCGACGTGACTGAAGAGGTACATCGTGGCCTGCAGAAACTGCAGCAGATTGAAGAAGAGACCGGCCTGACCATCGAGCAGGTAAAAGACATCAACCGTCGTATGTCCATCGGTGAAGCGAAAGCCCGCCGTGCGAAGAAAGAGATGGTTGAGGCGAACTTGCGTCTGGTTATCTCTATCGCCAAGAAGTACACCAACCGCGGTCTGCAGTTCCTGGATCTGATTCAGGAAGGCAACATCGGTCTGATGAAAGCGGTTGATAAGTTCGAATACCGTCGTGGTTATAAGTTCTCCACCTACGCAACCTGGTGGATCCGTCAGGCGATCACCCGCTCTATCGCGGATCAGGCGCGCACCATCCGTATTCCGGTGCATATGATTGAGACCATCAACAAGCTCAACCGTATCTCCCGCCAGATGCTGCAGGAGATGGGCCGCGAGCCCACGCCGGAAGAGCTGGCCGAGCGCATGCTGATGCCGGAAGACAAGATCCGTAAGGTGCTGAAAATCGCTAAAGAGCCAATCTCCATGGAAACACCAATCGGTGATGATGAAGATTCGCATCTGGGTGATTTCATCGAGGATACCACCCTCGAGCTGCCGCTGGACTCTGCCACCACCGAGAGCCTGCGTGCCGCCACCCACGACGTACTGGCTGGCCTGACCGCCCGTGAAGCGAAAG
The DNA here is from genome assembly GCF_055805075.1 of Leclercia sp. GHBNCSD. Lineage (NCBI taxonomy): Bacteria > Pseudomonadati > Pseudomonadota > Gammaproteobacteria > Enterobacterales > Enterobacteriaceae > Leclercia > Leclercia sp. GHBNCSD. The sequence goes on along the minus strand of NZ_JBQVYO010000001.1, from coordinate 2,645,507 downwards.
TCCTGCGTATGCGTTTCGGTATCGATATGAACACCGACCACACGCTGGAAGAGGTGGGTAAACAGTTCGACGTTACCCGCGAACGTATCCGTCAGATCGAAGCGAAGGCGCTGCGTAAACTGCGCCACCCGAGCCGCTCTGAAGTGCTGCGTAGCTTCCTGGACGACTAATTCGTCCTGATGTAAAAAAGCTCCCTACGGGGAGCTTTTTTTATGGCTGATGCTTCAGAGCCTAAAGCCCCCGCACCACCAGCGCCTCGTCCAGCTCCCGGTACGCCTCCACCAGCTTCTCCAGCGTTGCCCGGTTCAGGCCGCTCGGATTGGGCAGCACCCACACCTGCGTTACGCCGATGGTGATCTTCTGCTTTCCCCACTGCACCCCACGCTGGCTAAAAGCCTGCTCATACGCCTGCTTGCCGAGGACCGCCAGCGCCGCGGGCTGATAGTCCTCCATCTTTTTAACCAACTCGCGCCCGCCGCTGCGTAGCTCATGCAGGTTTACCTCACTCGCCTGCACCGTGGGCCGCTCCACCAGCATGGTGATGCCGCAGCGGGTATCCAGCAGCTGCTGCTCCTCTTCCGGCTTGAGCAATTTATCGGTAAACCCGGCCTGGTAAATCACTTTCCAGAAGCGATTCCCCGGATGGGCAAAGTGAAAACCGGTATGGGCAGAGGACTTGCCCGGATTGATGCCGCAGAACACCACCCGCAGGCCTGGCGCCAGGATATCGCTGATCATTATTACTCCTGCTTATTGATTCAGGCTTTAAGTATAAAAGATTGAAAATGCGTTGTTTATAAAAACAGCAGGCAGGTGCGTATGGCTGGATTGCAGCGAGCAGTTACTTTATAATCCTCCGCCACGGCCCCTTAGCTCAGTGGTTAGAGCAGGCGACTCATAATCGCTTGGTCGCTGGTTCAAGTCCAGCAGGGGCCACCAGATTTTGGCTTTAAAATCAAAGAATTAAGCCACTCCAGTGAGTGGCTTTTTTTTACGCTAACACTAATAAGTAGCTTCTAGCACGCTCTCAGTGCGTCCGGTACGGCTCCCTCACATAATCCCGCAAGATATACACCAGATCGTGCAGCAGCCCGGTCAGATCCTCCGCGACTGCGCCCGGCAGCATATTCCCCAGTAACGCCTGATTCAGCGAACGCAGATATCCCACCATCAAACAGGTATCCTGCCAGCAGTCCGGCATGGCGGAATCCGGCAGCTCATCAACGGTGAGCTGGGCAATAAGGTGTGGGGGTAAATCTTCATCACACAGTTGCGCCAGTCGGGTGAGCACGTGCGACAGCCGTCCGCATAACGCCAGACGCGCGGTAATTTCTTTAGTTTCAAGCAGAACTGTTACCAGAGCCGCGCAACGATCCGTGACCTCAAACAGGTCAGCAGAGGCAGGCAGGGGCGAGGTGAGCAAGTGGCGGATAACGCTTTCGTCAGATTCGGGGTAAGTCAGGGTTGGGATCGTAGCCATAAGGCATCCTCCTTGTACGAGAAATAAGATCACCACCAGAGTTCCTACGCTCGGGGGGTGACGCTGACGGAGGTAGGAATGCCGACGTACAAGGGGATCGGCCAGCCTTTCGGCTGCTCCGCCAGCGCCACTGTAATCATATCGGGATACGCGCTGGCAGGACACCAGATCGTGAATCTGGGTCACCTTGTACTAAAGCGGGTTCCTACGCCCGGTTGCAGGTTTCACCGCAACGAGGAGACTCTACGCCCTGCTCTCCCCCACACAAAACAAAAAGCGCCACCGCAAGTCATTCTTGCGAGGCGCTTTCCAGAATCTCACCTTAGGAAGGTAAAACTTACCTTGCCAGCGACACCAGCATCTTCAGACTCGCAGAATAGTAATCCTCCTGAGCCGTGATCTGCGGCTCGCCCGCCGGGAGTTGCCCCATCGCCAGGTCACGCACCGCCAGCAGGCCGCCGTCCATCATATAGGGCGCCGGATCGTTGGTGGTGATGTTCACCCAGGCTGGCGTCTGGGTACGGGAAAAACGTCCCCAGTAGGCGGTATATGGCGCCATCAGCGGGCTGGTTGGCTGATACCACTTCACGTAGAGCGGCACGCGGATCGCATCGTAGCTGAAGCGCGCCGGCCACTCTTTGGCCGGGGTTACGCGCCCGTCGGCGTACAGTGAAACCCAGTCCGCCGGGAGCTGCGTGTTGCCGAAGCGCATTTTCACCAGCAGCTTCTGCCCGTCATTGATCAAATCACGCCACACCGTCAGATGGCTGCGCTTCGCGAAATCCTCCCAGGCCGGGAAGATAAAATAGGAGGGGTTGAGATTCACATGGCTGTTGAGGTTAAAGCCTTTCGCGCCAGGCAGCATCACGCGGTAACCGGCAAAGCTGATCACATTGCGGGCCACCAGCTCTTTGGTGATGGCATCCGACGCGTTCAGGTAATTGCTGTCATTCCACTGGGTGCCCGCCTTTAACAGCGCCCAGGCGATAAAGGTATCGCCGTCGGTGGCATTGTTTTTATCCATAACCGGATCGGCGGCCACCGGGTTAAAGCGCCAGTAGAACAGGCCCGTCTGTGGGTTTTGCAGATTCTTTTTGGTCCAGCTCCAGATTTTGTCAAAACCCGCGCGATCGTTGTTGCGCACCGCCATCATCATGGCGAAGCCCTGCCCCTCGGTATGGCTCACGCTGTTGTTGCCGGTATCAATGATGCGACCATCCGGCATCAAAAACCGCGCCTTGTAACTCTCCCATGCGCTTCCAGCGAAAACCTGATGGCTTAACAACAGCCCCAGCGCCAGAACCACGATTTTAATTCGCTGCCACATGGCCGATCCTTATTGATTGTTTTGATATCTGAAATGGATAACCGTAGCCGAGGGGGATGCCTCCCGCCACAGTGAAACGTGCGATTTTCCGCCCTGCTCGCGCAGCCAGCGGGCGTAGAGCCCCTCCAGCACCGCGCTGAAGGCATGGTTCCAGGCCATCTGCTTTGCCTCTTCAGGCGGCACCGGCAATGCCGTATGCACGATGCGGATCGCCGTGTCGCTGGCATCAATATCAATATAGCCCCAGTTAAAGGCCGCCAGCCGGGCGTTGATCTGCTCTTCGAGTTCGCCCACCGTGTGCGCCAGCGTCAGCGGGAAGCGCTCGCCCAGGGTATCGCCCATCTGCACGAGAAAGGCGCGGCTCTGCGCCTCGCCGACGTTCGCCACCATCGTCTCAACCATCACGTGGATCAGTCCAAACCAGCCCGACTGGGACTGTTGATGCTGGTAATAGTGCAAAAGCTGTTGATCGTTCATTATTTATTCCCCAGAAGGTAGCGGAAGTAGAGGCTTGCGGTGCTTTCGTTGTAATCACCGAAGGTGTCATACCCAATCTGCCCGCCGATGGTCATATCTTTGTTGAGTTTGTAGTCCGTGGACGCGCGCAGGTTGTAGCCCAGGCCGTTTTCGCTGTTGCCTTTGTAGAACGCCTCTTTGGCGAAACCACGGGAGACGTAATCTTCCAGCTGGCGCTGCATGGCCGCGTCCGTCGGGAAGTACGGGCTCTCATCCTGGGAGTAGGACTGATAACCAATCGACGCGCCTAACCCCAGGTTCCAGTTGTCATATTTCTGGGTGTAATCCACCGGGAAGGAGACGCTGATATAGTCCTGCGGACTGAAATAGCCCCCCTGCCCGTAGCTGAAGTAGCTCAGGTTTTTGTCGAAGTTCATGTAGTTCATGTTGATGCCGGCTTTCAGCTCGCGGTCGGCGGCGTAGTAAGGGCGGAAATAGACCCCCGCAGAGCCGGTGACGCTGGTGTTGCTCGGCACGTTCTCCCCGACGTAGTCATACACGCCAAACCCGGCGTAGAAACCTGCATCGGTATTGTCATAGCTCAGCTGCGCGCTGCCGCCGTTTTTGGTGACCTGGCCCCACTTCTTGCCGCTGTATTTGTCCTCAACGCCAACATAGGAGAGGAGGCTGTCTACCACCGCACGACGCTCGCCGGTAAGCACCAGCTTGAGGTAATCGGTCAGCTGGGGCGACCACTGGATCCCACCCACTACAGTATTCAGATCCTGACCCAGCGGCGTGGAGCCAACGTCAATTTTGTATTGATCCCCGGTGAGCGCCATCGCCACTTCCACACCCTGAGCGCTTTGCGAGCCCTGGGACGGCACCTTGATTTTGTCGATATTCGGCAGCTCAGGCGGCGTGGTGGTGGAGGCGTTATAGAGCTCTTCGGCCACGCCGCCCTGAATCAGCGCCCCGGTACCAAACCGGCGGCTGGATTCATCGGACGAGGTACCCGCATCGAGGCTTATCGGCGTGACGTTAACGTCCAGGCGGGAATCCCCGAACGGCACGGTGGACCACTGCAATGGCGCCTTGATCTCGGTGAGCTTGCTGAGCCCATCTTCGCCGTCACGCGCGCGCAGGGAGGTTGATCCCCGTGCCCAGGTGGCGGTTTTATCCACCAGCATCTCCATCATGTTATCCACCTGGCGCAGCGTACCGGCCTGGGCGGTTTCCACCGGCAGATCGGTGCGCACGGTACCCGGCGGCGCGGTCTGTGGATTACGCGCCAGCTGGGCCACCTGCCACGGCATCGCCTGGCCGTAGAGGGACGGCGACGCCGCCACCTCGCCGGTGCTAGAGGTTCCTACAAACGGGTTGTCGGCCAGTGCCAGGCCGCCCAGCATTGGGGCGGTTTCACCGGTGTTATTCTGCAGGCCGAGCAGCTTGCCGCGCGCGGTGCGCAGATAGCTCATCGCCTGCTGATGGTTACCTTCCGCCTCGGAGACCCGCGCCAGCAGCAGCAGGCGCTCCGGCGTACCGTCGTTGGTCAGCCCGGCGCTCAGCTGCTTCGCTTTATCGACATTTTTGCTGGCCAGGGCCACATCGATCGCCCCGGCCCGCGCATCCTGCTGCGGGGTATCGCGGGTCATCAGGTAGTCGTAGACCACCCCTGCCTCTTTATTCATCTTGCCGGACTGATAGACGCGGGCCATCGCAAACATCAGATCGGTGTTCTGCGGATCGTTTTGCATGGCGCGGATCAGCTTGTCGTAGGCCGCGGCATAGTTGCCCTGGGTGCGCAGACGATCGGCCTCGTTGATCACGTAGCCGTTACGAATGCTCGCCAGCTGGGTTGGCGTACTGCGGGACTGCAACTCCGGGCTGGCAAGCCAGGCCTGGGCTTCGCTGCCCAGCCCCGCCTGATTGAGCACCGCCACCTGATCGGCATAATCCCCGGCGTTACCCTGCACGCCGCGGCGCATGTTGTCGTGGACCACGCTCACCGCAGTGGTGACATCCCCGCTCTGGGCCAGCATCCGCGCCAGCTTGCCCGCATCCGCCGGGCTTTGTGGCGGACGCGCCGCCAGGGCTTTCAGGGTGTTGGCCGCCGCGGTGCGATCGCCCTGCGCCAGATAGCGCTCGGCGACGTTCATCTGCAGGTTGTAGTTGACCCGCTGCGACAGCTCGCGCATATCGCGATTCTGGCTGGAGGCTGGAATGCGCGACAGCAGGGTTTGCGACTGCTGCCAGGCGTTGTTTTCACTGGCGAACAGCGCGGCAGCGTAGAGTTCACTGTTGCTGGCGTTCGGGCGGAAGGCCGGTGCCATGGTGTTGGCCGCCTCTGCGTCGCGTCCCTGTTTCTGCAACAGACGCGCAAGATCGAGACGCAGCCAGGGATCGGACGGATAGCGGGCCGTCCCCTGCTGCAACAGCGCAATGGCGCGCTGCGGATCGCCGTTGGCCGCCGCCTGCTGCGCCTGACGACGCAACGGATCGGTCGGGTTGCCGCCGGAGACGCGCGGCTGGAGCCTCGCCTGCAGGCTGGCCGGCAGGGTCTGCAACATCGCCTGGGCTTCGGCGGTTTTGTTCTGCTCGCGCAGGACGTAGTAGAGGTTTTCCCGCGCCGCGCCGTTGTTCGGCTGCTCGGTCAGCAGGCCGCGCAGGGTCTGCTCCGCCGAGGTGTAATCTTTGTTATGCCGCTGGACGTCGGCGCGGAACAGCTTCGCCGCCGCCCCCTGTTCGCCACTGCGCTGGGCGAGCGGTGCGCTCAGGGCCAGCGCCTGGCTGACGTTACCCTGTTTGTAAGCCGCCTGCGCCTGGGCCAGCTGGCCGTAAAACTCGGCATCCTGCGCCTGCTGCTTGCGCTCCTCAGAGGCGCTTCCGCCCAGGCTTGCCGCACGGTTCAGGTACTGCGCGCCTGCGGCGTAGTCGCCCTTGCGCAGGGCCACGTAGCCCATCCCGGCCAGCGCGTCGGCATCTTCCGGGTTGGTCTTCAGCGCCTGCTCAAACTGGCTGCGGGCGGTGTCGGTATTGCCGCTGTTCAGCGCCACATAGCCTTCGCCTTTGGCCGCCCCGCCGATGCTTTTACGGAAGTAATCCTGCACTGCGGTATCGGTGGGATGGCGCTGGAGGTAGGTCTGGTAATAGGCTTCGTCACCCGCCTGCGGCCCCAGCCAGAGCAGAGCCTGACGCAGGGATTTATCCGCGTCCTGACTGCCGCTTGCCAGATCCTGGAGAATATCCATCCCCTCGCGGCGGGTGCTCTCCTGATAGGTGAGCACTTTGCCCAGCGCAATTTTGACGTTGTTATCCTGCGGGTACTGCACGCGCAGCTGACGCAGCTCGCTTACCGCCTGCGGATAGAGGGATTTGTCCCCCGCCATGGTCAGATAGTATTCCGGGGCCAGGCTCGGCGGCGGCTGGTTGCCGGTAAACAGGCTCTGCCAGGTGCTAAGCGCGGCGGGAATATTGCCGCTGCGCGCCTGCTGGCGGGCCAGCTCCAGCTGCCCGCGCGGCACCTGCTGCATCTGTTTGGCGTTATCCAGCGCCTGTAGATTCGCATCCTGCGGCGAGACCGCCGTTAAGCGCTCACGCCACTGCGCGGCCCCTTTCATGTCCCCAGCCTGCTGTGACCACAGCGCCATCAGGTAGAGCGCCTGGGTGTTGTTGGGGTCCACCATCAGCACTTTTTTCAGCGATTCCATCGCCAGGTTATCGTGAGACTTTTCGTGCCAGTAGTTCGCCTGGTCGAACAGCGCTTTCAGCGCCGGGTTATTGGCCGACTGCGCGGCATCCGCCGCCTGGGCGCCCTGAAGGCCCCCGAGCGCCAGCCCGCTGAACAGGCAAAGCACAGGCAGATGTCTGGCGGTTTTGTTTTTATTTTCCATAGTGTTACCACCCTTACTCACGATCTGAATCCTGTGGGTTAAGTCGTTTATGCGCGCGTTTTTTCAGTAACGAGTAGAGGCTCAGGCCAATAATCGTCGCGAACAGCAGGCCAAAAATTGCCAGCATGGCGGAGTGCTGCGTGGCATACCACACCACCATCATGTACCAGGGCATCTGGCCGCTCGGGAACTGCGGGCCGACGCGGAAGCTGCGCACGCCGTTTTCATCGGTGATGATCGCCGTATCGCCGCGGATCCCGGCGTTGATGCGGGCCGAGTTAAGATCGTTATGCAGACGCGAAAGCTGTTGGTCATTGCTGCCAATCGCCATCACCACCAGCCGCTGCGGGTTCCACTGGGAGCGGAAGCTGACAAAGCCGCGCCAGGATTCGTTCGACGAGAAGTAGCGGTCGGCATCGACGCCCGACGCGTTCCAGTCGCCCTCCAGCAAGCGCTGCGCTTTTTCCAGCATCTTCGGCTCGCGCACCCCAAAGGTGTGTTCGTTGCTGATAAACGGCGACTGGGCCAGCAGCGCGCGGTTGAAGGCGGTTTGGTCCAGCGTGGAGACCGCCAGCACATCGCTGTTGCTCAGGCGCAGCAGGTTCGCCCCGCCAGAGGGCAGACCGAACATCACGCGGTTGTTGTTCAGCGCGGTCCCGGTGGCGTTACCGGAGCGGGCGGCGAGATCCAGCAGCGTGCCAATCTCGCTTTCGCTCGGGTTTTCCGGCAGGAGTAATACCGTCTGCGAGAAGTCCGCCAGACGGGTAAACGGGAACGATGCGCCGACGAAGTAAGAGAGATTTGGCAGCAGCGCGAAGTGGCGCGAATTGCTCAGATCGATGCTGGAATCTTCGTCGATACGGCTTTTGATGTTGTTATTGAGCAGCACGCTGCACGGCGCGGTCTCTTTGGTCTGGATGTTGAAATAGAGCTGCAGCTGGTTGTCGCCGTAAATCAGATAGGGCTCCAGCGGCATGACAAAGTTCTCCTGGCGCGCATCGCCGCCAAGCTTGTGCCACAGCCCTTCCAGCAGGCCCTGTTTGTTAACCGGCAGGTTACGCAGGAAGGTGCCGTTAAAGGTCATCGATAGGTACGAACGCTGTTCGTCGATCCAGCTTTCGGACGGGAAGCGATAGGCTATTTTCAGCGGAATGGTGTCGCCATCCCACATAAAGAGATCCGGTGCGGCACGGAACCCAAGGGTCAGCGGCTCGTGCCAGATGCCGGTCACCGTCAGGCTCTGATCTTTACGCATCAGCTCGCTCAGCAGCACCGGGCGGTCGGTGGCGATCCAGCGCGGGGCGTCATAAGGTTTGCTGACCGGGATGTTCTGGGCCTCCACCGGCAGGCTGGTGGTCTGGCCGCTAAACTCTCCGCGGGTCAGACGCCATGCGGCGCTTTTCAACTGCTGCTCGTTATTGCCCACCACCAGCAGCAGTTTGTAGATCGGGTTGGCCGGGTTATCCACCACCTGGAGCATCGCCCCGTTAGAGGCAGGCAGCGTCAGGCCGCCAATCGACTCGCCCGGTTTGCCGAACAGGATGCCGTTTTTCTCCGGCAGCTGGTCATGCAGGGCGTCAAACGAAATACCGCGGTAGTCCGCTTCGATCCCCAGCCACGAGGCGATCAGCGCCGCCGCGCCCACCTGCTCCGGCAGGGTTTTGGCCGGGAAGGCGAAGGTCAGCGTGGTCGGCGTCATCTGCATCTCATCAAGGAACGGACGCGGGAAATGGCTCAGATCCGCGCCAATGTTCAGCTGCTGCGCCTCCAGGTCGAGACGCGTGTTCGGCATGATGGTGACCTGATAATTGTCCGACAGATCCCGCTGGCACAACAGGGCGTCGCCGTCGTTGATTTTGAAGCTGATGTTGTTGCGTGACACCACCATCGCCGCCGGGATCTCAAGCTGATAGCTCGACACGTTGCTGTCGGCAGAGCCCAACGGCACGGTTCCCAGCGGCTGGCCGTTAAGCATCAGTTGCAGGGTGGTATTACGGGCCGCCATCGCCGGAGAGACCTTCAGGTTCAGCTCCAGCTGGGCATTGGTGATCACCTGGTCCGCCGAGAGGGTGAAATCGATCCCCCCCTGAAGCTGCCCACCGCTTAACACCACACCATTGGGCTGCCCCATCTGGGCAACGGTGATGCTGCTGCTGGTGCCAGGGGTGATCCCCATCGGCACCGGAGAAGCAGGAACGGCATCGGGCGTCACCGGCATGGCCTCCGGCGCCGGGCTGGCAGCCGGTTCCGCAGCCGCCTCTGCCGCCGGTGGGGTCTGGAAAGCGGGCAGCGTATCGGGTGCAGGCAGAGAAGCTGGCGCCGCATCCGCAACGGGCTGCGCCGCGTCGGTCCCCGGCGGCGGGAGATCCACCGGCAGCAGCGATTCCACGGTGGTCGGCTCTTCCGCCGTCACCGGCTGCGCCAGGACGCCAAATACAAACAACATCTGCAGCGCTTTGCGGGTCATCCCTTTCATACAGCGGTATCCTCGGTGGCGTTATTCCTGCGCCCTGCATCCTCATGGCGTTGACGACGCTTATTACGACGGTCTTTCCAGGTCAGCCAGAACAGATCAAATACGCTGCGAATAATGATAAACAACGAGCGGAACGGGTTGTCCTGCGGCTTAGGCGGGTTGATCCACGCATCGGCGCGGGCCAGCACCACGCGCACCAGTTCGCGACGGCGCTCCAGCGGGATCTCGGCGAACATCAGGCGAATGTACTGCTCATCGTGGGCAATGACGCTCACCGGAATACTGATCGCCCCGGATTGCAGCTGTAGCTCAATCTCTTCGATCTCATCGGTCAGGTGACGGTCGTCCACCACCGCAATACGGCAGCCGCCCATGGAGAGATCCAGAGTATGGCTGCGCGAGGAGATGCCGCTGGCGTAGTGGATCACCACCGGCACGTTGGCATCGATACGGATCGTCTTACGCGTCTGTCGGGTTTCACGCGCCACGGCAATGGCCGCCAGCAGGAAGATCAGGCTGTAGATACCCCAGCCGACGTTCAGGGCGATAACCATCGGATCGACGTTGAAATAGTCATGCGCGACGGCGCGCGTGATCCCGGCGACCACCCCTGCCGCCAGCAATACGGCGATGATCAGGTGCGGGCGGACAATGCTGAAGTCGAAATAGCCCACGTCCAGCAGCGCGCCTTTATCGGTTACGTTGAACTTGCCGCGTTTCGGGAAGATCAGGGTGATCACCGTCGGCAGCACCAGATGGAAGGCCAGCACGAGGTCATAGATCTCCCCCCAGAAGCTGTAGCGGAAGCGCCCGTTGACCCGCGAGTTCACATAGATACAGAGGAACAGGTGCGGCAGCATATAGGCGAAAATCAGGCTCGCCGAGGAGTGGATGATGTTCAGGTTAAACAGCAGGTAGGCCAGCGGCGCGGTGAGGAACGCCACGCGCGGCAACGCAAACTGGAACGAGAGCATGGCGTTGAGGTAGCACAGACGCTGCTGCCACTTCAGGCCGCGGCCCAGCAGGGGGTTATCGACCCGCAAAATCTGCGTCATGCCGCGCGCCCAACGGGTACGCTGGATCACGTGCACCACCAGGCGCTCCGTCGCCAGCCCTGCGGCCAGCGGAATATTCAGATAGGCCGACTTCCAGCCCAGGCGCTGCATCTTCAGCGCGGTGTGGGCGTCTTCGGTAACGGTTTCCACCGCAAAGCCGCCAATCTCTTCCAGCGCGCTACGACGGATCACCGCACATGAGCCGCAGAAGAAGGTGGCGTTCCAGTTATCGTTACCGCGCTGGATCTGCCCATAGAAAAGCTGCCCCTCGTTAGGGATATCGCGGCCTGCGGAGAGGTTACGCTCGAACGGATCCGGCGAATAGAAGTAGTGCGGCGTCTGCATCAGCGCCAGCTTCGGATCCTGCAGGAAGGCTCCAACCGTCGCCTGCAGGAAGATACGCGTCGCCACATGGTCACAGTCAAAGACGCAGATCAGCTCGCCTTTGGTGAGCTTCATCGCGTGGTTGAGGTTGCCCGCTTTGGCGTGGGAGTTGTCGTTACGCGTGATGTACCCTACCCCGACGTTGGCGGCAAACACCGCGAACTCGCTGCGCTTGCCGTCATCCAGCAGATAGATCTTCAGCTTATCCGCCGGATAATCCAGGCACTGCGCCGCCAGCACGGTATCGCGCACCACGTCCAGGCTTTCGTTATAGGACGGGATATAGATATCCACCGTCGGCCACTGCGACATATCATCCGGCAGCGGCACAATCTTGCGCTGTAACGGAAAAAGGTTTTGCAGATAACTCAAAATAATGGTTATCCAGATATAGAGTTCGGCGAGAAATAACCCGATCCCCAGGATGGCCTCAATTTCGGAATTAAAGTGCAGCGTCTGCGTGGCCCGGAACCAGATATATCGTGTGGACATTAACACCGCCACGATCATCATGATTACCGATACGCGGTGATGTTTGCTAAAGCCGAGCAGCAGCAGCGCCCCAATGCTGATTAAGCCGAAGATATACTGCTTCTGGCTATCCATTGGGGTGATAATAATGAGCACGGCGATAGGTGCTAAGACCAATAGCAGTAGATAAAACAGCGCCTTTTTCATAGGACGTCCCTGGAAATTGTCGTCAGAAACTGGAGGTTCTCAGGTTGGCGTGTACGGCGCCGTCCCCCACCTGGATACCCAAAATGCCCGCGATACGCTTACTCACCAGCTCGATATCGAACGCCGCCGCCGAGGTGGCGCTGAAATCCAGTATCGATTGCTGTGAGGCATTGGCCTCAGGCACGCTTTCATCCCGGTTGATCACACCAAGCAGGCGATCGCCGAGGCGTTGCTGTAAGAAGGCGGTGACGTCACGGCTGATATGGCGCCGGTTGTCACTCTGGTTCACCAGGAAATAGTATCCGGCCTTGTTGTTCGGCGGTTCGCCGCCGGTCAGCCGGTGGTTTTCAATGTGTGGCAGCAGTGACAGCGATGCGGTGTCGGCCAGCAGGGTCACCAGGTGCATATCGGCCAGCGGGGAGATCGCCTTCAGCGCCGGGTTCGGCCCTGGCGGGAAGTCGGCCAGAATGACCAGCCCCGGGTAGTTCAGCAGAGAACTTAACCCACGCGCCAGGAAATTGCTGTCGCTGGTGAGATTATGTTCAAAGATCAGGCGCTGCTCTTCCGTCACTTCACCGTAGGGCAGGACAAACATATTGTTGCCCGCCGTCAGCACCGACTGGCTCCAGTCGGCGGATTCATTGGCGCGGGCAACGTAGCCGCGTCCGTCAGATAACGGCACGCCAAAATGCAGACGCAGCGCGTTCTGTACGTCGAAGTCAATGGCCAGAACTTTACTGCCGGAACGTGCCAGAGCATAAGCGAGGTTGGCCGTGACCGTAGTTTTCCCGACTCCGCCTTTTGGCGAGCAAATACACACTAACGGCATGAAGCGATTCTCTCCAGGAGCGGTTGTAACGGAAGATCTTTCACCGGATGGCTGGCACGTTCAGACGCTTTGGTGGCGAACAGCTGCTCAAAGCGCACCGGCTCTGCAGGTTTTGGCGCGGGAGTGGCTTGCGCAATGGGCACCACCGGCGCAGGCGTTGCCTGGAACTCAGGTTGCGGCGCAGGGGCCTCTTTCACCGGCGGCGGGCTTGCTACCTCAGGTTTAAGCTGATCGAACAGCGAGGGCGCAGGCTGAATCGGCGCCTCTGTTTCGGCGCGGTCAACATTCATGCTTTGCATGATCGACGGCGAGGAAACGGCAGGCGCCTTCGTCAGGCTGGCAAAGGCAGCATCCAGCTCTCCAGGTTGCACTGCTTGGGGAACCGGTACGGCAACGCTGCCCGCTTTCGCCAGCACCGCGTCGTTATTCACACCTGCCAGCTGGTTGATGATCGCCCAGCCGCTACTGGAAGCCTGCTTGTTCTGCGCAGACAAGTCCTTGAAGTTGATGTCACCGGTGCGCGTTTTATCCTTGAAACGCTGCAAATCATCATAATTTTTCATGGCATTACTCGTGATTTACAAGTCAGTATTTTTTTGTTTCCTGCATGACTTTGCCAGGGACAACCTTTTTGTGGGAATACGAACATGTAAAGGGGATCGGTGATTAACAACCGCTATAGGGCATTCCCTTTACGGGTAGTCATATTTGCTTAGTAAATATTCTAATGCATATTACGTAGAGCTAATACTATGTACAAGCTTATCGACAGATCGCGTAATTTCTCCACTTTCTGCCAGCAGTACCCCCCAATATAAAGATAAAATCTCGCTTTATGTTACTCAGGCGAGAGATTAATCCAGCAAAAATATAGCACGCAAAGCTTAATATCGACAGTAAACTATAAGCGCGGTTTATGAAAAGCAGGATACAGGGGTGAGTATGGCGGGTGCACGGCAGCCTGTTTATATTTGCCAGCATCATTTCCTTTTAATATGTATTTGCTGGCTGCCAGCCCCGGTGGTGAGATTATTGACCGCATCACGGAGAGTCAGATCCAGCACTTTGCCGTTCAGCCTGGCGCCGTAGCGGGCGAGGCCGCCGCTGCGAGCTTGCCGCGCGCAAAATTAACGCATTCCCCCGTCGCGCCATTCATCAGACATGTGTATTATTCCCTGTTGTTTTCCTGACAACTATCCTTAACTCAAATACTTAAGCGCAAAAGCGAAAAGCATCATGAGCACACCGATCAAACGGCTGGAAATCATTAAAAATGCTATCGAACTGGAAGATGACGACATCATCGAGAGTCAGCTGGCACGGTTAAAAAGCGAAGCCTTTGACGATGAGCTTCAGGCGATCGTCGTGGCGCTTGAGCAGAAAAACTACACCGGGGCGATGGCGGCCATTACCGAATGGCTACAGAGCCAGCGTGCCGTTACCACTTGGCGGGATCCGCAGCTGGCCGCCAGCAAGCTGGAGCTGAAAGCGCTGGAAGAACGCCTGCGCGATCTCATCGATCGCCGTAACGCCCGCGTCCAGCAGTTGGACGAATTTAACGATCTCTACCTCACCCGCCTCGGCCCGCTGATGAGCCAGATCCTCGCCCTGCGTAAAACCCTGGCGGAGCTGAATCTGCGCCGCCAGCAGGCGGAGGCGCGCCGCCGGGAAGCGGATTACCGCCGCTGCCAGCAGTATGTCGCCCAGGCGGTGGAAGTGCTGGCTACCCTGACCCGACACTGGCGGGATCTGCCTGCCGACTCGGTGCAGGCCGCCACGGCGCGCAAACAACTGCAGCAGCAAAGCAACCTGGTTGCCAACCTGCTGGCCGAAGCCCAGGAGCTGGAAACGGGCTTAACCCGGGAAGAGGAGCCCGCCCGCCAGGCGCGGGATGAAGCCAACGACGAGTATGAAAAATACCGCGAGCAGCAGCATGAGGCGGAGATCCGGCTGCGCAAAGGCAAAGACCTGTCCGAAGAGGATCAGAACGAGTTAAAACGGCTCTGGCGCCAGGCGAGCAAGCTCTGTCATCCGGATCTGGTGGCGGACGAGCTGAAAGAAGAGGCGAACGCCATGATGGTGCAGCTCAACCAGGCGAAGCAGCGCGGCGACGTGAAAGCGATCCGCTCCCTGGTGGCCCGCCTGCATCAGGGGCTGGAGCCGCTGATGGCCAGCGACCGGCTAAACGATCTGACGCGTATCCGCAAAAAAATGGCCCAGGTTCGCGAACAGATCGACACCCTGGTGAGCGAGCTGGCGGAGCTGGAAAAAGAGGAGTCCTGGCTGCTGGTCTCCTCGCTGAGCAACATGGAAGCCTACTTCGCCCAGCAGGAGAAAGCCCTGCACGATGTACGCGCCTCGCTGGAACATCAGGTCAGCGAAGCGCAGCTCGACGACGTGGCCTGACTATTTGGCGTGCCAGTACGCACTGGCACGCACCAGCTTCTGATCGATGGCGTCGGTTTCAAACAGGCGGCTCAGGTTTTTCACCACCTTCCCTTCCCCCGTCAGCCAGATGAAGTAATCGTCTGCCGGCACGCTGAGCGCCGCCAGACGATCCGCCACCGCCTGCTCGTTATGCCCCACCACCCAGGTGATGTTGAACTCGCTTAAGTGCGCCAGATAGTCCTGACAGGCGGCATCGCTCACGGTCACCACGGCGTGCACTTCCGGGCGCACCGGCAGCGCGCGCAGGGTCTCCAGACGACGGCGCAGGGCGGGCATGCCCGACTCATCACAGACGTACAGCTGCCAGGCGTAATCTTCCGGCACCACCAGCGAACCGCGCGGGCCGCCGATAGAGAGGGTATCTCCCGGCGTTGCCTCTACCGCCCACTGGCTTGCCACGCCGCCGTCGTGGATAAAGAAATCGAGCACCAGCTCGTGACGGGCCGCATCATACAGCGGGGTGTAATCCCGCGCCTGCGGACGGACGCCCTCACCCCACTCCACGCCCTCGTCCGTCACGACCGGAGGAACAAAGGTCGTGCCCTGTTCCGGGAAAAAGAGTTTGCAGTGGTCGTCGAAGCCGCGGGAGCTGAAGCCCTCCAGCGCTTCGCCGCCCAGTACGATGCGCTGAAAACCGGTACTGACGCGCTCCACGCGGAGCACAATCAGCTCGCGAAAGCGCAGGTCGTTGCGGACACGTTGAGGGTAGCGGGTAGTGGTCATAATGTGCCTTCGTGAAAGTGAAATCGATATATCGGAAATGAAAGTTAAATGATAATGATTGCTAATAAGCAGAATTGCAAGATTTTTTTGATATAGAAAGATTTCGCAATCCCAAAGCCAACCACACACATTAAAAACCTTAAATATTAGTAACTTAAATAAATTACGTGCGACGACGTTGCTTGTTTTTAAGATTTAGATATAAATTAGATATATCAAAAATACGGAGAAAGACGATGCGACACTCTCACGACCATGACCACCGCGATCACCCTCACCGCGGACGCGGCGGCGAACACCATCACGGCGGCCGCCGCCAGCGCTTCTTTGGACACGGCGAATTACGGCTGGTGATCCTCGATATCCTGACCCGCAACGCCAGCCACGGTTACGAGCTGATTAAGGCGATCGAGACCCTGACCCAGGGCAACTACACCCCCAGCCCGGGCGTCATCTACCCGACGCTCGATTTTCTGGAGGATCAGCAGTTTATTACGCTTAAAGAGGAGGAGAACGGGCGTAAAAAGATTGAGATCACCGTTGCCGGACAGCAGTGGCTGGATGAAAACATAGACCATCTGGAGCACATTCTGGCGCGCGTCAAAGCGCGTTGCGTGGGCTTTGAGCTGCGCAAAAACCCGCAGATGAAGCGGGCGCTGGATAACTTTAAAGCGGTGCTGGATCTGAAGGTGAATCAGGGAGAGACCAGCGACGCGCAGATCAAACAGATTATCGGCGTGATCGACCGCGCGGCGCTGGAGATCTCCCAGCTCGATTAAGCGGCGGCGACGCGGAACACTTTCACCAGCGCTTTCAGGTTCATCGCCTGCTCGTTAAGGGATGATGCCGCCGCAACGGACTCCTCCACCAGGGCGGAGTTCTGTTGGGTGGTGGAGTCAATCAGGCCAATGGCGCTGTTGATCTGCGAGATGCCTTCCGTCTGCTCATGGCTTGCCTGGCGGATCTCACGCAGGATGACATCCATCTCCTCCACGTTACCCACCATGCCATTAATCAGCCCGCTGGCTTTTTCCACCAGCGCCATCCCGTCCTGGGTCTGGCTGGTTGAGCTTTCAATCAGCTGACGAATTTCGCTGGCCGAGGTGGCGCTTTTCTGCGCCAGCTGGCGAACTTCACCGGCCACCACCGCAAAGCCGCGGCCATGCTCGCCCGCGCGCGCCGCTTCTACCGCTGCGTTCAGCGCCAGGATATTGGTCTGGAAGGCGATGGAGTCGATCAGATTGATGATGTCGGACATCCGGTTGGAGGTCTCGTTAATCAGGCGCATTTTGCTGGTGACCTGCTGCATCATCTCGCCGTTGTGTTTCACCACCCGGGCAGCGTCCGCAGAGAGGTTCGTCGCCTCGCCGGTATGTGAGGCGGTATTTTTCACCGTCGCGGTGATCTGCTCCATCGACGCCGCCGTTTGTTCAACGGAGCTGGCCTGCTCTTCGGTACGCGCCGCCAGATCCTGGTTGCCCGCCACAATCTGCGCCGCGGCGCTGGAGATGCTCTCCGAACCGGTCTGCACCTGCTGCACAATCTCCAGCAGACGGGCTTTCATTTCCATCAGCGCCGTGAGCAACTGGCCGGTTTCATCTTTCCCGTGCGAGGCAATGTTGCGGGTGAGATCGCCCTCGGCAATGGACTGGGCAAAGCCCACCGCCTCGCCCAGCGGACGGGTAATGGAGCGCACGATAAACCAGCCCATCAGGCTGCCCGCCACCACGCTGAAGAGCGTGATGAGGATCAGCACCAGGCGGTTGCTTTTAAAATCGCCCTCCACCTCTTCACCTGCGCGCTGCATCTGGGTGTTCTGGATCGCAATCAGCGCCTGCACCTTCGCCTTATAAGCCTGCTGCAGGCTGAGGGTGTTGGTTATCATCTCCTGAATCGCCCCCGCCCGATCGTTGTTCTGCACCGCCTGCAAAATGCGATAGCGGGAGTCAAGATACTGCTGGCGAACGCCGCGAATATCGGCCAGCACCTGCTGGGATTGCTTATCCTGGAGGGCCTTGTCCAGCTCCCCGAGGATCAGGGTGATACGCTCGCTGATCGCCTTCAGATGCTGCTCTGACTGCGCCGTGTAAGTGCCCTGATCGTCCAGCAGCATCAGCTGTTGGGTGCTAATAAATTCCTGAAAATTTTCGATTAACTGGTTGGCTTTTACGGTCGTGGGATAATCGCTGGTGATGATGGATTGCATCCCGTTATTTGCCCGGTTCAGGCTCAACAGAGATAAACTCGCACTTATCCCCATCAGGACAATAAAGAATCCAAACGCCAGAAATAATTTCGTGCCGATTTTAACGTTGTGTAAGAACATATTTACTCCATCGATGTGATTATTTCTCAGACGATCAGCGTTATCGGTAACTCTACCGCTAACTTTATGACTTTGATCGCTTTTTTATTTCATAATCACAGCAATGGATAGGCGCAGACTATTAATTTTAACTCATCGATCGTTATACAACCACCGGAACCGTTTTTTTTACAACGCCTCAGGGAAAACAGACGCAGGCAGAGAGAATTAACCGCGGCGATTTTTTTAATTATTTAATATTTAAGTAACAATAAATGATAAAAATAATGACAATTCGCCCATAAAAAAACCGCTTACGCTGTGAAGCGTAAACGGCTTTTTTTAGAACATTACTGACTCAGTGAAGGACGGTGACCGCATCCTCAAGGCGTTTAGCCCGGTGTTTCACCATCGCCGACACCTGGGCGCTGGTTTCCACCAGCGCGGCGTTTTTCTGGGTAATCGAATCCAGTTCCGCTACCGCGCGGGTCAGCTCCGACAGCCCGGACGCCTGCTCGGAGGTCGAGTGGCTGATCTCCGCGATAAGCCGGGTGACGTTCTGCACTTTCTCAACAATATCGTCCATCGTGCGCCCGGCGGCATTGACCTGCTCCGAGCCCGACAGCACTTTACTGGCGCTGGCGTCGATCAGCTTGCGGATGTCGTTGGCGGCGGTGGCGCTGCGGCTGGCAAGATGACGCACCTCTCCGGCTACCACCGCAAAGCCTTTGCCCTGCTCCCCTGCCCTGGCCGCTTCTACCGCCGCATTCAGCGCCAGAATATTGGTCTGGAAGGCAATGTCATTGATCAGCTTAGTGATAGAGCCGATACGCTGGGTGCTGTCGGCAATCTCGTCCATGGTTTTGACCACGGTTTGCATCGCGTGTCCGCCTTCGGTGGCGGCGTCGCTGGCGGCGATGGAGAGCTTATCGGCGTCAACGGCGGTTCTGGTGTTGTTCTGTACGGTCATTGCCAGCTGGTTCATGGTCTCCACGGTCTGCTTCACGTTCGAGACGGTCTGGTGGGTGCGATCGTTGAGGTCGTCGTTGCCCCTCGCCAGCTGCTCGCTGCCGTCACGCACGTTGACGACCTGGCTGGAGACATCATTGATCAGCCAGCGGCACATCAGCCCGAGCTGACCGACCGCCCGCAGGGTCAGCCCCAGCTCGTCGCTGCGGTTGAGATGCTCAACGCTGTTGCGCTCGCCCGTCGCCACCTTCAGCGCCTGACGCGCTACGTTCTCGATCGGATGCACGATCTGCTGCTCAAACAGGAGCGTACCCAGCAGCATGACCAGCGCGCTGGCGCCCAGCGCTGCCCATCCCGCACCGGTGGCAAACAGGGTGGCCGCCAGCACGGCAAATAACGCGGTCATCACGCCGCGGACCCGCCAGCGCAGCGGCATCGACGGGAGTTTGCCGGTCCAGCCTCTGGCAACCACCAGCCCTTTATGCACGCGCTTTTTGCTGCGCCCTTCGTTCAGCGCCTTATAGAGCGGCTCGACAGCGGCGATCTCTGCCGGCGTGGCCTTCACGCGGATGGACATATACCCGGTGGTCTGACCGTTGCGCACCATCGGCACCGCATTCGCGCGCACCCAGTAGTGATCGCCATTTTTGCGGCGGTTTTTCACAATTCCGCTCCAGGGTTCGCCCTGTTGCAGGGTGTACCACATATCGGCAAAGGCCGCTTTTGGCATATCCGGGTGGCGGACCTGGTTGTGCGGCTGTCCTGACAGTTCGGCAAGCGTATACCCGCTTACCTGCACAAACGTGTCGTTGGCCTGCGTAATGTAGCTGTGCAGATCGGTGGTGGACATCAGGGTGGTGTCATCTTGCAGCGGGTATTCACACTGCGTGACAAACGGTTGAGGCGACATAGGCATCCCTTGCAGGTTACTTGAATGTTATTTTTGTGGCGTAAATATTTTACGGCGGTAACGAACATATCTTTAGTTGTTAAACATGCCTAAGATCGCAAAACGCCACTAAACCGCATTTTTTGTACGCTTTCTTAATCTATTGATTTCTAATGATTTCGATACGAAACTACTCCTGAAGGAGGATCCGTATCTGCTCTCTCACCGCCCTAAAACAGAGCAAATGCACTGCTAGCGGGCATCTCTGTTTCTGAAAATTCCCTGCCGCAGCGGCCAGGCTGCGCTTTTGCATGATTAAATATTGTGTAACATTATTTTAACCTGGCGTTTATCCCGATTTTTGTTAAGGCCCTGGATGTGGCGTAAAGCCTGCAATACTTAATCCAGTATCATGTGATACGCCATCCCCGGGAGCACATCTTGAACAGGTTACCTTCCAGCGCGTCGGCCCTTGCCTGTACCGCGCACGCCTTGAATCTCATTGAGAAGCGAACGCTTGATCATGAAGAGATGAAACAACTTAACCGCGAGGTGATTGATTACTTCAAAGAGCATGTCAATCCAGGTTTTCTCGAATACAGGAAATCGGTAACGGCAGGCGGGGATTACGGAGCCGTAGAGTGGCAGGCGGGAAGTTTGAATACGCTTGTCGACACTCAGGGACAGGAGTTTATAGATTGCCTGGGTGGATTTGGTATTTTCAACGTGGGGCACCGTAATCCAGTAGTGGTTTCCGCCGTACAAAATCAGCTTGCAAAACAACCCCTTCATAGCCAGGAACTGCTTGACCCCTTACGGGCGATGCTGGCAAAAACGCTGGCGGCACTGACGCCGGGGAAACTGAAATACAGCTTCTTCTGTAACAGCGGCACGGAATCGGTCGAAGCGGCGATCAAACTCGCCAAAGCGTACCAGTCGCCGCGCGGGAAATTCACGTTTATTGCCACCAGCGGCGCCTTCCACGGCAAGTCGCTCGGGGCACTCTCTGCCACCGCGAAATCCACCTTCCGTAAGCCGTTTATGCCGTTGCTGCCGGGCTTCCGCCATGTGCCGTTCGGCGATATCAACGCCATGCGCACCATGTTGTCGGAATGCCATAAAACCGGCGATGAGGTGGCGGCGGTGATCCTCGAGCCTATCCAGGGCGAAGGCGGCGTGATCCTGCCTCCGCAGGGCTACCTGCCCGCGGTGCGTAAGCTCTGCGATGAGTTTGGCGCGCTGCTGATCCTGGATGAAGTGCAGACCGGCATGGGGCGCACCGGCAAGATGTTCGCCTGCGAGCATGAAAACGTGCAGCCGGACATTCTCTGCCTGGCGAAAGCGCTGGGCGGCGGCGTGATGCCGATTGGCGCGACCGTCGCCACCGAAGAGGTCTTCTCGGTGTTGTTCGACAATCCTTTCCTGCATACCACCACCTTTGGCGGCAATCCGCTGGCCTGTGCCGCGGCGCTGGCGACCATCAACGTGCTGCTGGAGCAGAACCTGCCCGCCCAGGCGGAGCAGAAAGGCGACATGCTGCTGGATGGCTTCCGTCAGCTGGGGCGTGAATACCCGGACCTGGTCCAGGAGGCGCGCGGCAAAGGGATGCTGATGGCGATTGAGTTTGTCGATAACGAAACCGGCTACAGCTTCGCCAGCGAGATGTTCCGCCAGCGGGTGCTGGTAGCAGGCACGCTCAACAACTCGAAGACCATTCGCATCGAACCGCCGCTGACGCTGACCATTGAGCAGTGTGAGCAGGTGCTGAAAGCGGCCCGTAAGGCGCTGGCGGCGCTGCGGGTGAGTGTAACTGAAGCGTAAAAACCGCCGGGCCTACAACGGCTTTGGTTTTTGTAGGCCCGGTAAGCGCAGCGCCACCGGGCGTTTTTTTACCGATGAAACTCCGCCACCGTCATGGTGAACCGCAGCACGTTTGCCCCTTCGTTCCCATAGCTGTGCGCCGCTTCGGTTTTTGCCACCGCCGACGCGCCAGCGACCACCTGCATCACGCTCTCCTTCACCTTCAACGTGAGTACTCCCGCTTCCACGTGGATCAGTTCAAAGGTGCCCGCCGGATGCCCCGGTGAGGTAAAGCACTCCCCCGGCTGCATCTCCCAGCGCCAGAGTTCAATCATATCCGGGCCAGCCGTCCCCGCCAGCAGCCGGGCGCTACCGCCCTTCTCCCCCTGCCAGAGCACCGGGATCGCCGCTTCCTCGATAATATGCACCTGCGGCTCGCTGGCGACGTTAACGATCTCCGCCACCGAGACGCCCAGCGCCGCCGCCAGCTTGCAGAGGATCGCAATGCTGGGGTTGGCGGCCCCTTTTTCGATCTCCACCAGCATCCCTTTGCTGACGCTGGCGCGGCGCGACAGCTCGTCCAGCGACAGTTTTTTCTCTTTCCGCCAGTTGCGGATACGGTTCGCGACCGCCAGGCTTACCTGGGCCACGTCTGCACCGTGCTCGGTCATTATATTGACTTTATCAGTCACTGGTCATTACCATGGTATAAAACAGTCGATACAGGATTATTTATGTCCCTCCTTACGCCGTCAATAGATCCGCGTCTTGCCGGGATCGCGCCGGGGTTCCGCGCGCTGAGCATCGTGGTTGAAGCCGCGCCCATTACCGCCCCGGAAGTGGCCTCCGCCGCATTAGCTCAGGCCTGCCAGCAGGTGTTAAACGATGATTTTTCCTGGGCCGGAGCCCATCTCGCCGCCTGGGATGAGGTGTTTAAAGCCTTTGGCGCCAAACCGAAACGCACCCCCTGCTCCGCCAGCGCTCTGCGCAAACGGGTGCTGAAAGAGGGCACTCTGCCGCCGCTCGATCCGGTGGTGGATATCTACAATGCGGTCAGTATCCGCTACGCCATCCCGGTGGGCGGGGAAAATCTTGCCGCCTATACCGGGGCTCCGCGGCTGACGCTGGCCGACGGCAGCGAGCCGTTTGATACCGTTAAAGAGGGTCAGCCGGGCATGGAATATCCCGAGGTGGGCGAGGTTATCTGGCGCGACGACGTGGGAGTGACCTGCCGACGCTGGAACTGGCGACAGGGAGTGCGTACCCGGCTGGACAGCCAGGCGCAGACCATGTGGTTTATTCTCGAAAGCCTGCCCGCCATGCCGTTAGCGGCGCTGGAAGCGGCCGGGGATGAGCTGGTCAGCAACCTGCAACGGCTGATGCCGGGGGCAACAGCGCGGGTTCAGCTGCTGGAGCTGGTCTGAAAAACGCCGGGCGGCGCTGCGCTTGCCCGGCCTACAAAACCCGCACCATTTGAACCATTGTAGGCCCGGTAAGCACAGCGCCACCGGGCAACAAACCGCACCATCCCTGTAGGCCCGGTAAGCGCAGCGCCACCGGGCAACAGACCGCACAAGCCCATAGGCCCGGTAAGCAACGCGCCACCGGGCGATTTTTACGCCGGCATCAACCCGACAAAACAACGTTTTTTACGCGGCTCCGACATGAGATCCTCAAGCTTTTCCACACACGCCAGATAGTGCGGGGTCTGTTTATGCGCCGCTACTGCCTCCTCATCCTTGTAAGCTTCGTAGATAAAGAACCGGGTTTTCACCCGCGGATCCTGCAAAACGTCAAACCGCAGGTTGCCCGGCTCCTGGATCGCCCCTTCATGGTTGGCGCGAAATACCTCCAGGAACTCGTCCACCTTGTCCGGCTTAATGTTGATCTCCACTAAGGTCACGTTCATTGTGTTTCTCCTTGTTTTTCCTCCTGCCAAAACTGGTACGCCTCGCGGGCGCTCATCTTCTCGTGCACCACCTTCTTCACCGCCTTCAGCATCGCCAGCGGCGCGCTGGACTGGAAGATATTGCGTCCCATATCGACACCCGACGCCCCCTGATCGATGGCGCGGAAGCACATCTCCAGCGCCTCGTGCTCCGGCAGCTTT
The DNA here is from genome assembly GCF_055805075.1 of Leclercia sp. GHBNCSD. NCBI lineage: Bacteria > Pseudomonadati > Pseudomonadota > Gammaproteobacteria > Enterobacterales > Enterobacteriaceae > Leclercia > Leclercia sp. GHBNCSD. The sequence goes on along the minus strand of NZ_JBQVYO010000001.1, from coordinate 2,621,685 downwards.
TTACCCCCGGCGATGACAATCGGCACCGGGCAACTGGCGGTCACTTTCTCGAATCCCTCTTCCACAAAATAGGTTTTAACGAACTGCGCCCCCATCTCGGCGGCAATACGGCTGGCCAGCGAGAAATAGCGCGCGTCGCGGGCCATCTCCTTACCCACACCGGTCACCGCCAGGGTCGGCATACCGTAGCGGTTGCCCGCATCCACCAGCTTGATAATGTTGTTGATCGACTGATGCTCATACTCACTGCCGATATAGACCTGCGCCGCCACCGCACAGACGTTGAGGCGCAGCGCATCCTCCATCGCCACCGCCACACACTCATTGGAGAGTTCACCCAGCATCGAGTTGCCCCCGGAGGCGCGCAGCACCACCGGCTTGTTGGTGGCGGGCGGCACGGTGCTTCTGAGAATGCCGCGGGTACACATCAGCACATCGGTTTCGCCGAACAGCGGCGCAATAGAGAGATCGATGCGCTCCAGCCCGGTGGTTGGCCCCTGGAAATAACCATGATCGAAGGCCAGCATCACCGTGCGGTTGCTGGTGGGGTTAAAAATGCGCGCCATGCGGGACTGCATCCCCCAGTCCAGCGCCCCACACCCCTTCAGGGTAAAAGGCACATTCTGCTGCGGCCGGTCGATGCCAAAGTTCTTGCCCTCTTTGATGTCGTCTAAATCAGCCATGTTCTCTCCCGTCAGAAGTCGTAGTTGTTGATGTTCTCTTTGGTAAACACCACCCGCTCCGGCAGCAGCACAATGCCGTTGCCTTTCGCTTCATACTGATAGCCCTGCACGCTGTTCGGCTCGACCTTCAGGGCGCCGATATCTTTGATCTCCACGCTGTCGCCGACGTTAAGATCGCCTTTTTTCAACAAACGATCGGCGACATTGACCGCAATTTTGCCCTGCTGCACCACATCCCACAGGCCGAAGGCTTTCACCGTGCCGCGCTCCACATACGGACGCATAACGTTCGGCGTGCTGAAGCCGACTATCGCCACCCCTTCCCGCTTCAGGTTTTCCGCCGCCTGGGCTGCCGCCGGCAGGGCGTTGGCATCCGGGGCGATGATCGCATCCAGATCCGGGTAGGCTTTTAAGATCCCCTCGGCGGTCTGCAAGGATTTGGTGGCGTCGTTATAGCCAAACTGGGTGGTGACGATCTGCCACTGAGGATGATCTTTGGCGATTTTGGCTTTCGCCGCGTTCACCCACTGGTTCTGGTCGGTGACGGTGGGACTGGAGTAGAAGAAGGCCACTTTGGCGTCCGGTTTGGTCACCTGCTTCGAGGCCATTTCCACCAGCAGGCCGCCGAGCTGTTCCGGGGTTCCCTGGTTGATGTAGATGCTGCGGCACTCCGGTTTGGTGTCGGAATCCCAGGTCAGGACTTTCACTCCGCGCTGCATGGCGCGCTTCAGCGCCGGGCAGAGGCCGTCCGGCGACACGGCGGAGACGATAATGGCGTTATAGCCCTGGTTGACGAAGTTATTGATCAGCTGCACCTGCCCCGAGACGCTCGGCTCGGTGGGGCCATCGTAGGTGACGTCCGTGCCCAGCGCTTTACCCGCCTCTTTCGCCCCGTTGCCGCCGCTGGTAAAGAAGCCGACCCCCACCAGTTTCGGGATAAACGCAATGCGGTCGGCGGCCTGCGCCGAGGCAACGCTTAATGCTACGGCCAGCACCATCAGTTTTATTTTCATCTTACGCTCCGGGTAGTTTTGTGAAGAGAGATCGCACCCACTCACGGTGCAGACTCAGTGAACGTCCCATCACCACCACAACCAACAGCGCCCCTGACAGCGCGCTCGACACCTGGTTGGGGATGCCGACCATCTGTAACCCCTGTTGCAGATACCCCACCAGCAATGCCGCCAGCGCAGTACCCAATACCGAACCTGAACCACCATAGATATTCGCCCCGCCCAGCACCGCCGCGGTGAGCGCGGGCATCAGCAGGTCGCGCCCTAAATCAGAGCGCGCCGAGCCGAAATAGGAGACCATCACCAGCGCGGCAATCGCCGAAGCCACCCCCACCAGGCCATAGAGCGCGTAGGACATGCCGTTAACCGACAGCGCCGCATAGCGCGCCGCGCGCGGATTCTGCCCAATCAGAAACAGATGGCGGCCAAAGCGCCCGCGATGGGTAATCAGCCAGAAGATAAAGGTGATGATCGCGAACAGCACCAGCGGGATCGGCAGCCCGATAACCGTGAGATTGGCAAAGGCCGTGAAGCTCTCCGGGAAACCACCAATGCCTTCGTAACCGGTCGCCCCGGCCATGCCCGAGAGCAGCAGCGCCCCGCCGCCGTAGAGGTAGAGTGTGCCAAGGGTGATCACCAGCGGGCTGATGCCGGTGTAGTGGATAAGCAAAGCGTTGAACAGACCACACAGCAGCCCGAGCAGCAGGGTGAGCGGGATCGCCGCCGCCATCGGCACGCCGGACTGCATCATCACCCCCAGCGCGATGGCGCACAGGCCAATGGTCGAGCCGAGGGAGATGTCGATCCCGCCGCTGATGATCACCAGCGTCAGCGGCAGCGCCACAATGCCGATGCAGATAAAATCGCTGGTACTGAACAGCAGCATGTTGATGTCGAGCATCCGCGGGTTAAGGGTGCCAAACAGCAGGATCTCCAGCACCAGTAACAGCAGCAGCGCCCACTCCCAGTTAAGCTTCATCTACGCCACCTCTTTTTTGCGTTTGGGAAATGGGGTGACGTGCTTCCCCCCTTTGTTGCCCGGCTGGAAACGGCTGTACTTCAGGGCCCGCTGATGACGCGCCAGCGCCTGGCGCAGCCGTCCGTCGAGTACCAGCACCCCCAGCAGCACCAGGCCAGCGATAAAGTCATTCCACCACGCCGGGAGGCGGAACAGCACCAGCACGGTGTCGATCTGGGTCAGGAAGAAGGCCCCCAGCAGGGCACCGATTAAGGTGCCGGTACCGCCGAGCAGGGAGATGCCCCCAAGCACGCAGGCAGCGATGGCTTTCATCTCCAGGCCGCTGCCGGTCTGGTTCGGCACAAAACCAATCTGCGCGGCAAAGACGATCCCGGCGCAGGCGGCCAGCACACCGTTGAGGGTGAAGGCCACCATCCGGGTGCGGTTGACCGCCACCCCCAGCTGGCGAGCGGCGGCGAGGTTATCCCCCACGGCGTAGAAATCGCGGCCAAAGGCGGTGCGCGACAGCGTCCAGGCCCCGAGAGCGGCGATCATCAGCACCACAAACCCCAGGGGCGATACCCCAAGCGCCATCGGCTCTGACAGGGATTTCAGGCTCACCGGCAGCCCTTCAATCCACTTCCCGCCGGTCCAGAGCAGCATCGCCCCGCGCCACAGCCCCAGCGTGCCGAGGGTGGCGACAATCGCCGGAATGCGCAGCCCCACCACCAGCAGGCCGTTGAAGGCCCCCGCCAGCGCCCCGATCGCCAGCGCAAAGAGGATCGCCACCGGCAGGCCGTAGCCGTTGTTCAGCGCCACCCCCACGGCGATGGCGCACAGCCCGACAATCGAGCCGACCGACACGTCGATATTGCGGGTCAGCATCACCAGCCCGGCGCCGAGAGCCAGCAGGATCAGGATTTGCGAACTGGCGAAGATCATCCCCAGAGTCTGCAAACTGAGATAGGCCGGATTCAGGGCCACCAGCATCACAAACAGGGCGAGGATCGCCAGCAGGGCGCTGAGCTCGCGGTTTTTCAGGAGTGTTTTCATGCCTGCCCTCCGAAGGCCAGGGACATCATGCGATCGAGGCTGACGGCGTGGCGCGGCAGTTCCCCGCTGAGCACCCCCTGGTGCATCACCAGCACCCGATCCGCCAGGCCGGGAAATTCATCCATGTCGCTGGAGATCATCAGCACCGCCACGTTTTGCGCCGCCACGCTTTTGAGAAGCCCATAGATATCGGCCCGGGCGGAGACGTCCACGCCGCGGGTCGGCTCATCAACAATCAGCAGCAGCGGATTGGCCTCCAGGCAGCGGGCCAGCAGCACCTTCTGCTGATTGCCTCCCGACAGGGTGCGCACGGTCTGATCCGGGCCGTTGAGTTTGATCCCCAGCGCCCGGTGATAGCGCTCCACCACCGCCGCCTCGCGTTTGCGCTGCTGCCAGAGCGAAGGTTCGTTCAGCGCCACGGTATTCCAGCGTACCGGCGCATCGAGAAACAGGCCGGAGACCTGCCGGTCTTCCGGGAGATAGACCAGCCCTTTCTCCAGCCGGGCGCTGACCGGATCGCGGTCGATCTGCTGGTTTTCGAGCCAGATCCTCCCGCCCCGCGACGGGCGCAGGCCGTAGAGCGTTTCGGCAAACTCGGTGCGCCCGGAGCCTACTAATCCCGCCAGGCCGACGATCTCCCCGGCGTAGATCTCAAGGCTAAGATCGATAAAGCCCTCCCCGGTGAGCGTCTCCACCCGCAGCACCGGAAAATCCTGCGCCTGGGTGCGGCGATTGCCCGGCAGCGCCAGCCACAGCTTTTGCGTGTCGCTCAACTGCGGGTCGCGGCTGACCGGGGTCATGGCGGCAATGAGCGCGTTATCGTCAAACTGCGCGGTTTCGCCGCTCAACACGATCGCCCCGTCGCGCATCACCGAGACATGGCTGGCGAGCTGACGAATTTCGGGCAGCTTGTGAGAGATAAAGACAATCCCGACCCCCGTCCCCTGGAGCGCGCGGATCTGGCGGAACAGGCGCTCCGTTTCGCCCGGTGTCAGCGAGGCGGTGGGTTCATCAAGGATGAGGATCTTCGCCTCGCGCATCAGCCCGCGCAGGATCTCCACCATCTGCTGATCCGCCACCTCCAGGGTGCTGGCGGCAGCGTCTAAATTGAGCTGGCACTGGAGCTGCTCCAGCTTATCCCCAAGACGCTGGGCGGTGGCCTGCCCGCGCGGCAGGCGGAAGAGAATGTTTTCCCGCACGCTGAGGTTCGGAAACAGCATCGGCTCCTGGGGAACCAGGTAGATCCCAAGCTGGTGGGCCTGGCCCGGTTTGAGGCGAGCAAAAGGCTGGCCCTCAATAGAAAGTTCACCGCGGTCGGGCGTTTCGACCCCGGCGACAATCTTCATCAGGGTCGATTTCCCGGCGCCGTTGCCCCCCATCAGGGCATGCACCTGGCCGGCAAGCAGAGTGAAATCAATGTTTTTCAATACTGGAACGCCGGAGAACTGCTTCTGGATCCCGCGCGCCTCAATCAGTGCTCTCATTATCGCTCCGCTATTGAACAAATGATTTTTGAAATTAATAATGTTCAAAAGCGTAGACGGTGAACTATATTTACAACCGTGCAGGGATCACAGTTTTATGGATATGATCCCGATAATGCTGAAACATTCCGGAATATCCGTTTTGCCGTGTGGCTCACAGATTCAAGCTGCGGCAAAGCGAACATATGATCTAAATTTTTATAAGAGTTCAAATATGGCTGAGAAACGCGTTGCCGAAGAGGGACGATTTGCCGGACTGGCACTGACGGAAGAGGAACTGGTGGCGCGCGTGGCGTGGTGCTACTACCACGACGGCCTGACGCAGAACGATATCGGCGAACGGCTGGGTTTACCGCGGCTCAAGATTTCACGGCTGCTCGAAAAGGGCCGACAGTCCGGGGTGATTCGCGTGCAGATCAACTCCCGCTACGAAGGGTGTCTGGCGCTGGAGACCGCGCTTCAGCAGCGTTTCGGCCTGAAGCTGGTGCGCGTGCTGCCCGCCCTGAATACCCCGGCGATGAGCGTGCGCTTAGGGATTGGCGCCGCGCAGTCGTTAATGGGCGTGCTGGAGCCGGGGCAACTGCTGGCGGTGGGATTTGGTGAAACCACCATGAGCTGCATTCAGCACTTAAGCGGCTTTATCAGCTCCCAGCAGGTGCGGCTGGTGACCCTCTCCGGCGGCGTCGGGCCCTATATGACCGGCATTGGTCAGCTGGATGCCGCCTGCAGCGTCAGCATGATCCCCGCCCCGCTGCGGGTCTCCTCCGCAGAGGTGGCCGGGATCCTGAAGCGGGAAACCAGCGTGCGGGATGTGATCCTCGCCGCCACCGCCGCCGACGCCGCCGTGGTCGGCATTGGTGCCGTAAACCAGCGCCGGGATGCCACCATCTTGCGCTCCGGCTATATCAGCGAAGGGGAACAGCTGATGTTTGCCCGCAAAGGGGCGGTGGGTGACATCCTGGGCTATTTCCTCAATGCCGAGGGAGAGCGGGTATCGGATCTGGAGATCCACCGTGAGTTACTGGGCGTCACCCTCGATGAACTGGCGCAGTTGCCCACCATCGTTGGCGTCGCCGGAGGAGAAGAGAAAGCCGATGCGATTTATGCCGCACTGAAGGGTCGCCGTATCAATGGCCTGGTGACGGAAGAGACGACAGCCCGCGCGGTGCTGGCTCTGGCCGGATAAGAGTCGCCCTGCGCCTGACACGAGGCAAGCTCATGAGTTACCTTTTAGCGTTAGATGCAGGGACAGGCAGCGTTCGCGCCGTGGTGTTTGATCTCCAGGGCAACCAGATAGCCGTCGGCCAGGCCGAATGGAAACACCTGAGCGTGGAGAACGTCCCCGGCTCGATGGAGTTCGACCTCGACACCAACTGGCGGCTGGCCTGCCAGTGTATTCACCAGGCGCTTGAGCGGGCGCACCTGAGCGCGGCGGATATCCAGTCCGTCGCCTGCTGCTCGATGCGCGAGGGGATTGTCCTCTATGACCGCAACGGCGACGCCATCTGGGCCTGCGCCAACGTCGATGCCCGCGCCAGCCGCGAAGTGGCTGAACTCAAAGAGATCCACGATTACCGCTTTGAATCTGAAGTCTATGACGTCTCCGGCCAGACCCTGGCCCTGAGCGCCATGCCGCGCCTGCTCTGGCTGGCGCACCATCGCCCGGATATCTACCGCAACGCGGCGACCATTACCATGATCAGCGACTGGCTGGCGGCGAAGCTCTCCGGCGAGCTGGCCGTTGACCCCTCTAACGCCGGCACCACCGGCATGTTAGATCTCTTTTCCCGCGACTGGCGGCCCGCGCTGCTGGACATGGCCGGGCTGCGGGCCGATATCCTCTCGCCGGTCAAAGAGACAGGGAGCGTGCTGGGAGCCGTTACCCGGGAGGCGGCGCAGCAGTCGGGCCTGCGGGAAGGCACGCCGGTGGTGATGGGCGGCGGCGATGTGCAGTTGGGCTGCCTGGGGCTGGGGGTGGTCCGCGCCGGGCAAACCGCGGTGCTGGGCGGCACCTTCTGGCAGCAGGTGGTCAACCTGCCGCAGGTGCGCACCGATCCGCAGATGAACATCCGCGTGAACCCGCACGTCATTCCGGGTATGGCCCAGGCGGAGTCGATCAGCTTCTTCACCGGGCTGACCATGCGCTGGTTCCGCGACGCCTTCTGCGCCGAAGAGAAGCTGATTGCCGAACGCATGGGGATGGACACCTACGCCCTGATGGAGGAGATGGCCAGCCGGGTGCCGGCGGGCTCTCACGGGGTGATGCCGATCTTCTCCGACGCCATGCACTTTAAGCAGTGGTATCACGCTGCGCCGTCGTTTATTAACCTCTCCATCGACCCGGAAAAATGCAATAAGGCTACCCTGTTCCGCGCCCTGGAAGAGAACGCGGCAATTGTCTCCGCCTGCAACCTGGCGCAGATTTCGCAGTTCTCCGGCGTCACCTTTGACAGCCTGGTGTTTGCCGGCGGCGGCGCGAAAGGGGCGCTGTGGAGCCAGATCTTAAGCGACGTTACCGGCCTGCCGGTGCGGGTGCCGGAGGTGAAAGAAGCCACCGCGCTGGGCTGCGCCATCGCCGCCGGGAGCGGCGCCGGGCTGTATGATGATATGGCTGCCACGGGAGAGTCGCTGGTGAAATGGAGCCGGGAATTTACCCCCAATCCGGCACACCGGGCGTTGTACGACGGCATGATGCAGAAGTGGCAGGCGGTCTATGCCGACCAGCTCGGGCTGGTGGACAGCGGGCTGACAACGTCGATGTGGCAGGCACCGGGGCTGGTGCGCGCAACGGCGCCGTAAAAACGCCGGATGGCGCTGCGTTTATCCGGCCTACGGTTTTGTAGCCCCGGTAAGCGCAGCGCCACCGGGGAAGTTCTTTGAGATCTATCACAATCATTCGATCCCGCTTTTACCTTTCTTCTGCCGCTGGCTAAATTAGTAACTCATCCGACCACATAACAATAATTTTACACTGGAAGAGACTATGAGCCGCTACCCGTCGCTATTCGCCCACCTCGATCTGGGATTCACCACCCTGAAAAACCGCGTGTTAATGGGCTCGATGCATACCGGGCTGGAGGAGCGGCCGGACGGTGCTGAGCGGCTGGCCGCGTTCTATGCCGAGCGCGCCCGTCACGGGGTGGCGCTCATCGTTACTGGCGGTGTGGCCCCTGCGCCATCCGGGGTGGCGATGGAGGGCGGCGCGGTGCTGAACGATGCGGCACAGCTGCCCCATCACCGGATCGTGACCGATGCCGTCCACCAGGAAGGCGGTAAAATCGCCCTGCAAATTCTGCATACCGGGCGCTACAGCTATCAGCCAAACCCGGTGGCCCCGTCGGCGATCCAGGCCCCCATCAACCGCTTTAAGCCGCAAGCGCTGACCCACGACGAGATCCTGACCCTGATCGATGACTTCGCCCGCTGTGCGGCGCTGGCGCGGGAGGCGGGCTACGACGGCGTGGAGGTGATGGGCTCCGAAGGCTATCTGATTAACGAATTCCTCGCTGCACGCACCAACCAGCGTGACGACGAATGGGGCGGCGACTATGCACGCCGGATGCGCTTTGCCGTCGAGGTGGTGCGCGCCGTGCGCGAGCGCGCCGGAAGCGACTTTATTATTATCTTCCGCCTGTCGATGCTGGATCTGGTGGAGGGCGGCGGCACCTTCGAGGAAACCGTCCAGCTGGCGCAGGCCATAGAGGCGGCGGGCGCGACCATCATCAACACCGGGATTGGCTGGCACGAAGCGCGCATTCCGACCATCGCCACCCCGGTGCCGCGCGCGGCGTTCAGCTGGGTAACCCGCAGGCTGAAAGGCAAAGTGTCGATCCCGCTGGTGACCACCAACCGCATTAACGATCCGCAAGTCGCAGACGATCTGCTGGCGAATGGCGATGCCGATATGGTGTCGATGGCGCGGCCCTTCCTCGCCGATGCGGAGATCCTCTCCAAAGCGCAAAGCGGCCGTGCGGATGAGATCAACACCTGTATCGGCTGCAACCAGGCCTGCCTGGATCAGATCTTCGTCGGCAAAGTCACCTCCTGCCTGGTGAATCCGCGCGCCTGTCATGAAACCCGCATGCCCATCGTTCCGGCCATCAGCAAAAAGCGGCTGGCGGTGGTGGGCGCAGGTCCCGCGGGGCTGGCGTTTGCGGTGAATGCCGCCGCACGCGGGCACAGCGTGACGCTGTTTGATGCCGCCGCTGAGATTGGCGGGCAGTTTAATATCGCCAAGCAGATCCCCGGCAAAGAGGAGTTCTACGAGACGCTGCGCTACTACCGCCGGATGATCGAGGTTACCGGCGTGGATCTGCGGCTCAACCAGTGGGTGACCGCGGACGATCTCGCCGACTTTGACGAGACGATCCTCGCCAGCGGGATCGCCCCGCGTCTGCCTGCGATCGAGGGCATCGATCATCCGAAAGTGCTGAGCTACCTCGACGTGCTGCGCGACAAAGCGCCGGTGGGCGATCGGGTGGCGATCATCGGCTGCGGCGGGATCGGCTTTGATACCGCCATGTACCTGAGCCAGACGGGCGAGGCCACCAGCCAGAATATCGCGGAATTCTGCGCAGAATGGGGCATCGACACCAGCCTGAATCAGGTGGGGGGCTTGCGTCCGGAAGGGCCCCAGCTGCCAAAAAGCCCGCGCCAGATCGTGATGCTGCAACGCAAGGCCAGCAAACCTGGCGAAGGGCTGGGGAAAACCACCGGCTGGATCCACCGCGCCACCCTCCTCGCCCGCGGCGTGAAGATGATCCCGGCGGTGAGTTATCAGAAGATCGACGACGAAGGGCTGCATCTATTGATCGGCGGTGAACCGCAGTTGCTGCCCGTCGATCATGTCATTTTGTGTGCCGGACAGGAGCCGAAGCGCGATCTGGCCGAGCCGCTGCGCGAGGCGGGCAGAACGGTGCATCTGATTGGCGGGTGTGATGTGGCGATGGAGCTGGATGCCCGGCGGGCGATTGCCCAGGGGACGGCGTTAGCATTAGCGATCTAAAGCATTGCCGGGCGGCGCTACGCTTGCACCGGCCTACGGTTTTGTAGGCCCGGTAAGCGTAGCGCCGCCGGGCAAAACAATCTTAACGGCGGCGACCCAACTTAACCGCTTTCAGCACCACGAACTTGTTGTTCGTCGCAATGGTGGTGCAGTTACCGAAGATCTTCTTCAGCTTGTGGAAGTAGTCCAGGTGGCGGTTGGCGACGATGTAGAGCTCCCCGTTGATTTTCAGGCAGCGACGCGCGTGGTGGAACATCTCCCAGGCGACGTTATCGGTCAGGGCGTGCTTCTGATGGAACGGCGGGTTGCAGAACACGGCGTTGAAGCGGAACGGCTCCACCCCCGAGAGCGCGTTGTTGATCATAAACTCGCAGCGATCCAGCGCCTCCGGCATGTTGGTCTCCACGTTGAGACGGCTGGAGGCTACGGCCATCGGCGATTCGTCGCTGAAGACCACGCTCGCTTCCGGGTTCTTCGCCAGCAGGGTCAGGCCGATCACCCCGTTACCGCAGCCGAGATCGACGATCTCCCCTTCCAGGTTTTCCGGCAGATGCTCGATAAAGAAACGCGCCCCGATATCCAGCCCGGTACGGGAGAAGACGTTGGCGTGGTTGTGGATGGTCCAGTCGGTGCCTTCCAGCTTCCAGCTCAGGGTCTCTGGCGCGTCGGCCAGGTCTGGTGCCGTGAAAGTACAGTTGATGAGGCGCGCTTTCTTCCAGGCAAGCGTTGTGGTGGTTGGCCCCAGCACTTTCTCGAACAGTTCCAGCGTAGAGGTATGGATATCACGCGCTTTAGCACCGGCGATAATGCGCGTCTCTGGCGTCACCACCTTGCGCAGCGCACGGAGCTGCTGCTCCAGCAGCGCCATCGTTTTCGGCACTTTGATCAGCACCACGCCCGGCGCCTGCGGGTAATCCGCGGTGCTGTCGAGGAATTTCACGCTGCCTTCATCGATGTCGTTGTAACGCAGGTTTTCCCGCGTCGCCAGCTCGCTTATGTATGAATCACCGATGCTGTAAGGGGTGTGTTCGGCCAGGGCGCAAGCCAGGGCGCCGAAAGCATCATTCAGGATCAGAACCGGGCCGCTGATTTCGGTGTCATCCAACTGTTGCAGCAGATAGTCATCCGCCGCTTCCCACGCCTGCAGCGGGTTAACGTCGTCCGTTTCCGGAAAACGTTTTAAGTCGAGTGAACGGAAACCGTTGTCTAAGTGGCTCATCGGCCCTCCTGAGTGGTAAAATTTCGGCGTTATCCCTGAAAAGGGTGCGTGAGTATACCCGTTTTCACACTGATGTGGGCTTTTGATGAACCAACTTCCTTATCTCCAGGGCTACCCGGAGCATTTACTTTCTCAGGTTCGTAGCCTGATTGCCGAGCAGAAGCTGGGCGCGGTGCTGGAAAAACGCTATCCCGGCACCCACGATGTCGCTACCGATAAAGCCCTCTGGCAGTATACGCAGGATCTCAAAAGCCGTTACCTGAAGAGCGCCCCGCCGATCAATAAGGTGATGTATGACAACAAGATCCACGTCCTGAAGAACGCGCTGGGTCTGCATACCGCCATCTCCCGCGTGCAGGGCGGCAAGCTGAAGGCCAAAGCCGAGATCCGCGTGGCGACGGTATTCCGCAACGCGCCGGAGGCGTTCCTGCGCATGATCGTGGTGCATGAGCTGGCGCACCTGAAAGAGAAGGAGCACGACAAAGCCTTCTATTCCCTCTGCTGCCACATGGAGCCGCAGTACCATCAGCTGGAGTTTGATACCCGGCTGTGGCTGACGCATCTATCGTTAAAGAGTAATGCGGATTAGCGCACGCGATTTGTCATGATGACGTGCTACAGTGGCTAAAGGTTCCCTGCTACGGAGTACGTAAACGTTTATGATACGTTTCGCAGTCATTGGGACGAACTGGATCACCCGTCAGTTCGTCGATGCCGCCCATGAGACCGGCAAATATAAACTTACCGCAGTCTATTCCCGCAGCCTTGAACAGGCCCAGACCTTTGCGAACGACTACCTCGTCGAACATCTCTTTACCTCGCTGGAGGAGATGGCGCAAAGCGATGCGATTGACGCGGTTTATATTGCCAGCCCCAACTCTCTGCACTTCCCGCAGACGAAGCTGTTCCTCAGCCATAAAAAACATGTGATTTGCGAGAAGCCGCTTGCCTCTAATATCGATGAGGTTGAAGCCGCTATTGCCCTTGCGCGGGAAAACCAGGTGGTGCTGTTCGAGGCCTTCAAAACCGCCAGCCTGCCGAATTTCCTGCTGCTGCAGCAGTCGCTGTCGAAAGTGGGCCGCATCCGCAAAGCCTTTATCAACTATTGTCAGTATTCGTCGCGCTACCAGCGCTACCTGGACGGCGAGAATCCGAACACCTTTAATCCGCAGTTCTCCAACGGCTCGATTATGGATATCGGTTTCTACTGCCTGGCCTCGGCGGTGGCGCTGTGGGGCGAGCCGCACCGGGTGCAGGCGACCGCCAGCCTGCTGGAAAGCGGCGTGGATGCCCACGGTCTGGTAGTGCTGGATTATGGCGATTTCAGCGTGACGCTGCAGCACTCCAAGGTGAGTGACTCGGTGCTGCCAAGCGAGATCCAGGGCGAGAACGGCGCGCTGGTGATCGAGAAGATCTCTGAGTGCCAGAAGCTGAGCTACGTGCCGCGCGGCGGCAAGCCTCAGGAACTGACGCAGCCTCAGCATATCAACACTATGCTGTATGAGGCAGAGGTGTTTGCGCGTCTGGTCGAAACCCAGGAAGTTAACCATCCGGGCCTTGCGGTGAGCCGTACCACGGCGAAGCTGCAAACCGAAATCCGTCGCCAGACGGGGGTGGTTTTCCCGGCTGACGGCCTTAACGCAGAAGTTACCGCGTAAAGCTGTGTAATGAATTAGCGCAGGCCATTGACGAAACCAATGGCCTGACATATTTTGTTACCTGCAAAGGGGAGTAACTTCCTGGTCGGTGGATCGTCATTACGATGCGTGTAATACCGCATCCGGTCGCCGGGCAACGAAAAAGGAATACGTGAGCGTATTCCTTTCTTGTTGTAAGTGAGACCTTGCCGGAAGGCGAGGTCTATGCACAAAAAACGCAACGGCTATCGTCTTCTGACGTTAGCCGTTTTTTTTTGTGGAAGGAAAATTGTATGAATACTGTCGGTACTCCGCTGATGTGGGGAGGATTCGCCATCGTTGTGGTCATCATGCTGGCGATCGATCTCTTTTTGCAGGGTCGGCGCGGCGCGCATGGCATGACCATGAAGCAGGCGGCCGCCTGGTCGCTGGTATGGGTCACCCTCTCCCTGCTCTTCTGTGCCGCCTTCTGGTGGTATCTCTCCGTGACGCAAGGCCGCGCGGTCGCCGATCCCCAGGCGCTGGCGTTCCTCACCGGCTATCTGATTGAAAAAGCCCTGGCGGTGGATAACGTCTTCGTCTGGCTGATGCTGTTCAGCTATTTTGCGGTGCCTGCAGCCTTGCAGCGTCGGGTGCTGGTGTATGGCGTGCTGGGCGCGATCGTGTTGCGTACCATCATGATCTTTGCCGGTAGCTGGCTGATTACCCAGTTCGAATGGCTGCTCTATGTTTTCGGCGCCTTCCTGCTCTTTACCGGCGTGAAGATGGCGCTGGCGAAGGAAGATGAAACCGGTATTGGCGAGAAGCCGCTGGTGCGCTGGCTGCGTGGTCATATGCGTATGACCGACACCATCGAAAGCGAGCACTTCTTTGTGCGTAAAAACGGCCTGCTGTATGCCACGCCGCTGCTGCTGGTGCTGATCATGGTGGAGCTGAGCGATGTGATTTTCGCGGTCGACAGTATTCCGGCGATCTTCGCGGTGACCACTGACCCGTTCATCGTGCTGACCTCAAACCTCTTTGCGATCCTCGGTCTGCGTGCGATGTACTTCCTGCTGGCGGGTGTGGCGGAGCGCTTCTCAATGCTGAAGTATGGTCTGTCGGTGATCCTGGTCTTTATCGGCATTAAGATGTTGATTGTCGATTTCTATCACATCCCAATCGCCATCTCGCTGGGCGTGGTGTTTGGCATCCTGGTTGTGACCCTGCTTATTAACGCCTGGGTGAACCACCAGAACGATAAGAAGCGGCAGATCCAGTAAGGGGATTGTGCGGTCTGGTGCCCGGCGGCGCGACGCTTGCCGGGCCTACGGTTTTGTAGGCCGGGTAAGCGCAGCGCCACCCGGTATGACAACACGCAGCGGAGTAAAACGCGCTACCCGGCAAAAATGTAACCAGACAGTTAAAAAACATGACGCAGTACGTAAATTCCAGCATTTTGCTCTTCCCAGACTTCTCGCATTCAATATACTCATCCTGACAAACACACACCTCTAACCGGAATATAAGTGCCTGAGAGCATCTCCGGGACGGAACGCAATCTCACTGAAGGAATTTTTATGACCATGCAATCCCCGGGTTTGCTCGCGCGTCTGGCGCAGGGCAGCCTTGTTAAACAAATACTGGTAGGTCTGGTGCTGGGTATTTTACTGGCACTGGTTTCCAAACCGGCGGCAATTGCCACCGGCCTGCTCGGCACCCTGTTCGTTGGCGCGTTAAAAGCCGTCGCCCCAGTCCTGGTACTGATGCTGGTTATGGCCTCCATTGCCAACCATCAGAAAGGACAGAAAACCAACATTCGCCCGATTTTGTTCCTTTATCTGCTGGGCACCTTCTCTGCCGCGCTGACGGCGGTCATTTTTAGCTTCGTGTTCCCCTCCACGCTGCACCTCACCTCTGCAGCGGGCGATATCACCCCACCATCGGGCATCGTGGAAGTGCTTCGCGGCCTGCTGATGAGCATGGTCTCTAACCCGATTGACGCGCTGCTGAATGCTAACTACATCGGCATTCTGGTATGGGCCGTCGGGCTGGGCTTCGCCCTGCGCCACGGCAACGACACCACCAAAAATCTGATCACCGATATCTCTAACGCGGTCACCTTTATAGTGAAAGTGGTGATCCGCTTTGCGCCGATCGGTATCTTTGGCCTGGTCTCTTCTACTCTGGCAACCACCGGCTTTGAAACCCTGTGGGGCTATGCGCAACTGCTGGTTGTACTGGTGGGCTGCATGCTGCTGGTGGCGCTGGTCATCAACCCGCTGCTGGTGTTCTGGCAGATCCGCCGTAACCCTTATCCGCTGGTGCTGACCTGCCTGCGTGAGAGCGGCGTCTACGCCTTCTTTACCCGCAGCTCCGCGGCGAACATTCCGGTTAACATGGCGCTGGCCGAGAAGCTGAACCTGGATCGTGACACCTACTCCGTCTCTATCCCACTGGGTGCGACGGTGAACATGGCAGGTGCGGCGATCACCATCACCGTGCTGACCCTGGCTGCCGTGCATACCCTGGGCGTGCCGGTCGACCTGTTAACCGCGCTGCTGCTGAGCGTTGTGGCGTCGCTGTGCGCCTGTGGTGCATCGGGTGTGGCGGGCGGTTCTCTGCTGCTGATCCCGCTGGCCTGCAACATGTTCGGTATTCCGAATGAAGTGGCGATGCAGGTTGTGGCTGTGGGCTTTATCATTGGCGTGCTGCAGGACTCGTGCGAAACCGCGCTGAACTCCTCCACCGACGTGCTGTTTACCGCCGCGGCGTGTCAGGCTGAAGATGCGCGTCTGGCTAAGAACGCTTTACGTAATTAATAAAAAAGCCCGGTGGCGGCTACGCCTTACCGGGCCTGATTTTGGTTCGTAGGTCGGGTAAGCGTTAGCGCCACCCGACACCACACCTACAGCGTCACACCACTCTTGAAGATCGCCAGCTCGCGGAAGTCGTTTTTCTCGTTGCAAGCCTGTTTGCCATTGGCAATATCCACAATCACATCCACGAATTCCGTTAACAGCTGCGGCATCGCTTTGCCGTGGATCAGCTGACCGGCATCGAAATCGATCCAGTGCTTTTTCTTCGCCGCCAGCTCGCTGTTGGTGGCAATTTTCACCGTTGGCACAAAACCGCCATATGGGGTGCCGCGACCGGTGCTGAACAGCACCATATGGCAGCCCGCCCCCGCCAGGGCGCTGGTTGCAACGGCATCGTTACCCGGCGCACTAAGCAGGTTCAGACCCGGCGTGCTCAACCGCTCGCCGTAGCGCAGGACGTCCACCACCTGGCTGGCACCCGCTTTCTGGGTACAGCCGAGGGATTTCTCTTCCAGCGTGGTGATCCCGCCCGCCTTGTTGCCCGGGGATGGGTTCTCGTAAATCGGCTGGTTGTGGGCGATAAAGTACTGCTTGAAGTCGTTGACCATGGTGACGGTCTTTTCAAACGTCGCTTCGTCGCGGCAGTGGCTCATCAAAATGCGCTCCGCGCCGAACATCTCCGGCACTTCGGTCAGCACGGTGGTGCCGCCGTTGCTGATGACATAATCAGAGAACTGACCCAGCATCGGGTTAGCGGTAATGCCGGACAGCCCATCAGAGCCGCCGCACTCCAGACCAAACTTCAGCTCGCTCAGCTTGCCTGGCTCACGCTTATCATGGCGCATCGCCTCATACAACTCATGCAGATGCTCCAGACCGGCTTCCACTTCATCGTCCTGATGCTGGCACACCATAAAGTGTACGCGGGCAGGGTCGAAATCCCCCAGCGTCTCACGGAAGGCATCCACCTGGTTGTTTTCACAACCGAGGCCAATCACCAGCACCGCCCCGGCGTTCGGGTGGCGGACCATGTTTTGCAGCATGGTGCGGGTGTTGATGTGATCGTCACCCAGCTGGGAACAGCCGTAGGTGTGGCTGAACAGGAAGACGCCGTCGGTGCCTTCCGCCTGGTTAGTCTCTTTCAGGAAGCGGCTCTGGATCTGACGGGCTATGCCGTTGACGCAGCCGACGGTGGGCAGGATCCACAGTTCATTGCGGATCCCCACCTCACCGCTGGCGCGGCGGTAGATCTGAACGTCACGATCTGCCGCCTGGCGGCTCTCAGCCAGCAACTCAGGTTGATAGCTGTACTCATCCAGATCGCTCAGATTGGTGCGCGTATTATGGGAGTGAATAAATTCACCCGCCGCGATATCCGCCAGGGCATGGCCGATAGGCAGACCGTATTTGATAACGTTCTCCCCTTTGGCAATCGGCTGCAGGGCAAACTTGTGCCCGCGTGCCAGATCCTGGCGCAGGGTGACGGTCTGGTTGTCAAACGTCACCTCCAGGCCTTCGCTCAGGTCGGCCAGCGCGACCGCAACGTTATCCAGCGAATGGATTTTGATGTATTGCATATCAACCTCAGACGGCCTTAGTTCAGTTCAATAGCGAAGTAGTCGCGCGCATTGTTAAAGCAGATGTTTCTCACCATTTCGCCCAGCAGCTGAATATCGGCCGGCGCTTCGCCTGCGGTGACCCAGCGGCCAATCATCTGGCACAGAATGCGGCGGAAATATTCATGGCGAGTATAGGAAAGGAAGCTGCGGCTGTCGGTCAGCATGCCGACAAAGCGGCTCAGCAGACCAAGCTGCGCCAGCTGGGTCATCTGACGCTCCATGCCATCTTTCTGGTCGTTGAACCACCAGCCGGAACCGAACTGCATTTTGCCCGGCATCCCTTCGCCCTGGAAGTTACCGATCATGGTGCCCAGCACTTCGTTATCGCGTGGGTTCAGGCAGTACAGAATGGTTTTTGGCAGCAGGTTCTCTTCGTTCTGTTTGCTCAGCAGTCTGGAGAGCTCTTCGGCCAGCGGACGGTCGTTGATGGAGTCGAAACCGACGTCGGCGCCCAGCAGCTTGAACTGACGCAGGTTGTTGTTGCGCAGCGCGCCAATGTGGTACTGCTGCACCCAGCCGCGACGGGCATATTCTGCCGCCAGCCAGACCAGTACCGCAGTTTTGAACTGCGCCACTTCATGCTCGCTCAGGGTTTCACCCGCCAGGCGGCGCGCCAGGATGCTGTCCAGCTCGGCTTCGTTCGCCTCAGCAAACAGCACCACGTCCAGCGCATGGTCAGACACTTTACAGCCGTGAGCCGCGAAGTGATCCAGACGCTTCGTCAGCGCGGTCTGCAGATCGCCGAAACGGCGGATCTCGGTATCAGAGACTTCACTCAGCTTCGCCATGTAGTCGGCAAAGGTCGCCTGCTCAATGTTGAACGCTTTATCCGGGCGCCAGCTTGGCAGCACTTTCACGTCAAACGAGCTGTCTTTCGCGACAACGGCGTGATGCTCCAGAGAGTCAATCGGATCGTCGGTGGTGCCGACCATCTTCACGTTCATCTGCTTCATGATGCCGCGGGCAGAGAATTTATCCTGGGCCAGCAGCTCATTACATTCGTTCCAGATCTCATCCGCGGTAGACGGAGAGAGCAGCTTGCCGGTGATCCCGAATGGACGGCGCAGCTCCAGATGGGTCCAGTGGTAGAGCGGGTTACCAATGGTGTGCGGCACGGTCGCTGCCCAGGCATCGAATTTTTCACGGTCAGACGCGTCACCGGTACAGAGGCGTTCCGCCACCCCGTTGGTGCGCATGGCGCGCCACTTGTAATGGTCGCCTTTCAGCCAGATGTCATACAGGTTTTTAAAACGGTAATTTTCGGCGACCTGCTGCGGCGGAAGGTGGCAGTGGTAGTCGAAAATCGGCTGGTCTTTCGCGTAATCATGGTACAGGCGGCGGGCAAATTCGGTATCTAACAGAAAATCTTCAGTCATAAACGGCGTCATGTCGTCATCCTCTTAACGGGCACGTCAGAAAACAGCAATGTTCAGATGCTGCAAAGTTATCACACCAATTTCCAGAGGCCGATGATTTTTTCGTGAGTTAGATCAATAAACGTCGACAAATAATCTACATCTAAAGTGTTAAACAGCGCTTAACGCCGCGCCAGCTCTGGCCTGACACAGACTCGACATTACCCTTACAATTATTGACACATTTGTGATGTCACTCACCTTTTAAAGTTGTATGACAAGTTATCGTTCTGCCGTCGCAAATTATAAGCCGACGGAATGCATTACCGGTGCCACAGGCGTCGGACTCAGCGGTAAGGATACCGAATTATGCACGTTACTTATGGCAAGGTTCGGGCCGTACCGGGAGCATTCCCGGTTACGCCCTCCCGTTGAAAACATCTCACGCAATGCATAGAGATGCCCGTACTCCGGTGCGGCAATAACATAACGATGAGGTTTTACATGCGTAAAATTAAAGGGTTACGTTGGTACATGATCGCACTGGTGACGCTCGGCACCGTGCTGGGCTACCTGACGCGTAATACCATAGCGGCGGCTGCGCCAACGCTGATGGAAGAGTTGCACATCTCCACGCAACAATACTCCTATATTATCGCGGCCTATTCCGCGGCTTACACCATCATGCAGCCGGTAGCAGGCTACGTGCTGGATATTCTGGGTACGAAAGTTGGCTACGCCGTATTCGCCGTCACCTGGGCCATCTTCTGCGGCGCAACCGCGCTGGCAGGCAGCTGGGGTGGCCTGGCGCTGGCCCGTGGCGCGGTAGGTGCTGCGGAAGCGGCGATGATCCCTGCGGGTCTGAAAGCGGCATCCGAGTGGTTCCCGGCGAAAGAGCGCTCCATCGCGGTGGGCTACTTCAACGTGGGTTCCTCTATCGGCGCGATGATTGCTCCGCCGCTGGTGGTATGGGCTATCGTGATGCACAGCTGGCAGCTGGCGTTTATTCTCTCCGGCGTACTGAGCTTCGCCTGGGCGATGTGCTGGCTGATCTTCTACAAACACCCGCGCGATCAGAAGAAACTCTCTGATGAAGAACGCGACTACATCATCGGCGGCCAGGAGTCCCAGCACCAGACCAATAACGGCAAGAAGATGTCTGTTCTGCAGATTCTGGGTACCCGTCAGTTCTGGGGTATCGCCCTGCCGCGTTTCCTGGCTGAGCCTGCATGGGGTACGTTCAACGCCTGGATCCCGCTGTTCATGTTTAAAGTTTACGGCTTTAACCTGAAAGAGATCGCCATGTTCGCCTGGATGCCAATGCTGTTCGCAGACCTGGGCTGTATCGTCGGGGGTTACCTGCCACCGCTGTTCCAGCGCTGGTTCGGCGTGAACCTGATCGTCTCCCGTAAAATGGTTGTCACCATGGGTGCCGTACTGATGATTGGCCCGGGGATGATTGGTCTGTTCACCAGCCCGTATATCGCGATTGCGCTGCTGTGCGTCGGGGGCTTTGCTCACCAGTCTCTCTCCGGTGCGCTGATCACCCTCTCTTCTGATGTCTTCGGGCGTAATGAAGTGGCGACCGCTAACGGCCTGACCGGGATGGCAGCCTGGACCGCCAGCACCCTGTTCGCCCTGGTGGTCGGTGCGCTGGCTGACACCATCGGCTTTAGCCCGCTGTTCGCGGTACTGGCTATCTTCGACTTGCTGGGTGCAGTGCTTATCTGGACGGTGCTGAAAAGCAAGTCCGCAGAGGAGCTGTTGCAAGAGTCCGTTGGAAGACCCGCGACTCAGAGCTAGATTTATTGCCGGGTGGCGCTTCGCTTACCTGGCCTACTAAACCGCCAGGGCGCGCAAGCGAAGCGCAGCCTGGTATATAAAAGCCGCTCCCGAGCGGCTTTTTTGCGGGTCAAATCTGGAGACAAAGGGGTAAAAGTGGTATAACAAATCATTAGCCATACCTTGCCTGGAGCGCATATGGAAATCAACGAACCCCGTCGTCTTTATCAGCAACTTGCTGCCGAGCTGAAATCGCGCATCGAGCAAGGCGTTTATCTGGTAGGCGACAAGTTACCTGCCGAGCGTTTTATCGCTGATGAGAAGAGCGTAAGCCGCACCGTGGTTCGTGAAGCCATCATCATGCTGGAAGTGGAAGGCTATGTTGAAGTGCGTAAAGGTTCCGGCATTCATGTTATCTCCAGCCAGCCAAAACACTCCCCGGCCCCGGACGAAAATCTGGAATTTGCCAATTACGGCCCCTTTGAGCTGCTCCAGGCTCGTCAGCTTATTGAGAGTAATATCGCCGAGTTCGCGGCGACGCAGGTGACCAAGCAGGACATCATGAAGTTGATGGAGATCCAGGACAACGCGCGTAAAGAGAAATGCTTCCGCGACTCCGAATGGGACCTGCAGTTTCATGTCCAGGTGGCGCTGGCGACGCAAAACAGTGCGCTTGCGGCAATCGTCGAAAAAATGTGGACTCAGCGCGTTCATAACCCGTACTGGAAAAAACTGCACGATCATATCGATTCCCGCACCGTGGATAACTGGTGTGACGATCACGATCAAATCCTTAAGGCACTGATTCGTAAAGACCCGCATGCGGCAAAAGTGGCGATGTGGCAGCATCTCGAAAATACCAAACAGATGCTGTTCAATGAAACTAGCGACGACTTCGAATTTAACGCCGACCGCTATCTTTTTGCTGAGAATCCGGTGGTTCACCTCGATAGCGCCGTCAGTCACGCAAAATAGTTTTCTTCACGCATCGGCAGGCGCTTCGCTGCGCCTTCCGGCCACGATGGGTAAGTAAACATATATAGTGTCAGCCTTTGTAAATAGCCTCGCGTCTCCTCCCTGGGTTAAGACAAAATCTATCTGCGGTACATGCAAATACTGTGACGGATCCCATTGGCGTTTGTTACAATTAGATGCAATTTGCCGTTTAGCTTGTTAGTTAGTGCTTGCTTACTTAGCCATTTAACAGGGAACAGTTTGGCCACACACTGTGTCCGCGAGCGACCATAATGAAATTATAAAAAATGTCGCCGTGCTGTTTGACCCGGTTGACAGGTGCGTCGTTAACCGCTTTCCAGGAACACTGAATGGAACTTTTGACCCAACTACTTAATGCCTTATGGGCCCAGGATTTCGAAACGCTGGCCAATCCGTCCATGATTGGCATGCTCTATTTTGTCCTGTTTATGATTCTGTTTCTTGAAAACGGTCTGCTTCCTGCCGCTTTCCTGCCTGGCGATAGTCTGCTGGTGCTGGTTGGCGTGCTGTGCGCAAAAGGGGCAATGCAATTTCCGCAAACCGTCCTGCTGCTGACCATTGCCGCCAGCCTCGGCTGCTGGTTGAGCTATATCCAGGGGCGATGGCTTGGCAATACGCGTATCGTGCAGAACTGGCTATCGCACCTGCCGGCACACTATCATCAACGGGCGCATCACCTGTTCCACAAGCACGGGCTTTCGGCGCTATTGGTGGGCCGCTTTATCGCCTTTGTCCGCACCCTGCTGCCAACCATTGCCGGTCTTTCCGGCCTTAGCAGCACACGTTTTCAGTTCTTTAACTGGATGAGCGGCCTGCTGTGGGTGCTGATCCTTACCACACTGGGCTATCTGCTTGGCAAAACGCCGGTATTCCTGAAATATGAAGATCAGCTGATGTCCTGCCTGATGCTGCTGCCGGTCGTGCTGCTGGTGTTCGGGCTGATTGGTTCGCTGGTGGTTCTCTGGAAGAAAAAACATGGAAGTCAGGGCTAACGACATGGCCAATCCTAACGCGTCAATGCGCCGTCTCTCTTACGCCATGGTCGCGCTGGTGATGTTCAGCGCCCTGCTGCTGGCCTGGGCGGCGCTGCAAAAACAGGAATCGACGCTGGCGATCCGCGCGGTCAATCAGGGCGTCAGCATGCCGGATGGTTTCTCCATCTGGCATCACCTGGATGCCAACGGTATTCAGTTCAAAAGTATTACTCCGCAGAAAGATGTGCTGCTGATCACCTTCGACTCCAGCGTACAGAGCGCTGCCGCGAAAAAGGTGCTCGATCGCAGCCTGCCGCATGGCTATATCATTGCTCAACAGGATAATGACAATCAGGCGGTGGTCTGGCTGACCCGTCTGCGTGATACATCGCGTCTGTTAGGCTAAATTTCCACTATTCTGAATCTTTTCACTTACTTTGGTGATATCCCCGTTTACTTACTATGCTTAAGTACGCGGAGCACCTCTCACACGTACTCCGCACGACTCTGGAATTCGACATTTCCGCAGGTTACGTCGAAAACAATGGAAGGTTTCAACAATGAATTACCGCATCGCCCTGGGCCTCGCCCTTTTTTCTTTGAGCACAGCTTCGTTCGCTTCGTCTCTTTGTCAGGAGAAGGAACAGGATATTCAACGCGAGATCAGTTACGCTGAAAAGCATAACAATCAGAGCAGAATCAATGGATTGAATAAAGCGCTGAGCGAAGTTAAAGCTAACTGTTCTGATAGCAAACTGCGTGCCGATCATCAGCACAAAATTGCCGAACAGAAAGAAGAAATTGCTGAACGCCGCCGGGATCTGGCGGAGGCAAAGGAGAAAGGCGATGCAGACAAAGTTGCCAAACGTGAGCAGAAACTGCAAGAAGCGCAGAACGAACTGAAAGCGCTGGAGTCTCGCGATTACTGATTTAACGGACATCGTAACAGGAGAGAATCATGTCAAAAGATACCACGTCAGACCATTTACGCGCTGAACTGAAGTCCCTGGCGGATACCCTGGAAGAGGTACTGAGCTCCTCTGGCAATAAGTCGAAAGAAGAGCTGAGCAAACTGCGTAATAAAGCGGAGCAGGCCCTGCACGAAAGCCGCTATCGTCTGGGCGAAACCAGCGATGCTTTGGCTAAACAGACCCGTGAGGCTGCCGCGCGCGCTGATGAGTATGTGCGTGAGAATCCGTGGGCCGGCGTAGGTATCGGTGCTGCGGTTGGCGTTGTCATCGGCATGCTGCTTACGCGACGTTAATTATGGAAGATTCACGTCAACCACAAGGGCCCGCAAAAAACGTTCTCGGTATCGGACAGCGGATCTTGACTACTCTCGTCGGCATCGCAGAGACGCGTATCCGGCTGGCAGTAGTTGAACTGGAAGAAGAGAAAGCGAACCTCTTCCAGCTGCTACTGATGCTGGGGTTGACTATGCTCTTCGCCGCCTTTGGCCTGATGAGCCTGATGGTATTGATTATCTGGGCAGTCGATCCGCAGTATCGTCTTAATGTGATGATTGGCACCACCGTGGTGCTGCTGCTTGCTGCTCTGATAGGGGGAATATGGACGATGCGCAAAGTGCGCCAGTCGACCCTGCTACATCATACCCGTAAGGAGCTCGCCAACGACCGGTCACTGCTGGAGGATGACAAAAAGTGAGCAGAAGCCGAGCGGAACGTGAGCGAGAAAAGGCATTTTTGCTGAGCCAGATCCAGCAGCAACGGCTGGATCTGTCGGCTGGCAGCCGTGACTGGCTGGAAGCCACGCACAGCTATGACCGCGGGTGGAATATGTTTCTGAACCTACGGGCATGGGCGCTGATAGGGAGCAGCATTCTGGCGGTGAGGGCCGTGCGCCATCCGAATATGCTGATCCGCTGGGCGCGCCGCGGTCTGGGCATCTGGAGCGCGTGGAAGATGATTAAAACCACCCTTACCCAGCAGCAGCTCCGCAAACAAGAAACCCGCTGACGTTTACCCTGCCTCACCCTGTAAAGCGCCTCCTGGCGCTTTACTTTTATCCTTCCCTTCTTATTACTCAATATCTTTGATAAAGATTGACAGTTTTCCTTGCTAACAATCCCCATTCGCCCCGTTTATGATTCTCTCCATCCACAGCGAGACCGCGGCATACGCCCGATTTTGCACAATAAATAGTATTTACAGCCCAAGTGGTTCCCTGGAGAGTAAGATGAAAAAATTAGAAGATGTTGGTGTACTGGTAGCGCGCGTTCTGATGCCAATCCTGTTTATTACCGCTGGCTGGAGCAAAATCGGGGGCTACGCCGGTACGCAACAGTATATGGAAGCGATGGGCGTTCCGGGGTTCCTGCTGCCGCTGACCATTCTGCTTGAACTGGGGGGTGGCCTGGCCATTCTGTTCGGTTTCCTGACCCGGACTACCGCACTGTTCACCGCAGGCTTCACACTGCTGACCGCGTTCCTGTTCCACAGCAACTTTGCGGAAGGGGTGAACTCTCTGATGTTCATGAAAAACCTGACTATCGCAGGCGGTTATCTGCTGCTGGCTATCACCGGTCCTGGCGCGTTCAGTATTGACCGCGTCCTGAATAAGAAGTGGTAAGCACGCTATACTGAATCAAAAAGCGAGGGGATCTCTCCTCGCTTTTGCTATCTAAGGAGGAATAGATGGGACAACTCGTAGACGGCGTCTGGCAGGATACCTGGTATGACACCAAATCAACCGGGGGGCGTTTCAAACGTTCTGTTTCGGCCTTCCGTAACTGGCTCACCGCCGACGGCGCGCCTGGCCCGAGCGGCGAAGGCGGCTTTGCGGCTGAGAAAGATCGTTACCACCTCTATGTTTCTCTGGCCTGTCCGTGGGCGCATCGCACCCTGATCGTCCGTGCCCTGAAGGGGCTGGAAGCGCTGATCCCCGTCTCGGTGGTGCATCCGCTGATGCTGGAGAACGGCTGGACTTTCGGCGATGATTTCCCGGCGGCGACCGGCGACTCGCTCTATCACCATGATTTTCTCTACCAGCTCTACCTGCGCGCCGATCCCCACTACACCGGCCGCGTTACCGTTCCGGTACTGTGGGATAAGAAAAATCAGACCATCGTCAGCAATGAGTCGGCTGAGATCATCCGCATGTTTAACACCGCGTTTGATGCTCACGGCGCCCGGGCAGGCGATTTTTATCCGCCCGCGCTGCGCGATAAGATCGATGACCTGAATAGCTGGATCTACGACAACGTGAACAACGGCGTCTATAAGGCCGGGTTTGCCACCAGCCAGGAAGCTTACGACGAAGCGGTGACCAATGTCTTTGCCTCGCTGGAGCGGCTGGAGCAGATCCTCGGCCAGCACCGCTATCTCACCGGTGACCAGCTGACCGAAGCCGATATCCGCCTCTGGACCACGCTGGTGCGCTTTGACCCGGTTTATGTGACCCACTTCAAGTGCGACAAACACCGGATCAGCGATTACCTCAACCTGCACGGATTCCTGCGCGACATCTATCAGATGCCGGGGATTGCGGAGACGGTCGATTTTGGCCATATCCGTAACCATTACTATCGCAGCCATAAAACCATTAATCCGACGGGCATTATCTCCATTGGCCCGTGGCAGGATCTGAACGAACCGCACGGGCGCGACGTCCGCTTTGGCTAAGCCTCAGGGGCGCTTTTCTGGCGCCCTTTACCCCCCTTTTATTCCCGTCTATGCTTTAGTGGATCGCTTAAAAAACAAATAATTAATTGCTGCGGAGGCCACAAGAAATGGACTGGTATCTGAAAGTACTTCGAAATTATATTGGGTTCAAAGGGCGCGCCCGCCGCAAAGAGTTCTGGATGTTCACCCTGGTGAACTTCATTCTGATCTGCGTGCTGGGGCTGATCGACAAGATGCTGGGCTGGGAGCGGGCTGGCGGCGAAGGCATTCTCACCACCGTGTATGGCTTGCTGGTACTTCTGCCATCTTGGGCCGTGCTGTTTCGCCGGCTGCATGATACTGACCGTTCAGCGTGGTGGCTGCTGCTGGTGCTTATCCCGGTGCTGGGCTGGATCATTATTCTGATCTTCAACTGCCAGCGCGGTACGCCAGGTGAAAACCGTTTTGGGCCGGATCCGTTGCTAAACAACTGATAGTTTGCCCGGCGGCGCTGCGCCTGCCGGGCCTGCAATTTACTTATGGGTGAACAACTTCTGGATCTCACGCAGACACCAGGATTTGGCCTCGCCCATGCTGTCACGACGCCACGCCATAATAATATCCACTTCACTGGTATATTCCGGGCTCACCACCCGCAGCCGCCCTTCGGCAATATCTTTCTCAACGAACGGATACGGCATGGTCGCCACGCCTAGCCCAGCCAGCAGCGCCTGACGCTTATCTTCAAGGGTGCTGACGGTGAGGCGCGGCTGTTTATCAAGCAGCTGAACGGTTAGTACCGGGCGCTCGCGGGCGGTATCGGCCACCGCCACGCCGCGGTATTTTACGCGGGTCACTTCCGACAGCGGCTCGGGTTCCTGATGAATCGGATGATCCGGTGCGGCGACATAGACATTCATCACGGTATAGAGCTTGCGGGAGTTGATTTCGGACGAGGAGCGGAAGTGCATATCCGGCGCGATCACAATATCCGCCCGGCCCTGCTCCAGGCGCTCCCACGCCCCGGCGAGCACTTCGGTAATAATTGAAAGCTGGGTATTGGCTTTTTCCGCCAGGCGATCCACCAGCGGGTAGAGCGCAGTGGTGGGTACCAACGCTTCGGTGACCAGCGTCAGATGCGTTTCCCAGCCGCGGGCCAGCGCTTCGGCGTCGGTGGTCAGTTTATCCGCCGCCTCCAGCAACACGCGCCCGCGCTCCAGCAGCATGCGGCCAACATTGGTGAATTTTGTTCGGTGACCAGAGCGGTCAAACAGCACCACATCCAGCTCTTCTTCCAGTTTCTGCATGGTATAACTCAGGGCAGAGGGTACGCGCCCCAGTTCATCCGCTGCCGCCGCAAAGCTGCCGCGACGATCGATGGCGTCCATCACGCGCAGCGCTTCAAGGGTCAATGCTCTCTCTTTAGCCATGGCGTTCTCATTCAGGAAATTTGAACATACCGGGCAGAATATCTGGCTAACAATGCAGCGTCCATACCTTTACCATTGTTTTAGTGTAAAGAGAGGTCAAGTTTTATGATTACGACAAGAACAGCTAAACAGTGCGGACAAGCCGATTTCGGTTGGCTGCAGGCCCGCTACACCTTTTCCTTTGGACACTACTTTGACCCGAAACTGCTGGGCTATGCCTCTTTGCGCGTGCTGAACCAGGAGGTGCTCGCACCCGGCGCCTCATTCCAGCCGCGTACTTATCCAAAAGTGGATATCCTGAATCTGATTCTTGAAGGCGAAGCAGAGTATCGCGACAGCGAGGGCAACCATGTCCAGGCGAAAGCCGGTGAAGCATTGCTGATAGCCACTCAGCCCGGTATTAGCTATAGCGAGCATAACCTCAGCAAAGACAAGACGCTGACGCGCCTGCAGCTGTGGTTAGATGCCTGCCCGGAGCGGGAAAATCCGCTGCTCCAGAAGATCGATCTGCTGGATGCCAAACAGCAGCTGCTGGCCTCGCCAGATGGCAGCGCAGGCAGCCTGCAGCTCCGCCAGCAGGTATGGCTGCATCATATCGAGCTGGATAAAGGGGAGCGTCTGAGTTTTCAGCTGCATGGCCCGCGCGCCTACCTGCAATCTATCCACGGCACGGTACATGCGCAGACGCCCGCTGAGGAGCGTGAAGCGTTGACCTGCGGAGATGGTGCGTTTATTCGCGACGAGGCGAATATCACCCTGGTGGCCGATACGCCGCTGCGTGCGCTGTTGATTGATTTGCCGGTCTGAACCGCCGGCCTCTCCCCGTACAAGGAGAGGCCGTTATTTCAGGCGACTTTCTTCGCCATGATCTCAATGATCTGTTTATCCGTTGCCTGCATTGAACGGCATGCAAGTGAGCACAGATTGGCGATGGACTGTTCCACATCGTGCGCCACAATCCCTTCGTTGCCGGTCACGGCGCAATCATCAAGCGCCATCATTACCGATTTCCAGGCACTGCTGACGCTGGTTGAGACTTTCATCGCGCAGCTGTTCGATGCTCCATCGCAGATCATTCCGCTGACGTCGCCAATCATACTGCTGATCGCCATCTCAATCGCCTTATAGCCCCCGTCCAGCAGCCATGCCATACCTGCTGCCGCGCCCATGGCCGCGGTCGTCGCCGCGCACAATGCCGACAGGCGAGGAAGCTGGTAATGGATATAAATGGCCGAGAGGTGCGAAAGCATCAGGGCCCGCGCCAGTTTTTCCTCATCAGCCTGGAGATATTCCGCCACGACCAGAACCGGCATCGTTGCCGTAATCCCCTGATTACCCGAGCCGGAATTGCTCATCGCAGGCAGTGTCGCTCCGCCCATTCGGGCATCTGACGCGGCGCTGGTGCGGATGATTATCTCCGATCCTAACCCCTGGTCGATAAAGCCGCGCGCCTGCTGTCTATGCAACGTCGCGCCAATATGGAGTCCCCATTTGCCGGTTAATCCCTCCCTGGAGAGGGCGTCGTTTAGATGCCCGGCTTCCAGGATAAAACGAATGGCGGAAAACGGAACATGCTCGATAAACTCCAGGATCTGCGACAGCGACGTGCTCGACAGCACTCTCAGGGGATCGCCGCCAGAGCTCTGCGGCTGCTCATCCAGCATAAAGCGTGTTTCGCCCTGATAGCTGATCTGCACGACCCGCGTGTGTCCTCCCGCGATGGTGACGCTTGCCGACTCCGCCCCGGCATAGACAATGGCGCGGGAATAGAGGATTTCGTCGCAGGGTTGCTGCAGTTTTACCTGCACTTTTCCTGCCGCCAGCAGCGCTTTAGCGCGGGCAATCGCCTCGGGCGAAGCATCTTTTAAAACCTCCAGCCCGCCCCGGGGGTTGCCACCAATCGCCCCCAGCGCAGCCGCAACAGGCAGGCCAACCATGCCAGTACCCGGTACTGTTACACCCAGTCCATTCTTCATTAAATTCGGTGAAACCCACGCCTCAATTTGCGTGATTTCTCCGCTTAGCTGTTCAGCCGCGATGGCACAAGCCAGCGACAGCGAGACAGGTTCTGTACATCCCAGGGCAGGTTTAACCTCTTCCTGCACCGCGTGAATAAACAGGTTCCATAAAGGGTTTATTTGTTCAGACATCGTTACGACCTTTATTGCACATCAGGAAAAAGCGAGGAAAGGAGAAACACAAAGCAGTAGCCCGGTGATAATAATAATCACCAGCGACACGCCTTTGTATTTATGCAGCGCAGGGACCTTGTAGACCAGCCACGCCGGAATTAAACAGCCCACCATGCCAAAAATAGGGCTGCAGATAGAGGTGAAGCTCAGCACAGGAGCATTTAATACAATGGCGCTCCAGGCAAGCAGTATGGCAAACACCATAATGCCGCGCTGTACGGTGGATTCATTGATTTTATCCGCCGGCAATTTGCGGCGCAGGATATTCATCACAATGCCTTGCGTCGCTTCACGAAAGCCGAGATAGACGCCAAAGAAAGCGGTCATCACAGCGAAGATATTCAGAATAACGCTGACGATTTTTACCCAACCCGCACCATCACCACTAATAAACTGCGCGGCAATTGCCAGGGCGGAAATATTCTGTTCGTAGGCTTTGACCGCTTCCTCATGCCCCATCGCGAGGGTAAAAGAGACCGCGTAGAAAAAGACCGTCACAAACAGAATGCCAAACGCGATATTCATCGCCCGCAGGGCTTTGTACCGCGCCACTTCGATCGATTTTGCGCGGGAGCGGTAGGAGATCACCATTGGGCTGAGCGTCTGGATAAACAGAATGGAGGTGAGGGTAAACGGCAGCGTAATGATGGCATTCTTGATCAGCAGCCCCATCGGCGGCAGCGCGCCAACGTTATAGAGGTGCCACATGCCAATCATTGAGATCCCCAGAGCCGCTACCACCAGCAGTTTGGTGAGCACCATCAGGCTGGAGACTTTAAACAGCAGTTTTTCACCCCGGGAAGAGATCGCCACCAGGATACAGATCAATAATAAGCCATAGAAAGGGTTTTCTGACAGCAAACCGTCCGTCACGCCGAAGGTATGCAGATAAGAGGCGCTGTCGTTGGTAATCGCCGTGGAATATACAAACATCCAGATAACCAGCATGACAAAATAGAGCGCCCCTAACAGAATCCCCCAGTTTTTACCCAGATAACCGCTGATCACGCTCGGGTAATCTTTGCACTCCGGCGATTCCGCCAGCGTATTAATAAACAGGCGCTGAAAGAGATACATCGCCGGATAACCAATGATGGAAGAGAGCAGAAAAACCCACAGGCCCATTAATCCCACCTGAACCGGGAGAAAAACAATACCGGCACCGATTGCCATGCCGATACTCATAATTATCCAACCGGTATCATTACTGTCGAATTTAATCGCTTCTTGCCATTCACTCTCACTCATTCCAGCCCGTCTTGCTGCCGGTGAGTCGCTCACAATTACGCTATTATTTGTCGCCGTATCCATTAGGCTCTCGCTTATTTTGTAGGGTAAACAGTTATTTTTATGGATATCTGCTCATCAGCGATAATGACCAGAGAGGTGCAGGCGTTTGTTATTCGTGTGGAAATATCATATCCGGAGAGGAAGAGAAAAAAATCACAACGTTAGTGGGGTTTTTGGCTAAAAAAAGAAAAAGTTACTATTTTTAAAAAAGAAGTGGGGCTACTTTTCTCATTGTGACGCACTTCAAGGAATAAAAAACCCGCGACACGCGCGGGTTGTTGAGCACTGGTACGTTAATGACAACTTATTCGCTCAGAGTCTGGGCGATTTGCGATCTGACTTCTGCCCGCTGCTCTGCCGTCAGGACCTGGCTCACATCGAAGTAATATTTCACGCGATAGTAACGCGCCTGCTCCTCAATGCGGCTGAACGCAGCCAGCTGATCTTTCACTGCCTTCTCATCCCATTTGCCGGACTGGATCACGTCAATCAACGTGCCATTTTTCACATCGCTGGTCGGGATTTTCTGCACGTTCTCTTCCAGCTGCTGGTGCAGAGCCTTAATTTTCGCGGTCTGTTCGCTGCTGAGTTTTAATTGCTGAACGATAGGATCCTGGGCAGGCTGCGGTGCGGTTGTCACTTCTGCCGCCTGCGCCACACCCGCAAAGCCTGTCATCGTTGCCGTCAGCAGCGCGATCCGGAAAATCTTTTTCATCTCACAATCCTCAATTATCTGTCAGGGAAGAACCGGAGTATTTTTCAATTACGGATGTTGATCTGTGAGGAAGTATATAAACAATTTTAAATGTAAATGCCGGGATGAGGGCAGAAAGCAAAAACCCCGCCGAAGCGGGGTTTCTAAAGAGTTGAAGCTGACCGATAAGCCGCGTTCTTTTTGGTATAGCGTCGTTGGACAGTCATTCATCTTACCGCCAAGAAGCAAAAACCCCGCCGAAGCGGGGTTTTCTGAAGAGTTGAAGCTGACCGATAAGCCGCGTTCTTTTTGGTATAGCGTCGTTGGACAGTCATTCATCTTACCGCCAAGAAGCAAAAACCCCGCCGAAGCGGGGTTTTCTGAAGAGTTGAAGCTGACCGATAAGCCGCGTTCTTTTGGGTATAGCGTCGTTGGACAGTCATTCATCTTACCGCCAAGAAGCAAAAACCCCGCCGAAGCGGGGTTTTCTGAAGAGTTGAAGCTGACCGATAAGCCGGGTTCTGTCGTTGGACAGTCATTCATCTAGGCCAGCAATCGCTCACTGGCTCAAGCAGCCTACCCGGGTTCAGTACGGGCCGTACCATGTGAACCCCTATTTGGCCTTGCTCCGGGTGGAGTTTACCGTGCCACGGACTGTTACCAGCCGCGCGGTGCGCTCTTACCGCACCCTTTCACCCTTACCTGATCCCACTTGCGTGGGCCATCGGCGGTTTGCTCTCTGTTGCACTGGTCGTGGGTTTCCCCCCCAGGCGTTACCTGGCACCCTGCCCTATGGAGCCCGGACTTTCCTCCCCTCCGCCCGTCTCCCCCGAAAGGGACGACGACGAAGCGGCGACTGTCTGGTCAGCTTCGGCGCGCAGTATAGAGGGTTTGCGCCCCGCTGTCACCCTTCGGTGAGCATCCCTACCCGTAGGGTGGCGGCAATATTGCGCGAGGCGCGATAAATATTGTCAAACGCGCCGCGGAACGCCTCTTCCAGGGTGCTGATACTGGTCAGGACGCTGAACACCGCATCGATGCCATATTGATGAACCACCCCGACGTCGCTGGTCAGGCTGCCGGCGATGCCGATGACCGGCTTGCGATATTTACTGGCGACGCGCGCCACGCCCACCGGCACTTTGCCGTGAATACTTTGACTGTCCAGGCGTCCTTCGCCGGTCACCACCCAGGTGCAGTCGTGAATATGCTCTTCGAGATTCAGCGCCTGGGTGACGATTTCAATGCCGCTCTTCAGCTCCGCGCCGAGGAACGCCATCAGCGCGGCACCCATGCCGCCTGCCGCACCCGCACCGGGGACATTTTTAACCTCAATACGCAGCGCGGTATTAATCACATCGGCGTAGTGAGAAAGATTGTTGTCGAGCTCGGTGATGTTGGCTTCTGTCGCCCCTTTCTGCGGGCCGAAGATGCGGGAGGCACCCTGCTCGCCGATCAGCGGATTGCTCACGTCGCAGGCCACCCGTATCGCGCAGGTTTTGAGACGCGGATCGAGCGATGAAATATCAATATTGTTTAACGCCATCAGGCTGCCACCGCCGTGGCCAATCTCGGTGCCGTTGGCATCCGTCAGTTTTGCCCCCAGCGCCTGAACCATCCCTGCGCCGCCGTCGTTGGTGGCGCTGCCGCCAATCCCGATAATGATATTGCGCGCACCTTTATCGAGTGCGGCAAGGATCAGCTCGCCCGTCCCGCGGGAGGTGGTAATCAGCGGGTTGCGCTGTCCCGGAGGAACCAGTGCCAGTCCGCTCGCCGCCGCCATCTCAATAAACGCCGTCACGCCATCGCCGGAGATCCCCCAGCAGGCATTGACACTTTCGCCCAATGGCCCCGTCACTACTGCATGCTGCATCGTGCCATTGGTGGCGGCAACCATCGCTTCAACCGTGCCTTCCCCGCCATCCGCAACGGGAACCGAAACATACTCTGCATCGGGAAAGATCTCCCGAAAGCCTTTTTCTATCGCCTGCGCTACCTCGGTGGCAGACAGGCTTTCTTTGTAAGAGTCAGGGGCGATTACGATTTTCATAGTTATAGCCTGTTACCGCTTAAGGCAAAAATAGCGGGCGCGTTCCCGCGCCCGTCTTTGTTAGCGAGAAACTTCCACTTTCGCCAGTTTTTCGTAATAGCACGCGAGGGCGCTGTGGTCTGCCGTTCCCAGCCCATCTGCGCGCAGGGCCTGCATCATCTCCATTACCGCCGCGGTCAGGGGTAGCTGTGCCCCCACGCCGTGAGAGGTATCCAGCGCGTTCGCCAGATCCTTGATGTGCAGATCGATACGGAAACCCGGCTTGAAGTTACGATCCATGACCATTGGCGCTTTGGCATCCAGTACGGTGCTGCCCGCCAGGCCGCCACGGATGGCCTGATACACCAGATCCGGGTTAACGCCCGCTTTGGTCGCCAGGGTCAGGGCTTCAGACATCGCGGCGATGTTCAGGGCCACGATGACCTGGTTTGCCAGCTTGGTGACGTTACCGGCACCAATCTCACCGGTATGCACCACGGAGCCGGCCATCGCTTTCAGCAGGTCGTAGTATTTGTCGAAGATGGCTTTGTCGCCGCCCACCATCACAGAGAGGGTGCCGTCGATAGCTTTCGGCTCGCCGCCGCTCACCGGCGCATCCAGCATGTCGATGCCTTTTGCTTTTAACGCCTCGCTGATTTCACGGCTGGCCAGCGGTGCGATGGAGCTCATGTCGATCAGCACGGTGCCAGGTTTTGCCCCTTCGATGATGCCGCCTTCGCCCAGCGCCACCTCTTTAACGTGCGGGGAGTTTGGCAGCATGGTGATGATCACATCGCACTGCTCAGCAATGGCTTTTGCCGTGGTGGCCGTTTCTGCGCCTGCGGCGATCACTTCGGCAATGGCTTCCGGGTTACGGTCTGCAACCACCAGTGAGTAACCTGCTTTGATGAGGTTTTTACTCATTGGTTTACCCATGATACCCAGGCCAATAAAACCAACTTTCAGTGTCATAATTGCGTCTCTCTTTATTCAGTGGTGGTGGTTATTTCTTGAAGGAATCCGCTAACTTCTGGGTGGCGGAGCGGAACACGCCGAGATCGCTGCCGACGGCGACAAAGGTTGCGCCCCATTCCAGATAGCGGCGGGCATCAGCCTCGACCGGTGCCAGAATGCCGGACGGCTTACCGTGCGCTTTGGCACGGGCAAAGATATGCTGGATGGCGCGCTGCACTTCCGGGTGATTCGCATTACCCAGGTGACCAAAGGCGGCCGCCAGGTCGCTTGGGCCGACAAAGATGCCATCTACGCCGTCAGTAGCGGCGATGGCATCGACGTTGTCTACGCCCTGCTGGCTCTCAATCTGCACCAGGATGGTGATGTTTTTGTTCGACTGGGCGAGGTAGTCCGGCACGGTGCCAAACATATTGGCACGATGGGAGACCGACACGCCGCGAATGCCTTCTGGTGGATAACGGGTGGAGGCTACCGCCTGCACCGCCTCTTCGACGTTTTCCACAAACGGGATCAGGAAGTTATAGAAACCAATATCCAGCAGGCGCTTGATGATCACCGGCTCATTGGTCGGCACGCGCACCACCGGCGCGCTGTGGCTGCCTTTCAGCGCCATCAGCTGCGGGATAAAGGTGGTGACGTCGTTCGGCGCATGTTCACCGTCCAGCACCAGCCAGTCAAAACCTGCCAGTCCCAGCACTTCGGTGCTGATTGGGCTTGCCAGCGCGGACCAGCAGCCAATCTGAATCTGATGTGCCGCGAGGGCCGCTTTAAATTTGTTTGGGAAAATATCGTTACTCATCGCTTATACCTTTGCTTATTTCTGCAATTCCATACGTTTGATGTCGCCCACTACGAACAGGTAGCAGAACATCGCCATCAGCGCCGAACACCCTACGAACAGCAGTGCCGCGTTGAACGAATGCAGCTCACTGACCAGATAGCCAATCACCAGCGGAGTGACGATTGACGCTACGTTGCCAAAGACGTTAAACACACCCCCGCACAGGCCAACAATCTCTTTCGGTGCGGTATCGGATATGACCGGCCAGCCCAGGGCACCAAACCCTTTACCGAAGAAGGCCAGCGCCATCAGCGCGACCACCAGCGTGGTGTTGTTGGTGTAGTTGCACAGAATGATTGAGGAGGCCAGCAGCATACCCAGCACGATCGGCAGCTTACGCGCCAGGGTAATCGACTTGCCTTGCTTAATCAGGTGATCCGAGAATACGCCGCCCAGTACGCCGCCGGCAAAGCCGCACAGCGCCGGAATGGATGCCACCAGGCCCACTTTCAGAATCGACATCCCCTTCTCCTGCACCAGATAAATCGGGAACCAGGTGAGGAAGAACCAGGTGATGGTGTTGATAAAGTATTGCCCGAAAAAGACGCCCAGCATCATGCGGTTAGACAATAACTGTTTGATGTAATGCAGCTTCGGACCGCTGGCCGCTTTGTCGCCTGGCTTTTTGTGGTCCATATCGACCACCGCGCCGCCCTCCTTAATGAACTTCAGTTCATCGGCGCTTATGCCTGGATGGTCGGTCGGGTTATGAATAAACTTCGCCCACATGCCGGTCAGCACAAAGCCAATCACACCCATTACGGTAAAGACATGTTCCCAGCCCCAGGCGAAGGTCAGCCAGCCGAGCAGCGGGGAGAAGAGCGCCAGCGAGAAATATTGCGCGGCGTTAAAAATAGCTGATGCCGTACCGCGCTCTTTGGTCGGGAACCAGGCCGCCACGATACGGGCGTTAGCCGGGAAGGATGGCGCCTCGGAGAAGCCGAGCATAAAGCGCATAAAGAACATTGAAATGCCCGCCCACGCCAGCGGGAAAAGATCGACAAACCCCTGCAGGAAGGTGAACAGCGACCAGAAGAAGAGGCTGTAGGTATAGACCTTTTTCGAGCCGAATTTGTCCAGCAGCCAGCCGCCGGGGATCTGCATCAGCAGATAGGCCCAGCCGAAGGCGGAGAAGATGTAGCCCATCGACACGGCACTTAATTGCAGCTCTTTGGCGACTTCCGTTCCGGCAATAGAGAGCGTGGCGCGGTCAGCGTAATTGACAGCGGTAACAATAAAAATGATGAGTAATATTAAATAACGGGTGGGGAAACCCTTTTTAGTTTCAACGGTAGTATCCAGCAACATATTTATTTCCTCTGGTACATCAATGAAATTATTTTTATTGTTTTAAGAAAGAGGCAGTCCTGATTATTTTGCTCATTAGAGAGAGGTAATTACGGTTAATTAACCAAATCCATGAAAGCGTTAATGAGTATAATCAAGCGCCCACCACCACGCATTGTCGCATTGCTCAATTATCAACTTTATTGTGAATATTATTTTGAGCATATGCACAAACCCCTGGGCGCTGATGCACAGATTTCGCCATTGCTCCCCTTATGGGCAGGCCACCGTCATAAATGAGTGATCGCGATCACATTATTAATTCCCCATGCCTGACATTCTTTATTCCACTGAGCAGAGTCTTTATTTTTTATAACGAGAAAATATAGTTACTCTTTGATCAATTAATTATCCCCCACGCGCTGGAGAATACTGGACAATGGCCGACATCGAAATTCGTCAAACGTCGCCGACCGCGTTTTATATTAAGGTACATGAGACCGATAACGTGGCGATTATTGTTAACGATCAGGGGTTAAAAGCCGGAACGCGTTTCCCGGACGGACTTGAACTCATCGAGCATATTCCACAGGGCCATAAAGTGGCGCTGGTGGATATCCCGGCGCAGGGCGAAATCGTGCGTTATGGCGAAGTCATCGGCTACGCCGTGCGCGCCATCCCCCAGGGCAGCTGGATTGATGAGTCGCTGGTTGCCCTGCCGGAAGCCCCGCCGCTGCACACCCTGCCACTGGCAACCCGCGTACCGGAGCCGCTACCTGCGCTTGAAGGCTACACCTTTGAAGGTTATCGCAATGCGGACGGCAGCGTAGGCACCAAAAACCTGCTCGGCATCAGCACCAGCGTGCACTGCGTGGCGGGCGTGGTCGATTATGTAGTGAAGATCATCGAACGCGATCTGCTGCCAAAATACCCCAACGTCGACGGCGTGGTGGGTCTGAACCACCTTTACGGCTGCGGCGTGGCGATCAACGCTCCGGCGGCAATTGTCCCTATCCGCACCATCCACAATATCGCCCTGAACCCGAACTTCGGCGGCGAAGTGATGGTTATCGGCCTCGGCTGCGAGAAGCTGCAACCCGAAAAACTGCTCCAGGGCACCGAAGACGTGCAGGCGATCCCGGTGGATGACGCCAGCATCGTGCGTCTGCAGGATGAGCAGCATGTCGGCTTCCGGTCGATGGTGGATGACATTCTGCAGGTCGCTGAGCGCCATCTGGCAAAACTGAATCAGCGCCAGCGTGAAACCTGCCCGGCCTCTGAGCTGGTGGTGGGAATGCAGTGCGGCGGCAGCGATGCCTTCTCGGGCGTGACCGCCAACCCGGCAGTGGGCTATGCCTCGGATCTGCTGGTGCGCTGTGGCGCCACGGTAATGTTCTCCGAAGTGACCGAAGTGCGCGACGCGATCCATCTCCTGACGCCGCGCGCCATCAACGAAGAGGTGGGCAAACGCCTGCTGGAGGAGATGGCCTGGTACGATAACTATCTCGATATGGGCAAGACCGACCGCAGCGCCAACCCGTCACCGGGCAACAAGAAAGGCGGCCTGGCGAACGTGGTGGAAAAAGCGCTGGGCTCCATCGCTAAGTCGGGCAAGAGCGCCATCGTTGAAGTGCTTTCCCCGGGCCAGCGCCCGACTAAACGTGGCCTGATCTACGCCGCCACGCCAGCCAGTGATTTCGTCTGCGGTACCCAGCAGGTGGCCTCCGGGATCACCGTTCAGGTCTTCACCACCGGTCGCGGCACCCCGTACGGCCTGATGGCGGTGCCGGTCATTAAAATGGCGACCCGTACCGAGCTGGCGAACCGCTGGTTTGACCTGATGGATATCAACGCGGGCACTATCGCTACCGGCGAAGAGAGCATTGAGGATGTGGGCTGGAAGCTGTTCCACTTCATCCTCGACGTGGCGAGTGGACGTAAGAAGACTTTCTCCGATCAATGGGGATTACATAACCAGCTGGCGGTATTTAACCCGGCCCCGGTGACCTGAGTTTGCAGTAAACCTCCTTTAGCATGGCTTCGGCCATGCTTTTTTTTGCCTTTCGTTCTGGCTGATGCTCGCCATTCCGAATTTTTGCCGATCTGAAGT
Organism: Leclercia sp. GHBNCSD; assembly: GCF_055805075.1. Classification (NCBI taxonomy): domain Bacteria; kingdom Pseudomonadati; phylum Pseudomonadota; class Gammaproteobacteria; order Enterobacterales; family Enterobacteriaceae; genus Leclercia; species Leclercia sp. GHBNCSD. Next base: position 2,582,641 of record NZ_JBQVYO010000001.1, on the reverse strand, counting down.
AATTATCGTCTGACGGGACAAGCGCTGCCTATCTTAAGACCTGCCAGTACCCACCTTTTCTGGCACCGACCCGTTGTACCTTACCCTTGCTTTGTAATGCGCTAAGGTAGCGTTCTACCGTACGGGAGGTTACACCGAGCATTGAGGCCAGGGTAGAAGCTGTCATTTTTGGCTGGGCAATCAGAAGTTGCAGGATGGCATCCTCTTTTTCCGACATTTGTTCCGACATTTGTTCCGACAATGCATGCGGGGTTGCGATACTTTCACGCAGCGCATCGGCAAGATTGTGTAGCATAAATTCTACAAAAGCCGTGCAATCGCTGGCTTTATCACACTGCCCAAGGATGGCGTAGTACCGCTCTTGCTGAAAGTGGATCAGCGTTTCCACCGGCAACCAGGCCAGCTCGGCACGCCAGTGGCTGAGGATAAGAGTCTGCCAGAGACGCCCCATACGGCCATTACCGTCGGCAAAGGGATGGATAAATTCAAATTCATAGTGGAATACAGAGCTGGCAATTAGCGGGTGCAAGTCTGTGGCATTAAGCCAGCCAAGCAGCTCATCCACCAGACGAGGTACCTGAGATGCAGGAGGTGCCATATGCACCAGTTGGTTACCACGATAGATCCCGACATCCCCCTGGCGCAGTTGCCCGGGATTATCTACGAGCCCCTTCATCAGCAGCCGATGGGCACTCAGCAAATCTTTCAGACGACTGGCTTGCCAGATATTCAGGTGCTCATAGGCCTGGATGGCGTTTCTGACTTCCTGAATATCTTTTGCCGGGGCCAGCACCCGCTTTCCATCCATAATTGCGGTCACCTGCCCGGTGGTCAGCGAATTATGTTCAATGGCTAACGACGCCTGGATAGTACGAATACGATTCTCTTTACGCAGCAGAGGTGAAGCTCGCCCCGTATAAGCAGCCCAGTGTCCCAGCAGTTCTCCCGTTTCAACCACCAGATTAAAGATTGCAGACGTAATCGTAAAAGGCGGTTGATAACGGCTCACGAGCTTACTCCCCCTGCTGCTCCAGCGCATATTTATACAGCGCGTTCTTTTTCACGCCGTGGATCTCTGCTGCCAGCGCGGCCGCTTTCTTCAGCGGCAGTTCAGCCTGCAGCAGCGCGAGGGTGCGCAGGGCATCCGCAGGCAGGGCGTCCTCTTCGGCCTTGTGCCCTTCGACAATCAGCACCATCTCGCCCTTGCGGCGGTTTTCATCCTCTTTCACCCATGCCAGCAGCTCGCCAACCGGCAGGCCGTGGATGGTCTCCCAGGTTTTGGTCAGTTCGCGGGCCAGCACCACGTAACGCGCCTCTCCCCAGACGGCGACCATATCTTCCAGGCTCTCCAGCAGACGGTGGGTCGATTCGTAGAAGATCAGCGTGCGCGGTTCGGCTTCCAGCGCCTTCAGCACGTCGCGACGACCTTTGGATTTGGCGGGCAGGAAGCCTTCGTAGCAGAAGCGGTCAGACGGCAGACCCGCCGCGCTCAGGGCGGCAATGGCGGCACACGGCCCCGGTAACGGGACAACCCGAATGCCCGCCTCGCGGCAGGTGCGGACCAGATGGTAGCCTGGATCGTTAATCAGCGGCGTGCCGGCATCGGAGACCAGGGCGATGTTCTGCCCCTCTTTCAGCTTTGCCACCAGCGTCTCGGCCTTTTGCTGCTCGTTATGATCGTGCAGGGCAAACAGGCGGGCGTTAATGGCGAAGTGTTGCAGCAGCAGGCCAGTGTGGCGGGTATCTTCAGCCGCAATAAGATCAACGCTTTGCAATACGGTGAGCGCACGTTGGGTAATATCAGATAAATTCCCGATAGGAGTAGGTACAATATATAGCTGACCCTGAGAATTATCTGCCGTTTCGTGTTGTTTCATTGTTTCATCCGTATTGCCGATTTAATATTGAGCATTGCGTAAAAAATATCACTGGATACAGTATGGTACCCTTAACGTTTTTTCATAATAAAGCCACGCGCAGCCTTCCGCTGGTGCTGGCAGCCCTGTTCTTTGCAGGCTGTGGCACACAGGCGCCCGATCAAAGTGCTGCCCACATGGAGGGTACAGCCCAGGCTGACTCCGGCTTCTATCTGCACCAGATGGAGCAGAGCTCGAATGATACCAGGATCAACTGGCAATTACTCGCCATTCGTGCACTGCTGAAAGAGGGTAAAACCCAGCATGCCACCGATCTGTTTAACCAGTTGCCGCAGGATCTGACCGATACCCAGCGTCGCGAACAGTCCCTGCTGGCCGCCGAGCTGAAAATTGCGCAGAACGATGCTGCCGGCGCTAAGAAGATCCTCGGCAATATCGACATCAGCGCGCTGGATAAAAATCAGCAGGCGCGTTTCTGGCAGGCAGGTATCGCCGCTGAGCAGGGGCGTCCTTCCCTGACGCTGCTGCGGGCGTTGATCGCCCAGGAGCCGCTGCTCTCCGCTGCCGAAAAACAGAAAAATATCGATGCCACCTGGCAGACGCTCTCCGCCATGAACCCCGATCAGGCCAATGCGCTGGTGATTAACGCCGACGAGAATATCCTGCAGGGCTGGCTGGATCTGCAGCGCGTCTGGTTCGATAACCGCAACGATCCGGATATGCTGAAGGCCGGAATTAAAGACTGGCAAACCCGCTATCCGAATAACCCGGGCGCAACCATGCTGCCAACGCAGCTGGTTAATGTACAGAACTTCAAGCCAGCCTCCACCAGCAAAATCGCCCTGCTGCTGCCATTAGGTGGCCAGGCCGCCGTCTTTGGCCGCACGATCCAGCAGGGTTTTGAAGCGGCGAGAAACGGTACTGCCGCCGTCGCGGGCAGCGCAGTTCCCGCCCAGGTCGCCCAGGCCGCTAATGCCGGTGATGTGGTGAGCCCATCCAGTGCCGAAACCAACGATCTGACCGCGACCCAACCTGTCGCTGCCCAGCCAGGCACGCTTCAGAATCCGGTGCAGGCCCCTGCCACCCCTCAGCCTGTCGCCGCGCCGGAAGGCAACGTACAGGAAGGTAACGTGCAGGAGCCGGTGCAGACTCCGGTCACGACACAAGAGACGCAGACCGTCGCCCAACCACAGGTCATGGGTAACCCATCTGCGGAGATAAAAGTGTATGACACCAGCAACCAGCCGCTCGATCAGGTGCTGAGTCAGGTGCAGCAGGATGGCGCCAGCATCGTAGTCGGCCCGCTGCTGAAAAACAACGTGGACGAGCTGGTGAGAAGCAACACCCCGCTGAACGTGCTGGCGCTGAACCAGCCGGAGCAGGTACAGAATCGCCCGAACGTCTGCTACTTTGCCCTGTCGCCAGAAGACGAAGCCCGCGATGCGGCCCGCCATATCCATGAGCAAGGTAAGCAGGCTCCTCTGCTGCTCATCCCGCGCAGCCAACTGGGCGATCGCGTCGCGACTGCCTTTGCCCAGGAGTGGCAACAGCTGGGTGGCGGCATCGTCCTGCAGCAGAAATTTGGCTCAGCCTCAGAACTGCGCGCAGGCGTGAACGGCGGAGCGGGTATTGCCCTCAGCGGTAGCCCGGTGACTGCCAGCCTGCCGCAGCAGCAGAGCGTGACGATTGGTGGTCTGACTATCCCGGCTCCGCCAACGGATGCGCAGATCAGCGGCGGCGGTAACGTGGATGCGGCCTACATTGTCGCCACCCCGGAAGAGATCGCCTTTATCAAACCGATGATCGCCATGCGTAACGGCAGCCATGCGGGCGTGTCGCTGTACGCCAGCTCACGCAGCGCACAGGGCATCGCAGGCCCGGACTTCCGTCTTGAGATGGAAGGGCTGCAGTACAGCGAAATCCCGATGCTCGCAGGGGCAAACCCAGAGCTGATGCAGCAGGCGCTCAGCAGCGTGCGTAACGACTACTCGCTGGCGCGCCTGTATGCCATGGGCGTGGATGCCTGGGCGCTGGCGAACCACTTCACCCAGATGCGCCAGGTGCCGGGCTTTACCCTTAACGGCAATACCGGCGATCTCACCGCCACTCAGGACTGCGTGATTAACAGGAAGTTATCATGGCTCAAATACCAGCAGGGACAGATCGTTCCGGCCAGTTAACCCGCAAACAGACCGGCGACGCGCGCGAATTACAGGCGCGTCGCTGGCTTGAGCGCAAAGGACTGCGCTTTATCGCCGCCAACGTTCGCGGACGCGGCGGTGAAATTGACCTTATCATGCAGGACGGCCCGTCCATCGTGTTCATTGAGGTGCGCTACCGCCAGTCATCCCGTTACGGCGGGGCCGCCGCCAGCGTGACCCGGGCCAAGCAACAAAAATTGTTACACACCGCCCAGTTGTGGCTTGCCCGGCATAATGGCAGCTTTGACACTGTGGATTGCCGGTTCGATGTGGTAGCCTTCACCGGAAACGCCATCGAATGGTTCAAAAACGCCTTCGGCGAAGACGCGTAAATCAGATCGTTAAGGGATACCGTGCTCGAAAGAATTAAGGTTTGCTTCACGGAAAGCATTCAGACTCAGATTGCAGCAGCAGAAGCGCTGCCGGACGCCATCTCCCGCGCGGCGATGACGCTGGTTCAGTCCCTGCTTAACGGCAACAAAATTCTCTGTTGTGGTAATGGCACCTCGGCCGCCAACGCACAGCATTTTGCTGCCAGTATGATCAATCGTTTTGAGACAGAGCGCCCCAGTTTACCTGCCATTGCACTTAATACCGATAACGTGGTCTTAACGGCGATTGCCAACGATCGTCTTCATGATGAGATCTACGCCAAGCAGGTGCGCGCGTTAGGGCATGCCGGTGATGTCCTGCTGGCCATCTCCACGCGCGGCAACAGCCGCGACATCGTGAAAGCCGTGGAAGCGGCCGTCACGCGCGATATGACCATCGTTGCGCTGACCGGTTACGACGGCGGTGAGCTGGCAGGGCTGTTAGGTCCGCATGATGTTGAGATCCGTATTCCTTCCCACCGCAGCGCGCGCATTCAGGAGATGCATATGCTGACGGTGAACTGTTTATGCGATCTGATCGATAACACGCTTTTCCCTCACCAGGATGATTAAGGAGTAAACATGAAGGCACTTTCGCCCCTCGCAGTCCTTATTTCTGCGCTGCTGCTTCAGGGATGTGTGGCTGCAGCGGTAGTGGGTACCGCCGCAGTGAGTACCAAAGCCGCGACCGACCCGCGAACCGTGGGCACGCAGGTGGATGACGGCACCCTTGAACTGCGCGTGAACAGCGCACTCTCCAAAGACCAACAGATTAAGAAAGAAGCGCGTATTAACGTAACGGCTTATCAGGGCAAGGTTTTACTGGCCGGCCAGGCGCCGAATACCGAACTTGCCTCCCGCGCGAAGCAAATTGCGATGGGTGTAGAAGGGACGACCGAGGTATTTAACGAAATACGTCAGGGCCAGCCGATTGGCCTGGGTGCCGCCTCAAATGACACCTGGATCACCACCAAAGTGCGCTCCCAGCTGCTGGGTAGCGATCAGGTGAAATCCTCTAACGTGAAAGTGACCACCGAGAACAGCGAAGTCTTCCTGCTCGGCCTGGTGACCGAGCGTGAAGGTAAAGCGGCGGCGGATATCGCCAGCCGGGTGAGCGGCGTGAAACACGTGACTACCGCCTTCACCTACATCAAGTAATCTCCCCCGCCCTCTGCCGCTGGCAGAGGGCGCTCATTCCTCTCCCTGCGCCTGCTCCCTGATTTTCGCCGACGGAATAACATTGACTCCTGCCGGTGCTGCACTCAGCGCCTCCTGCAGCATAACCTGCGCCACATCCCGCGCCTCGACAGACTTCCAGTTGCCGGGCAGCAGACTGAACAGCGGGGAAAACAGCGACTCGCTGAAGCGATGCTTCTCCCGCTCCCCCAGCAGCATTGACGGACGAACAATGGTCAACCGCTCCCACTTCTGGGCGATCAGGGCCTCTTCCATTTTGCCTTTCACCTTGTTGTAGAAAAACGGCGAATGCGCGTTAGCCCCCATGGCGCTCACCACCAGGAAATGCTTCGCCCCGAGTCGTTTGCCAGTCAGCGCAGTATCCACCACCAGCGTGTAATCGGCATGGATAAAGGCCTCTTTGCTGCCCGCCTCACGCCGGGTGGTGCCCAGACAGCAAAAGACGGTATCTACCGGATCCTGAACCTGTGCCAGCGCATCGGTCAGTTGCGGATCGTGGGGATTAAACACCCCTTCGATATCGCCCAGCGGGCGACGCGTCGGGGCGGCGATATAGTTGATCTTCTGCTCCTGGATTAGCATACGCAGCAGGTGCCCACCCACAAGGCCAGTCGCGCCGGTAATTAAAACCTGACTCATTACTCCTCCTTTGCAGATTAGTCCGTATGCGATTTCATGCCGCTCAACCACACTTAGTGGTCTGAACGTTAAGTATTTACCACAAGCTGGAAAAAAGCTGTCTGAAGCCAAAACAACGGAGGAAGCATGAGCAAGAAAATTGCGGTCTTGATTACCGACGAGTTTGAAGATTCAGAATTTACCTCACCTGCCGAGGCGTTTCGTAAGGCGGGCCATGAGGTGATCACCATTGAAAAAGAGGCAGGCAAAACGGTAAAAGGCCATAAGGGCGAGGCCAGCGTGACCATCGATAAAACCATCGATGAGGTGAGCCCGTCTGACTTTGACGCCCTGTTACTGCCGGGTGGGCACTCCCCGGACTCGCTACGCAGCGATACGCGTTTCGTGACCTTTACCCGGGATTTTGTCTCCAGCGGGAAACCGGTCTTTGCTATCTGCCACGGTCCACAGCTGCTCATCAGCGCTGAGGTTGTGCGCGGACGTAAACTGACGGGCGTGAAATCGATCGCCATCGATCTGAAAAACGCCGGGGCCGATTTTCACGATCAGGAGGTAGTTATCGATAACGATCAGCTGGTTACCAGCCGGACGCCAGAAGATCTTATCGCCTTTAACCGTGAGGCGTTGCGCTTACTCGGCGCGTAGCCAGTGATGTTTTTTGCCAAAGCCTAACGTGTTGTCAGTGAACTTCAGTTCATCCAGACGGATCTCCCATACCGGAGCTGGCATGGCAGCGGCAACCGGAAAGCGACGAAGATAGTGCTTGCGCATCACGTCGCTTTCCCCTCCTTCCAGACGACGAATCTCCCCTTTGAACTGCACCCCGCGGATTAACGCCACGGTTTTGGGCTGCCCGTTGACGGTGCCTGCAACTTTCGCCTGTTTGCCGCTCATCTGCGCATGACGGGTTTTGTCTTCGCTTAAGATGTAGAACGCGACGCGCTGCGGGTCATAATAGTAAAAGGCATTGGCACACCACAGCTCATCGTCATGGTGTACGCACCAGGTGACCACGTGCTGCTTCGCCAGCCAGCGGTTGATGGCGGCCAGAGTTTCCATTTCGCTTCTCTCTCATGCTAAGGTGCACTCACCTTAACATACTGAATCTGTCGCCGTGTGCTGGTTTCTCTATCTTGTTCGAACCGCTGATAATGCGCTCTATACGGGCATCACAACCGATGTGCCGCGCCGCTTCCTGCAACATCAGACGGGAAAAGGGGCGAAGGCGTTGAGGGGTAAAGGAGAGCTGACGCTGGCGTTTTCCGCGGTCGCAGGGGATCGCTCCCTGGCGCTCCGGCTGGAGTACCGCATTAAACAGCTCACGAAGCGCCAGAAAGAGCGCCTCGTCAGCGGAGACGGGACGTTTGAGGCGCTACGCGAGAGCCTGCAAAGGCCGCCGGTTAAAAGCTATTGAAGCGATCGTGGTATTCCACCAGGCCGCTCACGCCGTTAAGCGCATCGTCGGCCAGACGGTGGACCTGGAAAGCCGACTCGGTGCCCGGCCAGCGGCAACGCAGATCGTAATGTGCCGCTTTCTCGAAGCCTAAACGGCTGTAGAAATCCGGATCGCCCAGCGTCACGACCGCGGCGTAGCCAAACTCATTGAGTGAATCCAGCCCTTCGTAGACCAGCTGGCGCGCCAGGCCCTGTCCGCGATAGTTTTCATCCACCGCCAGCGGCGCCATGGCAACCCACTGCAGCTCTTCGCCCTGCACGATGACCGGGCTAAAGGCCACGTAGCCAACGACCTGACCTTCATCATCGGTGGCGACCAGACCCAGCGTAATCAGGCCGTCTTCACGAAGATCGCGAACCAGTTGCGCTTCACCTTCCCCTTCAAACGACCGGCGTAATAAGGCGTCAATACCCGGGGCATCGATGCCAATTTCTACTCGAATCAACATGGCTCACCTACAGAAGTGTGTTTACTTTCCGGCGGAGTTTTCAGACCCGCCTCGACAAAATCGGCCAGTTGCAACAGGGCCACGCGCAGCGGCTTCGGCATCTGTTCCAGTTCAATCGCATCCATCAGGTTTTTGACATACAGACCTAACTCGGTATCGCCTTCAATCACCAGACGACGCTGGAAGAAGAGCGTGTCGGGATCCTGCTTGCGTGCCGCGATCATCAGCAGATCGCTGGCGTCAGCGCTAAAGCTGACGTCCGCCTCGGCGGATTCGCGCACCACCAGCTGTTCATTTTCAACGGAGGTGTACCAGCGCAGACCAATATCCCGCACCTCGATACGTAACCAGCGCCCTTCAAGAAATTCCAGCTCGCCATCCGCCAGCGCCTGGCGGAATTGCCAGCTGAGCACCTGCTCCAGTACCTGGCGCTTCAGGGCAAAGGGCGCGAGCTTAACCGGCACGCTCAGCAGCGACGGGCCAAATTGTACGAGACGTGAACGCAGTTTATCCAGCACGAGCAATACTCCTGATATCTATGGTCCTGATATTTTGCCATATCCAGTCGTCGGTATAGCGGGGTAAATCAACAAACTGACATCCGGCGTAACCCATTATTGGTGTCATCAATACGCCATTAGCTGCCTTAAATCAAAAATTGTCGCCGGATGGTTAATTAAAATCCCTGTTCGATAACAATTTTGCATCCCTCTGGGGCTGCGAACGTCAGGATAAATTATGGAGCTGCTCTGCCCTGCCGGGAACTTACCGGCGCTAAAGGCGGCCATCGAAAACGGCGCCGATGCGGTTTATATCGGGCTGAAGGACGATACCAATGCCCGTCACTTCGCTGGTCTCAATTTTACCGAGAAAAAACTGCAGGAAGCGGTGAGCTTCGTACATCTTCATCGCCGTAAACTGCATATCGCTATCAATACCTTTGCCCACCCCGACGGCTATCAACGCTGGCAGCGCGCGGTGGATATGGCGGCACAGCTGGGTGCCGACGCCCTGATTCTGGCCGATCTCGCCATGCTGGAGTATGCCGCAGAACGCTATCCCCACATTGAGCGCCATGTCTCCGTACAGGCGTCTGCTACCAACGAAGAGGCCATACGCTTTTATCATCGACATTTTGAGGTGTCGCGCGTGGTGCTGCCGCGCGTGCTCTCTATTCATCAGGTTAAGCAACTGGCGCGGGTCACGCCAGTTCCGCTGGAAGTTTTTGCCTTTGGCAGCCTGTGCATCATGGCTGAAGGGCGTTGCTACCTCTCTTCTTATCTCACCGGGGAATCGCCCAACACCGTGGGCGCCTGCTCCCCTGCCCGCTACGTGCGCTGGCAGCAAACCCCGCAGGGGCTGGAGTCGCGTCTGAACGAGGTGCTGATCGACCGCTATCAGGATGATGAAAACGCCGGCTATCCGACGCTGTGCAAAGGTCGCTATCTGGTGGATGGCGAGCGCTACCATGCACTGGAGGAGCCCACCAGCCTGAACACCCTTGAACTGCTGCCGGAACTGCTGGCCGCCAATATCGCCTCGGTGAAAATCGAAGGACGCCAGCGCAGCCCGGCCTATGTCAGCCAGGTGGCAAAAGTGTGGCGGCAGGCGATCGATCGCTGCATGGCAAATCCGCAGAGCTATACGCCAGAACCGGCGTGGATGGAGACGCTCGGCTCGATGTCCGAAGGCACGCAGACCACGCTGGGTGCGTATCACCGTAAATGGCAGTGAGATAAAGCATGAAATATTCATTAGGACCGGTGCTCTATTACTGGTCGAAAGAGACGCTGGAAGACTTTTATCAGCAGGCGGCAACCAGCCAGGCGGATGTGATCTACCTCGGCGAGGCGGTCTGTAGTAAGCGTCGCGCTACAAAGGTGGGTGACTGGCTGGAGATGGCGAAAACCCTGGCCGACAGTGGCAAGCAGGTCGTGCTCTCTACGCTGGCGCTGGTTCAGGCCTCGTCAGAACTGAATGAGCTCAAGCGCTACGTGGAGAACGGTGAATTTCTGCTGGAGGCCAGCGATCTCGGCGTAGTGAACCTGTGCGCCGAGCGCAAGCTGCCGTTTGTCGCCGGGCATGCGCTGAACTGCTACAACGCCGTGGCGCTGCGCCTGCTGCTCAGACAGGGGATGACGCGCTGGTGTATGCCGGTGGAACTCTCCCGAGACTGGCTGGTGAACATCCTGGCGCAGTGCGACGAGCTGGGGATCCGCAATCAGTTTGAAGTGGAAGTGCTCAGCTACGGGCATCTGCCTCTGGCTTACTCCGCCCGCTGCTTTACCGCGCGTTCAGAGAACCTGCCGAAAGATGAGTGCGAAACCTGCTGCATCAAATACCCCAACGGACGCAGTATGCTGTCGCAGGAGAAACAGCAGGTGTTTGTCCTTAACGGCATTCAGACCATGAGCGGCTACGTTTACAACCTCGGCAACGAACTGGCCTCAATGAAAGGGCTGGTGGATATGGTGCGTCTGTCGCCGCTGGGCACCGATACCTTCGCCATGATCGACGCCTTCCGCGCCAATGAAAATGGCGCTGCCCCACTGCCGCTGACGGCGAACAGCGAGTGCAACGGCTACTGGCGACGTCTCGCCGGGCTGGAGCTGCAGGACTAAAAAAGGCTCACTTTGTTAACAACGACTGTAAAATTTTAATGCACTATTAAAGATTCACCGTCGACAAAGTGAGCTGCTATGACTGATAAATCCATTCCGTTTTCGGTGCTGGACCTGGCGCCGATCCCTGAAGGCTCCTCGGCAAGGGAAGCCTTTACCCACTCACTGGATCTCGCCCGCCTGGCTGAACAGCGCGGCTATCATCGCTACTGGCTGGCGGAACACCACAATATGGTCGGGATCGCCAGCGCCGCCACCTCAGTGCTGCTCGGCTATCTGGCGGCGAATACCACGACGCTCCATTTAGGCTCGGGCGGCGTGATGCTGCCTAACCATTCGCCGCTGGTTATTGCCGAGCAGTTTGGCACCCTCAATACCCTCTATCCGGGCCGTATCGACCTGGGACTGGGTCGCGCACCGGGCAGCGATCAGCCTACCATGCGCGCCCTGCGTCGCCATATGAGCGGTGACATCGATAACTTCCCCCGCGACGTGCTTGAACTGGTGGAGTGGTTTGATGCCCGTGACCCAAATCCGCAGGTGCGTCCGGTGCCGGGCTACGGCGAGCAGATCCCGGTGTGGCTGTTAGGCTCCAGCCTCTACAGCGCGCAGCTGGCCGCGCAGCTGGGCCTGCCGTTTGCGTTTGCGTCGCACTTTGCGCCGGATATGCTGCACCAGGCACTGCATCTCTATCGCACTAACTTTAAGCCTTCGGCGCGGCTGGAAAAACCGTATGCGATGGTGTGCATCAACATCATTGCCGCTGACAGCAACCGCGATGCGGAATTCCTGTTTACCTCCATGCAGCAGGCCTTTATGAAGCTGCGCCGCGGCGAGACGGGGCAACTGCCACCGCCGGTGGAGAATATGCACCAGCTGTGGTCGGCCTCAGAACAATATGGCGTGCAGCAGGCGTTAAGCATGTCGCTGGTAGGGGATAAAGCGAAGGTGCGTCACGGGCTGGAAGCGGTGCTGCGTGAGACGCAGGCTGATGAGATCATGGTCAACGGGCAGATCTTCGATCACCAGGCGCGTCTGCATTCGTTCGATCTGGCGATGCAGGTGAAAGAGGAGCTGGTGGGGTAGTTTTTTGCCGGGCGGCGCTGCGCTTGCCCGGCCTACTCCATCCCTGTAGGCCCGGTAAGCGAAGCGCCACCGGGCATTATGTTCACTGATATACAGGCAGCAGATTAAAGCTCGACAGCACGTGGACCACTGCGTTGCCGATACCGAAGATCAGGATCAGCGCAATCATCGGCTTGCCGCCCCAGACGCGGAATTTTGGGCTACCGAAGCGCTTGCGTGATTTACGCGCCAGCAGCGCCGGAACAATCGCCGCCCAGATCGTTGCCGCCAGCCCCGCATAGCCAATGGCATACAGGAAACCGTTCGGCCACAGCAGGCCACCAATGACCGGCGGCAGGAAGGTCAGCAGCGCGGTTTTCAGACGCCCCAGCGCAGAGTCATCAAAGCCACAGAGATCGGCCAGATAGTCAAACAGCCCCAGGGTCACGCCAAGGAACGAACTCGCCACGGCGAAGTTGGAGAAGATCACCAGCAGCAGGTCCAGACTGCGGCTGTTGAGCACGCCACTCAGCGCCTGCACCAGCACATCAATATTCCCGCCCTTCTGCGCAATGCCGATGAACTCCGGACGCGGAATGTTACCCATCGTCCCCAGCAGCCAGATGACATACAGCCCCAGCGCCAGCAGCGTGCCGTAGACCAGGCAGCGGGTGATGGTGCGCGGATCTTTGCCGTAATATTTCATCAGGCTCGGCACATTACCGTGATAGCCAAACGACGCCAGACAGAACGGCAGGGTCATCAGCAGATAGGGTGAATACGACGTGTTGCTCTGCGCCACGTTAAACAGCGTGGCGGGCGTAACATGCCCCAGCAGGCTGCCGAAGGTCAGGAAAAAGGTGATGACTTTGGCGCCCAGCACAATGGCCGTCATCCGGCTCACCGCTTTGGTACTCATCCAGACGATAAACGCCACACCCAGGGCGAAGCAGAGCCCCGCCAGCCGCGCCGGTACGTTCAGCGACATCTCTGCGAAGGTGTGATGCAGAATCGAACCGCTCGCCGAGATATAGGCGTAGGTCAGGATATAGAGCACAAAGGCAATGGAGATACCGTTGACGATATTCCAGCGCTTGCCCAGCAGGTCGCGGGTGATGGTGTCAAAGCTCGACCCAATGCGGTAGTTGAGATTAGCTTCGAGGATCATCAGCCCCGAGTGCAGCATACAGAACCAGGTAAAGACCAGCGCCGCCAGCGACCAGAAGAACCACGCCCCGGACATGACCACCGGCAGGGAGAACATCCCCGCACCTATGATGGTGCCGCCGATGATCACCACACCGCCGAGCAGTGAAGGTGACGTTTGGGTGGTGGTTAGTGTCGCCATACAGCCTTTTCTCCAGTCAATAATTTGGGACCTGCATCTTAATGTGCTGCACTGTACCAGTACAATAGTACAAAAGGAATAAAAAAAGCCCCGATAAAAATATCGGGGCTGTATATTTTACTTTACGCTACAGGGCGTGAAGCTTACGCGTCACGACGACGAACCGGGCCATCTTCGCGACGTGGGCCACGGCTTTCACGACGCTCACCGCTGAAACGGCCTGCACCTGGTGCAGCCCCTTCACGACGAGGACCACGACCGCCTTCACGACGCTCGCCACCGAAGCTGCGGCCACCGCCACGACGTTCGCCGCCACGGTCCGGACGCGGCTGAGCATCGCCCAGCAGCTGCATGTTCATCGGCTTGTTCAGGATGCGGGTACGGGTAAAGTGCTGCAGAACCTCGCCCGGCATACCTTTTGGCAGTTCGATGGTGGAGTGGGTACCGAACAGCTTGATGTTACCGATGTAACGGCTGCTGATGTCGCCTTCGTTAGCGATCGCGCCAACGATATGACGAACTTCAACACCATCATCACGACCCACTTCAATGCGGTACAGTTCCATTTCGCCAGCATCACGACGTTCGCGACGTGGACGGTCTTCACCACCACGCTCTGGACGGTCGCCACGCGGGCCACGATCGTTGCGGTCGCCACGACGTTCGAAACGATCGTCACGGTCACGGAACTCACGCTTAGGACGCATCGGTGCATCTGGCGGCACGATCAGAGAACGTTCGCCCTGCGCCATCTTCAGCAGTGCAGCGGCCAGCGTTTCGATATCCAGCTCTTCGCCTTCGGCGGTCGGCTGGATCTGCGTCAGCAGCGCACGGTACTGATCCAGATCGCTGCTCTCCAGCTGCTGCTGGACTTTCGCGGCGAATTTTTCCAGACGGCGTTTGCCCAGCAGCTCTGCGTTTGGCAGGTCTGCTTCTGGAATGGTCAGCTTCATGGTGCGTTCGATGTTACGCAGCAGACGACGCTCGCGGTTCTCAACGAACAGCAGCGCACGGCCCGCACGACCTGCACGACCGGTACGGCCGATACGGTGAACGTAAGACTCGGAGTCCATCGGGATGTCGTAGTTAACAACCAGGCTGATACGTTCAACGTCCAGACCACGTGCTGCCACGTCGGTTGCAATCAGGATATCCAGACGACCGTCTTTCAGACGCTCCAGCGTCTGCTCACGCAGCGCCTGGTTCATGTCGCCATTCAGCGCTGCGCTGTTGTAGCCGCTACGCTCCAGGGCTTCTGCCACTTCCAGGGTCGCATTTTTGGTACGAACGAAGATGATCGCCGCATCAAAATCTTCTGCTTCCAGGAAACGCACCAGCGCTTCGTTTTTACGCATACCGTACACAGACCAGTAGCTCTGGCTGATGTCCGGGCGAGTGGTCACGCTGGACTGGATGCGCACTTCCTGCGGCTCTTTCATGAAGCGGCGGGTAATGCGACGGATCGCTTCCGGCATGGTGGCAGAGAACAGGGCGGTCTGATGACCTTCCGGGATCTGCGCCATGATGGTTTCTACGTCTTCGATGAAGCCCATGCGGAGCATTTCGTCAGCTTCATCCAGTACCAGACCGCTCAGTTTAGAGAGATCCAGCGTACCGCGTTTCAGGTGATCCAGCAGACGACCCGGCGTACCGACGACGATCTGTGGACCCTGACGCAGGGCGCGTAACTGCACGTCATAACGCTGGCCGCCGTAAAGGGCAACCACGTTTACGCCGCGCATGTGTTTAGAGAATTCAGTCATAGCTTCCGCCACCTGAACAGCCAGTTCACGGGTCGGAGCCAGTACGAGGATCTGCGGTGCACGCAGGTCCGGGTCAATGTTATTCAGCAGCGGCAGCGAGAACGCTGCGGTTTTACCGCTACCAGTCTGGGCCATGCCCAGCACGTCACGACCAGAGAGCAGATGTGGGATACATTCTGCCTGGATCGGAGATGGTTTTTCGTAACCCAGATCGTTAAGGGCTTCAAGGATAGGAGCCTTCAGGCCCAGATCTGCAAAAGTGGTTTCGAATTCAGCCATGTAGTACGAGTGCCTCAATGTCAATGGCGGCCAGTCTACATAACTTATCGTGAAAATTTTCAGTAATTTTCATTGAAAGTGTGAACCGGCTCAAAGTAGGTGTATTGACGAACAACAACGCCCTCACCAGTAAAGGTGATGGCAATCAAAAGATTACGGGCTGATGTTTATGTCGTCAGCTATTGCTGGTCCGATTCTGCCAGGTCGTCATGCTCCTGGCCCAAGAGCGATAATTCCAACAATGCATAACGGTGCTCAACGTAGTTGTGTACGTTGTTAGCAACCGCTAACTTGAACAGTGCCGTAGCGCTGTCCGTATCCCCCAGACTTAGGTAGTACTTACCTAAATAGAAGTTGGTTTCACTGAGATGCTCAGCGAGCGAGGTGTTATCCGTTGCGTCCGCCTTCAAGCGTTCCATTAGCGTTGCTTCGCTAATGTCGCCCAGGTAGAACTCGACAATATTCCATCCCCACTGCTCCTTGTCCGATTTGTCGAAGCGTTGCTTTAACGCGTCTTTAGCCTGCTTTTCGTCGAGCTTCTGCTCAACAATGAAAAGCCACAGGCTACGGAAAGGATCGTTAGGATCGTCTTGATAAAACGCCAGCAGATCATCTTGCGCTAACTTGTCACGACCGCCGTAATACAATGCGATACCGCGATTCAAGTGCGCGTAGTTGTAAGTTGGATCAAGCTCAAGTACAGAATCAAACGCTTCATAGGCAGCATCAAAATTGCCTGCCTGCGTTAAATAAATGCCTAAGTAATTGAATACTTCAGGCATATCCGGTCGGATCGCCAACGCTTGTGAAAAATCATTTCGCGCCAGTGCCCTCAGACCGAGACTATCATACAACACTCCGCGCTCATATAAAAGCTGTGCGCGTTCGTCATCGGTTAAAGCCCGACTGGCAAGAATTTGTTCCATGCGTGCCAGAATCACTTCCTGCTGCAAAGTCGGTTGCAGTGGCACTGCGAGGACTTCACTTTTACGCCAGGCAGAGTTGCTGCATCCTGCCAGCGTCAAAGCTGTCGCAACGAAACACCAGCGCAGAAAAGGCTTCATTTCCCACTCCCGAAGACAACTATTGGATGAACGTCCTGTCCCCCGGCGGCTTAACAAGGCGTCCTGCCTGATAACAAGCCCCCCGCTTGCACGGGGGGCAAACGGCAACCTTACTCGCCCTGTTCGCCAGCCGGAGCTTCCGGCGCAGCGGCAGGCTGAGACTGCTCGGTCGCTTCTTTGATGCTCAGACGAATACGGCCCTGACGGTCAACTTCGAGAACTTTAACCGGCACTTCCTGACCCATCTGCAGGTAATCGGTCACTTTCTCAACGCGCTTGTCAGCGATCTGAGAGATGTGAACCAGACCTTCTTTACCGCCACCGATGGCAACGAATGCGCCAAAGTCAACGATACGGGTCACTTTACCATTGTAGACACGGCCCACTTCGATCTCGGCAGTGATCTCTTCGATACGACGGATAGCGTATTTCGCTTTCTCGCCGTCGGTCGCTGCGATCTTCACAGTACCGTCATCTTCGATTTCGATGGTGGTGCCAGTCTCTTCGGTCAGAGCACGGATAACAGAACCGCCTTTACCGATAACGTCTTTGATCTTGTCCGGGCTGATCTTAATGGTGTGGATACGTGGAGCGAACTGAGAAATATCGCCACGCGGCGCGTTGATCGCCTGTTCCATCACGCCCAGGATGTGCAGACGTGCACCTTTAGCCTGGTTCAGCGCAACCTGCATGATCTCTTTGGTGATGCCTTCAATTTTGATATCCATCTGCAGAGCAGAGATACCTTCGCGGGAACCCGCGACTTTGAAGTCCATGTCACCCAGGTGATCTTCGTCGCCCAGGATGTCAGACAGAACAACGAAGTTGTCGCCTTCTTTCACCAGACCCATTGCGATACCCGCAACGGCCGCTTTCACCGGTACGCCCGCATCCATCAGTGCCAGAGAAGCACCGCACACGGAAGCCATAGAAGAGGAACCGTTAGATTCGGTGATTTCAGAAACCACACGAACGGTGTACGGGAATTTATCAGCATCTGGCATCACAGCCAGCACGCCGCGCTTCGCAAGACGACCGTGACCAATTTCACGACGCTTCGGCGAGCCAACCATACCGGTTTCACCTACGGAGTACGGAGGGAAGTTGTAGTGGAACAGGAAGCTGTCAGTGCGCTCGCCCATCAGTTCGTCGATGTTCTGTGCGTCACGGGCAGTACCCAGGGTCGCGGTAACCAGCGCCTGCGTTTCACCACGGGTGAACAGCGCGGAACCGTGAGTACGTGGCAGCACGCCAGTACGCACATCCAGACCACGGATCATATCTTTTTCACGGCCATCGATACGCGGCTCGCCTGCCAGAACGCGGCTACGAACAACGTTTTTCTCGATAGCGTGCAGGATTTCGCCGAGCTCGTTAGCGTCCAGGGACTCATCTTCTGCCACCAGCGTAGCGATGGTTTCAGATTTGATCGCGTCAACCTGGGTATAACGCTCTTGCTTGTCGGTGATGCGGTAAGCATCGCTCAGACGCGCTTCGGCCAGGGCTGCAACGCGCGCATTCAGCGCGTCGTTTGCCGCTTCTGGCTGCCAGTCCCAACGTGGTTTACCAGCTTCTTTCACCAGGTCGTTAATGTTCTGGATAACGATCTGCTGTTGGTCGTGGCCAAAGACCACCGCGCCCAGCATCTGGTCTTCGCTCAGCAGTTCTGCTTCGGATTCAACCATCAGTACCGCCGCTTCTGTACCGGCAACAACCAGGTCCAGCTTGCTTGACTTCAGCTCGTCCTGAGTTGGGTTCAGAACGTACTGGTCATTGATGTAACCCACGCGCGCAGCACCGATAGGACCGTTGAATGGAATACCAGACAGGGAGAGGGCTGCGGATGCGCCGATCATCGCAACGATGTCCGGGTTAACCTGTGGGTTAACGGAAACAACGGTCGCGATAACCTGAACTTCGTTAACGAAGCCTTCCGGGAAGAGCGGACGAACCGGGCGGTCAATCAGACGCGCGATCAGGGTTTCGCCTTCGCTTGGACGGCCTTCACGACGGAAGAAACCACCCGGGATTTTACCGGCAGCGTAAGTACGCTCCTGGTAGTTTACGGTCAGTGGGAAGAAGTCCTGACCTGGTTTAGCTTTTTTCTGGCCAACAACGGTCACGAATACCGCGGTGTCATCCATGCTTACCATAACAGCAGCAGTAGCCTGACGTGCCATCATGCCGGTTTCCAGCGTAACGGTATGTTGACCGTACTGGAATTTACGAACGATCGGATTCAGCAAGATTCTGTCCTTTCTTAAATGAATGACAGCACACCAAAGGCGTGCTGACTTTTACCGGACCTTCTTCGCATCCTCGCGACTAATGACAACCGACACCCCCATGGGTGAAGCCTCTCATTAGCCGCGCGAACCTCTGCAATGAAGATCATTTATAGCAACAATACATTAGTTTCCAGTGAATTGCTGCGGTCTGGTTGAAAAAAGGGGCCATAAGGCCCCCTTTTCTGAAACTCGCAAGACTTAGCGACGCAGGCCCAGACGCTCGATCAGCGCGGTGTAGCGTGCAACATCTTTACGTTTCAGGTAGTCGAGCAGTTTACGACGCTGAGAAACCATGCGCAGCAGACCACGACGGCTGTGGTGATCTTTTTTGTGCTCTGCAAAGTGACCCTGCAGGTGGTTAATCTGTGCAGTCAGCAGTGCAACCTGAACTTCGGTAGAACCGCTGTCGTTAGCATCACGACCAAACTCAGAAACGATTTTAGCTTTAGCTTCAACGCTTAGA
Organism: Leclercia sp. GHBNCSD; assembly: GCF_055805075.1. Classification (NCBI taxonomy): domain Bacteria; kingdom Pseudomonadati; phylum Pseudomonadota; class Gammaproteobacteria; order Enterobacterales; family Enterobacteriaceae; genus Leclercia; species Leclercia sp. GHBNCSD. The sequence continues at coordinate 2,563,561 of NZ_JBQVYO010000001.1, read as the reverse complement.
GACATTTTAAAACTCCAAAATTTAAAGAATGAAAGGAAGCCGATCTCTAATTCAGCTTTCCCATGTATAACGTTTGCCAATTGTTAAACAATTTACCAGACGTTAAGCCGCAATATTCTACCCGCCTCCCCTGCTTATCGCAAGGCAAGGCGTCAGCTTATGCCGGATATTCAACCACCAGACGGCGTGGGGCAACACGACCTTCGTCGTCGATTTCACCCATCCCGATAAAGGTGTTGTCATCCCCTTCCGTAACGCGCACCAGCCCTTGCGCCGGGACATTCGTCGTGCGCACCGGGTTGCCGTTTTTAAAGTAAACGGAGGAGGTCAGCGGCAGATTGACAACCGGATAGTCCGAAGCAGGACTGTCCATTGGCATCAGTAATGGGTCAAGCAGGTCCGCAGCCTCTGTGCCCTGCTCATGCGCCTGGTCCACCAGCGCCTGCAGCTGCTCCAGCGTCACCATACGTTCAGCCGGGTACTTGCTGACTGCCAGACGACGCAGATAAATAACGTGCGCGCCACAGCCCAGCTTCTCACCCAGATCGTCGATGATGGTGCGGATATAGGTGCCTTTTGAGCAATGCACTTCCAGCTCCAGCTCATCGCCTTCGTGACGAATGAATAGCAGCTCATAGACCGTAATCGGACGGGCCTCGCGTGGCACCTCAATCCCCTGACGCGCATACTCATAGAGCTTTTTGCCCTGATACTTCAGCGCCGAGTACATGGACGGCACCTGTTGGGTGTCGCCACGGAAGCTCTCGAGCGCGGCATCAAGCTGTTCGCTGCTGAACGTCACCGGACGCTCTTCGACAACCTGACCATCGGCATCGGAGGTGTCCGTGCGCTGGCCAAGCTTTGCAATCACGCGGTAGCGTTTGTCCGAATCCAGCAGATACTGGGAAAACTTGGTCGCTTCACCCAGACAAATCGGCAGCATACCGGTCGCCAGCGGATCCAGCGCCCCGGTGTGCCCCGCGCGGTTGGCGTTATATATACGCTTAACTTTTTGCAGCACGTCGTTGCTGGATGCACCCTGCGGTTTATCCAGCAGCAGCACGCCGTGCACGTCGCGACCGCGACGACGAGGACGACTCATCAGTCCTCCTTTTTATCGTCCGGGTTCACACGACGCTCATCATCCTGCTTCACCACGCTGGTGACCAGGTTGGACATGCGCATCCCTTCGACCAGTGAGTTGTCGTAGAAGAAGGTCAGCTCTGGCACGATACGCAGGCGCATCGCTTTGCCAAGCAGAGAGCGGATGAAACCAGAGGCTTCCTGCAGCGCTTTAATACCGTTCTTAACCGCGTCTTCATCCTGGTCATTCAGGAAGGTCACAAACACTTTGGCATACGCCAGGTCGCGGGACATTTCCACGCCAGACACGGTGGTCATCATCCCCAGGCGCGGGTCTTTGATTTCACGCTGAAGGATGATTGCGATCTCTTTTTGCATCTCCTGAGCCACGCGCTGCGGGCGACCAAATTCTTTCGCCATAATAAATTCTCCAGACAAAAAAGGGGCCAAAGCCCCTTTTGAAATTTAATGCCGGGTGGCGCGAGGCGATCCCGGCCTACAATCGGCAATCTTAGCGAAGATTACGCGATAGTGCGTTGGATCTCGATGATCTCGAACACTTCGATCATATCGCCAACGCGAACGTCGTTGTAGTTCTTAACGCCGATACCACATTCCATGCCGTTACGGACTTCGTTAACGTCATCTTTGAAGCGGCGCAGGGATTCCAGCTCACCTTCGTAGATAACCACGTTGTCACGCAGTACGCGGATTGGGTTGTGACGTTTGATGTTACCCTCGGTAACCATACAGCCCGCGATCGCACCGAATTTCGGTGATTTGAACACGTCACGCACTTCAGCCAGACCGATGATCTGCTGTTTCAGTTCCGGAGACAGCATACCGCTCATCGCCGCTTTCACTTCGTCGATCAGGTTATAGATGACGGAGTAGTAACGCAGATCCAGGCTTTCCGCTTCGATCACGCGACGCGCAGAGGCATCAGCACGCACGTTGAAGCCAACCAGAATCGCGTTGGACGCTGCAGCCAGGGTTGCGTCGGTTTCGGTGATACCACCTACGCCGGAACCGATGATCTTCACTTTCACTTCGTCGGTAGAGAGTTTGAGTAAAGAGTCGGAGATCGCTTCCACAGAACCCTGAACGTCAGCCTTCAGAACCACGTTCACTTCGTGAACTTCGCCTTCGGTCATGTTGGCGAACATGTTCTCGAGTTTAGATTTCTGCTGACGAGCCAGTTTAACTTCACGGAATTTGCCCTGACGGTACAGCGCAACTTCACGCGCTTTCTTCTCGTCACGAACAACGGTCACTTCATCACCGGCAGCCGGAACACCGGAGAGACCCAGGATTTCCACAGGAATGGATGGACCCGCTTCCAGCACTTCGCGACCCAGTTCGTCACGCATTGCACGAACACGGCCATATTCGAAGCCACACAGCACGATGTCGCCTTTGTTCAGGGTACCTTCACGTACCAGAACGGTCGCAACCGGGCCACGGCCTTTATCCAGGAAGGATTCGATTACCGCACCGCTCGCCATACCATTGCGAACCGCTTTCAGCTCCAGAACTTCAGCCTGCAGCAGGATAGCGTTCAGCAGGTCATCGATACCGGTACCCACTTTTGCAGAAACCGGGATGAACTGAGACTCACCGCCCCACTCTTCCGGCATAACACCGTACTGGGACAGTTCGTTTTTAACGCGATCCATGTCCGCTTCTGGCTTATCGATTTTGTTCACTGCAACAACCAGAGGCACCTGCGCCGCTTTCGCGTGCTGGATAGCTTCGATTGTCTGTGGCATGACGCCATCGTCTGCTGCGACAACCAGAACAACGATATCCGTTGCCTGAGCACCACGTGCACGCATGGAGGTAAACGCGGCGTGCCCCGGGGTATCCAGGAAGGTGATCATCCCGTTATCGGTTTCTACATGGTATGCACCGATGTGCTGGGTAATGCCGCCTGCTTCGCCGGAGGCAACCTTCGTAGAACGAATGTAGTCCAGCAGAGAGGTTTTACCGTGGTCAACGTGACCCATGATGGTCACAACCGGTGCACGCGGCTCAGCTGCTGCGCCAGTGTCACGGTCGCTCATTACCGCTTCTTCCAGCTCGTTTTCACGACGCAGGATAACTTTGTGGCCCATCTCTTCGGCAACCAGCTGTGCAGTTTCCTGGTCGATAACCTGGTTGATGGTCGCCATTGCGCCCAGCTTCATCATCGCTTTGATGACCTGAGAGCCTTTAACCGCCATCTTGTTAGCCAGATCGCCAACGGTGATGGTTTCGCCGATCACAACGTCACGGTTAACGGCCTGCGCTGGCTTCTGGAAGCCCTGCTGCAGAGCGGAACCTTTACGCTTGCCGCCTTTACCACCGCGAACGGCAGCACGTGCTTCTTCACGGTCAGCTTTTGATTCGGCGTGCTTGTTGCCTTTTTTGGCTGGACGCGCGGCTTTTGCACTACGCGTGCGGCCACGACCACCTTCAACTTCACGGTCGTTGTCATCTTCTGCCTGACGCGCGTGCTGGGAGGTAGTGACGTGATAGTCGCTGGTGTCTTCGGACGGTTCAGCGGTATTCACCCCGTTTTTCTCGTTCTCTTCTGCCATACGGCGCGCTTCTTCAGCAACGCGACGGGCTTCTTCTTCGAGCTTGCGGCGGGCTTCTTCTTCCGCTTTACGCTTCAGCTCAGCTGCTTCATTTTCACGGCGGGCTTTTTCTGCCTGGGCGGTTTTGGTCATATCGTCAGTCTGTTGATTGCTCACTTTGTCTTTTTCCGCAGCGTCGCGCTTCGCTTTTTCAGCGGCGTCACGTTTCGCTTTTTCTGCGGCCTCACGTTCAGCTTTTAATACTGCCTCACGTTTGGCGTTTTCTTCCGCCTCACGCTGGGCTTGCTCTTCCGCTTCACGCTGTGCCTGCTCTTCCGCAGCGAGGCGCTCTGCCTCTTGCGGATCACGTTTTACAAAGGTGCGCGTCTTGCGGACTTCGATTTGTACCGATTTGCTTTTTCCACCGGTACCTGGAATGTTTAACGTGCTACGCGTTTTGCGCTGCAGCGTTAACTTGTCAGGCGTTGAACCATGTTCACGGTTCAGATGCGTTAACAAGGTTTGTTTTTCTTGCGCGGTCACCGAGTCATCAGCGGACTTCGGGATCCCTGCATCAGCAAATTGCTGTACCAGGCGATCCACGGAGGTCTGAATCTCAGCAGCCAGCGTTTTTACAGTTACATCAGTCATGCTGTTCCTTCCTGCTACAGTTTATTACGCTTCATCGCCGAACCAGCAGATATTACGTGCGGCCATGATGAGTTCGCCGGCTTTCTCGTCGGTTAAACCTTCGATATCGGCCAGGTCATCAACGCCTTGCTCAGCGAGATCTTCCAGCGTACAAACACCACGGGCAGCCAGCTTGAACGCGATCGCACGATCAAGACCTTCCAGATTCAGCAGGTCATCAGCCGGCTTGTTATCACCAAGGCTTTCTTCCTGAGCCAGTGCCAGGGTGGTCAGTGCGTTTTTAGCGCGTTCACGCAGGGCTTCAACGGTGGCTTCATCCAGACCGTCAATTTCCAGCAGTTCTTTCATTGGCACATAGGCCAGTTCTTCCAGCGTAGAGAAGCCTTCTTCAACCAGAACGGTGGCGAACTCTTCGTCAATGTCCAGATGCTTAGTGAAGGTATCAATCGCTGCATGGGCTTCAGCCTGGTGCTTCGCCTGCAGGTCGTCAACGGTCATCACGTTGAGTTCCCAGCCGCTCAGCTGCGACGCCAGACGGACGTTCTGACCGTTACGGCCAATCGCCTGTGCCAGGTTACCGGCTTCAACGGCGATATCCATGGTGTGCTTATCTTCGTCGACGACGATAGAGGCAACATCCGCCGGAGCCATCGCGTTAATCACGAACTGCGCCGGGTTGTCGTCCCACAGAACGATATCAATACGCTCGCCGCCGAGTTCAGTCGAAACGGCCTGAACGCGCGCGCCACGCATACCGACGCAAGCACCGACCGGATCGATACGTTTGTCGTTGGTTTTCACCGCGATTTTCGCACGGGAACCCGGATCGCGGGCAGCTGCTTTAATCTCGATAACTTCTTCGCCGATTTCCGGCACTTCGATGCGGAACAGTTCGATCAGCATCTCAGGCTTAGAACGGGTCACGAACAGCTGAGCACCGCGGGCTTCTGGACGCACGGAATAGAGTACGCCGCGAATACGGTCGCCCGGACGGAAGTTTTCGCGTGGCAGCATATCTTCACGCAGGATAACCGCTTCCGCGTTGTTACCCAGATCCAGGGAGATGTTGTCGCGGTTAACTTTTTTCACCACGCCGGTGATGATCTCACCTTCGTGCTCGCGGAACTGGTCAACAACCATCGCACGCTCAGCTTCACGTACTTTCTGTACGATAACCTGTTTCGCGGTCTGCGTGGTGATACGGTCGAAGGTCACAGATTCGATCTGATCTTCAACGTAATCATCAATGTTCAGGCTTTCATCTTCGAAACGCGCCGCTTCGAGGGTGATTTCCTTCGTGGGTTGGGTCACTTCTTCAACGATAAGCCAACGACGGAAAGTATCGAAGTCACCGCTTTTGCGATCGATTTCAACGCGGACATCGATCTCTTGTTCATATTTTTTCTTGGTTGCCGTAGCCAGTGCACTTTCCAGCGCTTCGAAAATTTTCTCACGCGGCAGGGCTTTCTCGTTGGAAACGGCTTCAACAACAGCCAAAATTTCTTTGTTCATCGCGGGCTTTTCACCTCAATCCAGACTGTTAAAAGTGGGGAACCAGGTTCGCCTTCTGGATATTACTCAGCGCGAACACTTCATCTTTGCCTTCGACTGTAACCGTGATCATCTCACCATCAACGGCTTTAATAACGCCTTGCCATTTACGGCGGTTCTGTACGGCCATGCGCAGAACGAGAGCCACTTCTTCACCAGTAAAGCGCGTGTAGTGTTCAGCCGTGAACATTGGTCTGTCGAGACCAGGCGAGGAAACTTCCAGGTTGTAGGCAACAGTAATGGGATCTTCAACGTCAAGAACCGCACTCACCTGGTGGCTGACATCAGCACAATCATCAACATTGATGCCATCTTCACTATCAATATAGATGCGCAGCGTGGATGTACGACCCCGAACGAATTCGATGCCGACCAGTTCGTAGCCCAGTGCTTCGACCGGTGCTGTAATCATCTCTGTTAATTTTTGCTCTAATGTGGACAAGCCCACCCCCAAGACGTAAAAAAAGGGCATAAAGCCCAGTTATTCTGTAGTCAGATAACAAAAAACCCCGATAAATCGGGGCTTTAGATAACTGAACCCTATAGCCACAACTGTGGCCTGGAGCACTTTCAAAAAGAATTTTTTCAAATCCAGCTACGAAGGCGCTAAGTCTTCACAGTATATTTGAAAAAGGACTTTATAGGAAAGTGGTTGCGGGGGCCGGATTTGAACCGACGACCTTCGGGTTATGAGCCCGACGAGCTACCAGGCTGCTCCACCCCGCGCCTGAAACGTGGCAAATTCTACTCGCTGTGGGTAAAAAATGCAAATAATGCTGGGATTTGGTACCGAGGACGGGACGTAAAATCGGCATACAGTATATTGATAGCGTACCCCCGCTGTCAACCCTGTGAACAGCAGCGATTCAGGCGGGAAATTTTTACAAAAAATACATGAATCTCTTTCGGTACTTGCCAAAAGATGATTAAATGAAAACTCACTTATTCTGCATAAACATGCATTTTAGAGTGAAGCGATCACTCATCAGTCAATCAAGCAGGGTTTTATTTTATGACGACGATTCTCAAGCATCTTCCGCAAGGACAACGTATTGGCATCGCTTTTTCCGGCGGTCTGGACACCAGCGCTGCACTGCTGTGGATGCGCCAGAAGGGAGCGGTTCCGTATGCATATACTGCGAACCTGGGTCAGCCGGATGAGGACGATTACGAAGCCATCCCGCGTCGCGCCATGGAATACGGTGCAGAGAACGCACGCCTGATTGACTGCCGTAAGCAGCTGGTTGCCGAAGGTATCGCTGCTATTCAGTGCGGCGCTTTCCACAACACTACCGGCGGGCTGACCTATTTCAACACCACGCCGCTGGGCCGTGCTGTTACCGGTACGATGCTGGTTGCTGCCATGAAAGAAGATGGCGTCAACATCTGGGGCGACGGCAGTACCTATAAAGGCAACGATATCGAGCGCTTCTATCGTTACGGCCTGCTGACTAACGCCGAGCTGCAGATCTACAAGCCGTGGCTCGATACCGATTTCATCGATGAGTTGGGCGGCCGTCATGAAATGTCTGAATTTATGATCGCCTGCGGTTTCGATTACAAAATGTCGGTCGAGAAAGCCTATTCAACCGACTCCAACATGCTGGGTGCTACCCACGAAGCAAAAGACCTGGAATACCTGAACTCCAGCGTGAAGATCGTCAACCCGATCATGGGCGTGAAGTTCTGGGACGAAAACGTCAAAATCCAGGCAGAAGAAGTGACCGTGCGTTTTGAACGCGGCCACCCGGTTGCCCTGAACGGTCAGACCTTCTCTGACGACGTGGAACTGATGCTGGAAGCTAACCGCATTGGTGGCCGTCACGGTCTGGGTATGAGCGATCAGATTGAAAACCGTATCATCGAAGCGAAGAGCCGTGGCATCTATGAAGCCCCGGGGATGGCGCTGCTGCACATCGCTTACGAGCGTCTGCTGACCGGCATTCATAACGAAGATACCATCGAGCAGTATCACTCCCACGGTCGCCAGTTAGGTAAACTGCTGTACCAGGGCCGCTGGTTCGATCCGCAGGCGCTGATGCTGCGTGATGCCCTGCAGCGTTGGGTGGCGAGCGCCATCACCGGTGAAGTGACCTTAGAACTGCGTCGCGGCAATGACTACTCGATTCTGAATACGGTCTCTGACAACCTGACCTACCAGCCAGAGCGTCTGACCATGGAAAAAGGTGATTCTGTCTTCTCGCCGGACGACCGTATTGGTCAGCTGACGATGCGTAATCTGGATATCACCGATACCCGCGCCAAGCTGTTCACCTATACCGAGAACGGTCTGCTCTCCGTCTCCACCGGTAACGGCCTGCCGCAGGTTGAGAATCTGGAAAACAGCGATAAGCAGTAATCGCGAATTAAGATGCAAAAGGCGCCTGAGGGCGCCTTTTTTATTGCCGAATTTCGTGACATGTAGGGCGGGCAAGCGCGGCGGTGCAACGCTTGCCGGGCCTACGAAAAGACAACGCACAGACGAAAAAAAAAGACGTCTTTCGACGTCTTTCTTTCGGAATATTGGTACTGAGGATGGGACTCGAACCCACAAGCCCGTTAGGGCACTACCACCTCAAGGTAGCGTGTCTACCAATTCCACCACCTCAGCACAGATACTACTCTTACTGCGGGATATCGCTGGTCGGCTTAGCCGGTGCAGCTGGCTGAGTCTGCTCAGATTTCGCTGGCGCGCTCAGGTTATCCCACTCGCTTCCTTTGTTGATCTTGTTGCTATTGATATTGCCAAGCGCCAGACTGATGATGAAAAACAGCGTTGCCAGAATCGCCGTTGCGCGGGTCATGAAGTTACCAGAACCACTTGAACCGAACAGCGTACCAGAAGCGCCTGCTCCAAAAGAGGCCCCCATATCAGCGCCTTTACCTTGCTGCAGCATGATCAGCGCTACCAGAGCGATGGCTACAATAAGGAAAACAACTAAAAGAGCTTCGTACATAATCAACCTGTTCCTTGCGGATTTGCCGCATACCAATGCTTCAACCAATAAGCAGGAATTTTGCTTTCCCACTGAAGCGGGTGTGAATACTAACCAAAGCGAATGACCTTCGCAAGGGCAATTTCAGCTCATTGTATCAAGTGCGGAAAAAAACAGCAAAACCGCCACAACTGTACAAAACAAAGGCGGCATAAGCCGCCTTTTTAAACACTTACCAGAGGTTATGCAGCTTTTACCGCATCAGCGATGCGATGGGCAAACTCGGTGACCTGTGCTTCGTCTTCCCCTTCCACCATCACACGGATCAGCGGTTCGGTACCCGACTTACGCAGCAGAACGCGGCCACGGGAGCCCAACGCCGCTTCCACTTCAGCCATCACCGCTTTCACGTTCTCGTTTTCCAGTGGATCGCCCTTACCTGCCGTAAAGCGAACATTGACCAGGATCTGCGGGAACATTTTCATCCCACTGCACAAATCGTGCAGGGACATATGGTTACGCACCATCGCTGCCACAACCTGCAGGCTCGCCACGATCCCGTCACCGGTAGTGGTTTTATCGAGCAGGATCACGTGACCGGAGTTCTCCGCACCGATGCGCCAGCCTTTCTCCTGCAGTTTTTCCAGTACGTAACGGTCGCCAACCTTCGCGCGCGCAAACGGGATACCCAACTGCTTGAGCGCCAGCTCCAGGCCCATGTTGCTCATCAGCGTTCCAACGGCACCGCCGCGCAGCTGTCCCTGACGCAGCCCTTCGCGGGCGATGATATAGAGGATCTGGTCGCCATCGACTTTATTGCCTTCATGGTCAACCATGATGACGCGGTCACCATCGCCATCGTAAGCAATCCCGAGATCGGCCTTCTCCGCCAGTACGCGCGCCTGCAGAGCGCGAACATCCGTTGCACCTACCTCGGCATTGATATTCAGACCGTTTGGCTCGCAACCGATGGCAACAACCTGCGCGCCCAGTTCGCGGAATACGTTAGGGGCGATGTGGTAGGTTGCACCGTTAGCGCAGTCCACCACGATTTTCAGATGACCCAGGCTGAGTTCGTTCGGGAAGGTGCCTTTGCAAAATTCAATGTAGCGACCCGCAGCATCGACGATACGGCTGGCTTTACCCAGCTCAGCGGAGTCAACGCAGGTCAGCTCTTTTTCCATTTCCGCTTCAATCGCTTCTTCAACGTCATCCGGCAGTTTGGTGCCGTCAATGGAGAAGAATTTGATGCCGTTATCGTAGAACGGGTTATGCGAGGCAGAGATCACGATGCCCGCTTCGGCACGGAACGCGCGGGTCAGATAGGCCACTGCGGGGGTCGGCATAGGGCCCGTGAAAGAGGCGGAGAGCCCAGCGGCAGACAGACCCGCTTCCAGTGCGGATTCGAGCATGTAACCGGAAATACGCGTATCTTTACCGATAATGATTTTGCGCGACCCGTGGCTTGCCAGCACCTTGCCAGCCGCCCAGCCTAACTTCAGTACAAACTCAGGAGTGATTGGCGCATCGCCCACGCGTCCACGAATGCCGTCGGTACCAAAAAATTTACGATTACTCATAGCGGGAGTTTTCCTTAGCTGCCAGTGTGGCTTCCACCACTCGCATGGCTTCTGCTGTTTCTTTTACGTCATGGACGCGAATTATATGTGCTCCCTGCATCGCTGCAATCACCGCACAGGCCAGGCTGCCACTCAGACGTTCTGATGGCCCAACGTTAAGCAGTTGGCCTATCATGGATTTTCTCGACATTCCGACCAGCAGTGGCAGGCCAAAATGGTGAAACTCCGATAAGCGCGCAAGAAGTTCGTAGTTGTGAGAGAGATTTTTACCGAAACCGAAGCCCGGGTCGAGCAGCAATTTCGCTTTTGCGATACCGGCACGTTCACAGCGCGCAATATGCTCTTCAAAGTAGCGGTTCACGTCCGCAAACACGTCGCTGTATTTCGGCGCATCCTGCATGGTTTTCGGCTGGCCCTGCATATGCATCAGGCATACCGGTAACCCTGTCTCGGCAGCCGCTTCAAGCGCACCGGGCTCGGTGAGGGAGCGAACGTCATTGATAATGTGAGCGCCCACTCTTGCCGATTCGCGAATCACCTCAGGTTTGGAGGTATCGACAGAGATCCAGACTTCGAAACGCTGAGCAATCGCCTCAACGACCGGGATAACGCGCGATAACTCTTCATCAACACTGACATCCGCAGCCCCAGGTCGCGTTGACTCTCCACCTACGTCGATGATCGTCGCGCCAGCGTTGATCATCAGATTCGCATGCCTGACCGCATCAATAAGCGAGTTATGCGTGCCGCCATCGGAAAAAGAGTCTGGCGTGACGTTCAGGATCCCCATCACATGGGGATGAGAAAGATCGAGATAAGAATCCTGGGCGAAGAGTTTCATAGCAAGTCCCTGATTTTTGGTTAAGCAGACAAGAAAAACCCCGGGGCAAGCCCCAGGGTTTCAGGTTAAGAGAAGATCATTGACAGCGGTGGCTTATTTATCGCCCAACTGTTCTGACATGGTGTTACCCGGGTTTGGCGTACGCGGTTCATCGACCGGACGCGGCGCACGTGGCGTACCGTTGTTGTCAGAGTTGTTAGAGGCACCTGGATCTTCCCAGCCCGCAGGCGGACGAACATCACGGCGAGCCATCAGGTCATCAATCTGCGGCGCATCGATGGTCTCATATTTCATGAGCGCATCTTTCATGGCGTGCAGGATATCCATATTGTCATTCAGGATCTGACGGGCGCGACCGTAGTTACGTTCAATCAGCGCTTTCACTTCCTGGTCGATGATACGAGCTGTCTCATCGGACATATGTTTCGCTTTCGCCACGCTGCGGCCAAGGAACACTTCGCCTTCTTCTTCCGCATAGAGCAGCGGACCAAGTTTGTCGGAGAAGCCCCACTGGGTCACCATGTTACGCGCCAGGTTGGTCGCGACTTTAATGTCGTTAGACGCACCGGTCGAAACATGTTCCACACCGTAGATAATCTCTTCTGCCAGACGACCACCATAGAGGGTTGAAATCTGGCTTTCCAGTTTCTGGCGGCTGGCACTGATAGCATCGCCTTCCGGCAGGAAGAACGTTACGCCAAGCGCACGGCCACGTGGAATAATCGTCACTTTATGCACCGGATCGTGTTCCGGCACCAGGCGACCGATAATCGCGTGACCCGCTTCGTGGTAAGCCGTGGACTCTTTCTGCGCTTCCGTCATCACCATGGAGCGACGTTCCGCACCCATCATGATTTTGTCTTTCGCTTTCTCGAACTCCACCATGGAGACCACACGCTTGTTGCCACGGGCAGCAAACAGTGCAGCTTCGTTCACCAGGTTAGCCAGATCGGCACCGGAGAAGCCCGGCGTACCACGTGCAATAATTGCCGCATCGATGTCCGGAGAGAGCGGTACGCGACGCATATGCACTTTCAGGATCTGCTCACGGCCACGAACGTCTGGCAGACCAACCACAACCTGACGGTCAAAACGACCTGGACGCAGCAGCGCAGGGTCAAGAACGTCCGGACGGTTAGTTGCGGCGATAACGATAATGCCTTCGTTACCTTCAAAGCCATCCATCTCAACCAGCATCTGGTTCAGCGTCTGCTCACGTTCATCGTGACCACCGCCCAGGCCCGCGCCACGCTGGCGGCCTACGGCGTCGATTTCATCGATGAAGATGATGCACGGTGCGGCTTTCTTGGCCTGTTCGAACATGTCACGCACACGAGATGCACCCACACCCACGAACATTTCAACGAAGTCAGAACCGGAAATGGTAAAGAACGGCACCTTCGCTTCACCTGCGATGGCTTTCGCCAGCAGGGTTTTACCGGTACCAGGAGGACCTACCATCAGAACGCCTTTCGGGATCTTACCGCCCAGTTTCTGGAAACGGCTCGGCTCACGCAGGTATTCAACCAGTTCACCCACCTCTTCTTTCGCTTCGTCGCAACCTGCAACGTCAGCAAAAGTGGTTTTGATCTGGTCTTCCGTCAGCATACGCGCCTTGCTCTTGCCGAACGACATGGCGCCTTTGCCACCGCCGCCCTGCATCTGACGCATAAAGAAGATCCAGACGCCGATAAGCAGCAGCATCGGGAACCAGGAAATGAAGATAGAAGCCAGCAGGCTTGGCTCTTCCGGCGGCTCGCCGACAACCTTAACGTTTTTAGTCAGCAGGTTATCAAGCAGCTTAGGATCGTTCACCGGAATGTAAGTCGTGTAACGGTTACTATCTTTCTTGGTAACGTTGATCTCACGTCCGTTGATACGCGCTTCGCGAACCTGATCCTGGTTGACCTCTTGCAGGAAGGTAGAGTAGTCCACCTTACGGCCATTAGACTCGCTGGGCCCAAAGCTCTGGAATACTGACATCAGCACAACGGCAATGACCAGCCAGAGTATTAGGTTTTTCGCCATGTCACTCAAGGGATTAACCTCTTATTACAACTGTGTTAAAAACAGCGTCAGGATACTCTGTATCCGATTTATTTCAAACTTTCGCCTGAAATTCACCGGTTATCATTTTCGCCCGGTCGCTACAATATACACTTCACGTGAACGCGCACGCGAAGAGTCCGGTTTACGAACTTTGACCTTCGTAAACAGGGAGCGAATTTCCTTCAGATACTCCTCGAAACCTTCGCCCTGGAACACCTTTACTAAAAAACTACCACCCGGCGCTAATACATCACGACACATTTCTAACGCCAGTTCTACCAGATACATGGAGCGGGGGATATCCACCGCCGGTGTTCCGCACATATTTGGCGCCATATCGGACATGACAACCTGAACTTTACTGTCACCTACCCGTTCAAGTAACGCTTTCAGTACTAATTCATCACGAAAATCGCCCTGAAGGAAGTCCACACCAACGATAGGATCCATAGGTAAAAGATCGCAGGCGATAATTCGGCCCGTTCCGCCGATTTGCGTTACCGCATATTGCGACCATCCACCGGGCGCTGCACCGAGGTCAACAACTGTCATCCCCGGTTTAAAGAGTTTGTCACTTTGCTGTATTTCATCAAGTTTAAACCAGGCACGGGAACGTAACCCCTTTTTCTGTGCCTGTTGAACATATTTATCGCTAAAGTGTTCCTGGAGCCAGCGGCTCGAGCTAGCAGAACGCTTTTTACCTGTCATTTAACTTTCCGTCCTGGTTCATCGTAGCCTGTGGTGTAAATTTCCACTCAGCAATTTGGCGATATTAGGGAGATGGCGGTAGAATGAACCGTTTTCAATCCCAACGTAAGCAAAAATATACGATGAATCTAAGTACTAAACAAAAACAGCACCTTAAAGGTCTGGCACATCCGCTCAAGCCTGTAGTTATGCTTGGCAACAATGGTTTGACCGAAGGGGTACTGGCCGAGATTGAACAAGCGCTGGAGCACCACGAATTAATCAAGGTGAAAATCGCCTCTGAAGACAGAGACACCAAGACCTTGATCGTGGAAGCAATCGTGCGCGAGACCGGCGCCTGTAATGTACAGGTCATCGGTAAAACGCTGGTGCTCTACCGCCCATCTAAAGAGCGTAAAATCTCGCTGCCACGCTAAGATTATCCTGAATTGAACACATTTACTGTGTAAAACGAGGGGTTTTTCTTTAGCAGGTGAGCAAAATGCCATGCTCCTTGAGTTGATAAAAGGCCGCTATGCGGCCTTTTTCCTATCTTTACAATCTATCAACATCTGTCCGGGGATGCGAATTACAGGTAATCAACCTTGGTAATTTCGAATTCCACTTCGCCGCCTGGCGTACGGATGGTGACGACATCGTCCTGCTCTTTCCCCACCAGACCGCGTGCGATTGGCGAGTTTACTGAGATCAGATTCTGCTTAAAATCAGCCTCGTCATCACCCACGATGCGGTAGGAGACCTCTTCGTCCGTATCCAGATTGATCACGGTGACGGTAGAGCCAAAAATCACGCGTCCGTTATTTGGCATTTTTGTGATATCAATCACCTGCGCATTTGACAGCTTGGCTTCGATATCTTTGATACGCCCTTCGCAGAACCCCTGCTGCTCACGCGCGGCGTGATACTCAGCATTCTCTTTCAGATCGCCATGCTCACGTGCTTCCGCAATGGCGGCGATGATTTCAGGGCGGCGAACAGATTTCAAAAAATCCAGCTCTTCACGCAGTTTTTCAGCACCACGTAAGGTCATCGGAATAGCTTGCATTTGTTATACCTCTTTGACATTCCTGTTAGGTACGGTTAACCGACCCGACTACTGGCCCCGCAGGCATCACAGCCTGGCACAGGTCAGAAGCAAAAGAAAACTGACCCGGAAACAATGTTCCAGGTCAGCAGCAATTTTTCAGTTTGATACGTATTTTAACGCGAAGTTCAGTATGGGTCATCGTTTACTTTACAGGGCGTTGGGCCGTAGTATGACGGTTTGTTTCCGGGTTGTTAGCGCGAGATTATGCGATTTTCCAGATTTATCATCGGATTGACCACCACTATTGCGTTCACTGTCCAGGCAGCGAACGTTGATGAGTATATTAATCAGCTGCCCGATGGCGCCAATCTTGCCCTGGTCGTGCAAAAGGTAGGAGCTCAGGCGCCTGAGATTGATTATCACAGCCAGCAGATGGCGCTGCCTGCCAGTACCCAAAAGGTGATCACGGCGCTGGCTGCCCTGCTGCAGCTTGGGCCCGACTTTCGTTTTACGACCACGCTTGAAAGCAAAGGCAACATTGAGAACGGTGTGCTGAAAGGCGATCTTATTGCCCGTTTTGGCGGCGATCCGACATTTAAGCGTCAGGATATCCGCAACATGGTCGCCGTGCTAAAGAAGTCTGGCGTACAGCGGATTGAAGGCAATGTGCTTATCGATACGTCCATTTTTGCCAGCCACGATAAAGCCCCCGGCTGGCCGTGGAATGATATGACTCAGTGCTTTAGCGCCCCGCCCGCGGCCGCGATCGTCGATCGCAACTGCTTCTCCATTTCGTTATACAGCGCGCCCAAACCGAACGATTTAGCCTTCATTCGGGTGGCCTCTTACTATCCGGTCAACATGTTCAGCCAGGTGCGTACCCTGGCGAAAGGTTCCCCGGAAGCGCAGTACTGCGAACTGGATGTCGTCCCGGGCGATTTGAACCGCTTTACCCTGACCGGCTGCCTGACGCAGCGGGCCGATCCACTGCCGCTGGCCTTCGCCATTCAGGATGGCGCAAGCTATGCCGGGGCGATCCTTAAGAATGAACTGAAGCAGGCCAACATCACTTACAGTGGTACCCTGCTGCGTCAGACGCAGAGCAACGAGCCCGGCACCGTGATTGCCAGTAAGCAGTCGGCGCCGCTGCACGATCTGCTGAAGATCATGCTGAAAAAATCGGACAACATGATTGCGGATACCGTATTTCGCATGATTGGGCATGCCCGCTTTGGCGTACCTGGCACCTGGCGTGCCGGTTCAGATGCGGTTCGTCAGATCCTCCGCCAGCAGGCTGGCATCGATCTTGGCAACACCATCGCGGTCGATGGTTCGGGTCTGTCGCGCCATAACCTGATCTCTCCTGCCACCATGATGCAGGTCCTTCAGTACATTGCTCAGCACGACACTGAACTAAACTTTATCTCAATGCTGCCGCTCGCCGGTTATGACGGCTCCCTGCAGTACCGTGCGGGCCTGCACGCCGCGGGCGTCGATGGCAAAGTCTCCGCCAAAACGGGCTCCCTGCAGGGGGTGTATAACCTTGCCGGGTTTATCACCACCGCCAGCGGACAGCGGATGGCATTTGTGCAGTATCTTTCTGGCTACGCGGTGGAACCTGCCGACCAGCGTAACCGCCGTATCCCGCTGGTGCGCTTTGAAAGCCGGCTTTACAAGGACATTTATCAGAACAACTAGCGATGAAATTACTCATTGTTGAAGACGATCTGCTGTTACAGGAAGGACTGGCGCTGGCGCTCTCGGCTGAAGGTTACACGCTTGATTGCGCGGGTACCGCCGCCGAAGCTGATGGCCTTATCCAGAGCGGCGAATACAGCCTGGTGATCCTCGATCTTGGCCTGCCCGATAAAGACGGCGCCACCCTGCTAAGCCAGTGGCGCCGACGGGGTATCGATAATCCTGTGCTGATCCTGACCGCCCGCGACGCGCTGGAAGACCGGATTAACGGCCTGGACTCCGGTGCCGATGACTATCTGGTGAAGCCCTTTGCGCTGGCAGAACTTCAGGCGCGCGCCAGAGCGTTGATCCGGCGCTATCAGGGGCACAGCGATAACCTGCTCAGCGATGGCGATCTGACGTTAAATCTGCAAACCCAGCAGGTTTTACAGCAATCCCAGCCGGTCGAAGTGACCCCTAAAGAGTTTGCTCTGCTAACCCGGCTGATTATGCGCACCGGTCAGACCGTCCACCGGGAAACCTTACAGCAGGATATTTACTCCTGGCAGGACGATCCCGGCTCTAATACGCTGGAGGTGCATATTCATAATCTGCGACGCAAGCTGGGCAAAGACCGGATCAAAACGGTACGCGGCGTGGGATATCGCCTTGAGAGTCAAAAATGAACAGCATGCGCCGTCGTCTGATGGTGCTGTTGGCAGTCATTCTGCTTTTCTTTCAACTGATCAGCGTCATCTGGCTCTGGCATGAGAGCCGGGAGCAAATTAGCTTTCTGGTGAGCGAGACGCTGTCGGCAAAATCCCGCAACCAGCATGTCGAGAAAGAGATCCGGGAGGCGATCGCCTCGTTGCTGGTCCCTTCACTGGTGATGGTCGGGTTTACCCTGCTCTTCTCTTTCTGGGCCGTCAGCTGGATCACCCGTCCGCTGAATCAGCTACGCACCAGCCTTGCGAACCGTTCTGCCGATAATCTTACGCCGCTGCCGATGTACTCCGATATGGAGGAAATAGGCGCCGTCACCACCTCGCTGAATCAACTGCTCGCCCGGCTGGATCAAACCATTCAGCAGGAGCGCCTGTTCACCGCTGATGCCGCACATGAGCTGCGTACGCCGCTGGCGGGTATTCGCCTGCATCTGGAGCTGATGGCGCAGTCAGGCTCGCCCCAGGCGACGACGCTGATTACCCGAATCGATCAACTGATGCATACCGTAGAGCAGCTGCTAATGCTGGCCCGGGCGGGTCAAGCTATGGCCAGCGGCCACTACGACACGGTTAACTGGAGCGAAGCCATTATTGCGCCGCTGGCGCTGGAGAATGAGGTAAAAAGCCATACCCTCATCTGGCCGCAGGCGAGCCCACAGAACGTACAGGGCGATGCAATCCTCTTACGGCTAATGTTGCGCAATTTGCTGGAAAACGCGGTGCGTTACAGCCCGGCGGGAACCACTATTGAAGTCGCCATGCAGGAGGTCGACGGCGGTACGCAGGTGAGCGTCAGCGATCAGGGGCCTGGCATAGATGAAGCCCATCGCCAGTCGATTACCGAGCCGTTTCGCCGCATCGATCAACGCTATGGCGGAAGCGGGCTGGGGCTGAGCATCGTTCAGCGTATTGTACAGCTGCATCGCGGCAAGCTGACGCTGGAGAATCGCCCCGAAGGCGGCTTGATAGTCACCTGCTGGCTGCCAGAAACACTGAATTAAAAAGCCCCCTTGATAAGGGGGCTCTTGACGGTCTTAACGCTTATAGATGAATTCGACGCCTTCTTCGTCATCTTCATCCCAGTCGTCATCCCACTCTTCGTCGTCTTCTTCCACCTGCTCTTCAAGCTGCTGACGGTGGTAGTCATCCCACATGAATTCGACTTTCTCAGGCTGTTTCGCTTCTTCTGCCTGCGTTACCGGGTTCTCGATGATGAAGGTCATCACATCCCAGCACAGCTCTTTCACGCCCATCTGGCTTGCGGCGGAGATGAGATAGTACTTGTCTTCCCAGCCCATCGCTTCGGCAATGGCTTTCGCCTTCGCTTCGGCTTCCGCTTTATCCATCAGGTCGATCTTGTTGAAGACCAGCCAGCGCGGCTTGGCAGCCAGTTTGTCGCTGTATTTTTCCAGCTCGCCGATAATGATACGGGCGTTTTCCACCGGATCGGAACCGTCGATAGGATCGATATCGATGAGGTGCAGCAGAACGCGGCAACGCTCAAGGTGCTTCAGGAAGCGAATACCCAAGCCCGCCCCTTCGGCAGCGCCTTCGATCAGGCCCGGGATATCGGCCACGACGAAGCTCTTCTCGTTGTCCATACGCACTACGCCGAGGCTAGGGACCAGGGTGGTAAACGGATAGTCGGCCACTTTTGGTTTGGCCGCAGAGACAGCACGGATAAAGGTGGATTTACCTGCGTTTGGCATCCCCAGCATACCCACGTCCGCCAGCAGCATCAGTTCCAGCTGCAGATCGCGCTTATCACCCGGCGTACCCATCGTCTTCTGACGCGGGGTACGGTTAACGGAGGATTTGAAACGGGTATTACCCAGACCATGCCAGCCGCCTTTAGCGACCATCAGGCGCTGACCATGCTTGGTCATATCACCCATGGTTTCGCCAGTACCCTGATCGATAACGCGCGTTCCGACAGGGACTTTAACCGTGACGTCTTTTCCGCGTTTACCGGTACAGTCACGGCTCTGGCCATTCTGACCGCGCTCAGCACGGAATGATTTTTCGAAACGGTAATCGATCAGGGTGTTGAGGTTTTCGTCCGCCTCTAACCACACGTCACCGCCGTCGCCGCCGTCGCCGCCGTCAGGGCCGCCACGGGGAATGTATTTTTCGCGGCGGAAGCTTACGCAACCATTACCGCCATCACCTGCCACGACCAGGATCGTTGCTTCATCAACAAACTTCATTTTACTCTCCGTAAATCATTCGCCTGAGCGGGGGCCGCTTCATTTTTGCGCCAACGTCCCCAAAGACGATGACCAATGGCGGAATACATCGCGCCCGCAACCACGACAAACGCACCGAGATAAGCCAACAGGTTTAACATCGGTTTGACGAAGAAATCGGGCCAGGCCATTGATAATAAATCTGAAAATAACAGTGTAAACAGTGGTGTCAGCGTAATCAGCGCACTTACCTGCGCTGCCTGCCAGCGCGCCATTGCTTCTGCCAGCGCGCCATAACCCACTAACGTGTTCAGACCACAAAAGATCAGACACGCCAGCTGCCAGTCGCTTAACTGGGAAATGACTCCCGGCTTCGCCAGTGGCAACAGGGCAATAGTACATAAAGTGTACAGCAAAAACAGAATCTGCTGTGACGCCAGACGGCGTAATAACACCTTTTGCGCGACGCCATAACTCACCCATACCGCCGCCGCGCCCACCCCGAAAATTACACCCCAAGTGTAATCCGTCAGGCGGGTAAAAATCTCTATCAGACTGGTATTGAAGAACAACACCAGACCGCAAAGCAGCATCAGTGCCCCGATAATCTGCGTGCCGCGCATCTTCTCCTTCAGGATAAAGACGCTGGCAACCATCATGCCTACCGGCGAGAGCTGGCCAATTACCTGCGAGGCCGTGGGACTGAGGTATTGCAGGGAAGAACTGAACAGAATGAAGTTCCCGAACAGGCCGCCTGTCGCAATCGCCAGCAGCACCAGCCAGCGCGGTTTGCGAAAGATGCGCAGCGGAGGAAGCTTACCCTTTAGCGCAAGGATAATGCCCAATCCAATACCGGCCATCAGGAAGCGGTAGAAGACCACCGTTGGCGGCTCCATCACTTCCAGTACCTGCTTCATTGCAATTGGCAGCGCACCCCAGCACATTGCGGTAGTGAGCGCCAAAAGAATACCAATGCCGGCCTGCTGCTTCATGCCCGTTTTCCCTACCGAAAAAATTACCGGGTTTCCAATGTAAAAAGCCCCGCAACACGTTGCGGGGCTTTAATCCGTTACCGGACCGAGAAAACCTTACTCAGCAACAATGCTGATGTATTTACGGTTGTTCGGGCCTTTAACTTCAAATTTCACTTTACCGTCTGCTTTAGCAAACAGAGTGTGGTCACGACCGCAACCTACGTTGTTACCCGCGTGGAACTTAGTGCCACGCTGACGAACGATGATGCTACCCGCCAGAACGGTTTCGCCACCGAAACGCTTAACGCCGAGGCGTTTAGCTTCTGAATCGCGACCGTTACGTGTGGAGCCGCCAGCCTTTTTATGTGCCATTTAAATCTCTCCTCAGGTCTTAGGCGCTGATGCCAGTAATTTTCACATCAGTGAACCACTGACGGTGGCCCTGCTGCTTACGGTAGTGTTTACGACGACGAAACTTAACGATTTTAACTTTCTCGCCACGACCATGAGCAACAACTTCAGCTTTGATAACGCCGCCATCAACGAAAGGAACGCCGATTTTGACTTCTTCACCGTTTGCGATCATCAGAACTTCAGCGAATTCAATAGATTCGCCAGTTGCGATGTCCAGCTTTTCCAGGCGAACGGTCTGACCTTCGCTTACTCGGTGTTGTTTACCACCACTTTGGAAAACCGCGTACATATAAACTCCGCTTCCGCGCACATCCTCGTGTGATTCAGAGTGCGCTATAAATATTCACAATAGGGCGCGAATATTACGCAAAACGCGAGCCTTTGACAAGTGCTACAGTCAATACATGAAGAAAAAAAACACAACACGTACGGTAACGTTTATCTGCCGCGTTTTTTCAGTACAATCAGCGCTACTATTGATAAACCGAACCCTTCGTTAGCCCATTTGACATGTGGTAAACAGGACTTAAAGCCCGGCTTTTGCGATGAATTTAGAAAAAATCAATGAGTTAACCGCGCAAGATATGGCGGGTGTGAATGCAGCGATCCTGGAACAGCTCGATTCTGACGTTCAACTAATCAATCAGTTGGGTTATTACATCGTCAGCGGCGGGGGTAAACGCATCCGTCCGATGATCGCTGTGCTGGCCGCCCGCGCGGTCGGCTATCAGGAGAACGCGCACGTAACGATCGCAGCGCTGATCGAATTTATCCATACCGCCACGCTGCTGCATGATGACGTTGTCGATGAGTCCGATATGCGTCGTGGCAAAGCCACTGCCAACGCCGCGTTCGGCAATGCAGCCAGCGTACTGGTAGGCGATTTTATCTATACGCGCGCTTTCCAGATGATGACCAGCCTGGGATCGTTGAAGATCCTGGAAGTGATGTCCAAAGCGGTGAACGTCATCGCGGAAGGTGAAGTTCTGCAGCTGATGAACGTCAACGACCCGGACATCACCGAAGAGAGCTACATGCGGGTGATCTACAGCAAAACCGCCCGTCTGTTTGAGGCCGCTGCCCAGTGCTCCGGTATTCTGGCCGGCTGTACTGACGAGCAGGAGCGTGGGCTGCAGGATTACGGGCGCTACCTTGGCACCGCCTTCCAGCTGATTGACGATCTGCTCGACTATAGCGCCGACGGCGAAACGCTCGGCAAGAACGTCGGTGATGACCTGAACGAAGGTAAACCGACGCTGCCGCTGCTGCATGCTATGCGTAACGGCACCCCTGAGCAGGCTAAGCTTATCCGCGAAGCCATTGAGCAAGGAAACGGCCGACACCTTCTGGAACCAGTACTGGAAGCAATGGCAACCTGTGGTTCCCTGGAATGGACGCGCCAGCGTGCAGAGGAAGAGGCCGATAAAGCGATCGCCGCACTTCAGGTCATCCCGGACAGCCCATGGCGAGATGCCCTGATCGGGCTCGCGCATATTGCCGTTCAGCGCGATCGATAATCCTCAATGAACTCTCTTTTACGTGAAAAGAGAGTTCCAATAAGCTCCAGTTTTTATCCATCAAATTGTTAAATAATCCGCTTACAGGCCGCATGATTAAAGCCCTGGCAAAATCCGAATATTGCCTCCTGTAATGCGAACTTTTTAGAACCGATGTTCGAAGAAGGTATAGTAACACTGTCATTTAAGAGGAAATGACGTACATGTACCCGAACAGAGGGATAGCTGAATGGATAAGAAATTTACCGACTGGCACTCGGCCGATATCATCGCCGCGCTGCGTAAAAAGGGAACATCGCTTGCTGCAGAATCCCGCCGTAATGGCCTGAGTTCATCCACCCTGGCAAATGCGCTGACTCGCCCCTGGCCAAAGGGAGAACTGATCATTGCTACGGCACTCGGCACTGACCCCTGGATTATCTGGCCATCGCGCTACCACGACCCGATCACGCACGAATTTGTCGACAGAACGCGCATGATGCGCCAGAAAAAACAAGAAAAAGAGCGCCAGGAATGACGCTCATCTAAACGGGACTAGCAACCCCCCGGTCAATGTGGCAGGGGGCTGCCGGGACGATTACTCGCCTTTTACACGCTCAATATTTGCACCCAGGGCGCGCAGTTTATCTTCAATGCGTTCATAGCCGCGATCGATGTGATAAATACGATCCACGAGCGTCGTACCTTCCGCAATACAACCTGCCAGCACCAGGCTTGCAGAAGCACGCAGATCGGTTGCCATCACCTGAGCACCAGACAGTTTCTCTACGCCATGACAGATCACGGTATTACTTTCGATCTCAGCGTGGGCGCCCATACGGATCAGTTCCGGTACGTGCATAAAACGGTTTTCAAAGATCGTTTCAGTGATCACCCCCGTCCCTTCCGCCACCAGGTTCAGCAGAGTGAACTGGGCCTGCATATCGGTCGGGAATGCCGGATGCGGAGAGGTACGCACGTTAACGGCTTTCGGACGCTTACCGTGCATATCCAGGCTGATCCAGTCTTCGCCAGTTTCAACATCGGCACCCGCTTCGCGCAGTTTTGCCAGTACCGCGTCCAGCGTATCAGGCTGGGCGTTGCGGCAGACGATCTTACCGCCGGAGATGGCTGCAGCGACCAGGAAGGTCCCGGTTTCGATACGGTCAGGCAGGACGCGATATACACCACCACCCAGACGTGCAACGCCTTCAATGGTAATACGATCGGTGCCCTGACCGGTGATCTTCGCGCCCAGCGTATTCAGGAAGTTCGCGGTATCCACGATCTCCGGCTCGCGCGCGGCGTTCTCGATGATGGTGGTCCCTTCGGCCAGCGTCGCTGCGGACATGATGGTGACGGTAGCGCCAACGCTTACCTTGTCCATCACGATGTGGGCGCCTTTCAGACAGCCATTCACGGAGGCCTTCACGTAGCCCTCTTCCAGCTTAATTTCTGCGCCCAGCTTCTCAAGGCCAAAAATGTGCAGATCCACCGGACGCGCGCCAATGGCGCACCCGCCCGGCAGAGAGACCTGGCCCTGCCCAAAACGGGCTACCAGCGGACCCAGCGCCCAGATGGATGCGCGCATGGTCTTCACCAGATCGTAAGGGGCTGAGAAGTTATTCACGTTGCTGGCATCGATCCATACGGATCCGTTACGCTCAACCTTGGTACCCAACTGGCCGAGCAGTTTCATGGTGGTATCAATGTCTTTCAGCTTCGGTACGTTCTGGATCTCTACCGGCTCTTCCGCAAGCAGTGCGGCGAAGAGGATCGGCAGCGCGGCATTTTTAGCGCCGGAAATTGTGACTTCGCCCTGGAGACGCGTCGGCCCCTGAACACGAAATTTGTCCATGTAATTACTCTCTGTATGAATTCAACCGTGCTGCGGGCAAATCACCCTCAGCTCAAAAACCGTTTAGTTTGCGATCGCGTGCCCACTCTGTAGGGGTAAACGCCTTGATCGACAGGGCATGGATACGATTATCCGCGATATATTCCATCAGCGGCGCATAGACAGCCTGCTGCTTCTTCACGCGGCTCATGCCGTCAAAAATCTCACCCACAGCAATAACCTGAAAGTGGCTGCCGTCGCCGGAGACGTGGACTTCCTGAAGGGCGAGTGCGTTCATCAGCACTGTCTGGATTTCATGATTTTCCATGGGTTCTATATCATCTGGTAGTGAAAACAAGCCCAACATCTTAGAGCAAAGTGGCGCGGTCTTAAATAAGCAAAAAGCCCCGACGATGAAACTGTCAGGGCTTTTGATAGTAACGTACTGAAAAAATTAGCGGGGCAATACGTCTTCCGGCAGATTATAGAGCTGGGCCAGGGTGACGACATTGTCGCTGACGCCTGAAAGCGTCACCGGGATGCCCTGCTGCTTGCCCGCTGAGACCAGATGAACCAGCAACGCTACACCCGCCGTATCCACGCGAGAGATACCGCTCAGGTCGATACGGGAAACCCCCTTCATGGCATCGTCCCGCGCATCCCACAGAGGATTCAGATAATCCTGATCCAGCTCGCCTGAGAGTAATAACGTCTCACCCTCACGGGTCCAGCTCAACTGCGACATAATTACTTGTTTCCTTCCAGGGTAATTTTCTGACGTGCGATGCTGTTCAGCTGCGCGGTCAGACCATCAATGCCCTTGGTACGCAGCAGATCGCTCCATTCGTTCTGCTTGGTGGTGATCATGCTGACGCCTTCCGCAATCATGTCGTAAGCCTGCCAGTTACCGCTCTGGGTGTTCTTACGCCACTGGAAATCCAGACGCACTGGCGGACGACCGTTCGGATCGACGATGGTCACGCGAATAGGCACGATGGTCGCAGAACCCAGCGGCTGTTCCGGTGCGATCTGATACGTCTGACCGTGGTACATGGCGAGAGCCTGACCGTAGGCCTGCTTCAGATATTCACGGAACGCAGCGAAATAGGCTTCGCGCTGCGCAGGCGTTGCGTCTTTGTAGTAACGGCCCAGCACCAGCGCGCCGGCATATTTCACCTGGACATAGGGCAGCAGTTCCTGGTCAACCACATCACGCAGGTAATCAGGATTGGAGCGGATCTTCGGCTGCTCATTTTTAAGGCGATCGAAGGTTTTCTTTGCTGCCTCATTCATCTGTTGATAAGGATTGCTCTGATCGGCTGCGTTAGCTGCAGTCAGAGGGGCAATCATCAGCATGGCAACCATTAACAGTCGTTTAATCATGAATTACTTCTCCTGAGATGAATTCGTCGTGCCAACAGGCGGCGTAATGTCACTCTGCGCAGGGGTCTGCGCAGCTTGATTCTCGTCACCCCCTTTACTGTTGCTGTTGTAAAGGAACTGACCAATCATATCTTCCAGCACCATGGCTGATTTCGTATCCTGAATCACGCCACCGTCTTTCAGGATAGTCGTTCCCAGCTCGGGATCCTCAAAACCGACGTTCAGCGCCAGATATTGTTCCCCTAACAGACCGGATGTACGGATAGAGAGGGAGCTGGTGTCCGGGATATGGTTGTAGCGCTCTTCGATATCCAGCGCCACGCGTGGCAGATAGGTTTTCTCATCGAGGGTGATATCGGCAACACGCCCTACTACCACCCCGCCAATACGCACCGGAGAACGGCTCTTCAGGCCACCGATGTTATCGAAGGTGGCATAAATACGGTATGTCGGCTCGGTGCGGATGGTCGTTACGTCCGCCACTTTAAAGCTTAAAAAGAGTGCTGCCAGCAGCGCCAGCAGGACAAATACGCCAACCCAAATTTCTACTTTTTTCGTTTGCATGAACTCATTTCCCAAACATCAGTGCGGTGAGCACAAAATCCAGAGCCAGTATGGCCAGCGACGAATGAACAACGGTACGGGTGGTTGCCCGGCTGATACCGGCAGAGGTCGGGATCGCATCGTAGCCATTGAACAGCGCAATCCAGGTGATCGTCACGGCAAATACCGCGCTTTTAATCAGGCAGTTAACCAGATCCAGACGCCAGTCAACGGCGCTTTGCATCGCTGACCAGAAGAAGCCGGCATCGATCCCTTTCCACTGCACGCCAACCATCGAACCGCCCCAGATGCCGACCGCGACAAAGAGGATCGTTAACAGCGGCAGCGAAATCATACCGGCCCAGAAGCGCGGCGAGATGACCCGACGCAGCGGATCCACGGCCATCATTTCCATACTGGAGAGCTGCTCCGTGGCGCGCATCAGGCCGATTTCAGCGGTCAGCGCTGAACCGGCACGCCCTGCGAATAACAGCGCGGCGACCACCGGCCCCAGCTCACGCAGCAGGGAGAGCGCCACCAGCATTCCGAGGCTGGTTTCTGCGCTGTAGGTGGTGAGAACCAGATACCCCTGCAGCCCCAGCACCATCCCGATAAAGACCCCGGAAACGATGATAATGAGCATCGACAGCACGCCGACATTATACAGCTGGCGTACCAGCAGAGGGGCATGTTTGCGGAATTCCGGTTTCCCGACCAGCGCATTGAATAACATCAACCCGGCACGCCCGAACGTCCTGATGGTTTTTATGCCACGGTGTCCGAGAGCGGCCAACGCATTTAACAGCATGAGTGGCTTAACTCCCTATTCCCAATAGATCTTTATGATAATCACCCGCAGGATAACGGAACGGCACGGGGCCATCTGCAATGCCGTCGAGGAACTGACGAACTCGCGCATCGCTGTTGGTCTGCAATGATTGGGCACTGCCATGCGCCACAATTTTTTTATCCGCTACGATATAGGCGTAGTCGGCAATGCTCAGCACTTCCGGTACGTCGTGAGATACCACAATACAGGTTACACCCAGCGCGCTGTTCAGCTCAGAGATAAGTTTGACCAGCACGCCCATGGTGATAGGGTCCTGCCCGACAAACGGCTCATCGAACATGATCAAATCGGGTTCCAGCGCAATCGCGCGCGCCAGCGCCGCCCGGCGGGCCATACCACCAGAGAGTTCAGAAGGCATCAGCTTCGCCGCCCCACGCAGTCCCACAGCCTCGAGCTTCATCATCACGGTGCTTTTCAGCAGCGCCGGCGGCAAGCGCGTATGCTCGCGCAGCGGGTAGGCGACATTATCGAAGACATTCATGTCAGTAAATAGCGCCCCGGACTGGAACAGCATGCTCATGCGTTTACGCACGGTATAGAGGCGCGAACGTGACATCGCCGGAATATTTTCGCCATCAAAAAGGATCTCGCCCTCGCCTGGCGGAATTTGCCCCCCAATCAGGCGTAACAGCGTTGTTTTACCAATGCCGGAAGGGCCCATGATGGCGGTAATTTTACCGCGGGGCACGGTGAGAGAGATGTTGTCAAAAATGACCCGGCTGCTGCGCGTGAAGCTGACGCCACGGACATCGACTATATTCGCCTCATTCAGGCTCATGTACATTTCCTTTCTGTTGCCGGTTCAGGATCAGCTTGATGCCTGATTTCGCCGCAAACCCAACATTTTTACAGAATATTACCTCTGCAGGTAAGCGAAAGCTGGCATTTGTTTTACTTTTACAGCGCATAAAGTCAAAATTAGGATTCGTTACATCTACAGACAGTATGCAGCGGCAGAGATTTTTTCTCAGTGGACCGGCGAGTATACCTGAAGAAAGGACTTTTGATGCTTCTTGCAACGGCACTGTTAATAATTGGTTTACTTTTGGTGGTCTACAGTGCCGACCGTCTGGTGTTCTCCGCTTCTATCCTCTGCCGTTTGTTGGGTGTTCCCCCCCTGATTATTGGGATGACGGTGGTCAGCGTAGGCACTTCCCTGCCGGAGATCATCGTCTCTGCGGCCGCCTCGATGCACGATCAGGTTGATCTTGCGGTGGGAACGGCTATTGGCTCCAATATCGTCAATATCTTGCTCATCCTGGGCCTGGCTGCGCTACTGCATCCTTTTCGCGTGCATTCTGATGTTCTGCGGCGTGAATTACCGCTAATGTTAATTGTCAGCCTGCTGGCGGGTTATGTGTTATATGACGGGCAGTTAACCCTCAGCGATGGCATTTTTCTGCTGGCGCTGGCGGTCATCTGGCTGTTTTATATCGTGAAGCTTGCCCGGGCGGCAGAAAAGCAAGGCAGTGACACGTTAACCCGCGAACAGGTGGCAGAGCTGCCGCGTGAGGGGAACTTACCCGTCGCGCTGCTCTGGCTGGGCGTGGCGTTAATCATCATGCCCATGGCGACGCAGATGATTGTAGATAACGCTACGGTTCTGGCCAACTATTTCGCCATGAGCGAGTTAACCATCGGCCTGACGGTGATTGCCATTGGTACCAGTTTGCCTGAGCTCGCAACGGCTATCGCCGGGGCGCGTAAGGGTGAAGACGACATGGCGATTGGCAATATCATCGGCTCGAATATTTTTAATATTGCTATCGTGCTTGGCCTGCCTGCCCTGATTGCCCCTGGCGCGTTTAATCCGCTCGCGTTCAGCCGCGATTATGGTGTGATGGTCTTAGTCAGCGTAATTTTCGCCCTGCTCTGCTGGCGGCGAAAAAGGCAGATTGGTCAGGGCGCTGGTGCGCTGCTGACGGTGGGATTTGTCGTATGGATGGCGATGCTGTACTGGCTCTCGCCGCTTCTCTCTGGGTAAACGGAAACGCATTATGTCGCAAATAGAATTGCAGCCGGGTTTTGACTTTCAGAAAGCAGGAAAAGAGGTTCTGGAGATTGAACGTGAAGGTCTGGCGCAGTTAGATCAATACATTAATCAGGACTTTAGCCTGGCGTGCGAAAAACTTTTCCACTGTCCTGGCAAAGTCGTGGTGATGGGGATGGGTAAATCTGGCCATATTGGCCGTAAAATGGCAGCGACCTTCGCCAGTACCGGCACGAAAGCGTTTTTCGTCCATCCCGGCGAAGCGGCGCATGGCGATCTGGGTATGGTTTCGTCACAGGATATCGTCATTGCGTTATCCAACTCGGGCGAATCGAATGAGATCCTGGCGCTGATCCCGGTCCTGAAACGCCTGCACGTTCCCCTGATCTGTATTACCAGCCGTCCGGAGAGCAGCATGGCGCGCGCCGCAGATATCCACCTGTGCGTTAAAGTGCCAAAAGAAGCCTGTCCCCTGGGGCTGGCGCCGACCTCCAGCACCACTGCCGCGCTGGTTATGGGTGATGCGCTGGCCGTCGCCCTGCTGGAAGCGCGCGGCTTTACCGCCGAAGATTTCGCCCTCTCCCATCCGGGCGGTGCGCTGGGACGTAAACTGCTGCTGCGCGTGAATGATATTATGCATACGGGGGATGAAATTCCGCACGTCAGTAAAGAGGCCTCCCTGCGCGATGCGCTGCTGGAAATTACCCGTAAAAACCTGGGGATGACCGTCATCTGCAACGATCAGATGAAGATTGAGGGTATCTTTACCGACGGGGATCTCCGTCGCGTGTTCGATATGGGTGTGGATGTCCGTAAGCTGGGTATCGCCGATGTGATGACCTCAGGCGGCATTCGGGTGCGTCCCGGCACGCTGGCCGTTGAGGTACTGAACCTGATGCAGTCCCGCCATATCACCTCCGTTATGGTTGCCGATGGCGACCAGTTACTGGGTGTGGTACATATGCATGATCTTTTGCGCGCAGGCGTAGTGTAATGAAGGATAAGACAATGATTAATACGGGTGCATCCCTTGCAACCTGTTATGGCCCGGTAAGCGCGCAGATGATGTCGCAGGCCGAGAAAATTCGCCTGCTGATCCTGGATGTGGATGGCGTGCTGTCAGACGGCCTGATTTACATGGGCAATAATGGTGAAGAGCTGAAAGCGTTCAACGTGCGTGATGGCTATGGGATTCGCTGTGCCCTGACGTCTGGCATAGAAGTTGCCATCATCACCGGACGTAAGGCTAAACTGGTAGAAGATCGGTGCGAAACGCTGGGCATTACCCATCTCTATCAGGGGCAATCCGATAAGATGGTCGCTTTCAGGGACTTACTTGGTAAACTTGCGATTGCCCCGGAAAACGTTGCCTATGTCGGAGACGATCTTATTGACTGGCCAGTGATGGCAGAAGTTGGGCTTAGCATCGCCGTGGCCGATGCCCATCCGCTTTTGATCCCACGCGCTGACTATGTCACCCGGATTAACGGTGGCCGTGGCGCAGTACGAGAAGTCTGCGACCTGTTACTGCTGGCGCAAGGTAAGCTTGATGAGGCCAAAGGGCAATCGATATGAGTAAAACCAGACGTTGGGTTATTATTCTGCTAACGCTTGTCGCACTGGTACTGATTGGTGTGAATCTCGCTGACCGGGACGACGAACAAGCGCCGACGGTCAACACCAACGATCCAACGTATAAAAGCGATCACAGCGATACCGTCGTTTACAGCCCGGAAGGGGCGCTGAATTATCGCCTTATCGCTCAGCACGTTGAGTATTTTTCCGAACAGGGCGTCTCATGGTTTACTCAACCCGTGATGACCACGTTTGATACCGATAAAATTCCGACATGGTCGATTAAAGCAGATCGGGCAAAACTGACGAATGACCGTATGCTTTATCTGTATGGCCATGTTGAAGTGAATGCGCTGACCGCAGATGCGCAGTTGCGCAAAATCACGACCGATAACGCACAGATAAATCTTGTGACGCAGGATGTAACATCGCAGGATCTGGTCACGTTATACGGCACAACATTTAATTCCAGCGGTCTGAGAATGCGCGGGAACTTACGCAGCAAGAACGCAGAGCTGATTGAAAAGGTTAGAACCTCTTATGAAATTCAAAACAAACAAACTCAGCCTTAATTGTGTTATAGCCAGCGCCCTGCTGGCCCTTAGCCTGCCTGCGCTTGCTGTGACGGGTGATACCGAGCAGCCGATTCATATCGAATCCGATACGCAATCACTCGATATGCAAGGCAACGTGGTGACCTTTACCGGCAACGTGGTTGTGACTCAGGGCACCATCAAAATTAATGCCGACAAAGTGGTGGTGACGCGTCCTGGCGGTGAGGACGGGAAAGAGATTATCGATGGCTACGGCAACCCGGCCACCTTCTATCAGATGCAGGATAACGGCAAGCCGGTGAAAGGCCACGCCTCCCAGATGCACTACGAGCTGGCGAAAGATTTCGTTGTCCTTACCGGTAATGCGTATCTGGAGCAGCTCGACAGCAACATCAAGGGCGACAAGATCACCTACCTGGTCAAAGAGCAGAAAATGCAGGCCTTCAGCGAGAAAGGCAAACGCGTGACCACCGTACTGGTTCCATCGCAGCTGCAGGACAAAAATAGCAATCAGGCCCCGGCACAGAAAAAGAGTAACTAATTCGTTATGGCAACATTAACTGCAAAGAATCTCGCCAAAGCCTATAAGGGCCGCCGCGTCGTGGAAGATGTCAGTTTGACCGTCAACTCCGGCGAGATTGTCGGCCTGTTGGGTCCTAACGGTGCAGGTAAAACCACCACCTTTTATATGGTGGTGGGCATTGTTCCGCGCGACGCGGGTAACATCATTATTGATGAAGAAGATATCAGCCTGCTGCCCCTGCACGCCCGTGCGCGCCGCGGGATCGGTTATCTGCCGCAGGAAGCCTCAATTTTCCGTCGTCTGAGCGTTTTCGATAACCTGATGGCGGTGCTGCAGATCCGCGATGATCTGACCGCCGAACAGCGTCAGGATCGCGCCAACGAGCTGATGGAAGAGTTCCATATCGAACACCTGCGCGACAACATGGGCCAGGCGCTCTCCGGCGGTGAACGCCGCCGTGTGGAAATTGCCCGTGCGCTGGCGGCTAATCCGAAATTTATTCTGCTCGATGAACCGTTTGCCGGGGTTGACCCCATTTCGGTTATCGATATCAAACGTATTATTGAGCATCTGCGCGACAGTGGCCTCGGGGTTCTCATCACCGACCACAACGTACGTGAGACGCTGGCGGTGTGTGAGCGTGCCTATATCGTCAGCCAGGGCCACCTCATCGCCCACGGTACCCCGCAGCAGATCCTCGAAGACGATCATGTTAAGCGCGTGTATCTTGGGGAAGACTTCAGACTCTGATAGGGTAGAAGTTAAGACTCGCGTAAACGGAGAAAAATGCTCTGAACATGAAGCAAGGTTTGCAATTAAGGCTCAGCCAACAGCTGGCAATGACGCCGCAGTTACAACAGGCTATTCGTCTGTTGCAACTGTCGACGCTGGAACTGCAGCAGGAGCTCCAGCAAGCGCTGGAAAGTAACCCTCTGCTCGAGCAAACCGATCTTCACGATGAGGTAGAAACGCAACAAAGCCAGGATAACGAGACCCTCGACACGGTGGATGCTCTTGAGCAAAAAGAGATGCCTGACGAGCTCCCTCTCGATGCCAGCTGGGATGAGATCTACACCGCCGGCACGCCATCCGGTACGCGCGCAGACTACCAGGATGACGAGCTGCCGGTCTATCAGGGCGAGACCACCCAGTCACTGCAGGATTACCTGATGTGGCAGGTGGAGCTGACGCCGTTCTCCGATACCGATCGCGCCATCGCCACCTCCATTGTGGATGCCGTGGATGAGACCGGCTATCTGACCGTGTCGCTGGACGATATTCTGGAGAGCATAGGCGATGACGAGATTGAGCTTGAAGAGGTCGAAGCGGTCCTGAAACGCGTTCAGCGCTTTGACCCGATTGGCGTTGCCGCGAGAGATCTCCGTGACTGCCTGCTCATTCAGCTTTCGCAGTTTGTTAAAGAGACCCCGTGGCTGGAAGAGGCCCGGCTTATCATCAGCGAACATCTGGATCTGCTTGCCAACCACGATTTCCGCTCACTGATGCGCGTCACGCGGCTGAAAGAGGAGATCCTGAAAGAGGCGGTCAACCTGATCCAGTCGCTGGATCCGCGCCCGGGGCAATCTATCCAGACCAGCGAGCCGGAGTATGTTATTCCCGATGTGCTGGTGCGCAAACATAACGGTCTGTGGACCGTAGAGCTGAATTCCGACAGCATTCCCCGCCTGCAAATCAATCAGCAATACGCCTCAATGTGCACCAGCTCGCGCAACGACTCGGATAACCAGTTTATCCGCAGTAATCTGCAGGAAGCCCGCTGGCTGATCAAAAGCCTTGAGAGCCGCAATGATACACTACTGCGCGTCAGCCGCTGCATCGTGGAGCAGCAACAGGCGTTTTTTGAGCAGGGTGAAGAGTTTATGAAACCGATGGTGCTGGCGGATATCGCCCAGGCCGTCGAGATGCATGAGTCGACCATTTCTCGCGTGACGACGCAGAAGTATCTGCACAGTCCGCGTGGCATTTTTGAGCTTAAGTATTTTTTCTCCAGCCATGTCAACACCGAAGGCGGCGGCGAAGCCTCGTCGACGGCCATTCGGGCGCTGGTGAAAAAATTGATCGCCGCGGAAAACCCCGCGAAACCGCTGAGTGACAGTAAGTTGACCACCATGCTGTCCGAACAAGGTATCATGGTGGCACGCCGCACTGTTGCGAAGTATCGAGAGTCTTTATCCATTCCGCCGTCAAACCAGCGTAAACAACTGGTCTGACACAACCGATAAGGAAGACACTATGCAGCTCAACATCACAGGACACAATGTCGAAATCACTGAATCCCTGCGTGAATTTGTGAATACCAAATTCGCTAAGCTCGAGCAGTATTTCGAGAGGATCAACCAGGTCTATGTTGTGTTAAAAGTGGAAAAAGTGACTCATATCTCGGATGCTACCTTGCACGTCAACGGGGGCGAAATCCATGCCAGTGCGGAAGGGCAGGACATGTACGCGGCTATCGACGGCTTGATTGACAAGCTGGCACGACAGCTAAACAAACATAAAGACAAACTGAAACAACACTAATTGTCCGGGCAGTTAACGGGTGCAGGACGGCCTGTTGTGAAACACAACGGGCCCTTTGTACAGTTAGCGCTTAGGTGAAATTATGATGAATAACGATTCCACTCTACAACTGAGCAGTGTCCTTAATCAGGAATGTACCCGCAGTGCCGTTCACTGCCAGAGCAAAAAACGTGCGCTGGAGATCATCAGTGAACTGGCCGCAAAACAGCTGAGTCTGGCGCCACAAGTGGTATTTGAAGCGATCCTCACCCGCGAAAAAATGGGCAGTACCGGCATCGGTAACGGCATCGCCATTCCACATGGCAAACTGGAAGAGGATACTCTGCGCGCTGTAGGGGTGTTTGTTCAACTGGAAACACCTATCGCCTTCGATGCCATTGATAACCAGCCGGTCGATCTGCTGTTTGCCCTGCTGGTGCCAGCCGATCAGACCAAAACGCATCTGCACACGCTCTCGCTGGTGGCTAAACGTCTGGCGGATAAAACCATCTGTCGTCGTTTACGCGCGGCGCAGAGCGACGAAGAGCTTTATCAAATTATTACAGAAACGGAAGGCAATCAGGATGAGGCGTAATCGGGTGATGGCTTTAACATCTGTGGTCCTGAGGAGAAACGGTACATGGTGCTGATGATCGTCAGCGGGCGTTCGGGCTCCGGGAAATCGGTCGCCCTGCGCGCGCTGGAAGATATGGGCTTTTACTGCGTGGATAACCTGCCGGTGGTGCTTCTGCCCGAGCTGGCCCGTTCGCTGGCGGATCGGCAGATCTCTGCGGCAGTCAGCATCGACGTGCGTAACATGCCTGAATCGCCGGAGATCTTTGAGCAGGCGATGAGCAACCTGCCGGAGGCCTTTTCACCTCAGCTGCTGTTCCTTGATGCCGATCGCAACACGCTGATTCGTCGCTACAGTGACACCCGCCGGCTGCATCCGCTCTCCAGTAAAAACCTGTCGCTGGAAAGTGCCATTGACCAGGAGAGCGATCTGCTGGAGCCGCTGCGCTCGCGCGCCGATCTGATCGTCGATACCTCAGAGATGTCGGTCCATGAGCTGGCGGAGATGCTGCGTACCCGATTACTGGGTAAACGCGAACGCGAGCTGACGATGGTCTTTGAATCGTTCGGCTTTAAGCACGGTATCCCTATCGATGCAGACTACGTGTTTGACGTGCGCTTCTTACCGAACCCGCACTGGGATCCGAAGCTGCGCCCGATGACCGGCCTGGATAAGCCGGTTGCTGCCTTCCTTGACAGACATACGGAAGTGCATAACTTTATCTATCAGACGCGCAGCTATCTTGAACTCTGGTTGCCGATGCTGGAGACAAACAATCGCAGCTACCTGACGGTGGCGATTGGCTGTACCGGGGGCAAACACCGTTCGGTCTATATTGCTGAGCAACTGGCTGACTATTTCCGCTCGCGCGGTAAAAACGTGCAGTCCCGTCATCGTACGCTGGAAAAACGTAA
Organism: Leclercia sp. GHBNCSD; assembly: GCF_055805075.1. Taxonomy (NCBI): domain Bacteria; kingdom Pseudomonadati; phylum Pseudomonadota; class Gammaproteobacteria; order Enterobacterales; family Enterobacteriaceae; genus Leclercia; species Leclercia sp. GHBNCSD. Next base: position 2,527,842 of record NZ_JBQVYO010000001.1, on the reverse strand, counting down.
AACATGACCGTAAAGCAGACCGTTGAAATCACCAATAAGCTGGGCATGCATGCCCGCCCGGCGATGAAGTTATTTGAACTGATGCAGGGATTTGACGCGGAAGTGCTGCTGCGTAACGACGAAGGCACCGAAGCCGAAGCCAACAGCGTAATCGCTCTGCTGATGCTGGATTCGGCAAAGGGCCGTCAGATCGAAATTGAAGCCACCGGCCCGCAGGAAGTGGAGGCGCTGGCAGCGGTTATTGCGCTGTTCAACGCCGGGTTTGACGAGGATTAATGCAGCTTATTGGCCTGCATAAATCCTTCCCCACCGAGCTGGCGCATCTGGCGCAGGATCCATGCCTGACGGCTACGTACATAGCCTGATGGCGCACTGGCCTTAAAGCGAATCGGGTTCGGTAACACAGCCGCCAGCAGCGCGGCCTCCGACGCCGTCAGACGGCTGGCAGGTTTGTTGAAATAGCGCTGCGCCGCAGCTTCGGCACCAAATATCCCTTCGCCAAATTCCGCGATATTGAGATATACGGTCAGGATCCGTTTCTTACTCCACACCGTTTCGATACCCAGCGTAAGCCCGGCTTCAAAGCCCTTTCTCACCCAGCTGCGACCGTCCCATAAAAACAGGTTTTTCGCCGTCTGCTGAGAAAGCGTCGATGCTCCGCGGATACGGCTCTCGTTACGATCGTTATGCGCTAGCGCCTTCTCGATCGCCCCGACGTCAAACCCCCAGTGCTGAGGGAATTTTTGATCTTCGGCGGCAATCACGGCCAGCCCCATCCAGGGGGAGATCTCATCCATACTCACCCAGTCAGAGTGCGCAACGTAGCTGAAATTACCGCTCAGCCAGTTGCTCACCTGACGTTCAACCATTACCGCTGAAAACGGCACCGGCAGGAAGCTGAACAGGGCGATGCCCCCACCCCAGAAGACCGCCATAACCAACAGAATGCGAATGACGATCCGTCTTAACCAACCCGCTTTCGGACGTCTTAACTTCATGCAGCGAGCACCAGTACGCGCGTAACCAGCTTCTCAATGCCCGTCGCCGCTTCCGCAATAGTTTGTGCCAGCATGTAAGCGGGTGTGGTGACGATCCTGTTCTCTTCGTCGACCACGATATCATCCACCGGACAGGGGATATGCTCACCGCCCATATCCTCGATAGCCTCAGCAGTATCAATATCCGTTCCGATGGTCAGGCGCAGCGGCATATCAAAAATGGCCGGCAACATCGCAGGGGCGATACAGATAAAGCCCAACGGTTTGCCGGCTTCATGCATCTGCAGCGCCAGCGCTTTTAAATCACCGTCTACCCGGCAACCACTCCCCTGGGCGGCAAAATCACTCAGGTTTTTTGCCGCGCCAAAACCGCCTGGCACAATCAGTGCGTCCAGCTCGGTAGCCCGCGCCTCGCTGAGCGGACGAACCTGTCCACGGGCGATCCGCGCAGCCTCAATCAGGACATTACGGCTCTCGGCCATCGTTTCGCCGGTCAGGTGGTTGATCACGTCTACCTGGGTTTTATCCGGTGCGAAGCAGACCGCTTCGGCGCCGTTACGCGCCAGAGCCAGTAGCGTCAAAACAGCTTCATGAATTTCAGAACCATCGTAAACACCACACCCGCTGAGTACCACGCCAACCTTTTTCATCCTGCGATCCCTCTCGAAAAATGTTAAATGCACATTAAAGATTCTGATTAAAACGGTATGCTTCACACATTTAACTGATTCATGTAACAACGTATTTAAGATTTGCTATCTTAACTGCGTGCGGCCTAAAGTTTCCGGCTACGTCATTTACGAAAAAACTATTCCTATTCAGGCGCAGCCAAGATTTCCCTGGTGTTGGCGCAGTATTCGCGCACCCCGGTCTACCGGGGTCATTTTTTTCTGCTTTCCACCCAGGCTTTTAGCACGGCGACATCGTTCTGCCACTCCTGCTTCATCTCCTCAACCCATTCACCCACGTTATCTTCCCAAGCGGGTAAATCCGGAGACTGAATCTGCTGTCCAAGCTGCTGCAGATGGCGCAAACCCACCGATCCGGCCGCACCTTTGATCTTGTGTCCCTCTTCAACGATGCCTTTCTTGTCCCGCGCCGTCAGGTTTGACTCGAGCAAGTTTAAATAGCCCGGCATCATCTTCTCGAAGATGGCCAGGCCATCGGTGATCAACTTCGGACCAACCAGATCGATGTACTGCTCGAGCATGTCGATATCCAGCAAAGACTGTGCTTTCTCTGTATCTACCTTCGTCATGGTGCTCTCCTCTTCGTCACAGGTGTCCCAGAACTTCTTGATCATGGCGGTTAAGGCGGGTACCGCCAGCGGTTTGCTCAGTACATCGTCCATACCGGCATCCAGGTACTCTTTTTTGTCTTTCAGCACGTTGGCGGTCAGCGCCACCAGCGGCGGCAGTTCGTCGCTGGCGTAACGGCTCGTCAGTTCGCGCGAGATATCCAGCCCGGTCATGTCCGGCAACTGAATATCCAGCAGCACCAGGTCATATTCGCCCGGCGTGAACATCTCCAGCGCGGCTTTACCGGTCATAGCAACATCCACGCTGCTGCCCAGTTTCTCCAGCACCGATCGCGCGACAATCACGTTCAGCTCGATATCTTCCACCAGCAGCACATGCAGGGCAGGCAGCGGCATATCATCATGGGCAAAGGTGTCCTCGACCTCTTCCGCCACTGCCGGGGCCCGAACGCTGAGTTTAAATACAGAGCCGTGCCCAGGGTTGCTGGTCACCGTGATATCACCGCCCATGCTCTTCGCCAGGCGGCGCGATACCGCCAGACCGATGCCGGTCCCGGTAGCGGGTTTGCCCCCATGGCTGTCTTTAACCTGGTAATACATGGCAAAGATTTTGTCCTGCTCCTCCTGTGGAATACCAATCCCGGAATCTTCCACCTCGAAGTGCAGCATCTCCCCCTCGCCGTAGCGCACGCGAACTGCCACCTGGCCACTCTGGGTAAATTTGACCGCGTTGCTGATCAGGTTCCACAGGATCTGGCGCAGGCGCGTACCGTCGGTCACCACCTTATGCGGCAGCGGCAAGGTCGGCTCCAGCACAAAGCGTAGCCCTTTCTGCTGCGCCTGCAGACCGGAGAGGTTTTCCAGATCGGCCAGGAAGCTGGTGAAATCCACCGGCTGGTTATCCAGCTGGACTTTGCGCCGCTCCATCTTATCCATATCAATAATATCGTTGAAGATATTGCCGAGCGTAACCGCCGAGACATGGATGGTTTTAAGATATTTCTCCTGCTCGGCCGTCAGTTCGGTGTCGAGCAGAATGCGGCTTAACCCGACGATACCGTTAAGCGGAGTACGCAGTTCATGGCTGATAGTGGAGATAAAGGTCGTTTTATCCCGGCTGGCGCGCTCCAGCGCATCCTGGTAACGCTTACGCTCGGTAATATCACGCCCGAAGCCCATCAGCCCGTGGCGTTTCCCGACGCGGTCGTAATAGGGCACTTTACGGATTTCGAAGCAGGCTTTGCGCCCGTCCGGGTAGTCGAGCCACTGCTCGTAGGTCAGGGAGACGTTGTGACGGAACACCTTCTCATCGGTTTCGATAACTTTGGCTGCCGCCTCCGGAGAGTAGACATCCTGCGGACGCAGATTGATAAGCTGTTTTTCGCTCTTTCCGGTCAGTAACTCCATCGCCCGGTTACAGCCGGAAAACTCTTTATCTTCATTGCGGTAGAAAACCAGGTCCGGGGAGGCATCAAGGAAAGAGCGCAGGAACGAAGACTGCTGCTCAAGCTGGATCTGCGTCTGCTCACGCTCTTTCATCTCGATTTTCAGCTGTTCCAGCGTAGTCTGGCGCTCAGCCTCCGCTTTTTCTCGATCTGAGATCTCCTGGTTCAGCTGAGCGATGTTGTCTTTTAGCTGCACGTTGAGCTTCAGATCGCGCTCGCGCATCTCTTCCAGCTTTTCCACCAGCCGGGTCAGCCGCTGGCGGGACTCCTCCAGTTGCTCAACTACTACCGAGAGGAAATAGACCGCCCAGGGCGTAATCAACAGGCCAAAGAAAATGGAACGTATAAGATCGATACTCTCAACCTGGCCATGGAGCACCATGGTAATGGCCATCTGCACCACAATCGCCAGCACTACCAGCGCCAGCGCCAGCAACAGGGAGAAGCGCACCAGGCCAAGCTTCATCATCAGATCGACATAGTATTGCGCCAGTAACCGAATTTGCTTCATAAGGGATCTCTTCACGACGTCATCGCACAATAATACTCAAATTCCAGGCAAGACGTTGAAGGTTGTGCAAAAAAGTGAGGGGTAAAACAGGGGATGCGCCTCACTTCCCGGGCAGGGAAGCGAGGCGGGAGGGGGTCAGGAGCGCTTCAGCAGCAGCCAGAGGCTGATCACGAAGAAGGAGGCACTCGGCAACAGCGCGCCAATCACTGGCGGTATACCGTACACCAGCGTCAGCGGGCCGAAGATTTGGTCCAGAACGTAGAAGACAAAGCCGAAGCTGATACCTGTCACGACACGCACCCCCATCGGGACGCTACGCAGCGGGCCAAAGATAAACGACAGCGCCATCAGCATCATCACCGCCACCGAGAGCGGCTGGAAGACCTTGCTCCACATGTTGAGCTGATAACGTCCGGAATCCTGGCCACTCGATTTCAGGTACTTCACGTAGTTGTACAGGCCGCTGATGGAGAGTGCATCCGGATCCAGCGCAACCACACCGAGCTTATCCGGCGTCAGGTTGGTTTTCCAGGTGCCAGAGACCGTTTGCGACCCGGTGATCTGTTTTGGATCCTGCAGGTTTGATTCATCTACCTGCGACAGACGCCAGACCTTGTTATCAGTATCAAACGTGGCCGACGCGGCGTAACGCACCGCCTGCAGACGACGCTGGTCGTTAAAGCTGTAAATGCTCACACCGCCGAGGGAGTTATCGCCCGTGACGCGTTCGATGTAGACAAAGTTATTGCCATCTTTCGCCCACAGTCCCTGCTGGGTAGAGAGCAACGAGCCGCCATACATCATTTGCGCGCGGTAGTTACGCGCCATCTGTTCGCCCTGTGGCGCAACCCACTCGCCCATCGCCATGGTCAGCAATACCAGCGGGATGGCCGTTTTCATGACGGAGAGCGCCACCTGCATACGGGTAAAGCCGGAGGCCTGCATGACCACCAGCTCACTGCGCTGCGCCAGCATCCCCAGCCCCAGCAGCGCCCCTAACAGCGCCGCCATCGGGAAGAAGATTTGCACATCTTTTGGAATGCTGAGCAGGGTATACATGCCCGCCCCCATGGCATCGTAGCTCCCCTGCCCGGCCTTTTTCAGCTGGTCCACAAACTTGATGATGCCGGAGAGCGACACCAGCATGAATAAGGTCATCATGATGGTGGTGAAAATAGTTTTACCGATATAGCGGTCAAGAACGCCAAACGCCTGCATTACACCGCTCCTTTACGCATAAACCGGGCCCGCACGCGGCGCATCGGCACGGTGTCCCACAGGTTGAGGGCAACGGCCAACAGCAGATAGAGTCCGTTAATCACCCATGTCCAGATAACCGGGTCAATTTTTCCTTTGCCACCGTTCGATTTGATCGATGTCTGCAGCAGGAAGAAGACCAGATAAAGCAGCATGGCGGGCAACATGGAGAGCACCCGTCCCTGACGTGGGTTTACCACGCTAAGCGGCACCACCATCAACGCCATCATAAAGACGGTAAACACCAGCGTGATTCGCCAGTGCAGCTCCGCGCGGGCGCGATTGGTATCGGTGTTGATCAGCGTGCGCATATCCATCTGCTCGGTATCGCTGGGATCCAGCGCAACCGCCTGATGACCAATAATTGCCTGATAGTTCTGGAAGTCAGTGATACGGAAATCACGCAGCAGCGCCGTACCTTCAAAGCGGGTGCCTTTGTTCAGCGTCACAATCTGCGAACCGTCTTTCCCCTGCGCCAGCTGACCGGAATCGGCCACCACGACAGAGGGACGGGCATTGCCCTTGGGACGGATTTGCGCAAGGAATACATCGTTAAAGCGGTTGCCATCCACGCTTTCGATAAACAGCACGGAGTTACCATCCGTTGCCTGCTGGAACTGCCCCTGGGCCAGCGCGGCCATACCAGGGTTGGCTTTCGCCTCAGCCAGCACTTCATCCTGATGACGAGAAGAGACAGGACCGGCCCACATAACGTTCACGGCGGCCACGATGCCGGTGAATAACGCCAGGAGCATAGCGGCTTTAACCAGAACCGCTTTGCTCAGACCGCACGCATGCATGACGGTGATTTCACTTTCGGTATAGAGTTTACCGAGCGTCATCAGCAGTCCGAGGAAAAGGCTAAGTGGCAGGATAAGCTGCGCCATTTCCGGCACGCCCAGCCCAAGCAGGGAAAGCACCAGATTTGTGGGAATTTCGCCATCAACAGCCGCGCCGAGGATCCTTACCAGTTTCTGACAGAAAAAGATCAGAAGCAGGATGAAGAGTATCGCCAGCTGGCTTTTGAGCGTCTCCCGCACCAGATATCTTATGATTATCACATTAAATACGCCCGTAAAAACCCGTCTCTTTGCAGGAAAATCGCTTGTTTCATGGCTTAAACGTCATTTATTCTCTTGAGTCGTCGAAATCATCGCTAAGATTAGAACACCCGACGGATTCGCGCTTCAGGAGTTATTATGACGTGCCGAAACCGTAATAACGTAAGATTAACACGAAGTCACCGCAACAGCGGGTACGAGTTACGAAAGGTTTCAATTCTATCCGTAGCTGTCGCTGTTGTCTTTAAGATTCAGGAGCGTAGTTCATGGAGTTCAGTGTAAAAAGCGGTAGCCCGGAGAAACAGCGGAGTGCCTGCATCGTTGTCGGCGTGTTTGAACCCCGCAGACTCTCTCCAATCGCCGAACAACTCGATAAAATCAGTGACGGCTACATCAGCGCCCTGCTGCGCCGCGGCGAGCTGGAAGGCAAACCGGGCCAGACATTGCTGCTGCATCATGTGCCAAACGTCCTCTCCGAGCGTATCCTGCTGATTGGCTGCGGCAAGGAGCGTGAGCTGGACGAGCGCCAGTACAAACAGGTCATTCAGAAAACGATCAATACGTTGAATGATACTGGCTCAATGGAGGCCGTCTGCTTCCTGACCGAACTGCACGTTAAAGGCCGCAACACCTACTGGAAAGTACGCCAGGCGGTTGAAACGGCCAAAGAGACCCTTTATAGCTTCGATCAGCTGAAAACCACCAAAAGCGAACCGCGTCGTCCGCTGCGTAAGATGGTCTTTAACGTCCCGACCCGTCGCGAGCTGACCAGCGGTGAACGCGCCATTCAGCATGGCCTGGCTATCGCAGCCGGTATCAAGGCCGCGAAAGATCTGGGCAATATGCCGCCAAACATCTGTAACGCGGGCTATCTTGCGTCGCAGGCGCGTCAGCTGGCTGACTCCTACAGCAAAAATGTCGTCACCCGCGTAATTGGCGAACAACAGATGAAAGAGCTGGGGATGCACTCCTACCTCGCCGTCGGCAACGGTTCACAAAATGAATCCCTGATGTCGGTCATTGAGTACAAAGGCAACCCGGCGGAAGATGCACGCCCGATTGTGCTGGTGGGTAAAGGCCTGACCTTCGACTCCGGCGGTATCTCCATCAAGCCTGCCGAAGGCATGGACGAGATGAAGTACGACATGTGCGGCGCGGCGGCGGTTTACGGCGTAATGCGCATGGTGGCCGAGCTGCAGCTGCCAATTAACGTCACTGGCGTGCTGGCGGGCTGCGAAAACATGCCGGGCGGGCGCGCCTATCGTCCAGGCGACGTCCTCACCACCATGTCCGGGCAGACCGTTGAAGTCCTGAACACTGACGCCGAAGGCCGTCTGGTGCTGTGCGACGTGCTGACCTACGTTGAGCGCTTCGATCCGGAAGCGGTTATCGATGTTGCCACCCTGACTGGCGCCTGCGTGATTGCCCTGGGTCACCACATTACCGGCCTGATGTCGAACCACAACCCGCTGGCGCATGAGCTGATTGGTGCCTCTGAGCAGGCGGGCGATCGCGCATGGCGTCTGCCGCTGGGTGACGAGTATCAGGAGCAGCTTGAGTCTAACTTTGCGGATATGGCAAATATCGGCGGTCGTCCTGGCGGTGCAATTACCGCGGGCTGCTTCCTGTCGCGCTTTACCCGCAAGTATAACTGGGCACACCTGGATATCGCGGGCACCGCATGGCGCTCCGGTAAAGCCAAAGGCGCAACCGGCCGTCCAGTGGCTCTGCTGTCGCAGTTCCTGCTCAATCGCGCCGGTTTTAACGGCGACGAGTAAGGGTAAATGCCGGGTGGCGACTTCGCCTTACCCGGCCAACAAACGGCAGTAAACCGTAGGCCCGGTAAGCGTAGCGCCACCGGGCTTAAGCATTTAAAGTCACCACAAGAAACCCCATATATGAAAAACGCAACGTTCTATCTTCTGGACAATGACACCCAACAGGATGGCTTAAGCGCCGTTGAACAACTGGTGTGTGACATTGCCGCAGAACGTTGGCGCGCGGGTCTTCGCGTGCTGATTGCCTGCGAAGATGAGCAGCAGGCCATCCGTCTGGATGAAGCGCTGTGGGCACGACCGCCGGAAAGTTTTGTTCCGCATAATCTGGCGGGAGAAGGACCGCGCGGCGGTGCGCCGGTGGAGATCGCCTGGCCGCAAAAGCGTAACAGCAGTCCACGCGATATTCTGATTAGCCTGCGCAGCGGCTTTGCAGATTTTGCCACCGCTTTCACAGAAGTGATAGACTTTGTCCCTCACGAAGATTCCCTGAAACAACTGGCGCGCGAACGCTATAAAGCGTACCGCCTGGCTGGTTTTAACCTGAATACGGCAACCTGGAAATAATGGAAAAGACATATAACCCACGCGATATCGAACAGCCGCTTTACGAGCACTGGGAACAGCAGGGCTATTTCAAGCCTAACGGCGATGAAAGCAAAGAGTCCTTCTGCATCATGATCCCGCCGCCGAACGTCACCGGCAGTTTGCATATGGGGCATGCCTTCCAGCAGACCATCATGGATACCATGATCCGTTACCAGCGCATGCAGGGCAAAAACACCCTGTGGCAGGCCGGTACTGACCACGCGGGTATCGCTACCCAGATGGTGGTTGAGCGTAAGATTGCCGCTGAAGAAGGTAAAACCCGTCACGACTATGGCCGCGACGCCTTTATCGACAAAATCTGGCAGTGGAAAGCTGAATCTGGCGGCACCATTACCCGTCAGATGCGCCGTCTCGGCAACTCCGTGGACTGGGAGCGCGAGCGCTTCACCATGGACGAAGGTCTTTCCAACGCCGTTAAAGAAGTGTTCGTCCGTCTTTATAAAGAAGACCTGATTTACCGTGGCAAGCGCCTGGTAAACTGGGACCCGAAACTGCGCACCGCCATCTCTGACCTGGAAGTGGAAAACCGCGAGTCGAAAGGCTCCATGTGGCACATCCGCTATCCGCTGGCCGATGGCGCAAAAACGGCAGACGGTAAAGATTACCTGATTGTCGCGACCACCCGACCGGAAACGCTGTTGGGCGATACCGGCGTGGCCGTTAACCCGGAAGATCCGCGTTACAAAGATCTGATTGGTAAATTTGTGGTGCTGCCGCTGGTGAACCGCCGTATTCCGATTGTGGGCGACGAACACGCCGACATGGAAAAAGGTACCGGCTGCGTGAAGATCACCCCGGCACACGACTTTAACGACTACGAAGTGGGTCGTCGTCACGCCCTGCCAATGATCAACATCCTGACCTTTGACGGCGATATCCGTGAAAGCGCAGAGGTGTATGACACCAAAGGTAACGAATCCGACGTTTACTCAAGCGACATTCCGGCTGAGTTCCAGAAGCTGGAGCGCTTCGCCGCGCGTAAAGCGATCGTTGCCGCTGTCGACGCCCTGGGCCTGCTGGACGAAATCAAGCCACACGACCTGACCGTCCCTTATGGCGACCGTGGCGGCGTGGTGATCGAGCCGATGCTGACCGACCAGTGGTACGTCCGTGCTGACGTACTGGCGAAACCGGCGGTTGAAGCGGTCGAAAACGGCGACATCCAGTTCGTGCCAAAACAGTACGAAAACATGTACTTCTCCTGGATGCGCGATATTCAGGACTGGTGTATCTCCCGTCAGTTGTGGTGGGGTCACCGTATCCCGGCATGGTATGACAACGAAGGCAATGTCTACGTTGGCCGTACTGAAGACGAAGTGCGTCAGGAAAACAACCTGAGCGCTGACGTTGCCCTGCGTCAGGACGAAGACGTACTGGACACCTGGTTCTCCTCCGCGCTGTGGACCTTCTCCACCCTCGGCTGGCCAGAAAACACCGATGCGCTGCGTCAGTTCCACCCAACCAGCGTGATGGTCTCCGGCTTCGATATCATCTTCTTCTGGATCGCCCGCATGATCATGATGACCATGCACTTCATCAAAGATGAAAACGGCAAGCCGCAGGTTCCGTTCCATACCGTCTATATGACCGGTCTGATTCGTGACGACGAAGGCCAGAAGATGTCCAAGTCGAAGGGTAACGTTATTGACCCTCTGGATATGGTTGACGGTATCTCTCTGGAAGAGCTGCTGGAGAAACGTACCGGCAACATGATGCAGCCGCAGCTGGCTGAGAAGATCCGCAAGCGCACCGAGAAACAGTTCCCGAACGGCATTGAGCCGCACGGTACTGACGCCCTGCGTTTCACTCTGGCGGCGCTGGCCTCTACCGGCCGTGATATCAACTGGGACATGAAGCGCCTGGAAGGTTACCGTAACTTCTGTAACAAGCTGTGGAACGCCAGCCGCTTTGTGCTGATGAACACCGAGGATCAGGATTGCGGCTTTAACGGCGGCGAAATGACCCTGTCCCTGGCAGACCGCTGGATCCTGGCTGAATTCAACCAGACCATCAAAGCGTTCCGCGAAGCGCTGGATAACTATCGCTTCGATATCGCGGCAGGCATTCTGTACGAATTCACCTGGAACCAGTTCTGCGACTGGTACCTGGAGCTGACCAAGCCGGTCATGAACGGCGGCACTGAAGCGGAACTGCGCGGCACGCGCCATACGCTGATTACCGTTCTGGAAGGTCTGCTGCGCCTGGCGCACCCGATCATCCCGTTCATCACCGAAACCATCTGGCAGCGTGTGAAGGTCATTGCGGGCATCAATGCTGATACCATCATGCTGCAGCCGTTCCCGTCCTTCGATGCCACGCAGATTGATGAAGCCGCCGCATCCGATACCGAATGGCTGAAGCAGGCAATCATTGCGGTGCGTAATATCCGTGCCGAAATGAACATCGCCCCGGGCAAACCACTGGCGCTGTTGCTGCGCGGTTGCAGCGAAGCGGCACAGCGTCGCGTGACCGAGAACAGTACCTTCCTGCAGACCATGGCACGTCTGGAGAGCATCGCCGTGCTGCCAGCCGATGATAAAGGTCCGGTTTCCGTGACCAAAATCATCGACGGCGCCGAGCTGCTGATCCCGATGGCAGGCCTGATTGACAAAGATGCTGAGCTGGCACGTCTGGCGAAAGAAGTGGCTAAAGTCGACGATGAAATTGGCCGTATCGAAAGCAAACTGTCCAATGAAGGCTTCGTTGCCCGTGCCCCGGAAGCGGTGATCGCCAAAGAGCGTGAAAAGCTGAACGGTTATGCACAAGCAAAAGCGAAGCTGATTGAACAGCAGGCGATCATTAGTGCGTTGTAATGAGTGAAGCAATGCGTGTAAATGCTCCAGTAACGGCGCACCTGCGCCGTATCACCGCCACGGATAACCCGGCCATTGCCGGCGTTATCCGCCGGGTATCTGCCGAATACGGCCTGACGGCCGATAAAGGTTATACCGTTGCGGACCCCAATCTCGACGAACTGTACGCCCTGTACAGCCAGCCGGGACATGCCTATTGGGTTGTCGAGCAGAACGGGCAGGTTGTGGGCGGCGGTGGTATTGCACCGCTCGCCTGCAGCGAACCCGATATCTGCGAGCTGCAAAAAATGTATTTCCTGCCTGTCGTCCGTGGACAAGGCCTGGCGAAAAAACTGGCGTTACAGGCGCTCGATCATGCCCGCGCGCAAGGGTTTAAGCGCTGCTACCTTGAAACCACCGCCTTTCTGACCGAAGCCATCAGGCTGTACGAGCATCTCGGCTTTGAGCATATTGACCAGCCGCTGGGCTGTACCGGCCATGTTGATTGCGAAGTGCGGATGCTGAAAACGCTGTAACCTCTCTCCTGCCCCCTTCTGTTAAGCGGTTGTAAACTGAATGCTCTACACTCTCAGTTCAACACCACGAAGGGGAAAACTGATGTCAAAGATAAAAAGCTACGCTGCACCGCAGGCGGGTGCAGAGCTTGAGCTGTACGAATACGATGCAGGCGAGCTGAAAGCAGAAGACGTCGAAGTGCAGGTGGATTACTGCGGCATTTGCCATTCCGACCTGTCGATGATCGATAACGAGTGGGGCTTCTCACAATACCCGCTGATTGCCGGTCATGAAGTGATCGGTCGCGTTGTTGCCCTGGGCGATGCCGCACAGGATAAGGGGCTGAAAATTGGTCAGCGCGTGGGCATTGGCTGGACCGCCCGTAGCTGTGGTCATTGTGATGCCTGTATCAGCGGCAACCAGATCAACTGTCTGCAAGGGGCCACACCCACCATCCTGAACAACGGCGGCTTCGCCGACAAACTGCGTGCCGACTGGCAGTGGGTCATTCCTCTCCCTGAGCAGATGGATATTGAATCTGCCGGTCCGCTGCTGTGCGGCGGGATCACGGTCTTTAAACCGCTGCTGATGCACCACGTCACCGCCACCAGCCGCGTGGGGGTGATTGGCATCGGTGGTCTGGGCCACATTGCCATTAAGCTGCTGCATGCGATGGGCTGTGAAGTGACCGCCTTCAGCTCAAACCCGGCCAAAGAGCAGGAAGTGCTGGCGATGGGGGCTGACAAAGTGGTCAACAGCCGCGATCCCGAGGCGCTGACCGCTCTGGCGGGGCAGTTCGATCTGATCATCAACACCGTAAATGTCGATCTCGACTGGCAGCCCTACTTTGAAGCGCTGGCCTATGGCGGAAACTTCCATACCGTCGGTGCCGTGCTGAAGCCGCTCCCGGTTCCCGCCTTTACGCTGATCGGTGGCGACCGCAGCATCTCCGGTTCCGCAACGGGCACGCCGTACGAGCTGCGCAAACTGATGAAGTTTGCTGGCCGCACCGGTGTCGCGCCGACTATCGAGATGTATCCGATGTCGAAAATCAACGAAGCGATCCAGCATGTTCGTGACGGAAAAGCCCGTTACCGTGTGGTATTGAAAGCGGATTTTTGACGTCAATGTGCCGGGTGGCGGCCACGCCTTACCCGGCCTACATGTGCTTTGTAGGCCCGGTAAACGTAGCGCCACCGGGCGTTTCTCTACAACCGCACCAGAGCCGCAAACACCTCCGCCACCGCAACCGCGCCAGGATCGGCAACGCCCTGCAGATTCTCCTTATTCACATAGGATGAGCGCCCCGCTCCGGCTTTGCCCATGCTCGTCGTGGCATCTGCCCCCTCTTTTGCCGCCCTGACGGCAGCCTGAAGCCCCTCTTTCTGCCACGCTTCCAGCGCGGGCTGCAGCGCATCGATCAAGGTGCGATCGCCCAGATCGGCGCCGCCATAGTGCTTCATTTGCGCAAGCCCGGTCAGCAAAGCATCCGGCAGAGGCTTGCCGCTACGCAGCGCCTGCCCGGCGGCGGTAAAGAAGATCGACATCAACACCCCGCTCGACCCGCCCATCACCGTTGCCAGCCGCTCCCCCACCACCAGCAGCAGCTGCGGCAGATCGTTCAGCGGCAGGCGATCCTCCTCCAGCCATTGCGCAATGTCCCGCGCACCTTGCGCAAAGGTCGAACCGGTATCGCCATCCCCCACTTTCGCGTCCAGGGCGTTAAGGCGGTTTTCCAGGGCAATTAACCGCTCCGCCACCGCAGCGACGTGCTGCGCCACCTGCGCATTTGCCGACGGGGTAAATTCTACGCTGTCGTGCAGCGGGGTATGGGTCAGCGTACGCAGCGGCGCAAAGGCGACGGGCTTTTGCCAGCCCAGCGTCTCCACCGGGGCGTTCAGCGCCTGCTCAAATGCCGCGTTCAGCTTCAGCAACGATAACGAAAAGCCTTTCATGTCCAGCGAGCTCACCAGCGGCGCCGGGCCAATCAAATACGCAATCTGATCCTTCAGGGCGGAATGGGCCAGCTCTTTGGTCAACAGCGCCATCTCCAGGGCCGACACGCCGCCGAGGTTGTTGATCAGGATCGCCAGTCGCCCCTGCCCCGCCTGCGCCAGCAGGGGTTGCACCAGCGTATCGATAATGGCTTTGCTGTTGTGTGTCTCTACCACCGAGGCCCCGGGCTCGCCGTGGATCCCCAGCCCCAGCTCGACATGGCCTTTTTTGATGCGCCCTTCTTCGTCATCGCTGCCCGGCAGGTTGCAGGTCTGCATAGCCACACCCAGGCTCCAGAGATTATCGCAGGCCTGGCGGGCCATATCGCGCACCTCGTTTAGCGACTTGCCCTGTTCGGCAGCATACCCGGCTACCTTATGCACCAGCGCGGTTCCGGCGATGCCGCGCGGCTGCTTGTTATCCGGCAGGGCAATGTCATCGGCCACGATCACCATCTCCACTTTGAGCCCGTAGCGTTTGGCCTTTTCTGCCGCGAGGCCAAAGTTGAGACGATCCCCGGTGTAGTTTTTGACGATCAGCAGACAGCCCCGATCGCCCGTGACGGCCACAATGGCGCTGAGCACCGCCTCGACGCTGGGGGACGCAAACAGATCGCCGCAGACGGCCGCGGTCAGCATCCCTTTACCAACAAAGCCCGCGTGCGCCGGTTCATGGCCGGAGCCCCCGCCGGATATCACCGCCACGCGACTTTTATCCCAGTCGGCACGCACCACCACGCGGATAGCCGGATCGATATCCAGCCTGGCGAGATTGCCGTGCGGGGCGGAGATCAGCATCCCTTCAATGGCATCATTCACCAGCTGTTTGCGGTCGTTAAAGAAGAATCTGGACATAGCTTTCCAATATGTTGTTAACCGTATGCAAAAGCATAGTCCGCGCTGCGTAATGCGCTGCAAACTAAGAAATTGACACATTCATTTTGCCGGCAGGTTGCCTATACTCCACCCAGGATTCCACGAGGATGCGCATCATGAGTACACCCCTGCTGATTGCCCGGACGCCGGACACAGAACTGTTTTTGCTGCCCGCGATGGCAAACCGTCATGGTCTGATCACCGGCGCAACGGGCACGGGGAAAACGGTAACGTTGCAAAAGCTGGCCGAGTCATTTTCCACTATTGGCGTGCCGGTGTTTATGGCTGACGTGAAAGGCGATCTCAGCGGCGTTGCCCGGGAGGGGGCCGCATCGGATAAGTTACTCGAACGGCTGAAGAGTATTGGCGTGACCGACTGGCAGCCGCAGGGCAACCCGGTGGTGGCGTGGGATATTTTTGGCGAGCATGGGCACCCGGTACGGGCGACCGTTTCCGATCTCGGCCCGCTGCTGCTGGCACGTCTGCTCGATCTGAACGAGGTGCAGACCGGCGTGCTGAACATTATCTTCCGCATTGCCGATGACCAGGGGCTGTTGCTGCTCGATTTCAAAGATCTGCGGGCCATTACGCACTATATCGGGGATAACGCCAAAGCCTTCCAGACGCAGTACGGCAATATCAGTCCCGCCTCCATCGGCGCCATCCAGCGTGGCTTACTCTCCCTGGAGCAGCAGGGAGCTGAACACTTCTTTGGCGAGCCGATGCTCGACATCCGGGACTGGATGCGAACCGACAGCAACGGCAAAGGTATTATCAACATCCTGAGCGCGGAAAAGCTCTACCAGATGCCGAAGCTCTACGCGGCCAGCCTGCTCTGGATGCTCTCAGAGCTCTATGAACAGCTACCGGAAGCGGGCGATCTGAACAAACCGAAGCTGGTCTTCTTCTTCGACGAAGCCCATCTGCTGTTCAGCGATGCGCCGCAGGTGCTGCTGGATAAGATCGAACAGGTGATCCGCCTGATCCGCTCTAAAGGAGTGGGCGTCTGGTTCGTTTCGCAAAACCCGGCCGATATTCCTGATAACGTCCTGGGCCAGCTGGGTAACCGCGTCCAGCATGCCCTGCGCGCCTTTACGCCGAAAGATCAGAAAGCGGTCAAAGCCGCGGCTCAGACCATGCGCGCCAATCCGGCCTTTGATACCGAGTCCGCTATTCAGGCGCTCGGCACCGGCGAAGCGCTGATCTCTTTCCTGGATGCCAAAGGCAGCCCATCTATGGTGGAGCGCGCGATGGTCATTGTGCCCTACTCCAGAATGGGGCCGATTAGCGACGACGAGCGTAACGGGCTGATCAACCATTCCCCGCTCTACGGAAAATATGAAGATCAGGTGGACCGGGAGTCCGCGTTTGAGATGCTGCAAAAAGGGGTGCAGGCCACCACAGAGCAGCAGCAGGCGCCAGCCGCTAAAGGCCAGTCCGTGGCGGTCGATGAGGGCATTCTCGGCGGGTTAAAAGAGATTCTGTTTGGCAGCACCGGGCCGCGCGGCGGTAAACGCGACGGGGTGGTGCAAACCATGGCGAAAAGCGCGGCACGTCAGGTGACGAATCAGATTGTCCGCGGTGTGCTGGGCAGTTTACTGGGCGGACGCCGGAGATAGCGTGGGTACCCAGGGTGTGCCCAGCGCCGACCCCTGCACGCCCTGCTCGTTCAGATAGCGGTCCAGCTCTACCATCCCCGTCCAGCGATTCTCACACCACAGCGGTGCCAGTAGCGTTGGGCGACGGGCGCTGGCGGAGATGCGGTGATAGACCACTTCCGGTGGTGTGTGGCGAATCATCTCCCCGGCGGTGAGAACATACTCGTCCAGCTCAATCCCGTTCAGCCGCCCGGCTTCCCACGCTTTCGCCATAATGCTGCCACTGACGATATGCAGCGGGTGCAGCTTGATGCCATCCACGCCGGTCTCTACCACACTGTGCAGGGTTTCCAGTGCATGATGTCGCCCTTCTCCCGGCAGGCCAACAATAAGGTGGGTACAGACCTTCAGCCCGCGCTCGCGCGCCAGCCGGGTGGTGCGCTGATAGCAGGCAAAATCGTGACCACGGTTGATGCGGTGCAAAGTTTTATCGTGGGCGGTCTGCAATCCCAGCTCCAGCCAGATCTCGTACCCCTGCGCTTTATATTCGCTGAGCAGATCCAGTACCGCTTCCGGTACGCAGTCGGGGCGGGTGCCGACGCAGAGCCCGACGATATTCGCCTGGCTCACCGCCTGTTGATACATCGACCGCAGCACCTGTACTTCAGCCCAGGTACTGGTATAAGCCTGGAAATAGGCCAGATACTGCTTCGCCCGGTTAACCCGCGTGGACTGATGGGCGAGCTGGGCAGCGATAGACTGGTACTGCTGCGCTTCGTCAGCAAAAGAGGCCACATTACAGAAGGTACAGCCGCCGCGTCCGATAGTGCCGTCGCGGTTCGGGCAGCTAAATCCCCCGTGGAGCGACAGCTTATGAACCTTTTGCCCGTACCGGCGCGAAAGATCCCCACCAAACATATTGACTAATTTCTGTAACTGCATAATCTGTTAGACCGCCCCGTTGAAAGGGGACAAGCCTGCCATTTTTAACCGCCGTCGGCGATGACCTGGATCAATCGCCC
This sequence comes from Leclercia sp. GHBNCSD, assembly GCF_055805075.1. Taxonomy (NCBI): domain Bacteria; kingdom Pseudomonadati; phylum Pseudomonadota; class Gammaproteobacteria; order Enterobacterales; family Enterobacteriaceae; genus Leclercia; species Leclercia sp. GHBNCSD. The sequence continues at coordinate 2,510,130 of NZ_JBQVYO010000001.1, read as the reverse complement.
TGGTGCGCTTTTATCTTTTGAATAATTAACCAGGATAATTGCAATTTCATTCACCGCCTGCTTAATTACTTTTCCTTATGTTCTGATGGTTTTTTTCATTTATATCGTCTTTGCTGAAAAACAGTGACATCATGCGGGCTTTAGTAGCATGACAGCATTTAATCCTGCTTAAATCGCACTATTTAGCATGCTACAGCGATAATACCGCTTTCATATAGTGAGTCAGATCACACTCCCCAAAAGCCCACAGCAAGGTTACAGTGATGTGAAAGCAGCTAAATATATACTTAAATCAATGATATAACCTGTTAGTAGCACATATCTGGATAAATAAGATTGCCATTTGACCTGTGTACAGATTCCCGATAAGTTGGAAATCCGCTGGAAGCTTTCTGGATGAGCAGCCTGCTCATCATATTTATGCAGTAATTGAGATTCCCTCTGAAGCAAGTCCTCAAACTTGTTTACCTGCGCGAAAAGGATATTAAGAGGGCGAATGCGAGGTACGCGTATGAAGCGCAAACCCCGTCGCCATGCTCTTTCTGTGCCTGTGCGCCACGGTTCAGTGGGAAGCCCGACGAGCCTGGGGAGGTTCACTGATATGTTGTACGATAAATCCCTTGAGAAGGATAACTGTGGTTTCGGCCTGATCGCCCACATAGAAGGCGAACCTAGCCACAAGGTAGTGCGTACCGCTATACACGCACTGGCCCGTATGCAGCACCGTGGCGCTATCCTTGCGGATGGTAAAACCGGCGACGGTTGCGGTCTGCTGCTGCAAAAACCGGATCGTTTCTTCCGTATCGTGGCGGAAGAGCGCGGCTGGCGTTTAGCCAAAAACTACGCTGTCGGCATGCTGTTCCTGAATCAGGACGCTGAAAAAGCCGCCGTATCACGCCGCATCGTCGAAGAAGAACTTCAACGTGAAACCCTCTCTATTGTCGGCTGGCGCGATGTGCCAACCAACGAAGGGGTGCTCGGTGAAATCGCCCTCTCCTCGCTGCCTCGTATCGAGCAAATCTTTGTCAACGCGCCTGCGGGCTGGCGTCCGCGTGATATGGAACGCCGCCTGTTTATCGCCCGCCGCCGCATTGAAAAACGTCTCCAGGACGATAAAGAGTTCTACGTTTGTAGCCTCTCGAACCTGGTGAACATCTATAAAGGTCTCTGTATGCCGGCTGACCTGCCGCGCTTCTACCTGGACCTGGCGGACCTGCGTCTGGAATCGGCCATTTGCCTGTTCCACCAGCGCTTCTCCACCAACACCGTACCTCGCTGGCCGCTGGCTCAGCCGTTCCGCTATCTGGCGCACAACGGCGAGATCAACACCATCACCGGTAACCGCCAGTGGGCCCGCGCCCGTACCTATAAATTCCAGACCCCGCTGATCCCGGATCTGCACGATGCCGCGCCGTTCGTTAACGAAACCGGCTCGGACTCCAGCTCTATGGATAACATGCTGGAGCTGCTGCTCGCCGGCGGGATGGATATCGTCCGCGCCATGCGCCTGCTCGTTCCACCAGCATGGCAGAACAACCCGGATATGGATCCGGAGCTGCGTGCCTTCTTCGACTTTAACTCCATGCACATGGAGCCGTGGGATGGCCCGGCGGGTATCGTCATGTCCGACGGTCGCTTTGCCGCCTGTAACCTCGACCGTAACGGTCTGCGTCCGGCGCGCTATGTCATCACCAAAGACAAGCTGATCACCTGTGCCTCCGAAGTAGGCATCTGGGATTACCAGCCTGACGAAGTGGTAGAAAAAGGCCGCGTTGGCCCTGGCGAGCTGATGGTCATCGACACCCGTGGCGGTCGCATCCTGCACTCCGCGGAAACCGACAACGATCTGAAGAGCCGTCACCCGTATAAAGAGTGGATGGAGAAAAACGTCCGCCGTCTGGTGCCGTTCGAAGATCTGCCGGATAACGACGTGGGCAGCCGCGAGCTGGATGACGATACCCTCGCCAGCTACCAGAAACAGTTTAATTACAGTGCGGAAGAGCTGGACTCTGTTATCCGCGTACTGGGTGAAAACGGCCAGGAAGCGGTCGGCTCTATGGGTGACGATACCCCGTTTGCCGTGCTCTCCAGCCAGCCGCGCATTATTTATGACTATTTCCGTCAGCAGTTCGCGCAGGTCACCAACCCGCCGATCGACCCGCTGCGTGAAGCCCACGTAATGTCGCTGGCGACCAGCATTGGTCGCGAGATGAACGTCTTCTGCGAAGCCGAAGGCCAGGCCCACCGTCTGACCTTTAAATCGCCGATCCTGCTCTACTCCGATTTTACCCAGCTGACCACCATGCAAGAGGAGCACTACCGCGCCGACACGCTCGATATCACCTTCGACGTGACCGAAGCGAACCTCGAAGAGACGGTGAAAGCGCTGTGCGATAAGGCCGAACAGATGGTGCGTAACGGTACCGTTCTGCTGGTGCTGTCCGACCGTAATATCGCGAAGAACCGTCTGCCGGTTCCGGCGCCTATGGCGGTGGGTGCAATCCAGACCCGCCTGGTGGAGAAGAGCCTGCGCTGCGACGCCAACATCATTGTTGAGACCGCAAGTGCGCGCGACCCGCACCACTTTGCCGTGCTGCTGGGCTTTGGTGCGACGGCGATCTACCCGTACCTGGCCTACGAAACGCTGGCAAAACTGGTCGACACCAACGCCATCGAAAAAGATTACCGTACCGTGATGCTGAACTACCGTAACGGCATCAACAAAGGTCTGTACAAGATCATGTCCAAAATGGGCATCTCGACCATCGCCTCTTACCGCTGCTCGAAGCTGTTCGAAGCCGTTGGTCTGCATGATGATGTCGCCGATCTCTGCTTCCAGGGTGTGATCAGCCGTATCGGCGGAGCGGGCTTCAGCGACTTCCAGCAGGATCTGCTGAATCTCTCCAAACGCGCCTGGCTGGCACGTAAGCCGCTGGATCAGGGCGGACAGCTGAAGTACGTGCACGGCGGCGAATACCACGCCTATAACCCGGACGTGGTTCGCACCCTGCAACAGGCTGTCCAGAGCGGCGAGTACAGCGATTATCAGCAGTATGCTGAGCTGGTTAACAACCGCCCGGCGGCCACACTGCGTGACCTGCTGGCGCTGAACCCGGGTGACGAGGCTGTGAGCATCGACGACGTAGAGCCTGCGTCTGAACTGTTCAAACGCTTCGATACCGCTGCGATGTCCATCGGTGCGCTGAGCCCGGAAGCCCACGAGGCGCTGGCTGAGGCGATGAACAGCATCGGCGGCAACTCTAACTCCGGCGAAGGCGGTGAAGATCCGGCGCGCTACGGCACCAATAAAGTGTCGCGTATCAAGCAGGTGGCATCCGGTCGCTTCGGTGTGACCCCAGCGTACCTGGTCAACGCCGACGTGATTCAGATTAAAGTCGCTCAGGGTGCAAAACCGGGCGAAGGCGGCCAGTTACCTGGTGACAAAGTGACCCCGTACATCGCCAAACTGCGCTACTCGGTACCGGGCGTGACGCTCATCTCCCCGCCGCCGCACCACGATATCTACTCTATCGAGGACTTAGCGCAGCTAATTTTCGACCTGAAACAGGTCAACCCGAAAGCGATGATCTCCGTGAAGCTGGTTTCCGAACCGGGTGTCGGCACCATCGCCACCGGCGTGGCAAAAGCCTATGCGGATCTCATCACCATCGCCGGTTACGACGGCGGCACCGGCGCAAGCCCGCTCTCCTCCGTGAAATACGCGGGCTGTCCGTGGGAGCTGGGTCTGGTGGAAACCCAGCAGGCGCTGGTGGCTAACGGCCTGCGTCACAAGATCCGTCTGCAGGTGGATGGCGGCCTGAAAACCGGTCTCGACATCATTAAAGCGGCGATTCTGGGTGCAGAGAGCTTTGGTTTCGGTACCGGCCCGATGGTGGCGCTGGGCTGTAAATACCTGCGTATTTGTCACCTGAACAACTGCGCAACCGGTGTTGCTACCCAGGACGAGAAGTTGCGTAAGAACCACTATCACGGTCTGCCGTTCAAAGTGACCAACTACTTTGACTTCATCGCCCGCGAAACCCGCGAGCTGATGGCGCAGCTGGGCGTAACGCGTCTGGTGGATCTGATTGGCCGTACCGACCTGCTGAAAGAGCTGGACGGGTTCACGGCTAAACAGCAGAACCTGAAGCTTTCCCGCCTGCTGGAAACGGCTGAGCCGCATCCGGGTAAAGCGGTCTACTGCACCGAGAACAACCCGCCGTTCGACAATGGCGTGTTGAATGCGCAGCTGTTGCAGCAGGCGAAGCCGTTTGTGGATGAGAAGCAGAGCAAAACCTTCTGGTTTGATATTCGCAACACCGACCGTTCCGTAGGCGCGTCGCTCTCTGGCTACATCGCGCAGACGCACGGCGACCAGGGCCTGGCTGCCGATCCGATTATCGCGCACTTCAGCGGTACCGCGGGCCAGAGCTTCGGCGTCTGGAACGCCGGCGGCGTTGAGCTGTACCTGACTGGCGATGCCAACGACTACGTCGGTAAAGGCATGGCGGGCGGTCTGCTGGCGGTACGTCCTCCGGTGGGTTCTGCCTTCCGCAGCTGTGATGCGAGCATCATCGGCAACACCTGTCTGTACGGTGCCACCGGTGGTCGTCTGTTCGCCGCAGGCCGTGCAGGTGAGCGTTTTGCGGTGCGTAACTCCGGTGCTATCACCGTGGTGGAAGGTATCGGCGATAACGGCTGTGAATACATGACCGGCGGGATTGTCTGCGTACTGGGCAAAACGGGCGTTAACTTCGGTGCAGGTATGACCGGTGGTTTCGCCTACGTACTGGATGAAGACGGTGAGTTCCGCAAACGCGTGAACCCGGAACTGGTGGAAGTGCTGGAGGTTGATAGCCTGGCGATCCACGAGGAGCACCTGCGTGGTCTGATTACCGAGCACGTGCATCATACCGGTTCCGTGCGCGGCGAAGAGATCCTGGCCAACTGGCCGGCGTTCTCTGCGAAATTCGCGCTGGTTAAACCGAAGTCCAGCGATGTTAAAGCCCTGTTGGGTCACCGTAGTCGTAGCGCAGCAGAGCTGCGTGTGCAGGCGCAGTAAGGAATTCAGATGAGCCAGAATGTTTACCAGTTTATCGACCTGCAGCGTGTGGATCCGCCGAAGAAGCCGCTGAAGATCCGTAAAATTGAATTTGTTGAAATTTATGAGCCGTTTTCCGAAGGCCAGGCCAAAGCACAGGCAGACCGTTGCCTCTCCTGCGGCAACCCGTACTGCGAGTGGAAATGTCCGGTACATAACTACATCCCGAACTGGCTGAAGCTGGCTAACGAAGGACGTATTTTTGAGGCCGCCGAGCTCTCTCACCAGACCAACACCCTGCCGGAAGTGTGCGGCCGCGTGTGTCCGCAGGACCGTCTGTGTGAAGGCTCCTGCACCCTGAACGACGAGTTCGGCGCGGTGACCATCGGCAATATTGAACGCTATATCAACGATAAAGCGTTTGAGATGGGCTGGCGCCCGGACATGACCGGCGTGCGTCAGACTGACAAACGCGTGGCGATCATTGGTGCCGGTCCGGCAGGCCTGGCCTGTGCCGACGTGCTGACCCGCAACGGCGTGAAAGCGGTGGTGTTTGACCGTCATCCGGAGATCGGCGGTCTGCTGACCTTCGGCATCCCGGCCTTCAAGCTGGAAAAAGAGGTGATGACCCGCCGCCGTGAAATCTTCACCGGCATGGGCATTGAGTTCAAACTCAACACCGAAGTGGGCCGCGACGTGATGCTCGACGATCTGCTGAAAGATTACGACGCCGTATTCCTGGGCGTGGGTACCTATCAGTCGATGCGTGGCGGGCTGGAGAACGAAGAGGCGCCGGGCGTATACGACGCGCTGCCGTTCCTGATTGCCAACACCAAGCAGCTGATGGGCTATGGCGAAACCGCCGACGAGCCGTTTGTGAGTATGGAAGGCAAACGCGTAGTGGTGCTGGGCGGGGGCGATACCGCGATGGACTGCGTGCGGACCTCCATTCGTCAGAATGCGGCACACGTAATCTGCGCATACCGTCGTGACGAAGAGAACATGCCGGGCTCAAAACGCGAAGTGAAAAACGCGCGTGAAGAGGGCGTGGAATTCCAGTTCAACATCCAGCCTCTGGGTATTGAAGTGAATGCCAACGGCAGAGTGAGCGGCGTGAAGATGGCGCGTACCGAGATGGGAGCCCCGGATGCCAAAGGCCGTCGCCGCGCCGAGATTGTGGCTGGTTCGGAGTTTGTGATCCCGGCTGACGCGGTCGTCATGGCGTTCGGTTTCCGCCCTCACAGCATGGAGTGGCTGGCGAAGCACAGCGTCGAGCTGGATTCACAGGGCCGCATCATCGCCCCGGAAGGCAGCGACAACGCGTTCCAGACCAGCAACCCGAAAATCTTCGCCGGTGGCGATATCGTTCGCGGTTCAGACCTGGTGGTGACCGCCATTGCCGAAGGCCGTAAAGCAGCTGACGGCATCATGAACTACCTCGAAGTGTGATCCTGACGGATCGGCGGGCCTGCTCGCCGATCCGATTACAAGTAAACAAGGCTGATAACGGCTTCACCATCCAGCTTAATCGTCTGGCTACTTCCTAACGCGTTCGCCACCGTGGCGCTAACCTGCAACGGTATCGTGGCTGTGCTGATGGGTTGCGGAGCCAGCGTGCCTTTTTGCACCAGGGTATAAAAATAATCCTGCTTTGTTGGCAACGGCAGCAGGTCACTTTTTTCCCAGGTTCCTTTCGAATTTACCGCACCGGCAACCTCCACCGCCACGCTGCGATCGCCATCTGATGCGATGACATTCATGGCATCAATCTGCACGGCATAACTGCCGATGGGCTTGTTTTCCGCCGTCATGCCCAGGCCAAACAGCCGTGATGGCTCACTGACATACTGACCGCCGTTAATCTGAAAACGTGGCCCTTCCTGGCCTTGATTATCCCTGCCCCAGACGACCGAAGTGGCCCGCGTATCCCGCGCGGTGATGGCTACCGCCGTGGACGATTCACAGGTGATGCTCAAAACCAGATCCCGGGTTCCCAGCTGTGTAAAAGCGTTGCGTGATAAGCTCCCGGCGCTGCGCGAATTGAAATCCACAACGCCATTATTGCTCAGGACGGGCGTGCAGGCAGCGGCATCGGCGGTAAGCTCAAAATCAATACTGACGGTGTCACTTGCCATGACAGGCACCGCCATGAAGGCCGCAAGTAGCAGGCAAAAACCACGCATCATTGCGCCTCCAGGTTTATATTCAGGTTTCCGCGCCAGGTGGTCTGTTCCGTCACCGGACCGGGTTTAACGCGCGCCGCCACCAGCAGGGAGACCGAGGCATTTTTGCCAAACACCTCATCGCCGTTGCTGAATGCCAGCCCCTCGTTCAGCGACACCTGTAACGTTTCACTGCTCCCGGAGCGGAGCACGGTATCCGCTCTGTTTACCGACGCAAGACGCACCGGACGATCGTCAACGTACGCATGTGCTGCCGTAATGAGCATCTCCCCTTCGCTACCGAATGAGAAGGTGCCGTTATGCGGCAGGTCGCTGCCGAAAAACAGCCGTATTCGCTGCGGTTCGCTACAGCTCACCTGCACTTTAATCTGTTTTTCCGGAAGCGTTATCCACGGCCCGGTAGCCTGCTGTCGCTCGGCCGGGCTTAGCCGGGTGTAGGCGATCTTTTGCTGGCTGGCGATAAGCTGGCACTCCGCCAGGCTCTGGCATGGTATTAACCCTATCGCCGCCAGCAGCAGATAATATTTCATTGGCATACTCCTTTTGCCGTTTCATAAAATACGTTCGTCTGCGCCTGTTCTGGCAGGGTCAGCTGAATGCGGCAACTCCCGGATTCATCCAGCGCCACCAGCCCCTGTCGCGCGCTGGCGTTGTTCAGAAATACCACGCCATCATCAACCGAGGTGGTAAGGTAGTTGCCTTGCGTATCCATAATGGCTCTGTTTTTCGGCAGCTTTTTACCATCCTGCATGGTCACTTCAAGCAAGACGCGGCGCTGGGTTATAGCCGCAAAATGAACCTTACTTACCGATCCCCTGCCCAGACTCAGGAAACGAGTCCCGTTGCCAACATCCATATTCTTTGGCAACGTTTCGGTATGTAACTCCACACGCGAGTTTTGCCACGCGTTCAGCGAAGGCAGCACCGCGTAGCCGCGGGCATCCGTCCATACCGGCCCCTGCGGCGTGTCGATTTTAATACCGGCAATCGGCTGATCCAGCGAGACAACTCCAAAGGTGTCACGCACCGGCAACGGCGAAAAGGTGACGCCTTCTCCGTGCGCCACGATGCCGCCCTGCAGAGAGCCCGAATAGCTGCGTTGGCTATCGTTGGCCATGCTGGCGTTAAGCATCAGCTGGGAGTAGTGCAGGTTACTGCTTAGCCCCGCGCTGATGCTTTGGTCCTTCTCTTTCTGGTCAAACTCTGCCCCCAATGAATAACCATTTTCATTCGAGATATTTCCCATCACCGTGGAGCCATAGCGGGTGGAGCTGCCCTCCCGGCGGACGTAAGTGTTTACGTTGCTTTTGCCGAGCGGGAAGCTGACATTGAAGTAGAACAGATCGTCTTTTTTACCGTTGGTATCGCTCAGCTGATGCTGCCAGTTGGCCGAAACATAGGCTGAAAACAGATTGCTTCCCCATCCCGCGTTGATATACCGCGTTTTGCCGGACTGGTTGCGGTTCTTCGTTTCGTAAAGGCTGGCGCTGAACGTCCCTGCCTTGCTGGTTTGCCACTGCAATCCAACGGCATAGTCATGCTTTTTGATCGCCGTAAAACCGCGGTCAATAAACTCCGAGAACTCCCGATAGCCCGGCGAGTAATAGCCCGCCGACGCGGTCACGCTGATGCCTATCGCTGACGTCAGGCTGGCTTCGAGACGATAGCTTTGTCCCTGGCGCGCGTTTTCATGGTCATAGGACTGATTGACCTTCAGGCTCAGCAGGGTCGAAGAAGAAGGCGCCGTATTCAGGCCGACGCCAGCGGCCTGGAAATCCCGGGCCAGTATTGCCCCCAGGTTGATATTACTCCCGGGCAGCAGCCGCCAGCCGCCCGACGCGCTCAGCACCAGCGGTTTTTTGTTGTAATCATCGCTTACCTGGCCAAACGCCAGAAACAGACCAGCCGGATTACCCAGCCTCTGCAGAAAGAGTGAGGCAGGGATCGTATAGCTGTGCCGGGTGCCGTCGGTCTCGACAACCGTTACGCTGAGATCGCTGGTGTAGTTGCGCAGAGCAACATCAGTAAGCGTAAAGGGCCCCACCGGAACGAGGGTCGAATAGACGAGCGTACCCTGCTGGCGAATCTCTACGCGCGCCTGCGAGGTATTAGCGATCCCGCTCACCCTGACCATGCTCTGCTGCGCATCCAGACCGCTTTCCGGCGACAGGGAGACGCCGTACAGACTGGTCCCCTGCAGCAGTCCGTTATTCATGCTGACTTCACCCATTTGTGCGGTTGTGCGCAAATTAACAAAGGTGCGCTGCAAATAGGTCTGGCTGTTTTCGCTGTTGAACTTGCCTTCCGACTGGCTTAATAACTGGTTGGTACGCAGTAGCCACCCGGCAACGTTCACCCCACCTTCAAGCTGCGCCTGTGACCAGGTGGCGCTGCCGCCGCTATATTCGTTGCGCGAAGACATGGCGGAATAGTTAAGCACGGCGGCGGTTCCCTCCATGGTAAAATCCGTAACGGCCTTACCCGGCTGGGCGATCTCTTCAGGGGGGATCACCAGCTCGATCATCTCCTGGCCGGGATCGGCCTTTACGACGGTTTGGGGATGCTGCTTCAGGTAATCGTAACACCCCTTCTGATAGTCGCTGGGGATACGAATATGCGCATGCTCCATTAATGACTTGTCGAAGCAAAGCTCGCCCTGCCGCTGGAAATGCGCCAGCACGCGACCTTTATTCTGCCCGTTCACTTTCAGCGTAACCGTTGTCTGCCCGGGCATAAAGCGTGATTTCTCAGCAAAATATGACGAAACCGTGGGATCGATGCCCAGCGACCTTAAGGTTTCACTATCAAATTCGAGAGAGCCTGCGTCGATTTCAACGGCTTTCCCCTGGCGTGCGCAGAACATACTGACTGCACACATAAGCAGCGTTCTTTTAAACATCCTTGTTTTCCCTGAACGACTTACTGTAATGGTGCTATATATTTTTCACCTTTGTATCCATAACGGCTGGCGGGATAAAAATGCACTTCCGTATCCGCTTTATTGGGTAAGGCTACGGTCGTGCTGGTGTGCGGCAGTAAATAGGTATTTTTCAGCGCACCCTGTTGACCGGATGGTAATGTTGTAAACCCGGCCGCCATACGAACCACATAATTTGAGGGATTGGTGACGACCAGAGAATTGCCCTGCTTATGCCATTTAAGATGCTTCCAGGGAATGAGATCCTGGGCGAGCCCCGCCGGATGAATAATTACCGGTAAATCCTGGCGAATGGTGACTGCAACCCGCTCTTTGCCCTTTTCCCTGGGTGGTATACCTTCGAAGGTTACTCTTTTGAGCTCTTCCTGCATCAGCGGCTTTTGTAACTGCAGCATAAAACGCATTCGCTGTACGGCCCCCGCCTCAACCCTTACAACGGGTTGAGAAACAATAACGCGAACACCTTTATCGCTTTCTGGCAAATCCACAATATTAGTATAAAGCAACGCAGGTCTGGAATCCGTATTCCTCACGTTCATACTGGCTTCCCCTTTGTCGGCATCAATTAATAATACCGATGTTTCGGGTACCATACCGGAGGCGTAACTCTGCACAGAAATAAATAAAAGAGAGTAAATAATGCTACGCTTCATAACATGCCCTTCAGCTGCGATAATGGAAAAGATTATTAACTCCCAGAAAGGGTATTATGAATCCTGAAATGTAATTGTTTGACAGTAACAGGTGTCAAATATTCAAATGGAGTGCGGCGTGTTTTTATTATTAAATCGCCGCACTCATTATTTTTATGGCTTACAGATAAACAAGGCTCAGAGTGGCATTACCGTTCAGAACAATTTCATCAGCACCCAGTACAGAACTGGGCTGCACGGCTGCGGCAATTTTCATCGGTACAGTCATTTCTTTGAACATCTTCGGTTCTGTGGAACCTACCTGACCTACAGTAACAATACGCGAGTTATCATTACTCTGGTTCCCGTAAGACGCGGCACGCCAGGTTGCCCCGTTATTATCAGAAACAAGCAGGTCTGCCGCTACGCTATCTGCAGTCATCTTTGCGCCATCTACGGCGACAGTATAGGCACCGATTTTCGCATCATTGGTCGCCACACCCAGACCAAAGCCGAAATAGCTTTGTGTGATGCTCGGGCCACCTGCGAATACAGAATTAACATATGCACTGGAAGAGAGGGTGACAGCGGAGCTGGCGCGGTTATCGGCCATGGTGAAGCCAATAGCTGTTGCGGCATCACAGGTTACGGTTAAGGTAATATCTTTAGAACCCAGCTGCACCAGGGCATTGCCAGCGGGAGCTTTTCGAATTGACGAGGCAGCAATGGAACCAAAAGCGACTTCACCGCTATTGCTTAATGCCGGGGTGCACGCAGCGGGAAGAATGGTGCCAGAGACTTTCATGGTGACATCGTCAGCAGCATTCACCTGAGCAGAGACCAGCAGTGCAGCGCCCACAGCCAGAGTGGCTACGTTCTTTTTAAACAGAGTCATTTTATTCTTTCCTTAATGTTATTAACCAGCAACTTTCCCGGTTGGCCATGTTTTAACAACCAGATACGCTTTACTATGAAATATATCATTCATAGACTATTTGTAAGAAACAGTGTCGACAAGACTACAGGATAAAATGACGGCCATCATTTAAGTTCGCTACATCAACCTTTCATAACTTCTAAAGATATTTATTTTCATAAAGTTAGCGCGTCGAACACGAGAAGGAATTTTATATTGAAGCTTCTATCAACGGCTAATTCTTTTCATAAAAATAAACCCACCCAATAACCAAAAGCAATTCATCATAGTTACGAATGCTTTAAGGAAATAAAAAAATATGCTTTAGGATATATAGTGTGATAAACATCATTGCCAAAAATAATAAAATAACAATATATTGATGATTCTAAATATCAGACAAAAAAAGGGCCCATGGGGCCCTTTTTTATTTCACTACACGTAACGCCGGACGCCCACCGCGTGGCGGCGGGGTGTCGTCTGGATCATCGTCGTGATCGGGCTTATCGCCATCGATAATCGACATGACCGGTTCGCTTTCACTCTCGGTCGCGCCATGCTCATCATTGAGGCTGGAAACGTCTTCATCGTAAGCCGCTTCCGGCTCAAACATGGTGCCCGCGCCGTTTTCCCGTGCGTAAATAGCCAGTACAGCAGCCAGCGGCACAGAAACCTGACGCGGAACGCCGCCAAAGCGGGCGTTAAAGCGAACTTCGTCGTTCGCCAGCTCAAGACCACCCACCGCGCGCGGCGCAATGTTCAACACAATTTGCCCGTCACGTGCATATTCCATAGGAACCTGCACGCCCGGTAACGTCACATCCACTACCAGGTGCGGCGTGAGCTGGTTATCCAGCAGCCATTCATAGAAGGCACGCAGCAGATACGGACGGCGCGGAGAAAGCTGTGACATTTCCACAATGATTAACCCCGGCCGAGACGCATTTCACGTTCAGCTTCAGTCAGAGAAGCAAGGAAGGAGTCGCGTTCAAATACGCGCGTCATATAACCTTTGAGCTCTTTCGCACCAGGACCGCTGAATTCAACACCCAGGGTTGGCAAACGCCACAGCAGCGGAGCCAGGTAGCAATCCACCAGACTGAACTCATCGCTCAGGAAGAACGGACGCTGACCGAACACCGGTGCGATCGCCAGCAGCTCTTCACGCAGCTGTTTACGCGCAGCATCGGCTTCCGAAGAGGAACCGTTCGCAATGACGTTCATCAGCGTATACCAGTCTTTCTCGATACGCTGCATGTACAGACGGCTTTCCCCACGCGCAACCGGATAGACCGGCATCAGCGGCGGATGCGGGAAACGCTCATCCAGATATTCCATAATGATACGGGATTCCCACAGGGTCAGCTCACGATCCACCAGCGTTGGTACGCTCTGGCTTGGGTTGAGATCAATAAGATCCTGAGGCGGGTTATCCTTTTCCACATGCTCGATCTCAAAACTGACACCCTTCTCGGCCAGCACGATACGAACCTGATGGCTATAAATGTCAGTAGGACCAGAAAACAGCGTCATTACCGAACGTTTGTTGGCAGCGACAGCCATGAAAACCTCCAGGTATATTCAGAATTTTTACTGCTACCGGCCATACAGGCCAGCCAGATGTTTTGTTGCCCATCCCAGGGAATTCCTACTCTTGTTCAAAAAGAGAACAAAAATCGAGCATTCACCATTATTTGGGCAGAAAAGTGGATGATAGTTTACCAGATTTTGCGACCTTTGTGGTGAGGGTATTCTGGAAATGCGGAAAAAGAGGTCAGAAAGGGCGTCTGGATGTGGATGCGTTGAGCATGAGCCATAAAAAAACCCGCCGAAGCGGGTTTTTCGCAAATTGTTGTCTGCCGAAGCAGAAAGCAATTAACGCTTGGAGAACTGTGGACGACGACGTGCTTTACGCAGACCCACTTTCTTACGTTCAACCTGACGAGCGTCACGAGTAACGAAGCCAGCTTTACGCAGTTCAGAACGCAGGGATTCGTCGTACTCCATCAGAGCGCGGGTGATACCGTGACGGATCGCACCTGCCTGACCGGAGATACCACCACCTTTAACGGTGATGTACAGATCCAGTTTTTCTACCATATCAACCAGTTCCAGCGGCTGGCGAACTACCATGCGGGCAGTTTCACGACCGAAGTATTGTTCCAGAGAACGCTGGTTGATTACGATTTTACCACTGCCCGGTTTGATGAACACGCGAGCGGCGGAGCTTTTGCGGCGACCAGTGCCGTAGTATTGATTTTCAGCCATTGCCTATAATCCCGATTAGATGTCAAGAACTTGCGGTTGCTGTGCCGCGTGGTTGTGCTCGTTACCTGCGTAAACTTTCAGTTTACGGTACATAGCACGACCCAGCGGGCCTTTTGGCAGCATGCCTTTAACCGCGATTTCAATCACACGCTCAGGACGGCGGGCAATCATCTCTTCAAAGGTCGCTTGTTTGATACCGCCGATGTGGCCGGTGTGGTGATAGTACACTTTGTCAGTACGCTTGTTGCCGGTTACAGCAACTTTGTCAGCGTTCAGAACGATGATGTAATCACCGGTATCGACGTGCGGAGTGTATTCCGCTTTGTGCTTACCGCGCAGGCGACGAGCCAGTTCGGTAGCCAGACGGCCCAGAGTTTTACCGGTCGCGTCAACAACATACCAGTCGCGTTTTACGGTTTCTGGTTTAGCTGTAAAAGTTTTCATTAAAAGCTTACCCAAATAAATAAGTTACACGTTGGTGAACACCCAAACGTTTAGTAGTTGAGGTTCACACGACATTGTCCAGCAAACCTACCCCTTCGAATAGCCTATGCCGGCGCAGAGAAAGTTTTGGGAAAAAAACCTTCTTGTAACGTGGGGTCGCAAGATTATAGAGAAGTCAGGGGTAAAGATCGACCCTTAATTGTGATTTGAAGCGGGTTTTTACGGGGAGCCGAAAAGCCGGGCGGCGGTGGTGCCTTATCCGGCCTTGCGCGCTTAACGGAGGAGATTTACGGCATATGCTGGCGCTTCAGATACTCTTCGCTTTGCATCTCCTGCAGGCGTGACAGGCAGCGCTGGAACTCAAACTTCAGCCGCTCCCCCTGATAGATCTCATATAAAGGCACGGCTGCGCTCACCACCAGCTTAACGTGGCGTTCGTAGAACTCATCCACCAGCGCGATAAAACGTCGGGCTTCACTCTCCATCAACGTAGTCATCACCGGCACCTCAAACAGCATCACCGTATGGAACAGGCGCGAGAGCGCAATATAGTCATGCTGGCTGCGGGCATCGACACAGAGGGTGGCAAACGACACGGCGAGGGTCTGGTTGACGACGCCCAGCGTTTGCAGGGGACGATGGTTTACCTCCAGCACCGGGGCGTTACCCCGCTCCGCGCCGGCAAGCGCCAGCCACAGCTTGTCCATCTGCTGTTGCGTGTCGTCATTCAACGGCGAAATCCACAGATGGGCCTGGGTCAGCGTACGCAGACGGTAGTCGATGCCGGCATCCACATTCATGATGTGACAATGCTCTTTAATCGCCGCGATAGCCGGCAGGAAGCGGGCACGTTGCAGGCCGTTACGGTAGAGCTCATCTGGCGGAATGTTTGATGTCGCCACCAGGGTGATACCCCGGTCAAAGAGCGCTTTCATTAATCCGCCCAGCAGCATGGCGTCGGTAATATCCGAGACAAAAAACTCATCGAAGCAGAGCACATCGGTTTCAGCTTTAAAACGCTCAGCGACGATATCCAGCGGATCGCTCTGCCCCTGCAGGGCCGTCAGCTCTTCATGGACCCGCAGCATAAAGCGGTGAAAGTGAAGACGCTGCTTACGCGTCCCCGGCAGGCTCTGGTAAAAAAGATCCATCAGCCAGGTTTTGCCGCGCCCGACGCCCCCCCACATATATAAGCCCCGCACTGGCGTGACGCTCTGCGGCGCTTTCTTGCCCAACAACCGTCCAAATGCGGCTTTTAACCCACCGGAAGGCGCAGCTTCGGCTGGCCGGGCCGTCAGCTCATGCCAGATGCCGTCCAGACGGCTTACCGCTTCACGCTGTACCTCATCTGGCTGGTGGGAGCCCTCGCTCAGGGCCTGTTGATAACGCGATGTAGGGGAGAGACTTTGCATAATGTTATTGTTATTCCTTCAATTAATACCCGTCAGACTGCTCAGTTGACGAAAAAAAGGCCGTTCTACAGTACGCGATGATGCGGCGGGATTCCACTTCTAAGGAAATAGCGGTTATAGTGGCATAATCAGGCCCTGGCATGGAGCCGAGCCAACACCCTACGGAACCACAAGACAACGGGAGAAGTTCATGACCTGGGAATATGCGCTAATTGGTTTAGTCGTCGGCATCGCTATCGGCGCCGTGGCCATGCGTTTTGGTAATCGCAAATTGCGTCAGCAACAGGCGTTGCAGTACGAACTGGAAAAGAACAAAGCTGAACTGGACGAGTATCGTGAAGAGCTGGTCAGCCACTTTGCTCAGAGCGCCGAGCTGCTGGACAACATGGCGCATGACTACCGTCAGCTTTATCAGCACATGGCGAAAAGCTCCAGCAGCCTGCTGCCGGAGATGAGCGCGGAAAACAATCCGTTCCGTAACCGTCTGGCCGAGTCCGAAGCCAGTAACGATCAAGCGCCTGTACAGATGCCACGTGACTACTCCGAAGGGGCTTCCGGCCTGCTGCGCGGTGGCGCAAAGCGCGACTAATCGCAGATCGAAAATAAATTTTACGGGCGCAGCCTTTGCGCCCGTCCTTTCTTCCTGACCCCAGCTATTATTTAGTCAAACACCTCATTGTTCAGCGTTTTAAAATTCAATAACATCAGTCTGTTTCAGGGCCGTTATCCCTTCATTCCAGGTTGCGAGAGCCAGCAAAAATGAACAAAAAAAATCAGCTGTTGAGCGCGTTAGCATTGAGTATCGGTTTATCCCTGTCGGCCTCGTATCCGCTGGCTGCCGCACTCCCTTCGCAGGTTCCCGGCGAGGCCGCCCTGCCGAGCCTGGCGCCAATGCTGGAGAAAGTCCTGCCCGCCGTCGTAAGCGTGCAGGTCGAAGGCACCGCGGTGCAAAGCCAGCGTATTCCGGAAGAGTTGAAGAAGTATTTTGGCGATGAAGCTCCTGACCAGCAGGGACAGCCCTTTGAAGGTCTGGGCTCCGGGGTCATCATCGACGCCGCGAAGGGCTATGTCCTGACCAATAACCACGTCATCAGCCATGCCGATAAAATCAGCGTGCAGATGAATGATGGCCGGGAGTTTGATGCCAAACTGATTGGCGGTGACGATCAGAGCGATATCGCCCTGCTGCAGTTGCAAAACCCAACCGGCCTGACGCAAATCGCCATTGCTGACTCCGATAAACTACGCGTCGGCGATTTCGCGGTGGCGGTGGGTAACCCCTTCGGCCTCGGCCAGACCGCCACCTCCGGCATTATCTCCGCGCTGGGCCGCAGTGGGCTGAATCTTGAAGGGCTGGAAAACTTTATCCAGACCGACGCCTCCATTAACCGGGGTAACTCCGGCGGCGCGCTGCTGAACCTGAACGGCGAGCTGATTGGCATTAACACCGCCATTCTTGCCCCTGGCGGCGGCAGCGTCGGGATTGGCTTTGCCATTCCCAGCAACATGGCACGCACGCTGGCCCAGCAGCTGATTGAATTTGGCGAAGTGAAACGTGGCCTGCTGGGTATTAAAGGCACCGAGATGAGTGCGGATATCGCCAAAGCGTTCAACCTGAACGTGCAGCGCGGCGCCTTCGTCAGCGAAGTGTTGCCGAATTCCGGTTCCGCAAAAGCGGGCGTGAAATCCGGGGACGTGATTGTCAGCCTGAATGATAAACCGTTAAGCAGCTTTGCCGAACTGCGTTCGCGCATCGCCACTACGGAGCCGGGTGCGACGGTTAAGCTTGGCATTTTGCGTGACGGGAAGCCGCTGGATCTGCAGGTCACGCTCGATAAAAGCACCTCTTCTTCGGCCAGCGCAGAGATGATTGCTCCCGCGCTACAGGGGGCGACCTTAAGCGACGGACAGTTAAAAGACGGCACCAAAGGCATCACCCTCGAAAGCGTCGAGAAGAGCAGTCCTGCCGCGCAGGCTGGGCTTCATCAGGACGATGTGATTATCGGGGTGAACCGCGTTCGCGTGCAGTCTATCGCCGAAATGCGCAAGGTGCTGGAGAGCAAACCTACCGTTATCGCCCTGCAGATCGTGCGTGGTAACGATACGCTCTATATTCTGCTGCGCTAAGCCTGTACCTGTCCGGACATCACCCCGTGTGATGTCCGGATAAGTCATGTTATGCTGCTTGCGTTCTCCCTTTAACGACGCCCGTATCATGGTTTTTAAGCTCATTCGTTCGGTCGCCATCGGCCTGGTAGTAGGTGGCCTGTTACTGGCCGCGATGCCCTCTTTACGTCAGTTCAATCAGCTGGCTGCGCCGCAGTTCGACAGCGCAGATGAAACGCCTGCCAGTTATAACCAGGCAGTACGCCGCGCCGCCCCTGCGGTGGTTAACGTCTATAACCGTGGGCTAAACAGCACCAGCCATAATCAGCTGGAGATCCGCACCCTTGGCTCCGGGGTGATTATGGATGAACGCGGCTACATTATTACCAACAAACATGTGATCAACGATGCCGATCAGATCATCGTGGCGCTGCAGGATGGCCGCGTCTTTGAGGCACTGCTCGTGGGCTCCGACAGTCTGACGGATCTGGCAGTCCTCAAAATCAACGCCACGGGCGGCCTGCCCGTTATCCCCATCAACCGTAAGCGGACGCCCCATATCGGCGACGTGGTGCTGGCCATTGGCAACCCCTATAACCTCGGACAGACCATTACCCAGGGGATCATCAGCGCAACCGGGCGTATCGGCCTGAACCCATCCGGACGGCAGAATTTCCTGCAGACGGACGCGTCCATCAACCATGGCAACTCCGGCGGCGCGCTGGTGAACTCGCTGGGCGAACTGATGGGCATCAACACCCTCTCGTTTGATAAAAGCAACGACGGGGAAACGCCCGAAGGGATCGGCTTCGCCATCCCGTTCCAGCTCGCTAACAAGATTATGGATAAGCTGATTCGCGACGGACGCGTGATCCGCGGCTACATTGGTATTGGCGGGCGTGAGATTGCTCCGCTGCATTCTCAGGGTGGCGGAATCGATCAGATCCAGGGGATTGTAGTGAACGAAGTGACCCCTGGCGGCCCAGCGGCAGAAGCGGGTATCAGGGTTAACGACGTGATTGTCTCGGTGAACGGTAAACCGGCCGTGTCGGCGCTGGAAACCATGGATCAGGTGGCGGAGATCAGGCCAGGCTCTATCATCCCGGTGGAAGTGATGCGTGATGATAAGAAACTGACCCTGCAGGTGACCATTCAGGAATACCCGGCCACCAACTGAGTTGGCAGGCATAAAAAAACCGGAGTTCATACTCCGGTTTTTTATTGCCCTGACGGGAAGCGCGTCGCTTATTTATTAACGAACTCTTCGCCCAGAACGATATCGTTCTTCAGGGTTTCCAGCATGCCAGCCATCGCCTGCTGTTCAAACGCGCTCAGGGTGCCGATAGACTTACGCTCTTCGATACCGTTTTTACCCAGCAGCAGCGGCTGAGAGAAGAAGCGCGCGTGCTCGCCGTCACCTTCAACGTAAGCGCATTCCACCACGCCTTGCTCACCTTGCAGGGCGCGGACCAGAGAGAGGCCGAAACGTGCCGCAGCCTGGCCCATAGAGAGGGTTGCAGAGCCGCCACCCGCCTTCGCTTCCACCACTTCGGTGCCGGCGTTCTGGATACGTTTGGTCAGGTCAGCCACTTCCTGCTCGGTGAAGCTCACACCTGGGATCTGGGACAGCAGTGGCAGAATGGTCACACCAGAGTGGCCGCCGATAACCGGGACTTCGAGCTCGGTTGGCTGTTTGCCTTTCAGTTCCGCAACAAAGGTGTTGGAGCGGATGATGTCCAGCGTGGTTACGCCGAACAGTTTGTTCTTGTCATACACGCCCGCTTTTTTCAGCACTTCTGCCGCGATAGCCACAGTGGTGTTAACCGGGTTAGTGATGATACCGATGCAGGCTTTCGGGCAGGTAGTAGCAACCTGCTGAATCAGGTTCTTAACGATACCCGCGTTCACGTTGAACAGGTCGGAACGATCCATACCTGGCTTACGCGCCACGCCTGCGGAGATCAGCACCACGTCTGCGCCTTCGAGCGCCGGGCGAGCATCTTCACCGGAGAAGCCTTTGATTTTAACAGCCGTCGGGATGTGGCTGAGGTCTACCGCCACACCAGGTGTTACCGGGGCGATATCATAGAGAGAGAGTTCTGAGCCTGCAGGCAGCTGAGTTTTCAGTAGTAGGGCAAGCGCCTGGCCGATACCGCCAGCAGCGCCGAGGACTGCGACTTTCATCCTAAACTCCTTATTATGGTGAGCTAACTTTCTGTTACTCCGTCGCGGCGACCTTAATTCAGCAGATCAATAAATACAATCGTGATGTATCAGGAATTAGCGGTCACGCGCTTTTCGCTTCTGCCGGAAAGCTATCGGGCGTTATGCGATAACTAAGCAACGAATCAAGAGGTGGTTACAATACACCCTCGCCAGCCACCAAAACAACATCAATTTGATAACATTTAATTTACTTTTAAGCTTATTTGCGAGGCGTGACGCAGGCATGTTCCTTGATAACGAATTTTGATAAAATCACTCCCTTTCATAACATTATTTCAGCCTAACATTGGGCAGATAGTTTGCATAAAAATTCATCCATGTGCATAATAATGTTGTTTCTACCGCTATATTTCGGGTGATTTATGCGAATCTCTTCTAAACAAGAAGAATTGGTTAAAGCGTTTAAAGCGCTGCTTAAAGAAGAAAAATTTAGTTCCCAGGGGGAGATTGTCCAGGCTCTACAGGATGAGGGTTTTGAAAACATCAACCAGTCGAAAGTCTCCCGCATGTTAACCAAGTTCGGCGCGGTGCGTACCCGCAACGCCAAAATGGAGATGGTCTACTGTCTGCCAGCCGAACTGGGCGTCCCGACCACCTCGAGCCCGCTGAAGAATCTGGTACTGGATATCGACTATAACGAAGCTGTGGTGGTGATCCACACCAGCCCGGGTGCGGCACAACTGATTGCGCGCCTGCTCGACTCGCTGGGTAAAGCGGAAGGTATCCTCGGCACTATTGCCGGTGACGACACCATCTTCACGACCCCGGCCAATGGTTTCTCCGTGAAAGATCTCTACGAAGCCATTCTGGTACTGTTCGAACAGGAACTCTGATCCCCTTCCCTGCCGCCGCTCGCGGCGGGGAACCTTCTGCTCCCGCCCCGTTTCACCCTACAATCTGTTATCTGTAATTTAACAAATAGTGCGTTTTTCTGCCTCATTGCTTTTACACAGCGAATGATAAACCACAAGATCGCACAAATAATCAAAGTTACATATCTTATTAATTTTAATAGAAATAACTGCTCAAGCCCCGCTTATCTCCCTGCTTTTTATTTCTTTTCGTTATATAAAATCCCTTGTTTAATTCTTGACCACCCAAGAAACAATTAGCATGGTATTAATTTATGCCGTTATTAGTGTATACTTGTTTTTGTGATGAGGGTCACGAAACGACGACCCCAGTAAAAGAATATGACGAGGAAAAGAATCATGAAAATCAAAACTACCGTAGCCACACTAAGCATTCTCTCTGTCCTGTCTTTCGGCGCCTTTGCTGCTGATGCGATCAACGCCGAGCAGGCTCAGTCTCGTGAATCTATCGGTACCGTTTCTATCGGTGCGATCGGAACCTCTCCGATGGACATGAACCAGATGCTGAACAAAAAAGCGCAGGAACAGGGTGCCTCTTCCTATCGCGTTATCGAAGCGCGTACAGGTGACCACTGGCATGCAACTGCTGAGCTGTACAAATAAGTCGTACCGAGTATTACCCGTACTACCCGATATCTCTGTTCAACGGCACCAGGCATAAAAATAGCAGCACAACCCTTCTTGCCGTTGAGCCTGCACTCCAGGAGTAAAGACTATGAACACTAAATTAATTATCGCCGCTGGTTTCGCTTCCGTTCTCTCATTTGGTGCCAGCGCTGCTGTACATCAGGTAAACGCCGACCAGGCGCAAGGCCTGCAATCTATGGGGAGCATCTCCGTAAGTGAAGTGGCCGGCTCGCCGATGGATGTCCGTCAGGCTCTGGCCGCAAAAGCTGAAAAAGCGGGCGCCAGCAGCTATCGCGTTACTGAGCTGAATACCGGTGACCACTGGCATGCCACGGCCGAGCTGTACAAATAAACCCTCGTCGTATTGATATACGACTTGCCCCTGCTTCGCAGGGGCTTTTTTATATCCTGCACTAATGTACGTTAAAGCGAATCTGCCCCTCCAGCTCCTCTTCCGCCTCATCAAACAGCAGGATCAGCGCCCCAAAGCGTCTGCGCAGCTTTTCCGGTAAATGGATGAATTCGATTTCAAGCGGTAGCGGCAACTGGCTGCTGGTCACTATTTCCCACAGGGAGTCCAGATCCGTCACCCTCTCCTGCCCTATACCGAAGGTCCGTGAAAACTCACGGTAGAACGCCTCCTGACTGTCAATTTCATCAAAATCAAACGTATAGATATTCATGCCAGCCACCCCGTCCAGGTGAGCGGCTTCTGCCGCTCTGCCAATTATAATCCCCCGATATGCAGGGTTTTGACTTCCAGGAACTCCTCCAGCCCCAGCACTGACCCTTCGCGGCCCAGCCCCGACTCTTTCACCCCGCCAAAAGGCCCAAGCTCCGTGGATACCGCGCACTCGTTTATGCCGATCATCCCGCTCTCAAGGGCCTGTGAAACGCGGAACACCCGCTGCAAATTCTGAGTATAGAAATAGGCAGCCAGGCCAAACGGTGTATTGTTGGCGCGCTGGATCACCTCCTCTTCAGAAGTGAAACGGAAGCAGGCCGCCACGGGTCCGAAGGTCTCTTCGCTGGCAAGCGCCATCCCTTCATGGCAGTCTGCCAGCACCGTCGGTTGCCAGAAGTTGCCGCCGAGAGCATGGGCTTTGCCGCCCGCCAGCACCGTCGCCCCTTTGGCGACGGCATCCTCCACATGCTCACGCACTTTTTTCACTGCGGCAGGTTCAATCAACGGCCCGACGACGGTCCCCTCTTCCAGACCGTCACCCACTTTTAAGTCGTTTACGGCAGCGACGAGTTTGCTGACAAACGCCTCATACACCGACTCCTGAATATAGAAGCGGTTAACGCTGACGCAGACCTGCCCCGCGTTACGGAATTTATTGGCTATTGCCCCTTTCACCGCCGCATCGATATCGGCATCGTCAAAGACGATATAAGGCGCATTCCCGCCCAGCTCCATCGACACTTTTTTCATGGTCTCGGCGGCATTGCGCATCAGGGTTTTGCCCACCGCCGTCGAGCCGGTAAAGGAGATTTTGCGCACCTCAGGGCTATACATGATCGCGTCGCTTATCTCAGCGGTATTTCCCGCCACCGCGTTGAGTACGCCATCCGGGACCCCCGCTTTTTTAGCCAGAGTGAGCAGCGCAAAGGCGCTCAGCGGCGTGTTATTAGCCGGTTTAATCACGCCGGTACAGCCTGCCGCCAGCGCCGGGCCCAACTTGCGGGTCAGCATCGCCATCGGGAAGTTCCACGGCGTGATAGCCGCCACCACGCCAATGGGTTCGCGGGTGGCAAGAATGCGGGAGCCGGGTTTAACAGGAGGGATGATTTCGCCGTTGGCGCGTTTGGCCTGCTCGGCAAACCACTGGATGAAACTGGCCGCGTACTCCACTTCCCCTTCCGCCTCTTTCAGCGGTTTGCCCTGCTCGGTGGTCATCAGTTGGCCAAGCCACTGCTTGTTTTCAATGATTAATTCATACCAGCGATAGAGGATGGCCGAACGCTCTTTAGCGGTTTTTGCACGCCAGGCCGGGAAAGCCCGGCTCGCGGCGGCGATGGCCTCTTCGGTCTCTTTCTTGCCTGCTTTTGCCACCTGGGCTACCACAGCCCCGGTCGACGGGTTAAGTACATCGAATGTAGTATCGAGCGTTTTCCATACGCCATCGACTAAATATCCGGTCTGAAATAGCGCACTATCCTGAAGAGACTGGGTAGTCATGTATCCTCCCATTTTGAGTTTATGTCCTCGCCAGGATAAGTATAGTCACAAAAAAACCGACGCTTATGGCGTCGGTTTTAGGAAGGATTAGCTGTCGGTCAGGGCATTCTGGTATCGATGCAGCATGCCCACCAGCCGCTGCACCGGTTCGGTCACCTGTCGCGGCGCCTCCCAGATACGCAGTTTTTCCTGATAGATTTCCAGCTCCGCCAGCAGCTGCGTGAAATAGCGCCGGCGCTTATCGTCGCTGGAGGCTGAAATCACATGATCGGCAGTACGGCGCAGCTGGCGGTGGAACGCAGAGAGATCGTCATTCACCGGAATCGGCGCGTTGCGCAGACGCTGGTGGGCGATGATCAGCGTCAGGGCCAGGCGGAATTTCGCCAGATCGCCCGGGAACTTGTTCAGCAGTAAAAAGAGCTGCTGATAGAGCGCAGGCAGATGGTTCTCTTTACGTCGGGCGGTATTGGTGGTCATCGCCGAGACGGCGGCAGAAACGAACTGGTTCAGCAGCACGCGTCCGGTTCGGGCCTGAGAGTTATCGCGCACCAGCAGGATCACCATCATCGCCAGGAAGCAGCCGACAATCTGTCCCAGCGCGCTGTCGAGAAACTGGCTGAAGTGGAACGTCATCGGGTTATCCAGGACCAGAATATTGATGGTACTGGCCAGGGCCCCCAGCGATCCCAGGCGTCGCTTCTGTACCTCGATACCAATAAAGAAGGCCATAACCGCGAGACTCAGACAGAGCAACAGCATGCTTTGCTGGGTTGACGGGAGGACCACCAGGAAATAGAAAGCGCCAATCGGCAACGCCGCCAGGGTGCCGTACAGAAAATCGAGCGCCACCATCCGGGGATTAGGCAGTCGCATCGCCAGCGAGGTGACCACCGCGATCATCACCATCGCGCCGCTTCCGGAGGTCCAGCCGGTCCAGAGCCAGAAAAGCGTCCCCAGCATACAGGCCAGCGTGGTACGCCAGAAGTTAACCATCGCATGGTGGCGCTCCGCCGACTCGGCTTTTACCACCACTTCCCCCTGCAACACCTCCTCTTCGGTGGCGCTGATTTTAGTGTTGCCGATAACGCCGCGTTTGAGCAGCAGGTAGCGCGTCGCCGCGCCGACCCAGGTATAGATGGTGACCGGGGTATCGCGTTCGCCGGTCCAGGCGATGACCCGGCGCATGCGTTTGAGCTGCTTATGCACGTCCTGAGCAGTGGCAACGGGGGTGGCAAACAGCTCGCGGAAGGTCCCGGTGATCGCCTCGGGGCGCGTGTTCTGGATCAGATAGGTTTCACAGGCCTGGGTGATGAGGGTTAAGGAGACGGTATTAAGTGCCTTCAGGCGGCGGTTTGCCCGCGACCAGCGCGACGACTCCATATTGAGGTTGCTGCGCATCCCCTCCAGCGCGGTGGTACGACGCACCAGCGCGCTCCAGGCGTTATCGACCTCTTCACTGTCGCCGTGCTCGATGCACAGCTGCATGAGTTGATACTGGGCAACGATCAGCGCATCCAGCTCGCGATCCACCTCCTGTTTGATCGAGCGGGGAGAGAAGAGCAGATCCGCCACGATCGCGCAGACGATCCCCATCACGATCTCACTGCAGCGCTCTACGGCAAACTGTGGGGCCAGCAGGGGATTGGCCTGAATGGTGATGATAATAATCAGCGCCGTATAGCCTGAAAGGCCCCAGGCGTAGGAGTTCTCCACCCGCACCAGGGAGGAGATCCAGGTACAAAAACCGGCCCAGATACAGCACACCATCAGCATCAATAGCGGGGTGCGGATCATCAGGATCACGATGGTGAGCGCCGCGATACAGCCGATAAAGGTGCCGACGATACGCAGCATCCCGCGATAGCGGATGGCGCCGGAGTAAGGCTCACCGCCTGCGGCAAACGCCGGGCCGGCGGCGACAATCGCGGCCGTCAGCACCGCCCAGCGGGGCGTTTCCAGCTGAAAATGAAACCCGACAAACAGCGCCAGCACGATGGCGAAAGCCAGCTTAATCGCGAAGCGCAGGTGCTGGTTGGCGATGGAAAAGATACCCATGGCGATTAACCAAACTCGCGCAGACGGTGGGCAATTTTGCGGAACAGCGAATCGTGGCGTGCATCCCGATCTTTCTCACCGGTGATCACCACCGTCGCCGTCGTTCCTGCTGGCCACAGGTCGCCCTGCTGTGCATCCAGACGAATACGCACCGGCACACGCTGCGCCAGACGCACCCACTCCAGATTGGAATCTACCGTCGCCATCCCTTTGCCGTCGCGGGTGGCGCTGGCGTTAGTCACCCCTGCCGCTATGCTGTCGACAGTACCTTTCAGCACCTGGTTGCTGCCAAGGGGAGTGATCTCAGCCCGGTAACCCGGACGGACATTTTCCAGTTTGGTCTCTTCCATATAGGCGAGTACATAGAAGGAGTGCTGTTTCACCAGTGCCACGGCGGTGGAGCCGCGGGTAATAAATTCACCGGTATAGACGTTGAGGTTGGTCACCCAGCCATCGGACGGCGCGCGGATGACGGTGCGCTCGAGATCGAGCTTCGCCAGATCGCGGGTGGCCTCGGACTTCGCCAGCTGATGCAGTACGGTTTGCAGCACGTTGTTGGACTGGTCAATCTCCTCGCGGGACATCGCCTGCACCCCCAGCTTATTACGGCGCCCAGCCTCACGACGTTTTTCCGCCGCCAACGCCTCGTAGTATGAGACATCCGCTTCGGCTTGTTCCAGCGCTTTCCGGTAACGAGGCTGGTCGATGGTAAACAGCACCTGATCCTTTTTGACCAGCTGGTTGTCATGCACATTGACGGCGGTGATCAGCCCCGCCACATCGGGGGCGATGGCGACGATGTCAGCGCTAAAACGCGCATCACGCGTCCACGGTGACTCAGTGTAATAGACCCACGCGCGAAAAATAGCGATGAACGCGAGGATGACCAGTGCCACGGTAATGGCGGTACGGGAGATTTTTCTTGTTAGTGTTTTCACATCAACCTCAAACAAACAGGCGCGATACCAGATAGAACAGGCAGCAATAGAGCGCGGAATTAAACAATGCAGGGTGCCAGACGAAATCATAGATCCCGGTTGGAGCCAGCACCTTTCGCACCAGCCAAAAAATCGCCAGTGATAAAAGCAGTTCGAAGAATATCGGTGGGAACGACAAACCGAACACCACGATAACGGGAAACAGACTCATGTTGACCTTGATTAGAGCGAGCAGGCGAAAGAATTATTCAGCGTACACCACCGCAGAAGTGGCCAGAAAAGCCGGGCGAGAGTGGCGTAGCTATAATGTATTAATAATATATTAGCGTAACTGTTATGCTGTTATCTATCATATGTGATCTAAATCACTTTTAAGCCAGAGTGAATAATGGAACGTCTAAAACGGATGTCAGTTTTTGCCAAAGTCGTTGAGCTGGGCTCCTTTACCGCCGCGGCCAGGCAACTACAGATGAGCGTCTCTTCTATCAGCCAGACCGTTGCCAAACTGGAAGATGACCTCCAGGTGAAGCTTCTCAACCGCAGCACGCGCAGCCTCGGCCTGACGGAGGCAGGGAAAATCTATTATCAGGGCTGCCGGCGAATGTTGTATGAAGCCCAGTCGGTACATGAGCAACTCTACGCCTTCAATAACACCCCCATCGGCACGCTGCGCATCGGCTGCTCTTCAACTATGGCACAAAATGTCCTGGCTGAAATGACCGCTGAGATGTTGCAGGAGTATCCGGGGCTGACGGTTAATCTGGTCACCGGTATTCCCGCTCCGGATCTGATCGCCGATGGCCTGGATGTGGTGATCCGCGTCGGGGCTTTGCAGGATTCGAGCCTCTTTTCGCGTCGTCTGGGGAGCATGCCGATGGTGGTGTGCGCGGCGAAAAAATACCTCGCCAGAGCGGGTATCCCGGAAAAACCGGCGGACCTCAGCAATCACGCCTGGCTGGAGTACAGCGTGCGGCCGGATAATGAATTTGAGCTGACTGCGCCAGAGGGTCTGTCAACAAAGCTGCTGCCGCAGGGGCGTTTTGTCACTAACGATCCGATGACCATCTCCCGCTGGCTGGTGGCTGGAGCCGGGATCGCCTATGTGCCGCTGATGTGGGTGATCAACGAGATCAACAGCGGCGAGCTGGAGATCCTCTTCCCGCGCTATCAGTCGGATCCACGCCCGGTTTACGCGGTCTATACCGAAAAGGATAAGCTGCCGCTGAAGGTGCAGGTGTGCATTAACTATCTGACGGACTATTTTGTGCAGGTGGCGACGCTGTTTCAGGAGATGCGGGGAAGGAAGGAGTAACCCTCTCCCGCGGGAGAGGGTCAGGATGAAAAGATTACGCAGTACCACCGACGGTCAGGTTATCCACTTTCAGGGTTGGCTGACCGACGCCTACCGGCAGGCTCTGCCCCTCTTTACCGCAGACACCGACGCCGTTATCCAGCTTCAGATCGTTACCCACCATTGAGATCTGCTGCATCGCTTCGATGCCGGAGCCAATCAGGGTGGCGCCTTTCACCGCTTTGGTCACTTTGCCCTTCTCAATCAGATAGGCTTCTGAGGTTGAGAAGACAAATTTACCGGAGGTGATATCCACCTGGCCACCGCCGAAGTTCGGCGCGTAGATCCCGTAATCAACGGATTCGATAATTTCCTGCGGCGTGGATTTACCCGCCAGCATATAGGTGTTGGTCATACGCGGCATCGGCAGGTGCGCGTAGGATTCGCGACGGCCATTGCCGGTTGGCGCAACGCCCATCAGGCGCGCATTCAGCTTGTCCTGCATATAGCCTTTCAGGATGCCGTTTTCGATCAGCACGTTGTACTGGCCCGGCGTGCCTTCATCGTCGATGGAGATCGAGCCACGACGATCGGTCATGGTGCCATCATCCACTACGGTACAGAGTTCCGAGGCTACCAGCTCCCCTACCTGACCGCTGAACACAGAGGTGCCGCGGCGGTTGAAGTCGCCTTCCAGACCGTGGCCTACCGCTTCGTGCAGCAGTACACCAGGCCAGCCTGCACCCAGCACTACCGGCAGCGTACCCGCAGGCGCCGCCACGGCAGAGAGGTTAACCAGCGCCATGCGCACCGCCTCTTTCGCCCAGGCGTCGGCACGCACTTCGCCATCCACCGGATTGAGGAACCATTCATAACCGAAACGACCGCCGCCGCCGCTGGAGCCGCGCTCGCGTTTGCCATCCTCTTCCACCAGCACGCTGACGGAGAGACGCACCAGCGGACGCACGTCGGCGGCCAGGGTGCCGTCGGTTGCCGCCACCAGAATCAGCTCATATACGCCGCTCAGGCTGGCCGAGACTTCCTGTACGCGCTTGTCTTCCGCGCGGGCGACTTTGTCCACCCGGCGCAGGATATCCAGCTTCTCTTCACGACTCATGCTTTGCAGCGGATCGACGCTGGTATAGAGCGCAGAGTGCTGCACTTCACCCAGGGTTTTCACCCGGCCATCGCCACTTTCGCGCACGATGGTGCGGGCCGCCTGCGCGCTCTGTTCCAGCGCGGTCAGGCTAACCTGGTCCGCATAGGCAAAACCGGTTTTCTCACCGCTAACGGCACGTACGCCGACGCCCTGGTCGATGTTATACGAGCCATCTTTGATGATGCTGTCTTCTAAAACCCAGGATTCGTGATAGCTCGACTGAAAGTAGAGATCGCCGTAGTCGAGACGGCGTTCGGTCAGTTGACCAAGAATGGAAAAGAGGTCCTGATGGCTCAGGCCGTTCGCTGCCAGCAGATGTTCACTTACCAGGTTCAGACTCATCGTTTTGCTACTCGTTCGTTGCCGTCCACAGGACGTATCTAAGATCTTATCTATTGAGAGTGAGGCAATTAATTGCCCGCGTCAAATCATTGCTGTGCATCTTTGCGAGGCTGACGCAGCACTTCATTAATCTGCGGTTTATCCACCGGGCCGGTAATGTGATAGCGCAGAATGGAGACTTTGCTCCACAGCGGTCCCAGCACTTTACTGGCGGCAAACACCGCCGCGCCCACAATCGGGTTAACGGCAAAGGCCGCCGCCACGCCGACGGTGGCGGAAATTTCCGGCGCCACCACCGCTTCCATATCCAGCTCACGACGCACCAGATTGACGGAGCCTTTCATGGCGATATCTGCTTCCAGCCCGTCCACCAGCGTATCGTCGGTGTGCAATACGCCATCTTTGATCCACGCGGTGCTGCGGATCGAGTCGAAGTAGAAGCCTTCATTAAAGGTATCGTTGAAGTCAAAGCGCAGCTTGCGCAGCAGGGCGTCGAAACTGAGTAACCGCAACAGTTGCCCTGCATGGCCGGTGCTGAGATCGGCGATTTCACCTCTCCCCAGCCGCGTTTTCAGAATGCCGTTAAGCGAGGCTTCGTCAGGCTTCCAGGGCATGTCGCGCCAGTGCAGATCGTAATCGACATCAAACGATGAACCGCGAATCGGGGTCGTGACGCCAAAATAGTTAGCGGCGGCATCCAGCTTGTTGCCCTTAATTTGCCCCTTCAGAGAGGTGCGCTTCTCGCGGACGCCGTTCACCCATTCGCCGTTGGCGGTCAGGCGCCCGAAGCCGGTATCAATCAACCCTCCCGCCAGGGTCAGGGTATCGCCCTTGATGGTGAAATCGCCATTAACTCGGCCATACTTCTGTCCCCAGAGCCAGCACTCGGCGCAGCGCAGCTGTAGGTCAGGCCAGCCGCTAAAATCGATTCGTGAGGTACTGGATAACGGCGAGACGTTATTGCTTGTCCCGGCGGTGACGGAGGCCGGATTGTAATAGAGATAGCGGATCTGCGCCTGCCACGGCGCGGTGTCACGCATCAGCAGGCTGGCGTTGATCTCCCGTCCCTGGGCATCGATTTTCGAACCGTTGAGGGTGGGCTGCGAGACAATGCTCAGGTTATTCCACTGCTGCCCGCCCAGCGTCAGCGCTGGCGTGCGCACCGTGATGTGTTGCGGGAACTGCGCCGCTTCATCCACATTTTGCCCCACCCCGCGCTGGAAAAGCGCCAGCCATTCTGCCCCGTCCATCGGCGGCAGGTTGAGCTCTATACCCGCCTGCTCCGGCAGCGGCGGCAGGGTGCGGCTGTCGGTGGTCCAGATGGCGCGATCCAGCGTCAGCTTACGGTTCAGCAGCCAGCGGCTGTTAAAGTGATTTGTCCCGCTGGCGTTGCCGGTCAGGGTAAAGCTGTTGAGATCCCCGTCGACATTTAGCTTCACCGGCAGCGGCTCGCCTGCGCGCTTGTTCAGGGGAGAAGGCAGATCGCTGCTGACGCTTTTCAGGTCGCCGCTGATGTCCACTTTGTAATGCGGGGTGCCACGATAAGGCAGATCGATCGCCACCTTGCCGTTCCACGGTACACGGCCTTCAAGGGACTGGCTGACCACTTTGGGCAGCACATCCATCCGCGAAGGTTGCCAGCTGGCATCCATATTGACCGCCACCTGGTAGGCTTTCTCGCCCTCGGTGGTGGAGAAATCGATCTTCACCGGCTGGCTGAACCAGTTTGCGGTCAGCGGCCCGCTTTTCAGATCGCCATTCACGAAGCTGAACTGGCCGGTCAGGTTTTTCAACGTGCTGTTCAGCGGCTTGATGAACAGGCTGTTATTTTTCAACCTGACGTCGCCTTCTGCGGTGGTCATGGTGCCGTCCAGCGGGATATCCAGATGTAAGCGAGCATTCACATCGCCATCCAGCTGGAGCTGCTGGAGCGTGGCGCCCAGCGAATCGTCTAACGGCGTCTCGTCAAAATAGGGTCCAACGGCTTT
The DNA here is from genome assembly GCF_055805075.1 of Leclercia sp. GHBNCSD. Classification (NCBI taxonomy): domain Bacteria; kingdom Pseudomonadati; phylum Pseudomonadota; class Gammaproteobacteria; order Enterobacterales; family Enterobacteriaceae; genus Leclercia; species Leclercia sp. GHBNCSD. The sequence continues at coordinate 2,478,510 of NZ_JBQVYO010000001.1, read as the reverse complement.
TCCAGGCCCGTTGATATCGGCGTCGATCAGCAGTTTTTCTTTTGAATAATCGGGGATCACCGCCGTCAGGTTGCTGGCCTTCACGCCGCCCAGCGCCACGCCATCGGTTTTCATCCACAAGCCGTCATTGATAAAGTTGAGCTCAATATCGAGGTTTTTCAGCGCCGGCCAGTCAGGCTGGAAGGCATAGGTGGCGTTGCGTAACGGCACCAGCACCTGGAACTGCCCTTCGTTGTGCTTGTAGGGGAAGAGATGCGGATTGCCGCCATACGCCAGGGTGGCGTTGTCCGCCTGCCCGCCCTGAATGGCGCCGCTCAAATAGTCCACCAGCGCTTTACCCATCAGGTTTTCAGGAAAATAGCGCCAGGCCTGTGAGCCGTCGTCGGTGCTGATGCCCGCCAGGATCCCCAGCCAGGGCTCATCGCCCGCCGGTTGCAGATAGCGGAAATCACCCCGGGCATGCACCGCTTTGGCTTTCACGTCGATGTCGCGCCCGTCGAGCTGGAAACCTTTCTCGTTCTTCAGCCAGTGGAGGGTGGCGGTCCCTTTTTCAATTTCCAGCGGCGCGCGGAAGACCGTTTCATACGGCATTTTCGCGTCACGCATATGGGCCACCAGACGGCCATCTTCCATGCTGCCTTCCAGCGTGCCGCTAAAATGCTCGGCGCCCGGCAACATCTCCCACTGCTTCCAGGCGAGATCGGTCCAGGCAATGTTGAAGCGGGTTTTTTCTGTTGCCTGCAGCGGAATATCCAGTGCCAGGGCGTTGATCGCCCCCACCGGCTGGGTGGCCTGCCAGACTTCGCCCAGCGCCGGAGAGAGTTTCGCCGCAAGGGTCCGTAGCCCCTCAAGGCCAGACAGCTCCAGATTGCTGGCGCGAATGCGCAGTTCATCGCTGCGTTTACTGTCAACGCCGCCCACATCCTGCGCCGGAATCCAGGCCAGCGACAAGGCCCCGCGTGGCCAGGCTTTGTCATCCAGGGTGATACGGGTATCCGGAATGGCGAACTGCCAGCCCTCATTGGCACGGGTCACATGGGCGGTGAGATTATCCACAGAGAGCTGATGCTGACGCGTTTCCCCCGGCCAGGTGGCGCCGCCCTGCTTTAGCCAGAGATCGCCGCTGGCGAACTGGCCGTTGGTGAGGGTCATCCAGCCTTCAATGCTAAAGCGCGCGGTTTCGAGCTGCATGTCCTGCTGCAGCCACTCTCCCAGCCAGGGTTTGACGTCCACGTCGTCGGCCTGCATCCACACTTTACCGTTATTCAGCAGGCCATTGTCGTCACGCAGATCCATACGCACCTGCATCACGCCGTGCTGTCCGTTCAGGCTGGAGAGGCTGACCTGGCCTTCGGCGCGATGGCGCTCTTTGCCGTTGAGCCAGGTTAACTGGGGGATCGCCAGCTCGGCACGCTGCCCGGAAAGGGTGATAAAGCTTATCTCGCTGTCGCGCAGATCGAAATGATCGAACTGGCGCAGAAAGAGATCGCTGATGCGGTTGGCTTCGAAGCCTTCGCCCTGATCGTCGCTGCGCAGCGGGGTGTTGGTCAGAAATTGCAGCTGATAGAAGGTGAGATCGCGAAACTGCCAGCGCAGGTGCAGCAGGCTTTGCCAGACATCCAGCGCCAGGGTCACACGCTTAATCTTAACGTGGCCGCCATCCTTCAGCTGCGCGTTGATGTCGCGCACTTCCAGGGTCGGGCCAAAGTTTTGCCAGCTCGCGTTGAGCTGGCTGGCCGCGACGGGCACACCGGTCGCGGATTCGATCTTCGCCAGCAGCTGCGGGCGCCAGTTGTCCAGATGCGGCAATACGAGACGCAGCCCGCTTACCAGCAGCGCGACAATCACTATCAGCGTTGCCCCTGTAAGCAGTAAAATCCCCGGCAATCGCCTCACGCGTCTCTCCTTGTCAGCCGTTTTCTCGCAGCACGCTGCGTTTTACATCATCACCACGTCAAACTGCTCCGGGTTATAGAGCGGCTCGATTTGTACTTTTACCTGTTTGCCGACAAAGATTTCCACTTCCGCCAGAGCGTGTGACTCTTCCCCTTTCAAGGCTTCCGCCACCGAAGGAGAAGCATAGACCAGGAAACGGTCGGAGTCGTAGGCGTGATGCACGCGAACGATCTCACGCATGATCTCGTAGCAAACCGTCTCTACCGTCTTCACCGTGCCGCGACCATGGCAGGTTGGGCACTCGTTACACAGCACATGCTCCACGCTTTCACGGGTGCGCTTGCGGGTCATTTCTACCAGCCCAAGCTGGGAAAAGCCGTTAATGCTGGTTTTTACGCGATCTTTACTCAGCGCCTGCTCCAGCGAATGCAGCACGCGACGGCGGTGGTCTTCGTTACTCATATCGATAAAGTCGATGATGATGATGCCACCCAGATTGCGCAGACGAAGCTGACGCGCAATGGCCTGCGTCGCTTCAATATTGGTGTTGAAAATGGTGTCGTCCAGATTGCGATGCCCGACAAACGCCCCGGTGTTGATATCCACAGTGGTCATCGCTTCGGTCTGGTCGATAATCAGATAGCCGCCGGACTTCAGCTCGACCTTACGCTCCAGCGCGCGCTGAATTTCGTTCTCAACGTCGTAGAGATCGAAGATGGGCTGTTTGCCGGTGTAGTGCTCCAGCAGGCCCGGCATTTCAGGAATGTATTCTGCGGTGAATTCGAGCAGCGCATCATAGGTCAGACGGGAGTCGACGCGGATGCGATCGAGCTGGGCATCGGCGAAGTCACGCAGGACGCGCTGGGCCAGCGCCAGTTCACCGTACAGCTGACAGCGGGTCTGGTTGCGTTTTTTACGCTCCATCACTTTGGTCCAGACGCGTTTCAGGTAGGCGGCATCCGAGGCCAGATCCTCTTCGCTAATCCCCTCTGCGGCGGTGCGAATGATAAAGCCGCCCTGCTCATCGCAGTAAGCACTGACGACTTTTTTCAGCCGTTCGCGCTCGCTTTCACTTTCGATACGCTGGGAGACGCCAACGTGTGACGCGCCAGGCATAAAGACCAGATAACGGGAGGGTAAGGTAATGTCGGTGGTCAGGCGCGCCCCTTTGGTGCCCAGCGGATCTTTCACCACCTGCACCATCAGATCCTGGCCCTGACGCACCAGCTCGGAGATATCACGGACGGTAAACTGCTTCTGCTCTTCTCCCGCCACGCATTCGGTGTGCGGCATGATATCCGAGGCGTGTAAAAATGCCGCTTTATCGAGTCCAATATCTACAAATGCCGCCTGCATACCCGGTAGTACACGACTGACACGACCTTTGTAGATATTGCCTACTATTCCGCGTCGCGCTTCGCGCTCAATATGGATTTCCTGAAGAATGCCGCCATCAATATAGGCCACACGGGTTTCCGATGGCGTTACGTTTACCAACAATTCAGCCGTCATAATTATCCCTTCCCTCACGCAGTGAGTTAAAATTGCTCAGCAACTCATACGTTTCCACCAGCGGTAAGCCGACTACGGCGTGATAGCTGCCATTGATCTTCCTGACAAAACAGCCACCCAACCCTTGAATACCGTATGCACCTGCTTTATCCATAGGTTCACCGCTGGTGATATAACCGGCGATATCCTCATCTGTGAGTACTCTGAACGTGACATCGGTGACAACCAGACAGTCGAGCACGTGCTGACGGTCAGCCAGCGCGACGGCGGTCATCACCTGATGCGTTTGTCCGGACAATTTGCGCAGCATCCTGAAGGCATGCTCGCCGTCGTGAGGTTTCTCGAGGACTTCACCGTTAAGGATCACGATGGTATCTGCGCCCAGCACCGGTAAATCGCGTGGCACCTGCGCCACGCCAGCCTGCGCTTTCTCCCGCGCCAGGCGAGAGACATACTGCTGAGCGCTTTCGCCCTCAGCCCGTTTTTCCTCAATGCCGGTAACGATACGTTCAAAAGAGAGACCCAACTGCGTGAGCAACTCCTGACGGCGCGGGGAGCCGGAAGCGAGATATAAAGACGTCATAGAAACCTTTTATTGCACGGCAAATTGCTGGCGGACCTTACGCATCAACAGGAACAGCCATGGCCAGAGCACACCGTTTACTACACTACTCCAGAACACTTCCGGACGGAAAGAGACGTTGATCACTAAAAACTCTGCCCAGAAAACAATGATATCCGCGGCCATGGATAACAACATCACCACCAGCGCCTGTTGCCAGAGCGCCAGATTACGAAAGAGCTGATATTTCAGTGCGACCAGGTATGCGATGATACTCATGGACAGCGCGCGTACGCCAAGCGTCGAGCCACTGATCAGATCCAGTATGGCACCCATCACAAAACCTGTGCCCACATTTACGCGGTGCGGCAGAGCAAGGATCCAGTAGAGCAAAATCAGCAGCACCCAGTTTGGCCGGAAAACGAGAATGTCGTCCGGCCAGGGCATGACTTGCAGCAACAGCGCGATCAAAAACGAGAGCCAGATAACCCAGCGTCCCTGGCTACGGTAGCTTGCCACTATTGCCCTCCCGGAGAGAGTTGCGGTGGCGGCGGCGCATCAGGCGGTGGCTGGGTCAGCCCTGTCGCTGGCGCAGGAACTGGCGCAGGCGGCCCCATGGAGTTTGGCGCAGGCAGAACCTGCGGCATCATCTGCATCAGACGTTCATTCGCCACGCGGTGCACCTCTTCCGGCGTCATGGGATTGCTACCGTTACGATCGGCGCCCCACAACAGCAGCAGATAGCGCAGACGCTGTAAGCCCGCGGTAGGACGTGCCTGAATCACCGTATACGCGCGCTGAGTATCCAGCTTCACGGAGGAGACCACCCCAACCGGGTACCCTTCCGGGAAACGCCCGCCGAGACCGGAGGTCACCAGTACGTCACCCACGCGAATATCGGTATTCGCCGGCAGATGTTCCAGCTGTAGATCGTCCGTACAACCGTTACCGGCTGCGATCACGCGGATGTCGTTACGCAGAACCTGGATCGGCAGCGCATGGGTCGCATCGCAAATCAGCAATACGCGGCTGGTGAGCTTAGCAACGGCTACCACCTGGCCGACGACGCCTTTATCGCTGATGACAGGCTGGCCTTCGTAGACGCCATTAACGCTGCCTTTGTCGATGACCACCTGATCGCTGTACGGATCGTTAACGGTGGAGATCACCTGGGTCACCATCTTCTGCTCATCCTGACGCAGCGGGGAGCCCAGCAGCTCGCGCAGACGGGCATTCTCCTGCTTGTACTGGCCCAGCATCAGCAGTTCGCTGTTTTTCAGCAGCAGTTCCTGACGTAACGCGCGGTTTTCAAGTTCGAGTTGATCGCGTGAGGACAGAGTTTGCGAAACGCTGTCGAGTAATTCACGGGGACCATTTGATACAAAATAGAAAGGACTGACGGCGGTATCCATGTACGTTCTGATCTGGCTGAACGTACCGAGGCGGCTATCGGCAATAATGACACCAAGCGCTACCAACACCCCAAGGATGAGGCGAAACTGTAGCGACGGGCCACGGCTAAAAATTGGCTTCATAGGCTATGCGTACTCTCGCGTCAGAGAGAAAGGGTAGCCATCCGCTACCCTTTCACACCTGACTACTCTTCGCTGAACAAGTCGCCGCCGTGCATGTCGATCATCTCCAGCGCCTTGCCGCCGCCACGGGCTACGCAAGTCAGTGGATCTTCTGCAACTACGACAGGAATTCCTGTCTCTTCCATCAACAGGCGGTCGAGGTTACGCAGCAGCGCACCACCACCGGTCAGAACCATACCGCGCTCGGAGATATCGGAAGCCAGTTCCGGCGGGCACTGCTCGAGGGCAACCATGACGGCGCTGACGATACCGGTTAACGGCTCCTGCAGCGCTTCGAGGATCTCATTGGAATTCAGGGTAAAGCCACGCGGAACCCCTTCTGCCAGGTTACGGCCGCGAACTTCGATCTCGCGAACTTCATCACCCGGATAAGCAGAACCGATTTCATGCTTGATACGCTCTGCGGTGGCTTCACCGATCAGAGAGCCGTAGTTACGGCGAACGTAGTTAATGATGGCTTCGTCAAAGCGGTCGCCACCGATACGTACCGAGGAGGAGTAAACCACACCATTCAGGGAGATAACGGCCACTTCAGTGGTACCGCCACCGATATCCACCACCATGGAACCGGTTGCTTCGGAAACCGGCAGACCCGCGCCGATTGCCGCCGCCATTGGCTCTTCAATCAGGAAAACTTCACGCGCACCAGCGCCCTGAGCGGATTCACGAATAGCACGACGTTCAACCTGGGTAGCGCCAACCGGCACGCACACCAGAACACGTGGGCTCGGACGCATAAAGCTGTTGCTGTGCACTTGCTTGATAAAGTGCTGAAGCATTTTCTCGGTCACGAAGAAGTCAGCGATAACGCCGTCTTTCATCGGACGAATGGCAGCGATATTACCCGGCGTACGGCCAAGCATCTGCTTAGCGTCATGGCCTACAGCCGCTACGCTTTTCGGTGAACCAGCACGATCCTGACGAATGGCCACAACTGAAGGCTCATTCAGTACGATGCCTTGTCCTTTTACATAAATGAGGGTATTCGCGGTACCCAGGTCAATGGACAGGTCATTGGAAAACATGCCACGAAATTTTTTCAACATACTAAGGGATAATCCTGAAAGCTGGGGCGGAAAACAAAATCCGCTTACTTTACCAACCACACGCAGCAGCGACAAGGCGCAAAAATCGCCTGCTACGGTGAAAATTAGTGCAGCACGTTTCCTTTGTTACAAATCGTCGCCTGACTCCCTCAGGGCTGAGAAAACAGCAGCGTTCCTCACGTACATTTGTAACCCGTTAAAGGTCGTTCACTGTCATTTTGCTCGTCATACATCACGCTACAGGCGCGATATTCTACGTGAAAACTCACCAAACGGCAGGTTAAACAGAGTATCTTTGCGAATATTTTTTCACATTGCTGTCAAGAGGCTGAGAGGCCGCAAAAAAATCGCCCTGACCCCCTGTCACGCCGCGCTCTGTCAATGTCTGCCATTCCGTTCGCGACCGCACACCCGTAGCAAATACACGCGTTTGCGTTCCTTTGCACGCTTCCACCAGGCTCTGTACCAGCAGCTGGTTTTCCGTGCGCTTTTCAATATTTCTTACCAGCCCCGGATGCAGCTTCAGGAGCTCAACCTCCAGCGCCTTGATCCAGCTGGTGCTGACCAGCGTTAAACCCGCCTGCGTCACCGCGACGCGCGCGCCCAACGCGTTAATCAGCCGAACAACCGGCTGTAACCGACTGATGTGTTGACAAACATCCGCCTCTGCAAGTTCAAAAATAATCCGTTTCCGCTGCGATTTTTCACATTGCATCAGCAGATCCCGCAGCCAGCGCTGGAAACGCGGGCGGATCAACGACTCCACCGTCACCTGCAGCGCCAGGTTCTCTTCGGGCCAGTAGGATAAAAATGGCATCAAGCGCGATATCTGCTGGCGGTCGTACTCTTCAGACAGGCCAAACTGCAGGATCATCGGCAGATACTCGGCCGATACCACCTCTTCGTTGCCGTCGAAGATTCGACAGAGCAGTTCCCGATGATGGACCTTGCCGCTGGTCAGCACCGCCGGTTTTTGGTAAATCCGCGGTCCGCCTCGGGTCAGCATCTGCTCGATTAAGGTTCGCCAGCGCACGTTGCCGCGTCCTTTTTCGGGCAGGGAGTCATCATAAACCGCCCAGCCGTTCGCCCCTTGCAACACCGCATTACGGGTGGCAGCCTCGGCATGTTCCATCACCTGCTCGGTAGACTGGCCGCCGCGCCAGGCGCAGATGCCGATATGCACCATGTCATCACGATCGAGCATTTTGCTGGGTGGGAGCGCATCCACCGATTTCAACAGCAGCCCGGCAATGCTTTCAGACTCCTTCAGCGTGCGGTGCGGCAACAATACGGCGTAATCACTGCGGTGATAGCGTGCCAGCAGTGCGCCGGGGTAACGCATGATAAAGGTGGAGAGCATATTAATGAGCGTAAACTGCTGCTCCTCCGCCACTGCCCGCCCCCAGTTATCTTTCAGCAGATCGAAGTCCGGCAGACGGATAATCATCACCACCCCATGTGTGCCCACGTTCTCCTGATCTTCCAGCAAAGTGCCCAGCTGATTATCAAAGAACAGGCGGTTATTGAGGCCGGTTTTATTGTCCTGGGCGGCATAGGATCGGATCAGGGTATCTATCCGGCTGCGCTGGTCGCTGGCGAACTGAATTTCGGACAGCAAAACGTCCAACGCGCTGCTGGTGCGTGAGGGCCACTCATAGACCGAGCCGCGCACCTGCGCGCCGCGTTCACCGTTAAGGATCCGCGTAGAACGCGACTCCAGTAGCTCCTGTCCGGCGAGCTGACGCCGCAGCCAGCGCACCGCCAGGAAGATCAGCACCACGATGAAAATCACCGCCACCGTGAGCGGTGCGGTGGTCATCAATGAACGAAAATAACTGGTCATTGGGTCCAGATAGACCAGGCTTATCGTCATACCGGGGTTTTTCAGGGAGGGGACGGTGAGCTGGAGCATCTGCGGAGGTGAACCCACCTGCCGGTAATGCGTATGCCCGGTGTGGCTTAAAAGGAGGTTGCCGCCCTGCTTAATCTCCACCCGCATGATATCCACCGGGGCCATCAGCTCATCCAGTTGACGGGAAAGTTCTGGAAAGGGTGTGCTGACAAGGCGGGAATCAATCACTGACGCCACGGAGTGGACGCGGTTCGCCAGCTTTCCCTGGATCGCATTATAAAAACTGAGCGAGCAGCCGATAAAGGTGACGAATATGGTCAACCCGGTAAGCAAGGAGATAAAAGCGGAGAACTTCGTCGATAATCGCATCCTTGAGATTACTCCGTGAGTTGGTGAGGATAGCAAGTAAGTACTAACTCGCAATACGGCACTGGCATACTACCAAATCAGGTGTATCTGGCAATTTATTGCGTTAAATCGGCATTGCATGTCATTGAGCGAGTATAGTCTCCAAAAATTTTTTTCCAATCATCATGCTGAGTAAGGAATCGTATGCAGGCTTTGATCTTAGAACAGCAGGAAGGCAAAACTCTTGCGTCAGTACAATCTATCGAAGAGAGCCGCCTGCCTGAAGGCGCCGTGACTGTAGATATCGACTGGTCCAGCCTTAACTATAAAGACGCCCTGGCCATTACGGGCACCGGAAAAATTATCCGCAATTTCCCAATGGTTCCAGGTATCGATTTTGCGGGACGCGTACATGCCAGCGAAGACCCACGTTTTCATGCCGGCCAGCAGGTGCTGCTGACCGGCTGGGGCGTGGGGGAAAACCACTGGGGCGGGCTGGCGGCGCAGGCGCGCGTCAACGGCGACTGGCTGGTACCCATGCCAAAAGGGCTGGATGGCCGGAAAGCGATGATCATCGGCACCGCCGGTTTTACCGCCATGCTCTGCGTAATGGCGCTGGAAGAGGCCGGAGTACGTCCTGAATCGGGTGAAGTGGTGGTGACGGGCGCCAGCGGTGGCGTCGGTAGCACGGCGGTTGCCCTGCTGCATAAGCTGGGCTATCAGGTCGCGGCGGTCTCTGGCCGTGAAAGCACCCATAACTATCTGCGTTCCCTGGGCGCGAGCCGCATTCTGGGCCGCGACGAATTCGCTGAGACCCGCCCGCTGGAGAAACAGATCTGGGCCGGTGCCATTGATACCGTGGGCGACAAAGTGCTGGCGAAAGTGCTGGCGCAGATGAACTACGGCGGCTGCGTCGCGGCGTGCGGCCTGGCGGGCGGTTTTGCCCTGCCGACTACGGTGATGCCGTTTATTCTACGCAACGTCCGTCTGCAGGGTGTCGATTCGGTGATGACCCCGCCAGAGCGCCGTGCCCAGGCCTGGGAGCGACTGGTTCGCGATCTGCCGGCCGCCTTCTACGACCAAAGCGCCACTCAGATTAGCCTTGAGCAGGCACCGGAGTATGCCGCGAAGATCATCAATAACCAGATCCAGGGCCGTACGCTGGTGAAGCTGGCGTAATCTTCAAATTTTCGTGACATATTCGCTTTAAACCCGCTCCTCCGTCATGCTTAGAAAAATGCATGACGGAGGATGCCATGAAAGTGAAACCCCTGACGGAAGCCGATATCACCGCGGAATCCGTTTTTATGCTCAAGCGCCGCCAGATCCTGAAGATGCTGGGGATCGGCGCTGGTGCGCTGACCCTTTCGCCTCTCGCCCAGGCCGACCTGCTGGACTGGTTCAAGGGCAACGATCGCCCAAAAGCGCCACCCGGAAAACCGCTCACCTTTACCCAACCTGCCCAGTGGCAAAGCCAGCTTGCGAAGACGCCTGAAGAGAAAGTGACGGGCTATAACAACTTCTATGAGTTTGGCCTCGATAAAGCCGATCCTGCCGCCAACGCCGGCAGCCTGAAGACCAATCCCTGGACGCTGAAAATCGACGGCGAAGTGGCAAAACCGCTGACCCTTGATTACGACGACCTGACTAACCGTTTTCCGCTGGAAGAGCGAATTTACCGTATGCGCTGCGTTGAGGCCTGGTCAATGGTGGTGCCGTGGATAGGTTTTCCGCTGCATAAACTGCTGGCGCTGGTAGAGCCCACCAGCAATGCGAAGTATGTCGCCTTCCAGACCCTTTACGCCCCGGATATCATGCCTGGCCAGAAAGATCGGTTTATCGGCGGCGGACTCGATTACCCTTACGTGGAAGGGCTGCGCATTGACGAGGCTATGCACCCGCTTACGCTGCTCACCGTAGGTGTGTATGGCAAAGCCCTGCCACCGCAAAACGGCGCACCCATCCGCCTGACCGTACCGTGGAAGTATGGCTTCAAGGGGATCAAATCGATTGTCAGCATCAAGCTAACCCGCGAGCGTCCGCCCACCACCTGGAACCTGGCCGCACCTGACGAGTACGGTTTTTACGCCAACGTGAACCCGCACGTCGATCATCCGCGCTGGTCGCAGGCTACCGAGCGTTTTATCGGCTCAGGCGGCGCGCTGGATGTGAAGCGCCAGCCCACGCTGCTGTTTAACGGCTATGCCGACCAGGTGGCCTCGCTCTACCGCGGCCTCGATTTGAAGGAGTTTTTCTAAGTGCGTCTGACGGCAAAACAGATTACCTGGCTGAAGGTCGCCCTGCATCTTGCAGGGTTACTTCCTTTTATATGGCTCTTCTGGGCCGCCAGTCATGGCGGCTTTAGCGCCGACCCGGCTAAAGATATCCAGCACTTTACTGGCCGGACGGCGCTGAAATTTTTACTGGCGACTCTGCTGGTTTCACCGCTGGCGCGCTATGCAAAACAGCCGCTGCTGATCCGCACCCGTCGCCTTCTGGGGCTATGGTGCTTCGCCTGGGCGACGTTACACCTCACCAGCTATGCGTTACTGGAGCTGGGCATCAACAATCTGGCCCTGCTGGGAAGCGAACTGGTGACCCGTCCATACCTGACGCTCGGGATCGTCAGCTGGATAATTTTGCTGGCTTTAACCCTCACCTCTACCCAATATGCCCAGCGAAAACTGGGGAGGCGCTGGCAACTTCTGCATAATTTCGTTTATCTTGTCGCGATCCTGGCCCCCATCCACTACCTTTGGTCAGTGAAAATTCTCTCGCCACAGCCGATCATCTACGGGTTACTGGCTTTAGGGCTTCTGGCATGGCGTTATAAGAAGTTTCGCCAGTGGTGGCGATAGTGAACGAAAACGTGCGTATCCCCGCAGATCGTTTAACCTTCCTGGGCATTTATCCGAATGCTGTTGATAATCTTCCCTGATAAGACCAGTATTTAGCTGCCAAATGCTACGAAATCGTTATAATGTGCCACTTTGGTCTCCCCGACGGGTTTTTCGTAGCCTGAGAGGGTGACAATCGTGCATCGAAGGTATATTTTGTTTTTTACCGGAGAATCGCAGGAGATAGCGGCACAATGGCTGACAAGTTTCACATCTTAGTTTTAAACGGACCGAACCTGAATATGCTCGGCACCCGTGAACCCGAGAAGTACGGCACGCTGACGCTCACCGATATTGTTACACGTCTGGTTAGCGAAGCAGCGTCACTGAATGTGGATTTGGATCATTTTCAGTCAAATGCGGAGTACGCACTCATCGACCGTATTCATCAGGCTAAAGACACTGTGGACTATATCCTGATCAATCCGGCCGCGTTTACGCACACCAGTGTTGCTATCCGCGACGCACTGCTGGCGGTGAGTATCCCGTTTATCGAGATCCACCTCAGCAACGTGCACGCCCGAGAGCCGTTCCGCCACCATTCGTATCTGTCGGATATCGCCGCTGGCGTTATCTGCGGACTGGGCGCAGACGGTTATTCATACGCTTTACAGACAGCGGTAAAACGCTTGTCACAATCACACTAAACAAGAGTACGGAACCCACTCATGGATATTCGTAAGATTAAAAAACTGATCGAGCTGGTTGAAGAATCAGGCATCTCCGAACTGGAAATTTCTGAAGGCGAAGAGTCTGTACGCATCAGCCGTGCAGCCCCAGCCGCTAGCTTCCCGGTAATGCAGCAAGCTTATGCTGCGCCAGTGCAGCAGCCTGCGCTTTCCGCAGCCGTTGCGCCAGCCGCAACTGAAGCCGCACCTGCCGCTGCAGCAGAAATCAGTGGTCACATCGTACGTTCCCCAATGGTTGGTACTTTCTACCGCACCCCGAGCCCGGACGCGAAAGCGTTCATCGAAGTGGGCCAGAAAGTTAACGTGGGCGATACCCTGTGCATCGTTGAAGCCATGAAAATGATGAACCAGATCGAAGCAGACAAATCAGGTACTGTGAAAGCGATTCTGGTCGAAAGTGGTCAGCCGGTTGAATTTGACGAGCCGCTGGTCGTCATCGAGTAACGAGGCGAACATGCTGGATAAAATTGTTATCGCTAACCGTGGCGAGATTGCCCTGCGAATCCTTCGTGCCTGTAAAGAGCTGGGCATCAAGACCGTCGCTGTGCACTCAAGCGCGGACCGCGATCTGAAACACGTATTACTGGCGGATGAGACGGTCTGTATTGGCCCGGCTCCGTCCGTCAAAAGCTATCTCAACATCCCGGCCATCATCAGCGCCGCTGAAATCACCGGCGCGGTGGCTATTCACCCGGGTTACGGCTTCCTCTCTGAGAACGCCAACTTTGCTGAGCAGGTTGAACGCTCTGGCTTTATCTTCATCGGCCCGAAAGCTGACACCATTCGTCTGATGGGCGACAAAGTGTCTGCGATCACCGCAATGAAGAAAGCGGGCGTACCGACCGTACCGGGTTCCGACGGCCCACTGGGCGACGATATGGATGCTAACCGCGCCCATGCAAAACGCATTGGCTACCCGGTTATCATCAAAGCGTCCGGCGGCGGCGGCGGTCGCGGTATGCGCGTTGTGCGCAGCGATGCCGAACTGGCCCAGTCTATCTCCATGACCAAAGCGGAAGCGAAAGCCGCGTTTAACAACGACATGGTCTACATGGAGAAGTACCTGGAAAACCCACGCCACATCGAAATTCAGGTGCTGGCTGACGGTCAGGGTAACGCTATCTATCTGGCAGAACGCGACTGCTCCATGCAGCGTCGTCACCAGAAAGTGGTCGAAGAGGCACCAGCACCAGGCATCACGCCGGAGCTGCGTCGCTACATCGGCGAGCGTTGCGCCAAAGCCTGTGTGGATATCGGCTATCGCGGGGCGGGTACTTTCGAGTTCCTGTTCGAAAACGGCGAGTTCTACTTCATCGAGATGAACACCCGTATTCAGGTTGAACACCCGGTTACCGAAATGATCACCGGCGTTGACCTGATCAAAGAGCAGCTGCGTATCGCTGCGGGCCAGCCGCTCTCCATCAAGCAGGAAGAAGTGATTGTCAAAGGCCATGCGGTGGAATGCCGTATTAACGCCGAAGACCCAAACACCTTCCTGCCAAGCCCGGGTAAAATCACGCGTTTCCACGCGCCGGGTGGTTTTGGTGTGCGTTGGGAGTCTCATATCTACGCCGGTTACACCGTACCGCCGTACTATGACTCAATGATCGGCAAGCTGATCTGCTACGGCGAATCCCGTGATGTGGCGATTGCCCGCATGAAGAACGCCCTGCAGGAGCTGATCATCGACGGCATCAAAACTAACGTTGATCTGCAGATGCGTATCATGAGCGACGAGAACTTCCAGCATGGTGGAACCAACATCCACTATCTGGAGAAAAAACTCGGTCTTAATGAAAAATAAGCCTGCATAAGCGTAAAAAGGTCGGTTAATCCGGCCTTTTTTTATTTCTGGGGATCGCCAGGCCCCATAAGGTACAATCCCCGCTTTCTTTTTCCACAAGGGACAAAAAATGGACAAACGTTTTGTTCAGGCCCATAAAGAAGCGCGCTGGGCGCTGTGGTTAACCCTTCTCTATCTCGCGGCATGGTTAGTGGCCGCTTACTTACCTGGCTCTGCAATCGGGATCACCGGTCTGCCTCACTGGTTTGAGATGGCCTGCCTGCTCATCCCGCTGGTGTTTATTCTGCTCTGCTGGGCGATGGTGAAATTCATCTATCGCGATATTCCGCTGGAGGATGACGATAATGCAGCTTGAAGTGATCCTGCCCCTCGTCGCGTATCTTTTTATTGTTTTTGGCCTCTCTGTTTACGCCATGCGCAAACGGACAACGGGCACGTTCCTGAACGAGTATTTTCTTGGCAGCCGCTCGATGGGTGGTATTGTGCTGGCGATGACCCTGACCGCCACCTATATCAGCGCCAGCTCTTTCATTGGCGGCCCGGGCGCGGCCTATAAATATGGGCTGGGCTGGGTATTGCTGGCGATGATCCAACTGCCCGCCATCTGGCTCTCGCTGGGCATTCTGGGGAAAAAATTCGCTATCCTGGCGCGTCGCTATAACGCCGTCACTCTCAATGACATGCTCTTTGCCCGCTACCAGAGCCGCCTGCTGGTCTGGCTGGCCAGCCTGAGCCTGCTGGTGGCCTTCGTGGGTGCCATGACCGTGCAGTTTATCGGCGGCGCGCGTCTCCTTGAAACCGCAGCCGGTATTCCCTATGAAACGGGCCTGCTGATTTTTGGGGTCAGTATTGCGCTATATACCGCCTTTGGCGGCTTCCGCGCCAGCGTGCTCAATGACACGCTGCAGGGCATGGTGATGCTGGTCGGCACCCTTGTGCTGCTGGTGGGCGTGGTGCATGCCGCGGGCGGGTTAAGTCACGCGGTGGAGACACTGCAAGCCATCGATCCGAAACTGGTTTCGCCGCAGGGTGCGGACGACATTCTGTCGCCAACCTTTATGACCTCCTTCTGGGTGCTGGTCTGCTTCGGGGTGATTGGTTTACCCCATACCGCCGTGCGCTGCATCTCTTATAAAGACAGCAAGGCGGTACACCGTGGGATTGTCATCGGCACTGTCGTGGTGGCGATCCTGATGTTCGGTATGCACCTTGCAGGTGCGCTGGGCCGGGCGGTAATACCTGACTTAACCGTGCCGGATCTGGTGATCCCTACCCTGATGGTGAAAGTGCTGCCGCCGTTTGCTGCCGGGATCTTCCTTGCTGCGCCAATGGCGGCGATCATGTCGACAATTAATGCTCAACTGCTGCAAAGTTCCGCTACGATCATTAAAGATCTCTATCTGAATATTCATCCTGAGCAGATGAACAACGAGCGCCGCCTGAAGCGGATGTCAGCCGCGATCACCCTGGTTCTGGGCGCGTTGCTGCTGTTGGCCGCGTGGCGACCGCCGGAGATGATCATCTGGCTCAACCTGCTGGCGTTCGGCGGGCTGGAAGCGGTGTTCCTCTGGCCGCTGGTGCTTGGCCTCTACTGGGAGCGCGCCAATGCAGCCGGTGCGCTGAGCGCAATGATTGTCGGCGGCGTGCTCTATGCCGTGCTCGCCACCTTTAAAATTCAGTATCTGGGCTTCCATCCGATTGTGCCTTCGTTACTGTTAAGTTTGCTGGCGTTTGTGGTGGGGAACCGTTTCGGTCAACCCGCTCCGCAGACCGCCGTCATTTCTACTGATAAATAAAGAGTTTTGCCATGCCGTGGATCCAACTAAAACTGAATACGACCGGCGCCAATGCCGAAGAGATGAGCGATGCGTTGATGGAGGCCGGAGCGGTCTCCATCACCTTCCAGGACACGCATGACACGCCGGTGTTTGAACCGCTGCCGGGTGAAACGCGTCTGTGGGGCGATACCGATGTCATCGGTCTGTTTGATGCCGAAACCGACATGGCCGAGGTTGTGGCCATTCTGGAAAATCATCCGCTGCTGGGTGCAGGCTTCGCGCATAAGATCGAGCAGCTGGAGGATAAAGACTGGGAGCGCGAATGGATGGATAACTTCCACCCGATGCAGTTCGGCAAGCGTCTGTGGATCTGCCCGAGCTGGCGCGACGTGCCGGATGAAAATGCGGTAAATGTGATGCTCGATCCGGGCCTGGCATTTGGTACCGGTACCCACCCGACCACCTCTTTGTGCCTGCAGTGGCTGGATGGTCTGGATCTGGACGGCAAGACGGTGATCGACTTTGGTTGCGGCTCCGGGATCCTCGCTATCGCGGCCCTGAAGCTGGGTGCGGCAAAAGCGATTGGGATCGATATCGATCCGCAGGCGATTCAGGCCAGTCGCGACAATGCTGAACGCAACGGTGTCTCCGATCGCCTTGAGCTCTATTTGCCGGATGACCAGCCGCAAGCCATGAAAGCCGATGTCGTGGTCGCTAACATTCTGGCTGGCCCGTTACGGGAACTGGCGCCGCTAATCAGTGTGCTGCCCGTTGAGGGGGGTCTTCTGGGCCTTTCCGGTATCCTTGCCAGCCAGGCTGAAAGCGTATGCGAAGCCTACGCCGAGCTGTTCACTCTTGATCCGGTCGTGGAGAAAGAGGAGTGGTGTCGCATAACAGGCTGTAAGAAGTAATCACTCCAGCGTGGTCATCCCTGGCCACGCTATTTTTTTACCCGCAATAACACTCTTTCCCGAATTAATTCTCCTGTAAAATAGTAATAACTAATTGTTTTTATTTATTATTTTACTCATTACCATTTATAAGGAGAATATAATGAGAGCTTACGTTAGTAAGGCGGCGGTACTTGTCCTCAGCTTAATGTCAGTCTCAGCATGGGCGTCCCATTGGAGTTATGAAGGCGAAGGAGCCCCCGAGCATTGGGGAGAGATAGACAGTAACTTCAAAACCTGCCAGACCGGTATGTACCAGTCGCCGATCAACATCGAAAAAACCCTCAAAGCACATATTCTTCCCCTTGCAACCCACTATTCCGACGGTCCGGTAACGTTAACGAATAATGGGCACACTATTCAGGCTGGCGAGAAAGACGGTACAAAAGACACTATTACCCTGGATAATCAGGCCTGGACACTGCAACAATTCCACTTCCATGCCCCCGCTGAAAACATGATCCACGGTAAAAAGTTCGCGCTGGAGATGCATCTGGTTCATAAAAACGCAGCAGGTGAGATAGCGGTTGTGGCCGTCATGTTCAACACAGGCAAGGCGAACGCCGAACTGGACAAATTGTGGAGCGTCATGCCGCAGAAGGTGGAGCAAAGTACCTCCCTTACTACGCATCTGGACCTGAACAAACTCTTGCCACACGAGAAAACGTACTGGCGTTATAGCGGTTCCTTAACCACGCCACCCTGCTCAGAGGGGGTGATCTGGATTGTCATGCAACACCCGCTCACATTGTCTGTAGCCCAGCTGGAAAAATTTACACGAACTATGCACCACGATAATAATCGCCCGGTACAACCATTACATGGCCGTACTGTCGTGGAATAACGCTCGCTTTTCATCCTGATATCATGTTCTAAAATGCGACCTGGATCGCAAAGAAGCGGGATAATCTGCTGTTAAAAACAGCAGATTATCCCGAATAACCAATTCATTTATCAGAAACGATAAGAAGTTACGGGAAAATGTTACACCCAACGAAACAACACGCCCGCGCTAACCCAATGATTTAAATGATGAATAAATTCAATGGGAGTAATAGAGCGGCGATTCATTGATCTACCGCAGTGGATTGTTCAAAGTTTGGCCTTTCATCTCGTGCAAAAAATGCGTAAGATACGCCGCCTTGCAGTCACAGTATGGTCATTTCTTAACTCATGCGTATCGGAAACCACCAGCTCAGAAATCGCCTGATCGCAGCACCTATGGCAGGTATTACCGACCGACCATTCAGGACGCTGTGTTATGAGATGGGAGCAGGATTAACCGTTTCAGAGATGATGTCGTCTAACCCGCAGGTTTGGGAAAGCGATAAATCCCGTCTTCGGATGGTGCATATTGACGAACCAGGTATCCGCACCGTGCAAATCGCCGGGAGCGTGCCTGAAGAGATGGCAGATGCCGCGCGTATCAACGTGGAAAGTGGCGCCCAGATTATTGATATCAATATGGGATGCCCGGCCAAAAAGGTGAATCGCAAGCTTGCAGGTTCAGCCCTTCTGCAATACCCCGATCAGGTGAAGTCGATCCTGACCGCGGTTGTCAGCGCAGTGGACGTTCCTGTTACGTTAAAGATTCGCACGGGTTGGTCGCCGGATCACCGTAACTGTGTAGAGATTGCCCAACTGGCCGAAGACTGTGGCATTCAGGCCCTGACCATACATGGACGCACCCGCGCCTGTTTGTTCAACGGTGAAGCTGAATACGACAGCATTCGGGCAGTTAAGCAGAAAGTTTCCATTCCGGTTATCGCGAATGGCGACATTACTGACCCGCTTAAAGCCAGAGCTGTGCTCGACTATACAGGGGCTGATGCTCTGATGATAGGACGTGCGGCTCAGGGAAGACCCTGGATCTTTCGGGAAATCCAGCATTATCTGGACACTGGGGAGCTGCTTGCCCCGCTGCCGCTGGCAGAGGTTAAGCACTTGCTATGCGCGCATATTCGGGAACTGCATGACTTTTATGGTCAGGCTAAAGGGTACCGAATCGCGCGTAAACACGTATCCTGGTATCTCCAGGAACACGCTCCGGATGACCAGTTTCGGCGCACATTCAACGCCATAGAGGATGCCAGCGAACAGCTGGAGGCGTTGGAGGCATACTTCGAAAATCTTGCGTAATGAAATAAAGAGCTGACAGAACTATGTTCGAACAACGCGTAAATTCTGACGTACTGACCGTTTCCACCGTTAACTCTCAGGACCAGGTAACTCAAAAGCCCCTGCGTGATTCGGTTAAACAGGCACTGAAGAACTATTTTGCTCAACTGAATGGTCAGGACGTTAACGACCTGTATGAGCTGGTACTGGCTGAAGTTGAACAGCCCCTGTTGGACATGGTGATGCAATACACCCGCGGTAACCAGACCCGTGCTGCTCTGATGATGGGCATCAACCGTGGTACGCTGCGTAAGAAACTGAAAAAATACGGCATGAACTAATTTCGATTAGCTAAATGCTTGTTTAAAAAGGCGCGAACCGGCATGGGGAAGCGCCTTTTTTTATGCCTGTTGTTCCCCTGTTTTTTGTTCTCCACCCCCTCGTTATCTCCCGAAACGTAAACATCTCTCAGCCCACTTCTCAGCCGCTATTTTTCGTGTATATTTCCTGCACTCTTGTCAATTGTCCCCGGAAATTCCGAATGATCCGTAAGTATTGGTGGTTAGTCGTCTTCGCGATTAGCGTTTTCCTTTTCGATGCGCTGTTAATGCAGTGGATTGAGTTGATGTCTACGGAAACGGACCAATGCCGCAACATGAATTCGGTTAATCCGCTTAAGCTGGTTAATTGCTCGGATCTAGATTAAGCCCCTGCTTTTCCTCGAAAAATGTGCGGTTTTAAAAACCTTTGAGGCATCTTTATTGGATGATAATGTCTCAGCCCGTCTCACCCGGTATCACGTAATACCCCACTGCGTATGAGTTGATGAGATCATGCTGGTTAGCCAATACGACCAACTTCTTGTGGTTATCTCCTTTGTTGTCGCCATTCTTGCATCCTATACCGCGCTGAATATGGCAGGACGGGTTGCCGGCAGTACCGGCGTCGCGGCACATATCTGGCTGACGGGCGGGGGGATCGCCATGGGTATCGGGATATGGGCTATGCATTTTATCGGCATGCTGGCGATGGATATCTCCATGCGGATGAACTACGACCTGCCAAAAACCGCCCTTTCCATGCTGATCGCTATTGGCGCCTCACTGTTTGCCCTCTGGCTGGTGAGCCGCGACCACTTACGCAGACGTCGCTTGTTTACCGGCGCGGTGATTCTGGGAGCGGGCATCGTGACGATGCACTACACCGGCATGAAGGCCCTGCAGGTAGCGCCCGCTATCGTCTGGGATATGCGCTGGGTTGCACTGTCGGTGGTTATCGCTCTCCTCGCCTCGCTGGCCGCCCTGTGGCTGACGTTCCGTTTACGGCGGGATGCCGCCCAGGTCGCGCTGATGCGTGCGGGCGCTGCGTTGCTGATGGGCATCGCGATTGCCGGCATGCACTATACCGGCATGAAAGCGGCCCAGTTTCCGCTTCAGGTGCACATGCATCATCAGGGGGTGAACGGCAGCTGGCTGGCGGTGCTGGTGAGCGTTGTGGCGCTCTCTATCTTGGGTATAACGCTGCTGGTTTCTATGTTTGATGCCCGGCTGCAGGCCCGCACCTCCCTTCTCGCTTCATCGCTGGCGGAAGCCAACCGCGAACTGGCCCAGCTGGCGCTGCACGATACGCTGACCCGCTTGCCGAACCGCGTGCTGCTGGAAGATCGCCTCGAGCAGGCAATTAACAAAGCCGATCGCGAAGGCAAACTGTTTGCCCTGCTGTTTATGGATCTGGATGGCTTCAAAGCTGTTAACGATGCCTACGGCCATGATACGGGCGATAAGCTATTGGTTGCCGTGACGGAGCGTCTGGAACAGCCCCTGAAGGGCCAGTACACTCTCGCCCGTATTGGTGGCGACGAGTTTGTGCTGCTGGCCGAGATCGACTCCCCGAACGACGCCGCATCGCTCGCCAGCGCGCTGGTGCATGTCGTCGACCAACCCTTCAGCCTTGAGCTGTATGATGTGGTAGTGACCCTCAGCGTGGGTATCGCTATTTATCCCCATGATGGCAAAAACCAGCGCGAACTGATGTTCAACGCCGATGCGGCGATGTATCACACCAAGCACATGGGGCGTAACGGCTACCACTTCTTCCAGCCGTCGATGAATACCCTGGCGCAAAATCAGCTACAGCTAATGAACGATCTGTGGCTGGCGCTGGAGCGCAAGGAGCTGCATCTGGTTTATCAGCCTAAGTTCCAGGCGCCGGTGGGCCCCATTGTCGGCTTTGAAGCCCTGCTGCGCTGGCAACATCCTGTCCAGGGCTTGTTATCCCCCGACCAGTTTCTGCCGCTGGCGGAGAAAAGCGGGCTGATTATTCCTATCGGCAACTGGGTAATTGATGAAGCGTGCCGCCAGCTACGCGAATGGCATCTTAACGGCCATACTGAATGGTCGATGGCGGTGAACCTCTCTACGCTGCAGTTTGAACAGCCCCAGCTGGTGGAGACGGTGATGGGCAGCCTGGCACGACACCGTATTCCGCCGCATACCCTGATTCTGGAAGTGACCGAAACCACGGCCATGAATAACCCCGATGAGAGCGTCCGGGTGCTGACTGAGTTAACTCAGGCCGGAGTAAAAGCCTCGATCGATGATTTTGGCACCGGCTATTCCAGCCTGCTCTACCTGAAAAAGTTGCCCGCCTGTGAGCTAAAAATTGATCGGGCGTTTGTGAAAGATCTCAACAGCACGGGTGATGATGCGACCATCGTAT
This sequence comes from Leclercia sp. GHBNCSD, assembly GCF_055805075.1. Classification (NCBI taxonomy): domain Bacteria; kingdom Pseudomonadati; phylum Pseudomonadota; class Gammaproteobacteria; order Enterobacterales; family Enterobacteriaceae; genus Leclercia; species Leclercia sp. GHBNCSD. The sequence continues at coordinate 2,456,745 of NZ_JBQVYO010000001.1, read as the reverse complement.
CCGCCATTGTTGCGCTGGCAAAAACGCTCAACCTGAAGGTGGTTGCCGAAGGGGTCGAAACCGAGGAGCAGCAGACCTTTTTGACCAGTCTGGGATGTAATACGCTACAGGGCTATCTGCTGGGTAAACCCGTCACGGCGCAAGCTGTCAACGCGCTGAGCCACGATCCGCAGGCCATGCTGACCCAGCAAATCTGACGCGATGCCGCTATGAGGCGGTGTCGTATTCTCTGTGGGCTATCGGCAACGTTGAGAGGATATTATCGACCAGTTCCGGGGCCTGCCGGTAGAGATCCAGGTGTTCCGGGCTCATTAACCAGTTTTTAATCAGCCCGCAAAAAAAGCCATGGAAAACAATTAACGTCGTGTCGATATTGATCTGCGCGGAGATGCTGCCAAGCATAATGCCTCTCTGCAATATTTCACGGACGTTTTCATAATTGAACCCGATCCTTTCACGAATTTGATTTTCTGAGATCATATCCTCATCAAATTCACATTTGTGATACAGGATCTGCAATAATGTCCGCTGGCGTCTGTCCCGGGCAATATATTGCAAAGCAGTAACAAACTGCTCACGCAAAATTAATAATGGATCGCTCTCTTCCGCCTGCGACAGTTGACCGCGAATAATCTCGCGCAGCGGGCGTTGCTCCTGCCAGATAGCGTTAAATATCTCGGCTTTACTGGCGAAATGCCAGTAAACGGCCCCCCGTGTCAGGCAGGCGGCATCGGCGATATCCGTCAGCGTCGTGTTGGCGACACCCCGCATGGCAAACTGCTCTATTGCCGCCTCAATCAATAACTGGCGTGTCTTCTGCGCCTCAGCTTTGGTTTTGCGCGCCATAGAAAATCACTCATTTAACGGATTGGTTACTTTTATAAAACAATGACGACAATCGTCGGAGCAGGAATTATCCATCAGTCAGAAAAATAAATATGAACAAAAAAAGTTAACCTGCCTAACTTATAAACCGCGATGATACTTGCCATGCATTTAATTCACAAAAAACATGAATGCATCTAAAGCAAAACGGCCAGCAATACATAGCCGGACGTGCTATATCATTCTTTACGCTCACTTGCTGCTCTTTTTTTTATCCTCAGTTCATTCTCCGCACTTATAAATCAAAAACCCGCACGGTCATTCTTTATTATTGCGCCCGCCGTTTTCCGTTTTACCTCTCCTTAACGCATAACCCTTGTCGGTGAATGCGGATTGATGATCTTGAAGGAATAGTCATGACGCCTAATTTCAGGTTTTTACCCTTATCCGGTTTTATCATCGGTGCCGCATTGCTTGTGGGTTGTGATGATCATGCAGGCCAGGCGAAGCAGCCGCCGACTCCACAGGTCGTGGTGCATGTCGTGAAAAGTGCGCCGCTGGAGGTGACCACCGAACTGCCTGGCCGGACCGATGCTTACCGCGTCGCCGAGGTTCGCCCGCAGGTCAGCGGCATTGTGCTGAAGCGCAACTTTACTGAAGGCAGCGACGTAAAAGCTGGCGAGTCGCTGTATCAGATCGATCCCGCCTCCTATCAGGCCGCATTTGATAGTGCGTCGGGCGAGCTGGCCAAAGCCCAGGCAGCCGCCAGCATTGCTCACCTGACGGTAAAACGCTATTTACCTCTGGTCGGCACACAGTACGTCAGCAAACAGGAGTACGATCAGTCAGTGGCGAACGCCCGTCAGGCTGATGCCTCGGTGATTGCGGCCAAAGCCGCCGTCGAAACCGCGCGCATCAATCTTGCGTACACCAAAGTGACGTCACCTATCAGCGGGCGGATCGGTAAATCCAGCGTCACCGAAGGGGCCCTGGTTGCGAACGGACAGGCCACGGCGCTGGCAACGGTTCAGCAGCTTGATCCGATTTATGTCGATGTCACCCAGTCCAGCAATGATTTTATGCGTCTCAAGCAGTCCAGCCTGCAGACCGGCGAAGGCACCCGCAGCGTACAGCTGCTGATGGAGAATGGTCAGCCCTATCCATTAAAAGGATCGCTGCAATTCTCGGATGTCACCGTGGATGAGAGCACCGGCTCCATCACCCTGCGGGCTATCTTCCCCAACCCGCAACATATCCTGCTGCCCGGCATGTTTGTCCGCGCGCGTATTAACGAAGGCACCCAGCCGCACGCCATTCTGGTTCCGCAACAGGGCGTTACGCGAACCCCGCGCGGTGATGCCAGCGTGATGGTGGTCAACAGTAAAAACCAGGTTGAAGCCCGTAACGTTGTCGCCCCTCAGGCGATTGGCGATCAATGGCTGATTACAGACGGCTTACAGGAAGGCGACCGGGTGATTATCAGCGGGCTGCAGAAAGTACGTCCTGGCGTCGCGGTGGTGGCGACGCCGGATACCGCTGCGCAGAAAGTGGGATAAGGAACAGAGCATGGCTAACTTCTTTATTCAGCGCCCAATCTTCGCGTGGGTGCTGGCCATTATCCTGATGCTGGCGGGCGGGCTTGCGATCCTCAAGCTGCCGGTGGCGCAGTATCCCACCATTGCGCCACCTGCCGTGGCTATCTCGGCGACCTATCCCGGCGCGGATGCCCAGACGGTGCAGGATACGGTGACCCAGGTTATCGAGCAGAACATGAATGGTATCGATAACCTTATGTACATGTCCTCCACCAGCGATTCAGCGGGCAGCGTCACCCTTACCCTGACCTTCCAGTCGGGCACCGACCCGGATATTGCTCAGGTACAGGTGCAGAACAAGCTGCAGCTGGCCATGCCGTTACTGCCGCAGGAAGTGCAGCAGCAAGGGATAAGCGTGGAGAAGTCGAGCAGCAGCTTCCTTCTGGTGGCCGGTTTTGTCTCGGACAATAAGAACCTGAGCCAGGACGATATCTCGGACTATGTCGCCTCTAACGTCAAGGATGCTATCAGCCGCACCTCCGGGGTGGGCGATGTGCAACTGTTTGGCGCCCAGTATGCGATGCGTATCTGGCTGGATGCGAATAAGCTGAACGCCTATCAGTTGACGCCGCTGGACGTGATTAACCAGTTAAAAACGCAGAACAACCAGATTGCCGCCGGTCAGCTCGGCGGAACGCCGTCGGTGCCGGGCCAGCAGCTCAACGCCTCCATTATCGCCCAGACGCGCCTGAAAACCGCAGAGGAGTTCGGCAACATCACCCTGAAGGTCAATCAGGACGGGTCGATGGTGCATCTGAAAGATGTCGCCCGCATTGCGCCAGGCGGTGAAAACTACAACATGGTGACCAAAATCAATGGTCAGGCGGCGACCGGGCTCGGTATTAAGCTCGCTACCGGTGCCAACGCGCTGGATACCGCCGCGGCGATCAAAAGCAAACTGGCGCAGCTGCAAGCCTTCTTCCCGCAGGGGCTGAAGGTGGTCTACCCCTATGACACCACGCCGTTCGTTAAGATCTCCATTCATGAAGTGGTCAAGACGCTGTTCGAAGCCATCATTCTCGTCTTCCTCGTGATGTACCTGTTCCTGCAAAACCTGCGGGCCACGCTCATCCCGACCATTGCCGTACCGGTGGTTCTGCTGGGCACCTTCGCGGTGCTGGCGGCGTTTGGCTTCTCGATAAACACCCTGACCATGTTTGGTATGGTGCTGGCAATAGGCTTGCTGGTGGATGATGCCATCGTAGTGGTGGAGAACGTCGAGCGCGTGATGGTGGAGGAGAAGCTTCCGCCAAAAGAGGCGACACAAAAATCGATGTCGCAAATTCAGGGGGCGCTGGTCGGCATCGCCATGGTGCTCTCAGCGGTATTTATCCCGATGGCCTTTTTCGGCGGCTCCACCGGGGCGATTTATCGCCAGTTCTCTCTGACCATTGTTTCGGCGATGGCGCTCTCGGTGCTGGTGGCGCTGATCCTGACCCCTGCTCTGTGTGCCACCCTGCTAAAGGCCCCCAGCGAGCATCATGCGAACAAAGGCGGCTTCTTCGGCTGGTTTAATGCCCTGTTCGACAGAAGCGTGGCCCATTACAGCAACAGCGTCAGCCATATCCTGCGTAAGACGGGCCGCTACCTGGTGGTCTACATCCTTATAGTGGGCGGAATGGCGGTACTGTTCCTGCGTCTGCCTACGTCGTTCCTGCCGGAAGAGGATCAGGGCGTGTTTATGACGATGGTGCAGCTCCCGGCGGGCGCGACGCAAAGCCGCACCCAGAAGGTGCTGGATCAGGTTGAGCACTACTACCTCAACAATGAGAAGGCCAACGTAGAATCGGTATTTACTGTTAACGGCTTCAGCTTCAGCGGCCAGGGGCAAAACGCCGGGGTAGCGTTTATCAGCCTGAAGCCCTGGGAGGAGCGCCCGGGTACTGAAAACAGCGTTGGAGCCATCGTCAGCCGGGCAACACGGGCCTTTAGTCAGATCAAAGACGGGCTGGTCTTCCCGTTCAACCTGCCCGCCATTATCGAACTCGGCACCGCAACGGGCTTCGATTTTGAACTGATTGACCAGGCCAACCTGGGACATAACCAGCTGACGCAGGCGCGAAACCAGCTGCTGGGCATGATTAAAGAGCACGCCGATATGCTGGTGCGTGTGCGACCCAATGGGCTGGAAGATACCCCGCAGTTCAAGCTGGATATCGATCAGGAAAAAGCGCAGGCGCTGGGCGTGAGCGTATCGGATATCAACCAGACCATCTCCACCGCGCTGGGGGGAACCTATGTCAATGACTACATCGACCGTGGCCGGGTGAAGAAAGTCTATGTCCAGGCGGATGCCCACTTCAGGATGCTGCCGGAGGATATTAACCGTCTCTATGTCCGCAGCGCCAACGGTGAAATGGTGCCGCTCTCCGCGTTCAGCCAGTCGCACTGGATCTACGGCTCACCGCGCCTGGAGCGCTATAACGGCAGCCCTTCCATGGAGATCCTCGGGGAAGCCGCTCCCGGCAAGAGTACCGGTGAAGCCATGGTGCTAATGGAAAAACTGGCGGCGAAACTGCCAACCGGCATCGGTTACGACTGGACAGGCATGTCTTATCAGGAACGGCTCTCCGGCAACCAGGCGCCTGCCCTGTATGCCATCTCGCTGGTGGTGGTGTTCCTCTGCCTGGCGGCCCTGTATGAGAGCTGGTCGATTCCTTTCTCGGTGATGCTGGTGGTGCCATTAGGGGTGGTTGGCGCCCTGCTGGCCGCTTCCCTGCGTGGGCTGAATAATGATGTTTACTTCCAGGTGGGGCTGCTTACCACCATTGGCCTGTCGGCCAAGAACGCCATCCTGATTGTCGAATTTGCTAAGGATCTGATGGAGAAAGAGGGGAAAGGGATTATTGAAGCCACGCTGGAGGCATCACGCATGCGTCTTCGTCCTATCCTTATGACCTCACTGGCATTTATCCTTGGCGTGTTGCCGCTGGTCATCAGTCACGGAGCGGGCAGCGGCGCGCAAAACGCCGTGGGTACCGGCGTGATGGGCGGTATGCTTTCAGCTACCCTGCTGGCAATCTTCTTTGTGCCGGTCTTCTTTGTGGTAGTACGGCGACGCTTTACGCGTCATCGTGAACAGTAATGGGTAAAGGCGCTTCGGCGCCTTTTCTTATGATAATAAACAGAGAGTTAGCCTTACTATTTATTTACCTTATTGATTAGCGGTCCAATAAATTGTTTGCTCACGATTTCAGCACCTGACTGTTTACTCTGTCGCTCTCCTCAATCTCTCCATTATTGCCCGGCAAGAATGACCGTTTCTCCATATTTTTTACAATCCAAATAATTTGAGATTATTGACGTTTCATGGCGAATTTGAAGCGGTGGTAAAATAGCCTCCAGCTTTGCAGAAGTCGTTACTGGTTATATCGCAAAGTTAGATTTCATTTTGAGGTAACACCATGAAAAGATTCATTTCGGTTGCACTCCTTGCCACGTTGCTTGCGGGCTGTGCACATGACTCACCGTGCGTACCGGTATACGACGATCAGGGCAGACTGGTTCACACCAATACCTGTATGAAAGGCACCACGCAGGATAACTGGGAAACCGCGGGGGCAATCGCAGGTGGCGCAGCGGCTTTAGCTGGCCTGACACTGGGTATCATTGCCGTGTCCAGGTAATCCAGAAAGTGCGGATCCGTCCGCGCTTTTGCTTTTTCATTGCAGATGAACAAATAAGCCTGAATGGGCCCACATCTTATTTTGTTTCTATTTTCCCGCTATTAACCCTCCGTTTTATTTCTCCCTTTACCCATCCATATTTTGCTCTGATTTGTGGCGCAGATTGTAATTCCGCACCATTTCAGGGCGATCGATTTAATTATCACTGCCTGCATCCTGCTTCACGCGTTGTGTAATCCCTTATGACGTTGAAAGCAAAAGCTGGCATTACGTTTGCTTTATTAACGTCGGCCACAGCCACAGACAGGTTAAAGCGTTTATAAACGCCTCACTATAACGATAATTTTTCGCTACACAGGATGCATTATGAAAAAGATGATGATGGCCAGCCTCGCCGCTGCAGGTGTGCTCATTACAATGACCGGCCAGGCTCAGGCGGGTGCCACTCTGGATGCAGTTAAACAAAAAGGGTTTGTGCAATGCGGGATCAGTGACGGTCTGCCGGGTTTCTCTTACGCCGACGCCAACGGTAAGTTCTCCGGTATTGATGTCGACGTGTGCCGTGGCGTTGCCGCTGCGGTATTTGGCGACGACACCAAAGTGAAATATACCCCGCTGACGGCGAAAGAGCGCTTTACTGCCCTGCAATCCGGCGAAGTGGATATGCTTTCGCGTAATACCACCTGGACCTCATCCCGTGATGCCGGGATGGGAATGACCTTTACCGGTGTCACCTATTACGACGGCATTGGTTTCCTGACGCACAATAAAGCGGGTCTCAAAAGTGCGAAGGAGCTGGATGGTGCCACCGTCTGTATTCAGGCGGGTACGGATACTGAACTGAATGTCGCCGACTATTTCAAAGCCAACAACATGAAATATACGCCAGTGACCTTTGACCGCTCTGACGAATCCGCCAAAGCGCTGGAGTCCGGCCGCTGCGATACCCTGGCCTCGGATCAGTCTCAGCTCTATGCGCTGCGGATCAAGCTGAGCAATCCGGCGGAATGGATCGTCCTGCCAGAAGTGATCTCCAAAGAGCCGCTGGGGCCGGTCGTCCGTCGCGGGGATGATGAATGGAACGCTGTTGTTCGCTGGACGCTGTTCGCCATGCTCAACGCGGAAGAGATGGGGGTCAACTCAAAGAACGTCGATGAGAAGGCGGCTAATCCGGCCACGCCTGATATGGCCCATCTGCTGGGCAAGGAAGGAGATTACGGCAAGGATCTGAAGCTGGATAATAAATGGGCGTACAACATCATTAAAAAGGTGGGTAACTACGCGGAGATCTTCGAGCGTAACGTTGGATCTGAGAGCGCGCTGAAGATCAGCCGTGGGCAGAACAACCTCTGGAACAATGGCGGCATTCAGTACGCGCCGCCAGTACGCTAAGCATCTTGCTGTAACGGGCACTGCCAGTGCAGTGCCCAGTCCAGAGTCATGGTTACCCGAGGTTTTATATGTTCCATCGCCGCTTAGCACTGAAAGGAGCTTTCTCCTTTTCTAATCCTGCGGTTCGCGCCTGGCTGTTTCAGATCCTCGCTGTTCTCGCTGTCCTGGCCGTCGCGATCTACCTGTTCCACAACACTGTTACCAACCTCAGCACACGCGGCATTACGTCGGGCTTTGCCTTCCTTGACCGTAGTGCAGGGTTTGGCATTGTTCAGCACTTAATTGATTACGGTGAAGGCGATACCTATGGCCGCGTATTCCTTGTCGGCCTGATGAATACCCTGCTGGTTTCAGCCTTATGCATTCTGTTTGCTTCTCTGCTGGGCTTTTTCCTCGGACTCGCGCGTCTCTCGGATAACTGGCTGCTGCGTAAGCTCTCCACGTTTTATATCGAGACCTTCCGTAACATTCCCCCGCTGCTGCAGATCTTCTTCTGGTATTTCGCCGTCCTGCGCAATCTGCCTGGCCCCCGTCAGGCGGTGGATGCGTTCGATCTGGCCTTTTTAAGCAACCGCGGTCTCTATATCCCCGCGCCGCAGATTGCCGAAGGGATGCTGGCATTGCTGGCCGCTCTGGCGTGCGCCATCTTGGTTTCCATTGCGCTGTTTCGCTACAACCGCATGCATCAGATTAAAACCGGGCAGCTACGGCGCACCTGGCCCGTCACCCTGGCTTTAGCAGTGATCCTGCCGTGGCTGGCGCATACAATAGCTGGCCCGGCAATGCACTGGGATGTTCCGCAGCTAAAGGGGTTTAACTTCCGCGGCGGCATGGTATTGATCCCGGAGCTGGCCGCCCTGACGCTGGCGCTCTCCATCTATACCTCGGCCTTTATCGCAGAAATTATTCGCGCCGGTATTCAGGCCGTTCCCCATGGTCAGCATGAAGCTGCTCGCTCCCTTGGGCTCCCGAATCCCGTCACCCTGCGCCAGGTCATCATCCCCCAGGCCCTACGGGTGATCATCCCTCCGCTGACCAGCCAGTATCTCAACATCGTGAAAAACTCCTCTCTCGCGGCGGCGATCGGCTATCCCGATATGGTCTCGTTGTTTGCCGGCACCGTTCTTAACCAGACCGGCCAGGCAATAGAAACCATTGCCATTACGATGTCGGTCTACCTGATTATCAGCCTGACCATTTCACTGTTGATGAACATCTACAACCGTCGTATCGCGCTGGTTGAACGCTAAGGAACCATGATGACAAAAGCGGTCTTGTCTCACCCTGCGCGTCCGGCCACAACCGGCAACGGACGCATCATTAACTGGGCTCGTAAAAACCTGTTCTCCAGCTGGAGCAACAGTTTGCTCACCCTGTTCTGCTTCTGGCTGATGTGGGAACTTATCCCGCCGCTCATTAACTGGGCATTTTTGCAGGCTAACTGGATCGGTACCACCCGCGCCGATTGCACAAAAGAGGGAGCGTGCTGGGTCTTTATTCATCAGCGCTTCGGCCAGTTTATGTATGGGCTCTATCCCCACGATCAGCGCTGGCGCATCAACCTTGCGCTGGTTATTGGGCTGCTCTCTGTCGTTCCCATGTTCTGGAAGAAGTTACCCCAACGGGGACGATACATCGCCTGTTGGGCGGTGATCTATCCCCTGCTCGTCTGGGGGCTGTTGTATGGCGGCGTGCTGGGGCTGGATCGCGTTGAAACCCGCCAGTGGGGCGGTCTGACGCTGACGCTCATTATCGCCTCGGTAGGGATTGCCGGCGCATTGCCATTAGGGATTTTACTGGCGCTGGGTCGCCGCTCAACCATGCCGGTCGTGCGCGTCCTCTCGGTAATTTTTATTGAGTTCTGGCGCGGCGTTCCGCTTATCACCGTGCTCTTTATGTCTTCCGTTATGCTGCCGCTGTTTATGGCGGAAGGCACTACCATCGACAAGCTGATCCGCGCCCTGGTCGGCGTCATTCTGTTCCAGTCTGCTTATGTCGCTGAGGTCGTGCGCGGCGGATTGCAGGCGCTCCCCAAGGGCCAGTATGAAGCAGCCGAATCGCTGGCGCTGGGTTACTGGAAAACGCAGGGACTGGTGATCCTTCCCCAGGCGCTGAAGCTGGTGATCCCGGGTCTGGTGAACACCATCATTGCGCTGTTTAAGGACACCAGTCTGGTGATCATTATTGGATTATTCGATCTGTTCAGTAGCGTGCAGCAGGCTACCGTCGACCCGGCGTGGCTGGGCATGTCGACAGAAGGCTACGTTTTTGCAGCCCTTATCTACTGGATTTTCTGTTTTAGCATGTCGCGCTACAGCCAGCATCTGGAAAAGCGCTTTAACACCGGGCGTACACCGCACTGAGGAACCTATGAGCCAGATAACTATGACCCCCGCTGACGCGATGATTACCCTGGATAATGTGAATAAGTGGTACGGGCAATTTCACGTTTTGAAAGACATTAACCTGAAGGTAAAGCAAGGCGAGCGCATCGTCCTTTGCGGGCCTTCAGGCTCGGGTAAATCAACAACGATCCGCTGTATCAACCATCTGGAAGAGCATCAGCAAGGCCGGATTGTGGTGGATGGTATCGAGCTGAATGACGACATCCGCAACGTTGAGCGTGTCCGCCAGGAGGTAGGCATGGTCTTCCAGCATTTCAATCTGTTCCCTCATCTGACCGTTCTGCAAAACTGCACCCTGGCGCCTGTCTGGGTCCGTAAGATGCCGAAAAAAGAAGCTGAGGCACTTGCCATGCACTATCTGGAGCGGGTACGCATTGCTGAACACGCCCATAAGTTTCCCGGGCAGATCTCGGGCGGGCAGCAGCAGCGCGTGGCCATTGCCCGCTCTCTGTGCATGAAACCTAAAATTATGCTGTTTGATGAGCCGACTTCAGCACTCGATCCCGAGATGGTGAAAGAGGTTCTGGATACGATGATAGGCTTGGCGGAATCGGGAATGACCATGCTCTGCGTCACGCACGAGATGGGCTTCGCCAGAACCGTTGCGGACCGGGTGATCTTTATGGATCGCGGAGAAATTGTTGAGCAGGCGCCGCCGGAAGAGTTCTTCTCTCACCCGAAATCAGAACGTACGCGCGCGTTTTTGTCGCAGGTTATCCACTAATGTTGATTGGCCCGGCGGCGCTGTACGCGCCGGGCCCTGTTTTTTTATGGTGCAGAAATGCAAAAAGGCCATCCTTTCGGATGGCCTTTTCACTTAATTGATGTCTGGCAGTTCCCTACTCTCGCATGGGGAGACCCCACACTACCATCGGCGCTACGGCGTTTCACTTCTGAGTTCGGCATGGGGTCAGGTGGGACCACCGCGCTACAGCCGCCAGACAAATTCTTTTACTTCTTGCCGAACTTTAACCTAAGTATAAAGTGGTGCTGATACCCAGAGTCGAACTGGGGACCTCACCCTTACCAAGGGTGCGCTCTACCAACTGAGCCATATCAGCACGCTAAATTTGATGCCTGGCAGTTCCCTACTCTCGCATGGGGAGACCCCACACTACCATCGGCGCTACGGCGTTTCACTTCTGAGTTCGGCATGGGGTCAGGTGGGACCACCGCGCTACAGCCGCCAGGCAAATTCTTGGTGCTCTGTACGCAATACTTTATCGCATCAGCCGCGTTGGCCGCGCTCGTAAAGTCAGTCACATACTTCAGTATGCTCCTTCCTTTCCTTCGCTTGCCGCCTTGCTGCTGCGCAAACTATTGTGTACTTAACTCTGAATCAATGCTGAAAATCTCTCAAACCCACCGAAACAGCTTCGGCGTTGTAAGGTTAAGCCTCACGGTTCATTAGTACCGGTTAGCTCAACGCATCGCTGCGCTTACACACCCGGCCTATCAACGTCGTCGTCTTCAACGTTCCTTCAGGACCCTTAAAGGGTCAGGGAGAACTCATCTCGGGGCAAGTTTCGTGCTTAGATGCTTTCAGCACTTATCTCTTCCGCATTTAGCTACCGGGCAGTGCCATTGGCATGACAACCCGAACACCAGTGATGCGTCCACTCCGGTCCTCTCGTACTAGGAGCAGCCCCCCTCAATTCTCCAGCGCCCACGGCAGATAGGGACCGAACTGTCTCACGACGTTCTAAACCCAGCTCGCGTACCACTTTAAATGGCGAACAGCCATACCCTTGGGACCTACTTCAGCCCCAGGATGTGATGAGCCGACATCGAGGTGCCAAACACCGCCGTCGATATGAACTCTTGGGCGGTATCAGCCTGTTATCCCCGGAGTACCTTTTATCCGTTGAGCGATGGCCCTTCCATACAGAACCACCGGATCACTATGACCTGCTTTCGCACCTGCTCGAGCCGTCACTCTCGCAGTCAAGCCAGCTTATGCCATTGCACTAACCTCCTGATGTCCGACCAGGATTAGCTGACCTTCGTGCTCCTCCGTTACTCTTTAGGAGGAGACCGCCCCAGTCAAACTACCCACCAGACACTGTCCGCAACCCGGATTACGGGTCTACGTTAGAACACCAGCCATTAAAGGGTGGTATTTCAAGGACGGCTCCACGCAGACTGGCGTCCACGCTTCAAAGCCTCCCACCTATCCTACACATCAAGGACCAGTGTTCAGTGTCAAGCTATAGTAAAGGTTCACGGGGTCTTTCCGTCTTGCCGCGGGTACACTGCATCTTCACAGCGATTTCAATTTCACTGAGTCTCGGGTGGAGACAGCCTGGCCATCATTACGCCATTCGTGCAGGTCGGAACTTACCCGACAAGGAATTTCGCTACCTTAGGACCGTTATAGTTACGGCCGCCGTTTACCGGGGCTTCGATCAAGAGCTTCGCCTTACAGCTAACCCCATCAATTAACCTTCCGGCACCGGGCAGGCGTCACACCGTATACGTCCACTTTCGTGTTTGCACAGTGCTGTGTTTTTAATAAACAGTTGCAGCCAGCTGGTATCTTCGACTGATTTCAGCTCCACCCGCAGGGGCTTCACCTACATATCAGCGTGCCTTCTCCCGAAGTTACGGCACCATTTTGCCTAGTTCCTTCACCCGAGTTCTCTCAAGCGCCTTGGTATTCTCTACCTGACCACCTGTGTCGGTTTGGGGTACGATTTGGTGTTACCTGATGCTTAGAGGCTTTTCCTGGAAGCAGGGCATTTGTTGCTTCAGCACCGTAGTGCCTCGTCATCACACCTCAGCGTTAACAAGGTACCGGATTTACCTGGAACCTCCGCCTACATGCTTAAACCGGGACAACCGTCGCCCGGCCAACATAGCCTTCTCCGTCCCCCCTTCGCAGTAACACCGAGTACAGGAATATTAACCTGTTTCCCATCGACTACGCCTTTCGGCCTCGCCTTAGGGGTCGACTCACCCTGCCCCGATTAACGTTGGACAGGAACCCTTGGTCTTCCGGCGAGCGGGCTTTTCACCCGCTTTATCGTTACTTATGTCAGCATTCGCACTTCTGATACCTCCAGCATGCCTCACAGCACACCTTCGCAGGCTTACAGAACGCTCCCCTACCCAACAACACATAGTGTCGCTGCCGCAGCTTCGGTGCATGGTTTAGCCCCGTTACATCTTCCGCGCAGGCCGACTCGACCAGTGAGCTATTACGCTTTCTTTAAATGATGGCTGCTTCTAAGCCAACATCCTGGCTGTCTGTGCCTTCCCACATCGTTTCCCACTTAACCATGACTTTGGGACCTTAGCTGGCGGTATGGGTTGTTTCCCTCTTCACGACGGACGTTAGCACCCGCCGTGTGTCTCCCGTGATAACATTCTCCGGTATTCGCAGTTTGCATCGGGTTGGTAAGCCGGGATGGCCCCCTAGCCGAAACAGTGCTCTACCCCCGGAGATGAATTCACGAGGCGCTACCTAAATAGCTTTCGGGGAGAACCAGCTATCTCCCGGTTTGATTGGCCTTTCACCCCCAGCCACAGGTCATCCGCTAATTTTTCAACATTAGTCGGTTCGGTCCTCCAGTTAGTGTTACCCAACCTTCAACCTGCCCATGGCTAGATCACCGGGTTTCGGGTCTATACCCTGCAACTTAACGCCCAGTTAAGACTCGGTTTCCCTTCGGCTCCCCTATACGGTTAACCTTGCTACAGAATATAAGTCGCTGACCCATTATACAAAAGGTACGCAGTCACACCCGAAGGTGCTCCCACTGCTTGTACGTACACGGTTTCAGGTTCTTTTTCACTCCCCTCGCCGGGGTTCTTTTCGCCTTTCCCTCACGGTACTGGTTCACTATCGGTCAGTCAGGAGTATTTAGCCTTGGAGGATGGTCCCCCCATATTCAGACAGGATACCACGTGTCCCGCCCTACTCTTCGAGTTCACAGCATGTGTGCTTTCGTGTACGGGAGTATCACCCTGTACCCTGCGACTTTCCAGACGCTTCCACTAACACACAAGCTGATTCAGACTCCGGGCTGCTCCCCGTTCGCTCGCCGCTACTGGGGGAATCTCGGTTGATTTCTTTTCCTCGGGGTACTTAGATGTTTCAGTTCCCCCGGTTCGCCTCGTTAGCCTATGTATTCAGCTAACGATAGTGCAACGGATTGCACTGGGTTTCCCCATTCGGACATCGCCGGGTCAAGGGTTCATATCACCTCGCCGGCGCTTTTCGCAGATTAGCACGTCCTTCATCGCCTCTGACTGCCAGGGCATCCACCGTGTACGCTTAGTCGCTTAACCTCACAACCCGAAGCTGTTTCACTTCGTGTTGTGAAAATTTGAGAGACTCGAACACACCTTCATCTGTTCTTATTACGGAGAACAGACACAGTGTGTCGTTTCAATTTTCAGCTTGATCCAGATTTTTAAAGAGCAAAACTTCGCAGCGCACCTTCGCAGGTACACTCTGAAGTTTTCAGGTTTTCGCAGTAAAGATGGTGGAGCTATGCGGGATCGAACCGCAGACCTCCTGCGTGCAAGGCAGGCGCTCTCCCAGCTGAGCTATAGCCCCATCGTGGTCTTCTCTGTACCGCCAATTTTTTCTGAGGCAAGGCGTGGTGACACGAAGCATACTGAAGTATGTGAGTGTCGCCGCAACGCAGCATCAGTAAAAATTTGGTAGGCCTGAGTGGACTTGAACCACCGACCTCACCCTTATCAGGGGTGCGCTCTAACCACCTGAGCTACAAGCCTGCAGAGATTTTTTACTGCTAATTTTCATCAGACAATCTGTGTGAGCACTGCAAAGGCAGGTTCTTTAAGGTAAGGAGGTGATCCAACCGCAGGTTCCCCTACGGTTACCTTGTTACGACTTCACCCCAGTCATGAATCACAAAGTGGTAAGCGCCCTCCCGAAGGTTAAGCTACCTACTTCTTTTGCAACCCACTCCCATGGTGTGACGGGCGGTGTGTACAAGGCCCGGGAACGTATTCACCGTAGCATTCTGATCTACGATTACTAGCGATTCCGACTTCATGGAGTCGAGTTGCAGACTCCAATCCGGACTACGACGCACTTTATGAGGTCCGCTTGCTCTCGCGAGGTCGCTTCTCTTTGTATGCGCCATTGTAGCACGTGTGTAGCCCTACTCGTAAGGGCCATGATGACTTGACGTCATCCCCACCTTCCTCCAGTTTATCACTGGCAGTCTCCTTTGAGTTCCCGGCCGGACCGCTGGCAACAAAGGATAAGGGTTGCGCTCGTTGCGGGACTTAACCCAACATTTCACAACACGAGCTGACGACAGCCATGCAGCACCTGTCTCAGAGTTCCCGAAGGCACCAAGCCATCTCTGGCAAGTTCTCTGGATGTCAAGAGTAGGTAAGGTTCTTCGCGTTGCATCGAATTAAACCACATGCTCCACCGCTTGTGCGGGCCCCCGTCAATTCATTTGAGTTTTAACCTTGCGGCCGTACTCCCCAGGCGGTCGACTTAACGCGTTAGCTCCGGAAGCCACGCCTCAAGGGCACAACCTCCAAGTCGACATCGTTTACGGCGTGGACTACCAGGGTATCTAATCCTGTTTGCTCCCCACGCTTTCGCACCTGAGCGTCAGTCTTTGTCCAGGGGGCCGCCTTCGCCACCGGTATTCCTCCAGATCTCTACGCATTTCACCGCTACACCTGGAATTCTACCCCCCTCTACAAGACTCAAGCCTGCCAGTTTCAAATGCAGTTCCCAGGTTGAGCCCGGGGATTTCACATCTGACTTAACAGACCGCCTGCGTGCGCTTTACGCCCAGTAATTCCGATTAACGCTTGCACCCTCCGTATTACCGCGGCTGCTGGCACGGAGTTAGCCGGTGCTTCTTCTGCGAGTAACGTCAAT
Organism: Leclercia sp. GHBNCSD; assembly: GCF_055805075.1. Lineage (NCBI taxonomy): Bacteria > Pseudomonadati > Pseudomonadota > Gammaproteobacteria > Enterobacterales > Enterobacteriaceae > Leclercia > Leclercia sp. GHBNCSD. The sequence continues at coordinate 2,441,024 of NZ_JBQVYO010000001.1, read as the reverse complement.
CACTGCGGTTATTAACCACAATGCCTTCCTCCTCGCTGAAAGTACTTTACAACCCGAAGGCCTTCTTCATACACGCGGCATGGCTGCATCAGGCTTGCGCCCATTGTGCAATATTCCCCACTGCTGCCTCCCGTAGGAGTCTGGACCGTGTCTCAGTTCCAGTGTGGCTGGTCATCCTCTCAGACCAGCTAGGGATCGTCGCCTAGGTGAGCCATTACCCCACCTACTAGCTAATCCCATCTGGGCACATCCGATGGCAAGAGGCCCGAAGGTCCCCCTCTTTGGTCTTGCGACATTATGCGGTATTAGCTACCGTTTCCAGTAGTTATCCCCCTCCATCAGGCAGTTTCCCAGACATTACTCACCCGTCCGCCACTCGTCACCCGAGAGCAAGCTCTCTGTGCTACCGTTCGACTTGCATGTGTTAGGCCTGCCGCCAGCGTTCAATCTGAGCCATGATCAAACTCTTCAATTTAAGTTTGATGCTCGTGAATTAAACTTCGTAATGAATTACGTGTTCACTCAGAGACTTGGTATTCATTTATTGTCCGAAGACATTAAGAATCCATGTCACTTTGAGTGCCCACACAGATTGTCTGATAAATTGTTAAAGAGCAGTGCAACGCGGCTTTCGCTCACCGTTGCGAGGTGGCGTATATTACGCTTTCCTCTTTCAGAGTCAAGCGATTATTTTCGCTTTTCTCCTCAACCGGCCCGGCTGTCTGTGTGAAGTGATTCACATCCGCCGTGTCGATGGAGGCGCATTATAGGGATCCCAGTTTTTAGCACAAGCATTTTTTCGATCTTTTCTTCTGACTGTTCTTTTTTCGTTCTTTCCGCTGAAATCCCATCCGATATGCTCAAATAATGACGTAACTGGCCCTTGATCAAGCTACGTATTAGGATCAAAGTCATCAAAAGAATGCACATCACTCGAGGTTGATATGTCTGCAGTACTCCGTCCCTATAAAGATCTTTTCCCAAAACAAGGCGATCGCGTCATGATCGACAGCAGTAGCGTGGTCATTGGCGATGTCCGGCTGGGTGATGATGTCAGTATCTGGCCGCTGGTTGCTATTCGTGGAGATGTGAATTACGTCGCCATTGGCGCCCGTACTAATATTCAGGATGGCAGCGTGCTGCATGTGACCCATAAATCTTCTTATAACCCTGAAGGTAATCCCCTGATCGTTGGTGAAGAGGTCACTGTCGGTCATAAAGTGATGTTGCACGGCTGCACGATCGGCAATCGCGTTCTGGTCGGCATGGGATCGATTTTGCTGGATGGTGTGGTAGTAGAAGATGACGTAATGATTGGTGCTGGCAGCCTGGTTCCGCAAAATAAGCGGCTCGAGAGCGGCTTTCTCTATTTAGGAAGTCCGGTAAAACAGATCCGCCCCCTGACGGAAGCGGAAATAGAAGGGTTAAAGTACTCAGCCAATAACTACGTTAAATGGAAGAATGATTATCTGGATCAGGAAAGCCAGAACCACCCTTGATCGTCCTCGTCCCCCTTGCGGATCGCATCGCTGGCTTCTTCTTCCAGATCCCAGCGATGTTCACGAAACATCTCAATTGGCAGGCCATCGCCAAAACGACGCGCCAGCGTTCTTCCTTCAATGGCACACATCATTTGCATGCCATTTACCAGCGCGGGAAAACAGACTGCCTGTTTGTCTTCATCCCAGCTTTCTCGATCCGGGAACTGGATCGCCTGGTTCATGCCGATAGCTCCAGTTTGAGTTTTTCAATGACCGGCTCCACTTCCGGCAGCACGCCGTGCCAGAGCATCACCGCATGCGCGGCCTGCCCCACCAGCATCCCCAATCCATCAGCCACACGTTTTGCGCCTTGCCGTTCACACCAGCTCAGAAAAGGCGTTTTGCCTTTCTGATAGAACATGTCATAGCAATTAACCTGTCCATTGATCAATGACGCCGGAATGGCGGGAACGTCGCCACCAATGCCGCTTGAGGTCGCATTAACGATCAGATCAAACTCATGGCCGTGTAACGCGTCCAGGGCGACCGCATGAATACTGCCAGTGTGGGCAAACAGAGCGGCCAACTCTTCTGCCCGGGAGTAAGTACGATTCGTAATGGTTACTGCGCAATCCAGGGAGAGCAGAGGTAAAATCACACCTCGCGCCGCGCCGCCCGCGCCAATCAAAAGGATACGCGCGCCAGGTTTGATAAATGACAGACGTTCCAGATCGCTCAGCAGGCCAATGCCATCAGTGTTGTCTCCCAGAATTCGGCCATCTTCAAGCCGCTTGAGCGTATTCACAGCTCCCGCAAGAGAGGCGCGCTCTGTTAACTCATCGGCACGCCCGAATGCCTCTTCTTTAAAAGGTACTGTGACATTCGCCCCTTTTCCGCCACCAGCAAAAAAAGCCTCCAGCGTCGTCACAAAGGCATCAATGGGTGCAAGCACTCGGCCATAAGGGTGATCGATATGCAACTGCTGGGCGAACTGTTGGTGAATAAACGGCGATTTGCTATGCGCAACTGGATTACCAAAAACGGCGTACGCTTCCATCTGATTACCCCTGGCGAAAAAGTTCGCCGGTCAAAGCATCACGAATTTCTGACGGGTTCAGGCGACCACCGGTTTCACCGATGACCACCGGGAACTCACTACCAAACTGCGCTGACACCTCTTCTGCAGTGCGGCAAGGAGGCAATCCCGTCAGATTGGCGCTGGTAGAGACCAGCGGTTTACCAAAGCGATTACATAGCTCGATGACTAATGGATGGTCCGTCACGCGAACAGCAAGGGAGTCAAAACGCCCCGTCAGCCATCGAGGCGTTGTCGGCAGCGCCGGAAACACAAACGTTACCGGCCCAGGCCAGGAGGAGAAAATGGTTTCACGCTGCGCTGACGTCAACATGGAATCATCTATATAAGGTTTAAGCTGTTCAAAACTGGCGGCGATAAGAATCAGCCCTTTTTCTACCGGGCGCTGTTTAAGCGTTAAGAGACGTGTTACGGCTACTTCGCTGTCGGGATCGCATCCCACCCCAAAAACCGCTTCTGTTGGATAGGCGATGACTTCTTCATTTTTCAGCACATCCACTGCATGCGCAACGGAGCCTGACTGCAGGTTATTCTTCACTTTTTTATTCCGCCGAAACCGGCTTTCCACATTGTTTACTGGCGCAGAAGCGCTTCATACCTTGCGCCGTTTTTTTCTCGATAAGTAGCGGGTAATGGCACTCAGGGCAGCTGCCCGCCACCGGTTTGAAATTGGTAACAAACTGACATTCAGGATAGCGATCGCAGGAGTGGAATGTCTTACCATAGCGTGAACGGCGTTGCACGAGATGCCCGCTGCCGCATTGCGGGCAGGCTACGGCTGTTTCATCAGGTTTATCGATTTGTTCGGTGTGATGACATTCGGGATAGCGACTACAGCCGATAAACATGCCAAAACGCCCCTGGCGCAGCGCCAGATCGCCGCCGCATTGCGGGCAGGCTTGTCCCTCCAGAATCTTAACAATATGCCCGTCCGCCTGATTTTTCAGGGGACGGACATAATCACATTCTGGATAGTGTGAACAACCGAGAAACGGCCCGTGTTTACCGGACCGGATAACAAGTTCTGCCCCACACTGCGGGCAGGACTCATGTTTACGCACCGTAAATAGTGCTGATTTGGTCATAACAACTCTTGGTGCTGCAAAATGAATTAATGCAGCATACCTTCATTCACTTCAAAGAGTAATTCTTCCATTTGCTGATAGGCATTTTCACACCCTGGAATATTGAACAGAACCATCAGGATGACCCACTTCAGGTCCTCCAGCTCAAATTCTGCGGTATCCAGCGCCATGACGCGCTCTATCACCATTTCTCGTGTTTCGAGGTTCAGCACCTGAATCTGCTCAAGGAATAAGATAAATCCCCGGCAACTGGCATCCAGCCTTTCACACTCTTCAGCCGTATAGATGCGTACAGACAGTGGATCGGAAACTAACTGCATCGGTTCGGCAAGGCCTTCCTGATAATCAGCCAGTTTTTCCAGCCATATTAACGCGTTGTAGATATCTTCCCGTTCGAAACCTGCATCGGTGAGATCGCGTGTGAGTTTGTCCTGATCCACGCGTGCTTCAGCTTCGTTATGGATGTAAGTCTCAAACAAATACATGAGTACGTCGAACATGGCTTGCCCTCCTTAATCGGACATAGCCGCCGGGTACAGCTGCGATCCATCCTGCTAACTCCAGTTCGAGTAGCTGTGCTACGGTTACTGGCACAGGTTGGCCGGCACGTTCAGCGACAACGTCAACAGGTGTTACCTCATCTCCTACGTTAGCCAGGAGCTCAGGAAATGGCAATGCTACCTGGTCCTGATCTGAAGAATAAAGCCAATTTTTGGGATCCTCTGGCAGCCAGTTCAGTCCGTTTTGCAACGTTTCCAGAATATCTTCTGCCGTTGTCACGGGAGTCGCCCCTTGCTTTATTAACCAGTGAGGACCTTCACTCCCCGGGTTGCCAATGGCTCCCGGTAATGCAAAGACCTCACGCCCCTGCTCAAGGGCGCATTTGGCGGTAACGAGAGAACCGCTTCTTATCATCGCTTCGATTACGAACACCCCCAGGCTGAGGCCGCTAATGATGCGGTTACGTCGCGGGAAATTACCCTGCCAGGGAGGCGTCGCGAGTGAAAACTCAGAGATCACTGCACCGCCGCTTTCAACAAGACGCATGGCCAGCGACGAATGGCGGCGGGGATAGACATCCGCCAGACCGTTACCCAGCACCGCGACGCTTTTGCCTTTAACGTTGAGCGCAGCGCGATGCGCTATACCATCGATGCCGCAGGCCAGTCCGCTGGTAATCGTCAGTCCCGCCTGGGCTAGCTGCTCACAAAGCACTTTTCCCCAACGCTCTCCATACCAGGAGTGAGAACGGCTGCCGACCACGGCAAGTTGCAGACTCGACAGCACGGAGGGCTCCCCCTTAACAAACAAAGCCCCAGGGTAATCGGCAATAGCGCGAAGCTGCCCTGGATAGAGGGCATTATCCGCACATATCAGATAATGGTCCTGTCCGGCCAGCCAGGCCATACTGCGGTCGAGTTCCCGCGGTGAAAACGATAAAAACTTCTCCTTTTGCCTGTGGGTGAGCCCCCTTTCCACCAGCAGAGCACCATCAATATGGGATTCGCGCTGCAGCTGCTGCGCTATCGCCACCATCTTGTCGCCGTACAACTCTCCGGTGCTTATCAGGCGTAGCCAAATCTCTGTGGATGTCATCCTTTCCCCTGCCAGAAGCCGCTATAGCAATCTTTGCGATTGGTCACTGATGCTGTCAATCAGAGGGGGTTTTGTCTAGAATAGAGGTTATATTCTTATCAACTCCTGAATACGACTCTGGAAATATATGGCAGTTTTGCAAGTGTTACATATTCCGGACGAGCGCCTTCGCAAAGTCGCCGAGCCGGTTAAAGAAGTGAATGCAGAAACTCAACGTATCATTGATGATATGTTCGATACAATGTACGCCGAAGAAGGCATCGGTCTCGCGGCGACTCAGGTGGATATTCACCAGCGCATCATTGTGATCGACGTTTCTGAGAACCGCGACGGGCGCCTGGTATTAATCAATCCGGAGCTTCTGGAAAAAAGCGGTGAAACCGGTATCGAAGAAGGCTGCCTCTCTATCCCTGAGCAGCGAGCACTGGTACCGCGTGCAGAAAAAGTCAAAATCCGCGCGCTTGATCGCGACGGTAAGCCGTTCGAACTGGAAGCGGATGATCTGCTGGCCATCTGCATTCAGCATGAGATGGATCATCTGGTCGGTAAACTGTTTATCGATTATCTCTCTCCACTGAAGCAGCAGCGTATTCGTCAGAAAGTAGAGAAACTGGATCGCATGCGCGCTCGCGCTTAATGTGACCCCGGATACAAGGAATAACGTGTCTACATCACTACGTATCATCTTTGCAGGAACACCTGACTTTGCAGCGCGTCATCTCGACGCGCTGTTGTCGTCTGGCCATAAGGTTGTGGGCGTGTTTACTCAGCCCGATCGTCCGGCAGGCCGGGGTAAAAAATTGATGCCGAGCCCGGTAAAAGTCCTGGCTGAAGAGCACGGTTTACCGGTCTTTCAGCCTGCTTCGTTACGGCCGCAGGAAAATCAGCAGCTGGTTGCTCAGTTAAATGCAGATGTCATGGTGGTTGTGGCGTATGGCCTCATCCTGCCGAAAGCGGTGCTTGATATGCCGCGTCTGGGCTGCATTAATGTTCACGGTTCACTTCTCCCACGTTGGCGTGGCGCAGCGCCGATCCAGCGTTCATTGTGGGCTGGCGATGCCGATACTGGCGTGACGATTATGCAAATGGACGTAGGGCTGGATACTGGCGACATGCTGTATAAGCTCTCTTGTCCTATTACCGCCGAAGATACCAGTGCCACCCTGTATGACAAACTGGCAGAGCTTGGGCCAAAAGGGCTGATTGATACACTGCAACAGCTTGCAGAGAATCGGGCTCAACCAGAAGTTCAGGACGAAGCATTAGTGACCCATGCTGAAAAGCTCAGCAAAGAAGAGGCCCGCCTCGACTGGACTCTCCCTGCTGCTCAGCTTGAACGCTGTATTCGGGCTTTCAATCCATGGCCAATGAGTTGGCTTGAGATAGACGGACAGCCGGTGAAGGTATGGAAGGCCTCTGTGATTGATGGCCAAACTCACGCTGCCCCTGGAACAATCATTACAGCCAGTAAACAGGGTATTCAGGTCGCGACAGTTGAAGGGATCCTTAATCTGGAATCCTTACAACCAGCAGGTAAAAAAGCCATGAGCGCGCAGGACCTTCTTAACTCCCGCCGTGAATGGTTTACCCCTGGCAACAGTCTCGCCTGAGATCATTTCAAATTAAGGCCCGGTGTTTCCGGGCATTTTTATTTTTGCGGTTATGAAAAAACAAAATTTACGCAGCCTGGCAGCACAGGCGATTGAGCAAGTGGTCGAGCAGGGTCAGTCCCTGAGCAATGTCCTGCCACCGTTACAGCAAAAGGTTTCCGATAAAGATAAGTCGCTGCTTCAGGAGTTGTGCTTTGGTGTTCTGCGCACGTTACCCCAGATGGAGTGGCTGATCGGAAAACTTATGGCGCGCCCGATGGCGGGCAAGCAACGCGTCATTCACTACCTGATCATGGTCGGCTTCTATCAGCTGCTGCATACCCGTATTCCACCTCATGCCGCACTGGCAGAGACCGTAGAAGGCGCAGTTGCGGTAAAACGCCCGCAGCTGAAAGGATTGATCAACGGCGTGTTGCGACAGTTCCAGCGCCAGCAAGATGAATTGCTGGCTGAGTTCGCCCGCACGGAAAAACGTTTCCTGCATCCTGACTGGTTATTAAAGCGATTGCAAAAAGCCTATCCTGAGCAGTGGGAAGCGCTAATTAATGCCAATAACCAGCGTCCACCTATGTGGCTACGCGTTAACCGCAATCACCACACCCGGGACGCCTGGCTGGCGCTACTGGAAGAGGCCGGAATGACCGGGTTCCCTCATCCTGAATACAGCGATGCAGTGCGTCTGGCGGCCCCTGCACCGGTACATGCTCTGCCTGGCTTTGAACAGGGCTGGGTTACCGTTCAGGACGCTTCAGCCCAGGGTTGCATGACCTGGCTTGAGCCGCAGAATGGCGAGCGGATCCTCGATCTTTGCGCCGCGCCAGGCGGTAAAACGACACATATTCTGGAGGTCGCTCCGCAGGCTAACGTGATGGCTGTCGACGTTGACGAACAGCGTCTTTCTCGTGTCTACGATAATCTCAAACGTCTGGGTATGAAGGCGGAAGTTAAGCAGGGTGACGGGCGTACCCCTGGGCAGTGGTGCGGGGATGAGCAGTTCGATCGCATTTTACTGGATGCCCCTTGCTCAGCGACCGGCGTTATCCGCCGCCATCCGGATATCAAATGGTTGCGCCGCGATCGGGATATCAACGAACTGGCACAGTTGCAGTCAGAGATCCTCGACGCTATCTGGCCGCATCTGAAAACAGGCGGGACGCTGGTTTATGCCACCTGTTCTGTTCTGCCGGAAGAGAATAGCCAGCAGATCGCCGCGTTCCTGAAGCGCACACCTGATGCCCGCCTGCATCTGACCGGCACACCAGAACTGCCCGGCAAGCAAAACCTGCCAGGGGCAGAAGAAGGCGACGGTTTCTTTTACGCTAAGCTAATCAAAGAGTGATGTTGATAACGGGTCACAAGATATGAAGATAATCATTCTGGGCGCGGGGCAGGTAGGCGGTACGCTGGCAGAAAACCTGGTCGGTGAGAATAACGACATCACTATCGTTGATACCAATGGCGATCGTCTGCGCGGCCTGCAGGATAAATTCGATCTGCGCGTGGTTCAGGGGCATGGCTCTCACCCACGAGTGTTGCGTGAAGCCGGAGCGGATGACGCAGATATGCTGGTTGCTGTCACCAGTTCTGATGAAACGAATATGGTGGCCTGTCAGGTGGCCTATTCGTTATTTAATACCCCAAACCGAATCGCGCGTATACGTTCGCCGGATTACGTTCGTGATGCCGATAAGTTGTTTCAGTCCGATGCGGTGCCAATCGACCACTTAATCGCGCCGGAACAGCTGGTTATCGACAGTATTTACCGCCTGATTGAATACCCGGGCGCACTGCAGGTAGTCAACTTCGCAGAGGGCAAGGTCAGTCTTGCGGTAGTAAAAGCCTACTATGGCGGCCCGCTGATCGGTAACGCACTCTCTACGATGCGCGAACATATGCCGCACATCGATACGCGCGTCGCCGCGATTTTCCGTCATGACCGCCCTATTCGTCCCCAAGGCTCTACCATTGTCGAAGCTGGTGACGAGGTCTTCTTTATCGCCGCGTCACAGCACATCCGTGCGGTAATGAGCGAGCTTCAGCGACTGGAAAAACCCTATAAGCGCATCATGCTGGTCGGGGGCGGTAATATCGGCGCTGGCCTGGCCCGGCAGCTGGAAAAAGACTACAGCGTAAAATTGATCGAACGGGATCAACAGCGCGCCGCTGAACTGGCAGAAAAACTGCAAAATACGATCGTTTTCTATGGCGATGCGTCGGATCAGGAGCTGCTTGCCGAAGAGCATATCGATCAGGTTGATCTTTTCATTGCTGTTACCAACGACGACGAAGCCAACATCATGTCAGCGATGCTGGCAAAACGGATGGGTGCGAAGAAGGTCATGGTGCTTATCCAGCGCAAAGCCTATGTCGATCTGGTGCAGGGAAGCGTTATCGATATTGCGATTTCGCCGCAACAGGCCACTATCTCTGCCCTGCTGAGTCACGTGCGAAAAGCGGATATCGTTGGCGTTTCTTCCCTCCGTCGTGGAGTGGCAGAAGCTATAGAAGCCGTGGCGCATGGCGACGAAAGCACGTCCCGTGTGGTTGGGCGTACCATCGATGAGATTAAACTCCCGCCGGGCACTATCATTGGTGCAGTGGTGCGGGGTAACGATGTCATGATCGCTAATGACAATCTACGCATTGAGCAGGGCGATCACGTTATTATGTTCCTGACAGACAAAAAGTTTATTACCGACGTCGAGCGCTTATTCCAGCCAAGTCCTTTCTTCCTCTGACGCTTGCAAAGGTGCTGTTTTCAGCACCTTTTCTTTTTAACCCAATAATATGTAAGGGTTATATTTCTGTGACGTATGTCTCTCTTCAATGGCAATCCGCTAATGATTTGTTAGACTTGTATTTGTCAGCTGGCACAAGGAGAACAAAATGAGTTTTATTAAAGAATTTCGCGAATTTGCGATGCGCGGAAACGTAGTGGATTTGGCTGTGGGTGTGATTATTGGTGCGGCGTTTGGCAAGATCGTTTCATCACTGGTTGCGGATATCATCATGCCACCACTGGGCCTTTTAATTGGCGGAATAGATTTCAAGCAATTCGCCATAACGCTGCGGGAAGCTCAAGGTGATGTCCCTGCGGTGGTAATGCACTATGGCGTGTTTATTCAAAACGTATTTGATTTCATGATTGTTGCTTTCGCCATCTTTATGGCCATTAAGCTCATCAACAAATTAAACCGTAAGAAAAAAGAAGAACCGGCTGCGCCGCCAGCCCCATCGAAAGAAGAAGTGCTGCTTACTGAAATTCGTGACTTACTGAAAGCGCAGAACAACCGCACTTTGTAAGCCACTCAAAGCAAGAAGGCCAGTGGTAAGAAAGCGATTCGCTTGCTTGCCACTGGCCTCCCAGTTACCCCGTTTTGCATGTTTAGTTTTGCGCAGATAACTTCCTTTCCCTTTCTTGTTCTTCTCGATTCGCTGTCTGAATAAAGGATCATGCAGTAACGCCTCAATGGCATTGTCGTTGATCTGACCTTTCTTGTGTTGATAATGGCTCATACTTTCTCCAGTGTTCAAAATATCGACGCGAGTTTAGAAGGTGCTGACAATAAAATCAACATCCGCGAGACTCGCCATTCGCCCCTTGTTCAAGGGTTTCCAGAATAGAACAGTAAACGCTGCTATGTGCAGTACCGCAACAGGCATCGTTCAACCGCTGTAAAGAGAGCCGCATGGTTTGAAGCTCTTCGATGCGCGCCTCGACTTCACTCAATCTCGCCTGCACAATACTTTTTGATTCCTGGCAGGTGTGATGCTCGGGATCGATACGGATCGACAGTAGCTCGCGGATCGATTCCAGGGTAAACCCCAGCTGTCGCGCATGACGAATAAACTTAAGGCGCTGAAGATCCCGGTCGGTATAAAGCCGGAAGCCCCCTTCAGTGCGTATCTCATGTTCCATCATCTGCTGCTTTTCGTAATAACGAATAGTATCAGGGGTAACCTCAGCCAGCTTAGCAAGCTCACCAATACGATACATCGCTACTCCTCCTTCATTTTTTGCATTAGACGTTCAGCATAATCCCCGCGCAGAAACTCCGTACTCGCTCCCGCCTGGCGCAGCTTTAGTTCCAGAAGGGCGAGACGGCGGGCGTAATCCGCATGCGCTGCAGTTCCCTCTTTGACTGTGGTGAGCAAGTGAGACAGTTCGATCGCCTCTTTACGCTGTTCAAGTTCAGGAGGGAGGCAACCCGCGTTTTTCAACATGCGGTAGGCCGCTCGCAGCTCTGGGGGAACATGTGAATCATCATCCAGTTTCAGCGGCTGGCCACTGCCGGGCAGGTCATCGAATTCACCCTGGCGCTGGGCATCCAGGATATGTCGTTCTGCCCATTGGTCCAATAACCACATAGCAAAACTCCAGAGAGTAGGAAAAGAATAAGAGTAGTGTAGAAAATGGGGATTCAGCGGATATAAAAAAACCCGCCGGAGCGGGTTTTTTTACGTTACTGCAGATTACTCTGCAGCAGCTTCTGCTTTCTCTGAACGATCAACCAGCTCGATGTAAGCCATCGGAGCGTTGTCGCCTGCACGGAAGCCACACTTCAGAATACGAGTGTAACCACCGGCACGGCTCGCGAAACGCGGGCCCAGTTCGTTAAACAGTTTTGCCACGATCTCGTTATCACGAGTGCGGGCGAATGCCAGACGACGATTAGCAACGCTGTCAGTCTTGGCAAGAGTAATCAGCGGCTCAACTACGCGACGCAGCTCTTTCGCTTTAGGCAGGGTCGTCTTGATGATTTCATGACGAACCAGTGAACCTGCCATGTTGCGGAACATAGCCTGGCGATGGCTGCTGTTGCGGTTCAGTTGACGACCACTCTTACGATGGCGCATGACCTTATCCTTCTCAGTAAAACCTTAACCTGTGATCCGGTTACTCGTCAGCAATGCTTGCTGGTGGCCAGTTTTCCAGGCGCATGCCCAGAGACAGACCACGTGAAGCCAGCACGTCTTTAATCTCAGTAAGAGATTTTTTACCCAGGTTCGGCGTTTTCAGCAACTCAACCTCGGTACGCTGTACCAGATCACCGATATAGTGGATAGCTTCTGCCTTGAGGCAGTTAGCAGAGCGGACAGTCAATTCCAGATCGTCAACAGGGCGCAGCAGGATCGGATCGAATTCTGGTTTCTCTTCTTTCACTTCCGGCTGACGTACATCACGTAAGTCAACGAAAGCTTCCAGTTGTTCTGCCAGGATGGTTGCCGCACGACGAATCGCCTCTTCAGGATCGATTGTGCCGTTGGTTTCCATTTCGATGACCAGCTTGTCCAGGTCGGTACGCTGTTCTACACGCGCTGCTTCAACATTGTAGGCAATACGCTCTACAGGGCTGTAGCATGCGTCGACCAGCAGACGGCCGATTGGGCGCTCATCTTCTTCCGAATGAATTCGGGCAGAAGCCGGCACATAACCACGACCGCGCTGAACTTTGATACGCATGCTGATAGCTGCGTTCTCATCGGTCAGGTGGCAGATCACGTGCTGCGGCTTGACGATTTCAACATCACCGTCGTGGGTGATGTCGGCTGCAGTCACAGGGCCAATGCCAGATTTATTCAGAGTAAGAATAACTTCATCTTTACCCTGAACTCTCACCGCCAGCCCTTTCAGGTTGAGCAGGATTTCAAGGATATCTTCCTGAACGCCTTCTTTGGTGCTGTACTCATGAAGTACACCATCAATCTCAACCTCGGTCACCGCGCAACCCGGCATCGATGAGAGCAGAATACGGCGCAGTGCGTTACCCAGAGTATGGCCAAAGCCACGCTCTAAAGGCTCAAGGGTCACCTTGGCGTGCGTCGAACTCACTTGCTCGATATCTACCAGGCGCGGTTTTAGAAACTCTGTCACAGAACCCTGCATTGTGTCCTCTCTTTGGTACTAAGCTTTACTTGGAGTAAAGCTCGACGATCAGGTGTTCGTTAATGTCCGCAGACAGATCAGAACGTTCTGGCTGACGCTTGAACGTACCTTCCATCTTGCCAGCATCAACTTCCAGCCAGGTTGGCTTTTCACGCTGCTCAGCCAGCTCCAGAGCGGCTTTCACGCGAGATTGCTTTTTCGCTTTCTCACGAATGCTAACAACGTCATTCGCTTTAACCTGATAAGAAGCGATGTTAACAACACGACCGTTTACCATGATTGCTTTATGGCTAACCATCTGACGTGCTTCAGCACGAGTGGCGCCAAAGCCCATACGGTATACAACGTTGTCCAGACGACCTTCCAGCAGAGCCAACAGGTTTTCACCGGTGTTGCCTTTCAGACGTGCTGCTTCTTTATAGTAGTTACGGAACTGACGCTCCAGCACACCGTACATACGGCGAACTTTTTGCTTTTCACGCAACTGCACACCATAGTCAGACAGACGCGGTTTACGCGCACCGTGCTGGCCAGGAGCTTGTTCAATTTTACACTTGGTATCGATCGCGCGAACGCCAGACTTAAGGAATAAGTCGGTGCCCTCACGACGGCTCAGCTTGAGCTTAGGACCCAAATATCTTGCCATTTTCTATCTCCAACAAACCTGGAAAACGAACGCGTTATACGCGACGTTTTTTCGGCGGACGACAACCGTTATGAGGGATCGGAGTCACATCAGTAATATTAGTGATGCGGAAACCAGCGGCGTTCAGAGCACGAACGGTAGATTCGCGACCCGGACCCGGACCTTTTACCATAACTTCCAGATTCTTGATGCCGTATTCTTTTACGGCTTCAGCGCAACGCTCTGCTGCAACCTGAGCTGCGAACGGAGTGGATTTGCGAGAACCACGGAAACCGGAACCACCGGCTGTTGCCCAACCCAGCGCGTTACCCTGACGATCAGTAATAGTAACGATGGTGTTGTTGAAAGAAGCATGGATATGAGCCACGCCGTCAGAGACTTGTTTTCTTACACGCTTACGTGCACGAACTGGTGCCTTTGCCATTATTCAATCACCCCGATTATTTCTTGATCGGTTTGCGCGGACCCTTACGGGTACGTGCGTTGGTCTTAGTACGCTGACCGCGCACTGGCAGACCACGACGATGACGCAAACCGCGATAGCAACCAAGATCCATCAGGCGCTTGATGCTCATGCTAACTTCACGGCGCAGATCACCTTCAACGACAAATTTGGCAACTTCGTCACGCAGCGTGTCGATTTGTTCTTCAGACAGCTCACTGATCTTAACATCTTCAGCGATACCCGCTGCAGCCAGAATGGCTTTAGAACGGGTCTTGCCGACGCCATAGATCGAAGTTAATGCGATCACAGCATGTTTCTGATCAGGAATGTTAATGCCTGCTATACGGGCCACTATGCACTCCTACTATTTAATATGTACGCACCATGCTGAAAAGCCCGTTTTCAGGATACTCAAATGGAAACGTACAGACATACAAAAGATTGGCTGGCTAATCTAGCCAGCTCAACCCAACTTTGCAAGAAAAATATGCGAAATAATCAGCCTTGGCGCTGTTTATGCTTCGGCTCGGCACTGCAAATCACACGGATGACACCATCACGCTTAACGATTTTGCAGTTACGGCATAATTTCTTGACGGAAGCACGAACTTTCATTTTTACTCTCCGTAACTTCTCGGGCGACCTATTAGCGGCCGTAGCCTTTCAGGTTCGCCTTCTTCAATGCAGACTCGTACTGACTTGACATCATTAGAGTTTGCACTTGAGCCATAAAGTCCATAATCACGACAACAACGATAAGCAGTGAGGTTCCACCGAAGTAGAACGGTACTTTCATTGCATCACGCATGAACTCCGGGATCAGGCAGATAAAGGTAATATAAAGCGCACCAACCAGAGTCAGGCGGGTCATTACTTTATCGATATACTTCGCCGTTTGCTCTCCCGGACGAATTCCTGGTACAAATGCACCGGACTTCTTCAGGTTATCTGCTGTTTCACGCGGGTTGAAGACCAACGCCGTGTAGAAGAAACAGAAGAAGATGATCGCAGACGCATAGAGTAACACATAAAGCGGTTGCCCAGGCTGCAAATACAGCGAAATTGTTGTCAGCCAGTTCCAACCAGTACCGCCCCCGAACCATGACGCGATGGTCGCCGGGAACAGAATAATACTGGAAGCGAAGATTGCCGGGATTACCCCTGCCATATTCACTTTCAGCGGTAAATGTGTGCTCTGTGCAGCATAGACACGACGGCCTTGTTGACGTTTCGCGTAGTTTACCACAATGCGGCGTTGACCACGTTCAACGAAGATAACAAAGAACGTCACTGCAAATACTAATACTGCAACCAACAGCAACAGGAGGAAGTGCAGGTCGCCTTGACGCGCTTGCTCGATAGTATGGGCAATGGCTGGCGGGAGTCCCGCAACAATACCGGCGAAAATAATGATCGAAATACCGTTACCGATACCCCGTTCAGTAATTTGTTCGCCGAGCCACATGAGGAACATTGTTCCTGAAACCAGACTTACAACAGCGGTGAAATAGAATGCAAAGCCTGGGTTAATAACCAGACCCTGCATACCAGGCATATTCGGTAGACCGGTAGCAATACCGATCGACTGGAATATTGCCAGCACCAGAGTACCGTAGCGGGTGTACTGGCTGATCTTACGACGACCAGACTCCCCTTCTTTCTTCAGTTCTGCCAGGGCCGGATGAACGACCGTCAGCAGCTGGATAATAATCGATGCCGAAATGTACGGCATGATACCCAGAGCAAAGATAGAAGCACGGCTGAGAGCACCACCAGAGAACATGTTAAACATTTCAATGATGGTGCCACGCTGTTGCTCAAGCAGTTTGGCAAGTACAGCGGCATCAATACCAGGGATCGGAATAAAAGAGCCAATACGGAAAACAATCAGCGCACCGATCACAAACAAAAGTCTGCGTTTCAGTTCGCCAAGCCCACCTTTGGCACTTTGAAAATCTAATCCCGGTTGTTTAGCCATCTGCTACTTATTCCTCAATTTTACCGCCAGCAGCTTCGATAGCAGCACGAGCACCTTTAGTAACACGCAGGCCACGAACAGTTACCGGGGTAGAAACTTCACCAGACAGGATCACTTTCGCGAACTCGATCTGAATACCGATAATGTTTGCTGCTTTCAGCGTGTTCAGGTCTACAACGCCGCCTTCAACTTTCGCCAGGTCAGACAGACGAACTTCGGCTGTGATCGCTGATTTGCGAGAGGTGAAGCCGAACTTCGGCAGACGACGGTACAGTGGCATCTGGCCACCCTCGAAACCGCGACGTACGCCACCGCCAGAACGAGAGTTCTGACCTTTGTGACCACGACCACCGGTTTTGCCGAGGCCAGAACCGATACCACGACCCAGGCGTTTACCCGCCTTTTTAGAGCCTTCGGCCGGAGACAGAGTATTTAAACGCATCTCTTACTCCTCAACTTTAACCATGAAGTAAACCGCGTTGACCATACCACGTACAGCAGGAGTATCCTCGCGCTCAACGGTATGACCAATACGACGCAGACCCAGGCCAAGCAGCGTTGCCTTGTGTTTCGGCAGACGTCCGATTGCACTGCGGGTTTGTGTAATTTTAATAGTCTTTGCCATGGTCAATTACCCCAGAATTTCTTCAACGGATTTACCACGCTTGGCAGCGACCATTTCTGGAGATTTCATATTTTCCAGGCCATCAATAGTTGCACGAACCACGTTGATCGGGTTGGTGGAACCGTATGCTTTAGCCAGAACGTTATGAACCCCAGCGACTTCCAGAACGGCGCGCATTGCACCACCGGCGATGATACCGGTACCTTCGGAAGCCGGCTGCATGAAGACACGAGAACCCGTGTGAGTACCCTTAACTGGGTGCTGCAGGGTGCCGTGGTTCAGCGCGACGTTAATCATATTGCGACGGGCTTTTTCCATCGCTTTCTGGATCGCTGCTGGAACTTCACGCGCTTTACCGTAACCAAAACCAACGCGACCGTTACCATCGCCAACTACAGTCAGAGCTGTGAAGGAGAAAATACGACCACCTTTAACGGTTTTAGATACGCGGTTAACCGCGATCAGCTTTTCCTGCAGTTCGCCAGCTTGTTTTTCGATGTGAGCCATCTTACACCTCTACCTTAGAACTGAAGGCCAGCTTCACGGGCAGCATCTGCCAGTGCCTGGACACGACCATGATATTGGAACCCGGAACGGTCAAAGGAAACATCTTTGATGCCTTTTTCCAGAGCGCGTTCAGCAACAGCTTTACCTACAGCTGCAGCGGCGTCTTTGTTACCGGTGTACTTCAATTGTTCAGAGATAGCTTTTTCTACAGTAGAAGCAGCTACCAGAACTTCAGAACCGTTCGGTGCAATTACCTGTGCGTAAATATGACGCGGGGTACGATGTACCACCAGGCGAGTTGCACCCAGCTCTTTGAGCTTGCGGCGTGCGCGGGTCGCACGACGGATACGAGCAGATTTCTTATCCATAGTGTTACCTTACTTCTTCTTAGCCTCTTTGGTACGCACGACTTCGTCGGCGTAACGAACACCCTTGCCTTTGTAAGGCTCAGGACGACGGTAGGCGCGCAGATCTGCTGCAACCTGACCGATCAGCTGTTTATCAGCGCCTTTCAGCACGATTTCAGTCTGAGACGGACATTCTGCAGTAATACCTGCTGGCAGCGCGTGTTCAACAGGGTGAGAGAAGCCCAGAGCCAGGCTTACTGCGTTCCCTTTGATCGCTGCACGATAACCTACACCAACCAGCTGCAGCTTCTTAGTGAAGCCTTCGGTAACACCGATAACCATTGAGTTCAGCAGGGCACGCGCGGTACCAGCCTGAGCCCAGCCATCAACGTAACCAGTACGTGGGCCGAAAGTCAGAGCGTTATCTGCATGAGTAACTTCAACAGCATCGTTGAGAGTACGAGTCAGCTCGCCGTTTTTACCTTTGATCGTAATAACCTGACCGTTGATTTTTACATCAACGCCGGCAGGAACAACGACCGGTGCTTTAGCAACACGAGACATTTTTTCCTCCGATTAGGCTACGTAGCAGATAATTTCGCCACCAAGACCAGCCTGGCGCGCTGCACGATCAGTCATAACACCTTTAGAGGTAGAAACAACTGCGATACCCATGCCGGCCATAACTTTTGGCAGCTCATCTTTACGTTTGTAGATGCGCAGACCTGGGCGGCTGACACGCTGAATGCTTTCTACAACAGCCTTGCCCTGGAAATACTTAAGAGTAAGTTCCAGTTCAGGCTTGGTGTCGCCTTCAACTTTAAAATCTTCGATAAAACCTTCTTCCTTCAGCACGTTGGCGATTGCCACTTTCAGCTTGGAGGAAGGCATGGTGACCGCAGCTTTGTTCGCGGCCTGACCGTTACGGATACGGGTCAGCATATCCGCGATCGGATCTTGCATGCTCATCTGTCTTTACTCCCGTGATTCAATTGGTGACAATTACCAGCTAGCCTTTTTCAGACCCGGGATTTCACCGCGCATTGCGGCTTCACGGACCTTGATACGGCTCAACCCGAACTTCCGCAGGAAAGCGTGCGGACGACCAGTTTGACGGCAGCGGTTACGCTGACGAGACGGGCTGGAATCACGCGGCAGAGTCTGCAGCTTGAGAACTGCATTCCAACGATCTTCGTCGGAAGCGTTCACATCAGAAATGATCGCTTTCAGTTCAGCGCGTTTAGCGAAGAATTTATCAGCTAAAGCTACGCGCTTTACTTCGCGTGCTTTCATTGATTGCTTAGCCATTCAGTAACCCTACCTTACTTGCGGAACGGGAAGTCAAAGGCAGCCAGCAGAGCACGGCCTTCTTCGTCAGATTTCGCAGTAGTGGTAATGGTAATATCCAAACCACGCACGCGGTCGACTTTATCGTAGTCGATTTCTGGGAAGATGATCTGCTCACGGACACCCATGCTGTAGTTACCACGACCGTCGAAAGACTTAGCGGACAAGCCACGGAAGTCACGGATACGAGGTACAGCAATAGTGATCAGGCGCTCAAAGAACTCCCACATGCGTTCGCCACGCAGAGTTACTTTACAGCCGATCGGATAGCCCTGACGGATTTTGAAGCCTGCAACAGATTTGCGTGCTTTGGTGATCAACGGTTTTTGACCGGAGATAGCTGCCAGGTCAGCTGCTGCGTTATCCAGCAGTTTCTTGTCAGCGATCGCTTCACCAACACCCATGTTCAGGGTGATCTTCTCGACCCGAGGGACTTGCATGACAGAATTGTAGTTAAACTCAGTCATGAGCTTATTAACTACTTCGTCTTTGTAGTAATCATGCAGTTTCGCCATCGTACTACTCCAAATTACTTGATAGTTTCGCTGTTAGACTTGAAGAAACGGACTTTTTTGCCGTCTTCGAATCTAAAGCCTACACGGTCAGCCTTGCCGGTTGCCGCATTGAAGATTGCAACGTTAGAAACCTGAATAGCAGCTTCTTTTTCAACGATGCCACCTGGCTGGTTCAGGGCCGGAACCGGCTTCTGATGTTTCTTAACCAGGTTGATACCTTCAACAATGACCTTGCCGGAAGACAGGACATTTTTTACTTTACCGCGTTTACCTTTATCTTTACCGGTTAACACGATAACTTCGTCATCACGACGGATTTTCGCTGCCATGATTCGCTCCTTAGAGTACTTCTGGTGCCAGAGAGATAATTTTCATGAACTTCTCAGTACGAAGTTCACGAGTTACCGGCCCAAAGATACGCGTGCCGATAGGCTGCTCGCTGTTATTGTTTAAAATAACGCATGCATTACCATCGAAGCGAATGACAGAACCGTCAGGGCGACGAACACCCTTCTTGGTGCGCACCACTACCGCTTTCAGCACATCACCTTTCTTGACCTTACCACGTGGAATTGCTTCTTTGATGGTGATCTTGATGATGTCGCCTACGCCTGCGTAGCGACGGTGCGAGCCACCCAGAACCTTGATACACATTACGCGACGTGCACCGGAGTTGTCGGCGACGTTCAGCATAGTCTGTTCTTGGATCATTTTAGTGCTCCGCTAATGTCAACTACTACCTGAGACTCTAAAATCAGAGCCGTTAAAAAGCCCCATATCGAGGGCGCGGCATTATAACACCGCTTCTGCAATATGGGTAGAAAAAATAAACGGCTCATCGCTGAGCCGTTTATTCGTATCGAGAAGGCTACTCTATTACAGAACCGCTTTCTCTACAACGCGAACCAGCGTCCAGGACTTAGTCTTGGACAGTGGACGGCATTCGCGGATTTCTACCACGTCACCGATACCACATTCGTTGTTCTCGTCATGTACGTGCAGTTTGGTCGTACGCTTGATGAATTTACCGTAGATCGGGTGTTTCACAACGCGCTCGATAGCAACAACGATGGATTTCTCCATTTTGTCGCTAACAACACGACCTTGCAGAGTACGGATTTTATCGGTCATTACGCACCCGCCTTCTGAGTCAGTAAAGTCTTAACGCGTGCAACATCACGACGCACTTGCTTCAGCAGGTGAGTCTGTTGCAGCTGGCCACTTGCAGCCTGCATGCGCAGGTTGAACTGCTCACGCAGCAGGTTCAGCAGCTCAGCGTTCAGCTCTTCAACGCTTTTTTCACGCAGCTCATTTGCTTTCATTACATCACCGTCTTAGTTACAAAGGTGGTTTTAATCGGCAGTTTCGCTGCTGCCAGGCCGAATGCTTCACGGGCCAGCTCTTCCGGTACGCCGTCCATTTCATACAGGACTTTACCCGGCTGAATCAAGGCAACCCAGTACTCCACGTTACCTTTACCTTTACCCATACGAACTTCCAGCGGCTTCTCGGTAATTGGTTTGTCCGGGAATACACGGATCCAAATTTTACCTTGACGCTTAACTGCACGGGTCATAGCACGACGTGCTGCTTCGATCTGACGTGCAGTCAGACGACCACGGCCAACAGCTTTCAGACCGAAAGTGCCGAAGCTAACATCCGTACCCTGCGCCAGACCACGGTTGCGGCCTTTGTGCACTTTACGGAATTTTGTACGCTTTGGTTGTAACATCAGCGACGCTCCTTATTTACGGCCTTTACGCTGCTGCTTTTTAGGTTGAGCAGCCGGTTTTTCCGGTTGTTCAACAGCAGCCATACCACCCAGGATCTCACCTTTGAAGATCCATACCTTAACGCCGATTACACCGTAAGTGGTGTGCGCTTCAGAGGTGTTGTAGTCGATGTCAGCACGCAGAGTGTGCAGCGGTACGCGACCTTCACGGTACCATTCGGTACGTGCGATTTCCGCGCCGCCCAGACGGCCGCTAACTTCAACTTTGATACCTTTAGCGCCCAGACGCATTGCGTTCTGTACAGCACGCTTCATAGCACGACGGAACATAACACGACGTTCCAGCTGAGAAGTGATGCTGTCAGCAACCAGTTTTGCGTCCAGTTCAGGCTTACGAACTTCAGCGATATTGATCTGTGCAGGAACGCCAGCGATATCCGCTACGACCTTGCGCAGTTTTTCTACGTCTTCGCCTTTCTTACCGATAACGATGCCAGGACGAGCAGTGTGAATGGTCACACGGATGCTCTTAGCCGGACGCTCGATTACGATACGAGATACGGACGCTTTAGCCAGTTCCTTAGTCAGGTACTGACGTACTTTAAAATCGCTGTCCAGGTTGTCAGCGAATTCTTTGGTGTTCGCAAACCAGGTTGAGTTCCATGGTTTTACAATACCCAGGCGAATACCATTAGGATGTACTTTCTGACCCATTGCTAGTCTCCAGAGTCTCAGCGATCGGACACAACCACAGTAATGTGGCTGGTGCGCTTCAGGATGCGATCTGCACGACCTTTCGCACGCGGCATAATGCGCTTCATGCTCGGGCCTTCGTCTACGAAAATTTTCGCAACTTTCAGATCGTCAATGTCAGCGCCATCGTTGTGTTCAGCGTTAGCAATGGCAGATTCCAGAACTTTCTTGACCAGTACAGCCGCTTTCTTATTGGTGTAGGTCAGAATATCCAGGGCCTGCGACACTTTCTTACCGCGAATCAGGTCAGCAACAAGGCGAACCTTCTGAGCAGAAGAACGAGCATGGCGATGTTGAGCTAAAGTTTCCATCTCTTCCTCCTACCTTATTTCTTCTTCGCTTTTTTATCAGCAGCGTGGCCGCGATAAGTACGAGTCGGTGCGAATTCACCCAGTTTGTGACCGACCATTTCATCGGAAACGAATACTGGAACGTGCTGACGACCATTATGGACAGCGATGGTCAAACCGATCATGTTAGGAAAGATCGTTGAACGACGGGACCAAGTGCGCAGGGGCTTCTTGTCTCCGCTTTCCACCGCTTTCTCTACCTTCTTCAGCAAGTGCAGGTCAATAAAAGGACCTTTCTTGAGAGAACGTGGCATGGCTTATCCTCTAATATTATTTGCTACGGCGACGTACGATAAATTTATCAGTACGCTTGTTGCTGCGGGTCTTCTTACCTTTGGTCTGAACGCCCCACGGAGTTACCGGGTGCTTACCAAAGTTACGACCTTCACCACCACCATGTGGGTGGTCGACTGGGTTCATCGCAGTACCGCGAACGGTAGGACGAACACCACGCCAGCGTGCAGCACCTGCTTTACCCAGAACGCGCAGCATATGCTCAGCATTGCCAACTTCGCCCAGGGTAGCGCGGCAGTCTGCTTCGACTTTACGCATTTCACCAGAACGCAGACGCAGGGTGACATAAGCACCATCACGCGCAACGATCTGAACGTAAGTACCAGCGGAACGTGCCAGCTGACCGCCTTTACCTGGTTTCATTTCTACGTTATGAACGGTAGAACCAACCGGGATATTGCGCATCGGCAGGGTGTTACCTGCTTTGATTGCAGCATCAACGCCAGACTGAATCTGGTCGCCAGCTTTCAGGCCTTTAGGGGCCAGGATGTAACGGCGTTCGCCATCTTTGTACAGAACCAGCGCGATGTTCGCGGAACGGTTCGGATCGTACTCAAGACGCTCAACAACTGCTGGGATACCGTCTTTGTTGCGTTTAAAGTCAACAATACGATAAGCCTGCTTGTGGCCACCACCGATGTGACGAGTGGTGATACGGCCATTGTTGTTACGACCACCGGATTTGCTGTTCTTTTCCAGCAACGGAGCAAAAGGCTTGCCCTTGTGCAGCTCAGGGTTAACCACTTTAACAACGTGGCGACGACCCGGAGATGTCGGTTTACATTTAACAACTGCCATTGTATTACTCCTCCGACTTACTCAGCGCCGCCAACGAAGTCCAGATTCTGGCCTTCTTTCAGGGTGACGTAAGCTTTTTTCCAGTCGCTACGACGACCGATACGCTGTCCGTGACGTTTAACTTTCCCTTTAACTACCAGGGTGTTAACGACTTCGACTTCGACTTCAAACAGTTTCTGCACAGCAGCTTTGATTTCTGCTTTGGTCGCGTCTTTAGCAACTTTGAGAACGATGGTGTTAGTTTTTTCCATCGCAGTAGACGCTTTTTCAGAAACGTGCGGTGCGCGCAGCACCTTCAGCAGACGTTCTTCACGAATCATGCCAGCATCTCCTCAACTTGCTTAACAGCATCAGCAGTCATTACGACTTTGTCGAAGGCGATCAGGCTAACCGGGTCGATACCAGTCGCATCGCGTACGTCAACCTTGTGCAGGTTACGTGCGGCCAGGAACAGGTTCTCGTCCAGCTCACCGGTGATGATCAGCACATCTTCCAGAGCCATGTCTTTCAGTTTCTGTGCCAGCAGCTTAGTTTTAGGCGCTTCTACAGAGAAAGATTCGACAACGATCAGACGATCCTGACGTACCAGCTCGGACAGGATGCTTTTCAGCGCGCCGCGGTACATCTTTTTATTAACTTTTTGACTGTGGTCCTGCGGGCGAGCAGCGAAGGTCACGCCACCGGAACGCCAGATCGGGCTCTTGATAGAACCTGAACGCGCACGGCCAGTACCTTTCTGGCGCCACGGCTTTTTGCCGGAACCAGTTACTTCAGCACGAGTCTTCTGAGCACGAGTACCCTGACGAGCACCAGCTGCATAAGCAACAACAACCTGGTGAACCAGCGCTTCGTTGAAATCACGACCGAAGGTAGTTTCGGAAACAGTCAGCGCGCTCTGCGCGTCTTTCAATACTAATTCCATTGCTATCCCCTTACGCCTTCACAGCTGGTTTAACGATCAGGTCGCTACCGGTTGCACCCGGGACCGCACCTTTAACCAGCAGCAGGTTGCGCTCAGCGTCAACACGTACTACGTC
The DNA here is from genome assembly GCF_055805075.1 of Leclercia sp. GHBNCSD. NCBI lineage: Bacteria > Pseudomonadati > Pseudomonadota > Gammaproteobacteria > Enterobacterales > Enterobacteriaceae > Leclercia > Leclercia sp. GHBNCSD. Next base: position 2,416,895 of record NZ_JBQVYO010000001.1, on the reverse strand, counting down.
CAGGCTCTGAACGGTTACACGTTCGTTACCCAGCTGACCTGCCATTTTCTTGCCTTTGAACACTTTGCCCGGAGTCTGGTTCTGACCGATAGAACCCGGAACGCGGTGAGACAAGGAGTTACCGTGAGTAGCGTCCTGGGTACGGAAGTTCCAGCGCTTAACGGTACCAGCAAAACCTTTACCTTTAGAGGTACCGGTTACGTCAACTTTTTTAACTTCAGCAAACAGTTCGACGCTAATGTCCTGACCTACGGTGAACTCTTCGCCTTCAGCCAGGCGGAATTCCCACAGACCACGGCCAGCTTCTACGCCAGCTTTAGCGAAGTGACCCGCTTCTGGTTTGGTTACACGGTTAGCTTTTTTAGCACCAGTGGTAACCTGAATAGCGCGGTAGCCATCGTTAGCCAGATCTTTAACCTGAGTAACGCGGTTTGCTTCAACTTCGATTACGGTTACTGGGATAGAAACGCCATCTTCAGTGAAGATGCGGGTCATACCCACTTTTTTACCGACTAAACCAATCATTGTATCAACCTCTCAATCGCTCGATGACCTGATTAACCCAGGCTGATCTGCACGTCTACACCGGCAGCCAGATCCAGACGCATCAGAGCATCAACGGTTTTCTCAGTTGGCTCAACGATGTCAACCAGACGCTTGTGAGTGCGGATCTCGTACTGATCACGCGCGTCTTTGTTAACGTGCGGGGAGATCAGAACGGTAAAGCGCTCTTTGCGGGTCGGCAGCGGGATCGGACCACGGACTTGCGCACCAGTGCGCTTAGCAGTCTCGACGATTTCCGCGGTTGATTGATCGATCAGACGATGATCAAACGCTTTAAGGCGGATACGGATTCTTTGGTTCTGCATGAGACCAGAGCTCCAATTATTTTATAAACGAAAATGATCACTACTCAGACCCATTACGATTGATGGGAGAGTGTAACCGTTCTTACGTAGCTCCCCGATTGGGAGCATTGTTAGGCAACTGAAAAAGATTGCTGCCCGGGGTTCAGATTGAACCAGCTGTCAATTACGACAAGCCCGCGCATTATACGTAAATCTGGGCAGGACGCAAGCCCAGTTTAGAAAATAGACGGCAGAGCTCAATTTTGCGTGTCCCCTCGTAAATGCGGTGCAATCGTACATTGTCGTGAAAACGGCCAGGAAGACCTCTCGCATCGTTTTAGTTTGCCGTTTGTTTCACCCTTGGGGTTACATGGAATATGGGCGCAAACATTCCATTGAGGTTTACGCCAATGCTTACTCTCCTCCCCTTCTTGTTTGCCTACCTTGGATTAACAGCACTGTTAGTTCGCGAGGATCTCCGGTCACATCTGCTTCCGGACCGATATCTCTGCCCGCTACTATGGGTTGGTCTGCTTTATCACCTCTGTCTTCAACCCGAGCGGCTGCCTACTGCCGTCGCAGGGGCGATAGCGGGATACACAGGATTCGCGATTATTTATTGGAGTTACAGACTGCTGCGTAAGCGTGAAGGGCTGGGTTACGGTGACGTAAAGTATCTGGGTGCGCTGGGCGCATGGCATGGATGGTGCGTACTTCCTGTGCTGGCATTATCAGCAGCTTTGCTGGCTACGCTTTATCTTCTCATCCTGGCGATGTGTAAACCCGGGGAACAGATATTAAAAAACCCACTGCCATTTGGACCTTTCATGGCGGCAGCGGGTTTAATGATGAGTGGGCAAAGCCTGATCAGCTTTCCACTTTAATTTGCGACTGGAGGTAATTTTGCAGCCCAATTTTACTGATAAGATCCAGTTCTGTTTCCAGCCAGTCGATGTGCCCTTCTTCATCGGCCAGAATCTCAATCATCATATCGCGGCTGACGTAGTCATGAACGCTGTCTGCATAAGCGATAGCTTCACGCAGATCTTTCGCCCCTTCGAGCTCCAGCGTCAGATCCGAACGCAATATCTCTTCGACATCTTCGCCGATACCCAGCTTGCCGAGATCCTGCAGGTTGGGAATACCCTCGAGGAACAGAATACGCTCGATGTACTTATCAGCGTGCTTCATCTCATCGATGGACTCATGGTATTCAATATCGTTGAGGCGAGTCAGACCCCAGTTTTTGAACATTCTCGCATGGAGAAAGTATTGGTTGATTGCGACAAGCTCATTTCCCAATAATTTATTGAGATAACTTATGATTTTGATATCACCTTTCATTATAGTCCCTCCGCTTCCACTCATTGAAGCGTAGATGGGGCTACAGGGATGTCAAAAGAAAAGTATGAGCCTCAGGCAATCTCTTTGTATTCCGGGATCTGCATCAATTCGTCCTGCATAATCTCGCGGGCAGCGCGAACGCACTTACCGCATTGATTTCCAACCGGAACAAACTTACGCAACTGCTGAAAAGATTGAGGATGAAACTGGCGAACGGCCTGACGAATTTTTTTATCACTCACACCGTTACATAAACAAACGTACATAACCACTCCCGTTCAAAATATGGGCAAAGTGTAAGTGAGAATAATTATGATTACAATAGCACAAGCACGAAGATGCGGGACGGGAGCGAACAAAAAATACGAAAATTTGTGACAGCCATAAACGCTGAAAACAAAAAAGGACGCCGAAGCGTCCTTTTTAATTCAGGGATAATTAATTAGCCCAGAACTTTAGCAACAACACCCGCGCCAACGGTACGGCCGCCTTCGCGGATTGCGAAACGCAGACCATCGTCCATTGCGATTGGGTGGATCAGGGTAACAACCATTTTGATGTTGTCGCCTGGCATTACCATCTCAACGCCTTCTGGCAGTTCGATGGTACCGGTCACGTCAGTAGTACGGAAGTAGAACTGTGGACGGTAGCCTTTGAAGAACGGAGTATGACGGCCGCCTTCGTCTTTGGACAGGATGTACACTTCAGATTCGAACTTGGTGTGTGGCTTGATTGAGCCTGGCTTCGCCAGAACCTGACCACGTTCGATTTCTTCACGCTTGATACCACGCAGCAGAACACCAACGTTCTCACCAGCACGGCCTTCGTCCAGCAGTTTGCGGAACATTTCAACGCCAGTACAGGTAGATTTCGCAGTCTCTTTGATACCAACGATTTCAACTTCTTCACCCACTTTGATGATACCGCGCTCTACACGACCGGTAACAACGGTACCACGACCGGAGATGGAGAATACGTCTTCGATTGGCAGCAGGAATGGCTTGTCGATAGCACGCTCTGGTTCTGGGATGTAAGAATCCAGGTAGCCAGCCAGTTCGATGATTTTCTCTTCCCACTCAGCTTCGCCTTCCAGCGCTTTCAGCGCGGAACCACGAACGATTGGGGTATCGTCGCCTGGGAAATCGTACTGAGACAGCAGTTCACGAACTTCCATCTCTACCAGTTCCAGCAGCTCTTCGTCATCAACCATGTCGCATTTGTTCAGGAACACGATGATGAAAGGAACGCCTACCTGACGACCCAGCAGGATGTGCTCACGGGTCTGAGGCATTGGGCCGTCAGTCGCAGCAACAACCAGGATCGCGCCGTCCATCTGCGCAGCACCGGTGATCATGTTTTTAACATAGTCGGCGTGGCCTGGGCAGTCTACGTGTGCGTAGTGGCGAGTCGGGGTGTCATATTCAACGTGAGAAGTGTTGATGGTGATACCACGAGCTTTTTCTTCTGGTGCGTTATCGATCTGGTCGAATGCACGAGCAGAACCACCGTAGGTTTTAGCCAGAACGGTAGTGATTGCAGCGGTCAGGGTAGTTTTACCGTGGTCAACGTGGCCGATAGTACCAACGTTGACGTGCGGTTTTGTACGTTCAAATTTTTCTTTAGACACGGCTATATTCCTTACTATAGTGCCCCCTCACCGAGGGGGCACGGGACTTAGATTTTAACCCTACGGCTTATTTACCACGGGCTTCAATTACGGCCTGAGCAACGTTGTTCGGCGCATCATCATACTTCAGGAACTCCATGGAGTAAGAAGCACGACCTTTGGTCAGAGAACGCAGCTGAGTTGCATATCCGAACATTTCAGACAGCGGAACTTCAGCGTGGATCACAACGCCAGTAACGTTAGTTTCCTGACCACGCAGCATACCACGACGACGGCTCAAGTCACCGATGACGTCACCGGTGTTCTCTTCAGGCGTTTCTACTTCAACCTTCATGATTGGCTCAAGCAGAACTGGTTTCGCTTTCTTAAAGCCTTCTTTAAAGGCGATAGAAGCAGCCAGTTTAAACGCCAGTTCAGAGGAGTCAACGTCATGGTAAGAACCGAAGTGCAGACGAATACCCATGTCTACTACCGGGTAACCAGCCAGCGGACCAGACTTCAGCTGCTCCTGGATGCCTTTATCAACGGCAGGGATGTATTCGCCAGGAATTACACCACCTTTGATGTCGTTGATGAACTCGTAACCTTTAGGGTTAGAGCCCGGCTCCAGTGGGTACATGTCGATCACAACGTGACCGTACTGACCACGACCACCAGACTGCTTAGCGTGTTTACCTTCAACATCGGTAACTTTCTGGCGAATTGCTTCGCGGTAAGCAACCTGAGGTTTACCCACGTTAGCTTCAACGTTGAATTCACGCTTCATACGGTCAACGATGATGTCCAGGTGCAGTTCACCCATACCAGCGATGATGGTCTGGTTAGATTCTTCATCAGTCCATACGCGGAATGATGGGTCTTCTTTAGCCAGACGGCCCAAAGCCAGACCCATTTTTTCCTGGTCAGCTTTGGTTTTTGGTTCAACGGCGATAGAGATTACTGGCTCTGGGAACTCCATGCGCTCCAGAATGATCGGGTGATCTGGGTTACACAGGGTATCACCAGTAGTCACGTCTTTCAGACCGATAGCAGCAGCGATGTCACCCGCGCGAACTTCTTTGATCTCTTCACGTTTGTTCGCGTGCATCTGTACGATACGACCGAAACGCTCACGTGCAGCTTTCACGGAGTTCAGGATGGTGTCACCGGAGTTAACCACACCAGAGTACACGCGGAAGAACGTCAGGTTACCAACGAACGGGTCGGTAGCGATTTTGAACGCCAGAGCAGCAAACGGCTCGTCATCACTTGCGTGACGCTCAGCCGGCGTGTCTTTACCGTCGTCCAGGATACCGTTGATCGCAGGAACGTCTACCGGGGATGGCAGGTAATCAATTACCGCATCCAGCATCGCCTGAACACCTTTGTTCTTGAACGCAGAACCACAGGTTACCAGGATGATTTCGTTGTTCAGAACACGCTGACGCAGAGCTTTTTTGATCTCTTCTTCAGACAGTTCTTCACCACCCAGGTATTTCTCCATCAGATCTTCTGAAGCTTCTGCAGCGGACTCGATCAGGTTCTGGTGCCATTCGTCAGCCAGGTCCTGCATGTCAGCCGGGATATCTTCATAAGTGAAGGTTACGCCTGCGTCTTCTTCATTCCAGTTGATGGCTTTCATTTTCACCAGGTCAACAACACCGGTGAAACCTTCTTCAGCACCAATCGCCAGCTGCAGCGGAACAGGGTTCGCGCCCAGACGGGTTTTGATCTGACCAACAACTTTCAGGAAGTTCGCACCCATACGGTCCATTTTGTTAACGAACGCAATGCGTGGAACTTTATATTTGTTTGCCTGACGCCATACGGTTTCAGACTGTGGCTGAACACCACCAACTGCGCAGTAAACCATTACCGCACCATCAAGAACACGCATGGAACGTTCTACTTCGATGGTGAAGTCAACGTGGCCCGGGGTGTCGATGATGTTTACGCGGTGTGGTTCATACTGCTTAGCCATACCAGACCAAAATGCAGTAGTCGCTGCGGAGGTGATGGTAATACCACGCTCCTGCTCCTGCTCCATCCAGTCCATGGTTGCGGCGCCGTCATGAACTTCACCGATTTTATGGTTTACACCGGTGTAGAACAGAATACGTTCGGTGGTAGTGGTTTTACCGGCGTCGATGTGCGCACTGATACCGATGTTACGGTAGCGTGCGATGGGTGTTGTACGAGCCATTTGATTCCTCGTTTATCTTTTTAGGCGTTCAGTTAAGTAACCCAAAGCGGGCTGCTTCGCTGAAGCGCCCGCCTGGTGACTAATACTCCGAAGGGATTACCAACGGTAGTGTGCGAACGCCTTGTTGGCTTCTGCCATACGGTGAACGTCTTCACGTTTCTTAACTGCAGTACCTTTGTTGTCTGCAGCGTCAGAAAGTTCGTTCGCCAGACGCAGAGCCATGGATTTATCACCGCGTTTACGAGCAGCTTCAACGATCCAACGCATTGCCAGAGCATTACGACGGACCGGACGGACTTCAACTGGTACCTGATAAGTAGAACCACCAACGCGGCGAGACTTAACTTCTACAGTCGGACGCACGTTGTCGAGAGCTACTTCGAAAGCTTCCAGTTCATTTTTACCAGAACGCTGAGCCAGGGTCTCCAGCGCGCTGTATACGATTGCTTCTGCAGTAGATTTTTTACCATCTACCATCAGGATATTTACAAATTTTGCCAGCAGTTCTGATCCGAATTTCGGATCTGGAAGAATTTTACGCTGACCAATGACGCGACGACGTGGCATGGGAATACTCCGTTGTTAATTCAGGATTGTCCAAAACTCTAAGAGTTTAGTGTGACATTAAGATAAATCAGTTTGGCCTTACTTAACGGAGAACCATTAAGCCTTAGGACGTTTCACGCCGTATTTGGAGCGAGATTGCTTACGGTCTTTAACGCCGGAGCAGTCAAGCGCACCACGAACGGTGTGGTAACGAACACCCGGAAGGTCTTTTACACGACCGCCACGGATCAGGATCACGGAGTGTTCCTGCAGGTTGTGACCTTCACCACCGATGTAGGAAGTCACTTCAAAACCGTTAGTCAAACGCACACGGCATACTTTACGCAGTGCGGAGTTTGGTTTTTTAGGAGTGGTAGTATATACACGAGTACATACGCCACGTTTCTGCGGGCAGGCTTCCAGCGCAGGCACGTTGCTTTTTGCAACTTTGCGTGCACGTGGTTTGCGTACCAGCTGGTTAACTGTTGCCATTAAATAGCTCCTGGTTTTAGCTTTTGCTTCGTAAACACGTAATAAAACACCCTCATACAATATGAGGACGCGAAATTTTAGGGCTACGTCGAAAAGGTGTCAAGAATTATACAGCGATCTCAGATCACCAGTTCATTTGGCCGGTGTGCTGGATGGCCAGATTGACGAAATCAGTATAGCTAACCACGTCAATTTTGGTTGAAATTTGACCAATTAGGCCGCGGGCCTCGATATCATCTTTAAGCGCTGAGACAGAGATGGGGGCATTACAGAGAATATCAACAAAGCGGCTACCTTCTACTGCCGCCAGAACGCCATCCTGGATCAGCAGCACAGTATCACCCTCACGCAGCATGCTTAACAGGCTTTCGATGTCGCAGTGCCAGGGGGAACGGCTCAGGGTATGGAGCATGCGCGCCTCAGAATGTCAGGATTGTGTCGTAGTGGGAAAGCTGTTCCCGCAGTAATGCCGGTGCAAGTACAGTCGCGTCCAGAATGAAGGGGGTATTCTCTTTCAGGCCGCGGGCCTGCAGTGAAGCTGCACAGACATAGAACGTCTCGATGTCATACAACGGCAGGACTTTAAATGTCGAGATGTAATCCCGCGCCAGCACCGCCTGCGGCTGCTGACCGGCAAGCAGCTGAAATACGCCGTCTCCGATAAAGAACACACCGATCTCTTCCGTCAGTGCAGAAGTGGCCAGTAACGCATCCAGCCCTTCCCTTCCAGCGGCACTGCCATGTGGGGCAGAATGAAATACAAACGCAACGCGGTTCATCAGAATTGCACCATACGATCGCAGGTTAAGGCAGCCTGTGCCAGCGCCCCAAGACCGCTAAGGGAGAAGCCCTCGTTAAGATTCGCGGCAGGCAAACCGAGACGTTGCGCTTCATTCGCATCGCTTACGCCCCGACGCAGAGCCGCCGCCACGCAGATATGCAGGGCAACGCCATGCTCCTGGTTCAGCGACTGCCAGGCCCGGACCAGATCGAACTCGTCTGATGCGGGAGAGGTCAGCTGGTTTGCGTTATACACCCCTTCCCGATAAAAAAAGACGCTGACCAGCTCATGTCCGGCCGCCAGCAGTGCGCGGGCAAACTGCAACGCGCTGCTGGCCTGCTGTGTACCGTATGCCGGGCCTGTCACCATTAATGCAAAACGCATTACTTCTCTTGCCCCAGGAAATCGCCGCTTTTGAACTGACGGATGTAGAGATAGACCGTGTGCTTGGAGATGTTGAGGCGATCGGCCACCTGGTTAATGGCGTCTTTAATATCAAAAATGCCTTTTTCGTAGAGGTTAAGCACGATCTGACGATTCTTGGCATTGTTGGAGACGTTACGATCGGCATTAACTTCTTCAATGGTGAATTCCAGCGTCTGGGTCACGAGATCTTCAACGGAAGAGGCAAAGTTTACTGTGGATCCAACATCCGGCGTTTCTGGCGGAATGAAGGTGTTCATGATCTGGGAGAACGGCACATCAAGGTTCATGTTGATGCACAGCAAACCAATCACGCGATGATCGCGGTTGCGGATCGCGATGGTCACGGACTTCATGAGAACACCGCTCTTCGCGCGGGTGAAATAACATTTGGAGACGCTGCTGTCCGCGCCGGTCATGTCGTGCAGCATACGCAGTGCAAGGTCAGTGATTGGCGAGCCGATTTTACGGCCAGTATGCTCACCATTGGCGATGCGGATGGCAGAACATTTCAGATCTTGCAGGGAGTGCAAAACGATTTCGCAGTGGGACCCAATGAGCATCGCTAACCCGTCCACTACCGCTTCGTAGGATTTCAGAATATCGAAATCGGTCTGATCGAAAGGACGTTGATCCAGCAAATCAAGTTCGCTGGTTTCGTTGGTTAAAAGCGACCTGGTCATGAAAAAAACACTCCTTTTCAGGAGCCTGTCGGTAGGTTTTCAGGGCAGGCTCATTATTTACACGGGCAATTAAGTTAATACAGCGTAGATAGCGCTTCCAGTGTTAATTATATCTATACCCCAATAAAAAAACCGCCGCTTCTGAGGCGGCGGTTTTAACCGGTTTACTTCTTGGTGGCTTCTGCCGGCGCTTCTGGCTTCGCGTCAGGCTTAGCATCCGCTTTCGGCGCTGGCTTGATGTCCAGCAACTCTACGTCGAATACCAGGGTGGAGTTAGCCGGGATACCCGGGACACCCGTTTTGCCATAAGCCAGATCCGGTGGGATGACCAGCTTGATTTTACCGCCTTTCTTGATGTTCTTCAGGCCTTCAGTCCAGCCAGGGATAACACCATCAAGACGGAATGAGAGTGGCTCACCGCGGGTGTAAGAGTTATCGAACTCTTTACCGTCGGTCAGGGTACCTTTGTAGTTCACAACGACGGTATCGCTGTCTTTCGGTGCCTCGCCAGTCCCTTCTTTCTCTACTTTGTAGACCAGGCCAGTAGGAGAAGTTTTTGCGCCTTTCTCTTTAGCGAAAGCGTCACGGAAGGTTTTGCCTTTCGCTTCGTTCTCAGCCGCGTCTTTCTCCATCTTCTCCTGCGCTGCGCCTTTCACGCGCGCTTCGAAAGCCTGCAGAGTTTGCTCGATTTCCTGGTCAGACAGTTTGCTCTTGTCTGCAAAAGCATCCTGTACGCCCGCGATCAGCTGCGCCTGATCCAGCTTGATGCCCAGTTTTTCTTGCTCTTTCAGAGAGTTTTCCATGTAACGGCCCAGAGATGCGCCCAGTGCGTAGGCTGATTTCTGGTCGTCATTTTTGAACGCCGCATTGCTGTCAGCAGTCGCAGCAGGTTTCGCCGCGGTATCGGCAGCGAAAGTCAGCGGCGCATGCAAAGCGACAGCCATCGTGGTCGCCAGCAGCGTTACTTTAAACAGTGATTTCATCCATTTCTCCAGGGCCGGGGACTCTCACCCCGTGTTAAGCGTAAATGAGTAGCGTACTATAAAACGTTGAGGAACAAATCTACAGGTAGACACCCCTGATTAGCACCACATTTCAGACTATTTTTGTTTAAATTAGTTTCGCAGCAAGGGGATGTTTACTGCGCGCAAGGATAATCTCAGGTAAAATTCGCCGCCGCCAGCCCCGGACGGGTTTAACGAAACAAACGAGGTGAATCATGCAGAATAGAGAGATGGAAGCACGTCTGGCTGAGCTTGAAAGCCGCCTGGCTTTTCAGGAGATCACCATCGATGAGCTGAATCAGACCGTCACCGCCCACGAGCTGGAGATGGCAAAGCTGCGGGATCTGATGCGTCTGTTAACGGAAAAAGTAAAAGCCTCCCAGGCATCGCACATCGCGTCGCAGTCGGAAGAGACGCCGCCACCCCATTATTGAGACGTAAAAAAAGCGGGAATATCCCGCTTTTTTGTGCCTTAAGGCGTAACGCTTAGTGGCAACCGCAGCCGCCGTTACCGCCGCAGCCGCCTTTACCGTGCTCGTGGCCATGGTCGTGGCCATGGTCGTGATCGTGGCCGTGACCACCGCAGCAGCCATCGTGACCGTGATCGTGGTCATGACCGTGCGCACCATGAACGTGGCCGTGAGCCAGCTCTTCTTCAGTGGCTTCGCGGATCGCAACCACTTCAACGTTGAACTTCAGGTTCTGGCCAGCCAGCATGTGGTTGCCGTCAACCACAACGTGGTCGTCTTCAACTTCGGTAATTTCTACTGGAACCGGACCCTGGTCAGTTTCAGCCAGGAAACGCATGCCAACCTGCAGCTCATCAACGCCCATGAAGACGTCTTTAGGAACACGCTGAACCAGGTTTTCATCGTACTGACCGTAAGCGTCGTTTGCGCCTACAGCAACGTCAAATTTGTCACCAACTTCATGACCGTCCAGCGCGTTTTCCAGGCCGGAGATCAGGGAACCGTGACCGTGCAGGTAGTCCAGCGGCGCACTCACCGGAGACTCATCAACCAACACACCGTCTTCTGTACGTACCTGATAGGCCAGGCTGACCACCAGGTCTTTTGCTACTTTCATGATATCTCCTGAGCGTGGGAAAATTGCTGGCGCAGATTGTAGCCGAATTCTGCACCCGTGTACCCTTTAGCTTAAAAAAACTCGGGGCATATCGCTAGTCCGGATGAAAAATGCCGATCACTTGTTCTTCTTTGCGAACGTGATCGCGCACTTCTTTATCGGCTTCACGCATCTGGTGACCGCACTTAACACACTCAACAATATCGATATTGTTCTCTCGCCACATGGCCAGTGAATCCTGAGCCTGGCAGGCCGGGCATTTCGCGCCGGCGATAAAACGTTTACGTACCGCCATTCTTTACCTCGTTATTCATATTCATCCCAGCCGTCCGGCTGCCGACGCTCCTGCTGCATCTCACGCTGGAAAATCTCTTCCAGCTCGCGACGCGCCTCCCGTACGCGGGAAATCTGCACCGTATCGGTGTGGACCGGCATCAACTCGCGCAGCATGCGCATATCAAGACGACGGAAATGTAACTGCGCGCGCTGGGCCTGATGAGGATGCATACCCAACGTCACTAATGCTTTACGCCCCAGCTCCAGCGCACTGGAGAAGGTCTCGCGGGTAAAATACTTTACCCCTGCCTGAAGCAGCTCATGTGCCTCAACACGCCCTCGCGCCCGGGCCAGGATGTGCAGATGGGGAAAGTGCTGCTGGCAGATCTCCACCAGCTTCAGGGTGTCTTCCGGATCATTACAGGTGATAACAATCGACTCCGCCGCCTCTGCGCCTGCGGAGCGCAGCAGTTCGACCTGTGTAGCATCGCCGTAATAGACCTTATAACCGTACTTACGCATCAGGTTTACCGCGCTGATGTCGCGCTCAAGCACCGTCACGCGCATTTTATTCGCCATCAGCAGACGCCCGATCACCTGCCCAAACCGCCCGAAGCCCACCACAATCACCTGCGGTTTATCGTCCTCCACAAAGGGCGCTTCATGCTCATCTTCCGGGGCATTCATCCGGCGAGACAGCTGCTTATCGATAAGCTTCATGAGCAGCGGCGTGGTCATCATCGACAGCGTCACGGTCACTAACAGCAGCGCCATCTGGTCATCCTGAAACAATCTCTGGGACGATGCTGTGGAGAAGAGCACAAAAGCGAATTCGCCCCCCTGGCTCAGCACCCCGGCAAGCTGCGCCTTTTCCGCCTGCCGCAGGCCGTAAACCCGCGCCAGCCCATACAGCACCGCCATTTTAACCGTGACCAGCACGGCAACGCTCATCACCACCCACAGGATATGGGTGTAGAGCACGCCGAGATTGAGCGCCATACCGACAGAGATAAAGAACAGCCCTAACAGCAGCCCTTTAAAGGGATCGATGGCAATTTCCAGTTCATGCCGGTACTCACTCTCCGCCAGCAGCACACCCGCGATAAAAGTACCGAGCGCCATCGACAGGCCCAGCGCATCCATAAACAGGGCCGATCCCAGCACCAGCAGCAGCGTCGCGGCGGTAAATACCTCGCGTACGCCGGAGGCGGCAATAAACCGGAACACCGGGCGGAGCAGATAGCGCCCTCCCACCAGCATGCCGGCAAAGGCCAACACCTTCATGCCGATCTTCATCCAGTCGAAATGCTCCTCTCCCGATCCTGCCAGCAGTGGAACCAGGGCCAGCGCGGGGATCACCGCCAGATCCTGAAACAGCAGGATCGAGAAGCCCAGCTGCCCCGCTTCGTTGCGGTTCATGCCCTTATCGCGCATCAGCTGTAACGCCATTGCCGTAGAGGACATCGCCAGACCAATCCCGCCAACCACCGCGGCCTGCCATGAGAACTGGGTCAGCATCAGGAGTCCACCGAGGATCACCGCGCTGCACAGCACCTGCGCGGCACCCACACCAAAGATCGAGCGCCGTAGTTGCCAGAGCTTCGTCGGGTTCAGCTCAAGGCCGATAATAAACATCAGAAAGACGACGCCCAGCTCCGAGAAGTGCAGGATTTCGTCCACATCGCTGATGAACCCCAGCCCCCACGGACCGATGGCGATGCCCGCCAGCAGATAGCCGAGCACCGCGCCAATCCCCAGACGCGATGCCAACGGCACCGCCACCACGGCGGCAAACAGGAACAACACGCCTGCCAGTAAAAGATCTGAGCCTTCCATCAGTGACCTCCCGTCAGATTTGGCCCCGCCAGCCACTCACCGTACGCGCGGGCATGGCTGGCCAGCTCATCCTGATGCTGCCGACGAGCCCAGTAGATAATGATCGGACTCAGCCAGTGCATGCGGCACATGGCCGCAGTCAGCTCGAACGGGCGTAAGATCTCGTTCATCGAGTAGCGGTTAAGCCCATCGTGGCGATACGCACTCTCCGGCTCGCCAGTGGTAATGACGCTCCGCCAGGACTTTCCCGCCAGCTGGTTTCCTCCCACCCCACTGGCAAATCCACGGCTCAGGACGCGATCCAGCCACTCTTTCAGCAGCGCGGGGCAGCTGTAGGTGTAGAGAGGATGCTGAAATACGATGACGTCGTGCTGACGCAGCAGCTCCTGCTCATAGGGAATATCGATAAAAAAATCGGGGTAGTGCGCGTAAAGATCGTGCACTGTCACATTACTTAGCTGTAATGCCGGTTGTAGCAAAACCCGGTTGGCGACCGAGTCCTGAGACTCCGGATGGGCATACAGCAGCAGCACTTTGGCTGTCTGGGACATCATTCCTCTCCCGGGTCGTCATCACTGTTGTTTTGGGCTACCATGGCACACCCACGCGGCGCGTGGCGGCACATTTAACCTGATTATAATGACAACTTAACATAGTCGGAACATACGGCGCTCTATGATTGTTTTCTCCTCATTACAAATTCGTCGCGGCGTACGTGTCCTGCTGGACAACGCTACAGCCACCATTAACCCGGGCCAGAAAGTCGGCCTGGTGGGCAAAAACGGCTGCGGTAAATCCACGTTACTGTCATTGCTGAAAAACGAAATCAGTGCCGACGGCGGTAATTTTACCTACCCCGGCAACTGGCAGCTGGCCTGGGTAAACCAGGAGACGCCAGCCCTGAGCGTACCGGCGATGGATTATGTTATCGACGGCGATCGGGAATACCGCAAGCTGGAAGCGGAGCTGCATGCCGCCAACGAACGCAACGACGGCCATGCGATTGCCACCGTGCATGGCAAACTCGACGCTATTGATGCCTGGACTATTCGCTCCCGCGCCGCCAGCCTGTTGCACGGCCTGGGATTCAGTAACGAGCAGCTGGAACGCCCGGTCAGCGATTTCTCCGGTGGCTGGCGCATGCGCCTTAACCTGGCCCAGGCGCTGATCTGCCGCTCTGACCTGCTACTGCTCGATGAACCGACTAACCACCTCGATCTGGATGCGGTGATCTGGCTGGAGAAGTGGCTGAAGAGCTATCAGGGCACGCTGATCCTGATCTCCCACGACCGTGACTTCCTTGACCCGGTGGTGGATAAAATTATTCATATCGAACAGGAAACGATGTTCGAGTACACCGGCAACTACAGTTCGTTTGAGCGCCAGCGCGCGGTACGCCTCTCCCAGCAGCAGGCGATGTACGAAAGCCAGCAGCAGCGCGTGGCGCACCTGCAGAGCTTTGTCGATCGCTTCAAGGCGAAAGCATCAAAAGCCAAACAGGCCCAGAGCCGCATTAAGATGCTGGAACGCATGGAGATGATCGCCCCGGCGCACGTCGACAACCCGTTCCACTTTAGCTTCCGCGCGCCGGAAAGCCTGCCCAACCCGCTGCTGAAAATGGAAAAGGTCAGCGCGGGCTATGGCGAGCGCATCATCCTGGACTCCATCAAACTCAACCTGGTGCCGGGTTCCCGCATCGGTCTGCTCGGGCGCAATGGCGCCGGTAAATCGACGCTGATTAAGCTGCTGGCGGGCGAGCTTACGCCGGTACGTGGCGATATTGGTCTGGCGAAGGGCATCAAGCTTGGCTACTTCGCTCAGCATCAGCTGGAATTTTTGCGCGCGGACGAATCGCCACTACAGCACCTGGCGCGTCTGGCCCCGCAGGAGATGGAGCAGAAGCTGCGGGATTATCTGGGCGGCTTCGGCTTCCAGGGCGATAAAGTGACCGAGAATACTGAGCGCTTCTCCGGCGGCGAAAAAGCGCGTCTGGTGCTGGCCCTCATCGTCTGGCAGCGCCCTAACCTGCTGCTGCTCGATGAACCGACTAACCACCTGGATCTGGACATGCGCCAGGCGCTGACCGAGGCGCTGATTGAGTTCGAAGGCGCGCTGGTGGTCGTTTCGCACGATCGTCACCTGATCCGCTCCACCACCGACGATCTCTACCTGGTGCACGACAGTAAAGTAGAGCCTTTCGACGGCGATCTGGAAGATTATCAGCAATGGCTGACGGACGTACAGAAGCAGGAAAACCAGCCGGAAGAAGCTGCGAAAGAGAACGCCAACAGCGCCCAGGCCCGTAAGGATCAGAAGCGTCGCGAAGCTGAACTGCGCACCCAAACCCAGCCGCTGCGTAAAGAGATCACCCGTCTGGAAAAAGAGATGGAGAAGCTCAACGCCACGCTGGCCACCGTGGAAGAGAAGCTGGGCGACAGCGGCCTGTATGACCAGACTCGTAAAGCCGAGCTAACCGAGTGCCTGCAGGTGCAGGCTAAAACCAAATCCAGCCTTGAGGAGTGCGAAATGGCCTGGCTGGAGGCGCAGGAGCAGCTCGAAGAGATGCTGCAGGCGGACTAATCCTTCCTGGCTTAGCAGGCGGCAACTCAACCGCCTGATAAGCCGCGATTAAACAAATGTAAAAAGTATCAGGCTGTATAGTAAAAGCAGACCACACAAATACTTCACAACCCTATGACACAAACAATCCCATCCGAATTTAACTTTACGCCCGACGAGAGCGCGACCTTTGTCCCCATGCGGGGCCTGTCGAATCGACACCTGCAGACCATGCTGCCGCGTCTTATCCGTCGTAAAGTGCGTTTTACCCCTTTCTGGCAGCGCCTTGACCTGCCGGATGATGACTTCGTTGACTTAGCCTGGAGCGAAGATCCGCTTCAGGCACAGCACAAACCCCGGCTGGTGGTCTTTCACGGTCTGGAGGGCAGCCTGCACAGCCCCTATGCTCATGGTCTGATTGAGGCGGCGAAAGCGCGCGGTTGGCTGGGCGTGGTAATGCATTTCAGAGGCTGTAGCGGCGAACCCAATCGCCAGAAACGCATCTATCACTCTGGCGAAACAGAAGATGGTACCTGGTTCCTGCGCTGGCTGGCAGAGACTCACGGCCCTGCCCCCACCGCTGCGGTAGGCTATTCGCTGGGGGGAAACATGCTGGCCTGCCTGCTGGCAAAAGAGGGGGACGCTATTCCGCTGGACGCCGCCGTTATCGTTTCTGCTCCGTTTATGCTGGAACAGTGCAGCTATCATATGGATAAGGGCTTTTCGCGCGTCTATCAGCACTACCTGCTTAACCTGCTGAAAGGCAACGCCTCACGTAAACTGAAAGCCTATCCGGGCTCGCTGCCGGTCAACCTGGAGCAGCTCAAGCGCATGCGACGCATTCGTGAATTTGACGATCTGATCACCGCGAAAATCCATGGCTTTGCCGATGCGATTGACTACTATCGCCAGTGCAGCGCCATGCCGTTGCTGAATCAAATCACCCGGCCTACGCTGATTATTCACGCGAAAGACGATCCGTTTATGGATCATCACTCGATTCCGGCGCCGGAACATTTACCGGCAAACGTAGAGTATCAACTGACCGAACATGGTGGGCACGTGGGCTTTATCAGCGGAACGCTGCGTAGACCGCAGATGTGGCTGGAGACACGTATCCCGGACTGGCTAACCCCCTATCTGGAAAAATAGACATGATCATTCCCTGGCAGGATCTGGCTCCCGAAACGCTGGATAATCTGATTGAAAGCTTTGTGTTACGCGAAGGCACCGATTATGGTGAAGAGGAACGTTCGCTTGAGCAGAAGGTCGCTGATATCAGGCGCCAGCTGCAAAGCGGTGAGGTGCTGGTCGTATGGTCCGAGTTGCACGAAACTGTCAACATCATGCCTCGCAATCAATTTCGCGGTTAACCGCGACATCTTTCCACTCAGGGAGTTGCTATGTCCGCCAGACATCCGGTTATCGCCGTCACAGGGTCGAGTGGTGCAGGTACCACCACCACCAGCCTCGCCTTTCGTAAGATCTTCTCGCAACTGCATCTGCGTGCCGCGGAGGTCGAAGGCGACAGCTTTCACCGCTACACCCGCCCTGAGATGGATATGGCCATCCGCAAGGCCCGTGATTTAGGCAAACATATCAGCTACTTTGGCCCCGATGCTAACGACTTTGGCCTGCTGGAGCAGACCTTCGCAGAGTACGGGCGAAGCGGCACGGGCCAGTCGCGCAAATACCTGC
The DNA here is from genome assembly GCF_055805075.1 of Leclercia sp. GHBNCSD. NCBI lineage: Bacteria > Pseudomonadati > Pseudomonadota > Gammaproteobacteria > Enterobacterales > Enterobacteriaceae > Leclercia > Leclercia sp. GHBNCSD. The sequence goes on along the minus strand of NZ_JBQVYO010000001.1, from coordinate 2,399,510 downwards.
ATACCTATGACGAAGCGGTACCGTGGAACCAGGTTCCGGGCACCTTTACGCCCTGGCAGCCGCTGCCAGAACCCACCGACGTGCTGTTTTATGAAGGTCTGCACGGCGGGGTCGTCACGCCGCACCATGACGTGGCGCGCCATGTCGATCTGCTGGTGGGCGTCGTACCCATTGTAAACCTGGAGTGGATCCAGAAGCTGACGCGGGATACCAGCGAACGCGGCCATTCCCGAGAAGCGGTGATGGATTCGGTGGTTCGCTCCATGGAAGATTACATTAACTTCCTCACGCCGCAGTTTTCCCGCACCCATATTAACTTCCAGCGCGTCCCGACCGTGGACACCTCTAACCCCTTTGCCGCAAAAGCGATCCCGTCGCTGGATGAGAGCTTTGTGGTGATCCATTTCCGCAATCTGGACAATATCGATTACCCCTGGCTGCTGGCGATGCTGCAGGGCTCGTTTATCTCGCACATGAATACGCTGGTGGTCCCGGGCGGGAAGATGGGACTGGCGATGGAGTTGATCATGACGCCGCTGGTACAGCGGTTAATGGAAGGGAAGAAGATCGATTGAGGCTTGTAGGCCGGGCAAACGAAGTGCCGCCCGGCGTTTGATCCAGGACTTACGCCTCGATCACTTCATACGAATGGGTAATATTGACCGCTTTTTCCAGCATCAGCGCCACGGAGCAGTACTTCTCCGCAGAGAGATCCACCGCGCGGGAGACCGCAGCCTCTTTTAGCGCTTTGCCGGTTACCACGAAATGAAGGTTGATATGGGTAAAGAGACGCGGCGCTTCATCCCGGCGCTCTGAAGTCAGTTTCACTTCGCAATCGGTCACATCGTGACGCCCTTTTTGCAGAATCGAGACCACGTCGATAGCGCTGCATCCCCCTGCCGCCATCAGAACCACTTCCATCGGGCTGGGTGCTTTATCACCGGAGTTGCCATCCATCAGAATCTGGTGCCCCGAGGCGGACTCACCGAGGAACGTTAACCCTTCAACCCATTTCACACGTGCTTGCATTTTAACTCACTCCAGGCTTGCATTTTTTCTGTCAGATTACGCGCCAGTAACAATTCTGGCAAAGGAAGTCGACCTGCATCAAGCTGAAGCGAGACACCAGGAGACACGCGGCAAAACCTATGCTAAAACAGTCGTGATGCTACAGTAATACATTGACGTTGCACATGTATGCAGAGGACATCACACATTACAGGCTGCTAATTATTGTGACAGCCAGATCCCCAGGTAAGGGGAAGAATTCGATTGCAACCCCAGAGCGAAGGTAGAAAGCCTGACTCTGGAGACAGCTTATAACAGAGGATAACAGCGCATGGTGCTTGGCAAACCGCAAACAGACCCGACTCTCGAATGGTTCTTGTCTCATTGCCACATTCATAAGTACCCATCGAAGAGCACGCTGATTCACCAGGGTGAAAAAGCGGAAACGTTGTATTACATCGTCAAAGGCTCAGTGGCAGTGCTGATCAAAGATGAAGAAGGCAAAGAGATGATCCTCTCTTACCTGAATCAGGGAGACTTTATCGGTGAACTGGGCCTGTTTGAAGAAGGTCAGGAGCGTAGCGCCTGGGTCCGGGCAAAAACTGCGTGTGAAGTGGCTGAGATCTCTTATAAGAAATTCCGCCAGCTGATCCAGGTTAACCCGGATATCCTGATGCGCCTCTCTTCGCAGATGGCTCGCCGTCTGCAGGTCACCTCTGAGAAAGTGGGTAACCTCGCCTTCCTGGACGTGACGGGCCGTATCGCTCAGACGCTGCTGAACCTGGCGAAACAGCCAGACGCCATGACCCACCCGGACGGTATGCAAATTAAAATTACCCGTCAGGAGATCGGTCAGATCGTCGGTTGTTCCCGTGAGACAGTGGGTCGTATTCTGAAAATGCTGGAAGATCAGAACCTGATTTCCGCCCACGGTAAAACCATCGTGGTTTACGGAACACGTTAATTCCGCTAAGACGGCGTGGCATCGCATGATGACACGCCGTTTTTGTCTCTCTCACCCATGTGGCGCAGGCTCATTTATCACCCGGAAGTTAACTACGCACTACGGCAAACCCTGGTGCTGTGTCTCCCTGTGGCTGTGGGGTTAGTTCTCGGTTATCTGCAATACGGCCTTCTGTTTTCTCTTGTTCCCGCCTGCTGCAACATTGCGGGTCTCGACACGCCCCATAAACGCTTTTTTAAACGCCTGATAATTGGCGGCTGCCTGTTTGCCGGCTGTAGTCTGGCGGTACAATTGCTGCTGGCGCGTGATATTCCGCTGCCCCTCATTCTGACCGCACTGGCGATGACGTTAGGGGTCACGGCGGAGATCAGCGCCCTCCACGCCCGCCTGCTGCCCGCCTCGCTGATTGCGGCCATCTTTACCCTGAGCCTGGCGGGGAATTTACCGATCTGGGCGCCGCTGCTGATCTACGCCCTGGGGACACTCTGGTACGGGCTGTTTAACTGGTTCTGGTTCTGGCTGTGGCGGGAGCAGCCGCTGCGTGAATCCCTGAGCGTACTCTACCGCCAGCTGGCTGATTACTGTGAAGCCAAATATACCCTGCTGACCCAGCACACCGACCCGGAAAAATCGCTGCCGCCGCTGCTGGCGCGCCAGCAGAAGGTGGTGGACCTGATTAGTCAGTGTTACCAGCAACTGCATATGCTGGCGGCGAACAGGAATCATGAATACAAGCGGCTGCTGCGTATCTTCCAGGTGGGGCTGGATCTGCAGGAGCATATCTCCGTTAGCCTGCATCATCCGCAAGAGGTGCAAAAGCTGGTCGAGCGCAGCCACGCTGAAGCGGTGATCCGCTGGAACGCGCAGACCGTCGCCGCCCGGCTGCGGGTATTGGCCGACGATATTCTCTATCACCGCTATCCCACCCGCTTTAACATGGACAAACAGCTCGGCGCGCTGGAGAAAATTGCCCGCCAGCATGCGGATAACCCGGTCGGCCAGTTCGCCGCCTGGCACTTCAGCCGTATTGCCCGCGTGCTTCGCACCCAACGCCCGCTCTACCCGCGTGACCTGATGGCGGATAAGCAGAAGCGCCTGCCGCTGATCCCCGCCCTGAGAAGCTATCTGTCGCTAAAGTCTGCCGCCCTGCGTAATGCGGCACGTATCAGCGTCATGCTGAGTATCGCCAGCCTGATGGGTATGGCGCTGCACCTGCCTAAGCCTTACTGGATCTTAATGACCGTTCTGCTGGTGACGCAAAACGGCTACAGCGCCACGCGGGTGCGCATCCTCCACCGGGCAGGCGGCACGATGGCGGGGCTGATTATTGCGGGGATCACCCTGCACCTTCACGTCCCGGAAGGCTATACCCTGACGGGTATGCTGCTGGTAACGCTGGTGAGTTACCTCATCATCCGTAAGAACTACGGCTGGGCGACGGTGGGCTTTACGCTGACCGCGGTCTACACCCTGCAACTGATTACGCTCAATGGTGAGCAGTTTATTATCGCCCGGCTGGCAGATACGCTGATTGGCTGCCTGATTGCCTTTGGCGGCATGGTGTGGCTGTGGCCGCAGTGGCAGAGCGGATTGCTGCGACAGAACGCCCACGACGCGCTGGAGGCCGACCAGGAGGCCATCCGCCTGATCCTCAGCGACGATCCGCAACCCACGCCGCTGGCCTGGCAGCGCATGAAGGTCAACCAGGCGCATAATGCCCTGTTCAACTCCCTCAACCAGGCGATGCAGGAGCCGGGCTTCAATTCGGCCTATCTGGCGGATATGAAACTGTGGGTGACGCACAGCCAGTTTATCGTCGAGCATATCAACGCAATGACGACCCTGGCGCGGGAGCATACGATGCTGACGCCAGACCTGGCGCAGCGTTATTTGCAGTCGTGTGAAATCGGCCTTCAGCGCTGCCAGCAGCGCCTGGAGTATGATGAGCCGGGTGAGAGTGGGGACAGCAATATTCTGGAAGCGCCAGAGACGCTGACGCACGGCCCGATGAGCACGCTGGAACAGCATCTGCAGCGCATTCTGGGGCATCTGAATACTATGCACACCATTTCGTCGGTGGCCTGGCGCCAGCGTCCACATCATGGCATCTGGTTGATCCGGCGTTTGAAACGCACACCGTATTAAACGCCGGGTGGCGCTGCGCTTACCCGGCCTACGGTCTTGTAGGCCCGTGCAAGCGTAGCGCCGCCGGGCTACACAGCTACTGCTGAACCACCCGCTTCACCGCCTGCGCAAAGCGGGTCATCCCCTCTTCGATATCCTGGCTTTCCACCAGCAGCGACGGCGCAAAGCGCATCACGTCCGGCCCGGCGTTGAGCACCATCGTCCCTTCGCTGGCGGCGGCGTAGAGAAAATCGCGCGCCCGGCCTTTGTACTGCGGCTTCAGTTCGGCACCAATCAACAGTCCCATGCCACGGATATCACTGAAGACATCGTACTGCGCATCGATCTGCTGGAGATGCTTCACAAACTGCTCGCGCTTCGTATTGACGCCGCTCAGCACTTCCGGGGTATTGATGATATCGAACGCCGCTCCGGCAACCGCGCACGCCAGCGGGTTGCCGCCATAGGTCGAGCCGTGAGAGCCCACGTGGAATGCCGATGCGATATCCTGCGTGGTGAGCACGGCGCTCACCGGGAAGCCACCCCCGAGCGCTTTGGCGCTGGTCAGGATGTCCGGCGTCACGCCGTAGTGCATATAAGCAAAGAGATCCCCAGTACGGCCCATGCCGCTCTGCACTTCGTCAAAGACCAGCAGGGCCTGGTGCTGATCGCACAGATCGCGTAGCCCCTGCAGGAATTCTGGCGTTGCCGCCATCACGCCGCCTTCACCCTGGATCGGCTCAACCACCACCGCGCAGGTGTGATCGTCCATCACCGCTTTTACCGCATGCAGATCGTTAAACGGCACGTGGATGATGTCGGCCGGTTTCGGGCCAAAACCATCGGAATATTTTGGCTGACCGCCCACGGTCACGGTAAACAGCGAACGGCCATGAAACGCATTGTGGAAGGCGATGATTTTGGTTTTAAACGGGCTGTGGCGGGTGGAGGCGTAATAACGGGCCAGCTTGAAAGCGGTTTCGTTGGCTTCGGTGCCGGAGTTCATAAACAGCACACGCTCGGCAAAGGTAGCCTCGATGATTTTGCGCCCGAGACGTAGCGCAGGTTCGTTGGTAAAGACGTTGCTGGTGTGCCACAGGGTTTCGCCCTGGGTTTTCAGCGCCTCGACCAGCGCCGGGTGGCAGTGACCTAACGCCGTCACCGCAATGCCGCCCGCAAAATCAATGTACTCTTTGCCCTGCTGATCCCAGACGCGGCTGCCTTTCCCCTTCACCGGGATAAACTCAGCCGGTGCATAAACTGGCAGTATCACTTCATCGAATGTTGCGCGCGTAATTGCAGATTGTTCAGTTGCCATGTAACCCCACCCTTTTTTAAGTACAAAGCAGAAGTGAAAATATAATCACGAAATATGCTTAAAAAATCACTTTATGGCAACTAAAAATCAACGATTGAGGAAATTAGCCAGCAGCTGGTGGCCCTGTTCGCTGAGAATGCTTTCGGGGTGGAACTGCACCCCTTCCAGATCCCATTCACGGTGACGGATACCCATGATCTCCTGCGTTTCGCTCCAGGCGGTGACCTCAAAGCAGTCGGGTAAGGTGGGCGGATCGATAATCAGTGAGTGATAGCGGGTGACGGTAAGGGGGTTGTTCAGACCGCAGAAAACTCCGACGCCGTTGTGCGTCACCGGGGAGGTTTTGCCATGCATCACTTTCGCTGCCCGCACAATGGTGGCGCCAAAGACCTGGGCGATGGCCTGATGCCCGAGGCAGACGCCCAGAATCGGCACTTCACCGGCATAGCGCTGGATCACCGCCAGCGAGATGCCAGACTCATCCGGCGTGCAGGGGCCGGGGGAGATAACGATTTTTTGCGGATTGAGCGTGGCGACATCCTCCAGCGAGAGTGCGTCGTTGCGCCGGACCACCACCTCCGCCCCCAGCTCGCAAAAATACTGGTACAGGTTCCAGGTGAAGGAATCGTAGTTATCAATCAGCAGAATCATGGCGGCTCCTGAAAAAATGGCCGCCCTATTCTACTCAGTTTCCCCGGCTTCGCTTACCACTTTACTGAAGATTGCGTTCAACGCGCTCAGATCCCCCATCGCACCGCTCTGGTTGGCCTGCGCCCACTCTTCCGGATCGATATCGCGCCAGTCAAGCTGGTAGCCCGCATGGATCGCCAGCTGCTCAAAGAAGATGCGCTGAACAATACCGTTGCCGATGCGGAACGGATGCAGAACGTTGATCTCGCAATAGTAGTGGCTGAGGCGGTTAATGAACTCCTCTCTCTCCAGCCCAACGAGATAGCCCTCCTCCTCCAGATCCTGCATCAGGGCGTTGCCCTCTTTTTCGATGTAGGCGAAGTGGCAGAAGCGGGTATCGCCCTGGTAAATATCCATCTCACGAATATCACCCGCCCAGTCAAAGATATCCTGATAGATATGCTGATGAATGGCGCACAGATGTGGGAGGCCGCGCAGCAGCGGCCCCAGCCCCAGGGTTGCCGCTCGCAGTGCGGTAAATTCATACGCCGCCTGCGCCAGACGCTCCGCCTGGCGGATGCCCAGCCGGTTACGCATGACATTCAGGCCGGGATAGAGATAGGGATCGCGATCGTTGCCGTATTTATCGCTCATACTGCCTCCTGAGCTCCTCAAGACGCAGTTCTGCCTCGTCGGCATTGAGCGTGACTAAGGGACTATCGACGCCTTCAAGACGGCGACTGGCCTGAAAATTCGCGTTTCGCTGTTGTTCCCAAAGACGGGATTTTTGCTTATCAGTGAGTTTTTTCACCCTTTTCCTCCCTGCTTGTGCCCGTGTTGCCACAAGTATAAGCAGCAAACTGCGGTTTCGCAGGGAGGTAAAGGCAACGCGGGCAAAACCTGCCCGCGCCATTACGGATTAAGGCAGGACTTTCGCAGAGAGGATAACTATCGGTTTTGACGGCACATTCTGGTAAGGGCCGACGTCGTGCGTCTGCACCTGAGAAATTTTATCGGCTACATCCATGCCTTTCACAATTTTACCAAATACCGCATAGCCAAAGTCACGCTGGCCGTGGTCAAGGAAGGCGTTGTCCGCCACGTTGAGGAAGAACTGGCTGGTTGCGCTGTCTTTATCGGCGGTACGCGCCATAGAGATGGTGCCGCGGGTGTTACGCAGGCCGTTATCCGCTTCGTTCTTGATTGGCGGGTTTGGCTGCTTCTGCTGCATCTGATCGTTGAAGCCGCCGCCCTGCACCATAAAGCCCGGGATCACACGGTGGAACGTAGTGCCGTTATAAAAACCGCTGTTGACATAATCGAGGAAGTTTTTCACAGAAACGGGAGCTTTCTGACTGTTCAGTTCCAGCTCAATGTTGCCGGCAGAGGTGGTCAACAGAACGTGCGGGTCTCCTTTCGCTGCCAGCGCAGCAGGAGAGAGGGCTGAAAGAGCGAATACAGCCGCGACAGCCGCCAGAGTTGATTTGAGCATGAGAATTCCTTAACAAAGCGCAGTAAAGAAAGCGAATGGCTTGATTCTAAAGAGCAGTATGAATCCAGGCCAGCCCTTTACCTAATTTTACCTATTTGAAACAGATGTAACCGCCCGGCAAAGTCGTGCCAGCACCATTAACGTGATTAATATCACTATTTATAATGCAATGAATGATTAATTTGACCTAAAAGATTTAATTAGATCACATTCACGATTAAAATCTGGCCGCTCGCAGCGCAGCCAATGCGCTTTACACTTCTCTTCACAGGCCAGTCATGACTAACAGCAATCGTATCAAGCTCACATGGATCAGCTTCTTCTCCTACGCCCTCACCGGTGCGTTGGTAATTGTCACCGGGATGGTGATGGGAAATATCGCAGACTATTTCAACCTGCCCGTTTCCAGCATGAGTAACACCTTCACCTTTCTTAACGCCGGGATCCTGATCTCCATTTTTCTCAATGCCTGGCTGATGGAAATCGTCCCACTGAAAACCCAGCTGCGTTTTGGCTTTGTGCTGATGGTGCTTGCCGTGGCGGGTCTGATGCTCAGCCATAGCATCGCATTGTTCTCCGCCGCCATGTTTGTGCTGGGTCTGGTCAGCGGCATCACCATGTCGATTGGTACCTTCCTCATTACCCACATGTATGAAGGCCGTCAGCGCGGCGCGCGACTGCTCTTCACCGACTCCTTCTTCAGCATGGCAGGGATGATCTTCCCGATTGTGGCCGCCGCGCTGCTGGCCCGCAGCATTGAGTGGTACTGGGTTTACGCCTGCATTGGTCTGGTCTACGTGGCGATCTTTATTCTGACCTTCGGCTGTGACTTCCCGGTCCTGGGCAAAAAAGCGCAGACCACCAGCGAGCCGGTGGTGAAAGAAAAATGGGGGATTGGTGTCCTGTTCCTCTCCATCGCCGCCCTCTGCTACATCCTGGGTCAACTGGGCTTTATCTCTTGGGTGCCGGAGTATGCCAAAGGTCTGGGGATGAGCCTGAACGATGCCGGTAAGCTGGTGAGTGACTTCTGGATGTCCTACATGTTCGGCATGTGGGCGTTCAGCTTTATCCTGCGCTTCTTCGATCTGCAGCGGATCCTCACCGTGCTGGCGGGCGCCGCCACCGTGCTGATGTACCTGTTTATCAACGGCTCTCCGGAGCAGATGCCGTGGTTTATCCTGACGCTCGGCTTCTTCTCCAGCGCCATTTACACCTCGATCATCACTCTGGGCTCCCTGCAGACCAAAGTGGCTTCGCCGAAGCTGGTTAACTTCGTGCTGACCTGCGGCACCATCGGCACCATGCTGACCTTCGTGGTAACCGGCCCGATTGTGGCGCACAGCGGCCCGCTGGCAGCGTTACACACCGCCAATGGTCTTTATGCCGTGGTATTTGTAATGTGCCTGGTGCTGGGCTTCGTCACCCGCCACCGCCAGCATAACGCGGCGGCAGCGACGCACTAATCCTTATGCCCCTTTGCGCTCAGTAAAGGGGCTGTTTTTGGTAAAGCATACCTCTTCCCCACCGCTGTCCATCTGAACCCATGTCTGGGCTAACTGCGTGGCGGCAATGACCCTGCCCTGACGAATCGACCAGCGCACAGGCACCTGACAACGCACCGCCTCAAAGCCACTTTCCGCGGGCAGAATCACCAGATTCGCCGGATTCCCCGTCTCAATACCGTAATCGCTCAGCCCAAACGTTCTGGCGCTGTTATAGGTGATCAAGTTAAGTCCGCTATCAATTTGCTGATACCCCATCATCTGACAGACATGCAGCCCCATATGCAGCACCTGCAACATATTGCCGGTGCCCAGCGGATACCACGGATCAAACACGTCGTCATGGCCGAAGCAGACGTTGACGCCCGCCTCAAACAGCTCCTTCACGCGGGTAATGCCGCGCCGCTTCGGATAATCATCAAAGCGCCCCTGCAGATGGATATTCACCAGCGGATTGGCCACAAAGTTAATCCCGGAGAGCTTCAGCAGACGAAACAGCCGCGAAGTGTAAGCCCCGTTATAAGAGTGCATGGCGGTGGTATGGCTGGCAGTGACGCGCGGGCCGATCCCGGCCTCATACGCCAGCGTCGCCACCGTTTCGACAAACCGTGACTGTTCATCGTCGATCTCATCGCAGTGAATATCCAGCGGCCGGTCGTACTTCTTCGCCAGTTCAAAGGCGATATGCAGGGACTGGACGCCATACTCCCGGGTGAATTCGAAGTGCGGGATGGCGCCCACCACATCCGCCCCGAGCTTTAAGGCCTCTTCCAGCAGCGCCGCGCCATTCGGGTAAGAGAGAATCCCTTCCTGCGGGAAGGCCACAATCTGCAGCGTCACCCACGGGGCGACCTCCTGCTTCACCTCCAGCATCGCTTTCAGGGCGGTCAGCGTCGGGTCGGAGACATCCACATGGGTGCGCACAAACTGGATGCCGTTGGCGATCTGCCACTTCAGGGTTTTCCAGGCCCGGGCTTTGACATCCTCATGGCTGAGCAGCGCTTTGCGCTCTGCCCAACGCTCTATGCCTTCAAACAGCGTCCCGGACTGGTTCCAGTTCGGCTCACCTGCGGTCTGGGTGGTATCCAGGTGGATATGCGGTTCGATAAAAGGCGGGATGGCTAACCCTCCGCGGGCATTCAACACTTCATAGCTCTCAACCTGCTTTTCGCCCGTCGGGGTGATTTCGCCAAAACGACCGTTCTCAATAGTCAGTTGCCAAAAGCCGTCACGGCCCGGTAAACGGACGTTCTGAATAAGCCAAAGCGGTGCTGTAGACATCATATTCTCCCTAAGATGGGGGCTGAAATTCAGGAGTAGCTGAAATTAAAAACTAGCCTCCTGATTTGTACACATAATCATCGATTATGAAAAGCCTGCGATTTCCACGACTTATAAAAAACCTGACAAATCAGGCATCTACCCACTAAGGAGTAGTTGAAGGCGTATTTGATTTGCATCAATAAGCGCCGTTGCTGAATCGTTAAGGTAGGCAGTAATAGAAAAGAAATCGAGGCAAAAATGAGCAAAGTCAGACTCGCTATTATCGGTAACGGCATGGTCGGTCACCGCTTTATTGAGGATCTACTCGATAAAGCCGATGCCGCCCAGTTCGACATTACCGTGTTCTGTGAAGAACCCCGTAAGGCGTACGACCGCGTGCACCTCTCCTCCTATTTCTCTCACCACACCGCCGAGGAGCTCTCTCTGGTGCGCGAAGGTTTTTACGAGAAACATGGCGTGAAGGTGCTGGTGGGCGAGCGCGCTATCACCATCAACCGTCAGGAAAAAGTGATTCATTCCAGTGCGGGACGCACGGTTTTTTACGACAAGCTGATCATGGCGACTGGCTCCTATCCGTGGATCCCGCCGATCAAAGGCTCGGAAACTCAGGACTGCTTTGTCTATCGCACCATTGAAGATCTCAACGCCATCGAATCCTGCGCCCGTCGCAGTAAACGCGGCGCGGTAGTCGGCGGCGGCCTGCTCGGCCTCGAAGCCGCTGGCGCACTGAAGAACTTAGGCGTTGAAACCCACGTCATCGAATTTGCCCCGATGCTGATGGCAGAGCAGCTTGACCACATGGGTGGCGAGCAGCTCAAACGCAAAATTGAGAGCATGGGTGTGAAAGTTCACACCAGCAAAAATACCAAAGAGATCGTGCAGGAAGGCACCGAGGCGCGTAAAACCATGCGCTTTGCCGACGGCAGCGAGCTGGAAGTCGACTTTATCGTCTTCTCCACCGGTATTCGCCCACGCGACAAGCTGGCCACCCAGTGCGGCCTGGCGGTTGCCCAGCGCGGCGGGATCATGATCAACTCTACCTGCCAGACCTCCGATCCGGATATCTACGCCATCGGCGAGTGCGCCAGCTGGGAAAACCACGTCTACGGTCTGGTCGCCCCTGGCTACAAAATGGCGCAGGTCGCCGTTGACCATATCCTCGGCAATGAAAACGCCTTCGAAGGCGCGGACATGAGCGCCAAGCTGAAACTGCTGGGCGTGGACGTAGGCGGTATCGGCGATGCGCATGGCCGTACGCCAAACTCCCGCAGCTACGTCTATCTCGACGAAAGCAAAGAGGTCTATAAACGTCTTATCGTCAGCGAAGATAACAAAACCCTGCTCGGCGCGGTGCTGGTGGGTGACACCAGCGATTTCGGCAACCTGCTGCAGCTGGTGCTGAACGCTATCGAACTGCCGGAGAACCCGGATGCGCTGATCCTGCCTGCTCATGCGGCCAGCGGCAAACCCTCTATCGGTGTCGATAAGCTGCCGGACAGCGCGCAGATCTGCTCCTGCTTCGATGTCACCAAAGGCATGCTGATTTCTGCCATCAACAAAGGCTGCCACACCGTGGCGGCGCTGAAAGCGGAAACCAAAGCCGGTACCGGCTGCGGCGGCTGTATCCCACTGGTGACCCAGGTGCTCAACGCCGAGCTGGCGAAACAGGGTATCGAAGTGAACAACAACCTGTGCGAGCACTTCGCTTACTCTCGCCAGGAGCTGTACCACCTGATCCGCGTGGAAGGCATCAAATCCTTCGACGAGCTGCTGCAAAAACATGGCCAGGGTTATGGCTGTGAAGTGTGTAAACCGACCGTCGGTTCTCTGCTGGCCTCCTGCTGGAATGAGTATGTGCTCAAACCACAGCACACGCCGCTGCAGGACACCAACGACAACTTCCTGGCGAACATCCAGAAAGATGGCACCTACTCGGTGATCCCACGCTCTGCCGGCGGCGAAATCACCCCGGAAGGGCTGGTGGCGGTCGGCCGCATCGCCCGCGAATTTAACCTCTACACCAAAATCACCGGCTCCCAGCGTATCGGCCTGTTCGGTGCGCAGAAAGATGACCTGCCGGAAATCTGGCGTCAGCTGATTGAAGCGGGCTTCGAAACCGGTCACGCCTATGCCAAAGCGCTGCGTATGGCGAAAACCTGCGTCGGCAGCACCTGGTGCCGTTACGGCGTGGGCGACAGCGTCGGCTTCGGCGTCGAGCTGGAAAACCGCTACAAAGGTATTCGTACCCCGCACAAAATGAAGTTCGGCGTCTCCGGCTGTACCCGTGAATGTGCCGAAGCGCAGGGTAAAGATGTGGGTATCATCGCCACTGAGAAAGGCTGGAACCTGTACGTCTGCGGTAACGGCGGGATGAAACCACGCCATGCAGATCTGCTGGCGGCGGATATCGACCGTGAAACGCTGATCAAATACCTCGACCGCTTCATGATGTTCTACATCCGTACCGCGGACAAACTGACCCGTACCGCGCCGTGGCTGGATAACCTGGAAGGCGGCATCGACTACCTGAAGTCCGTCATCATCGACGACAAGCTCGGCCTGAACGCGACGCTGGAAGAAGAGATGGCTCGCCTTCGCGACGCCGTGATTTGCGAATGGACAGAAACCGTCAACACCCCGTCGGCGCAGGTTCGCTTCAAACACTTTATCAACAGCAACCAGCGCGATCCGAGCGTGCAGGTCGTGCCTGAGCGCGAGCAGCATCGCCCGGCAACGCCGTATGAACGTATTCCGGTGATGCTGGTGGAGGAAAACGTATGAGCCAGTGGGTAAACATCTGCAACATCGACGAGATCCTGCCTGCCACCGGCGTATGCGCGCTGTTAGGTCATGAGCAGGTTGCCATTTTCCGTCCGCGCCACGACGAACAGGTTTTTGCCATCAGCAATATCGACCCGTTCTTTGAGGCCAGCGTGCTTTCCCGTGGGATTATCGCTGAGCATCAGGGGGAGCTGTGGGTTGCCAGCCCGCTGAAAAAGCAGCGCTTCCGCCTGAGCGACGGCCACTGTATGGAAGACGAAACCCGCTCCGTTAAACACTATGACGTTCGCGTGAAGGACGGCAAGGTGCAGCTGAGAGGCTGATTGAAACGGGGGCGCAATGCCCCCGCTATTTGTTTTGATTTTGATGTTGTAGGCCCGGCAAGCGCTGCGCCGCCGGGCAATTGCCGGGTGGCGGAGCAGGCTCCTTATCCGGCCTACAACGTATTTATTCTTTCTTTCATTACTATTCTGGATAATCAAATGTTTACAGACACCATCAATAAGTGTGCGGCTAACGCTGCCCGGATTGCACGCCTCAGTAAAAACAGTCCTCTCGGCTTCTGGATCAGCTCCGCCATGGCGGGCGCCTATGTCGGCCTGGGGATCATTTTAATTTTCACTCTTGGTAACCTCGTCGACCCGTCTGTGCGTCCGCTGGTGATGGGCGCCACCTTCGGGATCGCTTTAACCCTGGTCATCATCGCCGGTTCTGAACTGTTCACCGGTCACACCATGTTCCTGACGCTGGGTGTCAAAGCGGGCACCATCACTCAGGGCCAGATGTGGGGCATTCTGCCGCAGACCTGGCTCGGTAACCTGGTGGGCTCGGTGTTTGTCGCGCTGCTGTATAGCTGGGGCGGCGGAAGCCTGTTGCCGGTCGATACCAGCCTCGTGCACACCGTCGCGCTGGCAAAAACTACCGCCCCGGCGATGGTGCTCTTCTTTAAAGGCGCGCTCTGTAACTGGCTGGTTTGCCTGGCTATCTGGATGGCAATCCGTACTGACGGCGCCGCGAAGTTCATCGCTATCTGGTGGTGTCTGCTGGCCTTTATCGCCTCTGGCTACGAACACTCCATCGCCAACATGACGCTGTTTGCCCTCTCCTGGTTCGGTCACCACAGCGAAGCGTATACCCTGTCAGGTATCGGCCATAACCTGTTGTGGGTAACGCTTGGCAATACCCTTTCCGGGGTTGTATTTATGGGTTGGGGTTACTGGTATGCTACCCCTAAAGCGGAGCGTCCGACTCCTGCAACCATCGCAACCGTTCAGGCGAAAGCCAACCAGTAAGAGGTAATGTCGTGGATCACCTGCCAATATTCTGTCAATTACGCAATCGTGACTGCCTGCTCGTAGGTGGTGGCGATGTGGCTGAACGCAAAGCCCGCCTGCTGTTAGACGCAGGTGCCCGACTTACCGTCAACGCCCTCGACTTCGCCCCGCAATTCACCGTGTGGGCGCAGGAAGGGATGCTCACCCTCGTTGAGGGTGAGTTCAACGAAACGCTGCTCGATACCTGCTGGCTGACCATCGCCGCCACCGACGACGATGCGGTTAACCAGCGCGTTAGCGATGCCTGTGAAGCGCGGCGGATCTTCTGCAACGTGGTGGATGCGCCGAAAGAGGCGAGCTTTATCATGCCGTCGATTATCGACCGCTCGCCGTTGATGGTCGCTGTCTCCTCCGGTGGCACCTCGCCGGTACTGGCGCGCCTGCTGCGTGAAAAGCTGGAAGCCATTCTGCCGCAGCATTTAGGCCAGGTGGCCCAGTATGCGGGGCAGCTGCGAAGCCGTGTGAAAAAGCAGTTTGCCACCGTGGGCGAACGCCGTCGTTTCTGGGAAAAATTCTTTGTGAACGACCGGCTGGCGCAGTCGCTGGCGAATCAGGATCAAAAGGCCGTGGATGAAACCACCGAGCAACTGATCAATGCCCCGCTCGATCACCGGGGCGAAGTGGTGCTGGTGGGTGCCGGTCCGGGTGATGCCGGCCTGTTAACCCTGAAAGGGCTACAGCAGATCCAGCAGGCGGATATCGTGGTCTATGACCGCCTGGTCTCTGACGACATTATGAACCTGGTGCGCCGGGATGCCGACCGGGTGTTTGTCGGCAAGCGCGCAGGTTATCACTGCGTTCCGCAGGAAGAGATTAACCAGATCCTGCTGCGTGAAGCCCAGAAGGGTAAACGCGTGGTGCGGCTGAAAGGCGGCGATCCGTTTATCTTCGGGCGCGGCGGCGAGGAGCTGGAGACGCTATGCGAAGCGGGCATTCCCTTCTCGGTGGTGCCGGGCATTACCGCAGCCTCCGGTTGCTCCGCCTATTCCGGCATTCCGCTGACCCATCGCGATTACGCCCAGAGCGTACGTCTGGTTACCGGCCATCTGAAAACCGGCAGCGAGCTGGACTGGCATAACCTGGCCGCAGAAAAACAGACTCTGGTCTTCTATATGGGGCTGAACCAGGCGGCGACGATACAGGCGAAACTGCTTGAACATGGCATGGATGCAGAAATGCCGGTTGCGCTGGTAGAGAACGGCACATCGATTAAACAGCGCGTGGTCAGCGGCGTGTTAACCCAGTTGGGCGAGCTGGCGCAGCAGGTTGAAAGCCCGGCGCTGATCGTGGTGGGTCGCGTGGTGGCGCTGCGTGACAAACTCAACTGGTTTTCAAACCATTAAGCCAGGCTGAACATATTCCCCGCTAAATGAGTAGTCCTGTAATGGACTACTCCTCTCCTGACGCTGCCGATAACATACCTTCCGCGAAAGCACATTTTCTATATATTCCCTCACGTTACAGACAAGGAAGCGTTATGTTTAAACTGGCAAAGATTGCCCTGGTTGCAGGCATCTTAACAACCCTGACGGCGTGCACTGGCCACGTGCAAAACACCAAAAATAACTGCAGCTACGATTACCTGCTCCACCCGGCGATCTCCATCTCTAAGATCATCGGTGGCTGCGGCCCGGCAGCGAATCAGTAACCGTTTCGCAGGCAATAGAAAAAACCGGGAAATTCCCGGTTTTTTTATATCCCGTAGGCCGGGTAAGGCGAAGCCGCCACCCGGCAAACAAGCTTAAGGCTTCGCCACAAACCCAATCGCTTCGTAGACCGCTTTCAGGGTTTCTGAGGCGCGTGCGCTGGCCTTCTCGGCGCCCTCTTTCATCACCTTCTGCAGGTAAGCTTCGTCATTGCGGAACTGGTGATAGCGCGCCTGCAGCTCGGTGAGCATGCCGGAAACCGCTTCAGCCACTTCACCTTTCAGATGGCCATACATCTTACCTTCGAAGTGCTGCTCCAGCTCCGGAATGGTACGGCCCGTCACGCCAGAGAGAATATCCAGTAGGTTAGAGACGCCCGCTTTGTTCTGCACGTCGTAACGCACCACAGGCGGCTCGTCCGAATCGGTCACCGCACGCTTGAGCTTTTTCACCACCGCTTTCGGATCTTCCAGCAGGCCGATAACGTTGTTGCGGTTATCGTCCGACTTGGACATCTTTTTGGTCGGCTCCAGCAGGGACATCACGCGGGCGCCGGACTTCGGAATAAACGGCTCCGGCACTTTGAAGACATCACCATACAGCGCGTTAAAGCGCTGGGCGATATCGCGGCTCAGCTCCAGATGCTGCTTCTGATCTTCACCCACCGGCACCTGGTTGGTCTGGTAGAGCAGAATGTCAGCGGCCATCAGCACCGGGTAATCAAACAGACCGGCGTTGATGTTTTCCGAGTAGCGGGCCGATTTGTCCTTGAACTGCGTCATGCGGCTCAGTTCGCCAAAGTAGGTGTAGCAGTTCAGCGCCCAGCCCAGCTGCGCATGCTCCGGCACGTGAGACTGAACGAAAATGGTGCTTTTCTCCGGGTCGATACCACAGGCCAGATAGAGCGCAAGCGTATCCAGCGTGGCCTTACGCAGTTTCTCAGGATCCTGACGCGCGGTGATAGCGTGCAAATCCACGATGCAATAAATGCAGTGGTAATCATCCTGCATGCCAACCCACTGACGCAGCGCACCCATATAGTTGCCAATGGTCAGTTCACCTGAGGGCTGTGCGCCACTAAATACGATGGGCTTAGTCATTTTTCAATTCCTGATTTTCACTGTGCGAAAGCCCGAGAACGGGCAACAAATCTTTGAAGTGGTCGAAGACAAAATCCGGCTCACTCAGCGTAATGGATTCACCGTAGTTATAGCCATAAGTCAGGCCAACGGACGGGCAGCCTGCGGCCCTGGCAGCCAGAATATCATTGCGCGAATCACCCACAAAGAGCAGCGCTTCAGGCGGTAAGGATAATTTTCCTGCCACCAGCAGTAGCGGTTCGGGATGCGGCTTCTTGTTCTGCACATCGTCGCCGCCGACAATAACCGAGAAATAGTGAGCGATATCGAGCGCTTCCAGCAGCGGGGCGACGAACGCCGTCGGCTTGTTGGTCACCAGCCCTAGCGGCAGACCCTGAGCATGCAGCGCGCTCAGCGTAGCGGCCACATCCGGGAACAGGAAGCTACCCTCTTCCACCGTCTCTTCATAAAAACGGTTAAACAGCTTACGCAGGATACGCACCTGCTCTTCCTGAGGGATGTCTGCATGATCGACACCCGGCTTGCCCTGCGCCGCACGTTGAACAGCACGCTCCTGGCGCGCCCAGGTCAGCGCGCGCTCCATCAGCACGTCAGCCCCGTTACCGATCCACGTCACCACACGTTCTTCGCCCGCCACCGGCAGCTCCAGCGCGTACAGCGCCTGATCGACCGCCGCGGTTAAACCCGGTGCGCTGTCCACCAGCGTACCGTCGAGGTCAAATGCAACACCCCGAATTGCCTGCAAATTATCCATGACTTACCTTTGCCAGTTCACTGCGCATTTCATCAATGACTTTTTTGTAGTCCGGCTGATCGAAAATAGCCGAACCCGCGACAAACATATCTGCCCCCGCCGCCGCGATTTCGCCGATGTTGCTGACCTTCACGCCGCCATCCACTTCGAGGCGGATATCAAAGCCAGACTCGTCGATACGGCGACGTACTTCCCGCAGTTTATCCAGCGTATGCGGAATGAAAGACTGCCCGCCAAAGCCCGGGTTAACGGACATCAGCAGGATCACGTCCAGCTTGTCCATGACGTAATCCAGGTAGCTCAGCGGCGTGGCCGGATTGAAGACCAGGCCCGCCTTACAGCCGTGCTCTTTGATCAGCTGTAGCGTACGGTCAACGTGTTCGGAGGCTTCAGGATGGAAGGTGATGATGCTGGCACCCGCGGCGGCAAAATCTGGCACGATGCGATCGACCGGTTTTACCATCAGGTGCACGTCAATCGGTGCGGTCACGCCATAATTGCGCAGCGCCTTCAGGACCATCGGGCCGATGGTCAGGTTAGGCACGTAGTGGTTATCCATAACGTCGAAATGAACGACATCCGCACCGGCAGCCAGTGCTTTCGCGGTATCTTCGCCCAGCCGGGCAAAATCAGCCGAAAGAATTGAGGGTGCAATCAAATACTGTTTCATCCGCATCTCCTTGAACTTTGTTTAACGGCGGGCGAAACGGCTCAGGGCAGATAGAGTGCCAGCAGTTCGTCCACCTTTTTACGTGTGCCGCCGTTGCTGCTGATGCTGCGCCGGACTTTGACCTGAAAATGCTCCGCGGCCTTGTACCATTCGCGCGTATCGGGCGTATCGTGATTCGAAATTAACACCGGGATACTTTTGCTGACCAGCTTTTCCGCCATCCCCGCCAGATGCGCCTGCTCGGCAGGGCTAAAGCTGTTGGTGTGATAAGCGGTAAAGTTCGCCGTAGCAGACAGCGGTGCGTACGGGGGGTCACAGTAAACCACCGAATTGACGTCAGCAAGGTTCATACACTCTTCATACGAGAGGCAATAAAACTCTGCATTCTGCGCTTTTTCAGCAAAGTGATACAGCTCGGCCTGAGGGAAATAGGGGCGCTTGTAGCGGCCAAACGGCACGTTGAATTCACCACGCAGATTATACCGGCACAGGCCGTTGTAACCGTGGCGATTAAGATAGAGGAACAGCAGCGCACGGCGGAACTTATCCTGGCACTGATTAAACTCAGCGCGGTGCTGATAGTAAACGTCCGGGGTGTTGTTCTCTGGCGTAAACAGCTTGCGCGCCTCATCGACGTACTCATCGGTACGCTCTTTTACGATGTTGTAAAGACTGATCAGGTCGCTGTTGATATCCGCAAGGATATAGCGGGAGTAGTTGGTATTGAGAAATACCGAGCCCGCACCAACAAAGGGTTCGACAAGACACTCGCCGTCTGGCAGGTGTTTTTGAATATCATCGAGCAGGGGGTATTTCCCCCCTGCCCATTTCAAAAAAGCGCGATTTTTTTTCATGCTGACTAACTGATTACACCTTCTCCGGCTGTGGAGAAAGCTCCGACAGCATCCTGCGCTTCACAGATTACTTCAAATCGGACTGAACCTGACGGATCGGCTTCGCCCACGGATTTTTCGCCTGAACGTCGGCTGGCAGTGTGGCAACCGCGCGTTTTGCTTCGTCTTTCGATGAGTACACACCGCTTACCAGCACATACCATGGCTGACCGTTACGGGTGGTCTCATAGACAACAAAGTTTTTCAGGTTCGATTTTTTCGCCCAGCCGTTGAGGTTGTCATAGCTGGAAGAGCTGCTCAGCTGCAACGTGTAGTTGGTGGACGGCGCAGACTTCAGTGAACTCACGTTCCCTGTCGATTTACCGGTGCTGGCAGAAGCCGCCGGGGCGCTCGCCGCTGGCGTCGATGCTGTTGCGGTCGGCGCTGGCGTTGCTTTCGGTGCCGTCGCGGTTGTCGCAGGCGCTTTCGCCGGGGCGCTGGTTGCCGTTTCAGTGTGCTTCGGCTGCGCGGCTGCTTTTGGCGCTTCTGCTTTCGCAACAGGCTGCGGCTTCGCTTCACGCTTCGGCTCAATTACCGCCTGCTTACGCTCCTGATGCTGCGCAGGTTTAGTCTGACGTGGCGCAGATTCTGCCGCCGCCGTCTGCTGTTGCCCGGTAGCACCACGGATTGGCGCTACGGTCGCAGGCTCGGTCGGCAGGGTGGAGTTCACCACTACATTGTTAACCTGCTGCTCGCTCTGCGGCTGCGTCAGGGCGTTATTCAGATCGCCCTGAACCTCAACGCGCTGCTGGCCTTCAGGAGTAGCCGGAGACTGGCCCTGAGTCGGCGTGGAGGCAACAGGCGGCAGAGAGATCTCCTGCTGCGTATTCTCTGCGGAGGTAGCGCCTGGCGCTGGCTGCGAGCCATTTGCCTGGTCGGCAGCGCTGCCGGAAAGATCGATACTCTTCTCGCCGGAAGCAGTTTGTTCTGCAGGCGAGGTGGACGGGGCTTTCAGTGCGGAGCCGACGCCGATAATCAGCAGCAGCAGGACCAGCACCCCCAGGCCCATCATAATATATTGGCGGGAAGCGGGTTTCGCCGCAGCGGCCTTACGCTTGCGCGGGCGACGCTGTACGGGCGCTTCGTCCATTGAATCATCTTCGGACTCATAATCCTCTTCTTCACGCTCCTCGCGGGCGGCGCGGCCACGCGAAGGACGAGGATCGTCATTGTCCAGATCGACCTCATCAAAGTTGATTTGCGGCTCGTTATCGCGTTCTGAAGATTGGCGAGTACGACCAGTACGACGATCGCTGGGATCGGGTTTCAGCTCGTCTTCTGGTTTGAATTCATCCATTTAACACCCCACTAAAAGGCTTATGCCTACGACTTTGCACATCACCTGAAGCAAAATGGCTACGTATTACCGCAGCCGGACCTTTCTAATAGTTACGCTTGCTGGCAATCAGCAATAGCGCCAAGAACGACATCGTGCGGCACACCGCCACGAACTTCACTCTTTCCGATTGCAAGCGGGAGTACCAGACGCATCTCGCCTGCTAATACTTTTTTATCACGCATCATGTGCGGCAAGTAGGCCTGCGCTGACATTTCGCGCGGTCCCGTCACCGGTAACCCGGCACGCTCAAGCAACGTGATAATGCGTTGTGTATCCGCCTTGCTGAACTGACCCAGACGCTCCGAGGTGCGAGCGGCCATCACCATCCCTGCCGCCACGGCCTCGCCATGCAGCCAGTTACCGTAGCCCATTTCGGCTTCGATAGCATGGCCATAGGTGTGCCCCAGATTCAGTAAAGCACGTAAGCCTGTTTCGCGCTCGTCTGCGGCAACCACTTCTGCTTTCAGCTCACAACAACGGCGAATACAGTACGCCATCGCCTGACCATCCAGGCGCAATAAGGCGTCCATATTCTCTTCAAGCCAGCTAAAGAACTCGCCATCCAGAATAATGCCGTACTTGATCACTTCCGCCAGGCCAGATGCCAGCTCGCGCTTCGGCAGCGTTTGCAGGCAGTCGAGATCCACCACCACCGACGCGGGCTGATAGAACGCGCCAATCATGTTTTTGCCAAGCGGATGGTTTACGGCGGTTTTGCCGCCAACAGAAGAGTCAACCTGCGACAACAGCGTGGTCGGGATCTGAATAAAACGAACGCCACGCTGATAGCTTGCTGCCGCAAACCCGGTCAGATCGCCAACAACACCGCCGCCTAATGCCAGCAGTGTTGTGTCGCGACCGTGCGGTTTTTGCAGTAATGCGGTGAAGACGGTATCAAGTACCGTCAGGCTTTTATACTGCTCGCCATCAGGCAGAATCACACTGTCGACCTTCACGCCAGCCTGTTCAAGCAGCTGACGTACGCGGTCGAGATAAAGCGGAGCCAGCGTCTCATTGGTGACCAGCATTGCCTGATCACCCGCTTTCAGTGGTAAGAAGGAAGCTGGGTCGTTAAACAAACCAGCCGCGATAGTGATAGGGTAACTCCGTTCACCGAGAGTGACTGTAATCCTCTCCATAGCGCGACATCCACCTTAAATACTTTTTACCCGCAGGCGAGTATATATAAAGCCAGAATCAGTTGCTTTCCAGCATATGAATAATCTGGTTTGCGACCACTTTAGCGCTCTGATCGTCTGTGCGAATGGTGACGTCAGCAATCTCTTCGTACAGGGGATTGCGTTCATCTGCCAGCGCTTCCAGAACTTCACGTGGAGGCGTCTCAACCTGCAGCAACGGGCGTTTTTTATCACGCTGCGTACGCGCCAGTTGTTTTTCGATGGTCGTTTCGAGATAGACCACGACACCGCGGGCGGAGAGACGGTTGCGAGTTTCGCGAGATTTTACAGAGCCGCCGCCAGTAGCCAGCACAATGCCCTGTTTTTCCGTAAGTTCATTGATGACTTTTTCTTCTCGGTCACGGAAACCCTCTTCGCCTTCTACATCGAAGACCCAGCCCACATCAGCTCCGGTTCGTTTCTCAATCTCTTGATCAGAATCGTAAAATTCCATATTGAGTTGTTGAGCTAACTGGCGCCCAATAGTGCTTTTGCCGGCACCCATAGGCCCAACCAGAAAGATATTGCGTTTCTCTGCCATTTTTTCGGTACTACTAAGACTATTCGTTAATGGTAAACCCGCTTCGCCGATACCTGGCGTAACAGGACATGAACTGAAACCTCATATGCGATAGAGCGAGAGTCAGACTAAAAATTATCTCAATACTCCAGCTTGTTTGGCAACAGAATAAATCACCCTGCCTGCCGCTTAAGTTGTTAAGGTGTGAGATTGAGTAGGCTGATTCTCAAATCGGTACTCCTTGTATGCTAATTAATGCCCCACGTCAAACATCTGCAACAAACAGAATGCAAAATCAGGTGGGGCGTTACCGCTTATCAGGGTGTCGCAACCAGACGAGGGGTAATAAAAACCACTAATTCCCGGCGCTCGTTGTCTTTACCCTGATGGCGAAAAAACTGCCCCAGGATGGGGATACGGCTCAAGCCTGGCACATTTTCACTCCCGCTTTTATGTCTCTGAGAAAAAATTCCACCTAAGGCCAGCGTTTCACCACTTTTGACCTCTACCTGGGTTTCGATCTCCTGCTTGTCTATCATCATGGTTTCACTGTCGGCCTGCTTCAGCACCTGGCCCGGGCTGTTCTCGCTGATGCGCAGCTTCAGGCGTACACGTCCATTGGCCAGCACCACCGGGGTCACCTCCATGCCCAGTACCGCCTCTTTAAA
This sequence comes from Leclercia sp. GHBNCSD, assembly GCF_055805075.1. NCBI lineage: Bacteria > Pseudomonadati > Pseudomonadota > Gammaproteobacteria > Enterobacterales > Enterobacteriaceae > Leclercia > Leclercia sp. GHBNCSD. The sequence continues at coordinate 2,376,305 of NZ_JBQVYO010000001.1, read as the reverse complement.
TTCCACCGACGTCGCGCCGCTCTCTCCGCTGGAGACCTGATAGGGAATTTCACTCCCCTGTTTAATGCTGGCAGGCTGCATGTGCGACGCCAGCAGACGCGGGCTGGCGATAATATCCACCTGCTGTTTTTGTTCCAGGGCGGAGAGCTCAATGTCCAGCAACCGGCCATTAATCCGGCCGATAGTGAAACCCACCTGCGTCGTGGCGTTGGTCACCGCAAGATCGCTGTTGAGTATCGTCAGCTCTCCGGGCTTACCGGGCTGCTGCGCCTGCGCCAGACTCCACTTTACGCCCAGCTCCCGCAGGCTTTTTTCACTCATGCTGACAATGTGTGCCGCCAACTCGACCTGGGCTACCGGCAGATCCATCTGCCCCACCCAGTGCTGTAACGCATCCAGCGCAGCCCGGCTGTCGCGCACCAGCAGACGGTTGGTGCGTTTGTCCACCGCAAGGCTGCCTTTTGGGCTGAGGAGCTTTTCGGCAGCCTGCCTGAGATCGCCCGCATCCGCATAGGAGAGAGAAAAACTGCGCGCCTCCAGCGGCACACTGAGCTGACGCTTAGCGCGCTCCGCCTCTTTTCTGGCCTGCTGCTGTTGTTGCCAGGCGGCGCTGTGGATATAAAAGATGCCCTCCTGCTGGCGCATCACCAGCCCGGCGCTGGTCACCACCGTCTGTATCGCCTGTAACCAGGGAACCTTTTGCAGACGCAGAGAGACATTGCCGCTCACGTCCGGTGCGATAATCATATTGCGGTTCTCCTGCTCCGCCAGGGCCTGCAGAAGCTGGGCGACCGGCACATCATCCACGACCAGATTCACGGCCAACGGTTCCGCTGCCAGCGTCTGGCCGCCGATCAGCAGCAATGCCACCATCCCTCTTTTCATCCTGTTTCGTTCCTTGTCGTTGCCATCGCCATAACGGCGGTTCACACGCCTCAGACGTGTCGATGACCAACTCCTTTTCATCCAGCACCCTTACCCGCCAGCCCTGAGGCAACGTGTCGCCGCGACGCACCCGCAACCAGCGGGACTTTTCATCCCTGACGATGCCCACCGGCACCGCGCCGGATACCAGCCCGGCATAATGCCACTGGCTCAGGGCTGCATCGGGGCAGCGTGACACCGGAGCCTGAAACGGATCGCGCATGCCGAGAAGAAGCGGCAGCAGAAGCAGTACGCCACCGCTAACCCGCATTCTGGCGCTCCAGGTGCAGGGTGAGGCGCAGCTTTTGCTGTTCTGGCTGGAGCGTAAAACGCGCCACCGCCACGTCGCGTTGGGCGAGAGTGGCAAACAGCCCGGGGATCTGCCCCCAGACCGCCTCGACCACCAGTTCGCCTCCAGCACTGACGGGTTGCCAGCGCACCATGCGTAGCTCACCGGTATCGAACTCCAGCGGCGAAAAGGGCCGTGACGCCACGGACGATGGCGCCTCCTCAACGGGCGAGAGCTTACGCACCGCGGTCCATAAGCGGCCGTTGATCGCCGCGTCACGCGCGTGCTGAGCCTGGTGTGTGGCAAGCTGTTGCTGCTGCATGCCTAGCTGCCCCCCGATCACGCAGAGCAGCATCAACCCTGAGCTGAGGCCCCAGCACAGCCAGCGCCAGCGCGGGGACAACGCGTACCAGATGTCAGGAGGGATCCGCATCAGCCTGCTCCTTGCGGGTCAGCGCCCAGCTAAATTGCCAGCGCCCCTGCGCGTCCTGGCGCATCTCGCCGGGCGCGGTGGGGGTAAACCCCGGCAGCTGGCGTAGCGCTCTCTCCAGCGCCGCAAGCGCCGGTAACGTGGCGGCGTAGCCACTCAGGGAGAGGGTGGAGTGCTGGAAACGGAGCTGCGCCAGCCATGCCTGCTCCGGCAGGGCGCGGGCCAGGGCGATGAGGATCGTCTGCCATGCCTCCGTCTGCGCTTTTTTTTGCGCCCAGCGCTGCTGTTGCTGGCGTTGAACAATACGCGCCGTCCACTGCGTTTGCCGCTGCGCCAGCGCCTGCCTCAGCGCCACATCGCTGGCCTGTCGCTGCGCGAAAACCTGCGCTTGCAGCGGGGCGTCGGCCCGCCGGGCGATCCAGAGCCCCAGCGTTACCAGCAGCGAGCCGGTGAACAGCAAGCCCCAGAAGCGCAGGCAGTGGCGTTTTTGTTGCTGACGCCACGGCAGCAGATTGGCCGCGCTCATCGCGCATAGCCTCCCGTCGCCAGCGCTAACGCCAGTGCGACGCTAAAATCCGCGCCATTTTCAGGCAGCGGCGGTTGCCGGTGGGACAACACGTTCCAGGGGTCGAAACTGCGCATATCGCAGCAGGCGATCTCCTCAACCCTTAGCGCCAGCAGGGCTGCAAGGCTTTCAACATCGGGCGCCTCCGCCAGCCCACGCCTGCCCCACTGGTGACGCATCGCCCATAGCCATTGATCCCGATCGCGCCAGACAACGCACTGGGCAGGCGCGTCTACAAAAGGCAGAAAATGGGCCAGCGCCCCGGCATCGGGTGTGATCGCGGCCAGCCGCAGACGTAACACCCGGGCCAGCTCCAGCAGCGTGGCGATCTCTTTATTTTGTGCCGCGGTAACCTGATACCCCTGGCTGAACGTATCTTCCGCATAATCAAAACGCAGGGCATCGGGTGCCATCTCCAGCTCGCGGCTCAAGGCCGCGCCAATCCAGGCCGTCTCTTCGCTGTCGCGCAGGGTTATCGCCGGGCGCGGAAAGGTGCGTTGCAGGGTGCGGGCGGCCGGAAAGGCGAGAAGTACCTGATGCTGGTAAGGCAGCCACTGTCGCCACTCGCGCAGCGCTGCAGCCAGTTGTTCGGGCTGAAGAATTTGCCCGTCGCGGATAACACCCTCCGCGAGGGGGAGCTGCCACCAGCGGCGCAGCCCCCAGCCCGACTTTCTGCGTACCAGCGCGACGGCCAGCACCTTATCCTGTTGAATATGAACGCCTGTTCGCCATGTTTTAAATACCATGTTTCACGATCTCCTTATCGTCCGGGGGGATAACGGCTATATCAATGCTACAGGCTTGCCTTTATACTACCGCGCGATTGTTTAGAAACTGCCCAGTTCAAACTAAATGGGAAATCTCCAGTGAAGTTCGTAAAGTATTTATTGATCCTTGCAGTCTGTTGCATTCTGCTTGGAGCAGGCTCGATTTTTGGTTTGTACAAATATATTGAGCCGCAACTGCCTGATGTCGCTACGCTTCGTGACGTACGCCTTCAGATCCCGATGCAGGTTTATAGCGCCGATGGCGAGCTGATTGCCCAGTACGGCGAAAAGCGGCGTATCCCGCTGACGCTGAATCAAATTCCGCCAGAAATGGTGAAAGCCTTCATTGCCACAGAAGATAGCCGCTTTTATGAGCACCACGGCGTCGACCCGGTGGGGATTTTCCGTGCCGCAAGCGTGGCGCTCTTCTCCGGCCATGCTTCGCAGGGGGCGAGTACCATCACCCAGCAGCTGGCGCGTAACTTCTTCCTGAGTCCTGAAAAAACGCTGATGCGTAAGATTAAGGAAGTCTTCCTGGCGATCCGCATTGAGCAGCTGCTGAATAAAGATGAGATCCTTGAGCTTTACCTCAACAAGATCTATCTCGGCTACCGTGCCTATGGCGTGGGCGCGGCGGCGCAGGTCTATTTCGGTAAATCCATCGAACAGCTGACCCTGAGTGAAATGGCGACCATCGCCGGTTTGCCGAAGGCGCCTTCTACCTTCAACCCGCTCTACTCGCTGGATCGCGCGACAGCACGTCGCAATGTGGTGCTGTCGCGTATGCTGAGCGAGGGCTATATCAGCCAGACGCAGTACGATCAGGCGCGCAGTGAGGTGATTGATGCCAACTATCACGCGCCGGAAATTGCCTTCTCCGCTCCCTATCTGAGTGAAATGGTTCGTCAGGAGATGGTCTCCCGCTACGGCGAACAAGCCTACGAGGATGGCTACCGCGTCTACACCACCATCAGCCGCAACATCCAGCAGGGCGCGCAGCAGGCGGTGCGTAACAATGTAATAGATTACGATATGCGCCACGGCTACCGCGGCCCGTCAAACGTGCTGTGGAAGGTGGGTGAATCCGCCTGGAGCAGTAAAAAAATTACCGACACCCTGAAGCCGCTGCCGGGCTATGGGCCCTTCGTGGCGGCGGTGGTGACCCAGGCCAATCCGCAGGAAGCCACGGCGATGCTCGCCGACGGCACCTCCGTGTCGCTGCGGATGGAAGGGGTACGCTGGGCACGTCCGTATCGCTCTGATACACAGCAGGGCGCGACGCCACGCAAAGTGACCGACGTAGTACAGGTGGGCCAGCAAATCTGGGTCCGCCAGGTTAACGACGCCTGGTGGCTGGGACAGATCCCGGACGTTAACTCGGCGCTGGTCTCTATCGACCCGCATAACGGCGCGGTCCTGGCGCTGGTGGGCGGCTTCGACTTCAATCAGAGCAAGTTTAACCGTGCCACTCAGGCGCTGCGTCAGGTCGGTTCCAATATCAAGCCGTTCCTCTACACCGCGGCAATGGACAAGGGTCTGACCCTCGCCAGTATTCTCAATGACGTGCCGATCTCCCGCTGGGATGCCGGGGCCGGTTCCGACTGGCGGCCAAAAAACTCACCGGCAGAGTACGCGGGTCCGATTCGCCTGCGTCAGGGACTGGGGCAGTCGAAAAACGTAGTGATGGTGCGCGCCATGCGTGCCATGGGCGTCGATTATGCGGCGGAGTACCTGCAGCGCTTCGGCTTCCCGGCGCAGAATATCGTGCATACCGAGTCGCTGGCGCTGGGCTCCGCGTCGTTTACCCCGCTACAGGTCGCCCGCGGTTATGCGGTGATGGCCAACGGCGGCTTCCTGGTCGATCCGTTCTTCATCAGCAAAATCGAGAACGACCAGGGCGGCGTGCTGTTTGAGGCCAAGCCGAAGATCGCCTGCGCCGAGTGTGACATTCCCGTCATCTATGGCGATACGCCTAAGTCAGACGCGCTGAACAACCAGGACATGGAGGATGTGGCGATTTCACAGGAGCGGCAAAATGCGGCGGTGCCGATGCCGCAGCTCCAGCAGGCGAACCAGGCGCTGGTCGCCCAGACCGGTGCTCAGGAGTACGCCCCGCACGTGATTAACACTCCGCTGGCGTTCCTGATCAAGAGCGCGCTGAACAGCAACATCTTTGGTGAACCGGGCTGGCAGGGTACAGGCTGGCGTGCCGGTCGTGATTTGCAGCGCAAGGATATCGGCGGCAAAACCGGCACCACCAACAGCTCCAAAGATGCCTGGTTCTCAGGTTATGGCCCGGGCGCGGTCACTTCGGTGTGGATCGGCTTTGACGATCACCGTCGCGATTTAGGTCGTACCACGGCTTCCGGGGCGATTAAAGATCAGATCTCCGGTTACGAGGGCGGAGCCAAAAGCGCGCAGCCCGCGTGGGATGCCTTTATGAAGATCGTTCTTGATGGCGTACCGGAAGAGCCGCTCACGCCACCGCCGGGCATCGTAACGGTCAATATCGATCGCAGCAGCGGTCAGCTGGCTAACGGGGGTAACAGTCGTGAGGAGTATTTCATCGAAGGTACGCAGCCAACGCATCAGGTGGTGCATGAGGTGGGTACAACGTTGATAGATAACGGCGAAACGCAAGAACTCTTCTGATCTATCTCCCCCTTCCCTGTGGAGGGGGGATTTTCCGCTACAGCCTTCCCTGCCCTTTCAGCCACTCCCGCACCAGAAACAGTGCGCTCACGTTTCGGGCTTCGTTAAAATCGGGCTCTTCAAGCAGATCCATCAGATGCGCCAGCGGCCAGCGTACCTGCGGCAGCGGTTCAGGTTCATCGCCTTCCAGCGATTCAGGATAGAGATCTTCCGCCAGCACGATATTCATCTTGCTGGAGAAATAGGAGGGCGCCATGCTGAGTTTTTTCAGGAAGGTAAGCTCCTTTGCGCCAAAACCTACCTCTTCTTTCAGTTCACGGTTCGCAGCTTCATAAACCGACTCGCCGGGATCGATAAGTCCTTTGGAGAAGCCCAGCTCATAAGATTCCGTTCCCACCGCGTATTCGCGGATCAGGATCAGATGCTCGTCGACAATAGGCACAATCATGACGGCTTCGCGCGTGGAGGGACGCATACGCTCGTAGACGCGGCGCACGCCGTTACTGAACTCCAGGTCCACGCTCTCAACGTTAAACAGCCGCGATTTGGCGACGGTCTCCACATTCAGGATAGTGGGCTTTTGTAAGGGTTTGCTCATTTTGACGGGTCTTTGCTGGGTGAACTGGCCTCATTGTGCGATACGCCGCACGGTTTCGGCAATGTCATTCGCGCTTTATTTACATTTGTGCAACCTAATCAGATTCATTACGCATTTCAACACAAAAGTCAATAGGTTGAAATTATTCCAGGAATTTGCTGATATTCCGCCACGGTTGCCTTTGCTATCATCAGCGAACACTGGGATGCGCTTCAAATTGCTCAAGTTCAACGCCTTACATGCCGATAGCCAACCACAGACACGCATTCACTGTTAAAGGTGCTACTGACTACACCTGTAAGAAAAGTAAGATGGGGAAAGCATGAGCACCATTTTAATAATTATCGCTGCTATGCTGGCCTGCGCATTGATTGCAGGGTGGTTGTTCAGACGTCGTTCGCAGCGTCGATATCGCCTGCCTTATCTCAACGCCTTTACCGGGGCGAGCACACGTAAACTCGCCGCCGAAGAGCGCAGCGCGATTGAGCAATATCTCGAGTCGTTTAACCGCATTCAGCAGATGCCTGCGACAGGTGCCAGCGCGGCCCCGGTCTCGTTAAGCCTGAACGCTGAGAGCAATACCGTGCTCTGCCTGACGCGCTCCATTACCCGCTATGGCATTACTACAGACGATCCCAATAAATGGCGCTACTACCTCGACTCCATCGAAGTGCACCTGCCGCCGTTCTGGGAGCAGTACATCAATGATGAAAACAGCGTTGAGCTGATCCACACCGACACTATCCCGCTGGTGATTGTCCTGAACGGCCACTCCATCGCCGAGTATGTCCAGGAAGCGCCGCATCTGGCGCTGGAACATGTCAGCTCAACCCAGGCGTCGATTCGTGGCGAAGAGACAGAGCAGATCGAGCTGCTGAACATTCGTCAGGAGACCCACGAAGAGTATGCCCTCAGCCGCCCGGATGGCATTCGTGAAGCGCTGCTGATTGTCGCCGCCTTCCTGCTGTTCTTCTTCTGCCTGCTGAGCCCGGATGTGTTTGCTCCGTGGCTTGCCGGTGGCGGCGTGCTGCTGCTGGCGGCGGGCTTATGGGGATTATTTGCCCCGCCAGCGAAAAACGCGCTGCGTGAGATCCACTGCCTGCGCGGAACGCCAAAGCGCTGGGGTCTGTTTGGCGAAAACGATCAGGATCACGTCAACAACATCTCGATGGGCATTATTGACCTGATCTACCCGCGCCACTGGCAGCCGTGGCTGGCCCAGGATTTAGGGCAAAAGACCGACGTTGATATCTATCTGGACAGGCATGTGGTGCGCCAGGGACGTTACTTATCCCTGCATGACGAAGTGAAAAACTTCCCGCTGCAGCACTGGTTGCGCAGCACGGTGATTGCCTGTGGCGCAGCGCTGGTGCTGGCGATGCTGATTTTCCTCGTGCCGCTGGATATGCCGATTAAATTTACCCTGTCGTGGATCAAAGGCGCCCAGACCATCGAGGCCACCAGCGTCGAGCAGCTTGAAAACGCCGGCGTGCGTGTCGGCGATACGCTGAATCTGAAGGGAACGGGAATGTGTAATATCCACGCGCCGGGCAACTGGAACGCCCGCCAGAGTTCCCCTTTTGCGCCTTTTGACTGCTCGCAGCTGATCTGGAATGACGCGGCCCCGCTGCCGCTGCCGGAATCGGACACGGTTAACAAAGCCACGGCGCTGACCCAGGCCCTGAGCCGACAGCTCCATCCAAAACCGGAAGATATAACGCGAGTCAGCCCGGCGTTGCGCTCCGCCATTCAGAAATCGGGCATGATCCTGCTGGATGATTTTGGCGATATCGTACTGAAGACCCAGGATCTGTGCGCAGAGGCGGATGAGTGCATCCGGCTGAAGAACGCGCTGGTGAACCTCGGCAACAGCAAAGACTGGGAAGCGCTGGTGAAACGTGCCACGAATGGCCGTCTTGATGGTGTTAACGTCCTGCTGCGTCCGGTGAGCGCCGAGTCGCTGGAAAACCTGGTCGCCACCTCTACCGCGCCATTCGTTATGCGCGAAACTTCACGTGCCGCGCAGGCGCTTAACAGCCCGGCACCCGGCGGCTTTGTGATTGTCAGCGATGAAGGCAGCGATCTGGTCGATCAGCCCTACCCGCCGGTAGCGCTGTATGACTACCCTGCGCAGGAGCAGTGGGAAGAGTTTCAACGACTGGCGCAGATGCTGATGCGTACGCCGTTCAGCGCCGAAGGGATTGTCACCGGCATCTTTACCGATGCCAATGGCACCCGTCATATCGAGCTGCACCGGATACCGGATAGCGCCGTTTTATGGCGCTACATTGCCACTTCGCTGCTGATGCTGGCGATGGTGGTCTGCATTATCTGGAACGGCGTGATGGCGTTACGCCGCTACCAGCGCTCGCGCACCCGCCTGGCGGAGATCCAGCAGTACTACGAAAATTGCCTCAATCCGAAGCTTGTTCCTACCCCTGAGAGCCTGATCGGATAACCTCTGTGCGCGAGCAGATATGCTACCCTGTCGCGCACGATTCTTCTGGCTGGAGTATTCCCTATGCATCTTGATATCGCCTGGCAGGACGTTGATACCGTTCTGCTGGATATGGACGGCACGCTGCTGGACCTCGCGTTTGATAACTACTTCTGGCAAAAACTGGTGCCGGAAACCTACGGCGAGCAGCAAGGGATCACCCCGCTGGAGGCGCAGGAATTCATACGCCAGCAATATACCGCCGTACAACATACGCTAAACTGGTACTGTCTGGACTACTGGAGCGAACGCCTTGGTCTGGATATTTGTGCCATGACCACTGCTCAGGGCCCGCGCGCCGTTTTGCGTGAAGATACCGTCCCCTTTCTGGAGGCACTCAAAGCCAGCGGCAAGCGGCGCATTTTGCTGACCAACGCGCACCCGCATAATCTGGCGGTGAAGCTGGAACATACCGGGCTGGGTTCACACCTTGATTTATTACTTTCCACCCACACATTTGGTTATCCGAAAGAGGATCAGCGATTGTGGCAGGCGGTGGCAGAAGAGACCGGCCTGCAGCCAGAAAGAACGTTGTTCATTGATGACAGCGAACCCATTCTGGATGCGGCGGCAAAATTTGGCATTCGTTATTGCCTTGGCGTGACCAATCCTGATTCTGGCCTGGCTGAAAAAAGCTATCTGCGACATCCGGGAATGAACGACTATCGCCGGATGATCCCCTCACTCACCGTGAAGGAGACGCCATGAAAGAGAAACCCTCTGAAGGGGTAAGACTGGATAAATGGTTATGGGCTGCCCGCTTTTACAAAACGCGCGCCCTGGCCCGCGAAATGATTGAAGGCGGCAAGGTGCATTACAACGGGCAGCGCAGCAAGCCGAGCAAGCTCGTGGAGCTGAACGCCACCCTGACCCTGCGTCAGGGCAACGACGAGCGGACGGTGATCGTGAAGAACGTGACCGAACAACGTCGCCCGGCAGTGGAAGCCAGCACCCTGTACGAAGAGACGGCAGAAAGCGTGGAGAAGCGCGAAAAGATGGCGCAGGCGCGAAAGCTGAATGCCCTGACCATGCCGCATCCCGACAGACGCCCTGACAAGAAAGAACGTCGCGATCTGATTAAATTTAAAAATGGCGAGAATGAGTGATTCTTGCTGAACGAGAGATGACTATGGCCCAACACGACCAATTACACCGCTATCTGTTTGAACAATTTGCCGTTCGCGGCGAGCTGGTTACCGTATCCGAAACCTGGAAACAGATTCTGGAAAACCACAACTACCCGCTGCCGGTGAAAACCGTGCTGGGCGAGCTGCTGGTCGCGACCAGCCTGCTGACTGCGACCCTGAAATTTGCCGGTGACATCACCGTGCAGCTGCAGGGTGATGGCCCGATGAGCCTGGCGGTGATCAACGGCAACAACCAGCAGCAGATGCGCGGCGTGGCGCGCGTACAGGGCGATATCCCTGAAAACGCAGACCTGAAAACGCTGGTGGGCAATGGCTACCTGGTGATCACCATCTCCCCGGAAGAGGGCGAGCGCTATCAGGGGGTCGTCGGTCTGGAAGGCGATACGCTGGCAGCCTGCCTGGAAGACTACTTCCTGCGCTCCGAACAGCTGCCGACGCGCCTGTTTATCCGTACCGGCGAAGTCGACGGCCAGCCGTGTGCCGGCGGGATGCTGCTCCAGGTACTGCCAGCCCAGAACGCGCAGGCAGATGATTTTGATCACCTGGCCACCCTGACCGAAACCATCAAAGCCGAAGAGCTGTTCACCTTACCGGCGAACGAAGTACTGTGGCGTCTGTATCACGAAGAAGAGGTGACGCTCTACGATCCGCAGGATGTCGAGTTCAAGTGCACCTGTTCCCGTGAACGCTGCGCGGGTGCGCTGAAAACATTGCCGGATGAAGAGATTGACAGCATCCTGGCAGAAGATGGCGAAATCGACATGAACTGCGATTACTGCGGCTCTCACTACGTCTTTAACGCAATGGACATTGCCGAGATCCGCAACAACGCCTCCCCGGCCGATCCGCAGCTGCACTAAGTTCTGCCGTTAACTGCCCTCTTGAGGGGGGCAGTTAACCTTTCCCCCTCCCCTACTCATTAATTTCATTCACTATTTACCCCAATCTGCTGAATCGTTATCAGTGATGTAAGACTTTCGTAATTTTCTTTCATGTATGCGCTTACATTCACATTCTCGCAGTTTAATTTATCGCTCATTAACCTTTTCGGAACATTTTCCCCAACCGAAAAGTGATTCCTGCCATAATCTGCACCGCAAAGTGACAGGAGTCACAGCGTTTTCCGTCATAAAGGGTTTTTGTCCAGATACGCAAATCTATGAGCCCGGTCGCGGTTAACATTCGAAGAAAACCCCTACAATTTCAGGCAGTATAAATTGGCTAAGGAGCAGTGATATGCGTGTTAATGGTTTAACCCCGCAAGATCTCAAGGCTTATGGTATCAACGACGCTCGCGATATCGTCTATAACCCTGATTACGATACGCTTTATCAGGAAGAGCTCAATCCAGCACTCGAAGGATACGAGCGCGGTATATTGACGACGACCGGCGCTATCGCTGTCGACACCGGTATCTTTACCGGCCGTTCGCCGAAAGATAAGTACATTGTCCGTGACGATACCACCCGCGACACCTTTTGGTGGGCGGATAAGGGCAAAGGGAAGAACGACAACAAAGCGATCTCCCCTGAAATCTGGCAGCATCTGAAATCCCTCGTCACCCAACAACTTTCCGGTAAACGTCTGTTCATTATCGACGCTTACTGCGGTGCCAACGCCGATACCCGCCTTTCCGTTCGTTTTATCACTGAGGTCGCCTGGCAGGCCCATTTCGTGAAGAACATGTTCATTCGCCCGACCGAGGAAGAGTTACAGAGCTTCGAGCCTGACTTTGTGGTGATGAACGGTGCGAAATGCACCAACCCGCAGTGGAAAGAGCAGGGGCTGAACTCGGAAAACTTTGTCGCCTTTAACCTGACGGAGCGTATCCAGCTTATCGGCGGCACCTGGTACGGCGGCGAAATGAAGAAAGGGATGTTCTCGGTGATGAACTACCTGCTGCCGTTAAAAGGTATTGCCTCCATGCACTGCTCGGCGAACGTGGGCGAGAAAGGCGACGTGGCGGTCTTCTTTGGCCTCTCCGGCACCGGTAAAACTACCCTCTCCACCGATCCGAAACGCCGCCTGATTGGCGATGACGAGCACGGCTGGGATGACGACGGCGTGTTTAACTTCGAAGGCGGCTGTTACGCCAAGACCATTCGTCTGTCGGCTGAAGCGGAGCCGGATATCTTCCAGGCGATCCGTCGTGATGCGCTGCTGGAGAACGTGACGGTACGTGCTGACGGCACGGTCGATTTTGACGATGCGTCAAAAACGGAAAACACCCGCGTCAGTTACCCTATCTACCACATCGACAATATCGTTAAGCCGGTTTCAAAAGCGGGCCACGCGACCAAGGTGATCTTTCTCACCGCCGACGCGTTTGGTGTGCTGCCGCCGGTTTCACGCCTTACCGCCAGCCAGACGCAGTATCACTTCCTCTCCGGGTTTACCGCCAAGCTGGCCGGTACCGAACGGGGTGTGACTGAGCCGACGCCTACCTTCTCCGCCTGCTTTGGCGCAGCCTTCCTGTCGCTGCACCCGACGCAGTACGCCGAAGTGCTGGTGAAACGCATGCAGGCCTCGGGTGCCCAGGCGTATCTGGTCAACACCGGCTGGAACGGCACTGGCAAACGTATCTCCATCAAAGATACCCGCGCCATTATCGACGCCATTCTGAATGGTTCGCTGGATGATGCGGAAACCTTCACCCTGCCGATGTTCGATCTGGCAATCCCGACCGAACTGCCGGGCGTGGACAGCCATATCCTCGACCCACGCAACACCTACGCGTCGCCGGAGCAGTGGCAGGAAAAAGCCACCACGCTTGCGAAGCTGTTTGTGCAAAACTTTGAGAAGTACACCGATACGCCAGCGGGTGCGGCGTTGGTGAGTGCGGGTCCGAAGCTGTAAAAATTGTGCCGGGTAGCGCTGCGCTTACCCGGCATGCCCATAAAAACGGTAACCTGCGGGTTACCGTTTTGCTGTTAACTCTCTTTCGCCTGCCCCGCGCGGAAATGGAACCGGCAGCCAGGCGCGGATACTCAACCCACCCCGTTCGCTGGTGCCAATCTCCAGCAGACCGTTATGGTTATCCACAATACGCTGCACAATCGCCAGACCTAAACCGGTGCCGCTGGTGCTGCGCGCGCTGTCGCCGCGCACAAACGGCTGGAACAGGTGTTTACGCTGCTCCGGTTTGATCCCCGGGCCGTCATCTTCCACCTGGAACCAGGCGCGGCTCAGCTCGGAGCCGCTGCTGACCTTGATCCAGCCGTTGCCGTACCGGGCGGCATTGACCACCATATTCGCCACGGCGCGCTTAATGGAGAGCGGGTGCATCCGCACGGTGATATCGCCCGGCTGCAGATCGGTTTCGATCTCACGCTCGTAGCCGCTTTCGGCCGCCACCACTTCACCCAGCACCGCGTTCAGATCCGCCATCTCCATCGGCATCTCCTGCCCGGTGCGCAGGTAGTCGATGAACTGCTCGATAATGGCGTTGCACTCTTCGATGTCCTTGTTGATGGACTCCGCCAGGTAGCCATCTTCCTCGCCCATCATTTCGGTCGCCAGACGGATACGCGTTAACGGGGTGCGCAGGTCATGGCTGACGCCAGCCATCAGCAGGGTACGGTCATCGGCCAGTTGTTTCACCCCCGCCGCCATATGGTTGAACGCGCGGGTAACGGAACGCACTTCCGACGCACCATATTCGCGCAGCGGAGGAGGAATAATCCCTTTACCGACCTGGAGCGCCGCATGCTCCAGGTCGACCAGAGGTCGGTTCTGGATGCGGATAAACAGCCACGCGCCGCCTATCGCCAGCAGCATGATCGCCAGGGTGTAGCGGAACAGCGGCGAGAAGTCGCCCTGATGGATTTCGGTGAGGGGCACGCGTACCCAGATGTTGGGTGAGAGCCAGGTTTTTAGCCAGACCACCGGCGAGCTTTTGTTGACCTCAACGCGTACTTCCGTTGGGCCGCCCAGCTGCTGCGCCATCTGCTGGCTTAAAAATTCATAATGTTGCGCCCAGCGCAGACCTGCGTCTTCCGCCGCTTCGTTAGAGTAGAGCGATATCCCCAGCTCACGGTAGATTTCACGGCGAAACGCAGGGGGAACCACCAGCTGCGTGCCATCTTCCAGCTGCAGTTTATCGGTCATCAGCATACGCACTTCGTAGGCCAGGACCTTATTAAACTGCTGAAGGCTCGGTAGGATCGCAAAGTTCAGCACCACCAGATAGGTCGTCACCAGGCTGACAAACAGCAGGGTGACGATCAGTAACAGGGTGCGGGCAAACGAGCTTCGCGGCGAAAAACGCATTCGCCTCATGCTTTAGAGCCGTCCGGGACAAACACGTAGCCCAGACCCCAGACGGTCTGGATATAGCGCGGATGCGCCGGATCCTCTTCCACCATGCGGCGCAGGCGGGAGATCTGTACGTCGATGGAACGCTCCATCGCGGAGTACTCACGGCCACGGGCCAGATTCATCAGCTTATCGCGCGACAGCGGCTCGCGCGGGTGGCTGACCAGCGCTTTCAGCACCGCGAACTCACCGCTGGTGAGCGGCATCGGCTCATCTTCGCGGAACATCTCGCGGGTGCCGAGATTCAGCTTGAACTTACCGAAGGCGATTACCGCCTCTTCCTGCGACGGTGCGCCAGGCAGTTCGTTCGCCTGACGGCGCAGTACGGCACGGATACGCGCCAGCAGCTCACGCGGGTTAAACGGTTTTGGAATGTAGTCGTCGGCGCCAATTTCCAGCCCCACGATACGGTCAACCTCTTCCCCTTTCGCCGTCACCATAATGATCGGCATTGGGTTGCTTTGGCTGCGCAGACGACGGCAGATAGAGAGGCCATCTTCGCCCGGCAGCATCAGATCCAGCACCATCAGGTGGAAGGATTCGCGGGTCAGCAGGCGATCCATCTGTTCGGCGTTAGCCACGCTACGAACCTGGAAGCCCTGCTCGGTCAGATAACGCTCAAGGAGCGCACGCAGGCGCATGTCGTCATCCACCACCAGAATCTTATAATTCTCTTGCATTGTCAGTACTCCCAAAGGTTCGGATAATCTTGCAGATGCGTATTCTAAAAAAGTGCGCGTCTACGACCAGCTAATTCTGGTATAAATTCTAGTCGAAATTGTTACAAAGCATATTTAACAGCAGCTTATATATACATTCCATCACATAACTCATTATTAATCCTGTCTGTTAAGATAAGTGATACGTAATGTGCGCAAGGTAAGCAACCTCGTCGTAAGGCAAAAGAATGAAAACGCCCCTGATCACCCGCGAAGGGTATGAAAACCTGAAGAAAGAGCTGGACACCCTGTGGCGGGAAGAGCGCCCGGAAGTGACGAAAAAAGTGACCTGGGCAGCAAGTCTCGGCGATCGCAGTGAGAATGCCGACTACCAGTACAACAAAAAGCGGCTGCGCGAAATCGACCGCCGGGTGCGTTATCTGACCAAATGCCTCGAGAACCTGAAAATCGTCGACTATTCCCCGCAGCAGGAGGGCAAAGTCTTCTTCGGCGCATGGGTCGAAATTGAAAACGACGATGGCGATCTCAAGCGCTTTCGTATCGTCGGTTACGATGAAATTTTTGGTCGTAAGGATTACATTTCTATCGATTCGCCAATGGCCCGCGCGCTGCTGAAAAAAGAGGTGGGCGATCTGGCTATCGTCCAGACCCCGGCGGGAGAAGCCAGCTGGTATGTAAATGAAATCGAGTACGTAAAATAGTCCTGGAGCGCCCTCCGCGACTGGCATTTTGCTGTGCCAGTCCGTATAACTATCCCCTGATTTTTTGACCCACAAGATGAAATAGCCATGATGAAAGATTCGCTCTGCCGCATTATTGCGGGTGAACTTCAGGCAAGGGCTGAACAGGTAGAAGCTGCCGTTCGCCTGCTTGATGAAGGGAACACCGTGCCGTTTATTGCACGTTATCGTAAGGAAGTCACCGGCGGTCTGGATGATACGCAGCTGCGTAACCTGGAGACCCGCCTTGGCTATCTCCGTGAGCTGGAAGAGAGGCGCCAGGCGATTCTGAAATCCATCGGCGAACAGGGCAAGCTGACCAGCGATCTGGAAAAAGCCATTAATGGCACCCTGAGCAAAACCGAGCTGGAAGACCTCTATCTTCCCTATAAACCCAAGCGCCGTACCCGCGGGCAGATTGCCATCGAAGCCGGCCTGGAGCCGCTGGCCGATCTGCTGTGGAACGAACCCGCACACGACCCGGAAACCGAAGCCGCGAAATTTATCGATGCCGATAAAGGCGTGGCCGACACCAAAGCCGCCCTTGATGGCGCTCGCTACATCCTGATGGAGCGCTTCGCCGAAGATGCAGCCCTGCTGGCAAAAGTGCGTGATTACCTGTGGAAGAACGCCCATATCGTCTCCACCGTGGTCAGCGGCAAAGAGGAAGAAGGGGCGAAGTTCCGCGACTACTTCGATCACCATGAACCGATCTCAACCGTGCCCTCTCACCGTGCGCTGGCGATGTTCCGCGGTCGCAACGAGGGCATTTTGCAGCTCTCCCTGAACGCCGACCCGCAGTTCGACGAGCCGCCGAAAGAGAGCCACGGCGAGCAGATCATCACCGATCATCTCGGTCTGCGCCTGAACAACGCCCCGGCAGACAGCTGGCGCAAAGGGGTGGTGAGCTGGACCTGGCGTATCAAGGTGCTGATGCATCTCGAAACCGAACTGATGGGCACCGTGCGCGAGCGCGCCGAGGACGAAGCGATCAACGTCTTTGCCCGTAACCTGCACGACCTGCTGATGGCTGCCCCTGCCGGCCTGCGCGCCACCATGGGCCTCGATCCGGGTCTGCGTACCGGCGTGAAGGTCGCCGTGGTGGATGGCACCGGCAAGCTGGTTGCCACCGATACCATTTATCCGCATACCGGCCAGGCGGCAAAAGCTGCGGTCGCGGTTGCGGCGCTGTGCGAAAAGCACAACGTCGAGCTGGTGGCGATCGGTAACGGCACCGCCTCCCGCGAAACCGAGCGTTTCTTCCTCGATCTGCAAAAGCAGTTCCCGAAAGTGACCGCCCAGAAGGTGATTGTCAGCGAAGCGGGGGCCTCGGTCTACTCGGCATCCGAACTGGCTGCGCAGGAGTTCCCGGATCTCGATGTTTCCCTGCGCGGCGCGGTCTCTATCGCCCGCCGCCTGCAGGATCCGCTGGCGGAGCTGGTGAAGATCGACCCGAAATCCATCGGCGTGGGCCAGTACCAGCATGACGTCAGCCAGACCCAGCTGGCGCGTAAGCTGGACGCGGTGGTGGAAGACTGCGTGAACGCCGTGGGCGTTGACCTGAATACCGCCTCCGTTCCCCTGCTGACCCGCGTGGCGGGCTTAACCCGCATGATGGCGCAGAACATCGTCGCCTGGCGTGATGAGAACGGTCAGTTCCAGAACCGCCAGCAGCTGCTGAAGGTAAGCCGTCTCGGGCCGAAAGCGTTTGAGCAGTGCGCGGGCTTCCTGCGCATCAACCACGGCGATAACCCGCTGGACGCCTCCACCGTTCACCCGGAAGCCTACCCGGTGGTCGAGCGCATTCTGGCCGCTACCCAGCAGGCGCTGAAGACGCTGATGGGCAACAGCAGCGAGCTGCGTAACCTGAAAGCCGTTGACTTCACCGACGAGAAATTCGGTGTGCCGACCGTGACCGACATCATCAAAGAGCTGGAAAAACCTGGCCGCGACCCGCGTCCGGAGTTCAAAACCGCGCAGTTTGCGGAAGGCGTCGAGACGATGAACGACCTGCTGCCGGGTATGGTGCTGGAAGGCGCGGTCACTAACGTCACCAACTTTGGCGCGTTTGTGGATATCGGCGTGCATCAGGATGGCCTGGTGCATATCTCCTCTCTGGCCGACAAGTTCGTGGAAGATCCACATACCGTGGTGAAAGCTGGCGACATCGTAAAAGTGAAAGTGCTGGAGGTGGATCTGCAGCGCAAGCGTATCGCCCTCACCATGCGTCTGGACGAGCAGCCTGGCGAGACCAACGCCCGTCGTGGCGGCGGTAACAGCGAGGCACGTCAGCAGCGTCCGGCGGCGAAACCGCGCGGGCGTGAAGCACAACCCGCCGGCAACAGCGCGATGATGGATGCGCTGGCGGCGGCGATGGGTAAGAAACGCTAGCTTACGTAATGCCCGGTGGCGCTTCGCTTACCGGGCCTACGGTTTTGTCGCCCAACGCACGAATTACATTAAAATGTACTCACTCATTTCTTTATCAATATGTAACCTATTGCACATCCATATTTAAACCGATAATTATCACTCCGTTAACAATAAATCTTTTTATCTCTTCCCTTCAGCGCCGTAAATATTGAGCAAGGTCAACCAGGCTGCAAATTAATAGCGCCATGCACATTCCGTCACATATTTAATATTGATGATAGAAACCATTCTCATTACCATTGTGTCTGTTGATTATTTAACCTTCCGTTAAGTAGGCACTATGCAATTTACTCCAGACAGCGCGTGGAAGATCACCGGCTTCACCCGCGAAATCAGCCCGGCCTATCGCCAGAAGCTGCTCTCTTTGGGGATGCTTCCCGGCTCCTCATTCCACGTTGTACGTGTGGCCCCGCTGGGCGATCCGGTCCATATCGAAACCCGACGTGTGAATCTGGTTCTGCGTAAGAAAGATCTCGCCTTAATAGAAGTTGAAGCTCTGTCACAATAAAACGCCAGCTCTCGTAGCGAGTCTGAAAAAATGAAAAAATTAACCATTGGCTTAATTGGCAACCCCAATTCCGGCAAGACAACGTTATTTAACCAGCTTACCGGCGCCCGTCAGCGCGTCGGTAACTGGGCGGGCGTCACGGTCGAGCGTAAAGAGGGCCAGTTTACGACCACCGACAATCAGGTCACCCTCGTCGATCTGCCCGGCACCTACTCGTTAACCACCATCTCCTCCCAGACCTCGCTCGATGAGCAGATCGCCTGCCACTATATTCTGAGCGGCGACGCCGACCTGCTGATCAATGTGGTGGACGCCTCAAACCTTGAGCGAAACCTCTACCTCACGTTGCAGCTTCTGGAGCTGGGTATCCCCTGCGTGGTGGCGCTGAACATGCTCGATATTGCGGAAAAACAGCAGATCCGCATCGATGTCGACGCGCTTTCCGCCCGTCTCGGTTGCCCGGTGGTGCCGCTGGTCTCAACCCGCGCCCGCGGTATCGACGCCCTGAAGCTTGCCATTGACCGCCACAGCCGCAATGCTGAGGTGGAGCTGGTGCACTATGCCCAGCCCCTGCTGAGTGAAGCCGGGATCCTCGCAAAGGCAATGGCGCACAGCATGCCGTTCAGACAGCGCCACTGGCTCGGCCTGCAAATGCTGGAAGGCGATATCTACAGTCGTGCCTATGCCGGTGATGCCGCCCACCAGCTGGATGCCTCCCTTGCGCGACTGAATGACGAGCTGGACGACCCTGCCCTGCACATTGCCGATGCCCGCTATCAAAGCATCGCTGCCATTTGCGACGTGGTCAGCAATGCCCTTACCGCCGAGCCGAGCCGTTTTACCCAGGCGATGGACACGGTCATCCTCAACCGTTTCCTCGGTCTGCCGGTCTTTCTGCTGGTGATGTACGTGATGTTCCTGCTGGCCATCAACATTGGCGGCGCGCTGCAGCCGCTGTTTGACGTCGGCTCCGTCGCCCTCTTTATTCACGGCATTCAGTGGCTGGGTTATACGCTGCATCTGCCGGAATGGCTGACTATCTTCCTCGCTCAGGGGCTGGGCGGCGGGATCAACACCGTCCTGCCGCTGGTGCCGCAGATCGGCATGATGTATCTGTTCCTCTCTTTCCTGGAGGACTCCGGCTACATGGCCCGCGCCGCCTTCGTGATGGATCGTCTGATGCAGGCCCTTGGCCTGCCGGGCAAATCGTTCGTGCCGCTGATTGTCGGCTTCGGCTGCAACGTGCCGTCGGTGATGGGGGCGCGCACGCTGGATGCGCCCCGCGAGCGCCTGATGACCATCATGATGGCGCCGTTTATGTCCTGCGGCGCACGGCTGGCGATCTTCGCGGTGTTTGCCGCCGCCTTCTTTGGCCAGGAGGGGGCCCTGGCGGTCTTCTCGCTCTACGTGCTGGGGATCGTGATGGCGATCCTTACCGGTCTGATGCTCAAGCACACCATCATGCGTGGTGAGGCGACCCCGTTTGTGATGGAGCTGCCGGTTTACCACGTTCCACACCTGAAAAGCCTGCTGATCCAGACCTGGCAGCGGCTTAAAGGCTTTGTGCTGCGGGCGGGTAAAGTGATTGTGGTGGTCAGCATCTTCCTCAGCGCGCTCAACAGCTTCTCCCTGAACGGCAAGGCGGTAGACAACATTGACGACTCCGCCCTGGCCTCCGTCAGCCGCGTTATCACCCCGCTGTTCAAACCCATTGGCGTGCATGAAGACAACTGGCAGGCTACCGTCGGGCTGTTCACCGGCGCAATGGCGAAAGAGGTGGTGGTGGGTACGCTTAACACCCTCTATACCGCCGAGAATATTCAGGAAGCCGCGTTTAACCCGGCCGATTTCCACCTCGGCGACGAGCTGGTCAGCGCCGTGGATGAAACCTGGCAGAGCCTGAAAGCGACCTTCAGCCTGAGCGTTCTTGCAAACCCGATTGAAGCCAGCAAAGGCGACGGCGAGATGGCGACGGGCGCAATGGGCGTGATGAGCGAGAAGTTTGGCAGCGCCTCAGCGGCCTACAGCTACCTGATCTTCGTTCTGCTCTACATTCCCTGCATCTCGGTCATGGGAGCCATCGCCCGCGAATCGAGCCGCGGCTGGATGGGCTTTTCGGTGCTGTGGGGGCTGAACATCGCCTACTCGCTGGCGACGGTCTACTACCAGACGGTCAATTTTACTCAGCATCCGCAGTACAGCCTGGTCTGCATCCTGGCAGTGGTACTGTTTAACGTGGTGGTGATCGGGCTGTTACGCCGGGCCCGCAGCCGTGTGGACGTTAATCTGCTGGCGAAAGGCAGAACCGCGGCGGCCTGCTGTGAAAGTCCGGTAAGCGACTGTCATTAGGAGGCGGCATGGCATCGTTAATTGAAGTACGTGATTTACTGGCGCTACAGGGAAGAATGGAGGCCACCCAGCTTAGCCAGATGCTGCATACCCCGCAGGCGATGATCGAGGCCATGCTGCAACGTCTTGAGGCGATGGGCAAAGCGAAGCGGATTCAGGAAGATGCCGACGGCTGCTTAACCGGCAGCTGTAAAAGCTGCCCCGAAGGAAAAGCCTGCCTCAGGGAGTGGTGGGCGCTGCGTTAAGTGTGAATAAAGCCGGGCAACTCTGCCCGGCTTTGTGCAATTATTTGTAGACTTCTGCGGTCGCGCGGATGTCTTTCGAATCTTTGTTGGCGCTGGTGACGACAAAGTACTTACCGCCCATCTCATCAGCTTTCTGTGAAAGCTCTTTTCGCGCATCCATTGGCGCGGTGGTGTCAGACGTAGAGATATGGCCAACTTTCGTCAAATTCATCTCTTTCACTTTGTCTTTCTGGATCTCTTCCGCCGCCATAACACCGAAAGAGAGTGATCCAATAACCAGAGAAGCAACAATACCTGTGACAAGTTTCATAGTCATGACTCCCAAAGATGATTGTAATTTTGATTATCGAACGCGGGATAACCGCAACGATATATTGAGTATTGTTGCGGTACGTCACTTTTTCCAGCTGAAATGAAAAATAATCAGTTTAAACGACGACTTAAGGCGATCAACGCCGCGCAAAATTCGTCGGAGTGAGAGATAAAGGGCGCATGCGCCGCTTTAGCGATGATCAGGGCTTCACTCTGCGGCCATTGCTCATCCAGCAGCGGCACGATTTTGCGCGGCACCAGCCCGTCGAGATAGCCATAAATTCGCAGATGCGGCAGCGAAAGCGTCGCCAGCGGCGCGCGGAGATCGACCGTTTTCAGGATCTCCAGCCCGCCATTCAGCACCGCCACCTCCGGCATCGGCAATGACAGCACCGTGGTTTTCAGCGTGCGGGCATCCTGGCGCGCCGTTTCTGTGCCCATGGTTTGCAGGGCGAGGAAGCGCTCCACCGTGCGCTGGAAGTCATTGCTCAGCTGCTGCTGGAAGCCGGCCAGCACCTCAGGTTTGATCCCCGGCCACTCCTCCTGGGCGCTAAAACAGGGGGAAGAGGCGACGGTCACCAGAGCATGCACCCGCTCAGGGTGCGTCAGGGCAATCTGGCTCGCCACCAGCCCGCCCAGGCTCCAGCCCAGCCAGATCGCCCGATCCGGAGCCTGAGCCAGCACCTGCTCCGCCATCTCCTCAAGCGTCATTGCGCCAAAATCCCGGCTGCGGCCAAAGCCCGGCAGATCCACCAGGTGCAGCGTAAAATGCGAGGCCAGTTCCTCACTGACGCAACGCCATACTTCGGCATTCAGCCCCCATCCGTGCAGCAGCACAAGATGACAATTTCCTGTCCCGACGGTCTGCCACCAAAGGTTGTTCATCGATTACTGTTCTCTTTTTTCACAAGGAGGTTGTCTATGCTAACAGTGCCCGGCTTGTGCTGGCTATGCCGGATGCCGCTGACCCTCGGCCATTGGGGAGTCTGTTCCGTATGTGAAAGGGGAATAGCCCCGCGGGGGAGCCGTTGCCCCCGGTGCGGCTTGCCGGCCATTCACCCTCACCTGCCCTGTGGGCGCTGCCTCTGTAAACCGCCGCCGTGGCAGGCACTGGTGGCGGTGTGCGGTTACAGGCCGCCGGTGAGCCTGCTTGTCCATCAGCTAAAATTTTCCCGCCGCAGCCAGCTGGCCCAGCCGCTGGCGAGGCTGTTACTGTTGGCGCTGTTGCGGGCCAGGCGCAGCCACGGTTTACCGCGTGTCGATATGATGGTCAGCGTGCCGCTCTGGTCCCGGCGGCACTGGCGGCGCGGTTTTAACCAGAGTGACCTGCTCTGTCGCCCGCTGGCCCGCTGGCTAAACTGCCGCTATGTTCCCGACGCGCTTCGCCGCATCCGCGCGACCCCGGCCCAGCATCGGCTCAGCGCGCGACTGCGTAAACGCAACCTGCGGCACGCCTTTGCGCTTGAATTTCCGGTGGCAGGGCGCCATATCGCTCTGGTGGATGATGTCGTGACAACAGGTGCTACCGTTGCGGAGCTCTCCCGCCTGCTTTTGCGAAGCGGCGCGGCGTCGGTTCAGGTATGGTGTCTGTGTCGAACCTTGTAGCGCCCTCAGGTTGGGCGTATTATACCCAGGTAATTTAGTCAACTATTAGGCCAATTCTATGATCCGTATTTCCGATGCTGCACAAGCGCACTTTGCCAAACTGCTGGCAAATCAGGAAGAAGGGACCCAGATCCGCGTTTTCGTGATCAACCCTGGCACCCCGAATGCAGAATGCGGCGTCTCTTATTGCCCACCGGATGCTGTGGAAGCAACTGACACCGCCCTGAAATTTGAGCAGCTCACTGCCTATGTCGATGAGCTGAGCGCCCCGTATCTGGAAGATGCGGAAATCGATTTTGTCACCGACCAGCTGGGCTCGCAGTTAACGCTGAAAGCGCCAAACGCCAAAATGCGTAAAGTAGGCGATGACGCTCCGCTGATGGAGCGCGTGGAGTATCTGCTGCAGTCCCAGATCAACCCGCAGCTGGCGGGCCACGGCGGTCGTGTTTCCCTGATGGAGATCACCGACGAAGGCTTCGCCATTCTGCAGTTTGGCGGCGGCTGTAACGGCTGTTCAATGGTCGACGTCACCCTGAAAGAGGGGATCGAGAAGCAGCTGCTGAACGAGTTCCCGGAGCTGAAAGGCGTACGCGATCTTACCGAACACCAGCGCGGCGAACACTCTTACTACTGATTGCCCGTTTGCTTGCCCGGTGGCGCTACGCTTACCGGGCCTACAAACGCACATCCCCTCTTCCCTTGCCTCATAACATGACCTGCGTCTCAGAATTCACATTTTGACCGCGGGGGTCATTCTCAAGCCGCACATGTTACCCGTATCATTCTCACGGGCACTAAAACAGCTTTACGCCGACCGACTAAACTAAAGATTTAGAAGGCAGCCTCTCTGTGTGCCATCAGTTAGCCGTTCCCAGTTGGGGCAACATTAGTATGTCGTTGAAATAATGACGTTACCCATAACAATTTTTAAGGCCAGATAATCATGCCATTAGTCATTGTCGCTATCGGTGTAATCCTGTTACTGCTCTTGATGATCCGTTTCAAAATGAACGGTTTTATCGCCCTTGTTCTGGTGGCACTTGCTGTCGGCCTGATGCAGGGTATGCCGCTGGTAAAAGTTATCAGCTCCATTAAAGCTGGCGTGGGCGGTACGCTCGGTAGCCTCGCGCTGATCATGGGCTTCGGTGCCATGCTCGGTAAAATGCTGGCTGACTGCGGTGGCGCACAGCGCATCGCAACCACGCTGATTGCTAAATTCGGCAAAAACAACATTCAGTGGGCGGTGGTTTTAACCGGCTTCACCGTTGGTTTCGCGCTGTTCTACGAAGTGGGCTTCGTGCTGATGCTGCCGCTGGTGTTCACCATCGCCGCTTCTGCCAGCATCCCGCTGCTCTATGTCGGTGTGCCGATGGCTGCTGCACTGTCAGTGACACACGGCTTCCTGCCGCCGCACCCGGGCCCGACCGCTATCGCCACCATCTTCCATGCGGACATGGGTAAAACCCTGCTGTTCGGTACTATCCTTGCGATCCCGACCGTCATTCTGGCAGGCCCGGTGTTTGCGCGCTGCCTGAAAGGAATCGACAAGCCGATCCCGGAAGGGTTGTATAACGCCAAAACCTTTACTGAAGCCGAAATGCCAAGCTTTGCCGTCAGCGTCTGGACCTCTCTGGTACCGGTTGTGCTGATGGCCCTGCGCGCCGTCTGTGAAATGGTGCTGCCGAAAGGCCATCCGGTTCTGGGCGTGGCGGAGTTCCTGGGCGACCCGGTAATGGCGACGCTGATCGCGGTTCTGATTGCGCTCTTCACCTTTGGTCTGAACCGTGGCCGCTCCATGGATCAGATTAACGACACCCTGGGCTCCTCGATCAAAATCATCGCCATGATGCTGCTGATCATCGGTGGTGGCGGTGCGTTCAAACAGGTTCTGGTGGATAGCGGCGTGGACAAGTACATCGCCTCCATGATGCATGAAACCAACATCTCTCCTATCCTGATGGCCTGGTCTATCGCGGCGGTTCTGCGTATCGCGCTGGGTTCTGCCACCGTGGCCGCTATCACTGCGGGCGGTATCGTGGCGCCACTGATTGCGACGACGGGTGTCAGCCCTGAGCTGATGGTTATCGCGGTGGGTTCCGGTAGCGTGATCTTCTCTCACGTCAACGATCCGGGCTTCTGGCTGTTCAAGGAGTACTTCAACCTGACCATCGGTGAGACCATCAAGTCCTGGTCGATGCTGGAGACCATCATCTCCGTCTGCGGCCTGATTGGGTGTCTGCTGCTGGGTATGGTGGTGTGATGTGATAGTGCCGGGTGGCGGCTGCGCCTTACCCGGCCTACATAAACAGAACATGCACATTCCGTAGGCCCGGATCGCTACGCGTCACCGGGCAATAAAAAACCCGCCATCCGGCGGGTTTTTTTATCACTTCTTCGCAGCCGCTTTTCGCCGCTTATCCAAATCCTTAATCAGCTTGTTCACGCCGTCATCGGCAAACATCGCCTCAAGGGAGGTGGAGAGCTTGCGACGCCAGTTCTTGTACTGGTAGCTGGTGCCCGGGATGTTAACCGGCTCCGCCATACCCAGCCAGTCTTCCGGCTGCAATCCCAGCAGCGCACTGTTGCTGTCGGCAATGTAGCGCTGCAAACCGCGGTTGAGCGTGGCGGTCATCGACATCAACGACGCCTTATGCCCGGTGCGTTTTGGCAGGCAGCCGTGCTCATGCAACGCATCCAGCAGCCCCTGCTTCGACAGCTCACGATCCTGATAGAGCCCGCGGAGCATCACTTCGTCAGGGTAGAGACCCAGCGTCTTGCCCAGGGTAAGGTCGCCGCTGTCCCACCAGCCACGAAGCGTAGGAAGGTCATGCGTCGTCGCGACTGCCATTGATTGTTCTGGATACGCCTCCGGCGCGCGGAAGTTCTTTTCAAGGTCGTTTTCAAAATAGAGCACCTTGTAGGAGTACACGCCGCTGTCACGCAGCTTGCTGACAATTTCTACCGGTACGGTACCGAGATCTTCGCCGATCACCATACAGTTATGGCGCTTACTCTCCAGCGCAAGGATAGAGAGCAGATCGTCCACCGGATAGTGAACGTAGGCGCCGTGGTCGGCGGTTTCGCCGTAGGGGATCCACCACAGACGCAACACCGACATCACATGGTCGATACGCAACGCACCGCAGTTCTGCATGTTGGCGCGCAATAGTTCGATAAAGGGCTCATAGGCGCGAGCCGCAATCACGTGCGGGTCCATCGGCGGCAGACCCCAGTTCTGGCCGAGCGGGCCCAGAATATCCGGTGGTGCGCCGACCGAGGCTTTCAGGCAGTAGAGCTCGCGATCGCACCAGGTTTCCGCCCCGCCTTCAGCCACGCCAACCGCCAGGTCACGGTAGAGACCAATCGGCATGTCGTAACCCTGGCTCTCCTGCCAGCAGGCTGCGAACTGGCTGTAGGCCAGCCACTGCAGCCAGAGGTAAAAATCGACCTCATCGGCATGTTCGTCGCAAAACGCTTTCACCGCCGGGGACTCGACGGACTGATACTGCTCAGGCCAGACCGGCCAGCCCCAGCGCATTTCATCCTCTTGCACCTGATGCGCATGCAGCGCGTCGAACGCCGCCTGCCAGTAGAGGCTCTCCCCTTCGCGGGCAACAAACGCCCGGAAGGCCGCCATCTGGTCGTCGTCACGCTGCGCAAAGCCTTTCCACGCCATACGCAGCGCGGCCATCTTCAGCGCGGTGACGGAGGCATAATCGACCCACTCGGCATCGCGGGCGCGTTGCAGCGTCTGCCGGGTAGTCTCCATCTTCCACCACGCCTGCGCCTCGTCGCTGTTGCGAAAATCCTCTACGGCGTTCACGTCGATATAAATCACGTTCAGCCAGCGACGGGACGACGGGCTGTACGGGCTGGCGCTCTCCGGGTTGGCCGGATAGAGCGCATGGATCGGGTTAAGGCCGATAAAGGCCCCGCCGCGCTTGCCAACGTCCGCCAGCATCTTTTTCAGATCGCCAAAATCGCCGATCCCCCAGTTAGCCTCCGAGCGCAGCGTGTAGAGCTGCACACAGGCGCCCCACAGCTTTTTGCCCTCTTTCAGCGCCTGCGGCTCGTAGCAGCGTTTTGGCGCCACAATCACCCGGCAGTGCCAGCGCTGGCCGTCCTGGGTGAGCGTCAGCGTGTGGTAGCCCTCCGGCAGTTTTGCCGGAAGGTTGAGGTTTTTGCCGCCCGTGGCGTGGCCCTTGTGCTGATGTCCCTCTTCGGTGGTCAGTAGCCAGCTAAAGTCGCCGCTGCCTTCGATCGTCAGCGGCATCTTTTTCCCGGCGGTGTAGACCATCACGTTCGGGACGGGGGTGACCGCCGCTTTCGCGACGGGTTTGGCTTTATGCATGGCATCCAGCAAACGCCTCTTGGTTTCAGCACCAATAGACTGCGGTTTACCATGAGCATTGATGTAGCTGGGGCTGATGCCCGCCGCCAGTGCGGCATTATCGAGACGTTTACTTTCCATCGCGCTTCCTTAGCGTTTTGCCTGCCAGATGCGGGCCTGGTAGTCGCGGATTGAACGGTCAGAGCTGAACATGCCACAGCGCGCGGTGTTCAGAATGCACGCCCGGGTCCAGGCTTCCTGGTCGCGGTACAGAACATCGACCTGTTTCTGCGCCTCAACGTAGCCGGCAAAGTCCGCCATCAGCAGGTACGGGTCGCCGCCCTCTTTGCCGATGCTGTGCAGCATCTGGTCGAACGCATG
This sequence comes from Leclercia sp. GHBNCSD, assembly GCF_055805075.1. Classification (NCBI taxonomy): domain Bacteria; kingdom Pseudomonadati; phylum Pseudomonadota; class Gammaproteobacteria; order Enterobacterales; family Enterobacteriaceae; genus Leclercia; species Leclercia sp. GHBNCSD. The sequence continues at coordinate 2,348,559 of NZ_JBQVYO010000001.1, read as the reverse complement.
CTTGTCGCCATCGCTGTATTTGCCGCTCTCCAGCTCTTTCAGTACCGCATCCAGCAGTTTGTCTTTTTTACGCCATTTCACCGGGTCGTAACCTTTGGCTTTAATGGCTTTCACCTCTTCCACAGTATGGCCGAAGATAAAGATGTTCTCGTCGCCCACCTGCTCGGCAATCTCAACGTTCGCCCCGTCCAGAGTACCCACCGTCAGCGCGCCGTTCAGGGCCAGCTTCATGTTGCCGGTGCCGGAGGCCTCTTTACCGGCAGTAGAAATCTGCTCAGAAATGTCCGCTGCCGGGATTAACAGCTCGGCCGCCGAGACGCAGTAATCCGGCAGGAAGACCACTTTCAGCTTGTCGCCCACTTTCGGATCGTTGTTCACCGCGTCGGCCACTTTATTGATAGCGAAGATGATGTTTTTTGCCAGGTAGTAGCCCGGCGCCGCTTTCGCGCCAAACAGGAACACGCGCGGCACGCGATCGGCCTGCGGGTTCTCGCGGATCTCTTTGTACAGCGCCAGAATGTGCAGCAGGTTCAGGTGCTGACGCTTGTACTCGTGCAGACGTTTAATCTGAATATCAAACAGCGCGTTCGGGTTGATCTCAATCCCGGTACGGGCTTTGACGTACGCCGCCAGGCGCACTTTGTTGTCCTGCTTGATGGTGCGGTAAGACTCGCGGAATGCCGCATCGTCGGCATATTTCTCCAGGTTGATCAGCTGATCGAGATCGTTGGCCCACTCTTTATCCAGCGAAGAATCCAGCAGCGCGGAGAGTGCCGGGTTGCACTGCTTGATCCAGCGACGCGGGGTGATGCCGTTGGTCACGTTGTGGAACTTGTTCGGCCACAGCTGGTGATATTCCGGGAACAGATCTTTCCCCACCAGGTCGGAGTGCAGCGCAGCCACGCCGTTTACCGCAAAACCGCTCACCACGCAGAGGTTAGCCATGCGCACCTGTTTGTCGAACACCACTGCCAGCTTCGCCCATACCGCTTTATCGCCCGGCCAGGTTTTCTCGACCCGCTTTTTGAAGCGGTTGTTGATCTCGGTGATGATCTGCATATGGCGAGGCAGCAGGGTTTTAATCAGCTTCTCGTCCCAGCACTCCAGCGCCTCTGGCATCAGGGTGTGGTTGGTGTAGGCGAAGGTCTTGCTGGTGATCGCCCAGGCGTCGTCCCAGCTCAGCTGATGCTCGTCGATCAGCACGCGCAGCAGTTCCGGAATGGCGATGGTTGGGTGGGTGTCGTTCAGCTGGATCACTTCGTAATCCGCCAGCTCCGCCAGTTTGCGGCCTGCCTGGTGGTGGCGACGGAGAATGTCGGCCACGGAGCAGGCGCACTGGAAGTACTGCTGCATCAGGCGCAGCTTTTTGCCCGCCAGATGGTTGTCGTTCGGGTAGAGAACCTTGGTCAGCTTGTCGGCGTCGATCCCCTGCTGCTCGGCACGCAGGAAATCGCCGTCGTTGAATTTGGTCAGGTTGAACGGATGGGCATGGGTCGCCTGCCACAGACGCAGCGGCTGCGCCACGCCGTTACGGTAGCCCAGCACCGGCAGATCCCAGGCCTGGCCGGTGATGGTGAAGCCCGGCTCCCACTGGCCCGCTTTGGTCACTTTACCGCCAATACCCACCTGCACATCCAGCGCTTCGTTGTGGCGGAACCACGGGTAGCTGCCACGATGCCAGTCATCCGGGGCTTCCATCTGCTGGCCGTCGGCAAAGGACTGACGGAACAGGCCGTACTGATAGTTCAGACCATAGCCGATCGCCGACTGGCCTACCGTCGCCATGGAGTCCAGGAAGCAGGCCGCCAGACGCCCCAGGCCGCCGTTGCCGAGCGCCGGGTCGATCTCCTCTTCCAGCAGGTCGGTCAGGTTAACGTTATGCGCGTTCAGCACATCGCTCACCTCCTGATACCAGCCCAGGTTAAGCAGATTGTTGCCGGTCAGACGGCCAATCAGGAATTCCATTGAGATGTAGTTAACGTGGCGCTGATCTTTCGCCGGTTCTACTGCGGGTTGGGCGCTCAGTAACTCGGCGAGCGCTCCACTGACGGCCTGCCACCACTGGCGGGAGGTCATCTCTTCAGCGGCATGTAAACCAAAACGCTGCCACTGACGCGTCAGGGCAGCCTGGAATTGAGCTTTGTTGAAAGTAGGCTGTGACATAGGGAATCTGCATCCTGTAGAGAGAAAATAAAACGTTGGCGCTAGTGTGCCTGGCTACTTATGGCTCTTCCTCCTCCTGCCGGGGATTAGGCGGGGAGGAGTAGCGGGGATGAGCGATAAAGTGTGATCGCGGCCACTTTCCACAGCCAGAGTGTGGGGCATTGCAGACGAGATTACCGGGAAGAGTGTCAAAAAATGAAACAGGTTTTCAGAAGAAATATATGAGCGCAGTAATAATTACTTACCTGAAATAATAACTGTAGGATTTTACTGTATCGCAGAGGGTTATTTTACCAGGGTAACCATCCCGAGACTTTATTAACTTTTCACAGCCTTTACGATTCTATATTCCTTTTTATGCTTAACCTTCCGCATGCTCGCCAAACCAGTATCCATGCGCTTTCGAGGCCCATCGGAAAAGTTCCCGCACCCCAGCATATATTTTTGTGACCGAGTGCAAATTAAGGGATATAAAACCCGGACATAACTTGCAATAAAGAGGTTTCTGACCGACCTTATATGCATTAATTACGAAGCGCAAAAAAAATCAAAAATCTCGATTTCCACACAGTGAAGTGAAAACTATGTTGATTCCGTCCAAATTAAGTCGCCCGGTTCGTCTTGACCATACTGTGGTCCGCGAACGCTTGCTGGCGAAACTTTCCGGCGCGAACAATTTTCGACTGGCGCTGGTAACGAGCCCTGCCGGCTACGGCAAAACCACGCTCATTTCGCAGTGGGCATCCGGCAAGACCGATCTTGGCTGGTACTCCCTTGATGAGGGCGATAACCAGCAGGAGCGCTTCGCCAGTTATCTGATCGCCGCCATTCAGCAGGCGACCAACGGACACTGCGTAACCAGCGAAAGCATGGTGCAAAAGCGGCAGTACGCCAGCCTCTCCTCACTGTTTTCCCAACTGTTTATCGAGCTGGCCGAATGGCATCGCCCGCTCTATCTGGTCATTGACGATTATCATCTGATCACCAACCCGGTGATCCATGAGTCGATGCGCTTCTTCCTGCGCCATCAGCCGGAAAACCTGACCCTGGTGGTACTGTCGCGCAACCTGCCGCAGCTGGGCATTGCTAACCTGCGCGTGCGCGATCAGCTGCTGGAAATCGGCAGCCAGCAGCTCTCCTTTACCCATCAGGAGGCGAAGCAGTTCTTTGACTGCCGCCTGAAATCCCCTATCGAGGTGGCGGAAAGCAGCCGCCTGTGCGACGACGTAGCAGGCTGGGCGACCGCCCTGCAGCTTATTGCGCTGTCGGCGCGGCATAACAATAGCCCGACGCAGCAGTCCGCCCGTCGTCTGTCGGGGATCAATGCCAGCCACCTCTCCGATTACCTGGTGGATGAAGTGCTCAACAGCGTCGATCAAACCACCCGTCAGTTCCTGCTGAAAAGCTCCCTGCTGCGCTCGATGAACGATGCCCTGATTGTGCGCGTCACCGGCGAAGACAACGGCCAGATGCGCCTGGAAGAGATTGAGCGTCAGGGGTTGTTCCTGCAGCGTATGGACGACTCCGGCGAATGGTTCAGCTACCATCCGCTGTTTGGCAGCTTCCTGCGCCAGCGCTGTCAGTGGGAGCTGGCGACCGAACTGCCGGAAATCCACCGCGCCGCGGCAGAAAGCTGGATGGCGCAGGGGTTCCCGAGCGAGGCGATTCATCACGCGCTGGCAGCGGGCGATGCCCATATGCTGCGCGATATCCTGCTCAACCACGCCTGGAGCCTGTTTAATCACAGCGAGCTGGCCCTGCTGGAAGAGTCGCTGCGCGCCCTGCCGTGGGAGAGCCTGCTGGAAAATCCACGCCTGGTGCTGCTCCAGGCCTGGCTGATGCAGAGTCAGCATCGCTACAGCGAAGTGAACACCCTGCTGGCCCGCGCCGAGCAGGAGATGAAGGGCGAGATGGATGCCGCCCTGCACGGCGAGTTTAACGCCCTGCGCGCGCAGGTGGCGATCAATGACGGCGACCAGGAAGAGGCCCAGCGCCTGTCGATGGTCGCGCTGGAAGAGCTGCCCCTGGCGAACTTCTACAGCCGTATCGTTGCCACCTCGGTGCATGGGGAAGTGCTGCACTGTAAAGGCGATCTCACCCGCTCCCTGTCGCTGATGCAGCAGACCGAACAGATGGCGCGCCGTCACGATGTCTGGCACTACGCGCTGTGGAGCCTGATCCAGCAGAGCGAAATTTTGTTTGCCCAGGGCTTCCTGCAGGCCGCCTGGGAGACGCAGGAAAAAGCATTCAACCTGATCCGCGATCAGCATCTGGAACAGCTGCCAATGCACGAGTTCCTGCTGCGCATTCGCGCCCAGCTTCTGTGGGCGTGGGCACGTCTGGACGAAGCCGAAAGCACCGCCCGTCTTGGGGTCAATGTGCTCTCCACCTATCAGCCGCAGCAGCAGTTGCAGTGTCTGGGCCTGCTGGTGCAGTGCTCCCTGGCGCGCGGCGATCTCGACAACGCCCGGAACCATCTCAACCGCCTGGAAAACCTGCTCGGCAACGGTCAGTACCACAGCGACTGGGTATCGAACGCCGATAAGGTGCGGGTGATCTACTGGCAGATGACCGGCGACAAGAAATCGGCGGCCAACTGGCTGCGCCAGACGCCGAAGCCGGCGTTCGCCAATAACCACTTCCTGCAGAGCCAGTGGCGCAACATTGCCCGGGCGCAGATCCTGTTAGGCGAATTTGAACCGGCCGAGATGGTGCTGGAAGAGCTGAACGAAAATGCCCGCAGCCTGCGTCTGATGAGCGATCTCAACCGCAACCTGCTGCTGCAAAACCAGCTTTACTGGCAGTCAGGCCGTAAGAATGACGCCCAACGCGTGCTGCTGGAAGCGTTGCAGCTGGCGAACCGCACCGGCTTTATCAGCCACTTTGTGATTGAAGGCGAGACTATGGCGCAGCAGCTGCGCCAGTTGATTCAGCTCAACACGCTGCCGGAGCTGGATCAGCACCGTGCCCAGCGCATTCTGCGTGAGATTAACCAGCATCATCGCCACAAGTTTGCCCACTTCGACGAGACCTTTGTGGAGCGTCTGCTGAATCACCCGGAAGTGCCGGAGCTGATCCGCACCAGTCCGCTGACCCAGCGCGAGTGGCAGGTTCTGGGGCTGATTTACTCAGGCTACAGCAACGAGCAGATTGCCGGTGAGCTGGCGGTGGCGGCCACCACCATTAAAACGCATATCCGTAACCTGTATCAGAAGCTGGGCGTCGCCCACCGTCAGGATGCGGTGCAGCATGCGCAGCAGCTGTTGAAGATGATGGGGTACGGCGTGTAGGGCATTGCCCGGCGGCGCTGCGCTTGCGCGGGTCTACGGTTTTGTTGCCATTTATTGCCCGGCGACGCTACGCTTGCACGGGCCTACGGTTTTGTAGGCCGGGTAAGGCGAAGCCGCCACCCGGCACAAACTCAGCACAGTTCTAACTGCAACTTATGATCGCGAATCACTTTTAACACCCCTTCCGGCGGCATCACATCCGTATAGACCGCATTCACCATACTTATGCTGCCCATATTCACCATCGCGTTACGGCCAAACTTGGAGTGATCCACCACCAGCATGACATGGCGCGAGTTCTCAATGATCGCCCGTTTGGTGCGCACTTCGTGGTAGTCAAACTCCAGCAGCGAGCCGTCCGTATCGATACCGCTGATGCCGAGAATGCCAAAGTCGAGGCGGAACTGGGAGATGAAGTCGAGGGTCGCCTCGCCAATAATGCCGCCGTCACGGCTGCGCAGCTCGCCGCCCGCCAGAATGATGCGAAAGTCCTCTTTCTGCATCAGGGTGGTGGCGACGTTGAGGTTGTTGGTCACGATACGCAGGTTTTCATGGCCGAGCAGGGCATGCGCCACCGCCTCCGGCGTGGTGCCGATGTCGATAAACAGCGTCGCGCCGTTGGGGATCTGACTGGCGACCTTACGGGCGATACGCTCCTTTTCCGAGGTCTGCGTCGCCTTGCGGTCATGCCAGGGGGTGTTGACCGAACTGGAGGGCAGCGCCGCGCCGCCGTGGTGGCGCAGGATACGGTTCTGATCGGCCAGGTCGTTGAGGTCGCGGCGGATGGTCTGCGGGCTGACGGCAAACTGCTCCACCAGCTCTTCGGTACTGACGTATCCCTGCTTTTTCACCAGGTCAATAATGGCATCATGACGTTGTGTTTGTTTCATCGGAGTTCCCTGCCAGATTTATGTTCGTTTTCGCGCATTGAGCGTATCGGCAAACGCCATCGCCAGCCCGACCGCCAGCCCGGCAACGTGAGCACCGTTGGCAATCGCCATACCAAACAGATCAAACCATCCGGCAATAATCCAGATTAACGCGAAAGTCATTAACCCGCGCTGCAGGTAGATACCGCTCTCTGGATCGCGCTCGCCGCGCAGCCAGACATAGCCCATCAGCGCGTAGACCACGCCAGAAAGCCCGCCAAACCACGGGCCGCTGAATTTATGCTGGATAAAGCCGCTAAGCAGCGCGCTGATGAGGGTGAGCACGATGAGCTTGCCGCTGCCGAGCCGTTTCTCCACCGCCCCGCCGAGATACCACCACCACAGCAGGTTAAAGAGAATATGCAGGAACGAGAAGTGCATCAGCGCGTGGGTGAAGTAGCGCCAGAATTCGAACTCTAACGAGGCGTCATAGGGCCAGGCCAGCAGCAGCATGATCTGCTGATCGCCCACCACGCTCATCATAATGAAGACCAGAATGCAGGCCGCCATTAACCCCAGGGTAAACGGCCCCGCGCGTTCGCGCACGGTCGCAAGGAAAGGAAAGCGCTGATAACGCAGGCCGCTACCGGTATGGCCGGACTGCCAGCTCGCCGCCAGATAGCGCGCATCGCCGGGATTTTCCAGAAAACGCGCCAGCTCTGCCTCAACCCGGGCAGCCTGGCTCTCATCCGCCAGCCAGACGTCGGTTTGCGTATGTTGTTGAATGGTAAGAATGACACCCTGCGTCGCCATGTAGTCGACAAACGCCTGGGCGACGCGCGGGTTGTTAAAAGAGGTGATCAGTAGCATCGGCGGCAGTCGCTTATTCCACACAAAAGGGGACAGTATATACCCTAAATGCCCGCGTGCTCGACTTCTGCCGGGAAATGACGGTGCCAGGCATCGAAGCCGCCGTCCACGCTGTAAACCGAGTCATAGCCCTGTTGCAGCAGATATTGCGCCGCCCCCTTACTGCTGTTGCCGTGATAGCACATCACCATCACCGGGGTGTCGAAATCGTTGTCACGCATAAACTCGGCGAGCGAGGCATTGGTCAGATGGAATGCGCCCGGGGTGTGGCCCATCGCAAAACTTTGCGGATCGCGAATATCCACCAGCACTGCGGTGCCCTGGTGCATCTTCTGATGGGCTTCTTCTACGTTAATACATTCAAATTGTTCCATGGTGCTCTCTGTTGTCTGTTCACGTGCCGTGCGGCCTGGGACCGCACTATTTTAACGGTTAGTGTACGTCGTGGCGGCGGGTAAACGCCATTATGTTAGCTCTATCACTCAAAAATGTTTTTTTGATGTTACTAAAATCCATTTCCTTTGCTAATATGAGCGATATCGAACATTTTTGAGCTTTAACGAAAGTGCTGAGGGTACAATGGAAACTAAAGATCTGATTGTAATAGGTGGCGGTATCAACGGTGCAGGCATTGCGGCTGATGCGGCCGGGCGCGGGTTATCTGTCCTGATGCTGGAAGCGCAGGATCTCGCCTGTGCCACCTCCTCCGCCAGCTCCAAACTGATCCACGGTGGCCTGCGTTACCTGGAACACTACGAGTTCCGCCTGGTGAGTGAAGCCCTGGCGGAACGTGAAGTGCTGCTGAAAATGGCTCCCCATATCGCCACGCCGATGCGTTTTCGTCTGCCGCACCGCCCGCATCTGCGCCCGGCATGGATGATCCGCATTGGTCTGTTTATGTACGATCACCTGGGCAAACGCACCAGCCTGCCCGCCTCTGCCGGTGTGCGTTTTGGCGCAGACTCGGTGCTGAAGCCTGAGATTGTGCGCGGATTCGAATATTCCGACTGCTGGGTGGACGATGCCCGCCTGGTACTGGCCAACGCGCAAATGGTTGAACGTAAAGGCGGCGAGGTGAAAACCCGCACCCGCGCGGTCTCGGCGCGCCGGGAAAAAGGGCTGTGGATCGTCGAAGCGGAAGATATCGATACCGGCGAGCGCTTCAGCTGGCAGGCACGCGGGCTGGTGAACGCAACCGGCCCCTGGGTGAAGGAGTTCTTTGACCAGGGGATGCAGCTGCCGTCGCCGTATGGCATCCGCCTGATCAAAGGCAGTCACATTGTAGTGCCGCGCGTCCATACCCAGAAGCAGGCCTATATTCTGCAAAACGAAGACAAGCGCATCGTGTTTGTCATCCCGTGGATGGATGAGTTCTCCATCATCGGCACCACCGACGTGGAGTACAAAGGCGATCCGAAGAACGTTGAGATCGACGAGAGCGAAGTCAGCTATCTGCTGGAGGTCTATAACGCGCACTTTAAAAAGACGCTGGCGCGCGAGGATGTGGTCTGGAGTTACTCTGGCGTACGTCCGCTGTGCGACGACGAATCCGATTCACCGCAGGCTATTACTCGCGACTACACGCTCGATATTCACGACGATCACGGCAAAGCGCCGCTGCTGTCGGTGTTTGGCGGCAAGCTCACCACCTACCGTAAGCTGGCGGAACATGCGATGGAAAAACTGGCCCCCTTCTACCAGGGTATCGGCCCGGCATGGACCAAAGGCGCGGTGCTGCCCGGCGGTGATATCGGCGGCAACCGCGATGACTATGCGGCAAAACTGCGCCGTCGCTATCCGTTTATCAGCGAATCCATGGCCCGCCACTTTGCCCGCACCTACGGCAGCAATAGCGAGCTGATCCTGAACGGGGCGAAGGATCTGACCGATCTGGGCGAACATTTTGGCCATGAGTTTTACGAGGCGGAACTGCGCTACTTAGCCGACCACGAGTGGGTACGCCGCGCGGACGATGCGCTCTGGCGTCGCACCAAAGAGGGGATGTGGCTTAATGCGGAACAACAGTCGCGCGTGGCGCTGTGGCTGGCGCAGCGTATGGGAAAGCGTGAGCTGTCGTTAGCATCATAAAAAATGCCCGGTGGCGCTAACGCTTACCGGGCCTACAGGTTTCATGCGGGCTTCGTGCCCGGTGGCGCTGGCGCTTACCGGGCCTACAAAAGACAAATGAACGTAGGCCGGGTAAGGCGCAGCCGCCACCCGGCGTTTTTTTACAACCGCACCGGTTTGATATGCCAGATGTTCTCGGCATACTCCTGAATGGTGCGATCCGACGAGAAGTAGCCCATATTGGCGATGTTGTGCATCGCTTTGGTGGCCCACTCTTCCGGCTTACGGTACAGCTCGTCCACCCGGTCCTGACAATCCACATAGCTGCGGTAGTCCGCCAGCACCTGGTAGTGGTCACCGAAGTTAATCAGCGAATCCACCAGGTCGCGATAGCGGCCAGGCTCATCCGGGTTAAATACCCCGGTGCCGATCTGGGTCAGCACCTGACGCAGCTCTTCATCCTGCTCGTAATAATCACGCGGTGAGTAGCCCTTAGCACGCAGCGCCTCCACCTCTTCTGTGGTGTTACCGAAGATAAAGATGTTCTCTTCACCCACGTGCTCCAGCATCTCAACATTGGCGCCATCCAGCGTGCCGATGGTCAGCGCGCCGTTGAGGGCAAACTTCATGTTACTGGTGCCCGACGCCTCGGTGCCTGCGGTGGAGATCTGCTCCGAGAGATCGGCGGCCGGAATGATCAGCTGGGCCAGACTCACGCTGTAGTTCGGGATGAAGACGACCTTCAGCTTGTCGCCAATCTGCGGATCGTTATTGATCACCTTCGCCACATCGTTGATCAGATGAATAATGTGCTTCGCCATGTAGTAGGCCGACGCCGCTTTCCCGGCGAAAATGTTCACGCGTGGCACCCAGTCCGCATCAGGGTCGGCCTTGATGCGGTTGTAGCGGGTGATCACGTGCAGCACGTTCATCAGCTGACGCTTGTACTCGTGGATACGTTTGATCTGGACGTCGAACAGCGCTTTCGGGTTAGCGACTACGTTCAGATGCAGCGCCATCCACACCGCCAGCCGCTTTTTATTGAGCAGCTTGGCATCACGCACCGCTTTATTCACCGTCGGGAAGTCAGCATGCTGCTCAAGCTCGCTCAGCTGGCTTAAATCGGTCCGCCAGGTGCGACCGATGTTCTCGTCGAGCACATCGGAGAGCGGCTGGTTCGCCAGCGCCAGCCAGCGGCGCGGCGTTACCCCGTTGGTGACGTTGCAGAAACGCATCGGGAAGATTTTCGCAAAGTCTGCGAACAGCGACTGCACCATCAGGTTCGAGTGCAGCTCAGACACGCCATTGACCTTGTGGCTGATCACCACCGCCAGCCACGCCATGCGCACCCGGCGGCCATTGGATTCATCAATGATCGAGGTGCGGCTCAGCAGGCCGGTGTCGTGCGGATACTGCTCCTGCAACGTTCTCAGGAAGAAGTCGTTAATCTCAAAGATAATCTGCAGGTGGCGCGGCAGGATTTTGCCCAGCATATCCACCGGCCAGGTTTCCAGCGCTTCGCTCATCAACGTGTGGTTGGTGTAGGAGAAGACCTGGCAGGTCACCTCAAACGCCTCGTCCCAGCTGAACTTATGCTCGTCAATCAGCAGGCGCATCAGCTCAGGGATCGACAACACCGGGTGGGTATCATTCAGGTGAATCGCGATCTTATCCGCCAGATTGGCGTAGGTTTTGTGCAGCTGGTAGTGACGGCTCAGGATATCCTGAATGGTCGCGGAGACCAGGAAGTACTCCTGACGCAGGCGCAGCTCGCGCCCGGAGTAGGTGGAATCATCCGGATAGAGCACCCGGGAGACGTTCTCGGAGTGGTTTTTATCTTCCACCGCCGCGAAGTAGTCGCCCTGGTTGAACTTACCGAGGTTAATCTCGCTACTGGCCTGGGCGTTCCACAGGCGCAGCGTGTTGGTGGCGTCAGTGTCGTAGCCGGGAATGATCTGATCGTAAGCCACGGCCAGGATCTCTTCGGTCTCGACCCAGCGGCTCTTCTTGCCTTCCTGCTGAATACGGCCACCGAAGCGGACTTTATAACGGGTATTGTGGCGCTTGAACTCCCACGGGTTGCCGTACTCCAGCCAGTAGTCCGGAGACTCTTTCTGTCGGCCATCGACAATGTTCTGTTTGAACATGCCGTAATCGTAGCGGATACCGTAGCCACGCCCTGGCAGGGCGAGGGTCGCCAGCGAATCGAGGAAGCAGGCTGCCAGACGACCCAGACCACCGTTGCCGAGGCCAGGGTCGTTCTCTTCGTCAATCAGCTCTTCTAAATCTAACCCCATCTCTTCCAGCGCGGTTTTGACGTCGTCATAGATACCCAGCGACAGCAGCGCGTTGGAAAGGGTGCGGCCAATCAAAAACTCCATCGACAGATAGTAAACCTGGCGAGTCTCCTGTGAGAGCTGAGCGCGGTTGGAGCGCAGCCAGCGCTCAACCAGCCGGTCACGCACCGCAAACAGGGTGGCGTTGAGCCATTCATGTTTGTTGGCGATGACCGGGTCTTTGCCAATGGTGAACATCAGCTTGTAAGCAATGGAGTGCTTTAACGCCTCAATGCTTACCGTGGGAGACGCATAGGAAAAGGGTGCATTCATATCTCTGATTCCAGCATTGTTACATCAAGCGTTGATAAAGATCGCGGTAGGACTGCGCCGCAACTTGCCAGCTAAAATCCATGGCCATCGCCTGACGTTGAACAAAACGCCATAAAGAAGGACGTGACCACAACACGAAAGCACGACGAATCGCGCGTAACAGCGACCAGGCATTACTGTCTTCAAAGACAAATCCGGTGGCGATCCCATCCGCCAGATTCTCCAGCGAGGTGTCGGATACGGTATCCGCCAGCCCGCCAGTACGCCGCACCAGTGGCAGTGTGCCGTACTTCAGACCATACAGCTGGGTTAAGCCGCAGGGCTCAAAACGGCTCGGCACAAGAATAACGTCTGCGCCCGCCATGATGCGGTGCGAAAACGCTTCGTGATAGCCAATCTGCACACCCACCTGTCCCGGATGTTCGGCGGCGGCGGCGAGGAAGCCCTCCTGCAGTACCGGATCGCCCGCCCCCAGCAGCGCCAGTTGCCCGCCCTGCTCCAGCAGACCCGGCAGCGCCTCGAGCACCAGATCGAGTCCTTTCTGGCTGGTCAGACGGCTTACCACCGCAAACAGCGGCACCTTGTCGTTGACCTTCAGTCCCATGGCAACCTGCAGCTGACGTTTGTTCTCGGCCTTATCTTCCACGGAGTCGCGGTTATAGCGCGCGCCCAGCAGCAGATCGGTTTCCGGACTCCAGATTTTTTCATCCACGCCGTTGAGAATGCCCGACAGTCGGCCTTCGCGATGACGCTGACTGAGCAGCCCCTCCATCCCATAGCCAAACTGCGCTTCGGTGATCTCCCGCGCGTAGGTTGGACTGACGGCGGTAATGTGATCGGCGTAGTAAAGCCCGGCCTTGAGGAAGGAGATCTGCCCCTTAAACTCCAGCCCGTGCATATTAAAGAATGACCATGGCAAATCGATGTCATCCATATGTTTGGCGAAATACATGCCCTGGTATGCCAGGTTATGCACGGTAAAGACCGACTTCGCCGGATGGCCGCGTGCCGCCAGATAGGCTGGCGCTAACCCGGCGTGCCAGTCGTGGGCATGCACCACGTCCGGACGCCAGAACGGATCCAGCCCACAGGCCATCTCCGCCCCTACCCAGCCGAGCAGCGCGAAACGCAGCACGTTATCGGTATAGGCAAACAGGTTAGTGTCGTGGTACGGGCTCCCTGGGCGGTCATAAAGATGCGGCGCGTCAATCAGGTAGATGCCCACGCCGTTGTAATGGCCAAACAGTAATGTGATGCGCCCGGCAAAGGTCTCGCGGCGGCTGACGATCTGCGCGTCAGGCACGCCGCGACGAATATCTGGAAAAGCGGGTAACAGCACGCGGGTATCAACCCCACCTGCAATTTGCGCCGCCGGTAACGCCCCTATCACATCCGCCAACCCGCCGGTTTTGAGCAACGGGAACATTTCAGAACAAACGTGTAAAACCTGCATCATCGCTCCTGTTTGATCTGCAGTTTACGCAGCATTTCACGCGTAACCAGCACGATACCTTCTTCTGAGCGGTAGAAACGGCGCGCGTCCTCTTCCGCATTTTCTCCAATTACCATGCCTTCCGGAATCACGCAGGCACGGTCGATAACGCAACGACGCAGGCGGCACGAGCGGCCCACCCAGACGTCGGGTAACAGCACTGATGAATCAATATTGCAGAAGGAGTTCACCCGCACGCGCGGGAACAACACCGACTGCACCACCACCGAGCCGGAGATAATGCACCCGCCGGAAACCAGCGAGTTCAGGGTCATGCCGTGGCTGCCCGAACGGTCCTGGACAAATTTTGCCGGCGGCAGAGACTCCATATGAGTACGAATCGGCCAGTTATGGTCGTACATATCCAGTTCCGGCGTGACAGAGGCCAGATCGAGGTTAGCCTTCCAGTACGCCTCCAGGGTTCCTACATCGCGCCAGTACGGTTCTGAATTCGGATCGGACTGCACGCAGGAGAGCGGGAAAGGATGTGCATAGGCCATGCCAGATTTGGTGATTTTAGGGATGATGTCTTTGCCGAAGTCGTGGCTGGATTTTTCATCCTTGTCGTCCTCTTCCAGCAGCTGGTAAAGGTAATCTGCATCAAAGACATAGATACCCATGCTGGCAAGCGCTTTAGTGTCATCGCCCGGCATTGAAGGTGGGTTTGCCGGTTTTTCCACGAAATCGATCACCTTGTCGTTTTCGTCCACCGCCATGACGCCAAACGCCGTCGCCTCGGCAACGGGCACCGGCAAACAGGCTACGGTGCAGCGCGCCCCTTTTTCGACATGGTCGATAAGCATGCGCGAGTAGTCCTGCTTGTAGATATGGTCCCCGGCAAGGATCACCACATACTCGGCGTTATAACGGCGGATGATATCGAGGTTCTGCGTGACCGCATCGGCGGTGCCGCGGTACCAGTTTTCGCCATGTACGCGCTGTTGGGCAGGCAACAGATCGACAAACTCGTTCATCTCCTCACTGAAGAACGACCAGCCGCGCTGAATGTGCTGCACCAGAGTGTGTGACTGATACTGGGTAATGACGCCAATACGGCGAATGCCTGAGTTGAGGCAATTGGACAGAGCAAAATCGATAATACGGAATTTACCGCCGAAGTGGACGGCGGGTTTGGCGCGCTTGATCGTTAAATCTTTTAATCGGGTACCGCGGCCGCCAGCAAGAATCAGGGCAACAGACTTCAATGGCAGCTGACGCGCCAACATTAGAGGGTCGTTCTTATCTAACCTAACCATGATCAACTCCTTTTATTATCATCTCTGGAATACACATACACCGTGCGCAGGCCCATGCCAGACAGTCATAACGACCGGATTATCCTCTCCGGCAAATGGGGGGATAGCCCGCCACTCCCCTTCAGGTAAAATAATTTCTGCGACCTCATCTGTGGCATTGAGGGTGATGAGCCAGCAATCCGAAAGCAGGATTTGCAGGCGCGGCACACCGTTCTGCCACTCGTGCGCACCTAACGGTTGCGCCATTTTATTTAACCAGCGAACGTTGCCGTCGCCCTCTTCCCACCACCGATCCTCGGTGAGCGCCGGGAGCTGCTTACGCAGATGGACCAACGCGGCAGTAAAGGCGACGAGTCCCTCGTTTGCCTGCTGCCAGTCAAGCCAGGTTAACGCGTTATCCTGGCAATAAGCATTGTTGTTGCCGTGCTGACTGTGGCCATGTTCATCGCCCGCCAGCAGCATCGGCGTACCCTGTGACAGTAAAAGCGTCGTCAGCAGCGCATGCACGCTGGCGCGGCGCCGCTCGATCACATCCAGATTGCCACTTAACCCTTCAACGCCATGGTTAAAACTGTGGTTACTGGAGGTGCCGTCACGGTTCTCTTCACCGTTTGCTTCATTGTGTTTCTGATTGAAACAAACGCAGTCGCGCAAGGTGAAACCGTCGTGCGCCGTCAACAGGTTGATCGACGCGGAAGGCAAGCGCCCGTTGCGTTTAAACAGATCGCTGGAAGCGGCGAAACGTCCGGCAAATGTTCCCAAAGAGAGATCGCGCGCCAACCAGAAGCGGCGCGCCGCATCACGATAGTGATCGTTCCACTCCGCAAACGGCGGCGGGAAATTTCCCACCTGGTAGCCGCCCGGGCCGATATCCCAGGGTTCTGCAATCAGCTTCACACCTGAGAGCAGCGGGCAGTTTTTTATCGCCTCAAACAGCGGCGACTGCTGGCTGAATTCCGGCGTGCGTCCCATCACCGACGCAAGATCAAAACGAAAACCGTCGACATGGAAGGTTTCAACCCAGTACTTCAGGCAGGCATACGCATAGTCTGTCACTGCCGGATGGCTGAGATTGAGAGTGTTACCGCAACCGGTCCAGTTGTGATAATCACCATCCTCTCTTAACCAATAATAGCTAGGGTTATCAATTCCGCGCAGGGAGAACGTCGGCCCCTCAAGATCCAGCTCGGCGCTGTGATTGAGGACGATATCCAGAATGACCTCGATACCCGCTTCGTGCAGCGCCTTCACCGCGTCACGAAACTCATCTCTTGCCCGGTCGGGATGCGAGGCATAGCGCGGTTCAAGGGCGAACATCGCCATTGGGTTATAGCCCCAGTAGTTACTGAGACCGAGGCGTTGCAGGCGCGGCTCGCTGGCGAAATGGGCCACCGGCAATAATTCCAGCGCAGTGATGCCGAGGTGCTTAAAATAAGCAATCATCACCGGGTGGCTGAGCGCTTTGTAGGTGCCGCGGATATCTTCGGGGAGGTCAGGGTGCAGCCAGGTCAGCCCTTTGACATGGGCTTCATAGATAACCGTTTTGCCCCACGGTATGTTGGGCGGGGCGTCCTCTTCCCAGTCGTAGTGATCGCTGACCACGACGCTTTTTGGCGCAACGGCCGCGCTGTCACGGTGATCCGGGGTATCTTTGCCGCTGTGCAGCAGGGGATCATCATTCAGCGTGCCTTCGACCTGATACGCGCGCGGATCAAGCAGCAGTTTTGCCGGGTTAAAGCGCAGCCCCTTTGCTGGATCCCACGGGCCATAAACCCGAAAGCCATAGCGCATGCCGGGGCGGGCATGTTCCAGATAGCCATGCCAGATATCGCCGCTGCGCGCCACCATATCGTACCGATGTTCAATGCCTTTGCCGTCAAACACGCAGAGTTCAACCCGATCAGCGTGGGCGGAAAAGAGAGTGAAATTCACTCCTTTTCCGTCATAGCATGCGCCGAGCGGAGCGGGTTTACCTGCGGCGAGTTGCGTCATTCCCCCTCCCGGACCAGCCAGATAGTGGCTAGCGGCGGCAACGTAATGCTCAGAGATTGTGGACGACCGTGGCTCTCCTGCTCATCGCTCTGTACCAGCCCCCCGTTACCCGCGTTGCTGCCGTGATAGTGCATGGAGTCGGTATTCAGCACTTCACGCCATTTGCCTGGCTGATTGATGCCGAAACGGTAGTGATGGCGCGTCACCGGGGTGAAGTTACTGGCGACGATAATTTCGTTACCCGCCTTGTCGCGACGGACAAAGATCAGCACCGAGCGCTCGTGGTCATCTACCACCAGCCACTCAAAGCCGTAATCATCAAAGTCGAGTTCGTGCAGGGCTTTGTGGTGACGGTAGGTATGGTTGAGGTCGCGCACCAGGCGCTGAACGCCGTGGTGCCAGTTGTCGCCCCCTTCCAGCAGATGCCAGTCGAGGCTCGCATCGTGGTTCCACTCGCGGCCCTGGGCGAACTCGTTGCCCATAAACAGCAGCTTTTTCCCCGGGAAGGCGAACATCCAGCCGTAGTAAGCGCGCAGATTGGCAAATTTCTGCCACGCGTCTCCTGGCATACGGTCGAGAATCGATTTTTTGCCGTGCACCACTTCATCGTGGGAGAGCGGCAGGACAAAGTTCTCGGTGCCGTTATAGAGCATGCCGAAGGTCAGTTTGTCGTGATGATACTGACGATGCACCGGATCCAGCTTCATGTAATCCAGGGTGTCATGCATCCAGCCCAGGTTCCACTTGTACCAGAAGCCCAGCCCGCCCATTGACGGCGGACGGGAGACGCCCGGGAAGTCGGTGGACTCTTCAGCCATCGTGACCGCCCCTGGCGCCTGTTCGCCAAGAATGCGGTTGGTGCTGCGCAGAAACTCAATCGCTTCCAGGTTTTCACGGCCCCCGAACTCGTTCGGGATCCACTCGCCCTCTTTGCGGCTGTAGTCGCGGTAGATCATCGAGGCGACGGCGTCCACGCGCAGGGCATCAATGCCGAAACGCTCGATCCAGTAGAGGGCGTTGCCCACCAGGTAGTTGGTCACTTCCCGACGGCCATAGTTATAGATCAGGGTATTCCAGTCCTGGTGATAGCCTTCCCGCGGGTCGCTGTGCTCATACAGGCTGGTGCCGTCAAATTGCGCGAGGCCAAAATCATCGGACGGGAAGTGGCCCGGCACCCAGTCGAGGATCACGTTCAGCCCGGCGGCGTGCGCGGCGTTGATAAAATAGCGGAAGTCGTCGCGGGTGCCGAAACGGCGGGTCGGGGCATACATCCCGGTTGGCTGGTAGCCCCAGCTGCCGTCAAACGGATGCTCGTTAATGGGCAGCAGTTCCAGATGGGTAAAGCCCATCCACTTCACATAGGGGATCAGCTGGTCGGCCAGCTCCCGGTAGCTGAGCCAGAAGTTGTTGTCGGTATGACGACGCCAGGAGCCAAGATGGACTTCGTAAATAGAGATCGGCATATCGAACTGGTTCGCCCGAATACGCTCTTCGCTCTGGGCGACTTTCTCCGGCAGGCCGCAAATGAGTGACGCCGTTTCCGGGCGCATCTGCGCTTCGAAGGCATACGGATCAGCCTTGATGCGCAGCTTGCCCTGCGCATCGATCAGCTCATATTTGTAGAGCTGGCCGTTCAGGGCTCCGGGGATAAATAGCTCCCAGATGCCGGTTTCACGCCGCAGACGCATCGGATGGCGACGGCCATCCCAGTAGTTGAACTGCCCCACCACGGAGACGCGCTGGGCATTCGGCGCCCAGACGGTAAAACGGGTGCCGGTGACGCCATCCATGGTGTCGGCATGGGCGCCAAGCGTTTCATAAGGACGCAGGTGCGTACCTTCAGACAGTAGCCAGGCATCCATCTCCTGCAACAGTGGACCAAAGCGATAGGGATCGTCGATCAGATTCTGTTGTCCATGCCAGATCACAGCGAGCTGGTAGCGGAAGAAATTTTTACGGCGGGCCATCACGCCAGCGAAAAAGCCGCGTGAATCGAGACATTCGAGTTTCCCGACCTTGCGGCCGGTTTTAGGTTCAATCACCCACACTTCCGTTGCGTCAGGTAACAGTGCCCGGACTTCCAGGCCGGCATCAGTGCGGTGCATGCCAAGTACAGAAAACGGATCCGCAAAGTGACCCGTAATAAGCGCATTAATCACGTCTCTATCAATACGAACGGACATGGTATTCATCCTGTTTTTTTAGTTGCCGCCCCTTTCGCGCGCCGGGTACGACCTTGATGTGACCTGAACGGAACCGCACATTGTGCATCCTCTCTGTTCCGTTCAACCTCCAGGCGGAATATGTGACATCCCGCATAAAGCATAGCCAACGCTTTATATGACTCCTGAAAAATTATGGACCATTTGGCGTTTACTCCATGTAGTACGCAAAAAAAGGGGTGATAAATCACCCCTTAGTATTAAGTATTTATTACGCGAGCTGGCGCAGCATTCTGCGCAGCGGTTCGGCAGCACCCCACAACAGCTGGTCGCCGACGGTAAAGGCGGAGAGGTACTCCGGCCCCATATTTAGTTTACGCAGACGGCCTACCGGGGTAGATAATGTGCCGGTGACGGCCGCAGGGGTCAGTTCGCGCATGGTGATGTCGCGGTCGTTTGGCACCACTTTCGCCCACGCATTGTGTGATGCGAGCAGTTCTTCCACGGTTGGGATAGACACATCTTTTTTCAGTTTAATGGTGAATGCCTGGCTGTGGCAGCGCAGTGCACCGATGCGCACGCACAGGCCATCAACTGGGATCGCGGAAGCGGTACGCAGGATTTTGTTGGTCTCAGCCTGGCCTTTCCACTCTTCGCGGGTCTGGCCATTATCCAACTGTTTGTCGATCCACGGGATCAGGCCACCGGCCAGCGGTACGCCGAAGTTATCCACCGGCAGCTCGCCGCTGCGGGTCAGCTGAGTCACTCTGCGTTCGATATCGAGGATAGCGGACGCCGGGTTTGCCAGCTCATCAGCAACACTGTGGTGCAGTTGGCCCATCTGGGTCAGCAGTTCGCGCATATGGCGCGCGCCGCCGCCGGAGGCCGCCTGGTAGGTCGCCACAGAGACCCACTCCACCAGATCCTGAGCAAACAGGCCACCCAGCGACATCAGCATCAGGCTGACGGTGCAGTTGCCGCCCACGAAGGTCTTCACGCCCTTGTTCAGGCCGTCGGTAATGACATCCTGGTTAACCGGGTCAAGAATAATGATGGCGTCGTCTTTCATGCGCAGCGAAGAGGCCGCGTCAATCCAGTAGCCCTGCCAGCCGCTTTCACGAAGCTTTGGATAAATTTCGTTGGTATAATCGCCGCCCTGGCAGGTGACAATAATATCCAGCGCCTTCAACGCTTCCAGATCGTAAGCATCCTGCAATGTGCCTGTGGTACCCCCAAAGGACGGTGCAGCCTGGCCGAGCTGGGAAGTGGAGAAGAAGACCGGACGGATAGCGTCGAAATCGCGCTCTTCAACCATGCGTTGCATGAGTACAGAGCCGACCATACCGCGCCAGCCGATAAAACCAACGTTTTTCATAGCATTTTTTTCCTGCAGAGGGTGTGTGCTGTTTGTGCAAGCCAGTATTGAACTGGGATATGCTTCACATTACAAAATGCTGCCAAAGTCGCAAGCGAAATTAATCGATGATTGCCCGGCTATCAGAAAAAGAGCTAATCATCGGGGAAACCATACAAGTATCAGGGATAATTTACGATGAGTGAAATCATTTCCGCAGCTGTTTTATTGATCCTAATTATGGATCCACTCGGAAACTTGCCTATTTTCATGTCGGTGTTGAAGCACACCGAGCCGAAGCGCCGTCGGGCCATCATGATCCGCGAGCTGCTCATCGCTCTGCTGGTGATGTTTATCTTCCTGTTTGCCGGCGAGAAAATTCTCGCATTCCTGAACTTACGCGCTGAAACGGTCTCCATTTCCGGCGGGATCATTCTGTTCCTGATTGCCATCAAAATGATTTTCCCGAGCACCGAAGGCAACAGCAGCGGCCTGCCTGCGGGTGAAGAGCCGTTTATTGTGCCGCTGGCGATCCCGCTGGTCGCCGGGCCGACCATCCTGGCGACGCTGATGCTGCTGTCGCATCAGTATCCGAACCAGATGAGCCATCTGGTGATTGCCCTGCTGATTGCCTGGGGCGGAACGTTCATCATTCTGCTGCAGTCGTCGCTGTTTTTGCGCCTGCTGGGGGAGAAAGGGGTAAATGCGCTGGAGCGGCTGATGGGGCTGATTCTGGTGATGATGGCGACGCAGATGTTCCTGGATGGGATTCGGGCGTGGATGAAGGGGTGACGTTGTTTTGGCGTTATGGAGTGAGAACATGCGGCGGGGGTGGTAGTTCCGTTCACTTTACTGCCAGTACTTCTCTGTTACACCCGCGCCGGTGAACGTGCCAGGGTGGCTCAGTCGCCACCACCCTGGCAACCCGGGCTACCGGCAAGAAAATCGCCGCTTCGCGGATTGTTCGCCCCATCTCTGGGGCTCACCCCTTCGGGGCCAGCGCAAGCGCTGTCCAAAATTGCTCCCGGCAATTTTGTCTTCGTCTTTTTCCCTCCGGCTATCGGGTCGGGCACCAGCCTGCATCCATGCAGGCTATGCCCTCTCGGCGCGTCCATGCGCCTCGCCCCGGCCTGCGGGAAACGACTCAGCGATTTTCAGCCGGACCTGGGAGCCGCTGTAGCTTTTTTACTTTCCTGTAATTTGGCCATCGCGTTAAGAAATGTAGGCCGGGTAAGCACAAGCGCCACCCGGCGTTTTACAGCAGCACGACACCTTCATCTGTGCGCAGCCAGCGCGGTGCTTTTAGCGTATCGCTATAAAAACTGACCAGTTCCTGGAGTAAATCTCCTGCCACTCTTTCATCACTTTTTGACAGGGATTGACTGAGAAGTAGCTGTGTTAATAGCTGGCAGTAACGCCCAAGCTGATCTGCTTCCGGCTCAAAGACCGGCACGTCCAGCGGCAAGTCATCCACCGTCAGGCTCGCTTTTAAATGCTCGGGTACAGGTTCAAGCAGGGTTGGCTGAAGCAGAGCAAGACAAGCTGAAAGCCGCCCGCACAGCGCCATCTTTTGCGCCGGATCGTCGCACTCGGCCAGTACATCAACAAAGCGCGCACAGTTATCCGCCAGCGCAGTGAAATCCGTGTTGTGATCGAAGGGTGTGGTGAATAAAGAGTGAGAAAAGCTAAGGGTAGTAGTCATAAGACAGCCTCTGATGAGTTAATTTGACCACCACAGAAGGGACCAACCTTACTGGTGATGGACTGAACGGAGTTGGTCCTACCGGCCTCATCAGCTACCGGCGCACCTTGCGGTGCCACCGTCCAGCCCACCATTGAGGTGTAACGGGCTGCGCGATAAAAACGAGCTTTATCACGGATGAGAATAACAGGGGACCAACCCTGACGCCCGATTTTGCAGGCGTGGCGAGAAGATACCGCTTTGCTGAGGGTGTATCAAGCGAGGCTCTGGAAGGCTGCTCGCATAACCCGAAATTAAATCTCCAGCGGCAAAAGTAGTCAGATAAGCACAACACCCGCAGCGGCTCCCTGTTCCGGCTGAAAATCGCCGAAGCGTTGACGGGAGGCCGGGGCGAGGCGCAGGGATGCGCCGAGAGGGGGCGACCTACAGGGATGTAGGATCGCCCCCGACCCGATAGCCGGAAGGAATAAGCTGAGGGCACCGCGAAGCGGCGATTTTCCTGGCCGGGAGCCGGGGTGGTCAGGGGGGCGGCGGCGAGCCCCCCTGACACGTTCACGGGTTCTGGCGCCCCAGAGAAGCTTTGAACGTAAAGTGAACGGAACCACCGCCATTGCCACATGTTCACCGCCGGGTGGCGGCTATGCCTTACCCGGCCTACGTTTCCTGCACGCACAAAAAAGCCGGGTGGCGGCTACGCCTTACCCGGCCTACGGTTTACGGTAGCCGCTAGCTCAACAACGTAAACGCAATCATCCCGACAATCGCCCCGGTCGTCCCGAGGATAGTTTCCATCATCGTCCAGGTCTTCAGCGTCTGCGCTTCCGTCGCCCCGGTAAATTTACCGAACAACCAGAATCCCGCGTCGTTCACATGAGAGACCACAATAGATCCCCCCGCGATACAGATAGAGAGCGCCGCCATCTGCGCGCCGGAGTAGTTCAGCTGTTCAATCACCGGCATCACCAGCCCGACGGCGGTCAAACAGGCCACGGTAGCGGAGCCCTGAATGATACGCACCGCCGCAGCCAGCACGAAGCAGGTCACCGCAATCGGCAGACCCATACCGGTAAGCGCCCCACCTAACGCCGGGCCAACGCCGGAATCCACCAGCACCTGCTTGAACACCCCACCCGCACCGATCACCAGCAGAATAATACCCGCCGGCTGCAGCGCTGCACCGCAGATCTCCATCACGCGGTCTTTTGCCATGCCCTGGCGCATTGCCAGACCATAAATCGCCACCAGACAGGCCACCAGGATCGCCGTGAACGGGTGACCGATAAACTCAAACCATTCGTAGGCGGTAGAGCCTTCCGGCACAAAGCGCGCGGCGATGGTTTTGAGCCCGACCAGCACCAGCGGCAGCAGGATCAGGGCAAGGCTAAAGCCGAAGGAGGGCATTTTGTTTTCGCCCAGATGCGGCTCGGTGATCTCGTCAGGAATGTGCAACTCAACGTAACGGCTGATAAAGTTACCCCACAGCGGACCGGCAATGAGCATGCCCGGGATTGCCGCGCACAGGCCGATGAGGATCATCCAGCCAAAATCAGCGTGCATCTGCGAGGCCAGCAGCATCGGCGCGGGGCCAGGCAGCAGGAACGCGGCGGCGGCGGCGACACCGGCAAACAGCGGAATAACAAGCTTCACAAGGTTGGTGCCGGTGTGGCGCGCCATCGAAAACGCCACGCTAATCAGCAGCACTACCGCCACTTCAAAAAACAGCGGCAGGGCGCAAATCAGACCGGCCAGACCGATGGCGTAATGCGCCCGGCTGTGACCGAAAGATTTCAGCATCTTGACGGCGATCTGATCGACCGCGCCGGTTTCATGCAGGATTTTGCCAAACATCGCGCCAAGCGCGACCACAATCGCCAGGAAGCCCAGCGTGCCTCCCATCCCTTTTTCCATGGTCGCAGCGATTTTGTCGAGCGGCATGCCGGAAAAGAGACCTGCACCAATAGAGACCACCATCAAAGCCACGAAGGCGTGCATACGGGCCTTCATGACCAAAAACAGCAGTAGCAGCACGGAGCCTACTGCTGTTAAAACAAGCGTTAACGTACTCAAAACTTACTGCCTTTTGTTGATGACCTCAATGGTGCTTGCCACAACACCGTCTAACGGTTGATCGATATCGACCACCAGCACATCGCTTTCATCTGCGCCCGGCTCTTGCAGGGTTTCAAACTGCGTCACCAGCATCTGGGTCTTAAAGAAGTGCCCTTTGCGCGCTTTCAGACGGCTTTCGATCACCTCAAAGTCGCCCTTCAGGTAGATGAAAGAGAGGTTGGCGTTACCTTCGCGAAGCTGGTCGCGGTAGGCTTTTTTCAACGCAGAGCAGACGATCAGCGAGACTTTGTTGGTGCGCTGCATGGCAAACGCCGCATCGTTCAGGGCCTGCAGCCATGGTTTACGATCGTCGTCGTTCAGCGGCTCACCTGAGGCCATTTTGTTGATGTTGCTGCGCGGATGGAGAAAATCACCATCAAGAAACGCAGCATGGATTTGATGTGCCACTTCGCTGGCAACGGCGGACTTACCGCTACCGGAAACGCCCATCAGGACATAAACGTGGTGATCTGGATTTGTGGTGCTCAAAGTATGTCCCTCAGTCGATTGTTACGGGTAACAGTTATCGGTAACATTGTCCTGCCGGGGCTG
Organism: Leclercia sp. GHBNCSD; assembly: GCF_055805075.1. Lineage (NCBI taxonomy): Bacteria > Pseudomonadati > Pseudomonadota > Gammaproteobacteria > Enterobacterales > Enterobacteriaceae > Leclercia > Leclercia sp. GHBNCSD. The sequence continues at coordinate 2,324,072 of NZ_JBQVYO010000001.1, read as the reverse complement.
AAGAGAAGCAATATCCAAACGTGCGCGAAGTGAATAAGTGTGAGCTAGTTCAAACTTGTCACGCTAAATAGATCCGCCTGGTGACAGGGTGAAACCTAAATCTAACATTTTAGGCGACACCGCTTCACCACGAATGCGCGCCAGCAGGCGTTCCGCACCGATACGGCCCATGCGTTCACGCGGCGTCAGGACGCTCGCCAGACGCGGCTCCATGACCTGGCCGATGTCGTGACCGTGGAAACCGGCAATCGCCATATCCTGCGGGATTTTCAGGCCCAGACGCTGGCATTCAAAAGCGGCGCCCACCGCGAGGTCATCGTTAGTACAGAAGATGCCATCAAGCTGCGGATATTCACGACGCGCCTGACGCATCAGCTCAATGCCGGAGGTGTAGGAAGAGGACTGCTCTACCATCACACTGTAGGGCGTTAAGTTCGCGTCGAGCATCGCCTGCTCGTACCCCTTCTGTTTGATGATAGTACGTTCGTCCAGACGTGCGCCAAGATAGGCGACATGGCGATGGCCGCGGGCGATGATCGCCGCCGTCATCTGCCGGGCCGCTTCAAAGTTATCGAACCCGACCGCGATATCCAGGCACGGCGACTGGCTGTCCATCAGCTCCACCACCGGAATACCCGCCACTTCGATCATCTTCAGCGTGCGTGGGGTGTGGGTGCGTTCGGTCAGGATCAGGCCGTCAATGTTCCAGGAAAGCATAGATTCGAGACGCTCCTCTTCCAGCTCCGGCTTGTAGCCGTAGTGGGCGAGCATGGTCTGATAGCCAAAGGCGTCGGTGACGCTTTCGATGCCGCGAAGCACCTCGGCGAAAACCTGGTTGGTTAAGGAGGGAAGCAGGACGCCCACCGCACGGCTGGTCGCATTCGAGAGAATGTCGGGTGCACGGTTGGGGATATAACCCAGTTCATCGAGAGCAGCAGCAATCTTGCCACGTAAGGCCACGGAAACCTGTTCCGGGTTACGTAAAAAACGGCTGACCGTCATTTTGGTCACACCGACGCGATCGGCGACATCCTGAAGTACGGGGCGTTTCTTTTTCATCGTCCTGAGAAATCATGAGTGAGAGATTTTCTCAGTTTATCACGGACAAAGCGCAACCTTCCCCGTTTAAAGGGAAGGTTGCGTAATTATTTAGACCGGCGGCAGGTCGAACAGCAGGATTTCAGCGGCGCTGTCAGCATGGACAGAGATCGCCTGCTCATCCCAGATGGCCAGACCGTCGCTGGTGGTCGCTTTAGTGCCGTTGATGGTCACGTCGCCTTTCACCACCTGGATCCACACTTTACGGTTGGCGGCAATCTGGTGCACAGACTGCTCATCTTTCGCCAGCGCCCAGCGGTACAGCTCCATATCCTGATGCACTTTCAGCGAACCTTCACGCGCATCCGGTGACAGGACCAGCTGTTTACCCTGCTGCGCGTCAAAGCGGCGTTGCTCGTAGCGCGGGGTGATGCCTTTCGCTTCTGGAATGATCCAGATTTGATAGAGGTGCAGTTTTTCCGTTTTGCTCGGGTTGTATTCAGAGTGACGCACTCCGGTACCCGCACTCATAATCTGGAACTCACCCGCTGGCACCTGCTCTTTATTACCCATGCTGTCCTGGTGCTCCACCGCCCCTTCCAGCACGTAAGTCAGGATTTCCATATCTTTGTGCGGGTGGGTACCGAAGCCCTGGCCTGCGTCAATCACGTCATCGTTAATCACGCGCAGTGCCGAGAAGCCCATAAAATTCGGGTCGTAATAATCGGCGAACGAGAAGCTGTGCCATGAGTCCAGCCAGCCATGATTTGCGTGTCCACGGTCGTTTGCTTTGCGTAAGAAGATCATTGTTTTTACCCTCAGTTCGTTTCGATGGAGTAAGTGTGGACGCAATCGACCTGGGATCATAGAGGGTGAAAATTGACTCCTCTGTTCAAAATATCTGAACAAGAACAGAGGAGTCATTCAGGCTTATCGGGCAAGGGTTATCGTGGCAGGTGATGCCTGTTCGAAGGCGCGTTCAAGGATTTCCAGGTTGGTCATCACTTCAATTTCCTTGACGTAATTTGGCGCGCCGCAGGTGAGGGTCTGGTACAGCGCATCGTAGACCTGGCCATAGTCGCCGGTGCCCGGTTTGATCTCCTCTTTCACCGTCACACCCGCGTCGTTAACGTACTCCAGCACGCCCACGGAATCGTCCGCCGCAAACCCTGGTTCACCCGGCATGATATTAGCCTTCAGGCTGGTCTCCTGCTGGTCGATACCGTATTTGATAAACGAGCCTTTGGTGCCGTGAACGATAAATTTCGGGTAATCAGTCTTTACCAGATGGCTGGTTTTGACAATCGCTTTCAGGTCGCCGTAGAAGAGCTGTGCTTCAAAGGTATCGTCCGGGTTGGCTTTATTACGCAGGCTGCGGATGTCATAGGCCACGTGATCCGGGCGGCCAAACAGGCTGATTATCTGGTCCATGGTATGGACGCCAAGGCCATAGAAAGAGCCATCCTGCGGCAGGCCGGGTTTGGTCTCCGCCACCGGGCGGTAGTAATCGAAGTGGCTTTCGATTTCGACAATCTCGCCCAGCTTGCCGCTCTCAATCGCCTGCTTCGCGGTAAGGAAGCAGGTGTCAAAGCGACGGTTCTGATAGGGCGTGACGGTCAGCCCTTTGCTGCGCGCCAGCTCGAACAGCGTTTTCGCCTCGGCCATCGTCGGGGTAAATGGCTTCTCCACCAGCACGTTTTTACCCGCTTCCAGCGCGCGTTTCGCATACTCAAAATGGCTGTCGGCATGGGTACAGACGATCACCAGCTTCACCTCGGGATCGTTCAATACCTCGTCGAGATCGCTGGTGAAGTGAATATGGGAGTACTGCGGAGACTGCTCTTCCGGTTTCGGGTGGCGGCGGAAGATATGCGCCACATGCCAGCTGGCTTTACGGGTAAGTACATAGGGAAGGTGATAGCGGGTGGTGCTTTTGCCAAATCCAATAAATGCGCAGTGTAGTGTCATGATGTTGTTCCTGGCTAAGGTCTCTGCCTTCAACCATAGCGCAACCTGCTGGCGAATTTAACCCCATCAATCTTTTAGGCTTATTCCGGGGGGAAAACCGCGCGGTGAATATATTGCTATATCGAATCCGAAAATAAGGGGCATAACCTTGACCCTGCTGCTGAATCCCAGGATAAGAAGGCAGTCAAATTAACATGCTCGCGAAAGGAGTCGCGCTCATTTTCTATGGACAGAAAATACCTCGCGTTAAATAGCGCACTTCTCTTCTGGCTGCTCGCCCTGGTCGCCTGGGGCTTCAACGCCCGCTCCCTGACGTGGCTGTTCGCGGCATTAACCCTAAAGGCTTTTAGTCTCCCTCTCCTATCTAATCAGGTTAACCTCATGTTTAAAAAACAAAAAAAGATCGAAACTGACAAGCAAGAAATCCTCCCTCAGGCACCGGTCATTGAAAAAGAACCTACTGCGGTGGAGAAGTACGGCACCACCGTCATAGCCAGCGATGTGCAATTTGAAGGCAATATCGTTTCCGGCGGGCACGTCTATGTTCACGGCACACTGAACGGCAATATCGACTCTAAAGAGAGCCTGATAAAAATTATGCGTGGCGGCCAGGTGGAGGGAAACATCACCTGCCGGGAGCTAATCGTGGACGGTAAGGTCATCGGTCAGTGCAGCAGCGATACTATTGAAATCTGCGAAAATGGTCAGATTACCGGCACCCTGCTCTACCGGACCCTGGCGATCAAAAAAGGCGGCGTCTTTTCCGGGCAGGCGGAGGTCTTACCGACTGTGACGGAGAAGAACAACGTGGTGGGTATGATAAAAGAGAACCTGTCTGATATGCCGGATCGCCTGCATTCACAAAAGCTTTAAACAAAAAAAAGCCAGCGAGACGCTGGCTAAAATAATACTGGAAGCAATGTGAGCAATGTCGTGCTTTCAGGTTTCCGTCGTGGACTCCCTGAACGCAAGACAATAATAATCATTCTCATTCGCACTTGTCCAATACTTTTTTGCAAAAAATGGCGGTTGACGCACATTTCAAACTCATGGATGTTGGAAAGGAACCTAACTGACTGAGGAAGAAGGAATGAGTGAGATAGTGATACGCCACGTTGAAGCCGCCGATGCCGAAGCTTTACGCCTGCTTAATACCCATCCGGGGGTGTATCACCAGACACTACAGCTTCCTCATCCATCGATGGAGATGTGGCAGGAACGGGTAATGAAAAAGTCGGGCAGACGCCATCTGGTGGCCTGCCTGGACGATAAGGTTGTCGGTCATCTGGCGCTGGACGTGATGGAAAACCCCCGACGCAGCCACGTGGCGACCTTTGGCATCAGTGTCTCTGCCGAGGTGCAGGGGCGCGGGGCGGGCAGCGCATTGATGCGGGAGATGATCAACCTGTGCGATAACTGGCTGCGCATCGAGCGCATTGAATTGACGGTGTTTGCCGACAACGCGCCTGCCATTGCCTTGTACCGCAAGTATGGATTTGAGGTGGAAGGCACCGGGAAGAGATTCGCCCTGCGTGACGGCGAATTTGTGGATGCGCTCTATATGGCGCGGGTTAAGTGAGTATTGCCCGGTGACGCGTAGCGATCCGGGCCTACGAAACCTTGTAGGCCGGGTAAGGCGGAGCCGCCACCCGGCAAACCGTTTAATACCCCGCCGTCAAATCCCCTGGCGAGCGCGGATCCGATGCCCCATACAGCGCGCCATCGGGCCCGACCATAATGCTTTGGGTGCTGCCCATCGCCTCTTTCACCGCCACTTTTTGTCCGCGCTGCTCCAGCAGCTTCAGCGTATCCGGGCTAAAGCCCTTCTCCACCCGCAATTCATCCGGCAGCCACTGGTGATGGAAGCGCGGGGCGTTGGTCGCCTCGGCCACGTTCATCCCGAAATCGATGCTGTTTACCACCATCTGCAGTACGGTGGTGATAATCCGGCTGCCGCCCGGGCTGCCGGTCACCAGCCAGGTTTTGCCATCTTTCACCACAATCGTCGGCGACATTGACGACAGCGGACGCTTCTTCGGCCCCACGGCGTTGGCATCCCCGCCCACCAGCCCGTAGACGTTCGGCACGCCCGGCTTGGCAGAGAAGTCATCCATCTCGTTGTTGAGCAGAATGCCGCTGTTGCCCGCCACGATCCCGGTCCCAAAGGTGGTATTGAGGGTATAGGTCACCGCCACCGCGTTACCATCTTTATCCACCACCGAGAAGTGGGTGGTCTGGTTGCTCTCATACGGCGCCAGCTTGCCGGGGCGGATCTCGCTCGACGGTCTGGCCTTGTTGATATCAATCTGATCGGCCAGGGTTTTGGCGTAGGCTTTATTGGTCAACGCCTGCCACGGCACCTTAACGAAGTCCGGGTCGCCCAGATACTCCGAGCGGTCGGCATAGGCATATTTCTCCGCCTCGGCCATCACCTGCAATGTGTCGGCACTGCCGAAGCCAAACTTATGCAGATCGAAATTTTCGAGGATGTTGAGGATCTGCACGATGTGGATCCCGCCGGACGACGGAGGCGGCATGGAATAAACCTGGTACCCGCGGTAGTCGCCGCTAATCGGCGTGCGCTCCACCGCCTTGTACTCCGCCAGATCCGCTTTGGTGATCAGCCCGCCGTTCTTACTCATCTCTTCGGCAATCTGGTCGGCAATCGCCCCTTTATAGAAGGCGTCCGGGCCGTTCTCCGCGATCATCTCCAGGCTTTTGGCGAGGTTCTTCTGCACCAGCTTATCGCCCTTCTTCAGCGGCTCGCCCTCCTTCCAGAAGATCGCTTTGCTGTTCTCATGGTTGGGGATCACTTCGCTGCCGTAGGTTTTCAGGTCGTCGGCCAGCGCGTCGTTGACCTCAAAGCCGTCCCGCGCCAGTTTGATGGCGGGCTGCACCACCTTGTTCAGCGGCAGGGTGCCATATTTATCCAGCGCCAGCGAGAAGCCCGCTACGGTGCCCGGCGTACCGGTCGCCAGATGGGAGGTAAGCGATTTTTTACTGTCGGCATTGCCCTGGTCATCGAGGAACATGTCCCGCGTGGCCTGGTTCGGCGCCATTTCGCGGAAGTCGATCGCCGTGGTGGTGCCATCTTTGGTACGCAGCATCATAAAGCCGCCACCGCCGAGGTTGCCCGCCTGCGGGTGGGTCACCGCCAGCGCATAGCCCACCGCCACCGCCGCATCCACCGCATTACCGCCCTGTTTGAGGATATCCACCCCCACCTGAGTAGCGAGGGCGTCTACTGAGGAGACCATCCCCTTCTGCGCCCGCACGGGATGGAACACATCCTCTTCCACACCATAGGAGACCGGCGGTGCCGCCGGCGGATTCGCTGCCACGCAAAACGTACCGCCTGCCGTCAGGGCAGCAATCGCCACCCAGCGTAAAAACGTTGGTTTCATCATTGTTATTCTCCAGGTACAGGGACTCATGCTCCCGCTTAAGCCTGGTTCATAACTCTTAAAAAATCATCGTAATGGCGGATTCGAGATAAACTTACAGAAGGCTTCAGATGGAGGGAATGACCATGAAACGTCTCATTCTTGTGGCGACATTACTGCCGTTTGCCGTATTCGCGCAGCCTATCAACACCCTGAATAACCCCAATCAGCCGGGCTATCAGAACCCCAGCCAGCAGCGAATGCAAAATCAGATGATGATGCAGCAGCAACAGCAAACAGGGATGCTAAACCAGCAGCTGCAAACGCAAACCCGCGTTCAGCAGCAGCACCTGCAAACGCAGATGGATAACAACACCCAGCGGATTCAGCAGAGCCAGCCGGGGGGGCAGGTACTGCCTAATACCAGCGGCGGGATGCTCAGCGGCGGCAGTGTCGACTCTGGCGGCGTGCAGCAGCAACATATGCTGCCGCAGCGGCAGAATGGCGACATGCTCAATAACCCTTAGGGCTGAAAGTCCGGGCCGATAAGGGCAATCGCATCGGTACAGATACAATCGACGCCCCAGCGCAGCAGTTCCGCTGCTCGCTGGGGCTGATTGACGGTGTAAACCAGGATACGTAATCCGGCGTTTTTCAGTGTGCTTACCCGCGCTTCATCCAGCAGGCGATGGTTCAGGTGAATGGATACGCACGCCAGTCGAGTGGTCAGCTCGCGCCAGTCATCACGCCAGGCATCCAGCAGTAACCCACGCGGCAATTCAGGCGCAGCAGCCTGCGCGGCTTCCAGCGCGTCAATCTCAAACGACGACAGCAGCGGTGGAGTCATTCCTGCCCATAGCTCACGCGCCGCCAGCGCAATCACCTTGCCGGTTAACGGCCCCGTACCGGTGGTCGGTTTAATTTCGATGTTGGCCATCATCCCGTGTTGACGACAGCGGTCGGCCACCTCAGTCAGCAGCGGCAGCGGCTCGCCTTTAAACTCGCCGCTAAACCAGCTTCCGGCGTCCACCTTCAGCAGATCGCGCCACGGCAGGTGACCCGCCACGCCCCAGCCGTTGCTGGTGCGCTCAAGATTGTCGTCATGCAGGAGGAAAATCTCCCCGTCTTTCGACAGCTTGGCATCGAACTCAATCATGGTATGACCGTAACGCGCGCCAACGTCGATGGCCGCCAGGGTATTTTCCGGTGCCAGTTTACCGCCGCCCCGGTGGGCGACGATGCGGGGATAAGGCCAGTTACTCATATGCGTTGTCCTGTTTCACCATCAAATAAGTGCAGATGATTTTCCGGCAGATGCAGCCATAGCGTGCTGCCCGCTTTCGGGCGCTCCTCGTGCGACATACGCACCACCAGCTTCTGTTCGCCCCAGCGTCCGTGCGCCAGGTTATCGGCCCCCAGCATCTCCAGGGTGTCCATCACCAGCGGTACGCCGCCTTCCGCCTGCGAGCTTAGCGCAATATGTTCCGGGCGGATACCCAGGGTCATCTTACGCCCGGCGTAGCCGCGATAGTACCAGTTGATCGGCAGCGCCATGCCGCTCTCCAGTTCGAAATGGGTGCCCGCAGTGCTGATGCGCCCTTCCAGCAGGTTCATCGCCGGGCTGCCGATAAAGCTCGCCACAAAGCGGCTGGCGGGCTTTTCATACACCTCCACCGGGGTGCCAATCTGCTCGGCCACCCCTTTGTTCATCACCATCACCCGCTGGGCGAGGGTCATCGCCTCCACCTGATCGTGGGTAACGTACAGAGAGGTGGTGTTCAGTCGTCGGTGCAGCTGCTGTAACTCAAGGCGCATCTGCACGCGCAGCTTGGCATCGAGGTTGGAGAGCGGTTCATCGAACAGGAATACCGCCGGGTCACGCACGATAGCGCGGCCCATCGCCACGCGCTGGCGCTGGCCGCCGGAGAGCTCGCGCGGGCGGCGCTTCAGCAGGCCATCCAGCTCCAGAATGCGCGCCGCCTCTTTGACGCGCTCGTCGATGTGGCTTTTACCCATCCCACGAATTTTCAGCCCCCAGGCCATGTTCTCTTCCACGCTCATGTGCGGATAGAGGGCATAGTTCTGAAACACCATCGCGATGCCGCGATCTTTGGGTTCCATCTCGGTCACGCGCTGGCGGTCAATCCAGATATCGCCCGAGGTGACGCGCTCGAGCCCCGCCACCATGCGCAGCAGGGTGGATTTGCCGCAGCCCGACGGGCCAACCATCACAATAAATTCGCCGTCCGCCACGTCGAGGGTCAGCGGCTGAATCACCTGGGTCTTGCCATCCCAGCTTTTGGTTACTGCCTGTAATTTAAGTCCTGCCATCTTATTTCTCGCTATCGACCAGGCCGCGGACAAAGGCACGCTGCATGGCTAAAACAATGACTACGGGTGGGATAAGGGTGAGCAGCATCGCCGCCATCACCTGGTTCCAGAGGGTGGTGCCTTCGCCGGTTGAAATCATGCCCTTGATGCCCGCCACGGCGGTGCCGAGGTTGACGTCCTGGATAATCAGCAGCGGCCACAGGTACTGGTTCCAGCCGTAGATAAAGGTGATGACAAAGAGCGCCGCGAGGTTGGTTCTCGACAGCGGCAGCACGATGTCGCGGAAAAAGCGCATCGGCGAGGCGCCGTCGATCCGCGCGGCCTCAATCAGCTCGTCCGGCAGGGTCATAAAGAACTGGCGGAACAGGAAGGTGGCGGTGGCCGAGGCCATCAGCGGCAGGGTTAAGCCCGCATAGCTGTCGAGCATGCCGAGATTGGCGATCACCTCCACCGTCGGGAAGATACGCACTTCCACCGGCAGCATCAGGGTGATGAAGATCATCCAGAAGAAGAGGTTACGCAGCGGAAAGCGGAACCAGACGATGGCGAAGGCCGAGAGCATCGACACCGTAATTTTGCCCACTGTAATACCGAACGCCATGATGAAGCTGTTGAGCATCATCAGCCAGAACGGGGCGCTGTTAACCCCCACACCCTGGGTCCAGATGGTCGCCATGTTTTCGAAGAGATGCGAACCCGGCACCAGGGTCATTGGGGTTTCAAAGATGGCGTTTCTGTCCAGCGTGGCGGCGACAAAGGCGACGTACAGCGGGAACAGGATAACGACGATCCCCAGGATCAGCATGGTATGGCTGAAAATCGTCAGCCCGCGACGGTTCTCAATCATTGGTAGCGCACCTTACTTTCAACATAGCGGAACTGCACCACCGTGAGGATGATGACGAGGAACATCAGCACCACCGACTGGGCGGCAGAGGCCGAGAGATCCAGACCGGCAAAGCCTTCGCGGTAGATCTTATAGATCAGCGTGGTGGTGGCCTGCACCGGGCCGCCTGCGGTGGCGGCGTCGATCACCGGGAAGGTGTCGAAGAAGGCGTAGACCAGGTTGACCACCAGCAGGAAAAAACTCACCGGGGCGATCAGCGGCAGCGACAGCCGGAAGAAGCGGCGGATCGGGCCTGCGCCGTCAATCGCCGCAGCTTCTACCAGCGAACGCGGAATGGACTGTAGCGCGGCAAAGAAGAAGAGGAAGTTGTAGCTGATCTGCTTCCACACCGAGGCGAAAACCACCAGGAACATCGCCTGGCCGCTGTGCTGGGCGTGGTTCCAGTCATAGCCCAGCTCGGCCAGGAAGTGGGTAATCAACCCGCGCCCGGGGTTAAAGAGGAAGATCCACAGCACCGCGGCGACGGCGGGGGCCACGGCATAAGGCAGCAGCATCAGGGTCTGGTAAAGACGGCTGCCGCGCACCACGTAATCCACCAGCGCGGCAAAGAAGAGCGAGGCGAGAAGACCGCTCACCGTCACCAGGGTGCTGAATTTGATCGTCGTCCAGAAGGCGTCGATGTAGTAGCTGTCGTGCCACAGGGCAGCGAAGTTATCCAGGCCAACAAACTGGCTGGAGAGCCCGAACGGATCGACGCTTTGCACCGAGTACCACAGCGCTTCGCCCGCAGGCCAGATAAAGAAGATAACGGTGATGACCAGTTGCGGCGCGACCAGCAGGTACGGCAGCCAACGGGAGCGAAACACCGGACGGGATGAGGACATGAGGGTTGTGTTCCTGAACAGCGCCGGGTGGCGGCTACGCCTTACCCGGCCTACGGTCTTCCAGGCCCGGATCGCTACGCGTCACCGGGCATTTCACATTACGATTTGGTCGACTGCTCAAAGCGGCGCAGCAGCTGGTTTCCGCGCTCGACTGCCGCATCCAGCGCCTGCTGAGGGGTTTTCTTGCCGGTCCAGACGCTTTCCAGCTCTTCATCCACGACGGTACGGATCTGCGGCATGTTGCCCAGACGCAGCCCTTTGGTGTACGGCAACGGTGGTTTGTTCAGCATCTGACGCGTGGCGATGTCTGCCCCCGGGTTCTTGTCATAGAAGCCCTGTTCGCGGGTCAGGTCATAAGCGGCTTTGGTGATCGGCAGGTAGCCAGTCTTCTGGTGCCATTCGGCGGCGTTTTCCGGCTTCGCCAGGAAGTCGAGGAACTCCGCCACGCCCTTGTAAGTGTCCTTGTCTTTACCCTGCATTACCCACAGGCTGGCCCCGCCGATGATGGCGTTCTGCGGCGCGCCTTTTGAGTCGGCGTCGTATGGCATCATCCCCACGCCGTAGTTAAATTTGGCGTAGTGACGGATATCCGCCAGCGAGCCGGACGAGGCGGTGGTGATGGCGCAGTCGCCGCTGTAGAACTTCTCGGTGGATTCGTCTTTACGTCCGAAGTAGCTGAAATCGCCCTTCTTGTTCAGATCGGCCAGCAGGGCAATGTGCTTCACCTGCTCCGGCTTGTTGAACTCCAGGACCGCGTTGGTGCCGTTGAAACCGTTGTTCTCGGTGGCTACCGGCTGGCCGTGCCAGGCGCTGAAGTTTTCGATCTGGATCCAGCCCTGCCAGCCGCTGGCGTAGCCGCACTTCATGCCGGCCGCTTTTAGTTTGGCGGTGTACTCCGCCAGATCCTGCCAGGTTTTCGGCGGCTGCTCCGGATCTAAACCGGCTTTCTTAAAGGCGTCTTTGTTGTAGTACAGCACCGGGGTGGAGCTGTTAAACGGCTGGGAGAGCAGATGGCCGGATTTGGAATCGGTGTAATAGCCTGCGACGGTTGGCACGAACTGCGATTCGTCGAAGTTAATGCCCGCCTCGTTAAACACCTCATAGACCGGCTTGATGGCTTTGGAGGCCATCATGGTGGCCGTACCCACTTCATAGACCTGCAACAGCGCCGGGGCGTTACCGGTACGGAACGCGGCAATGCCCGCGCTCAGGCTCTGCTCGTAGTTGCCTTTGTACACCGGCACAATTTTATAATCCGGGTGGCTGTCGTTGAAACGCTGCGCCAGGGAGTCAACCTCTTTACCCAACTCCCCTTCCATGGAATGCCAGAACGGAATAGTGGTGACGGCCATTGCGTTAGCCGCAAAAGCCAGACCCATTGCCAGACCCAAAGCTGTGTGTCGTAACGATGTCATTGTCATCTCTCTTATTGTGCCGGATGCGCGATATCACGCGTTTTGTGCTCGCGAGGTAACATGACATGCTCGAATGACAGAAAAATAACCGTTTGTTTACAGAGATATGACAACAGGGCGTCAGGGGGATGATGGTTGTGTGAAGGGGTTTATGTGAAAAAGCCGGGTGGCGGCTTCGCCTTACCCGGCCTGGGCGATCCCGTAGGCCCGGATCGCTACGCGCCACCGGGCAATAGAGACGGCTCAGCCGCCTAAATACGCGCTCCGCACCGCCTCGTTCGCCAGCAGCGCGTCGCCGGTGTCTTCCAGCACCACCCGACCATTCTCCAGCACGTAGCCGCGATCCGCGAGCTTCAGCGCCTGGTTGGCGTTCTGCTCCACGAGGAAGATGGTCATCCCCTCGCTGCGCAACTGCTCGATGGTGTCGAAGATCTGCTGAATGATGATCGGTGCCAGCCCGAGCGAGGGTTCGTCGAGCAGCAGCAGGCGCGGCTGGCTCATCAGCGCACGGCCAATCGCCAGCATCTGCTGTTCCCCGCCGGACATGGTGCCCGCCCGCTGAATACGGCGTTCAAACAGGCGCGGGAAGAGGTCATACACGCGCTTGATGCGGGTCTGGAACTGTTCGCGCTCGGCAAAGAAGCCGCCCATCGCCAGGTTCTCTTCTACCGTCATGCGGGAGAAGACGCGCCGTCCTTCCGGGACAATCGCCACCGCTTCACGCATGATTTTTGCGGTCTGCCAGTCGGTGATGTCTTTACCGTCAAAGACGATACGCCCGCTGGTGGCGCGCGGGTCGCCGCACAGGGTGCCGAGCAGGGTGGTTTTCCCCGCGCCGTTGGCGCCAATCAGGGTGACGATTTCGCCCTGATTGATGTGCAGACTGACGTCGTGCAGGGCCTGGATCTTGCCGTAGTGGGCATTAACCTTGTCAAAAGATAACATCGCTTTTTCCATCTTATGCCTCACCCAGGTAAGCGCGGATCACGTCCGGATTGTTGCGGATCTCTTCCGGCGTGCCGTTCGCCAGCGGCGTCCCCTGGTTCACCACGTAAATACGATCCGAAATGCCCATCACCAGCTTCATATCGTGCTCAATCAGCAGGATGGTGGTGTCGTGATGGTTACGCAGCTCGACAATCAGTTCGTCCAGCTCTTTGGTCTCTTTCGGGTTAAGCCCTGCCGCCGGTTCGTCGAGCATCAGGATCTCCGGCTGGGTCACCATGCAGCGGATAATCTCCAGACGACGCTGATCGCCGTAAGCGAGGTTGCTCGCCTGGCGGTTGGCATGCTGAAGCAGGCCGATACGATCGAGCCAGGTGGCGGCGCGATCTAATGCTTCGTCCTGGGCACGGCGAAACGCCGGGGTTTTCAGCAGGCCGGAGAAGAGCCCGGTTTTCAGCTGCTGATGCTGGGCTACCAGCAGGTTTTCAATTACCGTCATCTCGCGGAACAGACGCACGTGCTGGAAGGTACGCACCACGCCCATGCGGGCAATCTGCTGGCCCGGCAGCCCTTCCAGGTGCTGGTCGCGCAGCATGATAGTGCCACCCGTCGGCTTGTAGAAACCGGTCAGGCAGTTAAAGACCGTGGTCTTACCGGCACCGTTCGGGCCGATCAGCGACACAATCTCTTTTTGATGCAGATCCAAAGAGACATTGTTGACCGCCAGCAGGCCGCCAAAACGCATCATCAGGCCGTTAACGGATAATAATGGCTGACTCATGCCTGCTCTCCTTTTGTCTGCCCGTTCTTCAGCTTCAGCTGCGGACGGGTCATCGGCAGCAGACCCTGCGGACGCCAGATCATCATCAGCACCATCAAACCACCCAGCATCAGCATGCTGTATTCGTTAAAGTCGCGCATCAATTCACGGGAGACCACCAGCAGGATCGCCGCAAGAATAACCGCGAACTGCGAGCCCATCCCACCCAGCACCACAATCGCCAGCACGAAGGCGGATTCCGCAAAGGTGAACGACTCCGGGCTGACGAAGCCCTGACGCGCGGCAAACAGCGTTCCGGCAAAACCGGCAAACGCGGCGCTGATGGTAAAGGCAGTCAGCTTGATGCGGGTCGGGTTCAGGCCCAGGGAGCGGCAGGCGATCTCATCTTCACGCAGCGCTTCCCATGCACGCCCCAGCGGCATACGCAGCAGGCGGTTAATCACGAACAGGGTGAGAACCACCAGCAGCAGCGCCACCAGATAGAGCCAGATCACGCGGTCGGACGGGTCGTACTTCACGCCGAAGAAGTTGCTGAAGGTGTCCCAGCCGCCTTCACGGGCGGAACGGCTGAACTCCAGGCCGAAGAAGGTCGGTTTCGGGATCTGGCTAATGCCGTTCGGGCCGCCGGTCACTTCGGTATTGTTGAGCAGCAGGATACGGACGATTTCGCCGAAGCCTAAGGTCACAATCGCCAGATAGTCACCGCGCAGGCGTAGCACCGGGAAGCCGAGCAGGAAACCGGCGGCAGCAGAGACCAGCCCCGCCAGCGGCAGACAGGTCCAGAAGCCAAGACCGTAATAGTGGTTCAGCAGGGCGAAGGTGTAGGCGCCGATGGCATAGAAACCGCCGTAGCCCAATACCAGCAGGCCAGAGAGCCCCACCACTACGTTCAGGCCGAGGCCGAGGATCACGTAAATCATGGTCAGGGTGGCGATATCCACCGTCCCACGCGAAACCACGAAGGGCCACGCCACGGCCGCCACCAGCAGCGCCACGAGGAACAGCTTCTGTTTAACGGTTGAGCCGTCGATAGCCGGCAGAACGAACTTCGGCCCGGAGACGCTTTTCAACGTCTTCTGGAAAACCGGACGCAGCAGCTGGAAGAAGAAGACCACTGCGGTGCCAACAAAGACCCACTGCCAGCGGATATCCGACGCGGAATCCACCACCAGCTTAGTGCCGCTCAGCTCCAGCTGAACGCCCATAAAGACCGCCGCCAGCACGAAGAACATCGCCGCAGAGAGCAGTGCCATAGCAAAATGCATCGGTTTCATACTTTCTCTACCTCCGGACGACCCAGAATACCGGTAGGCATGACCAGCAGAACCAGAATCAGCAGGGCAAACGACACCACATCTTTATATTCGGTACTCAGATAGGCCGAGGAGAGCGCTTCGGCCACGCCCAGAATCAGGCCGCCGATCATCGCGCCCGGAATACTGCCGATACCGCCCAGTACCGCCGCGGTGAAGGCTTTCATCCCGGCCATAAAGCCGATGTACGGGTTAATCACGCCGTAGAACTGACCGAGCAGAACACCGGCAACCGCCGCCATCGCCGCACCAATCACGAAGGTCAGGGCAATCACGCGGTCGGTGTTGATACCGAGCAGGCTCGCCATTTTCAGATCTTCTGCACAGGCGCGGCAGGCGCGACCCATGCGGGAGTAGCGGATAAACAGCGTCAGGGCCAGCATCGCAATAAAGGTCACAACCCAAATCACCAGCTGCATGGTGGTGATGGAGGCGGAGAAGTTCTCGCTGGCACCGACAATCCACTGGCCGTTAAACAGGCTTGGCAGCGCCACGTCGCGCGACCCTTCGGTGAGGCTAACGTAGTTTTGCAGGAAGATGGACATACCAATCGCGGAGATCAGCGCAATCAGACGCTTGGAGCTACGCACCGGGCGGTAGGCCACCCGTTCGATACTCCAGCCGTAGGCGCTGGCAATGACAATCGCCCCGACAAATCCGGCGGCCACCAGCAGCCAGCTACTGTCGATGCCCATCATCATCAGCGCGGCGATAATCATAAAGGAGACATAGCTGCCGATCATATAGACCTCGCCGTGGGCGAAGTTGATCATGCCGATAATGCCGTACACCATCGTGTAACCGATGGCGATCAGTGCATAGGTGCTTCCCAGCGTGACGCCGTTAAACATCTGCTGCAGAAAATAGAGAAACTGCTCGGACATAAGGTAACCTTTCTATTCCCGCCCGGTCCTGCCGGGCGGTGGGATAATTATTTGGCGGCCGAGGATGAACCGTCGGCGTGCCACTTAAAGACACCAAACTCAAATCCCTTCAGATCGCCTTTCTCATCCCAGTTCAGCGGCCCAATCACGGTGTTAGCCCCGTGTGCTTTTAAATCTTTAATCAGATCCTGCGGCGCTTTGCTGCCGGTACGATCCATGGCGGTAGCCAGAGACTGTACGGCGGCATAGGTGATCCAGACGTACGGACCACTCGCATCTTTCTTCTCGGCTTTCAGGGCGTTAACGATAGCGCTGTTCGCCGGATCCTGGTCATAGCGTTTTGGCATCGTCACCAGCATGCCTTCGCCCGCATCGCCTGCAATGTTCGACAGGGAGGCGTTACCTACCCCTTCCGGCCCCATAAACTGGGTTTTCAGGCCGATAGCGCGCGCCTGGCGCAGCATCTGCCCCATTTCCGGGTAGTAGCCGCCGTAGTAGACGAAATCGATGTTCTCTTTTTGCAGACGCGCCAGCAGTGCGGAGAAGTCTTTTTCGCCTGCGGTGATGCCGTCGAAGAAGACCACATTGGCGCCGCCTTTTTTCAGGCCATCCTGTACAGAGCGGGCCAGCCCTTCGCCGTACTGCTGCTTATCATGAATGATGGCAATACGCTGCGGCTTCACGCTCTCGAGAATGTACTTCGCCGCAGTCGGCCCCTGTGAAGAGTCGAGCCCTGCGGTACGCATGATGTACTGATAGCCGCGCTGGGTCAGCTCAGGGTTAGTGGCGCCCGGCGTGATCATCAGAATGCCTTCATCCTCGTAGATATCGGAGGCAGGCTGGGTGGAGGAAGAGCAGAGATGGCCAATCACATACTGAATGCCATCGTTCACAATTTTGTTGGCAACGGCCACGGCCTGTTTCGGGTCGCAGGCATCGTCATATTCCACACCGACCAGTTTGTCGCCTTTTATGCCGCCTTTGGCGTTGATGTCTTTAATTGCCTGGCGCGCGCCGTTGAACTCCATATCACCCCACTGGGCAACCGGACCGGACAACGCACCTACCACAGCAACTTTAATATCCTCCGCCATGGCCGCCTGCGAAACTGCCAGTGCAACCATTCCCGCGATCAATGTCTTCGCGTTCCTTTTCATTGGTGAATCCCCATTCGTGACGTGATGTATATATTTTGTTTTATTATGGTTAAAAAGCATTCTGTACTTTTATTAAACAACGCAACTTTTGCTATTGCCTTTAATGGTTTAGCACAGTTTTTTCACAAAAATCAGAGTAAAATCTCTATATTTCAGGTGATTAAGCAAAGATAATATTCTGAAATCAGGCAGAGATAAACAACTAAAAGTACAAATTGCAGCATAAAATAACGGTACAAAGAGCGGAATAAAACGCTGCCTTTTAGGTTAATATTCTGCTTATTTTTCGATCCCTGCGTTTTCTGGCTGCACATTTGGCTGCTAAAAAAGTAATCACCTGGAGAATGGATTGAAAAAGGAGAAGCCGCCAGCAGGATAAATTGAGTACACTGCCTGTACTTTTTTTACGTGGATAAGCTGCTAATGAAACTGACTATCGTTCGTCTGGTGACCTTTAGCGACCAGGATCTTATCGATCTTGGCAAAATCTGGCCGGAATACTCCCCCGCCTCCCTCACCGTTGATGATACCCATCGAATTTATGCTGCGCGCTTTAACGAGCGGCTGTTAGGCGCGGTGCGCGTCACGCTGAGCGGGACGGAAGGCGCGCTGGACTCCCTGCGCGTGCGTGAAGTCACGCGTCGTCGCGGCGTAGGGCAATATCTGGTTGAAGAGGTGGTGCGCGATAACCCGAGCGTAGCCTCGTGGTGGATGGCGGACGTGGGCGTCGAAGACCGCGGCGTGATGGCGGCCTTTATGCAGGCGCTGGGGTTCGTGGCGCAGCAGGATGGATGGGTCCATCACGGGCAGGAATAAACCCGGCCTTAATTGTATTTAATAAACTCGGTGGCGAATTTAAACCGGTTATAGCGGTGAGTGGCGACCGAGTATTCAAACAGCTTACCGTTATCTAAATAGGCGGTCTGCTCAACGTGAATAACCACCTCCGGCTCTGCCAGCTGCAATAGCTGGCTTTGCTGCTCATCAGCTATGGAGGCGGTGATCATCATATGGCTGCTGTGGATCTGATAGCCCAGCGCGTCGGTAATATAGCTATATATGGAGTCCGCCACGTTGGCATAGTTGAGGCCTGGAATAACGTTCACCGGCATAAAGGTTTTTTCGATAATGGCCGGCACGTCGTTAATAACCCTGACGCGAAGGATCGAATAGACCATCTCATCGCCGCCAAGCTGGAGCTTTTCCTGCACGTCGGCCGGGGCGGGAATGGCGGAAAAAGCAATTACCCGCGTTGTTATTGTCTCGCCTGATTCATCACAGCGCGCTTTCGTGCCCTTCAGATGGCTATTAATTGACGAGGTATTAAACGGTAATTTAACAAAAGAGCCGAGACCTCTTTTTCTGACGACCAGCCCCTCTTTAACCAGAATATCCAGCGCCTTGGTAATAGTCAGTTCGCTGCAATCAAAAAGCAGCGCGAATTTCTTTCCTTCCGGCAGCTGGCTATTCTGTGCGTAATAGCCAGAAAGTATTCTTTTTTTAATCTCTTTATATATTGCAAGATACTTCGGCATTCTGACCACAATACAGACCTATAAACATAGGCCTGTTATACTATAAATACAGGCAGATAGAAATCTCAACGCCTTATAGATGAGGCCATTCGAACCCAGGTGTGCCTCTTTCCTCTTACGGCAATCGACAGGCGGTAAATCGCTTCCGGGTCGGCTATTCCCGCGCAGCCAGCATCCCCAAAGCTATGGATGTCGCTGCCGCAGCGCTTGCTGGCAAGACCAATCTGGCTCACCGTTGCGCCGTCTGCCCCCTCCTGACTGGTACTGATGGTGGTGATAGCCAGCGCACCCGCCAGGCGTACGGCATCAACGATCGCGCTCACCTCCCCCTCACGGCTCCCCTGACAGGTTCCTGGTGCGGGGATCACTACCGCGTTGGCGCCCGCCGCCGCGTACTCCGCATATTCCGCCGCCGCCATCAGCCCCCGGGCGCTGAACTTTGCCACCATGATAAAGCCAGGAAAGTGCGCCTTCGCAAGGCTTATCGCCTGAAGCATGCTGTGCCGATCCACCCCCGGCTTATCGTAGCCGGTCAGGCAGAGGAAATCCGCACCCTGCACCTGTTCAAGCGCGTGCCGCGACAGGCTGCGCGGGTTATCGGCGTCGTTTTCGGGCGTCACCTCAAGGCTGACGCCCACCAGCCTGCCGGTAAGGGCTTTGACCTGCTCAATTCCCCCCGCCACGGGCGCTCCGGCAACCACATGGGTGGCGGTATTGTATCCCTTGAGCAGAACCATATCGGCACCAAACGCCACCACCAGCTCGGCATTGGTGACGTCCGGGTAGAGTGGCGGGGTTTCCGCCGCCACTTCGGCGAGCACGACCCGCCCCTCAGAGGCACGAATAGCCGCCACTAACTCTTCTGCTTCAGACTGACGCTGAAAATCGGATGCCCGACAATTTAATATCCGTTTCATAGTATTAATCCAAATCGATAACGAAAGGCGTGGCGCGACTAAAACCGCCCTCAAGTATTTCCAGGTTGGTCAACATATCCTGCTCGCTGACGTAATTGGCGGCACCGTTCATTATGGTGTCGTAGAGCGCGTCATACACCCGGCCATAATCGCCGCGCACCGCAGGCACCTCGCGCTTAACCGTCTGCTGCTCCTCATTCAGATATTCAATAATGCCCGGCTGGTTATTGGCACAAAATGTCGGGTGGTCCGGCATGATATTCTCTTTCAGGTAACTCTCCTGCTGGTCGATCTGCATCTGAATAAAGGAGCCGCGGGTGCCGTGAACGATAAATCGCGGATAGGGCGTCATCACCAGATGGCTGGTTTTAATGATCGCCTTCAGGTCGTCGTAATAGAGCTGGGCTTCAAAGGTATCGTCGGGATTTTGCTTCAGCCGCAGGCTACGGATGTCATAGGCTACCTGGCGCGGCCGGCCAAACAGCGCCAGCATCTGGTCAAGGGTGTGGATCCCAAGGCCATAAAATGCGCCGTTGAAGGGGTGGTTAACCTGCGGCTGCGCCTCGGGGCGGAAATAGTCGAAGTGGCTCTCAATTTCCACGATATCCCCGAGCAGGCCGCTCTTAATTACCTGCTGCACGGTCAGGAAACAGGAGTCGAAGCGGCGGTTCTGAAACGGCGTGACGGTGACGCCGTGCTGCTTCGCCAGCGCCAGCAGCGTCTTCGCCTCGTCCAGCGTGGTGGTGAACGGCTTCTCGACCATGACGTTTTTGCCGTGCTCGATACAGGCCTTTGCCCAGGAATAGTGGCTGTCCGGGTGGGTGCAGATAACCACCAGGCGGATGGTGTCATCCGTAAGGATCTCGTTAACGTCACGGGTAAAAGTAATTCCGCGGTATTGCGGCCGGGACTCAATCTCCGGCTTAGCGACAATATCGTAAATCGTTTTCACACGATATTTATCGTTGCGGATCAGGACGTAGGGCAAATGGTAGCGGGTAGCACTTTTACCAAAGCCAATAAATGCGCAATTAATCATATAACTTCCTTATTTTAACAACGTGACGGCATGCTCAATGAGCGCCTGACCATCCATATTTGAAAAATGCTGCGGGTTAACCCGCGCCACGAGGCAGCTATCTCCTGCCGTTTCCCGAACGTTGCTTTCCATATAGGTAAGCTGCGGCGAGAGGAGTATCAGGTCAGCTTTTTGCACGGTTTCTTCGAGGTTGCCGATATGGGTGGCGCTAATCGACGCGGTACAGTGGATGCTCTCTGCATATTGCCGCATCTTTTTTGCCACCAGCGAGGTGGACATGCCCTCGTTACACACCAGCACGATGGTTTTATTGTCCAGCGGGTGGGCCTCGCCCTCGCGCAGCGGCTGCGCGATTGCCGGTTCTGGCTGAGGATCTGTTGGCGGCGTCGTGGCGATGGTCTCGATGACCTGCTGCGCTTTTTTCGCGCTGATTGAGCGCTCATAGGCCAGCAGGAAGGGAAGGTAAATCACGACCCCAACCCCAATCAGGATAATTTGCAGCACCACGTTGCGCAGATCGCCCCCCGATCCCAGCCAGCCGGAGAGCAAAGGCGGTACCGACCAGGGCACGTAGGCGACAATATGCGATACCCAGCCCCAGGCGGTGGCGTAATAGGCGATGATAAAGTTTATCTGCGGGTAGAAAATAAACGGGATCATCATCAGCGGGTTGAGGATCACCGGCAGGCCAAAAATCACCGGCTCGTTGATATTAAACACCCCAGGAGCAATCACCGTTCTGGCGAACTTTTTATGGCTGCTCATGCGGCTGCGCAGCAGGATCGCCAGCAACAGCGCCAGCGTTGAACCCGTTCCGCCCATGTGACCATACAGGTCGCGAAACGGCAGCACAATAATGTGCGGCGGCGGCAGGCCAGCGGCGAAGGCGGCCATGTTCTCCTGCATGGCGACCAGCAGCGGCGGCTCTAGTACCGGGTTGATAATACCTGAGGGATGAATACCCAGCGAAAACAGCAAGTTCGTCAGGGTGGTTAAGGTAATAAAGCCCGGCAGGCTGGTGGTCAGATGGACCAGCGGCTTTTGCACCAGGGTCTGGATCAGCGCAAACAGCTCGGTATGCGTCAGGCTGGTAATGGCAAAGGTGGCGACGGAGAAGAAAGCCACGGTGATCATGATGGCAGACAGGGCGTTAAACGACTGCTGCACCATAGGAGGCACCTCCTCTCCCAGCGAGATCCGCAGCGCCGGAGAGCCGGAGATCTTCAGAAAAATGCTGGTAGAGAGAAAGGCGCACAGAATCGCCAGAAATACTCCACCCGCGTTGGTCTGCGCGTAGGGCACCACGCCCGTCACACTCACCGTCTCGCCGGTGGCAGCGGTAACGGAGGCGGTGACCGGCATCAGCACAAAAAAGCAGGCCAGCGAAACCATCGCGGCAATGATCGGGCTTTCGAACTTACGCTTGCTGGCCAGCGAATAGGCCACCAGCACCGCCAGCATAATGGACAAAATGTTCATGGTGCCGTTCAGCGCCCGCTCGCCGATCCCCCGCCACTGCACCATGGTGTCGGCAGAGAGCACGTGGCGCATAAAGCCGTTGGTATCAAGAAAGACGTAGTTGACCATAATAAAAAGCCCGGCCAACACTAAAAACGGGATAGCGATAATAAAGCTGTCGCGCAGGCTGCGCAGATGCACCTGGCCAGCCAGTTTTTGCGAAAAACCGGCTATCGTATCTAAAACCGTCATGATCTGCCTTCCGCTCTGTTCTGGTGGACCTTTTTCGCCCCGGCTAACAGACGCTGCACCTGATCATGATCCTGTCGTTTCGCCCCCTGAAGCGCAGCGAAAGCCAGGCTGTTGCAGCTGCCGGCATGGGTAATCAGCCCCGTAATCATTCCTTCGTAATTTTCTGGCATAGGTATTCTCCCTTTATGCAAAACCCCTGTTTTTGTGCAGAGCGGCAATAAGTTATTCGCGGATAAATGCCATTTGGGCGCAGGCGGGCCAAACGCTATCGGCAAAGCGATATTGTCTATTATCCTCAGCAATTATTTATTGTCGTAATAAGCGGCAAATATAAGGCTTTAACAGAAAAATATTTAAAGCGCAGTTGCACGCCGTAGCGGTCGTCGGAATCATTGCCGTCGCGCTGCAAGTTATATACATCCCATTGTATTAACGAGCTGTATATATCAAAATAAATTTTTAAAGTTATCCATATATAAAACGTTATCCATCAGCCTGCAATAGCGACATATTAAAACTATATAGTTTTAAAAAATAAGGTATATGATCACATTTTATGAGATTAGAAAGAGGGAATAGCAGCGAGCGCTAAGCGGCGGGGATGATGCCAGAGGAGAGAATTCGAGAAGATAAGAAAAGGGCGAGCGTTTCATCGCTCGCCCTGAGGATTATTTGGCGTCGGTCGCCGTACCGTTGGCATGCCAGTCAAACACGCCGAATTCAAAGCCTTTCAGGTCGCCTTTCTCATCCCAGGAGAGCGGCCCCATTACGGTTTCAACGGAGTTCGCTTTCAGCCAGGTAGCGATGTCAGCCGGTTCAGCGGACTGATTCAGGCCCGCCTGCAGGGTTTGCAGCGCAGCGTAGGTGGTCCAGACGAAGGCACCGCTTGGATCCTGTTTCTTCGCCTTGATGGCGTCTACGATCGGTTTGTTGGCAGGAACCTGGTCGTAGTTCTTCGGCTTGGTCACCAGCAGGCCTTCAGCAGATTCACCGGCGATGTTAGACAGGGAGACGTTCGCCACCCCTTCCGGACCCATGAACTGCGTTTTCAGACCGGCAGCGCGAGACTGACGCAGGATCTGGCCCATCTCCGGGTGATAACCCCCGTAGTAAACGAAATCGATGTTCTCTTTCTTCAGGCGCGCCACCAGAGTAGAGAAATCTTTCTCACCGGCAGTGATACCGTCGAAGAAGACCACGTTAGCGTTCGCTTTTTTCAGGTTGTCCTGCACGGAACGCGCCAGGCCTTCACCGTACTGCTGCTTGTCATGGACAATGGCGATACGCTTCGGCTTCACTTTCTCAACGATATATTTCGCTGCGGTTGGGCCCTGGTCAGAGTCCAGCCCGGTGGTACGCATGACCATCTTATAGCCACGGGAGGTCAGCTCCGGCGCGGTAGCCGCTGGGGTGATCATCAGAATGCCTTCGTCTTCGTAGATGTCAGACGCGGGCTGCGTGGAAGAGGAGCAGAGGTGGCCGATAACGTATTTGATGCCGTCATTCACCACTTTGTTGGCAACCGCAACCGCTTGTTTCGGGTCGCAGGCATCATCATATTTTACGATCTGCAGTTTTTCGCCTTTGATGCCGCCCTTGGCATTAATGTCGGCAACTGCCTGCTCTGCACCAGTGAATTCCTGGTCGCCGTACTGGGCTACCGGACCGGACATTGCGCCGACAACGGCCACTTTGATATCAGCCTGAGCGGTGCCGAAAGCCAACGCGATACATCCTGCCAGTAAGGCTTTACCCTTCATATTCATCCTGAGAATCCCCATTGTGATGGTTATTGTGTTTGTTGTGATGTTGTTTTTTGGCGCTTTATTTCAATTATGCGTCTGCCGTGCGCGCCTTTTCAGCATACTCTGCTAAAACATACCCCATTTTTATCGAATTGGAATAGCTATTTTGTAATGTATATAAGGTAAGCGAGGCTTTAACGAGTCAGCACACGGCATCAGGTAACTGTTTGCCAGGAGGGGAGTATTTGCCAGTACGGGCGCTAAAAAAACAAAACCCCCGAATTTGCATTCGAGGGTTATCGGGGAACTTCGCGAGGATTACGCTTCGATAGCGGCGCGAAGTTTTTTCATGGCGTTCTTTTCCAGCTGACGCACACGTTCAGCGGAGACACCATAGCGGTCGGCCAGCTCCTGCAGGGTGGACTTGTTGTCTTCGTCCAGCCAGCGGGCACGGATGATATCCTGGCTACGCTCGTCAAGGCCTTCCATTGCATAGGTCAGCTTGTTGGCGGCCTGCTCTTCCCAGTTATCATCTTCAATGCCGTCGGCAAAGTTAGATGACTTATCCTGCAGATAGAGGACCGGGGCCATCGGCTGGCTGTCGGAGGCATCGTCGTCAGAGGACATATCAAAGGTCATGTCCTGCGCGGCCATCCGCGATTCCATCTCACGCACGTCTTTGCTGGAGACGCCCAGCTCGCGGGCAACCATTTCCACTTCGTCCTGGTTGAACCAGCCCAGACGCTGCTTGGTTTTACGCAGGTTAAAGAACAGTTTACGCTGTGCTTTGGTGGTGGCGACCTTCACGATACGCCAGTTACGCAGCACGTATTCGTGGATTTCCGCTTTGATCCAGTGCACAGCAAAGGAGACCAGACGCACACCCACTTCCGGGTTGAAGCGACGCACCGCCTTCATCAGGCCAATGTTACCTTCCTGGATCAGGTCTGCCTGCGGCAGGCCGTAGCCCGCGTAATTACGAGCAACGTGAACAACAAAGCGCAGGTGAGACAGGATCAGCGTCTTAGCTGCTTCCAGATCGCCCTGGTAATGCAGCTTTTCAGCAAGCTCCTTTTCTTCCTCGGCCGTCAACATCGGCCAGGTGTTAGCGGCCCGGATGTAAGATTCCAGGTTACCAACAGGGGCTAAAGCTAAAGTTTGCATTTCTTTGGTCATTCATTCCTCTCAATCAATTTTTCTGGCGGCGGTTAGTCCCCATCAGGCAACGAACATGCCAGAATTAATGAGCAACGAGAATATCACTCACTCTTTTATCAGACAGTGATTTTATCCACAAGTTCCGAGTGAAACTGTGAATAAATTACGCACAAAATGTGACGTGAAGATGATGATGCGGGTCAGAGTCAACGAAAGGCTCTTTCCCTGCACGGTGATTCTCAATGCAGGGAAAGATTATACCAGAGATTTTTTAGTCAGGGGTAAAGTGACGTAAATGTTGCACGGTTGCTAACCAGGCCGCTATCCAGCCGATCATCGAGCAAACCAGCAGCAATAAGAGGCACTCGTCAAAGGATAAACCGCTGATATTAAACTTAGTTCCAAAAACCTGCGCCACTTCGGTTACCGCGGCGGAAAGTCGCATCACCAAAATTTCTGACAAAATCAGTGAAAGAAATGCACCGGCAAAACCGAGCAGTGCGCCGCCATACAGGAACGGACGCAGGATGAAGCCATCGGTGGCGCCGATCAGCTTCTGTACGTTAATGGTGTCGCGACGGGCAAAGATGCTCAGGCGCACGCTGTTGCCGATAACGAGGAACACCGCCGCTACCATCAGCACGCCGATCATCGCCGCAACGCGCCCCACAAGGCCCGTCAGCGCCGTCAGACGGGCGAACCAGCTGTCGTCCATCCGCACCTCATCAATGCCGTGAATACGGGAGACGCGATCGCGCAGGGTGTTTAGCGACTCGGTGCCCTGGAAATCGAGTTTTGGGATCACCACCGCCACCGCAGGCAGAGGGTTCTCTTCCAGCATATCCAGCGCGCCGCCAAACCCGGACCAGTTACGGAACTCGCCCAGCGCGTCTTCCCGCGACAGGTAGTTCACCTTCTCAACCCCCTGCTCGGCCTGTAGCTGACCCACAACCTGGGCAGCGGCGTTATCGTCGAGGGATTTATCGAGATAAACGGTGATCTGCGGAGAAGGATAGTACTGCGACGCCGCCTGATTAACGTTTTTATAGACCATGTAGCAGACGCTGGGCAGGGTCAGGGAGATGGCGATCACCATGACCGTCAGGAAGGTGGCGAACGGTTTGCTTTTCAGATCCTGCAGCGCGCCCTGGAAGGCGTAACGCACCTGCTCGTTAAACACGTTGGTTTTGCGCGAGTTGGGTCTTGGCGCGGATTTGCTGCGCTTCGGCGCATTGCGGTTGCCCTCTCCCGGGCCGCCTGCCGATTTACGAAAACGGTCAAGTTTGCTGCCAAACTGCCGCATCTGGTTCATTGCGTCACGCTTATTCACCGAGGCCTCCGTGCAAATGACCGTCGCTGAGCGTCAGCATGCGGTACGAACGACGAGCAATCAGCCCCATGTCGTGCGTCGCCATCAGTACTGTCACCCCCACGCGGTTAAACTCCTCAAACAGACGCAGGATCCCTTCGGAAAGGGCGTCGTCCAGGTTACCGGTCGGTTCATCCGCCAGCAGCACCGCCGGTTTATTCACCACCGCGCGGGCAATGCCCACGCGCTGCTGTTCACCGCCGGAAAGCTGGATAGGGAAGTTCTTCGCTTTGTCCAGCAGCCCGACCTTATCCAGCGCCGCCGATACGCGACGACGAATATCATCCCCGCTGGCGCCCGCGATAATCAGCGGGATCGCCACGTTGTCGAAGACCGTGCGGTCCATCAGCAGATGGTGATCCTGGAAAATCATGCCGATCTGCCGACGCAGAAACGGCACTTCGCGGTTTTTCAGGCGGCTGATGTCGTGGCCGCTGAACCAGATTTTCCCGGCGCTTGGCCGTTCGATCCCACAGATAAGCTTGAGCAGGGTACTTTTCCCCGCGCCGGAGTGGCCGGTCAGAAATGCCATCTCGCCCGGCTGCAGGTGGAATGTCACTCCCTGCAGCGCTTGTCTCCCACCAAGATAGGCCTTGCTGACGTGTTCAAAGCGAATCATTGTTAATCCTCTCGGGCAAAAAGTGCCTCAATAAAGTCGCCCGATTTAAACGGACGTAAATCTTCGATACGTTCGCCAACACCGATGTAGCGGATAGGAATACCAAACTGATCCGCTACCGAGAAGATCACCCCGCCTTTCGCGGTGCCATCCAGCTTGGTCAGCGTGATCCCGGTCAGCCCTACCGCTTCATGGAACAGCTTCGCCTGGCTGATGGCGTTCTGTCCGGTGCTGGCATCAATAGTCAGCATAATTTCATGCGGTGCATCTTCGTCCAGCTTTTTCATCACGCGGACGATCTTCTTCAGCTCTTCCATCAGGTGCGATTTATTCTGCAGACGCCCTGCGGTATCGGCAATCAGGACATCAACATTGCGCGCTTTCGCCGCCTGAATCGCATCGAAAATTACCGATGCGGAGTCTGCGCCGGTGTGCTGGGCAATCACCGGAATATTGTTGCGCTGGCCCCACACCTGCAGCTGCTCAACGGCGGCGGCACGGAAGGTATCCCCCGCGGCCAGCATCACCGATTTACCTTGCTGTTCAAACTGACGCGCCAGCTTGCCGATAGTGGTGGTTTTACCCACGCCGTTAACGCCCACCATCAGAATAACAAAAGGCATTTTGCCTTCAATATTAAGCGGTTCGTCAACTTTTGCGAGGATTTCACCCATCTCTTCTTTCAGCAGGCCGTAGAGCGCTTCGGCATCGCGCAGCTGTTTACGGCTGGCGCTCTCCGTCAGGCTGCTGATGATTTTGCGGGTGGTTTCCACGCCAACATCGGCAATCAGGAGCTGTTCTTCCAGCTCTTCAAAGAGATCATCATCGATTTTCTTGCCGCGGAACAGACTGATAAATCCGGAACCGAGGTTCTCTTTGGTTTTGATCAGGCTGCGTTTCAGGCGCGCAAAGAAACCTTCTTTGGTCGGCTTTTCCTGCTCCTGAACAATCTCTTCAACCGGCTCGTTCTCGTCGGCGACCGGGACAACCATCACCGCCTCTTCTGCCGCCTCAGCCGCCAGCGCCTGCGCTTCAAGCTCTTCGTCGCTGATCGTCTCTTCTTCGGTTTCTGGCAAATACTCTTCCGGGATCGCCTCTTTACTCTCTTCAGCGATCTCTTCCGGCAGCGGTAATTCTTCATGCTCGACAGCCTGCGGCGGGACCGCCTCCGCGACCGGCTCGACAATCTCCTCGACCGCGACAGGTTCTGGCTCAACGGCGACAGGCTCCGGTTCAACCGGCTGCGGTTTTTCACGCTCCTGAACCTGCTCTGTGACCTCAACCACCTCTTCAGCAAAGGCTTCAGTCTCTTGCGGGCTGTGGGTGCGCGCTTCTGCTTCTACGTCAGCGACGGTTTCAACAGGGGTTTCAGGCTGCGGCTGTTCAACCGCTGCGGGCTGTTCTGCGCTCTGTTGTTCTTCGTTCTGCTGCTCGGTTTCCTGCTCTTTTTGACCAAATCCCAGCCAGGAAAAGAAGCCACGTTTTTTCTCTTTTGCCATCTGCGACTACACCCCTCGCGGTTAATTACTGGCGCTATATACATGGAAGCTAAAAAAATGATGAAATAGTTTATCACTTAACTTAACGCACATCACCGCCTGCAAACGCAGGCCGTACGAGTGACCTGAGCAACAATATGAAGAAACCCAACCGTGCTGCCGCGGGCCAAATTCGCATTATCGGTGGTCAGTGGCGTGGCCGTAAACTTCCCGTCCCGGACAGCCCCGGCCTGCGCCCGACCACCGACCGCGTCCGTGAGACGCTGTTTAACTGGCTGGCACCTTCAATGGTAGATGCCCGTTGCCTGGACTGCTTCGCCGGAAGCGGCGCGCTCGGCCTTGAAGCCCTTTCACGCTACGCCGCCAGCGCCACGCTGCTGGAGATGGATCGCAGCGTCGCCCAGCAGTTGCAGCAAAACCTGGTGACGCTGAAAGCGGCGCACGCCCGCGTCGTTAACACCAACACCCTCGCGTTTCTGGCCCAGGCAGGCACCCCGCACGATGTAGTATTTGTCGATCCGCCGTTTCGCAAAGGGCTGCTGGAAGAGACGCTGTCGCTGCTGGAAAACAACGGCTGGCTGGCGGATGATGCGCTAATCTACGTCGAGAGCGAGGTAGAAAACGGTTTACCGCCGGTGCCCGCCCACTGGGATCTGCACCGGGAGAAAGTAGCCGGACAGGTCGCCTATCGTCTTTATCACCGTCAATCACAAGGAGAGACTGATGCCGGTACTGATTAATCTGGGTCGTTTGCTGATGCTGGGGGTCTGGGCATTTTTGCTCCTCAACCTCGTCCACCCGTTCCCACGCCCGATGAACATTTTTGTTAACGTGGCGCTGATTTTTACCTCGTTTATGCATGCCCTGCAGATGGTGATGCTAAAAAACGGCTTACCGAAAGACGGTCCGCAGATGACCGGCTGGCAGCAGGCCCGCGTCTTTATCTTCGGCGTGTTTGAGCTGCTGGTGTGGATGAAGAAATTTAAAGCGCAGGCGAAGAAGTAACCTGCGGCCTTCTGCCCGGTGGCGCTGCGCTTACCGGGCCTACGTTTCGTGCGGGCTGGCTGACTACGGCGCCGGATCAAACCCCTCAAACCGTGACCCCTTGTAACGCAACGTTCCTTTATCCCCCACCGTCAGCTGATGGTACTGCTTCTCGTCGAGGCGAAAGGTCATCTCCAGACCGCCGCTTTCCGGCTTAAAGCTCGCTTCATAGCGCATGCTGGTGCCGGCAGGCGTAACCTGCTGCTGACGCGATCGACGATCGTTTAGCGCTTTTTCCCGTTTATTGCTCACCACCACCCGCTTTTGCAGCAGCGGCGCGGCGTCGTTATCGGCCTTTTCCCGACGCTGCTGCACAAAGCGAAATGACGCGGCAACGACGATAATTGCCAGAACGATAATAAAAAAGAGCGGCATCTTGCTCATTAGACAATCCTTAAGACCAGGCTGAAATCAGGATAGCGTGCCACGCTGTGCATTGCTATTGGCCCGTCTGCACCACTACACTGAAGTGAAACTGTTTATTCAACAATAACAGATACAGGGACTTAATATGCTTTGGTCATTTATCGCTGTCTGTTTCTCCGCATGGCTGTATGTCGATGCGTCCTACCGCGGCCCTGCCTGGCAGCGCTGGCTGTTTAAACCCGTCACCCTCCTGCTGCTACTGCTGCTGGCCTGGCAGGCGCCGATGTTCAACGCCATCAGCTATCTGGTGCTCGCAGGGCTCTGCGCATCGCTGGTGGGCGATGCCCTGACCCTGCTGCCGCGCCAGCGCCTGCTCTATGCCGTGGGGGCGTTTTTCTTATCGCATCTGCTCTACACCATCTATTTCGCCAGCCAGATGACGCTCTCCTTCTTCTGGCCGCTGCCGCTGGCGCTGCTGGTCGTTGGCGCGGTGCTGATAGCGGTGGTCTGGACGCGTCTGGAGGAGATGCGCTGGCCAATCTGTACGTTTATCGCCATGACGCTGGTGATGGTGTGGCTGGCGGGCGAGCTGTGGTTCTTCCGTCCGACGGCCCCGGCGCTGTCGGCCTTTGTGGGGGCCACGCTCCTGCTGCTGAGCAATATTGTCTGGCTGGGCAGTCATTACCGTCGCCGTTTCCGCGCCGATAATGCCATTGCCGCCGCCTGCTATTTTGCCGGGCACTTCCTGATCGTGCGTTCGCTCTATATTTAACGCTTGACTCTGGAGTCGACTCCAGAGTGTATGCTGCGGTTAATGAGAAAATTATCATTGCCGGAGAGTGCCATGTCGACTCCAGAAACACCGAAAAAAGTGCCGCAGTTCGCGGCGCTTAAACTCGCCCCCCTTCCTGCTAAAGAGGCCTGTTGTAGCGTGGATCACACTCCACCGCAGGCCGAAACCGTGCTGCCTGCCGAGGGCGAGCGTTACAGCTGGGTGGTCAATGGCATGGACTGCGCCGCCTGCGCGCGCAAAGTGGAAAACGCCGTTCGCCAGGTGGCGGGGGTGAACCATGTCCAGGTGCTGTTTGCCACGCAAAAGCTGCTGGTTGATGCCGCAAGCAACGTCAGCGGCCAGGTCGAGGCCGCGGTAGTGAAGGCAGGCTACACGCTGCGCAATGAAAACGCGCCGGTCGAAAAATCCTCCATGCTGCGCGATAACCTCCCGCTCCTCACGCTGATAGTGTTGATGGCCCTGAGCTGGGGTCTGGCGCAGGTTAACCCTCCCCTGGGCAATATCGCCTTTATCGCCACCACGCTGGTCGGGCTCTGGCCGGTGGCCCGTCAGGCGCTGCGTCTGATGAAGAGCGGCAGTTGGTTCGCCATTGAGACGCTGATGAGCGTCGCCGCCATCGGGGCGCTGTTTATCGGTGCCACGGCGGAAGCGGCGATGGTGCTGCTGCTGTTTTTAACCGGCGAACGGCTGGAGGGCTGGGCGGCGAGCCGGGCGCGCAAAGGGGTGAGCGCGCTGATGGCGCTGAAACCGGAAACCGCCACGCAGATAATCAACGGCGAGCGCAAAACGGTGCCCATTGCCGGGCTGCGCCCGGGGGATGTGATCGAAGTCGCCGCTGGTGGACGCCTGCCCGCCGACGGGACGCTGCTTACCGCCGCCGCCAGCTTTGATGAAAGCGCCCTCACCGGCGAGTCCATCCCGGTCGAGCGCACCGCGGGTGAAAAGGTGCTAGCGGGAGCCACCAGCGTCGATCGTCTGGTCGAGCTGACGGTCTTGTCGGAGCCGGGCGAGAGCGCCATCGACCGCATCCTGAAGCTGATTGAAGAGGCGGAAGCGCGCCGCGCCCCGGTGGAGCGCTTCATCGACCGCTTCAGCCGCCTCTATACCCCGGTGATTATGCTCATCGCCCTGCTGGTTGCCGTAGTGCCGCCGCTGCTGTTCAGCGCGCCCTGGGAGGGCTGGATCTACAAGGGGCTGACCCTGCTGCTGATTGGCTGTCCATGTGCGCTGGTGATCTCGACGCCAGCGGCGATCACCTCCGGGCTGGCAGCCGCAGCGCGACGTGGCGCGTTGATTAAGGGCGGCGCGGCGCTGGAGCAGCTGGCGCAGGTGCAGCGGGTGGCCTTCGATAAAACCGGTACCCTGACGGTCGGCAAACCTCAGGTGACGGGCATTTATCCGCTCGACAGCGGCGAAAACGACCTGCTGGCGCTGGCGGCGGCGGTAGAGCAGGGTTCCACCCACCCGCTGGCGCAGGCGATTGTGCGTGAAGCAAAAGCCCGCGGGCTGACGATTGCGGCGGCGACCGCGCAGCGGGCGCTAATGGGCTCCGGGATTGAAGCCGAGGTCGCGGGCAGTAAAGTGCTGATTTGCGCCGCGGATAAATTCCCTGCCCCGCACCTGGCGGTGCAAACCACTACCCTGGAGCAGGCCGGACAGACGGTGGTGACGGTGGTTCAGGAGGGCGTGGCCAAGGGACTTATTACGCTGCGCGACACCCTACGGGATGATGCGAAAGAGGCCGTGCAGGCCCTGCATCAACTGGGGATCAAAGGTGTGATTCTCACCGGGGATAACCCGCGCGCCGCCGCGGCCATTGCCGGCGAACTGGGGCTGGATTTCCGGGCGGGGCTGCTGCCCGCCGATAAAGTGCAGGCGGTGACGGCGCTGAATGACACCGCGCCGCTGGCGATGGTAGGAGACGGTATTAACGACGCCCCGGCAATGAAGGCGGCAACCCTTGGCATTGCAATGGGCAGTGGCACCGATG
Organism: Leclercia sp. GHBNCSD; assembly: GCF_055805075.1. Taxonomy (NCBI): domain Bacteria; kingdom Pseudomonadati; phylum Pseudomonadota; class Gammaproteobacteria; order Enterobacterales; family Enterobacteriaceae; genus Leclercia; species Leclercia sp. GHBNCSD. Next base: position 2,291,342 of record NZ_JBQVYO010000001.1, on the reverse strand, counting down.
TGGCGCTGGAGACCGCCGACGCGGCCCTCACCCACAACCGCCTGAGCGGGCTGGCGCAGATGATCAGCCTCGCGCGCGCCACCCGCGCCAATATCCGGCAGAATATTACTATCGCGCTGGGGTTGAAGGGAATTTTTCTGGTGACCACCCTGCTGGGCATGACGGGATTATGGCTGGCAGTGCTGGCGGATACCGGGGCGACGGTGCTGGTGACGGCCAACGCGCTGCGGTTATTGCGCCAGAGGTAAAAAAAAGCCCAGTGGCGGCTGCGCCTTACCGGGCCTACGATTTTCCAGGCCGGGCAAGCGCAGCGCCGCCCGGCCCCATCGTTACTGCATTCCCAACGTGTGCGGCAACCACAGCGATATTGCCGGAATGTAGGTCACCATCCCTAACACTATCAGCAGCATGGCATAGAACGGCAGCATCTCCTTCACTACGGCTTCGATCTTCTGCTTGCTCACCGCGCTGGCGACAAACAGCACCGATCCTACCGGCGGGGTAATCAGGCCGATCCCGAGGTTAACCATCATGATCATGCCGAAGTGCACCGGATCGATACCCAGGGCGTTGGTCACCGGCAGCAGGACCGGCGTCAGGATCAGGATGATCGGCGCCATGTCCATCAGGGTGCCAATCAGCAGCAGCATGATGTTGAGGTACATCAGAATGACGTACTTGTTATCCGACAGCGACGTAAAGAATGCGGTGATGCGCATCGGCAGCTGCATGTAGGTCATCACCGCGCCAAAGGCCGCGGCAAAGCCAATCAGGATCATCACGATGGTGACCGTTTTGACCGTGCGGCACATCAGCTTCGGCAGCTCGTTCCACTTATAGTCGCGATAGATAAACATGGTGACAAAGAAGGCCCACAGGCAGGCGACCGCCGCAGACTCCGTTGCGGTAAAGATACCCGACAGGATCCCGCCGAGAATAATCACCACCGTCATCAGGCCCCACAGCGCATCCAGCATGGTTTTTAACGCCTGCTTGAACGGAATGCGCTCCCCTTTCGGGTAGCCGCGCTTGCGCGCGAAGCATAAACAGAGCGCCATCAGCCCCATGCCCAGCAGCAGACCCGGCAGTACGCCCGCGATAAACAGCGTGGCGATAGAGACCGTGCCGCCTGCCGCCAGGGAGTAGATCACCGAGTTGTGGCTCGGCGGGATCAGAATCGCCTGCACCGAGCCGCTGGCGGTGACCGCCGCCGCATATTCGCGCGGATAGCCCTTCTTCTCCATCTCCGGGATCATCACGGTCCCGATGGAGGCGGTATCCGCCACCGAGGAGCCGGAAATAGCGCCGAAAAAGGTCGAAGCGACGATATTCACCAGCGACAGCCCGCCGCGAATAAAGCCGACAAAGATATAGGCGAAGTTAACCAGCCGCCGGGCAATGCCCCCTTCCGCCATGATCGCCCCCGCGAGGATAAAGAACGGGATCGCCAGCAGGGTAAATTTGTTCACCCCGCTGGTGATTTGGATCATTAATGCTTCCAGCGGCAGATCAATCCACAGCGCGCCAGCCACGGCGCTTAAGCCGACGGCAAAGGCCACCGGCATCCCCAGCGCCAGCAGAATGGCGAGGGTGAATAACAAAACAAAGGCATCCATTGTTCACCCCTTAACTGTGGTTGCCGATCAGCACGACCGGGCGACTTTCCTGAGAGCCAAACAGCAGGCGCTCAAGCACAAACAGGATCAAAATCGCCGACCCCACCGGCAGCGGCAGATAACTTTCGCCGGAGGTCAGGATCGGAAACTCCGCGACCGGCTGGTCCCAGAGTTCAATGCACAGCAGGTAGCTGTACCAGAACATGATGCCGGAGATGACCAGCATCAGCAGATCCACCACCCGTGCGCAGACCGTTTTCAGTGAGTCTGGCAATCTGTCTGTGAGCATGTTCACCGCAATATGTGAGCCGGCGCGGTAGCTCACCGCCGCGCCGATAAAGGTGAACGTCACCATGCAGATAATGGCAATCGGCTCCGGCCACGACTCACCGCGGTTGAGTACGTAGCGCGAAAAGATGCCAATCGGGATAACGATGGTCATCACCAGCAGCGACAGCCCGGCAATGGCCATCGCCAGCAGGTAGAGACGGTCCATCCATTTCAGATAGAGTTCGGACATAAATACTCCGGCTTACTTAACGTCAGCGATGGCTTTCATCAGATCCTGATGTTTTTCACCATACTGGGCGCGCACCGGCTCGGTCGCTTTGACGAACACCGCCTTATCGATGTCATGGAACTGCACGCCGCCCGCCTTCATCTTCGCCAGCGCTTCGTCGTTGTAGGCCTGCCACAGCTTACGCTGCTCCATCTGCGCTTCACGGGCCAGGGTCTTAATTTTTTCCTGCTCGTCGGCGCTCAGCTTGTCCCACTTCATTTTGGAGTAGAGCAGCATTTCCGGAGTGATAAAGTGGCCGCTCAGGGTGTAGTTTTTGGCCACCGGCATGTAGTTGTGGGCGATATAGGTCGGTGGGTTATTCTCAGCGCCGTCGATAACGCCGGTCTGCATGCCGCTGTAGACTTCACTTACCCCCATCGCCACCGAGTTGGCGCCCATATCTTTCAACGTCGCCAGCGCCACCGGGCTGCCCTGAACGCGGATTTTCTTACCTTTCAAATCTTCCGGTTTAACAATCGGATCTTTGGTGATCAGGTTACGGGTGCCGGAGTCCATCCAGCCGAGGAAGACCAGCTTCGATTTCGGGTTCGCCGTCAGTTTTTCGCCGATCTGCTTACCGATGTCGCCGTCGATCACTTTGTGCATATGGTCTTCATCGCGGAATACATACGGCAGGGTAAAGACTTCGATATCCGGCAGGATGGCCGCAACCGGCGCCATGGAGACGCGGATCATATCGATGGCGCCCATCTGCGCCTGCTCAATCATCTGCTTTTCATCACCCAGTACGCCGCCAGGGAAGACTTTGATCTCCAGCTTGCCGTCGGTTTGTTGTTTAAGTTTTTCACCCATATGCTCCACCGCCACCACGTTCGGGTAGCCTTCAGGATGCACATCAGCAGCTTTAATGGTTTGAGCAGAGACAGAGGCAGCAAAAGCAGACAGACACAGAGCGGCCAGCAACGGCTTGATGGTCGTTTTCATTGAGTCAACTCCAGGGTATGAGGTAAGCGTTGGAACGGCGTTTTAGTTTTCAGCTTCAAAACTAGCCTAAGGCCTGGAAAACGAGGGTGAAGCGCCTCACAAAAAAGCGCTAAAATTTGAAACAATGGTTCAAATTGGTGATGGAGTTCAAACGAATGGCCTTTCAGGCCCGTGCAGGAGGGCGTGCCGGAGGGCGGCTACGCCTTACCCGGCCTACGCGTAGGCCCGTGCAAGCGCAGCGCCGCCGGGCAAAATGGCATTAGCCTTTGCGGATCAGATAGCGATAGGGCAGCGAGGCGGTTTCCTGTGCCAGCAGCTCATGTTCCATAAAGGTACAAAAGCCGGGAATATCGCGGGTGGTGGCCGGATCGTCGGCAATAATTAATAGCGTCTCGCCGGTTTGCATCGTGCGCACGGTTTTGCGCACCATCATCACCGGTTCCGGGCAGCGCAGGCCCTGGGCGTCAAGAGTATGGTCTGGGCTGGAAAACAGATCGGTCATCGTCGTCTCGTTCAGATAAAAAACGGCAGTAGTTTACGCCCCAGACCGGGCAAAGCAAACCAGGTTAACGATTGCGTAAAAATTAGCCGTTGCAAAGCACAATGAAAGCAGTATGATGCGGCCGGTTTTCAGAATCTGTTCCAACAGGCGTTATTGTTGAAGCCAGTCTGGAGACGGACAGCGCGCAAAAACCGGAGCGTACATAGAGTACGTGAGGATTTTGAGCACTGCCCGGATTCAGAATGGCGAATAAAATAGCCTGATGGCCAGATTCATATTGGGTTCCCTCACCCCAACTTATAAAAAGGTCACAATATGACGCAGTTCTCTCAATCGCAGCGCGTAAAAGCGTTGTTCTGGCTTTCGCTTTTCCATCTGCTGGTGATTACCTCCAGTAACTACCTGGTACAGCTGCCGATCTCCATTTTTGGTTTTCATACCACCTGGGGCGCGTTCAGTTTCCCGTTTATCTTCCTTGCGACCGATCTTACCGTCCGTATCTTTGGCGCACCGCTCGCCCGACGCATTATTTTTGCCGTCATGCTTCCGGCGCTGTTTGTGTCGTACGGGATCTCCTCGCTGTTCTATATGGGAAGCTGGCAGGGCTTTGAGGCGCTGACGCACTTTAACCTTTTTGTCGCCCGTATCGCCGCCGCCAGCTTTATGGCCTATGCGCTTGGGCAGATCCTCGACGTGCATGTCTTTAACCGCCTGCGCCAGAACCATCTCTGGTGGATGGCGCCGACCGCCTCCACGCTGTTTGGCAACGTCAGCGATACGCTGGCCTTTTTCTTTATCGCCTTCTGGCGCAGCCCGGATGCGTTTATGGCCGAACACTGGATGGAAATTGCCCTCGTGGATTACGCCTTCAAGGTGCTTATCAGCCTGGTCTTCTTCCTGCCGATGTACGGCGTACTGCTGAATATGTTGCTGAAAAGATTCGAGGATAAATCTGAAATTTCAGCATTACGGGCAGGTTAAAGGTTCCCCTGAACAGTTGTGATAAGATGGATTGATGCGCCGTTATGGCCGTTTATCGAAAGGAAGAATGTAATGCGCAATCTGGTTAAATATGTCGGGATTGGCCTGCTGGTGATGGGGCTTGCCGCTTGTGATAACAGCGACACGAAAGCACCTGCTCAGGCTGCGTCTGCGGAAAGCAACGCCACGGGTCAGCCGGTCAGCCTGATGGATGGCAAACTCAGTTTCTCACTGCCCGCGGATATGACCGATCAGAGCGGCAAGCTGGGTACGCAGGCGAACAATATGCACGTCTATTCCGATGCCACCGGGCAGAAAGCGGTGATTGTGATCGTCGGCGACGACACCAGTGAAGACCTGGGCGTGCTGGCGAAACGTCTGGAAGATCAGCAGCGCAGCCGCGACCCGCAGCTGCAGGTGGTCACCAACAAAGCCATCGATCTGAAAGGCCACACCCTGCAACAGCTGGACAGCATTATCTCTGCCAAAGGCCAGACCGCTTACTCATCCGTGGTGCTGGGTAAAGTGGACAACAAGCTGCTGACCCTGCAGATCACGCTGCCTGCTGACGACCAGCAGAAAGCGCAAACTGCCGCAGAGAACATCATCAATACCCTGGTGATTCAGTAAGTCATCACGATGAAATGGCCTCCTCCGGAGGCCATTTTTTTAGCCGCCACGTCAGCAGTAACGCCACCGCCACCAACCCCGCCGCCGCCAGATAGATAACCGGTACCCCGGCCCACGCCATCACCAGCCCGGCCAGCGGCCCGGTCACCCCCAGCGACATATCCATAAACACCGTATAGGTCGCCAGCGCCGCCCCCTGGTTCTGCTGCGGTACCGCTTTGACCGCCACCACCCCCAGCGCCGGGAAGACCAGCGAGAAGCCTGCCCCCGCAAGGAACACCCCGATCCGCGCCATCCACGGCGCCTCAGCGATGCCGGTCAGCAGCAGGCCGAGGATCTCAACGCTAAAGCAGATCATCGCCACGTTCAGTCCGCCCAGCCGGTTGATGCCGTTGGGGAACAGCAGGCGGGTGCCGACGAAGGCGCAGCTAAAGAGCGTCAGCGCGAAGGCCGCGCCGTCCCAGCCTTTATCGGCGTAAAACAGCGTAATGAAAGTGGCGATAACCCCAAAACCTGCCGAACCGAGCGCCAGCGCCATGCCGTAGGGCCAGACGCGCCCCAGCACCGTGCGAAACGGCATCGGCTTGCCTTTGCTGGCCTTCACTTTCGGACGTGGCAGGGCGAAGAGGATCGCCAGCAACGCCACCCCCATAATGGTCAACGCCAGCCCGCTCAGGCCGGTGTAGCGATAGCAGAGCACGCCAAGGGGCGCGCCCATCGCCATTGCGCCATAGGTGACGATGCCGTTCCAGGAGATCACCCGCCCGATGTGCGAAGCTCCCACTACCCCCACGCCCCACAGCGTTGAGCCCGTTCCGGCAAGGCTTTGTCCGATGCCTAAGATCACCCGGCCAAAACAGAGCAGCGCCAGGCTGACCACCGGCCAGGCGCTGGTCAGCCCGGCCAGGAAATAGCTCACCCCGCTCAGGAAGCAGCCGCACAGCCCCAGCACCACAATGCTCTTGGGCCCGAACAGATCGGCATAGCGCCCGGCATAGGGGCGGCTTAACAGGGTGGCGAAGTATTGCAGGCTGATGACCAGACCCGCCCAGAAGGCGCTAAAGCCCATAATGTCATGCACATAGCCCGGCAGGACGGCAAGCGGCAGGCCGATGGTCAGGTAGCTGGCAAAGTTGAAAATCACGACGGAAACAATACGCAGGTTGAGGCGCAATCCACTCAGTGCCGGTTCGGCGGCAGGTTCGGGCATCAGGTTCACCAGAATTTTTACAACAGTGTTTCACTATTACCACGCCAGGGAGAGAAATGCAGCAGCGACTTTAAGATTAACGGCGTCAGCCGAAGCGCTGCGGGCGCACTACACTTAGGAGCATCTTATAAGAGGAATAATCATGATAATCACGCCGCCCGATAAAACGGGTCTTCCACCCGCTGATAAAGCGGGTCTCCATATTTTAATGAAGCTGGCCTGTCTGGTGGTGATCCTGGCAGGCATTCACGCCGCAGCAGATATTCTCGTTCAGCTATTGCTGGCGCTCTTTTTCGCCATCGTCCTTAACCCCCTCGTCACCTGGTTTTTGCGCCGGGGGGTAAGCCGCCCTGTTGCCATCACCATTGTGGTGGTGGTAATGCTGATTGGACTGACGGCGCTGTTTGGGGTGCTGGCGGCCTCGCTCAATGAATTTGCCGCCATGCTGCCGAAATACAACAAAGAGCTGACGCGCAAGATTGTCGATCTGCAGCAAATGTTCCCGTTCCTCAACCTGCACATCTCCCCGGAGCGGATGCTGAGACGGATGGACTCGGAAAAGGTGATGACCTTTGCCACCGCGCTGATGACTCAGCTTTCCGGGGCGATGGCCAGCATTTTGCTGCTGGTGATGACCGTGGTCTTTATGCTGTTTGAAGTGCGCCACGTGCCGTACAAGATGCGTTTTGCCCTCAATAATCCGCAGATCCATATCGCCGGTTTACACCGCGCCCTGAAGGGCGTGTCGCACTACCTGGCGCTGAAAACGCTGCTGAGTTTGTGGACCGGGGCCATTGTCTGGCTGGGGCTGACGCTGCTGGGGGTGCAGTTTGCCCTGATGTGGGGCGTGCTGGCCTTCCTGCTGAACTATGTGCCTAATATCGGCGCGGTGATCTCCGCCGTACCGCCGATGATCCAGGCGTTCCTGTTCAACGGTTTTTACGAATGCATGATGGTGGGGGCGCTATTCCTTATCGTCCACATGGTGCTGGGCAATATCGTTGAGCCGCGAATGATGGGCCACCGGCTGGGAATGTCCACTCTGGTGGTCTTCCTGTCGTTATTGATCTGGGGCTGGTTGCTCGGCCCGGTGGGGATGTTACTTTCCGTGCCGCTCACCAGCGTCTGTAAGATCTGGATGGAGACCACCCGGGGCGGCAGCAAACTGGCGATCCTGCTTGGGCCAGGCAGACCAAAAAGCAGGCTGCCGGGATAGCGTCTCCCCTTTTAGCGCGCGCGGTGCGGTAAACTTATACGTCGGGTCAGCAATGGCCCGACGTTCTCTGTTCTAACCGGCGAAAGGTGACGTAATTCATGTACGAGAAGGACACGCTCAGCGCGCTTGAGGCCATCACCGAAGCGCAACGCATCGCGTTTGCCCCCATGCTGTTTCAGACCGCGCGCTGTCTGCGTCATTTCGGGGTGCTCGCCTTGCTGGACAAACAGGGCCAGCACGGCGCGACGCTTGACGAGATCGTCGCTAACTGCACGCTCAGTGAGTATGGCGCGGGCGTGCTGCTGGATATGGGATTAAGCGGACGGATCGTGACCCGCAGCGACGGACGTTATTATCTGGCTAAAATCGGCCACTACCTGCTGCATGACAGCATGACCCGGGTCAACATGGATTTCACCCAGGACGTATGCTACCAGGGACTGTTTCACCTTGCCGATTCTCTGCAAGGGGAAAAGCCGGCGGGACTGACGGTCTTTGGCGACTGGCCAACCATCTATCCGGCCCTCTCTGCCCTGCCCGAGCAGGCACAGCGGAGCTGGTTTGCTTTCGATCACTTCTATTCCGACGGCGCATTCGACGCCGCCCTGCCCCTTATATTCGCAAGCAGGCCGACAAAATTGTACGATGTCGGCGGCAATACGGGTAAATGGGCGCTACGCTGCTGTAGATACGATGAAAATGTCGCCGTTACGCTGCTCGATTTGCCGCAGCAAATTGCACTGGCCCAGGAAAATATCGCAAAAGCAGGATTATCTCATCGTATTGAGTTCCATCCTGTCGATATGCTTAGCGACGCTGAACTGCCGGATGACGCGGATGTCTGGTGGATGAGCCAGTTTCTGGACTGCTTCTCTCCCGATCAGATTGTGACCCTGCTAAGCAACGTGGCGAAGGTGATGAAGCCGGGTGCCCGCCTGTGCATTCTGGAGCTGTTCTGGGATGCGCAGCGATTCGAAGCGGCCGCCTTCAGCCTGAACGCCACCTCGCTCTATTTCACCTGTATGGCGAACGGCAACAGCCGTTTTTACAGCGCAGAAAAATTTTATCACTATCTGGAAAAAGCAGGATTCCGGGTAGAAGAGCGGCATGACAATCTCGGGGTGGGCCACACCTTATTGATTTGCCAGAAATATGAACAGTAACGCCGCCTGAGTGACAGGGGCGTGACCGGATGACGGGTTTATCGCGGACGCGCGCAGATGAAATTTGCACTTAACATTCTCGACTGGCAAGCCAGAGCGCCAGGCCTTTGCGATGCCAGTCAGTGGCAGGCATGGTCACAGGGCTCGCACGCCATCGATCCCGCCGCGCCGCAGGCAAAACTGTCCGAACTGCCGATGATGACCGCCCGCCGCCTCAGCTCTGGCAGCAAGCTGGCGGTGGAGTGCGGAATGGCGATGGTGCGCAAGCACGCCATTGACGCCGTGGTCTACACCAGCCGTCACGGTGAGCTGGAGCGAAACTACCGCCTTCTGCATGCGCTGGCGACCGGACAGGATCTCTCCCCCACCGATTTCGCCATGTCGGTGCACAACTCCGCGGTGGGGAATCTCACCATCGCCGCGCGTCAGCCGATCGTCTCGTCGTCCCTCTCCGCCGGAATGGATACCTTCCAGCAGGGTCTCATTGAGGTGCTGAGCCTGCTGCATGCCGGGTATAAGCGGCTGTTAATGGTCGATTTCGACGGCACCCTGCCCGATTTTTACCGCCCCGCGCTGCCGGAACAGATGCCAGGCTGGCCCTATGCTCTGGCGCTGGTCATTGAAGCCGGCAACAGCCTGCGCTGTGAAACCCGCGCCGCCCGTTATCCGGACGAACTCCCGCTGCCGCAGAGCCTGCTGTTCCTGCGCCACTACCTGCGCGACGATGCGCAGTTTGACGTGCCCGGCGAGCGCCTGCTGTGGCAGTGGACGCGGGCATGAGAGCGATTAAGGCGGCGTGTGGCCGCGGCTGGCGATTGGTGATGACCGGCCTGTGCTTCGTGCTGTTTGGCGTGGGCGGACTGCTGCTGTCGCTGGTGTGGTTCAATCTGTTGAACCTGGTGCAGCGCGATCGCGCCCGTCGCCGTCGCCTCGCCCGCCGCAGCATCGCCGCCAGCTTCCGCACCTTTTTAACCGTGGCGCGCGCCCTGGGCGTGCTCGATTACCGTTTCGATAACCTTGAGGTCCTGCGCCAGGAGCGCGGCTGCCTGGTGGTGGCGAATCATCCGACGCTTATCGACTACGTGCTTATCGCCTCGGTGATGCCGGAAACCGACTGTCTGGTGAAAGGCGCTCTGCTGCGGAACCCCTTTCTCAGCGGTGCGATCCGGGCTGCGGATTACCTGATCAACAGCGAAGCCGATACGCTCTTAAGCGCCTGTCAGCAGCGGCTGGGCCAGGGCGACACCCTGCTGATTTTCCCGGAAGGGACGCGTACGCAGGTGGGAAAAGCCATGACGTTGCAGCGCGGGGCGGCGAATATTGCCGTGCGGTGCGCCAGCGATCTGCGGGTGGTACTTATCCACTGCAGTGAGCATCTGCTCGATAAACAGAGCCAGTGGTATGACATACCGCCAGACAAGCCCTTTTTTACGGTTGATGTCCGTGAGCGGGTGAATATTGATGATTTTTACGATGCGGCAGTCCACGAGCCCGCGCTGGCGGCCCGACAGCTCAACCGGCACCTGCAGCATCGCTTAACATCCGGTCTCAAATCTTTGTCAGGAATGAATGATGCAAGCGCTCTACCTTGAAATTAAAAATCTAATTATTACCACCCTCAATCTGGACGAATTGACCGCAGAGGATATCGATACGGATGCCGCGCTGTTTGGCGATGGGTTGGGCCTTGACTCAATCGATGCCCTTGAGCTGGGCCTGGCGGTAAAAAACCAGTACGGCGTGGTGCTGTCTGCGGAAAGCGAAGAGATGCGCCAGCACTTCTACTCCGTTGCCACGCTGGCCTCTTTCATCACTGCCCAACGCGCCTGAGACTGAACTGAAATGACGACTGAACACAAATCCGTTTACCAGGAAGTGACTTCCCTTCTGATCACCCTGTTTGAAGTCGCCCCCGAGGATATAACGCCGCAGGCGCGACTGTATGAGGATCTGGAGCTGGACAGCATCGACGCCGTCGACATGGTGGTTCACCTGCAGAAGCGAACCGGCGCCCGTATCAAGCCGGACACCTTCAAGTCGGTGCGTACCGTGCAGGACGTGGTGGATGCGGTAGAAAAACTGCTGGGCGAAGCGTAACGCATCATGCGTGGCGGAAAGTCATTTCCGGTCATCCCGCTGCTGACGGGATTAATGCTGCTCGGCTGGCCCTTCCTGGTGGGCTTTGGGCTGGCGCACAACAGGCTGCACTGGCTGCTGCCGCTGATGGCCGTCCTGCTGCTGTGCCGTTTTAACCAGGCGCGGCGCAACGCCGGGCCGCTGCGCTATGTGATCCAGAGCGTGGCCCTGGTGGGCATCCTCCTCTGTGCGGCAAGCTATCTGCTGAACGCGCACCACTGGCTGCTGCTCTATCCGGTGGTGGTGAACCTGGCCATGCTGGCGGTGTTTGGCGGCTCGCTCTGGACGACGATGCCAATAGTGGAGCGGCTGGCGCGCCTGCGCGACCCCCATCTTCCCCCTGCTGGTGTGCGCTACACCCGCGTCGTGACGCGGGTATGGTGCGGCTTTTTCATTTTTAACGGCAGCGTGGCGCTGTTCACCGTGTTGCATGGGGATATGCGGCTCTGGACGCTGTGGAACGGCATGATCGCCTACATCCTGATGGGAACGTTAATGGCAAGCGAGTGGCTGGTACGTCAGCGGATGATGAAAGATGCATAACCCCCTGCCGCTGAGCCAGTGGCTGAACGCTCCCCGTCCGGACGACACCCCTGTCGCCTGGTCCGGCGATTATCGCTGGACGCTCGGGGAGTTACGCCACGACGTCATCACCCTGACGGCCTCTTTACAACAGCAGGAAGGTGAGCGCTGGGCGCTCTGCTTCGAGGACTGCTATCTGTTTATCGTCGCCCTGCTGGCAACGCTGCATGCGGGCAAAACGCCGGTGCTGCCCGGACACAGCCGGGAATCGCTGCTGGAAGAGCAACAGGCGCTGTTCAGCGGCGTGCTGAGCGACAGGACGCTGAACATCCGCGGCCCGCTGCAGGTGATCGGCTCTGCCCGCCGCCGTGCCGCCGCCTTTACGCCGCTGCCGGACATCGGGAATACCCGCGCTATCGAGCTGTTCACCTCCGGCTCGACCGGAAAGCCTGAGCGTATTATCAAGACCATCGCCCAGCTCGATGGCGAAGCCCGCCTGCTGGCAGCCCGCTTTGGTGCGCGGCTGCACGGTTGCGCTGTCGTCTCCTCGGTGGTGCCGCAGCATCTCTACGGCCTGACGTTTCGCATTGTGCTGCCGATGGCGCTGGGGATGGCGCTGCACACGGCGATGCTCACCCATGCCGAGCAGCTGGCGGCGCTCGATCCCACACAGCGCTACCTGTTTATTAGCAGCCCGGCATTTCTGAAGCGGCTCGATCCTGCCCTCACCCCGCCGCCCGTCGCGGTGTTAGTTTCGGCCGGGGGTGTACTGGCGTGGCCGTCGGTCTGCGATACCCACCGCTGGCTGGGATGCTGGCCGGATGAAATTTACGGCAGCAGCGAAACCGGGGTTCTCGCCTGGCGCTATCGCCAGGCAGAGGCAAACCTCTGGCAGCCCTTCCCTGGCGTCACCTTTCACCGCGATAATGAGGCCCTGCGCGTCACCTCGCCGCTTACGGATGCGGACGGCGTGCTGCTCGACGATATTCTGCACTTCGGGGATAACGGTCAGTTCAGCCTCGTCGGCCGCCGGGGCCGGGTGGTGAAAATCGAAGAGAAGCGCATTTCGCTCAATGAGATCGAACAGCGTCTGCTGGCGCTGGAGGGCATCTACGAAGCGGCGGCGCTGCCTGTCACCCGCGGTGGGCGGCAGGGGATTGGCGTCCTGCTGGTTCTGAGCGACACCGCGCGTCAGCAGCTGCACCAGCGCGGCAGTAAAGCGCAGATCCTCGCCTGGCGACGCGCCCTGCGCCCCTGGCTCGAACCGGTCGCGGTACCCCGCTACTGGCGCATTCTTGATGAAATGCCGGTGAACAGTATGAACAAGCGTGTCTATGCGCAGCTACAGGAGTTATTTGATGAACATCCCTGAGATCGGGCGCCACCAGGCACAGCCTCAGCACCTTGAGATCGTCCTGCATCTCGATCCGGCGCTGTTCTGGTTCCAGGGCCATTTTGCCGTGCAGCCGCTGCTGCCGGGAGTTGCCCAGGTGGACTGGGTGATGCACTACGCCACCACGCTGCTGGCGCCGGAATACCGTTTTCACACTATTCAGCACGTGAAGTTTCAGGCGCCGCTGCTGCCGGAGGCCACCGTGACGCTGGTTCTCGACTGGAACGCGGCGCGCCAGATGCTCACTTTTAGCTATCTGCGGCACGACGGCGAGCTGCGCCACACCGCCAGCAGCGGGAAGATTCGCTTATGCCGTTAACCTTCCGCCCCTGCATCCTCATCCCCTGCTATAACCACGGGGCGATGATGGCAAGCGTGCTGGCCCGCCTGGCGCCGTTTCAGCTGCCGGTGATTGTGGTGGACGACGGCAGCGACGCCAGCACCCGTCAGGCACTGGATCGCCTGGCCGCCGACAATGCGCAGGTAACGCTGGTGCGGCTGACCCACAACAGCGGCAAGGGCGCGGCGGTGATCCGCGGGCTGAAGGTCTGCGCCGGAGCCGGTTTTAGCCATGCGGTACAGGTGGACGCCGACGGCCAGCACGCGCTGGAGGACATTCCCCGGCTGCTGGCGCTGGCCGAACGCCACCCGACAGCGCTTATCTCCGGCCAGCCGCTCTTTGATGATTCGATCCCCCGCTCGCGGCTGTATGGCCGCTGGGTCACTCACGTCTGGGTCTGGATCGAAACGCTCTCATTGCAGCTCAAAGACAGCATGTGCGGCTTTCGGGTCTACCCGGTGGAGGCCACGCTCCAGCTGGCAAACCGCGTCTCCCTCGGTAAGCGAATGGATTTTGACACCGAAGTGATGGTGCGCCTCTACTGGCAGGGCAATACCAGCTATTTTCTGCCCACCCGGGTGACCTACCCTGAGAATGGCCTCTCCCATTTCGATGCCCTGAACGATAACCTGCGCATCTCCTGGATGCATACCCGGCTGTTCCTCGGCATGCTACCGCGTATCCCTTCCCTGCTGTTACGCCCTCGCCGCCAGCACTGGGCGCAGCAGCAGGAGGTCAAAGGTCTCTACGGCATGCGCCTGATGCTGCGGGTCTGGCAGCTGCTTGGCCGCCGGGCGTTTACCCTCCTGCTCTGGCCGGTGATTACCGTCTACTGGCTGACCGCCCGTCCGGCGCGGCAGGCCTCCCGGCAGTGGATCGCCCGGGTCAGTGAGACGCTGGCGAGACGCCAGCAGCCAAAACCTGCGCGCCTGAACAGCTTTTTCCACTTCCTGCGCTTCGGCAACGCCATGCTGGATAAGGTCGCCAGCTGGCAGGGCGAACTCAAACTGGACCGGGACGTGCTATTTGCGCCCGGCGCACGGGAAAAACTCGATCTGACGTCGCCGCAGGGCAAACTGCTACTGGCCTCCCATCTGGGTGACGTTGAAGCGTGCCGCGCCCTGGCCCAGCTTAAAGGGGGCAAAACCATCAACGCGCTGGTGTTCAGCGATAACGCCCAGCGTTTCAAACAGATTATGCAGGAGATGGCGCCCCAGGCCGGGCTGAACCTGATACCGGTGACCGATATTGGCCCGGAAACGGCCATCCTGCTGAAAGAGAAGATCGATCGCGGGGAATGGGTGGCGATCGTTGGAGATCGGATCGCCGTCGATCCGCAGCGCGGCGGAAACTGGCGCGTGGTATGGAGCGATTTTATGGGCCAGCCCGCGCCGTTCCCCGAGGGGCCCTTTGTCCTCGCCTCGCTGATGCGCTGCCCGGTGGTGCTGATCTTCGCCCTGCGCCAGCAGCAGAAGCTGCATATCCACTGCGAAGACTTTGCCGATCCGCTGCTGTTACCGCGCAGCGAGCGCCAGCAGGCGTTACAGCAGACCGTCGACCGTTATGCCCAACGGCTGGAGCACTTTGCGCTGCAGGCTCCGCTCGACTGGTTTAATTTTTTCGATTTCTGGCGTCTGCCGGATGCCCACGAGAAGGAGTAAAGGGTGCTGACCGATCCGCGCTTTACCACTGAAGTAGAGCTGACCGTACCGTTTCACGACGTCGATATGATGGGCGTGGTCTGGCACGGCAACTATTTTCGCTACTTTGAGATAGCCCGCGAGGCGCTGCTCAACCAGTTCGATTATGGCTATCGCCAGATGAAAGCCTCTGGCTATCTCTGGCCGGTGGTGGATACCCGGGTGAAGTACCGCGATGTCCTCACCTTTGAGCAGCGCATCCGCGTCCGGGCCCATATCGAAGAGTTCGAGAACCGCCTGCGCATCGCCTACCAGATTTTTGACGCCACCAGCGGCAAGCGGACCACCACCGGCTACACCATTCAGGTGGCGGTGGAGGAGCAGAGCCGCGAGCTCTGTTTTGTTAGCCCGCCAGTGCTGTTTGAGCGCATGGGAGTGACGCCATGAAGTGGTTACCCCTGCTTGCCCTGCTGGTCAGCCCCTGGGTCAGCGCCGTGACGCTGGATGAATTACAGCAGCGCTTTACCGAACAGCCGGTGGTGCGTGCCCACTTTGAGCAGCTCCGCACCATTAAAGATCTGCCCCAGCCCCTGCGTTCGAACGGCGAAATGCTGATCGCCCGGGATAACGGCCTGCTGTGGGAGCAAAAAGCGCCCTTCCCGATGACCCTGCTGCTGGACGACAACCGGATGGTACAGACCATTAACGGCCAGCCGCCGCAGATCATCACCGCCGATAATAACCCGCAGATGTTCCAGTTCAACCACCTGCTGCGCGCCCTGTTCCAGGCGGATCGCAAGGTGCTGGAGGAGAACTTCCGTATCGACTTTAAGGATCTCGGCAATGGCCGCTGGTCGCTGGTGTTGACCCCGATCACTACGCCGCTGGACAAGATTTTCACCTCACTCGATCTGGGCGGTGAGACCTATCTGGAGTCCATTGTGCTGAACGACAGGCAGGGCGACCGCACCGATATTACCCTTTCCCGCCACCAGCTCACGCCCGCCAGCCTGACCGATGACGAACGCCAACGCTTTGCCGCCCCGTAATGGCCGCCGCCCGGCGCTGATATGGGGAATAATCTGCCTGGCACTGCTGGCGGTACTGCTGACGCTGTTACCCGGGGCGCGGCTGAACAGCAGCGTGCTGGCGATGCTGCCCAAACAGAGCCTGGGCGCCATTCCCCCCGCCCTGAACGACGGTTTTATCCAGCGACTTGACCGCCAGCTGGTGTGGCTGGTCAGCCCCGGTAACGCGCCCGATCCGCAGGTGGCGCAGCAGTGGCTGAGCCTGTTGCAGACATCCGGTTCCCTGCACGCGGTAAAAGGGCCGATGGACGCCGCCGGGCAAAAAGCCTGGGGCGACTTCTTCTGGCAGCATCGTAACGGCCTGATCGACCCTGCCACCCGTGCGCGGCTGCAAAACGGCGGCGAGGCGCAGGCCCAGTGGATTTTGTCCCAGCTTTACTCCGCTTTCTCTGGCGTCAGCGGCAAAGAGCTGCAAAACGACCCGCTGATGCTGATGCGCGGCTCGCAGCTTTCCCTTGCCCAAAACAGCCAGAAACTGCGGCTGATGGACGGCTGGCTGGTAACGAAAGATGAGGCGGGCAATTACTGGTATCTGCTGCACGGCGAGCTGGCCGGTTCGTCGTTCGATATGCAGCAGACCCACCGGCTGGTGACCACGCTTCACGATCTCGAAGGCCAGTTGAAAACGCGTTATCCCCGGGCGCAGCTGCTGTCGCGCGGGACGGTGTTTTATAGTGACTACGCCAGCCAGCAGGCGAAACGGGACGTCTCCACGCTGGGCGTTGCTACCCTCCTGGGCGTGATAGGGCTGATTGTGGCGGTGTTCCGCTCCCTGCGCCCGCTCCTGCTGTGCCTGCTCTCTATCGCTATCGGCGCACTGGCGGGCACGGTGGCGACCCTGCTGCTGTTTGGCGAACTGCATCTGATGACCCTGGTGATGAGTATGGGCATCATCGGCATCTCGGCGGATTACACGCTTTATTACCTGACCGAGCGAATGGTGCACGGCAGGGAACAGTCGCCGTGGCAAAGCCTGGCAAAAGTGCGCAATGCCCTGCTGCTGGCGTTGTTCACCACCGTGGCGGCCTATTTCATCATGATGCTGGCACCCTTCCCGGGTATCCGCCAGATGGCGGTCTTTGCCGCCGCGGGCCTGAGCGGTGCCTGTCTGACGGTGATCTTCTGGCATCCGTGGCTGTGTCGCGGCTTACCGGTGCGCCCGGTGCCGATGAAAACCCTGATGCTGCGCTGGCTGGCGGCCTGGCGCGATAAACGCCTGTCGGTGGGCCTGCCGGTGGCGCTGGCGGTTATCGCCCTTGCGGGGATCGCGACGCTGCGGGTGGACGATGATATCGCCCAGCTTCAGGCCCTGCCGCAGGCGATTCTCGCCCAGGAGAAAGCCATTACCGCCCTGACCGGCCAGCGGGTCGATCAAAAATGGTTCGTGGTCCATGGCGACTCGGCCCAGCAGACCCTGGAGCGGCTGGAGGCGTTTACCCCGGCGCTGGGTCAGGCGCAGCAGGCGGGCGAGCTGACCGCCTGGCGTAGCCTGCCGCTGAACTCGCTGGCGCAACAGGCGCGCGATCTGGCCCTGCTGCACAAGGCGGCGCCGGCGGTGACCGGGGTGCTGCAAAGCGCAGGGCTGACCACCGTGTCGCCGGATCTGCGTCCAATGCCGGTGGGGGTTGATGCCTGGCTTGCCAGTCCGGCCAGTGAAGGGTGGCGTCTGCTGTGGCTCACGCTGCCCGGCGGCGAGAGCGGCGTGCTGGTGCCGGTGGATGGGGTGAAAAACAGCCCGGCGCTGGGCAAACTGGCGGAGCAATATCCCGGCGTGGTATGGGTCGATCGCAAGGCCCGTTTTGACAGCCTGTTTGCCCTCTACCGCACCCTGCTGACCGGCCTGCTGGCGGTGGCGCTGGCAACAATCGCCTGTGGCGCGATGCTACGCCTCGGCTGGCGCAAGGGATTGATCACCCTGGTGCCCTCCCTGCTGTCGCTGGGCTGTGGCCTGGCCGCGCTGGCGGCTACGGGCCATCCGGTTAACCTGTTTTCACTCCTGGCGCTGGTGCTGGTCCTCGGCATCGGGATCAACTACACGCTATTCTTCAACAACCCGCGCGGCACGCCGTTAACCTCCCTGCTCGCCATCACCCTGTCGATGATGACCACCCTGCTGACCCTCGGCATGCTGGTCTTCAGCACCACCCAGGCCATCGGCAGCTTCGGGATTGTGCTGGTCAGCGGCATTTTCACCGCCTTTCTGCTGGCTCCGCTGGCGATGCCGGACAAAAATGAGAGACCATGATGATGACCCCTTTTTATCGCGCCGCCCTTCTGATCGGCGCGCTGCTGCTGGCCGGTTGCAGCCATACAGCCCAGAAGCGTGACGATACCCGCCCACAGGCGTGGCTCCAGCCGGGTACCCGGGTGACGCTGCCGCCGCCGGGCATTACCCCGGCGCTCAGTTCCCAGCAGCTGTTGACCGCCAGCGTGAACGGCAATACCCAGTCGCTGCTGGTGATGCTGAACGCCGATGGGCAGAAAGTGACCCTCGCGGGACTCTCGTCGGTGGGGATCCGTTTGTTCCTCGCCACCTATAATGAAACGGGCATCCATACTGAACAGTCGATTGTTGCGCCAGCGCTTCCTCCGGCCAGCCAGGTGCTGGCGGACGTAATGCTTAGCCACTGGCCCCTCGACGCCTGGCTGCCGCAGTTGCCTAAAGGCTGGACGTTGAAGGATAAAGGCGACCGGCGTGAGCTGCGCAATGGTGACGGCAAGCTGGTGACGGAGATTATCTACCTGCAGCGCAAAGGCAAGCGCATGCCGATTAGCATCGAACAGCACGTGTTCCACTACCACATCACCATTCAATATCTGGATGACTGAGATGATCTACATTTCTGCCGTTGGCCTGCTCAACGCCCTGGGCAACGCACCTGATGAGATTGCCGCCAACCTGACGCGCGGCGTGGCGCCCGGCATGCGGCTGCGCAGCGGCTGGTTACCGGGTCAGGAGGCGGTGCTGGGGGGTGTCGATGCCGAACTGCCCGCGATCCCGGACCGCTTTGCCCGCCACCGCTCGCGTAATAATCAGCTTCTGCTGGCGGCGCTGGCGCAGATCCAGCCTGCGGTGGACGAGGCCATTGCCCGCTACGGTCGCGACCGGGTGGCGGTGGTGCTCGGCACCAGCACCTCCGGGCTCGATGAGGGCGACACGCATGTGCGCCTGTCGATGGCCGGCGAAGCGAGTCCCCACTGGCGCTACGCGCAGCAGGAGCTGGGCGATCCGTCGCGCTTTCTGGCGAACTGGCTGGATCTTGACGGCCCGGCCTGGACGCTCTCGACCGCCTGCTCCTCCAGCGCGCGGGCGATGATAAGCGGACGTCGGCTGATTGATTCCGGGCTGGTGGATGTCGCGCTTGTCGGCGGCGCCGATACGCTGAGCCGGATGCCGGTAAACGGTTTTAACAGCCTCGAATCCCTTTCCACCACCTTGTGCGAGCCCTTTGGCCGCGACCGCCGGGGGATCACCATTGGCGAAGCGGCGGCGCTGATGCTGCTCACCCGGGAGCCGCAGCCGGTGGCGCTGCTGGGCAGCGGCGAGTCGAGCGATGCGTACCATATTTCTGCCCCCCATCCGCAGGGCGAAGGGGCCATTAACGCCATTAACCAGGCGCTACACGACGCCGGAATGACGCCGGATGACGTGGGCTACATCAATCTGCACGGCACGGCGACGCCGCTCAATGACCAGATCGAATCCCGGGTGATCCACGACCTGTTTGGCGAGGCGGTGCCCTGCAGTTCAACCAAGCACCTGACCGGGCATACGCTGGGCGCGGCGGGGATCACCGAGGCGGCGCTGAGCTGGCTGATTTTAACCCGCGGCCTGCCCCTGCCCGCCCAGGATTTCAGCCGCTATGCGCCGGATCTGACCCTTGCACCCTGCGGCGTGCTGCATCAGCCAGGGACGCTGCAAAAACCGGTGATTTTGTCTAATTCGTTCGCCTTTGGCGGCAATAACGCCAGTATTCTGCTCGGGAGAGTGTCATGAGCTATTTATTACCGGCAGACTACCTGCCCCACGATGCCCCCATGCTGCTGCTGGAATCGGTCGAGAGCGTCAGCGCCGACACCGCCGTCTGTCGGGTCAGCGTCACGCCCGAGGGGGTGCTGGCGCCATTTTTGAATACCGAGGGCGATCTACCGGGCTGGTACGCCCTTGAGCTGATGGCCCAGACCGTTGGCATCTGGTCTGGCTGGCACCGTGAACAGAAGGGCCAGGAGAGCAGTTCGCTCGGCATGATACTGGGCGCGCGGGAGCTGGTCTGTGCCGCGGGGCGCTTTCCGGCCCGTAGCGTGTTAACCATCACCGCCACGCTGCTGATGGAAGATGAGCGCTTCAGCAGCTTCGAGTGCCTCATCACCGCCCATGGCGACACGCTGGCGACCGGGCGCGTCAATACCTTCCAGCCCAGCCAGCAGGAGCTGGCATCACTGTTTAAACCAGGAGTGAATCCATGAGTCGTTCTGTTCTGGTCACCGGCGCCAGCAAAGGCATTGGCCGGGCTATCGCCCTTAAACTGGCCGCGGACGGGTTTACCGTCGGCGTGCATTACCACCGCGACGCCGCAGGTGCCGGGGCCACCCTGGAGGCGATCGAACAGGCCGGCGGAAACGGGCGTCTGCTGGCGTTTGACGTGGGCGACCGGGCGCAGTGCCGTGAGGTGCTGGAGGAGGATATGGCGACGCATGGCCCCTGGTATGGCCTGGTAAGTAACGCCGGCATCGCCCGGGATGGCGCGTTTCCGGCGCTCAGCGACGAGGACTGGGACAGCGTGATCCACACTAACCTCGACAGCTTTTACAACGTCATTCATCCCTGCATGATGCCCATGATCGCTGCCCGTCAGGGTGGACGGATTATTACGCTGTCGTCGGTTTCCGGGGTGATGGGCAACCGCGGCCAGGTGAACTACAGCGCGGCCAAAGCCGGCATCATCGGCGCCACCAAAGCCCTGGCGGTGGAGCTGGCGAAGCGCAAAATCACCGTCAACTGCATCGCGCCTGGGCTGATTGATACCGGAATGATCGAGATGGAAGAGGCCGCGCTGAAAGAGGCGATGGCCGCGATCCCGATGAAACGGATGGGTCAGGCGGACGAGGTGGCCGGGCTTGCCAGCTACCTGATGTCGGATATCGCGGGCTATGTGACCCGCCAGGTTATCTCCATTAACGGGGGAATGTTATGACGCGTCGGGTGGTGATCACAGGCATGGGCGGCGTCACCGCCTTTGGGGAAACGTGGGCATCGGTTGCTGCCCGCTTACGTGAATACAAAAACGCGGTGCGCAGGATGCCGGAGTGGACGGTCTATGACGGCCTGCACACCCTGCTGGCCGCGCCGATCGATGATTTTACCCTGCCGGATCACTACATCCGCAAGCGCATCCGCGCCATGGGTCGCGTGTCGCTGCTGTCGACCCGCGCCACCGAACTGGCCCTGGCGCAGGCGGGGCTGCTTGACGATCCGATTCTTACCCAGGGTGAAACCGGCATTGCCTATGGCTCGTCCACCGGCAGCACCGGCCCGGTCAGCGAATTCGCCACCATGCTCACCGAGAAGCACACCAACAACATCACCGGCACCACCTACGTGCAGATGATGCCCCACACCACGGCGGTGAACACCGGCCTGTTCTTCGGCCTGCGCGGGCGGGTGATCCCCACCTCCAGCGCCTGTACCTCCGGCAGCCAGGCGATTGGCTATGCCTGGGAAGCCATCCGCCACGGTTATCAGACGGTGATGGTGGCAGGCGGTGCCGAAGAGCTTTGCCCGTCGGAAGCGGCGGTGTTCGATACCCTTTTCGCCACCAGCCAGCGCAACGACGCGCCGGATGCCACCCCCTCACCCTTTGATGTGCAACGCGACGGGCTGGTGATTGGTGAAGGGGCAGGTACCCTGATTCTGGAAGAGCTGGAGCATGCGAAGGCGCGCGGCGCCACCATCTACGGCGAAATTGTCGGTTTCGCCACCAACTGCGACGCGTCGCATATCACCCAGCCGCAGCGGGAAACTATGCAGATCTGCATGGAGAAGTCGCTGAAGATTGCCGGGCTGAGCCCGCAGGATATGGGCTATATTTCGGCGCACGGCACCGCCACCGACCGGGGCGATATCGCCGAAAGTCTGGCCACCGCCGCGGTGTTCGGCGACAGTGTGCCAATTTCATCGTTAAAGAGCTATTTCGGCCATACCCTGGGGGCCTGTGGCGCGCTGGAGGCGTGGATGAGCCTGCAGATGATGCGTGAGGGCTGGTTCGCCCCGACCATCAATTTAAGAGAACCGGACGAGCAATGCGGCACGTTAGATTATATTATGGGTGAAGCCCGTCACATTGACTGCGAATATATTCAAAGTAATAACTTCGCGTTCGGCGGCATTAATACTTCCATAATCATTAAACGCTGGGCGTGACTATGTACCAGTTTCTTCTGGGAAAGATTTCTACCCTCAGCGCTGACTCTCTGGCGTCAGCGCTTTCTGAGCAGGCGCCGCAGGGCGCGCGCCGACTCCCCTGGCTGGCTGGCCGGGCGCTGCTCGCCCGGGCCTTATCGCCCGCCCCGGTACCGGAAATTGTCTTCGGTGAACAGGGCAAACCGGCCTTCGTCGATGCCAGACCCTATTGGTTTAACCTGAGCCACAGCGGGGACGATATCGCCCTGCTGTTAAGCGACGAAGGCGAAGTGGGCTGCGATATCGAAGTGATCCGTCCGCGGGATAACTGGCAGGCGCTGGCTAACGCCGTCTTTAGCCTCGCCGAACATGATGAGCTGGAGCGGGAGGCACCTGAGGCAAAACTGTCGGCCTTCTGGCGCATCTGGACGCGTAAAGAGGCGATCGTCAAACAGCGCGGCGGCAGCGCCTGGCAGATTGTCAGTATCGACAGCACCTTAAGATCGGCGCTCTGCGTCAGCCACTTTCAGCGCGGCGAACTCAGCCTTGCGGTCTGTACGCCAACGCCCTTCACCCTCCATAACGGCGCACTTCAGCTTCTGTAACCCGCTTATTTCAAATTATTCGGAAAGTCTGCCGGCAGCTCGCTGGCAGCACAGTCAATGACAGCATCGTTATTGGCACCGCAGTCGCGCACAAAGGTAATGGTGGCGAACTCATCAATGACCTCGGTTGGGTAGGCCGGGCCCGCCTCGCGATAAGAGACCATCAGCGGAATATGATCGTTCTGGAAGCAGACGGTTTTTTCCGGGTTATTCATCACCCAACGCGGGAAGAAGATCGTGCCGTGGAACAGCTTGTCGCCGAGGTTCACAATCAGGCTCACATCGGTACCGGTCGGTTCAGTCCACGAAATTTTATAAATACTCTCGCCCACACGAACGATATAAGCCTGCTGATCTTTTACCCAACGGTTTGCCACGATCCCGCTATGAATACGGTAGTCGAGCGTCTGCTCGTTTTTGACATAAATTTCGTAGTTCCAGCCGTTATCGTAGGTATATACCAAATGTTTGCCGACGAAACCGCTCAAATCATGTTTATCAAACTGGCTCATAATCTTTCTCCTCTGTTTTAATGAACCCATCTTACGCCTGCAAAAATTGGATGAATAACGCTATGATTTAATCAAATTCATCCAAAAATTAGATTATTTATGCACAAAACTACCCTTGAGCAGTGGTCGCTGCTGGAACGCGTCGTTGAGTTGGGCAGCTTTGCCCGCGCCGCAGAGGAGACGCATCGCAGCCAATCTTCCGTCAGTTATAACCTGGCATTGTTGCAGGAGCGGCTGGGCGTGGCGCTTCTGGTCCAGGTGGGGCGTAAGGCGGTGCTGACCCCGGAAGGAGAGCTGCTGTTAAATCAGGTCAAACCGCTGCTAAACGCCTTTACCCTGCTGGAGACGCGCGCCACGACGCTACGCAACGGGATGCGTACCCGACTGGATGTGGTGGTGGACAGCATTTTCCCTCGCCGTCATCTGTTTGCCATTCTGCGCCAGTTTCAACAGCGCTATCCGCAAACCGAGGTGCATCTGACCGAAATACTTGAGAACACCGGCGAGGCGCTGGCCCAGAGCGAAGCCGACGTGATGGTGCTAACCCGCCGCCAGGATGTGACCGGGCGCGGCGAGTGGTTGATGAATATCGACTTTGTCGCCGTGGCGCATCGGGAACATCCGCTGTTTGAACACGACACGCCGCTCACTGATGAAATGCTACGCTCCTGGCCACTCATCCAGATCGCCGGGCAGAACTACGCCGCGCCTCCCGGCGGCGAAGCCTGGACCTTCTCCACCATCGACGCCGCTATCGATGCGGTGATGTATCAGGTGGGGTATGGCTGGCTGCCGGAAGAGCGAATTCAGCAACAGCTGGAAACCGGTGTGCTAAAAACGGTGCCCCTGAGCCACGGCACGCGCCGTGCTACACCGCTGCATCTGATTGTAAAACGCACGCTCGCCCCGCTCGACGAACAGGTGGAAACCTTACTGCACCTCTTCAGCCAGCCGTCGCAAAGGTGAACTGCTACGCTTAATGGTCTGAACTTCAAATATGACAAGGAGCAGACCGTGAAAATCGATCTTACGGGAAAAGTGGCGTTAGTGACCGCCTCCACAGGCGGCATTGGCTTCGCCATTGCCAGAGGGCTGGCGGAGAGCGGTGCAGAGGTGATTGTTAACGGACGCAGCGTCGACTCGGTCAACCGGGGCATCCAGCAGCTGCAGCAGCAGATACCGGGCGTTCAGGTGCGGGCTGCCATTGCCGACCTCAGTTCGCAGGAAGGGGTGGATGCTCTGCTCCGGGTCGCTTCGGGCGTCGATATCCTCGTCAACAATGCCGGGATCTACGGCCCTCAGGATTTTTACGCTACCGACGACGAGACCTGGAATCACTACTGGCAAACCAACGTGATGTCCGGTGTACGGCTATCGCGCGCCCTGCTGCCCGGCATGGTGCAAAAAGGCTGGGGCCGGGTGGTCTTTATCTCCTCCGAGTCGGCCTGCAATATTCCGGCGGACATGATCCACTATGGGGTCACCAAAACCGCCCAGCTCTCTCTGGCGCGCGGTCTGGCAAAGTTTGTCGCCGGGAGTGGCGTCACCGTGAACAGCGTCCTGCCTGGCCCGACGATGTCGGACGGCTTTGCTGAGATGATGAAAGACGAAATAGAGAAAACCGGCAAGTCCCTGGAGACGCTGGCAAAAGAGTTCGTGATGGCCAATCGCCCAAGCTCGGTGATCCAGCGAGCCGCCACGGTAGACGAAGTGGCGAACATGGTGGTTTACGTCTGTTCCCAGCAGGCATCCGCCACCTCCGGCGCGGCGCTGCGCGTGGATGGCGGCGTGGTGGACGATATTATCTAGCGCTGCCGATGGCTACCCGTCCGCTGGCGGGTGGCATCTGACGCTAAAGCAGGTAAACTGAGGACAGAATGTGAATTTACGCTAAGACTCTGTTATGACCAATATGATTGCCGATGAGGCGATGGCAAAATCCAGCGTCCTCTCCGTGTTCGACTTTGATGGCACGCTGACCCATCACGACAGCTTTATCCCCTTCTTACGCTTTGCGTTCGGTAAGCGCTACTTTGCCGGTCGCCTGGTGCGGATGGCCTTGCCCACCATTCACTGCGTACGCCGCAAGCTGACCCGTGATGAACTGAAAGAGGTGCTGATCAAAACCTTCCTGACCGGCGTGGATGAGCACTGGCTGCGTGAGCAGGCAGAGCGGTTCTGCGAAAAGTACTGGGATAAACTGATGCGCCCCCAGGGGGTGCTGGCGGTGGCGGCGGAAGTCAACTCCGGCGCGGAAGTGACCATCTGCTCTGCCTCGCCGGCGCTGGTGTTGCAGCCATGGGCCGACAAGCTCGGCATTAAGCTTATCGGTACCCAACTGGAGGTGAAAGAGGGCAAGCTGACCGGGCGGATCACCGGCCATAACTGCCGCTGTGCGCAGAAGGTGGCCCGGCTGGAGAGCGTGTACGGCAGCCTGACCAATTACCACGTGCGCGCCTGGGGCGACACCCGGGGCGACCACGAGCTGCTGGCGGCGGCGCAGGATCCGCACTGGCGCCATTTCCATCCGCCGCGCGCGCGCCGCAATTCACCGATCAAGCCGTAAAAGATGCCGGGTGTTGTAGGCCCGGCAAGCGTAGCGCCGCCGGGCAAAATCCGTCAGGCTTCCCGTTTCCCCGGGAAGAGCAGGCTCGCCAGAATCCCCGCTGCCAGTACGCCCAACACCACCAACAGACTCGCCGTAGCGCCGATACCGTAGCCGTGGTGCCAGAAGTGATCCGTCGCGTTCAGACCGAGCTTAAAGGCGACGAAGAAGAGCAGCGCGATCACCGCTTTCTCCAGATGCACCAGATACTGCTTCAGCGCCTCCAGCACGAAGTAGAGGGTACGCAGGCCGAGGATGGCGAACATCATGGCGCTGTAGATAATCAGCGGCTCGCGGCTGACGGCGATGATCGCCGGCACCGAGTCAAAGGCGAACATCACGTCTGACAGCTCCACCACCGCCACACAGAGCAGCAGCGGCGTGGCATAGCGCTTCGCCTTCTTCACCCGTCCCACCATCACATCCTGGTTTTCAGGCTTGGCCAGCTCGGCATCCACCTCTTTCTGGCTGAGAAGAAACGCGTTACCGGTGATTTTTGGCCAGATCGGATAGAAGCGTTTTACCGCGCGGTAGGCCAGATGCTGGGAGTAATCCTCAATCTCGTCCTGCTCTTCGCCGCGTTTAAGCATCATCACCGCCGTCCAGGCCACAATCAGGGCAAAGACCACTTCAACGTATGGCCCCAGGCTCAGCAGGCTGGTGCCGATGGCGACGAAGATCCCGCGGAAGACAATCGCGCCAATCACCCCCCAGTAGAGCACCCGGTGACGATACTGATCCGGCACGCCAAACCAGGCGAAGATCGCCATCATCACGAAGAGGTTATCAACGGAGAGCACCTCTTCCAGGGCGTAACCGGTGAGGAACAGGCTCGCCACTTCGGCGCCGTGATGCACGTAAAGGAACCCGGCGAACGCCATCGCCATCATCACCCAGAAGAGAGACCAGAGTGAGGCGCTTTTTAGTGAGATCGGTTTGTCATGGCGATGCATGAAGAGGTCGATAAACATCGCCCCGACAGCCATAACCACAAAAACAACAACGGTTTCCGTCGGGAAACCGAGATGAGCAGAGGACATAGACAACCCTTTTTGAAGACAAAATACACACCATGCAGACTGGCGAGGCCAGTAAAGAAAAAAAAGGGACCGTTTACCGGCTTCTCCCCTTAAAACGCATAACCCTGCGTGAGGGAGTGTACTTTACCTCACATTGCGGAGGTTCTGCCATCGGCGCTTTACTGGCTCATGCCGCGCAGCCGCTGCAGGACGGCCACCAGCACCGCCACCGACCAGCCAACCATCAGCGCGCCAACCAGCCCTTCCACTCCGCCAGTCAGTCGCCAGTGTTCCGGCAACGTGACGTCGCCATATCCCACTGTAGCGTAGCTGACCAGCGAGAAATAGAAGCTGGTGTTCCAGTCATTAAACGCGCCGACATAGCGATAAAAAACGGCAAACAGGCTGGCTTCAAGCAGATGGGCAAACAGGGCAGTCATGATGATAACGATATTGCGGAACACCACGCGCATCACCGATTCCACATTCAGGTTGATGAATTTCAGGATAAAAAACATCCATGTGGAATGAATGATCACCGTCAGGTTGATCAAAATAATAATGCTCACAAGCTGCATATCACACTCTCTGAAAGGTAACGCAATACGCCCTGCTCAGCTGAACAGGGCGTAAAATAGCGGAACGTTTGAGATGCAGTGTAGCGGATGGGGGCGAAGTACAGGGTGCAATAGTTGCGCCGGAATACTACCTTTCGGCCAGCGCCTCTGCACAGGCCCAGGCGCTG
Source organism: Leclercia sp. GHBNCSD (assembly GCF_055805075.1). Classification (NCBI taxonomy): domain Bacteria; kingdom Pseudomonadati; phylum Pseudomonadota; class Gammaproteobacteria; order Enterobacterales; family Enterobacteriaceae; genus Leclercia; species Leclercia sp. GHBNCSD. The sequence continues at coordinate 2,263,515 of NZ_JBQVYO010000001.1, read as the reverse complement.
GCCCACGCCCACTGGAAGTTATAGCCACCCAGCCAGCCGGTAACGTCCATGACTTCGCCGATAAAATAGAGTCCAGGCACGTTGCGGACCTCCATGGTGCGCGAAGAGAGTTCGTTAGTGTCCACACCCCCCAGCGTCACTTCCGCGGTGCGATAACCTTCGGTGCCGTTGGGTTGTACGCGCCAGGCGCTTAAGGTTTCGACCAGCGCCTGCTGATCGCGGCTGTTGAGCTGCTTGAGTGACACATCAGGAATTTGCCCCAGCTGCTGCAGGCACTCCACCAGCCGTTTCGGCAGCTGTATCGCCAGGGTGTTTTTCAGGCTCTGGTTAGGGTGCGCCGCACGCTGCTCATTGAGGAAGCTCTCCAGATCGCAATCCGGCACTAAATTGATGGTGACGAACTCACCCGGCTGCCAGTAGCTGGAGATTTGCAGCACCGCCGGGCCGGAGAGGCCACGATGGGTGAACAGCAGATTCTCCCGAAACACCGTACCGTCTTCGGCGGTAATCACCGACGGCACCGACACGCCGGAGAGGGTCTGCAGCTGTTCCAGCAGCGGCTTATGCAGGGTGAATGGCACCAGTCCGGCACGGGTCGGGAGTACCTTCAGCCCAAACTGCTCGGCAATTTTATAGCCAAACGGCGTGGCACCCAGCCCCGGCATGGAGAGCCCGCCGCTGGCGATCACCAGCTTATCTGCGCACACGGTTTCGCCATTAAGCTGCAGCGTGTAACCTGCCTCATCACGCGCCACATCCAGCACTTCGCTGCGAAGTCGCAGGGTAACCTGACCTTTTTCACACTCCGCCACCAGCATATCGACGATTTGTTGCGCGGAATCGTCGCAAAATAATTGCCCCAGCGTTTTCTCATGCCAGGCGATACCATGTTTACCGACGAGGTCGATGAAGTCCCACTGGGTGTAGCGCGCTAACGCAGATTTGCAAAAATGACGGTTCTGGCTCAGATAGGCCGTAGGTTCGATATAAAGATTAGTAAAGTTGCAGCGGCCCCCACCAGACATCAGGATTTTACGACCTGGCTTTTTGCCGTTATCGAGCAGCAGAACCCGGCGTCCTGCCTGTCCGGCCATCGCCGCACAGAATAAACCCGCCGCACCTGCGCCAATAATGATGGCATCGTACTTTTCCACGTCTCGATCCTCCCGGTTTTCAGGGCGCGAATTGTAAAGTTTCCTCAAGAAACGCACCAGCGTAAAAATCTGTAATTTCATGCATTTCTTTGAAATTTAAAAAGTAATTCTTTTGCTGCTACGCTTATGTCAGTAAGCAAATCAAAAAAAGGCTATATTTCACTTTGCCCGTTGCGCATTTGTCCTGGATAATGCGCCGCGTTCATGTCCTCAAAATGGCGTAACGTCCTATGCTACATTTGTTTGCTGGCCTGGATTTCCATACCGGGCTTTTACTTTTGCTTGCTCTGGCCTTTGTATTGTTCTACGAAGCGATTAACGGCTTCCACGATACTGCAAACGCAGTGGCAACGGTTATCTACACCCGGGCATTACGATCGCAAGTTGCGGTGGTGATGGCTGCAGTGTTTAACTTCTTTGGCGTTCTTCTTGGAGGTCTGAGCGTAGCCTACGCCATTGTGCATATGCTGCCAACGGATCTGCTGTTGAATGTCAGCTCTGGTCATGGTCTCGCCATGGTCTTCTCCCTGCTGTTTGCTGCAATTATCTGGAACCTCGGTACCTGGTATTTCGGCCTGCCAGCATCCAGTTCCCACACGCTGATCGGCGCTATCATCGGTATTGGTTTAACCAATGCGCTGATGACCGGTACGTCTGTGGTGGACGCCCTGAACATCCCTAAAGTTCTGGGTATTTTCGGTTCACTGATTATCTCCCCGATTGTCGGTCTGGTTGTGGCGGGTGGCTTGATCTTCCTGCTGCGTCGTTACTGGAGCGGTACGAAAAAACGTGCCCGTATCCACCTGACGCCGGCCGAGCGTGAAAAGAAAGACGGTAAGAAGAAGCCGCCATTCTGGACGCGTATCGCCCTGATCATCTCTGCTATCGGCGTGGCTTTCTCGCACGGCGCTAACGATGGTCAGAAAGGCATTGGTCTGGTGATGCTGGTGCTGATCGGCGTGGCCCCGGCGGGCTTCGTGGTGAATATGAATGCGTCCGGTTACGAAATTACCCGTACCCGTGACGCCATCAACAACGTCGAGACCTATTTCCAGCAGCGTCCTGACCTGCTGAAGAAAGCGACCGGCGTTGACCAGCTGATCCCTTCTCCGGAAGCGGGCGCGACCCAACCGGCGGAGTTCCATTGCCATCCGGCTAATGCGATCAGCGCCCTGGAGCGCGCAAAAGGCATGCTGACGGACGTTGAAAGCTACGACAAGCTCTCCGTAGAGCAGCGTGGCCAGATGCGCCGCATCATGCTGTGCATCTCCGACGTCACCGACAAAGTTTCTAAGCTGCCTGAAGTCTCTGCCGACGACAAACGTCTGCTGAAGAAGCTGAAAGTCGACATGCTGAACACCATCGAGTACGCACCGATCTGGATCATCATGGCGGTCGCGCTGGCGCTGGGTCTCGGTACGATGATCGGCTGGCGTCGCGTGGCGACAACCATCGGCGAGAAGATCGGTAAGAAAGGCATGACCTATGCCCAGGGGATGTCCGCTCAGATGACGGCGGCAGTCTCTATCGGTCTGGCCAGCTACACCGGTATGCCGGTATCCACTACCCACGTTCTCTCTTCGTCCGTGGCGGGTACCATGCTGGTTGATGGCGGCGGTCTGCAACGCAAAACCGTGACCAGCATTCTGATGGCCTGGGTATTTACCCTGCCGGCATCGATTCTGCTGTCCGGCTGTCTGTACTGGATCTCCCTGCAATTCCTGTAATCGCAGGCAGGTTACGCGAAGAGCGGGTCAGGTAACTGGCCCGCTTTTTTTATGGGTGCGATTTAAGCTTATTCCATTGTTAATATAAGGAAAATCTGAACATTTTTTGTTCACTCCGTTGACAGGGAAATCATTATCATGCCGGGTGCAATTAATTATCATGCAATGGAGAATGTATGGCTTCTGTACCTACCCCTGGGCCCGGCTCAATCGTCATCGTTAACAATATGCGCGAAGCGCGTCGACATGGCATGTCGCGCAATATGGCAACGCCTTCTACCTATTATTGGTTTTATCAAAAGGTCAGAAATGGTGGGCCATGGGACTACAAAAAATTCGATCCGTACTACGCAGCATTTGGTAATTTCAATTTCGGGGCTGCCGGTACGGCTGCAGGTATTCCTGCAAATATCCTCCTGATGGGCGCGGGATGGGCTCAGGGGCGTGCGGGTACATCGAAAGCTGAATGGGGAAAATGGTATGAAAAGCCCCCTTACGGAGATGATCCGACAGACCAGCGCAATATCAGAGAAGGAATAGAATATGCCATTCAAAACGGCTATTAAATGGACCCACCGGTTTGTCACGCTTGCGCTACTAATTCTGGTCTTAGGGTTCATGTGGCTAAACCACCAGCCCGATCCGCGAAAGGGTGATGAACTGCAAAGGATTTATAAATTATCTGACAGCGTCTGGCTCTATATGACGGTTAACGATAAGGGTGGTGCAACGGTACCCATAATCTACCGTTACTATCTGTCAAAAGAGATACGCGGGGAAAAGAGGGACATTATTCGAAAGCTTGCCATGCGCGTTCCGGTACTTGAGGGAACAGGCACAATCACTGATGCCAGCATAGGGAGTAACGGCGAAGTGAACATCTCCTACAGTGGGAAAATATTCTCAGTGCAGAAAGATATCTCAAACCTTCGGTTTACGGTTTTACCCGATAAGTGACAAAAGGAAGGCGAGGTTTGACCCGCCTTCCTCTGCGCTCAATGCCAGATGAGGAGAGCAATCATGCTCACCACCACCAGGCCGCACAGTGCGCTGGTCAGGATGAACTGACGACGCAGGCGCTCACAGCGACGGATAAACTCATCATCATGATGATCGCGATAACGCTGGGCGTAGATATACCACACCAGGCGCATCTGTTTGCTGGGCTGCCCGTGCGAGGTAAAGAATCCCCCGCCGTCCACATATTGATAAAGCAACGGATCGCAGCCACGAAGTACCACTAATAGCGCGCGCAAGGATGAGAAATAACGCGCCATATTTACAATGCAAACCACACATAACGCCCAAAACAATGCGACGGTGCTAATCATACTTCCTCCCCGGCGTCCGCCCTCGAAGCAACGCTTCGGGACTACCGCACCCCAATGCCCTGACAGACGGTTCAGTGATAGAGAGACTCAAAAGCCGATCGGCTTCACATTTTATTATCCGAACGGCTTATTCAATAGTGTAGGAGATCCGTTAATTTTTTTGCCACAAGGTTAATCGTTATCAACACCAATGCTTGAAAATTTTGTTTAACTGGGCCGTAATGAAAGCAGGTAGACGACTGCTACACGCATTGGTCATCGATAACTTAAGGAAGGAGTAACACTATGGCTTATAAACATATTCTGATCGCTGTTGACCTCTCCCCGGAGAGCAAAGTGCTGGTTGATAAAGCGGTATCCATGGCGCGTCCGTACAATGCGAAAGTTTCCTTAATTCATGTGGACGTAAACTACTCCGATCTCTATACCGGCCTGATCGATGTGAATCTGGGGGATATGCAGAAGCGTATCTCCGAAGAGACCCACCATGCACTGACCGAGCTTTCCACCAATGCGGGCTATCCGATCACCGAAACCCTGAGCGGCAGCGGCGACCTGGGCCAGGTGCTGGTCGATGCGATTAAGAAATACGATATGGATCTGGTGGTCTGCGGCCATCATCAGGACTTCTGGAGCAAGCTGATGTCATCCGCCCGTCAGCTGATTAACACCGTACACGTTGATATGCTGATTGTGCCGCTGCGCGACGAAGACGACGAGTAAGGCGGGATTGCCTGAATGTAGGCCGGGTAAGGCGAAGCCGCCACCCGGCTTTTTTTATTCCGGGGTACCGGAATAGATATCAAACCGGTGCCCTTTGGTCACCACCGCATTGGTCGTCGCAACCTCCGCCAGTGGCGGCGCGTAATCCGGGCGCTTCACCACCACGCGCTTCGTAGCCAGCAGACGCGCAGGCGCCAGCAGGCCATCCGCATCGAGATCCGGCCCCACCAGCGACTGAAACACCCGCATCTCTTTCTTCACCAGCGCGCTTTTCTGCTTATGCGGGAACATCGGGTCGAGATAGACCACCTGCGGGCGTGGGGTGATATCGGTCAGCGCCGTCAGGCTTGAGGCGTGGATCAGCTGTAACCTCTCCTGCAACCAGCCGCCGATTTCCGGATCGGCATAGCCACGGGTCAGGCCGTCATCCAGCAGCGCGGCCACCACCGGATTGCGCTCCAGCATCCGCACACGACAGCCTACCGAGGCCAGCACAAAAGCGTCGCGCCCGAGTCCCGCCGTGGCATCCACCACGTCCGGCAGGTAGCTGCCCTTAATCCCGACCGCTTTGGCCACCGCTTCGCCGCGTCCGCCGCCAAACTTGCGCCGGTGCGCCATCGCCCCACCAACAAAATCGACGAAAATGCCGCCGAGTTTGGGCTCGTCGCGCTTGCGCAGCTCCAGATGGTCCGGGGTCATCACTAGCGCCATCAGGTTTTCTTCATCGTGCTCCAGCCCCCAGCGGGCGGCAAGAACAGATAAGGCGCCATCTCCGGCGCCTGTTTCATCTACTAAGCAGATTTTCACGAATCAACTAACCCTTGATCCCGTAATGCTCCAGCATCGCATCCAGCTGCGGTTCGCGGCCACGGAAGCGTTTGAACAACTCCATTGGCTCTTCAGAACCGCCGCGGGTCAGGATGTTATCCAGGAATGACTGACCGGTTTCGCGGTTGAAAATCCCCTCTTCCTCGAAGCGGGAGTAGGCGTCTGCCGCCAGCACGTCTGCCCACAGGTAGCTGTAGTAGCCCGCCGCATAGCCGCCCGCAAAGATATGGCTGAACGCGTGCGGGAAGCGTCCCCAGGCCGGGCCTGGAATAAGGGCAACCTGCTTTTTGATCTCCGCCAGGGTTTCGAGGACCTTCGCCCCCTGCTCCGGGCTGAACTCCGCATGCAGACGGAAATCGAACAGACCGAACTCCAGTTGGCGCAGGATAAACATTGCCGCCTGGTAGTTTTTCGCTTCCAGCATCTTATCCAGCAGCGCTTTTGGCAGCGGCTCGCCGGTCTCATAGTGGCCGGAGATAAACGCCAGCGCGTCCGGCTCCCAGCACCAGTTTTCCATAAACTGGCTCGGCAGCTCCACGGCATCCCACGGTACACCGCTGATACCGGCAACGCCTGCCGCTTCAATGCGGGTCAGCATGTGGTGCAGACCGTGGCCGAATTCGTGGAACAGAGTGATCACTTCGTCATGGGTGAACAACGCAGGTTTGCCGTTAACCGGACGGTTGAAGTTACAGGTCAGATAAGCAACCGGCTTTTGCAGCGAGCCATCCGCTTTACGCATCTGCCCTACGCAGTCATCCATCCAGGCGCCGCCGCGTTTATTTTCGCGGGCGTAGAGGTCGAGATAGAAGCTGCCGCGCAGTTCGTTCTGGTCGTCGTACAGTTCGAAGAAGCGCACGTCGTCGTGCCACACTTCCACATCGTTGCGCTCTTTGGCGGTGATGCCGTAAATGCGTTTCACCACTTCGAACAGGCCGTTAACGGCTTTGTTTTCCGGGAAGTACGGACGCAGCTGCTCATCGCTGATGCTGTAGAGATGCTGCTTCTGTTTCTCGCTGTAATACGCGATATCCCACGGCTGCAGCTCATCGACGCCGAATTCCGCTTTGGCAAAGGCGCGCAGCTGGGCCAGCTCTTTCTCGCCCTGAGGACGAGCGCGTTTGGCCAGATCGGTTAAGAAATCGAGTACCTGCTGCGGGTTTTCGGCCATTTTGGTAGCAAGAGATTTATCTGCGTAGCTGTCAAAGCCCAGCAGCTGCGCCAGCTCGTGACGCAAGGCAAGAATTTCCGCCATCACCGGGGTGTTATCCCACTTCCCGGCGTTCGGGCCTTGATCGGACGCGCGGGTGCTGTAGGCGCGATACATCTCTTCACGCAGGGCCTGGTTATCGCAGTAGGTCATTACCGGCAGATAGCTCGGGATATCCAGCGTCAACAGATAACCGTCCTGCTCTTTCGCTTCGGCTTGCGCTTTTGCTGCCGCCAGGGCGCTTTCCGGCATGCCAGCCAGCTCCGCTTCGTCGGTAATCAGCTTCGTCCAGCCCATGGTGGCATCCAGCACGTTATTGCTGTACTGGTTGCCCAGCTCAGACAGGCGCGTCGCGATTTCGCCGTAGCGCTGCTGCTTCTCTTTTGCCAGACCAATGCCCGACAGTTCAAAATCGCGCAGCGCGTTATCGACAGCCTTTTTCTGCGCGATATTCAGCGTCGCATAGTGATCGCCCTCGCGCAGGTCGCGGTACGCTTTGTAGAGCCCTTCGTGCTGCCCGACCCAGGTGCTGTACTCCGACAGCAGGGGCAGGGTTTGTTCGTAGGCCTCACGCAGTTCCGGGCTGTTTTTCACCGAGTTCAGGTGGCTGACCGGGGAAAAGATGCGGCCGAGCACATCATCCACTTCCGCCAGCGGCTGACACAGGTTTTCCCAGGTATAAGGGGCGCCATGCGCTACCACGCTCTCAACGGCGGCACGGCAATCGTCCAGTGCTTTGGTGACAGCGGGAACAACATGTTCAGGCAAAATGGAGGAAAACGGTGGCAACGAAAAAGGCGTCAGTAATGGATTGGTCATAAGCACTGTCCTGTTAAATGAGTGAATGAAGCGCGCATCCTGCGCGAGCATATTGTTTCCAGGATGGGGTTAAGTGTAGTGAATTTCAATGGCTGAGGTGACAGAAAAACAGCCGCCGCGACGGTGCGTGCCGGGCCTGCGGGTAATCTGTGCCGTTCTGCTGTAAACTGTGCTCAATCGACATTATCGGAACATATCTACCCATGCTCAGTTATCGCCACAGCTTTCACGCGGGCAACCACGCCGACGTTCTTAAACACACCGTACAGAGTCTGATCATCGAGGCGCTGAAAGAGAAAGATAAGCCTTTTCTCTATCTGGACACCCATGCCGGCGCGGGCCGCTATCAGCTGAGCGGCGAGCATGCCGAGCGCACCGGAGAGTACCTCGAAGGCATCGCCCGCATCTGGCAGCAGGATGACCTGCCGGCGGAGCTGGAACCCTATATCGGCGTGATCAACCATTTTAACCGCAGCGGCCAGTTACGCTACTACCCGGGTTCGCCGCTTATCGCGCGCCAGCTGCTGCGCGAGCAGGACAGCATTCAGCTGACTGAACTGCATCCAAGCGACTACCCGCTGCTGCGCTCTGAATTCCAGAAAGACAGCCGCGCGCGCGTGGAGAAATCGGACGGCTACCAGCAGCTGAAAGCGAAGTTGCCGCCGGTTTCCCGTCGCGGTCTGGTGCTGATCGACCCGCCATACGAAATCAAAAGCGACTACCAGGCGGTGGTTGCGGGTATCAACGAGGGCTACAAACGCTTTGCCACCGGCACCTATGCGCTGTGGTATCCGGTGGTGCTGCGTTCACAGATCAAACGCATGATCAAGGATCTGGAAGCGACCGGCATCCGTAAGATCCTGCAAATTGAGCTGGCCGTTCGCCCGGACAGCGATCAGCGCGGCATGACCGCGTCCGGCATGATTGTGATTAACCCGCCCTGGAAGCTCGAAGCGCAGATGAATAACGTCCTGCCGTGGCTGCACAAAAAGCTGGTCCCGGCCGGTACCGGCCATACTACCGTTAGCTGGATCGTGCCAGAGTAATCGCAGTCATCGATGGAAACTATTGATTTCAGGTATACAATCGCGGCAATTAACGATTAAGGATAAGACCATGACCAAGCATTACGATTACATCGCTATCGGCGGCGGCAGCGGCGGTATCGCCTCGATTAACCGTGCGGCCATGTACGGCCAGAAGTGCGCGCTGATTGAAGCAAAAGATCTCGGCGGCACCTGCGTTAACGTCGGTTGTGTACCGAAAAAGGTGATGTGGCATGCGGCGCAGATCCGCGAGGCCATCCATCTCTATGGCCCGGATTATGGTTTTGATACCACCATTAATAACTTCGACTGGGATCGTCTGATCGCCAGCCGTACCGCCTACATCGATCGTATTCACACCTCCTACGATAACGTGCTGGGCAAGAATAATGTCGATGTGATCCGCGGTTTTGCCCGCTTTGTCGATGCGAAGACGATCGAAGTCAACGGTGAAACGATCACCGCCGATCATATCCTGATCGCTACCGGTGGCCGCCCGAGTCATCCAGCTATTCCGGGTGCGGAATACGGTATCGACTCCGACGGTTTCTTTGAGCTGCCTGCCCTGCCGAAACGCGTTGCCATCGTTGGCGCGGGTTACATCGCCGTGGAGCTGGCGGGCGTGATTAACGGCCTCGGCGCCGAAGCGCACCTGTTTGTGCGTAAACACGCCCCGCTGCGCAACTTCGATCCGCTGATCGTCGATACCCTGGTGGAGGTGATGAATGCCGAAGGCCCACATCTGCATACCGAAGCCATTCCGAAAGCGGTTGTGAAAAACGCTGACGGCAGCCTGACCCTTGAGCTGGAAGATGGCCGCAGCCAGACCGTTGATTGCCTGATCTGGGCCATTGGCCGTGAACCCGCAAACGACAACTTCAACCTGGCCGTCACGGGTGTCAAAACCAATGAGAAAGGCTATATCGTTGTCGATAAGTTCCAGAACACCAGCGTACCGGGCATCTACGCCGTGGGCGATAATACCGGCGCCGTTGAACTGACCCCTGTTGCTGTCGCCGCGGGTCGTCGTCTTTCCGAGCGTCTGTTTAACAACAAACCGGAAGAGCACCTGGATTACAACAACATCCCGACCGTGGTCTTCAGCCACCCGCCAATCGGTACCGTCGGTTTAACCGAGCCTCAGGCGCGAGCGCACTATGGCGACGACCAGGTGAAAGTGTATAAATCCGCCTTCACCGCCATGTATACCGCGGTCACGTCTCACCGTCAGCCGTGCCGCATGAAGTTAGTGTGCGTCGGCCCGGATGAGAAGATTGTCGGCATTCACGGTATCGGCTTTGGTATGGATGAGATCCTGCAGGGCTTTGCGGTCGCGCTGAAAATGGGTGCGACCAAGAAAGACTTCGATAATACCGTAGCTATTCACCCAACGGCGGCAGAAGAGTTCGTGACCATGCGTTAGTTCGCCTTGTCAGCGAGTATGCACGTTTAAAAACCGGCCCTCAGTGGCCGGTTTTTTATGCACCCTCCCCCACCGCCACGCCGCTGCTGGCGCAGATGTACATACGGTAACAAAATTCACCGGTAATGACGGCAGGCCTGGCTACGCTTAAAAAGTATTAAGCGCTTACCTGGATCGATTAATTAAGATTAGAGAAAAGAGTATGCAAGTGAAGATCAACGCAAAAAGGCTGGCTAAATTCCATCTGATTCTTGCCCTGGTATGGGCGATGTTAACCATACCCACCCTTCTGTGGTGGAAAAACAGTATTCTTTGGGTCTCTCTGATGAGTATTTACGCCATTGTGGTTTCGCATCTGGCGGCCTATAGCGCGGCCCATGCGGAAAAAGCGGCCAGCAATGCCCTGAATCAAAGCGAAGAGACCCGGCAAAAGACTGATGAAATAGCAGGCGATCCACGTCAGGCGCACTGATCGTGCCTCACCGGTGTCAGGCAAACAGGATCTGCCCGACGCCGGTACACTCCTCAAAAATAAACATTCTGCGTGGCATATTTAACAGGCGCATTCCCGCCACCTGGCAATAGCGTAAGCGGATCGGCTGCGTAACCACGCTATTTGATAAAAAGACATTGCGCATATCGCAATTTTCAAAACAGAGCTCGTCGATATAACAGCGGTTAATTAATAAACTGCTGAACTGTATATTGCGGAACACACTCTGCTTCAGATTACAGCGGAAAATAATGGCGTTGTTCTCTCCTTCAAAAATATCCAGCCATGCTAAATGGTGGCTTTCCAGCAGCCCCTGCAGTTCTGTTATAGTGGATTGATAGCCGCTCGGCTTTGCAAAAGAAAAAGGCATAGCGCCCTGACGCTTCGCGTTAAGGTTCATAAGGATTTCCTGTTTGAGCGCGTCATCAGAGACGATGACGACGAGGTGAAAGGCCTTAATTACTTATTTGCGCGTAGCGAAACAATGGCGATTTTGGACACTTATTTGCAGAGTTGGCCAATAAAAGAAAAGTCGAATACACAGCGTTATTAAACAACTACAAAAATAATTTACCTTAAGGGGATATTTAATGCCAATCAGCAAAAGTAAGAACGCTATTCTGGTGTTTGAATCACCGTGGAAACTCGATGATTATGATGCCAACCGCTCATCCGTGCTGCCGTTCGTGCACGGAATTGCCAAAATGCATGGCGACACTGAGGTCTACTCTCTGAATTTTTATAATAAAAAGAGCTTCGAGATTGCGCTGGATTGCCTGTGCCGTCAGAAATTTGATAATACCCTCGTCTATATTGCGGCGCATGGCAGTAAAACCCGTATCGGCGATGTTTCTCTCACCGACATCCTTGACGCCATTAATGATAAATCCCGGAAGTTCAACATCAAAGGTTTGATGCTGGGCTCATGTTTTGCGGGCAGCGACCCCCATTTACTGGAGGCGTTTCTGGAAGGTAGCAAACTGACCTGGTGCGCCGCCTATTCCTCTTCATGCTACTGGTTGCAGGGCACGATGCTTGACTGCGCTCTTCTCCATAGCGCCCTTAATATCGAAGATGCGCATTATAAAACGCATGAAGAGATGCAGGAGGCGTTTGCTGAGGCTATTGCCCACTTCGCCCCAAATGCCAACATCGGGACCGACAGTAATGAGCAACCTGTCGCGCTATCAGCATCCCTACAGATCGTAATTCAGCCTGAAGGCCGGGGTTTCCGCGCCCGTCTCTCCTCTGAAGAGATTTTTGACCGCGCGAAAGCCTGGCGCTTCAACGAGGAGACAGAAGAAGCCCTCTGATTCATACTCTGTTGCAAAGCGAATGATCCGAATTTTAGATCGCCTGCGCACTGCTGGATTGCCCGTTTATTGCCTGCAATAACATCAACATGCCTCCAGTAGTGCCCGTTTTGCCCCGCCAGTAAAATGTGATCTACCGCACATATACCTCTTCACAGACCGAAGCGAATGTCTAAGATTAGTAAGCAACCGGATAAAACCAGACCTGAGACTACGCAAACCGGAGGTCCTGACCACCATGTTCAACCAGAAAATACGCACTGTAGAGACCGTAGAGTTCGACATAGAACAAGAACTTCTCTACGAAATCGATCCCTGCGAGTTAAAACTGGATGAAATGCTCGAGGCGGAACCGGAACCTGAAATGATTGAAGGGCTGCCCGCATCCGATGCGCTCACCCCTGCCGATCGCTACCTTGAACTCTTCGAGCATGTTCAGTCGTCGCGACTGTTTGAAGACAGCAAAACCTTTCCAGACTGTGCGCCGAAAATGGATCCGCTGGATATCCTTATCCGCTATCGCAAGGTGAGACGACACCGCGACTTTGACCTGCGCCAGTTTGTGGAAAACCACTTCTGGCTGCCAGAAGTGCTGTCGAGCGAATATGTATCGGATCCCTCTTTCTCGCTCAAAGACCATATCGACAACCTGTGGCCGGTACTGACCCGGGAGCCGCAAGATCATATCCCGTGGTCGTCACTGCTGGCGCTGCCGCAGGCCTACATCGTCCCCGGCGGGCGATTCAGCGAGACCTACTACTGGGACTCCTATTTTACCATGCTGGGGCTGGCCGAAAGCGGTCGCCACGACATGCTCAAGTGCATGGCGGATAACTTTGCGTGGATGATTGAAAAGTACGGTCATATTCCTAACGGCAACCGCACCTACTATCTGAGCCGCTCGCAACCGCCGGTGTTTGCCCTGATGGTGGAGCTGTTTGAAGAGGATGGCGTGCGCGGTGCCAAACGCTATCTGGACCATCTGAAGATGGAGTACGCCTTCTGGATGGACGGCGCAGAGTCGCTGCTGCTCAACCAGGCTTACCGCAGTGCGGTACGTATGCCGGACGGCTCTCTGCTCAACCGTTACTGGGATGACCGTGACACTCCAAGGGATGAATCCTGGATAGAGGACGTTGAAACCGCCCGTCACTCCGGGCGTCCACCTAACGAGGTCTATCGCGATCTGCGCGCCGGGGCTGCCTCCGGTTGGGACTACTCCTCCCGCTGGCTGCGGGATCCGAGCCGGCTGGCGAGTATCCGCACCACGCAGTTTATCCCTATCGATCTCAACGCGTTCCTGTTCAAGCTGGAGAGCGCCATCGCCAATATTTCAGCCTCAAAAGGGGATAAAGAGACTGCGGATCGCTTCCGCCAGAAAGCGAGCGATCGCCGCGCGGCGGTTAACCGCTATCTGTGGGATGAGGAGAACGGCTGCTATCGCGATTATGACTGGCGCCGGGAGCAGCTGGCGCTCTTTTCCGCGGCCAGCATCGTGCCGCTGTATGTCGGTATGTGTACCCATGAGCAGGCCGAACGGTTATCCGACGCGGTAAAAGCGCGTCTCCTGACGCCGGGCGGTATCCTTGCCACCGAGTATGAAACCGGGGAGCAGTGGGATAAACCTAACGGCTGGGCGCCATTACAGTGGATGGCGATCCAGGGATTCAAACAATACGGCAATGATTCTCTGGGGGATGAGATCGCGTGGAGCTGGCTGCACACGGTAAACCATTTCTACAAAATGAATCACAAGCTCATCGAGAAGTACCACATCGCCAGCAGCCAGCCCCGGGAAGGGGGCGGGGGTGAGTATCCCCTGCAGGACGGTTTTGGCTGGACTAACGGCGTGGTGCGCAGACTCATTGGCCTGTACGGGGAGCCGTAGCTCCCCGCGTTGTCAGCGGATCACCTCATAAATGGCTGTATGAATCGTCTGCCATTTTTTGGTACTGGCGTCCGGCTGGGCCTGTGCCCGCCGCTTCGCCTGATCCATCTCGCGTCGCTGGCGTTCTACCACCGCCGGAACGGTACAAAATGCCTGCAGATACTCTTTACGCAGATCCGTCAGCGGTTCGCCCGCTGACATCGCGTGTGCGAGGGTGTTGATAAACTGTCGGCAGGGCTTCGCCTGCCCCATCTGCAGACGATAGCGCATCAGGATATCCAGCACCTCCCGATGTCCCACCGACAGGGCGTGCTCTGTCCAGGAGAGCTTCCACTCCATTCCCGCCTTCAGAAACAGCAGCGCCACGCGGGTATCGTTCCTGTCAATCGCTGCGCGGAAGTTATTCTCATCCCAGGTGACGCCCATGCGCGTCAGCGTTTCGCGGGAGGAGGGCGACTCACGCATCTCTTCCGCCGCCGTTTGCACAGGAGGCGAGGTGGTACTGGCCGCCTGGGTCGGCGTGCTGCTTTCCATTAATAGCCAGGTACCCGCCGCCAGCATTCCCATCACCATCACCCCCACCGCCCCCCACAGTCCCACCGAGATCAGATGATCGCGTTGCTCCGGGGTGCGCGCGGGCCGACGGTTCGGTTTATCGATAGCGTCGCGCACCTCAAAAATGTCATCGCCGGTGGCCCGGCTTTTTTCTCGCGCATTTTCCCAGAAGAGCTCCAGCTCGTGGTTATTCTCTGCCATCAACCCCGTCGGGTTTACGGCGGTACGGCCTTCGTTAAAGGCACGCTGAACGGGGCCGGCAATCTGGGCGTAGTAGTTGTCCAGCAGCAGGATTTGCGCAGAGGTCAGCGGCTGCCGGGCAATGATGTTGTTGCGGATCAGGCGGATATCATCAAGAAAGGAGTGGAGCGTCTTACGCGGTTCCACCATCAGCGTCAGCAGAGCGGGATCGCTGAACAGCGCCGAATAAGAGCGGGAGTACTCTTTCTTGTCCACCAGCATCAGCGCCAGCTCGCTAAACATCATGCCGCCGAGGGCATCGTTGCGCTCGCCCTGCTGCAGCCAGCGGCGAACCCGATCGGCACCGAAGAGCGTTTTGAGGTGATTGTTCAGGCGCGTTGGATCTGGCCAGGCCTGCATAATCAGCCCTTTAATCATCAATTCCAGCGCACGTACCTGTTTCCGGGCTTGCTGTTGCTGAAGCTCATCGCCCGGGCTCATTTCGGTACTGTAGGTCAGCAGCGGCTGCTGCAAACGCAGGTGTTCCAGGGCCGTCACAAAGCGCGTCGCGGCAATCAGCTGGTTGTCGCTCACATCCTGCCCGCTCTCATACTGCGGCACCCGCTGCTGCAAAAGCCGCAATTGCAGGGTGAATTGTGAGAGCTCCGCATCGTTGAGGTTCAGGCGTTTTGCCACGCTCGCCCAGCCCCCCAGCGCCAGCCTGGCGGAATCCAGCTGCTCAAGGAACCAACGGGGATCTTTGCCTTCGGCAACATGCACCTTTAACAGGAGCAGGATCTCCACAGAGGCCTGACGAATAATTCCCAGACAGCGTTCAAACTGCTCGCGGATCACGTGCGATTTACTGAGGGTCATCATTATCCTTAACTGCCGCGCAAAGATTCAGGCGCAGCGAACGGAGAGCGGTTGTTTTTTAAGTGGTTATACCAGATTAAACATACCCGATAACCGGCACTATTTCAGTGATAATGTTAATATCATTTACAAAAGCTCCCGGAGATCTGGCATGCCTGTGCTGCACACCCCGCGTTTAACCTGTTCCCCACTGCAGGAAGAGGACTGGCCCTTTTTTCTCTCCCTGCAACAACACCCCGATGTGATGCGCTACGTGGCCGAAGCCCGTCCGGAAGAGGCCATTCGCGAAACGTTTACCTCTCGCCTGCCCGCGTGGTCTCCAGGCAGTGATCACTGGCTGTGCCTGGTGGTGCGCGATCACAATCAGACCCCGCTTGGGGTCACGGGCTATATTCATCGCGATGATGATTGTGCCGAAGTGGGGTTCCTCTTTGCCCCGCAGTCGCAGAGCAAAGGTTACGGCTTTGAATCCTTACAGGCGGTGTGCGATTACGCCTTTATGCAGGGAGGTATCCGCCGTTTGACCGCTACGGTGACGGCGGGCAATGTCGCCTCTAAACGTCTGCTGGAAAAAGTGGGCTTTGTGCTGGAAGGTGAACTGCGCGAAAGCTACTGGCTGGCAGGTGAGTGGCACAACGACTGGCTGTTTGGGCTGTTAAGAAAAGAGTACTGCTAAGCGTGCCGCGGGGCTCCCTCCCCGGCACCTGATTACAGGAACATCCCTCCGGAGACCTCAATGCGCTGCGCATTCATCCAGCCGAGTTCGTCGCTGAGCAGCGCCGCAATCGCATCGCCGATATCGTCCGGTAACCCAACGCGGCCCAGCGCTGTCTGGGAGGCGATCTGCTGATTGATCGCTTTGTTATCGCGTACACGACCGCCGCCAAAATCGGTTTCGATAGCCCCGGGAGCGATGATGTTGGCGGTGATCCCACGCGCGCCGAGCTCCTTAGCCTGATAACGGGTGAGCACTTCCATCGCGCCTTTCATCGCTGCATAGGTGCTGGAGCCCGGTAGCGCAAAACGGGCGAGGCCGGAGGAGACGTTCAGGATCCGCCCGCCGTTTTCCATCAGCGGTAATAGCCCCTGGGTCAGAAAGAAGGGACCTTTGAAATGGATGTTCATGACTTCATCGAACTGCGCTTCCGTGGTCTCCATATAAGGGGCATATAAACCCACGCCTGCGTTGTTCAACAAATAATCGAAGGTGTTACGCTGCCAGACTGAATGCAGTTTCTCACTTACCTCAGTGATGAACCGTTCAAATCCGGTAATATCACCGACGTTCAATTGCAATGCCGCCGCTTTTACCCCTTTTTGCTCAATTTCGTGCACAACGTCGAGCGCCTCCTGCTCACTCCGGTTGTAGGTCAGCAGGATCCCGACACCCTTTGCTGCCAGCTTCAGCGCCGCGTTTTTACCGAGCCCGCGGCTGCCGCTGGTCACTATTGCTATACGTTCAGTCATAAGAAACCTCGTTTCGGCTGTTGTGATGATTGAGAAAGAGCTTATTAGGTGATAGAAAATCAATAAATGCGCTACGCAACGCTTCACTGTTTCAAAATAAACAACAATGAGCGCTCCCTATGGATAAAATTCACGCAATGCAGTTATTTATTCGCGTCGCTGAACTGGAGAGTTTTTCCCGCGCCGCAGATTCAATGGGCCTGCCTAAAGGTAGCGTATCGCGCCAGATTCAGGCGCTGGAGAACGGGCTTGGCACCCAGCTGCTGCACCGTACCACGCGTCGGGTCAGCCTGACGCAGGACGGTATGGTCTACTACGAGCGGGCCAAAGATCTGCTGACCAATATGGAAGAACTGGATGGTCTTTTTTTGCACGACCCTGCCAGCGTCAGTGGAAGAATACGCGTCGATATGCCGGCCAACGTTGCGCGAAATTTAGTCATCCCCAAACTGCCGCTCTTCCTGCAACAGTACCCCGGCATTGAACTGGAGCTGAGCAGCAGCGACCGGCTGGTGGATGTGATTCGGGAAGGATTTGATTGCGTGGTGCGCGTCGGCACCCTGAAAGATTCCGGCTTAATTGCCCGCCCGCTCGGCAGGCTGTCGGTGATCAACTGCGCCAGCCCCGATTATCTGTCGCGTTTTGGCTATCCCGACGGGCTGGATGATTTAACCTCCCATGCGGTGGTGCATTACGCAACGCATCTCGGCACCCGGCCCCAGGGGTTCGAATATTACGATGGTGAGGCGACCCACTGGGTTAAGACCGGCGGTGTCCTGACGGTCAACAGCACCGAGACTTACCATGCCTCCGCCCTCGCCGGGCTGGGAATTATTCAGGTGCCGCGGGTAGGCGTGCGTGACGCCCTGCGGGCCAAAAAGCTGCTGGAGATCCTTCCGCAGTACCGCGCCAGGCCCATGCCGGTGTCGCTCATTTATCCCCACCGCCGCAACCTCTCCCGCCGGGTGCATCTGTTTATGGCGTGGCTCACGGAAATCATGAAAACCTACGTTGACTGAGCGCAG
Source organism: Leclercia sp. GHBNCSD (assembly GCF_055805075.1). Taxonomy (NCBI): domain Bacteria; kingdom Pseudomonadati; phylum Pseudomonadota; class Gammaproteobacteria; order Enterobacterales; family Enterobacteriaceae; genus Leclercia; species Leclercia sp. GHBNCSD. Next base: position 2,245,457 of record NZ_JBQVYO010000001.1, on the reverse strand, counting down.
GCTATAATTGCAATGAACTCTCGCTAACGATAAGGAAAACGTGACTGATGCCGGATAGCAGCCAGCAACGTCCCACCCAGGATCTGGACTACGAGCCGATTAAGAAACTGGAAAATAGCCCGCCCCCGGCGCCAGATGAACCCAAAATTACCGCCGTGCGTAAAAGGGGCAGCCTGCTCGACAAGGCGAAAGATCTCATCCAGCTGATCCAACAGCGGCCGATGATTGCTCACCTGCTGCGCGCCGCCGAGCGTTTTAACGATCGGTTGGGCAACCAGTTTGGCGCTGCAATCACCTACTTCTCCTTCCTGTCGATGATCCCCATCCTGATGCTCTCCTTTGCGGCAGCGGGGTTTGTGCTGGTGTCGCACCCGACGCTGTTGCAGGACATCTTCAGCAAAATCCTGCAAAACGTCAGCGATCCGACGCTAGCCTCGACCCTGAAAAGCACCATCAACACCGCCGTCCAGCAACGTACTACCGTCGGGATAGTCGGTTTGTTTGTGGCGCTTTACTCCGGCATCAACTGGATGGGCAACCTGCGTGAAGCGATCCGCGCCCAGTCGCGCGACGTCTGGGAGCGTAAGCCGCAGGACCAGGAGAAAATCTGGATTAAGTATTTCCGCGACTTCGTCTCGCTGATCGGGCTGCTGGTGGCGCTGGTTATCACCCTCTCCATCACTTCCGCGGCAGGCTCGGCGCAGCAGATGATCATCTCCGCGCTCTATCTCGACACCATCGAGTGGCTGAAGCCAGTTTGGCATCTGGTGGGGTTAGGGATCTCGATGCTGGCGAACTACCTGCTCTTCTTCTGGATTTTCTGGCGCCTGCCGCGTCATCGCCCTCGCCGTAAGGCGCTGATCCGCGGCACGTTCATTGCCGCTATCGGCTTTGAGGTCATTAAAATCGTGATGACCTACACCCTGCCGTCGCTGGTGACCTCCCCGTCCGGGGCGGCATTCGGCTCCGTGCTGGGGTTGCTGGCCTTCTTCTATTTCTTCGCCAGACTGACCCTCTTCTGCGCGGCATGGATCGCCACCGCCGAGTACCCGGATGACCGGCGAATGCCCGGTAAAAGCCACCGGTAATTCCCCTATCGGGCTGAATAAGAATGAAATATATCAGCCCGATTCATCATTTCAGCATATAAATCCAGCCTGTAACTTTTATTTAACCGAAAACCAGTTATATATTCCAACTTTTTATTTCTGTGAAGCATTTCATAGATGTGATTCTTCTGGTCCGAAAATTATCCGCTTTTTGCTCTCTTTTTCACCGGCCGCTGCGTTTGTTACAGATTGAAATATCGCTTTTGCTGTGCGTAATATGGCCTTTCGTTCGCCAAAAATAAGAAAAGTTTATGCAAGCCACAGCCACAACACTTAATTCAGAGCAGGAAAACGCCCCGGTTAACTCGCGCAATAAAGTCGTCGTCGCGTCACTGATTGGCACCGCCATTGAATTCTTCGACTTCTATATTTACGCCACCGCTGCGGTTATCGTTTTCCCGCATATCTTCTTCCCGCAGGGCGACCCGACGGCGGCCACGCTACAGTCGCTGGCAACCTTCGCCATCGCCTTTGTTGCGCGCCCTATCGGCTCGGCCCTGTTCGGTCACTTCGGCGATCGCGTCGGGCGTAAGGTAACCCTGGTTGCTTCGCTGCTGACCATGGGTATCTCTACCGTTGCCATCGGCCTGCTGCCGACCTATGAAACCATCGGGATTCTGGCCCCGCTGCTTCTGGCGCTGGCCCGTTTTGGCCAGGGTCTGGGACTGGGCGGGGAATGGGGCGGCGCGGCGCTGCTGGCCACCGAAAATGCCCCGCCACGCAAACGTGCGCTGTATGGATCCTTCCCACAGTTGGGCGCGCCGATTGGCTTCTTCTTTGCCAACGGCACCTTCCTGCTGCTCTCCTGGCTGCTGACTGACGAGCAGTTCATGACCTGGGGCTGGCGTATTCCGTTTATCTTCTCGGCGGTGCTGGTGCTGATTGGCCTCTATGTGCGCGTCTCCCTGCACGAGACCCCGGTGTTTGCCAAAGTGGCCGCCGCGAAAAAACAGGTAAAAATCCCGCTGGGCACGCTGCTGACCAAACACGTTCGCGTGACCGTGCTCGGCACCTTCATCATGCTGGCGACCTACACGCTGTTCTATATCATGACCGTCTATTCCATGACCTTCAGCACCACGCCTGCGCCGGTGGGCCTGGGCCTGCCGCGTAACGAAGTGCTGTGGATGCTGATGATGGCGGTTATCGGTTTTGGCGTGATGGTGCCGATTGCGGGCCTGCTGGCCGACCGTTTTGGCCGTCGCCCGAGCATGATTGTGATCACTTCGCTGATTATTCTGTTTGCGCTGTTCGTCTTCCCGCCGCTGCTCGGTTCCGGTAATCCGGCGCTGGTGATGGCGTATCTGCTGATTGGCCTGAGCCTGATGGGGCTGACATTCGGTCCGATGGGCGCGCTGCTGCCAGAGCTGTTCCCGACCGAAGTGCGTTACACGGGCGCCTCCTTCTCCTATAACGTCTCTTCGATTCTGGGTGCGTCCGTGGCGCCGTATATCGCTACCTGGTTACAGGCGAATTACGGTCTGCAATACGTAGGGATCTACCTGGCGGCGATGGCGGCACTGACGCTGATTGCGCTGCTGCTGACTCACGAGACTCGCCATCAGTCATTGTGATCCTTAATGCCGGGTGGCGCTGCGCTTACCCGGCCTACATTCTCCTGTAGGCCGGGCAAAGCCTCCCACTATTTCTTCATCTGCGACAGAATGGTTTGACACTGATTGGCCTGCCCCTCAGACGGCGAGATGAGCGCCAGCAGCGCTGCAGCAGGGGTAACCAGGGTCGCCAGCGCAGCGGCCACCGCACCACGAGCAATTAACGGCCCCGCCTTCACCCCCGCATCCGGATCTTTAAAGCTACCACGCACGTACAGCGGCGAGCGCAGCGTCACGATGCGAATGCCTTTACTTTCCGGGTTGATGGTGAGATCCAGCTGTTCCGAGGCCATACTGGCGGTGCCGGTGACGTTGATCACCGCGTTTTCAGTATCGAAGGCGAAAATCTGCGGCCGTGCGACGCCGTTGACCAGGTCAATATTGGCGGCTGCGCAGTTTACCCGCACCTCGTCGTCGCCAAAGATCTGGCCGACGATGAAGTTCCCGACGTTCAGACCCAGAATTTCCATCAGGTTACGGCTCACCAGCCCGTCGTTCATCAGCAGCTTCAGATTGCCGTTACCGTTCCCCAGCAGGGCCGCAACAGAGTTGCCGGTACCGCGAATTTTGGCATCGCCATTCATCTCCCCCAGGGTTTTCTGCATCAGCTCCACATCCGGCATCAGCTCCTTCAGCTTCAGCCGTCGCGCCTGAATATCGGCCTGGCCCCGCATCGGATTTTTATCGCCTTCAAGATGGATATTTGAGGAGATGGTGCCGCCAGCCAGACCAAACTTCAGCGGCTCCAGACGCAGGTCGGCGTTTTTCAGGAGGATATGGGTAGAAAGATTACTGATAGGCAGGCTGCTGCCATGCTCGATCCGCCGCCCTTTGAAGCGCACGTCCGCATCCATTACGTCCCACTTATCGGTTTCGAAGCGGTCGTTCGGCAGCACTTTGCCGGACGGCGGTGCCTGCTTGCGTACCTCCTCCGCTTTGGTGCCTTTACCGGAGTCGACGCCAATCAGCGGCCCGAGGTCCGCCAGCCGCAGCTGACGCGACTCCACATCCCCTTCCAGCTTCGGCCGCGGTTTGCCGGTGGTGTAGGTCAGCGAACCGTGGATATCGCTGTCACCGATCCGGCCATTAAAGTTGCGGTAATCGTAGACCGAGGCCTCTTCCGAGTTGATCTTCGCCACCAGCCGACCATCGGTTTCAAACGGCGGCGTATCAGGCAGCAGTACGCCGGTCAGCTCATAAAGTTCGCCCAGCGAATCCCCGGCAAATTTCAGCTTCAGATCGACGCCGCCCATCTTCATTGGGTCGTTCACCGTACCGACAAAAGCCACCCGGGTATTGCCGGAGCGGAAGTCAGCCTGCACCGGGAAGGGGGTGCCTTCGCTGCGCAACGCCAGCATACCGCCAATTTTACCGGTGCCGCGCAGCGGCTGATCGTTGTAGCGCCCTTCCGCCTTCAGGCCAAAGACGTAATCGCCGACCTTATCCTTTTTGCCTTTATCGCCAGTCACTTCGCTGAAGGGTACCGGCTTGCCCAGCGGATCGACGAAGATCTCCATCTGTGCTTTGCTGACCGCGTCGTTCACGTCGATCCGCCCACGATCGAACAGAATATTATCGAGGCGGAAAGACCAGGACGAAGGCTGGGCATCAGGATCTTTTTCTTTATCATCGCCTGCCAGATCGAAGGTCCAGTTATTGGTCTTCTCCGACAGGCGGATCAGCCGGGCATCTGGCTGTTGCAGTTTGATCCACGGCAGATAGACCGTTTTGGTAAGCAGTGCCAGCGGCGCAAGGGTGGCCTCCACGCGCGGGAGATGCACCATGGTGATTTCAGGAATGTCCGGCGGGTTGCCGAGAATAACGTCGTTAGCGTGAACGTGCGGCCAGGGTATCCAGCTGCGCCAGCCCGTTTCGCCCTTCTGCCGCTCCCATACCACGCCCAAGTCCCCGCGAATAGCGAAAGGACGGTTAAGTTCGGTCGAGACTTTCTGGTTGATGGTCGGTTTGAGGCGGTTCCAGTCAAATGTCGCGATCACGACAATCAGCACCACAATCAGCAACAAGAAGACTCCCCCTGTCCAGGTGATAATCTTCGCTGTTTTTGTCATCCCATACTCCCTTTCAGTAATCACTTGCCTTTCATGAATATAGTCCAGGCATGCGGAAAGGGGGCGGCAGCGTCCGGTAATAACGCGTTAACCACGCGCTATTACGGGAAGCTGCTGGGTTTTACAGGGTGATGATTACGTTGTCGAGCGTCTCCATCGACACCGGGCGGGAGAGGAAATAGCCCTGGGCGGCAGCGGCGGGTGAGTTCTGTACATCGCGCCACTCTTCCAGCGTCTCGACGCCTTCGACGATAACCCCCTGGCAGTAGCGGTTCATCAGTTGCAGCAGAAGCGTGAACAGATTGCGCCCTTCCGGCGTCTGGCGCAGCATAATGAACAGATCGCGCGCCACTTTGATGTAATCGTAACGCACTTCGCTCAGGGCGGAGAAGTTCGCCATACCGGTGCCAAAGTCGTCCAGCCACAGCGGACCAAACTCACACATGGTGGCAAACGAGGAGTCCTGCGGCAGACGAACGTGCTCCACCAGCTCAAAGCGCAGCCACGGCAGCCGCTGGATCAGCTTCTGTAGGCTCTCATCCTGCCGCACCGCCAGCAGAGTTGGGCCATCGACGTTAACCGAAGCCAGAATGTTGTTGTCGGCGAAAAAGTTTTGTCTCACCGCCAGCATGGCGAGCTGCTCCTCCAGGATATCCAGACGATGACGCACGGGGACTTCCGCGAAGTAGCGATCCGGTGCAATCCGCTGTGCCGGGTTTGAAGGATGGGTCACGACGGTCAGGATCTCAATCGCCATCAGCTTACCGTCGGTACGGTAGATCGGCTGATAAGTATAAGCGCGCTCACATTGCAGCCAGTAGCGGTGTTCCTGTAAGTTCTCAATACTCGCTTCAGGGATGCTCAGCAGCTGGATGTCCTGCCTTAACTTCATTTCAGATGTCCTGTTGAATGGGAAAGAGCCTGTCGGGACTGGTCAAAGGATTATCGGCTCCTGGTAAGAGAACTTTATGTCCGGTTGCGGACGAAAATGAAAATCTGAGATATCAAACCCGTCAGGAACTTGTCCGAGTTCAAAAAAATAATGGAACGTCGTTTTAATACAGTTGACCGCTTCCGGCCTCCAGCGCAAACTAACCGCAGTTTAATTATCCAGGTTCACGACTATGTCCAAAAAAATTGCCGTGATCGGCGAATGTATGATCGAACTCTCCCAGAAAGGCGCGGAAGTCAGCCGCGGCTTTGGTGGCGACACCTTAAATACCTCCGTATATATTGCTCGTCAGGTCGATGCTGACGCGCTGGCGGTAAACTATGTTACGGCGCTGGGCACCGACAATTTCAGCCAGCAGATGCTGGACGCATGGCAGAGTGAAAATGTCGATACTTCCCTGACCCAGCGGATGGAAAACCGCCTGCCGGGCCTCTATTACATCGAGACCGACAGCACCGGCGAGCGCACCTTCTATTACTGGCGTAACGAAGCTGCCGCCAAATTCTGGCTGGAGAGCGACAGCGCGGCGCAGATCTGCGAAACGCTGGCCCATTTCGACTACCTCTATCTGAGCGGCATCAGCCTTGCGATCCTCAGCCAGAGCAGCCGTGAAAAACTGCTCTCCTTGCTGCGCGAATGCCGCGCCAACGGCGGGAAGGTGATTTTCGACAACAACTACCGTCCACGCCTGTGGGCCAGCCGCGAAGAGACGCAGCAGGTCTATAGCCAGATGCTGGAATGCACCGATATCGCTTTCTTAACCCTCGACGACGAAGATGCGCTGTGGGGCGAGAAGCCGGTTGATGAGGTGATTGCGCGTACGCAGGCCGCCGGTGTCAGCGAAGTGGTAATTAAGCGCGGGGCAGATTCCTGCCTGGTGGCGATCGCCGGAGAAGCGGTTATCGAAGTACCTGCGGTGAAGCTGGCGAAAGAGAAAGTGATTGATACGACCGCGGCGGGTGACTCCTTCAGCGCCGGCTATCTGGCGGTGCGTCTGACGGGCGGTACGCCGGAAGCGGCAGCGCAGCGCGGCCACCTGACCGCCAGCACGGTGATCCAGTATCGCGGCGCCATCATTCCACGCGAAGCGATGCCTGCTTAAGGGCTGTATCCATTAAAAAAGGCAACTTACGTTGCCTTTTTCCTTTTACTGCGCGCGTGCCATAATTTCGTTCCACGTCGCCTGCAGCTCCTTCATATCATATTCAGGTTCACCTTTCGGCTGCATTAAAATTAGCGACATATCCTGAGAAAGCTGCTGACGCAGATCCTGGCTCAACATATCCGCGGTCAGGCTGTTAAGGAAATCCTGGCGCAGCTTCTGATACTGTTCCGGCGCGATATCCACCACCTGATTTTGCAGGGAGCGAATACGCTGGCTGATCAGGATATCGGTATCGGTACGGGCATAGGTGGCGAACAGTTTTTGCAGCTCAATATTTTTCTGCGCCACCAGCGCGTTGAACTCCTCTTCGCTCAGGCCATTATCACGTACTTTCGCCAACTCTTTTGCCACTATCGCCATATTGGCGTTCAGCTTGTCGCCCGGCGACTCAACATTAATGGCGCACTGGGCGCGCTGGAACAGCACCCGGCAATCAAAGCCCAGACCAATATCTTTGGCGTTGTTCTTACTCAGGGTTTGCTGAACATGCCAGAACAGCGCTTCACGGGCTAAATCGGCGCGCCAGTAGCGCAGCAGCGCGGCAGACTCACGAATCGGCTGCCACGGGCTGTCCCACATGATGGAGAGACGATCCTGGCGCACGGCATCGGTCATGATGCTCACCGGCTCTGCGCGCAGAGGTGAAAGCGTTGGCACCGGCGCTGGCGTGTTACGTTTGCCTTTCAGCTCGCCGAAGGTTTTGCCAATCTGCTCAATCACCGCGCGGCTATCAATGTTACCGACCACAATCAGGGTCATGGCATCCGGGGTATACCAGGTCTGGTAGAACGACTTCACCTGTTCAATATCAACCGGTTGCTTTAGCGGCTCTGCCGGATCGTGGCCCAGCAGCGCCGAACCTTTCAGACGATAGCGCCACCAGCCCTCTTTGGTATCCGCAGGCCAGGTCGCCACCATGTCGCTGTTGCTCAGGGCGTAATTCACCGTCTCAGGGGTAATGGACACGTTACCGGCGGTATCTGACAGCCAGGTCAGCGCCTCTTTAAGCAGATCGTTGCGGTTGTTTGGCAGGCTGAGGTTAAACATGGTGTAGTCGTAGGAGACGACAGCAGGCGGCAGCGGGCGTTTCGGATCGATACCCTGTTGCCACAGTGAACGGGCCTGTACAGCCTGAAGGCTACCGCTTTGGGTCAGAGCCAGTCGGGGCAGGAAATGACTGAAACCGCTCTGTTGCGTACTCTCGGTCAGGGAGCCGGTATTGACGGAAAGGCGGATTTCAATGCGGTCGCTGGGGCGCTGTGGGGTGGCTAAAACTTGCCACTGAAAACCGTTAGACAGCGTTCCCTGTTGCCAGGCCGGGTCCGGCTGGAGCGCGTCAGCCTGCACGTAACTGGCTGCTGCCATCATGAGCAAACCGCCGGTTAAGAGTCGAATTTTTGTGCCCTGCATGTGAACCCCTGATCAACATTCCTGGTAACAAAGAGTGCCACACGCCCTGTCGCACTCTAAATATGATGTACAAAACACTCCGATTAGACCGCGCATGAAACGAAACGTCACGGCATGAAGTGAAATTTACCCGAAATAAATCTTATCGAATTATGACAAGTATGCTGGGCCATTATGCGCAGGAGCCCGCACCCCGACAAGGGAATGCGGGCCTGAGGGAAGATTTTAGGAGGACAAACCGTGTGTTTTGCCGTCTGGCGCACGATTATTCAGCGTATCGTCGAGCTTTTTGTGGTCCAGCTCTTTTACCCACTTCGCCACGACTACTGTTGCCACGCCGTTACCGACCAGGTTGGTCAGCGCACGGGCTTCAGACATAAAGCGGTCGATACCGAGGATCAACGCCAGGCCGGCCACCGGCAGATGTCCCACCGCGGAAATGGTTGCCGCCAGGACGATAAATCCGCTCCCCGTGACCCCAGCCGCCCCTTTTGAGGAGAGCAGCAGCACAACCAGCAGCGTAATTTGATGGAAGATATCCATATGGCTGTTAGTGGCCTGGGCGATAAACACCGCCGCCATCGTCAGGTAGATCGATGTCCCATCCAGGTTAAAGGAGTAGCCGGTGGGGATCACCAGCCCGACGACCGATTTACGGCAGCCCAGCTTCTCCATCTTATCGAGCATGCGCGGCAGCGCCGATTCGGATGAGGAGGTGCCCAGCACAATCAGCAGCTCTTCACGGATGTAGCGAATGAACTTGAAGATGCTGAAGCCGGTCGCGCGGGCGATGCTGCCCAGCACCACCACCACAAACAGTATACAGGTGATATAGAAGCAGACGATCAGCTGGCCCAGCTGCACGAGGGTACCGACACCATATTTACCGATGGTGAAGGCCATTGCCCCGAAGGCGCCAATGGGTGCCAGACGCATAATCATGTTGATGATGCCGAAAATCACCTGCGAGAAGCTTTCAATAACGTTAAAAATCAGCTGACCTTTGCTGCCGAGGCGATGCAGGGCAAAACCAAACATCACGGCGAACAGCAGCACCTGCAGGATATTCCCGCTGGCGAAGGCGCCAATCACGCTGCCGGGGATCACATCCAGCAGGAAGGCGACCACACCCTGATCTTTCGCCTGCTCGGCATAGACCGCCACCGCTTTTGCATCCAGCGTCGAGGGGTCAACGTTCATGCCCGCGCCGGGCTGCACGACGTTAACAATCACCAGACCAATGATCAGCGCGAGGGTACTGACGACTTCGAAATAGAGCAGCGCCACTGCACCCGTACGGCCAACGGCTTTCATGCTTTCCATGCCTGCGATACCGGTCACGACGGTGCAGAAAATAACCGGCGCGATCACCATCTTAATCAGCTTAACGAAAGCATCGCCAAGCGGTTTCATCTGGGCGCCTAATTCAGGGTAGTAATGACCAAGCAGAATACCAATGGCAATGGCGGTTAATACCTGAAAGTAAAGACTTTTGAAGAGAGAGGTTTTCATAAGATGTCCTTGGGAAGAAAAGCCGCAGGAAATGTAGGGTTACCCGTTACCTGCGGCCTTAAAATACCACCCATAAATCAGGACAGATAGAAGTTCAGGCTGAAATTGAAACGCAAATGTTAAGAAATTTGAGCTGACTCGCACAATCCAGCAACATTTCAGTCATCAGCGCTATTGGCATTGTGTTTAAGATAGCGACTCTCAAAAATATCGCCAGGAACGGCTTTATCGAACAGATATCCTTGCCCGCACTCTACCCCGGCATCGGCCAGCCAATGACGCTGGGCTTCGGTTTCGATCCCTTCGGCAATAATGCTCAGCTTCAGGCTACGCGCCAGCTGGATAATCGCCTCGACCATGCTGCTGTCTTCCGGCAGCCCCTCCACAAACGCCTTATCAATCTTCAGTACATCTACCGGCAGGGTTTTCATATGTTGCAGCTGGCGCAGACCAGCGTATCCCATGCCAAAATCGTCCAGCGCGATGCGCACCCCGGCATTCCGCAGCGGGCGGAGTATCGCTACCGCTTCGTTAGGATCGTCAATTCGGCGGCTCTCGGTCACTTCCAGAATGAGGGTATCCGGCTTAATCCGATAGCGGAGAATCATCGCCAGCAGGTCCGGAACCATGTTGGGGTGCATTAGCTGGAGCGCCGACAGGTTAACCGATAGCGGCATCATCACCCCACGCGACTGCCAGGCTGACAGCAGACGACAGGACTCTTCCAGTACCCAGTGCCCCACCGTCACAATCAGGCCGCAATTTTCAATACGGTCGATCAGCCCTTCCGGAAGCGCCCAACTGCCATCGGGCTGACGCATCCGCAACAGCGCTTCGGCGCTATGGACCTCACCGGTACGCAGATCGACCTGCGGCTGTAGCCAGATGGCAAAATTGTTGCTGTCCAGCGCGGTCAGAATATCGTTCTCTTCTGAGAGCCGCTGCTGCGCTTTCTCCATCTGCTCGGGCTCAAAGAACTGAATCTGATTCTTACCCTTCTGCCGGGCGGTAAACGCGGCGGAAAAGGCCCGGCGGTAAAGTTGCTCTGCGGTCAGGTTGCCGTAAAACATGGCGATACCAATACTGGCGCTCGGGCGCAGCTGGATCCCCTGAACCGGCAACCGCTCATTGATAACAGTAAGCACTTGCTGACCTAATGTGATGGCATGCCACGGCTCCTTGACGCCATTAGCGATAATCACGAAGTCGTAGCCGCTTACCTGCGTCAGTACCATCCGCGGCGCAAGCACGGATTTCAGCTTTTCAACCAGCGTCAGCAAGACCATCTCTCGCTGGCTCTCTTTCAGCACGCCGGCGGTATCCTGCAATGTTTCACAGGCCACCACTATCAGCGCCATGGTCTGCTGCCGCTTCACCGCCTGCTCCAGCATCACCATCAGAAACGCCTTGTTGGGCAGTTCCGACACCGGGAAACGGGTGGCATTGTGGTTGAGCTCATCATGCTGGCGCAGCATACGCTGCTGGTTGAGGTTGTAGCTGCGGACCAGCATGCCAATTTCGTCGTCGTGATGCAGGCGCGGCAGGGCAAGCTGGTGCCCCATCTGTTGCTGCGGCGAGAGGGTATCCAGCTCCCGGGCAATGCGACGCAGCGGATGGACGATGAGACGGTTTATGCACCAGGTCAGCGCCACGGTAAGCATCAGCGTCAACAATAAGTAAGTGGTTACCAACGTCGAGATCCAACTGATGACAAATTTGTACATCCGCCAGGAGTCAGACTGTAGCACCAGATAGGCCAGCGGCTGCGGGTTCGCCGGACGCTGCAACGAATAGACCGGAAGGGAGATCTGCACCGGCATTTCAAACAGCCGCTTCATCATCACCGGTACCGGATGCTCCGGGATAAAGTTCATGCGTAGCGCCTGAAACTGATTCGGCAGCACAACATCCGCCTGGCTGACGACCCCTGCCGGCTTGATGCTTTTGATAATGGACTCCGCCTGAGGAATATCACCCTTCAGAATAGCGGCAGAGAGAGGCTCACGGATTGAGCGGGCGATGCTCTCGAGTTGCGTAGCCGTGTTGTAGCGATTTTGCTGAATGGCATGAAACAGCAAAATAACGCAAAAGACGAAAACAAACACCATAGTGACGGCAGTGACCATCGCCATTTGTTTGATAGTTAAAGAGCGGCTGACACGCAAAATGGATCTCCAGAAACGCGAAAGGCAGGTTAATCAACTGTTACCCTGCTGCTTTCAGAGTATACCTTATCGGGAACTGTTTAAGAGAGTGTAACCAGGCGTTTAGGGATTATTCTGGTTGCCGCTTCGCACGGGGGATGGCGGCGGTATAGCTGAAGAACCGGGGAGCCCGCGGCTCCCCGCAATTTATTCGGCGCTGCGCAGTGAAATCTCGCCGCCGACCCATGGTTTAATCACGCCATCCTGCTCCAGCAACAGCGCGCCCTGCTCGTTGATACCGCGCGACGTGCCGTAGACCTCTTTGTCGCCGATGATCAGCTTCACCGCACGGTGAGCAAAGTTATCCAGCTTTTCCCAGCGGGGCAGGAACGGGGCTAAACCTTCCTGTTCGAAGATTTTCAGCGAATGGCGTAGCTCGTTAATCACCTGCACGGCAAGGACATTGCGATCGATGGCGATCCCTGCTTCCTGCAGGTTGATCCAGCCCTGATTAATATCTTCGGCCTGTACATTGCGCATCACCAGATTTATCCCCGCACCCATTACGATCTGCGCGGCATCACCGGTTTTCCCGGTCAGTTCTACCAGAATACCAGCCAGTTTGCGATCGTTCAGATAGAGATCGTTTGGCCACTTCACGCGCACTTTGTCGGCGCCCAGCGACTGCAACACTTCTGCCAGCACAATGCCAATCACCAGACTGAGGCCGATGGCGGCGGCGGGACCTTGTTCCAGACGCCAGTACATGGAGAGATAAAGATTGGCACCAAAAGGCGAAAACCATTTACGTCCCCGGCGGCCACGACCCGCCTGTTGGTATTCTGCCACGCAGCAGTCGCCGGACTGTAGCGTGTCAAGCCGGTCGAGCAGATACTGGTTAGTAGAGTCAATTACCGGCAGAACGGCAACGCTGCTGTCGGTGATCTGACCGCTGATAAAGGCTTCGTCCAGGAGCTGAACCGGCTCCGGCAGACTGTAGCCTTTGCCCGGCACGGTAAAGACATCCACTCCCCAGTCACGCAGGGTCTGAATATGTTTATTGATGGCGGCGCGGCTCATTCCCAGCTGTTCGCCCAGCTGTTCACCGGAATGGAAATCGCCATCAGCCAGAACAGAGATAAGCTTCAGGGGAACGGTATGATCCTTCATGCAATGGCCTCCACCGCATTAACTTCACCGTGATGGCCGATAAAGCGCACCTCCGGCTCCAGCCAGACATCAAATTTCTCACCCACATGCTGGCGCACCTGATGGGCCAGCTGCACGACATCACGGCTGGTCGCATTGTTTTCGTTGATAAGCACCAGGGCCTGCTGACGATGTACCGCTGCGCCGCCACAGGTTGTGCCTTTAAGCTGACACTGATCGATCAGCCAGCCCGCAGCCAGCTTAACGCTGCCATCTGCCTGCGGATAGTGTGGCGCCTGCGGCCACTGGGCGAGTAAGGTTTCGGCTTTTTCACCGGAGATAACCGGATTTTTGAAGAAGCTTCCGGCGTTACCGTTCACTTTCGGATCGGGCAATTTACTCATTCGCATATGGCAAACCGCGTCGAAAATCTCTTTTGCAGTGACCGTGGCAGGATCCAGACGAGCGAGATCGCCGTAGGTCAGGACAGGCTGCCAGTTTTTGGTCAGGCGCAGACCAACCGCAACGATGACATATTTCTCCTGATACTCATGTTTGAAAATGCTGTCGCGATAGCCAAAGCGGCACTGTTCCGCACTTAAACGCAGCGGATTACCCGTTGCCAGCTCGATACAGTCGACATAATCACAAACATGTTTGAGTTCGATGCCATAGGCACCGATATTCTGAATAGGAGATGAACCCGCACAGCCAGGGATTAGCGCCAGGTTTTCCAGACCCGGCATATTATTTTCAAGGGTAAACTGCACCAGGCGATGCCAGTTCTCCCCGGCTCCCACGTGCAAACGCCAGCAATCCTGCGCCTCTTCAACTTTAATCCCGCTGATGCGGTTAACGATCACCGTACCAGAAAAGTCTTCCAGAAAGAGAACGTTACTGCCTTCGCCCAGAATAAGAACAGGGAGGTGGTGTTGCGTGGCGTGATTCCATGCGGCCAGCAGTTGCTGCGCATCGTCGGCCCGCACGATCTGTCGGGCATTTCGGTCAATACCGAAGGTGTTCCAGGGCTTAAGGGAGTGATTCATAGACGCTATCCAGATGCAAAAACCGGGATAGTTTACCGTATATGGAATCGGTTAGGGGGATAACTTTAAAGACGGGATAGAATACGCAGAAACGCAAAAAGCCCATCCGTGAGGATGGGCTTTCGGCTTGTTTGATGCCTGGCAGTTCCCTACTCTCGCATGGGGAGACCCCACACTACCATCGGCGCTACGGCGTTTCACTTCTGAGTTCGGCATGGGGTCAGGTGGGACCACCGCGCTACAGCCGCCAGGCAAATTCTTGGTGCTCTGTACGCAATACTTTATCGCATCAGCCGCGTTGGCCGCGCTCGTAAAGTCAGTCACATACTTCAGTATGCTCCTTCCTTTCCTTCGCTTGCCGCCTTGCTGCTGCGCAAACTATTGTGTACTTAACTCTGAATCAATGCTGAAAATCTCTCAAACCCACCGAAACAGCTTCGGCGTTGTAAGGTTAAGCCTCACGGTTCATTAGTACCGGTTAGCTCAACGCATCGCTGCGCTTACACATCCGGCCTATCAACGTCGTCGTCTTCAACGTTCCTTCAGGACCCTCAAAGGGTCAGGGAGAACTCATCTCGGGGCAAGTTTCGTGCTTAGATGCTTTCAGCACTTATCTCTTCCGCATTTAGCTACCGGGCAGTGCCATTGGCATGACAACCCGAACACCAGTGATGCGTCCACTCCGGTCCTCTCGTACTAGGAGCAGCCCCCCTCAATTCTCCAGCGCCCACGGCAGATAGGGACCGAACTGTCTCACGACGTTCTAAACCCAGCTCGCGTACCACTTTAAATGGCGAACAGCCATACCCTTGGGACCTACTTCAGCCCCAGGATGTGATGAGCCGACATCGAGGTGCCAAACACCGCCGTCGATATGAACTCTTGGGCGGTATCAGCCTGTTATCCCCGGAGTACCTTTTATCCGTTGAGCGATGGCCCTTCCATTCAGAACCACCGGATCACTATGACCTGCTTTCGCACCTGCTCGAGCCGTCACTCTCGCAGTCAAGCCAGCTTATGCCATTGCACTAACCTCCTGATGTCCGACCAGGATTAGCTGACCTTCGTGCTCCTCCGTTACTCTTTAGGAGGAGACCGCCCCAGTCAAACTACCCACCAGACACTGTCCGCAACCCGGATTACGGGTCTACGTTAGAACACCAGCCATTAAAGGGTGGTATTTCAAGGACGGCTCCACGCAGACTGGCGTCCACGCTTCAAAGCCTCCCACCTATCCTACACATCAAGGACCAGTGTTCAGTGTCAAGCTATAGTAAAGGTTCACGGGGTCTTTCCGTCTTGCCGCGGGTACACTGCATCTTCACAGCGATTTCAATTTCACTGAGTCTCGGGTGGAGACAGCCTGGCCATCATTACGCCATTCGTGCAGGTCGGAACTTACCCGACAAGGAATTTCGCTACCTTAGGACCGTTATAGTTACGGCCGCCGTTTACCGGGGCTTCGATCAAGAGCTTCGCGTTGCCGCTGACCCCATCAATTAACCTTCCGGCACCGGGCAGGCGTCACACCGTATACGTCCACTTTCGTGTTTGCACAGTGCTGTGTTTTTAATAAACAGTTGCAGCCAGCTGGTATCTTCGACTGATTTCAGCTCCACCCGCAGGGGCTTCACCTACATATCAGCGTGCCTTCTCCCGAAGTTACGGCACCATTTTGCCTAGTTCCTTCACCCGAGTTCTCTCAAGCGCCTTGGTATTCTCTACCTGACCACCTGTGTCGGTTTGGGGTACGATTTGGTGTTACCTGATGCTTAGAGGCTTTTCCTGGAAGCAGGGCATTTGTTGCTTCAGCACCGTAGTGCCTCGTCATCACACCTCAGCGTTAACAAGGTACCGGATTTACCTGGAACCTCCGCCTACATGCTTAAACCGGGACAACCGTCGCCCGGCCAACATAGCCTTCTCCGTCCCCCCTTCGCAGTAACACCGAGTACAGGAATATTAACCTGTTTCCCATCGACTACGCCTTTCGGCCTCGCCTTAGGGGTCGACTCACCCTGCCCCGATTAACGTTGGACAGGAACCCTTGGTCTTCCGGCGAGCGGGCTTTTCACCCGCTTTATCGTTACTTATGTCAGCATTCGCACTTCTGATACCTCCAGCATGCCTCACAGCACACCTTCGCAGGCTTACAGAACGCTCCCCTACCCAACAACACATAGTGTCGCTGCCGCAGCTTCGGTGCATGGTTTAGCCCCGTTACATCTTCCGCGCAGGCCGACTCGACCAGTGAGCTATTACGCTTTCTTTAAATGATGGCTGCTTCTAAGCCAACATCCTGGCTGTCTGTGCCTTCCCACATCGTTTCCCACTTAACCATGACTTTGGGACCTTAGCTGGCGGTCTGGGTTGTTTCCCTCTTCACGACGGACGTTAGCACCCGCCGTGTGTCTCCCGTGATAACATTCCCCGGTATTCGCAGTTTGCATCGGGTTGGTAAGCCGGGATGGCCCCCTAGCCGAAACAGTGCTCTACCCCCGGAGATGAATTCACGAGGCGCTACCTAAATAGCTTTCGGGGAGAACCAGCTATCTCCCGGTTTGATTGGCCTTTCACCCCCAGCCACAGGTCATCCGCTAATTTTTCAACATTAGTCGGTTCGGTCCTCCAGTTAGTGTTACCCAACCTTCAACCTGCCCATGGCTAGATCACCGGGTTTCGGGTCTATACCCTGCAACTTAACGCCCAGTTAAGACTCGGTTTCCCTTCGGCTCCCCTATACGGTTAACCTTGCTACAGAATATAAGTCGCTGACCCATTATACAAAAGGTACGCAGTCACACCCGAAGGTGCTCCCACTGCTTGTACGTACACGGTTTCAGGTTCTTTTTCACTCCCCTCGCCGGGGTTCTTTTCGCCTTTCCCTCACGGTACTGGTTCACTATCGGTCAGTCAGGAGTATTTAGCCTTGGAGGATGGTCCCCCCATATTCAGACAGGATACCACGTGTCCCGCCCTACTCTTCGAGTTCACAGCAAGTGTGCTTTCGTGTACGGGAGTATCACCCTGTACCCTGCGACTTTCCAGACGCTTCCACTAACACACAAGCTGATTCAGACTCCGGGCTGCTCCCCGTTCGCTCGCCGCTACTGGGGGAATCTCGGTTGATTTCTTTTCCTCGGGGTACTTAGATGTTTCAGTTCCCCCGGTTCGCCTCGTTAACCTATGTATTCAGCTAACGATAGTGCAACGAATTGCACTGGGTTTCCCCATTCGGACATCGCCGGGTCAAGGGTTCATATCACCTCGCCGGCGCTTTTCGCAGATTAGCACGTCCTTCATCGCCTCTGACTGCCAGGGCATCCACCGTGTACGCTTAGTCGCTTAACCTCACAACCCGAAGCTGTTTCACTTCGTGTTGTGAAAATTTGAGAGACTCGAACACACCGCATTTCTGTTCTTATTACGGAGAACAGACACAGTGTGTCGTTTCAATTTTCAGCTTGATCCAGATTTTTAAAGAGCAAATATCTCAAACATGACTCTGAAGTCAGTTTTGAGATACTGATTGGTTGTGCCTTTCACTCACACCCAGCAAGTGGCGTCCCCTAGGGGATTCGAACCCCTGTTGCCGCCGTGAAAGGGCGGAGTCCTAACCGCTAGACGAAGGGGACACGAGGTGTCACGACTTCGCAGCCGTCTTGCTTTCTACTTTCTATCAGACAATCTGTGTGGACACTACAAAGGCAGGTTCTTTAAGGTAAGGAGGTGATCCAACCGCAGGTTCCCCTACGGTTACCTTGTTACGACTTCACCCCAGTCATGAATCACAAAGTGGTAAGCGCCCTCCCGAAGGTTAAGCTACCTACTTCTTTTGCAACCCACTCCCATGGTGTGACGGGCGGTGTGTACAAGGCCCGGGAACGTATTCACCGTAGCATTCTGATCTACGATTACTAGCGATTCCGACTTCATGGAGTCGAGTTGCAGACTCCAATCCGGACTACGACGCACTTTATGAGGTCCGCTTGCTCTCGCGAGGTCGCTTCTCTTTGTATGCGCCATTGTAGCACGTGTGTAGCCCTACTCGTAAGGGCCATGATGACTTGACGTCATCCCCACCTTCCTCCAGTTTATCACTGGCAGTCTCCTTTGAGTTCCCGGCCGGACCGCTGGCAACAAAGGATAAGGGTTGCGCTCGTTGCGGGACTTAACCCAACATTTCACAACACGAGCTGACGACAGCCATGCAGCACCTGTCTCAGAGTTCCCGAAGGCACCAAGCCATCTCTGGCAAGTTCTCTGGATGTCAAGAGTAGGTAAGGTTCTTCGCGTTGCATCGAATTAAACCACATGCTCCACCGCTTGTGCGGGCCCCCGTCAATTCATTTGAGTTTTAACCTTGCGGCCGTACTCCCCAGGCGGTCGACTTAACGCGTTAGCTCCGGAAGCCACGCCTCAAGGGCACAACCTCCAAGTCGACATCGTTTACGGCGTGGACTACCAGGGTATCTAATCCTGTTTGCTCCCCACGCTTTCGCACCTGAGCGTCAGTCTTTGTCCAGGGGGCCGCCTTCGCCACCGGTATTCCTCCAGATCTCTACGCATTTCACCGCTACACCTGGAATTCTACCCCCCTCTACAAGACTCAAGCCTGCCAGTTTCAAATGCAGTTCCCAGGTTGAGCCCGGGGATTTCACATCTGACTTAACAGACCGCCTGCGTGCGCTTTACGCCCAGTAATTCCGATTAACGCTTGCACCCTCCGTATTACCGCGGCTGCTGGCACGGAGTTAGCCGGTGCTTCTTCTGCGAGTAACGTCAATCACTGCGGTTATTAACCACAATGCCTTCCTCCTCGCTGAAAGTACTTTACAACCCGAAGGCCTTCTTCATACACGCGGCATGGCTGCATCAGGCTTGCGCCCATTGTGCAATATTCCCCACTGCTGCCTCCCGTAGGAGTCTGGACCGTGTCTCAGTTCCAGTGTGGCTGGTCATCCTCTCAGACCAGCTAGGGATCGTCGCCTAGGTGAGCCATTACCCCACCTACTAGCTAATCCCATCTGGGCACATCCGATGGCAAGAGGCCCGAAGGTCCCCCTCTTTGGTCTTGCGACGTTATGCGGTATTAGCTACCGTTTCCAGTAGTTATCCCCCTCCATCAGGCAGTTTCCCAGACATTACTCACCCGTCCGCCACTCGTCACCCGAGAGCAAGCTCTCTGTGCTACCGTTCGACTTGCATGTGTTAGGCCTGCCGCCAGCGTTCAATCTGAGCCATGATCAAACTCTTCAATTTAAGTTTGATGCTCGTGAATTAAACTTCGTAATGAATTACGTGTTCACTCAGAGACTTGGTATTCATTTTTCGTCCGAGGACGTTAAGAATCCATGTCACTTTGAGTGCCCACACAGATTGTCTGATAAATTGTTAAAGAGCAGTGCCGCTTCGCTTTTTCGCTGCGGCGCGGGGTGTGCATATTACGCTTCCCCGCCTCAAAGTCAAGCGATTATTTTCGCTTTTCTCCGTGAGGTTCTTACCGAACCCCGCTGACCCGGCGGCGTGTTTGCCGTTGTTCCGTGTCAGTGGTGGCGCATTATAGGGAGTTATCTGACGGTGACAAGCAGAAATCTTAAAAAGTTTTCCGTTCGCTTACTTTTCGACCTTTGCGACTATTAATGCCGCGAATTGCGGGTTAATTGCGCAATTTCCCGGGCGAAACTGGAGACCTGGGACCAGTCGGTATAGACCACCTCTTTACGGGTATCCGTTTCGCCGCCTGTCATCTTCATAATAAGGCGAATCATAAAGCGATCGTACCAGCGGTAGCGCGGATAACGCAGCGCCCCCGCAAAGACAGCACAGGCAGTTGGCTTCCAGGGTGAGTTCAGTAAAAACTTGCGCGTGTAGCTGTTGGTTTGCGGCGTGCGCTTTTCCGCTTTACGCGCCACCAGATTCACAGAGTAGAAAGCGCCAGGCAGGCTATTCAGCATTGCCGTATGCTTTTTCACGAAGCGATCCACCGCAGGATGGAAATGACCGTAACGAATCGAGGCGCCAATCACCACGCGGTCATACTCCTGCCACGCAATCTCTTCTGTGCGGTTCAGATTGACGACATCCGCATAGATACCCTGCTCTTTTAACTCAGAAGCCAGAAAAGCGGCAATCTCCCGCGTCTGCCCGTCGCGCGTTGAAAATAGAATTAATGTTTTCACAAACGGCTCCCTTATTCGCGCCAGAATGTTGGTGTCAGGAGAACCAACAGCGTAAAGACCTCAAGACGCCCGAACAGCATATTGGCAATCAGGATCCACTTCGCGGTTGGGTTCATACTGGCAAAGTTGTCTGCGACCACGCCAAGGCCCGGCCCCAGGTTGTTCAGTGTGGCGACCACGGAGGCAAACGCCGAAAAGTCATCCACGCCCGTCGCGATGATCGCCAGCATGCTGACGATAAAGACCAGCGCGTAGGCAGAGAAGAAGCCCCACACCGCCTCCAGAATACGCTCCGGCAGTGCGCGGTTGCCCAGTTTGATGCTGTAAACCGCATTCGGGTGTACCAGACGCTTAAGCTCGCGGTTCCCCTGTTTAAAGAGCAGCAGAATGCGGATCACCTTCAGGCCACCGCCCGTCGAACCGGCACAGCCGCCGATAAAGGCCGAACAGAGCAGCAGCACAGGCAGGAAGAGCGGCCAGCGCGCGATACTGTCGGTGGTGAACCCTGCGGTGGTCGCCATCGATACCACCTGGAAGAAAGCCTGATTAAGGGTGGTGACCGCCGAGTCATAGACATCGTGTAGCCACAGCACCAGGGTACAGATAGCCACCAGCGTCAGCTGCACGCCAATGAACATGCGGAACTCCGGGTCGCGCCAGTACACCTTCAGGTTACGGCCGCTTAACAGCGAGAAGTGCAGGCCGTAGTTACAGCCGGAGATAAGCAGGAAGATAGCAATGATGGTATTGATTGTAGGGCTGTCAAAATAGCCGACGCTGGCATCATGGGTTGAGAACCCACCAATGGCGATGGTCGCAAAACTATGGCCAATGGCATCAAAGGCTGGCATCCCGGCGAACCACAGCGCCAGCGCACAGGCGACCGTCAGCAGAACATAGATCAGCCATAACGTTTTGGCCGTCTCGGCAATACGCGGGCGCATTTTATTATCTTTCAGCGGCCCCGGCATTTCGGCACGGTAGAGCTGCATCCCCCCGACGCCCAATATTGGCAGGATAGCTACGGCTAATACGATGATCCCCATACCGCCGAACCATTGCAGCATCTGCCGGTAAAAAAGGATGGCATGAGGTAATGAGTCCAGCCCCACCAGGGTGGTGGCTCCGGTGGTGGTCAGCCCGGAAAAGGATTCGAAGAAGGCATCGGTGATCGTCAGGTTGGGTTGTTCCGAGAAGATGAAGGGTAATGCCCCCACGCTGCCCAGCACGGTCCAGAACAGCACCACGATCAGGAAACCTTCCCGGGATTTCAGCTCCCCTTTCTGACGGCGGTTAGGCCACCATAGCAGGGAGCCAATCATCAGCGCGACGAAAAAGGTCTGCGTAAAGGCGCGGCCCGCACCATCCCGATAAATAAGCGCTACCAGTCCCGGGAGGATCATCGTCCCGGAGAAAAGTATGACCAGCAATCCAACAATTCGGGTTATGGCACGAAAATGCATCTCTGCCGCTTCCTTTGGTATTCAATAAGTAGGGTGGGGATTATTCTTCAATCGGCCGCAATTGCAACGAACCACGACTAAAATCAGCCAGTTTTGCTGAGAATGCCGGAAGCGCCGCCTGGGGTAATGCCACCCGCAAGTGCACCATCGCCTGGTAGTCACTGTGTACGATCAGGCCCTGATACTGCTTTAGCAAGGCCTCGATGCCGGATAACTGGGCGTAATCGCACAATAAAGTATATTCGGTAAGTGGCGTTTTGCGGATAGTCGTCAGCTGATTAAGCGCCTGCTGGACGCCGCCGCCATAGGCCTTGACCAGCCCACCCGTCCCCAGTAACACGCCGCCGTAGTATCGCACCACGACGGCGGTGATTTCGCCAACGCCGCTGCCCATGAGCTGAGAGAGCATGGGTTTGCCCGCCGTGCCCGCCGGTTCACCATCATCCGAGAACCCGAGCTTTTGCGAGTCGTCAGGCGGCCCGGCCACCCACGCCACGCAATGGTGGCGGGCGTCGGGATGCTCCGCTCTTACTGACTCTACAAACGCCTTCGCCGCCTCCACGCCGTCGGTATGCGCCAACAGCGTGATGAAACGGCTTTTCTTGATCTCTTCCGTAAAGGTGACCGGCGCTGCCGGTATGAGCCAGCTTTCCATTACGCCAGCTTCAGATCTCGCGTCATGTTTTCAGTACCGTTCTCGTGGATCACCACGTTATCTTCGATACGGATCCCACCAAACGGCTTCAGCGCTTCGATTTTCTGCCAGTTGAAGTGTTTGCTGAACTGCCCTTCACGCCACGGCGCCAGCAGCGACTCTATAAAGTAGATGCCCGGCTCGATGGTCAGCACCATACGCGGCTGGAGGATGCGGGTGCAGCGCAGGTAAGGATATTTGGACGGCGCCGCCAGATGTGTTCCTGTGTCATCCTGCATAAAGCCAGCGGTATCATGAACCTGCAGACCCAGCGGATGACCGATCCCGTGCGGCATAAAGGGCCCGGTAAGGTCGTTTTCCACCATCGCCTCTTCGCTCATATCGCTGACGATCTGGTGCTTACGCAGCAGCTTCGCGATGCGCTGATGGAACTGAATGTGGTAATCCACGTAGCTCACCCCGGCCTTCATCGTGGCGATCAGGGCCAGCTGCTCTTCATTCACATCTTTGATCAGTTGGGCGAACTCGGTATCGCTGTTCCCGGCCCAGGTACGGGTCAGGTCAGCGGCATAGCCGTTGTACTCCGCACCGGCATCCAGCAGGAAGCTGCGCATTTCGGACGGCGCGCGGTGATCGAGTTTGGTGTAGTGCAGCACCGCCGCGTGCTCATTCAGCGCCACGATGTTGCTGTAGGGCACGTCGGTATCACGATGGCCGGTGGCCGTCAGGTAAGCCAGGTTAATGTCAAACTCGCTCATGCCGGACAGGAAGGCTTCGTGTGCCGCACGATGACCGTTGACCGCGGTTTTTTGCGCTTCACGCATGCACGCCAGCTCATAGTCGGTCTTATAGGAGCGGTAGTAGTGCAGATAGTCGATAACGCCTTTCGGGTTAATGTTATCGGCGGCGATCTCCAGACCGCGCGCACGTTCCGGCACCGGGCCAATATAGGCAATGTTGCCGCGAGCAGCAGGTAACTGGCTGCCAATGCCGTCCGCTTTCGGCAGGGCGATTACCTCAATATCTTCCGTCCAGAAGGAGGTCGGCAGCGGTTCCACGTTGTGCCAGTAATCCACCGGCAGGTAGAACCACAGTTTCGGCTTGTTCACGCCATCCACCAGCAACCAGCAATTGGGAACCTGGGTTACCGGCACCCAAGCTTTAAATTGCGGGTTCACCTTGAAGGGATAGGCGTGATCGTCGAGAAAGACATTAAACAGCTCCCCGGAGTGGATGAGCAAAGCATCCAGCTTAAAGCGAGCCAGTACGTCGCGGGTACGTTCCTGTAACGTAACAATATGATTTTTATACAGCGCGGCCAGTGAGTCCATCGTTCTTCCTTTCGTTTTGACCTCAAGTATCCGCATCTTAGCACACCTCAGAAAGGCTGCGTGATCTCCGCCGATCGTGATCAGGCCTACAATTATTTAATGAGTAATTTGCATTTCATTAACACAAATCCCACACTCCGAATCATCTGGTATGACCAGATCCAATTGCTGGATTCAGGAGACCGACATGCTCTACAAAGGCGACACCCTGTACGTAGACTGGCTGGAAGGTGGCATTGCCGAACTGGTGTTCGACGCCCCCGGCTCAGTGAACAAGCTTGATACCGCAACCGTGGCCAGCCTTGGCCAGGCGCTGGATGTACTTGAAAAGCAATCCGACTTAAAAGGTCTGCTGCTGCGTTCCGAAAAAGCGGCATTTATCGTCGGCGCAGACATCACCGAATTCCTCTCGCTGTTCCTGGTACCACAGGAGCAGCTGAGCCAGTGGCTCCATTTCGCTAACAGCGTCTTTAACCGTCTGGAAGATCTGCCGGTCCCGACCCTTTCTGCGGTTAATGGCTATGCGCTGGGTGGCGGCTGTGAATGCGTGCTGGCGACCGATTATCGTCTGGCGACGCCGGATCTGCGCATTGGTCTGCCTGAAACGAAGCTGGGCATCATGCCGGGCTTTGGCGGCTCGGTACGTCTGCCGCGCCTGCTGGGTGCCGATAGCGCCCTGGAAATTATTGCCGCGGGTAAAGATGTCAGTGCCGATCAGGCGTTAAAACTCGGTCTGGTGGATGGCGTCGTTAAGCCGGAAAAACTTCATGAAGGGGCACTGGCGATACTGCGCCAGGCGATTAACGGCGATCTCGACTGGAAAGCAAAACGCCAGCCGAAACTGGAGCCGCTGCACTTAAGTAAAATTGAAGCCACCATGAGCTTCACCATTGCCAAAGGCATGGTGATGCAGACGGCGGGTAAACACTATCCGGCGCCCATCACCGCGGTGAAAACCATCGAAGCCGCCGCACGTCTGGGCCGTGACGAAGCACTGAAATTAGAAAACCAAAGTTTCGTTCCGCTGGCTCACACCAACGAAGCGCGTGCCCTGGTGGGTATTTTCCTCAACGATCAGTTCGTGAAGGGCAAAGCGAAGCAGCTGACTAAAAACGTTGAGACGCCAAAACAGGCTGCGGTGCTGGGTGCGGGCATTATGGGCGGCGGTATTGCGTATCAGTCGGCATGGAAAGGCGTGCCGGTTGTCATGAAAGATATCAACGACAAATCCCTGACGCTGGGCATGACGGAAGCGGCCAAGCTGCTGAACAAACAGCTGGAGCGCGGCAAGATCGACGGTCTGAAGCTCTCCGGGGTGATCTCTACTATTCATCCGACGCTGGAATACAGCGGTTTCGATCGCGTGGATGTGGTCGTCGAAGCGGTAGTTGAAAATCCGAAAGTGAAAAAAGCGGTGCTGGCGGAAACTGAAGAGAAGGTTCGCCCGGAGACTGTGCTGGCATCCAACACCTCTACCATACCAATCAGCGAACTGGCCTGCGTGCTGAAGCGCCCGGAAAACTTCTGCGGTATGCACTTCTTTAACCCGGTACACCGTATGCCGCTGGTTGAAGTGATTCGCGGAGAAAAGACCTCCGATGAAACGATCGCCAAAGTGGTGGCGTGGGCCAGCAAGATGGGCAAAACCCCGATTGTGGTGAATGACTGCCCGGGCTTCTTCGTCAACCGCGTGCTGTTCCCCTACTTTGCCGGTTTCAGCCAGCTGCTGCGCGACGGGGCGGATTTCCGCAAGATCGATAAAGTGATGGAAAAACAGTTTGGCTGGCCAATGGGCCCGGCCTATCTGCTGGATGTTGTCGGCATTGATACCGCCCATCACGCCCAGGCAGTAATGGCGGCTGGTTTCCCGGCGCGGATGCAGAAAGATTACCGCGATGCCATCGACGCACTCTTTGAATCGAATCGCTACGGTCAGAAAAACGGCCTCGGCTTCTGGCGTTATAAAGAAGACAGCAAGGGCAAACCGAAGAAAGAGGAAGATGCCACCGTGGACAGCCTGCTGGCAGAGGTCAGCCAGGCGAAGCGTGATTTCAGCGACGAAGAGATCATTGCCCGCATGATGATCCCGATGGTCAATGAAGTGGTGCGCTGTCTCGAAGAGGGCATTATCGCCAGCCCGGCGGAAGCCGATATGGCGCTGGTGTACGGCCTGGGCTTCCCTCCGTTCCACGGCGGCGCGTTCCGCTGGCTGGATACGCTCGGCAGCGCCCGCTATCTGGATATGACGCAACAGTACGAGCATCTCGGCCCGCTGTATCACGCCCCGGAAGGTCTGCGTGCCAAAGCGCGTCACAACGAAGCGTACTATCCCCCGGTTGAGCCTGCCCGTCCGGTTGGCGCAATCAAAACGGCTTAAGGAGTCACAATGGAACAGGTTGTCATTGTCGATGCAATTCGCACCCCGATGGGCCGTTCGAAGGGCGGCGCATTTCGTAACGTGCGCGCGGAAGATCTCTCCGCACATTTAATGCGTAGCCTGCTGGCGCGCAACCCGGCGCTGGAAGCCACCGCGCTGGACGATATCTACTGGGGCTGCGTACAGCAGACCCTGGAGCAGGGTTTTAACATTGCCCGTAACGCCGCGCTGCTGGCGGAAATCCCGCACTCAGTACCGGCTGTCACCGTCAACCGCCTGTGCGGTTCGTCGATGCAGGCCCTGCACGATGCGGCACGCATGATCATGACCGGCGACGCGCAGGTGTGCATGATTGGCGGTGTGGAACACATGGGTCACGTGCCGATGAGCCACGGCGTCGATTTTCATCCCGGCATGAGCCGTACCGTGGCGAAAGCCGCGGGCATGATGGGGCTGACGGCAGAGATGCTCTCCCGTCTGCACGGCATCAGCCGTGAAATGCAGGACAGCTTTGCCGCCCGCTCGCACGCCCGTGCCTGGGCCGCGACGCAGTCCGGCGCCTTCAAAAATGAGATCCTGCCGACGGGCGGCCACGATGCCGATGGCGTGCTGAAACAGTTCTACTTCGACGAAGTGATCCGTCCAGAAACCACCGTTGAAGCGCTCTCCACGCTGAAACCGGCCTTTGATCCGGTGACCGGCACCGTGACGGCGGGCAGCTCTTCCGCCCTCTCCGATGGCGCTGCCGCCATGCTGGTCATGAGCGAAAGCCGCGCCCGCGAGCTGGGTCTGACGCCGCGCGCCCGTATCCGCTCGATGGCGGTAGTGGGCTGCGATCCGTCGATTATGGGTTACGGCCCGGTACCGGCCTCAAAGCTGGCGCTGAAAAAAGCCGGGCTTTCCACCAGCGATATCGACGTGTTCGAGATGAACGAAGCCTTCGCCGCGCAGATCCTGCCGTGCATTAAGGATCTGGGCCTGATGGATCAGATCGACGAGAAGATTAACCTCAACGGCGGCGCCATTGCGCTGGGTCACCCGCTGGGCTGTTCCGGGGCGCGTATCAGCACCACGCTGATTAACCTGATGGAACGTAAAGATGCTCAGTTTGGTCTGGCGACTATGTGTATCGGCCTGGGTCAGGGGATCGCGACGGTGTTTGAGAGGGTGTAATCGAAGAATATTCCCCTAAATCATTCGCGTTGCATCGCGGCGGCAACTGCGCGAATCCCCGGGAGCATAGTTAACTATGTGACCGGGGTGAGCAAAGGCAGCCAACAAAGAGGCAGCGTGAATGATGACGGGGAAAGTTTTAGTTGCCGTTTTCCCGCCTGTCAGGGGCGGGTTTTTTTCATCTCAAATAAAGGCAAATGCGTCGCCAAACAGACGATCTTCACGCGCGCCACGCTCGTTGCAGAACAGGTCACGGGCAATTTTCGCCATTTCGAAACGACCGGCAATATAGATATCGTGATTTACCAGGGTGCCATGATCCTGCAATACCGCCGTTAACACGGTGCCGCTGCGGCCGCGCCATCCCTCTTCCGGCTGCTCCACCACCGGCTCAACGCGCAGGTTTGGATGGGTCACGCTCAGCGCTTCCAGCTCGGACAGATCGTAAAGGTGCTTCGACTCGCGGCCACCCCAGTAGATGGTGATATCCCGGTCCGGATTACGCGCCAGCGCCGTCAGCAGGATAGAGCGCGCGTAGGAGAAACCGGTGCCGCCGGCAATCAGGATGAGCGGACGCTCTTCGTCATCGCGCAGCCAGGCTTCCCCGTGAGGCATATCAACTTCAATCACGTTCTCTTTCAGAATGCGATCCATCACCGCCATCGCATACAGGTTGAGCTCCGACGCCCCAATGTGCAGCTCGATAAACTCTTGCTCATCCGGCGTGGAGGCCATTGAGAAAGGGCGCTTATCCCGTTCATCCATCACCACCATCAAATACTGGCCAGCGCGGAAGGAGAACGCCGATTCAGGTACTAAACGGACGCGATATACAGTGTCGGTGATAGCGTCTACCGAGGTCACTTTACAGCTTAAGGTTGTCATTCGCTCTCTCTGTCGGGAAGTCTATAGGGCATAACGGGCGCATTCAGGCGTCTTTACCGTTATTCATTATGGCCAGTTCATCCCAGATCGCGTCAATTCGCGCAGTCACCTCAGGATCCTTTTTGATCGGTCGACCCCATTCACGTTGGGTTTCGCCGGGCCATTTATTGGTGGCATCCAGTCCCATTTTTGAGCCAAGACCGGAAACCGGCGAGGCAAAATCCAGGTAATCAATTGGCGTGTTTTCGACTAACACGGTATCGCGTGCCGGATCCATACGGGTGGTAATGGCCCAGATTACGTCATTCCAGTCTCGGGCGTTGACGTCATCATCGCAAACGATCACAAACTTGGTATACATAAACTGGCGCAGGAAAGACCATACGCCCATCATCACCCGTTTAGCGTGACCCGCATACTGCTTCTTAATGGTTACTACCGCCAGGCGATAAGAGCACCCTTCCGGCGGCAGATAGAAATCAACGATCTCCGGGAACTGTTTTTGCAGAATAGGCACAAACACTTCGTTGAGCGCCACGCCCAGTACGGCAGGTTCATCTGGTGGACGGCCGGTATAGGTGGAGTGGTAAATCGCATCTTTCCGCTGGGTAATGTGCGTCACGGTAAATACCGGGAAGTTGTCTATTTCATTGTAATAGCCGGTGTGGTCGCCATACGGCCCTTCCGGGGCCATCTCTCCAGCTTCGATGTAGCCTTCGAGGACGATTTCAGCGCTGGCGGGCACTTCCAGATCGTTAGAAACGCACTTCACCACTTCGGTTTTGGTGCCACGCAGTAACCCGGCAAAGGCATATTCCGACAGCGTGTCGGGCACCGGCGTCACTGCGCCGAGTATAGTGGCCGGATCGGCACCCAGCGCCACGGAGACCGGGAAGCGTTCGCCCGGATGCGCAGCACACCACTCCTGGAAATCAAGCGCGCCGCCGCGGTGCGACAGCCAGCGCATAATGAGTTTGTTTTTACCGATCAGCTGCTGACGGTAGATCCCAAGATTCTGGCGCTCTTTGTGCGGCCCGCGCGTTACGGTCAGGCCCCAGGTGATCAGCGGGGCGGCGTCTTCTGGCCAGCACTGCATGATGGGAATTCGGGTCAGATCGACCGCATCGCCTTCCACGATTTTCTGCTGGCAGGGGGCACCACGCAGCCGTTTGGTCGGCATGTTCAACACCTGCTTAAACTGCGGCAGCTTATCAAAGAGATCGCGAAAACCTTTTGGTGGCTCAGGCTCTTTCAGAAAAGCCAGCAGCTTACCTACTTCACGCAACGCGCTGACATCCTCCTGCCCCATCCCCATCGCCACACGCCTGGGTGTGCCAAACAGGTTACAGAGCACCGGCATGGTGTAGCCTTTCGGATTTTCAAACAGCAGCGCTGGCCCACCGGCACGCAGGGTGCGGTCGGCAATCTCTGTCATCTCCAGATAAGGATCGACAGGCAGGGTAATACGTTTGAGTTCGCCCTGCTTTTCCAGCAGTTCCAGGAAGTCGCGTAGATCGTTGTATTTCATGCAGTTAGTCAAGCTCTCTCTGTATGCGGTTCATTATACGGCGTAAGACTGCGTGATGCTGTATTTTTGTTAAATTAGCGTGAAGATTCACGGCTTCTTCTGCGTACTGCCATTATAATCAGCTTAGCGATCCCGCCAGGGTTTTGATATGCTTGCCGGCATAACAAGCGGAAAAGAGTCATTATGCGGGCCTGGTATTTACTGTATTGCAAGCGTGGGCAACTTCAGCGTGCTCAGGAACATCTGGAACGCCAGGCAGTGAACTGTCTGACGCCTGTGATCACGCTGGAAAAAATGGTTCGCGGTAAACGTACAACCGTCAGCGAGCCGCTGTTTCCTAACTATCTGTTTGTTGAATTCGACCCTGAAGTGATCCACACCACCACCATCAATGCGACACGCGGCGTCAGCCACTTCGTGCGCTTTGGCGTTCATCCGGCCACGGTGCCCTCTTCCGTCATCCACCAGCTCTCGGTTTATAAACAGCCAGAAGGCATGACCGATCCTGATACGCCCTTCTCCGGCGATGATGTGGTGATCACCGAAGGGGCGTTCGAAGGGCTGGTAGCGATTTTCGCTGAGCCGGATGGGGAAGCCCGCTCCATGCTGCTGCTGAACTTGCTGAATAAAGAAGTGAAGCAGAGCGTGAAAAACACCAGTTTCCGCAAAGTTTAAAAGTCGACGCCAAACAGACGACGCACGTTGTCATCCGTCTGCGCAGCCAGCCACTGCGTCTCTTCGCCGCGCCAGTGGGCCACCCGCTCAAGTATATGGCCCAGCCAGGCTGGCTCATTACGCCTTGAGGCCGGTTTAGGGCTGAGATCGCGCGGCAGCAGGTACGGCGCATCGGTCTCAATCAGCAGGCGTTCGGCAGGAATAACCGGTAACAGTTCACGCAGCGCCAGCCCGCGCCGTTCATCGCAGACCCAGCCGGTGATCCCCAGATATAAGCCACGATCCAGACAAGCTATCGCCTCCTCACGCGTGCCGGTAAAACAGTGCAGCACCGCGCCGGGCAGTTTATCCAGCCAGGGTTCCAGCAACGCCAGAAAGCGTTCGTGAGCGTCACGGCAGTGCATAAATACTGGCATACCCAGCTCCGCGGCCAGTGCAAGCTGGGCGCTAAAGGCATGCTCCTGCTCGGTGGGGGTGGAGAAGTTGCGATTAAAGTCGAGGCCACACTCTCCGATTGCCACGACCTCAGGCGAGGCGGCTAACGCCCGCAGCGTATCTGCGCTCTCTGTCGTCCACTGGCTGCTGTCGTGAGGATGAACGCCTGCCGTTGACCAGCAGCGATCGTAACGTTGCGCCAGCTGCTGCGCCTGCTCACTTTCATGCAGGTTGGTGCCCGTCAGCAGTAAGCCCTTTACCCCGGCAGCGAAGGCCCTGGCAACGACCTCATCGCGATCCTGGGCAAACTGGGGACTGGTCAGGTTCAGACCGATATCAAACATACTCGCTCCCATATGACAACCGCCCTGGCGGGCGGTTGGTTTTATTCTTCTGACTCTTCCTCGTGATCTTCACGTCGCTTTCCAATATAGAAGCGCGAGAAGAAGACGCCGACCTCAAACAGGCAATACATCGGGATTGCCAGCAGGGTTTGCGAGAAGACATCCGGCGGCGTTAGCATCATGCCAATGACGAAGGCACCCACCAGAATGTACGGACGCTTTTTACGCAAGTCTTCCGGCGTGGTGATCCCCACCCAGCAGAGCAGCACGATGGCAACCGGCACCTCAAACGCCACGCCGAAGGCCATAAACAGCGCCATCACAAAGCTCAGATAACTGGCAATGTCCGTCGAGACCTGGACCCCTACCGGCGCGGTGTTTGCCAGGAAGCCAAAGGCCAGGGGGAAAACCACGAAGTAGGCGAAGGCCATGCCGATATAAAACAGCAGCGAGCTGGAGACCAGCAGCGGGATCACCAGACGGCGTTCATGCTTATACAGCGCAGGGGCAATAAAGGCCCAGACCTGGTAAAGGATCACCGGGGCAGAAGCAATCAGCGACACCCAGAAGGTCAGCTTAATCGGCGTGAAGAAGGGCGACGCGACATCGGTCGCAATCATGGTTGCACCCAGCGGCATCTGTTTAATCAGCGGCGCAGAGACCACCTGATAGATGTCGTTGGCGAAATAGACCAGGCCTATAAAAATGAGGAAGACCGCAATAATGCAGTTCAGCAGGCGCTTACGCAGCTCGATCAGGTGCGTAATCAGCGGTTGAGTTTCATCTACTGCCATATTTACGCTTTATCACTCGACGAGGGGGACGCATCAGCGACGGGGGCAGGCTTCTTCTCTGCGGACGCTGGCGTCGGTTCTGAATTTTTGATCACCGGCTCTGAAGGCGTCTGTTCGGGCGCACTGGCCTGGTGTTCTGCGGTAGCAGGCGTCACGCCTTCGTGCTGCGCTTCGTTATCTTTGACCAGCGGATTGCGAATGGTGTTGGCTTCATCACTCGCTTTTTCCGGGTCGTTAACGCTGTAGGAGCGCTTCATGGATTCCGCCGCTTCGCGCAGTTCATCCATGGAGGCTTTGAGTTCCGGCGTCAGGTTATCCATGCTCGCCTTCTCCACTTTTTTCAGGCTGTCCTGAAACTCCTGCAGCTTAAGCTCCTGCGCCAGCTCGTTTTGAACCGTTGTCGCAAGCGAACGTAGCGCCCGCACCCAGCCTGCAATTGTTTTTACTGCCACCGGCAAACGCTGTGGCCCCAGTACAATGAGGCCAATCACGAATACCAGCAGCAGTTCGCTAAAACCAATATCAAACACGGATTACACCTGCTCGTTATCGTGGCGTTTAGCATTTTCCTTTTTGACGTCGTCTGGTTTATCGGCGATAGATTTAGCAGTGAAATCCGCGTCCTGGCTGGATTTGTCCTGCTTCTCGTCATCGTCTTTGATCGCTTTCTTGAAGCCTTTGATGGAGGCGCCAAGATCGGAACCGATAGAACCCAGTTTTTTGGTACCGAAAAGCAGCACGACGATGACGGCAATAATCACCAATTGCCAGATACTGATACCACCCATACTTCTTCCTCAGTTGTAGATGATAAATTAATCAGGCCGCATTATACGTTATGCGGCCCTGCGATAGCGATGCAATTCAGCGTGTTTTACGCCATCCTGCCAGCCAGACCACCACTCCACCGGCCATCAGCCAGGCGGGCATCAACTCCCAGTCAGGACGGTTGATTAGCAATAGCGTGCCGCTTAACAACAGCGTGGCGCCTATGCCAAACAGATACCGTGACTGGCCCTGACGCACATGATTGGTTTGCAGCTCACGAGCGATTTTATCTACGCTATGTTGCAAGTTTTTGCTCTGACGCAAACTGTCGTACACCAGTTCCGGCAGTTCGGGCATTTTTTCGATCCAGAAAGGTGCTTTCTCTTTCAGGGAGCGGACCAGGGCAGGCAGCCCAACCTGGTCTTTGATCCAGGACTCAAGGAACGGTTTTGCCGTTTTCCATAAGTCTAACTGAGGATAGAGTTGCCGCCCCACCCCTTCAACGTAAAGTAATGTTTTCTGAAGTAAAACTAATTGCGGCTGCACTTCCATATTGAAGCGTCGGGCGGTATTGAACAGGTTCAGCAGCACATGGCCAAACGAGATCTCCGCCAGCGGTTTCTCGAAAATAGGCTCACAAACCGTCCGAATAGCGAACTCAAACTCTTCGACGTTGGTGTCCGGAGGAACCCAACCGGAGTCGACGTGCAGTTCAGCCACTTTACGGTAATCGCGATTGAAGAAGGCGATAAAGTTCTCGGCCAGATAGCGCTTATCTTCTTTGTTCAGCGAGCCGACGATACCGCAGTCAATGCCGATGTATTGCGGATCTTCCGGGTGCTCGTAACTCACGAAGATATTGCCGGGGTGCATGTCGGCATGGAAGAAGCTGTCGCGGAACACCTGGGTAAAGAAGACCTGTACGCCACGCTCGGCCAGCAGCTTCATGTTGGTGCCCTGCTTTTCGAGGGTCGCGACGTCCGATACCGGGATGCCGTAGATGCGCTCCATCACCATCATGTCCTGGCTGCAATAGTCGGAGTAGACCTCCGGCACATACAGCATCGGGCTGTTTTCAAAATTGCGGCGCAGCTGAATCGCGTTCGCCGATTCACGCAGCAGATTCAGCTCATCAATCAGCGTCTTTTCATATTCACGCACCACTTCCATCGGACGCAGGCGACGGCCATCAGGCAACAGACGCGGCACCCAGCGAGCCAGACGGTAGATGAGTCTCATGTCGGCTCTGATGATCGGCAGAATATCCGGGCGGATCACCTTGATGACCACCTCTTTGCCGTTCTCTTTCAGCCGCGCGGTGTGAACCTGGGCGATAGAGGCCGAAGCCAGCGGTTGGATGTCGAAGTCATCGAACCAGCTTTCTACCGGGATATCACCCATCGCCTTTTCGATCTGCCGCTTTGCCAGCCGGCCATCGAACGGGGCGACTTTATCCTGCAGCAGAGCCAGCTGATCGGCAATCTGGGGAGGGAAGAGATCGCGGCGGGTCGAGAGCATCTGGCCGAACTTGATCCATACCGGACCCAGCTCCTGCAACGCCAGCCGCAGCCGCTCACCGAGCAGCTTGTCTTTATGGCGATTTGGCATCCAGAATAGCGTTTGCCGCCAGAGGCGCAGCGGCAAGGTAATACGCATTCGAGGGATCAACTCATCGAGCCCGTAGCTCAAAAAGGTGCGGATGATAAAATAGAGGCGCCGAATTTCACCTGGCGTCATTTGCCCTCCAGCTTTTCAAGCCTTTTAGTCAGTGCATCAACCGAACGTTCAACCGCGGCGGTTTCTTCTGCAAACCATGCTGCTTCCAGCGGCCCGGGAGCCATGCGCCACTCTTCGGTAAGCACCTCCGCAGCATAGCGCTGCTGACGCTGAAAACCTTTTTTCAGCAATGAGGCACCGCCGCGCAGCACTTTACTGATCCCCTCTGCGGCAATATCGCCCGTCCAGGGAGCCAGCAGTTCAGCCGGATCAAATTCCGCCAGGTCAGCCAGCGAAACGAAGTTTTGTACCACCTGGATATCGCCGTCGACTTCCAGCTCACCGCTACGGATGAGGGCGGTGAGCTGCTGGCGATCGCGCAGTTTAGGCAGCGTACTCATATGGGTGATAACAGAGCAGTCAGCCTCGCCCTCCCACTCGCCCAGCACGTCGAGCTGACGCTCGCTAAATACCAGCACCAGCGGGGTCGAAAACTCTTTTACCACCACGCGCAGCACTTTACCGTTCAGTCGCTGGCGTGCCGTTTTGAGCGCGGGCGAGCGATACAGAAAGGTATTGAGTACGTTTTCAACACCGGCTGTGATCAAGGGTTTAAACGGCATCTGCCACCTCCACTCAGAACTTGTACCCGCGATGCAGGGCGACAACGCCCGCGGTCATGTTGAAGTAATCAACATTGTCAAAGCCCGCATCCTGCATCATAGCCTTTAACGTGTCCTGGTTAGGGTGCATACGGATGGACTCGGCCAGGTAGCGATAGCTGTCGGCATCGTTAGCAACCACTTCACCAATGCGCGGCAGAATGTGGAAAGAGTAAGCGTCGTACGCTTTGCTCAGGGGCTCAATAATCGGTTTAGAGAACTCCAGCACCAGCAGGCGTCCACCCGGTTTCAGCACGCGGTACATGGAACGCAGCGCTTTCTCTTTATCGGTGACGTTACGCAGACCGAACGAGATGGTGATGCAGTCAAAAGTGTTATCCGGGAAAGGCAGCGCCTCGGCGTTCGCCTGGACGTACTCAACGTTGCCGACCACACCGAGATTGCGCAGTTTCTCACGCCCCATTTTCAGCATGGAGTCGTTGATATCAGCCAGCACAACGCGGCCTGTTTCCCCTACCAGACGCGAGAATTTCGCGGTAAGGTCGCCGGTCCCGCCCGCCAGATCAAGCACGGTTTGCCCACGACGCACGCCGCTACAATCAATAGTGAAGCGCTTCCACAAGCGATGAATGCCGAATGACATCAGGTCATTCATTACATCGTACTTCGCCGCCACGGAATGGAATACGTGGGCCACCATGTCAGCTTTCTGCGCTTTAGCGACAGTCTGAAAGCCAAAGTGCGTTGTGTCTTGTGAATCTTCAACCATCTCAGAGCCTGCTTATCAATCAAATGTACGAGAAGTGTAACAGATTGGGCGAATTTGCCCTACGATTCAACCACCCCAGGAATAACGCCCTACAGGTCTGCCGACGCGTGTGCCTCTGCTAACGTATTGTTTGTCTTTTGAACATCGCCCTCGCCACGCAACCGGTACTCTTCATCCTGCGCGGTGGCCTGCTCGACTAAATCCGGATTAATCTCGCGTTTAACCTCCACGCCAAGGCTGCGGAACGATTCGGCCTGAGCCAGCAGATTGCCGCGACCGGAGGCCAGCTTTTTCATCGCCTGACGATAGTTATCCTGGGCGCGATCCAGACTCTGCCCAACGGACGACATGTCATCGACGAACAGGCGCATTTTGTCGTACAACCGGCTGGCGCGATCGGCAATCTGCTGGGCATTGCGGCTCTGATGCTCGTAGCGCCAAAGATTAGCAATGGTACGCAGCGCCACCAGCAGCGTGGTCGGGCTGACCAGCATAATGTTGTTTTTTAACGCTTCGGAGATCAGCTCCGGCTGGCGGTCCAGCGCCAGTAAGAAGGCGGGTTCAACCGGGATAAACATAAGCACATAGTCAAGCGAACGCAGGCCGGGTAACTGCTGATAATCTTTACGCCCCAGCAGGCGAATGTGGTTCCGCACCGAGGCGATATGCTCCTGCAACGCCGTCTCGCGGGTGTAGTCGTCCTCGGCATTAAAGTAACGCTCATAGGCCACCAACGTCATTTTGGCATCGATGACCACATCCTTCTCCTGCGGCAGGCGGACAATGACATCCGGCTGCATCCGCGCGCGAGATTCTGTTTCGATACTGACCTGGGTCTGATATTCATGCCCTTCACGCAGGCCGGAAGCTTCCAGTACGCGGGTCAACACCACTTCGCCCCAGTTGCCCTGGGTTTTATTGTCGCCTTTCAGCGCCCGGGTCAGGTTGATCGCTTCCTGGGCCATCTGGGCATTTAGCTGCTGGAGATTGCGAATTTCATGGGCCAGCGTGTGTCGCTCCCGCGCCTCCTGGCCAAAGCTGTCCTGCACCTGGCGACGAAAACCGTCCAGCTGTTCGCGCAGGGGAGTCAGCAGACCGTTCAGGCTCTGACGGTTTTGCTCGTCAACACGGCGGTTGCTCTGCTCAAAGATGCGGTTCGCCAGGTTTTCGAACTGCTCGCTCAGGCGCTGTTCGCTGTTGATCATCTGGCGGATTTTATCTTCCGCATGCAGTTGGGTGGATTCCAGGCGGGTGGTGACTTCGCGCAGGTCGGCTTCCAGCGAGGTATTGATATCCCGCAGATTACGCAGTTCGTTATTGAGTAGCTCGCACTCGTCGCGCCAGTGTCCGCTTTGCGCCGCCTGTTGTTTCAGCGCGCTTAAGGCAGCCACCATCTCCTCACGTTCGGCCAGCTGATCGGCTTTTTGCTGAGCATGCTGATAGCTGGCGAACAACCAGCCCACGCCGACGCTGACCAGCGCGATAACGACATAAAAAAGGATGGAAATATCCACGACGCCCCCTGCATCAAGGTATGACCCGCACAAAATAGAATTGTGCTGTATAAACGTCCAGTTTGAAAAGGGTTTTCTGCGAGGGGCTACGCAAAGAAAAAGGCCGAACGGGTCGGCCTTTGGCAAAGAAAAGGAGTAATTACAGCAGGCGGCGGGCCGCTTCCACCACGATTTTCACCGCGTGGCTTTCGGTCTGCTTCATGGTCTCGGCGTTCGGGATCTCTTGCTGGGTACGGTTCACAATGACACCCGCAACCATACCGGCACGCAGACCCTGGCTTGCACACATGGTCAGCAGCGTAGCGGATTCCATTTCATAGTTCATAACGCCCATAGACTGCCACTCTTCCATCGAGCCTTTGAAACGGCTGACCACGCGACCGGAGAAGGTATCGTAGCGCTCCTGGCCCGGGTAGAAGGTGTCTGAGGAGGCGGTCACGCCAACGTGAGTGGTTGCGCCGACGGATTTCGCGGCTTCCACCAGCGCGGTGGTGCACTCGAAATCGGCCACTGCCGGGAACTCCATCGGGGCAAAGTGCAGGCTCGCGCCGTCCAGACGCACGGACGCGGTGGTGACCAGTACGTCGCCAACGTTGATGTGCGGCTGGATCGCACCGGTCGTACCGATACGCAGGAAAGTACGGATGCCCAGCTGTGCCAGCTCTTCAACGGCAATAGAGGTAGACGGGCCACCGATACCGGTTGAGCAGACGATCACCGCTTTGCCATCCAGCTCTGCCCGCCAGGTCGTGAATTCGCGATGGGCTGCCAGCTTAACCGGCTTATCCATCAGCGCGGCGATCTTTTCCACACGCTCAGGATCGCCAGGGACGATAGCGAGCGTAGCCCCTTGTAAATCATTTTTAGTGAGGCCGAGATGAAAAACATCAGACTTAGACATAGAAAACTCCTCTGTGGGTCAGTTTGTCAGCAGAAGCAAAGCGGTACTTTACCGGAGCATATAGCTTAATTTCGTGACAGATATCACCGCGAATGAAATTGATTGCATTTAATTACCATGAAATAGTGATTAACATCACATTAACGACTTATATCGTTATCTGTTGCACAAAAGATAGCCTGTTTCGGGCACTGTGGATTGTTAACCTGCGGACTATATTTACTTTTGCGCTAATTGGTACGGAGAATGCCATGACTGGAACATCTGGATTTGCCCCTGCTGCTGATCTGCAAGCCTCAACCGTTGTCACTACCCCCGACGAGGCGATTACCGCCGGGGAGACCTCGATTCCGACCCAGGGCGATAATATGCCTGCTTACCATGCCCGGCCCAAAAATGCGCAAGGGGCATTGCCGATCGTCATCGTGATTCAGGAAATTTTCGGCGTACATGAGCATATTCGCGATATCTGTCGCCGCCTGGCGCTGGAAGGCTATCTGGCGGTCGCGCCGGAGCTCTACTTCCGTCAGGGCGATCCGAACGAGTACAGCGACATCCCTACCCTGTTCAGCAATCTGGTCAGTAAAGTGCCGGACGCGCAGGTGCTGGCGGATCTCGATCATGTCGCCAACTGGGCAGCGCGCAACGGTGGCGATCCTCATCGTCTGCTGGCGACCGGTTTCTGCTGGGGCGGACGGATCAGCTGGCTCTATGCCGCCCATAACCCGCAGCTGAAAGCAGCCGTGGCGTGGTATGGCAAACTGGTCGGCGAGAAAACCCTGAACTCACCAAAGCATCCGGTGGATGTGGCTACCGATTTAAACGCCCCCGTGCTGGGGCTCTATGGCGCCGAAGACACCGGCATTCCACTGGATACCGTCGAGACGATGCGTCATGCCCTGCGGGCGGCGAACGCAACGGCGGAGATTGTGGTCTATCCGGGAGCGGGTCACGCGTTTAATGCCGATTACCGTCCGAGCTATCACGAAGAGTCAGCGAAGGATGGCTGGCAGCGGATGCTGGCGTGGTTTGCGCAGTATGGCATTAAAAAATAATACCCTTACGCCCGGCACGTCTGCCGGGCGTACAATCCATGGTTATTAATTCCAGCAATATAAACATCTATTTATATATTCTACAGAGAGGATCACTATTTAAATAACAATCGCCTCCCTGATTTTGTGAGCCATCATAAATTACAAACGCTTTAGGAAATTAACCATACAGTTATGCTTTTCTCTCCTGTATGTGGGGCGTACGCTGGCATCCATATTACTTGCCAAACAGGAGGTTACAGGATGGCTATACCGGTATATCTTTGGTTAACAGACCATACAAGAAATCAGGTTAAAGGTTCAGTTGATATACAAGGAAGAGAAGGAAGCATTGAGATTATAGAGTTTATGCATTCTGTCGATCTTCCCACGGACAACCTTACAGGTAAAATTACTGGCAAACGTATCCATGGTGACTTTGCTTTAATCAAAGAAATTGATAGCTCATCGCCTTACCTTTATAAAGGCGTATCTACTGGTCAAAAATTTAAGCAAGCAGAGCTTAAGTTTTTCCGTATCAATTATAATGGTCAGGAAGAGGAATATTTCCGTATAATGATGGAAAATGTCAGGGTTCATGGAATAGAACCGTTAATGTTCGACATTAAAAATACCACCTTTGAAAGGCACAATCACCTTGAAGCCTTTTATTTAGCTTATTAAATAATCACATGGCACTATCTGGATGGAAATATTATTCATACAGACAGATGGGATGCTGAGGAGGAGGCTACGGTATGACGTGGGTTTATAAAGTAAGTTCGCACTCATTTTATCTGGATGGCACTTATCAGTTTGATGGTCAGTATGCAGGTAGGCCTGGGTTTAAAAACGACTCAGCAAATGAATGTGTAAAAAACAAAGGCCCGCTACCAAGAGGAACGTATACAATAGGACCCGCTTTTTATCATTCTAAAACCAAAGCATGGACAATGAGATTAACTCCCTACGCCGGGAACGATATGTGCGGTCGGGATGGCTTCATGATACATGGGGAAAGTTCATTGCATCCGGGAGAGGCATCCGACGGATGTATCATCCTAACTTTATCCAGTCGTAAAATCATTGCTGCAAGCAGTGATAAAATACTCGTTGTGGAGGATTAATGCTTAATAAAAAATCTCTCTACCTATTGATTATTTATCCTTTTCTTACGCACGCAAATAATAATGGATGTGCTATTGTCGGTGCGTCAATGGAGACCGCTTTATTCAATGCCATTTCGCGAGACTTACAAATTGATACGTCGACTATTCAGCGAAACAAAACAACCATTAAAATTATTGACCTTTCTCCTGTATCAAAACTGTACGCGCAATCATTAGCAAAAATCGATTATGAAATGGCTGTGGCACAGGGAAAAGCGACAATACCCGAGGGTGCTTACCTGGACAGTTATTATGAAAACAACACTCAATCCCTCACTGTAAAATACACTTATATCAACAAGAAAAAAAAGGAAGATATATTCATTGCTTCTGGCCTTATAAATGACGATGAATGCTCAGTCAGGTTTAATGGTTATATGGTAATAGCAAGAGAGTTTTAATTATTCAGGAAGGTCGTACGTAGGCCGGGCAGCCACACGCCGCCCGGCAAACGTGCGCCAGGGTTAACCCTGACGCAAATTCTGCGCCGCCTTCACCATGTTCGCCAGTGCGGCGCGCGTTTCAGGCCAGCCGCGGGTTTTCAGGCCGCAGTCCGGGTTCACCCACAGGCGCTCTGCCGGAATGCGCTGAGCCGCTTTTTGCAGCAGGGCTTCAATCCACTCTACGCTCGGGACGTTCGGGGAGTGAATGTCATAGACGCCCGGGCCGATCTCGTTCGGGTAGTCGAACTCTTCAAACGACTCCAGCAGCTCCATATCCGAGCGTGAGGTTTCGATGGTGATCACGTCGGCATCCAGCGCGGCGATGGAGTCCATGATGTCGTTGAACTCGCAGTAACACATGTGGGTGTGGATCTGGGTCTCATCCTTCGCCACCGCAGCGTTGATGCGGAAGGCTTCCACCCCCCACTTCAGATAGGCATCCCAGTCGCTGCGACGCAGCGGCAGTCCTTCGCGCAGTGCCGGTTCGTCAATCTGAATGATGCCGATACCGGCGGCTTCCAGATCCGCCACTTCGTCACGCAGCGCCAGCGCGATCTGCTTCGCGATGGTCTCACGCGTCACATCCTCACGCGGGAAGGACCAGCAGAGAATGGTCACCGGCCCGGTCAACATGCCTTTTACCGGTTTGTCGGTCAGGGACTGGGCATACTTCGCCCACTCAACGGTGATCGCTTCCGGGCGGCTGACGTCCCCGATCACCACCGGCGGCTTCACGCAGCGGGAGCCGTAGC
Source organism: Leclercia sp. GHBNCSD (assembly GCF_055805075.1). NCBI lineage: Bacteria > Pseudomonadati > Pseudomonadota > Gammaproteobacteria > Enterobacterales > Enterobacteriaceae > Leclercia > Leclercia sp. GHBNCSD. The sequence continues at coordinate 2,203,757 of NZ_JBQVYO010000001.1, read as the reverse complement.
TCTGCACCCAGCCATTCTGGGTAAAGACGAAACCGTCCAGATGCTCACCGAAGTACTCCACCATGTCGTTACGCTCGGCTTCGCCGTGGACCAGCACATCCAGCCCCAGGCGCTCCTGCTCCACAATCGCCTGCTTGATATGTTCGGCGATGCCGGTGCGGTAGTTGCCAGCGTCCAGATTGCCCTTTTTGAAGTCCAGACGCAGGCCACGGATCTCGGTGGTCTGCGGGAAGGAGCCGATAGTGGTGGTTGGCCAGGCCGGGAGTTTAAAGCGGGCACGCTGGGCTTCAGCACGCACCTCATAAGGACTCTGACGCTGGCTCTCCTTCGCGGTGATGGCGGCCAGACGTTTCTCAACCGCCGGGTTGTGCACGCGGGTAGAGTGGCGGCGGGCCTGAATTGGCGCGCTCCATGCGGTAATCGCCGCCGTATCGCCGCTGTTCAGCGCATCGCGCAGCAGGGCCAGCTCTTCGCATTTTTGTAGGGCAAAGGCAAACCAGCTCTTCACTTCGGCATCCAGACGGGTTTCGACGCTGAGGTCGATCGGGCTGTGCAGCAGGGAGCAGGATGAGGCGATCCACAGATCGCGTTTACCAACGATCTCTTTAATCTGACCATATTTTTCTGTCAGATCGGCGCGCCAGACGTTGCGACCGTTCACCAGCCCGGCAGAGAGCAGCCAGTCGGACGGCAGACGGGAATGGAGTTCTGCCACGTCATCTTTACCGTGCACCAGATCAACATGCAGCCCCTGCACCGGCAGCGCAGTGATGGTATCGAGATTTGGCGTCACGCCTTCGAAATAGGTGGTGAGCAGCAGCTTCACCTGGCCCGCGAGGGCGTCGTATGCCGGTTTGAAGGCATCCAGCCATGCCTGCGGCAGCTCCAGCACCAGCGCCGGTTCGTCGATCTGTACCCACTCAACGCCGCGTTTCGCCAGTTCGCCCAGCACCTGCTGGTACACCGGCAGGATCTCATGCAGCAGGCTCAGGCGATCAAACTGTTCGCCCTTCACTTTACCGAGCCACAGGTACGTTACCGGCCCCAGCAGAACAGGTTTCACCTGATGGCCGAGGGCCAGGGCTTCGTCCACCTCATCCAGCAACTGGGTCCAGGTCAGTCTGAACTGCTGGCCCTTCACGAACTCCGGCACCATGTAGTGGTAGTTGGTGTTGAACCATTTGGTCATCTCTGCCGCCGCCGCGGGTTCACCCGTTGGCGCACGGCCACGGCCAATGCGGAACAGGGTGTCGATATCTACCGAGCCATCGTTGTTCTGATGACGAGCCGGCACGTTGCCCAGCAGCAGGCTGGTCGTCAGAACATGGTCGTACCAGGCGAAATCGCCCACCGGCAGCAGGTCAATGCCCGCCTGCTTCTGCTGATCCCAGTGGCGGGCACGGAGTTCGCGTCCCACCGCCAGCAGTTCATCACGGGTGGCGTTACCCGCCCAGTAGCTTTCGAGCGCTTTTTTCAGCTCGCGGCGCAGGCCGACGCGCGGGAAACCGAGGGTATGGTTGCGAATTGTCATGATGTGCTCCTTATGGAATTTTCAGTATTTAGCCGTCCAGATGTTTACACTTCCATAATGTGTAGGTACTGTATATTCCTCAAGCGCAAATTGTTCATGGCGAAGTGAAGGACATTCATGATCGAGATAAAACACCTGAAAACGCTCCAGGCGTTGCGGAACTGCGGCTCTCTTGCGGCGGCGGCGGCGGCGCTGCACCAGACGCAATCCGCCCTTTCCCACCAGTTCAGCGATCTGGAACAGCGCCTTGGCTTTCGTCTGTTTGTGCGTAAGAGTCAGCCGCTACGCTTCACGCCGCAGGGTGAGATCCTGCTGCAGCTGGCGAATCAGGTGTTGCCGCAGATCGCCAGCGCGTTGCAGGCCTGCCATGAGCCCCAGCAAACCCGGCTGCGCATCGCCATTGAGTGCCACAGCTGTATCCAGTGGCTGACACCCGCGCTTGAGAACTTCCGCCAGAGATGGCCGCAGGTGGAGATGGACTTTAAATCCGGCGTGACCTTTGACCCGCAACCGTCACTCCAGCAGGGCGAGCTGGATCTGGTCATGACCTCGGATATTCTGCCGCGCAGTGGCCTGCACTATTCGCCGATGTTTGATTTTGAAGTTCGCCTGGTGCTGGCCCCGGATCATCCACTGGCTGCCAGAACGCGCATTACGCCGGAAGATCTGGCGACCGAAACGCTGCTGATCTACCCGGTCCAGCGCAGTCGTCTGGATATCTGGCGTCACTTTCTTCAGCCGGCGGGTATCAGCCCGCAGCTGAAAAGCGTGGACAATACTCTGCTGTTAATTCAGATGGTGGCGGCCCGCATGGGTATTGCCGCGTTACCACACTGGGTGGTGGAGAGCTTTGAACGCCAGGGCCTGGTGGTGACCAGAACCCTGGGCGAGGGATTGTGGAGCCGGTTGTACGCCGCCGTACGCGATGGCGAGCAGCGTCAACCGGTTACCGAGGCCTTTATTCGCTCAGCGCGGAATCACGCTTGCGATCATCTGCCGTTTGTCCGGAGCGCGGAGCGACCCAACGGCGATGCACCCACAGTGAAGCCAGGATCACCGTCCCCCCAATAATGAAGCTCGGCCAGTGCGGTTGTTCCTGCCAGATGGCGAGGTTCACCAGCAGGCCTGCCGGGACGTGAACGTTGTTCATAATCCCGAGCGTTCCGGCGTCAACCTGCGTGGCGCCGTAGTTCCACATGAAGTAACCCAGCCCGGATGCCACCACCCCCAGCCAGACCAGCACGCTCCACTGCACCGTCGTGGTCGGCAGTTTTTGTGGGTTCCCCAGCATAAACCACGCCGCGACCGCCACAATCGCCGCCCCCATATAAAACCAGGCAAAGGCGTTGTGCTGCGGCATCGGACGGGTTTCCATCAAACGCTTATACCCCACCATGCCGATGGCAAAGCTGATGTTGGCGAGCTGGACAAACATCAGCCCGGTCCAGAAGTGGTCGCTCACTTTGTCGTAGCGAATGATCGCCGCACCCACCACCGCCAGCGCCGCGCTCAGCAGGTAGCCCCAGCGCAAACGGCGTTTGCTCAGCAGATCGTAAATCAGCGTGATATAGAGCGGCGTGAGCACGGTAAACAGCAGGAATTCCGATACCGACAGGTAGACGTAAGCGCGGAAGCTGAACAGGTACATGATGCCGAGCTGCATCGCGCCTACCAGCATGTACAGCAGAAGGGTTTTCAGCGTTTGTCCGCGCGTACGCAGGAACGGCAGGAACACCAGCGCCGCCAGCCCTACGCGCATCAGCACCGAGAAATAGCTGTCGACATATCCGGCGAGATATTCACCGATAAGGCTAAAGGAGAAGGCCCACAGAATAGTGGTGATAATGAGTAGCGCCACAATGCTTGTCTCTTGAAAAGATGGACAGGCATTGTAGCGAACTCCGCGGTTGACAACTGAACGTTAAACAACCAAATGAAGATTATTCAAGAAACAGCTTACGCAGATATTTTGGCACCGCGTTATCGCCGTTAGTGCCGATCACTTCCAGCTCCGGGTGCAGATCTTTCAGGCGCTGGTGGGCGTTTTCCATGATGCAGCCCTTGCCCGCCATGGAGAGCATTTCGGCGTCGTTCATGCCGTCGCCAAAGGCGATGCAGTCCTTAAGATCAAAGCCCAGGCGTTTGGCTACCGCTTCAAGGGCATGCCCCTTGGAGACGCCGCCCGCCATCACTTCCAGGCAGGTCAGCGTGGAGAAGCTAACGTTAACCCGATCGCCCCAGCGGGCGTTAATCGCCTGCTCCAGCGGCAGCAGCGCTTCGTGGCTGTCGGTGGTGAAGAACACCTTGCTGATGCCTTCCGGCTCCAGCAGACCCGGCTCATACAGCGAATAGTTGAATACCGCCTCTTTAAAGAAACGCATCTCGTCCGGGCGGTGACGGTTCATAAACCACTCGTCGTCGCGATAGACGTTGGTGATGATGTCGGGGTTGTTGTGCATGATCCCGAACAGATCGGTGGCGATGTCGCGATCGAGGTTATGGGTGAAGATCAGATTACCGTCCAGATCGTGCACGCGGGCGCCGTTGGAGGTGATCATATAGGATTTGATCTCCAGATTATCGCGGATCTGCCCCACATCAACGTGGTGGCGACCGGTGGCGAAGACAAAATTCACGCCTCGGGCGGTCAGGAGTTTCAGGGTCTCTTTCGCGTAGGGCGATAAAGTGTGATCGGGGGAGAGCAGCGTGCCATCTAAATCAGACGCGACAACCTGGTACATAGAAAAATTTAACCTCTGGTGAATATCAGTTATGCCTGTCGAAAAAGTCGACGATGGCGTGGAGTGCGACCGATCGCATGGCGTCCTTTTCGAAAAGGATCTCATGGTACGCGCCGTTTATGACCAGCGGTTTACCCCCTTCGCAAGGGTGACCGGCTGCGGCCCGGCGTTCACAGAAGCGGTCGTGCATGCGGTTATCCACCACCCGCTCCTCTTCAGCCTGAAGGATGAGCGTGGGCGTATCGTCCTGACCGGCACCCGCCAACACCTCTTCACCCGCCAGAATACCTTCGCGTACCCAATGCCAGGTGGGGCCGCCAACGCGCAAGCGCGGCTCATCGGCATAGAAACGCAGGTTGCGGCGATAACGCTGCTGGCTGTGGGTTAAGACGTTGATGGCAAACGGCAAAGCCCGCCAGCGTCCTGTTCCGATGGCGTAGCCTTCACGAATGCGCTGATGGCCCTCAGCCCAGTCGAGAAGATGGCGCACCATCCAGTCCGGAAAACGTATCACAATGCCATACATCGGCGCGGTAAGCGCAATGGCATCGCACTGGTGATCGTAGCGCTGCAAAAAGAGCGTAGAGATGGCGCCGCCCATGGAGTGCGCAAGAATATAGCGCTTGCGCCACGGGCCGGGCTGCACTTCCTGCTGCCAGAATGCGGCCAGATCGTCGACGTAATCGCTGAAGTTTTCCACGTGGCCACGATGGGTATCCGGCAACATCCGACCGGAAAGTCCCTGCCCGCGATGGTCGATAATTAACACATCAAAACCCAGATGGAACAGATCGTACGCCAGCTCGGCATATTTGATGTAGCTTTCGATACGTCCGGGGCAGACGACAATCACCCGGTCATTTTTTTCATCACGGAAACGAACGAAGCGTACCGGGATATCCCCAACGCCCGTAAACTCATCTTCCTCGCGCTGGCGCCAGAAATCGGTCAACGGTCCCATGGAGAAAGCAGCAAATGCCTTTTCTCGCGTTTCCCAGTCCTTATTCAGCTGAAACATCGGGTTTACGCCCCTGTAAGCCAAGGAATATCGTTTTTTTGTGACAGGCCGTAAAATGACGCAACATTAGCGTATTGTGGCATAAAAATAGACGATTCGGGAGTTTCAAATGACCTTTGAGTGGTGGTTCGCCTACCTGCTGACATCCATTATCCTCAGCCTTTCACCGGGCTCAGGGGCGATCAATACCATGACCACCGCCATGAACCACGGCTATCGCGGCGCAGCGGCGTCCATTGCCGGCTTGCAAACCGGGCTGGCTATTCACATTGTGCTGGTCGGCGTGGGGCTCGGCACGCTCTTCTCCCGTTCGGTGCTGGCCTTCGAAGTGCTGAAATGGGCCGGGGCAGCCTATCTGATCTGGCTGGGTATTCAGCAGTGGCGCGCCGCAGGGTCCCTTGACCTCAACACGCTCGCCCAGACGCAAAGCAGGGGAAAACTGTTTAAGCGGGCGGTATTTGTGAACCTGACCAACCCGAAGAGCATCGTCTTTCTTGCCGCCCTGTTTCCGCAGTTCATCGTGCCGCATCAGCCCCAGATCATGCAGTACGTGGTGCTCGGCTTGACCACTGTTGTGGTCGATATCATTGTGATGATTGGCTATGCGACGCTGGCTACGCGGATTGCGGCATGGATTAAAGGGCCTCGTCAGATGAAGGCCCTGAATAAAGTGTTCGGTTCGCTGTTTATGCTGGTGGGTGCGCTGCTGGCATCAGCAAGGCACGCTTAACGCGACAGGATCAGGTGAATGCCGAAGCCGGCGAATAACGCGCCGGCAACGCCGTCAATCCACTTCGCCAGACGTTGGTAGCCGCGTCGCATGGAGGGTAACGCAAACAGGCTTGCCACCACGGTGAACCAGGCAAACGTCTCCAGGACGATCAGCAGGAAGATGCCCCAGCGCGCCCCGGCACCGACATCCTCACCCACGAACAGTGAAAATACCGAGCCGAAATAGATAATGGCTTTTGGATTAGCGAGGTTCGTCAGCAGCCCTTTCACAAAGCTGCGTCCGCTGGCTGCCAGCTCCATTTTAGGCTCAGACGCTTCGTTATCCTCTTTTTTGAACGCCCCGCGCAGCATCTGATAGCCCATCCAGCACAGATAGAGACCGCCGCCGACCATAATGATGTTATGCAGCCAGGCCATCTTAGCGAGGATCAGGTTCAGGCCCAGCAGGGCCAGGGCAGCCCAGACCATAACGCCAAGGGTAATGCCCAGCACGCCCATCATCGCCTCTTTGCGCGAACGGCTCACCGCCGTTTGGGACACGAAGAAAAAGTCGGGGCCAGGGCTCATCAGCGCCACAATATGCACCAGCGCCACGGTCAGAAACAGGGTTAACATAATTAACTCGCGGGGAAATAGTTCAGGGAGCAATCATCCTGGCACTTTTTTGCCGGGCTGACTACTCCTCATCATCACCATCGGTATGAGAACGAATAAGCGCCATAAACTCTTTGCCGAAGCGCTCCAGTTTGCGGGTGCCCACGCCGTTGACGCTGAGCATTTCGCTGGCGCTAAGCGGCATCTGCTCGGCCATCTCAATCAGCGTGGCATCGTTGAACACCACATAAGGTGGGATATTCTCTTCGTCGGCGATGGCTTTGCGCAGCTTACGCAGCTTGGCAAACAGCTTACGGTCATAGTTGCCGCCGTAGGATTTCTGCATCACACGCGGTTTCAGCGCCACCACGCGCGGCACGGCGAGCTGCAATTCGACTTCGCCGCGCAGCACCGGACGGGCGGCTTCGGTGAGCTGCAGCGCGGAGTGCTGGGCAATGTTCTGGGTGGCAAAGCCCAGGTGGATAAGCTGGCGGATCACGCTGACCCAGTGCTCATGGCTCTGATCGCGGCCAATGCCATACACCGGCAGCTTGTCATGCCCCATCTCGCGGATGCGCTGATTGTTGGCGCCGCGCAGCACTTCCACCACGTAGCCCATCCCGAAGCGCTGATTGACGCGGCCAATGGTGGAGAGCGCCTTGCGGGCGTCCATCAGCCCGTCATACTGCTTCGGCGGGTCGAGGCAGATATCGCAGTTGCCGCACGACTCCTGGCGCCCCTCGCCAAAATAGTTCAGCAGCACCAGACGGCGACAGGTTTGCGCTTCGGCAAAGGCGCCCATCGCGTTGAGCTTGTGACGCTCGATATCCTGCAACTGCCCCTGCGGTTTCTCTTCCAGACAGCGACGTAGCCAGGCCATATCCGCCGGATCGTAGAAGAGCATCGCCTCGGCGGGCAGGCCGTCACGCCCGGCACGGCCTGTCTCCTGGTAGTAGGATTCGATATTGCGCGGAATGTCGAAATGCACCACAAAGCGCACGTTCGGCTTGTTGATACCCATACCGAAGGCGACGGTCGCCACCACAATTTGCAGATCGTCGCGCTGGAATTTCTCCTGCACGTCGGCACGGATGTGGTTTTCCAGCCCCGCATGATAGGCCGCGGCGCTGAAGCCGCGGCTTTGCAGACGGGCGGCGGTGTCTTCAACCTTCGCCCGGCTGTTGCAATAGATAATGCCGGATTTACCGCGCTGCTCCTGGACGTAGCGCAGGAGCTGATCGAGGGGCTTAAATTTCTCCATCAGCATATAGCGGATATTCGGGCGGTCGAAGCTGCTGACCTGGATCAGCGGATCGTTGAGCCCCAGCAGACGGACAATATCCTGCCGGGTGGTGTCGTCGGCGGTAGCGGTAAGGGCCATAAACGGCACCGACGGGAAGCGCTGACGCAGCTGACCGAGGGCGGCATACTCCGGGCGGAAATCATGCCCCCACTGGGAGATACAGTGCGCTTCGTCTACCGCCAGCAGTACCGGGTTCCAGTGCGCCAGATGCTCAAGGAAGTTATCCAGCATCAGACGCTCCGGAGCGATATAGAGCAGACGAACCTGCCCGGTGCGGCACCCGGCCATCACCTCCTGCTGCTGCTCGCGGGTCTGGGTAGAGTTGAGGCAGGCCGCCGCCACGCCGTTCGCCAGCAGCTGGTCGACCTGGTCTTTCATCAGCGAGATCAGCGGTGAAACCACCACCGTCAGGCCATTCAGTACCAGCGCGGGAACCTGATAGCACAGCGATTTACCGCCGCCTGTCGGCATGACCACCAGACAGTCACGCCCCTCAAGGGCCGTGTTGATGATGGTTTCCTGGCCCGGGCGGAACTGGTGATAGCCAAAGGTTTCATGCAAAACCTGTTTAGCCAGCGACTCCTGATTAACGACTTCCGCCTGCACCACATCAACCCCATTTGCCCGAAATTAAAACAGGCGCTATTTTCAGCGCCTGCGAGAGAAACTTCAACGTTTAAGAGAAAAACATTCGAGGAGGCTAGAAAAGATCGTTCAGCATCACGCCCACACCCACGCGGGTCTGGTTGAAGTTGTAGTCGATGAGGGATTCGCCATAGCCGCTGTAGACCTGGGTATACAGACGAACATGTTTGGTCAGCGGGTAGCTGACGCCCATCTCTGCGCCGCCATAGCCGGTGTTCCAGTTGTACTGCCCTTTCACACTCAGCACCGCTTCGCCCAGCTGATAGCCCACCCGCAGCTGGTAGTAGCCCATGTATTTGGTGATATCCGGGTTATCGTCGATGTTACCCACTACATACCAGGGCTTCACCTCCACCAGCCAGTTGCCGTTCTGCGCCATCAGGCGGCTATAGATACGGTTCCAGCTGCGCGAGGTGGGATCGGAGCGACCGTTGGATTGATGGTTGTAGCCAAATTCCACGTCCCGCAGCGTCCAGCCCGCCAGCGAGTAGTCGGTGGCGAAGCCAAGGAACAGCTGCGGCTCGTAGTTGGTCTCACGGAACGGCGACGATTCATCGCTGTTAGATAACTGCCACCATGACTTCTGCGTATAGGAGGCGCCCAGAATGGAATTCTGCCCCAGAATCCCGCGCCACAGCGGGAAGGCGAGACTCAGCTGGAATTTCACCTCATCTTTCTGCGAATCGTCGGCCCAGTCATAGGTTTTGATCGCCTCTTTATTGAGGTCGCTGGTCACGGTATAGATCAGGTAATTGCTGTCGTAAGGATAGAGCGTAAAAGGATTATCGTGCTCCTCCAACAGGTTAGCGATGATGCTGCCCCGCACGGCAGGCACCTCCTGAGTTGTCGCGTCCTGCGCAAATGCCGAAAGAGGCAGCGCAGCCGCCGCCATGAGTACGGCCTGATATGTCCGCATCGGTGTTGCTCTCCTGCAAAGCGTTTTAATGAGAAATATTTTGATCCCTTTTAGCATATTTAATGATGAGTGGCTTCACCTGTGCTCCGAATCTGGCAATTCAATTTGATGGGGCATAAAATCAACATTCTTTTAACAATAAGGATGTGACGTGTTATGTCTGCCACGCTTACTGCCGAAGAAGCGCTGAAGCTTGTCGGCGAGATTTTCGTCTACCACATGCCGTTCAACCGTGCTCTGGGGCTGGAGCTTGAGCGCTACGAAAAAGATTTCGCCCAACTGAGCTTTAACAATCAGCCAATGATGGTCGGTAACTGGGCTCAAAGCATTCTGCATGGCGGCGTTATTGCCTCCGCCCTCGACGTTGCAGCCGGTCTGGTCTGCGTTGGCAGCACCCTGACCCGCCACGACACCATTAACGAAGATGAGCTGCGCCAGCGCCTGTCGCGAATGGGAACCATCGACCTGCGCGTCGATTATCTGCGTCCGGGTCGCGGCAATCGCTTCACCGCCAGCAGCAGCCTGCTGCGTGCAGGCAATAAAGTCGCCGTCGCCCGCGTGGAACTGCATAACGAAGAGCAGCTCTATATCGCCAGCGCAACTGCCACTTATATGGTGGGTTGAGAGGGTAAAATCAGGTAAAATTGCGTGACATATTTGTAACGGATTTTCCTGATGGATGCTAAACAGACGCGGCAGGGCGTTTTACTCGCGCTTGCCGCTTATTTTATCTGGGGTATCGCGCCCGCCTACTTCAAGCTGATTCACTACGTTCCTGCCGATGAAATTCTCACTCACCGCGTGATCTGGTCGTTTTTCTTTATGGTGGCCCTGATGAGCGTAAGCCGTCAGTGGTCAGGGGTGAAAACGCTTCTGCAAACGCCTAAGAAAATTTTCCTGCTGGCGCTCTCCGCCGTATTGATTGGCGGCAACTGGTTGCTGTTCATCTGGGCGGTGAACAACCAGCATATGCTGGAGGCGAGCCTCGGCTATTTCATTAACCCGCTGGTGAATATCGTGCTGGGGATGTTGTTCCTCGGCGAGCGCTTCCGTCGGATGCAGTGGCTGGCGGTGCTTCTCGCCTTTTGTGGCGTGCTGGTTCAGCTGTGGACCTTTGGCTCGCTGCCGATCATCGCTCTGGGGCTGGCGTTCAGCTTCGCCTTTTATGGTCTGGTACGTAAAAAAATCGCCGTCGAAGCGCAAACCGGGATGCTGTTTGAAACCCTGTGGCTGCTGCCAGTGGCCGCCATTTATCTGTTTGCTATCGCCGACAGCAGCACCAGCCATATGGGCAGCAACCCGTGGACGCTGAACGTGATGCTGATGGCCGCCGGTGTGGTCACGACCATCCCGCTGCTCTGCTTTACCGGTGCGGCAACGCGCTTGCGCCTGTCAACGCTGGGCTTCTTCCAGTATATCGGCCCGACGCTGATGTTCCTGCTGGCGGTGCTGTTCTACGGTGAAGTACCGGGGGCAGATAAGATGGTGACCTTTGCGTTTATCTGGGTGGCGCTGGCGGTGTTTGTGGCGGATGCGATTTATACCCAGCGCAGGACGCGCAGAGGGCTGTAGTGCTTTTTTGCCGGATGGCGCTTCGCTTATCCGGCCTACGGGTTCGCGCTTTTCCAGGCCCGGTAAGCGTAGCGCCACCGGGCGCAACACTCACAACCAGTTACGGCGCTTGAAGTAGAGATACGGCGCCAGCCCGGCAAGCACCATAAAGACAATCGCCCCCGGGTAGCCAAAGCTCCACTTCAGCTCCGGCATAAACTCGAAGTTCATCCCGTAGCTGGACGCCACTAAGGTAGGCGGCAGGAAGACCACCGAAACCACCGAGAAGATCTTGATGATGCGGTTCTGCTCGATGTTGATAAAGCCCATCGCCGCCTGCATCAGGAAGTTCACCTTCTGGAACAGGGATTCGTTGTGCGGCAGCAGGGATTCGATATCGCGGAGGATCTCACGCGCCTGCTCCAGCTGCCCACCCGGCAGACGCGCCTTGCGCACCAGGAAGTTCAGCGCGCGCTGGGTATCCATCAGACACAGACGGACTTTCCAGCCGATATCTTCCAGCTCTGCCAGCGTTGACAGCGCTTCATCGTACTCATCGCCCTGATGCCCTTCCATGATCACCCGGCTCAGCTCTTCCAGATCGCTGTAGATGTTCTCAATCTCATCCGCCAGCTGTTCGATTTTGGTTTCAAACAGGTCAAGCAGCAGCTCATAGGCGTTGCCGTCCACCATCGCCTGGTTACGGGCACGCATACGGTAGAGGCGGAACGCAGGCAGTTCACGCTCGCGCAGGGTAAACAGGCGGCCATCGCGGATGGTGAATGCGACGGTGGAGTTACCGGCGTGATCTTCGGCATCTTCAAAGAAGAAAAAGGAGTGAATATGCAGGCCGTCTTCGTCTTCAAAGAAACGGGCCGATGCTTCGATGTCTTCCAGTTCCGGGCGGGTGGCCAGGCTTTGTCCGAGCTCAGATTGTACGCGCAGGCGTTCGTCGTCATCCGGTTCGACCAGATCCACCCAAACGGCATCAATGAGGGGTTGTGACTCTTCAGCTTCAAGCCGAATCAGTCGGTTTTTTTCCAGTTGAAATGCGCTCAGCATGACCGGGACTCCCAATGCAAAAAATATCGGACAGTTCGGTGGGCACACAGAAACAATTTGGGTTTCAGACCATTAAACAGCCTGACTCAGCGCGACGGGAAGAAGTGTCGCTGACAACCACTAAGGCCATCAGCGTGAGGAGATAGCCTTAGGAGTTGTTCCTGGATGACAGGGAATTGAGCCAGTATCTACTGGGTGTGTCCAAGGCGAATGTCCTCTTAGCGTAATCGTGCGCGCATGTTACGCCAGCAGTCACGGCGGCGTCAACTCGCAACGGAACGCTGAAGGGTAATAAATAGCCTTATACATATAAGGCTAGCAGACAGTTACAAAATAGTGATATTTTTCTGAAAGTTACACGGTTTCCAGCCTGGCGTAAGCGGCCACAAGCCATTTGATGCCCTGCCCCTGGAACGCCACCTGCAGACGGCTGTGCTCGCCACTGCCTTCCAGATTGACGATGGTGCCTTCGCCAAATTTGGCATGGCGAACGCGCTGGCCCAGCTTAAAGCCGCTGTCGCTTTCCGAGACCGGCATCCCCAGACGCTGATGGCTCACCGGGCGGCTGATGCTTGCGCGCAGGCGTACCTCTTCCACACACTCCTCCGGCAGCTCGCCGACAAAGCGTGACGGGCGGTGATAGACCTCTTTGCCGTACAGACGGCGGGTTTCGGCATAGGTCAGGGTCAGCTTTTGCATCGCGCGGGTCACGCCCACATAGGCCAGACGACGCTCCTCCTCCAGACGTCCGCCCTCATCCAGCGACATCTGGCTCGGGAACATCCCCTCTTCCATGCCGACGATAAATACCTGCGGGAACTCCAGACCTTTGGCCGAGTGGAGGGTCATCAGCTGCACCGCGTCCTGCCAGGTGTCGGCCTGCCCTTCGCCCGCTTCCAGCGCGGCATGGGACAGGAACGCCTGCAGCGGCATCAGGTCTTCATCTTCTTCGTTGTAGCTGAACTGACGCGTGGCGGTCACCAGCTCCTCTAAGTTCTCGATACGGGTCTGGCCTTTCTCGCCTTTCTCCTGCTCATACATCATGCGCAGGCCGGAGTCTTTGATCACCCGGTCGGTCTGAACGTGCAACGGCATGTCGGCGGTTTCCTGGGCCAGAGCTTCGATCAGCTCCAGGAAGCGCTGCAGCGCACTGGCTGCGCGTCCGGCAAGCGCTCGCTCCTGCAGCAGCTCGCGACACGCCTGCCACAGCGTCAGCTGGCGATCCCGGGAGGTCTGACGCACCACGTCGAGGGTGCGATCGCCGATGCCGCGGGTTGGCGTGTTGACCACGCGCTCGAAGGCTGCGTCGTCGTTGCGATTGGCGATCAGACGCAGATAGGAGAGCGCGTCTTTGATCTCCTGACGTTCGAAGAAGCGCATGCCGCCGTAGATGCGGTAGGGCATGCTGGCCTGTAGCAGCGCCTCTTCCAGCACACGCGACTGGGCGTTACTGCGATAGAGGATGGCGCATTGCTCCAGCGCCCCGCCGTTGTCCTGCCAGGTTTTGATCCGGTTGACCACAAAGCGGGCTTCATCCAGCTCGTTAAAGGCGCAGTAGAGGGAGATCGGCTCGCCGTCGATGCCCTCGGTCCAGAGCTTTTTGCCCAGGCGCCCGTTGTTATTTTCAATCAGGGCGTTGGCGGCGCTCAGAATGTTGTTGGTGGAGCGGTAGTTCTGTTCCAGGCGAATGGTCTCTGCGCCCGGGAAATCCTTCAGGAAGCGCTGGATGTTCTCGACCTGCGCGCCGCGCCAGCCGTAGATCGACTGGTCGTCGTCGCCGACGATCATCACTTTGCTGGAGTCGCCCGCCAGCAGGCGGATCCAGGCATACTGAATGTTGTTGGTATCCTGGAATTCATCGACCAGGATGTTGGTAAAGCGTTCGCGATAGTGCTGCAGAATATGCGGTTTGTTGAGCCACAGTTCATGAGCGCGCAACAGCAGCTCGGCAAAATCTACCAGTCCTGCGCGATCGCAGGCTTCCTGGTAGGCCTGGTAGACCTTCTGCCAGGTCTGCTCTATCGGGTTACCAAAGCTCTGGATATGGTGCGGACGCAGCCCTTCGTCTTTCTGGCTGTTGATGTACCACATCGCCTGACGCGGCGGCCACTGCTTCTCGTCGAGGTTCATCGCCTTGATCAGGCGCTTCAGGAGACGCAGCTGGTCTTCGCTGTCGAGGATCTGAAAGTCCTGCGGCAGGTTAGCGTCCAGGTGGTGCGCACGCAGCAGGCGGTGCGCCAGCCCGTGGAAGGTACCCACCCACATGCCGCCCTGGCTGGTGCCCATCAGCTGGGCGATACGGTGGCGCATCTCCGCCGCCGCTTTGTTGGTGAAGGTCACCGCCATAATGGAGTATGGCGAACAGTTCTCCACGCTCTGCAGCCAGGCAATACGGTGCACCAGCACGCGTGTCTTACCACTGCCCGCCCCAGCCAGTACCAGCATGTTGGTGCGCGTCGCGGCAACCGCGTCACGCTGTTTGTCATTGAGGCTGTCGAGCAGGTAAGAAACGTCCATTGGCACCGTCACGTAGTAATCAGGAACACTGCAAAACGCCCGCTGGCGCTTCGCTTACCGGGCCTTCGACCGCAAAACCCTGGTAATTTATACAATATTACTGGTGATTATATCAGCGTGGTGAGGGATGCCAACCGTGAAATTTCCAGGTGCGGCAGCAGACGGCTGTCCAGCGTAGTCATCAGATCGGCATTTTCAGGCTTGATCCAGCAGGCCTGCATGCCGCAGCGGATCGCCCCAGCAACATCGGTGGTCAGGTCATCGCCCACGTGAAGAATATTCCCCAGCGGCAGGTCGAGCTTCTCCGCCGCCAGATGGTACATATCGTTAAAGGGCTTCGAGCGCCCATGCGGGCCTGCGCGCAGCACAAACTGGAAGTAGTCGCCAAGGCCGAACAGTTCCGGCTGGGCATTGCCGTTGGTGATAGCCACCAGCGGCCACTTTTCGGCAAGCGCAGCCAGCGTGTCGTGCGTCTCCTGCGGGACGTCGATACGGCTGCGCCATGTCGCGAAGTGCGCCATCGAGGCTTCTGCGCCAAGCGCGGCCTCGGCAGCGGTCAGACCCGCGTTGAGCATAGCCAGCTCAACGGCCCGACGGCGCCATTCCGTCACATCGTGATAGATTTCCGGCTCGGTCTGCCGTAACGCCTGGCGAAGACGGTGAAACTCTTTGTTTTCCAGCGCTTTTAACGCCGGATGATAGTTTTGTACAAAGGCCAGTGCTTCCTGCTCGGTTCGCAGGATCACCTGACGGTTGTCGTAAAGGGTGTCATCAAGGTCAAACGTCAGGGCAGAGATTTGGCCTAATGGACGATAAAAACGCATTATTTCCCCCGTTTGGCGCGTGGATGCGCCGCGTCGTACACCGAGGCAAGGTGTTGAAAATCGAGATGGGTATAGATTTGGGTGGTGGACAAGTTGGCGTGGCCCAGCAGCTCCTGGACGCCACGCAGGTCACCGCTGGACTCCAGCATGTGGGTGGCGAACGAATGGCGCAGTTTATGGGGATGGACATGGCTGTTCAGCCCCTGCTTAATCCCCCACTCGGCAAACCGTTTTTGCACGTTACGCGCCGAGATGCGCTTGCCGAGCTTCGAGAGGAAGAGCGCCTCCTCTTCGGTACCAAACAAGCCGCGCAGATCGAGCCAGTGCTCAATCCACACCACGGCATTGCGGCCAATGGGCAAGCGCCGCTCTTTGCTGCCTTTGCCCATCACCCACACTTCCCCGGTATCCAGATCGAGATGTTTGATATCCAGGTTAACCAGCTCGGAAAGACGCAGGCCGGCGCCGTACATCACTTCCAGCATGGCGCGGTCACGCACCGCCAGCGGATCGTTGAGATCGATATCCAGCAGGCGGTTAACGTCATCCACGTCGATATTTTTGGGCAGATGGCGCGGCGCTTTCGGGGCGGCGATCCCTTTGGCCGGATTGGCGCTGAGTTCGCCCTGGCTGACCAGCCAGTCAAAGAAGCTGCGCAGTGCCGAGAGCCGAAGCGCAAGGCTGGCCGGGCCTAGCCCTTTACGGCGGCTGCGCACGGCAAACGTGCGCACCGTGGCGGCATCACATTGTTGCCAGCTCGTCAGGCCGATTTCATCGGCTAACTGCATGATGGCATCAAGCTGACGCTGATAGTTCAACAGGGTGATCGGGCTGAGCTGGCGCTCAACGCCCAGATAGCGCAGAAAACGGGTAACGGCAGGTGCCAGCTGAGCGTCCGTCATACGCGTTCAATCCAGCGCTCCAGCAGCTCGGGCAGCATCTGCGCAATTTCCTGCAGCAGCTGTGTGCCTTGTCCCTGCTGGTAATGATGCGGATCGCGGCTGGTAAACAGCATTACACCAAGCTCGCCGTCGCGTCCCATCAGCGACATGGCTACCGACCCGATGGCTTTGGCCTCTGGCAGCACCACCAGGAGTTCAGGACCATTCAGCTGTCCAAGATAGTGGTCCGCTTGTCCCATACGCTGAATGCGCAGCGGCTCAAACGCCTGACGCGACAGGGCCAGATGGGTAAAACGTGAGGGTGCGCCAATGCGCCAGCGGTCCGGGAAGAGGCGTATCGTGGCACCCGCCAGCCCCAGATCCCGCGCCCAGCGATGCAAACGGAGAAGAAATTCGTCCAGGCTGCTGGCCGACGCCAGCCGGGATTGCAGGTGCAGGAGGCGATAGAACAGCCCTTCATTACTGCTCGCCTGCTCCATCAGCAGGGAGATGTTCTCTTCAAGATGGTTTATATGGTTGCGCGCGCGCGCCATATGCCACTCAACCAGCGAGACCGTGCCGCGGATCGGGTGCGGGACGCGCATCTCTTCAACGACACGCGCATTGCGAATAAAGAAATCAGGATGGCGCAACAGGTAATCAACAACCGCCCGGTCGTCCATTGCCGTCAGCGTCTCCTGCAGTTCTTCTCCTGGTTGTTTCATAGATGGATAAACCCGTCATAAACTTGTGTCGCCGGGCCGGTCATATAGAGCGGCTGGCCCGGGCCTTTCCAGGCGATATCGAGACGCCCGCCTGGTAAATCCACGCGAACCTCTGGTGCCAGTAAACCCTGCGTAATCCCCACCGCAACGGCCGCACAGGCACCGCTGCCGCACGCCTGCGTCTCGCCTGCGCCACGTTCAAAAACGCGCAGACGGATGTGTTCGCGGGTGAGAACCTGCATAAATCCAATGTTGGCGCGTTCCGGAAAACGCTCATGGCTCTCCAGCACCGGGCCGAGGGTTTCGACGGGCGCCGTCGCCACGTCATCAACCTGAATCACGCAGTGCGGGTTCCCCATGGAGACCACGCCGCACAAGACTGTCTGTTCCGCCGCGCGCATGATATAGGTCTTTTCCGCTTTGTTGGCGCGGAACGGCACCTGCGAGGGTTCGAAGTTCGGCTCGCCCATATTCACCCGCACCAGCTCGTCGTCGGTCACGCTCAGTACCATCCGTCCGTTGGCGGTGCTGACGCGAATATCGCGCTTGTTGGTGAGCCCCTTCAGACGGACAAAACGGGCAAAACAGCGCGCGCCGTTGCCGCACTGGGAGACTTCGCTGCCGTCGGCATTAAAGATACGATAGTGAAAATCGAGATCCGGATCGTAGGGCGGCTCAACCACCAGCAGCTGATCAAACCCCACCCCCAGGTGCCGATCGGCCAGACGGCGGATCAGCTCCGGGGAAAAGAAGACATTCTGCGTTACCGCGTCGACGACCATAAAGTCATTGCCAAGGCCATGCATCTTAGAAAACTGCATTATTTACTCCATTGCGCGGACAGGAGCGCTTGTCAGTAATTGACCTGGCTTGGACCGTTGTTATCGCCACGATCGTTACGATCCGGCATCGTGGTTTGCACTGGGCTTTCCACTTTTTTGGTCGGCGGTGGTGCGGTTTCATCTGCTGGCGGGAAATAGAGCGGCCCTTTCAGACCACATCCGGTCAGGCTAAACAGCGTAAGGAGAACGGCAAGCGTTCGAAAAACGTTTTTCATTATCATGTTGCCTGTAAGTTCAAATCTGTTTTCTATCATCGCAGGAGAAGGCACAAAAGCAAGAGTTTGCCGCTAACCTGCAACCGGAATTATTTAGCGTTATACTGCCGCCATCACGAAAAACAGGAACAGAACCATGAATGACAGTGAATTCCATCGCCTCGCCGATAACCTGTGGCAAACCATCGAAGAACGCCTGGATGACTGGGATGGCGACAGCGACATCGATTGTGAAATCAACGGCGGCGTGCTGACCATCAGCTTCGAAAACGGCAGCAAAATCATTATTAATCGCCAGGAGCCGCTTCACCAGGTCTGGCTCGCCACCAAACAGGGCGGCTACCACTTCGACCTGAAAGGCGACGAGTGGATTTGCGATCGCAGCGGTGAGACCTTCTGGGATCTGCTTGAGCAGGCTGCGACGCAGCAGTCGGGTGAAGAGGTGAGCTTCCGCTAAGGCTGTTTTGCCGGATGGCGCTTCGCTTATCCGGCCTACGGGTTCGTGCCTTTGTAGGCCCGGTAAGCGTAGCGCCACCGGGCAATGGCCGTCAGGAGAAATACTGCTGCAACAGCGGGGTACTGACGTCCTGTCTGTCAGGGACGACCGGGGTAATCGCCTGGGTGCGGAACGGGATCACCTGCGCACGGCCATCCACCTTCACAATCTGATAGAACTGCGGCAGGTTGAAGTTGATAAAACTTGAGCCGTAGGTGAAGCGGTCATGGGAAGAGGAGTAGAAGCGGCTGACGTCGCGCACCAGCTCCTCTTTGCTGCCTTCACAGTGGTGATACACTTCGGCGCGGTTGGTTTCGTCGAGGATGTAGATATTGAACCCGGCATCCTCCCCCGTCTCCTCAAAGAAGAACTGAATAATCCCTTCACTGGCGAAGCCGTCCACCACCTGCGGCAGTTTAACGTGGTTGGTCTCAACCTGTACCGACAGACCGTGCAGTTTGTTGTGCGAAATGGCGCCGTAAAACTCAATGGCGTTTTCCAGCTTCTGCACCGAGACGTTCAGACGTTCAAAGAAGAGGCCCCAGGTCTGGCCGGAGACGCGCAGCGCTTTAAAGCGCCCGGTTTCCTGACGGGTACTGGAGAGGCGCAGATCGATACATTCAGAGACCAGCTGCTGTACGCGGGTACGGATCAGGCCGCGCAGATGCTGGCTGTAACAGAAGACCTCGACGCTGTCCGGCGGCGCGGCATCCTGGTGCATTTTACCGAGAATCGTTTTCAGCGCTTCGATCATCGCCTGCTCGCCGTTGAAGTGCAGGGTACGCACTTCGTTCCACGAGTTGCGGTAGAGCAGATCGACGCTGCCCACCAGGCAGTTTTGCTGCTCGCCAAAGCTGAAGACGTCCAGCTTGCGGAAATCAAAATGGACCACCTGATTGCGGAAGGCCGCCGTCGGGTCATATTCCAGGTTGACGATAATCGCCAGATGGCGAATTTCGCACGGACTGTATAGCGCTTTCGGCGTAGGCGCAGGCAGACGCAGCGGGAAGTGGTGCGACACATCGGCGACCATTTCCTGCAGCTTGGCTAAATCGACAATCTCGTTACCTTTAATAAACAGACGCGTGCGGGAGGTCAACAGGCCGTTGAACCAGGCCCACGCCACCAGCTTGTTCAGGTAACGGTTATATTCCAGCGGCTGATGGCTGATGATCGAATCCATGCTCGGCGCGCGGTTATACAGATACCAGCCGGTACGGTTCGCACGACCCGGTGGAACATAGATAAAGGTCAGGTTCGGTTCAGACAGGTCCGGCGAAATCTGTGGGTTCACCAGCGTCACTTTACCCGGCAGCGCTTCAAACGCCGCGTACAGCTTACGGGTCAGCACCCCGATGTCCTGCGGGCTGGCGGAAACGCTGAGGTTGTTACGACGGGCAAAGCGGATCAGGTTACGGTAGCTCTGCATCATCGCATCGAGCAGTTCGTTGTGCGCTTCACGCACCTGATCGATCTTCCAGTTGGCGCGGTTATCGAGCATCGACAGGCGCTCTTCGTCCCATCCCCACTCTTTAACTAACTGACTGACCACTTCACGACGCCAGCCGACGCAGGCGCGTTCGCGGCTGAGCTTCTCACAAACTTTAAGATAGAAACATCGACGGACCAGATCGAGACGGGTCGGATCGTCGATGGCTTTCAGGTATTCGGTGACGCGCTCAAGCATCATGCAGTAGGCATCAAGACCGAAAGAGACGATCTCGCCATCATGCAGACGCTGTTTAATGTCTTTCGCCAGCAGGCGCGGGGTTGGGTATTCCCAGGAATAGGCTTCGAGCAGCAGCGTTTTCAGCACCGCTTTGTACGGGGAATCGATACTTTTATAGAGCTGCCACAGGCTGGCGCCAAAGTACTCTTCCGCAGAGAGCGAGCTTAAGCCCCCCAGGTCCAGCCACTCGTTTGGCGTCAGGACACCCTGGGCATAGAGCTTCATGACGTAATCGTCGTAATGCTCCTCTTCGTCGCACGGCACCATACTCCACAGGATACGCTTCCCGGCCAGGCGCACGGCGGTACGGTAAAATTCATCCAGCAACAGGATGTGCTGGGTCGAGCCGCAGTCTTCGCCCCCCAGACTGCCGCTTTCATTATGGCGGAAACGGTTTTCATCAATCAGGAAGAAGCTGACTTCCACGCCGAGCGATGCCGCCCAGCTCTCCAGCAGGCTGCATTTACGCTGCAGCAGTTGACGTTCTTCATTATCAAGCCAGGATTGATGGCAGACCCAGATATCGAGATCCGACGAGCAGCTTTGCCCCACCGAAGAGGTGCTGCCCATGGTGTAGACGCCGGTGATAGGCAGTTCGCCTTTTGGCGACTCCTGCGCCGGCATACCGCGATAGAGTTCCAGCTCTTTCAGATAGTGCTGTTGGGTATCATCAGGCGTGAAAAGGCAGATGCCTTTGGGAACGTTACCATCGAGGTAACCTGGCATCAGCGGATGGTGATAATGCAACAATGTCGGCAGCAGACTGTAAACCTGCTGGAAAGCAGGTCCCATTGCAGCAAGCGCGCGATCGACGCGCAGTTGATTGATGGCATCCAGTCGCTGTTTCAGAGTCTCAATATAGAGGTACAAGACGTATCGCCTGATGTTCAGAAAGCGCTCACCTTCAGCAAGACCGAGGATTACGCGTTCACAGTATTTCGAAAGTAGCCGTCACCCTTTTTCGCCCTTATCTTTATGGTCATGGAGACGAAAAAATGGTCTAAAACGTGATCAATTTAACACCTTGCCGTTTGACCGTAAAGAAAGATGCGCTACATACAAGTGTAGCACCGTTCTGAACGTGTAAATTCCTGAATACGGCAGCAGGCAACCTGAATCGCTGCCCTGTCCTGAACCCCTTCTACGTCCGTAAACCTGACAGTCCTGAGACAACAATGTTAGGATGGTCAGCAGACGATTAAGACGGTAACAAGCATGTTAGACAATGTTTTAAGAATTGCCACACGCCAAAGCCCCCTTGCGCTCTGGCAGGCACATTATGTTAAGCAGCGCCTTGAGGCCTGCCATGCAGGTTTGCGTGTAGAGCTGGTGCCGATGGTGACGCGCGGCGATGTCATCCTTGATACACCGCTGGCGAAAGTGGGCGGGAAAGGTCTGTTCGTAAAAGAGCTTGAACTGGCACTGCTTGAAGGTCGCGCCGATATCGCGGTTCACTCCATGAAGGACGTCCCGGTTGATTTCCCTGAGGGGCTGGGTCTGGTCACCATTTGCGAGCGGGAAGATCCACGCGATGCCTTTGTCTCGAATCACTACGACTCCCTGGATGCTCTGCCACAAGGGAGCATCGTTGGCACGTCAAGTTTACGCCGCCAGTGCCAGCTGGCCGAGTATCGCCCGGATCTCATCATCCGCTCCCTGCGCGGTAACGTCGGCACCCGCCTGAGCAAGCTGGATAATGGTGAATATGACGCCATTATTCTGGCGGTAGCTGGCCTGAAACGCCTGGGCCTGGAGTCGCGTATCAAGGCGGCGCTCTCCCCGGAACAGTCGCTGCCGGCCGTGGGCCAGGGCGCGGTGGGCATTGAGTGCCGGCTCGACGATACCCGTACCCATGCGCTGCTGGCACCGCTCAATCACGACGAGACCGCAATCCGCGTGCAGGCGGAGCGCGCCATGAATACCCGCCTGGAAGGGGGATGTCAGGTGCCGATTGGCAGCTATGCTGAATTAACAGATGGCGAACTGTGGCTGCGCGCGCTGGTTGGCGCGCCGGACGGTTCGCAGATGGTACGCGGCGAACGTCGCGGCAAACCGCAGGACGCCGAACAGCTGGGTATTTCGCTGGCGGAAGAGCTACTGGATAACGGCGCCCGTGAAATTCTCGCGGATGTCTATAATGGAGAACCCCCGGCATGAGTATTCTCGTCACCCGCCCTTCTCCCGCAGGAGATCAGTTAGTGAGCCGTCTGCGCGCACTGGGGCAGGTGGCGTGGAGCTTTCCGCTGATTGAGTTTTCCCCGGGCCGGGAACTTCCCCTGCTCGCGGGCCATCTTGCCGCGCTGCGGGCCGATGACATGCTGTTTGCCCTGTCGCAACATGCCGTGGCATTTGCCCACGCCCGGCTGCAGCAGGAAGGCCAGCGCTGGCCGGATGCGCCACGCTATTTCGCTATCGGCAGAACCACCGCCCTGGCGCTGCATACCGAAAGTGGCAAAGAGATTCGCTATCCGCTGGATCGGGAAACCAGTGAAGTGTTGCTACAATTACCTGAATTACAAACCGTTGTGGGAAAGCGCATTCTGATTTTGCGCGGCAACGGTGGGCGGGAACTGCTGGGCGACACGCTGCGCGAGCGCGGAGCAGAAGTGACATTTTGCGAATGTTATCAACGTTGTAATAAATACTATGACGGTGCAGAAGAGGCGATGCGCTGGCAG
This sequence comes from Leclercia sp. GHBNCSD, assembly GCF_055805075.1. Taxonomy (NCBI): domain Bacteria; kingdom Pseudomonadati; phylum Pseudomonadota; class Gammaproteobacteria; order Enterobacterales; family Enterobacteriaceae; genus Leclercia; species Leclercia sp. GHBNCSD. Next base: position 2,180,757 of record NZ_JBQVYO010000001.1, on the reverse strand, counting down.
TTGCGCGGCGTCACTACCCTTGTGGTGACCAGCGGCGAAATGTTGCAACACCTCTGGTCGCTGATCCCACAATGGTATCGTGAAAACTGGTTACTCCGCTGTCGGCTTCTGGTCGTCAGTGAGCGTCTGGCGAACCTCGCCCGGGAACTGGGCTGGCAAGATATTCGGATCGCTGATAACGCCGACAACGATGCGCTGCTGCGCGCATTACAATAACCTCTCATAATGGGAAGCCATAATGACGGAACAAGAAAAATCCTCCGCCGTGGTTGAAGAGACCAGGGAGACTGTGGACACCACGCCACAGCCAGAAACGACAGAGAAAAAGCATGGCAGCAATAAAACCAGTCTGGCGTTAAGCGCGATTGCCATCGCCATTGCGCTGGCCGCTGGCGTCGGTCTGTATGGACTGGTGAAAAAACAAGCGACCAATCAGGTTGCCACGAACGACGAACTGGTGACGCAAATCACCGCCCTGCAACAGGCGCAGCAGTCGCAAAAAGCCGAGCTGGATGGGGTGCTCAAACAGCAGGCCGATCAGCTGGCCGCCGCCACCCGTAAGCAGGACGAGCTGACCAAACAGCTGGATGAAATGCAGCAAAAAGTGGCGGCTATTTCCGGTACCGATGCCAAAACCTGGCTGCTGGCGCAGGCTGATTTCCTGGTCAAACTGGCCGGGCGCAAGCTGTGGAGCGATCAGGATGTCACCACCGCTGCCGCGCTGCTGAAAAGCGCCGATGCCAGCCTGGGCGACATGAACGACCCAAGCCTGATCACTGCCCGCCGGGCACTCACTGCGGATATCGCCAGCCTGTCGACCGTATCGCAGGTGGATTATGACGGCATCATCCTGAAAGTGAATCAGCTGTCGAACCAGATCGATAACCTGCGTCTGGCAGATAATAACGACGACGACTCCCCGATGGATTCCGACAGCAGCGAACTCTCCAGCTCATTGAGCGAGTGGCGCATCAACCTGCAAAAAAGCTGGCAGAACTTTATGGACAGCTTTATCACCGTTCGCCGCCGCGATGAGACCGCCGTGCCGCTGCTCGCGCCGAATCAGGACGTCTACCTGCGCGAGAACCTGCGTTCACGTCTGCTGGTGGCCGCGCAGGCTGTGCCTCGCCATCAGGAAGAGACCTACAAGCAGGCGCTGGATAATGTCTCCACCTGGGTACGCGCTTACTACGATACCGACGATGCCACCACTACCGCTTTCCTCGAAGAGGTGGACAAGCTGAGCCAACAGAACATCACCATGAACGTTCCGGATAAGCTGGAGAGCCAGCCGATTCTGGAGAAGCTGATGCAGACGCGCGTGCGTAACCTGCTGGCACAGCCGGGCGAAGCGGCGGAGCAGTCTCCTGCCCCAGCTCCAGCTCCCGCCCCTGACAGCGCACCGCAAGGAGAGTAATTATGTTAAAAGTTTTATTACTCTTCGCACTGCTGCTCGCCGGGATCGTGCTGGGTCCTATGCTGGCGGGTCATCAGGGCTACGTGCTGATCCAGACCGATAACTACAATATCGAAACCAGCGTCACCGGGCTGGTGATCATTTTGATCCTGGTGATGGTGGCATTTCTGGCGATCGAGTGGATCCTGCGCCGCATCTTCCGTACCGGGGCCCATACCCGCAGCTGGTTTGTCGGCCGCAAGCGCCGCCGTGCCCGTAAGCAGACCGAACAGGCCCTGCTGAAACTGGCTGAAGGGGACTATCAGCAGGTTGAGAAGCTGATGTCGAAGAATGCCGATCATGCTGAACAGCCGGTGGTCAACTATCTGCTGGCGGCGGAAGCCGCACAGCAGCGCGGCGACGAAGCACGCGCCAATCAGCATCTGGAGCGTGCCGCCGAGCTGGCTGAAAACGATCCGATCCCGGTTGAGATCACCCGTGTGCGCCTGCAGCTGGCGCGTAACGAAAACCATGCCGCCCGTCACGGCGTCGATCGCCTGCTGGAGATCGCGCCGCGTCATCCAGAGGTGCTGCGTCTGGCTGAGCAGGCCTATATCCGCACCGGCGCGTGGGGCTCGCTGCTGGACATCATCCCGTCGATGGCGAAAGCCGACGTCGGCGATGAAGAGCAGCGCGACAGCCTGCAACGTCAGGCATGGATCGGGCTGATGGACCAGGCGCGAGCCGATCAGGGTAGCGATGGCCTGAAGGCCTGGTGGAAAAATCAGAGCCGCAAAACGCGCCAGCAGGTGCCCCTGCAGGTGGCGATGGCGGAACACCTGATTGAGTGTGACGATCACGATACCGCCCAGAGCATCATCCTTGATGGCCTGAAACGCCAGTACGACGATCGTCTGGTGATGGTGATCCCACGCCTGAAAACCAATAATCCGGAGCAGATCGAGAAAATGCTGCGCCAGCAGATCAAAACCGTGGGCGATCGCCCTCTGCTGTGGAGCACTCTGGGTCAGTCACTGGCCAGACATGGCGAATGGAAAGAGGCCAGCCTCGCCTTCCGCGCCGCGTTAAAACAGCGCCCGGATGCGTTCGATTATGCCTGGCTGGCGGATACGCTGGATAAACTGCATCTGCCGGAAGAGGCTGCCGAAATGCGCCGCGACGGTCTGCTGCTGACATTACAGAACAATCCCCCGCAGCAATAATTGCACAGGAGGCCTGACGGCCTCCTTTTTTATTTGCTACATTCTTAGCATCTTCTTCAGAGACCCACTCCGCCAATGTAACGATCTCCTTTCATTGAACATTTTTTCTGTACACGCCTTTTACGGCGTGGATTAAATTGTTTTTGAAAGGATCGTTTCATGAACACGCTTTTGTATGCGCTTTTTCACGCGCTGCGCTGTCATCGCTGGCTGCGCCTGCTGGCCTGCGCTTTTCTGTTTACCTCTGTGGGAAATGGCTTAACCCAGGTGATGGTCTTTGGTCTGCTGCTGGAGTGGCAGGCTCCCGCCTCTTTACTGACCCTGGCATATCTGTTTGCCCTGCTACCGGGATTTCTGGGCAGCCTCGTCGGGGAGAAGTTCTGTATGCGTTTTTCACCCATCGGCCTGCTGCTCCTGACAGAGTGGCTGGGTCTGCTCGCCCTGCTGTTTCCCCTGCTGGGCATTCAGTTTCACAGCATGGTAGCGCTGCTGGCGGTGCAGTCCACCGAGGCCTTTCTGACGGGCATGAGCTGGCCCGCGCTGGCCCTGCTGTTCCGGCGAGGATTGTCCGAAGCCGAGCTGCCTGCGGCGACCTGCCTGGAGACGATGATTTTTGCTTCGCAGGTGCTACTGGGCACCGGGCTGGGTATGGTGCTGTTTCATCATCTGCCCGCGCTGGCACTGCTGGGGATCGACGCGCTCACCTTTGCGGGCTCCTTGCTGTTGCTGCGCCTCACTGGCAGCGCGTTGCCTTCTCTGGCGCCTGAGCAGGCAGCAGAAACCGAAAGACCGGTGGCGATGCGCTGGCAGGCACTGGGAGCGCAGCAAAAACGCAGCCTGTTGCTGCTTCCTGCCCTCGCCGCCGTGGGTTCACCCGCTATGGCGCTGCTGCCTGCACTGGCGCAGCAGATCGAGCCGAATGATGCTGCCGGGCTGGCCCTGCCTCTGCTTTTTGCCCGCAGCATGGGGCAACTGTGCGGCCCGCTGCTGCTGAAAAGAGAGAGCCTGCCCCGCTACGCCGGGCAAAACCGCCTCCTGCTGACCTGCCTCGGCCTCTTTTTACTTGCCTACGGGACGATCCCGCTGCTATCGGGGATGCAAGCGCTGGGGGTCGTTTTTGTCGCCCATCTCGCTTCGAACGTCGTTTTTGCGGTGGGCACTTTTAGCCTGTTAAGCAGCTTTCAGGCTGACCTGATCTCCTCGGCCAGCGGCAGGGCCTGGCGATGGCAAACCGCCAGCGCATCGCTCTTTACCGGCCTCACGGCACTGGTTGCTGACGTGCTGGGGCCGCTACAGGCGCTGTATGGCGTTTCGGGCTGTGCCCTGCTAATGGTGGTGGGGATCCTGACGCGCTACTGCAGATAAGGCATAAAAAAACGCCTGCTAAAAAGCAGGCGTTAAACAGGTCTGTTTGACAACTTGTGGTGCTTCACTCAACGTTGTGTCCAGGGTGTTTGATGAGGCCGAAGCGACATCTGTCAGTGGACGATAAGCACCGTAAATGGCTCTGCGTCATTCCGGAGTTTATGAGGCACTAAGGCGAACATAAGAGGTGGAATGAGCATCTACACGCATATTATTGCATGCAATGTGCCAATGTTGCATTACGAAGTTGTATGTATCTCAACTTTTTAAGATAAAAGGAAATTATCCCTGTCAGTCAGGAAACGGGCGGCAGAATGGGCCAATAATCAGGCCAAAGTGTCTCCAGGAAGAGACAGGCTGACGGATAAAGCGATATATTGATTCATTTCAATAGGTTATATGTCACTTATTCACGACAGGCCAGGATATCGCTGTCGGCAATAAACAACAGGGGCAGGAAAAGCAGAAAACAAAAAACCCCGCCGAAGCGGGGTTCAAAATTGGTCGGCGAGAGAGGATTCGAACCTCCGACCCACTGGTCCCAAACCAGTTGCGCTACCAAGCTGCGCTACTCGCCGATATACTGCTTTTTTGAATTTTTAGTTCAATTCATTAAAAGTCGTGGTGCGAGGGGGGGGACTCGAACCCCCACATCCTAAGGACACTAACACCTGAAGCTAGCGCGTCTACCAATTCCGCCACCTTCGCAATTCACAACTCTTTAAATAATGGGGTGGCTAATGGGATTCGAACCCACGACAACTGGAATCACAATCCAGGGCTCTACCAACTGAGCTATAGCCACCACTACTTGATTCTTTACTCTTTCACGCGGTTCTGCCTACTTAACAGACCACCGCAGCTCCAGCACCGGGTGAATGGTGCGCCCGACAGGATTCGAACCTGAGACCTCTGCCTCCGGAGGGCAGCGCTCTATCCAGCTGAGCTACGGGCGCTTAGCGCCGTTGCGGGGCTGGATATTACGGAGGTCTCGGTCTGCTGTCTAGTGCTTTTTTAAAATAAATGCGCGTTTGCTTAGACTTTGCGCACTTTGCCGCATATTACTGCGTTTTGACCCTTTCCACGTGTCGCCCCAGGCCAAAAAGCCTGTATCCCGCGCTAACGGCCGCCAGGAATATCGCCCCGACATACAGCGACATGCGGGTGTCTTCGTTGAAGTACATGCCGATCAGCACGCAGATCAGGAACGCCATCGTTAAATAGTTAGCCCATGGGAAGAGAATGGAGCGGAACGGATGGCTGGCAATCGCGTTTTTATGCGCCTGACGAAAACGCAGCTGGCTAATCAGGATCACAAACCACGGCACCATACCTGGCAGAACGCTGGCGCTGTAGACATAAACGAAGACACGCTGCGGGTTCGGGATGATGTAGTTCAGGCATGACCCCACCAGCAGAATAATAATCGAGATGGCAACGCCCACCACCGGCACTCCGGCGCCGGAGACTTTCCCCACCGCCGCCGGCAGCTGACGGTTGTTCGCCAGCGCGTAGAGCATACGCCCGCAACTATACATGCCGCTGTTACAGCCGGAGAGCGCCGCCGTCAGCACCACAAAGTTGATAATCGCCGCCGCTGCGGTAATGCCGATTTTGGCAAAGGTGAGCACGAACGGGCTGCCGTTACTGCCAATCTCATTCCACGGGAAGATAGTGACGATGACAAAAATCGCGCCGACATAGAAGATGAGGATACGCCACAGCACCTTGCCGACCGCGCTGCGCAGGGTCACCTGCGGGTTTTTCGCCTCCCCGGCAGTGATCCCGATAAGCTCAACCCCCTGATAGGACGCCACCACAATGCAGAGCGCCGTCAGGAAGCCCTTCCAGCCGCCAGCAAAGAAGCCGCCGTGTTCCGTCAGGTTGCCAAAGCCAATCGCCTGGCCCCCGTTACCCAGGCCGAAGAAGATCACCCCCACGCCGATGACAATCATCACGATAATGGTGGTTACTTTAATCATCGCAAACCAGAATTCGATCTCACCGTACAGACGCACGGCGGCGAGGTTCGCCAGCGCCACCAGCCCCACGGCGATAAGCGCAGGTATCCACTGTGCCATCTCCGGGAACCAGAACTGCACGTAGACCCCAATGGCGGTGATCTCCGATATGCCCACCGCCATCCACATAAACCAGTACGACCACGCCGTGAGATAGCCAAAAAACGGGCTTATGTAGCGATGCGCATAAACGGCGAACGAACCGGCGACCGGCTCGAGGAACAGCATCTCCCCCATGGAACGCATGATAAAGAAGACGAACAGCCCGGCGATGATATACGCCAGCAGGACCGACGGCCCGGCCCATTTCAGGGTGCTGGCGGAGCCCATAAACAGGCCCACGCCAATCGTCCCGCCAAGGGCGATAAGTTCGATATGACGAGCTTCCAGCCCACGCTGAAGCTCCGGTTTTTTCTCTGACATAAATCCTCGGTTGTGCTTGCGACTCTCCCGGCCTGCGCCGGTTATTGTTATAGGTACAGATGCGCTATCACAGGCTGTGCGTAATGGACCGTTTATGTTTACGGTTGATGCAAAAACAGCCTGGTACGGTAGTGACGGAGGGGAATGGTTTCTTAAATTTTGTGAAATGGCAAACGATGCGTTAAAAAAATGAATGTATTGTTGAGAAAAGCAGCAGATTTACGGGCGTATTGCAGCGCGAGCAGTATATCGCGCTGCGATTCAGATATTACAGGCGTCCGGAGTAGTGCCAGCCGAGATAACGCAGCAGACGGAGCTGGCGGGTGATCCGGCTCGGCTGGGATAACAGGCGATAGAGCCACTCCAGCCCCAGGTTCTGCCACACTTTTGGCGCGCGCTTTACGTGGCCGGTAAAGACATCGTAAGTGCCGCCCACGCCCATATAGAGCGCATCCGGATAGACCTGACGGCAGTCGCGCATCAGGATCTCCTGGCGCGGTGAACCCATCGCGACGGAGATGATCTTCGCCCCGCTGTCTCGAATACGGGCAAATAGCGCCTGCTGCTCGTCAGGGCTGAAATAGCCGTCCTGGCTGCCGACGATATTCACCTGCCACTGGTCACGCAATTTCTGCTCGGTTTGCGCCAGCACCCCAGGTTTGCCGCCGACGAGGAAGACTGGCGTACCGTCTGCCCCCGCCCGCGCCATCAGCGCTTCCCAGAGATCGGCCCCCGCGACGCGAGAGATGTTCGCCCCCGGGTACTTCTTACGCACGGAGCGCACCACGCTTATCCCGTCCGCATATTTAAATTCGGCCGCCTCGATGAGGTCGCGCACCTGGGCGTTATCCTCAAGGGTAAGCATTTTTTCTGCATTGATGGCCACCAGCGTGCCGGTTTTGATCCCGTCCCCGGCACAGAGATAGTCCAGCGCATGCTGCATATCACGCCAGCCAATCAGCTTCAGGCCCCGCAAGTCATACTGCGGTGCTGAGGTATTATCAGTCATTATTATCCTTACTCAGACTCGCGAAAGCGCCCTGCCGTTTACCGGTTCGCGCTTATGCACTAACCCGGCGCTGTCGAACAGCCAGTACAGCAGCTTCGCCATCAGCAGACAGGCGCCAAAAACCACCATGAAAAAGACCACGCGGGAGACGAACGAATCCAGCCCTTCTCGCGCCAGTACGATCATATTGAAAATGGCACCGAAACAGAAACTATGCAAAATCGCTGCCTTATAGCGGTTGGTCTCCTGATTGCCCAGCGTATAGAGCCAGTCGAACCATTTTATAATCAGCCCAACGGCAATCGCCCCAGGCAGGATAAACCAGCCGCCGCCCATCACCACCAGCGAACCTATCAGCGTCGGTGAGATTGCCAGCCCGGAGTGGTTGTTCAGCACTTCCCAGGTAAAGTAGTTTGCCGTATTCAGCACCACGCCCGGTCTGTCCGGCCACAGCCAGGTGGGGATAAAGACATAAAAATCGCGAACAATGGGCGCCAGCCCCTGAAAATCGATTTTGTCGTAGTTCTGCAGCAGCAGGGCTAAGTTTTCCCACGGCGAGAAGGTGTCGCGGGTGAGGTACAGGAAGGTGTAAAACGCTTCGTCGCCGCTGACATCCATGCCGTAGCGCTTCAGCGCCAGCCAGAACATCCCCACAATCCCCAGCACACCCGCCGCAGCCAGCATCCACAGCGAGATCCAGCCGCGAATAATGCCGATAAACAGGAAGATCGCGAAGGCGATAATGATGTTTGCACGCGTGCCGCCGACAATCATATAGGTCAGCAGGCCAAACGCCACGGTACTGACCAGGAAGAAGAGCCACGCCCGGGCATCCTGACGCAGGAAATAGATCACCAGCATCGCCGGAATGAAGAAATAGAAGAAACGCTTAAGCGCCACCCCGGAGACTTCGCTGGAGAAGATCTGGCTGTAGGAGTGCAGCTTGAACAGCAAAAAGCCGTTGTGCATGAAGAAGATACCGACAGTGACAAGGGCAATGCCCATCAGCATCATCCAGGTCAGATGCGTCTCAACCCGGTTCATGGTGAACAAAGGCCGTCGCGATGCGTCGCTGCTGGCCGGTTTCAGCCGCGTCTTATAGGCGACGTAATAGACCCCATAGAAGCAGGTGGCCGACAGCAGCGCCTGCATCAGGATCTCCGGCGGTACGACGGCCACATCGAAGCGGAACACCAGCACGCTGGTCAGCGGGAAGCCGAAGTAAAAGGTCAGCAGAAACAGCAGCGAGAAGAAGACGTTGAAGTTAAAGCGCACCCGGCGGAATTCAAACCACGTCAGCGTGGCGATAAACAAGGCGCTCAGAAGCCAGATGACCAGCAGGCCGCTAAATTGCAACTGGCTCATGCATTCTCTCCTGAGGCGATCCGCAGCGCCTGGTGCCACGGCGTAAGGTAGTTCGGGCTGAAGAAGTCGATGGCGTTTTTATCCACCTGCGCAAGCTGTCGCTGGGCTTCACGCACCACCTCTTCGTTCAGGTCATCAGTGGTAAACAGCACCGGAATGTGCTGTTCGGCCATGTCCTGCCAGAACGGGTTTTCGCGATTAAGCACACAGGGAATGCCCGCCTGGATCAGCAGACAGAGCGTGCCGATCCCCTGCTGGCGCGCAAAAATGAAATAGCCCAGATCGCACTGACGCAGCAGGGCGAGATAGTCCTCAAAGGCCAGCTTATCGCTGAGGATCTGCAAATTGTCCGGGCTGAATAATGCCTGTCCACTCTGACGGACTTCATCGATGTATGCCGCGTTATTAGCAGGATAGCCCATCGGCACGATCACGTTGACCGTATCGCCAAACTGCTGATGAACCGCCTTCAGGGCCGCAATATGTTCGTTACTGCGATCTCCAGAGTTACCCACCAGAATCGTCAGTTTACCCTCCCGTTTCACCTCCCGGGCTAACCCGTTCAGCGACGGGTCCATGCGGGTCGGAAAATAGAGCAGCTCACCGCGCACGTTCGGATGCTGTTTTGCGAAATAGTTTAAATCGCCGCGGGTGGCAAAGATGCAGCCCACCCGCCCCTGCGCCATACGCCGCAGCGGGTAGAAGAGACGGAACTTCCAGCCCCGGGAGACTTCATACAGGTCGGCGCCCCAGATATGCCAGTTAAACTGCGCGGGCCTGATCCCACCACTCAACAAGGCCAGCCACAGGCCGGTATTAAACTGCCCGTGAAAAAAGAACCGCTGCTGGCGGTTGGCTTTGGCTTTGGCGATCACCGCTTTCGCAAGCGTGGCTTTGTCCGGCCAGAAGGTCAGCTGCATTGCCGGGAAGGCGGCGCTAAGGCCGGTGTCCTTACCCACCACCATAAATTCGCGCGCCAGCGCGCTGCCGGGAGCCAGTTCATCATTAAAGAACCGCAGTACGGTCTGGTTATGGTGTGGGATATCCGATCCCAGGACGTGAATCAGTGCAGTCATGCGCGTTTATGCCAAAGTAAAAAGACGCCGCAACAGGCAGCAAAATAGACAATATAGGTGGCCATATAGGCCTGAGCCGCTCCCAGCGCGCCATGCGCGGGGATCAACCAGTGAGAGAATGCCGTCAGCAACGCAAACTGGCTGATTTCCGCCAGAATGTAGAGCCGCAGCGACGCTTTAGCAATCACCAGATAGCCAAAGACGTAAGCGCCTACTTTCAGTACGTCCCCCACCAACTGCCAGGCGAACAGGTCGCGCATCGCGGTAAATTTGGCGGAAAACAGCAGCCAGATGGCGACATCGCGCAGCAGCCAGACGGTAAAGCTGGCAACCGCCACCGCCGGTAAGACGAAGCGCAGCGAACGGAGGATCTCGCGGGTGATCTCCTGCCGGGCGGTGAGCCGTGAGAGCGTGGGCAGCAGGTAGACGCTAAAGGAGGCGGTAATAAACTGCAGATAGGCATCGGAGATGCTGCTGACCCCCTGCCAGATCCCCACCTCATCCCAGCTGTAGTGCGCCGCCAGCAGGTTTCGCATCATCACGTAGGCCACCGGCAAGGTGACGGAGGTGATAAGCGCCATCAGGGTAAATTTGCCCAGCTGCCCCGCCAGAAGCCGATCCCATCCGGGCTTCAGATAGTGCAGCGGAATTGTGCCCCTGCGCATCAGCATAAACGCCGCCGGAACGACCACCAGCGCGGGCACCAGCGCCAGCCCCAGCAGTGCGCCTTCATAGCCGCCCAGCCGGTAGCAGACGTAATAGGCAACCACCCCGATGACGCTACCGACGATGAGCGCCAGCGCATTGCCGGCAGCATCGCGAAAGCCTTTCATCAGCGCCAGCAGCAGGTTCGCCCAGGCGATGCCCATCTGCACCAGCGCCACCAGCCTTACCAGACCCTGATAGCCCGTGTGACCGAACAGCCCCTGGCTGATGGGTGCAGCCGCCAGTAAAAAGACGACCGCCAGCAGGGTGGAAAAGCCCAGCACCATCGCTGATGAGGTACCCACCACCGTGCGTAATTGCGCCTTATCGTCATGATATTGCGCCACGTACTTGGTCACGCCGTTAAAGATCCCCGCCCCGGCCAGTACACCGAGGACGGTGACCAGCTGGCGAAAGTTCCCCGCCTGCCCGACACCCGCCGGGCCAAAGGAGACGGCCAGCAGTTTTACCACCAGCAATCCCGCGCCGATCTTGACGAGTGTGGACGCGGCGGTCCACACCGATGCTTTCGCCAGAGACATATCAGCCGAAATAACTCAGAAGGGTATTGATCACCGTGCGCTGGTTGACCGCCGCGAGGTTGTAGAACAGCGGTAAGCGGAGTAACCGCTCACTTTCTTTGGAGGTAAAGCGATCTTCACCCACGAACTGACCAAAGGCTTCCCCCGCCGGGCTGGAGTGCAGCGGAATATAGTGGAACACCGCCAGAATTTCGGCCTCTTTCAGGTATGCAATAAGCGCGCTGCGATCGTCGTTATCCCGCAGCTTGATATAGAACATATGGGCGTTATGGACGCATTCTGCCGGAATGGTCGGCAGCTCGATACGGCCCTTGCGCGCCAGGGGAGCCAGCGCATCGTGATAGGTCTGCCACAGCGCCAGACGCTGCTGGTTGATACGGTCTGCCGCCTCCAGCTGTGCCCACAGGTACGCCGCCTGCAGATCCGCCATCAGATAGCTGGAGCCGATATCGCGCCAGGTGTACTTATCCACCTGCCCACGGAAGAACTGGCTGCGGTTGGTCCCTTTCTCGCGGATGATCTCCGCGCGCTCCACCAGGGCGCGATCGTTAATCAACGTCGCGCCGCCTTCTCCGCCTGCGGTGTAGTTTTTGGTTTCGTGGAAGCTGAAGCAGCCGATGTGCCCGATGGTGCCCAACGCGCGGCCCTTGTAGGTGGACATTACTCCCTGTGCGGCATCTTCCACCACGTACAGGTTATGCTTTTTGGCAATCGCCATGATGGTGTCCATCTCGCACGCCACCCCGGCATAGTGTACCGGCACGATGGCGCGGGTCTTGTCGGTGATCGCCGCTTCAATCAGCGTCTCGTCAATGTTCATGGTATCCGGACGGATATCGACAAAGACGATTTTCGCCCCGCGCAGCACGAAAGCGTTGGCGGTGGAGACAAAGGTGTAGCTCGGCATGATCACTTCGTCGCCAGGACCAATGTCCAGCAACAGGGCCGCCATCTCCAGCGAGGCGGTGCAGGAGGGGGTCAGGAGGACTTTCGCGCTCTGAAAGCGCTGCTCCATCCACTGCTGGCAACGGCGCGTATAGCCGCCATCGCCGCAAAGTTTGCCGCTGCCCATCGCAGACTGCATGTAATCGAGTTCGGTGCCCACCACAGGAGGCGCATTAAATGGGATCATCTTGTCACCTGTATAGCCAGTAAGCGGTCGTTTCGATGTTGCCGCCGCTTGCGATATAACGTTTAAGCGCGGCGGTGTTGCCCATCTGGGTCGCCACCCGCAAAGTAGAAATCTGCTGTTGCTGCGCCCAGTGCAGCGCCGCCTGCATTAACTTCTCGCCCATGCCGCGCCCGGCCAGCAGACCGATACGCGCCTCGTTGTCGCTGAGCTTGCGCAGGGAGACAAAGCCCTGGATGGCGCTATCCGGCGCGCGGAACACCAGGCAGAGATGGTCGAAGGTGCCTTTTACCGCATTCTCGATCCACTGGGCATAGAAGCGACCGCTGTCGTCAGGCGCGTACCAGGGGGCGCGAAAGCGGCTCTGCGCAAAGGCCTGAGCAGCCAGCTGGCGCAGCGCCGGGATATCCTGCTCCATCGCAGGTTCCGCGCCAGGGCAAGCGTGTTGCGTCACGGTAATGGCGAGATCGACTTCGCCTTCCACCAGCCTGAAGCCCTGCGCCTGTAACGCGTCCAGCCAGTCGGCGCGGGTGGCCGGAATTTTAGCCTGCACCCGCTGCCAGGCGTCCAGCCCGGAAGCCGTCAGCAGCGGAGCATCATCAGAGAGGCGCACAAGCGCCGTGGGAAGGGCAAAAAACTCGCTTTCCCACTCCAGCGGCTGTAACGCACCGTGGAGCTGACTCAACGCCAGACCCCTTTGGTATCAACGATAAATTCCTGACGGACGGCCTCGCCCTGGATCGCTTTAAACTCGTTATGGTCCACCAGCAGCACCAGCACATCGGCGGTTGCCAGCGCCTCTTCAACGCTGGTCAGGGTGCAGTGGCCAGCCAGTTTTTTCGGCAGTTCATGAATATTGGGTTCCACCACCTGCGTTTCACCGCTGTGCCAGTCGGCAATCATCTCAGCAATTTCCATCGCCGGGCTTTCACGCAGATCGTCAATGTTCGGCTTAAAGGCGAGACCAAAACAGGCGATGGTCACCTCGTTCGCGCGCTTGCCGCTTTGGGTCAGGTAATCTGCCAGGGTGGCTTTCACCTGGTTCAGTACCCAGTGCGGCTTGCTGTCGTTAACTTCGCGGGCGGTACGGATAAGACGCGCCTGCTGGGGGTTCTGCGACACGATAAACCACGGGTCGACCGCGATGCAGTGGCCGCCTACGCCCGGCCCGGGTTGCAGGATATTCACGCGCGGATGGCGGTTCGCCAGACGAATCAGTTCCCAGACGTTAATCCCCTGATCGGCGCAAATCAGCGACAGCTCATTAGCAAACGCAATGTTCACGTCGCGGAAGCTGTTTTCGGTGAGTTTGCACATCTCAGCGGTACGGGAGTTGGTCACCACGCACTCGCCTTCGAGGAAGATGTTATACAGCTCGCTGGCGCGGGCGGAACAGACCGGAGTCATGCCGCCAATAACCCGATCGTTTTTAATCAGTTCGACCATCACCTGCCCCGGCAGCACGCGCTCCGGGCAGTAGGCGACGTTGATATCGGCCTGCTCGCCCGCCTGCTGCGGGAAAGTCAGATCCGGGCGCGCCTCAGCCAGCCACTGGGCCATTTGCTCGGTGGCACCCACCGGTGAGGTGGATTCGAGGATCACCAGCGCGCCTTTTTTTAGTACCGGGGCGATGGATTTCGCTGCCGCTTCGACATAGGCCATATCCGGCTCATGCTCGCCTTTGAATGGCGTCGGCACAGCAATCAGGTAGGCATCGGCAACCACTGGTGTGGTACTGGCCCTGAGGTATCCCCCTTCAACGGCGGTTTTTACCACCTTGTCGAGATCTGGCTCAACGATATGAATTTCACCCTTGTTGATCGTCTCAACCGCATGCTGGTTGATATCAACACCCACTACCTGTTTTTGACGGGAGGCAAATGCCGCCGCCGTGGGCAGCCCAATGTAGCCAAGACCAATGACAGAAATGGTAGTAAAACTCATAGCGATACCCGATTGTGTTTAAGTGCGTACAAAATGCGGTCACAGGCCTGGCCATCACCATACGGGTTATGGGCCCGGCTCATGGCCTGATACTCTTCGTTGTTATGTAGCAGGCGCGTCACCTCTTCCACGATGGCTCGTGAATCGGTCCCCACCAGCCTTACCGTCCCCGCTTTAACCGCTTCAGGACGCTCGGTGGTTTCACGCATCACCAGCACCGGTTTCCCCAGTGAAGGCGCTTCTTCCTGAATTCCGCCTGAGTCCGTCAGGATCAGCCAGGCATGGTTCATCAGCCAGACGAATGGCAGATAGTCCTGCGGCTCAATAAGTATGACGTTTTTGACATGCCCCAGGATGCGGTTGACCGGCTCGCTGACATTAGGGTTCAGATGCACCGGATAGACGATCTGGACATCTTCGTTACGCGCGGCGATTTCAGCCAGCGCATGGCAAATTTGCTCGAAGCCCTGGCCAAAACTTTCCCGCCGGTGTCCGGTGACCAGAATCATCTTTTTACCGTTAGCGAGAAACGGATACTGTTCGGCCAGTTGCCCACGCAGGCTGTCGTTCGCCAGCACCCGGTCGCGCACCCAAATCAGCGCGTCGATCACCGTGTTGCCGGTGACAAAGATGTGCTGGTCGTTAACGTTTTCGCGCAGCAGGTTCTGACGGGAGTTCTCGGTTGGCGCAAAGTGATACATTGCCAGATGCCCGGTCAGGGTCCGGTTCGCCTCTTCTGGCCACGGGGAGGAGAGATCGCCCGTGCGTAAACCGGCTTCGACATGTCCAACCGGAATACGTTGATAGAATGCCGCCAGACTGGTGGCGATGGTGGTGGTGGTATCGCCGTGCACCAGCACGACATCCGGCCTGAACGACTCCAGAATAGGTTTTAAACCTTCCAGAATACGGCAGGTAATTTCGGTTAGCCCTTGCCCCGGCTTCATAATATTGAGGTCGTAGTCGGGAACAATGGAAAAGAGTTTTAGGACCTGATCCAGCATCTCCCGATGCTGCGCGGTAACGCAAACTTTCGCCTCAAAATAAGGGTCGCTTGCCAGCGCATGGACCAGAGGCGCCATCTTGATGGCTTCCGGCCTTGTACCAAAGACAGTGAGTACTTTCACATCGATTCTCTTCGATTAAGCGATGAAGGCCAGCAGCCTTCATCGTAGACGGCGTTCTTAAATTTTGCGACGACGGGTTAATGCCACGCCTGCGCCAATTAAAGCACCCACAATCCCCCACATAATCATCAGGAATACGCGACGTGGACTATCGCGTTTTACAGGTTCTTCAGGTGTTCGCAAATAACGATAGGTCTGAAAACGCGGGTCCAGTGTCGGACCGACGTTGAGGGTGTTGAGCATGGCGCGGTTCTGGTCGTAATCGAGGTCAAAATCTGGCCCAACGGCCTGCAGATTTTCCAGGCGCGCCTGGAGCATAGGACGCCCCAGCAGGAACATTTCAGAATCGGGCAGTTCATCGGCAGGCACATCGGTTTCACTGCGCGAGATATTGCTCTTTTCAGCAATCTTCAGCGCCTGATCGAGGTTATGTACCCGGCGGTTAAAGATGGCTTTGGCGACCTCTTCCTGACGTTTGACCTGCGCTTTCATCTGCACGGTACGCGCCGCCCAGGCGCCTTTCAGCTCATCATTAAGGTGGCTTGCTGCGCGCTGGCTGGCGAAAGCGACATACTGACGCAGCAGGTTATTCGCGTCCGGCGCGGTTTCAGCGATCAGCTTGACGCTGTCGTTGATGTTGCGCAGCGGATCACCCGCCATAAACTGAATGTTGTTGATCAGCTCATCCAGCAGGGCTGCATCGGCTTTGCTGTTGCCGACCATTCTCTGTTTGAAATAGTCGGTCTGGTTCCAGAAATCACGGCGCGTATCCCAGGAGGCGAGCTGCATAACAAACTCTTTGTAGGACTCGTCCATTACCGAAGTCTGGTCGGCGGTCGCAGGATTCGCTTTTACATCCAGATTCTGCAGAAACTGTTGCTGAGAGTAGAAACCTCCAAGCATATTCACCGTAGGACGGTCGGTAATCGCCGTCGCACTCCACTCTTGTCTGGCGAAAAAGGTATAGGCCAGAGCGATAAGTGCAAAGCCCAGCGCAATACCTGCAATCCAAAACTTGCCCGCCCATAACACGCGGAACAAGCCACGAACATCCAGCTCATTCTCAGTTACCACTGATTTTGCTCCCGCCAACGGTTGAGTCATTACAGTCCCGATTTACTTAGTTAAAGTTGGGTTATTGCCATTATTTCTACGCATACGGCGTTTTACGCGTTTAATAAAGCGCGCTACTTTCCATGCGCGTTTAATACAGTAGCCGTACAGGAAAAATGCAAGCAAGAATAATACCAACATTACCCATTCAGGAATGAAATGTGCATATTCTGCGGCAACGCCAATCCCGGCTAACAGCGCAGCGGCCAGCGTAATCAAGACAAATGCCTGTCGTGAGGTGAAGCCGGCACGCATAATAAGATGATGAATATGCTGGCGGTCTGGGGAGAAGGGACTCATGCCTTTACGCAGACGGCGGTACATTATTGCCACCATATCCATCAATGGAATGGCGATGATCCACAGTGCCGTCACCGGACTGATTGGATGGGTGTTACCCTGAGTAGTTTCCAGCAGGATCCAGATGATGGTAAAGCCAATCAGCGTACTGCCGGCATCCCCCATAAAGACCTTGTAGCGACGTCCCAGGACACCGAGGTTAAGGCAGATATAAGGCAGAATGGCGGCGATCATCGCGAAGCACCACATCGACAGGCTGTACTGGCCATCAAACCAGAGGATGATGCCGATAGCCGCGAAGGAGACGCTGGAGAGCCCACCAAGCAGACCGTCAATGCCGTCTACCATGTTAAAGGCGTTAATCGCCGCCCATACGGCAAACAACGTCAGGAAGTAGCCGAATGGCCCCAGTACCATCTCCCAGGTGCCAAAGATGTAGCCCAGGCTGCTGAGATAGAGTTTCCCTACCACCATCATGATGACGCCGATAGCCGCCTGAACCGCGGCGCGGAATTTGACGCTGATATCGTATCGGTCATCCAGCGCGCCAACCAGCACCAGCACGCCGGCACAGGCCAGATAGAGTGCCGCATGAGGGATATAATAATCCGCAATGGCGAAGGTGAAGCAGATACCCGCGTAAACCGAGATCCCACCAACCAGCGGAATCAAGCCTTGATGGCGTTTACGATAATTGGGCTTATCCACCAGTCCGACTCTCTTCGCGACCTTACGGGCGAGGAATAAAAAACAGGTGGTAAAAAGAAAAATACTGATTAGCTCAGTCACCGCAGTGAGTAGATTCACAATGGATGCTCTCAACAAATGTTAATCCCGAAAGTATAACCTTGAAGGCTCGGCTCAAGAAGGAAAAAGCAGGCCTCGCCCAAGTCCCTTTGTTTATTTTTCAGACAATTACTTTTCTGCTTTGACGAACATTCCGATTTTCGTCCCCGGCAGTATAATTTGACAGCTTACTGTTACAGCGTATAAGCCATAAAAGAAAAACGCCACGTTAAAACGTGGCGTTTCGGCGCTTTATTTATATTACGAGCGTTTCATCATATCGAAGAAATCATCGTTAGTTTTCGTCATCGCCAGCTTGTTAATGAGGAACTCCATCGCGTCGATTTCACCCATTGGATGGATAATTTTGCGCAGGATCCACATTTTCTGCAGCTCTTCCTGAGTGGTGAGCAGCTCTTCTTTACGGGTACCGGAACGGTTGTAATCGATAGCCGGGAAGACGCGTTTTTCAGCGATTTTACGCGACAGGTGCAGTTCCATGTTGCCTGTACCTTTAAACTCTTCGTAAATCACTTCATCCATCTTCGAACCGGTGTCGATCAGCGCGGTTGCGATGATGGTCAGGCTGCCGCCCTCTTCCACGTTACGCGCAGCACCGAAGAAACGCTTCGGACGATGCAGGGCGTTGGCATCCACACCACCGGTCAAGACTTTACCGGACGCTGGAACCACGGTGTTGTAGGCACGCGCCAGACGGGTGATGGAGTCAAGCAGGATGATAACGTCTTTCTTATGCTCAACCAGACGCTTCGCCTTCTCGATAACCATTTCAGCGACCTGAACGTGGCGGGAGGCAGGTTCGTCAAAGGTCGACGCTACCACTTCACCTTTCACCAGACGCTGCATCTCGGTCACTTCTTCCGGACGTTCGTCAATCAGCAGTACCATCAGTACGCAGTCTGGGTGGTTATAAGCGATGCTCTGCGCGATGTTCTGCAGCAGCATGGTTTTACCCGCTTTTGGCGGCGCGACAATCAGACCACGCTGACCGCGACCAATCGGCGAAGCCAGATCCAGAACGCGAGCGGTTAAATCTTCGGTAGAACCGTTACCACGCTCCATGCGCAGGCGAGAGTTCGCGTGCAGCGGCGTTAAGTTTTCGAACAGGATCTTATTGCGCGAGTTTTCCGGCTTATCGTAGTTAACTTCGTTAACTTTCAGCAGCGCAAAGTAGCGTTCACCCTCTTTAGGAGGACGAATCTTACCTGAAATGGTGTCACCAGTGCGGAGGTTGAAACGGCGGATTTGGCTGGGAGAAACGTAGATATCATCAGGACCGGCGAGGTAGGAGCTGTCTGCAGAGCGGAGGAAACCAAATCCGTCCTGCAATATCTCCAGCACACCGTCGCCAAAGATATCTTCGCCACTCTTTGCGTGCTGCTTCAGGATGGCAAAAATGATGTCCTGCTTGCGCATACGAGCCTGGTTTTCCAGCCCCATATTTTCGCCGAGAGTGATCAGCTCAGAAACCGGCGTATTCTTTAATTCGGTAAGATTCATAATGGTGTGGGTTCTTAAACTCGGGGTAATACTCGAACTTAATTTGTGAATGGTATGGCAGGGTCATCCATGCCTGTTAACGGCTATCAACTCATGTCTGTTCGCTGTCTGCTCACAGGGAAAGCACAGAACTGAAACGACAAGACGGATTGAGTGACAAGCCCGGAATCTATCCACTTCTCGCACTGTTTATGTCAACAACGGGAAGTATCGGGTAAAACAAGATTCAAACAACAAGGTATGTTTAAAACGAAGTCATAGGTAACTTAGCACGACTCAAGCCGGGCGTCCAGAGATCCAAACAATTTAGAAACCCTGGACGCACAGACGAGAAGCCTTACGCCAGATTGGCGTCCAGGAACTCTTTCAGCTGACCTTTGGACAGGGCGCCCACTTTGGTCGCTGCTACTTCACCGTTTTTAAACAGCAGCAGAGTCGGGATGCCGCGGATGCCATATTTTGGCGCGGTGCCCGGGTTCTGGTCGATGTTCAGTTTAGCCACGGTCAGTTTGCCCTGATATTCGTCGGCGATCTCATCCAGAATCGGGGCGATCATTTTGCAAGGACCACACCATTCAGCCCAGAAATCGACGAGGATCAGCCCGTCAGCTTTAAGTACGTCCGTGTCAAAACTGTCGTCAGTCAGGTGAATAATTTTATCGCTCATATATAACTCCACAGGAATAAGCCTGGCGCGTTGATCTTGCATCCATCAACGACCTGTTGATGTCGCATTAACCAACTAAAGGTTGACTTTATTTCACCGGATACGCTTTCGTAAAGCAATAGTAAGCTGATATTCTACCACACTATGAGCAAAACACATTTAACAGAACAGAAGTTTTCCGACTTCGCCCTGCACCCAAAAGTGATCGAAGCCCTTGAAACAAAAGGGTTTCATAACTGCACGCCCATTCAGGCTCTCGCCCTTCCGCTGACGCTGGCGGGTCGCGACGTTGCAGGGCAGGCGCAAACCGGTACCGGCAAAACGATGGCGTTTTTAACGTCAACGTTTCATTATTTACTCTCTCATCCGGCAATTGCTGACCGTAAAGTTAACCAACCGCGCGCGCTGATTATGGCACCGACGCGAGAACTGGCGGTACAGATCCACGCTGATGCAGAACCCCTGGCGCAAGCTACCGGCCTGAAACTTGGTCTGGCCTACGGCGGTGACGGTTATGACAAACAGCTGAAAGTGCTGGAAAGCGGCGTCGATATTCTGATCGGCACCACCGGCCGTCTTATCGATTACGCGAAGCAGAACCACATTAACCTCGGCGCTATCCAGGTTGTGGTGCTGGACGAAGCCGATCGCATGTACGATCTCGGCTTTATTAAAGATATCCGCTGGCTGTTCCGTCGCATGCCTGCCGCTAACCAGCGTCTGAATATGCTGTTCTCGGCCACGCTCTCTTATCGCGTCCGTGAACTGGCGTTCGAACAGATGAACAACGCCGAATACGTCGAAGTGGAACCGGAACAGAAAACCGGCCACCGTATTAAAGAAGAGCTTTTTTACCCTTCCAACGAAGAGAAAATGCGTCTGCTGCAGTCGCTCATTGAAGAAGAGTGGCCGGATCGCGCCATCGTTTTCGCCAATACCAAACATCGTTGTGAAGATATCTGGGGCCACCTGGCTGCGGATGGACACCGTGTTGGTCTGTTGACGGGCGATGTCGCACAGAAAAAACGTCTGCGCATTCTTGAAGAGTTTACCCGTGGCGATCTCGATATTCTGGTTGCAACGGACGTTGCCGCGCGCGGTCTGCACATCCCGGCGGTTACGCACGTCTTCAACTATGACCTGCCGGACGACTGCGAAGATTACGTTCACCGTATCGGGCGTACCGGTCGTGCGGGTGCAAGCGGTCACTCCATCAGCCTGGCCTGTGAAGAGTACGCGCTGAACCTGCCTGCGATTGAGACCTATATCGGCCACTCAATTCCGGTCAGCAAATATAACCCGGAAGCGCTGTTGAGCGAGCTTCCACCGCCGAAGCGCCTGACCCGCGCGCGTTCTGGCAATGGTCCGCGCCGTAACAGCGCACCGCGTAATCGTCGTCGTTCAGGCTAAAAATATGCTCCGGTCTACCTCGCTCTATGCAGCTATTGATTTAGGTTCAAATAGTTTTCATATGCTGGTTGTACGCGAGGTGGCGGGCAGTGTTCAAACCCTGACGCGTATAAAGCGCAAGGTCCGCCTCGCGGCGGGCCTGAGTGCTGATAATCAGCTCTCTCCAGAAGCCATGGAGCGCGGCTGGCAATGTCTGCGTCTTTTCGCCGAACGTCTGCAGGATATCCCTTCTCAGCAAATCCGCGTCGTCGCTACCGCAACCCTGCGTCTGGCGGTGAATGCCGGTGAATTTATTGCCACTGCTCAGCAGATCCTTGGCTGCCCGATACAGGTGATCAGCGGTGAAGAAGAAGCCCGTCTGATTTATCAGGGGGTAGCGCATACCACGGGCGGTGACGAGCGTCGTCTGGTGGTGGACATCGGTGGTGCAAGCACTGAGCTGGTCACCGGTAATGGCGCCCAGGCGACATCCCTGAACAGCTTATCGATGGGTTGTGTCACCTGGCTTGAACGCTACTTCACCGATCGCAATCTGGCGCAAGAAAACTTTGATGACGCGGAAAAAGCCGCGCGCGAAGTGCTGCGTCCGGTGGCCGATGAACTGCGTTATCACGGCTGGAAAGTCTGCGTTGGCGCGTCCGGCACCGTTCAGGCGTTGCAGGAAATCATGATGGCGCAGGGGATGGATGAGCGCATCACGCTGGCGAAACTTCAGCAGTTAAAACAGCGCGCGATCCTCTGCGGCCGCCTGGAAGAGCTGGAAATTGAAGGGCTAACCCTTGAGCGCGCGCTGGTCTTCCCGAGCGGGCTGGCGATCCTGATTGCCATTTTCACCGAACTGAATATTCAGTGCATGACCCTTGCGGGCGGCGCGCTGCGGGAAGGTCTGGTCTACGGCATGTTGCATCTGGCGGTCGATCAGGATATTCGCGACCATACGCTGCGCAACATCCAGCGGCGATTCATGGTCGATATTGAACAGGCGCACCGGGTAGCGAATCTGGCGACACGTTTTCTCGAACACGTCGAAAATGAGTGGCATATTGAGCCCATCTGTCGCGAATTACTGCTTAGCGCCTGCCAGCTCCATGAAATTGGCCTGAGCGTCGATTTCAAACAAGCGCCGCTGCACGCGGCGTATCTGGTGCGCAATCTCGATTTGCCCGGCTTTACCCCGGCGCAAAAGAAATTGTTGGCCACGCTGCTGTTAAACCAGACCAACCCTGTCGATCTCTCTTCGCTCCACCAGCAAAATGCGGTTCCGCCGCGCGTGGCGGAACATCTGTGCCGTCTGCTGCGTCTGGCGATCCTCTTTGCCAGCCGTCGCCGGGACGATCTCTTGCCGGCCATCACGCTGAAAGCGGAAGGAGAGAAGCTGACGCTAACTTTGCCGGAAAACTGGCTCGATACGCATCCGCTGGGTGCCGAAATGCTGGTACAGGAGTCCCAGTGGCAGAGCTACGTACACTGGGCGCTTGAGGTTCATTAATTACGATGATATGCCCGGTAGCGCTACGCATACCGGGCCTTCAGGCTAGCGGTTTTTCGCTTTTTCCATCATGGCGCGAATATTGGCGATGCTGGCCTGCCCCTTGTGCATCCGCTCTTCGGCGGTGATGACCTTACGTTCCTGCTCCCAGAGTACGTCATCCTGAGGTAACTCCAGCAGGAAGCGGCTCGGCTCCGGACGCACCAGCTCTCCATACTGACGCCGCTCCTTACACAGCGTAAATGTCAGCTCTTTTTGCGCCCGCGTGATGCCTACATAGGCCAGACGACGCTCTTCATCGACGTTATCCTCATCGATGCTGCTCTGGTGCGGCAGCAAGCCCTCTTCCATGCCCACCAGATAGACATACGGGAACTCAAGCCCCTTCGAGGCATGCAGGGTCATCAGCTGCACCTGATCCGCCTCCTCTTCGCTTTCACCACGCTCCATCATATCGCGCAGGGTAAAGCGGGTAACCACCTGGGTCAGGGTCATCGGTTCATCGATCTCCGTCCCTTCCAGCATCTCAGTCATCCAGGTGAAAAGCTGGTTGACGTTCTTCATCCGCATCTCGGCCGCTTTCGGGCTGGCGGAAGTTTCATACAGCCAGGATTCATAGTCGATGCCGCGGATCAGATCCCGCACCGCATTAATCGGCTCCCGCTCGCTGAGCTGCTGGATCTCGCGCAGCCAGTGGGTAAAGCGGGTCAGCGATTCATAGCCACGCCCGGTTAAGGTCTGGCTCAGACCCATATCGAAACTGGCCGTTAACAGGCTCTTGTTGCGGGTCATCGCCCACTCGCCCAGTTTTTGCAGTGTCGCCGGGCCAATCTCACGCTTCGGCGTATTGACGATCCGCAGGAAAGCACTGTCATCGTCCGGGTTGGTCAGTACCCGCAGGTAGGCGAGCAGATCCTTGATTTCCGGGCGCGAGAAGAACGAGGTTCCGCCGGAAATTTTGTACGGGATGCGGTTCTGCATCAGCATCTTTTCAAAGACGCGCGACTGGTGATTTCCGCGATAGAGAATGGCGTAATCTTTGTAGTTGGTTTTGTTCACGAAGTGATGGGCAATCAGTTCGCCCGCCACGCGCTCGGCTTCGTGATCTTCATTGTTGGCGCTGAGCACCTTCAGCTCCGTGCCGTATCCCAGTTCGGAAAAGAGGCGTTTTTCAAACACATGTGGGTTATTGGCGATCAGGATGTTGGCCGCCTTCAGAATACGCCCGGATGAGCGGTAGTTCTGCTCCAGCTTGATCACCTGCAGCGCCGGGAAGTCCTTACTGAGCAGGACCAGGTTCTGTGGACGAGCGCCGCGCCAGGAGTAGATCGACTGGTCATCGTCACCCACCACGGTGAAACGCGCCCGCTGACCCACCAGCAGTTTCACCAGCTCGTACTGGCTGGTGTTGGTGTCCTGATATTCATCCACCAGCAGGTAGCGGATCTTGTTCTGCCAGCGCTCACGCACCTCTTCATTGCTTTGCAGCAGCAGCGTGGGCAGCAGGATCAGGTCGTCAAAGTCGAGCACGTTGCAGGCTTTGAGATGATCGTTATACAGGCTGTAGCAGTGGGCGAAGATCCGATCCCGCTCCCCTTTGGCGCTTGCGGCGGCCTGGGCAGGGCTCATCAGATCGTTTTTCCAGTTTGAGATCGTGGAGATCAACTGCTGCAGCACCACTTTGTCATCTTCGATCAGCCCTTCGGTCAGCTCCTTGAGCAATGCCACCTGATCGGTATCGTCAAACAGCGAGAAGTTGGCTTTCATCCCCAACGCCGCATATTCGCGCTTTATGATATCCAGCCCCAGGGTATGGAAGGTGGAGATCATCAGGCCGCGGGCCTCTTTGCGCCCTAACGTCTGCCCGACACGCTCTTTCATCTCGCGCGCCGCTTTGTTGGTAAAGGTCACCGCGGCGATGTGGCGTGCCTGATAGCCGCAGCCGCGGATCAGGTGGGCGATTTTGTTGGTGATGACGCGGGTTTTACCGGAACCCGCCCCTGCCAGCACCAGGCATGGTCCAGTAACGAATTCGACCGCTTGTTGTTGTCCAGGGTTTAAACGCATGGGAATATTGCTCAATCTTCGAACGGGGTGGGGATTGTAGCAGAAAGCCGGGCGCAGATTTACCGGCTAATGATAAAGTGAACAAAACGCGATTAACCCCGAGAGCAGAACCATGAAAAAGAGCGCAGCGGCCCTGCACATTCTGGTAAAAGAAGAGAAGCTGGCGCAGGAGATCCTTGCCAAACTGGAACGCGGCATCAGCTTCGATCATCTGGCGAAGCGCTACTCTAAATGTCCCTCCGGGCGCAACGGCGGCGATTTAGGGGAATTTAAGCAGGGTGTGATGGTGGGCCCTTTCGATGAGGCGGTTTTTAGCTGCCCGCTGCTAAAACCCTACGGCCCGGTCAAAACGAAGTATGGCTACCATATCATTAAGGTGCTGTATCGCCGCTAACGCGTGGTATATTGCGCCCCGATTTAACTCAACCCTTCAAGGCACGATCATGGCAAAAACAGCAGCAGCACTGCATATTCTTGTTAAAGAAGAGAAACTGGCTCTGGATCTTCTGGAGCAGATTAAAAACGGCGCCGACTTCGGCAAGCTGGCGAAGAAGCACTCTATTTGCCCGTCAGGCAAACGCGGCGGCGATCTGGGTGAATTCCGCCAGGGTCAGATGGTTCCGGCGTTCGATAAAGTGGTCTTCTCCTGCCCGGTGCTGGAGCCAACCGGCCCGCTGCACACTCAGTTCGGTTACCACGTTATTAAAGTGCTGTACCGCAAATAAAAAGCCGGGTGGCGGCTTCGCCTTACCCGGCCTACTTGATACAGCTTTGTAGGTCGGGTAAGCGCAGCGCCACCCGACATGAGGTTTTAGCCTGCTACTGCGATACGTTTCATATCGGTCATATAGCCACGCAGTTTGTGACCTACTTTCTCGATCTCGTGGCTGCGAATCGCTTCGTTCACGTCACGCAGTTGGGCATTATCTACCGCACCTTCGGCAATCGCTTTGCCCAGATCGCCTGGCTGCAGGGTGGTCATGAACTCTTTCAGCAGCGGTACGCAGGCATAAGAGAACAGGTAGTTACCGTATTCAGCGGTATCGGAGATAACCACGTTCATCTCATACAGACGCTTACGGGCGATGGTGTTCGCAATCAGCGGCAGCTCGTGCAGGGATTCATAGTAAGCAGACTCTTCGATGATGCCGGAATCCACCATGGTTTCGAACGCCAGCTCAACGCCCGCTTTCACCATCGCAATCATCAGAACGCCTTTATCAAAGTACTCCTGCTCGCCGATTTTGCCTTCATACTGCTCAGCGGTCTCAAACGCGGTCTTACCGGTCTCTTCGCGCCAGGTCAGCAGTTTCTTATCGTCGTTGGCCCAGTCAGCCATCATGCCGGAAGAGAACTCGCCAGAGATGATGTCGTCCATATGTTTCTGGAACAGCGGTGCCATGATGGTTTTCAGCTGCTCGGACAGGGCGAAGGCACGCAGTTTCGCCGGGTTAGACAGACGGTCCATCATCAGGGTGATGCCGCCCTGCTTCAGCGCTTCGGTGATGGTTTCCCAGCCGAACTGAATCAGTTTTTCCGCGTATGCCGGGTCAGTACCCTCTTCCACCAGCTTATCGAAGCAGAGCAGAGAACCGGCCTGCAGCATGCCGCACAGGATAGTCTGCTCGCCCATCAGGTCAGACTTCACTTCGGCCACGAAGGAGGATTCCAGCACGCCCGCACGGTGGCCGCCGGTAGCTGCTGCCCATGCTTTGGCGATCGCCATCCCTTCGCCTTTCGGATCGTTTTCCGGGTGAACCGCGATCAGGGTCGGCACACCGAAACCACGCTTGTACTCTTCGCGCACTTCGGTACCCGGGCATTTCGGTGCCACCATCACGACGGTGATGTCTTTACGGATCTGCTCGCCCACTTCAACGATGTTGAAGCCGTGGGAATAACCCAGCGCCGCGCCATCTTTCATCATAGGCTGTACGGAACGCACAACGTCAGAGTGCTGTTTGTCTGGCGTCAGGTTAACAACCAGATCTGCCTGCGGGATCAGCTCTTCGTAGGTACCCACTTTGAAGCCGTTTTCGGTCGCTTTGCGCCAGGAAGCACGCTTCTCAGCAATCGCTTCTTTACGCAGGGCGTAAGAGATATCCAGGCCGGAGTCGCGCATGTTCAGGCCCTGGTTCAGACCCTGTGCGCCACAGCCGACGATGACCACTTTCTTACCCTGAAGGTAGCTTGCGCCATCGGCAAATTCATCGCGCGCCATAAAGCGGCATTTGCCCAGCTGCGCCAGCTGCTGGCGCAGGTTCAGTGTGTTGAAGTAGTTAGCCATGGTGATACCTCGTGATGTTGTGTGTCTTATTGTTCGGTTCGCTGTTCAGCGAGAATGTACCCACATTACAACAGGAAATTTATTGCGGAAATTGATATATTCACAACGTCACGTTGCAATATTTGCAATGTAAAATGGGGGAGTGGAATCGGTGGATTTACGCGATCTAAAAATGTTTTTGCATCTGGCGGAAAGCCGCCATTTTGGCCGCAGCGCGCGGGCGATGCATGTCAGCCCCTCCACGCTTTCCCGCCAGATCCAGCGTCTGGAAGAGGATCTCGGCCAGCCGCTGTTTGTGCGTGATAACCGCACGGTGACGCTCACCGAAGCGGGGGAAGAGTTGCGTACGTTTGCCCAACAGACGTTATTGCAGTATCAGCAGCTGCGCCACACCATCGACCAGCAGGGGCCCTCTCTGTCCGGCGAGCTCCACATCTTCTGCTCGGTGACCGCCGCCTATAGCCATCTTCCCCCCATTCTTGACCGCTTCCGCGCGGAACATCCCTCGGTTGAAATTAAACTCACCACCGGCGATGCCGCCGATGCGATGGAAAAGGTGGTGACGGGTGAAGCGGATCTGGCCATTGCCGGCAAACCGGAAACCCTGCCGGGGGCGGTGGCCTTCTCGATGCTGGAAAATCTGGCCGTAGTACTGATCGCTCCGGCGCTGCCCTGCCCGGTGCGCAACCAGGTGTCGGTGGAGAAGCCCGACTGGTCAACGGTGCCCTTTATCATGGCCGATCAGGGGCCGGTGCGTCGTCGCATTGAGCTGTGGTTCCGTCGTCAGAAAATCAGCAACCCCTCCATCTATGCGACAGTGGGCGGCCATGAGGCGATGGTCTCAATGGTGGCGCTCGGCTGCGGCGTGGCGCTGTTGCCGGAAGTGGTGCTGGAGAACAGTCCGGAGCCGGTGCGCAATCGCGTGATGATTCTGGAGCGCAGCGACGAGAAAACGCCTTTTGAGCTTGGCGTCTGCGCACAAAAAAAGCGGCTGCATGAGCCGCTTATTGATGCGTTCTGGAAGATATTGCCCAACCACTAGCCCGCCAGGAAGAAACGGAACGCCGGGTTGTGGGTTTCGTCATGACACTCGTAGCCCAGTTCGTTCAGCCGCGTTTCGAAATCCGGCTCGTGCTCGCCCAGTTCAAACGCCGCCAGTACCCGACCGTAGTCGGTGCCGTGGCTGCGGTAGTGGAACAGGGAGATGTTCCAGTGCGTGCCCAGGGTATGCAGGAACTTCAGCAGCGCACCCGGCGACTCCGGAAACTCAAAGCTGAACAGACGCTCCCGTAACGGTTTAGACGGACGCCCGCCCACCATGTAGCGCACGTGCAGCTTCGCCATTTCATCATCAGAGAGATCCACCACGCTGTAGCCACCTTCATGCAGCAGGCTGAGGATCTCTTTGCGCTCTTCCAGACCGCGGCTTAAACGCACGCCGACAAAAATGCAGGCATCTTTAGCATCGGCAAAACGGTAGTTGAACTCGGTTACCGAACGGCCGCCCAGCAGCTGGCAGAACTTGAGGAAGCTGCCCTTCTCTTCCGGGATGGTCACCGCCAGCAGCGCCTCACGCTGCTCACCCAGCTCGCAACGCTCGGAAACGTAGCGCAGGCCGTGGAAGTTGACGTTAGCGCCGGAAAGGACATGGGCCAGACGCTCGCCGCGAATATTGTGCTGGGCGATATATTTTTTCATCCCCGCCAGCGCCAGCGCGCCGGACGGCTCTGCCACCGCGCGCACATCCTCGAAGAGATCTTTCATCGCCGCGCAGATCGCATCGCTGTCGACGGTGATGATGTCGTCGAGATACTCCCGGCAGACGCGGAAGGTCTCATCCCCGATGCGTTTCACCGCCACACCCTCGGCAAACAACCCAACGCGCGGGAGATCGACCGGATGCCCGGCATCCAGCGCCGCCTTCAGGCAGGCAGAATCTTCCGCTTCCACGGCAATCACTTTGATCTGCGGCATCAGCTGTTTGATGAGTACCGCCACGCCCGCCGCCAGGCCACCGCCGCCGACCGGAACAAACACCCGGTCAAGATGGGCATCCTGCTGCAGCAGTTCCAGCGCCAGGGTACCCTGCCCGGCAATCACCATCGGGTGATCGAACGGCGGCACCCAGGTGAAGCCCTGCTGCTGCGCCAGCTCAATGGCTTTGGCTTTCGCTTCGTCAAAATTGGCGCCGTGGAGCAGCACTTCACCGCCAAATCCCCGCACCGCATCGACTTTGATATCCGCCGTGGCAACCGGCATTACGATCAGCGCTTTTAACCCCAGACGCGCAGACGAGAACGCCACGCCCTGGGCATGGTTGCCCGCAGACGCCGTGATCACCCCACGCGCTTTTTGCTCATCGTTCAGCCCGGCCATCATCGCGTAAGCGCCGCGCAGCTTAAAGCTGTGTACCGGCTGACGGTCTTCACGTTTTACCAGAATGACGTTATCGAGGCGCGCCGAGAGCTTGTCCATTTTTTGCAGCGGCGTGACCTGCACCGCTTCATAAACCGGCGCGCGTAGTACCGCCCTGAGATATTCCGCCCCCTCGGGGGCGGCGGATAAGGGTTGGGATTCGGCCATCATTAGCCCCCAAGTTTAGATTTATCGCGCACTGCGCCTTTATCTGCACTGGTCGCGAGGGTCGCATATGCGCGCAGGGCGAAGGAGACTTCACGCTGGCGATCTTTCGGCGTCCAGGCTTTATCCCCACGCGCTTCCTGTGCTTCGCGGCGGGCTGCAATTTCCTGGTCGCTCAGTTTCAGCTGAATACCGCGATTCGGAATATCGATTTCAATCAGGTCGCCATCTTCGATGATCGCGATGTTGCCGCCGCTGGCCGCTTCCGGCGAAACATGGCCAATAGAGAGACCGGAGGTGCCGCCGGAGAAGCGACCGTCGGTGATCAGCGCACAGGCTTTACCGAGGCCCATCGATTTCAGGAAGGTGGTCGGGTAGAGCATCTCCTGCATTCCAGGCCCGCCTTTCGGCCCTTCGTAGCGGATCACCACGACATCGCCTTCAACCACTTTGCCGCCGAGGATCGCTTCTACCGCCTCATCCTGGCTCTCGTAGACTTTTGCCGGACCGGTAAATTTCAGAATGCTGTCATCAACGCCTGCGGTTTTAACGATACAGCCGTTTTCCGCAAAGTTGCCGTACAGAACCGCCAGGCCACCATCTTTGCTGTAGGCATGTTCCAGCGAGCGGATACAACCCTCTGCGCGATCGTCATCCAGACTGTCCCAGCGACAATCCTGCGAGAACGCCTGGGTGGTACGGATACCGGCCGGACCGGCGCGGAACATCTTTTTCACTGACTCATCTTTGGTCAGCATCACGTCATACTGATCCAGCGCCTGCGGCAGCGTCAGGCCCAGCACGTTTTTCACATCGCGGTTCATCAACCCGGCGCGATCCAGCTCACCGAGGATCCCCAGCACGCCACCGGCACGGTGAACATCTTCCATGTGATATTTCTGCGTGCTTGGCGCAACCTTACACAGCTGCGGCACTTTGCGGGAGAGCTTGTCGATATCACTCATGGTGAAATCGATCTCCGCTTCCTGCGCGGCGGCCAGCAGGTGCAGAACGGTGTTAGTGGAACCGCCCATAGCGATATCCAGCGTCATGGCGTTTTCAAATGCCGCTTTGCTGGCGATATTGCGGGGCAGCGCGCTGGCATCGTCCTGCTCGTAGTAGCGTTTGGTCAGCTCAACGATGCGTTTACCGGCATTGATAAACAGCTCCTTACGATCGGCGTGGGTCGCCAGCAGCGAGCCGTTACCCGGCTGAGATAAGCCCAGCGCTTCGGTCAGACAGTTCATCGAGTTGGCGGTGAACATCCCGGAGCAGGAGCCGCAGGTCGGGCATGCTGAACGTTCAACCTGTTCGCTCTGCTCGTCGGAGACTTTCGGGTCCGCGCCCTGAATCATCGCGTCAACCAGGTCGAGCTTGATGATCTTATCGGAGAGCTTGGTTTTACCCGCTTCCATTGGGCCGCCGGAGACGAAGATCACCGGAATGTTCAGGCGCAGGGAGGCCATCAGCATCCCCGGGGTGATTTTGTCGCAGTTAGAGATACAGACCATGGCATCGGCACAGTGGGCGTTCACCATGTACTCCACCGAGTCGGCAATCAGCTCGCGCGACGGCAGTGAATAGAGCATGCCCCCGTGCCCCATTGCGATCCCGTCATCCACGGCGATGGTGTTGAACTCTTTTGCCACGCCGCCGGAGGCTTCAATCTGCTCGGCAACCAGCTTCCCGAGGTCGCGCAGGTGCACGTGGCCCGGCACAAACTGGGTAAAAGAGTTGACCACGGCGATAATCGGTTTCCCGAAATCGGCATCGGTCATTCCGGTAGCGCGCCACAGCGCGCGGGCACCCGCCATATTGCGGCCGTGAGTGGTGGTGGCGGAACGGTACTTAGGCATGCGTTATTTACTCCCGTCTATCTGGTAAATGGGACGGTGCGTGCCGTCCCATATTTATGCTTATGGATTAACCTGGTCCAACCAACCCCATTTATCTTCGGTTTCGCCGGTGAAGAGGCCGAAGAAGGCTTCCTGGATACGTTTAGTGACCGGGCCACGGCGGCCTTCACCGACCTGGATGCCGTCGACGCTGCGTACCGGGGTGATCTCTGCTGCGGTACCGGACATGAACACTTCATCGGCCAGATACAGTGATTCACGGGACAGCACCTGCTCGCGCACTTCAATGCCCAGATCCTGCGCCAGTTTGATAATGGCGTCGCGGGTGATCCCTGGCAGGGCGGAAGAGGTGAATGGCGGGGTGAAGAGGACGCCATCTTTCACTTCAAACAGGTTCTCACCCGCACCTTCAGAGATATAGCCGTTCACATCCAGGGCGATACCTTCCTGATAACCGTGACGGCGCGCTTCGCTGCCTACCAGCAGGGAGGAGAGATAGTTACCGCCCGCTTTGGCTGCGGTCGGGATAGTGTTTGGCGCCACACGGTTCCAGGAGGAGACCATCGCATCGATCCCCTGTTCCAGCGCTTCGGCGCCCAGGTATGCTCCCCACGGGAACGCGGCGATGATCACATCGGTGGTGTAACCGGCTGGCGGGTTGACGCCCATACCCACATCACCCACGAAAACCAGCGGACGAATATAGGCGCTGGTCAGGTTGTTTTTACGCAGCACCGCGCGGCAAGCTTCCATCAGCTCGTCGACGCTCTGAGAAACAGGGAAGCGATAAATTTTGGCTGAATCACGCAGACGTTGCATGTGTTCACGATGACGGAACACCACCGGGCCTTTGTGTGAGTCGTAGCAACGGATACCTTCAAATACAGAAGTACCGTAGTGAAGCGCATGGGACATCACGTGGACTTTAGCGTCCTCCCAGCGAACCATCTCACCATTGGACCAAATGAAATCAGCTTTTTTCGTCGTCATTTTTCTTCCTTTGCGCTCAGGCGCGAATTTGTTGTGTTTGTGATGAAGCGGCACGCTGCTGGATATCAACCCGGGCGACGTCGACAAGTTTGCTCAACTGGCTAAACAGTAATTCGACGGGGCGCTGACTGACAACGGTCAATTCAATATTTATGTTCTGCGCGTCGGTGGCGGTTTCCATGTTCATCGAACAGATCTGGAACCCACGATGGCGCACCACGCGCAATACACGTTCTAACGTTTCCGGGTTGAAGCGAGCCTGAACGGCGACCTGATGTTGCATCATGATAATTTCTCCAGCATTTGTGAGTTACTGGCGCCGGGCGGCACCAACGGCCAGACATTCTCAAGCTCGTCGATTGAGACATGAAGCAGGTAAGGCCCCTTGCTGGACAACATTTCATCAAGTGCCGCTTCAACCTGGTCTTTACGGGTGATGTGCTGGCCAGGGATGCCGAAGGCGCTGGCCAGAACGAGGAAATCGGGGTTATCGGTCAGGGTGGTTTCGCTGTAACGCTCCTGGAAAAAGAGCTGCTGCCACTGGCGAACCATGCCCAAACGTTGGTTATCCAGCAGCACGATCTTCACCGGCAACTGCTTACGCTTGATGGTGCCGAGCTCCTGTACGTTCATCATGAAGGAGCCGTCACCGGAGATGCAGATGACCGTATCGTCCGGGCGCGCTACCTGCGCCCCAACGGCGGCAGGCAGACCAAAGCCCATCGTGCCTAAGCCGCTGGACGTGATGAAATTTTCCGGGCGCGTGTAGGTCATGTGCTGGGCTGACCACATCTGGTGCTGGCCCACGTCGGTGGTGACTACGCTGTCGGCTGGCTTACGATCCGACAGCTGTTTCAGCAGCAGCGGCGCATAGATAGCTTCACCCGGATGGTCATAGCGCCAGGCATGTTCGCGGCGCATCGCTGCCGCATGCTGACGCCAGGCGTCAATCGCTAATGGCTGTTGCAACGCAGGCAACACCGCGTTGAGATCCCCTTGCAAAGCCACATGCGCCTGACGGAGCTTATTCATCTCTGCCGGATCGATATCCATATGAATAACTTTTGCATTCGGCGCGAAGGTATTCAGCTTGCCAGTGACACGATCGTCAAAGCGCGCGCCCACAGCGATCAACAGGTCGCACTCCTGCACCGCAAGGTTGGCCGCTTTCGTGCCGTGCATCCCCAACATACCCAGATAGTACGGGTAGTCGGCATCCACCGCGCCCAGCCCTTTCAGTGTGCAGGTCGCGGGCATTTGGGTAACCGCGATAAATTCACGCAGGGCTGGAACGGCCTGCGCCATCCCAACGCCGCCGCCTACGTAGAGGATCGGTTTTTGCGCGTGGGTCAGCATCTGGCTCGCTTCATCTGCTTCGGTATGCGGGAAATCATCGGCGTTCTCAACGGTAGAGAAGTGAGGCTCCAGCTCGCCCAGCGCAACTTGGATATCTTTAGGAATATCAACCAGAACCGGACCAGGACGGCCTGAGTTTGCCACCTCAAATGCCTCCGCCATGACGCGAGGCAGCTCTTCGAGTGACTGGACGAGGAAGCTGTGTTTCGTACACGCCAGTGACAAACCGAGAACGTCCACTTCCTGGAAAGCATCGGTGCCGATGAAGGGAGAGGCAACCTGACCGGTGATGGCCACAACGGGAACGGAATCGAGCAGTGCGTCAGCCAGACCGGTGATGAGGTTGGTCGCGCCCGGGCCAGAGGTCGCCATACAGACGCCAGTTTTCCCCGTAGCACGCGCATAACCGATGGCCGCCATTGCTGCGCCCTGCTCGTGTCGGCACAACAGATGTTCCACGCCGCCGTCATACAGAGCATCGTAAATCGGCATAATTGCACCACCCGGGTAACCGAATACTGTCTCGACTCCCTGCGCTCGCAACGCATGTACTACCCATTGTGCGCCATTCATAGTTACTTCCCCGTCGTAAATCGGGAGAAACAGAATTTTATGCTGTTACTCATCCTCTGCTCCTCGCTTATGTTTTAAGGTCATAAAAAAACCCCCGGACCTTTCGGTGCGGGGGTCTTAGTTCGTTAAGGCTTGATTATTAAGCCTTTCCTCGTCCAAGTGCAGCCCCGCACGGTGGGATAATAATCACCACCACGCTAATCACGACCAGGCTAATCACTCGTAGAAGGGCTGTCATTTGCTGTTCTTTTTGCATCTTGTTCGAAGGAATACCTAAAGAGTTATCACAGATATCGAATCAAACACAACATTTTTTTATAATTCATTTGCTTATTACGCTAATAGTTTAGATAAAAATCATTGTTTTTTATGACAAAAATAGAAAATGAATTATTTTCATTTTTTCCTGGGCAATGAGGGTGAGAAGACAAGCTTATTACCCTTTTGCGAGCAGGCCTCCATGGTGATGAAAACATTACAATTAAGGGAAAATATTCATGAACAGGCCACGTAAAAACGCGAACTGACGGTAAAAATCGCGTCGGACAGATGACATAGTGGCACGACAAGGAGGCCATTTATGTCATTGTCGGTTGTCTATACCCGCGCTGCATTAGGCGTTGAAGCACCGCTTATTTGCGTAGAAGTTCATCTCAGTAATGGCCTGCCTGGCCTGACGCTGGTCGGCTTGCCCGAAACTACCGTTAAGGAGGCCAGAGACCGGGTACGCAGCGCGATCATCAATAGTGGTTATACCTTCCCGGCCAAAAAGATCACCATCAATCTGGCCCCAGCCGATCTCCCTAAGGAAGGGGGACGATACGATTTACCTATCGCCATCGCGCTTCTCGTCGCCTCTGAGCAGCTCTCCTCCTCCAGGATAAGCGCATATGAGTTTGTGGGTGAGCTGGCGCTTACAGGCACGTTAAGAGGGGTTCCTGGCGCGATATCTGGCGCTCTGGCGGCTATACGCGCCGGGAGAGAGATTATCGTCGCCAGAGATAATGCTGCTGAAGTCAGCCTTATTGAAGAAAAAGGCTGCCTGGTTGCTGAACACCTCCAGGAAGTATGCGCTTTTCTTGAGGGATGTCATGAGCTGGCCGCGCCCGTTGGGGAGCCGTTTGTTGCCGAACATAACGAGTGTGACATCAGCGATATCATCGGCCAGGAACAGGGTAAGAGGGCGCTGGAGATCACCGCAGCTGGTGCGCATAACCTGCTGCTCATTGGCCCACCCGGCACCGGCAAAACCATGCTCGCGAGCCGGCTCAACACTCTGCTGCCGCCACTCAGTAACCATGAGGCGCTGGAAAGCGCGGCTATCGTAAGCCTGGTCAGCGCCACATCAATGTATAAACAATGGCGTCAGCGCCCTTTCCGGGCCCCGCATCATAGTGCCTCGCTGGTAGCCATGGTGGGTGGAGGTGCAATCCCCGGGCCGGGAGAGATCTCACTGGCACATAATGGCATTCTGTTTCTGGACGAATTGCCCGAGTTTGAGCGTCGCGTGCTGGACGCCTTACGCGAGCCCATTGAATCCGGGCAAATTAATATCTCCCGCACGCGCGCCAAGATCAGTTATCCGGCACGCTTCCAGCTTATCGCCGCCATGAACCCCAGCCCAACGGGGCACTATCAAGGCAATCATAATCGCTGCTCGCCCGAGCAGACGCTCCGCTATCTGGGTCGCTTGTCCGGGCCATTCCTCGACCGCTTCGATCTATCGCTCGAGATCCCACTCCCGCCGCCAGGCTTACTAAGCCAGGCGCATAAAACGGGGGAATCAAGCCTCACCGTGCGAAACCGAGTGATTGCCGCACAGGAGAGGCAGCTGGCAAGGCAGAAGAAACGTAACGCGCATCTGGATAACGCTGAGATCCGCACTTTTTGCCGGCTAGCGGCAGATGACGCGCTGTGGCTGGAGGAGACACTTACCCATTTTGGTCTGTCAGTACGTGCGTGGCAGCGGTTGTTAAAAGTTGCCCGTACTATTGCCGATCTGGAGGAGTGTGAAAATATTGAACGCAGGCATCTACAGGAAGCGCTGAGCTATCGCGCTATTGACCGCCTGCTGCTACACCTGCAAAAGATGCTGGCATAAAAAAAGGGGCCTTAGCCCCTTTTTATTAATCGTCTGAATCGGTGTAGTCTTCCGCACCTTCCATCTGTGGTTTACCACCAGACAGAGTATGGAAACGCTTTGGACGCTTGATACGCGCCATATATTTGATCCATACGCGCTCCGCTTCCGTTACTGGCTCGCGCTCGCCACGGCAGACGGCAACAAATGATTTTTCGTCTTCAGTGGAGGGTTCACGTTTTCCCAAATCCAGTTCATTGAAGGCATAACCATGGCGCTCAAGCAGTTGTGCCTCTTTGATGGTGAAATCACCATGGCGAGAAAATCCGCGTGGATAATTTTTGTTGTCGAAAAAACGATTAGTCGTCGTAAAGCTTTCCGCCATCCTACACGCTCCTATATCTTTGGCCGAGCTATTTATGGCGCGGAGTATTAGTTACGCTTGACAGAGCGTCAAACAAAACATTTAAATCATAACGACAAATAATTTTGCGGAGAATACCGTGGATACGGAATTGCTAAAAACTTTTCTCGAAGTGAGCAGAACTCGCCACTTTGGGCGCGCCGCAGAAGCGCTTTATCTGACGCAGTCGGCAGTGAGCTTTCGTATTCGACAGCTTGAAAATCAGCTCGGTGTAAACCTTTTCACCCGCCATCGCAACAACATCCGCTTAACGCCAGCGGGAGAGAAACTTCTGCCGTATGCCGAAACGCTCATGAACACCTGGCAGGCGGCACGTAAAGAGGTTGCTCATACCTCAAAGCATAATGAGTTCTCTATCGGTGCCAGCGCCTCGCTATGGGAGTGCATGCTTAGCCCGTGGCTGAGTCGGCTATATCGCTCTCACGGGCATCTGCAGTTTGAGGCGCGTATTGCGCAACGGCAGTCGCTGGTTAAGCAACTGCATGAAAGACAACTGGATCTTCTGATCACTACCGAAGCACCAAAAATGGATGAATTTAGCAGCCAGGTTCTCGGCCAGTTCAGTCTGGGACTCTATGCGGCGGAACCTTCCGCTCTGAAAAGCGACCTGAATTATCTGCGCCTTGAATGGGGCCCCGATTTCCAGCCGCATGAGGCGGGGTTGATTGCAGCGGACGATGTTCCAGTCCTGACAACCAGTTCTGCTGAAATAGCCTGCCAACAACTCGCAGCGCTTAAAGGTTGTACCTGGCTGCCACAACGCTGGGCCAGTAATAAACCAGGCCTGTATGCGGTCACCGATTCAGCCCTGCTCCAGAGGCCGCTATACGCTATCTGGCTTCAGAACAGTGACAAACAGGGGCAGATCAAAGATCTACTTAAAATCAGCGTGATGGAGTGAATCAGCCTGTTGCAGGGACGCAATTAAAGGCTTAAAGAGGGGAAAGTTGAAATATTACAGGCAAAAAAAAATCCTTCGCCGAAGCAAAGGATTCTTTATATGGCAGGGGCGGAGAGACTCGAACTCGCGACACCCGGTTTTGGAGACCGGTGCTCTACCAACTGAGCTACGCCCCTAAATTTCTTACTACTAAGCCTGCTAATGTAGCAGGCTTAGTTTAAATAATTGGCGGAACGGACGGGACTCGAACCCGCGACCCCCTGCGTGACAGGCAGGTATTCTAACCGACTGAACTACCGCTCCACCGAATACTTCTACAACTACCGGTTTATTGCCCCGGTTTACTACGTAATTTGATGCCTGGCAGTTCCCTACTCTCGCATGGGGAGACCCCACACTACCATCGGCGCTACGGCGTTTCACTTCTGAGTTCGGCATGGGGTCAGGTGGGACCACCGCGCTACAGCCGCCAGGCAAATTCTGTAATCTGTATCAGCTGAAAATCTTCTCAAATCCACCGAAACAGCTTCGGCGTTGTAAGGTTAAGCCTCACGGTTCATTAGTACCGGTTAGCTCAACGCATCGCTGCGCTTACACACCCGGCCTATCAACGTCGTCGTCTTCAACGTTCCTTCAGGACCCTCAAAGGGTCAGGGAGAACTCATCTCGGGGCAAGTTTCGTGCTTAGATGCTTTCAGCACTTATCTCTTCCGCATTTAGCTACCGGGCAGTGCCATTGGCATGACAACCCGAACACCAGTGATGCGTCCACTCCGGTCCTCTCGTACTAGGAGCAGCCCCCCTCAATTCTCCAGCGCCCACGGCAGATAGGGACCGAACTGTCTCACGACGTTCTAAACCCAGCTCGCGTACCACTTTAAATGGCGAACAGCCATACCCTTGGGACCTACTTCAGCCCCAGGATGTGATGAGCCGACATCGAGGTGCCAAACACCGCCGTCGATATGAACTCTTGGGCGGTATCAGCCTGTTATCCCCGGAGTACCTTTTATCCGTTGAGCGATGGCCCTTCCATTCAGAACCACCGGATCACTATGACCTGCTTTCGCACCTGCTCGAGCCGTCACTCTCGCAGTCAAGCCAGCTTATGCCATTGCAC
Source organism: Leclercia sp. GHBNCSD (assembly GCF_055805075.1). Taxonomy (NCBI): domain Bacteria; kingdom Pseudomonadati; phylum Pseudomonadota; class Gammaproteobacteria; order Enterobacterales; family Enterobacteriaceae; genus Leclercia; species Leclercia sp. GHBNCSD. The sequence goes on along the minus strand of NZ_JBQVYO010000001.1, from coordinate 2,141,912 downwards.
TAACCTCCTGATGTCCGACCAGGATTAGCTGACCTTCGTGCTCCTCCGTTACTCTTTAGGAGGAGACCGCCCCAGTCAAACTACCCACCAGACACTGTCCGCAACCCGGATTACGGGTCTACGTTAGAACACCAGCCATTAAAGGGTGGTATTTCAAGGACGGCTCCACGCAGACTGGCGTCCACGCTTCAAAGCCTCCCACCTATCCTACACATCAAGGACCAGTGTTCAGTGTCAAGCTATAGTAAAGGTTCACGGGGTCTTTCCGTCTTGCCGCGGGTACACTGCATCTTCACAGCGATTTCAATTTCACTGAGTCTCGGGTGGAGACAGCCTGGCCATCATTACGCCATTCGTGCAGGTCGGAACTTACCCGACAAGGAATTTCGCTACCTTAGGACCGTTATAGTTACGGCCGCCGTTTACCGGGGCTTCGATCAAGAGCTTCGCGTTGCCGCTGACCCCATCAATTAACCTTCCGGCACCGGGCAGGCGTCACACCGTATACGTCCACTTTCGTGTTTGCACAGTGCTGTGTTTTTAATAAACAGTTGCAGCCAGCTGGTATCTTCGACTGATTTCAGCTCCACCCGCAGGGGCTTCACCTACATATCAGCGTGCCTTCTCCCGAAGTTACGGCACCATTTTGCCTAGTTCCTTCACCCGAGTTCTCTCAAGCGCCTTGGTATTCTCTACCTGACCACCTGTGTCGGTTTGGGGTACGATTTGGTGTTACCTGATGCTTAGAGGCTTTTCCTGGAAGCAGGGCATTTGTTGCTTCAGCACCGTAGTGCCTCGTCATCACACCTCAGCGTTAACAAGGTACCGGATTTACCTGGAACCTCCGCCTACATGCTTAAACCGGGACAACCGTCGCCCGGCCAACATAGCCTTCTCCGTCCCCCCTTCGCAGTAACACCGAGTACAGGAATATTAACCTGTTTCCCATCGACTACGCCTTTCGGCCTCGCCTTAGGGGTCGACTCACCCTGCCCCGATTAACGTTGGACAGGAACCCTTGGTCTTCCGGCGAGCGGGCTTTTCACCCGCTTTATCGTTACTTATGTCAGCATTCGCACTTCTGATACCTCCAGCATGCCTCACAGCACACCTTCGCAGGCTTACAGAACGCTCCCCTACCCAACAACACATAGTGTCGCTGCCGCAGCTTCGGTGCATGGTTTAGCCCCGTTACATCTTCCGCGCAGGCCGACTCGACCAGTGAGCTATTACGCTTTCTTTAAATGATGGCTGCTTCTAAGCCAACATCCTGGCTGTCTGTGCCTTCCCACATCGTTTCCCACTTAACCATGACTTTGGGACCTTAGCTGGCGGTCTGGGTTGTTTCCCTCTTCACGACGGACGTTAGCACCCGCCGTGTGTCTCCCGTGATAACATTCCCCGGTATTCGCAGTTTGCATCGGGTTGGTAAGCCGGGATGGCCCCCTAGCCGAAACAGTGCTCTACCCCCGGAGATGAATTCACGAGGCGCTACCTAAATAGCTTTCGGGGAGAACCAGCTATCTCCCGGTTTGATTGGCCTTTCACCCCCAGCCACAGGTCATCCGCTAATTTTTCAACATTAGTCGGTTCGGTCCTCCAGTTAGTGTTACCCAACCTTCAACCTGCCCATGGCTAGATCACCGGGTTTCGGGTCTATACCCTGCAACTTAACGCCCAGTTAAGACTCGGTTTCCCTTCGGCTCCCCTATACGGTTAACCTTGCTACAGAATATAAGTCGCTGACCCATTATACAAAAGGTACGCAGTCACACCCGAAGGTGCTCCCACTGCTTGTACGTACACGGTTTCAGGTTCTTTTTCACTCCCCTCGCCGGGGTTCTTTTCGCCTTTCCCTCACGGTACTGGTTCACTATCGGTCAGTCAGGAGTATTTAGCCTTGGAGGATGGTCCCCCCATATTCAGACAGGATACCACGTGTCCCGCCCTACTCTTCGAGTTCACAGCAAGTGTGCTTTCGTGTACGGGAGTATCACCCTGTACCCTGCGACTTTCCAGACGCTTCCACTAACACACAAGCTGATTCAGACTCCGGGCTGCTCCCCGTTCGCTCGCCGCTACTGGGGGAATCTCGGTTGATTTCTTTTCCTCGGGGTACTTAGATGTTTCAGTTCCCCCGGTTCGCCTCGTTAACCTATGTATTCAGCTAACGATAGTGCAACGAATTGCACTGGGTTTCCCCATTCGGACATCGCCGGGTCAAGGGTTCATATCACCTCGCCGGCGCTTTTCGCAGATTAGCACGTCCTTCATCGCCTCTGACTGCCAGGGCATCCACCGTGTACGCTTAGTCGCTTAACCTCACAACCCGAAGCTGTTTCACTTCGTGTTGTGAAAATTTGAGAGACTCGAACACACCGCATTTCTGTTCTTATTACGGAGAACAGACACAGTGTGTCGTTTCAATTTTCAGCTTGATCCAGATTTTTAAAGAGCAAATATCTCAAACATGACTCTGAAGTCAGTTTTGAGATACTGATTGGTTGTGCCTTTCACTCACACCCAGCAAGTGGCGTCCCCTAGGGGATTCGAACCCCTGTTGCCGCCGTGAAAGGGCGGAGTCCTAACCGCTAGACGAAGGGGACACGAGGTGTCACGACTTCGCAGCCGTCTTGCTTTCTACTTTCTATCAGACAATCTGTGTGAGCACTGCAAAGGCAGGTTCTTTAAGGTAAGGAGGTGATCCAACCGCAGGTTCCCCTACGGTTACCTTGTTACGACTTCACCCCAGTCATGAATCACAAAGTGGTAAGCGCCCTCCCGAAGGTTAAGCTACCTACTTCTTTTGCAACCCACTCCCATGGTGTGACGGGCGGTGTGTACAAGGCCCGGGAACGTATTCACCGTAGCATTCTGATCTACGATTACTAGCGATTCCGACTTCATGGAGTCGAGTTGCAGACTCCAATCCGGACTACGACGCACTTTATGAGGTCCGCTTGCTCTCGCGAGGTCGCTTCTCTTTGTATGCGCCATTGTAGCACGTGTGTAGCCCTACTCGTAAGGGCCATGATGACTTGACGTCATCCCCACCTTCCTCCAGTTTATCACTGGCAGTCTCCTTTGAGTTCCCGGCCGGACCGCTGGCAACAAAGGATAAGGGTTGCGCTCGTTGCGGGACTTAACCCAACATTTCACAACACGAGCTGACGACAGCCATGCAGCACCTGTCTCAGAGTTCCCGAAGGCACCAAGCCATCTCTGGCAAGTTCTCTGGATGTCAAGAGTAGGTAAGGTTCTTCGCGTTGCATCGAATTAAACCACATGCTCCACCGCTTGTGCGGGCCCCCGTCAATTCATTTGAGTTTTAACCTTGCGGCCGTACTCCCCAGGCGGTCGACTTAACGCGTTAGCTCCGGAAGCCACGCCTCAAGGGCACAACCTCCAAGTCGACATCGTTTACGGCGTGGACTACCAGGGTATCTAATCCTGTTTGCTCCCCACGCTTTCGCACCTGAGCGTCAGTCTTTGTCCAGGGGGCCGCCTTCGCCACCGGTATTCCTCCAGATCTCTACGCATTTCACCGCTACACCTGGAATTCTACCCCCCTCTACAAGACTCAAGCCTGCCAGTTTCAAATGCAGTTCCCAGGTTGAGCCCGGGGATTTCACATCTGACTTAACAGACCGCCTGCGTGCGCTTTACGCCCAGTAATTCCGATTAACGCTTGCACCCTCCGTATTACCGCGGCTGCTGGCACGGAGTTAGCCGGTGCTTCTTCTGCGAGTAACGTCAATCACTGCGGTTATTAACCACAATGCCTTCCTCCTCGCTGAAAGTACTTTACAACCCGAAGGCCTTCTTCATACACGCGGCATGGCTGCATCAGGCTTGCGCCCATTGTGCAATATTCCCCACTGCTGCCTCCCGTAGGAGTCTGGACCGTGTCTCAGTTCCAGTGTGGCTGGTCATCCTCTCAGACCAGCTAGGGATCGTCGCCTAGGTGAGCCATTACCCCACCTACTAGCTAATCCCATCTGGGCACATCCGATGGCAAGAGGCCCGAAGGTCCCCCTCTTTGGTCTTGCGACATTATGCGGTATTAGCTACCGTTTCCAGTAGTTATCCCCCTCCATCAGGCAGTTTCCCAGACATTACTCACCCGTCCGCCACTCGTCACCCGAGAGCAAGCTCTCTGTGCTACCGTTCGACTTGCATGTGTTAGGCCTGCCGCCAGCGTTCAATCTGAGCCATGATCAAACTCTTCAATTTAAGTTTGATGCTCGTGAATTAAACTTCGTAATGAATTACGTGTTCACTCAGAGACTTGGTATTCATTTTTCGTCCGAGGACGTTAAGAATCCATGTCACTTTGAGTGCCCACACAGATTGTCTGATAAATTGTTAAAGAGCAGTGCAACGCGGCTTTCGCTCACCGTTGCGAGGTCCCGTATATTACGTTTTCCTCATTCAGAGTCAAGCGATTATTTCGCGCTTTTCTCTGCCGGGTATTCATCGCTGAACCCCGCTGACCCGGCGGCTTGCGTGCCGTTGTTCCGTGTCAGTGGAGGCGCATTATAGGGAGTTCTCCGGCGCTGACAAGAGCTAATTTAAAAAAACTTTTCAACTGTCTTTTTTTTGCGCAAAAACGTGCTACACCGCTAGTTTTTCGAGCGTTTCGAAGCCATAACGATGTAAAACGGGTAAAAGTTGCTCAGTCTCAGCGGTCAATGCCATGCAATAAGCGATATTTGCGTCGGCAGATTTTGCGTCTGGCGCTTCATGTTCAAGTAGCCACGCTGTGCGACGGGCAATCGCTGCCCCTGAATCCACCAGCCGGGTGCCTTCCGGAAGTACGGCCAGCAGCTCTTCCTGTAGCAAAGGGAAATGCGTGCAACCCAGCACCACCGTATCCGGCGGCTCCGCCATCCGCAGCCATGGACGCAGAATACGGCGCAGCTCTTCCAGCGAGACCGCTTTGCCGTGCAGTTTAGCTTCCGCCATCTCAACCAGCTCGGCAGAACCTAACATCGCAATCTGGCATTCATTTGCGAAGCGTTCGATCAGTTCGCGGGTATAAGGCCGCTTAACCGTACCGCGCGTTGCCAGAAGCCCCACCACGCCATTTGCCGTCAGGCGCGCAGCAGGTTTGATCGCCGGCACCACGCCCACAACCGGGAACGGGAACTTTTCGCGTAGTGCCGGGAGGGAGACCGTACTGGCGGTGTTGCAGGCAATCACCGCCAGTGCGAGGGGATACTGCTGTTGCACAGCGGTAACGATCTCAACGACGCGTTCAACAATAAACGCTTCGCTCTTTTCCCCGTAGGGGAAAGCCACGTTATCGAAGGCATAGATGTAATGAAGATCCGGCAGAAGTTGCCGAATCTCATCATAGACTGAAAGCCCACCGACACCGGAGTCAAACACCAGTACGGTGGGACGTGGGTCAGAAGGTGTAGCTGCCAGACAAGGTGTATTCCCGTCCTGCAGTTTCGTAGCCATAAACTGTCTCGTAGTCTTTATCGAACAGGTTGGCTATTTTACCACGAACTGTAAGGTGAGAGGTGACAGGATATGAAACAGCGAGATCCCACAAACTTACCCCACCCATTTTCACTCGCTCTGAGGTGAACGTATCAGGATCGTACGCTACATCATAACGGGTACCCAGGTAGCGGTAGGCCAGATTCCAGTCGAGATCCCACACCTGCGTATCCAGCTGATACTTCACCTGCTGCTTCGAACGGCGGGCAAGCACTTCGTTCGTTTTGGCATTGCGCGGATCCACGTAGTCATAAGAAATCTGATGGCCTACCGGGCCAGTATCAAACTGCGCCGTGGCTTCAATACCTTTGATACGTGCTTTATCAACGTTGTAGTAGCGGAACGTACGCGGGTCGCTGCTGATCAGGTTGTCGATATCGTTACGATAACCCGATACACGCCAGGTCACCGGGCCGGTCAGCCCCTCGAAACCGCCTTCCCACTGCTTGCTCTCTTCCGGTTTCAGATCCGGGTTGCCGTAGCTCGCACTGTGGATTTGGCTCATGGTCGGTGCTTTATAGGCGGTGCCGTAGGACGCGATGATGCGATAACCGTCAATGAACTCCCATCCGGCGCTGGTCTGCCAGGTGTTATGGTTACCAAAGTTAGAGTTGTCATCATTACGCGCGGCCGCTTCCAGGGTCACGCTATCGAACTGCTGCAGGGCGGACAGGAATACCCCAGTGTTGCGCTGCTCATAGCCTTTATCCAGATAACCCGTTCCCGCCTGGGTTTTTTGCTTCTGCCAGTCCAGACCGGCGCCGATATTGCCGTGGCCCACCGTGACGGTGTTCATCCACTGGGCCGTGTACTGCTTAACGTCATCCATGGTAGCAGAGGAAGCATAGCGGCCTTTGCTCGGATCGTAGTTCTGGTCTTTACTGCGACCGTAACCGGTCACCAGCTGTGTCTGGTAAATCCCCTGGTGATAGCGCAGGCCGGTGTCCCAGTTCTGGCTGTAAAGCTGACGGGTATCAGGCAGGCCATCGACCATAAAGTTGTTGTCATAATGCTCATAGCCGTCATACGCCGTACGGTTGTCATAGCCGAGGCCACGCACGAAACCGCTCAGGCTGTCAGTGAATTGCTGCTCAACCGAGCCAAACAGCGACTTACTCATAAAACCGTCACGGTCGGGCTGGCGTGGCGCATCCGCCGCATCAATATCAAAGCCGCGGGTATAGGTATAGTTACCGCCCAGGGTAATTTTGGTTTTATCCAGCACCTGCTGGAAGGAACCATCATAGGATTGATAGCCTTTCGAGCCGACGCTGGCGGTGATTTCCGCCCCTGGCGTGTCCCGACCCGTAATGATGTTAATCACGCCGCCAATCGCATCTGAACCATACAGGGCCGAACGCGGGCCACGGATGTATTCAACACGCTGAATAAGCGAAACGGGGATTTGGCTGAGATCCGGTGAATTACTGATCCCGGCGTTATTCAGTGGAATGCCATCAATCAGCACCAGCACATGGCGGGATTCCGTGCCGCGAATAAAGGTAGAAGAGGTGGCACCTATTCCACCGCTTTGGGCGATATCAACGCCCGGTAAGCGCGACATCACTTCAACGACGCTTTTAGCCTGCCAACGCTCGATATCTTCCCGGGTAACGACAGAACTCGGAGCCAGAACGGTATTTGCAGGTTGTGCAACACGGTTTGCCGTCACCACCAACGAGTCTGCGCCATCCTGCGCCCAGCCCGAAAATGCCGTGACGGAAAGCGCCGTCAACAGCGATACTTTTTTAATCATTGTAAAAGCATCCACAATATAAGAAGGATGCCGCAGGCCTCATCGATAGCACGCGATGATGAAACCAAATGCGACGTGATCCCGGCAGGTCTTCGGGCTAGGTGGCGTTTAGTGGATGTAGACTTCCCATTTTCACAGTGTCTGTTAACTCATCCCGCCAGTCTTTACCGCTGCGCGTCAGCTCCAGATTTGCACTGGATTCCCTTTTCACTCATAAGAGACCGGAAACATAATGCTACATTTAGACACGTATAGATGTCCAGACTGCCGTTGACCATTAAGGCTGGACATCCCCTGTACAATCCCTACAATCCCCGCGTAATTCATCATCAACAGGAAGCATCATGACTCCAGAACACCTCCCGACAGAACAGTACGACGCGCAACTGGCAGAGAAAGTCGTCCGTCTGCAAAGTATGATGACGCCTTTTGCTGCGCCTGCGCCTGAGGTGTTCCGCTCCCCGGTTAGCCACTATCGTATGCGTGCCGAATTCCGCATCTGGCACGACGGCGACGACCTGTACCACATCATTTTCGATCAGCAGACCAAAAGCCGGATCCGCGTGGACAGTTTCCCGGCGGCCAGCGAGCTGATTAACCAGTTGATGACGCTGATGATGGATGGCGTGCGCAATAATCCGCTGCTGCGCCATAAGCTCTTCCAGATTGACTACCTGACCACCCAAAGCAATCAGGCCATCGTCTCGCTGCTGTACCATAAGGCGTTGAACGACGAGTGGCGCCAGGCCGCAGAAGCCCTGCGTGATGCGCTGCGCGCGCAGAACATCAATGTGCATCTGATTGGCCGCGCGACCAAAACCAAAATCGCGCTGGATCAGGACTATATAGACGAGCGCCTGCCGGTGGCGGGGAAAGAGATGATCTACCGCCAGGTGGAGAACAGCTTTACGCAGCCGAACGCTGCCATGAACGTGCAGATGCTGGAGTGGGCGCTGAACGCCACCGAGGGCGCAACCGGGGATCTGCTGGAGCTGTACTGCGGTAACGGCAACTTCTCGCTGGCGCTGGCGCGTAACTTCGACCGCGTACTGGCCACCGAAATCGCCAAGCCGTCGGTCGCCGCCGCGCAATACAACATTGCAGCGAACCATATTGATAATGTGCAGATCATTCGCATGTCGGCGGAAGAGTTTACTCAGGCGATGAAGGGCGTAAGGGACTTTAATCGTCTGCAGGGGATCGATCTGAAGAGCTACCAGTGTGAGACCATTTTCGTCGACCCGCCACGTAGTGGGCTGGACAGCGAAACGGAGAAGATGGTGCAGGCGTACCCGCGTATTTTGTATATCTCCTGTAATCCGGAGACCTTGTGCCAGAACCTGGAAACATTAAGCCAGACGCACAAGGTTGAACGTCTGGCTCTGTTCGATCAGTTCCCGTACACGCACCATATGGAGTGCGGAGTGTTACTGACGGCTAAAAACGCATAGGCCGGATAAACGAAGCGCCATCCGGCGCTTTTTGGCAGGTGGCGCTGCGCTTACCTGCCCTACAGAACAGCAAGATGATTACTCTGGCAGCTGCTGCTTACGGTTACGCATTTTAATGCCAATCCAGAACACCAGCGCCACTGACAGCACAGCCGGCAGGAAGTTAGAGCCAATGTCCGGATACTCTGCGCGCACCACGGTGCTATACAGCAGGACGCCCAGTACAAAGAACGCCGCCGACAATGCCGGTAACCCCACCGGCATGGTGCGATTCTGATAACGCTGATGCAGACAGTACACCGTCAGCACCAGAGAGATCATCGGGAAAACCGAGAACGGTACAATAGAGCTAAAAAGCGCTGCGAACGTACCGTTAATGGATAAGCCAGCGATCAATGCCAGCAATAATGTTCCTTTATCCTGTCCTGTCTGTTTCATTACTCACCTTTCACTCATCGGATTGATGCGCCAGTTTTTCTTGTTCACGGCGATACCAGTAATAAGCCCCTTTAGAGATCATCCGCAGTTGCAATACCAGTCGCTCTTCGAGTTGCTTGCGTTGTTCAACGCTCACATCCAGTGCTTCGGCGCCCGCACTGAAGACTATTGTTACCATCGCCTCGGCCTGCGCCTCAGTGAAGGCGCGCGGCATATGGTTTTCGAGTTCAAGATAGTCGGCAAGTTCCGCAATAAAATGCTGAATCTCGCGGGCCACGGCGGCACGAAACGCGGCCGAGGTGCCTGAGCGTTCCCGTAACAATAAACGAAACGCGTTGGGATTATTGCCGATAAACTCCATAAAAGTGGAAACAGAGGTGCGGATCACGCTACCCCCTTTGGCGATACGCTGACGCGCCTGGCGCATCAGCTGGCGCAGCATCAGCCCGCTCTCATCCACCATGGTCAGACCCAGTTCATCCACGTCACGGAAATGACGATAGAAAGAGGTAGGCGCAATCCCGGCTTCGCGTGCGACCTCGCGCAGGCTCAGACTGGCAAAACTTCGCTCAGCACTCAGTTGACTGAATGCAGCCTCTACCAGCGAACGCCGGGTTTTCTCTTTTTGTTGTGCTCTTACGCCCATCACGATAGTTGAATCCTTCCAAAGGCCCGCAGGCACTATACCAGAGAATAAAATTAATCGGATTACCTGGCTTACAGAATGAAGGTTTACATGTTGTTTGTGCTCCACCGCGCGAAAAGAGCACAACGATAATTGGGTTATCCTGTCAATGATGTTACTATTCTGTTGCTTTTATGTATAAGAACAGGTAAGCCTTACCATGTCACATTCCTACGATTACGACGCAATTGTTATTGGTTCCGGCCCCGGCGGCGAAGGCGCTGCTATGGGACTGGTTAAACAGGGAGCCAGAGTAGCGGTTATTGAGCGCTACCATAACGTTGGCGGCGGCTGTACCCACTGGGGCACTATCCCTTCCAAAGCCCTCCGCCACGCCGTCAGCCGCATTATTGAATTTAACCAGAACCCTCTTTACAGCGATCACTCCCGTCTTCTTCGTTCCTCCTTTGCCGATATTCTGAATCACGCGGATAACGTGATTAATCAGCAGACGCGCATGCGCCAGGGTTTTTATGAGCGCAACCACTGCGAAATTCTGCAGGGCAGCGCGCATTTTGTGGATGAACATACGCTGGCGCTGGAGTGCCATGACGGTTCTGTTGAAACCATCACCGCAGAGAAATTTGTGATCGCCTGCGGCTCACGCCCGTATCGCCCGGCTGATGTCGATTTCTCTCACCCGCGCGTGTACGACAGCGACTCCATTCTGAGCCTGCACCATGAGCCGCGCCACGTACTCATCTACGGCGCCGGGGTGATCGGCTGTGAATATGCCTCTATCTTCCGCGGTATGAACGTGAAGGTCGACCTGATTAACACCCGCGATCGTCTGCTGGCCTTCCTCGATCAGGAGATGTCTGACTCGCTCTCGTATCACTTCTGGAACAGCGGCGTGGTGATTCGTCACAACGAAGAGTACGAGAAGATTGAAGGCTGTGATGATGGCGTCATCATGCACCTGAAATCGGGTAAAAAGCTGAAAGCCGACTGCCTGCTGTATGCCAATGGCCGTACAGGTAACACCGATTCGCTGGCGCTGGAAAACATCGGTCTGACCACCGACAGCCGCGGGCAGATCAAGGTGAACAGCATGTACCAGACCGCCCTGCCACATATCTATGCCGTCGGGGATGTGATTGGTTATCCAAGCCTGGCGTCAGCGGCGTATGACCAGGGGCGCATTGCGGCTCAGGCGCTGGTGAAAGGCGAAGCGACAGCACACCTGATCGAAGATATCCCGACGGGCATTTACACCATTCCGGAGATCAGTTCTGTAGGGAAAACCGAGCAGCAGCTGACGGCCATGAAGGTGCCTTACGAAGTGGGTCGTGCCCAGTTTAAACATCTGGCGCGGGCGCAAATCGTGGGAATGAGCGTCGGTACGCTGAAGATTTTGTTCCATCGCGAGACGAAAGAGATCCTCGGCATTCACTGCTTCGGTGAACGTGCGGCGGAAATCATCCATATCGGCCAGGCGATCATGGAGCAAAAAGGTGGCGGTAACACCATCGAATACTTTGTTAATACCACCTTTAACTACCCGACCATGGCGGAAGCCTATCGGGTAGCGGCGCTGAACGGCTTAAACCGCCTGTTTTAAGGTGCTGTCGAAATGGCCATCCATTGCACCACGGATGGCCTCCGCCAGCTGCTCATAGCGGCTGCGCAGCGGTGAACCCGGACGATAAACCAGGCCAATGGTACGCCGCGGCTCCGGCTTGATGCATGGCAGATAGACCACGCCATCACGCTTATGTTCGCGCGGCACGGCCAGCGCAGGCAGCAGCGTAATACCGCTTCCTGCCGCCACCATGTTACGCAGCGTTTCCAGGCTGGTTGCGCGGAAGTGGGTATCTTCATCGGCACCGGCTTCAAAACAGAAGCCCATCGCCTGATCGCGCAGACAGTGACCATCTTCCAGCATCAGCAGCTTTTCACCGGCCAGATCGGCCATCGGCACGCGATCGCGGCTCGCCCATGGATGATCTTCATAGATCGCCAGCATCATCGGCTCATCAAACAGCGGCACTTCGATAAAGGCTTCGCTCTCTTTGACCAGCGCCAGAATGGCGCAGTCGAGCTTACCGCTATCTAACTGCGCCAGCAGCTGATGGGTTTGCGCTTCATGCAGGTACATTTCGAGTTTAGGGAACGTCTGATGCAGCATAGGAATAATATGCGGCAGCAGGTATGGGCCAACGGTTGGGATCAGGCCAATATGCAGCGGGCCGGACATTGTCTCCCCCTGCTGGCTTGCCATTTCCTTGAGCACTTTGACCTCGCGCAACACGGTGCGCGCCTGATCCACCAGCAGAAGGCCTGCCTGGGTGAACAGCACTTTACGACTGGTGCGCTCCAGCAGCATCACGCCAAGCTCGTCTTCCAGCTTACGAATCTGACCGCTAAGGGTAGGCTGGCTGACGTGGCAGGAGTCTGCCGCGCGGCGAAAATGGCGGTGTTCGGCTAACGCCACCAGGTATTCAAGATCACGAATATTCATTATTCATCCTCCGTCGCCACGATAGTTCATGGCGATAGATAGCATAGCAACGAACGATTATCCCTATCAAGCATTCTGTTGAATAATGCATCACAGAGACGAGGCGGCACCGATTACCCTTGAAGTCCTGTCCCGTCTTACGAGTTTCTCTCAAAACTCGCACAACTAAAGCCAACGTGAACTTTTGCGGACCCCGTGGTCCGCTTTTTTTTTGCGTAAAAAAGCCCAACACAGGGTTGGGCTTTGGTTTGTAGGTCGGATAAGGCGAAGCCGCCATCCGACATATCAGGCATTACACCAGACGGGTTTTCGCATCCGCAATGGCCTGTGCCACCTGCTTCGGCGACACGCCGCCTTTTGCGGCACGCTTGTCCAGACAAGACTGCAACGCCAGGATCGGGTAGACATCGTCGCCAATCACGTTACTGAATTTTTGCAGATCGGCAAGCGGGAGATCTTCCAGCGCTTTGCCCTGACGAATCGCTTCCACGACCGCTTCACCGACAATATGGTGCGCTTCACGGAACGGAACGCCTTTCGCCACAAGATAGTCCGCCAGCTCGGTGGAGTTGGCATAGCCCTGCTGGGCCGCTTCCTGGCAGCGCGGGCGTTTCACCTGAATGCCGTCCAGCACCAGGGCCGCCATATGCAGACAGTCCAGCCAGGTGTCGAGCGCGTCGAACAGCCCTTCTTTGTCTTCCTGCATATCTTTGTTGTAGGCCAGCGGCAGACCTTTCAGGGTCATCATCATCCCGGTCAGTGCACCCTGCACACGGCCACACTTACCGCGGATCAGCTCCAGCGCATCCGGGTTTTTCTTCTGCGGCATGAGGGAAGAGCCGGAGGTCACGCGATCAGACAGCTCAACAAATCCGGCTTCACCGGAGTTGAAGAAGATCAGATCTTCGGCGAAGCGCGACAGATGGACCATGCCGATAGAGGCGTTGGAGAGCAGCTCCAGCACGTGGTCACGGTCGGATACACTGTCCAGGCTGTTACGGGTCGCAGAGGCAAAGCCCAGCCAGCCCGCCAGCTGTTCGCGGTCGATTTCATAGGCGGTGCCGGCCAGCGCGCCGCTGCCCAGCGGGCTCACGTCCAGACGCTTTAAGGTGTCCTGCAGACGGCTTTCATCGCGCGCCAGCATCTCGACATAGGCCAACGACCAATGAGCAAAGGTGACAGGCTGCGCACGCTGCAGGTGGGTATACCCCGGCATCACCGCATCCTGGTTATTCTGCGCGGTCTCCACCAGCGCGCTCTGCAACTGACGGTTAGCCGCCAGCAGTTCCGCCACGGTCTCTTTACACCACAGCTTCAGATCGGTTGCGACCTGGTCGTTACGGCTACGGCCAGTGTGCAGCTTTTTACCCAGTTGGCCGACTTTGTCGATCAGTTTGCCTTCCACCCAGCTGTGAATATCTTCGGCATCGCTTTCAAGGATTTGCTGCGGGTTAAGACGCACCTCTTCCAGCAGATTGTTCAGCGCCTCTTCCAGCTGCAGCTGTTCGTCTGCGGTCAGCACGCCAACGGTGACCAGCGCTTTGGACCAGGCCACAGAGCCGACGATATCCTGTTCGGCCAGGCGGTAGTCGAAGCGCAAAGAGTCGTTGAACTGTTTGAACCGTTGATCCGCTGCCTGTGTAAAACGCCCACCCCAAAGTGCCATAACATCGTTCCTTTATTCGTTAGTTCTGCCGGGTGGCGCTGCGCTTACCCGGCCTACGGTCATTCATTAAAAACTTACGCTAGAATACGCGTGCCAATCGGCGTGCCGTTAAACAGCGCCGGAAGCTGCTCCGCGTGACGCCAGGAGGCGATATCCACCGGACGGCCCAGCGTGCGCGCCGCATCCAGCGCGGCGTTCACTTTGACAATCATGCCGTCAGTAATAATGCCCTGATCAATCAGCTGCTCGGCTTTTGCCGCGGTCATCTCCGCAATGCGCTGGCCTTTGCCGTCCAGAATGCCGCTCACGTCGGAGAGCAGGATCAGGTCTGCGCCCAGCGTTGCCGCCAGGGCGGTTGCCGCCTGGTCAGCGTTGACGTTCATCAGTTGCCCCTCTTCGGTCACACCGATAGAGCTGACGACAGGCAGGAAACCGCCTTCCAGCAGCGTATTGATCAATTTTGGCGAACCCGGCTGGGCCAGGCCAACGTGGCCAAGCTCTTCATCGAGCTGGGTCACCTTAACGCTGTCGCCATCGCCCAGGTAGAGACCGACAGAGGCGATATGGTGTTTCTTCGCCCATGCCAGCAGGGTTTTGTTTGCCGTACCCGCCAGCGCACCGGTAATGATGTCGATCTGATCGGCAGGCGTCACGCGCAGGCCGTTCTTCTTTTTCACCGGCAGGTTCAGGCCTTTCATTAACTCATCGACCACACAGCCGCCGCCGTGAACAATCACCAGCGGGCGTTGATGTGATTCGCGATAGTTGACCAGCGCGGTAAACAGACGCTCCAGCGCCTCTTCGCTGTCCAGCAGTACACCACCAAGCTTGATAATTAATGGGTTCATCATCACACCTTAAATAAGAGACTGCGTTTCAGCATAGCCAAAACGAATATTTGCGCACTGCATTGCCTGGGCGGCAGCGCCTTTCAGTAAGTTATCTTCTGCGGCCACCACAATCAGGTGCTCGCCCTGCACGGCAAAACCGATGTCGCAGAACGGCAGGCCGACCACATTTTTCAGCGCGGGCACGCCTTTGTCATAGAGACGCACCAGCGGTTTATCCGCATACGCCTGGGTAAAAGCCTCGCTCACCTGCTCTTTGGTCACGCCAGGCTTCAGGCGGCAGGTGATAGTTTCGAGGATCCCACGCGGGAAACTGCCCAGGTGCGGCGTGAAAATCACCTCCGCGCCCAGATGGGTTGTAATTTCCGGGTGGTGGCGGTGGTTAAACACACCATATGGTTGCAGGCTCACTTCACAGAAGCTGTTGGAGATAGCCGCTTTGCGTCCTGCCCCGCTCACGCCGCTGGTGGCGTTGATCACTGGCCACTGGTTCAGATCCAGCAGACCCGCGTCGATCAACGGCTTCAGGGAGAGCTGCGCCGCCGTCGGGTAGCAACCCGGTACGGCAATCAGGTTCGCTTCTTTCAGTTTATCTGCGCTCCACTCCGCCAGACCGTAGACTGCCTGTTCAAGCAGGTCCGGGTGCTGATGGGTGAAACCGTAGTATTTTTCATAGAACGCGGCGTCGTTCACGCGGAACGCACCGGAGAGATCGAACACCACGCAACCGGCCGCCAGGAACTGCGGCGCCAGATCGTGGCTGACTTCGTGAGCGGTGGCTAAAAACACCACATCCACGCCGTCGGTAAATTCGCTGATATCCGACATTGGCTGCAATGGCAGATCGACAATCCCTTTAAGCTGCGGATGTAAATTGGAAATTAACTTTCCTGCATCATTGCTTTGCGCTGAGACAGTCAAAGCGGTTATGGTCATATGAGGATGGCGATTCACGTAGCTTACAAGCTCTGCGCCCGCATAACCGCTAGCGCCTACAATCAGCGTATTCAACATCGGGTTCCTTTATGCTCAACGTTAATGTATTTTTATTCACATTTATTGCATGAATATTGATACTATCACGACCTAAGGTGTGTCAACAATGAAAATGAATTTACCGCCATTTATCGAGATCTACCGCGCCCTGATTGCCACGCCGTCCATCAGCGCAACGGAAGAAGCGCTGGATCAGAGTAATGAGACTTTAATCAATCTGCTGGCAGGCTGGTTCAGCGATCTCGGGTTTAAGGTGGAGGTTCAGCCGGTGCCGGGAACCCGTAACAAATTTAACCTGCTCGCCAGTACTGGCCAGGGTGCGGGCGGCCTGCTGCTGGCAGGGCATACCGACACCGTGCCGTTTGATGACGGACGCTGGACGCGCGATCCCTTCACCCTGACCGAGCACGACAACAAGCTCTACGGGCTGGGCACTGCTGACATGAAAGGCTTCTTCGCCTTTATCCTCGACGCGCTGCGTGACGTCGACGTGACAAAACTGAAAAAGCCGCTCTATATTCTGGCTACCGCCGACGAAGAGACCAGCATGGCCGGGGCACGCTACTTCTCGGAAAACACGGCGATTCGCCCGGATTGCGCCATCATCGGCGAGCCGACATCCCTGCAACCGATTCGCGCGCATAAAGGCCATATCTCTACGGCGGTGCGCGTGCTGGGCCAGTCCGGCCACTCCAGCGATCCGGCGCGCGGCGTTAACGCTATTGAACTGATGCACGACGCCATTGGCCGCATCATGACGCTGCGCGACGACCTGAAGGAGCGGTATCACTACGATGCCTTCACGGTCCCTTACCCGACGCTGAACCTCGGCAGCCTGCACGGTGGTGATGCCTCTAACCGTATCTGCGCCTGCTGTGAACTGCATATGGATATTCGCCCGCTGCCGGGCATGACCCTGAACGACCTCGACGGCTTGCTGAACGAAGCGTTGGCCCCGGTGAGCGAGCGCTGGCCGGGTCGCCTGACGGTCTCTGAGCTGCATCCGCCAATCCCGGGTTACGAGTGCCCGCCGGACCATCAGCTGGTGGAAGTGGTGGAAAAACTGCTCGGCGAGAAAACCGACGTGGTGAACTACTGCACCGAAGCGCCGTTTATTCAGACCCTCTGCCCGACCCTGGTGCTTGGCCCAGGCTCTATTAACCAGGCCCACCAGCCGGATGAGTACCTGGAAACCCGCTTTATCAAGCCAACCCGCGAACTGATCGCTCAGGTTGTGCATCACTTCTGCTGGCATTAATGACTGTTCCCCTCTTTCGCGAGAGGGGAAAAATCTCATGATCTTCGTCACATTCTCATAAGCATCTCTTATCTGACGCAAAGCGAATTAAATTTCGTAAATTGCCCCTATTTATTCGTTTGCTGAACCGTTTTCGCAGCAATTGACGACGGGGGTTTTACGTGGCTTTATAAAGGGAGATGACAAAATAATGTCCGCGAGATGGCTTTACGGGCATAAACAAAAATGATGGGGTGACTGGGTTTTTATGAACGAACAATATTCCGCGTTGCGTAGTAATGTCAGTATGCTCGGCAAGGTGCTGGGAGATACCATCAAGGATGCGTTGGGCGAGAACATTCTCGATCGCGTTGAAACAATCCGTAAGCTGTCCAAATCTTCCCGCGCGGGTAACGAAGCCAATCGTCAGGAGCTGCTCACCACGCTGCAGAACCTCTCCAACGACGAACTGCTCCCTGTTGCCCGAGCCTTCAGCCAGTTCCTGAACCTGGCAAACACCGCCGAGCAGTACCACAGCATTTCGCCGAATGGCGAAGGGGCCAGCAACCCGGAAGTGATTGCCCGCACGCTCAGAAAACTCAAGGACCAACCCGATCTTAACGAAGCCACCATCAAAAAGGCCGTCGAGTCCCTGTCGCTGGAGCTGGTGCTCACCGCCCACCCGACCGAGATCACCCGTCGTACCCTGATCCACAAAATGGTGGAAGTGAATAACTGCCTGAAGCAGCTGGATAACAAAGAGATCGCTGATTACGAACGTAACCAGCTGATGCGCCGTCTGCGCCAGCTGATTGCCCAGTCCTGGCATACCGATGAAATTCGTAAGCACCGCCCAAGCCCGGTTGACGAAGCCAAATGGGGCTTTGCGGTGGTGGAAAACAGCCTGTGGGAAGGGGTGCCAAACTACCTGCGCGAGCTGAACGAGCAGCTGGAAGAGAACCTCGGCTACCGCCTGCCGGTGGATTTTGTGCCGGTACGCTTCACCTCCTGGATGGGCGGCGACCGCGACGGCAACCCGAATGTGACTGCCGACATCACCCGCCACGTACTGCTGCTGAGCCGCTGGAAAGCCACAGACCTGTTCCTGAAAGATATTCAGGTGCTCATCTCTGAGCTGTCGATGGTTGAAGCCACGCCGGAACTGCGCGAGCTGGCCGGCGAAGAGGGTGCCAGCGAGCCGTACCGTTATCTGATGAAAAAACTGCGCGGCCAGTTGCTGGCAACGCAGGCCTGGCTGGAAGCCCGCCTGAAAGGCCAGCGTCTGCCGAAGCCGGAAGGACTGCTGAGCCAGAACGAGCAGCTCTGGGATCCGCTGTATGCCTGCTATAAATCGCTGCAGGCCTGCGGTATGGGCATCATCGCCAACGGCGAACTGCTCGACACCCTGCGCCGCGTGAAGTGTTTTGGCGTGCCGCTGGTACGTATCGACGTGCGTCAGGAGAGCACCCGTCACACCGAAGCGCTGGGCGAGCTGACCCGCTATCTTGGCATTGGCGACTATGAAAGCTGGTCAGAAGCTGACAAACAGGCCTTCCTGATCCGCGAGCTGAACTCCAAGCGTCCGCTGCTGCCGCGCAACTGGGAGCCAAGCAACGAAACTCGCGAAGTGCTCAACACCTGCAAAGCGATCGTTGATGCGCCGAAAGGATCGGTGGCCGCCTATGTGATCTCCATGGCGAAGACCCCATCCGACGTGCTGGGTGTTCATCTGCTGCTGAAAGAGGCGGGCATCGACTATGCGCTGCCGGTGGCACCGCTGTTCGAAACCCTTGATGACCTGAACAACGCTAACGACGTGATGACCCAGCTGCTGAATATCGACTGGTATCGCGGCTTTATTCAGGGCAAACAGATGGTGATGATTGGCTATTCCGACTCCGCAAAAGACGCGGGCGTAATGGCAGCATCCTGGGCGCAGTATCAGGCGCAGGACGCACTGATCAAGACCTGCGAGAAAGCCGGTATTGAACTGACCCTGTTCCACGGTCGCGGCGGCTCTATCGGTCGTGGCGGTGCGCCAGCGCATGCGGCGCTGCTTTCCCAGCCGCCGGGCAGCCTGAAAGGCGGTCTGCGTGTGACCGAACAGGGCGAGATGATCCGCTTCAAGTACGGCCTGCCGGAAGTGACCATCAGCAGCCTGTCGCTCTACACCAGCGCCATTCTGGAAGCCAACCTGCTGCCGCCGCCGGAGCCGAAAGAAGCCTGGTGCCATATTATGGACGAGCTGTCAGATATCTCCTGCGATCTGTACCGCGGCTACGTGCGTGAAAACAAAGATTTCGTCCCTTACTTCCGCTCGGCTACACCGGAGCAGGAGCTGGGTAAACTGCCGCTCGGCTCCCGTCCGGCCAAGCGTCGCCCGACCGGTGGCGTAGAGTCCCTGCGTGCCATCCCATGGATCTTCGCGTGGACGCAAAACCGCCTGATGCTCCCGGCCTGGCTGGGTGCCGGTGCCGCGCTGCAAAAGGTGGTGGACGATGGCAAGCAGAGCGAACTGGAAACCATGTGCCGCGACTGGCCGTTCTTCTCTACCCGTCTGGGCATGCTGGAGATGGTCTTCTCCAAAGTCGACCTGTGGCTGGCGGAATACTACGACCAGCGCCTGGTGAAACCCGAGCTGTGGAAGCTGGGTAAAGAGCTGCGCGAGCTACTGGAAGGCGACATCAAAGTGGTGCTGGCTATCGCCAACGATTCCCACCTGATGGCCGATCTGCCGTGGATTGCGGAGTCTATCCAGCTGCGTAACATCTACACCGACCCGCTGAACGTTCTGCAGGCAGAGCTGCTGTACCGTTCACGTAAAGCGGAAGAAGAGGGCCAGGAGCCAGATCCGCGCGTGGAACAAGCGCTGATGGTCACCATCGCGGGCGTTGCGGCGGGGATGCGTAACACCGGCTAAGCGTAAACCTGATGTAATCAGGCCACACTATGTGTGGCCTTTTTTTATGCTTACAGGTAAGGTTTTGGCTTTGTTGCAACGGGAGAAGGTAAATTATGCAGCCAGATATCAGTCACATACTGGCAGAATTAATTGGTAGCCCTGTGCGGCTGGGTCATGTTCATTTTGCCAGCTCACCTTCTCCGGCCCCTGCCCTTGCATTACAGGTTGATTTCCCACGCCTTGAAATTATCCTGGAGGGCGTCGTTGAGGAGAGCGCCGCACCGGCGTTACAGCAGTACGACATCCTGTATATACCCGCGGGCGGATGGAATTTCCCTCACTGGCGACAGCCTGCGACAACCTTGAGTATCCTCTTCGGCAAACAGCAGCTCGGTTTTAGCGTCCTGCAATGGGATGGCGTCATGCACCGCAATCTGGCTAAACAACATGTTGCCCGGCGCGGGCCGCGCATTGGTTCTTTTCTGCTACAAACGCTGCACGAAATGCAGATGCAGCCGCAGGAACAGCAGACCGCGCGCCTGGTCGTCGCCAGTCTGCTGAGTCATTGCAACGACCTGCTTGGCAGCCAGATCCAGACGGCATCGCGCAGCCAGGCGCTGTTCGACGCTATTCGCAGCCACATCGATGATAATTACGCTTCGCCGCTTACCCGGGAATCTGTAGCCCAGGCGTTTTATATCTCACCCAACTACCTGTCGCATCTTTTTCAAAAAACCGGTGCGGTGGGCTTTAATGAATACCTGACGCATATCCGTCTTGAACACGCGCGTCAGTTACTTAAGGGCTATGATCTGAAAGTGAAAGAGGTGGCGCACGCCTGCGGATTTGTCGACAGCAACTATTTTTGTCGGCTGTTTCGTAAGAACACGGAACGTTCCCCGTCAGAGTATCGTCGCCAGTATCATAGCCAGTTGACCGGTAAGGCCGTTAAGTCAGATTAACCTGCGTGTGCTGAGGGGCGGTTAACAACTTCCGCACGGCGCTCATTACCTTGTGCGGCTCGCGCAGAAAGGCGTTGATACCACATTTCACATAACGACAATATTCAAAGCGTTCGCTACCCGCCAGTTCAATATCGGTGATTAACAGTGCCAGATCGGCACGATGGATATCCTCTTCTGTCAGCTCGTTTTCAATCCCTAACGCCCCCTGGGTTTCGATACGGACAGCCCAGTTCTCTTGCTGACAAAGTTTTTCCAGACGCTCGGCGGCCATGTAGGTGTGCGCCACGCCGCTCACGCAGGCTGTTACCGCCACCAGTTGTCTTCCCGTCATGACTGACATTGTTAACCTCCCACGGTTACCTGAAAACCTGCACGTTCTGCCAGCAGGCGTATGGCGGCAATCTCATTCGCATCCGGCGCGGCCACATCACGCATTAACCATGTTTGCCCTAGCAGACGGTATTTTGGTTCGCCATATTGATGAAAAGGCAGTAAATGCAGCTGCCGTATCCCTGAGGGTATCAGAAATTCCAGCACGCGCGTGATGTTGGTCCTGTGCAGTGTGTAGCCCGGAATAAGCGGAACCCGGGGGATGACATTGACCCCTTCTGCCGCCAGGCTGCGCAAGTTCTGTAACACACGGGGCAAATTCATATTCACGATAGCCCGCGCCTGCTCTGGTTCCATGATCTTCAGGTCGAACAGCACTTCATCGCACTGTTGCGCCAGCGGCAGCAAACGCGACAACGGCGCATCACCCGCCGTCTCGATTGCGGTATGCACGCCATAACGGCGCAAACGTTGCAAAAATTGTGTGGCGAAAGGCGCCTGCATCAGTACTTCTCCGCCTGACAGCGTGACGCCGCCGCCGGAAGCGCGAAAGAAAACATCGTCTTTCATCACCTCCTGTTCCAGCTCGTCGAGCGTCACATCCCGGCCGATCCGCTCAAACGCCCCCGAAGGGCACTCATCGGCATCGCGTAAACAGGGCGCGCAATGCAGGCATTTGCTCTCCCGGCGTACGGTTTCGATTTTTGGCGACATCGATTCAGGGTTGGCGCACCACGGACAGGTATGCGGGCACCCTTTAAAGAAGACCACGGTACGTATGCCGCGCCCGTCATTCAGGGAGTAACGCTGGATATTGAAGATGCGCGCCACAGGCGCGCGTGTCTCAATGACCTCACAGCTGATGCGCGGTGCGGCGGATAATGTCATCCTGGATCTCCTTCGACAACTCGACAAAGAAGGCGCTGTATCCGGCAACCCTGACCACCAACCCGGCAAAATCCTGTGGGCGCAACTGGGCTTCACGCAGCGTATCTCCATTCACCACGTTGAACTGAACGTGCTGTAGTTTGAGCTGGGTAAACGCGCGCAGGAAATCGGCCAGCTTTTGCAGCCCGGCATCGCCCTCAAGCGTCGCCGGAGTAAATTTCACGTTGAGCAAAGTGCCATTGGAGAGCAGATAATTATCCAGCTTACTGACGGATTTCAGCACCGCCGTAGGCCCCTGCATATCCTGACCGAGCATCGGTGAGAGACCGCCATCCGCGAGCTGCTCCCCTGCCAGCCGACCATCTGGCGTAGCTCCCACTACGGCACCTAGCGGGACGTGCGCCGACACCGTATAAGAGCCCGGCGTGAATTGCCCACCTCTTGGATTGCGATATTTTTCGACCTCTTTGCAATAATGGCGCAGCAGTTCCGCACTAATATTGTCAACTTCGTCGATATCATTGCCATATTTATCGAAGCGGTTGATCAGACGCGCCCGGATTTTTTCTCCTTCCGGAGTGGCAAAATTGGCTTTCAATAGTGCCAGTAGCTCATCAAAACTTAAGCGCTGCTGCTCAAACACCATCCCTTTTAATGCATGTAGCGAGTCGCTCAGGTTGGCGATCCCAATGCCCTGCACACCGGAGAAGTTATAGCGGGCGCCGCCGTCGGTGATCTCTTTTCCGTTGTCCAGGCAATCGCTGATAAAGGAGGAGAGCAGCGGCACTGGCGCCCAGTCCCGATGCCCGATATCGCAGATATTGCTCCCTTCAACCATCAGGGCAATGTAATGGTTTATTTTGTGGCGAATATCGTCGAGCAATTCTTCATAGGTCAACCCGGCATTACCTTCGTTCTCCTGCATGGCGATTTCCATGACTTTCAGCAGGTTAAACATGGCGATATCGTGTAAACCGTAAGTTTTGCCCGGTATAGAAAGCTCAACGCAGCCAACAACGGCGTAATCCCTGGCATCTTCCAGCGACACGCCACGATTAAGGAATGCGGGCACCACCACTTCATCGTTAAAAATCTGTGGGATGCCGGTACCGAGGCGGATAGTCTCTGCCGTTTTCAGCAGGAAGGGCCTGTCGATCAGCTCGTTGACGCGTACGCCAAGATTGGGTTGCGGTAGCTGAACGCTCTGGTAGGCGTCCAGACAGAGAAATGACAATACGTTCACCGCGCTGCGGCCATTTTCGGTCAGGCCGCCTAACAGCGCGGTATAACCGGTCGGAAACCCGGCGAAATAGCGGGCGCTACTGGTGGAGCGTAGCAGCACCACGTCATTACATTTTACCCAGAGCGATTCCAGCAGCTCTTTGAGGAACGCGGCGTCTTCGCCCTGGGTGAGCGAAGCCTGGTAGAACGGCAGCATATATTGGTCGAAGCGACCAATGGAGAGCGAACTGGCGTTCGATTCATACTGCAAAATAATGTTCATATACCAGAACAGCTGACACGCCTGCCAGAAGGTCTGCGGCTTATGCTGCGCGTTATGCCGCGAGATCTCAGCGATGGTCAGTAGCTCCTGACGACGCGCGGCATCCGGGCAGTTTGCCGCCATCTGATCCGCCAGCAACGCATAACGCAAAATGTGGCGTTGGGAGGCTTCAAGCAGCAACAAGACGGCCTGGTAGAAGATGTTTTGTGGATCTTGCGCGCAGTGCGCGCGCATCTGGGCCACTAAGGCGCCCAAACCGTTATTCAACAAGCGCGGATAGTCGATGATAATGTGGCCCTGGCCTTTATCCGTCTGGTTAATACTGAATATTTGGGTGCCAACGGCGGCTTTTACCTCATCCGTCATCTGGCTGTTGATGAAGTCTTTCATCGAACGTTTTTCCCAGTAGGGATAAAGTTGTTCGCGATAGGTTTGCTTATCCTGCTCGCTGATTTCAAAACGGTCCTGAGGGCGGGTGGGGAATTGATCCAGCTCTTTCAGCAGCCAGTAGGGATCCATTTCCGGAGACATAATCCCGGCGCGCGGTTTCACCGTGCGGTTACCGGCAATCAACTCCTCATCACGAATCGCAATTTCTACGTGGTCAAGAATATACGCCGTCGCTTTCGCCCGGCGTATCATTACCGGTTCACCTTCCGTTTGTTGATGACTGGCGGTGTAAAGCACTGCGCGTTCGAGCGAAATCTCTCGTGGGTGAGCAAATAGCGCGTCTTTCAGGCGTTGGATACGGTTCGTCATGAGGACACTCCGGTAGAGGAAAACACTCCCGCCCCTCAGGGCGGGTGGAGATCAGGCAGTTTGCGCCAGATGCGCATCAATTTTGTTCATGATCGCTTCGGCGCGTTTTACCGCGTCGCTGATGTTGACGCGCACGATGGTTTTTCCAGTGAAGCGCTCTTCAAATTTGATGCCGATGTCTTTGGTCAGAATGACCATATCCGCCGCGGCGATCTCTTCGGCTGTAAGCTCATTCTCCAGACCAATCGAGCCCTGCGTTTCGACTTTGACTTCCCAGCCTTTCGCTTTCGCCGCGCTTTCAAGCGCTTCCGCAGCCATGTAGGTATGCGCTACGCCAGATGGACATGCGGTTACTGCAACAATTCGGGTCATGCTCTCTTCCTCACTCAGTTAATTTCAAAATCCAGATCCAGGTCGTCATCTTTTTGCGCAACCTGAGTCGTGTTCTTACGCGCCAGACTCTTCAGCACATTGACGCTCACTGCCGTTACCACCGCACCGACCACAATCGCAGCGATATAGCCCAGCTTGCCTTCCACGACGGGCAGCACAATCAGGCCGCCCCATCCGGCGTAACACTGCGCTCCAAGCATTGCCGCGGTCACGGCGCCACAGACGGAGCCCAGCATGATCGAGGGGATAACCCGCAGGGGATCGGCGGCGGCAAAAGGAATCGCCCCTTCGGTGACGCCAACACAGCCCATCACCAGAGCCGCTTTCCCGGCTTCACGCTCTTCGCCGCTGAAATTTTTACGGTTAATCAGCGTTGCCAGGCCCAGCCCCAGCGGCGGCACACAGATGCCAACCGCGGCAATCGCCACGACGGTATAAACCCCCTGAGCCACACAAATCAGCATGAAGGCATAGGCAACTTTGTTGATGGGCCCACCCATATCGAAGGCCAGCATCAGCCCCATGATCACGGCCAGTACGACGATGCTTCCCTGCTGCATATCTTGCAGCCACTGGGTTAAGCCAGTTGTGAGCGCGCCAACAGGTTCACCCAACCCCCACATCATGATGCCTGCAGTAATAAAGGTGCCGATGATGGGGATGATGAAGATGGGCATGACGGAGCGCAGAACTTTCGCTACGGGCAGCTTTTTCAGGTAATAGACGACGATACCGCCCAGTACCCCGGCAATAATCGCCCCGAAGAACCCGGCGCCGAAGCTGTTGCCAACCCAGGCCGCAATGGCGCAGGGCGCCAACGCCGCGCGCTCAGCAATGGAATAACCGATGTAGGCGGCCAGGAATGGCACCATCAGCGTGAGTCCGGCAACACCAATATCAAACAGTTTTTTCAGATTGGGATCGGTCGCGGCATCCGGCACCGCGCCCTTGCCGTAGAGCATTACGGATATCGCCAGCAAGATACCGCCCGCCACGACAAAGGGGATCATATGCGATACCCCTGTCATCAGATGCTGTCGCGTGTTTTTAAGAATCTGCACCAGTTCTTTCATAGGTCGCTCCCGGGCTATGTTTGGCCCAAATCCATAACGATGTTGTGGCAAACAATAGGCAATCCGGCGGGGTACAGACAGTGGATAAAAACGCCATTTACTGGATTTTTGTAATATAGAAAGAAAAATGCGATCCGCCTCTTAATTTCTTCTCCTTCTGACTCGCGCCCGATAAAAGGCGTGTTGTGAACAAAGTCTCACTTCCAGCGAGACATTACATTTGTCCAGTTTTTGGCAGAAATGTCACATAGCGCGCATCCTCGCCACACTCGTATGCTGATTGCCATGTATGACTCGTGATTTCAGGAGTGGTTATGGCTCTGGTGGTGGAATTTACCTGTGATTTGCCTAATGGCGTTCATGCGCGGCCGGCAAGTCATGTTGAAACGCTGTGTAATTCATTTACGTCACAGATTGTGTGGCACAACCTGCGTAGCGGCCGGAAAGGCAGTGCGAAAAGCGCGCTGGCGCTGATTGGCACCGACACGCTGGCAGGGGATGCTTGCCGTCTGCTTATTACTGGCGCGGATGAACAGGATGCGCATCAGCAACTTGAAAGGTGGTTTAAAGAAGAGTTTCCTCACTGCGATGCTCCGCTGGCTGCCGCCATCAGTACCGAACTCTCCCCGCTCCCTGAGTCCTTAACGCGCCTTAATCCCACGTTGTTTCGCGCGCTGGCGGTTTGCAGCGGTAGCGCCCAGGGGGTCTTAACGCTCCTGACCTCCCTTGATCTCAACGCGTTAACCGATTTACCCACTGCCGGAACCCAGGAAGAGGAACAGTCGGCGCTGGATAATGGCCTGAAGCTGCTGGTTAAAAACATTGAGCTGCGCATGCTGGATAACGACAGTACGGCCAGCGCCATTCTGGAGGCGCATCGTTCGCTGGCCACGGACGCCTCGCTGCGCCAGCATCTTCTGGCAGGCATTAATGAAGGGTTAAGCTGCGCGCAGGCCGTGGTTAAGACCGCCAGCCATTTTTGCGCAGAGTTTGCCCGCTCCAGCAGCAGTTATCTTCAGGAGCGCGTGCTGGATGTACGCGATGTTTGCTATCAGCTGTTGCAGCACATCTACGGCGAGCAGCGCTTCCCGGTGCCGGGCCAGCTGACGCAACCGAGTATTTGCCTGGCTGACGATCTTACTCCCGGCCAGTTTCTCGAGCTTGATAAAACGCTGCTGAAAGGGTTGCTGTTAAAAAGCGGCGGCACCACGTCGCACACCGTTATTCTTGCACGTTCCTTTAATATTCCGACGCTGGTGGGGGTTGATAGCGAAAGCCTGCTCCAGTGGCGCAACCAGCCGGTATTTATTGACGGCAATGCCGGCGCGGTGGTGGTGAACGCCAGCGAAGCTGTGGCGCGTTATTACCAGCAGGAAGCGTATGTTCAGCAAGCCCTGCGTCAGCAGCAGAGCGTCTGGCTGAACCAGGAGGCGCGAAGCGCGGATGGCCTGCGTATTGAGGTGGCTGCCAACATCGCGCATGCGCTGGAAGCCCAGACAGCCTTTGGCAACGGCGCAGAAGCGGTCGGTCTTTTCCGCACTGAAATGCTCTATATGGACCGCGCCAGCGCGCCGTGTGAAAACGAGCTTTACAACATTTTTTGCCAGTCGCTGGAGAGCGCAGGTGGGCGCAGCATCATCGTGCGCACGATGGATATCGGTGGTGATAAACCAGTGGAGTACCTGAACATCCCGGCGGAGAACAACCCATTCCTGGGCTATCGCGCGGTACGTATTTACGAAGAGTACGCCGCGCTCTTCACGACTCAACTGCGGGCGATCCTCCGCGCATCAGCCCACGGCAGGCTGAAGATCATGATCCCGATGATCTCCTCAATGGAAGAGATCCTGTGGGTCAAAGAGAAGCTCGCTGAAGCAAAACAGCAGCTGCGCAGCGAACAGATCCCCTTTGATGAAAAAATCCCGCTCGGCATCATGCTGGAGGTGCCGTCCGTGATGTTCATCATCGATCAGTGCTGCGAAGAGATTGATTTCTTTAGTATCGGCAGCAACGACCTGACGCAATATCTGCTGGCGGTGGACCGCGATAACGCCAAAGTCACCCGTCACTACAACAGCCTGAACCCGGCGTTTCTGCGCGCACTGGATTATGCCGTGCAGGCAGTCCACCGCCAGGGAAAATGGATTGGCCTGTGCGGCGAGTTGGGCGCCAAAGGCTCAGTCTTGCCGCTGCTGGTCGGCCTGGGGCTGGATGAAATCAGCATGGGTTCACCCGCGATCCCGACAACCAAAGCGCGTCTCGCTCAGCTGGACAGCCGCGCCTGCCGTCAGTTGCTTAATCAGGCAATGAATTGCCGCACCTCGCTGGAAGTTGAACATCTGCTGGCGCAGTTCCGTATGAATCAACAGGACACGCCGCTGGTGACCCCGGTCTGCATTTCGCTGGATAACGACTGGCGCAGTAAAGAAGAGGTGCTGAAAGGCATGACGGATAATCTGCTCCTCGCCGGGCGCTGCCGCTATCCGCGCAAGCTGGAGGCCGATCTCTGGGCGCGTGAAGCCGTGTTCTCTACGGGCCTCGGCTTTAGCTTCGCCATCCCTCACAGCAAATCTGAACATATTGAACAGTCGACCATTAGCGTCGCCCGATTAAAAACCCCGGTGCCATGGGGCGAGGAGGAGGCCCAGTTCATTATTATGCTCACGCTCAATAAACATGCCGCTGGTGACCAGCACATGCGCATCTTCTCGCGCCTGGCGCGCCGGATTATGCATGCCGATTTCCGCAACGCGCTGGTCAATGCCAGCTCCGAAGAGGCTATTGCCACCCTGCTGCAACATGAATTAGAACTGTAAAACGAGGAAGAGTCATGGAACTGTATCTGGATACCGCCAACGTGGCGGACGTTGAACGCCTCGCCCGCATCTTCCCCATTGCTGGCGTCACCACCAATCCGAGCATTATTGCCGCCAGCGGTGAGCCGCTCTGGGAAGTCCTGCCGCGCCTGCAGAACGTCATCGGCCCGCAGGGCATCCTGTTTGCCCAGACAATGAGCCGCGACGCCGAAGGTATGGTTGCCGAAGCCAGACGCCTGCGTAAAGCGATCCCTACTATCGTGGTCAAAATTCCGGTTACCGCTGAAGGGCTGGTTGCAATTAAAGCCCTTAAAAAAGAGGGTATTACTACGCTCGGCACCGCAGTTTACAGCGCCTCACAAGGTTTGCTGGCGGCGTTAGCCGGGGCGAAATACATCGCGCCCTACGTCAATCGCGTGGATGCCCAGGGAGGCGACGGGATCCGCACGGTACAGGAGCTGCAAAGCCTGCTGGAAATGCATGCACCAGAGAGCAGCGTGCTGGCCGCCAGCTTCAAAACGCCACGTCAGGCGCTGGACTGCCTGCTCGCCGGTTGTGAAGCGATCACCCTGCCGACTGATGTAGCGCAACAAATGCTCAATACGCCAGCGGTAGAGTCAGCCATAGACAAGTTTGAGCAGGACTGGAAAAACGCGTTTGGTAGCCTCAACCTGTAAAGGAGACATAGGATGGATCGTATTATTCAATCACCTGGCAAATACATTCAGGGTGCAGATGTGCTCTCACGCCTCGGCGACTACCTGAAACCGCTGGCGGCGCGCTGGCTGGTGGTGGGCGATAAATTTGTGCTGGGCTTTGCGGAAGAGACGCTGCGCCAGAGCTTTAAACAGGCGGAACTGTACGTAGAAATCGCGCCATTTGGCGGCGAATGTTCACAGAACGAGATCGACCGGCTGCGCAAGCTGGCGAAAAGTGCAGATTGCCAGGCAATCCTCGGCATCGGCGGCGGTAAAACACTGGATACCGCTAAAGCACTGGCGCATTTCATGGATGTCCCGGTCGCCATCGCCCCGACCATTGCCTCTACCGATGCACCCTGCAGCGCGCTTTCTGTTATCTACACCGACAGCGGGGAGTTTGATCGCTACCTGATGCTGCCGCATAACCCGAACATCGTGATTGTGGATACCAAAGTGGTGGCAGGGGCGCCTGCACGTCTGCTGGCAGCCGGCATCGGCGACGCGCTGGCAACCTGGTTTGAAGCCCGGGCCTGCTCACGCAGCGGCGCTACCACCATGGCGGGAGGCAAATGCACCCAGGCCGCGCTGGCGCTGGCCGAACTGTGCTACAACACCCTGATTGAAGAGGGTGAAAAAGCGATGCTGGCGGCAGAGCAGCATGTGGTGACTCCTGCCCTTGAGCGGGTCATTGAAGCCAACACCTATCTGAGCGGCGTCGGTTTTGAAAGCGGTGGCCTGGCAGCGGCCCACGCCATTCATAACGGCCTGACCGCCATTCCGGACGCCCATCATTACTATCACGGCGAGAAAGTGGCGTTTGGCACGCTGACCCAGCTGGTGCTGGAGAATGCCCCGGTTGAAGAGATTGAAACCGTCGCGGCACTCTGCCACAGCGTAGGGTTGCCCATCACGCTGGCGCAGCTGGATATTACCGAAGATATCCCCGCCAAAATGCGCCTGGTGGCGACAGCAGCCTGTGCGAAAGATGAAACCATCCATAACATGCCGGGCGGGACAACGGCGGATCAGGTGTATGCCGCCTTGCTGGTGGCCGACCAGTACGGTCAGCGTTTTATGCAAGAGTGGGAGTAGCCCTTATTGCCGGGTGGCGGCTGCGCCTTACCCGGCCTACAAAACCCGTAGGCCCGTGCAAGCGTAGCGCCGCCGGGAAAAAAAATCCCCGCCGAAGCGGGGATTTTCTGTTTACAGCAGATCGAACCGGTCGAGGTTCATCACTTTCACCCATGCCGCGACAAAGTCGTTCACGAACTTCTCGTGGGCATCGCTGCTGGCGTAAACCTCCGCCAGGGCACGCAGCACGGAGTTAGAACCGAACACCAGATCGGCACGGCTCGCCAGATATTTGACTTCCCCGCTCACACGATCGCGCCCTTCGAACAGCTCGCTGGATTCATCGGTGGCTTTCCACTGTGTGCCCATATCCAGCAGATTGACGAAGAAGTCAGTGCTGAGTACGCCCACACGGTCGGTAAAGACGCCGCTCTTACCGCCATCAAAGTTAGCGCCCAACACGCGCAGCCCACCCAGCAACACCGTCATCTCTGGCGCGGTCAGCGTCAACTGCTGCGCTTTATCAATCAGCAACGATTCGGTGGTGGAAACGTCAATCGCCGCCCGGTAGTTACGGAAACCATCGGCAACCGGCTGCAGCAGCGTAAACATGCCGATATCGGTCTGATCCTGACGCGCGTCGACACGGCCTGGCGTAAACGGTACGGTAACGTTGAAGCCCGCCGCTTTCGCCGCCTGCTCAACGCCCACCACACCGGCCAGCACGATGATGTCCGCCAGCGATGCTTTATGCGCCGATTTATAGATCCCTTCCAGCACCGGCAGTACGCGCGCGGCGACGGCGTTGACATCCCAGCTACGCTGCGGTGCCAGCGCCAGACGTGCGCCGTTGGCCCCGCCACGCTTATCGCCACCGCGGAAGGTGGAAGCCGACGCCCATGCCACCGACACCAGCTCGCTCACCGACAGGCCAGAAGCCGCAATGTCCGCCTTCAGGCTTTCGATATCTTCAGCAGTCGGGTGGAAGAACGGCTGCGGCAGCGGATCCTGCCAAATCAGCTCTTCTTTTGGCACTTCCGGCCCGATATAACGGGAAATCGGCCCCATATCACGGTGGGTCAGTTTGAACCATGCGCGGGCGAAGGCTTCGTTAAAGGCCTGTGGATCGTTGAGGAAACGACGGGAAATTTTGTCGAATTCCGGATCGAAACGCAGCGTCAGGTCGGTCACCAGCATGGTCGGTTTACGTTTTTTCGACGGGTCGAAGGGATCCGGCATAATTTCCGGCGCATTTGACGCTTCGAACTGGATAGCACCAGCCGGACTGCGGGTTTGCACCCAGTCGTATTTGTAGAGATTTTCGAAGAAGTAGTTGCTCCACTGGGTCGGCGTCTGGGACCAGATCACCTCCAGGCCGGAGGTAATGGCGTCCGCCCCGATACCGGTACCGTGGGTGCTGGCCCAGCCCAGGCCCTGAGCCTCAAGCGGGCCGCCTTCCGGATCGACACCCACATGGCTGGCTTCCCCTGCCCCGTGGGTTTTACCCAGCGTATGGCCGCCTGCGATCAGCGCGACGGTCTCTTCATCGTTCATCCCCATGTTGCCAAAGGTGGCGCGGATAGCCGCTGCCGCCGACAGCGGTTCACCGCTGGCGTTGGGCCCTTCAGGGTTAACGTAAATAAGCCCCATCTCGGTGGCGCCAATGGCGCTTTTCGCCAGGCTTTCCGGATGGCGATGCTCCAGCCAGGCTTTCTCATCGCCCCAGTTAACGTCCAGATCTGGTTCCCAGACATCTTCGCGTCCGGCACCAAAGCCGAAGGTTCTGAAGCCGGAGTTCTCCAGCGCCACGTTGCCCGCAAGAATAAACAGATCGGCCCAGGAGATTTTCTGGCCATATTTTTGTTTGATCGGCCACAGCAGACGACGCGCCTTATCGAGGCTGACGTTGTCCGGCCAGGAGTTAAGCGGAGAGAAACGCTGTTGACCGCGGCCTGCGCCGCCGCGCCCGTCGACAGAGCGATAGGTGCCCGCACCGTGCCACGCCATGCGAATGAACAGACCGGCATAGCTTCCCCAGTCTGCAGGCCACCACGGTTGGGAATCGGTCAGGAGCGCTTTCAGATCGCCTTTCAGAGCGGAGTAATCCAGCTTGCTGAATTCTTTGCGGTAATTGAAATCTTTGCCTAGCGGGTTGGAACGTTCGGAATGCTGGTTGAGAAGATCAATACGAAGTTGTTTAGGCCACCAGTCCCGGCTGTTGGTGCCGGCACCTGCACTCTTGTCATAACTGCCCTGATGGAAAGGGCACTTACCTGAATTCTGGTTCTCGTCGGACGTACTCATCGCTCTGCTCCCTCTATGGTTTTATCGTTAGGATATACACCACCGGGAACAAGAGATAATTGAAACAATCCACAGATTTGATAGTTAATACCGTTGTTATCCGGCTGAAATAAAAAAGCCCTCATCTTACTGAGGGCCTGGTCTTTACAGACCCGGGCGAACCCCTAACGTATGGCAGATCGCGTAGCTCATTTCGGCGCGGTTGAGGGTATAGAAATGGAAATCCTTCACCCCTTCGCGGCTTAAAATCTTCACCATATCCATGGCGATACTGGCACCCACCAGCTTGCGGGTTTCGGCGTCATCGTCCAGGCCTTCATACATCTTCGCCATCCAGTGCGGGATGCGCACGTTGGTCATGTCGGCAAATTTCTTGGCCTGCTTAAAGTTAGAAACCGGCAGGATGCCAGGGATAATTTCCACGTCGATGCCGGCAGAGACGCAGCGGTCACGGAAACGCAGATAGCTTTCAACATCAAAGAAAAACTGGGTGATGGCGCGATTGGCACCCGCATCCACTTTGCGTTTCAGGTTGAGCAGGTCCGCCTGGGCGCTTTTCGCCTCCGGGTGCACTTCCGGGTAAGCCGCCACGGAGATGTCGAAATCGCCCACCTCTTTCAGCAGCGCTACCAGATCGGTCGCGTACATATCCGGCTTACCGCTGCCCGGCGGCAGGTCGCCACGCAGGGCCACGATGTGGCGGATACCGTTATTCCAGTAATCCTGGGCGATGGTGCGCAGCTCGTCGCGGGTGGCATCGATACAGGTCAGATGCGGGGCAGCCTCCAGACCGGTACGATCCTTAATGCCCTTGATGATACTGTGCGTGCGGTCGCGCTCGCCGGAGTTGGCGCCGTAGGTCACGGAGACAAATTTGGGTTTCAGGCTGCTCAGGCGATCGATAGAGGCCCACAGGGTCTGCTCCATTTCACTGGTGCGCGGCGGGAAAAATTCAAAAGAGACGTTAATCTGGCCGTTTACTTCAGCCAGGCTCTGATTCAGGGCTTCCCGCTGGTTGGCGTGAAAAAAGCTCATACCTTACCTCATCAATCGCGTGTCGTTGTTTGTTATGCTTCGAACTTCTATACGTTTAGACGTCCAGATGTAAAAATGACGGAAAAGCGGACTGGCGTCAACTGAAAATATCACCATTGACGGTGAGGAATGCTCAGGGAAGTTGAAAAAAGTTCAGGATGGGAAAAAAGAAGGCCCGGTAAGCGTTGCGCCACCGGGCATAGGGCTTTACAGCAGCTGCGCCAGACGGTTGATATCGGACTGGATCGCCCCGGCGGTCACGTCGCGGCCCGCACCTGGACCACGGATCACCAGCGGGTTATCGCGATACCAGCGGCTTTCAATGGCGAAGACATTATCGCACGGCAGCAGCGCCGCCAGCGGATGTTCCGGGCGGACAGCCTCAACCCCAACGCGCGCCTTGCCGTTGGCATCAAAACGCGCCACGTAGCGCAGCACCAGACCCATTTCGCGCGCCGCTTCCAGCCGCTGTAGCATCTGCTCGTTCAACGCTTCACCGTTCTCGAAGAAGTGATCCACAGACCCCTCTTCGCAGCCCGCCGGCACCAGCGACTCCACGCGAACCTGACCCGGCTCGATGTCGTAGCCCGCTTCACGCGCCAGGATTACCAGCTTACGCATCACGTCTTTCCCTGAGAGGTCAACGCGGGGGTCAGGCTCGGTCAGCCCCTGCTGCCACGCCTGATCCACCAGGTCGGTGAACGGCACGGTGCCATCAAACTGCAGGAACAGCCAGGAGAGCGTCCCGGAGAAGATACCGCTGATCGCCAGAATGCTGTCGCCGCTATCGATCAGATCGCGCACGGTGTGATTCACCGGCAGACCGGCACCAACGGTGGCATTGTAGAGCCAGTGACGGCCCGTTTTTTCAAAGGCGTCATGGATTTGACGATAGTTACGGGTATTGCTGGCGCCCGCCAGCTTGTTAGCGCTGATGACGTGGAAGCCGTGGCTGGCGAAATCAAGATATTGATCGGCCAGCTGCTCGCTGGCGGTGACATCCAGCACCACCAGATCATCATAGGGGTGGGCGCGCATCCACAGGAAGAGCGACTCTTCATCCTGTTCGATGGCTTCATCGTTGAAGAAGGCCAGCGCACGGCTGGCGTCCAGCCCTTCATAACTGAGCAGGCTGCGGCGGCTGTCCACCACGCCCGCCAGTATAAATTCAAAACCGGTACGCGCTGACAGCGTGGTTTGCTCGCGGGCAAACAGCTCCAGCCAGCGGGAACCGATATTCCCTTTCCCAAACAGCATCAAACCGATGCGTTTTTCGGCGCGGAACAGCGACTGGTGCAGGCCCTGGATCAGACTCTCCGTTGGCCCGGTGCGCATGACCGCCACCAGGCTGATGCCCTCCTCGGACTGCCAGGTAAATTCAACCGGCTGCCCCTTCAGCTGCTGCCAGAAACGGTGGCAGTGCAGTGGGTTACGGGTGACGCCCGCGCCCACCATCGCAATCAGCGCCAGCCCCTGACGCAGGCGAAGCTCGCCCGGCAGGCCCGCTTCATCCAGAATCTTCAGCGCGCTGTCGGCCACTTCGGCGGTGTAGCAGAACTGCAGCAGGTGACGATCGGTATGCACACCCACGGCCAGCGGGCGCACCTGGGCACGCTTGAGGATCAGGTCGATCTCTTTATGCGCCAGTTTGAAATCGTGGCCGGCGGGAACGAGGAACTCAATCAGGCAGATATCGTCATGGCTGGTGACAATACGCGCCCCCGTGCCGGAAGCCAGCACGCGCTCAATGCGGGTGGAACCCTGATCCGGCGTATAGCTACAGCGCAGCTGCAGATCGATATCGCTGCCGGAAACCGGCTGCAGGGTACGGGCGTGGAGAACCGGGGCCGCCAGACGGGCCAGCTCGCTGGCTTCATCGAGACGCAGCAGCGGCAGCAGGCAGGCATCTTTAACCTTACGCGGATCGGCGCTATAGACGCCCGCCACGTCGCTCCAGATCGTGACGCGCGACACGCCCGCCAGCGCACCAATCTGCGTTGCGGAGTAGTCGGAGCCGTTACGCCCCAGCAGCACGGTTTCACCCGCATTGCTGCGGCTGATAAAGCCGGTCACGACAATACGTTTATTCGGATGCTGCACCAGCAGCTGCTGGAGCAGCGGATAAGAGAGGCCTTCATCAACCTGTGGCTGAGCGCCACGTTCGGCACGCAGGAAGTCCCGCGCGTCCAGCCATGCGGCCTCCAGCCCCTGCTGTTGCAGAACCGCCGCCATCAGACGGGCAGACCACACTTCACCGTGGCCCACCACCTCGGCGTAAACGGCATCGGTCACGCCGCTGTCGAGTAACGCGGCCAGCCGCTCCAGATCCTGGATAAAGTGGCTGATCAGGCCATCGGCCACGTCGGCAGGCAGTAACCCGGCGATCAATTCACTCTGATAACGGCGTAACGCTTGTTGAACCTGATGCGCAGAGAGACGATCGGTCTGGCTTAACTTCAGCCAGCTAATCAACTGGTTGGTGGTGCTGCCCGCCGCAGAGACAACCATCATGTCCCCCGGCATCGAATACTCTGCCATGATCCCCGCGACCCGCAGGTAACATTTCACATCAGCAAGACTACTACCACCAAACTTGTGCAGCTGGCGACCCTTCGCCCCTGCCTGCGCTATCACACTCATGATTACCCCTTGGCTGCGATCCGGAAGCCATTTTCCAGATCGGCAATTAAATCTTCACAATCTTCAATACCGGTTGAGATACGCAACAGCGTCTCGGAGATCCCGGCGGCGGCACGCGCTTCTGGCGCCATGCCCGCGTGCGTCATGGTGGCGGCGTGGGAGATCAAACTTTCAACCCCACCTAAAGATTCCGCCAGCGTAAACAGTGACAGCCCGCTCAGGAAGCGACGTAGCGTCTGCTCATCGCCATCCAGCTCAAAACTTAACATCGCGCCAAAACCCTTTTGTTGACGCGCAGCAATCTCGTGTCCCTGATTCTCCGGCAGCGACGGGTGATAGAGCTTTTTCACCAGCGGCTGGGTCTTCAAGAAATCGACAATCGCCTGGGCATTACGCTGCGCCACATCCATACGCGGCGACAGGGTGCGCAGACCACGCAGCAGCAGATAGCTGTCGAACGCGCTACCGGTGACGCCGATGTTATTCGCCCACCATGCCAGTTCAGTGACAACCTCCGGCTCTTTCGCAATCACCACCCCGGCAACCACGTCCGAGTGGCCGTTCAAATATTTGGTGCATGAATGCAATACCAGGTCTGCTCCCAGTGCCAGCGGGTTCTGTAGCGCCGGACTGAGGAACGTATTATCCACTACACTTATCGCTCCCGCATCCCTTGCAAGCTGACAAATTTTTGCAATGTCCACGACGCGCAGCAATGGATTGCTCGGACTTTCGATTAATACCAGCTTCGGTTTTTCTGCCAGCGCCTGTTTCAGCGCCTGCTCATCACCCTGATCGACAAACAGCACGCGATAGCAGCCACGCTTCGCCAGGCTGTCAAACAGGCGGTAGCTGCCGCCGTAACAGTCGTGCGGGGCCACCAGCAGATCGCCAGGTTTCAGGAACACCGTGGTCACCAGGTGAATAGCCGACATGCCGGTATTGGTCATCACCGCACCTGCGCCACCTTCCAGCTCCGCCAGCGCGCGCTGGGTGACATCACGCGTAGGGTTACCACGGCGCGAGTAGTCATGGGCGCGTGGTTCATTAAATCCGGTGAAGTTATAGGTACTGGAGAGGTGAATCGGCGGGACAACGCAGCCGTACTGTTCGTCATCATTCAATCCGCTACGCACTGCGATGGTGGCCTGTTTACGCGTCATGGTGAAGGCTTCCTGGCTTAATGGATGAAAAGTCAGGCACCAGAGTAAACATTGATTATATGGACGTCAATACATCTGGACATCTAAACTTCTTTGCGTATAGATTGAGCAATGCGCAAATAGCCGTTAAAATTATATGCTTTAGCGCATACCGCAGAGGCAATATCCGTGTCACAACGGCATCTCTACGGTAAACTACGCGCGATTATGGCTCGAACCCCGGCGTATCGCTGCGGTGTCAGCCTCATATTAATGACAGAGAGGATTAAAGGTATCTCATGGCTGAATGGAGCGGCGAATATATCAGCCCATACGCTGAGCACGGTAAGAAGAGTGAACAAGTAAAAAAAATTACGGTTTCCATTCCTCTGAAGGTGTTAAAGATCCTCACCGATGAACGCACGCGTCGTCAGGTGAATAACCTGCGTCACGCTACCAACAGCGAACTGCTGTGCGAAGCGTTCTTGCACGCCTTTACCGGTCAACCGTTGCCGAACGATGAAGACCTGCGCAAAGAGCGTAGCGATGAAATTCCGGAAGAGGCAAAGGTGATCATGCGTGAGCTGGGTATCGACCCGGAGACGTGGGAATACTGATTTACAGATACAAAAAAAGCGCCTTGCGGCGCTTTTTTTTCGGGAAACTTACTTGGAACCCGGGATGCTGAAACGCTTGTTGAAGCGGTCAACACGGCCACCGGTTGCAACGTCACGCTGCTTACCAGTGTAGAACGGGTGGCACTGGCCGCACACGTCCAGGTTCAGATCGTGACCCACGGTGGAGCGGATCTGGATAGAGTTACCGCAAGAGCAGTTTGCAGTAATCATTTCGTATTTAGGATGGATATCTTTTTTCATGGGAGAACCTCAGTTAAGGCCGCGTCGCTCTTCCAGCCCTAACGCCAGACACCACGCGATGTTGAATGTAAGTTCTTTGATGCAAAGTGCACCAAAGGCGGCGAATCATACAGAATTTAACCAGGGTATGCAAACTGATCCGCACGCCGCCTTTCACTAATGTGTATACTAACGCGCCACTTTTCAAGTCAGGAAGATTCGATGCCCGTTGCTCACGTTGCCCTGCCCGTTCCGCTTCCCCGTACCTTTGACTACCTGCTGCCAGACAACATGCAGGCTGAGGCGGGCTGTCGCGTGAATGTGCCGTTTGGCAAACAGCAGCGGGGGGGTATTGTCGTCTCCGTAAGCCAGCACAGCGAGTTGCCTCTCAGTGAACTCAAAAGCGTGGTCGAGGTGCTGGACAGCGAGCCGGTCTTTTCCGCCAGCGTCTGGCGACTGCTCCTGTGGGCGGCCGACTATTATCATCATCCCATTGGCGATGTGCTGTTTCACGCCTTACCCATTCTGCTGCGACAGGGCAAAAGCGCCAGCCATGCGCCGATGTGGTACTGGTTTGCCACCGAGCAGGGCCAGGCGGTAGATATTAATAGCCTGAAACGCTCCCCGAAACAGCAGCAGGCACTGGCGGCGTTACGCCAGGGCAGGATCTGGCGGCATCAGGTTGAGAGCCTCGACTTTAACGACGCGGCGTTGCAGAGCTTACGTAAAAAAGGGCTGAGCGAACTGGCCTGCGAAGCCCCAGCGCTTATCGACTGGCGCGACGGCTTTAGCGTCGCGGGCGACCGGCTGCGGCTCAATACCGAACAGGCGACCGCCGTAGGGGCGATCCACAGCGCGTCCGATCGCTTCTCAGCCTGGCTGCTGGCGGGCGTGACCGGTTCCGGTAAAACTGAAGTCTATCTGAGCGTACTGGAAAATGTGCTGGCTCAGGGCAAGCAGGCGCTGGTGATGGTGCCGGAAATCGGCCTGACCCCGCAGACCATCGCCCGTTTTCGCGAGCGCTTTAACGCCCCGGTCGAGGTGCTGCACTCCGGCTTAAATGACAGCGAGCGCCTGAGCGCCTGGCTGAAAGCGAAAAATGGCGAAGCGGCAATCGTGATTGGCACCCGCTCATCCCTGTTTACACCCTTTAAAAATCTCGGGGTGATCGTCATCGACGAAGAGCACGACAGCTCTTATAAACAGCAGGAAGGCTGGCGCTATCACGCCCGCGACCTGGCGGTCTATCGCGCCCACAGCGAACAGATCCCAATCATTCTCGGCTCCGCGACCCCTGCGCTGGAGACGCTGCATAATGTGCGCCAGCGAAAATACCATCTATTACGCCTGACGCGGCGGGCGGGTAATGCCCGTCCTGCCATGCAGCACGTACTGGATCTGAAAGGTCAGCCGGTGCAGGCCGGGCTAGCCCCGGCGCTGATCGCCCGCATGCGCCAGCATTTGCAGGCCGACAACCAGGTGATTCTGTTTCTCAACCGGCGCGGCTTTGCCCCGGCGCTGCTGTGCCACGACTGCGGCTGGATCGCTGAATGCCCGCGCTGCGATCACTACTATACCCTGCATCAGGCCCAGCACCATTTGCGCTGTCACCACTGCGACAGCCAGCGACCGGTGCCGCGCCAGTGTCCTTCCTGCGGCTCGACCCATATGGTGCCGGTCGGTCTGGGCACCGAGCAGCTGGAGCAGGCGCTGGCCCCCTTCTTCCCGGGCGTGGCTATCTCACGTATCGATCGCGACACCACCAGCCGCAAAGGTGCCCTTGAGCAACAGCTGGCGGAAGTGCATCGCGGCGGGGCGCGTATTCTGATCGGTACCCAGATGCTGGCCAAAGGACACCACTTCCCGGACGTGACCCTGGTGGCGCTGCTGGATGTCGACGGGGCGCTCTTCTCGGCTGATTTCCGCTCCGCGGAGCGCTTTGCCCAGCTCTATACCCAGGTGGCAGGCCGTGCCGGGCGCGCCGGTAAACAGGGCGAGGTGGTGCTACAAACCCACCACCCCGAGCATCCGCTGCTGCAAACCCTGCTGCATAAAGGCTACGACGCCTTCGCCGAACAGGCGCTGGCGGAGCGTCAGACCCTGCAACTGCCACCGTGGACCAGCCATGTGATTATCCGCGCCGAGGATCACAACAACCAGCAGGCGCCGCTGTTCCTCCAGCAGCTGCGCAACCTGCTGCAGGCCAGCCCGCTGGTGGATGATCAGCTGTGGATTTTAGGTCCGGTTCCGGCCCTGGCCCCCAAGCGCGGCGGACGCTATCGCTGGCAAATCCTGCTGCAACACCCTTCCCGGGTGCGGCTACAGCATATCGTCAGCGGCACGCTGGCGTTGATTAATACCCTGCCGGAAGCGCGTAAAGTGAAGTGGGTCCTGGACGTTGATCCTATCGAAAGCTAAAAAAGGGTGGGAGGCGGATCGAAAAATTAAACACGACTCACACTTTTTATGAAAATTCTGTAACCGCTTCCATTCGCAATCTGATAAAACTGACACAGTCAGAAGTGCGGTGATACGCCTGCGAGGAGAAGAAGTTGAAGTCCAGGAAAGAGGTTGCCTCGGCGACCATGAAAGATGTTGCCCTGAAAGCAAAAGTCTCAACGGCAACGGTATCCCGAGCATTAATGAATCCCGACAAAGTCTCTCAGAGCACGCGTAACCGTGTTGAGCAGGCTGCGCTGGAGGTGGGTTATCTGCCCCAGGCTATGGGCCGTAACGTCAAACGGAACGAATCCCGCACCATTCTGGTCATTGTGCCCGACATCTGCGATCCCTTTTTCAGCGAAATTATCCGCGGTATCGAAGTGACCGCCGCCGCGCAGGGCTACCTGGTGCTGATTGGCGACTGCGCGCATCAGAATCAGCAGGAAAAGACCTTCATTGACCTGATTATCACCAAGCAGATCGACGGCATGCTGCTGCTCGGTTCCCGCCTGCCCTTTGATGCCAGCATTGAAGAGCAACGCAATCTGCCGCCGATGGTGATGGCCAACGAGTTTGCCCCTGAGCTGGAACTGCCTACCGTCCATATTGATAACCTCACCGCCGCCTTCAACGCCGTGAATTATCTGCAGGAGCTGGGCCATAAACGTATCGGCTGTATCGCCGGACCGGAAGAGATGCCGCTGTGCCACTATCGCCTGCAGGGCTATGTTCAGGCGCTGCGCCGCACCGGGGCGACAGTGGATCCGCACTATATCGCCCGGGGCGATTTTACCTATGCCGCAGGCGGCCTGGCGCTGGAAAAACTGCTGTCGTTGCCGCAGCCGCCGACCGCGGTGTTCTGTCACAGCGACGTGATGGCGCTGGGCGCGCTCTCCTATGCCAAACGGCGCGGTCTGAAAGTGCCGAAAGACCTCTCAATCATCGGCT
Source organism: Leclercia sp. GHBNCSD (assembly GCF_055805075.1). Taxonomy (NCBI): domain Bacteria; kingdom Pseudomonadati; phylum Pseudomonadota; class Gammaproteobacteria; order Enterobacterales; family Enterobacteriaceae; genus Leclercia; species Leclercia sp. GHBNCSD. The sequence continues at coordinate 2,100,096 of NZ_JBQVYO010000001.1, read as the reverse complement.
TCGATAATATTTCTCTGTCTGAATTTTGCGATCCTCCGCTCTCGACGGTGGCGCAACCCCGCTATGATATTGGCCGGGAAGCGATGCTGCTGTTACTGGATCAGCTGAACGGACAAACAGTTAGCAGCGGCTCCCGTTTACTGGACTGTGAATTGATCGTCAGAGGTTCAACCCAGGCCCTGACTTAAAGTAAACGCCTTTCAGACGTCCTCATCTGGTCAAAGGCCCGTCGCTTAAGTAACATGACGGGCTGACAAACGAAAAAATACAGCGAAACGATAGTGGCACAACGAGATTATGTACGTCGCGGCCAGCCGGCACCTTCGCGACGCAAAAAGAGTAGCTCACGGAAACCGCAACGCAGCAGCCTGCCCGCAGTCTCACCGGCTATGGTGGCGATCGCGGCGGCGGTCCTGGTGGCATTTATCGGCGGCCTCTGGTTCATTACGCACCATAAAAAAGAAGAAGCAGAAGCGCTGCAGGGCAATAAAGTGGTCGGCAATGGCTTGCCCCCTAAACCGGAAGAGCGCTGGCGCTATATTAAAGAGCTTGAGAGCCGCCAGCCGGGCGTACGTGCGCCTACCGAACCCTCTGCGGGTGGCGAAGTGGTGGATCCTAACCAGTTAACCAACGAACAACGTCAGCTGCTGGCACAGATGCAGGCCGATATGCGCCAGCAGCCTACCCAGCTCAACGAAGTGCCGTGGAATGAGCAGACGCCAGCACAGCGTCAGCAAACGCTGCAGCGCCAGCGCCAGGCGCAGCAACAAATTCAGCAGCAACAGCAGCAGCAGTGGGCGCAGTCCCAGACGGTACAGCAGCCGAAAACACAGCAGCGGGTGACGGAACAACCGTACCAGCAGCCTAAGGTGGCACAGACGCAACCGGCGCAACCGGCGCAACAGCCGAAGACGCAGCCTGCGAAGCAAAATAGCAACACGCAGCCGTATCAGGATCTGCTGCAAACCCCTGCGCATACCACCGCGCAGCAGCCGAAAGCCGCGCCGGTCACCAAAGAGACCGAGGCGCCGAAGCAAACGGCTGAGAAGAAAGATGAACGTCGCTGGATGGTGCAGTGCGGTTCCTTTAAAGGCGCAGAGCAGGCGGAAACCGTACGTGCTCAACTGGCCTTTGAAGGCTTTGACTCACGCATTACCACCAATAACGGCTGGAATCGCGTAGTGATCGGCCCGGTTAAAGGCAAAGACAATGCCGATGGCACCATCAGCCGTCTGAAGATGGCAGGTCACACAAACTGCATTCGACTCGCTTCCGGGGGTTGAAACCCCCAAAATCCCCCCCATCTATCATTCTATTCAGCCCTGAGCACTGGCTCAGGGCCTCTATTTTCCGAATGTGTAACCAGGGGGTCTGCTCGTGACAACAATAGTAAGTGTACGCCGTAACGGCCAGGTGGTGATTGCCGGTGATGGCCAGGCCACGCTGGGTAATACCGTCATGAAAGGCAACGTGAAAAAAGTGCGTCGTCTGTATAACGACAAAGTGATCGCCGGTTTTGCGGGCGGTACTGCGGACGCCTTCACGCTGTTTGAGCTGTTTGAACGTAAACTGGAAATGCATCAGGGCCATCTGGTGAAAGCTGCCGTTGAGCTGGCGAAAGACTGGCGTACCGACCGTATGCTGCGCAAGCTGGAAGCACTGCTGGCGGTGGCCGATGAAAATGCCTCGCTGATCATCACCGGTAACGGTGACGTGGTGCAGCCAGAAAATGACCTGATTGCTATCGGTTCCGGTGGCCCGTACGCCCAGGCCGCCGCCCGCGCGCTGTTGGAAAACTCCGATCTGGGCGCACGCGATATCGCTGTGAAGGCGTTGGATATTGCAGGTGATATCTGCATCTATACCAACCACTTCCACACCATCGAAGAATTGCCGTCTAAGGCGTAAGGATTTCTCATGTCTGAAATGACCCCACGCGAAATTGTCAGCGAACTGAACAAACACATCATCGGCCAGGATAACGCCAAGCGTTCTGTGGCAATTGCCCTGCGTAACCGCTGGCGTCGTATGCAGTTGGATGAAGTGCTGCGCCATGAAGTGACGCCAAAAAACATTCTGATGATCGGCCCAACCGGTGTTGGTAAAACCGAAATCGCCCGTCGTCTGGCTAAACTGGCCAACGCACCATTCATCAAAGTCGAAGCGACCAAGTTCACCGAAGTGGGCTATGTCGGTAAAGAAGTGGACTCTATCATCCGCGATCTGACCGACTCTGCCATTAAGATGGTCCGCGTCCAGTCCATCGAAAAAAACCGCTATCGCGCTGAAGAGATGGCGGAAGAGCGCGTGCTGGATGTGCTGATCCCACCGGCGAAAAACAACTGGGGCCAGGCAGAACAGCCTGCTGAGCCATCCGCTGCGCGCCAGGCGTTCCGCAAAAAACTGCGTGAAGGCCAGCTGGATGACAAAGAGATTGAGATCGAGCTCGCCGCCGCGCCAATGGGCGTGGAAATTATGTCTCCGCCAGGTATGGAAGAGATGACCAGCCAGCTGCAGTCCATGTTCCAGAACCTGGGCGGGCAGAAGCAAAAGCCGCGTAAGCTGAAAATCAAAGACGCGATGAAGCTGCTGATTGAAGAAGAAGCGGCGAAGCTGGTAAACCCGGAAGAGCTGAAGCAGGACGCTATCGACGCGGTTGAACAGCACGGTATCGTGTTTATCGATGAGATCGATAAAATCTGTAAGCGCGGCGAATCCTCCGGCCCGGACGTTTCCCGTGAAGGCGTACAGCGCGATCTGCTGCCGCTGGTTGAAGGCTGCACCGTCTCCACCAAGCACGGCATGGTGAAAACCGATCACATTTTATTTATCGCCTCTGGCGCGTTCCAGGTTGCCAAGCCGTCGGATCTGATCCCGGAACTGCAGGGCCGTCTGCCGATCCGCGTTGAGCTGCAGGCGCTAACCACCGAAGACTTCGAGCGCATCCTGACCGAACCAAACGCCTCCATCACCGTGCAGTACAAAGCGCTGATGGCGACCGAAGGGGTGAATATTGAGTTCACCGAAGACGGGATCAAGCGTATCGCCCAGGCCGCATGGCAGGTTAACGAGACCACCGAAAACATCGGTGCGCGTCGTCTGCATACCGTGCTGGAACGCCTGATGGAAGATATCTCTTATGATGCGAGCGACCTGAATGGTCAAAGCATTAAAATTGATGCCGACTATGTGAGTAAGCACCTTGATGCTTTAGTAGCAGATGAAGATCTGAGCCGTTTTATCCTATAATCGCGGCAATTGCATTTTCATCACAAATGATGGGGCTGAAAGGCCCCATTTTTATTGGCACATAATTACTATGACTGAAATCAGCCGTACGCAGGCCTGGCTGGAAAGCCTGCGTCCTAAAACGCTCCCTCTCGCCTTCGCCGCCATTATTGTTGGCACTACCCTCGCGTGGTGGCAGGGGCATTTCGACCCGCTGGTGGCTGCCCTGGCGCTGCTGACCGCCGGGCTTCTGCAAATTCTCTCTAACCTCGCTAACGATTACGGGGATGCCGTCAAGGGCAGCGATAAGCCCGACCGCATCGGGCCATTGCGGGGAATGCAGAAAGGGGTGATCACCCAGGAGGAGATGAAACGGGCGCTGATTATCACCGTCGCGCTGATCTGTCTTTCCGGGATTGCGCTGGTGCTGGTGGCCTGTAAAACCCCGGCGGATGCGGTCGGCTTCCTCGTGCTCGGTCTGCTGGCGATTGTCGCGGCCATCACCTATACCGTCGGCACCCGCCCTTACGGTTACATCGGGCTGGGGGATATCTCCGTGCTGGTCTTCTTCGGCTGGCTGAGCGTGATGGGCAGCTGGTATCTGCAGGCGCACTCGTTAATTCCTGCCCTGTTCCTGCCAGCCACCGCCTGCGGCATGCTGGCGACGGCGGTGCTGAATATCAACAACCTGCGCGATATCGACAGCGATCGTCAGAACGGTAAAAACACCCTGGCGGTGCGGTTAGGCGCGGTGAATGCGCGCCGTTACCATGCCTGCCTGCTGATGGGTGCCCTGCTCTGTCTGGCGCTGTTTAACCTGCTTTCCCTGCACAGCCTGTGGGGCTGGCTGTTTGTGCTCGCCACGCCGCTGCTGGTTAAACAGGCGCGCTACGTGATGCGCGAGCAGAGCGCCTCGGCCATGCCGCCAATGCTGGAACGCACGGTAAAAGGCGCACTGCTGACTAACCTGTTGTTCGTGATAGGGATTATTCTTAGTCAGACGCTAAATTAGCTGACAAATATCAATTAACAATTGATGATTTTGCCAACAATGCAATTCGCGCGATATACTGAAAACACTCGCAGCAACTGAACTTAAGCCTATGAAATACGATACCTCCGAGCTTTGTGACATCTACCAGGAAGATGTCAACGTCGTAGAACCGCTGTTTTCCAACTTTGGAGGACGGTCGTCGTTTGGCGGACAGATCATCACGGTGAAATGTTTTGAGGACAACGGGTTGCTGTACGATCTGCTCGAACAGAACGGCCGTGGACGCATTCTGCTGGTTGATGGCGGCGGCTCCGTGCGTCGCGCGTTAATCGATGCAGAACTTGCCCGTCTCGCCACCCAGAACGAGTGGGAAGGCATTGTGGTCTATGGCGCGGTGCGTCAGGTGGATGACCTCGAAGAGCTGGACATCGGCATTCAGGCGATTGCCGCTATTCCGGTAGGTGCCGCAGGTGATGGCATTGGCGAAAGCGACGTGCGCGTCAATTTCGGCGGGGTGACCTTCTTCTCCGGCGACCATCTTTATGCCGATAATACCGGCATTATCCTGTCTGAAGATCCGCTGGATATTGAGTAGAAAAAAAGGCCATCTGTTATGTAGATGGCCTTTTTTTAATTATCTTTATTCGTATCGTAATGAGTAATGTGGAGTTCAAACACCCCCTTCTTTTCCTCTACCGCTATGCTCATTGTTGCATGACGATCCGGATAGTTATCAATCCAGGTTTCAAGCTTTTCGTGCATCCTCTGAAGATCACTCTTTTGGATACCGGTGAAAGTGAGTGTACTGATCTGCAAACCACTCCCTTCAACGGTTTGCTTCGTGAAATACCAGTTTTCTGTGATCCTTGGTGCATCCTTGAGTGGTTTGGGCGTTAATAAGTAATATTGAATTAGATTGCCTTGTTTATAATATTCATCAGAAAAGATTCTGGTCATTATTACGCAATAGAGCACGGCCACCAGAACGAATAGAAAAATGATGACATGCCTACATTTCATATACGAACCTCCCTGACGACGGAAGGATCAGATACTGGCACAATAGAATCCATAAATGCAGGCAAATGGCCCGGGAATGGTTGGTGTTTTAGGCGCTTATCCTTAGGGTCTGGAAACAGTAAGGGAAGGACACTTTTATTTTTAAATTGCCCAACGGGGCCATAGTAGTCCCAGATGCGATAAGCTTTCTCTTTGGAACAAATGTCCAGGAAAGGTGTGTAATCTGCATAGTTAACGGCCTGGCAGAAACCAAAAAGATTAGAAACTAAATCTTCTGCGCTGTAACCGCTATCCGTAATCAGAATATAGGGCCAAAAACCCTGCAAGGATTCAAAGCTGTGAGAAGTACTCATAAAAATGGATAAGGCGACTCCTCTTAAGACCTCTTCGCTTAAGCCTCTCCGCACTAAAAAACGTCTGTATATCCCGGTTGTCGTATTTAATCCTGCGATGTTCCTGGACATGCTTTGATGATAATGGATTTCAAACCAGTCAGCGCCTCCTGCGCCAGGCATTATCATTTGTTGCCATAATCGTTCAGCACCGAAGGGATTTGCGTGCCCTAAGTCTATCCATCCCAGATTTTCTGTATAAATGAGGCCAGAGGGAGTATTACGGGTAATATATCGGTCAGAATTATCAATAATATCGCTTCGCTTTGTCATCTCGCATTCATTATGAGTAACATGTTGAGCGATCTTATTCCTGCAAAATAAAAAAGGCATCCATTGTGGATGCCTTTTTCAGGAATTCGGAATCAGACCTCTTCCATGCGCCCGAGCAGAGCATGCAGACGATCCTGCCAGCCGTTCTGCTGTTCGCGCAGCTGGTGGTTTTCACGTTCCAGCTCTTCACGACCATGCTGAGCAGTCTGAATTTCCTGCGACAGCGCGTTGTTTTTTTCTTTCAGCTCTTCGATTTCCATCTGCAGCAGGGTGATGGTATCAATCGCCTGCTGTACTTTCGATTCCAGTTTCTCAAACACTTCTAACGACATAATGCTACCTCTCCTGAATTTGCAAGGCGACGCTTGACGTAAACGCGCACAACACCTGGTGTCGATTGTATGGAGCCCCGCCCTCCCTGTCCAGCGGCAGACCGCGCAGATTGCGGTTTGCAACACTTTTCAGTCTCCTCCTGGTGCATTCGCGCCATATACCCCTAAATTGTTAACACTTTAGTTAATAGAAAGCTTACTCCCCCTTTCGCTTACAGCAGTTCTCGCCCGCTTCATGGCGCGTTATCGCTCATTTTGTTGACGCGGCACACACATTTTAAGTTCGATATTTCTCGTTTTTGTTCGTTAACGATAAATTAACACTATGTCTACAGGACATCGTGCCGGTCATGGCGACCGTCGCGCCAACAATAACCATTAATCATTTTTCAGGATCCGATTATGAGTGAAACATCAACCTTAAAAGGCCAATGCATCGCAGAGTTCCTGGGTACTGGGTTGTTGATTTTCTTTGGCGTAGGATGTGTGGCTGCACTGAAAGTGGCGGGTGCCAGTTTCGGTCAGTGGGAAATCAGTGTGATCTGGGGTCTGGGCGTGGCGATGGCTATCTACCTGACGGCGGGTGTTTCGGGTGCGCACCTCAACCCTGCGGTCACCATCGCGCTGTGTCTGTTTGCCTGCTTCGACAAACGCAAGGTTGTGCCTTTTATTGTGGCGCAGTTTGCTGGTGCGTTTTGTGCAGCGGCGTTAGTTTACGGGCTCTATTACAATCTGTTTATCGACTTCGAGCAGACGCACCATATGGTGCGTGGCAGTACCGAAAGCCTTGAGCTGGCGGGGATCTTCTCCACCTATCCTAACCCGCACATTAACTTTGTGCAGGCCTTCGCGGTGGAGATGGTGATCACCGCCATCCTGATGGGTACCATCCTGGCGCTGACCGATGACGGCAACGGCATTCCGCGCGGTCCGCTGGCGCCGCTGTTGATTGGCCTGCTGATTGCGGTGATCGGCGCATCGATGGGACCGCTGACGGGCTTCGCCATGAACCCGGCCCGCGACATCGGACCGAAAGCTTTCGCCTTTATTGCCGGCTGGGGCGACGTTGCCTTCACCGGCGGCAAGGATATTCCTTACTTCCTGGTGCCGCTGTTCGGCCCTATTGTAGGTGCTGCGCTGGGAGCATTTGGCTATCGTAAGCTGATTGGCCGCCACCTGCCGTGCGACACCTGTGTCACAGAGGAGAAGGACGCCACCTCTGCCACACAACAAAACGCTTCGCTGTAATCTGACTACGGGACCACAACTATGACCGACAAAAAATATATCGTTGCGCTCGACCAGGGCACGACCAGCTCCCGCGCTGTCGTTATGGATCATGACGCGAACATCGTCAGCGTGTCGCAGCGCGAATTCGAGCAAATCTATCCTCGTCCAGGCTGGGTTGAACACGACCCGATGGAGATCTGGGCGTCGCAAAGCTCGACGCTGGTTGAAGTGCTGGCGAAAGCCGATATCAGTTCCGATCAGATTGCGGCAATTGGCATCACCAACCAGCGTGAAACGGCCATCGTCTGGGAACGCGAAACCGGTAAACCGATTTACAACGCCATCGTCTGGCAGTGCCGCCGCACAGCGGACATCTGCGAGAAGCTCAAGCGCGACGGCATGGAAGAGTACGTGCGTAGCGCCACTGGCCTGGTGGTGGACCCCTACTTCTCCGGCACCAAGGTAAAATGGATCCTCGACCACGTCGAAGGCTCTCGTGAGCGTGCCAAACGCGGTGAACTGCTGTTCGGCACCGTGGACACCTGGCTTATCTGGAAGATGACCCAGGGGCGCGTCCACGTCACCGACTACACCAACGCCTCGCGCACCATGCTGTTCAACATCCACGATCTGGACTGGGATGACAAAATGCTGGACGCGCTGGACATCCCGCGCGCCATGCTGCCGCAGGTACGTAAGTCGTCTGAAGTGTACGGTCAGACCAACATCGGCGGTAAAGGCGGCACCCGTATTCCAATCGCCGGGATCGCCGGTGACCAGCAGGCGGCGCTGTTTGGCCAGCTGTGCGTGAAAGAAGGGATGGCGAAAAATACCTACGGCACCGGCTGCTTTATGCTGATGAACACCGGCGAGAAGGCAGTGAAATCGGAGCATGGCCTGCTGACGACTATCGCCTGCGGCCCGCGCGGCGAGGTGAATTACGCGCTTGAAGGCGCAGTGTTTATGGCCGGAGCCTCTATCCAGTGGCTGCGCGATGAGATGAAGCTTATCAGCGACGCCTTCGACTCGGAGTATTTCGCCACCAAGGTGAAAGACACCAACGGCGTGTACGTCGTGCCGGCCTTTACCGGGCTGGGCGCGCCCTACTGGGATCCCTATGCCCGCGGGGCGATTTTCGGCCTGACGCGTGGGGTAAACTCTAACCACATCATCCGCGCCACGCTGGAGTCGATTGCCTATCAGACCCGTGACGTGCTGGAAGCGATGCAGGCTGACTCCGGCATTCGTCTGCACGCCCTGCGCGTGGATGGCGGCGCAGTGGCAAACAACTTCCTGATGCAGTTCCAGTCCGACATTCTGGGTACCCGCGTGGAACGCCCGGAAGTGCGTGAAGTGACGGCGCTGGGTGCGGCCTATCTTGCCGGCCTGGCGGTTGGCTTCTGGCAGAACCTGGACGAACTGCAGGAGAAAGCGGTCATCGAGCGCGAATTCCGTCCGGGTATCGAAACCACCGAGCGTAACTACCGTTATAGCGGCTGGAAAAAAGCCGTGAAACGCGCGCTGGCCTGGGAAGAGCACGACGAGTCATAATACCTCCCCCTCACCCCGTCGGGGTGAGGGGTCCAAACCGCCTCTCCCACTCTGTGATAAACTTCGTGCAATTCCTTTTGATTGCACGAGTATCTGATGAAACGTGAACTTGCTATCGAGTTTTCCCGCGTAACCGAGGCCGCCGCTCTGGCAGGCTACAAGTGGCTTGGCCGTGGTGATAAAAATACTGCTGACGGCGCAGCCGTCCATGCCATGCGCATCATGCTTAACCAGGTCAACATCGATGGCACCATCGTGATTGGTGAAGGTGAGATCGACGAAGCCCCCATGCTGTTCATCGGTGAAAAAGTCGGTACCGGTAACGGCGATGCGGTGGATATCGCGGTAGACCCCATTGAAGGCACCCGCATGACGGCCATGGGCCAGGCTAACGCCCTGGCAGTACTGGCGGTGGGCGATAAAGGCACCTTCCTCAACGCGCCCGATATGTATATGGAGAAGCTGATTGTCGGCCCTGGCGCAAAAGGGGTCATCGACCTCAATCTGCCGCTGGCGGAAAACCTGCGTAATATCGCCGCCGCGCTTAATAAGCCTCTTGGCGAACTGACGGTCACCATTCTGGCGAAACCGCGTCACGATGCGGTCATCGCCCAGATGCAGCAGTTAGGCGTGCGCGTCTTTGCTATCCCCGATGGCGACGTGGCGGCCTCCATCCTCACCTGCATGCCGGACAGCGAAGTCGACGTGCTGTACGGTATCGGCGGCGCACCGGAGGGGGTGGTTTCTGCCGCGGTGATCCGCGCCCTCGACGGCGATATGCATGGCCGTCTGCTGGCCCGTCATGACGTAAAAGGCGATAGCGAAGAGAACCGCCGCATCGGTGAGCAGGAGCTGGCCCGCTGCGCGGCGATGGGGATTGCAGCCAATACCGTGCTGCGTCTGGATGATATGGCGCGCAGCGATAACGTTATCTTCTCGGCGACCGGCATCACCAAAGGCGATCTACTGGACGGCATCAGCCGCAAAGGCAATATGGCGACCACCGAAACGCTGCTGATCCGCGGTAAATCACGCACCATTCGCCGCATCCAGTCGATTCACTATCTCGACCGTAAAGATCCGGACGTGCAGACCCACATTCTGTAAAACCGTTTGATCAATAGAGCTTTCCGGCCCGCCTGGGCTGGAAATCTCCCTCTCAGGTAAGGAAGATAGAACCCGAGATCAGTACAGGAGAACATCATGGCAGACTGGGTAACAGGTAAAGTCAAAAAGGTAGAGTTCTGGACCGATGCGCTATTTAGCCTCACCGTACATGCGCCCATCCAGCCTTTCACGGCCGGGCAATTTGCCAAGCTGGGGCTGGAGATCGACGGCGAACGCGTGCAGCGCGCCTACTCCTATGTCAACGCGCCGGATAACCCGGATCTCGAGTTCTACCTTGTCACCGTTCCCGATGGCAAACTCAGCCCGCGCCTGGCGGCACTGAAACCCGACGATGAGATCCAGATTGTCAGCGAAGCCGCAGGCTTCTTCGTGCTGGATGAAGTGCCAGACTGCGAGACGCTGTGGATGCTGGCAACCGGTACCGCCATCGGCCCTTACCTGTCGATCCTGCAATACGGGCAGGACCTGGATCGCTTTAAAAATATCGTTCTCGTGCATGCCGCGCGCTACGCCGCAGACCTGAGCTACCTGCCGCTGATGCAGGAACTGCAGAAGCGTTATGAAGGGAAAGTGAAAATCCAGACGGTAGTGAGCCGTGAAACGGTGGCGGGATCGCTCCACGGGCGCGTACCGGCCCTGATTGAAAATGGCGAGCTGGAAGCCGCCGTGGGTCTGAAGATGGAGGCCGACACCAGCCACGTGATGCTGTGTGGCAACCCGCAAATGGTGCGTGATACCCAACAGCTCCTGAAAGAGACCCGGCAAATGACCAAGCATTTACGCCGTCGGCCGGGCCATATGACCGCAGAACATTACTGGTAATTAGCGGTACTTTACGTCGATCGTATCTTTACCATATTTATTCTCGCCCTGGGTGCCCACAAACGCGCCCAGGTCGACAATGATCATCACAAAAATAATGGTAGGGAGCAGCCTGCCCACCACCCACGGCAGCATGGAGGGCAGCATCGACCAGTTGCCGGCCAGCAGCATCCACGCCAGTATCACCAGCAGCGCCCACAACCCCGAACGCCCACGATCGTGCAGCCGTTTTACTAACACCGCCGCGGTCGGCCACAGCAGCGACACCAGCGCGAAGGCCGCCGTCTGGGTGCTCAGCCAGGCGTTATTGGCAAAAATAAACAGAGCCAGCATGGCGACAATCCATACGCCAATCCAGATCCAGAAATCACGGCGTCCAATACGCCCTTTGAATGAAAACAACCACTGCTGTATGGTCATGTCAGGTTCCTGAGAGTCATCGCGGCGCGTAGTTTACCCTGGAGTCGCCTCCTTTTGACAAGCCAGCCGGATCCCGTTTTAATCGTGGGCAGTAACATTCAGAGACTTTATTGATGAAGATGTGGTTTCACCTTATTTGGCTGGGTTTAACACTGTTGGGTGCAAGCGCACCTCTGCATGCTGCTGAGACTTCCGTATCGGCTACCGCACCCTATGTGATGCCGGGCGCGCCGACCTTTGATCAGTCTATCAGCCTGTTCCGTGAAGCTTTCAATCAGGATAATCCAAAGCTGCCGCTCAATGAGTTTCGCTCCATTGATGGCACCCGCGACACCCCGAACCTGACCCGGGCTGCCAGCAAAATTAATGAGAATTTGTACGCCTCGACGGCGCTTGAGCGCGGAACCCTCAAAATCAAGAGTATGCAGATTACCTGGCTGCCGATTCAGGGGCCGGAGCAGAAAGCCGCCAAAGCTAAAGCGCTGGAGTATATGAGCGCCATTTTACGCGCCTTTACCCCTGCCCTGACCAAAGCCCAAAGCCAGCAAAAGCTGCAAAAGCTCCTCACAGCTGGTAAAAACAAGCGCTATTACGCCGAAACGGAAGGCGCGGTTCGCTATGTCGTGGCAGATAACGGCGAAAAGGGGCTGACCTTCGCTGTTGAACCGATTAAGCTGGCGCTATCTGAGGCACTCGGCGGGTCGAATTAATGACAAAAAGCAAAGCCTTTCGAGGGAAAATCTCTATACTGATTCACAGACCATGCTGCCCTGTTGGGCGGCCATATTCCTTAATTCGCTCTTGAGCGTGGAGAATTGAAATGCGACATCCTTTAGTGATGGGTAACTGGAAACTGAACGGCAGCCGCCACATGGTAAACGAGCTGGTAGCTAACCTGCGTAAAGAGCTGGCTGGTGTGACTGGCTGTGCTGTTGCTATCGCTCCGCCGGATATGTACCTGGATATGGCTAAGAAAGCGGCTGACGGCAGCCACATCGTTCTGGGTGCCCAGAACGTTGACGTTAACCTGTCTGGCGCGTTCACCGGTGAAACCTCCGCTGAAATGCTGAAAGATATCGGCGCAAAATACATCATCATCGGCCACTCTGAGCGTCGTACCTACCACAAAGAGTCCGACGAGTTCATCGCGAAGAAATTCGCTGTGCTGAAAGAGCAGGGTCTGATCCCGGTTCTGTGCATCGGTGAAACCGAAGCAGAAAACGAAGCGGGCAAAACCGAAGAAGTCTGTGCACGTCAGATCGACGCAGTCCTGACCACTCAGGGCGCAAGCGCGTTCGAAGGTGCGGTCATTGCTTACGAGCCAGTATGGGCGATCGGTACCGGCAAATCTGCCACCCCAGCACAGGCTCAGGCCGTTCACAAATTCATCCGTGACCACATTGCGAAAGCAGACGCGAAAGTTGCTGAGCAAGTGATCATCCAGTACGGCGGTTCCGTAAACGCATCTAACGCAGCAGAACTGTTCACCCAGCCGGACATCGACGGCGCGCTGGTTGGCGGCGCATCCCTGAAAGCAGACGCTTTCGCGGTGATCGTTAAAGCAGCAGAAGCAGCGAAACAGGCGTAAGAGCATCTGTGGCGGGTGGCGCTTCGCTGACCCGCCCTACGATACTCCAGGCCCGGTAAGCGCCAGCGCTACCGGGCTTTTTTACAGCCGTCCCAGCAGGCTAAACCACAGATAATCCAGCGGCAATAGCACCAGATAGGTTGCCACCGCCAGCGCCAGACAGAGCAGCATCCCCGCCCGCGCAGGCACTCTTCCCAGCCCCATCGCCACCACAATCGGCGACGCCTGATACGGCAGCAGCGGCGTGGAATACCCCAGCACCTGAATCATAATCACCGACAGCAGCGGAAAGCCGGTGGCGTCCGAGAAGCTTTGCGCCAGGGTGGTATACAGCGCCGGTACGCCGTTGGCGGTCATAATGAAATTCAGGGCGGTGGTGATGCCGGTCAGGGCCAGGAAACTGGTGAACGGCGCATCGGCATCCAGGGGCATTACCCGCATCAGTGCCTCGCCCACGGCACTGCCAATACCGGTTTGCGTCACGGTGATCGCCAGCCCGAGAATACCCGCCACATAAATACAGGTGCGCATATTCACCCCCGCCGAGAATTCATCCCCGGTGATAAAGCCAACCCGCGGCAGCATCACCACAATCGACGCCGCAAGCCCGGTCCATGCCGGTCCAATGCCGTGCCAGCTTTCGGTTACCCACATCACCAGCACCACCGCCAGCAGCCAGGCGAGGCGCTTTTCGTCGCGGCCCATCGGCTCTGGCGGGGTCAAATCCTTCACCGGTTTTGGCGCGCCGGGGAACAGCCAGCAGATCAGGCCGATCAGGACCAGACCCTTGAGAATACCCAGCACCGGAGTATGCAGCAGCAGGTACGGAACATAGTTAAGATGGATGCCGTAAGAGCCTTCCGCCGCCCCGCTCATCACCAGGTTAGGAACGTTGGCCGGAAGGATGGTGGCCGAAAGCTGGAAGGTGCCAAACCCCACCGCCAGCGCCAGGCCGAACCACGCCCGGGAGCCGTCGGCAATGCCCGCCCGCTTCGCCATCGCCGCCACGATGGGCATCAGCAGCGCAATACGCCCCATATTGGAGGGCATCACAAACGCCAGCGCATAGGTGAGCAGCACTACGCTTGCCACCATCAGCGGCCAGGAGTCGGTCAGCCTGGCCGACAGCGCCCGCGCCGCCCTGTCCGCCAGCCCGGTTTTGCGGATCGCCACCCCCAGCACAAATCCGCTGAACACCAGCCAGAACGCTGACGAGGCAAAACCGCCAAAAATCACCTCCGGCGGGGCGATACGCGCGATCATCGCCGCGGTAAAGAACAGCAGCGCAGTGAGGAATTCCGGCAACAGCGAGGTGGCCCACAGGATGATGGTGACGACGATAATCAGCGAGGGCAGAAACAGCGGGTGAGTGAACCAGAGCGACATGCCTGTCTCCTGTAGAATTTTTCAGCAAGTCTACGGCGACAGGCAGGGCGAGTAAACGCTATTTATGGTGGGGTTCATTCAGGATAGTGCATTGATGATCCTGCAATTCCTCAGCAGAAGCGCGGTTAAGCGCCAGCAAATTGCGCGCCGTTGCCAGTAATACAAACGATCCGTCCGCCTGCTGCGCCATCGCCAGCGCAAAACGCCCCATATGGTCGCGCGCTTCCGGCAGCTCTTCTGCCAGCATCATAAACGGGCTGCGTTTCACCAGCTCCGCTTCCGTCACCCGACGCGCCAGGTATTCATGCCCCTCCAGCCCACCGGGGAACGGCAGCCACTGGGTGCTGATTTGCCCCTGACTAACATTGAGCTTCTCGCGCACGTCCGGGCGCAGGCAGGAGATATGGATATGAAAATGGTTTTGCGTGCGGCCGGTCGGGGAGTTGATGGTCAGTGAAACTGCACTGTCGGGCACGTTGCTCCCCCGCTTCATGCTCATAAAGTGGCGCGACTGCCACGCCAGCCAGAAGAAATTGGGCGTATGAGCCTCGGTCAGGAGCGGGCTTTCGGTACCGTTGATGCGGTACGTGGGCATCAGCAGATATTGCAGCGGCCCGTTGCGATCTTTAAACACCACATATCCCGCATCCGTTTTTACCAGCGCACAGGGCGCCGGGTTACGGTTCTGCATCTGACCAGGCACACACTGGTCGAGAACGATATGCCGCAGCGCGTTTGGGTTACCCGCTTTCAGCCAGAACCCGCCACCTGCCGCGAGCGCAATCACAACCAGTACCAACACGATTATTTTTTTCACAGCGCATTCCCTGTATCCACCTGACGCCAAAGAGTAACGCATAAAAGTGACCAAATAAAAAACCCGGTGGATTTCTCACACCGGGTCCCGTGTCGTTCTTCAAAAAATGCTTAACGCTTGCTGATCTGATCGAAGGTGCCGCCATTCGAGAAGTGATCTTTCTGCGCTTTCGTCCAGCCGCCGAAGACCTCATCGATAGTGAAGAGCTTCAGTTTCGGGAATGTGTTCTCATATTTTTTCGCCACCGCCTCATCACGTGGCCGGTAGAAATTCTTCGCGGCAATCTCCTGGCCTTCCGGGGAGTAAAGGTATTTCAGGTAGGCTTCCGCCACGGCCTGGGTGCCTTTCTTATCCGCCACTTTATCGACCACAGAGACGGTTGGCTCAGCCAGAATGGATTCGCTTGGGGTGACAATTTCAAATTTGTCTTTACCCAGCTCGTTCGCCGCCAGCAGCGCTTCGTTTTCCCAGGCAATCAGCACGTCACCAATGCCGCGTTCAACGAAGGTGTTGGTTGCGCCGCGTGCGCCGGAATCCAGCACTTCGACGTTTTTAAACAGCGCTTTCACGAAATCCTGCGCTTTAGCCTGATCGCCATTGTTCTGGTGCAGGGCGTAACCCCAGGCTGCCAGGTAGTTCCAGCGTGCGCCGCCAGAGCTTTTTGGGTTTGGAGTGATGACCGATACGCCCGGCTTAACCAGATCGTTCCAGTCATGAATCTGTTTCGGGTTGCCTTTGCGAACCAGGAAAACGATGGTGGAGGTATACGGCGCGGAGTTATCCGGCAGGCGTTTGATCCAGTTTTTATCGATACGGCCGCGTTCCGCGATAGCGTCCACGTCATACGCCAGCGCCAGGGTCACGACGTCGGCTTCAATGCCGTTAATCACCGAGGTCGCCTGCTTGCCGGAGCCACCGTGGGACTGGCGGATCACGACGTTATCGCCGGTTTCCTGTTTCCAGTGTGCGGCGAACGCTTTGTTGTACTGCTCGTACAGTTCACGCGTCGGATCGTAAGACACGTTCAGTAGCTGAATATCCTTTGCCAGAACGCTGGTCGATGCCAGCAATAACGTTAAACCTACGCCCCATTTATTCATCGCCCAACTCTCTTAATGTTGTGTTTGATGAATGCAGGGTGCCAGAAAGCGAACCAATGATTAAAGAATAAAAAAAGATTGGCTATAACACAGGGGAATAAAAAGAGGGTATGAGCGCACAAAAAAAGCCGGGTGGCAGCTACGCCTTACCCGGCCTACGAACCATGCTTTTGTAGGCCCGGTCAGCGCAGCGCCACCGGGCAACAGCCGCCGATCAGTACAGCTTTTTCGCGCACTCCAGCCAGTCACCTTTGAATGGACGCTTCATATTTTCAATAGCGTCGATGATGTCATGGTGAACCAGTTTTTCGTTCTGAATACCGACGCAACGACCGCCAAAGCCCTGCTGCAGCAGTTCAATCGCGTAAGCGCCCATACGGGATGCCAGGATACGGTCGTAAGGACCCGGAGAGCCGCCACGCTGGATGTGACCGAGAACGGTCGCGCGGGTTTCGCGTTTGGTTTCAGCTTCGATGTACTTCGCCAGCTCGTCAACGTCACAGATGTGCTCGGTGATGGCTACGATGGCGTGTTTTTTACCTTTAGCGATACCGGCTTTGATCTCGTTAACCAGATCTTCACGGCTGAATTCCACTTCCGGCACCACGATAAACTCACAGCCGCCGGCAATCGCCGCCGCCAGGGTCAGGTCGCCACAGTAGCGGCCCATCACTTCGACGATGGAGATACGCTGGTGAGAAGAAGAGGTGTCGCGCAGACGGTCAATCGCCTCTACCACGGTGCCCAGCGCAGTGAAGTAACCGATGGTGTAGTCGGTACCTTTGATGTCGTTGTCGATGGTGCCTGGCAGACCGATGCATGGGAAGCCCATTTCGGTCAGGCGTTTTGCCCCCATGTAGGAACCGTCACCGCCGATAACAACCAGCGCGTCCAGGCCGCGTTTTTTCATGTTCTCGATAGCCACTTCACGGATGCGCTCATCGCGGAATTCCGGGAAACGCGCGGAGCCCAGGAAGGTACCGCCACGGTTAATCATGTCGGACACGCTGTAGCGGTCGAGCTGCACCATGCGATCTTCATACAGGCCCAGATAACCGTCATAGATACCAAAAACTTCCAGACCTTCCGTCAACGCTGCGCGCACTACACCACGAATTGCTGCGTTCATGCCGGGCGCATCACCGCCGCTTGTCAACACACCGATTTTCTTAATCATGACTACCTCTGAACTTAGGAATGCAAAAATGAAATCTGTTGCCGGAAGACGTCCTATCGACCAACGAATAGTGCAAATAGTATATCAATCACTTCCCGCTGAATTGATTCAGGTCAGACCAAATGGCGGTTATTTTTCCACAAAATGCTGCCCCGGTTCACTTTTTTACAACGAATTACGAAAGCTCAAAATGTCCATTACCTGGCTTAGGTACGACTGAGCAGGGATCCTGGTGAATAATGACATCTGACCCCGGGAAACGCTGCAAAATCGCCTGCTCAACCTGTTCCGCCACCAGATGGGCCTGAACGAGCGGCAGGTTATCTTCCATTTCTAAATGAATCTGAATAAAGCGGGTCGGCCCTGACTGCCGCGTGCGAAGATCGTGAGCGCCGCTGACACCGGGCCAGGAGGTCACAATTTCAAAGATTTCATGCCGTTCTGCGTCTGGCAGTGCGCGGTCGAGCAGGGATTGCACTGCATCGTACCCCATACGCAACGCACTGTATAAAATATAGAATCCAATCCCTAACGCAAATAACGCATCGGCCCGGTGCCAGCCATACCAGGCCAGACCGAGCGCAATAAGAATCGCACCGTTCATCATAACATCAGACTGATAATGAAGCATATCCGCCCGTACCGCCTGGCTCTGCGTTTTACGCACCACCCAGCGCTGGAACGTCACCAGAATTAATGTGCTTATAAGTGCAATAACGGTAACGACCACGCCGACGCCGGGATCTTTCATCGGCGATGGGGTATATAGGTGCTGAATGCCAGTCAAAAAGAGGAACAGCGCCGAACCGGAAATAAACATGCTTTGCGCCAGCGCCGCCAGCGACTCCGCTTTGCCATGACCAAAGGTATGCTCTTCGTCCGCTGGCTGTAACGAGTAACGCACCACCCACAGGTTCGTCACCGAGGCGGCAATATCCACCAGGGAGTCTACCAGCGCCGCCAGAATACTGACCGAACCGGTATACCACCACGCGAAGATTTTAATGACTAACAGGCACGACGCCATGACCGTCGCGGCGATTGCCGCCCGGCTCACCAGCCGTCCATAGGATTGATTCATAAACACTCCTGTCACGCTATGCCGCTAGTATAACGGATGCGGAGGAGTCAATAAGATGAATAAACGGTTAACGCATTTTAATGATGGGCAAAAAAAACCCCCACATCATGTGGGGGAAGACAGGGATGGTGTCTATGGCAAGGAAAACAGGGTTTACTGGTTACTACGGGTGTTGCTACTAAAAAGCGTCGATTCAGCGTTCTTCTGCATCCGGGCAACCTCGCGCAACTGGTCCATACGTTGCTGGTGTTTCTGGTTCAAAACCGCTTGCTGCTCTGGCGTTAGCAGGTGAAACATCTGGTTGCGGACCCGGGCCATTTCGACCTGGCGGGCAACCTGTTCCTGCGCCATTTTGTTTGCCTGAGCGCGCACAGCGTTTTCGTCAAAATTTTCTGCGGTGACAAGGCGGTGCATTGTCTCCATTTCGCTAACATTAACAGGGGGCTGGTCATGACGAGCCCGCTGCATCAGATCTCGCATCTGTTGACGCTGATGTTCGGTTAAACTTATGCCGTCAAACATGTGGCCCTGGCCGTTTTGCTGCGCAATGCCCTCTGCTGAGGAACGGTTATCGCCGGTGATAGCTCCAGCAGCCTGGCTAAATGCACTAAACGCCAGCGTTGAGGCCATGACGGCAGCGGTAACTATGCGCATCACTTACTCCCAAAATCTTTCGTGTCGCGATTCAACGAGAGACAGTCTACGATTCAGGCTGCAAACATGCGTCAGGGGGTGTAAAACAACGTAAAGTCATGGATTAGATAGCCTTGATGACGTAATTTCTGCCTCGGAGGTATTTAAACAATGAATAAAATCCTGTTAGTTGATGATGACCGAGAGCTGACATCCCTTTTAAAGGAGTTGCTCGACATGGAAGGCTTTGACGTGTCGGTTGCCCATGATGGGGAGCAGGCGCTGAGTCTACTCGACGATAGCATCGACTTGCTTTTGCTCGACGTCATGATGCCGAAGAAAAACGGTATCGACACCCTTAAAGAGCTGCGCCAGACACACCAGACCCCCGTTATTATGCTGACCGCGCGCGGCAGCGAACTTGACCGCGTACTCGGCCTTGAGCTGGGCGCTGATGACTATCTGCCAAAACCGTTTAACGACCGTGAACTGGTGGCGCGTATTCGGGCGATCCTGCGCCGTTCCCACTGGAGCGAGCAGCAGCAAAACACCGACAACGGTTCACCGACGCTGGAAGTCGACTCCCTGAGCCTCAATCCAGGCCGCCAGGAAGCGAGCTTTGACGGCCAGGCGCTGGAGCTGACCGGCACCGAATTCACCCTGCTTTATCTGCTGGCGCAGCATCTGGGCCAGGTGGTGTCGCGTGAACATCTGAGCCAGGAAGTGTTGGGTAAACGCCTGACGCCGTTCGACCGCGCCATCGATATGCACATCTCGAACCTGCGCCGTAAGCTGCCGGAGCGCAAAGATGGTCACCCGTGGTTTAAAACCCTGCGTGGACGCGGCTATCTGATGGTTTCCGCTTCATGATAGGTAGCTTAACCGCCCGCATTTTCGCCATCTTCTGGCTGACGCTGGCACTGGTTTTAATGCTGGTTTTGATGTTGCCAAAACTCGACTCACGCCAGATGACGGAGCTCCTCGACAGCGAGCAACGTCAGGGTGTGATGATCGAGCAACACGTAGAAGCAGAGCTGGCCACCGATCCGCCCAATGATTTGATGTGGTGGCGCAGGCTGTTTCGCGCTATCGAAAAATGGGCGCCTCCCGGCCAACGCCTGCTGCTGGTGACCAGCGAAGGTCGCGTGATTGGTGCGGACCGCAATGAAATGCAGATCATCCGTAACTTCATTGGCCAGGCGGATAACGCCGATCACCCGCAAAAGAAAAAATATGGTCGGGTGGAGATGGTGGGGCCGTTCTCCGTCAATGACGGGGAGGATAATTATCAGCTCTACCTGATCCGCCCGGCGAGCAGCTCCCAGTCCGACTTTATCAATCTGCTGTTTGACCGCCCGCTGCTACTGCTGATTGTCACCATGCTGGTGAGTTCACCGCTGTTGTTGTGGCTCGCATGGAGCCTGGCGAAGCCGGCGCGCAAACTGAAAAACGCCGCGGATGAAGTGGCGCAGGGCAACCTGCGACAGCACCCGGAACTGGAAGCCGGGCCGCAGGAGTTCCTGGCGGCAGGGGCCAGCTTCAACCAGATGGTGACGGCGCTAGAGCGGATGATGACGACCCAGCAGCGTCTGCTTTCTGATATCTCGCACGAGCTGCGTACCCCGCTGACGCGCCTGCAACTTGGCACCGCCCTGCTGCGCCGCCGCAGTGGTGAGAGCAAGGAGCTGGAGCGTATCGAAACGGAAGCCCACCGTCTGGACAGCATGATCAACGACCTGCTGGTGATGTCACGCAATCAGCAGAAAAACGCGCTGGTCAGCGAAACGATGAAGGCTAACCACCTCTGGGGCGAAGTGCTGGATAACGCCGCCTTCGAAGCGGAGCAGATGGGTA
The DNA here is from genome assembly GCF_055805075.1 of Leclercia sp. GHBNCSD. Classification (NCBI taxonomy): domain Bacteria; kingdom Pseudomonadati; phylum Pseudomonadota; class Gammaproteobacteria; order Enterobacterales; family Enterobacteriaceae; genus Leclercia; species Leclercia sp. GHBNCSD. Next base: position 2,079,070 of record NZ_JBQVYO010000001.1, on the reverse strand, counting down.
AATCGTTCACCGTTAATTTCCCGCCGGGCCCGTGGCCGCTGTACGGTAACCCGAATGCGCTGGAAAGCGCGCTGGAGAATATCGTCCGTAACGCCCTGCGCTACTCGCATACCAAAATCGAGGTGGCGTTCTCGGTGGATAAAGACGGCATCACTATTAACGTGGATGACGATGGTCCTGGCGTCAGCCCGGAAGATCGCGAGCAGATTTTCCGTCCGTTCTACCGTACTGACGAAGCCCGCGACCGTGAATCTGGCGGCACCGGACTGGGTCTGGCGATTGTCGAAACCGCCATTCAGCAGCATCGCGGCTGGGTGAAAGCGGACGACAGCCCGCTGGGTGGATTGCGTTTAACCCTCTGGCTGCCGTTGTATAAACGTTCGTAGTTGTCGCCTGTTATGCCGGGTGGCGGCTTCGCCTTACCCGGCCTGGTTTCCCCACAATCTGCGGGAATTATTCTCGATCTTCCCGCTTAAACGCCGTTTCTGCATGGTTCTGGTCCAGCTTGTTGACAGGCCCGCCGCCGCCAGCAGACGCTGATACTGTTCGTCGTCAAACGGCATATGCCAGGCGATAGCGCAGGCGTCATGTACCGATACGTCGCTCAGGCGTGACACCAGCTTCAGGGGCGCATCCGCCGATACCTGCCCTGCCAGCACCACCCGATAGAGCCAGCCGGTTTTCGCCGCGTTCTGCATCTGCGTAGCCATATCGCTGATGCCGAAATGGAAGTTGAGTTTGAAGCACGGCGAGCGCGGCTGGGTCACCTGGATCAGGGCATCCCCCCAGCGAAAGATGTCGCCGATAAAGACGTTCTCCTCCGTCAGCCCCTCGGTTGAGAGGTTTTCGCCAAACGCCGGGGCGACAAACAGATCGGCCTGAGCGGGAAATTCCCTTGCCCAGTGCTGATAGTGCTCCCGCGGATAGTGGCACAGCGCGCGGTCGGGCCCGCCGTGGATCTTCTTTTCCGCCTGCTCGTCACCTGCCAGTCCAAGGTCGGTTAAGGTCAGCTCACCGTCGACCTGCACTTTAGCAATTGCGCTCGGGCGGCTGCCGTCGTAGTCCCTTACCTTGCCTGTAAACACATTCACCGGGTAATGCATCTCTACTCCTTCAGATACAAAAAAAGCGAGTCATCAGACTCGCTTCTCACAGAAGGCTTTGCAACCTTATTTTTTAGCAGCGAAACGTGCCGCAGCTTCGTCCCAGTTGACGACGTCCCAGAAGGCTTTGATGTAGTCCGGACGACGGTTCTGGAATTTCAGGTAGTAAGCGTGTTCCCACACGTCCAGACCCAGGATTGGGAAACCGGATGCGCCAGAGATCGCTTCGCCCATCAGCGGGGAGTCCTGGTTAGCCGTAGAGACTACCGCCAGTTTGTCGCCTTTCAGAACCAGCCACGCCCAGCCGGAGCCGAAACGGGTAGCAGCCGCTTTTTCAAACTCAGCTTTGAAGTTCTCAACGGAGCCGAAGTCGCGCTCAATAGCGGATTTCAGGTCGCCCTGCAGAGTAGTACCGGTTTTCAGGCCTTTCCAGAACAGGCTGTGGTTAGCATGGCCGCCCGCGTTGTTGCGCAGGACGGTTTTCTTGTCGGCTGGCAGTTGATCCAGTTTGGTGATCAGCTCTTCAACCGGCAGGCTCGCGAATTCTGGCAGGCTTTCCAGCGCCGCGTTGGCGTTGTTAACGTAAGTCTGGTGGTGTTTGGTGTGATGGATTTCCATCGTCTGCTTGTCGAAATGCGGCTCCAGGGCGTCGTAAGCGTACGGCAGGGATGGCAGGGTATAGCTCATAATCATCTCCATTATTGTCGGGCGGCAAACGTGTTAATGCCGCGTAAGCAGTTGGTTCATTATAGTTAATTAAATGATATTGAAAATGTTTATCAATGCCGTAGTTTTAATAAGGTTATAACTTTTCGTTATGTCACTGATCTGGCGGGGGCTGCGGAGAAGTCAGGGGTAGAGCCGGGATTCTATTACGCGGCGTTATGGCTGCGGTGGCGCCACTGAACCGGGGTCATCCCCACTTCGCGGTTAAACACCACCGAGAAGTAGTTGCTGTCCTCAAAGCCGCACTGCATCGCCACTTCACTCACCATCAGCTCGGTATGCTGCAGCAGATACTGGGCGTGGCAGATCCGCAGCTGACGCAGATAGTGGTTCACCGTCATGCCGGTCTGGGTTCGGAACTGCTGGCGCAGGGCGCGCTCGCTGCACTGCTCCTGCTCGCAAAACTTCTCCAGCACAAAGCTGCGGTTCAGGCTGCCAGACAGCGCGGTGATGAGCTTATCCAGCAGCGCTTCCGGCTCGCTGGCGGTCGGGTTGTCCGGGGCGTAGCGGTAGCGTTTGAGCATGATCACCAGCTGGGCAAACAGCAGCTCCGCCAGGTCATAGCCGTGGGGATCGTCCTTCAGGCTCTCCTGCTCCAGTTGGGCAATGATCTGGCGCACCTGAGTCATACCGTTGCTGCCAAGCCGCCAGTGTGGTGCTCCGCGGGCGTTCATAAAGCCGGGGATGTTGGCTCCCCAGTCCACGTTGAGCTTCAGCCGGTCGGGGCAGTAGATGATGTTCTGCAGCACCAGATCGTTCACCGAGGCGTAGGCGTGTTTGTCTTCCGCGCGGATGTAAAACAGGTCACCGCGGGTAATACGGTAGGGGCGATCGTTGAGGATATGCAGGCCGTTGCCGCGCCACACCAGCACCAGCTCGCAGAAGTCGTGGGTATGTTCGGCAAAGACATTCTGCGGATAGCGGTCCGCCACCGCGACGGCCTGAGCAGCGGATGCAAAAAAATCGGCTCTGCGAAGAATCAACTGTCCTGCCACGTCACAACCTCACCGGGGAATAACCTGACATTATTACCCGCTTTGCGGCAATAAAACGGTGATTTTCCTCGCGTTACTGAAGTGAAGCATCCCGGCCCTGGCGAATATCGCGCGGCGACCAGCTAAATTCCCGGCGAAACAGGGTCGAAAAGTGGTTACTGTCGCCGAAACCGCAGCGATAGGCGATATCCGTGACGCTATCATCGGTATGGCGCAGCAGATGCCGCGCTTTAATCAGCCGCAGACGGTTCAGGTAGCGCTGCGGCGTCTGCCCGGTGTGCTGTTTGAGCTGGCGATGCAGGGTGCGCAGCGAGAGAGAAAAGTTATCCGCCAGCGTCTCCCAGCAGACATCCTCCGCGTAGTGATCTTCCAGCCAGGCCATCAGCTGGTTGAGGCGGGCGTCATTATCCGCCGCCCCTTCGACCAGGCTGCCGCGGCGCAGCAGCACCAGCAGTTGCATAAAGAGGATTTCACGGCTGGCGAGGGCGTGGGTCTCCTGCCCCTCTTCAGCCTGCTCCATCTGGCTCACCAGCTGGCGCACCTGTTGCAGCGTGGCCTGGTTCACCCGCCAGTGCGACGGATAGTGCCCGTCCAGCTCCTGGGGCAGGAGCTGGTTCAACCCCGACAAAAACTGGAACGCCTCCGGGGAGCGATAGAGCACGTTGGTCAGGCACAGGTTATCGGTATGTTCATACATGTGCCGGTCATGATCGCGCACGAAGCAGACCGTTCCGCCGCTGATGGTGTACGGCTGGCCGTTGAAGACGTGGATACCCGTACCGTGCTCCACGATCACAATCTCATGAAAATCATGATGATGTTCCGGAAAGGCAGCCTGGGGCAGCCGCGGCTCAATCGCCACAGGCGAGTGGCCTGAAGGAAAAAAATCCACGCTGTGCAGTACGGTCATAACGGGTCACCAGATGATAAGAGTTCTCAAAATAGTAATTTAGGGTTCCCCGCCTCACCTTAAATTTTCGACAGCAAATGGCGCAAACCCTGTCGCTTTTTCAAGAAGCGGCGGGAAAGATCTGGAAATGCGGTCACCGTCACATCGCCTGCAAGTGCCGTTAAAAACGGAAAATGTGAACTCTCTCACGTTCATCTTTGCTTTCTTGCCAGCGCCTGAAATGCGCTGTCAGTAGCAAGAAGGTCGCCTTCCCTTCCCTTTTTTACACTGTCCGGCAATGACTTCAGGAAGGACCGGACCATGACTTTTCGCCATTGTGTGGCTGTCGATTTAGGCGCATCCAGCGGCCGGGTGATGCTGGCAAGCTACCACCGCGAGGCGCGCACGCTTCAGCTTCGCGAAATCCACCGTTTCGTTAACTGTCTGCAAAAGCGGGACGGCTTTGACTGCTGGGATATCGACACCCTGGAAGCGGAGATCCGCACCGGGCTGAATAAGGTTTGTGAAGAAGGCATTCGCATCGACAGCATCGGGATTGATACCTGGGGCGTGGATTATGTTCTGCTGGACAGCAACGGCCAGCGCATCGGCCTGCCGGTCTCCTACCGCGACAGCCGCACCGACGGGGTAATGGCGCACGCGCTGGCGCAGTTGGGCAAGGCGGAGATCTATGGCCGCAGCGGCATCCAGTTCCTGCCGTTTAATACCCTCTATCAGCTGCGTGCCCTGGTTGAACAGCAGCCGGAGCTGGTGGCGAAGGTCGCCCACGCCCTGCTGATCCCGGACTACTTCAGCTACCGCCTTACCGGCCAGATGAACTGGGAATATACCAACGCCACCACCACCCAGCTGGTGAACATCAATTCCGATACCTGGGACGAGAACCTGCTCAACTGGACCGGCGCGCCGCGCGACTGGTTTGGCACGCCGACCCATCCGGGCAATGTAATCGGTCACTGGATTTGCCCCCGGGAGAATGCCATCCCGGTGGTGGCCGTCGCCAGCCATGACACCGCCAGCGCGGTGATCGCCGCCCCGCTAGCCTCAAAAGATGCGGCGTATCTCTCCTCCGGCACCTGGTCGCTGATGGGCTTTGAGAGCAAAACCCCCTACACCAGCGATAGCGCGCTGGCGGCCAACATCACCAACGAGGGCGGCGCAGAGGGCCGCTACCGGGTGCTGAAAAACATTATGGGGCTGTGGCTGCTACAGCGGGTGCTGAAGGAAAAAGGTATCAGCGACCTGGCTGCCCTGATCGCTGAGACGGAAATCCTGCCGTCGTGCCGCTTCCTGATCAACCCCAATGACGACCGCTTTATCAATCCGGCCAATATGAGCGCCGAGATTCAGGCCGCCTGCCGCGAAAGCGCGCAGCCGGTGCCGGAGAGCGCCGCCGAGCTGGCGCGCTGCATCTTCGACAGCCTCGCCCTGCTCTATGCCGAGGTGCTGCACGAGCTGGCCACCCTGCGCGAGAAGCCGTTCAGCCAGCTGCACATCGTGGGCGGCGGCTGCCAGAACCAGCTGCTCAACCAGCTGTGCGCCAACGCCTGCGGCATCACGGTGTTAGCCGGGCCGGTCGAGGCCTCCACCCTCGGCAATATTGGCATTCAGCTGATGACCCTCGACGAACTGAACAACGTCGACCAGTTCCGCCAGGTGGTGACCGGCAACTATGGCCTGACCACCTTTACCCCTCATCCCGATCATGAGATTGCCCGCTACCGAGCGCAGTTTCAGCAACAACGACCGACAAAGGAGCTTTGCGCATGACCACTCAACTTGAACAAGCCTGGGAACTGGCTAAACAGCGTTTCGCCGCCGTGGGCGTGGATGTCGAGGAGGCTCTGCGTCAGCTCGACCGTCTGCCGGTCTCTATGCACTGCTGGCAGGGTGATGACGTCGCCGGTTTTGAGAACCCGGGCGGGGCGCTGACCGGCGGTATTCAGGCCACCGGTAACTATCCGGGCAAGGCGCGTAACGCCGCCGAACTGCGGGCGGATCTGGAGCTGGCCCTGAGCCTGATCCCGGGTCCTAAGCGCCTGAACCTGCACGCCATCTATCTGGAATCCGACGAGCCCGTCGAGCGTAACGCCATCAAACCAGAACATTTTAAAAACTGGGTCGAGTGGGCGAAAGCTAACAAGCTGGGGCTGGATTTTAACCCCTCCTGCTTCTCGCATCCGCTGAGCGCCGACGGCTTTACCCTCGCCCACGCCAACGACGAGATCCGCCAGTTCTGGATCGACCACGTGAAGGCCAGCCGCCGCGTGTCGGCGTACTTTGGCGAGCAGCTTGGCACCCCATCGGTGATGAATATCTGGATCCCGGACGGGATGAAAGACATCACCGTTGACCGCCTCGCCCCACGTCAGCGCCTGCTGGCGGCGCTGGATGAAGCCATCAGTGAAAAGCTCGACCCGGCGCACCACATCGATGCCGTGGAGAGCAAGCTGTTCGGCATTGGCGCCGAGAGCTACACCGTGGGCTCCAACGAGTTCTACATGGGTTACGCCACCAGCCGCCAGACCGCGCTGTGTCTGGACGCGGGTCACTTCCATCCGACTGAAGTCATCTCCGACAAGATCTCCGCCGCGATGCTCTATGTGCCGCACCTGCTGCTGCACGTCAGCCGTCCGGTGCGCTGGGACAGCGACCACGTGGTGCTGCTGGATGACGAAACCCAGGCCATCGCCAGCGAAATTATCCGCCATGACCTGTTTGACCGGGTACATATCGGCCTCGACTTCTTTGATGCCTCCATCAACCGCATCGCGGCGTGGGTGATCGGCACCCGCAACATGAAGAAAGCCCTGCTGCGCGCTCTGCTGGAGCCCACCGCCGAGCTGCGCGCGCTGGAAGCCGCGGGGGATTACACCGCGCGTCTGGCCCTGCTGGAAGAGCAAAAATCACTGCCGTGGCAGGCGGTATGGGAGATGTACTGCCAGCGCAACGACGCCCTGGCGGGCAGCCAGTGGCTGGATAACGTCCGGGCGTATGAGCAGGACGTATTAGCCAGTCGCACGTAAATAACATTGCCGGGTGGCGCTTCGCTTACCCGGCCTACGTTTAGCTGTAGGCCCGGCAAGCGAAGCGCCACCGGGCGTTTTCAAAGGAATCAAAAAATGCAGACCATCACCCAATCCTGGTTCGTCCAGGGCATGATCAAAGCCACCTCCGACGCCTGGCTGAAAGGCTGGGACGAGCGCAACGGCGGCAACCTGACGCTGCGCCTGGATGACGCGGATATCGCCCCGTTTGAAGCGGATTTCCACGCCAAACCGCGCTATATCGCCCTGAGCCAGCCGATGCCGCTGCTCGCCAACACGCCGTTTATCGTCACCGGTTCCGGCAAATTCTTCCGCAACGTACAGCTCGATCCCACCGCCAATTTAGGGGTGGTAAAAGTGGACAGCGACGGCGCGGGCTACCACATTCTTTGGGGGCTGACTGACGAAGCGGTGCCAACATCTGAACTGCCGGCCCACTTCCTCTCCCACTGCGAGCGCATCAAAGCCACGGGGGGAAAAGACCGCGTGATCATGCACTGCCACGCCACCAACCTGATCGCCCTGACTTTTGTGCTGGAGAACAACTCAGACGTCATCACCCGTCAGCTGTGGGAAGGCAGCACCGAGTGTCTGGTGGTGTTCCCGGATGGCGTGGGCATTCTGCCGTGGATGGTGCCGGGTACCGACGAAATCGGCAGCGCCACGGCGGTGGAGATGCAAAAACATTCGCTGGTGCTGTGGCCGTTCCACGGCGTGTTCGGCAGCGGCCCGACGCTGGACGAAACCTTTGGCCTGATCGATACCGCCGAGAAGTCTGCGGAAGTGCTGGTAAAAGTTTATTCAATGGGTGGCATGAAGCAGACCATCACCCGGGAAGAACTGATTGCGCTGGGTAAACGCTTTGGCGTTAATCCTGTGCAGTCAGCGTTAGATCTCTACAAATAAGAACATCGCGCCCCGCTCATTGAGACGGGGCGAATCTACACCTGCAAACCCTACAAAACTCAATTAAGTGGAGTAAAAGCAATGAAAATAAAGACAAGCTTGATCCTCACCGTTGCCGCCCTGGCGTTGTCCGGTTCTGCTTTAGCTGAAGTGAAAATCGCCCTGGTGGCGAAATCCTTAGGTAACGGCTTCTTTGAAGCGGCAAACGTGGGTGCCCAGGAGGCAGCTAAAGAGTTGGGGGATGTCAAAGTCATCTATACCGGGCCGACCACCACCACCGCCGAAGCCCAGATCGAAGTCCTCAACGGGTTGATCGCTCAGGGTGTCGATGCGATCGCTATCTCCGCCAACGATCCTGACGCCGTGGTGCCGGTGCTGAAAAAAGCGATGCAGCGCGGGATCAAAGTGGTCTCCTGGGATTCCGGCGTGGCGAAAGCCGGGCGCCAGATCCACCTCAACCCTTCTAATAACGCGCTGATTGGCGAGACCAACGTCAAGCTGGCGGCCGACGCGCTGAAAGCGCTGAATGTGGAGAAAGGCGACGTGGCGGTGCTGAGCGCTACCCCTACCTCTACTAACCAGAACACCTGGATTGCCGAGATGAAAAAGGTGCTGCCGCAGTACCCGTCCGTCAATCTGGTGACCGTGGCCTATGGCGACGATCTCTCTGACAAGAGCTACCGCGAAGCGGTTGGCCTGCTTAAAACCTACCCGGATCTGAAAGTGATCGTCTCCCCGTCGTCAGTCGGTATCGTGGCGGCGGCGCAGGCGGTGAAAGATCAGGGCAAGATCGGCAAAGTGTACGTCACCGGCTTAGGGTTGCCGTCTGAAATGGCGGGCGCGGTGAAATCCGGCGCCAGCAAGAGCTTCGCCATCTGGAACCCGATTGACCTCGGTTATGCCGCGACTTACTTAGCGGATGATCTGGTGAAAGGCACGGCGACCAAAGACGAAGCCAGCATGGGCAAACTGGGCAAAGTGAAGCTGGATGCCGACGGCAACGGCGCGATGGCGGAGCCGTTCGTTTACGATGCCAGCAACATTGATAAGTTCTCAAAAATCTTCTGATGCGTTTTGTAGGCCGGATAAGCGTAGCGCCATCCGGCCTACAAAATCCCCTATGGTGGAGAACTATCATGACCCCATTACTGGCACTCAACGGCATCACCAAAGTTTTCCCTGGCGTGCGTGCCCTTGAAAACGTGCAGCTTGAACTCTGGCCCGGCAAAGTCACCGCCCTGATCGGTGAAAACGGCGCGGGCAAATCGACGCTGGTGAAAGTGATGACCGGCATCTACCAGCCCGACGAGGGCGAAATCCTCTATAAAGCGATCCCCATCCAGCTGCCGACCCCTGACGCGGCGCACAAGGTGGGTATTACCGCCATCCACCAGGAGACCGTGCTGTTCGATGAGCTGTCGGTCACCGAAAATATTTTTGTCGGTCAGTATCTCTATAAAGGCTTTTTCAAAAAGCTCGACTGGCCGGAGATGCACCGCCGGGCGCAGGCGATCCTCACCCGTCTGGAGGTGCAGATTGACCCGCGTGCGACGCTGAAAACCCTGAGCATCGCCCAGCGGCATATGGTGGCGATTGCCCGTGCGCTGTCGTTTGATGCCCAGGTGGTGATCCTCGATGAACCCACCGCTGCCCTGTCGCAGCATGAAATTCTCGAGTTCTATCAGATTGTCGAACGCTTAAAGCAGGAGGGAAAAGCCATCCTCTTTATCTCCCACAAGTTCGACGAGATTTTTGAGCTGGCGGATCACTACACCATCCTGCGCGACGGCGTATTTGTCGGCGCCGGGGCCATCAACGACATCACCGAAGAGCGGATGGTGGCGATGATGGTGGGGCGCGCCATTACCCAGACCTTCCCGAAGGTGGAATGCGAAAAAGGCGACACGGTGCTGGAGGTGAAAAATCTCTGCCACCCGACCGAGTTCGCCAATATTTCCTTTACCCTGCGCAAAGGCGAAATCCTCGGCTTCTATGGCCTGGTAGGCGCCGGGCGTACCGAGCTGATGCAGGCGCTCTCCGGCGTCTCGCGCCCCTCCTCCGGCAGCATTGTGCTGAACGGCAAAGCGCAGCATTTCCGCCAGCCGGCGGACGCCATCAAAGCCGGGATCGTCTGCGTGCCGGAAGAGCGCCAGAAGCAGGGAGCGATTATCGAGCTGTCGATTGCCCAGAACATCAGCCTGCCGCAGCTTGGCAAACTCAACGCCAGCGGCGTGCTGAACGACGCGCGCGAGTGGCAGCTGGCGGATGAATATGCAAAGCGGCTACAGGTGAAAGCCTTTAGCTGGAAACAGGCGGTGGAAACCCTCTCTGGCGGCAACCAGCAGAAAGTGGTGATTGGCAAATGGCTGGCGACCCATCCTGACGTCATCATTCTGGATGAACCGACCAAAGGGATCGATATCGGCTCCAAAGCGGCGGTGCATCAGTTTATGTCCGAGCTGGTCGGTCAGGGGCTGGCGGTGATCATGGTCTCCTCTGAACTGCCGGAAGTGATGGGCATGGCCGACAGGATCATCGTCATGCATGAAGGGTTAATGGTGGCGGAGTATCAGGCGGGGGGCGCGACGGCGGAAACCATCGTCAGCGCCGCCAGCGGTGCCAGACAGGAGGCCGCATAATGGTGCAACAACTGCTTAAACACCGCGAGGCGCTGCTGGCGGCGGTGATTGTGCTGATGGTGATCGCCATCGGCACCCGCGTCCCGTCGTTTATCGCGCCGGGTAACCTGGTGGAGATGTTTAACGACACCTCGATTCTGATCATCCTCGCCCTCGGCCAGATGATGGTGCTGCTCACCAAAGGCATCGACCTGTCGATGGCGGCGAACCTGGCGCTGACCGGGATGATTGTCGCCCTGATTAACTTTCATTACCCCGAGGTGCCGGTCTGGGTGCTGCTCATTCTGGCGACGGCCCTGGGCCTGCTGATGGGCGTTATCAACGGTCTGCTGGTGTGGAAGATGGGCATCCCGGCGATTGTGGTGACGCTTGGCACCATGAGCATCTACCGCGGGATTATCTTCTTGCTCTCCGGCGGGGGCTGGGTCAACTCCAACCAGATGGGGGCGGATTTCCTCGGCCTGCCGCGTGCGTCGGTGCTGGGTTTACCGGTGCTGAGCTGGTGCGCCATCGCCGCCCTGCTGCTGGTGGGCTATTTCCTGCGCTACAGCCGCACCGGGCGGGCGCTCTACACCGCAGGCGGTAACGCCACGGCGGCGTACTACACCGGGATCAACGCCGGCAAAATGCAGTTTGTCAGCTTCTGCCTCTCCGGGGCGCTGGCCGGGTTCTGCGGCTATCTGTGGATCTCGCGCTTCGCGGTGGCCTATGTCGACGTGGCGAACGGCTTTGAGCTTCAGGTGGTGGCGGCCTGCGTGATCGGCGGCATCAGCACCATGGGCGGCACTGGCCGGGTGTTAGGTTGCCTGTGCGGGGCGCTCTTCCTCGGCGTCATCAACAATGCCCTGCCGGTGATCGGCGTATCGCCGTTCTGGCAGATGGCGATTTCCGGGACGGTGATTGTGATTGCGGTGCTGCTCAACGAACGCGGCAACAAGCGCAAAGGACGGCTGATCCTGCGCGATGCGGCGCTGGCACGTCAGAAACAGGCGGTAAGATCATGAGTAAAGTGATGACCTCTGAAGAGATGAAAAATACCCCGGCTCCGGCGGGCATTTTCCAGCGCCTGCTGTGCTGGGAGGGTTTTCTGCTGGCGGTCACCCTGGCGGTGTTCGTGGGCAATGCCCTGGCCTCCCCGTACTTCCTGAATATCTGGAACCTGTCGGATGCGACCTTCAACTTCACTGAAAAGGCGATCATCGTGCTGCCGATGGCGATGCTGATTATCGCCCGGGAGATTGACCTGTCGGTGGCCTCCACTATCGCCCTGAGCTCCACGGTGATGGGCTTTTGCGCGGCGGCGGGGCTGGATACACCGTGGCTGGTCTGCGTGGGGTTAGGGGTTGGCCTGCTGTGCGGGCTGTTCAACGGCCTGCTGGTGACCCGCTTTAACCTGTCGTCGATTGTGATCACCATCGGCACCATGAGCCTCTATCGCGGCATCACCTACATTCTGCTGGGTGACCAGGCGCTTAATACCTGGCCGGAGAGCTTCGCCTGGTTCGGCCAGGGATACGTCTGGGGTGCGCTGTCGTTTGAGTTCGCGCTGTTTATGGTGCTGGCGGTGGTGTTTGCCTTCGTGCTGCACAAAACCAACTTCGGGCGTCGTACCTACGCCATCGGCAATAACCCCACCGGGGCATGGTATTCCGGCATCAACGTCAAGCGTCACAATCTGATCCTCTTCGCCCTGGTGGGGCTGATGGCCGGGCTGGCCTCGGTGCTGCTCACCTCGCGTCTGGGCAGTACCCGCCCGACGATTGCGATGGGCTGGGAGCTGGCGGTGGTGACCATGGCGGTGCTTGGCGGGGTCAATATTCTCGGCGGTTCCGGCAGCATGGTAGGCGTGATTATCGCCGCCTTCCTGATGGGGCTGGTCACCTTCGGCCTGAGCCTGCTCAACGTGCCGGGCATCGTGATGTCGGTAATTATCGGCGCAATGCTGATTGTGGTGATCTCCCTGCCGATCATCACCCGCCGCGTAATGCAGCGAAGACGGATCTAGTGCCGGGTGGCGCTGTGTACAAGCGCAGCGCCGCCGGGCATAAAAATCACCGTAATTAAGGAGAATTATCATGAGCTTTATGTTGGCGCTGCCGAAAATCAGCCTGCACGGCGCAGGCGCAATCGGCGATATGGTTAAGCTGGTGGCAAACAAACAGTGGGGCACCGCGCTGATTGTCACCGACGGTCAGCTGGTAAAAATGGGCCTGCTCGACAGCCTGTTTACCGCCCTCGACGCAGAGCAGATGTCGTATCATCTGTTTGACGCGGTCTTCCCGAATCCGACGGAAGAACTGGTGCAGCAGGGCTTTGCCGCTTTCCAGGATGCGCAGTGCGATTACATCATTGCCTTCGGGGGCGGCAGCCCGATCGACACCGCCAAAGCGATTAAAATTCTCACCGCCAATCCTGGCCCGTCTACCGCTTATTCCGGCGTCGGCAAAGTGCTCAACCCCGGCGTGCCGCTGGTGGCCATCAACACCACCGCAGGTACGGCGGCAGAGATGACCAGCAATGCGGTGATCATCGACTCTGCCCGTCAGGTCAAAGAGGTGATTATCGACCCGAACATCATCCCGGATATCGCCGTGGATGACGCCAGCGTGATGCTCGATATTCCGGCCTCCGTCACCGCCGCCACCGGGATGGACGCCCTGACCCACGCCATCGAAGCCTATGTCTCCGTCGGCGCTCACCCCCTCACCGATGCCAACGCGCTGGAGGCGATTCGCCTGATCGCCCACTGGCTACCGGAGGCGGTCGACAACGGACATAACCTGGAGGCGCGCGAGCAGATGGCCTACGGCCAGTATCTGGCAGGTATGGCCTTTAACAGCGCCGGGCTGGGGCTGGTGCATGCCCTGGCCCACCAGCCGGGCGCCACGCACAACCTGCCGCACGGCGTGTGCAACGCCATCCTGCTGCCGATCATCGAAAACTTTAACCGCCCGAACGCCGTGGAACGCTTTGCCCGCGTGGCCCAGGCGATGGGCGTGGATACCCGCGAGATGAGCGACGAAGCGGCCAGCATGGCGGCGATCAACGCCATCCGCACCCTGAGCAGTCGCGTCGGTATTCCATCCGGCTTCAGCAAGCTGGGCGTCACCAAAGCCGACATCGAAGGCTGGCTCGACAAAGCCCTCGCCGACCCCTGCGCCCCCTGCAACCCACGCAGCGCCAGCCGCGACGAGGTGCGCGAACTCTATCTGGAGGCATTATGATCCGCAAAGCCTTTGTGATGCAGGTGAACCCTGACGCACACGAGGAGTATGAACGTCGCCACAACCCCATCTGGCCCGAGCTGGAAGCGGTGCTGAAAGACCATGGCGCCCACCACTACGCCATTTATCTCGATAAAGAACGTCACCTGCTGTTTGCCACGGTGGAGATCGAATCGGAAGAGCGCTGGAATGCGGTGGCGAACACCGATGTCTGCCAGCGCTGGTGGAAATATATGGGGGAGGTGATGCCCGCTAACCCGGACAACAGCCCGGTGAGCACCGGGCTGAAAGAGGTGTTTTACCTGGCCTGATGTGTTAACGCTGCCGCGTTCGCGGCAGCGATCTCCCGCTTACTGCTCAACGTAAACGCCGACAATACCGTCACCGCCAGCACAAAACAGCCCAGCATCAGGTAGGTATCCTGGAAGCCGATCCGGTCATACATATTCCCGGCAAAGGCGGAGAGAAAAATCGCCGCCAGCTGTTTGGCGAAGTTGAAGCCAATCAGGTAGATGGTTGCGGACAGCCGGGTATCGAACACCCCCGTGATGTACTTGAACGCCCCCACCAGCAGGAACGGGACTTCCAGCGCGTGGAGCATCTTCAGGGCCACCACTTCGACGGCGGTGGTGGCAAATGACGAACCGATAATACGCGTCGCCATGATCACCCCGGCAATCAGCAGCGTATTTTTCGCGCCAATGCGGTTTATGATCCACGGTGAGCAGAACATGATGATGGCGTTGCAAATCTCTCCGGCAGTGGTCGCAAAACCGAACGCACGCGTGCCCTCCTCCGGCGTGGCGAAGAAGGTTTTAAAGAAGGTGGCGAACTGCTGATCGAAGACGTCATAGACGCAGGCCACGCCAATCACGTACAGAATAAACATCCACATTTTGCGCTGGCGGAACAGGTTGATGACGGTTTTGACGGTGATCTGCGGCTGGTTCGCGCCAAGGGCATTCATCACCTGCGCGGTCTGGTTCGGCTTCGGTTTAGCCACCACCAGCAGCAGCATCAGGACCAGCGCCGCGGCGGAGCCCATCCAGAAGACATACGACGGATCGATGCCAAACAGGATGCCGCCCGTCGAGGCGCACAGCCCCCAGCCGAGGCAGCCAAACATGCGCGCCTTGCCGTACTCAAAGAAGCTGTTGCGGCTTACGCGCTCAATATAGGCCTCAATGGCGCCCGATCCCGCCGAGAAGACAAAGCCGATATAGACCCCACCGCTCAGCGCCCCGAGCCAGATGTTGGTCTTCAGCAGCGGGGCGAAGACGTAGAGGAAAAAGGGCGCGAAGAGAAACAGCAGGACCGCGATGATCCACAGCAGATGTTTTTTCAGCCCCAGCTTGTCCGACACCACCCCCAGCACCGGCTGGAATGAGATGGCAAACAGCGAGATGCAGGAGAAGACGATCCCGGTATGGGTTTTATTCAGACCAATGATATCCGACAGCCAGATCGGCAGGAACGGAAAGCAGGTGGCCATGATGAAGAAGTAGAGAAAGAAGAACGACCCGAAGATCCAGAAGTTCGGATTGTCTTTATGGGTACAGGCAGTCGTGTTCATTATTTTTATCCTCAACTCAGGGCCGGTTGCCCGGCCCGTTACCCTTATACGCGTTCAACGCCAATCAGAATGGCGGTTTCCGGATCCAGAACCGGCAGGGCCAGCCCCGCCTGCATCAACCATTCGCCGCTCACCGTTTGCGGCGCCTCCATCCAGGCCGGCAGCTTGCGCATGGTGTGCCCTCCCTCCCCGGTCAGGCGGATATTGGGATGATCGAGCAGCGTGATGCGGTACCGGGCGTTGGCCGCCAGCCCCGGCATACGCAGCGGCATCATCAGGGTGTAGTCCGGCATCGCCATCTGGCTGACAATAAACAGCCCCTGACGCTGATCCGCGCTCACAATTCCCTGCGCCAGGGTGGTGCTGTCCGGCATATCCACCCGCCACTGGGTGCCGTGGTGGATCACCTCGCGCCACTGCTTATGCAGGGCCGCGTAGTGCCGGTAGCCTTCGCGCTCCTGCTCATCCACGGCGAGGGGATCCAGCTCCAGCCCCATATGGCCGAACAGCGCCGTCAGGCCCCGGAAGGCGATGCTGTGCTGGCGGAAAGTGGCGTGACATTTATGATGACCGATGTGCGCGCCCATCACCTCCGGCGGGAAGAAGTAGCTCATGCCACGCTGGATAGTATTACGTTCCAGC
This sequence comes from Leclercia sp. GHBNCSD, assembly GCF_055805075.1. Lineage (NCBI taxonomy): Bacteria > Pseudomonadati > Pseudomonadota > Gammaproteobacteria > Enterobacterales > Enterobacteriaceae > Leclercia > Leclercia sp. GHBNCSD. The sequence goes on along the minus strand of NZ_JBQVYO010000001.1, from coordinate 2,063,305 downwards.
GCGTCGTTGTTATCCGAGGCCCAGAAGCGATGGCAGCGGGTCAGCACTTCATAGTCAATACGCCCGCCGCCGGAGGAGCAGGATTCAAACTCCACGTGCGGGAAGCGCTCGCCCAGGATATCCAGCAGGCGGTAGAACTGGCGGGTCTGGGCATCGGCCGCGGCCTTACCGTTATGGCCCGGCTGCACCAGCTCGCGGTTCATGTCCCACTTCACATAGTCAACCTGATGCTCACCCAGCAGCCAGCTCATGCGCTCCAGCAGGTAGTCGAAAGCGGCAGGAATGTTGAGGTTCAGCACCCACTGGTGGCGGCCGGTGGCCTGTTCATACCCCGGCAGGGCCAGCACCCAGTCCGGGTGGGCGCGACAGAGATCGGAGTTCGGGTTAATCATCTCCGGCTCAACCCAGATGCCAAACTCCATCCCGAGATCTTTGACGTGGTTGATCACCGGCGTCAGGCCGTTGGGGTATTTCTGCTCGTCGAGATACCAGTCCCCCAGCGCGGCATGGTCGTCATTGCGGCCTTTGAACCAGCCGTCGTCGATGATAAAGCGCTCCACCCCCAGCGAGGCCGCTTCATCCGCCATCCGCATGATGTATTCCGGGTCGTGGTTAAAGTAGATCCCCTCCCAGGTGTTGAGATGCACCGGGCGCGGTTTGTTCTCCGGAAAGCGGATGATGTTGGCGCGCAGATAGCGGTGGAACTGCTGGCTCATACCGTTCAGCCCGTGCGCGGAGTAGCTGGCATAAAGGCGTGGCGTCCACAGGGTTTCCCCCTCCTCCACCGCCATTTCCCCCGGCAGGTAAAGCGCTTCGGCCTGCAGATAACGGCGGCCATCGGTTTTGGCCTCCGCGCGCAGGCGATGGTTGCCGCTCCAGCCCAGATGCACGCCCCAGACGTCACCCTGCATTTCGCTAAAGCCCGGCGTGCCGCCGATCAGCGCCGGGAAATGCTCATGGGAGCTGCGGCCCCGGCGGTTTTCAATCACAAAGCTGTCGTGCTCCAGCAGCAGGCGATGCGGCTGAAATTCGCGGATCCAGCGGCCATGAAAGGCCATCACTTCGCGGGCACGCTCCGCCAGCGGCAGGGTGACAGCCAGGCGCTCCACCTGCCACGGCTGGCTTTTGAGGTTAGTCAGGCCGTGACGAACCGCCAGCACGCCGCTGTCATCAAGGGCTATCTCGCTGGTCAGACGCAGGCCAGCGATCTCATCTTCGGCGGTGAGAGTCAGACTTTGCCCCTGCTGCGCGACGGCCACGGTCCGAAACCGTGGCGAACCATCCAGACCCTGACGGTGGCCTTCAATGCCCGGCGCGCCAAACAGGCCGTGGGCAAGCTCCGCCATCAGCGTCACCGGCGAGTCAACGTCAAGCCGGCCGTTAGCAATCGGGCGGGAAAGCGTGGCCGCATCTTGCGGCGAAAAGTGGCGAAGGTGTGGCCCCCAGTAAAGAATTTCGGCGAACGGATGGGTTTTGATCATCACATCCACCGTTTCGCTCGCGAGTCGTAAAATAGCCTCTTGCATCGGACATCTCCTGTCATCGGGATATCCTGAGTGTTGATCCGAAACGTTTCGGATACAAACCAAAACGTTTCGGATTTGTGATCGGGTTTAGAAATTAGGGAGAATTATGCCGTCTGGCCCGGAGAGAATTCCGGTTGCCATAACACCTGAAGCTGGCTTATTTCGCTGCCATTAATCAGTTGCAGCACCATATCGGCGATCTGCTTACCCACGCCCTGACGGGTGGACTGGATCACCGCCGCCACGTCGATATCGACAATGCTGTCCTGCGGCAGGCCGTCATACACCACCAGCGACACGGCATGCTCGCCGGTTAAGCGTCCCATCTGCGCCAGCGCCATCGCCGCACCATCGCCGTGAGTGTTGCAATCGGTGACGATCGCTGTCGGGGGCGCATCCAGCGCCAGCAATTGTTGGGTAGTGGTATAGCCTGCGCGGCGTGAAGGCGGCATGGTGCGCAGCCATTCGCTGGAGAGTCCGGCCTCTTTCAGGGCATCGAGATAACCCTGACGGCGCTGAGTGATAAAAGCCTGATTGTGGCTTTCGCCCAGGTACGCGATGCGTTGATGCCCGCGCGCAATCAGGTGCTGGGTGGCAGTATGCGTGCCCGCATAGTTATCAAAGTCGAACCAGGCATAGGGCTTTGGCAGATGGCTGCGCCCGAGCGCCAGGAAGGGGAACCCGGCGGCCTGCAACTGCTCCAGACGCGGATCGTTATCCAGCGTATGGGCCACAATCAGCGCATCCACACGACGGCTCTGCACCATCCGCATATAGCTGTGTTTATCAGCCAGATCGTCGTCGGCAATGAGCAGTAAGTCGATCTCATGACGCGCTAATTGGTGGCTAATTTCGCCGACCATGTCCATAAAGACGCTGTTATTGAGCGGAACGGGATGAACCGGAAAGACCAGCCCCACGGCGTCGATCTTGCCCATCTTCAGACGCCGGGCAAAGGTATTCGGGCGATAGCCGCGCCGCTGCGCTTCAGCCTCCACGCGGGCCCGCGTCTCGCTGGAAACGTCATAATAGCCGTTGAGGGCGCGGCTTACCGTCGTTACCGACAGTCCCAGTTCTTTAGCAATGGCTTTAAGCGACATGATTATCCGTGTCTTTGGGTTAGTTTTGTTCCGCCACCATGAGCGCATACGTATCGGGCTCAAGGGCTTTGAAGAGATGCGGCTGGTCGGCAGGATAGCAAATATAGTCCCCTGGCCCCAGCTCCTCGGGCGATTCGGTCAGGCCAATCAGCGCCCGCCCCTTCATCACAATAATATGCTCAACCGAACCCGGCGGGTGCGGATGGGAGATACGATCCGCGCCGGGCTGGGCCATCAAAATATAGATATCGCGTCGGGCGCCCGGCGGGCATGCCGCCAGTAAAATGGCCTCATAGTTTGCCTGTTCCGCCACCACTTTTGTGCCTTCACCCAGGCGGATCACCTGGGTGGCAGGCTGCTGCGGTTCAAGCAGGCGGGCAAACGGAATATCCAGCGCCACACAGAGCGACCATAACGTTTCGAGGCTGGGGTTGCCGTTACCGGACTCCAGCTGGGAGAGCGTGGATTTGGCGATCCCGGCACGGCGGGCGATCTCCGCCAGTGAAAGCCCGGTCCGCGTGCGCTCTCGCACCAGACTTTTGGCGATCACGCTAATTGGCTGCGTCATAAAACGATCTCACACACTGTTAAAACGAACGAATCGTTCATCTTGATAAACGATCTTATTGCGTTCATTATAATGGATACTCGTTCGATATGGCTAAATTTGTATGAAGCACACATTCTCTTGTCTCAATGGCGACACGGTCAAAGCCATCATCCTGGTCTGTCTGGCGGTGGGCGTCGTGGGGATGTCCTACGGCTCGCTGGCGATGGCGTACGGTTTTCCGCTGTGGGTGCCGTTTGTTCTCTCCATTTCGGTGCTGGCGGGCGCCTCGGAATTTATGTTTATCGGCATTGTCGCCAGCGGCGGTAATCCCCTTGCCGCGGCCGCCGCCGGGCTGCTGGTCAATGCCCGCCACGTACCATTTGGCGTAACGGTGCGTGAGCTGGTGGGCAAACGCGGCGCCAGCTTGCTGGGCTGTCACATTATGAATGACGAAAGCGTGGTCTTTGGCCTGTCGCAAAAAACGCCGGAACAGCGTAAAGCCGCCTACTGGCTCTGCGGCCTGGGGGTGGCCATCATCTGGCCGCTGGGCACCCTGCTGGGAGCGATGGTCGGCAAACTGCTGCCGGAGCCGGAGACCATCGGGCTGGATGCGGTCTTCCCGGCCATTTTGCTGGCCTTAGTCGTGCCCGCCTTTAAAAACCGCACCACGCTGATTCGCGCCTGTAGCGGGGCGGCGTTGTCCCTGGCCGCGGTGCCGTTTGCGCCGGTGGGGCTGCCGGTGCTGCTCTCCCTGCTTGGCCTCGCGGCGAGGAAGAAATAATGGAAAATATAACCGTCTTTATTCTCGGCATCGCCCTGCTTTCCGCAGGCACCTACCTGATGCGTCTCGGCGGGGCGAAACTGGGCAGCCGGTTAGCGCTGTCTGAACGCTCCCAGGCGCTGCTCTCGGATGCGGCAACGGTGTTGCTCTTTTCGGTGGCGCTGGCGACCACCTTCTATGAAGGAGAACATTTCGCCGGGATGGCGCGGGTGTTGGGTGTGGCCTTTGCGGTGTTCCTCGCCTGGCGCAAGGTGCCGTTGATTTTCGTGATTGTCGCGGCGGCGGTGGTTACGGCGCTATTACGTCTGGCGGGCATAAACTAAAAAAGCGCCCCGGGGGCGCTCTTTCGACAGATGCTGTGTGCTTATTTGTTCAGTTCAGCGGTCATGTGTACACGGTTACCGGAGAAGGCCTGGGTAATGGTGTAAGAGGAAGCGCCTGCCTGCTCAGCCTGAGCGGCAATTTTCGCTTCCGCGCCATCAATGGTGCTGGCGGATGCGGTGACGGACTGGGCAGCGAAAGAACCGAAAGAAGTAGCCAGAGCGATAACAGCGACAAAAATTTTGATGCTTTTCATGATAGTGACCCTTTCAATAAGTTGTTGGTGTAAGGCGTCGTGCCTTGATGTGATAAATAATAGGCCTCATCACCAACAACTGATAGCGGAAGGATTTGCTTACTTCATTCAAAATTACTGATCAACAATCAACCGCTGCGGATGGGTATAGACCGTGGCTCTTCCCGGCTTGCAGAATCCCACCAGCGTCAGGTTGCAACGCTCTGCCACCTCAACCGCCAGCGTGGTGGCTGCGGATACCGCAAAGAGGATCTCTACGCCGCACATCGCCGCTTTTTGCACCATCTCGTAGCTGGCCCGGCTGGAGACCAGCGCGGCCCCCTGCTGCCAGGCGACGCTTTCTCCCGCCCGGCGGCCCAGCAGTTTATCCAGCGCCACATGGCGTCCGACATCTTCATGCCCGCCAGCAATCTCACCCGACGGCAGAACCCAGGCGGCGGCGTGCGTACATCCACTCAGATTGCCCACCGGCTGTACCGAGTTGAGATTTTGCAGCGCGATATCGAGGTTCGCCAGGGTGAAAGTCTGGCTGAAGGGCAGCGGCGTGATGGGCTTACCGATGTCGTTCAGCTGCTCCACGCCGCATACGCCGCAGCCGGTGCGCCCGGCCAGCGCGCGACGGCGCTCTTTAAGAGCCATAAAGCGTCGGCTGGAGAGTTCAATCTGCACTTCGAGACCATTGCACACAGATATCACCTCCATGCCGTAGATCTCACGCGGGTGCTCAATGATGCCTTCAGACAACGAAAAGCCGATGGCAAACAGCGCCAGATCTTTGGGGGAGGCCATCATCACCACATGGGAGATACCATTATAAACCAGCGCGACGGGCACCTCTTCCGCCAGAAAATCGGGAGTCGGGAGGCTAATCTGAGGGGGTCTGTGTACCCGGCGTTCTGCCACACCGGCAGGCAGTGACGTAAGGTGGGTATCACCATTTTGTTTCAACACAACGCATTTCCTGAGCAACCACGTGGGGAGGCCTGCTATTGCACCATACTTTTCCGGCCTGGCGCATAGTATGGATCAATTTTTACCGCTCTGTCCGCGCAACTTTACCTGAGGGACAAACCCGACGCATGAACAGGTTTGTAACAGTTCGGGGGCACCATGTGATCAATATCACATTTTATAATCATCACCGTGATAATACGTTCACTTTGTTTTAACGCCGTTGGAACAAGCGTACCGACATTGTGGTATTCTGGCATACCCCTCGTGGAAATGAGGGTTTAACGCAAATTTTCAACTTTGCGGTCAAAAAATCAACCGTGAAGTAAAACAATAATGACCCCAAATAATTCGCGCAGGCGTGAAGAGTGAAGGGTAGCAATGTCGAAACAAGGAGTGACCCATGCAGGTCAGCAGAAGGCAGTTCTTTAAGATCTGCGCTGGCGGTATGGCAGGCACCACGGCAGCAGCACTGGGCTTTGCGCCCGGCGTCGCGCTGGCGGAAACGCGGCAGTATAAACTGCTGCGCACCCGCGAAACCCGTAATACCTGTACATACTGCTCCGTCGGCTGTGGGCTGTTAATGTATAGCCTCGGCGACGGCGCGAAAAACGCCAAAGCATCTATTTTCCATATTGAAGGGGACCCGGATCATCCGGTTAACCGCGGCGCGCTCTGCCCGAAAGGGGCCGGTCTGGTGGACTTTATTCACTCCGAAAGCCGCCTGAAATATCCTGAGTATCGTGCGCCAGGTTCAGATAAATGGCAGCAAATCAGCTGGGAAGAGGCATTTGACCGCATCGCCACACTGATTAAAAAAGATCGCGATGCCAACTTTATTGCCCAGAATGCAGATGGCGTAACGGTAAACCGCTGGCTCTCCACCGGCATGCTGTGCGCCTCGGCCTCCAGCAACGAAACCGGCTATTTAACCCAGAAATTTACGCGCGCACTCGGTATGCTCGCGGTCGACAACCAGGCGCGTGTCTGACACGGACCAACGGTAGCAAGTCTTGCTCCAACATTTGGTCGCGGTGCGATGACCAACCACTGGGTCGACATCAAGAACGCCAACCTTATTGTGGTGATGGGCGGTAACGCCGCTGAAGCGCACCCTGTTGGGTTCCGCTGGGCGATGGAAGCCAAAATCCACAACGGTGCGAAACTGATTGTGATCGATCCCCGCTTTACGCGTACAGCGTCGGTGGCGGATTTCTACACCCCTATTCGTTCAGGTACTGACATCACTTTCCTGTCAGGCGTACTGCTGTACCTGATGACTAACGAAAAATATAACCGCGAATACACCGAAGCCTATACCAACGCCAGCCTGATCGTGCGTGAGGATTACCACTTCGAAGATGGCCTGTTCAGCGGTTACGACGCCGAAAAACGCAAGTACGACAAAACCAGCTGGAACTACGAGCTGGACGAGAATGGCTTTGCGAAGCGCGACACCACCCTGCAACACCCGCGCTGCGTGTGGAATCTGCTGAAAGAGCACGTTTCCCGCTATACGCCGGAGGTGGTCGAAAACATCTGCGGGACGCCGAAAGCGGACTTCCTGAAGGTGTGCGAGATGATCGCTGAAACCAGCGTTCACGATAAAACCGCGTCGTTCCTGTATGCCCTCGGCTGGACGCAACACTCCATCGGCGCGCAGAACATTCGTACCATGGCGATGGTTCAGCTGCTGCTCGGCAACATGGGGATGGCAGGCGGCGGCGTGAACGCCCTGCGCGGCCACTCCAACATTCAGGGTCTGACCGACCTCGGCCTGCTGTCGCAGAGCCTGACCGGTTACATGAGCCTGCCAAGCGAAAAACAGACCGACCTGCAAACCTACCTGACGGCCAGCACCCCGAAACCGCTGCTTGAAGGCCAGGTGAACTACTGGAGCAACTATCCGAAGTTCTTCGTCTCGATGATGAAAGCCTTCTTCGGTGACAAGGCGACGGCGGAAAACAGCTGGGGCTTTGACTGGCTGCCGAAGTGGGACAAAGGCTACGACGTTCTGCAGTACTTCGAGATGATGCACCAGGGCCAGGTCAACGGCTATATCTGCCAGGGCTTTAACCCGGTTGCCTCGTTCCCGAACAAGAACAAGGTTGTGGCATCCCTGTCGAAACTGAAGTTCCTGGTCACCATTGACCCGCTCAATACCGAGACCTCGACCTTCTGGCAGAACCACGGCGAATCGAACGACGTCGATCCGTCGACGATTCAGACCGAAGTGTTCCGTCTGCCATCCACCTGCTTCGCGGAAGAGAACGGCTCTATCGTTAACTCCGGTCGCTGGCTGCAGTGGCACTGGAAGGGTGCAGACGCCCCGGGCATCGCCATGAACGACGGCGAGATCCTGGCCGGTATCTTCTTACGTCTGCGTAAGATGTACGCGGCTGAAGGCGGCGCGAACCCGGAACCGGTGCTGAACATGACCTGGAACTACTCGACGCCGGAGAATCCATCCCCGGAAGAGGTGGCGATGGAGAGCAACGGTAAGGCGCTGGCAGACGTTATCGACCCGGCCACCGGGGCGGTGCTGGCGAAGAAAGGCGATCAGCTGAGTACCTTTGCCCATCTGCGCGACGACGGCACCACCTCCAGCGGCTGCTGGATCTTTGCCGGTAGCTGGACGCCGAAAGGCAACCAGATGGCTAACCGCGATAACGCCGACCCGTCGGGCCTCGGCAATACGCTGGGCTGGGCATGGTCGTGGCCGCTGAACCGCCGCATTCTCTATAACCGTGCCTCTGCTGACCCGCAGGGCAACCCGTGGGATCCGAAGCGTCAGCTGCTGAAGTGGGACGGCGCGAAGTGGGGCGGCGTGGATATTCCGGACTACAGCACCGCGCCTCCGGGCAGCGATGTCGGGCCGTTTATCATGCAGCCTGAAGGGATGGGACGCCTGTTTGCTATCGATAAGATGGCGGAAGGGCCATTCCCGGAACACTACGAGCCGTTTGAGACGCCGCTGGGCACTAACCCGCTGCACCCGAACGTGGTCTCTAACCCGGCCGCCCGTATCTTTAAGAGCGATTTCGAGGCGTTGGGCAAAAAAGACAAGTTCCCGTATGTGGGCACCACTTACCGTCTGACCGAGCACTTCCACTACTGGACCAAGCACGCGCTGCTGAACGCCATCGCGCAGCCGGAGCAGTTTGTGGAGATCGGCGAGAAGCTGGCGAACAAGCTCGGCATCGCCCATGGCGACACCGTGAAGGTCTCCTCTAACCGCGGCTACATCAAGGCCAAGGCAGTGGTGACCAAGCGTATTCGCACGCTGAACGTTCACGGTCAGGAGGTGGATACCATCGGTATTCCGATTCACTGGGGTTATGAGGGCGTGGCGAAGAAAGGGTTTATTGCCAACACCCTGACGCCGTTCGTCGGCGATGCGAACACGCAGACGCCGGAGTTTAAGGCCTTCCTCGTGAACGTGGAAAAGGTGTAACGGAGACGACTTATGGCTTATCAATCGCAAGACATCATTCGTCGTTCCGCGACTAACGGGTTCACCCCCGCGCCCCAGGCGCGGGACCACCAGCAGGAAGTGGCGAAGCTTATCGACGTAACCACCTGTATCGGCTGTAAAGCCTGTCAGGTGGCCTGTTCAGAGTGGAACGACATCCGTGACGAAGTGGGTCACAACGTCGGGGTTTATGATAACCCCGCCGACCTGACCGCCAAGTCCTGGACGGTAATGCGCTTCTCGGAAGTGGAGCAGAACGACAAACTGGAGTGGCTGATCCGCAAAGATGGCTGTATGCACTGTGCGGATCCGGGCTGCCTTAAGGCGTGTCCGTCGGAAGGAGCGATCATTCAGTATGCCAACGGCATCGTCGACTTCCAGTCCGAGCAGTGCATCGGCTGCGGCTACTGCATCGCCGGCTGCCCGTTCGACGTGCCGCGCATGAACCCGGAAGACAACCGCGTCTACAAATGCACGCTGTGCGTTGACCGCGTGAACGTCGGCCAGGAGCCGGCGTGCGTGAAGACCTGCCCGACCGGCGCTATCCACTTTGGCTCCAAAGAGGATATGAAAACCCTGGCGGGTGAGCGCGTAGCCGAGCTGAAAACCCGCGGCTACGACAACGCGGGCCTGTACGATCCGGCCGGTGTTGGCGGCACGCACGTCATGTACGTGCTGCACCACGCCGACAAGCCGAATCTGTACCATGGCCTGCCGGAGAACCCGGAGATCAGCGCCACCGTGAAGTTCTGGAAAGGTATCTGGAAGCCGCTGGCAGCGGTGGGCTTTGCTGCCACCTTCGCCGCGAGCATCTTCCACTACGTGGGTGTCGGTCCGAACCGTGCGGAAGAGGAAGAGGACAACCTGGATGAAGAGAAAGACGAGGTGCGCAAATGAAAAGACGTGACACCATCGTGCGCTACACGGCGCCGGAACGTATCAACCACTGGGTCACCGCCTTCTGCTTCATGCTGGCGGCGATAAGCGGGCTGGGGTTCTTCTTCCCCTCCTTCAACTGGCTGATGCAGATCCTGGGTACGCCGCAGCTGGCGCGCATCCTGCACCCGTTCGTGGGTGTGGTGATGTTTGCCTCGTTCATCATCATGTTTTTCCGTTACTGGCACCATAACCTAATCAATCGGGATGATATCTTTTGGGCGAAGAATATTCGTAAGATCGTCGTCAACGAGGAAGTGGGTGACACCGGGCGTTATAACTTCGGCCAGAAGTGCGTATTCTGGGCGGCGATTATCTTCCTGGTCCTGTTGCTGGTGAGCGGCGTGATCATCTGGCGTCCGTACTTTGCGCCTGCTTTCTCAATCCCGGTAATCCGATTTGCGTTAATGCTGCATTCATTTGCCGCAGTGGCGTTAATTGTGGTTATCATGGTGCATATCTACGCCGCCCTCTGGGTGAAAGGCACCATTACCGCGATGGTGGAGGGCTGGGTTACCAAAACGTGGGCGAAGAAACATCACCCGCGCTGGTACCGCGAAGTCCGAAAGACAACGGAAAAGAAAACTGAATGAGTATTCGCATAATCCCGCAAGATGAGCTGGGTTCGAGCGAGAAACGCACGGCGGAAGTGATTCCGCCGTTACTGTTCCCCAGACTAAAAAACCTCTACAACCGCCGCGCGGAACGCCTGCGTGAGCTGGCTGAGAGCAACCCGCTTGGCGACTATCTGCGCTTTGCGGCGCTGATCGCCCACGCCCAGGAAGTGGTGCTGTACGACCATCCGCTGCAGATGGACCTGACCGCGCGCATTAAAGAGGCGAACGAGCAGGGCAAACCGCCGCTGGATATCCACGTTCTGCCGCGCGACAAGCACTGGCATAAGCTGCTGCATTCGCTTATTGCCGAACTGAAGCCTGAGATGAGCGGCCCGGCGCTGGCGGTGATCGAGAATCTTGAGAAAGCCTCCGAGCAGGAGCTGGAGCAGATGGCGAGCGCGCTGTTTGCCTCTGATTTTGCCTCGGTCAGCAGCGATAAAGCCCCGTTCATCTGGGCTGCCCTGTCGCTCTACTGGGCGCAAATGGCGAGCCTCATCCCGGGTAAAGCCCGCGCTGAATATGGTGAAGCCCGCCAGTTCTGCCCGGTGTGCGGTTCGATGCCGGTCTCCAGCATGGTGCAAATTGGGACCACTCAGGGGTTGCGCTACCTGCACTGCAACCTGTGTGAAACCGAGTGGCACGTGGTGCGCGTGAAGTGCAGCAACTGTGAACAGACCCGCGATCTGCACTACTGGTCGCTGGAAAATGAACAGTCCGCGGTGAAAGCCGAGAGCTGCGGCGATTGCGGCACCTACCTGAAGATTTTGTATCAGGAAAAAGACCCGAAAGTGGAGGCCGTCGCCGACGATCTTGCCACGCTGATACTGGACGCCAAAATGGAGCAGGAGGGCTTTGCCCGCAGCTCTATTAACCCGTTCCTGTTCCCGGGTGAAGGGGAGTAATCTCCTGTGAGAGTGCCGGGCGGCGCAAGCTTGCCCGGCCTACAGTACGTGCACGCTGCATTTTAGGATTCTGTTTACCTTCTCTGTATAGATAATCCGCCTCTCCTTCTTCACTATTGCCCCCCTAAAAAATTACATTTTGTAAGGGATGGTATCGAAATGGAACTTCGACGCCTGGCGACGTGCATACCGATTTTCCTCAACAGCGCTTTATTCTGCCTTACGACGGCTACTAACGCTGCGCCAGGGGATGGGCAGTTTATCCTTCAGCAGCAACGCCAGCAGGTGCTGGAAGCGCAACTGAACCCACCTGTGCCGGATGTCCGGCTTGCCACTACCGTGGAAGACGGCGCAAGCGCAGCGTTTCCTGACGAATCTCCCTGTTTCGTTATCCATGATGTCACGCTTACCGGTCAGGAAGCCCTACCGCCCTGGTTGCTATTGCAGCGCCTCGCCGATCGTGCGGTCGGCAGATGCCTGGGCGCACACGGCATTAATCAGCTGATGAGTTCGCTTCAGAACCGGCTGATATCTCACGGCTGGACGACCGCACGCGTGCTGGCTCCTGGACAGGATATTAAAAATGGTCATTTAAAGCTGGCCGTTATCCCGGGAACCATTCGGCACGTCACCTTTACCGATGACAGCAGCCGCTGGCTTTGGCTCTATAGCGCCTTTCCGGCTCATGACGGCAATTTGCTGGATCTGCGGGACATTGAGCAAGGGCTGGAAAATCTGCAGCGCCTGCCCACCGTGCAGGTGGAGATGGAGATTGTTCCCGCCGAGCAACCTGGCGAGAGTGATATCATTATCTCCCGCCAGCAGAGCAAATTCTGGCGGCTTGGTCTGTCGTTGGATGACGCAGGTTCGACGTCAACCGGGCGCTATCAGGGGGGACTCACCCTCTCACTGGATAACCCGCTGGCGTTGAGCGATCTGTTCTGGTTTTCCGTTAACCACGATCTGCAAACCGGGCCGGAAAAAGGTAACCAGAACCTTAGCGCCCACTGGTCTGTTCCGGTGGGCTGGTGGGCCTTTTCTCTTACCGGCAGCGATTATCACTATCACCAGACGGTGGCCGGGCTGAGCGACGATTACCGTTATAGCGGTAAGAGCCAGAGTCTGGTGGCGCAACTCAGCCGGGTTCTGCACCGCAGCAGCGCGCAAAAAACCTCATTCACCTGGGACGTCGAGAGTCGTACGACGCGTAACTACATCAGCGACACAGAAATTGAAGTTCAACGCCGACACGTCTCCTCATGGAAAGCCGGGCTCCAGCATCGCCACTACCTTGGCCCGGCAACGCTGGATGCCGGAATAAGCTATCAACGCGGTACTCGCTGGTTTGGCGCTCAGCCAGCGCCAGAAGAGATGTTCGGTGAAGCCACGGCGCTAAGCCGCATTCTGCGTACCGATGCACGTCTGAGTCTGCCGTTTGCGCTGGTCAACCAGCGTTTCCGTTACGACATTGCATGGCAGCGTCAGACCAGTAATACGCCGCTCACCACGCAGGATCAGTTCTCTATCGGCGGTCGCTGGACCGTCCGCGGTTTCGATGGGGAACGCACGCTAAATGCCGATCGCGGCTGGCTGGTGCGTAACGATCTCTCTTGGCAGATCCCTCTTCCGGACACCGAATTCTATCTGGCTGCCGATTACGGCGAAGTGGCAGGCAAAGGAACGGAATACCTGACCGGAAACCACCTCGCCGGGGGGGCCACCGGGCTGCGCGGCACACTGTGGAAAGTGGGCTTTGACATGTTTGCCGGCGTTCCGTTCTCTCGTCCAGAAGGCTTTAAAACCAGCCCCGCCACCTTCGGCTTTAACCTGAATATGGCGTTATGACGATGCGCTACGGTGAATTTACGGTCCACTGCCCGCTGGTGCTGGGCAATACCCTTAATGAAGCGGAAGCCTTTGGCGCATCGGTCTGGCTTTGGATGCACTCTTTCAACCACCGGGATGCTCCGCTGCACGTGCTGCCCGTTGTCCTTCTACCGGTTATCAAACGTCAGCAGTACGTGCTGGTGGAAAAGGAAGGCCGCCCGATCTTTTTTCTGAGCTGGGCATGGATGAACGAAGAGGCTGAACATCGCTATCTCAACGACGCGACGGTTGTCCTGCCGGAAGCCGACTGGTGCAACGGGGATCGGTTGTGGTTTCGCGACTTTATCGCCCCCTTTGGCCATACGGAAGCCCTGTTCCGCCTGTTGCGCGAGGAGATTTTCCCGCATCAGATTGGCCGCTCGCTATGGCATCGCGGCGGTGAAAAGGGGCGTCGTATCAGAACCTTTTATGGCAAACGGGTGACGCGCGACACGCTGCTGGACTGGAAAAAGACGCATCCGCTGCACGGATAAAAAATAAAAGGATTTTCACATGAACAAACTTCTTTACCGTATCGTCTTCAACAAAGCGCGCGGCATGCTGATGGTGGTATCGGAGCTTGCCCGTGGCTGTTCCGGCAGCGCGCCCTCTTCCGGGATTTCGCATAACCACCAGTGCCTTATCTGCCGTATAGGTGCGATTAGCCTCGGTCTGTGGCTGGCAAGCGGTGCGATAGCGGTACAGGCGGCCGGGATTGTGGCAGATCAATCAGCGCCGAATAAACAGCAGGCGACCATCATCAGCACCGCCAATGGTACACCGCAGGTGAATATCCAGACGCCATCTCCAGGAGGCGTCTCCAGGAATACTTATAGCCAGTTCGACGTTGGCCAGAACGGGGTCATCCTTAACAACTCTCATAAAAATACCGCTACTCAGCTTGGCGGAATGGTCGCTGCCAACCCATGGCTGGCCAAAGGCGAGGCGAAAATTATCCTCAACGAGGTTAACGCTCGCAATCCAAGCCAGCTTAACGGCTTTATCGAAGTGGCAGGCCAAAAAGCGGACGTGGTCATCGCCAGCCCGTCGGGCATTACCTGTAATGGCTGTGGATTTATCAATGCCGGACGCGCCACGCTCACCACCGGTACCGCGCAGATGCAGAACGGAAAGATAACCGGCTATCAGGTTGAGCAAGGTGAAATTCACATTAACGGCAACGGGCTGGATTCAACCGGCCAGAACCACACCGATATTATTGGTCGTGCGGTGAAGGTAAACGCCGCCATTCATGCTCAGGATTTACGTGTGACAACCGGGCGTAACCGCGTCGATGCTGCTCATGAACAGATCGACGCGCTCGCGGATAACGGCACGGCAAAACCCAGCCTGGCGCTGGATGTCTCGCAAGTGGGCGGCATGTACGCGGGGAAAATTCGCCTTCGCGGGACGGAAAAAGGCGTCGGCGTACGTAATGCGGGCAACATCGGCGCAGAAGCCGGAATGGTCACCCTCTCCGCCGATGGACAAATCCAGAACAGCGGCGCCGTCTGGTCTTCAGAAGATATTGCCATCTCTGGCACCGCCGAGGTGCAGAACAGCGGATCTATCGCCGCTCAGCATAATGTCAGCCTCACAGGCAAAACGATTACCAACACCGGTACCTTGGCCGCAGGCGTTCAGCCAGACGGCACAATGGGCAGCGGTGGAGATCTGATGCTCAGCGCCAGCGGTAAGCTAGAACTGCACGGACAGAATCTGGCCGGTGGTAACCTGAACGCCTCCGGCCAAGGTTTGGACGCTTCCGGCAGCCTGACGCAGGCGAAAAACATTACCCTCAACTCTGGACAAGGCGATCTAAGTACCGCCAGCGCACAGATTGTGGCGGATGACACGCTTAGCGCCATAACGCCCGGCACCCACGATAACCGCAGCGGCCTGCTGGCTGCCGGGAAACTCACGCTTACGGCGAAAGCGTTACTGAACCAGAAAGGTCAGATCAGCCAGAGCGGGACAGAGGCGCTGGCACTCAACCAACAGGGCGGAATCGATAACCGCGACGGCATGATTGCCGCCAATGCCGCGATAACTGTGAATACCGCCTCGCTGGATAACCGTAAAGGCCACATTCTGGCGGCTGAGATGGGCAGTCTTTCATTGCAGACAACCGGCGGAGTGGATAACCACGAGGGCGTGCTGGCTGCCGCGCAAAACGTCAGCGTGACGACAGACACATTGCGCAATGACGACGGGCTTATCAGTGCTGAAAACGGCCACATCGCACTCACCAGTAAAAACCAGGTAACGAACGTCGGCGGGCAAATCGCTGCCCGCAGCACCCTGGCCCTCGACAGCGGCGCACTGAATAACGACGAAGGGCTTATCCAGTCCGGCGCAGGAATGGCCATCAATACTCACGGTAGCCGCCTTTCAAACAAAAATACCCTCGCCACGGGGGGCATCGTCAGTGTTGGTGAGCTGAATATTCACGCCAGCGCCATCGATAACCAGCTCGGCGCCATCCACGCAGGGGGAGCACTGAACGCCAGTACCGAAACGCTGGACAACACGCAGGGAGTGCTGGTCTCTGGCGATAACGCGCGTCTGGAAACGGCCGGGATCGTCAATCAGCAAGGGACTCTGGTTGCTCAACGCGATCTCAGCCTTACGGCGCAACGGCTGGATAACGACAGCGGCGGGCTGGTGCAGAGCGGTGGCGATCTCACGCTAAACAGTGAACATATCAGCAACCGCGACAGCGGGGACGCGGGCGGGATCGTCAGTCAGGGAAATATGTCGATCACCACAAACGACCTGCAAAACAATACCGGGGTCGTGCTGGCAGGAAAAGGGGCGACGGTGAACGCCGCCCGCTTCAGCAATATCGCTGGCAAGCTGGTCGCACTGGAGGCGCTGAAGCTCGCAACACAAAGCGATACGGATAACCGCGAGGGGATTATTCAGGGCACAGGCATCTCCCTTGATACGCACGGCCATCTGCTGAATAACCAGCAGGGCACGCTCTATAGCCTGGCGGCGATGCAGCTGGCAACGGGTGAGCTGAACAACCAGAACGGCACACTCGGGGCGAAGGGCGACGTTACGCTGAAGGCAACTTCGCTGGACAACCGTACCGGTGGGCGCGTGGTAAGCGAACAGGCGATCGCGTTGGATCTTGAGCGTGTGGATAACCAGCAGGGTGAGATACAGTCTCTCGGCAACCTGATGGTTAACGCCGTATCCGGGCTTATCGACAACACCCTGGGGCTGATGCGCAGCGGCGCTACGGTGACGCTTCACGCCGCTTCCCTGGTTAACCGCAACACCCAGGCGGCGGAGAAAGGTATAGAGGGGCTGGAGATAAAAATCGTCAGCCAGCAGCTCGATAACACCCAAGGAACGGTGCTTTCCGGCGATACGCTGGATATTGCTAACGCCGGAACCCTTGATAATACCCAGGGCGAACTGTCTGCCGCAGGGGAACTGTCGCTGAGCGGTGCGGCTCTGCGCCTTGTCAACACTGGCGGCGTGACGTTAGCCGGTGAGAAGGCCACCATTGACGCGGAGGAGCTGACGGGAGATGGGCGATTGCTTTCGCTCGGGGAGATGACCATCAACACGCGTCAGGCCTTTGACAACCAGGGGGATGTCATCGCCAATGATAATCTCACCTTTACCACGCTGGGCAGCGTGACCAACAGCGGCAACCTGCTGGCAGGTGAGAAGCTTAACTTCAGCGCCGCCAGCCTGCTGAATACCACGACTGGTGAGATTGCCGCTGGCGCGACGTGGCTTACGGTCACCGCTGATCTCAACAATTACGGCCTTATCGACGGTAGCCAGACGTGGCTTAAAGCAGGCACGCTGACCAACGCCGGAACGGGTCGCATCTATGGCGATCATCTTTCACTCCAGGCGGCCACGCTAAACAACCTCGCGCAAGGTGAAAAAGCGGCAACCATCGCCGGTCGTCAACGCGTGGACATCGGTGCGGACACAATCAACAACCGCGACCACGCGCTTATCTACAGCGATGGCGCGCTGGCTATCGGCGGTCAGGTGAACGAAAACGGCTTTGCCACCGGCCAGGCACGCACGTTGAACAACCACAGCGCGACCATTGAATCTGCTGGCGATATGATCCTTTCTGTCAGCCAGCTCAATAACATCAACGATCATTTCAGTACCGAAATGCAGTGGATCTCCACCGAGCAGATGCACGAGTACCAGCATAAGGGATCGCCTGACCGCTGGGACGCCAGCACTGAAGGCGTGTTTGTCGACCGCAACTCTGCTGACAAGCTGTTGAACCTCAACACGCCGGATGATACCGGGGCCAATAATGACAACTTTTACGAGTACAACTATACCCGCACCATTGAAGAGGAGGTGATTGTAGAGAGCGACCCGGGCAAGATCCTCTCGGGCGGCCAGATGGTCATCAGCGCGAACCACGTTCTGAACGACAAAAGCCAGATTGTGGCGGGAGGAACGCTCGGTATCTTCGCCGATACGGTAGATAACGTGATGCCAGAAGGCAGCCGGTGGATCAGCGATGAAGGTTCCGTGACCCACTACAGCCGTAAGTCCAAAAAAGGCGGCGACTCGCAGGGCAAAAGCACCTCAGACTATGTGCCACCCACGGTGATCCAGTCGATTACCCTCTCACCCGGCAGGATGGACGGCAACAGCCAGGCCGAAGGTAGCGGCATGACCCTCTCCCCCGCCACCGCACGCGGGACAGATGCCGTGCTCAATGGAACCGGTGACCTGTCCGTCGGTGTGGATGTGGCCTCGCCGGAATCACCTGCCAGCGATACGTCAGGAAAATGGATCGAAACGCCTGCCAGCGGCGCGGAGAATGGCGTGATCCGCGCGATCGCTCCCGATACACGTCTGCCGGATACCAGCCTGTTCAACACCCTACCGGCGCCGGAGGCCCATTATCTGATTGAAACCGATCCGCGATTCACAAACAATAAAATGTGGCTGGGTAGCGACTACATGCAGGACGCATTCGCGCTGAACCATGACAACATGCACAAACGTCTGGGTGACGGTTACTACGAACAGCGGCTGGTTCGTGAGCAGATTATTGCCCTGACAGGCGGCCGTTACCTGGGCGATCACCGTGACGACGAAACACAATTCAGAGCGCTGATGGATGCAGGCATTGCCTTCGGCAAGGCGCATCAGCTCATACCTGGCGTGGCGCTCACTGCCGAACAGATGAGCCTGCTGACAGAAGATATGGTGTGGCTGGTCAATACCCGCGTGCAGCTTGCAGATGGAAGCTGGCAGACGGTAATGGTGCCGCAGGTGTATGTTCGCGTACAGCCGGGCGACGTTAACGGTTCTGGCGCGCTGATGGGTGGCCAGAACGTAGTGATGAACCTGAACCGCGATCTGGTGAACAGCGGTACGCTTCATGGCCGGGAGGTGGTACAGCTTAGCGCAGACATGCTTACCAACCGCGCCGGCACGATTCAGGGAGCGGACGTCAGCCTGCTGGCCCGCACGGATATCAACAATATCGGCGGTACGATTTCCGGCCACAATTCAGTGCTGGCGACTGCCGGACGTGATATCAACCTCACTACCACCACCCGCAGCGCAGAAAGCACGACCGGTAAAAACAGCTTTGAGCGCACCACTATTGAGCGCGTGGCGGGTATCTACGTGCAGGGGGATGACGGCAAGCTGGTGCTAAACGCGGGGCAGGATCTCAACCTGACCGCCGCGCAGGTCGTTAACAGCGGCAGCGACGGCCAGACGATACTTAACGCCGGACGCGATCTGAACCTTGCCACCGTGACCACCTCAGCCAGCGATAACCTGACGTGGGATAAAGATAACTGGCTGAAGCAGGCCGCCCTGCAGCAGGTGGGCAGTGAGGTGGCGGGCGAAGGCTCGCTCCTGATGATGGCCGGACGCGACGTTAACGCCGAAGCAGCCTCCGTCGAGGCGGGCAAAAGCCTCGGCGTCAGCGCAGGTCGCGACATTTCTATCGTGGCCGCCACCGATCGCAGCGAATTCGAGTCGCACCATAAATCCACCAGCAGTAGCAGCGCATTCTCTAAAAAAACCATTACTACCCACGATGTGGTGAACAGCGAGACAGCGCAGGGCTCCCTCTTCAGCGGCGACAGCGTAACCATGCAGGCAGGACGTGACCTGCTCGTTCAGGGCAGCGATGTTGTCGGGGATAACGATCTCCGCCTCTCGGCGCAGAACAACCTGACCATTACCACAGCGGAAGAGCGCAGCCAGGAGAGCCATCAGCGGCAGGAGAAAAGGTCCGGCTTCTCCGGTACGGGCGGCATCGGCTTTAGCTACGGCAGCAACACCCTGAAGGTGACGGATGATGCGCAGGATGTATCTCACCGGGGCAGCACAATCGGCTCGGTTAATGGCGACGTCACGCTGACTGCCGGTAATGCGCTTCAGGTGAACGGCTCCGATCTGGTTGCCGGTCACGACATGACGCTGGCAGGTAAAGAGGTGCGCATCGTCGCTGCCACGGAGAGCAGCAGCCAGACCCATACGGTCGAGCAAAAATCCTCAGGCCTGACGCTGGCCCTGTCCGGCAGCGCGGGCAGTGCGCTCGACAGCGCCGTACGTACAACGACACGCGCCAGCGAAGCCGACAGCGGTCGTCTGGCGGCCCTCCAGGCAGTGAAAGCGGGGCTTTATGGTGTGCAGACGTCACAGGCGTTACGCCTGGACCAGGCCACCGGCGACCAGAAAGGCAACGATAACACCGTGGGCATCAGCCTTTCTTACGGTGCTCAGTCATCGAAAACGACTCAGCCCCGTGAACAGACGCACGCCAGCGGAAGCAGCCTGACCGCCGGGAACAACCTCACCGTGGTAGCCACCGACGGCGATGTGCTGGTACAGGGCAGCAGCCTTGCGGCAGAGAACGACATGCTGATTCAGGCCAGCCGCGACGTAAACCTTATCTCCGCACAAAACACCTCCCGGCTCGACGGTAAAAATGAGAGCCACGGCGGCAGCGCGGGGATGGGTATTGGCTATGGCTCCGGCGGTGCGGGCATTAATTTCTCTGCTGGCCTCAATGCCGGTAAAGGTAAGGAGAAAGGCAATTCCACCACTTACACCGAAACCACGCTGAACACCGGGAATAATCTCGTGATTGTGAGCGGGCGCGACACCACCCTGAGAGGCGCACAAGCCAGCGGGGAACACATAGTGGCGGACGTTGGCCGCAATCTTACCCTGCAAAGCCAGCAGGACACCGACAGCTATAACAGCACTCAGAAGGGCATCAACGCAGGCGGCAACTTCAGCCTCGGGACGATGACCGGCTCGGGTGGCATCAGCGCCAGTCGCGATAAAATGGACAGCGATTACAAATCAGTGCAGGAGCAGACCGGGCTCTTCGCGGGTGACGGCGGCTTTGATATCCGCACGGGCGGCCACACCCAGCTGGATGGCGCCGTTATTGCCTCCACCGCGGCAGCTGAAAACAACCGCCTCGACACCGGGACCCTGGGCTGGCGGGATATCCGCAACCACGCGGAGTATTCGGTTGAGCATCAGAGCGCGGGCTTCAGTTCGGGCGGGGCCAGCATCGGCGGCCAGTTCACCGGCAATATGGCCAGCAACCTGCTGGCCGGCATTAACAACCATGACAGCGCCGAAGGCACCACCCGCTCCGCCGTCGCGCAGGGCGATATCATCATCCGCGACCCGGCCAGCCAGAAGCAGAATACCGCCCGCCTCTCCCGCGACACGGCGAATGCCAACGATACCGTCGATGTTATCTTCGACAAAGCGCGCGAGCAGCGCAGGCTCGACGAGGCGCAGCTTATCAGCGATATCGGCAGTCAGATGTCGGACATTGCCCGCACCGAAGGCCAGATTGCGCAGCAAAAAGCCATGAAGGACCCCGCCGCCCTGCGTGCCGCCGAAGAGCAGCTCAGGGCCGGAGGCAACGCCAGCCCGACGCCGGAGGAGATTGCGGAACAGGCGGGCCGCACGGCGATGGCGGAGTACGGCACCGGCAGCGACATCCAGCGGGCCATCCAGGCCGCCACCGCCGCCGTGAAGGGTGCGGCTGGCGGAGATATAGCGGGTGCGCTGGCCGGGGCAGCTGCGCCGTACGTGGCGGAGGTTATCGGGCACCGTTCCGGGCTGGAAGACGGTATGGAAAAAGCCGCGGCCCACGCGGTGGCGAATGCCGCCCTCGCCGCCATGCAGGGGCAGAGCGCCCTGGCGGGCGCAGCAGGTGCCGTGGCCGGGGAGCTGGCAGGTTCGATTGCGAAGGAGATGTACGGGAAGGAGGTGGCTGAGCTGAGTGAAAGCCAGAAACAGACCATCAGCAGCCTGGCGACCATCGCGGCGGCTATTGCGGGCGGCCTGGCGGGTGACGGTACGGCTGCGGCAGTGGCCGGGGCGCAGAGCGGGAAGACGGTGGTTGAGAATAATTCGCTGGCGCATGTCCTGGCGGCTATAGAGGCCAACAAGCCGGGAACCGTTGATTCATGGACAAAAGAGCAGCAGGAGCAAATCAGGGAAGCGTGCAGTGGTGGAACACCGGTGTCGTGTGAAACAGCGGTAGCTGCAATGGGAAGTGCAATGGCGTGGCCGCTATTGCCGGGAGCCGCAGCTACGACCAGCCTGATTGGGGCCGGTGCCAATGCAGGCGTGGGCATGCTGATTAATCATGAAATAAATCCGAATGACGTCATTCTGGGTTACTGGACTGGTGCATTGACAGCCGGAACAGGCTTGTGGGGCACTATGGCAGTAAATGCAGGCAGCGGAGCGACGTCCAGTTACCTGAAAGAAGATGATCCGTTAATTGGTGGAGCAATGAGCGGTATGGCTTCCGGGCTGGGTTATGGTGCCGGTAAGGTGCTTCAGGGGCAACTCGATAAGTTTATTAACCCAAACTGGAAAAACTGGGGATGGGTTGATGTTGGCATGGGTATATCCAAACCTTTGCCGTTAGATCCGTTGCCAGGAGTTGCAGGAAATATATTCGGTTCCGGGACAACTGAATTTTCAAATGACCAGGCCGGAAAATGGATTAATGTTCATTCGGAGGCGCAGAAATGAAAAGTAAAAAAATTAATTGGTTATTTACTTTCTTGTATCTCAACTTAGCTCTTGTGCTAGTTTTTTCCCTATGGTTTATGCTCGTCCAGATTGGGACAGAGTTCTTTTATTCATTGTATTACTCAGTTAATTTTAGCTTTCTAAATATTAACTTTATAAAAGCAATAAAAACTGGCGTATTTTGTGGGGTTCTTTCAGGGTCTGGCTGTTGGTGGATTTATTACCAACGCTACAGGAAAAGTAAAAAAAGATGACATAGCAATCCCCATCCATGTGATGGGGGTACAAAACCAAACATTATCGCCACACCATGAATGAACGAGGGAATAAAAATGGAATGTATAAAATGTAAAATCATAGAAGCAAACAAAACGTCTGGATTGTGTGATGCTTGTGAGAAAGAGGAATTAAGCAAAATTAATGGACTACTGTATCTTCCTGCTTTGGGGCTCATCTTGGGTGTTATTGGTAGTGCTATTGGACTTTACAGCTTCACCATGACTGCATTCAATCATTTTAATGAAATTGGTTTTTTATCTTATTACGCTATGGGAGCATTTTCGTTTCTGATATATGGATTCATTATTTCTCTTTATGCAGCATGGTTGTTTTTTAGACACAAAAAAGGAACTCGAAAAATAATGATCACTTATTATGCAACAGGATTAATTATTGCTCTCTACTTTACTGTATTACCTGCTATTCTTTTTAACGTGCAGCTGAATTCAGATGACATAAGATTATTAGTAAGTGGAATACTTGGTGTGGTTATATGGATGCCTTATTTTATTTTTTCCAAAAGAATTAATATGGTTTTTTGTCGATAACTATATCTAACTTAATGACTTTGTTGTTGAGAATAACTTAATGAAGAAAAGTAAGGATACGCGTACGTGGCGGAGGTCATCGGGCACCGTTCCGGGCTGGAGGACGGCATGGAAAAAGCCGCGGCCCACGCGGTGGCGAATGCCGCCCTCGCCGCCATGCAGGGGCAGAGCGCCCTGGCGGGCGCAGCAGGTGCCGTGGCCGGGGAGCTGGCAGGCTCGATTGCGAAGGAGATGTACGGGAAGGAGGTGGCTGAGCTGAGTGAAAGCCAGAAGCAGACCATCAGCAGCCTGGCAACCATCGCGGCGGGTATTGCGGGCGGCCTGGCGGGTGACGGTACGGCGGTGGCCGGGGCGCAGGGCGGGAAGACGGTAGTTGAGAATAATTCGCTGGCGCATGTGCTGGCAGCGATAGAGGCCAACAAGCCGGGAACGGTTGATTCCTGGACAAAAGAGCAGCAGGAGCAAATCAGGGAAGCGTGCAGTGGGAACGCACCTGTATCCTGTGAAACCGTTGTATTCGCATTTGCGAGCCGCTTTCCAGATTCTAATCCTCATCACAATCCTCTGTTTTCATCTGCATAAAACCAGGCTATAACGCTGTGTATCCATACAGGAAAAGGGAGGCATCTATGGCAC
Organism: Leclercia sp. GHBNCSD; assembly: GCF_055805075.1. Taxonomy (NCBI): domain Bacteria; kingdom Pseudomonadati; phylum Pseudomonadota; class Gammaproteobacteria; order Enterobacterales; family Enterobacteriaceae; genus Leclercia; species Leclercia sp. GHBNCSD. The sequence goes on along the minus strand of NZ_JBQVYO010000001.1, from coordinate 2,039,519 downwards.
TGGAAAAAGGTATTAATAAACTGGTTCAGGAGTTTATCGCCGCAGGGCGACCTTCTTCTCGTCGCCAGAATATTGATGACCGGAGAGCGGGTTACGTTGCCAGTACGGTGCTTGCCGGAGAGAAAGAAACCCGTGTACAGGTGACAAAGCTTGAACTCGACGGAATTATTTTTCGCATATTCTCACCGCTCAATGCACCCGCAACGCTGCCTGCCGTTATCTATTATCATGGGGGTTGTTTTGTTAGTGGCGGCTTCGATACGCATGATAACCAGCTGCGTCAGCTGGCGTATTACGGCAACTGCCGGGTCATTGCGGTGCAATACCGGCTCGCACCAGAGCACACCTTTCCGGCTGCTCACGATGACGCTGAGAAAGGGGCAAACGTGCTCTGGCAAAACGCCGAACGGTTGGGGGTGGATAAAAACCGTATCACCCTTTGCGGAGACAGCGCGGGCGGACACCTGGCCCTGGTCACTGCGCTGCGGCTCAAAACCACGGGTTTGTGGCAGCCTGCACAGCTGATTCTTATCTATCCTATGCTCGACGCAACGGCCTGTTTTGAAAGCTACACCCGCAATGGTTCGGACTACGTGATTACCCGCGACACGCTACTCAGCGGTTACGACATGTATCTTCTTCATACCGAGCGCCAACATCCTGAAGCCAGCCCATTGTGGCGGGACGATTTTTATGGCCTGCCGAAAACTCATATCATTACCGCCGAATATGACCCATTGTGCGACGAAGGCGAAGCCTTGCATCATCACCTGATCGATCAAGGGGTGAACTCTACCTGTCAACGCTGGTCTGGCGTGATCCACGGCTTCTTTCAACTGGGTGGGATTAGCCAGGCGGCCCGGGATGTTATTCAGGATATAGCCTGGCGAGCGAGTACCGCAGCAGGGTCTCTGCATGGTGAGCAGACAAAGAAAACGAATTAAGAAATCCCACATTGGTGATAAAGCAATTAAGGTTTGCACCCGCAAAGCTAGCAACGCAAAATAAATCGCCCAAGGCAGTGTGATAAAGGGAAAATAATCTTCACGCTCCCCTCTTACCATCATTATTAAATATTTAGTTTCTTTGATTAATGGATTACATCAATGAATAAAAGCGCTCTGGTAATTTTACTGGCTGCCTCTCTGACCAGCAGCCTGGCCTTTGCAAATCATCACACCTTTTCTTTAGGCTACGCGCACAGCGACGTAAAAGATTTTGACAACCTGAACGGCGTTAACGTCCAGTATCGCTATGAATTTGATTCACCGATCGGCCTTCTTGGCTCTTTTACCTGGATGAAAACGCACACTAAACAAGATTATTTAGCAACCCGCGACATTGTTCACAATGATATAGACGTAAATTACTACTCTTTGCTGGCAGGACCGGCGTACCGCATTAATGACTATGTTTCACTCTATGCCCTCGGCGGTACCGCATGGGTAAAAGCGTCCGGGAATACCCGCTGGGTGAATTATGGTCATAATGAAGTGCACCATGACGGTATTTCCGAGAGATCAGCGTCTTTCGCCTGGGGAGTGGGAATGGTGATGAACCCGGTCGATAATCTCTCCATTAATCTCGGCTATGAAGGCACAAAAGCCAGTATGGATCGCGACTATTCAATTAATGGTTTTAACGTGGGCATGGGCTATCGTTTTTAAGTCATTAGCCTGACGATATGAAAATGAGAGTTACCTCTTTTACCACCGGTAACTCTCGAACCCGGACACTACTCCTCCTCGTTCCCGCCCTCTTCATACGCGCCATACGGCTTCGCAGGAAGAACGATATAGGTCCCCTCAAACACCGCGCCAGGCGTTTCATCGCCGAACAGTTCGACCTGCATCTGCACACGTGCCTTGCGGCCTCGCGCCAGGCGGTCGAGATCGCCACCCAGGGCACCCAGGTCGGCGACTGCGCTCGGCTTGCCGCTGATTGGCGCGCTGTAGCGAATATGGGCGTCGGCCAGAATGATGGTGCCACCAAGATGGCGCTCGCGCAGCATGAGCCAGATAAGCCCCCAACCGGTGAGCGTCGCCAGCGAGAAGAGGCTGCCGGCAAACAGGGTGTGGTGCGGGTTCTGGTTGCCGATCTCCGGCATGGTGGTGATAAATTTTTGCCCGGTGTACTGCTGAATGCGCACCCCCATCTTTTCGCTCAGGGGGATGTGCTGATACCAGGCCTGCTGTAGCTGTCCACACCAGTCGGCGCGGTGCAGAATATCATCCAGCGAGGCGATGGGTTTGATCATCAAAAAATGACGAATCGGGGTGGTTTGCGGGGTGGTGATTTCGCCCTGGTTTATGAAACCCAGCTTGGCAAAAAACTCTACCGCGTCTTCGCGCGCGCTACAGGTGACGCGCTTAACACCCTCCTGGCGGGCTACGGACTCCAGCGTCATCGCCATTAATGTGCCCAAACCTTTATCCTGTACGGAAGGGTGCACCGCCATAAAGCGGATAGAGGCTTCATTATCGGCATTGATATAGAGCCGCCCAACCGCGACAAGATTGCCCTCTTCATCCATCACCATCTGGTGATGCGCCATCGCGTCCCAGGCGTCGCGTTCCGACCCTTTCGGCTGATGTAATGGCTTACGTAACATCTCCCAGCGGAACTGGTAGTAAAGCGCTAACTCTTCTTCCGTTTGCGGTACTCGAAGGTGATACATAGCTGTACTCTCTCTGGTTACCCGCGGCCATACCGTCAGCTCACTCATATCTGGAGCCAGAAAGTGACAGGGCCATCATTTACCAGCGAAACCTGCATATCCGCAGCGAATCGTCCGGTCTGTGTATGCATCTCTTGCTGGCGGCAACGCTCAACAAAGTATTCATAGAGCGCTTCAGCCCGATCCGGCGCCGCCCCTTTAGAAAAGCTGGGGCGCATGCCGCGCTCGGTATCAGCCGCCAGCGTAAACTGTGACACCACCAGCACGCTGCCACCCGCCTGCTGGACGTTAAGGTTCATCTTGCCATCCGCATCGCTGAAGATGCGGTAACCCAACACGCGTTCACATAAGCGGTTGGCTTTTTGCTCGTCGTCATCCCTTTCGACACCTAACAGGACTAAAAGTCCCGGACCAATTTCACCCGTCACTTCCCCCTCCACGGTGACGCTGGCACGGGTTACGCGCTGAATCAATGCAATCATGGTTGGTCTGCTTCTCGTTGTTTTTCGGCTTCTGCTGCTTTTTTTAGCTCGCGGTATACCCCGAGAGTGACAGTAATTTCCGCGCCAAGCAAGACGATACACCACGTCCAGTAAACCCAGAGGAACAAAATGGGGATCACCGCCAGCACGCCATAAATCAGTTGATAGGAGGGGAACATGGTGATGTAAAGCGCGAATCCTTTCTTGCCCAGTTCAAACAGCAGAGCGGCAACCAGCGCGCCCACCATCGCATCCCGGTTAGGCACGCGCGTCGTAGGCACAATACTGTATAGCAGCCAGAAAGCGAGCCAGGAGAGGAACAGCGGAAAGATCCGCAGCACATCGTCAATCACGCTGTTGAGATCGCTGGCCCAACGCAAAGAGAGCAGATAGGAACTGATCGCCAGACTGGCTCCAGCCAGTAATGGCCCCAGGGTCAGGATCATCCAGTAGACCGCAAACGAGTAAACTTTAGGCCGTGCGCGGGTGCTGCGCCAGATAGTGTTCAGGGCACTATCAATGGCATACATCAGCAACAGCGCAGTGACAATAAGACCCACCGCACCGACCGCCGTCATCTTGCTGGAGTTAGCAACAAACTGCTCAATGTAGTTCTGGATGACATCCCCGGTTGCCGGCATAAAGTTGGCAAAGACAAAATGCCGCAACTGCAGGCTGACATCCGAAAACATCGGAAAGGCGGCGAAAAGCGCAAAGATGACCGCGACCAGCGGCACCAGAGAGAGCAACGACACATAGGCAAGGTTACCTGCCAGCGTGGTCATGTTGTCCTCATCGATGCGGTGCCAGAGAAGTTTTAGCCACGCACGCAGCGGCCTGGTGTGGTGGCTGGCTTTTTGATGAACGTTTTTTAGCATAACTGCTTCGCAAAGTAGTTCGGTATCGTCTCTTTTCCGGTCACCAGAATTGACGTGATACCTGCCTGGTTAGCTCCCTCTATATTATCGACGTTATCGTCAAAAAAGACGGCATCGGCGGCAGAGAATCCTTCCGCCTGCAGAACGGCCTGATAGATGCGCGCCTCCGGCTTACGCATTCCCATCTCCTGAGAGAGATAGATCTTGTCCGCAGCCGCTTTCACTTCGGGATACTCTTCTGGCCAGAAGGTGGTGTGCAGACGATTGGTGTTGGAAAGTACCACCACCCGATGCCCCTGCTCGCGCAGTTTGTGCATGATGGCAATCACTTCAGGGCGGATACCGACAAAGACCGCCTGCCATCCATGGGAAAATTGCTCGTAACTGAGGGGGAGGGCCATCTCATGGCAGAGCTTTTCGGCAAAAACTTCATCCGAAATCTCACCGCGCTCATGCTGATGAAAAGCCTCGCCCATCGTAAAACTTTGTTTAAGCGTCGCCAGCGGCACGCGACTGAAATTACTCCAGGCGCCCAGCACGCGATTGAAGTCGATATCGACAATTACGTTTCCTAAATCAAAGATATAGAGCATTTCTCTCTCCTTGTTTGCCGTGAAAAGTAACTGTAGCGGGAAAGGAGATGTTTGGCTATGCGCCAGCTTCAGCTTAAAGAAAGGAACGGCCCGACGCTCACCGTCGGACCGGAAGAGGGTTAACCCGCCTGCTGTTCGTCGTTTGAATTGACTTCAATGACTTCAACTTTGCTCGATTTAAGGTGCGTTTGTAGCGCGGAGCCGGGTAGCTCGTCAGTAAAGAGCGCCGTCGCCTGCGCCACGTTACCAATTTCAACCGCAGCAGAGGCGTGATATTTCGTATGATCGGCCGCCAGTAAGATATGCCGGGCGTGGGCCATCATGGTTTTCACCACGCTGGCTTCATTGACATCGAACTCCATCATCGCGCCGTCTTGCTCGATCGCGCCGACGCTGGTCACCAGATAATCTGCGCGAAAGCCAGAGATGAACGCCGTGGCGGCAGGCCCGATAATGCCTCCATTGTGCGGGCGCAGCGTGCCGCCGGGGACCATCACCTCAAAACGTGGATTCTTATAAAGAATGTGCGCCACCCGCAGGCTGTTGGTGATGATGCGCAGATGATTATGGTTAAGCAGCGCCCGGGCAACGTGCTCCACGGTCGTCCCGATAGTGATAAAGATGGTTGAGCCATCGGGAATGTAGTCGGCAATGGCTTCGGCTATCGCCCGCTTCTCTTCGGTCATGGAGACTTCGCGCTGCTCGAAGGCGGTGTTAACTACGCTGGATGCCCTGCCCGCGCCGCCATGATGACGCGTAATCAGCCCCTGCTGACTCAGCTTGCGAATATCCCGGCGCACCGTTTGCGTGGAGACATCCAGCAGTTGCGCCAGTTCATCAATGTTCATATAGCCACGGTCGGCAATCAGCGTTAGCAGCTGATCGTGACGCGGGTTGCCGGTCAGTTCGGTAAGGCTCATGGGCTGTCCTCTGAAAACCATCACGCCCCGCATTTTATACAAAAAGTGACAAAAAAGAGCGGGTTTGATCACAGTCAGGTATACCAGCCCGTCCGCCAGGCTTCGTGCATTTCAATGCTGCAACAGCGCTGGCGAAGCGTACCGCTTCCAACGGAGATTGCTTTTGCCCCAGGCCAACCGCCAGCGCACCGTGGAAAACATCCCCCGCCCCGGTGGTATCAACCACCTCTACCTCAAAGCCCGGCTGATGACATAGCGCGCCGTTCTCCAGCCAGAAGCAACCGTCTCGCCCCTGAGTGACATACACATGTCCATTTGTGAGCGTTTGTGCTTTTTTCAGCGCCTCTTCGACTTCCTCCCGCTGCGTTAAACGCCGCAGTCCCGGCGCAGAGAAGGCTGCGTGATCGCTTAAGGTAATCAGCTCCGCGATATCCTGCGGGGTGACATCCGCATCAAGCAGGGTCGGCACACCCTGCTGGCGGGCAAGGGTAAACGCCTCTCTGGCCCCTTCATGCCAGCGCACGTCTGCTAATACGACGTCCCACTGAGAGAAGTCGATTTCATGCAGCCAGTCTGCCGAAGCAGGGAGATCCGGGCTGGGATAGTTGGCAATAATGCGTTCTCCGCCTGCATCCACCAGCACGGCGGACTGGGACGAGCGGGCACCTTTCACGACGCGCGTATAGCGGGTATTCACCCCCAGGGATTCCAGCTCCGTGAGCAATCTTGTCCCGGTATCGTCGTCCCCCACCCGGCCAATAAAATCCACCTTCGCGCCCAGCTTTGCCGCCGCCACCGCCGCGGTTGCTGCCGGGCCGCCGCCCACTTCCGTATAATTTTTTGCGACATATTTCCCACCTTCCTTTGGTAAATCATCGAGATACCAGATGCGATCCAGCACGGTGATGCCAACACAAACGATGCGAGTCATGGTGATTCCTTCTGCGTTTTCTGTTGCGCTCATTTTAATTTCACCAAATGTTTAAAAAGTGACCCATGTCTATTTTTTGACTATAAATTACAAATACGATCAAAAACAGACAACATAAACGCGCAAAAATTGACACGATATGACAGGAGAGAGGCATGTCAGCAATCGCATTTATCGGTTTAGGGCAGATGGGCGCGCCAATGGCGAAGAATCTGTTGAAGCAAGGCCACCAGCTTCATGTCTTTGATGTGAACCCCCAGGCGGTTCAGACGCTGGTTGCAAGCGGTGCCCAGGCAGCAACTACGCCCGCGCAGGCTGCAATGGACGCCGAATTCGTTATCACCATGCTGCCCAACGGTGATCTGGTGCGCAGCGTACTGTTCGGCGAGCACGGCGTGTGCGAAGGGTTATCCCGCAATGCGCTGGTGATCGATATGTCCACCATTCATCCCCTGCAAACCGACGCCCTGATCCGCGACATGGCTGAACGCGGCTTCAGCCTGATGGATGTGCCCGTCGGGCGCACCTCTGACCACGCCATCGCCGGCACGCTGCTCCTGCTGGCAGGCGGTACGGCGCAGCAGGTTGAGCGCGCTACCCCCGTCTTAATGGCGATGGGCAATGAGCTGATTAACGCCGGCGGGCCGGGCATGGGCATCCGCGTGAAGCTCATCAATAACTACATGAGTATCGCCCTGAACGCCCTCTCTGCCGAGGCGGCCGTGCTGTGTGAAGCCCTCGGCCTCTCTTTCGAGGTGGCGCTGAAGGTGATGAGCGGCACCCCTGCGGGCAAAGGCCACTTCACCACCTCCTGGCCGAACAAGGTGCTGAAAGGGGATCTTTCTCCCGCCTTTATGATCGACCTTGCACATAAAGATCTGGGGATCGCCCTGGACGTGGCCAACCAGCTCCACGTTCCGATGCCGCTGGGCGCCGCCTCCCGCGAAGTTTACAACCAGGCCCGCGCCGCCGGGCGTGGGCGCGAAGACTGGACAGCCATTCTCGAACAGGTTCGCGCATCCGCCGGGCTGAAAAAATCACACTGATACGAAAGGACTGAGGAATGACGATGTACACCCTGAAAGATATCACCCGACCTTCCGGCGGTTTTGCCATGCTGGCCGTCGATCAGCGCGAAGCGATGCGCCTGATGTTTGCTGCGGCAGGCGCGCCGGTGCCGGTCACGGACCAGCATCTGACAGATTTTAAGGTCAACGCGGCGAAAATTCTGTCGCCATACGCCTCCGCGATCCTCGTCGACCAGCAGTTCTGCTATCGCCAGATCGTGGAGCAGCAGGCGGTTGCGAAAAGCTGCGCGATGATTGTGGCCGCTGACGAGTTTATTCCGGGGAACGGTATTCCTGTCGACAGCGTGGTGATCGACAAGAATGTCGACGCGCAGGCGGTCAAACGCGATGGCGGCAAGGCGCTGAAGCTGCTGGTGCTGTGGCGCAGCGACGAAGATCCGCAGCAGCGTCTGGAGATGGTGAAGGCGTTCAACACGCTGTGTCACGACAACGGTCTGTTGAGCATTATCGAGCCGGTGGTGCGTCCGCCGCGCCGCGGTGCCGCGTTTAACCGCGAGCAGGCGATTATCGACGCGGCCAAAGAGCTGGGAGACAGCGGTGCCGATCTCTACAAAGTGGAGATGCCGCTGTTTGGCAAAGGCACGCAGCAGGCGCTGCTGGCGGCCTCGCAGAAGCTCAACGAACAGATCAACATGCCCTGGGTCATCCTCTCCTCCGGCGTGGACGACAAGCTCTTCCCGCGCGCCGTAAGCGTGGCGATGCAGGCGGGCGCGTCAGGCTTTTTAGCTGGTCGCGCCGTCTGGTCATCAGTGATTGGCCTGCCGGACACCGGGCTGATGCTCCGCGATATTTCTGTACCAAAACTACAGCGTCTGGGCGAGATCGTCGACGAAATGATGGCCCGCCGTTAAGAGAGGACCCGAATATGAAATGGTTTAACACCCTGAGCCATAACCGCTGGCTCGAACAAGAGACCGACCGCATTCTCGACTTCGGCAAAAACGCCGCCGTTCCCACCGGCTTTGGCTGGCTGGGCAATAACGGCCAGGTTCGCAGCGATATGGGCACGCATCTGTGGATCACCGCCCGTATGCTGCACGTCTACGCGGTGGCCGCCAATATGGGGCGCCCGGGTGCATACGCCCTGGTTGAGCATGGCATCAATGCCCTGAACGGCCCGCTGCGCGACAAACAGCATGGCGGCTGGTACGCCTGCGTTAACGATGAAGGGGTGATGGATGCCTCCAAGCAGGGCTATCAGCACTTCTTCGTGCTGCTCGGCGCGGCGAGCGCCGTTACCACCGGACATCCGCAGGCGCGCAAGCTGCTGGACGACGCCATCGAGGTGATTGAGCGCTACTTCTGGAGCGAACAGGAGCAAATGTGCCTGGAATCCTGGGACGAAGCCTTCAGCAAAACGGAAGATTACCGTGGCGGCAATGCCAATATGCACGCTGTGGAAGCCTTCCTCATCGTCTATGACGTCACCCACGATCGCAAATGGCTCGACCGCGCCCTGCGCATCGCCTCGGTGATTATTCACGACGTGGCGCGCAAGGGTGAGTATCGCGTTAACGAGCATTTTGACACCAACTGGAACCCGATCCGCGACTACAACATCGATAACCCTGCCCACCGTTTCCGCGCCTACGGCGGTACGCCGGGACACTGGATTGAGTGGGGCCGTCTGATGTTGCATCTGCGCGCCGCACTGGAAGCCCGCTTTGAAACCCCGCCAGCGTGGCTGCTGGAAGACGCAAAAGGACTGTTCCACGCCACCATCCGCGATGCCTGGGCGCCGGACGGGGCCGACGGCTTCGTCTACTCCGTCGGCTGGGATGGTAAGCCTATTGTGCGCGAACGCGTGCGCTGGCCGATCGTCGAAGCGATGGGCACGGCCTATGCCCTCTATACCGTGACCGGCGAGGCGCAGTACGAAGCCTGGTATCAGAAATGGTGGGATTACTGCATCAAATACCTGATGGATTACGAGAACGGATCCTGGTGGCAGGAGCTGGACATCAACAACGAAGTGACCACCAAAGTCTGGGACGGCAAGCAGGATATTTACCATCTGCTGCACTGCCTGGTGATCCCCCGCCTGCCGCTGGCCCCGGGCTTAGCCCCTGCCGTAGCCGCCGGATTACTGGATAGCCAGGCCAAATAATAAAGACGGAGTTTTCTATGCGTACCCTACACAATATTGATCTGAAAAATAACGAACATGGCTTCACCCTGCGCTGGCAGGACCGTCTGATTTTATCCCACTCCACCGATGAACCTTGCCTGTGGATCGGCGCGGGCGTTGCCGATATCGAAATGTTTCGCGGCAACTTCAGCATCAAAGACAAGCTCAACGAAAAAATCGCCCTGACGGACGCGACCGTTACACAGCAAAGCGCAGGCTGGGCGATCCGCTTCACCCGTGGCGATGCGGTAAGCGCCACGCTGCTGGTAGATCTTGATACGGAAGGCCGCCTGACGTTAAAGCTCAAAAACGATGCCACCCGCCATAACCGCATCTGGCTGCGGCTGGCGGCCCAGCCTGAAGATCATATCTACGGCTGCGGGGAGCAGTTCTCCTACTTCGACCTGCGCGGCAAGCCGTTCCCGCTGTGGACCAGCGAACAGGGGGTGGGCCGCAATAAGCAGACTTACGTGACCTGGCAGGCCGACTGCAAAGAGAACGCGGGCGGGGATTACTACTGGACCTTCTTCCCGCAACCCACCTTTGTGAGCACCCAGAAGTACTACTGCCACGTGGATAACAGCTGCTACATGAACTTCGACTTCAGTGCGCCAGACTTCCACGAGCTGGCGTTCTGGGAAGATAACGCCACGCTGCGCTTCGACTGCGCAGAAACCTATGTCGATCTGCTGGAAAAACTCACCGGCCTGCTGGGGCGTCAGCCGGAGCTGCCGGACTGGGTTTACGACGGGGTGACGCTGGGCATTCAGGGCGGCACCGACGTGTGCCAGCAGAAGCTCGACCTCATGCGCGAAGGTGGCGTGAAGGTGAACGGCATCTGGGCGCAGGACTGGTCCGGCATCCGCATGACCTCCTTTGGCAAACGCGTGATGTGGAACTGGAAGTGGAACAGCGAGCTCTATCCGCAGCTCGATGAGCGTATTGCGCAGTGGAAACAGGAAGGGGTGCAGTTCCTCTCCTATATCAACCCCTACGTCGCCAGCGACAAAGATCTCTGCGAAGAGGCGGCAAAACGCGGCTATCTGACCAAAAATGCCGACGGCAAGGAGTACCACGTCGAGTTCGGCGAGTTCTATGCGGGCGTCATCGACCTGACCAACCCGGAAGCCTACGGCTGGTACAAAGAGGTGATCAAAAAGAACCTGATCGAACTGGGTTGCGGCGGCTGGATGGCCGATTTTGGCGAATATCTGCCAACCGATACCTTCCTGCACAACGGCGTCAGCGCGGAGATCATGCATAACGCCTGGCCTGCCCTGTGGGCGAAATGTAACTACGAGGCGCTGGAAGAGACCGGCAAGCTCGGCGAGATCCTGTTCTTCATGCGCGCGGGTTATACCGGCAGCCAGAAGCACTCGGTGATGATGTGGGCGGGAGATCAGAACGTCGACTGGAGCCTGGACGACGGTCTGGCGTCCGTCGTACCTGCTGCGCTGTCTCTGGCGATGACCGGTCACGGGCTGCACCACAGCGACATCGGCGGCTATACCACCCTGTTCGAGATGAAACGCACCAAAGAGCTGCTGCTGCGCTGGTGCGATTTCAGCGCCTTTACGCCGATGATGCGTACCCACGAAGGCAACCGTCCTGGCGACAACTGGCAGTTCGATGGCGACGCCGAAACCATCGCTCACTTTGCGCGTATGACCACCGTCTTCACCACCCTGAAACCGTATATCAAAGCTGCCGTCGCGCAGAACGCGAAAAGCGGCCTGCCGGTGATGCGCCCGCTGTTCCTGCACTATGAAGAGGACGCGCGCGCCTACACGCTGAAATACCAGTATCTGTTTGGCCGCGATCTGCTGGTGGCGCCCGTGTATGAAGAGGGCCGCCATGACTGGTCGCTCTATCTGCCGCAGGACAGCTGGGTCAATGCGTGGACGGGTGAAACCTGCCAGGGCGGTGATGTGACCGTTGAGGCCCCACTCGGCAAACCGCCGGTCTTCTATCGCCAGCAAAGCGAATGGGCAGATCTGTTTAGCACCTTACGTCATATCTGATAAGGCTCGCCCGCAGGGAGACCTGCGGGCAGACGGAGAACAATAATGAGTCAACATACTTCTGATCCGGCAACCCTACGCCTGCCGTTTAAAGAAAAACTCGCCTATGGGATGGGCGATCTCGGCTCTAACATCCTGCTGGATATCGGCACGCTCTATCTGCTGAAGTTCTACACCGATGTGCTGGGCCTGCCGGGGACCTACGGCGGGATCATCTTCCTGATTGCCAAGTTCTTTACCGCCTTCACCGATATGGGCACCGGGATCATGCTCGACGCCCGGCGCAAGATCGGCCCGAAAGGAAAATTCCGCCCGTTCGTACTGTATGCCGCCTTCCCGGTGACGCTGCTGGCGATTGCCAACTTCGTCGGCACGCCGTTTGAAATCACCGGTAAAACGGTGATGGCGACGGTGCTCTTCATGCTGTACGGCCTGTTCTTCAGCATGATGAACTGCTCTTACGGCGCGATGGTGCCCGCCATTACCAAAAACCCGGACGAGCGCGCCTCGCTGGCCGCCTGGCGTCAGGGCGGTGCCACGCTTGGCCTGCTGCTCTGTACCGTCGGTTTTGTCCCGGTAATGAACCTGATTGAGGGCAATGACCAGCTTGGCTATATCTTTGCCGCCACCCTTTTCTCGCTGTTCGGGCTGTTCTTTATGTGGTGGTGCTATAAGGGCGTGACCGAGCGTTACGTCGAAACGCAGCCTGCTAATCCGGCGCAAAAACCGGGACTGTTGCAGTCGTTTCGCGCCATCGCCGGGAACCGTCCGCTGTTTATTCTCTGCATCGCCAACCTCTGCACGCTGGGTGCCTTTAACGTCAAGCTCGCCATTCAGGTTTACTACACGCAGTACGTGCTGAACGACCCGATCCTGCTGTCATACATGGGCTTCTTCAGCATGGGCTGTATTTTTATCGGCGTCTTTATGATGCCCGGCGCGGTGCGGCGCTTCGGCAAGAAAAAGGTCTATATCAGCGGGCTGATGATTTGGGTGGCGGGCGATCTGCTCAACTACTTCTTCGGCGGTGGCTCGGTGAGCTTTGTGGCGTTCTCCTGTCTGGCCTTCTTTGGCTCCGCATTTGTGAACAGCCTGAACTGGGCGCTGGTGTCCGATACCGTGGAATATGGCGAGTGGCGCACCGGCGTGCGCTCTGAGGGGACGGTTTACACCGGCTTTACCTTCTTCAGGAAGGTATCCCAGGCACTGGCGGGCTTCTTCCCGGGGATGATGCTTACGCAGATCGGCTATGTGCCCAACGTGGTGCAATCCGCCGGGACCGTTGAAGGGCTGCGGCAGCTGATATTTATCTACCCCAGCCTGCTGGCAGTCATCACCATCGTGGCGATGGGCTGTTTCTACAACCTCAACGAAAAGATGTATGTGCGCATCGTGGAAGAGATCGAACTGCGTAAACGTACGGCATAAATGACGAGATGGAGCGCCCTATGGGCGCTCTGAGGATCGACCATGACACATAACACTGATCCGTTAACCCTGAAATTGAGCCTGCGAGAGAAGTGCGCCTACGGGATGGGCGATTTTGGCTCGAATCTGATGCTCTGTATCGGCACGCTCTATTTGCTGAAGTTTTACACCGACGAACTGGGCATGCCCGCGTTCTATGGCGGCATTATTTTTTTGGTGGCGAAGTTCTTTACCGCCTTTACCGACATGCTGACCGGCGTGCTGGTGGACTCCCGGCGAAATATCGGCGCACGGGGAAAATTCCGGCCCTTTATTCTCTATGCTTCGGTACCCGTTGCGCTGGTTGCTGCGGCGCAGTTTATGGCTAACGACTTTAGCCTGACGGTGAAAACGGCTATCGCCACCGTGCTCTTTATGATGTTCGGCCTCTGCTATAGCCTGATGAACTGCGCCTACGGTGCGATGGTCCCGGCCATCACCAAAAACCCGAACGAGCGCGCGCAGCTGGCGGCGTGGCGTCAGGGCGGCGCAACGGTGGGGTTGTTGCTCTGCACCGTCGGCTTTATGCCCATTCAGGCGCTGTTCGTCAGCCAGCCCTCCCTCGGCTATCTGGTTGCCGCTCTGGTGTTTGTCACCGGCGGGCTGTTCTGCATGTGGTGGTGCTATAGCGGCGTGAAAGAGCGCTATGTGGAGATCACACCCGATCACCATAAACCCGGCATTCTGAAATCGTTCTGCGCGATTTTCCGCAACCCGCCGCTGCTGGTCTTATGCATCGCCAACCTCTGTACCCTTGCCGCCTTTAACATCAAGCTGGCGATTCAGGTCTATTACACCCAGTACGTGCTGAACGATCTGCACCTGCTGTCGTGGATGGGCTTTTTCAGCATGGGCTGTATTCTGGTCGGCGTGTTTCTGGTGCCCGGCGCGGTTAAGCGTTTCGGCAAAAAACCGGTTTACCTGGGCGGGCTGACGCTATGGGCGGTGGGCGACGTGCTGAACTTCTTCTGGGGGAGCAACTCCCTGCTGTTTGTGCTCTTTTCCTGTATGGCCTTTTTCGGCACCGCTTTCGTCAACAGTCTGAACTGGGCCCTGGTGCCGGATACCGTTGATTATGGCGAGTGGAAAACCGGCATTCGCGCCGAAGGGTCGGTTTATACCGGCTATACCTTCTCGCGCAAAATCTCCGCGGCCCTCGCCGGTTTCTTGCCTGGCATTATGCTGACCCAGATCGGTTACGTGCCCCATGCGGTGCAGAGCGCAGGCACGCTGCTGGGGCTGCGCCAGCTTATTTTTCTCTGGCCCTGCGGCCTGGCGATTATCGCCGCCATCACGATGGGACTCTTTTATAAACTCAACGAAGCGCGCTTCGCCTTTATTATTGAGGAGATTGCAAACCGAAAAAAACCATCAGCGAATACCCCTGAGATAACCACCAACGATAAAGCGTCAGCAGTCACTTTATAACAATAAATCCGGCCATTAATCCCTTCCCTCTCTATGGGAGGGGTGGCCTTTCTTTATCTGTTACATGGATAAGTTATGAAAAGAATCATTACTGTACTGATCGTGTCGTCTGTCTCCTGCCCGGTATTTGCCGGGGCGTATGTCGAAACACGAGAAGCATACAATACGGCCTCCGAGCTACATGAGGTGATCCTGCGAGCCGGCTATAACTTCGATATGGGCGCGGGGCTGATGTTCACCAACGCTTATAACGTGGGGAAATGGGATGAGCTTAAGCACAGCTATAACGAAATAGAGGGGTGGTATCCGCTCTTTAAACCCACCGACAAACTCACTTTCCAGCCGGGCGGTTTAATTAACGACAGCAGCGCAGGGTCGGGCGGCGCTGTTTATTTAGATACCAACTACAAATTTACGGATGGGTTCAATCTGACGTTCCGCTATCGCTATAACCACAACAATTACGATACGCCGGACTATAACGGGCAGATGGATAAGAACGACACGCACGAGTTTGCTAACTACTGGAATTTTAAAGTGGCGGATGCGTTTTTCTACACCTTTGAGCCGCACTTTTTCCAGCGGGTAAATGATTACCACAGTAAGAATGGCAAAGATCACCACTGGGAAATAACGAACAAGTTCAGCTATAAAATCGACAGAAACTGGCTGCCGTACCTCGAACTCCAGTGGCTGGACAGATGGAATGATTACAACCGCGAGCAGTACCGAATCCGTCTGGGCGTGCGGTACGCGTTCTAATAAAAAAGCCGCTGATCGCTCAGCGGCTTTTTACCTGCCGGGAGGCGCATGCGCTTACCCGGCCTACAGACTGACTGTATTAATCTTCTTTTGAACCGCGCATTGCACGTTTACGATCGTTTTCAGTCAGGTGACGTTTACGGATACGGATAGACTGTGGTGTTACTTCTACCAGTTCGTCGTCATCGATGAATTCCAGAGCCTGCTCCAGCGTCATCTTAACCGGTGGAACCAGAACCGTTGCTTCGTCAGTACCGGACGCACGCATGTTGGTCAGTTTCTTACCGGTCAGGCAGTTTACCGTCAGGTCGTTAGAACGGCTGTGAATACCGATGATCTGGCCTTCGTAAACTTCTGCACCGTGACCCAGGAACAGCTTACCGCGATCCTGCAGGCTGAACAGGGCGAACGCAACCGCTTTACCCTGACCGTTGGAGATCAGAACGCCGTTGTTACGCTGGCCCACTTCGCCCGGACGAACGTCGTCGTAGTGGCTGAAGGTGGAGTACAGCAGACCGGTACCGGAAGTCATGGTCATGAACTCAGAACGGAAGCCGATCAGGCCACGGCTTGGGATCACGTAGTCGAGACGTACGCGGCCTTTGCCATCTGGATTCATGTTTTTCAGGTCGCCTTTACGCTCACCCAGAGCCTGCATTACAGAACCCTGATGCTGCTCTTCAACGTCCAGCGTCACGTTCTCGAATGGCTCTTGTTTACGGCCATCGATTTCACGGAAGATAACTTTCGGACGGGAAACCGCCATTTCGAAACCTTCACGACGCATGTTTTCGATCAGAACAGACAGGTGCAGCTCACCACGACCAGAAACGCGGAATGCATCAGCGTCTTCGGTTTCTTCAACGCGCAGCGCAACGTTGTGCACCAGCTCTTTGTTCAGGCGGTCAAGGATCTGACGAGAGGTAACGAACTTACCTTCTTTACCACAGAACGGAGAGGTGTTGACGTTGAAGAACATGGTTACGGTCGGCTCATCAACAGACAGCGCTGGCAGCGCTTCCACATTCTGCGGGTCGCAGATGGTGTCAGAGATGTTCAGCTCGCCCAGACCGGTGATAGCGATGATGTCGCCAGCTTCCGCAATGTCGCTCTCGATACGCTCAAGGCCCAGGTGAGTCAGCACTTTACCGACTTTACCGTTACGGGTTTTACCTTCGCTATCGATGATAGTGACCTGCTGGTTTGGCTTCACTTTACCGCGCTTGATACGACCAATGCCGATTACACCAACGTAGTTGTTGTAGTCCAGCTGAGAGATCTGCATCTGCAGGGTACCGTCGAGATCGACGTTTGGTGCCGGAACATGGTCAACAATCGCCTGGTACAGCGGGGTCATGTCTTCAGCCATGTCTTCGTGGTCCAGACCAGCGATACCGTTCAGCGCAGACGCATAAACGATCGGGAAGTCCAGCTGTTCGTCGGTCGCATCCAGGTTAACGAACAGGTCGAAGACCTGATCAACAACCCAGTCAGGACGCGCGCCAGGACGGTCAACTTTGTTGATTACCACGATTGGCTTCAGGCCATGGGCGAATGCTTTTTTGGTTACGAAGCGCGTCTGCGGCATTGGGCCGTCAAATGCGTCAACCACCAGCAGCACGGAATCCACCATGGACATCACGCGCTCAACTTCACCACCGAAGTCGGCGTGCCCTGGGGTATCAACGATGTTGATACGGTAGTCATTCCATTTGATCGCGGTGTTTTTAGCGAGGATGGTAATCCCACGCTCTTTCTCCAAATCGTTGGAGTCCATCACGCGTTCTTGAGTTTCGGCACGCGCATCGAACGTACCGGATTGCTGCAGCAGCTTATCAACCAGGGTAGTTTTACCATGGTCAACGTGCGCGATGATGGCGATATTACGCAGATTTTCGATCACAACTTTGCCTCAGGCATTAGAAATAGCGCGTTATTGTACACGGATTAATCGCACTACAAAACAGGATCACAAACATCCCCCGCAAACAAGTATCGCAGAGATGCTTTGTGATCGCTTTCACGGAGCGGTAAAAGGGCACTTTAACGTAAATTGCACCAATATGGTGCTCAATGTTCACATTGAAGCACTATAATGGTGCAACAAAACCACCGTGGTGCAGCCCTTTTGCACTACGGTGCGCATGATAGCGCCTTTTTGGGGTGTTTTAAAAGTTGGCACAGATTTCGCTTTATAAAAAATACGGCAACAAAAGGCACCACCGCCTGCCTTATACAGAATTTGAAGACCTCGTTACCACGACGACAATGACCAATCTGGAGAGTTAAGTATGTCCGCTGAACACGTTTTGACGATGCTGAACGAACATGAAGTGAAGTTTGTTGATCTGCGCTTCACCGATACCAAAGGTAAAGAACAGCACGTCACTATTCCTGCTCATCAGGTGAATGCCGAATTCTTTGAAGAAGGCAAAATGTTTGACGGCTCCTCCATTGGTGGCTGGAAAGGTATCAACGAATCCGACATGGTTCTGATGCCTGACGCATCTACTGCCCTCATTGACCCGTTCTTCGAAGAGTCTACCCTGATCATCCGTTGCGATATTCTTGAGCCAGGCACCCTGCAGGGTTACGACCGCGACCCACGCTCTATCGCTAAACGCGCTGAAGAGTATCTGCGCTCCACCGGCATCGCAGACACCGTTCTGTTCGGGCCAGAGCCAGAGTTCTTCCTGTTCGACGACATCCGTTTTGGTGCGACCACTTCCGGTTCCCACGTTGCTATCGATGATATCGAAGGCGCATGGAACTCATCCACCAAATACGAAGGCGGTAACAAAGGTCACCGTCCAGCCGTTAAAGGCGGTTACTTCCCGGTTCCACCGGTTGACTCTTCCCAGGACATCCGTTCTACCATGTGTCTGATTATGGAAGAGATGGGTCTGGTTGTTGAAGCCCATCACCATGAAGTTGCAACTGCTGGCCAGAACGAAATCGCCACCCGTTTCAACACCATGACCAAGAAAGCGGACGAAATTCAGATCTACAAATACGTTGTTCACAACGTTGCGCACCGCTTCGGTAAAACCGCGACCTTCATGCCAAAACCAATGTTTGGCGACAACGGTTCCGGTATGCACTGCCACATGTCCCTGTCCAAGAACGGGACTAACCTGTTCGCTGGCGACAAGTATGCGGGTCTGTCCGAGCAGGCACTGCACTACATCGGTGGTGTTATCAAACACGCTAAAGCGATCAACGCCCTGGCGAACCCAACCACTAACTCCTACAAGCGTCTGGTCCCAGGCTACGAAGCGCCAGTAATGCTGGCCTACTCTGCCCGTAACCGTTCTGCTTCTATCCGTATTCCGGTGGTAGCTTCTCCGAAAGCACGTCGTATCGAAGTGCGCTTCCCGGACCCAGCTGCTAACCCATACCTGTGCTTCGCAGCACTGCTGATGGCGGGTCTGGACGGTATCAAGAACAAGATCCACCCGGGCGAAGCAATGGACAAAAACCTGTACGACCTGCCGCCAGAAGAAGCGAAAGAGATCCCACAGGTTGCCGGTTCTCTTGAAGAAGCCCTGCTGGCGCTGGACGCAGACCGCGAGTTCCTGACTGCGGGCGGCGTGTTCACTGACGAAGCGATCGATGCTTACATCGCACTGCGTATGGAAGAGAACGACCGCGTTCGCATGACGCCGCACCCAGTTGAGTTCGAACTGTACTACAGCGTCTAATCTTCAATCCCTGTCGCGCGGCCTTTTCCGCGCGAGATTGATAGCCGTTTTTTTTGTTGCCGTGGAAACTTTTCAGCCCATCTTCGGATGGGCTTTTTTCACCGCCAACAAGCTGATCTGACGCGTTTTTCGCCGTAAAAACGCTATACTGCACTAAAATAGTGCAAACAACTCCAGGAGACTGCTGAATGGCAACTGGCACGCTGCCCGATGCTGGGCAGATCCTCAATTCTCTTATCAACAGCATTTTACTGGTCGATGACGATCTGGCGGTGCATTACGCCAATCCCGCGGCCCAGCAGTTACTGGCGCAAAGTTCACGCAAACTGTTTGGCGCGCCGCTGCCCGAGCTGTTGAGTTATTTTTCCCTGAATATCGGCCTGATGCAGGAGAGTCTGCAGGCGGGGCAAGGTTTTACCGATAACGAAGTGACGCTGGTGATCGACGGACGCTCGCATATTCTGTCGCTGACCGCACAGCGGCTGCCGGAAGGGCTCATTCTGCTGGAGATGGCGCCGATGGATAACCAGCGTCGCCTGAGTCAGGAGCAGCTCCAGCATGCTCAGCAGATTGCGGCCCGCGATCTGGTGCGCGGCCTCGCCCATGAGATCAAAAATCCGCTCGGCGGCCTGCGCGGCGCGGCGCAGCTGCTCACCAAAGCCCTGCCCGACCCGGCGCTGGCGGAATACACCAACGTCATCATTGAACAGGCCGACCGCCTGCGGAACCTGGTGGATCGCCTGCTGGGACCGCAGCAACCCGGGATGCATGTCACCGAAAGCATTCACAAAGTGGCGGAGCGCGTCGTCAAGCTGGTGTCGATGGAGTTGCCGGATAACGTCAGGTTAATTCGGGATTACGATCCCAGCCTGCCGGAACTGCCGCACGATCCCGACCAGATTGAACAAGTTTTACTGAATATCGTGCGCAACGCCCTGCAGGCGCTGGGGGCGGAAGGCGGAGAGATTATTCTGCGTACCCGCACCGCCTTTCAGCTCACCCTGCACGGCACACGCTACCGTCTGGCGGCCCGCATTGATGTGGAAGATAACGGTCCGGGCATTCCTTCCCATTTACAGGACACGCTGTTTTACCCGATGGTCAGCGGCCGTGAAGGCGGGACCGGGCTTGGCTTATCGATTGCCCGTAATTTGATAGATCAGCATTCCGGCAAAATTGAATTTACCAGTTGGCCGGGTCATACCGAGTTTTCGGTTTACCTGCCAATCAGGAAATAGAGGGTTAGGTTATGCAACGAGGGATAGTCTGGGTAGTTGATGACGATAGCTCCATCCGCTGGGTGCTTGAACGGGCGCTTACCGGAGCAGGTTTAAGCTGCACCGCTTTTGAGAGCGGTGCCGATGTGCTTGATGCACTCACCACCAAAACCCCGGATGTGCTGCTGTCCGATATCCGTATGCCGGGAATGGATGGGCTCGCGCTGTTAAAACAGATCAAGCAGCGTCATCCGATGCTTCCGGTCATCATAATGACCGCCCACTCTGATCTGGATGCTGCCGTCAGCGCCTACCAGCAGGGGGCGTTC
Organism: Leclercia sp. GHBNCSD; assembly: GCF_055805075.1. Classification (NCBI taxonomy): domain Bacteria; kingdom Pseudomonadati; phylum Pseudomonadota; class Gammaproteobacteria; order Enterobacterales; family Enterobacteriaceae; genus Leclercia; species Leclercia sp. GHBNCSD. The sequence goes on along the minus strand of NZ_JBQVYO010000001.1, from coordinate 2,018,897 downwards.
GATTATCTGCCAAAACCGTTCGATATTGACGAAGCGGTGGCGCTGGTTGAACGCGCCATTAGCCACTATCAGGAACAGCAGCAGCCGCGTAATGCCCCGGTTTTCGGGCCTACCACCGATATCATTGGTGAAGCGCCGGCGATGCAGGATGTGTTTCGCATCATTGGTCGCCTGTCACGCTCCTCCATCAGCGTGCTGATTAACGGCGAGTCAGGCACCGGGAAAGAGCTGGTCGCGCATGCCCTGCATCGCCACAGCCCGCGCGTCAAAGCCCCGTTTATCGCCCTGAATATGGCGGCGATCCCCAAGGATTTGATTGAGTCCGAGCTGTTCGGCCATGAAAAAGGGGCCTTTACCGGCGCTAACACCATCCGTCAGGGTCGCTTTGAGCAGGCCGACGGCGGGACGCTGTTCCTGGATGAGATCGGTGATATGCCTCTCGACGTTCAGACACGTCTGCTGCGCGTGCTGGCGGACGGCCAGTTTTACCGCGTGGGCGGCTACGCCCCGGTCAAAGTGGATGTGCGTATTATCGCCGCCACCCACCAGAACCTGGAGCTGCGCGTCCAGGAGGGCAAATTCCGTGAAGACCTGTTCCACCGCCTGAACGTCATTCGCGTACACCTGCCGCCGCTGCGTGAGCGCCGGGAAGATATCCCGCGCCTGGCGCGTCATTTCCTGCAGGATGCCGCCCGGGAACTGGGCGTGGAAGCCAAGCTGCTGCACCCGGAAACCGAAGCGGCGCTGACGCGTCTGGCCTGGCCGGGTAACGTGCGTCAGCTGGAAAATACCTGCCGCTGGCTGACGGTGATGGCTGCCGGCCAGGAGGTGTTGATTCAGGATCTGCCGCCCGAGCTTTTCGAAACCCACGTTCCGGAAAGCAGCACCGGCCAGAGCCTGCCCGACAGCTGGGCGACACTGCTGGCGCAGTGGGCCGATCGCGCGTTGCGCTCCGGTCATCAGGACCTGCTCTCCGAGGCGCAGCCCGAAATGGAGCGCACGCTGCTGACCACCGCGCTGCGCCATACCCAGGGCCACAAGCAGGAGGCGGCACGCCTGCTCGGCTGGGGGCGCAATACCCTGACGCGTAAGTTAAAAGAACTGGGGATGGAGTGATCGCCTCCCCCTGTGTAAAGAGAGTTAATTAAGCGCAAAGTGATGCTATTTTGCGCTTTACTGTACTGATGAGTTGAGTATGATCTTGCCCGGAAAATGGGGGGGTCATCATGCTGGAATCGATCGTGAATTTGTTGTCTGGCGGCCTTGAAGCCAGCGCAGCAGCGGGACATACACCACAAACGGCCATTGCAGCTGTGCTGTGTGCGGCGCTGGTGGGGTTGTTTAGCTAGCACTTCGCTTACCCGGCCTACGAAAGCGCGAAATGTAGGCCGGGTAAGGCGAAGCCGCCACCCGGTAATGCGGCTTAAATCACCCGCGAGAACTGCTGCATACGGGCTTTCTGCCGCAGATAGGCATCGAAGCACATACAGATATTACGAATCAACAAACGCCCTTTCGGCGTAACTTCAATCGCACTCTCCGTCACCTCCACCAGCCCATCTTTCGCCAGCGGCGCCAGCAGCTTCATATCTTCCGCAAAGTAATCTTTAAAAACGAGATCCCACTGCGCTTCCACCGCGCGGAAGTCGAGACGGAAGTTACAGATTAGCGCCTTGATCACGTCCCGGCGAATACAGTCGTCGCGGGTTAACGCGATGCCGCGCCACAGCGCGTTGCCGGTCTCATCCACCTGCTGATAGTAGAGCTTCAGCTCTTTCTGGTTTTGCGCATAGCAGTCGCCAATCATGCTGATGGCCGACACGCCCATCCCCAGCAGGTCCGTATCGCCCTGGGTGGTGTAACCCTGGAAGTTACGATGCAGAACGCCTTCTCGCTGGGCAATCGCCAGCTCGTCATCCGGTCGGGCAAAGTGATCCATGCCGATGAACTGGTAGCCGGTCTGGGTTAACGATGTGATGGTTTCCTGCAGGATATCCAGTTTTTGCTGCGCGGATGGCAGATCGGCATCTTTGATTTTGCGTTGGGCAGCAAACAGCGTCGGCAGATGCGCATAGTTGAAGACGCTCAGGCGGTCCGGGTTGAGTTCCGCCACGCGCTTCAACGTGTAGGCGAAACTTTCTGACGTCTGCTTCGGCAGGCCATAAATCAGATCGATATTGGTGGAGGTGAAGCCAATCTCCCGGGCATGATTTAACAGAGCGAAGATGAACTCTTCATCCTGCTCACGGTTAACCAGCCGCTGGACCTCTTTATTAAAGTCCTGCACGCCCATACTCAGCCGGTTAAACCCTTCGGCACGCAGATGATCGAGCACATCAAGCTCGATTTCCCGCGGGTCTACTTCGATAGAGATTTCAGCATCGCCATTGAAGCGGAAGTTATTCCGCAGCAGGGTCATCAGACGGCTGATTTGCGCTTTATTCAGGTAGGTCGGCGTACCGCCGCCCCAGTGGAGCTGGCTGACGTGACGACCGGCGAACTGCGGCGCGCGATGCAGGATCTCCTGCTCAAGCGCATCCAGATAGTGATCCGCCTTGTGCTGCTGGCGGGTCACAATTTTGTTGCAGCCACAGAAATAGCAGAGCTTGTGGCAGAACGGGATATGAACATACAGAGAGAGCGGGCGGTCAGGATAACGCGCTACCGCCTGCTGAAACTGGGTTTGACCGAACGCGTCGGAAAACTCCAGCGCAGTGGGATACGAGGTATAACGCGGCCCGGAATAGTTATATTTCTGGATCAGGGCCAGATCCCAGTCGATGGTTGCTACAGACATGCTCACTCCTTCCGTTGGTGTCGCGTTCGTATACGGCGGCCCGTTCTGCCCCCTGTGCGGGCCATGAATCGGGTGCGCAGCCACTTCTGTCGCCGCGACAACCGCCGTAGTTTAACGAATAACCACACCAGATAACATATAACCGGAAGGGTTATTAGCAGGACAATAGAACCTGCCGGGTGCAAATGTTAGTTTCCACCTTTCAACAGGCGCATCATATCTTCCTGTTTCTCTTCTTCTTCCTCTTCGTCTTCATCGTCGTAAGAGAGGCCAAGCTTCTGCATCAGTTCATCGATGCGATCCAGTTTGGCATCTACCCATGACTGCTCTTCGGCATTCAGGGTTTCGCCCTCTTCAAGACGTTCCAGCAGCGCGTCCAGGCGCTCATCATTCTCCAGCAAATCCAGCTCAGCCTGCGGTGAAAGCATAGGTTTCTCGCTCTTCGGTTTGTGCTGCCTGGTGACCGGGGCATCGGTCACGCCTAATGGAACCGGTTTTTTACTGCCGATACGCGGGTCTTTCTGCTGCTTGTTATTCGCAGACGCGCCCGAAGTACCGCCACTCGCGCGGCTACCCGCAGCATGACCACGATGTTTTTTCTCGCGTTTGCGATCGCGCGCTTCCTGATTCAGTTCTTCGCGCGTTTTGCGGCGTGCTTTAGCAGGACGTTTAGCGCCTGCAGCGGAGGTCGGTTTTTTCATGTGTTTTGTCTTAAAGTCGTTTTCTTGAGTATAGAATTGCGGCGAAATCTAGCAGAAAGCAAGCAAAGAAAAAAGGCGACAGAGCAATCTGTCGCCTTTTTTCCTGACTCACAACCCATTACGGGTCTGACAATCCCTGTTTGCTTACGACTCACCCTGTCTATCCATTAGCAGGTACCGTCCGTGATAGGTTCCATTTCCCTTTGTAACGCCTCCAAGGCGTACGTCTTCCTGACTTTCCTGTGTCTTCGCCTCCTGGCGCTCCTGACCCTAATCCTTAAGTCTGGTTCCTGTCGGCATCCTCGCCGTTGAACGCTACTTTACCGTTTCCGGCTAAACGCACAAGCCACAAACGCGCTTTTACCGAGTATTTCAGACTAAGACTAAAAGTTAATAGGTTGATTTTAATCGTTTTGATTTTTTAATGCGCTGCGATTTTTCTTAAATATCCCATAGTAAAAATGGCAGATCTCTCACAAAGCTCAGGGTTTTTACTTACAGCCGGGTTGCCGATGGGAAAAGCCTTTTCTCTCTGTTCAGGTATAATCCCCCCAACGTTACGAATTTCTGGAGACAACCACGTGACCAACCTGAATTATCACCAGACGCATTTTCTCCTCAGTGCGCCTGATATTCGCCATTTACCCGCCGATACGGGTCTTGAAGTGGCATTTGCTGGCCGGTCCAACGCGGGGAAATCCAGCGCTCTGAATACCCTGACCAATCAGAAAAGCCTGGCGCGTACCTCTAAAACGCCTGGCCGCACCCAGCTGATTAACCTGTTTGAAGTCGCACCGGGCAAGCGCCTGGTGGATTTACCAGGCTACGGCTATGCAGAAGTTCCGGAAGAGATGAAACTCAAGTGGCAGCGCGCGCTGGGGGAATATCTTGAAAAACGTCTGTGTCTGAAGGGCCTGGTCGTCCTGATGGATATTCGTCATCCGCTTAAAGATCTCGATCAGCAGATGATCCACTGGGCCGTAGAGAGCGGGATTCAGGTGCTGGTACTGCTCACCAAAGCCGACAAGCTGGCCAGCGGCGCGCGTAAAGCGCAGGTGAATATGGTGCGTGAAGCCGTGCTGGCGTTTAACGGCGACATCCAGGTAGAGGCGTTTTCTTCGCTGAAGAAGCAAGGCGTGGACAAACTGCGTGAGAAACTGGATATCTGGTACAGCGAGCTGGAACCCGCGTCAGAAGCGGATGAGTAAAGATGAGCGCGGCGATGTCCGCGCTTTTTTTTGCGCTGACCTTTTCTTTGCCGCAATAAAAAACGCCCCAGTCATTACTGACTGGGGCGGCTAAAATATTCAGCCAAATCCGATTACGTGAAGTAAAAGGTCTGAAAGATAGAACATCTTACCTCTGTACCCTACGTGGATAACTCTACCCTTTTTTGAACTACAGACAAAGCACTTTTTGTAGTTTTTTTTCATTCTTTACATAGGGAATTCTAATGATCGTCACAAAACGTTCATGGATATGTTGCTTACTTACAGAAAGTGTTCATATCCCAGAAAGCGTTAGTGAGCCTGATCCCAGTTTTCTCCCTGGCCGACTTCCACCAGCAACGGCACATCCAGTTTGACGCTGTTCTCCATCAGTTCATGGATCTTTTTCGAGACCGGCTCCAGATCGTCTTTATGCACCTCAAACACCAGTTCATCGTGTACCTGCATGATCATCCGCACCCGCGGCTGCTCTTTCTCCAGCCAGGCGTCAACGGCGATCATTGCACGTTTGATGATATCTGCCGCCGTCCCCTGCATCGGGGCGTTGATTGCCGCACGTTCGGCACCGGCACGGCGGGCCGCATTACTGGATTTGATGTCCGGCAGATAGAGGCGACGCCCTTCCAGGGTTTCGACATAGCCTTTTTCTTTTGCCTGGGCGCGCGTGTTCTCCATATATTGCAGCACGCCCGGGTAGCGCTCGAAATAGAGATCCATATACTTCTGCGACTCTTTGCGCGGAATATTGAGCTGGCGGGAGAGGCCAAAGGCGCTCATGCCGTAGATAAGGCCAAAGTTGATCGCCTTCGCGCTGCGGCGCTGTTCCCCGGTGACGCTCTCCAGTGGCATACCAAACACTTCGGCTGCCGTGGCCCGGTGAATATCCTGCCCTTCAGCAAAGGCGGTCAACAGCCCTTTATCCCGGGAGAGGTGCGCCATGATGCGCAGCTCAATCTGTGAATAGTCAGCAGAGACGATGACGTAATCCTCTGGCGCAATAAACGCCTGACGGATACGGCGCCCTTCTTCATTACGCACCGGAATGTTTTGCAGGTTAGGATCGGTTGAGGAGAGTCGCCCGGTAGCCGCTACCGCCTGATGGTAAGAGGTGTGTACACGGCCCGTTTTTGGGTTGATCATCAACGGCAGCTTATCGGTGTAGGTCGATTTTAGCTTTGCCAGCCCACGATACTGAAGGATCACTTTTGGCAGAGGATAGTCCAGCGCCAGCTCCTCAAGCACCTCTTCAGAGGTGGACGGCGCCCCGCCCGGCGTTTTCTTCAGCGGCTTGATACCCTGCTTTTCAAACAGGATGGTCTGCAGCTGTTTAGTGGACGAGAGATTAAACGGCTCGCCGGCGATCTCATGCGCTTTTTGTTCCAGCTCGTGCAGACGCAGGGCGATCTCTTCTGAGTGCTTGTGCAACACAGCCGGATCGATTTTCACGCCATTGCGCTCGATGCGGGACAGAACCGGCACCAGCGGCATCTCGATATTCTGGAACACGTTCAGTGGCCCGGCGTGTTTTTGCAGCTTCGGCCACATCTTTAAATGCAGTTGCAGCGTGACGTCAGCGTCTTCTGCCGCATAGTGCCCCGCCTCTTCCAGGGCGATCTGGTTAAAGGTCAGCTGATTCTTGCCCTTACCGGCGATCTGCTCAAAGGTGACGGTTTTATGCTTCAGCCAGCGGTCGGAGAGCGAATCCATATCGTGACGACCGGCGACGCTGTCGAGGATATAGGACTCCAGCATGGTATCGAACGCAATGCCGCGCAGTTCGATACCGTAGTTTTGCAGGATACCGCGATCGAACTTCAGGTTTTGCCCTACCTTCAGCGCTTTTTCATCTTCAAGGATCGGCTTAAGGAGTTCGAGCACGCGCTCACGGGTAAGCTGCTCTGGCGCGTCCAGATAGTCGTGGGCAACCGGCACATAGGCGGCAACGCCCGGCTCTGTGGCAAATGACAGCCCCACCATATTGGCGGAGACATTATCGAGGCTGTCGGTTTCGGTATCGAAAGCGAATACCGGTGCCTGCTGTAACTTTTCAATCCAGCGTTGCAGCTGCGCTTCATCCAGAATGGTTTCGTAATGCTCAGAAGAGAGCACGCTGGCTTCTTCTTCCGGCTCCTCTTCTGCATCGATCACCAGGGTCTCTTTTGGCTTAGCTACTGGTTTAGCCCCTTTCGCCTGCAGCCATTTCCCCGCTTCGACATCGGTTATCCAGCGTTTGAACTCGTACTGCTTAAACAGGCCCAGCAGCTCTTCAACGGCAGGTTGCTGCACTTCAAGCTGTTCACAGGTCAGATCCAGCTCGACGTCTGTTTTGATGGTTGCCAGCTGATAAGAGAGGTAGGCCACCTCTTTGTTCTGCTCAAGCTTAGCGGCCATGGTTTTGGCACCGCGGAAGGTCAGCCCGGCGATTTTATCCTGCTCGCTATACAGCGTATCCAGCCCGCCCAGACCTTGCAGCAGCGCCTGGGCCGTCTTTTCGCCCACGCCCGGTACGCCAGGAATGTTATCGGAGGAGTCACCCATCAGCGCGAGGAAGTCGATGATCAGTTCCGGCGGCACGCCATACTTAGCGACGACCTCTTCCGGCCCAAGAATGGTATTGGTCATGGTGTTAATCAGGGTGATCCCCGGCGTGACCAGCTGAGCCATGTCTTTATCGCCGGTGCTGATCAGGACCGGGCGGCCCATTTTCTCTGCTTCACGCGCCAGCGTACCGATAACATCGTCCGCTTCAACGCCCGAGACGGCCATCAAAGGCAGCCCCATCGCTTTTACCATCTTATGCAGAGGCTCAATTTGCGCGCGCAGATCGTCCGGCATCGGCGGACGATGAGATTTGTAATGCTCGAACAGCTCATCCCGGAAAGTTTTGCCTTTCGCATCGAAGACCACGGCGGCATGGCTTGGCTGATACTGCATGATCAGGCTACGCAGCATGTTCAGCACACCATACATTGCGCCCGTAGGCTCTCCTGCGCTGTTGGTCAGCGGAGGAAATGCGTGATATGCCCGATAGAGGTAAGACGAGCCGTCGACGAGAATAAGCGGATTTTCGGGGATCTGAACCATAATGTCCGTGCCTTTAAGTAATTTATGAATAAAGGATGCCACAGAAGGATGAAAACATCAGTTTTTCACGGCCAATACAGCCAAAGATTTTGTGATCCTGAGGATCGCTCGCAAATTAAAACTGTGGATAAGTTTGTGAATATTTTCTGTAACCTGGATTAAATGTGCTTAATGAGGATCGATGAGATAATTATTGAACTTACTAATCAATAAGTTATGATTTGATCACGATCTCATATTTTCGGTTGATGACAATTTACTCCATGTGGATATAAGCCACGCAGGATCGACATAACAGGATTTTTCTCCACAGCGCATACAAATCAGCTTGCCCGCCAAGTTAAAGCGCCATCCTTTAACCGTTTTCTGGTAAAATCAGCGCCCGGTGCCTGTTTATCAGGCGCCATCCATAGCTAACTACCTGAAAAAATTCATCATGTCTAGACTCCTGGCTGCGATCACCCTCTTCTTAAGTATCGCATTAACTATTCTGGTCACCATCGCCTGTTCTGTGCCGATCATCATCGCCGGAATAATTAAACTGCTATTACCGATCCCCGTTGTCTGGCGTGCCGTATCTGCATTCTGTAACGTTATGATGTACTGCTGGTGTGAAGGTCTGGCGGTGCTTCTGCGTCTTAATCCACATCTGAAATGGGATGTTCAGGGTCTGGAAGGACTTAACAAGAAAAACTGGTATTTGCTTATCTGCAACCACCATAGCTGGGCCGATATCGTGGTGTTATGCGTACTGTTCCGCAAACACATTCCCATGAATAAGTACTTCCTTAAACAGCAGCTCGCCTGGGTACCCTTTATTGGGCTGGCCTGTTGGGCGCTGGATATGCCGTTTATGAAGCGCTATTCCCGTAGCTATCTGATCCGCCATCCTGAACGCCGCGGCAAAGATGTTGAAACGACACGCCGCTCCTGCGAGAAGTTTCGCGCGCACCCCACCACCATCGTCAATTTTGTGGAAGGCTCTCGCTTTACCGAAGAGAAAAAGCAGCAAACCCGCTCACCGTACAGCAACCTGCTGCCGCCAAAAGCGGCGGGGATCGCCATGGCGCTTAACGTACTGGGCCAACAGTTCGACAAATTACTGGACGTGACGCTCTGTTATCCGGAAAACGACAGGACGCCGTTTTACGATATGCTCAGCGGCAAGTTAACCCGGATTGTGGTGCGTATTGATCTGGTGCCTGTGGCAGAAGAGCTACATGGGGACTATGTTAACGATAAGAACTTTAAGCGACGTTTCCAACTCTGGCTGAATACGTTGTGGACGGAAAAAGACGTGCTAATCGACAGGATTAAAGCCCAATACAACAACGCCGGTCATTGACCGGCGTTTTCTTTATTACTTCTTCTCAACCAGATACTTCACGGTGTCGGCATACTGCTGCACGAAGATGTCCATGCTGCTGGTATCCATCCCCTGCATATTCAGCTGGTACTTACCGTTAACATACATGGCTGGAACACCACGCAGTTGCAGATCGGCGGCCGCTTTTTCCTGCTGTGCCACGAGAGATTTCACGACAAAGCTGTTCCAGGCTGCATCGTATTCTTCACCCTTAACGCCTGCATCAACGAATACCTTACGGATATCAGCAGTGGTCTGTACAGACTGGGTTTTCTGCACGGCTTCAAACATCGCTGCAGTAATTTTGTCTTCCACGCCCAGGGCCATAGCGACTGCCCACGCCTGCGTTAAGTCTTTGCCCAGCGGGCCAAGGAACTCAACGTGATACTTGGTCATTTTGGTGCCTTCAGGCAGCTTCTTTTTCACGTTCTCGGAAACATGCAGAACCTGCTCGAACTCATAGCAGTGCGGGCAATAGAATGAGAAGAACTCCAGTACCTGAGGTTCTCCAGCTACAGGTTTGTCGAGGGTAATATACTGTTTACCATCGGTGAACTGTGCAGCCGAAGCGCTAAATGCCAGAATCATACCTGCCAGCGCCAGCCATATTTTTTTCATGATCAACTCTCTCCTGGATGTGTTCGATTAATACATTGGCGTTAATTGCAAAGGGGGTTCCTGCAGAACCTTTACCTGTTCAATAAATGTGGATATCTGGTTACGCCAGTAATCTTCTCCGGTAAGCCACGGGAAGTTTCTGGGAAACGCGGGGTCGTCCCAACGCCTGATTAACCATGCAAGATAATAAACAAAACGCATGGCGCGTAAAGGTTCGATTAATGCAATTTCGTCTGAATTAAAAGGGGTGAACTCCTCATAGGCTTCGATAATCGTCCCAAGCTGCATCCGCTGCTCAGCCTTATCGCCATTCAGCAGCATCCAGAGATCCTGAATCGCCGGTCCCATTCTCGCATCATCGAGGTCGACAAATAATGGTCCGTCACGCCAGAGGATATTTCCGGCATGGCAATCACCGTGCAGGCGCAGCGTTTTGACGTTGTTATCCCAGCGCGCTGTGACGGCGTTAATTAAATTATCCGTTGCGGCCAGAAATTCAGCTTTCAGCCCTGAGGGGATGAGCGTGGAGGTTTCAAATACCTGACGCGGTTCGAGCAGATATTCCGCAATGCCGATTGTGGGACGCGAAGTAAAGGCGCTTTTCTTACCCGTCTGATGTATGCGCCCTAAATAACGGGCAACCCATTCCATCTGATCGATATTATCGGCTTCAAATTGCCGGCCACCGAGGCTTGGGAAAACGGCAAAATAAAAACCCTGGTGCGACAGTAGCGTCTGACCATTGAACTGAAGAGGTGCGGCAACGGGAACGTCATCGGCTACCAGGTCGAGGGCGAACTGATGCTCTTCCTGGATCTGATCGACTGACCAGCGCTGCGGGCGATAAAATTTCACGACGAAGCGCTGACGATCCTCATCCTGAAACTGGTAGACGCGGTTTTCATAGCTGTTTAATGGGGTCAGACCTGAGTCCACCCGGATGCCCTGCTCAAACAGAGCATCCATAATGGTATCCGGGTGTAAGGTCTGGAAAGTAAAGGCCTGGTCGTTCATCCGATCATCCGGAAATTATACGAATGATTGAGGATATCATTTAACGGCGATTACGGTGGCGCCTCTTACAAGCTTTTACTCTTTAATTACGCCACGTGCGCGCAGCAGGGCTGTTTTGAAATCCTCTTCGTAATCTTTCTGAATACCGGGAATGACAGCATCTTTACCAGAATCGCGCATTTTCAGGTGATAGATCAGGATGTCATCGGAAAGGTCGGCCAGTTCGCCTTCATAACCTGACTCCTGCGCCAGTTTCTGTAAGAATTGCACGAGGTTAAGCTCTGGCTCTTTTTGCCAGGCTGGCTGGAGAAGTTCAATAACTTCATTCAGACGTTTACATTTCATGGTAATACTCCTTTCATTGAGAGTGACACGTTAGCAGGGTCAATCCCACAATAAAAGAGGCGATATTGTTGAGCCAGATAAGCACGATCACGGGTGTGGTGTTAGCCGGCGGCAAGGCATCCCGCATGGGGGGAGTCGATAAGGGCCTGCAGACGTTGAACGGCACACCGTTATGGCAGCACGTGGCACACACGCTGAGTAAACAAGTGAGTACGCTAGCCATCAGTGCTAACAAAAACCTCGCCGTTTATCGGGAAAGTGGACACCCCGTCTATCCCGACTCGCTGGCTGATTACCCGGGGCCGCTGGCGGGGATGCTTTCTGTTATGCAGCAGTGCGATGCCGAGTGGTTTCTGTTTTGCCCCTGCGATACACCGTTTATCCCCTATTGTCTGGCTGAGCGCTTTGTTAAACACAGGGAAACGTCAGCGGTTGTCTGGGCGCATGACGGCGAACGCGATCATCCAACCATTGCGCTAATGCACCGTCAGCTGATGCCGGAATTAAAGAACTACCTGGCGGCGGGAGAGCGTCGGGTGATGGTCTTTATGCGACAAGCTGGCGGACATTCTGTCGATTTTAGCGATATGAAACAGGCGTTTATTAACATCAATACTCTCGAACAGATAGACACTATGCAGAGGCACAAATGATACCTGTTTTAGCGATCGCCGCCTGGAGCGGTACGGGGAAAACCACCCTGTTAAAAGCCATTATCCCGGCGCTCTGCGCCAGAGGTGTACGCCCCGGGCTTATCAAACACACTCATCACAATATGGATGTCGATATTCCTGGTAAGGACAGCTATGAACTGCGCAGAGCTGGCGCGGCACAAACCATTGTTGCCAGCAGTAAACGTTGGGCCTTAATGACCGAGACACCGGACGCAAACGACCTTGATCTGCCTTACCTTATCAGCCGGATGGATCATTCGACGCTGGATCTGGTCCTGGTAGAGGGTTTTAAGCATGAACCGGTGGCAAAGATCCTGCTGTTTCGCAGCGATACCGGACATGAGGTTAATGAGTTAACGCTTGATGAGCATGTTATCGCGGTGGCCAGTGATATTTCACTGTCGCTTCAGGTACCGGTCCTGGATATCAATAATGCGGAGGAGATCGTCGGGTTCATTCAACAATGGATGAGGTCAAAGTAGGCCGGGTAAGGCGAAGCCGCCACCCGGCTTTTTTAACGCCCAACGCAAAAAGCCCATCCGTGAGGATGGGCTTTCGGCTTTAATTGATGCCTGGCAGTTCCCTACTCTCGCATGGGGAGACCCCACACTACCATCGGCGCTACGGCGTTTCACTTCTGAGTTCGGCATGGGGTCAGGTGGGACCACCGCGCTACAGCCGCCAGGCAAATTCTTGGTGCTCTGTACGCAATACTTTATCGCATCAGCCGCGTTGGCCGCGCTCGTAAAGTCAGTCACATACTTCAGTATGCTCCTTCCTTTCCTTCGCTTGCCGCCTTGCTGCTGCGCAAACTATTGTGTACTTAACTCTGAATCAATGCTGAAAATCTTCTCAAATCCACCGAAACAGCTTCGGCGTTGTAAGGTTAAGCCTCACGGTTCATTAGTACCGGTTAGCTCAACGCATCGCTGCGCTTACACACCCGGCCTATCAACGTCGTCGTCTTCAACGTTCCTTCAGGACCCTCAAAGGGTCAGGGAGAACTCATCTCGGGGCAAGTTTCGTGCTTAGATGCTTTCAGCACTTATCTCTTCCGCATTTAGCTACCGGGCAGTGCCATTGGCATGACAACCCGAACACCAGTGATGCGTCCACTCCGGTCCTCTCGTACTAGGAGCAGCCCCCCTCAATTCTCCAGCGCCCACGGCAGATAGGGACCGAACTGTCTCACGACGTTCTAAACCCAGCTCGCGTACCACTTTAAATGGCGAACAGCCATACCCTTGGGACCTACTTCAGCCCCAGGATGTGATGAGCCGACATCGAGGTGCCAAACACCGCCGTCGATATGAACTCTTGGGCGGTATCAGCCTGTTATCCCCGGAGTACCTTTTATCCGTTGAGCGATGGCCCTTCCATTCAGAACCACCGGATCACTATGACCTGCTTTCGCACCTGCTCGAGCCGTCACTCTCGCAGTCAAGCCAGCTTATGCCATTGCACTAACCTCCTGATGTCCGACCAGGATTAGCTGACCTTCGTGCTCCTCCGTTACTCTTTAGGAGGAGACCGCCCCAGTCAAACTACCCACCAGACACTGTCCGCAACCCGGATTACGGGTCTACGTTAGAACACCAGCCATTAAAGGGTGGTATTTCAAGGACGGCTCCACGCAGACTGGCGTCCACGCTTCAAAGCCTCCCACCTATCCTACACATCAAGGACCAGTGTTCAGTGTCAAGCTATAGTAAAGGTTCACGGGGTCTTTCCGTCTTGCCGCGGGTACACTGCATCTTCACAGCGATTTCAATTTCACTGAGTCTCGGGTGGAGACAGCCTGGCCATCATTACGCCATTCGTGCAGGTCGGAACTTACCCGACAAGGAATTTCGCTACCTTAGGACCGTTATAGTTACGGCCGCCGTTTACCGGGGCTTCGATCAAGAGCTTCGCGTTGCCGCTGACCCCATCAATTAACCTTCCGGCACCGGGCAGGCGTCACACCGTATACGTCCACTTTCGTGTTTGCACAGTGCTGTGTTTTTAATAAACAGTTGCAGCCAGCTGGTATCTTCGACTGATTTCAGCTCCACCCGCAGGGGCTTCACCTACATATCAGCGTGCCTTCTCCCGAAGTTACGGCACCATTTTGCCTAGTTCCTTCACCCGAGTTCTCTCAAGCGCCTTGGTATTCTCTACCTGACCACCTGTGTCGGTTTGGGGTACGATTTGGTGTTACCTGATGCTTAGAGGCTTTTCCTGGAAGCAGGGCATTTGTTGCTTCAGCACCGTAGTGCCTCGTCATCACACCTCAGCGTTAACAAGGTACCGGATTTACCTGGAACCTCCGCCTACATGCTTAAACCGGGACAACCGTCGCCCGGCCAACATAGCCTTCTCCGTCCCCCCTTCGCAGTAACACCGAGTACAGGAATATTAACCTGTTTCCCATCGACTACGCCTTTCGGCCTCGCCTTAGGGGTCGACTCACCCTGCCCCGATTAACGTTGGACAGGAACCCTTGGTCTTCCGGCGAGCGGGCTTTTCACCCGCTTTATCGTTACTTATGTCAGCATTCGCACTTCTGATACCTCCAGCATGCCTCACAGCACACCTTCGCAGGCTTACAGAACGCTCCCCTACCCAACAACACATAGTGTCGCTGCCGCAGCTTCGGTGCATGGTTTAGCCCCGTTACATCTTCCGCGCAGGCCGACTCGACCAGTGAGCTATTACGCTTTCTTTAAATGATGGCTGCTTCTAAGCCAACATCCTGGCTGTCTGTGCCTTCCCACATCGTTTCCCACTTAACCATGACTTTGGGACCTTAGCTGGCGGTCTGGGTTGTTTCCCTCTTCACGACGGACGTTAGCACCCGCCGTGTGTCTCCCGTGATAACATTCTCCGGTATTCGCAGTTTGCATCGGGTTGGTAAGCCGGGATGGCCCCCTAGCCGAAACAGTGCTCTACCCCCGGAGATGAATTCACGAGGCGCTACCTAAATAGCTTTCGGGGAGAACCAGCTATCTCCCGGTTTGATTGGCCTTTCACCCCCAGCCACAGGTCATCCGCTAATTTTTCAACATTAGTCGGTTCGGTCCTCCAGTTAGTGTTACCCAACCTTCAACCTGCCCATGGCTAGATCACCGGGTTTCGGGTCTATACCCTGCAACTTAACGCCCAGTTAAGACTCGGTTTCCCTTCGGCTCCCCTATACGGTTAACCTTGCTACAGAATATAAGTCGCTGACCCATTATACAAAAGGTACGCAGTCACACCCGAAGGTGCTCCCACTGCTTGTACGTACACGGTTTCAGGTTCTTTTTCACTCCCCTCGCCGGGGTTCTTTTCGCCTTTCCCTCACGGTACTGGTTCACTATCGGTCAGTCAGGAGTATTTAGCCTTGGAGGATGGTCCCCCCATATTCAGACAGGATACCACGTGTCCCGCCCTACTCTTCGAGTTCACAGCAAGTGTGCTTTCGTGTACGGGAGTATCACCCTGTACCCTGCGACTTTCCAGACGCTTCCACTAACACACAAACTGATTCAGACTCCGGGCTGCTCCCCGTTCGCTCGCCGCTACTGGGGGAATCTCGGTTGATTTCTTTTCCTCGGGGTACTTAGATGTTTCAGTTCCCCCGGTTCGCCTCGTTAACCTATGTATTCAGCTAACGATAGTGTGACGAATCACACTGGGTTTCCCCATTCGGACATCGCCGGGTCAAGGGTTCATATCACCTCGCCGGCGCTTTTCGCAGATTAGCACGTCCTTCATCGCCTCTGACTGCCAGGGCATCCACCGTGTACGCTTAGTCGCTTAACCTCACAACCCGAAGCTGTTTCACTTCGCGTTGTGAAAATTTGAGAGACTCGAACACACTTAACGTGTGTCGTTTCAATTTTCAGCTTGATCCAGATTTTTAAAGAGCAAAACTTCGCAGCGCACCCTTGCAGGTACACTCTGAAGTTTTCAGGTTTTCGCAGTAAAGATGGTGGAGCTATGCGGGATCGAACCGCAGACCTCCTGCGTGCAAGGCAGGCGCTCTCCCAGCTGAGCTATAGCCCCATCGTGGTTAATCTCTTCAAATTTGCGTTGCAAATTTGGTAGGCCTGAGTGGACTTGAACCACCGACCTCACCCTTATCAGGGGTGCGCTCTAACCACCTGAGCTACAAGCCTGCAGAGATTTTTTACTGCTAATTTTCATCAGACAATCTGTGTGAGCACTGCAAAGGCAGGTTCTTTAAGGTAAGGAGGTGATCCAACCGCAGGTTCCCCTACGGTTACCTTGTTACGACTTCACCCCAGTCATGAATCACAAAGTGGTAAGCGCCCTCCCGAAGGTTAAGCTACCTACTTCTTTTGCAACCCACTCCCATGGTGTGACGGGCGGTGTGTACAAGGCCCGGGAACGTATTCACCGTAGCATTCTGATCTACGATTACTAGCGATTCCGACTTCATGGAGTCGAGTTGCAGACTCCAATCCGGACTACGACGCACTTTATGAGGTCCGCTTGCTCTCGCGAGGTCGCTTCTCTTTGTATGCGCCATTGTAGCACGTGTGTAGCCCTACTCGTAAGGGCCATGATGACTTGACGTCATCCCCACCTTCCTCCAGTTTATCACTGGCAGTCTCCTTTGAGTTCCCGGCCGGACCGCTGGCAACAAAGGATAAGGGTTGCGCTCGTTGCGGGACTTAACCCAACATTTCACAACACGAGCTGACGACAGCCATGCAGCACCTGTCTCAGAGTTCCCGAAGGCACCAAGCCATCTCTGGCAAGTTCTCTGGATGTCAAGAGTAGGTAAGGTTCTTCGCGTTGCATCGAATTAAACCACATGCTCCACCGCTTGTGCGGGCCCCCGTCAATTCATTTGAGTTTTAACCTTGCGGCCGTACTCCCCAGGCGGTCGACTTAACGCGTTAGCTCCGGAAGCCACGCCTCAAGGGCACAACCTCCAAGTCGACATCGTTTACGGCGTGGACTACCAGGGTATCTAATCCTGTTTGCTCCCCACGCTTTCGCACCTGAGCGTCAGTCTTTGTCCAGGGGGCCGCCTTCGCCACCGGTATTCCTCCAGATCTCTACGCATTTCACCGCTACACCTGGAATTCTACCCCCCTCTACAAGACTCAAGCCTGCCAGTTTCAAATGCAGTTCCCAGGTTGAGCCCGGGGATTTCACATCTGACTTAACAGACCGCCTGCGTGCGCTTTACGCCCAGTAATTCCGATTAACGCTTGCACCCTCCGTATTACCGCGGCTGCTGGCACGGAGTTAGCCGGTGCTTCTTCTGCGAGTAACGTCAATCACTGCGGTTATTAACCACAATGCCTTCCTCCTCGCTGAAAGTACTTTACAACCCGAAGGCCTTCTTCATACACGCGGCATGGCTGCATCAGGCTTGCGCCCATTGTGCAATATTCCCCACTGCTGCCTCCCGTAGGAGTCTGGACCGTGTCTCAGTTCCAGTGTGGCTGGTCATCCTCTCAGACCAGCTAGGGATCGTCGCCTAGGTGAGCCATTACCCCACCTACTAGCTAATCCCATCTGGGCACATCCGATGGCAAGAGGCCCGAAGGTCCCCCTCTTTGGTCTTGCGACGTTATGCGGTATTAGCTACCGTTTCCAGTAGTTATCCCCCTCCATCAGGCAGTTTCCCAGACATTACTCACCCGTCCGCCACTCGTCACCCGAGAGCAAGCTCTCTGTGCTACCGTTCGACTTGCATGTGTTAGGCCTGCCGCCAGCGTTCAATCTGAGCCATGATCAAACTCTTCAATTTAAGTTTGATGCTCGTGAATTAAACTTCGTAATGAATTACGTGTTCACTCAGAGACTTGGTATTCATTTTTCGTCCGAGGACGTTAAGAATCCATGTCACTTTGAGTGCCCACACAGATTGTCTGATAAATTGTTAAAGAGCAGTGCAACGCGGCTTTCGCTCACCGTTGCGAGGTGGCGTATATTACGCTTTCCTCTTTCAGAGTCAAGCGATTATTTTCGCTTTTCTCTGCCGGGCATTCATCGCTGAACCCCGCTGACCCGGCGGCTTGCGTGCCGTTGTTCCGTGTCAGTGGAGGCGCATTATAGGGAGTTCTCCGGCGCTGACAAGCGTAAAATTAAAAAAAACTACCAACCGTGTTTTTTTTCGCCAAAAGCCTCATCTTTTAGCCAGAAACGGTGCTAATTGCTGTTTTCGTCACCACAACCCGCCTGCAGGTGGCATACTTACTGGCATCAAGATTTAAGGAATATGCTTTATGCCTTTAAGCGCGCAACAGCTGGCGGCACAAAAAAACCTTTCCTATGTGCTGGCAGAAAAACTGGCACAGCGGATCCTGGCAGGTGTTTACATGCCTGGCAGCATCCTGCCGGGCGAACTGGAACTGGGGGAACAGTTTGGCGTGAGCCGAACGGCCGTTCGTGAAGCTGTGAAAACGTTAACCGCGAAAGGAATGGTGCTGCCCCGTCCGCGCATCGGTACGCGCGTGATGCCTCAGGGCAACTGGAACTTCCTCGATCAGGAGCTGCTCTCCTGGTGGATGACGGAAGATAACTTCCAGCAGGTTATTGATCACTTCCTTGTTATGCGCAGTAGCCTGGAGCCGCAGGCCTGCTTGCTGGCCGCAACGATCGGAACGGCAGAGCAAAAGGCCCGACTAAACACCCTGATGGATGAGATGGTTCATCTGAAGAAAAACTTTAACCGGGAACGCTGGATAGATGTGGATATGGCCTGGCACGAGCATATCTATGAGATGAGCGGTAATCCGTTCCTGACCTCTTTTGCCTCGCTCTTTCACTCTGTCTATCACACCTACTTTACCTCTATTACCCAGGATGAAGTGGTTAAGCTGGATTTACATCAGGCCATTGTCGATGCCATTCAGGACAGTGACGGGCCACGCGCCATGGCAGCCAGCCAGGCGCTGCTTGCCCCACCAGCACGGTAGCCATAACAACAGGAACTCGAATGACAGTAAAAAAAGCACGCAGTATGGCGGGCCTGCCGTGGATAGCGGCAATGGCCTTCTTTATGCAGGCCCTGGATGCGACCATCCTTAATACTGCCCTTCCCGCAATAGCCCAAAGCCTGAACCGTTCTCCGCTGGCGATGCAGTCAGCCATCATCAGTTATACCCTGACCGTTGCGATGCTGATCCCGGTGAGCGGCTGGCTGGCCGATCGCTTCGGCACCCGCCGTGTCTTTATGCTGGCGGTAACGTTGTTTACGCTGGGCTCGCTGGCTTGCGCACTCTCCAGTTCTCTGGGAGAGCTGGTTGTCTTCCGGGTAATCCAGGGGATAGGCGGCGCGATGATGATGCCGGTTGCGCGCCTGGCCCTGTTACGGGCCTACCCGCGCAGCGAGCTGTTGCCGGTGCTTAACTTTGTCACCATGCCGGGCCTGGTCGGGCCGATCCTCGGACCGGTACTGGGTGGCGTGCTGGTCACCTGGGCCAGCTGGCACTGGATATTCCTCATTAATATTCCGATTGGGATCGCCGGGCTTTTCTATGCCCGCAAATTTATGCCGAACTTCACCACCCCACGGCGTAAATTTGATATGGGCGGGTTTTTCCTGTTTGGCCTGAGCCTGGTGCTGTTTTCAAGCGGTATGGAGCTGTTCGGTGAGAAAGTGGTGGCGACCTGGCTGGCTATCTCCATCATTTTCAGCGGCATCGTTCTCTTCCTTCTTTATATCCGTCACGCGCGCCGTCATCCGACGCCGCTTATTTCGCTGTCGCTGTTTAATACTCGAACTTTCTCGGTGGGTATTGCCGGCAACATTGCCTCACGGTTGGGTACCGGTTGTGTTCCTTTCCTTATGCCGCTGATGCTACAGGTCGGGTTTGGTTACCCGGCACTGATTGCGGGCTGCATGATGGCGCCTACGGCGGTGGGCTCGATCCTCGCCAAATCCGGCGTGACGCAATTGCTGCGCCGGCTGGGCTACCGCAGGACGCTGGTTGGCGTGACGATATTTATCGGTGTGATGATTGCACAGTTCTCACTGCAGTCGGCGGCGTTGCCGGTATGGCTGCTGATCCTGCCGCTGTTTGTGCTGGGGATGGCGATGTCCATCCAGTTCACGTCGATGAACACCATTACCCTTGCCGATCTCAACGACGAGAATGCCAGCGGCGGTAACAGCGTGCTGGCGGTGACACAACAGCTGTCGATCAGTCTGGGGGTGGCGGTAAGTGCGGCAGTACTGCGTTTTTATGAAGGGTTCGACAGCACAAATACTGTCGAACAGTTTCACTTCACCTTTATCACCATGGGCGTGCTGACGGTGATCTCGGCGCTGGTCTTTATGCTGCTAAAACCGAAGGATGGTCGTAATCTTATTAAAGATCGGCACAAACCTAAACAGACCCCCGTTCCATCAGAACAGGAGTAAGCTGCAGCCGCTGTTGTTGCAGAGCGGGCTGGGCGATACGGTGGATCAGGACATCAACCGCCAGCTCGCCCAGTTCATCTTTTGGCTGATGGATGGTGGTGAGCGGCGGCGTCATATACTGCGCCAGTTCGATATCGTCATACCCCACCACGGCGATATCGTCCGGGATACGCAGTCCCGCCTGATAAAGCGCCTTGTAAGCCCCTACCGCCATCGCATCATTACCAATAAAGACCGCCTGCGGGCGCTCCTTCTGGGCCAGTAGAGCCTGCATCGCCTCAAACCCGCCGCTAAATTCAAAGTCACCGGTGATTTGATAGCCCTCAGGCACCGGCAAACCGGCACGCGCCATCGCCACCAGGAACCCTTCCAGCCGCAGGCGGGCGGGGGTTTTATCCAGCGGACCGGTAATACAGGCGATGCGGGTGTGGCCTTTATCAATCAGATGCTGTGTCGCCATGTCCCCGCCCAGCAACGAGTTATCCTGGATGAGATCGCTGGTACCGTCGAACGGCGCCCAGTCCATCATCACCGTGGGAACGGAGGGGTAGCGCTGCATAATCTCGGGGGAGGGTTGGTGCGTTTCGGTGCACAGCAATAGCAATCCGTCGACGCGCTTTTGCATCAGCGTCTCCAGATTGCGGTTCATCCGCTGTTCGTCGCCTTCGGTATTGCATAACACCAGGCTGTAGCCACGCTCAAAACAGCTGCGCTCAACGCCGCGCACCAGTTCAGAATAAAAGGGGTTGGTACTGGCCGTAATGAGCATGCCAATGGTACGCGTCTGGTTGAGTTTCAGACTGCGCGCCAGGGCGGAAGGCGCATAATTGAGGGATTTAACGGCAGCCTCGACCTTCTCCCGAATCGCGTCGCTGACGAAGCGATCGTTATTGATGACGTGGGAGACCGTCGAAGTAGAGACGCCCGCCATGCGGGCGACATCTTTCATTGTGGCCAAGCGTTACCTCTGCTGACTTAAAAATTCATCGATCTCATTACGCCATGGTACAGAAGGCTGTGCACCTGGACGGGTCACCGCAATGGCCGCCGCCGCATGGGCAAAGCGGATTGCGTCATCCAGGTGTTCGCCTTCCAGCAGCGCCGTCACCAGCGCACCATTAAAGGTGTCGCCCGCAGCGATGGTATCGACAGCTTTCACCTTAAAGCCAGGAATGCGACGCCCTTCTCCCTCAACGCTGGCCCATACGCCGCGGCTGCCAAGAGTAATGATGACCGTGTGGATGCCTTTGTCGTGCAGGGCTTTCGCCGCGCGCGCCGCATCCTCATCGTTTTCAACGCGAATGCCCGTCAGCTTTTCGGCCTCGGTTTCATTCGGGGTAATAATGTCCACCAGCGCCAGAAGCTCGTCTGATAATACACGGGCTGGCGCGGGATTTAGTACGACAGTGGTATGATTTTCATGAGCAATTTTCGCTGCCGCCAGCACGCTTTCTACCGGGGATTCCAGCTGCATCAGCAGGGCGTCGGCACTGGCGATAAGCGCATGTTGCGCCGCCACTCGTTCAGGTATCAGCGCCGCGTTTGCCCCCGCATGAATACCGATGACATTCTCACCTTCTCCGTTGACAAAAATCAGCGCCACGCCGGTTGATTCACCGTCCACCACGCTCACTGGCGCAATATCGATGTTGTCGCTTTCCAGCTGCTGGCGAACGCGATCCCCGGTATCGTCATCGCCGGTACAGGCGATAAAGGCGATGTTCGCCCCGCTACGTCCGGCAGCGACCGCCTGGTTCGCGCCCTTGCCGCCAAAGGCGACCTGGTAGCGATGACCCGTTACGGTTTCGCCCGGTGTCGGGAAAGCGTCAAGGTTAAGAATGTGATCGGCATTAATACTGCCAAGGACGACGAGCTTACCTGCGGTTTTCATAGTTGAAGTGTCCATCAGAGAGTGCCACCGGGATGCCCCGGTGGCGTATGCCACTCTTTTCTTTATATGTTGTCCCTCAGGCAGCCTGCGACTGCCTGAATCGCATATTACTGCTTGATGACCAGTTTCAGGTCAACAGGGTATTTGGCCTGAACTTTCTCGCCCTTCAGCACTTTGTCAGCAGTCTGCACGCCAGTGGCGCCGATCTGCTCTGGCAGCTGAGCGATGGTCGCAGCCAGTTTGCCATCGTTTACCGCTTTTTCACCATCAGGCGTGCCGTCAAATCCAACCACCATCACATCAGATTTACCCGCAGTCTGCAGTGCACGCAGCGCGCCCAGCGCCATTTCATCGTTCTGTGCGAATACCGCTTTAACGTCCGGGTGCGCGGTCAGCAGGTTCTGCATGACGTTCAGGCCCTTAGTACGGTCGAAGTCTGCCGGCTGGCTGGCCAGTACGTTGAATTTGTGGGCAGCAACCGCCTGCTGGAAGCCTTCGCCACGCTCACGCGCTGCGGAAGTCCCGGCGATACCCTGCAGTTCGATAACCTTGGCGCCCTCGCCTGCTTTTTTGGCGATGTAGTCACCGGCGATTTTGCCGCCCAGCACGTTATCAGAGGCAATGTGGCTGACCACTTCGCCTTTAGATGCCTGACGGTCCAGGGTGATCACCGGGATGTTAGCCTGGTTCGCCATCTTCACAGCGTTACCTACCGCATCGGAATCGGTCGGGTTGATCAGCAGAATTTTGGTGCCGCGAACGGTTAAGTCCTGCACGTTAGCCAGCTCTTTTGCCGGGTTGTTCTGGGAGTCGAGGATCACCAGGTTGTAGCCCAGTTTGTCGGCCTCTTTCTGCGCGCCATCCTTCAGGGAGACGAAGAACGGGTTGTTCAGGGTAGAAACCACCAGCGCGATGGTATCTTTCGCCATGGCGTTTGCACTCACGGTTGCGCTCAGCGCGACAGCAGAAACCAGGGTAGCCAGTTTTTTCATGTTCATATCAAAGATGTCCTGTAGTGTCGTCAGTTACTGTTTTTTGTTGTCTACCAGTACCGCCAGCAAAATCACTACCGCTTTGACGATCATCTGGTAATAGGAAGAAACACCTAACAAATTCAATCCATTATTCAGGAAGCCGAGGATCAGCGCACCGATCAGCGTACCGACGATGCGGCCTTTCCCCCCGGCCAGGCTGGTGCCGCCCAGCACGACCGCGGCGATGGCATCCAGCTCATAGCCCGTACCGGCGGTCGGTTGCGCAGACGAGAGACGCGCCACTTCGATAATCCCCGCCAGCGAAGCCAGCAGGCCGCTCAGGGAGTAGACGATAACTTTGACTTTATTGACGCTGATACCGGACAGACGCGTCGCCGCTTCGTTCCCCCCCAGGGCATAGATATAGCGGCCCAGGCGGGTGTGATGCAACATGTACCACGCCGCGAGGAAGACTAACCCCATGATCCAGACCGGCGTCGGGATACCCAGCGGGCGGCCAATACCGAACCAGCCAAACAGATCGGCGTTGTCGGTAAAGCCGGTGTTAACCGGGCTGCCGTTGGTGTAAACCATGGTCACACCGCGCAGCAACAGCATCATCACCAGGGTAGCAATAAACGCCTGAACACGACCTTTCGCCACAATAACACCGGTAACAGCCCCAATAGCCGCACCCAGCGCCAGCGCCGCTGCAACGGCCACCAGCGCGTTGACTTCAATCCCTACAATTGAAGCAGCAACCGCGCCGGTGAGCGCCAGCAGGGAACCGACGGACAGATCGATACCCGAGGTCAGAATCACCAGCGTCATGCCCACCGCCATAATGGCGTTCACGGACGTCTGCTGGAGAATGTTGAACAGGTTATTAACGGTAAAAAAGTTCGGGCTCATGGTAGAGACAATCGCGATCAGCACCAGCAGGGCAATCAGCGATTTTTGTTCCATCAACCATGCCTTCGTGAAATAACGGCGTCCAGAAACAGCCTGGGTAGTCATCTTCTTACTCCTGATCCACGCGATTAAGCTTGCCCACAGCGGCAGCCATCAGAATTTCCTGGGTGGCCTGCTCGCGACTGAATTCACCGCCGAGATGCCCTTCATGCATGACGATAATGCGATCGCTCATGCCTAATACCTCTGGCATCTCGGAAGAGACCAGAATGATGCTTAGCCCGTCAGCCTTAAACTGGTTAATGAGCTGGTAAATCTCTTTTTTGGCGCCAACGTCCACGCCGCGCGTCGGTTCATCAAGAATCAGCACCTTCGGACGGGTCATCAGACCGCGGGCAATCGCCACTTTCTGCTGATTCCCGCCGGAGAGCAGCCCGATAGCCTGTTCCATCGACGGGGTTTTAACATTAAAGAGGCGGATAAAATCGCTGACTGCCTGCTGCTCGTCTTTATGCTTCAGACCACCGCCGCTGCGGCTGAAGTAGCGTAGCGCGGTTAAGGACATGTTCTCTTTCACCGACATGCCCAGTACCAGGCCATCGCGCTTACGGTCTTCGGAGATATAGACGATACCGTTCGCCAGGCCATCCTGCGGAGAACGGGTGACAACTTCATGACCATCAAGGGTGACATAGCCGCTGGTGCGCGGGTTGGCGCCATACAGCACCTTCATCAGCTCGGTACGCCCGGCGCCCATCAGCCCGGCCACGCCGAGGATCTCCCCCTGACGCAGGGTAAAGCTGACATCATGCACCCCAGGGCCAGACAAATTGTCGACCTTCAGGCGGATCTCGCCCGGCGCTTTATCGATACGTGGATACTGGTCTTCCAGCTTACGTCCCACCATCATCTCAATCAGCGTATCTTCGGTGAGGGTCACCACTTCACGCTCGGCAATAAACTGCCCGTCGCGGAAGACGGTGACGTCATCGCAAATCTCGAAGATCTCTTTCATACGGTGGGAGATATAGACAATGCCGCGCCCCTGCGCTTTCAGCTCGCGGATCACGCGGAACAGGGAGTCGGTTTCGGTATCGGTGAGGGCGTCGGTCGGTTCATCCATCACGATAACCCGGGATTCGAAACTCAGGACCTTGGCGATTTCGACCATCTGCTGATCGCCGATAGAGAGTTCGCCCACCAGACGATCGCTCTTAAAGCGCAGATTCAGCTTCGCCAGCAGTTTGTCGGCTTCGGCATACATCTGTTTCCAGTCGATTTTGCCAAAGCGGTTAACAAACTCACGCCCCAGGAAGATGTTCTCCGCGATGGAGAGCTGCGGGATGAGGTTCAGCTCCTGGTGGATGATGCCTATCCCGGCTTCCTGGGAGGATTTCGGGCCGTTGAAGGTGGTCTCTTTTCCCAGCCACAGCAGCGAACCGGCATCGCGTTGATAGATCCCGGTCAGCACTTTCATCATGGTGGATTTGCCAGCGCCGTTTTCGCCCACCAGCGCCATCACGCGCCCGGCGTAAACATTCAGCGCGGCCCCGGAGAGGGCTTTGACGCCCGGGAACGATTTATCGATCCCTTTCAGTTGCAGTAGTGCGTCCATGATGGCCTCAGAAGGTGACGCCAGCACAGAGAATGATATTCGCATACGGGGAACACTCCCCGCTGCGAATCACCGCCTGGCTGTCAGCGGTATTTTTCTTGAACTGCTCGTGCGTTATGTAACTTATTTTTATGGTGTTTCCCTGGTGTTGTTGCAGTTGCTTGATATGGCCAAGCAACGTTTCGTGGAGCTGCGGATTATGTTGTTTGATTTCCGTTGCGAGAATGGCTTCCTCAACCTGCATCTCGGTTGTCACCACATCCAGCACCTGCATAAACGTGGGCACGCCCTGCGTTAATGCCAGATCAATACGCGTTGTGCTGTGGGGAATGGGTAAACCCGCATCACAAACTACCAGCGTATCGGTATGCCCGAGACGGGAGATGACCGATGAGACTTCAGAGTTGAGTACCGTGCCTTTCTTCATTTTCTTGCTCCACTAGCGAAACGTTTCGCTGACATCAGTTTTATCTTACCGATGCGCAGAAAACCACCATGACGTAACAGATTTGTGATCGTTGTCGAAACGTTTCGCTAAGTGAAATGGGGAGATAAATATGGCGGTCAGGCAGGGGTTTTGTAGGCCGGGTAAGCGAAGCGCCACCCGGCATTTTCAGGAGGGATTAAATCTCGACTTGCGTCCCCAGCTCAATCACGCGGTTAGGCGGGATCTCGAACTGGTCAGGCGCGCGCAGGGCGTTACGCTGGAGAATAAGATAGAGCTTCCCACGCAGGCGCAGATACCACGGGCGTTTGCCGATGATCAGCGACTCGTGGGACATAAAGAACGAGGTCTCCATCATCCGGCAGCTTAAACCCTCCAGACCGCAGCGGTGGAACACCTCTTCCACGTTCGGGGTTTCACGCCAGCCGTAGCTGGCCACCACCCGCCAGAAGGTGGGCGACAGCTGCTCTATCTGCACCCGGCGGACGTTATGCACATAGGGCGCTTCCTCGGTACGCAGGGTCAACAGGATCACCCGCTCGTGCAGCACTTTGTTGTGCTTGAGGTTGTGCATCAGGGCAAACGGGATCACGTTCAGCGCGCGCGACATATAGACCGCAGTGCCGGGTACGCGCACCGGCGGAGATTTCTCCAGCGAGGCAATCATCGCCTCCAGAGAATTACCGTGTTCATGCATCCGGCGCAGCAGGCGGAAACGCTCGCTCTTCCAGGTGGTCATCACAATGAACATCACCAGACCCAGCGTCAGCGGCAGCCAGCCGCCGGAGACAATCTTGTCGAGGTTCGCGGAGAACAGCGGCACGTCAATACAGAGGAAGCCGACCAGAATCATCCCCACAAGGAATTTATTCCAGTGCCAGTTCCGGTACGCCACCGTGGTAGAGAGGATCGAGGTCAGCACCATCGTACCGGTAACGGCAATACCGTAGGCCGCCGCCAGGTTACTGGAGTGCTCGAAGCTGACGATAACAATTACCACCGCGACATAAAGCAGCCAGTTAACGAAAGGAATGTAGATCTGGCCCGACTCCATCTCGGAGGTATGGATGATACGCATTGGCGACAGATAGCCCAGACGCACCGCCTGGCGGGTCAGGGAGAAGACGCCGGAAATCACCGCCTGAGAAGCAATCACCGTCGCCAACGTCGCGAGGATCAGCATCGGCACCAGCGCCCAGTCCGGCGCCAGCAGGAAGAACGGGTTTTTAATCGCTTCCGGATGTTTGAGCAGCAGCGCCCCCTGGCCGAAGTAGTTCAGCACCAGCGACGGCAGCACCACTAAAAACCAGGCCACGCGAATAGGCAGCTTACCGAAGTGGCCCATATCGGCATAGAGCGCTTCAACACCGGTAATAGAGAGCACCACCGCGCCCAGCGCGATAAACGACACGGTTTTGTATTCGAGGAAGAAATGCACTGCCCACATCGGATTCAGGGCATGCAGCACTTCCGGGTTAGCAATGATGCTGCGTAACCCCAGCGCCGCCAGGATCAGGAACCAGGAGAGCATAATCGGCGCGAAGAGTTTGCCCACCAGCCCGGTACCGTGTTTCTGAATAACAAACAGCAGGGTCAAAACAAGTATGGCCAGCGGGACAACCCACTCATCAAGATGCGGCGCGATAATCTCAAGCCCCTCTATCGCCGACAGCACCGAGATAGCAGGGGTGATCACCACTTCACCATAGAAGAAGCTGCCACCCACCAGGCCAATGATGACCAGGAACGAGGTCATTCTGGCGGACGTATTGCGTCCGGCAAGCGACATCAGGGTCAGGATCCCACCTTCACCGGCGTTATCTGCACGCATCACGAAGGAGAGATATTTAACAGAAACCACCAGGATCAGCAGCCAGAAGATCAGGGACAGAAAACCAAACACAGCGTCGCGTTCAACGCCAAATCCAAACTGACCGGACAAACATTCGCGCAGCGTATAAAGCGGGCTGGTGCCGATATCACCGTAGACAACGCCGATCGCCGCGAGCGTAATTGCGGGTAATGATTGCTTATTATCAGTGCTCATAGACTAGTCTTTTCGTTTAAATAACAAATGTGTGCTTAGTCCCTTGGCCCACAAAAAGCGCACAGTATGCACGATTAATCTTAGAATCGTACCCCTAAATGCCACCTCATTAACGTAGCGCAAAGAAAATAGCACCGTGGTTCAGTCTATTACCAGCCCGGAACGAAACGTCTATACTCGCTTCAATTAGCCGGGGGTACGGCGAAAGGATGCAAAAACAATTATGGCTCACACTCATTTATTAGCAGAAAGAATTTCCCGTCTCAGCGGTGCACTGGAGAAAGGGCTCTATGAACGTAGCCACGCCATTCGCCTCTGTTTACTGGCGGCGTTGAGCGGCGAAAGCGTATTTCTGCTGGGGCCGCCCGGCATCGCAAAAAGCCTGATTGCCCGCAGGCTGAAGTTCGCTTTTCAGCACGCCAGGGCGTTTGAATACCTGATGACCCGCTTTTCCACGCCGGAAGAGGTCTTTGGTCCGCTCTCCATTCAGGCGTTAAAAGATGAAGGGCGGTACGAACGGTTAACCACCGGCTATCTGCCGGAAGCGGAAATTGTCTTTCTCGATGAGATCTGGAAAGCCGGCCCGGCGATCCTGAATACCCTGCTTACCGCCATTAACGAACGCCGGTTTCGCAACGGCGCGCATGAGGAGAAAATTCCGATGCGCCTGCTGGTGGCAGCATCCAACGAACTGCCCGAAGCCGACAGCAGCCTCGAAGCCCTGTATGACCGTATGCTGATCCGCCTGTGGCTCGATAAGGTGCAGGACAAAGCGAACTTCCGCTCGCTGCTGACCAGCCAGCAGGATGAAAACGATAACCCGGTGCCTGCCGCATTGCAGGTGACGGACGAGGAGTATCAGCAGTGGCAGCAGGACATTGGCAAAATCACCCTGCCTGATGCGGTGTTCGACTTGGTCTTTATGCTGCGCCAGCAGCTTGATGCCCTGCCGGGGGCGCCTTACGTCTCCGATCGCCGCTGGAAGAAAGCCATCCGCCTGCTGCAGGCCAGCGCGCTGTTCAGCGGTCGCGATGCGGTGGCGCCAATCGATCTGATCCTGCTGAAGGATTGCCTCTGGCACGACGCCAGCGGCATGAATCTGATGCAGCAGCAGCTGGAAATATTGATGACCGGACACGCGTGGGGACAGCAGGAGATGTTGAACCAGCTCGGGGCCATTACCCAGCGCCGCCTTCAGCTTCAGCAGCAGCAGAGCGACAAAACCGCCCTGCGCGTTATCCGTCAGAGCGGCATGTTCGCCCGTCGCCCACACTATGAATTACCGGCAGAACTGAGTGATACCACCCTGACGCTGCTCCTCCAGCAGCCGCTCAAGCTCCACGATATGCAGGTAATTCACATCACCCTCGAGCGGGAAACGCTGGCGCAGTGGCTGACCAAAGGCGGCGAGATCCGCGGCAAACTCAACGGCATTGGTTTCGCCCAGCCGCTCAACATGGAAGTGGACGGCAGCCTGCATCTGGTGATCCGCGACGTCAGTTTGCAGGGATCGCGTCTTGCGCTGCCCGGAACCGCGTCGGAAAGCGTGCCGGAAGAGATCAAACAGCAGCTGGAAGCGCTGGATAATCAGTGGCACCTCCAGCACACGCGCTTCAGCGAGCAGCAAAAATGTCTGTTCATCCACAGCGACTGGCTGGGGCGGATTGAAGCCAGCCTGCAGGATGTGAGCGCGCAGATCAAACAGGCGCGTCAATGCTGACGCTGGATACCCTCAACGTCATGCTTGCCGTCGGCGAGGAGGGCATGATCGAAGAGATCATCCTCACTCTGCTGGCCTCGCCGCAGCTGGCGATCTTTTTCGAAAAATTCCCGCGCCTTAAAACCGCCATTACCGACGATCTTCCTCGTTGGCGGGAAAATCTCCGTAAAAGGCTGAAAGATACCCGCGTCCCGCCGGAACTCACCGAAGAGGTGATGTGTTATCAGCAGAGCCAGTTACTCTCTACCCCCCAGCTTATCGTCCAGCTGCCGCAGATTTTAACCCTGCTGGACAAGGTTCACTCCCCCTTTGCCGGCCAGGCGCGGCAGCTGGTGGTGGATAACGCCACCTTTACCCCCGCCCTGCATACCCTCTTTTTACAGCGCTGGCGGCTGAGCCTGGTGGTGCAGGCCACCTCCCTGAATCAGCAGTTACTGGAAGAGGAGCGCGAACAGCTGCTCAGCGAAGTACAGGAGCGGATGACCCTGGCCGGGGCGCTGGAGCCGGTACTGGTGGAGAATGAAAATTCCGCCGGTCGCCTCTGGGATATGAGCGCCGGTCAGCTCAAACGGGGGGATCATCAGCTTATCGTTCGCTACGGCGATTTTCTGGCACAGCAGCCGGAGCTGATGCAACTGGCGGAACAGCTGGGCCGTTCGCGGGAGGCGAAGTCGGTGCCAAAAAAGGATGCCCCGCTGGAAACCTTCCGCACCCTGGTGCGCGAACCGGCGACGGTGCCGGAGCAGGTGGACGGACTGCAGCAGAGCGATGACATTCTGCGCCTGCTGCCGCCAGAGCTGGCGACCCTCGGCATCACAGAACTTGAGTACGAATTTTACCGTCGGCTGGTGGAGAAGCAGCTCCTCACTTACCGTCTGCAAGGCGATGCCTGGCGGGAGAAGGTGAGCCAGCGCCCGGCTGTGCATCAGGATTTCGACGAACAACCCCGCGGGCCGTTTATCGTCTGCGTGGATACGTCCGGTTCGATGGGAGGATTCAACGAGCAGTGCGCCAAAGCCTTCTGTCTGGCCCTGATGCGCGTGGCGCTCGCCGACAGACGACGTTGCTTTATCATGCTGTTTTCCAGCGAGGTGGTGGGCTACGAACTCTCGGGCCAGCACGGTCTGGAGCAGGCGATCCGTTTCTTAAGCCAGCGCTTTCGCGGCGGTACCGATCTCGCCAGCTGTTTTCGCGCCATTATTGAGCGGATGCAGGGCGGCGAGTGGTATGACGCCGACGCGGTGGTGATTTCAGACTTTATTGCCCAGCGGCTGCCGGAAGAGGTGGTGAGTAAGGTGAAGGTACTGCAGCAGGTCCACCAGCATCGTTTTCATGCCGTGGCGATGTCCACACATGGAAAACCCGGCATCATGCGCATCTTCGATCATATCTGGCGCTTTGATACCGGGTTGCGTAGCCGCCTGCTGCGGCGCTGGAAACGCTAATTACAGCAGGGCGTCGACGCTGTCACGAACCTGCTGCGGCCATACGCCACACTGAACCTGGCCGATATGGGAGAGTTGCAGCAGTAACATGGTCAGACGAGACTGGCCGATACCGCCGCCGATGGTCTGCGGCATCTCGCCACGCAGCAGCGCCTGGTGCCACTCCAGCTTAAGGCGATCTTCATCACCGGTAATAGCCAGCTGGCGCTTCAGCGCCTCGGCATCCACGCGGATCCCCATGGAAGAGAGTTCAAACGCATCTTCCAGCACCGGGTTCCAGACCAGAATATCGCCGTTCAGGCCCGCCAGGCCGCTCTCGCCTTCGCTGCTCCAGTCATCATAATCCGGCGCACGTACATCGTGACGCTGACCATGAGACAGCTTGCCGCCGATCCCGATCAGGAATACGGCCCCTAACTCTTTGGCGATCGCACGCTCACGCCCTTTGGCATCCAGATCCGGGAAGCGGCTCAGCAGCTCCTGGCTGTGAACAAAGTGGATCGTCTCCGGCAGGAACGGGGTCAGGCCAAACTCTTTGCTGACCGCAGCCTCGGTGGCTTTGATCCCGGCATAAATGGCTTCTACCGTCGCTTTCAGCGTACCGGTATGACGTTCGCCATCACCCATAACGCGTTCCCAGTCCCACTGGTCAACGTAAACAGAGTGAATCGCGGTAAGACGGTCTTCATCGGGGCGAAGGGCTTTCATGTGCGTGTAAAGCCCTTCGCCCGCGCTGAAGTCGTGTTGTCCCAGGGTTTGACGCTTCCACTTCGCAAGGGAATGGACCACTTCGAACTGGGCGTCTGGCAGTGTTTTCACTTTCACTTGAACCGCTTTTTCGCAACCAGACAGGTTGTCCTGCGTCCCGTCGCCCACGCGGCTTAAGATAGGTGCCTGGACTTCAACCAGGCCCAGCTTCTCTTCCAGCTGGCGGGAAAAGTGGGATTTAACGAAACTGATCTGGCGTTGTTGTGCGATGTAAGCGGTTTTCATTATTTATACTCCTGCGTCCTGTTGGCATTGATTAAGCAACAAAAAAGAGCCTCTTTCAATAATCCAACAATAAAACTCCCGACTCACTTTTAAATCGATAAAATTACCCGCTAAAATAGAGTGATTCATTAATCTTCATAAGAAAAAGCTATGGAAAATTATCAGATCGACAATCTGGACCGCGGCATCCTCGAGGCGCTGATGGCTAACGCACGTACTGCCTACGCAGAACTGGCAAAACAGTTTGGCGTCAGCCCGGGGACCATTCACGTGCGCGTAGAGAAGATGAAACAGGCGGGGATCATTACCGGCGCCCATATTGACGTCAGTCCGAAACAGCTGGGGTATGACGTCTGCTGTTTTATCGGCATCATCCTTAAGAGCGCTAAAGACTACCCTTCAGCGCTGGCAAAACTGAATGCGCTGGATGAAGTGACCGAGGCCTACTACACCACCGGCCACTACAGCATCTTTATTAAGGTGATGTGCCGATCGATCGACGCTTTGCAACAGGTACTTATCAACAAGATCCAAACAATCGATGAAATTCAGTCCACCGAGACGTTGATCTCCCTGCAGAACCCGATCATGCGTACCATCCGCCCGTAGCCGGGCAAAATAATTACCACATTTTCCACAGGTAGATCCCAGCTCGTTCACAGCGTACAATGTCCTCCTGTTTATCTGAGCGAGCGATCAATGGCGGACATTACTCTTATTAGCGGCAGCACCCTTGGCGGCGCTGAATATGTCGCGGAACACCTGGCCGAAAAGCTGGAAGACGCGGGCTTTTCTACTGAAACGCTGCATGGACCGTTATTAGAGGATCTCCAGCTGGACGGGATCTGGCTGTTGATCACCTCCACCCACGGTGCGGGGGATCTTCCGGATAACCTTCTTCCTTTATATGAAGAGTTAAAAGAGCAGCAGCCCGACCTGACGAACGTCCGGTTTGGTGCCATTGGTATTGGCAGCCGGGAGTACGACACCTTCTGCGGCGCCGTTGAGAAGGTCGAGACCGAACTGAAGTCCTGCGGGGCACAACAGATCGGTGAAACGCTGAAGATCAACATCCTCGATCATGATATTCCGGAAGATCCAGCCGAACTTTGGCTGGCGGAATGGAAAAATTTACTCAAAACAGATTAAAGATCGTGCGATCAGATGTGGATAACTCTGGTTAAAAGCTTGGATCAACCGGTAGTTATCCAAAGAACAACCCGTGATGACTTTTTGTGCTGTGTATAACATCACGATCTGATCCCAGCTTATACGTCGCAGGATCACCGATCATTCACAGCAAACGATCCTCTCTAAGCACATGATCTTCTTTGGGAGATCCGGCTTATCCACAGAAACCCGCGATCCTAATAAGAGATCACAATAAAACAGATCTCTAAATAAAAAGATCTTCTTTTTAATAGCCAGGATCCCAGTGCTTTCTCGAACGACTAAAGTTGAGTAGAATCCACGGCCCGGGCTTCAATCCATTTTCTTACCGCTTTACGCGAGGCAGACCACCATGTTTTATCAGGATCCTTTTGACGTCATTATCATTGGCGGGGGTCATGCAGGCACCGAGGCCGCAATGGCCGCGGCGCGAATGGGTCAGCAGACCCTGCTTTTGACACACAATATCGACACGCTAGGACAGATGTCCTGTAATCCGGCGATTGGCGGCATTGGGAAAGGACACCTGGTAAAAGAAGTGGATGCACTTGGCGGCCTGATGGCAACCGCGATCGATCATGCGGGTATCCAGTTTAGGATACTAAACGCGAGCAAAGGCCCCGCCGTTCGGGCGACCCGTGCTCAGGCGGACCGCGTGCTCTACCGCCAGGCCGTACGCACCGCGCTGGAGAATCAGCCGAACCTGATGATCTTCCAGCAGGCGGTTGAGGATCTGATTGTGGAAAACGATCGTGTCGTTGGCGCCGTGACCCAGATGGGTCTGAAGTTCCGTGCCAAAGCCGTCGTGCTGACCGTCGGGACCTTCCTTGACGGCAAAATTCATATCGGACTGGACAACTACAGCGGTGGCCGTGCTGGCGATCCGCCGTCCATTCCCCTTTCACGCCGTCTGCGCGAGCTGCCGCTGCGCGTCAGCCGCCTGAAAACCGGTACGCCACCGCGTATCGACGCCCGCACCATTGATTTCAGCGTGCTGGCCCAACAGCACGGCGATAACCCGATGCCGGTCTTCTCGTTCATGGGTAGCGTGGATCAACATCCGCGCCAGGTGCCGTGCTATGTCACGCACACTAACGAGAAAACACATGACGTGATCCGCAGTAACCTCGATCGCAGCCCGATGTATGCCGGTGTGATCGAAGGGATCGGCCCACGCTACTGCCCGTCGATCGAAGACAAGGTAATGCGCTTCGCCGATCGTAACCAGCACCAGATCTTCCTGGAGCCTGAAGGGCTGACCTCCAACGAGATCTACCCGAACGGTATCTCCACCAGCCTGCCTTTCGACGTGCAGATGCAGATCGTCCGTTCCATGCAGGGGATGGAGAATGCGAAGATCGTCCGTCCGGGCTATGCCATTGAGTATGACTTCTTCGATCCACGTGACCTGAAGCCAACCCTGGAGAGCAAATTTATCCAGGGGCTCTTCTTCGCCGGTCAGATCAACGGCACAACCGGTTACGAAGAGGCTGCCGCTCAGGGGCTGCTGGCTGGTCTGAACGCCGCGCGCTTCTCGGCCGAAAAAGAGGGCTGGGCGCCGGGTCGTTCTCAGGCTTATCTGGGCGTACTGGTGGACGACCTCTGCACCCTAGGCACCAAAGAGCCGTACCGCATGTTTACCTCCCGCGCGGAATACCGTCTGATGCTGCGTGAAGACAACGCCGACCTGCGCCTGACCGAAATCGGTCGTGAGCTGGGGCTGGTGGATGATGCACGCTGGGCGCGCTTCAACGAGAAGCTGGAGAACATCGAGCGTGAACGTCAGCGCCTCAAATCGACCTGGGTCAACCCAACAGCCGAGTCTGTAGACGAAGTGAATGCTCACCTGTCTGCGCCGCTCTCCCGTGAAGCCAGCGGGGAAGATCTGCTCCGCCGTCCGGAGATGACCTACGACCAGCTAATCCAGATGACGCCGTTTGCGCCGGGTCTGGAGGATGTCCAGGCTGCTGAACAGGTCGAAATCCAGGTGAAATACGAAGGCTATATCGCCCGTCAGCAGGATGAGATCGAGAAACAGCAGCGTAACGAGAGTACGATCCTGCCCGCCACGCTGGATTACCGTCTGGTTAACGGCCTCTCCAACGAGGTGATCGCCAAGCTGAATGACCATAAACCGTCGTCTATCGGCCAGGCATCGCGTATTTCAGGCGTCACGCCTGCGGCCATCTCCATTCTGCTGGTGTGGCTGAAAAAACAGGGTATGCTGCGCCGCAGCGCTTAATTGTAAGAACTGCCCGGTGGCGCTGCGCTTACCGGGCCTACAGAATTCCGTAGGGCGGGCTCGCGTAGCGCCACCCGCCCACACCTATCTCAACAGGTATTCGCCGTGCTCAACAAACTCACTCGTCTGCTGGAACAAGCCGGTATTTCGCTCACCGATCACCAGAAAAATCAGCTGGTGGGGTATGTCGACATGCTGAACAAATGGAACAAGGCCTATAATCTCACCTCGGTTCGCGATCCGAACGAGATGCTGATTCGTCACATCCTCGACAGCATCGTGGTGGCGCCGCATCTCAAAGGAGAGCGTTTTATCGACGTGGGAACGGGGCCGGGTCTGCCAGGTATTCCACTCTCTATCGTTCGTCCCGAGAGCCATTTCACGCTGCTGGACAGCCTGGGCAAGCGCGTACGCTTCCTGCGTCAGGTTCAGCATGAACTGAAGCTGGAAAACATTTATCCGGTGCAGAGTAGGGTAGAGGCGTTCCCCGCCGAGCCGCCATTTGATGGTGTGATCAGCCGGGCCTTTGCCTCGCTCAATGACATGATCGACTGGTGTAAGCATCTGCCTGCGGAAAATGGCCGCTTCTATGCCCTGAAAGGGGTGCTGCCGGAAGACGAAATCGCGCAGATGCCTGAAGGTTTTGAGGTGGAAGAGGCGATTAAATTGCATGTTCCCCAGCTGGAAGGCGAGCGTCATCTGGTGATCGTTAAGCCAAAATATTTTTAAAAATATAATAAAAAATGTGGAATTTGTGCTGTTCTTAGGATGTTAAAAATTACGCGACAGGCTAAGAAATAGACAAGGTTAATTTAACCACTTTTTTACTGGGGATTTTCTTTGGGTTAACCTGGACATGTAGTTAACCCAAAAGATAATAAACACCGAAAATATCAGCTTGCTAAAAGTAGGGAAGAGTAATCAGATTGTAATGTTAAATATTTATTAAAAATGTCAATAAAAGGTTTTTGTTGTATACAGGGCTGTTTTGAGAATAGTTGCTGAAATTAATCTTTAATATCATAAAGATGAAATATAACGTTTTACCGCTTTAATTTATTCGACCTTATCGTAAATGTGTATTTTGTGATCTCGTGCACGCTTTATCGTCAACGTTTCCGCGTTGTTTGCAGTTTTGACGCGCCATTCATAGTTTGACGAAAAGTTAAGAAATAGCGCCGGGGAAAAATATTTAAACATTTATTCACCTTTTCGCTACTTATTGTTTGAAATCACGGGGACGCACCGTATAATTTGTCCGCTTTTTGCTGCTTGACTCTGAGCCTTAAAGAACGTTTTATACGACACGCGACATACCTCGAAGTGAGCAGGAGTAAAAACGTGATATCAGTGTCGCTCTTGAGTCGAAACGTTGCTCGTAAGCTTCTGTTCATTCAGTTTCTGGCGGTGATGGCAAGTGGATTGCTGTTCTGCCTCAAAGACCCCTTCTGGGGCATCTCTGCGGTAAGCGGAGGTTTGGCAGTGGTTGTGCCAAACATGTTGTTTATGATTTTTGCCTGGCGTCATCAGGCGCATACACCTGCCAAAGGCCGCATGGCCTGGTCCTTCGCCCTCGGCGAAGTGTGTAAGGTGTTGCTGACCTTTGCCCTCCTGGTGGTGGCGCTGGCGGTTTTTAAAGTGGTATTTTTGCCGCTGATAGTGACGTGGGTTTTGGTGCTGGTGGTACAAATTCTGGCGCCAGCTGTAATCAATAACAAAGGGTAAAAGGCATCATGGCTTCAGAAAATATGACGCCGCAGGATTACATAGGTCACCATCTGAACAACCTTCAGTTGGACTTACGTACATTCTCGCTGGTGGATCCGCATAACCCCCCAGCCACCTTCTGGACGATTAATATCGACTCCATGTTCTTCTCGGTGGTACTGGGTCTGTTGTTCCTGGCCATTTTCCGCGGCGTTGCGAAACGTGCGACCAGCGGCGTTCCAGGGAAATTCCAGACGTTTATCGAAATGATCATTGGCTTTGTCCACGGTAGCGTCAAAGACATGTACCACGGTAAGAGCAAGGTAATTGCACCGCTGGCGCTGACCGTCTTTGTCTGGGTCTTCCTGATGAACCTGATGGACCTGCTGCCGATCGACCTGCTGCCGTTTATCGGCGAGCATATCTTCGGTCTGCCTGCGCTGCGTGTGGTGCCGTCTGCTGACGTGAACATCACCCTGTCTATGGCGCTGGGCGTATTCATCCTGATTCTTTTCTACAGCATCAAAATGAAAGGTGTAGGCGGCTTCGTGAAAGAGCTTACCCTGCAGCCGTTCAACCACTGGGCGTTTATTCCGATCAACCTGATTCTGGAAGGCGTTAGCCTGCTGTCCAAACCGATTTCCCTCGGTCTGCGACTGTTCGGCAACATGTATGCGGGTGAGCTGATTTTCATTCTGATCGCGGGTCTTCTGCCGTGGTGGTCACAGTGGGTTCTGAATGTGCCGTGGGCCATTTTCCACATCCTGATCATTACGCTGCAAGCCTTTATCTTCATGGTTCTGACGATCGTCTATCTGTCGATGGCGTCTGAAGAGCACTGATTCTTTACCAACACTACTACGTTTTAACTGAAACAAACTGGAGACTGTCATGGAAAACCTGAATATGGATCTGCTGTACATGGCTGCCGCTGTGATGATGGGTCTGGCGGCTATCGGTGCTGCGATCGGTATCGGCATCCTCGGGGGTAAATTCCTGGAAGGCGCAGCGCGTCAGCCAGATCTGATTCCTCTGCTGCGTACTCAGTTCTTTATCGTTATGGGTCTGGTGGATGCTATCCCGATGATCGCTGTAGGTCTGGGTCTGTACGTGATGTTTGCTGTCGCGTAGTAAGTCGTTTAAACCCTAAGCCACAGTTGTAAATTTAAAGAGGTATTGTGCTGTGAACATGAACGCAACAATCCTCGGCCAGGCCATCGCGTTTGTTATCTTTGTCTGGTTCTGCATGAAGTATGTATGGCCGCCTTTAATGGCTGCCATCGAAAAACGTCAGAAAGAAATTTCTGACGGCCTGGCTTCTGCAGAACGCGCTAAGAAAGATTTGGACCTTGCACAGGCCAACGCGACCGACCAGCTGAAAAAAGCGAAAGCGGAAGCCCAGGTAATCATCGAGCAGGCGAACAAACGTCGTTCTCAGATCCTGGACGAAGCGAAAGCTGAAGCAGAACAGGAACGTACTAAAATCGTGACACAAGCGCAGGCAGAAATTGATGCCGAGCGTAAACGTGCTCGCGAAGAGCTGCGTAAGCAGGTCGCGATTCTGGCTGTTGCTGGCGCCGAGAAGATCATCGAACGTTCCGTGGATGAAGCTGCTAACAGCGACATCGTGGACAAACTTGTCGCTGAACTGTAAGGAGGGAGGGGCTGATGTCTGAATTTGTTACGGTAGCTCGCCCCTACGCCAAAGCAGCTTTTGACTTTGCTATCGAACACCAAAATGTCGATCGCTGGCAGAACATGCTGGCGTTTGCCGCTGAGGTAACGAAAAACGAACATATGGCTGAGATGCTTTCTGGCGCCCTGGCGCCTGAAACCCTCGCCGATTCGTTCATCGCCATTTGCGGTGAGCAGCTGGACGCCAACGGCCAGAACCTGATTCGGGTAATGGCAGAAAATGGTCGTCTGAAAGCGCTCCCGGATGTTCTCGAGCAGTTTGAGCACTTGCGTGCCCTCAGTGAAGCCACTGTTGAAGTTCACGTAACTTCTGCGACTGAACTGAGTAACGAACAGCTTGCGAAAATCACCGCCGCGATGGAAAAACGTCTGTCACGCAAAGTGAAGCTGAATTGCAATATCGATAAGTCTGTAATGGCAGGCGTAATCATCCGTGCGGGTGATATGGTCATTGATGGCAGCGTACGCGGCCGTCTTGAGCGCCTTGCAGACGTCTTGCAGTCTTAAGGGGACTGGAGCATGCAACTGAATTCCACCGAAATCAGCGAACTGATCAAGCAGCGCATTGCTCAGTTCAGTGTTGTGAGTGAAGCTCACAACGAAGGTACTATTGTTTCTGTAAGCGACGGTGTTATCCGCATCCACGGCCTGGCCGATTGTATGCAGGGTGAAATGATCTCCCTGCCGGGTAACCGTTACGCTATCGCACTGAACCTGGAGCGCGACTCCGTAGGTGCAGTTGTGATGGGTCCTTACGCTGACCTCGCCGAAGGCATGAAGGTTAAGTGTACTGGCCGTATTCTTGAAGTTCCAGTTGGCCGCGGCCTGCTGGGTCGCGTGGTGAACACCCTGGGTGCGCCAATCGACGGTAAAGGTCCGGTTGAGCACGATGGCTTCTCCCCAATCGAAGTTATCGCACCGGGCGTAATCGATCGTCAGTCCGTCGACCAGCCGGTACAGACCGGTTATAAATCCGTTGACGCCATGATCCCAATCGGCCGTGGCCAGCGTGAGCTGATCATCGGTGACCGTCAGACCGGTAAAACCGCGATGGCAATCGATGCGATCATCAACCAGCGCGATTCCGGCATCAAATGTGTGTACGTAGCTATTGGCCAGAAAGCGTCCACCATCTCTAACGTGGTGCGTAAACTGGAAGAGCACGGCGCGCTGTCCAACACCATCGTTGTTGTGGCGACCGCTTCTGAATCTGCTGCACTGCAATACCTGGCACCGTATGCCGGTTGCGCAATGGGCGAATACTTCCGTGACCGCGGTGAAGATGCACTGATCGTATACGATGACCTGTCTAAACAGGCTGTTGCTTACCGTCAGGTTTCCCTGCTGCTCCGTCGTCCACCTGGACGTGAAGCATTCCCGGGCGACGTATTCTATCTGCACTCCCGTCTGCTGGAGCGTGCATCCCGCGTTAACGCGGAATACGTTGAGAACTTCACCAAAGGTGAAGTGAAGGGTAAAACGGGCTCTCTGACCGCTCTGCCGATCATTGAAACCCAGGCGGGTGACGTTTCTGCGTTCGTTCCGACCAACGTAATCTCCATTACCGATGGTCAGATCTTCCTGGAAACCAACCTGTTTAACTCCGGTATTCGTCCGGCGGTTAACCCGGGTATCTCCGTATCCCGTGTGGGTGGTGCAGCGCAGACCAAGATCATCAAGAAACTGTCCGGTGGTATCCGTACCGCACTGGCACAGTATCGTGAACTGGCAGCGTTCTCCCAGTTTGCATCCGATCTTGACGATGCAACCCGTAAACAGCTTGACCACGGTCAGAAAGTGACCGAACTGCTGAAACAGAAACAGTATGCCCCTATGTCAGTCGCACAGCAGGGCCTGGTACTGTTCGCAGCAGAACGTGGTTATCTGGGGGATGTAGAACTGGCGAAAATCGGTAGCTTTGAAGCCGCACTGCTGGCTTACGCTGACCGTGACCATGCTCCACTGATGCAAGAGATCAACCAGTCCGGTGGCTATAACGACGAAATCGAAGGCAAGCTGAAGAGCCTGCTCGATTCCTTCAAAGCAACCCAGTCCTGGTAACGTCTGGCGGTCTGTCTTAGGACAGACCGCAAGGCATTGAGGAGAAGCTCATGGCCGGCGCAAAAGAGATACGTAGTAAGATCGCAAGCGTCCAGAACACGCAAAAGATCACTAAAGCGATGGAGATGGTCGCCGCTTCCAAAATGCGTAAATCGCAGGAACGTATGGCGGCCAGCCGTCCTTATGCAGATACCATGCGCAAAGTGATTGGTCACCTTGCGAGCGGTAATCTGGAATATAAGCACCCTTACCTGGAAGAACGCGACGTTAAGCGCGTGGGCTACCTGGTGGTGTCTACCGACCGTGGTTTGTGCGGCGGCTTGAACATTAACCTGTTCAAAAAACTGCTGGCGGATATGAAAGCATGGTCCGATAAAGGCGTTCAAAGCGATATCGCGATGATCGGCTCTAAGGGCGTCTCTTTCTTTAATTCCGTAGGCGGCAATATCGTCGCCCAGGTGACCGGTATGGGTGATAACCCGTCCCTGTCCGAACTGATCGGTCCGGTTAAAGTGATGTTGCAGGCCTATGATGAAGGCCGTCTGGACAGGCTGTACGTTGTAAACAACAAATTTATTAACACCATGTCACAGGTTCCGACCCTCACTCAGCTGCTGCCGTTACCGGCATCAGAAGATGAAGAGTTACAGCATAAAGCCTGGGATTACCTGTATGAACCGGATCCAAAACCGCTGCTGGATACCTTGCTGCGTCGTTATGTTGAATCTCAGGTTTATCAGGGCGTGGTAGAAAACCTGGCTAGCGAGCAGGCCGCACGTATGGTGGCGATGAAAGCCGCTACCGATAATGGTGGCAGCCTGATCAAAGAGCTGCAGTTGGTATACAACAAAGCTCGTCAGGCCAGCATTACTCAGGAACTCACCGAGATCGTCTCGGGGGCCGCCGCGGTTTAACCAGGTTTACGAATTACGTAGAGGATTCAAGATGGCTACTGGAAAGATTGTCCAGGTAATCGGCGCCGTAGTTGACGTCGAATTCCCTCAGGATGCCGTACCGCGCGTGTACGATGCTCTTGAGGTTCAGAATGGTAACGAAAATCTGGTGCTGGAAGTTCAGCAGCAGCTCGGTGGCGGTATCGTGCGTACCATCGCCATGGGTTCTTCCGACGGTCTGCGTCGTGGTCTGGAAGTAAA
Source organism: Leclercia sp. GHBNCSD (assembly GCF_055805075.1). Classification (NCBI taxonomy): domain Bacteria; kingdom Pseudomonadati; phylum Pseudomonadota; class Gammaproteobacteria; order Enterobacterales; family Enterobacteriaceae; genus Leclercia; species Leclercia sp. GHBNCSD. The sequence goes on along the minus strand of NZ_JBQVYO010000001.1, from coordinate 1,976,627 downwards.
AGACCTTGAGCACCCAATTGAAGTACCAGTAGGTAAAGCAACCCTGGGTCGTATCATGAACGTCCTGGGTCAGCCGATCGACATGAAAGGCGATATCGGCGAAGAAGAGCGTTGGGCTATCCACCGTTCAGCACCTTCCTATGAAGAGCTGTCCAGCTCTCAGGAACTGCTGGAAACCGGCATCAAAGTTATCGACCTGATGTGTCCGTTTGCGAAGGGCGGTAAAGTTGGTCTGTTCGGTGGTGCGGGTGTAGGTAAAACCGTAAACATGATGGAGCTGATCCGTAACATCGCGATCGAGCACTCCGGTTACTCCGTGTTTGCGGGCGTAGGTGAGCGTACTCGTGAGGGTAACGACTTCTACCACGAAATGACCGACTCTAACGTTCTGGATAAAGTATCCCTGGTTTACGGTCAGATGAACGAGCCACCTGGAAACCGTCTGCGCGTTGCGCTGACCGGTCTGACCATGGCTGAGAAATTCCGTGACGAAGGTCGTGACGTACTGCTGTTCGTCGACAACATCTACCGTTACACCCTGGCCGGTACGGAAGTATCCGCACTGCTGGGTCGTATGCCATCAGCGGTAGGCTACCAGCCGACCCTGGCGGAAGAGATGGGTGTTCTGCAGGAACGTATCACCTCAACCAAAACCGGTTCTATTACCTCCGTTCAGGCGGTATACGTACCTGCGGATGACTTGACTGACCCATCCCCAGCAACCACCTTTGCGCACTTAGACGCAACCGTGGTACTGAGCCGTCAGATCGCGTCTCTGGGTATCTACCCGGCCGTTGACCCGCTGGACTCCACCAGCCGTCAGCTGGATCCACTGGTAGTAGGTCAGGAACACTACGACACCGCGCGTGGCGTACAGTCCCTGCTGCAGCGTTATCAGGAACTGAAAGACATCATCGCCATCCTGGGTATGGATGAACTGTCTGAAGAAGACAAACTGGTGGTAGCACGTGCGCGTAAGATCCAGCGCTTCCTGTCCCAGCCGTTCTTCGTAGCAGAAGTATTTACCGGTTCTCCGGGCAAATACGTTGCGCTGAAAGACACCATCCGTGGCTTTAAAGGCATCATGGAAGGCGAATACGATCACCTGCCGGAGCAGGCGTTCTATATGGTGGGTTCCATCGACGAAGCCGTAGAAAAAGCCAAAAAACTTTAACGCCTTAATCGGAGGGTGATATGGCAATGACTTACCACCTGGACGTCGTCAGCGCAGAGCAACAAATGTTCTCTGGTCTGGTCGAGAAAATCCAGGTAACGGGTAGCGAAGGTGAACTGGGTATTTTCCCGGGTCACGCCCCGCTGCTCACCGCCATTAAGCCTGGTATGATCCGCATCGTTAAACAGTTCGGTCATGAAGAGTTTATCTATCTGTCTGGCGGCATTATTGAAGTGCAGCCTGGTAGCGTGACCGTACTGGCTGATACCGCAATTCGTGGCCAGGATCTCGACGAAGCGCGAGCTCTGGAATCGAAGCGTAAAGCAGAAGAGCACATTAAGAGCTCTCATGGCGACGTGGATTACGCTCAGGCGTCTGCAGAGCTGGCCAAAGCGATCGCGAAACTGCGCGTTATCGAGTTGACCAAAAAAGCGATGTAACACCGGCTTGAAAGCACGAAAGCCAGTCTGGTCTCCAGACTGGCTTTTTTTATGGATCTGTTTCATTAAATCTGAAACTAAAACGATGTTTTATTATTTTGTGATTTAGCTCACAAAAAGATTGATCGGCAGAATTGTCAGGAGTAGACTTCGTTTTGTGATGAATGTCACATAACTGAACTCCAAAAATATCAGGATGCCATCATGAAAACGATCAACAAAATCATCGCCCTTTTCAGCAACATGAGCGTCTCTTTCGGTACGTTCAACCACTAAGTGCTGATATGCCGGGTGGCGCCACGCTTACCGTAGTGTGATAAGCGAAGCGCCTCTCTGGTACCTACATTTTTACCTGCGTTTTATCCAGTTCCTTCCCTTCACTGTTCACGCTTTTACCCTTCGCGATAAAGTAGTTCGTGTTATCAACGTTTCCTGTCACCGCATCGTCGTACTCGCCTGGCTGATTACGGATCGATACGTTGCCGGTAAAGGTTCCCTGGGTTGTCACATCGCCGTATGGGCTTGGACGGAAGATGTAGTTAAAGCGCTGGTTATCCACCGCGATATTGTTCTCCACCACCAGCCTGCCGGGGTTAAAGTTATCGGTGAAGCCGTCCAGGTGATTGCCCGTGGCTTTGCTGTTGCGGATCTGATGCGCCACAGGCTGCCCTTCTCCGCCGAGCTTAAAGCCGTTACTGGTATTGTTGCTGGCAACCGAGTTCTCGATCACGACCACGCCGTTTGCGCCATCTTCAATCTTGTTGAACAGGTCAAAACCGTCGTCGATATTGTCGTGGGAATAGCAACGCTCCAGCCGGTTACCTTCCCCTACCCGCATTTTCACCGCGAAGCCATCGGCGTTAATCTTGCCGGGATCTTCATTGGCGTAAGATTCAGAATCCACAACCCGGTTATAGCTTGCCCATAATGGCCGGCCAATCTTATCCGGGGAGGAGATCTGGATCCCGGTATCGTCATTGCGGTAGGCCGTGACGCGCTCGATCAGGTTATGGCTACCCTGAACGCGCAGACTTTTGCCGGTCACGTCGATACCGTTGATATGCCAGTAGCTGGCATCAAGCAACAGGCCGTGGATCACCACTTTCCCGTCTGCCTGCAGGGTTTTGAGTTTATCGCTGCTGCCGCTGGCAGCGACGGGGATCTCACTCTGCGGGTAATCGCCGCTTTTCAGCACCAGCTTGCCGCCGGGCGCCAGCAGGGCGATGGCGGTGGCGAGATCCAGTGGCGCATCGGCAGTGCCTTGTGCATCCGCTTTTCCGTCCGGAGCGGCATACAGGTGCGTCGTATCTCTGTCTGCAATGCGTTCGACGGTGAGCTGCTGGTTCACTGGCGTGCCATGAGCAGGCGTAAAGGTCACCGTGAAGGTGCTGGTCTGCTCCAGGCGGGCTGGCAGGGTGTACATCTCGCCTGCTTTCACCGCTTTCTCATTACCGATCACCACTTCGTTTTGTCTTACGCTAAATACCCCGTCCTCATTAGCGCGCGCCTGCAGCAGGTAATCAGGCGAAGCGCTGACCGTACCGGACGCCAGCTGCACCACGACCGGCAGTGGCTCTGCCTGCCAGGGCTCCGAAGGCACGGTATGGGCGCTGGTGGTGATGAGCGAGGCGTTAGTGACCGTAATTTTGGCATTGCGGGAGGCAAAAAAGCCGACGTAATAGTGGTCCTTGTTCTGTACCGAAATCAGGTCAGCGCGCGGCACGCGCTTGCTCACCCAGGTGTCGCTGTCCAGCGGGGCCCAGGCGGTAATAAAGCCGTCGTCGGTGCGCTGGAGTTTCAGGCGAAATTCCGGCGTCTGGCTCAGATCCACCTCTTCCTTGTAACTCTGTTTTTTAATGGCGGCTCCGGCATCACCCCACGGATGGCTGATCCCCTCCCGGGTGATAGCCTGCATTTTTACCCGCTGATGGTCTTTTTTATCCTGTGTCATGATGGCGTTCATCACCTGATTCGATGCCGCCGGAAACTCTTCATAACCCATTTTTAGCGGTTGCTGGCGCGGGTTGCCGAGGACATCACGCACCAGCAGTCCGGCGCCCTCCTGCGCGGCAGGTTTCGCGCCATTCTCCGGCCCAAACTGATCGACCCGGACAGTGGCCTGCAAAACGAAATTTTCTCCCGTTGGCAGCTCGGTATAGAAAAACGTTAAGCCGTCGTGAGAGTTGGCGATTTTGCCGCCCCGGCTTTCCAGGGTGATGGCTTTTGCCAGGTCAGCGCTCTCCTGGGGCGAGAGCTTTTTCCCGTCGATGGTCACATCATTGACGCCGATTTTCTCGGGCAGCACGTTGGAGGAAAAATTCAGATCCGTTGATTGCCCAAAGGCAATGGCTTTCCAGACATGAGGTTGTTCTGTTGCCATAGCGGAAAAGGCGCTAAACATCATCAGGGCCAGAGGTATTTTAGACTTCATCTTATTCTCCTGAGTAATAATTGAGCGCTATTATCATCAGAATAAAACAGTGTTTCTTTTTTGTGTGTCACACATTCAGATAATTAAAACAGTGTTTTGCTTATAACAGGCTTTATTAATAGAGCGAAAAAATAGCTAACATGTTGGGAGGGCTGGAGAGTTCGCTAAAGGGCGCTATATTTCACAGGCAAAGCCCTTTAATCTGCGGTAAAAAGGACCTTTAATTTGCCCGAAACAGGCAACGTTGTGCGTTTTACCGCCACTCCATTTTTTGGCGCAAAATATGTAGAATTTTCAACGCCAAAGGGTTTTACTTTTCACTCAAATTACAGTCAGGACGTGTATGTTGAACACAGCAATGAGCGTGGTCATCCTTGCCGCAGGCAAAGGCACCCGCATGTATTCCGATCTTCCTAAAGTGCTGCACACCCTTGCAGGGAAAGCGATGGTGCAGCATGTCATTGACGCCGCTAACGATCTTGGCGCCAGCCAGGTGCATCTGGTCTACGGTCACGGCGGCGATCTGCTGAAGCAGACGCTACGCGATGACAAACTCAACTGGGTTCTGCAGGCAGAACAGCTGGGCACCGGCCACGCCATGCAGCAGGCCTCCCCGTTCTTCTCTGACGACGAAGACATCCTGATGCTCTACGGCGACGTGCCGTTGATCTCCGTTGAGACGCTGACCCGCCTGCGTGCTGCAAAACCGCAGGGCGGGATCGGTCTGCTGACCGTTAAGCTGGACGATCCAACCGGTTATGGCCGTATCACCCGTGATAACGGCAAGGTGACGGGCATCGTTGAGCACAAAGATGCCACCGAGGCACAGCGTGAAATTCAGGAAATTAACACCGGCATTCTGATCGCCAACGGCGCGGACATGAAGCGCTGGCTGTCACAGCTGAACAACAATAACGCCCAGGGCGAATTCTACATTACGGATATCATCGCGATGGCGTATCAGGAAGGCCGCGAGATCGCTGCCGTTCATCCGGATCGCTTAAGCGAAGTGGAAGGGGTGAACAACCGTCTTCAGCTGTCCCGTCTGGAGCGCGTATATCAGTCCGAGCAGGCTGAAAAGCTGCTGCTGGCGGGCGTGATGCTGCGCGATCCAGCGCGTTTCGATCTGCGTGGGGTGCTGAGCCACGGGCGCGACGTCGAAATCGATACTAACGTTATTCTGGAAGGCAACGTAACGCTGGGTAACCGCGTCAAAATTGGCGCCGGTTGTGTGATTAAAAACAGCGTCATTGGCGACGACTGCGAAATCAGCCCTTATAGCGTGGTTGAAGATGCTCATCTCTCCGCCGCCTGCACTATCGGGCCGTTCGCCCGTCTGCGTCCGGGCGCTGAGCTGCTGGAAGGCGCACATGTCGGCAACTTCGTCGAAATGAAAAAGGCGCGTCTGGGCAAAGGCTCGAAAGCTGGCCATCTGACCTATCTGGGCGATGCGGAGATTGGCGATAACGTGAATATCGGCGCCGGGACTATCACCTGTAACTATGACGGTGCGAACAAGTTTAAAACCATTATTGGTGACGACGTGTTTGTGGGATCGGATTCACAGCTGGTGGCGCCAGTGACGATTGGTAAAGGCGTAACCATTGCGGCGGGCACGACCGTTACCCGCAATGTGGCGGAGAACGAGCTGGTGTTAAGCCGTGTGCCGCAGGTGCATAAGCAGGGCTGGAAACGCCCGGTGAAGAAAAAGTAAGTGGATTATTTCCTCTCCCCCTCCGGGAGAGGGTTCGGGATGAGGGGATAACATAATCCCCCGCCCATCAGCAGTACCCATAAATATAACCCCACTCTCTACAAGGCTCGGGGCGCCCGGAAAGGGCAAAACAGGTCAGCGACAACGCAGGCGAAAGCCTCTATTCGGAATCTAAAACTATGTGTGGAATTGTTGGCGCAGTCGCGCAGCGTGATATTGCTGAAATCCTTCTCGAAGGTTTACGTCGTCTGGAATACCGTGGTTATGACTCTGCCGGTCTGGCAGTGGTGGATGCAGAAGGGAATATGACCCGTCTGCGTCGCCTCGGTAAAGTAAACATGCTGGCACAGGCCGCGGAAGAGAACCCGCTGCACGGTGGCACAGGTATTGCCCATACCCGCTGGGCGACCCACGGTGAACCTTCGGAAGGCAACGCGCACCCGCACGTCTCTGAACACATTGTGGTGGTGCATAACGGCATCATCGAAAACCATGAACCGCTGCGTGAAGAGCTTATCGCGCGTGGTTACACCTTCGTCTCTGAAACCGACACCGAAGTGATTGCCCACCTGGTTCACTGGGAGCTGGAGCAGGGCGGTACGCTGCGTGAGGCCGTACTGCGTGCGATCCCACAGCTGCGCGGCGCCTACGGCACCGTGATCATGGACAGCCGCGACCCATCTACCTTGCTGGCAGCCCGCTCTGGCAGCCCGATGGTGATTGGCCTGGGGATGGGTGAGAACTTTATCGCCTCCGATCAGCTGGCGCTGCTGCCGGTGACCCGTCGCTTTATCTTCATGGAAGAGGGCGATATTGCAGAAGTGACCCGCCGTGACGTCAAAATCTTTGATAAATCTGGCGAGCCGGTAAAACGTCAGGATATCGAATCCAACCTGCAGTACGACGCGGGTGATAAAGGCGCTTACCGTCACTACATGCAGAAAGAGATCTACGAGCAGCCGAATGCCATCAAAAACACCCTGACCGGGCGTATCAGCCACGGCGAAGTGGATTTGAGCGAACTGGGGGCTAACGCCAACGAAATGCTGGCAAAAGTTGAGCACATTCAGATCGTGGCCTGCGGCACCTCTTACAACTCCGGTATGGTTTCCCGCTACTGGTTTGAAGCGCTGGCAGGCGTGCCGTGCGACGTGGAGATCGCCTCCGAGTTCCGCTATCGCAAATCAGCCGTGCGTCGTAACAGCCTGATGATCACCCTGTCTCAGTCCGGCGAAACCGCTGATACCCTGGCGGCGCTGCGTCTCTCCAAAGAGCTGGGCTATCTGGGCTCGCTGGCCATCTGCAACGTACCGGGCTCCTCGCTGGTGCGTGAGTCTGACCTGGCGCTGATGACCAAAGCCGGTACCGAAATTGGCGTGGCCTCCACCAAAGCGTTCACCACCCAGCTGACGGTCCTGCTGATGCTGGTGGCGAAACTGGCCCGTCTGAAAGGTCAGGATGCGGCGATTGAGCACGATATCGTGCACGGTCTGCAGGCGCTGCCGAGCCGTATTGAGCAGATGCTCTCCCAGGACAAGCGCATTGAAGCGCTGGCGGAAGATTTCTCCGACAAGCATCACGCCCTGTTCCTGGGTCGTGGCGATCAGTATCCGATTGCTCTGGAAGGCGCGCTGAAGCTCAAAGAGATCTCCTATATCCACGCTGAAGCCTACGCGGCAGGTGAGCTGAAACACGGCCCACTGGCGCTGATCGATGCGGATATGCCGGTTATCGTGGTGGCACCGAACAACGAACTGCTGGAAAAACTGAAGTCCAACATCGAAGAAGTCCGCGCCCGTGGCGGCGTGCTCTATGTCTTCGCGGATCAGGATGCTGGCTTTACCAGCAGCGACAACATGCACATCATCGAGATGCCGCATGTGGAAGAGGTCATTGCTCCTATCTTCTATACCGTTCCGCTGCAGCTGCTGGCTTACCACGTTGCGCTGATCAAAGGCACTGACGTCGACCAGCCGCGTAACCTGGCGAAGTCCGTTACCGTAGAGTAATCCTCTCAGGCTCCACCTTTGGGTGGAGCTTTTTTTATCCTTCCTGCCCGTTTTTTCGCCTGCTTTTTTGCCCTGCGTTCTATGACAATCTGTCATCTTCGGCTATTTTTTTCAGTGTCACAGAAAGAAAATTTTTCTGAAATCAATGCGTCATATTTCGCTTTAACTTATTGATAAAGATGCTTTAATTTGCTTAATTTTCTGCGCAATTTTCGTTGTCATAAAACTGTCATAATTCGTACATTTATCTGTCACCTCTTTGTCCTATTTTGCTCATCGTAGCCACTAAACAACGATTTACGAAAATCTTGCAGGAGACATTATGAAAGTTATGCGTACCACTGTCGCAACTGTTGTCGCCGCGACCTTATCGATGAGCGCGTTCTCTGTATTTGCAGAGGCAAGCCTGACTGGCGCTGGTGCAACCTTCCCTGCGCCGGTGTATGCCAAATGGGCTGATACTTACCAGAAAGAGACTGGTAACAAGGTGAACTACCAGGGTATCGGCTCCTCCGGTGGCGTTAAACAAATTACCGCAAATACCGTTGATTTCGGCGCATCTGATGCTCCGCTGTCGGATGAGAAACTGAATCAGGAAGGCCTGTTCCAGTTCCCGACCGTTATCGGTGGTGTTGTGCTGGCGGTAAATATCCCTGGCCTGAAGTCCGGCGAGCTGGTGCTGGATGGTAAAACCCTGGGTGATATCTACCTCGGCAAAATCAAAAAATGGGATGACGAAGCCATCACTAAACTGAACCCGGGCGTGAAACTGCCTTCGCAGAACATCGCTGTGGTTCGTCGTGCTGACGGCTCCGGTACCTCCTTCGTCTTCACCAGCTACCTGGCGAAAGTGAACGAAGAGTGGAAATCCAAAGTCGGTTCCGGCTCTACCGTTAACTGGCCGACCGGCCTGGGCGGTAAAGGTAACGACGGTATCGCCGCGTTCGTACAGCGTCTGCCAGGCTCAATCGGCTACGTAGAATACGCTTACGCCAAGCAGAACAACCTGGCGTACACCAAACTGGTTTCTGCCGACGGCAAACCGGTCAGCCCAACTGAAGAGAACTTTGCTAACGCGGCTAAAGGCGCTGACTGGAGCAAATCTTTCGCTCAGGATCTGACCAACCAGAAAGGCGACAATGCATGGCCAATCACCTCTACCACCTTCATCCTGGTCCACAAGGATCAGAAGAAGCCAGAGCAGGGTGCTGAAGTGCTGAAGTTCTTCGACTGGGCATACAAAAATGGCGGCAAACAGGCTAACGACCTGGATTACGCCAGCCTGCCGGACAGCGTGGTTGAGCAGATTCGTGCTGCATGGAAAACCAACGTGAAAGACAGCAGCGGTAAAGCGCTGTACTAACAGGATATTTTTGACGAAGATGGCGGGTGGCGCTAGCGCTAACCCGCTCTACGGTTCCGACTGTAGGCCCGGCAAGCATAAGCGTCACCGGGCATATTCGTAAGACGTCTCAAACAGAAGAGTAATTTATGGCTGCAACCAAGCCTGCATTTAACCCTCCGGGTAAAAAAGGTGACATGATTTTCAGCGCGCTGGTAAAACTGGCTGCGCTGATTGTGCTATTGCTGCTGGGCGGCATTATCGTGTCCCTGATTTTCTCCTCCTGGCCGAGCATCCAGAAATTTGGTTTCTCCTTCCTGTGGACCAAAGAGTGGGATGCGCCGAACGATATCTACGGTGCGCTGGTGCCTATCTACGGCACGCTGGTGACCTCGTTTATCGCGCTGCTGATTGCGGTGCCGGTGAGCTTCGGTATCGCCCTGTTCCTGACCGAACTGGCGCCAAACTGGCTGCGACGCCCGCTGGGTATTGCCATTGAACTACTGGCGGCCATTCCAAGTATCGTTTACGGCATGTGGGGTCTGTTTATCTTCGCTCCGCTGTTCGCGACCTATTTTCAGGAGCCGGTAGGTAACGTCCTTTCCGCCATCCCGTTTGTGGGCGCGCTATTCTCCGGTCCGGCTTTCGGTATCGGCATCCTGGCGGCTGGCGTGATCCTCGCCATCATGATTATTCCGTACATTGCGGCGGTCATGCGCGATGTCTTCGAACAGACCCCGGTGATGATGAAAGAGTCGGCCTACGGTATCGGCTGCACCACCTGGGAAGTTATCTGGCGTATCGTCCTGCCGTTCACCAAAAATGGGGTAATCGGCGGCATTATGCTGGGTCTGGGTCGTGCGCTGGGTGAAACCATGGCAGTGACCTTTATCATCGGTAACACCTACCAGCTCGACAGCGCCTCGCTCTATATGCCGGGTAACAGCATTACCTCGGCGCTGGCAAACGAATTCGCCGAAGCGGAATCGGGCCTGCACGTTGCCGCGCTGATGGAACTGGGCTTAATTCTGTTTGTTATCACCTTCATTGTTCTGGCGATCTCCAAACTGATGATCATGCGCCTGGCGAAAAATGAGGGGGCACGCTAATGGCTACGCTCGAAATGCAAAATACCGCGGAGCTGGCGGAATCCCGCCGCAAAATGCAGGCGAAACGCCGCATGAAAAACCGCCTCGCCCTGACGCTCTCCATGGCGACCATGGCGTTTGGTCTGTTCTGGCTGATCTGGATCCTGTTCTCCACGGTGGCGCGTGGTATCGACGGCATGTCGTGGGCGTTGTTTACCGAAATGACACCGCCGCCAAATACGGCAGGTGGTGGTCTGGCGAACGCCCTGGCGGGCAGCGGCCTGCTGATCCTCTGGGCGACCGTCTTCGGCACGCCACTTGGCATCATGGCGGGCATTTACCTGGCGGAGTATGGCCGTAAATCCTGGATTGCTGAAGTGATTCGCTTCATTAACGACATCCTGCTCTCTGCCCCATCGATTGTGGTCGGCCTGTTCGTCTACACCATCGTGGTGGCGCAGATGGAACACTTCTCCGGCTGGGCGGGTGTGATTGCGCTGGCGCTGCTGCAGGTGCCTATCGTTATTCGTACCACCGAGAACATGCTGAAACTGGTGCCGGACAGCCTGCGTGAAGCGGCCTACGCACTGGGTACGCCAAAGTGGAAGATGATTTCTGCCATCACCCTGAAAGCCTCCATCTCGGGGATCCTGACAGGTGTGCTGCTGGCCGTTGCCCGTATCGCCGGTGAAACGGCACCGCTGCTCTTTACCGCGCTCTCAAACCAGTTCTGGAGCACGGACATGATGCAGCCGATCGCCAACCTGCCGGTGACGATCTTTAAATTTGCGATGAGCCCGTTTGCCGAATGGCAGTCACTGGCCTGGGCCGGGGTACTGATTATTACCCTATGCGTACTGTTACTGAACATTCTGGCGCGCGTTATTTTCGCGAAGAAGAAACACGGTTAATTATTGACGGCGTGGCACGCTGCGGCGCCGGATGAGGAAATGAGTCAATGAGTATGGTGAATACTGCTCCGGGTAAACTTTCGGTTCGTGACCTGAACTTCTACTACGGTAAGTTCCATGCCCTGAAGAACATCAACCTGGATATTGCTAAAAACCAGGTTACCGCGTTCATCGGTCCGTCTGGCTGCGGTAAGTCCACGCTGCTGCGTACCTTTAACAAAATGTATTCGCTTTATCCGGAGCAGCGCGCCGAAGGCGAGATCCTGCTGGATGGCGACAACATTCTGACCAATACCCAGGATATCGCTCTGCTGCGCGCGAAAGTGGGTATGGTGTTCCAGAAGCCTACGCCATTCCCGATGTCGATTTATGACAACATCGCCTTTGGCGTGCGCCTGTTCGAGAAGCTCTCCCGCGCCGATATGGATGAACGCGTGCAGTGGGCTTTGACCAAGGCCGCATTGTGGAACGAAACCAAAGATAAACTTCACCAGAGCGGGTACTCTCTCTCCGGTGGTCAGCAGCAGCGTCTGTGCATTGCGCGCGGTATCGCCATTCGCCCGGAAGTGTTGCTGCTGGATGAGCCGTGCTCAGCGCTGGACCCGATCTCCACCGGGCGTATTGAAGAGCTGATCACCGAGCTGAAGGCGGATTACACCGTGGTGATCGTGACCCACAACATGCAGCAGGCTGCCCGTTGTTCCGACCACACAGCATTTATGTACCTGGGCGAGTTGATTGAGTTCAGTAAAACGGACGACCTGTTCACCAAGCCTGCGAAGAAACAAACAGAAGACTACATCACCGGACGCTACGGCTGATTCAGGAGTGCGCAATGGATAATCTCAATCTTAATAAACATATTTCCGGCCAGTTTAACGCAGAGCTGGAGAGTATCCGCACCCAGGTGATGACCATGGGCGGTATGGTAGAGCAGCAGCTTTCTGACGCGATCACCGCAATGCATAACCAGGACAGCGAGCTGGCGAAGCGCGTGGTGGAAGGCGACAAACACGTCAACATGATGGAAGTGGCGATCGATGAAGCCTGCGTGCGCATTATCGCCAAGCGTCAGCCGACAGCGAGCGACCTGCGTCTGGTGATGGCGATCATCAAAACTATCGCCGAGCTGGAACGTATTGGCGACGTGGCGGACAAAATTTGCCGCACCGCGCTGGAGAAGTTCTCCCAGCAGCACCAGCCGCTGCTGGTGAGCCTGGAGTCGCTGGGGCGCCATACCGTGCAAATGCTGCACGACGTGCTGGATGCCTTTGCGCGTATGGATCTGGATGAAGCGGTGCGTATCTATCGGGAAGACAAGAAGGTCGACCAGGAGTACGAAGGCATCGTGCGCCAGCTGATGACCTACATGATGGAAGATACGCGAACCATCCCAAGCGTACTGACCGCGCTGTTCTGCGCCCGTTCTATCGAGCGTATCGGTGACCGTTGCCAGAACATTTGCGAATACATCTTCTACTTCGTGAAGGGCCAGGATTTCCGCCATGTGGGTGGCGACGAGCTGGACAAGATGCTGGCGGGTAAAGATCCGAAAGAGTAATGCCATCCTCTCATCACGCCAGTACTTACTGGCGTGATTATTTCTGGTGCAATCACATTATTTACCTTCATCCGTTGCCTGACGACCGAAACGCGCTAACGTGGGACGAAAAAACAGCAAAGGATGGAACATGAAAAAATCATTAGCATGCCTGGCTATGGCAATCAGTATTGGAATAAGTACTGGAATGCCGGTTAACGCCGCCCCCTTTCCTGCCACACCCGATCCGGCGATGCCGGTTAGCCACTATGTCACGCAGGTTAATACGGATAAAAGTATTACCTTTCGCCTGTTTGCACCTGCTGCGAAGCGGGTCTCCGTGGTGACGGGATCGATGCCGGAAACCTGGGTTTCCCATGATATGACGAAAGATAAAAACGGCGTCTGGTCATGGAAAAGCGAGCCTATGGCTCCGAACCTGTATGAATATTTCTACGATATTGATGGTTTTCGCTCCAGCGACACGGGCAGCCGCTATCCAAAACCCCAGCGCCAGGTCAATACCAGCCTGATTCTGGTCCCCGGCAGCATTCTGGACGATCGTCCGGTTCCCCATGGCGATCTGACCACCCTGACCTGGCATTCGCAGGCGCTCAACGCTGAACGCCGCGTCTATGTCTGGACCCCGCCGGGATATAACGGTAAAGGCGAACCGTTACCGGTTCTCTATTTCTATCATGGGTTTGGGGATACCGGCCTTTCAGCCATCGATCAGGGCCGCCTGCCGCAAATCATGGATAACCTGATGGCCGAGGGTAAAATCAAACCTATGCTGGTGGTCGTGCCCGACACGGAGACCGACATTCCGGAGGCGATTCCTGAAAACTTCCCGCCTGCCGAAAGACGCAAAACCTTTTATCACCTCAACGCTAAAGCGGCAGATCAAGAGCTGATGAGCGAGATAGTTCCGCTGATTGATACCCGCTTCAACGTGCGTAAAGAGGCGGAGGGCCGCGCGCTGGCGGGTCTGTCGCAGGGGGGATATCAGGCGCTGGTGTCCGGAATGAATCACCTGGACAGCTTTGGCTGGCTGGGAACCTTCAGCGGCGTTACCACAACTACCGTACCTGACGCGGGCGTAGCCGCAAGATTTAAGCAGCCCGATGTTATCAACGGACAGCTGCATAATTTTACGGTAGTGGTAGGAGAGCATGATTCGGTTACCGGAAAAGATATCGCCGGGCTGAAAGCGGAGCTGGAAAAGCAGGGCATCAAATTTGACTACAAGCTGTATCCCGGACTGAATCACGAAATGGACGTCTGGCGTCCGGCCTATGCGGAATTTGTACAAAAACTCTTTAAGTAAAAATATCAGCCCTCCCCGTTCGGGGAGGGCATTTGCTTAGCGGGTAATATTCCAGCCGCGTGCCTTCCAGAGTGCCGGCAGCTGCGCCAGATCGGTAAAGGTCGTGACTTTCGGATGGTCGAGCGGCGGGTTATGCGGATCGGCGCAGAAGTAGAACACCTCCATGCCCGCGGCGATCCCCGCCTGCGCGCCTGCGCTGGAGTCATCCACCAGGATGCAGTTCTCCACGTTGACGTTCATCGCTTTCGCCGCATGGAACATCATGGCCGGATCGGGCTTCCAGCGCTGAATATCGTAGCCGCTGAACAGTTTTTCCGGGAAATGGTGCAGCATCTGCAACTTGCCAAGGGAGTGCTGCATTTTGCTCACCGGGCCGTTAGAGACTACGCACATCGGCACCGCCATGGCATCCAGCAGGGCGCTGGCCCCGGCGATCGCTTCCAGTTCCGAGTCGAAAAGGCGTGCGACCTCGGCGCGGTAAACAGGCTCCAGATCCGCTTTCGCGAGGCTGACGCCGTGTTCGGCATTAATGATGTCGATGATCTCGTAGAGCTTTACGCCCTTAAAGCGTTTGAAGGTCTCTTCGAGATCGAGCGTGATACCAAATTCCTGGAACATGGTGACATACGCCCGGGAACAGATGACCTCACTGTCGACCAGCGTACCGTCGCAGTCGAAAAATACCGCATCAATCTGAGACATGCCTTTCCCTTTCTTAACAAGTTTAACGTTTACGTAATGCATAACGGTGTGACGCAATCGTTGCCGTATAAGCAGATGCAATGAAAAAAAGTACCTCACAACCGCCCTTATTGTCGCATTTTGGTATAGGATAGCGACGGATTTTCCCTCCCTGTTCGGAAATAGATAATGAGTCAACAACACACTACCCAGTCTTCTGGCGCGGGTTTGCTTGAGCGCGTGTTTAAACTGCGCGAGCACGGCACGACGGCACGCACCGAAGTGATCGCCGGTTTCACCACCTTCCTGACGATGGTCTATATCGTTTTCGTGAACCCACAAATTCTGGGCGTTGCTGGCATGGACACCAGCGCCGTCTTCGTTACGACCTGTCTTATCGCCGCCTTCGGCAGCATCCTGATGGGGCTGTTCGCTAACCTGCCGGTTGCCCTGGCACCGGCGATGGGCCTCAACGCTTTCTTCGCCTTCGTCGTGGTTCAGGCGATGGGCCTGCCGTGGCAGGTGGGCATGGGCGCCATCTTCTGGGGCGCGGTCGGTCTGCTGCTGCTGACCATTTTCCGCGTGCGTTACTGGATGATTGCTAATATCCCGGTCAGTCTGCGCGTAGGTATCACCAGCGGTATCGGCCTGTTTATTGGCATGATGGGGCTGAAAAACGCCGGCGTGATCGTGGCGAACCCGGAGACCCTGGTCAGTATCGGTAAACTCACCTCCCACAGCGTGCTGCTGGGTGTGCTGGGCTTCTTCATCATCGCGATTCTGGCCTCACGCAATATCCATGCGGCGGTGCTGGTGTCGATTATTGTCACTACCCTGCTGGGCTGGATGCTGGGCGACGTACATTACAACGGTATCGTCTCCGCGCCGCCGAGCGTCTCCACGGTGATTGGCCACGTCGATCTGGCGGGCTCGCTGAACCTGGGTCTGGCCGGGGTGATCTTCTCCTTCATGCTGGTGAACCTGTTTGACTCCTCCGGGACGCTGATTGGCGTGACCGACAAGGCCGGTCTGGCGGATGAGAAGGGCAAATTCCCGCGCATGAAGCAGGCGCTGTTTGTGGACAGCATCTCCTCCGTCACCGGCTCCTTTATCGGTACCTCCTCTGTGACCGCCTACATCGAATCCTCTTCCGGGGTCTCCGTGGGTGGCCGTACCGGCCTGACCGCTGTCGTCGTCGGCCTGCTGTTCCTGCTGGTGATCTTCCTCTCTCCGCTGGCCGGTATGGTGCCGCCCTACGCTGCCGCAGGCGCGCTGATTTACGTGGGTGTGCTGATGACCTCCAGCCTGGCGCGCGTGAAGTGGGATGACCTGACCGAAGCGGTGCCGGCGTTTATCACTGCGGTGATGATGCCGTTCAGTTTCTCCATCACCGAAGGCATTGCGCTGGGCTTTATCTCTTACTGTGTTATGAAGGCGGGAACCGGGCGCTGGCGTGAAATCAGCCCGTGCGTGATGGTTGTTGCGCTGCTGTTCATTCTGAAGATTGCGTTTATCGACGCGTAATAAAAAAAGCCCTTTTCTCAGAAAAGGGCTTTAATTTTTGTCCCTTCTTTTACGCTTTTACCCGCTGGATATACTTCCCGAACGCGCTCAGCTGTCCGCTCAGGTGATCCAGCGTGCTCTGGTCAATCACTTCACCCGTCTGCGGATCGACCTTGTTCTGAATCACGCCACCCATAAATTCCGGTTTGTTCATTACCATCGCGTCGAGGAAGACCAGGATCTGGCGCAGATGATACTGGCAGCGCGCACCGCCAATCGCCCCCATTGAGCTGGTCTGGATCAGCACCGGCTTGCCTGCCAGCGGCTGCTCCGGCAGACGAGAAAGCCAGTCGATAGCGTTCTTTAAGCCACCCGGCACGGAGTAGTTATATTCCGGAGTCACGATCACCACGCCGTCTGCCTGGCGGATCTGTTCTGCCAGCGCTTCTACGGCAGCAGGGAATCCCTCTTCCTGCTGTATATCGGCGTCGTACAGCGGGATATCGCCGATCGACGGCAGGGCGCTAATTGCCATCCCCTCAGGCGCCAGCTTCGGCAGAGTGCGGGCAACCATGCCGTTAAATGAACCTTTGCGCAGGCTTCCCAGTAACGTAACAACATTCAACGTATCAGACATCACTACTCCTTCTTCATCATGATGGCCCTGCTGAAGGGTCAGGTAAGGGTAATCGCTTTCTCCGCCGGTAAACTGGTGAGTCGCATCAGGCGTGCTGCCGGCTCGTTGGCGCGGGCAGGAACATCCGGCAGACCGTTCCATCCAAGGCGGCTATCGAATGCCCAGATTTTTAACCGTTCAATAACCGGGGTGACGGCAACAGACCAGATCAGCACATCTTCGGCATCGCTTAAGGCTTCCACCTGCGCGGCTCTGGATGCCCGTAGACGACCTGAGCCCGGTAACAGTTGTAGCAGGCTGGCGCAGTCGCTGGCGTCGCCTGACAGTTTACGAATGCTCTGGCGCAGGGTAATGAGCTGTGCTCTGGCTTCGTTGGGGTCGTTCTGATTACGCACCCATAAGTTCTCGTTGCTGGACAAGGGGTAGGTGTCGTGAGCGTGGGTACCATCCATGCTGCGAATGGTCCGCTGCAGCTCCATATCCAGGCCGCAGTCGCCTTCCGTGGTCAGCGCCAGACCCACGATATTGCCGGCGTAGGCAATAGAAAAACGGGGAAGCGCAGGATCGGCAAAAACCGGGCGACCCTCAGGTTCGGTAATTACGTCCGGCAGCTCGCTGGTGCCGTAAAGCATAAACATCAGTTCAGCAAGCAGCGATCGGGAAGCCAAAAATCGCGCCCGACGATGTTCCGGAAGCTTCCGCGCTTCGATATGACAGGATGGAGAGAGTCTGGTCGAAACCAGCCGCCCCTCGGTCAGCGTCCCTCTTGCAAAATGCGTTGCCATTTTTCGCTCCATGATAATGGTCAATAGACGGGTTAAACGTTTACATCATTATCGCTTAACTGATCTACTGTTTTAATGGCTAAATGGGGGTAAGGGAAGTTTTGCAGCGGAACTTTACACTTTCTTAGCCAAAAACCGGACCATTAGCGCAATGGAGAACCATACAGCGCCTTAATGGTTTCTCTCAGCCAGAGGATTTTAGGGTTGTGGCTGTTACGCTTATGCCAGATCAGGGTGAAGGGAACGGTGAGCTTTTGCGCCTGCGCTTCATCGATGGGGATTGGCAGGGTAACCAGCTTCCGCTGGTGGAGCTGATTATAGTGATGGCAGTAGTGCGGCGCGGTGGCAATATAATTATGGCCCGGCTGCGCCGCCATAAACATCGACTGCTCGAATCCAGGCAGGCTCATGGCGATATTACGCGTACGTCCCATCTCTCTCAGCACCTCATCCAGCGCCCAGGTGTCGCTCCGCTCCCAGAAGATGCTGATATGCGGATAGCGCAGGAAGGTCTCCAGATCCCACGTCTCCTGAAGGGCTGGATGGTCCTCACGCAGATAGACGCACGGACGGTCGCTGAAGAGAATTTCGTAGTCGATAAACCACGGCATCAGCTTCAGTAACTCCCGGGAGCGCGGGTGCGTTTCACGTCCGGTAAAACCGAGATCGACCTCCCCGCGGGTAATGGCGTCCAGCGAATCGTAATCCCAGTGGCGCATCTTCACGGTCGCCTGTGGGTAACGCTGATTCACCTGTTCCAGTAGCGCGTTAAAGCGGATCAGCATCAGCGGCGTTTCCGCCGCCAGCTCAAAGGTCAGGCCGCCGGGAGAGTCATGGTGGAATTTATCGAGGATCTGGTTGCCAATCTGCATCCAGTCGGCCAGATCCTGTTCCAGACTCATCGTCAGCGGAGTAGGCAGCAGCCCCAGAGGGGTCTTTACAAACAGCGGATCGTCGAACCAGTCGCGCAGCTTCGCCAGTGATTTACTCACCGCGGACGGGGTAACGTTCATCCGTTTCGCGGCTTTGGTGACGCTGCGTTCCTGCAGCAAAAGCTGCAGGCACAACAACAGGTTAAGATCGAGACTGCTGAGGTGCTTCTTCATGATGTGCTGCGGGCCGGATGACCATAAGTAGGGTGATGCTGAGCATGCTACAGCCAATCAGAACCCCGATCAGCATATTCAGTGCATTCAGCCCGATTATCGCCGCCAGCCAAATCCACAGCGACGAGCCGCAGACCTGAGTAATACCCAGCACCGAGCTTGCCACTCCCGCTCGCAGCGCAAACGGCCCTAATGCCTGGCTCATTGCCACGCCAAACCCCATCGAGAACCCGGCGCAAACCAGGGTAATACCGGCCAGCATCAGGGCAGGAGAGCTGGCTGTCGCCAGCACCACGCCCGCCGCCAGGAACAGTACCTGCGAGGTCAGTATCAGCGTGCGCTGGCGGAAGATATTCAGTGCAAACGGCGCCGAAAAGGAGACGACCATGCTGACCAGCGCGGTTAACGCCATCACTGTGGAATACTCGCCTCGATCGAAACCCATGATTTCCATTAATAACACCGGGGAAGCGTTTACATAGGTCAGGATCACCGCCACGCTCAGGGTGGTGATCAGCAGCCGGCTAATGAAGAAGCGGTTAAGCAGCGTCTCCTCCGGCGGAACCGACGCCGTGTGACCAGGGTTTTGCGCTCCCGGATGGGTCTCTTTCAGCACCGCGATAGAGAGGATAAAAACCAGCATTCCCATCGCCGCCATGGCCCAGAAGAGGCTCTGCCACGGGAATTGCAGCATGATCAGGTAGCCCACCACCGGTGCCAGCACCGGAATAATACAGGTGATACCGTTTATCATGGAGAGCACCTTGGCGCGTCGCTGGGTGCTTAAGGTGTCACGCAAAATCGCAAACGCCACCACGTAGCAGCCGCCCGCGCCGATGCCCTGGATAAAGCGCCCGGCCAGAAACAGCGTACTCTCCTGCGCCAGAGAGCAGAGCACCGATGCCAGGGCAAAAATCACAGCCCCGGTAATGGCGACGGGCTGCCGTCCGGCTTTATCGGCAATCTTTCCGGCAAACACCATCGATGACGCCATCCCCGCGAGGTAGGCTGAAAACGCGATATGCAGCTGCGCTTCGCTGGCGCCCAGATCGCGGGCGATGTGCGGCAGCCCCACCAGATACATATCAATGCCCGATGGATAAAGCAGCACCAGCGCAAAACTACAAAACAGAAAACGAGCCATAAACCCCCCATAAATGCAGGCATGAAGCATAGGGGGAGAAGGAAGGTTTAGCGAGTTGCCATTTGGACAAAGGTGATTTCCTGGCAGGAAAGCCACCTCAGCGTGAGGTGGCTTACAGGAACGCAGGCAGGATCAACCGAAGCGCGGCAGGAAATTAAAGGTATTACCGAACCAGCAAAAAATGACCACGACCCCGAAGAGGATCACCAGAGAAGGGATCGCCATCCCGCCCCAGACGGTAAACATCTTATCCGGGAATTTCTGTCTCGCTTTCAACGCGAGCAGGGCCGGGACAATGACCGCCCATAGGGTTGCACACAGCCCGGCACCGCCAATTCCGTAGATAAAGCCGTTCGGGAAGATAAGGTAGAGCAAAGTGGGCGGCAGGAAGGTCAGCATGATTGTCTTCAGACGACCGGAGGGGGAATTATCCAGTTTAAAGAGGTCGGCAAGGTAATCGAACAAGCCTAGCGTGACGCCAAAGAAGGAGCTGGCGACGGCTAAATTGGAGAACACCAGTAAGCAAAATTCGATGACCCCGTGCTGGCGGGTGCCAAGGAAAGATTTCACCAGCGAATCGACGTTGCCCCCGGATGAGATGATCTCGTTGAAGCTGTCGCGGGTGATATTCCCCATCGTGCAATACAACCAGAACAGATAGATAAAAAGCGCCAGCAGCGAGCCAAACACAAGGCTTTTTATCAGTTTATCTTTCCGCTTCCCATAGCAGATGATCAGGCTGGGAATATTGCCATGAAAACCAAACGACGCCAGGCAGACGGGCAGGGCCATAAAGATATAGGGGAAGTAGCTGGTATTGCTGGCAGAGGTAACGTTGCTGTCTCGTAATATCGAGTAATCAACCTGAAAGAAAAATGACCCAAAAACAACGATAAAGGCGATGATCTTAATGCCTAAAAACAGCGAGGTAATCCTGCTGGCGGCTAATGAGCTGAACCACAACACCGCCGCGACAAAGAGCGCCGTACTGACACCCACAATGCGCGGGTTCACATGCGTGCCCTGATTCATGGCGATGGTTTCACTTATGATTGCGCCATTGGCCGAGATATAGGCATAGGTCAGGATATAAAGCACAAAGGCGACCGTGAAACCACTTACGATATTCCATTTATTGCCAAGCAGATCTTTGGTGACCGTATTAAAACTTGAACCGACAGGGTAGTTTAAATTTGCTTCCAGCAATAATAACCCGGAGTGAAGCATTGAAAACCAGGCAATAATTAAAATAAAGGCACCCCAAAAAAACCATGCCCCTGCCAAATCCACGGGTAAAGCAAACATCCCCCCGCCAATAACTGTACCTGCTATAACCATGACACCCCAAACCGAAGAGTGTTTAGTCTCTAATTCTAAAGCGTTATCCATGGTGCCCCCATCAATTATGGTAAGCCTGATGTTATTGATATATTTACTTTGTGGGTGGCTAACATTATTTAGCCACCCGGGGACAGAAGGTTAAACTTCTTTGAGTTTTGCAGTGAAGTGGCGTAATACTTTAGGTTCGTAGGTGAAGGTTAACCCTTTTATATTCTTCGCATTTTCTTTAACGTGTTTAAAGGCTTCGACGATGAAATCCATATGCGATTGCGTATACGTGGCCCGCGGAATCGTTAAACGCAGCAGCTCTGCCGGGCAAGGTAATTGTTTACCTGTTTTCGGATCGCGGCCTAATAAGAACGAACCGATCTCAACTGCGCGGATACCCGCTACTTTATAGAGCTCACAGGCCAGCGCCTGCGCCGGGAACTGTTCTGCTGGAATGTGCGGCAATAACTTACCCGCATCCACGAAGGCAGCATGGCCCCCCGCCTGCTGGCAAACCACCCCGATAGCTTCCAGGCCGTCAACCAGGTACTGCACCTGATTAATCCGGTAGGCCAGCCAGTCCTGGCCCATGCCATCATGCAGGCCGACAGCCAGACGCTCCATCGCGCCACCTTCAAGGCCACCGTAAGTCGGGAACCCTTCCTGAACGACGCACAACGTTCTGCACTCGGTGTAGACGTCGAAGTAGTCATCGTTCTTGATGCACAGCAACCCGCCCATGGGCACCATGGCATCTTTCTTGGCGGACATCGCCAGCATATCCGCGTACTTATAGGTTTCCCGGGTTATTTCCGCGATAGTCCAGTCTTTATATTCCGCTTCGCGTTTCTGAATAAACCAGGCGTTTTCTGCGAAGCGCGCCGAATCCATGACGACCGGGATATCGTATTTTCTGGCAATCGCATACATCGCCTTCAGGTTCGCCAGCGACACTGGTTGCCCACCGGCGGAGTTGCTGGTGATGGTTGCGACAATATAAGGCACGTTACTCGGCCCCACCTCTTCGATGCCGTTTTCCAGGCCCTGCAGGTCAAAATTGCCTTTAAAATCGTAACGGACGCCGGTATCGAATGCTTCCTTAATATAGACGTTGCGGACGGTGCAGCCATTTATCTGGCTATGACCCTGTGTGGTATCAAAGAAGTAGTTCGAGAAGGCGACCATTTTCGAGCGATCTAATCCCTTCTCCTGCTCGCGTTTTTTGATTAACACAGGAATATAAATCTGCTCGGCGCCGCGCCCCTGATGGGTCGGGATAGTATATTGATAGCCGAAAATTTCTTTCACCGCGTCGGACAGCGCATAGTAACTCCGGCTTCCGCTATAGGCTTCGTCACCGCGCAGCATGGCGGCCTGCATATTTTGTGTGACAGCGCCAGTGCCGCTGTCGGTCAGTAAATCAATAAACACGTCTTCGCTATCCAGCAGGAAAGGGTTCATCCCGGATTTAATAATAGCGTTTTCGCGATGCTCCCTTGTGGTGCGTTTAACTGGCTCAATAACTCTGATGCGAAATGGCTCTGGTAAATGTTTGAAGTTTTCCATTATATCATTCCTGTTTTTATTGCAGCGGTGCTGGTGGCTATTTTAATAACCATTAATACAGGCATGCCTGGGCCTGCCATACCGCTACGCAACCGGGAGAATATATTTCACCGACAGAGACGTGCAGAGGCACAATTGCAGCCTTATGGGCGCAATGATTTCAGGCATACCGGATAAATAGAGTGTTAATCTATTCAGGTTGCATAGAGAATGAGAAGCGAAGGGAGATTAAGGATGGTGATTGACAATTTTATTGTCAATATTGAACCACTTAGAAGTGATATATGTATTTAAGATAATCATCATTGATTTATCCTCATTAGACACGCTACTACACTATTCGAATGAGAATATTTGTCTATGCGCGGTGATATTAATTGTGATTGTAATCACAGAGAATATAACAGGCGTATTTGGTATTTATTCAGGTAATATGAGAAAAGAAAAAGCCGCAATAACAGCGATGCTATTGCGGCTTTTTTGCAGTTAACTGCAACGGGTTTATTTCCCGATGCAGAAGCTGGAGAAGATGCGACCCAGCAGATCGTCCGAGGTAAACTCCCCGGTGATCTCGCTTAACGCCTGCTGCGCCAGACGCAGCTCTTCTGCCAGCAACTCTCCGGCCCAGGCGCCGAGCAGCTGCGCTTTACCCTGATCCAGATGCTGTGCCGCCTCTTCCAGTGCCTGCAGATGGCGACGACGGGCGAGGAAGCCGCCCTCCATGCTGGTATCAAAGCCCATGCTCTGCTTCAGATGGTTGCGCAGCTCATCCACACCCTCGCCGGTGCGCGCCGACAGACGGATAAGTGAGTGACCATTCACATCGCTGATACCCAGCGTTTCGCCGGTGACGTCCGCTTTGTTACGCACCACGGTGATCGGCAGTTTTGCCGGCAGGCGGGCGATAAAGTCTGGCCAGATCTCGGCCGGGTCAACGGCGGCGGTGGTAGTCCCGTCGACCATAAACAGCACCCGGTCGGCCTGCTCGATCTCCTGCCAGGCGCGCTCGATACCGATGCGCTCCACTTCGTCACTGGCATCGCGTAAGCCCGCGGTGTCGATGATATGCAGCGGCATACCATCGATATGAATATGTTCCCGCAGCACGTCGCGGGTGGTACCAGCAATGTCGGTAACAATTGCCGCTTCGCGCCCCGCCAGGGCATTCAGCAGGCTCGATTTCCCGGCATTAGGGCGACCAGCAATCACCACCTTCATCCCTTCGCGCAGCAGGCTGCCCTGACGCGCCTCGGCACGTACCGCGTCGAGATCGTTCATCACCGCGTTAAGCTGGGCTTCGATTTTGCCATCGGAGAGGAAGTCGATCTCCTCATCCGGGAAATCAATGGCTGCTTCCACGTAGATCCGCAGGTGAGTAAGTGCTTCCACCAGATGGTTAACGCGCGCGGAAAAGGCGCCCTGCAGCGAGTTCAGCGCCGAGCGCGCGGCCTGTTCAGAGCTGGCGTCGATCAGGTCGGCAATCGCTTCTGCCTGGGCCAGATCCAGCTTGTCGTTCAGAAACGCCCGCTCGGAGAACTCGCCCGGTTTAGCGATGCGTACGCCCGGCAGGGTCAGAATGCGTTTCAGCAGCAGGTCGAGGATCACCGGCCCGCCGTGGCCCTGCAGCTCGAGCACATCTTCGCCGGTAAAGGAGTTCGGGCCCGGGAACCAGAGTGCGATGCCCTGATCCAGCGCCGTTCCGTCGCTATCTTTAAAGGGCAGATAATCGGCATAGCGTGGCTTTGGCAGTTTACCCAGCACCGCTTCTGCCACCTCGCGCGCCTTCAGGCCGGAGATACGCAGAATGCCCACACCACCGCGTCCCGGTGGGGTTGCCTGGGCGACGATAGTGTCGTTATGGCTCATGGTTTGTCTCTTCTTAACGCAATAAAAAAGGCGGTCTGATGACCGCCTTTATTTTAGCTACAGCCTACTTGGGATCAGGAGCTTTTCTTTTCGCGGCTATGCAGGCCACGTTTTTCCAGACCACGGTAGATCAGCTGTTGCTGAAGGATGGTTACCAGGTTGCTGACGATATAGTACAGCACCAGACCTGACGGGAACCACAGGAAGAACACGGTGAAGATGACCGGCATAAAGGTCATGATCTTCTGCTGCATCGGGTCGGTCACGGTGGTCGGCGACATCTTCTGGATGAAGAACATCGTCACGCCCATCAGGATCGGCAGGATGTAGTACGGGTCCTGTGCGGAGAGGTCATGGATCCACAGCGCGAATGGCGCGTGGCGCAGCTCAACGGAGCCCATCAGCATGTAGTAGAGCGCAAGGAAGATAGGCATCTGGATCAGCAGCGGGAAGCAGCCACCCAGCGGGTTCACTTTCTCGGCTTTGTACAGGGCCATCATCTCCTGGCTCTGACGCTGCTTGTCATCGCCCAGACGCTCACGCATCGCCTGAATCTTCGGCTGTAGCATACGCATCTTCGCCATGGAGGTGTACTGCGCTTTGGTCAGCGGGTACATGATGCCACGAACGATAAAGGTGATAACGATGATGGAGAAGCCCCAGTTACCCAGGAAGCTGTGGATCCACTTCAGCAGCTTGAACAGCGGCTGAGAGATGAACCACAACCAACCGTAGTCTACGGTCAGGTCCAGGTGCGGCGCCACGGCAGCCATTTTGTCCTGGATTTCCGGGCCGACCCACAGGGTGCTGGCCAGCGTACCGGTTTGACCCGGCTGAACCAGAACCGGCTGAGACTTATAGCCGATAGCGGCAACACCGTTACCCAGGTTCGCGGTATAGAAGTTGTTGGTACCGTCGTTATTCGGGATCCACGCGGTAGCGAAATACTGCTGCAGCATCGCAACCCAGCCGCCTTTGGAGCTGACGTTCAGGTTTTCGTTATCGGCGATGGTGTCGAACTTGTATTTCTCGTATTTCGCGTCTGGCGTAGAGTACGCTGCGCCGCGGAAGGTGTGCAGCGCGAAGTTGCTGCTTCCGGTGTCGCGGTGCGACGGCAGATTGATGGACTGCTTCAGCTGACCAAAGGTCGACACTTCCAGCGGCTTCGCTCCGGCGTTCTGTACGTTATAGCCCACGTTTACCGCAAACTCACCGCGTTTCAGGGTGAAGGTTTTGGTGAAGGTGTTA
Organism: Leclercia sp. GHBNCSD; assembly: GCF_055805075.1. Taxonomy (NCBI): domain Bacteria; kingdom Pseudomonadati; phylum Pseudomonadota; class Gammaproteobacteria; order Enterobacterales; family Enterobacteriaceae; genus Leclercia; species Leclercia sp. GHBNCSD. The sequence goes on along the minus strand of NZ_JBQVYO010000001.1, from coordinate 1,950,786 downwards.
CCCGCGGCGTCGGTGTAGGTCAGCGGAATGGTGATTTCGTTCTGACCATCGGCCAGCACAAAGGTATCGCTGTCTACGTTATACAGCGGACGCGCACCGTTAGCCGGGTTATCCGGGCCATCACGACCGGTCAGGCCGCTCTGTGCCTGATAGATAAACTCAGGCGTGGTTTCCAGCAGCTGGAAAGGTTCGGAAGACTTCAGCTCTTTCGGGTAGGTCAACAGCAGCGCCTGCTCAATATCACCACCACGGGTGTTGATAGTCAGCTCAAGCACATCGGTCTTAACCGTAATCTGTTTCCCCTGGCCACTGGCCGGTACGCCCTGGTCGGCGGCGCTACCCGCTGCGGTGGTCGTTGTCTGCGTGACCTGCTGCTGAGGTTGAGGATTTTTGTCCTGCTCCCAAGCCTGGAAGATCATGAAAGACACGAACAACAAAGCGATGATAAGAAGATTGCGTTGCGAATCCATCGTTAGTGTTCTCTGGTATCAAAAGGTCCTGGAGGGACGGGGTCGTCTCCACCTGGGTGTAAAGGGTGGCATTTTAATACGCGTTTCACCGTCAACCAACTGCCTTTTATCACTCCAAACCTGCGCAATGCCTCAATTCCGTATTGCGAACAGGTCGGTCTGAAACGGCAGTGTGGCCCGAGTAGCGGACTAATCAGGCGTTGATAGACCCGGATAAGGCCGATCAGGACCCGTGAGCCAGGCGACAGTGGCGGCGCCATAATTTTTCCAACGCTTCCGAGAGAGCACGGTTATCGAGGTCGGCAACCCCTTTTTTAGCCACCACCACGAAATCCATAGAAGGCAGTTCATGTTGACGTAAACGGAAGCTTTCACGCGTCAGACGTTTAATCCGATTGCGTTCATGCGCACGCTTAACGTTTTTCTTGGCGACAGTGAGACCGATACGGGGATGCCCCAGCGAATTTTGGCGGCCGAGAATGGTGATTTGCGGCGTGCCAGCCCGTTGTGGCTGCTGGAAGACGAAAGTGAAATGAGTGGGAGTTAACAAACGTAACTCCCTGGGAAATGCTAGCTTAACCACTCAGGGGTTAGCTTAATTACTTGGAAACGGTCAGACGTGAACGGCCTTTAGCACGACGACGTGCCAGAACCTGACGACCATTTTTAGTAGCCATACGAGCACGGAAGCCGTGAGAACGGTTGCGCTTCAGTACAGACGGTTGAAAAGTGCGTTTCATGGCGATTTCTACCTAAACTTGAATAAATTCAATGACTTTTTGTGGAGTCCGAACGAATAACGAACGATGGACGCCGAAGCCATGGGTGATTAAAGAGGCCGGATTGTAATAATTGTACACTCCGGAGTCAATTCTCTTTCCTTATTTCCCGCGTCTTTCCGCACGTTTTTAGCGTGCAAATTGAGCAGCGTCAGACGCAGGAAATCGAGTCCCACGCGCCGGGTGGGGAATTATACGGGCTCCCGGGCAAATCGCAAGGATCGTCCAGGATCTTCGTTAGATCATTTAAGCAAAAATTTGTCGCTACTCATTAATTTTTCCAATATGCGGCCTAAATCGCGGGGTCGCTTCGCCAGGATCGTTTACACTTACCCCGTTTCGATCCTCCTGTGGATAAATCGGGAAGAAACTGTGAGAAACAGAAGATCTCTGGCTCAGTTTAGGCTATGATCCGCGGTCCTGATCGCGATCCCAGGATCCAGAGCAGGTAAAAAAAACCGCAGACAGCGGTTCGCACGTCCCCCTAAACGCCGGGTTCTTTCGACGTGTGTCTACAATCATGACTATTCAATAGCTTTCTTTTTTGTTCGAGTGGAGTCCGCCGTGTCACTTTCGCTTTGGCAGCAGTGTCTTGCCCGATTGCAGGATGAGTTACCAGCCACAGAATTCAGTATGTGGATCCGCCCGTTGCAGGCGGAACTGAGCGATAACACGCTGGCTTTGTATGCGCCAAACCGTTTTGTGCTCGATTGGGTCAGGGACAAATACCTCAATAACATCAACGGACTGCTAAACGAATTTTGCGGTGCCGATGCCCCACAGCTGCGTTTTGAAGTGGGCACTAAACCGGTCACCCAAACCCTCAAAGAGACCGTTAACGTCGCCGCTGCGCCCGCGCAGACCGCGCAGGTTCAGATGCCGCGCGTCGCGCCTGCGCCGCGTGCGGGCTGGGATAACGTCCCGGCACCGGCAGAGCCAACCTACCGCTCTAACGTTAACGTCAAACACACCTTTGATAACTTCGTCGAAGGTAAATCGAACCAGCTGGCCCGCGCGGCGGCGCGCCAGGTGGCGGATAACCCGGGCGGCGCCTATAACCCGCTATTCCTTTATGGCGGTACCGGTCTGGGTAAAACGCACCTGCTGCATGCGGTAGGCAATGGCATCATGGCGCGTAAGCCCAATGCCAAAGTGGTGTATATGCACTCCGAGCGCTTCGTTCAGGATATGGTAAAAGCCCTGCAAAACAATGCGATCGAAGAGTTTAAACGCTATTACCGTTCCGTTGATGCGCTGCTGATCGATGACATCCAGTTCTTTGCCAATAAAGAACGATCCCAGGAAGAGTTTTTCCACACCTTCAATGCGCTGCTGGAAGGCAATCAGCAGATCATTTTGACCTCGGATCGCTATCCAAAAGAGATCAACGGTGTGGAAGATCGTCTGAAATCGCGCTTCGGCTGGGGCCTGACCGTGGCGATCGAGCCACCGGAGCTGGAAACCCGCGTGGCGATCCTGATGAAAAAGGCCGACGAGAACGACATTCGTCTGCCGGGTGAGGTGGCGTTCTTTATCGCCAAGCGTCTGCGTTCCAACGTTCGTGAGCTTGAGGGCGCACTGAACCGCGTTATTGCTAACGCCAACTTTACCGGACGGGCGATCACCATCGATTTCGTGCGTGAGGCGCTGCGCGATCTGCTGGCGCTGCAGGAAAAACTGGTCACCATCGACAATATTCAGAAGACGGTGGCGGAGTACTACAAAATTAAAGTGGCAGATTTGCTGTCTAAACGTCGTTCCCGCTCGGTGGCGAGACCGCGTCAGATGGCGATGGCGCTGGCAAAGGAATTAACCAACCACAGTCTGCCGGAGATCGGCGATGCGTTTGGTGGCCGTGACCATACCACCGTGCTGCACGCCTGCCGTAAGATCGAGCAGCTGCGTGAAGAAAGCCACGACATAAAAGAAGACTTCTCCAATTTAATCAGAACATTATCATCGTGATGCTATGAAATTTACCGTTGAACGTGAACATTTATTAAAACCGCTGCAACAGGTGAGTGGCCCATTAGGCGGCCGCCCGACGCTGCCTATTCTTGGTAACCTGCTGCTGCAGGTGGCAGACGGCACGCTGTCGCTGACCGGGACCGATCTCGAGATGGAAATGGTCGCACGTGTGACGCTTTCTCAGCCTCACGAAGCGGGCGCAACCACCGTTCCGGCGCGTAAGTTCTTTGATATCTGCCGCGGACTGCCTGAAGGGGCAGAGATTGCCGTGCAGCTGGAAGGCGACCGTATGCTGGTGCGCTCTGGCCGCAGCCGTTTTTCGCTCTCTACGCTGCCTGCTGCTGACTTCCCGAACCTGGACGACTGGCAGAGTGAAGTCGAATTCACCCTGCCACAGGCCACCATGAAACGCCTGATTGAAGCTACCCAGTTCTCTATGGCGCATCAGGACGTTCGCTACTACTTAAACGGCATGCTGTTCGAAACCGAAGGGGAAGAGCTGCGTACCGTTGCCACCGATGGTCACCGCCTGGCGGTCTGCTCCATGCCGGTTGGCGTAACGCTGCCGAACCATTCGGTGATCGTACCGCGTAAAGGCGTGATTGAGCTGATGCGTATGCTCGACGGCGGCGAAACCCCGCTGCGCGTGCAGATTGGCAGCAACAACATCCGCGCCCACGTGGGCGACTTCATCTTTACCTCCAAGCTGGTAGATGGCCGCTTCCCGGATTATCGCCGCGTATTGCCGAAGAACCCGGACAAAACGCTGGAAGCGGGCTGCGATATCCTCAAGCAGGCCTTTGCCCGCGCGGCAATCCTCTCCAACGAGAAGTTCCGCGGCGTGCGTCTGTATGTGAGCGAAAACCAGCTGAAGATCACGGCCAACAACCCGGAACAGGAAGAGGCCGAAGAGATTCTGGATGTCACCTATGCCGCAGGCACCGAGATGGAAATCGGCTTTAACGTCAGTTACGTGCTGGATGTGCTGAACGCGCTGAAGTGCGAGAACGTGCGTATTCTGCTGACCGACTCCGTGTCGAGCGTACAAATTGAAGATGCTGCCAGCCAGAGTGCGGCTTATGTTGTCATGCCAATGAGACTGTAATGTCGCTCACCCGCCTGTTGATCCGCGACTTTCGCAATATCGAAAGCGCGGATCTTGCTTTATCCCCCGGCTTTAACTTCCTGGTTGGCGCCAACGGCAGCGGCAAAACCAGCGTGCTGGAAGCCATCTATACGCTCGGCCATGGCCGGGCGTTTCGCAGTTTGCAGATTGGCCGCGTCATTCGCCACGAGCAGGACGCGTTTGTGCTTCATGGCCGTTTACGGGGCGAAGAGCACGAGACCGCCATCGGCCTGACCAAAGACAAGCACGGTGACAGCAAGGTACGCATCGACGGCACCGACGGGCACAAAGTGGCCGAGCTGGCGCTGCTGATGCCCATGCAGCTAATCACCCCCGAGGGGTTTACTTTACTCAACGGCGGCCCCAAATACAGAAGAGCCTTCCTCGACTGGGGATGCTTTCACAACGAAGCCGGTTTCTTTAACGCCTGGAGCAACCTCAAGCGGCTGCTGAAACAGCGCAATGCCGCGCTGCGCCAGGTGACCCGCTACGCCCAACTGCGGGCGTGGGATAAAGAGCTGATCCCGCTGGCGGAGCAGATTAGCCGCTGGCGTGCGGAGTACAGCGCCGGGATCGCGGAAGACATGGCGGACACCTGCCAGCAGTTTTTACCCGAGTTCTCCCTGAGCTTCTCCTTCCAGCGCGGCTGGGAGAAAGAGACAGATTATGCCGAGGTGCTGGAGCGAAGCTTCGAGCGCGATCGCATGCTGACCTACACCGCGCATGGCCCGCACAAGGCGGATTTCCGCATTCGTGCCGATGGCGCGCCGGTGGAAGACACCTTATCACGCGGGCAGCTTAAACTTCTGATGTGCGCCCTGCGCCTGGCGCAGGGCGAGTACCTAACCCGTGAGAGCGGGCGACGCTGTCTGTATCTGATTGATGATTTTGCCTCGGAACTTGACGACGCGCGGCGCGGGCTGCTTGCCAGCCGCTTAAAAGCCACACAGTCCCAGGTTTTCGTCAGTGCGATTAGCGCTGAACACGTAATAGACATGTCGGACGAAAATTCGAAGATGTTTAACGTGGAAAAGGGTAAAATAACGGATTAACCCAAGAATAAATGAGCGAGAAACGTTGATGTCGAATTCTTATGACTCCTCCAGTATCAAAGTCCTGAAAGGGCTGGATGCGGTGCGTAAGCGCCCGGGTATGTATATCGGCGACACGGATGACGGCACCGGTCTGCACCACATGGTATTCGAGGTGGTAGATAACGCTATCGACGAAGCGCTCGCGGGTCACTGTAAAGACATTATCGTCACCATCCACGCCGATAACTCTGTTTCCGTACAGGATGATGGCCGTGGCATTCCGACCGGCATCCACCCGGAAGAGGGCGTCTCTGCGGCGGAAGTGATCATGACCGTTCTGCACGCGGGCGGTAAGTTCGATGATAACTCCTATAAAGTGTCCGGCGGTCTGCACGGCGTGGGCGTCTCTGTCGTTAACGCCCTGTCGCAGAAGCTGGAGCTGGTGATCAACCGCGAAGGTAAAATTCACCGTCAGGTCTATACCCACGGCGTGCCGCAGGCACCGCTGGCGGTAACGGGCGAGACGGAGAAAACCGGTACCACGGTCCGTTTCTGGCCGAGCCTCGAAACCTTCTCCAACGTGACCGAGTTCGAATATGACATCCTGGCGAAGCGTCTGCGCGAGCTGTCATTCCTGAACTCCGGCGTCTCGATTCGCCTGCGCGACAAGCGCGACGGCAAAGAAGACCACTTCCATTACGAAGGTGGTATCAAGGCGTTCGTTGAGTATCTGAACAAGAACAAAACGCCAATTCACCCAAATATCTTCTATTTCTCCACCGAAAAAGATGGTATCGGCGTGGAAGTGGCGCTGCAGTGGAACGACGGTTTCCAGGAAAACATCTACTGCTTCACCAATAACATTCCGCAGCGCGACGGCGGTACGCACCTGGTCGGCTTCCGTACGGCGATGACCCGTACCCTGAACGCCTACATGGACAAAGAAGGCTACAGCAAAAAAGCGAAAGTCAGCGCCACCGGTGACGATGCCCGTGAAGGCCTGATCGCCGTTGTCTCCGTGAAGGTACCGGATCCGAAGTTCTCCTCCCAGACCAAAGACAAGCTGGTCTCCTCTGAGGTGAAATCGGCGGTTGAACAGCAGATGAACGAGCTGCTGAGCGACTACCTGCAGGAAAACCCGTCCGACGCCAAAATCGTCGTCGGTAAAATTATCGATGCGGCGCGTGCCCGTGAAGCGGCGCGTAAAGCCCGTGAAATGACCCGTCGTAAAGGCGCGCTGGACTTAGCAGGCCTGCCGGGCAAACTGGCGGACTGCCAGGAACGCGACCCGGCGCTGTCCGAACTGTACCTCGTGGAAGGGGACTCTGCGGGCGGTTCTGCGAAGCAGGGCCGTAACCGTAAGAACCAGGCGATCCTGCCGCTGAAGGGTAAAATCCTCAACGTTGAGAAAGCGCGCTTCGACAAGATGCTCTCCTCTCAGGAAGTAGCAACCCTGATCACCGCCCTGGGCTGCGGTATTGGCCGCGACGAGTACAACCCGGACAAGCTGCGCTATCACAGCATCATCATCATGACCGATGCGGACGTCGACGGCTCGCACATTCGTACCCTGCTGCTGACCTTCTTCTACCGTCAGATGCCGGAGATCGTTGAGCGTGGCCACGTCTACATTGCCCAGCCGCCGCTCTACAAGGTGAAAAAAGGCAAGCAGGAGCAGTACATCAAAGATGACGAGGCGATGGATCAGTACCAGATCGCTATTGCTCTTGATGGCGCCACCCTGCACGCCAACTCAAGCGCCCCGGCGCTGGCGGGCGAGCCGCTGGAGCGTCTGGTCTCCGAGTACAACGCCACCCAGAAGATGATTGGCCGCATGGAGCGCCGTTATCCAAAAGCGCTGCTGAAGGCGCTGGTTTACCAGCCGACCCTGAACGAAGCCGATCTCGATAACGAGCAGGCGGTGACCCGCTGGGTAAATACCCTGGTCAGCGAGCTGAACGAGAACGAGCAGCACGGCAGCCAGTGGAAGTTCGATATTCAGCAGAACGCCGCCCAGCAGTTCGAGCCGGTGATCCGCGTGCGTACCCACGGCGTGGATACTGACTATCCGCTGGAGCATGAGTTCGTGACCGGCGCGGAATACCGTCGTATCTGCACCCTCGGCGAGAAGCTGCGTGGCCTGATTGAAGACGATGCGTTCATCGAACGTGGCGAACGCCGTCAGCCGGTTGCCAGCTTCGAGCAGGCGCTGGAGTGGCTGGTGAAAGAGTCCCGTCGTGGCCTCTCCATTCAGCGCTATAAAGGTCTGGGCGAAATGAACCCGGATCAGCTGTGGGAAACGACCATGGATCCGGAAAGCCGCCGCATGCTGCGGGTTACCGTTAAGGACGCGATTGCTGCCGACCAGCTGTTCACTACCCTGATGGGCGATGCGGTTGAACCCCGTCGCGCCTTCATCGAAGAGAACGCCCTGAAAGCGGCGAATATTGACATCTAAGCCGTTTGTTCCCCGGTGGCGCTGCGCTTACCGGGGCTACAGGTTTCGTAGGCCCGGTACGCGTCAGCGTCACCGGGCTTTTCTTTAGATGCAAAAGAGGAATTTCCTCTCCAGACCCCATCCCCTTTCTTACCGTGTTTTTTGAGCGGAATCGCGCTAGCATGAGGAAAGACTCATTCCAACCGGGGATCTCATGGCTATCAAACTCATTGCAATCGATATGGACGGCACGCTGCTGCTGCCAGACCACACCATCTCTCCTGCCGTTAAAAATGCGATTGCCGCAGCCCGGGAGAAGGGCGTGAACGTGGTGCTTTGCACCGGTCGCCCATATGCGGGGGTGCATAACTACCTGAAAGAGCTGCACATGAACGAGCCAGGAGATTACTGCATTACCTACAACGGTGCGCTGGTGCAGAAAGCGGCCGATGGCAGCACGGTGGCGCAGACGGCGCTGAGCTATGAAGACTATCGCTATCTGGAACAACTCTCCCGCGAGGTAGGCTCGCACTTCCACGCCCTCGACCGCACCACGCTGTACACCGCGAACCGCGACATCAGCTACTACACGGTACATGAATCCTACGTCGCCACCATCCCGCTGGTGTTCTGCGAAGCGGAAAAAATGGATCCCGAAACCCAGTTCCTGAAGGTTATGATGATCGATGAGCCCGCCATTCTCGACCAGGCCATCGCCCGCATTCCGGATGAGGTAAAAGAGAAGTACACCGTGCTGAAAAGTGCGCCGTACTTCCTCGAAATCCTCGATAAACGCGTCAATAAAGGCACCGGCGTGAAGTCGCTGGCCGAAACGCTGGGGATCAAGCCGGAAGAGATCATGACGCTCGGCGATCAGGAAAACGACATAGCGATGCTGGAATATGCTGGCTTAGGCGTGGCGATGGAGAACGCGATCCCGTCGGTGAAAGAGGTGGCTAACTTCGTCACTAAATCTAACCTCGAAGATGGCGTGGCCTACGCGATTGAGAAGTTTGTGCTGAATTAAAGCCTGGCAAAATACGCGCTCCCGAACCCGCACTCGTTGCGGGTTTTTTTATCCCCTCAAGAACCTTTCTTTAACATTCCTTTCACTGATTGCTCTTTTTGTGATCTGGATTGTAGTACAACACAATGTGATTGTACTACATTACGACCACAGCAATGACGAATGGCATCACGTTTGTACTGCAAAATTGAGGCGAAATTCAGCGGTCGCGGTAAAGTAGGGGCGGACCTACAGAGCACAAGGACTCTCCATGACTCTCAATAAAACCGATCGCATCGTCATCACGCTGGGCACTCAAATCGTGGGTGGCAAGTACGTTCCTGGGTCACCGCTGCCCGCCGAGGCAGAGCTGTGTGAGGAGTTTGAAACCTCACGCAACATCATCCGGGAAGTGTTCCGTTCGCTGATGGCGAAGCGGCTGATTGAAATGAAGCGTTATCGCGGCGCCTTTGTTGCCCCGCGTAACCAGTGGAACTACCTCGATACCGAGGTTTTGCAGTGGGTGCTGGAAAACGACTACGACCCACGGCTGATTGGCGCGATGAGCGAGGTGCGAAACCTGGTGGAGCCGGCAATAGCCCGCTGGGCGGCGGAACGCGCAACCTCTGGCGACCTCGCGCAAATTGAGGCGGCCCTGAACGATATGATCGCCAATAACCAGGATCGGGACGCCTTTAACGAGGCGGATATTCGCTACCACGAGGCGGTGTTGCAGTCGGTGCATAACCCGGTGCTACAGCAGCTTAGCGTGGCGATCAGCTCGTTACAGCGAGCAGTTTTTGAACGAACCTGGATGGGTGATGAGGCCAACATGCCGAAGACGCTCCAGGAACATAAAGCGCTGTTCGATGCGATACGCCATCAGGACAGCGATGCGGCAGAGCAGGCGGCGCTCACCATGATCGCCAGCTCGACACGAAGGCTGAAGGAAATCACATGACATCTCGCTACATCGCAATTGACTGGGGATCGACCAATCTGCGCGCCTGGCTCTACCAGGGCGAGCAGTGCCTGGAGAGCAGGCAATCAGAAGCAGGCGTCACGCGCCTGAACGGTAAATCTCCTGAAGCGGTGTTAGCAGAGGTGACACAAAACTGGCGCGACGGCGCCACGCCGGTGGTAATGGCAGGCATGGTTGGCAGCAACGTGGGTTGGAAGGTTGCACCATATCTGCCGGTTCCTGCCTGTTTCTCCGCTATTGGCGAACAGTTAACGTCTGTTGGCGACAATATCTGGATAATTCCGGGGCTATGCGTCTCCTGCGACGATAATCACAATGTGATGCGCGGTGAAGAAACCCAACTCCTCGGCGCGCGCACGCTCTCTCCTTCTTCTGTCTATGTCATGCCCGGTACGCACTGCAAATGGGTGCAAGCCGATGCTGAGCAGATCGCTGATTTTCGCACCGTGATGACCGGTGAATTACACCATTTACTGCTGAAGCATTCGCTGGTGGGGGCGGGGCTGCCGGAGCAGACAGCCTCGCCGGAAGCATTTGCCGCCGGGCTTGAGCGTGGGATCGCTTCCCCCGCCGTTTTGCCGCAGCTTTTTGAGGTTCGCGCCTCGCACGTGCTGGGAACCCTTCCCCGCGAGCATGTGAGCGAATTTTTATCGGGCCTGCTGATTGGCGCAGAAGTCGCCACCCTGAGCGAACAGTTCGCTGGGCAGCAGTCCATCACCCTCGTCGCGGGTTCATCGCTGACCGCTCGTTACCGCCAGGCGTTCCACGCCATCGGGCGTGACGTGGCGGCGGTGGAGGGCGACACGGCATTTCAGGCAGGAATAAGGAGCATCGCTCATGCAGTGGCAAACTAATCTTCCCCTTATCGCGATTCTGCGCGGCATCACCCCTGACGAGGCCATTGCCCACGTTGGTGCGGTGATCGACGCCGGGTTCGACGCGGTGGAAATCCCGCTCAACTCCCCGGAATGGGAAAAAAGCATTCCGGCGGTCGTGGATGCGTTTGGTGACAAAGCGCTGATCGGCGCGGGGACCGTATTACAGCCGGAGCAGGTGGACAGCCTGGCGAAGATGGGCTGTAAGCTCATTGTGACGCCCAATATCAACCCTGAGGTGATCCGCCGCGCTGTGGGCTACGGCATGACGGTTTGTCCCGGATGCGCCACGGCGACAGAAGCCTTTACCGCTCTCGATGCGGGCGCACAGTCGCTCAAAATCTTCCCGTCGTCGGCCTTTGGCCCGGATTACATCAAAGCGCTGAAAGCGGTGTTGCCCGCCAGCGTACCGGTCTTTGCCGTGGGCGGCGTCACGCCCGAAAACCTGGCCCAGTGGATGAACGCGGGCTGTGTAGGGGCCGGTCTGGGTAGCGATCTCTATCGCGCCGGGCAGTCCATTGAGCGTACCGCACAGCAGGCGGCAGCATTTGTAAAAGCGTATCGAGAGGCAATGCAATGAAAATAACCAAACTCACCACCTACCGTTTACCGCCGCGTTGGATGTTCCTGAAAATCGAAACCGACGAAGGGGTGGTTGGCTGGGGCGAGCCGGTGATTGAAGGCCGTGCGCGCACCGTTGAAGCGGCGGTGCATGAGCTCGGCGAATATCTGATTGGTCAGGATCCGGCGCGTATTAACGACCTGTGGCAGGTGATGTACCGTGCGGGCTTCTACCGCGGCGGCCCAATCCTGATGAGCGCCATCGCCGGTATCGACCAGGCGCTGTGGGATATCAAAGGCAAAGTGCTGAACGCCCCGGTCTGGCAGCTGATGGGGGGCCTGGTACGCGACAAAATCAAAGCCTACAGCTGGGTGGGCGGTGACCGTCCGGCGGAAGTGATCGACGGCATTAGCAAGCTGCGCAGCATCGGTTTCGACACCTTCAAACTTAACGGCTGCGAAGAGATGGGCGTGATTGATAACTCGCGGGCGGTGGATCGCGCGGTAAATACCGTGGCGCAAATCCGTGAAGCCTTCGGCAACGAGATTGAGTTTGGTCTCGATTTCCACGGTCGCGTCAGCGCGCCGATGGCGAAACTGCTGATCAAAGAACTGGAGCCGTACCGTCCGCTGTTTATCGAGGAGCCGGTGCTGGCCGAGCAGGCCGAGTACTACCCGAAACTGGCGGAGCAGACGCACATTCCGATCGCGGCGGGCGAACGCATGTTCTCGCGCTTCGAGTTTAAACGCGTGCTGGAAGCGGGCGGGATTGCGATCCTGCAACCGGACCTCTCCCACGCGGGCGGCATCACCGAATGCTACAAAATTGCCGGGATGGCAGAAGCCTATGACGTGGCCCTGGCACCGCACTGCCCGCTGGGCCCGATTGCGCTGGCAGCCTGTCTGCACGTGGACTTTGTCTCGCGCAACGCGGTATTCCAGGAGCAGAGTATGGGCATTCACTATAACAAGGGCGCGGAACTGCTCGACTTTGTGAAGAATAAAGAAGACTTCAGCATGGAAGGCGGTTTCTTCAAACCGTTAACGAAGCCGGGCCTTGGCGTGGAGATCGACGAAGCCAAAGTCATTGAGCTGAGTAAAAATGCGCCGGACTGGCGTAATCCGTTATGGCGTCACGAGGACGGCAGCGTAGCGGAATGGTGATCACCACGCCGTAGGCCCGGTAAGCGCAGCGCCACCGGGCAACAATCTCACAGACAAAAATATAACCCTCTGTAAATTACAGGGCATGGTGAGCGGCCTCGCTATGCCCAAAATCTGGAGACAGATTGCGATGGATATTCCAGTTACAGCTACCAAAACCGGGCGTCGCCGCTACCTGACGCTGATGATGATCTTTATTACCGTGGTCATCTGTTATGTCGACCGCGCCAACCTTGCCGTGGCTTCGGCCCATATTCAGGAGGAGTTCGGCATTACCAAAGCGGAGATGGGCTACGTCTTCTCGGCGTTTGCCTGGCTCTATACGCTATGCCAGATCCCGGGCGGTTGGTTCCTCGACCGCATCGGCTCGCGCCTGACCTACTTTATCGCTATTTTCGGCTGGTCCGTGGCGACCCTGTTCCAGGGTTTTGCTACTGGCTTAATGTCGCTGATTGGCCTGCGCGCGATCACCGGTATTTTCGAAGCGCCAGCATTCCCGACCAATAACCGCATGGTCACCAGCTGGTTCCCTGAACATGAGCGCGCCTCTGCCGTCGGGTTCTATACCTCCGGGCAGTTTGTTGGTCTGGCGTTCCTGACCCCGCTGCTGATCTGGATCCAGGAGCTGCTGAGTTGGCACTGGGTGTTCATCGTCACCGGCGGGATCGGCATCATCTGGTCGTTTATCTGGATTAAGGTCTATCAGCCGCCGCGCCTGACCAAAAGCATCAGCAAAGCCGAGCTGGATTATATTCGCGATGGCGGCGGTCTGGTGGATGGCGATGCGCCAGTGAAAAAAGAGGCGCGCCAGCCGCTGACCAAAGCTGACTGGAAGCTGGTCTTCCACCGTAAGCTGGTGGGCGTTTACCTTGGCCAGTTTGCGGTGACCTCCACGCTGTGGTTCTTCCTGACCTGGTTCCCGAACTACCTGACCCAGGAGAAAGGCATCACCGCGCTGAAGGCGGGCTTTATGACCACCGTGCCGTTCCTGGCGGCCTTCTTTGGCGTGCTGCTCTCCGGCTGGCTGGCGGATAAGCTGGTGAAAAAAGGGTTCTCCCTCGGCGTGGCGCGTAAAACGCCGATCATCTGCGGGCTGCTGATCTCCACCTGCATCATGGGCGCAAACTACACCAACGATCCGGTATGGATTATGACCCTGATGGCGGTGGCCTTCTTTGGGAATGGCTTTGCCTCCATCACCTGGTCGCTGGTGTCGTCGCTGGCCCCGATGCGTCTGATTGGTCTGACCGGCGGGGTGTTTAACTTCGTTGGCGGCCTGGGCGGGATCACCGTTCCACTGGTGATTGGCTACCTGGCGCAGGACTACGGTTTTGGCCCGGCACTGGTCTATATCTCCGCGGTGGCCCTGATTGGCGCGCTCTCCTACATCCTGCTGGTGGGCGATGTTAAACGGGTAGGCTAATCTCCTGCAATGCTATACCCTGATGCGACATCCGCGCATCAGGGTATCCTCATGAAACAAATCACTTTCGCTTCCCGCAACCATCAGCTCACCAATACCCGTACCTGGACCGCAGACAGCCAGTGGCTGGCTTTTGACGTCCGGCCTTCCGGGGCGTCGTTTACCGGCGAAACCATTGAAAGAGTGAATGTTAAAACCGGTGACGTCGAAGTGATCTATCGCGCCAGTAACGGCGCGCATGTGGGGGTTGTCACCGTCCATCCGACGGCTGATAAATACGTTTTTATCCACGGCCCGCAACATCCCGACGCCCACTGGCAGTACGACTTCCATCACCGTCAGGGGGTGGTTGCAGAGCGCGGGCAGGTGAGCAATCTTGATGCGATGGATATCACCCCGCCTTTCACCTCCGGCGCGCTGCGCGGTGGCAGTCATGTTCATGTGTATAACCCGGACGGGCAGTTCGTCAGCTTTACCTATAACGACCATGTGTTGCACATGCTCGATCCGACGCTGGATTTACGTAACGTGGGCGTGGCCGCGCCTTATGGCCCGGTGACCCCTGCGGGCCACCATCCGCGGGAGTATGCCGGTACGCACTGGAGCGTGCTGGTCAGCCGTACCACCCCCGCGCCACAGCCGGGCAGCGATGAGATCAACCGTGCCTACGAAGAGGGCTGGGTCGGTAATCATCAACTGGCTTTTATCGGCGATACCCTTACCGCCAGCGGCAAGAAGGTGCCGGAGCTGTTTATCGTTGACCTGCCGAAAGAGGAACAGGGCTGGAAACAGGCGGGCGATCTACCGCTTCAGGGCACGGCAGATCGCATGCCCGCCCCGCCTGCCGGGGTCATGCAGCGCCGTTTAACCTTTACTCACGGCAACCGCTATCCGGGGCTGGTGAACGTGCCGCGCCACTGGGTGCGCAGCAACCCCCAGGCGACGCAAATCGCGTTCCTGATGCGGGATGATAACGGCGTGGTGCAGCTGTGGCTGATCGCCCCTGAAGGGGGTGAACCCCGTCAGCTTACCCATAACCCAAGCGATATTCAGTCGGCCTTTAACTGGCATCCGGCGGGCCATTCACTGGGATTTGTGCTGGAGGATCGCATTGCAACCTGTGATGCGGCGTCTGGTGCTGTGACATTTTTGACGTCCGATCACGGCAATCCGCCGTCGGGTGATGCGGTGATTTACTCTCCGGATGGGCACACCATTGCCTGGATGGAGGAGATCGACGGATTCCGGCAGCTGTGGGTGACAGAGACCGGACGCTAATCAGCGAGAGGGCATCCCGGCGGGCGGGATCACGGCGTTGGTCGCCAGGGTCTCTTGCTCGCTTTGCTCCACGCGGGAGCGAACGGATTTATCGGTGCGGAAGAGGTCCCACGGCAGCAGCAGGGTATCGACCACCGCGGTAAATGGCATATCGAGCACCACCAGCGATTTCGTTCCCCAGTGGGTATCGTCGTCAGCCAGCATAGTCGCGCTGGCTCGCGTGCCGGGATAGGTTCCTTCTTTACCGCCGGTGTGAGACATCACGCTCGAACACCCGCAAAGCACAACCACTGCGCTGAACGTCGTCAGTTTTATCAGAACATTTTTCATCATCAGTTAGTCATCATCAATGGCACGGCATAAACCTGCTACCGGGTTTATAACGGGCCATTCTCAAAATGAATAGTTGAAAAGTACCGCTCTGTGGCACCTATCGCATTTTAACCTTACGTGCTGTAGACCCAGTCTATTCCAGTACCCGTAAAGTGCAAAAAATTCTCGCAACGGCATGCTTGAAAAGATCGCAAACGGACCCATTTTAAGGATGTATCGATGAACAAACGTGCCTGAGGGGCGTTTGGGATACTCCTGCCTGTCCATGGTGGAAGGCGACAATTCTTGCTGATTTCAGGAGTTTTAACTGTATGCGTAACTTTGATCTTTCTCCGCTTTATCGTTCAGCCATTGGCTTCGATCGTCTGTTCAACCATTTAGAAAACAACCAAAGCCAGAGCAATGGCTACCCTCCATACAATGTTGAACTGGTTGACGAAAACCATTATCGCATTGCGATTGCCGTGGCCGGTTTCGCTGAAAGCGAACTGGAGATCACCGCTCAGGATAACCTGCTGGTGGTGAAAGGCGCTCATGCGGGCGAGCAGAAAGAACGTACCTACCTCTATCAGGGCATCGCGGAACGTAACTTTGAACGTAAATTCCAGTTAGCTGAGAACATCCACGTTCATGGCGCGAACCTGGTTAACGGTCTGCTCTATATCGATCTGGAACGTGTTATCCCGGAAGCGAAAAAACCGCGCCGTATCGAAATTAATTAATTGTCCGGGTCGCTTTCGCGGCCCAAATATAAATGCTTGCCGATATCGGGAGCATATGTGAATCCATAAGGATTTGCAGGAACAAATGTGTACAAAAATAAATTGTACCGAACTCGCTTCTCAGAAGGAGATTTAGTATGCGTAATTACGATTTATCCCCGCTGCTGCGTCAGTGGATCGGTTTTGACAAACTGGCCTCCGCGCTGCAAAGCACCACCGAAAGCCAGACCTTCCCGCCGTATAACATCGAAAAGAGCGACGATAACCACTATCGCATTACGCTCGCAGTGGCCGGCTTCAGCCAGCAGAACCTCGATATTCAGCTGGAAGGCACACGCCTGACGGTAAAAGGCACCCCGGAAAAACCAGCAACCGAAACCAAATGGCTGCACCAGGGGCTGGTGACCCAGCCGTTCAGCCTGAGCTTTACCCTGGCTGAACATATGGAGGTGACGGGCGCCACCTTCACCAACGGGCTGCTGCATATCGACATCACCCGCAACGTGCCGGAAGCGATTGCTCCGCAGCGGATCGCCATCAGTGAACGTCCGGCGTTGAACAGTTAATAGACTGTGTCGGGGGGCGCTACGCTCACCCGACCTACAAGACCCGCAGGCTCGCGCAAGCGAAGCGTCGCCGGGCAAAATCAAAGCCCCGCCCCGGCGGGGCTTTTTTGTGCGCCATCGCCCATACAACCCGCCTGCGCTCTGCGAAAATCCCTGCTAATTATATTGTTATTCACAGGGATGCTGTCATGAGTGATATAGCGTTAACGGTCAGTATTCTGGCGTTGGTTGCGGTGGTCGGGCTGTGGATAGGCAATGTCAAAATCCGCGGCGTCGGGTTCGGCATTGGCGGCGTGCTCTTTGGCGGGATTTTTGTCGGCCATTTTGCCGACCAGCTTGGCATTACGCTCAGCGCGGAAATGCTGCACTTCATTCAGGAATTTGGCCTGATCCTCTTCGTTTACACTATCGGCATCCAGGTCGGGCCCGGCTTTTTCGCCTCGCTGCGCGTCTCTGGCCTGCGGCTTAATCTTTTTGCGATGGGGATTGTGGTGATGGGGGGGCTAGTCACCGCCCTGCTGCATAAACTCTTCGCCATTCCGCTGCCGGTGGTGTTGGGCATTTTCTCCGGGGCGGTAACCAATACTCCCGCGCTGGGTGCCGGGCAGCAAATCCTGCGCGATCTGGGCATCGCCCCCGACATCGTCGATCAGATGGGGATGAGCTACGCCATGGCCTACCCGTTCGGCATCTGCGGCATCCTGCTCACCATGTGGCTGATGCGTATCCTGTTTCGCGTTAACGTTGAACAGGAAGCCCGGGAGCATGAATCTACCCTTACGAACGGACAGGCGCTGATTAAAACCATCAACATCCGCGTCGACAACCCCAACCTCAACAACCTGCCGATTCAGGATGTGCCGATCCTTAACAGCGCCAATATTATCTGCTCCCGCCTGAAGCGCGAGCAGACCCTGATGGTGCCGCTGCCCGGCACGGTGATCCAGATAGGCGACCTGCTGCATCTGGTGGGGCAACCGGCGGACCTGCATAACGCCCAACTGGTGATTGGCCAGGAGGTCGATACCTCTCTTTCTACCCGCGGCACCGATATGCGCGTCGAGCGCGTGGTGGTGACCAACGAGAAGGTATTAGGCAAGAAAATCCGCGAACTGCAGGTAAAAGAGCGCTACGACGTGGTGATCTCTCGCCTGAACCGCGCCGGGATCGAGCTGGTGGCCAGCCCGGACGCCAGCCTGCAGTTTGGCGACATCCTTAACCTCGTCGGGCGCCCGGCCTCCATTGACGCCGTCGCCAATATGGTAGGCAACGCACAACAAAAACTGCAGCAGGTGCAGATGCTACCGGTGTTTATCGGTATCGGACTCGGCGTCCTGCTCGGCTCTATCCCCCTCTATGTACCGGGGTTCCCGGTGGCGCTCAAGCTGGGGCTGGCAGGCGGGCCGTTGATTATGGCACTGATCCTCGGTCGTATCGGCTGTGTCGGTAAGCTCTACTGGTTTATGCCTCCGAGCGCCAACCTTGCCCTGCGTGAGCTGGGGATCGTGCTGTTTCTGGCGGTGGTGGGGCTGAAATCTGGCGGGGATTTCGTCGAGACGCTCGCCCGCGGTGACGGCGTCAGCTGGATTGGTTACGGCATCCTCATTACCGCCGTCCCGCTGATCACGATGGGCATTCTGGCGAGGCTTCTGGCGAAGATGAACTACCTCACCCTCTGCGGCATGCTGGCCGGTTCGATGACCGATCCCCCGGCGCTGGCCTTTGCCAACAACCTGCACGCCACCAGCGGGGCGGCGGCGCTCTCCTACGCCACGGTCTATCCGCTGGTGATGTTTATGCGCATTATCACACCGCAGCTACTGGCGGTGCTGTTCTGGGGGATAGGTTAAACCTCTAACCCCAGCCTGGCGAACTGCTCTGCCGGGGCGTCGCTCTCATGTAGCAGACGCACCAGCAGGGCAATCATCCGCGCTTCGATGGCTTTATCTTCTATCGGGCACTGCTGGTGCGGGTCGGTGTGTAAATCGAACAGTAGATTACCGACGCGGTTCACCCCGGGGTATTTTTCCTGAGCCGGAATACGCAGCGTTTTGACCCCTTTGGTAAAGCGGAAGGGGGGCGCCAGCGCGATCGCCTCCAGCTCATCCGGGGTAAAGCGGGTATTCATCTTGATGGGCATCAGGGTGTAGTTGGCGATGTCATTCTCACGGCCAGGCAGTGCGGCGCGCATATAGACATAGCGCCCGTCCGTGACGTTGACATGGCCGCTGAAGACCCCAAACAGCGCAGCGTCACGCACCGGGGTATCATCTTCAAGAATGCGGGCTAACGGACGGCCCTGAACGTCAGGTGGAATGGGCTGGTTGAAGAACTCCAGCAGCGTCGGCGCCCAGTCAATCATCTGCACCAGCGCATCTCGCTGCACCCCCTGATGACCGCTGCGCGGATCCCAGATAAATAGCGGGTTATTCGCCACTTCGTTGTAATAGGGCATCTGGTTTTTCGCCCACCAGCCATGCTCCCCGAGCAAAAAGCCGTGATCGGTGCCGACGATGAGCATCGTATCGCGCCACAGATCGTGGCGGTCCATCAGGTCCAGAATGCGCCCCAGGTTGCGATCGCACATGGAGACCAGGGCGCGATAGCGGCAGCGAATATGCTCTACCGCCTCCGGGCTCTCTTCCACTTTACCGCGGGGCCAGTCGTAGTGCGGGCCGTTCCAGGCATCCAGGTATAACGAGAGGTACGCCTCGGTGGTATAAAACGGCTCGTGGGGGTCGAAGGTTTCCACCTGCAATAGCCAGCTATCCTGGTGATGGTTCTTGTCGATGAACTCGCATCCGGCGTTAAAGACCTGGGTTTGCGGGAAGTCCGCCTCCTGCTGAATGTAGTCGCGGTTGACCCAGTCGTGTCGCCAGAGCCCGGAGACCCCGCCCCCGGTTTGTTTCTGGGGCACGCGCAGCACCTCCGGGATGGCCGGGTCGGCGACGCTGGCCTTCCAGTGATCCCCCTCCTGGCCACGGATAATTTCCCATGAGCTGTAGCGGTTATGGTAGTTGCCGCCGCCATCCTCCCAGTAGTGCAGGTGGTCGCTGATCAGGTGGGTATAGATGCCCGCTTTTTTCAGTAGCTCCGGCATGGAGTCGTCGAACGGCTCCAGCGGCCCCCATTCCCGGTGCAAAAAATTATACCGGCCAGTATGTAACTCGCGACGTGCGGGCATGCAGGGCATACTGCCAACATAGCTGTTGTTGAAGGTGGCGCAGCGGGCCGCCAGACGCTGGAAATTTGGCGCCTGGGTGATCATATCCCCGTAAGGCGGCAGATAGTGCTTATTCAGGCTGTCGAAGAGCAGAATGATCGCTTTCATCGTCGCTCCTTAACGGGCCTTTACCAGATGCGGGAAATGCTCTTCAACCACGGCGTAGATCTGCTTCCCGATGGTCTCTCCGTCCATAATATTTTCGATGGGGATCAGATACTGCCCGTGCCGCGGATCGAGGCTTACCACATCAATCAGTTTTTTCGAAATGGCATAGATATCGGCCCATTCGGTGAACCCACCGACTTCGCCGGCGGCGGTGTGCTCCATGGCGAAATCAATGTCATATTTAGCTAACGCTTTTTTTACCACCGTCTGCAACATCACGCTGCTGCCGACACCGTAGCCGCAAACAAACAGAATATTAATTTTGTCTTTCATAACGATATCCTTTTCACAATGAGATGAGTTAGCCCGCATAAGGCCCAAGATGGAACGTTAAGGCAATAAACTTAAGTACTTCGCAAATCGCTGGCCATAAGGTCGCCCAGTCGAAAATACCGGTCCAGCCCACCCCTTCCGCAGCGAGGCCAGTTAAGGGAATTGCCCATACGGTGCCGAAGGTTTGAATAATTCCCAGCAGGAAAGTACAAATAATAACGGCGCGGTAACCGCCCAGCCGGTTGGCTAATACGCCGATCGGGCCGCCCGCAAAAAATAGCGGCACAAAACCGGGCAATACCATAATCGGACTATGGGTAAGCAGCAGGATCCCCATCGAAAAAATCGTGCCGAAGGTACAGAAAATAAAACCAAGGGTGGCGGCATTCGGGGAGAAGGGAAGTAATGCTGCAACATCGACAGCGGGAATCGCGTCGGGAATTAAACGATCCTGCCAGCCTTTAAACGAGGCGTTAATTTCCCCGACCATCATACGAACGCCCTGGAGCAGGATCACCATATACATGGAGAACTGCAGGCCGAGATTAATAATGTAGATATACCAGGGCTTACCTTTTGCCATGACCTGAACGTTATCGATGCCGGTCGTCAACAGGAACCCGCCGACGAACACGGTCATGACAATGGCGATGGAGGTAACGTTATGGTTAAAAATCGCCAGCCAGCCGGGTAGCTTCATATTCTCGGCATCCTGCTTCTCGGCGTCGCCAAAGAGGTGGGCGAATTTCGAGAAAAACCAGATCCCCAGCATCTGGTTATGGGCAATGGTAAAGCCGGCATTATTGGTGATTTTCGCTACCGGTTTGGCTATCAGGGTAGTCGCAAACGCCCAGAATACGCCGGTTAAAATCCCGGCGATAATAATCGACGGTACCCAGCCAAAGCCCAGCCAGAAGACGATCAACCACAGCACTGCCTGAGAGTGAGACACCCCGGTATTGCCGGTGAGGAAAATGCCTTTCACCTTTGTGTAGCGGCCAAGTAAGACCAGCACCAGGTTGGTAAAAAAGGCCAGCACAAACACATAACCTACAAAACCGAAATTATCGCCGAGTGCAATCTGGGTTGCTGCTTTCATGGCATAGGAATCCATTAAATAGCCATGAATGCCATAAGATTTACTGACCGCATCGGCAACGGGTTTAAATGTGGCTGAGAACTGAAATCCGCCAAAGAGCACCATCATTAATCCCACCATGGCGCTAACCATACCGGTAATAATTTTGATCGGCGATTTCCTGTCGAGGGCATAACCCAGCCCTACCAGCAACCCAATTAAAATAGCGGGTTCAGTTAAAAAAGATTGTATTACTGAAATGAAGTCTGAAAACATAATGCAGTCAACCTCCGTGATATTCGCTTCCAGATTAATAAAATCCACTTTTTTGTTGCTTCTTATTTAATAACGGAACGACTAGTGGTGATAAAGGCAAACATTTTTGGCAGCAAATGCACTTTAATAATCATATTTAGTCATTAGAAGATTGATTTTGATTTTTTGTGATTCTATTTGCAAAATTACTGATGTATTACTTTCGATTATTTAAATTTCTATTCGATAAGCTTTTTATATATACAATGGATTTGTGAATAAGCCGGGATGCCCTTATTGGATGATTCAATATATAAACGGTCAATAATTTAACCTTAATTATTGAGGTGGGAAGTGTTTTGAAGATATATTTAGTAAATTAAAGGCGACGATTTTATTTTGCGGGCTCAGCCACAAAATTATATTAAACCGAAGTATAAGTTAGCTTTCGCACGGCCAAGTAATTTTCCAATCATTATTAAACAAAGGAATGAAAAAATGAACGCAACCTATACTGTTAATCTGAATCCCTACGATAAAAACAAACTGTGCGCATTAATTTCTATTGCTAGTACCGAGGCGGTACGCTTTGACTACACCGTCAAGGGTAAAACGGTGAACACCAGTTTTCATTACGGCACCGATCAATACAGCGTTAATCCAGAGATTGTCGTGGTGGGGTTGTATGCCAATTATTTAAATTCGGTCACGTTGAATCTTTATACCGCTGACAATGCCGTAGAAACCCTCCTTATATCGATATCAACAGAGGGACAGGACTATGGCGAAGTGCCCCTGTCGCTGGCAATCAATATTGCTGACGGCACGATGGCAGAGAATACCTTAGGGCAGGGTTGGTTTGTCACCAGCGCGTGGAATGGCTATGACATCAATGGCGATCTGCGTATTACCGGCCTGTTCCCCTGGATGTACGGCAACCTAAAAATTATTGAAAACTCGCTCTGGTCAGCCGAAGCCAGTGAAACCTGGGATCCCGACAAGCATGCTTTTGCGCCAACACTGTACCGCTTTAACCTTGCCGGTAAGGTCACGCAAACCTACTCTGCTCCAGCGGGTTACGGTTTTCATCACGACATCACTACTGACGGGCAAGGCAATCTCTGGGTGTTAGGCTCGCTGCTGGATGGTTGGAGTGACGAGCAAAAACTGGAGTGCATCCTCTATAAATACGACATCAACAGCGGGGCGTTGCTCTGGCAACGTGATTATTCCCGGGAATTTATGGGTGCCACGGTGCTGGATAATACCGACACCAACGACGTGCATTTCAATAGTCTGGAATATGTCGCAGAGACCGGGCAACTGATGATCAATTCCCGCTCCAGTTGTACTGTGCTGGGACTTAATAGTGCCTCCGGGGATCCGGAGTGGATTATTGATAACCCAGCTTTTCCTGTGCTGAATAGCGCCCTGAATCTGCAGGTGGTGGATGAGGATAACTTCAGCTATCCCAACGGCGAGCATGCCGTCTTTGTCACACACAACAGCCGGTACCAGGCGTGGCGGGGTGAAAACAAGTTCGTTGTCTCCCTGTTCAATAACAACTCCTGCGCAGATGAACAGGGCAAGGAACTGGTCCGGACGATTGAATCGGACCCGGTTACTTATACCGCTGCCGCACTGGATTCCTTACCTACCATTCTTGCCATAGATTTAACCGCCTCGACGGTTCAGCGCCTGGATCAGTTTCATTTCCCAGGCCAGCGCAGCGAACTCACATCATCGGTATTTGATGTCGGGAACGAATATTACAATGTTTATTTTGGTGCCGAACAATCTTTCTTCGTTTTTGATACCGATAATAATATTGGTGTGTCGGTTTACAATATTGATACCGGCTTAGGCTATCGCGGCAGAATATTTACTTACGATGAGCTGCGCTCATTAATCTAAAATTAACCTTAGCGGCAAGATAAGGCTTGGTGTTACTTGCCGCCTTTACACCCCCTGTAACCCGTTCCCCTGGCTGTGGTTATACGGCTGTCACCACCGGATCCTGCGGGTGGGAATGACTTCTCTGTATACGTTACTATTGCCTGAGTTTTATTCGATGAGCAGCCAGACAGGAGTAGTTATGAAAATTTCCCGCCTCGGCGAAGCGCCGGATTATCGCTTCTCGCTGGCAAACGAGCGCACCTTTCTGGCCTGGATCCGTACCGCCCTGGGCTTTCTGGCAGCCGGTGTCGGCCTTGACCAGCTGGCACCCGACTTTGCCACGCCGGTGATCCGCCAGCTGCTGGCGCTGCTGCTGTGCCTTTTTTCCGGAGGGCTGGCGATCTACGGCTACCTGCGCTGGCTGCGCAATGAAAAGGCGATGCGCCTGAAAGAAGACCTGCCCTATACCCACAGCCTGCTGATTATCAGCCTGATCCTGATGGTGGTGGCGGTGATTGTCATGGGACTGGTGCTCTATGGCGGATAATCGCAAAGCCCGCCGCCTGGCCGATCCGGGACTGCAGCCGGAGCGGACCTCGCTCGCCTGGCTGCGCACCCTGCTGGGCTACGGCGCCCTGATGGTGCTGGCGGTTAAACACAACTGGCAGCAGGCAGGGCAGCTGTTCTGGGTGGCGCTGGGTGTACTGGCAATCGCGGCGCTGATCCTCTGGTATTACACCCGCAGCAGGGCGCAAATGGATGTTTCTCTGTATGATTTTTCATCATCCCGACCGGTGCATATTAAATTTTTGATCGCCCTCGCAGTGTTATCCCTCGCATTACTGTTTGCTGCTAGCCATGTCCACCATCTCATTACTTTTATCAGGGGTATTACATGACAGGATGTCAGGTTATGGCCAAGCCAGCCAGCTCACGATGCAACCTGAATTGCCGCTACTGTTTTTATATCGATAAGCCTCAACAGGCGATCATGGATGACGCCACCCTGGAAACCTTTATTCAACAGCATATCGCCGCCCAGCCCGGACCAGAGGTACAGTTCGCCTGGCAGGGCGGGGAACCGACCCTGTGCGGGCTGGATTTCTTTCGTCGTGTCGTGGAACTGCAACAGCGGCATGGCGCAGGAAAACGTATCCACAACGCTTTTCAGACCAACGGCATCCTGCTCAATGACGCCTGGTGTGTATTTTTTCGTGAACAGGGCTGGCTGGTGGGTATCTCTCTCGATGGGCCTGCGGCGCTGCATGATGCTTACCGCGTCAGCCGCAGCGGCAACCCTACTCATCATAAGGTGCTGGCGGCGATAGAGAAGCTGCGAGCGCATCAGGTGTCGTTTAATCTTCTGACGGTCATCAACCGGCAGAACAGCGGCCAGCCGGAGCGCATGTATCGCTATTTGCGCGCGCTGGGCACGCCGTATCTGCAGTTTCTTCCCCTGCTGGAGCACGACAACCCGGAATCAGTCAGCGATGCGCAGTGGGGAGCATTCCTGTCGTCGGTGTTTGATATCTGGGTGCGGGAGGATATTGGTCGCATCTTTGTGCAGCTTTTCGACTCGACGTTAGGGGTCTGGTGCGGCTATCCGTCGCAGATCTGTTCCCTCGCCGTCACCTGCGGCCACGCCTTCGCGCTGGAGGCGCAGGGCGATCTCTATCAATGCGATCACTATGTCTACCCCGAGTACCGGCTGGGTAACATCCACCAGACGCCGCTGGCAGAGCTTAATAACAGTGAGGCGGCCATCGCCTTTGGCCAGCGTAAAAAAACCACTTTACCCGGTGAGTGCCAGGCCTGCCCGGCGCTTTACCTGTGCAACGGCGACTGCCCGAAACACCGGGTGGAGGGCAAAAGCGCGCTGTGCGCGGGGTATCTGGCGTTCTTTCGCCATTGTGCCCCGCATATGCGGGTGATGCGCGATCTTATCCGCCATCACCGTTCGCCCATCGAGTTAATGACCCTGTTACGCCAGAGCCAGTAAGTTACCGCCCTTTCGCCAGATATTTCGCCATCTCCTCGTCCGGCACCATGCCGCCGCCGGTGGCCCACACCAGGTGGGTGGCGTTGTCAAGCGCATAATGCCCGGCAGTGGCGAGACGTACCGGCCCGACCATTCCCGCCAGCGCGGAGGGCTCAAGAAGAATCTGCTCCTCCTGCGCCAGCCAGCTCAGCATGTCATACATGCTCTGATCGGAGAGGGTATAGAACCCGTCGAGCAGGCGCTCCATGGCACGGCCAACAAAACCGGACGCGCGGCCTACCGCCAGGCCATCGGCCGCGGTGAGGTTATCGATCCCCAGATCCTGCACGGCAATCTGGTCATGTAGCCCGGTATAAACCCCCAGCAGCATGCACGGCGAATGAGTAGGTTCGGCAAAGAAGCAGTGCACATGGTCGCCAAAGGCCAGCTTCAGCCCAAACGCCACGCCGCCAGGGCCGCCGCCGACGCCGCATGGCAGATAGACAAACAGGGGATGATCCCTGTCCACCACCCGGC
The DNA here is from genome assembly GCF_055805075.1 of Leclercia sp. GHBNCSD. Taxonomy (NCBI): domain Bacteria; kingdom Pseudomonadati; phylum Pseudomonadota; class Gammaproteobacteria; order Enterobacterales; family Enterobacteriaceae; genus Leclercia; species Leclercia sp. GHBNCSD. Next base: position 1,924,654 of record NZ_JBQVYO010000001.1, on the reverse strand, counting down.
CCTGGTCAGCAAACTGCGCTTTCAGTCGTGCGCCTGCCACGGCATAGCCTAAAAACAGGGTGCGGGAGTTTTCATCGTCGATAAAGAAGCAGTTCGGATCGCTTTCGGCCGCTTTGCGGCCTTGCTCCACCGCCACGCCGTAGTCCTGCTCATATTCCACCACCGTCACGCCGTGGCTGCGCAGTTTCGCTTTTTTCCATTCCCGGGCGTCGGCGGACATATGGACCGTCACCTTAAAGCCGATGCGGGCGCTCATGATGCCGATGGACATCCCCAGGTTGCCGGTCGACCCCACGGCGATGCTGTACTGGCTGAAGAAATCTTTGAAGCGCGGCTCCAGCAGGATGCTGTAATCCTCCTCCGGCGGTAACAGGCCCGCGGCGAGGGCCAGTTTTTCCGCGTGGGTCAGCACCTCATAGATGCCGCCGCGGGCTTTGATGGAGCCGGAGATCGGCAGATGACTGTCTTTTTTCAACAGCAACGTGCCGGGAAGGGTGATATCGAACGCTGTCTCCAGCCGCTTGTGCATCCCCGGTATGGCGACCAGCTCCGATTCGATAATCCCGTTTGTGGCCGCCGTTTCCGGGAACGCTTTCGCCAGGTACGGCGCAAACCGCGCCAGGCGCGCGTGGGCATCATCCACGTCGGCCTGGGTCAGGCCAACGTGCGGCAACCCTTCGGCCAGCGTGGTGGCTTTGGGGTTAAGCCAGGTGGTCTCTTTCAGGGCGATCAGCGCATTGAGCAGGGGATATTGCGCGATTAATGTCTGGGTCTGTGGCGTCATAGGTTCCTCGCAGGCGTTATCCCCTTAAGAAAACAGGAAACGGACGCGAGGGCAAGTGAACGCTACACCGCCTGCTGGTGATGTGAGGCGCGGGAGGCCAGCGGCAGCCAGCACAGCACAATCAGCAGCCCCATTAAGGTCATCAGCAGACCAAGGCTGGCCTGTCCGTTTTGCGGCATCATCGCCGAGAGCCAGGCCAGCGCGCCGGAGCCGATATTCTGCAACCCTCCCACCAGCGCCCCGGCGGTGCCCGCGAGGAACGGGAAGGGCTCCATCGCGCCGCTGGTCGCCAGCGGGAAGAGCATCCCCGCGCCAAAGAAGAAGAGCGCAGCCGGGATCAGCAGGGTCCAGACATTCATCACCCCGAACAGCCCCGGGATCCACATCATCAGCCCCGCCAGCAGGCAGCTTGCCACCGACTGCCACATCAGGGTGGTAAAGCGTTTATTGGCGCGTCCGGCAAACCATGCGCCGAAGAACGCCGCCGGGATCGGCAGAATAAACAGAATACTCACCACCATACTGCTGAGACCCAGCCCGGCGCCCAACAGCACGCCCGAACTGGCTTCGAATACGGCGATACCCGCCAGGCCGCCAATCAGCATCAGCACGTAGCAGTTAAACGCCCCATTGCCGAAAAGGATTTTGTAGCTGGTGAGCAGTCTGGTGCGAGGCGCCTCAGCGGGCCGGGTTTCCGGTATCCAGCGCGCCATGCTGAAGGTGACGATGGCGCACAGCACCAGCAGGAAGCCATAGCAGGCCCGCCAGGACCAGACGGTATCCAGCAGGCCGCCAATCAGCGGCGCCAGCAGCGGGCTCACCAGGATGCCCATGCTCAGCAGGCTATTGGCGTGACGCAGCTGGCTCCCCTGATACATATCCCGCGGCAGCGTGCGTGCCATCACCCCGCCGACGCCGGTGCCGACGCCCTGCAACGCGCTGGCGGCAATCAGCACGCTCAGGCTGTGGGTGGTCATGGCGATGACCGTCGCGATCATAAAAATCGTCATGCCGACCAGGATCACCGGGCGGCGACCCACGCGGTCCGAAAGCGGGCCGTAGACGAGCTGCGATACCCCATAGGTCAACAGATAGGCGCCCATCACGCTCTGGATTGCCCCTTCGCGCACCTGGAGTGCCTTCGCCATGCCCGCGATGGCCGGGATATAGATGGTTTGCGCCATCTGACCGACGGCGACCAGCAAGATCAACATCAAGAGTAAATTAACGTTCCGCTGTTTTTTCATGTCGCTGAATACTTTTGCCAAAAGTGAGAAATAAAGAATAAGTAACTACGCATTCCCATAAATGCGCGAGGAATCTACCACAGGAAAATGACAAGTTAAGTACCCGGCTGAATAACGGGAAGGGGCAAGAAGGCAGGATTTTTAAACGACAGCGGCAACGAATGTTGCCAGCGTTAATTCATTTGCTTAAACCGCGCAGAATAGCCGATGCGTGATGCGCGGTTCATCCATCACCAGCGTAAAACCAGCGCGCTGATAGAAGGTCCAGGCGGCCTGCGGCGCATGGGTATTGAGAAAATCGAACCAGATGCTGGCATCGGCCATCACCACACCGAGCAGCTGCCTGCCAATGCCCTGTCCACGACAGCTTTCGCTGATATAGAGATGGCGAATGCGACCGGTCCGCGGCTGCTGGCTGAACGGATCGCGGTTTAGTCCGCAAATTCCTACCAGCTTGCCATTGAGAAACGCACCCAGCAGCTTTTCGCCGGGGGCATTGAAGCGGTTTTCGCCGCGCTGCCAGTTCTCTTCCAGCCTGCGCAGCATGTTGAAATTAAGCGCGACGCTCTCGGCCTTAAGCGCGATATACCCCGGTTCGTCCGGCGTAACGGGTTCAATTAGCAAACGCGACATAGCATTCCCTCGTTATTATCGTTGTTAAAGAGGGGCGGTTTCCCGCCCCTCTTCGGTGCGACTTGAACCTGAATTACTTCACGTATTTCAGGACAGCATCAAGCAGTTGCAGTGCTGCAACAATGAGTTTGAGGATAAGTACAACCATATCCACTACGCTCATACGCGTCTCCTCTGGTTAAGGAGCACGATGCTGGCGTACCTTTCCGCCGCCTGTGACCAGCACCTTTGTTGACGTAACACAGTGTGCTCAGTTGGGGAGTGGAGGCGCTGACGGCACCACCCGTTTCAGCCAGGACTTCGTTGCGCCGGTGTACTACGAGCGGCTCCCCTCACACCCTGTGAACACCACCAGTATAGATAAATACTGTATATATGAACAGTAATTTATGGACAAAACGTGAAGGGCGATCCATACTCAAATGCGTCAAAATCCGTGCCCCAAATTGCGCGTTCCTGTGCGATCGCGTATACTTCGGGCGTTGACGTAACACAGTGTGCTCTGCGGTCACCAGCCGCAAACGCTGTAAAAAAAACCTCGCTCCGGCGGGGTTTTTTGTTTTCATCACCTAATAAACGAAACGTGATCCCTGACGCATTTTTGCGCAGATGAAAATATTTCCATTGTCACGCCTGAAAACCTGTGTTTGTATAAATTCTATCAATGATTCCAGAGACAGGTTCCTAATGACCTCTTCCATGCTGACCTCGACCCTACTAAAAACTGCGCAACCAGCCGCAGTGGTCGTCGTGCGTGTGGTGGTCGTCGTCGGCAATGCGCCGTAGGGACTGGATCAACACACGATTCCAAACCCCGCCGGCGCAAACCGGCGGGGTTTTTCGTTTAAAGCCCCCCGGAAAGTCGGCTCAGATCACAATAAGAGGACTGGAGCATGGCAAGTTCGGGCACAACATCACACAAGACGCGTTTCACAGGCGCGCAGTTAATCGTTCATCTGCTGGAACGTCAGGGCATTACCACGGTTGCGGGTATCCCTGGCGGAACGGTACTCCCGCTGTATGACGCCTTAAGCCAGAGCACGCAGATCCGTCACGTGCTGGCGCGACACGAACAGGGCGCAGGCTTTATCGCCCAGGGCATGGCGCGTACCCAGGGCAAACCGGCGGTTTGCATGGCCTGTAGCGGGCCGGGGGCCACCAACCTGGTGACCGCCATCGCCGACGCGCGTCTCGACTCCATTCCGTTAGTCTGCATTACCGGCCAGGTGCCTGCCTCGATGATCGGCACCGATGCGTTTCAGGAAGTGGACACCTACGGCATCTCTATCCCCATCACCAAGCACAACTATTTAGTGCGCGATATCAGCGAATTACCGCAGGTTATCAGCGATGCGTTCCGTATCGCCCAGTCCGGTCGTCCGGGTCCGGTGTGGATAGACATTCCTAAGGATGTGCAGACCGCTGAAATTGAGATCGAGGTACTGCCAGAGCCAGGCACCCGTGCGCCATCGCCGGCATTCAGCGCGGAGAGCGTGCGCGAGGCGGCGGCGATGATTAACGCCGCCCAGCGTCCGGTGCTCTATCTGGGCGGCGGGGTGATCGACGCGCCTGATGCGGTGCGTACCCTGGCAGAAAAGGCCAACCTGCCAACCACCATGACCCTGATGGCGTTGGGTATGCTGCCCAAAGCGCACCCGCTGTCGCTGGGTATGCTCGGGATGCATGGCGCGCGCAGCACCAACTTTATTCTGCAGGAAGCTGACCTGCTGATTGTTCTCGGGGCGCGTTTTGATGACCGGGCGATCGGCAAAACCGAGCAGTTCTGCCCGAACGCCAAAATCATTCACGTGGATATCGACCGCGCGGAGCTGGGCAAAATCAAGCAGCCGCACGTGGCGATCCAGGGCGACGTTGACGAGGTGCTGGCGCAGCTGCTGCCGCACATCGACGCCACTCCGCGCACCGCGTGGCGTGAGCAGGTTACCGGTCTGCAGCAGGAGTTCCCGGGCGCTATCCCGACCGGCGGCGATCCGCTGAGCCACTACGGGTTGATTAACGCCGTGGCCGCCTGCGTGGACGACAGCGCCATTATCACCACCGATGTGGGACAGCATCAGATGTGGACCGCCCAGGCCTATCCACTGAACCGTCCACGTCAGTGGCTGACCTCCGGCGGGCTGGGGACCATGGGCTTTGGCCTGCCTGCGGCAGTGGGCGCGGCGCTGGCGAATCCGGACCGCAAGGTGATCTGCTTCTCCGGCGACGGCAGCCTGATGATGAACATCCAGGAGATGGCCACCGCGGCGGAAAACCAGCTGGATGTGAAAATCATTCTGATGAACAACGAAGCGCTGGGCCTGGTGCATCAGCAGCAGAGCCTGTTCTACAAGCAGGGCGTCTTTGCCGCCACCTATCCGGGGATGATTAACTTTATGCAGATTGCCGCCGGGTTTGGCCTGCACACCTGCGATCTGAATGCCGAAGAGGATGCGCAGGCCGCACTTCAGGCGGCGATCTCGCGCCCAGGCCCGGCACTGATCCACGTGCGTATCGATCCACAACAAAAAGTTTATCCGATGGTACCGCCGGGTGCGGCCAATACAGAAATGGTGGGGGAATAAGCCATGCAGAAGCAAAATGATAATGTCATTCTGGAACTCACCGTCCGCAACCACCCAGGCGTCATGACCCACGTCTGCGGGCTGTTTGCCCGCCGGGCGTTCAACGTGGAAGGCATCCTCTGTTTACCAATCCAGGGCAGCGAGCACAGCCGTATCTGGCTACTGGTGAATGATGACCAGCGTCTGGAGCAGATGATGGCCCAGATCGACAAGCTGGAAGATGTGGTGAAAGTGGTGCGTAACCAGTCCGATCCGACCATGTTTAACAAAATTGCGGTGTTCTTCGAGTAACTTACTCCCCGGCGGCGTCCGGGGTGATGATTTTCACAAAGCCGTTCCGGCAGTGGGCCGGGTAGTCTGCCGGAAGCGGGCGGTCGCTGATCAGCACATCAAATGCCGACAGCGGCCCGATGCTGGCGGGGGCCACTTCATCAAACAGGGCGTAACGGGCCAGCAGGATCTTGCGGATGCCATGTTGCATGGCTTTGCGCTTGGTGGCGAGATCGTCAAGGTTAAACCAGGTAACCCCATAGTGATCATGCACGCCGCTGGCGGAGATAAACACCTTGCGCGGGTTCAGGGAGTCCAGTATCGACGGGTTGCTGGTGTCATAAAACGCATCGCTTTTTGCCCGGTAGGTGCCGCCACACAAAATGGCGGTGGCGTTGGGCTTCTCATTAAGCGCCATAAATACGCGATGGGAATAGCAGATGCCGGTAAAGGTAATGTCGTCGGGGATCATGCTAATCACCAGCGGCATCTCCGGGCCATTATCAAAAAAGACCAGGTCGTTTTCCGCCACCATGCCCGCCGCCAGAATGGCGATAGGCAGATCGTCGGGGTGGTGAGTCTGGCTGCGTACCACCGGTGCGGCAGGCGCGGTGGCCGGTTTATTAACCATCACGATATAGCCGCCCAGCAGGGTCAGGGGCAGCACGGTCTCATGGTTATCCGGGCTGAGATCGCGACGGATAGTCATAACGGAGACTTCAAGCATCCGGGCGGCATCTTTCAGATGGATGCGGTCGGTTTTTTTTAACAGCTCCACCAGACGCCGGATTCGTTCTTTTTGCTTCGTCTCCATTCACCCTCTCCGCACAGTAGGATGTTCCTTTAAACACATGCATGATGCGTCAGGAACATTTTTGTTGCGTCATACTATACTGCCGCCCGGCCGGAAAGAAAAGCCGCTTCTGAAACTGTCATTATCATCCAATCTGTTGTAATTAATGATTTAATTTTAAATTCCCGACATTGCTTTTCACTTTTAACTCCGCGCGAAGATTAAACATTAACCGACGTCAATGGATCCGCTAATCGCGATCGCAGTCACAAATGATACGAAAATAACATGATAATGTTACGATAATATCATTGTTGAGTGATTGTTTCAGAGAGGTAGTAAACATGGATATCGCGGTTATCGGCTCCAACATGGTGGATCTCATCACCTATATCAATCAGATGCCGAAAGAGGGCGAAACCCTTGAAGCCCCGGCGTTTAAAATTGGCTGTGGCGGCAAAGGCGCGAATCAGGCGGTGGCGGCGGCCAAGCTCAATTCGAAGGTGATGATGCTGACCAAAGTCGGTGACGATATTTTTGCCGATAACACCATCCGCAATCTGGAGTCCTGGGGCATCAACACCACCTATGTGGAAAAAGTGCCATGCACCAGCAGCGGCGTGGCGCCCATCTTTGTGAACGCCAACTCCAGCAACAGCATTCTGATTGTGAAAGGCGCCAATAAATTCCTCTCGCCGGAAGATATCGACCGCGCGGCAGAGGATCTGAAAAAGTGTCAGCTGATTGTTTTACAGCTTGAAGTGCAGCTGGAGACGGTTTATCACGCCATCGAGTTTGGTAAAAAACACGGTATTCAGGTGTTATTAAATCCGGCCCCGGCATTACGTGAATTAGATATGTCCTATGCCTGCAAATGTGATTTCTTTGTGCCGAATGAAACCGAACTGGAAATTCTGACCGGCATGCCGGTAAATACCTACGAAAATATCTGCCTCGCGGCGCGTTCGCTGGTAGATAAAGGGCTGAATAATATTATTGTCACCATGGGTGAAAAAGGGGCGCTATGGATGACGCGCGACCGGGAAGTTAAAGTCCCGGCCTTTAAAGTAAATGCCGTCGATACCAGCGGGGCCGGTGATGCCTTTATCGGCTGCTTCGCCCACTACTATGTCCAGAGCGGCGACGTTGAAGCCGCCATGAAAAAAGCCTCCCTCTTTGCCGCCTTCAGCGTCACCGGGAAAGGCACCCAGTCTTCTTACCCCAGCATCGAACAATTCAATGAGTTTCTGGCATTGAACGAATAATAAAACCCTGCGAAATAAAAGGTAGCACTATGAACGATAAAAACATCATTCAGATGCCTGACGGCTATCTGAATAAAACCCCTCTGTTCCAGTTTATTTTGTTATCCTGCTTATTCCCATTATGGGGATGCGCTGCTGCTTTAAATGATATTTTAATTACGCAGTTTAAAAGCGTCTTTGCACTCAGCAATTTTGCCTCGGCGCTGGTGCAAAGCGCATTTTATGGCGGTTATTTCCTGATAGCTATTCCGGCCTCGCTGGTAATTAAAAAGACCAGCTATAGAGTGGCGATCTTAATCGGATTAACGCTCTATATCGTAGGCTGTACGCTCTTTTTCCCGGCCTCGCACATGGCAACCTACACCATGTTCCTGGCGGCCATCTTTGCCATCGCGATTGGTCTGAGCTTCCTCGAAACGGCGGCTAATACCTACAGCTCAATGATCGGCTCGAAAGCCTATGCCACGCTGCGCCTGAACGTTAGCCAGACCTTCTACCCGATTGGCGCTGCCGCAGGCATCCTGCTGGGTAAATATCTGGTCTTCTCCGAAGGCGACAGCCTGGAAAAACAGATGGCAGGCATGAACGCCGAGCAGATCCACAACTTTAAGATCCTGATGCTGGAGAACACGCTGGAGCCTTACAAGTATATGATTATGGTTCTGGTGGTGGTGATGGTTCTGTTTCTGTTAACCCGCTTCCCCACCTGCAAAGTGGCGCAAACCACGGAGCGTAAGCGCCCGTCGGCGATGGATACCCTGCGCTACCTCGCCACCAATGCCCGCTTCCGTCGCGGTATTGTGGCGCAGTTCCTCTATGTGGGCATGCAGGTGGCGGTGTGGTCATTCACCATCCGTCTGGCGCTGGAACTGGGCGATATCAACGAACGCGACGCCTCCAACTTTATGGTCTACAGCTTTGCCTGCTTCTTCATCGGCAAGTTCATCGCCAACGTTCTGATGACCCGCTTTAACCCGGCGAAGGTGCTCATTATGTACTCGGTGGTCGGCGCGCTGTTCCTGGCCTATGTGGCGCTGGCGCCAGGCTTTAGCGCGGTTTACGTTGCGGTGTTGGTCAGTATTCTCTTCGGGCCATGCTGGGCCACTATCTACGCCGGAACCCTGGATACCGTGGACAACGAACATACCGAAATGGCGGGCGCGGTGATCGTGATGGCGATTGTGGGTGCGGCAGTCGTGCCTGCGGTGCAGGGCTATGTCGCCGATCTGTTCCACTCGCTGCAGGCCTCTTTCCTGGTCTCGATGCTGTGCTTTGTCTACGTGGGCGTCTATTTCTGGCGTGAGAGCAAAGTGCGCCGTGAACTGACCGAAGCCACCGCTTCCTGAGGAGAAACACCATGACGCAACTTCCCCTGTGGCGCGCGCTCTTTACCGAACAGCCGCGCACCCTGCTGCAAAACGATGACTTCACGGTGACGGCGTTTCGCTACGCCAGCGGCGTGGAGGGGCTGCGGGTGCAAAACAGCCGCGGCCACCTGGTGATCCTCCCCTGGCTGGGGCAGATGATCTGGGATGCGGAGTTTGATGGCCGCGACCTGACGATGCGCAATATGTTCCGCCAGCCCAAAGCGGCAAAAGAGGTGGTGGAAACCTATGGCTGTTTTGCCTTCCACTCGGGCCTGCTGACAAACGGCTGCCCGTCCCCGGAGGATACCCATCCGCTGCACGGCGAAATGCCCTGCGCGCCAATGGATGAAGCCTGGCTGGAGCTGAAGGGCGACAGTCTGACGGTGACCGGACGCTATGAATATGTGATGGGCTTCGGTCATCATTATCAGGCGCAGCCGGCGGTGACGTTACGTAAAGCCAGCGCCCTGTTTGAGATCACCATGGCGGTAACCAACCTGGCGACGGTGCCCATGCCGCTCCAGTACATGTGCCATATGAACTATGCGTATGTTGAGGGGGCCACCTTCAGCCAGAACGTCCCGGATGAAGCCATTCAGCTGCGCGAGTCGATCCCGGCGCACGTTAAACCTACCGAACAGTGGCTGGCGTTCAACCAGCGTGTACAGCAGGGCGAAGCGACCCTGAAGACCCTCTCTGAACCGCAATTTTACGATCCGGAGATTGTCTTCTTCACCGACCAGCTCGATCGTTATACGGATAGCCCGGAATTCCGCATGATCGCCCCGGATGGCGTCACCTTTGTTACGCGTTTTGCCAGCGCCGAACTGAACTACGCCACCCGCTGGATACTCTACAACGGCGATCAGCAGGTGGCGGCGTTCGTGCTTCCGGCCACCTGCCGCCCGGAAGGGTTCCTGGCGGCACAGCACAGCGGCAGCCTGATTTCGCTGGCTCCGGCCGAAACCCGCCGCTTTACGGTGACCACAGGCATCCTCTGACGGCACGAATCGTTCATCGCTTGAACAGTAACGCGCTTATCGCTAAGGTAAGCGCGTTTTTTAATCCCGCCAGGAATGCACCATGACCACCATCGCCCTTATCGACGATCACCTTATCGTCCGCTCCGGATTTGCCCAGCTGCTGAGCCTGGAGCCCGATTTTCAGGTGGTGGCCGAGTTCGGCTCCGGCCGCGAGGCGCTGGCCGGCCTGCCGGGATGCGGGGTGCAGGTCTGTATCTGCGATATCTCAATGCCGGACCTCTCCGGGCTGGAGCTGCTGAGCCAGCTGCCGAAAGGAATAACGACCATCATGCTCTCGGTTCACGACAGTCCGGCGCTGGTAGAGCAGGCGCTGAACGCGGGCGCGCGCGGGTTTCTCTCCAAACGCTGCAGCCCGGACGAGCTGATTGCCGCCGTGCGCACCGTCGCCACCGGCGGTTGCTACCTGACGCCAGATATCGCCCTCAAGCTGGCGGCCGGACGCCAGGACCCGCTTACCCGACGCGAACGCCAGGTGGCGGAAAAGCTGGCTCAGGGAATGGCGGTGAAAGAGATCGCCCTTGAGCTTGGCCTGTCGCCAAAAACCGTACACGTTCACCGCGCCAACCTGATGGAAAAACTGGGCGTCAGCAATGACGTTGAGCTGGCGCGCCGCATGTTTGACGGCTGGTAATGCACGCCTTTTTCTCCCGGCTGGTGGCGGTGGTCGCCAGCTTCTTTATCTTCTCCGCCGCCTGGTTCTGCCTGTGGAGCATCAGCCTGCACCTGGTAGAACGCCCGGAGCTGGCGGTGTTGCTGTTCCCTTTCGGCCTGCGGCTGGGGCTGATGCTGCAATGCCCGCGCGGCTACTGGCCGGTTTTATTGGGTGCAGAGTGGCTGATGCTGATCTGGTTGTCGCAGGAAGTCGCCCTCGCGTATCTGCCCTTATTGATGACCGGAAGCCTGCTCACGCTCCTCCCGGTTGCGCTTATTTCCCGCTATCGTCACCAGCGCGACTGGCGCACCCTGCTGCGCCAGGGGGCGGCGCTGATTGCCGCCGCGCTGCTGCAATCCCTGCCGTGGGTGGGCGAAAAGGAGATGCTGAACACCCTGCTGCTGACCCTGACCGGCGGCCTGACCCTGGCCCCGACCTGCCTCGTCATCTGGCATTACCTCACCAGTACCGTCTGGCAGCCCCTTGGCCCGGCGTTGGTTTCTCAGCCCGTCAACTGGCGCGCCCGGCATCTCATCTGGTATCTGCTGCTGTTTGTGGTGAGCCTGTGGTTGCAGCTTGGCCTGCCCGCAGAGCTGTCGCGCTTTACGCCGTTTTGTCTGGCGCTGCCGATCATCGCACTCGCCTGGCATTACGGCTGGCAGGGGGCGTTGATCGCCACGCTGATGAACGCCATCGCGCTGATTGCCAGCCAGACCTGGCACGATCACCCGGTGGATCTGCTGCTCTCTCTGCTGGCCCAGAGCCTGACCGGGCTGCTGCTCGGCGCGGGCATTCAGCGTCTGCGTGAGCTGAACCAGTCCCTGCAAACCGAGCTGTCGCGCAATCGCCGCCTGGCAGAACGCCTGCTGGAGACCGAAGAGAGCGTGCGCCAGGAGGTGGCGCGTGAACTGCACGACGACATCGGCCAGACCATTACCGCCATTCGTACCCAGGCGGGTATCGTCCAGCGTCTGGCGGCGGACAACGCCGGGGTGAAGCAGGGCGGGGCGCATATCGAACAGCTCTCGCTGGGCGTGTATGACTCGGTGCGTCGCCTGCTGGGCAGGCTGCGTCCGCGCCAGCTGGACGATCTGACCCTGGAACAGGCGGTGCGCTCCCTGATGCGTGAGATGGAGCTGGAGAGCCGCGGCATCGTCAGCCATCTCGACTGGTGCATTGATGAATCATTGCTGAGTGAAGGCCAGCGCGTCACGCTGTTTCGCGTCTGTCAGGAAGGGCTGAACAATATCGTCAAACACGCCAACGCCAGCGCGGTGACGCTGCAGGGCTGGCAGCAGGATGAAAGCCTCAGGCTGGTGATTGAAGACGATGGCTGCGGCCTGCCGCCGGGCTCAGGGCAACAAGGCTTTGGCCTGGCGGGGATGCGCGAACGCGTGAAGGCGCTGGGCGGCACGCTGACTATCTCCTGCACACACGGGACGCGCGTCAGCGTCAGTTTACCGCTTCGGAGTCACCATGTTTAAACCCCCTGTCGATGCAGTCCCGTTAAGCGATAAGGCGGAAATCGACGCCCGCTATCGTTACTGGCGACGCCATATTCTGATCACCCTCTGGCTCGGCTACGCGCTGTTCTACTTCACCCGCAAAAGCTTTAACGCCGCCGCGCCGGAGATCCTCGCCAGCGGGGTGATGACCCGCACCGATATCGGCCTGCTGGCGACGCTGTTTTACATCACCTATGGCCTGTCGAAGTTCTTCTCCGGCATCGTCAGCGACCGCTCCAACGCCCGCTACTTTATGGGTTTTGGCCTGATCGCCACCGGGGTGGTGAACATCCTGTTCGGCTTCTCCACCTCGCTGTGGGCCTTCGCCCTGCTGTGGGCGCTGAACGCCTTTTTCCAGGGCTGGGGCGCGCCGGTCTGTGCCCGCCTGCTCACCGCCTGGTATTCGCGCAACGAGCGCGGCGGCTGGTGGGCGATCTGGAACACCGCCCATAACGTCGGTGGGGCGCTGATCCCGATGGTGGTCGGTGCCGCAGCGCTGCACTACGGCTGGCGCGCGGGGATGATGATTGCCGGTTGTCTCGCGATCCTCGCCGGGCTGTTTCTCTGCTGGCGTCTGCGCGATCGGCCGCAAACCGTGGGTCTGCCGGCGGTGGGCGACTGGCGGCACGACGCGCTGGAGATTGCCCAGCAGCAGGAGGGGGCCGGGCTGTCCCGCCAGGCGATCCTCACCCGATATGTGCTGAAAAACCCCTATATCTGGCTGCTGTCGCTCTGCTACGTGCTGGTCTACGTGGTGCGCGCGGCGATCAATGACTGGGGCAATCTGTACATGTCCGAGACGCTGGGTGTGGATCTGGTCACCGCCAACTCGGCGGTGACGATGTTTGAGCTGGGCGGGTTTATCGGCGCGCTGGTGGCGGGCTGGGGCTCGGATAAGCTCTTCAACGGCAACCGTGGTCCAATGAACCTGATTTTTGCCGCCGGGATTTTGCTCTCGGTCGGTTCCCTGTGGCTGATGCCGTTTGCCAGCTACGTGATGCAGGCGGCGTGCTTCTTTACCATCGGCTTCTTTGTGTTTGGCCCGCAGATGCTGATCGGCATGGCGGCGGCGGAGTGCTCCCACAAGGACGCGGCAGGGGCGGCGACCGGTTTTGTCGGGCTGTTCGCCTATCTCGGGGCATCGCTTTCCGGCTGGCCGCTGGCCAGGGTGATCGACACCTGGCACTGGAGCGGGTTCTTCGCGGTGATCGCCATCGCGGCGGGGATTTCGGCCCTGCTGCTGCTGCCGTTCCTTAACGCCCAGGCCCCGCGTGAAGCCAGTGTGATGTGATGCGCCTCACCTTTTCACCGCGAGTGGCGCGAAACTAAGAAATTTTCCCGGTTCCGCCTGGACGCTGTCTCAGGCATCTCTCCTGGCTGATTTTTACAATGCCTGCCATTCGCAGGTAAAAATCAGCTCAGGAGCAAACCATGCTGGCCTTCCTCAATCAGGTGCGCAAGCCGACCCTGGATCTGCCGCTCGATGTGCGGCGCAAAATGTGGTTCAAACCCTTCATGCAGTCCTACCTGGTGGTCTTTATCGGCTACCTGACCATGTATCTGATCCGCAAAAACTTTAACATCGCGCAGAACGACATGATCTCGACCTACGGGCTGAGCATGACCCAGTTGGGGATGATTGGCCTCGGTTTCTCCATCACCTACGGGGTGGGGAAAACCGTTGTCTCGTACTATGCGGACGGCAAAAACACCAAGCAGTTTCTGCCGTTTATGCTGATCCTCTCCGCCATCTGTATGCTCGGCTTCAGCGCCAGCATGGGCGCGGGCTCCGTCAGCCTGTTCCTGATGATCGCCTTCTACGCCCTGAGCGGTTTCTTCCAGAGTACCGGCGGGTCGTGCAGCTACTCCACCATCACCAAATGGACCCCGCGCCGCAAGCGGGGCTCGTACCTCGGCATGTGGAACATCTCCCACAACCTCGGCGGGGCGGGTGCGGCAGGGGTGGCGCTGTTCGGCGCGAACTACCTCTTCGACGGCCACGTGATCGGCATGTTTATCTTCCCGTCGATTATCGCCCTGATCGTCGGCTTTATCGGCCTGCGCTTCGGCAGCGACTCCCCGGAATCATACGGTCTGGGTAAAGCCGAAGAGCTGTTTAACGAAGAGATCAGCGAAGAGGACAAAGAGACTGAAGAGAACGAGATGACCAAATGGCAGATCTTTGTTGAGTACGTGCTGAAAAACAAAGTGATCTGGCTGCTCTGCTTCTCCAATATCTTCCTGTACGTGGTGCGCATCGGTATCGACCAGTGGTCGACCGTGTATGCCTTCCAGGAGCTGAAGCTCTCCAAAGAGGTGGCGATCCAGGGCTTCACCCTGTTTGAAGTAGGCGCGCTGGTCGGCACCCTGCTGTGGGGCTGGCTCTCGGATCTCGCCAATGGCCGTCGTGCGCTGGTGGCCTGCGTCGCGCTGGCGCTGATTATCGCCACGCTGGGTATTTATCAGCATGCCAGCAACCAGTACGTCTATCTCGCCTCCCTGTTCGCGCTCGGCTTCCTGGTCTTTGGTCCGCAGCTGTTGATCGGCGTGGCGGCGGTAGGTTTTGTGCCGAAAAAAGCGATCGGCGCTGCCGATGGGATTAAAGGCACCTTCGCTTACCTGATCGGCGACAGCTTCGCCAAGCTGGGTCTGGGGATGATTGCCGACGGCACGCCGATCTTCGGCCTCACCGGCTGGGCAGGTACCTTTGCGGCGCTGGATGCGGCAGCCATCGGCTGTATCGTCCTGATGGCGATGGTTGCGGTGCTGGAAGAGCGCAAGATCCGCCGCGAAAAACGCGTACAACGTTTGAAAGCAGCCTGAGTATGCAGGTAACTTTTTGCCCGGCGTGATGCCGGGCTTTTTTACATTCTCACCCCGATTACCTTACCCCGCTTTACACATCCGCTCCGTCCTATGCTCTACAGTTTTAGTTTGCTGCCGCCTTTCGCGCAGCCTTAGCCCCTTTGCTAACGGAGAGCTTGCATGTTGACCCGACGATTGTCCTGCCTTGCGCTGTTGATGGCGCTGGCAACCCCCGCAATGGCTGCGGATACCCCCACCTACGGCGAAAAGCTGGAAGGTTTTGACTACGCCTGGCCGGTAAAACACTTCACCTTCACCTCGCAAAATCAGTCGCTGGATATGGCCTATCTGGACGTGAAGCCGGAAAACGCCAACGGCCGGACCGTGGTGCTGATGCACGGTAAAAACTTCTGCGCCGGCACCTGGGACGGCACCATCCGCGCCCTCACCGCCAGCGGCTATCGCGTGGTGGCACCCGATCAGGTCGGTTTCTGCAAATCCACCAAGCCGGAGCGCTATCAATACACCTTCCAGCAGCTGGCGGATAACACCCATGCCCTGCTGAAAGAGCTGGGGATCGATCGCGTTACCGTTATTGGTCACTCCACCGGCGGCATGCTGGCGACCCGCTACGCGCTGATGTGGCCCCAGGAGGTGGAACAGCTGGTGATGGTCAACCCGATTGGGCTTGAGGACTGGAAGGCGCGCGGGGTGCCGCACATTACGGTCGACCAGTGGTATCAGCGCGAGCTAAAAACCAGCGCCGACGGCATCCGCCAGTACGAGAAAAACACCTACTATGCAGGGGAGTGGAAGCCGGAGTACGAGCGTTGGGTCACCATGCTCGCCGGGCTGAACAACGGGCCGGGAAAAGAACGGGTGGCCTGGAACTCGGCGCTGCTCTACGACATGATCTACACCCAGCCGGTGATGTATGAATTCAGCGAACTGAAGATGCCGGTATTATTGATGATCGGCACGAAGGACAATACCGCCATCGGCAAAGATCTTGCCCCGCCGGAGATCCGCAAAACGCTTGGCAACTACGCGGTGCTGGGTAAGGAGACGGCGAAGCGTATCCCACACGCCACGCTGGTGGAGTTTGACGATATGGGCCATGCCCCGCAGATGCAGGATCCGCAGCGTTTCCATGAGGCGCTGCTGAAAGGGCTTCAGGCGCGCTGACTGGTCTTAAGCATTAGCTCGCGCAACCAGGCCTGCGCGGGATTGCGGTGCGTTCTGCCGTGCCAGGCCATGCTTTTGGTAAAGCCTGGCACGGAAACGGGTGTCTCGCAGACGAACATCTCCGTCTGATTTTCGGCGATGCGTGATGGTACGGTGGCAATCATATCGCTGAGAGCCAGCACGTCCGGTAGTACTAAAAAATGGCTCACCGAAAGTCCCACACGCCGCATTCGACCAATTTTCTCCAGCACGCTATCGGTCACCCCGCGAAAACCGTCTCCCTCGTAAGAGACCAGCACATGCTCTAGGGCGCAAAAACGTGCCAGCGAAAGCGGTTTGCCCGCGTCCGGATGGTCGGCACGCATCATGCAAACGTACCGTTCATCATAAAGTGCGCGACTATGCAATTCGGCCGGCGTGGTGTGTGGAGTGATCAGCGCCACGTCAACGCTGCCCCGCTCAAGCTGGCTGACCAGACGGTCGGATTCCACCGGTACCACCCGCACGCGGATGGCGGGCGCTCGTATCTTAAGGGCTGCGATAAAGGGCACCATTACTGCCCGCAATGCGTAGTCGGTGGCGGCAACGGTAAAGGTCATGCTGGCGCTCAGGGGATCGAAGCCGGTGGGCTGCAGCAGCACGTCGATATCCGCCAGAATACGTTTTACCGGGGCGGCCAGCTCTTCGGCGCGCGTGGTTGGCACTATGCCGTGCGGGGCGCGGATAAACAGCGGATCGTCAAAGTAATCGCGCAGGCGGTTGAGCATGCCGCTGACCGCGGGCTGGGTCAGGGATAAGCGTGATGCCGCGCGGGTGACGCTGCGCTCATCCATCAGAGCATCCAGAGTTTTCAAAAGATTCAAATCCAGCGTGCGGATATCCGTTTTCATAGTCCTCTACTACCTGTTTTCAGTACATTAATACGACGTTGTCCGCTGTCGACGCGCTGCGTTTCCCGATATTATGCTCGACTAACCGTAAGGAGAATTCATGGTCTGGATAATGCTGGCTACGCTTGCCGTGGTATTTGTGGTGGGCTTTCGCGTCATGACGTCGGGCTCCCGGCGCGCCATTCGTCGTCTCAGCGAACGGCTGGGGATCGCCCCTGTGCCGCTGGAGTCGATGATCGATCAGTTTGGCAAAAGCGCCGGCAATGAGTTTATCCGCTACCTTGAACGTCCTGACGAGGCGCATCTGCTCAATGCCGCGCAGGTGCTGCTGATCTGGCAGGTGTGCATCGTCGACAGCAGTGAAAACAACCTGCAGAACTGGTATCGCCTGCTGCGCAAGGCGCGTCTTGCCGCGCCGATCACCGATGCGCAGGTTCGCCTGGCGCTTGGCTTTATGCGCGATATGGAGCCGGATCCGTACGAACTGAATGCCTTCCAGCTGCGTTATAACCAACTCTTCCTGCCGGAAGAGGGGGTCTTCTTCCTGCACTGATATCACGCCTCGTGATGAGGATTATAAATCATCGTCATTAGATTTATACCACTAACCGGCGCACCATCACCCCATTAACAAACGATGAGGTGAACCATGAATCAATCCGCCATTATCTGGCCGCAGGAGTACCTGCCGGGCACTACCGATAATTTTGCATCCAACGAAATCATCGTCGCTGGGCTGACCGCGCAGGCCGTCTGGGACCAGCTGAACGACACCCGTCTGTGGCCGGAGTATTACAGCAATGCCGAGGATATTCGCTTTCACGACGGCAGCGGCCCGCTGCTCAGCGACGGCGCGCGCTTCCGTTTCACAACCTTCGGCTTTCCGGTAGAAGCGCAGGTTACGGAATATGTGCCGCCGGTCGCAGGCCAGGCCGCGCGCATCGCCTGGCACGGCTGGGTAGAGGGCGATGCCAGCTCACGTCTGGATGTGATCCACGCCTGGCTGTTTGAAGATTTACCGGGAAATCGCGTGCGCATCCTGACCCAGGAGTCGCAGAAAGGCGTTCCTGCACAAGAGCTGGCGCGCACCGTGCCGAATCCAATGATTAACGGGCATCAGGAGTGGATCGTCGGGCTGGCGAAGGCGGCAATGCAAGAAAAGTTGTCGAAACGTTAAATATGTCACACTTTTGATGATAAACTGCGCGACTTTTCCGCACGTTTTTATCTCAGGTGATGCCATGACAGAACATATCCAGCCCACGATTCAACCGCAGGCCAAAACGGTTTCTCGCCCGAACTGGTCGGCGGTTTTTTCCGTGGCGTTTTGCGTCGCCTGCCTGATTACCGTGGAGTTTTTGCCGGTCAGCCTGCTGACGCCGATGGCGCAGGATCTGGGCATATCTGAAGGGCTGGCGGGCCAGTCGGTTACCGTTACTGCGTTTGTGGCGATGTTTGCCAGCCTGTTTATCACCCAGGCGATCGGCACCGTTGACCGTCGCAAAGTGGTGATCCTGTTCAGCGTGCTGCTGACCCTCTCCTGCCTGCTGGTCTCTTTTGCTGATAGTTTCACCCTGTTGCTGTTAGGGCGCGCCTGCCTCGGGCTGGGACTCGGCGGCTTCTGGGCGATGTCCGCCTCGCTCACCATGCGACTGGTGCCGGCGCGCACCGTGCCGAAAGCGCTGTCGGTGATCTTCGGTGCGGTCTCCATCGCGCTGGTGATTGCCGCGCCGCTCGGCAGCTTCCTCGGGGGGATCATCGGCTGGCGCAACGTCTTTAACGGTGCTGCGGTGATGGGCGTGCTCTGTATTCTGTGGGTCTGGAAAGCGCTGCCGTCGCTGCCGGGCGAAGCCGCGCACCACAAGCAGAACATGTTCAGCCTGCTGAAACGCCCGGGTGTGCTGGCGGGGATGACCGCCATCTTTATGGCCTTCGCCGGACAGTTCGCCTTCTTCACCTATATCCGCCCGGTGTTTATGACCATGGCCGGGTTTGACGTCGATGGCCTGACGCTGGTGCTGTTAAGCTTCGGTATCGCCAGCTTTGTCGGCACCTCGCTGTCGGCGCAGTTCCTGAAACGCTCCCTGAAGGTGGCGCTGGCGGGGGCGCCGCTGGTGCTGGCGGTCAGCGCGCTTGTACTGATTCTGTGGGGCAGCGACAAATGGGTTGCCTCGGCGATCGCGATTATCTGGGGCTTTGCCTTTGCGCTGATTCCGGTGGGCTGGTCGACCTGGATCACCCGCTCGCTGGCCGATCAGGCGGAAAAAGCCGGGTCCATTCAGGTGGCGGTGATCCAGCTGGCGAATACCTGCGGTGCGGCGTTGGGCGGCCTGGCGCTGGATAATTTAGGGCTCACCTCACCGGTGGTGATTTCCGGCACCCTGATGCTGCTGACGGCGCTGCTGGTGGCCGGGAAGGTGAAGGCGCAGTAAGTTTTTGGCCCTCTCCCCGCCGGGAGAGGGCATCAGGCTACGACGATGTCTGAGCCCTTCTTCTCGAATCCATCGAAATCAGCACCACCGACGACACAATCAGCAGCGTGCCCAGCCAGTCTGGCAGGGTAAACGCCACCCCCAGTAAAATCACCGACAGCAGGGCGCTGCTCAGCGGCTCGGCGCAGCTCAGAATGCTCGCCTTTGGCCCGCCAATCATCTGCGCGCCTTTCAGATAGAGGCTGAAGGTCACCGACGTGCCGATCACCACCAGATAGAAGAAGGCCAGCAGCAGGCTGCCGTCGACCACGAAGGTGGTGTCGCGCCCGGCATAGAACGGCGTCAGCATTAACCCGGCCAGCAGCATACTCCAGCCGACAATCGGCAGGGTGCCG
This sequence comes from Leclercia sp. GHBNCSD, assembly GCF_055805075.1. Taxonomy (NCBI): domain Bacteria; kingdom Pseudomonadati; phylum Pseudomonadota; class Gammaproteobacteria; order Enterobacterales; family Enterobacteriaceae; genus Leclercia; species Leclercia sp. GHBNCSD. Next base: position 1,904,806 of record NZ_JBQVYO010000001.1, on the reverse strand, counting down.
TAGCGGGCAATCAGCGCCGAGGGGTAAGTGGTATAGAACGCCGCGGAGAAGGCGGAGGCGATGCCCCAGCAGAGCGCGGCAGGGGAGATGGTCAGCGAAGTCGGATCGCCGTGAGTGACCAGTAAAAAGGTGCCGATGAGCGAGGTCATGATCGCCGCCAGCACGAAAATCCCCGGACGCTTTTTACGCGCCAGCGCAAACCACGCCACGATAATGGTCGGGGAGAGGAACTGCAGCACGGTGGCGGTGGCGGCGTTGGATTTTTCAATCGTCACCAGGAAGGTGAGCTGGACGATCAGCGCCCCGAAGAGCGAGAAAATCAGCAGGCTGAGGGCATCTTTGCGATTTTTGATGACCGAGAAAATCTTGTCGCCGTGAACGAATGAGAGTGTCAGCAGGATCACGCCGGCAAACAGCAGGCGAACCATGGTGAGGTAAGGCGAGGAAATATGACTTTTCTCCATGATGTACTGCGCGCAAACCCCTGAGCTGCCCCATAAAATGGCGGCGATCAGGACGTTCAGCATCCCTTTACGTGTGGAACCCATGTTCTCCCCTGCGATATTGGCTTTTCAAAGGCCAGCAGCATAACACGGGGCCTGCCGGGTGGCGCTACGCTTACCCTGCCTACAAAACTTTGTAGGCCCGTGCAAGCGCAGCGCCGCCGGGCGCAGCAGGGGTTAGAACCAGGCTTCCCACATTGCGCCGACGTTGAAGTCGTCGAGCGTTTCGTCTTTGGTGTTGTTCACGCGGGCGGTGCGTTCGTTATCCACCTTGCCGCCGGTGACGTAGAAGCGCAGCATCGGACGGAATTCCGGGCCCATAGCGATAGACATGTTCTGCGACAGGGTCAGCTTCCAGCCTTTGTTATCGCCGCCGTTGTCGTAATCAACGTGCTGCCAGCCCGCTTCCAGCCAGGTGGAGTGAACGTCGTTCCACCAGTGCATTGGACGCACGATGGCGTTGTAGTTCTTACGGTTGTCGGTGTTGTCACGGCTGTTGTCATAGTCGTGGAAGGCCAGAATGTACTCCACCTGGGTCGCCGGGGTGAACTTGTGCAGCCCTTCGAAGCTGGCGTACACCGTGGTCAGATCCTCGGTTTTGTTGAACACGCTGTTGTCAGAGTTATCAGAGTAACGGGCGATCACTTTGTTCACGCCGCTGTCGTTGGTGTGGCTCAGCACCACGCCACCCTGCCAGGCGTTAGTACGCTCTTCGGTGTCGATGGCTTTGGAGTCAAAGCCGTAGTTGGCGTACAGCTCCAGATCGATCGGGCCGAACTTCATGCCGTGAATTTTGGAGGTGGCCGCGTAGTTGCCCTTGTCGCCGGTGCCGGAGCCGCCGGTACAGGTGATGCGCGACGGGTTCGCTTCATCGTCCATCACTTCCGGACTACAGGATTCCACTGCCGCCACGGTGGCCACGTCAAACTGCACGCCACCGATGTCGAAGTTCTTCACCCCGGCACCCTGGCCATCGTGGTTCATCCAGAAGTAATCGTTGATGCCCTGTTGCGGACGCTGGTGGAAGTCACGACCCGCCCAGATATAGGCGTTCGGGTTGGATTCCAGGATATTGGTCACACCGGCGTAGGCTTTTTTCAGGTTAACTTCGTCGCCCCAGTGGTCAATCATCACGTTGACGTCCCAGATGGCGCCGTTGTCGCCCTTGAAGGCTTTGGAAAGCTGGAACTCGCCGCCGTTACTTTCGTTACCCAGACGACCAATCGCCGAGGCGCCGTTATAGGAGCCATCTACGGCAACGTATTTCTGATCGGCGGCCTGGAAGTGGGCGCCGTAACGGGCATAACCGGTAAATTTAATGCCGAACGGGATCGCCATATCCGGAGACTGCGCGGCGCTTTGCGGTTCGTTGATGACGTCGGCTTTTTTCGCTACCGCGGCATCCATTTTTGCCTGGCGTTCTGCCAGGGCTTTATCCACCGCTTTGGCGACAATGGCGTCGATTTGCTCCTGCGTAAATTCTTGTGCGAGTACCGTCATTGGGCAAAGCGCGGCGATAACCGCCATTGTTAATGGAAGTTTTTTAATCATATTCATGGTTATCTCAATATATATTTAAATTTTATTCAGACAATAACCATCCCGTTCCGCATTGACAAAATATGTCGCTATCATCAGAACAAGTTGATTTTATTTTTTTTCGGGCACAGAGGGTTTACACTATTATCGTAAAGCTATCTCCATCACTGATATTTAAATATTAGCGCTGGTATAAATGAATAATCTCTTCGGATAATTCACGGGCCAGCAGCGAGTTCATTAAATGATCCTGAGCATGCACCATAATTAAGGTCATCGGCTGACGGGCTTCGCCTGCGTCCTGTTCGATGAGTTTGGTCTGCATATGGTGCGCCTGGCGCGCGTAGCCATCGGCTTCGCGCAGCAGGCTTTTTGCTTCGTCAAAGTTGCCCTGCCGCGCAGCATGCAGTGCTTCAAAGCACAGGCTGCGCGACTGACCAGCATTGACGATGATTTCCATTACTGCTTCTTCTAAGGCAATCATCATCTTCCACTCTATTTATCGAAACTATTATTCAGAGAGGTTTCGGCAAACCATTCTCCGCTCTTTTTAATGGTGCGTTGCTGCGTTTCTAAATCGAGCTGGACAAAGCCATATCGGTTTTTATACGCATTGCACCACGACCAGTTATCAATAAATGTCCACATATGGTAGCCAAGACAATTACAGCCTTCGCTAATGCCTTTATGCAGCCATTTAAGATGTTCAGAAATAAACTCGATACGATATTGGTCGTTAATCTGACCGTTCTCAATAAAACGCTGCTCGTTTTCAACTCCCATACCATTTTCAGAAATAAAACAGCGTGGGTTGCCGTAATTATCGCGCAGGTTAATAAGAATATCGTAAATACCTGGCTCGTAGATTTCCCAGCCGCGATGCGGGTTCATTTTGCGGCCCGGCATCTCGTAGCTGTCGAAGAACCACTCCGGCATAAACGGCGCGTTGGGATTAATGGCCGTATCACGGCACTTCACCCGACGCGGCTGGTAGTAGTTAATGCCCAGCAGGTCGATTTTACCGTCGGCAATCAGCGCGCTGTCCTCTGGCAGACAGGCAGGCAACTGATCGTGCGCTTTCAGCATCGCTACCAGATCTGCCGGGTATTCACCGCACAGCACCGGGTCGAGGAAGCTGCGGTTAAACAGCAGATCGCAATGGTGCGCAGCTTTCACGTCCGCCGGGTTCTGCGAACGCGGATAGGACGGCGTCAGGTTCAGTACGATGCCGATCTCACCGGCATAATGCCCGGCGCGGAAGGCGCGAACCGCCTGCGCATGAGCCAGCACGGTGTGATAAGCCACGGTGGCGGCGCGACGGAAATCGACCACGTTCGGGTAGTGGAAGTCATACAGATACCCGCCCTCTACCGGCACAATCGGCTCGTTAAAGGTAAACCAGTGCATTACCCGATCACCAAAAAGCTCAAAGCAGGTTTCTGCGTAGCGGGCATAGGCCGCGACCACATCGCGGTTTTCCCAGCCGCCAATCTCCTGCATCGCCATCGGCATGTCGAAGTGGAACAGGGTGATGAATGGCGTAATGCCCTGGGCGATCAGTTCGTCGATCACCTGGTTGTAAAACGCCACCGCTTCCTGGTTCACTTCACCGGTACCTTCCGGGATCAGGCGCGCCCAGCTTATCGAGGTGCGAAAGCTATTGTGGTTCAGCTGCTTTAACAGCTGAATGTCGGCTTTCCAGTGCTGATAAAACGTGGAGGTATTCTGCGGCCCCACCCCGTTGTGAAAGCGATTTGGCTGTGTGGCGAACCAGTGATCCCAGGTGGTTAATCCTTTGCCGCCGCCCTGGCTTTCCCCTTCGGTTTGCAGTGCAGAACAGGCGCTACCCCACCAGAAGTTTTCGGGAAATGCATATTTCATAAAACGTCCTCTTTGACTTAATTGCCGACGGTCTCTGCTGCACCTACGGACGCCTGCGCTTTCTGCTCTTCGGTTTTCACCAGGGAGCGCTCATAAGCACGCAGGAACGGTAAATACATCAGCGCCGACATCACCATACAAATGACGCACATCACCACCGGACTCAGGGCCCAGTTTGCCGCCCAGGAGGCGCCAATCGGAGCCGGCGTCGTCCACGGCGTCAGCGACACAACCTGTGCCAGCCAGCCGAGTTTGGTGGCGGTATACGCCAGACAAGCGTTGATCATCGGAACGAACACGAACGGAATAAACAGCATCGGGTTCATGATGATCGGCGCACCGAACAGAATCGGTTCGTTGATATTAAAGAAGCTTGGCACGATGCCCATTTTGCCGATGGTGCGCAGGTGCGTTGCACGGCTACGCAGCAGCAGGAAGGCCAGCGGCAGGGTAGAGCCCACGCCGCCAATCAGCAGGTAGTGATCCCAGAAGCCCTGCAGATAGACGTGCGGCAGTGCTGCGCCGGCAGCCAGTGCGGCCTGGTTGGCAGAAAGGTTAGCCATCCAGAACGGGTTCATGATGCCGGTGACAATCAGCGCGCCGTGGATGCCGGCAAACCAGAAGATCTGGCACAGCAGCACAGAGAGCAGAATGGCAGGCAGGGAGTCAGAGGCGGAAACCAGCGGCTCCAGCAGGTGCATAATCGCCTGCGGAATGATCATCCCGGTTTGCGCTTCGATAAACAGGTTCAGCGGGTGCAACGTACCGATTATCACCACCACCGGGATCAGGATCTCAAACGAGCGCGCCACGCCGGTCGGCACTTCCTTCGGCAGGCGAATAGTGACGTTATGATCCTTCAGCCAGGCGTAGACGCGGGTGGCATAGATAGAGGTGATCAGCGCGGTGAAGATCCCCTGGCCCGACAGATACTGGGTGGAGATTTTACCGTCGGCATACGGCGCGGCGACCAGCAGGAATGCCATAAAGGCCAGCAGGCCGGACATAACCGGGTCGAGATTAAACTGGCGGCCCAGGCTGGCGCCAATCCCTACCGAGATAAAGAAGGTCATCACGCCCATGCTGAGGTTAAACGGCAACATCAGCTGGTCGCGGTAGGTTTCAGAGAAGTCCAGCCAGCCGCGGGCAAAGCTGTTGGTGGTATCCGCGGAGAACGGCGGGAAGATGAACACCAGCATAAACGAGCCGATGATCATAAACGGCAGCGCGGCGGTAAATCCGTCGCGGATGGCAATCACGTACTTCTGCTGGCCCAGCTTGCCTGCCAGCGGCGCGATGGACTGCTCAATGACGGCAACCATAGATTGATATAACGAACTCATGAGAACACCTTCTTAGTGTGCCGCTTCGATGAGCGACAGAGCATAGTCCAGCACTTTATCGCCACGTTGCATACCGTAATCCATTGTATCGATGGACTGAACGGGTATGCCCTGAGTGGCAGCCTTATCTGAGAGCGTTTTTAACATGTATTTGACTTGCGGTCCGAGAAGCACGACCTGATATTGCGGAAACTGTGTATCAAATTCTGAAACACCGTACGCATCGATTTTGACGGGGAGTCCGCGTTCTTCCGCGGCTTCGACCATTTTCCGTACCAGCAGACTGGTGGACATCCCGGCAGAACAGCACAGCATAATCTTGAACATCGACAACCATCCTCAAAATGTAAATAGTTATTGCGGAGATGATTGGATAACATATGGAAACCGGTTTCCATGCATATAAGACAGAAGTGTGACAGCCATCAAGATCCATTACTTATAGGGGCTGTTTATCGGATTTGGGTCACATATTTTGGCTGCTTTTACATCACTAAGAGTGGAAACGGAAAATCGGTTTCCATAGAAAACGGAAACAGATATACTCCTGAGTGGCTATAATATGAGCCGAAGTGGAATCAGGAATTACAGGGGCCTGGAGAGACCTGTCAGGGGATAAAGATGTCTACAATCAACGATGTATCACGTCTGGCCGGGGTGTCCAAAGCCACGGTATCACGGGTGTTGAGCGGGTCGCGCGGCGTGAAGGAAGCCAGCCGTCAGGCCGTACTAAAAGCAGTTGAAGAGCTGAACTACCGGCCAAACGTGATTGCCCAGTCGCTGCTGAGCCAGACAACCGGTTGTATCGGCGTGATTTGCGCCCACGACAACATCAACCAGACTACGGGTTACCTTTACGCGCTGGAAAAACACCTTAGCCAGCACCAGAAGCACCTGCTGCTTCGCTTCGCCAACACCAAAGCCGAAGTCATGGGCGCGCTGGATGAACTCTCCTGCGGGCTATGCGATGACATTCTGATTATCGGTGCCCGTTTTCCACTGCATATCGATCAGGAGAATGTCATCCTGGTGGACTGCATGGAAACCGGTAACGTCAACAGTATCCAGTATGACCACGCTTTTGCCGCGGAAACCGCCTGTAATTTCCTCGCCAGCCAGGGGCGACGCCAGATTGCCCTGATCCATCCGTACGGCAGTGGTTTTGCCGATCAGGTGCTGCTGGGCTACAAGCATGGGCTGGAAAAGAACTTCCTGCCGTTTAATCGCAACCTGGTCTTTATGGAAGCCACCTCATCCTCCGTGGCCCTGCAGGAGCTGCTCAATAACGCCTCTACGCTCAATTTCAACGCCTTACTGGTGGCCGACGAGCAGGAAGCGCAGCGGGTGATCCCCCAGCTCCAGGCGTTCAACCGATCGGTGCCGGGCGACATCATGGTCTTCAGTCTGGCGGGTTCACTGCATCTGCCGGGTATTCCGACCATTCCGGCGATTGAGTACTCAATGGATGCCATGGCGGCACGGATCGTCAGCTGGCTGAATGAGAAGACCCAGATGCTGGGTTCGTATGTGCTGCGCGGGGATTTAATTATTCCGGATGTGCGTCGCTAAAAAATTAAGGGGGCTGCATGGCCCCTTTATGCGTAATCAGTAATCCTCCATGCAGTCCACCTGACTGACGGCATCCCAGTAACCTTCCTGATTGTTCCGCTCCATCGCCACCACCGCGTTTTTGACCAGCATCTGATTCGCCTCAGACGCCATAATCATCGCCTGCCACTCTTTATCGGTTTGCTTGCGTTGCGGGGCACAGGCTTTTTTCACATCCTTTAAAACCGCCTGTTTCATCTGCTCTAGCTTTGCCGGATCGTTCATCTCCTGAGCATGAACGAAGGCGGCGAAAAGCAGGCAGACGATGAGGCAAAACAGGTGCGCTGACTTCATGGAAACCTCCGGAAAAAAACACACACGTTTATGAAATATATCGTTACATCCGCCGTTGCGACCCAAGCCGAAAGTATTAATTTTGCCAATAGTTGCGCAGGGGTACGACTAAGCGTAGCCGCAGAATTTGCCGGAGAGGGAAGCGCAGAAGAAAAATGTGTGACGGCTGGCGGGTGACAGGTAACAAGGGGTGATAGTGCTCGCAAAGGCAATTTTTCGTTGATTTCAGTTACATTTTTTAACCCATACAGGACCAGAATTTGGCGTTTGTATCCCGGGCGGAGTATGCGATAGTCGATCTGCAACGTAACGGGGGATTGATATGCAACTGAGTATTACCGACACCATTACCGAACACGAGCAGGAAGAGTTACTCCAGCTACTGCGGATCTATAACAGCCAGTTTATTGATTTTTCCCGCGTGGGAAGCGATCTCGCCGTCTATGCCCGCGATGACAGCGGCAACATGCGCGGCGGACTCATCGGCAATCGCCAGGGCGAGTGGTTGAATATCAAATACCTGTGGGTATCCGATGAATTGCGTGGAAGCGGGCTTGGCAGCCAGTTGATGCATGCCGCTGAAGAGGAGGCCCGGAAGCAGGGATGCCGACATGCACTGGTGGACACTTTCAGTTTCCAGGCGCGTCCGTTTTATGAAAAGCAGGGCTATAAGCTGGAAATGACGCTCAACGATTTTCCCTACCCGGGAATACAACGACATTACCTGTCGAAGGCGCTTTAACCGCCAATACCACTGCCCATCACCGCCAGAGCATGGCGCACAATACGTTCCGGCGAGAGGGCGCTTAACCTCTCGTCATTGCGCATGCGCGAAAAGGGCACCAGCACCAGACTCAACAGCGTGGTGAATAAAAGCTCCGGCGCCAGATCGCGGTTCAGTTTACCCTCCTGCTGCCAGCGGGCAACGGTATCCAGCGTCCCCTGATATTTCTCATCGCCAAAGCGGGCCTGCAGATGCGCGCGCAGTACCGGCATTTCACCGATCACCTCCTGCATCCACAGCGGCGCGAACCAGTGATGCTTTACGGCCAGTTCGGCCAGCTTTTCCACCATCAACCTCAGGGCGGTAACCGGATCGTCCGGGTGAGCGTTGAAAAGCGTCGCGATGGCGCTGCGAAGCGGCAGAAAACGCTCCTCGATCATCGCATCAAGCAGTTGTTCCCGGGAGTTGAAGTAGTAGTGCAGCATCGCTGGCGTCACGCCCGCTTCTTTGGCAATGGCATTAAGCGAGGTGCGGGCAATACCCTGGCGCGCAAAGAGATCGAGGGCGATATCCAGCAGCTGTTCCCGGCTGGTGGCGGTGGGTTTACTTCCGCGTGGGCGTCCGGGACGGCGAGCCTGTGGCGTAGGGTCGGAATTATCTTTATGTGCTGACATGCGCGGAGGATCCCTTGACCTGATTCATAACTTCATTAAATATTAATTACCCAATTAATTAATTTCAAGCGGTGTTTTATGGTCTCCGATTCAACAACGCAAACCAAAAACGCGCCCCCGGTGCGGCTGCTCTTCAGCGCGCTCCTGCTGGTGATGCTGCTCTCGGCTCTCGATCAGACCATCGTCTCCACGGCGCTGCCCACCATTGTGGGCGAGCTGGGAGGCCTGGATAAACTCTCCTGGGTCGTGACGGCCTATATTCTGAGCTCCACGATTGTGGTGCCGCTGTACGGTAAGTTTGGCGATCTCTTTGGCCGCAAAATCGTGCTGCAAATCGCGATTGTCCTGTTTCTGGTGGGCTCCGCCCTGTGCGGGCTGGCGCAGAATATGACCCAACTGGTACTGATGCGCGCCCTGCAAGGGCTGGGCGGCGGGGGACTGATGGTGATCAGTATGGCGGCGGTGGCTGACGTTATTCCCCCCGCGGAGCGTGGCCGCTATCAGGGCTTATTCGGCGGGGTCTTTGGGCTCGCGACGGTGATTGGTCCGCTGGTCGGTGGTTTTCTGGTGCAGCACGCCTCCTGGCGCTGGATTTTCTACATCAATCTGCCGCTGGGCCTGTTTGCCCTGCTGGTGATTGGCGCGGTCTTCCGCGGCAGCGCGAAGCGCAACAAACATGAGATCGACTATCTGGGGGCGATTTACCTTAGCATGGCCCTGCTGTGCATCATTCTGTTTACCAGCGAAGGGGGCACGGTACGCGAGTGGAGCGACCCGCAGCTGTGGTGCATTCTGGCCTTTGGCCTGACGGGTATCGCCGGGTTTATCTACGAAGAGCGTCTGGCGTGGGAGCCGATTATTCCCCTGTCGCTTTTCCGGGATCGCAGCTTTCTGCTGTGCAGCCTGATTGGCTTTATTATCGGTATGTCGCTGTTTGGCTCGGTCACCTTCCTGCCGCTCTATCTGCAGATTGTCAAAGAGGCGACCCCGACTGAAGCCGGTTTACAGCTGATCCCGCTGATGGGCGGACTGCTGCTGACCTCAATTATCAGCGGGCGCATTATCAGCCGCACCGGGAAATACCGCCTGTTCCCCATCCTCGGTACCCTGCTGGGTGTGGTCGGTATGGCTCTGCTCACGCGGATCACCATCGAATCACCGATCTGGCAGCTTTACCTGTTTACCGGCGTGCTGGGGGCGGGGCTGGGGCTGGTGATGCAGGTGCTGGTGCTGGCAGTTCAGAACAGCGTCTCATCCAGCCAGTATGGTGTGGCCACTTCAGGCGTAACGTTGTTCCGCTCCATCGGCGGGGCGATTGGCGTGGCGCTGTTTGGCGCGGTCTTCACCCACGTATTGCAGTCGGGCCTGATGGCGCGGATCCCCGAGGGGACCGAACTGCCGCGGGAGATGAACCCCACCGCCATTCATCACCTGCCGGATGCCCTGCGCCTGGACTACCTGGACGCCTTTGGCTCCGCCATTCATGCGGTGTTTTTGATGGCTGCCGCGATCATGGTGCTGGCCTTTGTCCTGTCGTGGTTCCTGCGTGAGGCGCCGCTGCGCAAGCGGGAGGCGTAAAGTTAGCGGGTCAGCTATTTGTTGCGAGTCGCTTTCCGAATTTTGACGCTCTGGCTTGTCATTCCCGACGCTGCTGGCGCATGCTTTGTCCTGGTTAATAAATCAGCAGAGGTTGCGATGGAACGTAAAGCAAAACTGTTCAAAAAAGGGCGAAACCAGGCGGTTTTACTGCCTGCTGAGTTCGCGTTTGATGCGGAGAGTGTCTGGATCCGGCGGGATGAAGAGGGGAATGTTGTGTTGAGGGCTATGTCAGAGAAGGAACGGCACAGGGAAAATTTTTTGCGTTTACTGAAGCAGACTCATGTCCCTGATTCTTTCCTGAGTAAAGAGGAACGCAATCAGAGCTATACGACAAGAGATCCTTTTGAAGGATTATAGAAAATGCTGCATATGCTGGACACTAACATAGTAAGCCATCTCGTGAGGCAGCATCCAGGAGTGGTAAATCACTATTCCCGGTTGGCGCCAGAAGATATGTGTATTTCAAGCGTAGCGGAGGCTGAGCTGCTTTACGGCGTTGCCAAAAAGCAAAGTCTTAGATTGCACGAAACCATCTCGGAATTTCTTAAAACTATCACCGTTTGCGACTGGGACAGTGACGCCGCGGCAATATACGGCAAGCTGCGCGCCGAAATGGAAAAGCGCGGGAAAGTCATGGGCGATCTCGATCAGTTGATCGCAGCGCACGCAATCAGCCGGGGCACAACGATTGTGACTAACGATCAGGCTTTCGCCATGGTGCAGGAACTGACAGTCGAAGACTGGACTACCGCAGCCTGACTCCCCCCACCCGGTGGCGCGACGCTTACCGGGCCTGCGACAGTTCTCCGTCTCAGCACGTAGGCCGGGCAAGCGCAGCGCCGCCCGGCAAAACCCGCATATAACTTATCCTTCTTATTGATTCCTTTTCGTTTTTTAACCTGCCGCTGGGTTGCCGATATAGTCGATAAAACATTTCTCAAAAGGACTGACCGGTGAAACTTCGATTGGGTGCTCTTCTTCTTGCTGGCCTGCTGCTGGCGGGCTGCGACCAAAGCGGCAGCGATGCTAAACACATTAAGGTCGGCGTGATCAACGGCGCCGAGCAGGACGTGGCGGAAGTCGCCAAAAAAGTGGCGAAAGAGAAGTTCGGCCTCGACGTTGAGCTGGTGGGCTTTAGCGGCTCGCTGCTGCCAAACGACGCCACTAACCACGGTGAGCTGGACGCCAACGTCTTCCAGCATCGCCCATTCCTGGCGGAAGACAACAAAGCACACGGCTACAAGCTAGTGGCAGTGGGGAACACCTTTGTCTTCCCGATGGCGGGTTATTCCCGCAAGATCAAATCGGTCTCTGAACTCAAAGATGGCGCAACCATCGCCATTCCGAACGACCCCACCAACCTGGGCCGTGCGCTGTTGCTGCTGCAAAACGAAAAGCTGATCGCCCTGAAACCGGACGTTGGTTTACTGCCGACGGCGCTGGATATCACCGCCAACCCAAAAAACCTGAAAATCATGGAGCTGGAGGGGGCGCAACTGCCGCGCGTGCTGGACGATCCGAAAGTGGATGTGGCGATTATCAGCACCACCTATCTCCAGCAAACCGGGCTGTCGCCGGTGCATGACAGCGTCTTTATCGAAGATAAAAACTCGCCTTACGTGAACATTGTGGTGACGCGGGAAGATAATAAAGATGCCCAGAAGGTGAAGGAGTTTATCCAGGCGTACCAGTCGCCAGAGGTCGCGAAGGCGGCAGAGTCCATCTTTAACGGCGGGGCAGTGCCGGGCTGGGAATAAATCATCATGCCGCTCACTGCGGCATGAAGATAAGTTGGCCCAATCCCATCGTTGAATGCCCTTTAGCCCACATTCTGCCGTTCCTCCTCCGGCTATTCTTTCTGCAATACAGACCGGAGGAGAGCTCATGAACATCACCCACATTCGTAACGCGACACAGCTTATCACCTATGCCGGAAAGCGCTTTCTGGTTGACCCGATGCTGGCACCTAAAGGGACTTACCCCGGCTTTCCGGGCACTGCCCGGGAGGCGATCCGCAACCCGATGGTGGAACTGCCCTGTGCGATTGAAACCCTGCTGGATGTCGATGCCGTTATCGTAACCCATACCCACCCCGATCACTGGGATCAGTACGCCATCGAGCGGATCGCCAAAGACAAACCGATCTTCGTGCAGAACGAAGATGACGCGCAGCTGCTGCGCAGCCAGGGCTTCACCCAACTCAGCGTGCTGACGGACAACAGCCCGTTTGGCGATATCCAGCTAAGTAAAACCGACGGCGGCCAGCACGGTACCGATCGCGCCTATGCGGTGCCGGAGCTGGCGGAGCGGCTGGGCGAAGCCTGCGGCGTGGTGTTTCGTCATCCTGACGAAAAGACGCTCTGCATTGTTGGGGATACGATCTGGCGCGAGGCGGTAGCAACCGACCTGCAAAAACATCAGCCGGATGTGGTGGTCATCAACGCCGGTTATGCCCACGTGATCGGGTTTGGGCCGATCATCATGGGTCAGGAGGATGTGCTGAATATCCACTTCCTGCTACCGCAGGCGAAAATTGTGGCGGTCCATATGGAGGCCATCAACCACTGCCTGCTGACCCGCAGCGCGTTGCGCCAGTATGCAGAGGATAATCAGGTCAGCGACGTGCTGAGCATTCCTCAGGACGGTGAATCCGTTATATTCTGAGGCAATCAGGGGAAAGGAGAGATCAATGCCGCTTACTCACGTTGCCATTGTCGCCGTGGACGGGTTCAGCCCGTTCCACTACTCCGTCCCCTGCATTCTGTTTGGGGATACCGTTTCCGGTAAAAAGCGTTTTAATGTGACGATCTGCGCCGAAAAGCCCGGACTCCTGACCTCGCCTGACGGCTTCGCGCTCAACGCAACGCAGGATTATTCTGCCATCGGGCAGGCCGATATCGTGGTGGTGCCTTACTGGCAACACGTACTGGCGCGTCCCCCGCAGGCGCTGCTCGACAGCCTGGTGCAGGCCAAAGACCACGGGGCGGAGATCGTCGGGCTCTGTCTGGGGTCATTTGTTCTCGGCTATGCCGGTATCCTGGACGGCAAACGCGCGGCAACCCACTGGGAGTTCGAACGCCAGTTTCAGACGCTTTTCCCGAACGTGCAGCTCGATATCAACGCGCTGTACGTTGATGACGACCGCATCATCACCTCTGCCGGTACCGCCGCCGCGCTGGACTGCTGCCTGTACATTATCCGTCAGCGCTTTGGCGGCGTGGTGGCCAACCAGATTGCCCGGCGGATGATCGTGCCGCCCCACCGCGAGGGCGGGCAGGCGCAGTTTATCGCCCAGCCGGTGCCGGAAACCACCCGCGATGCGCGGATCAACTACCTGATCGACTATCTCCAGCGTAATATCAGCCAGCCGCTCAGCCTGGATGCGCTGGCAGAGAGCGTGGCGATGAGTCGCCGCACCCTGACCCGCCATTTTATGAAAGCCACCGGGATGAGTGTGGCCTCGTGGATCACCGCCGAACGCCTGCGGCGTAGCCAGCTGTTGCTGGAGAGCAGCAATCTGCCGATAGAGGCGGTGGCAGAGCAGGTGGGCTATCTCTCAGCCGTAACCTGGCGTCAGCAGTTTAAGGCCCGCTTTGGCGTCAGCCCGGCGGAGTGGCGCAAAACCTTCCGCACGCAGGCCCAGGCCGGATAAGCGTAGCGCCATCCGGCATTTACCCCAGCCGCGCCATTCTCGTCTCGCCTTCCACCATCGACAGCTGATACAGCGAAAACGATCGATGCTTCTCAATGAGGTTCGCCAGCTCCGGCGAGTGGCTGGTGAGCCAGATCTGCGAATAGCGGCTGGCCTCAGCAATCAGGCTAGCCAGAGCAGGCAGCATCTGCGGATGCAGGCTGTTTTCCGGTTCGTTGAGGGCGATAAAAGCGGGCGGGCGCGGGCTGAGCAGGGCCACCGCCAGACAGAGAAAACGCAGCGTGCCGTCGGAAAACTCTGCGGGCTCCAGCGGCCGGCTTAAGCCTTCGCGCTGCATCATCATCCGGAAACGTCCGCCCGTATTGTCGCTGTAAAAGACGCAGCCGGGGAAAGCCTGGTCGAGAATACGCATCAGCAGCATCTCGTCACCAATCTCGACGATAGTCTGAAACGCGGCCGCCAGGTTTGCGCCGTCGCTGGCCAGCACTGGCGAACGGAACCCCACCTGCGGGGCGCGCATCGCCGAACCGGATGAAACAGAAAACTCATGATAAAAACGCCAGTTACGCAGGGATTCGCGCATCTGCGACACCTCGGGGTAGAGGTGCGGCTCGCCGAGCTGGCCGAAGACCGATTCGTTCTCATACAGGGTGCCGCTGTGGGTCACCTTCTCGTGATGAACATTATTCAGAAACACGGTCTGGTTTTTGCGCTGCATCAGGCGTGCGGAGGGACGCCGCTGATGGCCACTCAGCCAGATGGACTCCTCTTTGATGACCGGATCGAGCTGAAACTGCGAGGGATAAGGCAGCTTTTCGACAAAACCCACCTGCAGTTCATACTCGTAAGTTTCGGTTTCCACCGCCAGATTCATCCGCCGCAGCTGGTCGCTGCGGGTTTTGCCTGCCCAGAACACCTTCAGAATGCCGCCTTCATTCGCCAGCGCCTGGGAAAACTGCCCCTGCGCCGCGCTGTGCATCAGGTGGATGGCTTTATAGATATTCGATTTTCCGCTGCCGTTCGGGCCGAAAACGATATTGAGCTGCTCCAGATCCAGCGACATGTCGCGAATCGAACGGTAGTTTTGAATGTGCAGGGTGTTGATCATGGGCAGACCCTTTTGCGGCTTAAACCTGTATAAAGTTACAGTATTTTAAGCAAACTGCAAAAAAAAGACGACAGTGAGGGTGTCGTCTAAACGGGGTACTGCTTTGGGCCTCTCGGGGTCAATGGGGCCTTCGCATTGTGAATTTCAGGCTACAGCGAGACGCAGACCTAAATCATCCGGGTAGGGATCAAAGTAGTTTTGCGTCATCAGGTACTGGTCAGGATATTCCGCCAGATAGTGCTTCAGCAGCGTGAGCGGGGCGAGAATAGGCAGTAATCCGTCACGGTAATGCAGGATCACGTCGCGCAGTTCGCCGCGCTGGCGGCTGTTAAGCTGGTTACGGAAATAGCCCTGAATATGCATCAGGACGTTAGTGTGGTTTTTGCGCGAGGCGGGTTGCTTCAGGATCGCCATCAGCTTTTCGCGGTACGCCTCGAAGAAAGCGTTCAGATCTTCCCACTCGTGCAGCGAAGCGACAAACGGGCCAATCTCCCGGTAGCCTGCCTGATGATGGGCCAGCAGCTGGAGTTTGTAACGACTGTGGAAGTCCAGCAGCGCGCGGCGCGTCAGGCCATTGGCGCGCAGGGTGTTCAGTTCGTGAAGGGCAAAGACGCGCTCAACAAAATTCTCCCGCAGTACCGGATCGTGCAGGCGTCCATCCTCCTCCACCGGTAGCCATGGCCAGGTTTCAAGGAGCGCAGCGGTGAACAGCCCGACACCCTCCTTGCGGCCCCGGTTGCCGTTTTCATCATAAAGCCGCACGCGTTCCATGCCGCAGCTGGGGGATTTGGCACAGACGATAAAGCCAGCAAGATCGCCGATTTTTGGCAGATAACCCGCCGCAAAATCGGCCATCTTCTGCGTAACGTCTTCGTGAGGCGCTTTGCTGAACCGCATCTGCGTCTCACCGCTGTCGGTCAGGACCAGGCGCAGCGCCGGACGAGGCGTCGGCAGACCAATAGCCATTTCCGGACAGACGGGCCTGAAGTTGACCCACTGGGCCAGCTCATCCATGACAAAGCCCATACGCTTATGACCGCCGTCGAAGCGAACGGCGGAACCGGTTAAACATCCGCTAATACCCAGTACAGGTTTCGTTGTCATGGTGTGTACCTCCAGAGCCTATATCTAAAAGTTACACAACTTGACTATTTTGTCCAAGTATTGGCGAAACTATTTTTTAATGTGTATACATATCAACGATTTTTAGCTGCCCTTATAGGTCGAGTAACCGTACTGGCTGAGCAGCAGAGGGATGTGCAGCTTCTCGTTGGTGCGGGTCACGGTAAACAGCACCGGGATCTCCGGGAAGAATGACTGCAGCTTATTCGCCTGGAAGTACTCTGCGGTTTTAAACGTCACTTTATAGACGCCAGGTTGCATGTCCTGATCGTCTGGATAGAGCGACTTGATGCGGCCATCCTGGTCGGTTTTGCCGCTGGCAACAGGGGTCCATTTGTCCTGCTGCTGTTTTTCCAGCGTGACGCTGACGCCCGGCGGCGGCGTACCGGTTTGCTGGTCAAGAATATGCACGCTCAGCGTACCGACAGGGGCGCTAAAGGCGACAGGAGCAAAGGCCATAGAGGCCAGGATCAGCAGAGGGGCACTTTTTTTCATTGGGTTTTCCTGTGGAGTAGTAAGTCACAGGAAAACGTTAGCATTTGCCGCGCGGGAAAATATTCAACTTTTCGTGACAATTCCCGCAGGAGAAAATCATCGGAGGATAATCACCTCAAGGGAAACCTGCTGCTGCCATTGCTCAACCTGCCTTTTGCGCGCGGCATTGAGCTTACCGCTAGTGACCAACAGCCACTTGCGGTCCGGGAAGATCTCCGGCGCCAGAGCGGCAGGGGGAATGGGCAGGAGGTTGATACGGTGGCCCTGGCCGGTGCGCGCTAAGGCTTCGAGCCAGATTTCGCACGGGTCGTTCAGGTGCCAGCCGCCGAGCAGAAGGTTGTCGCCCGGCGCTTTCTTATCGCCCTCAAGGCAAAACGAGGTATAGGCGATGATAATGCCATCGAGGATCTCGCGCAGGGTCATGGCGGCGGGAACGTTCGCCGAGACCTGGCTACGCAGGGGGCGTAACACCTTCGCGACCAGCTCTGGCCGGGGGTACTCGCGGCCGGCATCGTAAATCATCTGGCGCAGGGATTCGATTTTGCCCGCCTGCAGACGGTCCAGCATGTTCTGTTGCAGCGTTTGCCAGTTATTGGTACGGCTCGGAGCAGGGCGCTCCAGCAGCGGCTTCACCTGGCCAATCGGGACGCCTTTTTTCACCCAGTCGAGGATTTTCAGCGCCTGTTGGACATCCTCCTCGCTGTACTGGCGATGGCCGCCCTCCGTGCGCTGCGGCTTGAGTAAACCGTAGCGGCGCTGCCACGCCCGCAGGGTGGTGGCGGTGATCCCGCTGAGTCTGGCGAATTCGCCGATGGAGTAGGCCATGTCTGCGTCCGAAGGAAAGGATTAATCTCAATATACTACGAATATTTGCCTGCGGGATGAAGCACCAGAGCGGTGCACTACACTTTACATCCAGACGCGCAAATGAAAGGAGCTCTCATGAAACTATGGCCTGTTGTGACCGGTGTCGCCATTGCGCTGACCCTGGTTGCCTGTAAATCCCCTACGCCGCCGAAAGGCGTGCAGCCGATAACCAACTTTGACGCCAGCCGCTATCTCGGCAAATGGTACGAAGTCGCCCGCCTGGAAAACCGCTTCGAACGTGGTCTGGAGCAGGTTACCGCCACCTACGGCAAGCGCAGCGACGGGCAGATCAGCGTTATCAACCGCGGATACGATCCGGTGAAACGCAAGTGGAACGAGAGCGAGGGGAGAGCCTCCTTCACCGGCGCGCCGACCACCGCCGCGCTGAAGGTTTCGTTCTTCGGCCCGTTCTACGGCGGGTATAACGTCATCAAGCTGGACGATAACTACCAGTACGCGCTGGTCAGCGGCCCGAACCGCGACTACCTGTGGCTGCTGTCGCGCACCCCGACCATTCCGGACGCGGTGAAAGAGGATTACCTCAATACCGCACGCAGCCTGGGCTTCCGGGTCGATCAGCTGGTATGGGTGAAGCAGTAAATATCGTGCTTACCGGGGCGGTAAAAGCGGACCCGCAGATGCCGCCCTCTCCTGTGGGGAGAGGGATAAAAAGGACTGGCTCGCCAGGAATTGACTAAATGTGAAACGCCACGCGTTTTCCGTTCGGGAGTTCAACATCCAGGCTTAGTTTACCGCCCATCGCCTCGATATAGCGTTTTAGCGTGGTGATTTTCAGTTCATTGCCACGCTGCTCAAGCTGGGTGATAGCGGGCTGGCTGATGCCCATCACTTCCGCAACGTGTTTTTGCGATAGTTTCAGTTCCTCGCGCATCATTTGCAGGCCCGTTTCCAGAATCATTTCGTCGGCCATTTCTTTGATGCGTTTTTGGCTTTCAGGGGAACGCGAAGCGATCGCTTCATTCAAGGTTTTCAATTTCTTGTCTCCATTGCTGCCAGGTGAGCCGAAAATTCATCATCTGCAATACGAATGAGTCGTTCATAGAATTTTTTGTCATGACTTTTATCGCCTGCGCAAAGCACAATAGCCTGACGCACGGGATCGAAAGCAAAAAATGCACGAATCGGACGGCCATAATATTGAATACGTAATTCTTTCATATTGTTATGTCGCGAGCCTCTGACTGTATCGGCATAGGGACGTGGAAGGCGGGGACCATAGGTTTGCAGGTTTATGAGAGCTGCAAATACCTTTTCCTGAACGCCTTGTTCTTGATCTTCCAGCCACGCTTCAAACACTTCTCCTAAGATTACCGTCCACATGTTGTCATCCTTGATAAGTTGTAGCTTATACCAGGGAATGTATAAGCTACAACTTATAAATGCACGTGCTGTTGCTTGATGTAGATTCGTTTTTCGACCATGCTCGCATCATGAAAATCGAATCCGCATTCCCCTCACAATTTGACCGTCTTGTCGCGATCTGGGAGTCTTCCGTTCGCGCCACTCACCACTTTTTGCAGGAGAGCGATATCGCGACATTACGCCCGTTATTGCTTAACGCCTATTTACCGAACTTAACCGTTGTTATTGCGCGGGATGAAACCGGCGTCATTCATGGCTTTTTAGGTGTGGATGAGAACCGCATTGAAATGCTGTTTGTTGATGATGCGAGCCGGGGGAAAGGCGTCGGCACGCTGCTGCTGAGGCACGCCATTGAACACTTTGGCGCCAATGAAGTGGATGTGAATGAGCAGAACCCGCAGGGGGTTGGGTTTTATCGCTATATGGGGTTTGAGCAGGTCGGGCGAACGGAGCGGGACGGGCAGGGGAATCCGTTTCCGCTGCTGCATATGCGCTATAAGGGTTAATTAAAGCGCGTACTACCCCTTCGCCCCTATGGGGGGAGGGGAAATAACCCCTTAACCCTTTCCTGAAGCCGATCAGTTACTCGTAATTTGCCCCACGATCACGCCACGCACTTTCTCACCGTCGAAGGAATAAGAGACGGTATTGCTTTGGGTAAATCCCTCCTGAACGGGGGTATCCTGATAGAAAAGAACAGCCTCCTTTTTTATAACCTCATTATTTCCAAATGACTGAGCGATATCCTGACGAGTGGTATCAAGCAAAGATATCTTCCCTATGGAAACGCGAATGGATTCTGGCGATGCCACACACTCTTTATGATTGCCGTCTTTAGCTATCGCAATAGCAGTGAGTAACCCCCTCCCCATTTCATTATCGGAAATGAACCAATAATTTACGCCGTCTTGTGAATGCAGGCAGAGCCAGCGAGCAGAGCTGTCTGTCTGAATAGGTATGTCAGCAATATCCGTCAGGGAAGTCGCCTCCATTTGTATGGCTTTGTTGCCGATAGTAATGGTGGGAGAGATAGGCTGTTGTGATACAACTTCTTGGGAATAGAGGTCATCCCGGTAATATTGCTCCGCAAAGCCTGTCATTTTGGCCGCGAAAGCGTGATGGCAGGCTGAAAGTAATATAAGAGTCAGGAACGATAAGCATTTAATTTTGACATTAGCTATTGTTTTCATGTCTGGCACTCATTCTGATTTGTATCGTCGTGAGTATACCGGGCTACTTACTGGCCGCTTGCCAGTCTTTGTTTATAAAATTCTGATTTTTGCCTGGTGATGGGTTTGAGATGAAGGTTACGGGCTGCGGCAGTTGTTCGGTTTTGCTGAACAACTGCATATCTGCTTTGGTTTCGCGTCTGCCGAAACTGTAAGCCTGACTTACAGGTTAAGTAAGAATCAGGTGATCAGCCTGTGATTACACCATGGACAGCGCCCCTTCAATCCCTCTCAGCTTCTGCTGCGCCTGCTTTAATTCGGTGAGAAGTGCCTTCTCATGCGGGTTGTGCGACATCACAACGATGCAGCCATCCATGACTTTCACTGTGACTTTATCTCCGGTATCAAATCCCGCCGCACGCAGCCATTTGCCGGAAAGGATCAGATTTGGCGTACTGCGATCGAGACCTTGCGGGCGATATCCCACAATTAATGTACGCTCAGTTCCGGTTGCGGTGGTGTCTGGGGTAGAATGCGAATCAGCCATAATCAACTCCTTGATAGTTGGTGAGGTTAGACGCTACCGTGTGTTCCTGCACACTGGGGCGTTGATAAAATTGGAGGTTTAGGTGGCCTCCTATATGGTTCAGATTAGATGGATAGGTGGCTCCATGTCAATCATAGCGCGCGAAAAAAAACCAAAAGGCGGTGGGCAATCTCCGCAGTTTAAAATGCGTATTGATCCGGCATTGAAAGAACAGTTGGATGCTGTGGCTGCGGAAGAAGGGGTGAGTCTCGCCAGTTGGTTGAAGGAGCTGGCGAGGGAGGCTTTACGTGCGAAAGGGATAAAGCCTTTAGGCTAGTAAAAAATGTGATTCATTCTGTAGGAGCAAGAAACATGAAATCTTTTTTTGCATACTGAGCATGATTTTTTAGATGCAATTGGTAGATATCAGAATTTAATATTGCGTCAAAAGAGCAGTCAACATTCCATGCTCGAAGATAAAATCCTGCTGTCGCTTCACGTACTTTAACAAATAAAGAACCCCTAATCATTCTATATTCGTATTCAATTGTGTCTTTGAATTTTATTCTTGGGTGTGGAACAATTTCTAATTCAAGAATATTATTCCATTCTAGATCATCACCTATAGTCTCTCCTTTGTCAGCATTTACATTGATTAGGTTAGCTTTAGTTATTCTCGATGGTGAAAAGCTAATGAATTTCTTGTATTTGCTATCATAAGCACGTACATATATTTTTAAGCCATCATCGAAAAGACTATGGGGGGTAATAATTCTCTTTGATGGCCCACTTGTAATAGAGAGATATTCAATTTCTACTTTCTTTTTTTGAGTAATGGCTCTAGTTATTGGAGCAAATGCTTCTTTGCTAGGTATATTAAGACGTTGACATCTATATACATAGTTAATGTCTGTTTTTTCTATTTTCTCAGCTTTTATCCAGCAAAGAATATCAATATCACTTAAATTATAGTAAGGAGAAAAACTCTCATCGTTTATAATATGTTTTTTTGTCTTTGAATCGAAGTAACTGTTTTTACTTTCAGTAATCTCGATATATTTATTTATATCTCTTGTAGCCGATGCTTCTTTGATATTAAACGCCTCCATTAATGAAGACCGGGACACCTCGCCTTTATATATTAAGGAAAACTCAATGTATCTAAGTCGATCACTGTCATGTGGTATAAAAGCTGATATCGGATTCATGCTACCCTCCGTAGGACGTGTTATGCTAAAGCAATACTACATATAGTATTCATGATAGAACAAAGATCAGATTGATGCTATAGATGCTATCAAAATGATCTAACTTTCGCTTGATCCTTCATGGATCCTAGGTATAATCCTAAATAATGATAAAAAGTCACTATGTTGAGGAAATGAGAATGGCAGTTAACAAACCATACGGTGATGGCAAGCGAATCGGTGCTGTGCGTGAACGGAGCCAGTGTCAAACCCCAAGCGGTCATTGGGTCAAACGTGATACAGAAACTGGGCGTTTTATGGATGTGAAAGCGGACAAAACTCCGTTTAAAGGAGTCCGAAAAGAAAAATAGCCGTTACCGGTGGAACGATAACGGCTACTTGTGGTGCTAGTCACTAAAGTGGTGGAACACATTTAGTGAGGATGCTATACGGGAGGTCTCCATCCCGGAGCATAATTCTAAAGCTAAAAAATTATACTCTTTTAGCACCATTTTATCCAGAGATCCCTCCCCAACACAGTTGGGAGATTCTTATGAATCGTTCAAAGATTGTACGTGTTTGCTCTTACGTCCGTTTTCGCTTAGGTCGTTTTGAACATGTATGCGCACATTGGCGTTCATTGCCGCATTAAGGTATTAAGAAAGGGAGGAGAGAAATCTCTTCCTTTTTTATTGTTCAAATAAAAAAGATTTCTAAAAGAGGAAGGCATTGGCGGAAGATCACAGGAGTCGAACCTGCCCAGGACCGCTGGCGGCCCCAACTGGATTTGAAGTCCAGCCACCTCACCGGAGATGACGATCTTCCGCGCCTCGATTGCTACATGGAGGCGGGGCGCATTATAGCTACTTTCAATCATTTACCCCATCTTTTCCCTCACTTATTTCACCCCTTTTTTGACCTGCGTTATCCCTCCAGCGTAAACCTTAAGAAAATCCTCAGCTTACATTTTCCGCGCCCGCACTTTTACCGCGATCACAAAAAACAAGAAACGTAAAAAAGTAACCAGAAAACGCAATACCTGCCCGTGGGTGAATGGTTTACAAAAAATGTAACCGGTCTCAGCGCCCTACGCGTGAAGGAAAAACAATGAAAAGCGAAGTCTTATCCGTCAAAGAGAAAATTGGTTACGGCATGGGTGACGCCGCAAGTCACATCATTTTCGACAACGTTATGCTCTACATGATGTTTTTCTATACCGATATCTTCGGTATCCCCGCCGGGTTTGTCGGCACCATGTTCCTGCTGGCGCGTGCGCTGGATGCAGTCTCCGACCCCTGCATGGGGCTGATAGCCGACCGCACCCGCAGCCGTTGGGGTAAGTTCCGCCCGTGGATACTGTTCGGGGCGATCCCGTTTGGTCTGGTCTGCGTGCTGGCCTACACCACGCCGGACCTCAGCCTGAACGGCAAAATGATCTACGCTGCCGTCACTTACACCCTACTGACCGTGCTCTATACCGTGGTCAACATCCCGTACTGCGCCCTGGGTGGGGTGATCACCAACGACCCGACGCAGCGTATCTCCCTCCAGTCCTGGCGCTTTGTGCTGGCGACGGCGGGAGGCATGCTCTCCACGGTGCTGATGATGCCGCTGGTGAATATGATTGGTGGCGAGAATAAGGCACTCGGCTTCCAGGGCGGTATCGCGGTGCTGTCGGTGGTAGCGTTCCTGATGCTGGCGTTCTGCTTCTTCACCACCAAAGAGCGCATCCAGGTGCCGCCGAGCACCACCTCCATGCGCGAAGATCTGCGCGACATCTGGAAGAACGACCAGTGGCGCATCGTCGGGCTGCTTACCATCCTCAACATTCTGGCGGTCTGCGTGCGCGGCGGGGCGATGATGTATTACGTCACCTGGATCATGGGCTCGCCAGAACTGTTTGTCGCCTTCCTCACCACCTACTGCGTCGGCAACCTGATTGGCTCCGCACTGGCGAAACCGCTTACCGACTGGAAGTGCAAGGTCAGCGTCTTCTGGTGGACCAATGCCCTGCTGGCGGTGGCGAGCGTGGCGATGTTCTTCGTGCCGATGCAGGCCAGCATCACCATGTTCGGCTTTATCTTCGTGATTGGCGTCCTGCACCAGCTGGTGACCCCGATCCAGTGGGTGATGATGTCCGACACCGTCGATTACGGCGAGTGGACCAACGGCAAACACCTCACCGGCATCAGCTTTGCGGGCACGCTTTTCGTGCTCAAGCTGGGTCTGGCGCTGGGCGGGGCGTTAATCGGCTGGATGCTGGCTGGCGGCGGCTACGATGCCGCAGCCAAAACCCAGAACAGCGCCACCATCAGCATTATCATCGCCCTGTTTACCCTGGTACCCGCCGCTTGCTACCTGCTGAGCGCGGTGATTGCCAAACGCTACTACAGCCTGAAGACGCCATTCCTGGTCAAAATCATGAACGATCTGGCGCAGGGCGCGCGACGTAACGAGCAGGAATTTAACACCCTGCCGGTCAGCAAAGAATTGCAGAACTAAGAGGACGAAAGCATGAAAATCAGTGATGGAAACTGGCTAATTCAACCGGGTCTGAACGTGACCTATCCGGTTCAGGTATTCGATGTGGAGCAGCAGGGCAACGACCTGGTGGTCTATGTGGCGCCACGCGACGTGCGCGAGCGCACCTGGCAGCTCGACACCCTGATGTTCACCGTGCGCCTGTTTGCGCCGCAGGAGGGGATTGTCGGGGTGCGTATCGAGCACTTCCAGGGGGCGCTGAATAACGGCCCGCACTACCCGCTCAACGTCCTGAAAGACGTTAACGTGCAGATTGAAAACAACGCGGAGTTTGCTGAGCTGAAAAGCGGCAACATCAGCGTGCGCGTCACCAAAGGCGAGTTCTGGTCGCTGGATTTCTTCCGCAACGGACAACGCATCACCGGCAGCCAGCTGAAAAACAACGGTTACGTGCAGGACGGCAATACCGATCGCAACTACATGTTTGAGCGTCTGGATCTGGGCGTGGGTGAAACCGTCTATGGCCTGGGCGAGCGCTTTACCGCCCTGGTGCGCAACGGCCAGACGGTCGAAACCTGGAACCGCGACGGCGGCACCAGCACCGAGCAGTCGTACAAAAATATCCCGTTCTACCTCACCAACCGCGGCTACGGCGTGCTGGTGAATCACCCGGAAAACGTCTCCTTTGAAATCGGCTCCGAGAAGGTGTCGAAAGTGCAGTTTAGCGTCGAGGGTGAATATCTGGAGTACTTCGTCATCGACGGCCCGACGCCGAAAGAGGTGCTCAATCGCTATACGCAGTTCACCGGGCGTCCGGCGCTGCCGCCAGCGTGGTCGTTCGGGCTGTGGCTCACCACCTCGTTCACCACCAACTACGACGAAGCGACGGTGAACAGCTTTATCGACGGCATGGCGGAGCGCGACCTGCCCCTGCACGTCTTCCACTTCGACTGCTTCTGGATGAAGGCCTTCCAGTGGTGCGACTTTGAGTGGGACCCGGTTACCTTCCCGGACCCGGAAGGGATGATCCGCCGCCTGAAGGAGAAAGGGCTCAAGGTCTGCGTGTGGATCAACCCCTACATCGGGCAGAAATCCACGGTATTTAAAGAACTGAAAGAGAAGGGCTATCTGCTGAAACGTCCGGATGGCTCCCTGTGGCAGTGGGATAAATGGCAGCCGGGGTTGGCGATCTACGACTTCACCAATCCGGAGGCTTGTGCCTGGTACGCCGACAAGCTGAAAGGCCTGGTGGATATCGGCGTCGACTGCTTTAAAACCGACTTTGGCGAGCGCATTCCGACCGACGTGCAGTGGTTCGACGGTTCCGATCCGCAGAAAATGCACAACCATTACGCCTACATCTATAACGAACTGGTGTGGAACGTGCTGAAAGAGACGGTGGGCGAGGAAGAGGCGGTGCTGTTTGCTCGCTCGGCCTCGGTGGGGGCGCAACAGTTCCCGGTTCACTGGGGCGGCGACTGCTACGCCAACTATGAATCGATGGCCGAAAGCCTGCGCGGCGGGCTGTCGATCGGGCTCTCCGGATTCGGGTTCTGGAGCCACGATATCGGCGGGTTCGAAAACACCGCCCCGGCGCACGTCTACAAACGCTGGTGCGCGTTCGGGCTGCTCTCCAGCCACAGCCGCCTGCATGGCAGCAAATCCTACCGGGTGCCGTGGGCGTATGATGACGAGTCCTGTGATGTGGTGCGCCACTTTACCCAGCTGAAATGCCGGATGATGCCGTACCTTTATCGTCAGGCGGCGCTGGCCCGCGAGTTCGGCACGCCGATGCTGCGGGCGATGATGCTCGAGTTCCCGGACGATCCGGCCTGCGACTATCTCGACCGCCAGTATATGCTGGGCGATGCGGTGATGGTGGCGCCGGTATTCAGCGAGGCGGGCGACGTGCAGTTTTACCTGCCGGAAGGGCGCTGGACGCACCTGTGGCATAACGACGAATTGCAGGGCAGCCGCTGGCACAAACAGCAGCACGATTTCAAGAGCCTGCCGGTCTACGTGCGCGACAACACCCTGCTGGCGCTGGGTAACAACGACCAGAAACCGGACTACGCCTGGAACGAAGGCACCGCCTTCCAGCTGTTTAACCTGGCCGATGGCGCCACGGCGGTAAGCGAAGTTCCTGCGGCGAACGGTGCCGTGGCCTTTACCCTGACCGCGACGCGCAGCGGCGATGCCGTCACCCTGAAAGGGAGCGGCGAGGCGCGGAACTGGACGGTCTGCCTGCGCAATGTGCCGCAGATTAGCGGCGTGAAAGGCGCATCTCACATCGGTAGCGAGTGGGGCGTGGTGGTGAAAGCCGAAGGGGATGAGGTGGTGGTTCACCTCTGAGTTGTCTGGAAAAGCCCGGTGGCGCGTTGCTTGCCGGGCCTACGGATCGCGCAGGCTGTGGGTTGTGTAGGCCGGGTAAGGCGAAGCCGCCACCCGGCAATGCAGCGCGCTCTGATGCCCGGCGGCGCTGCGCTTGCCGGGCCTACGGGTCGTGCATGCTGTGGGTTTTGTAGGCCGGGTAAGGCGAAGCCGCCACCCGGCAATGCAGTGCGGTCTGATGCCCGGCGGCGCGTTGCTTGCCGGGCCTACGGATCGCGCAGGCTGTGGGTTTTGTAGGCCGGGTAAGGCGGAGCCGCCACCCGGCAATGCAGCGTGGTCTGATGCCCGGTGGCGCTGCGCTTACCGGGCCTACGGATCGTGCAGGCTGTGGGTTTTGTAGGCCGGGTAAGGCGAAGCCGTCACCCGGCAATGCAGTGCGGTCTGATGCCCGGCGGCGCTACGCTTACCGGGCCCACATTATGGTGCGGGTGGTGGTGCCACCGTATTTACCGCCCCGCCCGTCATCGTCTGGGTCACCTGTTGCTTATCCATATTTACCGCATTCAGCTTGCCGTTAACCGTCGGTTTTAACGGGGAATCTTTCTGCACGTTGCCGCTGGCGGTGAGCTGAAGATTGCCGTCGCCGGACACCGGCAGCGCTGGCCAGCCCCACTGCTGGATAATGTTCAACGGCACGCCGCGCCCGGTCAGATTAACGGTAGTCTGGCGCACCGGGGTCTGCGATACGCTGGCCTTCGCTTCCAGGATCCCTTTCTCGGTAAAGGCGCTCAGTTCATTGATGGCAATCGTCGAGGCGTTGGCGGTAAGCGACAGCGACGGACGGCGCACGTCCACGCGATTAAAGGTGGCGGCCGCACCGTTCAGGGTGGCAGTGCCTGACCAGACCCCCCACTCGCGATCTTTCGCCAGTTGCAGGTTGGTGCCATAGCCGTCGAGCGCGGTGATCTGCCACGGGAAGGCGGCGTCGACATCGATCACCAGGTTACGGCTCAGGCCGAATTTGCGCAGCGTGACGCTGTGCAGCCACTCCGGCAGGGTCGTCATCCACTGTGTTTTCCAGTTTTCCGGCAGGGTGTATTCCAGCCCGGCGACGGCGACATCATCCAGCACCAGGGCTTTACCGCTGCGCAACCAGTTGCCGGAGGTGCGTACCATCCCGCCTTCCCAGCGTGAGGTGAACTGGCGCAGGGCGATCCCTTGCGGGGAGAATTCAGCGTTCAGGATGGGATCGAACAGATGCAGTGAACCGTAGATAAACTCACTGGCGTTCATCGACAGGCGGCCATCCTCGCTTTGCCAGTCGCCCTGGCTGAGGGTCAGGTTGCGCAGGCTTAAATCAAGATCGGTCACCGCCCAGTCCGGCCCCTGCAGACGGGCGTCGGTCACGTCGAGGCGGCCAATCTGCAACGATGGCAGGGTAGTAATCGGGGCAAAAAAGTCGGACAGGGATTTATCACTCTGCAGGCGGATCTCATTCAGGCGCATGTTGTCCACCTTCCAGCCGCCGTTGGCGTCGCGACGCGCGGTGCCGGTGAGCGAGCCCCGGGCCATATCTGCGCCGATGGTGGTCAGCACCACCTCTTTACCGTTCAGTTCACCTTCAATCAGCACGTTGCTGGCCGGGACGCCGTTCAGCGTCAGCGACCCGGCGCTGATCTGGATCTGCGCTTTTTTCCCCAGCACGTTGCCCGCTTCGGGGTCCCAGGGGCGCACGCCGCCGGTCACCTTCTGGGCGCTGAGATCCCATTCAGTGTTCGGGCTGTTAAACGCCATGTTGTTCAGCAGCAGGCGATCGGCCTGGAAGGGGAGCGGGGCAGTCTGGGGCGAGAGGTTCAGCGTGCCGTCAAACAGGGTGATGGTATCCATGTGCAGCGGATCGGTGAGCTGACGGCTGCTCACGCCGATATCCACCATTTTGGCGACCAGCGTCGCGGGTTGGCCGTCGCGCCCGAATGTGACGTTTTTCAGCACCAGGTGCGTGGGCGACGAGAAACGGTGATCCATCAGGTCGAAATTGAGTTCGTAATCGGTGTTTACCGTGATCCAGCTGCTGACGTGCGCTGCGCCCCAGCGCGTTTGTACAAGGATATAGAGCGCGAGGATCGCAATAAGCAGAACGGCCAGAATACCGACGAGAAGCTTTCCAATAAATTTCATGGTCTTCCATCACGTAAAACGAACATAAAGGAGTTATGCACGATTTATACGCAATGCTCAAGGCGGGAATGGTGTAATTACGTGTCACGGCAGCAGTTGCCTGCTGCCGTAAAGGGAGATCAGTTCTTTTCTGGCGGGAAAATCAGGTTCAGGACGATAGCGGTGATCCCACCGGCGGCGATGCCGGAAGAGAGCAGGTTCTTCACCCAGTCCGGGGCAAACTGCAGGATCAGCGGCTGCTGAGAAACACCCAGACCCACCGCCAGCGACAGGGCGATGATCATGATAGCGCGGCGGTTCAGCGGCTCGCGGGAGACGATACGCACCCCCGATGCCGCGATGGTGCCAAACATCACCAGCGTTGCGCCGCCCAGGACCGGCTCAGGAATGTGCTGCACAAAGCCGCTCACCGCAGGGAACAGGCCCAGTAAAACCAGCATCAGCGCCACGACAAAGCCCACGTAGCGGCTGGCAACGCCGGTCAGCTGGATCACGCCGTTGTTCTGGCCGAAGCAGGAGTTCGGGAAGGTGTTGAACACGGCGGAGACAAACGAGTTCAGACCGTTTGCCAGCACGCCGCCTTTCAGGCGCTTCATATACAGCGGGCCAGAGACCGGCTGCTCAGAGACGTCAGAGGTCGCGGTAATGTCGCCGATGGTTTCCAGCGAGGTGATCATAAACACCAGCATCAGCGGCAGCAGCAGGCTCCAGTCAATGCCCAGGCCGTAGTAGAGCGGCGTCGGCACCATGATCAGCGGGCTGTCGGTCGGCGCAACAGACTGCGGCAGCATGCCCATCGCCCAGGCGGCCAGGTAGCCTGCCGCCATGGCGATCACCAGCGAGGCGACGCGCAGGTACGGGTTACGCTGACGGTTAAGCAGAATAATGATCGCCAGCACGATGCCCGCCAGCAGCAGGTTTTTCGGGGCGCCGAAGGTGTGGTCGTTCATCGCCGCGTAGCCGCCGCCGATGGAGGTCAGACCCACCTGAATCAGCGACAGGCCGATAATCATCACCACTACGCCGGAGACCAGCGGGGTAATAATGCGGCGCGCCAGGTGCAGAACGCGGGAGATCACCATCTCGGTGCAGCTTGCCAGCATCAGGGTGCCGAACAGCGCCGCCATCATGGTAGGCACATCCGCGCCGCCGGTTTTCAGCGCTGTACCGCCCATGATCAGCGGGGCAACAAAGTTAAAGCTGGTACCCTGAATCGACAGCAGACCGGAGCCCACCGGCCCCCAGGCTTTAATCTGAATGATGGAGGCCACGCCCGAGGCAAACAGTGACATGCTGATAATGTGCTGGGTGTCCTGCGCCGGTAAACCGAGAGCCTGGCAGATCAGCAGAGCGGGGGTAATAACGGCAACAAACATCGCCAGCAGATGCTGACAGGCGGCAAACAAGGTCTGCGCCAGCGGCGGACGGTCTTCAAGACGGTAAATCAGTTCACTGTTTTGCGTCTGCGCAATCGGTTGCGCATCCTGCTGTTCAATGGCGTTAACGGACATCTGCTGCAAACCCCTGGAGGAAAAGCGGGCATTTTAGCCGAGTGGATGAGAAAAGCAAACGATTGCTAACAAAAAACGTTGATAAATTCACCCGTCCAGGACGGCTTTTTCTGTCCTGATGCGGCAAAGTTCATTACACTCCTGCTCCCGATTGCGCTTATAACACGCAAACGTTACAGGAAAACGCGCATGTTGATGGAGCACGTGCCTTAAAAGGAGCCCACTATGATTCATCTCGATACGTTGTCGACCCTCGTTGCGGCAACTCTCGTTTTACTGCTTGGCCGTAAACTGGTTCACAGCGTTCCCTTCCTCAGAAAATACACCATCCCGGAGCCCGTTGCGGGCGGATTGCTGGCCGCCATCGCGCTGCTGGTGCTGAAAAAAAGCATGGGCTGGGAAATCAACTTTGATATGACCTTAAAAGACCCGCTGATGCTGGCCTTTTTCGCCACTATCGGCCTGAACGCCAACCTCTCCAGCCTGCGGGCAGGCGGGAAGGTGCTTGGGGTGTTCTTAATTGTGGTGGTCGGTCTGCTGGTGATGCAGAACGCCATCGGCATCGGCATGGCGTCGCTGCTGGGGCTGGACCCACTGATGGGCCTGCTGGCCGGTTCGATTACCCTGTCGGGCGGTCACGGTACCGGCGCGGCCTGGAGCAAGCTGTTTGTTGAACGCTATGGCTTCCAGAATGCCACCGAAGTGGCAATGGCCTGCGCCACCTTCGGGCTGGTGTTGGGCGGCCTGATCGGCGGACCGGTCGCGCGCTTTCTGGTGAAGCGCTCCACCAACCCGAATGGCTGCCCGGACGATGAGTTGACGCCATCGGCATTTGAAAAGCCGGACGTCGGACGCATGATCACCTCCCTGGTGCTGATTGAAACCATCGCCCTGATCGCCATCTGCCTGACGGTGGGCAAGGTGATTGCGCAATTGCTGGCTGGCACCGTGCTGGAGCTGCCGGTCTTTGTCTGCGTATTGTTTGTGGGGGTGATCCTCAGCAACGGCCTGGCCCTGATGGGCTTTTATCGCGTCTTTGAGCGGGCGGTGTCGGTGTTGGGCAACGTCTGCCTGTCGCTGTTCCTGGCGATGGCGCTGATGAGCCTGAAGCTGTGGGAGCTGGCCTCGCTTGCGCTGCCAATGCTGGCGATCCTGATCGTGCAGGCCCTGTTTATGGCGCTGTACGCCATGTTCGTTACCTGGCGGATGATGGGTAAAAACTACGATGCGGCGGTGCTGGCGGCCGGCCATTGCGGCTTTGGTCTGGGGGCCACGCCGACGGCGATCGCCAACATGCAGGCCATTACCGAGCGTTTCGGTCCGTCGCATATGGCGTTTCTGGTGGTGCCGATGGTGGGGGCGTTCTTTATTGATATCGTCAACGCGATCGTGATTAAGCTCTATCTGATGCTGCCTATCTTCGGCTGATCAGGCGTTCGAGTAACGCCCGGTCTCTGGCATCCAGCGATCGATTAACGCTGCCGCCTGTTCGGGGTAGCGTTCATGAATATGGCGTGCCAGACGCTGAACTTCGGGGATCATGCCCTGATCGCGCATCAAATCTGCTACTTTAAACTCGGCGTTACCGGTCTGACGGGTGCCGAGCAACTCTCCCGGCCCACGGATCTCCAGATCCTGTTGCGCAATCACAAAGCCGTCATTGCTGTCGCGTAACACCTGCAAACGTTTTTGCGCTGTTTTCGACAGCGGGGCTTTATAGAGCAATACGCAGTGCGAGGCCACCGCGCCACGTCCGACGCGGCCACGCAGCTGGTGCAGCTGCGCCAGACCCAGACGTTCCGGGTTTTCGATGATCATCAGGCTGGCGTTAGGCACGTCCACCCCCACTTCAATCACCGTGGTGGCAATCAGCAGATGCAGTTCGCCCTGCTTGAAGGCCTGCATCACCGCCTGTTTTTCCGCAGGTTTCATCCGGCCATGCACCAGCCCGACGTTCAGCTCCGGCAGGGCCAGCTTTAACTCTTCCCACGTGGCTTCTGCCGCCTGCGCTTCCAGCAGATCGGACTCTTCAATCAGGGTACAGACCCAGTAGGCCTGACGCCCTTCCTGCAGGCAGGCGTTGCGCACCCGATCGATGATGTCGCTGCGGCGCGTATCCGGGATGGCGACGGTGGTCACCGGCGTGCGGCCCGGGGGCAGCTCGTCGATAACGGAGGTATCGAGATCGGCATAGGCGGTCATCGCCAGGGTGCGGGGAATGGGCGTGGCGGTCATGATCAGCTGGTGCGGATGATAACCCTGCTGGAGACCTTTCTCCCACAGCGCCAGACGCTGATGCACACCAAAACGGTGCTGCTCGTCGATAATCACCAGCGCCAGACCGTGGAACTGCACCTGTTCCTGGAAGATGGCATGGGTGCCGACAATCATCTGCACCTGACCGCTGGCAATCGCCTCCTGCTGTGCCTGTCGCGCTTTACCTTTTTGTTTACCGGCAAGCCAGCCCACCTCCACGCCGAGCGGTGCAAACCAGGCGCGGAAATTGTTGGCGTGCTGTTCGGCCAGCAGTTCGGTAGGCGCCATCAGGGCGACCTGTCTGCCGTGGGCAATGGCGCGTAATGCGGCCAGGGCGGCCACCAGCGTTTTGCCCGAGCCTACGTCGCCCTGCACCAGGCGCATCATCGGTACGTCCAGCGCCATATCATGCTCGATCTCGGCGGTGACGCGGGCCTGCGCCCCGGTGGGTTTAAACGGCAGCGAGGCCAGAAGCCTCTCTTTTAAATCGTTACGGGCCGGGAGCGGCAGGGCGTGAAAACGCTGTGCCCCGGCGCGCAGCGCCAGCATGCTCAGGTTGTGCGCCAGTAGCTCTTCGAGAATAAGACGTCGCTGCGCCGGGTGTTGCCCGCTCTCTAAATCGCTCAACAGCAGTGAGGGCGGCGGGCGATGGAGAGTACGCAACGCATCCGGCAGGCTCATCATCCCCTGCGCCAGCTCCGGCGGCAGAAGTTCGGCAATGGCACAGGTGTCCAGCAGCTCCAGCGCCTGATCGGTCAGCTTGCGCAGCGTCGCCTGCTTAACGCCTTCGGTGGTCGGATAGACCGGCGTCAGCGTCTCCTGCATCTCCGGCGTGCTGAGATCGCCCTGCACGCGGTACTCCGGGTGGATCATCTCCGCGCCATATTTCCCGCGTTTGGCTTCGCCATAGGCCAGCACCCGTCGTCCAGTGGCGAGGCTGTTTTTCATTGCCGCATTGAAGTTAAAAAAGCGCATCGTCAGGATGCCGGAGCCGTCGCTGATCTGGCAGGTCATCATCCGGCGACCGCCGAAGGTGATGTTGCAGTTCAGGACTTCGCCTTCAACGGTGGCGTAAATGCCAGGCAGGAGTTCACCAATCTGGTAAAGCTGAGTGCGGTCTTCGTAACGCAGGGGGAGGTGCAGGAGGAGATCCTGCACGGTATGCAGGCCAATTTTCGCCAGTTTGCTGCTCTGGGCTGCGCCAACACCCGTCAGGGAATTGAGCGGCACAGCATCCAGCAGACGGCCCTGCATAATTTACTTCGCCGCCTGCATCGTCGCCCACCACGTCGCATCGGCTTCAATCTCGCCCTGCAGATTCACGTGGGGGTACGGTAATTTTTTCTGCTTCGCCACTCTGGCCAGCACCGGATAACCGCCTTCAAACAGCAGGCGCTGCTGCTCATCGTCCGGCAGCATACTGTTCTCGCGTTTGTACATCCCGGCATTTTGCCGCTGACGCTGGGCTTCATACAGAATGAGGGCGGAGGCCACGGAGACGTTCAGCGACTGCACCATGCCGATCATCGGAATGATGATGTCCTGATCCGCCAGATCTAAGGCTTCCTGGGTGATCCCCGTCTTCTCCTGACCCATCAGAATGCAGGTCGGGCGGGTGTAATCAATTTCACGGAAATCGACGGCTTTGTCGGAAAGGTGGGTCGCCAGAATCTGCATGCCGCGCCCTTTCAGATGCGAAATGGCTTCGCCAATAGTGTCGTGGGCTTTGACCTGTACCCAGCTGTTGCTGCCTGCGGCAGCCGAGGCCATAGGACGCATCCGCGTCCCCTTCCAGACGGCGTGCACTTCATGCACGCCGACGGCATCAGCGGTACGAACGATAGCAGCAACGTTATGAGGTTTATGCACCTGCTCCATGCACACCGTCAGATCGGGCTGACGCCTGGCGAGCATTTCGCAGATCCGGGCATAACGCGTTGAGTTCATAAAACTAGTTTCGGTTACGGGTGACTTTAATGACGTCAGCCATCACGCGGATTTTACGCATGATATTCGCCAGATGCACACGGTCACGCGCGGTCAGACGAATAAAGGCGCTGTAGACCCGGCCATCCTTCTCTTCGGTATTCAGGCTATGAATATTCGAAGAGGCGGTATTGATCGCCGCGGTCAGGTTCGCCAGCGCGCCCTGGTGGTTGAACATATCTACCTTGATCTCGGTGATAAATTCCTGCTCGGTCTCTTTATCCCACTCGACCGCCATAAACTTCTCTGGCTCTTTCTGATAGCCGCGGATGTTACGACAGGATTCGTGATGGATAACCAGACCTTTACCCGGGCTGACGTGGGCGATAATCGGATCGCCAGGGATAGGGCGGCAGCACTTGGCAAAGGTGATCAGTACGCCGTCGGCGCCCTTGATCGGCAGATGACCGTGGCTGGTTGATGACGGCTGCGGCACCGAGGTTTCACCCTGCTGCAGGTTCTTCGCCACCACCACGCTCATCGCGTTGCCAAGACCGATCTCTGCCAGCAGGTCATCAAGCGAGGCGAGCTTCATACGCTCCAGCTCGTGCTGAATGCTCTCTTTCGGGATCTCAGCCAGCTTGCGGCTACCCCCCAACGCATGGTTGAGCAGACGACGACCCAGGCTGACGGAGTCATCGCGTTTGAGGTTCTTCAGCAGCTGACGGATCTTGGCGCGCGCTTTCGAGCTCACGACGAAGTTGAGCCACGCCGCGTTCGGACGCGCGCCTGGGGCGGTAATGATTTCTACCGTCTGGCCACTGGTCAACGGCTGTGACAGCGGATACGGCTGCCTGTCGACGCGTGCCCCCACGCAGGCATGACCGATATCGGTATGCACGGCGTAGGCGAAGTCGACCGGCGTGGCACCAGCAGGCAGCTCGACAATGCGCCCTTCTGGTGTGAAAACGTAAATCTCATCCGGGAAGAGATCGGATTTAACGCTCTCGATGAATTCAAACGAGCTACCGGCGCTCTGTTGCAGCTCCAGCAGGCTCTGCATCCAGCGCTGGGCGCGGATTTGCGCGGTAGTGCTGGTTTCGCCGTGCTCTTTGTAGGCCCAGTGCGCGGCAACACCCATCTCCGCCATCTGATCCATATCTTCGGTACGAATTTGCACCTCAACCGGCACGCCGTGCGGGCCAATCATCGAGGTGTGCAGAGACTGATATCCGTTCGCTTTTGGAATGGCGATATAGTCTTTCATTCGGCCCGGACGCGGCTTATAGAGGCTGTGCATCTGACCGAGCACGCGATAACAGGTGTCGGCGTCATGAACGATCACGCGGAAGGCGTAGATATCCATGATCGAGTGAAAACGCTGCTCTTTAAGCACCATTTTGCAGTAGATAGAGTACAAATGCTTTTCGCGACCGCTGACGCGACAGGGAATACCGGCTTCCTGCAAACGCCCTTCGATTTCCGAGAGGATCTTCTGAATCAT
Organism: Leclercia sp. GHBNCSD; assembly: GCF_055805075.1. NCBI lineage: Bacteria > Pseudomonadati > Pseudomonadota > Gammaproteobacteria > Enterobacterales > Enterobacteriaceae > Leclercia > Leclercia sp. GHBNCSD. Next base: position 1,868,945 of record NZ_JBQVYO010000001.1, on the reverse strand, counting down.
CTCTTTACGGTTGCCACGCGCGGCTTTCACCACCTCTTTGATCACACGGAAGCGGTTCGGGTACAACGCTTCAAAACCCAGCTCTTCCAGCTCGGTTTTAATGTGATGAATACCTAAACGGTGCGCCAGTGGGCTGTAGATTTCGAGGGTTTCACGGGCAATACGGCGACGTTTGTCCGGGCGAAGCGAGCCCAGCGTGCGCATATTGTGGGTACGGTCGGCAAGTTTGATCAGAATGACGCGGATATCCTGCACCATCGCCATGATCATCTTGCGAAAGTTTTCGGCCTGCGCCTCTTTCTTGTCGCGGAAATTCAGCTTGTCAAGCTTAGAGACCCCTTCCACTAGTTCGGCAACGCTTTTGCCAAACAGCTGTTCCATATCCTGGTAGGTGGCAGGGGTGTCTTCGATCACGTCATGCAGCAGGGCGGCCATCAGTGTTTCATAGTCGAGTTTCATCTCGGCCAGAATACAGGCCACCGCTACCGGGTGCGTGATATAGGGTTCACCGCTTGAACGTGTCTGACCCTCGTGAGCGTCACGTGCAACGAGATACGCCTGCTGGAGACGTTTAATCTGATCTACCGGCAGGTAGGTTTGAATCAGTTGATTCAGGCTTTCAAACAGATACAAGGGCGACCCGCAGGTTTAATTAACGACGACCTTCAGCAATGGCGGTAACGGCCTGCAGTTCTGCGGCTTCCTGCTCTTGCTGCTCCTGGCGCTCACGAACATCGAGGATCTGGCTGTTGATCAGGCCTTCTTCGATTTCGCGCAGTGCGATAACGGTAGTTTTATCGTTTTCTTCCGGTACCAGTGGATCTTTACCGCCTGACTGCATCTGACGAGCGCGACGCGCGGCGACCAGCACCAGGTCAAAACGGTTACCAATTTTCTCTACAGCGTCCTGAACAGTTACGCGTGCCATACTTAAAATGCTCCACAGATGAAGAAATGACTGGGCATGATACTGAATGTGGGTTCAGTCTGCCAACAGTTTGGTGATTAATGCGTCATGTCGCTGCTTCTGGCGGCTCATACGCAGACGTTCGGCGCGAAGGATAGTTTTGAGATCGCTCAGGGCGGCGTCAAAATCATCATTCACAATCAGGTAATCATATTCGGCGTAATGGCTCATTTCCGCAACTGCCTGGGCCATACGTTTTGCGATAACCTCTTCGCTATCCTGGCCGCGGCCACGGAGACGGCGATCCAGCTCATCTTTCGATGGCGGCAAAATAAAAATGCTGCGTGAATCGGGCATTTTCTGGCGAATCTGCTGCGCGCCCTGCCAGTCGATATCCAGGAATACGTTTACGCCGGTCGACAGCACTTGCTCGATGGTTTCACGCGAGGTGCCGTAATAGTTACCGAAGACCTCAGCGTGTTCAAGAAACGCATCTCTGCCAATCATCGTTCTGAATTCATCGTGATCGACAAAGAAATAGTGTTCACCGTGTACTTCACCCGGACGCGGCGCGCGCGTGGTGTGAGAAACAGAAACCTGCGTATCGTACAACGGTTGGGTTTTTAACAGCGCCTGAATCAGGCTGGATTTACCCGCGCCACTTGGGGCAGAAACAATATAAAGCGTGCCTTGAGCCATGAGAGTCTTTGTATGTTGATAGCGTTGAAGTCCTACATACGGGCTTATTATACACGTCGCCGCTTCGTGACGTAGCCTTTGTCACACTTTTTCCGCATTCCGGTTGATTTTTGCGTACCTTTTTCCGGTTTTATGGGGCGTTTGCTGCAACAAAGATTTAATTCTGAGATTGCCTCGTAAAGTCGTTTTTTGCCTCTCGCCTGCGGCTGTGCTTCGCGTTATACCCCCTGCAAAACAGGGAGGAGTGACGATGTGGCGATATTTTAGCGTGCTGTTAGCAATCTGGAGCAGTGCCGGTCAGGCGATATGCCCGGTCTGGTCGCCTACCCAGGCAGAGCAGGAGATAGCCAGGCTCAGCGCGCAAATAGCACGCTGGGATAAGGCGTACTGGCAACAGGGCACCAGCGACGTCAACGACGAAGTCTATGACCAGCTGGCGGCAAGGCTTAAACAGTGGCGGCACTGCTTTGGCGACGAACAGGCGGCAGACGTACCGGTGGCTGCGGGTGGTTCGGTCAGGCACCCGGTCGGCCACACTGGAGTCGCGAAGATAGCCGATAAAACAGCGCTCCGCCAGTGGATGCAGTCGCGTCGCGATCTCTGGATCCAGCCAAAAGTGGATGGTGTGGCGGTCACGCTGGTCTACCGCCAGGGTCAACTGGTGCAGGCCACCAGCCGTGGCGACGGACTTAAAGGCGAAGACTGGACGGAGAAAGTAAAACGCATCGCCTCGGTTCCCGGGCAGGTAAAAGGCCCGCTTGCCAACAGCGTGTTGCAGGGGGAGCTCTTTTTACTGCGCGATAACCATATCCAGAAGCAGATGGGTGGGATGAATGCGCGGGCAAAAGTCGCCGGGACGATGATGCGACACGATACCGGCGCAGGGCTGGATAAGATCGGTATTTTCATCTGGGCATGGCCGGACGGCCCCGCCTCGATGCCTGAACGGCTACAGGCATTAACCCAGGCAGGGTTCACCCTTACCGGGTTATGGACGCATAAAGTCAGTTCGCTGGAGTCAGCAGAAAAAATACGCGAACGCTGGTTTACATCGCCCCTGCCGTTTGTGACCGATGGGGTCATCATCCGCTCGGCGCAGGAGCCTCCGGGTCACCGCTGGCTTCCCGGCGAGGGCAGTTGGGTCGTGGCGTGGAAATATGCGCCGGTCGCCCGGGTTGCCGAAGTTCGGGCCATCAATTTCACCGTGGGGCGTACCGGCAGGATCGCGGTGGTTGCCATCCTGGAGCCCGTACAGCTTGATGATAAGCAGGTGCAGCGCGTAAACCTCGGGTCAGTGGGACGCTGGCAGGCGCTGGATATTGCGCCGGGGGATCAGATCCAAATTAGTCTGGCCGGGCAGGGGATCCCGCGCGTGGATAACGTTGTCTGGCGGGGGAGTGACCGCCGCAAACCCGTGCCGCCAGAAAGGCGTTTTACCCCGCTCACCTGTTTTTATGCCACGCCGGAGTGCCACGGGCAGTTTATGGCCCGGCTGAAGTGGCTGAGTTCGTCGTCGGTGTTAAATATCGCCGGGCTGGGTGAGGCTGGCTGGCAGACGCTGCATCAGGCGCACCACTTTGAACATCTCTTTTCCTGGCTGGCGCTCAGTCAGGAGCAGTTGCAACACACACCCGGCATAACGTCAGAGCGGGGCCTGCGGCTCTGGCATCAATTCAATCTGGTTCGCCGTCAGCCTTTTACCCGCTGGCTGGATGCGCTTGGCGTTCCCCTGCCGCGAAGGGCCCTGCGCGCGCTTAGCGATCGGCAGTGGCAGCAGTTACTGGAGAGAGATGCGTTACGCTGGCATCAGGTGCCGGGCATCGGCCCGGAAAAGGCGCACAGGCTGGTGGATTTTGTTCATCATCCCACCGTTAACGCCCTGGCTTCCTGGCTGGGTGAACAGGGCGTAGAGGGCTTTTAGTGACTATCGTGGGTGTAATAAAAAACGGGTAATCCCAGTTTCAGACGCAGCGCCAGCATGCGGGCGGTAAAGCCAAATAAGAGCGTGGAGATGATCACCACATCCTGATTGCTCACGTAATGCTGCAAAGCGACATAGAGCACGGCGGAGGCGAAAGAGACGCCAGCGTAGAGTTCTTTCTGAAAGACCAGCGGGATGCGTTTACAGAACATATCGCGCAGCACGCCGCCAAAGACGCCGGTGATCACCGCCGCGATAGTGGCGATCACCGGGCCCTGGCCCATATCCAGCGCGACCTGGGCGCCAATAATGGAGAAGACGATCAGGCCGAGGGCATCCAGCACCAGAAACAGACGGCGCAGATGGGGCATAACCGGGGCGGCAATGGTGGTCAACACGGCGGCGACGGCCACAATAATCACATACTCAGGATGTTGGACCCAGCCGAGCGGATAGTGGCCCAGCAGGATATCCCGAACGGAGCCGCCACCCAGCGCCGTGGCAGTGGCAATAATAATGACGCCGAAGGTGTCCATACGACGACGTCCGGCGGCGAGGGCGCCGGTCATGGCTTCAGCGGTGATACCGATCAGATACAGGATATGCAGCAGCATGTTACCCCCAGAAATAAGAGCGTCAGGGTAACGTTTTGTGCTCTGGCTCACGATTTAGATTTTCTTGTGCGATCGAATATGCATTAGATTATCTAATGCCACTTTGGCTTAAAGAGGGCTATTACCTGTTTTTAACATAGATATTGCATTAGATTAATTTGGCCTTTAACGCTGCTGGGGGCTAAAAATCTGCCGGAACATCGGCACCAGCATCTTATTCCCGGTTTCGCTGAGGTGGTTATCGTCGAAATACCATGGTTGTAAATTCTTACTGCCCATGCAGCGGCCCGCCGTACAGAGCCAGGCGGTGGGATCGAGCACCTGAACGCCACACTGTTTTGCCGCCCGCGCCTGCGCCTGCAAAATAACGGCGTTTTGTTTGGCGTAAGTCGCGACGGGTATGGATAAGTCGTGCGTGGTTTTCCCGGTCATCAGGCGATGAGATAACGTGCGGGGAACGTTTTGCGCCATCTCGGGGATCGGATTCACCAGATAAACAGGACGCGTACTGTTGAGCGAGCATGCCATATCAACGATGGCATCAGAGTACTGACGCAGGTAGTCCTGCTTGTTTTGCTGCCCGGCCCCGAAGGTGACAAGCTGCTTTTCGGCATAGTGCGTCAGGCGGTTCACAATCACCACCGGTACGTCCGGCGCGTAATCCTTCAGCCTTGAAGGGAGAGAGCGGTTAAATTCCCCGCATCGATTGCGCGCCCCCAGTTCGCCCCTTGCCAGCGTCGGACAGCCAGAGTAGGTGATCCCGATAACAGAGCCCCTACCTTGCGCCGCTTCTGCCAGCGCGGTTGCGGTGGCTTCCGCATGGCTGTCGCCAATGATGATGGCGACGGGCTTCCCTGTGCCATAGGCGCTCAGGTGCGTTTTAGGATTGGCAGCGTAGTTTTTGTTGGTGGCTTCCAGCGCGATTTTATTGACGAGCGGGTCGGGCTGGCTGACCACGATCTGGTTTTTCACCAGATAGCTGAACAGCCAGGCGACACCTACGCAGGCAAAGAGGATCAACCAGAAAGCGCGGCTTGAACGCTGGCTAAGGTAATTTTTGCCGGGTTGCTCAATCAGCACCCACGACAGCCAGCCGATGGCGAAGGAGAGCGCAATCGCGCTCATGACCCACAGCCCGTTGTGCTGCTTTCCGCTGTAGAGCAGAACCACCGCCACAGGCCAGTGCCATAAATAGACGGAGTACGAGCTCAGCCCCGCCCAGCGAAAATTACGGTCGAACAGGCTCACCAGCGGCTGGTAGTCGCTGTAGATCACCAGCATCGCGCCCGCGACGGGCAGTAAGGTCAGCGGTCCTGGCCAGGCATGCTCAGCGGTGATGAAAAAGAGTGACAGCAGGATCAGCGTGTAACCCGCGATTGCCGCAACCGGGCGAAGCATCAACGGCATCACAAAGCGCTGTGAGGCATACCACACCACTCCACCGCACAACATCTCCCAGGCGCGATAAGGCATCAGGTAGAAGCTGGTGGCCGCAGCGTTGGGCGTGTGGGTGACACTCACGATAAACAACGCAACGGTGAGTATGGCCAGGCATAAGCCGGTGTTCAGTTTTTTTCTGAGGGGATAGAGCCCCATCATAATGAAGGGTAACACCAGGTAAAATTGCCATTCAACGGACAATGACCAGGTATGTAAAAACCAGTTCTCATGGGAGTCGGGAGCAAAATAGTCCCCGGACTCTTTGTTAAGTTTCAGATTGGATATAAATAAGGCAGCATAGCCAATATAATTTCCGAGTTTCTGGTACTCATTTGTTGGCAACCAGAAAAAGGTCGTCGCGGCGACGATCAGACACATCGCCAGCAGCGCGGGAATTATTCTTTTACAGCGCGCGGCATAAAACTGAATAAGGTTGAAGCTATTTCGCTCAAGGCCTGTGGCGATGATTTTGGTCATCAAGAAGCCGGAGATAACGAAAAACACATCCACACCAGCGAAACCGCCGGGCAGCAGGGTGGCAGTAAAGTGATAAAACACTACAGAAAGAATGGCTATTCCGCGCAGCAGGTTAATGTCCTGCCGGAAATCGCGGTCAACTGAGAGGCTGGAGGCTTCCTCTAAGGATAAGTTGATGTTTGCCATTATGTTTCCTGAGAGGAAAGATAAGAATATTGAGTGCGGCGTGCATTCTAACAAAAATAGAAAAGGAGTTCTTATATTCTGATGCGCAGGTGGGATTCAGGACATACTTAAAGTCATTAATTGACAATGGTCCCTTAGCGGGACCATTAATAGCGAAAAACGCGCGCTAATGTTTATTCGATATTCTGAATCTGTTCGCGCATCTGCTCAATAAGCACCTTCAGTTCAATCGCAGAGTTAGTGACTTCGGCGTTGATAGACTTGGACGCCAGCGTGTTCGACTCGCGGTTGAATTCCTGCATCATAAAGTCGAGACGACGGCCCACGGCCTCTTTCTTCTTCAGGATGTTGTAGGTCTCTTTGACGTGCGCTTCCAGACGATCCAGCTCTTCCGCCACATCGATACGCTGGGCCATCAGCACCAGCTCCTGTTCGAGACGGTTGTTTTCCAGCTGGACTTCGGCATCTTCCAGTTTGGCGACCAGACGCTCACGCTGCCACTGCAGAATCTCCGGCATATGGGCGCGGACTTTCGCCACTTCACCGCTAACGCCTTCCAGGCGTTGCTCGATCAGCGCTTTCAACGCCTGACCTTCGGTTTCACGGGCTAAAATGAAATCGTCCAGCGTGCTGTCCAGCGCGGTAAGGATCTCAGCGGTAATGGCGTCCAGATCCTGTTCGCCTGCCGCCATCACGCCAGGCCAGCGCAGAATATCCACCGGGTTAATTTCGCCTTCGTCGCTCTGCATTTTGACCCAATTAGCGGCGTTCACCAGCTGTTTAGCCAGTTTCTCGTTCAGGATCAGCTCACCTTGCGCGCTCGCATCGGGCTCAAAACGCAGGTTGCATTCAATCTTTCCGCGGGTCAGGCGAGCGCGGATACGCTCACGCACGACAGGCTCAAGGCTGCGGAACTGTTCTGGCATACGGAAATAGGTTTCAAGATAGCGTTGGTTTACCGAGCGCATTTCCCAGGTAGCGCTGCCCCAGCTACCCTTGATTTCACGGCGGGCGTAGGCGGTCATACTGCGGATCATAGACTTTTCCGTTTTCAGAGGAGAGATGGGGGGATTATAGCTTTCGGGGCTTTCTCAGGATAGGAATAAGCGCGTTTAATCCGTATAATGCGCAGCCACATTCGTTTCAAGCCGGAGATATCATCATGCGTCCATCAGGTCGTAGCGCCAACCAGGTGCGCCCCGTCACCCTGACCCGTAACTATACAAAACACGCTGAAGGTTCCGTGCTTGTTGAATTTGGTGACACCAAAGTCCTGTGCACCGCCTCCATTGAAGAAGGCGTACCGCGCTTTCTGAAAGGCCAGGGGCAGGGCTGGATCACTGCCGAATATGGCATGCTGCCACGCTCCACCCACACCCGTAACGCCCGCGAAGCGGCGAAGGGCAAGCAGGGCGGTCGCACCATGGAGATCCAGCGTCTGATCGCGCGTGCGCTGCGCGCCGCTGTTGATCTGAAAACCCTGGGCGAGTTCACCATCACCCTGGACTGCGACGTGATCCAGGCGGACGGCGGCACCCGTACTGCCTCTATTACCGGAGCCTGTGTGGCGCTGGCCGATGCCCTGAACAAACTGGTTGCGGCCGGTAAACTGAAAGCGAACCCGCTGAAAGGCATGGTGGCGGCGGTATCAGTAGGTATCGTCAATGGCGAAGCGCTGTGCGATCTGGAGTACGTTGAAGACTCCGCGGCAGAGACCGACATGAACGTGGTGATGACCGAAGATGGTCGCATCATCGAGGTACAGGGCACGGCAGAAGGCGAGCCGTTTACCCACGAAGAGCTGCTCTCTCTGCTGGCGTTGGCCCGAGAGGGGATCGAATCTATCGTAACGACGCAGAAGGCGGCGTTAGAAAATTGATTTTAAAGGCGACTGATGAGTCGCCTTTTTTTTGCCTGTAAGAGAGAAAAGAGAAAGGAGCGAATCCATGAAACCGTATCAGCGCCAGTTTATTGAGTTTGCGCTTAGCAAGCAGGTACTTAAGTTTGGCGAATTTACGCTGAAATCCGGGCGCAAGAGCCCCTATTTCTTTAACGCCGGGCTGTTTAATACCGGGCGCGATCTGGCACTGTTAGGCCGCTTCTATGCCGAAGCGCTGGTGGATTCCGGGATCGAATTCGACCTGCTGTTTGGCCCGGCGTACAAAGGTATTCCGATTGCGACCACCACCGCCGTGGCACTGGCGGAGCATCACGATCGCGATGTGCCGTACTGCTTTAACCGCAAAGAGGCCAAAACCCACGGCGAAGGCGGTAATCTGGTCGGTAGCGCGTTGCAAGGTCGGGTGATGCTGGTAGACGATGTGATCACCGCAGGCACCGCCATCCGTGAATCGATGGAGATTATCCAGGCGAATAACGCCACGCTGGCGGGCGTGCTGATCTCGCTGGACCGCCAGGAGCGCGGACGTGGCGATATCTCCGCCATTCAGGAAGTGGAGCGTGACTACAACTGCAAAGTGACCTCAATCATCACCCTGAAAGATCTGATTGCCTGGATGGAAGAGAAGCCGGAGATGGCAGAGAGCCTGGCGGCAGTGCGCGCCTATCGCGAAGCGTACGGCGTATAAGTCAATGGCCCGGTGGCGCGACGCTTACCGGGCCTACGAAAACCGTAGGCCGGATAAGGCGGATACAGGGTTACTGCAACTGCGCGGCCACGAGCGGCCAGCGGGCATCAAAATCGTCCGTCGGACGATATTTGAATTCACTGCGCACAAAGCGGGAGAGCATCCCTTCACAGAAGGCCAGAACTTGCCCGGCAAGCAGTGATTCATCCGTGGTGAAGCCTTCCCCTTCGCGCATTTTCTTTTCGCGTAATACCTGGCGCAGCTGCGCCTCAATACGTTCGAAAAGCTGGTTAATACGCCCCTGCAATCTGTCCTGTTCAAACATCAGCGCGTGGCCGGTCAGGATACGGGTTAACCCCGGATTGCGCTCGCCGAAACCGAGGATCAGCAGGACAATCAGACGCAGCCGTGCGGTGGTGTCTTTTTCATCCTTCAGAATCAGGTTGATACGCGTGATCAGGCTATCTTCGATAAACTCGATCAGGCTGTCGAACATCCGCGTTTTGCTGGGAAAATGACGGTACAGCGCCGCTTCCGACACGCCCACAGAAGCGGCCAGTTTTGCGGTGGTGATGCGTTGACTGCCATCGCTGGATTCAAGCATCAGAGCCAGAGATTGAAGTATTTCTTCGCGACGATTCCTTTTCGCTGTTTGTTTTTCTGCCATGTTACAAAATACCCCTGAAAATAATCACTAGTCAGGCTGACGTCCACACAACGACCGCAAACGGCTGTTTGCGGTTTGTTATTACGTTATACGTTGTGGGATGCGTATAGCCGGGTTTATTTACGCCCGGAATGGCCGAAGCCGCCTTCGCCGCGATCGGTCGCGTCGAAATCTTCTACCAGATTAAATTCAGCCTGTACCACCGGGACGAACACCATCTGGGCGACACGCTCGCCGGGTTGAATGGTGAAGCTCTCCTGGCCACGGTTCCAGACAGAAACCATCAGTTGACCCTGATAGTCAGAATCGATAAGACCCACCAGGTTGCCCAGCACGATACCATGCTTATGACCCAGGCCGGAACGCGGCAGGATCACCGCCGCCAGAGAGGCGTCGGCAATGTGGATCGCAAGGCCGGTCGGCAGCAGCGTGGTAGCGCCGGGTGCCAGTTCTACGGCGTCGTCGAGGCAGGCACGCAGGTCAAGACCGGCAGAGCCGGAAGTGGCATAGGTCGGCAGTGGAAATTGCTGACCAACACGCGGGTCCAGAATCTTAACGTCGATTTTTTTCATCATAACGGGTAACGATCTCGTCCAGTAATTGTTGGCCCAGGAGTTCCTTGCGCTCAAGCGGTAAGACTTTATCTCCATCCTGCCAGAAAAGGTGCAATGCGTTGCTGTCGCTGTTGAATCCTTGTGAGGCCAGCGATACGTCGTTCGCGCAAATCAAATCGAGGTTTTTGCGGGTACGTTTTTGCCGGGCATATTCTTCCACATTATTCGTTTCAGCGGCAAACCCAACGACGTAAGGGCGGCGATCTTTTAATGCCGCGACCCCGGCTACGATATCGGGGTTTTTCACCATTTTTATCGTGATTTCATCGCCTTGCTTTTTGATTTTCTCATCGGCTATGGCGGCAGCACGATAGTCCGCCACGGCAGCACAGCCGATAAAAATCTGCTGCTGCTGCGCATGGGCCTGAACCGCGGCGTCCATTTCCAGCGCGGTAGTGACGTCGATGCGCTGCACCCCTGGAGGCGTTGGCAGCGAAACCGGGCCGCTCACCAGCGTCACCTTTGCCCCGCGCGACGCGGCGGCGGCGGCAATCGCAAAGCCCATCTTGCCGGAGCTTTGGTTGGTGATATAGCGCACCGGATCCAGCGGTTCACGCGTCGGACCCGCGGTAATCATGATGTTGAGATGTTGCAGATCGTTGACAGGTGAAAAATGACTCGCGGCCAGATCCACAATCGCCAGCGGATCCAGCATGCGGCCCGGACCCACATCGCCACAGGCCTGGCTACCGCTATCCGGCCCCCAGATTAACAGCCCGCGAGAGGCGAGGGTCGCCAGGTTATGCTGCGTTGCCGCGTTGCGGTACATCTGCTGGTTCATGGCCGGGACCACGGCAACGGGCGCCGGAGTGGCCAGGCAAATAGTGGTAACCAGGTCGTTAGCCATGCCGGCGGCAACGCGGGCGATGAGATCGGCGGTGGCGGGGGCGAGGATGACTAAATCGGCCCATTTACCCAGCTCAATATGGCCCATTGCGGCTTCTGCCGCCGGATCGAGCAGGCTGTCCGACACCGGGTAGCCTGAAACGGCCTGCAGGCTCAGCGGCGTAATGAACGCTTTGCCCCCTTCGGTTATTGCCACCCGCACGTCCGCCCCGCGCTCGCGTAAACGGCGCACCAGTTCCGGCGTTTTATAGGCTGCAATGCCGCCGCTCACGCCAAGAACGATTTTTTTACCGGCCAGGCTCATCATGATTCTTTCCTGTTGGGTTCAGCTGAGAGGCGGGCATTTTATCACAATCCGAAAAGCATCGTGCTGTTGTCCATCCGCCACTTTGCGAGGCGCTACGCAATACGAAAAACAGAGCCTCGTGAGGCGACAGGTGCTGTGGCAGCATAGCGTGGTGATGGAGAAGGAGAGGGTATGGAGACACTATCCCCGCTGCTGCCGCGGGAGAAAATGCTAAGGGATGGCGCGACACGGCTGACGGACGAAGAGCTGCTGGCGCTCTTCCTGCGTACCGGGACGCGGAGTAAAAACGTGTTTGCGCTTGCCAGAGATCTGTTGCAGCATTTCGGCTCGCTGCACGGTTTGTTATCCGCAGAGCTGAAGGATTTCAGGCGGGTCGAGGGAATTGGCCTGGCGACATTCGCCCAGCTGAAAGGGATTGCGGAGCTTGCCCGCCGTTATTACTGCTCGGGGATTCGGAGCATCAATCCGCTAAAAGACCCGCAGATGACCCGGGAGTTTGTGCGCAGCCAACTGGCGGAAGAGGAGCGCGAGATCTTTATGGTTATCTTCCTCGATAACCAAAACCGGGTGCTGAGACACAGCCGGTTATTTTCGGGAACCCTGCGCCACGTTGAGGTGCATCCTCGGGAAATTGTGCGCGAAGCGATAAAAGTGAATGCCGCGGGCGTGATCCTCGCGCATAATCACCCCTCAGGGCGCGCCGAACCGAGCAAAGCCGACAGAGACGTGACCGCACGCATCATTAAATGCTGTCAATTCATGGACATTTGTGTTCTTGATCATCTGGTTATTGGCCGCGGAGAGTACGTTTCGTTTGCCGAACGTGGGTGGATTTAAGCCATTTCTCGCGATCCATCGGGATCTTTGTCTGTTCGGGACTTGAGCACATCCGCGAGTCAGCGTATACTACGCCACCTTTGAGAATCTCGGGTTTGGCAATTGGGCCTGGCAATCGATGGTTCACTAAGAACTACGCGATGACCGGGCTGTAAAGCCTGACGAGGCGCCGATACCCCATACGAAGCTCGAGCTAATTTGATTTTTGGAGAATAGACATGTCCCGAGTCTGCCAAGTTACTGGCAAGCGTCCGGTGACCGGTAACAACCGTTCCCACGCACTGAACGCGACTAAACGCCGTTTCCTGCCGAACCTGCACTCTCACCGTTTCTGGGTTGAGAGCGAGAAGCGTTTTGTCACCCTGCGCGTATCTGCTAAAGGTATGCGTGTAATTGATAAGAAAGGCATCGATACAGTTCTGTCTGAACTGCGTGCCCGTGGCGAAAAGTACTAAGTACTTAAAGAGGAAATAAATCATGGCTAAAGGTATTCGCGAGAAAATCAAGCTGGTTTCTTCTGCTGGTACAGGTCACTTCTACACCACCACGAAGAACAAACGTACTAAGCCGGAAAAACTGGAACTGAAAAAGTTTGATCCAGTTGTACGCCAGCACGTTATGTACAAAGAAGCTAAAATCAAATAATTTTAGATTCCTTGTATTGAAAAACCCCGCATCTGCGGGGTTTTTTGCATTCTGCATCTCAACGGAGGAACCATGCCTGAATTACCTGAGGTAGAGACCAGCCGCCGTGGCATTGAGCCTCATCTGGTCGGTGCGACCATTCTTCACGCTGTTGTCCGTAACGGTCGTCTTCGCTGGCCGGTCTCTGACGAGATCCATGCGCTAAGCGATAAACCGGTTCTCAGCGTACAGCGCCGCGCAAAGTACCTGCTGCTTGAGTTGCCTGACGGTTGGATCATCATCCACCTGGGCATGTCCGGGAGCCTGCGCATCCTCAGCGAAGAGTTGCCCGCAGAAAAACATGACCATGTCGATCTGGTGATGAGCAACGGCAAAGTGCTGCGCTATACCGATCCGCGTCGTTTTGGTGCCTGGCTGTGGACCAAAGAGCTGGAAGGGCATAATGTGCTGGCGCACCTCGGGCCGGAGCCGCTCTCTGACGCGTTTAACGCGGAGTACCTGAAGGCGAAGTGCGCGAAGAAGAAAACCGCCATTAAACCCTGGCTGATGGATAACAAGCTGGTGGTCGGCGTGGGCAATATCTACGCCAGCGAATCGCTGTTTGCCGCCGGGATCCATCCCGATCGGTTAGCCTCATCGCTGTCGGCGCAGGAGTGCGAGCTGCTGGTGCGGGTGATCAAAGCCGTACTGCTGCGTTCGATTGAGCAGGGCGGAACTACCCTGAAAGACTTCCTGCAAAGCGACGGCAAGCCGGGCTACTTCGCTCAGGAGCTACAGGTCTATGGCCGTAAAGATGAGCCGTGTCGGGTCTGTGGCACACCGATTGTGGCAACGAAGCATGCCCAGCGGGCAACGTTCTATTGCCGTCAGTGCCAGAAATGATGCGGAGGCCCGGTAAGCGCAGCGCCACCGGGCAAAACATTTATTTCAGCTTGTCCATCAGCGCCTGATGCACGCTGGCGGGTAAGAAATGGGTGACGTCACCTGCGTGGCGCGCCACCTCTTTGACCAGCGAAGAGGAGATAAACGACCACTCTTTGGACGGCATCAGAAAGACACTTTCCAGTTCAGGCATCAGATGGCGGTTCATATGCGCCAGCTGCATCTCATATTCAAAATCGGCCACCGCGCGCAGTCCGCGAATCAAGATATTGGCCTGTTGAGCGCGGGCAAAGTTCGCCATCAGATCGCTAAAGCCCACGACCTCCACATTGGGTAAGTGCGCGGTCGCGGCTTTCGCCAGCGCAACCCGCTCATCGAGATCGAACAGGGGCTTTTTGCTGGGGCTGGCGGCAATCGCCAGAATCACCGTATCAAACATGCTTGCGGCACGCGTGACGATATCGATATGGCCGTTGGTGACAGGATCAAAGGTACCCGGATAAATCGCTTTTGTGCTCATGGCTCACGCTTTCTCAGAGTAGCCGCGGCTCAGCGCCCACAGCTCGGTGTATTTATTAAAAGTATACTGGGCATTAACCACCGCCAGTAACCAGCCCTGTTTACCGTCCAGCACGCCGCCACGTAGCACCAGCGTCTTCAGAAACGCGCCGACGGTGTGGCTGAAAATCCCAGCCAGCGAGGTTTTCTTGCCGCGCTGATGGCGCTCCTGGGCCCACGCCGTGGCGTAATTAAGCTGTTTACGCTGAAAGCTGGCGAAATCACGGCAGGTCAGATGCAGGAGGTCGCCATCGAGGGCAGTCACTGGCGCACCGTCGCAGGCCAGCGACTCATGAACCAGGTTATCGTTGTACTGATAGCGCGTCCGCGGATAAAGACGCATAACGCGATCGGGATACCAGCCGCTGTGACGCATAAAGCGGCCAAGGAAATAGTTTCGCCGGGCGATGCTGTAGACAACATCAGGCTGAGGGGCCGCCAGTACGCGCTGGATGGCCTGTTTAAGCTCTGGGGTTACACGCTCGTCGGTGTCGATCATCAGGACATAATCGCTGGTGGCGTACTGCTGCGCCCGCTGGCGCTGAATACCATAACCCTGCCAGTCGGCATCGATATGGACCTGTACGCCGGCTGCGCGGGCGATGTTAACCGTGTCGTCGCTACTGCCGGAGTCGAGCAGGATCAGCTCATCGGCCCATGCCACAGAGGCGAGGCAATCCGGCAGCAGGTCAGCGGCGTTTTTGGCGATCATCACCACCGACAGACGCGCAGACATCAGTGGCTCCGCAGGGGCAGGTAAGGTTGCAGCAGCTGCAGCAGGCGGGTCAGCGCCCCCTGGTTCTGATGCAGCACTTCGACAGCGTGACGGCCATACCACAGACGATAATCTTCGTCGGTCAGCAGGTTTGAAACCTCTTTTTCGATGGCGTTCGCATCGGTGACAGTAATCAGCCCGTCCGCCTGCTGCAGTTTGGCGCAGATATCTTTGAAGTTGAAGGTATGCGGCCCCATCAGCACCGGGATGGCGTGCGCTGCGGGCTCCAGCGGGTTATGCCCGCCACGCTCCACGAGGCTGCCACCCACAAAGGCCAGATCGGCAATACCGTAAAGCAGCATCAGCTCACCCATGGTATCGCCAATCACTACCTGGGTGCTGGCGGACGGGATCTCACCGCTGCTGCGCATCGTGAAGCTGAATCCGCCCTTTTGCACCATCTCGCGGGCATCTTTAAACCGTTCAGGATGACGAGGCACGAGGATCAGCAGCAGGTCCGGGAAGCGTTCAAGAAGCTGGCGGTGCGCCTGCAGGATAATTTCTTCTTCACCGTCGTGGGTACTGGTGGCGATCCACACTTTGCGGCGCGGCGCCCACTGGCGACGCAATGTGACTGCCCGGGCAGCCAGCTCCGGGGTAACAGAAATATCAAACTTCAGGCTGCCGGTGACCGCCAGCTGGTTGCGCTTCAGGCCCAGCGACAGGAATCGCGCGCCATCTTCTTCGTTTTGTGCCGCAATCAGGGTGATCTTGCTCAGCAGGCGGCGCATAAAGTTGCCCAGCTTGCCGTAGCCCTTCGCGGAGCGTTCTGACAGGCGAGCGTTAGCCACCACCAGGGGAATTTTGCGGGCGTGCAGGGCAGAAATCATGTTCGGCCACAGTTCGGTTTCCATTACGATCACCAGCTTAGGGCGCACGGTGTTAAGGAAACGGTTCATGGCACAGGGTAAATCATACGGCAGATAGACGTGATGCACATCTTTGCCAAAAGCGGACATGGCGCGTTCGGAACCGGTAGGCGTCATGGTGGTGACGGTGATCGGCAGCGACGGATAGCGGTGGCGCAGGGCGCGGACCAGCGGAATGGCGGCCAGCGTTTCACCCACCGAAACGGAATGGAGCAGGATACCGTCCGGCGCAACTTTGTTGCGGCAATAACCATAGCGTTCAGCCCAGCGTTTACGGTAGGCAGGCGCTTTACGGCTACGCAGCAGCAGTCGTAGCCACACCAGTGGCTGAATAATATAGAGCAGAGCGGTATACAACAATTCCAAGCGATTATCCGTTTTTTCAGTTTCGGCGGGCAAATTCTAAGCATTTAGGCCGTTTAAAGCTATCCCTTTGGCGTGTTTGCTCAGCCATTTGCCTGCGTTACGTGCGTTCACAGATAAAAAAACGGGCATTCGCTGCCCGTTTTTTTGTTTCTGCTTAACGTTCCGCTTCCGGCAACGCGTTCAGGTGGTAGGTGACACGCTCCGACAGTCCCCGAATATCACCCCCGGTGATGAAGTAGCTGTCGTCTTTCTGGTTCGGATTACTGACCGTATACCCCAGCATTTTGTTGATCAGCGTCGCCATCTGGTAATGGTTGAGCGGCATCTGCGGGCTGATGGCGCTCATCGCATACGCCGGATCGTTACTGAAGTAGAGGAACGGCACCTGGGCAATCGGCATCTCGACGATAGAGTGACCAAACAGACCGCCATCACCCACGCGCTCCCCGTGATCCGAGGTGATAAAGACCAGCACCGGCAGCTTTGATTTCGCCATGGCGGTACGGATCGCCGAAGCCAGCTCTCTGTCGTACAGGCGAACGGCATCATCGTACTCGTTTTTCTTCTGCGCCACGTCGTCATCGAGACGTGGGGTAGAGAATTTGGCGAAGCCTTGCGGGATGTTGCGCTCGTAAGGGATGTGCGGCGCACGGCTGTTCAGCACCATCAGGAACGGTTTGTTCCAGTCCAGCTTAGCCTGCTCAACCGAAGGGGTCAGCACCACATCGGCACCCACGTCCGGCGCCGGGCGGATCTGCGTATCTTCCCACAGGTCAATGTCGTGAATACCGATCCAGTTGCTCAATCCTTCCAGGCCTTGGGCGGAGATAAACGCCGTCTGGTAGCCCTGTTTTTTGGCATTAGTGAAGATATTGGTCGACTTCGACTTATAGGCGCCGTAGTTATCCGGCTCACGCAGGTTGTTCACCAGCATCGGGATTGCCACGCGGGTCGAGACCGCGTTAGAGACGATCAGACGCCCGGTCCCCTGATACTGCTGCATCAGCGCTTTCAGCTCCGGGGTGGTGTCACGTTCATAGCCCAGGGCGCTGACGTGGTGCGGGTTCAGGCTCTCACCAATCGCCAGGATGATGGAGTATTTCCCGGCCTGACTACCCTCAACCGGCGTGACCTTATAGGGCGCATAATGCGTGAGGCTCTGGTTTTCGCCGGAAATGGCTTCCGGGATCAGGCGAATGGCACTGAAGCTCATGGCGGACAGACCGTTACGCAGTAAGGAGTGGCGCAGATCCGGGTTGAATTTATACATCTGCCCGTCGATGGCTTTATAGAACTGGCCGACAAACATCACCATGATAGCCAGCAGGCAAGGCATGGCGACCCACTTATGCCACTGCGGCGCGAGGCGGCGGGTAAAGACCAGCGCAAAGAGCACCGCGACGGCCATGATGACAAAGTAAATCCCAAGCGATCCGAGGCTGTCCGTAATGCCGCTGGCGATATCTTTGGTTTCGACAAAGGCCAGCCATACTTCGCTCGGGCCGTAAAACTGACCGTAGAACTGGTAATAGACCGCTTCCGATATCTGGACGATAAAGGTGACGGCCAGCAGTAGCCGGGTCAGGAAGAAGCGGGCGCTAATGGCCGCCAGCAGGGAGATAATCAGGTACAGCGACATGTCGCTGGATTTCGGCTGATAAACATGGTCTTTCAGCAGGATGATGATTTCACAGAGTGAAAACAGCACCAGGAAAACCAGGGTTAACACCACGGTGCGCAGGATATTGCGGCGCGGCGTGAGGGGCGAGAGTAAGGATGCTTTAAACATGAACGGACTCAATGTAACTCAAAACTTTTTAGTGAGCGGGCGAATGGCTTTACCAAAACCAAAACGCAGGGCGCGGATCAGAGTAGGGCGTTTATGCAGTCCTTTACGCCAGATATCCTCAAACAGATTAAACCAACGCGCGGCGACCGCTTCGCGGGAATAAACCTGCAGACGTTTATCGCCCTGTTCACGCATCTGACGATAGAGTTCAGGGGTATTCTTCAGGCGCATAATGGCCTCGAAGGCTTCATCAGGCGTTTTGGCGATCAGGTAATCAAGCTCACTTTCGCGGATAGCACGGTACGAGGGTTCGTCATCGCAGATCATTACCGTTTTGCCGAGCCAGTTGTTAATCAGCTTGCTGGCAGGTTTACGCGTCAGCTTATGGTCATGGGATTTACGGAAGCTGATACAGACGTCGACGTCCTGATAGTTGGTCCAGTTATCGAAGGAGATGCGCAGGTCGATGCCCTGTTCAGCAAGGCGCTGCTTAAATTCGTCGCTACGGAAGGCCTCCGGGAAGCTGTCCACGCGGCCAAAAAAGGCCACGGTTTTGACAGTTTCATCGGTACGTTCGCGCGGTTTCACGCCGGGTTGCGGCCAGTAGGGTACAAAGACGCCATTGCTGCGGTTGCCCGCTTCCGGATTCTGATCCACCACCACGTCGGCGCCAATCACCGGTGGACGATCGGCACGGGCGACGACGGTGACGCCACGCCAGGGTTTAACGCGCGATCCAAAATCATCGTTATGCATCAGGTTGATGGCATCCGGGCGACACTCTGAGCCAAAAGAACACTCAATATCGTCGCCGTAATAGTGCTTCAGCGCCAGGGTGGTCTGGAACGTCCAGCCGCCGCGCCCGCCGCAGTAAAAGCGCTCCGGGATGGTGTCCGGGTTCACGCGGTTATCCAGCAGCGTCTGGAAATCTGCGTAGTTTTTAGCGATGAAATCAGCGCGGGAGACTGCGTGTAATTTAAGTTTGCTCATAATATCCGTTAGCCGATGATTTTCTTAAGGCGGAAGTAACGACGTCCCAGACGCCAGCGCTGGCGTAAGCCGCGCGCGTTTTGCCAGATCATCGACCAGATGCCGCGATCGAACAGTTCCTGAGTAATTTCGCGTTTCTTCGCGCTGTCTTCGATATTGTTAATGCTATGCAAAATACCCAAACCCTCTTTGGCGATTTGCCACTGACAGGCCGGGACACGCTTTACCTGCTCCGGGTAGCGCTTATTGATGGCGTCCAGCATTTCGAGGATCTTCATATAGTGACGTGACGAACGCATGCGGGTGTCGTCGGTACCTGGCGTATGGGAGACCGATGCAGAGTGGATCAGATAGTCGTAATAGACTTCGTCAATGTATTGCACCCGTTTCGCGGTCAGCAGTACTTCCGTGGTCCAGGGGATATCCTGATGGCGCAGGCCATGTTCGAAGGTAAAACCCTGTGCCTTGATAAAGGCGTGGCGATAAATATTCAGCCAGGTGACATGCAGGAATTTGCGCGAGGCCAGCGCCATCTGCAACCATTCGGGGCCATCCAGTACGCCAGTGGAGGCCAGCTTATCGGACGGGAAAATTTTTTTCGACGGACGGCCATCGTCATAAATATAGGTGCCGTTGCAGGTCGCGACATCCAGCTGGCCCGCAAAGGCGATCTCCAGCAGGCGCGGGTACATGCCAGGGTAAATAACGTCATCAATATCCGGGAAGGCAACGTATTCGCCGGCCGCCGCGGCCAGACCGGTGTTGCGCGCGGCTGATACGCCGCCATTAGCCTGGTCGATAACCTTAAAATGGGTAAATTCGTTGGCGTAGCGGGAAATAATTTCAGCTGAGCGATCCGTCGATCCGTCATTAACAATAATCAATTCCAGACTGGATAAATTCTGCTGTTTAATGCTGTCAAAAAAAGCGCTCAGGAATTTTTCGCCGTTATAAACGGCAACGATGAGACTTAATTGAGGCGTTTCAGACATGCTTTCTCCGTAAAAATACGCAACAATAAAAGGGTATAACCATCACATGCAACGGCATTTCGACAGCCGGCAGGCTAAAGCGTTCCACGCCAGGGTGTTAAACACCGCTGGCGTGACGTCTTCATCAGGATGTTAACTTCTCGGTCGGTGCAGGGCGTAGGGCGCACATACCAACCAGCAGGCCGGTCAGCAGCATATACTGCTCAAGGTAGTGATCTTTAAGGTTGTGATCGACCATGGTCCGGCAGAAGAAGCCGACGGTAAAGAGCAGCAGGAACATCCCCACCATCATGTTGCCGCGACGAAACTCCCGCCAGCCGATATACCAGCAGCCCACCAGCAGGATCAGCCAGCCGGCGATACCTATCACACCATTCTGAATACCAAATTCGATCAGGCCGTAGTGGCTATGGGGGATATTAATACGGTTATCCTGGGTATCCCGGCGTAATACATAACGGAAGGCCTCTTTTCTGGCCCCCATGCCTGCCGGATGTTCGGCAATCAGTTTCCAGCCCTGATGGAAAAAGCTGGCCCGACAACCATTGGAATGGTTCATAGGTACACCGAGACTGTTAACCGGTACCGTTCCGTCTGTTTTATTGTAACAAAAGCTAGTAAAGGGAGCGTTCCAGCCCGCTATGGCATCACTTTCCAGATTTTGCCAGCGTGGGTCTGTTTTCCAGGAAGCGTAACCGAGTAACACCGAGGCAATAGTAATGCCCACAAGAATGCCACCTGTAACGATAACCCGGCTGCGCCGCATGTTGTGCATGCTCAGCAGGATAAAGGTAGAGAAAATGCTGCCGACCAGACCGATGGTGCCCCAGCGGGTGTCCACCAGTGCGGTACACACCAGATTACTTAACAGCATTAACGCCAGTACTGAGGTTTTCAGGCGCAGGAAGCGTTGATGCAACAGACCACGCGCCAGCAGCTCGGCCATCAAAAAGCCGGTGATCATGTTGACCTGGAAGCTCATGCGGGTGCGGTTATAAACAATCCGTGTTTCACCCCAGTGTATATAGCCGTCGCGCCAGTAGAGCCAGAGTGAATCCAGCAAATGAACGCAGACCACGCCCCAGAAAAAGAGGATCACCAGCGTAAAGAAGCGGGCGGCGGTGATGGAGGGATAGGTTCGTTGGATCGCCGGTAATAATACCAGCCCTGCACAGAACAGTAATACCGGGCGTAGCCACTGACCGCTCCAGGCAGAAACCATCTCTTTAATATCTGGTGCGACAAAAAAACCATTAATCACAATAAAGAAAGTTAACGCCCATACCACGATAAGAACGAACTTAATTTTGCTTAAATTCAGCCGTTGTCTGGTTGCGTTATTGCTAAAAAAGAGACCAAGAGCGACCGCGACAATGGGATAAATCAAACCATTACGGTGAAACGGCAGCTGATCGTTAGGAATAGGCCAGACAAAACATAAGGCCAGTACAGCAAGGACTAACAGGCCTGTCAGAATGTTACGAGTATTTGTCATATTTTTTGGGCTGGTTAAGGATTTTTCGGTTCTTGACCGGCTGGTTAACAAGGCAGTGAGTGATTTCCACGGTTTTTCAGTGGGAAATAAAAAGCCAGAGAAAATTATCACAAATACCTGACCTACAGAAGGACAATGTTTGTAAGCAAGAATAATCCATATCACGCTTTCCAGTGCCTGGGCTTTATGTATTACCGGGGCTGTAACGTATATAATTTGTTGTTATGCCAGCTAATGCACAATAACCAGGAAAAGTATGCATATTGTTCACACTGAAGCCGACGGGGGTAAGGGCGGCCAGCCGTTACGCATTATTAATGAGTCCCTTGGGATGATTCAGCGTGGCCATCAGGTGACCATACTTTGCCCGGAGAGTGCGCCGCTGCATGGCCTGGCGCGCGATGCCGGGTTAACGGTGGTCACCATGCCGCTTCGGCGCAAGAACCTTCAGAACCTGCAGCAGCTGCGCGGCTGGCTGAAAGAGAACCGTTCATCCATTGATGTCATAAATAGTCATAATTCCGCCGATACCTGGCTGGTGGCGCTGGCCAATCTTACCCTCTCAAACCCGGTGCCGCTGGTGCGTACCCGCCATGCTTCCGGCGTGCCGCGCAACAACTGGACTACCCGCTGGCTGTTTCGTAAAGCCTGTTCGCATATCGTCACTACCGGGGAGGCGCTACGCCAGCAGATGGCCGATATCGGCGTGCCGATGAACCAAAGTACATCTGTACCGAGTGGCGTGGATACGCAGCGTTTTCATCCGGCGGATAAGCAACAGGCCCGCGCATACTGCGGCCTGTCGCAGGGGGATTTCTGGCTGGGGGTGGTGTCACATCTGCGGCCTAATAAAGGCCATAGCGTACTGCTACGCGCCCTGGCCGCCATTGATCATCCGCAGATCAAACTGGCGATAGTGGGAGAGGGGCCGCATAAAGCGACGCTGGAGCAGGAGATTATCGACCTGGGATTACAGGCGCGCGTAGTGATGGCGGGGCACCGGAGCGATCCTGAGCGCTGGTTCCCGGCGTTTGATGTTGCGCTTAGCCCGTCGCACGATATGGAAGGCGTCCCGCAGGGGGTGCTGCAGTCGCTGGCCTCGCGGATCGCCACCATCGCCACCGATGCGGGCGGCACGGCAGATGCCGTGATCGACGGCAAAACCGGTATTTTGATCGCCCAGCGCGATGAAACGGCGCTGCGCGAGGCGATTGTGAAACTGTATGAGGATGCTTTGCTGCGCCAAACGCTGGCGCAGCAGGGCTATGATTACCTGTGCCGCCATTTCACTCGTGAATGTATGCTTGCCTCAATGGAAAAGGTCTTTTCCAACGCGGCTCAACGCAGCAGTTCGCGATAGAGCGCCTGCAGCGCTTTCGCCATCCGCTCCAGGGTATAAGGCTCAGCAGTAGCGCGTGCTGCTGCTGAATAATCCACACCCTGGTCACGGCCCTGAAGCCAGAGGCTTATCGCCTGCTGATATCCGTCACTGTCGAGCGCGTCGCGCACCCAGCCGTTCACCCCTTCTTCAATCCACTCTGCCGCGCCGCAGCCATGGCTGGTGAGCAGCGGCAGGCCGCAGGCCAGCGCTTCGACACAGACATTCGGGAAGGGATCGTAGAGCGTCGGCAGGATCAGCGCGTCGGCGGTGCCGTAGACCTGGCGCACATCGGCGACCGGCCCCAGAAAACGCACCCGGGAAGCGACGCCGAGCGTCTGCGCCAGCTTTTCGAATTTGTGGGCGTGCTTGTCCCGCCCGGCAACCAGCAGCCAGACCTCAGGGTGAGGCACAATGGCGCGCAGCGCCGTCGCCACCCCTTTACGGCTGAAGCCGGAGCCGACATAGGCCAGAACCGGCGCATGCTGCGGAATACCCAGGACGTCCCGCTGGGAGAGCGTGCGCACATCCGGGCTGAAGTGGGTCGTATCCACACCGTTGTAGATCACCGTCAGCTTGTCATCGGCCAGGCCAAAACGGCGGGCGATATCGTCCCGCACCATTTTCGAGTTGCAGATCACTTTGCGCAGCGCAGGATGGGTAAACATCTGCGCTTCCGCCCGCAAAATATAGCGATGGTAGCGGCTCAGGGACTGCGCCCAGCGCGCCAGCGGCGACTGGATGCGGTTGTACTGCTCAAGCCAGGTTGCGTGTACGCCATCCCCGGCGCGGAAGATGGTCGCCCCGGGAATACGTTCGTGGCTCTGCACGATATCGAACTGCGTAAACTGCGCCGCCGCGGCGTCGGCAAAACCCGACTCGCGATCGAGACGGTTACGGAATGATGGATTAACCGTCAGCGTTTTCCAGCCGGCGGCATCCTCCCACTGGCGGGCGATCAGCGTGACGTCGAGAGCCGTATCCTGCGCCAGCACGTTCAGCGCGCGGGAGACGAAGCGCTCCGCGCCGCCGTTGGGGTTATAGGTCTGTCGGACGATAGCGAGCTTCATGCCGGGTTTTCCAGCAGCAGCGTATCGATGGCGCTCAGCACCATTTGCGGGGTGATCGCCGTAATGCAGTCGGAGACGCCGCTGTCGCCGCAGCCCGCTTTACCGCACGGCTGGCAGGTAAACCCAGCCACAATCACGCGGTAGTTCACTCCCCACGGCGCCCACTTAATCGCTCCGGTCGGGCCGAAGATGGCGACGGTCGGTGTGCCCACCGCGCTGGCGAGGTGCATCGGCATGGAGTCAACGCCGAAGTAGATCCGCGCGTGCTTCATCAGCGCGCCCAGCTCTTTCAGGTTTAGCTGACCGCTTAAATCAAACACCGGCTGGGTGAGCGCAGCCCGCAGCGCATCCATATAGTCGGTCTCTTCTTTTGACGGCGCGGCGGAGAGGATAACCGGCAGGCCGCGGGCCGCCAGGTTATCAATGGTCGCCGCCAGCTTTTGGATATCCCAGGCCTTAAACATCCAGCGCGACGTGGGGTGCACCAGAATGTAAGAGCCGCTGCTCAGCCCAAAGCCGGCCAGTTTTTCGGCAATCGACGCTTCCGCCGCATCGCCCGGTACAAACAGGGTGTGCTTGTCTGCATCGGTCTGGGGATGGATGCCGATCCGCCGCAGCGCATCGAGATTCACCTCCACCATATGGCGGCTGTTATCCTGGATCGCCGGGTAGAGGGTGGTGAAGGATTTCACCCAGCGGCGACGCGCCAGTCCGCCGCGTTTATCGGGCTTAAAGCCGACGGAGACGCGCGGCTTCAGACGGCGCGCCAGACGCGCGCCGTGCCAGTGTTCGGTGAGGTTGATCAGCACGTCATACTGACGCGCTTTCAGGGTCTTCAGCAGCGCACGATACAGACGGAACTGCGCGAACCAGCCCTTTTTACGCCAGTTACGCCCGATGGTATGCACCTGGTCGATAAACGGATGGCTGGTGAGCATCGCCTGGGTGTCGTCATACACCAGGGCATCCACTTCCACATCGGGATAGTTCGTTTTCAGTACCGTAAAGACCGGCGAGGTCAGCAGGACGTCACCGTGGTGACGCAGCTTTACGATCAGCACGCGCTTCGGTGGGCGCTCCGCTGAGAAAAAATCAGACATAGGCTCTCTCTGCTGCCAGCAACGGCTCTAATTGCGCAAAAACCGCAGCGGCGGAAAGGTCGCTCAGCTGCGATGAATGTTCCGGGCGGCAGATATATTGATTTTTGCCATAGCCGCCAATCAGACCCGGGTCCGTCGGGCCGTAAAGCGTAATATTAGGACGATCCAGCGCCGCCGTCAGGTGGCTGAGACCGGTATCCACCGACACCACCGCCGTCGCGCCCGCCAGCTGCTGCGCTACGCCATCCAGCCTCATCCGGGGCAGCACGTCCACGTAATCAAAGCCTTCCGCCAGACGCTTCGCCCGCGCCTCTTCGTGCGGGGCGCCCCACGGCAGCCTGATGCGCAGGCCCGCACTGCTCAGCAGGCCGATAAGATCGCGCCAGTGGGCTTCCGGCCAGTGTTTGTCATCCCGGGTGGTGGCGTGCAGGAAGATAAGATAAGGCGCGTGTGGCTTTGCATCGTGCAGGAAATGCTGCGAAATGGCGTAATCCCCCTGCAGTTGCGGTTTTGCATAGCCAAGGCTCTTTGCGAACAGCTCCCGGGTGCGCTCCACGGCATGCTGCTGCTTCGCGATCGCGTGGCGACGATTGTAGAACAGGCTCGCCAGCGGTTCACGGGCGCTCTGCCAGTCCATACCGTGCTTTATGCCGTGGGCCAACCGGGTGACCAGCGCCGCGCTTTTTACCAGCCCCTGGGCGTCGATGATCGCATCGTAATGGTGGGCCTGCAGCGCGTCGCGAAAGGCCTTACGCTCGGCCTTAATCGGTGCGGAAAACCACGCTTTGCGCCAGCGGCGGATCGCCACCGGTATAACCCGATCTACGGCAGCATGCCAGGTGGGGATCTGGGCGAAACCCTCTTCCACCACCCAGTCGAAACGGATACCCGGAATAGCCTGCATGGCGTCAGTGAGCGAGGGCAGGGTATGCAGCACATCGCCCATTGAGGAGGTTTTAACGATCAATACCCGCATCCGTTATCCTTCTTCGCTCAACAGCAGTTCGTTAAGCTCGTCGAGGACACGCTGCGGAGTGATGTCGATCAGGCTCTGGTGGTAGCCTTCAGCGGCGTCACCTTTACGGACTTTGTGGTAGCCGGTGATCAGGCGGATCACGCGCGCTTTATGCGACAGCGGCGGCGTGAAGTCCGGGCTGCTCGGGCCGTACAGCGCCACCAGCGGGCGGTTCAGCGCTGCGGCAACGTGCATCAGGCCGGAGTCGTTCGTGACCACTGCCTTACAGGCTGCCAGCAGGATCACCGCCTGCTCCAGCTGGGTCTCCCCGGCCAGATTGCGGCACCAGGCCTGCTGCTCGATGCTCAGCGCGGCGAGGATTTCATTGCCCACCTCGTGATCTTTCGCCGAGCCGAACAGCACAATCTGATAGCCTTCGTCGATCAGCTGCTTCGCCAGCTCAGCGTAGTGATAGTGCGGCCAGCGCTTCGCCGGGCCGAACTCCGCGCCCGGGCAGAAGCCGATGATCGGGCGATCGGCCTGCAGGCCAAAAGTATTGCAGATCTGGGATTTCTCACCCTCGTTAACCTGAAGCTGCGGCCACAGCAGCGGCTGCGGCAGGTCTTTCGCGCTGCGCATCACCCCTTTGTCGTAGGCCAGCGCCACGTAGCGCTCTACCATCAGCGGCCAGGCCTCTTTGTCCAGTACCCGCGCGTCATTCAGCAGGCCGTAGCGCATCTCGCCGCGCCAGCCGGTGCGGTGCGGAACGCCCGCAAAGAAGGGAACCAGGGCAGATTTAAAGGAATTCGGCAGTACATAAGCGCGATCGTAGCGCTTGTCGCGAAGGCTATGGCCGAGCTTGCGGCGTTCGCCAATTTCCAGCGCCCCGTGGCCGAGCGGCATCGGGATCGCTTCGTTCACTTCCGGCATCCGCGATAACAGCGGACGACACCACGCGGGTGCCATCACGTCAATTATCGCCTGGGGATAGCGCGCCTTGAGCGTGCGATAGAGACTTTGCGACATCATCATGTCGCCCACCCATGACGGGCCTACCACCAAAATTTTCATACTTACGCGTCGCGGTTCAGCCAGGCCATATATTCCGTTACGCCTTCGGCAACGGTCTTGAACGGCTTGTCATAGCCAGCGGCACGCAGGTTGGTCAGATCCGCCTGGGTGAATGCCTGATAGCGGCCTTTCAGCTTGTCCGGGAACGGGATGTACTCAATGGTGCCTTTCTGGTGATACGCCAGCGCGGCGTCAGCCACCGCCTGGAAGGATTCCGCGCGGCCAGTGCCCAGGTTGAAGATGCCGGAGACACCGTTTTCCCAGAACCACAGGTTCACTGCCGCCACATCGCCCACATAGACGAAGTCACGCTTGAAGCCATCGCTGCCTTCGAACAGTTTCGGACTTTCGCCATTATTCAGCTGGGTGTTGAGGTGGAATGCCACGCTCGCCATGCTGCCTTTGTGACCTTCGCGCGGTCCGTAAACGTTGAAGTAGCGGAAACCGACGATCTGGGAGTTCGCTTCTGGCAGCACCTGGCGCACGTATTCGTCGAACAGGAACTTGGAGTAGCCGTAGACGTTCAGCGGCTGCTCATATTCGCGGGACTCGATAAAGTCTGAGGTGCGCCCGCCGTAGGTCGCCGCGGAAGAGGCGTACAGGAACGGAATTTCGCGCTCCAGGCAGTAGTGCAGGATCTCTTTGGAGTACTGATAGTTGTTGTCCATCATGTACTTGCCGTCCCACTCGGTGGTGGAGGAGCAAGCACCTTCATGGAAGATTGCGTCGATATCGCCGAACTCTTCGCCCGCCATAATCTGGATCAGAAAATCTTCTTTATCCATGTAGTCGGCAATGTTCAGATCCACCAGGTTAACGAACTTGGTGCCGTCTTTCAGGTTATCCACCACCAGGATGTCGGTGATGCCTTTGTCATTGAGAGCCTTAACAATATTGCTGCCGATAAAGCCCGCGCCGCCGGTAACGATAATCATAACTGTAACCTTTGAAGTGTGGAGCCCGGGGACAATCCCGGGCACTGATATTCATATCATATCATTAGTATGACCACCCTTCAGCCATTCACCGACTTAGCGCAGGGGTACACGTGATTTATGCTGCAAAAACGATAACTGTTAAAGCGTCATCTCGTATCGGGGTATAGCTTTGGGTAATATGTGCCGAAATTTGCCGAGTCTGGAGAATTGCAATGCGTGGTGATTTTTATAAACAGTTAAACAGTGACCTGGAAACCGCGCGGGCGGAAGGGTTGTTCAAAGAAGAGCGAATCATTACCTCCGCTCAGAAGGCAGATATCACCGTTGCCGACGGCAGCCAGGTGATCAACTTCTGCGCCAACAACTACCTGGGTCTTGCGAATCACCCTGAGCTGATTGCCGCGGCGAAAGCGGGCATGGACACCCACGGTTTTGGCATGGCCTCCGTGCGTTTCATCTGCGGTACCCAGGACAGCCATAAGGCGCTGGAGAGCAAGCTGGCCGCCTTCCTCGGAATGGAAGATGCGATTCTGTACTCCTCCTGCTTCGACGCCAACGGCGGTCTGTTTGAGACCCTGCTCGGCGCGGAAGATGCCATTATCTCCGACGCCCTGAACCACGCTTCCATCATCGACGGCGTGCGTCTGTGTAAAGCGAAGCGTTTCCGCTACGCCAACAACGATATGGTTGAGCTGGAAGCCCGTCTGAAAGAGGCCCGCGAGGCTGGCGCGCGTCATGTGCTGATCGCCACCGACGGCGTCTTCTCGATGGACGGCGTGATCGCTAACCTGAAAGGCGTCTGCGACCTGGCGGACAAATACGATGCGCTGGTGATGGTCGATGACTCCCACGCCGTCGGCTTTGTCGGCGAAAACGGTCGCGGCTCCCACGAATACTGCGACGTCATGGGCCGCGTGGATATCATCACCGGTACGCTGGGTAAAGCGCTGGGTGGTGCCTCCGGCGGCTACACCGCCGCGCGTAAAGAGGTGGTGGAGTGGCTGCGTCAGCGTTCCCGTCCGTACCTGTTCTCCAACTCCCTGGCGCCAGCCATCGTTTCCGCCTCCATTAAAGTGCTGGAGATGGTGGAGTCCGGCGCCGATCTGCGCGACAAACTGTGGGCTAACGCCCGTCTGTTCCGCGAAAAAATGACCGCCGCTGGCTTTACCCTGGCCGGTGCCGATCACGCCATTATCCCGGTGATGTTGGGCGATGCCGTCGTGGCGCAGAACTTTGCCCGTGAGCTGCAGAAAGAGGGGATTTACGTCACCGGTTTCTTCTTCCCGGTGGTGCCAAAAGGTCAGGCGCGTATCCGCACCCAGATGTCTGCGGCGCATTCTCCTGAACAAATTGAGCGTGCGGTGGAAGCCTTTACCCGCATCGGCAAACAACTGGGCGTGATTGCCTGAGGACGCATAATGAAAGCACTATCCAAACTGAAAGCGGAAGAAGGCATCTGGATGACCGACGTTCCAGAGCCGGAAGTCGGTCATAACGATCTGCTGATTAAAATCCGTAAAACCGCCATCTGCGGCACTGACGTGCATATCTACAACTGGGACCAGTGGTCGCAGAAAACTATCCCCGTGCCGATGGTAGTGGGCCACGAATATGTTGGCGAAGTGGTAGGCATTGGCCAGGAAGTAAAAGGCTTCAAAATTGGCGATCGCGTCTCTGGCGAAGGCCATATCACCTGCGGCCACTGCCGTAACTGCCGCGGTGGCCGTACCCACCTGTGCCGCAACACCGTAGGTGTGGGCGTCAACCGTCCGGGCTGCTTCGCAGAATACCTGGTGATCCCGGCGTTCAACGCCTTCAAAATCCCGGACAATATCTCTGACGATCTCGCCTCCATCTTCGACCCGTTCGGTAATGCGGTACACACCGCGCTCTCCTTTGACCTGGTAGGCGAAGATGTGCTGGTGTCTGGTGCAGGCCCAATCGGCATCATGGCAGCAGCCGTGGCGAAGCACGTCGGTGCGCGTAACGTGGTGATCACCGACGTGAACGAATACCGTCTGTCGCTGGCGCGTAAAATGGGCGTTACCCGTGCGGTGGATGTCTCTAAAGAGAGCCTGAACGACGTGATGGAAGAGCTGGGCATGACCGAAGGCTTTGACGTCGGTCTGGAGATGTCCGGTGCGCCACCGGCGTTCCGCACTATGCTCGACACCATGAACCACGGTGGCCGTATCGCGATGCTGGGTATTCCGCCGTCGGATATGTCCATCGACTGGAATAAAGTGATCTTCAAGGGGCTGTTCATCAAAGGTATTTACGGCCGTGAGATGTTCGAAACCTGGTACAAGATGGCAGCGCTGATCCAGTCGGGTCTGGATCTCTCTCCGATTATCACCCATCGTTTCTCCATCGATGAGTTCCAGCAGGGCTTTGACGCGATGCGTTCCGGCCAGTCAGGAAAAGTTATTCTGAGCTGGGATTAAGTTAGAAAGCGCCTGCGGGCGCTTTTTTTCGCTGGTCTCACGTTTTTACGTCCACAAACGGATTGATACTAACTTTTCTTCGCTTTTTTCGCCCTGCGCTTATAGAGTTGGCTAAGGTTTACTTAACTTTACAGCGCATATGTTCAAGCTCACCGTTTGTTTGTTGACCTGTAATTCCGCCCGGCTGCTCCGTGAAGTGCTGCCTCCGTTGATCGTCGTCGCCGATGAAATCATTGTTCTCGACTCAGGCAGTCACGACGGCACATTAGCGATTTGCCAGGAGTATGGCATCACCCCTCATCACCACCCCTATGCCATGCATGGCGTACAGATGAATCACGCCATCGATCTGGCGAGCAATGACTGGGTGTTATGCATGGATAGCGATGAAATTCTGGATGCGGAGACCGTGGATTTTATCCTGCGTCTGAAAGCAGGTGATGAACCCCACCCACAGCTGGCATGGCGTATCGCCCGCTACTGGCATGTGCTGGGGGAAGAGGTGCGCACCATTTATCCCATCTCCTCGCCTGATTTCCCGGTGCGGCTGTTTAACCGGACTCAGGCGCGTTTTAATCAGCGTCCGGTGGATGACAAAGTGGAAGGGGTGATCCAGTCGGCGAAAATACCGGGCCGCGTTCGGCACGACACCTTCTATTCCCTGCATGAGGTGTTCAACAAGCTCAACAGCTACACCAGCCGTCTGGTGAAGTACCAGACCATAAGGCCATCGATTGTCCGTGGCGTCATCAGCGCCATCGGCGCGTTCTTTAAGTGGTATCTGTTTAGCGGCGCGTGGCGTCAGGGAAGAGTGGGGGTGGTGACCGGTCTCTACGCTACCTTTTACAGCTTCCTGAAATATTTCAAAGCCTGGTATCAACACCAGGAGCAAAAAGCGTCCGCGGACAAAAAAAAGCCCGCGGACTCTCGTGTCATTGAGTAGGCCATCCCGCCTGAGGCGGGATTAGCTTTTCTTACCCCAGCCCTGCCACTGCAACTGAACATATTTCACCAGCGTGCTCTGGCTGATGCTTTCGCTAATCACCGAGAAGTAGCGGGTGACGTAAACCGGCTCTGGCGGCTGTTTAGGCGCACAGAGCGTCACGCCACGGAAAGGGTTACGCGGTTTTGTGCCAGGCGCAGCGCCAGCGGGCGGCGTGCTGACCGGTCGGGAGGTATCCACCTGCGGCTCATTGAGCAGGCTGCTCGCCGGTACCAGGGTAATATCCGCAGGCAGGTTGGGCAGCATCTGCTGCAACACGCGAACGGTGGACGGGTGAGGATGTCCGATGGCGATCGCCGAACCCGATCGGCGGGCCACCTGTACGGCACGGTTAAACTGGAAGCGGATATCGGCTTCGTTTTGCGTGTCATCGAGGAACACTTTGCGCTTAATCACCTTCACGCCGGTGCCCTGCGCGGCGCGCATCGCCTGGCTGTTGCCAATGGTCATGCTGTCCAGGAAATAGAGGTTATAGCGCGCCAGCGACTGCATCACTTTCTGCATGCCAAACAGGCTGGAGGTCATGGCGCTGCCCATATGGTTATTCAGCCCCACGGCATAAGGGACTTTGCCATAGGCTTCGCGGATGATGCGTTCGATCTCGTCGCTGGTCATCTCCGGGCGTAGCGTATCTTTTTCCAGCGGCTGTTTACTGAGCGGCGCCATCGGCAAGTGGATCAGCACTTCATGCCCGCTGTTATGGGCTTTGGTGGCCATTTCATGCGCGTGAGGCGCGTTCGGCAGGACGGCGACAGAGATGGCTGAGGGCATCGCCAGGACCTGATTTTCTGTGTGTGGACGATAACCGAAGTCATCGATAACGATAGCGAGTTTACCTGCGTAAACCGGCATCGCCAGCGCCAGTGCGCTGACGAGGGGAAAAACCATACGACGAAATTGAAGCAAAACTTATCTTCCCAACCACGGCTGTGGATTGACCGCCTGACCCTGGCGACGAATCTCGAAATAGAGTGACGGGCGGCCCTGACCGCCACTGCTGCCCACAAGGGCGATAGCCTGACCGGCCCGCACCTGGGTACCAACGCTGACCAGCGCGCTCTGGTTGTAGCCGTAAAGACTCATGTCGCCTTTACCGTGCTCTACCACCACCACCAGGCCGTAGCCCTGTAGCCAGTCGGCGAGGATCACCCGGCCATCGGCGATAGCTTTGACTTCGCTGCCTTCCGATGCACCGATCACAATCCCCTTCCAACGTAGCTCACCCTGCAGCTGTTCGCCATAGCGATGCAGAATAGAACCGCGTACCGGCCAGTAGGCCTGGCCGCGCGGTGAGCCTAAGCCGCCGGTGCGGGACATCAGCGAACGTTCGTTTTCGGTCGGTTTATAGGTGGTGCCTTTGCGGGAGGCTTCCTGCTGCTTGTCACGCACGGCCTGCGCTTCGCGGGCCTCTCTTTCGGCGCGCGCTTTCGCTGCTGCCTCTGCACGGGCGATGCTGTTGCGCAATTTCGATTCGTTAGCGCGCATTTCGCTCAGCTGGCTCTGACCTTCCTGAATGGAGGATTCGAGACCGGCAAGGGTTTTCTTACGTTCGTTGCGCGCCTGCTCCAGCTTGGCTTGCTGCGCCTGCTGATCGTAGAGCAGGGTCTGCTGCTGGCTCTGTTTCTCTTCCAGCTCCGCTTTTTGCGTGGTGACCTCTTCGCGCGTCTGCTTCAGCTGGGCGATGGTCTCCTGGCGGGACTGGTTGAGGTAACCGAAATAGGCCTGCAGGCGCTGGCCGCGCTGGCTCTCTTCACCGCTGAGGATCAGCTGAACGCCGGTGTGTTCGCCCTGGCGAAAGGCTGCGTCTAACTGCGCCGCAAGGTTGCGCTCCTGAGCCGCGCGCTGGCGCTCAAGTTTGGCGATAGACGCATTCATCTCGTCTATTTGTTTATTGAGCTGGGCGAGGGTGTTCTGGGTTTCACGTAGCTGACGTGCGGCCGCGGAGATGGCCTCTTCCTGCTTTTTGAGTTGCGCAAGCAGCGACGAGCGTTGCTGCTGCTGTTGGCGTACCGCCCGCTCTTTAGCGGCGATATCCGCCTGAATGCTTTTGAGCTGATCGCGCTCGTCCGCCTGGGCGGATGCCGCGCACAACAATACGCCAGCGCTGAGTGCGCTGGCGTACAGTAAAGGCCTGACTGATAACCGTAACGGCTTCACGACCCATGTGAATGAAACAATCGCCTTTCCCCTCATGGGGAGGGATTATTCCACGATGAACAGCGGCTTGCCAGTCATCTCTTGCGGGATTTCCATGCCCATCAGGGTCAGCATGGTCGGGGCGATGTCCGAAAGCTTACCGCCATCAACGGATTTCACGGATTTATCACCGACATAAATCAGTGGTACCGGCAGGTTAGTATGCGCGGTATGCGCCTGGCCGGTGGCCGGATCGCGCATCTGCTCGGCGTTACCGTGGTCAGCGGTGATCAGCATCTGGCCGCCTGCGGCTTCCACCGCTTTGGTAACCTGTTCAATGCACAGATCCAGCGCTTCAATGGCTTTGATTGCCGCTTCCATTACGCCGGTATGGCCCACCATGTCGCCGTTCGGGTAGTTACAGATGATGGCGTCGTATTTGCCGCTTTCGATAGCAGCAACCAGCTTCTCGGTCAGCTCGGCGGAGCTCATCTCTGGCTGCAGATCGTAGGTTGCCACTTTCGGGGAGTTGATCAGGATGCGATCTTCGCCTTTGAAGGACTCTTCTACGCCGCCGTTAAAGAAGAAGGTAACGTGGGCATATTTCTCGGTCTCGGAGATGCGCAGCTGGGTCTTGTCGTGCTTCGCCATCCACTCGCCGAAGGTGTTCGCCAGGGAAGAGGGCGGATAAGCGCATGGCGCTTTAATGTCGGCGGCATATTCGGTCAGCATCACGAAATCGCCGAGCTTAACCTCTTTTTTACGGGCGAAGCCGTCGAAATCGGCATTCACGAAGGCGCGAGTGATTTCGCGGGCGCGGTCAGCACGGAAGTTCATGAAAATCAGCGCATCGCCATCTTCCATCGCGGCATCAGCCTGGCCTTCAGCACGGATCACGGTCGCTTTCACGAATTCGTCGTTTTCATCGCGGGCATATGCGGCTGCCAGCGCGGCAACGGCGGTATCTGCCTGGAACTCGCCTTTGGCTTCTACCAGCAGATTGTAGGCCTGCTCTACGCGATCCCAACGGTTGTCGCGGTCCATGGCGTAGTAGCGGCCAATGATAGAGGCTACGCGGCCTTTGCCCAGTGCGGCAAACTTCTCTTCAAAGGCTTTCAGGGAGGATTCAGCGCTGCGTGGTGGGGTATCGCGGCCATCCAGGAAGGCGTGCAGATAGATTTTGTCTGCTCCTTTCTCTGCTGCCAGCTCCACCATCGCCATGATGTGATCTTCATGGCTGTGAACGCCGCCCGCGGAGAGCAGACCCATAATATGCACCGCTTTGCCCGCGGCCGCCGCTTTCTCAACCGCGCCAGTCAGCACCGGGTTAGCAAAGAAGGTGCGTTCTTTAATTTCAACATCCAGACGGGTCAGGTCCTGATAAACAATGCGGCCTGCGCCCAGGTTGACGTGTCCAACTTCGGAGTTGCCCATCTGGCGATCGGGCAGACCCACTTCCAGGCCGGAAGCATCAATCAGGGTGTGCGGACGTTTTGCCCACAGCGCATCCATGACCGGGGTTTTAGCGTTGAAAATGGCGTTATCCTGCTGATCTTCGCGATAGCCATAGCCGTCAAGAATCACCAGTACCATAGGTTTTTTAGAAACCGACATTGCGACAACCTCTTTGCTCAAAAGACAAAAAATTTGCGTAATTTTACTACAGCTGAATCGATCAAATAGCCGCAGAAGATCAAAGAAACCGCGGGGGCAGGGCTAAGGTTAGGCCATTTTTGCTCTTTTTTTTCGTGGCAGTACGCAGAAAATGGATTAGCTTATTGTCGCTGGCTGTATTTGCCACAACGCACAGGTATACTCCTGTCCTGGTTTTTTATTCACTTAGTCGGGAGTCGTTACCCCCCATGCAAGAAATTATGCAATTTGTCAGCCGCCACCCCATACTTTGTATCGCGTGGATTGGTCTACTGGCGGCAGTACTTTTCACCACGTTCAAAGGCCTCACCTCGAAAGTGAAGGTGATCAACCGCGGCGAAGCAACGCGTCTTATCAACAAAGAAGATGCAGTGGTTGTCGATCTGCGTCAGCGCGATGATTTCCGCAAAGGCCATATTGCAGGGGCGATTAACCTGCTGCCGACCGACATCAAAGCTAATAACCTTGGCGAACTGGAAAAGCATAAAGATAAACCGATTATTGTCGTTGACGGCACCGGTATGCAGGCTCAGGAGCCCGCAAACACGCTCGTCAAAGCTGGCTTTGAGAAAGTCACTGTCCTGAAGGACGGTATCTCTGGCTGGAGCGGCGAAAATCTGCCTCTGGTTCGCGGTAAGTAAACAGGAGTCTGAACATGGCCAATATCGAGATCTACACCAAAGCGACCTGTCCGTTCTGCCATCGTGCAAAAGCGCTGCTGGACAGCAAAGGCGTTACCTTCCAGGAACTGCCGATTGATGGCGACGCTGCAAAGCGTGAAGAGATGATTAAACGTAGTGGCCGTACGACGGTTCCGCAGATTTTTATCGATGCGCAGCACATTGGTGGCTGTGATGACTTGTATGCGCTTGACGCGCGTGGTGGACTCGATCCGCTGCTGCGCTAAGGCGTTTTAGGACAATTAAAAAGGGCTTTTCCATGTCAGAACAAAATAATACCGAGATGACTTTCCAGATCCAGCGCATCTACACCAAAGATGTCTCCTACGAAGCACCTAATGCGCCGCACGTTTTCCAGAAAGACTGGCAGCCAGAGGTTAAACTTGATCTGGATACCGCTTCCACCCAGCTGGCGGAAGATGTGTATGAAGTCGTGCTGCGTGTTACCGTAACCGCCTCTCTGGGCGAAGAGACTGCATTCCTGTGTGAAGTACAGCAGGGCGGCATCTTCTCTATCGGCGGCATCGAAGGTAATCAGATGGCGCATTGCCTGGGCGCATACTGCCCGAACATTCTGTTCCCGTATGCCCGCGAATGCATCACCAGCCTGGTTTCCCGTGGTACGTTCCCGCAACTGAACCTTGCGCCAGTGAACTTCGATGCGCTGTTCATGAACTATCTGCAGCAGCAAGCTGGCGAAGGTACTGAACAACATCAGGATGCCTGATGAGTACTGTCAATGCGTCAATGACTGTGATCGGTGCCGGCTCTTACGGCACCGCTCTTGCCATCACCCTGGCAAGAAATGGACACGAAGTGGTTCTCTGGGGCCACGATCCCAAACATATCGCGACGTTACAAGCCGATCGCTGCAACGTCGCGTTCCTCCCCGATGTGCCTTTCCCTGACTCACTGCATCTTGAAAGCGATCTTGCGACGGCGCTTGCCGCCAGCCGCAATATTCTGATCGTGGTGCCAAGCCACGTGTTTGGCCAGGTGCTGCGACAGATTAAACCGCTGATGCGTGACGATGCGCGTGTGGTATGGGCGACTAAAGGGCTGGAAGCCGAAACCGGACGCCTGTTACAGGATGTCGCCCGCGAAGCGCTGGGCGATGCCATTCCGCTGGCGGTGATCTCCGGCCCAACCTTTGCGAAAGAGCTGGCGGCAGGGCTGCCGACGGCCATTTCACTTGCCTCGACCGATGAGGCCTTCGCTGACGATCTGCAGCAGCTGCTGCACTGCGGTAAGAGCTTTCGCGTTTACAGCAACCCCGATTTTATCGGCGTACAGCTGGGCGGTGCGGTGAAGAACGTTATCGCTATCGGCGCGGGCATGTCCGACGGCATCGGCTTTGGCGCCAACGCACGTACCGCTCTGATCACCCGTGGTTTAACTGAAATGTCCCGTCTTGGCGCGGCGCTCGGTGCCGAACCGGCCACCTTTATGGGGATGGCAGGGTTAGGCGATCTGGTGCTGACCTGTACCGACAACCAGTCCCGTAACCGTCGTTTTGGCATGATGCTCGGCCAGGGCATGGATGTGATCGGCGCGCAGGAGAAGATCGGCCAGGTGGTGGAAGGCTACCGCAATACCAAAGAAGTCCGCGAGCTGGCACACCGCTTTGGTGTCGAAATGCCAATAACCGAGGAAATTTATCAGGTATTGTATTGCGGAAAAAATGCGCGCGAGGCAGCATTGACCTTATTAGGTCGTGCACGCAAGGACGAGCGTAGCAGCCGTTAACCGCAGGAAAGCGTTGTCCCCTGAATGACCCGGCTGGCAAAGAACTGGCCGGTCATTATTATTACGTCTGGAGTAAGCAATGCCGTGTGAAGAACTGGATATCGTCTGGAACAATATTAAAGCCGAAGCCCGGGCTCTGGCTGACTGTGAGCCCATGCTGGCCAGCTTCTACCACGCGACGCTACTCAAGCACGAAAATCTCGGCAGCGCCCTGAGCTATATGCTCGCCAATAAACTGGCTTCACCGATCATGCCGGCAATCGCCATCCGTGAAGTGGTGGAAGAGGCCTATGCGGCTGACCCGGAGATGATCGCCTCCGCCGCCTGCGATATTCAGGCGGTACGCAACCGCGACCCGGCGGTGGACAAATACTCCACGCCATTACTCTATCTGAAAGGTTTCCACGCCCTGCAGTCCTACCGTATCGGCCACTGGCTGTGGAACGAAGGTCGCCGCGCGCTGGCCATCTTCTTGCAGAATCAGGTCTCGGTGAGCTTCCAGGTGGATATTCACCCGGCGGCGAAGATTGGCCGCGGCATCATGCTCGACCACGCAACGGGTATTGTGGTGGGTGAAACGGCGGTGATTGAAAACGACGTCTCAATCCTGCAGTCCGTTACCCTGGGCGGGACCGGGAAAACCAGCGGTGACCGTCACCCGAAAATTCGTGAAGGGGTGATGATTGGCGCAGGCGCGAAGATCCTCGGCAATATCGAAGTTGGGCGCGGCGCGAAGATTGGCGCCGGTTCGGTGGTGCTGCAACCTGTCCCGCCGCATACCACCGCCGCAGGCGTTCCGGCACGTATCGTCGGCAGGCCGGACAGCGATAAACCGGCGATGGATATGGATCAGTTCTTCAACGGTATCCACCATACCTTTGAGTATGGCGACGGGATTTAACCTGTAGGCCGGGTAAGCGAAGCGCCACCCGGCAAGAAATCAGCTACGTAATATCGCGCCAGGGTATCCCAGCTGGCGCCAGGCTTCATACACCACCACCGACACCGCATTCGACAGGTTCATACTGCGGCTGTCCGGCATCATCGGAATACGAATTTTTTGTTCAGCAGGCAGGGCATCAAGAATGGTGGCCGGCAGGCCGCGCGTTTCCGGGCCAAACAGCAGATAATCCCCTTTCTGATAGCTCACGGCGCTGTGGGCAGGCGTGCCTTTCGTTGTCAGGGCAAAGATCCGCTCCGGCTTTTCCGCGTCCATAAAGGCAGCCAGATCCTGATGGCGCACCACGGCGGTGAATTCGTGGTAATCCAGCCCGGCGCGGCGCAGGCGCTTGTCGTCCCACGTAAAGCCCATTGGCTCGATGATATGCAGACGGAACCCGGTATTGGCGCACAGGCGGATGATGTTGCCGGTATTAGGTGGAATTTCTGGTTCGAATAGAACGATGTTAAGCATGCTGCCCCCTTAAATAGCGCGGGCAGAATATCATCCCCTCTCCCCTTTGGGGAGAGGGTCAGGGTGAGGTATCAGACCGCACTCATCTACGCCGCGTTCCCCTGCGCCAGCGGCGCCAGCCCGGCAGGGAGTTTACTCAACTCCTGCACCAGCATCTCCTTGCTGATTTCCGGGATGGTTTTCGCTCCGGTGAGCGTCATCGCCACCTTCATCTCTTTCTCGATCAGGTTGAGCAGATTGGCAACGCCTGCCTGGCCGTGGGTCGCCAGCGCATACAGATAGGCGCGGCCCAGCAGGACGGTATCGGCCCCGAGGGCAATCATACGCACCACGTCCAGGCCGTTGCGGATGCCGGAGTCCGCCAGAATCGCGATATCGCCCTTAACCGCATCGGCAATGGCGGGCAGGGCGCGGGCCGAGGAGAGCACGCCGTCGAGCTGGCGGCCGCCGTGGTTCGACACCACAATCCCGTCGGCGCCGAAACGGACCGCATCGCGGGCATCTTCCGGATCGAGGATCCCTTTGATCACCATCGGGCCATCCCAGAACTCGCGGATCCACTCCAGGTCTTTCCACGAGATGGACGGATCGAAGTTATTCGCCAGCCAGCCAATGTAATCTTCCAGCCCCGTCGGCTTACCCAGATAGGTGGAGATATTCCCCAGATCGTGCGGGCGGCCGTTGAGCCCCACATCCCACGCCCATTGCGGATGCGTTACCGCCTGCCAGTAGCGGCGCATCGCCGCATTCGCGCCGCTCATTCCGGAGTGAGCATCGCGATAGCGTGCGCCGGGGGTCGGCATGTCCACGGTAAAGACCAGGGTGGAACAGCCTGCCGCCTTCGCCCGCTCCAGCGCATTGCGCATAAAGCCGCGGTCGCGCAGGACGTACAGCTGGAACCACATCGGGCGCTTAATGGTGGGAGCCACCTCTTCAATCGGGCAGACGGAAACGGTTGAAAGCGTAAACGGAATGCCTTTCGCATCCGCGGCGGCGGCGGCCTGCACTTCACCCCGGCGGGCATACATGCCGCACAGCCCGACCGGGGCGAGGGCGACCGGCATGGAGAGCGTTTCATTGAACAGCTTCGTCTCAAGACTCAGGTCGGACATATTCTTCAGCACGCGCTGGCGTAGGGCCACTTCCGACAGGTCTTCCACGTTGCGACGCAGGGTGTACTCGGAATAGGCCCCTCCATCGATATAGTGAAACAGGAACGGTGGCAGGATGCGCTGGGCGGCGGCGCGATAGTCACTGGCTGCGGAAATGATCATCAGTTCTTCTCCCTGGAAATAACAGTATCGCCCGGTAGGCGGGTAATACGCGCCTGCCGGGCCTGATCTTCATCAAATTGTTTAATGGTGGTGTGGACGAAGCCCAGATGCGCCATCATCGCGGCGCGTGCGGCTTCGGCATCACCTGCCAGAATGGCGTTGAGGACCGCTTCGTGCTGCTCGGTCAGCCGGGCAAAAACCGGCGGCACCAGATACATGCGCTGGCGACTCTGCTTTACGGACGATTGCAGCAGGTCGAAGAAGCCGCGCATGGTCTGGAGCAACACGACATTGTGTGAGGCCTCGGCAATGGCCAGATGAAACCGGACGTCCGCCTGCGAGGCGATATCCGGATCGCTGCTTTGGGTGGCCTCGAAGCAGGCTTTGAGCTTCTCTTTATCCGCTTCGGTTGCCCGCATAGCCGCATGCCAGGCGGTGCTGGTTTCTATGGCGTGACGGGCTTCGAGGATGTCAAAGCTGTAGTCCGGGTCGTTCTCCATCAGAGTTTTCAATGGCTGAACAATGTTCTGCCCGGACCAGTCATCGTCCTGCCAGCGCACAAAGGTGCCGCCACCGCGACGGCTCACCAGCACCCCTTCGCTGACCAGGGTCGCCAGGGCTTCGCGCAGCGAGTTACGCGATACGCCAAGCCGGGCGGCAAGCTGGCGTTCGGCGGGCAACTTCATGCCCGCTTCCAGCTGCATCTCTTCAATCAGCGCCCGCACGCGAGTAGCAATCTCGTCGGACAGGCGTCTGGGCATCACTATCATGGGATCATCCAGGTTAAGACATAGGCCTGCAGGGTGGTGATGACCCCGACCATGCAGGTAAATATCAGGCTGTGTTTAACGGTAAAGCGGAACAGGTCGGACTCTTTCCCCACCAGGCCTACCGCCGCACAGGCAATGGCGATGGACTGCGGGGAGATCATCTTGCCGGTGACGCCCCCGGTGGTGTTGGCCGCCACCAGCAGAACATCCGACACGCCAATCTGCTGCGCGGCTGTCGCCTGCAGGGCCGCGAACAGGGCGTTCGATGAAGTATCTGACCCGGTCAGGAAGACCCCCAGCCAGCCGAGGAACGGCGAGAAGAAGGTGAAGGCTGAACCGGTATGGGCCAGCGCCAGGGCCAGCGTTGACGACAGGCCGGAGTAGTTCGAGATAAACGCGAACGCCAGCACCATGCCGATGGAGTAGATCGGCAGCATCAGCTCTTTAAGGGTCGCGGCAAAGGTCTGCACCGCGGCAACAGGCTTCATGCGCAGCCACATCACGGAAAGGAGGGCGGCAAACAGAATGGCGGTACCGGTGGCCGAGAACCAGTCGAACTTGAACACCGCCGCGTACGGCGTGGCGTCATGTACCACCGGCGGCATACGGGCAACCATCTTGTCGAGGAACGGCACGGAGATATTGACCA
Source organism: Leclercia sp. GHBNCSD (assembly GCF_055805075.1). Classification (NCBI taxonomy): domain Bacteria; kingdom Pseudomonadati; phylum Pseudomonadota; class Gammaproteobacteria; order Enterobacterales; family Enterobacteriaceae; genus Leclercia; species Leclercia sp. GHBNCSD. The sequence goes on along the minus strand of NZ_JBQVYO010000001.1, from coordinate 1,827,200 downwards.
CCATGTCATACAGCGCGCCGTTCGGAGCGAACAGGGCTTTAAACGGCGGGATACTCCACAGCGTCACGGTCGCGGTCAGGAACAGGAACGGCGACCAGGCGCGGACGATTTGTCCTGCGGTATAGCCCGTGCGGGCCAGAGTCTGATCCACGTGCGAGGCGCCCATATCGGCAAAGCGGAAGATACGCACCGGCTGCCAGCGTTTCAGGAACAGCGTCAGGCAGACCAGCGAGACCAGGGAAGAGATAATGTCCGGCAGTTCCGGGCCAAGGAAGTTAGAGCTCAGGTACTGGGCGATGGCGAACGAGCCACCCGCGACCATTACCGCAGGCCAGGTCTCTTTAATGCCGCGCCAGCCGTCCATAATCGCCATGATCCAGAACAGCACGATAATGGTCAGGAACGGCAGCTGGCGGCCCACCATCTGGCCGATCTCGAAACTGTCCAGGCCGGTTACCTGCCCGGCCACCAGAATCGGAATGCCCATCGCACCAAACGCCACCGGCGCGGTGTTGACGATCAGGCACAGACCCGCGGCATAGAGCGGATTGAAGCCAAGACCGACCAGCAGGGCGGCGGTGATCGCCACCGGGGCACCAAATCCGGCAGCCCCTTCCAGGAACGCGCCGAAGGAGAAGCCGACAATCAGCATCTGCAGACGCTGGTCCGGGGTGATGGAGAGGATCGACGAGCGGATAATGTCGAACTGCCCGGTCTTCACCGAGATTTTATAGACAAAGACCGCTGCAATGATGATCCAGGCGATGGGCCACAGGCCGTAGAAGAAGCCATATACCACCGAGGCCAGGGCACGATCGACCGGCATTTTGTAGAAGAACAGCGCTACCAGCAGGGCGATGGCAACGGTGTACGTCGCCGCAAGGTAGCCCTTCAGCTTGAGCTTAATCAGCGCGAAGAAGAAGAACAGAATAGGTAGCGAGGCGATCAGGCTAGATAGCCAGATATTTCCTGCCGGATCGTAGTTTTGTTGCCAGAGGCTCATTGCAGGTCTCCCGAGGACCACACCTTCTGTGAGGCGGTGAGTCTGTGCTCATCTCTGCGTCACATTATGTGTAAAAGTGGTCCTGCCAATAGTGTGATGTAGGGTTAATGACAACAAATGGTTAACCAAATGTTATTGGTCGGCAATGTGTTTGTGAGCAAAGATTATAGAAATGTGAACCAAGGAAGGGTTGTTCAGTGAATTGGTAGGGCCAATGTGGAGAGGGAAGAAAGCGGTAGGCCGGGTAAGCATCGCGCCACCCGGCAAAAAATCAGAACTCGGTCTTACTGAAACCGGTCATCTCTTTCAGACCCATTTCACGACCCAGCTCGGTCATCGGATGGACAACCACCAGGCCGCGCACGCTTTTCTTCAGCTTGCCCATATCGGCCTGCTCTTTCTTGGTGATCGCACGGCGGAACGGCAGCTTAGTGAGCTTTTGCGCCTCTTTGCTCAGCTTCTGGCTGTGCACGCTGCGCAGACGTTCGATCTCAGTTTCCAGCGTCGCTTTCTCTTTTTCTAGTTCGGCGTACTTCTCTGCGGCATCAACCAGAGAGAGGCTGGCCTGCTGGTGGCGGATCAGATCCAGACGATCGCTCAGACGTTTAATTTCACTCTTTTCGACTTCTTTCATAACAAATGGCTCTAAAAACAGGGGGAATTACCACAAAGGATACACGAATGTGCGCAGGCTTACTTCTGAAACGCTTTTTTTAAGCTGATTCGGGAAATCAGCTCGGTCAGGGAGAGTACCATGGTGGAGCGAACAATCTGCTGATAACGCTGTTTCTGCATGGCGTAAAGCTCAGGATCGCTGGTATCAAAATGCGGCGCCGGGGGCAGGGCGGTAACGCAATGCAGCTCGCCCAGCGGACCGAGGATCTCGTCGTCGGTAAACGAATAGTCGTTGCCGTCGTGATTGAGCTCCTCGCGCAACGCCATCAGCAGTTCCGCATCTTCATACTCGTGACGGCTGATGACGCCCAGGCCATAGATCAGTTTCAGACGTACAGATAAATCGCCCAAGGGGCCGTCACCGTCGAGCAACGGTTCAACTGCGTATTTCACTGCGTAGTCGTCTTTGCGAAACACCTGAAGCACCAGGATATTCACCGCCTCGGTTAATAACTCGACGGCGGATATCAGGAAACTTCGAACGGTTTTGCCAGCATTCAGACGCTCCAGCACACGGTTTTCAAAGGCCTGGGTTTGTTCCATTATTGCCTGCATATCTGACAATCTATCTTCCGGGCGCAGGATGACCTGCGCCAGTTCCTGCATCATTTGGTTGCGTTATAGTCGTTCACCGCCTCCACGACCACGTCGCTGTTGGCATCCAGACCGGATACCTGCGCCAGCGCGGCCTGTGGACCTTTCTCAGCAATTAACTGCGCCAGCTCCTGCGCCTGCGGATCTTCTTCGCTGCGGTAGTGCATCGCGGCGGCAATGCCTTTGACCAGGTTGGCGTGCGGCAGACCATATTCCAGGGTGCCGAGCAGCGGCTTAATCAGGCGATCGCCCGCACTCAGTTTGCGCAGCGGCTGACGGCCAACGCGCTCAACGTCATCTTTCAGATACGGGTTTTCAAAACGACCGAGGATTTTCTGAATGTATGCCGCGTGCTTATCGGCATCAAAACCGTAGCGTTTAATCAATACCGCGCCGCTCTCATCCATTGCACCTTTTACCACGGCGCGGACCTTCTCATCGAGAATGGCGTCACGAATGGTCTGATGACCGGCTAATTTACCGAGGTAGGCGGTTATAGCATGCCCGGTGTTCAGCGTGAAGAGCTTACGTTCGACAAATGCCATCAGGTTATCAGTTAATTCCATGCCAGCAATGTCAGGCAGTGGGCCTTTAAACTGGGTTTTGTCGACAATCCATTCGCTGAAGGTCTCGACGGTCACTTCCAGCGGATCGTGCGTGGCAGAGGCGGACGGTGGCACAATACGGTCTACGGCGGAATCAACAAAGCCAACGTGCTCTTCAACCCAGGCTTTATCTTCATCGGCTACCGCGGCCATCACGTGGCCTTTCAGCTGGCTGGTTCCACGCACCATGTTTTCACAGGCGATGATATTCAGCGGGGCGTCGTTACCCTGGGCCTTACGTTTGGCCAGACCTTTCGCCACCGCTGGCGCGATGCGCTCCAGCACCACCGGACCGACGGCGGTCGTCACCAGGTCAACCCCGGCAATCAGATCGATAACGTCGTCGCCAATGCTGCTGACCGCGTTGACGCCGGTCACGGTTTCAACCTGCTCGTTTTCGCCAACCACATGCACCTGATAGCTATGACGTGCATTCAGGGCATCAAGTACCGTCTGGTTGACATCGGCGAATGTCAGCGTAATGCCCGCGTCTGCCAGCAGTTTACCGATAAAGCCACGACCGATGTTACCTGCGCCAAAATGTAATGCTTTCATAGTATTAACCTTCATCAATGTTTTTACCCGAGAGGGCTGGGGTGAGGAACCACGCGAATTTCCCCTCACCCTAGCCCTCTCCCCAACGGGGAGAGGGAGGTTTGCTTAACTTACTTGTTCAGCAGCGCCAGAACTTCTTCTACGCTGGTGGTGTTAGCCAGACGTTCGATAACACTCTCATCGTCCAGGGCATTGGTCAGGCTGGTAATCACCTGAATGTGCTCGTTGTTACGGGCCGCGATACCAATTACCAGACGGGCGATGTCATCTTCTTCTTCACCGAAGCGCACGCCTGCCGGGTACTGACAGAACACCACGCCGGTTTTCAGAACGCGATCTTTCGCTTCAACCGTACCGTGCGGTACCGCAATGGATTCGCCCAGGTAGGTCGGGGTCAGTTTTTCACGTTCCAGCATCGCTTCAACATATTCTGGCTGAACGTAGCCGCCTTTCACCAGCTGCTCACCGGCAAAGCGAATCGCTTCTTCTTTATTGCTCGCGGTACGGCCAAGGAAGATGTTCTCTGCACCCAGACGGAACAGGTGGCTGTTGCTCTCGTCAAAGCTGTCCTGCAGGCTGGTACGCACTTTCACTTCGTTTTCTTCGTGACGCTGTGCCGCCACCAGGCGTTCGGTCAGGCTGGTATACAGGCCGCTGTCGAGGAAGTTGGTCAGCGAAATGTGCTGCGCCTGCGGTACCTGGCGCATCGCACGCTCGGTCAGGTCGCGGTGGGTGATGACCAGGTCAACATCCGGCGGCAGGCTGTTAATGGCGCTGTTGGTAACGGAGATCTGAGACAGACCGGCATCCGCCACTTTCTTACGCAGTACGCCTGCACCCATGGCGCTGGAGCCCATACCGGCGTCGCAGGCAACGATGATTTTACGAACATGGCTCAGGTCGTTAGAGACATCGCCCGCAGCCAGCGGCGTTGCGCCTTTAGACTGGGCTTTCATGTCCTGCATACGACGGGTTGCCGCTTCGATATCGTCTTCTTCTTTCACTTTGCTGGTTTTCAGCAGGATAGATGCCACGATGAAGGAGACTGCCATAGCTGCAAAGATTGCCGCGAGGTTAGCGAAGTAAGCACCTTTCGGGGTCATCGCCAGTACTGCCAGGATAGAACCCGGAGAAGCCGGAGAAACCAGACCGCCACCCAGCACGCTCAGGGTGAACACACCGGTCATACCGCCGAGGATAACGGCGAGGATCAGACGTGGGTTCATCAGCACGTACGGGAAGTAAATTTCGTGGATACCACCCAGGAAGTGGATGATTGCCGCACCGCCCGCAGACTGTTTCGCACTGCCGCGACCGAAGAAGATGTACGCCAGCAGGATGCCCATACCTGGACCCGGGTTCGCTTCAATCAGGAAGAAGATAGACTTGCCGAGATCGTGAGACTGCTGAATACCCAGCGGTGAGAAGATACCGTGGTTGATGGCGTTGTTAAGGAACAGAATTTTCGCCGGTTCAACAAAGATGGACGCCAGCGGCAGCATGTCGTGGGCAACCATGAAGTTAACGCCCGCCGCCAGCAGTTTGGAAAGTACTTCAACTGCAGGGCCAATGCCGAGGAACGCCAGAATCGCCAGGATCATACCGATGATGCCGGCAGAGAAGTTGTTCACCAGCATTTCGAAGCCGGATTTGATCTTGCCATCAACCCAGACGTCAAATTTCTTAATTGCCCAGCCGCCCAGTGGACCGGCAATCATTGCGCCGAGGAACATCGGCATATCCGCACCGACAATAACACCCATGGTGGTGATAGCACCGACCACGCCGCCACGGTCACCGCCAACCAGACGACCACCGGTATAACCGATGAGCAGCGGCAGTAGATAGGTGATCATTGGGCCTACAAGTTTTGCCAGCGTTTCGTTAGGCAACCACCCTGTCGGAATAAATAACGCGGTGATGATACCCCACGCGATAAACGCGCCGATATTTGGCATCACCATGTTGCTGAGGAAACGACCAAAGCTTTGAACTTTGATCTTGAAATCGGATGACATAAAACACCCCTTCTTTTTGTTTACGCAGGCCTTCGGCCCGAGGTTTGTTGTGAATGCGGTGGCAGAGGTAGCCTGCACTGTTCTGATGTCGTGAAATCTGGCACTTAATTGTTTCACTGTCCAGATGGGCAAAATTTATGTGATCTTAATCACGTAAATGTGGGGGGTGTGGTGAGGAATGGCGTGATGAATATCACAAAATTGATGTGTAAAAAAAATACAATGGACGTGAAGGCGACAATATAACCCCTTAAATGTGAAGTAAATCACATTTAGAAGTCGCGAGTTTGTTTCTGGAGTGTGATCAAAACCACAAAAAATTTTTATGCGGATTTCTCTGGATGTGATCGCAGACAACTTCTGCTTTGGCGAACAGCGCCAGGATGTAAGTCAACAACACTTATCGCCAAAATTAAATATCTGTGATGTGGTGTGGCAAAAAGTTATAAGCTAAAGTAATCCATATTGTAAATTTAAGTCTATTATTATTCAGGATATATTTTGTCACGCTTATAAACTTGCATGGAGATATAACGAAAAACCATACTCCCCGGCTCTGAAATATTAATATCACGATCGTGTACTTACCAGTGAATTAATATGCTTGCTTACCATTTAATTACTTAAATGAGTTGTTGATTTATTTAGCGAGGCAAATATGTTTCTCAACTATTTTGCGCTGGGTGTGTTGATTTTTGTTTTCCTGGTTCTTTTCTATGGAATCATCGCTATCCATGACATTCCTTATAATATGGCCAAAAAGCGCAACCATCCTCATGCCGATGCGATCCATACGGCGGGATGGATAAGCCTGTTTACGCTCCATGCCATCTGGCCATTTCTGTGGATTTGGGCCACGCTCTACCAGCCAGAGCGCGGCTGGGGAATGCAGAACCACATTCAGCCCCCGGACCGTAGCCCCGACGTAGATGCGCTGGCGAAGCGCGTAGCCGAGCTGGAACAAAAACTGGCCGCCGTGCCGCCCGTTGCTGACAAGAATACGCCGGAGCGATAATCATGGATCTGTTGATCATATTGACCTATGTCGCGTTTGCATGGGCCATCTTTAAAATATTCCGTATCCCGGTAAACCAGTGGACGCTGGCGACCGCAACGTTAGGCGGCGTATTTATCGTGGCCGGCCTTATTTTATTAATGAACTATAACCACCCCTATACGTTTACGGCGCAGAAAGCGGTTATCTCAATTCCGATTACGCCGCAGGTTACAGGGGTAGTAACCGAAGTGACCGATAAAAATAACCAGCTCATTAAAAAGGGCGAAGTGTTATTTAAAATCGACCCGGGCAGGTATAAAGCGCGCGTCGATCGGCTCCAGGCCGACCTGGTGACGGCGACACACAATATTGATGTTCTGAAAGCCCAGCTTACGGAAGCACAATCGAATACCACCCGCGTCTCCGCCGAGCGTGACCGTCTGTTCAAAGACTATCAGCGTTATGTGAAAGGCAGCCGGGCGAAGGTGAATCCGTTCTCTGAAAGCGACATCGATAACGCGCGGCAAAACTACCTGGCGCAGGACGCCATGGTGAAGGCGTCGGTGGCGGAACAGGTGCAGATCCAGAGCCAGTTAGAAAGCATGTCTAACGGCGAACAGTCGCAAATCGCCTCTCTGCGCGCCCAGCTGGCCGAAGCCACCTACAACCTGGACCAGACCATCATCCGGGCGCCGAGCAACGGCTACATCACCCAGGTGCTGATTCGTCCGGGGACCTATGCGGCTTCACTGCCGCTGCGTCCGGTGATGGTGTTCATTCCTGAGCAGAAACGGCAGATTGTGGCGCAGTTCCGCCAGAACTCGTTGCTGCGTCTGAAACCGGGCGATGAAGCTGAAGTGGTATTCAACGCCCTGCCGGGCCAGGTGTTCTCTGGCAAGCTCACCAGCATTCTGCCGGTGGTGCCGGGCGGTTCTTACCAGGCGCAGGGCTCGCTGCAGTCCCTGACGGTAGTGCCGGGTACCGACGGCGTGCTGGGCACCATTGAACTGGAGCCGAACGCCGACGTGGACGCTCTGCCTGACGGTATCTATGCCCAGGTGGCGGTTTACTCCGATCACTTCTCGCATGTTTCCGTGATGCGTAAGGTCCTGTTGCGTATGACCAGCTGGATGCACTACCTCTATCTCGACCATTAATCCCCTGAAAGGCAGGCATGCGCGATGCATCGCCTGCCTTTTTTCTTTGCCTGAGCCATACTTATGCTTTTGTTGGCGGATAAGGAGCAGGCAATGAAACTCATCGGCAGTTATACCAGTCCCTTTGTACGTAAAATCTCCATTCTCCTGCTGGAGAAAGGCATCACTTTTGAATTTGTTAATGAACAGCCCTATCAGGCTGAAAGCGGTGTCGCGCAGTACAATCCCCTGGGCAAAGTCCCGGCGCTGGTAACCGATGACGGTGAACACTGGTTCGATTCCCCCATCATTGCCAGCTATATCGAACTGCTGGATATCGCCCCGGCGATGATCCCCCGTGAACCGAAAGCGGCGCTGGCTATCCGGCAAATCGAGGCGCTGGCGGATGGGATCATGGATGCGGCGTTAGCCTCCGTGCGTGAACAGGCCCGCCCGGCGGCGCAGCAATCCGAGACCGAGCTGCTGCGTCAGCGCGAGAAAATCGCTCGCAGTCTCGATCATTGTGAGCAGCTGATCCGCGACGGGAAAATTGCCACCGACAGCGTCAATCTGGCGACCATCGCCATCGCCTGCGCCATCGGCTACCTCAATTTCCGCCGGGTTTCACCGGGCTGGTGCGTCGATCGTCCGCTGCTGGTTAAGCTGGCGGAAACCCTCTTCCAGCGTGAAAGTTTCGCCCGTACCGAACCGCCAAAGGCTTGATGTCGTCGATAACACTTCCTTGCCGGACGCGGTACAATCGCTCCTGACATTGACTCCCTCTCCCGTCGGGAGGGGGGAAAATACCTAACTGTCAGGCATATTCATGACTACTCAGCACGCTCTCTACAGCCAACTCCCCGCGACCGATCGTCTGCTTCGCGATGCCCGTCTTACTGCCATTATTGCCCGGTTTGGTCACAGCCGAACGGTGGAGACCTTGCGTCTGTTACAGGACGAAGCCCGCGCCGGGATCCGCGCCGACAACCGCCTGCCAGCGTGGTGCGACGACTGGGCCCAGGAGACCGAAAAGCGGCTGGCGCAGGATGACGCCACGGGCCTGCGCCCGGTCATCAACCTGACGGGCACCGTGCTGCATACCAATCTGGGGCGCGCGCTGCTGGCAGAGGAGGCGGTTGCCGCGGTCACCCAGGCGATGCAGGTGCCAGTGACCCTGGAGTACGATCTCGACGGTGCCGGACGCGGCCACCGCGACCGCGCGCTGGCGGCGCTGCTGTGCCAGCTCACCGGGGCGGAAGATGCCTGCATTGTGAATAACAACGCTGCGGCGGTGCTGCTGATGCTGGCCGCGACGGCAAGCGGCAAAGAGGTGGTGGTCTCCCGCGGTGAGCTGGTGGAGATTGGCGGCGCGTTTCGCATCCCGGATGTGATGACCCAGGCCGGGTGCCAGCTTCGCGAGGTGGGCACCACCAACCGTACCCACGACCGGGATTACGCCGCAGCCATCAATGAAAACACCGCTCTGTTGATGAAGGTGCATACCAGTAACTACCACATCGAAGGCTTTACTCATGCCGTCGACGAAGCCGAGCTGGTGCGCATCGGGCAGGAGAAAGAGGTGCCGGTGGTCGTCGATCTGGGCAGCGGTTCGCTGGTGGATCTCAGCCGCTATGGCCTGCCGAAAGAGCCGATGCCCCAGGCGCTGATTGCCGCCGGTGTCAGCCTGGTGAGCTTCTCGGGGGATAAGCTGTTAGGCGGTCCGCAGGCGGGGATTATTGTCGGTAAGCGCGAGCTGATTGCCAGATTGCAACAGCATCCACTGAAACGCGCCCTGCGGGCGGATAAAATGACCCTCGCCGCGCTGGAGGCGACCTTGCGCCTCTATCTTCATCCGGAGACGCTGGCCGAACGGCTGCCGACGCTGCGCCTGTTGAGCCGCGATGCCGCCTCCATTCACCGTCAGGGGGAGCGGCTGCTGACAGACATTGCTGCACACTACCCTGACTTCGAGGTGCGGGTGGAAGATTGCCTGTCGCAGCCGGGCAGCGGGTCGCTGCCGGTGGATCGTCTGCCCGGCGCGGCACTGACCTTTACCCCGCGTGACGGGCGCGGCGGCCAGCTGGACGCGCTGGCATTGCGCTGGCGCTCGCTGCCCGTGCCGGTGCTCGGACGGATCAAGGACGGGCGCCTGTGGCTGGATTTACGTTGCCTGGAAGATGAAGCACTGTTTCTGGAGATGTTGTTGAAATGATTATTGCCACTGCCGGTCATGTTGACCATGGCAAAACGACGTTGTTGCAGGCGATCACCGGCGTCAACGCCGACCGACTGCCGGAAGAGAAAAAGCGCGGTATGACCATCGATCTGGGTTATGCCTACTGGCCGCAGCCGGATGGCCGGGTGCTGGGGTTTATTGACGTGCCGGGGCACGAAAAGTTTTTATCCAACATGCTGGCGGGGGTGGGCGGTATCGATCACGCCCTGCTGGTGGTGGCCTGTGATGACGGGGTGATGGCGCAGACGCGCGAGCATCTGCAGATCCTCAGTCTGACCGGCAACCCGCAGCTGACGGTGGCGCTGACCAAAGCCGATCGCGTCGATGAGGAGCGGGTGGAGGCGGTGCGCGAGGAGGTGCTGGCGACCCTGCGCGATTATGGCTTCGCGGATGCCACGCTGTTTGTCACCGTCGCCACCGAAGGGCGGGGAATCGATGCCCTGCGCGATCATCTGCAACAGCTCCCTGAGCGCGCCCATGCTGACCATCACCGTTTTCGGCTGGCTATCGACCGCGCCTTTACCGTGAAAGGGGCGGGGCTGGTGGTGACCGGCACGGCGCTGTCTGGCGAGGTGCGCGTGGGTGACAGCCTGTGGCTGACCGGAGTCAACAAGCCGGTACGTATTCGCGGGTTGCACGCGCAGAATCAGCCTGTCGAACAGGCGCACGCCGGACAGCGTATTGCCCTGAATCTGGTGGGTGATACGGAAAAAGCTGAGCTGAACCGCGGCGACTGGCTGCTGGCCGAAGCGCCGCCGGAGCCGGCCACGCGGGTGATTGTCTCCCTGCAGAGCGATGTACCGCTCGCGCAGTGGCAGCCGCTGCATATTCACCATGCCGCCAGCCACGTGACGGGACGTGTCTCGCTGCTGGAGGGGGCGCTGGCGGAGCTGGTCTTTGACACCCCTCTGTGGCTGGCCGGCAACGATCGGCTGGTGCTGCGCGATATTTCTGCCCGCGTCACCCTGGCCGGGGCGCGGGTCGTGACGCTTAATCCCCCGCGTCGCGGAAAGCGTAAGCCGGAGTACCTGAACTGGCTGGCGACGCTTGAGACGGCGACGGATGACCGCAGCGCCCTGCTGGCGCACCTGGAGCGTGGGGCGGTGAATCTGGATGACTTTGGCTGGGCACGCCAGCTCAGCGGAGAAGGACTGCGTCAGCTGACGCAGCAGCCGACGTTCATCCAGGCCGGAAACAGTCTGTTAAACACCCCGGTTGCCGCACGCTGGCAGCGTAAAATTCTCGATGTGCTGGCAATCTATCATCAGCAGCATCAGGATGAACCTGGCCCCGGGCGCGAGCGCCTGCGTCGCATGGCGCTGCCGATGGAGGATGAAGCCCTGGTGCTGCTGCTGATCGAGCGGATGCGCGAGAGCGGGGAGCTACACAGCTACCACGGCTGGCTGCATCTGCCGGATCATAAAGCGGGCTTTACCCCGGAGCAGCAGGCCGTCTGGCAAAAAGCGCAGGCGCTGTTCCGCGACGACCCCTGGTGGGTACGCGACCTGGCGCGTGAAACCGCCACTGACGAACAGACCATGCGTCAGGTGCTGAAGCATGCGGCGCAGCAGGGGCTGATCACCGCGATCGTCAAAGACCGTTACTATCGCCACGATCGCATCGTCACCTTTGCGAATCTGATCCGGGCGCTGGATAGCGAGCGCGGCTCCACCTGCGCGGCGGATTTCCGCGATCGGCTGAACGTCGGGCGTAAACTGGCGATCCAGATCCTGGAGTATTTCAACCGCATTGGCTTTACCCGCCGCCGCGGTAACGATCATCTCCTGCGTGACGCACAGCTCTTTACCGGCGAGTCGCCGCAGCCTTAAGCCTCGCTTCTGGCAAGTTTCTGTTTTGCCAGCCATACGGCTCCCAGCCTGCCCGCCTGGTTACCCAACTGACAGGGCAGGATGGGCACCTGCAGCGCCTCCCACTCTTCAAAGGTCTGCAGGTGTCTGTCGAGCAGCTTATAAATTTTCTCCTGCTCGCTGATGCCGCCGCCAATCAGCACCACCTGCGGATCAAACATGGAGATGACGCTGTAGACTCCGCGGGCCAGAAACAGGGCCCACTCTTCGACGGCTTCGCGCAGATGCAGGTCGTTCTCCATACGCTCGAACAGCTCTTCGCCTTTCGGCATCTCCTCTTCGGAGACGGCCAGCGCCCGGCGGCAGGTCTCCATCAGCCCTTTGGCCGAGGCGACGATATGCATCCCTTCGCCGTTCTTGCCGACCGGGATCACCCCGAATTCCCCGGCGCGGTGGTGCGAGCCGCGCCAGAGATCGCCCTCCACCACAATGCCGCCGCCGATCCCGGTACCGAGCGTAATGCAGACAAAGTTTTCATATTCACGCCCCGCGCCGCGCCAGCGTTCGCCCAGCGCAGCGCAGTTGGCGTCATTCTCGGCGATAACCGGCAGGTCCGTCAGCTCTGAGAAAAGCGCATACAGGTTGACGTTGTCCAGATAGTCGAGCGCGCCCGCCTTTGCGGCTTCGCCGGTATGGGTATTGATGTGGCCAGGAAAACTCACGCCGATAGCCGCGATCTCGTGTTCGTTCTGGTAAGCCTCGACCACCTCGCGCCACTGTTGCTTAAAGCTCTCTTCATCCTCTGGGGTATCAAACTGATCGGTGGCGATTTCGTTGCCGTTCTCGTCGATCACGCCATGTTTAATGTGGGTTCCGCCCACGTCAAAGCCGATAAAAAGCCGCATTTATCCTTACCTCCGCCCGGGTTGTGCGCTTTAAGTATGGCTCAGCGCCGAAAACCAAACGTAAAGTAAGGTAATGCGTGAAGGGGCTCGCAAAGCAGGCGACGACTGGCGATGTTTTCACCGCCGCGGTCTACCTTTGAAAGACACTACACACAAGGAGACAGTCATGACGAATAACCCTCCATCAGCACGTATCCTGCCTGGCGAATATGGTTTTCCTCTCAAACTTAAAGCCCGTTATGACAACTTTATCGGCGGCGACTGGGTTCCTCCGGCCGACGGCGACTATTATCAGAACCTCACCCCGGTGACCGGCCAGCCGCTGTGCGAGATCGCCAGCTCCGGGAAACGCGATATCGACCTGGCGCTGGATGCCGCCCATAAAGCGAAAGAGAAGTGGGCGCACACCTCGGTACAGGATCGCGCGGCGATCCTGTTCAAAATCGCCGATCGTATGGAGCAGAATCTGGAGCTTTTAGCCACGGCGGAAACCTGGGACAACGGTAAACCGATCCGCGAAACCATGGCCGCCGACGTGCCGCTGGCTATCGACCATTTCCGCTACTTCGCCTCCTGTATTCGTGCGCAGGAAGGGGGGATCAGCGAGGTGGACAAAGATACCGTGGCCTATCACTTCCATGAGCCGCTGGGTGTGGTCGGACAGATCATTCCGTGGAACTTCCCGCTGTTGATGGCCGCCTGGAAAATGGCGCCCGCGCTGGCGGCAGGCAACTGTGTGGTACTGAAACCGGCGCGCTTAACCCCGCTGTCGATCCTGCTGCTGATGGAAGTGGTGGGCGACCTGCTCCCGCCGGGTGTCGTGAATGTGGTCAACGGTGCGGGCGGGGAGATTGGTGAATATCTGGCGACCTCCAAACGGATCGCCAAGGTGGCCTTTACCGGCTCCACCGAAGTGGGCCAGCAGATCATGCAGTACGCCACCCAGAACATCATCCCGGTCACGCTGGAGCTGGGCGGAAAATCCCCGAACATCTTCTTCGCCGATGTGATGGATGAAGAGGATGCCTTCTTTGACAAGGCGCTGGAAGGGTTTGCGCTTTTTGCCTTCAACCAGGGTGAAGTCTGTACCTGTCCAAGCCGGGCGTTGGTGCAGGAGTCCATTTACGAACGCTTTATGGAGCGCGCCATCCGCCGCGTGGAGTCGATCCGCAGCGGTAACCCGCTGGACAACGGTACCCAGATGGGGGCCCAGGTTTCCCACGGGCAGCTGGAGACGATCCTCAACTACATTGATATCGGTAAGAAAGAGGGGGCGGATATCTTAACCGGCGGGCGGCGCAAGATGCTGGACGGGGAGCTGAAAGAGGGTTACTACCTTGAGCCGACCATCCTGTCCGGTAAAAACAACATGCGCGTCTTCCAGGAGGAGATCTTTGGCCCGGTGCTGGCGGTGACTACCTTCAAAACCATGGAGGAGGCGCTGGAGCTGGCCAACGATACCCAGTATGGCCTGGGCGCAGGCGTCTGGAGCCGCAACGGCAATCTGGCCTATCAGATGGGCCGCGGGATCCAGGCCGGACGCGTATGGACCAACTGCTATCACGCTTACCCGGCCCATGCCGCGTTTGGCGGATATAAACAGTCAGGTATTGGCCGCGAAACGCACAAGATGATGCTGGAACATTACCAGCAGACCAAGTGTCTGCTGGTGAGCTACTCCGACAAGCCGCTCGGGCTGTTCTGACCCTTCAGCGCAGGTCGCCGCTGGGTGGCCTGCGCTATCTGCTTACGCAGGGTATTCAGCACGCCGTCGAGTACATACTGCACCCGCCACGGTTGATAGTCACGTTTACGGAAGATAGCCACCAGATCCAGCCACCACTCCTCCTGATGCGCGAAGCAGGGCACCAGAACACCCTGTTCGATCTCTTTCTGCAGGCTCTGTTTGGGCGCAAAAACGATCCCCAGATGATTGCGCGCCAGCTCCAGCGCCGTCTGGGTGTTGTCGCAAATATAGTTCCCGGTGACTTTATAGTCATGTATCTGATTGCTGTGATTCGCGCGGAAACGCCAGATGTTGGCATCGTCGATAACCATTGAATCAATAAGAATGCAGGAGTGGTTAATTAAATCCTCAGGATAACTAATAGGATGCTTTTTAATATATTCCGGGGTGGCGAAAGCGGTAACCGAATATTTGGTTAAGGTCGTGGCGACCAGACTTTCATCTTTGGGTTGGGCATAGGTAATTAAAATATCACAATCGTCGGGGAACACGACGCCTTCGAGAAACTCGCTGCCATTCAGGTTATAGGTTTTCAGGCTAATGCGAATATCGCCAATATTGTCGATCTCATGAATCACATGGCGGGCCAGCCAGGTAATGATACCCGTTGGCCCGTAAATAGTCACTTTACCGCGTTTTTCATGCTTATAATCTGCAATAAAATTAACCAGTTGTTCGTTCTTTTCCAGCGAAGCGTTGATAAAGGGCAGCAGCGACTGGCCAAACTGGGTCAGCGCCAGGTGACGGGTGGTGCGCTCGAAAATCTTCAGCCCGACGCGAGTTTCGAAATCCGAGAGATATTTACTGACGTTGGCCTGGGCCATACCCAACAACGCGGCAGCATCTCCAATGCTGTGAGTGGCGGCAATGACGGAAATAATTTTTAATTCGCGCGGTTTGATTTGCAGCTTGTGCATTGCCTGATGCTCATCTATATGAATTTATATATAATATTATACAAATATCAAAATTGCATTGCGATTTTTGTAACCATTATTATGCGCCGGGTCGCAGGAAATTTAATGGATTACAAACAATGACGTTTAAAAAGAGTTTACTCATCGCCACGGTTTTATTTGAGGCTGCTCCCGCAATGGCGGATGAATTTTCAGTTGGCGCGGGCGCCGTTTTTAATGAGTCACCGTATAAAGGTTATAACGAGAATGTTTTCGCTGTTCCATTAATGCACTACGAAGGGGAACATTTTTACGTGCGTCAGGCTACCAGCGGCTGGATTGTCTGGAAAGATGCCAAAAACGAACTCAGCCTGACCGCCTCCTGGATGCCGCTGCACTTTGATCCGGACGATAACGACGACTCTGCGATGAAGCAGCTGGACGAGCGCAAAGCCTCCGCGATGCTGGGCGGCGCCTATTATCACCATGAAAGCTGGGGTAGCCTGAAGTTGGCGATTGCCGCCGATGCGATGGATGAGAGCGGCGGCGTGATGGGCGAAATCTCTTATTTCCGCCCGTTCCGCATGGCGCGCCTGACCCTGACGCCATCGGTGGGGGTCTTTTACTACGATGAAAGCTTCAACGATTACTACTACGGCGTCTCGCAGAAAGAGTCCCGTCGCAGCGGTTTAAAGCAGTACAACGCAGGCGAAACCGTGACCCCTTATGTGGGTGTGGCAGCTAAATACCCGCTGACACAGAATCTCTCTCTGAATGCCAGCGCCGTCTATACCGTGCTGCCTGACGATGTGAAAAACAGCCCGATGATCGACCGTGACGACAGCTTCGCGCTGATGACCGGTCTCTCCTGGACGTTTTAAGGTAGTAAAAATCAGCCCTCTGAGATGAGGGCTGATTCTGTTTTCCGGCTTTAGCGTGCGGCGTTCGCCTCATCCACCCAGATCCGCATCTCCCCTTCGCCCCGGTTAGCCCAGCTAAACCACGGAATAAAGGTCAGCGTCTGCGCCTGTTGCGTGGCGGGGGCACGATCGTACTGCCACAGCGGTTGGTGTTCAGCGTCCGCGGCGTGGCGGACATACCCTTGCGTCTGGATCAGCATCTTATGGGCAAAAATCCCTTTGCCTTCAACGAGTCTGAATTCGCTGTCGGCTGGCAGGGTAAGGTTGTGCAGCCCCGCGCCGTTATCCGCCTCTTCAAGACAGTAGACCAGTGGTCCGCGCTGCAAAGCCACTTTTCCGGCCTGCTGGCGCACCTGCGGATTACCGTAAACCCGGCGGACCGGCATCGGCAGGGTTAACACCAGCTTATCGCCTTCCTGCCAGCGGCGGGTCAGGTAGATATAGCCCTGACGCATCTCACCCGTGATGGGTTTGCCATTCAGCGTGAGCTGTGGATTGTCGCACCAGTCCGGCGCACGTAAGGCCAGGGTATAGTCGACGTCCACCGAGGAGGCGATTTCGATGACGACCTGCTCCTGCCACGGGTAGTTGCCGCTGATCCGCAGCTGCAACTCCTGCTCACCCACCGGGAAAGCCATGCTGTTGCCGATGTAGAGGTTGATAAACAGGGCATCGTCGCGAACGGTATAGATGTAGTGACCAATCGAGGCCAGAACGCGGGCGATGTTTGGCGGGCAGCAGGCGCAGCCGAACCAGCGCTGGCGAACCGGCTTCACGTGATCGTAGACATGGTTAAATTTCAGCGTCTTCGGATGCACTTCCAGCGGGTTGACGTAGAAGAAGTGTTTCCCGTCCAGCGCCATGCCGCCAAGCACGGTGTTGTACAGCGCCCGCTCCATAACGTCGGCGTACTGGCTGTTGGCTTCCATTTCCAGCATGCGACGGGCAAACATCATCAGGCCGATG
The DNA here is from genome assembly GCF_055805075.1 of Leclercia sp. GHBNCSD. Classification (NCBI taxonomy): domain Bacteria; kingdom Pseudomonadati; phylum Pseudomonadota; class Gammaproteobacteria; order Enterobacterales; family Enterobacteriaceae; genus Leclercia; species Leclercia sp. GHBNCSD. Next base: position 1,810,139 of record NZ_JBQVYO010000001.1, on the reverse strand, counting down.
GAGGCGCAGCTTTCAGCATAGACGGTGTCGTTCGGCAGATCGTAATCGCTGCTGAAGGCTTCGCCGCTGCTCTGGGAACCAATCCCGCCGGTGATATAGAGCTGGCGCTGGGCCATGTTATTCCACAGGCGCAGGCAGTCCTGGCGTTTACTCTCATCCTGATTTAAACGGGCCAGGTGCGCGACGCCGGTCATCAGATAGACGAAACGCACCGCATGACCAATCGCCGTTTGCTGTTCCGCCAGCGGCTGATGCGCCTGGCTGTAGGCTTTATCCTGTACCATCCACGCCGGGCCGTAGGTGTTCCAGTACGAGGTTTTGCCCCGCTTTTCATATTCGATGTCGTAGAAGTGCGGCTGGGTGCCACGCGCTTCAACGAAATATTTCGCCAGCGCCAGGTAGCGCGGCTCCTGGGTGACATCAAACAGGCGCATCAGCGCCAGCTCGATCTCCGGGTGGCCGGGATAGCCGTGTAGCTGCTGCTCGCCCGGACCAAAAACGCTGTCGATATGGTCGGCCAGCTTACAGACCACCTCCAGCAGACGGCGTTTGCCGGTGCCCTGGAACCAGGCTACGCCCGCTTCAATCATATGCCCGGCGCAGTAAAGCTCGTGGCACTCCGCCAGGTTTGTCCAGCGCTCCTCCGGCGCTTTTACCGTGAACCAGGTATTGAGATAGCCATCGTCGCACTGAGCGGCGGCTACCAGTTCAATCACCTCATCGGCGGTTTTTTCCAGCTCCGCGTCGGGTTTCTGGCATAGCGACCAGGCGACCGCCTCCAGCCATTTCGCCACGTCGCTGTCCTGAAAGACCATCCCGTAGAATTCACCATTTTGCTGACCCGCCGCGATGCGAAAGTTGCTGATGGCATGGCTCGGTTCCGCCTCCTCAATGCGATCGTTCAGGGCATCCCACTGGTAGGGGATGACCACATCGCGCACCAGCTGTTGATACTGACCCAGAAACGGGTCGCTGATTTTCAGTTTATGCAGGTCGGGTTCCATTATGGACATCATGTTCTCCTCAGGCGTGAGCGTGACGCTGGCGCAGGTCGGTGGCAATGCGCGTCATCATCGGGTTATTGAGTCGGCACTTGCGGATCGCCAGCGCCAGCAGCAGATGGAAAAGAGCGGGCAGCAGGGTCTCCATGGCGGTAATGCCCTGTAATGAGGCGGGCGTCTGGTTGCCTGCGCCCGGCTGGTAGGCGACGAAAATAAACACCAGGCTGATGATCCCGGCGCTGGAAGCCCAGGCCAGCTTGATGAAAAAGAGGTTAAAGGCGAAGTTCATGCCGGAGGAGCGTACGCGGGTTTTCCACTCGCCGTAGTCGTCAGCAAAGGCCATCAGTGCGAAGTGCAGCGGCAGGGTAAAGCCGAGGATCACGCCGTTCGCCAGAATGACCACCAGCCACAGAGTCTGGTAAGCCGGGCCGCCGGGCAGGAACCACATCCCCACCGCCAGGGCTGCCAGCACCAGGTTGGTGTAGTAGTAGAGTTTGACGGTGTCGCTGCGACGTGACAGCAGGTTAACGATCACCGCGCCCAGAATAGAGGCAAAGGTCACCATCGTGAAGAAGAGCGAGGTGTAGGCGGTGCTCCCTTCCAGCACGTAAGTGATGAAATACATGTAGCCGCCGCCACGAATGTTGAAGACGTTAATCAGCAGGAAAGACATCACTAGCATCAGCAGCAGCTGGTCGTTGTTACGCAGACCGGCGAGGTGCTCCTTAAGGGTAAATTTTCCCATCATCGCCAGCGGTACGCGCTCGCGAACCCAGAAGAAGCAGCACAGGAACATCACCACCGCAATGGCGCACAGCACACCCACGCCGAACTGATATCCCTGCGCCACGTTGCCCTGGCCGAGAAGTTCAACCAGCCACGGCAGGCCAACGGAGACCAGAAAACCGGCCACGCCGCACAGCACAAAACGCCATGACTGGCAGGAGAGCACTTCGCTGTGGCGGGTGGTCATGGTGTTGATCAGCGCGCAATAGGGCACATTGATGGCGGTATAGCCCACCGAGAGCAGCAGATAGGTGCCGAAGGCCCAGGCGATTTTGACTCCCATGCCCGCGTCCGGCACGGTGAAGGTCAGCACGCCGATAATGCCAATCGGCAGGGCGACCCACAGCTGCCAGGGGCGAAAGCGTCCCCAGCGGCTCTGGGTACGGTCGGCGATGATCCCCATCACCGGGTCGGATATCGCGTCGAAGATGCGCAGGGCGATAAACAGCGTGCCGACCAGCGCCGGGGTTAAACCAAAGACATCGGTATAGAAAAAAGTGAGAAAGTTCATGATCAAACAGGTGATCACCGTGCCGCCAGCATCACCCAGGCCGTAGCCTATTTTTTCTCGCACCGTCAGGCGATCGTGGATGGCCTGCTGGGCGATCTCTGTCTGTGTAATCGGGGTAGAAGTCATGAGGTAACTCCTCGGGTTATTGAATTTTTTATGTTGTTTTGCAGAGTACCTGACTAATTTTGCACTGTTCCCTGGGGGCAACAAGGGAAGGGAAAAGTATAAAAAGGTGAGGATTCCGACCTTGTGCGTAAAATGTGATTTTGATCGGGACGAATGGCAAATAGCTGTTAATAATCAGGGATAAAGAGAGAACATTGGCTCATAAATAGCGAGAAATTGAATAACCATGCTCGAATTATCCATAGCGCTTCCGATCAGGGTGCAGAATGGCGGCTATTTTATCTCCCGGGGCGTCGGGCGACATCCGGCGCGCAGGCTCGACTCCTGGGAGGTCATCTTTGTGGAAAAGGGGACATTAACGATCCAGGAGGATACGACGCTGTTTGAGGTCCATGCTGGAGAAAGTCTGCTCCTGTGGCCCCACCGCCGACACAAGGGGATTGAAGATTTTCCTGCCGATTTACGCTTTTACTGGCTGCATTTTGAAGTTCACGAGCAGGCCGCGCCGTCATCCCTGAGCACGCTGCTGTCGGTGCAGCAGCACGGCAAAACCGGCGATCCGCAGGCGATGATTGCCCTGTTCCGGCAATTTCTGACCGAACAGGAGAAGCTCCAGCGCAGCCCGGCGCTGGAATTTATTCTGCTGCTGATCCTGCAACAGCTCTCAGTCATGCCCGGGCAGGAGCTCGCCCCGGACGAAGCGGGCGTCAGCCTGGCGTGGAAGGCGCGGCAGCTGATCAGCACGCAGTTTCACCGGCCGCTCTCCACGTCGCAGCTTGCCCGGGAGCTGCACTGCAACGCCGATTATCTGGGGCGGGTGTTTCGTCGGGTCTTTCATCTGACGCTCACCGAGGCTATCCACCGTCAGCGCGTCAGGGCCGCGGAGAAGTTACTGCTTAATGATGCCGTGTCGCTCAAGGAGGTGGCGGTGCGCTGCGGGTTTAACGACACCGGATATTTCCGGCAAATTTTTCGTAAGCATACCGGGTTAACGCCCGGCGTCTGGAAGCGCCGCTACTGCAAGGAGCACATCAATTCCGCCTGAGCGCTGTGGCAAATGGCCAGTATTCGCGGCAGGACGCACAAAAGTGACTTTTTGCCCCGTCTGATCAAAGCGCGTGCCCTGAACACTCTGGCAACCTGACTTTTTCAACAAGGATGGAGCAGGCGATGAACCCGTTTATTGTTGCGGACCCGGCGAAATGTATTGGCTGTCGCACCTGCGAAGTGGCCTGCGTGGTATCGCACCAGGAGAACCAGAATTGTGCCGCTGTGACGGCAAAGACCTTTACCTCCCGCATCCGGGTGGTGAAAGGCGGGACGTTCACTACGGCGGTCACCTGCCACCAGTGTGAAGATGCCCCCTGCGCCAACGTCTGCCCGACGCAGGCGATCCAGCGTGAGCAGGGGGTCTGGCGGGTGGAGCAACACCGCTGTATCGGCTGTAAAAGCTGCATGATTGCCTGCCCGTTCGGGGCGATGCAGGTTACGGGAGAAGCAGAAGCGGTGCAGGCACTGAAGTGCGACCGTTGTGCGCACCGCGAAGGCGGACCCGCCTGCGTGGAGGCCTGTCCAACCCGCGCGTTAAGTTGCGTCGATCCTGCCAGATTACGTGCCGAACGGCTGCGTTATCTGGCATAAATCATTACTGACCGTTTTCCCGCCAGGCGAGGTCGATCTCCTCGGCGAGGATCTTCACGCCCGCTTCGATTTTTTCTGGGTCCGGGACATAGTTCATGCGCATGCACTGGTGGGTGTGCGGCCACGGCTTGTCCAGCCCCGGGAAGAAATAATCCCCCGGCACCATCAATACACCGCGCTTTTTCAGACGCTGATAGAGCAGTTCGGTGGTGATCGGCAGATCCTTAAACCACAGCCAGAGGAAAATTGCCCCTTCGGGTTTGTGGATCAGACAGCGCTCTTCCGGGAGATAGCGGCGGATAGTCGCAATGGTCTCCTGGACGCGCTGATAGTAGAAGGGCTTAATCACCTCGTTGGACAGGCGCAGCAGATCGTTGCGCTTAATCATCTCGCACATCATTGCCGGGCCGATCCCGCCAGGGGAGAGGCTGATGATGCCGTTCATGTTGGTAATGGCGGTGATAATTTTCTCATTGGCGATGATAATCCCGCAGCGGCTGCCCGGCAGACCCAGCTTGGAGAGGCTCATGCACAGCACAATGTTCGGGTTCCACAGCGGACGCGCTTCGCTGAAGATAATGCCCGGGAAGGGGACCCCGTAGGCGTTATCGATCACCAGCGGAATATCATGCTGGTTCGCCAGCGCATCCAGCTTAATCAGCTCTTCATCGGTGATGACGTTGCCGGTCGGGTTGGTGGGGCGCGAGACGCAGATCATCCCGGTCTCTTCGCCAATATGCAGATGCTCAAAATCGACGTGATATTTGAACTGGCCTTCCGGCAGTAGCTCGATGTTCGGGCGCGCAGCGACGAAAAGATCGTCCTCAAGGCCGGAGTCGGCATAACCGATGTACTCCGGCGTCAGCGGGAAGAGCACTTTTTTGGTGGTGCCGTCGGCACGTCGTCCCGCGAAGAGGTTAAATAAGTAGAAAAACGCGCTCTGGCTGCCGTTTGTCAGAGCAATGTTCTGTGGATCAATCTCCCAGCCGAGGGTGTCGCGCAGCATCTTAGCCAGGGCAGCAAGCAGCTCGGTTTTGCCCTGTGGGCCGTCGTAATTGCACAGCGCATCTCTGGCTTTGCCATTTTCCAGCATGTCCGCGAGGAGCGTCTGAAAATAGGCGTTCATCTCAGGGATTTGTGCCGGGTTACCGCCGCCGAGCATGATGGCGCCCGGTGTGCGCAGCCCGTCGTTGAGATCCTCCATCAGGCGGGTAATGCCTGAATGGCGGGTGAATTTGTCGCCGAAAAGTGAAAAAGTCATAGCAGGTGATCTGTCGAGCGTGTTCTAAGTGTGGCTCACCATAACGCTACAACTGCGCAGGTGCAAATCAGCGTCGAAACGAAGATGTGTGACTTTATGTTGTTAGTTTGCTATCAGGTAGCAATTTATCCTGCACCCCTCTCCCGTAGGAGAGGGATTTTGCCCCAGCCGATCAGCGATTACCCGCCCACACCACCATCACCTTGTCGCCCTGATGCTCGCGGACAAAGCCGTAGCCCTGAGGCATCGTCAGCGTGGTTTGTCTGCCTTCACCGATCGCCGGATGGCGGGCGCGGAACTGACCGAGCCGCTGCCAGTGGGCGACGTTTGCAGCCTGCGAGCCGTTGATATCCTGCCAGTTCATGTCCGAGCGCGTGCCCTGTAAGGGATCGGAGCCCGTCGGGCCGAACGGTCTTGCAGATTCATCGCCATAAAAGATCTGTACGCTGCCCGGCGCCAGCAACAGCAGCTCTGCCGCACGCTGGTCACCCTCGCGGAACAGACGGGTATCGTGAGAGGAGAGATAGCTCAGGACGTTAAAGCTCTGCAGCTTTTCCGCCATCTGCTGCCAGGTCAGGTCAATGTCCGCCAGACAATCTACCGCTTTGGCCGCCTGCTCCTGGTAATCAAAATTGATCATCGCATCGAAGCCGTGACGGTAGTAATCGCTCTGCATTACCCCGTGCCCCCAGGATTCACCGGTCATCCAGAACGGGGCATCGTCGAGTTTTTTCTCCGGGTTGGCCGCTTTCCATGCTTTAAGGGCATCGCTGGCCTGGTCTTTCAGCTGCTGCCAGCCCGCCAGCTCAACATGCTTGGCGGTATCAACGCGGAAACCGTCGATGCCGTATTCACGCACCCACTGACTCAACCAGTGGGTGAGGTAATCCCGGGGCGTGTAACCGTCAATGGCCTTCGCCCGGGTGTCGGGCTTGTGGCGATAGAAATTCGGTAAGCCTGATGGGGTGGTCGATTCCGTCTTCAGGTCCGGCAGGAAGGCCAGCGACATGGTCAGATCGTCGAAGCCGGGGTTGTCATAATCGCCGATATCGGTGCGTACCCACTTCTTGCCCCACCAGTTTTCCCAGCCCGCTTTATCGCTGAAGTTGATGTAGTCATTAAAGCTGTGCCAGCTCTGGCCGGCCCCCGGTTTCCAGTCAGTCCAGCGTTCGCCCAGGGTTTTCTTCAGCTCTTCGCCCTGCAGATAGAGCGATCCGAACTGGTACGCCTGCATGTCCGCCAGCGTCGCGTAACCGGTGTGGTTCATCACCACGTCAAACAGGATGCGGATCCCCCGGCGGTGAGCTTCATCTACCAGCTGACGTAAATCATCCTCCGTACCCATGTTGGCATCGAGCCGGGTCCAGTCCTGGGTGTAATAGCCGTGATAGGCGTAATGGGGGAAATCGCCTTTCGTTCCGCCCCCGACCCAGCCGTGGATCTGCTCCAGCGGGGAGCTGATCCACAGGGCGTTAACGCCAAGCTGTTGCAGATAATCCAGTTTGCTGGTGAGTCCTTTCAGGTCGCCGCCGTGGAAGGTGCCGATCTCCTGCATGCCATCTTTATGGCGCCCGTAGCTGTTGTCATTGCCCGGATCGCCATTCTCAAACCGGTCGGTGAGAACAAAATAGACGGTGGCGTTTTGCCAACTGAACGGGGCGGGCTTGTCCGTTTCTGCCCGCTCAAGTAACAGCAGGCCGTTGCTCCCCGGTGCGGGTTGCAGGGTAATTTTACCCTGCTGCACCGTCGCGGTCTGTTTGCTGTAAAAATCACGCACCACGCTCCCTTCCGGGAAGGTATTGCTGACATCGAGCGTCAACGGTTTGCCGTCCCATTTGGGACACTGGCGCACTACCGATGCCACCGCCTGTTCGTTGGCGCTGGCAACGGTCAACATCAGCGTTGGCGTGCCGGAGCGGGTATCAATTCGTGCCTGATAATCCCCATCGCGGAAGATGCGCCACTGCGCCGGATCGCCTTCGCACGGCTTCAGTGACATCATCTCGTTGAGTTTTATGGCGTTGGTGGGTTGCCAGCACGCCTTGTCAAAACTCAACGTCAGCGGGCGGGTACCCTTCGTCAGCTTTGCCTGTGCCGTGAAGACGCCCGTTCCTTCAGCGGTAAAGGCTGGAAAGCCGGGGGCGGACCAGTCGGCGCTGGCCAGTGCAGGCAAGAACAGAAGAGCGAGAGCAGAACATTTCATACCATTTTCCTGTCACAGCATTTTGCTCAGTTTGCCATCTATTCTAGTGGGCAAACTCATCCCCTGGCGCTATCGCGCAGGGAGGAGCAACGAGGGTGAGTGATCTCACGCTAAGTACGCTATTTAACTGCGATATTGAGCACGTTTTCGCGAGAATGATGCTGAAACGCGCAGATTCCAGGTGACAGGGTTTCGGATTTGGACTATTTCTAATGGTGCTCTTCTCGTCTATTTTTGCTAGGATTTGAGATTCGCCTCTCAATTTTCGAAAAAAATAAGGTGTTGGAATGTTTCTATCCGACCAGGAGACCTAATGATATCGACTCCCATTCGACGATATGGGGCTGCGATACTCATGTTACTCACCACGGCATTTTCTGGTGGGGTGCTTGCAAAGACGCACACGGATACAACGAGTAAGAAAGCCCACGTCATAAAGACGACAGCAAGTAGTAAGGTTAGCAGTAAACAAGAGTATTCTCGCAATAGTGCAAAGAGTAGTTCACTTCCTGATTTGCGAAAATACCCTTCCGGAACACCAAGGAAAAAAGCGTTTCTCCGGACGGTAATGCCTTACATTACAAGTCAAAATGCCGCGATTACGGCGGATCGTAACTGGCTTATTTCCAAGCAGTACGACAGCCGCTGGTCGCCGTCCGAGCGTGCGCGCCTGAAAGAGATAGCCAAAAACTATAAAGTGAGCTGGAACGGGAACACACGTCGTGTACCGTGGAACACCTTGCTTGAGCGTGTGGATATCATCCCAGGCAGCATGGTCGCAACGATGGCAGCAGCCGAAAGTGGCTGGGGTACCTCTAAGCTGGCTCGTAGCAATAACAACCTGTTTGGCATGAAATGTGCGAAAGGTCGTTGTAACAATGCGCCGGGCAAAGTGAAAGGTTACTCGCAGTTTGAATCGGTAAAAGATTCCGTGAATGCGTATGTTGTGAACCTGAACACGCATCCGGCCTATAAATCCTTCCGTAAGTCGCGTGCGCAGCTGCGTAAAGCAGATCAGGAAGTGACGGCGAGCACGATGATCCACAAGCTGAAAGGTTACTCAACCCAGGGCCAACGCTATAACAACTATCTGTTTGCGATGTACCAGGATAACCAGCGCTTAATTGCCGCTCATATGTAATCTTAAAAAAAGGCCTTCCATCCGGAAGGCCTTTTTTATTTATATCAGTACTTCACTGTAGCGATCGCGATACTCTTTCGGCGTGGTGTCATACTCTTTTTTAAAGACCGAATAGAAATACTGCAACGACGGATAACCGCACATCTGGGAAATCTCATTAATGGAGAGCGAGGTCGAAATCAGCAGGCTGCGGGCTTTCTCCAGTTTCTCTGCATGGATAACCGCATGGATCGTCTCGCCCACCTCTTCTTTAAAGCGCTTCTCCAGATTTGAACGCGAAATCCCTACCGCATCCAGCACCTGATCCACTTTGATGCCTTTGCAGGCGTGGTTACGAATGTAGTGCATGGCCTGAATGACGGCAGGGTCGTTTAGCGAGCGGTAATCCGTTGAGCGTCGCTCCACCACACGAACCGGTGGCACCAGCAGACGTTGCAGGGGAAGATTTTCGTTATCCAGCAGCCGGTGCAGCAGCTTGGCCGCCTGATAGCCCATCTGACGTGTTCCCTGCGCCACGGACGACAGCGCCACGCGTGACAGGTAGCGGGTGAGCTCTTCATTATCGATCCCGATGACGCACAGCTTCTCCGGCACCGGAATATGCAGATGTTCGCACACCTGCAGCACGTGCCGGGCGCGGGCATCGGTCACGGCGATAATGCCGGTCTGCGGCGGCAGGGTTTGCAGCCAGTCGGCGAGACGGTTCTGCGCGTGCTGCCAGTTTTCCGGGGCCGTTTCCAGCCCCTGATAAACCACGCCGCGATACTTCTCCTTTGCGACCAGCTGACAGAAAGCATATTCCCGTTCCGCCGCCCAGCGTTTTCCGCTGGAGGTGGGCAAACCATAAAAGGCGAAGCGGTGAACCCCTTTTTCTTTGAGATGTAGAAACGCGCTCTCTACCAGGGCGTGGTTGTCGGTGGCGATATAGTGAACGGCAGGGTAGTGTTCCGGCTGGTGGTAAGAGCCGCCGACGCCGACGATGGGGACGTCGACATCGACCAGCAGTTGCTGGATAACGGCGTCGTCAAAATCCGCGATGACGCCGTCGCCCAGCCAGTCTTTGATATTTTCGATTCGCGTGCGGAAATCTTCTTCGATGAAAATATCCCACTCGGATTGCGACGCCTGCAAATATTCCCCAACGCCCTCGACGACCTGACGGTCATAAGCTTTGTTGGCATTGAATAACAACGTAATGCGGTGACGCTTCTCAAACATGGCGCTATTTTTCCAGTATCAGTGACAGATGAAAAGGCATCCTCAGGCGCGCCGTTTGGTAGCGGAATCCATCCATACCGCCAGCAACAAAATGGCACCCTTGACGATATACTGCCAGAATGTCGGGACGTCCATCATACTCATTCCGTTATCCAGCGACGCCATAATAAATGCCCCCATAACTGCCCCTGCGACGCTACCGACACCTCCGGCAAGACTGGTTCCGCCGATGACACAGGCGGCGATGGCATCGAGTTCGGCAATATTCCCGGCAGACGGCGAGCCCGCACCCAGACGCGAGCTTAAGATCAGGCCCGCTACGGCAACCATCAGGCCATTAATGGCAAAGACGGCAAGTTTGGTGCGTTCAACATTAATACCTGACAGACGTGCGGCTTCAAGGTTGCCGCCGATGGCATAAATACGCCGGCCAAAGGCGGTGCGGGTCGCCATAAACATGCCTGCCAGTAATAACAGAACCAGTATCAGCACCGGCGTTGGCACGCCACGATAGTCGTTCAGCAGCCAGATTGCCCCCAGCACGATCACCGCCGTCAGCGCCTGACGCCCAACGACAGAGGTGGAAGGCGTTGTGGCTAACCCTAACGCCTGCCGGCGCATTCTGCCGCGCCATTGCCAGGCGACAAACGCCATCAGGCCAATCGCGCCGAGGGTAAAACCGACTCCGCCGGAGAGATAGCTCTGCCCAATCTGCGACATGGAGGCGCTGGTGGGGGAGACGGTGGTGCCGTTGGTGATACCAATCAGAATGCCGCGGAAGGCCAGCATTCCCGCCAGCGTGACGATAAACGACGGTACTTTGCGGTAGGCCACCCACCAGCCGTTCCAGGTGCCGAGCAGTAGACCGAGTAACAAGGTGACGACCACGGTGAGCGGCAGCGGCCAGCCCAGCCAGACGTCGAAAATCGCCGCCACGCCCCCCAGCAGGCCCATCATTGAGCCCACGGAGAGGTCGATTTCCGCGGAGATAATCACAAACACCATCCCCACCGCCAGAATGCCGGTAATGGCGGTCTGGCGCAGCAGGTTGGAGACGTTACGCGCGCTGAGATAGGAGCCGTCGGTCATCCAGGTGAAGAACAGCATGATCGCCACGATAGCGGCAATCATGACAAACACCTGCAGATTGAGCGCTTTTAGCCCGGAAAACAGACCCGGTGCGGGTGCCGTGACTTTTAACTCAGAGGGGTTGCTTTTCGACATGGCGTTCGCTCCTTAGTGCGGCTTCCATCACCTGTTCCTGCGTCAGGTTCTGGTTTATCAGGTTGGCTTTCAGTTTTCCTTCGTGCATCACCAGTACCCGGTCACTCAGACCCAGCACTTCGGGAAGCTCCGAGGAGATCACAATCACGGCGATACCCTGCTGGACCAGCTGGTTGATCAGCTTGTAGATTTCGTATTTCGCACCGATATCAATCCCGCGGGTCGGTTCATCGAGGATCAGAATGCGCGGGTTGAGCAACAGGCAGCGGGCGAGGATCGCCTTCTGCTGATTGCCCCCGCTCAGGCGGCCAATCGCCAGCTCCGGGGAGGAAGTTTTGACTTTCAGCTGCTGTAAAGAGTGAAGAATGCAGTGCTGTTCCGCGGCATCATCCAGACTGCTCAGCGTGCCGCTGAACTGATCTAATGCGGCAAGGGTGATGTTTTTGCCCACCGCCATCACCGGTACGATGCCATCTTTTTTGCGATCTTCCGGCACCATCGCGATACCCTGGGCGATGGCCTGCTGACAGTTTTTGATCTCTACCTGCTGCCCATCAATAAATATGCTGCCCTCCCAGCGGCCAGGCCAGACGCCGAACAGACACTGCACAGCCTCGGTGCGCCCGGCGCCAACCAGCCCGGCCACCCCCAGGATCTCACCGCGATGCAGCGAGAAAGAGACATCATTGACCCGTTTAATATGGCGATTCACCGGATGCCAGGCGGTAAGATGCTCCACGCGCAGCATCTCTTCCCCCAGGGTGTGGGGTTCGTTCGGGTAGAGCGCGGTCAGCTCACGGCCCACCATCATGGTAATAATGTCGTCCTCGCTCATCCCCTGCGCTTCCCGGGTGCCGATATGCTGCCCGTCGCGAATTACGCATACCGTGTCCGAAATCGCTTTCACTTCGTTGAGCTTGTGGGAGATATAAATGCAGGCAATCCCGTGGTTTTGCAGGTCACGAATGATGTCCAGCAATACCGCGGTTTCCTGTTCCGTCAGCGATGCTGTTGGTTCATCGAGGATCAGCAGACGCACCTGTTTGTTCAGGGCCTTGGCGATCTCCACGAGTTGCTGCTGTCCCAGACCTAAATCGCCCACCCGGGTGTCGGGGGAGATCGTCAGACTGACCTGCGCCAGCAGCTTCTCGCAGCGCAAGGTCATGGTGTCGTAATCCAGGACGCCGTGGCGGGTTACCTCGGCACCGAGGAAGATATTTTCCAGCACGGTCAGATGCTTCACCAGCGCCAGCTCCTGGTGAATGATGGCGATCCCTTTGCGCTCGGTGTCGCGGATATGCGTGGCCTGCAGCGTTTCGCCGGAAAAGACAATTTCACCCTCGTAGCTGCCGTGAGGATAGATGCCACACAAAACCTTCATTAAGGTGGATTTGCCCGAGCCATTTTCGCCGCATAACGACATGATCTCGCCGGGGTTTAAGCGCAGGCTGACGTTGTCGACGGCCTTCACCGCGCCAAACGCTTTGGTGATACTTTTCATTTCAAGTAAATAAGACATAACTGCTCCACATGACCCGAAGGAAAACAGTACAAGTCGATGTGCCCCCGCAAGCCGGGGGCGATGATGGATTACAGTTCGCTCTTTTTATGGAAACCGTCTTTCACAACGGTAGCGTCAATGTTCTCTTTATTGACTTCGATAGGGGTAAGCAGTCGGGAAGGCACATCTTTCAGGCCGTTGTTTAAGCTGGCGTCCGCTTTAGGCTGTTGGCCATTGCCAAGCTCAACGGCAATTTCTGCGGCGGTAGTGGCAAGCTCGGTGATCGGCTTATACACCGTCATGGTCTGGGTACCTGCCACAATACGTTTCACCCCGGCGAGGTCCGCATCCTGTCCGGAGATCGCCACTTTTCCGGCCAGCCCCTGGGCGCTGAGTGCCTGAATAGCGCCGCCTGCGGTCGCATCGTTAGAGGCCACCACGGCATCGATTTTGTTATTATTGGCGGTGAGGGCGTTTTCCATAATTTTTAACGCGTTTTCAGGTAACCAGCCGTCCGCCCACTGATCGCCAACGATCTTGATTTTGCCTTCATCAATATAGGGCTTCAGCACCTTCATCTGTCCGGCGCGGAAGAGTTTGGCATTGTTGTCCACCGGGGAGCCGCCCATCAGGAAGTAATTGCCCTGTGGAACTTTGGCGACCAGGCTTTGCGCCTGTAATTCGCCGACCTTTTCATTGTCGAAGGAAATATAATAATCAATGTCCGCATTATTAATCATGCGGTCGTAGGCCAGCACTTTAATCCCTTCGCGCTTGGCTTCTTTTACCACGTTACTTAAAACCTGACCGTTATAAGGAATAATAACCAGCACATCGACGCCGCGGTTTATCATATTTTCGATTTGCGACATTTGCGTTTCTTCATTGCCATTGGCAGACTGGACGAAAACTTTCGCGCCTAATGCTTCTGCCTTATTGACAAAAATATCGCGATCTTTTTGCCAGCGCTCCAGACGGAGGTCATCTATCGCCATGCCGATTTTAACTTCTTTTGCATGACTCGCCGTACTCGCCAGCAGCAGCGATGCACAAAGAGTGAGGCACAGGTTCTTTATCTTCATAATTGTATTGCCTTTTGTAGGGTTAGGTTGCTGAGATAAAAGAAACAATCATTGCAAGAGACGTAGCAAATTCTTAACGGGGAATGGCAGGCTGGCAATTACAGATTTTTATCTTCTCGTTATGATATTTGGTTTATTTTCGAATTTATGACCGCGATCGAATTTTAAATTACATAAGCTCTTAATTACACGTGATTATGGAATTTGTGCAGTGAAATTTGTTTGTCTGCAAATTGATTTTGCGAGCCAGCGCACGTTTGTGCATTCTCTCAATAGCAGTGTGAAATAACGTAATTGAGCAACCTGCGATCCCTATTCAGTATTACTCCAGTATCAACTCTTTGCTGTATCCCTGATTATGGAGCTCACTATGCAAGCTTATTTCGATCAACTCGATCGCGTTCGTTATGAAGGTCCGAAATCCTCAAATCCTTTAGCGTTTCGTCATTACAACCCGGACGAGCTGGTGCTGGGTAAGCGCATGGAAGATCACCTGCGTTTCGCTGCCTGCTACTGGCACACCTTCTGCTGGAACGGTGCCGATATGTTTGGCGTGGGCTCATTCGATCGTCCGTGGCAGCAGCCAGGTGAAGCGCTGGAGCTGGCAAAACGCAAAGCGGATGTCGCCTTTGAGTTCTTCCACAAGCTGAATGTCCCTTATTACTGCTTCCACGATGTGGACGTTTCACCGGAAGGCGCTTCGCTGAAAGAGTATCTGAATAACTTTGCGCAGATGGTCGATGTGCTGGCCGAAAAACAGCAGCAGAGCGGCGTGAAGCTGCTGTGGGGCACCGCCAACTGCTTTACCCATCCACGCTATGGCGCAGGCGCTGCCACCAACCCGGACCCGGAAGTCTTCAGCTGGGCGGCCACGCAGGTGGTGACGGCGATGAATGCCACCCATAAGCTGGGCGGGGAAAACTATGTGCTGTGGGGCGGACGTGAAGGCTACGAAACGCTGCTCAATACTGACTTACGTCAGGAGCGCGAGCAAATTGGCCGCTTCATGCAGATGGTGGTCGAGCATAAACACAAAATCGGCTTCCAGGGTACGCTGCTGATTGAGCCAAAACCGCAGGAGCCGACCAAGCACCAGTATGACTACGACGTGGCGACGGTGTATGGCTTCCTGAAGCAGTTCGGGCTGGAAAAAGAGATCAAGGTGAATATCGAAGCCAACCACGCGACGCTGGCGGGTCACTCGTTCCATCACGAGATCGCCTCCGCTATCGCGCTGGGCATTTTCGGCTCCGTAGATGCCAACCGCGGCGATCCGCAGCTCGGCTGGGATACCGACCAGTTCCCGGTCAGCGTGGAAGAAAACGCGCTGGTGATGTACGAAATTATCAAAGCGGGTGGCTTCACCACCGGCGGCCTGAACTTTGACGCCAAAGTGCGCCGTCAGAGCACCGATAAATACGATCTCTTCTATGGTCATATCGGGGCGATGGATACCATGGCGCTGTCGTTGAAAGTGGCTGCCCGCATGATTGAAGATGGCGAGCTGGATAAGCGCGTGGCGAAACGCTACGGCGGCTGGAACAGTGAGCTGGGTCAGCAAATTTTGAAAGGCCAGTTATCACTGACCGAACTGGCGAAGTACGCTGAACAGCATAACCTTGCGCCGCAGCACCAGAGCGGTCATCAGGAACTGCTGGAAAATCTGGTGAATCATTATCTGTTTGATAAGTAACCGGGTATTGCCGGGCAGCGCGACGCTTGTCCGGCTTACGGTTAGCCCAGGCCCGGAACCGCTGCAAGCGTCCGGGCATTTCTGTTAAAGGAGTCACCGCAATGTATATCGGGATCGATCTTGGCACATCGGGTGTGAAAGCCATTCTGTTAAATGAACAGGGCGACGTGCTGGCAACGCAAACAGAAAAACTGCACGTTTCACGGCCACACCCGCTCTGGTCTGAACAGGATCCTGAAGCCTGGTGGCTGGCCACGGATCGCGCCCTGAAAGCGCTTGGCGAGCAACACTCTCTGCGCGAGGTAAAAGCGCTGGGCATTGCCGGACAGATGCATGGCGCCACGCTGCTGGATAAGGATAACCGCGTTTTGCGCCCGGCGATTTTATGGAACGATGGCCGCTGCGGTGAAGAGTGCGCCCTGCTGGAAGAACGTGTCCCGGCCTCGCGGGAGATCACCGGCAACCTGATGATGCCGGGCTTTACCGCCCCGAAACTGCTGTGGGTGCAGCGCCATGAACCCGAAATTTTTAGCCAGGTAGCGAAGGTACTGCTGCCGAAAGATTATCTGCGGTTGCGCATGACCGGAGAGTACGCCAGCGATATGTCCGATGCCGCTGGCACCATGTGGCTCGACGTGGCAAAGCGTGACTGGAGCGAGACGATGCTCGACGCCTGCCATCTCACCCGCGACCATATGCCAGCGCTGTTTGAAGGCTGTGAGCAGACGGGCACGCTGCTGCCGTCGGTGGCGCAGCAGTGGAATATGCCGGCCGTTCCGGTCGTGGCGGGGGGCGGGGATAACGCCGCCGGCGCGGTTGGCGTGGGCATGGCCGATGCCGGGCAGGCGATGCTGTCGCTGGGCACCTCCGGCGTTTATTTCGCCGTGAGCGACGGCTACCGCAGTAACCCTGACAGCGCGGTGCACAGTTTCTGCCATGCGCTGCCGGGCAAATGGCATCTGATGTCGGTGATGCTCAGTGCGGCGTCCTGCCTGGACTGGGCGGCGAAACTGACCGGATTAGAGAGCGTGCCGGCCCTGCTCGATGCCGCGCAGCAGGCAAATGAAAACGCCGATACCGTCTGGTTCCTGCCCTATCTGTCCGGCGAGCGCACGCCGCATAACAACCCCCAGGCGAAAGGGGTGTTCTTTGGCTTAACCCATCAACACGGCCCGGCTGAGCTGGCGCGAGCGGTGCTGGAAGGGGTGGGCTATGCGCTGGCCGATGGGATGGATGTGGTGCATGAGTGCGGGTTACAACCATCCAGCATTACGCTGATTGGCGGGGGAGCGCGTAGCCCTTACTGGCGCCAGATGCTGGCGGATATCAGCGGGCAACAGCTCGATTACCGTACCGGTGGGGATGTCGGGCCTGCGCTGGGTGCGGCGCGGCTGGCGCAAATTGCAATGAATCCGGGCAACCCGCTGGCGTCGCTGTTGCCACAGCTGGCGCTTGAACAGCAGCACACCCCGGACCCCGATCGTCATGCCCGCTATGCCGGGCGTCGCGACGTGTTCCGCAAAATCTATCAGCAGCTTCTGCCACTGATGTCGTGATACAGCGCCGGGTAGCGGCTTCGCCTAACCCGGCCTATCCATCTCTATATTTTAAATAATTGATTCTAAATAATTATTTATTTGTATGGTTTTTTTCCGAATTCATACTTCTCCGTGTCCTTCATTTCAGTGGATCGCAAGACTTCATCCATAATGCCTTGTTCAGTTCCCTGGTGAGGTTTACGTGAAAATGGAAAGAGACGTGACAAATAGCTCCCCTGCTTATAATGCCGTATCCTGGCTTGCGCTTCTTGGTGGGATCATTAGTTATCTGGTTGGTTTATGGAATGCAGATATGCAGCTCAATGAGAAAGGGTATTACTTTGCGGTCATTATCCTTGGCTTGTTTTCTGCAGCCTCTTATCAGAAAACCGTTCGTGACAAATATGAAGGGATCCCGACGACGTCGCTCTACTATATGACGTGCCTTACGGCATTCATTATCGCCGTCGCGCTTTTAGTGGTGGGTTTGTGGAATGCCACTCTGTTGCTAAGCGAGAAGGGCTTTTATGGTCTTGCGTTCTTCTTAAGCTTATTTGGTGCGGTGGCCGTGCAAAAAAACGTGCGGGACAGTGCGGTGCAGACTTCGTCTGATACGATCGCAGAAGAGAAAGAGATCGCCTGATACAGCGCCCGGTGGCGCTTCGTTTGCACAGCCTTGCTTGCCCGGCAAGCGAAGCGCCGCCGGGCAAACAAGCCGCACACTCAGCTCACAAACCTGCGCGTATCAATGCGCTGTAGCAGCATCGACAGCAACAGGCTGACCGCCACCGTTATGGAGAAGATCCAGACGATATCCAGAAGCGGCCAGCTTTTTAACTCCACGCCACGGGTGCGCAGAGCGTGGATCACCAGCGCGTGAAAACCGTAGATCCCAAGCGAGTTCCGTGAAATTAACCCCAGCAGCGGCAGGGCGCGCGCATTGAGCGTGTTTTTCACCAGGGTAAATAACGAAACCGCGCAGATAAAGACCATCGGGCCGCAGTAGAGATACCAGGTATCGGCGAAGGTGCCACGCCACTGCAGTTCATGCAGCGTACCGCGGGAGATTATCGCCACCGCGGCAATAAACAGGGCGGCGCACAGGGCATTCAGCCAGCGTTTGCGGGTATCCATCATACCCAGGGCGCGGCCCAGCATGCCGTACAGCACGTAATAGAAGGTGTCGCCGTTGATATAGAGATTGATGGGCAGCCATTCAAACCCGCCCATTTTTTGCGAGACCGTATTGGGGTTCGCCAAGATGCCAATCACGACCATCAGCGCCAGCAGCATTTTGCCGCTCGTGCTTTTCACCTGCACCAGCGGGGAGAGCAGATAAATCACGATAATGGCAAAGAAAAACCACAGGTGATAGAAGACCGGCTTTTGCAGCAGGTATTTCAGCGACAGCTCGCTGTTGATCGAGGTAAAGAGCACGATATAAAGGAACGCCACGGTGCTGTAAAACAGCAGGCACAGACCGATGCGTAAAAAGTGGCGCGGTTGCGCGCTGCGTTCGCCAAAAAAGAGATAGCCGGAGATCATAAAAAAGAGCGGCACGCTCACCCGCGAGGCGGAGTTGAGCACGTTGGCGATATCCCAGTTTATAAGACTGACGGCGGGGGCGTTGGTGATATACCAGGTGGTGGTATGGATCATCACCACCATCAAACAGGCGATTCCCCGCAAATTATCAATCCAGTTAATTTTTTCCTGCATCCATCCCTCTGTTTACACATTAAAAAGAGTCTGACTGTGATAATGATTCAGACGCTCGTTGGAAAATTCTGAGTTTGCATCGTCCTGCTTGTGCCGGGGCGGTGAGATTCGCAGAATGCCGGGCCATAATCTATAAAGTTTAGAGTTTAAAAATAACAGCCACAGCAGAGGGCGGTAATATAAATGATGATGCGTGCGATATGGCTTTTGCTACCCGCGCTACTGGCCAGCTGTGCGGCTCAGGAGACCACCCCGGCGCAAAAAGCGCAAACCCAAAAAGTCAGCCCGGAGCGTTCCCTGGATATGGAACAGCTGTGTAAGGATCGGGCGGCCCAGCGCTACAATACCGGCGCGCAAAAAATCGACGTCACCGCCTTTGAGCAGTTTCAGGGCAGCTATGAGATGCAGGGCTTCACTGCCCGCAATGAGAGTTTCATCTGTTCTTTTGACGCAGATGGCCATTTTTTACACCTTTCGATGCGTTGAGATAGTCGCTTAATGTGGTGGCTGCGTCAGCAGGGCGCTGTCAGCTATGCTTATTTCCCAATTTTCCCTAAACAACCCCGTTTCGTACTGTATATCTTGCACTCAGCGGGTATACTGAACCCTTCCATTTAAAACCACACGTATCCAGCACGAAATACTATGCAAAAGTTTGATACTAAGACCTTCCAGGGCCTGATCCTGACCTTACAGGATTACTGGGCTCGCCAGGGCTGCACCATTGTTCAACCTTTGGACATGGAAGTGGGCGCCGGCACTTCACACCCGATGACCAGCCTGCGTGCACTGGGGCCAGAGCCGATGGCTACCGCCTATGTACAGCCATCCCGCCGCCCGACCGATGGTCGCTACGGTGAAAACCCGAACCGTTTACAGCATTACTATCAGTTCCAGGTGGTGATTAAGCCATCGCCAGACAACATTCAGGAACTGTATCTCGGGTCGCTGAAAGAGCTGGGTATGGATCCGACCATTCATGACATTCGTTTCGTGGAAGATAACTGGGAAAACCCGACGCTGGGTGCCTGGGGTCTGGGTTGGGAAGTGTGGCTGAACGGAATGGAAGTGACGCAGTTCACCTACTTCCAGCAGGTTGGCGGTCTGGAATGTAAACCGATTACGGGTGAAATCACCTACGGTCTGGAACGTCTGGCCATGTATATTCAGGGCGTAGACAGCGTTTACGACCTGGTCTGGAGCGACGGCCCGCTGGGTAAAACCACCTACGGCGACGTGTTCCATCAGAACGAAGTGGAACAATCCACCTATAACTTTGAATACGCGGACGTGGACTTCCTGTTCACCTGCTTCGAGCAGTATGAGAAAGAAGCCCAGCAGCTGCTGGCGCTGGAGACTCCGCTGCCGCTGCCTGCCTACGAGCGTATTCTGAAGGCCGCCCACAGCTTCAACCTGCTGGACGCCCGTAAAGCGATCTCCGTGACTGAACGTCAGCGCTACATTCTGCGCATTCGTACCCTGACCAAAGCCGTTGCAGAAGCTTACTATGCGTCCCGTGAAGCCCTTGGCTTCCCGATGTGCAACCGAAACAAATAAGAGGCGGCCATGTCTGAGAAAACTTTCCTGGTGGAAATCGGCACCGAAGAGCTGCCACCAAAAGCCCTGCGCAGCCTGGCTGAATCTTTCGCTGCGAACGTGACTGCCGAGCTGGATAACGCTGGCCTGGCACACGGTAAAATTGAGTGGTTTGCTGCCCCGCGTCGTCTGGCGCTGAAAGTGGCTAACCTGGCGGCGTCTCAGCCCGATCGCGAAGTTGAAAAGCGCGGCCCGGCGATTGCCCAGGCGTTCGACGCTGAAGGTAAACCAAGCAAAGCGGCAGAAGGCTGGGCGCGTGGTTGCGGGATTACCGTTGACCAGGCCGAGCGTCTGACCACCGACAAAGGCGAATGGCTGCTCTATCGCGCCCATGTGAAAGGCGAGAGCGCAGAAGCGCTGCTGCCGAACATGATTGCCACCTCGCTGGCGAAGCTGCCGATTCCCAAACTGATGCGCTGGGGCGCAAGCGACGTGCACTTCGTGCGTCCGGTTCACACCGTGACTCTGCTGCTGGGCGATACCGTTATTCCTGCCACCATTCTGGGCGTCGCGTCCGATCGCGTGATCCGCGGCCACCGCTTTATGGGCGAGCCGGGGTTCACCATCGACAACGCCGATCAGTACCCGGAAATCCTGCTGGAACGCGGTAAAGTCATTGCTGACTACGAACAGCGTAAAGCCAAAATTAAAGCCGATGCGGAAGAAGCGGCCCGCCAGATTGGCGGTAAAGCCGATCTGAGCGACAGCCTGCTGGAAGAAGTGACCTCCCTGGTGGAATGGCCGGTTGTGCTGACCGCGAAGTTCGAAGAGAAGTTCCTCGCGGTTCCGGCGGAAGCGCTGGTTCACACCATGAAAGGTGACCAGAAGTACTTCCCGGTCTATGCCAACGACGGCAAGCTGCTGCCGAACTTCATCTTCGTGGCGAACATCGAATCGAAAGATCCGGTGCAGATCATCTCCGGTAACGAGAAAGTGGTTCGTCCACGTCTGGCGGATGCGGAGTTTTTCTTCAATACCGACCGTAAAAAGCGTCTGGAAGATCACCTCCCACGCCTGCAAACCGTGCTGTTCCAGCAGCAGCTGGGTACCCTGCGCGACAAGACCGACCGTATTGCAGAGCTGGCCGGCTGGATCGCCCGTGAAATCGGTGCCGACGTTAACCACGCTACCCGCGCCGGTCTGCTCTCCAAGTGCGACCTGATGACCAACATGGTGTTTGAATTTACTGACACCCAGGGCGTGATGGGCATGCACTACGCGCGTCACGATGGCGAAGCGGAAGATGTGGCCGTGGCCCTGAACGAGCAGTATCAGCCGCGCTTTGCCGGTGACGATCTGCCGTCCAACCCGGTTGCCTGTGCTGTGGCGATCGCCGACAAGATGGACACCCTGGCGGGTATCTTCGGTATCGGGCAGCATCCGAAAGGGGATAAAGACCCGTTTGCGCTGCGTCGTGCTGCGCTGGGCGTGCTGCGTATCATCGTTGAGAAGAACCTGAACCTCGATCTGCAGACCCTGACGGAAGAAGCGGTGCGTCTGTACGGCGACAAGCTGACCAACACCAACGTAGTGGATGAGGTTATCGACTTTATGCTCGGTCGCTTCCGCGCCTGGTATCAGGACGAAGGCTATAGCGTGGACACCATTCAGGCGGTGCTGGCGCGTCGTCCGACCCGTCCGGCCGATTTCGATGCCCGTATGAAGGCGGTCTCCCACTTCCGTACCCTGGAAGCGGCATCTGCCCTGGCTGCGGCCAACAAGCGTGTCTCCAATATCCTGGCGAAGTCCGATGAAAAGCTGAACGAGCGAGTGAACGCCGCGACGCTGAAAGAGCCGGAAGAGATCGCTCTGGCGATGCAGGTTGTGGTGCTGCGCGACAAGCTGGAGCCAGTCTTCGCAGAAGGTCGCTACCAGGAAGCGCTGGTGGAACTGGCCGAACTGCGTGATGTTATCGACGCCTTCTTCGAGAAAGTGATGGTCAACGTAGAGGATAAAGATCTGCGTATTAACCGTCTCTCTATGCTCGAAAAACTGCGCGAGCTATTCCTGCGCGTGGCGGATATCTCGCTGCTGCAGTAAGGGCTTTTGCCCGGCGGCGCTACGCTTGCTAAAAAACCCGCTTCGGCGGGTTTTTTTATGGCGTGCCGTTGAAAATTTAACCTTGAAACCCTGAACAAAAACCCGCTATCCTGTCCCCGGTTACTTTTTTCCCTCTGGAGCGCCCCCCAAAAATGAACAAACACGACTGATGAATTTCGATCCTTGCTAAACGCCACCGCGTCGGCAGGGGATGTTTTGATTTCATTCAGGAGTGCTTATGGCTCATTTTGCGCAATCCCCTTCTTTTATTTTGCATCAGGTCACCTGCCAGTTTTCGACAGGCGATACCCTTTTTGGTCCGCTGAATCTCTCGTTGGAGCCGTCACTGTGCGCGCTGGTTGGCCGTAACGGCAGCGGCAAGACCCGTCTTCTGCGCCTGCTGGCCGGGCTGGACGTGCCTGCCAGTGGCCATATCGAACGTTTCGGCACGCACCGCTATGTGGCGCAACAGCACGATATTTCCCCCCACACCACGCTGGCTCAGCTGCTTGGCTATGAAGGCCTTTTCGCGGCCCGCAGGCGTATCGACAGTGGTGCTTATCTGCCTGAGGATCTGGAGCGCCTCGACGGTTATTGGGATTTAACGGAACGACTGAGCGAGGCGTTTATCGGCGCCGGGCTTGCGCCGTTTGATCCCGACAGGCTGGCCGCTGAACTGAGCGGCGGCGAGCGGGTTCGCGCTCTGCTGTGCGGCGCGTTTACGGCGAATGCGGACTCTCTGCTACTGGACGAACCCACCAACCACCTCGACAGGCAGGGGCGGGCGTGGTTTTACGAGCAACTTGCCCGGCATGCCGGTTGCGTGCTGGTCGCTTCACACGATCGTGAGCTGCTGGCACAGGTGCCGCGCATACTGGAACTCAGCGCGTCGGGTTTACACAGCTACGGTGGCAATTACGCGGACTATCAGCGCCAGCGGAATGCGGAGCAGCAGGCCGCCCGCGCGGCACTGGAGCATGCAACCACCGAGCGCAAACGCACCCGCGCCCGTCTACAAAAGGAGCATGATGACAGCCTGCGCCGGTCGGCGAAAACCCTGCGCACGGTGGATAGTCTTAATATCGCCTCGTTTGAGCGCGTTAAGTATAAAGGGGCAGCAAAGGAGCGTCCGGGCGCGTGGCGCAAACAGCACCAGGAGCAACAGGGTGCGATGAACGCGGCGGTCACTCAGGCGCGGGAGCGGGTGGAAGAGGAAAATCCGGTGATGTTTACCCTGCCAGGCAGCCAGATTGCGGAGGGGAAACAGGTGCTGGTGCTGGAGGATCTGGTGCTGCCGCACATCACGATGGCGCCGCTTAACTGGCGCATGGATGGGCCGATGCGGGTGGCGTTGCGGGGGCCGAATGGCTGCGGGAAATCCACCTTGCTGAAAGCCATCCTCGGCCAGTGCCAGCCTGTTTCGGGACATTGCCGGACGTCGGTCACGGTGGCATATCTCGACCAGCACTTATCGCAGCTGGATCTGACGCAATCCGTTATCTCCCACCTCAATTTGCATAACACGCCGCTGGAGGAGGGGATACTCCGCAGCCGTCTGGCCCAGCTGCAGCTGGGCGCCGATCGGGTGACGCTCCCGCTTTCAGCGCTCAGCGGCGGCGAACGCTTAAAAGCGGCGCTGGCCTGCGTGCTGTGGCGGGAAGAGGCGACGCAGCTCTTGCTGCTCGATGAACCGACTAACCATCTGGATCTGGCCTCGACACGTGCTATCGAGGCGGCGCTGGCAGGCTTTACAGGCGCACTGCTGGTGGTATCGCATGACGACGTTTTTCTGGATGGGCTGAAGCTGACCCATGAACTGGCGTGGCTGAACGGAGAGTGGCGTGGTAAAAGGCGGTGATAGAAACAGAAACCCCCGCAAATGCGGGGGCTAAAATATAACTATTCAGTCAACTGCTTGCGGAGTGCCGGGTTAGCCTGAATCAGGCTCATCAGCTTCAGCTCGGTCATGGAGGGCTTCACTCTTTTTGATTCCCACTCTTGAACCATCGCTACGCTGACACCCATTGCTCGTGCGAAATCATCGGTTTTCATCCCTGTCCCTTTGCGTAAGCGCTCAAATTCCGTAAAGGGGTTGGACTTTTGCGAACGGGTAACCGTCTGCGGTGCATCCTTAAAAACAATCTGTTCCAGACTGCTTAGCAGATCAAACATAGGATCTTTTAATTCCATTGAGAACTCCTCATAAATCACACTGCGGGATCGTGAACATTAGAGAGCAATTTAAGAATAGTCGCTAAAACTGAGAACAGATCGTAACGTGCGTGATTAATTGTTAGAGATACGTTTCGCTGGCTCGCTTTGCGAACCGACTGAGTATGCTAATGACTTGATTATTCTGTAGCGCCATAGCATCAGGTATTTTTTTGTAAATGGTAAGAATTTATATGGCAATAGTCGTTTTACATGAAAAGGGTATCTTGCGGGCCTGACCTGGACTATTCTGTCACCGTTGGGCACGCGTGTGCCGGTGTGCGCTTTTTTGGGTGAAAGGAGTAATAACAATGGCGACAGGAAAGCCCTGCTCTCGCTGGTTTGCGCCGCTTGCGGCGTTGTTAATGATAGTTAGCCTGAGTGGGTGTTTCGATAAGGAAGGGGATCAGCGCAAAGCGTTTATCGACTTCCTGCAAAATACTGCGATGCGTAGTGGCGAGCGTTTGCCAACGCTGACTGCGGATCAGAAAAAACAGTTTGGTCCCTTCGTTTCTGACTATGCCATTTTGTATGGTTATTCACAGCAGGTGAACCAGGCGATGGACGCCGGACTGCGTCCGGTGGTGGATAGCGTGAATGCAATTCGCGTACCGCAGGATTACGTGACCCAGCGCGAACCGCTGAGCCAGTCAAACGGCGCACTGGGTGTGCTGGGCCAGCAGCTGCAGAACGCCAAAATGCAGGCCGATGGCGCGCGCTCTGCGCTGAAGCAGGGCGAAGATCTCAAGCCTGTGTTCGACAAAGTGTATGAAAAAGTGGTGACCAAACCTGCCGAAGCTCTGCAGCCGCTTATTCCAGCAGCCCAGATCTTTACACAGCAGCTGGTGCAGGTAGCAGATTATATTTCCCAGCAGGGCACCCAGGTGAGCTTTGTCTCCAACGGCATTCAGTTCCCGACCTCGCAGCAGGCCAGCCAGTACAATGCGCTGATTGGGCCGCTGGCCGCGCAGCATCAGGCGTTCAGCCAGGCGTGGAGCGCGGCGATGGCCGCAACGGAATAACGTCTGAAAACGTACTCGCATTTTGCCAGGCCATGCTGCGTTTAGCTGGCCTACAAATCTGTAGGCCCGTGCAAGCGAAGCGCCGCCGGGCGCATTCCAGAATAAAAAACCCCGCTGCAAAGCGGGGTTTTTTATCTTCTCTGAAAATAAAGCTTGTCTTTGATCCGCGAACTATGTCTTAATACACCTCGTCGGTTTGTTACACAGACCTAGAGCAGTTTAGTTAAGCAGTCCAGATGCGTTATCTTAGATACCCTTCGTAGTGACCCTTCCTTCATCGCTTAAAAATCTGTAACACATTCCATCATCGCGCCGGAAGGCAAAACAAATTTTTAAAAGGTAATATCTATGTCTGGTAAAATGACTGGTCTGGTAAAATGGTTCAACGCTGATAAAGGTTTCGGCTTCATCACTCCTGACGATGGCTCTAAAGACGTGTTCGTACACTTCTCTGCTATCCAGAACGATGGCTACAAATCTCTGGACGAAGGTCAGAAAGTTTCCTTCACCATCGAAAGCGGCGCTAAAGGCCCAGCAGCTGGTAACGTTGTAAGCCTGTAAGCTTCCAACTCAGCGCAAGAATTTAAAAACCCGCCTCTGGCGGGTTTTTTTCGTTTAAGGCTTAACTTGTGGATTGACGCAGTTTTTATCCACCTTGCCCTGCAGGGCGTCGATCAGGTTTTCCACCGCACAGGCCGCCATGTTATAGCGCGTTTCGTGGGTGGCGGAGCCAATATGCGGCAGCGCGACCACGTTTGGCATTGTCAGCAGTTCCGAGCTGACCGGTAGCGGCTCCTGCTCAAATACGTCCAGCCCCGCGGCGTGGATCTCACCGTTTTTCAACGCTGCAATCAGCGCCTGTTCATCCACCACCGGTCCGCGTCCTGCATTAATAAAGATGGCGGATTTCTTCATCTTCTCAAACTGCGCTTTGCCGAACATATGGTGAGTTTCATCGGTCAGCGGCAGGATCAGGCAGACAAAGTCCGCTTCCTGCAACAGGGTATCCAGGTCACAGGGGCGGGCGTTAAAGCGTTCTTCAGCCTCTTTATGCTGGCGGCGCGCGTTATACAAAATCGGCATGTTGAAACCGAAGTGGGCGCGCTGGGCCAGCGCCATGCCGATGCGGCCCATCCCGACAATGCCCAGCGTTTTGCCATGCACATCGACACCAAACCAGTCCGGACCGATGCTTTTGGTCCACTCGCCGGCTTTAACGCGCTCGGCCACTTCCACCACGCGACGCGCGCTGCTGAGCACCAGCGCCATCAGCGTATCCGCCACGGTTTCGGTGAGTACGGTTGGCGTGTGCATCAGCAGGATGTTGCGGGCATTCAGCGCATCGACGTCAAAGTTGTCATAGCCTACTGAGATGGTCGAGGTTGCACGCAGCGCAGGCATTTTTTCCAGCAGCGCGGCATCCACCTTTTCGCTGGAGCCCAGCAGCCCGACGGCACCCGCGAACGCCTCAGCATGCTGCTGTACCGTCTCCGGGCTCAGGTTGTTAACCCGGGTAACGGTGAAATGCTCTTCAAGGCGCTGCTGCAGGGCATCAGGCAGGGCTTTATACAAAATGATGGACGGCTTCATGCTAATCTCCGTTGATTTTAAAAGGATTCAGGCGTGGCGTGCGCCGACGGGAATATTTTGATTATTAGCAGGCTTAACAATTAAAGTAAGCCACACCGAGGCAAAAAGCGCCACCCCCATAAAGATGTACGAGGCTGACGGGCCGCCGGTCACACCGTTCAGATAGCCCACGAACCATGAACCAAAGAACGAGCCCAGCGCACCCATGCTGTTGATGAGCGCCATCGCGCCGCCCGCCACGTTACGCGGCAGCATTTCCGGGATGATGGCAAAGAACGGACCATACGGGGCATACATCGCCGCACCGGCGATCACCAGCAGCGTATAGGAAACCCAGAAGTGGTTCGCGCCCACCGCCCACGAACCGATAAAGGCACAAGCGGCAATCAACAGCAGCGGCCAGACGAACAGCTTGCGGTTTTGCAGTTTGTCCGACGCCCAGGAGACCACAATCATGGCGATGGTTGCAGCCAGATAAGGCACGGAGGAGAGCCAGCCCACTTCAACCATGCCGAGGTTATCGCCCGCGCTACGGATGATAGACGGCAGCCACAGAACAAAACCGTAAACGCCGATACTCCAGGTGAAATATTGCATGCACAGCAGTACCACGTTGCGGGAGCGGAAGGCTTCGCCGTAGTTACGCACCGCTTTCAGTCCCTGCTGCTCTTTATCCAGCTGCGCCTGCAGGGCCGCTTTTTCATCTTCAGAGAGCCATTTGGCCTGGGCCGGTTTGTCTTTCACCAGCACCCACCAGCAGAAGGCCCAGATAATGGCCGGCACACCTTCAATAATGAACATCTCACGCCAGCCGAAGGACTGGATCAGATATCCGGAGACCACCGACATCCACAGTACCGTGACCGGGTTGCCGAGAATAAGGAAGGTATTGGCGCGCGAGCGTTCGGATTTGGTAAACCAGTTGCTGATGTAGATCAGCATCGCGGGCATGACCGCCGCCTCCACTACGCCAAGAATAAAACGAATGGCCGCCAGCGCCGGGATGTTATTCACCACCCCGGTGAGGGAGGCGCAGGCACCCCAGAGAATCAGGCAGATGAAGATCAATTTGCGGACGCTGCGGCGTTCGGCATAGATGGCGCCAGGGATCTGGAAAAAGAAGTAACCGAGGAAGAAGAGGGCCCCCAGCAGCGAGGAGACGCCTTTGGTGATCCCCAGGTCTTCCGTAATGCCTGCGGCAGACGCGAAGCTAAAGTTCGCACGATCAAGGTACGCCAGGCTGTACGTGATAAACACGACAGGCATGATGTACCACCAGCGTTTTACTGCGTTTGTTGCATTGTTCATAGGCTTGCCTCTGTCGTTGAGGGGGTTACCGCCGTTGTCTGTAGGGTACACGGTGGTTTAATCGTTAGCCCACTCTCCCCTGTAGGGAGAGGGAAGTTATGCGTCCAGTTGCGCCCGGGTGGGTAATCCTTCGCTGTCGCCCTGAACCTGGATCGCCAGCGAGCCGATAACATTGCCGCGCGTGACGGCCTGATGCAGCGTTTTGCCTTCCAGCAAGGCGCTGACCACACCAACAGCAAAGCCGTCTCCCGCGCCGACGGTATCGACGACGTTCTCGACCTTCACTGCCGCCACGGCACCCTGCTCGCCATCGGCGGTTTTATACCAGGCGCCGTCGGCACCGGTTTTCAGGATCACGGCCTTCACGCCCCGGTTCAGGTAAAAATCGGCGATCCCTTCCGGGGTGTTTTCCCCGGTCAGGATGAGGCCCTCTTTCAGGCCGGGTAGCACCCAGTTGGCCTGGAAGGCGAGGTGGTTCAGCTTCTCCACCATCTCCGCTTCGCTTTTCCACAGCACCGGGCGCAGATTGGGATCGAACGAAAGGGTTTTCCCCGCGGCTTTCATGGCGCCCGCCGCGTGATCGAGCAGGGCGTAAGAGCTGGCGGACAATGCGGCCGCCACGCCGCTCAGGTGCAGATGCCTGGCTGCGGTAAACCCGATCGGATTGAAATCTTCAACGGAGAGATGGCTGGCTGCCGAGCCTTTGCGGAAATACTCCACAATGGGATCGGTTCCATCGGTGACTTTTGATTTAAGCTGGAAGCCCGTCGGATAACGGTCGTCTATGGTCACGCCTGCGGTCTCGATCCCCTCTTTTTTCAGGGTGTCGAGCACAAACTGGCCGAAGCTGTCATTGCCGACGCGGCTCACCCAGCTCACCTTCAGGCCCAGGCGCGCCAGCCCGGTGGCGACGTTCAGCTCGGCACCCGCGACGCGCTTCATAAAGCGATCGACTTCGCTTAAGTCGCCGGTGTGGGTAGCCACAAACATGGCCATCGCTTCACCAATGGTGATGACATCCAGACTATTCGGCATCGCTTACGCCTCCCGCAGTAAATTGACGTAATGACGGGTGACCGCCGTCAGATCTGGCCCTTCAAGCGGAAACTCGATCCCGCGTGGGACATCGCCGGGCAGTTGCTCCAGCAGGGCCTGCCAGCGGGTGCTGTCCTGGTCGGGCGGCACGGCGCGATACTGCTGCTGATGAGGAACGGCGGCCTTAACGTGGATATAGCTCACCGCGGGCGCCAGATGCTTCGCGGCTTCTTCCGGTGACTCACCCACCCACAGCCAGTTGCCCATATCAAATGTCAGCGTGACCGGCAGGCTCATTACCCGGCAGGCCGCCTTGAAGCGCTGCATCGGCGCCAGCTGGCCGCAACGCGTCTGGTCGTTTTCCACCACCAGCGTCATGCCGGTGTCATCGAGCAGGGCGCGCAGCGCATCGAGCTGCTGCTTATCGCTGAAGTTGCCGAGGGAGACTTTCAGCCACAGGGCGTTGAGCGTCGCGGCCTCGGCAAGGTAGCGGGGCAGCAGTGGGTTGAGGGTGCCATCCGCGCTAAACAGTGCATCGGGGGCGGAGTAGCAGGCCAACAGGCCGAGCAGTTCAATGGACTCGGCAAGGGTGGGTAAGGTTGCCAGTTCGGCATCGCTGAATAACTCCCGGCGGATCTCGACGCCATCCGCGCCTGCCCCGGCGATAACCGGCAGCATGGCGCGCTGCCCACCCGCTTGCCGTACCTGGTCAGCGCCATACGCGGCGGTGACAACAATAATTTTTCTGCCCATCGGCGGACTCCATCACGTAGCTGATACTCTTTACGCTAGATGGAACCGGTTCCAAAGAAAAGTTCAGGATGCCGGATTTATGATCGCCATCACGAAGGGGGATTAACGCGCCGTGGAACCGCGCACGATCAGCTCCCCGGAGAAGACCTGCTCCCGGACCGCTTCATCGGCGCCGTTGATCCGGCGAATCACCTGCTCGACGGCGGCGAAGCCAATCTGCCAGGTGGGCTGTTTGAGGGTGGTGATGCCGACACCGGCCAGCTCGGCCCACTCCAGCTCGTCAAAGCCCAGCAGACCGATATCGCTGCCCCAGTGCAGGCCGATGCGCTTAAGCGATCGGGCGACCTGTAGCGTTAAGGCGCCGTTAGCGGAGATGACCGCCTTGCGCATGCCGCGATGACGGGTATGGAACTGGCGCAGGGCACTGTCCATCTGTCCGGCTTCATGGAGGGGGATTTCGACGTTCTCGGCGATCACGCCAGTATAACGGGCGAGGGTCGCGCGAAACGCGCTGAGGCGCTCGCGACGGGTGTTGACCATCCCCAGCGGTTCGCTCAGGAACAGAATCGCTTCAAACCCTTGCTCTATAAGATGTTCCGTGGCGGTGGTGGCGGCCTGGGTGTTGTCCAGCCCTACCACATCACAGGCGAAATCCGGGATTTTGCGGTCAATCAGCACCATCGGCAGGGCGGACTGTTGCAGGCGGTTCAGTCCCTCTTCACGCATTCCCACGGCGTTAACCACAATGCCCTCTACCTGATAGCTGCGCAGAAGATCGAGGTAGTGCAGCTCCTGGTCAAGTTCGTTGTTAGTGTTACACACCAGCGGGGTGAAGCCTTTTTCCCGGCAGGCGGCTTCGATGCCGCTGAGGACGTTAACAGAGTAGGGGTTGGTAATATCGGCGAGGATAAGCCCGATCAGGCGGGTTCGCCCGCGCTTCAGTCCCCGGGCCATCAGGCTGGGACGATAGTCGAGATCGGCAATGGCCTGTTCAATGCGGGCTAACAGCGCGTCGGACAGCAGGTGTTTTTCGCCGTTGAGGTAACGGGAGATGCTGGTCTTACCGGTTTTTGCGGCTTTCGCCACATCGCTGATGGTGGGCCGTGTTGATTTGCTCATCGCTGGTTTCCTTGCCTTGGGTGAGCATACCTTAGCGCGAAAATGCCCGGTGGCGCTACGCTTACCGGGACGACTGGCCGGGCAGGCGATGCCGCCACCCGGCACAACACTTACTGAATCGGGCTTAAGGTGATCTCAACGCGACGGTTCTGCGCTTTGCCTTCCGCCGTGCTGTTGCTGGCGATCGGATTCGCCGGGCCCATACCGCTGGTGCGAATACGGGTCGCCGCTACGCCCTGGGTGATCAGCGAGCTGGCCACCGCGTCAGCACGTTGCTGGGAGAGACGCATGTTCAGATCCTGGCTGCCGGTGCTGTCGGTATAGCCCAGCACGTTCACCGCGGTTTTTTCGTACTCCTTGAGCACCATCGCCACGCCGGTCAGGGTATTGGCCCCCGCCGGTTTCAGCGTTGAGCTGTTGCTGTCGAAGGTGACGTTGTTTGGCATGTTCAGAATGATGTTATCGCCGCTGCGGGTTACGCTCACGCCGGTGCCCTGCATTTTGTCGCGCAGCTTCGCTTCCTGCACGTCCATGTAATAACCGACGCCGCCACCCAGGGCTGCGCCTGCTGCGGCGCCAATCAGCGCCCCTTTGCCGCGATCTTTTTTCGAGGAGGAGAGTGCGCCAACACCTGCGCCGACCAGGGAGCCGAGGCCTGCGCCAATGCCTGATTTACCCGCTTCGCGTTCGCCGGTGTAAGGGTTCGTTGTGCAGCCTGAAACAACCAGTGCGCCGCTCACCACGGCGGCAATCATAAGTGCGCTTTTTTTCATCTTCTTTCCTTAAGCTTTTTTATTCTTTGCCACGATGGGCGTGGCGGTTGATTATGACGTCCAGTTACGGAGAAAATTCCGGGGATAACTCTTAAATTTGTGTCTAATCATAAACAGCCTCAATGAAGGCTGAGAAAACCTGCAACCGGCAATCCAGGAGCACACGCTGTGACCACTTCAACGAAAACCATTCTGACTGCAGCCCACTGGGGGCCCATGCTGGTCGAGACCGACGGCGAGACGGTGCTGTCATCCCGCGGCGCGTTGCCGACAACCTATCCCAACTCCCTGCAGACCGCGGTGCGCGACCAGGTGCACAGCAAAACCCGCGTGCGCTGGCCGATGGTGCGTAAGGGGTTTCTCGCCTCGCCGGATAATCCGCAGGGGGTGCGTGGGCAGGATGAGTTTGTGCGCGTCAGCTGGGATGAGGCGCTGACGCTTATCGATGCGCAGCATAAACGCATTCGCCAGAGCTATGGCCCATCGTCCATTTTCGCCGGTTCGTACGGCTGGCGTTCCAATGGCGTGCTGCACAAAGCCGCAACCCTGCTTCAGCGCTATATGAGCCTGGCGGGCGGCTATACCGGCCATCTGGGGGACTACTCCACCGGTGCGGCGCAGGCCATCATGCCGTATGTGGTGGGCGGCAACGAAGTGTATCAGCAGCAGACCAGCTGGCCGCTGGTGCTGGAGCACAGCGAGGTGGTGGTGCTCTGGAGCGCCAACCCGCTCAACACCCTTAAGATCGCCTGGAACGCCAGCGACGAGCAGGGCATCCCCTATTTCGACGCGCTGCGTAAAAGCGGCAAGCGCCTGATCTGCATCGATCCGATGCGCTCCGAAACCATGGATTTCTTTGGCGAGCGCGCCGAGTGGATCGCCCCGCATATGGGCACCGATGTGGCGATGATGCTCGGCATCGCCCATACGCTGGTTGAGAATGGCTGGCAGGATGAGGCGTTTCTTGCCCGCTGTACCTCCGGGTATGAAAAATTTGCTGACTACCTGCTTGGAACGACGGACGGTATCCCCAAAACCGCCGAGTGGGCCGCCGACATTTGTGGCGTTCCGGCAGATAAAATTCGTGAACTGGCGGCGTTATTCCACAATAACACCACCATGCTGATGGCGGGGTGGGGGATGCAGCGCCAGCAGTTTGGTGAGCAAAAACACTGGATGCTGGTCACCCTCGCGGCGATGCTCGGCCAGATTGGTACGCCGGGTGGCGGCTTTGGCCTGTCGTATCACTTTGCTAATGGCGGTAACCCGACGCGTCGGGCGGCGGTGCTGGCCTCGATGCAGGGTTCGGTCAAGGGCGGTACCGACGCGGTGGATAAGATCCCGGTCGCCCGCATTGTGGAAGCCCTGGAAAATCCCGGCGGTTTTTATCAGCACAACGGCCTGGATCGCCACTTCCCGGATATCCGCTTTGTCTGGTGGGCAGGCGGGGCTAACTTTACCCATCATCAGGATACCAACCGCCTGATCCGCGCCTGGCAAAAACCGGAGCTGGTGGTAATCTCCGAATGTTTCTGGACGGCGGCGGCGAAGCATGCCGATATCGTGCTGCCGGCGACCACCTCGTTTGAACGCAACGACATGACCATGACCGGCGACTACAGCAACCAGCATATGGTGCCGATGAAGCGGGTTGTGGCGCCGCGCGATGAAGCGCGTGACGATCTTGATGTGTTTGCCGAGCTGAGCGAGCGCTGGGAGCCGGGCGGCGGCGAGCGTTTCACCGAAGGTAAAACCGATCTGGAGTGGCTGGAGACGTTCTATGAGATTGCCGGGCAGCGCGGCGCGGCACAGGGAGTGACCTTAGCACCCTTCGCCGAGTTCTGGGAAGCCAATGATATCGTCGAAATGCCGGAATCTGAGGTGAACGCCAGATTCGTGCGCTTCGCGGATTTCCGTCGCGATCCCGAGGGCCATCCGCTTAAAACCGAGAGCGGCAAAATCGTGATTTACTCCGAGCGGATCGCCAGCTTCCAGTATGCCGACTGTCCGCCGCACCCGATGTGGCTGGCGCCGGACGAGTGGTATGGCAATGCTGAGCCGGGGCAGTTACAAATTCTCTCTGCCCATCCGGCGCATCGTCTGCACAGCCAGTTGAACTACTCCTCACTGCGCGAGCAGTATGCGGTGGCCGGACGCGAGCCGGTGACGCTCCACCCGGATGACGCCAGCGCGCGCGGCATTGCCGATGGCGACGTGGTCCGCGTCTGGAACCATCGCGGGCAGGTCCTGGCAGGCGCGGTGGTCAGCGAGGGCATCAAGCCGGGGGTGATCTGCATTCATCAGGGGGCATGGCCGGATCTGGATCCTGATAACGACGGGATTTGTAAGAACGGGGCGGTCAACGTGCTGACCAAAGATCTCCCCAGCTCGAAGCTGGGGAATGGCTGCGCGGGAAATACTGCGCTGGCGTGGCTGGAAAAATATCAGGGGCCGGCGCTTACGCTGACGGCGTTTGATCCGCCTGCCAGCTCATAAGCCAGGTCGGGTGTTGGGTATCTTCCTGCCAGGCGCTGTCTTCAATGCGAAAGCCCTGAGCGTGGTAGAAATTCACCGCCCGATTGTTCTTCTGGTAGACCTCGAGACTTAAAGAGGGGTAGCGCTGCTGAACATGTTTTATCAGCGCATGCCCGATCCCTTTGCCCGCAAAGGCCGGATCGACAAACAGCGCGCCGATAAACCGGGATTCCATCACGCTGATAAACCCGCGAAGCTGGCCTTTCTCTTCCCATACCCATGTCTCGGCCGACGGCAGGTAAACCTCTCGCACCACCGCTTTGCTCTCCAGCCAGTATTGCGCATCGATAAAGGGATGGGCGACGGTGGTGCTCTCCAGCCAGAGTGTCAGCAGGGGCTCGACATCGTCATTGAGCCATTTGCGGATCATGTTGACCTCCGGGGTGACAGTGGCAGGCGGTGACGTGATCGTTGACCAGCCCGCAGGCCTGCATAAAGGAGTAACAGATGGTGGTGCCAACGAATTTAAAGCCGCGCTTTTTCAGCGCCTTCGACAGGGCATCTGAGGCTGGCGTAGAGGTGGGGATCTCTGCAAGCGTCGCCGCCTGGGTCACCTGCGGGGTGTTATCGACAAAAGACCAGACGAAATCGGAAAAGCGCTCGCCGTTCTCTTCCATCGCCAGATAGGCCCGGGCGTTGCCGATAATGGCTTCGATTTTGCCGCGATGGCGAATAATCCCCGCGTCCAGCACTAACCTGTCGACATCGGCAGAGGTCATCCCGGCGACAAGGACCGGATCAAACTGGTGAAAGGCCTGACGATAGTTTTCCCGTTTTTTAAGCACGGTGATCCAGGATAAACCGGCCTGCTGACCTTCGAGACAGATCATCTCGAATAAATGCTTTCCGTCAGTTTCCGGTACGCCCCACTCTTGATCGTGATAGGCGATATAAAGCGGATCCTGGCTAACCCAGCCACAACGTTGCATCGTTTCTCTCCCTATTTGCTCCTGAAATTACAAAAATTTCAATCGACCCGGCTTGACGTGTCACCTAAAGAGACAATAGTTAATACAGGTTGATACGCAACATCCCTCATGTTGCAACCTGGCCTCAATTAAACAAACACAAATATCGCCGAACTCGGCTCTTCTCTGGAGTCGCTTTGATGATGATAAAAAATATCAGTGGCCGCCATGCCGTGACAGGTATGGCGAGCTTGTTGGCCTGTCTGATTTCAGGCAACACAGCAAACGCCTGGCAACAGGAATATATCGTTTCGGATACAAAAAGTAATACCACCGAGCGTTATACATGGGACGACGATCACCAACCGCGGTATGAGGACATTCTCAAAGAGCGGATCCTCTCCTCGCAGAATACGCCCGGTTTAGCGCTGAATTTACCTGATTCCTCTCCTGTGGAGGCTACCAGCTCAATGAGTGTGGGCTGGAGTATTCCCGTGGCCCGCCGTTTCACGACCGGACCGGTTGCCGCCTGGCACTATGACGGCTCCACGCCCAATATGTACAACGAGTTTGGCGATAGCGTGAACACGCAGTCGCTGATCGACCCGCTGTGGCACGCCAGCGTAAGTACGCTCGGCTGGCGCGTGGATACGCGCGTGGGCGATGTGCGACCGTGGGCGCAAATCAGTTATAACCAGCAGTTCGGTGATAATCAGTGGAAAATGCAGTCCGGCCTGGGACGCCTGGTGCCGTCCACCCAATACGGTAACTGGATGGATGTCACCGTCGGGGCCGATATGCTGATCAATCCTCATATGGCGGCCTATGCCTCGATGTCGCAGGCTGAAAATATGACCACCGGCGAGGATTACCTTTATACCCTCGGCGTCAGCGCCAGGTTCTGAATTAGGCACGTAAATCGCCTGTGCAGCGCCGGAAGCGAGCCTTCTCCGGTGCGGTTCAGACGGTTGTCCAGGCCATTCATTCCTGATTTTCGGCATTTCATTCCACGCCCTCTGCATTTCATGCCGTTTTACCCCTGGTAAGGTAAGGTTTTGGATATCGTTGTCAGCAGTGAATTTCCCTTTTTTCTGCTGCAGGACAACTGCCATGAACACTTCAACTTACAACCGCACCCGCTGGCTGACCCTCTTCGGTACTATCGTGACCCAGTTCGCTCTGGGGTCGGTCTATACCTGGAGCCTGTTTAACAGCGCCCTTTCCGACAAACTCAATGCCCCGATAAGCCAGGTGGCTTTCTCCTTTGGTTTGCTGAGCCTGGGCCTGGCGCTCTCTTCGTCCATCGCCGGTAAATTACAGGAACGCTTCGGCGTGAAGCGCGTCACGATGGCTTCCGGTGTGTTGCTGGGGCTGGGCTTCTTCCTGACCGCCTATTCCAACAATCTGATGATGCTGTGGCTGAGCGCCGGGGTGCTGGTCGGGCTGGCGGATGGTGCAGGCTATCTCTTAACCCTGTCGAACTGTGTGAAATGGTTCCCGGAGCGTAAAGGGCTGATCTCCGCCTTTGCCATCGGTTCTTATGGCCTTGGCAGCCTGGGCTTCAAATTTATCGACAGCCAGTTACTCGCCACCGTCGGCCTTGAAAAGACCTTTATGATCTGGGGCGCAATCGTGCTGGTGATGATCCTGTTTGGCGCTACCCTGATGAAAGATGCGCCGCAGCAGGAGGTGCAGACGGTCAATGGCGTTGTCGAGAATGACTTTACGCTGGCCCAGTCGATGCGTAAGCCGCAGTACTGGATGCTGGCTGTGATGTTCCTGACGGCCTGCATGAGCGGTCTGTATGTGATTGGCGTGGCGAAAGATATCGCCCAGGGGATGGTGAAACTGGATGCGGCAACAGCGGCCAACGCGGTAACCATTATCTCTATCGCCAACCTCTCTGGTCGCCTGGTGCTGGGGATCCTCTCCGATAAAATTGCCCGTATCCGCGTCATTACCCTCGGCCAGGTGGTTTCACTGGTGGGAATGGCGGCTCTGCTTTTCGCCCCGCTCAACGAAGTGACCTTCTTTGCGGCTATCGCCTGCGTCGCGTTTAACTTCGGCGGCACCATCACCGTCTTCCCGTCGCTGGTCAGTGAGTTCTTCGGCCTGAATAATCTGGCGAAAAACTATGGCGTTATTTATTTAGGTTTTGGTATCGGCAGTATTTGCGGTTCGCTTATTGCTTCGCTGTTCGGCGGTTTTTATGTGACTTTCTGCGTAATATTCGCCTTACTTATCCTGTCTCTGGCCCTGTCCACCACTATTCGCCAGCCGCAGCGTGAAGTGTTGCAACAAGCGCATGCTTGATTAAAACTACCTCTAAGGGCCGGATATTCCGGCCCTTTTTGTTTTTATAAACTGTAAAGAACAGGCCGGTTGTAGGCCATCGGACTTGTTTTTTTGTAAATATTTGCAGGGATCACATTCTCTGCTGCCACTTTTTCTTTTCCCTGTGGTCTACTTACCGCGCTTAAAGACGTTTCTTATAACGTACTCCCAGGCAATGAAATAACCTGTTCACTTTTTGACCAAGAGTGAAGCGGCTCTACTTTACCTTTTTCCAGGTTGCATTAATGAAATATATCAAAGCGATGACGCAACAAAAGCTCAGCTTTTTACTTGCGTTGTACATCGGTCTGTTTATGAATGGCGCGGTTTTTTTCCGTCGGTTTGACGGTTATGCGCAAGACTTTACCGCCTGGAAAGGAATCGCTGCGGTCGTTGAACTGGTTGCTACTGTACTGGTTACCTTCTTTTTACTGCGTTTGCTGTCGCTGTTTGGCCGCCGTGTCTGGCGGGTACTCGCCACGCTGGTGGTGCTGTGCTCGGCAGGTGCCAGCTATTACATGACCTTTATGAACGTGGTGATCGGCTACGGCATTATTGCTTCGGTGATGACCACAGATATCGACCTCTCGAAAGAGGTGGTCGGTTTACACTTTATTCTCTGGCTGGTTTGCGTCAGCATCCTGCCGCTACTGCTTATCTGGAACAACCGCTGCCGCTATACGTTGTTGCGCCAGCTGCGTACCCCCGGACAGCGCACCAGAAGCGCTGCGGTGGTGGTGCTGGCAGGCTTAATGGTCTGGGGACCTATCCGCCTGCTGGATTTACAGCAGAAGAATGTCGAGCGTACCTCCGGCGTGGATATGCCGAGCTATGGCGGCGTGGTGGCGAACTCCTATCTGCCTTCAAACTGGATCTCCGCGCTGGGGTTATACGCCTGGGCGCAGGTGGATGAATCTTCCGACAATAAATCGCTGTTGAATCCGGCGAAGAAATTCACCTATCAGGCGCCTTCGGATCTGGATGACACCTACGTTGTCTTCATTATCGGTGAAACCACGCGCTGGGATCACATGGGCATTCTGGGCTATGAGCGGGATACCACACCGAAACTGGCGCAGGAGAAAAACCTTGTCGCCTTCCGCGGTTACTCCTGCGATACCGCGACCAAACTCTCGTTGCGCTGCATGTTCGTGCGTGAGGGCGGGGCGAGCGATAACCCACAGCGAACGCTGAAAGAGCAGAACGTCTTCTCAGTGCTGCGTCAGTTGGGCTTTACCTCCGACCTCTATGCGATGCAGAGCGAGATGTGGTTCTACAGCAATACCATGGCCAACAATATTGCCTACCGTGAACAGATTGGCGCTGAGCCGCGTAACCGCGGTAAGAGCGTGGACGACATGCTGCTGATCGACGAGATGCAACGCTCGCTGGAGGGCAACCCGAACGGTAAACATCTGATTATCCTGCATACCAAAGGGTCGCACTTTAACTATACCCAGCGTTATCCACGTAGCTTTGCGAAATGGACGCCGGAGTGTAAAGGCGTGGATAAAGACTGCAGTAAACAGCAGCTGATCAACTCTTACGACAACTCGGTGACCTATGTGGATCACTTTATCGACAGCGTGATTGACCAGCTGCGCGATAAGAAAGCCATTGTTTTCTATGCCGCCGACCACGGTGAGTCGATTAACGAGAAAGAGCACCTGCATGGTACGCCGCGCAAGATGGCCCCGCCGGAGCAGTTCCGCGTACCGATGATGGTGTGGATGTCTGATAAGTATCTGGAGAACCCGGAGAAAGCCAAAATGTTTGCGCATCTTAAAGCGCAGGCGGATATGAAGGTGGCTCGTCGTCATGTGGAACTGTACGACACCATTCTCGGTTGCCTCGGTTACACCTCGCCGGACGGCGGGATTAACGAGAATAACAACTGGTGTAAAGTGCCGGACAGCGCCGCGAAAGCCGCAAAGTAACGGGCCTGGCGACTTTATAGCCGATCGAAAGGCTTTTGCAAAATAAGGGATTGACGGAGGCAGAGCGTAGCAGTAAGATGCGCTCCGCATTCGGCGAGTAGCGCAGCTTGGTAGCGCAACTGGTTTGGGACCAGTGGGTCGGAGGTTCGAATCCTCTCTCGCCGACCACATTCGAAACCCCGCTCTTTGAGCGGGGTTTTTTGCATCTGAAGGTTATGAGGATGAGAACCTCCGGGGCAGGAGGTTCGACTCGAGCGAAGCGAGAGAACGTTGCTTCAGCAACGGCCCGCAGGGCGAGTCACGGAGTGACGAGTTATCCTCTCTCGCCGACCACATTCGAAACCCCGCTCTTTGAGCGGGGTTTTTTGCTTTTATGGGTTACAGTAATACACCCCATCAGAACGTTATTATTCAAAAGTAATTAAAATAGCGGTTACCGCGCTTTCCCCCTGCCTGTTAACGATTATGTGACATATTCCATTGTATTTTTTTATATATGGAATGATCTTTTTTCGCGTTGCTTATACATAACCTCAGCATTTTCCCCTGTGCGTTTTAACGTTCACGGCATTTAGTGCGCAGATAATCGCCATTCCGTAAGAAAATTTACCCCGGTTGAATAAATGTTAATCACTGGTTGTAGCAGAATGCATAGAGAGTTGTGCTGCATCATGGCGGGTAGCATAAATTTCCCTGCTGAAAATAGGTCCCGGTGGTTTTTTTAATCTTTGTTTGCCAATTCTCACACTTAGCGTAAATCCCCGTCACCTGTATTGACGTTTTCACATTCTGTTGACAGATTGTAGGGCACGAGGGGCATTTCAGGGAGGATCTGCGCTGCAACTCAGTCGCTCT
This sequence comes from Leclercia sp. GHBNCSD, assembly GCF_055805075.1. Lineage (NCBI taxonomy): Bacteria > Pseudomonadati > Pseudomonadota > Gammaproteobacteria > Enterobacterales > Enterobacteriaceae > Leclercia > Leclercia sp. GHBNCSD. The sequence continues at coordinate 1,769,478 of NZ_JBQVYO010000001.1, read as the reverse complement.
TCTGAAAGGAATCTCCATCCCTTATCACGCCTTAGGGCAACACCGACCAGACCGGGTAAAAAAAAATTAAAGGTCAGGCGGAGTAACACAACAAAAACATCACATTGGAGCAGAATAACAATGAGTATTTCCTTGAAGAAGTCAGGGATGCTGAAGCTTGGTCTGAGCCTGGTAGCCATGACTGTCGCAGCAAGCGTACAGGCAAAAACCCTGGTCTACTGTTCTGAAGGCTCGCCGGAAGGCTTTAACCCACAGCTCTTTACCTCTGGTACAACGTACGACGCAAGCTCTGTACCTATCTATAACCGTCTGGTTGAATTCAAAACCGGTACTACGGAAGTTATTCCGGGTCTGGCAGAGAAGTGGGACATCAGCGAAGACGGCAAGACCTACACCTTCCACCTGCGCCCGGGCGTGAAGTGGCAGGACAGCAAAGAATTTAAACCTACGCGCGACTTTAACGCCGACGACGTGGTGTTCTCCTTTGACCGTCAGAAAAATGCCCAGAACCCGTACCACAAAGTATCCGGCGGCAGCTATGAATACTTTGAAGGGATGGGTCTGCCGGATCTGATCAGCGAAATCAAAAAAGTGGACGACAACACCGTTCAGTTCGTGCTGACCCGTCCGGAAGCGCCATTCCTGGCTGACCTGGCCATGGACTTCGCCTCTATTCTCTCTAAAGAGTATGCGGACAACATGCTGAAAGCTGGCACCCCGGAGAAAGTTGACCTGAACCCAATCGGTACCGGTCCGTTCCAGCTGCTGCAGTATCAGAAAGACTCCCGCATTCTTTACAAAGCGTTTGAAGGTTACTGGGGCACCAAGCCGCAGATCGACCGTCTGGTCTTCTCCATCACGCCTGACGCCTCCGTGCGTTACGCCAAGCTGCAGAAGAACGAGTGCCAGGTTATGCCGTACCCGAACCCGGCTGACATCGCGCGCATGAAGCAGGATAAAAACATCAACCTGATGGAGCAGGCGGGTCTGAACGTCGGCTATCTCTCCTTCAACACCGAGAAGAAACCGTTTGATGACGTGAAAGTACGTCAGGCGCTGACCTACGCGGTGAACAAAGAAGCGATCATCAAGGCCGTTTATCAGGGCGCTGGCGTTGCCGCGAAGAACCTGATCCCACCAACCATGTGGGGCTACAACGACGACGTTAAGGATTACACCTATGACGTTGAGAAAGCGAAAGCGCTGCTGAAAGAAGCGGGCCAGGATAAAGGCTTTACCGTTGAGCTGTGGGCGATGCCAGTACAGCGTCCTTACAACCCGAACGCGCGCCGTATGGCAGAAATGGTTCAGGCTGACTGGGCGAAAATCGGCGTTCAGGCCAAGATCGTGACCTACGAGTGGGGCGAGTACCTCAAGCGTGCTAAAGCGGGTGAGCACCAGGCTGTGATGATGGGCTGGACCGGTGACAACGGGGATCCGGATAACTTCTTCGCGACCCTGTTCAGCTGCGCCGCGGCGAAAGATGGTTCTAACTACTCTCGCTGGTGCTACAAGCCGTTTGAAGATCTGATTCAGCCGGCGCGTGCCGCAGAAGATCACAACAAGCGTATCGAACTGTACAAACAGGCTCAGGTTGTCATGCATGAGCAGGCGCCAGCGCTGATCGTGGCTCACTCAACCGTGTACGAACCAGTGCGTAAAGAAGTTAAAGGCTATGTGGTTGATCCACTGGGCAAACACCACTTCGAAAACGTCTCTGTTGAATAATTAAAAGCGTAAGGGGTGCGACAGCACCCCATGCCCGGCGGCGCTGCGCTTGCGCGGGCCTACAAATGTAGGCCGGGTAAGCGCAGCGCCACCCGGCAGTAGTTTTGTGAGCAATACAGACGTCGCGCCTCCAGGCGTACGTCATTAGAGAGAATCCGGGTTATGTTGCAGTTCATCCTCCGACGTCTGGGACTTGTTATCCCTACGTTTATCGGTATCACCCTTCTCACCTTCGCTTTCGTCCATATGATCCCCGGTGACCCGGTAATGATTATGGCGGGCGAGCGTGGCATTTCTCCTGAACGTCATGCACAGCTGTTGGCCGAACTGGGGCTGGATAAGCCGATGTGGCAGCAGTACCTCCACTATATCTGGGGTGTGATGCATGGTGATTTGGGCATTTCGCTGAAAAGCCGTCTTCCGGTGTGGGAAGAGTTCGTACCACGTTTTAAAGCGACGCTGGAGCTCGGTGTCTGCGCCATGATTTTTGCCGTCGCCGTTGGTATTCCGGTGGGCGTGCTGGCTGCGGTAAAACGTGGCTCCATCTTTGATCATACTGCCGTTGGCCTGGCGCTGACCGGCTACTCCATGCCTATCTTCTGGTGGGGCATGATGCTGATTATGCTGGTTTCGGTGCAGCTGAACCTGACGCCTGTCTCAGGACGCGTCAGCGATATGGTCTTCCTCGATGACACCAATCCGCTGACCGGCTTTATGCTGATCGACACGGCTATCTGGGGTGAAGAGGGCAACTTTATTGATGCGCTGGCACACATGATCCTGCCTGCGATGGTGCTCGGGACAATCCCGCTGGCGGTCATCGTGCGTATGACCCGTTCGTCGATGCTGGAAGTGCTGGGCGAGGACTACATCCGTACTGCCCGCGCCAAAGGGCTGACCCGTATGCGGGTGATCATCATTCATGCACTGCGCAACGCCATGCTGCCGGTGGTCACGGTTATCGGTCTGCAGGTGGGGACGCTGCTGGCAGGGGCGATTCTGACCGAAACCATCTTCTCCTGGCCGGGCCTGGGCCGCTGGTTGATTGACGCGCTGCAGCGCCGTGACTATCCGGTGGTTCAGGGCGGTGTGTTGCTGGTGGCGACGATGATTATCCTCGTCAACCTGCTGGTCGATTTGCTGTACGGCGTGGTGAACCCGCGTATTCGTCATAAGAAGTAAGGGGCCATCATGTCACAAGTTACTGTAAATAAAGCTGCACCGGTGCCAATGACGCCGATGCAGGAGTTCTGGCACTACTTCAAACGCAACAAAGGCGCGGTGGTAGGGCTGGTATACGTTTCCATCATGATCCTGATCGCCGTGTTTGCGAACGTGCTCGCGCCGCATAACCCGGCGGAGCAGTTCCGTGATGCGCTGCTTGCACCCCCGGTATGGCAGGACGGCGGCACCCTGACGCATCTGCTGGGTACCGATGACGTGGGCCGTGATGTGCTTTCCCGTCTGATGTACGGCGCACGTCTGTCGCTGCTGGTTGGCTGTCTGGTGGTGGTGCTGTCGCTGATCCTCGGCGTGGTGCTGGGCCTGATCGCTGGTTACTTTGGCGGCCTGATTGATAACACCATCATGCGTATCGTCGACATCATGCTGGCTCTGCCAAGCCTGCTGCTGGCGCTGGTGCTGGTGGCGATCTTCGGCCCGTCAATCGGCAACGCCGCGCTGGCCCTGACCTTTGTTGCCCTTCCTCACTACGTGCGATTAACCCGTGCGGCGGTGCTGGTGGAAGTGAACCGTGACTACGTTACCGCCTCTCGCGTGGCGGGCGCTGGCGCGATGCGTCAGATGTTCATCAACATTCTTCCAAACTGCCTTGCGCCGCTGATTGTTCAGGCGTCGCTCGGCTTCTCTAACGCCATTCTCGATATGGCCGCCCTTGGCTTCCTTGGCATGGGTGCGCAGCCGCCAACACCGGAGTGGGGCACCATGCTCTCCGACGTGTTGCAGTTCGCGCAAAGCGCCTGGTGGGTCGTGACCTTCCCGGGTCTGGCGATCCTGCTGACGGTGCTGGCATTTAACCTGATGGGTGATGGTCTGCGTGATGCACTTGATCCCAAACTGAAGCAGTAAGAGGCACGAGATGGCGTTATTAAATGTAGATAAATTATCGGTGCACTTCGGTGACGTAGGCTCCGAGTTTCGCGCCGTAGATCGGGTCAGCTACAGCGTAAATCAGGGTGAAGTGGTCGGCATTGTGGGCGAGTCCGGTTCCGGTAAATCGGTAAGCTCCCTGGCAATCATGGGACTGATTGATTTTCCAGGCCGCGTGATGGCGGAAAACCTGGAATTTAACGGGCAGGATCTGAAGCGCATTTCCGAAAAAGAGCGCCGCAACCTGGTCGGTGCCGAAGTGGCGATGATCTTCCAGGATCCGATGACCAGCCTTAACCCGTGCTACACCGTGGGCTTCCAGATTATGGAAGCCATTAAGGTGCACCAGGGCGGAAACAAGAAAACCCGCCGCCAGCGGGCAATCGATCTGTTGACCCAGGTGGGTATTCCGGACCCGGCCTCGCGTCTGGATGTCTATCCGCACCAGCTCTCCGGCGGGATGAGCCAGCGCGTGATGATCGCCATGGCGATTGCCTGTCGGCCAAAACTGCTGATTGCCGATGAACCGACAACCGCGCTGGACGTGACCATTCAGGCACAGATCATCGAGCTGTTGCTGGAGTTACAGCAGAAAGAGAACATGGCGCTGATCCTGATCACCCATGACCTGGCGTTAGTGGCCGAAGCGGCGCATAAAATCATCGTGATGTATGCCGGGCAGGTTGTGGAAACCGGCAGCTCGCACGATATCTTCCGCGCGCCGCGTCACCCCTATACCCAGGCGCTGCTGCGCGCACTGCCGGAGTTTGCCCAGGATAAGGCGCGCCTGGCGTCACTGCCGGGCGTGGTACCGGGTAAATATGACCGCCCGACCGGCTGTCTGCTGAACCCGCGCTGCCCGTATGCTACGGACAAATGTCGCGTTGACGAGCCGGCGCTGAACACCGTGGACGGCGGTCGCCAGTCTAAATGTCACTACCCACTTGATGACGCCGGGAGGCCGAACTATGAGTACGCATGAGGCCACCATGCAACAGCCCCTGTTGCAGGCTATCGATCTGAAAAAACACTACCCGGTGAAGAAGGGGCTGTTTGCCCCTGAGCGCCTGGTGAAAGCGCTGGACGGCGTCTCCTTTACCCTCGAGCGCGGCAAAACGCTGGCGGTAGTAGGCGAGTCTGGCTGCGGGAAATCCACACTGGGTCGCCTGCTGACCATGATTGAAACCCCGACCGGGGGCGAGCTGTACTATCAAGGGCAGGATCTGCTGAAGCACGATCCCGACGCGCAGAAGCTGCGTCGCCAGAAAATCCAGATTGTCTTCCAGAACCCCTATGGTTCGCTGAACCCGCGTAAAAAAGTGGGGCAGATTCTGGAGGAGCCGCTGCAGATCAACTCCACGCTGAGTAAAGAGCAGCGTCGCGAAAAGGCGCTGGCGATGATGGCGAAAGTGGGGCTTAAGACCGAGCACTACGATCGCTATCCACATATGTTCTCTGGCGGCCAGCGTCAGCGTATCGCTATTGCCCGTGGTCTGATGCTCGATCCGGATGTGGTGATCGCCGATGAACCGGTCTCCGCGCTGGACGTTTCCGTCCGTGCGCAGGTGCTGAACCTGATGATGGATTTGCAGCAGGATTTAGGCCTGTCGTATGTCTTCATCTCGCACGACCTCTCAGTGGTAGAGCATATCGCGGATGAAGTGATGGTGATGTATCTGGGCCGTTGCGTCGAGAAGGGAACCAAGGATCAGATCTTTAATAACCCGCGCCATCCATATACCCAGGCGTTGCTCTCTGCGACCCCGCGTCTGAACCCGGATGACCGCCGGGAGCGTATTAAGCTGACCGGTGAGCTGCCAAGCCCACTCAATCCGCCGCCGGGGTGTGCATTCAACGCCCGCTGCCGCCGTCGCTTTGGGCCATGTACCCAACTGCAACCGCAGTTGAAAGACTACGGCGGACAACTGGTGGCCTGCTTTGCGGTGGACCAGGACGAAAATGGCGAGAAGCCCCACGTATAAGTGAAAAAAAACCGGCGAATTCGCCGGTTTTTTTATTGGTTTGCGGGACGCTATTTCCGTAAACGGATTTGATCGACAGCGTGTTTTTCGCTCTTGGTGAGGATCAGGCTGGCCCGCTCGCGCGTTGGCAGAATGTTCTCTTTCAGGTTCACATAGTTGATCTCATTCCACAGTGCGGTCGCCACATTCACCGCCTCCTCTTTCGAGAGCTGGGCGTAGTTGTGGAAGTAGGAGTCAGGATCGGTGAATGCCCCTTCGCGGAACTTCAGGAAGCGGTTGATGTACCAGCTTTGCAGTAAATCTTCCGGGGCATCGACATAAATAGAGAAGTCGACAAAGTCGGAGACAAAGACATGATGCGGGTCATGAGGATAGTCCATCCCGCTTTGCAAAACGTTTAACCCTTCCAGAATCAGAATGTCCGGCTGGACCACGGTTTTGTCCCCGTCAGGGATACGGTCATAAATCAGGTGCGAATAGACCGGGGCCGTAACGTTCGGCACGCCGGATTTCAGATCCGACACGAATTTCACCAGACGGTGCATATCATAAGAGAGCGGGAAGCCTTTCTTCTTCATCAGACCGCGCTCCTTTAACACCTCGTTAGGGTGCAGGAAGCCGTCGGTGGTGATCAGCTCAACGCTGCGATGCTCTGGCCAGCGGCTCAGCAGCGCCTGCAGTACGCGCGCAGTGGTACTTTTACCCACGGCCACGCTGCCGGCAATACTGATGATATAAGGGATGCGCTGTCCGTTAGTCCCGAGGAACTGTTCCAGCACGGCCTGTCGACGAAGGTTGGAACTGATATAGAAATTCAGCAAACGTGACAGAGGCAAATAAATTTCAGCCACTTCTTCAAGCGACAGGTCTTCGTTTATCCCTTTTAACCGTGCGATTTCGCCTTCCGTTAAGGTCATCGGGACGGAGTCACGCAGAGCAGCCCACTGGCTGCGGCTAAACTGGAGATAAGGCGTCATTAACGTTTGCTCTTTTTTGCTCATAAGCATGCTTGAATGAGCCATCGCATCCCACAACAGAGGCTGGGTAGGGGGGAGTGGCACATCATTGATTAGTTAATTTTGGACAATGGGCAGGAGGTTAACACCAGATGAGCCGAATAATAAGAAAAAAAGTGGCCCCGTGTTGCGTTAAGCGGGAATCGTCACAGACCGGGTTTGAGCCTATTACGGGACAGCATATGGTGAATATTTGCGCGCGTCTGCCTGAAAATACAGCGTTATTCACTCTTCCAGCACAAAATGTGAGCGAAAGAACAATTTATGCAAATTTTTAGTTGCATGACTGCCCATGTCTCCATAGAATGCGCGCTACTTGATGCCGACTTAGCTCAGTAGGTAGAGCAACTGACTTGTAATCAGTAGGTCACCAGTTCGATTCCGGTAGTCGGCACCATCAAGTCCGGTGGGGTTCCCGAGCGGCCAAAGGGAGCAGACTGTAAATCTGCCGTCACAGACTTCGAAGGTTCGAATCCTTCCCCCACCACCACTTTCTGGCAGCGTTAACGCCGCCGGAGTTGGTTGAAAAAATTAACCAGCTCGAACTTAAAAAGAGAGAAATCTCTTTTTTTGTTACAGAAAGAACTGGGTAGCCGAGTTTCAGGATGCGGGCATCGTATAATGGCTATTACCTCAGCCTTCCAAGCTGATGATGCGGGTTCGATTCCCGCTGCCCGCTCCAATACGTGCTGATATGGCTCAGTTGGTAGAGCGCACCCTTGGTAAGGGTGAGGTCCCCAGTTCGACTCTGGGTATCAGCACCACTTCACTTCTCCCTCCCATTTCTCTCTGTTTCAATTTAAATGTATTCAACAGTTCAGGCATTTCGCCTGGTTGATGTGGTGATATCACCGATTTATCCGTGTCTTAGAGGGACAATCGATGTCTAAAGAAAAGTTTGAACGTACAAAACCGCACGTTAACGTCGGTACTATCGGCCACGTTGACCATGGTAAAACAACGCTGACCGCTGCAATCACTACCGTTCTGGCAAAAACCTACGGTGGTTCTGCTCGTGCATTCGACCAGATCGATAACGCACCAGAAGAAAAAGCTCGTGGTATCACCATCAACACTTCCCACGTTGAATACGACACCCCGACTCGTCACTACGCACACGTAGACTGCCCAGGCCACGCCGACTATGTTAAAAACATGATCACCGGTGCTGCGCAGATGGACGGCGCGATCCTGGTTGTTGCTGCGACTGACGGCCCAATGCCTCAGACCCGTGAGCACATCCTGCTGGGTCGTCAGGTAGGCGTTCCTTTCATCATCGTGTTCCTGAACAAATGCGACATGGTTGATGACGAAGAGCTGCTGGAACTGGTAGAGATGGAAGTTCGTGAACTGCTGTCTCAGTACGATTTCCCAGGCGACGATACCCCAATCGTTCGTGGTTCCGCGCTGAAAGCGCTGGAAGGCGAAGCTGAGTGGGAAGAGAAAATCATCGAACTGGCTGGCTACCTGGATTCTTACATCCCAGAACCAGAGCGCGCTATCGACAAGCCATTCCTGCTGCCAATCGAAGACGTATTCTCCATCTCCGGTCGTGGTACCGTTGTTACCGGTCGTGTAGAGCGCGGTATCATCAAAGTGGGTGAAGAAGTTGAAATCGTTGGTATCAAAGATACTGCGAAATCTACCTGTACTGGCGTTGAAATGTTCCGCAAACTGCTGGACGAAGGCCGTGCTGGTGAGAACGTTGGTGTTCTGCTGCGTGGTATCAAGCGTGAAGAAATCGAACGTGGTCAGGTTCTGGCGAAGCCAGGCTCAATCAAGCCACACACCAAGTTCGAATCTGAAGTGTACATCCTGTCCAAAGACGAAGGCGGCCGTCATACTCCGTTCTTCAAAGGCTACCGTCCACAGTTCTACTTCCGTACTACTGACGTGACCGGTACCATCGAACTGCCAGAAGGCGTTGAGATGGTAATGCCAGGCGACAACATCAAAATGGTTGTTACCCTGATCCACCCAATCGCAATGGACGATGGTCTGCGTTTCGCAATCCGCGAAGGCGGCCGTACCGTTGGCGCGGGCGTGGTTGCTAAAGTTCTCGGCTAATTGCTGATAACATTTGACGCAATGCGCATGAAAAGGGCATCATTTGATGCCCTTTTTGCACGCTTTCACATCAGAACCTGGCTCATCAGTGATTATTTTTGTCATAATCATTGCTGAGACAGGCTCTGCAGAGAGCGTATAATCCGAAAAGCGAATTAGCATTTCGATTTGGTTTGCCTCGCGCTCGCGGGGTGAAAATGTTTGTAGAATACTTCTGACAGGTTGGTTTATGAGTGCGAATACCGAAGCTCAAGGGAGCGGGCGCGGCCTGGAAGCGATGAAATGGGTAGTAGTAGCCGTATTGTTGATCGTAGCAATCGTGGGCAACTACCTTTATCGTGACATGATGCTGCCGCTACGCGCGCTGGCAGTGGTAATTCTGATTGCTGCAGCGGGTGGTGTCGCGCTGTTGACGACCAAAGGTAAAGCGACCGTCGCTTTTGCCCGCGAAGCGAGAACGGAAGTCCGTAAGGTCATTTGGCCGACTCGCCAGGAAACATTGCACACCACGCTGATTGTAGCTGCGGTTACCGCTGTAATGTCACTGATCCTGTGGGGACTGGATGGTATTCTGGTTCGCCTGGTATCCTTTATCACTGGCCTGAGGTTCTGAGATGTCTGAAGCCCCTAAAAAGCGCTGGTACGTCGTTCAGGCGTTTTCCGGTTTTGAAGGCCGCGTAGCAACGTCGCTGCGTGAGCATATCAAATTACACAACATGGAAGAGTTGTTTGGTGAAGTTATGGTTCCGACCGAAGAAGTGGTCGAGATCCGTGGCGGCCAGCGTCGCAAAAGCGAGCGCAAATTCTTCCCGGGTTACGTGCTTGTTCAGATGGTGATGAACGACGCAAGCTGGCACTTAGTGCGCAGCGTACCGCGCGTAATGGGCTTTATCGGCGGCACGTCTGACCGTCCGGCGCCAATCAGCGATAAAGAAGTTGATGCGATTATGAACCGCCTGCAGCAGGTGGGTGATAAGCCGCGTCCGAAAACGCTGTTTGAACCGGGTGAAATGGTACGTGTTAATGACGGTCCGTTTGCTGACTTTAACGGTGTGGTTGAAGAAGTGGACTACGAGAAGTCCCGCCTGAAAGTTTCTGTTTCTATCTTCGGTCGTGCGACCCCGGTAGAGCTGGACTTCGCCCAGGTAGAAAAAGCCTAAGCAGCGATCAAAAAAGCGACGATTTAAACGTTGCACAGGGCGCGAGATTGGAATACAATTTCGCGCCTTTTGTTTTTATGGATGCAATCCGTAAAACGAATTTTATCACGGGGAGCCTCCTTGAGGCGCTATAACCCAATCAGAGGATTTTAGAATGGCTAAGAAAGTACAAGCCTACGTCAAGCTGCAGGTTGCAGCTGGTATGGCGAACCCAAGTCCACCAGTTGGTCCAGCTCTGGGTCAGCAGGGTGTGAACATCATGGAATTCTGTAAAGCGTTCAACGCAAAAACCGAATCCCTGGAAAAAGGTCTGCCAATCCCAGTCGTAATCACTGTTTACGCTGACCGTTCTTTCACTTTCGTTACCAAGACCCCGCCGGCAGCAGTTCTGCTGAAAAAAGCGGCTGGTATCAAGTCTGGTTCCGGCAAGCCGAACAAAGACAAAGTAGGTAAAATTTCCCGCGCTCAGCTGCAGGAAATCGCGCAGACCAAAGCTGCCGACATGACTGGTTCCGACATTGAAGCGATGACTCGCTCCATCGAAGGTACTGCACGTTCCATGGGCCTGGTAGTGGAGGACTAAGAAATGGCTAAACTGACCAAGCGCATGTCCGTGATCCGTGACAAAGTTGATGCGACCAAACAGTACGAAATCAACGAAGCTATCGCTCTGCTGAAAGAACTGGCTACCGCTAAGTTCGTTGAAAGCGTTGACGTTGCTGTAAACCTCGGTATCGACGCTCGTAAATCTGATCAGAACGTACGTGGTGCAACTGTACTGCCACACGGTACTGGCCGTTCCGTTCGCGTAGCCGTATTTGCCCAGGGCGCAAACGCTGAAGCTGCTAAAGCTGCAGGCGCTGAGCTGGTAGGTATGGAAGATCTGGCTGACCAGATCAAGAAAGGCGAAATGAACTTTGACGTTGTTATCGCATCTCCAGATGCAATGCGCGTTGTTGGCCAGCTGGGCCAGGTTCTGGGTCCACGCGGCCTGATGCCAAACCCGAAAGTGGGTACTGTAACTCCTAACGTTGCTGAAGCGGTTAAGAACGCTAAAGCAGGTCAGGTTCGTTATCGTAACGACAAAAACGGCATCATCCACACCACCATCGGTAAAGTGGACTTCGACGCTGACAAACTGAAAGAAAACCTGGAAGCTCTGCTGGTTGCGCTGAAAAAAGCAAAACCAACTCAGGCGAAAGGCGTGTATATCAAGAAAGTTAGCATCTCCACCACCATGGGTGCAGGTGTTGCAGTTGACCAGGCTGGCCTGAGCGCTGCTGCAAACTAATACCTTTACGTGGGCGGCGAATTTGTCTACAATCTTCGCCCACGTTTGCTAACTCAGGTTAGCGGGTAACCGAATTGTTCGTTGGAGCCTGGCCTATCCAGGCCTCCGTCGAAGACCGCAGGTGTCTCGCAAGAGGCTTAATCCCCTGCGTAGACGGTGACAGAACGCTAAGATTATTTTTTGATACTCTGGCTTGTTTCTGCTCACCGTATTTAGACGCTCTTCCCGTTGGGAAGAGTGAAGTGAGTTCCAGGGCATGAGCCCTGGCAAACATCCAGGAGCAAAGCTAATGGCTTTAAATCTTCAAGACAAACAAGCGATTGTTGCTGAAGTCAGCGAAGTAGCCAAAGGCGCGCTGTCTGCAGTAGTTGCGGATTCCCGTGGCGTTACTGTAGATAAAATGACTGAACTGCGTAAAGCAGGTCGTGAAGCTGGCGTTTACATGCGTGTTGTTCGTAACACCCTGCTGCGCCGCGTAGTTGAAGGTACTCCTTTCGAGTGCCTGAAAGACACGTTTGTTGGTCCAACCTTGATTGCATACTCTATGGAACACCCGGGCGCTGCTGCTCGTCTGTTCAAAGAGTTCGCGAAAGCGAATGCAAAATTCGAGGTTAAAGCTGCAGCCTTTGAAGGTGAGTTGATCCCGGCATCGCAAATCGATCGCCTGGCAACCCTGCCGACCTACGAAGAAGCAATTGCACGCCTGATGGCAACCATGAAAGAAGCTTCGGCTGGCAAACTGGTTCGCACTCTGGCTGCTGTTCGCGATGCGAAAGAAGCTGCTTAATTGCAGTCCTCTTTATCAAGTATTCGCTTACGTATAAACTTATTCTGATTTTCAGGAACAATTTAAATGTCTATCACTAAAGATCAAATCATTGAAGCAGTATCCGCTATGTCCGTAATGGACGTTGTAGAACTGATCTCTGCAATGGAAGAAAAATTCGGTGTTTCCGCTGCTGCTGCTGTAGCTGTAGCTGCTGGCCCGGTTGAAGCTGCTGAAGAAAAAACTGAATTCGACGTAGTTCTGAAAGCTGCTGGCGCGAACAAAGTTGCTGTAATCAAAGCAGTACGTGCTGCAACTGGCCTGGGTCTGAAAGAAGCTAAAGACCTGGTAGAATCTGCTCCAGCTGCGCTGAAAGAAGGCGTGAGCAAAGACGACGCAGAAGCACTGAAAAAATCTCTGGAAGAAGCTGGCGCTGAAGTTGAAGTTAAATAAGCCAACCCTTCCGGTTGCAGCCTGAGAAATTAGGCTGATGGCTGGTGACTTTTTGGTCACCAGCCTTTTTGCGCTGTAAGGCGCCAGTAGCGTTTCACACTGTTTGACTGCTGGTTGTCCTGACAATGCTTGTTTCTATCGACGACTTAATATACTGCGACAGGGTGCTCGCTCTGGGTAAATCGCAATGAAATGGTTTAAGCGTGATAGCAACAGGCATTGCGGAAAGTGTTCGATTTTCCGATCAACAAAATGGTGTTGCACAAACTGTCCGCCAATGGACAGATGGGTCGACTTGTCAGCGAGCTGAGGAACCCTATGGTTTACTCCTATACCGAGAAAAAACGTATTCGTAAGGATTTTGGTAAACGTCCACAAGTTCTGGACATTCCATATCTCCTTTCTATCCAGCTTGACTCGTTCCAGAAGTTTATCGAGCAAGATCCTGAAGGGCAGTACGGCCTGGAAGCAGCCTTCCGTTCCGTATTCCCGATTAAGAGCTACAGCGGTAACTCCGAGCTGCAATACGTCAGCTACCGCCTTGGCGAACCGGTATTTGACGTTCAGGAATGTCAAATCCGTGGCGTGACCTACTCGGCACCGCTGCGCGTTAAACTGCGTCTGGTGATCTACGAGCGCGAAGCGCCGGAAGGCACCGTTAAAGACATCAAAGAACAAGAAGTCTACATGGGCGAAATTCCGCTCATGACCGACAACGGTACTTTCGTTATCAACGGTACTGAGCGTGTTATCGTTTCCCAGCTGCACCGTAGCCCGGGCGTCTTCTTCGACAGCGATAAAGGTAAAACGCACTCTTCCGGTAAAGTACTGTATAACGCGCGTATCATTCCTTACCGTGGTTCCTGGCTGGACTTCGAGTTCGATCCGAAAGACAACCTGTTTGTCCGTATCGACCGTCGTCGTAAACTGCCTGCGACCATCATTCTGCGTGCGCTGAACTACACCACTGAGCAGATTCTTGATCTGTTCTTTGAGAAAGTTGTCTTTGAAATTCGCGACAACAAGCTGCAAATGGAACTGGTGCCAGAGCGTCTGCGTGGTGATACCGCGTCGTTCGACATCGAAGCCAACGGCAAAGTGTATGTGGAAAAAGGCCGCCGTATTACTGCGCGCCACATCCGTCAGCTGGAAAAAGATGAAATCAAACACATCGAAGTTCCGGTTGAGTACATTGCTGGCAAAGTTGCAGCAAAAGACTACGTTGATGCATCTACTGGCGAGCTGATCTGCCCAGCGAACATGGAGCTGAGCCTGGATCTGCTGGCTAAGCTGAGCCAGTCTGGCCACAAGCGTATCGAAACGCTGTTCACCAACGATCTGGACCACGGTCCGTACATGTCCGAAACCGTACGTGTCGACCCAACCACCGATCGTCTGAGCGCGCTGGTAGAAATCTACCGCATGATGCGCCCTGGTGAGCCACCAACTCGCGAAGCGGCTGAAAGCCTGTTCGAGAACCTGTTCTTCTCCGAAGACCGCTACGATCTCTCCGCGGTTGGTCGTATGAAGTTCAACCGTTCTCTGCTGCGTGACACGATCGAAGGTTCCGGTATCCTGAGCAAAGAAGACATCATCGAAGTGATGAAGAAGCTCATCGATATCCGTAACGGTAAAGGCGAAGTGGACGATATCGACCACCTCGGCAACCGTCGTATCCGTTCCGTAGGCGAAATGGCGGAAAACCAGTTCCGCGTTGGCCTGGTACGTGTAGAGCGTGCGGTGAAAGAGCGTCTGTCTCTGGGCGATCTGGATACCCTGATGCCTCAGGATATGATCAACGCCAAGCCGATCTCCGCAGCAGTGAAAGAGTTCTTTGGTTCCAGCCAGCTGTCTCAGTTTATGGACCAGAACAACCCGCTGTCTGAGATCACGCACAAGCGTCGTATCTCTGCACTCGGCCCAGGCGGTCTGACCCGTGAGCGCGCAGGCTTCGAAGTTCGAGACGTACACCCGACCCACTACGGTCGCGTATGTCCAATCGAAACGCCTGAAGGTCCAAACATCGGTCTGATCAACTCCCTGTCCGTGTACGCACAGACGAACGAATACGGCTTCCTCGAGACCCCGTACCGTAAAGTGACTGACGGTGTTGTAACCGACGAAATTCACTACCTGTCTGCTATCGAAGAAGGTAACTACGTTATCGCCCAGGCGAACACCAACCTGGACGAAGAAGGTCGCTTTGTTGATGACCTCGTTACCTGCCGTAGCAAAGGTGAATCCAGCTTGTTCAGCAACGACCAGGTTGACTACATGGACGTTTCCACCCAGCAGGTGGTTTCCGTCGGTGCGTCCCTGATCCCGTTCCTGGAACACGATGACGCCAACCGTGCATTGATGGGTGCGAACATGCAACGTCAGGCGGTTCCGACTCTGCGCGCTGATAAGCCGCTGGTTGGTACCGGTATGGAACGTGCTGTTGCCGTTGACTCCGGTGTAACTGCAGTTGCTAAACGTGGCGGTACCGTTCAGTACGTGGATGCATCCCGTATCGTTATCAAAGTTAACGAAGACGAGATGTACCCAGGCGAAGCGGGTATCGACATCTACAACCTG
This sequence comes from Leclercia sp. GHBNCSD, assembly GCF_055805075.1. Classification (NCBI taxonomy): domain Bacteria; kingdom Pseudomonadati; phylum Pseudomonadota; class Gammaproteobacteria; order Enterobacterales; family Enterobacteriaceae; genus Leclercia; species Leclercia sp. GHBNCSD. The sequence continues at coordinate 1,754,329 of NZ_JBQVYO010000001.1, read as the reverse complement.
ACCAAATACACCCGTTCTAACCAGAACACCTGTATCAACCAGATGCCTTGCGTATCTCTGGGTGAGCCAGTTGAGCGCGGCGACGTGCTGGCAGACGGTCCGTCCACCGACCTCGGTGAACTGGCGCTCGGTCAGAACATGCGCGTAGCGTTCATGCCGTGGAACGGTTACAACTTCGAAGACTCCATCCTCGTCTCCGAGCGTGTGGTTCAGGAAGATCGTTTCACCACTATTCACATCCAGGAACTGGCCTGTGTCTCCCGTGACACCAAGCTGGGGCCAGAAGAGATCACCGCTGACATCCCTAACGTGGGTGAAGCTGCGCTCTCCAAACTGGATGAATCCGGTATCGTTTACATCGGTGCGGAAGTGACCGGCGGCGACATTCTGGTTGGTAAGGTAACGCCGAAAGGTGAAACCCAGCTGACGCCAGAAGAGAAACTGCTGCGCGCGATCTTCGGTGAGAAAGCGTCTGACGTTAAAGACTCTTCTCTGCGCGTACCGAACGGTGTTTCCGGTACGGTTATCGACGTACAGGTCTTTACTCGCGATGGCGTAGAAAAAGACAAACGTGCGCTGGAAATCGAAGAGATGCAGCTGAAGCAGGCTAAGAAAGACCTGTCTGAAGAGCTGCAGATCCTTGAAGCTGGCCTGTTTGGTCGTATCTACGCGGTGCTGGTTTCCGGTGGTGTTGAAGCTGAGAAGCTCGACAAGCTGCCGCGTGACCGCTGGCTGGAACTGGGCCTGGCCGACGAAGAGAAACAAAATCAGCTGGAACAGCTGGCTGAGCAGTATGACGAACTGAAACACGAGTTCGAGAAGAAACTCGAAGCGAAACGCCGCAAAATCACTCAGGGCGACGATCTGGCACCGGGCGTGCTGAAGATTGTTAAGGTTTATCTGGCCGTTAAACGTCAGATCCAGCCTGGTGATAAGATGGCGGGTCGTCACGGTAACAAGGGTGTTATCTCTAAGATCAACCCGATCGAAGATATGCCTTACGATGAAAACGGCACGCCGGTAGACATCGTACTGAACCCACTGGGCGTACCGTCTCGTATGAACATCGGTCAGATCCTTGAAACCCACCTGGGTATGGCTGCGAAAGGTATCGGCGACAAGATTAACGCCATGCTGAAACAGCAGCAGGAAGTCGCGAAACTGCGCGAATTCATCCAGCGTGCGTACGATCTGGGTACCGACGTTTGCCAGAAAGTCGACCTGAACACCTTCAGCGATGAAGAAGTGATGCGTCTGGCTGAAAACCTGCGTAAGGGTATGCCAATCGCAACGCCTGTCTTCGATGGTGCGAAAGAGTCTGAAATCAAGGAACTGTTACAGCTGGGTGGCCTGCCAAGTTCTGGCCAGATCACTCTGTTCGACGGTCGTACCGGTGAGCAGTTCGAGCGCCAGGTAACCGTTGGCTACATGTACATGCTGAAACTGAACCACCTGGTTGATGACAAGATGCACGCGCGTTCTACCGGTTCTTACAGCCTGGTTACTCAGCAGCCGCTGGGTGGTAAGGCGCAGTTCGGTGGTCAGCGCTTCGGGGAGATGGAAGTGTGGGCGCTTGAAGCATATGGCGCAGCATACACCCTGCAGGAAATGCTCACCGTTAAGTCTGATGACGTGAACGGTCGTACCAAGATGTATAAAAACATCGTGGACGGCAACCATCAGATGGAGCCGGGCATGCCAGAGTCCTTCAACGTACTGTTGAAAGAAATTCGTTCGCTGGGTATCAACATCGAACTGGAAGACGAGTAACTCTCGCTCAAACAGGTCACTGGTGTCGGGGTAACTCCCGACACCAGATTGTGCTAACTCCGACGGGAGCAAATCCGTGAAAGACTTATTAAAGTTTCTGAAAGCGCAAACTAAAACCGAAGAGTTTGATGCGATCAAAATTGCTCTGGCCTCGCCAGACATGATCCGTTCATGGTCTTTCGGTGAAGTTAAAAAGCCGGAAACCATCAACTACCGTACGTTCAAACCTGAGCGTGACGGCCTTTTCTGTGCGCGTATTTTCGGGCCAGTAAAAGATTACGAGTGCCTGTGCGGTAAGTACAAGCGCCTGAAACACCGTGGTGTGATCTGTGAGAAGTGCGGCGTTGAAGTGACCCAGACTAAAGTGCGTCGTGAGCGCATGGGCCACATCGAGCTGGCGTCTCCGACTGCCCACATCTGGTTCCTGAAATCTCTGCCGTCCCGTATCGGCCTGCTGCTCGATATGCCACTGCGCGATATCGAACGTGTTCTTTACTTCGAATCCTATGTGGTTATCGAAGGCGGCATGACCAATCTGGAACGTAACCAGATCCTGACCGAAGAGCAGTATCTGGACGCGCTGGAAGAGTTCGGTGACGAATTCGACGCGAAGATGGGTGCGGAAGCGATCCAGGCCCTGCTGAAGAGCATGGATCTGGAGCAAGAGTGCGAGCAGCTGCGTGAAGAGCTGAACGAAACCAACTCCGAAACCAAGCGTAAAAAGCTGACCAAGCGTATCAAACTGCTGGAAGCGTTCGTTCAGTCTGGTAACAAACCAGAGTGGATGATCCTGACCGTTCTGCCGGTTCTGCCGCCAGATCTGCGTCCGCTGGTTCCGCTGGATGGTGGTCGTTTCGCGACGTCTGACCTGAACGATCTCTATCGTCGCGTCATTAACCGTAACAACCGTCTGAAACGTCTGCTGGATCTGGCTGCGCCAGATATCATCGTACGCAACGAAAAACGTATGCTGCAGGAAGCGGTAGATGCCCTGCTGGATAACGGTCGTCGCGGTCGTGCGATCACCGGTTCTAACAAACGTCCTCTGAAATCTTTGGCCGACATGATCAAAGGTAAGCAGGGTCGTTTCCGTCAGAACCTGCTCGGTAAGCGTGTTGACTACTCCGGTCGTTCTGTAATCACCGTAGGTCCATACCTGCGTCTGCATCAGTGCGGTCTGCCGAAGAAAATGGCGCTGGAGCTGTTCAAACCGTTCATCTACGGCAAGCTGGAACTGCGTGGCCTCGCCACCACCATCAAAGCCGCTAAGAAAATGGTTGAGCGTGAAGAAGCTGTCGTTTGGGATATCCTGGACGAAGTGATCCGCGAACACCCGGTACTGCTGAACCGTGCACCAACCCTGCACCGTCTGGGTATCCAGGCATTTGAGCCAGTACTGATCGAAGGTAAAGCTATCCAGCTGCACCCGCTGGTTTGTGCGGCCTATAACGCCGACTTCGATGGTGACCAGATGGCTGTTCACGTACCGCTGACGCTGGAAGCCCAGCTCGAAGCGCGTGCGCTGATGATGTCTACTAACAACATCCTGTCTCCAGCGAACGGTGAACCTATCATCGTTCCTTCTCAGGACGTTGTACTGGGTCTGTACTACATGACCCGTGACTGTGTTAACGCCAAAGGCGAAGGCATGGTGCTGACTGGCCCGAAAGAAGCTGAGCGTATTTATCGCGCTGGCCTGGCCTCTCTGCATGCGCGCGTTAAAGTGCGTATCACCGAATATGAAAAAGATGAAAACGGCGAATTCGTTGCGAAAACCAGCCTGAAAGACACGACCATTGGCCGTGCCATTCTGTGGATGATCGTACCGAAAGGTCTGCCTTTCTCCATCGTCAACCAGGCGCTGGGTAAGAAAGCGATCTCCAAAATGCTGAACACCTGTTACCGCATTCTGGGTCTGAAGCCGACCGTTATCTTCGCTGACCAGACAATGTACACCGGCTTTGCTTATGCAGCGCGTTCAGGTGCATCTGTTGGTATTGATGACATGGTCATCCCAGAGAAGAAACACGAGATCATCTCTGAAGCGGAAGCTGAAGTTGCTGAGATCCAGGAGCAGTTCCAGTCTGGTCTGGTAACCGCAGGCGAACGCTATAACAAAGTTATCGATATCTGGGCAGCGGCGAACGATCGTGTATCCAAAGCGATGATGGACAACCTGCAGACTGAAACGGTAATCAACCGTGAAGGTAAAGAAGAGCAGCAGGTCTCCTTCAACAGCATCTACATGATGGCCGACTCCGGTGCGCGTGGTTCTGCAGCACAGATTCGTCAGCTGGCAGGTATGCGTGGTCTGATGGCGAAGCCAGATGGCTCCATCATCGAAACGCCAATCACCGCGAACTTCCGTGAAGGTCTGAACGTACTCCAGTACTTCATCTCCACGCACGGTGCGCGTAAAGGTCTGGCGGATACCGCACTGAAAACAGCTAACTCCGGTTATCTGACGCGTCGTCTGGTAGACGTTGCGCAGGACCTGGTTGTTACCGAAGACGATTGTGGCACCCTCGAAGGTATCACCATGACCCCGGTTATCGAGGGTGGTGATGTTAAAGAGCCGCTGCGCGATCGCGTACTGGGTCGTGTGACCGCGGAAGACGTTCTGAAGCCGGGCACTGCAGACATTCTGGTTCCACGTAACACCCTGCTGAACGAGCAGTGGTGTGATCTGCTGGAAGTGAACTCTGTTGACTCCGTGAAAGTACGTTCCGTTGTATCCTGTGACACCGACTTTGGTGTATGTGCGCACTGCTATGGTCGTGACCTGGCGCGTGGCCACATCATCAACAAAGGTGAAGCAATCGGTGTTATCGCGGCACAGTCCATCGGTGAACCGGGTACACAGCTGACGATGCGTACGTTCCACATCGGTGGTGCGGCATCTCGTGCGGCTGCTGAATCCAGCATCCAGGTGAAAAACAAAGGTAGCATCAAGCTCAGCAACGCGAAGTCGGTTGTGAACTCCAGCGGTAAACTGGTTATCACGTCCCGTAACACCGAGCTGAAACTGATCGACGAATTCGGTCGTACCAAAGAGAGCTATAAAGTGCCTTACGGTGCGGTAATGGCGAAAGGCGACGGCGAGCAGGTTGCAGGCGGCGAAACCGTAGCAAACTGGGATCCGCACACCATGCCGGTTATCACCGAAGTGGCGGGCTTCATTCGCTTTACCGATATGATCGACGGCCAGACGATTACTCGTCAGACCGACGAACTGACCGGTCTCTCTTCCCTGGTGGTTCTGGACTCTGCAGAACGTACCGCGGGTGGTAAAGATCTGCGTCCAGCACTGAAAATCGTTGATGCTAACGGCAACGACGTTCTGATCCCAGGCACCGATATGCCGGCTCAGTACTTCCTGCCAGGTAAAGCGATTGTCCAGCTGGAAGACGGTATTCAGATCGGCGCGGGTGATGCTCTGGCGCGTATTCCTCAGGAATCCAGCGGTACCAAAGATATCACCGGTGGTCTGCCGCGCGTTGCGGACCTGTTCGAAGCACGTCGTCCGAAAGAGCCGGCAATCCTGGCTGAAATCAGCGGTATTATTTCCTTCGGTAAAGAGACCAAAGGGAAGCGCCGTCTGGTGATCACGCCGCTGGATGGCAGCGATCCGTACGAAGAGATGATTCCAAAATGGCGTCAGCTCAACGTGTTTGAAGGTGAACGTGTAGAACGTGGTGACGTGGTTTCCGACGGTCCGGAAGCACCGCACGACATTCTGCGTCTTCGTGGCGTACACGCGGTAACGCGTTACATCACCAACGAAGTACAGGACGTTTACCGTCTGCAAGGCGTTAAGATCAACGATAAGCACATCGAAGTTATCGTTCGTCAGATGCTGCGTAAAGCCACCATCGTGAATGCCGGTAGCTCCGACTTCCTCGAAGGTGAGCAGGTTGAATACTCTCGCGTTAAGATTGCTAACCGCGATCTGGAAGCGAACGGCAAACTCAGTGCGACCTACGCACGCGATCTGCTGGGTATCACCAAAGCGTCCCTGGCAACCGAGTCCTTCATCTCCGCGGCATCGTTCCAGGAGACCACTCGTGTGCTTACCGAAGCAGCCGTTGCGGGCAAACGCGACGAACTGCGCGGTCTGAAAGAGAACGTTATCGTGGGTCGTCTGATCCCGGCGGGTACCGGTTATGCCTACCACCAGGATCGTATGCGCCGTCGCGCAGCGGGCGAAATCCCTGCTGCACCGCAGGTAACTGCTGAAGATGCCTCTGCCAGCCTGGCAGAGCTGCTGAACGCAGGCCTGGGCGGTTCTGACAACGAGTAATCGTTAAGTCAGCCCATTAAAAAACCCGCTTCGGCGGGTTTTTTTTTTCTGATGTACGGCAGTCTGGTGCGGTTGTTGCCGGGTGGCGCTACGCTTACCCGGCCTACGGTTCGGTGTTAGTTCACCAGCGGCAAACGGCGATACAGCTCGATCATATCCCCGGCCAGATCCTGAATTACCATCGCGTTCATCAGGTGATCCTGCGAGTGAACGGTGATCAGATTTACCGGCAGCTTGCCGGTGCCTTCATCAAGACCAATCAATTTAGTCTGGATGGAATGCGCCTGTTTGACGAACTCCCGTGACTCTTCCATCGCTTTTTCAGCCTCGGCAAAATCACCTTTTCGCGCCATCTGCAGCGCGGTTAATGCTGAGCTACGGGCTGCACCGGCATTCACCAGCAGTTCCATAATAATCGTTTCTAAATCTTCCATGGCTCACTCCAGCAGTTTAAGGGCTTTTTCCAGTACGGCATCACCTTTCATCATGCCGTAATCCATCATGTCGATAACCGCGACCTTCTTACCCAGCGGTTCCGCCTGGGCCTGAAGATTATTCAGTTCATATTTGACCTGCGGGCCAAGCAACACAATGTCGGCTGCGGCGATTTCATCTTTAAACTCAGCAACCGGTACGGCTTTAATAGTTACGTCGACCCCTTTTTTCTGTGCGGCGTCTTTCATGCGTTGAACCAGCATGCTGGTGGACATTCCCGCTGCACAGCATAAAACGATGTTCTTCATAGTCAGCCCCAATGTACATGTGTTTATTGATAATTATCCCGCACTGTCCGTTACGACAACCGCATTACCGCGATTGTGTGTGAAGCATCACAAAGAAACCTGCATTTTCTGAAACCGGTTACAACTGTTACAGAATGGGGAAGGCAGGGCGAAACGAGGAAGAAGCTTTCCGCCCTGGTCAGCATCCTCTGCTGACGAAACAAGCGTAAAAATCCGGGCGCGTTACAGCAACGGCCCGTTGATGAGGTTACGTGACGCCTCGTAATAACTTCACCGGATTACCGTTTTTTTCAGCCTGATTGCGAGGCGCGTCCCAGCCAGCTGTCCCAGTCTTTCCAGACCGGCTGCAATCCCTGCAGACTGAGCGCCTCGGCGACAGCCTCCGGGCGACGGTTGTCGTGCGGCGCAAACTGCTCCAGCTCGGGATGATCATCGGCATAGCCGCCGGGCTGGGTTTTTGAAAAGGCGCTGACGTTATTAATCGCCAGAGGAATGACGCGATCGCGAAACGCGGGGGATTCCCGGGTGGAGAGCGACAGCTCCACCTCCGGTGCCAGCAGACGAAACGCGCAGATAGTCTGCACCAGCTGGCGTTCATCCATGATCGACGCGGGCTGGATCCCGCCGGCGCAGGGGCGCAGCCGGGGAAAAGAGATTGAATACCGGCTCTGCCAGTAGTGCTGCTGCAGCCACAGCAGATGTTCCGCCACCATAAAGTTATCGACGCGCCAGCTGTCGGAAAGCCCGGTTAGCGCCCCGAGGCCGATCTTGTCGATCCCGGCGCGTCCCAGCCGATCCGGGGTCTCCAGCCGCCAGAAGAAATCCTGCTTTTTACCTTTCAGATGGTGCTGGGCGTATACCGTTTCATGGTAGGTCTCCTGATAGACCAGTACGCCGTCCAGCCCCAGCGTTTTCAGTTCGCCATATTCTGCTTCTGACAGCGGTTGTACTTCCATCTGCAACGAGGCGAACTGGCGGCGAATCGCCGGGATATGGCGGCGAAAATAGTCCATTCCGACCTTGGTCTGGTGCTCACCGGTGACCAGCAGCAGGTGCTCAAACCCCATCTCGCGGATCGCAGCGCACTCCCGGGCAATTTCGTTTTCATCCAGCGTTTTGCGCTTGATGTGGTTGCTCATGGAGAAGCCGCAGTAGGTGCAGTCGTTCGCGCAGAGGTTGGAGAGATAGAGCGGAACATAAAAGCTCACCGTGTTACCAAAGCGCTGGCGGGTCAGCCGCTGGGCTCGCTGCGCCATCGGCTCCAGATAGCCACTGGCGGCGGGGGAGAGCAGGGCCATCATATCTTCGCGGGTAAGCTGGCGGGCGTTTAACGCGCGCTCCACATCCGCAGGAGTTTTACTGTTGATGCGCAGGCGAATATCGTCCCAGTCGAGCTGGCGCCAGCGATCGGTAAAGGTTTTCATGATAACGCCTCCAGAAAGCCGGTTAACGGGCTGGTGGCATGGGCTTCAACGCTCCGGGCGCCGGGGCCAGACTGCCGTGCCAGCACGCCAGCCTCCACCGCCAGACGAAACGCCCGCGCCATCATCACCGGATCGTCCGCGACCGCAATGGCAGTGTTGACCAGTACGGCGTCGGCACCCATCTCCAGCGCCTGCGCGGCGTGGCTGGGTACGCCGATCCCGGCATCGACGATCACCGGCACGGTCGCCTGCTGAATAATGATCTCCAGCATCGCGCGGGTTTCCAGCCCCTGATTGGAGCCTATCGGTGCCCCGAGCGGCATCACTGCCGCACAGCCTGCCTCTTCGAGCCGTTTGCACAGCACCGGATCGGCGCCGCAGTAGGGCAGCACGGTGAACCCCTCTTTCACCAGCATCTCTGCCGCCTTTAGCGTCTCGATGGGATCGGGCAGCAGCCAGCGAGCGTCGGGATGAATCTCCAGTTTGAGCCAGTGCGTTCCCAGCGCCTCGCGCGCCAGTCGGGCCGCGAATAGCGCCTCTTCCGCGGTTTTGGCGCCGGAGGTATTGGGCAGCAGGCTGACGCCCGCCTCCAGCAGCGGCGCCAGAATGGCGTCGTTGTGATTACGCAGATCGACCCGCTTCATGGCCAGCGTCACCAGCTGGCTGCCGCTCTCCCGGATCGCGTCCACCATCAACTGCGGCGAGGCGAATTTTCCCGTGCCGGTAAACAGATGTGAATCAAAGGTTTTATCAGCAATACGTAACATCTCAGCCTCCGGCAATCACCTGAAAGAGCAGGATCTGATCGCCTTCGCGCACCTGCTGTTTTTCCCACTGCTCGCGCGGCAGGATCTGTTGATTCAGGGCCAGCGCGACCCCGGGTTTTAACTGGCATAGCTGGGAGAGCAGGGTGGCGACGGTCAATCCCTCCACGCACTGCATCGGTTCGTCATTAAACAGGATCCGCATGCCGCCCTCCACACACCTGGCATCCGCTGGCGTGCTGCAAAGCCAGCTGCCGCCAGCTTCCCGCCCGGGCGTCGAACAGGCGTAGCGTATTGCGCGTGGCCTCGATGCCGCTGAGCAGCTTGATCGCCTCCAGCGCCTGCAGGGTGCCCATCACGCCAACCACCGGCCCGACAATACCCGCGGTGCGGCAGTTACGCTGCGGCTCTTCATCATCCGGCCACAGGCAGCGGTAGCAGCCCTGGGTCCAGGGGGGCGTGAGCACCATCATCTGTCCGCCAAAGCCCACGGCGCTGGCGGTGATAAGTGGCGTATTGAGCATCACACAGGCGGCATTGATCGCCTGACGGGTAGCCATGTTATCGGTGCAGTCCAGCACCACGTCGGCGCGAGCAATCTCCTCCTGCAGCGCGCTGCCTGCCAGGCGGGTCTGCAGGGCGATCAGCCGGATGTCGGGATTAAGCTGCTGCAGGCGACGCTCTGTCACCTGCGCTTTTGGCTGGGCGATATCGTCGGTGGTAAAGAGGATCTGGCGCTGCAAATTACTCAGATGCACCTCATCATTGTCGGCCAGCACCAGGGTGCCGATCCCGGCGCCGGCCAGGTAGAGCGCCGCCGGGGCGCCTAACCCGCCCAGGCCGACCACCAGCACCCGGCTGGCGAGCAGCTTTTGCTGCCCGTCGATGGCGATATCTTCCAGCAGGATCTGGCGGCTGTAGCGCATAAAGTCACGGTCATTCATCGCCCGCCCCCGCCAGTTGCAATAGCTGTGTTGTCGCCGCCTGCCAGTCGTCGGCCTGAGTAATGGCGCTCACCACCGCGATGCTCCCTACACCGGTCGCCAGAACCGCGGGCGCGCGTTCGAGACTGATACCGCCGATGGCGACGGTGGGGTAATCCCCGAGCCGGTCGATATGGCGGGCCAGCTGTTCCAGCCCCTGCGGGGCCGATGGCATCTGCTTGGTTTGGGTCGGGAAAACGTGCCCCAGCGCGATGTAGGAGGGACGCGCCGCCAGCGCCACGTCGATCTCCATATCGTCGTGGGTCGACACGCCGAGACGCAACCCGGCAGCCCGAATGGCCTCAAGCTCGGTGGTCTCCAGATCCTCCTGGCCCAGATGGACACCGTAAGCCTGGTGCTTGATCGCCAGGCGCCAGTAGTCATTGATAAATAGGCGGGCGTCGTAGCGACGCCCCAGAGCAATGGCCGTGATGACGTCGGTTTCTACCTCATCGTCCTGTTTATCTTTAATGCGCAGCTGGATCGTCTTTACGCCCGCAGCGAGCAGGCGTTCGATCCACGCCACGCTGTCGACCACCGGATAGAGCCCCAGATGAAAGGGCACCGGCGGAAAGTTGGGTTGATACATTACGCCTCCTCTTTTTTGAGGTAGATTTCGCCGCCCCGGGCGCGGAAGGTTTCCGACATATCGGCCATGCCCACTTCGATGGTCTGCGCGGCGGCGTAGTCACGTACCTCCTGGCTGATTTTCATCGAGCAGAATTTTGGCCCGCACATGGAGCAGAAGTGCGCCACTTTGCCGGACTCCTGCGGCAGGGTTTCGTCGTGGTAGGCGCGGGCGGTGAACGGGTCGAGGGCGAGGTTGAACTGATCTTCCCAGCGGAACTCGAAGCGCGCTTTTGACATGGCGTTATCGCGGATCTGCGCCCCCGGATGGCCCTTCGCCAGATCGGCAGCGTGGGCGGCAATTTTGTAGGTGATCAGCCCCTGCTTTACATCCTCTTTGTTTGGCAGGCCGAGGTGCTCTTTCGGCGTGACGTAGCAGAGCATGGCGCAGCCGAACCAGCCGATCATCGCCGCGCCAATCCCCGAGGTGAAGTGGTCATAACCCGGTGCGATATCGGTGGTCAACGGCCCCAGGGTATAGAACGGCGCTTCGTGGCAGTGCTCCAGCTCTTCGGTCATGTTGCGGCGGATCATCTGCATCGGCACGTGGCCCGGGCCTTCGATCATCACCTGCACGTCATACTCCCAGGCGATTTTGGTCAGCTCGCCCAGGGTGTGCAGCTCGGCAAACTGCGCCTCGTCGTTGGCATCGCGAATGGAGCCCGGACGCAGGCCATCGCCCAGCGACAGCGACACGTCGTACGCGGCGCAGATCTCGCAGATTTCGCGGAAGTGTTCATAGAGGAAGTTTTCCCGATGGTGGGAGAGGCACCATTTCGCCATGATTGAACCGCCGCGGGAGACGATACCGGTCAGGCGCTTAGCCGTCATCGGCACGTAGCGCAGCAGCACGCCGGCGTGGATGGTGAAGTAGTCGACGCCTTGCTCGGCCTGCTCCAGCAGGGTATCCCGGAAGGCCTCCCAGGTGAGATCTTCGGCGATGCCGTTCACTTTCTCCAGCGCCTGGTAGATGGGCACCGTACCAATGGGCACCGGGCTGTTACGCAGGATCCACTCGCGGGTTTCGTGAATATAGCGCCCGGTAGAGAGGTCCATCACCGTGTCCGCGCCCCAGCGGGTCGACCAGACCAGTTTCTCCACCTCCTCTTCGATAGACGAGGTGACCGCTGAGTTACCGATGTTGGCATTCACTTTCACCAGGAAGTTACGGCCGATAATCATCGGCTCCGACTCCGGATGGTTAATGTTGGCCGGGATAATGGCGCGCCCGGCAGCGACTTCGTCACGGACAAACTCCGGGGTGATGTTCTCCGGCAGGCGGGCACCAAACCCTTCGCCCGGATGCTGGTGGCGCAGCACGTCGGTACGGATGCGCTCGCGGCCCATGTTTTCGCGAATGGCGATAAACTCCATCTCCGGGGTTACGATCCCCTGACGGGCGTAGTGCAGCTGGGTGACGCATTTGCCCGCTCTGGCACGTTTCGGCGTAAGAAGGCCGGTGAAGCGCAGCTCGTCCAGACCATCATCGGCCAGGCGCTCCCGGGTGTAAGCTGAGCTTTGTTCGGTTAGCGCTTCGCAATCGTTACGTGCGTCAATCCAGGGTTGGCGCAGTTTCGCCAGCCCCTGCTGCACGTTGATGGTTATCGCCGGATCGCCGTACGGGCCGGACGTGTCGTAGACCGGCACTGCTTCGTTCTCTTCAAACTGGGGAGCCTCTTTGCTGCCGCCGACGAGCGTCGGACTGAGCTGGATCTCGCGCATGGGCACGCGAATATCCTCCCGGGAGCCGGTCAGATAGATGCGTTTTGAGTTAGGGAAAGCGGTGCCTTCCAGGGTGTCGATAAAGTGTTGGGCTTGTGCGCGCTGTTCGCGGCGGGTCAATTTTGTGGCAGACATAGCTCGTTCCAGAAAGTGAGGAAGTGGCTTGTCAGACGACGGATGAAGCAAGAGAGGATCGCCCGGCGGCGATACATGAACAGATTGACTCTTGTTCCCTTCGCAGGTTTTAACCTGATCAGGTTCCGCGGATCCCGAATTAACGGTCTCAGCCCGGCTTTCGCACTGGGCACTCCGACAAGAATGTGCTCCCCTACAGCGGGAGCAGTAAATGTAAATTACGCGTTAACGATAAATAACTCAAGCCGGTCGGGCGACGTTATCTTCGTTACTCGCTTTCAAATTGTGATCCAGCGCAAGGGCGATCAGGTTGTCTTCCAGCGTAAACCGCTGCTCCAGCGCCTCGCCGATATCAGAGAGGGCCTGCTGAAATTCCAGATAATTATCCTGATCGATGGCATTCTCGAGCGTGGAGTCGTAATAATCCATGATTTGCTGGGTATTGGCTTCCAGCAGAGGATAGAGTTTGGTGGCCGCTAAAAACGGGCTGTTACCTTCCATTTCACCGATAATACGCTCATAAATATTGAAATGGCCGTTAGAAAGGTAATCGACCAGGCTCTGACAGAAATCGTCCAGCGCTTTTTCGTTCAGGCGCATATAGGACTCTTTGCCCGGTTTAATGCCAACAAGGTTGTAGTAGGCAACAAGCAGATGTTTCCGCACGTGCAGCCAGCGATCGACCAGGTTGTTACATCCGCCAACGCGTTCTGTCAGGTTTTCTAGCTGGTTTAGCATGTTTGACTCCGCAAGGTTAAGATTAAATTCTGCCCGCCCAAAATGTAATAGTATTGTTACCAACATGCCTGTGAAGCAAAGGTAGTGCAATAGATATGGATCGTATAATTGAAAAATCGGATCGCGGCTGGTGGTTAGTCAGCCATGAACAAAAATTATGGTTGCCCGGTGGTGAATTACCACATGGCGAGGCCGGAAATTTCGATCTTGCGGGTCAACCCGCACTTAATATCGGGGAGTGGCAGGGCGATCCTGTGTGGTTGATCCAACAAAATCGCCGTCACGATATGGGATCGGTACGCCAGGTGCTCGATCTCGATGTGGGTCTGTTCCAGCTGGCCGGGCGTGCTGTGCAGTTGGCCGAGTTTTATCGCTCGCATAAATACTGCGGCTACTGTGGTCACACCATGCACCCAAGCAAAACCGAGTGGGCCATGCTCTGCGGCCACTGCCGCGAACGTTACTACCCGCAAATCGCGCCGTGCATCATCGTCGCCATTCGTCGTGAAGAGACCATCCTGCTGGCGCAACACACGCGTCATCGTAACGGGGTGCATACCGTGCTGGCCGGGTTTGTCGAAGTGGGCGAAACGCTGGAGCAGGCTGTCGCCCGGGAAGTGATGGAAGAGAGCGGCATCAAGGTGAAGAACCTGCGCTATGTCACCTCCCAGCCCTGGCCGTTCCCGCAGTCGTTGATGACCGCTTTTATGGCCGAATATGACAGCGGCGAGATCGTCATCGACCCGAAAGAGCTGCTGTCAGCCGACTGGTATCGCTACGACGATTTACCGCTGCTCCCGCCGCCAGGCACCGTGGCGCGTCGCCTGATAGAAGATACCGTGGCAATGTGTCGGGCCGACTATGAATGACGTGATACACTGGGGACAAGACGCTTAAGGAACTGCAAAAATGACCGAACTGAAGAACGATCGTTATCTGCGTGCGCTGCTGCGCCAACCCGTTGATGTCACCCCGGTATGGATGATGCGCCAGGCGGGTCGCTATCTACCGGAATATAAAGCCACCCGGGCGCAGGCAGGCGATTTCATGTCCCTGTGCAAAAACGCGGAGCTGGCCTGTGAGGTAACGCTTCAGCCGCTGCGCCGCTACCCGCTGGACGCGGCGATCCTCTTCTCCGACATCCTGACCATCCCGGACGCGATGGGGCTTGGCCTGTACTTCGAAACCGGCGAAGGCCCGCGCTTTAGCTCGCCGATTAAGAGCAAAGCGGAGATCGACAACCTGCCTGTCCCGGACCCGGAGCAGGAACTCGGTTATGTGATGAACGCGGTGCGCACCATTCGCCGCGAGCTGAAAGGCGACGTGCCGCTGATTGGGTTCTCCGGCAGCCCGTGGACCCTGGCGACCTACATGGTCGAAGGGGGCAGCAGCAAAGCCTTTACCGTGATCAAGAAGATGATGTACGCCGATCCGCTGGCGCTCCATGCTCTGCTCGACAAGCTGGCGAAAAGCGTCACCCTCTATCTGAATGCCCAGATCAAAGCGGGCGCTCAGTCGGTGATGATCTTCGACACCTGGGGTGGGGTACTGACGGGTCGCGACTATCAGCAGTTCTCGCTCTACTACATGCATAAAATCGTTGATGGCCTGCTGCGTGAAAACGAAGGCCGTCGCGTGCCGGTAACGCTGTTCACCAAAGGCGGCGGCCAGTGGCTGGAGGCGATGGCAGAAACCGGCTGTGATGCGCTGGGCCTCGACTGGACCACCGATATTGCCGATGCCCGCCGCCGCGTGGGTGACAAAGTCGCCCTGCAAGGCAACATGGATCCGTCTATGCTGTATGCTCCGGCCGCCCGAATTGAAGATGAAGTCGCGACCATTTTGGCGGGCTTCGGTCAGGGCGAGGGCCATGTCTTTAACCTGGGGCACGGTATTCATCAGGATGTACCGCCAGAGCATGCAGGCGTGTTTGTGGAGGCGGTGCACCGACTTTCTGCCCAGTACCACCCGTAAGGAGTCGTTATGGATCTTGCGTCACTTCGCGCTCAACAACTTAAACTCGCTGCGTCTGTATCCCGTGAGGATCGTCTGGATAAAGACCCACCCTCGCTGATTGCGGGGGCCGATGTGGGGTTTGAGCAGGGGGGAGAGGTGACGCGGGCGGCGATAGTGCTGCTGACGTACCCCGACCTGGAACTGGTTGAGTATCAGGTGGCGCGGATCGCCACTACCATGCCGTATATCCCCGGCTTCCTCTCTTTTCGTGAATATCCCGCGCTGCTGGCGGCGTGGGATCAGCTCTCGCAAAGACCCGATCTGCTGTTCGTTGACGGGCATGGCATCTCCCACCCGCGCCGTCTCGGCGTCGCCAGCCATTTTGGGCTGCTGGTGGATGTCCCGACCATCGGCGTGGCGAAAAAACGCCTCTGCGGTAAGTTTGATCCCCTGTCGCCCGAACCCGGCGCGCTGGCACCGTTAATGGATAAAGGCGAACAGCTGGCGTGGGTCTGGCGCAGCAAAGCCCGGTGTAATCCACTGTTCGTCGCCACCGGCCATCGCGTCAGTACCGACACCGCGCTGGCGTGGGTGCAGCGCTGTATGCGGGGCTACCGGCTACCGGAGCCGACCCGCTGGGCCGATGCGGTAGCGTCCGGGCGTCCGGCGTTTGTTCGTTGGCAGGAAATTCAGCGCTGAATCAGGTAAACTGCGGCCAATTTTCGATTCGAGACATCATCATGTTACAAAACCCGATTCACCTGCGCCTTGAGAAGCTGGAAAGCTGGCAGCACGTCACATTTATGGCCTGTCTGTGCGAACGTATGTATCCGAACTATGCCATGTTCTGCAAGCAGACCGAATTTGGTGATGGTCAACTCTATCGTCGTATTCTCGATCTGGTGTGGGAAACGCTGACGGTTAAAGATGCGAAGGTAAACTTCGACTCCCAGCTCGATAAGCTGGAAGAGGCGATCCCGGTTGCCGATGACTATGATGTCTATGGCGTCTATCCGGCAATTGATGCCTGTGTAGCGCTAAGTGAACTGATTCACTCGCGTCTGAGTGGTGAAACGCTGGAACATGCCATCGAAGTCAGTAAGGCCTCTATTACTACCGTAGCGATGCTGGAGATGACCCAGGAAGGGCGTGAAATGACCGATGAAGAGCTCCGTCTGAACCCGGCCATTGAGCAGGAATGGGACATCCAGTGGGAAATTTTCCGTTTGCTGGCGGAGTGCGAAGAACGCGATATCGAACTGATTAAAGGTCTACGCGCAGACTTGCGTGAGGCAGGCGAGAGTAACATTGGTATAAATCTTAACCAGTGAGACAACAAAACGTGATTTAACGCCTGTTTTGTCATGCCTCTACTCTTCCCTTCTGCCCCCCGTCTGGTCTACATTTGGGGGGCGAAAAAAAGTGGCTATCGGTGCGTGTATGCAGGAGAGTGCTTTTTTGGCATTTTCGTCGCACTCGATGCTTAGCAAGCGATAAACACATTGAAAGGATAACTTATGAACAAGACTCAACTGATTGATGTAATTGCGGACAAAGCTGACCTGTCTAAAGTACAGGCTAAAGCTGCTCTGGAATCCACCCTGGCTGCAATTACTGAGTCTCTGAAAGAAGGCGATGCTGTACAACTGGTAGGTTTCGGTACCTTCAAAGTGAACCACCGCGCTGAGCGTACTGGCCGCAACCCGCAGACCGGTAACGAAATCAAAATCGCTGCAGCTAACGTGCCAGCATTTGTTTCTGGCAAAGCACTGAAAGACGCAGTTAAGTAAGCCGCGTAGCAGTGAACAGTTTTATCGAGGGGGCGGTTTCGCCCCTTTTGTCTGTCTGGCGCCAGGTGACGGTGCTGGCAGGCATATTTGTATTAACCGCCTGTAGCCATGACTCCTCCCTGCCGCCTTTTACCGCCAGCGGCTACGCTGACGATCAGGGCGCGGTACGCGTCTGGCGTAAAGATTCAGATGACGAAGTGCATCTCCTCTCCGCGTTTAGCCCCTGGCACAGCGGCAGTACCACCACCAGTGAATATCGCTGGCAGGGCGATACGCTCGTCTGGATCGACGTAAACATCTACAGCAAAGTCCCCGAGCATGTGCGGGTACGCTTTGACGACCACGGTGAGCTGAGCTTTATGCAGCACGAAACCGGTGGCCTTAAACAGCAACTCTCTACCGATCAAATCGAGCTTTACCGCTACCGCGCCGCGCAGATTCGCCAGACCAGCGACGCGCTGCGACAGGGAAGGGTCGTGCTACATCAGGGGCGCTGGCATGTTGACGGCTCCGTGACAACGTGTGAAGGCCAGACCCTGAAGCCGGATCTCGATAGCTGGGCAACGGAACATATTGCACGCCGGCAGAGTCACTCCTCCATGGCAGTGAGCGTGGCGTGGCTGGAAGCGCCTGAAGGATCACAGCTGCTGCTGGTGGCGAACGAAGATTTTTGTACCTGGCAGCCGACAGAGAAGAGTTTCTGAAAATCCCCCTCCCTTGCGGGAGAGGGACTGGTGAAGGGGGGAGTTACTTCCCTTGCTCGCGCGCAATGGCGCGGTAACCAATATCGTTACGGCTGAAGCTACCGTTCCAGTGAATATCCGCCATCAGGGCATAGGCGCGTTGCTGCGCTTCTGCGACGGTGTTGCCCAGCGCCGTGGCGCACAGGACGCGGCCACCGTTAGTCAGCACGCGTTCGTCATCGGAGAGCTTAGTCCCCGCATGGAATACCTTCGCGCCTTCGATGGCTTCCAGCGGCAGGCCGTGGATCTCATCGCCGGTGTTGTAGTTGCCCGGATAACCGCCCGCCGCAATTACCACGCCCAGAGAAGCACGCTCATCCCACTCCGAGCGCTTTTCGTCCAGCTTGCCTTCGCAGGCCGCCAGGCACAGCTCCACCAGATCGGATTTCATGCGCAGCATGATTGGCTGCGTTTCTGGGTCGCCAAAGCGGCAGTTGAACTCGATAACCTTCGGGTTGCCCTGTTTGTCGATCATCAGGCCAGCATAGAGGAAACCAGTGTAGGTATTGCCTTCCGCCGCCATTCCTTTAACGGTAGGCCAGATGATGCGGTCCATGGTGCGCTGGTGAACTTCATCCGTCACCACAGGAGCAGGGGAGTAAGCCCCCATCCCGCCGGTATTCGGGCCGGTATCGGCATCGCCAACGCGCTTATGATCCTGGCTGGTGGCCATCGGCAGCACATGCTCGCCGTCGACCATGACGATAAAGCTCGCCTCTTCGCCATCAAGAAACTCTTCGATAACGATACGGTGGCCTGCATCACCAAAAGCGTTACCTGCCAGCATATCCTGAACGGCAGCTTCTGCTTCTTCGAGCGTCATCGCCACGATAACGCCTTTACCCGCTGCCAGACCGTCGGCTTTGATCACAATCGGCGCGCCTTTTTCACGTAAGTAGGCCAGCGCGGGCTCCACTTCGGTGAAGTTCTGATATTCCGCGGTCGGAATGTTGTGACGCGCGAGGAAATCTTTGGTGAAGGCTTTGGAGCCTTCGAGCTGCGCGGCGCCTTCGGTCGGGCCGAAGATGGTCAGGCCCGCGGCACGGAATGCGTCTACCACGCCAATGACCAGCGGCGCTTCCGGACCCACAATGGTCAGATCGATTTTTTCACTCTGGGCAAAGCTCAGCAGCGCCGGGATATCGGTTACGCCGATAGCGACGTTCTGCAGGGTAGGCTCCAGGGCGGTACCGGCGTTACCCGGTGCCACAAAGACGGTTTCAACCTGCGCAGACTGCGCCGCTTTCCACGCCAGGGCGTGCTCGCGCCCGCCGTTACCAATCACTAATACTTTCATTCTCTGCTCCGGGAATTAATGGCGGAAATGACGCATGTCGGTGAAGATCATCGCGATGCCATGTTCATCGGCGGCGGCAATGACTTCGTCGTCGCGGATTGAGCCGCCAGGCTGGATCACGCAGGTGATGCCCACTGCCGCAGCTGCATCGATACCGTCACGGAACGGGAAGAACGCGTCGGACGCCATGGCGGAGCCTTTAACTTCCAGACCTTCGTCGCCCGCTTTAATCCCGGCGATTTTCGCAGAGTAAACGCGGCTCATCTGGCCCGCGCCTATACCGATGGTCATGTTCTCTTTCGCATAGACGATGGCGTTGGATTTCACGAACTTCGCCACTTTCCAGCAGAACAGCGCGTCACGCAGCTCCTGCTCCGTAGGCTGACGTTTGGTGACGACACGCAGATCTTTCTCGCTGACCATGCCCAGGTCACGATCCTGAACCAGCAGGCCACCGTTCACACGCTTGAAGTCGAGACCCGGAACGCGTTCCGCCCACTGACCGCAGACCAGCACGCGCACGTTCTGTTTTGTCGCGGTGATTTTCAGGGCGTCTTCGGTGGCCGAAGGGGCAATAATCACTTCAACAAACTGACGGGAGATGATCGCCTGAGCGGTTTCGGCATCCAGCTCGCGGTTAAACGCGATAATGCCGCCAAACGCTGAGGTCGGGTCAGTTTTGTACGCACGATCGTAAGCATCCAGAATAGAGGTGCTTACCGCGACGCCGCATGGGTTCGCATGCTTCACGATAACGCAGGCGGGCTCGCTGAACTCTTTCACGCACTCCAGTGCCGCGTCGGTATCCGCAATGTTGTTATAGGAGAGTGCTTTACCCTGCACCTGCTGCGCAGTGGCAACGGAGGCTTCTTTTACCTCTTCTTCTATATAGAAGGCAGCCTGCTGGTGGCTGTTCTCGCCGTAGCGCATATCCTGCTTCTTAATGAAGTTGAGGTTTAAGGTGCGGGAGAAGCGACCAGAGGGATCTTTGCTTTCGCCATGGTAGGCAGGGACCAGACTACCGAAGTAGTTGGCGATCATGCTGTCGTAAGCGGCGGTATGTTCAAAGGCCTTAATGGCGAGGTCGAAACGGGTCTCGAGATTCAGTGAGCCTTCGTTGGCATCCATCTCTTTAATAATGGCGTCGTAGTCGCTGCTCTTTACGACGATGGCCACATCCTTATGGTTCTTGGCGGCGGAGCGCACCATGGTCGGCCCACCGATATCGATATTCTCTACCGCATCCTCCAGAGAGCAGCCTTCACGGGCAACGGTCTGGGCGAATGGATAAAGGTTAACAACCACCATGTCGATTGGCGCAATCCCGTGCTGATCCATAATGCCGTCATCCTGACCGCGACGTCCCAGAATGCCGCCGTGGACTTTCGGGTGCAGGGTTTTGACGCGTCCATCCATCATTTCCGGGAAGCCGGTGTAATCAGACACTTCGGTTACCGGCAGGCCTTTATCTGCTAACAGGCGAGCAGTACCGCCTGTGGACAGCAGCTCTACGCCACGTGCAGAAAGTGCCTGAGCGAATTCAACGATACCGGCTTTATCAGAAACACTGAGCAGAGCGCGGCGGATTGGACGACGTTGTTGCATGGTAAATCCCCTGGATTTGACGATTACAGAGAGCGTTAGGTGAATTTTCCCGATAAAAACTCAACTAACACACCTGGCGGGGCGCTTTATTTAGCGCGAGCATTTTAACGAAAACGTTTGCGCAACGCTCGCACATTTTCACTTTTTCGTCACGTTGTGGATAAGTCTGTGTGTAATCAGGTATAAGGCGGGCTTTTGCTGGGGAATGCAGCAGTCAGTCATTTTTATGTCATTTAAGGGTTGCGGGCGGCGGAGAACTCCCTATAATGCGCCTCCATCGACACGGCAGATGTGAATCACTTCACACAAACAGCCGGGCCGGTTGAGGAGAAAAGCGAAAATAATCGCTTGACTCTGAAAGAGGAAAGCGTAATATACGCCACCTCGCAACGGTGAGCGAAAGCCGCGTTGCACTGCTCTTTAACAATTTATCAGACAATCTGTGTGGGCACTCAAAGTGACATGGATTCTTAACGTCCTCGGACGAAAAATGAATACCAAGTCTCTGAGTGAACACGTAATTCATTACGAAGTTTAATTCACGAGCATCAAACTTAAATTGAAGAGTTTGATCATGGCTCAGATTGAACGCTGGCGGCAGGCCTAACACATGCAAGTCGAACGGTAGCACAGAGAGCTTGCTCTCGGGTGACGAGTGGCGGACGGGTGAGTAATGTCTGGGAAACTGCCTGATGGAGGGGGATAACTACTGGAAACGGTAGCTAATACCGCATAACGTCGCAAGACCAAAGAGGGGGACCTTCGGGCCTCTTGCCATCGGATGTGCCCAGATGGGATTAGCTAGTAGGTGGGGTAATGGCTCACCTAGGCGACGATCCCTAGCTGGTCTGAGAGGATGACCAGCCACACTGGAACTGAGACACGGTCCAGACTCCTACGGGAGGCAGCAGTGGGGAATATTGCACAATGGGCGCAAGCCTGATGCAGCCATGCCGCGTGTATGAAGAAGGCCTTCGGGTTGTAAAGTACTTTCAGCGAGGAGGAAGGCATTGTGGTTAATAACCGCAGTGATTGACGTTACTCGCAGAAGAAGCACCGGCTAACTCCGTGCCAGCAGCCGCGGTAATACGGAGGGTGCAAGCGTTAATCGGAATTACTGGGCGTAAAGCGCACGCAGGCGGTCTGTTAAGTCAGATGTGAAATCCCCGGGCTCAACCTGGGAACTGCATTTGAAACTGGCAGGCTTGAGTCTTGTAGAGGGGGGTAGAATTCCAGGTGTAGCGGTGAAATGCGTAGAGATCTGGAGGAATACCGGTGGCGAAGGCGGCCCCCTGGACAAAGACTGACGCTCAGGTGCGAAAGCGTGGGGAGCAAACAGGATTAGATACCCTGGTAGTCCACGCCGTAAACGATGTCGACTTGGAGGTTGTGCCCTTGAGGCGTGGCTTCCGGAGCTAACGCGTTAAGTCGACCGCCTGGGGAGTACGGCCGCAAGGTTAAAACTCAAATGAATTGACGGGGGCCCGCACAAGCGGTGGAGCATGTGGTTTAATTCGATGCAACGCGAAGAACCTTACCTACTCTTGACATCCAGAGAACTTGCCAGAGATGGCTTGGTGCCTTCGGGAACTCTGAGACAGGTGCTGCATGGCTGTCGTCAGCTCGTGTTGTGAAATGTTGGGTTAAGTCCCGCAACGAGCGCAACCCTTATCCTTTGTTGCCAGCGGTTAGGCCGGGAACTCAAAGGAGACTGCCAGTGATAAACTGGAGGAAGGTGGGGATGACGTCAAGTCATCATGGCCCTTACGAGTAGGGCTACACACGTGCTACAATGGCGCATACAAAGAGAAGCGACCTCGCGAGAGCAAGCGGACCTCATAAAGTGCGTCGTAGTCCGGATTGGAGTCTGCAACTCGACTCCATGAAGTCGGAATCGCTAGTAATCGTAGATCAGAATGCTACGGTGAATACGTTCCCGGGCCTTGTACACACCGCCCGTCACACCATGGGAGTGGGTTGCAAAAGAAGTAGGTAGCTTAACCTTCGGGAGGGCGCTTACCACTTTGTGATTCATGACTGGGGTGAAGTCGTAACAAGGTAACCGTAGGGGAACCTGCGGTTGGATCACCTCCTTACCTTAAAGAACCTGCCTTTGTAGTGTCCACACAGATTGTCTGATGAATGATGAACTTCTGAATGTACTTTTGAGTGCATTCAGAAGTTTTGCTCTTTAAAAATCTGGATCAAGCTGAAAATTGAAACGACACACTGTGTCTGTTCTCCGTAATAAGAACAGATGAAGGTGTGTTCGAGTCTCTCAAATTTTCACAACGCGAAGTGAAACAGCTTCGGGTTGTGAGGTTAAGCGACTAAGCGTACACGGTGGATGCCCTGGCAGTCAGAGGCGATGAAGGACGTGCTAATCTGCGAAAAGCGCCGGCGAGGTGATATGAACCCTTGACCCGGCGATGTCCGAATGGGGAAACCCAGTGTGATTCGTCACACTATCGTTAGCTGAATACATAGGCTAACGAGGCGAACCGGGGGAACTGAAACATCTAAGTACCCCGAGGAAAAGAAATCAACCGAGATTCCCCCAGTAGCGGCGAGCGAACGGGGAGCAGCCCGGAGTCTGAATCAGCTTGTGTGTTAGTGGAAGCGTCTGGAAAGTCGCAGGGTACAGGGTGATACTCCCGTACACGAAAGCACACTTGCTGTGAACTCGAAGAGTAGGGCGGGACACGTGGTATCCTGTCTGAATATGGGGGGACCATCCTCCAAGGCTAAATACTCCTGACTGACCGATAGTGAACCAGTACCGTGAGGGAAAGGCGAAAAGAACCCCGGCGAGGGGAGTGAAAAAGAACCTGAAACCGTGTACGTACAAGCAGTGGGAGCATCCTTCGGGGTGTGACTGCGTACCTTTTGTATAATGGGTCAGCGACTTATATTCTGTAGCAAGGTTAACCGTATAGGGGAGCCGAAGGGAAACCGAGTCTTAACTGGGCGTTAAGTTGCAGGGTATAGACCCGAAACCCGGTGATCTAGCCATGGGCAGGTTGAAGGTTGGGTAACACTAACTGGAGGACCGAACCGACTAATGTTGAAAAATTAGCGGATGACCTGTGGCTGGGGGTGAAAGGCCAATCAAACCGGGAGATAGCTGGTTCTCCCCGAAAGCTATTTAGGTAGCGCCTCGTGAATTCATCTCCGGGGGTAGAGCACTGTTTCGGCTAGGGGGCCATCCCGGCTTACCAACCCGATGCAAACTGCGAATACCGGAGAATGTTATCACGGGAGACACACGGCGGGTGCTAACGTCCGTCGTGAAGAGGGAAACAACCCAGACCGCCAGCTAAGGTCCCAAAGTCATGGTTAAGTGGGAAACGATGTGGGAAGGCACAGACAGCCAGGATGTTGGCTTAGAAGCAGCCATCATTTAAAGAAAGCGTAATAGCTCACTGGTCGAGTCGGCCTGCGCGGAAGATGTAACGGGGCTAAACCATGCACCGAAGCTGCGGCAGCGACACTAAGTGTTGTTGGGTAGGGGAGCGTTCTGTAAGCCTGCGAAGGTGTGCTGTGAGGCATGCTGGAGGTATCAGAAGTGCGAATGCTGACATAAGTAACGATAAAGCGGGTGAAAAGCCCGCTCGCCGGAAGACCAAGGGTTCCTGTCCAACGTTAATCGGGGCAGGGTGAGTCGACCCCTAAGGCGAGGCCGAAAGGCGTAGTCGATGGGAAACAGGTTAATATTCCTGTACTCGGTGTTACTGCGAAGGGGGGACGGAGAAGGCTATGTTGGCCGGGCGACGGTTGTCCCGGTTTAAGCATGTAGGCGGAGGTTCCAGGTAAATCCGGTACCTTGTTAACGCTGAGGTGTGATGACGAGGCACTACGGTGCTGAAGCAACAAATGCCCTGCTTCCAGGAAAAGCCTCTAAGCATCAGGTAACATCAAATCGTACCCCAAACCGACACAGGTGGTCAGGTAGAGAATACCAAGGCGCTTGAGAGAACTCGGGTGAAGGAACTAGGCAAAATGGTGCCGTAACTTCGGGAGAAGGCACGCTGATATGTAGGTGAAGCCCCTGCGGGTGGAGCTGAAATCAGTCGAAGATACCAGCTGGCTGCAACTGTTTATTAAAAACACAGCACTGTGCAAACACGAAAGTGGACGTATACGGTGTGACGCCTGCCCGGTGCCGGAAGGTTAATTGATGGGGTTAGCGGCAACGCGAAGCTCTTGATCGAAGCCCCGGTAAACGGCGGCCGTAACTATAACGGTCCTAAGGTAGCGAAATTCCTTGTCGGGTAAGTTCCGACCTGCACGAATGGCGTAATGATGGCCAGGCTGTCTCCACCCGAGACTCAGTGAAATTGAAATCGCTGTGAAGATGCAGTGTACCCGCGGCAAGACGGAAAGACCCCGTGAACCTTTACTATAGCTTGACACTGAACACTGGTCCTTGATGTGTAGGATAGGTGGGAGGCTTTGAAGCGTGGACGCCAGTCTGCGTGGAGCCGTCCTTGAAATACCACCCTTTAATGGCTGGTGTTCTAACGTAGACCCGTAATCCGGGTTGCGGACAGTGTCTGGTGGGTAGTTTGACTGGGGCGGTCTCCTCCTAAAGAGTAACGGAGGAGCACGAAGGTCAGCTAATCCTGGTCGGACATCAGGAGGTTAGTGCAATGGCATAAGCTGGCTTGACTGCGAGAGTGACGGCTCGAGCAGGTGCGAAAGCAGGTCATAGTGATCCGGTGGTTCTGTATGGAAGGGCCATCGCTCAACGGATAAAAGGTACTCCGGGGATAACAGGCTGATACCGCCCAAGAGTTCATATCGACGGCGGTGTTTGGCACCTCGATGTCGGCTCATCACATCCTGGGGCTGAAGTAGGTCCCAAGGGTATGGCTGTTCGCCATTTAAAGTGGTACGCGAGCTGGGTTTAGAACGTCGTGAGACAGTTCGGTCCCTATCTGCCGTGGGCGCTGGAGAATTGAGGGGGGCTGCTCCTAGTACGAGAGGACCGGAGTGGACGCATCACTGGTGTTCGGGTTGTCATGCCAATGGCACTGCCCGGTAGCTAAATGCGGAAGAGATAAGTGCTGAAAGCATCTAAGCACGAAACTTGCCCCGAGATGAGTTCTCCCTGACCCTTTGAGGGTCCTGAAGGAACGTTGAAGACGACGACGTTGATAGGCCGGGTGTGTAAGCGCAGCGATGCGTTGAGCTAACCGGTACTAATGAACCGTGAGGCTTAACCTTACAACGCCGAAGCTGTTTCGGTGGGTTTGAGAAGATTTTCAGCATTGATTCAGAGTTAAGTACACAATAGTTTGCGCAGCAGCAAGGCGGCAAGCGAAGGAAAGGAAGGAGCATACTGAAGTATGTGACTGACTTTACGAGCGCGGCCAACGCGGCTGATGCGATAAAGTATTGCGTACAGAGCACCAAGAATTTGCCTGGCGGCTGTAGCGCGGTGGTCCCACCTGACCCCATGCCGAACTCAGAAGTGAAACGCCGTAGCGCCGATGGTAGTGTGGGGTCTCCCCATGCGAGAGTAGGGAACTGCCAGGCATCAATTAAAGCCGAAAGCCCATCCTCACGGATGGGCTTTTTGCGTTGGGCGTTAAAAAAGCCGGGTGGCGGCTTCGCCTTACCCGGCCTACGGCTATCCCTTTCTTGAAACTTTCTCACCTTTCACATGCAGACTCGACATTTGCCCGATTCCTGGTTATTGTCAGCTATCTGGATGTCTAAACGTTTATACGTATGCTGTGAGGATGTAAGGTTATGCCGATTCGGGTGCAGGACGAGCTACCAGCCGTCAATTTCTTGCGTGAAGAAAATGTCTTTGTCATGACGGCTTCGCGCGCTACAGGTCAGGAAATTCGCCCTTTGAAGGTGCTTATCCTGAACCTGATGCCAAAGAAGATTGAGACGGAAAATCAGTTCCTCCGCTTGCTCTCAAACTCCCCGCTGCAGGTCGATATTCAGCTGCTGCGTATTGATGCGCGCGAGTCCCGTAATACGCCTTCTGAGCATCTCAATAACTTCTACTGCAACTTTGAAGATATCCGTAACGAAAACTTTGATGGCTTGATCGTTACCGGTGCGCCGCTTGGCCTGGTTGAATTCAACGACGTGGCCTACTGGCCGCAAATCAAGCAAGTGCTGGAGTGGGCCAAAGATCATGTCACTTCAACCCTGTTCGTCTGCTGGGCGGTCCAGGCGGCGCTCAACATTCTGTACGGCATCCCTAAACAAACCCGTACCGAAAAGCTCTCTGGTGTCTATGAGCATCATATTCTGCATCCTCATGCGCTGCTGACTCGCGGGTTTGATGACTCCTTCCTGGCGCCGCATTCGCGCTATGCCGATTTCCCGGCTGCATTGATTCGTGACTACACCGATCTTGAGATCCTCGCGGAAACCGAAGAGGGCGATGCCTATCTGTTTGCCAGCAAAGACAAGCGTATTGCCTTTGTCACCGGTCATCCGGAATACGATCCCGATACCCTGGCGAGCGAATATTTCCGCGATGTGGAAGCGGGTTTAAATCCGGACGTACCGTACAACTATTTCCCGCAAAACGATCCGCAAAACAAACCGCGTGCCACCTGGCGCAGCCACGGCAATCTGCTGTTTACCAACTGGCTTAACTACTACGTCTACCAGATCACGCCGTACGATCTGCGCCACATGAATCCGACGCTGGATTAATCTTCTGACGATCCTCATCCTGTAGCGTTTCAGCTCTCCAGTTAAGGCACCTTTGGGTGCCTTTTTTATTTCCGAAATTCACCCCGTCTGTAGATATATTTTTAAACCTATCTTTATCAGTAAGTTACATAGCATTTTAATTAAAAATGGAAATTGTTTTTGATTTTATTGTAGAGCGAGGTAGTCTTAACTCTGCTGAACGAAAACTACACAAGGATCTTTCGTTCGCGTGGGGGAAAAAAATTCGGATCAATGACGAGGAGCAGCGCAATGAATCAACAGGCAACCATTATCGATGAACTGTCCTTTACTCAACCGCATGGTGAGCAGGAGAAGCAGATCCTGACCGCCGATGCCGTAGAGTTCCTTACCGAGCTGGTGACCCGCTTCACGCCAAAACGCAATAAATTACTGGCGGCACGCATTCAGCAGCAGCAAGACATTGATAACGGCAAGCTGCCTGACTTTATTTCGGAAACTGCTTCCATTCGAGAAGGGAACTGGACGATCCGCGGTATCCCGCAGGATCTGCAGGACCGACGCGTTGAAATCACCGGCCCGGTAGAACGCAAGATGGTGATCAACGCGCTGAACGCCAATGTGAAGGTCTTTATGGCCGATTTTGAAGATTCACTGGCACCCGACTGGAATAAAGTGATTGATGGGCAGATCAACCTGCGTGATGCGGTTGATGGCACCATCAGCCACACCAACGAAGCGGGCAAAATCTACCAGCTTAAGCCCAACCCGGCGGTACTGGTTTGCCGCGTACGTGGCCTGCATTTACCAGAAAAGCATGTCACCTGGAACAATGAGGCGATCCCCGGCAGCCTGTTCGATTTTGCGCTCTACTTCTTCCATAACCATAAAAACCTGCTGGCAAAAGGCAGCGGACCTTACTTCTATCTGCCAAAAACGCAGTCATGGCAGGAAGCGGCCTGGTGGAGTGAGGTCTTTAGTTACACTGAGGACCGTTTTGAACTGCCGCGCGGCACCATCAAGGCCACGCTGCTGATTGAAACGTTGCCTGCGGTCTTCCAGATGGATGAGATTCTGCATGCCCTGCGTGACCACATTGTTGGCCTGAACTGTGGCCGCTGGGATTACATCTTCAGCTACATCAAGACTCTGAAGAACCACCCGGATCGCGTTCTGCCCGATCGTCAGGTGGTGACGATGGATAAATCTTTCCTCAATGCCTATTCGCGTCTGCTGATCAAAACCTGCCATAAACGCGGCGCCTTCGCGATGGGCGGAATGGCAGCGTTTATTCCCAGCAAAGACAGCGAACGTAACACCCAGGTGCTGAATAAAGTGAAGGCTGATAAAGAGCTGGAAGCCAGCAACGGCCATGACGGCACGTGGGTGGCGCACCCCGGCCTGGCAGATACCGCCATGGAGGTGTTCAACCGCATCCTGGGCGATAACAAAAACCAGCTGCACGTAACCCGCGAAGATGATGCGCCCGTTACCGCTGCACAGCTCCTCGAGCCGTGCGAGGGCGAGCGCACCGAAGAGGGGATGCGCGCCAACATCCGCGTGGCCGTGCAGTACATCGAAGCGTGGATCTCCGGTAACGGCTGTGTACCGATTTACGGTCTGATGGAGGATGCCGCCACCGCCGAGATCTCCCGCACCTCTATCTGGCAGTGGATCCATCATCAGAAAACGCTCAGCAACGGCAAGCCCGTCACCAAAGCCCTGTTCCGCCAGATGCTGTCGGAAGAGATGCTGAACATTCAGGAAGAGCTGGGCGAGCACCGCTTCAGCAGCGGCCGCTTCGACGCCGCCGCGCGCCTGATGGAACAGATCACCACCTCAGATGACTTAATCGACTTCCTGACGCTGCCGGGCTACCGCCTGCTGGCCTGATTTCACCACATAACAATATGGAGCATCTGCACATGAAAACCCGTACCCAACAGATCGAAGCATTACAGAACGAGTGGACTCAGCCGCGCTGGGAAGGCATTGAACGCCCTTATAGCGCTGAGGATGTGGTGAAGTTGCGCGGCTCGGTAAACCCGGAATGCACCCTGGCGCAGCTGGGTGCCGCCAAAATGTGGCGTCTGCTGCACGGCGAGTCGAAGAAAGGCTACATCAACAGCCTCGGCGCGCTGACCGGTGGCCAGGCGTTGCAGCAGGCGAAAGCGGGCATTGAAGCGGTCTATCTGTCAGGCTGGCAGGTGGCGGCAGATGCCAACCTCGCGTCCAGCATGTACCCGGATCAGTCCCTCTATCCGGCGAATTCCGTCCCGGCCGTGGTGGAGCGAATCAACAATACCTTCCGTCGTGCGGATCAGATCCAGTGGGCATCCGGTATTGAGCCAAACGATCCGCGCTTCGTAGATTACTTCCTGCCGATTGTGGCCGACGCCGAGGCGGGCTTTGGTGGGGTTCTGAATGCCTTTGAGCTGATGAAATCGATGATTGAAGCCGGTGCAGCGGCTGTCCATTTCGAAGATCAGCTGGCGTCCGTGAAGAAGTGTGGACACATGGGCGGCAAAGTGCTGGTTCCGACTCAGGAGGCGATCCAGAAACTGGTTGCTGCCCGTCTGGCCGCTGACGTCATGGGCGTCCCGACGCTGGTGATTGCCCGTACCGATGCCGATGCCGCAGATCTGATCACCTCCGACTGCGACCCTTACGACAGTCAGTTTATTACCGGCGAACGCACCAGCGAAGGGTTCTACCGTACCCATGCCGGCATTGAGCAGGCGATCAGCCGCGGTCTGGCGTATGCTCCCTATGCTGACCTGGTGTGGTGCGAAACCTCCACCCCGGATCTGGCGCTGGCGAAACGCTTTGCCGATGCCATCCATGCGAAATACCCGGGCAAGCTGCTGGCCTACAACTGCTCGCCCTCCTTTAACTGGCAGAAAAACCTGGACGATAAAACGATCGCCAGCTTCCAGCAGGAACTGTCGGAGATGGGCTACAAATACCAGTTCATCACCCTGGCCGGCATTCACAGCATGTGGTTCAACATGTTCGACCTGGCGCACGCCTACGCGCAGGGCGAGGGCATGAAGCACTACGTCGAGAAGGTCCAGCAGCCGGAGTTCGCGGCAAGCCAAAAGGGCTATACCTTCGTCTCGCACCAGCAGGAGGTGGGAACAGGCTACTTCGACAGAGTGACCACCATCATTCAGGGCGGTGCCTCCTCCGTCACCGCCCTGACCGGGTCGACCGAAGAAGCGCAGTTCTGATAACGGAAACGCCCGGTGGCGCTGCGCTTACCGGGCCTACGGTTCTGTTTCCTGGGGTGAGGGACATCTATGTCGCGTGGCCTGGAATTGCTGATTGCGCAGACCATTTTGCAGGGCTTTGATGCTCAGTATGGCCGTTTTCTGGAAGTGACGGGCGGGGCGCAGCAGCGCTTCGAGCAGGCAGACTGGCACGCCGTGCAGCAGGCCATGAAACAGCGTATTCATCTCTACGATCATCATGTGGGTCTGGTGGTAGAGCAGCTGCGCTGCATCACCGGCAGCATCGATATCAATGCCGCTTTTTTGCTGCGGGTGAAAAGCCATTACACCCAGCTTATGCCGGACTATCCGCGCTATGAGATTGCAGAAAGCTTTTTTAACTCCGTCTACTGTCGGCTGTTTGATCACCGCTCGCTGTCACCGGAGCGGCTTTTTATTTTCAGCTCTCAGCCGGGGCAACGTTTCCGCACCCTGCCGCGTCCGCTGGCGAAAGATTTCTATCCTGAACAGGGATGGGAGGCGTTGTTAACCAAAGTGTTAGCCGACCTTCCCCTGCGCCTGCCGTGGCAAAATCGCCCTCGAGATGTCGGGTATATCATCGCCCATCTTTGCGAAACGCTCGGTGCAGACAACCTGCGCAACTGCCATCTGCAGGTGGCTAACGAACTTTTCTACCGCAACAAAGCCGCCTGGCTGGTGGGGAAACTGATTACCCCGGGCGCCACGCTGCCGTTTTTACTGCCCATTCACCGCAGCGATGAAGGTGAACTGGTGGTGGATACCTGCCTGACTACCAGCGCCGAAGCGAGCATTGTTTTCGGCTTCGCCCGTTCCTACTTTATGGTTTACGCCCCCCTGCCAGGCGCGCTGGTGGAGTGGCTGCGTGAGATCCTGCCCGGTAAAACCACCGCTGAGTTGTATATGGCGATAGGGTGCCAGAAACATGCGAAAACCGAGAGCTACCGGGAATATCTGCACTATATCACCCATGCGGATGAGCAGTTTATCGAGGCGCCAGGCATTCGCGGCATGGTGATGCTGGTCTTTACCCTGCCGGGTTTTGACCGGGTGTTTAAGGTGATAAAGGATAAATTCGCCCCGCAGAAAGAGATGTCTGCCGCCCATGTGCGCGCCTGCTACCAGCTGGTTAAGGAGCACGATCGCGTCGGGCGCATGGCGGATACCCAGGAGTTTGAGAATTTTGTTCTCGATAAGCGACAGATTGCGCCGCAGCTGATGGCGCTGTTGCTCCAGGAAGCGCCAGAAAAAATCAGCGATCTGGGGGATAAAATCGTCATCAGCCATCTCTACATTGAACGGCGCATGGTGCCGCTCAATATCTGGCTGGAGCAGTCAGAGGGGCAGGCGCTGCACGATGCGATTGAAGAGTACGGCAATGCCATCCGGCAGCTGGCGGCAGCCAATATCTTCCCGGGCGACATGCTGTTTAAAAACTTTGGCGTCACCCGTCACGGGCGGGTCGTATTCTATGACTACGACGAAATCTGCTACATGACGGAAGTGAATTTTCGTGAAATCCCGCCGCCGCGCTACCCGGAAGATGAGCTCGCCAGCGAGCCGTGGTACAGCGTCTCGCCGGGGGATGTCTTCCCGGAGGAGTTTCGCCACTGGTTATGCGCTGACCCGCGTATCGGAGCTCTGTTTGAAGAGATGCATGCCGATCTGTTTCGCGCCGATTACTGGCGTGGCCTGCAGACCCGCATTAAGAACGGGCATGTGGAAGATGTTTATGCTTACCGGCGTAAGCAGCGGTTTAGCGTGAAGTATGCGGCTTAACGCCGGGTGGCGGCTGCGCCTTATCCGGCCTACAGAGTTTTGTAGGCCCGTGCAAGCGTAGCGCCGCCGGGCATTGAAGACTTAACGAATCCCACCATACGCCAGCGTCACCTCTTTCGCCGCCTTAATCACCAGCGCTCCCAGCTCTGTCACCCGGTCGTCGGTCATGCGTGAGATAGGCCCGGAGATGGAGATAGCGGCAAACGGCTCGCGGTGCTCATCATAAATGCAGGCGGCAATACAGCGCAGGCCGAGAGCATGCTCTTCATCATCGAAGGAGTAGCCACGCTTGCGCGTCAGGGCTAAATCCTCTTTCAGATGGACCGGTGATACCAGCGTGGCATGGGTATAGGCGTGTAAACCTTTGCGGTGCAGCAGACCCGTTACCTGCTCTTCGCTGAGCTGGGATAAAAACGCTTTTCCCGCCCCGGAGGCGTGCATCGGCAGCTTGCCGCCAATCGGGGCCGACATGCGCATCAGTTGGGTACACTGCACCTGGTCGATAATAATCGCCTGGTGATCGCTCTGATCGAGCACCGCCAGGTTGACCGTCTCGCCGGAGTCTTCCATCAGCTTGCGCAGGATCGGATGGACAATGGCGAGCAGGTTACGGCTCTGCAAAAAGCTGCTGCCGACAATAAACGCGTGGGCACCCACGGACCAGTGCCCGAGCTCGCCCACCTGACGAACAAAGCCCAACTGCTGCATAGTGGTCAGCAGGCGATGGGTGGTGGAGTTTGGCAGACCTGCCTGCTGGGCCAGCTCCGTTAGCGCCACGCTGCTGTGCGACTCGGCTATCCATTCAAGGAGCTTTAACCCCCGTGTCAGGGACTGGACTTGACCGCCCGCCTGGGCGGTCGCGGCGGCGGGTTTTCTGCCGCGTTTAGCGGGAACGGTGGCGACCATGGCAGGCTCCTTTTTTCTGTATCGTGGAAATCATTTTCGTTTTATTTGGATGTTTTGCAACCGTTATCCTGACTGATCGGATGAGTCATGCTGAACATGTCTCATGTTACCGCGGTGTGACTTTTCCCCTTAGCAAGATTATGCCAGTATGGACTGCTGGCCTTTTGGCCTGGTTGAGCGTTGTCGGGAGCAAGTGTGAGCAGCAAAGTAGATCAACTGCGTGCGCAGTTAAATGAACGCATTCTGGTACTGGATGGCGGTATGGGCACCATGATCCAGAGCTATCGTCTGAGTGAAGACGACTTTCGCGGCGACCGTTTCGCCGACTGGCCCTGCGATCTGAAAGGTAACAATGACCTGCTGGTACTCAGCAAGCCAGAGATTATCGCCGCCATTCACTACGCCTATTTCGAGGCGGGTGCGGATATCGTTGAAACCAACACCTTTAACTCGACAACCATCGCCATGGCGGATTACGAGATGGAATCCCTGTCGGCGGAGATCAACTACGAGGCAGCGAAGCTGGCCCGCGCCTGCGCCGATGAGTGGACGGCCCGCACGCCAGAGAAACCGCGCTATGTGGCGGGCGTACTTGGCCCGACCAACCGCACCGCCTCTATCTCGCCGGATGTGAACGATCCGGCTTTTCGTAATATCACCTTTGACCAGCTGGTGACCGCGTACCGCGAGTCCACCAAAGCGCTGGTGGAAGGCGGTGTCGATCTGATCATGATTGAAACGGTCTTCGATACGCTCAACGCCAAAGCCGCCATCTACGCGGTGAAAGAGGAGTTCGAAGCCCTGGGTGTCGACCTGCCGATTATGATCTCCGGCACCATCACCGATGCCTCTGGCCGTACCCTTTCCGGGCAGACGACCGAAGCCTTTTATAACTCCCTGCGCCACGCCGATGCGCTGACCTTTGGTCTGAACTGTGCGCTGGGGCCGGACGAACTGCGCCAGTATGTGCAGGAGCTGTCGCGCATCGCGGAGTGCTACGTCACTGCCCACCCGAATGCCGGTCTGCCAAACGCATTTGGTGAGTACGATCTCGATGCCGCCACCATGGCGGCGCAGATCCGCGAGTGGGCTGAATCCGGGTTCCTGAATATCGTCGGCGGCTGCTGCGGCACCACGCCAGAGCACATTGCTGCCATGAGCAACGCGGTGGCGGGCCTGGCACCACGTAAGCTCCCCGACCTGCCGGTGGCCTGTCGACTGTCTGGTCTTGAGCCGCTGAACATTGGCGATGAGAGTCTGTTTGTGAACGTTGGCGAACGTACCAACGTGACCGGCTCCGCGAAGTTCAAACGCCTGATCAAAGAAGAGAAGTACAGCGAAGCGCTGGACGTTGCCCGCCAGCAGGTTGAGAGCGGGGCGCAGATTATTGATATCAACATGGATGAGGGGATGCTCGACGCCGAAGCGGCGATGGTGCGTTTCCTCAACCTGATCGCCGGTGAGCCGGACATTGCCCGCGTGCCGATTATGATCGACTCCTCGAAGTGGGAAGTGATCGAAAAAGGGCTGAAGTGCATTCAGGGTAAGGGGATTGTTAACTCCATCTCCATGAAAGAGGGGGTTGAGCCCTTTATCCATCACGCGAAGATGGTGCGCCGCTACGGTGCCGCCGTGGTGGTGATGGCCTTTGACGAAGTGGGCCAGGCGGATACCCGTGAGCGCAAAATTGAGATTTGCCGCCGCGCATACCAGATTTTGACCGAAGAGGTCGGCTTCCCGCCGGAAGACATCATCTTTGACCCGAACATCTTCGCCGTCGCCACCGGGATTGAAGAGCACAATAACTACGCCCAGGACTTTATCGGCGCGTGTGAAGACATCAAACGTGAGCTGCCGCATGCGCTGATCTCCGGCGGTGTCTCGAACGTGTCGTTCTCGTTCCGCGGCAACGACCCGGTACGTGAAGCGATCCACGCCGTATTCCTCTACTACGCCATCCGCAACGGGATGGACATGGGGATCGTCAACGCTGGCCAGCTGGCGATTTATGACGACCTGCCACTGGAGCTGCGCGACGCGGTTGAGGATGTGATCCTGAATCGCCGCGACGACGCCACCGAGCGCATGCTGGAGCTGGCCGAAAAGTATCGCGGCAGCAAAGCTGATGACAGCGCCAACGTTCAGCAGGCGGAGTGGCGTACCTGGGATGTGAAAAAACGCCTCGAATATTCGCTGGTAAAAGGGATCACCGAGTTTATCGAGCAGGATACCGAAGAGGCCCGCCAGCAGGCCACGCGCCCGATTGAAGTGATCGAAGGGCCGCTGATGGACGGCATGAACGTGGTTGGCGATCTGTTCGGCGAGGGCAAAATGTTCCTGCCGCAGGTGGTGAAATCCGCCCGCGTAATGAAGCAGGCTGTAGCGTATCTGGAGCCGTTTATCGAAGCCAGCAAAGAGAAGGGCTCCAGTAACGGCAAGATGGTCATCGCCACCGTAAAAGGCGACGTGCATGATATCGGCAAAAACATCGTCGGCGTGGTGCTGCAGTGTAATAACTACGAGATTATCGATCTGGGCGTGATGGTGCCGGCGGAGAAAATCCTCAAAACCGCACGCGAAGTGAATGCCGATCTGATTGGCCTTTCCGGACTGATCACCCCGTCGCTGGATGAGATGGTCAACGTGGCAAAAGAGATGGAGCGCCAGGGCTTTACCCTTCCGCTGCTCATTGGCGGGGCGACCACCTCAAAAGCGCATACCGCGGTGAAGATTGAGCAGAACTACAGCGGGCCGACGGTCTACGTGCAGAACGCCTCGCGCACGGTTGGCGTGGTTTCGGCGCTGCTGTCCGAAACCCAGCGCGACGACTTTGTTGCCAGAACCCGCAAAGAGTATGAAACGGTGCGCATTCAGCACGGGCGTAAAAAGCCGCGTACCCCGCCGGTAACGCTGGCTGCGGCGCGGGATAACGACCTGGCCTTTGACTGGTCGAGCTATACGCCGCCGGTCGCCCATCGCCTGGGCGTGCAGGAGGTGACGGCCAGCATCGAGACCCTGCGTAACTATATCGACTGGACGCCGTTCTTTATGACCTGGTCGCTGGCCGGGAAGTACCCGCGTATTCTGGAAGATGAGGTGGTAGGCGAGGAGGCGAAGCGCCTGTTTAAAGACGCCAACGACCTGCTCGACAAGCTCAGCGCCGAGAAAACCCTCAACCCGCGCGGCGTGGTGGGGCTGT
This sequence comes from Leclercia sp. GHBNCSD, assembly GCF_055805075.1. Classification (NCBI taxonomy): domain Bacteria; kingdom Pseudomonadati; phylum Pseudomonadota; class Gammaproteobacteria; order Enterobacterales; family Enterobacteriaceae; genus Leclercia; species Leclercia sp. GHBNCSD. The sequence goes on along the minus strand of NZ_JBQVYO010000001.1, from coordinate 1,717,937 downwards.
TCCCGGCGAACCGCGTGGGCGACGACATCGAAATTTATCGCGATGAGACGCGTACTCATGTGCTGACCGTAAGCCATCATCTGCGTCAGCAGACCGAGAAGGTCGGGTTTGCCAACTACTGCCTGGCCGATTTCGTCGCGCCGAAGCTGAGCGGTAAAGCGGACTACATCGGTGCCTTCGCCGTGACCGGCGGGCTGGAGGAGGACGCGCTGGCGGATGCCTACGAAGCGCAGCATGATGATTACAACAAAATCATGATCAAAGCGATTGCCGACCGTCTGGCAGAGGCTTTTGCGGAATACCTGCACGAGCGGGTGCGTAAGGTGCACTGGGGTTACGCGCCTACTGAGAATCTCAGCAATGAGGATCTGATCCGCGAGAACTACCAGGGGATCCGTCCGGCGCCAGGCTACCCGGCCTGCCCGGAGCATACCGAGAAAGGCACTATCTGGCAGCTTCTGGATGTCGAAACCCATACCGGCATGAAGCTCACCGAGTCCTTCGCCATGTGGCCGGGTGCATCGGTTTCCGGCTGGTACTTCAGTCACCCTGACAGCAAATACTTCGCCGTGGCGCAGATCCAGCGTGACCAGGTGGAAGATTATGCCCTGCGTAAAGGGATGAGCGTGGCGGAGGTGGAGCGCTGGTTAGCGCCAAACCTCGGCTACGACGCCGACTGACCTGACTGCGCCGCCGACGGTCAGGGCCCGGCTCACGTCACGTTTCCTTACAACAAACAGGGCACCCAATGGGTGCCCTGTCTCTTTCTTACATTTAAGCCCTTATACTGGAAGAAGGCTCAGCGATCCGCGCCACAACGTAGGCCGGATAAGGCGTAGCCGCCATCCGGCAATACCGCGCGCAATGAGCCTCAGGACAACGCATAACGAAAAGGAGAACCTGTATCCGTGCTGACTCTGCTACATCTGCTTTCTGCCGTGGCGTTGCTGGTCTGGGGCACCCATATTGTCCGTACCGGCGTAATGCGCGTTTTTGGCGCCCGCTTACGTACCGTTCTCAGCCGCAGCGTTGAGAAAAAGCCGCTCGCGTTCTGCGCAGGCATTGGCGTCACCGCGCTGGTGCAAAGCAGTAATGCCACCACCATGCTGGTCACCTCGTTTGTGGCCCAGGATCTGGTGGCGCTGACGCCTGCGCTGGTGATTGTTCTCGGTGCCGATGTAGGGACCGCGCTGATGGCGCGGGTATTGACCTTTGATCTCTCCTGGCTGTCGCCGCTGCTGATCTTTATCGGCGTGATATTTTTCCTTGGCCGTAAGCAGACCCGGGCCGGACAGCTGGGGCGCGTGGGGATCGGCCTTGGGCTGATTCTGCTGGCCCTGGAGCTGATCGTTCAGGCCGTCACCCCCATTACGCAGGCGAGCGGCGTCCAGGTTATCTTCGCTTCGCTGACCGGCGACATCATGCTGGATGCGTTGATTGGTGCGGTGTTTGCGCTTATCAGCTACTCCAGCCTGGCGGCGGTACTGTTAACCGCGACCCTGACCGCGGCGGGGATCATCTCCTTCCCGGTCGCCCTCTGTCTGGTGATTGGTGCGAACCTTGGCTCCGGCCTGCTGGCGGTACTAAACAACAGCGCCGCCAATGCCGCAGCGCGCCGCGTAGCGCTTGGCAGTCTGCTGTTTAAGCTGGTGGGAAGCCTGATTATTCTGCCGTTCGTTAAGCCGCTGGCGGACCTGATGGATAACCTGTCGCTGCCGGAATCGGAGATGGTCATCTACTTCCACGTCTTCTATAACCTGGTGCGCTGCGTGGCGATGGTGCCCTTTGCTGGGCCAATGGCGCGCTTCTGTGAACGTATCATCCGTGATGAACCGGAGCTTGATACCCGTCTGAAACCGAAACATCTTGATACCAGCGCGCTGGATACCCCGGCGCTGGCACTGGCCAATGCCGCCCGCGAAACGCTGCGCATGGGCGATGCAATGGAGTTAATGCTGGAGGGGCTGAAAAAGGTGGTGCATGGCGAGCCGCGGGAAGAGAAAGCGCTGCGTAAACTCGCCGACGATATCAACGTGCTCTATACCGCCATCAAACTCTATCTGGCGCGGATGCCAAAAGATGAGCTGGCGGAAGAGGAGTCCCGCCGCTGGGCGGAGATCATCGAAATGTCGCTCAACCTGGAGCAGGCCTCCGATATCGTCGAGCGCATGGGGAGCGAAATCGCCGACAAATCGCTGGCGGCCCGCCGGGCATTCTCCCTGGAAGGGGTTAAAGAGCTGGATGCACTGCACGATCAGCTGCTCGCTAACCTTAAGCTGGCGATGTCGGTCTTTTTCTCCGGCGACGTACCCAGCGCCCGCCGTCTGCGCCGTAATAAACACCGGTTCCGTATTCTCAACCGTCGCTATTCCCACGCGCACGTTGACCGTCTGCACCAGCAGAACGTGCAAAGCATTGAGACCAGCTCCCTGCACCTGGGGCTGCTTGGCGACATGAAGCGCCTTAACTCCCTGTTCTGCGCGGTGGCTTACAGCGTCATGGAGCAGCCGGATGAGGACGATGATCGGGATGAGTATTGATCTGGAAAGCGCCTCGCAGAACGGAGCGGCGAGGCGTGAGTAAACACATCGCCTGGTTTAATGTTATGCCATGGATGATATGTATAAAATTTTATACAGGGATGTGTTATGCTGCCAGAAAGACCGACCCTGCGCCCGATAGCCTAGGTAGGGAGTGCGTTCGATGATTTGCTCTGTTTTCCCGAAGAGGTCCGCCGGGAGGCTGGCTATCAGTTGCACCGCCTGCAGGCAGGGTTAGAGGCGGCAGACTGGAAGCCAATGACAGAGATTGGCAGAGGCGTGGAAGAAGTCAGATTGCGCAGTAGTTCAGGGGCTTACCGTATCCTCTACCTGGCCCGTTTTGAAGAGGCTGTTTATATCCTGCACTGTTTTATAAAAAAAAATCCGACGTACATCCGAGCACGATAAGCGTATCGCGAAAGCGCGTTTTCAGAGCGTAATGGAGGAGCTAAGGAGTGGAAAATGAGTCAGGCCATTGATTGTAAAATTCGCCATATCACCCCTACAGAGGCAAATATTTTTGCCGAACTCGGCTTTAACGAGCATGAATCTAAACATCTGCAGGAGGATGCCCAGAAAGAAGTCGAACAACTGTTGCTGCTTAAACGACAGCTGATGCAAGAAATTTCAGCATGGATTGCTGAGCATAACCTTCGTCAGGCGGACGCCGCGGAGAAGCTCAATGTCTCACGACCGCGTGTGTCAGATGTCGTGAATCTTAAAACCAGCAAGTTTACTCTTGATACCCTGGTGATGATGCTCAGCAAACTTGGGAAACCTGTCTCAGTGACGGTAGGCTGATCTTTTTACCAGCCGAAACCTAAGGTATATTTCGCCTCTACAGGAGAAATTATGCTGCCAACTCAATCCACCCGATTAAACAAATACATTAGCGAGAGCGGGATCTGCTCGCGCCGCGAGGCTGATCGTTACATCGAACAGGGCAACGTGTTTATCAACGGTAAACGCGCCACCATTGGCGATCAGGTCGTTCCTGGCGATGTGGTCAAAGTGAATGGTCAAACGATCGAGCCCCGTAACGCAGAAGACCTGGTGTTTATCGCGCTGAATAAACCGGTTGGCATTGTCAGTACCACGGAAGATGGCGAGCGTGACAACATCGTGGATTTCGTCAACCACAGCAGCCGTATCTTCCCGATTGGCCGCCTGGACAAAGACTCCCAGGGGTTGATTTTCCTCACCAACCACGGCGATCTGGTGAACAAGATCCTGCGTGCCGGTAACGACCACGAAAAAGAGTACATCGTCACGGTTAACAAACCGGTGACGGACGACTTTATCCGCGGCATGGGGGCAGGCGTTCCGATCCTCGGCACGGTGACGAAAAAGTGCAAGGTGAAGAAAGAGGCGCCGTTCGCGTTCCGCATTACCCTGGTTCAGGGGTTAAACCGGCAGATCCGCCGCATGTGCGAATATTTCGGTTACGACGTGACGAAGCTGGAACGTACGCGCATCATGAACGTCAGCCTCTCCGGCATCCCGCTGGGCGAGTGGCGCGATCTGACCGATGATGAACTGATTGAGCTCTTTAAGCTGATTGAGAATTCATCCTCGGAAGCAAAACCCAAAGCCAAAGCCAAACCGAAAACCCAGGGCATCAAACGCCCGGTGGTTAAGGCTCCGCAATCGGAAGAGAAAAGCCGGGCGAAGCCTGCCGGAAACGGAAAGCGCTTTACGTCGCCAGGCCGTAAAAAGAAAGGGCGCTAATCAGCGCCTTCCACGGGTTGGGGTATTCGCCGACCAGGAAAACGTCGCCTCTTTATCTACTTTATAAGCCTGCTCTTTTCGAAGTTTGCGGGCTTTTTTGGCATCCAGCTCACGCTGCGCCATCAGTTTGTCGATGTACTCTTTTTTGAGGTGATTGGTTTCGGCGTTGGTCAGCAGACGGCCATGGGCGATACGCGCGCGGTCGAGCAGAGTTTTCAGTTCGCGCTGCTCGCTTTCCGTCATCTCTTTCTGGGTCAATCTTGGTGTGGACATACCTGAAGCCTCCTGTGAAAGAGGCTTCAGTGTAAAGCATGCCTTCGCTGCGGCGAAGTGAATTAACCTTCCTTCACCACATCGCTTTTCTTTTGTCCCTCGAGCGGCTTACCCGACCAGTAACCCGCCAGCAGCGAGCCGGAAAGGTTATGCCATACCGAGAAGAGCGCGCCCGGCAGCGCAGCCAGCGGCGAGAAGTAAATTTTGCCGAGGGCCGCGGCCAGGCCGGAGTTCTGCATCCCCACTTCAATCGCCAGCGTGCGGCAGGTGGATTCGTCAAAGCCGAACAGCTTCCCGCCCCAGTAGCCGCCCATCAGGCCAATAATGTTGTGCAGCACCACGGCGATAATCACCACAAAACCGACAGAGGCAATATGCGCCGCAGAACCGGCGACCACGGCGCTGATGATCGCCAGAATGCAGACCATGGAAAACGCCGGCAGGTACGGCTCAACGGCTTTCACCAGCCGTGGGAACAGATGATGAATCACCAGCCCCAGCGCAATCGGGATCACCACGATTTGCAGAATGCTCAGCAGCATTCCCATCACATCCACCTGAATGTGGGCATCCACATACAGACGGGTCAGCAGTGGAGTGGCGACCACGCCAACCAGGGTGGAGACGGAGGAGATAGTCACCGACAGCGCCACATCTCCTTTCGCCAGATAGATCATCACGTTGGAGGCGGTACCGCTGGCCACGCTGCCCACCAGCACCATCCCGGCGGAGAGGTCTGGCGGCATCTTAAAGGCGATAGCGAGCGCCCATGCTGCCAGGGGCATCACCAGATAGTGCAGAAAGATCCCCGCCGCGACCGGGGCGGGACGTGACAGGACGCGTTTAAAATCGTCGATTTTCAGGTGCACGCCCATGCCGAACATAATCAGCATCAGCAACGTAGTGACCCACGGGCCGACAGGGGTAAACGTGGTGGGCGTATAATAGGCTATAACAGAGAGCAGCAGCGCCCATAGCGGGAACAGCCGGGTGATGGCGGATAACATACAGATTCCTTGCGATTTGTTGTGTTGTGTCGTTATTAAAAAAGCCGGGATCGAGCCCGGCTTAGAGGTATTGTTTATCGTGCTAAGTAATTTTGTTCAATCAAATAATATTCATGATCGCTGACGTACGCTCTCCCAGCTCAGGCCAAAGCGGGCCAGATATTTGCGGAGCCTGTCGGCATCGTTAGGATTCGCTTTTTTCAAACGCGAGACGGCAAAAAGTTCGCGTCCGGCCTCAGACAAGGAGGCACTGCGGCGACATACCTCCAGCACGGTTTCCAGTTGACGCAAATCGAAAAGGTCGATCGCCATTTCTGCCGTAGCCGGTAGCGAAACAGCCTGCCAGTCACTAAGCAGACGGGCAATTTCCTCCTCAACCAATGCCAGCGTGATGCGACCCTGCTCGGCAAGCGTGGCCATTCGCGCCACAGAAGAGCCCAGTTCACGAAAGTTACCGCGCCATAACGCCTGCGGAGAGTCAGCAAAACGCAGATAGCGCTCGCGCGCCTCTTTGTCGAAGCGAACCTGAGATTGTGCTTCGGTCGCAAAGCGTTGCAGTTCGTACTCCACGTTGGGGGCGATATCTTCCCGGCGCTGCGCCAGGCCGGGCAGGGCAAAACTCCACATATTGATACGGGCGTAGAGATCTTCGCGAAAACGACCTTCCGCCACCCACTGGCGCATATCCCGGTGCGTGCCGGCAATCAGCTGAAAATCGCTCCTGACCTCTTTATCGGAGCCAAACGGGAAGAAGGTTTTTTCTTCGATAGCTTTTAACAGCATGGCCTGTTCATCGAGACCCAGTTCGGCAATCTCATCTAAGAACAGCACGCCGCCGTCGGCCTCACGCAGCAGCCCGGCGCGGGCGGCGACTGCCCCGGTAAATGCCCCTTTAACATGGCCAAAAAGAGTCGACATGGCGTTGTCGCCCCGCAGCGTAGCGCAGTTTACCGCCACCAGCCTGCCGGAAAGCTGATGACGAGATTGCTTAAGCTGGTAAATACGATTGGCGAGAAACGATTTTCCGGCCCCCGTTGGGCCAGTCAGCAGGAGAGGAGCGGTTGAGCGCAGCGCCACACGCTCAATCTGATCGATCAGGGCGTTGAAGGTGGCATTGCGGGTATCAATCCCGGCTTTCAGGAACGAAACGGATTCCTGCTGTTCACGCTGAAAGCGGCTGGTCAATGTGGCATAACGGCTTAAATCCAGGTCGATGATCGAATAACGTCCGACGGGGACGGCCTCTTCTGGCGCCTCCCTGCTGGCAGGGCCGGTCTGGATCAGGCTGGCGGGGAGATACCGCGCTTCGGTCAGCAAAAACCAGCAAATCTGCGCCACGTGCGTGCCGGTGGTGATATGGACCAGGTACTCTTCATGTTCGGTGTCAAACTGATAGTGTGTGGCGAAGTCGAGGAAGGCGGCGTAGACCTCTTCAAAATCCCAGGGATCGGCTATGGTGACGGGACATGCGCGCACGGTGGTATGTGGGGAAAGCTGGCTGATATCTTCCGTTATCTGTTCCGCCATCCCCCGGTCCTGCGGCTGGTGGAGTAGTTCAAGCCTGTCGACGGGGAGATCGGGCTGCAGACAAAGTGCGACCGTTGGGCGCCATTTACGTAAGCGGTTAGCCCGCTTGCCGCGCTTATCCATCACCGTACCCAGTACCCCAATAACCACTCGCCGCTTTTTCATGTTTATCCTGAAAGATAAAAACTGATATTGAAAGATAAAAATATTCTGTGGATTAAGCAATGTCCGTGAAGGGCTTCTAAGTTAATTTCAGTTTAATCAATGAGATATATTTAATCGGTGCTGGCTGTACCTTTTGGCACGCTTCTGGCAATACCTGTTACTAACAGACAAAGTAAATGGGTTGGCCGTGAAAGTTTCAGGCGACCCTGAGGGTGAGTACCATGAAACAGACTGATTTTGATGTTTTAAGCGCGCAGCACAGCGCACCGGTAAAAATGTGGACGCACGGGGTGCCCGTTGAGCCAGAGGCGCGCGAACAGTTGCTCAATACCGCAAAGATGCCGTTTATTTTTAAGCATCTGGCGGTGATGCCGGATGTGCATCTCGGAAAAGGCTCCACCATTGGCAGCGTAATCCCCACTAAAGGGGCGATCATTCCCGCGGCGGTGGGGGTGGATATTGGTTGCGGGATGATTGCCGTGCGGACATCTCTGCTGGCAGGCGATCTGCCGGATAACCTTCACGGACTGCGCAGCGCCATTGAACAGGCGGTGCCGCACGGGCGGACCAACACTCGCTCCCGTCGCGACAAGGGAGCATGGGCAAAGACGCCGGATGAGGTGGATAACCACTGGGCCCGGCTGGCGCCGCGCTTCAAACGGCTGACGGATAAATATCCGCAACTGCTGAAAACCAATAACCATCAGCATCTGGGGACGCTGGGCACCGGGAACCACTTTATCGAGATCTGCCTGGATGAGCAGCAACGCGTCTGGGTCATGCTGCACAGCGGTTCGCGTGGCGTGGGCAATGCCATCGGCAACGTGTTTATCACGCTGGCGCAGAAGGATATGCAGCAGCATATTGCCAACCTGCCTGACAGAAACCTGGCCTATTTCCAGGAGGGGAGCCGGCACTATAACGACTACATCGAAGCCGTGGAGTGGGCACAGGATTTTGCGCGCCATAACCGCGAGGTGATGATGTCCCGCGTGCTGGCCGCGCTCTCGCGCATTGTGCCAAAGCCTTTCCTCACGCAGCAGGAGGCGGTGAATTGCCATCACAACTATGTCCAGAAAGAGCGTCATTTTGGTGAAGAGGTTCTGGTGACGCGCAAAGGGGCGGTGTCGGCGCAGAAGGGCGAGATGGGGATCATCCCCGGGTCGATGGGGGCGAAAAGCTTTATCGTGCGCGGCCTGGGCAATGAAGAGAGCTTCTGCTCCTGCAGTCATGGGGCAGGGCGGGTGATGAGCCGCACGGCGGCCAAAAAACGCTTCACCGTTGCCGATCAGGTTCGTGCCACGGCCCACGTCGAGTGCAGAAAAGACAGCGAGGTCATCGATGAGATCCCGATGGCCTATAAAGATATCGATGCCGTCATGGCGGCGCAGGCGTCGCTGGTCGAAATCGTCCATACCTTGCGCCAGGTGGTCTGTGTAAAAGGATAAAAGAGATGGCTGATAACGATGTAGATGCCGCCATGCGCGAGCGCGTGCGGCAGCAACTTAACGAGATAGAGCAACGGTTCAATGTGTCCGTGCTGTACGCCTGTGAGTCGGGCAGCCGGGGCTGGGGCTTTGCGTCGCCGGACAGCGATTATGACGTGCGCTTCCTGTATGTGCATAAACCTGACTGGTATTTGCGCGTCGAACCGCAGCGGGATGTGATCGAGCTGCCCATAGACGACGAACTGGACATAAGCGGCTGGGAGTGGCGCAAGGCGCTGGGTTTGCTGAAAGCGGCCAACCCCACGCTTATCGAGTGGCTGGATTCGCCGGTGGTCTATCAGCAGAGCGATACGGTAATCACGGAGCTGCGCGCGCAGGTACCCGCCTGGTTTTCACCCGTGCGTGCGCGCTGGCACTACTACTCTATGGCGCGTAAAAACTTCCGCGGTTATTTACAGAGCGAAGAGGTGCGGCTGAAGAAGTACTTTTACGTCCTGCGTCCGCTGCTGGCAGTGCGGTGGGTGGAGGCCGGAAAAGGGATGCCGCCGATGCGTTTCGCTGAACTGCTGGCGGGAAGCGAGCTTGATGCGCCATTACGTCAGGAAATCGATGCCCTGCTGGCAATAAAACAGCGTGCCGGGGAAGCGCAATATGGCTCCAGACGCCCTTTACTGCACGCTTTCATCACCCAGGAGCTGGCGCGGGGCGAAAACCCGCCCACGCTGCCGGACAGCCGTCATGGCAAGGTAGCCTCGCTGGATGCGCTGCTGATGAGAACGGTGCTGGCAGGATAAAAAAAGGGCCCGGTTGTCCGGGCCCTTTTTTGTTATTCAAACAAGTTATGATGCAGTTTCTGCACGACCTGCTCGGCTTCATGGCCTGGTACCAGGAAGCAGAGGTTGTAGCTGGATGCGCCATAGCAAATCATGCGGATGTTAAACGGATCCAGCACGCCAAACACCTCTTTGCCCACGCCGCTGGCGCGGGACAGCTCGTTACCGATGATCGCCACCAGGGCGAGATCTTCTTCCACCTCGACGCGGCACAGCTCAGAGAGCTCCATCAGCAGAGATTGCGTCAGCAGGGTATCGCCGGTGGAGGTTGAGCCGGTGGTGTCCAGCGTCAGGGCGATGTTCACCTCTGAGGTGGTGACCAGATCAACCGAGATGCTGTGGCGCGCCAGAATGCTGAATACCTCGGCCAGGAAGCCGCGGGAGTGCAGCATGCTCAGGCTGTGCAGGGTCAGCAGGGTCTGTTTGCGACGCAGGGCGATGGCGCGGAACAGCGGTGGGTTTTCGGTGGTGTTGCACACCATGGTGCCGCCCGCTTTTGGATCCTTGCTGGAGCCGACGAACACAGGAATATCGCTGCGCACTGCCGGCAGTAATGTCGCCGGGTGCAGCACTTTCGCGCCGAAGGTCGCCATCTCGGCGGCCTCTTCAAAGGCAATCTCGTCAATACGTTTTGCCGCCGGCACCACGCGCGGGTCGGTGGTGTAAATGCCCGGCACGTCCGTCCAGATATCCACGCGGGAGGCGCGCAGCGCCTCGCCCAGCAGGGCTGCGGTGTAGTCGCTGCCGCCACGGCCCAGCGTGGTGGTGCGGCCTTTGGCTTCGCTACCGATAAAGCCCTGGGTAATGACAATCCCCTCCGCCAGGCGCGGCGCCAGCTGTTGGGTGGTTAGCTCGGCAATGGCCTCAATATCCGGCTCGGCACGGCCAAAGCGATCGCTGGTGCGCAGCACTTTACGCACGTCAAACCACTGCGACTGAACGTTACGCTCGCGCAGCACTTCGACAAACAGCAGGGTCGACATCAGCTCACCGTGGCTGACCAGCTCGTCGGTCAGGGCGGTGGAGGTGGCCAGAGAGGCGGCTTCGGCCAGGGTGATGATATTTTCCAGCAGGCGCTCAATCTCTTCGCTGATGACGCTCGGATCGCGCAGACGGCTAAGGATATCGAACTGAATTTTGTGCAGCGCTTCCAGCTTCGCCTGGCGCTCGCTCGCTTCCAGCCCTTCTGCCAGGGCTACCAGCAGATTAGTGACGCCCGCCGAAGCGGACAACACCACCAGCCGGGTATTCGGATCGGCCAGCACCACATCGGCGCTGCGGTTCATGGCATCAAAATCGGCCACGCTGGTACCGCCAAACTTGGCGACAACAAAACTCGTCATAACAACCTCGTGTCAGGGAAGGAAAAAAGCGACCATGGCACAAGGACAAAATAGTTTTATCGGTGCAGGCGCAAATACCGTGTGTATAAATAAAATGTGCAGGGGATCCTGTCAACGCTGGGATTATGCGGATTTTTCATGCTGCATTCCATATGAGAAACAGGACTTATAACAGCTATACTTTTGGAGCTTTTGCACTGCACTTGATGCAAGCCAGGCCAATGGCATAAAAACCATCACAATTTTTAGCGGCAGAGGCTACAATCGACCGAGGTCACAATTCTCAATTCAGAAGAGTATTGCTATGAAAAATATCAACCCAACGCAGACTGCAGCCTGGCAGGCATTACAGAAACACTTTGATGAGATGAAAGACGTTACTATCGCGGAGCTGTTCGCGAAAGACGGCGATCGTTTCAATAAGTTCTCCGCGACGTTTGACGATCAGATGCTGGTCGATTTTTCCAAAAACCGCATCACTGAAGAGACGCTGGCAAAACTGCAGGATCTGGCGAAAGAGACCGATCTGAGCGGTGCCATCAAGTCCATGTTCTCTGGCGAGAAGATCAACCGTACTGAAGATCGCGCCGTACTGCATGTTGCACTGCGTAACCGTAGCAATACTCCAATCATCGTTGACGGCAAAGATGTGATGCCTGAAGTGAACGCCGTGCTGGAAAAGATGAAAACCTTCTCGGAAGCAATCATCTCAGGTCAGTGGAAAGGCTACACCGGCAAACCGATCACCGATGTGGTGAATATTGGTATCGGCGGCTCCGACCTTGGCCCATTCATGGTGACCGAAGCGCTGCGCCCGTACAAAAACCACCTCAACATGCACTTTGTCTCTAACGTCGATGGTACTCACATCGCCGAAGTGCTGAAAAAAGTGAACCCGGAAAGCACCCTGTTCCTGGTGGCGTCCAAAACCTTCACCACCCAGGAAACCATGACCAACGCCCACAGCGCGCGCGACTGGTTCCTGCAGAGTGCCGGTGACGAGCAGCACGTGGCGAAACACTTCGCGGCGCTCTCCACCAACGCTAAAGCGGTCGGCGAGTTCGGCATCGACACTGCCAACATGTTCGAGTTCTGGGACTGGGTTGGCGGTCGTTACTCCCTGTGGTCCGCTATCGGTCTGTCCATCATCCTCTCCGTGGGCTACGACAACTTTGTTGAGCTGCTCTCCGGCGCGCATGCGATGGACAAACATTTCTCTACCACTCCGGCGGAGAAAAACCTGCCGGTACTGCTGGCGCTGATCGGTATCTGGTACAACAACTTCTTTGGTGCAGAAACCGAAGCGATCCTGCCGTACGACCAGTACATGCACCGTTTCGCAGCCTACTTCCAGCAGGGCAACATGGAATCCAACGGTAAATACGTTGACCGTAACGGCAACGCCGTGGATTACCAGACCGGCCCAATCATCTGGGGTGAGCCAGGCACCAACGGCCAGCACGCGTTCTACCAGCTGATCCACCAGGGCACCAAAATGGTACCGTGCGATTTCATCGCCCCGGCTATCACTCATAACCCGCTGTCTGACCACCATCCGAAGCTGCTGTCGAACTTCTTCGCGCAGACCGAAGCGCTGGCGTTCGGTAAAGCGCGTGACGTGGTTGAGCAGGAGTATCGCGATCAGGGTAAAGATCCGGCGACCCTGGATCACGTGGTGCCGTTCAAAGTGTTCGAAGGCAACCGTCCAACTAACTCCATCCTGCTGCGTGAGATCACCCCGTTCAGCCTGGGCGCGCTGATTGCCCTGTATGAGCACAAAATCTTCACCCAGGGCGCGATCCTGAACATCTTCACCTTTGACCAGTGGGGCGTTGAGCTGGGCAAACAGCTGGCTAACCGCATCCTGCCTGAGCTGGGTGACAATCAGGATATTAGCAGCCACGACAGCTCTACCAACGGTCTGATTAACCGTTATAAAGCCTGGCGCGCATAATTCTGCTGCGGTCTGTCTGCCCGGTGGCGCTACGCTTACCGGGCCTACAAAACCCCCGTAGGCCGGGCAAACGGAGTGCCGCCCGGCAGATCTGCACAAAATATAAACAAAAAATATAGATCCCCGTCACATTTTTGCGTTATACAGGAATCTCGTCCCGGAGAATGAGGTGCTGTATGACATCCCTGACTCGCCCGCGTGTTGAGTTTATCTCAACCATTCTGCAGACCGTGCTGAACCTGGGTCTGCTGAGCCTTGGCCTGATCCTGGTCGTCTTCCTCGGTAAAGAGACGGTGCATCTGGCTGATGTGCTTTTCGCCCCTGAGCAAACCAGCAAATACGAGCTGGTTGAAGGGCTGGTGGTTTACTTTCTCTACTTCGAATTTATCGCCCTGATCGTCAAGTACTTTCAGTCTGGCTTTCACTTCCCGCTGCGCTACTTTGTCTACATTGGTATCACCGCGATTGTGCGACTGATCATCGTCGATCATAAATCGCCCCTCGACGTGCTGCTCTACTCGGCGGCTATCCTGCTGCTGGTGGTCACCCTCTGGCTGTGCAACTCGAAGCGACTGAAGCGGGAATAAAAAAAGGGCGGCCCGAGGGCCGCCGAAAACAGTCACAAGTTTGGATCAAGACATCAAGGCAAAGTTGAGGGTTGCAGTGGAATAACAATGAAACTTAACCTTTCACGCCTCCCGCGGTCAGGCCGTTCACCAGCCAGCGCTGGGCCAGCAGGAAGACGACGGTGATCGGGATAGCGGAGAGGACAGCGGCTGCGGCAAAGTCGCCCCACAGATAGTTTTGCGGGTTGAGGTATTGCTGCATCCCTACCGCCAGGGTGTAGCTGTTCACATCACGCAGCAGCAGTGAGGCGACCGGCACTTCGGTGATGGCGGCGATAAACGACAGAATAAAGACCACCGCCAGAATCGGCACGGAGAGCGGCAGCAGCACCAGACGGAACGCCTGCCACGGGGTGGCGCCATCCAGCGACGCGGCCTCTTCCAGCGAGTTGTCGATGGTTTCGAAATAGCCTTTGATGGTCCAGACGTGCAGCGCGATCCCGCCGAGGTAGGCGAAAATCACCCCACCGTGGGTGTTCAGACCGATAAACGGCACATACTGGCCGAGGCGGTCAAACAAGGCGTACAGCGCCACCAGGGACAGGACCGCCGGGAACATCTGGAAAATCAGCATCCCTTTCAGCAGCGTCGCTTTCCCTTTGAAGCGCATACGGGCAAAGGCGTAGGCGCAGGTGGTGGAGAGCGTCACGATACCGATCGCGGTGATGGTGGCGACTTTCACCGAGTTCCACAGCCACAGCAGCACCGGGAACGGCGGCGGGGTGACGCGGCCATCAGCATGTTCCACGCTGAAGCCCAACGCTAACTTCCAGTGCTCCCAGGAGATTTGCTCCGGGATCAGGCTACCGGTGGCGAAGTTACCCGAACGCAGGGAGATGGCGATAACCATCAGCAGCGGGAACATGATTGCCGCGATAAAAATCAGCAGACCCAGGTGGGTGATCAGTAAACGTAATTTCTGCGATTTGGGTTGGACCATAGCCATTTTCAGTACCCTCCTTAGTCAAACTTCATGCGGGTTGCTTTCAGGTTCACGATTGCCAGCGCGCCCACCAGCAGGAAGATCAGGGTGGCAATCGCTGCCGCCAGACCGAAGTCCTGACCACCGCCGCCTTCGAAGGCGATGCGGTAGGTGTAGCTCACGAGCAGGTCGGTATAACCGGCTGGCGTAGTGGTGCCGAGACGGTCCGGGCCACCGTTGGTCAACAGCTGAATCAACACGAAGTTGTTAAAGTTAAAGGCGAAGCTGGCAATCATCAGCGGCGTCAGCGGCTTGATCAGCAGCGGGAGCGTAATCTTAAAGAAGTTCTGGAACGGGGTGGCTCCGTCCATGGCCGACGCTTCATACAGGTCATCCGGGATCGCCTTCAGCAGCCCCATGCACAGGATCATCATGTACGGATAGCCGAGCCAGGTGTTGACGATGATGATCATGCTGCGGGCGGTAGTCGGGTCGCTGAACCACGCCGGTTTGATACCAAACAGGCTGCTCAGCATCATGTTGATTTCACCAAAGCTCTGGTTGAACAGCCCTTTGAAAATCAGAATCGAAATGAACGACGGTACGGCGTAGGGCAGGATCAGCAGGACGCGGTAAATCGCTTTGCCTTTCAGGGCTTCCCACTGCACCAGGCAGGCCAGCACCATGCCAACGGCCACGGTCAGGATCACGGTCAGTATCGAGAAGACCACGGTCCAGACAAAGATGGCGAAGAACGGTTTCTGAATGCCTTCGTCGGTAAAGACGCGGGTAAAGTTATCCCAGCCGATGGTGACGGTATAGCCCGGGCTGAGCTTATCGTCGCCCCAGGTGCCGTCAGCATTCACGGACTGGTAGAAGCCGACGTCGTTATTCGGGCGGTACTTCACGCCGGTCTGGTTGTTGGTGAGCGTGCTGTCATCGCCCAGCGTGTACAGCGGGCGGGTGCCGGAGAACTGGCGCAGCGAGCTCATAATGACTTTGCTTTCGTCCGGCAGCTCAGCGGTAATCTGGGTCAGCGCCTGACGGTTCTGGGTGATGACGCGCAGGTTGGCGCGTTCCCCTTCCGGCAGGGCATCAGCTTCTTTCAGGGCCAGTTTCTGCTCGCCGCCAAATTTAAAGGCGTCGGAGACGTAATATTTGCCTGCGGCATCGTCGGTCAGCGCCAGCTTCCATTCGTCACCTGCGGGATAGAGACCAAAGTTAAAGGTCTTACCGGCCTGATAGGAACGATCCATCAGTACCTGCTGGGCGCGCTCCTGGGCGAGCTGGTTGGTGCTGCTGTAGTTGGTGAAAGCGATGGCGATGGTGCAAATAAGCGGGAACAGGACAAACAGCCCCATCCCGGCAACGCCTGGATAGACATAGCGCCAGGCGTAGGCTTTGCGGTTAGCAAAAATATAGAGGCCGACCGAGCTTAAAATCAGCGTCATGGCGGCAAACAGGTACTCCCCCTGGGCGTACATCAAAACAATAAGGTAACCCACCAGCAAACCCAGCAGACCAATCACTGACCATTTCAGCGTGTCGCTTTGCCACCAGTGTTTCTTTTTAACGACATCCATGGGGATCTTCCTCTACAACTGTGAAAACTTATTGTCAGGTGGCGCTCCGCTTACCTGACCTACGGCTCAAACCGTAGTTGTAGGGCGGGTAAGCGAAGCGCCACCCGCCGCTTTTACTTACTTAGTGATACGACCCTGAGCATCTTTCAGCGCAGCATCCACAGTCTGACGACCGCTGGCGGCGTTGATCACCGCGGTACGGGTGGCGTACCAGAAGGCAGCCATCTGCGGGATGTTAGGCATGATTTCGCCCTTCTCGGCGTTGCTCATGGTGGCGGCGATACGTGGATCTTTCGCCAGCTGCTCCTGGAAGGATTTCAGCGCGACGGCGCCCAGCGGTTTGTCCTTGTTCACTTCGTCCAGACCCTGATCGGTCAGCAGGTAGTTTTCGAGGAACTCTTTCGCCAGCTCTTTGTTCGGGCTGGCGGCGTTGATACCGGCACTCAGCACGCCAACGAACGGTTTAGACGGCTTGCCTTTGAAGGTTGGCAGCACCGCGACGCCGTAGTTGATTTTGCTCTTGTCGATGTTGGACCACGCCCACGGACCGTTGATGGTCATCGCGGTTTCACCCTTGTTGAAGGCCGCTTCGGCGATGGAGTAATCGGTATCCGCGTTCATCTGTTTGTTCTTGATCAGGTCAACCAGGAAGGTCAGACCCGCTTTCGCGCCCGCGTTGTCCACGCCGACGTCTTTCACGTCGTATTTGCCGTTTTCAAACTTGAACGCATAACCGCCGTCGGCTGCAATCAGCGGCCAGGTGAAGTACGGCTCTTGCAGGTTGAACATCAGCGCGCTCTTACCTTTCGCCTTCAGCTCTTTATCCAGCGCCGGGATCTCTTCCCAGGTTTTTGGCGGGTTCGGTACGAGGTCTTTGTTGTAGATCAGGGAGAGCGATTCAACCGCAACCGGGTAAGCGATCAGCTTGCCGTTGTAGCGCACGGCGTCCCAGGTGAACGGGAACAGCTTGTCCTGGAAGGCTTTATCCGGGGAGATCTCGGCCAGCAGGCCAGACTGAGCATAGCCGCCGAAACGGTCATGGGCCCAGAAGATAATGTCAGGGCCGTCGCCGGTTGCAGCAACCTGTGGGAATTTCTCTTCCAGCTTGTCCGGGTGTTCAACGGTGACTTTAATGCCGGTATCTTTCTCGAATTTTTTACCCACTTCAGCCAGGCCGTTATAGCCTTTGTCGCCGTTAATCCAGATTACCAGCTTACCTTCTTCAATTTTGGCGAGCGCAGGTGCGGAAATCATCATTGCTGCAAGGGCGGACAATGCGAAAACGCGTGCGCCAGTCTTGATATTCATATCTGCCATCCTTTTTGGTGATGTGCTGTGGATACATTGAGGTGGTTCAACGTCGCTCAGTCTCCTTATTTGACATCCTCTTTCCATCCTCCTGGCCCCTACGCCCCACCCCCTCTTTATGTGATCTGCGTTGCATAAATTTCAGTTATGTGTCCTGGCGCACACAAAAGAGCGATGAATTTTGCCGGTGACATCACGAATTTTGCCTCCGCCCCCGGGGGGCGCTGGCGGAGTCCACTCTCTCATCCTCCCGCCTCCTCCCCCATAAAAAAGGCTGGGGGTGGAGGATTCGCGAAATGCCCCGATACCGCATAGTCAGCCCATATTGAATGTTTCTGTTGATGACAGGCTGTAACGAAGGGAGTAGGGCATGGCGAGCGTAGAACTGCGTAACGTAACGAAAGCCTGGGGTGACGTGGTGGTATCGAAAGATATCAATCTCGATATCCAGGAAGGTGAATTCGTGGTTTTTGTTGGCCCGTCAGGCTGCGGTAAATCCACGCTGCTGCGTATGATTGCCGGTCTGGAAACCATCACCAGCGGCGATCTGATGATTGGCGATACCCGCATGAACGATATTCCGCCTGCGGAGCGTGGCGTCGGGATGGTCTTCCAGTCCTATGCGCTTTATCCCCACCTCTCCGTTGCCGAGAACATGTCGTTCGGCCTCAAGCTGGCGGGCGCCAAAAAAGAGACCATCAACCAGCGCGTGACCCAGGTTGCAGAAGTGTTGCAACTGGCGCATCTGCTGGACCGTAAGCCGAAGGCCCTGTCCGGTGGTCAGCGCCAGCGCGTGGCGATTGGCCGTACGCTGGTGGCAGAGCCGCGCGTGTTCCTGCTCGATGAGCCGCTGTCGAACCTCGACGCCGCGCTGCGCGTGCAGATGCGTATTGAGATTTCCCGTCTGCACAAGCGTCTTGGTCGCACCATGATTTACGTCACCCACGATCAGGTCGAAGCGATGACTCTCGCCGACAAGATTGTGGTGCTGGATGCCGGTCGCGTGGCGCAGGTGGGTAAACCGCTGGAGCTCTATCACTACCCGGCAGACCGCTTTGTTGCGGGCTTTATTGGCTCGCCAAAGATGAACTTCTTGCCGGTAAAAGTCACCGCCACTGCCATCGATCAGGTTCAGGTTGAGCTGCCGAACCGCCAGCAGGTGTGGCTGCCGGTAGACAGCGTAAACGTCAACGTGGGGGCCAACATGTCCCTCGGGATCCGTCCTGAACATCTGCTGCCAAGCCACATCGCTGATGTGACCCTGGAGGGCGAGGTTCAGGTGGTTGAGCAGTTAGGTCACGAAACACAGATTCATATCCAGATCCCAGCCATTCGTCAGAACCTGGTCTACCGCCAGAACGACGTGGTGTTGGTAAAAGAGGGTGCCACATTCGCTATCGGCTTGCCGCCAGAGCGCTGCCATCTGTTCCGTGAGGATGGCACCGCATGTCGTCGGCTGCATCAAGAGCCCGGCGTTTAAGCAATCCCAATAATAAGCACGAAACCATCAGGTGAAGTGTTCAAAGAAAAGCAATGATCTCAGGAGATAGAATAATGATTACTCTGCGCAAAGTCCCTCTGGCACTCGCCATTGCGGCAGGCATCCTGTCTGCCCAGGCCGGCGCTGTAGACTTCAAAGGTTATGCTCGTTCTGGCATTGGCTGGACCGGGAGTGGTGGCGAACAACAGTGTTTCCAGGCAACAGGTGCACAGAGCAAATACCGTCTTGGTAACGAATGTGAAACCTATGCCGAACTGAAACTGGGTCAGGAAGTGTGGAAAGAGGGCGACAAGAGCTTCTACTTCGACACCAACGTAGCCTACTCTGTTTCTCAGCAGAACGACTGGGAATCAACCAGCCCGGCCTTCCGCGAAGCTAACGTGCAGGGTAAAAACCTGATTGAATGGCTGCCAGGTTCCACTATCTGGGCCGGTAAGCGCTTCTATCAGCGTCATGACGTTCACATGATCGACTTCTACTACTGGGATATCTCCGGTCCTGGTGCAGGTATCGAAAACATCGATCTGGGCTTCGGTAAACTCTCTCTGGCAGCGACCCGTTCTTCTGAGTCCGGCGGCTCTTCTGCATTTGCCGACTTCGATGCAAATGGCGACCGTATTTACGACAATATCGTACCAAACGATGTCTTTGACGTTCGTTTAGCCGGTATGGAAATCAACCCAGGCGGTACGCTGGAGCTGGGCGTTGACTACGGTCACACCAACATTCCTGACGACTACTACCTGCAGCCTGGCGCCTCTAAAGATGGCTGGATGTTCACCGCTGAACATACTCAGAGCATGCTGAAAGGCTTTAACAAGTTTGTTGTTCAGTACGCAACAGACTCCATGACTTCTAACGGTAAAGGTATTCCGCAGGGTGCGAGCCTGAACAACGACGGCTCCATGATCCGCGTTCTTGACCACGGTGCTGTCACCCTGGCTGACCAGTGGGATCTGATGTACGTCGGTATGTACCAGAACATCGACCTGGACAATAACAACGGTACCGAGTGGTGGACCGTCGGTGTTCGTCCGATGTTCAAATGGACGCCAATCATGTCCACCTTGCTGGAAGTGGGCTACGACAACGTCAAATCTCAGAAAACTGACGACACCAACAGCCAGTACAAAATCACCCTGGCCCAACAGTGGCAGGCTGGCGACAGCATCTGGTCCCGTCCGGCTATCCGCGTCTTCGCAACCTACGCCAAGTGGGATGAGAAATGGGGTTACGCGAACAATGGCGATGCAGGCTACACCTCTGGCGTAGCGTACAACGACACCTCCGCGAAAACCTTCAGCCGTGGCGACAACGATGAGTGGACCTTCGGTGCCCAGATGGAGATCTGGTGGTAAGTCGTAACACCTGATGTATTGACCTAAAAGAGGGGCGCAAGCCCCTCTCTTCATAGGGTGCTGCGCGCTATTGCCTGGCCACCGCAGTGCTAACGCAATCTGAGGTAAACATAATGAAAATGAAAAAAAGTCTCGTCGCGCTGTGCCTCTCCGCAGGTCTGCTGGCAGGAGCTCCTGCCATCACGCTTGCGAACGTCAATTTCGTCCCACAAAACACCAGCGCTGCGCCTGCGGTTCCGGCAGCCGCGCTGCAACAGCTGGTCTGGACGCCTGTCGATCAGTCCAAAACCCAGACCACCCAACTTTCTACCGGCGGCCAGACCTTAAACGTGGCGGGGATCGCCGGCCCGGTGGCGGCGTACAGTGTGCCGGCTAATATCGGCGAAATCACCCTGACGCTGACAAGCGTGGTGGAGAAACAGACCAGCGTATTTGCACCGAACGTGCTGATTCTGGATCAGAACCTGACGCCGTCTGCCTACTTCCCAAGCGAATACTTCACCTACCAGGAGCCGGGCGTAATGAGCGCCGATCGTCTGGAAGGGGTCATGCGCCTGACGCCAGCCCTGGGTCAGCAGAAACTGTACGTCCTGGTCTTTACCACCGACAAAGATCTGCAGCAAACCACCAAACTGATCGATCCGGCGAAAGCCTATGCCAAAGGCACCGGCAACGCCGTACCGGATATTCCGGACCCGATTGCCCGTCATGTGACGGATGGCCAGCTGAAGCTGAAAGTCTCCACTAACAGCACCTCCAGCGTGCTGGTCGGTCCGCTGTTTGGCTCCTCCGGTCCTGGCCCGGTCACCGTAGGCAATACCGCGGCACCGGTCTATGCTGCGCCAGCGGTTGCACCTGCTGCGGCTCCGGCTGCCGCGCCAGCCGTTGCCCCGGCCCCGGCGAAGAAGAGCGAGCCGGTACTGACCGATACCGAAGCCTATTTTAATCAGGCCATTAAGCAGGCAGTCGCAAAAGGTGATGTCGATAAAGCGCTGAAACTGCTGGATGAAGCAGAGCGTTTAGGCTCGACCACTGCCCGTTCCACCTTTATCAGCAGTGTAAAAGGCAAGGGGTGACCGTCTCCCCACAATGCTGATTTTGTCAGTAGTTTGGTGCGCCCCTGTGGGCGCACTTTTTTTTGTGATTTACACCGCTGTTGCATCTCTGTTGCGATAATGTTCGCTAACTCACGTTTGCCCGCCCCCAGTAGGCGTTTCTGCGATACAATAGCTTTACGTTATGTATCGGAGAGACTGGCATGTCACACCCCGCGCTTTTGCTCCTGCGTGCGCTGCGTTATTTTGACGAAATCCCTGCGCTGGAACCGGAGCAGCTCGACTGGCTGCTGCTGGAAGATTCCATGACTAAACGTTTTGAGCAGCAGGGCAAGAACGTCACCGTTACCCTCATTCAGGAGGGATTCGTCACGCCTGACGCGGTGGCGGATGAGCTGCCATTATTGCCGAAAGAGGCGCGCTACTGGCTGCGGGAGATCCTGCTCTGTGCCGACGGCGAGCCGTGGCTGGCCGGACGCACGGTGGTGCCAGAGTCCACCCTTACCGGGCCGGAGATGGCGCTGCAGCAGATGGGCAAAACCCCGCTGGGACGCTATCTGTTCACCTCCTCCGAGCTGACCCGCGATTTTATTGAAATTGGACGCGATGCCGGATTATGGGGACGCCGTTCCCGCTTGCGCTTAAGTGGAAAACCCTTAATGCTGACCGAGCTGTTTTTACCGGCGTCACCGTTGTACTAAGAGGAAGAGAAAATGGAGTGGAGTCTGACGCAGAACAAGCTGCTGGCGTACCACCGCCTGATGCGAACGGATAAGCCGATCGGTGCGCTACTGCTGCTGTGGCCGACCCTGTGGGCGCTGTGGGTTGCAACCCCCGGGCTGCCGCCGCTGTGGATCCTGGCGGTATTTGTGGCGGGTGTCTGGCTGATGCGAGCCGCGGGCTGTGTGGTTAACGATTATGCCGATCGCAAATTTGACGGCCACGTGAAACGCACCGCGAATCGTCCGCTGCCGAGCGGTGATGTCACGGAGAAAGAGGCGCGGACGCTGTTTGTGGTGCTGGTCCTGCTCTCGTTCCTGCTGGTGTTGACCCTCAACACCATGACCATCCTGCTCTCCGTGGCAGCGCTGGCCCTGGCCTGGGTCTACCCGTTTATGAAGCGCTATACCCATCTGCCCCAGGTGGTGCTGGGCGCCGCCTTTGGCTGGTCGATCCCCATGGCCTTTGCCGCCGTCAGCGAAAGTGTGCCGCTGAGCTGCTGGCTGATGTTCCTGGCCAATATCCTCTGGGCGGTGGCCTACGATACCCAGTACGCGATGGTTGACCGCGACGATGATCTGAAGATTGGCATTAAATCGACGGCCATTCTGTTTGGTCGTCAGGACAAGCTGATCATTGGGATTTTGCAGGTCGCGGTGTTGGCACTGATGATGGCAATTGGTTACCTGAACCAGCTGAACGGGGCATTTTACGGGGCGGTTGCGGCGGCGGGTGTGCTCTTTATCTACCAGCAAAAGCTCATTGCCAACCGCGAACGCGAGGCCTGTTTTAAAGCGTTTCTGAACAATAACTACGTTGGTCTGGTGTTGTTTGTCGGGTTAGCGATTAGCTATTGGGCATAAAAAAGCCGGGTGGTGGCTTCGCCTTACCCGGCCTACGATTTGGCAGAATATGTAGGCCGGGTAAGCGTTAGCGCCACCCGGCTTTTTTACGCACTATTCTCCCTGCGTCGCGCTCTCAATCGTTAAGCGCACGTCAGAGGTGATCAGCTCTGCCAGCATCTGGTAAACCTTCATCGTCTCTTCCGGCTCGGCATCACCGCTGTCACTGATATAACCCTCATCACGTAGCGTCAATACCAGCGAACTGAAGACCGCTTTGTCGAAGAACTCCGGCGCGTTGATACCGTGCAGCATCGACAGACGCTGGGCCAGAGTACGGCTCTCTTTCTCCAGCGTACCGCGGTTGATCGACGGGTTGGCGCTCAGCAGCCAGAAGGTGATGGCGTAGCGCTGCACAGTCTCGCGCGCACCCGCCGCCAGCAGCTGTAGCGTGCGTGAGCGGGACGGGTTGATCACCAGAACGTCCTCTTTCTGCGTCATCAGCCCCTGGCGGACCAGCTCTTCAGTATGCTTATCCAGCACCTCTGCCAGCTCGTCGCTGTTCCAGCGCAGGAACAACTCGGCTTTCAGCATCGGGTAGAGAGCGGTGACATGCTCCAGCAGCGCCTGACGGCTGATCTGGCGATGCTGGGTCACGATGGCGGCCATCAGCGAAGGCAGCATCAGCATATGCGCGATGTTATTGCGGTAGTAGGTCATCAGCACCGCCTGCTCGCGCGGCAGAATGATGATATCGCCGATCGTGTCTTTCTCGACCTCGAACTTGTTCATCTGCAATGCGTGATCGATGAGCTCGCTGGCGCTGGCCGTCGGCACCGTGGCATCGGCGGCGTAGGGCACGTTGCGCATCAGGTTCAGGTAGCAGTCGATCTGCTCGGTCAACTGCTCGCGGGTGAGCGAGCGCTGGCGTGAGGCAAGCAGGGCGGTACAGCACAGGTTCATAGCGTTCGCCGCCCCGGCGTTGTTAATGCGCACCATCAGATCGGCAGCAATGGCGTTCACCGTCGGCGTCAGCCAGGCCGGACGCACCGCTTCGATCGGATCGATGGACTCACGCCACTCCGGTACACGGT
The DNA here is from genome assembly GCF_055805075.1 of Leclercia sp. GHBNCSD. Classification (NCBI taxonomy): domain Bacteria; kingdom Pseudomonadati; phylum Pseudomonadota; class Gammaproteobacteria; order Enterobacterales; family Enterobacteriaceae; genus Leclercia; species Leclercia sp. GHBNCSD. The sequence continues at coordinate 1,694,110 of NZ_JBQVYO010000001.1, read as the reverse complement.
GGTTGAGGTAGGTCATCAGCGGCATCGGCTCGCCGAAGTTAACATACCCCTGGCCGAGGTTACGCAGCTTGCTCAAACCACGCAGCATCTGCAGCAGGCTCTCTTTCTCTTTGGTGGCGCCGCGCAGCTCTTTGGCGTAGGTGCCCACTTCCATCACGTGCTCGTAACCGATGTAGATCGGCACCAGGGTGATAGGACGCGTACCGCCGCGCAGCATCGCCTGGATAGTCATCGACAGGGTGCCGGTCTTCGGATCGAGCAAACGCCCGGTACGGGAACGGCCACCCTCCACAAAGTACTCGACGGAATAGCCGCGGCTGAACAGCTCGCCCAGATATTCACGGAAGACGGTGGAGTAGAGCTTGTTGCCTTTAAAGGTACGGCGAATAAAGAACGCACCCAGACGGCGGAAGATCGGCCCTGCCGGCCAGAAGTTGAGGTTAATGCCCGCCGCAATGTGCGGTGGCACCAGCCCCTGGTGATAGAGCACGTACGAGAGCAGCAGGTAGTCCATGTGGCTGCGGTGGCAGGGGACGTAGACAATTTCATGGCCGTCATGGGCCAGCTGGCGCACACGCTCGGCGTTGTGCACGTTAATCCCCTGATAGAGACGGTTCCAGGTAAAGCTCAGGATACGGTCGCTGAGGCGGATCATCTCGTAGGAGAAGTTGGCGGCAATCTCTTCCATCAGGGCGATGGCGTTTTGCTGCGCCTTCTCATGGGAGATCTTTTTGCTGCGCGCTTCGTCTTCGACGGCACGGGCAATGGCTTTCGACGCCAGCAGCTTATTGAACAGATCCTGGCGAGCAGGCAGGCGCGGGCCTACCGCGGCAAGACGCTGGCGGGCAAAGTGCATACGCGCCACGCGGGCCAGCTTCTGGGCGATGGTTTTATCCGTGCCGTGCTCATCGGCCATGCGGCGCAGGGAGACGGAAGGTGAAAAACGGACAAAGCTGTCGCGGCCCAGCCAGTTGACGGCGAAAAACTTCTGCACCCCGTTGAGCATGCGCAACGGCGGATTCTCTTCGCCTTTATCGCGCCCCGGACGACGGCCAAACATCACCGATACCGGCACCATCTGCACATCCAGCAGCGGGTTGCTGCGGTGCAGGTCGAGGTAATCATGGAACAGCTTAATGGACTCTTCTTTCGGCGTGTACCAGGTGAATACGCGAGGTCCGCCGTGGATAAAGATGTAGCGTGGCAGTTGGGTGCCGTCGATCTCCAGCGGCTCCAGCGGATCCGGGAGATCGTGCGCCAGGCATTGGGCGCGGAGCGTCAGCAAGTCGGCCTTCGAGTTGTAAGGCAAAACGTACATAATAGGACGCGAGGTATCGAGTCCCAATTCCAGCGTGGGAACCGCCGGAATAGACTTGCTTTTTACCAGGACGCTTAATGGTAAATTAAGTAATTTGTAGTAAATTCGTGGCCAGCCAGACATAAACGATGTAAAGCCTCTGGTTAAAAATGCAATTGCGGCGCAAGGATAACAGAAAGCGCGCAAAATTTCTGTTGTTACCCGTCATACTTCCGGCGGCAGCGCAGCGCGCTTAAGCCACCGTTTCTGACGCTATTTTCGAAGAAAGGTTTCTTTTAATGGCCAACAATACCACTGGGTTAACCCGAATCATTAAAGCTGCCGGCTATTCCTGGAAAGGCATTCGTGCTGCCTGGATCAATGAAGCCGCTTTTCGCCAGGAGGGGGTAGCAGTCATCGCGGCGATTATTATTGCCTGCTGGCTGGATGTTGATCCCATCACCCGCGTACTCCTGATTGGATCGGTAATGTTGGTGATGATAGTCGAAATTCTGAACAGTGCGATCGAGGCGGTGGTCGACCGCATTGGCAGCGACTTCCATGAGCTTTCGGGCCGGGCGAAAGATATGGGCTCTGCCGCTGTGCTGATGGCGATTATCGTTGCTCTGTTTACCTGGGTCACGCTGCTTTGGGGGCATTTGCGATAAGCCTTCAGAAACCGAACAAGTCTCTGGTTTTTTATGCGGTTTGTGGTTCCAAAATCGCCTTTAGCTGTATATACTCACAGCATAACTGTATATACACCCAGGGGGCGGAATGAAAGCGTTAACGACCAGGCAGCAAGAGGTGTTTGATCTCATTCGGGATCATATCGGCCAGACGGGTATGCCGCCGACGCGTGCAGAAATCGCGCAGCGTCTGGGCTTCCGTTCTCCAAACGCCGCTGAAGAGCACCTTAAAGCCCTGGCGCGTAAGGGTGTGCTTGAGATTGTCTCCGGCGCGTCTCGTGGTATTCGTCTGCTCGTTGAAGCAGAAGAGGGCCTTCCGCTTGTCGGTCGTGTCGCCGCCGGGGAACCGCTGCTGGCGCAACAGCATATTGAAGGCCACTATCAGGTCGATCCGGGCATGTTCAAACCGAGCGCGGACTTCTTGCTGCGCGTCAGCGGGATGTCCATGAAGGATATCGGCATTCTCGACGGCGATCTGCTGGCGGTACATAAAACGCAGGATGTGCGCAACGGCCAGGTCGTTGTGGCGCGCATAGATGATGAAGTGACCGTTAAGCGTCTGAAAAAACAGGGCAACACGGTACAGCTGCTGCCGGAAAACAGCGAGTTTTCCCCGATTGTTGTCGATCTGCGTGAACATAACTTTTCCATCGAAGGGCTGGCGGTAGGCGTCATCCGCAACGGTGAATGGTTATAACCTCTTTCTGACAGACTGCGGCAACCCCGCAGTCTGCTTTTCTTTTTTCTCCCGGTCATACACATGTCTCTGCTGACTGCTTCAGACAAGGCGTTGTGGCGTCTTGCCCTCCCGATGATCGTCTCCAATATCAGCGTCCCGCTGCTGGGGCTGGTGGATACCGCCGTTATCGGCCATCTCGACTCTCCGGTCTATCTGGGCGGTGTCGCCATCGGCGCCACGGCAACCAGTTTCCTGTTTATGCTGCTGCTCTTTTTGCGTATGAGCACCACCGGTCTCACCGCTCAGGCCTATGGCGCGAAAGATCCGCTGCGTCTGGCCCGGGCGCTGGTGCAGCCGCTGATCCTCGCGCTCGGCGCCGGTCTGCTGATTGTGCTGCTGCGCACACCGCTTATCGATCTGGCGCTACATATCGTGGGTGGCAGCGAGGATGTCCTGCATCAGGCGCGGCGCTTCCTTGAGATCCGCTGGCTCAGCGCCCCGGCATCGCTGGCTAATCTGGTGCTGCTCGGCTGGCTGCTGGGGGTGCAGTATGCCCGGGCACCGGTGATCCTGCTGGTGGTGGGTAATCTGCTCAATATCGTGCTGGATCTATGGCTGGTGATCGGGCTGAAAATGAACGTGCAGGGGGCCGCCCTGGCGACTGCTGCCGCCGAATACGCCACCCTGTTGCTCGGCTTGTGGATGGTCTGGCGGGTGCTGGCTCTGCGCGGCATTTCCCTGGCGCTGCTGAAAGCGAGCTGGCGCGGCAATATCCGCAAGCTGCTGGCCCTGAACCGGGACATTATGCTGCGCTCGCTGCTGCTGCAACTCTGTTTCGGCGCGCTGACGGTGCTGGGCGCGCGTTTGGGGCCGGAGATTATCGCCGTTAACGCCGTGCTGATGACGCTCCTCACCTTTACCGCCTACGCGCTGGATGGTTTTGCCTATGCGGTTGAAGCGCACTCCGGGCAGGCCTATGGCGCCCGGGAAAGCGGCCAGCTGCGCGAAGTATGGCGGGCAGCCTGCCGTCAGTCTGGCATGGTGGCGCTGGCCTTCGCGCTTGTCTATGCCCTGGCGGGTAACCCGATCGTGGCGCTGCTGACTTCGCTGCCAGAGCTGCGCGCGCTGGCGAGCCATTATCTTGTCTGGCAGGTGATTTTGCCGGTGGTGGGGGTCTGGTGCTATTTGCTCGACGGCATGTTTATCGGCGCAACCCGTGGCGCAGAGATGCGCAACAGTATGGCCGTCGCGGCCGCCGGGTTTGGTCTGACGCTGTTCACCTTGCCCTGGCTGGGTAATCACGGCCTGTGGCTGGCCCTGAGCGTTTTCCTGGCGCTGCGGGGGCTCTCTCTGGGCTGGATCTGGCGCCGGCACTGGCGCAACGGCACCTGGTTTCAATAACGGCTTCACCTTACTGAATGGTAAAAGATTCCGAATAACAAACCCAACGCCGCACGCTTATCTATAATTATTATCACGTCCAGCACGAAATCTATTTCAGGACGAACTTATCCTTAACGACCGAGCGAAGAGGAATCGATGATGAATAAAGACCAAGTCGGCGGTAACTGGAAGCAGATCAAAGGTAAAGTAAAAGAACAGTGGGGCGACCTGACTGACGATGACATGACCGTTATCGAAGGTAAACGTGACCAGCTGGTGGGGAAAATTCAGGAACGCTATGGTTATGAGAAAGACCAGGCGGAGAAAGAAGTTGGTGACTGGGAAACCCGTAACAACTATCGCTGGTAATTCAGCTCTACCCGCAGGTACACGGATGTACGCCCAGGGCGACCTTCAGGTCGCCCCTTTTTTTGTGCTCAACGCGGCTTCTTTTTCAACTGGATAGAGTGGTCATGCTGGCAATTTTCCTGATGGCGGCAGGCCTCGACTTCTACGCAGTTGCGGCACAGACCGTGCGCTTCAATCACGTTGTGACGCAGGGCAAATCCCATCTTCGCCGCCAGAGTATGCATGATGTCTTCCACCCCTTCCGCGCCTTCTTCCTTCACGCTGCCGCAGCGATCGCAAATAAACATCGCTGAGGTGTGGGTAGGCTGATCGAAAAGGTGGCACAGCACATAGCTGTTGGTCGATTCCACTTTATGCACAAAACCCTGCTCAAGCAGAAAATCGAGCGCCCGGTATACGGTAGGGGGCTTCGCCTGCGGCTCGCTTTCGCGCAGCAGATCGAGCAGGTCGTAAGCGCTGATGGCCCCGTTTTGCAGGCTCAGCAGGCGCAACACTTCAAGGCGCTGCGGAGTCAGGCGCACATTGCGTTGCGCACAGAGCTTTTCGGCTTGCGCTAACAGTGCCTGCATTGTGGTCGTTTCCATTTTGCACCTCGAATAACGTGGAATAACAAACCGCCAGTTTACCATGTTCTGGCCTAAACGCCGAGATCCAGCAGGTGTGCTACCCTGACGAAAAACCACGGGGGACCAAAAGATGAAAAGACCGGACTGTATTCGACACTGGCGTGAGGTAGAAGGGGCCGACAATTCAACCTATCCCGATAGCACAGAGCGTTTCTCCATTGGCGCGCCCCTGGCTCGAGCGCTTGGCTTAGGCCGCCTCGGTATTCACCATGAACGCCTGCCGCCTGGGCGTCGTACCTCCTATCCACATGCCGAAAGCGATGAAGAGGAGTTTATCTTTGTGCTGGAGGGTTATCCCGAAGCCTGGATCAACGGGTATTTATGGAAGCTGGAGCCGGGGGACAGCGTAGGATTTCCGGCCGGGACGGGGGTTTGCCACACCTTTATTAATAACACCACTGAAGAAGTGCGGTTATTAGTGGTGGGCGAAGCCAATAAAAAATATAACCGAATTTATTATCCGCTAAATGCAGTATATGCCGCCACCCGTGAAGATCGCTGGATCGATCACCCGCCACAATTTTTTGGTCCGCATGATGGAAAACCCGGGCGAAAATAAATTCTTGTTCTATACCTATTTAAAGCCATAAGGAAATCAATAGCTTATCTAATACTAAAGTTTAAGACATATTTAGCTTCTAATACTTTTTTCACAGAGGACGTATTTCCCTGCGCGGCGTATAGCCGCCGGGGTTAATTTACCCAAAATAAGTCAGGTGTCCTGTGAAAATAAAACTCAAACTTTCTGTGGCGGGAATTGCCACCGGTATTCTTTTGTCTCATCAGGCTGGAGCCGCAAATACCTGGACGGAAGCACGCGGCGATGCAATGGGCGGAACAGGCGTTGCATCGGCCCATTATGGCAGCGGGGTGTTAATTAACCCGGCGCTGTTGGCAAAATCAAAAGAAGAGGATGACGTCGCCATCATTTTCCCCTCCGTGGGAGCGCAAATTAGCGATAAAGACAATTTGCAGGATAAGATCGATGAAATCAGCGATGAGATCACCGACGATCGGCAGATGATCGACGATCTGACCGTGGCGCAGATCGCCGCCGATCCGCAAGGCACGCTTAGTGAGCTGCAGAGAGCCGCCGGCAGCCTTGCCGATCAGCTGGAATTTCTTGATGGCAAAACGGCGCATGCCAACGCCGGCGGCGGGATAGCCGTGAGCATCCCGGGTTCCGGCCTGTCGCTGGCGTTTGTCGCCAAAGCTAATGCCCATGCCCGCGTCAGCTCAGAAATCGATCCTCAGGACATCGATTTTTTACGCCGATTGCAGGGTAGCCCGGGAATGACCAACCAGATGGCGCTGAGCGCGGCGCGCAACGGCAGCGACGTGATTACCCGCAATCTTAACTCTGTTGCCATGGGCAGAGGGGCCATCGTCTCCGATTATGGCGTGGCGATTGCCCGTCAGTTTACGGTAAGCGACCTGCCGGTTTCGGTGGGCGTCACGCCGAAACTGCAGCAAACCTGGCTCTATAACTACACCACCTCCATTTATACCTACGACAGCGGCGACTTTAACAGCAGCCGCTACCGTAACGACGATACCAGTTTTAACGTCGATGTCGGCGTGGCGGTGGACTTTGGTGAGAACTGGACGGTGGGCCTGAGCGGGCAGAACCTCTTATCACGTGATATTGATACCAATGACATCCGCATTCTCAACGGGCGTACCGGGCAGGTGGTGAGCTATCAGGACACATACCAGATCCGCCCCCTGGTAACGGCGGGTGTCGCCTGGCATACCGGCCTGCTTACCCTCAGCGCCGATGGCGATCTGACCGAAACCCGCGGCTTTAAGAGTGAAGAAAACGCGCAGTATGTCGGCGTGGGGGCAGAAGTGACCCCTCTGAGCTGGCTGGCGGTACGCGCAGGCTTTCGCGGTGACGTGAGGGGCACCGACAGCAACGTCTTCACGGGCGGGTTAGGCTTTGCGCCGTTTAATACCGTGCATATCGATTTGACCGGTATTTACGGGGAAGATGAAACCTGGGGGGCCGGGGCCCAGTTGAGCCTGACCTTCTGAAGGCATCCGGAGGCGCTCGGCCTCCGGCGAATATGTGCTATAGTAGCGCCCCATTTTCACCAGATGCTTAAAACTTCGCCATGTCGTCAGAAAACTCGTCCCGCTATCCTGCCCACCGTTTTTCCATCGCGCCGATGCTCGACTGGACAGACAGACATTGCCGCTACTTCCTGCGTCTGCTGTCGCGCCACACCCTGCTCTATACCGAGATGGTGACCACCGGGGCGATCATTCACGGCAAGGGTGACTATCTCGCCTACAGCGAAGAGGAGCATCCGGTGGCGTTGCAGCTGGGCGGCAGCGATCCGGCGGCGCTGGCGCACTGCGCGAAGCTGGCTGAGGCGCGTGGCTACGACGAGATTAACCTCAACGTCGGCTGCCCTTCCGATCGCGTGCAGAACGGCATGTTTGGCGCCTGCCTGATGGGTAATGCGCAGCTGGTGGCCGACTGCGTGAAAGCGATGCGCGACGTGGTCTCCATTCCGGTGACGGTAAAAACCCGCATCGGCATCGACGATCAGGATAGCTACGAATTTCTCTGTGATTTCATCGGTACGGTGGCTGGCAAGGGGGAGTGCGAGATGTTTATCATCCATGCCCGCAAAGCCTGGCTCTCTGGCCTGAGCCCGAAAGAGAACCGTGAGATCCCGCCGCTGGATTACCCGCGCGTGTATCAGCTAAAGCGCGATTTCCCTCAGCTGACCATGTCCATTAACGGCGGCATCAAGTCCCTTGAAGAGGCGAAAGGGCATCTGCAGCATATGGACGGCGTTATGGTGGGCCGTGAGGCGTACCAGAACCCGGGCGTGCTGGCGGCGGTAGATCGCGAAATCTTTGGTGTGGACGTTGCCGATCGTGACCCGGTGGCGGTGGTGCGGGCGATGTACCCTTACATTGAGCGCGAGCTGAGCAACGGCACCTATCTGGGCCACATCACCCGTCATATGCTGGGGCTGTTCCAGGGTATTCCGGGGGCGCGCCAGTGGCGCCGTTACCTGAGTGAAAACGCCCATAAAGCGGGTGCCGATATCGAGGTGCTGGAGCAGGCGCTGCGTCTGGTGGCAGACAAACGATAATTTTCACCAATACTTCGTCAAATTCACCACGCCCGGCACCGCATTGCCGGGCGTTTGGTTTCATTATCAAGAGGTTATTTTTGGCACGGATCTTGTAACTATCACATCAGCGTATCGTTGTGATGCATTTGGGAGAGAGCCATGCTGGAACTACTTTTTGTGATTGGATTTTTTGTCATGCTGCTGGCAACCGGCGTCTCGTTGCTGGGGATCATCGCCGCACTGGTGGTTGCGACAGTGGTGATGTTTATCGGGGGACTGTTTGCCCTGATGTTGAAACTGTTGCCGTGGTTGCTGTTAGCCGTGGCGGTGGTGTGGGCAATACGGGCGATTAAATCGCCAAAACTTCCACGCTATCAGCGCAATAACCGTTTTCGTTACTAAGGTATTGAGCGGTTCGTCACATCCTTGCAACTTTTACGGCATCATCACTTAGAACAGAATAGGATTTAGTTATCGAATCTGTCACTATGACCGCCGTTAAAGAATTCATCGTGCTGTACCCTACATACAGCCGAACTAAAAAAAAGCAAAGCAAGAAAGGGCTTCCCAAGGGAAGCCCAATTTTTTATCAAGGGATAAGCAAACTCGATCCCTGCGTCGCCCGGCTCTCCAGCGCTTCATGCGCGCGTTGCGCATCACTCAGCGGATACTTCTGCGCCTCGGCCACATCCACCTTAATGACCCCGCTGGCAATCAACGAGAACAGTTCGTTGCTGGCCTCGACCAGTTCGTCATGGTTGGTGATATAGCCCTGCAGCGAAGGACGGGTGGCAAACAGCGACCCCTTCTGGTTAAGAATGCCGAGGTTAACGCCGGTCACCGGGCCGGAAGCATTGCCGAAGCTAACCATCAGACCGCGACGTTGCAGGCAGTCCAGCGAAGCTTCCCAGGTATCTTTCCCCACCGAGTCATACACCACACGCACCTTCTTGCCGCCGGTGATCTCTTTCACCCGCTCAACAATGCTCTCTTCACGGTAGTTAATCACCTGCCAGGCACCCGCCTGTAGCGCGCGCTGCGCCTTTTGCGCATTACCCACCGTGCCGATGAGTTTAGCCCCCAGCGCTTTTGCCCACTGGCAGGCGATCAGGCCCACACCGCCGGCGGCAGCGTGGAACAGAAACTGTTCGTCAGGTTTGATTTCGTAGGTTTTACGCAACAGGTAGAAGACCGTCAGCCCCTTCAGGAAGGAGGCGGCTGCCTGCTCATAGGAGATGGCGCCGGGCAGAATCGCTGCTTTATCTGCCGGGACGTTATGGACCGAGCTGTAGGCACCGAGAGCCGATTGCGCATACACCACGCGATCGCCCTCTTTAATATGTTTTACCGCACTACCGACTTTCACCACCACGCCCGCCGCCTCGGTACCCAGACCGCTCGGCAGAGCAGGGGGCGGATAGAGCCCGCTGCGGATGTAGGTGTCGATGTAGTTAATACCAATGGCTTTGTTTTCGACCTGGACTTCGTTCTCCCCAGGCGCGGTGGGAGTGAACTCTACCGCCCTGAGAACGTCCGGGCCGCCGTGTTTATGAAATTCAATACGCGTTGCCATGCTCCCTCCATTAGAATTAGAAAATATGGTAATCTTTCGACCCACTCTCTATCTCGGTAACTCCATTCACTATGGCAGGAAACAAACCCTTCAACAAACAGACTGAACCCCGGGAACGCGATCCCCAGTTAGCCGGATTAAAGGTCCCGCCTCACTCGATCGAAGCGGAACAGTCGGTGTTGGGCGGTTTAATGCTGGATAACGAACGCTGGGACGATGTCGCCGAGCGCGTGGTCACTGACGATTTCTACACCCGCCCGCACCGCCATATCTTTACCGAAATGGCGCGTTTGCAGGAGTCAGGCAGCCCTATCGACCTGATCACGCTCGCGGAATCGCTGGAGCGTCAGGGGCAGCTGGAGTCGGTAGGCGGCTTCGCTTATCTGGCTGAACTGTCAAAAAACACCCCAAGCGCGGCGAACATCAGCGCCTATGCGGACATCGTGCGTGAACGTGCGGTGGTACGTGACATGATTTCCGTTGCCAACGAAATCGCCGAAGCTGGTTTCGATCCGCAGGGGCGTAACAGTGATGAACTGCTCGACCTGGCCGAATCCCGGGTCTTTAAAATTGCCGAAAGCCGGGCCAATAAAGACGAAGGGCCGAAGAACATCGCCGACGTGCTTGATGCCACCGTGTCGCGTATTGAGCAGCTGTTCCAGCAGCCGCACGATGGGGTGACGGGCGTTAACACGGGTTATGACGATCTGAATAAAAAGACCGCCGGTTTGCAGCCGTCGGATCTGATTATCGTCGCCGCCCGTCCGTCGATGGGTAAGACGACCTTTGCGATGAACCTCGTCGAAAACGCGGCGATGTTGCAGGATAAACCGGTTTTAATCTTCAGTCTGGAGATGCCCTCCGAGCAGATCATGATGCGTTCTCTGGCCTCGCTGTCCCGCGTGGACCAGACCCGGATTCGTACCGGTCAGCTGGACGATGAGGACTGGGCGCGGATCTCCGGCACCATGGGTATTCTGCTGGAAAAACGTAATATCTATATTGATGACTCCTCCGGCCTGACGCCAACGGAAGTGCGCTCCCGTGCGCGCCGTATCGCCCGCGAGCACGGCGGCATTGGCCTGATCATGATCGACTACCTCCAGCTGATGCGCGTCCCGTCGCTCTCTGATAACCGAACGCTTGAGATCGCCGAAATCTCCCGCTCGCTGAAAGCGCTGGCGAAAGAGTTGCAGGTGCCAGTGGTTGCGCTGTCGCAGCTTAACCGCTCCCTGGAACAGCGTGCCGACAAACGTCCGGTTAACTCCGACCTGCGTGAATCCGGCTCTATCGAGCAGGATGCTGACTTAATCATGTTCATCTATCGTGACGAGGTTTATCACGAGAACAGCGACCTGAAAGGGATCGCGGAAATTATTATCGGTAAGCAGCGTAACGGCCCCATCGGTACGGTGCGGCTTACCTTTAACGGCCAGTGGTCGCGTTTCGACAACTATGCTGGCCCGCAATACGATGACGAATAACTCTCCGACCTTCTTTTAACAAGGATTTGCAATGCAAGCGGCAACAGTTGTCATTAACCGCCGCGCTCTGCGACACAACCTGCAACGCCTGCGTGAACTGGTGCCCGCCAGCAAGCTCGTTGCAGTCGTGAAAGCGAACGCTTACGGACACGGTCTTATTGAGACCGCGCGAACGCTCCCTGATGCCGACGCCTTTGGCGTCGCCCGTCTCGAAGAAGCCCTGCGTCTGCGCGAAGGGGGGATCACCCAGCCGATTCTGCTGCTCGAAGGCTTCTTTAACGCCGCCGATCTCCCGACTATCACCACGCAACGGCTGCATACCGCCGTACACAATCTTGAGCAGCTCGAAGCGCTGGAAAACACGGTGCTCAGCGAGCCCGTCACCGTTTGGATGAAGCTCGACACCGGCATGCACCGTCTGGGCGTGCGTCCGGAGCAGGCGGAGGCGTTTTACCAGCGCTTAAGCCAGTGCAGGAATGTACGTCAGCCGGTCAATATCGTCAGCCATTTTGCCCGCGCCGATGAGCCTGAGTGTGGTGCCACCGAGCAGCAGCTCGATATCTTCAACACCTTCTGCGAAGGCAAGCCGGGCATGCGCTCGATTGCGGCATCCGGCGGTATTTTGCTCTGGCCGCAGTCTCATTTCGACTGGGCACGTCCAGGCATAATCCTGTACGGCGTCTCGCCGCTGGAGGGTAAGCCCTGGGGGCCGGACCTCGGTTTTCAGCCGGTAATGTCGCTCACCTCCAGCCTGATTGCGGTGCGTGAGCACAAAGCCGGGGAGCCGGTCGGCTACGGCGGGACCTGGATCAGCGAGCGCGACACCCGTTTAGGCGTGGTGGCGATGGGCTACGGCGACGGCTATCCGCGCGCGGCGCCATCCGGGACGCCAGTGCTGGTGAATGGCCGGGAAGTGACCATCGTTGGCCGTGTGGCGATGGATATGATCTGCGTCGACCTCGGGCCAGAGGCCCTGGAGAAAGCGGGCGATCCGGTGACGCTGTGGGGTGAAGGTTTGCCCGTGGAACGGATCGCGGAAATCACGAAAGTAAGTGCTTACGAACTTATCACGCGACTGACGTCGCGCCTGGCGATGCGGTACCTGGATTGAGCGTGACTTTGCTTGTAGGGATGAGAGAGCGCCAGTAATTTTCTTGTCGGTAGCCCGGGTCGCCAGGGTGGTGGCGATGGAGCCACCCTGGCACGTTCACCGGTTCAGATGTATCAGAGAAGCAAGGAACGTAAGGTGAACGGAACCACCACCTGAGTCGCAGGTTCCCCCTCATCCTCAGGTTGAAGAAGCCGACTGTGCCCGTTTTTTATGAAGTGCCACGCAACGTGTCGACCATACCCCATCTTCATTAACATCCTCTCGATCTTCTTCCACTTCCGGTTTATTGTTGAATTCCCTGCCTCATTATTATCCGGAGAACCATCGCGTGTTCCAGAAAGTCGACGCCTATGCTGGCGACCCTATCCTCTCCTTAATGGAGCGTTTCAAAGACGATCCGCGTGGCGATAAAGTTAACCTCAGTATCGGTCTTTACTACAACGAAGCGGGCATCATCCCGCAGCTGCAGGCCGTTGCCAAAGCCGAAGCGCGTCTGAACGTCACGCCACACGGTGCGTCGCTCTATCTGCCGATGGAAGGACTCAACAGCTACCGTCACACCATCGCCCCACTGCTGTTTGGCGCAGACCATCCGGTGCTGGCACAGAAGCGTGTTGCAACCATCCAGACGCTGGGCGGGTCAGGCGCGCTGAAGGTCGGCGCCGACTTCCTGCACAAATATTTTCCGGAGTCGGGTGTCTGGGTGAGCGATCCGACCTGGGAAAATCATGTCGCCATCTTTGAAGGCGCGGGCTTCACGGTGAATACCTATCCGTGGTTCGACGACCAGACTAACGGCGTACGCGTTGGCGCCTTGCTGGAAAAACTGAGCACCCTGCCGGAACGCAGCATCGTGCTGCTGCATCCGTGCTGCCATAACCCGACCGGTGCCGATCTGACGAATGCGCAGTGGGATGCGGTTATCGAGGTGCTGAAAGCCCGCAACCTGATCCCGTTCCTCGACATCGCCTACCAGGGCTTTGGCGCCGGGATGGAAGAGGATGCTTACGCCATCCGCGCCATTGCCAGCGCAGGTCTGCCGGCGCTGGTCAGCAACTCCTTCTCCAAAATCTTCTCGCTGTATGGCGAACGTGTCGGCGGTCTGTCTGTGGTCTGCGAAGATCAGGACGCCGCCGGGCGCGTGCTGGGCCAGCTGAAGGCGACCGTGCGTCGTATCTACTCCAGCCCACCAAACTTCGGGGCGCAGGTGGTGGCGACCGTGCTCGGCGATGACGAACTCAAAGCCGAGTGGCTGGCAGAGGTGGAAGCGATGCGTACCCGCATTCTCGCCATGCGTCAGACGCTGGTGGATGTGCTGAAGGATGCCGTTCCGGGGCACAACTTCGACTACCTGCTACAGCAGCGCGGCATGTTCAGCTATACCGGCCTCAGCGCACAGCAGGTGGACCGCCTGCGCGACGAGTTCGGCGTCTATCTGATTGCCAGTGGACGCATGTGCGTTGCAGGCCTGAATAGCGGCAACGTTCAGCGTGTGGCGAAGGCCTTTGCCGCTGTAATGTAAGCACTTACTCACGACCTCCTTCTTTAGCGAAGGGGGTCGTTAAGAAGTACAGCCGCGCTTTGTGATATCCCTCTTTCTATTGCGACAGAGAGAGAAATTCTCCTTTCCTTCCCCTCCCGCTGCGGTTATTTTCGATGGGGCTTTTGACCATCCGCTCAAAAATAAAACAACAATCTGAATATTCTGGGTAAAAAATGCGCAAGATCATACTGGCGCTCAGCGCTGCCTGCTTATTGCTCTCGCTCAGCAACCCAGCCGTGGCTCGCCCCTCTTCACCTCCACCGTTATATCCGGGCACAACCGCCGCCAGATTGGCTGAGCAGGCGCCCGTCCACTGGGTTTCCGTCGCGCAAATTGAAAAAAGTCTGCTCGGGCGTCCACCCATGTCGGTGGGGTTTGATATTGATGACACCGTCCTGTTTTCCAGCCCTGGTTTCTGGCGGGGTAAAAAAACCTGGTCTCCGGAGAGCGATGAGTACCTGAAAAATCCGGCATTCTGGGAGCAGATGAATAACGGCTGGGATGCGTTCAGCATTCCCAAAGAGGTGGCGCGGGCGCTGATCGCCATGCACCTGAAGCGCGGCGACAACATCTGGTTTATTACCGGGCGTCATTTCACTAAAACCGAAACGGTCACGAAAACCTTGCAGGACGCCTTTCTGATACCCGCCGTATCTATGAATCCGGTGATTTTTATTGGCGGAAAGGGGGAGAGGACCAAAACGCCGTGCATTGCCCAGAAACAGATTAAGATTTACTACGGCGACGCGGATAGCGACATCAACGCGGCGCGTGAAGCGGGTGCCAGGGGGATTCGGGTTTTGCGGGCGTCGAACTCCACCCAAAAACCGCTGCCTCAGGCGGGAGACTTTGGGGAAGAGGTGATCGTTAACTCAGAATATTGAGTCTCTTTTGGCGCAGGAAAGAACACTTTTTAAGCAGATTTACCTGCTGCGGGTTTTACCTTTCGTCGTATTGCTGCACACTTAGAGGGATCAACCTGTAAAACGGAGCAGCACATGTGGTATCAGCAAACCCTGACCCTGCGCGCCAGGTCTCGCGGTTTTCACCTGGTGACGGATGAGGTCATCGGTCAGATTCGCGATCTTCCCCGCATCAACGTGGGTTTACTTCATCTGTTGCTGCAACACACGTCAGCCTCTCTCACTCTTAACGAGAACTGCAATCCCACCGTCCGTTCCGATATGGAGCAGCATTTTCTCAAATCCATTCCCGATAATGCCCGCTGGGAACACGATGACGAGGGGCCAGACGACATGCCTTCCCATATTAAATCCTCCACGCTAGGCGTCTCTTTACTGCTGCCGGTCAATCATGGCCGTCTGCAGCTGGGTACCTGGCAGGGGATCTGGCTGGGAGAACATCGTATCCACGGCGGTTCGCGCAAAATCATCGCCACGCTACAAGGGGAATAAAGATGACAATTTCGGAGATACTTCAGTACTGCATGAATAAGCCGGGTGCGGAGCAAAGCGTGCACAGCGACTGGAAGGCAACCCAGATCAAAGTCGCCGACGTGCTGTTTGCGATGGTGAAAGATGTGGAGGGGCGTCCGGCGGCCTCGTTAAAAACCAGCCCTGAACTGGCGGAACTGTTGCGCCAGCAGCACAGCGACGTGCGTCCCAGCAAGCACCTGAATAAAGCGCACTGGAGCACGGTCTATCTGGACGGGTCGATTCCTGATTCGCAGATTTATTACCTGGTGGATGCCTCTTACACGCAGGCGGTGGAACTGCTGCCGGAGATGACCCGGCAGCAGCTGTCAGTATAACTACTTCAGAAGCGGTTTAAGGAAGCGGGCGGTGTGCGAGGCTTCGCACTCCGCGACGGTTTCCGGGGTGCCGGAAACCAGTATTTCACCGCCGCCGCTACCGCCTTCCGGACCGAGATCGACAATCCAGTCCGCGGTTTTAATCACGTCCAGGTTGTGCTCAATCACCACGATGGTGTTGCCCTGATCTCTGAGCTGGTGCAGCACGTCGAGAAGCTGCTGGATATCGGCAAAGTGCAGACCGGTGGTCGGCTCATCCAGAATGTAGAGCGTCTGTCCGGTGCCGCGTTTGGAGAGTTCACGCGCCAGCTTCACGCGCTGCGCCTCCCCGCCCGAGAGGGTAGTTGCTGACTGGCCCAGACGAATGTAGGTCAGACCAACATCCATCAGGGTCTGGAGCTTACGCGCCAGCGCCGGAACGGCATCAAAGAACTCGCGCGCCTCTTCGATGGTCATATCCAGCACTTCGTGGATGGTCTTGCCTTTATATTTGATCTCCAGCGTTTCGCGGTTATAGCGTTTGCCTTTGCACTGGTCGCACGGCACGTAGATATCCGGCAGGAAGTGCATCTCAACTTTGATCACCCCATCGCCCTGACAGGCTTCGCAGCGCCCGCCGCGCACGTTAAAGCTGAAGCGGCCCGGCGTGTAGCCGCGTGAGCGCGATTCCGGCACGCCGGCAAAGAGTTCACGTACCGGCGTGAAGACACCGGTATAGGTCGCCGGGTTAGAGCGCGGGGTACGACCAATCGGGCTCTGGTCGATATCGATCACCTTGTCGAAGTGCTCAAGCCCGGTGATGTCACGGTACGGCGCGGGCTCTGCCAGCGTTGCACCGTTCAGCTGAGTCTGCGCAATCGGGAACAGCGTGTCGTTAATCAGCGTCGATTTACCGGAACCTGACACCCCGGTAATGCAGGTGAACAGGCCGACCGGCAGGGTGAGCGTCACGTCTTTCAGGTTGTTGCCGCGAGCGCCGGTGAGCTTCAGTACTTTTTCCGGGTTGGCAGGCACGCGCTGTTTTGGCACCTCAATCTTGCGTTGACCGCTCATGTACTGGCCGGTCAGGGACTCCGGCACCGCCATGATGGCGTCCAGCGGCCCTTCCGCCACTACCTGGCCGCCGTGGACACCCGCGCCCGGCCCGATGTCGATCACGTGGTCGGCGGCGCGGATGGCATCTTCATCATGCTCGACCACAATCACCGTGTTGCCGAGGTTACGCAGGTGGATCAGGGTGCCAAGCAGACGTTCGTTGTCACGCTGGTGCAGGCCGATAGAGGGCTCATCCAGTACGTACATGACGCCCACTAAGCCCGCACCAATCTGGCTCGCCAGACGGATACGCTGGGCCTCGCCGCCGGAGAGCGTCTCTGCGGAGCGGGAAAGCGTCAGGTAGTTGAGGCCAACGTTCACCAGGAATTTCAGACGATCGCCAATCTCTTTCAGCACTTTCTCGGCGATTTTCGCCCGCTGGCCGGAGAGCTTCAGGTTGGTGAAGAAGTCCATCGCATGACCGATGCTCATGTCTGAGATGGCCGGCAGCGGCGTGTTTTCCACATACACATGGCGCGCTTCACGACGCAGACGGGTGCCGTCACAGGTGGCGCAGGAGCGGTTGCTGATGAACTTCGCCAGCTCTTCACGCACGGCGCTGGATTCGGTCTCTTTGTAGCGGCGCTCCATATTGTGCAGCACGCCTTCAAACGGATGGCGACGCACCGAGGTATCGCCGCGATCGTTCATGTATTTGAACTCGATGTTCTCTTTACCGGAACCGAACAGGATCACTTTGTGCACGTTCGGGCTCAGGCTGCCCCACGGCGCTTCAACGTCAAATTTATAGTGCTCTGCCAGCGACTTCAGCATCTGGAAATAGTAGAAGTTACGCTTATCCCAGCCGCGGATGGCGCCGCCAGCCAGCGACAGTTCGGGATTCTGGATCACCCGATCGGGATCGAAGTACTGCTGTACGCCCAGGCCATCACAGGTCGGGCAGGCGCCCGCCGGGTTGTTGAACGAGAACAGACGCGGTTCCAGCTCGCGCATGCTATAGCCGCACACCGGGCAGGCGAAATTGGCGGAGAAGAGCAGCTCCTCCGCTTTCGGGTCGTCCATATCGGCAACTACCGCCGTACCGCCGGAGAGATCCAGTGCGGTCTCGAACGACTCCGCCAGGCGCTGGGTCATATCGTCACGCACCTTAAAGCGGTCGATCACCACCTCTATAGTGTGTTTCTTTTGCAGTTCCAGCTTCGGTGGATCGGAGAGATCGCACACTTCCCCGTCGATACGGGCGCGGATATAGCCCTGGCTTGCCAGGTTTTCCAGCGTTTTGGTGTGTTCGCCCTTACGCTCTTTAATGATTGGCGCAAGCAGCATCAGGCGTCTGCCTTCCGGCTGCGCCAGCACGTTGTCCACCATCTGGCTGACGGTCTGCGCCGCCAGCGGGACATCGTGATCCGGACAACGCGGCTCGCCTACGCGGGCATAGAGCAGACGCAGGTAGTCATGGATTTCGGTGATGGTCCCGACGGTGGAACGCGGGTTGTGGGAGGTCGACTTCTGCTCAATAGAGATGGCAGGCGACAACCCTTCAATATGGTCGACGTCCGGTTTTTCCATCAGCGACAGGAACTGACGCGCATAGGCAGAGAGCGACTCAACGTAACGACGCTGACCTTCGGCATACAGGGTGTCGAAAGCCAGAGAGGATTTGCCTGAGCCTGAAAGCCCGGTGACGACAATCAGCTTGTCGCGAGGGATGACGAGGTTGATATTCTTGAGATTGTGGGTGCGGGCGCCCCGTACTTCGATCTTATCCATTCACCTTTCCCGGTAGGTAGATACACGGAATGCCTGGTTTGTTTGAAGGACAACCGGCATAAACGATTAATTATGACACAAATTGACCTGGCTGGATATACAGTATTGAGATGCAAATTCAGATTCGTTGTGCAAAAATAGACCACGAAAAGAGTTGGGTGGAATCCGCCTCGCAGCTATGAACATGCGGCATGGAAATGGTACACTCGCGCGTTTACACTATTTAGAAATTGTTTTCAGGAGACACGATCATGGCCAGCAGAGGCGTAAACAAGGTGATTCTCGTCGGTAATCTGGGCCAGGACCCGGAAGTACGCTATATGCCGAGTGGTGGTGCAGTGGCCAACATTACGCTGGCTACCTCCGAATCCTGGCGTGATAAAGCGACCGGTGAGATGAAAGAGCAGACCGAATGGCACCGCGTCGTGCTGTTTGGCAAACTGGCCGAGGTGGCCGGTGAGTATCTGCGTAAAGGTTCTCAGGTCTATATCGAAGGCCAGCTGCGTACCCGCAAATGGACCGATCAGTCTGGCCAGGAAAAATACACCACTGAAGTGGTGGTGAACGTTGGCGGTACCATGCAGATGCTGGGTGGCCGTCAGGGCGGTGGCGCGCCAGCAGGCGGCGGCCAGCAGCAGCAGGGCGGTTGGGGTCAGCCTCAGCAGCCGCAGGGCGGCAACCAGTTCAGCGGCGGCGCACAGTCCCGTCCGCAGCAGCCATCTGCGCCAGCGCAGTCCAACGAACCGCCAATGGACTTCGATGACGACATCCCGTTCTGATCTCTTGCAGAACGAAATAAAAACCCTGCCTGGCAGGGTTTTTTTATACCTGAGGGTCAGGAAAGGGTGAGTTACGGCTGTCGCCACTGCCTGATATGCTCGATCAGGGCACGCAGTTTTGGCGCCATATTGCGACGTTGCGGAAAATAAAGATAAAACCCTGCAAATTCAGGCAGGTAATCATCCAGTATGGATACAAGCTGCCCACTTTCAATATAGGGCCTGAATGTCTCCTGAGGAGCAAAAGTGATGCCGCCGCCGGCAAGGGCGATGTTCAGCATAAGACGCAGATCGTTAGTGGTGATCTGCGGATCGATGGCCACATCGAAAGGGACGCCTGCCTCCTCAAATTCCCAGCGATAGGGTGCTACATCCGGGGAAGGGCGCCAGCCGATACAGCGATGGCGAACCAGCTCCCGGGGATGTCGGGGGGCGCTGTTGGCCGCCAGCCAGGAGGGCGATGCAACCACCATTTCCCGCTGCGGCCCCGTCAGAGGCACGGCGATCATATCTTTTTCGATAACCTCTCCCAGCCTCACGCCGGCATCATAGCCCGCCGCCACGATATCGAACTCCTCATCCGACACCAGAATATCAATAGTCACACCCGGATTCGCTGCCGCAAAGGAGGCGAGCAAGGGGCCAGAAAGAAACTCTTCGGCTATTGATGTTACCGCAATCCGCAGAAGCCCGCGCGGCGCGCTGTCCGGGGCGATCTCTTCAAAGGCCGCTTCGATATTTGCTAAAGGCAAAGATAAGGCGTTACGCAGCCGCTCGCCTGCTTCGGTCAGGTTTACCGAACGCGTTGTGCGCATGACAAGCAGGGTTTCGAAAGCATCCTCAAGACGCCTTATACCCTGGCTGACTGCCGACCGGGTGACGCCAAGGCGTGCGGCGGCCGCGCTGAAGCTGTGCTCCTCGGCGACCGCGAGAAAAAGAGGCAGGAGATTAAGATCGACCTTCATTGTTTAGATCTGCTAACCAGTGAGTCAAGTGATAGCAGGATACAAGAAACAATCTAAGGGTTCTATTATCTTCCTGAACTCAACTGAAGGAGCACATCATGAATAAAGTTATCTTAATCACGGGCGCATCCAGCGGTATTGGTGAAGGTATTGCCAGAGAGCTTGGGTATGCTGGCGGGAAGGTATTGCTGGGGGCACGCAGGCTGGATCGCATAGAAGCCATTGCGGCAGAGATCCGCAATACGGGCGGCCAGGCTGAAGCCCATGAGCTGGATGTTACCAGCCGTCAGTCGATGGCTGGCTTCGTCCAGGCGGCAGTCGAAAAGTGGGGGCGCGTTGACGTTTTAATCAACAACGCAGGCATTATGCCGCTTTCACCCCTTGCGGCGGGGAAACAGGATGAATGGGAACGTACCGTTGACGTTAATATTAAAGGTGTTCTCTGGGGAATTGGGGCGGTACTTCCCATTATGGAGGCGCAGGGCAGCGGTCAGATTATCAATATTGGCTCTATCGGTGCCCTTTCCGTTGTGCCAACGGCCGCCGTCTATTGCGCCACAAAATTTGCAGTACGGGCAATTTCGGATGGTTTACGCCAGGAAAGCTCGAATATCCGCGTAACCTGCGTTAATCCCGGCGTGGTAGAAAGCGAACTGGCTTCGACCATCACCCACAAAGAAACCATGGCGGCGATGGACGCCTATCGTGCCATTTCGCTCAAACCCGCTGATATTGCCCGCGCCGTGCGGCAGGTTATTGAGGCACCCGAAAATGTTGATACCACCGAAATAACCATCAGGCCTACTGCGTCAGCAAATTAAAGCTGAATATTGTACGCGTTTCGCTATTAACAGGGCCTGATAAATAAGCGTGATGAAAAAATAACGCTGGTCTTGAGTAAATTCGTCCCATTTGTTTACGGCAGATTTAATTCTGTTAAAAAACGTTCGCTGAAATCAGGTGGGGATAGTATTTCCGTTTCGCTGGAAAGCTATCCAGCCGTATACCGATCCGATTAAAGGAGATCAGACATGAAAAATATGACTGGCTTAATGGCAGGTATTGCTTTATCTGTGATGTCATTCTGTAGTGTGGCACAGACGGTAAGCGCAGTTGACTCCACTCTGGATGGCGCGGAAGCAAAAATAGCGGTCCAGGCGCAAAAGGCTGGTGCGTCATATAAAATCACCAGTGCGCGCTTTAATAATAAGGCTTACGTAACGGCTGAACTGACCAAATAAATTTGCATAAGCATTGCAAAAAAAAGCTGCCCGGCGGGCAGCTTTTTTTGTTTTACCATGGCTGTTCGGTGGGCATAATAAATAGCTCTGCCACGTCCACATGGTCCGGCGCCTGTAACGCGTAGAGAATAGCGTCAGCGATATCGGCAGACTTCAGAAATGTCATCTGCTCTTTTAACTGCTCCATCCGGGCGCGGTAATTCTCGTCACTGATATGCTCAAATAACTCGCTTTCAACCGCGCCAGGCTGTAGCGAGGTAACACGGATATTGAATTCAGGCGATATCTCCATGCGCAAAATATCGCTGAAGGCCGCTACCGCGTGTTTGGTCGCACAGTAGACACCCAGTCCCGGAAAAGTTTTACGCCCGGCGATCGAGGAGGTATTGATAATATGTCCTGATTTCTGGGCCTGCATAACAGGGAGTACCGCTGCGACGGTATTAAACAGGCCCTTAATGTTGACGTCTACCATACGATGCCATTCTTCAAGTTTAAGGCTGGCGATGTCCGAAATGGGCATCAGCCCGGCATTGTTAAAGGCGATATCAATGCGGCCATAGGTTTTGTGCAACGTCGCCACGCCTGCAGATACGGAGGCCTGGTCTGTCACATCCATTTCCAGCGCGATGGCTTTACCGCCAGCAGCCTCAATTTCGCTGACCAGAGCCTGCAGGCGATCCAGGCGGCGCGCGGCGAGGCCAACTTTAACGCCATGTGCGGCTAATTTTTTGGCGGTAGCAGCACCGATGCCGCTTGATGCCCCGGTCACGATGGCGGTTTTACCGTTGAGTTCCATAATTGATCCTCTTGTGAATGGATTTCAGCGCTTCAGAAAGAACCTCTGAAGTACGGAACAATCATGTCTCTTTCACCCGGTCTCTTCGCGCGGCGGATTGCTCAAACTGTCGTGATTTTGCTACGACGATAATCGCTACGATATTTTGAAGGCGATATGCCGGTTACCCGGCGAAATGCTGAGGCAAAATGGCTGGGGCTGTTGTAACCCACGGTCAGGGAGATACTGATAATGGAATCATCTGTTTCGGAAAGCAGGCGACGCGCCTCTTCCATCCGCAGTCGGATAAAATAGTGGGAAGGCGAAAGCCCGGTAGACTGCTTAAAGACGCGGCTGAAGTGGAATTCGCTCAGTCCGGTCAGACAGGCCAACCGCGCCAGGTCAAAGGGCTGAGCCAGATCGTCACGCATCGCCTTAAAGACCCGGTGTAATTTAAACGCCTGCAGGCCGCCGCGATGCCGCTTCGCATCGGTCCGGTAAGTACGTGCCAGATGGACCGCCAGCGCCTGGGCGATACCCTGAATAAACGGGCCGCTGGGTTGATTTTGCTGGTAAAGCTCCG
This sequence comes from Leclercia sp. GHBNCSD, assembly GCF_055805075.1. NCBI lineage: Bacteria > Pseudomonadati > Pseudomonadota > Gammaproteobacteria > Enterobacterales > Enterobacteriaceae > Leclercia > Leclercia sp. GHBNCSD. The sequence goes on along the minus strand of NZ_JBQVYO010000001.1, from coordinate 1,671,321 downwards.
CGCGTATATGTTCCAGCAAAGCGGACAGCGTTTCGTCCCGCTCTCCGGAGACTTCGCGCAATTCAACGCCCTGCATCATGGCTACGCCAATATAGACGTGCATTACGATGAACGGCGCGCCTGGCTCGGCTCGCCATCTCATTTCGGTGGGCGAATCTGCCGTAGTGAGAAAAAAATCCCCTGCGACAACGGGGTTTGCTATCCACCCTTCTCCCGGGGAGCGTTCTTCAACCAGGGCACAGCCTGAAAGTATCCACACAATGAAGGGCTCCGGCACGGCGGGAATAATAATCTTTTCCTGGACCTGGCGACGCGTCAGGATTTGGACAAATACATCCCGGGAGGAGAGCGCCCGGTGTTCCTTCTGCAACTCCCCGGGAATGTATTCTTCGAATGTCTCTGCGGAAGTACGCTGGGTCATGTTAATCGACTAGGCCAGTTTTACCAGGTTCAGGGCTGGCAGAGGACCGCCAGGGAACTGTTGCAGATGACCACCCGTTTCAAGGCTGCCTAAATCTATAGTGGCGAAGCCCATTCGCGCGGCCAATGCTTCCACTTCGGATTTCGCCCCGGCATCGTCTCCAGAGATAAACACGACGCGGCGTCCGCCCGCCTGGGCCGGATCCTGCGCCAGCACGCTGGCCAGAAGCGTGTTGAAGGCTTTGACGACGCGGGCGCCGGGTGCCCACTGCGTCATCACCTGGCTGGAATTTTTTCCACCCAGTTCGGCCAGGGTAAAGCCGGGTAAAATCACCGGATTGGTGGCATCAATCAGGATACGTCCACTCCAGTTTAGACCGCTTAGCGCGGCTTCGGTGCTGCTCCAGTTGGTGCTTACAAAAACTATCCCGGCTTCAGCCGCTTGCTGCACGGTACCCGCGCGAGCCCTGTCGCCTAACGCGTTCACCACTTCCGCCAGGCTGTCGGGGCCACGGCTATTGCTCAGAATAACGTTCAGCCCGGAATTGACAAGCTGTCTGGCAAAAGCCTGCCCGATGGCGCCAGCGCCAATAATACCCACGGTTTCTGTTTTCATCGCTTGTTTCCTTAAATGTATGGTTGAGAAGCTGACCAAATAGTAATCATCGCCATTCCATCTGTGTAGCCTATATAATTAGATGGATCCCATCTAACGGAGCGATACATGCTTGACGGTATGTCTATCGATCAACTGCGTACGTTTATTGCCGCAGTTGATGAGGGCAGTTTCTCGGCCGCTGGGCGCAAATTACGGCGGGCGCAGTCGGTCGTCAGCGCGACGCTGGCGAACCTTGAGTCTCAGGTTGGCTTTCCGTTGTTTGAGCGAACGGGGCGCTATCCCAGACTGACGGAGGCGGGGCTTGCCCTGCTGGAGTCAGCGCGTATTGCAACGGCGGGAATGGACGCGTTCAAGGCTAAGGCACGCACCCTGGCTGAAGGGCTGGAGCCTGAACTTGTGGTATCCGTGGATGTGATGTTTCCTGTTGAAAAATTGACTGCCGCGGTGCAAGCCTTTCAGCAGGCCTTTCCTGCTACGCCCTTGCGTCTGTACGTGGAGGCGTTGGGTGGGGTACTTCAGCCTTTACTGGCCGGTAGCTGCCGGGTGGCGGTAATCGGCTCGCTACCCGATTTACCTGCGGGTTGTGCAGCTGAGTATCTTCTCAGCGTAGGCGCCGTAGCCGTGGTATCGCCAGATCATCCGCTGGCTAAAATAGCCGGCCCTCTCCTTCGTTCGGTTGTGCAGGAGCAGGTGCAACTGGTGTTGGCCGATCGTTCCACGCTCACTGCGGGGCGCAACTTCGGCGTTATGTCGGGCAAGACATGGCGTATAGGGGACATGGGAGCGAAGCATGCATTCTTACGCGCGGGGCTGGGTTGGGGCTATATGCCTTTGCCAATGGTTGAGGAAGATCTTGCCAGCGGTCGGCTGGTCGCTTTGAATTTACAGATGCAGCCTGACGTTGGCGCGGGATTTTCAATGTACGCCGTACATTTGAGGGAATACCCTCCAGGCCCGGCCGGACGCTGGTTTATCAATAAGCTCAAAGCGCATGCAAATGAATAAGGTGAATTAGCGATCTGACAACCAGGCCGGCGATGGTCATAAAAAAACCAGACCCTGGTCTGGTTTTTATCGCTGGAACTAGGTGTACATCATTGGCCAGTCCGGCGGCGTATGGCTCATTGCCTCAACCATGATCGTTTTAACGTTATTCCAGACCGCGGCCATATCCAGCAGGGTGATGCCCAGCAGGCCGGTGGCAAACCAGCATGCCGCCGCCAGACCCAGACAGGTGCTGATCACCGCCAGTACTGCGTAATCCGACTTTTTAAACTGAACGTTCAGGGTGCTGGCCAGAAACATCAGCACCGCGCTCAACAATTCCCAGCGTGCAAAGACAACACCGGTGGTAATAGCTGCCATAAGACCGATCCTCAAAGATATCCGCCGCCGGGTATAGCGCGACGTTGCCCGGACGTGGCAAACTGGCTATCGGCAAGCTCAGACTGACAAAATGAAACGATGTTTTGCGTTACATCATATGTGTGAACTATATCACATTTGTTCTTTTATTCGCCAGTGGGCAAATGCATGAAAATGGCCTTTTTTAACCCTTTATTTAATATGGTTATAGGGCCGCAGGAATATATCTTTAATCAGCTAATTGCTCGGGTTGCGGTAACTTTATCGATAATTCATTGAGATAAGAAAACGTGTACAGGTAACCTGTGGTTGTACAATATTTACAGCCTCAGACCTATGGATTATGCTTCATCCGGTTACGTAATTAGCCCGTAATAAATAAATCAGGCTTTTACTGGTTATTATTTGCTGTACTTTTAATTTTACACACACATCTTTTTTCGACAGGGTCAGACAGCCGTAATAATAGATGCTGGCTGCGTATCCTTTCACTCCTGATTTATTCGTTGCGACATTTTTTATCTCGTTAAATGAGCGACGAATAAAACGATGAAGCAAGCAAATCGAGAGAATATAAATGACAGTACGCGGGCTCTGCACGCATTAGCTAAATTAATGCCAAAATTATCGTCGCAGCAAACCTTAACGGATCTTCTGCAGACGATTAATCATACCTTTGGCGCCCAGACCAGCTGGGTAATGGTGGAGGACGATGCGGGTCAGCAGCAGGTAGTCAGCGTCGGTGAATTAACCTGCCATTCCTCAGAAATTAAAGCCTTTCTTTCCAGCACGTTATTGCAGCGTCACCACCGCGCATGGCGGGTCATCTGTTGGAAAGAGAAGACCGGTACGCTTTTATTTCCTGCCATGCATCCGGGACACAGGCAACTACAGTGTGGCGTGCTGTATAAATTGTCGCTGCAACAGGATCGCTGCAACGGCTACTTCTTCCTCGGCTTTGCGCAACCGCAAAGCAGCATCACCGTGCTGAAACAGGTGGTGGTGATCCTGGTCGAAAAACTGAAGGACTATTTGACCGGTCTCGTTGCCCGTGAGCGCACGGCAAAAGAGATGCAGCGGGTGATCACCCAGTATAAAACCCTGTTTGAGCGGGCGCCGGTACTGATGAACTCCTTTGACCGCCATAGCCGCTGCGTATTGTGGAATGCCGAGTGCGAAAAGGTGTTTGGCTGGACGATGGTGGAGATCAACGCCCATGCCGATCCGCTGGCGCTCTTTTATCCAGACCCGGAGGAGCGCCGCCGGGTGCACGAGTCGGTGAATACCACCCCGCTGAACGATATGTACGAATGGCATCCGCTACGTCGGGACGGGGTTCAGCTGACCATCCTGTGGTCGAATATCTCTCTGCCGGACGGCTCAATCCTCAATATCGGGCTCGATATTACCGCGCGTAAAAAAGCGGAGCAGCAGCTGGAGATGAAGGCGACCACCGACGATCTGACACGCTGTCTGAATCGCTCTGCCATCCTGCAGCAGATTGGCGCTGCGCTGGAGGCCTGCCAGCGCGAAGAGGCGGATAGCCACTTCTCTGTCATGATGCTCGACCTGGATTTCTTTAAACAGATTAATGATAAGTGGGGGCATCTGGTGGGCGATGCTGCGCTGATGCATTTTTGCGACTGCCTGCGGAGGGTGATCCCCTCGGGGGCAGCGCTGGGCCGGGTAGGGGGAGAGGAGTTTTTACTGCTGCTGCCAAAGACCCGCAGTGACGCGGCGGTGCAGCTCTCCATGGTACTCCGTCAGGCGCTCTCTCTCACGCCGCTCAAGGTCGGCAGCCGCACCTTAACACTCTCTTTCAGTGCGGGCGTGGTGGAGGTGAATGGAAAACCACGCGATACCTCATCGCTACTCATTAGCGCAGATAAGGCACTTTACGATGCCAAGCGCGGCGGAAGAGGTAAAACAATCGTCGCGGTTGATTATTTATAAATCACTTCAATCATCCTGACGGGTTAAATAGCACAAAATTTCATGATGAAGTTGCGCTTTTTTCATTCTGTAGGTAGTTTGGCTTAATCGACGATTTTCTGTTGAGTTATCCGGGAGCCTGGCTTCCTGGAACGGTAATTATTTAACTTAATAAACACGAAACGAATACTTTCAGTTTGGCTTACGGACAAATATTATCGGCATAACTCAATATTAGGTTATTGGCGTTAAAAGTCAGTTGCTAACTTCGCATGATTCATGCAACGTAATCACCTGTTTAGCAAAGCATCCGGCCTTCATGACTACAGGCACATAAAAAGCAGGGATAATAGGGCGGAAATGAATCGTAACGCACGGGACAAGGTGCTGAGGATAGTCGGGGTTATCATGGTAGTTTTGCTACCTGTGATGCTTGCGCTATGGTTTGCTCAGCAACGCGCGGTCAACGAAACAAGCAGTCAACTTCGCTCATTTGCCGCACTCGCTTTAGACAAAACCGAACTGGTTATTCAGCAGGTTGAGCTGGCACGTCAGGCGGCTGAAAAATACTCGGGTGATATTTGTACACCGGATCACCGACAATATATGTTAAATATTGTCCGGGGCCGACTCTACATTGCCGACCTGCTGTACGCCGAAGGTAAAGCGTTTCTCTGCTCAACAACCAGCACGCCTGAAAACCCCTATTTAATTTCTGCTGCCAATTACCAACGCGCGCCTGACGTCTCTATCTATTATTACCGCGATACGCCATTTTATGCGGGATATAAAATGACCTATATGCAGGTCGGTAATTATGTGGTGGTGGTTAATCCTCTGACCTATAGCGAAGTCATGTCATCCGACCGCTCCCTGGCGTGGGGGGTATTTGATACGGTGAACAACGACTTTTTCTCCATTAGTGAACAGGCAAAAGAAAATGCCTTAAAAAAGCTGATTGGCGATAACGAAGCTATATTCCAGAAAGAAGGTCGTTTTTACACTATTGTTCGCTCCGAGAAACGCCCGATTGCCGCGATTGTTTCGACCACCAATCAGCGTTTTTATGAAGTTCTCTATTATCAGGCAACGTTAACCCTGCCGCTGGGCATGATCAGCAGTATTATCATTTTACTGATGTGGTCGCGGACGCGACGCGAATTTAATTCACCAGGCCGCTTATTGCACCGGGCATTAAATAAAAGACAACTATGCCTGCATTACCAGCCGATTATCGACATAAAAACAAATGCGTGTGTCGGCGCAGAAGCGCTGTTGCGTTGGCCTGGTTTTAACGGTCCGGTAATGAGCCCGGTAGAGTTTATCCCGCTGGCAGAAAAAGAGGGGATGAGCGAACGCATCACCGATTATGTGGTAGAAGAAGTCTTCAGCGATCTGGGCCATTTCCTGGCCTGTAACCCGCATCTCTATATCTCCATTAACCTCTCGGCAACGGACTTCCACTCTTCACGCCTGATTGCGATGATCACCGATAAAGCCCGACACTATAATGTGCGGGCCCAGCAGATCAAAATTGAAGTGACGGAGCGCGGTTTCATTGATGTTCCCAGGACCACGCCGGTGATCCAGGCATTTCGCCAGGCGGGATATGAAGTGGCGATTGACGATTTTGGTACCGGCTATTCCAACCTGCACAACCTCTACTCGCTGAACGTGGATATCCTCAAAATCGACAAGACCTTCATCGATACGTTGACCACCAACAGCACCAGCCATCTCATCGTCGAGCACATTATCGAAATGGCCCAAAGCCTGCGCCTGAAAACCATCGCGGAAGGGGTAGAAACCGTGGAGCAGGTGATGTGGTTGAACAAGCGCGGCGTTCAGTATTGCCAGGGCTGGCACTTTGCCAAGGCGATGTCACCGCAGGATTTCATGACCTGGCAACATCAGCCCGTCGCGGCAGCCCTTGCTCATAGCCACTAGTTAAGCTGATGGCGATAGTCGCTGGGGGTGCGATCAAATTCGCGGCGGAAGACGCGGGAGAACGTCTGCTGGGAGACATATCCCAGATCCATGGCGATATCAAAAATGGGCCGCTGGGTGGTGCGTAACGCCTGGGCAGCCAGCAATAATCTGCGTTGACGAATGTATTCGCCCAGCGTCTGGTGCGTGACGGCGCGGAACATTCTCTGTAAGTACCACTTCGAGTAACCCGACTTCTTCGCCACCACATCAATACTCAAAGGTTGATCGATATGGTCATCCATCCATTCAATAAGTGTCTGAATAATTTGTTGATGTGACATAGAGCAGCCTCTCTCTGGATACACCTGTATCGGTTGATTCGTCGTTTTGTCTGCGGGCGAGTATAATTCCTCAAGTTAACTTGAGGTAAAGAGGTTTTATGGAAAAGAAATTACCGCGGATTAAACCGCTGCTGTCGCCGGGCGAGGTGGCAAGGCGTAGCGGTGTGGCGGTCTCTGCACTGCACTTCTATGAAAGCAAAGGGTTAATTAAAAGCATCCGCAACGCCGGCAACCAGCGCCGCTATACCCGTGACGTGCTGCGCTATGTGGCGATCATTAAGATTGCCCAGCGTATTGGCATCCCGCTGGCCACCATTGGCGAGGCGTTTGGCATCCTGCCGGAAGGGCATACCCTGAGCGCAAAGGAGTGGAAGGCCCTCTCTTCCCAGTGGCGCGATGAGCTGGACCGGCGCATTCACACTCTGGTGGCGCTGCGCGATGAGCTGGATGGATGTATTGGTTGCGGATGCCTGTCGCGCAGCGACTGCCCGCTGCGTAACCCTGGCGATAAGCTGGGCGAACAGGGTACCGGCGCGCGGCTGCTGGAAGAGGATTAGCCGGACATATAAAAAACTAAAGCGCCACAACAGGGCGCTTTAGTTATTCCCGGTCTTTGTCTTTCTCTCTATCCCGCTGGTTCACAGGAGGGTTTCCCCCGACATCAACACCCCTCAGTCGAGCATCTGGTGGAGGTTCCGGCTTGTGCTGACACTTTAAGTCTAGGCCGCAGCCTTAGCTTTGCCAGCCTCATCGCGCAAAAACTCGGCAAAATTTTTTCGCCAGGTTGTGCAATTTTCTATAGTTAGTGGATACGCCTGACTGGAGATAACAATGATAACGGTCCACCACCTCAATCAGTCCCGATCGCAGCGCGTGCTCTGGGCGCTGGAAGAGCTCTCGCTGCCTTACCAGATCGTTCGTTATCAGCGGGATAAGACCATGATGGCCCCCGCCACGCTGCGTAAAATCCACCCGCTGGGAAAATCTCCGGTGCTGGAGGACAACGGCCTGATCCTGGCGGAATCGGGCGCTATCCTCGAATATTTGCAGGAAACTTACGATCCCGGGGGACAGATGAAGCCGCAGGAGCGTGAGCTAAAACTGCAATACCGTTTCTGGCTCCATTACGCAGAAGGCTCGTTAATGCCGCTGCTGCTGATGAAGCTGGTCTTCGCCAGCCTCGGTAAACCGCCCGTCCCGTTTGGCCTGCGAACGCTCGGCAAGGTGCTGGGGCAGGGGGTAGAGAAGGCCTATCTTAACCGCCAGCTGGAAACGCATGCCCGCTTTCTGGAGTCCTCGCTGGAGAAGCATCGTTGGTTCGCCGGGGATCATCTCAGCATGGCGGACGTGCAGATGAGCTTTCCGGTCTTCGCCCTGCTGGAACGCGGCGGCATAGATAATCTTCCCCGCCTGCAAAACTGGAAGAAAAATGTCGAAATGCGTCCGGCCTGGCAGCGGGCGATCCAGCAGGGCGGGCCGTTCGAGATCCCTGGCGGGTCCTGAAATTGTTATCAAATTGCGCATTCACGATAACGTTTGCGCATACTCTGTTCACTTCTTCACCGCCTCGCACGCATTTTAGCGAAAAACGTCAAAGTTAAGTTGAAAATGCCCGCATTGAGGACGGATAATCGTTTGCCTTCATTTCGACACCCGTTTTGTCAGCGCAAAGCTAAACGTTTGCTTTTTTTATGACTCCCCTTTTTGTCATAAACGCAGCACAAGGATATGACGTTTAGCGGGTCGTGGAGTGTCCGTCACGCTGACAGACGACAATTATAATTTTCAGGGGATGTTTTCTATGTCTACGCCATCTGCGCGTACCGGCGGTTCACTCGACGCCTTTTTTAAAATTTCTGCCCGCGGCAGCACCGCGCGTCAGGAGATCGTTGCCGGTCTGACGACTTTCCTGGCGATGGTCTACTCGGTGATCGTGGTGCCGGGCATGCTGGGTAAAGCTGGTTTCCCACCGGCGGCGGTCTTTGTCGCCACCTGTCTGGTTGCCGGTGTCGGCTCCATCGTGATGGGCCTGTGGGCTAACCTGCCGCTGGCGATCGGCTGTGCCATCTCGCTGACCGCTTTTACCGCGTTCAGCCTGGTGCTGGGTCAGCAGATCAGCGTGCCGGTTGCGCTGGGCGCCGTGTTCCTGATGGGTGTGCTGTTTACCATTATCTCTGCCACCGGTATCCGTAGCTGGATCCTGCGCAACCTGCCGCAGGGCATCGCCCACGGGACGGGGATTGGTATCGGTCTGTTCCTGCTGCTGATTGCCGCCAACGGCGTGGGTCTGGTGATCAAAAACCCGCTGGACGGTCTGCCGGTTGCGCTGGGTAATTTTGCCAGCTTCCCGGTGATCATGTCGCTGATTGGCCTGGCGGTGATCATTGGTCTGGAAAAACTGAAAGTGCCGGGCGGCATCCTGCTGACCATCATCGGCGTCTCCATTGTCGGCCTGATTTTCGATCCTGCCGTACACTTCTCCGGCGTATTCGCCATGCCATCCCTGAGTGACGAAAACGGCAACTCGTTGATTGGCAGCCTGGATATCGTAGGGGCGCTCAACCCTGTCGTGCTGCCAAGCGTACTGGCGCTGGTGATGACCGCGGTCTTCGATGCCACCGGTACCATCCGCGCGGTAGCCGGTCAGGCGAACCTGCTGGATAAAGATGGCCAGATTATCGACGGCGGCAAAGCGCTGACCACCGACTCCCTGAGCAGCGTCTTCTCGGGTCTGGTCGGGGCGGCACCTGCTGCGGTGTATATCGAATCGGCGGCGGGTACGGCGGCAGGCGGTAAAACCGGTCTGACGGCGATTACCATCGGCGTGCTGTTCCTGCTGATCCTGTTCCTCGCGCCGCTCTCGTATCTGGTGCCGGCTTACGCCACCGCCCCTGCGCTGATGTATGTGGGTCTGCTGATGCTGAGCAACGTGGCGAAGATTGATTTTGCCGATTTCGTCGACGCAATGTCCGGCCTTATCACCGCGGTATTTATTGTGCTGACCTGTAACATTGTTACCGGCATCATGATTGGTTTTGCCTCGCTGGTGATTGGCCGTATCGTCTCAGGCGAATGGCGTAAACTGAACATCGGTACGGTGGTGATTGCCGTCGCGCTGGTGGTCTTCTACGCGGGCGGCTGGGCTATCTAAGCCATATGCGGCGTAAAAAGACGGGTGGCTCAGGCCGCCCGTTTTTATTTTCAGGACACATCTCGTTGTCTTATGCGTTACTCTGGGAAAGGTACATTAAGGCACGATGCCAGTGGCCTAAACGAACAGAATTATCGCAAACAGGGAACGCATGGAAATTTTCTTCACAATACTCATCATGACCCTTGTGGTCTCACTTTCCGGGGTAGTTACCCGCGTACTGCCCTTTCAGCTACCGCTGCCGCTCATGCAGATTGCCATCGGTGCTCTGCTGGCCTGGCCGACGTTCGGATTGCATGTCGAGTTTGATCCGGAACTGTTTCTGGTGCTGTTTATTCCTCCTTTGCTTTTTGCCGACGGCTGGAAAACGCCCACGCGCGAGTTTCTTGAGCACGGGCGCGAGATCCTGGGTCTGGCGCTGGCGCTGGTGGTTATCACCGTCATGGGGATCGGTTTTCTCATCTACTGGGTGGTGCCGGGGATCCCGCTGATACCAGCCTTTGCACTGGCGGCGGTGCTGTCGCCAACGGATGCCGTGGCGCTCTCCGGCATCGTCGGTGAAGGGCGCATGCCGAAAAAAATCATGGGCATCCTGCAGGGTGAGGCGCTAATGAACGACGCCTCCGGTCTGGTGGCCCTGAAGTTTGCCGTTGCCGTGGCGATGGGTACCATGATTTTTACCGTCGGCGGCGCCACCGTAGAGTTCTTGAAAGTGGCGATTGGCGGTATCCTCGCCGGGTTTGTGGTGAGCTGGCTGTATGGCCGTTCGCTGCGCTTCCTCAGCCGCTGGGGCGGTGATGAACCCGCCACGCAGATCGTACTGCTGTTCCTGCTGCCATTCGCCTCTTATCTGATTGCCGAGCACATTGGCGTGTCGGGCATTCTGGCGGCGGTGGCGGCGGGGATGACCATCACCCGTTCCGGCGTGATGCGTACCGCGCCGCTGGCGATGCGCCTGCGTGCCAACAGCACCTGGTCGATGCTGGAGTTTGTCTTTAACGGCATGGTCTTCCTGCTGTTGGGCCTGCAGCTGCCGGGCATTCTTGAGTCTTCGCTGGTGGCGGCAGAGGCTGACCCGAACGTCGACACCTGGATGCTCTTTACCGATATCGTGCTGATTTATGCCGCGCTGATGCTGGTGCGTTTCGGCTGGCTGTGGACGATGAAAAAATTCAGCGTCCGCTTCCTGAAAAATAAACCGATGGAGTTTGGCTCCTGGACGACCCGTGAACTGCTGATTTCCACCTTTGCGGGCGTGCGCGGGGCGATCACCCTGGCCGGTGTGCTCTCCATTCCGCTGCTGTTGCCGACCGGCGATGTCTTCCCGGCCCGCTACGAGCTGGTGTTCCTGGCCGCCGGGGTGATCTTGTTCTCGCTGTTTGTCGGCGTGGTGATGCTGCCCATCCTGCTGCAACATATGGAGGTGGGCGATCACGTCCAGCAGCATAAAGAGGCGCGTATCGCCCGGGCGGCCACCGCGGAAGTGGCGATTGTCACCATCCAGAAGATGGAAGAGCGCCTGGCGGCCGATACCGAAGAGAACCTCGATACGCAGCTGCTGAAAGAGGTGAGCTCGCGGGTCATTGGTAACCTGCGCCGCCGTGCGGATGGCCGAAATGACGTAGAGAGCTCGCTGCAGGAAGAGAACCTGGAGCGTCGCTTCCGCCTGGCCGCGCTGCGCGCCGAACGTGCGGAGCTTTATCATCTGCGCGCCACCCGGGAGATCAGCAACGAGACGCTGCAAAAACTGCTGCACGATCTCGATCTGATGGAAGCCCTGTTGGTTGAGAAGCCGTAATGGTTGATTGCCCGGTGGCGCTGCGCTTACCGGGCCTGGTAAACCGTAGGCCGGGTAAGGCGACGCCGCCACCCGGCGCTATTCTCCCACCCAAAACCCTTCACAACATTTCAACCACGCCTGAGCGCTGTGCGACAGATAGACCCCTTCCCGCCAGATCATCCCCAGCTGCCAGTGCAGATCGCTCTGGAGCGGGATCCAGCGCAGGGTCTTTTTATCCAGCCGTTCGCAGATGGGCTGCGGCAGGATGGCAATTCCCACCCCCGCCTGCACCATGGCGGCCAGAAAGTCCCACTGCCCGCTGCGCACCGCGATACGCGGCTTAACGCCGTGCTGGTTGAACAGCTGCATCAGCTGGCGGCTGAGGGCAAAATCTTCGTTGTAGATCAGCAGCGGATGCTCGGCGAGGAGTTCAGGGTTGATGGCGTCGAGCGACAGCCAGCTGCCGGAGCGCGGCACCAGCACACAGAGCGGATGGCTGAACAGCGGCAGCGCTGTCAGACCGCTATCCTCTTCCACCGGCAGGGCGGTCATGGCCAGATCCAGCTCGCCGTTGATCACCGCCTGCTGGACGGTTAAGCCGCCAAATTCAGAAATTTTTAGCTCCACGCCGGGATAACGCTGGCGAAACAGGCCGATGGGTCCCGCCATCATCATTCCCACCATTGGCGGGATGCCGAGGCGCAGTATGCCCTTGTTCAGGTGGTTGATGTCGCCAAGCTCGGCCTCCAGCTGGCGAAACTCCGCCAGGATCGCCAGCCCGCGCTCAAACACCACGCGGCCTGTGTCGGTCAGCAGCAGCTTGCGCCCGTCGCGGATCAGCAGGGTACAGTTGAGTTCATCTTCGAGGTTTTTCAGCATTTTGCTGATGGTGGGCTGGGTAACAAAGAGCTTCTCCGCGGCGCGGGTAAAACTCTGCTGGCGGACCACTTCGACAAAGTAACGCAGCGTGCGTATGTCCATGACTATTCCTCGAAACTATACCTTTGATGATTTTAATTCATTTCAGTCAATTACGGGCGCTGACTATACTGGCGCTCCGTCTCATTTTGAGGAAATCCCCCATGACCGTGGCGTTAGGTCGCGTTACGCCTGCCGTCGTGCAACGACTCCAGGTACCGGTTCAGGTCCTGCTCTATGCCGCTCTTTTTGTCTTCGCTGAATACCTTGTTCGCTGGCTCCATCTGCCGCTGCCGGCCAATCTGGTCGGCATGGTGCTGATGTTCAGCCTGATCCTCTGTCGCGTTATTCCTCTCAGCTGGGTGCGGGCGGGGTCGCGCTGGCTGCTGGCGGAGATGCTGCTCTTTTTCGTTCCGGCAGTGGTGGCGGTAGTCAATTACGTCCAACTGCTGATGGTGGACGGCTGGCGTATCTTTGCGGTGATCGCCCTGAGCACGCTGATGGTGCTGGGCGCGACCGCGTGGGTGGTGGATAAAGTCTACCGCTTTGAAATCAGCAGGCAGAAACATGACTAACTTTCAGGTCAGCGTCCTCTGCCTGGTGGTGACGCTGATTATCTATTTTGCCAACAAGCGCCTCTACCGCCGCTTTCGTAAACTGCCCCTGATGCCGCTGGTTTTCACCCCGATCCTGCTGGTGATGATGCTGGTGTGGGGGCATATCTCGTGGCAGAACTATATTGGCGAAGCGCACTGGCTGCTGTGGCTGCTGGGTCCGGCGACCATCGCCTTTGCGGTGCCAGTCTACGACAACCTCGCGGTGATAAAACGCCACTGGATGTCGCTCTCCGCCGGGGTGATCACCGCCACGGTGGTGGCCGTCACCAGCTCGGTCTGGCTGGCGCGGTTGTTTACCCTGTCGGACGAGATCCAGCGCAGCCTGGCGGTACGCTCCGTCACCACGCCCTTTGCCCTGGCGGCGGCAAAACCGCTCGGCGGACAGCCGGATCTGGTGGCGCTGTTCGTGGTGGTCACCGGGGTGTTTGGTATGGCGGTAGGGGACATGCTTTTTCTGCGCCTCTCCATTCGCGAAGGGATGGCGAAAGGGGCCGGGTTTGGCGCGGCCTCCCACGGGGCGGGCACCGCGCGCTCCTACGAGCTGGGCCAGCAGGAGGGCGTGGTGGCAAGCCTGGTGATGATGCTCTCCGGCGTGTTGATGGTGCTGGTGGCCCCGCTGGTGGGCTGGCTGATGTTCTGATAAATGCCGGGTGGCGCTGCGCTTACCCGGCCTACCGATTCTGAATGCGGCGCTAACGGTTCAACCGCCGCACAATTCGCTCCACCTTCTGGCGGAAATCCGCCGCGACCTGAGCGGGTGCCTGACCCTGCTCCAGTTTTTCCCGCGCCGAGGTGAACTGGTCGATCACCTGTAAATCCTCGATATAGGGCGTGGCGACGACCGTGGTATGCAGCGATTGCGCCTGGCGTAGCCCGGCAATCACCGGATCCTGCGGGTCAATCACCCCTTTCTCCGTCAGCTGCGCCTCCGCCGCCTTGTTGAGCGGAATGCCGCGCTCCAGCCCAAGAGCCTCCACCGACTGCGGATCGTTAAGCAGGTAATTCACCAGAATCGCCGCCTCTTTCGGATGTTTAGTGGATTTTGCCACCGACAGCATCTGTGCCGTTTTGAAGTAGACCCCGGACTCCTCTGTGCCGGGCTGCATCACGTAATCGCCCAGCACCAGTTTCGCCGGTGGCGTCATGTTGTTGGCAAACATGCGAATGGTGATGTTCCAGGTGAAGAGCCCGCCCCACTCACCGTTAATCCACGGCTTCATCTCATAGAGGTTGCCCTTGCCGTAGGAGGAGAGGGTTTTGGGCGACGGCAGAACGTGGTCGTCGCTCAGACGTTTCACAAAATCGAAGGCCTCGACCCACTGCGCGTCGTTCCAGGCGAAGGTGCCATCACTGTTGAACATCGACTTCTGGTGGGTCTGCATCATGTACGCATTGAGCAGCAAAATGACATCCTGATCGACCATGGCGTAGGGGTAGTAGTTGTTGCCCAGCGTCTGCTGGAACACTTTCCCGGCGGCAAAAAAGTCGTCCCAGGTTTTCGGATACGCCAGCCCGGCTTTCTGCCAGGTGACGTCGTTGTAGTAAAAGACCGGGGCGTTGACCGAAATCGGCAGGCCATTGAGCTTGCCTTTCACCGTGGTCGATTGCAGATCCTGCGCCTGGTACTGGCTTAAATCGAGCTCCGCTTTCAGCTTATTCAGGTCGTAATACCCTTCACCATTTTTGGAAAAGAGGATTAGCCAGGGCCAGTTGGTCTGCATTACGTCCGGCTCGGTGCCGCTCGCCATCTGGGTGGTCAGGCGCGAAAGATGCCCGTCCCAGCCGGTATATTCGGGCTTCACCTTAATCTCCGGATGCGCTTTTTCGAAGGCTTCCAGCGCTTTCAGCGTCGCCTGGTGGCGGCTGTTGCCACCCCACCACGACATGCGTAGTTCAACGGGCGCTTGTGCCCAGACAGAGGTACAGGAAAATAACAGCGATGCGATAACACCTGAAACGAGTTTTTTCATTATTGTCTCCGGAACAGAGGCATAAATATTGTTATTAAACAGGTGAGTAACTGCACAATACTACCGGCGGTTCCGGCGCGGTAGCGGGCCGCGCCGGCGTGAGACGCTTAGCGTTTCGTCAGACGGGATACCAGCTCAAACTCCTTAAAGTTGACCGGACGCTGCTGCTGCATGGAGATATTGCCCGCAATGCCGGTGAGGATAGACATGGCCCCGGCACGGTGGTCGGCTGCGCGCTGCAGCGGATCGTGGCGTGGCGCGCCGAACAGGTCGGCCAGCATCGCGTTGTCGCCGCCGCCGTGCCCCCCTTCACCGAGGCTGAATTCCGCTTTCCAGGGTTCGGCAAACATCGGGAAGACGGTGAGGTCGCACTGCTCCAGGCTGCCCTCATGTTCCCGCTCCCCCCCGGCATTGACGTAGGACTTCTCGACGATCTTCATCTCCAGACGCCCTTCAGTGCCGTTAAAGACCACGTTCAGCCCTTCCCACGGCAGGTAGGCATTGAGGGAGTAGGTGAGCTGGACCTGGTTCTGGTATTTCACCAGCACCGACATCGTATCTTCGATGGTGATCCCGTCGCTGAAGACGCTCTGATCGCGGAAGTAGCGATCCTCGTGTTCGGCGTCCAGATAGAGCGCCTTAAGTTGCGCATTCTCTTCCATATGCAGCGCAAACGGGTCGTCTTTCGCGTCGGCAAAGCCGTGGGCGCGCGGGTAGAACCGGGTCACGCCGCGCTTCTCCGCATTCTCCCTGCCGTAGAACTGCAGGCTGCCTTCGGCGTAAACCCGTTCCGGGTAGCTGCCCAGCCAGAAGTTCATCAGATCGAAGTGGTGGGTGGATTTATGCACCAGCAGGCCACCGCTGTTGCGCTTTTCCCGATGCCAGCGGCGGAAGTAGTCCGCGCCGTGTTCGGTGTTAAGCAGCCACTCGAAATGGACCGAGGTGACCTTGCCGATCGTCCCCTGCATCAGCAGTTCGCGCACTTTACTGTGGTGCGGCGCGTAGCGGTAGTTGAAGGCCACGCGCACGCTACGGCCCGTCTCTTCAATGGTATCGAGTATGCGCAGGGCGCGCTGTTCGTCGATGGTCATCGGCTTTTCGGTGATCACATCGCAGCCGGCGTGCAGGGCACCCACGATGTAGTCATCATGGGTGCGGTCCATGGTGGTGACAATGACGATATCGGGCTGCGTCTCGCGGATCATCTCTTCAAACTGCGCCGCCTGCCAGGTAGAAACCGGATCCGCCCCTTCGTTTTTTAATAACTGATTGGCGTACTGCATGCGCGTCTTGTTAGTATCACAGAACGCGACCAGTCTGGCATTTTCCCGCCAGGCGCCACCGATGGCGGAAATATATAAACCCGCGCGACCGCCGGTTCCGACCAGAGCATATTTTTTCATGGCATCCTCGATTAAATAACAGAATTAATATCAGCAGGTGACGCAATGAAACGTATTCCCCATCAACTGATGGAGCTGAACAGCACGTTTATCTGGCACTGGCCCTGGTTTATTCAGGGGGTGAAAAGCGCGAAACAGCACGGTTTCACTGGCATCATCCTGCACCAACAGGAACTGCTTTCAATACTTGCGACGCCCTCGCCGTTAAGCCAGAAACTCAACGTCGAGAACCTTATTCATCAGCAAAATTACGCCCTGCACTATTTAAAACGCGTCGACCGTTATCTGGCGGAAAATAATTTATCGTTCTGGCTTCAGGGTGAGGCCGCGCCCAATGACGACATTATTAAGCGTAAATTTCCGGAACTGACGTTCGACGAAAAGCACGCGCCCGATTTCTGGCACCCTTTTTATGCCGCGATACTGCATCCGCTTTTACAGGCGCTGCCCCATCTCGGCGGGCTTATTCTCAGCCTGACGACGCCAGACTTTCAGACCAGCCGCTGGCAGCAAAGCCTGCATGATGTCTGGAGCCTGCTGCGCGCCCAGGGAAAAAAGCTCATCCTGCGCGACTTCATTGACAACAGCTGGCCGCGGCAGCAGCTCTCCGGCATTCTGGCGACGCTCCCGGACGACGTGCGCGCCTCGGTAAAAGCCACCGAGCTGGATTACCACCCCGGTTTTGCCAACCATCCCAACATCGCCACCCTGCCGGGGCATAAAAAGTGGATCGAGTACGATCTCTTCGGTATCGGCTACGGCTGGAGCGCACTGCCGTGCTATCTGGCCGATGAGATTGGTGGCCGCTTAAGCTGGGCGCTCAGCGCCACAGAAAACGAAATCGAAGCGATTACCTCCCGCGTGAGCTGGCAGTGGTTGCCCGACAGCCGGGTGATGGACTCCGTCAATGCCATCAACCTGTTTGGCCTCTCTGCCGCCAACCATGCCGCAGATGCCGCGCTGCCCGCTACCTTCGAGCGCTGGGCGGAACACCATCAGTTCGGCTTTCGCGCTTTGGCGGACAAACATCAGCTTTCGGCCATCCTCCACGCCAGCTACGACTGGCTGTGCAAAACGCCAAACTTCCTCGGACGGCGGTTGCACTACCAGAGCCAGATCCCGGAGAGCATCGCCCAGGCGCAGCAATTGCTCCATACGGACACCCGTAGCGCTAACTGGCTGCACGCCTGGCAGCCGCTGATGCCCGCCGACGATCCCGCCCTTGGCAAAGAGCAGCGTGAGCGGGTAGCGCTGGAAAAAGAGGCCGCCTGCTTCCTGGCGTCACGTACGCTGCACAACCTGCGTGAACTGATGCCGCGTATGACCTGCCCGGACGACACCCTGGCGATCCTGCTGGCCGCCTGGCGCAGCGCGGAGATCTACAGCCAGATGTTCTCTCACGTCGCCGCCGCCGTGACCGACGTCGTGTGGCTGGATCACTACGGTCCGCAAAGTCTGCCTGCCGACATCCTGAAGCAGCATCAGCAGCGGCTACTGCACTTCAGCGACACCCTGGATCGCTGGCTGACAGATCCGCCCGCCAGCAGCCCGCTCTTCCTGCCGCTGTTGCTGAGCCCGGCGCGGCTGGAGCGCTTTGCCAGAAGCCTCGGCGAGTCGCTGTAACTAAAGAATAAAAACTGCGGTCGGGGTTGTCTGTATACCGCGGGTAGGGAAAGCGGGGGATCGGCGTGGAATAGGGAAAAGTGTGATGGACGTTGCGGATTGCAGATAAAGCCTGTGATCCGCATCGGCTTTTTCTGTTCTGGCGACGTGATAAACGTCACCAGAAGGGGAAAAAAATGTGATCCCCGACCAGTGGCCGGGGAGGGGGTTTTAGTGCGCGCGGCCCTGTTCGACACCCAGGCCGGTTTGGGAGCGGATAAACTGGGCGCGGAACTTCTCGCGCTCCAGGTTGCCTTCCGGCGAGTTGTCGGTTGCCGAGAAGACCCAGATGCCGATAAAGGCCACGGCGATGGAGAAGAGCGCCGGGTACTCATACGGGAAGATGGCGCTTTCGTGGCCGAGGATCTGCACCCAGATGGTCGGACCGAGGATCATCAGGATCACCGCCGTCAGCAGGCCGAGCCAGCCGCCAATCATCGCTCCGCGGGTGGTCAGCTTCGACCAGTACATAGAGAGCAGAATGATCGGGAAGTTGCAGCTTGCCGCAATGGAGAAGGCCAGCCCCACCATAAAGGCGATGTTCTGATTTTCGAACAGGATCCCCAACAGAATGGCGACGACCCCCAGGACCAGAACGGTGATTTTGGAGACCTTCAGTTCGTCGCGTTCAGAGGCGCCTTTACGCCAGACGTTGGCATAGAGGTCGTGGGAGACCGCAGAAGCACCCGCCAGGGTCAGGCCAGCCACCACCGCCAGAATTGTGGCGAAGGCCACGGCGGAGATAAAGCCGAGGAACAGGTTGCCGCCCACCGCGTCAGCCAGATGGACTGCCGCCATGTTGTTGCCGCCAATCAGCGCGCCCGCCGCATCCTTGAAGGCCGGGTTTGCACCCACCAGCATGATGGCGCCGAAGCCGATGATAAAGGTCAGGATGTAGAAGTAACCCATAAAGCCGGTGGCGTAGAAGACGCTTTTCCGCGCTTCGCGCGCATCTGACACCGTGAAGAAACGCATCAGAATGTGCGGCAGGCCCGCGGTACCAAACATCAGGCCCAGCCCTAACGACAGCGCCGAGATCGGATCTTTCACCAGCCCGCCGGGGCTCATGATCGCTTCCCCTTTCGGGTGTACCGCCATCGCTTCGGTAAAGAGGTTATTAAAGCTGAAGCCGACATGCTTCATCACCAT
Source organism: Leclercia sp. GHBNCSD (assembly GCF_055805075.1). Classification (NCBI taxonomy): domain Bacteria; kingdom Pseudomonadati; phylum Pseudomonadota; class Gammaproteobacteria; order Enterobacterales; family Enterobacteriaceae; genus Leclercia; species Leclercia sp. GHBNCSD. The sequence continues at coordinate 1,652,065 of NZ_JBQVYO010000001.1, read as the reverse complement.
AAAGGCCATAAAGCTGGCGCCGAACAGCAGCAGTACCGCTTTGATGATCTGCACCCAGGTGGTGGCGAGCATGCCGCCAAACAGGACATACATCACCATCAGCACCCCCACCAGCACCACCGCGACATGGTAGTTCAGCCCGAACAGCAGCTGGATCAGCTTGCCGGCCCCCACCATCTGGGCAATCAGGTAGAGGGCTACCACCACCAGCGAGCCGCAGGCGGAAAGGGTACGAATCGGCCCCTGTTTCAGGCGATAGGATGCCACGTCGGCAAAGGTATAACGCCCCAAGTTACGCAGGCGTTCGGCGATCAGGAACAGGATGATCGGCCAGCCGACGAGGAAGCCCAGAGAGTAGATCAGCCCGTCGTAGCCGGAGGTATAGACCAGCGCGGAGATGCCGAGGAAAGAGGCCGCCGACATAAAGTCACCGGCGATGGCCAGCCCGTTCTGGAAACCGGTAATGTTGCCGCCCGCGGTGTAGTAATCGTTACGGGAACGCACGCGTTTCGACGCCCAGTAGGTGATGTACAGCGTCAGCACCACGAAGATCAGGAACATCACAATCGCCTGCCAGTTGGTCGGCTGGCGTTCAACCGCGCCGCCAATGGCATCGGCGGCATTTGCCGCGAGGGGGAGGGCGGCGGCAAGCGCCGTCAGGACTCTCTTCATGATGCTTTCACCTCGCGCAGTACCGCTTTGTTCAGACGGTCGAACTCACCGTTAGCGCGCCAGACGTAGACGCCGGTCAGCACAAACGAAACGACGATCACACCGATACCGATAGGGATGCCGCGCGTGACGTTGGTGCCCGCATGCAGCGGCGTGCCCAGCCAGTGCGGCGCAAAAGCGATCAGCAGGATAAAGCCCACGTAGATGATCAGCATGATAATAGAGAGAATGAAGGCAAACCGTTGCCGTTTATCCACCAGCTCCCTGTAGTGCGCACTGTTCTCTATCTGCTGACAAATATTGTCATTCATCACAGAATCTCCAGAGGTATCCCCCTTCGGTTTTCACGCAGCCTGAGCAGTCACGTGCCTGCAACGCGAAATCCTTTGGGGTGGTTTTTATATTCCCCTCTCCCTTTAAGGGAGAGGGCTAAGGTGAGGGTATTACGATGGCATTGCGATGGCCTGCTTCTCTTCGAGCAGTTTGTCCACCACGCCAGGATCGGCGAGCGTAGAGGTGTCGCCTAAATTGCTGGTATCCCCCGCCGCAATCTTGCGCAGAATACGGCGCATGATTTTGCCGGAGCGGGTTTTCGGCAGCGAGTCGGTCCAGTGCAGCACGTCCGGGGTGGCAAGCGGGCCAATCTCTTTCCGCACCCAGTTACGCACTTCGGTATAGAGCTCGGGTGACGGCTCTTCGCCATGGTTTAAGGTGACGTAGGCATAGATCGCCTGGCCTTTGATGTTGTGTGGAATACCGACCACCGCCGCTTCGGCGATTTTCGGATGCGACACGAGGGCTGATTCGATCTCGGCGGTCCCCAGACGGTGGCCGGAGACGTTCAGCACGTCGTCCACGCGGCCGGTGATCCAGTAGTAGCCATCTTCATCACGACGCGCGCCGTCGCCGCTGAAGTACATATTTTTGAAGGTGGAGAAGTAGGTCTGCTCAAAGCGATCGTGATCGCCAAACAGGGTGCGCGCCTGACCCGGCCAGGAGTCGGTGATGACCAGGTTGCCTTCGGTGGCCCCTTCCAGCGGCGTGCCTTCGTTATCCACCAGCGCAGGCTGAACGCCAAAGAACGGACGGGTCGCGGAACCGGCTTTCAGCTGAGTGGCGCCCGGCAGCGGGGTGATCATGAACCCGCCGGTTTCGGTCTGCCACCAGGTATCGACCACCGGACATTTCTCGTTGCCGATCTTCTTCCAGTACCACTCCCAGGCTTCCGGGTTGATGGGCTCACCCACGGAACCGAGGATACGCAGGGAGGAGCGGTCGGTGCCTTCAATCGCCTTATCGCCTTCCGCCATCAGGGCGCGGATTGCGGTCGGGGCGGTGTAGAGAATATTGACCTGGTGTTTGTCCACCACCTGGCTCATGCGCGCCGGCGTCGGCCAGTTTGGCACCCCTTCAAACATCAGGGTGGTGGCGCCGCAGGCCAGCGGACCATACAGCAGGTAGCTGTGGCCGGTGACCCAGCCCACATCGGCGGTGCACCAGTAGATATCGCCCTGATGATAATCAAAGACATACTTAAAGGTGGTGGCCGCATAGACCAGATAGCCGCCGGTGGTGTGCAGGACGCCCTTCGGCTTGCCGGTGGAGCCGGAGGTATAGAGGATAAACAGCGGATCTTCCGCATTCATCGCTTCCGGCTGGTGCTGGTCGCTGGCCTGTTCAATCAGGTCGCTCCACCAGAGGTCGCGCCCCTCATGCCATTCAATGGCGTTGCCGGTGCGCTTGAGCACAATCACACTGTTGACGCTGTTTACATTGGGGTTTTTCAGCGCGTCATCGACGTTCTTTTTCAGCGGAACGGCACGGCCAGCACGCACGCCTTCGTCGGCGGTGATCACCAGTTTGGAGCTGGAGTCGATAATGCGCCCGGCCACCGCTTCCGGCGAGAAGCCGCCAAAGATCACGGAGTGCACGGCGCCGATGCGGGCGCAGGCCAGCATCGCCACGGCCGCTTCCGGCACCATCGGCATATAGATGGCAACCACGTCGCCTTTCTTGATGCCCTGCGCCAGCAGCACGTTAGCAAAGCGGCAGACATCGCGGTGCAGTTCACGGTAGGTGATATTTTTGCTCTGGGTGGCGTCGTCGCCCTCCCAGATGATCGCCGTCTGGTCACCGCGCTCGGCGAGATGGCGATCCAGACAGTTGGCGGCCAGGTTCAGCGTACCGTCTTCATACCATTTAATAGAGACGTTACCTGGGGCAAAAGAGGTGTTCTTGACCGTCTGATAGGGCGTGATCCAGTCAAGGATTTTGCCCTGCTCGCCCCAGAAGGCGTCAGGGTTGGTGATGGAGTGTTGATACTTCTCCTGGTACTGCTCAGGGTTAATCAGGCAGCGGTCCGCAATATTTGCGGGAATGTCGTGTTTATGGACTTGGCTCATGGTTTTTGTTCTCCTTGTAGGATGTTAATAATATGTCGCAAAAACGTTAATTGTAGGGGCTTTGGCAGCTTTGTTTACTATTTGGGCGACAGATCACGCAAATGTTAAAGAGAACAAAAAACGCGCAAATGACACTTTGAAGGAAAATAATTGCTCTTGTAGATTATTTGCTTTTATGGATAAAAAAGCGTTTTCATTACAAAAGGTTATTTATCATCACCAATATAAATTAGCGTAATGACCTTTTTTGTCAGTCAAATGCCTCGTTCTTAAAGGCTTGCGCAGCATGCCGTGCAAATGGTACTGATACCGCGCGTTAAAAAACCCCATAAATGAACGCAACACAATTCATACCCTTTCAGTATGTGTCGTCCCCTTCGTTTTACGAGTACGAACACTTCGTTGAGGAAGTCTCTTGTTATGAAAAATTTGAAAGTCAGCCTGGCCTGGCAAATTTTGCTGGCCCTTGTGCTGGGTATCTTGCTGGGTAGTTATCTGCATTATCACAGTGACAGCCGCGAATGGCTGATCGCCAACTTACTGTCACCGGCCGGCGATATCTTTATTCATCTGATCAAGATGATTGTGGTGCCGATTGTCATCTCGACGCTGGTGGTGGGGATTGCCGGGGTGGGTGACGCGAAGCAACTGGGCCGCATCGGCGCGAAAACTATCCTTTATTTCGAAGTGATCACTACGGTGGCCATTGTTCTCGGCATCACGCTGGCGAATCTGTTCCAGCCGGGGGCGGGCATTGATATGTCGCAGCTGGCGACGGTGGATATTTCGAAATACCAGAGCACAACCGCCGATGTGCAGAGCCACTCTCATGGCCTGATGGGGACGATCCTGTCGCTGGTGCCAACGAATATCGTGGCGTCGATGGCGAAGGGCGAAATGCTGCCGATTATCTTCTTCTCGGTGCTGTTTGGTCTGGGGCTGGCGTCGCTGCCCTCCGCCCACCGCGAGCCGCTGGTGACCGTGTTCCGCTCCATCTCTGAAACCATGTTTAAAGTGACCCACATGGTGATGCGCTATGCGCCGGTAGGGGTGTTTGCGCTGATCTCGGTGACGGTGGCGAACTTCGGTTTTGCCTCCCTGTGGCCGCTGGCGAAGCTGGTGCTGCTGGTGCATTTCGCCATCATCTTCTTCGCGCTGGTGGTGCTGGGCTTAGTGGCGCGCATGTGCGGGCTGAGCATCTGGATCCTGATCCGCATCCTGAAGGACGAGCTAATTCTGGCGTACTCCACCGCCAGCTCTGAAAGCGTGCTGCCGCGCATCATCCAGAAGATGGAGGCTTACGGCGCGCCGGCGTCGATCACCAGCTTCGTGGTGCCGACCGGCTACTCCTTTAACCTTGATGGCTCCACGCTGTACCAGAGTATCGCCGCGATCTTTATTGCCCAGCTGTACGGCATTGACCTCTCCCTGTGGCAGGAGATCGTTCTGGTGCTGACGCTGATGGTGACCTCGAAAGGCATTGCCGGCGTGCCGGGCGTGTCGTTTGTGGTGCTGCTTGCGACCCTGGGCAGTGTGGGTATTCCGCTGGAAGGACTGGCGTTTATCGCCGGTGTTGACCGTATCCTCGACATGGCGCGTACCGCGCTGAACGTGGTGGGTAACGCGCTGGCGGTGCTGGTGATTGCCAAGTGGGAACATAAGTTCGACCGTAAAAAAGCGCTGGCCTATGAGCGCGAGGTGCTGGGGCGGTTTGATAAGACGGCTGACCAGTAAAGTGAAAAGCCGGGTGACGCTTCGCTTACCCGGCCTACATGACCTTAGGCCCGGCAAACATAGTGCCGCCGGGCATTTACTCCCCGCTTAACGCATCAAACTCCTCACATCCGGTATCAAACCCTTCGCTACAGCTCAGATTCAACCAGTAGAGCGCCTTCTGTTTATTGGGGGTGATAAATCCCTCCTCGCCCTGCTTAAAGATCTGGCCCGCCCAGTACTCCGCATAGCCTGTGCGTGACAGCGTGGAGCTTTGCTTAAACCACCGCGCGGCCTGCACATCATCCTGCGCCACTTCCACGCCGTTGGCGTAGATCAGCCCCAGCAACTGCTGGGCATCAACGGCGGCGTCGTCTTCGGTATTCTCAGCGACCTTGTGCAGTAAGCTCAGCGCCTGCGGATAGTCGGTCTTCCCGGCCCGGGTGTTTACCAGCAAACGCGCCAGCATCACCGCGCCCGGCGAGCTGCCCGCCACCGTGGCCTGCTGCGCCAGCCCTTTGGCCTGAGCGAAATCGCCGTGCTTTAACTTGATTTGGGACAGCAGGGCCATGGCATCGATATCGCCGTTTTTCGCTGCTTTTTCGGCCCAGGTTTCGGCCTGCTTATCATCACCCGAGCTGTAATATGTTTCGGCAAGGTAATACTGGGCACGGCTGTCGCCCGCCTCAGCCTGCTTCCGGTACTGGCCGCCAATCTCCTCGGCGCTCGCCAGAGAAGTAAAAAGGATCAACAACAGATAAAGAGGTTTCATGCGTTATTTTCGTAGGAGTAGATACCGGGCAGTATAAGCGCGTGATGTGAAGAAAAAAATGGGTGCATTAAGACCTCAACCTCCCACAAGCCGGGCGGGTCTCCCCGCCCGCTGAAGTTAGCCTGCTGCGCAGGCTAATTTAGCCGCCACTTCGTGTTGTTCACTCTTTATTGTGAGTTCGCATAACTTACCGCGATTAATAAAGGCGAATATCACGATAGTCAGACAAATAATAACTATTATGCCTGCGACATATTTTAATGGCGTCATGCCCTTTACTCCTTGCTAACAAAAGAAGAAGGGGCTATCCTCAACTTGTTGGGTAGTTGAGGGATAGCCCCGGTTAATGGAAACATTTCCGGGGTTTTTCACTTTCTGTCCCTCAATACGGCTTAAGACAGAAAGCCTTAAGCACCCGCCGATAATCTTATCCCTCTGAAGTAAAAAGAAAAGATGTAATTTTCTTTGTGCGAAATTACATTTCTCTGGAATACTGCTCGCAAAATAATATTCGGTTTTTAAATTTATATTTCATAAATAAAAGAGGGGTGAATAATTCATCCCTCTTTATTCGCTGTTCCGTTAATTACAGGTTATCCCATCGCGGTTTCCCGTAAACGCTTTTTCAACGCATTATATTCATCGATAACATAGCGCTCGGCGGCAACCTGATCCGCTATCGGCTCGAGGCGCACGGCACAATATTTATATTCCGGCGTTTTGGTTATCGGGCTCAGGTTTTCCGTTACCAGCTCGTTGCAGGCGCCAATCCACCACTGGTAGGTCATGTATACCGCACCTTTGTTTGGCCGATCGCTCACCTGGGCCCGGGTGATGACCCGGCCTTTACGTGAGGTGATCCACACCAGGGCGTCATCCTCAATGCCCAGCTGTTTGGCATCCCCGGTGTTGATTTGTACATAGCCGGGCTCATCCGCCAGCGCCGACAGCGCCGCACAGTTGCCGGTCATGGAGCGGCAGGAGTAGTGACCCACTTCGCGCACGGTGGAGAGCACCATCGGATACTCTGGCGACAGCGTATCCATCGGCGCCATCCAGTCGCAGGTGAAGAACTGCGCCAGCCCGTTCGGGGTATCGAATTTCTCGGCGAACAGGTACGAGGTGCCCCGATCTTCCGGCGACTCGTCCCGGCAGGGCCACTGGATATAGCCCAGCTCGCCCATCTTCTCGTAGGTTGCCCCCTTAAAGGCCGGGCAGAGCTGGCGCAGCTCGTCCCAGATTTGCTGGGTGTTGTCGTAGTGCATCGGATAACCCATCCGGGTGGCAATCTCGCTGATAATCTGCCAGTCGGTTTTCAGGTCCCACTTTGGCTCCACGGCTTTGAAGAAGCGCTGGAAGCCGCGATCGGCTGCGGTGTAGACCCCTTCATGCTCGCCCCAGGAGGTGGAGGGGAGGATCACGTCCGCCGCCGCCGCGGTTTTGGTCATAAAGATATCCTGGACAATCACCAGCTCCAGATCGTCAAAAGCTTTGCGCACCGCCGAGAGCTCAGCATCGGTTTGCAGCGGGTCTTCGCCCATGATGTACGCCGCCCGCACCTCGCCGTGGGCCGCGCGGTGCGGCAGCTCGCTGATACGGTAGCCGGGGTTCGCCGGCAGGCTCTCCACGCCCCAGGCTTTGGCAAATTTCTCGCGGTTTTCCGGAAACTTAACGTACTGGTAGCCCGGATAGGTATCCGGCAGTGCCCCCATGTCGCATGCCCCCTGCACGTTATTCTGGCCACGCACCGGGTTGACCCCCACATGGGCTTTGCCGAGATTGCCGGTCAGCATGGCAAGGCTGGTGAGCGCACGCACGGTTTCCACCCCCTGCCAGAACTGGGTCACCCCCATGCCCCACAGCAGGGTAGCGGTGTTGGCCCCGGCATACAGACGTGCCGCCTGACGGATCTCCCCCGCACTTACGCCGGTAATGCTCTCCACCGACTCCGGCGTATAGCGTTCAACGATCTCACGGTACTCATCAAAGCCCTCCGTGCGGCTGGCAACGAAGGCCCGATCGTAGAGCTGCTCGGTAATAATCACGTGGCCGATGGCGTTGAGCAGGGCGATGTTCGAGCCGTTTCGCAATGCGATATGCATATCGGCAATGCGGGCGGTTTCGATGCGCCGCGGATCGCAGACGATGATTTTTGCCCCGTTCTGTTTCGCGCGCAGAATATGGTTGGCGACAATCGGGTGCGAATCCGCCGGGTTATAGCCAAAAATAAAGACTAACGCAGTGTTATCAATCTCGTTGATGGCATTGCTCATGGCGCCATTGCCGACCGACTGGTGCAGACCTGCAACCGAGGGGCCGTGTCAGACGCGGGCGCAGCAGTCGACGTTATTGGTGCCGATAACGGCGCGCGCAAACTTCTGCATCAGATAGTTGGTTTCATTCCCGGTGCCGCGTGACGAGCCGGTGGTCTGGATCGCATCCGGGCCGTGCTTTTTCTTGATGGCGGTGAGGCGACTGGCCACATAATCCAGCGCCTCTTCCCACGAAACGGGCGTCAGCTTGCCGCCGCGCGTTCTGCGGATCATCGGGCTTTTCAGCCGCGGGGTGAGGATTTGGGTATCGTTAATAAAATCCCAGCCGAAGTAGCCCTTCAGGCACAGCGTGCCCTGGTTGGTTTTGCCGTTGGCCGCCTCCGCCCGGACGATTGTGCCGTTATCGACCACCAGGTTGATCTTGCAACCTGATGCGCAATAGGGGCAAACCGTGATGACGTTTTTCATCGATCTCGCTCCAGTTTCATATGATGCTGATATGTCGGTTGAGTATGCCGCCTCTAAGCCGCATTCTTGTTGTGGTTTTCCCCTGACTTTACGGGTGAATCCTGGGCAATACCCTGACGAAAAACAGGCCTGCGGCAAAAATTGCGGCGGCGGAAGTGACGGGGATGTGACGGCGGTTGAAGATTCGTGATGGAAAAGGCGTTTGGGCTGGAGCCTTGCACAGAATGGGCCAGACTGATCTTTATCTTCTCTATGGGGTCCCGTAATGAAACCAGCAATTCTGGTGGTCGATGACGACACCGCGGTCTGCGAACTGTTGCAGGACGTTCTCAACGAGCACGTCTTTACCGTCCATGTCTGCCACAACGGGCAGGATGCGCTGCGTCTGGCCAGCCAGATGCCGGATATTGCACTGGTTTTGCTCGATATGATGCTGCCGGATATCAACGGCCTGCAGGTGTTACAGCAGCTGCAAAAACAGCGTCCTGAGCTGCCGGTCATTATGCTCACGGGTCTTGGTAGCGAGTCGGATGTGGTGGTGGGGCTGGAGATGGGGGCGGACGATTATATCGGCAAACCCTTTAACCCCCGGGTGGTGGTGGCGCGCGTTAAAGCTGTGCTCCGCCGCACCGGCGCGCTGGCGGCAGAGCCTGCGGCGGTCCCGCGGGCGGGCGGGATCGGCTTCAACGGCTGGACGCTGGACACCGCCCGCTGTGAGCTCATTGACGCAGCGCGCAACGTGGTCTCCCTGACCCAGGGCGAATACGGTCTGCTGCTGGCGCTTACCCAGAATGCCCGGCGGGTGTTGAGCCGGGAACAGCTGCTGGAGCTGACCCACAGCGAAAGCGCGGAGGTGTTTGACCGCACCATCGACGTGCTAATCATGCGCCTGCGACGCAAAATCGAAATCAATCCCCATCAGCCGCTGCTGATTAAAACCATCCGCGGGCTGGGCTACGTCTTTGCCGCCGACGTGCAGCATGGCGACAGGGCGGCCTAGACCAGGGGGTTCTCCTCAATAAACAGCTGTAGCTCCTGCAACGTTTTTGCCCCGTCGATGGCGTTGGCGGCCAGCAGGCTGGCCCGGGCGCAGGCGTGCGCCATCTGAATACTCTCCGTCAGCGACAGCGATTCGTGGCAGCCATACAAAAATCCGGCGCAGAAGGCATCGCCAGCCCCGACGCTGCCGACAATCTCCTCCTGCGTAAGCCGCCACGAGGGGAGCCAGCTTCCCGCCTGACCCGGCTCCTGACCCCACGCCCCCTCCGGGCAGTGGATCACCACCCGTGACGTCACCCCCGCCGCCAGCAGATCTGCCGCCGCTGCGGCAATATTAGCGATCACCGGCGTATCCTGGTCATCGCGCATCGGCAGGCCGCTGAACTCGCCCGCCTCCAGCTCGTTGATCACCAGATAGTCGAGATGGCGCAGGGCAGGGAGCACCAGCGGCTGATAGCGCGGATCGCCCTTACGCGACACCAGATCGAGGGACGTTTTAAACCCCAGATCGCGCATCTGCGCCAGCAGCCGCGCGCTGCGGGTGCCATATTCTTCGTCCGGCATATCCAGGCTGTCGAGCAGCAGGAGGTAACCCAGATGGAAGATCTTCATGCTGTAATCGAGCCGGTCAAAGGCGGGCAGATCCAGCAGGCGGTTCGCCCCCGGTGAGTGGAAAAAGGTGCGCTGGCCGCTGGGGTCGGTCATTACCTGCGACATGGAGGTGGGGGCAAAGGTGGTGCGCTGTACCCGCTGGCGGTTGACGTGATACTGGTCGAGCATGGCGAGAATGTAATCCCCGTCGTTATCCTCCCCCACCAGCCCGACCGCCTGTAGCGGGATCCCGGTATGCATTTTTGCCACGGTTAACAGCACGTTGAGCGGTGCGCCGCCGGTGGCGCGCTCGCTGTGGGTGATCTCCGCCAGCCAGCCGCGCTCCGGCCACTGCACAATCTGGTGGACATGGTCCACCAGCATATTACCCGCCGCGATAATGCCCCGGCGTTCCATTATGCTTGCCCCGCGCTGCCGAAGATGCGCATCTGCGCGGCGACGGTGTCGGTAATCGCCTCTTCGATGCCCAGCAGCAGCTCAGCAAACTCGTCATACAGCGGCTGCCGGTTGGCCATGCGCTGCTCCACGGCCCCCAGCGCCGCCTGGGACATGCCGGTATAGAAGTTAATTTTGTGGATCCCAAGCTCAATGGCGCGGCGAAAATCGGCGTCACTGATCCCAGAGCCGCCGTGCAGCACCAGCGGCAGGCCGGTTTGCTGGCGGATGGCGTCAAGACGGGCAAAATCGAGCTTCGGCTCCCCCTTGTACTTGCCGTGGGCATTGCCGATGGCCACCGCCAGGGCATCAATGCCGGTCTGGTCGACAAATTCCCGCGCCAGGGCTGGATCGGTGAAAAAGGCTTCGTCGGCGTGACCGTACAGGGCGCCGCCCTCATCGCCCCCCACCGCGCCCAGCTCCGCCTCCACCGACACGCCCACCGCGTGGCACATCTTCACCACTTCCCGCGTCTGGCGGATGTTCTCCTCGTAGCTCAGCGTGGAACCATCGAACATCACCGAGCTGAACCCCAGACGCAGCGCCCGCACCACCGCCTCGAAATGCAGACCGTGATCGAGGTTCAGCACCACCGGGATGTCATGCCGGGCGGCTTCGAACTTCACCGCCTCCACCAGGGAATCGAGCGACACGTACTTAAAGTGCACTTCGGCAATGTTGATGATAAAGGGCGAGCTCTCCTGGCGGGCCGCGGCAAAGAGCGCCCGCAGGAAGTGAGAGTCGAGGACGTTAAACGCCCCCAGCGCGTAACGCTGTTCCCGGGCGTGCGCCAGCCCGTCGGCGAGAGAGATAAGCGGCATGTTCACTCCTTACAGACGAAACAGGCTGTACTCGTTACACAGCACCAGCACGGCCGGTTCGTCTTCATCAATGTTGTTATAGCGGGCGGTGGGGTGCAGGAAGTGGTTGTCGGTGTCGTCATCATTCACCGAGGAGACCTCGCCCACCAGCACATCCCCAAAACCCGCCTCACTCCAGAAGCTGTGGTACAAACCGGGCGGCAGACAGATGCTCTCTCCCGGCGCGAGACGGATATGGCTGCCTGCCGCGTGGGTCTGCTGGCACCCGTCGATGGAGACCGTAATATCGCCATCCTCTTTCTGCTCATTTTCATCGGCGTTCCACAGCTCCAGAATCAGATTGCCGCCGCCGCGGTTAATGATGTCCTCGCGTTTGCGCCAGTGGAAATGCAGCGGCGTGACCTGCCCGTCGCGCACGTGCATGATCTTTTCCGCATAGCATCTGGCCCACGGCTTGCCGCCGGGCGAGCCGTTGCGCAGGGTAAAAAGGGTCAGCCCCTGGGCGGCGAAGTTATCGCCGCCGAAGGCGGTCACGTCCCAGCCGAGGCGAAGATCGAACACCTCGCGCCAGGCCTGTGCGTCGAGCTGCTGCCAGCGGGCAGGGGGAAAGCTGGCAAAGGGGGGCAAATGCACATCGTGCATGGAGAAAAACTGCCGCGTGTGGCCGAGGATTTCGTTAATTTCGGAGCGTTTCATGGTAACTCCTTACGTGATATGCAGAGCCCCTGATAAAGAGGCTCTGCACCGATCTCACTTAACCGTCCAGCCCTTATAGGTGCCGACGTTGTTCTTATCGATCATCGTCACCGGGATCAGCACCGGCTCTTTCGGCGCCGGTTTACCCTGCAGAATGCCATAGCCAATCTCCACCGCTTTCGCCGCCATCACCTGCGGGTCCTGCGCCGGGGTGGCGATAAAGAGGGAGTTTTCGCGCTTCAGCGCCTCTTCCGCATCCGGGGAACCATCCACGCCAACGATAAAGAACTCGTTACGTTGCGCCTGTTTCGCCGCCAGATCGGCCCCGATCGCCGTCGGATCGTTGATGGCGAACACGCCGTCGATCTTCGGATTGGCGGCCAGCAGCGAGGTCATCACCTCCAGCCCGCCTTCACGGCTGCCCTTGGCGTTCTGGTTATCCGAGAGCACCTTGATATCCGGATGTTTTTTAAATTCGGTCTGGCACCCTTCCACGCGGTTCTGTACCGCAGAGACCGGCGGTCCGTTGATGATGACCACGTTGCCTTTGCCTTTCAGACGGTCGGTAATCAACTTACAGGCCATCTCGCCCGCCTGGGTGTTGTTGGAGGTGATGGTCGCATCGGCACCCTCTGCCGCCACGTCAACCGCCACCACCACGATCCCGGCATCTTTCGCGCGCTTCACCGCCGGGCCGATCCCCTTCGAGTCTGCGGCGTTAAGAATGATCATATCGACCTTAGCGGCGATAAAGTTATCAATCTGCGACACCTGCTGGCCGAGATCGTAACCGCTGGAGACCAGCGTCACTTTCACGTTATCTCCCGCCAGTTTGCGTGCTTCCAGCTCCGCCCCTTTGGTGATCTGCACAAAGAACGGGTTGGCCAGGTCACCCACCGTCACGCCGATGGACTTCAGCTCTTTGGCCTGGACAAACGGGGTTGCTGCAAGCAGTGCGCCAGCACAGAGCGCGGTAACAAGAGGTTTTAAACGCATATTTTTCGTCCTCGTTATGTAGGGTATTGTTGTTATGCACTTTGATGGTGTCGGGTACGGTATTTGTCGATCAGTACCGCAATGATGATCACCGCCCCTTTGATCACCAGTTGCCAGAAGTAGGAAACGCCCATCAGCGTCATGCCGTTGTTAAGGGTGGCAATAATCAGCGCCCCCACCAGCGTGCCGGTGATGGTGCCGATGCCGCCGACAAAGCTGGTGCCGCCGAGGATCACCGCCGCAATCGCATCCAGCTCATAGCCGGTGCCGAGGTTGCCGTTGGCGCTGTAGAGTCGCGAGGCGCTCATCACCCCGCCCAGACCCGAGAGCAGGCCGCTCATGCCGTAGACAAACAGCAGTACCATCCAGACCTTGATGCCCGTTAAGCGCGCCGCCTGCATGTTGCCGCCCACCGCATAAATGTGTACCCCGAGGGTGGTGCGGCGCAGGATGAACCAGCAGATGACGATGACCGCGAGGGCGATCACCACCAGCCACGGCACCGGCCCGAGGTAGTTATTGCCGATCCACTCAAAGCTGATGCTGGAGTTAATCACCGTGGTGCCGTCCGCCAGCAGATAGGCCGCCCCGCGCAGCGCCGTGTAGGTGCCGAGCGTGACGATAAAGGGGGGCAATCCGGCAAAGGCCACCAGCGCCCCGTTGATGGTGCCCAGCACCAGCCCGAGCATCAGGGCCGCCGGGACCGAGAGCATGGAGAGCTCCGGCATCAGCGAGACCACCATCGCCGCCACTGCGGTGGTGCCCAGAATCGAGCCTACCGAGAGGTCGATGCCGCCGGTCAGAATGATGAAGGTCATCCCCGCCGCCAGCACGATATTGATGGAGGCCTGACGGGTGATGTTCAGCAGGTTGCTTTCGGTAAAGAAGTTCGGGGCGATAAAGCCAAAGACGGCGACAATCAGGATCAATATCGGCAGGATCCCGATGGTTTGCATCAGATCGCCCATCAGCATTTTTTTGGCGGAGGCCGCTTTGGCCACCTGTTGCGGACTATTTTGTTGGCTCATGATTTTACCGCCTGGTGATGAGAGTCGTTAACGCCGGTTGCCAGTGTCATAATGTTTTCTTGTGTGATATCGGCCCGATGCAGCTCGCCGGCGATGCTCCCTTCGCGCATCACATAGACGCGATCGCTCATGCCCACCACTTCCGGCAGTTCGCTGGAGATCATCAGGATCGCCACCCCTTTGCGCGCCATCTGGTTCATGATCCGGTAGATCTCGCTTTTGGCCCCGACATCCACGCCGCGGGTCGGCTCGTCGAGGATCAGAATGCGCGGGCCAATCGCCACCCAGCGGGAGATGAGCAGCTTCTGCTGATTGCCGCCGGAGAGGCCGCCCGCCCGCACCTGGGAATGCGGCACGCGAATGTTAAGCAGGGCGATGGCATCATCGGAGATCGACTGCGCTTTTTTGCGGTTAAGCATGCCGAAGGTGGCGTCGCGCTCCAGCGTCGCCATGGTGATGTTCTCCTGCGCCGCCAGCTCAAGGAACAGCCCCTGCTCCTTGCGGTTCTCGGTTAAAAAACCGATGCCGTGCTCAATGGCGGCACGCGGGGAGTGGATCACCACCGGCTCGCCATCCACCTCAATCATGCCGCCGGTGGCCTTGCGCACGCCAAAAATCAGCTGGGCCAGCTCTGAGCGTCCGGCCCCCACCAGCCCGGCGAGCCCGACGATTTCACCGGAGCGCACCAGCAGGCTACACGGCTGCACTTTGCCACCGTCGGTCAGATGGTGGACATTCAGGCGCGGGCTGCCGAGAGGGATATCGCGCTCTTTATTGAATAGATCGCTCAACGGACGCCCGACCATCATCCGCACCAGTTCAGCGGCGTTGAGCTTGTCGCGGGTCAGGCTGCCGACGTACTGGCCGTCACGCAGTACGCTGACGCGATCCGACAGCTCATATACCTCCGCCATGCGGTGGCTGATGTAGATGATCGCCATCCCTTCATCGCGCAGGCGCAAAATCAGTTCAAACAGACGATGGGTCTCGCGAGAGGAGAGGGCGGCGGTGGGTTCATCCATCACCAGAATGCGACTGTTGCGGTGCAGCGCGCGGGCAATCTCCACCTGCTGCTGCTCGGCGATGGTCAGCTTCATCACCAGATCGGTGGCCTTAAACTGGGCGCCAAGCCGGTCAATTACCGCCTGGGCCTGGGCCGCCATCTCTTTACGCTGCACCAGCCCGCCGCGCGACAGCTCGCTGCCGAGGAAGATGTTTTCGGCCACGGTAAGGTTTGGTGCCAGCTGCATCTCCTGATAAATCAGGGTGATGCCTGCCGCCAGGGCATCTTTTGGGCCTTTGATGTGAAACGGCTTGCCGTCGATCAGGATCTCGCCGCTGGTGGCGATATAAGCCCCGGCGAGAATTTTCATCAGCGTACTTTTTCCGGCGCCGTTTTCACCCATTAGCGCGTGGATCTCACCGGGGAAGACCGTCAGATCCACACCCTTCAGCGCGTGAAAGCTGCCAAAGGTTTTGGCAATGCTGCGCATCTCTAAAACCGGGGTCCTGCTCATGGCGGATCTCCTGTGACGTTCGATATCCGCACTTCATCACAGCCCGGTAAATGCAAAATGTCAGAAGTCGTTCATATTTGTCATAGTTATGAATAGTTAATGTGGATCACAGTTACGCCACGGAGCCAACATGCCTTCACGCCGTCCTCCCTTTTTCGCCAGCGCCCGTGGCCGCCTGCTGATCTTCAATCTGCTGGTGGTGGCGGTGACGTTAATGGTCAGCGGCGTGGCGGTGCTGGGCTTTCGCCACGCCAGCCATATCCAGGAGCAGGTGCAGCGCCAGACGCTGGACGACATGACCGGCAGCATGAATTTGTCGCGGGAAACCGCCAACGTGGCGACGGCGGCGGTACGTTTGTCGCAGGTGGTGGGGGCGCTGGAATATAAAGACGAAGCCAACCGGCTGAAACAGACCCAGACGGCGCTGGGCCATTCACTGGCGCAGCTTGCCGATGCGCCGCTGGCGCAGCAGGAGCCGGCGCTGGTGGCGCGGATCATCCGGCGCAGCAACGAGCTGCAACAAAGCGTGACCGGGATGCTGGAACGCGGACAACGACGCCACCTGGAGCGTAATGCCCTGCTCAGCGCGCTCTACCAGAGCCAGAGCTATCTCCGCCATCTCCAGGAGATCAACCGCCGCTACGCCAGTAACGTGCCCGATGCCCGCCTGCTCAGCGAGATGGACCGGCTGATCGTCGCCGCCATCGAAACCCCTTCGCCGCGGGCGACCATCCAGCAGCTTGATACGGTGACGGCGATGCTGCCCCCTGGGGCCACTCAGCCGGTGGTGGGCTTTGTGCTGCCCGATTTTAACGCCGAGCTGAACAAGCTCGGCCCGCTCTCCCGGCAGCTGGAAGAGAGCGATCTGTCGATCAGCTGGTATATGTTTCACATCAAAGCGCTGGTGGCGATCCTCAACAGCGATATCAATCAGTATGTGGAGCAGGTGGCGCAGGCATCCCAGCTGCGTACCGCCCAGAGCCATCAGGAGCTGCGCTCCATCAGCGTCTTTATCACCCTTTCCGCCGTGCTGGCGCTGATCATTACCGCCTTTGCCTGCTGGTACATCTACCGCAACCTGGGCACCAACCTGACCGCCATCTCCCGGGCGATGTCGCGGCTGGCCCACGGGGAACAGGATGTCTCGGTGCCTGCGCTGCAACGGCGGGATGAGCTGGGCGAGCTGGCGCGGGCATTTAACGTCTTTGCCCGCAATACCGCTTCGCTGGAGCACACCACCCGGCTGCTGAAAGAGAAAACCTCCCAGATGGAGGTGGATCGCATTGAACGCCAGGGGCTGGAGGAGGCGCTGCTCCACAGCCAGAAGATGAAGGCGGTGGGTCAGCTGACGGGCGGGCTGGCGCATGATTTCAATAACCTGCTGGCGGTGATCATCGGCAGCCTGGAGCTGGCCGACCCCCATTCACCGGATGCGCCGCGCATCAGCCGCGCGCTGAAGGCCGCCGAGCGCGGGGCGCTGTTGACCCAGCGCCTGCTGGCCTTCTCCCGCAAACAGTCCCTGAACCCGCACGCGGTGGAGATGAAACCCCTGCTGGAAAACCTGGCCGAGCTGATGCGCCACTCCCTGCCCGCCACCCTTTCACTGGAGATCGAAGCGCAGACCCCGGCCTGGCCGGCGTGGATTGATATCAGCCAGCTGGAAAACGCCATTATTAACCTGGTGATGAACGCCCGGGATGCGATGGAAGGGCAAAGTGGAGTGATAAAAATCCGCACCTGGAACCAGCGCGTCACCCGCAGCGACGGACGCAGGCAGGATATGGTGGCGCTGGAGGTGATCGACCACGGCTGCGGGATGTCGCAGGCCATTAAATCCCGGGTCTTCGAACCCTTCTTCACCACCAAGCAGACCGGCAGCGGCAGCGGGCTGGGGCTGTCGATGGTGTATGGCTTTGTGCGCCAGTCCGGCGGGCGGGTGGAGATCGAAAGCGCGCCCGGGCAAGGCACCACCGTGCGGCTGCATCTGCCCCGCGCCACCCAGCCAGCACTTCCCCAGCCAGAGACGCTGGCGGCCGCCGCAGCGGTACAAAGCGACCGGCTGGTACTGGTGCTGGACGACCAGAGCGATGTTCGCCAGACCCTGTGCGAACAGCTGCACCAGCTGGGCTACCTGACGCTGGAGGCGGAAACCGGCGAGCAGGCGCTGCAGATGCTGAACGCATCGTCGGATATCGAGATGTTTATCAGCGACTTAATGCTTCCCGGTACCCTGAGCGGCGCGGAGGTGATCCAGCAGGTTCGCCAGCAGTTCCCGCATCTCCCCGTGCTATTGATGAGCGGCCAGGATCTGCGCCCGGCACATAACCCACAGCTGCCGGATGTGGAGCTGCTACGTAAGCCTTTTACCCGTGCGCAGCTGGCGCAGGCGCTGCAAAAAATCGGTGCCATGTTTAAGAATTAATCAATCGTGTCCGCTGCATGGGTGATGTTAATCTGCGCAAAAATGAGCGGATTAGGATATAAAAGGACTTATGCCGGTACTGACGAGAGGGGACTCACATATGATCGTGATGCCTACAACCTATAGCCCGATGACAGTCGCACGCGCCTTTACGCGGGTGGAAGAGATTGAACTCTCAGGGCGATTGCTGCATGTCATCTATGATCCCCAGACGCCTCGCGCGGCAATCATTGAAGCGGATATTGAAATCTTTGAAGGCATACCGCGACATCGGGTTGTGGCAGCGCTGGATTTACAGCGCAAACCTGCACTCGGTAAAGATATCGTTGCTGTTGAACGCTGCTGGGAAGATGCCCACATCCTTCAGGTTGAAGGCGTCTGTGTTGATCCTGGCGAGCGGGATAAAGGGCTGGCAACCCGACTTTATGAGGCATTAATCCTCCAGTGCGGTATTACGCTAATAAGCGATTTTGATCAGTACGAAGGCGGTAAAATGCTTTGGCAAAAGATTGCCCGTGAATCGGATCAAATCGCTGTGTTCGTACTGGATACCGAGCAAGGCGCATTTTGGCCTTATGATGGCAGTAAAGTGATTTACGATGGCGGCTGTATTCCTGAGGAGCGTATCTGGAGTGTTTCGCCTGACCAAAAATGCCATCGCGTTGTTTTAGTGGCCGAGAACAGGCAACGTGCGAATCACCTTATGGAAGAAACTTCCCCTTACAGAATTTGAGATTCCTCCGCTACTCGCTCCACCCGCTGTTTATTACCGTAAAGCCAGCTCACCTGCGAGACTGGCTTTATGAAACATTACTCTACCGCCCTGTTATTGGGTCTGCTCTCATTAACCAGCCATCTGGCTCACGCTGATATTGTTGACGACACCATCGGCAATATTCAGCAGGCGATTAACGACGCCTACAACCCCAACAGCGACCGCAGTAACGATGACGATGACCGTTACGATCGGCGTCGCAGCAGCGATAACCGACAGTATGAAGAGCGCCAGCGCCAGCTGGACGATCGCCGTCGTCGCCTGGATGAACGTCAGCGCCAGCTGGATGAAGACCGGCGTCGTTTAGAAGATGACGAGCGCAGGCTGGAAGAGGATTACGATCGGCGGTAATGCCAATGCCCGGCGGCGCGCCGCTTGCACGGGCCTACGGTTTCCCAGGCCGGGTAAGGCGAAGCCGCCACCCGGCATTGCGATACCTCAGTCCAGCGCCAGTACCATCCCGTCATACCCCGCTTCAAACCCCACAGGGAGCGGGTTGTCCATCATCCACACGTCAAACTCATGGCTGATATGGGTCAGGATCACCTGCGGGCAGACAATTACCTGATTGAGCGCAATAACCGTATTTAAATCGCAGTGGTTGCGCGGGGGCTCGTCCTGCGGCGCATGGCTACAGTCAATCACGATCGCCTGCGGCTGGTTGTTGAGCAGAAACTTCACCGTTTTCTCCGGCAGTCCGGCGGTATCGGAGAGCCAGGCCACGCGGCTGTGGGCGCTCTCCAGCAGATAGCCAAAAGTCAGCTTCGAATGGTTGAGCGGCAGCGGCGTCACCCGCAGGCCCTGGAGTTCAAAGACCACAAACGGCTCGAGAGTATGGCTAAAGTCGAGAAGGCCGGGATGTTTAAAGAGATCGTCGCACCCGGCTTCATCTGGCGGGCCGTAGACCGGAATGGTCGCCCCCACGCCCCAGCGCAGCGGAAACAGCCCCTGGACATGATCCATGTGGTAATGGGTGAGTAAAATCTGCTGAAAACTGCCCGCAGGCCAGTCGTCCATCAGGTGCGGGATCCCGGCATCCAGCAGCGTCACCGCATCATTGAATTTGACCACCGCGCTACAGGGGCGACGGCGATAATCTTCCTGCAAACGCGCCCGGCGGCAGGCCGGACAGTCGCAGCCAAAAGCGGGCACCAGCTGGGCGCCACCGGTTCCCGTTAACGTAATGGTCAGACTCATGGCGCCTCCTTACAGAGGTTTAGTGAAGCGGAAGTGGCTCTGGGTATACCCTTCACGAAGATAAAAGCGGTGCGCATCGAGACGCTTTACGCTGGTGGAGAGCTCGGTCGTCTCCGCCCCGGCGTGACGGGCCTCTTCTTCCGCCCAGGCCAGCAGCCGGCTGCCGACCTTCAGACCGCGCGCCTGCGGCATCACCACCAGCTCCTGGATCTCGCCGATCCAGTTGGCGTGATGCAGGTGAAACTGCATGTGCAGGCCGATCATCCCGATGATATGTCCATCCTGTTCCGCCAGCTGGTAACGCATATTGTGATCCTGCAGATTGGCCGCGAACCCCGCATGGAACGCCGAACGGTCAAGCTCCGCCTGTTTTAACTCACAGATCAGGCCATAGACCGCGTCAACGTCCTCCGCGGTGGCGGGGCGCAACTCACACTCGGGCATGGTTTTTCTCCTTCTGGCTAATGAGTGAAAGGAAGTTGTCGACAGACTGATGCAAACTGCCGTCATTGTTAAGGATCGGGCAGTCGGACGGCGTATAACGGGCGGCGCGCGCCAGCCGCTGGTCGATCTCTTTAGCGCTCTCCCGCCCACGCGCCTGCAGCCGGCTACGCAGGATCTCCGGCGACACCTGCAGGCAGATCGGCAGCAATGCCCCGGCGTAACGCGCCTGCGCCTGGGGCAGATGGGCGCGCGAGCCGTTTACCACCACGTCGAACCCGGCGTGCAGCCAGAGATCGATCTCCAGACCCACCCCATAATAATAGCCATTAGCGTGCCAGCTCAGGGCAAACAGATGCTGCCCGGCGCGGGTAAAAAACTCCGGCTCGCTGAGGGCGATGTGGTTTTCGCTCCCGGCAGTAGCGGCGCGCGTGATATAGCGGTGCGCCACCAGCAGTTGTGGATGAGGCTGCTCGCGCAACGCCGCCAGCAGGCTATCTTTTCCGGAGCCGGAAGGCCCCATTAACCAGATTAGTCTTCCCATCAGAACACCCGTTTTCCCTGACGCCAGACGTGGTCGATATGAATGTGCTCGCCTTTACGGTGCGCCAGCACCAGGTCCGCCCGCTTGCCTTCGCCAATCACCCCGCGATCGTGCAGGTTGAGCGCCTGCGCCGGGTTGCGGGTCACCAGGCGGATCGCCTCCGGCAGGGTAAAACGATTCTCCTCGTCGTCCGCCACCCGGAACGCCGCATCCAGCAGGCTGGCGGGGTAGTAATCGGAGGAGAGGATATCCAGCAGGCCGAGGGAAGCGAGCTGGCTTGCCGCTACGTTGCCGGAGTGCGAGCCGCCGCGCACGATGTTCGGGGCGCCCATCAGCACGTTCATTCCGTGCTGGCGGGAGGCCTCTGCGGCTTCGAACGTGGTAGGAAATTCGGCGATCACACTGCCAAGCTGCCGGGATTCAAGCACATGATTCGCGGTGGCGTCGTCATGGCTGGCGAGGGCGATATTGCGCGCCCGGCACAGCGCAGCAATGGCCTGGCGGTTGGGCTGCGACCAGCGGGCAGCAAGCGCCAGCTGCTCCTCTTCGTAGCGCGCCATCTGCGCGTCGTTGAGGGCATATTTACCCTGATAATATTCACGATACTTTTCGATATTAGCGAACTGGCGCTGGCCCGGAGAGTGATCCATCAGCGACACCAGAGTGACCGGCTCACGGTCCACCAGCTTCTCGAACAGCGGCAGGGTGGTGTGATGGGGTAGCTCGCAGCGCAGGTGCAGGCGGTGCTCGGCGCGGTTGAGGCCGCGCTTCTGCGTCTCTTCCACGGCGTTGATCATCTTCTCCAGATTCTCCAGACGATCGCCGCCGTCGCGCACGTCGCCAATCGCCACCGCATCCAGCACCGTGGTGATGCCGCTGGCGACCATCATCCCGTCGTGGCTGCTCATTGCCGAATGGGCGGGCCAGTCCACTTTGGGCCGCGGGGTGAAGAACTTATCCATGTTGTCGGTGTGCAGCTCAATCAGCCCTGGCAGCAGCCAGCCGCCTTCACCGTCCATCGCTTCCGGCAGGCGGCTTTGGGTTTCGGCAAAGGCGCGAATGATGCCGTCCTGAATGTCGATGGAGCCGTCAACGACCTCGTTTTCCAGCACCAGTTTTACGTTATTGACGATCATGCGGTGATCCCCATCGGGTGCAGACGATCCGCCACGCGATCCCGCACCGCGTCGTCGTGGAAGATCCCGACGATCGCTGCGCCGCGCGCTTTGGCCTCTTCGATCAGTTCAATAACCGCTGCGCTGTTTTTGGCATCCAGCGAGGCGGTCGGTTCATCGAGCAGTAAAATCGGGTAATCGACGATAAAGCCGCGGGCTATATTCACCCGCTGCTGCTCGCCGCCGGAGAAGGTGGAGGGGGCGAGATGCCACAGGCGCTCCGGCACGTTAAGGCGCGTCAGCAGGCTGGCGGCTTTGGCGGCGCAGATGTTGCGCGGTACGCCCAGATCCAGCAGCGGCTGCATCACCACCTCCAGCGCCGGAACGCGCGGGATCACCCGTAAAAACTGGCTGACCCAGCCAATGGTGGTGCGCCTGACGTCCCGCACCTTACGCGCCGGGGCCTGCACCAGATCGACCCATTCATCGCCGTGACGCACATGGATATGGCCTTCGTCCGGCAGGTAGTTGGCATACAGCGAGCGCAGCAGGGTCGATTTGCCGCTGCCGGAGTGGCCGTGCAGCACCACGCATTCGCCATTTTTTACCTCAAGGGAGGCGTTTTGCAGCACCGGCAGGCGCACGCCGTTTTGCTGGTGGAGTACAAAGGTCTTACTTACGTTTTGTACGTGGATCATTTTGGCCTCGTGGCGTTTTCTTGCCGGGTGGCGCTGCGCTTACCCGGCCTACAAGGTGCTGGATTCATTGCCGGGTGGCGCTTCGCTTACCCGGCCTACAAAGAGCGCGGTTCGTAGGCCGGGTCAGGCGAAGCCGCCACCCGGCAACAGCAACCTCAATTCTGCAATACGGACGACACCAGCAACTGGGTGTAAGGATGGTGGGGATCGTCGAGTACCCGGTCGGTCAGCCCACTTTCCACCACTTCGCCGCTCTTCATCACCAGCAGACGGTCCGCCAGCAGGCGGGCAACGCCCAGGTCGTGGGTGACAATCACCACCGCCAGGTTCAGCTCCACCACCAGACCGCGGAGCAGATCCAGCAGGCGGGCCTGCACCGACACGTCCAGCCCACCGGTAGGTTCATCCATAAAGACCAGTTTCGGATGGGTAACCAGGTTGCGGGCGATCTGCAGGCGCTGCTGCATCCCGCCGGAGAAGGTGGTGGGCAGGTCGTCGATGCGCGACGCCGGGATCTCCACCTCCTCCAGCCACTGTTTCGCCGTCGCGCGGATGTCGCCGTAGTGGCGCGCGCCGGTGGCCATCAGCCGTTCGCCGATGTTGCCCCCCGCCGAGACCTGGCGGCGCAGGCCATCCATCGGATGCTGATGCACCACGCCCCACTCGGTGCGCAGCAGGCGACGTCGCTCGGCCTCGCTCATGCCATACAGCGAGTGGCCGTCATAGAGAATGTCGCCGTTCTGCGGCGTCAGGCGCGCCGAGAGGGATTTCAGCAGGGTGGTTTTGCCGGAGCCGGACTCGCCGACAATCCCCAGCACTTCCCCCGGCCACAGGTCAAACGACACGTCGCTGAAGCCTTTGCCCGGCGCATAAAGATGGGTCAGGTTAGTGACCGAAAGCAGCGGTTTCATTGGCTGTTGGCCTCGCTCTGTTGGCGGCAAAAATCGGTATCGGAGCAGACAAACATCCGTTTGCCGGTGTCATCCAGAACCACTTCGTCGAGATAGCTGTGCTTCGACCCACAGATGGCGCACGGCTCATCCCACTCCTGCACCGTAAACGGGTGATCGTCAAAGTCGAGGCTCTCAACCCGCGTGTAGGGCGGCACGGCGTAGATGCGTTTTTCGCGCCCGGCGCCAAAGAGTTGCAGGGCGGGCATCATGTCCATCTTCGGGTTATCGAACTTCGGGATTGGTGACGGGTCCATCACGTAGCGCCCGTTCACCTTCACCGGGTAGGCGTAGGTGGTGGCGATGTGGCCGAAGCGGGCGATATCCTCATACAGCTTCACCTGCATTACGCCGTACTCTTCCAGGGCGTGCATGGTGCGGGTTTCGGTTTCGCGCGGCTCGATAAAGCGCAGCGGTTCGGGGATCGGCACCTGGAAAATCAAAATCTGATCTTCAACGAGCGGGGTCTCCGGGATGCGGTGGCGGGTCTGGATCAGCGTGGCGTCTTCGGTGCGCTCGGTGGTGTTCACCCCCGTCACGCGCGTAAAGAACTGGCGGATCGAGACGGCGTTGGTAGTGTCGTCCGCCCCCTGGTCAATCACCTTCAGCACGTCCGCTTCGCCAATCACGCTGGCGGTGATCTGAATCCCGCCGGTGCCCCAGCCGTAGGGCATGGGCATTTCACGGCCACCGAACGGCACCTGATAGCCGGGGATGGCGACCGCTTTTAAAATGGCGCGGCGGATCATGCGTTTGGTTTGCTCATCCAGATAAGCAAAGTTGTAGCCGCTGAGGTTAGCCATTGTCGCGCTCCTGTTGCAGACGTTTAAGCAGCTCCAGTTCAGCCTGGAAATCGACGTAGTGCGGCAGCTTGAGGTGCGAGACAAAGCCTGCGGCCTCAACGTTATCCGCATGGGCCAGCACAAACTCCTCGTCCTGCGCCGGGCCAGTAATGTTCTCGTCGTAGTCGGGAGCCTGAAGGGCGCGGTCAACCAGCGCCATCGCCATCGCCTTGCGCTCGCCCATGCCGAACACCAGGCCGTAGCCGCGGGTGAAGTGCGGCGCGTCGTTATCCGGGGTGACGAAGCCGTTCACCATTTCGCATTCGGTCATCAGCATTTCACCGACGTTCACCGCAAATCCCAGCTCTTCCGGCACAATATTGATGTCGATATAGCCGCTGCGGATCTCCCCCGCGAAGGGGTGGTTACGGCCATAGCCACGCTGAGTGGAGTAGGCCAGCGCCAGCAGGTAGCCCTCGTCGCCGCGCATCAGCTGCTGCAGGCGCGATGAACGTGAACAGGGGTAAACCGGCGGCGTGCGGGTGATGTCGTCTGGCTCATCGCCATAATCTTCTTCCGCTTTCGCCAGCCCCTGATTGGCCAGCAGGCTAAAGACGTGCGGCGCGGCGTCCTGCTTGGTGTTTGAGGGGGTAAGGCGAGGGGCTTCGCCGTTTGCCAGCAGGGTGAAATCGAGCAGGCGGTGAGTGTAATCGTAGGTCGGGCCAAGCAGCTGGCCGCCGGGAATGTCTTTATAGACCGCCGAAATACGGCGCTCCAGGCGCATCTCTGCGGTGTTGATGGGCTCGCTCACCGCCAGCTTCGCCAGCGTAGTGCGGTAGGCGCGCAGCAGGAAGATGGCCTCGACGTTATCGCCGCTGGCCTGCTTCAGCGCCAGGGCCGCCAGCTCGCGATCGGCGATGCCGCCTTCGGTCATTACCCGGTCAACGGCCAGGTTCAACTGCTGTTCAATCTGGGCGACGCTCAGCTCGGGGATCTGCTCATCGCCCCGGCGTCTGTGCTCCTGCAACGCGTGGGCGGCGGCGATCGCCTTCTCGCCCCCTTTGACGGCAACGTACATCAGCACACCTCCACGTGGGTGGTTCGCGGGATCGCCAGCAGGCGCTCGCCGCAGGTCAGCAGCAGGTCGATGCCCAGCGGAAACGGGTGCGGGCGCTCGGTCAGCTCGTGAATGATGCACTCCGGCAGCTGCGGGGCGACCATCCGCTCCTCGGCGATGCCGGCCCCGGTCAGGCGCAGCATGCGTCCGCCACTCAGGCTGGAGACCTGCAAAATCAGGGTGGCGCTGGTCTCCGGCGCCACAGCGGTGCCTTCGCTCAGGGCGTTGAGCTGCTCGTGGCCGATCTGCTCGTCGGCGACGGCGAACACCGCCTGCTGCGGCTGCTCCACCAGCGGGGCGCTGGTATGAAAACGCAGGTTGCTGCTGACGATATCGTTGCTGACGGAGCCCGACAGCCAGACCGGGGTGTCGTTATCGGCCAGGGTCAGCAGCACGCTGGTGGTGGCGAGGTTCAGCGGCTGCCAGCCATGCTTAAGCTGATGCAGCGAGACGATGACGCCCGGCTCGCTCATCGCTTTCAGCAGACGACGAAAGCTGTGCTGGGCATCCTGCACGGCAAGGGTAAAAGCGGGGTGAAGTGTCATGCGTTGTCTCCGCGAACGAGCGTAAAGAAGTCGACCCGGCTGGTGTTCACTTCGGCCTGACGGGCGGCAAGGCGTGCGGCGCGGTCGGCTTCCAGCGGGGCAATAACGGTTTCCATCAGGGCCTGAAAATGGGGCGCTTCCTGCAGCAGGGCGTCCACAACGGCGCACTGCTCGGCGTGGGGTTTGTTACGCCCGAGCAGGTAGCTGTAGCCGAGGGTGCCGCTGGCAAGACGCACCACGGCGCGGGTCAGGGTGGCATCGCCAGCAAAGTAACGTGCCCCGGTACCGCCCATCCGCGCCTGGATCTGCACCAGTCCGGTTTCAGGCGCGCGGATCAGTTCATAAGCGGGCGACAGGCTCAGCGCCGACATCCGCGCGGCAAGCGCCGCAGGCTGGCTGTGGGCGAGCACCGCCATCCAGTGCTGACGGGTGGAGGTATCGAAATGCATTCAGTGCTCCATGGTGAATTCAATCATGTCGGCGCGGGTCAGGCTGACGGAGTACTCCGTCGCGTTCACCTCGCCGTCACGGTGGTTAAGGGTGCGCACGCAGAGCAGAGGCGCCATATTGGGGATCTCCAGCACCTTGCTCTCTTTGGCCTGGGCGCGGCGGGCGCTGATGCGCGTCTGGGTGCGTTTGAGCGCAACCCCCGTGGCATCCTGCAGAAAGTCATGCAGCGAGCCGCTGGTGAAATGTTGCAGCACCGGCCAGAGGGCCAGGTCCGCGAAGTAGTGATCGATCTGGCACACCGCCACGCCATTGACCCGGCGCAGGGTACGCAGGTGGATGACGTTGTCCCCCTCCTGGATCCCCAGCGCATCCGCCACGTGGCTGGAGGCCGGACGCAGCACCGAGAGCAGCTTTTCGCTGGTGGGGTGGCTGCCCTGATCCAGCAGGTTCTGGCTGAAGCGCGCCTGGGCGTTGAGCGGGTAGTCGAACGGGCGCATCAGCACCAGCACGCCGACGCCCTGGCGGCGCTGCACCCAGCCGCGCTCCACCAACTGGTCAATGGCCCGGCGCAGGGTGTGACGGTTGACTTCATAGCGGTCGGCAAGCTGCTGTTCCGCAGGTAGATAGTCCCCGCAGCGGTAGTGCGTGCGCAGCTCCACTTCGAGCTTCGCCGCAATCTCTTGCCAGCGGGTGGGGTAACTGGTCGGATGTCTGGATAAGTGCATACAAATCAAAGCCTCGCTTCTCAGATGAAGTGCTTACGCAAACGTTGAGAGAGGAAGTCCAGCAGGCTGACGGTGATGATGATGAGCACCATCAGGGCGCAGGTTTGCTGGAACTGGAAACCGCGAATCGCTTCCCACAGGGTGACGCCAATTCCGCCTGCGCCCACCATGCCAACAACGGTGGCGGAGCGGACGTTGGACTCAAAGCGGTAGAGGGAGTAGGAGATGAGCAGCGGCATCACCTGGGGCAGCACGCCGTAAAGGATCTCTTCAATTTTGTTGGCACCGGTGGCGCGAATGCCTTCGACCGGGCCGGGCTCAATGGCTTCTACCGCTTCCGAAAGCAGCTTGGAGAGTACGCCGGTGGTGTGAATAAAAAGCGCCAGCACCCCGGCGAAGGGACCGAGACCGACGGCGACCACGAACAGCATCGCAAAGACCATTTCGTTGATGGCGCGGCAGGCGTCCATCAGGCGGCGCACCGGCTGGTAAACCCACCACGGCACAATGTTGTCGGCACTCATCAGGCCGAAGGGAATGGAGAGCACCACGGCCAGGGCGGTGCCCCAGACGGCAATTTGCAGCGTGACGGTCATTTCGCTGAGGTAGTCCTGCCACTGGCTGAAGTCCGGCGGGAAGAAGTCGGCGGCGAAGGTCGCCATGTTGCCCGAGTCCTGGATCAGCGTCAGCGGGGCCATTTCCGCGCCCTTCCAGGAGATAACCAGCACCGCCAGCAGGATGGCCCAGCTTATTAGCGAGAACCAGCTGCGTTTTGGCGGTGGGAGGGTGATGGTTTGCATGTGTGCTCCTTAATCTGTTCTCCCTCTCCCTTAAGGGAGAGGGGACTTAATCACTGCACCGCTTTGGTCACGCTGGTCATCGCGCCCAGCGCGGCGGTCAGGCGGTCGAGATCGTCCAGCTGCGCCTGAATTTCAGACAGCTTGCTGTTCTTCTCTTCCTCTTTCAGCGTCTTGTTGTCCTTCACGCCCTGGATCTGTTTGAACAGCGCCAGCTGGCGAATCGGCACCAGCTGCAGGTCGCTGGAGGCGCGGAACGGCGCCCAGCCCAGGCGTTCCAGCACGGTTTTCTCTTCCGCGGTTTTGCCGTAGTTCATAAAGAAGTCGTACACCTTCTCCTTGGTGCTTTCGGAGAGGTTCTTACGCCACACAATCGGGTCGCCCGGGATCAGCGGGGATTTCCAGATCACCTTCAGTTGTTTCAGCTTGTCTGGCGCGGAGGTCTTCAGCTTGTCGAGGTTTTCGGTGTTGTTGGTGGCAACATCCACCTGTTTGTTGGCGACGGCCAGGGCGTTGGTTTCATGCCCGGCGTTGACCGTGCGTTTGAATTCGCTGGTGGAGACATTGTTTTTGGCAAAGACGTAATAGCCCGGCACCAGGAAGCCCGACGTGGAGTTGGGATCGCCGTTGCCAAAGGTGAGCTCTTTACGTTTGGCGAGCATGTCGTTGAGGTTGTTAATTGGACTGTCTTTATTGACGATCAGCACGCTCCAGTAACCCGGGGAGCCGTCGGCGGCCACGGTTTGCGCAAAGACCTGACCGTTGGCACGATCCACCGCTTCCATCGCCGAGAGGTTGCCGTACCAGGCGATATCCACTTTATTGAAGCGCATCCCCTGGATGATGCCCGCGTAGTCCGGGGCGAAGAAGGCGTTCACTTTGATCCCCAGTTTGGTTTCCATATCTTTCAGGAACGGTTCCCACTGAGGCTTCAGGTTCTGCTGTGATTCCGTCGAAATAATGCCGAAATTCAGCGCTTTTTCCTGCTCCTCTGCAAACGCAGGGCTGAACAGGGTGCTGATGCTGAACATGCTGGTGAAGGCCAGCGCGGCAACCGTCTTATAGCTCATTTCCATTCCTCATTGTGGAGACGTTAAGCAGCCTGCGCGCGCTCTTCGACGCGGTTAATGCTGCGGTAGAGATGATCAAAGCGTTCGTTATCAAACTGATGGCTGGCGCCATCGAAGAAGACGTGCCCCTGACGCAGGGCGACGATGCGCTCGCAGTAGCGCAGGGCGTAATCCACCTGGTGCAGCGTGACCACCACGGTGATGCCGTCCTTGCGGTTAATGTCGCGCAGGGTTTCCATGACGATGCGGGCCGACTCCGGGTCCAGCGAGGCGATCGGCTCATCGGCGAGAATGATTTTGGCTTTCTGCATCAGCGCCCGGGCAATGGCCACGCGCTGCTGCTGACCGCCAGAAAGGGTGGAGACGCGCTGGTGGGCGAAGTGGGCCATGCCGACGCGGGTGAGCGCCTGCAGCGCCTCCTGCTTCTGAGCTGGCGAGAACCAGCGCAGACAGGTGCGCCAGAACGGGGTGCTGCCGAGCGCACCAATCAGCACGTTCTCCAGCACCGTCAGGCGGTTTACCAGGTTGAACTGCTGGAAGATGTAGCCGGTCTGGGCGCGGCTTTTGCGGATATCACTCGCCAGACGGCCCGCGCGCTGCACGGTATTACCCAGCAGCTCAACGTGGCTTTCTGAGGTTTTGTCGCAGGTGATGAGGCCGCTTAAGTGGCGCAGAAGAGTGGATTTACCTGAACCGGATGGCCCGAGCAGCGCTACCATTTCGCCCTGCTGGACGGTCAGATCAACGGCATGCAGAGCCTTGTTGTGATGGAAGGTCTTGCTGAGTTTCTCGACACGGATGACAGTGTGCATGGGTAAGGCCTCAATTCAAATGTGGCCTCATGCTGGCGGATCAATGTGACATTTAGGTTAAGTGTTGGTTGCGAGAGTTTGAAGAGTTGAGGTGAAAGCGATGACAGGCGATCAACGAGAAGGGGGAGGTATTTGTAGGCCTGATAAGCGAAGCGCATCCGGCAAAAGTGCCCGGCGGCGCTGCGCTTGCCGGGCCTCAAAAGACAACGACAAATCAGTTCTTCTTCACGAACTCGGATTTGAGCTTCATCGGGCCGAAGCCGTCAATTTTACAGTCGATATTGTGGTCGCCCTCGACCAGACGGATGCCCTTCACTTTGGTGCCGATCTTCAGCATTGAAGAGCTGCCTTTGACCTTCAGATCTTTAATGACGGTGACGTTGTCGCCATCCGCCAGCAGGTTGCCGTTGGCATCTTTAACGATCAGCTCATCGCTCTCGGCTACGGGTTCTGCGTTGTTCCATTCGTAAGCGCATTCCGGGCAGATGAACATACCGTTATCTTCATAGGTGTATTCAGAGTTGCATTTAGGACAGTGTGGAAGCTGCATGGTGTTCTCCTCAAAATAGTGCGAACCGGCGGCAATGAGGCCCGCCAAAAATCGACAGGTTGTCGAAAAAGGCGGCAAGTATAGCGCATGTCCTTACTTTTGTCGGTGATATTATTTTTCGCTTTTGGCTAAAAAAAGCGTTTCTGATGACAGGGTCTGTCAGTGACTCAGGTAATGATAAGTACCCGGCGCGAGAATGAAACGCTTGCGAATGAAAGCAATAATATTTTATTGCGGCAAATTGATACGCCGTGTCATTTCGGATAAGGTTAAGGTGCTAATGATATTCACCGTAAATGTTTTTATAGCCATCCCCGGGCTTGCAGGGATGATTACCCCCTCATTTTTGGTGGGCGATTAAAGATGGTTTATCCTGAAATTTATTAAATTTGAGCTACGCTCTTAGTCTTTCGGTTTCCCTGACCGAAGGAGCGCGCTCCGCTGCTTTCAGCGCTTAAAGAATATATTTGATTGTCATCAGGCAATTATTTTGCGTCGAACATATTTGCTACACGGAATCATATAAGCCGATCCTTCATTCTTAAAATAATTCGGTTATATAAAATTTGTGTTAAGGGAAGGCTTTTTACTATGCATACACAAACAATATTTGAGTTAAGCCAGGAAGCTGAAAGACTGCTGCAACTCTCATTGCAGAATCTCGAGTCACTAAGCGCCATGCCTGTTGCGATGCTGGACAATGCAACATCGGCCATTACCGGCGAAACCAGCAACGTTTTACCTCTACATTTTAGTACCCGTGGTTTAGAAGCGCAGCAGTCCATGCTGAATAATGAACTGCGCAAAATTACCCGTCTGGAGATGGTGCTGGCGATTGTGGGCACCATGAAAGCCGGTAAATCGACGACGATTAACGCCATTGTGGGAACGGAGGTGTTGCCCAATCGCAACCGTCCCATGACCGCCTTGCCGACGCTGATCCGTCATACGCCTGGTCAGAAGGAGCCGGTGCTGCATTTTTCTCACGTGGCGCCGATCGATACATTAATAAAACAAATGCAAAAGAAGCTGGCCAATTACGATCGCGGCAAGCTGGCCCAGCAACTTGAAATTGATAAAGATATGAATGCGTTGCTGGGGCGCATTGAAACTGGCGAAGCGTTTGAAAAACATTATTTAGGCGCGCAGCCGATATTTAATTGTTTAAAAAACCTGAATGATTTAGTGCGACTTTCTCAGGCGCTTGGAACAGATTTTCCCTTCTCCGCCTATGCAGCGATTGAGAATATCCCGGTTATTGAGGTGGAGTTTGTCCATCTGGCCGGGCTGGATGGTCATTTGGGGCAATTAACCCTGCTGGATACCCCCGGGCCGAATGAGGCCGGGCAACCGCATCTGCAAAAAATGCTTACTGAGCAGCTCGCCCGCGCTTCGGCGGTGCTGGCGGTAATGGACTATACGCAACTGAAGTCGATTTCGGACGCCGAAGTGCGGCTGGCTATTTCTGCCGTCAGCAAATCGGTACCGCTCTACGCGCTGGTCAACAAATTCGATCAGAAAGACCGCAACAGCGATGATGAAGAGCAGGTGCGGGCGATGATCTCCGGCACCCTGATGAAAGGCCATATCTCTCCGGGGCAGATCTTCCCGGTCTCCTCGATGTGGGGATACCTGGCGAATCGGGCGCGTCATGAACTGAATCAGCACGGCAAGCTGCCGGATCACCAGGAGCAGCGCTGGGTACAGGATTTTGCCGAAGCTGCGCTGGGCCGCCGCTGGCGGACTGCCGATCTGGACGATATTGAGCACGTTCGCCACTCCGCCGATCTGCTGTGGGAGGATTCCCTCTTTGAGCAGCCGATCCGTAAGCTGATTTATGCTGCCTACGCCAATGCCTCGCTGTATGCGTTACGCTCGGCGTCGCATAAGCTGTTGAACTATGCCCAGAACGCCCGGGAGTATCTCGATTTCCGCTATCAGGGGCTGACGGTCGCCTTCGACGAGCTGGAGCTGAATATCGCCCGCCTGGAAGAGGATATGGCGCTGTTGCAGTCCCGCCAGGCGTCGGTAAGCAATGAGGTGCGGCATGAAGTTGGACAGGCGCTGGCGGCGACCGACCTGTTTATCAGCACGCAGCAGAACGATATCAAACATGCGGTCGCGCACATCTTCAACCCGGATAATTTGCTCGATCTGGCCGGGTTTAAGCCGCACACGCTCCATGCCGAGGCGTTAGCTACCCCGGGACAACTGGTGCTGGATGATGAAGGTCAGGCGCAAATCCTGCTGAGCAAAATCCGCTCCTCCTGTGAAATGATCCTGCTGGATGCACAGGCAAAAATCGGTCGCGAGCTGTCGCTGCGGTTTGACCAGCTGGAAACCACGCTGGCCCGCTCCCTGAACGACGCCATGCGGCCCATTGAAACGCGGATTAAAGAGGAGCTAAGCCATGCCGGATTCCGCGCGCGGATCAGCTTCCCGGCGTTTCAGGCAAACCAGCTTAACTTCAATACCCGGGGGCTGTTCAGCGATGCTATCGCTCAGGAGAGCCTGCCGGCTGGCCAGGGGCAGGGAACCAGCAGTGCGCTGCGCGACACGGTCTCCCGCTGGTTGAATAATCCGGGCTGGGGCTGGGAAGATTATGTAATGACGCGGACGCGCTATGTTATTAACGTGTCAGAGCTTCATGAAAAATTTAAACAGCATATAGATCACTTTTGTGAACAAATTCGTAAAGCTTTGGCTGCGCAGGTCGATGTCTCTGTTACAGCGGGTATGGCGACATTCTTTGCGGAATTCTCGTTATGCCTTGCAGGGTTACAGGAAAGCTTGCGTGATAGCCTCGCAGTGCGTCAGCAAAATGAGCATGCCACACGGGCGCTCAGCCAGCTGTTGCAGCAATGCATTACGACTGCGACGTGGATTCAGGAAGATACCCGACTGTTACGCGATGATATTCAAACGTTATTCGCGGCAGAGCAACCATGACAAAACAATTACTGGACGGTCCCGGACGGACGCTGGAATGTATCCATCCTAAATTTATGGTCGACCTGGTGCAGGGGGCTGACGCGCAGCGTCACACCTCTGTGGTGTCGCAACAGCAGCACTTTCGTGAGCGTTTAACCCAGGAGATCATGGCGCAGTCTCATCTTCGTCAGTGGGCCATGGGGGGAATGTTCAGCGAAAATGCTGTGCTGCGACTCGGGCTGGCAGAGAAGCTGGCGGGCATGTTCGACCCCGGCCATCTGGCGCTGACCCGGATGACGCACATTCTCTCCACGCTGCGCCAGCAGGCCAGCCTGCGTAATCAGCCGCCGATTGGCGTGGTGCATCAATACGAAACCCTCTCCGCCCATTTTCATCAACGTGCGCAGTTCAAAGAGAAGGCGTTAACCCAGCGCGGATTAACGGTGCAGGCAGGCGTTCACAGCGAGCAGATTTTTACCCGCTGGCGCGCCGGGCACTACGACGGCTGGTCGCTGGCCGGTCGCGGTTATGTGGCGCTGGAGGAGCTGCGCTGGGGGGCGTTCGGTGATGCCTGTCGGCTGGCGAATGCGGACGTCAGCGCCATGTTGAAAGATAACCTGTGCAGCATGGTGGCTAACTATCTGGCGCAGGGGATCAACGCTGCACCTAATACCCGCCATTTTTATCACCAGTGGCTCACCACGCCCAGTACGCCGGGGATTATCGACCATAAAGATATGCTGGGCTGGCTGGGTGACTGGTGTGATGTGGAGAGGCATCCGGTGTGCTGGTCGGTGACGCAAAGCTGGCAGAATGTGGCGCTGGGGATGCCGAGATTGTGTTCGGCGGCGAGGCTGGCGAAAGCGATGGTGGAGGAGGTTTTTGGGGAGTAGGGGATTCCCTCTCCCGTGAGGGGCTGAGGAACCCTCAGTCATTTTCTTATGCTTAACGCAATGAAATAATTAGAGAGTAATAAAAGACTTACAGCGACTCCCTGGTCCGGCTGAAAATCGCTGAGGCGTTGACCGTAGGCCGGGGCGAGGCGCAGGGATGCGCCGAGAGGGCGTGACCTACATGGATGTAGGATCACGCCCGACCCGATAGCCGAAGGGAATAAGCCGAAGGAACCGCGAAGCGGCGATTTTCTTTGCCGGGAGCCGGGGTAGCCAGGGGGGAGGCGGCGAGCCCCCCTGGCACGTTCACCGGTTCAGGTGTGACAGAGAGGCAAAGAACGTAAGGTGAACGGAACCAACAACGGAGTTGCATGTTCCCCCTCACCCTAACCCTCTCTCAAGGGAGAGAATAGTCCGGGCGAGGGCTTATATCTCAGTGGTGCAGTGATTCAACCGGGCGCTGTTCTTCGGTCGTGGTTGGGACGTTGCCAAAGCGTTTGGCGTACAGCGCGGTAATAATCGGCACCAGAATCGCGGTGACGATGACGCTTGCAGCAACCAGCGCGGTAGCGGAGGCGGCAACCGGTTCGAACGCCGGGTTAATCTGGGCGATAATCACCGGGTTTGCCACCGCAGCGCCTGCTGCGGAAGAGGCGGCGACACCCGCAGTACCATTCCCGCCGCCGATAACGCGGTCGGCAATAATCAGTGGGATACCGGTGATAATAATAACCGCCACACCCAGCACGATACCCAGCAGACCCGTATCGAGGATAACGTTCAGGTTGATGGTGTTACCCAGCGCGAAGCCGAAGAACGGGATCAGAACCGGAGTCGCTTTGCTGAAGAAGTCGCGCAGATCGTGGTCCAGGTTGCCGAGGGCAAAACCGATCAGGAACGGCAGGACGGCGCCGACAAAGTGGTGCGGTTCAAAGGAGGCCAGACCGGCGGAGCCGAGGATCAGCATGGTCATCAGCGGGCCAGATTCCAGAGACATCAGCACGAACGCGCCGGACTCCTCTTTGGTGCCGTACTGGTTCATCAGGCTGGCATACAGGCCACCGTTGGTCATGTCCATTGCAGAAACAATGGCCAGCACCGAGAGGCCTGCGAAGAAGCCGGTCTGAATACCGTTTTCCGGAATAAACATGGCACAAACCATCGCCACAATCCACGCCACGGCAATTTTGGTTATTACCAGCGTACCGGATTTACGTAATACCGTACCCGTTGCACGTAAATTTATGGAAGCGCCAATACAGAAGAACCAGACCGCAAGGATCGGTACTGTGCCGGTAATCATGCCTTTGGTGAATCCACCAAAATAGGCTCCAGTATTAGGCGCTAAGGTATTTAAAATTGCACCCAGAACCAGCGGAACCAGCATCATCCCTCCGGGGATGCGTTCTATCGCGGCTTTAATCTTCATCATCAACCCTCACATCTCATCGCGCATCGCCAGCGGACAAGTGATATTTAATAATCTAATGAATTCAACGAATTGTGACCTAGTGGCGTCAGCGGATTCGTCATTCATACAGCAGATATAACCAGTTTGGTTTTTTTAAGCCTTCACTCAAAGGCCACCAGACTCGTTGTAACGGGCTTATGATGCGATCGTTGGAATTGTGATTCAATCAAAATAAAACACTGTTTTAGTTATCTTCGTCACATATTTTAAGGAAACACGATACTTGCCTCTTGATTATTAAAACCGCTGTAAATGCATTGTAAAATAATGTCGTTCTTTTTTAATTTCACAGCAAATAATAACGTTCGAAAGGGTATTTACAGAACCAGACATAAGAAACAACTGATGGGCATGTATTTACAGTTTTGACACTTCTGGTGATAACCATAAAAAAATATGTGAAGTTGATCACACATATAAACGCTGGTAGGGTAAAGGCTGTCATTCACAGCCCAGACAGGCGTCAACAGGTTCGGTTGTACCGGTCCGAAAGGTCAGTGTAAGTAAACCTGCTACGCTTGAGAGACGAGAATGCGCATGAAGCGCTTCCCGGGTTCCATAAAGCGCATTTTTCAGCGCTGTGGTGAGGACTGGGCTTAGTCTATGAGGATAGCAATGCTTAAAAGGAAAAAAGTTAAACCGATCACCCTGCGCGACGTCACCATTATTGACGACGGCAAACTGCGTAAAGCGATCACCGCCGCCTCGCTCGGTAATGCGATGGAATGGTTCGATTTTGGTGTGTATGGCTTCGTGGCCTATGCGCTAGGTAAAGTCTTCTTCCCCGATGCCGATCCCAGCGTGCAGATGATTGCCGCCCTCGGGACCTTCTCTGTTCCTTTCCTTATCCGACCGCTGGGTGGCCTGTTCTTCGGGATGCTGGGGGACAAGTATGGCCGTCAGAAAATCCTCGCCATCACGATTGTGATTATGTCGGTCAGCACCTTCTGTATTGGTCTGATCCCGTCGTACGCCAGTATTGGCATCTGGGCGCCGATCCTGCTGCTGCTCTGTAAGATGGCACAGGGCTTCTCGGTCGGGGGTGAATATACTGGGGCGTCGATCTTCGTCGCCGAATACTCCCCGGACCGTAAGCGCGGCTTCATGGGCAGTTGGCTCGACTTTGGCTCCATTGCCGGGTTCGTGCTGGGCGCGGGCGTAGTGGTGCTGCTCTCCACCGTGGTGGGCGAAGAGAACTTCCTCTCCTGGGGCTGGCGTATTCCGTTCTTCCTGGCGTTGCCGTTGGGCATTATCGGCCTCTACTTGCGTCACGCCTTAGAAGAGACCCCGGCGTTCCAGCAGCATGTTGATAAGCTGGAGCAGGGCGATCGCGAAGGGCTGCAGGATGGACCGAAAGTCTCGTTCAGAGAAATTGCCACCAAACACTGGCGCAGCCTGCTGACCTGTATCGGTATGGTGATCTCCACCAACGTGACCTATTACATGCTGCTGACCTATATGCCGAGCTATCTGTCGCATAACCTGCACTACTCGGAAGATCACGGCGTGTTGATTATCATCGCCATTATGGTGGGCATGCTGTTTGTCCAGCCGATCATGGGTCTGCTGAGCGACCGCTTTGGCCGTCGCCCCTTCATTATTTTTGGCAGTGTCGCGCTGTTCGCGCTGGCTATCCCTGCCTTCATTATGATTAACAGCAATGTGATCGGGCTGATTTTTGCCGGCCTGCTGATGCTGGCGGTGATCCTTAACTGCTTTATCGGCGTGATGGCCTCCACCCTGCCGGCGATGTTCCCGACGCACATTCGTTACAGCGCACTGGCGGCGGCGTTTAATATCTCGGTGCTGATCGCCGGTCTGACCCCTACGCTGGCGGCGTCGCTGGTGGAGAGTACCCAGAACCTGATGATGCCAGCGTACTACCTGATGGTGATAGCGGTCATCGGTCTGGTAACCGGCATTTATATGAAAGAGACGGCGAACCTGCCGCTGAAAGGGGCGACGCCTGCTGCGTCTGACCTTCAGGAAGCGAAAGAGATCCTGCGTGAGCACCACGACAACATTGAGCAGAAGATAGAAGATATCGATGCTGAAATTGCGCAACTGCAGGCGAAGCGTTCCCGACTGGTCGATCAACATCCCCGCATCAATGAGTAAATAACAAAACCCGGCTTCGGCCGGGTTTTGCGTCTTTTGTCACCATAACGTCACAGCATATAAGGTAGATCATATTTTCTATGGTTTTCCTGATTTTGCCTGCGTAATCGTTTTTTTTCATACCGAAAAGGAATACGACTAAAGTTTATTGGCGCTTTGATTGAATAGTGCTTACGCTGTATACAAGCAGATGCCTCTAAAAAATCGACGCTTTGAGCGCTATGAGAGAAGTGTATGCCGGGTTCAACACCAATGTAGTTGTGAATGCAGACAGACCCTGAGATGCTGAATCTTTTCGGTAACGTATCCTTGCGCGAAACAGCATTTTATTATTTTTATTACGCTTACTAGTGCAATTAGCACAAAAAAATAATACCGATGCTTAATTATAAGTAGGTCAGGACATGCTGAGAAATTCGCAGAAGATCATCCATGGAGGTTACTCAGTATTCATTAAATTAATTGATTTCTTCTCAATTAATTTAATTTTGATGCTGAGTGGTTGGTGGTTGAAAATGGAGTCTTTCGACACTGTGATTTTGATCAGCTTGTTGTACTCCATCTCGTTTTTACTGTTTGGTGAGTACACAGAGTGTTATCTGTATCGGCCTAAAAACAACAAATTACGCAACCAGCGGCGTCTTCTTCTGACGGCGTTTCTGGCCATCCTGTTTATCGGCATGGTGCGCCTTTTAGTCGCGAAATTATATTCTTTAGGTTATCTGAGCTTTATTGATGTGCGCAATATCCCGGCAATGCCGCTCTGGTATGCCTCGCCGATCCCTTTTCTTTACGTGAGCCGGCTGATTATCTTTAAGCTGTCGACTAAAAAACGTATCAGAGTGGCGATTATCGGTATCACCGATAACGGCCTGGCGGCGGAAAAGGCCCTGCGGCTGGAATATGCGGACGTGCAGCTGGAGCTGGCCTTCTATGATGAACGTGGCCCGGAGCGGCTGGGTGAACTGGCGAAAAGAATTACCAGTCCTTATAACGGGCCGGTGATCAAGCTGGTAGAGGAGGCGAAGGCGGGCAGAGTGGATGAAATCTACATCGCCCTGCCGATGGTGGCGCTGCAGCGTATACGCCATTTTTTAGCCATGATGTCTGATACCACTGTCAATACCTACATCGTGCCAGACTTTTACGCTTACAGTACCAATACATCGCAGATACGCTCTATCCATAACTTACAAACGATCGGTATTTTCACTTCGCCGCTGGATGGCGGAGGTTCGTTTATTAAACGCGCAGAAGATCTGGTGCTGGGCAGCGCGATTATGGTAATGATTGTCTCGTTAATGATCGTCATTGCCATCGGCATCAAGCTCACCTCGCGCGGCCCGGTTTTCTTTAAACAGGATCGTTATGGTCTGAGCGGGCAGAAGATCAAAGTCTGGAAGTTCCGGACCATGAAAGTCATGGAAAATACCGACACGGTGATACAGGCGACACGAGATGACCCCCGGGTCACGCGCTTTGGAGCATTCTTACGTCGGACGTCTCTGGATGAACTACCGCAGTTCATCAATGTTATTCAAGGAAATATGTCGATTGTCGGCCCGCGGCCTCATGCTGTGGCGCACAACGAGCTTTACCGTAAGCAGGTCGAAAACTACATGATTCGCCATAAAGTAAAGCCTGGGATCACAGGTTTAGCGCAAATTAATGGCTATCGTGGCGAAATTGATGCGCTATATAAAATGGAAAAGCGAGTCCAGTACGACATTGAATATATTCAGAACTGGTCCTTTTGGTTAGATATAAAAATCATCATTAAAACCATTTTTAAGGGATTTGTCGGTAAGAATGCATACTAAAATAATTATTATCGCTGGGATGATAGCGTCTCCGGTCGCGTTAGCAGAATTAACGCCAAAATCACACATCGGCTGGGCGGGCATCGACTTTCAGAGCAACGTCGCTGTGGATTATGGGCATAACGATAACGTGACTTTCCAGCCTCACGACAGCGACGAAAAAGGCTCCGACTTCCAGGGGCTCAAGCCGGTCCTGAGCATGAACGGGGAGCGGGGCCAGGATAAGTACCTGCTGATGTACTCCGGGGATTATCGCCACTACTCGAGCGATTCTGCGGATGATTATGACGATCACTTTTTTCGCTTTAAAGGCGACTGGCGATTTGGGCTGATGCATGGCCTGACCCTGAATCTGGAAGATTCCCTTGGCCATGAGGAGCGCGGGCGCGGCGTGACGGAAGGGTTCCTGCCCGAACAGTTCCGGCAATTTGGCGTGAGGTCACCGTTAACCACCAATTTGTTCAACGGTGAGCTGCGCTATAGTTACGGTGCGCCAGATGGCCGTGGAAGAGCAGACCTGGCGTTGATACACCGCAAGTGGACCTTCGGCAATACCGGCCAGGTTGAAAGCAAGGATGAGGACTTTGCACAGTATATCCGCGAACAGGAGTGGGACGAAAATACGCTGATCGCAGAAATTTTCGATCAATACACATCTAAGACGCGTTTTCGCTATAGTTTTATTACCAACCAGTTTCGCTATGGCCATGCGTCAGAAAAAGACAGTAATGAATACTATTTGCGTTATGGCATTCAGTCGCAGCTGACGGGCAAAACGAACGTTGATATGAACGTGTCGTGGCTTTATAAAACCTTTGAAAATAACCCTGGATCGAAGGATTTTAACGGGATTAACTGGGATATTCTGGGTGAATGGCGACCTCTCCAACAGTCGCTTTTTACCTTAAGAACATCCCAAAGTATTAAAGACCCTTCCGAAGCGGGAGGATATAATTTAGTCACGGAGTACGGCGTTTCATACAAACATTTTTGGATGAATAACCGGTTAACGACGTTGCTTGATTACGCATACATTACAGAAGACTACAAAGATCAGGACAAGGACCGTCACGATAAGAATGGCGTGTTTTCATTTATTGTAGGTTATGACCTCACACCATCGATTAACTTTGGTGTGCAATATCATCTAGATACGCTTAAGTCTAATAAAGATACCGATACGTTTACCATCGGCCCTAACGACGATCGCGTGGTGACTGAAACGTTGGGCTACGATCAATCTTTGATTATGCTTACAGCTAAGGTTCAGATTTAAAATGAAAATAATGAAACTGTGCGCGTTTTTACTTCTCAGTGTCCTTTTTGCTGGCTGCAAATCACCGCAGCCGACGTTAAAGGACAATAGTGTGGTCGATACAGCAAATTATTTACTGGGCTCAGGGGATATCGTCAACATTAACGTTGCCGGTCAACCTGACCTGACCATGAAAGTAGTACTTGATAATAGTGGGGCTATTAATTACCCCTATATTGGCAAGCTGGAATTAAAG
This sequence comes from Leclercia sp. GHBNCSD, assembly GCF_055805075.1. Lineage (NCBI taxonomy): Bacteria > Pseudomonadati > Pseudomonadota > Gammaproteobacteria > Enterobacterales > Enterobacteriaceae > Leclercia > Leclercia sp. GHBNCSD. The sequence goes on along the minus strand of NZ_JBQVYO010000001.1, from coordinate 1,610,927 downwards.
GGCAAAACCGCAAGCCAGGTCGATGCAGAGATTACGCAACGCCTGCGTAATGGCTTTGTGCTTAATCCCATGGTGACCGTAAATATCGCCGAATTCCGTAAGTTCTATATCTCTGGTGAAGTTGAGAACCCCAATGGCTATTCCTATGAGCCGGGTATGACCGTGGAAAAAGCCATCGCGCTGGCGGGGGGTTATACCGACCGGGCAGACCGTACGGATCTCAGCATTCGTCAATCATCCTCCGGTGAGTTACTCGAAAATGTTGATGTTACCCACTCCGTTCTCCCGGGCGATCTCGTAATTATTGGCATAGGGTTCTTCTGACCATGAAACTATCAATAGTGGAAAATGGCAAAAAGCGAGAAAGCGCTATCGATATCGCCAGATTTGCCAGAGAAATTAAAAAGAACTCCTGGAAAATCGTTCTCTCCGGCGTGATTGCCGGGGCGATTGCCTGGCCATTAATGAGTTTGATGTCATCGAAGTATGTTTCCACTGCCACGGTACTGATTAAAGCTCAGCCGGACAATGTTTCACCTTTCCAGAAAGTGGAAGGCTATGACTCCACCCGTAACGGGTACTACGAAACGCAAAACGCGCTGATGCAATCGCGCGTGGTGCTTGAGCAAGCCATCCGCACGCTAAAACTCGATCAAAACCCGGCGTTTAACGGTGAGGGGTCTGGCAGTAGCGCAACGCCTGCAAATGAACAGCAGCGGGTTGATCATGCCCTGAAAACGCTGCAGAAGGATCTGACGATCAGCAACGTGCGTACGACCCATTTGTCTACCGTCTCCTATGAATCCACCTCGCCACAGCTGGCGGCGGATATCGCCAATGGCGTGGCGGAGTCGTTTATTAATTACACCCTTGCGCTCAAGCAGCAAAAAACAGCGAAGGCGAGAGAAGATAACCAGCAGAAGCTGCAGGAACTCCAGCAGCAAATGGTGCAGCAAAAGAGTGCGCTGGATAGCTATCTGGCAAAAGAGGGGCTGCTAACCTTCCGTGGCGTTGATGGCTTTGAAACGGAGCAGATGGGCATTATCACCAACCGCCTGGCAAACGCGACCGAGCGCCGGGTAGCGGCGGAGTCTGTTTATAACGAAATCCGCTCCGGTGGCTCGCGGGGGCAGGTCATTTCACTGCCATCTATCTCAAATCACGCCCAGATCCAGGATCTACGCATTGCCCTGATCCAGGCCAACAGCGAGCTTTCCCAACTGGAGAAATCCTACGGTCCCCAGCATGACAAAGTGATCCAGGCCCGGGCGCGTATCAGTGCCATTCAGGCGCAAACGGCGATGACGCTCAGGGAGCAGGAGGCAGGAATACGCCAGACCTACGAGGCGGCGCTGGCGGACGAAAAAAATTACCAGAAGCAGCTGGAAGAGCAGAAAGCGAACTTCCAGAAGCTCTCCCTGAAGCGTGACGGCTACAACGATCTCAAGCTGGCGCTGGATAAAACGGAAGAGATGTACAAGATGGCCTATCAGCGCACGCAGGAGCTGGCACTACCCGGCTCTTATTCCGATGCGGATGCGGAGATCTACGATCCTGCCGTGCCCGCAGCGCAGCCGGCTAAACCGAACAAGCCGCTGCTGATGCTGATGATTGTGCTGCTGGTGATGCTCTTCTACGTGATGTACATCATGGTGAAAACGGCCACGGACAAGTCGGTGAACAGCCTGAGCCAGATGCAAAAACGGCTGAATCTGATGCCGCTGGGTGAGATCCGCCGCTTCAAGGGGGTGGGAGGACGCAGCAAAATCCGCGATCTGATGATGAGCGATCCGCTGAACGCGGACGTTATTCACAGTATGCGCACTCAGATCATGCTCAGCAGCCATCCGCTGCAGGTGATTACCGTGACGTCGGCGGAGGGTGGAGAGGGACGGACGCTGCTGGCGAATCTGCTGGCGAGCTCCTTCAGCTTCGACCAGAAAACGCTGCTAATCGATATGGACTTCTTTAACAGCGACGGGCTGTCGGGCGAGCTGGGCTCACCGAAGGCGCCTGGCGTGGCAGAAGTACTGCGCGGCGACAACGCGACCGACAACGTGCTGGTGAAAATAAACGATAATCTCGATTTCCTGCCGCGCGGCAATACGCCGGTCTCGGCGCTGCTGCTGCTGTCGCCTGAACGGTTAAAACCGCTGATTGATTCGCTGCGTAGCCGCTACCAGCGCATCATTGTCGATGTCGCCGCAGTGAATCAGAGCCAGGAAGTGCAACTGGTTAACCAGGTAACGGACGGCCTGATCTTTGTCCTCAAAGCGGGTCTGAACACTGCCGACACCACTGGACCGGCGATTGAGAAAGCGACCCACCACCACAATGTGATTATCGGCGGCGTGCTGAACCAGGTCGTGGATAAAAATCTGGAGAGTAAAGAGGGACTGCGTTCACTTAACTACCATACGCATGAACTGATGAATAACACAGGCCGGGCATGAGTCTTCTCAAGAGCGCCTCCACGATCGCAGGGTCATCAGTTATTTCACAGCTGATTGGTGCCCTGTCGATCTGGCTCATTTCGCATAAGTACGATCTTGGCGAAGTGGGGCTCTACGCGCTCAACTACAGTATTGCCCTGATTGGGGCGCAGGTCTGCACCTTTGCCTCGCAGCTGTTGATCCCCAGACAACAGGATGACGAGCTGGCCCAGAATGTGGTGTTTTGTCTCCTGCAAAGCCTGACCATCGCCATTCCTTATGCGGTGCTGACGGGCTGGCTGTTTCACCAGAATATGCTCTTTCTTTACCTGCTCACGCTCTCGAATACCTGGGTGCTGGTCGCCGAGAACCTGTCGCTGCGTACGGCAAACTTTCGCTTTCTGGTGGTGCAACGCATCTCCGTCTCGGTGGTGGTGGTGGTCTCCGTGCTGCTCACCCACCAGGTGATGGCGTTTTACTGGATGTGGGCGATCCTGATGATGGCGCTGACCAGCGCCTGCATTCTGCGGGCGTTTGATATTCGCACCGTCACCCTGCGTCACCTGTGGCCCTCCAGTAACCTGGCGTTCCTGAAAAAAAATATCCACCACATTACCAAAGTGGGCAGTGCCGAAGTGCTGGCGATGGCTAATAACAACCTGCCGATTATGCTCATCAACTTCTGGTTCTCGGCCTTAACGGCGGGCTATTTCTCGGTGGTGAGCCGCTTCTGTCTGGCCCCGGTGGTGATTGTCGGCAATGCGGTGCGGAACACCATTTTCTCGAAATGGTCGATAGATTTCAGAAACAACGTCTTCAACTACGAAGAGTACACAAAGGTCCGTCTGCTGCTGTTGGTGCTGGGGGTGATCTGCACGCTGGGGGTCTTCATCTTCTATCCGATTGTGATGAATCTGGGCTTCAGCGAGGAGTGGATCGCCTCCGTCCCGACCTCGCGCTATATGCTGCCCTACCTCTTCCCGGCGCTGGCGGTCTGTCCGCTGACGGTGATTGAACTGATTTTCGGCTCGCACCGCTACTTCCTGCGGATCCAGCTTGAACAACTGGCGATTGTGGTTATCGCGTTCCTCGTTGTGCCCTATTTTTACAATGACTATGCGACCTCCATCATCTTATTTTCGATTCTGACGTTCATTCGCTACGCCTTCATCTACCTGAAGGTGAATAAGCGCGCCGACATTCTGAAAAACGGGTCAGTGGCATCATGAATCTTAATACCGGACATTACTTACAAACCTTCACCCTGCTGACCCTCATCTTCATCGGGCTGGTGCAGTACTTCACCGGTGAGTTGGCGGTGCTGTGGCTCCCCTTCTTCATGACGATGCTGATGGCCGGTTTCCTCGTGCTGCAAACCCGCCATGAACCCGTGCGGCTGGATGCGCAGGAAGCGATTGTTCTGACGTTGTATCTCTCGTTTATCGTGCTGGCGGGGATTTCGACCCTGTTCCAGGGCGGGGCGCTGATTACCCTTATCGGGTTTAAGAATGAGATTGCGCTCTCGCTGGTGATGCTCTGCCTTCTGCTGGGCTTCTGCCGGGAATCGCAGATCTATCAGGTGACGCGCGGCCTGTACTGGATTTTTTATATCCAGTTCCCGGTTGCGCTCTACCAGCTCCTCTTTGTGGTGCCGCAGCGCGTGGCGTTACACGGCGAAGAGGAAAAATGGGACTCCGTGGTGGGGACGTTCGGTGGTGACCCGATGGGTGGCGGCAACACCGCGGCGATGGGGCTGTTCTGTCTGCTGATCATGCTGCTGAAGGTCTCGGAGTATAAGCATGGGCTGACCAGCTTTAAAAACATGGCGTTGCATATCGCGCTGGGGTTTGTGATGTGCATTATTGGTGAAGTGAAATTCGTGATCCTGCTGTCGCCGTTGCTGCTGGGCTGGGTGTGGCTTATGCCCTCCTGGGTCAAAGAGGCGAGTCGGGTGAATTTAGCCGTGCTGCTCTCCATTCTGGTGGCGATGGTGTTGTTAATCGGGCTGGCCATTGTCATTCTCGCCTACAGCTATACCGCCGCTTATGGCATCGATATGTCGGAGAACCCGTTCACGGTTTTCTTTGGTTCACTCAGCTATATTTTCGACCCGAATTTCATCTTGCCAGGCGGGGAGATCGGGCGTTTTACTACCCTGACGTTCTGGCTCCAGCATAACGACCTGTCGGGGCTGCCGGGCACGCTGTTCGGCTACGGGCTGAATGCCACCAACAGCGGTAGCTTCCTCTCGCCAGGTTTCCTGAATCAGGTCTATAACCTGATCCTCGACAGTACCGCCATGAGTATGCTGCTCTGGGAAGTGGGCGTGGTGGGCACGCTTATATTTATTGGGCTATTTGTTTATATACTGAAAGTGGTTCAGCCTGAACCTCTGTTATCCGTTGACCAAATTGATAAACAAGATCTCCACCTTCTGAGCTTTGCACCGGCATTTAATGTTTTTGCCATCGCCTGTCTGCTTAGTCTGCCCTACAGTCAGATACTGATGATCGTGCCAATGCTGCAATTCTTATTCTATTTATCTTTAGGTTCCAGCTTGATTATCCGCCGGACCGTACGCCGTTATACGGGGCTCTATTGATGTACAAACCGTTTATTACCGTAAGTATTAAAACGTTTAACGAAGCCGAGTGTATTGAGAAAACCATCGACAGTATTCGCAGCCAGATCGTTGAGTATCCGCATAAAATTATCGTTGCCGACAGTCTTTCTACGGATAACACCCAGCAGCTGGCCAGCGATAAAGGGGTGATGGTGGTGTCGTTAACCGAACCGGCAGACCGCTGTTGCGGTGTCGGGCATCAGCTGGGCTACCTTCACAGCGAAGGGGAGTTCATTCTGCTGATGGATGGCGATATGGAGCTGGAGCCGGGCTTTATCGATCGGGCGGTGGCGTTTCTGCAGGAAAATCCTGGCTATGCTGGCGTGGCCGGCACGGTGGAGATGGACGACGCCTCAAACTATGAGTTTACCTCCCGCAAACAGCGCATCAATAAGATCTATCCGCTGGGCGACTGCGACCATTTAGGTGGTGGCGGCCTGTATCGCCTGTCGGCGATTGCCGACATCGGTTATCTGACCAACCGCAGCCTGCACGCCTATGAAGAGGCGGAGCTGGGCATTCGCCTGCTGACCGCGGGCTACAAACTGCATCGCCTGAACGTGCCCTATTTCCGCCATACCTCCTACACCATGCCGACCTTTAAAATGCTGCGCTATCGCTGGAAAAGCGGGTTTCATCAGGCGCCGGGAGAACTGCTGCGCAGCGCATGGGGCAAGCCCTGGTTTCGCGATGCGCTGATGCTGGTGAAAAACGAAGTGATTTTCGCAAGTTACATCTTTATCGTTCTGATTGTGTTCTTCACTTTCGACGTCAGCCTGATCGACATTGCGCTGCTGCCGTTGCTGGCCTTCATCCTGCTGAAAACCATTCGCAACCGCTCATTAAAAAACGGCCTCAACAGCGTGATTAATCTGGCGGTGCTCTCTGCCGGGCTGGTTAAAGGCCTTTTCCACCCCCTTCGCGATCCCAGGGTGCCACCGGGCAATAAAGTTATTCATGAGCAGGTAGAGTAATGAAAGTCTTACTGGTGAATAAGTTCTTCTTTATTAAAGGAGGAGCTGAAACGGTCTATTTTCAGGAACGTAACATGCTGAAAGAGGCCGGGGTGGAGGTAATTGATTTCTCAATGCAGCACGAGAAAAATTTTCCCTCTGACTATGCGGACTACTTCGTCACTAATGTGGATTATCACAAAGAGGGCGGCCTGCTGGCGGGGGCAAAAACCGCCATCAGCTTTATTCACAACCGGGAGGCGTGCAAAAAAATGGTGGCGCTGCTGCAACAGACGCGCCCGGAGATCGTCCATTTCCACAATATTTATCATCAGCTGACGCCTGCGCTGATTAAAGTCGCCCGGGATTTCGGCTGTAAGACGGTGCTAACCGCTCACGACTATAAAATTATGTGTCCCTCCTACTCTATGCTGCGTGACGGCAAGGTATGTGATGCCTGCGTGACGGGCAGCGTGTTTAATGCGTTTCGCTATCGCTGCCAGGAGGGCTCGGCGGCGAAGAGTTTGCTGCTGTCCTTAGAAGCGACCTGGCAGTACATCGCGCAAAATTATCAGGCGCTGGACGTGATTGTCTCCCCGAGCGAATTTCTGCGTAACGAGCTGAGGCGCTCGCTGCCGGACTCCCGTATCGATGTCATCGTGAACGGTATTGACGATAGTCAGCAGTCGGAAGAGGGCCCGGACGAAGGCTATCTGCTCTACGTTGGCCGCCTGAGCCGTGAAAAAGGGGTGCCGACGCTGACCCAGGCGCATCAGCTTATGCGGAATAAAATGCCGTTAAAGTTGGTCGGCCACGGGCCGCTGTATGACGACATGGTAAAAACCTTCCCCCATGCGGAGTTCCTCGGCTATGTGCAGCAAGGGCCGGAGCTGGATGCGCTGATTAAACATGCCCGGGCGGTGGTGCTGCCTTCTGAATGTTATGAGAACTGCTCCATGGCGGTACTGGAGGCGATGTCGTTCGCCCGCCCGGTGGTGGGGGCCCGAATTGGCGGCATCCCGGAGCAGATACGACACGGTATTGAAGGATTGCTGTTTGAACCTGGCAACGCTCAGGATCTGGCCGATGCGCTGGACGAGATCGCGGAAAACCCGCAGCAGGCCCGGGAGATGGGGCAGAAAGGCCGCGAAAGACTTTGCCAGAAATACTCACTGCGTAAGCACATGGAGACGTTGCAGGCGCTCTACCGCGAGCTGCTCGACGGGCGATAACATGGCAAAAAAAATCACGGTGTTGGGTACCCGCGGCATCCCGGATGTCTTAGGCGGCGTCGAAACCCATTGTCAGAATCTCTACCCGGCTATCCGCCAGCAGTATGAGGTGGAGATTTGCGTCATTGCCCGGTCACCCTACGTACCCTACCGGCGCTCACGCTACAAAAACGTGGAGACCCTGGCGCTGTGGGCGCCCAAAAAACGCAGTTTTGAGGCCATTGTGCACTCTGTTATTGCTGCGTTGAGGACATTCGTCGATCGATCCGATATTGTTCATGTTCACGCCATCGGGCCGGGTCTCGTGGTGCCGCTGTTACGCCTGCTGGGTAAACGCGTGGTCTTTACCCATCACGGGCCGGATTACGATCGCCAGAAGTGGGGCAAGATGGCGAAAAAAATCCTGATGCTCGGCGAGAAAGTGGCGGTGAAGTATGCCCACGAAGTGATTGTGATCTCCGAGGTGATCAACCAGCTGATCCAGCAGAAATACCACCGTTATGATGCACATCTGATCTACAACGGGGTTAACGTGCCGGGCCCGCTGGATAAAGAGACGATCGATAAGATCCTCGGGCGCTACGAGCTGCAGCCCGAGCGCTATATCGTGATGGTCGGGCGCTTTGTGGAAGAGAAGGGGATGCATGATGCCATCGCCGCATACCAACAGTCAGGCCTGACGCTGCCGCTGGTGCTGGTGGGAGATGCGGATCATCCCTCGGAATACAGTTTGCGTTTGAAACAGCTCGCGTTTGACACGCCTGGCGTGGTGATGACGGGGTTTTTAAAGGGCGAGGCGTTGCAGGTTGTCTTCTCTCAGGCGTCGCTCTTTGTGATGCCATCGTACCATGAGGGTTTACCCATTGCGCTACTTGAGGCGATGTCCTATTCCCTGCCAGTGGTGGTGAGCGATATCCTGCCGAACCTTGAGGTCGGTTTGCCGGATGAGACCAGTTTTAAGCTGGGAAACGTTGCTGATTTAGCAGCAAAAATGGCAAGCCAGGCGCATTTGCCCCGCGTTGATTACGGCGATTTTCTGAAGCGTTACAACTGGGATGAAATCGCCAGGAAAACCGTCTCCATTTACCACAAATTAGACAAATCAATAGGTTAAAATTGACCAGTAAGCCCAGAAACCCGATCGTTATCGATCGTTTTTACGAAGTGCTTGATAAGAACGTGACCGCTCAGCTGACGCCTGAGCAAAAAGAGGAGATCGAGAGCGCGATCGTCTCGATCACCCTGGCGTCGCGGCACCGGATCGATATCCGTAAAAGTTTCCCTTTCTTCGGCAAACGCCTCTATATGGTGTTTTTACTGGGGCGGGATCTCCGCACGCGGTCGCGCCCGGAGTCAAAGCTGTCGCGTATCGTGGTCACTTTTCTCATTCTGTTTGCCACGCTGTTCCTGCTGTGTTGCGTGCTGCTGACGCTCTATATGATCAAATCAGCCCTGGGGATAGACCTGTTCCAGCACTTTCACGTCGGGATCTGGGACTGGTGGCTCAACCTGAAATATCAGTAATTAACAGGAGCCATATGGCCCCTGTTTACCCTGCCGGTAGTCAGGCGTTATAGCCGTCGGGGTTGTTCTTCTGCCAGTTCCAGGCGTCGCGCATCATCTCATCTAAATTGCGCGTCGCCTGCCATCCGAGAAGCTGGCGCGCCAGCGATGAATCTGACCAGCACTCTGCCACATCGCCGGATCGCCTGCCAACGATGCGGTAATTGATTCTGGTCTGCGCCGCTTTTTCGAATGCTTTGATCAGGTCAATCACCGAATAACCGACGCCGGTACCGAGGTTGATGACCTTGAAGGCGTCCCCTTCGTCTTTATGATCCAACGCCGCCAGGTGGCCGTGGGCCAGGTCCATCACATGAATATAATCACGGATGCCCGTTCCATCAGGCGTGGGATAGTCATCGCCAAAGACGGTCAGACACGCCAGCTTGCCGATAGCGACCTGAGAAATATAGGGTACAAGATTATTGGGGATCCCGTTTGGATCTTCTCCCAGGCGTCCGGAAGGATGCGCCCCCACCGGATTAAAATAGCGCAGGCAAGTGATCCTGAATTGCGGTTGCGCCGCCGCGAAATCTCGCAAAATCTGCTCCACCATCAGCTTGGAAGTGCCGTATGGATTAGTTGTACCGCCGGTAGGGGACTTTTCGCTTAAGGGAACGGTATCGGGATTGCCATAAACCGTGGCCGAGGAGCTGAAAATAAGGCTGGCGACACCCGCCTGCTGCATTTCCTGTAGAAGCACCATCGTCCCGGCCACATTATTTTCATAATAGGCGAGAGGATGTGCAATAGATTCAGATACCGATTTAAGGCCAGCGAAGTGAATGACGTCGGTGATGCTGTGTTGAGTGAAAAGGCTTTTTAAAGAGTCGCGATCCAGAATGTCAGCAATACAGACTATTGGCCGTTTGCCCGTTAATTCTGCGACCCGGATTAATGACTCCTGCGAGGCATTTGAAAGGTTATCAATGACAACGACCTCTTCTCCCCGCTCGAGTAATGCCAGTACCGTATGTGAACCAATATAGCCTGCACCGCCCGTAACCAGAATCGCCATATTAACGCCCTCAAAAAGCCAGCAGTGGCCCGCGCACTGACGTGGCGGAGCAGGGGAGCTCTTTTACAGTGTTTATCCTGTCACTCTGGTTAGATTAGTTCTGAATACCGCTATTGTCACTTAGCTAAAAAGACGCTTGCGGTGATTCACCATCACTTTATAGGCCAGCTTTTTAAGGGTGGAAAGTAGGCTGAAAGTCAGGTGTTTTGTATCGTAGACAATATAGTTATCGGTAAAGTTTAACGTGTGGATACCGTCACTGTTATTAATCGACGGGCTTATTTTACCGACCAACTTTTCTTCATATTTATGCGGCGTCAGATTGGTCAATTCCTTGATGAATATGGATTTTCCATAAAACCCAGCACTGCACTCCTGGGTAAAGAGGTAGGTTTTATCGTTGATCGAGTAGGGCTTTCCGGCGCCTCTGGCATGCATATTACAGATATCCAGGTCAGGAGAAATTTGCTGCCAGTCACCGAGAATAGCGTCTGAGGTGTGGATCACTAGCTCATTGTCCATGGTGGTGGAGGCCATGAAATTCACGCCATTCAGCTCAAAGATTACGTTATCCGTCACGGCCATATCGGAAACCAGGACTTTCACCTTTTCCCAGCGCGCGGGAAAATCAACCGACTGGAACAAAATGACCTCTTTCCGCTCTGCCGATTCCGGGATCATAAACAGTTTGCCGTCGAGTTCGAACAGGAAGGGAAAGGAGAGATGACATTTTAAGTCGTCAAACCCCTCGAGCTTAACGTCTTCTATCTCCTCCAGGTCTTTATTAAGGACACGGCAGCGCAGTACCCCCTTTGAGGTGAGGAAGGAGAAAGCTTCATAAAAAACATACAGCCGTTCACCTTTATCGATAATAAAAGGATCGGCCTGGAAAATATATTTTTTATCAAGCTGCCGTGCTTTTGCATTACAGAGAATATCCAGCGTGTTTTCCGGGAAAACATGCTGGCCGTGGCTGTTGATGACCATAATGTCCCAAGACTCATGGAAGAACAGCTTCTTGATTATTCTGTTATTTTTATTGAACATTTTACCATGGTACTCATGAGTAAATATGAATAAACTCAGAAATAAGCGGTGTCTTTAGTCCCAGAAGTATGAAAGGTGAATCATAACACTCGCTCTTCCCGCGCAGTAACATATCAACATTAGCCCAGCGTTTACGCATGGAAATAGTAATATTGGGTGAGTCCGGGAATATATCGTGTGAAATAAAATCTTCTCTGTTGGATGTAACACTCTGGGGAAAGGAGTATTTAATGTGCATTTACAAACTGCCACGCCATAAAAATCGGTTGTTACTTCTGGTCGCCGGAGCACTGCTATTCCTTTCAGATGGCGCCTGGGCGGAGAGCGCAGACAGGTTACAAACGGTGAATCCGGCCGCCCTTAGCGGTCCTCTGGCAAACCCGGGAAACGGTGTTGCCCGTTTTCACGATCAGGACTTAAGCATTGCCGACTATCCGGCGACGGGTCTTGAGTATCGACGCTACTACTGGCGCGAAGTGGAACCGCGAGAAGGAGAGTACAATTTTGCGCTGGTGGATGAGGGGTTTGCTGCTGCGGCCGCGCATCAGCCGGCCATGAATGTCGGTCTGCGGTTTATGATCCTCGATGGGCCGGAGTCTGGCTCAGAGATCCCCCAGTGGCTTATCGATAAAGGGATCAAAGGCACCTGGACGCCGGATCACAAAACCTTTGCCCCCGATCTGGACGACCCCACCTATATGGCTTATGCCCGGCGCCTGCTGCAGGCATTTGGCGCGCGCTATAACAATAACCCGGAACTGGCGTTCATTGATATCGGGATGGTCGGCGCATGGGGAGAGTGGCACAACAGCAATTTCCCGAACCTGCCGCCGTTACAGGAGCGCTATCCGCCCGCGCTGCTCAACCAATACGTTGATATGCATTTCAGCGCCTTTCCTGACACACCCAAAATCATGTTGATTAACGGCTATGATTCCGTGGCCTATGCGGCAAAAAAAGGGGCTGGCTGGCGGGCGGACTGCTGGGGAGACTGGCGTAACTTCAGCCCCACATGGAGCCACATGGCCAAAGATTACCCGGAACGTATCGCGGCGACGCAGTCAGCCTGGCCGGGGTTCAACGAGGCATGGAAAAAAGCGCCGGTCAGTCTGGAGATTTGCGGTCATATGGCGGAATGGCTGACCGAGCAGAAGTATACGCGCGAAGAGGTACAGGCCACCTTTGACTGGGCGCTGGCGCAGCATGCCAGCACCCTGAACATTAAATCTACCGAAATACCGAAGGTCTATCGCGATATCGTCGACAAGGCGCTGGCCAAAATAGGCTATCGCTTCCGGGTGGTATCGCTGACCCATCCGGCGAGCGTGCATGCAGGAGAGGCCCTGTCGCTCAATAGCCAATGGTCAAATGAGGGTGTGGCGCCCGTTTATCTGCGTTATACGCTGGCCTGGCGGCTGCAGGACAATCAGGGGAGCACGGTTGCCCAGGGCTGCGCCGGGGATGATATCCGTCAGTGGCTGCCGGGCAGGCACAGTTCGGCTTATCAGCTGGCTACCCCGCGTAACCTTGCGGCAGGACGCTATCAGTTGGATGTGGCATTGGTGGATAAACACAACAAAGCGCGTATTCAGCTGGCTAACGAGGGGAAACGCAATGATGGCTGGTACCGGCTGTCGACGGTGATGATTGAGTGAGGGGCGGTTTGGGTTAGCCAGAACACAGGAAAGCAAAAACCCGCCTTTTGGGCGGTTTCTTTAAAGAGTGGTGCCCGGACCCGGACTAACGCCGGAGGCGTTGAACAGCGCGCTTGTCGCGCTGGCCCCGAAGGGGTGAGCCGCTTGCGGCGAATAATCGAACGTAGTTCGATGAAGAGTCCAGCTCTCCAGAAAGCAAAAACCCGCCTTTTGGGCGGGTTCTTTAAATAGTGGTGCCCGGACTCGGAATCGAACCAAGGACACGGGGATTTTCAATCCCCTGCTCTACCGACTGAGCTATCCGGGCAACGAGGCGCATTAAACCGTAATCACATACAATCGTCAACCTTATTTCGGGAATTGCTGTTCAACTGCTTAAGTTTGCGGCAATCTGTCGGTTTGCGCGTCGATTTTGCACAAATCTTCCAGACAGAAAAACTATCTCAGGCAATGCTGACAGCGAAAAAGGGGGCGCGACGGTGAAAGACTGGCTTGAGCTGCGACAGCATGCGGATACGGGAATAGAAACGATCAAGGCGCACTTTGAAGGGCATGCCTTTGATCCTCACTGGCACGACAGCTATCTGGTTGGTATCACCCTCAGCGGTACCCAGCAGTTCCATTGCCGTCGTGAACGTCATCGTAGCCATCCGGGTGATGCGTTTCTGCTTGAGCCGGGCGAGATCCACGACGGTGATGCCCCTGTTGCGGGGGGCTTCACCTATCTGACGTTCTATCTCGATGAGCGCTGGTTGACCCAGACCCTGCATGGCCTGTATGACTCGACACCCGGAAGCTATTCGCTGCATTTCACGCAGACCTTGACCCGCGAGCCGCAACTGGTCCGCGCCATTGGCGACACCTTTGCGACGCTGCACACTGACGAGATGAAGATCGTCCAGCAAAGCACGATGGATAATCTGCTCTCTCAACTGACCTCCCATTGCTACTGGCGCAGAAAATTGCCCTCACAGTTGCAGAGCGCGGCGGTGGCGCACCGGGCGCGGGACTATCTCTATGCCCACCTGGGCGACAATATTGGCCTCTCCGATCTGGCACGGGAGACCGGCACCGATCGCTTCACACTCACCCGTTGCTTTAAGCGCGAGTTTCACCTGGCACCCCATGCCTGGCTGATTCAGCTGCGGCTGGCGAAAGCGCGGCAGTTTCTGGCGCGTGGGGATCAGCCCGTCGATGTAGCGGCAGCGCTGGGGTTTGCCGATCAAAGCCATTTAGGGCGCTGGTTCCAGCGCGCCTATCGCATTACGCCTGCCCACTACCGTAGGTTGTGCACAAACCTTCCAGACGTTTCCAGAAAATAACGGCAATGTCAGGGCTCTTATAAAAAGGAGCCACCTGTGAATATGTTGCCGTTTCTGTTGTTTGCTTTTGTCGCCTCGATAACCCCAGGCCCCACCAATATCCTTATTCTGACCAACAGTCAGCACTACGGCGTGAAGGCGACCCTGCCTGCGCTGGTGAGCGCCTGCGCGGCAGCGAGCACCATTGTGCTGATTTCGAGGGCCGGAGCGGGCGAGATACTGAGGCAGTATCCACTGGTGCGCCAGGTGATGAGCTGGGCCGGGGTGTTGTGGTTAAGCTGGATGAGCTGGCAGCTTTTTTGCGCGCCTGCGGCAAATTTATCCGGGCATAATTATACCCGCTTCACCGCGCGTGCCGCGGCGCTATTGCAGGTTATCAATCCCAAAACCTGGATGATGGCGCTGGCGGTAGTCAGCCTGTTTGCGCCAGCGGGAGAGGGGACATTACGGGAGATCGCGCTGATGGCGCTCTGCTTTTTACTGATTTCGGTGGCCTGCCTGCTGTGCTGGGCATGGCTGGGGCAGGCGGTAAACAGGCTGTTTCGCACCCCTGCCGCCATGGTGCGTTTTCAGCGCCTGATGGCGCTCTGTCTCTTCATTTCCGCCTGGGCGGGGATGCTGGCTTAGGTCAGCGCCCCACCTTTGCGACATTGCGCGAAGTGCAGGATATCTTCCGCCAGTCGCTGGGCAGTATCGACATCGGCCTGGCTTCGATTCACCAGCATCCGGCTAAGACAGCCTTCTATGATCAGATCCATCTGCTTTGCCACCATTGCCGGGTCGTCCACTTCGAGGGTGGTCAGCAGCTCATGCGTAAAGTCATGTGAGGCGCGTTTTTGCTGATCGGCCAACTGGTGGATCGGGTGGCCGGGATCCGGGTAAAAGGTGCAGGCGGCAATAAACAGACAGCCCGGATAGCGGTGATTACGCACGCATTCGGTGAGCGCGGAATAGCGCGCCAGGAGCTTTTGCTCCGCCGAGAGCTCCGTGTTAAGCATCAGTTGCCTGCGCCAGGTGTCCACCTGCTGGCTAAGGTAGCGCAGGGCATCGTACAGGAGCGCTTCTTTATCGGGCCAGAAACGACGTAGTTCATCCAGAGGATAATTGACACGTTCAGCAACCATCTCTAGCGAGGTGCTGGCTATCCCTTGTATTTCAAGCAACTGTAGGGTTGCGCCCAGAACATCTTCACGTTGCACGGTTTATTCCTCCGTCTACTTTCGTACTTTCCCGCTTAAAGTGTCGTTTACGGTTGGCGATTGCGCAAATGCGCACTGAACGCGGCGGCATTCATAAAGCCCGTTACCCGTTGAGCAGGCTGCTCTTCACCCTGAGCGTTGAAAAACAGGATGGTGGGCAGACCGAGCACGTTGAGCGCCTTCAGCAGGACCTTGTCCTCTGGACCGTTCGCCGTGACGTTGGCCTGCAAAAGGACGGTATCGTTCAGGGCGTTTTGCACCTGCGGGTCGCTGAAGGTGTATTTTTCAAACTCCTTGCAGGCGACGCACCAGTCGGCGTAGAGGTCGAGCATCACCGGCTTTCCTTGCGCCTGAGCCAGCGCGCGGTGTAAGTCGTCGACGTTCTTAACCGGCATAAAATTCAGGTGGGCCTGGCTTTGCGCGGCCGGCGCGCCAAATGCCCAGTCCTGTAGCGGACGCACGCTGACCAGCGCGGCGGCCAGCAGCAGAATTTGCACAATGCGGACCCAGGGCTTGCGGGCACTAAGGCTGCTGATAAAGGCCCAGCTAAAGAAGGCCACGCCCAGCATTGCCCACAGGCGCTGACCCCACACATCGCCAATGACGCGCTCGAGCAGGAAGACCGGCAGCGCCAGGATGACAAAGCCAAACGCGGTTTTGACCGTCTCCATCCAGGGGCCGCTTTTCGGCAGCAGACGGTTACCGAATACCGTCACCAGAATTAGCGGCAGACCCATTCCCAGGGCATAGAGATAGAGCGTGCCACCGCCGAGCCACATATTGCCGCTCTGGGCGATGTAGAGCAGGATCGCGCTGAGTGGCGCCGTGGTGCAGGGCGAGCAGATCAGCCCGGCGATGGCGCCCATGGCAAACACGCCCCCCACGGAGCCGCCCTGCTGACGGTTGCTCATCAGCGTTAAGCGGGTTTGTAGAGACGAGGGCAACTGCAGGCTGAAGAGACCAAACATCGACAGCGCCAGCAGGATAAAGACGATCGACAGCCCGATGAGCACCCAAGGATGCTGGAGCGCCGCCTGAAACTGCAGCCCAGCCGCCGCGACGATCAGGCCGAGAGCGGTATAGGTGAGCGCCATCCCCTGCACGTAGATAAACGCCAGCAGCAGCGCGCGGGCAGTAGAGAGGCGCTGCTTACCGCCGAGCACGATGCCGGAGATAAGCGGGTACATAGGCAACACGCAGGGCGTGAAGGCGATGCCAATGCCGATCAGCAAGGCCCAGAAGGCGGAGAAGGGCAGTTCACTGCCGCTATTGTGTGGGGCCGTTTTCCCCTTCTCAGGAGAGACGGGAGCGTATACAGCAGCCGCTTTGACTTCGCTCAGCGGCACCACTTTCGTCTCTGGTGGATAGCATAGCCCGGCGTCGGCACAGCCCTGATAAGTGACCGTCAGGGTGGCGCCTTTGGCGGCCTGATCCACCGTCACGGGAACTGACAGCTGGCCCCGGTAGATTTCGCTTTTGCCGTAGAATTCGTCTTCGTGGGCGACGCCAGCAGGCAACTGGAGTTTGCCGACCTGCGCCTGAGCGGGGGTGATGCTGATCTGCTTGCGATAGAGGTAATATCCCTCCTTCACATTCCAGTTGAGAGTCAGTTCGTGCTGGTTTTGCTGAAAATCGAAGACGAAAGCCCGATCGGCAGGGATGAAGTTCGAGCGGCCGGGTGCATCAAACAACCCGGCAAAGACTGATGTGCTGCACAGCAGCAGGATTAGCGTAAGGAAGCGTTGAGCCATGAGAGATAGTCGTTATCGCCGTGAAGCACTGGCAGCACCAGCAGCTCCGGAGTCTGGTAAGGGTGATGCGATTTGAGGCAGTCGAGGAGCGCTTGCTGTTTCGCCACGCTCGATTTGAGCAGCATCTGCACTTCATACTCCTGTTCCAGTTTGCCTTCCCAGTAGTAAAGGGAGGTGGCGCCGGGGAGGATGGTCACACAGGCGGCGAGCTTTTCTGCCAGGACTTTGGCCGCCAGATCCTGAGCGGTCGCTTCATCGGGGGCGGTACAGAGTACAACAACAGTGTCAGGCGTGTTCACAGGTCGACCTCGTTATCGCAAAAAAATCACTATACCACGACGGGACGCTGCTCATTAATGAATCGGGCCGCTAAGCGGCCCGACTTTAACTCTTTTTACAACCAAAAAGGATTTACAGCACAATCCCGCCGATGATGAAGCCGAGGATCACGCACAGGGTAATGGCGATCACGCCCGGGATCAGGAAGGCGTGGTTAAAGACATATTTACCGATGCGGGTTGAGCCGGTGTCATCCATCTCGACGGCTGCCAGCAGCGTCGGGTAGGTAGGCAGCACAAACAGCGCGGAGACGGCAGCAAAAGAGGCAATGGCGGTGAGCGGTGAAACGCCCAGCATCAGCGCCGCAGGCATCAGCGCCTTGGTGGTGGCCGCCTGAGAGTAGAGCAGGGTCGCGGCAAAGAAGAGCACCACCGCCAGCAACCACGGATAGTTATGCAGCAGGTCGCCCGCCACGGTCTGGATGTCGGTGATGTGCGCTTTCACGAAGGTATCGCCCAGCCAGGCCACGCCCAGTACACACACGCAGGCGCTCATACCGGATTTAAAGGTGCTGGCGTTGAGCACTTCGCTGGTGTCGATTTTACAGGTGATACTAATGAGCGTGGCGATGGTCAGCATGAACACCACGATCGCTTCGTTACGCGGCAGGACCGGGTTCTTGATCAGCCCAACGGTATCGCTGATGGCGGTGGCGTAGAACATCACCGCGACAATGCCGATCAGGAACAGCAGCACGGAGCGTTTCGCGTGTGGCTTCAGGATAAACGCCTGGCTGCCGCGCAGCTTCACTTCGCCTTTTGCCAGACGCTCCTGATAGACCGGGTCGTCTTTCAGCTCGGCGCCGAGGAAGTTACAGAACACCGCGGTGATCATCACAGCAATCAGGGTCACCGGAATACAGATCGCCAGCAGCGTCAGGTAGCTCACGCCCAGCGGCTCAAGGATACCGGCAAAGAACACCACTGCCGCCGAAATGGGCGAGGCGGTGATGGCAATCTGCGAGGCGACAACGGCAATAGAGAGCGGACGGGAGGGACGGATGCCCTGCTCTTTTGCCACTTCGGTTATCACCGGCAGGGTGGAGAATGCGGTATGGCCAGTACCGGCCAGAATGGTCATAAACCAGGTGACCAGCGGAGCAAGGAAGGTAATGTATTTTGGATGACGGCGCAGCATACGCTCCGCCAGGCTCACCAGGTAGTCCATACCGCCTGCAACCTGCATGGCTGCGATAGCGGCGATAACGGCCATGATGATTTCAATTACATCAAACGGAATAGCGCCGGGTTTAATCTGGAGAAAGAGAGTGAGGACAAGTACGCCGAGACCACCGGCGAAACCGATGCCGATCCCCCCGAGTCTTGCGCCTAAGTATATCGCCAACAGGACGATGACGAGTTCTGCTCCGAACATAAGTGCCTACCTTGCTCATTAACAAGTTGATATTAAATTGTTGTGTTTTGGTAACGCCTAAAAACAAAAAAGGCACGTCATCTGACGTGCCTTCATGAAGTTTAACCTGAACTGTTATTGTTCACTTTCATCCGTATATCTTTTTGCTTTATAGGCCGGGTGCATTAAGTTTTGCGCCGAGAAGATATCATCCAGCTCGGCTTCTGTCAGCAAGCCACGTTCAAGTACGACCTCTCGCACGCTCTTACCGGTTTCTGCACAGATCTTACCGACGATGTCGCCGTTGTGGTGACCGATGAACGGGTTGAGGTAAGTGACGATACCGATGGAGTTATAGACGTAGCTTTCACATACCGCTTTGTTGGCGGTGATGCCGTTGATGCATTTTTCCAGCAGGTTGTAGCAGGCGTTGGTCAGGATATGAATGGATTCAAACATCGCCTGGCCAATCACCGGTTCCATAACGTTCAGCTGCAGCTGACCCGCCTCGGAAGCCATGGTAACGGTAATGTCGTTGCCGATGACCTTGAAGCAGACCTGGTTAACCACTTCTGGCACTACCGGGTTCACTTTGGCTGGCATGATGGAGGAGCCCGCCTGCAGTTCCGGCAGGTTGATTTCATTCAGACCGGCACGCGGCCCGGAAGAGAGCAGGCGCAGGTCGTTACAGATCTTGGAGAGTTTCACCGCCAGGCGTTTCAGCGCACTGTGCACCATCACGTAGGCGCCGCAGTCTGATGTGGCTTCAATCAGGTCTTCTGCTGGCACCACCGCCAGGTTAGAGACTTCGGCCAGCTTCTGCACCGCCAGCTGCTGATAGCCGTCCGGGGTATTCAGGCGCGTACCGATGGCCGTTGCGCCCAGGTTCACCTCAAGCAGCAGCTCAGAGGAGCGCATCAGGTTTTTGGTCTCTTCATTGAGCAGCACGTTAAATGCGTGGAACTCCTGACCAAGGGTCATTGGTACCGCGTCCTGCAGCTGGGTACGGCCCATTTTCAGGATGTCCTGGAATTCGACGGCCTTGTTCTGGAAACCTTCGCCCAGCTGGTTAATGGCATCAACCAGCTTCACGATGGAAGCGTATACGGCGATACGGAAACCGGTCGGATAGGCGTCGTTGGTAGACTGGCATTTATTGACGTGATCGTTCGGGTTCAGGTACTGGTACTCACCTTTCTGGTGGCCCATCAGCTCAAGGCCGATGTTTGCCAGTACCTCGTTGGTATTCATATTCACTGACGTACCCGCGCCGCCCTGATAGACGTCCACCGGGAATTGATCCATGCACTTGCCGTTGTTCAGCACTTCATCGCAGGCGGCGATGATGGTATTGGCGATACTTTTCGGAATGGTTTGCAGCTCTTTGTTTGCCATTGCTGCCGCTTTCTTCACCATTACCATGCCACGCACAAACTCAGGGATATCACTGATTTTGCTGTTGCTGATGTAGAAGTTTTCAATCGCTCTCAGAGTGTGAATACCATAGTAGGCATCCGCTGGAACTTCCCTGGTACCCAACAAATCTTCTTCGATACGAATGTTGTTTAACATGTGAACCTTCTTTTCAAGCTGCCGATTGATGTACTAAACGCACAGTACATATGTGGTTATGTCTATTTTCTGACCGACGATTATCCCCTGAATCGACCAGATACCCGGAATGATATGCTGATGATAGCGAATTGCCGTAACCTGGATCACTTATTATGGACCCGGTGACATGATATTTATCAATCTGTGAAATGAATCACCGCTTTAATATTTCCAGAAAAAATATCCGTGCAAACCGATTGAATTTTGACTAAACGCCTCCATTTCTGACAGACGCGAATCGCAAATTGTTACCGACAGGGGCCATAACGGCGTCTGCCACACAGGAGAAGCCAGTGCGCTGGATACCGTTAGCTGCAATCTTTCTTTATGTTTATATAGAGATTTCTATTTTTATTCAGGTCGCCCACGTGTTTGGCGTCCTGCTGACCCTGGTTCTGGTCATTTTTACATCGGTGATTGGCATGTCACTGGTGCGCAACCAGGGTTTCAAAAATTTCCTGTTAATGCAGCAGAAGATGGCCGCCGGGGAGAGTCCGGCAGCGGAGATGGTCAAAAGCGTGTCGCTGATTATCGCCGGCCTGCTGCTGTTGCTTCCGGGTTTCTTTACCGATTTCCTGGGGCTGCTGTTGCTGTTACCGCCGGTGCAGAAACACCTGACCCTGAAGCTACTGCCGCATCTGCGTTTTAACCGGATGCCGGGCGGCGGGTTTAGCGCCGGAACGGGCGGTGGGGAGACCTTTGACGGGGAGTATCAGCGTAAGGATGAGCAGCGCGATCGCCTGGACCATAAAGACGACCGTTGATATCAGTAGCCCGGCGGCGCTGCGCTTGCACGGGCCTACGAAACCGTAGATTCTGTAGGCCCGGTAAGCGAAGCGCCACCGGGCGTTAATTAAACCGCACCACGCTTCGGCAAGAACCACCACAATCCCGCCAGCATCACAATGGCGTACAGACTCTTCCATCCCACCATCGCCAGCAGCAGTAAACAGAGTACCCCACCAATCATCGCCAGCACTTTATAGCGTCCTTTTAGCAGGCGACATCCCGCCAGCATGCACAGCAGATAGATCATAATGAAGATGCCGTTGGCATAGACGATAAGCGCGTCGAGGTTGATATCCAGCCAGTAGATTGCCAGGGTGCTTATCACACAGCAGCCCAGCACCGCGTTCAGGGCGTTAAGCGGGAGCTGGCGTCTGGACAGGCGGGCGAGAGGGCTTTTGGGTTTGTACAGCGCCTGGGACCACACTAGCCGGGCAAAGCTCTGAATGTAGATATTCAGGCTGGCGAAGCAGGCGAGGTAACCAATCACGCAGGCAACCCACAGCGCTTTCACGCCAAATAGCTGGACCACGATGGCGGGAAGCGAGGCTGCCGCAGCCATATCGGCACCATAGGCAGTGAAATGAAGCACCAGCACCGTACAGGCCCAGTAGACCGTACCTGCCAGCAGCAGCCCTATCATCAGCGCCCGCGGGAAATCACGTTCCGGCTGTTTAAACTCTGAGGCCAGATGCGCAAAGGCTTCAAGACCGACGAAACACCAGAACATGACGGAAAGGGCTGCGAATAGCTGCAAATGATCGAGATCGGTTAAGGCAGGGAAGGGGATCTGTGTCACCTGAAGATCCCCTGCCCACCAGATAGCGGCAATCAGCGCCACAATCAGCACCGCCACCAGGGTTTGCAGGTTGGCGCTGGAACTGGCGCCGCGTGAGCCGACCCACCAGACGATGGCCAATGTACCCAGCTCAGCCAGTAAGAGCTGCGCGTCATGCCAGCCAAACAGCGCCTGGCCAAACCCCGTCGCAATATGCAGGGCGGCAGGTAAGCCCACGGGGATAACAGAAAGGAACAGCCAGCCGGTGACGCGCTCCAGACGCGGGCCAAATGCCATCCCGACAAAGTGAGCCACCCCACCGGCGCTCGGGAAGTGTCGCCCGAGAAGCGCAAAAACAATCGCCACCGGGAAGACCAGCACGATGAGCACCGGCCACGCCCAGAGACTGTTATCACCCGCCACCAGGGCCGCCAGCGCCGGTACGGCAAACACCCCCGTGCCTAATAAAGAGGTTGAAAGTAAGCCAACACCCTGCGCGAGTCCCAGCTCCTGTTTAAGTCCACTCATTCCATTGTCCTGCCGCCATCAAAAGAGAGGCGATGGTAACACTTTCACAAATTTTTTTTCGACTACCCCTTGAAGGGGTAAAACCCCATCCCCATCTCTCAGGGCACTAGCCGGAAAACCGCTTACGGCCCGGCGTCACCCATAACTGATAATGACTTTCTCAAAGGAGAGCTATCAATGAGTATTCGTCCGTTACATGATCGTGTGATCGTCAAACGTAAAGAAGTTGAAACCAAATCTGCGGGCGGCATCGTTCTGACCGGTTCTGCAGCAGCAAAATCAACGCGTGGCGAAATCATCGCTGTCGGTAAAGGTCGCATTCTGGAAAACGGAAATGTGCAGCCGCTGGACGTTAAAGTTGGTGACATCGTCATTTTCAACGATGGCTACGGTGTGAAATCCGAGAAGATCGACAATGAAGAAGTGCTGATCATGTCCGAAAGCGACATTCTGGCAATTGTTGAAGCGTAATCCGCGAACGACACTGAACATACGAATTTAAGGGAAAGATTAAAATGGCAGCTAAAGACGTAAAATTCGGTAACGACGCTCGTGTGAAAATGCTGCGCGGCGTAAACGTACTGGCAGACGCAGTTAAAGTGACCCTGGGCCCGAAAGGCCGTAACGTGGTTCTGGACAAATCCTTCGGCGCACCAACCATCACCAAAGATGGTGTTTCCGTAGCGCGTGAGATCGAGCTGGAAGACAAGTTCGAAAACATGGGTGCCCAGATGGTGAAAGAAGTTGCCTCTAAAGCGAACGACGCTGCAGGCGACGGCACCACCACCGCAACTGTACTGGCGCAGGCTATCATCACTGAAGGTCTGAAAGCCGTTGCTGCGGGTATGAACCCGATGGATCTGAAACGTGGTATCGACAAAGCTGTCGCTTCCGCTGTTGAAGAGCTGAAAGCGCTCTCCGTACCGTGCTCTGACTCTAAAGCTATTGCTCAGGTTGGTACCATCTCCGCTAACTCCGACGAAACCGTAGGTAAACTGATCGCTGAAGCGATGGATAAAGTCGGTAAAGAAGGCGTGATCACCGTTGAAGACGGTACCGGTCTGGAAGACGAACTGGACGTGGTTGAAGGTATGCAGTTTGACCGCGGTTACCTCTCCCCATACTTCATCAACAAGCCAGAAACTGGCGCTGTTGAGCTGGAAAGCCCGTTCATCCTGCTGGCTGATAAGAAAATCTCCAACATCCGTGAAATGCTGCCAGTTCTGGAAGCCGTTGCGAAAGCAGGCAAGCCGCTGGTTATCATCGCTGAAGACGTTGAAGGCGAAGCGCTGGCAACGCTGGTGGTTAACACCATGCGTGGCATCGTGAAAGTGGCTGCGGTTAAAGCACCTGGCTTCGGCGATCGCCGTAAAGCGATGCTGCAGGATATCGCTACCCTGACTGGCGGTACCGTTATCTCTGAAGAGATCGGTATGGAGCTGGAAAAAGCGACGCTGGAAGACCTGGGTCAGGCGAAACGCGTTGTTATCAACAAAGACACCACCACCATCATCGATGGCGTGGGTGAAGAAGATGCCATCCAGGGCCGTGTTACTCAGATCCGTAAGCAGATCGAAGAAGCGACCTCTGACTACGATCGTGAAAAACTGCAGGAGCGCGTTGCTAAACTGGCAGGCGGCGTAGCCGTTATCAAAGTGGGTGCCGCTACCGAAGTTGAGATGAAAGAGAAGAAAGCCCGCGTTGACGATGCCCTGCACGCGACCCGTGCTGCGGTAGAAGAAGGCGTGGTTGCCGGTGGTGGTGTTGCTCTGGTTCGCGTTGCAGCGAAACTGGCTGGCCTGACCGCTCAGAACGAAGATCAGAACGTGGGTATCAAAGTTGCGCTGCGCGCAATGGAAGCGCCACTGCGTCAGATCGTTTCCAACGCCGGTGAAGAGCCGTCTGTTGTGGCGAACATGGTGAAAGCGGGCGAAGGTAACTACGGTTACAACGCTGCTACCGAAGAGTACGGCAACATGATCGACTTCGGTATCCTGGACCCAACTAAAGTGACCCGTTCTGCGCTGCAGTACGCGGCCTCTGTTGCTGGCCTGATGATCACCACCGAGTGCATGGTCACTGACCTGCCAAAAGGCGATGCCCCTGATTTAGGTGCTGCTGGTGGTATGGGCGGCATGGGTGGTATGGGCGGCATGATGTAATCATGTTGTTCTGCACCTCGCAGAAATGAACAAACCCCCGGTCAGAAATGATCGGGGGTTTTTCTTTTGGTCATCTTTTAGGTATAAGGTTTAGACGCGGGCAGCACGTGCCCAGCTTATTGAAAACGAGGAATAACATGCGCGTTAAAGTGGGTGCAGGGATCGTAGCGGCAGCGTTGCTGCTGGCGGGGTGTAGTTCCGGTAACGAACTCTCTACTGGTGGGCAGAGCGTTCGCTTTGTAGAAGATAAGCCGGGCAGTGAATGTCAGCTGGTCGGTACCGCAACCGGTAAACAAAGTAACTGGCTTTCAGGGCAGCATGGCGAAGAGGGCGGTTCAATGCGCGGTGCGGCAAACGCTCTGCGTAATCATGCAGCGGAGATGGGCGGGAACGTGATTTATGGCGTAAGCAGCCCAACCCAGGGTTTACTGTCGAGTTTTGTCCCGACCGCCAGCGAAATGCAGGGCCAGGTTTATAAGTGCCCGAACTGATTTGATTGGTGCCTTTTTCAGTGATGAGAGGCACCTTTTTTATAAAAGCTATCAGGCGCTAATTTGTGCATTTATTTCTGAATAAAAAGACTTTAGATACTGCATGCACTCCTCCAGCGTCATCATTTTACCCGGCTCAGAAGGGAAGTATTTGCTAAATATCTGGCTGGGCTGGCACTGGGTATGAACTTCTATAAGTTTTGGATTTCTTTCAGCCATGCGCATTATAACGCTGTTTTCATGTTCTGATGGATGTGGGGCGCTGGTTTTAATTAAAGCACCAGAAATAATTTTCTTACCCTCGTCCGTATCGCAACAAAAAAGTATGGCCAAAGAGTGCGTAAAAAGATTAAGTTTCCACTCATCTGGAGAATAATATTGGTAGTCGACACCATGAGCTTTTGTCAAATCTACAGCACAAAGCATCAGAAAATCCATCGTTGAACTCAAATAATGAGTTACATCACTATCATCACAATTTTTTAACGTCTGCTGAATTCCTACTAAAAGCGCCTCTACCTGCATATCATCAATACGCAACGAGACTATCTGTTCATTCTGAAGTACCAGGATCAGCGTTGACCAGCTCTCTCCTGGTTTTAATGTAATCGACATTACGCGTTTTTCCGGGTTTGGTTGCTGTATTTCCGAAAGGTCGATCATTGGGGTATTAGATATTAAGCGCTCATTAAAAGCAGTAAGTTCTGTTTTATAAGCCTCGCCTTCATTATTGAGACGCTGCAGTACTGCTACCATTCTGTTCTGAAGGACTAATAGTAAATCAGCCAGCATCTGAACTTGAAAATAATATGTATGGCAAATTTCATTTTGCAGTTTGGTTTTAAGCATGAGAGCCATAAAACGTCCTTCATATTTAATCCCTGCAGTATTGAAACCAATAAATGAACCTTGCATGCGACTCTCCTTGTGTGCTGTTACGCTGAAATTAGTGTATTGGGTTGCGATAAATCAATAATGCGATCGGCTGAAGCAATAGTGGACGGCCGATGAGCAACAATAATTCGGGTAATACTTAAACCAGATATAGACTGGTTAATAGCAGATTCGTTTTTAAGGTCGAGATGGCTGGTTGCTTCATCCATAAATAAAATGCTGGGCTTACGATAAAGTGCACGTGCTATCAAAATACGTTGCTTTTGGCCGCCAGAAATACCTAAGCCAAGCTCACCCACAATGGTTTCATATCCCATCGGCATTTTCATTATTTCGTCATGGATGTTACAGCGACGTGCGCATTCGATAACAAAATCCATATCTGCGTTATCTTCAAAACCGCTGATATTTTCAATAAGCGATCCTGAGAATAGTCTGTCTTCCTGGAGTACGCAGGCCGTTCCCTGGCGAAAATTATTAAGCCCAATTTTCTGAATATCGAGGTTGTCCGCCAGAACATCACCAGTTGTCGGAGACAGCAGGCCACACATAACTTTTAACAGCGTAGTTTTTCCCACGCCGGAAGGGCCAACCAGAGCCACTGATTCACCGGGTTCGACGATGATATTTAAATTTGAGAAAATTGGCTGTGAGAACGGATCGTACTGATAGCTAAGGTTTTTTACCTCTAACTTAACGCCGGAATTTTCTGTAAAGATACGCCGCGAAGGCAACTCTTTTTCTGGTTCACTAAAAACAATCTCAGAAAGACGCTCATTATGTAATGACAGCATACGCAACTGCATGACCAGATCGACCAAACTGGATGCTCGCTGGGAGAATTGCCCACGATAGGCATTAAATGCCATAAACATACCGAGCGTCATATTATTTTCAATCACCATAATAGCGCCAAGCCAAAGCACTGCAACCTGATCGATAGAGGTAATTAAAGTATTGATACCGCCAAACATCATGTCGAAACGAGTCTGTTTTATACCAGCATTACAAGCATCGATATTAATGTTCAACCAGTGCTGTGAACGACGGTCTTTTAAATTCAATGCCTTGATAGTCGAAATACCATATAGTGACTCCATGAAGTGTGAACTGGAGCGAGCACCCTTTATAACCTGCTCTTCAGAAACTCGACGATAGAAACTATAGGTAGCGAATCGCATAATGGCATAGCACAATGTGAAACCTACAACCACCCAAACCAGCCAGCCGCCATAAAGCGTTAACATCACCAACAGGCCAATGGTCATTATTGTGTCGATAATGCCTGTCACAATACTATTAGTAAAAGTTGCACGAATAGTATCCAGCGATGAGAAACGAGACTGAATGTCACCTAAATGCCGTTTTTCAAAAAAGGATAACGGTAAACTCGCCAGATGATCAAAGAGCGTTGTTTTCCACTGAATATTGGTGAGGGTATTCAGCGTCAATGAAGTCCATGCCCGAAGCATGCTGATAAACATGCGGAATAGAGTAAAGAACACCAGACCAATACAGATAACTGACAGTAAGCTCTGACCGTGCGCCATAATAACATGGTCAGTGACCAGCTGTGTTCCAATCGGTAATAATAAACTGATAGCTTCAACCACTACCGAAAAAGCGAAGATTTTTAGCAGGACGGATTTCAAGCCTACAATATTACGCATAAGATCCAGCAGGCGTAGACGAGACTTAGCATGCTCTTGCTGGAAATTTTTGTCCGGCCAAAGCTCCAACGCAACGCCAGTGAAGTTGTTGGACATCTCCTGAATGCCAATAATTCTTTTGCCCAAAGCAGGATCATGCACTATGAAGCTATTCTTACGCACTTTAGTCAGTACAACGTAATGGTTCATACCCCAGTGGATAATGCAGGGGAGCTTTAGTTGTTTTATTTCATCGAGATCGAGAGAAAGCGCCCGGCTTTTCAGTCCAGTATGCTCAGCTGTTTTACTCAGAGACATTAGTGTTACGCCCTGAGAAGGACTGCCGTAACGGTGGCGGAAATTAAATAGATCAATATTGAGTCCGTAGAAGCCGCAAATCATAGCCAGGCAGGCAATCCCGCATTCTGATGCCTCTGACTGTAAAATAACGGGTGTTTTATGACGGATTGAAAAGTTAAGTTTATTTATAATCGTTTTAAAAATCTCTTTATTCATCAATCGGCCCGCTCACGCTTTGCATAATTTTATAGAAAGGGGTAAACATCCACATATAAAGAGGACGTTCCTCCAGGAAAACCACAGCCTGCGCCTTCAAACCATTTGAAAGCGTAAGTACTTTCCCATTATAATTAAATTCTTTATTTTTAATTTTTATAATGGCTTTATAAAGCGCTAAATCTTGCTGGTTAGAACCATTACTTACGTTGGTATATTCAGCCATCTCCTGTCTCGAGGCAGGAACTGATGAAAGCGTAAGAACTTCACCAGGGAACTGACCAAACTTATCCGCCGGGAATGCATCGTAGCGTATATTAATAATATCCCCTTTCTTAATGTAGGGGATTGCGTTATTTGGCAACCAAATTATTAGGTAATATTCAATGTTTCCTGTCGGTTTAATTTGCGCAAGACTGCTGCCATTTTCAACCATCTGGCCTTTAGTAACGGCCAAAGATTCTATTTTACCATCGATTGTTGCTTTGATAATAATATTGCCATTTGCATTTGACTCTACTAATTGGTTTTTAAAATCATTTATTTGATTGTTCTGGCCAGAAATTTGATTGTCAAAGTCGGCCGCTTTAGTAACTTTATCACTGTTCGCTTGTGTAAGCTGAGTTTCAAGCTGCATTTTTTGACTAACAAGAGACTGATAAGCGCTTTGTTGCTGAAAGTATAACGAATGTTGATAGTTATATTGGTCTTTTGTAATCAATCCATCTTTAAGATACTTATCGTAGCTGGCCAGGTTAGTATGCATTTTATTTAACCCTGCCTGAGTGTTTATCAACATGCGGCTAGTTTCTTCCAGTGAATCTTTTATAGTTGCAATTTGTTTTTCGATGGCACGCAATGTTTCTGATTTGTTATGCGAAAGTTTGCTAATTATATTTTCCGCATTCGCTATTTTTTGATCAATAACTTCGATCTGCGCAGTATTTACGTTACCATTAATGGTGCTACGCGAAATGTCCAGTTTATAAAGCGGCTGTCCTTTATTTACAATTTCGCCCACTTTGACATACTGATTAACAACAAAACCTTGCTGAGGAGCAAAGACGTTAACAGAGTGAGGGAGAGTGATAACTTCACCTCGAACATCAATACGTTGGGTAAAGGAGCAAAAAATAAGTGACAAAACAAGTACAGCAATAAAAGTAAAAGCCAGTAGAGTGACTATCCAGGCTGGCATTCCTGCTAATAGTAATGCCTTTCCTTTCCAGTGATTTTTTTTATATTCAATCGCTTCCCTGCGATAAATTTTTCTCAGCATAACTACCACTTATTTCTGCTTTAGTAATAAAGGCCTGAATTATCAGGCCTTATTTAAGTATAAAAGGATTTATACTATTTTTTTATATAACCATTCGGTTATACATTAGCTCCATGGAGCGAAGGTTCCACTAAAGAAACCGTTAGCGCCCGCAGAAGATTGCTCTAAAGCAAAATCCCAACCGCCCATGGCGCCATAAATAGCGCCGCCAATGGCACCGACTACCAGACCCCAAATCATCCCAACACCCTGACCAGCTGCGCCAACGCCAAGCAGACCACCGCCGTTACCGCCCTGGGAGCCGCCAATGATTGAGCCATACATAGCAAATGCTGCTCCAGTAATTAAACCGGAGGCAACCGCTTCAAAACCGTTGCTCACAACACTGGTAATTGCTGAGCCGAGAGAAGAAAAATCCCAGGAATAGCCACCAGAGATAGCTTCCATTTCAAATGTAGTTAAATTTTGCATGTTTAATCCTTTAAGTGGTATGTCAAAATATATTTCTTTTAGGCCATTCACTAATAACTGACCTGCTGAAAATATAACTTTTACTATGAGGTTGAGCAACTAAATTAAATATTAAGATATAATTAAATGGTCGTTTGTTTTCTAAAAAAAAAGAGATTTTCACAATCTCTTTTTTTTAATTTTGGATCTGTTTACTCTTCTTGAATGACAACTTCTAGTATAGCTTTTACATTTCCTGTGGTGATTTCGTTGATATTGCTGCTCGATCTATAATAGTCTGCTGTAAAGGCAAAGGATTGAGATGTTGTTACATTATTAATATAGTATTTATCCATATCATAAAAAACGATTGGTTTGTTATCTTTTTTGAAAATAATGCCTACATTACTTGCTGCATTGGCACCAGTTAACATATTATCAATGATGCCATCACCATATGCGCTGGTTCCTGTTATGGGGTTGAACCAATAGGTTACTTTGTTACCCAGCGCGTTTGCTGGACAAAGTATATTCATAGTAATCGTTTTTTGAGCCGGAGTTATTCCTCCTCTTGATACTGATAGAAGTGTATTTTTTTCAATTCTATTTAGTGTTACCTGACTTGAGCCTGCAACTGATATATCACATGAGCTATCTTTAAAAGTGATATTACTGATTTTAACATTTGCGTTGACTAAAGTCCTCTCTGCAGGTTTTGGGTTAGTGACTAAATTGCCAACAGAGAAATTGATTGATGCATCAGCACTTGTTCCAGATATGTCAATAACAGATTTGGTTTTTATCAACCAAATCGTTATAAATTCATAATCATTATTAGACTTTTCGATCGGTACTATCGTTGATCCCACAACTGCAGGTTTTACCGAACCATTTTTGCTGGCTAAAATATCTGAAACCTGAAAACCGATGCCGTCAATACCGGTCGCATATACGGGCTTCCCTTGTAATCCAGTAACGCCCGGCACTTCAGGGGCGGTAGATGAAATTATATACTGATCACCCAAGACCTTACTACACGAGAAAGTTTTATAATGTCCAGTACCAAATTTCTTGCTGAATAATACCGAACCAACCGGAATAGATGGGTCGGTCGCTATTTTAGGCGATATGGAAAGGGTTAATAATTTGCTGCTGCCGTCATAAGTACACTTTGCCATAGCATCGCTATAACAAAATATAATTCCCAAAAAAAATAATACTTTCTTCATAAATTCAACTCCCTTGAAAGTCATTAGCGGCATATGGCATCAATTTGATTAACTCCACTGACACCCTCTTCCCTTGCCGATAAATCAAATGATGCACGGCATTGCTGAGCGGTGCTTTCTCCCCACTTGACATCGAGAATACCGGTTTGCTTAAGGCCAGAAAAGTAAACCATGCCAGCATCACCCACTATGTTAGTTTGCTTGCTAATATCATTTAACAACAATGCAATGGCACCAAAAGGAACGTTTTTACCATCATTTGTTTTAAGATGGATAAAAGCACGCTGCCCAATTTTTCCTGAATAATTTGTGCGCACTATAGCTCCGCGGGTGGGTACCACCGTTTGAGTTGTTTCCGGTAATTCCATATTATCAGCCAACGTTGAGCTATCCAGCGTAATATCAGTCCGGCGGTAAGGCGTTACATATGGAACAATTGCATAGCCGCGATAATCTGTAGAAATGGTGGCATCGTTAGTCAGTTTTACATCATTTAACCCAGGTGCTTTTACCAGAACTGCAGCGTCGGTTATATCCTGACCAAAAGTGAGGCCATCAGCATGGGCAATAACGCTTCCGCTGGCACCATAATCAATACGCTGACTATTACGATTATAGCTATAACCCGCGTTAATACTACCTCGTGAGCCGTTATAGGTTGCGCGCATATCGCCGCTATAGTAATCCTCTCGGTTGCTGTACCCCTGCTGAATACTCCACTCCAGGCTATCATTTTCGAGCCCGATACCACCGATAGCGACAGATTGATCAGTTGAGCCGGGATTACTGTTGGTTAACTGATAGCTGGTATAGGTGCCAGGCAGCCAGTTACTCAGAGGAACAGTTACTGTCAGATTTACCCGCTGGTCGTCCTGAGCATCTTTGCCTGAACTGTTGCCATTCCAGGTATAGCGGTTATAACTGTAACCGAGATAATAAGTAATGCTGTTCCAGCCACCGTTATAGCCGATGCTTATCGATTTGTTGGTGCGCTTATTATCCCAATAATCTTCAATAAGTCCGCTGATTGATAAACTTCCCAGGCCTTTTCCTAAGTTTTGGTTTACTGTCAAATTTGTTCTGTTGCGCAGTGCGCGGCCAGCTGAGTAGCTACCGTCATTAGAATAGGTATCCAGCACATCAGTTAATGTATTGAAACCTTTTGTAGAGTAACGATAACCCGCAATGGTAATGTTAGTCCCTGTTTCAATAATGTTTTTACCGTAGCGTACCCGCCAAGATTGCCCGGATGTTTTTTCCTGGTCGCGTTTTTTTGACCATGCCTGGATAACATCCACAGAGATGGCACCGAGATCGCCAAGATTATAACCAAGGCCTGCTGAAATGGACTGGTAATGTGAAGAGAACTGGGTTCCCCCATAAACTGTTGTACTACTGGTCGCCCCATAGCTGGCCGTGGCTTGGGTAAACGGTGTTTCATCAACACTGTTATCGTAGGGACGGTATTTACCTGAGGTAATTTCATACTCAACTTGTTTTTCACGAAGCATCAGCGGGAGCGTCGCAAATGGCACGACAAAGTTTTGTGTTGTACCATCGGATTCTTCGACAGTGACATAGAGATCGCCGCTACCACCGCTGGGGTACATGTCGGTAATCTCGAAAGCTCCAGGTGCGACGTAAGTCTGATACACCTGGTAGCCGTTCTGTTTAATCACCACACGGGCATTGGTTTTTGCGATACCGCGTACGATCGGCGCATAACCACGCATACTTTCTGGTAGCATGCTGGTATCTGTCGCTAATTGCAGGCCTGTAAAGGGAACGCTATCAAAAATGTTAGACAGTGAAGAGCTTTCCCCGATTACCAGATTACTGTTAAGTGAACGGATACTGCGTTGCATATAAAGATAGGCAGAATCCCATGCTCCCTCATCACTACGGGTTTTATTCCAGGTACTGAGATTGCGGATACGCCATGCCCCTACATTCAGCCCGGACTGTAGGTTCAGGCTATAATATTCATCCTTGGACTCAAGATCCTCTGAACCGCTGAACTGATAATTCACCAGCAGCGCATTGATGCCGTCATCAAATTGCTCTGGAGGTATATATCCCTGAGCGGTTGTAGACATCGCAGCCTGGGGGATCGAAATATTAAGCCGCTGTGTTGCAAAGTCGAATACGGTTTCAGTATCAGGAATTACATTAAGGTTGGCGCACCCTTGCTTATTTTCCTGTAAAGCGGGAAATGAACTCACTTTGACGCCATACCTGGATAACATCTCCAGGCTTAAACAAGGGGCAAGTTTAAGTTGGTCGTCATTAGCGTTGGCATTGCTGTCAATAACAAAATTAATGCTTTTTGTCTCAAGGTAACGACCATTAAAGATGATATCTACACGGTACTCCCCTGGTGCCTGGGCATGTCTGTTCTGAAAAACTGATAAATCTGGAATATCTAAGGGACTGCCATTATTTGCAGAGTTAATAAATGCGGGATCAAAGAAATCGCGTGCATATGCCTTATTGTTTAATTCGTGGTACAACGCACAAAGCATTGCCAAACACAGAGTTGATAACTTTAATAGCCCTTTATTTTTATTTTTCATAGACACATCCCTTTTTATTGCTAACATCTATCACAAAGGTGAAGAGTATAAAGATCCTGCTCCGCCATAATCATTTACTATCTTCCAGCTAATACTGGATGCATTGATGTCTTTAATATCAATTTTCTTAGTCGAGAATGGCGATATTGTTCTCACATCAAGGTTTATATCTGTATTTCCAAGATTAACCATATTAAAGTAGTAAAAAAATGGAGTAGGATTCTTAAGCGTTATGGTTTTACCGGACTTACGCCATTCCAGTTTTTTTGCTTCAGTGTTCGGCGATAAACTATTTATTGATTTCGGCCGATAAATGAGGCGCATACGATGACGAACTGCAAGCTGAATGGTGTTATTATTAGCATAGGTATTATCAGAAGGGGGAATCGCCATCACGTTGAAAAAGAATAAAGATTCGCGGTCATCTGGTGCATCAACTTTAGTTGTAGCAAAAAGACGTACCGTATTTTGCTGTTTAGCTTCCAGACGAAACAACGGAGGAGTGGCTAGAAATGAAGGTGATTTCCCTGCCGGAGTCTCAACCCATGATTTAATTAAATAAGGCATGTCATCTTTGTTTTCAATTTGTGCGGTGATTTCACGCGAACCTTCTTTGTAAAGATAGCGAGTTGACTCAATTACAATGCCAGCATGAGCGAGATTACTTACTAATAATGTGCACGCCAGGTTAACGATAAATAGAATAGTTCTGAGCATACGGATTTCTCAAACAGAGAGAGCCTGAGCGCATACGCCCAAGCTCTAAAAGGATATTACTTGGTGGTGTAATCGATAGTAAAGGTTGCTACACCTTTAACCGGACCTTCAGTGACAGAAGTTGTTGAGTTAACTTTTACATAACCGGTGGTATAGTTCAAATAGGTCACTTTACCAGCCGTGTAAGATTCATTCATAACATTACCATCGAAGGATACGCGGGAACCATCGCTAACCTTCTGAATACCAATGCCGATACCAGCAGCGCCGTTTTCTGCAATATTGTCCAGGATGTCAGCGCTTGAACTGGTAGTACCGGTTACGGCAACGGTCAGGCCATTTACGTTGGAAGCATTCGAGCTGCCCAGAGCACAGTCTTTAACTTCAAAACCGAACTTCTGTGCTTTAAACAGAGTATTTGCTGCCTGTCCATTTGCTTCACTTGTGGTGACAGTAGCCAGACGAACAATACCGTTGTTCAGGGTACCAGTCGGAGTCACGACGCAAGAAGTAGAGGAGTCAGAAACTTCACCAAGAACAGTCACTTCTGCATTGTTAATTGCCAGAGCCTGTGCGCTTACAACTGCAGAAGCAGCAACCATTACAGCTACGATTGTTTTTTTCATTTGTTTAATCCATTTAAAAGTACTAGGGTCCTAAATAGTTGCCAGCCTTACGGTTATCGTTATTAAGATAATAACTAATACTAATAACAATTTTTATTAATACTAACGTGGTTGACACTATAGTTACTTGCTTGCCATTCCATAAAGCACAAATCGTGTTCGAAACACGTATACTGTTGCCCGGTGGAAGCTACATAAATTAAAAATGTTCTCTCCAAAAAAAGCATGTGAATGTTTCATCATTTTACTTTCGCAATGGTGATTCATATTGTGTTTAGCCAAGGTGAAGAAGGAGATGGTTAATGTGAAATCAGAATTATCATTTTTATCTGGATGTGATAATCTTCATTCATATAAGCCAAAGCACATGCACCTGGTGTTTAAAGTATCTTTTTTCAAAGAGTTATGTATCTATCATGGTTTATGTTTATGGTTTTTGGTGATGTATTGTTATTTTGCATAAATAAAGGGTAGGGAGATTCTTTATGTTATTCAATTCTTACATGATAAATGATAAAGTTATATTTAATGTGAATAAGAGTGAACTTCAGTCATTAACGGATAATGGTGTTACGGTGACCTTAAATGCGCCTACAGCGCGATGTTTGCAGCTATTACTTGATAGTTCCGGAAAAGTGATTTCGCGTGAGAAATTTTTGGATGAGGTTTGGAATGCGAGAGGAGTGGTGGTTTCAGAAAATACGTTTTACCAAAACATTTCACTCCTCAGGAAATCTTTAATCAGAGCCGGGCTCAATAACGAAATAATTATAACGGTAAGAAGACGTGGTTTTGTTATTTCTGAAGGAACGGTAATCAAAATGCTTCCTCCAGACGAGAAGGCAAGTTCTGGGGATCAAATTCTTCATAAGAGAATTATTCAGGATGTAAATAAAAGTCAGTTGCTAGCAATACAAACGGGACTACCAAAGAAAAAAATGGAGGGTTATTCATATAATATATCAAAGCTTTCAGTAAAACTGTCATTTTTAACACTTGTATTAATGGGGTTTATGACAGTAGCTAATATAATAATATGTTTCATTTAAATGAAGGGGGAATGATTTTATAGAAGCTTGTGAGGATCTTTTTTATTATTTATCCCAAGTGTTAATGTGACTGTTTTAAAAACCCAAAGCATGAGATCCCGCTTTTTAACGGGGTGGAGCGTGCGTCGGATGGTGTTACGTTTGAGGCTGCAGGTTGTGGGAGTGCACTTTCTTACTATTGCCTATTAGTGCAAACCCCAATTCCGAACCTTTCATAAACTTTTTTGCTGAAGTGAAGATAGCATCAACGGATATTGCCCACTGTTTCATATGATGGGTCCTTTTTAATAATATTCAGCCAGCCCCCATACTTCTGAAAGGAGATAGGGGGCTACCGGTATTTGTTACGGCCGAAAGAAGGCTCAGGAACGCTGCTTCAGGCCCAAATCCAGCGGCGTCTTACTGGGCTCCCCCCCAATCTCACGCGCCAGCTTAGGCACCATATAACCGGACACCAGGGTTAACAATTCACGCATTATGGCGCGCGCTTCTTCATCATCGACCATAAAGTGCGCCGCACCCTGCACCTTATCCAGTACATGGATGTAATAGGGCATTACCCCGGCATCAAACAGGGCATTACTCAGGTCGGCCAGCGTTGCCGCACTGTTATTCACACCACGCAGGAGAACGCTTTGATTGAGTAATGTCACGCCAGCACGTCGCAGTTTTGCCATTGCAGCCCGAAACGTATCGTCAATCTCGTTGGCATGGTTGATATGGTTGACCAGCAAGATTTGCAGCGAAGAACGCGCCAGCCGGTGAGTCAGCTCATCGGTAATACGTGCCGGGATCACAATGGGTAAACGGCTGTGAATGCGTAGCCGCTTGATGTGCGGGATCGCTTCCAGCTGCGTAATTAACCACTCCAGCTCATGATCTTTCGCCATCAGTGGGTCACCGCCAGAAAAGATGATCTCATCCAGCTCCGGATGAGCGGCGATGTAATCAAGCGCCGTCTGCCAGTTACGCTTGTTCCCCTGGTTATCGGCATAGGGGAAGTGGCGACGGAAACAGTACCGGCAATTTACCGCGCAGCCGCCCTTAACCAGTAACAGTGCGCGATTACGGTACTTGTGCAGTAAACCGGGCACCACGCTGTTCTGCTCTTCAAGGGGATCGGTGCTGAAGCCGGGGGCGGCGATAAACTCATCCTGCGCGGTCAGCACCTGTTTTAAAAGCGGATCGTCAGGGTTGCCTTTTTCCATTCGCGCAACAAAAGCGCGGGGAACACGCAGCGCAAACAGACGTTTTGCGTCACGCCCGGCAAGGAGTTTTTCGTCAGCGTCTACATTCAAAAGACGGAGTAGTTCATCAGGACTGGTGATTACATCGGCAAGTTGCAATAACCAATCTTCTCTGGACGGGGTATTTAGGGTTACAATATGCGCCATTTTGTGGCTTAGCTACCAGTTAACAATTTCAGAGGGCCTTATGGCGACTTACTATAGCAACGATTTTCGTGCCGGTCTTAAAATCATGATGGATGGCGAACCGTACGCGGTTGAAGCCAGCGAATTCGTTAAACCAGGTAAAGGTCAGGCATTCGCACGCGTTAAGCTGCGCCGCCTGCTGACCGGTACCCGTATCGAGAAAACCTTCAAATCCACCGACTCTGCCGAAGGCGCAGACGTTGTTGATATGAACCTCACCTACCTCTACAACGACGGTGAATTCTATCACTTCATGAATAACTCTACTTTCGAACAGCTCTCTGCTGACGAGAAAGCCGTTGGCGACAGCGCGAAATGGCTGCTGGATCAGGCGGAGTGCATCGTGACCCTGTGGAACGGCCAGCCTATCGCTGTGACCCCACCAAACTTCGTTGAGCTGGAAATCGTTGAAACCGATCCAGGTCTGAAGGGTGACACCGCAGGTACTGGCGGCAAGCCAGCTAAACTCTCTACCGGTGCTGTGGTTAAAGTTCCACTGTTCGTCCAGACTGGCGAAGTGATCAAAGTTGACACTCGCTCTGGTGAATACGTTTCTCGCGTGAAGTAATTCATTTCGGGATGTTGGGCGCAGCACTCTGCTGCGCCTTACCATTCTAAAGAAGGGTCATGGAAGATGTCGCGTCCACTCAAAATTATCCTGATGACAATGATTGCCAGCGCTCTGCTTTCCGGCTGCAACACCGCCCGTGGTGTTGGGGAAGATATCAAAAGCCTGGGTAACGCAATTTCGCACGCCGCCTCCTGATACTTTCTACTTTTCCTAAAAATTCTTCCTTTTCCGTCACTCGTCGGGATCCTGGCTATGCTTATGTTGCTGTACACAATAACTTTGCCTAAAAAAGGAAGACATTATGCTTAAGAAAACATGTGTAGCGATCTTTTCTGTCCTGGTGCTTTCATCTGTATTAACCGCCTGTAATACCACTCGCGGCGTCGGTGAGGATATCTCCTCTGGCGGCAGCGCGATTTCTGGCGCAGCAACTAAAGCACAGAACTAAAGCACAGGCGTAATTTTGGGCGGTACGGTGCTGAATATCCAATCGCCGTACCCTCAGTTTACCGCTCAGGGCAGTGACAGAAACGGCGAGTACCGGGTATCCATGTGCAATTTCATCCGAATATTGCGCTTGTAGGTATAAACCGTTTTTCCATGAATCCTCAGTTTGCTGGCAATGATGTGGTTGCTGGCACCCTCCATCCATAGCATTAACACCTTCTCCTCCTGGCGCGTTAATAGTGGCGTCGCGACGGGCCCTTGCTCACTGACTTCCTGCGCGGCTAAGGCTTTATTAACCGTCTGTGCCAGCATCTCCAGCCGGACCGTTTTAGACAACGATGCCCATAATGGGAACGTATCTAAAAATGCTGACATTTCAGGATGTTCTTCGGAATGCAGCAAAATGAAAGGTATGGTTTCACTGGCGCTCATCACCGAAGAAAGCTGCTGGATGTGCTGAATATCTGACATAAAGCCTTGAAAATCAGCGATGACTAGCGCCGGTTTCCACTGCAGAATATGCTCTCTGGCAAGATAGAGATTGTTAAGGCCCGTCACCAACACGGGTGAAGGAAACAGCCCTGAATGATTGATCCACATTTCCAGGCCCTTACGGGTGTAATGACACCGGTCAATCAAGAGAATTTTGAACATTTTATTTCGCAATTGGCAAAGTAGGGTCGCTTCCTGCTATCAGGAAGAGCCTCATCATAAAGAAGTCGGATGAGTAATAAATGACTGAATTTCGCAGCGAATTGCGTCTATTTCCTGGCTTTAATATCTCAACTATTGAATAAAACAAACGAGTTGAAAAATGAATTCAGGCTCTTCACAATAGGAAATTCCTATCCCTTACAGGACGACCTGTAAGTGTTTCTTTCATCGGGGACGGCCCCAGACTGTTATTTAAGTTAAGGAGCCTCATATGTCCTGGATCATTCTTTTTATTGCCGGTTTACTCGAAGTGGTATGGGCCATCGGCCTGAAATATACCCACGGCTTTACGCGCCTCACCCCCAGCGTGATTACCGTTTCCGCCATGATTGTGAGCATCGTGCTGCTCTCCTGGGCCATGCGTTCGCTGCCGGTGGGCACGGCTTATGCCGTATGGACGGGGATTGGTGCGGTAGGGGCAGCTATAACCGGGATTTTACTGCTGGGCGAGTCCGCGAGCCTGGCGCGTATCGCCAGTCTCGCATTGATTGTTGCCGGTATTATCGGGCTGAAGCTCAGCACCCATTAATGGGTCTGCTCAACCCAGATAAACTTACTGACATCAAATCCCTGACGCGTTGCGGAATTCAGTAACGCTTGTTTCACCTCATCTGAAATCGTCGGTGTGCGGGAGAGGATCCACAGGTAGTCACGATCTGGCCCGCACACCAGCGCATGCCGGTAATCTTTATCCAGCGCAATCACGTTATAGCCGCCATAAAAGGGGCCTATGAAGGAGACTTTCAGCGCTGCGGTATCAGACGCGCCGGTAAAGTACGCCTTGCCCGTCACCTTCTGCCACATGCCGCGTGCAGGATTGTAGCCCCGGTTGATCACCTGAATTCCCCCGTCTTGCATCAGGCTGTAATTCGCCGTCACTTTTTCCAGTCCACGTTCAAAACGGTGGTCAAAGCGGGCAATTTCATACCAGGTACCAAGGAATCGCTGGACTTCAAAAGGACGAACGACCGTCACGCCCCGGGGTGGGGTAGGGGAGCTACAGGCAACAACCAGAAACGCAACGGTAACTGCGGCGATGACAGGCAGGATGCGCATAGGAATATCCTTACAGGATTTTTGTTAAGTGTAGAACCTGTCAGGAATTTTGCTCTCCCACCGGCAGGCGGGAGAGCGGGGGAGAGATCACATAAAGACGACGGCAACCAGCGTGACGACGCTCAGAATAGCCGCCAGACCGTAGAACACCCATTTACCGTTAGGCACGTGGATCTTCAGGTCATGCATGGCGTGATGGATACGGTGCAAACCGCACCACAGCGGCAGAACAATCATCAGGAAGATGAATACCCGACCAATAAAGCTGTGGGCAAAGGCCAGCACCCGCTCGTAGCTCAGCGCATCGCCAGGATAGAGCCCCAGCGGCAGCATAATGCCTACCAGCAGAATAATGACCGGCGCGATAATGGCGCACCACATGCCGCCTGCGCCAAAAAGCCCCCAGAAGAGGGGTTCATCGGAGCGTTTTGGATTTGGATTAATCACGGTGCTCTCCTTACCAGAACAGGGCTACGCCAAGAATCACCACGGTTACTACCGCAGTCACCACCCAGAGTCCTTTAATGACTGGCTCTGGCCCAAGTTTTTCGTTTTTCACGATAATATTTGCTGCTTTTGGCGCCAGTTCAAACCAGGTTTTGGTATGCAACAGCGCCGCCGCCAGTACGATGATATTGAGGATCACCACAATCGGATTCTGCAGGAATCCGACGAAACCGGCCCAGCTTTCCGGACCGTGTTTAAGGGCAAACAGGCCGTACATCAACTCAATACTGAACCACACCGCCGGTACTGCCGTGCCTTCACGCAGCATATAGAAGCGATAAAACGGCAGATTTTTCCACCAGGTGGACGGCATCGGCCGTACATAGGCTTTGCGTTTAGTCGTCATCATGCACTCCTTAGCGTGGTTTCAGGGTGGCAATAAGAAAGTCTTTCGAACTTTCCACCTTACCCTGTTGGATCGCGGCGGCCGGATCGACATGCTTCGGACAGACTTCCGAGCAGTAGCCGACAAAGGTACAGGTCCATACGCCGTTCTGGCCGTTCAGCTGCGTCATACGTTCCTTCTTGCCGTGATCGCGGCTGTCTTCGTTGTAGCGGTGCGCCAGGGTAATGGCTGCTGGCCCGATAAACTCCGGATTCAGGCCAAACTGCGGGCAGGCGGCATAACACAGACCGCAGTTGATACAGCCGGAGAACTGGTGGTATTTGGCCATCTGCGCCGGGGTCTGTTTGTTCGGCCCTTGGTCTGGCGTGCGCGGGTTACCAATGATGTACGGCTTAATGGCTTCCAGGCTTTCGATAAAGTGGGTCATGTCGACCACCAGATCGCGCTCAATCGGGAAGTTCCCCAGAGCTTCGACTTTCATGCCCTTCGGGTATTCACGCAGGAAGGTTTTACAGGCCAGCTTCGGCACCTTGTTGACCATCATGCCGCAGGAGCCGCAAATGGCCATACGGCAGGACCAGCGATAGCTCAGGTCCGGCGCCAGATTGTCTTTGATGTAGCCCAGCGCATCCAGCAGGGAGGTCTGTTCATCGTAAGGCACTTCATAGAAAGCACTGTGCGGGGCGCTATCCACTTCCGGGTTATAGCGCACCACTTCGACTTTCAGGGTTTGCATCTCAGCCATTCGCCGTCTCCTTCTTATCGGCTGCTTCCGCTTCTGCCCCGTAAACGCGTTTCGCCGGTGGCAGCGTGGTGATTTTCACGTCGCTGTAGTCCAGACGGGTCGTGCCGTCCGCATCGCGATAAGCGAGGGTGTGCTTGAGGAAGTTCACGTCGTCACGCTCGGTGCAGCCTTCGTCCAGACGCTGATGCGCGCCGCGCGACTCTTTACGCGCCATGGCGGAGTGCGCCATACATTCGGCCACATTCAGCCCGTGGCCCAGCTCAATGGTGTAGAGCAGATCGGTGTTGAAGACGCTGGAGGTATCCGTCACCCGCACGCGTTTGAAGCGCTCCTGCAACTCAGCCAGCTTATCGATGGTTTTCTGCATCAGCTCCGGCGTACGGTAAATTCCGCAGCCCTCTTCCATAGAGAGTCCCATCTCATCGCGGATCTTCGCCCAGTTTTCGCTGCCTTCCTGATTCACCAGATTTTTCAGGCGCTGCTCGACATCGGCTGCCTGCGCATCAAGCGCGGCGCCGTTCGCCTCACCAGCAGCAGCGGCGCGCGCAACGGCCTGCTCCCCGGCCAGACGGCCAAACACCACCAGTTCCGCCAGCGAGTTTGAACCCAGGCGGTTAGCCCCGTGCAGGCCAACGGAGGAGCATTCGCCCACTGCAAACAGGCCCTGAATGCGGGTTTCACACTGCTGATCGGTTTCAATACCGCCCATGGTGTAGTGTGCGGTGGGACGCACAGGAATCGGATCTTTAACCGGGTCGACGCCGACATAGGCTTTGGACAGTTCGCAGATGAACGGCAGACGTTCCAGCAGTTTTTTCTCACCCAGGTGGCGCAGATCGAGGTAGACCACATCCCCGCGCGGGGTAGAGATGGTGTTGCCTTTGCGCCACTCATGCCAGAAGGCCTGAGAGACTTTATCGCGCGGGCCAAGCTCCATATATTTGTTCTTCGGCTCGCCAAGCGGGGTTTCCGGGCCCATGCCATAATCCTGCAGATAGCGATAGCCGTTTTTATTGACCAGAATACCGCCTTCACCGCGGCAGCCCTCGGTCATCAGGATCCCGGAACCCGGCAGGCCGGTCGGGTGATACTGTACAAACTCCATGTCGCGCAGCGGAACGCCGTGCTGCAACGCCATGCCCATCCCGTCGCCGGTCACGATGCCACCGTTGGTGTTATAGCGGTAGACACGCCCGGCCCCGCCGGTCGCCATCACCACGGCATTGGCGCGGATCTGGACCAGCGTACCTTCCATCATGTTCATCGCCACCAGGCCGCGAGCCTGGCCGTCATCGACCAGAATATCGAGGACGAAATGTTCGTCGAAGCGCTGGATCTGGGGGTACTGGAGTGACGTCTGGAACAGGGTGTGGAGCATGTGGAAGCCGGTCTTATCGGCGGCAAACCAGGTACGCTCAATTTTCATACCGCCGAAGCGCCGCACGTTGACGCTGCCGTCATCCCGGCGGCTCCACGGACAACCCCACTGCTCAAGCTGGGTCATTTCCGTCGGACAATGATGAACGAAATAATCAACGACATCCTGCTCGCATAGCCAGTCGCCGCCGGCCACCGTGTCGTGGAAGTGATAATCAAAGCTGTCATGATCCTGCGCGACGGCGGCGGATCCCCCCTCGGCGGCAACCGTATGGCTGCGCATAGGATATACTTTTGAAATCAGGGCGATTTTAGCGTTCGGATTAGCCTGGGCTGCAGCTATCGCTGCGCGTAATCCTGCTCCGCCAGCGCCTATAATGGCAAGATCGGCTTGAAAGGTATGCACGACATTCCTCCAGATTTTTGATATTCGCATCACGACTACCCTTGGGTAGTGCAGGGCCCAGGAGGGCAAATGCGAAGGCGATTCCACTGCTCCTTTATGGGTAACGCAGTATAGCCGCAGGGAAAGAAGGGAAATTTGACGTGTTCGATTTTTTTGCGGTTATTTCCCTTCATTTATCACTGCAATTGATGAATTGCGTCACGTAATTATTGGAGGTTATGAAAACCCTAAAATTCATTGGGCAAAATTTGTCTCCGCCCTGGGTTGCGAGTAGACTTCGTCCCCTTGTCTGAAATCGGAGAAATTCTCATGAGCGAAACGGCCACCTGGCAGCCGAGCGCATCCATCCCCAATCTGTTAAAACGCGCTGCAATTATGGCGGAGATCCGCCGCTTCTTTGCCGACCGCGGAGTGCTGGAGGTGGAAACGCCCTGCATGAGTCAGGCGACGGTCACGGATATTCATCTGGTGCCGTTTGAAACCCGTTTTGTTGGCCCTGGTCACTCTCAGGGGATGAATCTCTATCTGATGACCAGCCCGGAATACCATATGAAACGCCTGCTGGCAGCCGGGTGTGGCCCGGTGTACCAACTGTGCCGCAGTTTCCGCAACGAAGAGATGGGGCGTCATCACAATCCGGAATTCACCATGCTGGAGTGGTACCGTCCGCACTATGACATGTACCGCCTGATGAACGAGGTGGACGACCTACTGCAACAGGTGCTGGAGTGCCCGGAAGCGGAAACGCTCTCTTATCAGCAGGCTTTCCAGCGTCATCTGGAGATTGATCCGCTCTCGGCTGACAAAACGCAACTGCGTGAAGCGGCAGCGAAACTGGATCTCAGCAATATTGCCGATACCGAAGAAGATCGCGACACGCTGCTGCAGATGCTCTTTACCTTTGGTGTTGAGCCGCAGATTGGCAAAGATCGTCCGACCTTCGTCTATCACTTCCCGGCAAGCCAGGCGTCACTGGCGCAAATCAGCACGGAAGATCACCGCGTGGCGGAGCGCTTCGAGGTTTACTTTAAAGGTATTGAACTGGCGAATGGTTTCCATGAGCTGACCGATGCCCGGGAGCAGCAACAGCGTTTCGAACAGGATAACCGCAAGCGTGCCGCACGCGGCCTGCCGCAACAGCCTATCGACCACAACTTACTGGGTGCGTTAAAAGCGGGCCTGCCGGACTGCTCCGGTGTGGCGCTGGGTGTCGATCGTCTGGTGATGCTGGCGCTGGGCGCCGAGCAACTGGGTGATGT
Organism: Leclercia sp. GHBNCSD; assembly: GCF_055805075.1. Taxonomy (NCBI): domain Bacteria; kingdom Pseudomonadati; phylum Pseudomonadota; class Gammaproteobacteria; order Enterobacterales; family Enterobacteriaceae; genus Leclercia; species Leclercia sp. GHBNCSD. Next base: position 1,566,238 of record NZ_JBQVYO010000001.1, on the reverse strand, counting down.
GATTGCGTTTACCGTAGATCGCGCCTGAGATGTTGTTTGCCCGGCGGCGCTGCGCTTGCACGGGCCTACGGATTTTGTAGGCCGGGTAAGCGTAGCGCCACCCGGCATTTGCACTACAAACTCCCCGCCGGGCGCTGCTTCGCCGCCGACGTCAAGGTTCTTCCCGTCTTACGTCCATCCAGCGTTTCCAGGCGCATCTGGAACGGTGGGAACGGCATATCGATGCCGTGTTCACGGAAGCCCGCCAGAATCAGCTGGTGGATCTCATGACGCAGCGGCATACGATGGCCCATCTCCGCCGCGTAAATACGCAGTTCGAAAATCTGGATCCCCTGCTGTAAATCCACCAGGAACACTTCCGGCTCCGGGGTGCTGATCACCAGCGAGCAGCGCTCGGCCGCCGTGTAGAGGATCTGCGTTACCTCTTCGCTGTTGGCATCCGACGGTGCCGGCACGGTCAGGACCACACGCGTGACGGAGTCAGACAGCGACCAGTTAATAAACTGCTCGGTGATAAACGCCTTGTTTGGCACGATGATCTCTTTGCGGTCCCAGTCGCTGATGGTGGTAGCGCGGGTGTTGATTTTGGTGATGCTCCCGGTCAAATCGCGGATCGTCACGGTATCGCCAATACGAATCGGCTTTTCAAACAGGATGATCAGGCCGGAGATAAAGTTGGCGAAGATCTCCTGCAAACCAAACCCGAGCCCCACCCCGAGCGCAGCCACCAGCCACTGCAACTTCGACCACTCAATGCCGATCATCGAGAAGCCCACCAGCCCGCCAAAGAGCATCAGCAGGTATTTGGTGATGGTGGTGATGGCGTATCCGGTTCCTGGGGTCAAATCCAGATGCTGCAACAGGGCCAGCTCCAGCAGCGCCGGGAAGTTCCGGATCAGCTGGGTGGTGATGATGAAGACCAGAATGGCAATCAGGACTGCGCCGAGCGTAATCGGCTCCAGACTCTCCACGCCCTGTACCGTCGAGGTTACATCCCAGAGGGTGATGTTCTCCAGGAAGCCAAACGCCGAATGAATTTCCGACCACAGGAAGATAACGGAGAGCAGGGCGATCAGCATCAGGATGGATCGTACCAGCCGCAGTGACTGGGTACTGATGGCATCCAGATCCAGCTCGGTTTCATCTACCTCTACTGCCCCCTCGGTACTGAGCATGTGAGGTGGCTCCTCTTCACCGCGCGCACGCTGGGCGAGGATTTCGGCCCGGCGGTTTTTCGCCCGGTCGAAGGCCAGGCGACGGCGCTGGATCAGCATCCAGCGGCGGATCACGTGGTAGACCACCAGCAGCAGGAACCAGATCGCTACCGAGGTCTCAAGACGCGCCAGCAACGCCTGAGCGGTGGCCAGATAGCCGACGGCCGCCGCGAGGATCGCCGCCAGCGGGGCGCCGAGCAGCAGATTCCACAGCATATGGTTGACCATGTTATCGCCGCTACCCTCTTTGTCGAGATAGAGCGGGATCCCGGCCTTCTTCAGGCTCAGCGTCACCACCGCAAGCGCACCGCAAATCAGCATAAAGCAGAGGCGACCCAGCGAGCCGGAAAACTCCCGATCGTTGAGGTTATCAAACATGATCAGCGCCATAATCAGCGGCACGATAAGCCCGATGCTCATCAGGTAGTAGCGCATGGCCCGCGCCACGCGATTACGCGGCCAGCCAAAGTGGGCGACAAACAGCCCGTTCGGACGCGCGAAGGTGGCGCAGATCATCACCACCCACAGCAGCGGCACGGTAGCCGTTACCCCGAAACCTATCGCCACCGCCAGCGGGTAAGGCCAGGCTTCGCGCAGGCCATAACCCAGGGTCATCCACAGCACCGGCAGCGGTGAGGCAACCAGAATCGACCAGAAAACCGTGCGCAGCGTGAGCCAGAAATGATCCTGCGTCACCTTGCCTACACGGGCGCTGGAGCGGTCAAGGAAGCGGGTGAAATGGCGACGCGAATAAATGCTGAATCCGACCAGGATCAGCGCCCCCAGCAGCGGGAAAATCGTCTCCTTGCTGGTGAGCATCATAATGCTGGCTTTGCCAAGCTGGCTGAAGGTATCCAGCGAAATCAAGCGGCGCAGGTCCTGAACAATATCAATCGGCCAGGAGAAGGAGACGGGGCGCACGTCCGAGGTCCAGAACAGATAGCGGTGGGTCGCCTCGTTGACCTCTTTTAACGCATCTTCCAGCTGGCTGTTCGATACTTTCAGTTTGGTCAGTTCAAGCAGCAGCGTATCGCCGCCCTGCAACAGAGAGTTCAGCAGCTCGCGCTGCGTTCTCAGCTGGGCTTCCAGAATCCGGTTTTGTTCGGCGGTCAACGGCTTGCCATCCGGCTGGTGGATCTGGCGCAACTGGGGCTGCTTATTCAGTTGATCCTCAAAGCGCAGTCGCTGTACGCGCAGCTGTGCCATTTCGGTATCCAGCTGCTGCGGTTTTGGCATCTCGGGCAGACGCGCAACCTGAGCGCGCAGCGCCTCGCCCAGCAGATTCGACGAACCCAGCCACTGGGACTGTTCGCGAAGGGTATTCAGCGCCTGGCGCACCTGCAGGGTCTGACTGGTTGCCTGACGTTGCTGCGAGGCCACCAGATCCATACGCTGCGCCTGCTGGTTAAGCGCGGCCGAAAGCTCCCGGTTGACTTTGAATTGCTCCACGATGCCGGACGGCAGGTTCTCGCTATTCTCCGCCAGCATCTCGGTGCTTTCCAGCGCCCGCTCAGCTTCACGCTGGCGCTGGCTGTTCAGCTGATTGCGCAGCGCCTGAAGATAAGCGTCCAGCTGCTCACCCTGCTTTTTCGCCAGCTCAGAGCGCATACGGGCCAGCTCCTGACGGTTGTTAGCCGAGAGTTGCGCCAGCTCCAGTTCATCCACCAGGGCTTTTAATCTGGCGGACTCCGCCTGCATGCCGAGATTCTGTGCCTGGTTAAGGGGGGTATTGCCGGTTTGCGCCCCGGCCCGGCGTTCAACCTCATTGAGCTGGCGGCGGGCGTCGGTTTGCTGCTGTGGTAGCTGATTCAGCGAGTCGGCGATATCCCGGGCACGCTCCTGCTCCTGCTGCGCCTGGCGGGTTTTTTCCAGTAGCTGGCTGCTGACCTGTAGGATCTCCTGGTTGAGCGCGTCAGAGGTTAAGCCCGCGGGCACCTGACGTGGCTCTTCACGGATATCGCTCAGCTGCGCGCGGAGGGTTTGCGAAAGTTTGGGGAAATTATCGATAACCTGCTGATACTGCGTGGCACGCTCAAGGGAGCCTTTACGCTCCTCAAGGGCGTTCAGCGCAGCCTGGAGCACCTCTACGGTTTCTGGCTGGGCGGGTTTTGCCGCCTTTGCCTGCTCCAGTTCTTGCGTGATTTGTTTGGTATCGGGGGCCGTCGCTGCGTAGGCCCCCATACTGAGGCACCAGGCCATCAGAAAAGTGATAATCAGGCGCACGTCAGTTTACCTTTTGCTTAGCTTACGTCTTTTTTATCGTCGACCAGTGGGCTGGCTTCGTGTTCGGCGGCAATCTCTTCTGCTGGCAGTGGCGCAGGCTCTGCATCCGTGGTGACGAAGGGCTCTGTTGATACCGCCAGCGGCTGGCCGAGCTTGGTCACGGACAGACTTTCAAGCTGCTCTACCAGCTTCACTTTACCCGGCGCAAACAGGTTGATAACGGTGGAGCCGAGCTTGAAGCGGCCCATTTCCTGACCTTTAAGCAGCGCCACGGAACCTTCGCTTTCGCCCGCAGGCCACGTCCAGCGTTTGATGATCCCTTCACGCGGCGGCGTAATGGTGCCCGCCCAGACCGTTTCGATGCTGCCGACAATGGTCGCACCCACCAGAATTTGCGCCATTGGGCCAAACTCGGTGTCGAACAGGCAGATAACGCGCTCGTTACGGGCAAACAGGTTCGGTACGTTTTGCGCGGTGAGGTGGTTAACCGAGAAGAGATCGCCCGGTACGTAGATCATCTCGCGCAGGATACCGTTGCACGGCATATGCACGCGGTGGTAGTCACGTGGCGACAGGTAGGTGGTAGCAAAGGTCCCGTTGCGGAACAGATCCGCCATCAGGTAGTTACCGGCCAGCAGGGCTTCCAGGCTGTAGTTGTGGCCTTTAGCCTGCAAAATTTTGTCGTTTTCGATAGCACCCAACTGGCTGATCACGCCGTCGGCAGGCATTACCAGCACGTTCGGGTCAGTGTTCAGGGGGCGTACTTCATCGCGCAGTGGGCGGACGAAGAAATCGTTGAAGGTGCGGTAGCTTGCCGTATCCGGCTTCTGCGCTTCCTGCATATCGACCTTGTAATATTTCACGAACAGATCGATTACCAGCTTAGTCAGCCAGCCCGCTCGTTTGCTTGCGCCCCAGCCCGCCAGGCGAGTGAGCCACAGTTTCGGCAGAATGTATTGAAGCGAAAGTTTAAATGAGTTTAACAAGGTAGCCTCCAGGCCATTGTTTTGTCGTTCCTGAGCCGGCTGTTAAACAGCCGGAACCTGAAAAAAGGGGACGATTTTAGCGACGCTTAGCTTAGTTGTCAGTCATCAGATTCAGAAAAGCTTTTACGCGTTTTTACCTGAGCCATGCTTTCGAGAATGCGGTGGTAGTTTTCAAAACGGGTTTCCGCAATTTCACCGTTTTCGACCGCTTCACGAATGGCGCAGCCCGGGTCGTTGTCATGCTTACAGTCGCGATATTTGCACGCGCCTAGGTAGTCGTGGAATTCGACAAAACCGTTAAAGATTTGTTCCGGTTCAAGATGCCAAAGACCAAATTCACGCACTCCAGGGGAGTCGATCACATCGCCGCCGTGCGGGAAGTGATAGAGGCGTGAAGCGGTAGTCGTGTGCTGGCCAAGACCGGAGGTGTCGGAGACATCGTTAGTCAGGATCTCCTGCGGCAAGCCAAGCAGATTATTCAGCAGGCTGGATTTGCCCACCCCGGACTGGCCCGCAAAAATGCTGATGCGGTCGGTCAACGCCTCTTCAAGCGGCTTCAGGCCATCCTGAGTGCGGCTTGAGACCATCAGTACGCGATAGCCAATCTTGCGATAGATATCCATCTGCTCGTTAACAAATGCGGTGCCTTCGGCGTCGAGCAGATCAATCTTATTCAGGACGATCAGCGGCTCAACCTGCAGGGTTTCACACGCGACGAGATAACGGTCGATAATGTTCAGCGACAGTTCGGGCAGAATGGCCGAGACAATGACAATCTGATCGATATTGGCGGCAATCGGTTTTACGCCGTCATAAAAGTCGGGGCGGGTTAATACCGACGAGCGCTCGTGCACGGCTTCGACGATACCTTTCACCGTCACGCCTTCAGCAGCGGCTTTACCGGGGCGCCATACCACGCGGTCACCGGTTACCAGCGAGCGGATGGTGCGACGAATATTGCAGCGGTGAACGTCGCCGTCGGCAGACTCTACATCAGCATGCATACCGAAGCGGCTAATCACGATGCCTTCCGCGGGCTCGCCAAACAGGTTGTCGTCGTAGTCGACCTTCTCTGAAGTGGTTTTAAGGCGGCGCTGATGGTTGGCTTTAACGCGGCGCTGCTGCCCTTTGGAGAGTTTATTTTTACTCAATCGTGCTGGCTCCTGGTCGCCCATATTGGGCAAAACCTCTATGATACACACTAATTAATAGTAGTTAACCTGCCACGGCCGGTTATGCGAGAAGGGTGGAAAATAACATGAGTGCAGATGAAAACAATCTGATTTGGATCGATCTGGAGATGACCGGGCTCGATCCTGAGCGCGATCGCATTATTGAGATCGCCACGCTGGTCACTGACGCGAACCTGAATATCCTGGCGGAAGGGCCGACCATTGCCGTGCACCAGTCCGACGAACAGCTGGCGCTGATGGATGACTGGAACGTGCGCACCCACACCGGCAGCGGGCTGGTGGATCGTGTGAAAGCCAGCACCCAGGGCGACCGCGAAGCCGAGCTGGCGACAATCGAATTTCTGAAGCAGTGGGTACCGCAGGGAAAATCACCGATTTGTGGCAACAGCATCGGCCAGGATCGCCGCTTCCTGTTTAAGTACATGCCGGAGCTCGAAGCGTATTTCCACTACCGTTACCTGGACGTCAGCACCCTGAAAGAGCTGGCGCGTCGCTGGAAGCCGGAAATTCTCGACGGCTTTAAGAAGCAGGGCACCCACCAGGCCATGGATGATATCCGTGAGTCGGTGGCGGAGCTGGCCTACTACCGCGAACATTTTATTAATTTATAAGCGATCTTTCCGGCAGGCGTGCGCCTGCCGGGGTATAACGCTTTAAATCTGCACAATGTGACGAATATTGCAGCACTTGAACTAAATTTATAAAAAAACGCTTTTTGGGGGGTTGCAGCAGAAAGGATTTCTCGTATAATGCGCCTCCCGTAACGACAGAGAATTCATCGTTACGACAGCACAGATTTTGCGGGAATAGCTCAGTTGGTAGAGCACGACCTTGCCAAGGTCGGGGTCGCGAGTTCGAGTCTCGTTTCCCGCTCCAAATCTGTTTGCTGAGAAGTAAGACCACCAATCGCAGGATTTCAGGTTGCAACAAGGCGGCAACTGAACGAATCCTTAGAAGCTTACTAAAGTAAGTGACTAAGGTGAGTGAAGGCAGCCAACGCAGTGGCGGCTTGAAAGACGAAGATTAAGCGGGAATAGCTCAGTTGGTAGAGCACGACCTTGCCAAGGTCGGGGTCGCGAGTTCGAGTCTCGTTTCCCGCTCCAAAATTTGTTCGCAAAGAAGTAACACCACCCAAGCGGGAATAGCTCAGTTGGTAGAGCACGACCTTGCCAAGGTCGGGGTCGCGAGTTCGAGTCTCGTTTCCCGCTCCAAATTTTTTCTCCTCCTCCAGATATCCACCGCGGAAAGCCCCGCCGGGGACGACTTGTTTCATTTCTGACAAACTCTTCTTAACAGACTTATCCACAGGTTAATCTCTTTTTACCGAATATTCAGAAACTTCGCCTGATGAATAGTAACGTTTTAATGTATTGAAATTTATAAAGAAAATTTCATTTCAAAATGTTAGCTCGATCACTTGACCAATAGCCAGAACCAGACTCTCTCTGCCTTTTAATTTTTATTCACAGGCTGTGGAAACATCATGCATCTCTCGGAAGCCCTTTTTCGACGACCCTTACCAGCCTGAGTTTCTGCGGAGATTGCACCTCAACCACGCAGGCATTTCGTTTGGCGATTTGCTGCGCAACCGCCCACTCTATGTGTTCATCGAGAAGTGGGTGCTCACCTCGGCGACTTTCCAGCGCCCGGAGATTGGCTTCATCCCAGGGGGCATTTCCCAGCGCAACGGCGATATTACGCAACCAGCGCAGGTGACCAATACGGCGAATCGCCGATCCTTCCGTCACTTTCAAGAACCAGGCTTCGCTCCAGGCAAACAGCTCTGTCAGCGGCGGCGCGTGTAACGCCTTGCGCGGGCTGAAGTCGTCCTCTTCCGTTAGCTGTGAATAACGATTCCACGGGCAGATCAGCTGACAATCATCGCAGCCGTAAATGCGATTGCCGATTAACGGCCGAAACTCTTCCGGGATCGCCCCTTCCAGTTCAATGGTCAGGTAGGAGATGCAGCGGCGGGCATCGACGGTATAAGGCTCGACAATGGCACCGGTAGGGCAGATGGTCATACAGGCCACACAGCGGCCACAGCCTTCTTCGACCGGCTTATCCACCGGCAGGGGAAGATCAATCAGCAGTTCTCCGAGGAAGAAGAACGACCCGGCGTCGCGGCTGAGGATAAGTGAGTGCTTACCTGTCCAGCCGAGCCCGGCTTTTTCCGCCAGCGGGCGCTCAAGAACAGGCGCAGAATCGACAAAAGGTCTAAAATTCAGCGTGGCGCACTGCTCCTGAATCATTTCCCCAAGCTTTTTGAGCCGGTTACGCAACAGTTTATGATAGTCACGCCCCAGGGCATAACGGCTGACATACCCCAGAGAGGGGTTCTTCAGCGTACTGGCAAAAGCGGCTCCGGTGGGAAGGTAGTTCATACGCACGCTGATCACGCGCAGGGTTCCCGGCAACAGTTCATGCGGGCGGGCGCGCATCATGCCGTGACGCGCCATCCACTCCATCTCGCCGTGGTATTGATTATCCAGCCATGCCTGCAGTTTGGGCTCGCTGGCAGAGAGATCGGTATCGGTGATACCCACGTGTTGAAAACCAAGCTCAGCGCCCCACTGTTTAATGTTTTGCGCTAACTGATTGAGATCGAGGGGCTGTGACATGACGGACCATACTGTGAAGAAAAACCCCGCAAGTATACCACACTCTGTCTGGCCCGCGGACGACCTGCGGCGCGCCGAAAAAGAGGCGGCAGACAGTCTGGGCATTACCCTTTATGAACTGATGCGGCGTGCGGGTGAGGCAGCGTTCACCGTTGCCCGTACCGCTTACCCGCAATCCCGCCACTGGCTCATCCTGTGCGGTCATGGCAATAACGGCGGTGATGGCTATGTTGTCGCCCGGCTGGCGATTGCCGCAGGCATTACCGTTACGCTGCTGGCGACAGAGAGCGACAAACCGCTTCCGGAAGAGGCCACAGACGCGCGGCAAGCCTGGCTGGATGCGGCAGGGATTATCCACGCTGCGGATACCCCCTGGCCGGAAGGCATCGACCTCATCGTTGACGGCCTTCTGGGAACAGTTTTGCGCAGCGCGCCTCGCGACGAGGTCGCCGGATTGATCGCCCACGCTAACCAGCATGCGGCCCCCATCGTTGCGCTGGATATTCCCTCCGGGCTGGTTGCTCAGACGGGCACCACGCCAGGCGCGGTCATAAATGCCGACCATACGGTGACGTTTATTGCCCTTAAACCGGGCCTGTTGACCGGTAAAGCGCGCGATGTGGTGGGCACGTTGCATCATCACGCGCTTGGGCTGGAGGGCTGGCTCGCCGGGCAGGAGACCGCCATCACCCGCTTTGATGCCTCGCATCTGGCGCAGTGGTTGCCGCCACGCCGTCCAACTTCCCATAAGGGCGATCATGGCCGGCTGGTGATTATCGGCGGCGACCATGGCACAGCGGGCGCTATTCGCATGACCGGCGAAGCGGCACTGCGCACGGGGGCTGGGCTGGTGCGCGTCCTGACCCGCCGCGAAAATATTGCCCCGATCGTTACCGCCCGGCCTGAACTGATGGTGCATGAACTGACGCCGAAGGCGCTGGATGACAGTCTGCAATGGGCCGATGTGGTGGTGATTGGCCCCGGTCTCGGTCAGGAGCCGTGGGGGAAGGAGGCACTACGCAAGGTCGAAAACTTTCGCCATGCGATGCTATGGGACGCTGACGCGCTGAACCTTCTGGCAATCAATCCGGATAAACGTCACAATCGCATCCTGACGCCGCACCCCGGCGAGGCCGCGCGGCTGCTTAACTGTAGCGTTGCAGAAATTGAAAGCGATCGCTTACATTCTGCCCAGCGTCTGGTAAAACGTTACGGTGGTGTTGTGGTGTTGAAAGGCGCCGGTACCGTCGTCGCCAGCGAGAGCGGAGAGACAGGCATCGTGGATGTCGGCAATGCCGGAATGGCGAGCGGCGGCATGGGCGACGTGCTTTCCGGTATTATTGGCGCGTTGCTTGGACAGAAACTGGCGCTTTATGATGCCGCCTGCGCAGGCTGCGTCGCGCATGGTGCAGCTGCCGATCGGCTGGCTGGCCACTATGGTACGCGCGGCATGCTGGCAACCGATCTTTTTGACACGCTAAGGCGTGTCGTTAACCCGAAAATAACTGACGTAGAAAATGATTAATCGCGTGATCCCTTTACCCGACGAACAAGCAACTTTAGATCTCGGCCAGCGCGTGGCGCAGGCCTGCGAGGGCGCAACAGTCATCTATCTGTATGGCGACCTTGGCGCGGGTAAGACCACCTTTAGCCGGGGCTTCTTACAGGCGCTGGGACATCAGGGTAATGTGAAAAGCCCGACCTACACGCTGGTCGAGCCCTACACCCTGGAAAACCTGATGGTCTACCACTTCGATCTCTATCGCCTTGCCGATCCTGAAGAGCTGGAATTTATGGGGATCCGTGACTACTTTGCCAACGATGCCATTTGCCTGGTCGAGTGGCCGCAGCAGGGGACCGGTGTTTTACCTGAACCCGATGTTGAAATTCACCTGGAGTATCAGGCGCAAGGGCGTGAAGCCCGCGTGACTGCTCTCTCCGCATCAGGAAATTCGATACTGGCGCGTTTAGCCGGTTAAGTTAAGAGATAACGGGATGATTAATCGCGTTAAAAGTTGGCTGATAGCTGCAACGGTGCTGTTTTGCGCACAGGCCGGGGCGGCAACCTTGTCCGATATTCAGGTTTCCAACGGAGACACTCAGGCCCGGATCACCTTCAGCTTTATGGGCGATCCTGAGTATGCGTTTTCGCAGGACGATAGGCGCAGCGTCGCGCTGGATATTAAACAGACCGGCGTTATCAAGGGGCTGCCGTTACAGTTCAGCGGCAACAACCTGGTGCGCAGCATTCGTTCCGGTACGCCAAAAGATGCGCAATCCCTGCGTCTGGTGGTGGATTTAACGCAAAACGGCAAGACCCGGGCGGTGAAGCAACAAAACGGGGCGAACTATATGGTGGTCTTTACCATCAACGCCGATGCACCACCGCCGCCTCCGCCGCCACCGGTCGTGGTCAAGCGGGTGGAAGAGCCTGTCGTTGCACCGCGCCCTTCGGAGCCCGCACGAAATCCGTTTAAATCCGGCAGCGATCGTATTACCAGCGTCACCAGTAGCAACACGGTGACCCGTCCCGCGGTGCAGGCGCGCCCGGCAAGCGGCGATAAAGTTATTATCGCCATCGATGCTGGACACGGTGGCGATGATCCTGGCGCCATCGGGCCGGGGGGAACGCGTGAGAAAAACGTGACCATCGCCATTGCCCGTAAGCTGCGGACCTTGCTGAACGACGACCCGATGTTTAAAGGCGTGTTAACCCGTGACGGTGACTATTTTATCTCGGTCATGGGCCGTTCTGACGTGGCGCGTCAGCAGAATGCCAATTTCCTGGTCTCAGTGCATGCCGATGCAGCTCCCAACCGCAACGCGACGGGGGCGTCCGTATGGGTACTTTCCAACCGTCGCGCCAACAGCGAAATGGCAAACTGGCTTGAGGAACATGAAAAGCAATCCGAGCTGTTAGGCGGGGCGGGCGACGTGCTGGCGAACAGCCAGTCGGATCCCTACCTGAGCCAGGCGGTACTGGATTTACAGTTCGGCCATTCCCAGCGTGTCGGGTATGATGTAGCGACTAACGTCCTGAATCAGCTGCAAAGTGTCGGTTCCCTGCATAAGCGCCGCCCGGAACATGCCAGCCTCGGCGTGCTGCGTTCGCCGGATATTCCGTCCATTCTCGTGGAGACGGGCTTCATCAGTAATAACGGTGAAGAGCGCCTGCTGGCCAGTGACAGCTACCAGCAGCAGATTGCCGAAGCGATTTATAAAGGCCTGCGTAAGTACTTTGATGCGCATCCGCTCCAGTCTGCCCCACAGGGTGTCGCGGGGCAGACCGCCAGCGCCATGTTACCGGGCGAGTCAACCTCGACCAATTAAGGAGCTATCATGCCGATTCAGGTTCTGCCGCCGCAGCTTGCGAACCAAATCGCCGCCGGTGAGGTGGTAGAACGACCTGCGTCGGTAGTGAAAGAGCTGGTGGAAAACAGCCTTGATGCGGGCGCCACCCGCATCGATATCGATATCGAACGCGGCGGAGCGAAGCTCATCCGGATCCGTGATAACGGCTGCGGCATCAAAAAAGAGGAGCTGGCGCTGGCGCTGGCTCGTCACGCAACCAGCAAAATCGCCTCCCTTGACGATCTCGAAGCCATTATCAGCCTCGGTTTCCGCGGCGAAGCGCTGGCCAGTATCAGCTCCGTCTCCCGCTTAACGCTCACCTCCCGCACGGCGGAACAGCCGGAGGCCTGGCAGGCTTATGCCGAAGGCCGGGATATGGACGTGACGGTCAAACCTGCTGCGCATCCGGTGGGAACGACGCTGGAGGTGCTGGATCTCTTCTACAACACCCCCGCGCGGCGCAAGTTTATGCGCACCGAGAAAACCGAATTTGGCCATATCGACGAGATTATTCGCCGCATCGCCCTGGCGCGCTTCGATGTCACCATCAATCTGAGCCATAACGGCAAGATGATGCGCCAGTATCGCGCCGTGGCGCAGGGCGGGCAGAAAGAGCGCCGGTTGGGTGCCATCTGCGGTACGCCGTTTTTGGAAAAGGCGCTGGCCATTGAGTGGCAGCATGGCGATCTGACCCTGCGTGGTTGGGTGGCCGATCCGAAAGCGAGCAGCGCGGCTTTTGCAGAGATCCAGTATTGCTACGTGAACGGACGCATGATGCGTGACCGTCTTATCAACCATGCGATCCGCCAGGCGTGCGAGGATAAACTCGGTGCCGGTGAGCAGCCCGCTTTTGTGCTCTATCTGGAGATCGACCCGCACCAGGTGGATGTCAATGTCCATCCGGCGAAACATGAGGTGCGTTTTCACCAGTCCCGGCTGGTGCATGACTTCATCTACCAGGGGGTGCTGAGCGTATTGCAGCAGCAGGCCGAACCGAGCCTGCCGTTGAGCAAAGAGGTGCCTGCGCCGCGTCAAATCCCGGAGAACCGCATCGCGGCGGGTAGAAACCAGTTCGCTGAGCCCGCTGTGGCGCGGGAACCTGCCGCACCGCGTTTCTCGTCTGGCGGATCAGCTTCCCGGGCGTCCGGGGCGAATTATCCACATGCCCAGCCAGGCTACCAGAAGCAGGCAGGCGCGGTGTATCGCACCTTGCTGGACACCCCGGCTCCGGCACAAAAAACGGCTGAGGCTGCTCCCACAGCACCTGCCCTGATGGGCCATAACCAGAGTTTTGGTCGGGTGCTGACCATCATAGCACCCGATGCCGCGCTGCTTGAGCAGGACGGTCATCTGGCGCTGTTATCCCTGCCGGTCGCCGAACGCTGGCTGAAACAGGCGCAGCTGGCGCCCGGTCCCCATCAGGCCTGCGCCCAGCCGCTGTTGATCCCGGTGCGGATTAAAATCTCGCCGCAGGAGACGCAGGTGGTGCAGCGTCATCAGGCTGCCCTTGCTGAAATGGGTATCGAAATGGTGCTCGAATCGCATCATGTGACGCTTCGTGCCGTGCCTTTACCCTTACGCCAACAAAATTTACAAAACTTGATTCCTGAACTGATAGGCTACCTGGCGCAGCAGACAACGTTTGATGCCGCCAATACTGCACAGTGGATCGCCCGCCAGCTGGCCAGCGATCACCCAGCGTGGAGTATGGCGCAGGCTATCACCGTGCTGGCGGAGGTTGAACGCCTCTGCCCGCAGCTGGTGAAGGCTCCGCCGGGTGGTTTATTACAACCTGTTGATTTACAAACGGCTAAGGCCGCCCTGAAAAATGAGTGATGTAAGCAATACCCGCCTGCCTAAGGCGATATTTTTGATGGGGCCAACGGCCTCGGGTAAAACCGCGTTAGCCATTGAGTTACGTAAAGTTTTGCCAGTAGAGTTGATTAGCGTTGATTCCGCCCTTATTTATCAGGGGATGGATATTGGTACGGCAAAGCCTAACGCAGACGAGTTGCGCGCGGCGCCGCACCGATTGCTGGACATCCTTGACCCGGCGCAGGCTTATTCGGCGGCTGATTTTCGTCGCGATGCGCTGGCGCATATGGCTGAGATCACAGCAGCAGGGCGTATCCCGCTGCTGGTGGGCGGAACAATGCTCTATTTCAAAGCGTTACTGGAAGGGTTGTCGCCGTTACCTTCGGCAGACCCGGCCATTAGAGCAAAGATTGAGCATCAGGCAGCAGAGCAGGGATGGGGCGCACTGCATGCGCAGCTGGCAGAAATTGATCCGGTTGCGGCAGCACGTATTCATCCAAATGATCCGCAAAGGCTTTCCCGGGCACTGGAAGTTTTTTTCATTTCGGGTAAAACTTTAACGGAACTGACGCAAACGTCAGGAGAGGCTCTGCCGTATCAGGTGCATCAGTTCGCCATCGCCCCGGCGAGCCGTGAACTGCTCCATCAGCGAATTGAGCAGCGTTTTCATCAGATGTTGGCTTCAGATTTTGAAGCAGAAGTGCGGGCGCTATTTGCCCGTGGAGATTTGCATACGGATATGCCTTCCATTCGTTGTGTGGGTTATCGCCAGATGTGGTCATACATTGAAGGTGAGATTTCGCATGATGAAATGGTTTATCGAGGTATTTGCGCCACGAGACAGTTAGCGAAGCGCCAGATTACCTGGTTGCGCGGTTGGGAGGGAGTTCACTGGTTAGACAGTGAAAAACCGCAACAGGCGTTACACGATGTATTACAGGTTGTTGGTGATATCGCAGACTGAATGTGTACAATTAAGCCGTATCGTGCGCAATTTTTCAGAATCGCAAGGTTCTAAGTACAAAACAAGCATATAAGGAAAAGATAGAATGGCTAAGGGGCAATCTTTACAAGATCCGTTCTTGAACGCACTGCGTCGGGAACGTGTTCCAGTTTCTATTTATTTGGTGAATGGTATTAAGCTGCAAGGTCAGATTGAATCTTTCGATCAGTTCGTGATCCTGTTGAAAAACACGGTCAGCCAGATGGTTTATAAGCACGCGATTTCTACTGTTGTTCCGTCTCGCCCGGTATCTCATCACAGCAATAACGCTGGCGGCGGTTCCAGTAACTACCATCATGGCAGCAACGCGCAGGGTTCTTCTGCGCCTGCGCAGGACAGCGAAGAGACCGAATAAGGTTACTGGCTGTTATTTCCATATCGGGGAGCCAGGTTTTCTGCGTTCCCCGCTGATCTTTTTTGAGAGGTTTACGCTTGTTTGACCGTTACGATGCCGGTGAGCAGGCGGTGCTGGTACACATCTATTTTTCGCAAGACAAAGATATGGAAGATCTCCAGGAGTTTGAATCTCTGGTCTCTTCCGCCGGTGTCGAAGCAATGCAGGTGATTACCGGTAGCCGTAAAGCGCCGCACCCAAAGTTTTTTGTTGGTGAAGGTAAAGCAGTAGAGATTGCGGATGCCGTAAAAGCGACTGGCGCATCGGTCGTGCTGTTTGATCACGCCCTGACACCGGCCCAGGAACGCAACCTGGAACGTCTGTGCGAATGTCGTGTTATCGATCGGACGGGTTTGATTTTAGACATTTTTGCCCAACGTGCACGTACCCATGAAGGGAAATTGCAGGTTGAGCTGGCGCAGTTGCGCCATCTGGCGACGCGCCTGGTGCGTGGCTGGACACACCTTGAACGGCAAAAGGGCGGGATTGGTTTGCGCGGCCCGGGTGAAACCCAGCTTGAAACCGACCGTCGCTTGCTGCGTGGCCGTATTACCCAAATCCTCTCTCGGCTGGAAAAAGTTGAGAAGCAACGTGAGCAGGGGCGCCGCTCCCGACAGAAAGCAGACATCCCGACGGTGTCGCTGGTCGGTTATACCAACGCCGGTAAATCCACCCTGTTTAACCAGATTACTGAGGCCCAGGTTTACGCCGCAGACCAGCTGTTTGCGACCCTGGATCCGACGCTGCGCCGCATTGATGTGACGGATGTCGGAGAAACCGTGCTGGCGGATACCGTTGGGTTTATCCGTCATCTGCCGCACGATCTGGTGGCCGCGTTTAAAGCCACCCTGCAGGAGACCCGTCAGGCGACGTTGCTGTTGCACGTTATCGACGCCGCGGATGTACGCGTTCAGGAAAATATTGATGCAGTGAATATCGTGCTGGAAGAGATTGATGCCCACGAGATCCCGACGCTGCTGGTGATGAACAAGATCGATATGCTGGACAATTTCGAACCGCGTATCGACAGAGATGAAGAGAACATACCGATTCGGGTCTGGCTTTCTGCGCAGACCGGTGTCGGTGTACCACTGCTTTTCCAGGCTTTAACAGAACGTCTTTCCGGTGAAGTGGCTCAGCACACGCTGCGTCTGCCACCCGAGGAAGGCCGACTGCGCAGCCGTTTTTATCAGCTTCAGGCGATAGAAAAAGAGTGGATGGAGGATGACGGCAGCGTGGGGTTGCAGGTGCGTATGCCAATCGTCGACTGGCGTCGCCTCTGTAAACAAGAACCTGCGCTGGTCGACTACGTCGTCTGACCGGAAAGGAGATGCCTGAAGGATTTTGCCCTTTGGGATACCCGAACCGCTGCGAATGCTCCGGCATGCCAGGCGTTTGAGGGTATATCACCGCATAACAAATATGGAGCACATACATGGCGTGGAATCAGCCCGGTAATAACGGACAAGACCGCGACCCGTGGGGGAGCAGCAATAATCAAGGCGGCAACTCCGGGGGAAATGGCAACAAAGGTGGTCGCGAGCAGGGGCCACCCGATCTGGATGATATCTTCCGCAAGCTGAGCAAAAAGCTGGGCGGACTCGGCGGTGGTAAAGGCACTGGCGGCGGTACTGGCCAGGGGCCGCGTCCTCATATGGGCGGTCGTGTGGTGGGCATTGTTGCCGCAGCGGCGGTGATTATCTGGGCTGCCAGCGGGTTCTACACAATCAAAGAAGCCGAGCGCGGTGTTGTCACCCGTTTTGGCAAATTCAGCCATCTGGTTGAGCCGGGCCTGAACTGGAAGCCGACCTTTATCGATGACGTCACGGCGGTGAACGTTGAATCGGTACGCGAACTGGCGGCATCCGGCGTGATGCTGACGTCAGACGAAAACGTGGTTCGCGTTGAGATGAACGTGCAGTATCGTGTGACCGATCCTGAACGTTACCTCTTTAGCGTGACCAGCGCCGATGACAGTCTGCGTCAGGCGACCGACAGCGCCCTGCGTGGCGTGATCGGTAAATACACCATGGACCGCATTCTGACCGAAGGTCGTACCGTTATTCGTAGCGATACCCAGCGTGAGCTGGAAGAGACCATTCGTCCGTATAACATGGGTATCACCCTGCTGGACGTCAACTTCCAGGCTGCTCGTCCGCCGGAAGAGGTCAAAGCGGCGTTTGACGATGCGATTGCTGCCCGTGAAAACGAACAGCAGTACATCCGTGAGGCTGAAGCTTACACCAACGAAGTTCAGCCGCGTGCGAACGGTCAGGCACAGCGTATTCTGGAAGAGGCGCGAGCCTATAAGACCCAGACCGTGCTGGAAGCCCAGGGTGAGGTGGCTCGCTTTGCGAAAATCCTGCCGGAATATAAAGCCGCGCCGGAAATTACCCGTGAGCGTCTCTATATCGAAACCATGGAGAAAGTGCTGAGCCATACCCGTAAGGTGCTGGTCAATGACAGCAAAGGTGGCAACCTGATGGTTCTGCCGCTGGATCAGATGCTGAAAGGCGGTAACGCGCCGGCGACAAAAAATGACAACAGTGGTGCCAACAACCTGCTGCGTCTGCCACCTGCGTCTTCCGGAAACGCCAGCGCAAACACCCGCTCTTCTTCAAGCGATGGTGACATCATGGACCAACGCCGCGCCAACGCGCAGCGTAACGACTACCAGCGTCAGGGGGAATAACGATGCGTAAGTCAGTAATTGCGATCATTATTATCGTGCTGGTTGTGCTTTACACCTCAATTTTTGTGGTTAAAGAGGGCGAGCGTGGGATTAAATTCCAGTTCAGCAGCGTCGTGCGTGACGGCGACAAGCGTCCGGTTATTTATGAGCCAGGCCTGCACTTCAAAGTGCCGTTTATTCAGTCTGTGAAAACGCTTGATGCGCGTATCCAGACGATGGATAACCAGGCCGACCGTTTCGTGACTAAAGAGAAAAAAGACCTGATCGTTGACTCCTATATCAAGTGGCGTATCAGCGACTTCAGCCGTTACTTCCTGGCAACCGGCGGCGGCGACGTCTCTCAGGCCGAAGTGCTGCTGAAACGTAAGTTCTCTGACCGTCTGCGTTCTGAGATTGGTCGTCTGGATGTCCGGGACATCGTAACCGACTCCCGCGGTCGTCTGACCTCTGAAGTACGCGATGCGCTGAACTCCGGTTCTGCCGGCACGGAAGATGAAGTGACAACCCCAGCGGCTGACGATGCCATCGCCAAAGCGGCTGAACGCGTTCAGGCTGAAACCAACGGTAAAGTGGCGGTTATCAACCCGAACAGTATGGCGGCATTGGGTATCGAAGTGGTTGACGTGCGTATCAAGCAGATCAACCTGCCAACGGAAGTCTCTGAGGCGATCTACAACCGTATGCGTGCCGAGCGTGAAGCGGTAGCCCGTCGTCATCGTTCACAGGGTCAGGAAGAGGCTGAAAAGCTGCGTGCAACCGCAGACTATGAAGTGACCAAAACCCTGGCAGAAGCGGAGCGTCAGGGCCGTATCCTGCGCGGTGAAGGCGATGCCGAAGCGGCGAAGCTGTTTGCGGATGCCTTCAGCCAGGATCCAGACTTCTATGCCTTTATCCGTAGCCTGCGTGCCTACGAGAGCAGCTTCCAGAGCAATCAGGACGTTATGGTTCTCAGCCCGGATAGCGATTTCTTCCGCTATATGCGCTCGCCTACGACACCACGATAAGCAGCGTTAAAAATGGCGCCATAAGGCGCCATTTTTTTATCTTAATTACCCAGCAGCTTGCTAAACAGCCCGCCGATAACAGGCAGCGATCCCAGCGTAGACTCAATGGTATAGCCGACAGTCGAACCCACCGATTGACCTAATTTTTCGCCCAGAGTGGGAGCAATTTGCCCAAGGTTAATGTTACCGATCAGGGGAACATCCACGCTCAGCAGATCGCCTGCGGTGGTCCAGGCAAAGTTACCGATCTTGCCACCCAGCGAAGCGATGCCATCCTGCAACCAGCCCGCGCCGCTTACAGCTTCAATTTCTAAAAGAGTCAATTCTTTCATTTTCATCATCCTAATTAGTGTAATTACAACAACAACTCATATTTGAGATGCGGGCAAAGGGTGACAATTTTTAAAATAAGCGGCAAGGCCAGAATTTATGAATTTTTAACTTCACATACGGAATCATATAACCGCTCCGCCGGTAACCCGATAAAAGGCCTTTGTTAAAAAACTCACATCAATTTGCCAGGTGCTTCGCCATGATTAGTGATGTGATTCGTCTCGCTCCACAACATATTGAGGTAATCGTTTAACTGCGCATAAAGCAGTCCGTTTCGCCGAAATTTGTATACAAAAAAAGCTGAACATCATCAAAACCGATGGTAGAATCCATTTTTAAGCAATCGGTGATTTTGAAAAATGGGTAACAACGTCGTCGTACTGGGCACCCAATGGGGTGACGAAGGTAAAGGGAAGATCGTCGATCTTCTGACTGAACGTGCTAAGTTTGTTGTACGTTATCAGGGTGGTCACAACGCAGGCCATACTCTCGTAATCAACGGTGAAAAAACCGTCCTCCATCTTATTCCATCAGGCATTCTTCGTGACAATGTGACCAGCATCATCGGTAACGGTGTTGTGCTGTCTCCTGCTGCGCTGATGAAAGAGATGAAAGGTCTGGAAGACCGTGGCATCCCGGTTCGCGAGCGTCTGCTGCTCTCTGAAGCCTGTCCGCTGATCCTCGACTACCACGTTGCGCTGGATCTGGCGCGTGAAAAAGCACGCGGCGCGAAAGCGATCGGTACCACCGGCCGTGGTATCGGCCCGGCTTACGAAGATAAAGTCGCCCGTCGCGGTCTGCGTGTTGGCGATCTGTTCGATAAAGCCACCTTTGCTGAAAAACTGAAAGAGGTGATGGAATATCACAACTTCCAGCTGGTGAACTTCTACAAAGTTGACGCCGTTGACTACCAGAAAGTGCTGGATGACGTCATGGCGATCGCTGACATCCTGACCGGTATGGTTGTTGATGTATCCGATCTGCTGGACCAGGCGCGCAAGCGTGGCGATTTCGTCATGTTCGAAGGTGCGCAGGGTACGCTGCTGGATATCGACCACGGTACCTATCCGTATGTAACCTCTTCCAACACCACCGCAGGTGGCGTGGCAACCGGTTCTGGCCTGGGTCCGCGTTATGTGGATTACGTTCTGGGCATCATCAAAGCTTACTCCACTCGCGTGGGTGCGGGTCCGTTCCCGACCGAACTGTTTGATGAAACCGGCGAGTTCCTGTGCAAGCAAGGTAACGAGTTTGGCGCGACCACCGGTCGTCGTCGTCGTACCGGCTGGCTGGATGCGGTTGCTGTGCGCCGTGCGGTGCAGATCAACTCCCTGTCTGGCTTCTGCCTGACCAAGCTGGACGTCCTGGATGGTCTGAAAGAGGTGAAAATCTGTGTTGCCTACCGTATGCCGGATGGCCGTGAAGTGACCACCACTCCACTGGCCGCTGACGACTGGCAGGGCATTGAGCCGATCTACGAAACCATGCCAGGCTGGTCTGAAACCACCTTTGGCGTGAAAGAGCGTAGCGGTCTGCCGCAGGCAGCGCTGGATTACATCCAGCGTATTGAAGAGCTGACCGGCGTGCCGATTGATATCATCTCTACCGGCCCGGATCGTTCTGAAACCATGATCCTGCGCGACCCGTTCGACGCATAATGAGGGTTTCGCCCGGCGGCGCTACGCTTGCCGGGCCTACAACACCCATCACAGGCCGGAAAGCGATGCGCATCCGGCTTTTTCGTTCTCCTTTCCCCCTTTCAGTTTAAATAAATTCGCCGTTGACTATCTGGCTGGTTTATCATCATTAATGAATATCTCTGCGGATATACCGCGTTTTACCCTTTTCCTGAGGTTGATGTGCAGTTAACAAGTTTCACCGATTACGGATTGCGTGCGCTGATTTACATGGCGTCGTTACCCGCTGGACAGATGACCAGTATCTCTGAGGTGACAGAGGTCTACGGTGTGTCCCGTAATCATATGGTCAAAATAATCAATCAACTTAGCCGAGCCGGATATGTTGCTGCCGTCCGCGGGAAAAATGGCGGCATCCGCCTCGGTAAACCGGCACAGAGTATTCGTGTTGGTGATGTGGTGCGCGAACTGGAGCCATTGTCTCTGGTGAACTGCAGCAGTGCGTTCTGCCACATTACCCCCGCCTGTCGACTGAAACAGGCGCTTTCAAAGGCTGTGCAAAGTTTTCTCATGGAACTGGATAACTACACGCTGGCCGATTTGGTTGAAGAGAATCAACCGCTATATAAATTATTGCTGGTGGAATGAAGAAAACGTCCACCGGAGATGACAACGGAGGAACCGCTATGTCACAAGATCCTTTCCAGGAACGCGAAGCCGAAAAATACGCGAACCCTATCCCCAGCCGCGAGTTCATCATTGAACACCTCACAAAACGTGAAAAACCTGCCAACCGTGAAGAACTTGCCGCTGAACTGAACATTGAAGGCGAAGAGCAAATTGAAGCCCTTCGCCGCCGCCTTCGCGCAATGGAGCGCGACGGACAACTCGTCTTTACCCGCCGTCAATGCTATGCCCTGCCGGAGCGTCTCGATCTGCTGAAAGGCATGGTAATTGGCCACCGTGATGGTTACGGCTTCCTGCGCGTCGAAGGCCGCAAGGACGACCTCTACCTCTCATCTGAACAGATGAAAATGTGCATTCACGGCGACCAGATCCTGGCCCAGCCGCTGGGTGCAGACCGCAAAGGGCGTCGTGAAGCGCGCGTTGTGCGTGTGCTGGTGCCAAAAACCAGCCAGATCGTAGGCCGCTACTTCACGGATGCCGGCGTGGGTTTTGTGGTGCCGGATGATAGCCGCCTGAGCTTTGACATCCTCATTCCGCCTGAAGAGGTGATGGGCGCGCGGATGGGCTTTGTGGTGGTGGTTGAGCTGACTCAGCGTCCAACCCGTCGTACCAAAGCGGTCGGTAAGATTGTGGAAGTGCTGGGCGATAACATGGGCACCGGCATGGCCGTGGATATGGCACTGCGCACCCATGAAATCCCCCACGTCTGGCCAAAAGCCGTTGAAGAGCAGGTTGAAGGGCTGAAAGAGCAGGTACCGGAGTCGGCAAAAGCGGGCCGCGTGGATCTGCGCAGCCTGCCGCTGGTCACCATTGATGGCGAAGACGCCCGTGACTTTGATGACGCCGTCTACTGTGAGAAAAAACGCGGCGGCGGCTGGCGTCTGTGGGTAGCGATTGCCGATGTGAGCTATTACGTCCGGACCGGTACGCCGCTGGATGGCGAAGCGCGTAACCGCGGCACCTCGGTCTACTTCCCGTCCCAGGTGGTACCGATGCTGCCGGAAGTGCTCTCCAACGGCCTGTGCTCGCTTAACCCGCAGGTTGACCGTCTCTGCATGGTTTGTGAAATGACCATCTCCAGCAAGGGGCGTTTAACCGGCTACAAATTCTATGAAGCGGTGATGAGTTCACATGCGCGCCTGACCTATACCAAAGTGTGGCATATGCTGCAGGGGGATCGGGATCTGCGTGAACAGTACGCTCCGCTGGTGAAGCACATCGAAGAGCTGCATAACCTCTATAAAGTGCTGGAGCAGGCGCGTGAAGAGCGCGGCGGGATCTCATTTGAGAGTGAAGAGGCGAAGTTCATCTTTAACGCTGAGCGTCGCATTGAGCGTATCGAACAGACCCAGCGTAACGATGCCCACAAGCTGATTGAAGAGTGCATGATCCTGGCGAACATCTCCGCGGCACGCTTCGTTGAGAAAGCCAAAGAGCCTGCGCTGTTCCGTATCCACGACAAACCGACCACCGAAGCTATTACCTCTTTCCGTACCGTACTGGCGGAGCTGGGTCTTGAGCTGCCGGGGGGCAACAAGCCGGAGCCGCGCGATTACGCCGAGCTGCTGGAATCGATTAGCGATCGCCCTGACGCGGAAATGCTGCAAACCATGCTGCTGCGTTCCATGAAGCAGGCAATTTACGATCCTGAGAACCGCGGCCACTTTGGTCTGGCGTTGCAGTCTTATGCGCACTTTACCTCGCCGATCCGCCGTTATCCGGATCTGTCACTGCACCGTGCCATTAAGTATCTGCTGGCACATGAGCAGGGCCACAAAGGCAACACGACCGAAACCGGGGGTTATCACTACTCCATGGAAGAGGTCCTGCAGCTGGGCCAACACTGTTCCATGACCGAACGCCGCGCTGATGAAGCGACGCGCGACGTGGCGGACTGGCTGAAGTGTGACTTTATGCTGGATCAGGTCGGGAACATCTTTAAGGGCGTGATTGCCAGCGTCACCGGTTTTGGCTTCTTTGTACGCCTTGATGAACTCTTTATCGATGGTCTGGTGCATGTCTCATCCCTGGATAACGACTACTACCGTTACGATCAGGTTGGGCAGCGCCTGACCGGCGAGTCCAGCGGCCAGACCTACCGTCTGGGCGATCGCGTGGAAGTGAAGGTCGAAGCCGTCAACATGGACGAGCGTAAGATTGATTTCAGCCTGATCTCCAGCGAACGCGCGCCACGTAACGTAGGTAAAACCGCGCGGGATAATGCGAAGAGAGGGGCCGCCGGAAAAACCAGCGGCAAACGCCGTCAGGCCGGTAAGCGGGTAAACTTCGAGCCGGACAGCGCCTTCCGTGGTGAGAAAAAACAAAAGCCGAAGGCCGCGAAGAAAGAAGCCAGAGCCGCCAAAAAACCGTCGGCCAAAACCCAAAAAATAGCTGCGGCGACCAAAGCGAAGCGCGCGGCAAAGAAAAAAGTGGCGGAGTAATTCTCCCCTGACCTTGATCCTCTCCCGGCAGGGAGAGGTGAACAGTAATTAATGAGAACCATCAATGAGTGAAATGATTTACGGCATCCACGCGGTGCAGGCCCTGCTGGAGCGCGCACCGGAGCGTTTTCAGGAAGTCTTTATTCTGAAAGGGCGTGAAGATAAACGCCTGATGCCGCTGATCCATGCCCTGGAAGCGCAGGGCGTGGTGATCCAGCTGGCGAACCGTCAGTACCTGGATGAGAAAAGCGAAGGGGCAGTACACCAGGGCATCATCGCCCGCGTGAAGCCGGGCCGCCAGTATCAGGAGAACGATCTGCCGGATCTGATCGCCGCGCTGGATAACCCGTTCTTCCTGATCCTCGACGGCGTGACCGATCCGCACAACCTCGGTGCCTGCCTGCGTAGCGCCGATGCGGCGGGCGTCCATGCGGTGATTGTGCCAAAAGATCGCTCCGCGCAGCTCAACGCGACGGCCAAAAAAGTGGCCTGCGGCGCGGCGGAGAACGTACCGTTGATCCGCGTGACCAACCTGGCGCGCACCATGCGTCAGTTACAGGAAGAGAACATCTGGATCGTCGGTACTGCGGGTGAGGCAGACCATACCCTGTTCCAGAGCAAAATGACCGGTCGTCTGGCGCTGGTGATGGGGGCGGAAGGTGAAGGCATGCGCCGTCTGACGCGGGAGCATTGCGACGAACTGATCAGCATTCCGATGGCGGGCAGCGTCTCGTCCCTGAACGTTTCCGTAGCAACCGGCATCTGCCTGTTCGAAGCGGTACGCCAGCGCGGGTAGTCTGTTGTGCCCGGTGGCGCTGCGCTTACCGGGCCCACGGTCCGTGCTGTTGTAGGCCGGGTAAGGCGAAGCCGCCACCCGGCACTATCACTCCTCCAGCGACCGCAAATGGTCATCCTTCTTAAGCGTCATCAGCGCCACAATACTCACCACCGCCGTGACCATCACGTAATAGGCCGGAATATCCAGGTTCCCCGTCTCTTTTATCAGCCCGGTAATGATTAGCCCCGCACAGCCCGAGAAGATGGCGTTCGACAGCGAATAGGCCAGCCCCAGTCCGGTATAGCGCACCCTGGTCGGGAACATCTCTGACAGCATGGCCGGGCCTGGCCCTGCCAGCATCCCCACCAGGCCACCGGCAATCAGCACCACTATCGCTTTCACCGCCAGGGTGCTGGACTCCGCCTGCAAAATTTTCAGCAGCGGCAGGGCAAGAATCAGCAGCAGCGCGGCGGCGATAACCATCACCGTGCGGCGTCCGATGCGGTCGCTGAGGATCCCCGATGGGATAATGGTCAGCGCAAAACCGATATTGGAGATGACCGCAATCAGCAGCGCCTGGTTAAAGCCCGTATGCAGGGCCGATTGCAGGTAGGCGGGCATGATCACCAGATAGGTATAGCCGGCGGCAGACCACACCATCACCCGGCCAATTCCCATCCCGATGGCTTTCAGCGTGTCGCTGGTGCGCGCCTTCACGGCCACCGGTTTGGTTTGTTGCTTCACGAAGCTGGGCGTCTCTTCCATGCTCACCCGCAGCCACAGGGCCACCGCCCCCAGCGGCAGGGCGATAAAGAAGGGAATGCGCCAGCCCCAGTCGTGCAGGGCGTCTGGCGTCAGCAGCGCGGAGAGCAGCGCCACAATGCCCGCGCCGGCCAGCAGACCCAGCGCGACGGTAAAGGACTGCCATGCGCCGTAGAGCCCACGTTTACCGCGCGGGGCGAACTCGGTCATCAGCGACACCGCACCGCCATACTCTCCCCCGGCGAAAAGCCCCTGCAGGATCCGCAGACCGGTGATGATGAGCGGGGCGGCAATGCCGATGCTGGCATAGACCGGCACGATGCCGATTGCCGCGGTTGCCAGGGTCATCATCACCAGCACGATAATCAGTGTGGGTTTGCGGCCGATGCGATCGCCAATCCGGCCAAATATGATGGCCCCCAGCGGACGAAAGAAGAAGGCGATGGCGAAAGAGGCGTAGGTGAGGATCAGGCTGGTCAGTCCCGCCTCACCGCTGAGCTGAAAGAAGTTCTTCGCGATCACGGTGGCGAGAAAGCCGTACACCGCAAATTCGTACCATTCGATGAAATTACCAATTGAGCCAGCAATTAAAGCGCGTTTATGGGCATCCGGCGCCCGTTGAGTGGTTTGCATCGTCATCTCTCCATGAGGGTAAGAATAAATTATTCACCATAACAAACGATAAGAAATTTATTATTCGTTCATTGTGTGACCAGATTCACGCTTGAGCGTGGCGATATTGTGCGCCCGCTGCTGTGCAGCGCCTGCCCGGTTTGTCCATACTTATTCCATTGCCATAGAAGGAGGGATACGTTATGCACTGGCAGACGCACACTGTTTTTAATCAGCCTGCGCCACTCACCAACAGCAACCTGTTTCTTTCCGATCGCGCGCTGTGTGAAGCGGTCAATCGTGAAGGTGCCGACTGGGACGCCGGGCTGCTCGCCAGCATCGGTCAACAGCTGGGTACGGCAGAATCCCTGGAGCTTGGCCGCCTGGCCAACGCCAATCCCCCTGAACTGCTGCGCTATGATGCCAGCGGAACCCGGCTGGATGATGTGCGCTTCCATCCCGCCTGGCACCTGCTGATGCAGGGGCTTTGTGCCAACCGGGTACATAACCTGGCGTGGGAGGAGGAGGCGCGAAAAGGGGCCTTCGTGGCCCGGGCGGCACGTTTTATCCTCCATGCGCAGGTTGAGGCCGGCACGCTTTGCCCCATCACCATGACCCACGCCGCTACGCCGCTTTTGCAGCAGGCGCTACCGCGCGCGTTTCACGACTGGCTGGCGCCGTTACTGAGCGACCGGTATGACTCGCATCTGGCGCCGGGTAACCAGAAGCGCGGCCTGCTTATCGGGATGGGAATGACGGAAAAGCAGGGCGGATCGGATGTTCTCAGCAACACCACCCGGGCAGAACGCTGCGGCGACGGGAGTTATCGGCTGGTGGGGCATAAGTGGTTTTTCTCGGTGCCGCAAAGCGATGCCCACCTGGTGCTGGCGCAGGCCAAAGGCGGCCTGTCGTGCTTCTTCGTCCCCCGTTTTCTGCCCGACGGTCTGCGCAATGCCGTGCATCTGGAGCGCCTGAAAGAGAAGCTGGGTAACCGCTCGAACGCCAGCAGCGAAGCCGAGTTCCTCGATGCCACCGGCTGGCTGCTGGGCGAAGAGGGGGAAGGGGTGCGCCAGATCCTGAAGATGGGCGGCCTCACCCGTTTCGACTGCGCGCTCGGCAGCCACGGCCTGATGCGCCGGGCCTTCTCGGTGGCGTTGTACCATGCCCACCAGCGGCAGACTTTTGGCAAAAACCTGATCGACCAGCCGCTGATGCGCGATGTGTTAAGCCGCATGGCGCTCCAGCTGGAGGGGCAGACGGCGCTCTTGTTCCGCCTCGCGCGGGCCTGGGATCGCCGGGACAATGAACACGAAGCCCTGTGGGCGAGGCTGTTTACTCCGGCCGCGAAACTGGCGATCTGCAAAGCGGGGATACCCTTCGTCGCCGAAGCGATGGAGGTTCTTGGCGGCATTGGCTATTGCGAAGAGAGCGAGCTGCCGCGCCTGTACCGTGAGATGCCGGTTAACAGCATCTGGGAAGGCTCGGGCAATATCATGGGGCTGGACGTGCTGCGGGTGCTGGCGAAGCAGCCTGGCGTGATCGATCTGCTCTTGGCAGATTTTGCCGAGGTTAAAGGTCAGGATCGTCATTTCGATCGCAGCTGGCGGCAGCTTCAGCAAAAACTGCGTAAACCGCAGGAGGCGCAGGGCAGAGAGATCGCCCGGCAGATTTACCTGCTGGGCGCAGGGGCGCAGATGCTGCGCCACGCTTCTCCGCCACTGGCGCAGGCCTGGTGCCGTGAAATGCTCGACGCCCGTGGCCGATCGTTGCTCAGCGAGCAGGTCCAGGACGACCTGCTGCTGCGCGCCACGGGCGGCGTGGCCTGATCCTTACAGGCGGAACAGGCTGACCAGCTCGGTCAGGTGTGAACCCTTCTCCCGCAGGGTTTGCGCCGTCTGTTCGCTGCGTGAGACGCGGTCGGCGTTGATATGCGACGCTTCGCCGATATGGGTCATCGCCAGATTCACCTGACCGATACCCGCCGACTGCTCGTGGGAGGCATGGTTAATCTCGGTTACCAGCGCCTTGATGTTATCGATGTGCGCGATGATGCTCTCCATCGCCTGGCGGGTCTGCTCCGACAGGGCGTGGCCTTCGCTCACCTTGCTGAGCGTATCGCCAATCAGCTGCTCAATCTCCTTCACCGCGTTGGCGCTGCGCGCTGCGAGGGCGCGGACCTCCTGGGCTACCACGGCGAAGCCTTTACCGTGCTCGCCCGCCCGGGCGGCTTCGACGGCGGCGTTGAGCGCCAGAATATTGGTCTGGAAGGCGATCCCCTCAATCACCCGGGTAATGGCTTCGATACGTTTCGATGCCTCGCGAATATCATCCATGGTGGAGACAGCATTGCTGACGGTCTTCCCGCCCTGGTGCACCGCCCGGGAGGTTTCGCCGACCAGATGCTGGGTCTGCTCCATATTGGCGGCGTTCTGCTGCACGGTGGCCGCCAGCTGCTCCATACTGGCGGATGTCTCCTCCACGCTGCTGGCCTGCTTATTGATCTGCTCGGAGATCTCGCCGGTATCCGCCGCCAGGGCGTTGGTCCCCAGATGAATATCGCCCGCAGCTTCCCGCACCTGGAGCACGATTTTTTGCAGCCCGCCGCCAATGCCGTTGATGGCGCCGATCAACTGACCTACCTCATCCTGACGGGTGGCGGGCAGGGTGGCGCGCAGATCGCCTGCGGCATACTGTTCGGCCAGGCCAATCACATCGCGCAGCGGGCGCGTGAGCCAGCGGCGGATAATAAACACGAACAGCATGGCAAAGAGCGCGGAAAGCGCCACGCCCGCCAGCAGGAAGCGGTCGCGCATGTTGGTCACATCAGCCAGCAGTACGGTTTTATCCACCTCGCCCACAATCGTCCAGTTCCAGCCCGGTAGCGGTGTCCAGGCCATGATCAACGTGCGGCCATCAGCGCTCTGGCGTTCCAGAGTGCCGGATTGATCCCCCAGCAGCTGTTGCTGAACGGCGTTATCCCACTTCGGCAGCTCTCCCTCCTCTGCGCTATGGAACAGGTACTGGCCGTGGTTCTTGCCGTTACTGCGGTTCAGTACAAAGAAGTGACCGCTCTCGCCCAGACGGCGGCTAAGGATCTTCTCGCGCATGACGTTCCAGGAGTGGGTAATGTCGACCCC
Organism: Leclercia sp. GHBNCSD; assembly: GCF_055805075.1. NCBI lineage: Bacteria > Pseudomonadati > Pseudomonadota > Gammaproteobacteria > Enterobacterales > Enterobacteriaceae > Leclercia > Leclercia sp. GHBNCSD. Next base: position 1,537,355 of record NZ_JBQVYO010000001.1, on the reverse strand, counting down.
AACGAAGATAATGGCGATCACCTGCCCGCCCGCATCTTTTACCGGCTGGTACTGGGTGATATAGCGCTTACCGAACAGCAGGGCGAGGCCGCGATATACCTCGCCTTTGTTGACCACTTCCCATGCCGGGCTGGCATGGTCGAGTACCGTACCGATGGCCCGGTCGCCGTTCTCTTTACGCAGCGAGGTCGCCACGCGGACAAAATCGTCGCCGCTACGGACAAAGAGCGTAGAGATCGCGCCGGTGCGATTCAGAAAATCATCGGGGGTGGTGTTGTTCTCATGCAGTTCCGTATCGCCGCCTTTCAGCAGGGGGACGCTCTGGTCGTTGATGACGCGGGTCTGGCTGGCATCAATACTCAGCGGCTGCGGTAAAAAGGTGGTGAACAGGCGGGTGTAACTTTCTACCTCTTCGGTGAGGCTGGTATTGAACATCTGCACCATATCCACCACGCCGGTAGACTGGTTATGCAGGTCTTCTACGGCCAGCGATTCAAGTTTTTGACTGGCGTTGTAGCTCAGGAGAAAGGTGAAAAGTAAAAAGAGAGTGGCAACACTCAAGCCGGTAAGCAGCGATAGCTTTGTGCCCAGACCTGCACGGCGGAAAAAGTTGATCATAAATTGCTCATTGTTAAAAAGGTATCGCTTTTCAACGGCAGAGCGGGGATAACATTTATTGGCTTTATGTAACAAAATGTTACAAAGTTATCTCGGAGGAGTTATGGCAAGGATAATAGAATTGTAAAGATTAAAAAGCCACTCTTTTTTAGTGGCTTTTATTGACGATTTTCAGACATAAAGTATGGCCTGCGCCCGCCAGCGATCGGCATGGCTCTCTTCCTGCATTTTTATGATGCGATACCATGAGGCACCCTGCTCATCGGCCTTCAGCGCGATCATGCGCTCTACGTCCTGCGGGCTCCCTGAGATATCACTCACAGAGATCAATCCAATTTCGTTTAAACCCGTCACACAATCAGCGCTGGCAAATTCAGCTGACTGTGCTGCCGTACTCACCAGACCGGCTGAGAGTAGCAGTGTGGTCAAAGCAAGAGATCGTTTCATCGTCAGCTCCATTTTACGTGTCCCCGGTATCCGCCGGGCAATCCTTCGCTAATAAACTCATTCCATTGTCACTGGCTGGAGTTTATTGTGGACAGGAAAACGTCTATGGACGCAAAGCAGTGTAAATGTCGTTTAAATACCGCGCGTTATTTACGGTATAAAATGGCTTGCGAATACCATTGTCCCGTCACGATGGTTTCATCGATAAGGACAATGACGTAATAATCTGCTTTCGCGGCGACAGCTTTTGCTTTAATGGCCTCTGCCGCATCATCGGGAGAGCCTCGCTCGAGTGCGGTCACGGTACCCATTCGCTGTAATCCTTCCGTTTGATTACGACGTATCTCCTGGGGGTGATCGGCGACCGGTGGCGCAGGCTGCGGCGTACCTTGCAATACGCTACATCCGCCCAACAACACCATCAGCGTTAAAGCAGCAAACTTTCGCATAAACCTGTCTCGTTTCCTGATAGCCATAGTGTAGATCTCTGTTGATTTGACATTGGGGGAATGTTCCCAAATTGTTAGCTATAGCGTAAATTTCGAATGAAAATTGTGTGAAAGCGTAAGCCAGTTCTCAACATTATGATTCACCCATAAGTATGAGGCCCAATAATGATTGAACTTGAAGTACGGCAGCTTGGCGACCATGAGATTGTACATGCTGTTCCGGCAGGAAAAGGGGCTAAACCGCTTCCGGTTGTTATTTTTTATCATGGTTTTACCTCATCAAAACTGGTCTACAGCTATTTTGCGGTGGCGCTGGCGCAGGCAGGTTTTCGGGTGGTAATGCCGGATGCCCCCGATCACGGGGCCCGTTTTAGCGGTGATGAGCAAGCCCGCCTGGGACAGTTCTGGCCGATCCTGCATGGCAACCTCACCGAGTTTGCCCCGCTGCGGGATGCGCTATATCAGGCCGGGCTGGTGGCCGATGAACGGCTCGCGGTGGCCGGGGCTTCAATGGGGGGAATGACCGCGCTGGGCATTATGGCGCGCTATCCGGAGGTCAAATGTGTGGCAAGCCTGATGGGCTCGGGCTACTTTACCTCGCTGGCCCGCACGCTGTTTCCGCCGCAGCAACCCGGGTCATTCGCGTCGATGGTCGCACCGCTTGCTGACTGGGAGGTAACGACCGCGCTACCGCGTCTGGCTGACCGCCCGCTGCTGCTGTGGCACGGTGAGGAGGATGATGTGGTGCCCGCCGGGGAGACGTTCCGCCTGCAACAGGCGTTGCAGCAGGAAGGGCTGGATAAAAATCTGACCTGTCTGTGGGAGGCGGGAGTCAAACACCGTATTACGCCGGGTGCGCTCGACGCCACGGTCGCGTTTTTCCGCCAGCACCTTTAAACGCGCAGGATCTTCACACCCTGATCTTCCAGTTTCTGGAGGATCTGTGGATTAGCGTTTTTACCCGTGATCACCATGTCTATCTGCTCGGCACGGCTGAAGAGCATGCCCGCACGTTCCCCAACCTTGCTGCTGTCGACCAGGACCACCAGCTTGCCGACCACGTTCAGCATCTTCTGCTCCGCCATCGCCGTCAGCATGTCGGTTTTATACAGCCCTTCGGCGGTGAGCCCCTTGCCGCTGGTAAACATCCAGTGGCCGGCATAGAGCGTGTTCTCGCTGTCCTGCGGGCTTAGGGTGATGGACTGGCTCTTGTTGTACTGCCCGCCCATGATCACCACGCTTTCGTGCTCCTGGTCGATCAGGTAGTTGGCCAGCGGCAGGTAGTTGGTGATGATCTGCACCGGTTTGCCGCACATCTCACGACCCAACAGAAAGGCGGTGGAACCGCAGTTGATCACCACGCTTTCGCCAGGATTAACCAGCTGGGAGGCGGCTCTGGCAATACGCACTTTCTCGTCGTGGTTCTGCGCCTGATGGATATTCATCGGCGACCAGCGTGGGCGCTGCTGGCTGATCCCTTCCGCGCCGTTACGCACCTTTTTCAGCTTGCCGCTCTCATCAAGTTTGTTGATATCCCGGCGTGCCGTGGCGGGAGAAACGCCCAGCCGGGCAATCACCTGCTCAACGGTAACAAACCCCGTTTGCGCCAGGAGTTCCAGTAAGATTTGATGACGTTGTGCTTCTGTCATGAGCTATTCCGAAATAAATTGATTTTAAAAGATGATATTTGAAATAGCCTGAAATTACTAAGCAAAAGTTGGAATCGCCAGGCACAGCGCCTGGCGATGAGGGGACAATTACAGGAAAGATTTGAACGGCAGATCCGGCTCAATGGTAAAGCAGTCGTCAAAGCCGCGCGGGTAGTGATATTCGAAATTATCTTTATCCAGCGGCCAGGTAAACTTGCCGCCCACCTGCCAGATAAAGGGCTTAAAGCCATATTTCAGACGATCTTTTTTCATCTCCCACAGCACGCGGATCTCCTGCGGATCGGCCTGGAAGTTTGACCAGATATCATGGTGGAACGGGATCACCACCCGGGTATTCAACGCTTCAGCCATGCGCAGAATGTCAGCGCTGGTCATCTTATCGGTGATGCCGCGCGGGTTTTCGCCATAGGAGCCCAGCGCCACGTCGATATGGTGCTCGTTACCGTGTTTGGCATAGTAGTTGGAGTAGTGTGAGTCACCGCTGTGGTACAGCGTACCGCCCGGGGTTTTGAACAGGTAGTTTACCGCACGTAGGTCCATGCCGTCCGGTAACACACCCGCGGCCTTCTGATCGGCTGGCAGAGTAATCAGCGCTGTACGGTCAAACGCGTCGAGGGCATGAATTTCAATGTCTTTGATTTTCACCACATCGCCCGGTTTCACCACAATGCAGCGCTCTTTTGGCACGCCCCAACCGATCCACAAATCGACGCAGGTCTGCGGTCCAATGAAAGGCACGTCATCTGCGCAGTTCTGCATGACTGCCGCCGCGACGTTAACGTCGATATGATCGTTGTGATCGTGGGTCGAGAGGACGGCATCTATCTGACGAATCGCAAAGGGATCAAGGACAAATGGTGTGGTACGCAGGTTTGGCTGCAGCTTCTCGACGCCCGCCATACGCTGCATCTGATGGCCTTTTTTCATCAGTGGGTTGCCGTGGCTCTGTTTGCCGGTGCCGCACCAGAAATCGACGCAAACATTAGCCCCGCCCTGAGATTTCAGCCAGATGCCGGTACAACCCAGCCACCACATTGCAAATGTGCCCGGCGCGACCTGCTCCTGCTCGATCTCCTCATTCAGCCAGCTTCCCCATTCCGGGAAGGTGCTGAGGATCCATGATTCGCGGGTAATAGTGTTCACTTTACTCATAGTCAGACTCCCTCTCTATCACAAGTAATCATTTGATGACATGTTTTGATTGATATTGTCACCAATGAATCAGCATTGCAATGGTGTTCTGCGAGCGTTACGCCAATATAAAGCTGCTCTGATTAAAAATAATATACGTGATTTTTATGCTTTTTATTATATAACTTATTGAAATAAATGATTTTTATTGGTGTTTTGCAGATGCAGATAAAGACATTGCACTTAGGGTGGAAATAATTTGCGTGATACGTCACAAATAATCAAATTCAATCTTGTCGTGATTATTTGTGATTACTAGAGTGGGGGCCTGTTGTACGAACACCAGGCATCGTATTGCCTTTACCGGAGAGTGTTATGGAGATCCTCTACAGCGTCTTTACCGTCTTTTTTAATCAGGTCATGACCAACGCCCCGTTGCTGTTGGGTATCGTGACGTGCCTGGGTTATATCCTGCTGCGTAAAAGCGTGAGCGTGATAATCAAAGGCACCATTAAAACCATCATCGGTTTTATGCTGCTTCAGGCGGGTTCAGGCATTTTAACCAGCACCTTTAAACCCGTTGTTGCCAAAATGTCGGAAGTCTATGGCATCAACGGCGCCATATCAGACACCTACGCCTCAATGATGGCCACTATCGAACGTATGGGAGATGCCTATAGCTGGGTAGGGTACGCCGTCCTGCTCGCACTGGCGCTGAACATCATTTACGTTCTGCTGCGTCGGATTACCGGCATCCGCACCATCATGCTCACCGGCCACATCATGTTCCAGCAGGCTGGATTGATTGCGGTTTCCCTCTATATCTTCGGCTACCCGATGTGGACCACCATTATCTGCACGGCGATCCTGGTCTCGCTCTATTGGGGCATCACCTCCAATATGATGTACAAGCCGACGCAGGAAGTGACCGACGGCTGCGGTTTCTCTATCGGCCACCAACAGCAGTTTGCCTCATGGATTGCCTATAAAGTCGCCCCCTATCTGGGGAAAAAAGAGGAGAGTGTTGAAGATCTGAAGCTGCCCGGCTGGCTGAATATCTTCCACGACAATATCGTCTCTACTGCCATCGTGATGACCATTTTCTTCGGTGCGATCCTGCTCTCATTCGGTATTGATACGGTGCAGGCGATGGCCGGTAAAACGCACTGGTCTATCTATATCCTGCAAACCGGCTTCTCCTTCGCGGTAGCGATTTTCATCATCACCCAGGGCGTGCGCATGTTCGTGGCCGAACTGTCTGAGGCCTTCAACGGTATTTCTCAACGCCTGATCCCTGGCGCCGTACTGGCAATTGACTGCGCGGCGATCTATAGCTTCGCGCCGAACGCCGTCGTCTGGGGCTTTATGTGGGGCACCATCGGCCAGCTGATTGCGGTGGGCATCCTGGTGGGCTGCGGCTCCTCCATCCTGATCATTCCTGGCTTTATCCCGATGTTCTTCTCCAACGCCACTATCGGCGTGTTCGCTAACCACTTTGGCGGCTGGCGCGCGGCGCTCAAGATCTGCCTGGTAATGGGCATGGTTGAAATCTTCGGCTGCGTGTGGGCGGTCAAACTGACCGGTATGAGCGCCTGGATGGGCATGGCGGACTGGTCGATTCTGGCACCGCCGATGATGCAGGGCTTCGCCTCTGTCGGCCTTGCCTTTATGGGCGTCATCATTCTGATTGCACTGGCGTATATGTTCTTCGCCGGCCGTACGCTGCGGGCGGAAGAAGATGCGGAAAAACAAACAGCAGAAGTTTCTGCTCACTAAGGAGTTTTGATTATGACCGTACGTATCCTGGCTGTGTGTGGCAATGGGCAAGGGAGCTCCATGATCATGAAGATGAAAGTGGACCAGTTTTTAACCCAGTCAAACATTGACCACACGGTAAACAGCTGCGCGGTGGGTGAATACAAAAGTGAACTGAACGGCGCGGACATCATCATCGCTTCTACCCACATCGCCGGTGAGATTAGCGTCGCAGGCAATAAATACGTGGTAGGGGTGCGCAACATGCTGTCGCCTGCGGACTTCGGCCCAAAATTGCTGGAAGTGATCAAAGCGCACTTTCCGCAAGATGTGAAGTAAGGAGAGGCATATGAAACTACGTGATTCGCTGGCGGAGAATAACTCCATCCTTCTCCAGGCCGAAGCCAGCACCTGGCAGGAGGCGGTAAAGCTGGGCGTTGATCTGCTGGTTAAGGCGGATGTCGTTGAGCCGCGCTATTACCAGGCCATTCTTGATGGCGTTGAGCAGTTCGGGCCCTATTTTGTGATTGCGCCAGGGCTGGCGATGCCGCATGGCCGCCCGGAAGAGGGGGTCAAAAAAACCGGTTTCGCCCTGGTCACCCTGAAAACGCCGCTGGTGTTTAACCACGAAGATAACGATCCGGTAGACATCCTGATCACCATGGCGGCCGTTGATGCCAATACTCACCAGGAGGTGGGCATTATGCAGATCGTCAACCTGTTTGAAGATGAAGCCAATTTTGACCGTTTACGCGCCTGCCGTACCGCGCAGGACGTGCTGGATTTAATCGACAATGCCACTGCGGCGGCAGCTTAAAAGGGAGTTGAACATGTCATTACCAATGTTGCAGGTTGCGCTGGATAACCAGACTCTGGCCCACGCTTACGAAACCACGCGTCTGATTGCGGAAGAGGTGGACATTATCGAAGTGGGCACCATTCTGTGCGTAGGGGAGGGGGTCCGTGCCGTCCGCGATCTGAAAGCCCTCTATCCGCATAAGATTGTGCTGGCCGACGCCAAAATTGCCGATGCGGGCAAAATCCTGTCGCGGATGTGTTTCGAAGCCAATGCCGACTGGGTGACGGTCATCTGCTGTGCAGATATCAACACCGCGAAAGGCGCGCTGGAGGTCGCGAAGGAATTTAACGGTGACGTGCAGATCGAACTCACGGGCTTCTGGACCTGGGAGCAGGCAGAAGCGTGGCGCGCTGCAGGTATTCAGCAGGTGGTCTATCACCGCAGCCGCGATGCGCAGGCTGCGGGGGTTGCGTGGGGCGAGGCGGATATCAGCGCCGTTAAGCGTCTGGCGGATATGGGCTTTAAGGTTACGGTGACGGGCGGGCTGGCGCTGGAGGATTTGCCGCTGTTTGCCGGTATTCCAATCCACGTCTTTATCGCCGGTCGCAGCATTCGCGATGCCGCCTCGCCGGTGGAAGCGGCGCGTCAGTTTAAACGTTCCATCGCCCAGCTGTGGGGATAAGGAGCGGTTATGTTAAGCAAACAGGTTCCGCTTGGCATCTATGAGAAGGCGCTCCCCACCGGGGAGTGCTGGCTTGAGCGGCTGCAGCTGGCGAAACGGCTGGGATTCGATTTCGTTGAAATATCGGTGGATGAGACGGATGCGCGCCTCTCCCGTCTCGACTGGAGCCGCGAGCAGCGTCTGGCGCTGGTGGACGCTGTCGCCGAAACCGGCGTAAGAGTTCCCTCGATGTGCCTGAGCGCCCACCGTCGTTTCCCGCTCGGCAGTGAAGATGACGCGGTGCGGGCGCAGGGCCTTGAGATCATGCGTAAAGCGATTCGCTTTGCGCAGGACGTCGGGATCCGCGTAATCCAGCTTGCCGGTTATGACGTTTACTATCAGGAAGCCAATGATGAGACGCGTCGTCGTTTCCGTGATGGCCTGAAAGAGAGCGTTGAAATGGCCAGCCGCGCGCAGGTCACCCTGGCGATGGAGATCATGGATTATCCGTTGATGAACTCCATCAGCAAGGCATTGGGTTATGCCCATTACCTGAATAATCCGTGGTTCCAGCTCTATCCCGACATCGGCAATCTCTCTGCGTGGGATAACGACGTGCAGATGGAGCTACAGGCCGGCATTGGGCATATCGTGGCGGTACATGTGAAGGATACCCGCCCCGGCGTCTTCAAAAACGTACCGTTTGGCAGCGGAGTCGTCGATTTTGAACGCTGTTTCCAGACGTTAAAACAGAGTGGCTATTGTGGGCCTTACCTGATCGAGATGTGGAGTGAAACGTCGGACGATCCCGAGCGCGACGTGGCGCAGGCGCGCGACTGGATACTTGAACGTATGGCGCGAGCCGGGCTTGGGGAGGAAGATCATGCAGCAGCTTAAACAGCAGGTGTTTGAGGCAAACATGGATTTGCCGCGCTACGGTCTGGTGACCTTTACCTGGGGAAATGTCAGCGCGATTGACCGTCAGCGCGGGCTGGTGGCGATCAAACCCAGCGGAGTGGCCTACGAGACCATGCGCGTGGATGACATGGTGGTGGTGGATCTCAGCGGCAATGTGGTGGAGGGGCAATGGCGACCCTCATCTGATACCGCGACCCACCTGGCGCTCTATCGGCGTTATCCCTCCCTTGGCGGGATAGTGCATACCCACTCGACCCATGCGACCGCCTGGGCGCAGGCAGGGCTGGCGATCCCCGCGCTCGGCACCACCCATGCAGACTACTTCTTTGGCGATATCCCCTGCACGCGCGCGCTCACCGAAGAGGAGGTGCTCGGCGAGTACGAACTCAATACCGGCAAGGTGATCATTGAAACGCTGGGTGACGGCGAACCGCTGCACAGGCCGGGGATTGTGGTCTTTCAGCATGGCCCTTTTGCCTGGGGAAGTGATGCTCACGACGCCGTACACAATGCCGTGGTAATGGAAGAGGTGGCGAAAATGGCGTGGATAGCGCGAGGAATTAATCCACACCTGAAGCCTGTCGACAGCTATCTGATGAACAAACACTTTATGCGCAAGCATGGTGAAAATGCTTATTACGGGCAGAAATGAAAGTAAAAAAAGCCCCCGGGCAGGGGGCTAATGAGACTATGACAATTTTTTCGTTGTTGGCTTTCCTGGTGCTAGCGTCAAAGCGTTACCGATAGATATCTGCGCTGACGTGCATATTGCCGTTGCTGCCCGGTTCACGGGTGAGCATGACGTGATAGTAGCGGGCATCCCGCGCATCGGCTTCTGCATTAATGGCTTCAGTCGCTTCACTTTCCGTGGCGAAGTTATGGTTGATATAAATGACGCCCAGACTTTGCACATCATCCATATTTCTGGCCTGTCGGCCATCAACCTGAATGGCTGCTGTCGCGTTTGCACAAAGCAAAAGCGCAGCCAGAACGGCAAGGGTGATTTTTTTCATGATATGCGCTCCACGACTCACTACGGTGCGACGATATTCACGGCTGTCTTTTGTCCAGAGACAGGGTCTGATTAAAGTGTAAGCACGATTCTTACAGGCTATGGCGACCATTTCTGATGCAGTTGTTCAAAAAATCGCCGCGATCGGCCGTGAGTAATGGTAAATCACCCACTTAGACCCGCTTTGCGCTTTGTGCGAATTATTTGCGCAATCAGCTTGAGTTTCGGGGGGCGCGCAAGTATTATGACGCGTCAATTTTTCAGCCGACCTTTAACACGTTCCTTGCCTCCCCGGGCCTCGGCTGACCCAGACAGGAGGCTGAATAATCCGTAAGGAGCAATTCGATGCGTCATTACGAAATCGTTTTTATGGTCCATCCTGACCAGAGCGAACAGGTTCCGGGTATGATCGAGCGCTACACTGGTGCAATCACTGCAGCAGAAGGCACGATCCACCGTCTGGAAGACTGGGGCCGTCGTCAGCTGGCTTATCCGATCAACAAACTGCACAAAGCTCACTACGTTCTGATGAACGTTGAAGCTCCGCAGGAAGCGATCGATGAGCTGGAAACTAACTTCCGCTTCAACGATGCCGTTATCCGCAGCATGGTTATGCGTACCAAAAACGCAGTGACCGAAGCATCTCCGATGGTTAAAGCGAAAGACGAGCGCCGTGAGCGTCGCGATGATTTCGCAAACGAAACCGCAGATGATTCTGATGCTGGGGATTCTGAAGAGTAATTTCTGATGACCAACCGTCTGGTGTTGTCCGGTACCGTGTGCAGGACCCCACTTCGCAAGGTCAGCCCATCAGGAATTCCTCACTGCCAGTTCGTGCTTGAGCATCGTTCAGTGCAGGAGGAAGCCGGGTTTAACCGGCAGGCGTGGTGCCAAATGCCCGTTATTATTAGCGGTCACGAAAACCAGGCCATTACTCACAGTATAACGGTCGGTAGCGCAGTAACGGTTCAGGGGTTCATCTCTTGCCACAAGGCAAAGAACGGCCTGAGCAAACTTGTTCTGCATGCCGAGCAGATTGATTTGATAGATTCTGGAGACTAGCCAAATGGCACGTTATTTCCGTCGTCGCAAGTTCTGCCGTTTCACCGCGGAAGGCGTTCAAGAGATCGACTATAAAGATATCGCAACGCTGAAAAACTACATCACCGAAAGCGGTAAGATTGTCCCAAGCCGTATCACCGGTACTCGTGCAAAATACCAGCGTCAGCTGGCTCGCGCTATCAAACGCGCTCGCTACCTGTCTCTGCTGCCGTACACTGATCGTCATCAGTAATCGGGCACGGTCCATTAATACGACTTTAAGAGGATAAGGTAATGCAAGTTATTCTGCTTGATAAAGTAGCAAACCTGGGCAGCCTGGGTGATCAGGTAAACGTTAAAGCGGGCTACGCTCGTAACTTCCTGGTTCCACAGGGTAAAGCTGTTCCTGCTACCAAGAAAAACGTAGAGTTTTTCGAAGCACGTCGTGCTGAACTGGAAGCCAAACTGGCTGACGTTCTGGCGGCTGCTAACGCTCGCGCTGAGAAAATCAACGCACTGGGCACCGTTACCATCGCGTCTAAATCTGGCGACGAAGGTAAACTGTTCGGTTCCATCGGTACTCGCGACATCGCTGACGCTGTAACTGCAGCTGGCGTTGACGTTGCTAAGAGCGAAGTTCGTCTGCCGAACGGCGTTCTGCGTACCACCGGTGAGCACGAAGTGGACTTCCAGGTTCACAGCGAAGTCTTCGCGAAACTGGTTGTTAACGTTGTTGCTGAGTAAGTAATTACTCTTCACCACGTCGAAGCGCCGGCCTTGTGCCGGCGTTTTGCTTTTTAACGGCTCCTGTTACCTTCTTTGTGACTTGTATGGTGGCTATTCCTTGCGCATTCCCTGATAATAAAATGAAACGCTATTTTATCTTTGGGATTTGTCATGGATACCGCTCTGCCTGCACCGCTTTTCTCCCGTAAAAACATCGTGTTCGCCAGCGCTACGCTGTGCTGTCTGCTATGGGGTAGCTCCTATCCCGCGATCAAGAGTGGCTACGAACTCTTTCATATCGCCACCAACGACATTCCATCAAAAGTGGTCTTTGCGGGTTATCGCTTTGTTTTTGCTGGCCTGCTATTGCTGCTGCTCGCTTTGGCCCAGCGCAAGCCGATTGGTCGGCTCAGCCCGCGCCAGTTCGGGCAACTGACGATACTGGGCCTGACGCAGACGACGATCCAGTACACGTTCTTTTATATCGGTCTGGCATACACAACGGGCGCCAAAGGGTCGATCATGAACGCGACCGCCACCTTCTTCAGCGTCATGCTGGCGCACTTTATCTATCAGAACGACAGGATCAGCTACAACAAAGCCCTCGGTTGTATCCTCGGGTTTGCCGGGGTGATGATCGTGAACTTTAACAGCGGTTTGCAGGACTTCCACTTCGTCTGGAACGGGGATGGTTTTGTGGTGCTGGCGGCGTTTATCCTCTCTGCCGCCACGCTGTACGGCAAACGCATCTCGCAGACGGTGGATCCGATGGTGATGACCGGCTGGCAGCTGGCGATAGGTGGGGTGATGCTGGTGGCAGGCGGCTATATCACCGGCGGAACGCTGGCCGTTCCCAGCGTCAAAGCGGCGGCCATCCTGGGCTACCTGACTCTGCTCTCCTCGGTGGCGTTTGCACTGTGGAGTTTGCTGCTGAAACACAACCGCGTCAGTATGATCGCCCCGTTCAACTTCTTAGTGCCGGTGGCCGGAACCGTCCTCTCGGCCATTTTCCTCGGTGAAAATATCCTGGAGATCAAATATGTCGTGGCGCTGGTGCTGGTCTGCTCTGGGATCTGGTGGGTGAATAAAGTCAGTGGAAAAGAGGCCCGGTAAGCGTTACGCCACCGGGCGAAGCGCTATCTGGCGCGGATGAAGCTGCCGTCAGACTGACGGGTAAACAGCACCTGCTGGCCGTTGCCGCTGTCAATGGTCAGCCCTGTCACCACGCCGCTCGCATTCTGGCGAATCTGCACCATCTGGCCGTTTTGCAGGTTACTCAGCGGCTTGCCTGGTCCCTCAACCTGCGCCATGGCATAGACGTCGGTCGGCGGCAGGTTGTGATCGCGGAACAGCTGCGCCATCGTTTTGCCCGACTCTACACGGTAGGAACGCCACTGCTGTTCAATACCGGGAGGGGATTGCTGGGATTGCACCGGCGCGGCGACCTGCTCCTGGGGCTGCTCTTCCTGAATCGGCTCCGGCTCAACAGGCGCGACCTGGCCGGGATCGTTAGAGGGTGACACCAGCTGCGTTTGCATCGGCTGTGAATCTGGCTGCGGCTGCGTCTGCGAACGGAAATCCAGTTCGGCATCACGACGCACGGGCGCTGTGGCGCTGTCGTCCGCGCCGCCTGGCAGCAGAAAACCGACAATGACCATCAGCGCACCGATAATAATGCCTCTGCGGTGCAGCGGCGGCAGCGGGTCCATGATGCGAAAGTTATCTGGCGCATGCCAGATTTTCTTCAGGGTAGGTTTTAGTTCAAATGGCCCGGGCATGGCTCTCCTCCTGCTCCGCGTCTTTTTTCCTGTCCCGAGAAGTATAGTTTGCTAACTGCCTGATGAGCGTAACAAAGCCAGCTTCCGTGACACGCATTCGGGAAAAATCCAGATAGCCTCTATTGTTTCCGTTTCGTCGTAATTTGTCATCTTTCCATAAGACAAAGTTTTACCGGATGGAAGGTGGCTGTTATGCTGCCCGCTACTTTAAATGTGATGGAAGGAAATCCCATGACCACCCCGACTTTTGACACAATCGAAGCGCAGGCAAGCTACGGCATTGGTTTGCAGGTAGGACAGCAGCTGAGCGAATCAGGTCTGCAGGGTCTGTTACCTGAAGCGCTGGTGGCGGGTATCGCCGATGCGCTGGAAGGTAAACAACCAGCGGTTCCGGTAGATGTGGTTCACCGCGCGCTGCGTGAAATCCACGAACGTGCAGACGCTGTGCGTCGCGCCCGTTTCGAAGAGATGGCTGCGGCAGGCGAGAAATTCCTTGAAGAGAACCGTGAGCGTGAAGGCGTGAACAGCACCGAAACCGGTCTGCAGTTCCGCGTTATCACCCAGGGTGAAGGTCCAATCCCGGCGCGTACCGACCACGTTCGCGTGCACTACACCGGTAAACTGATTGACGGCACCGTGTTCGACAGCTCTGTTGCCCGCGGCGAACCGGCAGAATTCCCGGTAAACGGCGTGATCCCAGGCTGGATCGAAGCCCTGACCCTGATGCCGGTGGGTTCTAAATGGGAGCTGACTATCCCACAGAACCTGGCCTACGGCGAGCGTGGCGCTGGCGCCTCTATTCCGCCATTCAGCACCCTGGTCTTTGAAGTTGAGCTGCTGGAAATCCTGTAAGCGGCCTCTCCTCTTCCTCTCCCCGGCAGGGGAGGGGAAATTAGTTAAAAAACCTATAGTTACGCCCCAATCAACAGATTATCTTGCAAAAGGTCACAGTAAGTGTATTTTTGTGAGCTGTTTTGCGTGGCTTAAGTGATATGTCACTCAATTTCAACATATTGTTAACATAATATTTAAATCAAAGTATTCATCCCGCCGATTCTTACCTAATATCGATGTGTCCTTAACCGGGGCATCGCTTTTCGACGTAATAAAGGGCCAGAAGAGCCTAAACAACACAGGCAGTAACAACAGGAAAACATCACATGGTAGATCAGGTAAAAGTCGTTGCCGACGAAGAGGCACCGTCTGAACAATCGCTACGGCGAAATCTCACAAACCGTCATATTCAGCTTATCGCCATCGGCGGCGCTATCGGTACCGGGCTGTTTATGGGGTCAGGCAAAACCATCAGTCTTGCCGGGCCGTCGATCATTTTTGTCTATATGATCATCGGCTTTATGCTCTTTTTCGTGATGCGGGCAATGGGCGAGCTGCTGCTCTCGAATCTCGAATACAAATCCTTTAGCGACTTTGCCTCCGACCTTCTCGGGCCGTGGGCGGGCTATTTCACCGGCTGGACCTACTGGTTCTGCTGGGTGGTGACCGGAATGGCCGACGTCGTCGCCATTACGGCTTACGCGCAGTTCTGGTTCCCGGGACTGTCGGACTGGGTGGCCTCGCTGGCGGTCATCATTCTGCTGCTGAGCCTTAACCTCGCCACCGTAAAAATGTTCGGTGAGATGGAATTCTGGTTCGCGATGATCAAAATCGTCGCCATTGTCGGCCTGATTGTGGTCGGCCTGGTGATGATCATGACCCACTTTACCTCCCCGAGCGGCGTGCAGGCCTCGTTCACCCATCTGTGGAACGACGGGGGCTGGTTCCCGAAAGGGCTGAGCGGATTCTTTGCCGGCTTCCAGATTGCGGTCTTCGCCTTTGTGGGGATTGAGCTGGTGGGAACCACTGCCGCAGAAACCAAAGATCCTGAGAAGTCTCTGCCGCGGGCGATTAACTCCATTCCCGTGCGTATCATCATGTTCTATGTCTTCGCGCTAATCGTCATTATGTCGGTCACGCCGTGGAGCTCCGTGGTACCCAGCAAGAGCCCGTTCGTTGAGCTGTTTGTGCTGGTCGGTTTACCGGCGGCGGCAAGCCTGATTAACTTCGTGGTGCTGACCTCCGCGGCCTCTTCGGCTAACAGCGGCGTCTTCTCCACCAGCCGTATGCTGTTTGGTCTGGCGCAGGAAGGGGTGGCCCCGAGTGCGTTCGCCAAGCTCTCTAAACGTGCGGTACCGGCGAAAGGGCTGACCTTCTCCTGTATCTGTCTGCTGGGCGGCGTGGTGATGCTCTACGTGAACCCAAGCGTGATTGGCGCGTTCACCATGATCACCACGGTTTCAGCGATCCTGTTCATGTTCGTCTGGACCATCATCCTCTGCTCGTACCTGGTGTACCGCAAACAGCGTCCGCACCTGCATGAAAAATCCATCTATAAGATGCCGTGGGGCAAGCTGATGTGCTGGGTCTGCATGGCGTTCTTCGTGTTTGTGCTGGTACTGCTGACCCTGGAAGAGGATACCCGTCAGGCGCTGATGGTCACGCCGCTGTGGTTTATCGCGCTGGGGCTGGGCTGGCTGTTTATCGGTAAGAAGCGGATGGCTGGCATGCGTTAATTGTGTTGTGCCGGGTGGCGGCTGCGCCTTACCCGGCCTACGGTTCGTTGCTTTTGTAAGCCCGGTAAGCGCTAACGCTACCGGGCTTTTTTATTCCCCGGCCAGCGCCCGTGGGAACAGGACGTTATTCTCCAGACTGATGTGCTCCATCAGATCATCGATCATCTCGTTAATGCCGTTATACATCGCGCGCCAGGTGGTGCAGGCATCCGCAGGTGGGGTCACGTTATGGGTGATGTGCTTGATCACCTCAATCAGTTCACCGGCGTCGTCGTGCTCGCTTTCCATCACGCTGATCGGCCCCATCGCCTGGCTGCCCATTCCCTGTTTGATCATCGGGAACAGGATCTGCTCCTCTTTCATCATGTGGCTGGAGAGCTCTTCATGCAGCAGGGTCAGGTTTTTCGCCAGGCCGCGCGGAACAGAGGCTTTATCAGCATGGACGCGCTCAACTTTGGTGGCCTGCAGGATCAGCTCCGGCAGCTGTTCGCGGTGGCGATCGTGAAAGCGCACGATGATGTGATCGATGATTTCGGCCAGCGCCACGCTGCGCCACTCTTTTTCCAG
This sequence comes from Leclercia sp. GHBNCSD, assembly GCF_055805075.1. NCBI lineage: Bacteria > Pseudomonadati > Pseudomonadota > Gammaproteobacteria > Enterobacterales > Enterobacteriaceae > Leclercia > Leclercia sp. GHBNCSD. The sequence continues at coordinate 1,521,213 of NZ_JBQVYO010000001.1, read as the reverse complement.
CGGCTGCTCGGCCAGCTTCGCCAGTTCTGCTTCGATGAGGTCCAGATCCAGTTCCTTACGCGTCGCGGCACGCGCCAGGGTTTGCTTACCGCCGCAGCAGTAATCCATATCGTATTTACGAAACAGCGCGGAAGCGCGTGGGATGGAGAGCGCCAGCTCGCCTAAAGGTTGGTCGCGGAAGGCCATGGTCGTTACCTCATCGTTATTTGATAAGATGTATTTTAAATGCATCTTTTAGGCGAAGCTATAACCCTTTATAGGCAGGGGTAAAAAAAGCGATACAGATCACAAAAAAATGCCGATTTAACTCTATGAATGGATTTAAAAAACGGGTTTAGAAACTTTTTAAAGGCACAGAGACGGTAAACAACCCGCTGCGCCTGCCGATAGATACAGGTCAGACAATACCTGCATATAAAAAAGGCAACGCATGTTTAAACGTATAAAAGTGATAACCCTTCTGATTTCGGTGCTGCTGGCGCTCGGGATCATGCAACTGATCTCCGCCGGCATTTTCATCAATGCGCTTAATAACGACAAAGAGAACTTCACCGTTTCCCAGGTCTCCAGCCAGAATGTGGCCGAGTTCACCGACGCCTGGATCAGCCTTAACCAGGCGCGCGTCACCCTCAACCGCGGCATGCTGCGCCTGCAAAGCAGCATGGCTTCGCAGATCAACGGCGGGCAGCTGAACGAGCTGGTCAACACGGCAAAAAATCTGCTGGCAGACGCCCAGTCCCATTACGACAAATACTACGCGCTGCCGGAAACGCCGGGCCTGGATGAAAAACTCTCCAGCCAGCTGGAAGAGCAGTACCGCATCTACTCGGCCACCCTGACCCAGATGAACCTTCTGCTCTCCCAGGGCAACCTCGAAGATATGTTTAAGCAGAACGCCGAGCAGAAGCAGACCGCAATGCAGAAAGTCTATCGTGAATGGCGCCAGGCTCAGGCAGCCCTTACCGATAAAGGCATCGAAGATAACGAGAGCGACTACAAACGCATCCTGTGGATCCTTTCCGGGATGATGCTTCTGGTGATCGCCGTGATTGTCTCCAGTTGGATCGCCATGCGCCGTGTGCTGCTGCTGCCGCTGCAGGAGGTCATCGATCATATTCGCGCTATCGCCGCGGGTGACCTGACGCAGCCTGTTGACGTTCAGGGCAAAAACGAAATGGCGGTGCTGGCCTATAACGTTCACGAGATGCAGAAGGCGCTGGCGAACACCGTAGGTGTGGTGCGTGAGGGCTCCGACACCATTTATACCGGCGCGGGTGAAATCTCCGCAGGCAGCAACGATCTCTCTTCCCGTACCGAGCAGCAGGCTGCCTCGCTGGAAGAGACCGCCGCCAGCATGGAACAGCTGACCGCCACCGTGAAGCAGAACGCCGATAATGCCCGTCAGGCGTCACGCCTGGCGCTGGATGCCTCAAGCACCGCGAAAAAAGGCGGAAACGTGGTGGAAGGGGTGGTGCGCACCATGGACGAGATCGCCAACAGTTCCAGCAAAATCGCCCAGATCACCAACGTGATTGACGGCATCGCCTTCCAGACCAACATCCTGGCGCTGAATGCGGCGGTAGAAGCGGCGCGTGCCGGGGAGCAGGGACGCGGATTTGCGGTGGTGGCAGGAGAAGTTCGCACCCTGGCCCAGCGCAGCGCCCAGGCGGCGAAAGAGATCAAAGGGCTGATTGACGACTCGGGTGCCCGGGTCAGCGCCGGTTCCGCGCTGGTGAATGAGGCCGGGGAGACGATGGCGGAGATCGTCAGCGCCGTAACCCGCGTCACCGACATTATGGGCGAAATTGCGTCCGCCTCTGATGAGCAAAGCCGGGGTATCGATCAGGTCGGCCAGGCGGTGGCCGAGATGGATCGCGTGACCCAACAGAACGCCTCGCTGGTGGAGGAGTCTGCGGCGGCAGCGGCAGCGCTGGAAGAGCAGGCGGCACGCCTGAACGAGGCGGTGGCGGTATTTAAGATTGCGAAGGGCCCGGTGGCTAAGGCTGTGCCGGTGAAAACCTATGCTGCAAAAGCCAAACCGGTACAGGCGACCACCGACGCCAACTGGGAAACCTTCTGACAGAGGCCGGGTGGCGCTAACGCTTACCCGGCCTATGGAACGCATGACTTTGTAGGCCCGGCAAGCGCAGCGCCGCCGGGCAATAATTACAGCTCCGAAGCCGGAACGACCGAAATTTTTTCCGGCTTTGCTTTTACCGCAATCACCACCCCCACCACCAGCAACACAATTCCCGTGCCGGTTAACAGCGGCGGCAGGCTCTGGCGCATCAGGAAGGTATAGAGCAGACCGGCCAGGGTTTCGAAGACAATCAGCGGCCCTAAGATCACCGTCGGTAATTTCTGGCTGGCGACGTTCCAGCACAGGGCGCCCACCCATGAGCAGCAGACGGCAATCGCCAGCATCAGACCGAGAAAGACCCATGGCCGTGGCCCCAGCGGCAGGGCAAAGTCCGGCTGCTGCACGTTCAGCCATGCGCAGGCGGCAAGGTAGCCCAGTAACGAGACCGGCAGTGTCACCAGCGCCTGGGCGGTGGCCCACATCATCGGATGTTTGTCGGGGTTTTCCCGCAGCCAGCGGGCGTTACGCAGGGCGTACCATGCCCAGCAGACCACCGACACCGACGCCAGCAGGATCCCCGAAACATAGCGCCAGCCACTGCTTCCGGCCATGCCGTGACGCAGCTCGGCGATATTTACGCACACCAGCCCCAGCGCAATGGCAAACAGCCCCGGGAGCATCTTCGACCACGCCAGCTTACCATCGCGCTGGCTGTAGAGCAGATTGGCGAACACCGGGATCACCACCGGCAGCGTGCCGATGATCATGGTCGACACCGGGGCCCCGGTACGCTGGATCGCGCTTGCCAGGCAGACGTAATAGATCAGGTTGCCCATCATCGTCAGCGACAGGGCGGTGAGCCAGTCCCGGCCTTTCAGCTGGCGTAACCGCGCCCGGCCGAGCCAGGCGATCGGCAGGGCGATCAGCCCCAGCGCCAGATAGCGCCCCATCGACTGTAGCGCCGCCGGGTATTCCGGGACGATCAGCGGCCCGACAAAAATCAGTCCCCACATTAACCCTGCAAGCAGGGCATACAACACGCCGCTAATCATTTTTTCCTTCCTCTGCTCTGAACCTGCTGGCAGTGTAGAAAGGCAACAGAGGGCGGTATTGTATGAGATTGCGCATTAGCGCTGCGTTACCTGTTTCTGGTAGCGCACCGGCGTAATGCCATAGCGACGGGTAAAGGCCCGGGTCAGGTGCGACTGATCGGTCAGGCCCGTCGCGGCGGCCACCTCTGCCGCCGGGAGTCCCTGGGTGAGAAAGGCTTTGGCGCGCCACAGGCGGATCGCCATCAGCATCTGATGCGGCGTGACGTGAAAATGGGCTTTGAACTGGCGCTGGAAATGGTACGGGCTGAGCGACACCACCTGCGCCAGCTCATCGAGGGTCAGGGAGTGCATATAGTTGTCATGGAGATAGTCGCGCACGCGCTCGAAGCGATGCGCCCCTTCTTTTGCGACCGGCGCATGGCGCGCCAGCGGCTGGAAGGTATCAATCAGATCCAGCAGCAGGCCCTTTTGCGCCAGCGGATCGTCGGTGTGCCACAGGCCGTAGATCAGCTGACAGATCTGCTGCGAACGGCGGGGATCGTGGCGGGTGACGTCGCTGAACCACCAGTGGCGAATGCCTGTCACCTCCTCCAGCAGATCCGGTTCGAGATAGATCATCCGGTAGCGCCAGCCGTCAGCGGTTTCGGCCTCGCCGGTGTGCAGCTCGTCGGGATTCATGGTGACGACGGAGTGAACGGGGGCGACATACTGCGTGCCGCGATAGCGGAAGCGTTCGGCACCGGCCTCTATGGCACCGATGCCGAAGGCCTCATGGGTGTGGGGTTCAAAGGCGTAGCGGGAGATATGGGCGTGATACAGCTCCACGCCCGGCACCTGCGCCAGATGGCGAAAGCGCGCGCTGTCTCTCTCATCGAAAAACTGTTCAGGTACGCCTTGCACGGTGAGCCTCCTCGCGGGTCAGAGTCTCATTATCAGAGATGACTCGCAGGGATGCCACACTAATTAACCATGTTTTAACAATTACAGGATGTGCTTCACGCTCTCCGCAAGCGTGGTGGTCGGGCGGCCCAGCAGGGTGCTCAGGGTGCGGCTGTCATCAAACAGACCGCCTTTCGAGGCACCGACATCGGAATCGGCCAGCATCTCCGCCAGACCTGCCGGCAGACCCACTCCCTTCAGCGCGGCGGCAAAATCCGCTTCGCTCAGGTTCTGATAGACCACGTTTTTACCGCTCTGGCGGCTCAGCTCGGCAGCAAGCTCGCTTAACGTCCACGCCTGGTCACCTGCCAGCTCATAAACTTTACCGGCATGACCCTCTTCGCTGATAACGCGGGCCGCAGCGGCGGCATAGTCGGCGCGGGTGGCGGAGGCAATTTTGCCTTCACCGGCAGCACCAATAAACACGCCGTGTTCCAGCGCAGGCGGGGCGCTGGCGAGGTAGTTTTCGGTGTACCAGCCGTTACGCAGCAGAGCGTAAGGAATGCCCGATTCGGCCAGCGCTTTTTCGGTGGCGACGTGCTCCACATGCAGGCCCAGCGGGGAGGTGTCGGCATGCAGCAGGCTGGTGTAGGCGATAAATTTCACGCCCGCCGCCTTCGCCGCGTTAATGACGTTCTGGTGCTGCGGCGTACGCTGGCCCACTTCGCTGGAGGAGATCAGCAGCAGTTTATCCACGCCCGCGAGTGCGGCGGTGAAGGCGGTCTGGTCGGTATAATCGGCCTGACGCACGGTCACGCCCTGCTGGCTCAGCGCCTCAGCTTTCGCCGGGTTACGTACAATGGCGACCAGCTGGCTCGCCGGAACGGTTTTCAGCAGCTGTTCAATAACGCGTTGGCCAAGCTGGCCGGTAGCGCCTGTAATCGCGATCATGATGAATATCCTTCGTATCGGGTGAATGTTGTGGCACACTATCACTCAAACTAACTTTTAGTAAGTACGTACAAAAAGGTAAGTATCTCATGGCAAACCCAACCCTCAGCGAGCAAATGCGCGACGGCAATCTCTTTGCCGAGCAGTGCCCTTCCCGGGATGTGCTCAAGCATGTGACCAGCCGCTGGGGCGTGCTGATTCTGGTGGCGTTGCGTCAGGGAACACATCGCTTTAGCGATCTGCGGCGCAAGATGGGCGGGGTGAGCGAGAAGATGCTGGCCCAGTCGCTACAGGCGCTGGAGCAGGATGGCTTTGTCAATCGTGTGTCGTATCCGGTAGTGCCCCCGCACGTGGAGTACAGCCTGACCCTGCTGGGGGAAGAGGTGAGTGAGAAGGTGGCGGCGCTGGCCGACTGGATCGAGCTGAATTTGCCCCAGGTGATGAGTCACCGGGATGAACGTGCGGCCTGATGCCGGGTGGCGGCTACGAGTTTGTAGGCCCGGCAAGCGCAGCGCCGCCGGGCATTGTGCGGTCTGTTTGCCGGGTGGCGGCTGCGCCTTACCCGGGCTGGGAAACGGCAACGTTCTTTTACCTGCTTAAATCTAACTGATAGATCGCAAATCCAATCTCATCGGTCGCGACCTGCTGCATCGGGTACTGCGCTTTCTCTTTAATAAACGCCGCCGCTTTTTCCGTTGGCGCGGTCTCAAAGCGGATATCCAGCTTCACATCGCTGTGAACAGGGGCCAGACGCCAGTTGTTATCCGCTGCCGGATGGATTTCGCCGCTCTTCTTCGACTGCTCGCCAATCCACGTTGCCAGCACCGAACGGTTCTCATCCGGTGAGGCGAAGGCGATATGGCTGTCGCCGGTCCCGGCAAACTTACCGCCGTAGGCGCGGTAGTTGTTGGTCGCCACCAGGAAGGTCGCTTTCGGATCGATTGGCTTGCCGTTAAAGGTCAGGTTTTTAATGCGTTCGGCCTGGGCATTCACCACCTGGCACTCGCCGTCATATTTCGCCGGCTGGGAGACATCAATCTGGTACTCCACCCCGTCGATCACATCGAAGTTATAGGTGCGGAAACCGTCCCAGTTAATCAGCGACTGTGGTTTGGTGCTGGTCGGGTCGATCTGGTTAAACTGGCCCGCAGAACACTCCAGCCACTCCTTCACCTCCTGGCCCGTGGCTTTGACCACCACCAGGGTGTTCGGATAGAGATAGAGATCGGCGGCGTTCCGGAAGGTCAGTTGGCCTTTTTCAACTTCAACATAGCTGGCCGGATCGTTCTTGCGACCACCCACTTTAAACGGCGCCGCAGCGGAGAGGACCGGCAGTTTCGCCAGATCCGGATCGCCCTGAATATAGCGCTCCACGTAGGCTTTCTGCGCCATGTTCACCACCTGCACGGTAGGATCGTCCTGCACCAGCGCCAGGTAGCTGTACATGTTGTCGGCGGATTTGCCGATGGGTTTGCTGACAAACTCGCGGGTGGCGTCGTGATCGTGCTTCAGCACCTCGACGATATTTTTATCTTCGCCCACCAGCGCTTTTTTAGCGGCCAGATCGTAAATCGGTCGCGCTTCGGCTTTCGACTGGGTGACCTGCCATTTGCCGCCGTCATTATTGAGCACCAGATCGACCACCCCAAGGTGATCCCCCCACATGCCCGGCATCACCGCGGGCACGCCGTTCAGGGTGCCTTTGGCAATGTCCGCCCCTTTAATGCTGGCGAAGTCTTTACCCGGGAAAACCGCGTGGGCGTGGCCGAAGAGAATAGCATCCACCCCTTTCACTTCGCTGAGGTAGTAGACCGAGTTTTCCGCCATCGCCTGGTATGGGTCGGCAGAGAGCCCCGAGTGGGCTACCACCACCACCAGATCGGCGCCTTTTTCGCGCATCTCCGGCACATACTTGCGGGCGGTTTCGGTGATGTCATTAACCGTCACTTTGCCGCTCAGGTTGGCCTTATCCCAGGTCATGATCTGCGGCGGGACAAAGCCGATATAGCCGATCCTCAGGGTCTGCGGTTTCCCGTCCTGATCGACCACGGTGGTCTCTTTGATCAGATAAGGTGTAAAGAGCGGCTTCTGGGTCTTAACGTCGATGATATTGGCGTTAACGTACGGGAATTTGGCCCCTGAAAGCGCCATATGCAGATAGTCCAGCCCGTAGTTAAACTCATGGTTACCCAGGTTACCCACCGCGTAATCCAGGGTATTTAGCGCCTTGTAGACCGGATGCACATCGCCCTTTTTCAGACCTTTCGCCGCCATGTAATCGCCAAGAGGACTACCCTGAATTAAGTCCCCGTTATCGACCAGGACGCTGTTTTTCACTTCGCTACGGGCTGCGTTAATCAGGCTTGCGGTACGCACCAGACCAAATTTTTCCGTCGGGGCGTCTTTGTAGTAGTCGAAGTCCATCATATTGCTGTGCAGGTCGGTGGTTTCCAGAATGCGGAGATCAACCGTCGCTGCCTGTACGCTCGCCGCAATCAGCGTCGCCAGGAGCGTTGCGCTAAACTTAATCATCAGAGGAGTCCTTTTATTCGATCCAGGCCACAAAAGAATATGTATCTATATTTTTTTGCTTACAGAATTGTGAATCCTGCCAGAAAAAAGGGCCCTGAAACCGGAATTGCTTCACAGATAGCGGATTTATTCACAATGCGATATAAATAAAACAAAGAGTTATACCCACTGTGATAACAAAGAGGTGGAGAATGTTAGATAAAATTTGTCAGCTCGCACGGGAAGCGGGCGAGGCCATTATGCAGGTCTACGATGGTAAGATCCCGATGGATACGATCCGTAAAATCGACGACTCCCCGGTGACCGCAGCCGATCTTGCGGCGCACGGCGTGATCCTGAAAGGCTTGCAGGCGTTAACGCCCGATATCCCTGTACTTTCCGAAGAAGATCCCCAGCCCTGGGAGGAGCGCCAGCACTGGCAGCGTTACTGGCTGGTTGATCCGCTGGACGGCACCAAAGAGTTCCTCAAGCGTAACGGTGAATTTACGGTAAATATTGCCCTGATTGATAAAGGCAAAGCGGTGCTGGGGGTAGTCTACGCCCCGGTGCTGAAGGTGATGTACAGCGCCGCCGAAGGCAAAGCGTGGAAAGAGGAGTGCGGGGTGCGCAACCCGATCCAGGTGCGTGACGCCCGGCCACCGCTGGTGGTGATCAGCCGCTCTCACTCGGATAACGAACTTGAGGAGTATCTGCATCAGCTGGGCGAGCACCAGACAACGTCGATCGGGTCATCGCTGAAGTTCTGCCTGGTGGCAGAAGGGCAGGCGCAGCTCTATCCCCGCTTTGGGCCAACCAACGTCTGGGATACGGCGGCAGGCCATGCCGTTGCCGCCGCCGCGGGCGCCCATGTTCACGACTGGCAGGGCAAGCCGCTCGACTATACCCCGCGGGAATCTTTCCTTAATCCAGGCTTCCGGGTCTCGCTTTACTGACCGACCAACTTATGCAGCAGGGCGACCACCTGCTGCACCTCCTCCTGGGTCAGCGCCCCATCTTTCGCCCACTGCACTTTACCTTGCTTGTCCAGCACGACGGCGGCTGAGCTCTCTTCTTCCAGCTGCCAGGCGCCGCGCGCCGCGCCGTTACTGTCGACGATGAACTGTGACCATGGGTAGAGCTTTTTATTGCTCTCCAGGCTGCTGCGCACGAACATGCCGGAACCCGGTATCGCATCATCGGTATTCACTATGGTAGTGGTCTGATAAGTATCTTTTGGTAAATGTGCCGACTTGATCGCTTCAATCAGGGTTGCGTTTTTCTCTTTTGCCGAAGTGCGACCGGCAATATGTAGCACCACTCGCACTTTGCCAGGAAGCTGCGCGCTATTCCAGGTTTTGTAGCTAAACTCATTATTGTCGAGGATCAATTCTCCCCGGTCGGCAATGCCCACCGGTGGCACTCGTTGTCCCTTCTCAAAATTATGTGCGGAAGCCATCAGTGGCAGCATCAGGCAGGCAGTTGCCAGGATGTTACGTATGGTCATGGTGTTTTCCTTTTTGTTTTATTAGCAGGTGATCCGACCACTTGGTCTGATGTTTTAATCATAAGTGCGATCGCAGCGCTTTACCCGCAATCCCGGTGCCAGAGTGAGGGGGAACGCACATATCTGCACAAAAACGATGGCTTATACTGCCCAAAAGTTACGATTGCAAAGAATATTCTGATTATTTGTCATCAAAAGGTAAATAAACTTATGCAGACTGGGTATCACCATTTTTCTCGTCTATAGTCATTGGGCAACAAAATTTGCGCTCCAGAGGGTCGGCCCGATTGTGGTGCCGCAAGAGCGTATGATTCGCAGGAGATAATAGAATGAAAATTTTTCAACGCTACAATCCGCTTCAGGTAGCTAAATACGTAAAAATCCTGTTCCGTGGACGGTTGTATATCAAGGACGTTGGCGCTTTTGAGTTTGATAAGGGCAAAATCCTTGTCCCAAAAGTGAAGGATAAACAGCACTTTTCTGTGATGTCCGAAGTCAACCGTCAGGTTATGCGTCTGCAAACTGAGATGGCTTAACCAACGTGCTATGCAGTAAAAGAAACGGCTCCCGATGGGAGCCGTTGATGTTTCTGGTTTAGGCCGAGGCGTTCTCTTCAGCATCCGGCATTTTTGGCACCAGCACCGTCGGTTTGTTGTCGATGCGCGTCACCAGCAGCTGGTCGATGCGGTAGTTGTCGATATCCACCACCTCGAACTTATATCCCGAGAACTTCACCGAGTCGGTGCGTTTCGGGATTTTACGCAGCATAAACATCATAAAGCCGCCAATGGTCTCGTAGTTGCCCGACTGCGGGAACTCGTCGATGTCCAGCACGCGCATCACGTCGTCGATAGGCGTACCGCCGTCCACCAGCCATGAGTTCTCATCGCGCGCCACAATCTGCTCTTCCAGACCCTGGCCCACCAGATCGCCCATCAGGGTGGTCATGACATCATTCAGGGTGATGATCCCCACCACCAGCGCGTATTCGTTCATGATCACCGCAAAGTCTTCCCCGGCGGTTTTGAAGCTTTCCAGCGCTTCGGAGAGCGTCAGGGTGTCCGGGACAATCAGGGTATTGCGGATCTGCACCCCGCTGTTCAGCGTCAGGCTCTGGTTCGCCAGCACGCGGTTCAGCAGGTCTTTGGAGTCGACATAACCGATGATGTGATCGATATCTTCATTACAGACCAGGAACTTGGAGTGCGGATGTTCCGCCACCTTTTTCTTCAGGCTCTGCTCATCTTCGTGCAGATCGAACCAGATCACGTTCTCACGCCCGGTCATGGAGGACGGCACGGTACGGGACTCCAGCTCAAACACGTTCTCGATCAGCTCATGCTCCTGCTTACGCAGCACCCCCGCCAGCGCGCCAGCTTCAAATACCGCGTAGACATCGTCAGAGGTGATGTCATCTTTACGCACCATCGGCAGCTTAAACAGACGGAAAATGGTATTGGCCAGGCCGTTAAAGAACCACACCAGCGGGCGGAACACGAAGAGACAGAAGCGCATCGGGTTGATGATGCGCAAAGCCACAGCTTCTGGCGCAATCATACCGATGCGTTTCGGGGTCAAATCGGCAAACAGAATGAACAGGCCAGTCACCAGTGAGAAGGAGAGAATGAAGCTCAGCTGCTCGGAAAGCTCAGGGGAGAAGTATCGGGAGAAAACGCTATGGAATGCGGGCGAGAATGCAGCATCACCCACAATACCGCCAAGAATGGCGACCGCATTGAGGCCGATTTGCACCACGGTAAAGAACATCCCCGGGTTTTCCTGCATTTTCAGGACGCGTTGGGCATTGAGATCGCCATCATCGGCGAGCAGTTTAAGTTTAATTTTACGGGATGCGGCCAGAGAGATTTCTGAAATAGAGAAAAATGCACTGACAGCGATGAGACAAAGTATTACTAAAATACTGTTTAACATATCTTATCCGGCTTCTCGCCAGATCCTCGGAGGGAAGTTGGTCATACAGGTGTGTAGATATTTTGAACACCGGTCCGAAGCGGTAGGCCGGTTATTTCGAGGGGTAGTATAGCGTAAACGGCTGTAAAGTCGCCAGAGATCGCTTTTTGAGCCGGTTTTGCTCGTCAACAGGCAAAACCGGCTTACTGTTATGCCAGCTGAGGCGGCAGGCAGACACCAATGCCACCGATACCGCAGTAGCCGTACGGATTTTTATGCAGATACTGCTGGTGGTCATCTTCCGCATAATAGAACGGTAAGGCGTTGGTGATTTCGGTCGTCACCGGGCGATCGTCGCCGGCGGCGTGCATCGCCTGCTGGAAGCGCGCCAGACTGTCGCGGGCGGCGGCATCCTGTTCCGGCGTGAGCGGATAGATCGCCGAGCGGTACTGGGTACCGTGGTCATTGCCCTGACGCATACCCTGCGCAGGATCGTGGTTTTCCCAGAATACCTGCAGCAGCTGTTCGTAGCTGACGACGTTCGGATCATATACTACCCGTACCGCTTCGGCGTGACCGGTCTGCCCGGAGCAGACTTCGCGGTAGGTTGGGTTCGGGGTATAGCCCCCGGTATAGCCTGCCGCGGTGCTGTAGACGCCCGGCAGTTGCCAGAAGAGGCGCTCCACGCCCCAGAAACAGCCCATCGCGAACAGGGCAATTTCCATCCCCTCCGGGACGTTAGTCATGGAGTGGCCGTTAACGGCATGGAGAGTGGCGACAGGCATAGGGGTGTTACGTCCCGGTAATGCGTCCGCCTGAGCAACCAGGTGCTTTTTATCGAATAAACTCACGGTGTGGCCTCCGGGTGGGTGATGTTTGGGTTAAGGTTGTCACGACGCGTTTAATTGAACACAATAAATGCGGTGAATGAGTCTAGATTTAAACATAAGAAATATTAGGGTGTTTAACCATTTTTCAACCCGCGTATTGGGTTTTGGGCTTTTGCCGTGATTTGCTGCGGAGCGGCACTTCATATGCTTCCAGGGGTGGAAACAAGGATATTCAGGAGAAAACGTGCCAAAAATCCGCCAGTTATGTTTAGCCAGTCTCTTGCTGACAAGCGGAGTCGCCAGCGCGGCGAACGTTCGTTTACAGGTTGAGGGGCTATCCGGGGCGCTGGAAAAAAACGTACGCGCGCAGCTCTCCACTATTGAGAGCGACGAAGTGACGCCCGATCGTCGCTTTCGCGCCCGCGTGGACGACGCCATCCGCGGCGGTTTAAAAGCGCTCGGCTACTATGAGCCGACCATCGACTTCGAGCTGCGTCCACCTCCGGCCAAAGGGCGGCAGGTGTTGATTGCCCGCGTCAAGCCAGGGGTTCCGGTGCTCATCGGCGGCACGGACGTGGTGCTGCGCGGCGGCGCGCGTACCGATCAGGACTACCTTGAACTGTTGAACACGCGGCCAAAGAATGGCACCGTGCTCAATCACAGCGACTATGACGGCTTCAAAAAAGATCTGACGAAGGTGGCGCTGCGCAAAGGCTACTTTGACAGCCAGTTCAATAAAAGTCAGCTCGGCATCGCCCTCGATCGGCATCAGGCGTTCTGGGACATCGACTATGACAGCGGGGAACGCTACCGCTTTGGCGATGTCACCTTCGAAGGGTCGCAGATCCGTGATGAGTATTTGCAGAATCTGATCCCCTTTAAAGAGGGCGACTATTATCAGTCGAAAGATCTGGCCGAGCTTAACCGCCGTCTGTCAGCCACCGGCTGGTTTAACTCCGTGGTGGTGGCACCGGAGTTTGATAAAGCGCGACAGACCAAAGTGCTGCCGCTGCACGGCGTGGTATCGCCACGCACCGAGAACACCATTGAGACCGGGGTGGGCTATTCCACCGACGTCGGCCCGCGCGTAAAAGCGACCTGGAAAAAGCCGTGGATGAACTCCTACGGCCACAGCCTGACCAGCAACGTCAGCCTCTCAGCTCCGGAGCAACAGCTCGATTTCAGCTATAAAATGCCGCTGCTAAAAAATCCGCTTGAGCAATATTACCTGGTGCAGGGCGGCTTTAAGCGCACCGATCTGAACGACACCGAAGCGGATTCTACGACCCTCGCCGTGTCGCGCTACTGGGATCTCTCCAGCGGCTGGCAGCGCGCCATCAACCTGCGCTGGAGCCTCGACCACTTTACCCAGGCCAATGTTACCAATACCACCATGCTGCTCTATCCGGGGGTGATGATCAGCCGGACCCGTTCCCGCGGCGGCCTGATGCCGGACTGGGGGGATTCCCAGCGCTATTCGATAGACTACTCCAATACCGCCTGGGGCTCGGATGTAGATTTCTCCGTGGTACAGGCGCAAAACGTCTGGATCCGCACCTTTTATGACCGCCATCGCTTTGTGGTGCGTGGCAACCTGGGCTGGATTGAAACCGGCGACTTTGAAAAAGTGCCGCCGGATCTGCGCTTCTTCGCCGGGGGCGATCGCAGCATTCGTGGCTACAAATACAAATCCATCGCGCCAAAAGATGACGACGGCAAGCTGATCGGGGCCTCGAAGCTGGCTACCGGCTCGCTGGAGTATCAGTACAACGTCACTGGAAAATGGTGGGGCGCGACCTTTATCGACAGCGGAGAAGCAGTAAGCGATATCCGCCGCAGCGACTTTAAAACCGGCGCAGGCGTCGGGGTGCGCTGGGAGTCACCGGTCGGGCCGATCAAGCTCGATTTCGCCGTGCCGGTGGGCGATAAAGATGAACACGGTTTACAGTTTTACATCGGTCTGGGGCCTGAATTATGAGTTTATGGAAGAAAATCAGCCTCGGCGTGTTGCTGTTTATCCTGCTGCTGCTGGCTGCGGTGGCCTTTCTGGTGGGCACCACCAGCGGGCTGCATCTGCTGTTTAAGGCGGCAGACCGCTGGGTGCCGGGGCTGGAGATTGGTCAGGTCACCGGCGGCTGGCGCGACTTACATCTGAAAAACGTTCGCTACGACCAGCCGGGCGTGGCGGTCAACGCCGGGGATCTGCATCTGGCGGTGAAGCTCGGCTGCCTGCGTGACAGCAGCCTGTGCATTAACGATCTGTCGTTAAAAGATCTCTTCGTAACGATAGATTCCAAAAAAATGGAGCAAACGGAGCCCGTTGCCGAAGAGGAGAGCGGGCCGCTGGATCTCTCCACGCCATACCCGATATCACTTAACCGGGTGGCGCTGAATAACATCAACGTCAAAATCGACGACACCACCGTGTCGGTGATGGACTTCACCTCCGGCCTGCGCTGGCAGGAGAAAAACCTGACCCTGACTCCGACCTCTCTGCAAGGGCTACTGATTGCCCTGCCGAAAGTGGCGGAGGTGGCCCAGGAAGAGATTGTCGAGCCTAAAATTCAGAACCCGCAGCCGGAAGAGAAGCCGCTGGGCGAAACCCTGAAAGATCTCTTCTCGAAACCGGTCCTGCCGGAGATGACCGACGTTCACCTGCCGCTGAACCTTAATATTGAAGAGTTTAAGGGCGAGCAGCTGCGCCTCACCGGCGATACCGATCTGACGGTCTTCAACATGCTGCTGAAAGTGAGCAGCATCGACGGCAACATGAAGCTCGACGCGCTGGATATCGACACCAACCAGGGCAGCGTCAACGCCACCGGCAACGCCCTGTTACGGGATAACTGGCCGGTGGATATCACCCTCAACAGCACCCTGAACATCGATCCGATTAAAGGCGAGAAGGTGAAGCTGAAGGTGGGCGGCGCCATGCGCGAACAGCTGGAGTTTGGCGTGAACCTCTCCGGCCCGGTAGATATGGTGCTGCGCGGCCAGACCCGGCTTGCAGAGGCGGGCCTGCCGCTCAACCTTGAAGTGGTGAGTGAGCAGCTCTACTGGCCATTTACCGGCGAGAAGCAGTACCAGGCCGATGACGTGAAGCTGAAGCTCACCGGCAAAATGACCGACTACACCCTGTCGTTCCGCACCGCGGTGAAAGGGGAGGGGCTGCCGCCTGCCGGCATCACTCTGGATGCGAAGGGCAACGAACAGCAGATCAACCTCGACAAGCTGACGGTGGCCGCGCTGGAGGGCAAAACCGAGCTGACGGCGCTGCTCGACTGGCAGAAGGCGATCAGCTGGCGCGGGGAGCTGAAGCTCACCGGGATCAACACCGCCAAAGAGGTGCCGGACTGGCCCTCGAAGCTCGACGGGCTGATTAAAACCCGCGGCAGTCTCTACGGCGGTAGCTGGCAGATGGAGGTGCCGGAGCTGAAAATCACCGGCAACGTGAAGCAGAACAAAGTGGATGTGAACGGCTCGCTGAAGGGCAACAGCTACCTGCAGTGGGTCATCCCGGGCCTGCACGTCGCGCTGGGGCGCAACACCGCCGATATTAAGGGCGAGCTGGGGGTGAAAGATCTCGATCTGGATGCCACTATCGACGCGCCGAACCTGGATAATGCCCTGCCAGGGCTGGGCGGAACCGCGAAAGGGCTGCTGAAGGTGCGCGGCACGGTAGAAGCCCCGCAGCTGCTGGCGGATATCACCGCCAACGGCCTGCGCTGGCAGGATCTTACCATCGCCCGGGTGCGGGTAGATGGCGACGTGAAATCCACCGATCAGATCGCCGGGCACCTGAACCTGCGCGTCGATCGTATCTCGCAGCCGGGCCTCAACCTCAACCAGGTCACCCTTGAAGCCAAAGGTAGCGAGAAACAGCATGACCTCCAGCTGCGCATTCAGGGTGAACCGGTCTCCGGCCAGCTGCACCTGGCGGGCAGCTTTGACCGCCAGGAGACCCGCTGGAAAGGCACCCTGGATAACACCCGCTTCGCCACCCCGGTGGGACCGTGGTCGTTATCGCGCGCTATTGCCCTGGATTACCGCAACGCGGAGCAGAAGATCAGCATCGGGCCGCACTGCTGGACCAACCCGAATGCCGAACTGTGCGTGCCGCAGACCATTGACGCAGGCGCCGAAGGGCGGGCAGTGGTCAACCTTAACCGCTTCGATCTGGCGATGCTCAAGCCGTTCATGCCGGACACTACGCAAGCAAGCGGCGTGTTCAGCGGCAAGGCGGATGTCTCCTGGGATACCACCAAACCGGGGCTGCCGGAGGGCAACGTCACGCTCGCCGGGCGTAACGTGAAGGTGACGCAGGTGGTGAACGATGCGCCGCTGCCGCTGGCCTTCAGCACCCTCAATCTCACCGCCGATCTGCATAACAACCGCGCCGAGCTGGGCTGGCTGATCCGCCTCACCAACAACGGGCAGCTGGACGGCCAGATCCAGGTGACCGATCCGCAAGGACGGCGCAACCTGGGCGGCAACGTCAACATTCGCAATCTTAACCTGGCGATGGCGAATGCCATTTTCTCCCGCGGCGAGAAGGCGGCAGGTATGCTGAATGCCAACCTGCGGCTGGCGGGCAGCGCCCAGAGCCCGCAGCTGTTCGGCCAGATGCAGCTCAACGGGGTAGATATCGACGGCAACTTTATGCCGTTTGATATGCTGCCGAGCCAGCTGGCGATGAACTTTAACGGCATGAGCTCGACGCTTACGGGCACCGTACGTACCCAGCAGGGGCAGATCAACCTCAGCGGCGATGCCGACTGGAGCCAGCTCGATAACTGGCGCGCCCGGGTGGCGGCCAAAGGCAGCAAGGTGCGGATCACCGTGCCGCCGATGGTGCGTTTAGACGTCTCGCCGGATGTGGTCTTTGAGGCCACGCCGCAGCTCTTCACCCTTGATGGCCGCGTCGATGTACCGTGGGCTCGTATCGTGGTGCATGAACTGCCGGAAAGCGCGGTGGGCGTCTCCAGCGATGAGGTCATGCTCAACAACAACCTCCAGCCGGAGGAGCCACAGAGCGCCTCTATCCCGATCAACAGCAACCTGATCGTACACGTGGGTAACAACGTGCGCCTGGATGCGTTTGGGCTGAAGGCCAGACTGACCGGCGATCTGAAAGTCGCGCAGGATAAACAGGGGCTGGGCCTCAACGGGCAGATCAACATTCCGGAAGGGCGCTTCCACGCCTACGGCCAGGATTTGATGGTGCGTAAAGGCGAACTGCTCTTCTCCGGCCCGCCGGATCAGCCGCTGCTGAATATCGAAGCGATCCGTAATCCGGAGGCCACCGAAAATGATGTGATCGCCGGGGTGCGCGTGACGGGCACCGCGGACGAACCGAAAGCGGAAATTTTCTCCGACCCGGCAATGTCCCAGCAGGAAGCGCTCTCATACCTGCTGCGCGGGCAGGGGCTGGACAGCAATCAGAGCGACAGCGCGGCGATGACCTCAATGTTAGTCGGTCTGGGGGTTGCACAAAGTGGTCAGGTTGTGGGTAAAATCGGCGAGACGTTTGGCGTAAGCAATCTGGCGCTGGACACCCAGGGGGTCGGCGACTCCTCTCAGGTGGTGGTCAGCGGCTATGTACTGCCGGGTCTGCAGGTGAAATATGGTGTGGGGATCTTTGACTCATTAGCAACTCTCACGTTACGCTATCGCCTGATGCCTAAGCTATATCTGGAAGCGGTGTCTGGCGTAGACCAGGCACTCGATCTGCTCTATCAGTTTGAGTTTTAGCAATGCGAATATTTGTCTACGGCAGTTTAAGAACCAAGCAAGGCAACAGCCACTGGATGACTAACGCCCAGTTGCTGGGGGATTACAGTATCGAGAACTACCAGCTGTACAGCCTGGGCCACTATCCAGGCGCCGTTCCGGGAGAAGGAGCAGTACAGGGTGAGGTTTATCGTATTGATAATGCCACGCTGGCCGAACTTGATGCCTTGCGCACCAAAGGCGGGGAATACGCTCGCCGGTTAATCCAGACACCCTACGGCAGTGCATGGATGTACGTGTACCAACGTTCGGTGGAAGGTCTGACGCTGATTGAAAGCGGTAACTGGTTAGACCGTGACCAGTACTGATATGAATAACGCCACCTTCGGGTGGCGTTGTTTTTTCAGGCCGCACAGATTTTGTAGGCCGGGTAAGGCGCAGCCGCCACCCGGCAACAGGCCGCACAGATAAAAAAAGCCCCGACAAGTCGGGGCTTTTTTTCACACGTTAAGCATTACTTCTTCGCGCGTTCGAAGGAGGCAACGATTTCCGCTTTCGCGGCTTCTGCGTTGTCCCAGCCTTCCACTTTCACCCATTTGCCTTTCTCGAGATCTTTGTAGTGCTCGAAGAAGTGGGCGATCTGCGCTTTCAGCAGCTCTGGCAGGTCGTTCACATCTTTAATGTGATCGTACTCTTTGCTCAGCTTGGTGTGCGGTACCGCAACCAGCTTCGCATCTTCACCCGCTTCGTCGGTCATTTTCAGCACGCCAACTGGACGGCAGCGGATCACGGAGCCCGGCTGCAGTGGGTATGGCGTTGGGACCAGCACGTCTACCGGATCACCGTCCAGAGAGAGGGTGTGGTTGATGTAACCGTAGTTGCACGGATAGAACATCGCGGTAGACATGAAACGGTCAACGAACAGTGCGCCGGTGTCTTTGTCGATTTCGTATTTGATAGGATCAGCGTTCGCCGGGATTTCGATAACTACGTAGATGTCTTCCGGCAGTTCTTTACCCGCTGGGACGTTGAGTAAGCTCATGTCTGTGTCCTTTAAATGATTGGTAATCAAGTGGCGAGTATTATAGCCAACTGGCGCGGAATGTCTCCGCCTGTTTTCGCCGCTCCCTGTTCCTGAAAACCATTATCAGCACTTTCTCATGACAAGATAATCCATAAACTCAGCCGCTTTTTTAATGGCTCAGTGAAAGCGATTACAAAGTTGTGATTAACGTTTTATTCACTTTTCTGAAGTGTGATGTAACACACTCCGTTACATCTCGCATTGTCTATAGTCTCTTCGCAGAACATTTTTTACCCAACAATAAACTCCCCTACGAGGACGCACTTATGTGGAAGCGCTTACTTCTTGTCACAGCAGTTTCGGCAGCCATGTCGTCTATGGCGATGGCCGCCCCCTTAACCGTAGGATTTGCCCAGGTCGGCTCAGAGTCCGGCTGGCGCGCCGCTGAGACCAACGTCGCGAAGAGTGAGGCCGAAAAACGCGGCATCACGCTGAAGATCGCCGATGGCCAGCAAAAACAGGAAAACCAGATCAAAGCGGTACGCTCTTTTATCGCTCAGGGCGTTGACGCCATCTTCATTGCGCCGGTCGTAGCGACGGGTTGGGAGCCGGTTCTGAAAGAAGCGAAAGATGCCGAAATTCCGGTCTTCCTGCTCGATCGTTCCATCGATGTAAAAGACAAATCTCTCTATATGACCACCGTTACCGCCGACAACGTGCTGGAAGGCAAATTGATTGGTGAATGGCTGGTGAAACAGGTGGATGGTAAGCCGTGTAATGTGGTTGAGCTGCAGGGCACCGTGGGCGCCAGCGTGGCCATCGACCGTAAGAAAGGCTTTGCTGATGCCATCTCCAAAGCGTCAAACATCAAGATTATCCGTTCTCAGTCCGGCGACTTCACCCGCAGTAAAGGGAAAGAGGTCATGGAGAGCTTTATCAAAGCCGAGAACAACGGCAAGAACATCTGCATGGTTTACGCCCATAACGATGACATGGTGATCGGCGCTATCCAGGCGATCAAAGAGGCGGGCCTGAAGCCGGGCACCGACATCCTGACCGGCTCTATCGACGGCGTACCGGATATCTATAAAGCGATGATCGACAAAGAGGCCAACGCCAGCGTGGAGCTGACGCCAAACATGGCAGGTCCGGCCTTTGACGCGCTGGAGAAATTCAAGAAAGACGGCACCATGCCGGAGAAAGTCACGATCACCAAGTCCACGCTCTATCTGCCTGATACCGCTGCAGAAGAGTTAGAGAAAAAGAAAAATATGGGCTACTAAGCTCGACTGAAAATGCCGGGCGACGCTGCGCTTGCCCGGCCTTCGGCTCGCTTTTTGTAGGCCGGGTAAGCGTAGCGCCATCCGACATGATGCAGGGGGAACCATGATCACAGACCAACACCAGGAAATCCTCCGCACAGAAGGATTGAGCAAATATTTTCCCGGCGTAAAAGCGCTGGATAACGTCGATTTCAGCCTGCGGCGTGGTGAGATCATGGCCCTGCTGGGCGAAAACGGCGCCGGAAAATCGACCCTGATTAAAGCCCTGACCGGTGTCTATCATGCCGATCGCGGCACCATCTGGCTGGAAGGCCACGCTATATCGCCTAAAAATACCGCCCATGCCCAGCAGCTGGGTATCGGGACGGTCTATCAGGAAGTGAACCTGCTGCCGAATATGTCGGTGGCGGATAATCTGTTTATCGGCCGCGAGCCACGACGCTTTGGCCTGCTGCGCCGTAAAGAGATGGAAGACCGCGCCACCAAACTGATGGCGTCATACGGTTTCTCTCTCGACGTCCGCGAGCCGCTCAACCGCTTCTCGGTGGCGATGCAGCAGATCGTGGCCATCTGCCGGGCTATCGATCTCTCGGCAAAAGTGCTGATCCTCGATGAACCTACCGCCAGCCTGGATACCCAGGAGGTCGAGATGCTCTTCACCCTGATGCGCCAGCTGCGCGACCAGGGGGTGAGCCTGATTTTCGTCACCCACTTCCTCGATCAGGTGTATGAGGTGAGCGACCGCATTACCGTCCTGCGTAACGGCGGCTTCGTCGGCTGTCGCGAAACCCGCGAGCTGCCGCAAATCGAGCTGGTCAAAATGATGCTGGGCCGCGAGCTGGAGAGCAATGCCCTGCAGCGTGCGGGCCGGACGCTGCTCAGCGAGAAGCCGGTAGCGGCGTTTAAAGGGTACGGCAAGAAAGGCACCATTGCGCCCTTTGATCTCGAGGTGCGCCCGGGCGAAATCGTCGGACTGGCGGGGCTGTTAGGGTCGGGACGTACCGAAACGGCAGAGGTGATCTTCGGGATTAAACCTGCCGACAGCGGCACTGCGCTGATCAAAGGTAAACCGCAGACGCTGCGCTCCCCGCATCAGGCCTCCAGCCTGGGGATCGGTTTCTGCCCGGAAGATCGCAAGACCGACGGCATTATCGCCGCCGCCTCGGTGCGCGAGAACATCATTCTGGCCCTGCAGGCCCAGCGCGGCTGGCTGCGTCCCATTCCCCGTAAAGAGCAAAATGTGATTGCCGAGCGCTTTATTCGCCAGCTCGGCATCCGCACCCCGAGCGCGGAACAGCCGATCGAATTTCTCTCCGGCGGTAACCAGCAGAAGGTGCTGCTGTCACGCTGGCTGCTGACCAAACCGCAGTTCCTGATCCTCGACGAGCCGACCCGCGGTATCGACGTGGGGGCGCACGCGGAAATTATCCGCCTGATCGAAACCCTCTGCGCCGACGGTCTGGCGCTGCTGGTGATCTCCTCGGAGCTGGAGGAGCTGGTGGGGTATGCGGATCGGGTGATCATCATGCGCGACCGTCAGCAGGTGGCCGAGATCCCGCTGGACGCGCTCTCCGTTCCGGCAATCATGAACGCCATTGCGGCATAAGGAGTAGATCGTGATGTCACGTTCACTTTCTCAGACCGGCGAGACGAAGCGCCGCTTCAGCTGGCCCACCGGCACGCCGCAAATCATTGCGCTGATCCTGGTGTTACTGGTGGATAGCCTCGTTTCGCCGCATTTTTATCAAATTATCCTTCAGGATGGCCGCCTGTTCGGCAGTCCGATTGATATCTTAAACCGCGCCGCGCCGGTCGCCCTGCTGGCGATCGGCATGACGCTGGTGATTGCCACCGGCGGTATCGATCTGTCGGTCGGGGCGGTGATGGCGATTGCGGGGGCGACGGCGGCTTCGATGACCGTGGCCGGACACAGCCTGCCGGTGGTGCTGCTGGCGACGCTGGGCACCGGCGTGCTCGCGGGATTGTGGAATGGCATCCTGGTGGCGATCCTCAAAATCCAGCCCTTTGTCGCCACCCTCATTTTAATGGTGGCCGGACGCGGGGTGGCGCAGCTGATCACCTCCGGGCAGATCGTCACCTTCAACGCCCCGAATCTGGCGTGGATTGGCAGCGGATCGCTGCTCTTCTTCCCGACGCCGGTGATTATTGTGGTGGTCACCCTGATCGCCTTCTGGCTGTTCACCCGTAAAACCGCCCTCGGGATGTTTATCGAAGCGGTGGGAATTAACATTCGCGCCGCGAAAAACGCCGGGGTCAGCACCCGTCTGATGGTGATGCTCACCTACGTATTGAGCGGAGTATGCGCCGCCATTGCCGGGATTATCGTCGCGGCCGATATTCGCGGGGCCGATGCCAATAACGCCGGGCTCTGGCTGGAGCTGGATGCGATCCTCGCGGTGGTGATTGGCGGCGGCTCGCTGATGGGCGGGCGCTTCAACCTGCTGCTGTCGGTGATTGGCGCGCTGATTATCCAGGGGATGAACACCGGGATCCTGCTGTCGGGTTTCCCGCCGGAACTCAACCAGGTGGTGAAAGCGGTGGTGGTGCTCTGCGTGCTCATCGTGCAGTCGCCGCGCTTTATCAGTCTCATTAAGGGGATGCGTGGTCATGATAAAACGTAATTTACCGCTCATGATTACCCTGGGCGTGTTTGTGCTGGGGTATCTCTACTGCCTGACGCAGTTCCCCGGTTTTGCTTCGACGCGGGTGATCTGCAACATCCTGACCGACAACGCCTTCCTTGGGATCATCGCCGTCGGCATGACCTTCGTGATCCTCTCCGGCGGGATCGACCTCTCCGTCGGGTCGGTGATCGCCTTTACCGGCGTCTTTCTGGCTAAGGCGATTGGCTACTGGGGGATCTCCCCGCTGCTGGCCTTCCCGCTGGTGCTGGTGATGGGCTGCGCCTTTGGCGCCTTTATGGGATTGCTGATCGACGCCCTGAAGATCCCGGCGTTTATTATCACCCTCGCCGGGATGTTCTTCCTGCGCGGCGTCAGCTATCTGGTGTCGGAGGAGTCGATCCCGATTAACCATCCGGTCTACGACACCCTCTCAAGCCTGGCGTGGAAAATCCCCGGCGGCGGCCGTCTGAGTATTCTCGGTCTGGTGATGCTGGGCGTGGTGGTGATCGGCATTTTCCTCGCCCACCGCACCCGCTTTGGCAACGAAGTGTATGCCATCGGCGGTAACGCCACCTCGGCGAACCTGATGGGGATCTCCACCCGCAGCACCACCATTCGTATCTACATGCTCTCCACCGGGCTGGCGACGCTGGCGGGGATCGTCTTCTCCATCTACACCCAGGCGGGCTATGCGCTGGCGGGGGTAGGGGTGGAGCTGGACGCGATTGCCTCGGTGGTGATTGGCGGCACGCTGCTCAGCGGCGGCGTCGGCACGGTGCTGGGCACGCTGTTTGGGGTGGCGATCCAGGGGCTGATCCAGACCTATATTAACTTCGACGGCACCCTCAGCTCGTGGTGGACCAAGATTGCGATTGGCATTCTGCTGTTCATCTTTATCGCCCTGCAGCGCGGCCTGACGGTGCTCTGGGAGAACCGCCAGAACTCGCCTGTCACACGGGTGAGCACCACCAGCAAGCTATAAGCGCCTGAATTTACGTCAAGTCTAAATCTTTTCCGGTAGCGGCCGATAACCCTTAATTCTGTCCAGATTTATCTCGCTACCGGAAATTACATCATGCTTAAAACGCTATCGATTCGTACCGGCTTGCTTTCGTTACTGGCCGTTATGACCCTTCTGCTGCTGCTTGTCAGCGGTATCGGCATTTATGCCCTCACCCAGAGCTCCTCCTCTTTACAGCGCATTAACCATCTTCAGGGCGAACAGCTGGTGCAGCTCAACTCGGGCTACACCCTGATCCTGCGCGCGCGCAACGAGGCGGGGCAGGCCGTCCGCATGATGGAGGTGGGACTGCTGGATGACGCCACAAAATCGGTGAAAAACATCAATGACGAACTCAAACAGGCGCAAACCACGCTGAAAAGCGTGATCGATAGTGGGATAAACGATCCAGAAGGCGATCGGTTGCTGAAGCAGCTCGCCGGGAGCCTGGCGGCGTATAACGCCCAGGGGATCGTGCCGATGCAGAACGCCCTGAATGCGCAGAATGCGGATGATTATTACGATCTGCTGGAGAACCGTCTGGTGCCGGTAGCGCGTCAGTTTGATAACGATATGCAGGCCTTCCAGGCCTGGAGCGACAGCCGGGGCAAAGCTGAAGTCGCCGCGGTACAGGCGAGTAAAAATCGGGTGATGCTGCTGATCATCGTCGCCGCGCTGCTGACCGCGGGCATTATCGTGCTGGCGTGGCTGGCACTGCGCCATATGCTGCTGAAGCCGCTCTCCTCCTCTATTGCCCAGCTTGAGCACGTGGCTGCCGGGGATCTGACCCACGCCCTGACCACCCCCGCAAGCCAGGAGTTTAACCGCCTCAACGCCGCCATTGAGGAGATGCGCCAGTCGCTGATGGGCTCGGTGCTGCGGGTGCGTGACGCCAGCTCGCAGATTGATACCGGCAGCCGGGAGCTGACCGCAGGCAATATGCACCTTGCCCAGCGTACAGAATCCACCGCCACCTCGCTGGAGCAGACCGCGGCCAGCATGGAAGAGATCACCGCCACGGTGAAGCAGAACGCCCACAACGCCGAGCAGGCGCATCAGGTGGCGAAGACGATGTCAGATACCGCTGACCGCGGCAGCGAGATGGTCTGTTATGTCATTGAGAAGATGCGCGATATCTCCGGCAGCGCCGACCGTATCGCCGATATCCTCAGCGTGATCGACGGTATCGCCTTCCAGACCAATATTCTGGCGCTGAATGCCTCGGTGGAAGCCGCCCGCGCGGGCGAGCAGGGGCGCGGCTTTGCGGTGGTGGCCGGAGAGGTGCGTAACCTCGCCAGCCGTAGCGCCGATGCGGCAAAAGAGATCCGCACGCTCATCAGCGATTCCCAGGCGCACGTCAGCGAAGGTAGCGAACTGGCGCAGCAGGCGGGGGAAACCATGGACGAGATCGCCAACGAGGTGATGCGCATGACCCGCCTGATGCGTGAGATCGCCAATGCGTCGCACGAGCAGAGCCGTGGTATTGAGCAGGTGAATATTGCGGTCAACCAGATGGACGAAACCGCGCAGCAAAACGCGGCGCTGGTCCAGCAATCTTCCGCCGCGACGCGCTCGCTGGAAGAGCAATCCCGCGAGCTCATCGAGGCGATGTCACTCTTCAGGCTGTCGTCGCAACAGGCGTAGCCTTATCGCCTTCCGGCGCCGCTGGCGTCGGGAGGCTTTCCGCGCCAGCCGGGGTGTGGGCGATATAGTCATGAATGGCGCCCAGCAGCTTTTCCATCTCGGCGGACAGCTTCAGCGCGTATGGCGTTGGCTCCAGGAACAACCCCTTACGGGTAAACAGCGGCTCATTAAACAGCATGCCAAAGCGTTTCAGGGCCAGGCTGACTGCTGGCCTGGACATCTCCAGACGTAAAGAGGCTTTGGCCATGCTCCCGCACCTGACGACTTCAATAAATATCGGGATCAGATTGAGGTCGATGCCAGTGGATGAGCGAGAGAGGTTTTTCATATCGGCTGATTCCCATTGAACACTATTTGAACGCCGTCATGATGACGCAAGGATTCACTGGGTTACAGCAGGATTTTTATATAGTTTTATACCAACAAAGATATAAATATCTGGAAAAACAAAAGGGGCCAACTGGCCCCTTTTGGTCAAACTCAACAATCAGGCATCCGGGAATTCACGGATAAAGCGTTCCACGTCGTCAACCATATGATCGTTGCCAACGAAGAACGAACGGCGCTGGTGCAGGCTTTCAGGAATGATATCCATAATCCGCTCTTTGCCGTCGCTGGCTTTACCGCCCGCCTGTTCGGCGAGGAAGGCCATCGGGTTGCACTCATACAGCAGGCGCAGCTTGCCTTCAGGGTGGCTGGCGGTGCTTGGGTAGAGGTAGATGCCGCCCTTCAGCAGGTTACGGTGGAAATCCGCCACCAGGGAGCCGATATAACGCGAGGTATAAGGGCGCTGGGTCGATTTATCCTCTTCCTGGCAGAATTTGATGTACTTCTTCACCCCCGCCGGGAATTTAATGTAGTTCCCTTCGTTGATGGAGTAAGTGCTGCCTTTCTGCGGGAAGCGCATACGCTCCTGGCACAGGCAGAATACGCCCAGCGACGGATCGTAGGTAAAGGCGTGCACGCCGCAGCCGGTGGTGTAGACCAGCATGGTGGAGGAGCCATATACCACATAACCCGCTGCAACCTGTTTATTGCCCGGCTGCAGGAAATCTTCTTCGGTGACCGGCGTGCCGACAGGGGTGACGCGACGGTAAATGGAGAAAATGGTGCCGACAGAGACGTTAACGTCGATGTTGGAGGAGCCATCCAGCGGATCCATCAGGACGACATACTTGGCGTGTTCACACCCTTCAAAGACGACGATTTCATCTTCTTCCTCGGAGGCGATCCCCGCAACGATGTCGCGCGCGCGCAGTGCAGCTTTCAGTTTTTCATTCGCGAACAGATCGAGTTTCTGTTGAACTTCGCCCTGCACGTTTTCAGCACCGCTGGCACCCAGGATATCGACCAGTCCGGCTTTGTTGATATCGCGATGGATGATCTTGGCGCCCAGCTTTATTGCCGACAACAAAGCAGTGAGCTCACCGGTAGCATGCGAGAACTCGTGCTGCTTTTCGACAATAAATTCACCTAACGTTTTCATAACACTTTCCCTGCATTGGATGTTGAGTAAAGTTGTTGATGCCCAACAATCTTAACAAACTTTCAAATTGTCGCGCAGAGGTGAATCGCGCCAGCTTGCTACAGATTTTCCTGAAATGCGTTTCTCTGCTGCTGACATATGCGTAAAATGTGCGCCACATTGAAGAAGGATAGTGACGTATGCGCATTCATATATTGGGGATTTGTGGCACTTTCATGGGCGGCCTGGCTATGCTGGCGCGCGCTCTTGGCCATGAGGTGACAGGTTCGGACGCCAATGTGTATCCGCCGATGAGCACGCTGCTGGAAAACCAGGGCATCGATCTGATTCAGGGCTACGACGCCAGCCAACTGGAGCCGCAGCCGGATCTGGTGATTATCGGAAACGCCATGACCCGGGGTAATCCCTGCGTAGAAGCCGTGCTGGAAAGGAATATTCCCTACATGTCAGGGCCGCAGTGGCTGCATGATTTCGTTCTGCGCGATCGCTGGGTGCTGGCGGTGGCGGGAACCCACGGCAAAACCACCACCGCCGGCATGGCGACGTGGATCCTCGAAGCCTGCGGCTACAAGCCGGGCTTTGTGATTGGTGGCGTGCCGGGGAACTTTGACGTTTCTGCCCGCCTGGGCGAGAGCCCGTTCTTTGTTATTGAGGCGGACGAATATGACTGCGCGTTCTTTGATAAACGCTCCAAGTTTGTTCATTACTGCCCGCGCACGCTGATCCTCAACAACCTTGAGTTTGACCACGCGGACATTTTCGACGACCTGAAAGCGATTCAGAAGCAGTTCCACCACCTGGTGCGCATCGTGCCGGGCCAGGGACGCATCATCCTGCCGGAGAACGACATTAACCTGAAGCAGACCCTGGCGATGGGGTGCTGGAGCGAGCAAGAGTTGGTGGGCGAGCAGGGCCACTGGCAGGCGAAAAAGCTCACCAACGATGCCTCCCGCTGGGAAGTGTTGCTGGATGGCGAAAAAGTCGGGGAAGTGCAGTGGGCGCTGGTGGGCGAGCACAACATGCATAACGGCCTGATGGCGATCGCCGCGGCCCGTCATGTGGGCGTCTTGCCTGCCGATGCGGCCAACGCGCTGGGCTCCTTTATCAATGCCCGTCGTCGTCTTGAGCTGCGCGGCGAAGCCAATGGCGTGACGGTGTATGACGATTTTGCCCATCACCCGACCGCGATCCTCGCGACGCTGGCTGCCCTGCGCGGCAAAGTGGGCGGCACGGCACGCATTCTGGCCGTACTGGAACCGCGCTCCAACACCATGAAGATGGGGATTTGCAAAGACGATTTAGCCCCCTCTTTAGGTCGCGCGGACGAGGTCTTCCTCCTGCAACCGCAGCACATTCCGTGGCAGGTGGCGGAAGTAGCCGAAGCCTGCGTCCAGCCTGCGCACTGGAGTGCCGACGTGGATACGCTGGCGGAGATGGTGGTGAAAACCGCGCAGCCGGGGGATCACATTCTGGTGATGAGCAACGGCGGGTTTGGTGGGATCCATCAGAAACTGCTGGACGGTCTGGCGAAGAAAGCAGAAGCAGTGGCGTAAAAAAAAGCCCGGTAGCGCTAACGCTGACCGGGTTTTTTGTAGGCCGGAGAAGGCGTTTACGCCGCCATCCGGCAAACAGCAGGCAGGGAATTAACCTTCGGCTTCCGCCAGCTCGCGCAGATACTGGAAAATCAGACGTGCAGACTTCGGCGGTTTGTTCGCCTCTTTCTCTTTCTTCGCGTTACGGATCAGAGAGCGCAGCTGCTGGCGATCGGCGTCCGGCCACAGGTTCAGCACTTCCGGTACGGCGTCATCGCCCTGTTCAATCAGACGATCGCGGATCTGCTCCAGCTTATGGAACAGCGCAACCTGCTGGTTGTGGCGGTTTTTCAGCTTATCCAGCGCCTGGCGAATCGGCTCTACGTCGCGCTGGCGCAATAATTTACCAATCAACTGAAGCTGGCGGCGACGGCCCTCTTTCTTGATGCGCTGTGCCAGTTCGATGGCGGCACGCAGATCCGGGTCGAGCGGGATTTTATCCAGCGCGTTTTTACCCAGCTCTACCATCTCCGCACCAAGCTGTTTTAACTCTTCGGCGTCGCGTTTAATTTCACTTTTGCTGACCCAGATGATCTCATCATCTTCGTCTTCGATGTCATCACCGGGAACGTCGTCGAGCCAGTCTTCGGGCTGCTTAGTCATGTCAGGCTCCTTAAAAAAAGAGGCTAATGTTACCAGTTTAGACGCGTACTGAGAAACGGTTCTCTGTTAGACTTCAGCTAACTACACCTTACATTATGGCATTTACGATGAAAGTGATCTCACAAGTTGCAGCGCAGCGTAAAGCACTGGAAGAGGCCGTCTCTATGGCCCTGGAGCTGGCGTCAGCGAAATCGGACGGGGCAGAAGTCGCCGTCAGCAAAACCACTGGCCTGAGCGTCAGCACCCGCTATGGCGAAGTGGAAACCGTTGAATTTAATAGCGATGGCGCATTAGGGATTACTGTTTATCACCAGAACCGTAAAGGCAGCGCCTCCTCTACCGATTTAAGCCCTGACGCCATTGCGCGGACCGTGCAGGCGGCGCTGGATATCGCCTCCTATACCTCCCCGGACCCCTATGCCGGGGTGGCTGACAAAGAGCTGCTGGCCTTTGAGGCCCCGGATCTGGATCTCTTCCATCCGGCGGAAGTGACCCCGGACGAAGCCATTGAGTTCGCCGCTCGCGCGGAGCAGGCCTCCCTTAATGCCGATAAGCGCATCACCAATACCGAAGGCGGCAGCTTTAACAGCCACTACGGCATTAAAGTCTTTGGCAACAGCCACGGCATGTTGCAGGGCTATTGCTCCACCCGTCACTCTCTTTCCAGCTGCGTGATTGCCGAAGAGAACGGCGACATGGAGCGCGATTACGCCTATACCATTGGCCGCGCGATGGGCGATCTGCAGTCGCCGGAGTGGGTTGGGGCGGAGTGCGCAAAACGCACCTTATCCCGCCTGGCTCCGCGTAAACTCTCTACCATGAAAGCACCGGTTATCTTTGCCAATGAAGTGGCAACCGGTCTGTTTGGGCATCTGGTCGGCGCGATTGCCGGCGGCGCGGTCTACCGTAAATCCACCTTCCTGCTTGATGCGCTGGGTACGCAAATCCTGCCGGAGTGGCTGACCATTGAAGAGCACCCGCACCTGCTGAAAGGACTGGCCTCCACGCCGTTCGACAGCGAAGGTGTGCGCACCGAGCGTCGCGATATCGTCAAAGAGGGCATCCTGACCCAGTGGCTGCTGACCAACTACTCCGCACGCAAACTGGGGCTGAAAAGCACGGGTCATGCGGGCGGCATCCACAACTGGCGCATTGCGGGCCAGGGCCTGGGCTTTGAGCAGATGCTGAAAGAGATGGGCACCGGGCTGGTGGTCACCGAGCTGATGGGGCAGGGCGTGAGCGGCGTCACTGGCGACTACTCGCGCGGGGCGTCCGGCTTCTGGGTGGAAAACGGTGAGATTCAGTATCCGGTGAGCGAAATTACCATCGCCGGTAACCTGAAAGATATGTGGCGTAATATCGTGACGGTGGGGAACGATATCGAGACGCGCAGCAATATCCAGTGCGGATCTGTTCTGTTACCGGAAATGAAGATCGCCGGTCAGTAATACCCGTCATACTTCACGCCGCAGATGCGTTGGCTGCGCGCGCTCACCCCGGTCACTTACTTATGTAAGCTCCCGGGGATTCACGCGCTTGCCGCGTTACTCGGCCTATGGCCTCGCCCCTTTGGGGCCAGCGCAAGCGCTGTTCAAGGCACATGTGCCTTGTTCTGCAACGCGAATTATTTAGGGTATTAGTCGGTTTTTTTAATAATAAAAAGGAAGTGAGCAATGCGTAAAACTCTGTTAGCTATCCTCGCAGCGTCATCGCTGGTCATGAGCACCTCGGTCCTGGCCGACCTGGAAGACAATATGGACACCCTCAGCGAAAATCTGAAGGTGGTGCAAAAAACCGATAACGCGGCGGAGATGAAAGAGGCGTTAACCAAAATGCGTACCGCGGCGGTAGACGCGCAAAAAGAGACCCCGCCAAAGCTGGAAGGCAAAGCGGAAGACAGCCCGGAGATGAAAGATTTCCGTCACGGCCTTGAGACGCTGGTGGGGCAGATTGACGGCGCGCTGAAGCTGGCGAACGAAGGCAAAGTGAAAGAGGCCCAGGCGGCAGCCGATGGGTTTGTTACCACACGAAATACTTATCACAAAAAATACCGTTAATGGGTGCCTGAGCCTTACGTCCTCTCCCCGTGTGCGGAGGCGCACTAAACGCCTCCGCCGGTTTGCTCCTACAATCCGGAGCGACAATCCATCTTCGCAATCACTTCAAGCGAACCGTTTCGAAAACTGATCTCGCACAGTGTTTTCCGCGTCACCAGCGTTAAGATGATTATTGTCAAAGCAATAATATCAAAACTCCGATGCCTGGGTTTTGGCGATTCATGGATGCCTCCTTGCTTTTAAAGCGGGCGAGGTAGCGAACTCCACGGTTGCGACGTGTCGTTTCGAGCCCCCGCCCTGATTTTTCGTCAGGTGCACTGCACCCATTTAGTTGGACTCTCAAACTGGAGAGTCCTATGCCCGGACGTAAATATACCCTCGAAGAACGCCTTGAAGTCGTTATGCACTATCTTGCTAGCGATGAAGGTTATCGGTTAACTTCAGCCCGTTTCAACATTCCCAGAACCCAGGTGAGAATCTGGGTTGCAGCCTATGATGCTTATGGAGAAGAGGGATTAAGGCCCAGAGATAAGGGCGTATCAATTGATCCTGAGATCAGAATTGAAGCTGTAAAAGCCGTGCTTTCAGGTCAGATATCCCAGACTCAGGCCGCGACTAAATTCAATATTGCAGGTGCATCATCTGTGGCCAAATGGCTGAAAGTGTATAAAGAGCATGGTGAAGAAGGGCTTCGCTCACTCAAGGTAGGCACAAAAAGGGTATCTTACATGGCTGAACACCCTGAACTTATTGAAGCCGCAGAGGAACGATCAAAAGAACCACGGATTCATGAACTTGAAAGGAAGGTCAAACGTCTTGAATTACGGATACTTTATCTACAAAAGCTGAAAGCCTTAGTTCGGTAAGAGAAAAGGTTCGTGTTGTTGACGAACTAAGGCAGCATTATCCCCTTGACCAGCTGCTGAGTATTGCCCGGATACCCAGGAGCACGTTTTACTATCACCTCAGGGCGCTCCGCTCTCCGGGTAAATACGATGAAATAAATCGTCGAATCAGCGAGATATATGATGAAAACCAGGGCCGCTATGGCTATCGACGGGTAACGCTGGCACTCAGAAGAGAGGGGGAAGTAATCAACCATAAGGTGGTTCAACGCCTGATGAATGCTCTTGAACTTAAAGCAGCAATCAAAGTAAAGCGCTACACCTCCTGGCGTGGCGAACGTGGTTGTGCTGCTGACAATCTCCTGCAACGAAACTTCAAAGCCAGCCGGCCCAATGAAAAATGGGTCACAGATGTCACCGAATTCGCTGTCAACGGCCGCAAACTCTATCTTTCTCCCATCATCGATCTCTTCAATAATGAAGTGATTTCCTACAGTATTTCAGAACGCCCGACAATGCCGATGATTGACGACATGTTGATTAAGGCATTCGCCAGAATGGACGCAAACAGCACGCCAGTCCTTCACTCAGACCAGGGCTGGCAATACCGGCATCAATGGTATCAATATCAGTTGCGGGAGTTTGGGGTTCTGCAAAGTATGTCCCGCAAAGGAAACTGTCTGGATAATGCCTGTGCGGAATGTTTTTTCGGGACGCTAAAATCAGAATGCTATTACACCCGTAAATTCAACGATGTCGACGAACTGAAGGTCGTTCTTGAGGATTATATTCATTACTACAACAATCGCCGCATCAGCCTTAAATTTAACGGACTCAGCCCGGTTGAATATCGCCTGAAAACCTATCCGCTACGAATTTGACGTGGTGATTTTCATCAAGGAAGCATCATAAAGAAAATCATGATAATGCGTAATCAGCTTGCGCAGGATTTTTACTTTTTTGATGATGGTGTTAAGGATGTCATCCAGTTCTCAGGCTTGCATAACGTCTGAAATGAATAGGTTATCGGTCCGCTATGAGCGAGAAGTAGACATTCTCAGTTTATTCTGAACAAATAAATCTGTCTTATTCTTGTCACTATCAACTCTTTCAGAGATGTATGAAGTTGTGAATTTTTGTCGTCAATGATTCAAGGGAAATGTTTCTTTCTATAACACTATGGATTGACTAATAATTCTTCTTATCCAGAAAGTTCCATCAGACTAATGCCAGTAAACAATCACCCTAATTGATGATTTTTTCGTTTTACCCTGTCGCCATTCTCATCGCATTAGTAAGCAATTGTTATATTATACCCTCGCTTAAAATTGACTAAAATCAAACTTTTTAGTGTTTTTTTTGTGCTTCGAATAAAGTTTGTTATCGCGCATTTTTACATCAATTTTAAAAAATTAACCAGATTAAAACAAAGTCCGGCAATTAATGGGGAACGCATTGTTGCTGGCTAAAGTTATGGTGCCAGGGGCCCAGGGATGGGGGAGGTGAAGGGTTTGTGTTGGTAAGTAGATGTTGCGAAGTGTTGCCGCGCGCGGCATTACGCAGACTTTATGACATACAAAAGACTAATTAATCACTTTTTAATTTCAATTTGAATGAATAATAGTCACCAACATTACTATTAATGACGTGACTGGTATGTGACTTTCAATTGAAAATACATAAGCATTTAAAATGAATTCTATTCATGACTAATGCAACAATTCTTAAACACTTATTACGTGTTGACATGTTTCCACCAAAGCCTCAATTTCCACTCCCGATACGCTAATACGGTTCAACAGCAGCACCATGAGGCTCTATGAATACCGAACATAATCAATCAATCCAAAAAGGAAAAGGGAATAAGGACAAGCCAGCGTCAAAGCTGGTTATGTTCAGTACCAGGCTTGACGAGTCGCTTTATGAAGCAGTCAGGGTGTTGTCGTTCCAACACCGGAAATCACGACAGGAAATTGTCGGAGAGGCGATCGAGTTACTCAAAGTGAAGTACGGCGAGGTTTCCCTCGCCGCAGATATAGCAAAGCAATAACCCCCTCGTCGCCAAACTAGACGGGTTATCGCAAACACCAATCAACAGAATGATAGCAGGATTAAAGTGAAAAAAACGTTACTTGCAACAGTAGTATTGACCGCCATCACATCCAATGCTCAGGCGGTTGCAACCCCTCCTACTCCAGTTGTCACTGCTCCTGGGCAATCTGCTTATGACGCAACCCAGGATGGCCGTATCGGCGCACTCGAAGGTCAGGTTGCTGGCATCGGTTCTGACATCATCCGTGGTGATGCCAAAGACACTCAGCAGGATTCCGTTATCCAGAAGAACCGCGCCGACCTGCAATCCCAGATTGACCGAAACCATCAGGTCATCAGCGGTATGAATACCAAAAACAAAGGTCAGGACACGCTGATCCAGCAGAACGCCGCAAGCGTGCAGGCTCTCCAGTCCCAAGCCTCTGGTTTGGCCACCAAAGCCGATTTCGACAAAGACCAGCAGCGCCAGGATGACGCGGCAAAAGCTGAAACCAGCCGCGTAAACAATGCGCTGGCTAAGAAAGCCAGCCAGGCAGATCTGCTGACCGTTGGCGGTAAGGTGAACGACGAGATTAAACGCTCCACTGATGCGGATACCCAGCACGACGCAGCGATTGCCAAGGCTCAGGGCGTGGCTGATGCCGCCAAGACAAAGGCTGACAGCACCGCCGCCAGCGTAAACCAGCTGGCGTTGAGCACCCAGAAGAAAATCGACGATGAAGCAACGCACCGCGTTGATGCCGATAACCTGCTGCGTGACAAAATCAAACAGCAAGCCGCCACTCAGGCCACTACTGATAAAGCACAGGATGTCGAGATCGCCAAAAAGGCGAGCAACGCTGACTTGCTGGCAACTGGCAACGCCCTGGCTGGCCGCATTGATACCAATAAGGCAGACATCACCAAGGTCGGTAAAGATCTGACTGACTTTCAGAACGCACAGGGTACGAAAGACGCCGCGCAGGATTCAGCACTGGCTGCTGAGGTTAGTCGAGCAAAAGCTGCTGAAACGGCAAACTCTGGCCTGATCACCGCTAACACCGCAGCCATTGCTCTTAAGGCAGACCAGCTTGCTCTGGATGCCGCCAATAACCGCATTGATACCAACGAAACCGCCATTAAGGGTATTCAGGCTAAAGATACCGCGCAGGATGGTCTGATCAGCGGCAACACCGCCAAAATCACCACTCTGGAAGGTGCTGTTCAGTCCAATACAACAGCACTGGCTGGCAAAGTTGACCAGGCAGCATATAACGCTGACCAGGCGAACATTCAGCAGACGCTGGCCGATAAAGCAGACAAAGCGGATCTGACTCCACTGAAAAGCGGTATCACGAAGAACGCCGCCGACATCGCCAACAAGGCCGACAAAACCGACCTGTATCCGCTGAAAACTGACATTCAGAAAAACAGCAATGAGATCTCCGGCGTTAAATTCGACCTCGCCAATAAAGCTGACAAAGCCGATCTGACTCCTATCGCCCAAAAGGCAGATAAGAATGAGCAGGACATTCAGGGTATCAATACCTCTCTGTCGCAGAAAGTTGACCAAGGCGCATTCAAAACCGACCAGGATCGCCAGGATGCCGCGCTTAAAGCTGAGCAGACACGCGCCGAAGGTGCAGAGAAAGCGAATACCGCACTTATCGGCACCAAAGCGGATCAGGCTGCACTGGCTACCGAAACCTCCCGCGCACAGGGTGAAGAATCACGCATCGCTGGGCTGGTAACGTCCAACACCAACGCGATTGCCAACAAAGCAGACAAAGCCGCTGTTACCAAAAACTCCGGTGGCGTGCAGCAGCTGGCGCAGGGCGAAGTGTACCTGGCTAACGGTGTTCAGCAGAACCACGCTGATATCGCCAGCAATACCGCTGCTGTTGCGACTAACACTGCCGCGCTGGCTACCAAAGCTGACCAGACCTCGTTTACCGCCCTCCAGCAGCGCGTATCACTGGATGAGCAGTACGACGGCCAGGCTATCAGCAAAAACCGTCAGGATATCGGGGACGAAGCAAGCCGCGCTACGCAGGCTGAGCAGCAACTGGAACAGACCAAAGCTGATAAAACGCAGGTGCAGCAGAATGCTACCAGCATTCTGCAGAACACTACTGCGCTGGCTGGCAAAGCGGATACCTCAGCACTGACCGCTGAAACCTCCCGCGCTCAGAGTGCAGAGCAGCAGAACGCCGACGGCGTTGCAACGAACAAAGCTGAGCTGGCTAAACACTCTCAGACATTCACTACCCTGCAACGTGAAGTGGATCAGAAGGTTGATACCAGCACCTACCAGCAGCGTGCCCGCTCTGTAGATACCCGCTTTGCCGATACCGACGCGCGTATCCAGCAGCAGCATGACGAACAGGTGAAAACCAACCAGAAAGTAGCGGCTAATAGCAAACAGCTGGCGAACCATGAAGCGCGTATCACGGATCTGGAAGCCAACAACAAAACCAACTTTAACAAACTGCAAAACCAGCAGAACAAAGACCGTAAAGAATTCCGCGCGGGCGTGGCTGGTGCTATCGCACTGACCCAGATCCCTCAGACTCCGCAGGATCACACCGCTGGTTTCGGTATGGCTGTCGGTACGTTCAACGGTGAAAACGCGCTCGCCGCTGGTGTTAGTGCCCGTGTTTCTCAGAACGTGACCGTTAAATCCGGCCTGAGCTGGGACACCCAAGGCAACGTAGGTGCTGGCGCTGGCTTCCTGGTGAGCTACTAAGCATGTGCGTGAACCACTACGACAACGCCCGGCGCTACGCTGACGGCAAAAAGTAAAACAATGGGCAGCGAAAGCTGGCCGTTTAAAGGACTAATATGAAACGTTACGTAATCGCCGCGCTGGTGGCCGCAACCCTGGTAGGCTGCGCTGTTAAGCAACATGACACCCTGGGCGATGAGCTGTCCCAGTTTCGCACCACTCGCTCGCTCTATAACAAAGCACTCCTACGCTGTAACTACCTGGTCACAGAGAAGTACCAGGGCAGTCTCTATGGCCTCACATCTCTTGAGGGGGCTGAGCGCCGGGAGGTTGAGGCCGCAGCACGCGCTGACCATGCTACTTGCGAGTCCAATTTCCAGCGCAAATCCGCCGCTTTATGGGAAGAGCAATCCCCGGAGGTACACGCCTTTTATGAACAACGCCGCGCCGAGCTCAACAAAGAGTTTGAGCAGGTAAAAGCCGAAGCAGCACGATAAGAAGAAAGACCGATGAAAAAAATGATGTTAGCACTCACCATGACCGCAGCCCTGGCTGGTTGCGCCGAGCACCCTGTGCTGTCAGCTGCGGCTGTTGGTATTGGTGCGGCAGCGGTCGCCACCGCCGTCGCCAAAAATAAGTATAAAGACGACAAGAAGAAGGATGATCACAAGCACAAAGACGATCACCACCGCTACCACCATGATGACGACAACGACAACGGTCGCCACCATGACAAAGACCATCACCACCGCCACGGGTAACAGCACATGAAAAAGATTATCACTTTCCTGGCTATGTCCGTCGCGATCGCTGCACCAACCGCGCACGCTATCAACGCCCATTACCGTGACCAGCTGATCCGCTCCGGTTGTACTCAGGTGACTGAGGCTCAGGGGTGTGACATCCACAAAACCAAAGCGCAGAACGAGGCCGCAGGCTTCAGCAGCGGAGTGGCTCCTACGGCGAAATCTGACGTAAAAAAGTTCGACGGGGACTACGTGGCACGCCGTCCAAACGGCCAGCGCATTGCAAACATTCATATTGGTGCGGGAAAGGCAACGGTCGGCGGAAAACCAGTAAAGGCTACCATTTCGAACGATATGCTTATTATTAACGGCAGAAACAATCGTACTTTCGTGATTTACACGACGGGCGGTAGCTTCTGGGAAAATGCCGACACACATGATCGCGGAATCATTGAGCGCGACTAATAATGAGTTCACGCTTTTTATTACAAAGAAATGGGGCAGTGAGATTTCTTTAACTCTTACCATATCTGAAGTGCTGTTTCTTTTGAAGATTATCATCCTGTAATTCGCACGATAGTTGAGCCTTAATTTGAGCTGAAATTATGGAAAAAAAACTTTATTTGCTACAGCAGTGGCAGTGATGATGCTGTCCGGTTGCGTCCAAAAAAACACTGCGCGTAATTGTGATCAGGCGGTTGAAGTGGCCTACAGATTCACTGAGCACGCTATTTCAATGCGCCCGGAACTGGCTTACACCCCGGTACGAAATGAGGCTGATAGCGCTTTATTCTGGCTCGCCTGTCGTGATGGTCTGCAAAAGGGGGCCGCACACGACACTACCCGTCTAATGGCAATGCAGAATTATATTTCGAATGCCGTAGTACAGCCGGGTATATCTGCCGAAGATGGCCGTTATCTGGTTAACGACATGGCAATATTTTTAGCGCATCAATACGGTTTTGAATCTGCGAGCAGTTAATTATTAGCCGTTATTCGTAGTGAGGACTGTTAACAGCAATCCATCTCAATCAGGTGGCGAGCTAAGGAAACAAATATGAAAACATATAAATCGATAATTCTGGCCGTCTGGCTTTGTTTATCCGTTATTCCCTTGTTGGCTATGGTAGGGGCGTATAGCGACGGTTATCTGGTTGTCCTACTGTTGCTGGCTGGCGTTGGCTTATGGTTCAACTGGAAATATGCCGAAGGTGAATGGCCGGAAATGAGTTACTGGAAAGCGTGCTGCATCGCGCTGGGGCTGGCAGCTGTTGGTCTGTATATCAGCCTTACTTGCATGGCTGAACAGTACCAGCGGAGTGTTGGCGTAATTGCGGAAATGCTCCTGGATTACTCGCCGCAGGTCTATTTCCAGCCGCTGATCATTACGCCGATTTCGCTGTTGATCTGGCGCTGGTTATTCAAAGAGCCACGCACCGCACGTCTCGCGGAGGCTTCCATGCCTACAGTCGTCGAGAGCGCGTAAAAGATTCGTCCTCTTCTGTACGGGAGGTCAAAGGTTCGCCACCGATGACGGCGAAAAAAGAGTGTTGATTGAGTTGATAGCGCGTTGCGCACCCTCCCCAGAACTGAGGCTGGGGAGGGCATTTTTTTAAGGATTCGCACTATGCGTCCTGGACTTTACGACAGCGTACTTCGTTACGCCGACGAGAAAAATGGCAAATGAAAAGAGTTAAAACCTGGGCAATCCGTGCCGGAATAACTCTGTTCATGGCGATTGGCGGCATGGGCGCAGGTCAGATATTTTCGACCGATCATCCTGATGAGATGCCATATGCCTACGCCGCGGGTTGTGCGCTGGGCCTTGTTCTTTGTTATTTCATGTTTTGGCAGGTAACCCCGGTAAATCTGGAGTTGCAACCAACTCTTGAGGAACTGATTGAGGACGGAATTCCCGACCTTCACGAAGAGAATTGGGATTGAGATATCAACGATTAAGTGAGTT
This sequence comes from Leclercia sp. GHBNCSD, assembly GCF_055805075.1. NCBI lineage: Bacteria > Pseudomonadati > Pseudomonadota > Gammaproteobacteria > Enterobacterales > Enterobacteriaceae > Leclercia > Leclercia sp. GHBNCSD. Next base: position 1,482,118 of record NZ_JBQVYO010000001.1, on the reverse strand, counting down.
CCTGGTGAACCGTGTCCTGACTTTTTGGGAATGGCTGTCAATGGCTCACAAATACGATCAGAGTCATTAGGACGCTGTATCAAGTGGAAAGACTACATGATTAAAGTGATCACACCCGCCGCGCTGTTGGTGGCTTTTGCCCTGACTGGCTGCACCGCACCGCAGGAAGATACGCCGATCTCGCAGCTGAATCAGTTTCGTGAAATCCGCACCCTCTATAACGGTGCTTATCTGCGCTGTCATGAAAAGGTGCGCGAGAAGTATTACTCCCGGCTTGTTGGTGACAAACTTGTGGAAGGTGCAGAGCGCGAGGCCGTTTCACATGCGTACTACGCTGAGCGCCGCGTTTGCACTGACAATTACAACCGCAAGATGCAATCCCTTGTTGATGCTCAATCACCGGAAGTTAAGGCGTATTTCGAGCAGCGCCAGACTGAGCAGCACAACCAAATTATTGCTATTGAAAAAGAAGCTAACCGCTAAGGCCTGACTATGAAAAAAATGATTTTATCGACGCTGGTACTGGCAGTTATCGCAGCTGCACCAGTCCACGCTATTAATGCCAAGTACCGCGAGCAACTGGAGCGCTCAGGCTGCACCCAGATGAACGCCGGATCCACCTGCGATATCAATAAAACCCCGGCCCAGAATGCCGCAGCGGAGAAAAAGAGCAAGGACTTCACCAAATTCAAAGGCACTTACTCGGTGTTTGCCGCGAACGGCCAGCGTCTCGGTAATCGGGTCATTGTCGTTAAGCCGCGCGAGGTTCGTTACAAAGGTCAACTGGTAGAGCTTCCGCGCGTGATTAATGGCGTGCTGTTGTTCAGTGTCGACCTGACGCAATACTCAATCGCGGGTACACGCGGAAGCGAACTGGGTACCTGGCTGGATGACCGCACTAATACTGGCGGCACCATTGGCCATTAATCATGAATCAGTATCCTGAGATGCATATATTTGTTTATTGGTGGATTATGCGTTTGTGATTGTTCGGTTGCTGTATAATGAAAAATCTGAATGTCAGCTTCTGGCACAAAGCGGACATTACAGTTTTTCAGGGCTCTTTCTGCCGTCAGTTAGCCCAGTCTTCCAGAACCAGGCCAGGCACACGCTCAAACTCTCGCACGTTGTTCGTCACCAGCACGGCGCCGGCGGCGATGGCATGCCCGGCGATCGCCGTATCGTTCGGACCGATTGGCGTCCCGGCCGCAGTCAGTGCTGCCTTAATCTCCGTAGTTGCGTCCACCGCGGCGCGGTCCCAGGCGAGGATTGCATCAAGGCGGGCGCAGAATGCTTCGACAAGCATGCCGTGGCGGGGGGATGCCTTTTTTCCGATTGCACCGAAACGCATTTCGGCATAGGTAATGGCCGAAACCACGATTCGGTTATTCCGCAGCACTGCCTGCTCCAGCCGTTTAATGACAGCTTCGGGCTGCTCACGCATGATGAACGAGCAAATGTTGGTGTCCAGCATATAGGTCTTGATCACAGGTCAAACCTTCCTTCATCGCTGACGACGTCCCCACGCTCGGCCATAAAGTCCGAATCGGCTTTTTCGAGCTGAGTAAACGAACCCCATGTTGGGCGAACGGGACGAAGGATGATGCTGTCACCTTCCCGGACGATCTCCAGTTCGCTAACTCCCTCAAAATCCAGGTCACGGGGCAGACGAATGGCGCGATTATTGCCATTTTTGAAAATCGATACGGTTCTCATAATATTTCTCCTGATTGGCTGTCTTTTAAGCATATGCTAAGTATATGCAGAGGTGAAGCATATGTATAGATGTGGCATCTTCTGAGTTATGAGGTGTGCATATATGAGACACGCAAAGCACGTCCCGCAAAGGAAACTGTCTGGAGAATGCCTGCGCTGAGTGTTTTTCGGGACGTTAAAATCAGAATGCTTCTACATCCGTAAACTCAACGATGTTGACTAGCTGAAGGTCATTCTTGAGGATTACATTCGGTACTACAACACGCGACGAATCAGCCTTAAATTTAACGGCCTCAGCCCGGTTGAATACCTCCTGAAGACCTACCCGCTGCGGCTTTAGCCACGTTATCCTGATTTCACCTAGACGGTCTGATGTTGGCAAGGGCATTACGAGGCCTGACGGCCCTCAGCAGTATTGATACCAGCCCTGTTGTTGCGGGGCGTTTCTGATGTTCCGGACACGGCCAGGCTGAAATGAACAGCATTCAAAATGAGCAAAAAGTGCTTCTCGTAAAAAATTTACAAATCTTTTTTGCAGGAAAACATGCCTCTAATTCGCAACAGGAAGCCCGGAGAGCGATTCTTCGTTACGCATAAGGCCAATTGTGTTTCAACAGTAAAAACTGTTTCTGAGGCCTTTGGTTGCGAATAGTGGGCTATTAACGCGTATTCCCGTAACGCTGAAAAGTCATGAATAGCTATGAATAGCAGTGACCTTGCAGGTAAACGTCAGGTTTATTACTATTCAGGCATCGATACTGACCGGAACCACTCAACACTGGTATGTTGATGGGGTATTGATGTCGGAGAGTAATCTCCCCCAGCCTAAGAGCGGGATATCCAAAGACACAGACCGGAACCCAACAAGAGTGGATAACATCGATGATCTACTCTGGTGAAAAGGCGCTGATATCAGCGCCTTTTTGCTTTTCTGGACGTGTAAACCGTCTGTCCATTCAGTCGCAGATGTGCGACATATGCAAATTTCATGGGCCTACTCTTTGGTATGGAGTGTCGTCCCCACTGATTGACTTCATAAGCTGATACAACATAAAGCTTTAAGCCGTTCGGGTGACCGTTGTCCTTACGCAAGTCAAAGAAGATCGCATAGTCATTAACCTCCATATAATGATACATCTCATTGTTTCCCTTATTGATATGGGGAACAACGTAGGAGGTCAGCAGATTTGTTGAAAGCATCTGCGGCAGGTTAAGGCTGGCAGCATATCTGTCAGCACAGAAAAATCGATCCGGTGGAATTTCCGGTCCGTTTCCTTTCTGGTCAGAAAAGACATGATTGCTGTAGTTGATTGTTATCTGTACGGGGTCAGGGATATTGGCGATTTCTGCCATAAACGTCAAAGGCGCGAGGTGCTTCATACAGTAGCTTTTTCCATTAAAGGAAAGATTTTTATGTGCGCCTTTCACTGTTATCCCTTACGAATCCAATGGAGCGGGAATTGTATCACAACCCCATGCGGGGCAGATGCGCCCGAGATGTAAAAGATGTGCATAGAGTACGCGCATGGCCGGCCTCACTGGCTGGTATCCTGAAGAGGCCAACCATGGTTACTATGTCTCCCGCTGGGGTAACGGACGTGGCCGCCTGCTGTTCACCTGGATAGTCTTGCTCGGTGCCGCTGTCGCTGCGTTGTTTGCCAATGACGGCACCGCGCTGATCCTGACGCCGATTGTGATTGCGATGCTGCTCGCACTGGGGTTCAGCCAGGGCACGACACTGGCCTTTGTCATGGCCGCAGGATTTATTGCAGATACGGCCAGCCTGCCACTCATTGTGTCTAACCTGGTTAATATCGTCTCGGCGGACTTCTTCGGTCTGGGCTTTACGCAGTACGCCTCCGTTATGATCCCCGTGGATGCGGCAGCGATTGCGGCCACGCTGACCATGCTGCATCTCTTCTTCCGCAGGGATATTCCGGCAACGTATGACGTTTCGCTGCTGAAGACGCCTGCCAGCGCGATCAAGGATCCGGCAACCTTCAGGGCGGGCTGGATTGTCCTGTTATTGCTGCTTGTCGGTTTCTTTGTTCTGGAGCCGCTGGGGATCCCGGTCAGTGCGATAGCGGCGGCTGGAGCAGCAGTGCTGTTTGTGGTGGCGAAAAGAGGCCATGCCATCAACACCGGGAAAGTCCTGCGCGGTGCGCCATGGCAGATCGTTATTTTCTCGCTGGGCATGTATCTCGTGGTCTATGGCCTGCGCAATGCAGGGCTCACGGAGTACCTGTCTGGCGTGCTGAATCTGCTGGCAGACAAGGGGTTATGGGCAGCGACGTTCGGCACCGGCTTCCTGACGGCATTTCTCTCATCAGTGATGAATAATATGCCGACGGTGCTGATTGGTGCGCTGTCGATTGACGGGAGTACGGCGACTGGCGTAGTGAAAGAGGCAATGATTTATGCCAATGTGATTGGCTGCGATTTAGGCCCGAAAATCACCCCGATTGGCAGTCTGGCAACCCTGCTGTGGCTGCATGTGCTTGCCCAGAAAAATATGACGATCACCTGGGGATATTATTTCCGTACCGGCATTGTCATGACTGTGCCGGTGCTGTTTGTCACTCTGGCCGCGCTGGCGTGGCGGCTCTCTGTCACTTTGTAATGAGATACTGATATGAGCAACATTACCATCTATCACAACCCGGCCTGTGGCACTTCACGCAACACGCTGGAGATGATCCGTAACAGCGGCAACGAACCGACGATAATTTATTATCTTGATACGCCCCCGACCCGCGATGAGCTTATTAAACTTATTTCAGATATGGGAATTACGGTACGTGCATTGCTGCGTAAGAATGTTGAGCGTTATGAGCAACTGGGACTTGCAGAAGACAGGTTTACCGATGAGCAATTGATAGAATTAATGCTGCAGCATCCAATTCTTATCAACCGGCCAATTGTTGTCACACCTGCAGTAACGCGCCTGTGCAGACCTTCAGAGGTGGTGCTGGAAATTATTCCGGAACCTCAGCAGGGTGCATTCACGAAAGAAGATGGCGAAAAGGTTATTGATGAAGCAGGGAAGCGGGTGAAGTAATAAGCAACGAAATGGATAATTCGATTGTGGAACACGTTATTTAGCTTTAACAGCAAACAAAAAAGAGCCCATGTATTCCATGGACTCTTTCTGAGATGCCTCGATTATTCTGTCCAACTTTTGGGGGTCAGTACAAGGCGGGGCTTTCCACTTCCCGTCCCATGCATGAGACGGTCAGTCTCAAGCACCCACGGCCACTCTAACGAACCCTCATAAGAAAACCTTATCCAGCTCACACTTCTACGAGTCTGCTCGTAAACTTTTTCACTTCTGCAATGCCCCTTTTCCCGCTCAGGAGCGTGATATTCATCACGTTAGGCCAGCGGAAAATCGTTATTCAGCGCAATTATGTGGCACAGATCACTGGTGCCGCTCTCCTTTCCACTTCGAAGTGGAAAACAACTCGCTACAAACCCCTGACACCCGGCGTTAGTTTTATCCCAGAGCCAATAACGGGGTAAGACGAGTGATTAACGGAACGGTAATAAACGACACTGGAGACCAGGCGGCGCAAACTGAACAGTTGGCCGACACCATGCTCAGGCAGACTTTCGCCCTGCTTAGTCATCACCACATTATCCCCAATGCCGTTCAGGAGCAGATGCTGACCTCCCACGTTCGTGCCATGGCGCACCGGTCGGTAACCGGCGAGCCGTTGCCGGAGGTCGAGGCTGACCTGTTTGACGAAATTTCACCAGAATCCATGCGGCTTGCCCGTGAAGTGGTGGCGCAGTTTGGCAATCTTCCTGATGAAGAAGCCTGGCTGCTCTCCGTTCACTTCGAAGTCGCCAAAGACAACCTTTAAGGAGCACATCATGGAACAAATTACAGTGGTCATCGGCGATCGCCTGGGTAAAGGCCAGAAGGTTGCAGCAGGCGTTGAAAAAGCGGGTGGCCGCGCGGTCGTAGTACCGGGCATGGCGGCAGATATGAAGCTGGGCGACGTGATGAAGGCGGAGAACGCCACCTTCGGTATCTCCTTCTGCGGCAGCGGCGGCGCGGGTGCTATCACCGCCCAGACCAAATATGGCTATAAAGCGAAGTACGGCATGCGCTCGGTCGATGAAGGCGTTACCGCCATCAACGAAGGCTGCAACGTGCTCGGCTTTGGCTTTATGGATAAAGAAGAGCTGGGCGAGCGTCTGGTTCAGGCGTGGCAGAAGAAGCACGGCGCATAAGCATGAAAGAACAGTTCACCACCACGGTGAGAGTGAAGGGCAAAGGCGACGCCAAAGCGCGCGCCTTTGCCGACGCGCTGAACCATGTTCAGGCCGCGGTGATGAAAGCATCGCCGCATATCTTACTGCGTATTGAGCCACAGGATGTGCAGGTTGTTCAGGCGCAAGAAGCGGTGCGTAAAGAGGCGTTTCTGTTCTTCTTTTTGCGCCGGGAAAGACGCACCTACAGCGTGGAGCTGGACGTGACCGTCAACGTGACTGCCATCAATCTGGACCAGGTGGACTTTGTCACGCAACGCTGATTCTTACTAATAGGGCAGACGAATGTTCCTGATAATTTTAATAAAATCGCTCATCATCGGCGGCCTGGTTGGCGTCGGCGTTGGGGCCGGGGCTGCACGCATGTTTCATGCGCCTACCACACAGGGTATGGGCGCGTTTCGTACGTTGGGGGAGCTGAACTCCTGCGAGGGGGATCCCGCGTCCCACTTCTCCTTTGGGTTAGGCTTCTTCTTTAACGCCTGGGCCTCGTCGGTTGCGGCGGGTTCCTTCACCCAGGACGTTGACCACCGCATCATCCCGAACTGGGGTGCCGCAGCGCTGATGATCAAAAACCGCAACGTCGGCGAGACGCTGCACGATCCCCGCAAAATGGCGATCGCCTGCGGCGTGATCGGCATGATTGTCGTCACCTTCCTGAACCTCACCGCCTCCTCCGTTCCGGCTGCGTTGCAGGTCACCGCCGTTAAGGTGCTGGTACCGGCGGCAAACCTGCTGGTCAACACCGTGATGCCGGTGATCTTCTGGCTGGCGGCCATCGACGCGGGTAAAAAATCGGGCTTCTGGGCCACCGTCTTTGGCGGCGCGGCGCAGTTGATTATGGGTAACGCCGTGCCGGGTCTGGTGCTGGGGATCCTGATCGGTAAAGGGGTGGAAGAGAGCGGCTGGAACCACGTCACCAAAGTGATGATGGCGGCCATCGTTCTGCTCTTCGTGCTGAGCGGCTTCTTCCGCGGCTTCGACATGAAGATGATCGAATCCTTCCATCTGACCGTGCCGAACTGGCTCGACATGATCCACAACTCGCTCAGCGGCAAGTAACAGGAGCCTCTAAATGGAACAGAATAAAGGTTTTTGGTATGCCGACTGGTCGTTCCCGATCTTTGTTGGCCTGCTCTCCTCCGGCGTCTTCGCCGGGACGCACATGTACTACCTCTACGGCATCGGCGCCTTTAACGAAGTGGCCTTCGTGGCGATGCTGAAAGCGGGCATCGATACCGGTGCCTACGGCGCGGTGGCGGCGTTCGGCGCCAGCTTCCTGTTCGCCCGTATTATCGAAGGCTCCCTGGTGGGGATTCTGGATATCGGCGGGGCGATCCAGACCGGCGTCGGCTTAGGCGTGCCGGCGCTGCTGCTGGGGGCGGGCATCATGTTCCCGGTGACCAACTTTATCGCCTCGCTGGCAACCGGCCTGGTGATTGGCCTGGCGATTGGCTACGTCATCATCCTGGCGCGTAAATTCACCATCAATCAGAGCAACTCCACCTATGGGGCAGACGTGATGATGGGCGCGGGTAACGCCTCCGGCCGCTTCCTCGGGCCGTTGATTATCCTCAGCGCGATGACCGCCTCGATCCCGATCGGCATCGGTTCCCTGCTGGGCGCGCTGCTGTTCTATATCTGGCAGAAGCCGATTACCGGTGGCGCCATCCTCGGCGCAATGCTTTTGGGCTGGCTGTTCCCGGTCGCCCTTTAATACCCGCGGGCGCTCCGGCGCCCGTCTTCTCAGGAGAACCCCATGTTTGATTTACTCCTGCGCCGTGCGCGCCTCACCGACGATACCCTGACCGATATCGCCATTCAGGACGGGAAGATCGCGGCGGTTGGCGACATCACCGACCCCGCACAGCACACCGTTGAGCTCAACGGTGACACCTGGGTCAGCGCAGGCTGGATTGACTCCCACGTTCACTGCTACCCGAACTCGCCGATTTATCACGACGAGCCGGACAGTGTCGGCATCGCCACCGGCGTCACCACCGTGGTGGATGCGGGCAGCACCGGGGCGAACGACGTGGACGATTTCTACGCCATCACCCGCAAGGCCACAACCGAGGTCTTTGCCCTGCTGAACATCTCCCGCGTGGGGCTGATTGCCCAGAACGAGCTGGCGAACATGGCCAATATCGACGCCGACGCGGTGAAGCAGGCGGTGAAGCGCCACCCTGATTTTATCGTCGGCCTGAAAGCGCGCATGAGCAGCAGCGTGGTGGGCGAGAATGGCATTACGCCGCTGGAACGTGCGAAGGCCATCCAGAGAGAGAACGGCGATCTGCCGCTGATGGTGCACATTGGCAACAACCCGCCAAATCTCGACGAAATCGCCGAACTGCTGAGTTCAGGCGACATCATCACCCACTGCTACAACGGCAAACCGAACCGCATTCTGACCCCCTCCGGGGAGCTGCGCGCCTCCATCACCTCCGCCCTGAAGCGCGGCGTGCGCCTCGACGTGGGCCACGGCACCGCGAGCTTCAGCTTTGAGGTGGCAAAACGCGCCATCGCGATGGGCATTCTGCCGCACACCATCAGCTCGGATATCTACTGCCGCAACCGCCTTAACGGCCCGGTCGGCTCGCTGGCGAGCGTAATGTCAAAATTCCTCGCCATCGGCATGTCGCTGCCGCAGGTGATTGAGTGCGTCACCGCCAACGCCGCCGACGGCCTGCGCCTGACGCGCAAAGGCCGCATTCAGCCGGGTCTCGACGCCGACCTGACGCTCTTCACCCTTAAGCGCCAGCCAACGCTGCTGGTGGATGCCGAAAACGACAGCCTGCAGGCTGAACACATTCTGGTGCCGCTTGCCGCGATCCGCGCGGGCAAGGGCTACATGACCGAACAAGGGAGCACGGAACATGCCTTCAATTTTTGAGAAATACAATTTAAAACAGGTGATTAACACCTCCGGGCGCATGACGGCGCTCGGCGTCTCCACCCCGCGCCCGGAAGTGGTGCAGGCGGCAATGGCGGGGATGAACCAGTACTTCGAGATGAAGGATCTGGTGAACAAAACCGGCGAATACATCGCGAAGCTGCTGGATGTGGAAGGGGCAACCGTCGTCTCCTGCGCCTCGGCGGGCATCGCCCAGTCGGTGGCGGCGGTGCTGGTAAAGGATAGCGACTGGCTGCTGGAGAACCTCCACGTTACCCCGATTGAGAACAATGAGATCGTCCTGCCGAAAGGCCACAACGTCAACTTTGGCGCCCCGGTGGGCACCATGGTGGCGCTGGGCGGCGGCAAGCTAGTGGAAGCGGGCTACGCCAACGAATGTTCCGCCGATCAGCTGGCGGCGGCGATCACCCCGCGCACCGCGGCGATCCTTTACATCAAATCGCACCACTGCGTGCAGAAGAGCATGCTCAGCGTGGAGCAGGCGGCAGTGGTGGCGCGTAAACACGACCTGCCGCTGATCGTCGATGCCGCAGCGGAAGAGGATCTGCACACTTACTATCGCGCCGGGGCCTCTCTTGTTATCTACAGCGGCGCGAAGGCGATCGAAGGGCCAACCAGCGGGCTGGTGATTGGCAGAACCCAGTATGTGGAGTGGGTCAAACGCCAGACGGCGGGCATTGGCCGGGCGATGAAGGTGGGTAAAGAGGGCATTCTGGGCCTCACCTGCGCCATCGAACACTACCTGACGGCGACCAAAGAGAGCGGGGCGGAGATGGTGGCGAAGATGACGCCGTTTATCGACGCCCTCAACACCCTGAACGGCGTGACCGCCCGCGTGGTGTGGGACAGCGCGGGCCGCGATATCGCCCGCACCGAGATTAAGTTCGACGAAGCCACCACCGGCGTCGGCACCGGCGATCTGGTGCACGCGCTGAAGCAGGGCGAATACGCCATCTACTTCCGCGGCTATAAAGCGAACGAAGGGATTATCGAAGCGGACGTGCGCAGCGTCACCGTTGACCAGCTCAACATTGTCTATCGCCGCATCAGCGAAGTATTAGGCCAGGAGAAAACCGCATGAAACTGACCCCCAACTTTTACCGCGACCGCGTCTGCCTGAATGTGCTGGCCGGCTCGAAAGCCAACGCCAGCGCTATCTACGAAGCCGCAGAGGGTCATGTGCTGGTGGGCGTGCTCTCCAAAAACTACCCGGACGTGGCAAGCGCGGTGGCGGATATGCGCGAGTACGCTCAGCTTATCGATAACGCCCTCTCCGTAGGGCTGGGAGCAGGTGACCCTAACCAGTCGGCGATGGTGAGCGAGATCGCCCGTCAGGTGCAGCCGCAGCACGTCAACCAGGTCTTTACCGGCGTGGCGACCAGCCGCGCGCTGCTGGGGCAGAGCGAGTCCGTGGTCAACGGCCTGGTCTCCCCCACCGGCACCGTCGGGATGGTCAAGATCTCCACCGGCCCGCTGAGCAGCGCGGCACCAGATGGGATCGTCCCGGTGGAAACGGCCATTGCCCTGCTGAAAGATTTCGGCGGCAGCTCAATCAAATACTTCCCGATGGGCGGCCTGAAGTGCCGGGACGAATACCAGGCGGTGGCGGAAGCCTGCGCCCGTCACGACTTCTGGCTGGAGCCGACCGGGGGAATCGATCTGGACAACTTTGAGGCGATCCTGCAGATCGCTCTCGATGCAGGCGTGAGCAAGATCATCCCGCATATCTACAGCTCGATTATCGACAAAGCCAGCGGGGATACGCGTCCGGAAGATGTGCGTACGCTGCTGGAGATGACGAAAAAACAGGTTAAGTAGTCCCTCACCCTAACCCTCTCCCGCCGGGGGAGGGATACACGATCAGGAGCCACCATGCATACCCGTAACCTGCTTGTCGCTTCACTCTCAATGCTTGCCACCGCCGCTGTCGCCCAGACGCAGTACGCCTGGGTGGGGACCTACAACCCCAACGGCGAAGGGCTCTACCGCTTTACCGTCGATCCGCAATCCGGCGCGCTCGCCAACAAAACGCTGGTGAGTAAACTGCCGAACGCTGCGCAGTTAACCGCCTCCCACGACGGCAAAACGCTCTATCTGGCAAGCGAAGTGGAGCAGGGGGTGGTGCAGGCGCTGCGGGTGGGCGATAACGGCGAGCTGAGCGAACTGAATCAGGTGGCCTCCGGCGGTGCGGGACCGGTCTATCTCTCGCTGACGCCGAACGGCAAGCACCTGCTGGTGGCCAACTATGTCAGCGGCTCCATTGCGGTGCTGCCGATCAACGCTGACGGCAGCCTGGGTAATGCCACGGATACCCACCAGGATCAAGGCGAACCGGGTGCCGCGAAACCCCAAGCCGCCGTAGAGGGCAGTTTTGCCATCAGCGATCACAATGGCCCCCATGCGCACATGATCGCCGCCGATCCGAGCGGAAAGTACGTCTTTTCCACCGATCTGGGGCTGGATCGTATCTACCAGTACCGTTTTGACGATCGCACCGGGAAGCTCACCCCGAACGATCCGCCGTTTATCAGCGCCTCTTCGAAAGGGGCCGGACCGCGCCATTTCGTCTTTACGCCAAAAGGTGATGCCCTGTGGCTGATTAACGAAGAGGCGTCTACGCTGACCCATTATGCCGTAGAGGCCAACGGCACGCTGAAAGAGGGCAAGAGTGTCTCTGCGCTGCCAGCCGGCTACAAGGGCACCAGTTTTGCCGCCGGGCTGGCGTTAAGTGGTGATGGTAAACAGTTGTATGTTGCTAACCGTTTGCATAACAGCATCGGCCACTTTACCGTAACGGCGGAGGGTACGCTGACGCATCAGGACGATGTCTGGACGCGTGGCGATTACCCGCGCACCCTGACGCTCGATAAACAGGGGCGCTGGCTCTATGTCATGAACCAGCGCAGCGACAACATCACCCGGTTTCGCGTGGCGCAGGACGGCAAGCTGAGCGTCGAGCCAGACTATACCCCGGTCGGCAGCCCATCCCAGATGGTCATTTCACCCTAAGCTGTAAGAGGACAACCCCGTGCGATTTCCCAACCAACGTTTAGCGCAACTGTTCGAGATGTTGCAAAACGAGACGCTGCCGCAGGACGAACTGGCGCAACGGTTGTCGGTCTCCACGCGTACCGTCCGGGCTGATATCACCGCGCTGAACGCGCTGCTGGCGGGGAACGGGGCGCAGTTTATCCTCAGCCGCGGTAACGGCTATCAACTGAAAATTGACGATCCGGCGCGCTATCAGCTGTTGCAGGCTTCGCATCCGCGGACGTTGCGTATTCCGCGCACCGGCCCCGAGCGGGTGCACTACCTGGTGGTGCGCTTTCTCACCTCGGCATTCTCCCTCAAGCTGGAGGATCTGGCCGACGAGTGGTTTGTCAGCCGCGCCACGCTACAGAGCGATATGGCGGAGGTGCGCGAGTGGTTTCATCGCTATCGCCTGACCCTGGAGACCCGCCCGCGTCACGGCATGAAGCTGTTTGGCAGCGAGATGGCGATCCGCGCATGCCTCACCGATCTGCTGTGGCAGCTGGCGCAGCAGGACAACCTTAATCCGCTGGTGACGGAAGTGGCACTCAATGCCGGCGTGCCGGAGCAGCTCGCCGCCGTCCTGCATGAGACCTTTACCCGTCACCATATCCGTCTGACTGATGAGGGGGAGCTGTTTTTACGGCTCTACGGCGCGGTAACGGTGCGACGCATCAGCGAAGGCTATCCGCTGCCGGAGTTTAACGCCGAAGAGGTGGCCGAGAACGTGCGCGACGCCGCGCGGGATATCGCCAGCGCCATCGCCCGGCTGGCCGATAAAACGCTGTCTCCCTCGGAGGTGACCTGGCTGGGGGTGCATATCGCCGCCCGTCAGGTGCAGGAGATCTCACCCAGCGCCATCAACGCCGATGATGAAGAGGCGCTGGTGAACTACATCCTGGGCTATATCAACACCCACTATAACTACAACCTCCTCGCGGACGCTCAGCTCCACGCGGATCTGCTGACCCACATTAAAACCATGATCACCCGGGTGCGCTACCAGATCATGATCCCCAATCCGCTGCTGGATAACATCAAGCAGCACTATCCGATGGCGTGGGACATGACCCTCGCGGCGGTCTCGAGCTGGGGCAAGTACACCCCGTATGCGATCAGCGAAAACGAGATTGGCTTCCTGGTGCTGCATATCGGCGTCGGCCTGGAGCGCCACTACAACATTGGCTATCAGCGCCAGCCGCGGGTGATGCTGGTGTGCGACGCGGGCAACGCGATGGTGCGGATGATCGAGGCCGTTTTGCAGCGCAAGTATCCGCAAATCGAGGTGACGCGTGTGCTGACGTTGCGGGAGTATGAGCAGTGCGAGAACATCAGCGAAGATTTCGTCATCTCCACCGCGCGGATCGGCGAAAAAGCCAAGCCGGTGGTGATGATCGCCCCGTTCCCGACCGACTATCAGCTCGAGCAGATCGGCAAGCTGGTGCTGGTGGACAGAACGCGCCCCTGGATGCTGGAAAAGTACTTTGATGCCAGCCACTTCCGCGTGATCAATGAACCCATCGATCAGCAGACGCTGTTTCGTGAGCTGTGCGGCCAGCTACAGGAGGAGGGGTTTGTAGATGCAGAGTTTCTCGACTCGGTGGTGGAGCGTGAGGCCATCGTCAGCACCCTGCTCGGTGACGGTATCGCCCTGCCGCACTCCCTCGGTTTGCTGGCGCAAAAAACCGTGGTCTACACCGTGCTGGCCCCGCAGGGAATTCAGTGGGGGGATGAAACCGCGCACGTCATCTTCCTGCTGGCGATCAGTAAAAGCGAGTATGAAGAGGCGATGGCCATCTACGATATCTTCGTCACCTTCCTGCGCGAACGGGCGATGACGCGGCTCTGTCAATGTCACGACTTCGCGGAGTTTAAAACCGTGGCGATGGAGAGTTTGAGCCGGTTTTGAGAGGCGCTATCCAGAATTCGATGTAATGCGAATGTAATGCTAAACTGCATTACAGATTCGTTTTTACCGGAGGCATAATGGCCACGCTTAACGTCCGTCTGGATGACAAACTCAAAAACGAGGCATATGCCGTGCTGGAAAAACTGAACATTACCCCGACGGAAGCCGTTCGGCTTCTGTTCCAGTATGTCGCGGAAAATGGCCGCATGCCGGTCAAAACCGTGACGGTAAGTGACAGCGAAGATGAACTGATCAGGACGGTCAGGGAACGGCTGGCGAATCCGCAAAAAGGGATCAAGGTTAGTCTGGATGACCTATGAGCTGGAATTCGATCCACGTGCGCTAAAGGAGTGGCAGAAACTGGGTGATACGGTTAAGAGTCAGTTTAAGAAGAAGCTGGCAGTCGTCCTGTCAAACCCGCGAAGAGAGTCTGCCAGGCTACATGGCTTACCGGACTGCTACAAAATTAAACTCAGTTCGTCCGGTTATCGGCTGGTATATCAGGTCAGGGATAAGGTCATTACGGTATTTGTGGTCGCAGTGGGAAAACGCGAAAAATCAGCCGTCTATCACGACGCAAATCAACGGCTTTAAGACTCAACGCAGATGATGCACCACCTGGTTACTGCTGCCGCGCCAGATCAGCATCGGATCTTTCAGATCCTGCACAAATTTGCCGTCGATCAGCACGTTGATCAGATCCACCACCTGCATCTGCTCCTCGTTCAGTTCGTCCAGCTTATAACCCGTCCACACCCAGATATCTTTGCCCGGGCACTCGGCGCGAATGCGCTGCACCAGCTTCAGGATATCCGGCACGTTTTGCGGGTGCAGCGGATCGCCGCCGGATAACGAAATCCCCTGGCGTTTGATGCGCGTGTCGTTGAGATCGTCGATGATCCGCTGCTCCATCTCCGCGGTAAACGGCATGCCGGAATTCAGTCGCCAGGTGCTTTTGTTGTAGCAGCCGGGGCATTCATGAACGCAGCCGGAGACAAACAGCGTGCAGCGGGTGCCAGGGCCGTTGACGATGTCGACAGGATAATATTGATGATACTTCATAGCGTATAACCACGCCGGGTGTCGCGTAGCGATCCCGGCCTACAGTGTGAATGCGAATTGTAGGCCCGGATCGCTGCGCGCCACCGGGCATAAATCTGGCAGAGGGTTACCCGATCTGCCCATACCCTAAATGCTTCACCCGGCGCTTCACCTCTTCCTGCTTGCCGGCGTTGAACGGACGGGCGTCCGGGCTGCCGAGGTAGCCGCACACGCGGCGGGTCACGGAGACGCGGGCGGCGTCGTGGTTACCGCATTTCGGACAGGTGAAGCCTTTGCTGGTGCACTCGAACTCACCGGTAAAGCCGCACTCGTAGCACTCATCTATTGGCGTGTTGGTGCCGTAATAGGGCACGTGCTGATAGCTGTAATCCCACACGTCTTCCAGCGCCTTCAGGTTGTGCTGAATGTTCGGGTACTCGCCGTAGCAGATGAAGCCGCCGTTGGCGATCGGTGGGTAGGCCGCTTCAAAATCGATCTTGTCGTACGGGTTCACCTTCTTCTCCACGTCGAGGTGGAAGCTGTTGGTGTAGTAGCCCTTATCGGTAACACCTTCCACCACGCCAAACTCGGCGGTATCCAGGCGGCAGAAGCGGTCGCACAGGTTTTCGCTCGGGGTGCTGTAGAGGCTGAAGCCGTAGCCGGTCTCCTCTTTCCAGCGATCCACCGCGTCGCGCAGGCGTTGGACGATAGCGATACCTTTCTCACGCAGGGCTTCGCTGTCGTAGATGTGCTGGTCGCCAAACAGCGCATTGATGGTTTCGTGGATGCCGATATAGCCCAGCGAAATGGAGGCCCGGCCATTCTTGAAGATCTCCGCCACATCATCGTCGGCCTTCAGGCGTACCCCGCAGGCCCCTTCCATATAGAGGATCGGGGCGACGCGGGCTTTGACCCCTTCCAGACGGGCGATACGGGTCATCAGCGCCTTACGCGCCAGCACCAGGCGCTCGTCCAGCAGTTTCCAGAATGTTGCTTCGTTGCCTTTGGCTTCCAGCGCGATGCGCGGCAGGTTCAGGCTGATCACGCCCAGATTGTTACGCCCGTCGTGGATCTGCTCGCCGTTCTCATCTTCGTACACGCCGAGGAAGCTGCGGCAGCCCATGGGGGTTTTGAACGAGCCGGTGACCTTCACCACCTGGTCATAGTTCAGAATGTCCGGATACATGCGCTTGCTCGCGCACTCCAGCGCCAGCTGTTTGATGTCGTAGTTCGGATCGCCAAACTTGTGGTTCAGGCCGTCGCGGATGGCGAACACCAGCTTCGGGAAGACCGCGGTTTTGCGGTTTTTGCCGAGGCCGGAAATGCGGTTGCGCAGAATGGACTGCTGGATCAGGCGCGATTCCCAACTGGTGCCCAGACCAAAGCCAAAGGTGACAAACGGCGTCTGACCGTTAGCGGTGTGCAGGGTGTTCACCTCATATTCCAGCGACTGGAAGGCGTCGTAGCACTCTTTCTCGGTGCGGGAGCGGGCATATCCATCCGCATCCGGGATCTGCCACTCTTCCGCCACCTGGCGATGCTTGTTGAAGCTGGCGGTCACAAACGGGGCCAGCACTTCGTCGATCCGGTTGATGGTGGTGCCGCCATAAATGTGGCTGGCGACCTGGGCGATAATCTGCGCCGTCACTGCGGTGGCGGTGGAGATCGATTTTGGCGGTTCGATCTCGGCGTTGCCCATCTTGAAGCCGTGGGTCAGCATGCCCTTCAGGTCGATCAGCATGCAGTTGAACATCGGGAAGAATGGCGAATAGTCGAGATCGTGATAGTGAATATCCCCGCGCTCATGGGCCTGCACCACGTCGCGTGGCAGCAGGTGCTGACGGGCGTAGTGTTTAGCCACAATACCGGCCAGCAGGTCGCGCTGGGTGGGGATCACTTTGCTGTCTTTGTTGGCATTTTCGTTGAGCAGCGCGGAGTTGGTCTGTTCCACCAGGCCGCGGATCTCCTGGTTCAGGCGGCCGCGTTTTTCACGTTCAATATCACGGTCGTGACGGTATTCAATGTAGGCGCGCGCCAGCTGCTTGTAGGGGCCGGACATCAGCTGGTTTTCCACCGCGGTCTGGATCTCGTTAATGTCGACCTTGCTGCGGCCCATCATCTGGTTGCTGACCACCTCTGCGACGGTGGCGCAGTAATCTGCGTCATCGACTCCCGCTGCTTTAGCTGCACGCAGAATCGCTTCCTGAATGCGCTCTGATTTGAAAGGCACGTTACAGCCATCTCGTTTCATCACATGCGGTGTCATGATCACTCCATTTAAGAACAGGTTATCCACAGAGGCAGGAAAAAGGCGCGGGAGCGTAACTCTCGACGCGTGCGCGATTTCTCCTGATTTCGACCCTTTTTATCCACAATTTTATGTTGTGTGGTTTTCGTGGTCTTGTGGCAATAATAGACCATGGATACAACATCTTGGGTCGGCGAGCATTCTAAGTTCTATATGTAGTGATTTGCATCAAACAAGTTTGCGATTTATTTGATTCAGGACAAGGTAAAAAACGAAGTGTACAGATGACGCGCGATAGAGGATTTGTAAATTTTTCAAGCCAAAACCGGGCTGATTTTCCAGCCATAAAGCGTGCGCCGGGCAACCGTGCGGCGCCCGGCGCAGAAGGTTATGCCTGTAGCCACCAGACCGCTTCAAAGGGTCGCAGGGTCATGGCGCCTGGCTGCGGCGAGACCTCGGCATAGTTGCTCATCACCACCTGCCAGTTGCCGTCCACCGCCTGCGGTTGCCACGGCTGGCAGGCGCGGCTCAGGTTAGCCACCACCATCAGCGTCTGGCCCTGCCACTGACGGCGGTAGCACCACAGCGACGGGTGATCCGCAAGCAGATCCTGATAATCCCCCCAGGTCAGCACCGGCAGGGTTTTACGCAGCGTAATCAGTGCCTGGTAGGTGTAAAACACCGAGTCGGGATCGGCCAGCGCCGCGGCAACGTTGATCGTCTCTGCGTTATCGCCCAGGGCAATCCACGGCTCACCGGTGGTGAAGCCGGCGTTGGGGGAGGCGTCCCACTGCATCGGCGTGCGGCTGTTGTCGCGGGATTTACTCGCGAGGATCGCCAGCAGTTCATCGGCGTCCCGTCCCTGCGCGCGCAGCCCGGCGAACATGTTGTGGCTCTCCACGTCCCGGTAGTCGGTGATGCGGCTGAAGTGCGGGTTGGTCATGCCGATCTCTTCACCCTGATAGATGTAAGGGGTACCCTGCATGCCGTGCAGCACCATCGCCAGCATTTTCGCCGCCGGGACGCGGTACTCTCCCTCATCGCCAAAGCGCGAGACGATGCGCGGCTGATCGTGGTTACACCAGAACAGCGCGTTCCATGCCCGGTTGTGCATCCCCTGCTGCCAGTGGCTGAACAAAGCCTTCAGCGCCACGAAATCGGGCTTCGCCAGCGTCCACTTTTCGCCGTTGGGATAATCCACCTTCAGGTGGTGGAAGTTAAAGGTCATCGACAGCTCACGCCCATCAAGCGCCGCGTACTGCTGGCAGTGCGCCAGGCTGGTGGAGGACATCTCGCCCACCGTCATCAGGTTGCGCGGGGTAAAGACCTCCCGGCTCATCTCCTGCAAAAACGCGTGTATGCGCGGCCCATCGGTGTAGAAGCGGCGGCCATCACCGATCGCATCGTCGGGGAAGTCCTGCTCTTTCGACACCAGGTTAATCACGTCGAGACGCAGGCCGTCCACGCCGCGATCGGCCCAGAACTCGCACACCTTTTTCAACTCGGCGCGCACCTGCGGGTTCTCCCAGTTGAGATCGGCCTGCTCCGGGGCAAAGAGGTGCAGATAGTACTGCTCGCTTTCGGCGTGCCAGCGCCAGGCGTTGCCGCCAAACTTGGAGCGCCAGTTGTTGGGCGTCTGCTCCGGGGTGCCGTCGCGCCAGATATAGAACTCCCGGTACGGGCTGGCTTTATTGAGCGACTCGCGGAACCAGGGGTGCTGGGTGGAGGTATGGTTAAACACCATATCCAGCACGATGCGTATCCCACGCGCATGAGCCTGGGCCACCAGCGCGTCGAAATCATCCAGCGTGCCGTAGGCCGGATCGATGCTGAGGTAGTTTGCCACGTCGTAGCCGTTATCCACCTGGGGGGAGATGTAGAACGGCGTCAGCCAGAGGGCGTCAACGCCGAGGGTTTTGAGGTAATCGAGACGCGACGTCACGCCGCGCAGATCGCCGGTGCCGCGCCCGGTGGTGTCCTGGAAGCTCTTCGGGTAGATCTGATAGATGACGCCGTTTTGCCACCAGTGAGGAAGGGTATTCATAATGCGTTCCTGCAAATGCGAAGGGGCGCGCAACTGCGCCCCGAAGAAGATTAAACCGCCTGCAACGTGCCCTGACGATACTTGCGCTGATAGACAACGGTCGTGAGCGCCATCGGCACGACGATCGCCACGGCCATCGCCAGCGCGAAGACCTGCCAGAAGGCGGTCTGGATGGAGAGGATGCCCGGCAGACCGCCGACGCCGATGCCGTTGGCCATCACGCCGTTCAGGCCGCACAGCAGGCCCGCCAGCCCGGAGCCGATCATCGCGCAGAGCATCGGGAATCGGTATTTCAGGTTGATGCCGTACATCGCCGGTTCGGTGACGCCGAGATAGGCGGAGATGGCTGCCGGCACCGAGATCTCACGTTCGTTATGCTTACGGCTGACGATGATGATGCCGGTTACCGCCGAGGCCTGAGCAATGTTCGACAGGGCAATCAGCGGCCACACCGGGGTGCCGCCGAGGCTCTGGATCATCTGCATATCAATCGCCAGGGTGGTCTGATGCACGCCAGTGATCACCAGCGGGGCATAGAGGAAGCCGAACAGCGCGGCGCCAATCGGGGCGAAGCTGCCGGTCATCAGGTGACGCACCGCGAAGGCTACGCCGTCGCCAATCATGCGGCCAAACGGACCGATAAAGGCGTGGGCGAGGAACACCGCGAGGATCAGGGAGCAGACCGGCACCACCACCAGGTAGAGGTAGTCCGGCACCATGCGCTTAAGACGAGTTTCAATCATCCCCAGCGCCAGGCCGGCGAGCAGGGCCGGGATCACCTGCGCCTGGTAGCCCACTTTGGCGATGGTGAACAGGCCGAAGTTCCACACCTCCGGGACCTGCTGCCCAAGTAAGTAAGCGTTCATTAACTGCGGAGAGACCAGCGTTACGCCCAGTACGATGCCGAGGATTGGCGTACCGCCCATTTTGCGCACCGCCGACCAGCAGATCCCCACCGGCAGGTAGAAGAAGATCGCCTCGCCAATCAGCCACAGGAAGTCATAGATGCTCTGCAACGCCGGGTAGATCTGCGCCAGGGTTTTGCCGCCGCTCATCGGCACATCGCCAATCACGTTACGGAAGCCGAGGATCAAGCCGCCGCTGATCAGCGCCGGCAGCAGCGGGAAGAAAATCTCCGCAAAATGTGAAATGAGCTGTTCATGCCACTTCATATTCTGGCGTGCCGCTTTCTTGGCCTGCTCTTTATCCGCCGATGAATGACCGGTGGTCGCCAGCAGCGCCTTGTAGTAGTCGCCCACCTCGGTGCCGATAACTACCTGGAACTGCCCGGCGTTGGTGAAGCAGCCTTTCACCATCGACAGCTCTTCGATCGCTTTCGGGTTGGCTTTGGCCGGGTCGTTCAGCACAAAACGCAGGCGGGTAATGCAGTGGCTGACTGTGGCGATGTTGTCACGTCCGCCAACCAGCACGATCAGCTGGTCGATATCCGCTTGTTTTACTTTGCTCATCATGAATCCTCATGATACGGGTTCAGGGGAAGGAGATAACTGGCGGCAAGCCTACTCTTTCGTCTTCACAACGGAAATGGGAACGTTCCCGAAACCGGGCGAGGATCACAATAAAGCCTTTTTTGAGGCTCAGGAGAGGATGGCGGGAATAACGATCTGACGCGGTTTGCTGCGGCCGTTGATCTGCTCAATCAGCTGCATGGCAGCCTGGCGACCAGAGTCGGCGTAGCCGGGATCGACAGTGATGATCTCCGGGTGGAGGAACTTCATCAGCGGCGTATTGCCCACGCTCGCCAGTTGCAGGCTATCGATTCGCTGTTCTTGTAAGTACTTACTTGCGCCCAGAGCCAGAGTATCCGTGGCACAGAGCAGGGCGGTAGTCTGTGGGGTCAGCACGTCGGCCACCTTTTCATAACCCTGCTTCATGCCAAGGCCGGGGAGTGCGGCCACGGCGGGGAGCGCGTGCTGTTTACAAAACGCGAGGTAGGCAGCATGACGGCGCTGACCGGTGGTAACGTCGCTGTGCGGCACGCCAAGATAGCTGATATGGCGATGGCCGCTCTCATACAGGCGCTGCATCAGGGTAAGGATCGCCCCTTCGTCGTCATAGCATACGGAGGCAAACCCGCGGGCATCCCGCGCCATCAGCACCAGCGACGGCTTCCAGGGGATAAGCATCTCTTCGCTGATGCCGGTAAAGCCAAACAGCACCACGCCGTCAATGTTGCGGCGTTTCAGCATCCCGAGATGCTCCTCGACCATCTGCGGCGAGAACTTGCTCTCCATCATGATCGGATCGTAACCCTGCTCGTAGAAGACGGGCAGCATGGTCTGTACGGCCAGGTTTTCCGACAGTGAATCCAGACGGGTGACGATGATCGCCACCACTTTGTCGCTCTGTCCACGCATGGCGCGCGCCGAGCGAGACGGGGAGAAGCCGTGCTGATTCATTACCGCCTCGACGCGTTCGCGCGTGCGCTGGCTGACACCACTTTCGTTGTTCAGCACCCGTGAGACGGTGGATTTACCCACGCCGCTCAGACGCGCAATATCTTTAATGGTGAGGCGGTTCTGCATGCTTTATATCCTGTTATGCATCAATGAAATAATCACTAATCCTAAGCCGGGTCCCGGGTTGTGCAATGGGCAATGTCTGGTTTACGTTTGGTTTAATACCCGGGCGTTATCATACCGCCCGAATTGCCGTACGCGGTATGGCTAAAACGCTATAGTGCGCACCGACTTACCTTTTTTTCTTACCGGAGGCTGTATGGATCCCGATCCCACCCCTCTCCCGACAGGGAGATCCCTCTCTCTCCGGTAAGCCTCTTCACTGCCTTACCGGATGCGTAGGGCAGTGGCGTATTCCCGCGTCCCTGCATAACTGATATCGCCGCTCAGGCGTGGCTCTGTCACGTCTGAAGGCAAAACTGCGCCCGTTTTTTGCGGGTGCGGGGGACTTGTTATGTTCAAAAATTTCACACAGCAGCTGTTTATCCGGCTGAGCCGTCACCTGCCGCGCCGTCTGGTGCAGCGCACCCCTATGGCAACCGGCAAAAGCGATGCCGCTATTCCCGCCACCCTTGCCGCCCACTGCCTGCAGGTTGCCGCCATGGATGAGCCCGCCCTGTGGCGGACCTTTGGCAGCCACCCGGAAGGGCTCACTGCCGCCGAGGTTCAGGCTACCCGCGCCCTTCACGGCAAAAATACCCTCCCGGCGCAACAGCCGGCCCGCTGGTGGATACACCTGTGGGCCTGCTACCGCAACCCTTTTAACCTGCTGCTGACGGTGCTGGGAGCGATCTCCTATGCCACCGAAGACCTGTTTGCCGCCGGGGTGATCGCCCTGATGGTGGGCATCTCCACGCTGCTGAACTTTATTCAGGAGGCCCGCTCCACCCGCGCGGCGGATGCCCTGAAGGCGATGGTCAGCAATACCGCCACCGTCCTGCGCACCCTGAACGACAAAGGGGAAAGCGGCTGGCAGGAGATCCCCATTGACCAACTGGTGCCGGGGGATCTGGTTAAGCTGGCGGCCGGGGATATGATCCCGGCAGATTTACGCATTATCCAGGCCCGCGACCTGTTCGTGGCCCAGGCATCGTTGACCGGCGAATCCCTGCCCGTGGAGAAAGTCGCCCACAGCCGCGATCCGCAGCAGAACAACCCGCTGGAGTGCGACACCCTCTGTTTTATGGGCACCACGGTGGTGAGCGGTACGGCGCAGGCGATGGTGATTGCCACCGGGGGCAACACCTGGTTTGGGCAGCTGGCCGGGCGCGTCAGCGAGCAGGAGAGCGAACCCAACGCCTTCCAGCAGGGGATTGGCCGCGTCAGCATGCTGCTGATCCGCTTTATGCTGGCGATGACCCCCATCGTGCTGCTGATTAACGGCTACACCAAAGGCGACTGGTGGGAGGCGGCACTGTTTGCCCTCTCGGTGGCGGTAGGCCTCACCCCGGAGATGCTGCCGATGATTGTCACCTCGACCCTGGCGCGCGGGGCGGTAAAACTCTCGAAGCAGAAGGTGATCGTCAAACACCTCGACGCCATCCAGAACTTTGGCGCCATGGATATCCTCTGCACCGACAAAACCGGCACCCTGACCCAGGACAAGATCGTGCTGGAGCACCACACTGACATCGCAGGCAAGATCTGCGAGCGGGTGCTGGAAACCGCCTGGCTGAACAGCCACTACCAGACCGGGCTGAAAAACCTGCTCGACGTCGCGGTGCTGGAAGGGGTGGATGAAGCCGCCGCCCGCGCCCTTTCATCCCGCTGGCAGAAGGTGGATGAGATCCCCTTCGATTTCGAGCGCCGCCGGATGTCGGTGGTGGTGAGTGAAGAGCAGGGCGTGCATCAGCTGATCTGCAAAGGGGCATTGCAGGAGATCCTCAATGTGACTACCCAGGTGCGGTATCACGGCGAGATTGTCCCGCTGGATGAGACCATGCTGCGACGCATCAAACGCGTCACCGACAACCTGAACCGCCAGGGGCTGCGCGTGGTGGCGGTCGCCAGCAAGCTACTGCCCGCGCGGGAGGGGGACTATCAGCGTATCGATGAATCTGATTTGATCCTCGAAGGGTACATCGCCTTCCTCGATCCGCCGAAAGAGACCACCGCACCGGCGTTAAAGGCGCTGAAAGAGAGCGGCATCACGGTGAAAATTCTCACCGGCGACAGCGAGCTGGTGGCGGCGAAAGTGTGCCGCGACGTCGGGCTGGATGCGGGTGAGGTGGTGACTGGCGGCGATATCGAACACCTTAGTGACGACGCGCTGGCTCTGCTGGCCCAACGCACTACGCTCTTTGCCCGCCTGACCCCAATGCACAAAGAGCGCATTGTCACCCTGCTGAAGCGCGAGGGGCATGTGGTGGGCTTTATGGGCGACGGCATTAACGATGCGCCCGCGCTGCGTGCCGCGGATATCGGCATCTCGGTCGACGGGGCGGTGGACATCGCCCGGGAGGCGGCGGATATCATTCTGCTGGAGAAGAGCCTGATGGTGCTGGAGGAGGGAGTGATCGAAGGCCGCCGCACCTTCGCCAACATGCTCAAGTACATCAAAATGACCGCCAGCTCCAACTTTGGCAACGTCTTCAGCGTGCTGGTGGCGAGCGCGTTTCTGCCGTTCCTGCCGATGCTGCCGCTGCATCTGCTGATCCAGAACCTGATGTACGACATCTCCCAGGTGGCGATCCCGTTTGATAACGTTGACGACGATCAGATCCAGAAGCCGCAGCGCTGGGAGCCGGCAGAACTGGGCCGTTTTATGCTCTTTTTTGGCCCGATCAGCTCCATCTTCGACATCCTGACCTTCTGCCTGATGTGGTTTGTGTTCCACGCTAACACCCCGGAACAGCAGACCCTGTTCCAGTCCGGCTGGTTCGTGGTGGGGCTGCTGTCGCAAACGCTGATTGTGCATATGATCCGCACCCGGCGTATCCCGTTCCTCCAGAGCCGCGCCGCCTGGCCGCTGATCGTGATGACGGGGATTGTGATGGTGCTCGGTATCGCGCTGCCGTTCTCGGGGCTTGCGGGCTATCTGCAACTGCAGGCGCTGCCGCTCAGCTACTTCCCATGGCTGGTGGCGATCCTCGCCGGGTATATGACGCTGACGCAGCTGGTGAAAGGGTTCTATAGCCGCCGGTACGGGTGGCAGTGATTTTTGCCGGGTAAGGCGAAGCCGCCGCCCGGCAAATGGCTTTCTTCCCAAATTCAACAACCTGTGATCGCCGTCATCCGCCGCGCTTGACGACAAATTGAGCGCATGTTAACAGAATGTTTTGCCTTTTTCGGCCCGTCAAATAAGGAACATTCATGTTACGGTACAGCCTCTTAACCGCCGGGCTTATGCTCGGCTTTTCTGCGTTTGCGGCCCCCGCAGGCGATCTCCCCCTGATGCCCTGGCCTGCAAAGGTCGAACGCCCCGCCACCCAGGGCACGCTGGTCATTAACAATAACTTCCAGGTGAGCGTCTCCGGGGACGATCTCGGCGACGCGGTGGCACGTCTGCGCCAGCGGGTGGCGCTGCAAACCGGCTGGACGCTCCAGCCGCAGGCCGATAAGCCGGAAAAACCGACCGTCACCATCGCTATCGCCCGCAAGGTGGCGCCCGTGCCGAAACCGGACAGCGATGAAAGCTACAGACTCACCGTCGATGACCGCGGGGTGAACATCACCGCCAACACCCGCTTCGGCGCGCTGCGTGCCATGGAAACGCTGCTCCAGCTGGTGCAAAACGGCCCGGAAAACACCTCTGTACCGTGGGTGACCATTGAAGATGCCCCGCGCTTCCCGTGGCGCGGCCTGCTGCTTGATTCGGCCCGCCACTTTATTCCGTTGGAGGATATCAAACGCCAGATCGACGGCATGGCAGCGGCGAAACTCAACGTGCTGCACTGGCACTTAACCGACGATCAGGGGTGGCGGTTTGCCTCGAAGCGTTATCCGAAACTGACCGAACTCGCCAGTGACGGACTCTTCTACACCCAGGATCAGATGCGCGACGTGGTGCGCTACGCCGCCGCGCGTGGTGTTCGCGTGGTGCCGGAGATTGATATGCCCGGCCACGCGTCGGCCATTGCGGTGGCCTATCCGGAGCTGATGAGTGCCCCGGGGCCCTATGAGATGGAGCGCCAGTGGGGTGTGCTCAAGCCGGTGATGGATCCGACCAAAGAGGCCACTTACGCCTTCGCCGGCGCGATGATCGCTGAACTGGCGGCGATCTTCCCGGATCCCTATCTGCATATCGGCGGCGATGAGGTGGACGACACCCAGTGGAAAAACAACCCCGCCATCCAGCAGTTTATGCGCGACAACAAGCTGGCGGACAGCCACGCGTTGCAGGCCTATTTCAACCGCAAGCTGGAGACGATCCTCGAGAAAAACCAGCGCCAGATGGTGGGCTGGGATGAGATCTTCCACCCGGATCTGCCCAAAAGCATTCTGATCCAGTCCTGGCAGGGACAGGACGCGCTGGGGGAGGTGGCGAAGCAGGGCTACAGGGGAATTCTCTCCACCGGCTTCTATCTCGATCAGCCCCAGTACACCGCCTATCACTACCGCAATGAGATCGTACCCCAGGGGCTGAACAAGGTGGATGTCATCACCGACAGCGACAGCGCCCAGAGCTGGTCCTTCACCCTGCCGCGCCTGAAGGGCAAGCCGCTGGAGGGCAGCTTTACCCTGATAAAAGGCGAGGCGGGCTGGCGCGGGTTTATCGATTTCAGCGGCAAATCCCGGCGTGCGGTGCAGGATATCGTCTGGCGCAGCGACAATCAGGTAACCTTCACCGTCGATACCTGGATGGGGGAGACCCGCCCGGTGGTGAACGTCTCTGACGACAAGATTGACGGCTATTTCCTGCTGGGCAACAGCCGTTATCCGGTGACAGGCCAGCGGCTGGATGCGGTGCCGGAGGGGATCGCTCCGGCGGTGCCGGATGCCAGCCAGCAGGCGAATCTGCTGGGCGGCGAGGCGGCGTTGTGGGCAGAAAACGTGGCGGCGCCAGTGCTGGATATCAAGCTGTGGCCGCGGGCCTTCGCAGTGGCGGAGCGCCTGTGGTCGGCGCAGGAGGTGAACGATATCGACAACATGTATACCCGCCTACAGGCGATGGATAGCTGGTCGACGGTGTCGGTAGGGTTGCAGCAGCATGCCCGCCAGCAGGTGCAGTTCACGCGTCTGGGGAACACCACCGACACCCTGCCGCTGACGATCCTCGCCCAGGCGCTGGAGCCTGCGCACTATTACACCCGTAACCATCTTAAGTTCCAGGCCGGGAACTACGATCTGTTTGAGCCGTTAAACCGCCTGGCCGACGCGCTGGCGCCGGAGAGCAGCCAGGTGCGGCAGATGAATCGCTGGGTTGAGCGGCTGGTGAGCGATGCTGAGGATAGCGAAAGCGCGGAGTCGTTGCGCCATCTCTTTACCCGCTGGCAGACCAACACTCCGGATGCGCTGGCGCTGGCCGAGAACAGCTATCAGCTGAAGGCGCTGAAGCCGGTGATCCAGACGGTGGACAAACTGGCGGCGATTGGGCTGCGCTTAACGGATCTGGTGGCGCGCCAGGGGACGCTGGATGATACGGAGATTGCGTCGATTCAGGGCGAGCTGGATAAGGCGGCGCAGATAGAGGATGAAGTGGTGATTGCGGCGGTCTATCCGCTGGAGAAACTGCTGCGCGCGACGCGCAATCAGTAGTCGGTGAAAATGCCCGGTGGCGCTACGCTTACCGGGCCTACAGAACCCGCACCATTCTGCGGTCACGCAGGCCGGGTAAGGCGAAGCCGCCACCCGGCAAACAGATCGCACAGACCTGTTCACCGGGCATCAGGAGAGCCTATTACTTCAGGGTCCACGCCATCTGCCAGTGGGAACCTACGCCCGGTTCGAACTGGTTAGCCGTCGGAGCGTACTGCACGCAGTAGCCGCTGTAAGGCGCTTTCTTACACTGGTACGTTTTGCCATCTTTCGGCTGCAGTACCACGGTGCCCGCTTTGTAGGAGGCGATGTTCTGCGGGAAGGTGTAGTCATATTTACCCGTCGTACCGGATGACTCCTCGTTCTCCAGCATCATGTCGATCACATCCTGCGCGAACAGTACGCCATCTTTGTTGGTGGCGAAGTATTTCAGCATGTGGTGGCCAGGCGTCACGTCAGTCAGGTTCATGGTCACGTCCTGGTTGGCGTTATTCATATCCTGCTTCAGGTAACCTTTTTCCGCCCCTGCGTGGTTCATCGCACGCGCTTCCAGGCTCACATCGCCCTGGGTATTCACGTGGAAGGTCACGGTTGCTGCGCCGTTCTTGATTTTGGAGAACCGCACGTTGGTGACGGCGATGTCTTCACTCACCTGAGCCTGCTGCTCTTCATAGGAGATCGCGACAGATTTCAGGGTGCTGCCATCTTTCACATAGACGTTGTTCGCGCCGTGAACCGGGTTCACCACGCCGCTCTCATCTTTAACACCGACGCGAACATCGCTGTGCGCGGCGTTGATTGCCTGCGCCAGGTCATAAGACCATTGGCTTGCCTGACCCTGGGAAGCAGAAGAGATGGTCAGCTGGGTGCGCATGGAGACCACTTCGCCATTGGCATCAAAGAAGCGGGCAATCACTTTATCGCCTGCATTGACGTTATTACCGGCGATCTGGCCGCTCAGGGTTTTCGTCCACTCGGAGACCTGAGCCGGGGTTTCGTCAGGGGTCACATTGCCGCCGTTACCGAAATCAACGTCGATAGCCTGGTAGAAGCTGTTAGTGGTATCGGCAATTTCCCATACCGCGTAAATAACCTGGTAGCCGGTACGCTGTGGCACATTACAGGTCATTTCCTGACGCTGAGCCGGAGCCTGGCCATTACCATTTACGGTACAGAATGGGGTGGATTCAAATTGATCGCGGGTCAGCGGTTTATTTGGATTCCAGTCTTGTTTGGTAATATACCAACGCCAGTTGGTGGTTTTATGCGGAGCAGTATGATACCAGGTGAAGGTATTTTTACCGGCGGTAATTGGGGTCTTAGTCCAGGCGTTCAGGCTCTGGCGATCGAGCTGAGAATATTGAGCAATACCGGCGCTGGCCAGCTGTCCATCCGGTGGCAGAGCGCCAGTCGGGAAGCCGGAGGTGCGTTCAACACTCTGTGGTTCCCATTGTACGGAACCACAATCAATATTTTTACCAAGCTTACACATATAAGCGCGGCTGGCCGGAGATTCAACATATCCATGCGCTAAAGCCGATGAAGCAACCGTGAGTGTGGCAAGTGCCAACGCAATTTTAGACAGTTTCATTTTTTATTCCATTAAAAGGGATCAATAATTTCGGGGCAGGGTTAGTTTCCCCAGGAATAAAAAATTAATCATTTCAATCGGCGATGAAAAATAATGGTGAAAATACTTGAAGTCTATTTCCGGCTGTGTATTAAGAAAATAAAAAAGGCAGCCCAGGCTGCCTTTTGCATATCAAAATCAACTATTAGCGGCGCACGGCAATCGCTTCGATTTCGATTTTCACATCTTTTGGCAGACGTGCCACTTCCACGCATGAGCGCGCCGGGAAACTGGCGTTATGCTCGGTGAAGAAGGCTTCGTAGGTGGCGTTGACGGTGGCGAAGTCGTTGAGATCTTTTACGAATACCGTTGTCTTAACGATATCGCCCACTTTCAGGCCAGCGGATTCAACGATCGCTTTGACGTTTTCCAGCGACTGGCGCGCCTGAGCGGAGACATCTTCTGGCACATCACCGGTTTTTGGGTTCACCGGGATCTGGCCGGAGGTGATGATCATGCTGCCAAGATCAACGCCCTGAACGTAAGGGCCAATAGCTGCAGGTGCATTTTCCGTCGCGAGTTCTTTGGTCATGATTTCTCCTGAATAAAAACAAATAGTCCCGGCCATTATAGAAAGCCAGACATGCATTGCCACCTCAATTAGTTGGCCAGCACCACATTATGCGAAAACTCTTTTTCACAATATTTGCATTTAAGTGCGATATCATCCGCGCGTTTTTTCACTGCAAAACTGGAGTTTACCGGCTCAGCATGGCTGATGCAGTTGCTGTTCGGGCAGACCAGCACGCTTTCAATGCGCTCCGGCAGGCTGGGGCGGGATTTGCCCACCACTTCGTAGTCGTCAATGCGGTTAACGGTCGCTTCCGGGGCATAGAGGGAGAGCTGGTTTACCTGCTCGTCGGTCAGGAAGGTGTTCTCAATTTTAATCAGATCTTTGCGGCCCATCTCGCCGGAGGGCAGGTTCAGGCCGATGGTGATGCGCTGGTCGGTTTCGGTCAGTTTGAACAGGGTCAGCAGCTTAAAGCCCACCTGCGCAGGGATGTGGTCAATTACGGTGCCGCGCTTGATGGCTTCGACCTGGAGTTTGTTATCGTGTGTCATTGTCATTTCCCCTTACAGAGCTAAATCGCGATTCAGAACCAGTGCCAGTAACGCCTGACGGGCGAAGATGCCGTTTCCGGCCTGCTGGAAGTACCAGGCGTGCGGCGTCTTATCCACATCGGTGGTGATCTCATCGATGCGCGGCAGCGGGTGCAGCACCTTCATGTTGCTGCGAGCGCCTTCGAGGTCGCTGGTGCGCAGGACGAACTGCGCCTTCACGTTGGCGTACTCCGACGGATCCAGACGCTCTTTCTGCACGCGGGTCATATAGAGAATATCCACCTCGCCCATCACCTCTTCGATGCTGGCGTGCAGGCTCCACTGAATCTTTTTCTCATCGAGCATATCGAGGATGTACTGCGGCATCGCCAGCGCGTCCGGGGCGATAAAGTAGAAGCGGTTGCCGTTGAACTTCGCCAGCGCCTGGGTCAGGGAGTGGACGGTACGGCCATATTTCAGGTCGCCGACCATGGCGATGTTCAGCTTCTCCAGGCGGCCCTGGGTCTCCTGAATGGTGAACAGATCCAGCAGGGTCTGGGTGGGATGCTGGTTGGCGCCATCACCGGCGTTTAGCACCGGAATGCCGCCGGAAAACTCGGTCGCCAGGCGGGCTGCACCCTCCTGAGGATGGCGCATGACGATGGCGTCAACGTAGGTGCTGATGACCGAGATAGTGTCCGCCAGGGTTTCGCCTTTTTTGCCGAGGGAGGTGTTGCTGCTGTCGGAGAAGCCCACCACGCTGGCGCCCAGGCGGTGGATAGAGGTCTCAAACGACAGGCGGGTACGGGTGGAGGCTTCGAAGAAGCAGCTGGCGATCACCTTGTGCTTCAGCAGCTCCGGTTGTGGATTGGCTTTCAGTTTTGCCGCGGTTGCCAGAACCAGCTCCAGCTCTTCACGGCTGAGGTCGTTGATGGAAATGATGTGTTTTTGATAAAGCGGATTCATTTTTATCTCCTGACGCCGGGCAAAAAAAAGCCCCTCAAATGAGGGGCTTCTGGAATAGGGATCGCAACGGGAAGAAAAACAGCAGGCCAGCGTCTGCTTTAAGACGCGCTGGGGCACTCTGTCGAACATGTTTGAGCATGCTTCCTCCTGGCAAATTGTGGGGCATTATACGCAGCCTGACCCGCGGATCAAGCGAATAATGCACACTTTACGCAGCGAAAACGGTTGGGCGTGCATGGTTATGCGCAAGTGCAAATCCCGGGCAAAAAGTGGTGGTATGGCAGCTAAAATTCTCGTATAAAAGTTTAAAATGAAACGTTGTTTTATATTGAGGATTAAATCATGATCGTTGGCAACATCCATAACCTCCAGACCTGGCTGCCGCAAGAGCTGCGCCAGGCGATCGAACACGTTAAAACCCATGTGTCCGATGCTACCCCGACCGGTAAACATGATATCGACGGCAACAACCTGTTCTATCTGGTTTCCGAAGATATGACCCAGCCCTTCGCCGAGCGTCGCGCCGAGTACCACGCCCGTTATCTGGACATCCAGATCGTCCTGAAAGGCCAGGAAGGGATGACCTTCAGCACCCTGCCAAACGGCACGCCGGAGACCGACTGGCTGGCGGATAAAGATATCGCTTTCCTGCCGGAAGGCGAGCAGGAGAAAACCGTGGTGCTGAGCGAAGGCGATTTCGTGGTCTTCTACCCGGGCGAAGTCCACAAGCCGCTGTGCGCGGTGGGCAACCCGGCGCAGGTGCGCAAAGTGGTTGTGAAGATGCTGGTGGCCTGACGCCTTTCCCCTCTCCCGTCGGGAGAGGGAGTTTCATCCTTTCATTCCGTTCTGTGATCAAGCTTAAAAAACAGACACACCCTCGTGTTACCTGATTGTCCTTCGCTTTCTTCGCGTTCTAGTATAAAAGTTAAATAAACGAACGCTGTTCTATAATGTAGAACAAAATGAGTCAGCAAGGAGTTCTCATGCAGCAGACCGTGCAGTTCTCAGGCATTATTCCCCCTGTCTCCACTCTCTTCACCGCCAGCGGCAGGCTGGATGAGCAGGGCAGCGCCGCGCTTATCGACCACATGATCGATGCCGGGGTCGATGGCCTGTTCTTTTTAGGCAGCGGCGGGGAGTTTTCCCAGCTCAACACCGCAGAGCGCAAAGCGATCGCCGAATTCGCCATCGCCCACGTGAACGGTCGTGTGCCGGTGCTGATCGGTACCGGGGGCACCAACGCCCGGGAAACCATCGAGCTGAGCCAGCATGCCCAGCAGGCCGGTGCCGACGGCATCGTGGTGATCAATCCCTATTACTGGAAAGTATCGGAAGCGAACCTGATCCGCTACTTTGAGCAGGTGGCCGACAGCGTTACGCTGCCGGTGATCCTCTATAACTTCCCGGCCCTGACCGGGCAAGATCTGACCCCGCAGTTGGTCAAAACCCTGGTGGACTCCCGGGCCAATATCGTGGGCATTAAAGACACCATCGACTCGGTGGCCCATCTGCGCAGCATGGTCCTCACCGTCAAAGCGGCGCACCCGCACTTTGTGGTGCTGTGCGGTTACGACGATCACCTCTTCAACACCCTGCTGCTGGGGGGCGACGGGGCGATCTCCGCCAGCGGTAACTTTGCCCCGCAGGTGTCAGTCAACCTGTTGCAGGCCTTCCGCGACGGCGACCTGGCCCGGGCAGCGCAGTATCATCAGACTCTGCTGCAAATTCCGCAGATGTATCAGCTGGATACGCCGTTTGTGAACGTGATCAAAGAGGCGATCTCCCTGTGCGTACGCCCGGTCTCCACCCACGTGCTGCCGCCTGCCGGGCCGCTGGATGAGGCGCGCAAGGCGCAGCTGAAAACGCTGCTGCAACAGCTCAAGCTCTGCTGAACCGGAAGGCCACGATGTCGATAGAAACCATTTTTACCCCGCAGGATGACGCCTTCTATTCGGTGATCACCCACGCGGCGGGGCCGCAGGGGGCGCTGCCCCTGACCCCGCAGATGCTGATGGAATCCCCCAGCGGCAATCTGTTTGGCATGACGCAGAACGCCGGGATGGGCTGGGATGCCAATAAACTCACCGGCAAAGAGGTGCTGATTATCGGCACTCAGGGCGGGATCCGCGCCGGGGATGGCCGCCCGGTGGCGCTGGGTTACCACACCGGTCACTGGGAGATTGGCCTGCAGATGCAGGCGGCGGCAAAAGAGATCACCCGCAACGGCGGAATACCCTTTGCCGCCTTTGTCAGCGACCCGTGTGATGGCCGCTCCCAGGGCACCCACGGGATGTTTGACTCCCTGCCGTACCGCAACGATGCCGCCATCGTGTTTCGTCGTCTGATCCGCTCCCTGCCCACGCGCCGGGCGGTGATTGGCGTCGCCACCTGCGACAAAGGGCTGCCAGCCACCATGATCGCCCTGGCCGCGATGCATACTCTGCCGACGATTCTGGTGCCGGGCGGGGCCACGCTGCCGCCAACCTTCGGCGAGGATGCCGGCAAGGTGCAGACCATCGGGGCGCGTTACGCCAACCATGAACTCTCGTTGCAGGAGGCTGCCGAGCTGGGCTGCCGCGCCTGCGCCACACCGGGAGGCGGCTGTCAGTTTCTCGGCACGGCGGGCACCTCCCAGGTGGTGGCCGAAGCCTTAGGTCTTGCGCTGCCCCATTCGGCGCTGGCCCCGTCGGGGCAGGACGTGTGGCTGGAGGTCTCCCGCCAGTCCGCGCGGGCGGTGATCGAACTGGATAATCGCGGCATCACCACCCGCGATATCCTCACCGATAAAGCGATTGAAAACGCGATGGTGATCCACGCCGCGTTCGGCGGCTCCACCAACCTGCTGCTGCATATCCCCGCCATTGCCCACGCGGCGGGCTGCACTATTCCTGACGTGGAGCACTGGACGCGCATCAACCGCAAGGTGCCGCGGCTGGTGAGCGTATTGCCGAACGGGCCAGATTACCACCCAACGGTGCGGGCGTTCCTCGCGGGCGGCGTGCCGGAAGTGATGCTCCATCTGCGCGAGCTCGGTCTGCTGCATCTGGATGCCATGACCGTCACCGGCCAGACCGTCGGGGAAAACCTCGACTGGTGGCAGAGCTCTGAGCGGCGGGAACGCTTCCGCCAGTGCCTGCGCGAGCAGGACGGCGTTGATCCGGATGAGGTGATCCTGCCGCCGGCGCGCGCGAAAGCCCGCGGACTGACCTCCACGGTGGCCTTCCCGGTGGGCAACATCGCGCCGGAGGGATCGGTGATCAAAGCCACGGCCATCGACCCGTCGGTGGTGGGTGAGGATGGCGTTTACCGTCATACCGGCCGGGCGCGGGTGTTCGTCTCGGAAGCCCGGGCGATCAAGGCGATCAAAAACGGCGAGATTGAGCAGGGCGACATCATGGTGGTGATCGGCGGCGGGCCGTCCGGCACCGGCATGGAGGAGACCTACCAGCTCACCTCGGCGCTGAAGCATGTTTCCTGGGGTAAAACGGTCTCGCTGATCACCGATGCCCGCTTCTCTGGCGTCTCCACCGGGGCCTGTTTTGGGCATGTGGCGCCCGAAGCGCTGGCCGGTGGGCCGATTGGTAAGCTGCGCGATAACGACATCATTGAGATTGTGGTGGACCGCCTTACCCTGACCGGCAGCGTGAACTTTATCGGCACGCCACTGGCGCCGCTCACCCCGGAAGAGGGGGCCATTGAACTGGCACGTCGCCAGCCGCATCCGGACCTGCATGCCCATGAATTTTTACCCGACGATACGCGCCTGTGGGCGGCATTACAGTCGGTGAGCGGCGGCACCTGGAAAGGGTGTATTTACGATACGGATAAAATTATCGAGGTTATTAACGCCGGTAAAAAAGCGCTCGGTCTTTAATTATATTTATCGCTCTTGTCGTCTACGGAAAATATTCCGTGGACGGCTTTTTCATGCCTGCTATTTATTTATTTTTACGCTTTTAAAACAGCCATTTGATATATATCGAGCAGTGTCACAAAAGCAAAATAACGTAATTCAGAAATAAGATATGGCCATTGCTGATAAATTAATCAGCTTATTACACTCTATTAACACGTTGTTGTGAATTCAGCACACTAAATAAGGGTGTATTTCTGATGATGCCATTAACCATGAAAGATAAAATTGGCTACGGGCTGGGTGACACCGCCTGCGGCTTTGTCTGGCAGGCGACCATGTTCCTGCTCGCCTATTTCTACACCGATGTGTTTGGTTTATCCGCCGGGATTATGGGCACGCTGTTTCTCGTCTCCCGCGTGCTGGACGCGGTGACCGACCCGCTGATGGGGCTGCTGGTGGACCGCACCCGCACCCGTTACGGCCAGTTCCGCCCGTTCCTGCTGTGGGGCGCGATCCCGTTTGGCCTCGTCTGCATGCTCACCTTCTACACCCCGGATTTCTCGGCCAACGGCAAAGTGATTTACGCCTGCGTCACCTACATCCTGTTGACCCTGGTCTACACCTTCGTCAACGTGCCCTATTGCGCCATGCCGGGGGTGATCACCGCCGATCCGAAGGAGCGCCATGCCATGCAGTCCTGGCGTTTCTTCCTCGCCGCGGCGGGATCGCTGGCGATCAGCGGCATTGCCCTGCCGCTGGTGGGGATCATCGGGAAAGGCAACGAGCAGCTGGGGTACTTCGGCGCGATGTGCGTGCTGGGGCTTTGCGGCGTGGTGCTGCTTTTGGTCTGCTTCTTCACCACCAAAGAGCGCTACACCTTTGAGGTGCAGCCGGGATCGTCGGTGGCGAAAGATCTCAAGCTGCTGCTGGGCAATAGCCAGTGGCGGATCATGTGCGCCTTCAAAATGATGGCCACCTGTTCCAACGTGGTGCGCGGCGGGGCGACGCTCTACTTTGTGAAATATGTGATGGATCATCCGGAGCTGGCGACCCAGTTCCTGCTCTACGGCAGCATCGCCACCATGTTTGGCTCGCTCTGTTCTTCCCGTCTGCTGGGCCGTTTCGACCGGGTGAAGGCCTTCAAGTGGATCATCGTCGCTTACTCCCTCATCAGCCTGCTGATCTTCGTCACCCCGGCCGAGCATATCGCCCTGATCTTTGCCCTCAACATCGTATTCCTGTTTGTCTTTAACACCACCACGCCGCTGCAGTGGCTGATGGCCTCCGACGTGGTGGATTACGAGGAGAGCCGCAGCGGCCGCCGTCTGGACGGGCTGGTCTTCTCCACCTACCTGTTCAGCCTGAAGATCGGCCTGGCGATTGGCGGCGCGGTGGTGGGCTGGATCCTGGCATACGTGAACTACTCCGCCAGCAGCAGCGTGCAGCCGGTAGAGGTGCTCACCACCATCAAAATTCTGTTCTGCGTGGTGCCGGTGGCGCTCTACGTGGGCATGTTCATCATGCTGTCGTTTTACAAACTCACCGATGCGCGAGTGGAGGCCATCAGCCAGCAGTTACTCAAGCATCGCGCGGCGCAGGGCGAAGCCATTCCCGCCGCGGCAACGGCAGCATCTCATTAAGGAGGAGGCTCTATGTACACCATTACCAACCCGATTCTGACCGGCTTTAACCCCGACCCGTCGATGTGTCGCCAGGGCGAGGATTACTACATTGCCACCTCCACCTTCGAGTGGTTCCCGGGCGTGCGCATCTACCACTCCCGGGATCTGAAGAACTGGCGGCTGGTAAGCACCCCGCTGGATCGCGTGTCGATGCTGGACATGAAGGGCAACCCGGACTCCGGCGGCATCTGGGCGCCGTGCCTGAGCTACGCCGACGGGCAGTTCTGGCTGCTCTATACCGATGTGAAGATTGTCGACTCCCCGTGGAAAAACGGGCGCAACTTCCTGGTCACCGCCCCCTCCATCGAAGGGCCATGGAGCGAGCCGATCCCGATGGGTAATGGCGGGTTCGATCCCTCCCTGTTCCACGATGACGATGGCCGCAAATACTATATCTACCGCCCGTGGGGGCCGCGCCACCACAGCAACCCGCATAACACCATCGTGATGCAGGAGTACGATCCGCACACCTGCACGCTGTCGCCGGAGCGCAAAACCCTCTTCACCGGCACGCCGCTCTGCTACACCGAAGGGGCGCATATCTACCGTAAGGAGGGCTGGTACTATCTGGTGGTCGCCGAAGGCGGCACCAGCTACGAGCACGCCGTCGTGGTGCTGCGCTCAAAAACCATCGACGGGCCCTACGAGCTGCACCCGGAGGTGACGATGATGACCAGCTGGCACCTGCCGGAGAACCCGCTGCAAAAAAGCGGCCACGGCTCGCTGCTGCAGACCCACACCGGGGAGTGGTACATGGCCTTTCTCACCAGCCGCCCGCAGCGCCTGCCGGGCATTCCGCTGCTGGGCTCCGGCGGGCGGGGATATTGCTCCCTGGGGCGTGAGACGGGGATCGCGCGCATTGAATGGCGCGACGGCTGGCCATACGTGGAGGGCGGCAAGCATGTCCAACTGACGGTGCCTGGCCCGCAGATGACCGAGAGCCCCGCCGTGGCGCAGACCAACTGGCGAGACGATTTCGACGGCGAGCGCCTCGACCCGGAGCTACAGACCCTGCGCATACCATTTGACGACTCCCTCGGCTCCCTGCGGGCCCGTAAAGGCTTCCTGCGGCTGTATGGCAACGACTCACTTAACTCAACCTTCACCCAGTCCACGGTGGCGCGCCGCTGGCAGCACTTCACCTTCCGCGCGGAAACGCGGATGGAGTTTGCCCCGCGTCACTTCCAGCAGAGCGCGGGCTTGACCTGCTACTACAACAGCAAAAACTGGAGCTACTGCTTTGTCGATTACGAGGAGGGGCAGGGCAGAACCCTCAAGGTGATCCAGCTCGACCACAATGTGCCGTCATGGCCGCTGCACGAGCAGCCCATCCCGGTGCCGGAGAGCGCAGAGAGCATCTGGTTGCGGGTGGATGTCGATCGTCTGGTCTACCGCTACAGCTATTCGTTTGACGGGGAGCAGTGGCACACCGTGCCGGTGACGTACGAGGCGTGGAAGCTGTCAGATGACTATATCGGCGGGCGCGGCTTCTTTACCGGCGCGTTTGTGGGGCTGCACTGCGAGGACATCAGCGGTGACGGCTGCCACGCCGACTTCGACTACTTCACTTACGAGCCGGTATAACGGCTCAGGCCGGGTAGCCCAGCGCGTGAGAGAGCTGGCGCCCGGCCTCCTGCAACTGCTCGCGGAAGCGGGCCAGCTCCTCGTCGTTCACCCGGGAGGTTAAGGTGGAGAGGCTCAGGGCGGCAATGACCCGGGACTCGTGGTTACGCACCGGGACCGACACGCAGCGCACCCCCTGTTCGTTCTCTTCGCTGTCCAGGGCATAACCCTGCTCGCGGGTCTGCGCCAGCGCGGCCAGCAGCGCCTCGCGGGAGGCCAGGGTCGCCGGGGTAAAGGTGGTGTAGTGATAGCCTTCCAGCAGGGTATTCAGCTCGGCCTCGCTCAGCCAGGCGATCAGCACTTTGCCAATAGCGGTAGCATGCACCGGCAGGCGACGGCCAATGCGCGAGTAGGCGATGGCCGCCAGCTTGCCTTCGATCTTCTCGATATAGACCCCTTCGCGCCCGTCCAGAATGCCCAGATGGGTGGTCTGCCCGGTACGCTCCGACAGCGCCGTCAGGAAGTGCTTCGCTTTCTGGCGGATATCCATGGTGCTCACCACGAAGTGGCCGCGCTCAACCAGCTTCATGCCGGGACGATACTTACCGTTCTCCGGGTTCTGATCGATATAGCCGTGCAGTTGCAGGGTTTTGAGGAGCGAGTGGAGCGTGCTTTTGCTCAGGCCCATCTGTTTACTGATGTCGGTAATTTTAAGTTCCGTCGCCTGTTCATTAAACAGATCGAGGATCTGTAAGGCACGTTCAACAGATTGAATAATAGGCATAAGATCGGCATATCCGTGCTGGAATTAAGGCAAAAAAGTACCCTGTTTACGCTGAAAAATCAATCGACCGGGGAGGCGGGAGCGCTATTCCTCTCACTATTCGTGGCGGTTAAATTTGACTTAAGGGAATATTGAGGCTTATTAACCATCTTTGAAAGAATAGGCTGTACCTATTATCGCATTTTAATTGTTCTTTTACACTTATTGATCGTATGGCTTTCCGCTTTTCGCATAGTTCGTTAAAGGTATTTTGATGACCGCATCTAAAACATGGATCACTTTGGGTACGATTGCCAGTCCGGCCACAGGAACATTATTTTCAAAAATTCTTACGCAGCATAATCATAAATATATTCTCTGGTATAACGGAGAGCGGCTTTTTAAACCTGGCGATCAAATAAAAGTATTATATAACCGTCTATTCGTGAATGACGAGCTATGCGATATCAATATTCTGCAAATTGATAAATACAGCCACACCCTGTGGCGCGTGATGCACAATATGTCCAGATGCCCCGGCCATCGCGACCCGGAGAGCAAACAGTGCGATGCCCCGGTAAAATGTATTTTTAAAAAGTGCCCTTACGGTAAGGTGCGGGTAACAGCAAATTAATATCCCTAACGGATAATTTGAAAAGCAGGAGGGCCAAAACCCTCCCGTTATTTAAACGCAGACGTTATTCACCCAGGGTCGCGACCATCACCGCTTTAATGGTATGCATCCGGTTTTCTGCCTGGTCAAATACAATACTTGCCGCCGATTCAAATACCTCGTCCGTCACTTCCATCCCGCCTTGCAGATCGAACTCTTTTGCCATCTGCTGACCCAGCGTGGTCTGATCGTCGTGGAACGCCGGCAGACAGTGCAGGAACTTCACATTCGGGTTACCCGTCAGCGCCATCATCTGCGCATTCACCTGATAGCCACGCAGCAGGGCGATACGCTCGGCCCACTTCTCTTTGGCTTCGCCCATCGACACCCACACGTCGGTGTAGATAAAGTCTGCACCCTTCACCCCCGCCGCGACATCTTCGGTGAGAGTGATTTTGCCGCCGTGCTTTTCTGCCAGCGCGCTGCACTCCGCCACCAGGCTCTCTTCCGGCCAGCAGGCTTTGGGGGCCACCAGACGCAGATCCAGCCCGGTCAGCGCGGCTGCTTCCAGCATCGAGTTACCCATGTTGTTACGCGCATCGCCGGTATAGACCAGCACCATCTCGTTGAACGCCTTGCCCGGCAGATGCTCCTGCATGGTGAGCAGGTCCGCCAGCAGCTGGGTGGGATGGAACTCGTTGGTCAGCCCGTTCCACACCGGCACCCCGGCAAATTCCGCCAGGGTTTCAACAACCTCCTGGCCGTGGCCGCGATACTGAATGCCGTCGTACATCCGGCCCAGCACCCGCGCGGTATCTTTAATTGACTCTTTATGCCCAATCTGGCTGCCGCTCGGCCCGAGATAAGTAACGCGAGCGCCCTGGTCAAATGCGGCAACTTCGAAAGAGCATCGGGTACGGGTCGAGTCTTTTTCGAAGATGAGCGCGATGTTTTTGCCAGTAAGTTTCTGTACTTCAGCCCCTTTTTTCTTATCGGACTTCAGCTGTGCTGACAGGGCAAGCAGGGAGGTGAGCTGTGCAGGGGTAAAATCGAGCAATTTCAGGAAATGTTTTTTATACAGTTCAGACATTTTATCCTCACATGGCAAAGGCCACTTATTGAATTAAAATTCACTTTATCTGTATCAATATTCACTTGCAACCCCGTTGCACAAATCTTTCTTACAAAGGTGGAGGCAAACACATCCGTGTGTGAAAATAGAAGTATCTGCCGCACTTTAAAGAGGAACGAGCCATGGCAAACCCAGAACTGCTGGAAGAACAGCGCGAAGAGACGCGACTGATTATTGAAGAACTGCTGGAAGACGGCAGCGATCCGGATGCGCTCTACACCATCGAACACCATTTCTCTGCGGATGATTTCGAAGCGCTGGAGAAACTGGCGGTGGAAGCGTTCCGTCTGGGTTATGAAGTGACCGAGCCGGAAGAGCTGGAAGTGGAAGAGGGCGACACCGTCATCTGCTGCGATATCCTGAGCGAAGGCGCGCTGAAGGCAGAGCTGATCGACGCCCAGGTTGAACAGCTGATGAACCTGGCCGAGAAGTTTGAAGTGGAATATGACGGCTGGGGCACCTACTTCGAAGATCCGAACGGCGAAGAGGGTGACGAAGACGACGAAGATTTCATCGACGAAGATGACGACGGCGTGCGTCACTAAGTGTTATTTGCGGCAGCTTCGGCTGCCGCTTCAGGAAAAATAATGGATTACCCGCAGATACTTGCCCCTGTTTTAAACTTCCTCCAGTGCCCGACCCCGCAAGCATGGATTGATAAAGCCCGCGACCCGGCGAACCTGCCGGTGCTGCTCACCGACCATATGGTGTGCGAGCTCAAAGCCGCCCAGACCGCGCTGTTATTAGTGCGCAAATACGTCGCCGACGAGAGCGGTGCCGACGCGCTGCTCGAGTGGCTCAAGCCCTACGAAGCTTTTACCTTCCGCGAAGGCCCGGAACCGGACTTTGTCGGCCTGCACAAGCAGATTGGCAAAAGCGTGATGCCCAAAACCGACGACCCCTGGGGTCAGGCGCTCATCGACAGCATGGTGCTGCTGATCAAAGAGGAGCTGCACCACTTCTGGCAGGTGCGCGAGGCGATGCTGGCCCGCAACATCCCCTACGTCAAAATCACCGCCAGCCGCTACGCCAAAGGGATGCTGAAAGCCGTGCGCACCCACGAGCCGCTGACGCTGATCGACAAGCTCATCTGCGGTGCCTATATCGAAGCGCGCTCCTGCGAACGTTTCGCCGCGCTGGCACCCTTCCTCGACGACGATCTGCAGAAGTTTTACCTGTCGCTGCTGCGCTCTGAAGCGCGGCATTATCAGGACTATCTGACCCTTGCCCAACAGGTCAGCGACGAGGATATCTCTTCCCGGATACAGCTTTTTGGTGAAATTGAAGCCACACTTATCTCAACACCGGATAACGAGTTTCGCTTCCATAGCGGCGTGCCGGTGTAAACCGGCATAGCTAAAGGATTAAGGATGCGTAACGATGAGAAGAGCGTGGACACCTATAGTCGCAGTGGCAGTTATCTCCGCAGCAGTAGCCTTCTGGGTTTATTACGACAAGCAACGCCTGCAGAACACCCCCGAACACCGGCTTGATACCACCCTTAACGCCATGCCCGCCTGGCAGGTGCTAAAAGAGCAGGACCCCCGATTTGTGACACGTATTCGCGAGCAGATCCTCACTATGCAAAAGGCGGGCGATTCTGAGCAGGACATTATCGACGTGGTCCAGCCGCAGATCCTGAGCCTGCAGATGTCGCGCCTGCAATACGCCCCCGACGCGAATGCGGTGGCGTATATGAAGATCAACATGGAGCAGACGGCCGCCATTCAGAAGGTGAGTGACGACGCCTGTTTTCGTTTCCTGTTCCCGGGCGTGAAGGGGGGTATCAACCCGATGCGGGTGCTGGATAAAGACCTGATGCAGCGCCGCATGCAGGCCGACGCCGACATGATGCGCGCGGGCTGGAGTAACGATCGCCACACCGTTTCCCCGGAAGAACACGCCGCCGCGGTGGAGGATGTGCGGCCGATTATGCAGGAACTCACTGTTCAATACGGCAAGGATATCCAGCTGCTGGTGATGCCGGAGAACGCGGTGGGCAAAGAGAAGCTTACCTGCGAGATGGTGCAGGCGATGTGGGGCAAGGTGCTGAAGCTGCCGGAACAGAAGGCAGCGAGGGTGATTCGAATGGCGGTGACGGAGCTGGATTGACGGAGGCGCTGGTTTTTTGGGCACTTAACGCGGTTTAGCGCGTCGCCGCTTGCATGGCGGCGCGCGACAGGTATAATCCACAACGTTTCCGCATCCCCTTCAGTGCCGAAGTGGCGAAATCGGTAGACGCAGTTGATTCAAAATCAACCGTAGAAATACGTGCCGGTTCGAGTCCGGCCTTCGGCACCATCGGAACATCAATAGACGTCAACGGACGTCTTTTTTTGTGCCTGAAATCCAGTATCCGCAAGGCTCTCCTCGCTTTTTCACTCAACCTAAGTCAACCTGATTCAATCTACATC
This sequence comes from Leclercia sp. GHBNCSD, assembly GCF_055805075.1. NCBI lineage: Bacteria > Pseudomonadati > Pseudomonadota > Gammaproteobacteria > Enterobacterales > Enterobacteriaceae > Leclercia > Leclercia sp. GHBNCSD. Next base: position 1,439,104 of record NZ_JBQVYO010000001.1, on the reverse strand, counting down.
AACTTACTGATGCGGGTACAACTGCGGGTATATCCCGGTTCGATAATGTTTGTACCCACACAGAACCCTTGAAAGGATACTCATCATGGCTCTGAGTGATGTGAAGGTTCGTTCGGCTAAGCCGGAAGCAAAAGCCTACAAACTGACTGACGGTGATGGCATGGTTTTGCTGGTTCACCCTAACGGCTCCAAATACTGGCGACTGCGTTATCGCTTTGGCGGTAAGGAGAAGATGCTGGCCCTGGGGAAATATCCTGAAGTGTCGCTGGCGGATGCCCGGGCACGCAGGGATGAGGCCCGTAAACTATTAGCTAATGGCGTCGATCCTAGTGAGAACAAGAAAGCCGTTAAGGTAGAGCAGGAACAAGAAGCGATAACGTTTGAAGTGATAGCCAGAGAGTGGCACGCCAGCAATCAGAAATGGTCTGCATCGCACAGTGCCCGTGTTTTGAAAAGCCTTGAAGATAATCTCTTTGCTGCTATCGGTAAGCGGAACATTGCGGAACTGAAGACACGAGATTTGCTTGTACCCATTAAGGCTGTGGAATCATCTGGACGACTCGAAGTTGCGGCTCGTTTGCAACAGCGAACTACTGCGATTATGCGGTTTGCCGTTCAGAGCGGCTTAATCGATTACAACCCAGCACAAGAGATTGCCGGTGCAGTTGCTACGGCGAAAAGACAGCACCGTGCTGCTCTGGAGCTTAACCGCATTCCTGAATTGCTTCACCGCATTGATCACTATTCCGGCAGGCCTTTAACTCGATTAGCTGTCGAACTTACTTTATTAGTATTTATCCGCTCAAGTGAACTACGTTTTGCACGCTGGTCAGAAGTGGATTTTGAAACGGCTATATGGACGATTCCAGGAGAGCGTGCACCGTTGGACGGTGTTAAACATTCGCAGCGTGGTTCAAAGATGCGGACGCCTCATCTTGTTCCCCTGTCACGTCAGGCCTTAGCTATTTTGGAAAAGATCAAGAGCATGAATGGGAATCGAGAGCTGATTTTTGTGGGTGATCACGATCCGCGTAAGCCTATGAGTGAGAACACGGTGAACAAGGCTTTGCGAGTGATGGGCTATGATACAAAAACGGAAGTATGTGGGCATGGTTTCAGGACGATGGCTTGTAGTTCACTGATTGAGTCAGGATTGTGGTCGAGGGATGCAGTGGAGCGGCAGATGAGCCATCAGGAGCGTAGTTCTGTTCGGGCAGCTTACATCCATAAGGCGGAGCATCTGGGGGAGCGTAGATTGATGTTGCAGTGGTGGGCGGATTATCTGGATGCGAATATGCAAGAAGGTATCTCTCCCTTTGACTATGCCAAAACTAACAATCCATTGAGATAAGTTGGAACGAACCACTTCATCAATATTCATTTTAAATAAGACAATTCCAGCAAGGAGCAAAAATATACCCTAAATCGCTGGGAGATTCTCAATAATGCATATTCCGGCGATTTACTGAACTGGATTGACTGTCTAATCATAGTGAAAATTCAGATCTTTTATGACAATTATAGGTTGATTAGGTGTTGTAATAATTAATACCAGTAAAATTGAAATATACCACATCCATTAATGGATGGCATGGTATTTGGATACAGTGAGCGAGGCGCAGTCCAGATCAGTACTGTGCCCCGAAAAACACGCAGGGGATTATTTAGCCATGATCTGTCCGTTCATAAGCAGAGGGAGGAGCCAGTCGCGGAGTGCAGTGAGTTGCTGATTTTCCTGTTCAAGTTTGTCCTGACGGGAAAATATTTCAGCCACCGGTTTTGTAAAATTATCAGCAATAGGAAATGCCGGAAGCATAACCTCGATACTCTTCAAAACAGCGCCAGAAACTTCTTTAAACGTTGATCCCGAGGCATTTTTCATGATAACGGGTAGGCTATTTTTCACCGCATAGTACACATATTCCGTTGAGTAATTTTTTGACGGAATAAAGGATTTGAAACCCTGATTTGTAGTCAATTCATTTCGTGCGATCGCCATATAGCCAATTGGTGCTCGTGAACTTAATAACACAGTTCCGGCAGGGTAAGTCTTTAGTGATGCACTTTTAATCCCTTCAACAGAAACGTCCTGAGCACCACGAGAGATAAATTTATTGTTCTGATAGTCAGACAAATCGTTTGGTGTGATCCACGGAGTACCATTTGTTGTAAAATTCTCTGGTCTACTGGTAGTGGGAGTACTGCCACCCACAATCTGGCCTAAATCCTCTAATGTTCCAGATGCCCACCCCGCCGGAATTTCCCGTTTCAGCATAGCGTTATACTCCATCTTCCCGCCGGAGGTTTTATACGGTTTTCCGTTGGCATCAGGGAAATCAAACTGTACAAACCAGTAGTCATACAGCGTTTTCGCCATCGCTTCCAGTTCGGCGTTGATGCGGTTGTTGATGGAGATTTTTTCGTCAATGGATGACAATACATCGACTATTGATTTCTGAATCTCTATTGAATAATGTGGAATCATGACATTACCAAGAATATCTTGATTCAAATTATTAATATTTGTCCCCGCCACACCCGTGATAGCAGATTTAAAAAAATTAGTTCGTGTATAGTAAGCCAAAAACAGGGGGAGAAAATCATCTTTTTTTAATCTGGCTCGAATGCAGAAACCAGAGTACAGCGATTTTTCATTACGATCTATATAAAGGCTTCGCCCTACTAAGGATTTATTACCGTTAGAACGGACAAAAATAATATCGCCTGACTCAAGGTAGTCTTCCTTTCTGGCAACTCCTGATGGATTAATTTCACCCAATAATTCCCATTGAGGAGTGAAATTATCTTTGAAATCAGCGACACCAATGAACTTGCACCCTTTACCGTGGCTATCTTTGCTGAAATTTAAACCATTACGAAATTCGGCTACATCACCATATTTCAGAAAAGAAACAGCATTACTCATATTTCAGCCCCGCCATCTGCTTCTTAATCTCCGCTTCCAGTTCGCGCGACTGGCTAAACAAACTTTCCAGATTCTCCGTAAACCCTTTCATCTTCACGGCAAACTGTTCCGGCGTCATAACGGTGTATTCAATTTTCACATCAAAATACTGCCCGGCGCTGAACGAATAATTTTTCGCGGTGATCTCGTCATAACTGACCACCACTGAGAAATCCTCTTCGCTCCACTTATTGTTGAACGCTTCGCAGATACGCTGCTCTTCTTCTTCCGTCAGCACCGTTTTCTGGTTTTTGCCGTCTTTGACCTTTTCACCTAAATTCGAGGCGTCGATCAGCACCACTTTCTCTTTGTTGCTGGCGTCAATAAACAGGATCGACACGTTGGTGCCGGTAGTAGCGAAGATATTGGACGGCATGGAGACCACGCCCGCCAGCATCTTATTTTTCACCAGATGTTCGCGAATCCCTTTATCAATACCCGACTGCGCGGTGATAAAGCCGGTCGGCACCACGACCGCCGCCTTGCCACCCGGTTTCAGCGAGAAAATGATGTGTTGCAGGAACAACTGGTAAATCGCCATTTTGTCTTTGGCGGCTTTGGGTACTTTCGGTATCCCGGCAAAGAAACGTTGCTGGTTTTCCTTACTGTCCAGCGCATCGCGGAAGTCGCTGAAATCCATCTTAAACGGTGGGTTTGAGACGATGTAGTCAAAGCGTTTCAGTGCGCTGCCGTCCTTGTGGAACGGATGCAGAATGGTATTACCCTGGATAACGTTGGGGATCGAATGCACCAGATTATTGAGGATCAGGTTCAGACGCAGCAGGCTGGAGGATTTCTGCGAGATATCCTGCGCAAAGATGCTGCAACGATCTTCTCCGATGGCATGCGCCACGTTCATCAGCAGCGTGCCGGAACCGGCGGACGGATCGTAACAGCTCACGTTACGCACCACGCCCTGCTGCGCTTTTGGCACCAGGATTTCCGCCATGATGCGCGCCACGGCGTGGGGGGTGTAGTATTCCGCGTATTTACCGCCGGAGTTGCTGTTGTAGTCTTTGATCAGGTATTCAAAGATGGTGGCGTAGAAGTCGAATTTTTGCGTGAAGATGCGTTCAAAGCTGAAATCGGCAAGTTTGTTGATAATGGCGCGGCAGAAGTCGTCGCGCTTTGATTCGTCGGCGATGTACTGGCTGAGGCGTTCAAACAGCACCACTTTCGCGCCGCCGTCGGTTTTGACCGCGAAGACGTCGTTGTTGGTGGCGGCGATGTCCATCAGGGTGTCGTCAAAGGTGGTGGCGAAACTGGCCTCATTTTGACGGTTGTATAAATACTGAATGAAGTGATGCGGTTTCAGACGGGCTGTGTCGGCGCTCATCTTCAGTTGCAGCTTGTCACGCTGTTCCTCACTCATCTGATTAAGCGCGACTTCCCATTTTTCGGCGCTGGCGATGCTTTTATCTACCTTTTTGGCTTCAAAGGCGAATTTGTCGTTCAGGAATTTGTACAGGAATGCCTGCGTGATGATTTTGAATTCGTTACCGTCGTTACCCAGACCGTAGTTCGCACAGATGCTTTTTAGGCTGTCGATCAGGGTTTTGGTTTTGTCTCTAAATTCCAGTTCTACCACGTACGTGCTCCGGTATTAAATTCGTTCAGATATTCCGCCACAATTAGGCGGTTAATGTCGCCAGCCGCTTTCGCACTGAGAGTGATGTTCTGCTGTTGTTCAAAGTGGTCAAGTACACATGACACAATCTGGCGCTCAAAGTAGCTTTCATTGTTCAGTATCTGACTGTTGTTCAGCACTTTTTCATCCGCATCCAGCTTAACGCCAAGCAGTGCTTCGAAGATTTTACGCTCTGGTTCGCTCAGGCCGCCGCGCTCGCGCAGGCGTTTGTGGGTACGCGCGTATTTCACGTCGCCCCGGTATTTCTGGCGCAGCAGGTTGTTCTGGCGGTTCAGCTCTTTGATGCGGTCATGAATTTTATTGAGTGTGCCGATATTCGCAACCATTTCTTCCTGGGTGACTTCGCTGAGTTTCTTTTTCTTAAACAGTCGCTCCAGTTCGTCTTTCAGGCTGACGAACTGCGGGTCCTGCTGGTCGAAGTTGGCGGCCAGCGCTTCACGGGTACGGCGCAGCGTCTCTTTCAATTCGTCAGCCAGCACCAGTTCTTCTTCGCCCACTTTGTGGAATTCAAAGATCACCTCTTCCAGCGCACGGTTCAACAGACCGGAGAGGTCAACACCCTGCTCCAGATCCGCCTTCAGGTTGAGTAAGTCGAGGCGGTGGCTGGCTTCGCGGTAGAGGATGTTGAGTTTGTTGAAGTCCAGCGCCTGGAGAAACTCAGTGTTGCCCTGGAGGCGGATCAGGTTGTACAGGCTGCGGGCATCGGCCAGCGCGTTTTTTAGCGCCAGCGCGGTTTCCCGGTCCTGGATCTGGTTTATCTGGTCAGTGAAAATTTCTGCGTTTTCCGTATCGAAACTGAACAAAACATCTTTAATGTGTTCTATTTCTTCGCGGATCTCTTCCGCCGATTTAAACAGGCGGGAATAGTGCTCCATTTCGTCGCCCAGTTCGGCCTGTAGCTCTTCGAAGTAGGCTTTGTTGGTGGCGTCAAATTCCTGGCGGATATCGGCGAAGTCCACCACGTAGCCGTAGCGGAAGTGGTTGTAGGTTCGGTTGACGCGGGTCAGCGCTTGGAGCAGGTTGTGCTTTCTGATCACCCGCCCGAGGTAGAGTTTTTTCAGCCGTTTGGCATCAAAGCCGGTGAGCAGCATATTGTAGACGAACAGCAGGTCAATCTCACCCGCCTTGAATTGTTCCACCCATTCTTTACGTTCCTGCTTGCTGCCGATGTCGTGCAGGATCAGAGCGGCGCGTTTGATTTTCCGTGTTTCTTTGGCGTGGATCTGGTAAACGGCAGCGGGTTCTGCGGCCTGTAATATAGACATTTCGTCGGTAACTTCATCGGCAACGGTGGGCGATTCGGCGTAGTCGGCGTTGAACAATTCAAACATCTGTTTGGCCTGTTCAGAGCTGTCACATATCACCATGCCGCCGATGGTGCCATCATTCAGCGCGCCCCGGCTTTTGGCAAAGTCGGTGATGATGTAGTCCAGCATCGGTTTGACGAAGCTGGGATGGGCGTAGATGTATTTGCGATCTACATCGCCCATTCTGACTTCTACGTCTTTTAGCGCCTGTTGCAGGATCATCCGGTAGTTGGTGGCGATCTCTTCACGGATCAGGCGCAGCGTGTAGCCGTCGGCAATGGAGGCGTTGTAGTAGTATTTGTGGATGTAGTCGCCGAAGAGGTCGCGGGAGTTGTAGTCCGTTCCCAGCAGAGGTGTACCGGTCAGGCCAATTTTGATGGCGTTGGTGTCCGACTGGCTTAAGTTCGCCAGGAAGCTCCCTTTGGGGTTGTAGCTGCGGTGGACTTCATCGAGGAAATACACGCGCTGGATGTTGATGTCGTAGTCTTTGATGGTGACGACGTCCGGGTCATCGTGGAATTTCTGGATGTTGACGACGGTGATTTCCGCTTTGCCGTGGTGATTGTGCAGCGCCTGCGCCGCTTTGATGTCGCGGGTGAAGGCTTCGCGTGAGTCAATAAGGTGAACAATTAAGCCACGGGCGGTGAACTCGCGCTGCGCCTGCTGGAGCAGATCCAGACGGTCAACAATAAAGTAGAATTTTGGGATCACCTGCTGGCTCTGGAAGTAATCCGTCAGGAAGCGCACGTTGTAGTAAGCCAGTGCGGTTTTTCCACTGCCCTGGGTGTGCCAGATAATGCCTTTTTTCACGCCAGCGTTCAGTTTGCGCTCGATTGCTTTGGTGGCGAAGAGCTGCGGGTAACGCATGATGTGCTTCTGGATGCCGCCCGGTTCGGCGACGTACACCAGCGCATAGCGCAGGATAAATGCCAGCCGATCGCGGCTCAACAGCGCGGTGCAAAGGCGGTTGGTCGGGCGGTTGTGATCTTTGTTAGTCTGAAATTCCGGGTTGGTACGAATGACTTCCAGGTTGTTGTCTTTCAGAACGGCGATTTCGGTTTCTTCTGACAGCGGTTTCAGTAAGTTGGTCAGGTTGAAGAGTTCTTCTTCTCGGAAGTAGTTGAATACCGGGTTGCTGTATGAGCTGCTGGCGTAGAATGCCCCCTGAATCGGCTCCGGGTCACTGTCGTCATACTCCATGTTGTTGGAGAAGATCATGAACTGGGTGATATTGGCGAAGCGTTTGAATTTGGGGTTCTTAAAGCGTTCGTTGATGCGGTTGCGTTCTGCGACGATACCTTCGCGGTTGTTGGGCTTTTTCACTTCGATAAAGATCAGTGGCATGCCATTGATCAGCAGCGTGATGTCTGGGCGGAACTCTTCATCGCCGTTTTCGCAGGTCAGTTCGGTGACGACATGGAAGCTGTTGTTGTTGAAGTTATCGAAGTCTATCAGTTTGATGCCGGAACGGTCGCTGAGTTTTTCGAAGAAGGCGCGGCCCAGGTCGTCGTTGTCGAGAAGCAGCGTGAGATCTTTTAACTGGCGCCCGATGTCGTCGGGCGCAATTCCGGGGTTAATTCTGCCAACTGCAGCGGTGAAAAGGTCAGGAAAGATGTTGGTTTCTTTGTCCCAGTGTTGTTCTTTCAGAGACAGGTAGCGGTAGCCCAGCCGTATCAGGTGGAGGATGACGGGGATTTTTACCCGGGTATCTTCGGTGAATTTCATCGTGTTCCCTGTTTTGATTTTTATCACGTCTCAGACCATGCAGCGCCCCATAATCCCAGAACGGCTGGCAGTATAATGTATGTTCAATTGATATCTATGTTACACGTTCTCTGTTAACTGCCCGAGTACATTTGTCGCGCTTTACTCGAAATGATAACCGCCGCGCCAGACTTTGAAATTTTTCGTGAAAATCATGGATTCAGGAATAGTTGCAAAGTTGCGTATCCTGCTCTGGTGGATCATGTTTTCGCCTGGTATCACCATTCATGTCAGGCCAGAATATTCGGCTAAGGCAGAACAGTAGCCAGCTCTAGTTTTGCACCATTCGCTCAGATCACTGGTGAAATCACAGATGGCGCAGACTAAAGCTTTGCATGGCATAAACCACAAGTTCGATGTAACCATCCGGTTATTGGCTCAGAGGGCATTGTGTCATTCGCGGAGCGAAGCTGGATATGAAAATCATCAGTAAACGTTAGGTAATGACCCTGTACCGGCAATATCCTGGCTCCCGACTGTTTCGCTTCTGTACGGGCGAATAAATGGTCAGCTAATATCTGCCATTATCTGGCTGCGAGGTAGAAGATATATGCGGCGTTCTGGCTGAATTTGCTGAACGTCGTCAGGGCCGCAATGGTCTCTATGTCATTCTTCGAAGCGTTACTCTCAATTAATCCTTCTCTTTAATCAGAATCATTAATGAACAATCACTCCGGATCCGGTACCAAGCCGGAGAATCCCGGCTGCCAGCTGTGGGGACTAAAACGCACGATCACACCCTGTTTGGCGCTCGTCTGGTGCAGGAAAACAACCGCCTGCATTTTCTAACAGATTGAGCCGGGTTGAACGGTGCTTTCAGTGACAACGAGGCATGGCCTTTCCGTTGATACTCAAGCAACTGGAGCTGATACTCTCCAGCGGAGAATTCTCCCCCGGCATCAGCAATGCGTCACGCTATTTCACAAAGGGGTTACTTGTGAAGCCGACACACTTGGCAGTTGCGGTTACGTTTACATCCCTATTTATCCAACCCAGTAACTCCTTCTTTTCTTTTATCAGGACCTAACTTATGCACATTTCATCTGTGACGGCACTGTGCCTGTTTCATCATGCCCGCATCTCCCAGCAGGCGTGTAGGCTTGTCTTGATATACAGCTACTGCTTGATGCCTCAGGGGGACAGTTTCAATGAATGTATATAATGAGCATAGTTAATTACTAATCTCAAATCCCAGTTCAAAACTAATAGTCATTATCAAAATTTAGATGCGGTTCAATTTTTTATATTATTTTCATGAGCATACTGTTTAGACACCTAGTGCCATTCGCCCCATGTACTTGTAAAGTACTTTGATAAATCTGATAAGGAATGTTAATGAGTCTTCATCACTATTATCCCCAGTTAAAATGGAAACCTGCCGAATATGAATCTTTGATGCTGCTAGAGCAGACAACAATTGATGGTTTAACTCCAATTATCACAATGCCTGACATTGACTGGGATCATGAAAATGAATGCTATAAAAAAAACCTCAATACTTATTTGTCTAGCTTCGGATCTAACTTAGCATCTTCATGGTCAACGAGTCGCCCCATTTTTCTTGATTTGAAATACTTAGATGTGCACGGAACAAATCGCCATCATCCATTAGATATGTGTATTCAAGATGCAAGATCTTTTGGTAAAGAAATTATACCTGTCGTCTCGCCTGTATCGTCTCTAAATTACATTCATGCAGTGCAACGTAACTTAACAAACGGAATTGCAATTTCAATCACCCCGCAAACATGGCACCTCTTCGGTCAGTTGATTAGTCAGTTTAATCTTCATCCATCTTTTATTGATATAATTATTGATTTCGGTGATATTCAAAATGCGGATGATAATCTTAAACAATTAGCTTTGAATGTGTTTAATTTACTTGTTGGTCAAGCACATTGGAGATCGTTGATCATTTCATCTACAGCTTATCCAGCTTCTCAGGCAGGTATACCGCAGCAACAAATTCATTCTATTCCAAGGCACGAATACGATCTTTGGTCTTATGTTGTGCAGAATACAAACTTAAATAGAACACCAAGTTTTAGTGATTACCCTACCGCGAGTTCAACTATTACAAGTGTGGATCCTCGCTTTATGTCGCAATATGTGGCAGTGAGATATTCAAATGACACATCGTGGATCTTTGTCAAAGGAACAGCTGTAAAGGGAAATGGTTGGGGGCAAACTAAGAATCTTTGCGACATTTTAGTTAAATCACCCATTTATAGTGTCTATGGGCCGCAATTTAGTTGGGGAGATGATTACATCAACCAGAGAGCGCTTGGTATAAATAAGTCAGGTGGTTCGAAAGAATGGAGAAAAGTTGCACATACACACCATTTGAAGCTAGTCGTTACGCAACTAACTAGATTGGCTCAAAGTTTACCTGCTAGGCCTTAATTTTCCAGTCAACACGTTTTTTTAAGGCTGTTCTGACTTCATGCCTTAAATCATTAATTGGAATCTTTTCTGCAACTACATCCCATAGTTCAAAACGGGGCTTGCTTTTATAACCTTTAGAACAGCCCCATCGTTCAAGTATTTCAAGACACTCTTCTTTCCAAAGGAGTTGAGCAAGTATCAAAGAATTATGCTGACGGTTTAACTTTTCACCACGCGTATGTTTTATATGGATTGCACCTTTTGGTCCAACTGTAACTGTTTTTACCCCCCACCAATCAGGTATTAATGCCAAAGCTCCAGGCAAATGTTTTTCTGCTACAACAAGTGTAACTTTGTCCATAACAGATGAGTAATGTTTAATTTGAAACGGTAAACGTTCAAGAGAATCGCACTCACTCTTTAGCTCATAGCCATGCAAGATCCCATTGATTACAGCAATGTCTGCCCTACTAGCTCCAAGAGATATGGAAAACTCATCAACAACAAGACAGTCAGGGTCTGAATGTATACCTTTCAAGAGCTTACGATGGATGGCCGCTCTAACGTCTTGATCTTTCATGAATTTACCTCCCGAAATCTCCTAAAAATTATAGCGCACAGCATTCTACTGTATTTACAAAATTTGGCTAGGGCAATTCCACGTAGCAGAACTGGGCTATTCATTTTCCGAGGGTACTTGCTTCCTGTTAGGTCATGCAATCTCCCTCTGCTCATATCAGATCATGATACCGTTGTTGACAATGTAAAGGCAGTGGCTTAAATCTTGCTTTGATAGCCATATCGGTGTTCTACTGATACGACTTAATACCGAGTCGCAATGTCTGTTTTTATATGGATTTTAACTTGTGGGTACAAGTGCGGGAATAACTAATTATTCTTGTTTATAAACCACTTTGATATCAGTCTGTTGGGTGTAAAATTCGAATCCGGCTTTCCTCATTCTCTAAACACTTCTCGCCTATGCCATTCCACAAACCCCTCCCGTGGAAGATCCCCCTTCATCATCGGCAGTGCAATCTGCTTCCCAGCAAAATCCCAGAACAGTTTTCCAACGATCCCATTCCCATTCACTCCTTTCGACACCTTTATCCGCATCTCCTCATCCAACCCAATCGAGCCTTTATCAAACGCCTTATGGTGAATCGCACACAGCGCCAGCCCGTTCGAGACTTCACACGGCCCACCGTGCTGCTTCCATTTGATATGCGCAGCCTCAAGCGCAACGGAAGAATGATCGTGCCGCATGTTGAACCCACAGATCGCACATTGGTAGTTATAAGCACGGAGCACTTGCTGACGGAACTGAGGATCGCGAACCTTGCGGATCTGCCTGACATCAAAACCCATCTCGTCAGCGATCTCTTCCTGGATGCTTTCCGGAAAGTGGGCTTCCAGAATTTGTTGCGCCAGCGAACCGATAAGATTTTTGTTCTTACTCAGCAGCGCATAGTGTTGTTCATCAAACCCGCCCGCGACGTTATGTTTTACCAGCTCTCCAGCGGGTGGCTGCCTGCTGCTACCTGTCGTGGAGCAAAATTCGTCATTCCGTAGCTCCCAGAAGCCATCACCTTTAAGCCGCCAGAACGGCATATCAGGGCGGTACTGCGCGCGTTGCGGACCAAAACGTTCCAGCAGGCTATGCAGCTGATCGCGGATTTCTGTGCCGTAATCAAACAGACGAGCATGCCCCTGCTGATAGTTCGCCAGCACATAAAGCAGTAATAACGGCTTATGCGGCGCACGCTGATCGCCTTTGCGCCAGATAGTGATGTCGGCAATTGCCTGTTCAAGAGTTTTGCTGGAAGCCATCGCGTTACGCAAGAAGGTAAATAATTGCGATGATGCTCGCAAAACCTTACCCGATCAACCTACCAGCATCTCACAAGTAACAAAAAATCTGCCCATCGAGGCCTTCACATCAATTTTTATTCCGGTACTGAAGCCGGTTCCGTTCATCACTGGTCTTTCATGAGGAACGTCAGGATGGAGGTGAAATCCCCATAACCCGTCACTTAGCTTTCGGTAAATGCAGGATTATCAGTAGGCCTTATACAAAATTAGCAAACTTTTTAACCGCATCATGAGATAGCCGAAGGTATCAGAATTCAATTAAACTATTTAAAAGTAGGAGGCTTTTTTATCCTACCCAAACACCACACTAAATAAAAAATTAACTATTAACGCTAAACAAGTAATTACGTCAGGCTCATTACATCGCATTTTATATACGCCAAATACTCCACCATCACCCCCCAAACTCCGTTTATTAGTAGTTGCCTAACCTATGCAAAGCCATATCATTCTGCCGATAACAACTCTCAATTCAGGGAATAAAGATGAAAGACGCGTGGCTGGATACGTGCTCTACCACCATTCAAAACTTCGTGGAGCGTTCTACGAGGCTACAGCCAGATAATCTTGACCTGGAACTGGTCGAAAAAATTGATTTCGACTACCAGATTAACTTAAGTCTCCATTTTCGCATTGAGACGACAGATCACACGCAGGTAGGAAGAGTCAGTGCCGGGAACGGAACCCGCGTTTTTACCAGTACTTTCCAGTACGCCGAGGCGCTTCAGGCTGAAACCAGCGCGGTCTTGTCCCGGGCAGAAACACTGCGTGAAGCTCAGGCGCTGGTGCTTTCCCAGCCTTACGGGGCACTTGAAAAAGAGCAAGAAATCTATTCCCACCCAACGCGTCTCTGTTTAACTGAAAACTGCACTAACTGTAATGGACGCGGGCAGGTCAACTGCTCCTGGTGCTATGGTACTGGACGCGTGAGCTGCACAACCTGTGGAGGAAGTGGGCAGGTACTGGAACAGCGCAGCCATTTCGATCACTACACCAATCAGTATCGCACGGAGAGCCATTACCGGATGTGCTCGACCTGCACAGGCGGCAGGGTGAACTGCAACCACTGTAGCGGCTCGGGAAACCAGCGCTGTTCACCCTGTGAAGGAACAGGCGAAACAACCCGCATTACCCGGCTTTCCAGCGTTGCCGTGCCCCAATACCAGCTGATCTACCATCGTGAGGATGTGCCGAGGTTCATTAAAGATGGCCTCTACAAAGCGGGCATCCCGGAACTGGCGAATTATGGTGCCGTTGAGCTGGCAGATTCCAGTATTGATGAGGGGTTGCGTAACGTTAATTTTATCTACAACGCCAGCGTACCCTTTGCCCGGTTTACGAGCCAGCTACGCCAGGCTCAGCTTGCTGCGCAGCCTGTTAACTGGATCGTTTACGGTCGTCGTCCGCAGATACTGGATGCGGGACATGTCGTTGAGTTGATGCTAAAAAACGATCTTAATGAGCTTGTCTATCGAACCACCAGAGGGAAACTGCTGAATCCGCTTGTTGCGACGTGCAGCCGTAAAACGGTGGCCACCTTTATGGAATCGGAAGCCCACCAGGAGATGCTGGATGCGAACCGCAAGGGTAAATCCGGGGATATGCTCCGCGAAGCGATGAATCGTGGGGTCACGACGACCTATATTGATGAAGCCCTGACCAGCCTGCAGGCTATTACGAAGGCTGTGCAAAACTGGTCGGTGGTGAAGTGGGCAATCTTCAGCGCTGTCATTATCTATCTGTTGATGCCGCTTTATACCGCTTATGGCGATATCTGGTTCAGCGACATTGCGACAGGACGGGTCTATCTTACGCCGTTCCTGCGCTGGGATAATCAGCATAATTTACTCGCATCCCTGGAGGTACTGGCGCGTTACTGCGGCCTGTTTATTGCCATCGCTGCCATTGTTATCTCTTTCCTGGGGTATTTATGGCGCAGGGGCTGGGTCCGCTGGCGAATGGGCCAGCATCTGGCTAAGTGGGCGGTTAATCAGAAGATTTTACGTAGCGGTTGGTTTGTGAGTCTTCTTCTCACCAGCCTGCTTACTGTTTGCCTGCTGCTGTTTTTCCCGATCTGGGTGACAAATGAGGGAGAACTCTTTGGGCAGTACTCCTTAATTGAATTACTTCGCTGGGTTGCTCAGTTCTTAAGATAATACATCCAGGGCTCCCGGTATGTTTTCAGGGAGCCTTTCGTTTTATCTGTCAGCCTTTTTTATTCATTCGCTGTATCAAGCCTTTCGCAGCTTCCCGGAGATCACTCCAACAAAGTCCATCACCTGCTGTTGCTTCTGGTCCGACAGTTGGCTCACCTCGCGCATCAGCGTCTCTATCTCAGGCTCTCCCTGCCGGGACGTCAGGATCATGCAGCCCTTCATCACCTTCACGTCCACCTTCGTTCCGGTGCTGAACCCCGCTTCATTGAGCCACAGGCCTTTCATGATAAACGCAGGGATGCGGGTGTAATCTCCATAGCGCGTCGCATAACATACGGTAAATACCCGGTCGTTAGCTTCAAATACTTCTGGTTGCAGTGATTCTGCAATACAATCGATATCAGTCATGGTTACTATTCTCTCTTAATAGTGATTGTGATGAGCGATACGGGCATGTTGGCGCATGCCCGTATTGCGTTAAATAACACCTGTAAATCTAACCAGTGAATAAAAATAAGTCCAGATTAATATAAAACGTAATAAGCGTTATTCGGCTGCTTTCGAATATCCATTAAATATATAAATTCGCTGTGATTTATAATTTTACGCATAAGGAAATGATAAGTTATGACCGGGAATATCGAACAACGTATCTATGCGCTTGCCAGACATTATAACGGCGTGTACCTCATCAATAACGAGAAAAACCAGGAATTACTCAATGCCAGTACAGACCTCGATACGGATATGTTGCTGGATGTCGACGAAGCAGAAGAACTCATGGAGGAATTTTTTAGAGAATTTAACGTTGATAGAGGAAGCTTTAATATAAAGATCTATTATCCCGACGAGTCTTTTTCCTGGAATCCATTCAAAAAATCCATGCCTATTCCTGTGCCCGATTTCACTATTGGCATGTTAATCGAATCAGCAAAAGCCGGGAAATGGTTGTACGACTAATTACAACCCACATTGTCGTTATTATGCGTTTCGACTAAAACCGCTTATGGGGCAAACCAAAGGTTACCGTGGAGGCTAAGAATTTTTAAAGTTCTATAAACGAGTTGTAATCATATCAAATGACCGGTTAATGAAACAAAGAGGCCTAAAATGGCAAAACCTTCCACCCGAACCTACTCTCGCTATAGCCGCGACGCTGCACGACTGCTGGGGTTAATGCTTCGTACTGCGCGTATTGAACGTCAACTTACCGTTGAAGAGCTGGCTGAGCGTGCGGGTGTTTCACGCGGGCTTGTTTATCGTGCTGAAGAGGGAGACATGGGGTGTGCAATTGGCGCGGTATTTGAACTGGCTACCATTTTAGGCGTTCCACTTTTTACCCCTGACCCGGCATCAATGGCATTACATACCGCAAACGCGGAGAAAACCTTATCGCTGATGCCGCGTTTAGTGCATCGTTCCAGAAAGGTGATAAATGATGACTTCTAAACAAACATGATCAGGCAAACGTGTGGATCTGGTTGCCTGGTGATTGGTGGGCAAAAAGGGAAAATCTGGATTTAGAGTCGACAGCAAAATCTTCAGCCCATCGCCCCCCGAATAATCGGAATCGGCGTCAACAAGTGCTGATACATCAGCTCCCCCGCCTTATCCGCATCCCGCGCCAGCACCGCGTCCATCAGCTTCTGATGCTCCACATGCTTCTCTTCCAGCATCGCAACAGACAAAACAGTCTTGCGCAGCCACACATACCGGTACCGCGCCGCCAGGTCGAACAGCCGCTCCCGCATCTGCATCAAATAGCGCGACCCACACCCGGCCACAATCGCAGTATGAAACGCCTGATGCCGCTGGTCCCACTCGTCCAGCATCGTCTCGCTGGCGTCGCGGGATTCCAGCTTGTTCAGCAGGTGTGCCCGGGCGAGCAGCTCCGCTTCCCACTCTTCGCCGCCGCGCTCGATGGCGAGGCGGACCAGCATCGCCTCCATGTTGGCGCGAGCATCAAAGATATCGAGCAGCTCCTGTTCGGACATGGGTGCCACCCGGTAGCCCTTCTGGTTAATGACCGTCACCAGCCCCTCGGCAACCAGCTGCGACAGCGCTTCGCGCAGCGGGCCGACGCCCAGCTCATACCGGGAGGTCAGCAGGCTCATGCGCAGCTTCTCATCCGGGTGATAAACGCCGCGGATGATATCGTTCTTCAGCCAGCGGTAGCCGTCGATGGCCGTCGCCTGGGAAATGATGGTCATGGTCCTGCTCCTTGAAGACTGCCCGGCCTGCACCGGGCATAAAGATTAACCCTGTTTCGCCTCGTCAAAACACTCGGCGATAATCGCCAGCCCCTGCTGAAGCTGCGCCTCTTCCACGGTCAGCGGTACCAGGATGCGCAGCACGTTATGGTACGGGCCGCAGGAGAGCAGGATCAACCCCTTGTCCCGCGCCCGGGCCACAATCTGCGCCGTCAGCGCAGCGTCCGGTTTATGGTGGTCGCCCTCTTCAAATAGCTCGATGGCGATCATCGCCCCCAGGCCGCGAACGTCGCCGATCTCCCGGTGTTTTTCAGCGATAGCCAGCAACCCTTCACGCAGGGTGTTGCCCAGCTTATTGGCTTTGCCCAGCAGATCTTCCTGCTCAAACACCTTCATCACCGCCAGCGCGGCGGCGCAGGCGATGGGGCTTCCGGCGTAGGTGCCGCCCAGCCCGCCCGGGGCAATGGCGTCCATCACCTCAGCGCGGCCGGTAACGCCCGCCAGCGGAAAGCCGCCGGCAATGGATTTGGCGAAGGTGGTGATATCCGCCGCCACGCCCATCTGCTCCATGGCGAAGAAGGTGCCGGTGCGGCCTGCGCCGCTCTGCACTTCATCGGCAATCAGCATGATGCCGTGCTCGTCGCACAAGGTGCGCAGGCGCTGCATAAAGGCAGGGGAGGCGGCATAGAAGCCGCCTTCACCCTGGACGGGTTCGATCACGATGGCGGCGATATCTTCCGGGGCGGCATCGTTCTTGAAGATGCGATGGATGCTGGCGATGGCGTCGTCATCGCTCACGCCGTGCAGGGCGCAGGGATAGAGGGCGCGGTAGACGTGGCCCGGCATCAGCCCCATGCCCGCCGAGTAAGGGTTCACTTTCCCGGTCAGCGACAGGGTGTAGTGGGTGCGGCCATGATAGGCCCCGGTAAAGGCGATGGTGCCGTTGCGCTTCGTGGCGGCGCGGGCGATTTTCACCGCGTTCTCCACCGCTTCGGAGCCGGTGGTCACCAGCAGGGTCTTTTTCGGGAAATCCCCCGGCACTTTCTGGTTCAGGGTTTCGCAAAGCTCCAGATAGGGTTCATAAGCCAGCACCTGGAAGCAGGTGTGCGACAGCTTTTTCAGCTGCGCTTCTACGGCGCTGACCACCTCCGGGTGCAGATGTCCGGTGTTCAGCACCGCAATCCCTCCGGCGAAATCAAGATACTCACGGCCTTCGACGTCCCACACCCGGCAGTTCTCGGCGCGGGCGGCAAAGATCGGGTGGATCTGGCCCACGCCGCGGGGGATGGCATTGCTACGACGCTGCATTAACGCTTTATTGCTGCTCATTGAAATCTCCTGAAAGATTAAAGGCCGATGCACATATATTTGATTTCTAGGTAATCTTCGATGCCGTATTTGGAACCTTCCCGACCCAGGCCGGAGGCTTTAATGCCGCCGAACGGGGCCACTTCGTTAGAGATAATGCCGGTGTTGATCCCGACGATGCCGTACTCCAGCGCCTCGCCGACGCGGAACACGCGGCTTAAATCGCGGGCGTAGAAGTAGGCGGCGAGGCCGAACTCGGTGTCGTTAGCCATATGGATCACGTCCGCCTCATCCTTAAAGCGGAACAGCGGGGCCAGCGGGCCGAAGGTCTCCTCTCTGGCGACTTTCGCATCACCGGACACATCTACAAGAATAGTCGGCTGGAAGAAGTTGCCGCCGAGTTTATGCTGCGATCCGCCGGTGATAATCCGCGCGCCTTTCTCCACCGCGTCGGCGATGTGTTCTTCGACTTTCTCCACCGCCTTGCCGTCAATCAGCGGCCCGATGGTGACGCCCTGGGTCAGGCCGTCGCCAATCTGCATTTTTTCCACCGCCTGCTGGAGTTTTTCGGCAAAGCGGTCGTAAATGCCCTCCTGCACGTACAGGCGGTTGGCGCAGACGCAGGTCTGCCCGGCGTTGCGGAACTTGGAGGCCAGCGCCCCTTCCACGGCCTTATCCAGGTCGGCATCGTCAAAGACAATAAAGGGGGCGTTGCCGCCCAGCTCCAGCGAGACCTTTTTGATGTCCTTCGCGCACTGGGCCATCAGCTGGCGGCCAATCTCGGTCGAGCCGGTAAAGGAGAGCTTGCGCACCAGCGGGTTGCCGGTCAGCTCGTTGCCGATGTCGGATGCCGAACCGGTGACGACGTTAAACACACCCGCCGGAATGCCCGCGCGGCTCGCCAGTTCGGCCAGCGCCAGGGCGGAGTAGGGGGTCTGGCTGGCGGGTTTGAGGACCATGGTGCAGCCTGCCGCCAGCGCCGGGCCCGCCTTGCGGGTGATCATCGCCGCCGGGAAGTTCCACGGGGTGATGGCCGCCGTCACGCCAATCGGCTGCTTAATCACAATCAACCGCTTGTCCGCCTGATGGCCCGGAATGGTGTCGCCGTACACGCGTTTCCCCTCTTCGGCGAACCACTCTATAAAGGAGGCGGCATAGCCGATCTCGCCTTTGGCTTCCGCCAGCGGTTTGCCCTGCTCGAGGGTCATCAGCTGAGCCAGGTCGTCCTGGTTCGCCATCATCAAATCGAACCAGCGGCGCAGAATGTTGGCACGCTCTTTGGCGGTGAGCGCGCACCAGGCGGGCAGGGCGCGGTTCGCCGCCTCAATCGCCTCGCGGGTCTCACCGGCGCCCATTTTTGGCATGCTGCCCAGGGTCTGGCCGTTCGCCGGGTTGGTCACGGCAATCGTCTCGCCGCTGTGGGCGTCGCACCACTCTCCTTCTATATATGCCTGCTGGCGGAATAAGCTGGGATCGTTGAGTTGCATGATGGCTTCCTGTCTCAGAATGATTAACGGGTATACGCGGCGTGTAGTGGCTCTGCGCGACTGGCCGCCCGCAGCGCACGGCCGGGGTTGTGCTGGCTGGCGAGCAGGGTCTGCACCTTGCTGACAATATGCGCGCCAATGGGGATCGCCGAGGTCGCCGCCGGTGAGGGCGCATTACAGGTATGGATGGTGCGCGGCGTGGTGACAAATAAAAAGTCGTCGATCAGCTTCCCTTCTGGCGAAACTGCCTGCGCCCTCACACCCGCAGGCCAGGGATGCAGATCCTTCAGGGTCAGGCTCGGGCAGTATTTTTGCACCTGGCGCAGGTAGCCGCTTCTGCACAGGGAGTTTTTCATCTCGCTTAAACCCGAGAGAAGGTTGTTTTGCAGCACCCGGCGGATGCCCGTTGAACCCAGAATTTCCAGCATATCGGTGAGGGAGAGATCGCTCTTGCGATAGCCCTCGCGCTTAAAGGCGAGCACTGCGTTGGGCCCCACCGTGACGCTGCCGTCGATCATCCGGGTGAGGTGCACGCCCAGGAACGGCATGGCCGGATCCGGGATCGGGTAGATAAGGTGGTTCACGATCTGATTGTGCTCCGGCGCCAGGCGGAAATATTCTCCGCGGAACGGACAGATAATAAAGCCGGGATCGATGCCAAGCATTTTCACCAGCCGATCGGCCATCAGCCCGGCGCAGGCAATCAGGGTAAGGGCTTCAAACTCGCGCCCGTCGCGGGTATGAATGACAACGCCGCTGGCGTGCTCCTTCAGGGCGCTGACCTCGGCGTTGAAAATCACCTCCCCGCCTTGTTGCTGGAAGCGTTTTGCCATCGCCGCTGCCACCTCGCGATAGCTGACGATCCCGCTGGAGGGGACAAAAATCCCGCCCAGCCCGATGATATTGGGTTCGCGCTCGCGCAGTTCGGCACCGCTCAGCCACTCGCGCTCGATCCCGTTGGCGGCGGTGCGATCCCACAGGGCCTGCATCCGTTCCATCTCCAGCGGGGAGGTGGCGACCAGCATCTTGCCGCAGGTGTCATAGCGAATAGCGTTCTCATCGCAGAAGGCTTTGGTGGCCCGGTTCCCCGCCAGGCAGAACTGCGCCTTCAGGCTGCCGGGGGTGTAATAGACCCCGGCGTGGATCACCCCGCTGTTGCGTCCGGTCTGGTGGCAGGCCGGGCCCGCCTCCTTCTCCAGCAGGGCGATGCGGGCATCCGGGTAGAGCGCAATCAGCTGCATGGCGGTCGACATGCCGATAATGCCGCCGCCGGTAATCACGAAGTCATACATCCGCGCCATCCCTACTGATGAGTCTGATAGTGGGTGGTGGCATAGCTGATATACCCGCGCTGACGCATCAGCTCCCGACGCAGATCCGGGTGCGGGGTAAAGCGATCCCGGCCATGCAGCCAGAACATATTGTTAATCAGCAGGAACTTACCCACCGGGACCGGAATGGAGATGATGTGCCTGCTGCTCTCCAGCGCGTCTGAAAGTTCGCTCAGCCAGACGCCCTCTTCAAAATCTTTCGGCTGGACGAACTGGTCGATATAGCGCATCACCGGACGGCCCTGCTGGTCAACATCGAACACCGGGTGGAAGACATCCTGAGAGACGTTTTTGCTCGGCGGCGCCGTCCAGCGCAGCGGGCGACGGGCCAGCGGATGGCTGAAGAATTTATCCAGCGCTTCCCAGTCGTCGAGGTGCAGCAGCAGGGAGTTGCCGCCCTGCATGTTCTGCTCGTCGATCTTCATCATCAGCACGTAGTCGGTCACTTCATCCACGAAGGTGCCGTCGTTGTGCAACTCCAGCGCGCGGTGGGGCTGACGCAGGTAGCTGTCTGAGTTATCGACGTTTTTCACCGTAAAGCGGGCGTAGTACTGGCCGCTCATGGCGTCGTAATTGGAGCGGCCGATCAGGTGCGCCACGGCGGTGGCGATCTTCACCATCTCGTCGGCCTGGGCGACGTTATCCACCCCGTCGGCGGAGATCAGCAGGGCACCCTGGTCACGGCTGAGAAGGGTGTTCAGCAGCAGAGGCTGAAGCTGGTTGCCGCACAGGTCGTCGAGGATCTTCGCCACCCGAAAGCGCAGGAAGGATTTGTACTCCAGGGCCTGGATGGGCCACTGCTCCACCTCCCGCAGGAACTGCTGCGTGACCTCCGCGGAGAACGTCAGCTCCAGCAGGCGCGGAGACTGCGCGGAGGGCGCAATGCTAAAACCGGTGATGGTCCGGGCTAACGCCTCGTCGGGCTGTTGTACGGCGGTCAGTGCATTCATCAGAATCAATCCTCTCAGAAAGTATTCAGGGAACGGGGTGTTTCGTAGCCATAAATTAAAAATATCTACGTTTTGGCAAAATGGATTTATTCATGGGGGATTGTTTGAATTCTGTGATGCAGGCAGGAAAAACAGGCGAAATAGTCGGCAAAAAGCGCGCTCAGGTCGCGATCTCACCGCGCAGGCGTGATGCGCCTCACGGAAAATGCGGGTTAACCATAACAAAAACGTGACATATCCATACAAATCTTAACAAATCGCGAGAGTGGTGCTGTACGGCTTTCAGGCGCTCTTCTATACCTTGATTCGTGTTACCTGCGGCCTAATCACTACACAGAGAAAAACGTATGGAACAGACTTCTGGCAAGAAAAGTGAAGCAATTCATAGCGATAATACACAGCAATTTCACCGCTCCATCGGCCTTATCTCTAACTTTTCGCTCGGATTCACCTACCTCTCGCCGCTGACGGCGGTCTACTCCCTCTTTGCCCTGGCGGTGACGCTGGCGGGGCCACCGGCTATCTGGTGGATCCCAATTGTCGCCTGCGGACAGCTGCTGGTGGCGCTGGTATTTGGCGAGGTGGCGTCGCAGTATCCCATTACTGGCGGGCTGTACCCGTGGGCCAGACGCCTGTGGGGCAAAAAATATGCGTGGATCGCCGCCTGGATCTACCTCTGGGCACTGGTGGTGACCATCACCTCGGTAGCGGAATATACCGCCACCTTCGTCGGGTCACTGTTCGGCTTTGCGATCTCCGCCGGCAACATGCTGATCACCTCGGTGGTGCTGCTCCTGATGATGATGGCGGTGAACATGTCGGGCACCAAAAATCTCGCCCGGGTGGCCCGAATTGGCTTCTGGTGCGAGATCGTCAGCGTGATTGCGCTCGGGATCTACCTGCTGATATTCCATCGCGCGCAGCCCTTCTCGGTGGTCTTCGACTCGATGGGCGTGATCGCCAAAGATGGCAGCTACCAGCCGGCGTTTATGGCGGCGGCGCTGATCGGCCTGTTTATGTTCTTCGGCTTTGAAGCCTGCGGCAACGTGGCGGAAGAGGTGAAAAACCCGAGCAAGAAGATCCCGGTGGCGATGATCCTCAGCATCGTCTTTGGTGCCATCTCGGCGCTGATCTCGATCCTCGGCTACCTGCTCGCCTCCCCGAATCTGATGAACATCGTCAACGGCCAGATTGCCGATCCGATCCCGGCGATCCTCAACGAAGCCCTGGGGGAAACCGGCGCCACGGTATTTATCATCATCGCGGTGATCGCCATGCTGTCGTGCATCCTGTCGCTACAGGCCGCCCTGAGCCGCCTGATCTTCTCCTTCTCCCGCGACCAGATGCTACCGGGTAGCGCCTGGATGTCGAAGCTGTCGAAAAACAGCGTCCCGGACAACGCGATGATCGTCAGCTGCCTGCTGCCGGTGCTCATCTGCGTGTGGGTTTACTTCCAGCCGGATAACCTGGCGCGCATCACCGCCTTTGCGGTTATCGGTATCTACATTTCGTTCCAGATGGTGGTGCTGGCGGCGCTGCGCCAGCGGCTGAAAGGCTGGAAACCCGCCGGGGAGTGGAGCGTCGGCGGCTGGGGAATGCTGGTCAATATCCTGGCGCTGGCCTACGGCCTGTGCGGTATCTGGCTGCTGGCCCAGCCTGCCGAGAGCAGTGATTTTATCGATCGCTGGACGGTGCTGGTGGGGCTGTCGGTGGTGGTGATTTCTGGGCTGGTGTACATGGCGCTGGCCCGACCGTTTGGCCGCTCAAACGCGCCGGAAAACGACGCGATCGAGCATGCAAAACGCCTTAACGCGGGACAATCTCTGTAATTCACTCAGACCATAAAAACAATGGAGTCGGCTATGCAACACAACTTACTGATTAATGGCGAACTGGTTGCGGGTTCAGGTGAGATGCAACCCGTGTACAACCCGGCCACCGGCGAGGTCCTGCTGGAGATAGCCGAAGCCAGCCCGGAGCAGGTGGATGCCGCAGTGCAGGCGGCCGATCGTGCCTTCCGTACCTGGGGCCAGACCACGCCGAAAGCGCGCGCTGAATGTTTGCTGAAGCTGGCGGAGGTGATTGAGCAGAACGCCGACACCTTTGCCCGTCTGGAGTCGCAGAACTGCGGCAAGCCGCTGCACTGCGTGCTGAACGACGAGATCCCGGCCATTGTCGACGTGTTCCGCTTCTTTGCGGGTGCCACCCGCTGCCTGAATGGCCTGGCCGCCGGGGAGTATATGGAGGGGCACACCTCGATGATCCGTCGCGATCCGGTGGGCGTTGTCGCCTCCATCGCCCCGTGGAACTATCCTCTGATGATGGCGGCCTGGAAGCTGGGCCCGGCGCTGGCGGCGGGCAACTGCGTGGTGCTTAAACCCTCTGAGATCACCCCGCTCACCGCCCTGAAGCTGGCCGAGCTGGCAAAAGATATCTTCCCGGCCGGGGTGATTAACGTCCTGTTTGGCC
Source organism: Leclercia sp. GHBNCSD (assembly GCF_055805075.1). Classification (NCBI taxonomy): domain Bacteria; kingdom Pseudomonadati; phylum Pseudomonadota; class Gammaproteobacteria; order Enterobacterales; family Enterobacteriaceae; genus Leclercia; species Leclercia sp. GHBNCSD. The sequence continues at coordinate 1,415,252 of NZ_JBQVYO010000001.1, read as the reverse complement.
GGGGGAAAACCGTGGGCGACCCGCTGACCGGCCACGACAAGGTGCGCATGGTCTCCCTGACCGGCTCCATCGCCACCGGGGAGCACATTATTTCCCATACCGCGCCGTCGATTAAGCGCACCCATATGGAGCTGGGCGGCAAAGCGCCGGTGATCGTCTTTAACGACGCCGATATCGACGCGGTGGTGGAGGGGGTACGCACCTTCGGGTTCTACAACGCCGGGCAGGACTGCACCGCCGCCTGCCGTATCTATGCGCAAAAAGAGGTCTATAACACGCTGGTGGAAAAACTGGGCGTCGCCGTCGCCAGCCTGAAAATGGGGGCCCCGGAGGATGAGACCACCGAGCTGGGTCCGGTCAGCTCCGCCGCCCATCTGGCCCGCGTCAGCGAGGCGGTAGAGCGCGCCAAAGCCCTGCCGCACATTCACGTGGTCACCGGCGGCAATGTGGCGGGCGGCAGCGGGTATTACTACCAGCCCACCCTGCTGGCCGGCGCGAAACAGGAGGATGAGATCGTCCAGCGCGAGGTCTTCGGCCCGGTGGTGAGCGTGAGCATGTTTGACGACGAAGAGCAGGTGCTGGAGTGGGCCAATGACTCCCGGTATGGGCTGGCCTCGTCAGTCTGGACCCAGGACGTGGGTCGCGCGCACCGCATGAGCGCCCGCCTGCAATACGGCTGCACCTGGGTGAACACCCATTTTATGCTGGTCAGCGAGATGCCGCACGGCGGGCAGAAGCTCTCCGGTTACGGCAAGGATATGTCGATGTACGGGCTGGAAGATTACACCGTGGTGCGGCACGTAATGGTGAAGCACTAACCGGCATTGCCCGGCGGCGCTGCGCTTGTACGGGCCTGGTGTGTTGTAGGCCGGGTAAGCGCAGCGCCACCCGGCGTAAATGTGCCCACGCTTGCTTTATGGCTGCGCGCAGTCGTAAGCCAAATCCAGGAGCTGATTTTTTATCGATCGTGCATCCGCCGCCATATCGACTGTCGCAAAATGGATCTTATGCCCTTGGGTGACAATGTATTCATTCATCATGTACCCAACAGCAGGGTGCAACAGCATGCCTGCGGCGTGAAGGGATAACGGATCGGCATCGCTCTCCTGCGTGCGCAGATAGGTATACAGCTGATAAATATAGCCGCTGCGCAGAGTCGTATCACGATGCCAGCCCTTAGTGACGATCGCATTAAATTTAGTATCAATAATGATGCGCTTCGCATTCACCCGATGTTCAAGAATGATATCTGACTGCATCGTCGGGAAGATATCAGCACTGCCTGGGCTTTGATCGCTCAATGCCCATTTCAGCTCTTTCCCGGCAGATACCTGCCAGATCCCTTTTTTGAGGTGGACGCGATAAAAACCGGCAATGCCTTTCTCAAACAGCTTTCGCATCCAGGAGAGATTATCTGAAGGGGCGGGTAACAGATGATGACCTTTATCCTGAGTGGGTAACAGCAACTGAAAGGCCAGTTGCGCAGCATCCACCATCGGTTTATCGGCCGCATCATGGCGGCCAAAGCGTGTCACCGAGGGCAGTTCGCGGTTGTCAGGGAACTCGCCGTTAATGCCCTCACGACGCAGCGCCATTGCCGCATAGCGGCACTCTGCGGCCAGTGCAGGTTTAGTGATGAGCGAGGTGAGGCGTTCTAACGCACAGCGAACGTAGCGATTTCGCGGCGTATCGAGAGTCATCTCCTGGAACTGGCAGGCAACCCGGCCCCGATCCAGCAGCTGATGGCTGGCGGTATGCAGAATATCAATTCTTCCCCGTACCCGGTTCAGACTGGCATGCCGGGTTTGATAGCCCATGCTTAAATTGCGACGGCGGCGCAGCGCAATCTCATGGAGCAGGATCTTCGCCACCAGATCGGGGATCTCATCCGGATTATCTTCCACGGCAACGTAGCTCCGCCCCAGCTCGCGAAACAGATCGGAAGCGTACAGCATCAATAACCAGAGATTGCGCACGGGAATGCGCGACGTCTTAAGTTGCTCTTCGCCGGAAATCATTGTGCTAATAACACTTTTCTTGCGTCGTTGACTTTGTTCGGGGCATCGAACCAGTATTCGGCGAGCAGCGGACAAATTTCCGTTTCGACAACCTGTTCATACCAGGCAATAGCCTCGCCAATCTGCTGGCCGGCTGCTGGGGTGACATAGCTGTGCCCGACGCAGAACTGCGGCCCCAGGGCGAGGTCATTTGCCAGCATCTCATTCAGTGCCGTCAGACGCGATTCGATTAAATTCAGAACATCCGGATCGACCGCAAATTTTTGGTTCACCCAGTTTTTCCACGCCTCATTAAATACCGGCTTCAGGTCGATAAACGCGAAACGGCGGCGCAGGGCTAAGTCGAGGAGCGCCAGGGAACGGTCGGCAATATTCATGGTGCCGATGATGTATAAGTTCTCGGGGATATAGATTTTTTCATCCGGAGCCGTGCGATAGGAGAGTTCCAGCGCCTCAGTCGGGGTGCGTTTATCAGCTTCCATCAGCGTAAGCGTTTCACCAAAAATTTGCGCCGGATTGCCACGGTTGATCTCTTCAATAATCACCACATATTTCGCGGCGGGGTTATTAAGCGCTTTGTTGATGGCATTTACGAATGGCCCGTCGATAAGCTCTAAACGTCCCTCTTTGCCGGGGCGCCAGCCACGAATAAAGTCTTCATAAGAGAGGTTCGGGTGGAACTGTACCGCGCTGATCCGCTCAGGGGCTTTTTCACCCGTCAGGCAGTAAGCCAGACGGCGCGCCAGCCAGGTTTTGCCGGTGCCGGGGGGGCCCTGAAGGATCAGGTTCTTTTTGTCTTTTAGCCGCTGAAGGATGAAGTGAATCTTCTCTTCATCCAGGAAGCAGCCTTCTTCAATCAGATGGCTAAGAGTGTAAGAGGCGTTATTTTTGCCGGGCACGGCAGCATTATTGAAGTGAATATATTGATATTTTCCATTACCATGGAACGTTAGCTCTCCATCCTTACGTAATTTCTGCAGGTAATGAGAAATGGTATGTTCAATCGTATTATTATCAGGATGCTCGGCCTGAATTTCTTCCCGGTAGGTTTCAATAAACTCAGTGCGTGTTAAGTGAGGACTGTTTTTCGCCAGACATAATTTTTTTACTTTGTCCAAAAGGGATACTTTCCACCCCTTTTGTTCCTTATCATCGGCCCTGTTCCATGCCATCAGAGAAAGTTCAGGAAAAGAATGAACAGGGCAGTCTGGTTGACTGAATAGATTATTAATATCGGATCTGATATTCAGGTAGTTTCGCCCACTGCTGCGACCTTTTTTTCCATCCCGTAGAATCGTAATATTGAGCACATTCTGAATATAAGATTTCGACTGGCTATCCAGGGTGGGGTAAAACCACGGGCAACACCAGTACAGCCCGATGGTCAGATTCCAGCCTACATTACGCACACCAGATGCGTTATCGTAGCTATAAATGAAATTTGCCGAATTTGTTGGGTTATCCGCATAATTCAGGGCCTGAGCGAACATCTCCCACAGCTTATCGATGTCAGCGGTATGACGTTTTCCTTCACTACTAAAAAACCATGATTTCTGGTTGTTAAGAACTGGAACTCCGGCAAACGAATCGGGCACGGTTTCGCTAACGCCTATTAATTTCGCCAGATGACCGGCGATATTGCTCCGATTGGCGTCCGTGAGAGTGCGATTGAATAAACCTATTGTCGTAAATGGACAAATATCTTTTAACGGGTAAGGCTCGCCCTGGGCTGGTTTGTCTTGCAGATGAGACATCCCGGCGACCTCGGTGGTGATCTGATGAATACCTGCGACCAGTTCATCTCGCCTGCTTCGCCATGTTAGTAGCTGTTTGGCAAAAGCCTGATAAAAATTCGCCCACGCAAATCTGCCATCTTTTTCAGCCGCGTCCATATGTTCTCCAGTCAAGATTTTCAGTTAGTTATCCTTCTTTTGCTGGCATTTTACGGGAACATCAAGTGCAATGCCTAACTACCTAAAACAAGGATCACCGAAAGGTGTATATACTTTCTATATGGATCATATTTATCTCTCCCTATATACTTTGCATATAGTTTTATAGAGAGGTTAATCATGCCCACCCCAACACGTACTCCTCCGAAAAAATTCCTGTTCCAGCTTCGTTCTGTCGATAACGAATTTGGCGTCAGCGAGGAGACTTTTGCCCGTCTGATGGCGGAGCTCTCGCTGAATCAGACCGAGTTAGTCCATAAGGCGTTACGCAACCTTGCTAAAGAGGTGCTTCCCGCTTACGAACAGGACGACGGCCCGCTGACCGACGCGCAACATGCCGCCGTTAAGAAACTGTCAGGCCTCGACATCTCAGAGGACGATCTGGACTCTCCATTATTTAAATAAGCAGGATGCTTATGGCTAATAATTACAACCCGTTACCTGCAATCGGTGACATTATCTGGTGCAAGTTTCCTCAACATGAGGATCTGGGCCATCCGGGGCCGAAAGCGCGTCCCGGGCTGATTCTGAACGTCTTCCCGGATCTTCATGCCGTCCTGATCGTCTATGGAACCTCACGGACGGACCACGTTTATCAGGGCGAGTTCGTCATCGACGATCAGCTTGATACGGCAGGGCTAAGCTGGCCGACAAAGTTTGATCTTAATCGCCTGCAAAAATTGCCGTTTAATACGGAGTGGTTCGCGGTTGCGCCGGGCGTGGAGATCAATACGCCGTTACCCAAAATGGGGGTAATTCCACCAGTGTTTATTCCTGTGATGCGTGCCGCCTGGGCTAAAAGAGAACAGTAGGCATTGCCCGGCGGCGCTGCGCTTGCACGGGCCTACAACACCGTAAGCCGGGTAAGCGCAGCGCCACCCGGCGTAAAGGTTGATGAGTAGGGAAAATATATTCCATCCCCTTCTTAATTCCAGAACAATTAAGTAATACATTACAATAAATTCCGAATAATTAAGTCTGATATAGACAACGATAAAATATCTTACTTACTATCAGAGCTTTACTCATATAAGGATATATATTGTGAGCTCAAGACAAGATATCAGGGATGGTGCTGACTTCGAACATTCATTAAGAGGGCTTATTTATACCGATGTGCTGGGTTGGATAGATATGGGCCATGCCCGTGGCGATGATGTCGAAGAACTCAGAAGACAGTTTGTGCAGGGTGAGGGAAGTGGGCGGAATTACTATGTCGTTATGTATCGTCAGGATATGAGCGTAGCAAAAGTTAGCTCTCGACTGGGTATTGGACGGTTTGCCAAATGGGAAATCAGACGTGGCCGTGATACGCACGAAATTAATCGTATGATGTTGGCGATGATGATGAGTACCGCATTCAATTTCGAAGATTTACAAAGCCTTCGGCTATTTACCTGGTATACAGATAGCGGCTTTAGCGGAGAAGATTTAGTTTCTGATTTGTTTGGATTCTATCGTGCTATCAGACCCGGCTTCTATGCTGACCTGGTGAAGCCTGTAAGCTATGAATCTGCATTACGGCGATGGGATTATTATGGAGCTATTGGCTCTTTTAAAAATCGTGGCTTTAAACCCATCATTTTTCCTGATCCAGACGACCCTTGTATTAAGCATGAGCCTTACATCGCTGAGCTTCCCATGTTTATGAGATGGTTGTATCCCTGGGATGATTTTACTTCTGGCGTCGTTAATGTTCTTACCGAAAATGGCACAGCATTTGGATATACAGGGGTTAGATGATGCGCTTTACCTTTATCAGATACCTCATTGTTTTTTTCCTCACAGTCTTAATTCTCTGCTCGCTGTTTATCTACCTCATCGCATCTGACATAAACGAGATGACGGTCTACAAAGAAACCGATCGCTATCGTTATTACACTCTCACCTATAATAAAATTCAAAACGCGCCGAGAATTTCCCAAAGTTACTACTTTGAATCTCAACCCGGTGACGGATATCCTCCTTCGAATGCCATCATTTTCAAAGATACGACTAATGCCGAACCGCTTCGGGTCTACCTCGCCGATTTAGGCTATATCAAAGAAAAGCGAACACAGCGTGAAATGGAAATGTGGTGCCAGCCCAAAAAAGCGTGCAAGGATCGCTTCTATTTATACGTCGATAAACATGCTAAAGAAGTGAGGTTAACCTCTATCCAGGAGTGAACCTCATGATCAACGCCCTCAACCATCTGACCCTCGCCGTCAGCAACCTGCCTGCCAGCATCACCTTCTGGCGCGATCTCCTTGGCCTGCGCCTGCACGCCGAATGGCACACCGGGGCGTATCTCACCTGCGGCGATCTCTGGCTCTGTCTGTCCTATGACGATACGCGCAAATTTATTCCGCCGCAGGAGAGCGACTACACCCACTACGCGTTCTCTGTCGCACCAGAACAATTCGGCACCTTCACGCAAAAGCTTAAAGACGCAGGCGTTACCGTCTGGAAAGAGAACAAAAGCGAAGGGGCGTCGTTCTATTTTCTCGACCCGGACGGGCACAAGCTGGAACTGCACGTGGGGGATCTGGCCGCGCGGCTGGCGGCGTGTCGGGCGAAGCCTTACGCGGGAATGGTTTTTACGTCAGATGGGGTTTAACAGATGCCGGGTAAGCGAAGCGCCACCCGGCAACAAACTTAACTCTTACAGCGATTTCACAAACGTCAGCAGATCTTCGTTCAGCTGGTCCTGATGCGTCAGCGCAAAGCCGTGCGGTGCATTGTCATACACCTTCAGTTCCGCATTGCTAATCAGCTCCGCTGCCACTTTGCCGGTGGTTTCGAACGGCACGATCTGGTCGTTGCTGCCGTGGATCACCAGCGTCGGCACGTCGACTTTCGCCATATCCGGGCGGAAATCGGTCTCGGCAAAGGCGGTCACGCAGTCCAGGGTGCCTTTCAGCGAGGCCAGCAGAGCGATGTTCAGGGTCTGGGTCAGGCCGCCTTCAGAGACTTTCTGCCCGGCGTTGAGGCCGTAGAACGGGGTGGCGAAATCGCTGATGAACTGGGCGCGATCTTTCAGCAGCCCGTCACGAATACCCGCGAAGACTGACTGATCCACACCCTGCGGATAAGAATCAGACTTACCAAAGATCGGCGTTACCGCTCCCAGCAGCGCCAGGCCCGCCACGCGATCGGTGCCGTAGGTGCCGATATAGCGGCTCACGTCGCCGCCGCCCATGGAGAAGCCCACCAGGGTCACGTCGCGCAGATCCAGCGCGGTGATCAGGTCGTTGATGTCGGAGGCAAAGGTGTCGTAGTCGTAGCCATTCCACGGCTGATCCGAACGGCCAAAGCCGCGACGGTCGAAGGCGATGGCGCGAAAACCGCGCTCGGACAGATAGTTAAGCTGGCTGTCCCACATGTCGGCATCCAGCGGCCAGCCGTGGCTGAACAGCACCGGCTTACCTGCACCCCAGTCTTTGTAGTAAATCTGCGTGCCGTCTTTCGCTTTGATCGTAGCCATAGTCTCTTCCTCAAAAGGTTGTTTTAGGTTTTAAACCGGCGCCACCAGATAGCGGGTTGCCGGGGGTGCATCGCCCTGATGAAAAGCCAGGACGCGGCTTTGCAGCAGGTGGTCATTCATGGTGTGCCGCTCCTGCAGGCGCAGGTGTTCCACCCACGATCCCAGCAGGAAGGTCTCGATATACAGGCCCGGCTGGTCGATATCTTCATACACCGCCCAGCTCATGGCTCCCGCCCGGCGACGTACCCGGCGCAGCTCGTGTACCGCCTGCAGAAAATCGGGTACCGCTTCGGGATCGACAAGGTACTCGCAGGAGACCAGCACCGGCCCGCGTTCGTTGGGGATGTTCTCCCGGGCGTCGTCGGCGATAAGCCCGCTGGTGTCGAGGTTCAGATTGGGATCTTTCTCAAGCCGCCAGCGCAGCACCGTGGCGCTCGCCAGCAGCATCCCCACCGTTGCCACGCAGAGCGAGGTGGCGGTGTTGACGTGCGAGGCGATCTGCCCCCACAGGGCGCTGCCCGCGGTCATCGAGCCGAAGAAGACCGTCAGATAGACCGCCAGCGCCCGGGCCTTCACCCAGCGTGCGGCGCTGCGTTGCGCCCCCAGGTTGAGGGTGGAGAGCACCGCGATCCACGCAAAGCCGGTGAAAAACTCAAACAGGTTCAGCAGCCAGAAGTGACGCACAAAGGCCAGGGCCAGCATGGTGATGGCGAAGACCAGGCTTGCCGCCACCATCAGCCGATCGGCATTGAGGCGCTGACGCAGACGCGGCAGCAGCACCGCCCCGGCAATCGCCCCCAGCCCGATGCAGGCCAGCATGATGCCGTACCCCGCCGGGCCGAGGCCCAGCTCCCGGCGCGCCACCAGCGGCAGCAGCGCCCAGCCCGCGCTTGCGAAGAGAAAGAACGCCACGGTGCGAATTAAGACGTTACGCAGCACCGGGGCGGCGTGCACATAGCGCACCCCGGCACGTACCGCTGAGAAGAAGTGCTCCGGCGGCAGGCGCTGCACCGATGCCGCAGGTTTCCAGCGCCACAGCACCCAGGCCACGCCCAGCACCGACAGGGCGTTGAGCAGGAATACCATCCACGGCCCCGCCAGCGAGAGCAAAAAGCCCCCCAGCGCCGGACCGATGGCGCGGCTGATGTTCACCCCCAGCGAGTTCAGCGCAATCGCCGGGCCCAGCTCCGCCTTGCTCACCAGGTCCGGCACCACCGCCTGGAACGGCGGCGAGCTCATGGCGCTGCCCACGCTCAGCAGAAAGGCCGCCACCAGCAGCACCGTCGGGGTCACCTGGCCGGTAAACGACAGCACCGTCAGCCCCGCCGCGGCAATAAACACCCACAGCTGGGAGAAGAGCAGGTACTTGCGACGATCGACGATGTCCGCCATCACCCCGGAGGGCAGGGCGAAGAGGAACATCGGCAGGCTGCTTGCCGCCTGCACCAGGGCGATATCCAGCGGATCGGCGCTCAGGGTCAGCATGCTCCAGTTCACGCCGACGTCGCTCATCCACGAGCCGACGTTGGAGACCACCGTGGCGATCCACAGCATGCGGAACACCCGCTGGTGCAGCGGCTGCCACGTTGAGATCGCCGGGGCAGGGGGGTGTTCGATGTGCGCGTCGGTCACCTGGGTCATGCGAATCTCTCCGTAGCACGTGTACGCAGCCGCCAGCCACCGGGGCCGGTGATGGCCAGGGTGGTGAAGATGATCAGCAGCAGCCAGCCAAACTGGCCTTCGGCGATCGACCAGCCCGGATGCACTACCAGCATCGCCACCAGCAGCACGGCGATGATTGGCACGCAGGCCAGCCGGGTCGCCACGCCGAACAGGATCAGGATCGGGCAGATCACCTCGGCGACGATCGCCGGGATCAGGCTGAAGTACGGCCCGAAGCCAAAGGGATCTTCGATCCGCGTCAGCTCTTCGCTGAAGTGCAGCACTTTCGGCAGGCCATGCACGTAGAGCAACAGCAGGCTGCCGGTGATGCGCAGGAAGAACAGCCCCAGGTCAATCCGGGGCAGGTTGGGTTGCGTTGAGTTCATCATGATCAGAACGCGAAGCAGCTGCAGCCCAGCGCTCCCCAGAAGGCGTTATCGTCGGCCACCGGCATCTCTGCGGTGCGGGCAAAGTCGTGCGAGTGGTTGTGCACCCCGCACGGACCGCTACAGTGGTGCGCAGGCTGCATCCCTACGCGGGCGGCCTGCGGTGGCGCGCTGCGGTAGTGACCTGGCACCTTGACCACCGGGGACCACTCCGGCAGAACCGGGATGGCAGGCGGCGCCAGCGGACCGAAGCTGCCTGCGGCGTAGACGATATCGCCATCCACCACCGTCAGCACCGACTCGATGCCCTTGATCTCCTCTTCCGGCACGCGGAAGTAGTCTTTGCTCAGCACCGCCAGATCCGCCAGCTGGCCCTTTTTGATCTGGCCTTTCTGGTTCTGCTCGTTCGAGAACCACGCGCTGCCCTGGGTCCAGAGCATCAGGGCGGTGTCGCGATCCAGACGGGCGCTGTGATCGTACATCTGCATTCCGCCGACGGTACGGCCAGAGACCAGCCAGTAGAGGGCGGTCCACGGGTTGTAGCTCGCCACGCGGGTGGCGTCGGTCCCGAGTCCTACCGGCACGCCGGTCTCAAGCATACGGGTGACCGGCGGGGTGTGGCGCACCGCCTCCATCCCGTAACGCTCGGCGAAGTACTCGCCCTGGAAGGCCATGCGGTGCTGCACAGCGATGCCGCCGCCCAGCGCCTTGATGCGGTCGATGTTTCGCTGGGTCACCGTCTCGGCGTGGTCAAAGAACCAGTGCAGGCCGTCGAACGGGATCTCGCGGTTCACCTTCTCAAAGACATCCAGCATCCGGCTGATGGACTCGTCGTAGGTGGCGTGCAGGCGGAACGGCCAGCGGTGCTCCACCAGATGGCGCACCACGCGCTCCAGTTCGTCCTCCATGCCGGGGGCCAGATCCGGGCGCGGCTCAAGGAAATCTTCAAAGTCGGCGGCGGAGAAGACCAGCATCTCCCCCGCGCCGTTATGGCGGAAGAAGTCGGTGCCCTGGCCCGGCTTGAGCATATCGGTCCACTTCTCGAAATCTTCCAGCTCGTGGCCAGGGCGCTGGGTGAAGAGGTTGTAGGCGATGCGGATGGTCATCTGCTTTTTCTCGTGCAGCTCGGCGATCACCTCGTAGTCTTCCGGGTAGTTCTGGAAACCGCCGCCGGCGTCGATGGCGCTGGTTAAGCCCAGGCGGTTCAGCTCGCGCATAAACTGGCGGGTGGAGTTCACCTGCTGCTCCAGAGGCAGCTTTGGCCCTTTGGCGAGGGTGGCGTAGAGGATCATGGCGTTCGGACGGGCGATCAGCATCCCGGTCGGGTTACCGTTGGCATCGCGCTGGATCTCACCGCCCGGCGGGTTCGGGGTCTCTTTGGTGTACCCCACCACCTTCAGCGCCGCGCGGTTGAGCAGGGCGCGGTCATACAGGTGCAGGATAAAGACCGGGGTGTCCGGTGCGGCCTCGTTGATCTCGTCCAGGGTCGGCATGCGGCGCTCGGCAAACTGGAACTCGCTCCAGCCGCCCACCACGCGCACCCACTGCGGTGACGGGGTGCGCAGGGCCTGCTCTTTGAGCATCCGCAGGGCGTCAGCCAGCGAGGGCACCCCCTCCCAGCGCAGCTCGAGGTTGTAGTTCAGCCCGCCGCGGATCAGGTGCAGGTGCGAGTCATTAAGACCGGGAATGGCGGTGTGGCCTTTCAGATCCACCACTTTGGTAGCGTCGTCGTGGTACTGCATTACCTCGGCAGCGGTGCCCACCGCAAGGAATTTACCGTCACGCACGGCCACCGCTTCGGCGAGGGGATTTTCACGATCGACGGTGTGAAACTGGCCATTCACCAGAATCAGATCTGCTTTGGCAGAGGAAGTCATAATTGCTCCTGACTGAGAGGGGGAATGGTCAGGATTATTGGAACCGGTTACTGAAAAAAACCAGTTATACAAAGGGATAGGTATACCAAAGTATAACTATACCTGCGTATACCTATACGAAAGGTTAATTATACAAAGAGATAATTACCGCCGGGGCCAGAGAGGCATAGGATGCACTCAACGCATCGTCAACGCGTGGTGCGATTTCACCTGTTAACCTCACTGGATACCATTATGTCTAACTCAAAGCTCGAAGTGTTAACCCCGGATAACTGTCAGATTATCTTCATCGACCAGCAGCCGCAGATGGCGTTTGGCGTGCAGTCTATCGACCGTCAGGTGCTGAAAAACAACGTGGTAGCGCTGGCGAAATCGGCCAAAGTGTTCAATATCCCGACCACCATCACCACCGTTGAAACCGAAAGCTTCTCCGGCAACACCTTCCCGGAACTGCTGGATGTTTTCCCGGGCAAAGAGATCCTTGAGCGTACCTCCATGAACTCCTGGGATGACCAGAAAGTGCGTGACGCGCTGGAAGCCAATGGCAAGAAGAAAGTGGTGGTCTCCGGTCTGTGGACCGAAGTGTGCAACAACACCTTCGCCCTGTGCGCGATGCTGGAAGGCGACTACGAGATCTACATGGTGGCGGACGCTTCTGGCGGCACCTCAAAAGAGGCCCACGACTTCGCCATGCAGCGCATGATCCAGGCGGGCGTGATCCCGGTAACCTGGCAGCAGGTGATGCTGGAGTGGCAGCGTGACTGGGCGCGCAAAGAGACCTACAACGCGGTAATGGATATCGTGCGTGAGCACTCCGGTGCCTACGGCATGGGCGTGGATTACGCCTACACCATGGTGCACAAAGCACCGTCTCGCCAGAAGAGCGAGCACGAAACCCTGGCGCCGGTTCCGGCCCCGGTCCGCTAAGTTAACAGCGGCAGGCTGGGCCCTCATCCGGCCTGCCGCTGACCTCTCTGGAGTGCATCATGAGTACTGGGTTAATTTCCCTCGCGGCAGGCGTGCTTATCGGCCTGCTCTACGCGCTGTTGAAAGTCCGCTCTCCGGCGCCGCCCGCGCTGGCGCTGATTGGTCTGCTGGGCATGCTGGCAGGCGAACAGGCCACCCGCCATTTTTTGCATGCTGACGACACCGCGCAAAAGGCGCCCGTCACCCTCTCCACAGGAGCCTCGTCATGAAAGCCTGGGTCGTTTCGCTGAGCTGCGGAATTCTGGCAGGGGTTATTTATGCCGCAATTGATGTACACTCGCCCGCGCCGCCCGTTGTTGCGCTGATGGGGCTGTTTGGCATGCTGGTGGGGGAGCAGTTGATCCCGATTGGCCGCCGCCTGTTCAGCCGTCAGCTGACGATGACCTGGTTTCGCCACGAATGCGTACCCAAAATCAGCGGTACTCCGCCTCCACCCCGTCCCGGCGACGGCAGCGAGGTTTAATCACGTCCATATTGAGGAAAGAGAGCATGCCGCAGCGCATAGCCATCATTGATGATGAACGGTCTGTTCGCAGCGGGTTAAGCAACCTGCTGCAGTCGGAGGGGTATGCCACAGAAGCCTTCGACTCGGCGGAGGGGTTTCTCAGCCACCCCACCGCGCTGACAGACGCGGCGCTGGTGATTGCCGACATCCGCCTGCAGGGGATGAACGGTCTGGAGATGCTCGACAGGCTGCACCTTATCGCCAGTTCACCGCCGCCGCTCATTTTTATCTCAGGTCATGCGGATGACAACATAGAGCGCTACGCTGTTGAGAATGGCGCCGTTGCTTTTTTGCGCAAGCCGATAAACGTCGATGTGCTGCTGGCGCACATTCAGCGCGCGCTCGCCACCTGACACCACCTGCACCGTTATCCCACGAGAACCATTAATGAAGAAAAATAAGGAAACGTGGATGAACACCCCATCGCTGCCTGCACTCTGGCCCGCCCCCGGAAATTTATCCGAAGGGCGGGCTTTTGTGCTTAAAGAAGATGTCATTTTTACCCCGCTGGGCCAGGAGGGGAGCCTCTGCTGGCTGAATGCCCGCCTGCCCAGCTCCGGCGGGTCGTTTATTATCGCCACCGCCGTGAGCGATGAAGAAGAGGCCAACGCAACGCGCCTGCTGCGTAATGAGTTTGCCCTGCGGGAGTACCTGAGCGACGACTGGGCTATCCGTCCGGTCGCCACCACGCAGTACCACGGGCGATTTGCGCTGGTTTACGCCCCTTTTTCCTTTGTGCTGCTGACGCGCATCGTTGGTGCGCCGATGGCCTGTATCCAGAGCTTCCTGGAGCTGGCGATCCGCATCAGCCTGCCTCTGCGTCTGATGCATCTGCGCAACCTGGTACACGGGGATATCAAGCCCGGCAATATCTTTATTCATGACGACAACAGCTGTCGGCTGGGGGGCTTTGGCCTGTCGTCCGGCGCCTCGGAAGAGCTACAGCAGTCGCGACTGGCCATCGTGGGCGGCACACCTGCTTACATGTCGCCGGAGCACACCACCCGCACCCACCGCTCGGTGGACAGCCGCAGCGATCTCTACAGTCTCGGGGTGGTGCTCTACGAGCTGCTCACCGGCAGCCTGCCGTTTGAGCTGGGCGGCCAGGATCAGGGCAAGTGGGCGCATTACCACATCGCCTCGGAGCCGCGCTCCCCGGGAGCGGTCTGCCCCGGCGTGCCCGCCATGATCTCGGCCATCATCCTGAAGATGCTGGCGAAAAAACCGGAGAACCGTTACCAGACCATCGATGGCCTGATTGCCGACCTGCGCCGCTGCCAGGCTACCCTGAGCGACGAGGGCGATATTGCCGCCTTTACCCCCGGCTTGCAGGATCGCTCCCCGGCGTTTCATCTCACCGATACCCTCTACACCGCCCATCCCCAGGCAACGGATCTGATCCACGCCTTTGACCGGGTATGCCGCGACAACCTTGCCGGATTTGTGGCGATCAGCGGCCCGTCGGGGATCGGCAAATCGTCCCTTATCGCCTCGGCGCTAAAGGCGCTACAGCACCGCAACGTGCTGCTGGCGGTAGGCAAGGTGGATCAGTTTTCCCCCACGCTGCCCTATGCCGCCCTGAGCTCAGCCTTTCGCACCCTGGTGCTGCACCTGCTGGGACTGTCGGCAACGGAGGTAGCGCAGTGGAAGATCCGCCTGTCGCGGGAGCTGGAGGGGTATGACGAGCTGGCCGTCAGCCTGGTGCCGGAGCTGCGGCTGCTGCTGGAGAACAAGCCGCGCTTCTCCAGCGACAGCTTCTCCCTTGACGCCCGGGCGCGCTTCAGCCATATGGTGCTGGCGCTGGTGAAAACCTTCGCCAGCGCGGGCTGCCCGCTGGTGTTGCTGCTGGATGATATCCACTGGATCGACGCCGCCAGCCTGCAAATTCTGGCGTACCTGCTGACCAACGCCAGTAACGTGCCGCTGCTGCTGGTGGTGGCGCACCGGGATGTCTGCCCGGTGCCGGACAGCACCCTGCATCAGCAGCTGGCGAACCTGCACCGGATCTCGCGCAATACCACCGAGCTGTGCCCGGAGCCGCTGTCGGTGAAGGCGGTGTCGCGCTGGCTGGCGAGCATCTTCCATACCCGATCCGCCAGCACGGCGGATCTGGCCGGGCTGATCCACGAGAAAACCGGCGGCAATCCGCTGTTTGTCCATGAGTTCTTCCGCCGTATCGTCGATGACGGGCTGGTGACGCACAACAAATATCAGGATAAGTGGCACTACGATCTGCACGCTATCCGCACCCGGCACTACACCGAAAACGTGGTCACGCTGGTGCTCCAGCAGCTGGAGGAGATGCCCGAAGAGACCCGTCGGCTGCTGGGCAGCATCGCCTGTCTGGGCGGCAGCGGCGAGCTGGAGATGGTCTGCCGGGTGGTATCAATGTCGGTGGCGGAGATCCGCTACGCCCTGCATCCGGCGGTGACGGCGCAGCTGATCACCCTCAGCGAGGAAGGCTATGCCTTTACCCACGACCGGGTTCAGGAGGCGGCCTTCGCCCTGCTGGATAACGCCGAGCGCAGCCGCCTGCACCTTACCACCGCCAGCCTGCTGGCGGAGTCGGCCCGTCAGGCGGCGGGTAACGAGATCCTGTTCCGCGCCGTGCATCACGTGACGGCGGCGCTGGACAGCATTCAGCCTGCGCCCCAGCGCCAGATGTTCCGCGAGCTGAGCCTGCTGGCCGCCCGCCGCGCCCGGCGCTCGGGGGATTATCTGTCGGCCCTGAGCTATATCCAGACCGCCCGGGCGCTGGGCAACGCCGGATCGGCGCCCGAGAGCGCCAGCGACTTTATTCTCGACAGCGAAGAGGCGGGCTGCGAGTTTGCGCTGGGCAATCTTGAGGCCACCCGCTGGCTGTGCGACCGCATTCTCGGCTCCCCCGGCGGGCTGGCGGAGAAAGCGCTGGCGGCCAACCTGCTGGCCGAAGTCTACATGCGCCAGTCCGACAACCGGCTGGCGCTGGAGGCAGCCCTCTGCTGGCTGGCGGTGTTTGGCATTCACGTCAGCCGCTTCCCGGAGAACGCCGAGTGCGACGAGGCCTGGCAGAGCCTGTGCAACCGCGTTGGCGAGAACCCGCAGGACCATTTTAGCCGCCTGCCGCTGATGAAAGATGGCGACACCGAGGCGGTGATGAACCTGCTCAACAGCGCCAGCCTCTTCGCCAGCTTCACCAGCTCGCGCCTGCATTTCATTCTGCTGTGCCGGATGATGCACCTGACCCTGGATCACGGCATCACCGGCGCCTCCACCTCCGCGATGGCGTGGTTCGGGGTGCTGATTGGGCACCGCTACGCCGAATATCGGCTCGGCTTCCAGTACGGCACCCTGGCCCGGGAGCTGGTCAACCGCCACGGCTACGACGCCTTCGAAGCCAAAACCCTGCTGGCGCTGGATCAGCTTAGCGTCTGGACCCAGCCGCTGGGCTACACCATTGAGTGCGCCAGGGCCTGCTTCACCTCCGCCGTGACCCACGGCGATATGACGGTGGCCTGCTTCGCCGCCTGTCACCAGGTGATCAACTTCCTCACCCGGGGCGATCATCTCGACGCGGTGCTGATGAGCATCGAGCGCGGACTGGCCTTCGTGCGTAAAACCCATTTTCAGGACATAGAGACGATCCTGCTGATGCAGCGCCACTACGTGGAGCACCTGCGCACCCCGGTGAACGGTCAGTGGAGCGCCAGCGAGGCGCTGTCGCAATCCCTGCTGCCTGCCGCCCCGGAGCAGGCGCCGGAGCAGACCTCCACCATGCTGTTCTGGTTCTGGCTCTACCGCGGCATGGCCCACTTCGCCTGCGGCGAGTTTCCCCAGGCGGCAGATAATCTGGCCCAGGCCGGGCGCTTTGCCTGGTCCGCGCCGGGCCATATCCACCTGCTGGACTACCACCTTTACAGCGCGCTCACCCTCTCGCAGCAGCTGACCCCGGAGACGTTTTCCGCCGATCTGCGCCGTCAGATCCACCTTCATTACGACAAGATCGCCCTCTGGGCGCGGGTTAACCCCGGCACCTTTGCCGATAAAGAGGCGTTGATCTACGCCGAGATCGTGCGCCTCGACGGCATGAACAGCATCGCCCTCGAACAGTACGAGAAGGCGGTGCGCCTGTCGCGCGAAGGGGGCTTCAACCCCTTCAACGCCCTGGCCCACGAGCTGGCGGGGCGCTTCGCCCACGCCTGCGGCTACACCACCGCCGCCGAGGCCCACTTCCGCGGGGCGATGACCGCCTGGGGTCGGGCCGGGGCGCAGTCCAAAGTGCGCCAGCTGGAGCGGGATTTCCCCTATCTGCTGGCCCCCGGCCAGGCCAACGCCTGGGACACGGTGGCCTTTGCCCGCAACGAGGAGATCCGCGATCTCCAGAGCGTAATCAAAGCCTCGCGCGCCCTGTCGGAAGAGATCAACCTCGAGCGGCTGATCGAAACCCTGATGACCATCCTGCTGGAGCGGGCCGGGGCGCAGCGCGGCTTTTTAATCCGGGTGAATGACAACAACATCCCGGAGATCGAGGCCAGCGCCAGCACCACCACCGACGGCGTGAAGGTGCAGATCCGCAAAGAGGTGCCGATGGCTACCGAGATGCCGCTGACGGTACTGGCGGCGGTGATCCGCACCGGGCAGGAGATCCATACCGGCAAGCCGGAGGAGTTTCACCCCTTCAGCCAGGACCCGTATCTGGTCACCTCCGGCGCGGCGGTGATGTGCGTGCCGATGTTCAAGCAGGCGCGGCTGGTGGGGGTGCTCTACCTGGAGAACCGCCTGATGCCGGAGGTCTTTACCGTCGAGCACTCCCGGGTGGTGAGCCTGCTGGGGGCGCACGCCGCCATCTCACTGGAGACCGCCCGGCTCTATGCCGAGCTGCTGGAGGAGAACCAGCAGCGGCGTCGGGTGGAGAAAGAGCTGCGGGCCAGCCAGACCTCGCTGATGCTGGGGGAGCAGATCAGCCATACCGGCAGCTGGCGCTGGGAGCTGCAACAGGATCTGATGTTTATGTCGGAGGAGTATGCCCGCATTCTGGGCCTGCCGGAGAAGCAGAAGATGATCTCGATGGCGGAGTTTCTCACCTTTGTGCACCAGGATGACTATCCGCGCATCAGCACTCTGGTGACCGAGAGCGTGCGCGATGGCCTGACCATGCGCGCCGAGTTCCGCATTATCCGCGCCGACGGCGCCGTGCGCACCATTCTGGGGATTGGCGATCCGGTCGGCGTGGGCAGCGAAGTGAACGAGTATTACGGCATCATCACCGACATCACCACCCAGCGGACGGCGGAAGATGCCATGCGGGTGGCGCAGGCCGAGCTGGCCCGCGTCTCCCGGGCGACCACCGTCGGCCAGTTAACCTCGTCCATCGCCCACGAGATCAACCAGCCGCTGATGTCGATTGTCGCGAATGCCGGGGCCAGCCTGCGCTGGCTGAACCGCGATCCGGCCCGGCTGGATAAGGCCAGGCTCGGGCTGGAGGAGATTGTCTCCGAGGGGGAGCGGGCAGGGGAGATCATTCGCAGCCTGCAGTCCCTCACCCGCAAACAGGATCCGGCCTTTGCCCGTATCGATCTGCACTATCTGGTGCGGCACATCATCACTCTTTCGCGCAGCGAGCTGGAGCGGCGGAACATCAGCGTCAGCTATGCCCTGGCGGCGGCGAACAGTTTTATTGTGGCTGATAGCGTACAGATCCAGCAGGTGCTGCTGAATCTGGTGATGAACGCGGTGGAGGCGATGGCCGAGATCAAAACGCGGCCCGGTACGCTGCTACTCTCCACCTCGAACCCGGAAGGGGGCGGGATCACATTTGAAATCGCCGACAGCGGTACCGGCATCGCCCAGGGGCAGACCGAGCGTATCTTTGACTCGTTCTACTCCACTAAAGCCCAGGGGATGGGGGTGGGGCTGACCATCAGCTACAGCATTATCGAGCGCCATCGCGGCAAGCTGACGGCCCGCAACCGCGAGCCGCACGGCTCTGTCTTTGCCTTTACCCTGCCGCTGGCGGAGGGCGAGACGTCACTCTGAGGGCTGGCTTCTGGTCAGGCGCTCCGCGGCCCTGACCAGATCCGCCAGCGAGCGGGCCTGCATCTTCTCCATTACCCGTCGGCGGTGGACTTTGACGGTAATTTCACTTACCCCCAGTTCGGCGGCGATCTGCTTGTTCAGCATCCCGCTGATCGCCAGCTGCAACACCTCCTGCTCCCGCGGCGTCAGCGAGAGATGGCGCTGCTTCAGAGAGTACTGCTCCCGCAACTGCAGGGCGTTCTCTTCCGCCAGCTTCAGCGCGTCGCCAATGGAGTTCAGCAGATCGTTCGACGCCACCGGCTTGGTGAGAAACTCATACGCACCGCCCTTCATCGCCTTCACCGTCATCGGAATGGTGCCGTGGCCGGTAAGATAGATTATCGGGATCTCGCGCCCGCTGGCCTTCAGGGAGTCCGCCACTTCAAACCCGCTGATGGTGGGCATCTGCATATCGAGGATCACGCAGGAGGGCACATCTTCAAAGGTGTGTTGCAGAAAAGATTCTGCCGAGGAGAAGTCGAGGGCGTTCAGCCCGGCAGACTCCAGCAGCCCGACCACGGACCGCCTGACAGCGTGATCATCATCAACGACATAGACAATGTGTTCCATTAATAGCCCCAATGTTTCAGCCTGACAAAGATGAGAGGATTTTCGCTCAGCGTAAAAACCGCCCCCTCTGTTCATGCGTTTCAGGTGGCAGTTTTATGAACATGTCAATTTTAACACATTAATTATCATTATCATTTAACAATATGATAACTATATGAAAGGTGCATAGCGGAATAGGTGAATCTGCGTTTCTTATCGGGTAAGCGTAGGCCAGAATGGATTACATTGTCGTCATGGGACAGCGGGCCAGAGTAGCAATCGATATTTTTTCCAGCTCAGTCACGGTTTTCGGCAGTCCCAGCCTACGGGTTTTGTAGGCCGGGTAAGGCGTAGCCGCCACCCGGCAATGCCTGATGCTCTCTCACGAGGGGTAAAATATTGGCAGATTATTCCCCCACCAGCTCAATACGGTTCCCGTCCGGGTCCGCAATTACCGCTTCATAATAGCCATCTCCCGTCATCCTTGGAGCGCTCAGCAGCGTATTGCTCAACCGCGCCTGCTCCGCCATCCGATCCACATCCGCCCTGCTACCCACGTTCAGGGCGATATGCGCCCAGCCGACAAACTCCGGGTGCGAAGGGCGATCGGGCAGATCCGGCACCGTCATTAGCTCGATAGTCGGTCCGTCGGACAGCGTGATAAAGTGCGATTCAAAGCCCGGACGGTTTTTGCTGAGGTAGCGTTCGTTACGCTGGCCGCCAAAAACCGTCTGCCAGAAGTGGACCTGCGCGTCCAGGTTACGGGTCCAGAGTGCCACATGTGCAATATTCATCTTATCCCTCGCTGCGGGCGGGTTGAGAGGCGGTGACGGTCACGGAGAGCAGGGCGACGACCAGCATCAGCACCATAATGACCATAAACGCCTGGGTTAAAGAGGTGGCGTGCGCCACGAAACCGATAATTGCGGGCCCGGCGAGCACGCCGAGATAGCCCAGGGTGGTGATAGCCGGGACGGCAACTGCCTGCGGCATGCGGGTCTGGCGGCCAACGGCGGAGAACATCACCGGCACGATATTGGCGCAACCGGCGCCCACCAGCACGTAGCCCAGCAATGACAGCTGCCACTGCGGGACAAAGGTCACCAGCGCAAACCCTGCGGCGGCCACGATGGCGCCCCCCACCACGGCGCGCAGGGCACCGGTGCGGGCGATCAGTTTATCGCCGGTTAAGCGGAAAAAGGTCATCGCCACCGAGAAGCAGGTGAAGCCCAGCCCACCCAGGGATTCAGGCACGCCGCGCACCTCGGTCAGGAACACCGCGCTCCAGTCCAGCACCGTGCCTTCGGCGAGAAACACCGCAAAGCAGATGAGGCCGATCAGCAGCACCACGCCGCGCGGCACGGCAAAGGCCGGGCCAGAGGCGGGATTGGCCCAGGGCAGCAGCCCTTTCAGGCTGAAAGCGAGCATCAGGATAACGCTCAGGATGATGATCAGGCAGGCGACAAAGGCGCTGGCCCCGAGGGTCAATAGCAGGGTCATCGCCCCGGCGCCGGCAATGCCGCCCACGCTGTACATGCCGTGAAAACCAGACATCACCGGCCCGGGGGCGTCGCGCTCAACGATGATCGCCTGAATATTCATGGCGCAGTCCGTCACGCCGACCCCCACGCCGAACAGCAGCAATGCGGCGGCGAGCAGGCGCGGATCCGGGATGATGGCAAGCAGCGGGGTAGTGAGCAGGACGATCGCCATCGCGGTGATAATCACCCGGCGGCAGCCGTAGCGGCTGGTAAGCATCCCGGTGAGCGGCATCGCAATCAGCGCCCCCATCCCCAGACAGAGCAGCAGCGAACCGAGCGTGGCCTCGTTAACGCCGGTATTGGCTTTGGCGAAAGGCACCAGCACCGCCCAGGTGGCGGTGACATAACCGGCAATGAAAAAGACGATCCGGGTGGCAAGCCGCTGGACGGCTCCGGTGGTCTGAGAGGTCATTTCACATCCTTATCAGGTTTCAGTAACGGGGAGGCAGGCGTCTTGCGCTGCACCTTTTCCCCGGCGCGCGCATCTGCGTTCACAGGTTCAAACAGGAAGCCGTCATGGGGCTGTGTGGCGGGCACCTGCTGACGGTAATCATCATAGCGCTTCATTGTGATACTCCGGTTTCGGGCCAGGTGGATTGACAGAGCGCGTCGTCATGCAACATTATGCGCATTGTTGCTCGATTCAAATCCAGAGAAGATAATTTATGCTCGATTATGCAGCTTTCCCGGAACAACGACAAGATCGGATCCGCCAGATCCTGCAAGAAAATGGCCGGGTGGTCTGCGCTGACCTGGCGATCCGCATGCAGGTATCGGAACACACGATTCGCCGTGATTTACATGAGCTTAGCAAAGAAGGATTCTGTAAGAAGGTCTATGGCGGGGCGGTGCTACAGCTGGCCGATGCCGGGAACTTCTACAGCCGCGAGCAGCAAAACCACGCAAAAAAAGCCACGATCGCGCAGAAAGCGGCAACCCTGATCAAGCCGGGCAGCTGTATCTTTATCGATACCGGCACCACCAACCTCGCGCTGGCGAAAGCCCTGCCGCCGGATCTGGCCGTCACCGTGGTGACCAACTCCCCGGCCATCGCCGCGGAACTGCTGCGTCACCCGCTGTGTGAGGTGATTATCACCGGCGGGCAGATCCAGCGCGGCTCCGGCGGTGCGGTGGGTGCCACGGCGGCGAGTCAGATCCAGGGGATGATTTTCGATCAGGCCTTTATCGGTGGCTGCGCGATGGATCCAGGGATGGGGCTGACCGGGTTCGACTTTGCCGACTGCGAGTTCAAAAAAGCGGTGATCGGCCAGAGCAGCCAGACCATTGTGGCGCTCACCACCGATAAAATCCCCGGCGTGGCGCGCTTTGTGGTGGCGAAAAGCCGCGATATCGACGTGCTGGTGGTGGAGGCGAGCCTGGATCAGGAGGCGATTGCGGCGTTTACGGCAGAGGATGTGCGGGTTATCAGCGCCTAACGTACCGCAAACACCACCGCCGTCCAGTTAACGCGCGTAGCAGGCGGAAATTCGGGACAGGGCTGGATCGGCGTGCAGGCGCCCGCCCAGATAAAGGTCTCTTCATCAATCCGGTACCAGTGAGGATTTCCCTGCACCGCATCACCCACCACCGCCGCCTGAATGCGAACCACGCTTCCTTCAGGCAGCTCACCGGCCACAGGTGCGAAAACGGACGGGTTCTCCTTACGGGTATATACCCCCATCAGGGTCTTTACGCTGGCGGAAACCGGCAGTTCAATAAACGGGCTCATCGCAGGCCTCATGACAATACGCTCTTAGTGATTAACGATATAAGTCGCTCTGTAACTTGCGCTCACGATAAAGCGTGAAACTGTCACCCTGTGTCATGCGAATGGCTGAATGCGGCAGGTTTTCATTCCCCCTTGACCCACGACAAGGCAGCGCGGCCCCACCTCTTCCTATAATCACACCCGTTTGTCTTTTTAACTGGTGCTAACCATGGCGTATCAACTCAACCTGAACTGGCCGGAATTTTTAGAAAAATACTGGCAAAAGAAACCCGTTGTCCTCAAAAACGCACTGCCAAATTTTGTCGATCCTATCAGCCCCGATGAGCTGGCAGGGCTGGCGATGGAGCCGGAGGTGGACAGTCGCCTGGTGAGCCATAAAGAGGGCAAATGGCACGCCAGTAACGGTCCGTTCGAGCACTTCGATGGCTTAGGCGAAACCGGCTGGTCGCTGCTGGCGCAGGCGGTTAACCACTGGCACGCCCCTGCCGCCGAGCTGGTGCGTCCGTTCCGCGTGCTGCCGGACTGGCGTCTGGACGATCTGATGATCTCCTTCTCGGTGCCGGGCGGCGGCGTGGGTCCGCATATCGATCAGTACGATGTGTTTATCATCCAGGGGATGGGCAGCCGTCGCTGGCGCGTGGGTGACAAGCTGCCGATGCGTCAGTTCTGCCCGCATCCGGCGCTGCTTCATGTCGATCCTTTTGAGCCGATCATCGACGAAGATCTGGCCCCGGGCGACATTCTCTATATTCCGCCTGGATTCCCCCACGATGGCTTCACCCACGAGACGGCGCTCAACTACTCCGTAGGTTTCCGCGGGCCGAATGGCCGGGATCTGATCAGCAGCTTTGCCGATTACGCGCTGGAAAACGATCTGGGCGGGGAGCACTACAGCGATCCGGATCTCACCTGCCGGGAGCATCCGGGCCGGGTTGAGGCCTATGAGCTTGAGCGTCTGCGCAAGATGATGATCGACATGATCAGCAAACCAGACGATTTTACGCAGTGGTTTGGCAGCTTCATCTCCACGCCGCGCCACGAGCTGGATATTGCCCCGGCGGAACCGGAGTACACCCCGGAAGAGGTGCTCGACGCGCTGACGGGCGGCGAAACGCTGACTCGCCTGAGCGGGTTGCGGGTCCTGAATGTCGGGGGCAGCTTCTTTATCAACAGCGAGCGGCTGGAGGTGTCGGATGCAAACGCAGCAGATGCACTGTGTCGCTACACCGAGCTTAGCCGTGCGGAGCTGGGCGATGCCCTGCGAAATCCGGCATTTGTGGACGAACTGACCGGGCTGATTAACCAGGGTTACTGGTACTTCGACGAGTGATCGCAAAGGCGGCGCGGGGCACAGGCTCCACGCCGCCACCTTTAAGCGGCAAGGATATGACAGGCTTTCCAGTAATCAAGAAGGCGCTCGTCATCAGGTTCTCGCTCCGCTTTACTTTTCATGGCCCGTGCCAGATTCTCTCTCGACACCTCCTGGCCTTTTTGGACGATATCTAAAACCGCTTCACCAAGAGCCAGGGATATTTCGGTACGATTGGTTTCTACCATATATGCCTCCATGTTGAGTGCGTGAAGATAATTATGCGACATAATAACGTGCCTGGAATATTTCTCAGTCGATTCTTATATATTTCGTGCGAACCTAAAACGCGGCGGGAAATAATGTTTCGAAATGCTAATGAGGCGGTCGAAACGTTATTTATGGACTACAGTTAGTTTCGTGTCACACCCGTAGAAACCAAATGAGGAGAATTAATTATGGTAAACCAGAGTGAAATCAAGGACCATGCTCAGGTAATGGCAAGCTGCGGTACCCACGTTGGCACCGTTGACCATCTTGACGGCAACCGCATTAAGCTCGCAAAAAATGACTCCGAGTCTGGCGGTAAACACCATTATATTCCGCTTGAGTGGGTCGATAAAATCGACGGGAATAATGTGGTTCTGACCAAAGACCATAAAGAAGTGTTTGCTGGCTGGCAAGAAGCGTAATAATCGCCAGCACCAGGCGGATATATTTGAGCTCCGGCATTTTGTCGGAGCTTAATATTTATTAAATTTGCCTGCATTGCCGCCGCGTTAAAGGAGTGATACTGTTTTATTTTTAATATGCTTTTCCAGGCGCAGGTATGTCCGACTCAATGCTCCCTCACCCGACCCCCACAGCGAAAAAAACCTTTTCCGTTGCTGACTTTAAGGTCTTTGGCGAGCGCTACGGCATTGACTACCGTTTTCCGCTGCTCACTGATACATGCGCCAGCAGCAGCCCGGTTCTGCACGGCGATGTCGAAGAGATGATTCTGCCGTCCGGCATCTCATTAACCCACTCCGATGTCCGCGTTCTGCAACCCTATGAAACCACCTCCCGCCACAGCAGCCCGCTCTATGTGCTGGTGGTGCTGGAAGGCTGCGTGACCCTGACCCTCAGCGGCAACGTTTATGTGGTGCGCCCGGGCATGGCTTTCAGCGCCAGGCTGAGCGAACAGCAGGCGATGTCTGCCCGTCATGACGCTGATATCGCATTGAAAACTCTCTCTTTTGGGGTTTACCCTGACGATGCCCGTCGTGAAAGCCTGCTCGCCTCTCTGCTGGCGCAGTGGGAGAAGCTTAACGCGCCCACCTTTGTCTGGCAGGTACCGGATTTTGTGCTGGCCGGGATCCAGCATGCCCGCCAGCGCGAGCGCAGCAGCCTGTCGCGGCAGCTGCTGCTGGAAGGAGTCATGTATCAACTGCTGGGCCACGGCCTGCACCTGCGGGAGCAGGAGGGCGCGGCGCGGGTAAGCGCTGCCGGCGGTGAGCATGCCCGGCTGGAGCAGATCCGTCATCTGCTGGCGCAGGCTCCGGAGCAGGAGTACACCCTCGCCCAGCTGGCGGCCCGGGCCGCAATGAGCCCGAGCAGTCTGCGCAGCAAATTCCGTCAGGCCTATGGCTGCACGGTATTCGACTACCTGCGCGACTGCCGCCTCGCGCTGGCGCGCCGCTATCTGCTGGAAGGCCACAGCGTGCAGCAGGCGGCGTGGATGTCGGGCTACCAGCACGCCACCAACTTTGCCACCGCCTTTCGCCGTCGCTACGGCATCTGCCCCGGCGCGGTCCGTAACGGCTGCTAATCCGTTTTTTCCCCATCGCCAACGCCATTCGTGCGGTTTGGCATTGCGCATACGTACTCTGGCAGCGCGCATAGCTATCTTCTAAATGAAAAAGGTAATAATTCTCATTAATAATTAGAAATAGCTCTGGAGATTTTCATGTTCGCTAAATCGCGGCTGGCACTGCTGGTGGGATGGGTTACCGGGAGCGTCGCGCTCCCCCTGATGGCGCAGGAGACGCCAAAAACCGAAACGGTTGTTGTCACCTCGCAGATGCAGAGTGGCGCCACCAAGCTGGCGACGCCGGATATCGAGACCCCGCAGGCGGTGTCGATTGTTACCCGCGAGCAGTTTGAGGAGCAGGGCGCCACCAGCGTCCGCCAGGCGGTGAGCTACACCCCGGGCGTCTACAGCAACCAGATCGGCGCCTCGAACCGCTTCGACTACATCGTGCTGCGCGGCTTCTCCGACGGCAGCCTGGATAACGTCTATCTCGACGGCCTGAAGATGATGGGCGACACCAACTCCCACAGCTCGCTGGTGGTTGACCCGTGGTTCCTGGAAAATATCGAAGTGGTGCGCGGCCCGGCCTCGGTGCTGTATGGCCGCTCGTCGCCGGGGGGGATCGTAGCGCTCACCTCGCGCAAACCGTCGTTCGATCCGGGCGGAGAAATTAAGCTGTTCGCCGGGAACAACGATCAGCGCGGGGCGATGTTTGACGTTACCGGCGCGCTGGACGACGACGACCGCGTGGCGGCCCGTCTGAGCGGTATGACCCGCTATGCCGATTCCCAGTTTGATCCACTCAAAGAGGAGCGTTACGCCCTGATGCCGAGCCTGACCTGGCGCATCACCGATAACACGCGCCTGGATCTGATGGCCTACCTGCACCGCGATCCCGAGGGCGGGAGCCACTCCGGCCTGCCCTATGACGGAACCGTGGTGCCGCACAACGGGAAGATGATCTCTAACACCTTCTTCGAAGGCGAGGACGATTATGACAAGTACGATCGCCGCGAGGATATGGTCGGCTATAACATCGAGCACCTGTTCGACAGCGGCTGGTCGGTGCGCCAGAAGCTGCGCTATCTGCACACCAAAGTGGAGCTGAACCAGGTCTATGCCGCGGGTTGGCTGAACGACACCGAACTCAACCGCGGTTACTCCGGCTCGGACGAGAAGATGAACGCTATCACCCTGGACAACCAGATCGACGGCAGCTTTGATACCTGGGCGGTGAACCACCGGGTGCTGATTGGCCTCGATTACCAGGATCGCAGCAACCACACCACCGGCTATTACGGCAGCTTCCCGCCGATTGACGCTTTTAACCCGGTCTATGGTGCCGGGCCGGAGAGCATCACGATGTACAGCAAGGAGAAGCACAAGCTGCGCCAGACCGGCTACTACCTGCAGGATCAGCTCTCCCTGGACCGCTGGCGCCTGACCCTGGGTGGACGCTATGACCAGGTGAGCGTCTCCAATGTCGACAAGCTGAACGATACCCGCAGCGATCTGGACAAGAATAACTTCAGCAGCCGCGCGGCGCTGCTCTACCTGTTCGATAACGGCATCGCGCCGTATATCAGCTACTCCACCGCCTTTACCCCGACCAGCTTTGCGGATGAGAACGGCGATCTGCTGGACCCGATGAAAGGCAAACAGTGGGAAGCGGGGGTGAAGTTTGAGCCGGAGGGGATGAACAGCCAGTTCAGCGCCTCGGTGTTCCGCATCAACCAGAAAAACATCGCCACCAAAGAGGAGCCGACCGATCCGTACCGCTCCATCGGCGAAATTGAATCGGAAGGGGTGGAGCTGGAAGCGGTAGGGCAACTGACCGACAGCCTGCGCCTGCAGGCGGCGTACACCTATACCGACATCCGCTACAAGAAGAGCAGCCCGGAGGAAGAGGGCAAGCGTGCGGTTTATGCCCCGCGTAATATGGCCAGCGGCTGGCTCAGCTATGACGTGAAAACCGGGCCGCTGGATGGCCTGACGGTGGGCTCCGGTGTGCGTTACGTCAACGGCGTGACCAGTGACCGCATGAATACCCACACCCTGCCGTCATACACCCTGGTGGATCTGGCGGTGGGCTATGACCTGTCGAAGGTGGGGCTGACCGGGGTAAGCGCCCAGCTGAACGTCAACAACCTGACGGACGAAAGCTACGTGGCGGCCTGTAACTCGCTCTCCTACTGCTACTTTGGCGCCGAGCGCAGCATTGTCGGCAGCGTGTCGTGGACGTTCTGATGTGAAAATGCCCGGTGGCGCTGCGCTTACCGGGCCTACAAAAGAGTCGAACCGTAGGCCGGGTCAGGCGCAGCCGCCACCCGGCGAACAGGCCGCACCGCGCTACTCCGCCATCGCAATATTCACCGCTTCCCCCATCTGCTCTACCGCCGCGCGGTGCTTCTCGTTTGGCGGCAGGGCGCAGTTGATCCGCAAACAGTTCCGGTACTTGCCGGAGGCCGAGAAGAGCGATCCGGCGGCGATCTGGATGTTAAACCGCGTCAGCTCCCGCGACACGCAGACCATATCCACATGTTCCGGCAGCTCCACCCACAGCATGTAGCCGCCCATCGGGCGGGTCACACAGATGCCGCAGGGGAAGAACTGCCTGACCCAGCAGGTGTAGGTCTCGATATTCTGCTGGTAGATCTGGCGCATCCGCCGCACGTGGCGGTGGTAATACCCTTCCCGGATAAAGGTAGCCAGTGCCAGCTGGCTGGCGGGCACGTTGGTGCCGCTGGCGGCATACTTCATGTGCATAATCCGGTCGTGATAGCGGCCCGGGGCAATCCACCCCACCCGCAGCCCGGGGGCGACAGTTTTGGTAAAGGAGTTGCACAGCAGCACCCGGCCATCAATGTCCAGCGAGTGAATGGTGGAGGGGCGGGGATATTCGAACGCCAGCTCGCCATAAATATCATCTTCAAAAATGACGATATCGTGCCGCTGGGCCAGCGCCAGCAGCTGACGTTTGCGGGACTCGGGCATGATAAACCCCAGCGGGTTATTGCAGTTGGGCACCACAATCACCCCTTTGATCGGCCACTGCTCCAGCGCCAGCTCCAGGGCTTCGACGCTGATCCCCGTCACCGGATCGGTGGGGATCTCGATCGCCTTGATCCCCAGGCCGCGCAGCATCTGCATGGTGCCGTAGAAAGAGGGGGATTCCAGCGCCACGATGTCGCCGGGCTTACAGATGGTCAGCAGCGCCAGAGAGAGGGCACTGTGGCAGCCGCTGGTGACGATCAGATCGTCGGCGGTGACCACCGATCCGGCGTCCAGCATCAGGCGGGCGATCTGCTCACGCAGTTCGCGTCGCCCGGCGAGTTCGTCATAGCTGAGCACCTCTTTAACGCTATGCTGCACCACCCGGCTCAGCTCTTTCCACAGGGGCTTGAGGCTTGGCTGGGTCAGGTCGGGCTGGCCGCCGCCAAAGGCCGTGATGTCGGTTTTATTGCGCCCCTCCATCAGGGTCAGCACCTCATCCCACTGGGTTACCTCCACCGGGCGCTGCACCGGGCGCGACATCGCCGGCACCGGCGGCTGCGCCTTTCGCGGCGCGACAAAATAGCCCGAGCGCGGCTGGGGGGTGATCAGCTGTAAGTTTTCGAGGATCTGATAGGCCTGCTGTATGGTGCTGATGCTGACCCCGTGCTCCTGGCTCAGGGCACGCACCGAGGGTAAACGCTCCCCGCTGCGATAGAGCCCTTGTTCAATGCGTTCCGCCAGAAGATTGGCCAGATGTTGGTAGCGCGTCATGCTGTATCCCTTATTCTCACCATACAGAAAAGCAAACCGGTACAGATGGCGGTAAAAACTGCCATGCAGTTCCTGTTTTAGACGATCTGTATGTTAAAAAAAAGTAATTTTTGAATCTGTATTGGAAGGTGTGGGATCCGTGATGATAACCCCTCAGACCCCCCGAGGAGAGCATCATGGAATTCCACGAAAATCGAGCCAAACGCCCCTTTGCGATCTTTATCTGGATGGGAAAAGCCCTCGTCCGCTGGTATCGCATCAACCGCACGCGCCGGATTTTGAGCAAGTTAAGTGATGAACATTTAAAAGACATCGGGCTGTCACGGTATGATTTGTAGCCTGCGCAGTTATCGCCGGGTGACGCTGCGCTTACCGGGCCTACAAGGGCACGAACCGTAGGCCGGGTAAGGCGTAGCCGCCACCCGGCGCTTGTCAGCGCAACAGTGCCAGCGTCTGCTGTTTCGGTTTTTCCAGCAAAGCCACCGCCTCCTGATACGACCGCACGTTGTTATACCCCATCACCAGCCCGTAGCGTTTGCCCGACCCGCTGTACCACGCCGACAGGGCGTTCACCTGGAGCTGATGCTGTTGCCAGCAGTGGGCGATCTCCTGGTCACAGCTGCCTTTGGTTAAGAACGCCACGATATGCATTCCCCCATCGTTCTGTTCGGTGAAGAAGCGGTCGCCATAGACTGCGTGCAGGGCGGCAATCATCCAGTCGCGTCGCTGTTGATAGAGGGCGCGCATCTTTTTCAGATGGCGGAAGAAGTGGCCCTCGTTGAGGAAAGTGGTGAGGATCTTTTGCGTCAGCACCGGCTGGCCGCTGGCGAGCAGATCGGCGCAGTCGTTAAAAGCCGTTACCGTGCTGGCGGGCATCACCACATAGCCAAGGCGCAGGGACGGCATCACGGTTTTGCTGAAGGTGCCCATGTAGATCACCCGATCCTGTCGATCGAGGCTTTTCAGCGACGGCAGCACCTTGCGGGTGTAGTGAAACTCGCCGTCATAGTCATCCTCAATGATCCACGCCTCGTTGCGGGTGGCCCAGTCGAGCAGTTGCTGACGGCGCGGCAGCGAGAGAGTGACCGCCAGCGGGCTCTGGTGCGACGGGGTGACGATGGCAAACCGGGCGTCGGCGTGGTGGCGCAGCAGGTAGTCTGTGTCCATCCCCGCGCGATCTACCGGCACCGTATAGAGGCGGGGCACGATGCGCCGCAGCAGTTGCTGGCCCATAAAATAGCCCGGATCTTCAAACACCACCTTGTCGTTGCGGCTGGCGAGGGTATCGAGGATCAGGCGCAGGCTGCCGCTGTAGCCGCTGGTGATCAGCACCTGATCCGGCGTGCAGGTCAGCCCGCGAGAGATGTTCAGGTAGCGGGCAATCGCCTGGCGCAGGGGAGCCCAGCCCATCACCGGCGGGTTGAGCATCTCCTCCTGGCGCATGGCGCGCACCGCCTGGCCCGCCAGCAGCAGCCATTTTTTGTAGGGAAAGCTGTCCAGCGCCGGGATGCCGGGGCGTAAAAAGCCGGCCCGTTCGCGCTGGCTGACCAGGGACTCCGGTAACGTGCCGGTGACGGGATCGTCGGGCGGCGGTGGCGCGGCGGGGAGGTTTAAGTCCGGGTTCACCCGGGTGCCACGCGCCCCCTGGCTCACCAGATACCCCTCGCCGATGAGAATGGCATAGGCGGTTTCCACCGTTTTGCGCGCGACCTTCAGCTCCTCCGCCAGCACGCGAATGGCGGGCACCTTGTCGCCGGGCTTCAGTATGCCGCGGGTGATATTGTCCCGGTAGCGGGTATAGATCTGGTGATAGCCCGGTTTCATGTCCTACCTCGTTTCGCGGTTTTTGTATCTTTTTACTATGTCATGAACGGCGTAAATTTGCCCCATCGCATGACCTGTACCGCACAAAAGAGGAAAGACCATGAGCACTCGCGTTAACCACCATAAAGCCACACCTGCCCTCGCTAAAGCGCTCTCCGACCTGAGCATGGCAGTGAGCCAGACCTCCATCGACCCGGCGCTGAAGCACCTGATCGACATTCGTGTCTCCCAGCTCAACGGCTGTACCTTCTGTCTGGATATGCACGCGAAAGAGGCGAAAATTGCGGGCGAGCGTGAGCTGCGCCTCTACCATCTGGCCGCATGGCGCGAATCCCCGCTGTTCAGCGCCCGGGAAAAAGCGGCGCTGGCCTTCGCCGAAGCGCTGACGCAGATTGGCCCGCACGGGATCAGCGATGTCCTCTACCGCAGCGTGGCGGAACACTACTCGGAAAAGGAGATTTCAGAGCTGAACTTTGCCATTGTGGCGATCAACGCCTGGAACCGCTTAGGCATCACCTCCCGTATGGAACCGGGCTCCCTCGACGGTGCCTACGGCCTCAACAAGGCTAACCTCGAGTAAGACCCCGCTCGCGGATCATCGCCACCAGCGCCTGCAACCCAGGCGGGACGTGACGATGGCCAGGGTAATAGAGACGCAGTCCGGCAAAGGGCTGCGTCCACTCCTCCAGCACGCTCACCAGTTCCCCGCTTTGCAGCTCCTGTTGAATATAGAGTTCCGGTAAAAATCCTACCCCCAGTCCGGCTTTTACCGCCCGGATCGAGGCAAACAGATCCGAGGTGGCAAAACGGGGCACCACCGCCAGGGCAATCTGCTCTCCGCGCCGCTCCAGCTCCCAGCGGTAGATCCCGCCGTGCGCCATCCGCATGCCGATCCCCTGATGTTGCAGCAGATCGTCCGGCGTAAGCGGAATGCCGTGACGGGCAAAATAGTCTGGCGTGGCGGTGATGAGCTGGCGGATATCGGGGGTAAGCGGCACGGCGATCATATCCTGCGGGACCGATTCCGCGAGGCGGATCCCGGCGTCGTACCCTTCCGCCACGATATCGATCATCCGCGCTTCGCTTACCGCTTCGACGCGCATTTTCGGGTAGCGGATCATGTAGTCGATCAGCAGCGCGTCCAGGAACAGGGCGCCGACGTTGTTCGGCACGTTCAGGCGCAGGATGCCGGCGGGCTCGTCGGGATCGCTGTGGATCTCCAGGCTGGCCTGGCGGATCTCCTGCAAGGCAGGCCCCACGCGCGCGACAAAGCGTTGCCCCGCCTCGGTGAGGGCCACGCTGCGGGTCGTGCGATTGAACAGGCGCGTTTGCAGGCGGCTTTCGAGCCCGGCAATGGCGTTACTCGCGGCGGTGGCCGACATCCCCAGCTCCTGGGCGGCGGCGCGAAAGCTGCCGCGACGCACTACGGCCATGACCACTTCCAGCTCTGTCAGTCCTGAACGGTGCATAGATTATCCTGAAAATCGAAACAACCTTTGCAGCATAGCGTGGATTATCGTCACAGAGAAGGCGTGTCAGACTCGCTTTATCCAGTCTGGGGAGGTCGCTATGCATCACATCGAACAGGTTTATATCAACGGGGAGTTTGTCACTCCACACGGCACCGAGCGCTTCGATTTGTATAACCCGGCGACGGCGCGCGTCATCGGTCAGGTGCGTCTGGCCGACGCGGTGGATGGCGAACGTGCCATTGCCGCGGCCAGAGCCGCGTTTCCGGCGTGGTCGAAAACCACAAAGCAGGTGCGCATTGCCGCCCTGCAACGGATGCACGCGGCGGTGGCCGCCCGCCACGACGATCTGCTGGAGGCGGTGGTTGAGGAGTACGGTGCCCCCGCATCACGCTCGGCCTGGATGGCGAGCTATCCGGCGGAGGTGATTGCCCAGGCCATTGCGGCGCTGGAGGCGTTCGAATTTACGACCGTCGCGGGTGCGGCCAGAGTAGAGATGACCCCGCTGGGCGTCGCCGGGCTTATCACCCCGTGGAACAGCGATGCGGGCTTTATCTGCGGCAAACTGGCGGCGGCGCTGGCCGCAGGCTGCACCGCGGTGATCAAGCCCAGCGAGATGAGCGCCCTGCAGACGCAGATTGTGACCGAGGCGCTGCACGCCGCAGATCTACCGCCGGGGGTGTTTAACATCGTTACCGGGCGCGGCGATACGGTGGGGGAGACGATTAGCCGTCACCCCCATGTGGCAAAAATCTCCTTTACCGGATCGACCCGGACCGGCAAAGCGATCCTGCGCAACGCGGCGGAGAACTTTACCCGCGTCACCCTCGAGTTAGGCGGTAAATCGCCGACGCTGATTCTCGACGATGCCGATATCAAACAGGCGATCCCGCTGGCGGTCCAGGCCGGGCTGATGAACAGCGGCCAGGCGTGTGTGGCCGGTACGCGTATTCTGGTACCGCAGTCGCGTAAGGCTGAATTCGAGCAGGCGCTGGCGCTGGCTGTCGCGGCGGTGGCGTCGGGCGATCCGCGCGATGCGAAGACCGTGGTCGGTCCGATGGTGAGCGAGAGACAGTGGCAGCGGGTGCAGGGCTATATTCAGAAAGGGCTGGCTGAGGGGGCGCGTTTGCTGGCGGGCGGGGTAGGGCGGCCGGAGGGCACCCGGGATGGCTGGTTTGTCCGGCCAACGCTGTTCACCGATGTGCATAACCAGATGGCTATCGCCCGGGATGAGATTTTTGGTCCGGTGCTGTGCGTGATCGCCTACCGCGATGAGGCGGAGGCCATCGCCATTGCCAACGACACCGACTATGGCCTGAGCGCGCTGGTGCTCGGCGGCGACAGCGGGCGTGCCCGCCGCGTGGCGCAGCAGATCCAGGCGGGTCGCGTGCTGGTCAATACCCTCACACACGAGCCCAAAGCGCCGTTTGGCGGATTTAAGCACTCCGGCGTGGGGCGCGAGATGGGGGCCTGGGGCATCAGCGCGTTTATGGAGCCGAAGTCGATCCTCAGCTAAAAAACGCCCGGCGGCGCAAGCTTGCCGGGCCTACGGTTCGTGCCTGGGTAGGCCGGGTAAGCGCAGCGCCACCCGGCGGTTCCAGCGTATCGATGCCACAACCGCCATTCCGTAGGCCGGGTAAGCGCAGCGCCACCCGGCAACCCCCGGCGCACGAAAGCGACATTTCGCTCTTCACCGAAGCATCACGTTTTTGTTTCCTGCACTCTCTCCTTAACCTCACAACGGAGAGAGATCATGATTGCAGTCCTGTTTGAAGCCAAAGCCGCACCCGCGCACCAGGCGCGTTACCTGCAGCTGGCCGCCGAGCTAAAACCGCTGCTGGCGGATATCGACGGTTTTATCGATATTGAACGTTTTCAGAGCCTGACCACCGAGGGCAAAATCCTCTCCCTCTCCTGGTGGCGGGACGAGGAGGCGATTTGCCGCTGGAGACAAAACCTGTTTCACCAGGCCGCACAGGCCGAAGGGCGGGCGTCGATTTTTACCCACTACCGTATTCGCGTGGCGCAGGTGGTGCGGGAGTACAGTTCAGCAACCGGAGGGCATGCCGATGTATGACGTTCATGTGAGGTTCAACGACACCCCTGGCGAGCTGGCACGTTTTGGTCAACTGCTGGGGCGCAACGGCGTAGGGCTGGAGGGCGGCGGCGTGTTTGGCGTGGAGGCGCATTTCCTGGTGGAGGAGGGCGAAAAAGCCCGCCTCCTCCTCCTTGCCGCGGGTTTTAATGTGAAAGCGGTGCGAAAACCACTGATCCGTAAGCTGAAACAGGCGCGCCCTGGTGAGCTGGGCGAGATTGCCGCCGCGCTGGCCGCGCAGGGGGTCTCCATCCTGACCCAGTACAGCGATCATGCGAATCACCTTATTCTGCTGACGGATAATGATAAGCTGGCCGCAGAGATCACCGGGCCGTGGGCTGCCAATGTTAAAGACGCGTTTACCTCCTGATAATAGCGCTGCGCTGGAGCTGGCCGTTGCGGCTGTTGCGACGGCGATGGCCGATCCGTCACGGGTCAAAATGCTCTGTGCGCTGATGGACGGGCGGGCGTGGACCGCCACGGAGCTCAGCGCGGTGGCGGATGTGGCCCCTTCAACCGCCAGCGGCCATCTCGCCCGGCTGGTGGAGGGCAGGCTGATTACCTGCCTTTCTCAGGGGCGGCATCGCTACTATCGTCTGGCGGGGCACGACGTTGCGGAGCTGGTAGAGCAGATGATGGGGCTGTCGTGGAGCCGCATCACGCCGCCGGAAACCACCGCGCCAGCGTCGATGCGTTATGCCCGCACCTGTTACGACCATCTCGCGGGCACGGTCGCCGTGCAGATCTATAATTTTATGCAGGCCGAAGGCTGGCTGGTGGCCGACGGGTCTGCCCTCACCGGAAAAGGCCGCGAGGCGTTCCTGGCGCTGGGGATCGTGCTTAAGGCTAATACCCGGCGCAAAGCGTGTAGCGCCTGCCTGGACTGGAGCGAACGCCGTTTCCACCTGGGCGGTGAGGCGGGCGCAGCGCTGCTGGTTTTCCTGGAAACCAAAGGCTGGATCCAGCGGGTGGAAGGGTTTCGCGAGGTGACGGTGACGGCATCAGGGCTGCGGGCCATTCAGCAGCGTTTTAGCCGTTGAGGAAACGCCCGGCGGCGCCAGCTTGCCGGGCCTACAAAAAAGCAGCCGCATACGCTGTATGCGGCTTGTTTGTTTTAGAAGTTGAGCGACCAGGTGGCGCTCATTGTCTGATCGGTGTCGTGATGAGAGGCATTCACGTTATAGCCCACGCCGAAGGTCATATTGCCTTTCTGCATTTTCACCCCCAGCTGGCCGTTAAAGGCGGTGTCATCCATGATCTCTGCGCGGAGAGTATCGCTGGCGCTGATGCCCACGGTGTGCAGGGTGTTTTGACTCTCCCGGTCGCCGGTGACAGCAACCACGCCGACATCGGCCTGGGTACTCATCTTCCAGCCGGAATCCAGCGCGAAGGTTTTCGCGACTTTCACCCCTACCGGGAACTGCCAGATGTTCTGCGTGCCTTTATCGGTATGGAAGACGCGTTCATCCTGATCGTTTTTGGTATCAAAGGCCTCGGTCTTGAGCTGGTTATAACGCACATCCGCATGAGGAATGATATCCAGCACATCGGTTTCGATCAGGTACTCGCCCCGCACGCCCGCGCTGAACAGCATCCCGTCGACGTTTGCCTTCAGCTTGTTGCCTGCTTCCATCCAACCCGGCTGTTTCTGGTAAACATCGTTGCTGGTCTGGGTCAGGCTGACGTCGCCCGTCAGGTTCCAGCGATCCTGGTTCCAGTTCTGGTACAGGGTAACGCCCCAGAAGCTGAAATCATTGTGGGTGGCGTTGGTATCGCCGCGTGAATCACTGTCGCCATTACCGGCATGGAACGCCGCGCCGCTGCGCAGGGTGCCGTGTTCGGTCTGCCAGGCTTTGTCTCCTCCCATCATCAGGCCGTAGAATTTGCTGTTCTGGCCGTAGCTCAGATTTCCGGCGCTCAGGTCGCTGCTGCGCGGGTTACCGTACAGGGCGTGAACCCAGACGCTGGCGTCAGTGTCAGCGGGTTGCAGGCCCGCGTTGGCAATGGAGTTACGCTCCAGAACGGCATCCACCGCCGCGTTGCCTGCCGCCCAGGTATTGTGCTGCACGCCGCCCGCAGTGGCGATTTGCGCCGCGCTGTTGATGGTTCTTACTACCTCATCCACGCTCGCCTGGGGCGTATCGATAGCAACCGACAGATAACGTGCGCCCGCCTGGCTGGCAGAGCGTGAGTTCTCTCCGCTGGCGATAAGCTGATCCAGCGCATGGGTAGTGACCACGCCCGGCAGGACGTCCTGTGCCGCACGAGCCTGGGTGGTGACCCGCACCTCGCCGTCACGCTCCTGGGTCGTGGCCGTCAACAGTTTATTCAACAGCAGATTCTCGTTCTGCCAGCCGTTGCCGGCGATGTTGACGTCGCTAAAGCCTCTGGCAACCGAGTAAGTCTGGTTGGCCTTCGCATCCGCGACGTAAAGTACGGCGCTGTCCGCTACGTTCAGGCTACCCTCGGTCGCATTCAGCGCGGCCTGGCCATTGGTCATCTCCTTCGTGCTGACCATCAGCAAAGAGTGGTCGGCAAAGTCAACGGTATTAAAGGCGGCGTCACGGTCGGCTGAGCTGCCGGTCAGTGAACCGTCGACCCGCAGCCCGCCCTGGGTGGCGTTAAGGTATTGCGGGGTATGGACAGAGACCGCCGCCGTGATGGCGTTTTCACCCCAGGTTAAGCCGCTGTTGGCGAAACGGGCTTCTGCCGCAGCGGTAGAGGTATCACCCAGCACCAGCAGGGCGTTATGACCCACGGTGACGCGCCCGTTAATCTCACTGCCACCGCTTGCCACATGGGAGGCGTTAGCCAGCGTCCCGCCATCCGTCCAGGCCGGGTCGATAAACAACCGGGCCCCCTGCAGATCCAAACGTTCTGCGACCAGCGTGCCCGCGGCGGCGATATCGCCGACGGTAATTTGTGCCTCCTGGCTGGCCGAGAGCTGCCCTGCCAGCAGGGAACCGTTAACCGCCATCTGGGCGCTATCCTGAAGCGCGACATCGCTGTGCAGAGTGGCTTGTTGTTCAACCCTGACCAGGCCGCTGCTGACTACCCCGGCAGCAGATCCGCCGGAAACCAGCGTGTGATCGCCTGCCACAATGTTCAGCGCGCCTTCAGGGGCCACGGTGACGGTACCGGTGAGATGACCGGTCACATCCTGCATGGCCGCGATGCCTAAGTTCAGCGTCCCGTTATTAACCGCTACCGCAACAGGCGCATCGGGTGCGCCGGCCACGTCGATCAACGCGCCAGCGGCCCCGGTCAGAGTCAGCGTCTGGCCGCCGACAATATCCACCGCTGGCTGGCCTTCACCTTCAAACCGCAGCTGCGATGCGCCGAAGCCGTTCCGCACGAAAATGGTGTCATCGGTGATCGCATCTTTCTCGCCGATAATGAGCCGGTTTTTGTCAGAGGTAACCTGGGTGTTGGCCAGCACCGCCTGGGTCATGGCGGCTTCGATTACGCTGGCGGTGCCCGCCACGCTATCGGCATTCTGCAGCGTGCCGAGCATCACCAGGCTGTTGCCTTCTGTGGAGCCCAGCAGCTCATTGACCGCCTTCACATAGTCCAGATGGTAGGTGTCATCGGTCAGGATCAGCGTGCTGTCAGTAAAGCCTACGTTCGCGCCGGTCTCGTTATAGCCCTCTGGCAGCAGGGATGAGGCCGCCAGGTTGAACAGCTGGTCAGAACGGGTTTGCAGCTGGCTATGGTTGATCATATTCAACGATGCGCCGCTGCTCAGCGCCAGGGTATCGGCGATAAGTTTGGTGTTATCAAAGGTTAAATTGCCGCTGCTCAGCTGCACCGGCGCGGTCACGGTAGTGCCGTTCACGGTGAGGGCGCTGCCCACGCTGGTGTCGGTAAAGCCGTCGGTGAGGACCACATCGTCCGCGATAGCCAGCTTGCCGAAGTTGCTGAACTTCGTCCCGCTAAACTCAGGCATGTTCGCCAGGTGCAGGGTGCTCGCAGCGCCGCTGCCGTACAGATTACCCGCCACCTCAGCGTTATCCAGCCAGATGTCGGAGCGGAGCACTTTGGCACCGTTGAGGTTGATATCCCCGGAGAGGGTGCTGTCGGTCAGATGCAGATCCACGCTGCCCTGGCCGGCGCTGGCATCGACGTTGCCTGTCAGCACGGAGCGGGTGATATCCATGGCAATCTGCGCGGCTTTGTTGGCAATCAGGTTGCCGTTAAGGGAGGAGTCCGCCAGCGAGGCGGTAACGCTCTCCGAGCCGGAAAGCACCGTATGACCGACAATCTCGCTATTATCCAGGCTCAGCTGAGCGGCTTTGCCATTTGACAGGCTAATGGCGTTACCGTTTTTCTGGGTGGTTTTGGTGATGGTGGAATCGGTAACCGACAGCGCGCTGGTGCTGCCTGAGGTAGAGAGGGCCACCGAGCCCGTCAGCTGGCTGTGGTCAACTACAATCGTATGCGTTTTATCTGCAGCGGTGAGGTTTGTGATTTCTATCGCATTGGCTGTTTTGGAGACGGCGTTAGTGGTATCGATGAGGCTGTTCTGCACCGTAATGGCGTTATTATTTGTCGCGTTGTACAGCAAAATGCTGCCCGCCTGAATACGGCTGTCCTGCACGGTGACGTCGTGTGTCCCCGCGCCGCCCACGTAGATGCGGCCTGTAATCAAGCTATTGTTCTGGATATCAATATCGGCATCACCGCTGTCAGCGACGTCCAGATGAATGGCGTTTCCGTCAAGATAGTACTTCGAGTTTGGGGCGTTTTTTATATCATAATCTCCCCCCTTAGCGGCACCGTTCAGGGTAGAGTTATCGACAACGATATGGGTATTGGTGTTAGAACTCTTCGCGCCCGCCTCGATGAAGTCCACCGCGGCCTTATTATTCAGGACAACGGTAGCTGAGCCCTCTTTACTGACGTTGATATAATGGCCACTCAGATTCGCGCCATCAACAAGAAGCTGTTGGATATCAGAAGAGGTTCGGGAAGAGGTGCCGCTGGCAAAATAGATATTCTGGGCCCTGGCCGTGCCGTCAATGGCCGCATCCTGGGTTTTCTGAGTGAAATACCACGCGGTAGGCTTTGGCGTTATCGGTGACGTCATGTCATATTGCGTTAATCCGCAGGTTCCGGTAAATGCAGTGCCCGCGCAGGTATTTGCCAGTGCTGGAGACAAAAGAAAACTGCTGCCCAGAATCATGCTCATGCTAATAGCCAGCTGATTCAGGCGAAATGATTTATTCATAAGGTGTCCCTCTCTTATTACGTAATGATTTTATTTCGCGATAGCGAATATAAAAATACATACACCGTTTAATCCTTCGTTACATTTTGCAGCATAACAAAAGAAAATAATATTGAGGGTGGGATTGTTCTTTCCTTGCCTGGAAAAGTCTTAAGTGGTCGGATATCTTGCTGTTATAACTGATTAAACTTTTCTTTAAATATCATTTTTTGTGCGCGATAGCACGAAATGCTGCTAATTACTTGAGAATATTCCTACAATCCCCCGGAAAACTGTTAATTGCAAGTTAATACATTCTCACTGATTATTAATAAATCCGCAGTGATGGTGAGGGTAAAGGGAATGGTAATAGTTTTAACATCCTGTAGATATTTCCAGCAGGGGTTTGCCATGCTGGTTGAACAGTTAATGTTCGACGCGCCGTCGTTTCAGCAGGTGCATTATCTTGATGACATCAAAAAAGCGACAAAAGAGGATCTTTCTCGCACCAAAGCGATTGTAGTGGATTATGGTGAGTCTGATATCAAAGTTCTGCATGCCCTACTGGATCTAAAAAACCGGTACGAGCAGAGCTATTTTATTTTTATCACCCGGGATGTGTGCTACGAAAGCACGATTGAAAATATTCTCATTAATACTATTGCCGATTATACCATCGACTGTAAAAGTGCCGTGCGAAAGTTAAGCGCATGTCTTGCCCATCTTGCCCAGGAAGATCAGCCGGTCACTATTTTTAAAAATGCCCGCTGGCACCATCTTGAAAAAGAACAACGGTTAACCCGTATGGAAACCATGCTGCTGCCCTATATTGTGTCGGGGAAAAAGAATAAAGAAATTACCCGCTATCTGGACGTAACGGGAAAAACAGTAAGCCATCATCGACGCAATATTTATCGTAAATTCGCTGTGACCAATCTGACCGGGTTGTTTAAAAAATTTGATCAACGCGCTTGATTCTGCAAGCGACCTCTATTGAACGAAGGATGACGGCACAAAAAAGCCTGGAAAAAGCGCTGTTGATTTTGATACCTGCCAGGGGATGAACGCTCTGCCCGCTTTCGCAATTCCTGCGCTTAACATCCTCGTTTCTTGATACTTACCCTGATAACTATTATCTTCTCAGCGTGTGAAGCGAGGACCTCCCATGCGTGAAGAAGATCTGTTCTGCCGCAGGCCGATGGGCATGCGGATGGCAATGATTGTGCGTCAGTGGCGCGCAGTGATTGACGATGCCATTCTCGACACCGGGTTAACCCAGTCGAGCTGGACGGTGATGATGCAGTTAAAGCAGTTGGGGGATAACGTCTCGGTGAGCGAACTGGCGGAGGTGCAGGGCATTGAACTGCCGCCGCTGATGCGCACCCTTTCACAGCTGGAAAAGCAGGGCTACCTGCTGCGCACCACATCGCCTTATGACAAGCGTATCCGGCTGCTGACGCTCACACCCGAGGGTAACGCGGTGCTGAAAACCCTGACCCGGATTATCGAGACGTTTCAGGAGCGGGTATCGCAGAATATCGCCCCGGAACATCTCGAGATTTTCAGCGCCACACTCAATCAAATCGCCTGCAACTTGCGGACTATCCGCGAAGAAGATAACAAGACCGAATAATCATGACCCCTGAACAAAAGTTTGCCCGCTGGGTAAGGGTAAGTATTGCCTCTTTCCTGCTGATGTTTGTCTATTTCATTATCGCCGATATCTGGATCCCGCTGACGCCGGACTCCACGGTGATGCGCGTGGTGACGCCCGTTTCCGCGCGCGTCTCCGGCTATGTGGCGGCGGTGCACGTGCATAACAACAGCCAGGTGAAGCGGGGCGATCTGCTGTTTGAACTCGATCCAACGCCATTCCGTAATAAAGTGGAAGCGGCGCAGATTGCGCTGGAACAGGCGCGTCTCGCCAATCAGCAGCTGGACGCGCAAATTGTGGCGACCCAGGCGAGCCTGAAAACCGCCCAGCTCACCGCCCGTAACGACAGAGTCACCTTCGATCGCTATCAGAAACTCAGCACGTTGCAGAACGTCTCCCAGGCGGATCTGGATAAAGTCCGCACCACCTGGCAGGGCAGCGAGCAGGCGGTGGCGAATCTGGAAGCCACCATCCATCAGCTGCGTATTGAGCGCGGCGAGCGCGACGAAAAGCGTAACGTGACCCTGCAAAAATACCGTAATGCGCTGGACGAGGCGGAACTCAATCTCCGCTGGACGAAAATCTACGCCGGGGCGGATGGGAGCGTCAGTAACGTGCAGCTGAGCCCCGGTTTTTATGCCACCTCCGGTTCGGCGGCGCTGGCGCTGGTGAATAACCAGAGCGATATCGTCGCCGATTTCCGGGAAAAGAGCCTGCGCCATACCCGTCAGGGGACCGATGCCGCCGTGGT
The DNA here is from genome assembly GCF_055805075.1 of Leclercia sp. GHBNCSD. Taxonomy (NCBI): domain Bacteria; kingdom Pseudomonadati; phylum Pseudomonadota; class Gammaproteobacteria; order Enterobacterales; family Enterobacteriaceae; genus Leclercia; species Leclercia sp. GHBNCSD. The sequence continues at coordinate 1,372,661 of NZ_JBQVYO010000001.1, read as the reverse complement.
GTTTGACGCCTTCCCGGGCCACGTTTTCCGCGCTCACGTCACCAGCAGCGACGCCGGTATTCTGGCCGGGCAGGAGGCCGTCAACGGCCAGCTCTCTGAGCCGGAAACCTCCAACCGCTGGGTGCGTGACGCGCAGCGCATGCGCATTCACGTGGCGCTGGAAGAGCCGCTGCCAAAGCACCTGCCGACCGGGGCGCGCGCCACCGTGCAGCTCTATAACAGCGAAGGTCCGTTTGCCCGCTTCTTCTCCGGGATGCAGATCCACCTCGTCAGCCTGCTGCACTATGTGTACTGATTATGTCTATTAATACCCTGGCACGGGTCTTTACCCCGCACGGCAACATTGTCTATACCGCCAACGACTTTCGCCAGACCCTGCGCATCGTCTTTGCCGGGATGATCGCCCTGAGCGTGTCGAGCTTCTACAACACCAGCTATGGCGTCTTCTTCGTCATCTACCCGATCATGCTGCTGTCGTTGGTGCCGGTCTTTAACCGCCACGTGGCAAAACAGTTTGTGTTCAGCTCAGCGCTGAACTGCATTGAAATGGTGTTTATCATCGGTTATCTGGCGCAATGGCCAGTGATCATGACCCTGGTGGTGTTTGGCCTCTACGTGATGCGTTTTCGCTTTATGAGCCAGGGGCCGCTGTTCCTCTTTGGCTCGATGGGGGTGGTGTGCCAGAGCACCATGCTCAACTTTATGAGCTATCCCACCACCAACTGGCACACGCTGCTCTTTTCCAACCTCGAAGCCAGTGTGATGGCGGTTTGCCTGAGCGCGCTGATGCACTATCTGCTGCCGGATGTCGAACCACGCACGCCACCGCCGCGGCTGGAGAAAGATGCCGCCCGCGTGCGCCATGAATCGCTGCTCTCCGGGACCGTGGCGACGCTGATCTTTGTGGTGTTCCAGATAAGCGATCTCAGCGATTCACTGTCGGCGCTGATGGCGGGTATTCTGATCCTCTTCCCGATGCACTATCGCGGCGCGGTGATGAGCTCCCTGTGGCGCGTGGTGGGGGTGGTGCTCGGCTGCCTCTATATTCTGCTGGTGCAGATGGTGCTCTACGATCACAGCAGCCACATGCTGCTGATGATGCCGCTGATTGGGCTCGGGCTGGCGTTTGGCGCCCGCCTGCACGTGATGGAGAAGGTGGGAGCCGGGGTCGGTTTTGCCAGCATCACCACCATCGGCATCATGTTCGGCCAGAACATGCACCCGGACGGCGACCTGGTGTTCAGCGATCTCTACCGTATCGTCTCGGTGACGGTGGCGCTGGTGGCGACCCTGACGATCGTGTTCCTTATGCATCTGTTTCTTAACTGTTTCGCGCCGACGCGCTATATCATCACGCCGCCCGCCGGGGATAAATGATAATGTGCGGTAGTCTGCACATTACTTCGCCCTTCTGTGGTAGTAATGCCGGTTGGCTAACCGGATGACAAAGGGAAGGGATCTATGTGGCAGACGCGGGCGCTGGAGCTGAATAATCAGGCTTACTGGAACTGGGAAAAGGCTTGCGAACTGGTGGACTGGGCCGTCGCGCATGACTTTAACACCGTGGTTGTCGGGCAGGCGGATCTGTTCGACAAGCTGGTCTCCCCGAAAGGCTACACGCCGCATCTCGACAACGACCGCCTCTCCAGCCAGCAGCGTGCCCGCTGCGTCTACCTCAACCGGCTGGGCCAACTCTGCCAGCAAAAGGGGCTGCGTTTTTACCTGCAGGCCAAAGAGTTCAGCTTCCCTACCGAACTGCTGCTGGCGCACCCGCACCTGTTTGAGCCGGGCCACGGCGTGCGCCTCGACGTTGATTTCTGGTGCGGGTTCCTGACCCGTAAAATCGCCCTGATCTGCCAGCGGATTCCTGCCATTAGCGGCCTGCTGGTCGCTATCTCCAGCACCGACGGCCTGCTGCCCGTGTCGCGCCCTAACTGGGAGTTACAGGCAGAGGGCGAGGTCAATCAGGTCCAGCGCGACGCCCGGAGCCTGGCCATCTATAGCTGCTGCTTTAATGCCATGTCCCGCACCATGCAGGCTGAAAATAAACACCTGGTGCTGCGGGTGTTTCCGGCGGGCAATCACGATCTGCACAACGTGCTGGAAGCGATCCGCCCGCTGCCCCAGAGCGTCAGCGTCTCCATTAAACTCACCCCGGAACGTTTCTGGCCGTCGTTTCCCAATAACCCGGCCCTGCTGGCGGTGGAGGAGCGTGAAGTGTGGGCGGATATCGATCTGGTGGGCGAAGAGGTGGGCTGGGGCGTCTTTCCCTGGCTGCGCATCGACGAACTGCAGGGGCGCCTGCTGTGGTGCCGCTCGAATCCGGCGATCCGCGGCGTGGTGTGCAAAGCCAGCTGGGAAGGGGTGGATAACCACTGGGTGATGGGCACCCTGAGCGAGTGCAATCTGGTGGCCTGTAGCCGGATGTTAGCCAGCGATGGCAGCCACCTTAGCGTGGCGCAACTGCTGAATAGCTGGCTGGATGAGCGCTATGGCTGGCAGCCGGATGCCGACACTTTTGCCACCTTCCACGCCCTGCTGGAGCAGGCCGGGCAGGTGCTCTATGGCGCCATCTACGTGCGCGATCACGTTTTTCATCGCCACAGTCAGGTGCCGGAAAGCTATGGCCAGGCAGTGTGGAGCCTTTACGGGCAGCTCAACCGCAACCACTGGCTACCGGGTTCGGAGCGCGATATTTTCTTCAGCGCCAGCGACGTTGAAGCCTCTGCCGCGTCGCTGGCGCGCATTGCCCGCGAAAAAGACGAGGCTTGGGACGCCTCGCAGACCTTACAGGAAGCGGCCCTGCGCTTTACCGAGACCGCCGCCTTCCCGTATGCGCTGAAACGCCGCTGGCTGGAGGAGTGGCAGGGCTTTGCCCTCTACTGCCATCTGTTTGTCCATGCCCAGAAGGCGTTCTTTACCCTGCGCTTTGCCCGCGAGGTGGAGAACAGCTGGAGCATGCGCGAAATCTGCCAGATCAACATCCAGGAGCTCTATCGCAGCGCCGCCGAACTGGACGATTTCTGCTTAAAGCACGCCGATGCTTCTCCCGGCATGCACGTGCTGTTCGATGCCTCCCGCGTGCGCGCCCTGGCGGACAGCCTGAGCGAAGAGCTGAAGGCACTAAAGTCTTAGTGTGATCAACATCACGTCAGGTGGAGAGGGTTAAAAACCTGACGTGATCGCCCTCATCATTCTCCTTCCTTGCCGGTTACGTGGTGTGATCGGCATCACGCTGTATCGCTGCCTGTTATCCGGTTTGTGAGTTGCCAGGCATATCCCGTCAATCTTCCTCCTGGGCTGCTCGCCCCGCAAGGCCAATCTGCTGATGATAGCGGCGTAATGGACGGGCTGATGAGGAAGATATGTCACAAGGTGACTGGCAGTTAACACAGGGTGACGCACTCACGCGTTTTCTGGGGTCAGCGGCAAAAGCGGAGCGCTTCGCCGAGTTTTATACCGGTGAAACGACAGAGCCCACCTGTGAGGTGGGACCGGATGCGCCGTCGTTTTGCCGTCGGGTGTTCCTGAAGACCCACGCCCGGCGGCGGGTGGAGCCCGCCCAGGCCCTGCCGTGCCGGGAAGGGATTTTTAGCGACGACAACAACATTCTCTCCTTTTCGGGCTTTTATCCGCTGGCGTACCATCTGCAGCGCTGGCTGCGGGTGGATCTTTTTGCGCCCCATAGCGGCACCTTTACCTTTCGTCTGACGACCTGCGGCGGCGTGCGGCTCTGGCGTGACGACGAGCCGCTGGTCTGCTTTACGCCCTTCACCCGCAACCGCATGCAGCACACCGAGGTCGCGCTGGCGCTGAGCGCCGGTAAAAACCGCCTGCTGATCCATCTGGATGAACTGTTTGAACGCGATACGACATTTGCCCTGCAAATGGTCTACCTCGACGCTATCCCGCTTGATTATGGGCTGCCGGACGCGTGCCCGCAGCTCATCGCCCCACGGCAGTACACGCCGCCTGCGCACAGCACGACGGCCCACGACGATAGCGGTCAACGCCTGTTGACGCTGATGGCGCAGCGGGAATATGGCCCGGAACTCGACGCGCTGCTGTACAGCACCCTGACGCGCGTCAGCGCCCGGGAGGCGGGCTCGGTGTTTTCACTCCTGTCGCTGCTTGTCCTCTGGCATCGCCATCGGGGAGAGCACTTCCCGGCGGTGCTGTGGCGGCGGGTAAAATCCACGCTGCTGGGTTATCGCTACTGGCACGATGAGCGGGGCTGCGACGTGATGGCGTTCTGGGGCGAGGAGAATGTGCTCGCCTTCCAGACGGCGCAGTATCTGGCGGGGAAATTGTTCCCGGATGCGCTGTTTATCGCCTCTGGCCGCCGGGGGCATCAGCAGCAACGCCTGGCGCTCGCGCGTGCCGCCGATACCGGGGCATTACTGGCCCATGCAGAAACATTTGTAGAAGGGGCGACAGCATGAACAGCGCGCAGCAGAGGAAAATAGTGGATCGCGTGGTGCGCGGTTTCTGCCGACTGAAAAATCTTGATGAAGTGGGGGCTGGAGACGGGTTCTCCATCAACTTCGAAGAGTGGGAGTGGGAGATTGGCGTCGGGCTGTATGGCTTCTGGCGCTTTGCGGAACACCAGCAGGATGCGGTACTGCAGCAGTCGATTCTGGCGTGGTACGAAACGCAGATTGCGAAAGGGCTGCCGGAGATGCAGATCAACACCACCGCGCCGATGATCGCCCTGGCGCTGGTGGCCGGGCATCATCACCGCCAGGATCTGCTTAAGACGGTCAACGACTGGGCCGATGCCCTGCTGCGCGACCTGCCAAAAACCGAAGAGGGCGGTTTCCAGCACGTGGTAAAAGAGCAGGCGAACACCGGCCAGCTGTGGGATGACACGCTGTTTATGACCTGTCTGTTTCTCGGCGTGGCGGGGATCGTGCTCAAACGCCGGGATCTGATCGACGAGGCGAGCTACCAGTTCCTGCTCCACACCCGCTATCTCAGCGATCCGGTAAGCGGGCTGTGGTATCACGGCTGGACCTTTGTCGATAAGCACCATTTCGCCGGGGCGTTCTGGGCGCGCGGCAACGCATGGATCACCGTCGCCATTCCGGAATTTATCGCGCTGATGGGCGAGCATCTGGACGCCAGCGTGCGTCGCTATCTGGCGCAGATGGTGACGCGTCAGGTGCGCACGCTGTGCGAGCTACAGGCGGAGAACGGCATGTGGCACACGGTGCTGGACGATCCGCTCTCGCCCCAGGAGTCCTCCGCCACGGCGGGTATCGCCTGGGGGATGCTGCGCGGCGTGCGGATGGGTATTCTGGATGCGTCGGTGAGCAGACATGCCCTGCGGGCGTTCGACGCGGTGATGGCGCGCATTGACGAGGAGGGGATTGTGCGGGAAGCCTCCCGCGGCACCATGCTGGGCTGGGATATTCAGTATTACTGCGATATCGCGATGGCCCCGGTGCCCTACGCCCAGGCGTTAACCATCCTGCTGCTGCTGGAGATCGATCAGGGCGGCTGGCTGGCGTAATGCGCATAAGGCCGGCGCGAACCGGCTTTGTTAGCGGCTGAGTAGGGGCATGACTTCCGGCAGTTGCGAGAGTAAAAACAAAATCAGCCCAATCGTGCCGCCCACCAGCGTGCCGTTGACGCGGATAAACTGTAGGTCCTTGCCGATGTTGAGCTCAATCTGGCGGGACATATCTTTGGCATCCCAGCCTTTTACCGTGTCGCTGATATGGCGGGTGAGGAAGCGGGCAAAATCGGGCGCCACGCGATGTGCGGCCTGCTCCAGATGTTCGTTCAGCGAGGCGCGCAGGTTGCTGTCTGCCACCAGGGTTTCACCAAACCACAGCCCGGCATTGGCGAGACGCTGCTTCACGCGGGAGTCGTCGCGCTGCATATCGGCCTTCAGCCACTGGCGCAGGTCGGCCCACATCTCGCCCAGATAGCGGTTAAACGCCTCGTCATTCTTCAGATACGTTTTGATGTTCTCGGCTTTGGCCGCGGTTTCCGGGTCGTTTTTCAGGTTATCGACCAGCTTATGCACCGCGCGGTCGAAGGCCTGACGGATCTGATGGGTACGATCGTGGCTGACATCATCCAGGATGGCGTTCACCGCGTTTGAAACCACCTCGGCGCTCTGATCCCCCAGCCACTCGGTGGGCAGCACCATCGATTTGCGCGGATGTTCGGTCTTCAGCCAGTGGACGATCTGCGCGGCGATAAAATCGCGCGTGCTGTCGCGCTGCAGCAGGGTAATCAGGCGATTAATGACCGCGTCCAGCAGCACCTGATGACGCCCGTTTTTTGTCATGCTCTCCAGCATGGCGGCGCTGGTTTCGCTGAAATCGACCTTATCCAGCGCCTTATGTACCGCCCGCTTCAGCATCCGCTGAATGCGCCCGTCGTCGGTCAGCTCCAGAAAACCGCTCATCACCTGCATGATATGCTGCCCGACGCGCTCGGCGTTGTCCGGCTTGCTGAACCAGTTGCCGATAAGCAGCGCCGGTTCATGCTTGCGGATGAGCGCCACCAGCGATTGAGTATCGAGGAATTTCTCCTGCACGAACTGGCCGAGATTGTCGCCAATCCGGTCCTTATTACGCGGGATAATCGCCGTATGCTTCGAAATAAAGGGGATCGGCACCCGGCGAAACAGGGCCACCACGGCAAACCAGTCCGCCAGCGCGCCAACCATCGCCGCTTCGGCAATGGCTTTTACGCCGCGCACCCAGAAGGTTTGCGGCAGGAAGAGGGTGGCGATAAAGGTCGCGGCGGCAATCAGCAGCAGCGATAGCGCCAGCAGCTTGGCGCGTTTGAGTTCAGCGAGTTTTTCCATAGGGTTAAGGATAGAGGGAGAAAAGGCGAAGGGGCAAGGGAGCGGGCATTTTCCCCGGTGGCGCTGCGCTTACCGGGGCTAAGAGGAGTGCGCGGGGGGGTTGTAGGCCTGATAAGCGTAGCGCCATCAGGCGTTTTCTCTGCATTCACAAGGGTAAGAAGAATCGCCATAAAATCCCTGTGCCAAACGCAATCAGCACCATCCCCGCCACGCGCTCCATCTTCCAGATGTGGTCGCTCAGCCGACGTTGAACGGCGGGCAGGGCGATGAACGACACCACCGCCAGATCCCACGCCAGCACCACCGTGACCATCCAGATGCCGCTCACCGACTGCTGGAGCAGCGTCACATTCGGCCCGAGCAGGGCGGTCATCAGCGCCAGATAAAAGAGGGCATTTTTCGGATTTAGTACCGCCGACCCCAGGCCGAGCAGAAGCTGCCTGCGCCAGCCTGGGCGTTCCGGCTCCGCATTATCCAGCTTCAGGGTGCGGGCGCGACTGTGGAGCAGATGCCAGCCTATCCACAGCAGATACAGCCCGCCCAGGAGTTCAATGGCGTTAAACAATAGCGTGTACTGGCGCAGCGCGCTGGCGCCAACGATCACCAGCAGGATATAAAGCCCGTTGCCCAGGGCTATCCCCACGCACAGCCCGGCGCTGCCGCGCAGGCGATGACGGGCGGCGAAACCCATCAGCAAAAAGAAATCCGGACCGGGGCTGAGCAGGGCGACGAAGTGCGCCAGCGCGAGCGCCAGAAAAGCGGGCGGGAAGAGAGCGGGAGTCAGTTCCATAGTGACCTCATCAACAAAACTGAGGTCAGGCTACAGGGGATGGCGCGCTAATTATTGTCGGATATTGATCGCCCGGTGGCGTACTGGCGCGGCGTGGCGGCGGTATAGCTGACGAAGGTTTTATGGAAGTGGCTCTGATCGGCAAAGCCGCTCTGGTAGCTGACGTCGGCGATGTTGTCCCCGGCGCGCAGCCGGGCTTTGGCGAACTCTACCCTGGAGATGGCCAGAAAGGTGCCGGGCGTCAGGCCGGTATCCTGCTTAAAGGTTCTGATAAGGGTCTCTTTGCGCAGCGAAAAGCGCCGGGCTAAAACATCCAGCGAGGGCGGTGCCTGCAGGCTTTGGCGTAAGGTCTGTAACAGTGCAAGGCTGGAGGGGCGTAGCGTTTCAGGCGGAGAGGGGTTTTCTTTCAACGCTGCCAGTAGGGCATCGATAGCTTCGGGCGACAGCGTGTCAACCACAGCCAGATACTGGCAGAAAAGCGCTTCGCTGCGGATCACCTGCATGGCGGGCTGAAGGTCAGTCTCCAGATAGAGCATGTGGTAGCTGCGGGGTTGTCCCGCAACGGGGTTACAGCTGTGCGGCAGATGCGCGGGGATGACAATCAGGTCGCCAGGATAAAGCGTAAACGGCTCGCCGTTGCAGGTACAGCAGGTTTGCCCCTCGAGGATGGCGCCAATAGAGAGCTGAGCATGGCTGTGACGCTTATAGGCTTGCGTGCTCTGCCAGGTGCTGCGCAGCTCCACGCCGGGCTGGCGTATGAAGGTCTGATTGACTTGGCGGGTATGGGGCATGGCGGTCACCGGTGTGAGGGATAAAGGGGGTTCGGTGCTTATAGCATGAGCGGACAAAGGTGTCGCCTGGAATAATTTGGGAGAGGTCGTTATGTGATTAGAATAGTGGTATAAAATTCAGGGTTAAATAAAATAGCGACGACGCATCATGGACTTATAGGTGAAATTATCAAAGGAATGAATATATGGCCGTTATACCATTATTACCCAAAGAGGGTTTGGATCTTATTCATAAGAATATGCGCGAGGCGCGTATAAATGGAATGTCGAGAAATATGGCCTTGCCGCAAACTTATTACTGGTTCTATCAAAAAGTCCGGAATCGAGGGCCCTGGGATTACAAACAGCAAGACAGAAAACTGGCAAATTTTGGCAATTTTAATTATGGTGCAACAGGATTTGCCGCGGGTATACCTGAGAAAACGCTCTATATGGGAGCGGGTTTTGCGCAGTCACATGCTAAGACGTCGCGTCCACAATGGGGTGCATGGCATGGCGAATTTCCCTATGGTGACGACCCGCGCGATCAGTTTTGGATTAAACAGGGAATAAACTATGCACGTCAGCACGGCTATTAAATGGTTACATCGGCTGATCACCATCCTGTTACTTATTATCGTTGCAGGCTATTTTTCTTATGAATACTTCATGGAGAGTCGAAGCGACGATCGTTTAGTGATGCAAAAGGAGATTTCAGAAAACGTGACGCTTTACGTCACGCAGTATGGGGGTGGGGCAACCGTGCCTGATGTCTATCGTTATTACCTGGATAAAAAAAATCAGACGATAGAGCAGCTCAGGGAAAGTGAGCCTTTTCTTGTTTCAGATAATGGCAGTGCCATAATTAGCGGCTACGGAAATACTATCAATGTTAAGTTATCAGGGCGTATCTACTCTTTCAGTAATCTTACAATGTTCTACGCTCAGGAAAATCTGGTTATCCCTGTGATTAATCTTACTGCTACAGGAGTACGTTAATTCATATGGACATGAAAAAGCATGCAGTGGTGAGACTCAAACGCGATGATATGCCACTACATATTATCCTGCATACTAATGAACTGTTAGCATTGGCAGAAAAGTCTGATAAGGAAATCGATTATAGCGATATTCCAGAAACTACCGATGAACAGTGGGGTAATGAGGTTCGCGGGAAATTTTAGTGATCTAAAATAACAGATGCCACCTGAAGGTGGCGCGCTCGATATAATTGGCTTCACCCTCGTAAAACCCTTTGTGGAAGCGGTTTTTATAGCAAGCCAACGATGGTGGCTCTATTTAGAAAAATAGAAATCGTGACAGTAAATTAAATGAAAAATAGCAATTTTTTCTCCTGTATGTATAAGCATATTTTAAAGGCTTTGATATTCTTGACGGTTCAGATCTGGAGTTTGTTTGAAGCCGTATTATTTGTAGGCGGGTTTATAGTTTGCCTTATGTTGCCTGTCGTGTGGCCAATGAAGTTCGTTTATGCCGCGTTATGGCTTGTTGTATTCTACGTATGTTTAAACGTTATTGGTGTATTAGAAAAATCTCTTGCCAGAAAAAAAAGCGAATAGGAAAAGATTGTCTTCAAAGACAGCTGGAACGAACGCTGCGTCGCCTGAATGGAGCAATTATATCTCACGCCACCCGCCGGGTGGCACACCCTGTATACCTAACTTTACCTGCGAAACCAGCTATTTTGACTACTCTTAATACCCCAAGCGGTAAAAAAGGAGGCAACAATGGCCTATCAGACAGTGAATCCTGCCAACAACAAACTCATCAAAGAATATCCTTCTCATACTGATGCTGACGTCGAAGCGGCGCTGAATACGGCTGATGCGCTCTACCATTCCGACTGGTCAAAGGGCAGTATCGACAAGCGCCTGGCGGTGCTGCATAAGCTGGCGGACCTTATTGATTCCCGCACTGAAGAGCTGGCAAAAATCGCCAGCGAGGAGATGGGTAAACTCATAGCCCAGAGCCGTGGCGAGGTAAAACTCTGCGCCCAGATAGCCCGCTACTACGCCGACAATGCGAAGCAGTTTCTTGCGCCGGTGAAGTATCCGTCGGAGCTTGGCGAAGCGTGGGTGGAGCATCACCCCATCGGCGTGGTGATGGCCGTAGAGCCGTGGAACTTCCCTTACTACCAGCTGATGCGCGTGCTGGCGCCGAACCTGGCGGCGGGTAACCCGGTTATCGCCAAACATGCCAGCATCGTGCCGCACTGTGCCGAGACCTTCGCCCATCTGGTGCGCGAAGCCGGCGCTCCGGACGGGGCGTGGACTAACCTGTTTATCTCTTCAGATCAGGTGGCCAATATCATCGCTGACGATCGCGTGCAGGGCGCGGCGCTGACCGGGTCTGAGAAGGCCGGTAGCGTTGTGGCGGCCCAGGCGGCGAAGCACATCAAAAAATCGACCCTTGAGCTGGGCGGTAACGACGTCTTTGTGGTGCTGGACGATGCCGATCTGGAGAAGGCGGTAAAAATTGGCGTCAATGCGCGCCTGGCCAATGCCGGACAGGTCTGTACCGCAGCCAAACGCTTTATTATCCACGAGAAAGTGGCGGAGGAGTTCCTGGCGAAGTACACCGAAGCCTTTAAGCAGGTGAAGATTGGCGATCCGCTGGACGAGAGCACCACGCTTGGGCCGCTCTCCTCTAAAGACGCGCTGGAAACCCTGACAAAGCAGGTCGATGAGGCGGTGAAAAATGGTGCCACGCTGCATTACGGCGGCAAACCGGTGCAGCGCGAGGGCAGCTTCTTTGAGCCGACCATCCTGACCAATATCACCCGCGATAACCCGGCGTACTTCGAAGAGTTCTTCGGCCCGGTGGCGCAGATTTATGTGGTGAAAAATGATGAGGAGGCGGTAAAGCTCGCCAACGACTCGCACTACGGTCTGGGCGGCGCGATCTTCAGTAAAGATACCGATCGTGCCAGAAAGATGGCCTCGAAGATCGAAACCGGGATGGTGTGGATCAACTGGCTCACCGATACCGCGGCAGAGCTGCCGTTTGGCGGGGTGAAGCGTTCTGGTTACGGGCGTGAGCTGTCGGATCTGGGGATCAAAGAGTTTGTGAACCAGAAGCTGGTGGTGATCCGCCGGTAAAAGTCTTTACCGGAACAAAGGCGGCAGCGGATGCCGCCTTTTTTATGCTTCGGCCTGGTTTTATCAGAAGGTGACGCCGCCGCCAACGTAGGCGCCGTCAATCAGGGTGTGGCCCGGACGGCCATCTTTGCCGTCAACGCTGACGTGACGGTAACCCACCTTCAGGGTTACGGGGGTAACCGGCGTCCAGCTCACGCCGCCGTTGGCTTCAACGTAGTTTTTCACGCTGTTGTTCAGTCCTTCCGGCGCGACATAGCCTTCACCATAAACGTGGATGCTGTCGGTCAGGGCCAGGTTGACGCCACCACCGATAGGGAATGCCACGCCGTTATCGCCTTTCTTCGGTCCGAGGTAGATGGCTTTCGCACCGGCATTGAGCATCACCGGCCCCACTTCCAGGTTATAACCCGCGCCAACACCGCCGGTCTGGGTGCCGTCATCGGTGTTTTTCAGCCAGTTACCTTCGGCATACAGACCTGAGGAGGATTTACCCATCTCAAGGTTCAGATTGGTGAAGTTTTTGCTCTGCTCAATGCTGCCGCCCATGGCCATCGCGGAGCCGGAAATCGCGGTCAGTGCAGCAAGGATGAAGATATTAAGCTTTTTCATGTTTTATGCCTCGTCATCTAATTTGTCTGCGCACACCCTAACAGGCGAGGTTTATGGCTGCAAATGTGCTCATGAGCGCGGTTTTATGCTGATTTTGTTTGAAATTTGTTCGATTGATGTGGGCGAAAAGTTTAAATAGCATCGGGTCAATCGTTAAATTTTTCACGTTGAGCGGAGGTTTAGATGAGCGCCTAAACAGAAACTGAACGGGGCGGGAAAAGTAATTAGTTAAGTATTAATTGAATTTCTTATAATTTCCGAAAATGTTTCTGATGTAACAGATAAATATGTGAATTTACATTTTTGCAGATAAGCTGAAATCCTGAACAGGCGATTTTGCCGGCGGGAAAAAGCGGCCGGGATAAATTGCCCCTTGTTCCTGGCCGGCAGGCGGCCGAAAATGTCGCAGGGGAGAAGGTAATCTCCTTAAAAGAGCCAGAACGGAAGTAGGAATATTTTGAGTGGTAATAAAAAAGGAAAAAAAATGAGCGCCCTGATTACGCGCGCACGATGTTTATTCGCAACGAAAAAGACGCGGATTATTGCCTTCTGCATCGTTACGGCCGGCGTCGTTGGCTTCGCAAACGATCTGTTTGGCCTCTGGGATATGATAGGCCCAAAGCCGCAGGAGAAGTTGGCTGTGATTCAGGCGCGACTGCAGCCGTTTCGTACCAGCCCGCTCGTAACCCACTCGGTGAACGATCTTTTTTTAATGATGGAGGTGAGGAATTATGGTGAAAAGACCATGATGTTGACGTCCGCTGAGATTGATATCAAAAAGAGCCGGGTGGCATCAAAGGGTAAGGCCGGTTCCTTTTCCCGCTGCGCATTAACCGACGATGCGAATCGCAACACGCCCATTTTGCTTCGGCCCGGAGAGACTTCATGGATAATGGTGTCACAGGCGGTAACGCTGCCCGGGCTGACCGACTGGTTAAATAACGATGAGCTGAAGAATATTTTTGTCGCCACGCCTGAAAATGCTTTTACCATCGCGCAGCACGATTATCTGCCCGTCTTTAATAAAAAAATGGCCGAGCATTATGGCGCTGATGCGGAAATTGAGGCAGTTGTGCATTTTGGGCAAGACAGCGGCTCTCAGGTTTTCCATTTTCCTCTGGCTAACGGGAAAGATATATATGATAAAAGCGGCGGTTTGCAGCACGACTGGTTTATCGCAAATTGGCTTTATCCCCAGCCGAGCAGGTTACGGGCAGAGGGCGACATCTGTCATTTCCGTAGCGGATAGCAGACCCTCTCCGCAGGAGAGGGCGCCATCAGGCGTTACTTCCGCAATCCCGCAAACCCTGCGCGAATCTCTTCTTCTGGCAGTTCAATGCCAATAAACACCATGACGCTGTGCGGCTGCTCGTCGCCCCAGGGGCGATCCCAGTCGGCGCTGTAGAGACGCTGTACGCCCTGGAACAGCAGGCGGTTCGGTTCGCCGTCGATCCAGAGCATCCCTTTGTAGCGCAGCAGTTTGTCGGCAAACGACAGCAGCAGGTTCTCCATTACCCGGGAGACTTCGCTGATATCCACCGGGTAATCCAGCTCCACCACAATCGACGCCACGTCGTTCTGCTTGTCCGCCATAAAGTGGAAGCGCGGTTTAGTGGTGACATTCTCTTCCAGCATAAAGCCGTTGGTGTTGAACAGCTGAGACAGGTCGATATCGCCATGGGTGACGGTATAGATGGGGGCCCGGGAGTTGATGCGCATCAGGCGCTCGCGCAGTTTTTCACTCTCGCCCGCCACATCGGTTTTGGTCAGCAGGATGCGGTCGGCGTAGCCCACCTGTGACTGGGCGATGGTGAACTGGTTCATCTGGTCGTCGGCGTGTACCGCATCGACCAGGGCGATCACGCCGTCCAGCAGATAGCGCTGGCAGAGGATCTCATGGGAGAAAAAGGTCTGAATAATCGGGCCGGGGTCGGCCATGCCGGTGCACTCAATCACCAGGCGGTCGAAGTCGATCTCACCCCGATCGCGGCTGTCGAGCAGGTCGAGCAGGGCATCTTCGAGTTCGTTGGAGCGGGTGCAGCAGATGCAGCCATTGGTCAGGGTTTTGATCTGTGTGGCGCGATCGCCAATCAGCTGGTCGTCCACCGAGACTTCACCGAACTCATTTTCGATGACGGCGATTTTAAAGCCGTGCTGTTCGTTAAGGATGTGACGCAACAGGGTGGTTTTGCCCGCGCCGAGAAAGCCGGTGAGTAGGGTAACTGCAATCGGTGTCATGGTTTCTCCTTCAGCAGCAGCGTACGCCGCCTTCTCCTCCTCCGCCATAGCGCGCTTCCTGACGCTCGCGGAAGAATTCGTTGTAGGTCATGTACGGCTTATCCGGATGGTTGGTCTTCATATGCTCAACGTAGTTGTCATAGTCCGGAATGCCAATCAGCATTTTCGCCGCCTGACCGAGGTATTTTTTTGCTTCGCCTAAGTTACCAAACATTGTGCCATCCAGATAGAAAAAGCCCGGTGGCGCGCAGCGATCCGGGCCTACAGTACCGTTGTAGGGCGGGTCAGCGCAGCGCCACCCGCCATTGTTTTAGTGGTGTGAAGAGGTCTTCACGCCGCCTTCCGGCACCGGTACGTACGGCGTCTCTTTATCGGTACGACCCTCGGCGTTACGCACTTTCATCCAGGTTTTGATGCCGTAGAAGATGATGCTGTAGACCACCACCAGGAACAGAATGCTCAGACCCGCGTTGGTGTAGTTGTTCACCACGATATGGTTCATGTTGGCAATCTGCTGGGCAGTCAGCTCACCGCCGCCTGCGGCAATCTTCTCTTTGTACTGGTTAGCCATAAAGAAGAAGCCTTCCAGCTGCGGGTTGGAGCTGAACAGTTTCAGACCCAGCGCCCAGGTGGTGCAGAGCAGCAGCCACAGAGCAGGTACCACGGTCACCCAGATATATTTGGTGCGCTTCATCTTCACCAGTACCACGGTGCCGAGCACCAGGGCGACAGCCGCCAGCATCTGGTTAGAGATACCGAACAGCGGCCACAGGCTCTTCACGCCGCCCAGGGGGTCGACTACGCCCTGATACAGCAGATAGCCCCACAGACCTACGCAGCCCGCGGTACCCAGGATGCCCGCCACCAGCGAGTCGGTCTTCTTCAGGAACGGCACGAAGTTACCCAGCAGATCCTGGAGCATAAAGCGGCCTGCACGGGTACCGGCATCCAGCGCGGTAAGGATGAACAGCGCTTCGAACAGAATACCGAAGTGGTACCAGAAGCCCATGTCCGCCCACGGCAGCACTTTGTGGAACACGTGGGCGATACCGACCGCCAGGGTTGGTGCGCCACCGGCACGGTTCAGCACCGACGGTTCGCCGATGTCTTTGGCTGTCTGCATGATCTGCTCAGGGGAGATCACAAAGCCCCAGGAGCTGACGGTCGCCGCCGCGTGGGCGCTTACGTCTTTCAGCTGCGCCATGATCAGCGCCGCGTTGTCACCGCCCATCTCATGCAGGTTCGGCATGGTAATGCCCAGGCCCGCTGGTGGGGTGTTCATCGCGAAGTAGAGACCCGGCTCGATGATGGAGGCCGCCACCAGGGCCATGACCGCCACGAAGGACTCCATCAGCATTGCGCCGTAACCGATAAAGCGCGCGTCGGTTTCGTTCGCCAGCAGTTTCGGCGTGGTGCCGGAGGCGATCAGGGCGTGGAAGCCAGAGACCGCACCACAGGCAATGGTGATAAACAGGAACGGGAACAGCGCGCCTTTCCACAGTGGACCGGTACCGTCGATGTACTGGGTCACCGCAGGCATTTTCAGCTCAGGGTTGATGATCACGATGCCGATCGCCAGACCGACGATCACGCCGATTTTCAGGAATGTCGCCAGGTAATCGCGTGGCGCCAGAATCAGCCATACCGGCAGCAGGGCGGAGATAAAGGCGTAACCAATCAGCGCAAAGGTGATGGTGGTGTCTTTAAAGGTCAGCGCCGGGCCCCAGTACGGGTCGTGGGCAATCACGCCGCCGAAGTAGATGGAGGCCAGCAGCAGCACGATACCAATCACCGACACTTCACCCACGCGGCCCGGACGCAGGAATCGCATATAGATCCCCATGAACAGCGCAATCGGCACGGTAGAGCAGACGGTGAAGACGCCCCACGGACTTTCCGCCAGCGCTTTCACCACGATCAGCGCCAGCACCGCAAGGATGATGATCATGATCAGGAAGCAGCCGAACAGGGCGATGGTGCCTGGGACGCGGCCCATCTCTTCTTTGATCATCTCACCCAGAGAAGCGCCGTTACGGCGAGAAGAGATAAACAGCACCATAAAGTCCTGCACCGCACCCGCCAGCACCACGCCCGCCAGCAGCCACAGGGTACCCGGCAGGTAGCCCATCTGCGCCGCCAGGACCGGCCCAACCAGCGGACCCGCGCCTGCGATAGCCGCAAAGTGGTGACCAAACAGCACGTAGCGGTTGGTTGGCACGTAGTTCAGGCCGTCATTGTTAATGACCGCCGGGGTGGCGCGCGTCGGGTCGAGCTTCATGACCTTTTGCGCGATGTAGAGGCTGTAGTAGCGGTACGCCACCAGATAGACCGACACGGAGGCCACGACGATCCACAGGGCGCTGATGTGCTCGCCGCGACGCAGGGCGACGACGGCAAGGCAACATGCCCCGAGTATCCCAAGCAGCAGCCAGGGGACGTGCTTAAGTAGTTTTTTGATATCCATAATAAGACCTGGTTTTTAGATGAAAAAAGCGTCAGGGTTCGCTGTAGAGAGAGTGATTAATGCTACGGCGATCTTGCCAGAGCCTTGCGCGTGTAAAGGAAGGTAAATCGGTGAGTGGTTGTATGGCGGGATGAGCGGTCAACTGCGAGGGCGAGTGGTTCAGGCTCGCCGTCAGAGGAGGGAATTGTGTGAAGGGGATCACGAACCAGGGGTTAGTCCAGGGTTTCCAGTACCTTGCAGGCGATCTGGTTCAGGGCAATGAACTCGCTCCAGCTGTATTGCTGCTGATAATTCAGCACAAACTGTTTTTCCACCTGGCAAATAAGGGGGCGGGTTTCATAGATGCTGCACAATTTTGTCTCTATGCAGTAGTGGCGGCAAACGCCGTCGCCACGGTCGAGAAATCGGGTCTCATCAGCCTGGTTCACGTGGCGGCAGCAGGCGCCGCACTGATTGCAGGGAAACGCCGGGGCCAGAATCATAGTGATTTTAGCCAGTCGTTGACCGAGGCAAGGTTCCCTGCCTCGAAGGGCAGTTCGATGTTGCGTTTTTCGATCTCCTGACGCAGCAAGAACTCCCGTTCCAGCTCGGTGTTGACCAGCGTCAGGTGGTGGGAGAAAGACGCAAGCTCATCGGCATTCATCGAAAACTCAAGGGCTGCCAGCTCTTTCAGGTAGCGATCCAGTTCGACGTTTACTTTCTCGTAATAGGCTACCCCGCGCTGGAACTTATCCTGGAAACGGTCCAGAAACGCCCAGACGCTTTTCATCATGCTGCTATGCTCCAGAAAATAGTGCATCACCAGCGTGAGCAGGCCGGTCGCCAGCGCGCCGCAAAATGCTGCCAGCTCCGGGCCGAAGGGGAAGGCGAAGAGAGTTGAAAGATGTTCATTGATAACGACGCCCGCAGCAACTGCCACGCCAGCGGAAATGATTTTACTGACGGCTTTCATCAGCTCACCTGACGCCAGGTTTTGCGGGTTAAAGACCATCACTTTCCACGCCTGCACCAGGTTATTCCACATCTCACGGATCAACCTCACCGCCATTTTTTGCGTAGTGAAGACGATATTCATCAGCGTGGTAGTCACGGTAGAGAGCACGCCGCCGATAGCCCCCTCTTTAAAGGCGATAAGGAATTCGCTAAACCTGACACGGATACGCTCCCATACGGCGCGAAGTGCCTCGCCAAGATCGCCCGCAAAATCGCTGGCCTGGAAGCGCTCGCGATGGCGTTGATAAATGGCCGGAATGCGGTCGCGAAATTCGAACCACACCTCTGCCAGCACCAGGCCAAGCATCTGGCGAGTGCCCATTTTGAAGCCGTTAGCCAGGGATGCCTGTGAAATATTCAGGGCAAATTTACTGCTGGTGTAGTACGCCTGGTTTAACGTGGCATTGTAGCGAGCGCGGGCCTTCTCATCCGCCTCGCGCATCTTATCAAAATCGGCGCTGGCTTTATTTTCCAGCTTTTTCAGGCGCTTTTGTTCCTGCTCCGTAAGCGCCGGTTTGCTTTTCAGTTCGGCAATCTCGGTTGTCGTCGCCTGATATTGCTCCTGTAACACCTTAATGAACTCGCTCATCGGTTTGGCTTTTTTGGCTTTGTTGAGCGATTCGTTGGTGAAGGTCAGGTTGCTGGCATCATTCGCAAGGTCAGCGCCGTCCATCTCCGATAAAATGCGTCCGGCATCGTGGTGAATTTCATTGGCCGCAATGATGTGGTCAAGGTTAGTTACTCCATCGGCGGCGAAGGTTGCGCCGGTATAGCTGTCTTGTAGATCTCCCGCCTGGCGCTGTTTTTTGCCCTCGCGGTTGGTATCTATGTAGTTTTTATGATGATGATAGAGGGTGGAGTTATAGGCTTCGCGTTGTTCATAGCGCTGGCGCTCTGCTTCGGTGCCATAAATGTTTTGCCGGACATTATGGAGAGTATTTACATCGCCACCGGTTTTGTCTTCAAAGAGTAAAAAATCGAGTCCGAAAGAGGTGGTCAGGCTTTTCACGACCGTGGTGTGTAACTCTGATCCCCAGTCGAAGGTTGTTGTGCTCATGATAACGTTCCCTGAATAAGTTCGCCGGGCGGAGCCCGGCAGTAAGTTAGGCTTTCGCTAAAAAGCGAACATACTCCTGGTCTGAGGTTTCCAGGGCCTTATCCAGCGCCTGTTTGTTCAACACGTTGATGCCGTTTTCATCAACTTCCAGCTCAATAACGCCCTCGTCATTGATAACCGCCTCGTTCTGGGCGTTGGTCACCGGTTTGAACAGTGGGGTGGTGATGACATCGGTCATGATGGCGGCGAGCATGTACCCGTTTTGAATCGCCCGCAGGACGGATTCCGGTTCATTAATCTCTTTCTGACCTGCCGTGATTTTTTGATGGGTTGCTTTCAGGATGTCAAAATAGTCAGCGAAGGTGTCGTGCATGCGTACCAACGCGTGGTAAATGTTATCGACGTAGTGGTTCACATTTGCCAGATGCGCTTCGGCCTGATCCATCTGCGTGATGGCCTTGCGCACCTTACGCGCCATCTCCTGGGCATTTTCCAGCGCCTTCTCAGCATGATTGTTGTAGGCCCAGCCCATAATAGCTATCAGCGGGGCTACTACAGCGCCTCCCAGCACCATTGCACCGCCGGCCATTCCCCAGCCGCCAGCCGCCAGCGATCCGCCACCGATCGCAGCCATCGTGGCATTATAGGCAGCGGCGCCAGAGAGGGCGGCAATCGGCGTTCCGGTAGAGGCCGCCGCAAATGCCATCACCCCGCTGTAGACGGCAAACCCCGCTGCGGCACCAGAAGTACCTGCCCCAATGACAGTACCCAAAAACTCCGTCGCGGAAATAGAGAGTTTTTCAATCTGATTCAGACGATGCTGGGGAACCTGTACATTCAGATCTGTTTGTCCCTCTCTGGCCATTTTCTCTAACAACGCTTTAGCGATGGTATTGAATTCCTTAAATTCAGTACCAATTTGCAGTTCTTTCTCGCCCAGGCGTTCAAGCTTCTGTGAAGAGAGAGTATTAGCCGCCTCGAAAGTCTCCTTACGATTATCAAACCGTTCCTGTGCGCCATCGAAAATATCGTTAGCTTCGGATTTTTTTTGGTAGCCGTCGTACGCTTTTTTCCCGCCAAAGGCGGTCGCCGCTGCCGCAACGCCCAGAATGATAAAAGGTAATGCCATCTGTATTTCTCCGTTGTGTGTCGTCTGTAATGCAACGTCCGTCTTAATCCACAGACTCAGGGGTCGCTGCCAGGTAATCATGTAAAGTTTTTAAGAACGTGGCCTTCAGCCATGCCGGTTCCAGCACCTCGATGTTAGGCAGCCAGTAGAAGAGCAGCGGCAGGATCTGATTTTCATGTGCGGCATGGCAGCGCAGGGTGATGCCGTTTTTATCTTCCGCCAGAATTTCCTGGCCGGGCAGCAGATTGCGGCGTTTAAAATAGTGCGCAATAGTGGCGGGAATAAGCACATCCACTTCGAATGTCTCTTCGCTGACCCACGGGTCGGGATTTTTTTCCAGCAATTCGAGGGTGTCATTATCTGGCGAGAAGGTTTCGCTGCGAATATCCAGCCACTGAATAAGGCTTAAAGAAAACGATTTCAATCTGCCATCTTCGGTGGCTTGTAAATACCATATATTTTTTTTGTTAATTATTTTATAAGGGTTAACCTGGCGCGATTTTCCTTTATAGAGGATCTGGCAAATCTGCTGGCCCTTAATCGCCTTCTCAAAGGCCGCAAGCTGCGCGTGAATATCCCATTTTTCTTTCCGCTCGGCCTCGTTGCCGAGGATCATAATATGGTTTTCCTCCACCCGTGACTCCAGTTTCTGCCAGAATTCACGCCCTTTATCAGGAAAATAGTCATCCACATTCAGGAAGTTAGCAATGACGTGATGCAGCCCCGGTCCGGTGTGTCCTTGCGGGGAATGAATAAGCCGGTACAGCCCGTTTCCGGTGTACTCCACAATTGGCGAGAGTGCATTCAGATCGCGATAGACGGTGCGCTCAGTAATATTAAATTTATGCATCAATGCCTGGCGGTTAACCACGCCGTGTAAATGAAGCTCCAGCAGAATATCTACCAACCTTTCAGCCGAGCGACTCCTGGTCGGAATTGTCATATAGCTTTCCCGTGATTTAAAACATTGCTGTGAATTACGCCGGTGCGTGCTGACAAAATATGTCAGTGCAAAAAGCGGCGTGAAAATTTGTCTTAGGTTATAACGGCCAGATTAGGGGTAAACATTAGTTATTTTTACAACGAGGGGATAAAAGCGAGGGGCAGATCGGATCCGCCGGGGCAATCTCCCCGGCGTAGGGGTGAATTAGCGTTCGAGTTCGGAATCGGTAATGGAACCCGGCAGGGGGAGTTCGGTCGGAACGTTAAGCCAGTCGGACTTACCGTAAAACACGGCGTTGATCTGCGTGTTGTAGAGCAGGTGGGTACGAAAACGCTGGAACAGCTGCTTGTCAGGCGCGAAATCCGCTCGCCAGAACTGGTTCAACGGCCCCTGCCAGGTTAAGCCTTCGATGTCGTACAGCGCTTTGCCCATCACCTTGAGCGGCTTGTTGTGGATAAGCGCCGACAGCCCTGCAGTGCTGTTAACGGTGATCACACCCCGGGTGTGGGTCAGCAGGGCGGGCAGGGAGAGATCGTGGATATAGATCACCCGGTCAGCCGTAATGCCGTACTTCTCGCACAGCGTATTAATCAGCACGCCATAATAGCGATGACCGCGATCCATAGGGTGGTGCTTGAACACCAGATGGCGTTCTTTTGGCGCATGGCGGGCGAACGAGCGGATCACGGTTTCGATATAGTCACGCACGTCTTTATACGGGCTGTGATGAATGATCTGGCTGTCGTTGTAGACCTGCAAAATCGCCAGGTAGTAAGCGTTGTCCAGCGTTTCGGTGATATGCCGCAGCATGTGGCGCTCCTTCCAGCGATACCACAGCTTACGGCGGCCGGCACGGAACCAGCAGCGCATCTCATACCACGGGGAGAACGACTTGTGGTGGCGGTAGCCGCGATAGCGATGGCGACCAAACCAGCCCGCCGCGTAGTAGAGCATGGCGTGGGCGGCACGGTTAAAGGCGCTGGGCTTCCACGGCGTCGGGGTTTTCAGCTCCGGCAGCGGCTGCTCGCGATAATATTTCGCATCGATGGGCATTGAGGAGAAGGCGTTCACGCCCCCTTTTTCCAGGGTGATATAAAATGGCCGGAAATACCCCTCCTCAAAGGCGAGAAAGTCGATGGCTTTGCCGCGCGCCCACTTCTTCGCTTCGACATGCATCGGGCGGCAATCCCCGAAGCAGACGATGGTGTCGAAGGGGTAGATTTTATGCAGGTCGCGCAGCCAGAAGGCAAAATTTTTCACCGGACCGGTGTAGTGCAGCGACGTCTCTTTCGCGGCATACCAGGCGTCTCCGGCGTTAAAGCAGACCTGCTTTACTTCGCGGTGGCTGTGCTGCAGCCAGATCGCCAGACGTGAAAAGCAGGGGCCCATCGGTCCTTGTAGTAAAAGATATCGACGGCCATTTAGCAGGTGGCGGATAGCTTGCTCTTCCATTATTTTTCCCAGATCGGTCCGTTGATGAAGAGTGAGTAACGGCTTGATGACCGCTTTTCTTTAATAAATCAGGATAAATAGTTTGCTAGCGAAGTGTCTGAACGAGATAGCTCAGTTTGAGCTGCCAGCGCTGCCAGCGGCTGGCTTTTTGCGATAAGGAGTGACCCTGCGCGGCCAGCTGGCGGATCAACTGCTCCGGGCTCATCCACAGCCCGCTCTGCCAGTCGATATAGCGCGGGTAGGCCACCAGCGTCAGATAGACCAGCGCCGCCAGCGAAAGAGGGCGCTGACGACGCGGGGCGGGATGCCTGTCTTCGGTGAGCCCCCAGCCGCTGTAGAACGGCTGGCCCCAGGTGGTGACCTTCACCCCCTGCACCAGTGCTTCAAAGCCGCTCAGCGAGGTCATGGTGTGCAGCTCATCCACATGGGGATAGAGACTGGTGAGGCCCAGATCCAGCACCTGGCTGTCGACGCAGCTTGCCAGGCATTTGGCAGAGATAGCCCCGGCCCGGTTGCCTGCCACCACGTCCGGGTGCGGTTTAAACAGGATATGCGCCTCTGGTCTGGCGTCACGTACCGCCCACAGCAGCGCTTCGTTGCTGCGGATGACCGGGCTGCCGGTGAGGATCGAGGCATCGCCATCCACCTGGCCCACCACCAGCACCAGAGAACGGCCATCACCGGGTGGGGTGAAGGGCTGTACGGTGCCGACGTTATATTTGCTCACCCCGTGCTGGCGGAGCAGATCCACCAGCGTCTCGCCGCGAGCCAGCTCCTGGTCGGTAAGCTCATGCTGATTTAGCAACTGCTCCAGCCCGCTTGGACGGCGACTGTCGAAGTAGATCCCCACCGGGTCGATGGAGAGCGACGAAGGGCGGCACAGATTCGAGCCCAACCCCCGGGAGCGGATAAAACCATCTTCCACCCGGATGGCGCTGTTGAGTTCAGGATGACGGCTGCCCCACACCAGCACCTGTTCGTCGGCGGCCAGCGTTTCAGGCAGTTTGCGCACAAAGCGCAGCTCTTCGGCCAGCGGCTGGCAGAAGGCGCGCATAAAGGCGCGCTTCCACAGCGAGAAGCCCACCATATAGAGACGGCGATAGCGCGGGGCGGGATTCTGCTGACCGGCAATAATGTCGAGTACCTGCTCCACTTCGCAGCGCTGGCCCAGGATCGGGTCCAGATAGCGCGGGTAGAGGATCAGCGCCGCCGCCACCAGCTGGGGCAGGGCGATCGGCCCCTGGCGACGCGGGCAGGTTTTGCTGTCGTGGGTCAGCCCCCAGCCCGCATAAAACGGCATGCCGAAGCAGTAGACCGTTTTCCCGAGCAGCAGCGCTTCAAAGCCCATCTGGGAGGAGACGGTATAAACCGCCTCTACGCTGTTCAGCAGGGCATGGGGATGGCAGTGTTCGGCCACCACCTCCACATCGTCCAGCGCCAGCCGCGCCAGCACGCCGCTTTTTTTACCCAGCCGGGTATCCGGGTGGGTGCGCAGCAGCAGGCGGGCATCGGGGTGGTTACGTCGGGCCGCCGCCACCATTGCGACAAAATCGTCTTCGCTTGCCAGCGCACCAGGAATGGAGAGATCCCCCGCCACCTGGTCAATCAGCAGCACTTTCGGGCGCGGGTCGTTATGCAGACGGGCCGCCAGCGTATCCGGCAGGCCGCTGCCTGCGGCATAGCAGTTGTACTTGGTGATGCCAAGACGCAGCAGTTCAGCTGTGAGCGCTTCGGCACGCGCCAGCATCTTGTCATCGCAGGGGGTCGCGATCAGCTCTTCAAGGCGGCTCGGCTGGCGGGCATCGTAGTAAATTCCCACAGGATCGGCGATCAGGGAGACGGCTTTGCCCCCCCTGGCGGGATGGCCAATATACCCGATAAAGCCATCCTCAAGCTGCCAGTACGGCAGGCCTAGATCGTGGGCTTTTTGTCTGATTTGGCGGGTATTGGCTTTTTGGCCCCAGCCGACCAGGACATCGTCTTGCGCCAGTGCTGTGTTGGTTTTAAAGGCGTGTAACGGGTGGCCCAGCATCGGCTCAAGCTGCGCTTTTCGCGCCAGGATCCCGGCTGAACCTGTATAGAATGTCATGTGCGCTCTGTGCATCAGAAAACGCCCCGCGTCACTGCGGGGCGTAGGACTCAGAAGTACTCTGCGTCAGGGAAGGATTTGGCAACGCTGTCTTTGGCGGAGGTGAGGATCTCGCTGTCGATTTCTGGCCAGGTAATACCAATGGTCTCATCGTTCCAGCGGATGCCGCGGTCGCTCTCCGGCGCGTAGTAGTTGGTGGTTTTATACAGGAACTCTGCGGAGTCGCTCAGGGTCATAAAGCCGTGGGCGAAACCTTCCGGGATCCACAGCTGGCGCTTGTTCTCGCCAGACAGATGCACACCCACCCACTGACCGAAGGTCGGGGAGCTTTTACGGATATCCACCGCCACGTCGAAGACTTCACCCGCCACGCAACGCACCAGTTTGCCCTGCGCATGTGGCGCCAGCTGGTAGTGCAGGCCACGCAGAACGCCTTTTGAGGATTTAGAGTGGTTGTCCTGCACGAAGTTGACGCTGCGGCCAATGGCAGCTTCGAACTGCTGGTGGTTAAAGCTTTCGAAGAAAAAGCCACGGTCATCGCCAAACACTTTTGGCTCAAAGATAAAGACGTCGGGGATTGCGGTCTGAATTACGTTCATGATTACGGCCTGATTGATAAATGGGGCATGACGCCCCAGGTGTTAATGGTGACTACTTGAGCATTTTCAGCAGATATTGCCCGTAAGCATTCTTCGCCAGCGGTGCAGCTAACTTGCGCACCTGGTCGGCATCGATAAACTTCAGACGATAGGCAATCTCTTCAGGACAGGCCACTTTCAGCCCCTGACGGGTTTCAATGGTCTGGATGAAGTTGCTGGCCTCAATCAGGCTCTCGTGGGTGCCGGTATCAAGCCAGGCATAACCACGACCCATCATGGCGACCGACAGATCGCCCTGCTCAAGGTAGATACGGTTCACGTCAGTGATTTCCAGCTCGCCGCGCGGGGATGGTTTCAGGCTTTTGGCAATCTCAACCACGCGGTTGTCATAGAAGTAGAGACCGGTTACCGCATAGTTGCTCTTCGGTTCCAGCGGTTTCTCTTCCAGAGAGATGGCGGTGCCCTCATGGTCGAACTCCACCACGCCATAACGCTCAGGATCGTGTACATGATAGGCAAAGACGGTAGCGCCCGCAGGTTTGGCGGCGGCGGCTTCCAGCTGTTTTTGCAGGTCGTGGCCGTAGAAGATGTTGTCGCCCAGCACCAGCGCACAGTCGTCGCCGCCGATAAACTCTTCGCCGAGGATAAAGGCCTGCGCCAGGCCGTCCGGGCTTGGCTGCACTTTGTACTGCAGGTTCAGGCCCCACTGGCTGCCGTCGCCCAGCAGCTGCTCAAAGCGCGGTGTATCCTGCGGGGTGCTGATGATCAGGATGTCGCGGATACCGGCCAGCATCAGGGTGCTCAGCGGGTAGTAGATCATCGGCTTGTCGTAGATTGGCAGCAGCTGTTTGCTCACCGCCATGGTGACCGGATAGAGGCGAGTCCCTGACCCACCGGCCAGAATAATACCTTTACGCTTGTTCATAATCCTTCATTTCTTCTGTTTTGCTCGGGAGGGCGGCGAACCGCCATCCGGCATCTGTTTGATTGCTGTAGAGGGAGCTAAACGAGCCGCTCCCTGACAAAGGTCCGTGTCGATAAAACAAGGCATGCATAGCATACCCTGTTGCATTTACTTTCCAAGAATTTCGGCAAGCATGCGATCGACGCCGAGGGTCCAGTCCGGCAGCGTCAGCCCGAAGGTGCGCTGGAACTTGCTGGTATCGAGGCGTGAGTTATGCGGACGTTTTGCCGGCGTCGGGAACGCGCTGGTCGGCACTGCGTTCACCTGGGTGACCGCCAGCTCAACGCCTGCCGCCCGTGCAGTCGCGAAGACCCGCTGGGCATACTCGAACCAGGTGGTGGTGCCGGAGGCGATCAGGTGATAAAGGCCGGCGACCTCCGGCTTATCCTGGGCGATACGGATCGCATGCGCCGTGCAGTCAGCCAGCAGCTCTGCCCCGGTCGGCGCGCCAAACTGATCGTTGATCACCGACATTTCGCTGCGCTCTTTGCCAAAGCGCAGCATGGTTTTGGCGAAGTTAGCGCCACGGGCGGCATAGACCCAGCTGGTGCGGAACACCAGATGACGGGAGCAGAGCGCAGCAGCCTGCTCGCCCGCCAGCTTGGTTTCACCGTAGACGTTCAGCGGTGCAGTCTGGTCTGTCTCGACCCAGGGTTTTTCACCGCTGCCATCGAAGACGTAGTCGGTGGAGTAGTGCACCAGCCAGGCGCCCAGCGCCTCGGCTTCTTCAGCGATGGCGGCTACGCTTGTGGCGTTGAGCAGCTCGGCAAAGTCGCGCTCGCTCTCGGCTTTATCCACCGCGGTATGGGCGGCGGCATTGACGATCACGTCCGGCTTCAGCAGACGCACGGTCTCAGCCACGCCTTCAGGGTTACTGAAGTCGCCGCAGTAGTCGGTGGAGTCAAAATCCACCGCGGTGATGCGACCCAGCGGCAACAGCGCGCGCTGCAGCTCCCAGCCCACCTGGCCATTTTTGCCGAACAGCAGAATATGCATCAGTTACGCTCCTGATAGTTCTTCGCGATCCAGTCCTGATAACTGCCGCTTTTCACGTTGTTGACCCACTGCTGGTTATCCAGATACCACTGCACGGTTTTGCGGATACCGGACTCGAAAGTTTCCTGCGGCTGCCAGTTCAGCTCATGGCTCATTTTGCTGGCATCGATGGCGTAGCGACGGTCGTGGCCCGGGCGGTCAGTCACGTAGGTGATCTGGTCGCGGTAGGAACCGGTTTTCGGCACCATCTCGTCGAGCAGGCCGCAGATGGTGTGGACCACCTCCAGGTTCTGCTTCTCGTTATGGCCGCCGATATTGTAAGTCTCGCCCACCACGCCGGTAGTGACCACGGTGTAGAGCGCACGGGCGTGATCTTCCACATACAGCCAGTCGCGGATCTGATCGCCTTTGCCGTAGATGGGCAGCGCTTTGCCATCCAGCGCATTGAGGATCACCAGCGGGATCAGCTTCTCAGGGAAGTGATACGGGCCGTAGTTGTTGGAGCAGTTGGTGACGATGGTCGGTAGACCATAGGTACGACGCCACGCGCGCACCAGGTGATCGCTGGAGGCTTTCGACGCTGAGTACGGGCTGCTTGGCGCGTACGGCGTGGTCTCGGTAAAGAGCGGCAGCTCACTACCCGCACTCACTTCATCCGGGTGCGGCAGGTCGCCATACACTTCGTCGGTGGAGATGTGGTGGAAACGGAACGCCTGCTTGCGGGTTTCATCCAGCTCGCTCCAGTAAGCGCGAGCCGCTTCCAGCAGCGTGTAAGTGCCAACGATATTGGTTTCGATAAAATCAGCCGGGCCGGTAATGGAGCGATCCACGTGGCTCTCGGCGGCCAGATGCATCACCGCATCCGGTTTATGGGTGGCAAAGACCCGATCCAGCTCTGCACGATTGCAGATATCCACCTGTTCGAAGGCGTAACGGTCGCTCGCTGCAACCTCGGCCAGCGATTCCAGATTGCCCGCGTAGGTAAGCTTATCAAGGTTGATCACCGCATCCTGCGTATCCCGGATGATATGGCGAACAACAGCAGAACCGATAAAACCGGCTCCACCGGTTACAAGGATTTTCATAAGCGATTTTTACTTTTCTATTGAATGAAATGGTCACCAGAACACAATCTCTGCTATCCGTTCAGACCGTGTTTTAGCGGCAGGCAGTCTGAAATACAACGCCTGTTACAGGGTGGAAATCATTATTTCCCTTGCCGTCCCGTTTTTAACTGATTAACGAGTACGAGTATTCCTTCGCATTTTTCGCCAGCGTCTGACGTTTTTGCCCGGAATTCACCAGCAGTGCCAGGGTATCGATCCACTTCTGTGGATCGTTATTCAGCAGCACGCCATTGATATTTTGCTCTATAAAGTCACTGTAGGGCGCGCAGTTGCTGTAAACCCCCACTGCGCCCATGCGAACGAAATCATAAAATTTTACCGGCCCGCGCGCCATATTAAATTCTGACGCCAGTAACGGCGCCAGACCAATATCGATTCGGTGATGCTGGGTGTAATCCAGATAGTTCTGCCAGCTCATGGGATGCAGTACCGTCACGCGCGGCAGATCGCGATAGAGCTTATAGATTTCGTGTTCGCCAAAGATTTCGAAGCTGGCCTGCGGGCACTGGGCCAGCACCCCGTCCATCACCTCACGCAGCCAGTACTTTTCGGCCTGGTGCGAGCTGGAGCCGTGGTAAGCAATTTTTACCGGTTGCTTAACGGCCAGCAGCGGCGGCGTGGGCTGCGCGGGCACCACATCGGGGTTGAGGTGGGCATATTTACTGGCCAGGTAGGGCGTCGACACCCAGATACTGTCGCAGTGCGAGGTGATCCAGCGATGCTGGGCCGCAGAACGACGAATGATCTTCGTCCGGTAGGCTTTGGGTAGCGCCCCTAACGCGGACGGGTCAAACAGATCGTCATCCATGAAGTAGACCACCTGGGAGAGATCGTCGATGTTGCGCGCAATTTCGCGCTGCCACTCGGCGGAGATAAAGCGGATAACCACAATGGCCGCCCCTTTATCCACGTCGATAGTGGGCGTGGTTAAGGTATCCACCAGCTGACAGACCGCGCCGGGAAAGCGACGCCGGATGGCCGCTTCAAAATAGGCCAGCGTGGGTGAATTCCCTTCATGCAGAATCAACAGAGAGCGGCACGCCCAGTTGTCAGCAGGCGTCTCGCTGCTTTGCTTATTCAACTTCAGATATGGTTTAAAGAGTGCCTTTCTGATCAGTTCGTCCATGGCAGCACCACATTAGGAGCATGACTTAATGAGAAATCGGGTCGGTCATAGCTCAGGTTGGGATTGTATGCGGGATCGTGTGTGAGCCGCTGCGCCCAGCGTTTTTTCATATAGCGCAGCTCACCCTGGGAGCGCGCCAGCTGTTCTGGCGTGACATCTTTGCCGCGGGAGACCGACTCGTGGTGATACAGCTCGGCAAAGGGCGTCCAGACGATACGCCAGCCAGCCTCGCCGACCCGCAGACAGTAATCCACATCGTTAAAGGCCACCGGCAGGTTAACTTCATCTAAGCCGTTAAGGGATAAAAAGAGCTGGCGATGGGTGAGCAGACAGGCCGCCGTTACGGCGGAGAGCTCCTGGGCGCTCACCGCCCTGCGCTGGTAGCCGGGTTCATCGGCGGCCAGCCCACTGTGAAAATGGTCGGCGCAGCCACCCGGCCCGACGGCATCGCCCGCATGCTGGACCCGGCCATCGCCGTAGAAGAGCCTTGCCCCCACGATGCCGACGCCCGTGCGCAGCAGGTGGGAGACCATCTCATCCAGCCACTGCGGGTTAATCACCTCGGTGTCGTTATTAAGCAGGCAGATAAGCTCGCCCGTGGCCTCGCGCACCCCCGCATTGTTGATCGCAGAGTAGTTAAACGGATGATCCCAGGCGATAACCCGCACCCCGTACTCCCGGGTAATGTAGCCAAAATAAGCCAGCGTGTCGGGATCGTCGCTCTGGTTATCCATCACCATGATTTCAATGTTCGGGTAGCGGGTGTGCTGCACCAGGCTTTCGATACACGGCCTGAGATGCGCCAGTCCGTTGCGGGTGGGGATGATCACCGACACCCGGGGAAGCTGTTCCGGCAGCGGCCAGCGCCAGCGGCAGATGCCGTGCGGAGCCGACTCCAGCGTTACCCCGACGGGTAAATCTTGCAGCTGGTTTGCCAGGGTTTCGTAGCCATCGTGCTGCACCAGCGCGTCCGGGACGTGCATCAGCAGGGCGGGGATATGCGCGATATCTTTGGGCGCGAGCTGCCGGGCCAGCTGCAACCAGCCGCGGTAGTTTTCACCCCCGTCCTGCGGGATGGCGAAGGTACCCTGTTCCCGCCAGAGGCCACTCCAGCCGATATAGTTCTGGCTGTGCAGCAGGGTTTCGTTCCAGTCCGGTTTGAAGTCCGGCGAGTGGCGTTTTCCTTTTTCATCCAGCAGATCGTGATCGCCGTAGATCCATTTTGCCTCTGGCGTCTGGCGCAGCTGGTGCGCCAGCCACACTAATGCGGCCGGAGCGAGTTCCGCCCCAACCGGAATGGCCCACTGCCATTCTCCCTCTGGCCTGACACTGTCAGAGGGGTGCTCCAGCACTGTGATATGCGTGGCCGGGTAACAGAGCGCCGCGATGCTGTCGAGCGTGCGCTGGCGTGATGCCTCATCGCCGCCGTTCACCAGATGCAGGCAGACGCGGGGCAGGTTGCCCCAGCGGGCCAGCAGGCGATCGATCAGACGCCGTTCACCGGGCTGCACGATATCGAAATTCGCCAGCCAGTGTTCATAGGCGTGCAGCGGCCTGTCGTCGCGGATTTTGCCCACCAGCGTGTAAGCCTGCTGTAAATCGGTAAACCACAGGTGCCACGACAGCCCCAGACGCTTGCGCTTTTGTGCATTCAGGCGCTGATAAAAAGGCCACACCCGGCGCAGACGGCGCCAGAGGCTGTTTGCTGCCGACACCTGGGCAAAACGGGCAATGTTAAGCTCACATTCCGCCCCTTCGCTGCTGGCGAGCAGCCCCACCTGAGTGGCGCCCACCGGCAACCAGACCAGCTCCTGCAGGGTACCGCGGCGGGTGATGGGCAGGATCTGCTCATGCCAGATGCCCTGACACTGCCAGCGCAGGCGGGTTTCACCCCGCGGCTGACGGGCACGCAGGGTGCCCTGGATCAGGAACCAGCCCGCACGGGATAAAGAAGAATCTGGCAGCGCCAGAGGGTGCCAATGGTAATCGCTTTGCATGAGTGGATTCACTACCCGGAAGCGGGTGAAGCCCGCTTCTGACTCCTGTCGAAATAAAAAACGTAGATTAGCCGATTAACTTTTTAACGCGGGTCGCCAGCCAGGAGTCGCTTTTCTGTGGACTCTCTTCTGCGGGTAAGGCATCCAGTTGCGCCTGTATTGCTGCCATTTCTGCTTTGACTTTAGGGGCCAGAGCCGCCGCCAGCAGGCAGGTTTCGTCGTTGCGATCGTGGGCTTTGAAATAGGCTTTGTGTTTTACGCGCCTGGCCGTGGCGGCACTGCCGCGTAGATGCTTACCGAGCAGGAACTCTTCCAGGGATTTGACCACATAGTGGTTAACCCGCATCTCTCCCCAGATGACTTCCTCGCTGACGCCGCTGCCGTGTTTTGGATGTAAGACCAGATCGTTGCCCTGTGTATCGATATAGCGACCATAGCGCAGTTCTGCGTGATGAGGATTGTTAAAGTGAATCGCGCTGTTGGGCCTGACGATGCTCTTGAAATTCTTATTGGCATTAAACTGCTGAGGGGCACGCTGGGTGAAGCGTTCGGTCACTAAACCCTCTTCAGCAAACAATTCCCCGTTTGAGCCAAAGTTCGACCAGTTCAGAGCGACAGCAGTGACAGAGGGATCGCTAAACCATTTGTCCAGACTGGCGGCAATGCTTTGTTCAGGATCGAGTGGTACCAGGAATTCGTCGGCATCAATAAAGGCCAGTAAATCGATATCTGTGCTGCAAGTGCGTAAAATACGTTCGTAAGCGGGTAACTGCGGCTTTTGCCCCTCGACATCAGGAAAATCCAGCACGGTTACGATGCCCAGTTTTTCCAGCCCATCAAGAAAAGCACGCGAACCATCATTACTGCCATTATCCGCAATAATAAATCCGCTTACCCCTACGACCCTGTGGTATGCAATCCACTCAAGCAGGGCATCCATTTCGTTTTTAATAATTGCGGCGACAAATAATTTCAAAATGCATTCTCAGTCAAATAACGGGAACAGTATTGCCTGTGTCCATTGCTAATAAAGAGGGGATTACCCCTCTTTCCTTGTGCATTTTAATCTGAACCAAACAGATCGCGTGTGTAGACTTTGTCTTCCACATCCGCTAGCTCGCGAGCCATCCGGTTGCAAAGAATCACATCGCTGATGGCCTTAAATTCACCGAGGTCACGAATAACCCGGGAATGAAAGAAGCTATCCTCTTTGATGGTTGGTTCAAAGACGACGACTTCGATCCCTTTAGCTTTAATCCGCTTCATGATCCCCTGGATAGCGGAGGAGCGGAAGTTATCGGAACCGGCCTTCATGACCAGACGGTGAATACCTACAACCTTAGGCTTGCGGGCAATCACGCTGTCGGCAATAAAATCCTTACGGGTGGTATTCGCATCGACGATAGCGCGGATCAGATTGTTTGGCACTTCTTGATAGTTGGCTAACAGCTGTTTGGTGTCTTTAGGCAGACAGTAACCGCCATAGCCAAACGAAGGATTGTTATAGTGCGTGCCAATACGCGGGTCCAGACCAATGCCTTCGATAATCTGACGGCTATCTAACCCATGCGACTGAGCGTAGGTATCAAGCTCGTTGAAATAGGCAACGCGCATGGCGAGGTAGGTATTAGCAAAAAGCTTGATCGCCTCGGCTTCGGTACTGCCGGTTAACAGCACCTGCACATCCTGCTTAATGGCACCTTCTTTCAGCAGATCGGCAAAACGCTGCGCGCGTTCGCTGCACTCACCCACGACAATACGTGATGGATACAGGTTGTCATACAGAGCACGGCCTTCACGCAGGAACTCAGGAGAGAAGATCAAATTTTCGGTGCCAAACTCCTGGCGCATGCGTTCGGTAAAGCCCACCGGGATGGTGGACTTGATGACCATGACTGCCTGCGGGTTAATGCTCATCACATCGCGAATGACGGCTTCGACGGTACTGGTATTGAAGTAATTCGTCTTAGGATCGTAATCAGTCGGCGTAGCGATAATGACAAACTCGGCATCCTGATAGGCTTCGACTTTGTCCAGCGTAGCCCGCAGATTAAGAGACTTGTTGGCTAAGTAGTCTTCGAGTTCTTTATCTGCTATTGGGGATTGGCGTTGATTAATCCTTACAACTTTTTCTGCAATAACATCCAAAGCTACAACATTATGTTGTTGGGCCAGAAGAACAGCATTAGAAAGACCAACATAGCCAGTACCAGAAATGGCTATTTTCATATAATAGCGTGACCTCTTGCTCTCGCGACAGCACTTTCAAACTCATTTAACAATTTTAATCTTTCTGAATCATCGCGCCAAGGATGCCTGTATGTAGTATCTGCTTTACACTCATCCATTACTTTTCGGTTAGCTTCTTTGTTAGATTTATCACTGGAAGAAATAATGTCTTTAGCCGTGATACCACCTGATATCATAATGTTGGCCTTTATACTCTGATCATTTAAATAAGAAGTTTTGAATCCCATTCCAATACGTCTGAAACGTAATGTCCATTCAGAATGTTCATGTCCATATCCTTTAAATCTGGTATCAAGGTATCCGACCTGATTAAGAGCATCTCTTCTTGAACCTATACAAATCCCACTGATCTTCAGGGACAAATAAGGATTGAAAACGCTACCTGAACCAGAAATTATATCTTTGGAACAGTTGTTTTGTAATAGTTCTTGATAGGTCGAAGGATGAAGGCAGTTGATGTGACCCCATTGTTCAATCGCAGAAGCCCATGTCGAAATCCACTGATCATCAACTATTAAACAATCATTCTCTATCAAGAGAATATTATTGGAAGTTGACATGTTAAGAAGATAATAAAGTGCTCTGTTTTTATTCCAAGCGATTCCGGAATTAACCCCGGTAATATAGTTAACGCCGAGTTTTTTACATACATCAATAGATGAGTCTGTGCTTCCATCATCAGCAACAATTAAATCAACTTCTGAAAGGTCACTTTCCTTTATAGATTCCAAAAGTTGTTCAAGGATATCCGATCTATTAAAGTTAATTATTCCAATGGCTAATTTCTTTATGTTTTTCATGCTAATTTCACTATTTTGTATTATCATGTTGCAATTAAATATATATTTGAGGCTTCAGTGTATAGGTTTAATTAAGGAATTCATATGAAGCTGGTGTTTTACAGATATTTGTAAGGTGTTCATAATTTTTAGTGTGTATTTTCTTTCTAAGTAGTTCGTCGTCTATGAGTTTAGAAAGGGCATGCGTCCATGCAGAGGTTTCATTTTCAACAAATATTAGACCATCTTGATATTTATGTAAGTTTGGATGATTCTCGTTCTTAGAAATTACTGTTGTTAAGCCTAATGCTGAATATTCAAAAATTTTTAAAAAAAGGTCGCCCTTAGATTCTTTAGTAAGTGGTAATAGTCCTATATCCCAATTGACTCTGCGGTGTAACCAGTCGACAAAATTTGGATAATCATTACGTTTTGGTAAACCCACTCTTTTTCCGAATAATGGTTTTGTAAGTTGAGCTGCGCCAATAATTTCGATTTCAACTTTATCACCATATTTTTTTTGTATCTCCAGCATAGCATCGGAAATTAGAGATAGTTCTTCGATGTTATGAGGTTTACCTATATAACCAATTTTAACCGGTCCCTGAGGGTTTTTTTGAAAAACACCTTTTCCAGTTAAACGTGGTTTTCCTATTCGCCATAAGTCATTATCCAGACGAGTCGGGGAAAGATATGTATGTTGGTTATATTCCTTAAATATACTTTCTAATTCAACTGTTGGTACAATGACTCTATCGGCATTTTTTGCAAGCCAGCGAACTTTATTTATTAATGAAGTAACGTCACAGTTATTTTCAAGAGCATTTAATACATTTTCATCCAGTAAATTATCATCAATATCATAGATTAATTTTCCTCCTGCGGCGCGCCACCGAACCAACCAGTTTTCGAGTTGAGAAATAGTAAGTTTACCAGCATGACGCTGGATAACCACAGAGGAAGAGACAATTGGTTCTGGTAATTGATTATCTTTTATTTCTACTATTGACCAATTACGTAAAACTGTTTTATGCGCATAAGGCAATATAATACGCATATAACCGCTATCAGTAGGAGTTCCATCAACTCGTTTCTCGGGCATTATAAACAGCGTCGGTTTATTTTTTTTAGGGTTTTCGGTTCTATGCTTAGATAATGCATTATTAAATAAACACAACTCAGTAATTGCGGCTTGATGAACTGAATAATTCGCAGCAGTCAGAAGGCTTCGTGACTGCATTGCTTTAATATTATTAGCATCTCTTACTAAAGCATCTAGCTTTGCGAAACATAATTCTTCATCAAAGCTATCTACGACGAGAGCGTTGATGTCATTCAGGGCATATTCATCAGTTCCACCATGAATGGGTACCATAGCGGTCGCACCACATGCCATTGCTTCTAATGCTGTACGACCGAAGGCTTGATAATCAGAAAGATCTACAAAAATATCGCTTTTCGACAATAATGCCGCTACGTCAGGTCTGCTTAATATCCCGCTATTATTAAAATTGAAATCCTGGACAAGGGATTTAAAACGTTCATCATCGCTTTCACACCCAAAAATATCAAAAGCAAGTTTACCTGGGTGTGATTTAGCTAATCGAGAGAATAATCGCATGGTTCTTTCTGCACCACGACGGGGCGTTTGTGGCCTAATCATTGCGGATATATGGATTAGGCCATCATCGATTTTAACGGCTGGTTTATATGTTTCGTGATCGATACTAGGAGATACTTTGTGTACTTTAATTCCATGTTCATGTTGAATCTTATCAGCAATCCAATGAGTTTTGGCAAAGACAAGAGCATTAGGAATTAATGAATATGAATCACAAGCGATTTTCCAATTGTCACTGTTTTTTGGGAAAAACATTGGTTCATAATCCTGCGCATAGTAAGCAGGTAAAATATGAGGATTAATGTCAATGATTTTCTGAAGCAGATGTACAGAATTAAAAATGGTAGCCACTACTACATCATAGTTTTCACTAACTTTAATAATGTTATCATTATTAAAGCCTACGAAAATTTCATTAGCATACTTAATATCTTTATATAATTCTATTAGATTAGCCAAATCATTTTCACGAACAGCAATCTTGGCATCGATACCTAATCTAATCATTTCAGTAACTTCTTGAACTACCGAATGAGCACCACCGCTCCCGCCTTTTACTGGTAAAAGGAAGAGTATTTTCATGGACATCATGCCAGTTTGATTACGAACGATGGGCGATTTATTTTCTAATAATAGATCTGAAATATGTTGCCTGACACGATCAAGCGATTTCGTATCTTTTATTTTTTCAACCAAAGATTTAAATTTTTCAGCGCCATGTTTTTTATTTAAATTTTCGCTGCCTTGCTTTGAAAGCTTAGATCTTCGAGTATGACCAAAACTTTTTGATTTGGCGTGGAATACATAAGTATCATCTGCAATTGCTAACTCATAGCCAGCATCTGCTGCACGAATGCAAAAATCGTTTTCCTCCCCATATCCAATAGGGAAATTTTCCTCGTCCATAAAACCTATTTTATCAATAACCTCCCTTTTTATCATAAAGCAGAAGCCGTTGACGAATGGTAGTCTTGGGTAATATTTTTTTGAAGCTTTAGCAACTATTGTTGCCATTTCATCTGGTGATAAATTATTAGGTATTTCGTTTATCGCAAACTGTCTGTTTTCATCATATAGCTCAGGAACATTTTGCCAGCTTGCAGCATTAGAAAGAGGACCAGCAATGCCAATTTTATGAGAAGAATTTATACAACGAATAAGCCCACGTAACCAACCATTCGTAGCGATCGTATCACTATTTTGAGTAATTACATAGGGAGCATTTGAAACGCGTAAGCCCGTGTTAACAGCTTGTGTATAACCACGATTTACAGGATGTTCATGTAATTCAAAATCATTATTTTCTCTACAGAATTCTCTTAACCAAAGTGTTGTCTCTTCATCAGAACCATCGTTAACGACAATAGTTCTGACAGCATAACCGTCCTGTTTTTCTTTCAATGACTTAAGGCATTGCTTAACATCGCTTAATGCATTATATACAGGAACAATTATATCAATCCTTATAGCGCAATCAGTTGCACTGAGAGTGAATTGTATAGGGGTCCTTCCTTCATCAATCCCATACTTGATATAGTGAACTAATGGATGTACTCCGGCTTTTTTTACATCAGGATTTTGGCCTAAATAAAAATCATTATCGAAGTTAGGTCCTGGGTTTCTACCGAGATAAAGTCCGTATTTTACAAAGTGCTCAAGCGGAGATAACCCAGTTATCGCAACATCTGGGTATTCGTTTCTGTACCAGTCAGAATCGAATAATCCTGAACCTTGGATTAAATTTATATGTTCTTGTACTAACATATTATGCCCATTCCATTAATTTTTAAGATATTTTCCGCTTTTTATGCTTCTTTGTTCACTCTCGCCAAAGCGAATATAATGCTCAAGAGGATTCATTCCGCTTTCTCTAACATCCGAATATAAATCTAAATAACCTTGGCTAGAAAAGCGAGATGACGGGTCTCTATTTTCAAATCCACCAAATAAATAATAATGGCGGGCAGGATCGATTTTCGATTCCTGAACATCTAAGTTTTGTTCCAGATACCATTTTTCATCAAAAAAAGGAGACTGCTTAATTAGTTCAATTGATTTTTTAATTAGTTGAGCTTTTTTCTTTTTAGACCCAAATGTATTACGAATACCTTTCAAAGGAGATCTCATTTTCCATGAAAGATTATCTTTATTGCTTAGGGCTTTATACGTATGCAACTTCAAATCTTCTTTATGTTTCAGATTCTCCCTTTTAGTTTGCTCTAACATACCTGTTATCACAGCTAGTTCATTGTATCGATTATTAAGGGATTGTTTGCACTCATTAAGTTCTTTTGTCAAGGTGTCAATTTTTTTATTGGAGTTTTGAATTGTCTCTTTTAGTAGAGAGATTTCCTTACTTAATGAATCAATATGATTATTTTTTTCTTCTATTTCTATGTTTAATGTTTGTTCTTGAGTTAGATTTAAGTCGCTATTTTTTGATTCCTTTTGTGATTTTAGTTCATTAATTTCATCGTTTAGTCTATTTAATTCAAGTTCATAAACTTTGGCTTTTTCTTCTTGAAATGTCGTTAACTTTGCTAATTCAATAAATCTTTTGTTCAAATCTTTTTTTAGAATTTTAACGCTTGTTTGATTCTCAAGCGATTCTTTAATAAATTGCAACCATAATTCTAGTTGTTCACTACTTGATGAAATTTTGTTTTTGTTCTGTACTATCTTTTTATTGAAATTTAAAGGAGACTTATCGAGTCGCTCTAAAGTATTAAGATATTTTTTACCCCATACAGATAATAACCCAGTATATAGTGCGTCCAATTCATTTTGAGTTGACTGCGCACCTTCTTCAAATTGCTCGTTACAGTTTTGATCTGATATGCTACTCAGGATGTATGTAGAAGGTAACCGATTCTCATCAAATAATATAACATTCTTTTTTAATTTCTTAACAATTGAAAGAATAGCGAGTTGATCATTATTCCACTTATTTAACTTATCCAGACTCATATCACCTTTATTTCCCCAAGGTGCCTGATAAGCCCATATGAAAAAATCATTTCCATTAGAATTTCCTAAAGAAGCTATGAACTCTTCATTCGGAATATAATTTGCATTATAATTTGCGCAATCAGGAATACTGTTATCCTGGATGCCAGATATGTATATTCTCACCCAAAATCCTTATTTTCATTATTAATGATGGCTTATTGACATTAATAACATTGATATCATTACCGCTTTAGCTTTTAAGGCTATGGTTATAAACGCATCTAATTATATCAACATGCTCATATTGATTGATATTTTATGTAATTCAGCGGCTACAGATAAATGTGTTACAGCGTATTTTACTGGATGCAAATAATTAACCTGAATTTGTCTCGTGAATTATTATATTTTAATCTTGATGTTCTCGTAAGGTAGCAACGCCCATCACGATAAGGCCATATAAGAGGCAAAGAAGAACGCCTATCGTCGCCAGGTTATATAGACGACGCGGGTATTCAGCATCTTCTGCCAGAGTAGGCTGGCTTACTACTAGTAAGTGCTTAAGTTTACGATATGCTTCAACTCTGGCCTGCTCTAAGCTGATAAGACCACTTTTGTAGAGGTCTGCCGCCAGAGTTGCTTGGGTCTGCACGTCCATGTAACGAGCAGTAACTTCATTCATTGCATCTTTGTCCGTGCCGGTAAGCCGTCTTTGCTCTTGAGCTAATTGCTCGGTTAATGCATCCACTCTAGCCTGCACAGAAACAACCGCAGGTGCGGTTACTTTCATATAGCTTTGTAATTGTTTTAACTGAGCCTGCTGCTGTGCCAGTTGAGCCTCTATCTGGCTGACAACGCCAAGGCGGGCACTGCTGGTTGATTCAGGGCTAATAAGGTGATGATTGTTCTGGAATTCTAAGACTTTCGCTTTTTCATTCTGTACTCGTTGATAGGCGCGGTCGACCTCTTTTTCAACAAATGATAGCTGTTCCAGAGCAACCTGATGCCCCAGCTTGTTGATGAATCCTTCTGACTCCTTCAGCATCAGGCCGACCACACGCTGACCATAGACTGGATCAAACGCTTGCAACTCAATTGTTAACACACCGGATAAATCGTCCAAACGTAACGCCAGATGCTCACGGTAATATTTCAGAAAATCTTCACGACTCACATTAGTTGGTAGCCGGGAAAAATAGTCTATTTTATGACCTTGATAATGAGCTTTCAGGCCCAGTTGTTTATCTAATTTATCAAGTAAATCCGGAGACTTAAGATAATCCTGGATTAAGAGCACGTCCTCATGATTACTGCCACCCAGTCCTAGCATCGAAAGGGTATCGGGCAGCATTTTTATTTGGTCAGCTTGTTTGACTACTAACTCTGCCCGGCTGACATAGCGATCTGAAGCAATGACACAAAAATAAAACGCTGCGATAATAAAACATGCTACGACCCATAAAAAGCTACCGAGTCGAAGACTCTTTTTCCAGGAGCGATGAGCAAGCTTGAAACCGCTCGAATCAACAATAAAATGCTTGGGCTTAGTTTTTAGTTTGTTCAGTTTGCGCATTAAACCGGAGGGTTTATTAGAGCGGATTGGTTGGGTCATAATTTTTGCTTGTTATAAGTTTTGATAAATACGGATGGCATCTTCAATATTGTCGAACATCTCAAGGGTGCTGTTGCGAAGTACTAGCCCCATATCGCATTGTTGACGTAAATTCTTCATATCGTGCGATACCATTATCAAGCTCGCGGTCTCGCGTTTTTGCGTAAATACATCGATGCATTTTTGTTTAAAGCGGGCGTCCCCCACCGAAGTGATCTCATCAGTAAGGTAGATATCAAAGTCAAAAGCCATACTCACGGCAAAAGAGAATTTTGATTTCATACCGCTGGAATAGGCTTTAATGGGTAATTCGAAGTGTTGGCCTATCTCGGAAAACTCTTTCACCCACTCTTCAACAGCATGAGTGTCTCGCACACCATGGATACGGCAAACAAAGCGAGTATTTTCTCGTCCGGTCATGCTTCCCTGGAACCCTCCGCCAAGGGCAAGGGGCCAGGAGACACGACAATGACGCGTCACCGTTCCTTTGCTGGGCATATCCATACCTCCTAACAGGCGCAGTAAAGTAGATTTACCTGCCCCATTGGCACCTAAAATACCAATATTGCGATCCCGAGGAAGAGTAATGCTCACATCACGCAACACATAATTGCGGCCAAACTTGGTGGGATAATACTTCGAGACGTTATCTAGAATAATCATGATCTTTCGTTCTAGCTGGCTATCAGACGACGATGGCTCAGACGGTAGCAACTCATCGCAAATGTTAGCAGCACTAACGTTAAACTGGATAAATAGACCCAACTAACGTCTGGACTAATATAACCAGCTATCCAGCCTGAACGAATTAATTCCACAGCATGCACTAATGGATTCCACATGAACCAATGCTGAAATTGTGCTGGCACCGTTGCAAGAGGATACATGACGCATGAGATGAACATTAACGGCATCATCATCAGGCTAAGGAACTTATCTGCTTCTTTAAACAGATTGATTGCTACGCAAAAAATAATGCCTAGCGAAAATGAGAACGTCATTAACAGGAAATAGATCATAATGACTTGTAAGGGGTCATTTGGGATAGCATCAAAACCTAACCACAGTAATCCCATTACCAGGACGCAACCGACTACAAGGCCAATGATGGCTTCAAGAATAAAGCGAGCAATAAATGTTGCAAAGGGCGTTACCTGGCGATAGCAAAAAAGCCCCATATTGGCATTAACAGCCGATTGCAGTTTGCTGACCACATTCCTGAAAAAGAGGAAAGGCAGATAACTTGCAGTAATAAACAGTGGTGCCGGAGCTCCACCAAATCCGCTATGCCCGCGCATGCCAAAAATCAAACTAAACGCGCTAATCATCAACAGCGGATCCAACAGCGCCCAGGCATACCCCAGCCGGTAGCTGCCAAATCTCGTTTTCAGTTCACGAATAAGCAGGCCAAACGTCACATCCCTCAGCACCTGAAACGAGCTGCGGGGCGTCTGGTTGAGAACAGGTTTAAGCATAAGAAGGCCGATATCACAGAACGGGCCCGCGAGGGGGCGAGCCCGCATTGAGGGTTAGTTCAGGACCACGTTGGCCGCCACAGCAACCTGATAGATGACCTGGGTGATGTCCTTGATGGACTGCATCATTTTGCTGTCCACTTTCGGCATGACCAGAATCTGATCGCCCGGCATCACATCACCGCCGTCTTTAAACTCCATCAGCCCGTTGGCATGTACCACGGCAATGCGCTTGTCGTTCGCACGGTCGGTATAGCCGCCCGCCCAGGCTACGTAGTCTTCCAGACTGGCGTTTTTGTTGTAGACCACCGCCTGCGGCATCATCACTTCGCCACCCACCTGAATCAGGTCGGTTTTGTTCGGGATCACAATCTGGTCGCCCTGTTCCAGCAGGATGTTGGCGATCACGCCCTTATCGGACACCACCACTTTACCCAGCGGCTGGATCTTGCGGGCTTTTTCCACAAAGCGCATCACCAGCTCGGCCTCTTTGGTGCGGATGGAGGCCTCACCGTCTGAACTGGCAGGCGCGGTAAAGACGCTGCGCTCCAGGCGGTTGAGGGAGTCTTCCAGCATCTCTTTCTGCCGCGCGGCCACGCTCTTACGCATGATGTAGATCGAGCCGTAATCCGCCATGTTCGGGTCAATCGGGATGTGGTTCAGCAGATCGTGCAGACGGGTCTCTTTACGCACGGTGAAGTAGGATGGCCCGCGATAGCTGCCCATCACCTGCACATCGTAC
This sequence comes from Leclercia sp. GHBNCSD, assembly GCF_055805075.1. NCBI lineage: Bacteria > Pseudomonadati > Pseudomonadota > Gammaproteobacteria > Enterobacterales > Enterobacteriaceae > Leclercia > Leclercia sp. GHBNCSD. The sequence goes on along the minus strand of NZ_JBQVYO010000001.1, from coordinate 1,329,948 downwards.
ACCTGCGCATGCATGTCGTCGTTGAACAGCACTTTATCGCCGTCGCTCAGCTGAATGCGGTCGAAATCTTTATAGGGCATATAGACCGAGAACGGGCCACTGGCGCGATCGCCAATCACGCCCACGTGGCTCACCTTGGCGAGGGGCAGGGCGTAGTCGATCAGCTCTGAGCCGAGCGCGGTGCTGTTCTTCAGCTCGAAGCGGAACGGGTTACGCACTTTACCCGCCACGTTGATCATCGGCCCCTGGGGTTCAACCAGAATCACATCCTGATCTTTAAGGGACAGCTTCGGCATTTTGCCCTGCTGCATAAACTCATACAGGTCGATCTGCTGGATCACGCGGTTCTGGCGCAATACTTTAATATGACGATAGCTGCCGCGGTCGGAGTCGATGCCGCCAGCGCGTTTCAGGAAATATAAAACGCTGTCGGAAGATTGTCCGGCATATTGTCCCGGACGAATGACGGGTCCGGTGACATATACACTGACCGGCGTCGCGGTAAGTAAATTAACGTAAACATTAACGTTATTGGTGAAAACTTCGCTGATATGGCTGGTAACCAGGTTATTAACCTTACTGGCCGCCACATTCTTGACATTAATCGGCCCGACATCGGGAATAAAAATATTGCCCTGATTATCGACGGTCACGACGTTGGAAAAATTGACTGCGCCCCAGATCCAGATATTCAGCTTATCGCCGGGGGCGATCAGGTAATTATCGTTTAAGCCGTCGCTGCGCTCGGTTTCATAACCACCGGCAAACAGGTTGGCACCGTATGGAGGGGGGAGGCCGGACTCGGACTGCGGCAGTAATTTACGCACATCAGACTCGCCCGGCAGTAACATGCCCTGGCGGTTTTGCTGTGCGAAAGTCCCGGTGGTGGAGGAGGTGTTTGCCTGGCCGCTCATCGCTTGCTCGCCGCCAAGCTGCAGTCGGCCATCGCCGTTGTCTGCCGGGGTGTTCATCCCAAATGCCTGGGCTTCTTGCTGGGTGGGGGCGGCGAAAGAGGCGCAGGAGACGCAGGCCAGTAACAGGACGGCACTCAATTGCCGAAAATTCGTTATCTTCACAACATTTCTCTTCAAAATTATTGCACGGCAAGCAGGTTACTGGCGGAAGCCTGTTCCAGCTGTGGTACCAGATACCAGGTATCACCGTTCTTACAGGTCACACCGTGCTGCGACTGGTTGTAGTTGCGATTACGCAGCAGTTCTATGCATTCCAGCCCCAGGGCGGAGACATAACGCTGGCCCAGAATATAGGTATTGCCATTGGCGCTGAGCGCGGCGCCCTGCGGCAGGGTGTTCAGAGGTTGTTGCAGATTGGCTGCCATAGCCTGGAGGTCGGTAGAAGCAGTCTGATTCACAAGCGGTCGGGATGCTTCAACCTGCTTCGGGGAATATGCACAGCCGCTCAACATGAGGGCGAGCGAAATCACCAGAAGGCGAGTTGCGTTCTTCATAGATCAATATTTTCCAACAATGCAATAACTGGAATGTGAAATAAAACTTTGATGGTATTTAACTGATTTTAATAGCGAAGCAGTTGAGAAATCTTGCAGGTGCAGGAGCAACAAAAACGCAGGTGTTAAGTAAGAAAATCCAAAAAAAGGGTAGGCTACCGCACGGAAATGGACAATTCCGGTTAAAATGTGTGCGATTTGCTTTAGGGCGCTGCCATAAAAAAACTATTCAGTAAACAACTAAATCGTTTTTTATTATTCATGAAAGTGTTTTTATGTGGCGAAGATTACATAAGTTTGCAGTTTGTGTCATTTCAAATTTAAGAATTTTGCCCGGAAAAAGGGGAAAAGTCTGAAAGCCTATTAACTCTGGTGGGTTGATCCAAAACTTATATTCAGCATTAGTTTCTGGCAGTGATTGTTTCATATTTCAGTGAATAGAAACAAATAAGCGCCAGCCGGTAGTTCGGCTGGCGAAGGGGATTAAACGGTCATTTCTTGTTCAATTAACACCGGATGAAATCTGCGCTTAAAGTAAATCAGGCCGTGTCCCTCCTGGCTCAGGTGGATATTCTTAATCTCCACCAGGTAGACCAGATGGGTGCCGATGGCCTGTACCTGGCTGATCTCACCTTCCAGGCTTGCCAGCGCCTCTTTTAATACCGGCTGGGCCAGCACACCTTTTTGCCAGCAGGAGAGGGTGAACCGCTCCTCCATGCTCATGCCGGTCATGCCGGCAAAATGGCGCGCCATCAGCTCCTGTTCGTGATTGAGTACGTTGATGCACAGCTTGCCGTTACCCTGGAAAACCGGGTTCATGGCGCTGCTGGCATTCAGGCAGACCATCACCGAGGGGGGCGTATCCGTTACCGAGCAGACGGCGGTAGCGGTGATGCCGCAGCGTCCGGCTTCGCCATCGGTGGTAATCACATTGACCGCCGCAGAGAGGCTGGCCATCGCGTCGCGAAAACGCAGGCGTTGTTCATCATGTTGCATCTTGAGCTCCCGCTGCCCTATTTCAGCAGCTTGTCCAGCAGGTTGATATCGGTGTTGTTGTGCAGGTGCGGAACCGTCCAGCCGTTCTGGTCATATTCAGACAGGCAGCGGTCGACCATCGCCATCATCTTGTCCATGTTGCCGGAGGTCTGCGCCTGGCGCAGGCACTGCAGGCGGATTTCATCCTGGCTACCGGAGTAGTTGATCTCGTACAGCTCATGGCGACCGCCAAACTCGCTGCCGATGGCATCCCACATCAGTTTTAAAATCTTGATGCGCTCCACGTGGTCCATACCGTTGGAGCCACGCACATATTTCGCCAGGTATTTGTCGATCTGCGGGTTGTTCAGGTCGCGGGCGCTGGACGGCAGGTAGATCAGGCCGCTGGTGACGTTACGCTCAATGATATTTTTGATCTTCGCGTAGGCCATCGGCGCCATCACGCGGTAGGTTTGCAGCGCCGCGTGGTCCGGCAGGTACGCGCCATTCACCCACGGTGTGGCCTCCGAGCACATGGAGTCGCTCAGCGCCCAGAACATGTTGCGCCAGGCCACCACCTCGCCGAGGTCGGCCTGCACGCCGCGGAACTCGGCGGTGCCGGTACATTCAAGTGACTTCTTCAGCAGCCCGGTGATGAAGTCGAGCTTCACCGCCAGACGTACACACGCCTGTAGCGGATACATGCGGGCGAAACCGCCTTCCATGGTCCAGCGACGGCAGCGGTCAAAGTCGCGGTAGATGAGCACGTTTTCCCACGGGATCAGCACATTATCCATCACCAGGATCGCATCGTTCTCGTCGAAACGGCTGGTGAGCGGGTAGTCGTAAGGGGAGCCGGTCGCGCCTGCCACCAGTTCGTATGACGCGCGGGAGATCAGCTTCACCCCTTCGGCATCCATCGGGGCGACAAACATCAGGGCAAAGTCGGGGTTATCCCCCATCACCTGGGCCGAGCCAAAACCGATCATGTTGTAGTGGGTCAGCGCCGAGTTGGTGGCAACCACCTTCGCGCCGCTGACGATGATCCCGGCGTCGGTCTCTTTCTCCAGCTTGATGTAGACATCTTTAACCTCGTCCGCCGGTTTGTGGCGATCGATCGGTGGGTTGACGATGGCGTGGTTAAAGTAGAGGCCGGTTTCCTGAATACGGGTGTACCAGTTGCGGGCGTTCTGTTCGAACTGACCATAAAACGCCGGGTTCGCCCCCAGCGCGCAGCCGAAGGCGGCTTTATAGTCCGGGGTGCGTCCCATCCAGCCGTAGCTCAGGCGCGACCACTCGGCAATGGCGTCGCGCTGCTGGCGCAGGTCGCTGGCACTTTTCGCCACGCGGAAAAACTTATGGGTGTATCCGCCGCTGCCGGTATCGGTATTCCAGCAGAGCGTGTCCTGCATGTCAGGTTTGTGCAGCGCATCGTAGAGCTGCGCGACCGAGGCCGCCGCATTGCGAAACGCCGGATGGGTGGTCACATCTTTCACGCGCTCGCCATAGATGTAGATCTCACGGCCATCCTGCAGGCTTTTCAGATACTCTTCGCCGGTTAACGGACGCTGGGTGCTTGCGCGGAAATCTTCAGGTTTCATAGGGACCTCGTATCGGAAGATGGTTGTTAAATTTATGTGTTGTTTTTGTTGTTTAATTGAAGCGTGAGAGAGGTGGGTCGTGAAGGGACGAATGGGTCAACGACGGGTACTTTTCAGACAGGTGCAAGATTTGTGATCGGGGTGGATTTTGCCGGGTGGTGCTGCGCTTACCCGGCCTACAATCCGTAGCCCCGGTAAGCGCAGCGCAAGCGGGAGAAGGCGCTTAATAAATTAGCTTATCCACTTTTCCAGAACCCTTTCCAGTTTCTTCAGTGACTGAGCGCGTTTTTCTTCTGACATCCTGCTGATATTGCGCAATTTCCATTGAACGGCTGGCAAATGTTGAATTGGGCTTTCAGGCGCTAAATTCCAGTCAGGAGCACCACGTTTAAAGGACATAAGAAAATCGAAATCCTGATGAGTGAAATGTTCTTTCAACGCGTTTAACATTCTTTCCGGAACGTTAACCAGCTCCTTAAGGGATACATCCTGAATAGTCATGCCGTTAAATTCGTTTTGAAAGGGCCCGGTAATATCCTTCCAGCGCGGGCTAAGAACCTCGGATAGAGGACGATTATGGCTGAGCAGGTAAGCGATAAAACCATTGAAAATAGCGCGGTCGATACCTTGTGTATCAAGAAGCATTTTTACATCGTAAAAGTCTCTGGGATGCTGACGATCCAGCGCGGCGCATAACTTGCCGCCATACAAATCAGGGAGTGAGACGACCGGGATCGCGGCAAACCCAAATTCATCTTCTACGGTTTCCATGACATCCCGTTCTTGCGGGGGATACAACGTTCCCCCGGGCGACAGGTGAAACTTCAATTTTAATTTGTGCATCGTCAGTGGTGACAATGATGCGCATCTCGTCGGGATTATTCGTTTGCAGCACTGCGCTGATCCCCGATTGAGCCTCCAGTTCATTAGCGATGCGGGTGAGTGCATCGCGTACATTGGGCAGAGCCACCTCCCTGCTTTCCAGGGGTATGTAGGCAAGATCGATATCAACTGACAATCGGGGAAAATTGTGAATAAACAGATTGATCGCAGTTCCACCTTTGAGCGCAAAACAGGACTCGTTGGCAACATAGGGTAGTGCGCGCACCAGCAAAGCGACCTGGCGGTGGTAGGGGGAGGTTCTATCCATAGTTTCTTCCCTTCAGATTGAAATTTTCGGGTACGGTGATCTGGTATTGCGTGTTCAGCTTGCCATTGGCAACGATTTGTCGGTTGCCCGATCCCAGGTCAATTTTGCTGATATCAATGCGTTTGAGCCAAGCATGCTCATAGAAACTGGCGAAAAATAGATACAGACGCTTGGTTTGAACTGCCTGGCTGAGCACAAGCAAACTCTCTATTTTACGTGGGTTAAGATTAACCAGCCCCTGAAAAAGCTCGGCTGCGTGTTCAAATGAGATGTCCTGAGGCACTGCGCTTAACAGTTCGTAAGTTGCTAGTTCTGGCCCGCTGGCTGTTAATTTTTTTCCTTTTATCTCAAGCTCAGTACGGTACTTTTCGTCCAGTTGAGGAAGCTTCAGACCTGATACCACTCGCCAGTCAACATCGGGAAATTCTTTGAACCATTTTGGAAGCAGCGTTTTGTTTTCAGCGCTAAGCCAGCATTGACTCTGGTTAAGCTGTAGATAATGAGAACGGCCTTGCCAGGACAAGCTGGTTAGTCCGGCCAGATAAACAGGGGCAGCAAGCTGGTTCTGTAGACATTCCAGTGCATCGCTCCAGTCCGGTTCACGCCCCGCGCGTGCATAAACGCCGGCACGCAGTTTATTTAACCAACCATTTTGCGCATATTTGAATGCCAGAGAGGGTGAGATGTCGTTTCGTGTCAGCCAGGACTGCAAAACCAGGCTGCCAGGAGAGGTGTTTTGCAGTAGCCAGTTTAATTTTGATGACATAGATTCACTCAGGGTGTCACTATAATTAAAAAAGTAAACTACCCGCTGCGTGAGATGTCAAGGCCATCTGTTTTCAACCTCCACCGTCCCCCTGGCAAAACTCACGACACTGGCACTTTCTGTGCCCGATACTTGCTTGGCGAACACCCTACTAAGCGGTTAAAAAACCGCGCGAAATAGGCCGGGTCTTTGAATCCCAGCTGCCAGGCAATCTCATTCACGGCGCTGTCGGAGAAGACCAGCAGCCGCCTGGCTTCGCGCAACTGGCGGTCGAAGATGAGCCGTTTCGGCGGCCGGTTGGCGAAACGGCGGCAGATGTCAGTCAGCCGCGATTCGGTGAGGTGCAGTTCGCTGGCATATTCCGGCACCGTCCAGTGCTGGTGGAAGTGCGCGTCAACCAGCTGAGTAAAGCGCTGAAATAATTTCAGTTCGCCGCGCATGCCGAAGGCCTCGTGATCGTCCAGCGGGGCGTTGCGCAGCAGCAGGGTAAACACCGCCTGCGCCAGCAGCGCCAGGGTGTGCTCCCGCCCGGGAAGCTGGGCGGTGGATTCGCGTTCAATCAGCCGCCAGTAATGAGAAAGCGCCGCCAGCTCATCGGGTTTATCGGCCAGCGACAGGCAGATGCCCGGCAGCCCGAAGGTCTCCCGGGTGCCGGGGTAGAGCACTTCCAGCAGCGGCCAGATCAGATCTTCATGCACCGTCAGCACGTGTCCGTCGCTGTCCGATTCGGTGAAAAACGCGTGCGGCACCGAGGGCGGCGTCAGGACAAACAGCGGGGCCTGCACCGAGTAACGGTGATCGTCCAGCTGCAGCTCAATCTGCCCGGTATCCAGAAAGTGCATCTGAAAATAGCGGTCGTGGCGATGGGCCTGCATATCGCGGCCAAAAAAGGCCGCCATACGCGCAAAGGACTGGTAATGCACATCGTCCGTACCCAGGCTCTCGTCGTACTCTTTGCTGATGTCGATGTTGGCAATCGGGCTCTGGCACATAACCGCTCCTCAATGGATCTTCTGCGTCGCCATGTCCGGCACGTTTGCACGGCTCTCCTGCCGGGTCATCGGAATACGCGTCAGCACCAGCGCACCCACCACCAGCAACCCGGCCACGAACCACAGCCCGGAGCTGAAGCTGCCGGTGGCATCGCGCAGAATGCCAATCAGCAGCGGACTGACGGCGGAGCCGACGTTGCCGATGGCGTTGATCACCGCCAGCGCCACCGCCCGGGACTGCAGGCTAATAACCTGATCTGGCGTGGTCCAGAAGATCGCCATGGCGGTAAACGATCCGGTTGAGGCCATGATGATGCCAAGCAGCTGGATCAGGCTGTGATCGGTGGCCGAGGCCAGCATCCATCCCGCCGCTGCGAAGAGATACGGCAGGATGGTGTGCTTTTTTCGCTCTTTCAGCCTGTCGGAGCGACGGCTCCACCAGATCATCCCGAGGATGGTACAAAACTGCGGGATCGCCGCCAGCAGGCCAATCACGATATTGCTGCTGCCGGTATTAAAGCTTTGCAGGATCTGCGGCGTCCAGATGTTGATCGCGCTCAGCGTATTGGTCAGGCAGAAGTAGGCCAGGGTGTAGAGCAGCACCGCCGGGGTCAGCACTTCGCGCAGCGTCGAGCGCGGCGTGGCGGCGTGTGCAATGGCGTTTTCCTGCTCGCGGGCGATCATCGCTTTCAGGGTCTGCTTCTCTTCGTCGTCCAGCCAGGTCGCCTGATCCGGCGTATCGTTCAGAAAGAACCAGGTCACCACGCCGAGGACCACGGAAGGCAGCCCCTCCAGCAGGAACAGCCACTGCCAGCCCTTCAGGTTCCACAGGCCGTCCATCGCCAGAATGTAGCCGGAAAGAATAGAGCCGAGCATCATGGTTACCGGCATGGCGATCATAAACAGCGCGTTGGCGCGGGCGCGGTGATAGGCCGGGAACCACCAGGTGAGATAGACCAGAATGCCCGGCAGGAAGCCAGCCTCGGCAATGCCCACCAGCATGCGCAGGACATAAAGGGTTTCGGGGCTGGTGGCGAACATGGTGCAGGTGGAGGCGATCCCCCACACCACCATGATCCCGGCGATCCAGCGCCGGGCGCCGATCTTCGCCAGCATGATATTGCTCGGGATCCCGCACAGCACGTAGGTGACGTAAAAGAGCGTCGCGGCCAGGCCAAACATGGTGGAGGTGAGGCCCAGATCTTTGCCCATCGTCAGCCCGGCAAAGCCAATGTTAATGCGATCGAGAAACGAGAAGACAAAGAGAATAAAGAGAAACACGATCAAACGACGGAACAGCTTATTGATGACGCGATGTTCAACGGCTTTATTATCTTGCAGGGTAGAGGTCGTCATGGTGCGCTCCAGATCGTTCAGTAGACGGATTTATTGTTATTAACTGACGTAACCGGGTTATCGATAAAGCGGGCTGCCAGCGCTTCGGCGCTGCGGGCGAGCAGGGTGGTGTCGACGCCGACGGCGACAAACAGCGCCCCGAGTTCGAGATAGCGACGGGCCAGCTGCTCGTTCGCCATCAGGATGCCGGGCGCTTTGCCCGCCGCCCGGATCTGCGCGATGGCCTGTTCAATGGCGGCCTGTACTTCCGGATGCTGCGGATTACCGGCAAAGCCCATGTCGGCGCTGAGATCCGCCGGGCCGATAAACACCCCGTCGACGCCCTCCACATCCAGGATCTGCGGCAGGTTTTTTAGCGCTTCGCGGGTTTCAATCTGTACCAGCACGCACATAGCGTCGTTGGCCTGGTGCAGGTAATCCGGGATGCGGTTCCAGCGTGATGCCCGGGCCAGGGCGCTGCCGACGCCGCGAATACCCGCAGGCGGGTAGCGGGTTGCGCGCACCGCTAGCCGCGCCTCGTCGGCGTTTTGTACCATCGGCACCAGCAGGGTTTGCGCCCCCACATCCAGCAGCTGTTTGATCTGCACCGGATCGTTCCACGATGGGCGCACCACCGGCTGGCTGGGGTAGGGGGCGATGGCCTGGAGCTGGGCGAGAACGGTCTGCACGCTGTTAGGGGCGTGCTCACCGTCGATCAGCAGCCAGTCGAAGCCTGCCCCCGCCAGCAGTTCGGCGCTGTAGCTGCTGGTCAGCCCCAGCCATAAGCCGATCTGGGGTTTGCCCGCTTGCAGTGCCGCTTTGAATGCGTTTTCCATGGTCGTCTCCTCACACAAAGCGGCAGCTGATGGAGCCCATGTTGCCGTAGTCCACGTGGAAGGTATCGCCTCTGCTGGCGGGCACCGGACGGGTAAACGAACCGCCGAGGATGATCTGGCCGGGTTCCAGCTGTACGTCGTAGGGGGCCAGCTTGTTCGCCAGCCATGCCACGCCGTTGGCCGGGTGGTTGAGCACGCCCGCGGCAACGCCGGTCTCTTCGATCACGCCGTTGCGATAGAGCAGGGCAGAGATCCAGCGCAGATCCAGCTCGTCCGGGCGGATCGGGCGCCCGCCGAGGATCACGCCCGCGTTGGCGGCGTTATCGGAGATGGTGTCGAACACCTTGCGCGGGCGCTGGGTTTCCGGATCGATGTTGTGGCAGCGGGCGTCGATCAGCTCCAGCGCGGGGATGACGTAATCCGTGGCGTTGTAGACATCGAATATCGTGCAGTTCGGGCCGCGCAGCGGTTTCGCCAGCACGAAGGCCAGCTCCACCTCAATGCGCGGAACGATAAAGCGATCGGTGGGGATATCGCTGCCGTCATGGAAGAACATATCGTCCAGCAGGGCGCCGTAATCTGGCTCGCTGATCTGCGAGCTGGCCTGCATCGCCTTCGAAGTAAGGCCGATCTTGTGGCCTTTCAGGGTGCGGCCTTCGGCGATTTTCAGGCTTACCCATTCGCGCTGGACGGCGTAGGCGTCGTCAATGGTGATCTGCGGGTAATCCAGCGAGATCGCACGGATCTGCTCCCGGGTCTGTTCCGCCTGATGCAGGCGATGGGCAATCAGGGTGTGGGTCTGTTTGTCGAGCATGCGATATCCTGTGGCATTGCATTGCCGGGTGGCGCTACGCTTACCCGGCCTACGGTTGATGCTGCTGTTTGCCGGGTGGCGCTGTGCTTACCCGGCCTACGATTGATGCTGCTGTTTGCCGGGTGGCGCTGCGCTTACCCGGCCTACGTTCGGGGCCGTTGTAGGCCCGGTAAGCGCAGCGCCACCGGGCGAGAAGACGGCTACGTAAACAACGCGTGTACGTTGTTTTGTTTGTAATTGAGCGTCGGGTGCAGTTCATCGAGCTCAAACGACAGCGCCAGATAGCGGGCGGCCATGAGGTCGGCAAAATGCGCTTTGATCAGCGCAAACAGCATTTCACCCACCTCTTCCCGGCTTTCCAGGCTGCGCCCGGCGCCGATCTTCAGCGTCATATGCACAAAGGCGTAATCCTGCTTGCCGTCTGCCATCTGCCAGGTATCCAGCCAGTGGGCGCGGCTGCGGATCCCGCCGAGGGGGAAGATGCCCGTAGCGGCCAGCGCCTCGTTGACTTTGGCGAACAGGCCCGGCAGGTCGGCCTGCTCGCGGATGTTGTCGGTACATTCAGCGATAAAATGCGGCATGGTGGCTCCTTACGCGGGCAGAGGGAAAACGGCGTTAACCTGACCGGTGCCGGAGCTGGGGAATAGCTCGGTGAGAAACTCCACCTTGCCGTCGTATCTGTCCCAGCCGAGCATGCCCAGCAGCATCACCGTGTCGTGCATATTGCCCTCGCCGTAGCAGTAGTCGGCGTACTCCGGCAGCATGCTGCAGAACTCTTTGAACTGGCCTTCGCGCCACAGCTTCACCACCCGCTCATCCATCTGGCGATCAAACTCGCGGGTGTAGCTGTTCATCCCCTCTTCGGCGCGCTGGTCGTCAATAAAGCGGTGTGAGAGCGAGCCGCTGGCAAGCACCGCCACGGTGCCGTCATATTTCTCGATGGCGCTCAGGATGGCTTCGCCCAGCCTGCGGCTGTCGGCAAAGTCATGTACCGTGCAGAAGGCCGAGATGGAGACCACTTTGAAGTGCTTGTCGGCGTTCATGTAGCGCATCGGCACCAGGGTGCCGTACTCCAGCTTCAGGCTCGGAATGTTGTGCGCTTTGGCGCGCACACCAAGCTTCACCGCCTCGTCGGCAATCAGCTGGCCCAGCGCCGGGTTGCCGTCGTAGTCGTAGGTCATGTCGCGGATAAAGTGCGGCAGCTCATTGCTGGTGTAGACGCCCGAAAAATGGTCCGCACAGTTGATGTGATAGGCGCTGTTCACCAGCCAGTGGGTGTCGAAGACGATAATGGTATCGACGCCCATCTCGCGGCAGCGTCTGCCGATCTCTTTATGCCCCTCGATGGCCCCCTGACGGCAGCCAAAGTTTTTACCGGGGATCTCAGAGAGATACATCGACGGAACGTGGGTGATTTTTGCTGCTAACGCTAACTTGCCCATTTCATACTCCCCACTTCGGGATCGGATGGTCGCCCATCGAGATACAGACGTTTTTCATCTCGGCGAAGACTTCAAAGCTGTACTCGCCGCCTTCGCGTCCGGTGCCGGAGGCCTTCACGCCGCCAAACGGCTGGCGCAGGTCGCGCACGTTCTGGGTGTTCACAAACACCATGCCCGCCTCGATATTGCGCGCCAGACGCAGCACCTTGCTGACGTCCTGGGTCCAGATGTAGGACGCCAGGCCGTACTCCACGTCGTTCGCCAGGCGCAGCCCTTCCGCTTCGTCCTTAAACGGCAGCAGGCAGGCCACCGGGCCGAAGATCTCCTCCTGCGCCACGCGCATGCGGTTGTCGACATCCGCCAGCACCGTTGGGCGCAGGAAGTTGCCGCCTTTCAGATGGGCAGGCAGATCCGCCGGTTTATCCGGGCCGCCCGCCAGCAGGGTCGCCCCCTCCTCAATGCCCAGGCGGATATAGCCGGAGACTTTCTCCCAGTGCTGTTGGCTGATAAGGGCCCCGATCTGGGTATTCGGATCGGTCGGATCGCCCACCCGCAGGCGGTTGGCGCGCTCGGCGAAGCGTTTGACGAATTCCGGGTAGATGCTCTGCTGGATGAAGATGCGCGAGCCCGCGGTGCAGCGTTCGCCGTTGATGGAGAAGATGGTGAACAGGGCGGCATCCAGGGCGCGTTCGATATCGGCATCTTCAAACACCAGCACCGGCGATTTGCCCCCCAGCTCCATGGAGTATTTTTTCAGCCCGGCGCTCTGCATGATGCGCCGTCCGGTGGCGGTGCCGCCGGTAAAGGAGACGGCCCGCACGTCGTGATGACGCACCAGCGCGTCGCCTGCCGTGGCGCCATAGCCCTGCACCACGTTCAGCACCCCCGCCGGAATACCCGCCTCCAGCGCCAGCTCGCCTAAGCGGTCAGCGGTGAGCGGCGACAGCTCGGACATCTTCAGCACCGCGGTGTTACCCAGCGCCAGGCAGGGGGCGACCTTCCAGGTGGCGGTCATAAAGGGCACGTTCCATGGCGAGACCAGGGCGCAGACCCCCACCGGTTGCACCAGGGTGTAGTTCAGCATCTTGTCGTCGACCGGATAGGTCTTGCCGTTCATCTGCTGGCACACTTCGGCGAAGAACTCGAAGTTGTGCGAGGCGCGCGGGATCAGCACGTTTTTGGTCTGGTGGATCGGCAGACCGGTGTCCGCGGTCTCCATCGCGGCGATCTCCGGCACGTTCTGGTCAATCAGCTCGCCCAGGCGACGCATCAGGCGCGCGCGCTCTTTCATCGGCAGGTTGGCCCATTTCGGGAACGCCGCTTTAGCTGCTTCGACGGCCTGGTTGATCTCATCTGCGCCGCCGGAAGCCACCTCCGCCAGCACCTCGCCGGTAGCCGGGTTGGTAGTGTGGAAGGTGTCGCTACCCGCCACGTTTTTACCGTTTATCCAGTGGTTAATCTTTTTCATTATTTGGCCTCCTCGCTGACAATCCGGTTGACCAGACGGCCAACGCCTTCCACTTCCACGACCACTTCATCTCCCGGGCGCACGTCGGCGAGCCCTTTCGGCGTGCCGGTGGCGATCATGTCCCCCGGTTGCAGGGTCATAAATTCACTTAAGTAAGCAATCAGGAACGGGATGCTGAAGATCAGATCCGCCGTGGTCCCTTCCTGACGTAATTCACCGTTGACGAAAGTGCGCAGGGTGAGATTATGCGGATCGGGAATGGCTGCTTTTGGCACGATGTTGGGGCTGATGGGGGTTAACCCGTCGCGGCTTTTGACCCGCAGATTCGGGCGGTAGTAGTTTTCGAGATAGTCGCGGATGGCGTAGTCGTTACAGACCGTGTAGCCCGCAACAAAATCCATCGCCTCAGCTTCGCTGACCTTACGCGCGGTTTTGCCGATCACCACCACCAGCTCCGCTTCGTAGTGCATGTAGTCGACGTTGTCCGGGCGCACCGAAGTCTGGTTGTCACCGTTGAAGGTGTTGGGCGCTTTGATAAAGACCAGCGGTTCGGTGGGGGGCTTAAAGTCCAGCTCGCTGGCGTGATCGGCGTAGTTCAGGCCGAGGGCAAACAGCGTGGGGTGAGGATTTACACCCTGAGCGATGGCGACGTCGCGTTCATCGACAACCGGGTTTTCCAGCGCCGGAAAGCCTTCTGCCAGAATGCGCACGCGGTCGCCTGGCTGGAGCGGCACGCGCGAGTGCGGGGTGCCGAGCAGAATCGCGTCGCCGGGGTTGAGCGTTGCAAACTCACTCAGGGCGCTCAGCAGTTCAGCGGCGTTACGCTGCAAATCGGCGGTGTTCCAGTGGTCTGCTTCGCGACCGTTGATCTCGGTGATGATGTTCAGGTTATCCACGTTGTCGACGGCGGCGAGTTCACCCAGCGGGCAAAATCCATCCCGGCATTTGGCTTTGATTGCCGGGCGGTAGAAGCTCTCTTCCGGCAGGCTCACCTCGTTTGCCAGCGCGTACCCGGCAATGTAGTCGGCGGCCTCTTCCGGGCTGACTTTGCTCGCGGTTTTGCCGACAATCAGCGCCACCGTCGCGCCGCTCAGCACCTGTTCCCCTTCAGGATGCGGAATAGCATCGCCGGCGCGGATCAGAGTGTTGCGCGGTTTGATAAACCAGACGGCGGTTTTCGGTGGCGTGTTGTACGGGGGCTGGTTAAACGCGTCGCGCCAGGCGTCGACCTGGCTGCGGTGATTGAGTGCCACCGCAAAAACAGTACCTTTCATTACTTTCTCCTCGGGCCCGGGTCGCGGGTTTTGAGTTCATTAATATGTTAATGATTACTTTTTAGTCCCTCGCTGTCTGTTTGGCAAACAAAAGTGAATATTTTGTGATAGTGATAACAATAAATTTACATTTACGTTTTATTTATTATATATATCAGTGAGTTAATATTTTAATGTGATATCTGTTAGACTTTTCAGTCGCGCCGCTGGTGCGCAGAGAGAGCGTTATGCATTGATTGTTTCGTTATTAATGATGTTGAGGTGGGAGCGCCATGCACGATTCGTTAACTATCGCACTACTCCAGGCGCGGGAAACCGCGATGACCTTTTTTCGCCCGATTATCAAGCAGCAGAATCTGACGGAGCAGCAGTGGCGGATCGTGCGCGTGCTGGCGGAGCATCCGTCGATGGATTTTCATGACCTGGCCTTCCGCACCTGTATTCTGCGCCCGAGCCTGACCGGGATCCTGACGCGTATGGAGCGCGACGGGCTGGTGCTGCGCTTAAAGCCGCTCAACGACCAGCGCAAGCTCTATGTCTCCCTCACCAAAGAGGGGAACGCCCTGTATGAACGCGCCCAGGCGCGGGTGGAAGAGGCCTATCAGCAGATTGAGGCGCGGTACACGCCGGAAAAAATGCAGCAGCTGACGGCGCTGCTACAGGAGTTTATTGCGCTGGGCGATGGGCAGGCTAACAGCCAGGAAGAGGAGTAGATCGCTTCGGTCATCAACACAATTTCCGTAAAGTTTTCCCATTCCAGGCCGAAAATTCTGTACCTGTCTGGTGGAATGAGAAATCATGTTAAATCGTATCAAGATTGTTACCAGCTTATTGCTGGTTTTGGTTATTTTTGGCCTATTACAGCTCACATCCGGTGGTCTTTTCTTTAATGCCCTGAAGCATGACAAAGAAAACTTCACCGTCCTGCAAACCATTCGTCAGCAACAATCCACGCTTAACAGCAGCTGGGTAGCGTTGCTGCAAACCCGTAACACCCTGAACCGCGCGGGCATCCGCTACATGATGGATCAGAACAACATCGGTAGCGGTGCCACCGTGAACGATCTGATGCAGATTGCTGCTGCTTCACTGAAGCAGGCGGAAAAAAGCTGGGCGGAGTACGAAGCCCTGCCGCGTGACCCGCGTCAGAGTGAAGGCGCCGCGCTGGAAATTAAACGTAACTACGATATCTATCATGGTGCGCTGGCCGAACTGATCCAGCTGCTGGGCGCAGGCAAGATCAATGAGTTCTTCGATCAGCCGACCCAGAGCTACCAGGATGGCTTTGAGAAGCAGTACGTTAACTATCTGCAGCAGAACGATCATCTGTATCAGACCGCCGTGGACGACAGCAACAGCTCTTACAGCCAGGCCCTCTGGATCCTGCTCAGCGTGCTGATCCTGGTGCTGGTGGTGATTGTCGGCGTGTGGCTGGGTATCCGTCACGCCCTGATCTCTCCGCTGAACCGTCTGACTGACAGCATTCGTCATATCGCCGGCGGCGATCTGGTGAAACGCATCGAAGTGGAAGGTTCTAACGAGATGGGGCAGCTGGCCGATACGCTGCGTCACATGCAGGCTGAACTGATGCGTACCGTCGGCGACGTGCGTAATGGCGCTAATGCCATCTACAGCGGCGCGAGCGAAATCTCCATGGGTAACAACGATCTCTCCTCCCGTACCGAGCAGCAGGCGGCCTCGCTGGAAGAGACCGCAGCCAGCATGGAAGAGCTGACCGCCACCGTGAAGCAGAACGCCGAGAACGCCCGTCAGGCGAGCCATCTGGCGCTGAGCGCATCCGAAACCGCGCAGAAAGGCGGCAAAGTGGTGGATAACGTGGTGCAAACCATGCGTGACATCGCCGGAAGTTCGCAGAAGATTGCTGACATCATCAGCGTCATCGACGGTATTGCCTTCCAGACCAACATCCTGGCGCTGAACGCGGCGGTAGAAGCGGCGCGTGCCGGTGAGCAGGGGCGTGGTTTTGCGGTGGTCGCGGGTGAAGTCCGTAACCTGGCCCAGCGCAGCGCCCAGGCCGCACGCGAGATCAAGAGCCTGATTGAGGACTCCGTGGGTCGCGTCGAAGTGGGTTCCACGCTGGTGGAAAGCGCCGGTGAGACCATGGGTGAAATCGTCAGCGCGGTGACCCGCGTAACCGACATTATGGGTGAGATCGCCTCTGCCTCTGATGAGCAGAGCCGCGGGATCGACCAGGTGGGTCTGGCGGTGGCCGAGATGGATCGCGTCACCCAGCAGAACGCCTCGCTGGTGCAGGAATCTGCGGCTGCGGCAGCGGCACTGGAAGAGCAGGCGAGCCGTCTGACTCAGGCAGTGGCGGTGTTCCGCATTCAGCAGGAGCAGCAGAAAGCCCATGCACACGCGGCGGTGAAAACCGTGACGTCGCCGGTAACGACGCGCAAAGCGGCGGTTACCGACAGCGGTGACAACTGGGAAACCTTCTGATGTGAATAGCGCCCTGTTCAGGCAGGGCGCTGTTTTTGTGCCCGGCGGCGCTGCGCTTGCACGGGCCTACGATTTTGTAGGCCGGGTAAGGCGAAGCCGCCACCCGGCACTATTACTGCTGACGCGGATCGCTGATCGGCTGACGCACCAGGAAGATATAGGCTAACGCCCCCAGCGCCGTGACGCAGCCGCAGATGATCAGCGCCAGGCGGAACGAGTGGGTGGTGTCGACGATAAACCCGGTGACAATCGGGGCAAACGAGGCGCAGATGAAACTGGCGAAGTTTTGAATGCTGCCTACCGAGGCGGTCATCCGTGATGCCACGGCCACATGAATCAATCCCCAGCACGATGTGCCCGCAAAGTGGATGCAGAACAGCGCCATCCCAATCAGCAGTACCGCACTCATCGCCGTGGTCGCTTCCGGTACCACGAAGGTGAAGGCCGCCGAACAGAGCATCCCGCTGATAATGCACAGCTTACGGCTGCGTACCGGCGCCATGCCGCGTTTCACCAGCGCATCGGTGGTGAAGCCATTGACTAACATCCCCGCCGCACCAAACAGAAACGGAATGGCCGCCATCAGGCCGGTGCTTTTCAGATCCAGGTTATAGGCCGTTTGCAGATAGCCCGGCAGCCAGGCCAGATAGAGCCAGGCGGTATAGTTGATGCCGCTAAAGCCCAGCATCATTCCCCACATGGTGCGGTTGCGGAACAGGCTGCGCCATTCAGCAAAGCTTAAGGGATCGCGACGGGTGTTAACGCTACTGGCGTTGAGGTACGCCTGCTCGACGCCGCTCAGCTCAAGCTCCTCGCGGTTGCGATAGAGCATGTACCAGCCAATAGCGAGGAAAATACCCAATACGCCGATGGTGATAAACATCCCGCGCCAGCCCATCACCAGCATCATTGCCGCCAGCAGCGGCGGGCTGATGGCCACGCCGATGGTCGAGGCGGCGTTGAAAAAGCCCATCGGACGGCCACGCTCTTTGATGTTGAACCAGTCGTTAATTACTTTTACGCCACAGGGGTTCATCGGCGCTTCGCCAATCCCCATCCCGATGCGCACCAGCACGAACTGGGTAAAGCTGTGAACCATTCCGGACATCGCCTGGAACAGCGACCAGAAGAACATTCCCAGCCCCAGCATCAGGCGCGGGCCTTTGCGGTCCAGCAGCGGGCCGCAGGGCAGCTGGGCGATACCATACGCCAGCGAGAACACCGATAGCAGGGCGCCGATCTCGGTGGCGCTGAGACCCAGCTCCTCGCGAATGGTAAGATTTGCCACCGACAGCGAGCTGCGATCGAGATAATTAATGACCGCGGCAAAAAACAATAACAGCATCGCTGTCGTCTGGATGCGCTTTATTCGCGCGCTACGCTGAATAGCACCTGTTGGCGGCAGAGAAATATCTGTTGTCTTTTCTTTGTCAAAGGTGGTCTGCGGGTCGAGAGTTATATTGCTTTTTTCCACGCCGGACTCCTGAATTATTGTAGGGGTATTCTCTGATCTTTTATTAGAGAAATATCTATAACGATAAGTGATGGAATATCCGCATTCCTCACCGCGCAATAAAAAATTAAGTCGACTCCCGGTGAGCATAGGCAGCCGTTATTTTCCCGCGTGTGTCCGATCGCGGAAGCGTGCTGTCCGTAAAGATTTGCTGTTTTTAATCGGTACTTAATAAAAGACCGTCGCGCTCTGGTTAATGGAGCGGATCATCGACTGCTTCGCGGTATGCAGGTGATTACGCATCGCCAGATTGGCATCCAGATCGTTGCGGCAGATAAGCGCGCTAAGGATGGTCATATGCTCATCGATGGCGATGATATTGCGCTGCTTCAGGTCGCTCTCGTCCCACTGGTAGTGGAAATGGAAGATGAATGAGATGATCTCCAGCGACTGGTTGAAAAAGATGTTGTTGGCGGCGGAGAGCAGCAGGGAGTGGAAGTCGCGATCCAGCCGGGAGAACTGGCGGAAGCTGTCGCCGATGCTGTCGCGCAGGGCGCGGTGCTCCTCCAGCAGGGTGCGGGCCTGGAGCCAGCGCGGGTCGCTGTCGGGCAGATTGAGGAAATGCTGCAGGGCGTGGGTTTCGAGCATTTCGCGCAGCTCGAATAGCTGCTCAGCCCACGACTGGTCAAACTGCTTCATTCGCCACTGGCCGCGCTTTTCGCTCTCGATCAGGTTGTAGCGGCTAAATTTAAGTAAGTACTCCCTTACCACCACCGGGCTGACGCCTGCGCTACGCGCCAGCGCCAGCTCCGAAAAGGCCTCTCCGGCACGCAGAATGCGCTGGTTGATCATCGACAAAAAGCTCTGCTCAAAAAGCCGGGTCTGCTCGGCCAGCGGCGCGATCTCGCAGCTGAAGCCATCGCTGGCGTCGGGCTTGCGGGCAATCACGTAGTCATTGTTCACCCGCGTCAGTACGCCGCAGTCGCAGAGATGGGCCTGGATGTGGCGCACGGTGGTGCGACTGATGTTGTACATCTCCGCCAGCGCGCTTTGTGAGGGCAGCGGTGACGGAATGTGGCCCCTCGCCATGTCGTCGATCACCTGGTTAATCACGTTATGACGCAAATTTTGCGAACGGCTCATGAAAGATTCCTTCTGGCAGAAAAGGGGGCATTAAAACCCTATTTAAAACGGCTTTATGCGCGGCAATTCACAAATCCCTTTATTGCCCACCCGTTATTTTGCGTTTTCATCAATATCTGAAACCACGACAGAACGGGAGAAACAAAAAATGATGACGATGAATACGCTGGTATGTCAGGAACCGAAAAAATTACTCTGGACGCAGCGGGAAGTGCCCGTTCCCGGCGATGATGAGGCGCTGATAAAAATAAAAACGGTGGGCATTTGCGGGACCGATATACATGCCTGGGGCGGCAATCAACCCTTTTTTAATTATCCCCGCGTGCTTGGGCATGAAATATGTGGCGAGGTGGTAGGGATCGGCAAAAATATTCGCACGCTGCATCAAGGCCAGCAGGTAGCCGTCATTCCTTACGTCGCCTGCCAGCAGTGTCCGGCCTGCCTGAGCGGCAAAACCAACTGCTGCGAAGCTATCTCGGTGATCGGCGTACATCAGGACGGCGGTTTTAGCGAGTATCTGTCGGTGCCGGTGAGCAACCTGCTGCCCGCAGACGGGATCGACCCCGAGGCGGCGGCCCTGATCGAGCCGTTTGCGATAAGCGCCCATGCGGTACGCCGCGCAGCCATTCAGCCGGGAGAGCACCTGCTGGTTGTGGGGGCCGGACCGATTGGCCTGGGGGCGGCGGCGATTGCGCATGCGGATGGCGCGCAGGTGGTGGTCGCCGATACCAGTCCCGCCCGGCGAGAACATGTGCAGCGCTCTCTGGGCGTAGCGGCGCTCGATCCCTCGGCAGCCGATTTTACCGATCGGCTGCGGGCGCAATACGACGGGGCCCTGGCGCAGAAGGTGATTGACGCTACCGGTAATCCGCAGGCGATGAACAATACCGTCAATTTGATCCGCCACGGCGGCACCATCGTCTTTGTCGGGCTGCACAAGGGCGATCTGCAATTCTCCGATCCGGAGTTTCATAAGAAAGAGACCACCATGATGGGGAGCCGCAACGCCACCGGGGAGGATTTCGCCAAAGTGGGACGGCTGATGGCTGAAGGCAAATTGACGGCAGAGATGATGCTGACCCACCGCTACGCGTTTCGTGAGCTGGCGGAAGTGTATGAGGCGGAGGTGATTAATAATCGCGGTCTGATTAAGGGCGTGATTGGCTTTTAACGGTTGCCATGCAGCGCCCGGGGAGGTGTTGGGCGCTGTTTTTTTCTTGCGAAGCGGGAGAGGCGAGCCTCTCCCGGGGTTACCCTTCCGCGTTAACCACTTTGATCTCCACCATCCCGATCCCCAGCTGGCGCGGAGAGTGGCCGAGAATATTCCCCTCGTTAGTGGACTCCGGTGCAGGCGGAACAATCACCAGCGTGCTGCTGTGCGACGGGTTGTCGAAATGCAGCGTCGTGGTGGTGACCTCGTTCCCCAGCGTCAGGGTCTGCTCTTTATCGCCAATACGTACCGGGATCGGTTTGTTAGCGTTTGGTCCCCAGGCTTTGGCGGTGATCACCAGGTCGAATTTCGCCGGCAGCGGCTGGTTATATTCGATCTTCACCTCATCACCCAGTTGGGCGTTAGACCAGCGTCCCCAGGATTCCGGACGCGAGATCCCGCTGAACTGCTTCACCTCTTCGGGTGCCCCGGCCACGTTAAAGACAAAGCTGTCAGCCTTGTAGCGGATGTCGTTGTCGGACACCTTGAGCATGTCGACGTTGCGCTGATAGCGATCGGTGCTGATCACTGTATCTTTAAACGCCGTCTTGCCCTTCCACTGCGCTTTATCGACATGCTGCACGGTCTGCTCGCCGCCTAACTGGCCCTGAGAAACACACCAGTCGGTAGAGAGCGCCAGCGGCTGCGACCAGAGCTGACCCATCTTGTAGCAGCGATCGACCCAGACGAAGTTATCCCGCGGGGCGAAATCCGCCAGCTGGTAGCGCAGCGGAGCCGAGTATTCGCTTTCCGGCAGCGGTTCCACTCGCTTATCGGAAACGCGCAGCAGCAGCGGCAGGCGGAAGTGGCTGTCGGAGAAGGCCATCATGTTTTTCTGGCTGTCGATGGTGAATTCTTTCAGCTCTTTCGGGAAGTTCCACAGGCGAATGACGTCCGGTTTCCACGCCAGCACTTTTTCCTTCATGTTGAGGAACACTTCAGATAGCGACTGCCCGGAGAGGCTACTGCGGCCCAGGCCGATAAAGTTATCCCCGCCGAGGATATCCAGCACCGTCGCGCCGTTATCCATGGTGTTGCGCTTCACGGCCATCACCTCCTGCTGCGGCTTATCGCCACGCAGGATAAAGAACAGGTTGCTGCGATCGTGCTTGTTCAGCGCATCCCAGGCGGTGTTTTTCATCGCCAGATGGTCGGAAGAGACCACAATCACCGTGTTTTTGAAGTACGGCGAGGCTTTGATTTTTTCGATCAGCGCCGCAATGTGCTCCTGACTACAGCCCACCGCGCTAAAGGATTGATTGGGCTTGCCGTCAAGGGCATAGCGCTTGCGCTGGCAGGTGCGGGAGATAAAGCCGTCCGGGTGGTGCGTATCCACCGTCAGGGCAAACAGCGAGAAGCGTTTGCCGGACTGTGACAGCGCCTCGAATTTTTTCCAGGTTTCATCCAGCACCGTATCGTCATAGAAGCCCCAGTCGTTACGGTAGGTCGGATCCGCGACGGTGGTTTTTAACTCTTCTGCACCGTAGAGATGGTCAAAACCGTGGGACTTCAGGAACACATCTTTCCCGGCGAAACGCAGGTTGGCGCCCTGCATGAAGTAGTTCTCGTACCCGGAGTTTTTCAGGATATCGCCGAGACAGATATTCTGCGGGAAGAAGCTCGACACCGATGCGGAAGCGTTACCTTCAAACGGGGCGAACAGCGGAATGCCACACTGGGAGGCGACCATGCCGGCGATGGTGTAATCGGTGCCAGGCAGCTGCGCGGTGTGGCTGAAATCGATCCCCTCATTTTTGATAGCACCCAGCTCCGGCGCGAGATCCGGGAAGGCGTCATTATCAAAGTAGGTGCGCTCCAGGCTTTCGCCATAGATATAGACCAGGTTGAGTTTCGGGTTCGGAATGGTTTTACCCGGCTCTTTGTAATACGCCGCAAAGTCGGGATCGCCATCGCGGGACTGGGATTTCACCAGCTCGGTGATCTGGTGAAACGCCGGGCTGGCATCCACCGAGGCGAGGGCCAGTACCAGCGCCAGCAGGCTATAACCGAGATGATGCGGATGATGACGGCGGCGGCGCAGGATCCAGCCCAGCAGGCCGAATACCGCCACCAGGGCAACCACCACACCAATACCTGGAAGTATGTACTTACTAACCCCGGCACCGGTCAGACTGTTGGTCAGGGTATAGAGAACAGCATCGTTAATGCCGTCGCCGGTAAAGTAGTCACTGGCGTAGAGGGTAATGTTCAGTACGACAAAAAGCCCCAGCACCAGCAGGGTGACAGCAAACCACCAGGTGTTACGACCCGCTTTGCGGGAATAGATAACCACCGAGGCGATAAACAGGGCAACAGAAATAAACTCTGACAACAGCTTATCCTCAACAAAGGCATCCGCCGATTGGCGGATTAACTGTTTAATTTTTGGGTGATCCAATGTAATGGCGATGCCATCAAGCTGCAATTGTAGTGTCACGCAATTGTGCTGTTGTTAGGATTTGGTTTAGAAAATCGAATGTTTGACGGGCGTCGCTTTCTGCGGGGTAGGGGAGAAACGCCGCGGCAGCCGTCGCGGCGTGTCGGGGATCAGGAGATAAAGCTCATTCCCTGTTTCAGGACAAAATCACAGGCCTGGGCTTTGACCTTCTTCGCCAGCGGAGAGTTGCCGATGGTTTCCAGATTCAGCTGTTCGCCGTTATTGGCATTCAGCAGACCCTGGATCCCTTCCAGATAGTTAGTGTCCTGCTGCTGCTCTTCCTGGGTGTCGAGACCCAGCTTACCCAGCACCTGATTTTTAATGTTGGTGGCGTCGGTCATCGAGGCCAGCTTCTCTTTGGCGCAGTACTCGAGGATCCCGGCTGCGTTATTCATGTTGCTGGCAGAGAGCGACTGGGTGCCGTTGTTGAGCAGACCGGTGAGCGAGGAGAGGGAGAGGCCTCCGCTCTGGGAGGTTGTAGTGGTGGTGTTGCTGCTACTGCCCGCGCTGAGCTGGCTGGCGGCGCTGTTGAGCGTATCCTGCCAGGAGGAGGCCGCCTGGGCTGTACCCGTCATCAGGAGGGCGCTGACTGCGGCGCTAAGAAGAAAATGTGTTTTCATAAGACCTACTCTGTCGATTGCCCGCCGGGGCGGAATGGCAGCCAGTATAAACCTCGCGACGGTGCAGGACTTGGGTAAATATCCTAATACTCTTTACCGGTAACGCGGCTGCGATAGCTTTCCCAGTCAAAAATCACATACAGACTGTTACCCAGTTTCATGCGATCCATCACCCGCTCGCCCAGCAGACGGGTCATCTCTTCAACGTTATGGTTGGTCAGCATGCCGGTCGGGCGTTTGGAGGAGGAGCGGCGATCGACAATCTGGTTAATGATCACCTTTTCATAGCGCGATTCGGTCTGCACGCCGATTTCATCAATCACCAGCAGATCCACGTTACTCAGATCGTTCAACAGCTGTTCTTCGCTGGTCTCCCGGTTGCTGAAGGTATCTTTCATGGCGGACATGATGTCAGCCACGGTGATGATCAGCACCGATTTACCGCGCAGCAGCAGCTCGTTGCAGATGGCCGCCGCGAGATGATTTTTGCCGGTGCCCGGCTTGCCGCTGAAGATAAAGCTGGCGATGTTGCCGTCAAACTCTTCTACGTACTGGCGCGCCTGTTGCAGAGCCTGGAGTTGTCCCTGGGTCTCCACCTTGTAGTTGTCGAAGGAGCAGTTCTGATGCAGAGGACGAATGCCGGAGCGGTTAAAGGTGCGCTGCATCTTCATGGCGCGGTTCTCCCGCGCCAGCGCCGCCGCGCGGATCTTACCCTGCTCTTTTTGCCACGCCAGCAGCTCTTCACCGGTGGTAAAGGCCGGTTTGACGTTAGCGGGCATGATCTTCTGCAGACGTTTCATCAGTTCGCCGAACTCTTTCATTTGGCACCTCGGAATCCGTGGGGGATCTGTTTATCCGGTTCTGAAAAGGTATTCACATCGCGTCTGGCCTGGTTGCCGCTGCTGGCCCGGTTGATCTGCACGCTGCGCGCCAGCTTCTGCTGCCACTGGATATGGTGAAAGACTTTCCCTTCCGCCTGCCAGTAGGCGGTAAAGGCGGCCAGCTCCTCAGGGGCGACGGGCTGGGTGAGGGCAATGCCCCACAGCGCCGCCTGACGCTGGAAATCGGGGTCCGGCTGCCAGCCACTGTACATGGCGAATTTGCCCATCGGCACCGCAACCGGCGCGCTGGTAGGCTCCTCGAAGAATTGAGTATCCAGAGTGACGTCACTGGCCGGGCGCGCCAGGCGCGCTTCCAGCTCCAGCAGCTCGGCCAGACGCTGCGGCGTAATGGCGTAAAAAGCCGGTGCGTTATCGGCGAAAACGGCGACAGTACCGCCTTGCGCCCTGGACAGCACGCCGCGGGGATCGTGCATAAAGGCATCAATGCCAGTGACGCTGGTGGTCAGGATTCTGGAGGACATAATACTTCTCTACTGAGTTACTGCGGACGAGATATGGGCTTATGGTAGCACAGAGAGGAGGGGGCAGGCAGGGGTCTGAAACCCGCTCCCTGACCCCCTGAAAAATCAGGAGATAATATTCAGCGTCACATCGATATTGTTGCGGGTGGCGTTAGAGTACGGGCAGACAATGTGCGCCGCATCCACCAGCTTTTTCGCCTCACTGGCGTCCATCCCTGGCAGGTGAATATTCAGTTTCGCTTCGATGCCAAACCCGGTTGGCAGCGGCCCGATCCCCACTTCGCCCTCAATAAAGGCATCCTGCGGCATGGTGATTTTGTCGCGGTTAGCCACAAATTTCATGGCGCCGAGAAAACAGGCTGAGTAGCCCGCCGCGAACAGTTGTTCCGGGTTGGTGACTTCACCGCCCGCGCCGCCCATCTCTTTGGGGACGCCCAGTTTGACATCCAGCACGCCGTCGGACGAGGTGGCGCGACCATCACGGCCGCCGGTAGCTTTGGCTTTGGCGGTATAGACAACTTTTTCTAAAGACATGGTAGGTTCCTTATCTCAGGGGTGAAAGCGCTAAGGACAGGTATAACGCAAGGCAACCTGAACCGCCATTTTTCGATAGTGTTGCCGCTGGGCCTGTTCATCAGCGCCATCCTCAAACAGCAGGGTGAAGGTGTAGCTGTTGGCCACATAGTGAAAGCTGAAGCTGCTGATGAGGCGATGCAAATCCCGGGCGTTCACCGTCTGGTTAAAGAGTTGCTTCTCTTTGCCGCGTTTGAGGATGGTTTCCAGCAGATCCAGCGCGCTGCGGTTCACCTGGCGCAGCAAGGCCGACTGCTGCATAAACCGGCCCCGCTGCATGTTCTCCATACAGATAATGCGGATGTAGTCCGGATGGTCAGCGTGATAGTCAAAGGTGGTTTCCACCAGCTCCACCAGCGCCTCTACCGGCGGCATTGCATCCAGGCTGAGCTGCATCTCACTGGCGCGGATCTGCGTGTAGACATATTCCAGCACCAGCAGGTAGAGGTTCTCTTTGGTCTTAAAGTGATACACCACCATCCGTTTGGTGGTGCCCGCTTTCTCGGCGATCTGCTCCATGCGTGCGCCGTTAAGCCCGTACTCGGCAAACAGCGAGAGGGCGCTGAGGAAGATTTTGTCTTTCAGGCGGGAGCCGTCGCCGTTTTCCGCGTTTTCGCTGCCGGGGTTAGACACATCTGCTCCTTACTTAGCCACATGAGAGCAGAGGATTATCACCACGGCAGCGGGAGAACACAACTCTCAAACCCGGGGGCGTTTGCGGTAGAGCCATAGCCCGGGGATCGACAGCCCGATTGAGAGGGCGCCGACGATTGACGAGGCTTTCAGGAAGTTAGTCAGCAGCATGATCATCTGCGCTTCGCTGTAGCCAAAGTGGCTAATTTTCACCGCCGAGATCATCGCGGTATAGGCAGAGATGCCCGGAAACATGGGGATCACCGCCGCGACGGTAAAGACTTTCGGATGCGCCAGATACCAGCGTGACCACTGGATCCCAATGCTGCCCACCAGCATCGAGGCCATAAAGGTCGACCATTCGATATTCATCCCGGCGGTCATCATCGTCATACGCGAGCCGTGGCCGATCGCCCCCAACAGCGCACACCACGGCAGGGCGCGATGGGGTACGTTAAATACCATGGCAAAACCCACCGCCGGAATGGCCGACAACATCATGTCCTGGGCCAGCGCCCAGAGAAAATCGATTACGCCCATCCGCGAAGTCCCCATAACGTCATGGCCATCACCACCCCAATACAGGTGGCGAGGGTGAGTAAACTGGCTATCGCCCAGCGGGCAAGACCGGTATTGATGTGACCTTTGAACATATCGGCCACGGCATTAATCAGCGGAAAGCCCGGCACCAGCAGCAGCACGCTGGCGGCCATGGCGATGGTCGGGGTGGTGGCAAAACCCGGCAGCCGCAGCAGCAGGCCGGAAACCGTGGTGGCGACAAAGGCGGTGATGCAGAAGTTAATTTGCGGGTGCAGATGCCGGCCCGTCAGCACCTGACGCACGTACATGGCGAGGGTGCTGGCGATAAAGGTCACCATAGCGCCATCCCAGCCGCCGTTGTTAAGTTTACAGAAGCAGGCGCAGGAGAGGCCCACCATCAGCACTACCAGCCAGCGTGGATAGCGCAACGGCTTGATCTGGCTGAAGCGTTTTTCGACCCCCTGCGCATCCAGCAGCTTGTGTTCCGCCATGATCACGATGTGTTGCACCTCGGTGACGACGTGCATGTTGATCCCGCGATCGTGGTTTTTACGCGTTGAGGTCAGACACTGGCCCGCTTTAATGGTGGTCAGCACAATCGCGTTAGAGGAGATGGCGCTCTCTACGCTGTCCATACCCAGAGCCAGCCCCAGTCGGGTAGAGAGCTCCTCCACCAGGGCGCTTTCGGCACCGTGTTGCAATAAAAAAAGGCCGCACTGAATACACAGTCGCGTGACGGCGCGTTGTGAGGATTGATCTGCCTGCATCTTTTGCCCTGAGGAGAGAGTGACGGGTGGATAGCCGGAATGTCTACTTTTAGCACACAAGCCGGTAGCGTTTGCTCTGGGCCAGATCAAGGTTTGAGCAGATTGATGCGGTAAATATACTTTTCGTTGAGCGAATTAATTATTAATTTCTATGGTTTTTATATTTACATATTTATTAAATCTATATTTAGAATATCTAACTTTCTCTTTTTAAAAATATAATGCACTGCAGGTTAACATTGAAGAGTTATTTTGCGATATTAATGCTGTTTTGGCGGTGTATATATTTGTGATGCTGGTTCTTATCGCACTCTCATTTCGCTCAGCTAATGAAAAAGGAAAGACATTACATTTTTACGTCGCCCTGTTAAACAAACAGGTAATTAAGTTAGATGAACGACGTGGAATGAACGTATGAATGGATTCGGAGCGCAAATGCCGTCATTGATCTGTAAAAGTGTAATAATAATTGGAAAATCACCCATAATGCAGACCGGCCTCGGTAGCATTATGTCACGCTATTTCCCGGACTACGATCGTTCTTACTGTCGGACCCATGAAGAACTGACGCTTCTCCAATTGCGTCGCGCAGTTGTGGTCATCGTTGATATTTCAGATGAACAGCGTAATCCGCTTAATATATGCAATCAGTATCACGCATTACAAAATCAGTATCGGGATATTCACTGGATATTTTTGGTTTCTCGGGCAATTTATCCCCTCGCTGTTGAGCACTTGATGCGTCCAGAAAGTACGTTGCTATCCAACATGGAGCCCGTCGAAAGTGTGGTTAAGGCTATCCAGGCGGGTAGCGAAAACGCTGAACGTATTAGCCAGACGCTATTAATACCCGATCCAGATGATTTATATGACAACCAGGATGAAGTCATGTTGACCTTCTCGGAGCGCAAAGTATTACGCTTACTGGGAAAAGGATGGGGAATTAATCAAATCGCCGCATTGCTGAAAAAGAGTAATAAAACGGTAAGTGCGCAAAAAAACAGTGCCATGAGAAGACTTGCTTTAACGAGTAATGCCGAAATGTACGCGTGGATTAACAGCACTAAGGGAATGAAAGAGCTGAGTTTATTCTCTGCCTATGGAGAGCAAGACGAATGGAAAAGAACGCGAACAAAAGACATATCGCTATCGTCGAAAAGTGCATGATGAGTGGTATGGGGCTTAAGCATCTTTTTGCCAGCCCCGCACTTAAAAATTATGAAGTCCACCTGTTTAATAACATTAATAGTTTCCAGTCCTCACTTAGTTTTGTTCCATACACGTCGTTAATTTACTCCCTCTCGGATGAGCGGGAAGAGCGGCGTAATTGCCTGGTCTGTATTAAGGAAGTGGCTGCCACATACGGCATGATTCAGCGAATCGTACTGGCATCAGATGAGGCAGAAGCGAGCCTGATTAATCAGCTTTCGCCGTCACGCCTGCATGGGGTGATTCTCAAATCTGAGCCGCTCGCCGACCTGCAGGAGCACCTGAGCAAAATATTGAGCGAGAACCGACGGGTTAATGACGGGCATAATAACCACTGGAATATTCATCGTGGAAGACTGCTTAGCCCAACCGAGCGCGCCATTTTGCAGTTTATGTCGTGCGGCTTCTCCATCCCGGAAATTGCCACCCGGCTCGATCGCAACATCAAAACCATTCGTGCGCATAAATTCAATGCCATGATTAAGCTCGGGGTGCGTTCCGACGTGGGATTACTGCACGCAGCGGATATCCTGACCCATTTTCCCGTCCCGGATCCCCGCAACTCGCGCTTCATTTCCCAACACTTTTCATAACCCATGCAAAAGTCTGCGCCAGAACGGTTCTGGCGCGGGACTTACAGACAAACGTCTACCCATGTTGCCTGAGTGAGCTCGGCCATTCTTTCCGGAGAAATACGCACCGCGCTGTGGATCGCACCGGCAGCGGGCAGCACTTCCGCATACTGTCTGAGAGAGATGTCGCAATAGACCGCCAGCGGCGTTTCCAGTCCGAAAGGGCAGACGCCACCCACAGGATGCCCTGTGATTGTCACCACCTCGTCACTACTCAGCATTCGGGCCTTTGCGCCAAACGTCTGCTTCAGCTTTTTGTTATCAAGACGCGCATCGCCTTTGGCAACCACGAGGATCACCTCATCTTTAATTTTTAGCGACAGCGTTTTCGCTATCTGACCCGGCGCGACGTTGTGGGCCTCGGCAGCCAGCGCAACGGTAGCGGTACTTTGACCCAGTTCGATGACTTCAACATCCGGGGCGTGGTCAGCGAAAAACTGGCGCACAGACTGCAAACTCATTGTTTCCTCCAGAAAAATATTCTGCGTAGTCGTTCATAAGAGATGATGCCCTTTAAATATTTACCAGGTCACACGCTTCTGATATCAGCGATTTCTGGATCATCTTCACAATCACGGAAACCGGTTACAGTAACCGGTTGCAGACCATGATGCGGAGATTAATACTGATTACGTCACTTCCCCTGTATCCAATAATAAGAGTCGATTATGAAACCTATCCGTTTGAGCAGTCCCGCTGGTAAGCGAGCCAGCAAGGTGGTGAAAGTGGTATATGGAACACCGTGCGGCGTCACAACGCCCGAAACGATCGTCTGACAGGAGAGCCGTTATGTCTGCCAACCATGCTGCGTTTAACCTGATATTCCGATTTGTTGAAAACTATGTCAGCCCCATTGCCGGACGCATCTCCTCCCAGCGTCACGTGATGGCGATCCGCGACGGTTTTATCTCCGCGATGCCGTTTATGATTGTGGGCTCGTTCTTATTAGTGTTTGCTTACCCGCCGTTTTCGCCGGACACCACATGGGGCTTTGCCCGCGCCTGGCTGGATATGGCAAAACAGTTTGAAGGCCAGATCCTCACCCCCTTCGATATGACGATGGGCGTGATGTCCCTCTATATCTGTGCCGCTATCGCCTACAACCTGGGCAAGCATTATGTAAAAGCGTATCAGCTCGATCCCTTCATGTGCGCCATGCTGTCGCTGATGGCCTTCCTGCTGATCGCCGCGCCAAAAACCAAAGGCGCATTGCCGGTGGACAGCCTCGGCGGGACGGGGATCTTCACCGCCATTCTGGTGGCGATCTACTGCGTGGAGATGATGCGTTTTCTGAAGGCGCACAATATCGGTATTCGCCTGCCCGACCAGGTGCCGCCGATGATCAAGAACTCCTTCGACCTGCTGATCCCGGTGCTGGTGGTGGTGCTAACCCTCTATCCACTGAGCCTGCTTATTCAGTCGCAGTTTGGCATGCTGATCCCGCAGGCGATCATGGCCATCTTTAAACCGCTGGTGGCGGCGGCGGACTCGCTGCCGGCAATCCTGCTGGCGGTGCTGATTGGTCACCTGCTGTGGTTTGCGGGCATCCACGGGGCGGCGATTGTCTCCGGTATGCTGCAGATGTTCTGGCTCACCAACCTGGGGATGAACCAGACCGCGCTGGCGCAAAGCGCGCCGCTGCCACACATCTTTATGGAGGCGTTCTGGACTTTCTTCATTGTGATTGGCGGCTCCGGGGCCACGATGGGGCTGGTGTTCTGCTATCTGCGTAGCCGTTCGGCGCACCTGCGTTCCATTGGACGGCTGAGCGTGGTGCCGAGTATTTTCAACATCAACGAACCGGTGATCTTCGGTACGCCTATCGTGATGAACCCGGTGTTCTTTATCCCGTTCCTGCTGGCGCCAATGGTCAACGCGGTGCTGGCGTGGGCGGCGATGAAGCTGGATCTGATTGGCCGCGTGATTTCGGTGGTTCCCTGGACCGCTCCTGCGCCGGTGGGGGCTGCCTGGGCGCTGGGCTGGGACTTCAGGGCGGCGATCCTGGTCCTGCTGTTAGCGATGGTCTCCGCCATCATCTACTACCCGTTCTTTAAGGTGTACGAGAAGCAGCTGCTGGCGCAGGAGGCCGAAGAGGCCCAGCGTGCAGAAGAAGAGAGTCAGCAGGTCGCGTAATAAAAGCAAAACGGCAACCCTTGGGTTGCCGTTTTCATCTATTGGACCTGATAAACTATTTCAGCGTGCAATCGCCGCACTGCTGAACGTCCGGCAGGCGATAGCGCTGACAGCAGGTACGACGCACCAGCAGGCCGTCGCGCGGGACGACGGTGCGATAAAGCGGGTTGTCACGCCCATCGGAGAGCTGGCGGGCAAAGAAAATCGCCTGACGCAGCGCGTCCACTTTCTCATCCCCCAGCAGGGGTTTCATTTCGGTCAAATACCAGTGAATTAAATAGCCGGTATTGCTCCAGATAAGTTTGCCGTTGATCTCACCCGTCGCTTCCAGGACGTCAACCACCGGGACCAGCGCGCGTGTCACCAGCATTTCCATACGCTGCCGGGCCGAAAGGGAGGTTGCCTGGCTGTCTTCCTGAACGTCGATCCAGAAGCAGGCTGCGCGCCCGGTTTCGTGAAACTCAACGTGGAAATGTTCCGGGGAAATATCCAGCGCCACATCCTGGGTCAGCAGGGCCAGCATCATCGGTGGGACCATCAGCCCGATATACCACTGTGCCCACAGCGACAGCAGCGGCTTGTTTTCCCGCGCCATCGTGGGCTGGTTGCGGTAGATATGATCGGAGTAGGTCGCCAGCAAAGACTGCAGTTCGGCAGGACGCTGCCACTGCGCCAGCGTCATGGCGTGATGAGGATGGGGTTCATCCAGCTTGATGACATCCAGCAGATAGGCACGCGTCTGACCGATAGCCTCACGCATCGCGTCCGCAAGCCCTGAAGGCCCGGCCGACAGTGGTGTTTGCCAGATAATATTCTCAACAGCGTGTGCGGAACGTGTGGCCATAAGTTAGCTGGATAAAAATCTAAATGATAATGATTGCCAATCCTAACTATAGATAAATCCGTGCGCAAGGCTTTTTACACATTCAGGTTTAACGCTGACAAATGAGAAAATCTATCATATGATATTGGTTATCATTATCGGTTTGAGAGATGAATCATGTTGAGCAGAGCGTTGGGAAGTGGCTGGGGCGTGATACTGCCGGGAATGGTCATGGCCGGGCTGGCGTGTACCGATCTGTCGTTAGCGGTCTGGAAAGTGATTATCGCGTCGGGCTTGCTGATTTCATCCGCCATGATCTGGCATAAACAACTGCGGCATTTCGTGCTGCTGCCATCATGTGTTGCGCTGATTGCGGGAATGTGGGTGCTGGTAATGAATCTGAACTAACGGGAGAAAAAGAGAGAAAATCAGGAGAGATAAGATAATTGGTGCGAGGGGGGGGACTCGAACCCCCACATCCTAAGGACACTAACACCTGAAGCTAGCGCGTCTACCAATTCCGCCACCTTCGCACAGTCATCTTATTTTTTGATATCGCCTCGTTGGTGCGAGGGGGGGGACTCGAACCCCCACATCCGTAAGGACACTAACACCTGAAGCTAGCGCGTCTACCAATTCCGCCACCTTCGCCCAGTGCGAGCAATATCAATCATGGTTATTGGTGCGAGGGGGGGGACTCGAACCCCCACATCCGTAAGGACACTAACACCTGAAGCTAGCGCGTCTACCAATTCCGCCACCTTCGCAGACCATCGATACAGTAAAAGTATCGTAACCACGGAGGCGCATTCTAGATGTTTTCAGCTTTTCGTCAACAGATAATTGTGCGGGAGATATTATTTGCTGCAAAAATGGCCTGAACGGGCGGCTCAGGCCAGCGGGAGACGTTACTTCTTCGCCTGGCGAGTCATGATGGCGCGGTAGATCTTAAAGCGGCCAGTTTGCGCCAGCACTTCGTGGAAGCCGAAGACTTCATCCAGCACTTTCGGGTACGGCAGGAAGGCGTTCGCCACGATTCGCAGCTCACCGCCGCTGTTCAGATGGCGTACCGCGGTACGAATCAAGGTCTGTGCTGCTTCGAGGCTGGTTTCCACACCGTCATGGAATGGCGGATTAGAGATAATCATATCGAAACGGCCGGTCACGTCGGAGAGGACGTTGGAGGCAAAAACTTCGCCTTCAATGTTGTTGGCCGCCAGGGTCGCGCGGCTGGCTTCGATAGCGGATGCACCCACATCGGTGAGGGTTAAACGCACTTTCGGCGAGTGGCTTGCCAGCACAGCGGAGAGCACGCCTGCGCCACAGCCGACATCCAGCACTTTGCCTTTGGTGTGCGGCGTAAAGGTGGAGAGCAGCAGCTGGCTGCCCACGTCCAGACCATCACGGCTGAAGACGCCCGGCAGGGTTTTGATGGTCAGGCCATCCAGCTGATATTCGCCCCAGTATTTTTCTGCGTCGAAGGTCGGTTTTTTGTCCAGGCGGCCATGGTAGAGGCCGCAGCGGCGGGCGCTGTCGACTTTGTTCAGCGTGACGTACTCCGCCAGCATCTGCTCAGCGCTGCGCACGCCGCTGCGGTTTTCACCGATCACGAAGATATCGCAACCCACCGGCAGGAGGGAGAGCAGGTTCATCAGCTGGAACTGGGCTTCGGGTTTGTTCTTCGGCCAGTAGTAGATCAGCGTATCGCAGTCGGCCACGTCGGCCTGTTCCGCCACCAGGCTGAAACGGGCGCGCTCGCCCATCTGACGGCTCAGGACCTGCCAGTGGTGATACTGCTGGGTGTGCGCACGGCTGTCGGCGCACTCGAAACGGGCAGGCAGGTCATCCTGCATATCTCCGGCAAACAGAATACGGCTTTGTTCGAAATCATCACTGTGACGCAGCAAGACTTCACTTGCCGGGGTAAATGCAGACATGAATTGTTCCTCAATAAACACAGGCGGGGATTATAGTAGGTAGATGGCGCAGATTCGACACATTTGGTATATTTGCGCGCCTGACAAACAGGAGTTTTTGCAATGGCATCCCGACGAGACAGGCAACTACAGCAACTGGGCATCACCCAGTGGGCGCTGCGCCGCCCGGCGGCATTGCAGGGCGAAATCGCCATCTCGCTACCGGCGCATATTCGTCTGGTGATGGTGGCGCAAAGCCTGCCCGCCCTGAGCGAGCCGGTGATCGCCGACGTACTTCGGGCGCTGAGGCTGGGTGCCGATCAGGTGCTACAACTGACGCCCGATCGCGTGGCCATGCTGCCCGAGGGCAGCCGCTGCAACAGCTGGCAGCTTGGCGTAAGAGAAGAGATTGCTCTGGAGGGGGCGAGTATGGCCTCTCCGGCGCTGGACGAACTTAACGTAAACCCGGCGGCACGTCGCGCGCTGTGGCAACAAATCTGCGAACATGAACACAATTTCTTCCCTCACGACGACTGATTTAGCGCAAGCTTTTGAGATCGAAAAACGCGCCCACGCCTTTCCGTGGAGTGAAAAAACCTTTGCCAGCAACCAGGGTGAGCGTTACCTGAACTATCGGCTGGATGCCGATAATCAGCTGGCGGCATTTGCCATCACGCAGGTCGTTCTGGATGAAGCGACGCTGTTTAACATCGCTGTGGATCCTGCTTTCCAGCGCCGTGGGCTGGGCAGAGAACTGCTGGAACATTTAATTCGCGAGCTGGAAGCACGAGACGTGTTCACGCTGTGGCTGGAAGTACGGGCGTCGAACGTCGCCGCCATCGCACTCTATGAGAGCCTGGGCTTTAACGAGGCGACGATCCGCCGTAACTATTACCCCACCGCAGAAGGACGTGAAGACGCCATCATCATGGCTCTGCCGCTTGGATAACTAAAAAAGGTTGTAACAATGAACTGGGACTGGATTTTCTTTGACGCCGATGAAACGCTGTTTACCTTCGATTCGTACGGCGGCTTACAGCGGATGTTTCTCGACTACAGCGTGACCTTTACTGCTGAAGATTTCCAGGCTTACCAGACGGTGAATAAACCGTTGTGGGTGGATTACCAGAACGGCGCAATCACCGCGTTACAGCTGCAACACCAGCGTTTTCAGGGGTGGTCGGAGCGCCTGAACGTTCCGCCAGGCGATCTGAACGACGCCTTCCTTAATGCAATGGCTGAAATCTGCGCCCCGCTGCCGGGCGCCGCGTCGCTGCTCGCCTCCCTGAAAGGCAAGGCGAAGCTCGGGATCATCACCAACGGCTTTACCGCGCTCCAGCAGATCCGCCTTGAGCGGACCGGTTTCCGTGACTACTTTGATTTATTAGTAATTTCAGAACAGGTGGGCGTGGCGAAACCGGCCCCGCAAATCTTTGATTATGCGCTGGCCCAGGCCGGAAACCCTGACCGGGCGAAAGTGCTGATGGTGGGGGACACGGCGGAGTCGGATATCCTTGGTGGAATGAACGCCGGGCTCTCCACCTGCTGGCTGAACGCGCACAACCGCACCCTGCCGGAGGGGATCACACCGACCTGGACCGTGACCTCCCTGAGCGAACTGGAGCAACTCCTGTGTAAACATTGATTGCCTGCCCCCCATTGATGGGTAAAATAGCCGCATTTTCGTATTCATGATGCGCGGCCCGCTGCCGCGCTTTTTAAAGAAGATTGAATTATGACGTTGTCTCCTTATCTGCAAGAGGTGGCGAAACGCCGTACTTTTGCCATTATCTCTCACCCGGATGCCGGTAAAACCACCATCACCGAAAAGGTGCTGCTGTTCGGACAGGCGATCCAGACCGCCGGTACGGTAAAAGGCCGTGGCTCCAGCCAGCATGCAAAATCGGACTGGATGGAGATGGAAAAGCAGCGTGGGATCTCGATTACCACCTCCGTAATGCAGTTCCCGTATCACGACTGCCTGGTGAACCTGCTGGATACCCCGGGGCACGAAGACTTCTCCGAAGATACTTACCGTACCCTGACGGCGGTGGACTGCTGTCTGATGGTGATCGATGCCGCAAAAGGCGTTGAGGATCGTACCCGTAAGCTGATGGAAGTTACCCGTCTGCGTGACACGCCGATCCTGACCTTCATGAACAAACTCGACCGTGACATCCGCGATCCGATGGAGGTGATGGATGAGGTAGAGCGTGAGCTGAAGATCGCCTGTGCGCCAATCACCTGGCCAATTGGCTGCGGTAAGCTGTTTAAAGGCGTTTACCATCTCTACAAAGACGAAACCTACCTCTACCAGAGCGGTAAAGGTCACACCATTCAGGAAGTGCGCGTCGTTAAAGGGCTGGATAACCCTGATCTGGACGCGGCTGTCGGCGAAGAGCTGGCAGAACAGCTGCGTGAAGAGCTGGAGCTGGTCAAAGGCGCTTCCCACGAATTTGATAAAGAGCTGTTCCTGAGCGGTGAAATCACGCCGGTCTTCTTTGGTACCGCGCTGGGTAACTTTGGCGTGGACCATATGCTGGACGGTCTGGTGGAGTGGGCGCCGCAGCCGATGCCGCGTAATACCGACTCCCGTGAAGTAGTTGCCAGCGAAGAGAAGTTCACCGGCTTCGTCTTCAAGATTCAGGCCAACATGGACCCGAAACACCGCGACCGCGTGGCGTTTATGCGTGTGGTATCCGGCAAATATGAAAAGGGCATGAAGCTGCGCCAGGTGCGTACCGGTAAAGATGTGGTGATCTCCGACGCGCTGACCTTTATGGCCGGTGACCGTTCCCACGTGGAAGAGGCGTATCCGGGCGACATCATTGGCCTGCATAACCACGGCACCATCCAGATTGGCGACACCTTTACTCAGGGTGAGATGATGAAGTTCACCGGTATTCCGAACTTCGCACCGGAGCTGTTCCGCCGTATCCGCCTGAAAGATCCGCTGAAGCAGAAACAGCTGCTGAAAGGGCTGGTTCAGCTGTCGGAAGAGGGGGCGGTGCAGGTATTCCGTCCTATCGCCAATAACGATCTGATTGTCGGCGCCGTGGGCGTGCTGCAGTTTGACGTGGTGGTTGCCCGTCTGAAGAGCGAGTACAACGTTGAAGCGATTTACGAATCGGTCAACGTGGCGACGGCGCGCTGGGTAGAGTGTTCTGACGTGAAGAAATTCGAAGAGTTCAAGCGTAAGAACGAAGTTCAGCTGGCGCTCGATGGCGGTGATAATCTCACCTATATCGCCCCAACCATGGTTAACCTGAACCTGGCGCACGAGCGTTATCCCGATATTCAGTTCCGCAAAACCCGCGAGCATTAATCCCTTCCCGGAGCACGGCAGCCGCCGTGCTCTGCTTAAATCCCTGCCTTATTAATCCCTTGCGGAATGTTCTTAATTCAACGGCTTTTACTGCTTATTGCTCATTTTTTGCCCAATTCTGAAAGCGGACCTGTGAGAGTGATCTATATTTAACTCAGTGTTTAACACCGGGCGCAGATGAAAGTTTCATTCAATGCGTGTTGATAAGGTTCTCATCTCGCCCGAGTGTTGATTGGTAGTACTAAAGACTACTTGCACGTGATGTTTGACGCTCGAATTCGGAGCAAACCACAGGAATACATCGATGAATACTAAAAAACTGAAGATTTCGAAAACTCTGCTGGCGGTAATGATGGGTAGCGCTCTGGTATGCGGTTCTGCAATGGCAGAAACCACTGCAACCGACAAAGCGCAATCCACCGCGAACACCGCAGGGGAAAAAATCGATAACTCTATGAATAAAGTCGGTAACTTCATGGATGACAGCTCTATCACAGCAAAAGTAAAAGCTGCGCTGGTAGACGCTGATGACATTAAAAGCACCGATATCTCTGTAGAAACCGATAAAAACGTCGTCACGCTGAGTGGCTTCGTTGAAAGCCAGGCGCAGGCTGAAAAAGCGGTCTCCGTGGCGAAAGGCATTGAGGGCGTAAAATCTGTCAGCGACAAACTGCATGTTCGCGACGGCAAGGAACAGTCTGCTAAAGGCTATGCCGGTGACGCTGCTACTACCAGCGAAATCAAAGCGAAACTGCTTGCCGATGACATCGTCCCTTCACGTAATGTGAAAGTGGAAACCACCGACGGCGTGGTACAGCTCAGCGGTGAAGTCGAGTCTAAGGCACAGAGCGACCGTGCTGAAAGTATCGCTAAAGCCATTGATGGCGTGAAAAGCGTTAAAAACGATCTGAAAGTGAAATAAAACTCCAAAATTCGTCCTTCTGGCTGAGGCCAGAAGGCGAGATAAGAATTACACATGTAGATATCGCCGTGAGCAACCTGAGCGCTCACCATGCGGTCGACATTAACTATGGTAAAGGAGAGTCATATGTTTCGTTGGGGCATCATTTTTCTGGTTATCGCGTTAATTGCCGCCGCTCTGGGTTTTGGTGGTCTGGCGGGTACCGCGGCGGGCGCGGCGAAAATTGTCTTCGTCGTCGGTATTATCCTGTTCCTGGTAAGCCTGTTCACCGGACGTCGTCGTCCATAGCTCAGGTAACCGTATGTTGATGAAAAGGCCCATGTTAAGCATGGGCCTT
Organism: Leclercia sp. GHBNCSD; assembly: GCF_055805075.1. Lineage (NCBI taxonomy): Bacteria > Pseudomonadati > Pseudomonadota > Gammaproteobacteria > Enterobacterales > Enterobacteriaceae > Leclercia > Leclercia sp. GHBNCSD. The sequence goes on along the minus strand of NZ_JBQVYO010000001.1, from coordinate 1,291,328 downwards.
TTTCTTTGGCTGACCTTTTCGCATACATCCTGTTTGGGAAACCCGCCGGTGTAGGCTACTGTGTAGTGACATAACAAATAAAAAACAGGAAAGCAGAGGTGGGGCAGCGAATTCCGGTTACGCTCGGCAATATTGCGCCGTTAGCACTGAAACCCTTTCGGCCAGGCCAGATTGCGCTGGTTTGCGAAGGGGGTGGGCAGCGAGGGATCTTCACGGCTGGCGTGCTGGATGAGTTTATGCGCGCGCAATTTAACCCGTTCGATCTCTATTTTGGCACCTCCGCCGGGGCGCAGAACCTCTCGGCCTACGTCTGTAATCAGCCGGGCTACGCCCGCAAAGTGATCATGCGTTACACCACCTCCCGCGACTTCTTCGATCCGTTGCGCTTTGTGCGTGGCGGCAACCTTATCGATCTCGACTGGCTGCTGGATGCTACCGCAAGCAAAATGCCGCTGGCGATGGACAACGCCTCGCGCCTGTTCGATACCGGCAAAGCCTTCTGGATGTGCGCCTGCCGCGGCGACGACTACTCGGCGAGCTATTTTTCGCCGCAAAAAGAGACCTGGCTCGATATTCTTCGCGCCACCAGCGCCATCCCCGGCTTCTACCGGACGGGGGCGCTGCTGGATGGGATAAGCTATCTCGATGGTGGTGTCAGCGATGCGGTCCCGGTGCAGGAAGCGGCCCGGCGGGGGGCAAACACCATTGTGGTGATCCGCACCGTGCCCTCGCAGATGTACTATACGCCGCAGTGGTTTAAGCGGATGGAACGCTGGCTGGGTGAAAGCAGTCTGCAACCGATGCTCAATCTGGTGTCGCACCATGAGGCGAGCTATCACGCCATCCAGCAGTTTATTGAAAAACCACCGGGTAAACTGAGGATCTTTGAAATCTATCCGCCAAAGCCGCTCAACAGCATGGCGCTGGGCAGCCGCGTACCGGCCCTGCGGGACGATTACAAAACCGGGCGTCTGTGCGGACGCTATTTCCTGGCGACGGTGGGCAAAATGCTGGCCGAGCGTCCACCGCTGCGCCGCCATCAGCGGATCATCGCCCCTGCTACGGTGGTGGTTCCCCCGGCAAGCGTGGCCAACGATGTTGTTGCCACACCGTTAATCGATGCCCCGCAGGCGAACGACACTCTGTTTGATAATGAGGATCTGGCGTGACTTACCGCTTTATTGATACCCATTGCCACTTTGATTTTTCTCCCTTCACCGGCGATGAGCCCGCCAGCATCCAGCGTGCCGCCGGAGCGGGGGTTATGGCGATCGTGGTGCCGGCCATTGATGCGGCGAGCATCGATCGCGTGCTGGATCTCGGCGCGCGCTACCCGGCGCTCTATATGGCGCTGGGTCTGCATCCGATTGTGATCGAAAACCATCAGGATGCCGATCTGGAAAAGCTGGAGGCGGCGCTCGCGGCACGTCCGGAAAGGCTGGTGGCGGTGGGGGAGATCGGCCTCGATCTCTATCGCGAGGATCCTCACTTCGAGCGGCAGGAGACGATCCTCGATGCGCAGCTGAAGCTGGCCAAACGCTACGATCTGCCGGTGATCCTCCACTCCCGGCGCACCCATGACAAGCTGGCGATGCACCTTAAGCGCCACAATCTGCCGCGTACCGGGGTGGTACACGGCTTTGCCGGCAGCCTGCAACAGGCGCAGCGCTTTGTGGCGTTGGGCTATAACATTGGCGTCGGCGGCACCATTACCTATCCCCGCGCCAACAAAACCCGTGAGGTGATGGCGCAGCTCCCCCTCTCCGCGCTGGTGCTGGAAACCGATGCCCCGGATATGCCGCTCAACGGGTTTCAGGGGCAGCCGAACCGCCCGGAGCAGGCGGCAAGGGTCTTTACCACCCTGTGTGAACTGCGCCCGGAGCCCGCGGAGGAGATCGCCCAGGCGCTGCTGGACAATACCCGCGCGCTGTTCGGCCTGTCGCTATAGATAGAGCGCCGGGCGGATCACGCTGATCTGCTCGCGCTCCAGCAGCTGCGCCAGGGGCTCAACATCCTCAGCCGTTGCGCTGCGCCAGTGCCGGGCTTCGCCATAGACGCCGTGCGCGTGAAAGGCGTTGATCCTGACGGGAACATCCCCCAACTGGCGGATAAATTTGATCAGTTCGCGACGGTGCGTCAGGTAATCACAGCGATCCGGGATCACCAGCAGGCGCAGTTCGCTCAGCCGGCTGTGCGCTGCCAGCCAGCGGATGCTGTGCTTGATGAGGGGGGGTTCGCGTCCGGTCAGATAGCGGTGGTGTTCATTACCCCAGGCCTTGAGATCCACCATCGCGCCATCAAACACCGGGAGCAGTTTCTGCCAGCCGGTTTCGCTTAGCAGGCCGTTGCTGTCCACCAGGCAGGTCAGATGCAGTAGCTGCGGATCGGCTTTTAGCCTCGAAAACAGCGCCACCAGAAACGGCAGCTGAGTGGTGGCCTCCCCGCCGCTGACGGTAATGCCGGAGATAAACGGCGCGACCTTGCGGATCTGCGCCACCATCTCTTCCACACTATAGCGCTGCGCCATAGGCGTCGCCTGCTGCGGGCACATTTGCAGGCAGGTGTCGCACTGCTGGCAATGCGCCTCATCCCACCAGACGCGCCCGGCCTGAACGTTCAGCGCCTCATGCGGGCAGTGCGGCACGCAGGCGGCGCAGTCGTTGCAACGTCCTATTGTCCACGGGTTGTGGCAGGTTTTGCAGCGCAGGTTACATCCCTGCAGAAACAGGGCCAGGCGGCTGCCGGGCCCGTCGACGCAGGAGAACGGGATAACCTTACTGACTAAAGCGCATCTGTTGTTCATGGCTTATCACGCGCGGCTGGCGCTCCAGAATGCGGGTGTTGCGGGCGGCCTCTTCTCCCAGCCAGGTGGTGTTGGTGCGGGAACCTTCTGCGCGATATTTTTCCAGCTCGGACAGCCGCACCATATAGCCCGTCACGCGAACCAGATCGTTGCCCGACACGTTGGCACTGAATTCACGCATTCCGGCGCGGAAGGCACCCAGACAGAGTTCCACCACCGCCTGCGGATTGCGTTTCACGGTTTCATCCAGCGTCAGGATGTCGCTGATCCCGGCGTGATAGTGACGGTGATGCGGGGCCACCGCCAGCAGGTGGTTGATGGGGTCGGGCTCGTCCCCATACGGCAGACGCGCCCCCGGCGTGGTGCCCACATCGGAACTGATCCCCGACTGGGCATGCAGCATGGCGCGTTTTTTCCAGCCATGTTTAACCGGGGTCGCTTCCACGAACGCTGCCAGCTGTTCGCTGATGCGATATCCCAGCGCATTAGCCTGGTCATCCTGGCCGTAGCGCCCGTTGATCCCGGCCTTTTCACACAGCACGTTCACCGCCTCAGCCAGGCCATACATACCGAACATCGGCACAAAGCTGTCGGGATCGATCAGCCCTTCTTTAACCAGGAAGCTATGCTCAAAGAAGCCGGAACGCTGGTACAGGAAGTCGCAGCGCGCATCGATAATGGCTATCTGCTGCTGGCAGTAGTGCGGCAGGGTGCAGGTAAAGAACGCCTCCACCGTCTCGCTCTGTTCGGCGATGGCTTTCAGGTTGAGGCGCACCAGGGTGCTGCCTCCGCCCGCCAGCGGCAGCGAGTTGTAACAGCTAACCACACCGTAGCCCTTTTTTGTGAAAATTTTATCATTCACCGGACCGTTGGCAATGTGCGGCTTGCTGCATTCGCAGATGTTTTTCGCCACCTCCAGCAGCAGGGAATCCGGGGTGATATCCGGATCATAAATAAAGGTAAGGTTGGGTGAAACCTGCTTAAGCTCTGCATCGGCACGTAAGATGGCGCGCGTGACTGGCCCCTCTGCCGGGCCGATATTGGCATGGACGAAGGCATCAGGCAGGGTGCGATCGAGGTAGCGCCAGAAACGTTTTATTCGAATATCGATTTCTTCTTGTGTTAGAATTTTAACATACGGCTGCAACAGCGTATCGAGATGGCCGAGAAAGACCGGCATGCCGGTGACGGAGGGAACATGGTGATAAAGGATTGTCAGCAGCGACAGCGCATCATCCAGATCCTGAGCGCCCTCCAGCTCCAGCCACGCCGAACCCTGTTTCAGGAACAGCGCATAGTCGGGCAACACGTAGCGCGGTTTGTAAGGCGCGTGGCCTTCAAACATATCGCAGATAAACCCCCCGGCCAGCGCCAGGCGCGCATCGTTATCCAGCGCGGGATAGGGCAGGTTGTTTTCCGCCTCCAGCGCCAGAAAATGGCGTTTTTGTTCGGGGCTTAACATCGGGCTTGTCACAATTTTCTGGCAACGTTGTTGCAGGGCGGCGGGTGTGGAGAGGGACATTGTCGCTTCCTTATTGTTCTGCATGGACAGAGGAGGAGTGTAAAAAGAGTCCCGCCTGCTGCCTTTGATCCTGCGCGGGTGCCTGACGCTTTAATCCGCAGTTGCAGCTTAATAATTTGAAGTTGATCGCATTACGGTAATGCAAATTTGTATGCATTTTTCATTAACTGTGATGAATGTCGAAGTGAGAATGCGGGTGAATGTTAGAATACTCACAGACCCGCAAGGTGAAATTTTACGGCTATACGCCCGGAGAATGTTATGACCGATTTAACCGCCAGCAGCCTGCGCGCACTGAAACTGATGGATCTGACCACCCTGAATGACGACGACACCAACGAAAAAGTGATCGCGCTGTGTCATCAGGCGAAAACCCCGGTGGGCACCACCGCGGCTGTCTGTATCTACCCGCGTTTCATTCCCATCGCGCGTAAGACCCTGAAAGAGCAGGGCACGCCGGAGGTGCGTATTGCCACGGTGACGAACTTCCCGCACGGCAACGACGACATCGAGATCGCGCTGGCCGAAACCCGCGCCGCCATTGCCTATGGCGCTGATGAAGTGGATGTGGTCTTCCCGTACCGCGCGCTGATCGCGGGTAACGAGCAGGTTGGTTTCGATCTGGTGAAAGCCTGTAAAGAGGCCTGCGCCGCGGCAAACGTACTGCTGAAAGTGATCATCGAAACCGGCGAACTGAAAGAAGAGGCGCTGATTCGCAAAGCGTCTGAAATCTCCATCAAAGCCGGGGCAGACTTCATTAAAACCTCCACCGGTAAAGTGCCGGTGAACGCCACTCCGGAAAGCGCACGCATCATGATGGAAGTGATCCGCGACATGGGCGTGGAAAAAACCGTGGGCTTCAAACCGGCGGGCGGCGTGCGTACCGCAGAAGATGCGCAGCAGTTCCTGGCGATTGCCGATGAGCTGTTCGGTGCCGACTGGGCCGATGCCCGTCACTACCGTTTTGGCGCATCCAGCCTGCTGGCGAGCCTGCTGAAAGCGCTGGGTCACGGCGACGGTAAGAGCGCAAGCAGCTACTAATAGCACTACTCGTTGTAAGCCGGATAAGGCGTAGCCGCCCTCCGGCGTTATTCCGCTTCGCCGGGTGGCGCTACGCTTACCCGGCCTACGGTTAGCCTTCGACTCACTTCCTCAGGGGGTTATTTTGTTTCTCGCACAAGAAATTATTCGTAAAAAACGTGATGGTCATGCTTTAAGCGACGAAGAGATCCGTTTCTTTATCAACGGCATCCGCGACAATACCATCTCTGAAGGGCAGATTGCCGCCCTGGCGATGACCATTTTCTTCCACGATATGGCGATGTCGGAGCGCGTGTCGCTGACCATGGCAATGCGGGATTCAGGAACCGTTCTGGACTGGAAAGGCCTTAACCTTAATGGCCCAATCGTGGACAAACACTCCACCGGTGGCGTGGGTGATGTCACCTCGCTGATGCTGGGGCCAATGGTCGCTGCCTGCGGCGGCTACATTCCTATGATTTCCGGGCGCGGCCTCGGTCATACCGGCGGCACGCTCGACAAACTGGAAGCCATTCCGGGCTTCGATATCTTCCCGGATGACAATCGCTTCCGCGACATTATTAAAGATGTGGGTGTGGCGATTATCGGCCAGACCAGCTCCCTTGCCCCGGCGGATAAGCGTTTTTACGCCACGCGTGACATTACCGCGACCGTCGATTCCATCCCACTGATCACCGCCTCGATCCTTGCCAAGAAGCTGGCCGAAGGGCTGGATGCGCTGGTGATGGACGTCAAAGTGGGCAGCGGCGCCTTTATGCCGACTTACGAACTCTCTGCCCAGCTTGCCGAAGCGATTGTTGGCGTGGCTAACGGCGCAGGGGTGCGCACCACCGCGCTGCTTACCGATATGAACCAGGTGCTCGCCTCCAGCGCGGGTAACGCGGTCGAAGTCCGCGAAGCGGTGCAGTTCCTGACCGGTGAGTACCGTAACCCGCGTCTGTTTGACGTCACCATGGCGCTGTGCGTCGAGATGTTGATCTCCGGTAAGCTGGCGAAAGATGACGCCGACGCCCGCGCGAAGCTTCAGGCGGTGCTGGACAACGGCAAAGCGGCGGAGATCTTTGGCCGCATGGTGGCGGCGCAAAAAGGCCCGACCGACTTCGTGGAAAACTACGCCAAATACCTGCCTACCGCGATGCTCAGCAAAGCGGTTTATGCGGATACCGAAGGCTTTGTCTCGGCAATGGACACCCGCGCGCTGGGGATGGCGGTGGTGTCGATGGGCGGCGGTCGTCGTCAGGCTTCCGACAGCATTGATTACAGCGTCGGCTTCACCGATATGGCCCGTCTGGGCGACAGCGTTGACGGTCAACGTCCGCTGGCGGTGATCCATGCGAAGGATGAAAACAGCTGGCAGGAGGCGGCGAAAGCGGTGAAAGCGGCCATTACCCTGGCAGATAATGCCCCAGAAAGCTCGCCTTCGGTCTATCGTCGTATTACCGAATAGCGGTATACTGATCTGATCGCTTTTTTATGAAGCACTGAGTACGGAGAACATATGAAACGTGCATTTATTATGGTGCTGGACTCTTTCGGCATCGGCGCTACAGAAGATGCAGATCGCTTTGGTGACAACGGTGCAGACACCATGGGTCACATTGCTGAAGCCTGTGCAAAAGGCGAAGCGAACAACGGTCGTCAGGGCCCTCTGAATCTGCCAAACCTGACCCGCCTGGGTCTGGTTAAGGCCCACGAAGGTTCTACCGGCAACGTTGCCGCCGGTATGGACGCTAACGCGGAAGTGGTGGGCGCGTACGCCTGGGCGCACGAGCTCTCTTCCGGGAAAGACACCCCGTCAGGTCACTGGGAAATCGCCGGTGTGCCGGTTCTGTTTGACTGGGGCTATTTCTCCGATCACGAAAACAGCTTCCCGCAGGAGCTGCTGGATAAACTGGTTGAGCGTGCGAACCTGCCGGGTTACCTCGGCAACTGCCACTCTTCCGGTACCGTCATTCTGGATCAGCTCGGCGAAGAGCACATGAAAACCGGCAAGCCGATTTTCTACACCTCCGCTGACTCCGTGTTCCAGATTGCCTGCCACGAAGAGACCTTTGGTCTGGATCGCCTGTACGAGCTGTGCGAAATCGCTCGTGAAGAGCTGACCGAAGGCGGCTACAACATTGGCCGCGTGATCGCGCGTCCGTTTGTGGGCGACAAAGCGGGTAACTTCCAGCGTACCGGTAACCGTCACGACCTGGCCGTTGAACCACCAGCGCCGACCGTGCTGCAGAAACTGGTTGATGAGAAAGGAGGCCAGGTGGTCTCTGTCGGTAAGATCGCCGATATCTACGCTAACTGCGGCATTACCAAAAAAGTGAAAGCCACCGGTCTGGACGCGCTGTTTGACGCCACCGTCAAAGAGATGAAAGAGGCGGGTGATAACACCATCGTCTTTACCAACTTCGTGGACTTCGACTCCTCCTGGGGCCACCGTCGCGACGTTGCGGGTTATGCTGCCGGTCTGGAGCTGTTCGACCGCCGTCTGCCGGAGCTGATGGAGCTGGTGGGTGAAGATGACATTCTGATCCTGACCGCCGACCACGGCTGCGACCCAACCTGGACCGGTACCGACCACACCCGCGAGCACATTCCGGTGCTGGTCTACGGTCCGAAAGTGAAACCAGGCTCTCTGGGCCATCGTGAAACTTTCGCGGATATCGGCCAGACGATTGCAAAATACTTTGGTACGTCTGACATGGAATATGGCAAAGCCATGTTCTGATGACGCTGCCCGGCGGCGCGTGGCTTGCCGGGCCTACGTTTTTTGTAGGCCGGGTAAGGCGCAGCCGCCGCCCGGCAAAACAACATACTAATAAGGGAACTGAAGATGGCAACTCCTCACATTAATGCAGAGATGGGTGATTTCGCTGACGTCGTATTGATGCCGGGCGACCCGCTGCGCGCGAAGCACATCGCCGAAACCTTCCTCGAAGATGTGCGTGAAGTGAACAACGTTCGCGGCATGCTGGGCTTCACCGGTACCTACAAAGGCCGCAAAATTTCCGTTATGGGTCACGGCATGGGTATCCCATCCTGCTCCATCTACACCAAAGAGCTGATCACCGATTTCGGCGTGAAGAAAATCATCCGCGTCGGCTCCTGTGGTGCCGTGCGCATGGACGTTAAGCTGCGTGACATCGTGATCGGCATGGGCGCCTGCACCGACTCCAAAGTTAACCGCATGCGTTTCAAAGATCATGACTTCGCGGCGATTGCCGACTTTGATATGGTGCGTAACGCCGTTGACGCCGCCAAAGCGCTGGGCGTGGACGCGCGCGTGGGCAACATCTTCTCTGCGGACCTCTTCTACGCGCCAGACGGCGGCGAGATGTTCGACGTGATGGAGAAATATGGCATCCTGGGCGTGGAGATGGAAGCGGCGGGTATCTACGGTGTGGCGGCTGAGTTCGGTGCGAAAGCCCTGACCATCTGCACCGTGTCTGACCACATCCGTACTCACGAGCAGACCACTGCCGCTGAGCGTCAGACCACTTTCAACGACATGATCAAGATCGCGCTGGAATCCGTTCTGCTGGGCGATAAAGAGTAAGATTTACTGCGGGGGCGTTCTGCCCCCGTTTTTTATCTATTCACCTTTCACATCCAACCTCCGCATTTTTCTTTACATTTCATCTGAATATGCTATGAAATTTATTCAAGTATCTATTCATGAAACCATTCACTGATGACAGCGATTAATGATCTGCTGCTACAGGGCCCGCGTGGAGCGCCTGAGCTTCGCCAGCATCTGGGCATCAGCCAGGCGACATTTTCGCGTCTGGTGGCTACCCAGCAACAGGTGATCCAGTTTGGAAAAGCGCGCGCCACGCGCTACGCCCTGCTGCGCCCTGTGCGGGGCATCAGCGTATTTCCTTTCTGGCAAGTGAATGCTGAGGGTCGGGCCATCAAAGGCGGGGAGATTTACCCCACCTGGCCGCAGGGAAGCTGCCTTGTGCTACAGGCTGATGGGCAATGGCAATGGTTTGATAGTCTTCCCTGGTATCTGACCGACCTTCGCCCTCAGGGTTTTTTAGGACGGGCGTGGGGCCGCCGCCTGGCACAGCAATTCTCGCTGCCGGAAGATATTCGTCTCTGGCAGGAAAGCGATGTGCTTTATGCCCTTAGCCAGTTTCCTGGTGAGCATTCCGGTGGTTGGCTGGTGGGTGAGAAGAACTACCAACGTTGGCTCTGTGCAACCCCTCCGCAGCCCATTACCGACTTTCAAAAAAACCGGGTCTATGCGCAGCTCTCCCGGGAGGCGCTGGCAGGGGAGATCGTAGGTTCTTCTGCGGGTGGGGAACAACCCAAGTTCTCCTGCTTTGTCCAAACGGCAACGGGTGACGCGCATGTGCAGGTCAAGTTTACTGCGCCACAAAGTAGCGCAGTCTCTGTACGATGGGGCGATCTGCTGTTTGCCGAGGCTATCGCGCACAGCACGCTTACCCGGGCAGGGCTCGCGGCAAGCGATGCCATCGCGCTACAAGGGGAAAGCGGCCAGGTTTTTCTTGAGGCTAAACGCTTTGACTGCGAAGGCGTCACGGGCAGACGTGCCATCCTCTCCCTTGAGGCGGTACAAAGTGAATTTGTCACTGCGAGCGGAGCATGGCCGCACACGGTTGAGAAGCTCGTGCAGGCTGGCATCGTAGAGGCAACCGCTGCGGGACAGGTCGAAAAGATATCGGCGTTTGGGCGCCTTATCGCTAACAGCGATATGCACGCGGGGAACCTCTCTTTTTACTATTCCGCGTTCCCGTTATCCCTTGCCCCGGTTTATGACATGTTGCCCATGGCGTTTGCGCCTTCCAGCGCGGGTATGATGCGGGAAGAAGCGTGCGAGTTGCGTTTCGATAGCACAATATCGCGTCAGGCATGGGAATTTGCCCTGCCACTGGCAGCACAATTCTGGCAGCAGGTGATGGATGAAAAGCGGATAAGTGAAAATTTCCGCACGATCGCCGCGGGAATGAAAACGCGGTTAAGCGATATTGCGGTAATGGTCCAGAGAATGGCGTGAATGTTCTGCCGGGTGGCGGCTTCGCCTTACCCGGCCTACGGTTACAGGCCCGCGCAAGCGGGCATTTTTGTTAGCGTACCGCCCGCGCAATCCAGGCTGACAGCTCCCGCAGCTCTTTTTCCTGTTCCGGGAAATCGCCGATCAGGGCATCGCACTCTTGTTGCAGCCTATCCGCACGGTACAAACAGCCCTGCAGACGCGCCGCCAGCGCCTCTAACGGCGCCGGGTTCAGGCTGTCGGTAAAGACCTGGGTACGCGAGATATGGCCCTTCTCGACGTCGAAGTGCAGCTCCACGCCGCCCCACGTAAAGCGCTCATCCAGCAGGTGCGAGAAGGCAGGCGCCTGACCGAAGTTCCACTCCCAGCTGCTCTGGCGGGCAAAGGTTTCGGCAAAGTTCGGCAGATCCGGCGTCTTGTCAGGTGAAATGAGTTCGGCTTCAACCCGCTCGCCGTAATGGGCAAAAAACGCCTCGCGGATAGCATCGCAGATCCGCTCATGGGTGATGCCCGGCAGCAGATCCACCAGATTGGCAACCCGCCCGCGCACGGAGGTAATGCCCTTGGCCTGCAACTTTTTCTGGTCGGGATTGAGGTAGTTCGCCAGGCGGCTGAGATCGGCATTTAATAACAGGGTGCCGTGATGGAAACCCCGGTCCATCGTTTCGCGATAGGCCGAGCCGGAGACCTTCCGGTCACCTTCATCTGTTTTTACCACCAGGTCGTTGCGCCCGGAGGCTTCCGCCGTGGCCCCCAGCGCCTGCAGCGCGTTCAGTACGATGCTGGTGGAGATGGTTTTGTCGTACTCCGGCTTTCCGGCCATAAAGGTAAAGCAGGTGTTGCCGAGGTCGTGGAATACCGCGCCGCCGCCGCTGCTGCGACGGGCCAGGCGCACGTTGTCCTCTTCCATGCGTCGTGTGTTGCACTCTTTCCACGGGTTTTGCGCCCGGCCAATGACCACCGTGTCGGCGTTGCGCCACAGGAACAGCACCCGCTGCGTGGCGGGCATCTGGCGGAAGATGCACTCTTCTACCGCAAGGTTAAACCAGGGATCGTATGAATCTGAGATAAGCAGACGCAATGTAGACATGCAGATTTCCTTTCCTGAAACGGTTATCGACTCAATCACTCGCTTTTCTTTTCGCTCTCTTCCTCTTCAGGCACCGATTTACTGGCGGTGAGCAGGAATGGCGACTGCTGCCAGCGGGTGCGTTTGCCCTGCAGCAGCGTGCGGGTCAGCACCACGCCGATCGCCAGCGACAACAGCAGCATCAGGCGCAGAATATTGGTGGTGTTATCCACCTGCTTGGCCTCGGTGGCCAGGGTATGGGTGTCGAGCGTCAGACGCAGATAGCCGAGCGGGCCGTTTTTACCCTGAATCGGCTCCACCAGCTGCTGGTTAAAGTAGCCGCCCGCTTTTTTACCATCCAGCGCCAGCCTGTCGCGCACGTCGACATGCTCGCCGGAGCGGGCAATGAGGGCTCCTTCTTCATCGTAAACGCTGGCATCCAGGATGCGGCTCTCTTCCGTCAGAAGATGCAGCACCTGGGTGATGCGCTTTTCATCCGGCGTTTCGGTGCGCATCAGCGGGGCGATGTTGAGCGACACCTGACGCGCAAGGGTGTGCGCCAGCTCTTCAAGCTGCGGATTACGCTGCCGTTGATGATTCTGGCTGAACCACGATGCGCCCTGCATCAGCGCCACTAACAGGGCGAGACAGGAGAGGACAATCACGGCACGATGAAGCCGGAATTTCAGTTTTGCACGAGCCATATTCCACCTGCTGAAAATTTTCGGGGTTAATGTTGCCAGAAGTGATGGTTACAAGGTAGCCTCATGCGTTATTTTCCCTCCCCTGGATGATTCCCGGCGCGAACGATTTTACAGGAGCTTTAATGCCAAACATTACCTGGTGCGACCTGCCCAATGATCTCTCTCTCTGGCCAGGATTGCCGCTCTCATTAAGTGGTGATGAGGTAATGCCACTGGATTACCATGCTGGTCGTAGCGGCTGGCTGCTGTATGGACGCGGCCTGGATAAACAGCAGTTAACGACGTATCAGCGCAAGCTGGGCGCGGCAATGGTGATCGTGGCAGCCTGGTGTGTGGAAGATTATCAGGTGATCCGTCTGGCCGGTTCTCTGACCCAGCGTGCCACCCGTCTGGCGCATGATGCGGGTCTCGATGTCGCGCCGCTGGGTAAAATCCCGCATCTGAAAACGCCGGGCTTGCTGGTGATGGACATGGATTCAACCGCCATCCAGATCGAGTGCATCGACGAAATTGCTAAACTGGCGGGTACTGGCGAGATGGTGGCCGAAGTGACCGAACGGGCCATGCGCGGCGAACTGGACTTCACCGCCAGCCTGAAACAGCGCGTGGCGACCCTGAAAGATGCCGACGCAAATATCCTGATGCAGGTCCGGGAAAAGCTCCCCCTGATGCCGGGGCTGGTGCAGCTGGTGCTGAAGCTGGAAACCCTGGGCTGGAAAGTGGCCATCGCCTCCGGCGGGTTCACCTTCTTTGCCGAGTATCTGCGTGACAAGCTGCGCCTGGACGCGGTGGTCGCCAACGAGCTTGAGATCCGCGACGGCAAACTGACCGGAAACGTGGTTGGCGATATCGTTGATGCCCAGTTCAAGGCCAACACCCTGACGCGTCTGGCGGAAAAATATGAGATCCCGGTTGCCCAGACGGTGGCCATTGGCGACGGCGCGAACGATCTGCCGATGATTAAAGTGGCCGGGCTTGGTATCGCCTACCATGCCAAACCGACCGTGAACGAAAAGACGGAAGTCACTATCCGTCATGCTGACCTGATGGGGGTGTTCTGCATTCTCTCTGGCAGCGTAAACCAGAAATAAAGAGGTAAAACGTGGCGAAAGCTCCAAAACGCGCATTTGTCTGTAATGAATGCGGTGCGGATTATCCGCGCTGGCAGGGGCAGTGCAGCGCCTGTCATGCCTGGAACACCATCACCGAAGTGCGCGGAGTTGCCGCTTCACCCACCGTTGCCCGTAACGAGCGTCTGAGCGGTTATGCGGGCAACGCAGGTGTATCGAAAGTCCAGAAGCTCTCCGACATCAGCCTTGAAGCCCTGCCGCGCTTCTCAACCGGTTTTAAAGAGTTTGACCGGGTGCTGGGCGGCGGCGTGGTGCCGGGCAGCGCCATTCTGATTGGCGGGAACCCGGGCGCCGGGAAATCGACCCTGCTGCTGCAAACCCTCTGCAAGCTGGCGGCGCAGATGAAAACACTCTACGTCACCGGGGAGGAGTCGCTGCAGCAGGTGGCGATGCGTGCCCACCGACTGGGGCTGCCCACCAGCGAGCTGAATATGCTCTCTGAAACCAGCATCGAGCAGATCTGCATGATTGCTGAAGAAGAGCAGCCGAAGCTGATGGTGATCGACTCCATTCAGGTGATGCACATGGCCGATATCCAGTCGTCGCCGGGGAGCGTCGCCCAGGTGCGCGAAACTGCCGCCTACCTGACGCGCTTTGCGAAAACGCGCGGCGTGGCGATCATCATGGTCGGCCACGTCACCAAAGATGGTGCCCTGGCGGGGCCGAAAGTGCTGGAGCACTGTATCGACTGCTCCGTGATGCTGGATGGTGACGCCGATACCCGTTTCCGTACTCTGCGCAGCCATAAGAACCGCTTTGGCGCGGTGAATGAGCTGGGCGTCTTTGCCATGACCGAGCAGGGGCTGCGTGAAGTGAGCAACCCGTCCGCCATCTTCCTGAGCCGCGGCGACGAAGTCACCTCCGGCAGCTCGGTAATGGTGGTCTGGGAAGGGACGCGCCCGCTGCTGGTGGAGATCCAGGCCCTGGTCGATCACTCGATGATGGGCAATCCCCGTCGCGTGGCGGTGGGGCTGGAGCAAAACCGTCTGGCAATTTTGCTGGCGGTGCTGCACCGTCACGGCGGCCTGCAGATGGCGGATCAGGATGTGTTTGTCAACGTGGTCGGCGGCGTCAAGGTCACCGAAACCAGCGCCGACCTGGCGCTGCTGCTGGCGATGGTCTCCAGCCTGCGTGACCGTCCGTTGCCCCAGGATCTGGTGGTCTTTGGCGAGGTCGGTCTGGCCGGCGAAATCCGCCCGGTGCCGAGTGGTCAGGAGCGCATCTCCGAGGCGGCAAAACATGGCTTCCGCCGGGCGATTGTGCCTGCCGCCAACGTGCCGAAAAAGGTGCCGGAAGGGATGAAGGTCTTTGGCGTGAAAAAACTTGCTGATGCGTTAAATGTCTTTGACGACTTATAATTACCTGATCGATGTTGCAGGAGGCACCATAATTTATGTCGTCATTTGACTATATCAAGACCGCGATCCGCCAGAAAGGCTGCACCTTGCAGCAGGTGGCGGAAGCCAGCGGTATGACCAAGGGCTATTTAAGCCAGCTGCTGAATGCCAAAATCAAAAGCCCCAGCGCGCAGAAGCTGGAAGCGCTGCACCGCTTTCTGGGGCTTGAGTTTCCACGTATGCAGAAGAACATCGGCGTGGTGTTCGGCAAGTTTTATCCGCTGCATACCGGGCATATCTACCTCATCCAGCGCGCCTGTAGCCAGGTGGACGAGCTGCACATCATCATGGGCTACGACGACAAGCGCGACCGCGAGCTGTTTGAAGCGAGCGCCATGTCCCAGCAGCCCACCGTCCCGGACCGCCTGCGCTGGCTGCTTCAGACCTTCAAGTACCAGAAAAACATCCGCATTCATGCCTTTAACGAAGAGGGGATGGAGCCCTATCCCCACGGCTGGGATGTCTGGAGCAACGGTATAAAAGCCTTTATGGAAGAGAAAGGGATCCAGCCAAACTGGATCTACACCTCTGAAGAGTCTGACGCCTCGCAATATCCCGAACATCTGGGCACGGAAACGGTGCTGATCGACCCTAAACGTACCTTTATGAATATCAGTGGCGCCCAGATCCGCGAAAACCCGTTCCGCTACTGGGAATACATCCCGACGGAAGTGAAGCCGTTCTTCGTGCGCACCGTGGCGATCCTCGGTGGTGAGTCCAGCGGTAAGTCCACGCTGGTCAACAAGCTGGCGAACATCTTCAACACCACCAGCGCCTGGGAGTATGGCCGGGATTACGTCTTCTCGCACCTCGGCGGCGACGAGATGGCGCTGCAATATTCCGACTACGACAAGATTGCACTGGGGCACGCCCAGTACATTGATTTTGCGGTGAAATACGCCAATAAAGTGGCGTTTGTCGATACCGATTTCGTCACTACCCAGGCGTTCTGTAAAAAATATGAAGGGCGCGAGCACCCGTTTGTGCAGGCGCTGATCGACGAGTACCGCTTCGACTTAGTGATCCTGCTGGAGAACAACACCCCCTGGGTGGCGGACGGGATGCGCAGCCTGGGCAGCTCGGTGGACAGGAGAGAGTTCCAGACCATGCTGGTGGAGATGCTTGAAGCGAATAATATCGACTTTGTGCATGTGGAAGAGGCGGACTATGACAACCGATTCCTGCGCTGCGTGGAGCTGGTGAAAGAGATGATGGGCGAGAAGGGGTAAGCCCTCTGCCGCTCTGCTTGCCGGGACTACGTTTTTGTAGGCCGGGTAAGGCGAAGCCGCCACCCGGCACACATAAAAACGTCAACCCGTGGGTTGCCGTTTTGCCTTTACTTGGCGATACGCTTGTACTTGATACGCTTTGGCTCCAGCGCGTCAGCGCCCAGCGTGCGTTTCTTGTACTCTTCGTATTCGGTGAAGTTACCTTCGAAGAACTCCACTTTACCCTCATCCTGATAATCCAGAATGTGGGTTGCGATACGGTCGAGGAACCAACGGTCGTGGGAGATCACCATGGCGCAGCCCGGGAACTCCAGCAGGGCGTTTTCCAGCGCGCGCAGGGTTTCGATGTCGAGGTCGTTGGTCGGTTCATCGAGCAGCAGCATGTTACCGCCAACCTGCAGCAGTTTTGCCAGATGCAGACGACCACGCTCACCGCCGGACAGCTCGCCCACGCGTTTACCCTGATCAACCCCTTTAAAGTTAAAGCGGCCCACATAGGCGCGGCTTGGCATTTCGGTGTTGCCGATACGCATGATATCCAGGCCGCCCGAAACTTCTTCCCAGACGGTTTTGCTGTTATCCATTGCGTCGCGGAACTGATCCACGGAGGCCAGCTTCACGGTTTCGCCGAGGGTGATGGTGCCGCTGTCAGGCTGTTCCTGACCGGACATCATGCGGAACAGGGTCGATTTACCCGCGCCGTTCGGACCGATGATGCCGACGATCGCGCCTTTCGGTACCGAGAAGCTCAGATCGTCGATCAGCACGCGATCGCCGTAGGATTTACGCAGGTTGCTGACTTCAACCACTTTGTCACCCAGACGGGCTCCAGGTGGAATAAACAGTTCGTTGGTTTCGTTACGTTTCTGGTATTCGGTGTTGTTCAGCTCTTCGAAGCGCGCCAGACGGGCTTTGCCCTTAGACTGACGGCCTTTAGTGCCCTGACGAACCCACTCCAGCTCTTTCTCAATGGATTTGCGACGGGCCGCTTCCTGAGAGGCTTCCTGCGCCAGACGCTGGTCTTTCTGCTCCAGCCAGGAGGAGTAGTTACCTTCCCACGGAATACCTTCCCCGCGGTCCAGCTCCAGGATCCAGCCGGCAACGTTATCAAGGAAGTAACGGTCGTGGGTGATCGCCACCACGGTGCCTTCGAAGTCGTGCAGGAAGCGTTCCAGCCACGCCACAGATTCCGCATCCAGGTGGTTGGTGGGTTCGTCGAGCAGCAGCATGTCTGGCTTTTCCAGCAGCAGACGGCACAGCGCCACGCGGCGGCGCTCACCACCGGAGAGGTTGGCGATTTTTGCATCCCAGTCTGGCAGGCGCAGGGCATCGGCCGCACGCTCCAGCTGCACGTTCAGGTTATGACCGTCGTGTGCCTGGATGATCTCTTCATATTTACCCTGCTGGGCCGCGAGCTTATCGAAGTCTGCATCCGGCTCTGCGTACTTCGCGTACACCTCGTCCAGACCTTTCAGCGCGTTAACCACTTCGGAAACGGCTTCTTCAACAGATTCACGAACGGTGTGCTCCGGGTTCAGCTGCGGTTCCTGGGGCAGGTAACCGATTTTAAGGCCAGGCTGCGGACGGGCTTCACCTTCGATCTCTGTATCGATGCCCGCCATGATGCGCAGCAAGGTGGACTTACCGGCACCGTTGAGACCCAGCACACCAATTTTTGCGCCCGGGAAGAAGCTCAGCGAGATATTTTTAAGAATATGACGTTTCGGCGGTACCACTTTGCCGACACGATGCATGGTATAAACGAATTGAGCCACGTTGGACTTCGCCTCTTTTATCGTGATGAGAATAGTGGCGAAGTGTAGCCTTTTTCCCCGCCTAATCCCAGCCATCGACGGCAGGAGTGTTAAAACGCGCAAGAAAGGTAAAAATGTGTCGGTAACGTGGCGCGTTGCGGGATGCCTGGTTAGCATAAGTTAATTACGTTTTTGCGCGGCACGATGCTGCATTTAATGACGATTAACAGAGGATGAGCGTGTGGTAAAAGCCAAACAAGTGGGCTGGCGACTGTTGGCTGCCAGCGTCTGCGTGCTGACCATCAGCAGCGCGGCGCGAGCCGATTCACTGGATGAACAACGTAACCGCTATGCCCAGATCAAACAGGCATGGGATCAGCGACAGATGGAGACGGTGCAGGCCCTGATGCCGACGCTGAAAGAGTACCCGCTCTACCCCTATCTGGAATACCGCCAGCTCACCGACGATCTGATGAACCAGCCGACGATCACCGTCCAAAACTTTATCCAGGCCAACCCGACGCTGCCTCCGGCGCGTACCCTACAGTCGCGCTTTGTCAACGAGCTGGCCCGCCGTGAAGACTGGCGCGGCCTGCTGGCCTTTAGCCCTGAAAAACCCGGTACCACCGAAGCGCAGTGTAACTACTACTACGCGAAGTGGGCGACAGGCCAGCAGGAAGAGGCCTGGAACGGCGCCAAAGCGCTATGGCTCACCGGTAAAAGCCAGCCCAACGCCTGCGACTCGCTGTTCGGCGCCTGGCGCGCCTCCGGCAAGCAGGATCCTTTAGCGTATCTGGAGCGCATCCGTCTGGCGATGAAAGCGGGCAACACCCGTCTGGTGACCGCGCTCGCCGGACAGATGCCGCCGGAGTATCAGACCATCTCCAGCGCGCTGATCCAGCTGGCGAACGATCCGAAGACGGTGATGGACTTTGCCCGCACCACGGGCGCCACCGATTTTACCCGCCAGATGGCGACAGTGGCGTTCACCAGCGTGGCGCGGGACGACGTGGAAAACGCCCGGTTGATGATCCCATCCCTTGCCCAGGCGCAGCAGCTCAATGAGGATCAGACCCAGGAGCTGCGCGATATCGTGGCGTGGCGACTGATGGGCAGCGATGTCACCGATGAACAGGCGCGCTGGCGCGATGACGCCATCATGCGTTCCCAGTCCACCTCGCTGGTGGAGCGCCGCGTGCGCATGGCGCTGGGCAACGGCGATCGCCGCGGCCTGAATACCTGGCTGGCGCGCTTGCCGATGGAGGCGAAAGAGAAGGATGAATGGCGCTACTGGCAGGCGGATCTTCTGCTGGAGCGGGGGCGTGAGGAGGAGGCGAAATCCATTCTGCACAGCCTGATGCAGCAGCGCGGTTTCTATCCGATGGTCGCGGCCCAGCGACTCGGCGAGGAGTACACCTTAAAGATTGATAAAGCGCCGTCCGGCGTCAACGCGGCTCTGGTAAATGGGCCGGAGATGGCGCGGGTGCGCGAACTGATGTACTGGAATCTGGACAACACCGCCCGCAGCGAATGGGCGAACCTGGTCACCAGCCGCACCGTCGACGAAAAAGCGCAGCTGGCGCGCTATGCCTTTGATAATCACTGGTGGGATCTCAGCGTCCAGGCGACGATCGCCGGTAAGCTGTGGGATCATCTTGAGGAGCGTTTCCCGCTGGCCTATAAGGATCTGTTCGAACGCTATACCCGCGGCAAAACTATCCCGCAGAGCTATGCGATGGCGATTGCCCGTCAGGAGAGCGCCTGGAACCCGAAAGTGCGCTCGCCGGTGGGGGCCAGCGGTCTGATGCAGGTGATGCCCGCCACCGCCGCCCATACGGTGAAGAAGTTTAGTATCCCGGGTTACACCAGCCCGTCGCAGCTGCTGGATCCGGAGACCAATATCAATATTGGCACCACCTATCTGCAGAGCGTCTACGATCAGTTCGGCGATAACCGTATCTTCGCCTCGGCGGCCTATAACGCCGGTCCGGGCCGCGTGCGCACCTGGCTTGGCAACAGTGCCGGCCGCATTGACGCGGTGGCGTTTGTCGAGAGCATTCCGTTCTCAGAAACCCGCGGCTATGTGAAGAACGTCCTGGCGTATGATGCTTACTATCGCTACTTCATGGGAGAGAAAGATACCCTGATGAGCGACAGTGAGTGGCAGCGACGTTACTGATCGGTGGGGTTATGTTATGCTTGTACTCGTTTAAGAGTACGAAAGGCGGCATAACATGACCCAGCATTCCCCTTATTCATCGGCGATGGCCGAGCAACGTCATCAGGAGTGGCTTCGTTTTGTGGAGCTGCTTCGTCAGTCTTATGAACAGGATCTGCATCTGCCGCTGCTGCAGCTGATGCTGACCCCCGACGAGCGCGAGGCGCTGGGCACCCGGGTGCGGATCATCGAGGAGCTGCTGCGCGGTGAGATGAGCCAGCGCGAGCTGAAAAGCGAGCTGGGGGCGGGGATCGCCACCATCACCCGCGGATCGAACAGCCTGAAATCGGCGCCGGTTGAATTGCGCCAGTGGCTGGAGCAGGTGCTGCTGAAAAACGCCTGATGGCGCTGCGCTTATCAGGCCTACACAAGACGTGTGTACCGTAGGCCGGATAAGGCGTAATTACCTGTATATCGCGTTATGAAACGGACTTAACGCCAGGATCACCGCCTGATGGTAAACGCTTGAGCGCGTCAGCGCCCCGGCGGTAAAGACCCCAATCGCCCCCTCTTTGCGCCCAATCTCATCAATGCCGGTGTATTTCGACATCACCGGCCCAAGGGCTTCCCCTTCGCGCACTTTATCCAGAATCACCTCCGGGAGCGGCAGGGTGGCGGAGCGGGCTTCGCCGCGCTGCTCCCGGCTCTCGATAACCACCCAGCTAAAAGTTGCGCCTTCGTCAATGCCCGCTTCAATCGCCACCCAAAAGTCCGCATCTGGACAGGCGGCCTTCGCATTGGCTACGCGGTTCCGTGCGCCAGCGCGGGTTTCTTCGCTGCCGATTGGCTGTTCCGGGACGCCGCTCTCGACGTTGAGGGATTCAATATGGCAGGATCCTTCGCCGAAGATCTCGTCAAATGCCCTTAGAATTGCCTGAATTTTGGCAGGATTAGTGGTAGCAGAGACAACCTGGTGCATAATTAAGCCTAACTCTAAAAATATCATCGCAGTATAACGGAAAAAAAGCATGTTACAGGTATACCTTGTTCGCCACGGTGAAACGCAGTGGAACGCCGAGCGACGTATTCAAGGCCAGTCAGACAGTCCACTCACTGCCAAGGGCGAACATCAGGCCTGGCAGGTTGGCGAACGTGCCAAAACATTGGGCATCACCCACATCATCGCCAGCGATTTAGGTCGCACGCGACGCACAGCGGAGATTATCGCGCAGGCCTGCGGCTGCGATGTCACCGTGGATGCCCGCCTGCGTGAGCTGGATATGGGCGTGCTGGAACAGCGTCTTATCGATACCCTGACGGAAGAAGAAGAGTCCTGGCGTCGTACGCTGGTCAACGGCAGCGAAGATGGCCGAATTCCACAAGGCGAATCCATGCTGGAGCTGAGCGAGCGGATGCATGCGGCGCTGGCAGCCTGTCTGGATCTTCCCGAGGGCAGTCGGCCATTGCTGGTGAGTCACGGGATGGCGTTGGGTTGTCTGGTCAGCACCATCCTTGGGCTTCCGGCCTGGGCTGAACGCCGCCTGCGTCTGCGTAACTGCTCGCTTTCCCGCATCGACTATCAGCAAAGTCCGTGGCTGGCTTCAGGCTGGATTGTGGAGATGGCAGGGGATATCTCGCATCTCGATGCCCCTGCGTTAGATGAGCTACAGCGTTAACGGCGGATAGGAATCAGGTATTCGCAGCGCAGGTCGATTGGGCGTTCTTCCGGTCTCACATCCGTTGACGGATAGTAACGCTCAATATCCTGCCCCTTTCTGCGGTTCAGGTTCAGCATCGGCATACAGGTGCCGTACACCGTCATGATAAAGTCCTGCACGCCGGTACCCAGCCCTTCATAGGTGAACATCACATATTCGCCGCCTTCCAGCACGACCGGTTTCGACCCCTGAATATAGCCATTGGCCATTTCCGGCGTTAATGCGGTGGTATAGAACACTTCCTGCTCGTCATCTTTTTCCAGGCTTGGACGCGTCTCGTTCAGGCCATACAGCAGCGGCGGAATGGCCGGCGCATGGCTGAGGAAATCACGCCAGAACTGAACCCGCATCTGATGACGGAATTCGGAGATCTGTTCCAGCGAGCAGGAGTAGCTTTGCGTCGTGCCGACCAGATGCGTCTCTGGCAGAGTGACGAACTCATGCTGAGGCAGGGTGAACTCGCCAAGGCGCAGCGGCGGGCACATACCGAATGAACTCCAGTCCGGTGAGCGGCGGTAGAGCGCAGGGGTCAACGAGAACTGTTTTTTGAACGCGCGGGTAAAGGTCTGCTGTGAATCAAAGCGGTACTGTAAGGCGATATCCAGAATTGGACGCGCAGTCAGGCGAAGCGCCACGGCGGACTTGGAGAGGCGACGTGCGCGGATATAGGCGCCAATGGCATGACCTGTGACATCCTTAAACATCCGCTGTAAATGCCACTTAGAATATCCCGCTTTTGCCGACACATTATCGAGTGACAACGGCTGATCCAGATGGCCTTCCAGCCAGGTAAGAAGATCGCGAATAATTCCAGCCTGATCCATATACTATCCTCATCCTTTAAACAGCAGATACCCTGCTAACAGGTTAGCGGATAATAGCATTTTTTGATGTTTTAGCATTCAGTGTTTTTTTTGCGCTTAAATGCGATTTTCCTTGTTATCCAGGGAGATATTTTCTAATGCTGTGATCTTGCTGCTTTTTTTATATCATTGTTGAATAATTACGCAGTTCAATCTTCAAATATGGTAACAATATGAAATACAAGACATTGATCGTTATGACGCTGCTGTTATTAGTGGGGCGCGCCGTGCAGGCCGAGGAGATTGGCTCTGTCGATACCGTATTCAAAGTTTTCGGGCCGGACCATAAAATTGTTGTCGAAGCTTTTGACGATCCCGATGTAAAGAACGTGACCTGCTATATCAGCCGGGCAAAAACGGGCGGGATAAAAGGGGGCCTTGGGCTGGCGGAAGACACCTCCGACGCGGCGATCTCTTGTCAGCAGGTGGGGCCAGTTGAGCTGAGCGACAAGATCAAAAACGGTAAGGCACAGGGCGATGTAGTATTCCAGAAACGCACCTCGCTGGTGTTCAAAAAACTGCAGGTGGTGCGTTTCTATGATGCGAAACGTAACGCGCTGGCTTACCTGGCCTACTCGGATAAGGTCGTTGAAGGTTCACCTAAGAACGCGCTGAGCGCGGTGCCCATTATGCCGTGGCATTAATTCAGGGACACGCCATGCAGCAACCTGTGGTCTGGCTGGTTGAAGACGAAATCAGCATCGCCGATACGCTGATCTACATGCTCCAGCAGGAGGGATTTGCGGTAAAGGCCTTTGAACGTGGCCTTCCGGTGCTGGAGGAAGCGCGCCGACAAAGCCCGGCGCTCGCCATCCTGGACGTGGGGCTGCCGGATATCAGCGGTTTTGAGCTCTGCCGTCAGCTGCTGGCCCGGCATCCTTCGCTACCGGTGCTGTTCCTGACGGCCCGCAGCGATGAAGTGGACAAGCTGCTCGGTCTGGAGATTGGCGCAGATGATTACGTCGCCAAACCCTTCTCGCCCCGGGAGGTATGCGCCCGGGTGCGGACCATTTTACGGCGCATGCAAAAGTCCGCTGCGCCTTCAGAGATTGTCCGTATCAGCGAGTTTGAACTGAATGAACCTGCCGCCAGGATCAGCTGGTTTGGTGAGCCATTACCCCTGACACGCTACGAGTTCCTGCTGCTTAAAACGCTGCTGAACGCGCCGGGCCGCGTCTATTCCCGCCAGCAATTGATGGATAAAGTCTGGGGAGAGGAGGGCGACAGCTTCGATCGCACTGTGGATACCCATATTAAAACCCTGCGCGCCAAACTGCGGGCCGTGAATGACCAGCTTTCCCCTATCAGCACCCACCGCGGCATGGGTTATAGCCTGGGATTATATTAATGCGCATAGGCATGCGGCTGTTGCTGGGATACTTCCTGATTGTGGCCATCGCCGCGTGGTTTGTGCTGTCGATCTTTGTTCAGGAGATCAAGCCCGGCGTGCGCAGGGCAACCGAAGGCACGCTGATTGACACCGCGACGCTGCTGGCGGAAGTGGGGCGAGACGATCTGCTCGCAGGCAACCCGCAGGAGGGCAAGCTGGCGCAGGCCTTTTCCCGGCTCCACCAGCGCCCGTTTCGCGCCAATATTGGCGGCATTCATAAAGTGCGTAACGAATATCACGTCTACATGACCGATGCCCGCGGCCGGGTGGTATTTGATTCCACCGGCCTGGCCGTGGGGAAGGATTACGCGCGCTGGAATGACGTCTGGCTGACGCTGCGCGGGGAGTATGGCGCCCGCAGTACGCCGAGCGATCCGCAGGATCCGGAGAGTACGGTCATGTACGTTGCCGCGCCGGTGGTCGATCGGGGCAAGATTATCGGCGTATTGTCGGTAGGAAAGCCCAATAGCGCGATGGCGCCGGTGATCCAGCGCAGCGAGCGACGGATCCTGTGGGCCGGCGGCGCGCTGCTGGGGATTGCGTTGCTCATTGGTCTGGCGGTGGCCTGGTGGATCAACCGCTCGATTAACACCCTGTCGCGCTATGCCGACTCGGTGACCAATGATACCCCGCTGCCGTTGCCCGATCCGGGCAGCAGTGAACTGCGCAAACTGGCGCAGGCGCTGGAGAACATGCGTGTTCGTCTGGAGGGAAAAAATGATATCGAAAATTATGTGCATGCGCTCACCCACGAACTGAAAAGCCCGCTGGCCGCGATCCGCGGTGCGGCCGAGATCCTGGCAGAGCAGCCCCCGCCGCAGGTGGCGGCGCGGTTTATTGATAATATTCTGGCGCAAAACGCGCGCATGCAGTCGCTGGTTGAAAAACTTCTCGCTCAGGCCAGGCTGGAAAACAGGGTCGAGATCGTTCCGGTCAGTGTCAGCATTGATGAGCTGTTCACACGCCTTGCCGATGCGCGCGCGGCGACGCTCGCCTCCCGAAACATCACTCTGAACTGGCAAAGGAGCGGGTGCTGCGTGGAGGGCGATGCCGATCTGCTTGAGCAGGCGCTGGGCAATTTACTGGATAACGCTATCGACTTTACCCCGCCGGGTGGGGCGATCCAGCTTGCCGCTACGCAGGCGTTCAGGCAGGTCACCATCACCGTGACGGATAACGGAAGCGGCATCCCGGATTATGCGCAGGCGCGAATCTTTGAGCGCTTCTACTCCCTCCCGCGCGAGAACGGGTTGAAAAGTAGCGGGCTGGGGCTGGCCTTTGTGCTGGAGGTGGCGCGTCTGCATCAGGGGAGCATCGATCTGCGAAACCGGACTGACGGCGGCGTGACGGCCACCCTGATACTTCACCGTCCCTTCACATAACTTCAAACTGACCCCACATAGCCTGGTTAGGCTCTCCTCATCACAAAGGAGACCTGATATGAAATCCCCCCTGTTCTGGAAAGTCAGCACCCTGTTAGGGTGCATTCTGCTGTTACTCATCCCACTGATGCTGGTGGGCAATCTGATTTCGGAGCGTGAGAGCTATCGCAACGAGGTCGAAAACACCCTTCGCCAGAGTACCAGCGGCCCGCAGCAGCTGGTGGGCCCGCTGATCGCCATTCCGGTAACGGAGATCTATTACAAACAGGAAGAGGCGAAAAAGGTGGAGTATAAGAAGCGTTATATGCACTTCATTCTGCCGGAGACGCTACTGGTTGAGGGCAATCAGCACGTGCAAACGCGCAATATCGGCATCTATGACGGACAAATCTGGAATACCGATCTCAACATTAAGGCGCAGTTTACGACGGAAAAACTGGCGGAGTTGCAGGGTGAGACGATGACGCTCGGCAAGCCGTTTATCGTGGTCGGCGTCGGGGATGCGCGCGGGATAGGGGCAGTGAGCATCTCAAAAATCAATGGTGAGACGTTAAGCATCGAGCCTGGCGCCGGGGTGTACGGGGCGTTATCCGGCATTCACATCCCACTGACCGACAACGCGCTGGCGGCAAAAACCGTCTCGCTGGAGATGTCGCTCAATCTGGCCGGTACCGGCAGCTTTGCCGTGGTTCCAGTGGGACGTAACAGCGAAATGACCCTGAACAGTAACTGGCCGCACCCGAGCTTTATGGGCAATTACCTGCCGGTTAAGCACGAGATTAGCGCGTCTGGTTTCCAGGCAAACTGGAAAAGTAGCTGGTTTGCGAACAATCTTGCGGGCTGGTTCAACGACAACGAGATCCCTGAATGGAGTGCGATCCCGGCGTTTAGCGTCACGGTGGCGACCCCCGCGGATCAGTATCAGCTGACCGACCGCGCGATTAAGTACGCCATTTTACTGATTGCTTTGACGTTTATGGCCTTCTTCGTCTTTGAAACTTTAACCGGATTGCGGCTGCACCCGATGCAGTACCTGCTGGTGGGACTGGCGCTGGTGCTGTTCTATCTGGTGCTACTGGCGTTGTCTGAGCATGTGGGCTTTACACCCGCATGGATTATCGCCAGCCTGGTAGGGGCGCTAATGAACGGCGTCTATCTGCAGGCAGTGCTGAAAAGCTGGAAACGCAGTGGCCTGTTTGTGCTGGCGCTGCTGGGGCTGGACGTGGTGATGTGGTTCCTGCTGCGTTCAGAAGAGAGTGCGTTGCTGCTGGGCTCTGCGGTGCTGGTGCTGGCCCTGTTCGCGGTAATGTATCTCACGCGCCACTTTGACTGGTACTCGCTCTCCCAGCCGAAGCGCACGGCGCCATCCGGGTCATCGGATAAAGATACGATGCGGTTATGGAAATAAAAAAAACGGCGCCAGGGCGCCGTTTTTTATGACTTATGTGCAGAATTATTCCTGCAGGTCGCCGCAGAAACGATAGCCTTCACCATGAATGGTGGCGATAATTTCTGGTGTATCCGGCGTGGATTCGAAATGTTTACGAATACGGCGGATAGTCACGTCAACGGTACGGTCGTGTGGCTTCAGCTCACGGCCGGTCATTTTTTTCAGCAGTTCTGCACGGGACTGGATCTTGCCCGGGTTTTCGCAGAAGTGCAGCATGGCGCGGAATTCGCTGCGCGGCAGTTTGTACTGGTCGCCCTGCGGGCTCACCAGAGAACGGCTATTAATATCCAGTTCCCAGCCGTTGAATTTGTAGCTCTCTACGCTACGACGCTCTTCGCTGACCGTGCCCAGGTTCATGGTGCGGGACAGCAGATTGCGTGCACGAATGGTTAACTCGCGTGGGTTAAACGGTTTGGTGATATAGTCATCCGCGCCGATTTCCAGGCCAAGAATTTTATCAACTTCGTTGTCGCGGCCGGTCAGGAACATTAACGCAACGTTCGCCTGTTCACGCAGTTCACGTGCCAGCAGAAGGCCGTTTTTACCCGGCAGGTTGATGTCCATGATAACCAGGTTGATATCATTTTCAGAAAGGATCTGATGCATCTCTGCGCCATCGGTCGCTTCAAAGACATCGTAGCCTTCTGCTTCGAAAATGCTCTTTAACGTGTTGCGTGTTACCAACTCGTCTTCAACGATAAGAATGTGCGGGGTCTGCATGTTTGCTACCTAAATTGCCAACTAAATCGAAACAGGAAGTACAAAAGTCCCTGACCTGCCTGATACATGCCACAAATTAACATGACCGGCGTAACGTGACTAAAGTACGTAATTGCGTTCTTGATGCACTTTCCATCAACGTCAACAACATCATTAGCTTGGTCGTGGGTACTTTCCCTCTGGACCCGACAGTGTCAAAAACGGCTGTCATCCTAACCATTTTAACAGCAACATAACAGGCTAAGTGACACCAGACACCCAATAAAACTACGCTTCGTTGACATATATCAAGTTCAATTGTAGCACGTTAACAGTTTGATGAAATCATCGTAGCGGATCGCTAGCCTTTGTCACAAATTTTCAACAAACCAACTAGTTGCGACCGTTAATTAATAAACAAGGTGAATCCAATGTCAACATTGAACCTGAGAAATCATTATCATTATTAAACATAGGGATAAGTATTGTTCATTAACATTATCGCTTAAAGTTCATTCACGAAATAGTTTAGTATTTTTAATTTGTAGTGAAATGCTATTTCAGTGATTTCTGTTACGAATTTGTAAATTCGTGATGCGTAATATGATGATGTGTATCACATTTTTATCGGCTAACTGCCTAAAAAGAGAGCATAAATGCATTTGTCTATCGTACTGGTATCCCCAGCAAGAGCAGAAAATATCGGTGCCGCCGCACGGGCAATGAAGACCATGGGGTTTACCGATTTACGAATCGTTGCCAGCGACGCGCACAACGAACCTGCGGCGCGTTGGGTTGCCCATGGATCTGGAGATATCTTAGATAATTTAACGACTTACGAAACGCTGGCCGACGCGCTGCACGATATCTCTTATACCGTCGCTACCACCGCACGCAGCCGATCTAAGTTTCATTACTACGCCACGCCCGCTGAACTGGTGCCGTTACTGGCAGAAAAAAGCCAGTGGCTGCCCAACATGGCGCTGGTTTTTGGCCGGGAAGATTCCGGCCTGACGAACGAGGAACTGGCACTCGCAGACGTGCTGACCGGCGTGCCGATGGTGGCAGATTATCCGTCGCTAAATTTAGGTCAGGCCGTGATGGTGTACTGCTATCAATTAGCATCCTTGATGCAAAATCCTGCTCCACCTCCGGCTGAGGTGGATGAAAACCAGCTTTCTGCTCTGCGTGCGCGTACCGAACGCCTGCTGACCTCGCTGAATGTCGCCGACGATCAAAAAATGGCGGAGTGGCTACAACAGCGGTTAGGTCTGTTAGGTCAGCGAGACACGGCAATGTTGCACCGATTACTGCACGATATCGAAAAAAAACTGGCAGAGTAAAATGCTGTCATACTTTTTTGTTATGGTTGAATGCCCCAAAAAGCGTACTGCGCACGGTCCGATCCGGACGGAAATAAAAACTCAGGCAGAGATACGTGAAAGGGCCGGAAAATGTGATCAAATTAGAAATTCGTTGACTTACCGGCACGTATGCTTTAACCAATAGGGTCAGACAGCACAGACAGATAATAATGACAGAGTACACAACATCCATGAAACGCATCAGCATCACCACCATTACCACCACCATCATCATTACCACAGGTAACGGTGCGGGCTGACGCGTACAGGAAAGAAAAGAAAAAAGCCCGCACCTGAACAGTGCGGGCTTTTTTTTCGGCTAAAGATCACGAGGTAACAACCATGCGAGTGTTGAAGTTCGGCGGTACATCAGTGGCAAATGCAGAACGATTTCTGCGTGTTGCCGACATCCTGGAGAGTAATGCCAGGCAGGGGCAGGTGGCGACGGTTCTCTCTGCCCCGGCTAAAATTACCAATCACCTGGTGGCGATGATTGAAAAAACCATCGGGGGTCAGGATGCACTGGTGAACATCAGCGACGCTGAGCAGATCTTTGCCAACCTGCTGCAGGGCCTGGCGGATGCACAGCCTGGCTTTCCTCACGCCCAGCTGAAAGCCTTCGTTGAGCAAGAATTCGCTCAGATTAAACACGTTCTGCATGGTATCAGCCTGTTGGGGCAGTGCCCGGACAGCATTAACGCGGCGCTGATTTGCCGCGGTGAGAAACTCTCTATCGCCATTATGGCGGGTCTGCTGGAAGCCCGTGGTCATAACGTCACGGTGATCGATCCCGTCGAAAAACTGCTCGCTGTTGGCCATTACCTCGAATCAACTGTAGATATCGCCGAATCTACCCGACGCATTGCGGCAGGCAAAATTCCTGCCGACCACATGATCCTGATGGCGGGCTTCACCGCCGGGAATGAAAAAGGGGAGCTGGTGGTGCTGGGCCGTAACGGCTCCGACTATTCCGCTGCCGTGCTGGCCGCCTGCCTGCGCGCCGACTGTTGTGAGATCTGGACTGACGTCGACGGCGTCTATACCTGCGACCCGCGCCAGGTGCCCGATGCCCGCCTGCTGAAGTCGATGTCTTATCAGGAGGCGATGGAGCTGTCCTACTTCGGGGCCAAAGTGCTTCACCCGCGTACTATCGCCCCTATCGCCCAGTTCCAGATCCCCTGCCTGATTAAAAACACCGGTAATCCACAGGCGCCAGGCACGCTGATTGGCGCCAGCAGCAATGAAGATGGCCTGCCGGTAAAAGGTATCTCCAACCTCAATAATATGGCGATGTTCAGCGTCTCCGGGCCAGGCATGAAAGGGATGGTTGGCATGGCGGCGCGCGTGTTTGCGGCCATGTCGCGCAACGGCATCTCGGTGGTGTTAATCACCCAGTCCTCTTCTGAATACAGCATCAGCTTCTGCGTCCCGCAGGTGGACTGCCTGCGCGCCCGCCGTGCGCTGGAAGAGGAGTTCTATCTTGAGCTGAAAGAGGAGCTGCTGGAGCCGATGGCGATTCAGGAGCATCTGGCGATCATCTCCGTGGTCGGTGACGGTATGCGCACCCTGCGTGGTATCTCCGCGAAGTTCTTTGCGGCGCTGGCGCGGGCGAACATCAATATTGTCGCCATTGCCCAGGGCTCATCGGAGCGCTCCATCTCCGTGGTAGTGAATAATGATGATGCGACCACCGGCGTGCGCGTCACCCACCAGATGCTGTTTAACACTGACCAGGTGATCGAGGTGTTCCTGATTGGCGTCGGCGGCGTCGGCGGTGCGTTACTGGAGCAGCTGAAGCGCCAGCAGGAGTGGCTGAAGAAAAAGCATATCGATCTGCGCGTCTGCGGCATCGCTAACTCAAAAGCCCTGCTGACTAACGTCCACGGACTGAATCTGGAGAACTGGCAGGCAGAGCTGGCGGAAGCGAAAGAGCCGTTTAACCTTGGCCGCCTGATCCGCCTGGTCAAAGAGTACCATCTGCTGAACCCGGTGATCGTCGACTGTACCTCCCACCAGGCGGTGGCCGATCAGTATGCCGACTTCCTGCGTGAAGGCTTCCACGTGGTGACGCCAAATAAAAAGGCCAATACCTCGTCGATGGATTACTACCATCAGATGCGCCACGCGGCGGCAAAATCCCGCCGTAAGTTCCTGTACGACACCAACGTCGGCGCCGGGCTGCCGGTTATCGAAAACCTGCAAAACCTGCTCAATGCCGGGGATGAACTGCAGCGTTTCTCCGGCATCCTGTCGGGCTCGCTCTCCTTTATCTTTGGCAAGCTGGACGAAGGCATGAGCCTGTCGGAAGCGACCAAAATGGCGCGTGAGCTGGGCTACACCGAGCCCGATCCGCGTGACGATCTCTCCGGCATGGATGTGGCGCGCAAGCTGCTCATCCTCGCCCGCGAAACGGGGCGTGAACTGGAGCTGTCGGATATCGTCATCGAACCGGTGCTGCCGGAGAGTTTTGACCACGCTGGCGATGTCGCCACCTTTATGGCGAATCTGCCGCAGCTGGATGACGCTTTCGCCTCCCGGGTGGCAAAAGCCCGTGATGAAGGCAAGGTATTGCGCTATGTTGGCAACATTGAAGAAGATGGCGTCTGCCGTGTCAAAGTGGCGGCGGTAGACGGTAACGATCCGCTCTTCAAAGTGAAAAACGGCGAAAACGCCCTCGCGTTTTACAGCCACTATTATCAGCCTCTGCCGTTGGTCCTGCGCGGCTATGGCGCGGGAAATGATGTGACGGCGGCGGGCGTGTTTGCCGACCTGCTGCGTACCCTGTCATGGAAGTTAGGAGTTTAATATGGTCAAAGTTTATGCCCCGGCTTCCAGCGCCAATATGAGCGTCGGGTTTGATGTGCTGGGTGCGGCGGTGACGCCAGTGAATGGCGCATTGCTGGGTGATACGGTTACGGTAGAAGCGGCGGATAGCTTCAGTCTGAACAACGTCGGGCGTTTCGCCAGCAAGCTGCCGAGCGAACCGCGCGAAAATATTGTCTATCAGTGCTGGGAGCGTTTTTGTCAGGAGATCGGTAAAAACGTCCCGGTCGCCATGACGCTGGAAAAAAGCATGCCGATTGGCTCCGGGCTGGGCTCCAGCGCCTGTTCCGTCGTCGCTGCGCTGGTGGCGATGAACGAACATTGCGGCAAGCCGCTGAATAACACCCGCCTGCTGGCCCTGATGGGCGAGCTGGAAGGACGCATCTCCGGCAGCATTCATTATGATAATGTCGCCCCCTGTTTCCTGGGCGGCATGCAGTTGATGATCGAAGAGAACGGCATTATCAGCCAGCAGGTGCCAGGCTTTGATGAGTGGCTATGGGTGCTGGCCTATCCGGGCATCAAAGTGTCGACCGCTGAAGCGCGCGCTATTCTGCCGGCGCAGTATCGCCGTCAGGACTGCATCGCCCATGGCCGTCATCTGGCAGGCTTTATTCATGCCTGCTATACCCGTCAGCCAGGGCTTGCAGCAAAACTGATGAAAGATGTTATTGCCGAGCCGTACCGCACTAAACTGCTGCCTGGCTTTGACGAGGCACGCAGTGCCGCACTGGATATTGGCGCACTGGCCTGCGGCATCTCCGGTTCCGGACCGACCCTGTTTGCGCTGTGCGACAAACCGGATACGGCTGAGCGGGTGGCAGGTTGGCTGGAGAAAAATTACCTGCAAAATCAGGAAGGCTTTGTTCATATTTGCCGTCTGGATACGGCGGGCGCACGAGTACTGGGATAAACGATGAAACTCTACAATCTTAAAGATCATAACGAGCAGGTAAGCTTTGCACAGGCAGTAACGCAGGGGCTGGGCAAAAACCAGGGGCTGTTCTTCCCGCACGATCTGCCGGAATTCGGTTTGACCGAAATTGACGAGATGCTGAAGCAGGATTTCGTCACCCGCAGCACCAAAATTCTCTCGGCGTTTATCGGCGACGAGATCCCACCAGAGCTGCTCGAAGAGCGCGTTCGTGCGGCCTTTGCCTTCCCGGCACCGGTAAGCCAGGTCGAGCCGGATGTCGGCTGCCTTGAGCTGTTCCACGGTCCGACGCTGGCGTTTAAAGATTTTGGCGGCCGCTTTATGGCGCAGATGCTGACTCATATCAGCGGCGATAAGCCAGTAACCATCCTGACGGCTACCTCTGGCGATACCGGGGCGGCGGTCGCGCATGCCTTCTACGGCCTGAAAAACGTCCGCGTCGTGATCCTCTACCCGCAGGGTAAAATCAGCCCGCTGCAGGAAAAACTCTTCTGTACGCTCGGCGGCAACATTGAAACCGTCGCTATCGACGGGGATTTCGATGCCTGTCAGGCGCTGGTTAAGCAGGCCTTCGATGATGAAGAGCTGAAAGTGGCATTGGGTCTGAACTCCGCCAACTCCATCAACATTAGCCGCCTGCTGGCGCAGATCTGCTATTACTTCGAAGCGGTGGCGCAACTGCCGCAGGAAGCGCGTAATCAGCTGGTGATCTCGGTGCCGAGCGGCAACTTTGGCGATCTGACAGCCGGCCTGCTGGCGAAGTCTCTGGGCCTGCCGGTGAAACGCTTTATCGCGGCCACCAACGCCAACGACACCGTTCCCCGCTTCCTGAAAGAGGGCAAGTGGACGCCAAATGCGACGCAGGCCACCCTGTCTAACGCGATGGATGTGTCACAGCCTAATAACTGGCCGCGTGTGGAGGAGCTGTTCCGCCGTAAAATCTGGCGTCTGAATGAGCTGGGCTACGCTGCGGTGACTGACGAAACCACCAAAGAGACAATGCGTGAGCTGAAGCAGCTGGGCTACGTCTCTGAACCGCATGCCGCGGTGGCGTATCGCGCCCTGCGCGATCAGCTGAACCCGGGCGAGTACGGCCTGTTCCTCGGCACCGCGCACCCGGCGAAGTTCAAAGAGAGCGTGGACGCGATCCTGGGCGATTCCCTGCCGCTGCCGAAAGAGCTGGCCGAACGTGCCGATCTGCCGCTGCTGTCGCACAACCTGCCGGCCGATTTTGCGGCGCTGCGTAAGTTGATGATGACGCGCGGATAAGCGCAATTTGCCGGGTGGCGGCTTCGCCTTACCCGGCCTACGACAGCAATGCGTTGTAGGCCCGGCAGGCACAGCGCCGCCGGGCATCAGGCCGCACAATCCAGCCGGGGACGCCTCTGCGTTACCCGGCTTTTTTATGGAGAAATTAAGGAGAGAAATAGCAGGGAAAAAGTAGAAATTCCCAATAAATGCGGATACTTACAGAATAGGATTGCAGAGAATAACATCCTGCCTATCCCTCACGTAATCTCCTTACATCGGCCCACAACGGGCAGGATGAATAAGGAGTAACCTATGTCGAAACTGAAACCTGTGCTGATCGCGCTTTCTCTGATGCTGGTGGCTCCGATGGCGGCTCAGGCCTCTGAAATCACTCTGGTACCGGCGGTCAAACTGCAAATTGGCGATCGGGATAATCGTGGACACTACTGGGATGGCGGTCACTGGCGCGACCATGACTGGTGGAAATCTCACTACGAGTGGCGGGATAACCGCTGGCATCCGCATGGCGAGCATCACGATAATCGCCATCACGATCGCCATGATGACCACCGTCCGGGACCGGGCTGGAAGCATCACTAAGATTTCCCCGCCGGGCGGCGGGGAAGGTGATTACTGCTCGTGACGCTTAAACACCAGCTCACCTTTCCCTGACGCTTCCTCATCAAAGAAATAGCCTTCGCTGTCGAATGCTTTCAGCTGCTCTGGCTGGGTCAGACGGTTTTCAATGATGTAGCGGCTCATCAACCCGCGGGCTTTTTTGGCGTAGAAGCTGATGACTTTGAATTTGCCATTCTTCTCGTCCAGGAAGACCGGCTTGACGATCTCCGCGTTCAGCTTTTTCGGTTTGACCGCTTTGTAGTACTCATCTGATGCCAGGTTAATGATAACGTTATCACCCTGGGCCGCCAGCGCCGCGTTCAGCGTGTCGGTGATGGTCTCTCCCCAGAACTGATAGAGATCTTTCCCTCTCGCGTTTTCCAGGCGGATCCCCATCTCCAGGCGGTAAGGCTGCATCAGATCCAGCGGGCGCAACACCCCGTACAGGCCGGAGAGCATGCGCAAATGCTGCTGGGCAAAATCAAAATCCGCTTCGCTAAAGGTTTCTGCCTGCAGGCCGGTATAAACATCGCCTTTAAAGGCCAGAATCGCCTGACGCGCGTTGAATGGGGTGAAATCGGGCTGCCAGTCGTGAAAACGGGTGGCATTCAGATCCGCCAGCTTGTCGCTGATGCTCATCAGGGTCGCAATTTGCGGAGCCGAAAGCTTACGCGCCTCGCGGATCAGCTGTTGCGAGTGATCCAGCAGTTCCGGCTGGGTATAGCGCTCGGTGGCAAGCGGGCTCTGGTAGTCGAGCGTTTTGGCAGGTGAAATCAGAATCAGCATATCCAGTCCTTGCAGAAGAATGAGTGCGACTTTAGCAAAAAAAACGCCCTGGGTGATCGATGGCTGTTATTGACGCGGCAAATCATCCCAGGCGCCGGGGGCGAGCTGTGCTTCAATCTCGGGATAACGCGAGACATCAAAGACCGGCTGGACACCCAGCTTGCGCTGACGCAGATAGTCCCGGGCAATCAGGGTCACCACCGGGGAGAGCAGCAGGATAGCCGTCAGGTTGGCGATGGCCATCAGGGCCATGATGATATCCGCCAGCTGCCAGACCGTCGGCAGGCTTAACAGCGATCCGAGCAGCACCATCAGCACAACGCCGCCCCGTAATACCCAGCGCGATCGCCGGGCATCGGGATGCAGAAAGATCAGGTTATTTTCGGCATAGATGTAATTCACCACGATGGAGCTGAACGCGAACAGGATGAGGATAAACCCGACGAATCCCGCTCCCCAGCCCCCGGTCAGGTTTATCAGGGCCTGTTGCAGCAGCTGTATGCCTGCGGTATCTGCTGGCAGATCCATAGGCCCTGCCAGCAGCACAATCATGGCGCTGGCGGTACCGATAATGATGGTATCAACGAAGACGCCGATCATCTGCACCAGTCCCTGAGAGGCCGGGTGAGGGGGACAGGAGGCGGCGGCTGCGGCGGCATTCGGGGTTGAACCCATGCCCGCTTCGTTGGAAAACATGCCGCGCTGGAAACCTGCCGTCAGGGCCTGGCTCAGGGTGTAGCCCAGCGCCCCGGCGGCCGCTTCGCGCCAGCCAAAGGCGCTTTTGACGATCAGGCTGAAGACGGCGGGTAACTGTCCGGCATGCCAGACGCAAATGACCAGGCTGCTCATGACCCACAGCAGCGCCATCGTCGGCACCATCCACTGCATCAGCCGGGCGACGCCTTTGATGCCGGTGACGATCGCCAGCAGCGTGAACGCGGCCAGCATGCCGCCGGTGATGATTTCCGGGCAGTCGAAGGCGAAGCGCAGCGCATGGGCCACCGAGTGGGCCTCGACGGTGTTAAAAATAAGACCGTAGGCGACGAGCAAAAAGAGTGAAAAGAGCACGCCCATCCAGCGCATGCCGAGGCCCCGGGCCATGTACCAGGCCGGGCCACCGCGAAATTGCCCCTGTTTATCCGCTTCCTTATAAAGCTGCGCCAGCGAGCACTCTGCGAAGGAGGTCGCCATGCCGATAATGGCGGTCATCCACATCCAGAATATCGCCCCCGGGCCGCCAGCGGAGATGGCCAGCGCGACTCCGGCCAGGTTACCGCTGCCGAGCCGGGCCGCCAGGCTGGTGCAGAGCGCCTGGAATGAGGTTAAGCCTCCCGGCTGCGGGCTCAGGCTATTTTTCAGATTAATGCGCAGTTGAGGAAGGGAGCTAAATTGAATAAACCCGCTGCGAACAGTGAACCAAAGACCTGCCGCAAAAAGCAGGTATATCATCACCGAACCCCACAGAATTTCATTAATAAACGACAGATAATCAGGCACTAACGTCCCTCGTGTTGATGCCAAAGTGCATAGGTAATCGCTTCGAGCGATTGAACAAACAGTGAATGGGTAATCTGTTAATTTGCTGAGTTTATCACAGTATCTTTCAGCGCATTGTCTGCGGTTGCGCTGACCTTCCGTCGTGTTATCATCAGGGCAGACCGGTTACATCCCCCTAACAAGTAAACCTGTCATTTTTCCGTTTCTGGCATCTTGCTGGTAACGCGAATTATCCAGGGCAAGTTAAAGAGAAACACTATCATGACGGATAAATTAACCTCCCTTCGTCAGTTCACGACTGTTGTCGCTGACACCGGAGATATCGCGGCAATGAAGTTGTACCAGCCGCAGGATGCCACAACGAACCCTTCTCTGATCCTTAACGCTGC
This sequence comes from Leclercia sp. GHBNCSD, assembly GCF_055805075.1. Taxonomy (NCBI): domain Bacteria; kingdom Pseudomonadati; phylum Pseudomonadota; class Gammaproteobacteria; order Enterobacterales; family Enterobacteriaceae; genus Leclercia; species Leclercia sp. GHBNCSD. Next base: position 1,254,346 of record NZ_JBQVYO010000001.1, on the reverse strand, counting down.
ACAGATCCCTGAATACCGTAAACTGATCGACGATGCCGTTGCCTGGGCGAAAAGCCAGAGCAGCGATCGCGCACAGCAGGTAGTGGATGCTACCGACAAACTGGCAGTGAACATCGGTCTGGAGATCCTGAAACTGGTTCCGGGCCGCATCTCCACTGAAGTGGATGCGCGTCTCTCTTACGACACCGAAGCGTCCATCGCGAAAGCCAAACGCCTGATCAAGCTGTACAACGATGCGGGTATCAGCAACGACCGTATCCTGATCAAACTGGCTTCCACCTGGCAGGGCATTCGCGCTGCAGAGCAGCTGGAAAAAGAGGGCATCAACTGTAACCTGACCCTGCTGTTCTCCTTCGCGCAGGCGCGTGCGTGTGCAGAAGCGGGCGTCTACCTGATCTCGCCATTCGTGGGCCGTATTCTGGACTGGTACAAAGCCAACACCGATAAGAAAGAGTACGCGGCAGCGGAAGATCCGGGTGTGGTTTCCGTTACCGAGATCTACGAGTACTACAAACAGCACGGTTATGAAACCGTGGTGATGGGCGCAAGCTTCCGTAACGTGGGCGAGATCCTGGAACTGGCTGGCTGTGACCGTCTGACCATCGCCCCTGCGCTGCTGAAAGAGCTGGCAGAAAGCGAAGGCGCAATCGAGCGTAAGCTGAGCTTCAGCGGTGAAGTGAAAGCCCGTCCAGAGCGCATCACTGAATCTGAGTTCCTGTGGCAGCACAACCAGGATCCAATGGCGGTAGACAAACTGGCGGACGGTATCCGTAAGTTTGCCATCGACCAGGAAAAACTGGAAAAAATGATCGGCGACCTGCTGTAATCATTCCAGCGTGACCGGGCTCCCGGTCACGCTACCTTTCTCATACCCTGTCTGAATCGCCTTCCTGCGTGTATCATTCCCCTCAATCTGTATTGTTTGAATGGAATGGATATGAATACCTTACGCATTGGCTTAGTTTCCGTCTCAGATCGCGCCTCCAGCGGTGTCTATGAAGATAAAGGCATCCCCGCGCTGGAAGCCTGGCTGGCGTCTGCCCTGACTACGCCGTTTGAAGTACAAACCCGTCTGATCCCCGACGAGCAGGCCGTGATTGAGCAAACCCTGTGTGAACTGGTGGATGAAATGAGCTGTCACCTGGTGCTGACAACCGGCGGTACCGGTCCGGCACGACGCGATGTGACCCCGGACGCAACGCTTGCCGTCGCCGACCGTGAAATGCCGGGCTTTGGCGAACAGATGCGCCAGATCAGCCTACACTTTGTGCCAACGGCCATCCTGTCACGCCAGGTCGGTGTGATCCGCAAGCAGGCTCTGATTCTCAATTTACCGGGCCAGCCAAAGTCGATTAAAGAGACGCTGGAAGGCGTTAAAGAGGCTGACGGCAAAGTGGTGGTGGCGGGAATCTTTGCAAGTGTACCGTATTGTGTACAGCTTCTGGAAGGACCTTACGTCGAAACCGATCCGCAGGTAGTAGCAGCTTTTCGTCCTAAAAGCGCGAGACGTGAAACAATATCCTGAAATTAACCAGAATGTGACATAAGCTGTAACGGCAGTAGCGTGCTGATTGATTTACGGTATAGTAATTTTTTCTTTACGATAGCTGTAAATATTACTCAACAATTCAGCCCAGAATGGTTCGCTATGTCACATTACAACCGGCCCCTCAATCGACAGGATTATAAAACCCTCACGCTTGCCGCACTCGGCGGCGCGCTGGAGTTTTATGACTTCATCATTTTCGTCTTCTTCGCCGCTGTCGTCGGGGAGCTGTTCTTCCCGGCTGATATTCCCGAATGGCTGCGTCAGGTTCAGACCTTTGGCATTTTTGCCGCCGGTTATCTGGCGCGCCCGCTGGGCGGCATCGTGATGGCCCACTTCGGCGATCTGGTCGGGCGCAAGAAGATGTTCACCCTCAGCATCCTGCTGATGGCGGTACCTACCCTGGCGATTGGCCTGCTGCCTACCTATGCCTCCATGGGCATTCTCGCGCCGGTCCTGCTGCTGCTGATGCGTATTCTGCAGGGGGCGGCGATCGGCGGTGAAGTACCAGGGGCATGGGTATTTGTGGCGGAACATGTTCCGGCCCGGCGGATCGGCATTGCCTGCGGCACACTGACCGCAGGACTGACCGTCGGCATTCTGCTGGGCTCGGTGGTGGCGACGCTGGTGAATACCAGCATGACCCAACAGGCGGTACACGACTGGGGCTGGCGTATTCCATTCCTGCTGGGCGGCGCGTTTGGTCTGGTCGCCATGTATCTGCGCCGCTGGCTGCAGGAGACACCGGTATTCCTTGAGATGCAGCAGCGTAAGACGCTGGCGCAGGAGCTGCCGGTGAAAGCGGTGGTGGTGCGGCACAGAAAGGCGGTGGTGGTGTCAATGCTGCTCACCTGGCTGCTCTCGGCGGGTATCGTGGTGGTGATTTTGATGTCGCCGGTCTGGCTGCAAAAACAGTATGGCTTTGCGCCGGCGGTGACGCTGCAGGCTAACAGCATCGCCACCATCATGCTGTGCTTTGGTTGCCTGATTGCCGGGCTGGCGGTGGATCGTATCGGCTCCAGCCTGACCTTTATTATTGGCAGCCTGCTGCTGGCCGGGTCGAGCTGGGCGTTTTACCATCTTGCGGGTAGCCATCCTGAACAGCTGTTCCTGCTGTATGGCACCGTGGGGCTTTGCGTAGGTGTGGTTGGGGCGGTGCCGTATGTGATGGTCCGCGCCTTCCCGCCTGAGGTGCGCTTCACCGGTATTTCGTTCTCCTATAACGTCTCGTACGCCATCTTCGGCGGCCTGACGCCGGTTGCCGTAACCCTGCTGATGGGGATATCGCCGATGGCGCCCGCCTGGTATGTGCTGGCGCTCTCGTTGATGGGACTGGCGCTGGGGATCTGGCTGCGCCAGAAACCGGTAGAAGTACCGGTCCTCGCGGGATAGCAAAATGCCGGGCTGGGCCCGGCATTTTTATGAGTGCGAAGGGGTGTAGCTCAGGATGATGTTCTCATCCGGGATATGGGTGAAGTCAGCGATAATCGCGTGGTAATCCGCCTGTGGATCCATGTCGTTAAAGAGTGCTGGATAGAAAATTTTACTCAACGCCTCGATGGCGACGATGTTGTATGGGTTGTTATAGAAGTGGTGATACAGCGCCCCGGTATGACCCTGCGCCACCGCCGGAATAGCGGCAACCCCCTGACGCGCCACAAGCGCATTGAACGCTGCGGTGACCTTCTCTGCCGGGACGTTATAGCCAAACGGGATAATGGCCGAGCCTTTGCCCGGACGCTTAGAGCCGGTCATCAGGTAGTAGTCCGGGTTGAGGGAGATGATTTTTTCCACCGAAACATTCCCGCTCGCCCCAGGCAGCAGCTGTGAGCCTATGTTGGTGCCACCCGCCGCTTCAACCAGTCCCCCCCAGCCGTTACGCGCATGGGTAAAACAGCAGCCATTATCCAGCCCGCCAACACCGGCGATCGGTTCGATAAAGACCAGCGGTTTTTTGCTGACGGTCGCCAGACGCTGGTGGATTTTATCCAGACGCTGTTGATAGAAATCGATGTAGGCTTGCGCGCGTTCGGTCTGACCCAGCACCTGGCCCAACAGGGCGATACTCGGCAGGGTATTCTTTACCGGATGCAGCTCGTAATCCACGAAGAGGACCGGAATGTGCAGGGCCTCGAGCTTCGTCAGTACGCCAGATTGCACCAGCGACGGTTTAGCGCGAAGCTGGGCGATCATCAGGTCCGGCTGGCGGGAGAGCACCGTTTCGAGATCGACATTGCCCTGGTCGGAAAACTTCATGTCGAGGATCTTCTCCGCTTCTGGCCATTTCCGCTTCAGCACGTTCCAGGTTTCGGTATCCTGCTTTTTCGGCAGATTGTTCCACGCCACCACCCTGGCGAACGGGTTCTCGCGCACCAACAGCGCCAGCGCGAAGATGTCCCGCCCGTCCTGCAAAATGATGCGCTGCGGTTCGTGTTCCACCGTCACCGTGCGGTTATCCATATCCTTGACCGTCACGGGCCAGCTTTGCGCCTGGGCGATAAGCGGGGTAATGAAGAGGACCAGCCCCCCGGCGGCTGCGATGAGTTTTTTTAGCATCCTGTTTTCCATCTCTTTTAGGGTGTTAATCCGTCGACCACCACATGGGGCAGCCTGCGGGAACAGTATTCGACTCGTCCCTCCACGCCATATACCGTCGCCAGATTAGCAGGGGTAACAACCTCTCCCGGCAGGCCGCTGGCAATCAGTTCGCCGCCTTTCAGCATCAGGGCATAGTTAGCGTGGCGCAGGGCAATGTTGATGTCGTGGATCACCACGACAGTGACGATGTTGCGCAGCCGCGTTTCGCGGGCGACGATATCCATCACATGGAACTGATAGTTGAGGTCGAGGGCACTCAGGGGCTCGTCCAGCAACAGCAAATCGGGCTGGCGGATCAGGGACTGAGCGAGGCCAATCAACTGCTTTTGCCCGCCGGAGAGCCGGTCGAGAAAACGCATCGCCAGATGAGCAACACCCAGTTTTTCAAGGATGGCGTACGCCTCCTGTTCAACATTTTGCGTATCGACGCTGCCGCTGGCCCGACGGGCGACAATCACCGATTCCAGCGCATGCAGGTGCACACCCTGAGGCAGGGATTGCGGGAGATAAACCACCTTCTGCGCCCGCGTTGCCGAGGGCAGCATCATCAGATCCTCGCCATTCAGCCGTAACTCGCCCTGCGCAGGATTCAGGTCCGCCAGGGCGCGCAGCAGGGTCGATTTACCGGAGCCGTTCGGCCCCAGCAGGGCGGTGATCTCGCCGCGGGGGAGCAGGGGCGTGGTGAGCCCGCTGATGATCTTTGTCTTGCGATAGCCGGTGTGCAGTTCCCGGACGCGAAGGCCGTCGGTCATACGTTCCCCCGGTTGCGAATAATGATGCTCAGGAAGAACGGCACGCCCACCAGCGAGGTGACAATCCCTACAGGAATAATGACGCCGGGAACGATGTTCTTGGAAAAAACGGAGGCCAGCGAAAGCACCAGGGCGCCAACCAGCATGCTGCCGGGGAGATAAAAACGGTGATCCTCGCCAAACATCATGCGGGAGATATGCGGCGCCACCAGGCCTATAAAACCCACTGGCCCGACAAAGGCGACCGTCAGCGACGAGATAATACTGATGCGTAAGAGCGTCGCCAGACGCAGCTTTTTTACGTTAATGCCGAAGCTGACGGCACGATCTTCGCCCAGACGCAGCGCCGTGAGTTTCCATGCATTTTTCAGCGACAGCGGCACGATAATCAGCAGGGCTACGGCCAGGATCGCCAGCTTATCCCATGAGGCTCTTGCCAGGCTGCCCATCGTCCAGAATACCAGTCCCTGCAGCGTATCTTCGCTGGCGACAAACTGCAGGATGGAGATTAGCGCGTTAAAGGTAAAGACCAGCGCGATACCGAATAACACCACGCCGGAGGTGGCCACGCGGGTCCAGCGGCTGATGCCATCCAGAATAAAGCAGGCCAGCAGGGCAAAGATAAAGGCGTTTGCCGGAATAAACCACTTATCGTCAATGCCGGGAACGCCCAGCCCGAGCACTATCGCCAGCGCGGCACCGAAGGAGGCGGCAGACGACACGCCCAGCGTAAATGGACTGGCGAGCGGGTTATTCAGGATGGTTTGCATCTCTGCCCCGGCAAGCCCCAGGGCCATGCCAACGGCGACAGCCATCAGCGCGAACGGCAGCCGCAGTTCCCAGACGATAACGCGCGTGCCGGCATCGACAGAAGCGGCATCCATTAAGGTGTGCCAGAGCGTGGAAACGGAGATGCCCGACGGGCCGAGGATAAAATCGAGGATCAGGGAGCAGATAATGAAGAAGAGCAGTACGCCTGCCAGAGTAAAACGCCTGACCAGGACTTTACGGTAATGCGACGCGATAATGGCTTCGCCAGTTTGCTCGCGAGCGGCAAGGCTGGAGTTCATCAGATAACCCTATGCAACACAAAAGAATCATTTATCCCCTGCGCGTTCCATTTTGGCGGCCGTCTGATATCCATTATCCGGGATGCCCGGGCAACACTATTCGCAATGATAATGCTTATCAATTGAATATGAGGATTATTGCCGTTCTGTTTACGTATCGTTTCTGAAGCGGGCAAAAAACAAGCAGATTAGAAGGGGAAGGTGTAACCGGAGAGGGGAGTCGTGCCCGCGGAGCGGGCACGAAGGGGATCAGTGTTTTTCACCAATCGGCAGAACGGTGCGACCGAACTGCTCGTTCAGGACTTCACCCATTGCCAGGTAGATGGCGCTGGCACCGCAGACCAGGCCAACCCAGCCCGCCACGTGGATAATGGCTTCGCCGTTATCCACCAGGTGACCCACTGCCAGCAGGGCGAACAGCACGGTCAGGCTCAGGAAGACGAACTGCAGCGCGCGGTTACCCACCAGCGTGCCGAAGAACATGAACAGCGTGAAGACGCCCCACAGGCCCAGATAGACACCCAGGAACGGCGTATTAGCCGCATCGGTCAGGCCCATTTTCGGCATCAGCAGAATGGCGACCAGGGTCAGCCAGAATGAACCGTAAGAGGTAAATGCGGTTAAACCGAAGGTATTGCCTTTCTTATATTCCAGCAGGCCCGCGAAGATCTGTGCGATACCGCCATAAAAAATGCCCATCGCCAGGATAATGCCATCCATCGGGAACATCCCGATATTATGCAGGTTCAGCAGAATGGTGGTCATGCCAAAACCCATCAGGCCCAGCGGAGCCGGATTAGCCAACTTAGTGTTGCCCATAAGTCCTCAAAAAAATCATCATTAATATGGTGAAATAGTGGTTCCCACGCCAATACTCCCTGGCGGGGCGCGGCATCATAATGGGCGCCATCGATGCCGTCTATGATCTAATCAGGGTGAAATTAAAAAATTTTTTATCCGTCCCCCTTGATGGATGCCGTTGCGACCCCATCTTGTAGTCAACCGCAGTGTGTGGACCTGAAAAAATTCAAATCTGGGCAGTTGAAAAAGCACCTTTTGCCCTTATTACAGGTACACAACCACATGTTGACCGAATTTATAGTGGAGACGTTTAGATGGGTAAAATTATTGGTATCGACCTGGGTACTACCAACTCTTGTGTAGCGATTATGGACGGCACAACTGCACGTGTGCTGGAGAATGCCGAGGGCGATCGCACCACGCCTTCTATCATTGCCTATACCCAGGATGGTGAAACTCTGGTTGGTCAGCCGGCTAAACGTCAGGCAGTGACAAACCCGCAAAACACGCTGTTTGCGATTAAGCGCCTGATTGGCCGTCGCTTCCAGGACGAAGAAGTTCAGCGTGATGAAGCCATCATGCCTTACAAAATCATCGGCGCTGAAAACGGCGACGCCTGGATTGATGTTAAAGGCCAGAAAATGGCACCGCCGCAGATCTCTGCTGAAGTGCTGAAAAAAATGAAGAAAACGGCGGAAGATTACCTGGGTGAGCCGGTAACTGAAGCGGTTATCACCGTACCAGCCTACTTCAACGATGCACAGCGTCAGGCGACCAAAGACGCGGGCCGTATCGCGGGCCTGGAAGTCAAACGTATCATCAACGAACCAACCGCAGCGGCACTGGCTTACGGTCTGGATAAAGAAGTTGGCAACCGCACCATCGCGGTATACGACCTTGGTGGTGGTACTTTCGATATCTCTATTATCGAAATCGACGAAGTTGACGGCGAAAAAACCTTCGAAGTACTGGCAACCAACGGTGATACCCACCTGGGTGGTGAAGACTTCGACAGCCGTATGATCAACTACCTCGTTGACGAATTTAAGAAAGATCAGGGCATTGACCTGCGTAACGATCCGCTGGCGATGCAGCGCCTGAAAGAAGCCGCAGAAAAAGCGAAAATCGAGCTCTCTTCTGCGCAGCAGACCGACGTGAACCTGCCGTACATCACTGCAGACGCCACCGGTCCAAAACACATGAACATCAAAGTGACTCGCGCGAAACTGGAAAGCCTGGTAGAAGACCTGGTTAACCGTTCCATCGAGCCGCTGAAAGTTGCGCTGCAGGATGCGGGCCTGTCCGTATCTGAAATCCAGGACGTTATCCTGGTAGGTGGTCAGACTCGTATGCCAATGGTTCAGAAGAAAGTCGCTGAATTCTTTGGTAAAGAGCCGCGTAAAGACGTTAACCCGGACGAAGCCGTTGCTATCGGTGCTGCTGTTCAGGGCGGCGTACTGACCGGTGATGTTAAAGACGTACTGCTGCTGGACGTTACCCCGCTGTCTCTGGGTATCGAAACCATGGGCGGTGTGATGACTCCGCTGATCGCCAAAAACACCACCATCCCGACCAAGCACAGCCAGGTGTTCTCTACCGCTGAAGACAACCAGTCTGCGGTAACCATCCATGTGCTGCAGGGTGAGCGTAAACGTGCCGCAGATAACAAAGATCTGGGCCAGTTTAACCTCGACGGTATCAGCCCGGCGCCGCGCGGTATGCCTCAGATCGAAGTCACCTTCGACATCGATGCTGACGGTATCCTGCACGTTTCCGCGAAGGACAAAAACAGCGGTAAAGAGCAGAAGATCACCATCAAGGCCTCTTCTGGTCTGAACGAAGAAGAGATCCAGAAAATGGTTCGCGAAGCAGAAGCGAATGCCGAGTCTGACCGTAAGTTCGAAGAGCTGGTTCAGACCCGCAACCAGGGTGACCATCTGCTGCACAGCACCCGTAAGCAGGTTGAAGAAGCGGGCGATAAACTGCCTGCTGACGACAAAACGGCTATCGAGTCTGCACTGAGCGCGCTGGAAACTTCCCTGAAAGGTGAAGACAAAGCCGATATCGAAGCGAAAATGCAGGCACTGGCGCAGGTTTCCGAGAAGCTGATGGAGATCGCACAGCAGCAGCACGCACAGCAGCAGGCTGGCGCAGGCGCTGACGCTTCTGCGAACAACGCGAAAGATGACGATGTTGTCGACGCAGAGTTTGAAGAAGTGAAAGACAAAAAATAATCGCCCTTTGAACGGGTAATACACTGGCACGGGCGAAGAGGTTTCCTCTCCGCCCGTGCACGCATGTTAGGGGCAGATAAAACAAGATGGCAAAGCAAGACTATTACGAGATTTTAGGCGTTTCCAAAACAGCGGAAGAGCGTGAAATCAAAAAGGCGTACAAGCGCCTGGCCATGAAATATCACCCGGACCGCAACCAGGGTGACAAAGAGGCCGAAGCCAAATTTAAAGAGATCAAAGAAGCCTACGAAGTCCTGACCGATGCGCAGAAACGTGCGGCTTACGATCAGTACGGTCATGCCGCGTTTGAACAGGGCGGTATGGGCGGCGGCGGATTTGGCGGCGGCGGCGCAGATTTCAGCGATATCTTTGGTGACGTGTTCGGCGATATCTTCGGCGGCGGCCGCGGTCGCCAGCGTGCAGCCCGTGGTGCAGACCTGCGTTACAACATGGAGCTGACGCTGGAAGAGGCGGTCCGTGGCGTGACGAAAGAGATCCGCATCCCGACGCTGGAAGAGTGTGATGTTTGCCACGGCAGCGGCGCGAAGGTGGGCACCAAGCCGCAGACCTGTCCAACCTGTCATGGCTCCGGTCAGGTGCAGATGCGTCAGGGCTTCTTCGCGGTGCAGCAGAGCTGTCCGCACTGTCAGGGTCGCGGTACGCTGATCAAGGATCCGTGCAACAAATGTCACGGTCACGGTCGCGTCGAGAAGACCAAAACCCTCTCCGTTAAAATCCCGGCGGGCGTGGATACCGGCGATCGTATTCGTCTCTCTGGCGAAGGCGAAGCAGGCGAGCATGGCGCACCGGCAGGCGATCTGTACGTTCAGGTACAGGTGAAGCAGCACGCGATTTTTGAACGTGAAGGTAACAACCTGTACTGCGAAGTGCCGATCAACTTTGCGATGGCGGCGATGGGCGGTGAGATTGAAGTGCCAACGCTGGACGGTCGTGTAAACCTGAAAGTGCCTGGCGAAACCCAGACCGGCAAGCTGTTCCGTATGCGCGGCAAAGGGGTGAAATCCGTCCGTGGCGGCGCGCAGGGCGACCTGCTTTGCCGCGTGGTGGTAGAAACCCCGGTTGGCCTGAACGAAAAACAGAAGCAACTGCTGAGAGAATTGCAGGATAGCTTTGGTGGCCCAACAGGTGAAAACAACAGCCCGCGCTCCAAAAGCTTCTTTGATGGCGTGAAAAAATTCTTTGACGATTTGACTCGCTAATGCTGAGCTAACGTTGTCCCCGAAGCCCGGAAGCGATTCCGGGCTTTTTTATCCCTGAAGTAATCAGATCGAAAAAACTGAGTCTATAGTTAACATTAACCTGCTTTTGCCGATGAATATCCGTGCGTATGATGGTTTTAACGAAGGATTGTCGTAAAAAGAGAGAGTAATAGTGAAACTTTTGAATCGTTTTTTCCGCAATGAGGCCTCTGGAGGCATCATACTCATGCTGGCTGCAGCCATCGCTATGCTGCTGGCAAACCTGGGCCCAACCCGCGGCCTGTATCACGCTTTTCTGGAAACACCCGTTGAGTTACGTGTCGGCGTGCTGGAAATCAACAAGAACATGCTGCTGTGGATCAACGATGCACTGATGGCGGTCTTTTTCCTGCTGGTGGGGCTGGAGGTCAAGCGTGAGCTGGTCCAGGGCTCCCTGGCAAGCCGTCAGCGCGCGGCGTTTCCGGTGATTGCCGCCATCGGCGGGATGGTGGTTCCGGCCCTCATCTTTCTGGCTTTTAACTATCAGGATCCCATTGCCCGGGATGGCTGGGCGATCCCGGCAGCAACGGACATCGCCTTTGCGTTGGGCGTTCTCGCGCTGTTAGGTAATCGCGTGCCGATGGAGTTAAAAATCTTCCTGATGGCCCTGGCGATCATCGATGACCTGGGCGCAATCGTCATTATTGCCCTGTTCTATACCAGCGAGCTGTCGGTGCTGTCGCTGGCGGTTGCGGCGGCGGCCATCGCGGTACTGGCGCTGCTCAATATCTGCAATGTCCGTCGTATTGGTATCTATCTCCTGGTGGGTATGGTGCTGTGGACGGCTGTACTGAAATCGGGCGTGCATGCCACTCTGGCCGGCGTGATTATCGGTTTCTTCGTGCCGCTGAAGGCGCAAGAGGGTGAATCGCCGGCGAAGCAGCTCGAGCACGTGCTGCATCCGTGGGTCGCCTTTATGATCCTGCCGCTCTTCGCCTTCGCAAACGCGGGTGTTTCCCTTGAGGGCGTCACGCTGGATGGATTGATGTCGATGCTGCCGCTGGGGATCATCGCCGGGCTGTTTATCGGTAAGCCGCTGGGGATTGGCCTCTTCTGCTGGATGGCGCTGAAACTGAAGCTTGCCACCCTGCCGCACGGAACCACCTGCCGGCAGATCATGGCCGTCGGCGTGCTGTGCGGGATCGGCTTTACTATGTCGATCTTTATCTCAACACTGGCGTTTGGCGCGAATGCCCCTGAGCTTATCATCTGGGCTAAGCTGGCTATCTTAACCGGATCGCTGTTGGCTGCGTTTGTAGGTTATATGTTGCTGAAGACGAAATTGCCCTCGCAGGCGCATCCGGCGTAACGGGACTCCGGGAGGGACAGGCAGCCCTCCCGTTAACACAATCAGGGAGCGAGGATCATATGTCTCATCTTAACTACAACCATCTTTACTACTTCTGGCATGTCTACAAAGAGGGGTCGGTTGTCGGCGCTGCAGAGGCGCTCTACCTGACGCCGCAGACGATTACCGGGCAGATAAAAGCGCTGGAGGAGCGCCTGCAGGGCAAGCTCTTCAAGCGTAAGGGGCGCGGTATTGAGCCAAGCGAACTGGGTGAACTGGTGTTTCGCTACGCCGACAAAATGTTCACCCTGAGCCAGGAGATGCTCGATATTGTGAATTACCGTAAGGAGTCGAACCTGCTTTTTGATGTGGGCATTGCAGATGCGCTGTCAAAGCGGCTGGTCAGCGGGGTGCTGGATGCGGCAGTCGTGAAGGATGAGCAGATCCACCTGCGCTGTTTTGAATCGACGCACGAGATGCTGCTGGAGCAGCTGAGCCAGCATAAGCTGGATATGATTATCTCTGACTGCCCCATCGACTCCACGCAGCAGGAAGGCCTTTTTTCGGTGAAGATTGGCGAATGCGGCGTCAGCTTCTGGTGCAGCAATCCGCCGCCAGAAAAACCGTTCCCCGCCTGTCTGGAAGAGCGCCGTTTACTGGTTCCCGGGCGTCGTTCGATGCTGGGACGCAAGCTGCTGAACTGGTTTAACTCCCAGGGGCTGAACGTTGAAATTCTGGGTGAGTTTGACGATGCCGCATTGATGAAAGCGTTCGGGGAAGCGCATAACGCCATTTTTGTCGCCCCGACGCTCTATGCGCAGGATCTCTATGCGGATGAGAAGATTACCGAGATAGGCCGGGTGGACAACGTGATGGAAGAGTATCACGCCATTTTTGCCGAAAGGATGATCCAGCATCCGGCGGTGCAGCGTATCTGTAATCAGGATTACGCTGCGCTGTTTACGCCACCGGTACTCTGAAGGCATAAAAAAACCCGCATTAAGCGGGTTCTTTTAAAACAAGCAACAACAAATAGCGATTAAGCCAGTTTGTTGATCTGCGCGGTCAGGTTAGCCTTATGACGCGCTGCTTTGTTTTTGTGGATCAGACCTTTAGCAGCCTGACGATCCACGATTGGTTGCATTTCGTTAAATGCGTTCTGCGCAGCAGCTTTGTCGCCAGCTTCGATAGCTGCGTATACTTTCTTGATGAAAGTACGCATCATAGAGCGACGGCTTGCATTGTGCTTACGAGCCTTTTCAGACTGGATAGCACGTTTCTTAGCTGATTTGATATTAGCCAAGGTCCAACTCCCAAATATGATCTATGTGGACAATTCAAAGGCCGAGGAATATGCCCTCTATACCTTCTTTTGTCAATGGATTTGTGCAAATAAGCGCCGTTAATGTGGCGACGCTACGTTACGTAGTGATGGCGCAGGATTCTACCAGCTTGTCGTGTCTGAATACAGCTTTTCGGCACAAAAAACGTTATCTGCCGACAGTTTTTTTCGCTCTGAAAGGTCAGCATGATGAAATCATTACAGCTTTCTGTTTTGCGGCAACAATCGCCGGTTAACCTTAACCGCTGTACAAGGTATACTCTGGCGATTTTCACTGTTTTGAGCCAGTCATGAAGCTGATACGCGGCATACATAATCTCAGTCAGGCCCCGCACGGGTGTGTGCTGACTATTGGTAATTTCGACGGCGTGCATCGTGGGCATCAGGTGCTGTTGCAGGGATTGCGTGAAGAGGGACGGGCACGGGGTCTGCCGGTCGTCGTAATGATTTTTGAACCGCAGCCGCTGGAGCTCTTCGCCAGCGAAAAGGCGCCTGCGCGACTGACCCGTCTGCGTGAAAAATTACGCTATCTGGCGCAGTGTGGCGTGGACTATGTCCTGTGCGTCCGGTTCGACCGACGCTTTGCCGCCCTGACGGCACAAAATTTTGTTGGCGACCTGCTGGTCGATCGCCTCGGGGTACAGTTTTTGGCGGTGGGTGATGATTTCCGCTTTGGCGCTGGTCGTCAGGGGGATTTCTTGCTATTACAGAAGGCTGGTCTGGAGTATGGCTTTGACGTCACCAGCACCCAGACCTTTTGCGAAGGCGGCGTGCGCATCAGCAGCACGGCGGTTCGCCAGGCTCTAGCCGATGACGATCTGGATACCGCCGCAAAACTGCTCGGACGCCCGTTCTCCATTTCCGGACGCGTCGTGCACGGCGATGAACTGGGTCGCACCATTGGTTTCCCTACGGCGAATGTACCGCTGCGCCGTCAGGTTTCCCCGGTTAAAGGGGTTTATGCGGTAGAAGTGACGGGGCTGGGTGATAAGCCTTTACCGGGTGTTGCCAATATTGGTACCCGTCCGACAGTTGCTGGCGTGCGCCAGCAGCTCGAAGTGCATTTGCTGGACGTTGTAATGGACCTCTACGGTCGCCATATAGATGTAATCCTGCGTAAAAAAATACGCAATGAGCAGCGATTCGCCTCGCTTGATGAGCTGAAAGCGCAAATCGCGAGAGATGAATTAACAGCCCGCGAAATATTTGGGCTATCGAACCCGGCTTAATGCCTGAGATATAAATACGGAACCGAGAATCTGATGAGTGACTATAAATCAACCCTGAATTTGCCGGAAACAGGGTTCCCGATGCGCGGCGATCTCGCCAAGCGCGAACCGGGAATGCTGGCGCGTTGGACCGATGATGACCTGTACGGCATCATCCGTGCAGCCAAAAAAGGTAAAAAAACTTTCATTCTGCATGATGGCCCTCCCTATGCGAATGGCAGCATTCATATTGGTCACTCTGTAAACAAGATTCTGAAAGATATTATCGTTAAGTCCAAAGGCTTAATGGGCTATGACTCGCCTTACGTTCCAGGCTGGGACTGCCACGGTCTGCCGATCGAGCTGAAAGTGGAGCAGGAGTTTGGCAAGCCGGGTGAAAAATTCACCGCTGCTGAATTCCGTGCTAAATGCCGCGAATATGCCGCCACGCAGGTGGATGGTCAGCGTAAAGACTTTATCCGTCTGGGCGTACTGGGCGACTGGTCGCATCCGTACCTGACCATGGACTTCAAAACCGAAGCCAACATCATCCGTGCGCTGGGTAAAATCATCGGCAACGGCCACCTGCATAAAGGTGCTAAGCCGGTGCACTGGTGTGTGGACTGCCGCTCTGCGCTGGCAGAGGCAGAGGTTGAGTATTACGACAAAACCTCTCCGTCCATCGACGTAGCCTTTGAAGGCGTCGATCAGGATGCGCTGCAGGGCAAATTTGGTCTGCCGGGCGTCAACGGCCCAATCTCGCTGGTCATCTGGACCACCACGCCGTGGACCCTACCTGCCAACCGCGCGATCTCCCTCTCTGCGGAGTTCGAATATGCGCTGGTGCAGGTTGAAGGCCGCGCGCTGATTCTGGCGAAAGATCTGGTTGAGAGCGTGCTGAAGCGCGCGAATATCACCGACTATAAGGTACTCGGCACCGTGAAGGGCGCTGAGCTGGAGCTGATGCGCTTTAAGCATCCGTTCCTCGATTTCGATGTTCCGGCGATCCTGGGCGAGCACGTTACCCTGGAAGCGGGTACCGGTGCGGTACATACCGCCGGTGGCCACGGCCCGGACGACTACAACATCAGCCTGCAGTACGGTCTGGAAATCGCTAACCCGGTTGGCCCGGATGGCGCGTACCTGCCTGGCACATACCCGACGCTGGACGGTGTTAACGTCTTTAAAGCCAACGATATCATCGTCAACATGCTGCGCGACAACGGCTCGCTGCTGCACGTTGAAAAAATGCAGCACAGCTATCCATGCTGCTGGCGCCACAAAACGCCAATCATCTTCCGTGCGACCCCGCAGTGGTTCGTGAGCATGGACCAGAAAGGGCTGCGCGCGCAGTCATTGAAAGAGATCAAAGGCGTGCAGTGGATCCCGGACTGGGGCCAGGCGCGTATCGAGTCCATGGTGGCGAACCGTCCTGACTGGTGTATCTCCCGTCAGCGTACCTGGGGCGTACCGATGTCTCTGTTCGTGCATAAAGAGACGCAGGAGCTGCACCCGCGCACGCTGGAGCTGATGGAAGAAGTGGCTAAGCGCGTTGAAGTGGACGGCATTCAGGCGTGGTGGGATCTCGATTCCCGTGACATCCTGGGCGCAGATGCGGATAGCTACGAGAAGGTGCCGGATACGCTGGACGTCTGGTTCGACTCCGGATCTACCCACGCCTCCGTGGTTGACGTGCGTCCTGAGTTTGCCGGTCACGCTGCCGACATGTATCTGGAAGGTTCTGACCAACACCGCGGCTGGTTCATGTCATCCCTGATGATCTCCACCGCCATGAAGGGCAAAGCGCCTTACCGTCAGGTACTGACCCACGGTTTCACCGTCGATGGTCAGGGCCGCAAGATGTCTAAATCTATCGGTAACACCGTTTCTCCGCAGGACGTGATGAACAAGCTGGGCGCGGATATTCTGCGTCTCTGGGTGGCATCTACCGACTACACCGGCGAAATGGCGGTTTCTGACGAGATCCTGAAGCGTGCTGCCGACAGCTATCGTCGTATCCGTAACACCGCGCGTTTCCTGCTGGCGAACCTGAATGGTTTCGATCCGGCAAAAGATATGGTGAAACCGGAAGAGATGGTGGTGCTGGATCGCTGGGCGGTAGGCTGTGCCCAGGCGGCGCAGGAAGATATCGTCAAGGCGTACGACTCCTACGACTTCCACGAAGTAGTGCAGCGCCTGATGCGCTTCTGCTCCATCGAGATGGGCTCGTTCTATCTCGACATCATCAAAGACCGTCAGTACACCGCCAAAGCGGACAGCGTGGCGCGTCGTAGCTGCCAGACTGCGCTGTACCACATCGCGGAAGCGCTGGTGCGCTGGATGGCGCCGATCATGTCCTTCACCGCAGATGAGATCTGGGGCTACCTGCCAGGCGACCGTGAGAAGTATGTCTTCACCGGCGAGTGGTATGAAGGTCTGTTTGGTCTGGGCGAAACCGAAGCCATGAACGATGCCTTCTGGGACGAGCTGCTGAAAGTGCGCGGCGAAGTGAACAAAGTCATCGAGCAGGCGCGTACCGACAAGAAAGTGGGCGGCTCTCTGGAAGCGGCAGTAACCCTGTTCGTTGAACCAGAGCTGGCGGCGAAGCTGACGGCGCTGGGTGATGAATTACGATTTGTCCTGTTGACCTCCGGTGCAAAAGTTGCGGATTATGCCGATGCGAGCGCTGATGCCCAGCAGAGCGAACTGCTCAAAGGGCTGAAAGTGGCGCTGGCAAAAGCCGACGGCGAGAAGTGCCCGCGCTGCTGGCACTACACGACCGATGTCGGTCAGGTGGCGGAACACGCAGAGATCTGCGGACGCTGTGTCAGCAACGTCGCCGGTGATGGCGAAAAACGTAAGTTTGCCTGATGAGTAAATCACTCTCTTCAACAGGGCTGCGCTGGCTGTGGCTGGTGGTGGTCGTGCTGATTATTGATTTGGGCAGCAAGTTCCTGATCCTCCAGAACTTTGCTCTGGGGGATACGGTTCCGCTGTTCCCGTCGCTTAATCTGCACTATGCGCGTAACTATGGCGCAGCGTTTAGCTTCCTTGCGGACAGCGGCGGCTGGCAGCGCTGGTTCTTTGCCGGTATCGCCCTCGGTATCTGCGTGGTACTGGCCGTGCTGATGTACCGTTCGAAAGCCACGCAAAAGCTGAACAACATCGCCTACGCGCTGATCATTGGCGGCGCGCTGGGTAACCTGTTCGACCGTCTGTGGCACGGCTTTGTGGTCGATATGATCGACTTCTACGTCGGCAACTGGCACTTCGCCACCTTCAATCTGGCCGATACGGCGATTTGTATCGGTGCGGCGCTGATTGTGCTGGAAGGCTTCTTGCCGAAGCCCGCAGCGAAAGAGCAGGCGTAACAAACCCGCCGGGCGGCGCTGCGCTTGCACCGGCCTACGATGAGTAGGCCCGGTAAGCGCAGCGCCACCGGGCAAAATGAGTGAGCACTCTGCATGTCTAAATCCGTACAGTCCAACAGCGCGATGCTGGTTCATTTCACGCTGAAACTCGATGATGGCTCCACGGCGGAGTCCACCCGCAATAACGGCAAACCGGCGCTGTTCCGTCTGGGTGATACCTCTCTGTCTGAAGGTCTTGAGCAACAGCTGCTGGGGCTGAAAGAGGGGGATAAAAAAAGCTTTTCACTGGAGCCGGATGCAGCGTTTGGCGTGCCGTCCCCGGACCTGATCCAGTACTTCTCGCGTCGTGAATTTATGGATGCAGGAGAGCCTGAGATCGGGGCGATTATGCTCTTTACCGCTATGGATGGCAGCGAAATGCCAGGTGTGATCCGTGAAATCAACGGCGACTCGATTACCGTTGACTTCAACCATCCGCTTGCCGGGCGTACCGTTCATTTTGATGTAGAAGTGCTGGAAATCGATCCGGCACTGGAGGCCTGAAATGCAGATCCTGTTGGCTAACCCGCGCGGCTTCTGCGCCGGTGTAGACCGCGCTATCAGCATTGTTGAAAACGCGCTGGAGATCTACGGCGCGCCGATTTACGTGCGCCATGAAGTGGTACACAACCGCTACGTGGTCGACAGTCTGCGCGAGCGTGGGGCGATCTTTATCGAGCAAATCAGCGAAGTGCCGGACGGCGCTATTCTGATCTTCTCCGCGCATGGCGTTTCCCAGGCCGTGCGTAACGAAGCCAAAAGCCGCGATCTGACCGTATTCGACGCTACCTGTCCGCTGGTGACGAAAGTGCATATGGAAGTGGCCCGCGCCAGCCGTCGTGGTGAAGAGTCGATCCTGATTGGCCACGCCGGTCATCCGGAAGTCGAAGGTACCATGGGCCAGTACAGCAACCCGGAAGGAGGGATGTATCTGGTTGAGTCCCCAGAAGATGTCCTGACGCTGAACGTGAAAAACGAAGCCCGTCTGTCGTTTATGACGCAGACCACGCTTTCGGTTGATGATACGTCGGATGTGATTGACGCCCTGCGCCAGCGCTTCCCGAAAATCGTCGGGCCGCGTAAAGATGATATCTGCTATGCAACCACTAACCGTCAGGAAGCGGTGCGTGCCCTGGCTGAACAGGCGGATGTGGTGCTGGTAGTCGGCTCGAAAAACTCTTCTAACTCCAACCGTCTGGCCGAACTGGCGCAGCGAATGGGCAAGGCGGCGTTCCTGATCGACGACGCGACGGACATCCAGGAAGCGTGGGTTAAAAACGCGGCCTGTGTCGGTGTCACCGCCGGGGCTTCCGCGCCGGATATTCTGGTGCAGAATGTGATTGCTCGCCTTCAGGAGTTGGGTGGGGGTGAAGCCGTTCCGCTGGAAGGGCGCGAAGAGAACATCGTCTTCGAAGTCCCGAAAGAGCTGCGAATCGACGCCCGCGAAGTAGAATAAGGTTTAAAAATGCCAGTCATCAGGTGACTGGCATTTTTTCATTCAGATAGTTGATCATGGCTCGCATTCTGGCTGGCATATGCTTGTTACGCGTCCAGAGCAGCCATAAATCGCCCGAATAGCTGCTGATAAACGTCCACTCCGGCAGAACCTGTACTATTTCCCCTTTTTCAAGCGCCTCACGCGCCGTAAACAGCGGTAAACTCCCGATACCTACATGGTGTTTGACCGCATCCAGCCGCACGCCCGTGTGGTTAGCCGCGTAGCGGCCGTGTGTCTGTACCATCTCCGTTTTTCCCTGCGAGGTAAATTTCCAGCGTGAATCGGCCGGGGTTTCACCGAGCGAAATACAACTATGCCCCCGGAGGTCGTGCGGATGCTGAGGCGTGCCTGCGCGACGAAGGTATTCTGGCGTCGCGCAAATAATATGAGTTACCGGCATCAGCGGTTTTCCGTACAGGCCTGGCGAAGGGGTATCGGTGATCCGCAATGCCAGATCGACACCGTCATCGATCAGATCCATGTAGCGATCTTCCAGGCGCAGGCAGACATCTATTTGCGGATAGCGCGCCAGGAATGCTGGCATCAGCGGATGGATCACGAACCGTCCCACGGCTTTCGGTACGCTTATCGTGAGCTTTCCCTGCGCAATAGTTTGCAGACTGCTGCCGGAATCCATTGCCTGTTGGGCCGCGTCCAGCATATCCAGGGCATGTTCATAGACCGATTTTCCGGTTTCGGTAAGCGCCAGTTTGCGCGTGGTACGGTTCAGTAACTTACACCCCATCTCCTTCTCCAGGCGTGAAACACAACGGCTGATCGCTGAGGGGGTCGCGCCCGTAATACGGGCTACGGTTGAAAAATTGCCATGTTCGACAATGGTAACGAAGGTCGCGAGATCGGGAAGCAGTGCAGGTTTCATTTGTGCATACCAGGCAAGAGTGCATTGTTTGAAAGCCAGATTATCGATGCTTAAGTGATGAATATACTGTCAGGGTACAGAGGAGAACAACCATGACAGAACGACTTTATTACATCAGTGAAGCGACGGAAGGCCGCGCGAAAGTCATCCGTTGCACTGAAGAGGCGGATGGCCGTTACGCCGTCGAGCTGGATCAAACCCTTTTCCATCCGCAGGGTGGCGGACAACCAGCAGATCGGGGCTTCATCGCTGGGATCGCGGTGGAGAGCGTGAACCTGCGTGGAGAGCAGGTCATTCACATTCTGGCCCGGCCGCTTATGCCTGGTGAGGTGGACATTCAGGTGGATAAAAGTGCGCGGGTGCGACATTCCCGCTGGCACAGCGCAGGCCATTTGATCGGTTATGCCGGCGAGCGATGTGGTTGGGAACCGGTAAAAGCCCACCACTGGCCCGGTGAAGGACGGATTACCTTTACGGCCCGGGACCTTAATAGCGCAATGCCTGATGCCAGCGCGCTGACAGTTCTTATTAACGGCTGGAAAGCGGACAATCTGCCCCGTCATACAGCAATGGAAGCGGGCAGACGCCAGGTTCGCTTTGGCGATCTTCCTGCTTATGCCTGTGGCGGAACGCATGTTAGCCAGCTGGCGGAAATAGGTGAGATGGAGATCCTGGAGATGAAAATAAAAAAAGGGCAGTTGGTCGTCACTTATGCCCTTCACGAGCAGGCGTAACTGGAGCGTGATTAACCCGACAGAGCGGAAGGCTTCGCGGGAGGGGGACAGGTTAATCTGGTAAGCTTGTTGTGTTGTTCTCCTCGGGCCGGAGATAAACATGAATCCTGATATTACCCCGCCACCCCAGGTGGCATCGGCCGGCGGTTATGCGCTTCGCGTATTTGCCGCTGAACTTCACCCACAGGGATGGGAGGTCAGCCATGCTTAACGTTGGGCTGGATATGACCATTACACACCGTCCATTGGGTTTTAGCTACGGAGGCGACGTCACTGGCCCGATGCCGGAGATCCGAACGCTGGATCAGATCCGTCCGTCGCTGCGCAATCCGGACTGCGAAGGGCCAGAGCAGGTGTATGCCATCGCGATGGACGTGGCGAGGCTTGCAGACAGAGAGGAGCTGGAAAAGCGGAAACTGCTGTTTGGCGTGGTCACCTATGCCGCGGGTACGCTCGGCGATGAGCCGGTGCGTAGCCAGGGGCATGTTCACCGTATCAGCCAACACAGTGGATGGTCACCGCCCGAACTGTATGAGATCTGGCAGGGGAAAGCGATCGTCTACATGCAAGAGTATGTTGATGACGATCCCGGCCGCTGCTTTGCGGTGCTGGCGGGGCCGGGTGAAAAGGTACTGGTGCCGCCGGGGTGGGGCCATGCCACTATTTCCGCCTCGCCGGAGGAGCCCTTAACCTTTGGCGCCTGGTGCGACAGAGAATATGGCTTTGAGTATGAGGCCATTCGCGCCCGCAGGGGGCTCGCCTGGTATCCGCTGGTGCAGGGGAGGCATATCGTCTGGCAACATAATAAGCATTATATGGCAGGCAGGCTGCAGATGATTACGCCGCGCTGCTACAGCGAGTTTGGCATCACCGATGCGCCTGTCTACCAGCAGTTTATTGACGATCCCGCCCGCTTTCAGTTTATCTCCCGCCCGGATAAAACGGCGGAGCTATGGCGCAACTTCCATCCGTAACGTAAGCCGGGGCATCGCCCCGGCTCGTTTAACCGGCAAACAGACCGGATGCCACGCCAAGCGCGGCCAGCACCAGCAGTAGCAGCATGGCTTTTACCGGCGAGACCCCTTTTTTTGCCATCAGATACCAGGTGCCGAGCACGACCGCCAGCGGCAGCAACTGCGGGAAGATCCCATCGAGCATCTGCTGAACGTGGATATTCACCCCATCTTTAGTGATGAACTCCAGCCCGGTGCCCAGCTTCACGTAGCTTGCCGCCACGCCGCCCATGACGAAAACCCCTAGCAGCGAGAGCGCCTCACGCAGGCGTGCGGATTTGCTGCTTACCAGCATCTCCACCGAGCCGGAACCCATCCGGTAGCCCTTAAGAAACAGGAACCAGGAGCCAGGGAGCACGATCGCCAGCCAGGCGATAGCATAAAAAAGCGGCCCGAGAATATTCCCCCCCGCCGCCAGCGCCATTCCGATACTCAGCAGAATGGGGATCAGCATGCCGGGGATCATTGAGTCGCCGATGCCGGCGATCGGCCCCATCAGGCCCACCTTCAGGGTATTGATGGTGTCGCCGTCAATGGGTTCACCGTTGGCTTTTTTCTCTTCCAGGCCCAGCACCATGCCGTTAACTATCGCGCCAATCTGCGGTTCTGTGTTGTAGAACGAGGCATGACGGCGCAGCATTTCGGTGCGCTGCGTTGCGTCCGGATAGAGCTTTTTTGCCACCGGCAGCATGCTCAGGCAAAAGCCGAAGGATTCCAGGCGTTCAAAGCTCATCGACGACAGGTTATGCATCATCCATGCCCGCCAGCAGCGGCGCAGATCCTTACGGGTGAGTTTACGTTCTTCCATCAGAATTCATCCTCGTCGTCGTGCGTCGGTCTTGCGGCAACGGGTTGCGGTGCCTCCGGCTTGTAGTTGTAATGGATCAGCGCCAGCAGCGCGCCGACAATCACCAGCGCCACCATGTTCAGCTTCAGAAAGACAATGCAGACGAAACCGACCAGGAAGTAGATGAGCATGGTATAGCTTTTGATGATCTGCTTTAACAGAATGGCGATGCCCACGGCAGGCAGGATGCCGCCCAGCACGTTCATCGTGGAGAGCACGATGTGTGGCAGGCTATCCATAAAGCTGCTGATGTACTGGGCACCAAAATAGACCGCGATGAAGGCCGGAACAAAGCGCAGTACAAAGTTCATCGCCTGCGGCCAGATCGCGCTGTTGAGAAAGAGTCCCCGTTCGTCGCCGCGTTCCAGCGCAACATCCGCCCGGTGGTTCCAGTACGAATTCAGGACCATCATGGCGTTAAAGAGGATGGTGCCGGCGATGCCAATGGTGGCCGCCAGGGCAACGGCGACTTCGGGACCTTTACCGGAGAGAATGCCAAGGGCTATCGCAGGCCAGGCGACGAAGTTTAAATCCGCTGGCATCGAGCCGCCCGGGGTGACCATGGCGATATAGACAGCCTGAACCGCCACGCCAATCATGATACCGGTTTTTACGTCGCCAAGGATAAGCCCTACCAGCATGCCCGAAATCAACGGCCTGGAGATGAGATACCAGCCGCCTGTCAGGCCGAACAGCCAGGGACTGCTGAGCGCCCCGAGATAGCAAAACAGGCCGATTAATGATGCTTCGACAATCATTTCTGGCTCCTTATTTTATTTTTTGTTTAGCGTCCTGCCAGCTAAAGAAGCTGGCATCCGGCACCAGGCGAAACTCAATCACATGGCCCCGTTCGGCAAGCCACTCAAAGGCTGCGGCCTCCTCAGCGCTGACGGACTGGTTAGGCCCGATGGTCGTGGTGTTGGCGCGGGCGCTCATTGGCCCGACATTAATTTTCCCGTTGCTGTTTTTCAGGCTAATGCCCGCCTGTTCAATGCGCTGCAGCGTGACCGGTGATTTGCCGATCACGAAATAGCGTTTCTCGCTGGCAATGACCTTCGGCAGCTTCTCAATGGCCGTAGCGGTATCAAATAGCCACACTTTGGTATCGGATACCGCCCCTTTCATGACCGACGAGAGCAGTGGGTCGGCCGCGACGGCATCGTCAATGGCGACGATGCCGTCGCAGGGCAGCTCTTTTGCCCAGCGTGTGACCAGCTGGCCGTGGATTACCCTGTCATCAATGCGTACGAAAGAAATCGTCATAGCTCTCTCCTTAAAAATCGTCTGTCTGTTCGGTCACCACGTGCCTGGCCTGGATGAGCGTGGGGAAAGTCAGTTCAAGAAGCTGTGCGGCGGCGTGTTGCACATCGTCCAGCTCAGTGACCTCATCGGTTTGCAGCAGCATCGGGAAATTCACCCCCGCTACCACGGCGATGGGCGGCTGGGTTAAGGGGTTAAACGCGGCTTCGCAGGCCACGTTCCAGGGCGTGCCGCTCTGCATATCGCACAGCACCAAAATGCCGCTGGCCCCCTCGCTGGCCTGCGCCAGAGCGGTAGTGAAATCATGGCGAAATCCTTCAATGCCTCTCTCTCCGGTGAGGCATACGGCGCGTAGATTTGGCAGTTCGCCATAGACCATCTCCCCGCTTTCCAGCAGCGCGGCGGCCAGGGGGCCGTGTGTGGCAACGATAAACTGAATCATGCTTACCCCCTTACCCAGGCTTTAACGGTGGCCAGTTGCTGGCCGATGCCTTTACCCCAGGGAGAGATGCGGTATTCGCCCACGGCAGCAGGGACGATAAAGGTTTCGGCGTAATGCACCACGAAGGGTTCAAAGGCGTTGTCAGGACTGTCCACTCGCGCTTCTACCCCCTCCACCAGGTTCAGCACGTTTACGCCGCCTTCCGTGTTGTGCAGGACTGGTTCGCTGAACCAGTGACGGCGGGTTTCAATAAATTCGCGTTCGTGCAGGCCGGTGCGCTCTTCGCGCCAGCCCTTTCCTTCGCTGACAGGCTCAAACTGGTTCACGAGATGCTTCTGTACCCAGCGGGTGTCACGCTGCCAGTCAATGACCTGCTCGCCATGCTCGAGGTGAACAGGGCGGGGCAGACCGTCCATGCCGAGACGGCCCCAGTCCCAGAGTTTGAAGGTGAAAATGTAAGGCGTGGCGCTGATCTCCAGCACCATCGTGCCGGAACCTGAGCAGTGAACCGTGCCGGCGGGGATCAGGAAGTGATCGTGTTTATGCGCCGGGATCTTGTTCACAAAGCGGGCGTCATCGAAGGCTTTTTCACCCTGAGCGGCGCGTTTGAGATCGTCCATCATTGCCTGTGGGTGGGTGCCGCTCACGGTGCCCAGGTAAACCACCGCGCCGGGCTCCGCCTCCAGAATGTAGTAACTCTCATCCTGGGTGTAGTGCATACCGAACTGCTGCTGGATGTACTCCGTTACCGGGTGCACCTGAAAGCTCAGGTTCTGCCCGCCGATGGTATCGAGAAAGTCGAAGCGGATTGGGAATTCTGCGCCAAACCGGGCGTGAACCTTTTCCCCCAGCAGCGAGCGGGGCTGAAGCAGAACCAGGTCCTGGGAGGGGATCTCGATCCGCACCGCGCCAAAACGCAGTAACAGGCTGTTTTCCTCGGGCACGCAATCAAAACACCACGCGTAGTTGGGCGCGGCGGGATCGAGATCGAACTGTTGTTTCATCCACTGGCCGCCCCAGACGCCGGGATCGAAGAAGGGCACCACGCGGAAAGGACGCCGGGTGGTGTGCGCCAGGCCCGCGCGCAGGGCGTCTCCGCAGACCATCGCCGGTGCGTTAGCGAGGGTGGTATCCAGCAGGAAATCAGCGCGTTTAAGGAGCGGTGTTTTGTGGCGATCGAACACCCGCCACTCAATAAAGAAGGCGCGCTTATAACGGCGGAGCATATCTTCAGTCTGGTTTTCGACGCCCCAGTTGCCCAGCTCGCCTTTGCGCATACGCTGCTGAATTTCCCAGCGCGGCAGATCGGCGTAGACCAGCACGTCGCCCGGATGGACCAGGGCAGCGCCGGAGCCATAAATCACCACCAGCCCCTCTTCACAAGCGGTGACCTGCTCTTGCAGAGCCTTTAGCTTCTCCCTGTCCATAAATTCCACTAGCTGGTGGCATGAAAGCACGCCAAAAACGCGGTCATCGGTGAGGTTACGCGCCAGCATCGCATGCAGCGCATCCTCATCGCGGCGGGCCCGTTCGGCATTAATCGTCAGCGCCGGACGGAGCGATGAGAACAACATCTGCTCCAGTTCGTCGAGACGTACGCCGGGATAGCAGTCGATAACCAGCACGGTGCGTTTCGGGAGCTGTTGCTGTGCAAGCGAACGTCCAATCGCCTCCCAGCCCTGCCAGGCGCGGTGGTCGAAGCCGCTTATGTTGACTTCAGGGTGTTTATCGTAGGTGGTCATAGTCTCTCTCCTTCAATATTGATTAGGTTATTCGATTAACCGGCTTTGAAAAGAGTGGTTAACGCGATTAACCCGGCATTCCGCGGCATTTACGGGTAATCTGCGGCGGTTCTGTGAAGGAGGTCACAGGGAAAAATGCAAAAATTAGGTTATTCGATTAATCTAAAGAAAAAAGGAGTCACCATGACGGGAATAACGCTGGCGGACGTGGCAAAACGGGCAGGCGTATCAACTGCAACGGTATCAATGGTGCTGTGCAACAAGGGGCGGATCTCCCAGGCCACGCGGGAGAAAGTACGCCGGGCGCTGGACGAGACGGGCTACGTCTATAACCAGACGGCGGCTAATCTGCGCAACCGGCGAAGTAACCAGGTCGGGCTGCTGCTTCACGATATTACCAACCCCTTCTACGGCGAAATGACGGCGGGGCTGAGCCACGAGATGGAGCGCCACGACCTGCTGCTGTTCCTGGCCAACAGCGAAGAGTCTTCATCGCGCCAGCAGAAGTTTGTTGATTCACTGATGCGCAACAACGTCTGCGGCATGGTGCTGTGTGCCGCGCGCGAAACGCCGCAGGCCTTTTTTGATGGCCTGAAGCGCCGCACTATTCCGGCGATTATGGTGGTGCGCCCGCTGAACGATCCAGATTTTGATTTCGTTGGCACTGATAACTTCCTCGGCACCCAGTTAGCCACGGAGCATCTGTTGCGGATGGGCCATCGCCATATCGCCTTTATCGGAGGAAGCGCGCGCTCCGGCTCGCGGGCGCAGCGCCTCGGGGGATTTACCAGCAAGCTGCTGGAGTATGGCGTAACGCCGAATCCGGAGTGGATCGTCACCGCCCAAGCCAGCCAAAGTGACGGGGCGCGCGTTGCGCTGGCTCTGCTGTCGCGCCATCCGCAGATCACAGCGGCTATCTGTTACCAGGACATCGTGGCGCTGGGCGTTATGCAGAGTTTACGCAAGCTGGGGCGCGAGCCGGGCAGTGATTTTGCGCTGGTCGGGTTCGATGACATTACCGAAGCGGGACTGGTTCAGCCTGCGTTAACCACGGTCTCCGTGGCCGCCAAAGAGATCGGTCGTAAGGCGGGCGAGCTGCTCTTTAGCCGCATTCAGGGGAATGACGAGCCGCCAAAGCGGATCATCCTGCCCCCTACGCTGGTGGTGCGTGAATCGTGCGGTTTTCGCTGACACCTATGTTTTTTACTGATATCTGACCCGTTTTATCATTAAATTCTAATTATCGGCGTTTTCAGATGGCGGCAATCTTGCTGGCTGGTTACTCTGGAAACGATTTACATCATTTTAACGTAAGAGAATAACTATGCATGATGCACAGGTCCGTGTCGCAATTGCGGGCGCGGGTGGCCGTATGGGCCGTCAGTTAATTCAGGCTACGCTGCAGATGGATGGCGTTGCGCTTGGCGCCGCGCTGGAGCGCGAAGGCTCTTCTTTATTAGGCGCGGATGCCGGTGAGCTGGCAGGCGTGGCTAAGACGGGCGTTACCGTGCAGAGCAGCCTTGATGCAGTAAAAGATGACTTTGACGTGTTTATCGATTTTACGCGCCCGGAAGGCACGCTGCATCACCTGGCGTTTTGCCGCCAGCACGGCAAGGGCATGGTGATCGGCACCACCGGTTTTGACGATGCGGGCAAACAGGCGATTCAGGATGCGGCGAAAGTCATCCCTGTCGTATTTGCGGCCAACTTCAGCGTGGGCGTGAACGTGATGCTCAAGCTGCTGGAGAAAGCGGCGAAGGTGATGGGCGACTATACCGATATCGAGATCGTTGAAGCGCACCATCGCTACAAAGTGGATGCACCGTCAGGTACGGCCCTGGCGATGGGCGAGGCGATTGCCCAGGCGATGGATAAGGATCTGAAAACGTGTGCCGTCTACACCCGTGAAGGTCATACCGGCGAACGCGTTCCGGGCACCATTGGTTTTGCCACGGTGCGTGCCGGTGACATTGTAGGCGAACATACCGCGATGTTTGCCGATATTGGTGAGCGCGTTGAAATCACCCATAAGGCTTCCAGTCGTATGACTTTTGCAAATGGGGCTGTACGTTCTGCTATTTGGTTGAAAGGCAAAAAAGATGGTCTTTTTGACATGCGAGATGTGCTTGATCTTAACAACTTGTAATCATAGTTACCCTTCGTGATGTGGTTATTGCAGTCGTAATTAATTGATTGCACAGGGCAATATTTTATTGCCCTTTAATTTTGAAGTCTTTGGCATAGTTTTTATATTAACTTCCCATAAATCTTCTTTTTCACCTCTATTTTTGTTTCAAACTTGTGAATTTTGACCAAATGGTCCACTTTTTTGGACCGCAACGGCAGTTCTAACAATAAAATGGGTTAGCAAGCGTTTTCCCAGGTGATTTAGTTGGTCTTTTTGCCCGTTAACAACTCTCTTTCCCACCAGTGGCATAAAAATGACAGACAAAACCCACTTTTTGAGTTGACTTTCCCCTGCTTAATCTCCAGAATGCCGCCGTTTGCCGAAAATCCACTGGCAGCAGATTTGCATTGATTTGAACCCTGGTTATGAATTAATATGCAAATAAAGTGAGTGAATATTCTCTGGAGGGTGTTTTGATTAAGTCAGCGCTATTGGTTCTGGAAGACGGAACCCAGTTTATCGGTCGGGCCATTGGGGCAACAGGTTCGGCGGTTGGGGAAGTCGTTTTCAATACTTCAATGACCGGTTATCAAGAAATCCTCACTGATCCTTCCTATTCCCGCCAAATCGTCACTTTAACTTATCCCCATATTGGTAATGTCGGCTCCAACGCCGCTGATGAAGAGTCCTCCCAGGTCCACGCACAAGGTCTGATCATTCGTGACCTGCCGCTGATTGCCAGTAACTACCGCAGTACTGAAGACCTCTCTTCCTACCTGAAACGCCATAACATCGTGGCGATTGCCGATATCGATACCCGTAAGCTGACGCGTCTGCTGCGTGAAAAAGGTGCCCAGAACGGCTGCATCATCGCTGGCGACAACCTGGATGCGGCTCTGGCGCAGGAAAAAGCCAAAGCCTTCCCGGGTCTGAACGGTATGGATCTGGCAAAAGAAGTGACCACCGCTGAGTCCTACAGCTGGACGCAGGGTAGCTGGACGCTGGCTGGCGAACTGCCGGAAGCGAAAAAAGAGGAAGAGCTGCCGTTCCACGTGGTGGCCTACGACTACGGCGCCAAGCGCAACATCCTGCGTATGCTGGTGGATCGCGGCTGCCGCCTGACCGTTGTGCCGGCCAAAACCCCGGCAGACGAAGTACTGAAGATGAACCCGGACGGGATCTTCCTCTCTAACGGCCCGGGTGACCCGGCACCGTGCGATTACGCTATCGACGCGATTAAAACTTTCCTTGAAACCGACATTCCGGTATTCGGCATCTGCCTCGGCCATCAGCTGCTGGCGCTGGCGAGCGGTGCGAAAACCGTGAAGATGAAGTTCGGTCACCACGGTGGCAACCACCCGGTGAAAGATATCGACAACAACACGGTAATGATTACCGCACAGAACCACGGTTTTGCTGTCGATGAAGCCTCCATGCCTGCCAACCTGCGCGTCACGCACAAGTCGCTGTTCGATGGCACCTTGCAGGGCATTCATCGTACCGACAAACCGGCGTTCAGCTTCCAGGGACACCCGGAGGCAAGCCCAGGCCCGCACGATGCCGCGCCGCTGTTCGATCACTTCATCGAACTTATCGAGCAATACCGTAAGACCGCTAAATAATCAGGAGCCGAGAAGACCATGCCAAAACGTACAGACATAAAAAGCATCCTGATCCTTGGCGCTGGCCCGATCGTTATCGGCCAGGCCTGTGAATTTGACTACTCTGGCGCTCAGGCGTGTAAAGCCCTGCGTGAAGAGGGTTACCGCGTTATTCTGGTGAACTCCAACCCGGCCACCATCATGACCGACCCGGAAATGGCCGATGCGACCTACATCGAGCCGATTCACTGGGAAGTGGTACGCAAAATCATCGAAAAAGAGCGTCCGGATGCCGTACTGCCAACCATGGGCGGCCAGACGGCGCTGAACTGTGCGCTGGAGCTGGAGCGTCAGGGCGTGCTGGAAGAGTTCGGCGTGACCATGATTGGTGCCACCGCCGACGCGATTGATAAAGCGGAAGACCGCCGTCGCTTCGACGTGGCAATGAAAAAAATCGGCCTCGACACCGCGCGTTCCGGTATTGCACACAATATGGAAGAGGCGCTGGCGGTTGCCGCTGACGTGGGTTATCCGTGCATCATCCGTCCTTCCTTCACCATGGGCGGCACCGGCGGCGGTATCGCTTACAACCGTGAAGAGTTCGAAGAGATTTGTGCCCGCGGTCTGGATCTTTCTCCAACCAACGAGCTGCTGATTGATGAATCACTGATCGGCTGGAAAGAGTATGAGATGGAAGTGGTGCGTGATAAAAACGACAACTGCATCATCGTCTGCTCTATTGAAAACTTCGACGCCATGGGCATCCACACCGGTGACTCCATCACCGTGGCACCCGCCCAGACCCTGACCGACAAAGAGTACCAAATCATGCGTAACGCCTCGATGGCGGTACTGCGTGAGATTGGCGTCGAAACCGGCGGCTCTAACGTGCAGTTCTCGGTTAACCCGAAGAACGGTCGTCTGATTGTTATCGAGATGAACCCGCGTGTATCCCGCTCCTCTGCGCTGGCATCGAAAGCCACCGGCTTCCCGATTGCCAAAGTGGCGGCGAAACTGGCGGTGGGTTATACCCTCGACGAGCTGATGAACGACATCACCGGCGGTCGTACTCCGGCCTCGTTCGAGCCGTCTATCGACTACGTTGTAACCAAAATTCCTCGCTTCAACTTCGAGAAATTTGCCGGCGCTAACGACCGTCTGACCACCCAGATGAAATCTGTCGGCGAAGTGATGGCCATTGGCCGCACCCAGCAGGAGTCCCTGCAGAAAGCGCTGCGCGGTCTGGAAGTGGGCGCCACCGGTTTCGACCCGAAAGTAAGCCTGGATGATCCGGAAGCCCTGACCAAAATCCGTCGTGAGCTGAAAGACGCGGGCGCCGAGCGTATCTGGTATATCGCCGACGCCTTCCGTGCGGGCATGTCCGTCGATGGCGTCTTCAACCTGACCAACATTGACCGCTGGTTCCTGGTGCAGATTGAAGAGCTGGTGCGTCTGGAAGAGAAGGTGGCAGAGCTGGGCATCAACGGCCTCGACGCTGACTTCCTGCGCATGCTCAAGCGTAAAGGCTTTGCCGACGCGCGTCTGGCTAAACTGGCGGGCGTACGCGAAGCGGAGATCCGCAAGCTGCGTGACCAGTACGACCTGCACCCGGTCTACAAGCGTGTGGATACCTGTGCGGCAGAGTTTGCGACCGACACCGCCTACATGTACTCCACCTATGAAGACGAGTGCGAAGCGAACCCGTCCGTTGACCGCGACAAAATCATGGTGCTGGGCGGCGGTCCAAACCGTATCGGCCAGGGCATCGAGTTCGACTACTGCTGCGTACATGCCTCCCTGGCGCTGCGCGAAGACGGTTACGAGACCATTATGGTCAACTGTAACCCGGAAACCGTCTCGACCGACTACGACACCTCCGACCGCCTCTACTTCGAGCCGGTAACGCTGGAAGATGTGCTGGAAATCGTGCGTATCGAGAAGCCAAAAGGGGTTATCGTGCAGTACGGCGGCCAGACTCCGCTGAAGCTGGCCCGCGCGCTCGAAGCGGCAGGTGTACCGGTTATCGGTACCAGCCCGGATGCGATTGACCGTGCGGAAGACCGCGAACGTTTCCAGCACGCCGTTGACCGTCTGAAGCTGAAACAGCCGGCTAACGCCACCGTTACCACCATTGAGCAGGCGGTTGAGAAGGCCAAAGAGATCACCTACCCGCTGGTGGTGCGCCCCTCCTACGTGCTGGGTGGCCGCGCAATGGAGATCGTCTACGACGAAGCCGACCTGCGCCGTTACTTCCAGACGGCGGTCAGCGTCTCTAACGATGCGCCAGTCCTGCTGGACCGCTTCCTGGACGATGCGGTAGAAGTGGATGTGGATGCTATCTGCGACGGCGAAAGAGTGCTGATTGGCGGCATCATGGAGCACATCGAGCAGGCGGGCGTGCACTCCGGCGACTCCGCATGTTCTCTGCCAGCCTATACGCTGAGCAAAGAGATTCAGGACGTGATGCGCGAGCAGGTGCAGAAACTGGCCTTCGAGCTGCAGGTACGCGGTCTGATGAACGTGCAGTTTGCGGTGAAAGACAATGAAGTCTACCTGATTGAAGTGAACCCACGTGCGGCACGTACCGTCCCGTTCGTCTCCAAAGCCACCGGTATCCCGCTGGCGAAAGTGGCGGCGCGCGTGATGGCTGGCCAGACGCTGGCGCAGCAGGGCGTAACCAAAGAGATTATCCCGCCGTACTACTCGGTGAAAGAGGTGGTGCTGCCGTTCAACAAGTTCCCGGGCGTTGACCCGCTGTTAGGGCCAGAGATGCGCTCAACCGGTGAAGTCATGGGCGTGGGCCGTACCTTCGCGGAAGCGTTCGCCAAGGCGCAGTTGG
Organism: Leclercia sp. GHBNCSD; assembly: GCF_055805075.1. NCBI lineage: Bacteria > Pseudomonadati > Pseudomonadota > Gammaproteobacteria > Enterobacterales > Enterobacteriaceae > Leclercia > Leclercia sp. GHBNCSD. The sequence goes on along the minus strand of NZ_JBQVYO010000001.1, from coordinate 1,221,854 downwards.
GCAGTAACTCCACCATGAAGAAACAGGGCCGTGCGCTGCTCTCCGTGCGAGAAGGCGACAAAGAGCGCGTGGTGGACCTGGCGGCGAAGCTGCTGAAGTATGGCTTTGAGCTGGATGCGACCCACGGCACCGCGATTGTGCTGGGTGAAGCGGGTATCAACCCGCGTCTGGTGAACAAGGTGCATGAAGGTCGTCCGCACATTCAGGACCGTATCAAGAATGGCGAATATACCTACATCATCAACACCACCGAAGGGCGCCAGGCGATTGAAGACTCCAAGCTGATTCGCCGCAGCGCGCTGCAGTACAAAGTGCACTATGACACTACCCTGAACGGCGGTTTTGCGACAGCGATGGCGCTGAACGCGGATGCCACCGAGAAGGTGATTTCTGTGCAGGAGATGCACGCGCAGATTAGCAAGTAACAAGCCTGTTATCGTAGGGCGGGTAAGCGAAAGCGACGCCGGGCAAATGGCGGGTGGCGCTTCGCTTACCCGCCCTACGATGGCTGCCTCCCTCTTCAGAACCTTCTGCTTTCTCATCTCCCATCAGTCAGTTAGCCTAAAATTATCAGGTCGATAATTAAATCCAACTGAAAAGCAGGGAGAACACCATGCGTAAGAATCTTTTGCTGACTTCAATTTTTACTGCCGCAGCACTATTTACCGTTGCAGGTTGTTCCTCTAACCAGGCGGTGAAAACTACTGACGGTAAAACCATCGTCACCGACGGAAAACCGCAGGTAGATGACGATACTGGAATGATGTCTATTGATAATGCCGAAACCGGTCAGACGGAACAGATTAACCGCGATCAGGTGAAATCCATGGGTGAACTGGATAACTGATAAAAAAATGCAGTGGCCTGCGCCACTGCATCGGTTGTTGCGGTAACAGGATTACCAGCGGTGATTTAACAGGATATGACCGCCATAGGCGTCGTAGCTGTTTTCGCCCCATTCGCCGCTGGCGCGCAGCGAGATCAGGGTGGTCTCGTTCAGCTTGCCCGTTACGCCCAGCTCCAGCTGTGCGCGGTCGTCCGGGGTATCGTTGCTGAAGGTTTCGCCGTTGAAAGCGATGTCGTTCTGTCCTGCCCCTTTCAGCCAGTTAACTGCCACATAAGGCTGCCAAGCCTGAACATCTTTCTGGTCAAAGTAGCTGGATTTCACCCCTACGCGGCCAAGTACGCTGTCGTTATCAAGGGTAGAGATCCGTACGCCGTCGGCATCCTTATGATTTTCCTGGTCCAGGTAGCTGTAAATCGCCTGAATTTGCGGCTCGATTTTCCAGGTTCTCTCGTTTTCTGAGTCAACAATCCAGGCATGGCCCGCTTCCAGCGACACGGCAAAACCGTGGCTGTTGTAAGATTCATTGTCGCGCCCATCGCTTCTCAGGCCGTTGTGATACCAGCCGTAAGAGGCCCAGCTGTCGATATAGCTGCCTTTACGCAGCTTCTGATCTTCCTGCCAGGTGGCGTAGACGCCAACGTTCACACCATCGACCTTGCCGTGCGCGGAACGGTGGCTGCCGGTAGAGGTGGAGTCGGTTTTCGCCTGGCCTGCGCCAAACATCATCCCACTATGCAGAACACCAGTATCCATCTGCTTGCTGATGAAATCGCTGCCAACCTGCATGACGTACTGGGTCGTGTCATAGTTTACTTTTCCGCCTGCCACGTCATTGTCGTGATAGCGGCCTTTGACATACATCCAGGTATTGAGATCCTCACCATCGCGCAGCGTCAGCTGATCGCGATCGTCACGTTTGTGCAGGAACATCCCCTGGGCTGCCAGGTAGTTACCCATATAGGCGCCGACTTCAGGGGCCATGTTAGACGGTGCTGGTGGGGTATAGCCACCATCATCAGGGTTGGTATTGTTGCCGTTATCATCCGGCTCTGGTGCCGGCTGAGGGGCTGGCGTCGGGTCTGGCGTTGGATCGGGTGTTGGCTCGGGCGCAGGGGAAGGCGAAGTGTTCGCAGATTCCAGGTACCAGTTACCGTCGGTGTGCTTGTTCAGGCTGTATTCCCAGGCACCGGCAACAACAGGTCGGGAAAGGGAGAATGCGGCGTCGGAGTTACCACTAACTTTGACAACCTGCATACCGTTAACGGTTTGCGCACCCAGACCACCGATATTCGAGATGCGGATACCGGACTGGCCGGCGCTATCACCGGTAATGGTCAGGTGATCGGTAGCAGAATCATCCTCTCCCAACACGCTGTTCATCAGGATCTGGCTACCGCTCGTCCCGGTATAGTTGCCGTTAATGACGAATCTGTTGCCGACGTGGTCATTAAGACCATTGACCTGCAGCGTACCGCTGTTGGTCACATTACCGTTGATGGTATTCGCAGTTGAAGGCGTTACGCTATTGCCAGAGATGGCATTCCAGGAGGCGAGGGTACCGCCGTTAAGAATATTGATGTTGTTATTAACGGTTCCGGCGCTGGCAAAGGTTGCTCTATTGCCAACGGTGACGGTAGCGGTATTGCCGCTGGTGCCCAGGGTTGCGCCTTCTGCGATCAGGGTGGTACCGCTATTCAGTAGGGTATTGCCGGTATAGCTGTTATTGCCGGTCAGGGTTAACAGATTAGCATCGATTTTTTTAACGTTGCCGCTGCCGGTAATATCCCCTGCGAAAACAGAGTCGGAGCCCTGGTTGAACGTGAAGGTGCCGTTATTGGTCAGGGTGCCGGTCAGAAAGCCTGTTTGGTCACCATTACCCAGCTGAAGATGGCCTGCCTCTGAAATCAGGGTATTACCGGCGTCGTTTTTTACGATGCCCGCCAGAGTCAGTTTACCTGAGTTGATCTTAATTGAGTCACCCGCGCCGATAATATCGATGTTGCCGGTCAGTGACCAGTCAGTACCGTCCATAGACAGCGAAGCAAAGCCATCACCTGCGTTCAGGCCGCGGAAATTGCTGTCTTCTGAGCCGCTATCCAGTAACGCTAAGGTGTTTGTTGTGGAATTGGTGGAGATGACATCGCCATCAAGCACAGATCCTTGCCCCAAAGTCAGCGTATTAGCCTGGGTACTCTCAAAGGTAATTGCACTTTCTGAACCTTTTATCAGGCCATTATTTCCTATATTAAGTCTGTGATTACCCGTGACGACAACACCGTTAACATCAGCCTCGATCTGCCCCCGATTATTAAGATTACTTTTGCCTGAAGCATCAAGCAGGATACCGTTATCGGTGCCGCCTTTTAACATTCCATCATTATCAATGATGACACTGGCACCGGAGGTGAACGCGGTTTTACCTTGGATCGTACCGGTATTTGCGATGTTGACGTTACTTGAATCTTCATGAATTTTAATACCGTATTCTGCCCCCAGAATTTTACCGGCGTTGTTTATGTCCCCACCCATATTTTCGACATAAATTCCGGTGGCACCCGTGGATTCGATTAATCCACTTTGCTGGTTATTTATGATTACTTTTTGTGAGCCAGTAGCGATAAGCATTCCATCGCCTACGCCAGACACTTTCCCATAGTTCGTGACACCGTCAATTACCTGCCCTTTGACCGTAACAGTGGGCATGTCAGTGGAATTGGTAATGCTGACATCTTCAGGAATGATGTATGTATTATCTGATGAAAAAGTCTGTGGGGCATCCGTGTTGTCATTAATTATGATTTCTGCGGATACCATTAACGGGGTAAATACTATTAATGCTGATAAAGCTGGAAAAATATTTTTCAACGATGCCGTTGTCTTATTTAATTGAGGGGTTTTGCTTGTCATTGTCACATCCGTTTTGTGATTTAAGAAAGCGTATTTTAGTAATGAGGTGATTTTTTGTAAATCACTGCTTTTTAATGGTGTATTATTAATATTAAGTTAACCAATTGAGTTGTCAGCGGTTTTTTTATGAATGGTGTTTTTAAATTATGGATTAAATTCATTTTATTGATAATGTTTTTGCATTAATCCAAAGAGAATAATCTTAATGCTAAATATGATGTTTATTTTTTATGGAATTAATAAAAATAATAGATTTCCAAGCAAAGCCATTTACCAATCTTTGCGGTTAATGCCAGCAAGGCCAGAGACCCCTTCAAACGCCTCGCTTTCCTGACTACACTGACAGTCACAACAAGAAAGCCGTTTACCCAGGTTAATCATGATACTCATTATCTACGCCCATCCTTATCCGCACCATTCGCATGCGAATAAGCGAATGCTCGATCAGGTAAAGACGCTGGAGGGTGTAGAAATCCGCTCGCTCTATCAGCTCTATCCTGACTTTAATATTGATATCGCCGCAGAGCAGGAGGCGATTTCCAGAGCCGATCTCATCGTCTGGCAGCACCCGATGCAGTGGTACAGCACGCCTCCGTTGCTGAAACTGTGGATCGATAAAGTCTTCTCGCACGGCTGGGCGTACGGTCATAACGGGAGAGCGCTCAAGGGTAAAAGCCTGCTGTGGGCGGTGACCACCGGTGGCGGCGAAAGCCATTTCGATATCGGTTCCTTCCCCGGCTTTGAGGTGCTGGCGCAGCCGCTGCAGGCGACCGCGCTCTACTGCGGGCTCAACTGGCTCCCGCCATTTGCTATGCACTGCACCTTCGTTTGCGACGACGAAACCCTTCAGGCGCAGGCGCGCCACTACAAACAACGTTTACTCGACTGGCAGGAGGCGCACCATGGATAGCCATACGCTGATTCAGGCGCTGATCTATTTGGGGGCCGCGGCGCTGATTGTGCCGGTTGCGGTTCGTCTGGGGCTGGGGTCGGTGCTGGGCTATCTGATTGCCGGCTGCGTCATTGGTCCGTGGGGTTTCCGGCTGGTCACCGATGCCGAGTCGATTCTGCACTTTGCGGAAATTGGCGTGGTGCTGATGCTGTTCGTGATTGGTCTGGAGCTGGATCCGCGTCGCCTGTGGAAACTGCGCGCCTCGGTATTTGGCGGCGGGGCATTGCAGATGCTGGCCTGCGGTCTGCTGCTGGGCGGATTCTGCATCCTGCTGGGCATGGACTGGAAAGTGGCGGAGCTGATCGGTATGACGCTGGCGCTCTCATCCACGGCGATCGCCATGCAGGCCATGAATGAACGTAACCTGACGGTTTCGCAGATGGGTCGCAGCGCCTTCTCAGTGCTGCTTTTTCAGGACATCGCCGCCATTCCGCTGGTGGCGATGATCCCGCTGCTGGCCGCTTCCGGGGCGTCAACTACCCTGGGCGCCTTTGCCCTTTCGGCCCTGAAAGTTGTCGGGGCGCTGGCGCTGGTGGTCCTGCTCGGGCGGTACGTCAGCCGACCGTTGCTGCGTTTTGTCGCCCGCTCCGGCCTGCGTGAAGTCTTCAGTGCCGTGGCCTTATTCCTGGTCTTCGGCTTTGGTCTGATGCTGGAAGAGGCCGGGCTCTCTATGGCGATGGGGGCGTTTCTGGCAGGCGTTCTGCTGGCGAGCTCCGAGTACCGCCACGCCCTGGAAAGCGATATCGAGCCCTTTAAGGGGCTGCTGCTGGGGCTGTTCTTTATTGGCGTGGGGATGTCGGTTGATTTCGGGACGTTAGTCACCCATCCGCTGCGCATCGCGATCCTGCTGGTGGGCTTCCTGGCCATTAAAATGCTCATGCTCTGGCTGGTAGCTCGCCCGTTGAAGGTTCCCGCGAAACAGCGGCGCTGGTTTGCGGTGCTGCTGGGGCAGGGGAGTGAGTTTGCCTTTGTGGTGTTTGGCGCGGCAAACATGGCAAACGTGCTCGATCCCGAATGGGCGAAGGCGCTGACGCTGGCGGTGGCGCTGTCAATGGCGGTAACCCCGCTGCTGCTGGTGGTGCTGACCCGTCTCGACGCTGCCAACAGTGGTCAACAGCACGAGGCTGATGAAATTGATGAAGAGCAACCGCGGGTCATCATCGCCGGGTTTGGTCGCTTCGGTCAGATTGCGGGCCGTTTGCTGCTCTCCAGTGGGGTAAAAATGGTCATCCTCGATCACGATCCCGATCATATTGAAACCTTGCGTAAGTTTGATATGAAGGTCTTTTATGGCGATGCCACCCGCGTGGACCTGCTGGAATCCGCCGGGGCGCACAAGGCCGAAGTGTTGATCAACGCGATAGACGATCCGAAGAACAGCCTGCAGCTGGTTGAGCTGGCGAAGACGCACTTCCCGCATCTGAAAATCATCTCCCGCGCGCGCGATATCGATCACTACATCAAACTGCGTCAGACAGGTGTCGATGCCCCGGAGCGTGAAACCTTTGAAGGCGCGCTCAAATCCGGACGGCTGGCGCTGGAGAGCCTTGGCCTCGGGGCATATGAAGCCCGGGAGCGGGCCGATCTGTTCCGTCGCTTTAATATTGAGATGCTGGAGGAGATGGCGGAAATGGCGGAGAACGATGCCAAATCCCGCGCGGCAGTGGTTAAACGCACCAGCGCCATGCTGACCGAGATCATCAATGAGGATCGTAATCACCTCTCACTGACCCAGCGTCATGGCTGGCAGGGAACGGAAGAGGGTAAGCATACCGGCGATCCGCACGATGAGCCGGAGAGCAAACCTGTAGCGTGAAGAGGGGTTGCCAGCAAATATAAAAAATTTCCTGTTCTTTACTCTGCCGCCAGTCGACGAAAGATTAAGCTTTCCGTATAGTGGCGGCAATTTTTTGCATCCGGGAAATAATCAATGATCAGTCTGATTGCGGCGCTTGCGGTAGATCGCGTGATTGGTATGGAAAACGCCATGCCGTGGAATCTGCCTGCCGATCTCGCGTGGTTTAAACGTACAACGTTGAACAAGCCGGTAGTAATGGGCCGCCTGACCTGGGAGTCAATCGGGCGCCCGTTGCCGGGCCGTAAAAACATCGTAATAAGCAGCCAACCCGGCACGGACGATCGTGTTGAGTGGGTTAAATCCATCGACGAAGCCATTGCTGCCTGCGGCGATGCTGAAGAGATCATGGTGATTGGCGGGGGGCGTATCTATGAGCAATTCCTGCCGAAAGCGCAGAAATTATATCTGACCCACATTGATGCTGAAGTGGAAGGGGATACCCATTTCCCGGACTACGATCCTGACGAGTGGGAATCGGTGTTCAGCGAATTCCACGACGCGGATGCGCAAAACTCGCATAGCTACTGCTTCGAGATCCTTGAACGCCGCTAATGTGGTTACTGCACCTTTCCCGCCGGGAGAGGTGCAGCGCTCTTCTACGACGCTACGGCTTCATTTTCATCCAAATCCAGATGCCGGTTCGAAGGCTGCATAAACCAGGCTTTATCTTCCCAGCGCAGACAGGTGAGTTCTCCCCCCCAGCAGCAACCCGTATCCAGCCCATAAATGCCTTCAGGCGTGCCTTTCCCTTCCAGCGATGCCCAGTGGCCGAAGACGACACTGTACTGCTCCGTTACCGGGCCAGGGATTGCAAACCACGGCTTGAGCGGCGTCGGCGCGTTTTCCGGCACATCCTTGCAATACATATCCAGCTGACCATTCGGGAAGCAGTAACGCATGCGGGTGAAGGCGTTCGTGATAAAACGCAGGCGCGCAACGCCGCTGAGCTCCATGCTCCAGTTGTTGGGCATGTCGCCATACATCGCATCGAGGAAGAACGGGTAAGAGTCGCTGGCGAGCACCGCTTCGACGTCCCGGGCACACTCTTTGGCGGTTTGCAGATCCCACTGCGGGGTAATGCCCGCGTGCGCCATCACCACTTTTTTCTCTTCGTCGATCTGCAGCAGCGGCTGGCGACGCAGCCAGTTAATCAGCTCATCGGCGTCGGGCGCTTCCAGCAACGGCGTGATCCTGTCTTTCGGTTTATTGCGGCTGATCCCGGCGTAGACCGCCAGGAGATGAAGGTCGTGGTTGCCGAGGACGATCCGCACGCTGTCGCCCAGCGATTTGACATAGCGCAGGACTTCCAGCGAGCCAGGGCCGCGGGCAACGAGATCGCCCGTAAGCCACAGCGTGTCTGTACCTGGGGTAAAATCCACCTGCTTTAGCAAGGCGATCAGTTCATCGTAGCAACCGTGAACGTCGCCAATGAGATATGTAGACATGTTTAGTGAATGAGTGTTGGTACAGCCAGACGGAAAACAGGAATGGCAACGCGGAATGCATTGCCCTCGGTATCGACCATTTCATAATGGCCCTGCATGGTTCCCAGCGGCGTCTCGATTACTGCACCGCTGGTATACTGATACTCTTCGCCGGGCGCAATGTGCGGCTGTTCACCCACCACACCTTCGCCCTGCACTTCAATTTCACGGCCATTGCCGTTAGTGATAAGCCAGTAACGCCCCAGCAGCTGGACAGGGGTTCGCCCGAGATTGCGAATGGTCACGGTGTAAGCAAAAACAAAACGTTCTTCATCCGGTGTGGATTGAGACTCGATGTAAAGGCTTTGCACCTGAACACATACGCGGGGCGAATTAATCATGGCTTAGCTCTCCTTCGGCGGCGCATTTTCGCTGATGTAGTTAGCCAGCTTGCAGTACTGCTCTACGGAAATGTTTTCCGCGCGCATCGCCGGGTCGATACCCAACTGAGCTAACACGTCAACAGTAAACAGATTGCCAAGGCTGTTACGAATCGTTTTACGACGCTGGTTAAAGGCTTCGGTGGTGATGCGGCTCAGCACGCGCAGATCCTTCACCGGATACGGCTTCGTTTTATGCGGCACCAGGCGCACAACCGCTGAGTCAACTTTTGGCGGCGGCGTAAATGCCGATGGCGGTACTTCGAGTACCGGGATCACGTTACAGTAGTACTGTGCCATCACGCTTAAACGACCATACGCTTTACTGTTCGGCCCTGCAACCAGTCGATTAACGACCTCTTTTTGCAACATGAAGTGCATGTCAGCAATGGCATCAGTATAGCTAAACAGGTGGAACATCAGCGGCGTGGAGATGTTATACGGCAGGTTGCCGAATACGCGCAGCGGCTGGCCCATTTTCTCCGACAGTTCGCCGAAGTTCATGGTCATGGCATCCTGCTGATAAATGGTCAGTTTCGGCCCGAGGAACGGGTGCGTCTGCAGGCGCGCTGCCAGATCGCGGTCCAGCTCGATGACGGTAAGTTCATCCAGACGCTCGCCAACCGGTTCGGTCAGAGCGGCGAGGCCCGGCCCGATTTCGACCATTGCCTGGCCTTTCTGTGGATTGATAGCCGAAACAATACTTTCGATCACGAACTGATCGTTGAGGAAGTTTTGCCCGAAACGTTTACGGGCTAAATGGCCCTGGTGGACGCGATTATTCATTGAGTATTAACAATCATTTTGATGGCGAGATTAAGCGCCGTAATAAAACTGCCGACATCTGCTTTTCCCTGGCCTGCTAAATCGAGCGCAGTACCATGGTCAACAGAAGTACGAATAAAGGGTAAACCGAGGGTAATATTCACCCCGCGGCCAAATCCCTGGTATTTTAGCACGGGAAGGCCCTGATCGTGGTACATCGCCAGCACGGCGTCTGCATGATCCAGGTATTTCGGTTGAAACAGGGTATCGGCAGGCAGCGGCCCGCTGAGATTCATGCCTTTCGCGCGCATCTCTTCCAGCACCGGAATGATGGTGTCGATCTCTTCCATACCCATATGCCCACCTTCACCCGCATGTGGGTTCAGGCCGCATACCAGCACGTGCGGATCGGCAATACCGAATTTGGTGCGTAAATCGTGGTGCAGGATGGTAATGACGTCGCGCAGCAGATCCGGCGTAATGGCGTCGGAAATGGCTTTGATGGGCAGGTGCGTCGTCGCCAGGGCGACCCGCAGCTCCTCGGTTGCCAGCATCATCACCACTTTTGCGCTGTGCGACCGCTCTTCAAAAAACTCGGTATGACCGGTAAAGGCCACGCCGGCATCGTTGATCACCCCTTTATGGACCGGGCCGGTGATCAGCGCGGCAAATTCCCCGCTCAGACAGCCATCGCAGGCGCGCGCCAGCGTCTCCACCACATAATGACCATTTTCAGTGCTCAACTGGCCGGGGATAACCGGCGCGCGTAGCGGGACAGGTAGCAGCGTTAAGGTGCCTGCTTGCTGGGGAAGGGGAGCGTTTTCTGCCTGATACGGCAGGAGCGTGAGCGGGAGATTAAGCTGTTTCGCTCGCGCTTCGAGCACGCTGGCATCGGCGCAGATCACCAGTTCGACCGGCCAGCTGCGCTGGGCAAGCTGGACGACCAGGTCGGGACCAATCCCGGCGGGTTCGCCGGGAGTGATGACAACACGATGTTGTTTCATTAGTTGCTCAGGACTTTGACGTAGGCGCTGGCGCGTTGTTCCTGCATCCAGGTCGCTGCTTCTTCAGAGAACTTACGGTTGAACAGCATACGGTATGCACGATCTTTTTGCGCCGCATCGGTTTTATCCACATTGCGGGTATCCAGCAGCTCGATGAGGTGCCAGCCGAAGGTGGAGTGAACCGGTTCGCTCATCTGACCTTTGTTCATTCTCATCAGCGCATCGCGGAAGGCCGGATCGTAAATATCCGCAGCCGCCCAGCCCAGATCGCCGCCCTGATTCGCGGAACCTGGATCCTGAGAGAACTCTTTCGCGGCGTTGGCGAAGGAGGTTTTACCGCTGCGAATATCGGCGGCAATTTGCTCCAGCTTGGTACGCGCCTGCGTATCAGACATGATCGGCGAGGTTTTCAGCAGAATGTGGCGGGCGTGCACTTCCGTCACGGAGATGCTCTGGCTCTGGCCGCGCAGATCGTTCACTTTCAGAATATGGAAGCCCACGCCGGAACGGATTGGACCCACGATGTCGCCTTTCTTCGCCGTGCTCAGCGCCTGGGCAAAGATAGAAGGCAGCTCCTGAATACGACCCCAGCCCATCTGGCCGCCTTTCAGCGCCTGCTGGTCAGCGGAATAGGTGATCGCCAGTTTGCCGAAATCACCGCCATTACGCGCCTGATCGACGATGGAACGTGCCTGGCTTTCCGCCTCGGCCACCTGGTCAGAAGATGGGTTTTCTGCCAGGGGGATCAGGATGTGGCTCAGGTTCAGTTCGGTGCTGGCATCGTTCTGGTTGCCCACCTGTTTCGCCAGGGCATCCACTTCCTGCGGCAGGATGGTAACGCGGCGACGCACTTCGTTATTGCGCACTTCTGAAATCAGCATCTCTTTGCGGATCTGATTACGGTAGGTCGAATAGCTGATGCCGTCATAGGCCAGACGGCTGCGCATCTGGTCCGGGGACATATTGTTCTGCTTCGCAATGTTGGCGATAGCCTGATCGAGCTGCTCATCAGAGATCTTCACACCCATCTTCTGACCCATCTGCAGAACGATTTGATCCATGATCAAACGTTCAAGGATCTGATGACGCAGCGTGGAATCGTCCGGAAGTTGCTGACCTGCCTGACCCGCGTTGAGCTTCACAGACTGCATTAAACCATCAACGTCGCTCTCAAGTACCACACCGTTGTTCACAACGGCAGCGACTTTGTCGACAACCTGTGGGGCCGCGAAGCTGGTATTCGCGACCATAGCGATACCGAGCAGCAGCGTTTTCCAGTTCTTCATACTTTTTCCATATCAATTAACCGCAAAGCGGATTACGTGTTAAATCAAGTACATCACAATGAACTACGGTACGGCAGAATCGGTGAGCGCAGCATCTGCTGAGTACCCAGACCATAGTTGGAACTCAGGCCACGGAGTTCGATGTTAAAGCCGATGACGTTATCGTACTCGCTCTGATTTTTGTCTGGATCCCAGCCGTTAAGCTTACGTTCGTATCCAACGCGAATCGCATAGCAGCAGGAGTTGTACTGCACACCCAGCATCTGATCTGCAGACTTATTCTGGTTGGTATCGAAGTAGTAGGCTCCCACCACCGACCAACGATCGGCAATTGGCCAGCTTGCGATGCCTCCCACCTGCGAAATGCCCTCTTTCGTTTGTTCGGACGTGGCAAAGTTAGGTAACGTCGCCTGGATATATTCCGGGCTGGCGTAACGATAGCTGAGCTGTACCATTCGGTCTGCATCACGACGGTACTCGATTGAACCGCTACCGGTGGCAACATTGTTCAGCCGCGTGTCATATTGCACGCCGCTGCGCAGACCCCAACGATCGGTTATGCGCCAGTAAGTATCTCCGGCCCATACCAGCGATCCTTTTTTGTCGTCCTTCTCCCACTGGATATTGTCATCACCGGTACGTGCTTCGGTGAAGTAGTAGATTTGACCCACAGAAGCATTAAAACGTTCAACTGCAGCATCATCATAAATACGCGTTGTGACCCCGGTGGTCACCTGGTTGGCCGATGCAATACGGTCCAGACCACCGTAAGTACGGTCGCGGAACAGGCCGCTGTAATCAGATTGCAGGAATGAAGAGTCATAGTTCTGGATATTGCTCTGATCGCGGTACGGCACATAGAGATACTGGGCGCGCGGCTCCAGCGTCTGGGTATAGCCCTCGCTCCAGTTCATGTCGCGCTCGAAGACGAGCTTGCCGTCCACTTTAAACTGCGGCAGCACGCGGTTAACGGAATCTTCCAGACGCGTGCCATGATTGGCATTGTACATTTCCAGATTATCCTGCTGATAGTGGGTCGCCATCAGCTTCACTTCGGTATCGAGGCTGGCCCAGTCGTTTGAAACAGGCAGGTTAATCGTTGGCTCAAGGTGCAGACGCGTTGCTTCAGGCATGTCAGAGTCAGTATTGACGAAATGCACCGCCTGGGCGTAGACCCGGGTGTCAAAAGGACCCACATTATTCTGGTACCAGTTAACATCAAGCTGTGGCTCTGCAGCATAGGTGCTCTGCGTTTGGTCGCTAAAGACCTGGAACTGTTTGGTGGAAACGGTCGCGTCAAAATTCTGTACTACATAGCCCGCGCTGAATTTCTGCGTGGCGTAGCCATCGGTACTTGAGCCGTATTTAGAGGTAAAGTCGTTAAAATAGCTCGAGTCGCTGACTTTGGTGTAGTCGACGTTAAAACGCCACACCTGATCCATTACGCCCGAGTGCTGCCAGTAGTACAACCAGCGATGGCGATTATCCCCGGAGGTGTTTCTTGGATCATCCTCATACACTTTATCCGATGGCAGATAGTCCAGCTCCATCAGACCCGAACCCGCATGCGTCAGATAGCGGAACTCGTTCTCCCACATGATGTTGCCGCGCTTGTGGATATAGTGCGGCGTGATCGTCGCATCCATGTTGGGCGCGATATTCCAGTAGTACGGCAGGTAGAACTCAAAGTAGTTTGAGGTGCTGTACTTGGCGTTCGGGATCAGGAAGCCGGAGCGACGTTTGTCACCCACGGGCAGTTGCAGATACGGGCTATAGAAGACCGGTACCGGGCCGAGCTTAAAGCGGGCGTTCCAGATCTCCGCAACCTGCTCTTCGCGGTCGTGGATCACTTCGCTACCTACCACGCTCCAGGTATCCGAGCCTGGCAGACAGGAGGTAAAGGTCCCGTTTTCCAGAATGGTGTAGCGGTTTTCACCGCGCTGTTTCATCAGGTCCGCTTTACCGCGACCCTGGCGGCCAACCATCTGGTAATCACCTTCCCAGACGTTAGTGTCTTTGGTATTCAGGTTCGACCAGGCTTTCGGACCTTTCAGGATGACCTGATTATCGTCATAGTGCACATTACCCAGCGCATCGACCGTACGTACCGGTTCGGCTGCGCCTTCTGGCTGTTTCTGGTGCAACTGCACTTCATCGGCCTGCAAACGGCTGTTGCCCTGGTTAATATCCACATTCCCGCTAAACAGGGCGTCGTCAGGATAGTTCCCTTTTGCGTTGTCAGCGGTGATGGTAACCGGTAGCGTGTTCGTATCACCCTGTACCAGCGGGCGATCATAGCTGGGGATACCCAGCATACATTGCGAGGCGAGATCGGCTGCCAGACCCTGTTGACTGTACAGAGCCGTAGCTATCATCGTGGCCAGAAGGGTGGGGATACGTTTTTTCATACGTTTTATTTATTGTTCCGTCATCAGTGGCTTATCGCTGGCAAACGGTCAGAGACTATCTTACTCATCATCACAGTGCCAGCGTTAATCCTGCCCGTAAACGAGCCATGGTGATAGGCTCGTTATTGAATGACGAGTATGATAATGCAAATTATAGGCGATGTCCTTCACTTGACCGTGGCCAGGCCACCGGAATGATGGCGTTGCGCTGGATCAAATCGATCACCATTTGGGGAGTATATGCAGTATTGGGGAAAAATTATCGGCGTAGCGTTCGCTTTACTGATGGGCGCGGGCTTCTGGGGTATCGTTCTGGGGCTGCTTATCGGCCATATGTTTGATAAAGCGCGCAGTCGCAAGATGGCCTGGTTCGCTAACCAGCGTGAACGCCAGGCGCTTTTTTTTGCGACAACCTTCGAGGTAATGGGCCATCTGACCAAATCGAAAGGGCGTGTCACCGAGGCCGACATCCATGTCGCCAGCCAGTTTATGGATCGCATGAACCTGCACGGTGACTCCCGGGCGGCCGCGCAAAACGCATTTCGTATCGGTAAGGCGGATAACTATCCCCTGCGCGAAAAAATGCGTCAGTTCCGCAGCATCTGCTTCGGGCGCTTCGACTTAATTCGGATGTTTCTGGAGATTCAGATCCAGGCGGCGTTTGCCGATGGGTCGCTCCACCCGAACGAACGTGAAGTGCTGTATGTTATCGCCGAAGAGTTGGGCATTTCCCGCACCCAGTTCGATCAGTTCCTGCGCATGATGCAGGGCGGCGCACAGTTTGGCGGCGGCTATCAGCAACAGCAGGCGGGCGGTGGCGGCTGGCAGCAGGCGCAGCGTGGTCCTACCCTGGAAGATGCCTGTAATGTGCTGGGCGTGAAGCCAACCGATGAACCGACAACCATCAAGCGGGCCTACCGTAAGCTGATGAGCGAGCATCACCCGGATAAGCTGGTGGCCAAAGGTTTACCGCCAGAGATGATGGAGATGGCGAAGCAAAAAGCGCAGGAAATTCAGAAAGCCTACGAGCTTATCAAAGAGCAGAAGGGCTTTAAGTAAGGAAGCGGTTGGCCCGGCGGCAAGGGGTGCTGCCGGGCAACGGATCAAAAGTCTGCCGGTGCCTTAAAGGTCATCGGCGTACCGTATTCCGGGTGGGTGATGGTGAGCATCTGTGCATGCAGTTGCAGACGCGGCGCCATCGCCCGGGCTTCCGGCGTGGCATAAAAGCGATCCCCCAGAATCGGGTGACCCAGCGCCAGCATATGCACACGCAGCTGGTGCGAGCGGCCGGTAATCGGTTTTAGCAGCACGCGGGCGCTGTTGTCCGCCGCGTACTCCAGCACTTCATACTCGGTTTGCGCCGCCTTGCCGGTCTCGTAGCAGACCTTCTGCTTCGGGCGGTTAGGCCAGTCGCAGATCAGCGGCAGATCAACCAGCCCTTCCGCCGGTTGTGGATGACCCCAGACGCGCGCCAGGTACTGCTTCTTCGGCTCACGCTCTCGAAACTGACGTTTCAGCTCGCGCTCTGCCGCCTTGGTCAGCGCCACTACAATCACTCCGCTGGTGGCCATGTCCAGACGGTGGACGGACTCCGCCTGCGGAAAATCACGCTGAACGCGCGTCATCACGCTGTCTTTGTGCTCATCCAGCCTGCCCGGCACGGACAACAAGCCGCTTGGCTTGTTGACCACCATAATATGCTCATCCTGATAGAGAATGACCAGCCACGGATCCTGCGGCGGATTGTAGGGTTCCATCAACATGTTTCGCTCCGCTTACTGATGCGTCACAACGATAAGGCGCAGCGCATCCAGACGCCATCCCGCCTGATTCAGGCTCTCAAGCACCTGCTGACGATTGGTTTCAATCGCCGCCAGTTCATCGTCACGAATATTGGGGTTCACCGCACGCAGGGCCTCGAGACGAGAGAGCTCCGCAGACAGTTTTTCA
The DNA here is from genome assembly GCF_055805075.1 of Leclercia sp. GHBNCSD. NCBI lineage: Bacteria > Pseudomonadati > Pseudomonadota > Gammaproteobacteria > Enterobacterales > Enterobacteriaceae > Leclercia > Leclercia sp. GHBNCSD. The sequence continues at coordinate 1,206,013 of NZ_JBQVYO010000001.1, read as the reverse complement.
TCCGCCTCGCTGCGCGCCGCGTCAATCAGGGCGCGCGCTGCTTTCTCAACCTGAGACTCACCCTGCTGGAGGATGGCGTAGACATCCTGCTGCACCGCATTCACCAGCTTGCTGCCGGTATGGCGATTCACCGCGCTCAGCTGGCGGTTAAAGCTCTCAAACTCGACCTGCGCCGCCAGGTTGGTACCGTTTTTGTCCAGCAGCAGACGCACCGGCGTGGCAGGCAGGAAACGGTTGAGCTGCAGCTGTTTCGGTGCCTGGGCCTCTACCACGTAGATCAGCTCCAGCAGCAGGGTACCCACCGGCAGCGCCTTGTTCTTCAGCAGCGAAATGGTGCTGCTGCCGGTGTCGCCGGAGAGGATCAGATCCAGACCGTTGCGGATCAGTGGGTGTTCCCAGGTGATGAACTGCGCATCCTCGCGGGACAGCGCCACATCACGTTCAAAGGTGATGGTGCAACCATCTTCCGGCAGGCCCGGGAAGTCCGGCACCAGCATGTGATCGGACGGGGTCAGCACAATCAAGTTCTCGCCGCGATCGTCCTGGTTGATACCGACGATATCAAACAGGTTCATGGCGAAGCTGATCAGGCTGGTATCGTCATCCTGCTCTTCAATGCTCTCTGCCAGCCGCTGGGCCTTTTCACCGCCGTTGGAGTGGATCTCCAGCAGACGGTCACGACCCTGCTCCAGCTGCGCTTTCAGGGCGTCATGCTGTTCACGGCAAGTTTTGATCAGCTCGTCAAAGCCCTCGGTATTTTCCGGCGCCGCCAGATAGCCCGTCAGCTCGTTATGCACGCTATCGTAAATGGTACGACCGGTCGGGCAGGTATGTTCAAACGCATCCAGCCCTTCGTGGAACCAGCGCACCAGCACCGACTGGGCGGTTTTTTCCAGATACGGAACGTGGATCTGAATGTCGTGCGCCTGACCGATACGGTCCAGACGACCGATACGCTGCTCCAGCAGATCCGGGTTGAACGGCAGATCGAACATCACCAGACGGCTGGCGAACTGGAAGTTACGCCCCTCGGAGCCGATTTCGGAGCAGAGCAGCACCTGGGCGCCGCTGTCCTCTTCGGAGAACCATGCCGCCGCGCGGTCGCGCTCGATAATGGACATGCCTTCATGGAACACCGCCGCGCGAATACCTTCCCGCTCGCGCAGAACCTGCTCAAGCTGAAGCGCGGTGGTAGCTTTGGCGCAGATGACCAGCACTTTCTGGGAACGGTTGGCGGTCAGATAGCCCATCAGCCATTCAACGCGCGGGTCGAAGTTCCACCAGGTGCCGGTATCGCCTTCAAACTCCTGATAAATCTGTTCCGGATAGAGCATGTCCCGGGCGCGCTCTTCCGCTGTTTTACGCGCGCCCATGATGCCGGAGACCTTGATCGCCGTCTGATACTGGGTGGGCAGCGGCAGGCGAACGGTATGCAGCTCGCGTTTCGGGAAGCCTTTCACCCCGTTACGGGTATTACGGAACAGCACGCGGCTGGTGCCGTGCCTGTCCATCAGCATGGAGACCAGCTCCTGGCGTGCGGCGTCGGCGCCTTCACGATCGCTGTTGGCCGCCTGGAGTAACGGCTCGATATCCTGCTCGCCAATCAGATCGCTCAGGGTGTTGAGCTCGTCGTTGGAGAGGTGCTTGCCCGCCAGCAGCAGGGCAACGGCATCCGCCACCGGGCGATAATTTTTCTGCTCTTCGACAAAGAGGTCAAAGTCATGGAAACGGTTTGGATCCAGCAGGCGCAGACGCGCGAAGTGGCTCTCCAGACCCAGCTGTTCCGGCGTAGCGGTGAGCAGCAGTACGCCAGGTACGCGCTCGGCCAGCTGTTCAATCGCCATATATTCACGGCTCGGCGCGTCGACATTCCACACCAGATGGTGCGCTTCATCGACCACCATGATGTCCCACTCGGCATCACAGAGGTGCTCAAGACGCTGCTTGCTGCGGCGCACGAAGTCCAGGGAGCAGATCACCAGCTGTTCGGTTTCGAACGGGTTATCGGCGTCGTGCTGGGCTTCGGCGTAGCGCTCGTCATCAAACAGGGAGAAACGCAGGTTGAAGCGGCGCAGCATCTCCACCAGCCACTGGTGCTGCAGGGTTTCTGGCACCACAATCAGCACGCGCTCGGCCGCGCCGGAGAGCAGCTGCTGGTGCAGGATCATGCCCGCTTCGATGGTTTTACCTAAACCGACTTCATCCGCCAGCAGGACGCGCGGCGCATGGCGGCGGCCAACGTCATGGGCGATGTTGAGCTGATGGGGAATCAGGCTGGTGCGCTGGCCGCGCAGACCGCTCCACGGCATGCGGTACTGCTCGCTCTGGAACTTGCGCGCACGGTAGCGCAGCGAGAAGCGATCCATACGGTCGATCTGACCGGCGAACAGGCGATCCTGAGGTTTGCTGAAGACCAGTTTGCTGTCGAGCAGCACTTCGCGCAGCATGACACCCGTCTCTTCGGTATCCAGTCGGGTTCCGATATAGGCGAGCAGTCCATTCTCTTCTTTTACGTCTTCAATCTTCAGCTGCCAGCCTTCATGGCTGGTAACGGTGTCGCCCGGGTTAAACATCACGCGGGTGACAGGGGAATCATTGCGAGCATACAGACGGTTTTCACCGGTGGCGGGGAAAAGGAGAGTCACCATACGCGCATCCAGCGCCACTACAGTTCCTAACCCAAGTTCGCTTTCTGTGTCGCTGATCCAGCGTTGACCAAGTGTAAAAGGCATATTTGTTCGGCTCTAATCTTTAATTGCAGGCAATAGTTCAACCACCGTTCAGGAATGACGGTCGTCGAATAATGGGTCCGGGAATGGAAAGGGCGCTATGGTACTGGATGGCAGCGATTTCGTCACCTGTCAAAATAGCCCCAACTGACCTGTCATCAGTGTAGCAAAGTCGTCGTCCATGAACGGTAAAATTCCCTCTGCGACGGGCTGTAGCTGGCGCGTGAGGTAGTGCTCATAGTCAAGGGGCGAACGCTGATAATCCACCGGCTCCGGGCCGCTGGTGGTCCAGACATACTTGATGGTGCCTCGGTTCTGGTATTGCGGCGCGCGCCCAAGACGGACGTTCTCTTCATCGGCAAGCCGGGCGGCACGAACGTGGGGCGGCACGTTGCGCTGATACTCCGCCAGCGGGCGACGCAGGCGCTTGCGGTAGACCAGCTGGTCATCCAGTTCGCCCGCCATCAGGCTGGCGATGGTCTCGCGCACAAACTCCTGGTAGGGTTCGCGCCGAAAAATTTTCAGATAAAGCTCCTGCTGGAAACGCTGCGCCAGCGGGGTCCAGTCGGTACGGACGGTTTCCAGCCCTTTAAATACCATCCGCTGCTTTTCCCCCTCCTGGATAAGCCCGGCATAGCGCTTCTTGCTGCCCTGATCGGTTCCCCGAATGGTGGGCATTAGAAAACGGCAGAAGTGGGTCTCATACTCCAGCTCCAGAGCGCTGGTCAGGCCAGCCTGTTGCAGATGCGTTCGCCACCAGCTGTTAACAAATTCCACCAGCGACTGGCCAATGGCGGCAGCCTCCGCTTCGGCGTGGGCGCCCCTGAGCCAGACGAAGGTCGAATCGGTATCGCCATAAATCACATCATAGCCCTGGGATTCCACCAGCACTTTGGTCTGGCGCATGATCTCGTGGCCGCGCATGGTAATCGACGAGGCCAGGCGCGGGTCGAAGAAACGGCAGGCGCTGGTGCCGAGCACGCCATAAAAGGCATTCATGATGATCTTCAGCGCCTGGGAAAGCGGCTTATTGCCGTGGCGCTTGGCCTCTTCGCGCCCGTACCAGATCTGGCTGACGATCTCCGGCAGGCAGTGTTTTTCCCGGGAGAAACGCGCCCCGAGGAAGCCCTCAGTGCTGTGCTGCTCATCCGGCTGGGCGAGCCCTTCCACCAGGCCGACCGGATCGATAAGAAAGGTGCGAATGATCGACGGATAGAGGCTTTTGTAATCCAGCACCAGCACCGAGTCGTACAGGCCGGGGCGGGAGTCCATCACATAGCCGCCGGGGCTGGCCTGGGGCGGCACGTCACCGAGATTGGGGGCTACATAGCCCGCCCGGTGCATGCGCGGAAAGTAGAGATGGCTGAAGGCGGCCACGGAGCCGCCGTGGCGGTCGGCCGCCAGGCCATTGACCGTGGCGCGCTCCAGCAGAAACGGCATGATCTCGGTTTTGTGGAAAATCCGCGTCACCAGCTCGCAGTCTTTCAGGTTATAGGTCGCCAGGGCCGGTTTATCTTCGGCGAAGCGGCGGTCAATTTCGTCCATCCTGTCCCAGGGATTGTCGATGGATTTACCTTCCCCGAGCAGCTCCTGCGATACCGATTCCAGCGAGAATGACGAGAAGCTCCAGAAGGCAGATTTCAGCGCCTCGATGCCGTCGATAATTAAGCGCCCGTTCGCCTGGGCAAAGAAGACGCCGTTTTTAAAGCCGTGCTCGCGCCACTCCAGCTCGCTGTTGCCGCGTCCGAGCAGCAGAGGGATGCGGTAGCGCTCGGCATGTTTTTGCAGAATGCGCAAATCAAACTGCACTACGTTCCAGCCGATGATGACGTCCGGGTCGTGCCGGGCAAACCAGGCATTCAATTTTTCGATCAGCTGCGGGCGGCTGTTGACGTACTCCAGCTGGAAATCGAGCCCCGAGGCATCGCCGTTGGCCGGGCCCAGCATATAGACAACCCGCTGGCCGCAGCCTTCGATGCCGATGCAGTACAGCTCCCCGTGCCGGGTGGTTTCAATGTCCAGCGACGCCCATTTCAGGGGCGGGCGATAGTGCGGATTGGGTTTGAGACGGGCGTTGATCAGCCGTTCGCCCTGGGGCGTACCGTCCACCCAGACCGGGGCGGTGATAAAGCGCTCCATCAGAAAGCGCTCCGGGGGACGAACATCGGCCTCAAAGAGGGTCACGCCCGCCTCGCGCAGCAGCTTTTCATAACGCATCAGCTGGCGGTGGGCACGGCAGTAAAGGCCGTAAACCGGACGACGGTGGAAATCTTTCAGCTCAAGGGGCGTCAGCCGCCAGCCGTTTTCACCCTGCAGCAGCTGGCGGGCTTTTTCGACGTCAGGCTCGGGAATAAAGGCAACGGACTCCTGGACAGGCAGGGTGACGTTTAGCGGGCCGGTATCTGTCGCCAGCCAGAATTCAACTTCGGTACCCTGGGGCGTATCTCGCCAGTGCCGGGTGAGTAAAAAGCCTTGTTGCGCCTGCGCCACGCCGTTCTCTCATAAAACAAAACCAGGCCTGATTATAGCCTGGTTAAGGGGGTTTTGCTGGGGTTTTATACAGGTATGCTTTGCCGGATGGCGCTGCGCTTATCCGGCCTGGGAGACCTGTAGGCCCGGTAAGCGTAGCGCCACCGGGCGGGTTTTACTGCCCGTAATAGGCCTTCGCGCCGTGCTTACGCAGATAGTGTTTATCCAGCAACGTCTGCTGCATATCCGGCAGCTGCGGCGCCAGCTGGCGGCAGAAGATGCCCATATAGGCCACCTCTTCCAGCACGATAGCGTTATGCACCGCATCTTCAGCATTTTTACCCCACGCAAACGGGCCGTGAGAGTGAACCAACACCCCCGGCATCTGCGCGGCGTCGATACCCTGTTTCTCGAAGGTTTCAACAATCACGTTGCCGGTTTCCCACTCATACTCGCCGTTGATCTCGGCATCGGTCATCTTGCGGGTGCAGGGGATGGTGCCATAGAAGTAGTCGGCGTGGGTGGTGCCGGTCGCCGGGATCGGCTGGCCTGCCTGCGCCCAGATAGTGGCGTGGCGGGAGTGAGTGTGGACGATGCCGCCGATGGACGGGAAGGCCTGATAGAGCAGGCGATGCGTTGGCGTATCGGAGGAGGGCTTTTTCTTCCCCTCAACCACTTCACCGGTGGCGATGCTCACCACCACCATATCCTCGGCAGTCATTACCCGGTAGTCGACGCCGGACGGTTTAATGACGAACACGCCTGCTTCGCGGTCCACGGCACTGACGTTGCCCCAGGTCAGGGTAACGAGATTATGTTCCGGCAGGGCGAGGTTGGCTTCAAGCACCTGACGTTTGAGATCTTCCAGCATGTATCCTCCAGGAAAAAAGGCCCGCCCTGCGGCAGGCCAAAGGTTCCCCTGTTAACGTTTTGAACCGTAGTAGACTTCGTTCCAGCGCAGCGCATCTTTAAAGGCTGGCAGACGGGTGTCGTTATCAATGACCGTCAGTTCGATATCGTGCAGTTCCGCGAACTGACGCATGTCGTTGAGATCCAGCGCATGGCTGAAGACGGTATGGTGCGCGCCACCTGCTACGATCCAGGCTTCGGAAGCGGTTGCCAGATCCGGCTGGGCTTTCCACAGGGCGTTCGCCACCGGCAGTTTCGGCAGGGAATGCGGCGTTTCAACGGCGTCGACGCAGTTCACCAGCAGGCGGAAACGATCGCCCAGATCGATCAGGCTGGCGTTAATGGCCGGACCGGTACGGGTGTTGAAGATCAGACGCGCTGGATCGGCTTTGCCGCCGATGCCGAGATGCTGAACGTCGAGGATCGGTTTTTCATCCACGGCGATCGACGGGCAGACTTCCAGCATGTGCGAACCCAGCACCAGATCGTTGCCGTCCTCGAAGTGGTAGGTGTAATCCTCCATAAAGGAGGTGCCGCCCTGCAGACCGGTCGACATCACTTTCATGATGCGTAGCAGAGCGGCAGTTTTCCAGTCGCCTTCACCGGCAAAGCCGTAGCCCTGCTGCATCAGACGTTGTACCGCCAGGCCCGGAAGCTGCTTCAGGCCGTGAAGATCTTCAAAGGTGGTGGTAAAGGCATGGAAGCCGCCCTGTTCCAGGAAGCGTTTCATGCCCAGCTCAATACGGGCTGCATCCAGCACGTTCTGGCGCTTATCACCATTCACCTGTGCCGCCGCCGTCAGGCGATAGCTGCTTTCGTACTCATCCACCAGCGCATTAACGTCGCCATCGCTGATTTCATTGACGACCTGCACCAGATCGCCCACCGCCCAGGTGTTGACGGAAAAACCAAATTTGATCTGCGCGGCCACTTTATCGCCGTCCGTTACCGCCACTTCACGCATGTTGTCGCCGAAGCGCACCACTTTCAGCTGGCGGGTATCCTGCTTCGATACGGCCTGGCGCATCCAGGAACCAATCCGCTGGTGCGCCTGCTTGTCCTGCCAGTGGCCAGTGACGACAGCATGCTGCTGGCGCATACGCGCGCCGATGAAGCCGAACTCACGGCCGCCGTGCGCGGTCTGGTTCAGGTTCATAAAGTCCATATCAATGCTGTCCCACGGCAGCGCCGCGTTGAACTGGGTATGGAACTGCAGCAGCGGTTTGTTGAGGATGGAGAGGCCGTTGATCCACATCTTGGCCGGAGAGAAGGTGTGCAGCCACACCACCAGACCCGCGCATTTATCGTCGTAGTTAGCATCGCGACAGATATGGGTAATTTCATCCGGGGAGGTGCCCAGCGGCTTCAGCACCAGCTTGCACGGCAATTTTGCTTCCGCATTCAGGGCGTTTACGACATGTTCTGCGTGTTGAGTCACCTGGCGCAGGGCTTCCGGCCCATAAAGATGCTGGCTACCAATCACAAACCACACTTCATAATTATTAAAAATCGTCATTATCGTGTCCTTAATGTGTCAGGGTTGCCGTAGATTCCGGGATGTTCTTAACCGGGGCGGCGACAGGGAGATAGTGCTGCTCAGCGCTCTTCGCCCACTGCTGGTAGCGCTGATAAAGCTGTTCAAAACGTTGCGCCTGCTGCGCGCGCGGCTGCAGGGTACTTTCCACCTTGCTCGCCATATGCTGCTGCGCTGTCGGAATGTCGGTGTGTACGCCCGCCGCCACCGCCGCGAAGATCGCCGCGCCCAGGGCACAGCACTGATCCGAGGCGACAATCTGCAGCGGACGGTTCAGCACGTCGCAGCAGGCCTGCATGATCACCGGGTTCTTACGGGCGATACCGCCCAGCGCCATCACCTCATTGACGGCGATCCCCTGTTCGGTAAAGCACTCCATAATGGCGCGCGCGCCAAAGGCGGTAGCCGCTACCAGCCCGCCAAACAGCGCCGGGGCGTCGGTGGCGAGATTCAGATCGGTAATCACCCCTTTCAGGCGCTGGTTGGCATTCGGCGTACGGCGGCCGTTAAACCAGTCGAGAACGACCGGAAGATGATCGAGGGAAGGATTCTTCGCCCAGGCGTCGGTCAGCTGCGGCAGGAGCTGTTTTTTGCTCTCTGCGATCTGGGTTTTCAGTTCCGGATGGGCGGCGGCCAGTTGATCCAGCGGCCAGCCCAGCACGCGGCCAAACCAGGCGTAGATGTCGCCAAAGGCGGACTGACCCGCTTCCAATCCGATAAAGTCCGGTACCACGCTGCCGTCAACCTGGCCGCAGATACCTTTTACGGCGCGATCCCCGACGCTGGCTTTATCCGCTGTCAGGATGTCGCAGGTGGAGGTGCCGATCACTTTCACCAGTGTGTTGGGCTGTGCGCCCGCGCCGACTGCGCCCATGTGGCAGTCAAAAGCGCCGCCGGAAATGGCCACCGTCTGGGGCAGGCCCAGGCGTTCCGCCCACTCGGCGCAGAGCGTGCCGACCGGGATATCAGCGGTCCAGGTATCGGTAAAGAGCGGGTAGTCGAGGTTCTGGTTGATGATCGGGTCGAGTTCGTCAAAGAAGGCGGCAGGCGGCAGGCCACCCCAGCTTTCATGCCAGAGGGATTTGTGCCCGGCGCTACAGCGACCGCGACGGATATCCTGCGGACGGGTAGTGCCGGAGAGCAGGGCCGGAACCCAGTCACACAGCTCAATCCAGGAGACTGCCGCTTTTGCCACCTGCGGATCCTGACGGGTAACGTGCAGGATCTTCGCCCAGAACCACTCGCTGGAGTAAATGCCGCCGATGTAGCGGGAGTAGTCGTTTTTGCCTGGCTGATGGCACAAACGGGTGATGGCTTCGGCTTCTTCCACCGCGGTATGGTCTTTCCACAGCACAAACATGGCGTTCGGGTTATCGGCGAATGCCGGATGCAGTGCCAGAACGTGACCATCGGCGTCAATCGGCGCCGGGGTAGAGCCGGTGCTGTCCACGCCAATCCCGACGATCTGAGCGCGCTGCGCCTCGCTTAACTCTGCCAGCACGGTTTTGATTGCCGCTTCCATCGACTCGATATAGTCACGTGGATGATGGCGGAACTGATTGTTTGGCGCATCGCAATAGCGCCCCTCTTGCCAGCGCGGATACCACTCGACGCTGGTTGCTATCTCCTGACCCGTAGTGCATTCCACTGCCAGGGCGCGTACTGAGTCACTGCCAAAATCGAGGCCAATCGCAATTGCCATGGTGTTGCTCCATCAAAAAACAGATATGAATGAACATTAGAGAGTGAGGGGGAAAATCGTCAGGCGGGATCCGCTAATCTTATGGATGATTTTGCTGTGACATGGGAAAGTGTGACGCCGAGCAAATAATCCATGTGGACATTTCTGCCGTGGTTATAGACACTTTTGTTACCGCCGACCCGCTCGATGTTACGGATAAATCGCAACGGAAGCGTTATGATGGCGGATCTGAAAGCGGGCTGATACCTTTTCGATCTTTGTGTAGCCCGTTTTTATGCCGCTTTTGATGATATGGACAAATGGTTTCCTTCAGGACTGCCAGGAGGACTGAAAATATGGCTGAAACGCAAAGCGATCCGCTGCTGCCGGGCTACTCGTTTAACGCGCATCTGGTGGCGGGACTGACGCCCATTGAGGCTGACGGCTATCTCGATTTTTACGTTGACCGACCGCTGGGGATGAAGGGCTATATCCTCAACCTGACCGTGCGCGGAGAGGGGGTGATCAAGAATGGCGATCAGACCTTCGTCTGCCGTCCGGGCGATATTCTGCTCTTCCCGCCGGGTGAAATTCATCACTATGGCCGTCATCCCGATGCCCGGGAGTGGTATCACCAGTGGGTCTACTTCCGCCCGCGCGCTTACTGGCAGGAGTGGCTGGCCTGGCCGTCGATGTTTGCCCATACCGGTTTTTATCGCCCGGATGAAGCGCATCAGCCGCAGTTTCGGGAACTGTTTGCCCAGATCATCGAGGCCGGGCAGGGCGGGGGGCGCTATGCCGAGCTGCTGGCCATCAACCTGCTGGAACAGCTGCTGCTGCGCCGGATGGAGGCGATCAATGAATCGCTCAACCCGCCGCTGGATCACCGGGTGCGCGAAGCCTGCCAGTACATCAGCGACCACCTGGCGGACAGCCAGTTTGATATCGCCAGCGTCGCCCAGCATGTCTGCCTGTCGCCGTCGCGTCTGTCGCACCTGTTCCGCCAGCAGCTGGGGGTGAGCGTACTGAGCTGGCGCGAGGATCAGCGCATCAGCCAGGCCAAGCTGCTGCTCAGCACCACCCGCATGCCAATTGCCACCGTCGGGCGCAACGTGGGCTTTGAGGATCAGCTCTACTTTTCCCGGGTCTTTAAAAAATGCACCGGCGCCAGCCCCAGCGAATTTCGCGCAGGGTGTGAATAGAAAGTAAATAAAACTAAACAAGTTCGCTGGATCCTGTTCACACCCGGTAAACTATTCAGACAATTGTTGTCTTGACGCAGCAGGGCGCTCTTCGCAGAATCCCTGCTTCGTCACCTGACCGGAACTGTTATGCAGGCATTGCTGGAACATTTTATTACCCAGTCCGTTACCTATTCGCTCGTCGCCGTCGCGCTCGTGGCCTTCCTGGAATCTCTGGCGCTGGTTGGACTGATCCTGCCCGGCACGGTGATGATGGCCGGGCTCGGCGCGCTGATTGGCAGTGGCGAGGTTAACTTCTGGCAGGCGTGGCTGGCGGGGATCGTCGGCTGTCTGCTGGGCGACTGGATCTCATTCTGGCTGGGCTGGCGCTTTAAAAAGCCGCTGCACCGCTGGTCATTCATGAAAAAGAACAAAGCCCTGCTCGATAAAACCGAGCATGCCCTGCATCAACACAGCATGTTCACCATTCTGGTGGGGCGATTTGTTGGCCCGACGCGCCCCCTGGTGCCGATGGTGGCGGGGATGCTGGATCTGCCGGTGGCGAAATTTATCGTGCCGAACCTGATTGGCTGTCTGTTCTGGCCGCCAATTTACTTCCTGCCGGGCATCCTGGCCGGCGCGGCAATCGATATTCCTGCCGGTGTACAGAGCGGGGGCTTCCGCTGGCTGCTGCTGGCGACCGCGCTGCTGCTGTGGCTGGCGGCCTGGCTCTGCTGGCGGCTGTGGCGCAGCGGGAAAGCGTCCTCGGATCGCCTCAGCCGCTATCTGCCGCGTGGACGCTTATTCTGGCTGGCTCCCGTCACCCTGGGCGTGGCGCTGGTGGCACTGGTAATGCTGGTCCGTCACCCGATGATGCCGGTGTATGGCGAGATCCTGCTTAAGGTTGTCAGCCGCTGATCGGCATCAGTGGATCCCCAGCAGGCGCGACGCGCTCGCGTTTCCGCTTGCCAGCTGTTCCGTATCGCCATCCCAGGCGATACGGCCATCGGCAATCACCACCGACCGGGGGGCGATCCTGAGCGCATCTTCCACACTGTGCGATACCATCAGCATCGTCAGCTGCTGGCGCTCGCACACCTCTTTGACCAGCAGCAGCATCTCCTGGCGTAAGGCGGGATCGAGTGCCGAAAAGGGCTCGTCCAGCAGCAGGACAGGCTGCTCACGCACCAGACAGCGCGCCAGCGCGACGCGCTGACGCTGACCGCCCGAAAGCTCACCCGGCAGGCGTTCCAGCAGATCGCCGATCCCCATCTGCAGCGCGATGTCGCTTAGCTTCTGCTGTTGCACAGCATTCAGTCTGAGGCCGGGATGCATGCCCAGGCCAATGTTCTGGCGCACGTTCAGATGAGTGAAGAGATTGTTTTCCTGAAACAGCATCGACACCGGGCGCGCAGCAGGCGGCGTGCGGGTGTGATCGTGACCATTAAGGATGATGCTGCCGTTGGCCGGTTGCAGAAAACCGGCGATCAGATTGAGAAGGGTGCTTTTCCCGGCGCCGCTGGGGCCGAGCACGGCGATAAGTTCGCCCCGGCGCACGGACAAGTTGAAGCGCATCGGCAGGTGCTGATAAAGCCAGGTTACATCAGTCAGTTTTAACATCACGCCCCGGTAGTTTTTCGATAACGGTAAATAACGCAAAGCAGAGCAGCAGCAGCAGTAGCGCCGTGACGGCCCCGTCCTGGCTGCGATACGAGCCGATCTGCTGATAGAGCCAGAACGGCAGGGTGCGGAAATCATCATTGCCAAACAGCGCCACCACGCCGAAATCGCCGATCGACAGTACGCAGGCAAAGGCCAGCGCCTGGGCCAGCGGGCGCTTCAGGGCGCGCAGCTCTACCACCTTCAGCCGCTGCCAGCCGTGCATCCCCAGCGAGTCGCAAAGCAGGGTATAGCGGGCGCTGAGGTCGCGCATCGGATTTTCCAGCACTTTCAGCGCGTAGGGGATCGCCATCAGGGCGTTGGTGAAGATGACAATGCCATCGGCCGATTCGGGCAGGCCAATGGTGCTGTTGAACAGCAGGAAAAAGCCGCTCGCCAGCACGATGCCGGGCATCGCCAGGATCAGCATGCCGCTGAGATCCAGCGCCTGTCCGGCCACAATCGCCTGACGGGCATAGAGCTCCCGGCTGCTCCACAGCAACATCATGGTCAGCAGGACGCAAAGCAGCCCGGCGCCCAGGGCAATGCGCAGCGAAGTGCCCAGCGCCTGCCACAGCACCGGCTGTTGCAGCACCGACAGCAAATTCAGGTTCAGACCATCGACCACCACCGCCAGCAGCGGCGGGAGCAACAGCAGCAGGGCGAGGGTGATGAGCAGGCCATCGGTCAGACGGCTGCGCAGGCTATCCTGCGGATCGCGCCAGCCGGCAAGCTGGCTGGCGCCGATGGGGATAGCTTTTCCCAACCGCTGGCTCAGCATCACCAGCCCCAGACAGCAGACCATCTGCACCATCGCCAGCAGGGCCGCGCGGCCCGGATCGTAGTCGTAACTCAGGGCCTGATAGATGGCGAGCTCGATGGTGGTGGCCTGCGGCCCGCCGCCGAGCGAGAGCACGGTGGCGAAGCTGGCAAAGCAGAGCATAAAGATCAGGGCGGCGACGGGGGGGATCTGGCGGCGCAGCCATGGCCATTCGACAAAACGGAAAAATGACCCGCCACGCATCCCAAGCTGGGCGGCAAGCTGGCGCTGTTCGCCGGGGATATTTTCCAGCGCCTGTAAGAGCAGGCGCGTTGCCATCGGCATGTTGAAAAAGAGGTGCGCCAGCAGGATCCCCTGCAGGCCATAGGGCGAGAAGCGCCACTCAAGCCCGAGTGCCTGGAATAGCGCGGCCAGCCAGCCCTGACGCCCGTAAACGCTGAGAATGCCAAATACCGCCACCAGTACCGGCAGGATCAGGGTCATGGCGCACAGGCGTAGCAGCGCCTGCCTGCCAGGGAAGCGACGCCGGTAGAGCGCGCGGGCAAGAAATATCGCGGGCACGACGGAGAGCAGGGCGGAGAGAAACGCCTGCCAGAACGAGAAGCGGATAACGTGCCACAGATAGCTGTCGTGCAGAAGCGCCGCGACGTCGGTGGCTGGCGCGTTAAACCACAGCGCCAGAAATGCGCCCAGGGCGACGGCCACCATCAGCGTGGCGGCCAGCAGCCCCGGCAGCAACCAGCCGGCGATTAACGGCTGACGGCGCGTTGCCATTCACTGACCCATGCTGCACGTTTCCCGGCCACTTCCTGCGGGGTAAATTCCAGCGTGGTTTGCGGTTTCACCAGGGTATCAAAACCTGCCGGTAACGTCACATTGGTCACCGGATACATCCAGTTGCCGGTCGGGATGGCGTTCTGGAACGACGGAGAAACCATAAATTTCAGGAACTTCTCAGCCAGCTCCGGCTGCTTGCTGGCTGCGGTCCGGGCGGCGACCTCAACCTGCAGATAGTGACCTTCAGCAAAGTCAGCGGCGGCATAGTTCTCTTTTTTCTCGGCGATGATGTGGTACGCCGGGGAGGTGGTATAGCTCAGCACCAGATCGCTTTCCCCTTTCAGGAACAGACCATAGGCTTCGCTCCAGCCTTTGGTCACGGTGACCGTTTTGGCGGCCAGTTTCTGCCAGGCTTCCGGGGTCTTGTCGCCGTAGACCTTTTGCATCCACAGCAGCAGACCCAGCCCCGGGGTGCTGGTGCGGGGATCTTCGTAGATCACCCGCCACTTCTGGTCGCTCTCAACCAGCTCTTTCAGGCTCTTTGGCGGATTTTTCAGCTTGTTTTTGTCGTAGACGAAGGCGAAGTAGCCGTAATCGAAAGGCACAAAGGTGTCGTTCTTCCAGCCGCCAGGGACGTTAACCGCCTCGGCCGCCACACCGCTTTTGGCGAACAGCCCGGTCTGGGTGGCTGCTTCCAGCAGATTGTTATCCAGCCCCAGCACCACGTCGGCTTTGCTGTTTTTGCCTTCCATGCGCAGGCGGTTCAGCAGCGAGACGCCATCCTCCAGCGCCACGAACTTCAGCTCGCACTTGCAGTCGGCCTCAAAGGCTTTTTTGACCGCCGGGCCCGGGCCCCAGTCGGCAGCGAAAGAGTCATAGGTGTAGACCGTCAGGACAGGACTGGCAACGGCAGGCAGCGCAACCAGCGCCAACAGGGGAAGAACAGTTTTGAACACTTTGCACCTCATTGTTTGAGAGTGGCAAAGGATTTTGAGCAACAGCCTCAAATCCCTTCGCCGGCGTTATCCGGATCAGGTTCGACGGGTATTTTCTCAGCACACGCTTTCACGCAGCACCCCGTTGAGAACGGCAGTATTGTAATGATTTGGTGAATATTACGAAAGTGTTATGGTTCCGGCGGCGCAAACCACGCCGATTTAAAATCAAACCACCCCAGCGTATTCATACGCAAGCCGCGCATACTGCGCTGCCCCTGGATCATCAGCCAGTGGTGGATCAGCGGGACGATCGCCTGCTGGGCGAGCAGCTGCTGGCACCAGACCGCAAGATTCATCTCACCCGCGCGCCACTCGGCGGCGTCCTGTTGCCAGTCCCGCTCAATACAGTTTTGCAGAAGCGGCACCTCATAGAGATGTGAGAACAGCGAGAAATCCAGCGGCAGGGTGAAGTTGACGCTGTTGAGCCAGATGTCGCTCACGATCTCGCCGCGATGCCACTCCTCATAGCTGACCTCCTGAATGTTCAGCGTCACCTGCTCGGCGGCGAGCAGCTCGCTCATCATTCTGGCGATCACCCGATGTTCGATATGTTCGCGGTAGAAGGTCAGGGTGAGGCTCTCCAGCCCGGCCGGTTGGTCGCCGCGTCCCGGACGGGCATGGTGCCAGCGCGGCAGCAGGCCATACGCCGGGAACCAGTAGGACTGATATACTTCCTCAGCCTGATAGATCAGGTTCGCCGGGGAGAGGATCCGGCTTACCCACTGGCGCACCTCGGCGCTGGCCCCGAGGTGGGAGCGGGCGTCAAACAGCAGATAGTAACAGCCCTCTTCGAGGCGGCTCTCCACTGCCTTTTCCCCCTCGGTTGGCCCCTCCAGGGTCAGGCCGACGCTCAGCTCTTCGTTGATATCCGGCAACACCCAGACGTTCACCTCGTCAATCAGCGCCCGGTAGCCGAAGTAATCATCGAAGGCGCGGATCTTCAGCTGGTTATTGTTATTACGGGAAACCGCATACGGCCCGGTGCCCACCGGCAGGCTGGCAAAGTTGTGCATGGTTTCCCACTCCCGCGGCAGGATCATAGATGGCACATACCCCAGCAGCCACGGCAGCCAGCGGTCGGGCTGCGTAAGCTGAATATCGAGCGTCCAGGCGGTGGGCGACTGGACCCGGCTGATGTGTGAATAGAGGGGCAATTCGCGGGCGCGCTGCAGCGAGGCGATAACATCAGCCATCTCCAGCTCGCGGCCATGATGGAAATGGATACCAGGCCGCAAAAAAAATCGCCAGTGCAGAGGAGAAAGCTGCTGCCAGTGGTGGGCAATGTCGGCTTCCAGTTCCCCATTTTCCTCATTTATGCGCGTCAGCCCGCTAAAGATTTGCCGCGCCATATGGGTTTCGGAGCGCCGTAATGCGCTACCCGGCAACAGGTTTTTCATCGGGCGATAATAGAGTACCCGCAGGATGTGCTTGCCCTGGCGGAAGCTGCGCCCGAGGTGGGAGACCAGCATCTGGCGCACCGCGGCTTTATCGCCGACCAGCTGCACCAGCTGCTCGATGCGATCCTGCTCCAGCAGATCCTCCGCCCGCTGCTGCTGAAGCGCCAGGCCGGTATACAAAAAGGTGAGACGCGAGCGCTTGCCGCGCCCGGCCTCCGCTTCCCAGCTCAGCCACCCCTGCTGCTGCATGGTGTTGAGCAGGGTGCGCATATGGCGGCGTGAACAGCTGAGCAGGTCGGCCAGTTCGCTGAGCGTGGTCTCCCGGGTCTGGCCGTCACAGCACTGCCAGAGGCGAATGAATTGTTGTTGCAGACGACCAGAGGGCATAAAAGAGGAACTCCTGACAAAAAATCAGCAATTTATTAATCCCTATATTAAGCCAATAATTCACTTCGATGAAGCGAGGAGGTAAATATGAAGAGGTCTGCCACAAATCAGTTTTACCAACAGTATTTCTCAGCGACAAAGGGAGTGTCCTGGCTGGCCCGCCGGTGCGCAGAGCAGCGGCTGAAAATACTGGAAGAGCTGATGCAGTGGGAGGTGACAACGTCGACCTCGGAACGCTGAATTGCTTCGATCATGTGTGACTGAGTATTGGTGCTAATCACCACGCCAGCAGGTATCATCTGCTGGCTTTTTTCGTTTTCTCGTGCGCTAAAGGAACAGTGATGCTCTGGTTAATGACGATGGGACGCCGTCTCAACGGTGTGTATGCCGCTTTTTTGATGGTGGCGTTTATGATGGGCGTAGCCGGGGCACTGCAGGCGCCGACCCTGAGTCTGTTCCTGAGCCGCGAGGTGGGCGCCCAACCGTTCTGGGTGGGGCTGTTCTATACCGTCAACGCCGTCGCCGGGATCCTGGTCAGCCTGTGGCTGGCGAAGCGTTCAGACAGCCAGGGCGATCGCCGCAAGCTGATCCTCTTTTGCTGCGCGATGGCGATTGGCAACGCGCTGCTGTTTGCTTTTAACCGCCACTATCTGACCTTATTAACCTGCGGTGTGCTGTTGGCCTCGATTGCCAACACCGCCATGCCGCAGCTGTTTGCTCTGGCGCGGGAATATGCCGACAGCTCTGCGCGTGAGGTGGTGATGTTCAGCTCGGTGATGCGTGCGCAGCTTTCGCTGGCGTGGGTCATCGGTCCGCCGCTGGCGTTTATGCTGGCGCTGAATTACGGCTTTACCACCATGTTCTCTATTGCGGCGGCCATTTTTGCCATCAGCCTGGCGCTGATCGCCTTCGCGCTGCCCTCTGTGGCCAGGGTGGATTCAGCGGCCGCCGTTCCGGTGACGGAGGTCAGCGGCTGGAAAGATAAAAATGTCCGCAGGCTGTTTATCGCGTCCACGCTAATGTGGACCTGCAACACCATGTATATCATCGATATGCCGTTATGGATCAGCAGCGATCTGGGGCTGCCGGACAAGCTGGCCGGGATCTTAATGGGGACTGCCGCCGGGCTGGAGATCCCGGCAATGATCCTTGCGGGATATTACGTCAAACACGTTGGTAAACGGCGGATGATGGTGATGGCGGTGGCGGCAGGGGTGCTCTTTTATCTGGGGCTGATCCTCTTCCATAGCCGCGAGGCCTTGCTTGGCCTGCAACTCTTTAACGCGATTTTTATTGGCATCATCGCCGGGATTGGGATGCTCTGGTTCCAGGATTTGATGCCGGGCAGGGCAGGATCGGCGACCACGCTCTTTACCAACAGTATCTCTACCGGCGTGATCCTGGCGGGGGTGATTCAGGGCGCGCTGGCACAAAGCTACGGCCACTCTGCGGTTTACATGGCTATTGCGGGGATTTCGCTGGTGACGCTGGTGCTCACCTGGCGGGTTAAAGATGTCTGAATAAAAAAAGAGTCCATTGACTGTGCAATGGACTCTTTAGCGTGATTAGCCCATAAAGGCTGGCTGCTTGCTCTCGTAGGCGGCAATGGCCTCTTCGTGCTGCAGGGTCAGTCCGATGCTGTCAAGGCCGTTAATCATGCAGTGGCGGCGGAACGCGTCGATGTTAAAGCTGTAGATTTTATCCCCGGCTTTTACGACCTGCGCTTCCAGATCCACTTCAAAGGTCATGCCCGGGTTGCCCTGCACCAGGGTAAACAGCTCGTCGACCTGTTCATCACTCAGCGTGACCGGCAGCAGCTGGTTGTTGAAGCTGTTGCCGTAGAAGATGTCGGCAAAGCTCGGGGCAATTACCACTTTGAAACCGTAATCGGTCAGCGCCCACGGCGCATGCTCGCGCGATGAGCCACAGCCGAAGTTTTCCCGCGCCAGCAGGATAGATGCGCCTTTGTACTCAGGAAAGTTCAGCACGAACTCCGGGTTCGGCTGCTGGCCTTTGTCATCCAGAAAACGCCAGTCGTTAAACAGGTGCGCGCCAAAACCGGTGCGGGTTACCTTCTGCAAAAACTGCTTTGGAATGATGGCGTCGGTGTCGACGTTAGCCGCGTCCAGAGGGACCACCAGGCCAGTATGTTGGGTAAATTTCTCTGCCATGATGGTCTCCTTATTTCAGGCTGCGAATATCGGCGAAGTGGCCGGTCACTGCGGCTGCCGCGGCCATCGCCGGGCTGACCAGATGCGTGCGTCCACCGCGCCCCTGACGACCTTCAAAGTTACGGTTGCTGGTGGAAGCGCAGCGTTCGCCCGGGTTCAGGCGGTCGTTGTTCATCGCCAGACACATGGAGCAGCCCGGCAGACGCCATTCAAAGCCTGCTTCAATGAAAATCTTATCCAGACCTTCAGCTTCCGCCTGCGCTTTGACCGGGCCGGAGCCTGGGACCACCAGCGCCTGCACACCCGGCGCCACTTTACGGCCTTTCGCCACTTCTGCCGCGGCGCGCAGATCTTCGATGCGCGAGTTGGTGCAGGAACCAATAAACACTTTATCAATGCTCACGTCGGTCAACGGTACGCCCGGCTTCAGTCCCATATAGGCCAGCGCTTTCTCTGCGCTGGCGCGCTCAACCGGATCGGCGAACGAGGCCGGATCGGGAACGCTGTCGTTAACGGAGATGACCTGCCCCGGATTCGTGCCCCAGGTGACCTGCGGCGCAATCGCTTCGGCCTGCAGGGTGACCACGGTGTCGAATACCGCACCCTCGTCGGTTTTCAGGGTTTTCCAGTACGCGACCGCGTCGTCAAAATCCTGGCCTTTCGGGGCGTGCAAACGCCCCTTCACATAGTTGAAAGTCGTTTCGTCAGGCGCAACCAGACCAGCTTTCGCACCCATTTCAATCGCCATGTTGCACAGGGTCATACGGCCTTCCATGCTCAGGGCCTGGATTGCGCTGCCGCAGAACTCCACCACATGTCCGGTGCCGCCTGCGCTACCGGTTTTACCGATGATCGCCAGCACGATGTCTTTGGCAGTGATGCCCGGTGCGGCCTCGCCGGTCACCTCAATTTTCATGGTCTTCGCACGGCCCTGTTTCAGGGTCTGGGTCGCCAGCACATGTTCCACTTCGGAGGTGCCGATACCAAAGGCCAGGGCACCAAACGCGCCGTGGGTCGCGGTGTGGGAGTCGCCGCAAACGATGGTCATGCCCGGCAGGGTGATACCCTGTTCAGGGCCCATCACATGGACGATGCCCTGGTAAGGGTGGTTCAGATCGTACAGCTCAACGCCAAACTCGTTGCAGTTCTTGATCAGCTCCTGCATCTGAATGCGCGCCATCTCACCGGAGGCGTTGATGTCTTTAGTCTGGGTTGAGACGTTATGGTCCATCGTCGCGAAGGTTTTGCCCGGCTGGCGCACCGGACGCTTGTGCGCGCGCAGGCCATCGAACGCCTGTGGCGAGGTCACTTCGTGCACCAGATGGCGATCGATATAGAGCAGCGGGGTTTCGTTCTGCGCTTCATAGACCACGTGAGCATCATAAATTTTTTCGTACAACGTCTTCGCCATGATTACACCCCTTCAGCGACATAGCGGGCAATGATATCGCCCATTTCTTCAGTACTGACCGCCGCGTTGCCGCGGGCTAAATCGCCGGTGCGCACACCCTCTTCCAGGGCGCGGTTGATGGCGTTTTCGATCGCGGTAGCTGCCTCGTTAGCATCCAGGCTGTAGCGCAAAAGCAGCGCCAGAGAGAGGATCTGCGCGATCGGGTTGGCGATGTTTTTACCCGCGATATCCGGTGCGGATCCGCCAGCCGGTTCGTACAGGCCAAAACCTTCTTCGTTCAGGCTGGCGGACGGCAGCATCCCCATGGAGCCGGTGATCATCGCGCACTCGTCAGAGAGAATGTCCCCGAACAGGTTGGAACAGAGCAGGACGTCAAACTGGGACGGATCTTTAATCAGCTGCATGGTGGCATTGTCGATGTACATATGCGCCAGCTGAACGTCCGGATACGCCTGAGCAATCTCGTTAACGATTTCGCGCCACAGGATGGAGGATTGCAGCACGTTAGCTTTATCAATCGAGGTCACTTTATGGCCGCGTTTGCGGGCAGATTCGAACGCGATACGGGCGATACGTTCAATCTCAAAACGGTGATACACCTCGGTATCGAACGCTTTTTCGTGCTGGCCGCTGCCTTCGCGGCCTTTCGGCTGACCAAAGTAGATACCGCCGGTCAACTCACGGACGCACAGAATGTCGAAGCCGTTGGCGGCGATATCGGCGCGCAGCGGACAGAACTCTTCCAGCCCCTGATAGAGTTTGGCCGGACGCAGGTTGCTGAACAGCTTGAAGTGTTTACGCAGTGGCAGCAGCGCCCCGCGCTCTGGCTGCTCGGCCGGTGGCAGATGTTCCCATTTCGGGCCGCCTACGGAGCCGAACAGGACCGCGTCGGCATTCTCACAGCCGGTCACGGTTGCCTGCGGCAACGGCGTACCGTGGTTATCGATCGCGATACCGCCTACATCGTAGTGGCTGGTGGTAATTTTCATCGCAAAACGGGTGCGGACAGCGTCCAGCACCTTCAGCGCCTGTGCCATAACTTCGGGACCAATTCCGTCGCCCGGTAACACAGCAATATGGTAATTCTTCGACATTACACGGTTTCCTTATTGTTCTCTTTATTCTGAGCTTTGCGTTGCAACTCTTTTTCGACTTCCGCGGCGCGCCAGATATTGTTCAGGACGTGAACCATCGCTTTGGCGGAGGATTCGACGATATCGGTCGCCAGGCCCACGCCGTGGAAGCGGCGGCCGTTATAGTTGACCACGATGTCTACCTGGCCCAGCGCGTTTTTGCCCTGGCCTTTCGCCGTCAGGTCATATTTCACCAGCTCAACGTCATATTCCGTGACGCGGTTAATGGCCTGGTAGATGGCATCTACCGGACCGTTGCCGTTGGCCGCTTCGGCTTTGATCTCGTCGCCGCAGGCCAGCTTGACGGAGGCGGTCGCGATGTCGCTTGAACCCGACTGCACGCTGAAGTAGTCCAGACGGAAATGCTCTGGCTCTTCCTGCTGCTTGTTGATAAACGCCAGCGCTTCCAGGTCGTAGTCAAATACCTGGCCTTTTTTATCGGCCAGCTTCAGGAAGGCGTCATACAGATGATCCATGTTGTAGTCGGTCTCTTTATAGCCCATCTCTTCCATGCGGTGTTTAACCGCCGCGCGGCCAGAGCGGGAGGTCAGGTTCAGCTGCACCTGATTCAGACCGATCGATTCCGGGGTCATGATTTCGTAGTTTTCGCGGTTCTTCAGCACGCCGTCCTGGTGAATACCGGAGGAGTGAGCGAAGGCACCGGTGCCGACAATCGCTTTGTTCGCTGGGATCGGCATGTTGCAGATCTGGCTCACGGTCTGGCTGGTGCGCCAGATCTCCTGGTGATTGATGCGGGTATGCACATCCATGATGTCCTTGCGCACCTTGATCGCCATGATCACCTCTTCCAGTGAACAGTTGCCGGCGCGCTCACCGATACCGTTCATGGCACCTTCAACCTGACGCGCCCCGGCGTGGACCGCGGCAATGGCATTGCCGACAGCCAGGCCTAAATCGTCGTGGGTGTGAACGGAGATAATCGCTTTATCAATATTCGGCACACGCTCATACAGGCCAGTAATGATCCTGGAGAACTCGAACGGCATGGTGTAGCCGACGGTGTCCGGGATGTTGATAGTGGTGGCACCGGCACGGATGGCCGCTTCAACCACACGGGCCAGATCCTCAATCGGCGTGCGGCCTGCATCTTCACAGGAGAACTCAACGTCGTCAGTATAATTGCGGGCGCGTTTCACCATATAGATGGCGCGCTCGATCACCTCATCCAGGGTGCTGCGCAGCTTGGTGGCGATATGCATCGGCGAGGTAGCAATAAAGGTGTGAATACGGAAGGCTTCGGCGACCTTCAGCGACTCGGCGGCCACATCAATATCTTTCTCGACGCAGCGAGCCAGGGCGCACACACGGCTGTTTTTTACGCTGCGGGCGATGGTCTGAACGGATTCAAAATCCCCCGGGGAAGAGACCGGGAAGCCTACTTCCATTACGTCTACGCCCATACGTTCAAGGGCCAGAGCAATCTGCAATTTCTCTTTAACGCTCAGGCTTGCCTGTAATGCTTGTTCACCGTCACGTAAGGTCGTATCGAAAATAATGACTTGCTGGCTCATGGGTTAGGTCCTTGTCTGAATTTGGGCGCCTTGCTACGAGCATAAAAAAACCCGCGCAGTGGCGCGGGTTTTTTGTCTTAACCAGAGAACGATTCAACGCTGAATTTCGCCCGCCAGTCTACCGCGCACAGTGGATGCGTTTAGTAGTAGTAGACCGGTGAAACGAATGCTGCGAATCATGAATCAAGCTCCAGATAAATAAGATATGCTTTTAGTGGTACTGGATACGCGGAATGATGTCAACCCCTGCCAGGCGAAAACGCCTCTTCGCCTTCGCGACCCGGGCAGAAAGAATTAGCTTATTGTGCTGGTTTTTCCCTTTTTTGCCATTTTCTTATTCTGAGTTATGTGTGCGAATTTATCAGTTGAATCGTTTGCATATACTTTATTGCAATTGTTTAAAATCCAGGAATAATAAGCCAGCGTTTTGAATTCCTTAACTTTCATCACGTTACCATAATAATTTGGGTGTTGCAGGTTAGAAGGTGATTGGTCTGATAAGAGAATGTTAACTAATTTAATTAAGTCACTGTTAATATTTCATTAAAACTTAAATAGGCCTTAACGAAATGCCATATTGTTTATTTGTGAGATCTATGGTTTCATTCGCAATATAAACTAATCGATATGCTTTCTCGCTTTTTTAAGCATGTTTTCTTATCTTATGCCTGAGCCCTGTCACGGCTGGCGGGTATTTATATATTCCTAATTTGTAACATTTCTCTTTAGCTTGTTTTATATGCGTGATAAATCATATTTTCTAAATTTATTGTTACACACGAGGAAAGGAGTTCAGCGTGACAGTGGAGCAGGGTATGTGTGAAGAAAGTAGCGAAAAATCGTCTGTGTCAGAGGGGGCAAAACCACAGCTCCGTACGGTGGACCTGAATCTTTTAACGGTTTTCGATGCGGTCATGCAGGAACAAAATATTACGCGTGCCGCCCAGTCGCTGGGAATGTCTCAGCCCGCTGTCAGTAATGCCGTTGCAAGACTCAAGGTTATGTTTAATGACGAGTTATTCGTTCGTTATGGCCGCGGTATCCAGCCTACTGCCCGTGCCTATCAGCTGTTTGCATCGGTACGTCAGGCGCTTCAGCTTGTGCAGAATGAACTTCCGGGCTCCGGGTTTGATTCAAGCAGCAGCGAGCGTGTTTTCCATCTGTGCGTTTGCAGCCCTCTGGATAATTATCTGACCTCACTTATTTATAATAAAGTCGAGGAAGTTGCGCCCAATATACATTTGGTTTTCAAGTCATCCCTTAACCAGAATACGGAACATCAGCTGCGATATCAGGAGACGGAGTTTGTTATTGGCTACGAAGAATTTCGTCGCCCCGAATTTTCTTGCGTACCATTATTTAAGGACGAAATGGTACTGGTTACCAGCAAAGCGCATCCGCGCCTTAATGGTATGTTGCAGGAGAGCGATATTTATCGCGAACAGCATGCGGTTGTTGCCCTCGATCGCTACGCCTCTTTTAGCCAGCCGTGGTACGACACGCCAGATAAGCAGGCCTGTGTAGCCTATCAGGGGATGGCAATGGTCAGCGTATTAAATGTTGTCTCGCAAACTCACCTGGTTGCCATCGCCCCGCGCTGGCTGGCTGAAGAGTTTGCCGATCCGTTGAACCTGCGAATTATGGTGTTGCCGCTGAACCTTAACTCACGCACCTGCTATCTCTCATGGCATGAAGCAGCCGGTCGCGATAAAGGCCATCAGTGGATGGAAGAGCTGCTGGTTAACGTCTGCCGGCGATAAATGCGGTCAGGATAAATTTCAGTGTTATTGCTATTTATCCTGACTTTCTTATCGTTTCTGAAATATTATTCTGCTGAAGATATTTTCATTGCCTTTTCCTGGCCGTAAAAATGGATGAATTACTGTGGCGCCGCCTTTTTAAATGATGAACGCTCACTCCCTCCCGTTCTCGCAGTAGATTTATCCATAACAATTATTAATACCTTATCTTTCTTCTTTTGGGATCCCGCGCCAGCCGAGGTTTGCTAATTGCCTGCCTCACGGCTAGCGGTTATGGTAACTGTCACTCTGCACAATAAAAATCGCCAGGGGTAACCCTGACAAAAAAGACGGCGCAGTGCATATTTCTCCTGTCCGTCTGAAACGATAAGCCTGGAGGCAAATCATGGAGATGTTGTCTGGCGCCGAAATGGTCGTCCGATCGTTAATCGATCAGGGCGTGAAGCAAGTGTTCGGTTACCCGGGAGGCGCGGTCCTCGATATTTATGACGCACTACATACCGTTGGCGGTATCGATCACGTCCTGGTGCGTCATGAGCAAGCTGCCGTGCATATGGCTGATGGACTGGCACGCGCGACAGGTGAGGTGGGGGTCGTGCTGGTAACATCCGGTCCTGGCGCGACGAACGCCATTACGGGTATCGCCACCGCCTATATGGACTCCATTCCAATGGTGGTGCTCTCCGGTCAGGTTGCAACCTCGCTGATTGGCTATGATGCCTTTCAGGAGTGTGACATGGTCGGCATCTCCCGTCCGGTAGTGAAACACAGTTTCCTGGTCAAGCAGACGGAAGATATTCCGGGCGTGCTCAAAAAGGCCTTCTGGCTGGCGGCCAGCGGGCGTCCCGGGCCGGTGGTAGTTGACCTTCCGAAAGATATTCTCAACCCGGCCAATAAATTGCCTTATGTCTGGCCGGAGTCGGTCAGCATGCGTTCGTATAACCCCACGACCCAGGGACATAAGGGACAGATTAAGCGCGCCCTGCAAACCCTGATGGCGGCTAAAAAGCCGGTGGTCTATGTTGGCGGCGGGGCGGTGAACGCCCAGTGTGAAGCACAGCTGCGCGCGCTTATCGAAAAGCTGAACCTGCCGGTGGCCTCTTCATTAATGGGGCTCGGGGCGTTTCCAGCCACCCATCGACAGGCGCTTGGCATGCTCGGTATGCACGGCACATATGAAGCCAATATGACGATGCATAACTCCGATGTCATTTTTGCCGTTGGGGTGCGCTTTGACGATCGCACCACCAATAACCTGGCGAAATATTGCCCTGATGCCACGGTGCTGCACATTGATATCGATCCCACCTCGATTTCCAAAACCGTGCCGGCGGATGTGCCCATTGTGGGCGATGCGCGTCAGGTGCTGGATCAGATGCTGGAGCTGCTGGCGCAGGAAAATTATGCTCAGCCGCTGGATGAGATTCGTGACTGGTGGCTGCAGATTGAGCAGTGGCGTGCGCGTCAGTGCCTGAAATACGATACCCAAAGTGAGAACATTAAGCCGCAGGCGGTGATCGAAACGCTCTGGCAGCTGACCAAAGGCGACGCTTATGTGACCTCGGATGTCGGCCAGCACCAGATGTTTGCCGCCCTCTATTACCCGTTTGATAAGCCACGTCGTTGGATCAACTCCGGTGGTCTGGGCACAATGGGCTTTGGCCTGCCTGCCGCGCTGGGCGTGAAGCTGGCATTACCGGAAGAGACAGTGGTTTGCGTGACCGGCGATGGCAGTATCCAGATGAATATTCAGGAACTCTCCACCGCGCTGCAGTACGAACTGCCGGTGCTGGTGCTCAATCTGAATAACGGCTATCTGGGGATGGTGAAGCAGTGGCAGGATATGATCTATTCCGGTCGCCATTCGCAATCCTATATGAATTCATTGCCGGATTTTGTGCGTCTGGCAGAGGCTTACGGCCACATTGGTATGCGTATCAGTCATCCGGCAGAGCTGGAAGCGAAGCTCAGTGAAGCCCTTGAGCACGTTAAAAATAACCGCCTGGTCTTTGTCGATGTGGTTGTGGATGGCACCGAGCATGTTTATCCGATGCATATTCGCGGCGGCGGTATGGATGAAATGTGGTTAAGCAAAACGGAGAGAACCTGATGCGCCGGATATTATCTGTATTACTGGAAAACGAGTCCGGTGCGCTGTCGCGCGTGATTGGGCTCTTTGCACAGCGTGGCTACAATATTGAAAGCCTGACGGTAGCGCCGACGGACGATCCCACGCTTTCCCGCATGACCATCCAGACGGTGGGCGATGCCAAGGTGCTGGAGCAGATCGAAAAGCAGCTGCATAAACTGGTGGATGTCTTGCGCGTCAGCGAGCTGGGGCAGGGAGCCTATGTTGAACGTGAGATTATGCTGGTGAAAATTCAGGCCACCGGTTATGGGCGTGAAGAGGTGAAACGCAATGCGGATATCTTCCGCGGGCAGATCATTGATGTCACCCCCTCTATCTACACCGTTCAACTTGCTGGCACCAGCGATAAGCTGGATGCTTTCCTCGCCTCGGTGCGGGATGTGGCAAAAATTGTCGAAGTGGCGCGTTCAGGCGTTGTGGGACTTTCCCGCGGTGACAAAGTGATGCGTTAAAGATAAAAAGTTCGCCTCTCTATTGCCCGGTGCGATTTACCGGGCTTTTTTTTGCGCACCGATGCCGGAGTCGCGACAAAAGCGGTTGCCGCACAGACTATTCTGCGTTTAGATGTTACAAGATTAAGTCATAACCCTGACAAGGTCATGGACTCTTTTATATTTTTTAAGGGGCAATTGTGAAACTGGATGAAATCGCCAGGCTCGCCGGCGTGTCACGAACTACGGCAAGCTATGTGATTAACGGTAAAGCGAAGCAGTATCGGGTCAGCGACAAGACCGTTGAGAAAGTCATGGCAGTGGTTCGTGAACATAACTACCATCCGAATGCTGTCGCCGCGGGCCTGCGTGCCGGACGCACCCGTTCGATCGGCCTGGTGATCCCGGATCTGGAAAACACCAGTTACACCCGGATCGCAAACTATCTTGAGCGCCAGGCGCGTCAGCGCGGCTATCAACTGTTGATCGCCTGCTCAGAAGATCAGCCCGATAACGAAATGCGTTGCATTGAACATCTGCTCCAGCGTCAGGTCGATGCCATTATCGTTTCAACCTCGTTACCCCCGGAGCATCCTTTCTATCAGCGCTGGGCCAATGATTCATTCCCGATTGTCGCCCTCGACCGTGCGTTAGATCGCGAGCATTTCACTAGCGTAGTCGGTGCCGATCAGGACGATGCTGAAATGCTGGCGGCGGAGCTGCGCACTTTCCCGGCGGAAAATGTCCTTTACCTGGGGGCGTTGCCGGAACTCTCCGTGAGCTTCCTGCGCGAGCAGGGTTTCCGCACCGCCTGGAAAGACGATCCCCGTAAAGTGGATTTCCTCTATGCCAATAGCTACGAGCGCGAAGCCTCGGCGCAGCTGTTTGAGAAGTGGCTGGAAACTCATCCGATGCCGCAGGCGCTGTTCACCACCTCTTTTGCCCTGTTGCAGGGCGTGATGGACGTGACGCTGCGCCGCGAAGGTAAGCTGCCTTCCAATTTGGCAATTGCGACCTTTGGCGATCACGAACTGCTCGATTTCCTGCAGTGTCCGGTGCTGGCAGTCGCCCAGCGTCATCGTGACGTGGCAGAGCGGGTGCTGGAGATTGTGCTGGCGAGTCTCGATGAGCCGCGTAAGCCTAAACCGGGGCTGACGCGCATCCGTCGTAACCTCTATCGTCGCGGCATATTGAGCCGGTCATAAGGGACGCAGGGCAGTGGAAACTGCCCTGAATTTATTGCATTTATCCACTCAGCAATTCCCCTACTCTTTTTAAGATAATTCTTTAAAAAGTATCGCCTGAGCGCCTTTTTATTTCACTTTGCTATTTAAAACTTCTTTTCATGTTTATTTAATTGTCATTAATGAGATTATTTGTATTATTTTGTTACATAACCGATCATCATTGCTGAATTATCAGCCATTTTTACCCCGCAAATTTGCCGCCATCCGCTTGCCAGCGTTCGACGCGGCGTCAGCGTTGAATCTGGCGCTGTTCACCCCTGACGATATGGCTTAAAATGCCGCCCGCGTCGCAAACTGACACTTTATATTTGGTTGCGGCGAGATGAGTGATTTTTAACGCTGGTCTGCATATTCGAGTTTTTTCTCACAAATATTCATCACGTTAATTTTGCCTCGCCAGTTGTACGGTTAATAGCCTGATTAACTTCCGTTCGTAAATCAGTAACATTTAGACTGATGTCGCGGAAGTCCTGGCTTGACAAGCTTTTCCATCGCTCCGTAAACTCCCTTAAGTGGGAATTTGTGGGTAAAAGTGGTGAGGAGGGGTGAGACTGGCATGTTCCGTGGAGCGACGTTAGTCAATCTCGACAGCAAAGGGCGTTTGTCGGTACCAACCCGATATCGCGACCAGCTGAACGAGAGCGCTTCTGGTCAAATGGTCTGCACCATTGACATCAACCACGCCTGCCTGCTGCTTTACCCCTTGCCTGAATGGGAAATCATTGAGCAAAAGCTGTCTCGACTGTCGAGCATGAACCCGCAGGAGCGTCGCGTACAGCGGCTGTTATTGGGTCATGCCAGTGAATGTCAGATGGATAGCGCGGGGCGTTTATTGATTGCGCCAGTGCTGCGGCAGCATGCGGGTCTGACAAAAGAAGTGATGCTGGTCGGACAGTTCAATAAGTTTGAACTGTGGGATGAAACGGCCTGGTATCAACGGGTCAAGGAAGATATCGACGCTGAGCAGTCTGATTCCGCGACATTGTCGGAACGATTGCAGGATTTGTCTCTATAAATATGATGGAAAATTATAAACATACGACGGTGCTACTGGATGAGGCCGTCAATGGCCTGAATATTCGTCCTGATGGCATCTATATTGATGGCACTTTTGGCCGGGGTGGCCACTCACGTTTAATCCTCTCCCAACTGGGCGCGGAAGGCCGTTTGCTGGCGATCGATCGCGATCCGCAGGCGATTGCGGTGGCAAAAACTATTGATGACCCACGCTTTTCTATCGTTCATGGTCCTTTCTCCGCGCTGGCTGATTACGTCAGCGAGCGCGATTTAACCGGCAAGATCGACGGCATTCTTCTCGATCTTGGCGTCTCCTCACCGCAGCTTGATGATGCTGAACGTGGCTTCTCCTTTATGCGCGACGGTCCGCTGGATATGCGTATGGATCCGACGCGCGGCCAGTCCGCCGCCGAGTGGCTGCAAACGGCTGATGAAGCGGATATCGCCTGGGTGATCAAAACCTTCGGCGAAGAGCGTTTTGGCAAGCGTATCGCGCGCGCCATCGTTGAGCGCAACCGCATTGAGCCGATGACCCGTACCAAAGAGCTGGCTGAAGTGATCGCGGCGGCAACGCCGGTGAAGGATAAGTACAAACATCCCGCCACCCGTACTTTCCAGGCAATTCGCATCTGGGTGAACAGCGAGCTCGAGGAGATCGAGCAGGCGCTGAAAAGTTCGCTTGGCGTACTCGCGCCGGGTGGTCGCCTGTCGATTATCAGCTTCCACTCGCTGGAAGATCGCATCGTGAAGCGTTTTATGCGCGAGCAAAGCCGTGGTCCGCAGGTGCCGGCCGGGTTACCGATGACGGAAGAGCAGCTCAAAAAGCTGGGGGGCCGTCAGCTGCGCGCATTGGGCAAGTTAATGCCGGGCGAGGCAGAAGTGGAAGAGAATCCCCGCGCCCGTAGTTCAGTGCTGCGCATTGCAGAAAGGACGAGTGCATGATCGGCAAAGTGGCAGGCACCTTAAGCAAGGTCAAAGAGACGTTAGGCAGCAACGAGCGTCATGCGTTGCCGGGCGTGATCTGGGACGATCTGTTGCGTTTCGGCAAGCTGCCACTGTGCCTGTTTATTTGCATCATTGTGTCGGCGGTCACCGTTGTGACCACCGCTCACCATACCCGTTTGTTAACGGCGCAGCGCGAACAGCTGGTGCTGGAGCGTGATGCGCTGGATATCGAGTGGCGAAATCTGATCCTCGAAGAAAATGCGCTCGGCGATCACAGCCGGGTGGAACGGATCGCAACGGAAAAGCTGCAGATGCAGCATGTTGATCCCTCTCAGGAAAATATCGTAGTACAAAAATAAGGAAAAACGCGACGCATGAAATCCGCGGCGAAGGCGCTAAAACCAAAACGTCAGGAAGAACAGACCAGCTTTATCAGCTGGCGTTTTGCGTTGCTGTGCGGCTGCATTTTACTGGCGCTGGGTTTCCTGCTGGGACGCGTGGCGTGGCTGCAGATCATTGCCCCCGACATGCTGGTGCGCCAGGGCGATATGCGCTCTCTGCGCGTTCAGGAAGTCTCGACATCGCGTGGCCTGATTACCGACCGTTCTGGTCGTCCGCTGGCGGTCAGCGTACCGGTAAAAGCGATCTGGGCGGATCCTAAAGAGCTGCATGACGCTGGCGGGATCTCACTGGATAACCGCTGGAAGGCGCTATCGGATGCGCTGAAAATGCCGCTCGATCAGCTGGCCGCTCGCGTCAATGCTAACCCGAAAGGGCGCTTTATCTATCTGGCGCGTCAGGTAAACCCTGACATGGCCGACTACATCAAAAAGCTGAAGCTGCCCGGCATTCACCTGCGTGAAGAGTCGCGTCGCTACTACCCGTCCGGGGAAGTGACCGCCCACCTGATTGGCTTTACCAACGTCGACAGCCAGGGGATTGAAGGCGTTGAGAAGAGTTTCGATAAATGGCTGACCGGTCAACCGGGCGAGCGCGTGGTGCGTAAAGACCGTTATGGTCGCGTGATTGAAGATATCTCTTCAACCGACAGCCAGGCGGCGCACAATCTGGCGTTGAGTATTGACGAGCGTTTACAGGCGCTGGTCTACCGTGAGCTGAATAACGCCGTCGCCTTTAACAAAGCGGAATCCGGCAGCGCCGTGCTGGTGGATGTCAGCACCGGTGAAGTGCTGGCGATGGCCAACAGCCCGTCTTACAACCCGAACAATTTTACCGGCACGGCCAAAGACGCCATGCGTAACCGTGCCATCACCGACGTCTTCGAGCCGGGTTCCACGGTGAAACCGATGGTGGTGATGACCGCCCTGCAGCGCGGTATCGTCAATGAAAATACCGTGCTGAATACCGTGCCTTACCGCATCAACGGTCACGAGATCAAAGACGTGGCGCGTTACAGCGAATTGACCCTCACCGGGGTTTTACAGAAGTCGAGTAACGTTGGTGTTTCTAAGCTGGCGTTAGCGATGCCGTCCTCAGCGTTAGTAGAAACTTACTCACGTTTTGGGCTGGGAAAGGCGACCAATTTGGGGTTGGTCGGAGAACGCAGTGGCTTATATCCTCAAAAACAACGGTGGTCTGACATAGAGAGGGCCACCTTCTCTTTCGGCTACGGGCTAATGGTAACGCCGTTACAGTTGGCGCGTGTCTATGCAACGATTGGCAGCTATGGCGTCTATCGCCCGCTCTCAATTACCAAAGTTGATCCCCCGGTTCCCGGTGAGCGTATCTTCCCGGAATCGATCGTCCGTACCGTCGTTCACATGATGGAAAGCGTGGCGCTGCCCGGCGGCGGCGGCGTGAAGGCGGCGATCAAAGGCTATCGCATCGCCATCAAAACCGGTACGGCGAAAAAAGTCGGGCCAGATGGCCGCTACATCAATAAATACATTGCATATACCGCAGGCGTTGCGCCTGCGAGTAATCCGCGTTTTGCGCTGGTGGTCGTCATCAACGATCCACAGGCGGGTAAATACTACGGTGGCGCCGTTTCCGCGCCGGTCTTCGGTGCCATCATGGGCGGCGTACTGCGCACCATGAACATCGAGCCGGATGCGCTGGCAACGGGCGAGAAAAGTGAATTTGTAATTAATCAAGGCGAGGGAACAGGTGGCAGATCGTAATTTGCGCGACCTTCTTGCTCCGTGGGTAACAGGCTTACCTGCGAGAGAACTGCGAGAGATGGTACTCGACAGCCGTGTGGCTGCCTCGGGCGATCTTTTTGTGGCAGTCGTAGGTCATCAGGCGGACGGGCGTCGCTATATCCCGCAGGCGATAGCGCAAGGTGTTGCTGCCATTATTGCTGAGGCAAAAGATGAGGCCACTGACGGTGAAATCCGTGAAATTCACGGCGTGCCGGTCATCTATCTCAGCCAGCTGAATGAACGTCTCTCTGCGCTGGCGGGACGTTTTTATAACGAACCTTCTGACCGGTTGCGTCTGGTTGGCGTGACCGGCACTAACGGTAAAACCACCACCACGCAGCTGATGGCGCAGTGGGCGCAACTGCTGGGTGAAACCAGCGCGGTAATGGGTACCGTGGGCAATGGTCTGCTGGGCAAAGTGAACCCAACGGAAAATACCACCGGCTCTGCCGTTGACGTACAGCACGTGCTGGCCGGTCTGGCGGGGCAGGGTGCGACCTTTGCGGCGATGGAAGTCTCTTCTCACGGGCTGGTACAGCACCGTGTCGCGGCGCTGAAATTTGCCGCCTCTGTGTTCACTAACCTGAGCCGGGATCACCTCGACTACCATGGCGACATGGAGAACTACGAAGCGGCGAAATGGCAGCTCTATGCCACGCATCACTGCGGTCAGGCGATTATCAACGCCGATGACGAAGTGGGTCGCCGCTGGCTGGCTAAACTGCCGGATGCCGTTGCGGTCTCCATGGCCGATCGTATCAACCCGAACTGCCACGGCCGCTGGCTGAAGGCCACCGACGTGACCTATCACGATAGCGGCGCGACCATTCGCTTTGCCTCGAGCTGGGGCGAGGGCGAAATCGAAAGCCGTCTGATGGGGGCGTTCAACGTCAGCAATCTTCTGCTGGCCCTCGCGACCCTGCTGGCGCTCGGCTATCCACTGGCGGAACTGCTCCGTACCTCCGCGCGCCTGCAGCCGGTTTGTGGCCGCATGGAAGTCTTCACCGCCCCAGGCAAACCGACGGTGGTGGTGGATTATGCCCACACGCCGGATGCGCTGGAGAAAGCGCTGGAAGCCGCGCGCCTGCACTGCGCCGGTAAACTGTGGTGCGTCTTTGGCTGCGGCGGCGATCGTGATAAAGGCAAACGTCCGCTGATGGGTGCCATTGCTGAACAGTTCGCGGATATCGCGGTCGTGACCGATGACAACCCGCGCACCGAAGAGCCGCGCGCCATCATCAACGACATTCTGGCCGGTATGCTGGATGCGGGCCGTGCCCGTGTGGTGGAAGGCCGCGCAGAAGCGGTGACCAACGCCATCATGCAGGCTAACGAGAACGATGTGGTGCTGCTGGCCGGTAAAGGCCACGAAGATTATCAGATTGTCGGCACCAACCGTCTGGATTACTCCGACCGTGTAACCGCGGCGCGTCTGCTGGGAGTGGTGGCATGATCAGCGTAACGCTAAGCCAGCTTGCGACGATCCTGCGCGCAGACGTCAGCGGCGATGAGATGAGTTTCGATGCGGTGACCACCGACACGCGTAAAATCACTCCCGGCTGCCTGTTTGTGGCGCTTAAGGGTGAGCGTTTCGATGCCCACGATTTCGCCGAACAGGCGAAAGCCGCCGGGGCAGGTGCGCTGCTGGTAAGCCGTAAACTGGATATCGACCTGCCGCAGGCGGTGGTAAAAGATACCCGTCTGGCGTTTGGTGAACTGGCGGCATGGGTTCGCCAGCAGGTTCCGACGCGCGTTGTGGCGCTGACCGGCTCCTCTGGTAAAACGTCCGTTAAAGAGATGACGGCCGCCATCCTCACCCAGTGTGGCAATACCCTCTATACCGCAGGCAATCTGAACAACGATATTGGCGTACCGATGACGCTGCTGCGTCTGACCCGCGAGCATGAGTTTGCGGTAATCGAACTCGGTGCCAATCACCAGGGTGAAATCGCCTGGACCGTTAGCCTGACGCAACCGGAAGCGGCGCTGGTGAATAACCTGGCGGCGGCGCACCTCGAAGGCTTCGGCTCGCTCGAAGGCGTGGCAAAAGCGAAGGGCGAGATCTACACCGGCCTGCCGGCCAACGGTATCGCCATTATGAATGCCGATAATAACGACTGGCTGAACTGGCAAAGTGTTATCGGGGATCGCAAAACCTGGCGCTTTTCGCCTAATGCCGCGAACAGCGACTTCACCGCCAACAACATTCACGTGACCTCTCACGGCACCGAATTTACGTTGCAGACCCCAACGGGGAATGTGGAGGTGCTGCTGCCTCTGCCGGGTCGCCACAACATCGCCAATGCCCTGGCGGCGAGTGCACTGGCGATGGCCGTCGGCGCGCCGCTGTCTGCTATCAAAAGCGGGCTGGCAAACCTGAAAGCCGTTCCCGGACGCCTGTTCCCGATCCCGCTGGCGGAAAACAAACTGCTGCTGGACGACTCCTACAACGCCAACGTCGGCTCCATGACTGCCGCCGTACAGGTGCTGTCTGAGATGCCTGGCTATCGCGTGATGGTGGTTGGCGATATGGCCGAGCTGGGCGATGAAAGCGAAGCCTGCCACCAGCAAGTGGGTGAGGCGGCAAAAGCCTCCGGTATCGATCGCGTGTTAAGCGCGGGACATCTCAGCAATTTTATCAGCCAGGCCAGCGGCGTCGGTGAGCATTTTGCCGATAAAGCGGCGTTGATCGCTCGCCTTAAGGCACTGGTTGCAGAACAACAAATTGTGACAGTTTTAGTGAAAGGTTCACGCAGTGCCGCCATGGAAGAGGTCGTGCACGCTTTACAGGAGAACGGGACATGTTAGTTTGGCTGGCCGAGCATTTGGTCAAATATTATTCCGGCTTTAACGTCTTTTCCTATCTGACGTTTCGCGCCATCGTCAGCCTGCTGACTGCGCTGTTCATCTCATTGTGGATGGGTCCGCGCATGATTGCCCGTCTGCAAAAACTCTCTTTCGGCCAGGTCGTGCGTAACGACGGTCCGGAATCACACTTCAGTAAACGCGGTACGCCGACCATGGGCGGCATTATGATCCTCACCGCGATTGTGGTGTCGGTGCTGCTGTGGGCTTACCCGTCAAACCCGTACGTCTGGTGCGTGCTGGTGGTACTGGTGGGGTACGGGATTATCGGTTTTGTTGATGACTACCGCAAAGTGGTGCGTAAAGACACCAAAGGTCTGATCGCCCGCTGGAAATATTTCTGGATGTCGGTGATTGCACTGGGCGTGGCCTTCGCGCTCTATCTGGCAGGAAAAGACACCCCGGCCACCGAGCTGGTGGTGCCGTTCTTTAAAGATGTCATGCCGCAGCTGGGCCTGTTCTACATCCTCTTGTCCTACTTTGTGATTGTCGGTACCGGCAATGCCGTCAACCTGACCGACGGCCTGGATGGCCTGGCCATTATGCCAACCGTCTTTGTCGCAGCGGGCTTTGCTCTGGTGGCGTGGGCGAGCGGCAACATGAACTTCGCCAGCTATCTGCATATTCCTTATCTGCGTCACGCCGGTGAGCTGGTGATCGTCTGCACGGCGATTGTCGGCGCAGGTTTAGGCTTCCTGTGGTTCAACACCTACCCGGCGCAGGTCTTTATGGGGGACGTCGGTTCTCTGGCACTGGGCGGCGCGCTGGGCATTATCGCCGTGCTGCTGCGCCAGGAGTTCCTGCTGGTGATCATGGGCGGTGTGTTCGTGGTTGAAACCCTGTCGGTGATCCTGCAGGTAGGCTCCTTCAAGCTGCGCGGTCAGCGCATCTTCCGGATGGCACCTATCCATCACCACTATGAACTGAAAGGCTGGCCGGAACCGCGCGTCATCGTGCGCTTCTGGATTATTTCGCTGATGCTGGTGCTGATTGGCCTGGCAACGCTGAAGGTACGTTAATCATGGCAGATTACCAGGGTAAAAAAGTCGTTATCATCGGGTTAGGCTTAACCGGCCTCTCCTGCGTGGACTTTTTCCTCGCGCGGGGCGTGACGCCGCGTGTGATGGACACGCGTGTCTCTCCGCCTGGTCTGGATAAACTGCCGGAACAGGTTGAACGCCACCTTGGTGGTCTGAATGATGACTGGCTGCTGGCAGCCGATCTGATTGTGGCCAGCCCCGGTATGGCGCTGGCGCACCCTTCACTGAGCGCCGCGGCCGATGCGGGCGTTGAGATTGTCGGTGATATCGAGCTGTTCTGCCGTGAAGCGCAGGCGCCTGTTATCGCCATTACCGGCTCTAACGGAAAAAGCACCGTCACCACCCTGGTGGGTGAGATGGCGAAAGCGGCGGGCAAAAATGTCGGCGTTGGCGGCAACATTGGTTTGCCGGCGCTGATGCTGCTGGACAAAGGCTGCGAGCTGTACGTACTGGAACTCTCCAGCTTCCAGCTGGAGACCACCTCCAGCCTGCATGCAGCCGCGGCCACGATCCTGAACGTGACCGAAGATCATATGGACAGGTATCCGTTTGGTCTGCAGCAGTATCGCGCAGCCAAACTGCGTATTTACGAAAATGCGAAAGTCTGCGTCGTTAACGCCGATGATGCCCTGACCATGCCAGTACGCGGCGCTGATGACCGCTGCATCAGTTTTGGTATCACCATGGGTGATTATCATCTGAACCGGCAGTTGGGTGAAACCTGGCTGCGGGTGAAAGGTGAGAAAGTGCTGAACGTGAAGGAGATGAAGCTTTCCGGTCAGCATAACTACACCAATGCGCTGGCGGCGCTGGCGCTGGCGGATGCCGTCGGTCTTCCACGTTCCTCCAGCCTGCAGGCGTTAACCACCTTTACCGGACTGGCGCACCGTTTCCAGCTGGCGCTGGAGAATAACGGGGTACGCTGGATCAATGATTCCAAAGCCACCAACGTCGGCAGCACCGAAGCGGCGCTGAACGGCCTGCACGTCGACGGCACTCTGCATCTGCTGCTGGGTGGCGACGGTAAATCTGCCGATTTCACCTCCCTGAAGCAGTATCTCTCCGGCGATAACATCCGTCTCTACTG
Organism: Leclercia sp. GHBNCSD; assembly: GCF_055805075.1. Classification (NCBI taxonomy): domain Bacteria; kingdom Pseudomonadati; phylum Pseudomonadota; class Gammaproteobacteria; order Enterobacterales; family Enterobacteriaceae; genus Leclercia; species Leclercia sp. GHBNCSD. The sequence goes on along the minus strand of NZ_JBQVYO010000001.1, from coordinate 1,168,561 downwards.
CTTTGGTCGTGACGGCAGGGAACTGGCTGAACTGCGTCCTGAGATTGCCGAGCAGACCGAAACCATGGAACAGGCAATGCGCCTGATTGCCCCTCGCGTGAAGCCGGGCGATATGGTGCTGCTCTCTCCGGCCTGCGCCAGCCTCGATCAGTTTAAGAATTTCGAACAGCGGGGCGATCTCTTTACCCGCCTGGCGAAGGAGTTAGGCTGATGCGTTTCTCTCTCCCTCGCCCAAAAATGCCGCGCCTGCCAGGATTTGGCATCCTGGTCTGGATCTCGTCGGCATTAAAAGGCTGGGTCATGGGCTCCCGGGATAAAGACTCCGATAGCCTGGTGATGTACGACCGCATGCTGCTCTGGCTCACGCTGGGGCTGGCGGCGATTGGTTTTATTATGGTGACCTCGGCATCGATGCCTGTCGGGCAACGACTGGCGAACGATCCTTTCCTGTTTGCCAAGCGTGACGGGCTCTACATCATCCTGGCGTTCTGTCTGGCGATGGTGACCCTACGCCTGCCAATGGCGTTCTGGCAGCGCCACAGTACCGCCATGCTCATCGCCTCGATCGTGATGCTGCTGATCGTGCTGGTGGTCGGGAGCTCGGTGAACGGGGCATCGCGCTGGATTGCTTTTGGCCCGCTGCGTATTCAGCCGGCGGAATTTACCAAGCTGTCGCTCTTCTGCTATCTCGCCAACTACCTGGTGCGTAAGGTGGATGAGGTGCGTAACAACCTGCGCGGCTTCTTAAAACCGATGGGCGTAATTCTGGTGCTGGCGGTACTGCTGCTGGCCCAGCCGGACCTCGGTACCGTGGTGGTACTGTTCGTCACCACGCTGGCGATGCTGTTCCTGGCGGGGGCGAAACTGTGGCAGTTCATCGCCATCATCGGGATGGGGATCTCCGCGGTCGTGCTGCTGATCCTCGCCGAGCCGTATCGTATCCGCCGCGTGACCTCTTTCTGGAACCCCTGGGAAGATCCGTTCGGCAGCGGTTATCAGCTGACACAGTCGCTGATGGCGTTTGGCCGCGGTGAAATGTGGGGCCAGGGGCTGGGGAACTCGGTCCAGAAACTGGAATATTTACCCGAAGCGCATACCGACTTCATCTTCTCCATTATTGGGGAAGAACTGGGTTATATCGGTGTGGTATTAGCGCTATTAATGGTATTCTTCGTCGCTTTCCGTGCGATGTCGATTGGCCGAAAAGCGCTGGTTATCGATCACCGTTTTTCAGGCTTTTTAGCCTGCTCAATCGGGATCTGGTTTAGCTTCCAGGCGCTGGTTAACGTAGGTGCCGCAGCAGGTATGCTGCCAACCAAAGGTCTGACGTTGCCGTTAATCAGTTACGGTGGTTCGAGTCTGTTGATCATGTCGACCGCCATTATGTTCTTGTTACGCATAGATTATGAAACGCGTCTGGAAAATGCCCAGGCGTTTACACGAGGTTCACGATGAATCAACCGAAGCGGTTAATGGTGATGGCGGGCGGTACTGGCGGGCATGTGTTCCCCGGGCTCGCGGTTGCGCACCATTTAATGGATCAGGGCTGGCAGGTACGCTGGCTGGGAACCGCCGACCGCATGGAGGCCGATCTGGTGCCGAAGCACGGGATTGAGATCGACTTTATTCGTATTTCTGGCCTGCGCGGCAAGGGGATCAAAGCGTTGCTGCTGGCGCCGGTGCGTATTTTCAACGCCTGGCGTCAGGCGCGGGCGATCATGAAGCGTTTTAAGCCGGACGTGGTGCTGGGGATGGGCGGTTATGTCTCCGGCCCAGGCGGACTGGCGGCGTGGTCGCTCGGTATTCCGGTTGTGCTTCACGAGCAGAACGGTATCGCGGGCCTCACCAATAAATGGCTGGCGAAAATTGCCAGCAAAGTGATGCAGGCTTTTCCAGGGGCATTCCCGAAAGCCGACGTGGTAGGCAACCCGGTGCGTGTTGACGTGCTGGCCCTGCCGTTGCCGCAGGAGCGACTCGTTGGCCGTGAAGGGCCGGTGCGGGTGCTGGTCGTGGGCGGCTCACAGGGCGCGCGCGTGCTGAACCAGACCCTGCCGCAGGTGGCGGCGAAGCTCGGCAGCGCGGTGACCATCTGGCATCAAAGCGGAAAAGGCGCGCAGCAAACGGTAGAGCAAGCTTATGCCGAAGCCGGACAGCCGCAGCATAAAGTGACCGAATTTATCGACGACATGGCGGCGGCGTATGCCTGGGCCGATGTCGTGGTCTGCCGCTCCGGCGCGCTGACGGTGAGCGAGATCGCCGCCGCTGGCTTGCCGGCGCTGTTTGTGCCGTTCCAGCACAAAGACCGTCAGCAGTACTGGAATGCGCTGCCGCTTGAAAAAGCCGGTGCCGCGAAAATTTTTGAACAGCCGCAGTTTACCGCCGACGCGGTCGCCACCACCCTGGCGGGCTGGGACCGGGAGACATTGCTGGCGATGGCGCAGCACGCACGTGCCGCCGCGATCCCGGATGCAACGGAGCGGGTGGCGAAAGAAGTGAGCCTGGCAGCCCAGGCGTAACCCTCGCAGCGCGTGTTGCGCTGCACGATTTTTTTGAAGTAGTCGATGGCGTTTAGAGAATGAATACACAACAACTGGCGAAACTGCGTTCAATCGTGCCCGAGATGCGTCGCGTCCGGCACATTCACTTTGTTGGCATCGGCGGCGCCGGTATGGGCGGTATTGCCGAGGTGCTGGCGAATGAAGGCTACCAGATCAGCGGGTCCGATCTGGCGCCGAACCCTGTTACGCAACAGTTGGCGTCGCTGGGTGCGACCATCTATTTTAATCACCGTCCGGAAAATGTGCTGGATGCGAGCGTGGTCGTGGTCTCCAGCGCCATTCCCGCCGATAACCCGGAAATCGTTGCCGCACATGAAGCGCGTATCCCGGTGATCCGCCGCGCGGAGATGCTGGCCGAGCTGATGCGTTTTCGTCACGGTATTGCCATTGCCGGTACGCACGGTAAAACCACCACCACGGCGATGGTCTCCAGTATTTATGCCGAAGCGGGTCTCGATCCGACCTTCGTGAACGGCGGCCTGGTCAAAGCGGCGGGCGTTCACGCTCGCCTCGGCAACAGCCGTTATCTCATCGCGGAAGCGGATGAGAGTGACGCCTCGTTCCTGCATTTGCAGCCGATGGTGGCGATTGTGACCAACATCGAAGCCGACCATATGGATACCTACCAGGGCGACTTCGAAAATTTAAAGCAAACCTTTATAAACTTTTTGCACAACCTGCCGTTTTATGGACGTGCGGTCATGTGCGTTGACGATCCGGTGATCCGCGAGCTGCTGCCGCGTGTCGGACGTCAGATCACCACATACGGTTTCAGCGAAGATGCTGATGTCCGCATAGAGAGCTTCAAACAGATTGGTGCGCAGGGTCATTTCACCCTGGCACGTCAGGATAAAGAGCTGCTGCATGTGACGCTTAACGCGCCAGGACGTCATAACGCCCTTAACGCTGCGGCAGCCGTTGCGGTCGCCACAGAGGAAGGCATTGACGACGAGGCGATTCTGCGGGCCCTGGAAAGCTTCCAGGGAACCGGGCGCCGTTTTGATTTCCTCGGCGAGTTTCCGCTGGAGGGGGTTAACGGCAAAAGCGGCACCGCGATGCTGGTGGATGACTACGGACACCACCCGACAGAAGTGGATGCCACGATCAAAGCGGCGCGCGCGGGCTGGCCGGACAAAAATCTGGTTATGCTGTTCCAGCCACACCGTTACACCCGTACCCGTGACCTGTACGATGATTTCGCGAATGTGCTCTCGCAGGTTGATACGTTGCTGATGCTCGAAGTGTACTCAGCGGGTGAGGCGGCCATTCCGGGTGCCGACAGCCGTTCGCTGTGCCGTACCATTCGTGGGCGCGGCAAGGTCGACCCGATTCTGGTCTCCGATCATGCACAGGCGGCAGCCATGCTTGCCCCAGTGTTGACCGGCAATGATTTGATTCTGGTGCAGGGGGCAGGAAATATCGGCAAAATCGCCCGTACACTGGCCGAAATCAAACTTAAGCCGCAAATTTCGGAGGAAGAGCATCATGGCTGATAAGATTGCGGTCCTCGCTGGCGGCACCTCGGCTGAGCGCGAGGTCTCCCTGAACTCTGGCGCCGCGGTGTTGGCCGGGTTGCGGGAAGGCGACGTTGATGCGCACCTGGTCGATCCGAAAGAGATCGACGTGACGCGCCTGAAAGAGATGGGTTTTGACAAAGTGTTTATCGCGCTGCACGGTCGCGGCGGTGAAGACGGCACGTTGCAGGGCTTGCTGGATATCATTGGCCTGCCTTATACCGGCAGCGGCGTGATGGCGTCGGCCATCTCTATGGACAAACTGCGCAGCAAGCTGCTCTGGCAGGGCGCCGGGTTACCGGTTGCGCCTTGGGTGGCACTGACACGCCGTGAATTTGAGCAGGGCCTTGACGCCAGCGTCACTGAACGTATTGCAGCGCTGGGATTGCCAGTGATTGTGAAACCCAGCCGTGAAGGCTCAAGCGTAGGAATGTCTAAAGTAGACGAAGCAGGCGATATATCATCTGCATTAGCGCTGGCATTTCAACATGATGAAGAAGTTCTGGTTGAAAAATGGCTAAGCGGACCGGAATTTACCGTTGCGATGCTCGGGGAAGAAATTTTACCGTCAATTCGTATCCAACCTGCCGGAACCTTCTATGATTATGAGGCGAAGTATCTCTCTGATGAGACGCAATATTTCTGCCCAAGTGGTCTGGATGCCGGGCGTGAAGCATTATTAAGCGCTCTGGTGCTAAAAGCCTGGCATGTTCTTGGCTGCCGTGGTTGGGGAAGAATCGACGTCATGCAGGATAGCGACGGGCAATTTTATCTGCTGGAAGCCAATACCTCACCGGGTATGACCAGCCACAGTCTGGTGCCGATGGCGGCTCGCCAGGCGGGAATGAGCTTCTCGCAGCTGGTGGTCCGCATTCTGGATCAGGCGGGCTGATATGTCTCAGGCTGCGCTGAACACGCGAAACCGCGACGAGGAAGAAGAATATACTTCCCGGCGGAGTAATGGAACGCGTCTTGCAGGGATTACCTTCCTGCTCGCCGTGCTGTGTACTGTGTTTGTTAGCGGCTGGATGGTGCTCGGCTGGATGGAAGATGCACAACGTCTGCCTCTGTCGAAACTGGTGGTAACGGGTGACCGTCACTACACGCGTAATGATGATATCCGTCAGTCGATCCTGGCATTGGGATCGCCTGGCACCTTCATGACGCAGGATGTGAACATTATTCAGAGTCAGATTGAGCGCCTGCCGTGGATTAAACAGGCAAGCGTCAGAAAGCAATGGCCTGATGAATTGAAGATTCATCTGGTTGAATATGTACCCATTGCGCGTTGGAATGATCAGCATATGGTTGACGTAGAGGGAGTTTCTTTCAGCGTCCCGGCCGATCGTGTCAGCAAGCAAAATTTACCTATGTTATATGGGCCGGAAGGCAGCGAAAACGAAGTGCTGGAAGGTTTTCGTAGCATGGGGAAGGTGCTGGCTAAGGATCGTTTTACCCTGAAACAGGCTGCAATGACGGCGCGTCGTTCCTGGCAGTTGACGCTGACGAACGATATTAAGCTGAACCTGGGGCGGGGTGACACGATGAAGCGTCTGGAACGTTTTGTAGAACTCTATCCCGTTCTGCAGCAGCAGGCGCAGGCTGAAGGCAAAAGGATTAGCTACGTTGATTTGCGCTATGACTCAGGCGCATCGGTCGGGTGGACCCCGGCCCCGGTTGAGGAACCTAATCAGCAACAGAATCAGGCTCAGGTACAGGCAGAATAACAATGATCAAGGCGACGGACAGAAAACTGGTAGTAGGACTGGAGATTGGCACTGCGAAGGTTGCTGCTTTAGTAGGGGAAGTTCTGCCCGACGGTATGGTCAATATCATTGGTGTGGGTAGCTGCCCCTCCCGTGGTATGGATAAAGGTGGGGTAAACGACCTCGAGTCGGTGGTGAAATGCGTACAGCGCGCCATCGATCAGGCCGAACTGATGGCAGATTGCCAGATTTCCTCCGTGTATCTGGCACTCTCTGGCAAACATATCAGCTGCCAGAACGAGATCGGTATGGTGCCGATCTCAGAAGAAGAAGTCTCGCAGGAAGACGTCGAGAACGTAGTGCATACTGCGAAGTCGGTGCGTGTCCGCGATGAACATCGCGTACTGCATGTGATCCCGCAGGAATACGCCATCGATTATCAGGAAGGCATTAAAAATCCGGTGGGGCTTTCAGGCGTGCGTATGCAGGCAAAAGTGCACTTGATCACATGTCACAACGATATGGCGAAGAACATTGTTAAAGCCGTGGAACGTTGTGGCCTGAAAGTTGACCAACTTATTTTCGCCGGTCTGGCGGCAAGTTATTCGGTGCTGACTGAAGACGAACGTGAGCTGGGCGTCTGTGTCGTCGATATCGGCGGTGGTACTATGGACATGGCCGTCTACACCGGCGGAGCGCTGCGCCACACCAAAGTTATCCCTTATGCAGGGAATGTGGTCACCAGCGATATCGCGTATGCCTTTGGTACGCCACCGAGCGATGCTGAGGCGATTAAAGTGCGCCACGGGTGTGCGCTGGGCTCTATCGTTGGTAAAGATGAGAGCGTCGAAGTGCCGAGCGTCGGTGGTCGTCCGCCGCGCAGCCTGCAGCGCCAGACGTTGGCCGAGGTCATTGAGCCGCGTTATACCGAGCTGCTCAACCTCGTGAACGAAGAGATTTTGCAATTACAGGAACAGCTTCGCCAGCAGGGGGTTAAACATCATCTTGCGGCGGGGATTGTATTAACCGGCGGCGCGGCGCAAATTGAAGGTCTTGCGGCTTGCGCTCAGCGCGTGTTCCATACGCAGGTGCGCATTGGGGCACCGCTGAACATCACCGGTCTGACGGATTATGCTCAGGAGCCGTATTACTCAACGGCAGTGGGCTTGCTTCATTACGGGAAGGAAACCCATCTTAGTGGCGAAGCAGAAGTAGAAAAACGCACGTCGGTGGGTTCGTGGTTTAAACGAATCAACACCTGGCTGCGAAAAGAGTTTTAATTTTTGTAAGAGACCGGAGAGAATTAACGGTTTCAGGCGACAGGCACAAAACGGAGAGAAACTATGTTTGAACCTATGGAACTGACCAACGACGCGGTGATTAAAGTCATCGGCGTCGGTGGCGGCGGCGGTAATGCTGTAGAGCACATGGTGCGCGAGCGCATCGAAGGCGTTGAATTCTTCGCGGTGAACACCGATGCGCAGGCACTGCGTAAGACGGCTGTTGGCCAGACAATTCAGATCGGCGGCGGCATCACCAAAGGGCTGGGCGCTGGGGCAAACCCGGAAGTCGGCCGTAACGCTGCAGAAGAAGATCGTGAAGCACTGCGTGCGGCACTTGATGGTGCAGACATGGTGTTTATTGCCGCAGGCATGGGCGGTGGTACCGGAACCGGTGCTGCGCCAGTTGTTGCTGAAGTGGCTAAAGATTTAGGTATCCTGACTGTTGCCGTTGTGACCAAGCCTTTCAACTTTGAAGGCAAGAAGCGTATGGCGTTTGCAGAGCAGGGTATCACCGAGCTGTCCAAGCATGTGGACTCGCTGATCACTATTCCAAACGACAAACTGCTGAAAGTGCTGGGTCGTGGCATCTCTCTGCTGGACGCTTTTGGCGCGGCGAACGATGTTTTGAAAGGCGCTGTCCAGGGTATCGCCGAGCTGATCACCCGTCCAGGCCTGATGAACGTCGACTTTGCTGACGTGCGCACCGTGATGTCCGAAATGGGCTACGCGATGATGGGTTCCGGCGTGGCGAAAGGTGAAGACCGTGCAGAAGAAGCCGCTGAAATGGCGATCTCTTCTCCGCTGCTGGAAGATATCGATCTGTCTGGCGCGCGCGGCGTGCTGGTTAACATCACTGCGGGCTTCGACCTGCGTCTGGATGAGTTCGAAACCGTGGGTAACACCATTCGTGCGTTCGCCTCTGATAACGCAACCGTGGTAATCGGTACTTCCCTTGATCCGGAAATGAACGATGAGCTGCGCGTAACGGTTGTTGCGACCGGTATCGGTATGGACAAACGTCCTGAGATCACCCTGGTGACCAACAAAACTGCACAGCAGCCGGTGATGGATCGCTACCAGCCGCACGGCATGGCACCATTGACCCAGGAGCAGAAACCCGCAGCTAAGGTGGTGAATGACAATACGCCACAAACGCAGAAAGAGCCGGATTATCTGGACATTCCAGCATTCCTGCGTAAACAAGCTGATTAAGAATTAGCTGGAATTAGGGAATTTACGCTCTTTGTGCTAAACTGGCCGCCCGATAGTGATGTACACTCTCGGTTGGATAAGTAACTTGGCGAGATTATACGATGATCAAACAAAGGACATTAAAACGTATCGTTCAGGCGACAGGTGTCGGTTTACATACCGGCAAGAAAGTCACCCTGACGTTGCGCCCTGCGCCGGCCAATACCGGGGTCATCTATCGTCGCACCGACTTGAATCCACCGGTAGATTTCCCGGCTGATGCCAAATCTGTGCGTGATACCATGCTCTGTACTTGCCTGGTGAATGAGCATGACGTGCGGATCTCTACCGTAGAGCACCTGAATGCCGCCCTGGCGGGTCTGGGTATCGACAACATTATTGTTGAAGTCGATGCGCCGGAAATCCCGATTATGGATGGCAGTGCTGCACCGTTCGTCTACCTGTTGTTGGACGCCGGCATCGAAGAACTGAACAGTGCGAAGAAATTCGTACGTATCAAAGAGACCGTTCGTGTCCAGGATGGCGACAAATGGGCTGAATTCAAGCCGTTTAATGGTTTTTCGTTGGATTTCACCATCGACTTCAACCATCCGGCGATTGATTCCAGCACCCAGCGCTATGCGATGAACTTCTCTGCTGATGCGTTTATGCGTCAGATCAGTCGAGCGCGTACGTTTGGTTTCATGCGTGATATCGAATATCTGCAGTCCCGCGGCCTGTGCCTGGGCGGCAGCTTCGATTGTGCCATCGTTGTTGACGATTATCGCGTACTGAACGAAGACGGCCTGCGTTTTGAAGACGAATTCGTTCGTCACAAAATGCTGGATGCGATCGGCGACCTGTTCATGTGTGGTCACAACATCATTGGTGCGTTTACCGCGTATAAATCCGGTCACGCACTGAACAACAAATTGTTGCAGGCTGTTCTGGCAAAACAGGAAGCCTGGGAATATGTGACCTTCGAAGACGAAGCTGAACTGCCTCTGGCATTCAAAGCACCGAGCACGGTTCTGGCGTAACGGTAAATTCCGTTATGTAAATTCGACTGGTTGACCTGGCACTCTCTCCGGCCAGGAAGACCAGTCGTTTTTGTTTTTATCTTCCCCGTATTGCTGTAGTCAATGGCTCGTTTGCTGATTTCATCACCATTTTTAACCTCCTCTGTGGCGCATTACTGCTGCTGCAACCCGGCTTTAGTGTTACTATCTGGGCGCGAAAATATAAAAATCATACGGTGAGCCTGAAGGTTCACTTACTTGTGGTGGGGCAATTGAGCGGAATTCTGACGCGCTGGCGACAATTTGGCAGACGTTACTTCTGGCCGCATCTCCTTCTGGGGATGGTCGCGGCGAGTCTTGGCCTGCCCGCGCTCAGCAGTAACACCGAAACCGCAAATCCGGCAAAGACCACCACCACCCGCCACGATCTGAGCACGCGGGTCAATTTCACGAATCTCGCCCTGCTGGAAGCGAACCGCCGACCCAATTTCACGGTGGATTACTGGCATCAGCATGCGATTCGTACCGTCATCCGGCATCTCTCCTTTGCCATGGCGCCGCAGGCGTTACCTGTTGTCGAAGAGCCTTTACCGGTACAGGCGCACCATCTGGCGCTGCTCGATACACTCACCACGCTGCTTACGCAGCAAAGCAAGCCGCCGGTTATTGTCCGTCAGGTCGCGCTTGCCACACTTTATCCACAAACCGCTTTCTCTGTGTCCGCCTGGATTAGCCAGGTGCAGGGCATCCGCGCCGGACCTCAACGCCTCAGCTAAATTAACCGTTGTTCAATACCTTAATTTAACTGCCCATCATGGGGCGTTTGAGAATTTATTATGTTAATCAAATTACTAACAAAAGTTTTCGGTAGTCGTAACGATCGTACCCTGCGCCGCATGCGCAAAGCCGTCAGCGTCATCAACAGCCTTGAGCCGGCGATGGAAAAACTCTCTGATGAAGAGCTGAAAGCCAAAACCGCTGAATTCCGTGCCCGCCTTGAAAAAGGTGAAACCGTTGAAAGCCTGATCCCGGAAGCGTTCGCCGTGGTGCGTGAAGCGAGTAAGCGCGTGTTTGGCATGCGTCATTTCGACGTGCAGCTGCTGGGCGGGATGGTGCTGAACGACCGCTGCATCGCTGAGATGCGTACCGGTGAAGGTAAAACCCTGACCGCAACCCTGCCTGCCTACCTTAACGCCCTGTCGGGTAAAGGTGTGCACGTGGTTACCGTCAACGACTATCTGGCGCAGCGTGATGCCGAAAACAACCGTCCACTGTTCGAATTCCTCGGTATGACCGTCGGGATCAACATGTCTGGTTTGCCGGCCCCTGCGAAACGCGAAGCCTATAACGCCGACATCACCTACGGGACCAACAACGAATACGGCTTTGACTACCTGCGTGACAACATGGCCTTCAGCCCGGAAGAGCGCGTACAGCGTAAGCTGCACTATGCGCTGGTGGATGAGGTGGACTCCATTCTGATCGACGAAGCGCGTACGCCGCTGATCATCTCTGGTCCGGCTGAAGACAGCTCCGAGATGTATCGCAAAGTCGATAAAATCATTCCGCACCTGATCCGTCAGGAAAAAGAGGACTCCGACACCTTCCAGGGTGAAGGTCACTTCTCCGTTGATGAAAAAGCCCGCCAGGTGAACCTGACCGAGCGCGGTCTGGTGCAGATCGAAGAGCTGCTGGTTGCCCAGGGCATTATGGAAGAGGGCGAGTCACTCTATTCCCCAGGCAATATCATGCTGATGCACCACGTCACTGCCGCCCTGCGCGCCCACGTGTTGTTTACCCGTGACGTGGACTACATCGTTAAGGATGGCGAAGTTATTATCGTCGACGAACATACCGGCCGTACCATGCAGGGTCGTCGCTGGTCCGACGGTCTGCATCAGGCCGTTGAAGCCAAAGAAAATGTCGATATCCAGAACGAGAACCAGACGCTGGCATCCATTACCTTCCAGAACTACTTCCGTCTGTACGAGAAGCTGGCAGGGATGACCGGTACGGCGGATACCGAAGCCTTCGAATTCAGCTCCATCTATAAGCTGGATACCGTAGTCGTTCCAACCAACCGTCCAATGATCCGTAAGGATATGCCGGACCTGGTCTACATGACCGAAGCGGAAAAAATTCAGGCCATCATCGAAGATATTCGCGACCGTACCGCCGCAGGCCAGCCGGTTCTGGTGGGGACTATCTCCATCGAAAAATCGGAAGTGGTCTCCAATGAGCTGACCAAAGCCGGGATCAAACACAACGTCCTGAACGCCAAGTTCCACGCTAAAGAGGCCGATATCGTTGCCCAGGCGGGCTATCCGGCAGCCGTGACCATCGCCACCAACATGGCGGGTCGTGGTACCGACATCATGCTGGGCGGTAGCTGGCAGGCTGAAGTGGCTGCGCTGGAAAACCCAACCCCGGAACAGATCGCGCAGATCAAAGCCGACTGGCAGGTTCGTCACGATGCGGTTCTGGCTGCGGGCGGTCTGCACATCATCGGTACGGAACGTCACGAATCCCGTCGTATTGACAACCAGCTGCGTGGCCGTGCGGGTCGTCAGGGTGATGCCGGTTCTTCACGCTTCTATCTGTCGATGGAAGATGCGTTGATGCGTATTTTCGCCTCTGACCGTGTGTCGGGCATGATGCGTAAACTGGGTATGAAACCGGGCGAAGCGATTGAACACCCGTGGGTGACCAAAGCCATCGCCAACGCCCAGCGTAAAGTGGAAAGCCGTAACTTCGATATTCGTAAGCAGCTGCTTGAGTATGATGATGTGGCCAACGACCAGCGTCGCGCTATCTACACCCAGCGTAACGAACTGCTGGACGTTTCCGACGTGAGCGAAACCATTAACAGCATTCGCGAAGATGTCTTCAAAGCGACTATCGATAACCATATTCCACCGCAATCTCTGGAAGAGATGTGGGATGTTGAAGGTCTGCAGGCGCGTCTGAAAAACGACTTCGACCTGGATCTGCCGATTCAGGAGTGGCTGGATAAAGAGCCGGAGCTGCATGAAGAGACCCTGCGCGAGCGTATTTTCGCTAACGCCCTTGAGGTCTATAAGCGTAAGGAAGAGGTGGTTGGCGCTGAGATGATGCGTCATTTCGAAAAAGGCGTGATGCTGCAAACCCTGGACTCCCTGTGGAAAGAGCACCTGGCAGCGATGGACTATCTGCGTCAGGGTATTCACCTGCGTGGCTATGCGCAAAAAGATCCGAAGCAGGAGTACAAGCGTGAATCCTTTGCGATGTTTGCCTCTATGCTTGAATCACTGAAGTACGAAGTGATCAGCACCCTGAGCAAAGTCCAGGTGCGCATGCCGGAAGAAGTGGAAGAGATGGAACAGCAGCGTCGTGAAGAAGCGGAGCGTCTGGCTCAGATGCAGCAGCTTAGCCATCAGGACGACGAAGAAGCCGCCGCCGCCGCAATTGCCGCGCAGTCCGGTGATCGTAAGGTCGGTCGTAACGATCCGTGCCCGTGCGGTTCCGGTAAAAAATACAAACAGTGCCATGGCCGTCTGAGCTAAGCCTGTAAAACACGTAAAAGGCGCAGATATCTGCGCCTTTTTTATGGATGCAAGACAATGAAAATACTGCAAATCGCTGTCGGGATCATTCGTAATTCCGATAACCAAATCTTTATTACCCAGCGTGCGGCCGATGCGCACATGGCGAATAAGTGGGAGTTTCCTGGCGGTAAGATTGAGTCCGGCGAGACGCCGGAACAGGCGCTTATCCGCGAGCTTCAGGAAGAGGTGGGCATCACGCCGCGCGGTGCGACCCTGTTCGATAAACTGGAATATACCTTTCCCGATCGCCATATCACGCTGTGGTTCTGGCTGGTGGAAAACTGGGAGGGGGAACCCTGGGGCAAAGAGGGACAGCCTGGAAACTGGGTGACGCTGAACGCGCTGGATGCCGATAAATTCCCACCGGCAAATGCGCCTGTCATTGCGCGTTTAGTGGCGGACTGACTGGCCTGCGAGCGAGGTGCCGGCAGGCCATGGGGACATTACTGCTGCTCTTCGCTCCAGTCATCGCTGTCGGACATATCGCCTGAGCTTGGAATGCGTTTCTCTTCCGCAGCCCACTCGCCCAGATCGATTAGCTGGCAGCGCTTGCTGCAAAAAGGGCGGAACGGGCTCTGTTCGCCCCAGACAACGGGCTTGCCACAGGTGGGGCAGTTCACGGTGGTGACTTCAGACATCTTAACTCCTTAGCAGCACGCCAGTTCAAAGTCGAGGCGTTCCGGCACCAGACCATGTTCACTGTCGAGCGGCATGAAACGGATCGCAAAGCGGCTCTTATGGCCTGAAATTTGCGGGTAAAGCTGATCGGCAAGGGAGAGCTGCAGGCGCAGGAGATCCGCATCTTCACCGTTATCCTGATAAAAACCATTCAGGCTGGTTTGCTTGCGGAATGGCGCTGAATTGCGGATTAAATCCAGGATCAGCGACAGCGCCTGGTTCAGCGGCTCAAGGCTGTTCAGCCAGCTTTGCACCTGCATATCGCGCTGTTCCTGCGGCATATGCAGCCAGATATGCAAGGTCGGTAAATCGAAACTGCAGCAGCCGCCGGGAATGCTCAGACGCTGACGCACCAGGGCGACCAGGCGGTCTTCACGCAAAAACTGGCCGATACGCGGCGCCGCCATTAATACGCCGCTGCTGTTTTTCAGCTGCTGGCGCAGGCTGTCGATGCGGCTGTTATCCACCCCCGGCACTTCTGCCCAGGCCTGCAGTTTACGCTGCTGGCGCTCCAGCTCTTTCAGTAATTCTGTGCGGACTTCGCCACGCTCTAACACATCCAGCAGATCGCTCACGTTGCGGAAAAAGTGCAGCGCCGTGGTGTGGTCATGAACCGGAAGCAGGCCGGAAAGCTGCTGGATCAAAAATTCGATGCGCAGCCAGGTGCGCATTTTTTCATTGAGGGGATGCTCGAAAAGAACATGGGTGTGCATTAGGCTTTTTCCTGTAAAACGGCCTGCGCCAGATATTGCTGATGCAGGCGAGCCACATCCGATGCAATGGCATCCGGTGAGCCGTTATTATCAATCACATCATCCGCGACGGCCAGGCGCGCTTCACGCGTGGCCTGCGCGGCAAGAATTTGTTCCGCATGTTCACGCCCGACGTTATCACGGGCGATGGTGCGCTGAATTTGTGTTGCCGGAGAGACATCCACAACCAGTACCCGGTCCGCTTTGTCATGGAGATTATTTTCCACAAGAAGCGGGACAACCCAGAGCACATAGGGTGAAGTCGCGTGTGCTATCTGTTTCTGCGTCTCCTGCTGGATAAGCGGGTGAAGCAGGGCGTTAAGCCAGGCTTTCTCTTCAGGATGCGTGAAAATGCGTTCGCGCAGCATTCGACGATTAAGGGTGCCGTCAGGCTCGATAATGTCGCTGCCGAAATGGTCTGCAATAGCGCGTAGTGCGGGTGTACCTGGCTCTACCACCTGGCGGGCAAGGATGTCGGCATCAATTATCGTGATACCCAGACGAGAGAAGGCGTCAGCCACAGTGCTTTTGCCACTGCCAATGCCTCCCGTTAATGCAACGATGTACCCCATTAAATAAAATCCTGGGAAATATTCATTATTGATATCAATTGCTTAAGATTTAATCTTTTATCAGCGAAGATTAAGCCCTGCTTACGTACTTTTTACCAGGTAAATTTATAGGATTGTAGCGTAAAAAAAGTGATTTTCGCAGTCTTGCGCAACAGGTATTAGTGCGTATGATAGCGTCACTGGAGTTGTGTGTTACGTTTTTCGACATTTACCCCAGTACCCCAGGAATCCGCAAATGCGTATCGAAGAAGATTTGAAGTTAGGTTTCAAAGACGTTCTTATCCGCCCTAAACGTTCTACTCTGAAAAGTCGCTCCGACGTTGAACTTGAACGTCAATTCACCTTTAAGCATTCCGGTCAGACCTGGTCTGGCGTACCTGTTATCGCCGCTAACATGGATACCGTCGGAACGTTTGCGATGGCAAAAGCGCTGGCTTCCTTCGACATTCTGACCGCTGTACACAAGCACTACAGCGTGGAAGAGTGGAATGCGTTTGCAGGCTCCGTATCTGAAAACGTGCTGAAGCACGTGATGGTCTCTACCGGCACCTCTGATGCCGATTTCGAAAAAACGAAACAGATCCTGATTGCTAACCCAAACCTTAACTTCATCTGTATTGATGTTGCGAATGGTTATTCTGAACACTTCGTTCAGTTCGTCAGCAAGGCGCGTCAGGCCTGGCCGACCAAAACCATTATTGCAGGTAACGTGGTTACCGGTGAAATGTGTGAAGAGCTGATCCTCTCCGGGGCAGATATCGTGAAAGTGGGGATTGGTCCGGGTTCTGTCTGCACCACGCGCGTTAAAACCGGCGTTGGTTATCCGCAGCTGTCAGCAGTGATCGAGTGTGCTGACGCAGCCCACGGTCTGGGTGGTCAGATCATCAGTGACGGTGGATGCACCATGCCGGGCGACGTGGCAAAAGCATTCGGCGGCGGCGCAGACTTCGTGATGCTGGGCGGTATGCTGGCTGGCCACGAAGAGAGCGGCGGTACCGTTGTTGAAGAAAACGGTGAAAAATTCATGCTGTTCTACGGCATGAGCTCTGAATCGGCCATGAACCGCCACGTGGGTGGTGTTGCGCAGTATCGTGCCGCTGAAGGTAAAACCGTTAAGCTGCCTCTGCGTGGCCCGGTTGAAAATACCGCGCGTGATATCCTGGGTGGCCTGCGTTCAGCATGTACCTATGTGGGGGCGTCCCGCCTGAAAGAGCTGACCAAGCGCACGACCTTTATCCGCGTTCAGGAGCAGGAAAACCGCGTTTTCAACAGCCTGTAATGCTTCTCGCTGGCGCGTTTTCGCGCCAGCGTTATCCCGCACTCATCGCATCCCCCAGATGGAAAATCGGTAGATACATCGCGACCACCAGCGTGCCGATAATCAATCCCGTCACAATCAGCAGTACTGGCTCCAGCAGTGAGGCTAAATTGTCGGCCTGCTGAAAGGTCTGCTCATTATGATGCTGCGCCAGGTTGCTCAGCATGGTGTCCAGCGCGCCCGATGCTTCGCCTGTGCGTACCAGCTGAATGCAGAGTGGCGTAAAAATTTCTGCCTCATTCAGGGCTGACCAGATGGGCAACCCCTGCATAATGCGATGCCGTATCGCCTGTAATTTCTCCTGCCAGAAGGGGCACTCCAGCGTCTCCTCCGTACTTTCCAGCCCTTGTATAAAGGCGATGCCCGCCTGTTGCGTGAGCGAGAGAACGGTGAATATCTGGCTGAGCTTTTGCCCCCGTACCAGCGGACCAATCACCGGGCTATTCAGCAGCAGACGCTGGGTGGCATATCGCCATCGTCGTTTGCGGCGAAGAAACAGCAGGCCGGATGTTATCGCTATAAGACTGAACAGTAGCGCCGCCCCCCGCTCCTGAAGCACGTTTGCCAGCCCCATCACTGCCCGCGTCAGGGCAGGTAACGGGGTGTTAAAGGTTTTATAGATAGCGGCAAACTCCGGCAGCACGAGCGTCACCATCGCCAGCACTACGGCGAAAGCCAGACCGAGAATGATTACCGGATAACGCAGCGCTTTTATTACCTTTGCGCTGAGTTGTTGCTGGGTTTTTTGCTGCTGCGCGAGCTGGCGACAACATTCGTCCAGCTTGCCGGTCAGCTCCCCGGTTTTGATCATCGAAACATAAAGCGGCGGAAAAACATGCGGCCATTTTTTCAGGGCGTCAGAGAAGGCACACCCGGCACTGAGATCGTCGGCGACGCTTTGCAACAACGCCTGCCATTGTCTGGCCGGGTGCTGCTGCGCCAGAAGCGCCAGCCCTGCCGACAGGGTTAACCCCGCCTGTAGCAATGTCGCCAGCTGATGGATAATGTCGTAGCGATGCTGCGCCTGCCACCGTGTCTGTTGCACGCATCGCCTGAGTTCCAGGGGAACGAGCGCTTTGCCATGCAGGATAGCCCATGCCGTTTGTTTGTCGGGTGCCCAAAGCGCGCCCGCCTGCCGCTCCCCCTGCGGGCTGAGTGCCCGCCAGCGCCAGAGTTGATTACCTGCCATCGGGCGCGCCCAGCATCTGCACCAGCTCTTCGAGGGTGGTGTGCCCCTGTTCTACCGCCATGCAGCCATGCTCAAACAGCGTGGTCATACCCGTCTGTCGGGCCAGCTTTTCGATCTCTTCCACCGACGCTCCGCTGGCAATGGCGGTGCGCAGCTCGCGGGTGATTACCATCACCTCGAAGATTGCCACCCGGCCATAAAAACCGTGGTAGCAGCGGTCGCAACCCACCGGCAGCCAGTGCGGCAAAGGGCGAGGCCACAACGCCTGGGGCAGGGGGGCATCCCGGCGGGCCTCCTGACGACAGTGCGGGCACAGCCGACGTACCAGCCGCTGGGCGATCACCAGAGACAATGCCGAAGAGATCATCCAGCGCGCCACGCCCATCTGCTGCAGGCGAACCAGCGTTTCGGCGGTAGAGTTGGTATGCAGCGTCGACAGCACAAGATGGCCAGTCTGGGCGGCATTGATCGCGATCCCGGCCGTTTCGCCATCACGTATTTCGCCCACCATGATGATGTCTGGATCCTGGCGTAGAAATGCACGCAATACGCTCTGGAAGGTTAACCCCGCCCGGGGGTTTATGGGGGTCTGGTTTAGCCCCTCGAGCGGGATTTCGACAGGATCTTCTACGCTGCAGATGTTCACAGCGGGCGTATTCCGGGCCTGTAACGCGCTGTAAAGGGTAACGGTTTTACCGCTGCCGGTGGGGCCCGTCACCAGAATCAGCCCCTGGGATTTATGCAGCGCTTCGGCGAATAATCGCTGCTGGATGGTGCTCATGCCCAGCTGATCCAGCAGGAGCGCCTGCTGCTCCTGCTGCAAAAGCCGCAGCACGATTTTTTCTCCATTGCGACAGGGAAGCGTGGCAATTCGAAACGAGACGGGGGCGCCGGAGAGCTCAACCGTAAATTGTCCATCCTGGGGTAAGCGCCGCTCGGCGATATCCAGATTGCCCAGCACCTTCAGCCTGGCGATCAGCGTAGTGCCCAGTTCGGACGAAAGAGGCTGTTGCGGATACAACACGCCGTCGATGCGTAACCGGATCTGCCAGCTCTCGTCGGCGGGCTCGATGTGAATATCCGATGCCCGCTGGCTCATCGCCTGCATCAGGGTGCGGTTGAGGATCTCAATGGCGGAGCGGGTTGAGATGGCGGCCACAGGCAGATGCGAGTCTGACGCGGTTTGCCGGTGCTTTTCCATTCTCTCGCTGGTCCAGCATTCGATATCTATCCTTTTCTGCGTCGCGAAACGTAACGCCTCCAGCAGCCCAACAGGCGGGTTACCCACCACGGCAATCGTGATGCTGTCCGGGGCGCTGGTCAGCAACAAAGCGTTGTGACGCTGACACAGCGCGGTGAGCTGGTCAGAATTCATTGCACGTTCTCCTCGCCAGCCGTAAAGCGGAACACCTCTTCACAGGCCTGCTTCAGCGCGCTGTCGTTGGCAATGGTGCAAACGCGCGTCCAGCCGGTGATGCCGTTGCCGTTATTCCATTGCGGCGTCATCACGACCTCCAGACCGTTCAGGCTCTCCTGACCCGTCAGGGTAACGGTACCCTTGACAATGCTCATGGCTGAGACATAGCGGGAGGTGGCAGGGGAGGGAACGCCGTTGACGCCCGCGTCGCAGCTTTCTGTCCCGCCATGATCGAGCGCGCAGAGTTCGACGGCGGTACGGTAGGGCAGGAAGGTTTGCAGCATGTCAGTGAGGGCGGCTTTTCGCAGGTAGTTCTGATAGGCCGGAATGCCGATGGCGCTAAGAATGGCGACGATGCCGATGACAACCATTAGCTCGATGAGGGTAAATCCTTTTTGTCTTTCCATGAGTCGCTCCTTGTGTGAACTGGCGCTACTGTGGCAGCACGGCAGAGCAGGGGCGAGCGGCAAAAATCATTTTGGGAAGCAGGATTCAGCGAGGAGTGTTGATGTTACAGCGTGATACAAGGGGGTTGCGAGAAGGGTCGGAAATCGGGGGAGCCCGGCCTCGGCAGACCGGGCTGAAGTCAGCTAGCGAAAGCGCATCGACAGATCGAGGGCGCGAATGTGTTTAGTCAGTGCGCCAACGGAGATGAAATCGACGCCGGTTTCGGCAAATTCACGTAAGGTTTCACGCGTCACGTTGCCAGAGACCTCGAGACGGGCCTGACCATTGGTACGCTTCACGGCTTCACGCATCTGCTCAGTTTCGAAGTTATCCAGCATGATGATGTCGGCACCCGCTTTCAGGGCGTCTTCCAGTTCCTGCAGGCTTTCTACTTCTACTTCGACCGGCACATCCGGGTGCAGCCAGAAGGCTTTTTCTACCGCCTGGCGAACGGAGCCGGAGGCGATAATGTGGTTCTCTTTAATCAGGAAGGCATCGGACAACCCCAGGCGATGGTTGGCGCCGCCGCCGCACAGCACGGCATATTTCAGCGCGGTACGCAGGCCGGGCAGGGTTTTGCGCGTATCCAACAGCTGGGTGTTTGTGCCTTCCAGCAGGTTGACGTAGCGGCGCACTTCGCTTGCCACGCCCGAGAGCGTCTGGACAAAGTTCAGCGCGGTGCGTTCACCGGTGAGCAGGACGCGCGATGGCCCTTCCAGTTCAAAGAGCGGCTGGTTAGCCACAATGCTGTCGCCATCTTCGACATGCCACGTCACCTGAACGCCATCCCCGGCCAGTTGCGTAAAGACCTCTTCCACCCAACGTTTGCCACAGAAAACGCCATCCTCACGGGTGATGACAACCGCATGGGAACGGGCATCCTCCGCCAGCAGCTGGGCGGTAATGTCGTTGTCTGCGTTGACGTCTCCACCCAGATCTTCGCGCAGCGCATTGGCGACGCTTGCCGGAATATCCATATTTATACGTTCCAGCAGTACGTTACGTCTGTGGTCGGGGTTGTAGCGGCGTGGCGGCATGTTAAAACTCCAAATTGGTAACGAATCATAAGATTGAAACATGCTACTCTGAACCGGGAATCAGCACCATATATAAGGAGATCCTGCATGCACTCAGAACATGGCTGGCTGGTGGAGGCTCGGCGTGTTCCTTCGCCACACCATGATTGCCGTCCAGAGGATGAAATCCCGTCGCTGCTGGTTGTGCATAACATCAGCCTGCCGCCCGGCGAGTTCGGCGGCCCGTGGATTGACGCGTTATTCACCGGGACAATCGATCCCGATGCTCACCCCTTTTTCGCAGAAATTGCCCACCTGCGCGTTTCTGCCCATTGTCTGATTCGTCGTGACGGCGAGATCGTCCAGTATGTTCCTTTCGATAAACGCGCCTGGCATGCGGGCGTTTCTCAGTATCAGGGGCGTGAACGCTGCAACGATTTTTCCATCGGTATTGAGCTCGAAGGGACAGATACGCTGCCCTACACCGATGCCCAATATCAGCAACTGGCTGCGGTAACGCGCACGCTGATTTCACTCTACCCGGGTATCGCCCACAACGTGACTGGGCACAGCGATATTGCGCCGCAGCGCAAGACCGATCCCGGCCCGGCGTTTGACTGGGAACGATTCAAAACCCTGCTTACCGCCCTGTCAGAAAAGGAGATGACATGACGTTATTTACCATGCTGCTGGTGTTGATTGCCGAGCGTTTGTTTAAGCTGGGCGAGCACTGGCATCTGGATCATCGGATGGAAGTGCTGTTTCGTCGCATCCGCCACTTTTCCATGATTCGCACACTGCTGATGACGGCGGGCGTGATGGTGGTGGTATTCCTGCTGCTGCGGTCGCTGTATGGCCTCTTCTTCAACGTGCCGCTGCTGGTGGTGTGGATCCTGCTCGGTGTACTCTGTATTGGCGCAGGTAAGGTTCGTCTGCACTACCATGCCTACCTGAAGGCGGCCACTAACGGTGACCTGCATGCCCGTGGGGCGATGGCCAGCGAGCTGACCTTAATTCACGGTATTCCGCCGGAGTGCGATGAACGCGAGTTTTTACGCGAACTGCAGAATGCGCTGCTGTGGATTAACTACCGCTTCTATCTGGCGCCGTTGTTCTGGTTTGTGGTGGGCGGCGCGTGGGGCCCGGTTCTGCTGATGGGCTATGCGTTTTTACGCGCCTGGCAGAGCTGGCTGGCACGTTATCTGACCCCGCACGAGCGGTTGCAGTCTGGTATCGATGCGATCCTGCACGTGGTGGACTGGCTGCCGGTGCGGCTGTTCGGCGTGGTGTATGCCCTGATCGGCCACGGCGAGAAAGCCCTGCCGGCATGGTTCGCCTCGCTGGGCGATCGCCACACCTCGCAATATCTGGTGTTAACACGTCTGGCCCAGTTCTCCCTGGCCCTCGAGCCGCACACGGATAAGATCGCAACGCCGAAAGCGGCGGTCTCGATGGCTAAGAAAACCTCTTTTGTGGTGGTGGTGATTGTGGCGCTGCTGACCATCTACGGCACGCTGATCTAAACCAGCGCGCCGCAGGCTTCAGAGTGTATCAGCTGACGGGATGCCGAAATCGGGCATCCCGTTTTCGTTCCAGTTTACGGTTTTCAGGCGGGTGTGGCGGTTTGGATCGTACAGCGGATCGCCTTCGATTTCGGTGTAGTTGCGCGCATGGTAAACCAGCACGTCTTCCCCCTCCGGCGTTTGGGTAAAGCTGTTATGTCCCGGTCCGTACTGGCGATTCTCGTAGCTGGTGGTGAACACCGGCTGCGGGGATTTATGCCAGTTCGCCGGGTTACGTGGGTCAGCATTGAGGTCGATCCAGAGCAGTCCCATGCAGTAGTTTTCATCGGTGGCGCTGGCGGAGTAGCTGATAAATAGCCGATCGCCGTGGAACAGCACCGCCGGACCTTCGTTGACCCAGAAACCGCGGCACTCCCAGTCATATTCCGGTTTGCTGAGCATCACCGGATCGCCTTTGAGCGTCCATGGGTTTTCCATTTCGCACAGATAAAGGTTCGAGTTACCGGTGATATCCGGGGCTTTTTGCGCCCAGAGATACCAGCGTTTACCCTGATGGACAAAGGTGGTGGCATCCAGCGCAAAGGTATCAAAGTGCGTTTTGATCTGCCCCTTCTCTACCCATTTGCCGGTGAGCGGGTCGCTGTCGGCGCACTCCAGGGCATACATCCGGTGCTGGAACATGCCCAGCTCGTCCAGCGCCTGGGTGTGGGCCGCCGCGAAGTAGATGTACCATTTGCCGTCGATAGCATGCAGTTCCGGGGCCCAGATCAGATTACCCATCGGGCCGCTGTCGGGCTTATGCCAGACCACGACCTCTTGTGCGCTGCGCAGCCCTTCCAGCGAGTCGGCGCGGCGGATTGCCAGCCGGTCATACTCCGGAACCGAGGCAATAAAGTAGTACTGCCCTTCATGATGAAGAATGTACGGATCGGCGCGTTGTTCAATAAACGGGTTTGGCCAGGTTTGCATTCGGCTCTCCTTATTTCGTCTCAGCGGCGCTGAGTTCCTGATACTCGTTCAGCTCGCGGTAGTTATTGCGACGCTTCTCCAGGTCTTCCTGGATCCGCTTCATCGTTTCGCGGTCGACCTTCAGCAGACGCACCACGCCTGCGGTAATGAGGTATCCGATGCCAGGGATAACGGTGAAGAGCAGGACGATACCGTTGATGGCGTCAGCGCTTTGCGCTTTTGCGCCGGCATCATAACCGTACCAGGAGAGCAGGAAGCCCACCATGGCACCGGCAATGGCCAGACCCAGCTTGAGGAAGAAGATATTGCCGGAGAAGCTGATCCCGGTGATACGTTTCCCGGTTTTCCATTCGCCGTAGTCATCCACGTCGGCCATCAGGGACCAGTGCAGCGGGGATGGGATCTGGTGCAGGATGTTCAGCAGGAAGTAGAGCACCACAATGGTCACGGTGGCTTTTGGATCGAAGAAATAGAAGGCGCAGGAGAAGATCGCCAGCGCAATGTTGGTCCAGAAGAAGACCTTCAGTTTACACCAGCGGTCGGTCAGCACTTTTGCCATAACGCTGCCGAGCATCATGCCCACCACACCCAGGCTGATAAACAGGGTCGCAAAGTGGGTGCTTTGGCCCATCACCCAGGTGACGTAATACATGGTGGCCGCCATGCGGATAAAGCCAGGGCAGACGTTACACAGGGTCAGCAGCAGGATGCGCACCCACTGGTCGTTCTTCCAGACATCTTTCAGATCGTTTTTCAGTTCGTCATGGGTCTGTACCGCCGGGCGCACACGTTCGCGCACCGTGGCGAAGCAGAACAGGAACATGCAGGTGCCAATCAGCGCCAGCACGGTCATGGCCATCTGATAACCTTTGGCTTTGTCCTCGCCGCCGAACCAGTCGGCCATCGGCAGCAGCGTCAGCGACAGCAGCAGCGTGGCAATACCCACCAGCACAAAGCGGTAGGACTGGCAGGCAACACGCTCTTTAGGATCGTTGGTGATCACCCCGCCCAACGAGCAGTAGGGAATGTTAATCGCCGTATAGGTCAGAGAGAGCAGGAAGTAGGTGACGAAGGCATAGATAACTTTGCTGTTGTAGGTCCAGTCCGGGGTGGTGAACATCAGGATGCTGAAGAGCGCATAGGGGAAGGCGATCCACAGCAGCCATGGACGAAATCGCCCATACTTACTGCGGGTACGGTCGGCAATAGCCCCCATAATCGGGTCGGTAACGGCATCAATTACGCGTACCGAGAGCAGCAGTACGCCCACCAGGGCCGGTGCCAGGCCAAAAATATCCGTATAAAAATAATTCACAAACAACATGATGGCGCCAAAGATGATGTTGCACCCGGCATCACCCATCCCATAGCCGATCTTTTCTTTCACTGATAATTTATTGTTATCCATCGACGTTTCTCCGAGTAGCGGTATGGAGAGAATTATTCGCTGGCAAAGGAAAATATGCGTTGCAATATAACGTCGCTGATATGGATAAAATTGCTGTTGAAGGGAAAGTGTGAGGAAGGTAACAACCCTCTGCGTCCGGGAGGACGCAGAGGGGAGAGGATTAGTGCGCTTTTACCGTTTTAGCATTTTTCTGCTTACACATGTAGCCCACCCCGAGGATCACAATCCATACCGGGATCAGGTAGACCGAAATGGCCATGCCTGGGGTCATCAGCATAATAACCAGTACGGCGGCCATGAACAGCAGGCAAACCCAGTTACCCAGCGGGTAGAGCAGGGCAGGGAAACGTGTTTTCACGCCCTGCTGCTGCTTGGCACGACGGAACTTCATGTGCGCCAGGCTAATCATCGCCCAGTTGATCACCAGGGCAGAGACCACCAGCGCCATCAGCAGGCCGAAGGCCGATTCCGGCGCCAGGTAGTTGATGAGCACGCAGAGTGCGGTCACCACAGCCGACACCAGGATGGTGTTCACCGGTACGCCACGTTTATCCACAGAGAGCAGCGCTTTCGGGGCGTTACCCTGCTGGGCCAGGCCGAACAGCATACGGCTGTTGCAGTAGACGCAGCTGTTGTAAACCGACAGCGCCGCGGTCAGTACTACTACGTTCAGCGCGTTCGCTACTAAAGTGTCGCCCAGCTCGTGGAAGATGAGGACAAACGGGCTGGTATCTGCGGTGACGCGGGTCCATGGCAGCAGGGAGAGCAGCACGGCCAGCGAGCCCACATAGAAGATCAGGATACGGTAGATAACCTGGTTGGTCGCTTTCGGGATGCTCTGCTCCGGGTTGTCTGCTTCCGCGGCGGTGATACCCACCAGCTCCAGCCCCCCGAAGGAGAACATGATGATCGCCATCATCATCACCAGTCCGGTCATGCCGTGCGGCAGGAAGCCGCCCTGATCCCACAGGTTGCTGACGCTTGCCTGCGGGCCGCCATTGCCGCTGAAGAGCAGCCAGCCGCCGAACAGGATCATCGCCACAACGGCGATAACTTTAATAATGGCAAACCAGAACTCCATCTCGCCGAACACTTTCACGTTGGTCAGGTTAATGGCGTTGATGACCACAAAGAAGACTGCCGCTGAGGCCCAGGTTGGGATTTCAGGCCACCAGAACTGGATATATTTACCGACCGCGGTCAGTTCCGCCATCGCGACAAGAACATAGAGGACCCAGTAGTTCCAGCCGGACGCGAAGCCGGCAAAACTGCCCCAATATTTATAAGCAAAATGGCTGAAGGAACCGGCTACCGGTTCTTCAACCACCATCTCGCCCAACTGACGCATAATAAGGAATGCGATAAAACCGGCAATGGCATAGCCCAGAATAATACCCGGCCCGGCAGACTGAATAACCGATGCGCTACCCAGAAACAGGCCGGTACCGATCGCACCACCGAGGGCAATAAGCTGGATATGGCGGTTTTTAAGGCCGCGCTTTAGCTGATCGCCGTGCTGTTGACCTTCCATTATAAAACCTCGTGTGTGGTTGTTATGTTCACGCTCTGGCGTGTGTAATTATGAAATTCCATTTCATGTATTTATTAGTTTACGGTTCAATTGGCTGAAATAACCGGCTGTGTCTTCCGTATTCGGAAGAATAGTGGTAAGCGACGGCGAATGCACCTGCTTTATGCGAGGAGAAAGCGAGTTCGAATAAAAAGAAAGCATTTGTAAATCGTCCCGTTTAATTCCCTTTATCAACCTATAGAATAAAAATGCGCCATAAGTGGGCAGAATTTCATTTTTTACTCCGCTAAATCGGTTCAGATCGCACTTTTCACCGTTTCAATAAAGTTAAAACTGCCTCTTTCGGGGTAATCAATTCATTTGTGCAGAGTTACATTTTTGAAACGTTATTTCTGTAAGGTTGTTAAAATAAGCAGGGTTTAATGATTTCAATCAAAACCAATATGGACACAAGGTGAATACTTTGTTACTTTAGCGATACGAACATGAAATTGGTAAGACCAATTGACTCCGGGCAAAAAGGCGTAAGACAGGGAATATGGCCTACAGCAAAATTCGCCAACCAAAATTATCCGATGTGATTGAGCAGCAGCTGGAGTTTTTGATCCTTGAGGGGACCCTGCGCCCCGGTGAAAAACTACCACCTGAACGCGAACTGGCTAAACAGTTCGACGTTTCCCGTCCCTCGCTGCGTGAGGCGATCCAACGCCTTGAAGCCAAGGGCCTGCTGCTTCGTCGCCAGGGTGGCGGAACCTTTGTGCAAAACAGCCTGTGGCAGAGTTTCAGCGACCCGTTAGTGGAGCTGCTCTCCGACCACCCAGAATCCCAGTTTGATCTGCTTGAGACCCGTCACGCGCTTGAAGGCATCGCGGCTTATTACGCGGCGCTGCGCAGCAATGATGCCGATCGCGAGCGCATCCGCGAACTGCATCAGGCCATCGAACGGGCTCAGGAATCCGGCGATCTCGACGCCGAGTCCGACGCCGTCGTCCAGTATCAAATCGCCGTCACTGAAGCGGCCCACAACGTGGTGCTCCTCCATCTGCTACGCTGCATGGAGCCAATGCTTGCCCAGAACGTTCGTCAGAATTTTGAATTGTTGTATGCCCGCCGGGAGATGCTTCCGCTGGTCAGCAACCATCGCACCCGAATATTCGAGGCGATAATGGCCGGGGAGCCGGAGCAGGCGCGTGAAGCGTCGCACCGTCACCTGGCTTTCATTGAGGAAATCTTGCTGGACCGCAGCCGTGAACAGTCGCGTCGCGAACGTTCATTACGCCGCATACAGCAACGAAAGGATTAAGCGCCAGTTTTTTAGAGCGCGGCAACTAAACGCAGAACCTGTCTTATTGCGTTTTCTGGCGAAAATGCAATGGGACAGGTTCCAGACAAATCAACGTATTAGATAGATAAGGAATACCCCCATGTCAGAACGTCTCCAAAATGACGTGGATCCGATCGAAACTCGCGACTGGCAACAGGCGATCGAATCGGTCATCCGTGAAGAAGGTGTTGAGCGCGCTCAGTATCTGATTGAACAGATGCTTTCTGAAGCCCGCAAAGGCGGCGTGAAAGTAGCTGCAGGTGCAGGGGCTAACAACTACGTAAACACGATTGCCGTTGAAGACGAACCGGAATACCCGGGCAATCTGGATCTGGAACGCCGTATCCGTTCTGCAATCCGCTGGAACGCCATCATGACCGTTCTGCGCGCATCCAAAAAAGATCTGGAGCTGGGTGGCCACATGGCATCCTTCCAGTCCTCTGCAACCGTTTATGAAGTGTGCTTTAACCACTTCTTCCGCGCGCGCACCGAGAAAGACGGCGGCGACCTGGTCTACTTCCAGGGCCACATCTCTCCGGGCGTCTACGCACGTGCGTTCCTGGAAGGTCGTCTGACTGAAGAGCAGATGAACAACTTCCGTCAGGAAGTTCACGGTAAAGGTCTCTCCTCCTATCCGCACCCGAAACTGATGCCAGAATTCTGGCAGTTCCCGACCGTTTCCATGGGTCTGGGCCCAATCGGTGCGATCTACCAGGCTAAATTCCTGAAATATCTGGAACACCGTGGCCTGAAAGATACCTCTCAGCAGACCGTTTACGCCTTCCTGGGCGACGGCGAGATGGATGAGCCAGAATCCAAAGGCGCGATCACCATCGCGACCCGTGAGAAGCTGGACAACCTCTGCTTCATCATCAACTGTAACCTGCAGCGTCTGGATGGTCCGGTAACCGGTAACGGCAAGATCATCAACGAACTGGAAGGCATCTTCGCAGGTGCTGGCTGGAACGTGATTAAAGTGATGTGGGGCGGTCGTTGGGACGAGCTGCTGCGTAAAGATACCAGCGGTAAGCTGATCCAGCTGATGAACGAAACCGTTGACGGCGACTACCAGACCTTCAAATCCAAAGACGGTGCCTATGTTCGTGAGCACTTCTTCGGTAAATATCCTGAAACCGCAGCCCTGGTTGCAGACTGGACTGACGAGCAGATCTGGGCCCTGAACCGTGGTGGTCACGATCCGAAGAAAGTCTACGCTGCACTGAAAAAAGCGCAGGAAACCAAAGGCAAAGCAACCGTCATCCTGGCGCATACCGTTAAAGGTTATGGCATGGGTGACACTGCCGAAGGTAAAAACATCGCGCACCAGGTTAAGAAAATGAACATGGACGGCGTGCGTTATATCCGCGACCGTTTCAACGTTCCAGTGACCGACGAGCAGGTTGAAAACCTCTCTTACATCACCTTCCCGGAAGGTTCTGAAGAGCACACCTATCTGCACGCGCAGCGTCAGAAACTGAACGGCTACCTGCCGTCCCGTCAGGTGAACTTCACTGAGAAACTGGAACTCCCAGCGCTGGAAGACTTCTCTCAGCTGCTGGAAGAGCAGAACAAAGAGATCTCTACCACTATCGCCTTCGTGCGTGCCCTGAACGTGATGCTGAAGAACAAGTCGATCAAAGATCGTCTGGTGCCAATCATCGCGGACGAAGCGCGTACCTTCGGTATGGAAGGTCTGTTCCGTCAGATCGGTATCTACAGCCCGAACGGCCAGCAGTACACCCCGCAGGACCGTGAGCAGGTTGCATACTACAAAGAAGACGAGAAAGGCCAGATCCTGCAGGAAGGTATCAACGAGCTGGGCGCAGGCGCATCCTGGCTGGCTGCTGCGACCTCCTACAGCACCAACAACCTGCCGATGATCCCGTTCTACATCTACTACTCCATGTTCGGGTTCCAGCGTATCGGCGACCTGTGCTGGCAGGCAGGCGACCAGCAGGCTCGCGGCTTCCTGATCGGTGGTACTTCCGGTCGTACGACCCTGAACGGCGAAGGTCTGCAGCACGAAGATGGTCACAGCCACATTCAGTCTCTGACTATCCCGAACTGTATCTCTTACGATCCGTCTTACGCGTACGAAGTGGCAGTCATCATGCATGACGGTCTGCAGCGCATGTACGGTGAAGCGCAAGAGAACATTTACTACTACATCACCACCCTGAACGAAAACTACCACATGCCGGCCATACCGGAAGGTGCCGAGGAAGGTATCCGTAAAGGTATCTACAAACTCGAAACCGTTGAAGGTAGCAAAGGTAAAGTTCAGCTGCTGGGCTCCGGTTCTATCCTGCGTCACGTCCGTGAAGCAGCGCAGATCCTGGCGAAAGACTACGGTGTGGGCTCCGACGTGTACAGCGTAACCTCCTTCACTGAACTGGCGCGTGATGGCCAGGATTGTGAGCGCTGGAACATGCTGCACCCGCTGGAAACTCCGCGCGTTCCGTACATCGCTCAGGTGATGAACGACGCTCCGGCCGTAGCATCTACTGACTACATGAAACTGTTCGCAGAGCAGGTTCGTACTTACGTTCCAGCTGATGATTATCGCGTACTGGGTACTGACGGCTTCGGTCGTTCTGACAGCCGCGAAAACCTGCGTCACCACTTCGAAGTTGATGCTTCTTACGTGGTTGTAGCAGCCCTGGGCGAACTGGCTAAACGTGGCGAAATCGATAAGAAAGTGGTTGCGGACGCAATTACCAAATTCAACATCGATGCAGAAAAAGTTAACCCGCGTCTGGCGTAAGAGGTAAAAGAATAATGGCTATCGAAATCAATGTACCGGACATCGGGGCTGATGAAGTTGAAATCACCGAGATCCTGGTCAAAGTAGGCGACAAAGTTGAAGCTGAACAGTCGCTGATCACCGTAGAAGGCGACAAAGCCTCTATGGAAGTCCCGTCTCCTCAGGCTGGCATCGTTAAAGAGATCAAAGTCTCTGTTGGCGATAAAACCGAGACTGGCAAACTGATCATGATTTTCGATTCCGCCGATGGTGCAGCCGCTGCTGCACCTGCGCAGGAAGAGAAGAAAGAAGCCGCTCCAGCCGCCGCTGCTCCAGCAGCTGCTGCGGCAGCGAAAGAAGTTAACGTGCCTGACATCGGTGGTGACGAAGTTGAAGTCACTGAGATCCTGGTGAAAGTGGGCGATACCGTTGCGGCTGAGCAGTCCCTGATCACCGTAGAAGGCGATAAAGCTTCTATGGAAGTGCCAGCACCGTTCGCGGGCACCGTTAAAGAGATCAAGATCAACACCGGTGACAAAGTCTCTACTGGCTCCCTGATCATGGTCTTCGAAGTGGCGGGTGCTGAAGGCGCTGCGGCTCCAGCGAAAGCGGAAGCTGCTCCGGCTCAGGCTGCTGCTGCGGCTGGCGGTGCGAAAGAGGTTAACGTTCCTGACATCGGTGGTGACGAAGTTGAAGTCACCGAAGTGATGGTGAAAGTGGGCGATAAAGTTGCCGCTGAACAGTCACTGATCACCGTTGAAGGCGACAAGGCTTCTATGGAAGTGCCTGCGCCGTTCGCCGGTACCGTTAAAGAGATCAAAATCAGCACCGGCGACAAAGTTTCTACTGGCTCCCTGATCATGGTCTTCGAAGTGGAAGGCGCTGCGCCTGCAGCCGCTCCGGCCGCTGCTGCTGCGCCAGCACCTGCTGCTGCACCGGCTCAGGCTGCTAAACCAGCTGCCGCTCCGGCTGCGAAAGCGGAAGGCAAATCTGAGTTCGCTGAAAACGACGCATACGTCCACGCGACCCCGCTGATTCGTCGCCTGGCGCGCGAATTCGGTGTGAACCTGGCGAAAGTGAAAGGGACTGGCCGTAAAGGTCGTATCCTGCGTGAAGACGTTCAGGCTTACGTGAAAGAGGCGGTTAAACGCGCTGAAGCGGCACCTGCTGCTGCCACCGGTGGCGGTATCCCGGGCATGCTGCCTTGGCCGAAAGTGGACTTCAGCAAGTTCGGCGAAATCGAAGAAGTGGAACTGGGCCGTATCCAGAAAATCTCTGGTGCTAACCTGAGCCGTAACTGGGTGATGATCCCGCACGTTACCCACTTCGACAAAACCGATATCACCGATCTGGAAGCGTTCCGTAAACAGCAGAACGCCGAAGCTGAGAAGCGTAAACTGGACGTGAAATTCACCCCAGTGGTCTTCATCATGAAGGCAGTTGCTGCGGCTCTGGAACAGATGCCACGCTTCAACAGCTCCCTGTCCGAAGATGGCCAGAAGCTGACGCTGAAGAAATACATCAACATCGGTGTTGCGGTTGATACGCCAAACGGTCTGGTTGTTCCGGTCTTTAAAGACGTGAACAAGAAGAGCGTTACCGAGCTGTCTCGTGAACTGACCACCATCTCCAAGAAAGCGCGTGATGGTAAGCTGACTGCCGGCGAAATGCAGGGCGGCTGCTTCACTATCTCCAGCATCGGCGGCCTGGGTACTACCCACTTCGCGCCGATTGTTAACGCGCCGGAAGTGGCGATCCTTGGTGTCTCCAAGTCTGCGATGGAGCCGGTGTGGAATGGTAAAGAGTTTGTGCCGCGTCTGATGATGCCAATCTCTCTCTCCTTCGACCACCGCGTGATCGACGGTGCTGATGGTGCGCGCTTTATCACCATCATCAACAACATGCTGAGCGACATTCGCCGCCTGGTGATGTAAGTAAAAAAGCCGGCCTGACGGCCGGCTTTTTTCTGTTAATCTCATGTGGTTCGTGAGGTTATTGGCGAAAGCGGAAATTCGTGAGCCGTTTGTTGTTTCAAAATTGTTAACAATTTTGTAAACTGCGGGCGGATAGAACGTCCCGGTGGATGAAGGGCGACAAAGTACCTGGACCGCCGGAAATCAATAAGAGGTCATGATGAGTACTGAAATCAAAACTCAGGTCGTGGTACTTGGGGCAGGCCCGGCAGGTTATTCTGCTGCCTTCCGTTGCGCTGATTTAGGTCTGGAAACCGTCATCGTAGAACGCTACAACACCCTGGGTGGTGTTTGTCTGAACGTCGGCTGTATCCCTTCTAAAGCGCTGCTGCACGTAGCGAAAGTTATCGAAGAAGCCAAAGCGCTGGCTGAACACGGTATCGTCTTCGGCGAGCCGAAAACCGATATCGATAAAATTCGTACCTGGAAAGAGAAAGTCATCAATCAGCTGACCGGCGGTCTGGCTGGTATGGCTAAAGGCCGTAAAGTAAAAGTAGTTAACGGTCTGGGTAAATTCACCGGGGCCAACACCCTGGAAGTGGAAGGCGAAAACGGCAAAACCGTAATCAACTTCGACAACGCGATCATCGCGGCGGGCTCCCGTCCGATCGAACTGCCATTCATTCCACATGAAGATCCGCGCGTATGGGACTCCACCGATGCGCTGGAGCTGAAAGAAGTACCAAAACGCCTGCTGGTTATGGGCGGTGGTATTATCGGTCTGGAAATGGGTACCGTTTACCATGCGCTGGGTTCAGACATTGACGTGGTTGAGATGTTCGACCAGGTTATCCCGGCTGCTGACAAAGACATCGTTAAAGTCTTCACCAAACGCATCAGCAAGAAATTCAATCTAATGCTGGAAACCAAAGTGACTGCCGTTGAAGCGAAAGAAGACGGTATTTACGTTTCCATGGAAGGCAAAAAAGCCCCTGCTGAAGCGCAGCGTTACGACGCCGTGCTGGTGGCGATCGGTCGTGTGCCGAACGGTAAAAACCTCAATGCAGGTGCAGCGGGCGTGGAAGTGGACGACCGTGGTTTCATCCGCGTTGACAAACAGCTGCGCACTAACGTGCCGCACATCTTTGCTATCGGCGATATCGTCGGTCAGCCAATGCTGGCGCACAAAGGTGTTCACGAAGGCCACGTTGCCGCAGAAGTTATCGCCGGGATGAAGCACTACTTCGACCCGAAAGTGATCCCATCTATCGCCTACACCGAGCCAGAAGTGGCATGGGTCGGTCTGACCGAGAAAGAAGCGAAAGAGAAAGGCATCAGCTACGAAACTGCCACCTTCCCGTGGGCTGCTTCTGGCCGTGCTATCGCTTCCGACTGCGCAGACGGTATGACCAAACTGATCTTCGACAAAGAGACTCACCGTGTGATCGGTGGTGCGATTGTCGGCACCAACGGCGGCGAGCTGCTGGGCGAGATCGGTCTGGCGATCGAAATGGGTTGCGACGCTGAAGACATCGCGCTGACCATCCACGCTCACCCGACTCTGCACGAGTCTGTTGGCCTGGCGGCAGAAGTGTTTGAAGGCAGCATCACCGACCTGCCAAACGCGAAAGCGAAGAAGAAGTAAGCTTACGCTGACCAGCCAGAAGGCGCTCTCTGCTTTCTGGCTCTTAATCAGGCGGCCTGTGGCCGCTTTTTTTGTGCCTGCCAACCTGCCGGTGTGTTAACAATTTTGACAATTGATTATCTAAACAACACCTTGTTTCACAAGAAATAATTCCCAGTAACTTGTCATTCCCTGACACTGGTAACGTAGTAAACTAGTAGCAAGGTAATTAAATTGAGGGAATGTAATGAAACGCTTTTTAAAGCCTGCTCTGTTAATGACTGTTCTGGTATCCGGTATGGCCTGCGCCAGCGATCCGGTGATTCCGTGGGCCGCTAACAGCGGGGTAACCGAAAGTACGCACATTGCTGCGATGGGGCAGGATCTGAATGCGCGGCACCAACAGATCACCCATACTCAGGAAGGCGTCTGGGCAGCGAACTCTGGCAGTATTCATGATGATGAGGCGGCCTTAACCAGCACGAAATCGGCTTTTAAAGGCTATCCTGAGCTGATGCCGCATCAGGGATAATGCTGATTCCCGGATGCGGAGCAAACACCTTATCCGGGCTTGTTTATAATCGCCCGGGTAAGGCGAAGCCGCATCCGGGCCCATTCCTTAGCGGGCCACCGGCTGCCAGCCTGGCGCCGTCGTAAAGGCGCTCATCGCCTGCGCCTGTTGCTGTGAATCCGCGCCGAGATTGCGCTGATACACCTTGTCATCTTGATCGATGATAAAGCTCATTATCCCTGTCTGACCGTAGCTTACGGGCCAGGCGACCATCGCAAATCCCTCCTGAGCGGGTAAGATGCGGAAATGATAGCCGTGGTAGCCTTCGCCCGGTTGCGGCGGGTTGAATGCCGGACCCAGCGGGCTTGGCGCTTCGCCTGGGACTGTGGGCCAGTAAAGACCCTCTTTTTTCCCCGGAGTGCTGACGATGCTTTGTGCATACCGATGATTCAGCGCGTAGTAACTCTGCTGGGCATCAACATACGCATGCAGCGCTTCCATGGCCGCCAGTTCATTTCGACCGATTTCCCGGGTCTGAATTTCCTCTGCGCCAGCCTTCATATCAAAGCGCCAGCCTTCGGCGGTTTTAACCAACGGGACAGGTAGCTGCTAGCCGCTGCTGCCAACGGCCAGATGGGCAACCTCTCCGTCGAGGACTATCTCATGCTTAACCTGCCAGTCGCGCAGAAAACGATCCACCGCGTCAGGATCGACCCCTTCCGGCGGTAGCGCATCGTGCCAGTTATCACCCAGCAGATCCTGCATGGCGCGTTGATCTTGCTCGCTAATGGCTTTGGTCAGCGCGCTGGCAGCCCCGTCGGGCGTAGGAAAATGCGCCTGGGCGACGGCAAATGATGAAACCATCAGCAATAAGACGCCCGCGATCGGTTTACTTTTCATGACGGCTTCCTTAACGATGGCGTAATTCACGGTGTTCAACATGGCGTTCGAACCGCTGCTCTCGCAGTTCCGCACGCTGCTCGCCGTTAAGCGAAGCGCGTTGGCGGCTTTCCAGCCCGCGTTGCTGCTGGGCCCGCCAGTTAGCTGAGCGGCTGTCGTTACCGCTCAGCGCATTGGCGCGTAGTGGTCGGGAGTCATGCTCCACAGGGCGCGCAGCCTGTTTGTGCTCAGTATGCGGCTGGCTAAGGCGATGCTGCATCCGGGGCGGTGGGCTGTCGTAACCACGGAAATTGTTCCGCTGTGAGATCTGTTTAAGCTGCTGGCTGGAGGTCGGATGCTGTCCATGCAGGGTTGCAGGTTGCCTGAGCTGGGTCAGTGATTTGCCCGTCGACTGCTGCACCTGCGCCATCGCCGCCTGACGCTGGCTGTCGCGGTTGACCGACTGATGCTCTGTCGCGCTCAGCCCCTGGGAAACATGGGTCTGGTGAAAGTGGCTGGCGAGCTGGCTATTGGTGTAGGGAACGCCGTTGCGATAAGCCGGGTTATGCTGCCAGGCCATGTGGTTATCTGTGCGGTGCTCTCCGGTTATCTTGTTGTAATTGTTAACGTTGATATTGATATTATCGCCATTATGCGAATAACCATCATGATGATGGTCGTCGTGGTGATCGTCATCGTGATGATGGTGGTCATCGTCGTGATGATCCCAGTCGATACTGCTAAAGAGCGCGTAGGTGGTGGCGACACCCAGGCTATAGCCAAACCCTTTCACAAAGCTGCTGGTAAATTGCTGACCGGGAGAAGGGGGCAGATATACCGGCGGATAGCTGGCGTTGGGCCAGGTTCCATACACCACAGATGGGTTATAGGATGGTACATAGACCACCTGCGGGTCGGCAGGCTCTATTTTGATCACCGTCTGGCTGGGCGTGGAGGCTGTTTTCACCGTAGCGGTTGACGTTGGTGTTGTCGCTACCGTCACTTTTTGCTGCGGCGTCGATGTTAACGCCCCGGTTTGCTGCGCCAGCGCGCGCAGGCGTTGCACGGCGTCCATCACATCTTTTGGCTGCGCCAGGAAAGCGTCTCCCAGATTTTGTACCCATTCGGGGTTGCCGCCCAGCAACGACATAAGCTGCGGGAAGGCGACCAGGGATTTCACGCTGGCGTCCCAGGGCTGACCGGAGACGGCCTGAATGGCGGCATCACCCTCCATTTTGGGATTATCCTGCGACCACTGCGCCGCCTGGATAACGCTGGAAGGGTAGGTCGAGGCCATCAGAATCTGTGACAGGAGGGGGTCGGGATAGAGCTCGATGGGCGCAACCCACTGGTCAATTTGTGCGGCGCTATAGACTGGGGCGGCAACGGGCGCTGGTGGAGTGGCAGCCGTTGTAGCTGGCGCAGCTTCGCTTACGGTTTCTGGCGCGCGGCTTTTAACATACATCACCCCGGAGGCGGCAAATAGCCCGACGCTACAGAGAAGGGCGAGCAACGTTGGGGAAAAGGGCAGCTTCATAAAGACTCCGAAGAGAAGAGTGATGCCGGGAGTATAATCTTCCCGTCCCTCGCTTTTTGACTTTACGGGTGGAACCGTGGGCCTTCATCGGGCAAAGAGTGTGACTATTTATTACACAGCAGCGTGCCGCTACACCATGCTTAACGATTCAGCAAACAATTTAATGTTGCTTTTTTGTAAACGGATTAACACTGTCTGAAAATCCTGCTATGCTGCCCGACGCGGTATCGGGCATATACCCTACAAACTGCTGTCTCACAGGAGCGTGAAGAGAACGCCCGCCGCATATGACAATGAGAGCGAGGAGAACCGTCGTGCTAGAAGAATACCGTAAGCACGTAGCAGAACGTGCCGCCGAGGGGATTGTACCCAAACCGTTAGATGCAACCCAAATGGCCGCGCTCGTCGAGCTGCTGAAGAATCCGCCAAAAGGCGAAGAAGAATTCCTGTTAGATCTGTTGATCAACCGCGTACCGCCAGGCGTAGATGAAGCTGCCTACGTAAAAGCCGGTTTCCTTGCTGCGATTGCCAAAGGCGACGCAACCTCCCCACTGGTTACCCCTGAAAAAGCGATTGAACTGCTCGGCACCATGCAGGGTGGTTATAACATTCATCCGCTGATCGATGCCCTGGACAGCGACACGCTGGCGCCTGGCGCCGCCAAAGCCCTGTCCCATACGCTGCTCATGTTCGATAACTTCTACGACGTAGAAGAGAAAGCCAAAGCGGGCAACAGCTACGCGAAGCAGGTGATGCAGTCCTGGGCTGATGCCGAGTGGTTCCTGAGCCGCCCTGCGCTGGCGGAAAAAATGACCGTTACCGTCTTCAAGGTGACGGGCGAAACTAACACCGATGACCTCTCTCCGGCGCCGGATGCGTGGTCACGCCCGGATATCCCACTGCACGCCCTGGCGATGCTGAAAAACGCCCGCGAAGGCATTGAGCCGGATCAGCCAGGCGCTGTCGGCCCGATCAAACAGATCGAAGCCCTGCAGAAAAAAGGCTTCCCGCTGGCGTACGTCGGTGACGTAGTCGGTACCGGCTCTTCCCGTAAATCCGCGACCAACTCCGTGCTGTGGTTCATGGGTGATGATATCCCACACGTGCCGAACAAACGTGGCGGTGGCCTGTGCCTCGGCGGCAAAATTGCGCCAATCTTCTTCAACACCATGGAAGATGCGGGTGCACTGCCAATTGAAGTGGATGTCTCTAACCTGAACATGGGCGACGTGATTGACGTTTACCCGTTAAAAGGCGAAGTGCGTAACCACGAAACCAACGAGCTGCTGGCGAGCTTTGAACTGAAAACCGACGTGCTGATTGACGAAGTGCGTGCCGGTGGCCGTATCCCGCTGATCATCGGTCGTGGCCTGACTACCAAAGCGCGTGAAGCGCTGGGTCTGCCGCACTCAGACGTATTCCGTCAGGCAAAAGACGTGGCGGAAAGCAACCGTGGTTACTCTCTGGCGCAGAAAATGGTTGGCCGTGCATGCGGCGTAGCCGGTATCCGTCCGGGTGCGTACTGCGAGCCGAAGATGACCTCCGTGGGCTCTCAGGATACCACCGGTCCGATGACCCGTGACGAACTGAAAGACCTGGCGTGCCTGGGCTTCTCCTCAGACCTGGTGATGCAGTCCTTCTGCCACACCGCGGCCTATCCGAAGCCGGTTGACGTCACCACGCACCACACGCTGCCAGACTTCATCATGAACCGCGGCGGTGTCTCCCTGCGTCCGGGCGACGGCGTGATCCACTCCTGGCTGAACCGCATGCTGCTGCCGGATACCGTCGGTACCGGTGGTGACTCCCACACCCGCTTCCCGATTGGCATCTCCTTCCCGGCGGGCTCCGGCCTGGTGGCCTTTGCTGCCGCGACCGGCGTCATGCCGCTGGACATGCCGGAATCGGTGCTGGTGCGTTTCAAAGGTAAAATGCAGCCGGGCATCACCCTGCGCGACCTGGTGCATGCGATCCCGCTGTACGCCATCAAACAGGGCCTGCTGACCGTTGAGAAGAAAGGTAAAAAGAACATCTTCTCTGGCCGTATCCTGGAGATCGAAGGTCTGCCGGAGCTGAAAGTGGAGCAGGCGTTCGAGCTGACCGATGCCTCCGCCGAGCGTTCCGCTGCGGGCTGTACCATCAAGCTCAACAAAGAGCCGATTATCGAGTACCTGACCTCCAACATCGTGCTGCTGAAGTGGATGATTGCTGAAGGCTACGGCGACCGCCGTACCCTGGAGCGTCGTATTCAGGGCATGGAGAAATGGCTGGCAGATCCACAGCTGCTGGAAGCCGACGCCGATGCAGAATATGCCGCGGTGATCGAGATCGACCTGGCTGACATCAAAGAGCCAATCCTCTGTGCGCCGAACGATCCGGATGACGCGCGTCTGCTCTCTGACGTTCAGGGCGACAAGATCGACGAAGTGTTCATCGGCTCCTGCATGACCAACATCGGTCACTTCCGCGCTGCCGGTAAACTGCTGGATACCCACAAAGGCCAGCTGCCAACCCGTCTGTGGGTGGCGCCGCCAACCCGTATGGATGCGGCTCAGCTGACGGAAGAGGGCTACTACAGCGTGTTTGGTAAGAGCGGGGCGCGTATCGAAATCCCTGGCTGTTCCCTCTGTATGGGTAACCAGGCGCGCGTGGCTGACGGTGCGACGGTGGTTTCCACCTCTACCCGTAACTTCCCGAACCGTTTAGGTACTGGTGCAAATGTCTACCTGGCCTCTGCGGAGCTGGCGGCGGTTGCAGCGCTGATTGGTAAACTGCCAACGCCGGAAG
The DNA here is from genome assembly GCF_055805075.1 of Leclercia sp. GHBNCSD. Lineage (NCBI taxonomy): Bacteria > Pseudomonadati > Pseudomonadota > Gammaproteobacteria > Enterobacterales > Enterobacteriaceae > Leclercia > Leclercia sp. GHBNCSD. The sequence continues at coordinate 1,129,568 of NZ_JBQVYO010000001.1, read as the reverse complement.
AGTACCAGACCTTCGTGTCGCAGGTAGATAAGACCGCGGTGGATACCTATCGCTATCTGAACTTCGACCAGCTCTCTCAGTACACCGAGAAAGCGGACGGGGTGATCTTCCAGACGGCGGTGTAATCAACGCCTCATTGCCCGGTGGCTCGACGCTTACCGGGCCTGTCAAACCCATCGCACACGCGGTGGGTTTTTTATTTTCATTCCTTCCACCCGTTCGGCTTTTTTTCTTCCCCGCTGCTGCGATAATTACTGCAAGAGCTTTGCAGAGGAAAATACTATGGATTACGAATTTCTGCGTGATATCACCGGTGTGGTGAAAGTGCGGATGTCGATGGGCCACGAGGTGGTCGGTCACTGGTTCAACGAGGAAGTAAAAGAGAACCTGGGCCTGCTCGATGAAGTGGAACAGGCTGCGCGCACGGTCAAAGGCAGTGAACGATCCTGGCAACGCGCCGGGCATGAATACACGCTGTGGATGGATGGCGAAGAGGTCATGGTTCGTGCCAATCAGCTGGAGTTTTCCGGCGACGAGATGGAAGAGGGGATGAGCTACTACGACGAAGAGAGTCTGTCGCTGTGCGGCGTAGAGGATTTTCTGCAGGTGGTGGCGGCCTACCGCGAGTTTGTGAAGCAGAAATAGTATCAGGAGCATCCCTGCTCCTGACGCATCTTATACGGTCGCGATATTGCGGCCGTAGTAAATTTCGCGCATCTCTTTCCACAGCAGGTCAGTAATGACCTTGCGCTCATCTTCGCTTAAATCTTCCGGCCGGGTATGGAACATGTAGTGCTTCAGGTCGAACTCCTTAAGCAGCATCTTGGTATGGAAGATATTCTCCTGATAAACATTCACATCCATCATGTCATACAGCGCTTTCATGTCTTCGGACATGAAGTTCTGAATGGAGTTAATTTCATGGTCGATAAAGTGCTTCATACCATTGATATCGCGGGTAAAACCGCGCACACGGTAGTCAATGGTCACGATATCGGACTCAAGCTGATGAATTAAGTAATTGAGCGCGTTAAGCGGGGAGATCACGCCGCAGGTGGACACTTCAATATCGGCGCGGAAAGTACACAGCCCACCTTCCGGATGGCTCTCCGGGTAGGTATGTACGCAGATATGGCTTTTATCGAGATGGGCAACCACCGCTTCCGGCAGCGGACCGGGATGCTCCGTATGGTCGATAAGGGTGGGATCGACGGGCTCCTCGCTGACCAGAATGGTGACGCTGGCACCCTGGGGTTCATAATCCTGACGCGCAATGTTCAGGATATTGGCGCCAATGATAGAGCAGGTTTCTGACAGGATCTCAGTCAGTCGGTTGGCGTTATAGAGTTCATCGATATAGGCGATATAACCATCGCGCTCTTCCGCCGTTTTTACATAGCAGATATCGTAAATACAAAAACTCAGGCTTTTGGTCAGGTTGTTAAAGCCATGCAGTTTCAGCTTTTTCAATTCGTTCACCCCCTCAGAGCATCGTGCAAATATTGCGGTAAGGCAAAGGCTGCGGTATGGACGGCCGGATTGTAATAGCGGCAGGTCAGATTCGCCTGCTGGAAGCGCGCCTGAATGATGCCGGTGGAGAGATGGCGCAGGGCATCGTTGTCCGTGGCCCAGGCAAAGGTCATGACACCGCCGTAATAGGTCGGGATTGCCGCCTGGTAGAAGCTGACGTCGGTAAAGTAGTGGCTCAGCTTGCGGTGGCTGTCGATGGCCTCGTCCTGCTGCAGGAAGCAGACGCCGTTCTGGGCAACGAAGATACCGCCAGGGTTCAGGCAGCGTTTGCAGCCTTCATAGAAGGCCGAGGTAAAGAGACTCTCACCGGGACCAATCGGATCGGTGCAATCGGAGATGATCACATCGAAGGTCTGCGTCGTCTGGTTAACAAAATTGACGCCGTCGTCGATCACAAGCGTAAAGCGCGGATCGTCGTAGCTGCCAGCATTATGGTTCGGCAGGTACTGGCGGCAGAAAGAGACGACGCCCGCGTCAATCTCGACCATGGTGATGCTTTCAATGGATTTATGGCGGGAGACTTCGCGCAGCATAGCGCCGTCGCCGCCGCCGATGATCAGCACATGTTTCGCATTGCCGTGTGCCAGCAGCGGGACGTGGGTCATCATTTCATGATAAATGAACTCGTCACGCTCGGTGGTTTGCACTACGCCATCCAGCGCCATCACCCGGCCAAAGGCCGCGTTTTCGAAAATGATCAGATCCTGATGATCGGTTTTCTCATGATAGAGCACGTTATCAATGGCAAAGTACTGTCCAAAATGGTCATGCAGCGTTTCATGCCACATATTTTTTTCGGCCATGGGATGATACCTCCTTTGTTAACACCCGCATAAAACGGGGGCAACATCATAGCTAACTATGACCGTGGTTGCACGGTCATAAATTCAGCAAAGGGGCATCGGATGAGGATTTACTTAACGTAGGCAAGAAGGCTCAGCGAGTCGCGAGCCAGGGCTTTACATTTTTTTGCCGTGGGAATGCCGATGCCGCTGAGATCGCGGTAGCTGTCTTCACCGAGGGTTTTCATGTCAAAACTGTCGTAGTTGCTCAGATCCCACTGGTTCTGTTGAGCAAAAAAGACCAGGGCGCGGCGAATCTGACCGTTGGGTAAATTCTGGTAGCCGCAGTCGTTTTTCAGGAACACGAACACCGCCGTTAAATCCGCCATATCTTCGGCTTCATTTTCACTCAGCGCATAGCTGTTTGCGCAACTAATCATCAGGGTGCTGAACAGAATTGTTCGGAAAAACGTCTTCATTGCTTCTACCAATACGTCACGGAAATTCAACGTTAGCACACTTCCCGCCGGTGCGACGATCTTTATTATTGCGGCTTTTCTTGACCTTCCGGCAAGGGGAGGGTTTATGCTCAGAACATTGACTGCTGCGAATAAGGAGATGAACATGCAACGCCGTGATTTTTTAAAATATTCTGCCGCACTGGGCGTCGCCAGTGCGCTGCCCCTCTGGAGCCGCGCGGCCTTTGCCGCCGAGCGGCCTGTTTTGCCGATCCCGAATTTACTCGCTCCCGATGCACGCAATCAGGTGAATCTGGTGGTGCAGGCGGGGAAAACCGCCTTTGGTGCGCATCACGCTACCACCTGGGGTTACAACGGCAACCTGCTGGGCCCGGCCATTCAGCTACGCAAGGGAAAAGCGCTGACCGTTAACATTCATAATACCCTGAACGAAGAGACCACCGTCCACTGGCACGGTCTGGAGGTGCCGGGTGAGGTAGACGGCGGACCGCACGGTATCATTAAGCCCGGCGGCCAGCGGACGGTGACCTTTACTCCGGAGCAGCGAGCGGCGACCTGCTGGTTTCATCCCCATCAGCACGGTAAAACCGGCCATCAGGTGGCGATGGGGTTAGCCGGGCTGGTACTGATTGAAGATGACGAAAGCCGTCTGCTGCGCCTGCCAAAGCAGTGGGGCATTGACGATGTACCGGTGATCGTGCAGGACAAGAAATTTACCGCCGACGGGCAAATTGACTATCAGCTGGATGTGATGAGCGCCGCGGTGGGCTGGTTTGGCGACACGCTGCTGACCAACGGGGCGATCTACCCGCAGCACAATGCGCCGAAAGGGTGGCTGCGCCTGCGTCTGCTCAACGGCTGTAATGCCCGCTCGCTCAATTTCGCCGCCAGCGATAAGCGTCCACTCTATGTCGTCGCCAGCGACGGCGGGCTGCTGGCTGAGCCGGTAAAAGTGACCGAACTGCCGATGCTGATGGGGGAGCGTTTCGAGGTGCTGGTGGACATCAGCGACGGCAAGCCCTTTGACCTGATAACCCTGCCGGTAAGCCAGATGGGGATGGCGGTGGCGCCGTTCGATAAACCGCAGCCGGTGCTGCGCATTCAGCCGCTGCTGGTGACCGCCTCGGGCGCACTGCCGGACACCCTGACCACGCTGCCCGCACTGCCGTCGCTGGAGGGGCTGACCCAGCGCAAGCTCCAGCTCTCCATGGACCCGATGCTCGACATGATGGGCATGCAGGCGTTGATGAAGAAGTATGGCGACCAGGCGATGGCGGGGATGCATCACGGCCAGATGAAGGGTCATATGAATCATGGCCAGATGGGGGGAATGGATCACAGCATGCATGGGTTCGATTTCCACAACGGCAACCGGATCAATGGCAAAGCCTTCGATATGCACACGCCGCAGTTTGCCGCCGCTAAAGGGCAGTATGAACGTTGGACGATCTCCGGGGAAGGGGACATGATGCTGCATCCGTTCCATATTCACGGCACCCAGTTCCGCATCCTGACGGAAAACGGCAAAGCGCCAGCGGTGCATCGCGCAGGCTGGAAGGATACGGTGCGCGTTGAAGGCGGAGTGAGCGAGGTGTTAGTGAAGTTCGATCATGACGCGCCGAAGGAGTATGCCTATATGGCGCACTGCCATCTGTTAGAGCATGAAGATACCGGGATGATGCTGGGGTTCACGGTATAAAAAAAGCCCGGTGGCGCTACGCTTACCGGGCCTACGTGAGCTCGAACTGTAGGCCGGGTAAGGCGAAGCCGCCACCCGGCTTTTTAGTCACTTATTTTTCATCAGGCAACGCATAGGCAACAATATAGTCGCCCATCTTCGTCCCAAACGAACCATGACCCCCCGCAGAGATGACAACATACTGCTTGCCATTCACTTCATAGGTCATCGGTGTAGCCTGTCCACCCGCAGGCAGACGGCCCTGCCACAGTTTCTCACCGTTGGTCATGTTGTACGCGCGCAGGTAGTTATCTGCGGTTGCCGCGATGAACAGCACGTTACCAGCGGTGGAGATTGGACCACCCAGCATCGGCATACCCATATTGAACGGCACCGGGATCGGCATCGGGAACGGCATGCTGTCCTGTGGCGTACCAATACGTTTTTTCCAGACGACCTGGTTAGTTTTCAGATCCAGCGCAGAGATATAACCCCAGGCAGGCTGTTTACACGGCAGGCCAAACGGAGAGAGGAACGGGTTCAGCGTCACGCCATACGGCACGCCGTACTGCGGCTGAATACCGGATTCCGTACCGGTGCCCTGGGCATCTTTCGGCTGTTCCATCGGGTTGCCCGGGCCGCGTGGGATCAGTTTAGAGACAAACGGCAGCGCCATCGGGTTGGCAATCGCCACCTGACGGTTCGGGTCAACGGAGATACCGCCCCATTCGAACATCCCCAGGTTACCCGGGAACACCAGCGTGCCCTGCTCGGATGGTGGAGTGAAGATGCCTTCATAGCGCAACTGGTGGAACATCACGCGGCACACCAGCTGGTCGAACATGGTGGCGCCCCACATGTCCGCGCCGCTGAGATCTTTCTTCGGACGGAAGCTCAGATCGGAGAACGGCTGGGTTTTGGTGACATAGTCGCCTTTCGCCGCGCCCTGCGGAACCGGTTTTTCCGGTGCCGGCACGACCAGCTCGCCGTTACGACGGTCCAGCACGAAGATGTTGCCTGTTTTCGCCGGGGCGTAGATCACCGGTACGGTTTTACCGTTGACGGTAATGTCTGCCAGCGTCGGCTGGGACGGCATGTCCATATCCCACAGATCGTGGTGAACGGTCTGGTAGCTCCATGCCAGTTTACCGGTGGTCGCATTCAGCGCCAGAACAGAGCTGGCATAACGCTCCTGCTCTGGCGTGCGGTTGCCACCCCAGATATCCGGCGTGGTCACACCCATCGGCAGGTAGACCAGGTCCAGCTTCGCGTCATAGGCGGCTGGCGCCCAGGAGTTTGGCGAGTTGAAGGTAAAGGTGTGTTCATCCGACGGGATAGCGTTTGGATCTTTCGCACCCGGATCGAAGGCCCACAGCAGTTTACCGGTGTTAACGTCAAAACCGCGGATCACGCCAGAGGTTTCGCGAACGGAGAAGTTATCCGTTACCGAACCGGCAATCACGATGGTTTTATCGGTGATGATCGGGGGTGAAGTAGGTTCATACAGACCCGGGGTCTGATCCGGCATGTTGGTCTGTAGGTTCAGCACACCTTTGTTGGCAAAGGTTTCGCACAGCTTGCCGGTTTCGGCGTTAATGGCAAACAGACGACCGTCATTCACCGGCAGCATGATGCGGCGCGGACAGTCGGCGATCACCTCCGGGCTGGCGTTATCGGCACGCGCTTCGTGGTAAGAGACGCCACGGCAGGTCACGTGCTGGAACTGGTTGTTGGTTTTCAGCTGCGGATCGAAGTGCCATTTCTCTTTACCGGTGGCCGCATCAAGCGCGAACAGACGCTGGTGCGCCGTACAGAGGTAAAGCATGTTGCCCACTTTAATCGGGGTCACTTCGTTGGTCAGTTCACCCGGATCGTTCGGCATCTTAAGATCGCCGGTACGGAATACCCAGGCTTCTTTCAGGTTTTTCACGTTGTCCGCGTTGATCTGCTTCAGCGGGGAGTAACGCTGACCTTCCTGGTTACGGCCATAGGCAGGCCAGTCACCATCTGCCACGTCGGAGATCGCCGCCGCAGGCGTAGATTCCGCATTCAGGGTGCCTTTCACCTCCTGCGGATCGTTAAAGCCAGCCCAGGTCAGGATGCCACCGCTAATCAGCAGCGCCACGACCAGGGCGGCAACCGCACCGCTGGAGCGCACAAGCAGACGACGCCAGACGAAAGGCAGGATCAGCCAGATACCGAAGAAGACCAGAATGTCGCTACGCGGGGTCAGGGCCCAGAAGTCGAAGCCGACCTCCCATACGCCCCAGATCATCGTAGCCAGCAGCAGGGCCGCGTAGAGCCACAGTGCCGATTGTTTACTGCGCCAGAGAAGCAGGGTGACGCCGAGCATAACCACACCTGCTACCGGGTAGTACCAGGAGCCGCCAATGGCTACCAGCCAGACCCCGCCGATTAACAGATACAGTCCGCAAAATGCAGCGAACAGGGCTGTTAGCCTCACGAGTAAACGTGAATGTTGATTTTTTGTTTCCGCCATAAAAGACACTCGATAAGTTTGTTAATTATTTAGTAGCAATTAATTATAGGACTTAACAAGTGTGATCGGAATCACAAATATGGCTTTTGTGAACTCATGCGCCAGGAGGATCCATTTGCTGGTATACTTCAGGGCTTATGAAGCGATGCCGGACGCGAATCCATAGGCATTGAGAAATTCGTTATAAAATCATACGGTTAGTAAAATGAAACATACTGTTGAAGTGATGATCCCTGAAGCGGAGATCAAAACGCGTATCGCCGAACTTGGTCGTCAGATCACCGAACATTATAAAGACAGCGGCAGTGAGATGGTGCTGGTGGGTCTGTTACGCGGTTCCTTCATGTTTATGGCCGATCTCTGCCGCGAAGTGCAGGTCTCCCATGAAGTCGATTTTATGACCGCCTCCAGCTATGGCAGCGGCATGTCGACCACCCGTGATGTTAAAATTCTCAAAGATCTGGATGAAGACATTCGTGGCAAAGATGTTCTGATTGTGGAAGACATCATCGATTCCGGGAACACCCTGTCAAAAGTACGCGAAATTCTCAGCCTGCGCGGCCCAAAATCGCTGGCGATTTGTACCCTGCTGGATAAACCGACCCGCCGTGAAGTGGACGTTCCCGTGGAGTTTGTCGGTTTCTCGATCCCGGACGAATTTGTGGTGGGCTACGGGATTGACTACGCGCAGCGCTATCGCCATCTGCCGTATGTCGGCAAAGTGGTGCTGCTGGACGAGTAAGGCGGATATTACCCGTTGGCGCTACGCTTAACGGGCCTGCGGACTAAAAACGGCAACTTGCGTTGCCGTTTTGCGTTTACTTGTGGTTAACGTGCTTCTGGGTCAGGTTAGAGACACCCTGACGGTAGCGCTGCTCCAGCGTCTCTCGGTTGGTTGCGGTCACTTCCAGATCGCGCAGCAGGCCATCGTGAATGCCATACGCCCAGCCGTGGATCGTCACCTTCTGCCCACGTTTCCACGCCGACTGCATAATGGTGGAGTGGCCGAGGTTGTAGACCTGTTCCATCACGTTCAGCTCGCACAGGGTGTCCAGGCGGCGCTCCTGCGGCATTTGACCCAACAGTGAGCTATGTTTGAACCAGATATCACGAATGTGCAGTAGCCAGTTGTCGATAAGGCCCAGTTCCGGATTTTCAACCGCTGCCTGCACGCCGCCGCAGCCGTAGTGACCACAAATGATGATGTGTTCGACTTCCAGAACATCTACTGCATACTGCACCACAGAGAGACAGTTCAGGTCAGTGTGGATCACCAGGTTCGCAACGTTGCGGTGAACAAAGAGTTCGCCAGGTTCAAGGCCGGTAAGACGTTCAGCCGGAACGCGGCTGTCGGAGCATCCAATCCAGAGAAAGCGTGGTTTCTGAGACTGAGACAGTTTCTCAAAAAATCCGGAATCTTCTTCCAGCAGCATCTTTGACCATAGTGCGTTATTGCTGATGAGTGTATCTATGTCGTTCATGGAGGCTAACGGCCTGTAACCGAGTGATTGCGTTGCGCTACTATAGGGTAACCCGACTTTTAATGAAACCACACAACGTGTGTCAGAACTATAGGTAAGTTTATTTCATGGCGATTGCACTTGAGCTTGAGCAACTTAAAAAAACCTATCCGGGCGGCGTCCAGGCGCTGCGCGGGATAGATCTCAAAGTAGAAGCCGGTGATTTTTATGCGCTTCTGGGGCCTAACGGGGCAGGTAAATCCACCACCATCGGTATCATCAGCTCGCTGGTGAACAAATCCTCCGGCCGGGTGAGCGTGTTTGGCTATGACCTGGAGAAAGATGTGGTCAACGCCAAACGCCAGCTGGGGCTGGTGCCGCAGGAGTTTAACTTCAATCCGTTTGAGACCGTACAGCAGATTGTGGTGAACCAGGCGGGTTACTACGGCGTCGAGCGCAAAGAGGCGGTCGCGCGCAGCGAAAAGTATCTTAAGCAGCTCGATCTGTGGGAGAAACGCAACGAACGTGCGCGGATGTTGTCCGGCGGCATGAAGCGTCGTCTGATGATTGCCCGCGCCCTGATGCACGAGCCAAAGCTGCTGATCCTCGATGAGCCCACCGCCGGGGTGGATATCGAGCTTCGCCGCTCAATGTGGAGCTTTTTGAAGGATTTAAACGACAAAGGCACCACCATTATCCTCACCACCCACTATCTGGAAGAGGCTGAGATGCTCTGTCGCAATATCGGCATCATTCAGCACGGCGAGCTGGTGGAAAACACCTCAATGAAAGATCTGCTCTCCAAGCTGAAGTCAGAGACGTTCATTCTCGACCTGGCGGCAAAAAGTCCGCTGCCGAAGCTGGTCGGCTATCAGTACCGTCTGGTGGATACCTCCACGCTTGAAGTGGAAGTGCTGCGCGAGCAGGGGATCAACAGCGTCTTCAGCCAGCTGAGCGAGCAGGGGATTCAGGTATTAAGTATGCGTAACAAAGCAAACCGACTGGAAGAGCTCTTCGTCTCGCTGGTCCATGAGAAACAAGGAGATCGCGCATGATGCAGCTTTACTGGGTGGCGCTGAAAAGTATCTGGGCCAAAGAGATCAACCGTTTCATGCGTATCTGGATCCAGACCCTGGTTCCGCCGGTGATCACCATGACCCTCTACTTTATTATCTTCGGCAACCTGATTGGCTCGCGCATCGGCGAGATGCACGGCTTTACCTATATGCAGTTTATTGTGCCGGGCCTGATCATGATGGCGGTCATCACCAACGCCTACGCCAACGTGGCGTCGTCGTTCTTCAGCGCCAAGTTCCAGCGCAACATTGAAGAGCTGCTGGTGGCGCCGGTGCCTACCCACGTCATCATCGCCGGTTACGTCGGGGGCGGGGTCGCGCGCGGCCTGTGCGTCGGCATTCTGGTCACCGCCGTTTCGCTGTTCTTTGTGCCATTCCAGGTGCACTCCTGGCTGTTTGTCGGCCTGACGCTGCTGCTGACGGCGATACTGTTCTCTCTGGCGGGGCTGCTGAACGCGGTATTCGCTAAAACCTTTGACGATATCAGCCTGATCCCGACCTTCGTTCTGACGCCGCTCACCTACCTCGGTGGGGTCTTCTACTCCCTGACGCTGCTGCCGCCGTTCTGGCAGGGGCTGTCACACCTGAACCCTATCGTCTATATGATCAGCGGCTTCCGCTTTGGTTTCCTCGGCATTTCCGATGTGCCGCTGGTGACGACCGTTGGCGTGCTGGTGATCTTTATCGTTGCCTTCTATCTGCTGTGCTGGAATCTGATCCAGCGCGGACGTGGGCTGCGTAGCTAACCATCAGGCCCGGCGGCGTTCTGTTGCCGGGCCGCTTTATTGACCACCGTCACCCCCATACCTTATCTCTCCCGCTACACTACCCCTTTCTGATGAGAGGCGACGATGCTGGGTTGGGTAATAACGTGCCATGAAGAACACGCGCAGCTGATGGCGGATCGGCTTGCCGCTCGCTTTGGGCCGCTGGAGCAATGCCAGGTGGTCAATTTCTGGCGCGGCTTAAGCTGCAATATGCTCAGCCGTATGTTGTGTGATGCCCAGCATCAAGCCGACAGCGGTGACGGGGTGATCTTTCTGACCGACATCTCCGGCGCTGCGCCGTATCGCGCAGCCGCCCTGCTCAGCCATAAGCATGAGAATTGCGAAGTGATCTCCGGGATAAGCTATCCGCTGCTGGAGATGATGTACCCCCTGCGTGAAACGACCGACAGCGTCAGCTTTCGTAACACCATCGTGGCCCACGGCGCGCCGGACGTCAGCAGCCTGTGGCACCAGCAGCAGAAAAACCCGCCCTTCATTCTGCTGCATGGACCGGAGAAATATTAAACATTGGTATTACCGGTGCTTTTGCTACAATGTCGTCCGATTTTCGTACTGAATAATTCTCTATGTTCTCGCGTATTTTTCTTCTGCTTCTTCTGCTGGTTTCCGGCGGCGCTTCTGCCAGTCTGCTAAGCCCGCAAGGGGCTCCGGCCCGTTATATGCAAACCACCGAAGATGCCACCATCTGGGCGCAGGTAGGTAACCGCGTCGTGACCGTCGGCAATGTGCGCGCCGGGCAGATCATCGCCGTTTCTCCCACCCCGACGGATTACTATGAGTTCCGGTTTGGCTTTGGCACCGGTTTTATCGACAAAGGGCATCTGGGCGAAGTGCAGGGCAAACAGCGGGTGGAGGATAGCCTGGGCGATCTGAACAAGCCTCTCAGCAACCAGAATTTAATTACGTGGAAGGATACGCCGATCTACAACGCGCCCAGCGCCGGTAGCGCCCCGTTCGGTACGCTGGCAGATAATCTGCGCTATCCGATCCTCAATAAACTCAAGGATCGCCTGAATCAGACGTGGTATCAGATCCGCATCGCTAACCGTCTGGCCTGGGTCAGCAGCCTGGATGCGCAGGAAGATAATGGCCTGCCGGTGCTCACTTATCACCATATCCTGCGCGATGAAGAGAACACCCGTTTCCGCCATACCTCAACCACCACCAGCGTACGTGCCTTCAATAACCAGATGACCTGGCTGCGCGACCAGGGCTATACCACGCTGACCCTGTATCAGCTCGAAGGTTATGTGCGTAACAAAATGAACCTGCCCGCCAGGGCAGTGGTGATCACCTTTGACGACGGCCTGAAATCGGTCAGCCGCTACGCCTGGCCAATCCTCAGGCAGTACGGCTTTCACGCCACGGCCTTTATTATCTCGTCGCGCATCAAAGCGCATCCGCAGAAGTGGGATCCAAAGACGCTGCAGTTTATGAGCATTTCCGAGCTGCGGGAGATCCAGGATGTTTTTGACGTGCAGTCGCACACCCATTTCCTGCACCGGGTGGACAATAACCGCCATCCGATCCTGCTCAGCCGCAGTTACCACAACATCGTGATGGATTTCAAACACTCCCGCCGCGCGCTGGCGCAGTTTAACCCGCACGTGCTCTATCTTTCGTACCCCTTTGGCGGTTACAACGATAATGCGGTAAAAGCGGCGAATGACGCCGGTTTTCATCTGGCGGTGACGACGGTAAAAGGCAAGGTAAAGCCGGGAGATAATCCGTTCTTGTTAAAGCGTTTGTACGTTCTCAGAACGGATTCTTTAGAGACCATGTCGCGGCTGATCAGCAATCAGCCGCAGGGGTAGCATCAGGCAACCTGAACGGGGATCGCTTTCGCGGTGCGTTTCATGTCGTTGTCGCCTTCGAAATAGGCCACTTTCGGCTGCCAGCGGCGGGCTTCCTCGTCGGACATCATAACGAAGCTGGCGATGATGACGATATCGCCCACGTTGGCACAGTGCGCGGCTGCACCGTTCACGGAGATGATTTTAGAACCCCGTTCAGCCGCGATAGCATAGGTTGAGAAACGATTGCCGTTACTCACGTTCCAGATATCAATGGCTTCGTTTTCAAGAATACCCGCCGCGTCGAGAAAATCCTGATCGATCGCGCAGGAGCCTTCATAGTGCAGATCGGCCTGAGTGACCTTCACACGGTGAAGCTTACCTTGCAACATTTTGCGAATCATGATGTTACCTTTACTCTTCTTCGTAACCCACTTGCCCGCAAGTGGGAAGGGAAACTAATCCATTAGCTATCTATCAGCTCAGTCATTACTGAGCCAGTTCAACGACACTGTTGTCGATCAGGCGCGCCTGACCGAGCCACGCAGCAACCAGGATCACCGCGCGTTTGCTGGTGGCAGAGAGCTCCAGCAGCGTATCGGCATCGCGGATCTGAATATCATCAGCCCGGAAGCCTTTGTCATTCAGCTCCTGTTCGGCAATGGCGATAATCTCTTCACTGCTCAGCGCCTTCTGTTGCAGCTTTTCAACCATCGCGCTCATCACCTTATACAGACCCGGCGCGATTTTACGCTGGTCAGCGGTGAGGTAGCCGTTGCGGGAGCTCAGCGCCAGGCCATCTTTGGCACGCACGATCGGTACGCCAACGATGTCGATGTCGTAGCCCATGTCGGCTACCATCTTGCGGATAAGCGCCAGTTGCTGGAAATCTTTCTCGCCGAAACAGGCGATATCCGGCTGCACAAGGTTAAACAGCTTACTGACGATGGTAGAAACACCGCGGAAATGACCCGGACGGCTGGCGCCTTCCAGCATGGTGGAGATACCCGGTACGTCCACATAGGTCGTCTCTTCCGTACCCTTAGGATAGACATCATTCGGTGCCGGGGCGAAGACGAAATCGACCTGATGCTTTTTCAGCTTCTCGCAATCTTCCTGCAGCGTGCGCGGGTAGCGGGCCAGGTCGTCGGCACGGTCAAATTGCATCGGGTTAACAAAAATGCTCACCACTACCACATCGGCACGGGCTTTGGCTTCGTCCACCAGCTTCATGTGGCCGTCATGCAGGTTGCCCATGGTGGGCACCAGCGCGATACGTTTACCTTCCTGGCGCAGGCGACGAATATGCTGGCGCAGCAGCGGCAGGGTTTCAATGATTAGCACAACAAGACTCCTTACTGGAAACTGTGTTCTTCACCCGGGTAAACACCCGATTCAACGTCGGCAATATACTGCCTGACTGCGCCGCGCATGTCGCCTGCGTCGATAAGGAAATTCTTCGCAAATTTTGGGATATGCCCGCCGGTAATGCCAAACGCATCGTGCATCACCAGAATTTGTCCGTCGGTGACGTTACCGGCGCCAATGCCGATCACCGGAATAGAAAGCGCCTCGGTAATGCGTTTCGCCAGCGACACCGGCACGCACTCCAGCACCAGCAGCTGTGCTCCTGCGGCTTCTAACGCCTGCGCATCATCAAACAGGGTCTGGGCAGCGTCACCGCGGCCCTGCACCTTATAGCCACCGAAGATATTGACCGACTGCGGGGTTAACCCCAGATGGCCGCATACCGGCACCGCGCGCTCGGTGAGCATGCCTACGGTCTCAACCAGCCAGGCGCCGCCTTCCACTTTGACCATGTTGGCCCCGGCGCGCATCACCGTGGCGGCATTTTCAAACGCCTGCTCCGGTGTGGCGTAGGCCATAAACGGCAGATCGGCGAGCAGCAGAGAAGCTGGGGCTCCGCGGCGAACCGCCCGGGTATGATAAGCAATATCTTCTACCGTCACCGGCAGAGTGGAGTCATGTCCCTGGACCGTCATCCCTAACGAGTCGCCGACCAGCATGACGTTAATCCCCTCTTCGGCAAAGAGTTTGGCGAAGCTGTAGTCATAGGCGGTAATGGTGGCGAAGCGCTGCTTGTCCTGTTTGCATTTCTGCAGGGTGGCGATGGTGGTTGGTTTCATACTGTTTCCTGATAGCCCAAAGCGAATCTTTGCGCATTCTAACAGTAACATTCGGGGGAACAATGATTTTACGTAACCGATTAACCATAAATATTTCATGGTTAATCAATGGAAATTTACTGTTACCAGCGGGCCGGTTTTTCGGCGTTAAGCTGCGTCAACAGGGCGCTTAAACTTTCGCCGTCGGGGAAGATCAGGTCGGGGGCAATTTCAAACAGCGGCCAGAGCATAAAGCCGCGGCGTTTCATGTCGTAATGCGGTACGGTCAGGCGTTCGGTGTTAATCACCGCATCACCAAACAGCATGATATCCAAATCGAGGGTGCGCGGTCCCCAGCGCTCTTCTTTACGCACGCGCCCCTGCTGCAGCTCAATGCGCTGGGTGTTGTCCAGCAGCGCGTCGGCGCTAAGGGCGGTTTCCAGCGCAATGGCGGCGTTGAGGTAGTCGGGCTGATCCTGCGGGCCCAGCGGGGGCGTGCGATAGAAAGAGGAGAGGGCGACAACGCGGCTCTGCGGAATGTCGCCCAGCGCCTGGACGGCAGCATTGACCTGCTCCAGCGGAGAGGCCAGATTACTGCCGATGGCGATATAGGTCAGCGTCATGCGGCCCCTTCGCGGCGTGGAGCACGCTTACGTGGACGACGATGGCGGCGACGCGGCGCCGGCTCTTCATCGAGACCGGTCAGCATGTCCTTCTGCGCCGGTGGCGCAGAAACCTGGAACTCACCCCACCACTGCACCAGCGCCTGCAGCTCGCGGTTGTTCTCCGCTTCGGCACGCAGGGCCATCAGATCGTAAGCCGCACGGAATTTTGGATGCTCCATTAACTTCCATGCGCGTTTACCCTGACGACGGGACATCCGCAGCTGAAGCTGCCAGATATCACGCACCAGCGTGGTGATGCGTTTCGGGATCGCCAGCGAACGGCAGGCTTCATCCAGCACATCGTTAGCGGCCAGGGCGAAGGCATCGTAGTAGGCCAGACCGCTCTCCTGAGCAATCTTCTGTGCCGTCTCCAGCAGCGGATACCAGAACATCGCCGCAAAGAGGAATGCCGGGTTAACGCGCATATCGTTCTGAATGCGGTTATCGGTATTCTTCAACACCTGGTCGATGATACGTTCCATCGCGCTGTCACCTTTTTCGGTGAAGTTGCGCGTAATGGTCGGGAACAGGGGCTGGAACAGGCTGTATTCGCGCAGCAGCTGATAGGTGGCAAAACCGTGACCAGCCTGCAGCAGCTTCAGCGCCTCTTCAAACAGACGCGCCGGGGGCACATCGTTGATCAGCGTCGCCAGGCGCGGGATCGGCTCGGCGGTTTCCGGGCTGATGTGCATACCCAGCTTGGCGGCAAAACGCACGGCACGCAGCATCCGCACCGGATCTTCGCGGTAGCGGGTTTCCGGGTTGCCGATCAGGCGAATCAGACCCGCTTTAAGATCCGGCACCCCACCCACGAAATCGCGGACGGTAAAGTCAGCCACGCTGTAATACAGGCTGTTGATAGTGAAATCGCGACGCTGGGCATCTTCTTCGATAGAACCGAAGATATTGTCACGCAGCAGCATACCGTTCTGGCCGCGCTGGGAAGTGGTGCGATCGGTTGGCGTGCCTTCGTGATGACCACGGAAGGTGGCCACTTCGATGATCTCCGGCCCAAACATGACGTGAGCAAGACGGAAGCGGCGGCCAACCAGACGGCAGTTGCGGAATAATTTCCGCACCTGCTCAGGCGTGGCGCTGGTGGTCACGTCAAAATCTTTCGGCTTTTTGCCCAGCAACAGGTCACGCACCCCGCCACCAACGAGATACGCCTCATAGCCAGCTTTATTCAGGCGATAAAGCACCTTAAGGGCGTTTTCACTGATATCTTTGCGGGAAATAGCATGCTGTTCGCGCGGAATAACCGACATCGTATTTTGAACAATGACGTCATCCGCCATGCTCTCATCGCGGCTCAGCACCTTACGGCAAAAATTAGCGACTCGGGTAAAAATAGTACACCTCGGTAGTGTGTGTTTCAGAATTCAGGACAAAAAATAGCGGCTAATCATAGCTCAGCGAGACGCATTTGAGAATGCTGGATTTTCGGCACGCGAATGAGCGACCAGTTGGCCACCGCTTTTTCCAGCAATTCTTCGGTGCGCAGATCCTGCCACTCATTTGTTACATCCTGGTTTAGAAATTGTAAAGCATTGATAAGAACAGGGCGAGGATCGCCGGTCGGTAATGCGGGGGCATGATTCTGTTTCGAGAGTTTCATCCCTTTTTCATTCACCACCAGCGGCAGGTGAATGTAGTCCGGAACCGGCCAGCCAAACAGCCGGTAGAGCGAAATCTGCCGGACGGTAGGTTCAATCAGGTCGGCTCCGCGCACAATTTCGTTTACGCCCTGGAAATGGTCATCCACCACCACCGCCAGGTTATAAGCAAACAGCCCGTCCCGCCGATGGATAATGAAATCCTCGCCCGCCAGGCGCGCATCGGCGTGGAGTTCACCCTGTAACCGGTCGGTAAAGCAGGTGACGGGATGCTGTTGCATCACCCGCACCGCCGCATTTTCCGGGCCGTGATGCAGGGTGCGGCAGTGGCCGTCATAGACGCCGCCGACGCGCTGAATGCGGGCGCGGGTGCAGGTGCAGTAGTACGAAAGACCCTCGGCATGCAGCCAGGCCAGGCGTTCGCGGTAGGCTTCGTGGCGTTGGGATTGCCAGAGAACATCGCCGTCCCAGTGCAGGCCGTAATGTTCCAGCTGTCGCAGAATGGACTCTGCCGCACCGGGAACTTCACGCGGAGGGTCGATATCTTCAATACGCACGCGCCAGATACCCTGTCGGGCACGGGCTTGCAGATAGCTGCCAAGGGCGGCAATAAGCGAGCCGAAATGCAGTTCGCCAGAGGGGGATGGCGCGAAGCGCCCAATATAGTCAGCAGGCATAATTACACAGCGCAGAAAGTAATCAGGCGGGAGAGAACTCCCGCCTGTGGTAGCGTCATAACAGGGCTGGCATTAACCGGCCATCTGTTTTTCGCGGATTTCTGCCAGCGTTTTACAGTCGATGCACAGGTCGGCTGTCGGACGGGCTTCCAGACGACGAATGCCGATTTCGACACCGCAGGACTCGCAGAAGCCGAAATCTTCGTCTTCGACTTTTTTCAGCGTTTTCTCAATCTTTTTGATCAGCTTGCGCTCGCGGTCACGGTTACGCAGTTCGAGGCTGAATTCTTCTTCCTGGGCGGCACGGTCTACCGGATCCGGGAAGTTAGCCGCTTCGTCCTGCATATGTGTAACGGTGCGATCGACTTCATCCCGGAGTTGATTACGCCATGCTTCAAGGATTCGCTTGAAGTGTGATAGCTGGGCTTCATTCATATACTCTTCGCCCGGCTTCTCTTGATACGGCTCCACCCCAGCGATGGCGAGAATACTCAGGGACGATGTTTTACGGTTTTGCCCTTCTTGCATGTTGCTTCTCCTTAACACGCACTATCGATCCCCGTGTTGGGGGAAAAATCAGGCCGCTATAAATAGCAGATGCTTTTCCGTAAGGCAATTATCTAAACGTAACACTTGACAAGCCTGTGAGGAAAAGCGTATTTGCGCACACGACCAGAATACTTATTAGCCAACGCTCAACCCCTTTCATAACGTGGCGGGGAGAGCGGATCTCAGAGTGATATTATCGGCAGAAAGTTCAGCTTTATACACCAAAACCTCTACCCCCTGCTTTTGTGCCTCATTCAACAGTTGCGCGTACTTAAGGTCAATATGGCGGGCGGGTGAAAATCGCCCAATTGCGCTGTGCAATACCGCAAATAACAGCACGGCGCGTTTGCCCGCCGCCGCTACACTCATAAGCTCCCGGAGGTGCTTCTGCCCTCGCAGCGTCACCGCATCCGGGAAATAACCGTTATCGTTCTCAGCTAACGTCACTGATTTCACTTCAATATAGCACTCGGGGCGATCGTCTGCCTGCAACATAAAGTCGATTCTGCTGCTTTCGCTGCCATATTTTACCTCGCTTTTTAGCGTGTTATAGCCGCGCAGTTCCGGAATAAAATCCAGACTAATCGCCTCTTTGACCAGCTGGTTCGCTCGCAGCGTATTGACGCAAATATATTCTCCGTCCGCGGTCTGGGTTATTTCCCAGGTGTGAGGATATTTACGTTTGATATTACTGGAGGTGGAGTACCAGACGGTATCCCCCGGCGTGGCGCAGCCGGTCATCGCCCCGGTATTGGGGCAGTGCAGGGTCAGGGTTTCACCGTTAGGCGTTACCACGTCGGCAAGAAAACGTTTATAGCGTTGTACCAGCGTGGCGGGTTGTAGGGCAGGGGTAAACTGCATGCAAATTCCTTGTTATTCGGTAAGCGTCCAGCGCTGGAGCGGCGTGTAGCGCGTGCGCCCGCCTGCGAAACGGCTCTCGTAGAGGACAAAATCTTTCACCGCAAACGACCAGTGAAAACCCGGTGGCGGAATGGCCACGGCGTGGCTGGCATCGCGCAGCAGGGTGATATGCGGATGAAACGGCTGGGGGCTTTGATAGCAGCCGCTGCGCGCCGCCTGGGCCCGCAGCATGTTGGCCAGCTGTAATAAACCCCGCGGCGGCTGGCGGGTACCCAGCCAGACGACGCGGGAGCGCAGCCACTGTCCGGCATCGTCCAGCGTCAGGGTAAACTCCGGCTGACGGATGCGTCCGGCCATTGCCGCCAGCGCCTGCTGTTTCTCAGGGCTGACATCCCCTAAAAACGCCAGCGTCAGGTGCAGGTTGCCGCCCGCCACCGGACGGCCCGCTTCCGGCGCAAAGTGGTCGGCGCGCCAGCGGACGATCTGCCGCTGGAGCGAGGCAGGCATTTCAATGGCAAAAAACAACCTTTTTGACTCGGACATACGGCGCACTCGGTAATGAATTGTGGCGATGCTACAATGTACGCCGTCTAAAGTTAACCCTCTGGAGCCATTCGTGTCCTTGTTGCCGGTCGCCGCTGTCCTTCCCGATCTCCTTCACGCCTTACAACATGCCCCCCAGGTGCTGCTGAACGCGCCAACCGGTGCGGGCAAATCGACCTGGCTGCCGCTGCAGATCCTGGCGCAGGGGGCGATCAACGGCAAAATCATCCTGCTCGAACCGCGCAGGCTCGCGGCCCGCAACGTGGCGCAGCGCCTGGCGGAGCTGCTGGGGGAAAAGCCCGGCGAGACGGTCGGCTACCGGATGCGCGCCGAAACCTGCGTGGGGGCCAACACCCGGCTGGAGGTGGTCACCGAGGGGATCCTCACCCGGATGCTGCAGCAGGATCCCGAGCTTAACGGCACAGGGCTGGTGATCCTTGATGAGTTCCACGAGCGCAGCCTGCAGGCGGATCTGGCGCTGGCGCTGCTGCTGGATGTCCAGCAGGGACTGCGGGACGATCTCAAACTGCTGATCATGTCCGCGACCCTGGACAACGAGCGGCTCCAGCGCCTGCTGCCGGAGGCGCCCACCATCGTGTCTGAGGGCCGTACTTTTCCGGTGGAGCGGCGCTATAAGTCGCTCTCCACCCATCTGCGTTTCGACGAAGCGGTGGCGGTCGCCACCGCCGAGCTGCTGCGCCAGGAGCCGGGCTCGCTGCTGTTGTTCTTACCCGGCGTGATTGAGATCCAGCGGGTACAGGAGCAGCTGTCACGTCGCGTAAGTGATGACGTGGTGCTCTGCCCGCTGTATGGCGCGCTGCCGCTGGCCGAGCAGCGTAAAGCGATCCTGCCAGCCCCGCCAGGGCAGCGCAAAGTGGTGCTGGCGACCAATATTGCCGAAACCAGCCTGACCATCGAGGGCATCCGGCTGGTGGTGGACTCCGCCCAGGAGCGGGTGGCGAATTTCGACCCGCGCACCGGCCTGACCCGCCTGCTGACCCAGCGCGTGAGCCAGGCTTCCATGACCCAGCGCGCCGGGCGCGCCGGGCGACTGGAGCCGGGAATCTGCCTGCATCTTACGCCGTTTGAGCAGGCAGAACGCGCCGCGGCGCAGGGCACGCCCGAAATTATGCAAAGCGATCTCAGCGGCCTGCTGATGGAACTGTTGCAGTGGGGCTGCCGGGAACCCTCGCAATTAAACTGGCTGGATCTGCCGCCTGCGACTAACCTTGCGGCGGCCCGGCGCTTATTAACGCAGCTTGGGGCGCTGGCGGGAGAGAAGCTCACCGCCTTTGGTCAGAAGATGGCGAAGTCTGGCAACGATCCGCGGCTGGCGGCCATGCTGGCCAGCGCGACGGATGACGACGATATTGCGACGGCGGCAAAGCTGGCCGCTATCCTTGAACAGCCGCCGCGTGGCACCAGTAGCGATCTGGCTCAGGCCTTCTCCCGCAATCAGCCGGAGTGGCAGCAGCGTGCCCGGCAGTTGAGTGCGCGCCTGAACAGCCGGGGCGGGGCGCCGGAGAGCGACCGGGTGCCCGTGCTGCTGGCGAAGGCGTTTCCCGACCGGATCGCCCGCCGCCGTGGGCTTGATGGACGCTATCAACTGGCAAATGGCATGGGCGCGATGCTACAGAGCGACGACGCCATGACCCGCCACGAGTGGCTGATTGCCCCGCTACTGTTGCAGGGCAGCCAGTCGCCGGATGCCCGTATTCTGCAGGCTATAGCAGTGGATATTGATACTCTGATCGCCGCTTCTCCGGGCCTGGTGGAACAGTCTGACACCGTGGAGTGGGATGAAGCGCAGGGCACGCTGAAGGCGCTGCGGCGTTCGCAGATTGGCCGCCTGACGGTGAGCGTTAAGCCGCTGGCAAAGCCCTCGGAAGAGGAGCTGCATCAGGCGATGCTTAACGGCATCCGCGATAAAGGGCTCAGCGTGCTGAACTGGACCCCGGAGGCGGAGCAGTACCGGCTTCGCCTGCACTGCGCGGCGCAGTGGCTGCCGGAGTACGCGTGGCCCGCGGTAGACGAAGCCTCGCTGCTGGCAAATCTGGAAAACTGGTTACTGCCGCAAATGAGTGGCGTACACTCCCTGCGCGCGCTAAAAGCGCTGGATGTTAAGGCGGCATTACAGAACTTAACCGACTGGTCGTTACGCCAACGTCTGGATACCGAGCTTCCAGGGCATTACACTGTGCCCACCGGCAGCCGGATAGCCATTCGTTATCATGAAGATAATCCTCCGGCGCTGGCGGTACGCATGCAGGAGATGTTTGGCGAGGCGACCACGCCTGCCATTGCGCAGGGGCGGGTGCCGCTGGTGCTGGAGCTGTTGTCACCGGCCCAGCGTCCGCTGCAGATCACCCGGGATTTGGGTGCATTCTGGGCTGGCAGCTACCGCGAGGTGCAAAAAGAGATGAAAGGGCGTTATCCCAAACATGTCTGGCCGGACGACCCGGCAAATACCGCGCCGACCCGGCGCACGAAGAAGTATTCGTAGCGCCACCCGGCAATACCCTCTGAGAGGGTAAATTTGAGAGATTTCTTCTTCCTCCATCAGGGGGAAGACCAGAGAATCGGGCCTTTGCGCCTGATAGTTGCGGAGAGAAAGCATGGCGGGGAATGACCGCGAGCCAATTGGACGTAAAGGAAGACCTGCCCGTCCGGCAAAAGAAAAGGCAGGCCGTCGACGCCTCAGAGATGAAGAGTACGACGATGTTGATAATGAGTATGACGATGACGCACCTGCGCCACGTAAAGGAAAAGGCAAAAAAGGTAAACCTCGTGGCAAGCGCGGCTGGTTCTGGCTGCTGCTGAAGCTGTTTATTGTTTTCCTCATCCTGCTGGCGATCTATGGCGTCTATCTGGATCAAAAGATCCGCAGCCGCATTGACGGCAAAGTCTGGCAGCTGCCGGCGGCGGTCTATGGCCGGATGGTTAACCTTGAGCCGGATATGTCCATCAGCAAGAATGAGATGGTCAAGCTGCTGGAGGCGACCCAGTACCGCCAGGTGACGAAGATGACCCGTCCCGGCGAGTTTACGGTGCAGGCGAAGAGCATTGAGATGATCCGCCGTCCGTTTGACTTCCCGGACAGTAAAGAGGGGCAGGTGCGCGCGCGTCTGACCTTCGACGGCGATCATCTGGAAACCATTGAGAACATGGAGAACAACCGTCAGTTCGGTTTCTTCCGTCTCGATCCGCGGCTGATCACCATGCTCTCCTCGCCAAACGGCGAGCAGCGCCTGTTTGTGGCGCGTAATGGCTTCCCGGATCTGCTGGTGGATACCCTGCTGGCGACCGAGGACCGTCACTTCTATGAGCACGATGGCGTCAGCCTCTACTCCATCGGTCGTGCGGTGCTGGCGAACCTCACCGCAGGACGCACGGTGCAGGGGGCAAGTACCCTGACCCAGCAGCTGGTGAAGAACCTGTTCCTCTCCAGCGAACGCTCCTACTGGCGTAAGGCCAACGAAGCCTACATGGCCGTGCTGATGGATGCGCGCTACAGCAAAGACCGCATTCTTGAGCTCTATATGAACGAGGTCTATCTCGGTCAGAGCGGCGACAATGAAATTCGCGGCTTCCCGCTGGCGAGCCTCTACTACTTTGGCCGTCCGGTGGAAGAGCTGAGCCTCGACCAGCAGGCGTTGCTGGTGGGCATGGTTAAGGGTGCCTCCATCTACAACCCGTGGCGTAACCCGAAACTGGCTCTGGAGCGGCGTAATCTGGTGCTGCGTCTGCTGCAACAGCAGCAGGTGATCGACCAGGAGCTGTATGACATGCTCAGCGCACGTCCGTTGGGCGTACAGCCGCGCGGCGGCGTCATCTCCCCGCAGCCTGCATTTATGCAGATGGTGCGTCAGGAGCTGCAGGCCAAACTGGGCGATAAAGTTAAAGATCTCTCCGGCGTGAAGATCTTCACCACCTTTGACTCCGTGGCGCAGGATGCCGCAGAGAAGGCGGCGGTAGAAGGCATTCCGGCGCTGAAAAAACAGCGCAAGCTGAACGATCTGGAGACCGCGATGGTGGTAGTCGATCGCACCACCGGCGAAGTGCGGGCGATGGTCGGCGGGGCAGAGCCGCAGTTTGCGGGCTATAACCGCGCCATGCAGGCACGCCGTTCGATCGGCTCTCTGGCTAAACCGGCGACCTATCTCACCGCTTTGAGCCAGCCGAACCAGTATCGTCTCAACACCTGGATCGCCGATGCCCCGATTGCCCTGCGCCAGCCGAATGGCCAGGTCTGGTCGCCGCAGAACGACGATAAGCAGTACAGCGGCCAGGTGATGCTGGTGGACGCCCTGACGCGTTCCATGAACGTGCCGACGGTTAACCTTGGGATGGCGCTTGGCCTGCCAGCAGTCACCGATACCTGGCTAAAACTGGGCGTGCCGAAAGATCAGCTGCATCCGGTTCCGGCCATGCTGCTGGGGGCCCTGAACCTGACGCCAATTGAAGTGGCGCAGGCGTTCCAGACCATCGCCAGCGGCGGGAACCGTGCTCCGCTCTCTGCGCTGCGTTCAGTGATTGCCGAAGACGGCACCCCGCTGTACCAGAGCTTCCCGCAGGCTGAGCGTGCCGTACCGGCGCAGGCTGCCTATATGACCCTCTGGACCATGCAGCAGGTTGTGCAGCGCGGTACCGGGCGTCAGCTGGGGGCGAAGTACCCTGGCCTGCACCTGGCGGGTAAAACCGGGACCACCAACAACAACGTCGACACCTGGTTTGCGGGTATCGACGGACGTGAAGTGGTGATCACCTGGGTAGGGCGCGATAACAACCAGCCAACCAAGCTGTATGGCGCCAGCGGGGCGATGTCTATCTACCAGCGCTATCTGGCTAACCAGTCGCCAGTGCCGTTAACCCTGACGCCACCGGAAGATATCGTCGATATGGGCGTGGATGAGTCGGGCAACTTTGTGTGTGGCGGCGGGATGCGTCGCCTGCCGGTCTGGACCAGCAACCCGGACTCCCTGTGTCAGCAGGCTGCCCCGGAACCATCGGGTAATCCGTTTGACCAGTCTTCACAGCCGCAGTCGCAGCCGCAACAACAGCAGCCGCAGCAGCAGCCCGAGAAGAAGGAGAGCGACGGTGTCGCGGGCTGGATCAAGGATATGTTCGGCGGTTAACTCACCACTATTCCCTCTCCTGCGGGAGAGGGAATTTTCACCTCAATTAAACATCCCTCCAACACTCAAATCTCCATTTATTAACCCTCTATTTTCCATTGTTTAATTCTTATACCCTCATTTCCTGTAGGGGCGCATATCACTTGCTATGCCGTGAATGTTTCGCATAATATGCTGCGGTCATAATAATAATTCTCGTTTACGTTATCATTCACGCTTTCATCAGAGATATACCAATGGCGCTTTCAAAAACTGCTCAGCCAATGCAATCTTCACTGCGTAAAATCGCAGTTGTTGTAGCCACAGCGGTTAGCGGCATGTCTGCTTACGCTCACGCTGCCGAAACCCCTAAAAAAGAAGAAACCATCACCGTCACCGCAGCGCCTGCTCCGCAGGAGAGCGCCTGGGGACCAGCGGCGACCATTGCGGCACGCCAGTCCGCTACCGGCACCAAGACGGATACCTCCATTGAGAAGGTGCCGCAGTCGATTTCCGTGGTGACCGCGGAAGAGATGGCGCTGCACCAGCCGCGCTCGGTGAAAGAAGCACTGAGCTATACGCCAGGGGTGGCAGTCGGTACGCGTGGCGCGTCCAATACTTACGATTACCTGATTATTCGTGGCTTTGCTGCCGATGGCCAAAGCCAGAACAACTACCTCGACGGCATGAAGATGCAGGGCAACTTCTATAACGACGCGGTAATTGACCCTTATATGATCGAGCGCGCGGAAGTGATGCGCGGCCCGACCTCCGTTCTCTACGGCAAAAGCAGCCCGGGAGGTTTGCTGAATATGGTCAGCAAGCGTCCACTGACCGAGCCGCTGAAAGAGGTGCAGTTTAAGGTCGGGACGGATAGTCTGTTCCAGACCGGGTTTGACTTCAGCGATGCGCTGGACGACGACGGGGTTTACTCTTATCGCCTGACCGGTCTGGCGCGTTCTAACAACGCCCAGCAGGAGCGTGCGGAAGAGCAGCGTTACACCATTGCGCCATCCTTCTCCTGGCGTCCGTCTGATAAAACCAACTTCACCTTCCTCTCCTATTTCCAGAACGAACCGGAGACCGGTTACTACGGTTGGTTGCCGAAAGAGGGCACGGTTGATCCATTGCCAAACGGCGATCGCCTGCCGACCGACTTCAACGAAGGGGCGAAAAACAATACCTACTCCCGTAACCAGAAGATGGTCGGGTATAGCTTCGATCACGAATTCAACGACACCTTCACCGTGCGTCAGAACCTGCGTTTTGCCGAGAATAAAACCTCGCAGAACAGCGTCTATGGTTACGGCGTCTGCTCCGATGCGGCGAACAGTGGCAACGCCCTCTGTAACGCGTTATCACCTGCGGACAAAGGCCATTACCTGGCGCGTAAATATGTGGTTGACGACGAGAAGCTGCAAAACTTCACCGTTGATACCCAGCTGCAGAGCAAATTCGCCACCGGCGACGTTGACCATATCCTCCTGACCGGCGTTGACTATATGCGTATGCGTAACGATATCAACGCCTGGTTTGGCTATGACGCTTCCGTTCCGCTGCTGGATCTCTACAACCCGGTGTACAGCGATTTCGATTTCGACTCAAAAAACCCGGCGAACTCCGGTCCGTATCAGATCCTGAACAAGCAGCAGCAGACCGGTCTCTACGTGCAGGATCAGGCGCAGTGGAACAAGGTGCTGGTCACCCTGGGTGGCCGTTACGACTGGGCAGAGCAGGATTCGTTTAACCGCGTCGCGGGCACCACCGCATCACGTGATGACAACCAGTTCACCTGGCGCGGCGGGGTGAACTACCTGTTCGATAACGGCGTGACGCCATACTTCAGCTACAGCGAATCTTTCGAGCCCTCTTCCCAGACCGACGCGCAGGGTAAGCCGTTTGCGCCTTCTAAAGGCAAGCAGTACGAAGTGGGCGTGAAGTACGTGCCGAGCGATCGTCCGATCGTTCTGACCGGGGCCCTGTATCAACTGACCAAAACCAACAACCTGATGGCCGATCCTGCGGGCTCGTTCTTCTCGGTTGAAGGCGGCGAGATCCGCGCCCGCGGCGTGGAGATCGAAGCCAAAGCAGCGCTGTCTGCCAGCGTGAACGTGGTGGGGTCTTACACCTACACCGACGTGGAGTACACCACCGACACCAACTACAAAGGCAACACCCCGGCGCAGGTGCCTGAGCATATGGCTTCCCTGTGGGGGGATTACACCTTCTATGATGGCGCACTCTCTGGCCTGACCCTGGGCACCGGCGGTCGCTTCTCCAGCTCCAGCTATGGCGATCCGGCGAACTCCTTTAAGGTGGGCAGTTACGCAGTGATGGATGCGCTGGTGCGCTACGATCTGGCGCGCTTTGGCATGGCGGGCTCGAACGTGGCGCTGCACGTGAACAACCTGCTGGATCGTGAATACGTCGCCAGCTGCTTCAACACCTATGGCTGCTTCTGGGGAGCAGAACGCCAGGTTGTTGCGACTGCGACCTTCCGCTTCTAACCTTTAAATTTGGGCACGTTTTTCGTGCCCTTTTCTTTACTTAAGTTGGCTGACATGCAGGAAAACAACCCGCAATCCGATACCACTTTTGCACTCGATGGCGTCTCCTTTCGCGTTCCCGGACGCACGCTGCTGCATCCCCTTTCGCTGACCTTCCCCGCAGGCCAGGTGACCGGCCTTATCGGCCATAACGGCTCCGGCAAATCCACCTTACTGAAAATGCTCGGCCGCCATCAGCCGCCGTCTGAGGGCGATATCCTGCTGGATGGACAGCCGCTGGAGAGCTGGAACAGCAAGGCCTTTGCCCGCAAGGTGGCCTATCTGCCGCAGCAACTGCCGCAGGCGGAAGGGATGACCGTCCGCGAGCTGGTGGCGATTGGCCGTTATCCCTGGCATGGCGCGCTGGGGCGTTTTGGCGTGGCCGACCGCGAGAAAGTGGAAGAGGCGATTGCGCTGGTGGGGTTAAAACCGCTGGCCCATCGTCTGGTGGATAGCCTCTCCGGCGGCGAACGCCAGCGGGCCTGGATCGCCATGCTGGTGGCGCAGGATAGCCGTTGTTTACTGCTGGATGAGCCGACATCGGCCCTCGATATCGCCCATCAGGTGGATGTGCTGGCGCTGGTGCATCGCTTAAGCCAGCAGCGCGGGCTGACGGTGATTGCGGTGCTGCACGACATCAACATGGCGGCGCGTTACTGCGATTACCTGGTGGCGCTGCGCGGCGGGGAGATGATCGCCCAGGGCACGCCTGCCGAGCTGATGCGCAGCGAGACGCTGGAAAACATTTACGGCATTCCTATGGGTATTCTGCCGCATCCTGCGGGAGCGGCACCGGTGAGCTTTGTCTACTGATGCCTGATTTTATGATTAGCCGTCGCCGCCTGCTGACGGCCATGGCCCTCTCGCCGCTGCTGTGGAAAATGAACACGGCGCAGGCTGCCGCAATCGATCCGCAGCGCATTGTGGCCCTGGAGTGGCTCCCCGTTGAGCTGCTGCTGGCGCTCGGCGTGACCCCTTACGGCGTGGCCGATATTCCTAACTACACCCTGTGGGTGAACGAGCCCCGGCTGCCAGAGTCGGTTATCGACATCGGCCTGCGTACCGAGCCCAACCTCGAACTGCTCACCCAGATGAAACCCTCGTACCTGGTCTGGTCGGCCGGGTATGGCCCGTCAGAAGAGAAGCTGGCGCGCATTGCGCCGGGGCGGGGTTTTGCCTTTAGCGACGGGAAAAAGCCGCTGGCTAACGCCCGCAAATCGTTAACCGAGATGGCGCAGCTTCTGAATCTGGAGAGTGCGGCCCGCCAGCATCTCGACCATTTCGACAGCGTGATTGACAGTTTCAAACCGCGCTTCGCCGGTCGTGGAGATCGCCCGCTACTGATGGTGACGCTGCTCGATGCCCGTCATATGCTGGTGTTTGGCAATAACTGCCTGTTCCAGGAAGTGCTGGATCGCTATGGGATTAAAAACGCCTGGGAAGGGGAGATGACCTTCTGGGGGAGTACCGCCGTCGGCATCGACCGTCTGGCGGCGTTTAAGGATGTGGATGTGCTCTGCTTCGATCACGGCAATGAACGGGAAATGCAGACCCTAATGGCGACGCCGCTGTGGCAGGCGATGCCGTTTGTCCGCCAGCAGCGCGTGAAGCGCGTTCCCGCGGTGTGGTTCTACGGCGCGACGCTGTCGGCAATGCACTTTGCCCGCGTGCTGGATAGCGCCCTGGGAGGCCAGGCATGAGGTCACGGATTGCCCTTTTCCCGGCGCTGTTTATGGCGCTGCTGCTGACCGTTGCGCTGGGCTTAACCTGGTGGAACCTGAGCATTGCGCTGCCGCGCAGCGAGTGGGGCAGCGCGCTGGCCGCCCCGGATATCGACAATATTCAACAGATGCTGTTCCACTACAGCCTGCTGCCGCGGCTGGCGATCTCGCTGCTGGTGGGGGCCGGGCTTGGGCTGGTGGGCGTACTGTTCCAGCAGGTGCTGCGTAACCCGCTCGCCGAGCCAACCACTCTGGGGGTGGCAACCGGTGCCCAGCTGGGGATGACCATCATCACCCTGTGGGCGCTACCGGGCGTACTGGCGGCGCAGTTCGCCGCGCTGGTGGGCGCTTGCGTCGTCGGGGCGATTGTCTTTGGCGTGGCCTGGGGTAAACGCCTCTCGCCGGTCACCCTGATCCTGGCAGGCCTGGTGGTGAGCCTTTACTGCGGCGCGGTTAACCAACTGCTGGTGATTTTCCATCACGACCAGCTGCAAAGCATGTTCCTCTGGAGCACCGGGACGCTGACGCAAACCGACTGGAGCATCGTCCAACGCCTGTGGCCGCAGCTGCTCGGCGGCGTGGTGCTGACTCTGCTGCTGCTGCGCCCGCTTACCCTGATGGGGCTGGATGATGGCGTGGCGCGTAACCTCGGGCTGGCGCTCTCTCTGGCGCGTCTGGCAGCGCTGACGCTGGCGATTGTTATCAGTGCTCTGCTGGTGAATGCCGTGGGCATCATCGGCTTTATCGGCCTGTTCGCGCCGCTGCTGGCGAAAATGCTGGGGGCGCGACGCTTGCTCTCCCGACTGATACTGGCCTCGCTGATTGGGGCGCTGATCCTCTGGCTCTCTGACCAGGTGATCCTCTGGCTGACGCGGGTGTGGATGGAGGTCTCCACCGGTTCTGTAACCGCCCTGATCGGCGCGCCGCTGCTGCTGTGGCTGCTGCCGCGTCTGCGCAGCATGAGCGCCCCGGCGATGAACGCGGGCGATAAAGTGCAGGCCGAGCGCCACCACGTGGTGTGGTTTGCCCTGGCAGGCGGCGCGGTACTGCTGCTGGCGGTGATAGCGGCGATGGCGTTTGGCCGGGATGCGCAGGGATGGCACTGGGCGAGCGGAGCGATGCTTGACGAACTGTTGCCGTGGCGCGCGCCGCGTATTTTTGCCGCCCTGATGGCCGGGGTGATGCTGGCGGTGGCGGGTTGCATTATTCAGCGTCTTACCGGTAATCCGATGGCGAGCCCGGAAGTGCTGGGGATCAGCTCCGGTGCGGCGTTCGGCGTGGTGCTGATGCTCTTCTTTGTACCGGGTAATGCCTTCGGCTGGCTGATGCCTGCGGGTAGCCTTGGTGCCGCAGCGACGCTGCTGATTATCCTGGTCTCTGCCGGGCGCGGCGGCTTCTCGCCGCACCGGATGCTGCTGGCGGGGATGGCGCTGAGCACCGCCTTCACCATGCTGCTGATGATGCTGCAGGCCAGCGGCGATCCGCGTATGGCGCAGATCCTGACCTGGATTTCCGGCTCAACCTATAATGCGACGACCGAACAGGTTATGAGCACCGGGATAGCAATGCTCCTCCTGCTGGCGCTGGTGCCGCTCTGCCGTCGCTGGCTGACGGTGCTGCCGCTGGGTGGCGACACGGCCCGTTCGGTGGGCATGGCGTTGAACCGCTCGCGAATCGGCCTGCTGCTGCTGGCGGCAGCGCTGACGGCGACGGCGACCCTGACGATTGGCCCGCTGAGTTTTATCGGGCTGATGGCGCCGCACATCGCGCGGATGATGGGCTTCCGTCGGACGATGCCGCACATTGTGATGTCGGCGTTAATCGGAGGGATACTGCTGGTGTTCGCCGACTGGTGCGGCCGGATGGTGCTGTTCCCGTATCAGATCCCGGCGGGGCTGCTCTCCACCTTTATCGGTGCGCCGTACTTTATCTATCTGCTGCGCAAGCAGAGCCGGTAAAAAAATGCCGGGTGGCGGTTTCGCCTTACCCGGCCTACGGTTCGAGGGTTTTGTAGGCCGGGTAAGCGTTAGCGCCACCCGGCAAACAACATCATCAGAGCTTCGCAAACACCCGGCGCGCCGCCTCGATGGTTTTGTTGATGTCCTCTTCGCTGTGCGCAACCGACATAAAGCCCGCCTCAAACGCCGACGGCGCCAGGTAAACGCCCTCGTCCAGCATCAGATGGAAGAAGCGCTTGAAGCGCTCAACGTCGCACTGCACCACATCCTGATAGCAGGTGACGGTTTTAGCCGTGGTGAAGAAGAGGCCGAACATGCCGCCCACGTGGTTTACCACCAGCGGAATACCCGCATCTTCCGCCGCGTCCAGCAGACCGTTTGCCAGTTGGGTAGTGCGATCGGTCAGGGTGGTGTGGATCCCCGGCTGGGCCACTTCGGTCAGACAGGCGAAACCGGCGGCCATGGCAATTGGGTTCCCGGAGAGGGTGCCCGCCTGGTAGACCGGACCGGTTGGGGCCAGCGCATCCATCACCTCTTTGCGACCGCCGAAGGCGCCCACCGGCATGCCGCCGCCGATGATTTTGCCCAGACAGGTGAGATCCGGCACCACGTCGTAATAAGACTGGGCGCCCGCCAGCGCCACGCGGAAGCCGGTCATCACTTCGTCGATAATCAGCAGCGCGCCGAACTCGTCACACAGCGCACGCAGGCCCTGCAGGAAGCCCGGCTGCGGTGGAATGCAGTTCATGTTGCCCGCCACCGGCTCAACGATGATGCAGGCGATCTCCTGCGGATACTGTTCAAAGGCGGCACGCACCGAATCGAGATCGTTATAGGTACAGGTCAGGGTGTGCTTCGCGAAATCCGCCGGCACGCCTGGAGAGTTCGGCTGGCCGAGGGTCAGGGCGCCGGAACCGGCTTTCACCAGCAGACAGTCGGCATGACCGTGGTAGCAACCTTCAAATTTGATGATTTTGTCACGGCCGGTAAAGCCACGGGCCAGACGGATGGCGCTCATGGTCGCTTCGGTACCGGAGTTCACCATGCGCACCATATCCATGGTCGGGACCAGTTCAGTCACCAGCGCCGCCATTTTGACTTCCATCTCGGTTGGCGCGCCGAAACTTAAACCGCGCTCCGCCGCTTCGATGACCGCGTTACGGATAGCCGGGTGGTTATGTCCCAGTACCATCGGGCCCCATGAGCCGACATAGTCGATATAGGCTTTGCCATCCACATCATACAGATAGGCGCCATCGGCACGTTCAATAAACAGCGGTGTACCGCCCACGCCGGTAAAGGCACGGACCGGGGAGTTAACACCGCCAGGGATTAGCTCGCGGGCAGCGCTGTAAAGCGTTTCAGACTTACTCATGGCGTGATTCCTGGCTCGTATAAAATGGTTAAGCGCACTATTCTAAGTGATTCGTGGAAGGTTATGAAATTTTTACCCTGGTAATGCATTAACAATTGTTAAGCAATTTTCAGGAGACGGCTGGACGGTCTCTGGTAAAATCCCTGCGGCGATTTGTATGACGAAACTTAACAGGCAATGAAATCAGATTCCCCCTCATTTGAAGAACAACAATTTGCGCGTGCGCAACATCGTATCAGCATCCGTCGGCTGCTCAACCGCGACAAGACGCCGCTGGCAATTTTGCTGGGCGCAGCCGTTGTCGGCACGCTGGCAGGGCTGGTGGGCGTCGCGTTTGAAAGGGCCGTTAATGGCGTGCTGAACTGGCGCATTGGCACCGTTGCGGGTTATGCCGATCGTGAAGGGGTAGTCTGGATCCTGGCGTTCGGCTTATCTGCCCTGCTTGCGATGGTCGGTTATTTTCTGGTGCGTAAATTCGCCCCGGAAGCGGGCGGCTCGGGGATCCCTGAGATAGAAGGGGCGCTCGAAGAGCTGCGTCCGGTCCGCTGGTGGCGTGTACTGCCCGTTAAGTTTATCGGCGGAATGGGGACGCTTGGAGCGGGGATGGTGCTCGGACGGGAAGGGCCGACCGTACAGCTGGGCGGTAATGTTGGCCGTATGGTCAGCGATCTGTTCAGAATGCGCAGCGCTGAAGCACGCCATACGTTGCTGGCAACCGGTGCCGCCGCGGGGCTTTCCGCTGCGTTTAATGCCCCGCTGGCGGGGATCCTCTTTATCATTGAAGAGATGCGCGCCCAGTTTCGCTATAACCTGATCTCGATTAAAGCGGTCTTTACCGGCGTGATTATGTCGAGCATTGTCTTTCGGCTTTTCAATGGCGAAGGGGCGGTCATTGAGGTCGGTAAGTTGACCAACGCCCCGGTCAATACGCTCTGGCTCTATCTGATCCTCGGCATGATTTTTGGCATTGTTGGCCCGCTGTTTAATGCCCTTATTATTCGCGCTCAGGATATGTTCCAGCGGATCCACGGCGGCAATACAACCCGATGGGTGCTGGTGGGTGGCCTGCTGGGGGGCGTGTGCGGAGTGCTGGGCTTTATCGAACCCAACGCGGCTGGGGGTGGCTTTGGGCTGATCCCTATTGCGGCTGCGGGTAACTTCAGCATTGGCCTGCTGCTGTTTATGTTTATCTCGCGGGTCATCACCACCGTACTCTGCTTCTCTTCCGGTGCCCCTGGCGGCATTTTTGCCCCGATGCTGGCGTTGGGTACGTTGCTGGGTACGGCCTTTGGCATGGCCGCCGCCGCAGGCTTCCCGGCGTATCATCTTGAGGCCGGTACCTTTGCCATCGCCGGAATGGGGGCGCTGCTGGCGGCATCGTTGCGCGCGCCGCTGACCGGCATTGTGCTGGTGCTGGAGATGACCGACAATTACCAGCTCATTTTGCCAATGATCATTACCTGCCTGGGGGCCACACTATTAGCCCAGTTCCTCGGCGGACAACCGCTATACTCCACCATTCTTGCCCGTACCCTGGCGAAGCAGAATACTTGAATGAATTACCAGGGTATTAGATAATGACAACAAGAATTGGGTGATTTTTACCCACTAGCAGTATTCATGGGAGCATAAGATGAGTGATGACGTAGCGCTGCCGTTGCAGTTTACCGAAGCAGCAGCCAAAAAAGTAAAAGACCTGATTTCCGATGAAGACAACCCGGAGCTGAAATTGCGTGTATACATTACTGGCGGCGGCTGCAGCGGCTTCCAGTATGGCTTCACCTTTGACGATCAGGTTAACGATGGCGACATGACCATTGAGAAGCAGGGCGTCGCGCTGGTCGTAGACCCGATGAGCCTGCAGTATCTGGTCGGTGGTTCTGTTGACTACACCGAAGGTCTGGAAGGTTCACGCTTTGTGGTAACCAACCCGAACGCAACCAGCACCTGCGGGTGTGGTTCTTCGTTCAGCATCTGACGGTAATGCCCGGTGGCGCTTCGCTTACCGGGCCTACTCGCTATCTTCCATTATCATCCAGCGCAAAGGTTGGCAGCTTCAGATGCCAGCGGATTGCCGCCAGTCTGATTGCCAGCGTTACCACCATCCCCAGCATCGCCGCCTGTTCCAGCGGAACATGAAAGGTATACCAGGCCGTGGCGTGAACGATCCCGCCCAGAATACAGGCCGTAGCGTAGATTTCCGTTCGCAGGATCATCGGCACTTCGCGCGCCAGAATATCGCGGATAATCCCGCCGCCCACGCCGGTCACCACCCCCATACAGATCGCCACCATCGGGCCGGTGCCAGCCATAAAGGCTTTGTTTACGCCAATCCCGACGAACACCGCGAGGCCCACCGCATCCAGCACCGGCAGCAGCCATTTCGGCAGGCGACGCGGCTGGCGGACGAGAATGATGGTTAACATACAGGTGACCATGGCGACCACCAGGTCGGTGGGATCCTTGACCCAGAATACCGGGCCATGATCCAGCGCCATGTCGCGGATCGTTCCCCCGCCGACGGCCGTGACCACGCCCAACACCAGCACGCCAAACGGATCCATGCGTAACTTACCGGCCAGCAGAACGCCGGAAATCGCAAAAACGGCTGTGCCAAGAATATCCAGCCAGTAAACGAGCATCGTAATCCTCGAGAAATTAGTGACTCTGCGACAGCGCAGAGCAGAGTTGTTTTGCGGCGAGGATAATACGCGG
This sequence comes from Leclercia sp. GHBNCSD, assembly GCF_055805075.1. Lineage (NCBI taxonomy): Bacteria > Pseudomonadati > Pseudomonadota > Gammaproteobacteria > Enterobacterales > Enterobacteriaceae > Leclercia > Leclercia sp. GHBNCSD. The sequence continues at coordinate 1,095,016 of NZ_JBQVYO010000001.1, read as the reverse complement.
GCTCGCGCGCTCAAACCAGTCACTGTTCAGCGGAATCACGGGTATTTTTAGCTGACCTTGCCAGTACTGTTCTATTTTAGGAATATCGCCCGCCGAACCGCCCACCACAATCGCCTGAGGCTGGCGCGCCAGTACTTGCTCACGGCTCACCTGGGGCCAGGGAACCCGGCTGGCCGCGAAGATATTTTCTCCGCCACACAGCTCAACAACCTGATGTTGCAGGGAGCCCTGGCTGGTGGTGAACAGCGGCTGTTGACCGAACTGAATGAATACCCGCTTTTTCGGCAGTGTGCCGTAGGTGGCCTTGAGGGCGGCAAAATCAGCCATCATCTGCTGCGCGGCCTGTTGCGCCTGTCCCGGTGTCGGGCTCCAGCGGGCAAGATCGCGCAGGGCCCGGGCGATCTGTTCAATGCGGGTGGCATCGATCCACTGCACTTTTATGCCGAGCGAGGTGAGCTGGTTGACCTGACGCTCGGCATTGCCGCCGCGCCAGGCCAGCACCAGATCGGGCTTCAGCGCGACGATGCGTTCAACATTTATGCCTTGCCAGGTGGCGACCTGTTCAATGTTAGCGGCTTCGGGAGGATAGTCGGAATAACTGCTGACCCCGACGGGGGTGATCCCGGCGGCAAACGCCAGTTCGGTATTGGCAGGGGAGAGGGTAATTACACGCGGCGCGGCCAGAAGCCACGCCGGTGTCAGCAGAAGCAGCGCAAGCAGCGCCCTTTTGAGCGGCTTAGCCACGCGCCAGTTTCTGCACCAGCGTCTCAACCATCAGGCTGGACTGTTTGGCAGCAACCACGAGGAACTCGTCGAAGCTCAGGTGGGACTGCTGATCGGCAACGTCGGAGATGGCGCGAACCACGACAAACGGCACGCTGAAGTTATGGCAAACGTGCGCGATGGCGGTCGCTTCCATTTCCACGGCGATCGCCTGCGGGAAGTTGTGACGGATTTTCGCCAGGTTCACGGAGCCGTTGATAAAGGCGTCGCCGCTGACAATCAGGCCGCGCACGGCGTTAAGGTTCAGCTCTGCGATGCAACTTTCCGCAGCGGCAACCAGTTTTTCATCGGCCTTAAAGCCTGTCGGGCAGCCCGGAAGCTGGCCATACTCGTAACCAAAGGCGGTCACATCGGCGTCGTGGTAGCGCGCTTCGTCAGAGACCACGATATCGCCCACTTTCAGGGTTGATGCAAGACCGCCCGCAGAGCCGGTGTTAATAATCACGTCTGGCTTGCAGCGCTCCAGCAGCAGGGTGGCGCCCAGCGCGGCGGAAACTTTACCGATACCCGATTTCAGCAGAGCTACTTCAGTTCCGTTCAGCGTGCCAGTGTAAATTTCGCAACCGCCCAGAGAGAGGGTCTGACGGTTCTCAATTTTGTCACGCAGCAGCGTAACTTCTTCTTCCATTGCTCCAATAATACCGATTTTCATAGATTTACTCGCGATGTGCCTTGTTAAGATGCATAGTCTATCATGCGGTTAAGGGGAAACGCATTCTCACGCGGGGGAGCACATGGCACCAATCGATTTTCGCACCAAAATTAACTGGCAGCGTCGCTACCGCTCTCCGCAGGGGAACAAGAGCGAACACGAGATCCTGCGGATCTTTGAAAGCGACCGCGGGCGCATCATTAACTCTCCGGCGATCCGTCGGTTACAGCAAAAAACGCAGGTCTTCCCGCTCGAACGCAACGCCGCCGTGCGTACCCGGCTCACCCACTCGCTGGAGGTTCAGCAGGTGGGGCGCTACATCGCCAAAGAGATCCTGAGCCGCCTCAAAGAGCAGCGCCTGCTGGCAACCTACGGCCTGGACGAGCTGACGGGGCCGTTCGAAAGCATCGTTGAGATGGCGTGCCTGATGCACGATATCGGTAATCCCCCCTTTGGTCATTTTGGCGAAGCGGCGATCAATGACTGGTTCCGCCAGCGTCTGTACCCTGCCGATGCGGCAAGCCAGCCGCTGAGCGACGATCGCTGCGTGGTGCAGGATTTGCGGCTGCGTGAAGGCGAAGAGGCGCTGAACGCGCTTCGTCGCAAGGTGCGCCAGGATTTGTGTCACTTTGAGGGGAATGCACAGGGCATCCGGATGGTGCACTCCCTGATGCGCATGAACCTCACCTGGGCACAGGTGGGATGCATTCTGAAATATACCCGTCCCGCCTGGTGGCAGGGCGATCCCCCCGCGACGCACAATTATTTGATGAAAAAGCCGGGCTATTATTTCTCTGAAGAGGCGTATATAGAGCGGCTGCGTCAGGAGCTCTCTCTTCCGCAGTATGGTCGTTTTCCATTAACCTGGATTATGGAAGCGGCAGACGATATCTCCTATTGCGTTGCCGATCTGGAAGATGCCGTCGAAAAAAGAATATTCAGCGTCGAGGGGCTTTATCAGCATCTTTATGATGCCTGGGGTAACCATGAAAAAGGTTCATTGTTTTCGCAGGTTGTCGAAAACGCGTGGGAGAAATCACGTTCGAACACCCTCAGCCGCAGCACCGAAGATCAGTTCTTTATGTATTTACGCGTCAATACCCTTAATAAACTGGTGCCCTATGCGGCTGAGCGTTTTATAGACAATATTGAACAGATCTACCGAGGGGAATTTAACCATGCGCTGCTCGAGGATGATAGTGGATTCAGTCAACTCCTTGAGCTCTATAAGAATGTGGCGATGCGGCACGTGTTCAGCCATCCGGATGTCGAGCAGCTGGAATTACAGGGCTATCGCGTGATAACCGGCCTGCTGGAGATCTATCGCCCGCTGCTGCAATTATCGGTGGACGACTTTAGTGAGCTGGTTGAAAAGGAACGGGTACGCCGTTTTCCGATTGAAACGCGGCTATTTCATAAACTTTCGACGCGCCATCGGCTGGCATATGTGGAATCTATCGGTAAATTAAATCGCCAGCAGGCAGACTGGCCGGTGCTGGAGTTTTATTATCGCTGCCGGCTGATTCAGGACTATATCAGCGGAATGACGGACTTGTATGCATGGGATGAATACCGCAAGTTGATGGCGGTGGAATAAAGGAGAGTTTTGTAAAGACGGACAATAAATTTTTACTTTTTCCAGAAACTTAATACCGGAACTAAGCGCAGCAAAACGAATCTGATATACACAGCAATTGTGCGTGACCTGTAAATCGAGATTAAGAAACATGAAAAAAACCACTTTAGCAATGAGTGCACTGGCTCTGAGTTTAGGATTAGCGTTGTCTCCACTGTCTGCTAGCGCAGCGGAGACCGTATCGTCGGCCGCCACTGCACAGCAGATGCCAAGCCTGGCGCCGATGCTGGAAAAAGTGATGCCATCGGTGGTCAGTATCAATGTCGAGGGCAGCACCACCGTCAACACGCCACGCATGCCACGTAACTTCCAGCAGTTCTTCGGCGATAACTCGCCGTTCTGCCAGGACGGTTCACCGTTCCAGAGCTCTCCATTCTGCCAGGGCGATGGCGGCGGTAACGGCGGCGGCCAGCAGCAGAAGTTTATGGCGCTGGGCTCCGGTGTCATCATCGATGCCGCCAAAGGCTACGTCGTCACCAACAACCACGTGGTGGATAACGCCACCAGCATTAAGGTACAACTGAGCGACGGGCGTAAGCTCGACGCCAAAATCGTCGGGAAAGATCCTCGCTCTGATATCGCCCTGATTCAGATTCAGGATCCGAAAAACCTGACCGCGATTAAGCTCGCCGACTCTGACGCGCTGCGCGTGGGGGATTACACCGTGGCTATCGGTAACCCGTTCGGTCTGGGTGAGACGGTCACCTCTGGTATCGTTTCTGCCCTTGGCCGTAGCGGTCTGAACGCAGAAAACTACGAAAACTTTATCCAGACGGATGCGGCGATTAACCGCGGTAACTCCGGTGGTGCGCTGGTCAACCTGAACGGTGAGTTGATCGGGATTAACACCGCGATCCTCGCCCCGGACGGCGGCAACATCGGCATTGGCTTCGCTATCCCAAGTAACATGGTGAAAAACCTGACGGCGCAAATGGTTGAGTTTGGTCAGGTTAAGCGCGGTGAGCTGGGTATTCTGGGCACCGAGCTGAACTCCGAGCTGGCGAAAGCCATGAAGGTTGATGCCCAGCGCGGTGCCTTTGTCAGCCAGGTCATGCCAAACTCCTCCGCAGCGAAAGCGGGGATCAAGGCCGGTGACGTGATCACCACCCTGAACGGCAAACCGGTAAGCAGCTTCGCGGCACTGCGTGCGGAAGTGGGCTCCATGCCGGTAGGCAGCAAAGTGACCCTGGGTCTGCTGCGTGAAGGTAAACCGGTTAATGTGAACCTGGAACTGCAGCAGAGCAGCCAGAATCAGGTGGATGCCGGCACCATCTTCAGCGGCATCGAAGGTGCGGATATGAGCAACAAAGGCCAGGATAAAGGCGTGTCGGTGGACAACGTTAAAGCCAACAGCCCGGCTGCCCGTATCGGCCTGAAGAAAGGGGATGTGATTATCGGCGCCAACCAGCAGCCGGTTAAGAACATCGCTGAACTGCGCAAAATCCTCGACAGCAAACCGTCGGTACTGGCGCTGAATATCCAGCGTGGCGACACCTCTCTCTATCTGCTGATGCAGTAATCCGTTCAGCCCCTGCTTCCCTACGGAAACAGGGGCTTTTTTCTGCCTTTCTGTGAACCCTTCCACAAGTCCATACTTCTCCCTGTGAGTTTGTGCATTTGCACAATGCGGCACTGATTAATCTTCCTTATGCTTGAGCTCTGCTCAGAGGAGGGCGACATGGCTGGCTGGCATCTTGATACCAAAATGGCGCAGGATATTGTGGCGCGAACAATGCGCATCATCGACACCAATATCAACGTGATGGACGCACGTGGCCGGATCATCGGCAGTGGCGATCGCGAGCGTATTGGGGAATTGCACGAAGGTGCACTGCTGGTGCTCTCCCAGGGGCGCGTGGTGGATATTGATGACGCGGTGGCGCGACATCTGCACGGTGTGCGGCAGGGGATCAACCTGCCGCTGCGCCTTGAGGGCGAAATTGTCGGGGTTATCGGGCTGACCGGTGAGCCGGAATCTTTGCGCAAATATGGCGAGCTGGTCTGTATGACGGCGGAGATGATGCTGGAGCAATCCCGCCTGATGCACCTGCTGGCGCAGGACAGCCGCCTGCGTGAAGAGCTGGTCATGAACCTGATCCAGGCGGAAGAGCATACCCCGGCATTAACGGAGTGGGCTCAACGCCTGGGTATCGACCTTAACCAGCCCCGCGTTGTAGCGGTCATTGAGGTCGATAGCGGGCAGCTGGGCGTCGATAGCGCCATGGTGGAGCTGCAACAGCTGCAGAACGCGCTGGCCACGCCGGAGCGCAATAACCTGGTGGCGATCGTCTCGTTAACGGAAATGGTGGTGCTGAAACCGGCGTTAAACCAGTTTGGCCGCTGGGATGCAGAAGATCATCGTCGCCGCGTGGAGCAGCTGATTGCGCGGATGAAAGAGAACGGGCAGCTGCGTTTTCGTGTGGCATTAGGTAACTATTTTACCGGTCCGGGAAGCATCGCCCGCTCCTGGCGCACGGCCCGAACCACGATGATGGTCGGCAAGCAGCGTATGCCGGAAAGCCGCAGCTATTTTTACCAGGATTTGATGTTGCCGGTGCTCCTCGACAGCCTGCGCGGCGGCTGGCAGGCCAACGAACTGGCGCGTCCACTGGTGCGTCTGAAAGCGATGGATAACAACGGCCTGCTGCGGCGCACCTTACAGGCATGGTTCCGTCATAACGTACAGCCACTGGCGACCTCAAAAGCGCTCTTTATTCATCGTAATACGCTGGAGTACCGCCTGAACCGGATATCGGAGTTAACGGGGCTGGATCTGGGGAATTTTGACGACCGTCTGTTGCTGTATGTGGCCTTGCAGTTGGACGAGCAGCGGTGATTTTTGCCCGGTGGCGTTGCGCTTACCGGGCCTACAAAACCCGGGAGTAGGCCGGGTAAGGCGAAGCCGCCACCCGGCACACAGGAACGGCTTATTTGTTACGGGTCAGCTTCTCAAGATCCGCTTCGATTTCCGTGATCTTGTGGGCAACCACGCTTTCCAGATGACGCAGGTCATCCAGGATCTTACGCTTCAGATCCACTTCAGTGCGATCGCGCTGGCAAATCTGATCCAGTTCATCGATCACATAGCGCAGATTTGGGCTGATCTCCTGCACCTCTTTGTAACCCTGGCCGATGCCATCGGCAACGACAGTTTTACGCTGGCGCGGGTACTTGAACTTTACACTTTTGGCGAAGAACTCGCCCTTATCCTTGTGAAAATAGATTTTCAGGATATCGTTATTGGCTTCCTGACGGAGGCTGTAACGGTCAATTTCATCAGGATTAGTAATGCCCAGACTTTTCAGATTATCGTACATAGCGGTACCCTTGATCTCAACATAACCCATGAATAATTCACGAAAAAATCTATTTTCGCCACCCTCAGATATAAAAAAAGCGGGGTCGCCCCCGCTTTTTGTTATACCCGATTAATCGATGGTGCGCAGTAGTTCGTTGATACCAACTTTGCCGCGAGTTTTCGCATCGACTTTTTTAACGATCACCGCACAGTACAGGCTGTATTTGCCATCTTTAGAAGGCAGGTTGCCGGATACCACCACGGAGCCCGCCGGAACGCGACCGTAATGCACTTCACCGGTTTCACGATCGTAAATACGGGTGCTCTGGCCGATGTAGACGCCCATGGAGATCACGGAACCTTCTTCTACGATCACGCCTTCAACCACTTCGGAGCGTGCGCCGATGAAGCAGTTGTCTTCGATAATGGTCGGATTAGCCTGCAGCGGCTCAAGAACCCCACCGATACCCACGCCGCCAGAGAGGTGGACGTTTTTACCGATCTGCGCACAGGAGCCAACGGTCGCCCAGGTATCTACCATGGTACCTTCGTCAACGTAAGCACCGATGTTAACGTAAGAAGGCATCAACACGGTGTTGCGGGCAATGAATGCACCCTGACGAACGGCTGCTGGTGGCACCACGCGGAAGCCTTCTTTCTGGAAACGCGCTTCGTCGTAATCGGCGAATTTCATCGGGACTTTATCGAAGTAGCGGCTTTCCGCACCGTCGATAACCTGGTTATCGTTAATACGGAAAGAGAGCAGTACCGCTTTCTTCAGCCACTGGTGAGTGACCCACTGACCGTCGATCTTTTCGGCTACACGCAGCGCGCCGGAATCAAGCAGAGAAATAACCTGATTAACCGCCTCGCGGGTCACGGTATCCACATTTGCCGGAGTAATTTCGGCGCGACGCTCAAAAGCGGACTCAATAACGTTCTGTAACTGCTGCATAGTTCAACTCTTTCCAGGTAAAAAAAAACATCACCCTTTATCGTTTGGATTGAGGGCTGCTGTCAACCGTTGTTGCACTTCCTGTTGCAGGGCATTATTAAGCCCACGACGGTCGGCGGTGGCGATTATAAATAAATCTTCTACTCGCTCGCCAATGGTTGTAATTCTGGCGCCATGCAGCGAAATTCCCAGATCCGCAAAAACCTGCCCGACCCGGGCCAGCAGCCCCGGCTGGTCGAGGGCGATCAGCTCGAGAAACGATTTCCGGTCGGTATGGGTGGGCAGGAAATTGACCTCGGTATCGACGGTAAAGTGGCGCAGTTTTGCCGGTTGCCGACGGGGCTGCGGCGGCTGCCAGCTGCGCTGGGTGATCGCCTGCTCCAGCCCGAAGCGGATCGGCTCGTGACGATCTGCCGACAGCGGACTGCCGTCCGGCTCCAGCACAATAAAGGTATCCATCGCCATGCCGTCGCGGGTGGTGAAAATCTGCGCGTCATGCACGCTGAGGTTACGTCTGTCGAGTTCCGCACAGACGGCGGCGAACAGGTAAGGGCGGTCGGGGCTCCAGATGAAGATCTCTGTTCCCCCGCGGGTCGCCTGTGGGCTCAGCAGGATCAACGGTTTCGTCAGATCGTGCTGCAACAGATGGCGCGCATGCCAGGCCAGCTGGTTTGGGCTGTGGCGCACAAAATAGTTGGCGCGACAGCGGGCCCAAATCTGATGCAGCGCCTCTTCATTAATATTCTCCATCCGCAGCAGCGCCAGAGCCTGCATCTGATGATGTCGCACGCGTTCGCGCATGTCCGGGGTGCTCTGCATGCCGCGACGCAGCTGTTTCTCGGTGGCGAAATAGAGCTCGCGCAGCAGGCTCTGCTTCCAGCTGTTCCACAGCGTCTCGTTGGTGGCGCAAATATCGGCTACCGTCAGGCAGACCAGGAAGCGCAGGCGGTTTTCCGTCTGCACCTCTTCGGCAAACTGTTTGATCACCTCAGGATCCTGAATATCGCGCCGCTGGGCGGTGACCGACATCAGCAGATGATGACGGACCAGCCAGGCGACCAGCTGGGTTTCGCGCGAATTGAGCCCGTGTAGTTCGGCGAATTTCAGCACGTCCTCCGCACCCAGGATCGAGTGGTCGCCGCCGCGCCCTTTGGCGATATCGTGGAACAGGGCGGCAATCAGGATCAGCTCCGGGTTGGTGAGACGAGGCCAGAGTTCAACGCAGAGTGGGTGACGGCTGCGCACCTCCTCCTGGGCGAAGCTCTCCAGCTTCAGCATCACGCGGATGGTGTGTTCATCAACGGTATAGGCATGGAACAGGTCAAACTGCATCTGGCCGACGATATGCGACCACTGCGGCATATAGGCCCAGAGCACGCTGTGACGGTGCATTGGCAACAGCCCGCGGCTTACCGCACCCGGATGACGCAACATGCTCAGAAAAAGCGACCGCGCTTCCGGAATGTAGCACAGCGGCTGAGTGAGATGGCGGCGGGCATGGCGCAGATGGCGCAGGGTGGTGGAGTAGATCCCGGTGATGGTGCTGTTACGCACCATGGCGTAAAACATCCGCAGGATCGCTTCCGGCTTGCGGATGAACAGCGTCTCGTCACGCAGGTCGATCAGCGTGCCCCGCAGCTGAAACTCATCGTCGATCGGACGCGGTTTTTCATCGGCGGTCAGGGCGAGGATCGCCTCATCAAACAGCTGCAATAGCATCTGATTAAGCTCCCCCACGCGACGGGTAACGCGGAAGAAATCTTTCATCATCTGCTCGACCGGCTCGTTGCCTTCGCCGCTGTAGTGCAGGCGCTGGGCGACGCTTAACTGACGATCGAACAGCAGGCGGTTGTCGTAGCGGGTCACTTCGAGATGCAGGGCAAAACGGATGCGCCACAGCAGGTGCAGGCACTCATTTAGCTCGTTACGCTCCGCTTCGGTGAGAAAACCAAAACCGACCATCTCATCGAGCGAAGTGGCGCCGAAATGGCGACGGGCCACCCACTGCAGGGTATGAATATCGCGCAGGCCGCCGGGGCTGCTTTTGATGTCCGGCTCCAGGTTGTAGCTGGTACCGTGGTAGCGCTGGTGGCGCACCTGCTGTTCATCGACTTTGGCGGCGAAGAACTTCTCCGATGGCCAGAACCCCTCGCTGAAAATATGTTTTTGCAGCTCAAGAAACAGCGCCACGTCGCCAATCAGCAGACGCGATTCAATCAGGTTGGTGGCGACGGTGAGATCGGATAACCCCTCCAGCAGACACTCTTCCAGGGTACGTACGCTGTGGCCGACTTCCAGCTTGACGTCCCACAGCAGGGTCAACAGTTCGCCCACTTTTTGCGCCTGCTCGTCAGGCAGCTTTTTGCGGCTCAGGATCAGCAGATCGATATCCGACAGCGGGTGCAGCTCGCCACGACCATAGCCGCCAACGGCCACCAGCGCGACGTCGGCCAACTGGCCAAAACCGTAAGCAATCCACAAACGCTGCAGAAGCTGATCGATAAATTCCGTGCGCGCCTCAATCAGCGCTTCGGCGGAGATCCCGCTGTCAAAGGCCTCGCCCAGCCAGCGCTGGAAAGTGTCGATATGCGCTTTAATACCCGCGCACGTCAGCTCGGCCGTGGGCCAGACGCCGGGGTTATCCGGCTGACCAGGAAGGGTGGGGAGTGCCGTATTGGCATACTGTTCGGGTAAAAGGTTACTCATTGCGCGCCACCCATAAGAAAAAACGATAGCCATTAAAAAAGCCGGCATTTGCCGGCTTCTTATCATGCGTCTTGCGAGAGTATCGCCGGGATGGTGTCATCCTTGCGTAACGTCAGAATTTCGCAGCCGTTGTCTGTCACCACAATAGTATGCTCGTACTGGGCAGACAAGCTCCGGTCTTTGGTTTTAACCGTCCAGCCATCCTTCATGGTACGGATGCGGTAATCGCCGGAGTTGACCATCGGCTCGATGGTGAAGGTCATGCCCGCCTGCAGCACCACGCCGCCGTCATCAGCATCATAGTGCAGAACCTGCGGCTCTTCGTGGAAGACCCGGCCAATACCGTGACCGCAGTATTCGCGCACCACAGAGAAACCCTGGGCTTCAACGAATTTCTGAATCGCCGCACCGAGAGTACGCAGGCGAATGCCCGGCTTAACCATCTTCAGCGCCAGATAAAGGCTCTCCTGGGTCACCTTGCACAGGCGCTCACCCAGAATGGTTGGTTTGCCGACGATGAACATCTTAGAGGTGTCACCGTGGTAGTCATCTTTAATGACGGTCACGTCGATGTTAACGATGTCGCCATCTTTCAGCAGTTTTTCGTCATCCGGAATGCCGTGGCACACCACTTCATTAATAGAGATGCAGACGGATTTCGGGAAGCCGTGATAGCCGAGGCAGGCGGAGACCGCATGCTGCTCGTTCACGATATAGTCGTTACAGATGCGATCCAGTTCGCCTGTGCTAACGCCCGGCTTAACGAACGGCTCGATCATTTCCAGCACTTCAGCGGCCAGACGACCGGCGACGCGCATCTTTTCAATTTCTTCAGGTGTCTTAATAGAGATAGCCATGTAATCTGTCCATCGGTGTCGTTTTTTTCGACAATACTAGTCTAAGTGTTGTCAATGGTAACAGTCAGGCGCACATGCTGCCAAACTGAGATTCCTTTACCGCACACACCGCCAACAATTGTTGGTTTCGGGTAGCGATTTGTGATATAAAGCGCGCCGGACTTCCGATCCATTTCAGATACACAGGATGGACGGGAGCGACAAATCTCACTTTGTGTAACAACACACACGTATCGGCACATATTCCGGGGTGCCCTTTGGGGTCGGTAATATGGGATACGTGGAGGCATAACCCCAACTTTTAAATAGAGGTTTTAAAACATGGCAACTGTTTCCATGCGCGACATGCTCAAGGCTGGTGTTCACTTCGGTCACCAGACCCGTTACTGGAACCCGAAAATGAAGCCTTTCATCTTCGGCGCACGTAACAAAGTTCACATCATCAACCTTGAGAAAACTGTACCAATGTTCAACGAAGCCCTGGCTGAGCTGAACAAGATCTCTTCCCGTAAAGGTAAGATTCTGTTCGTTGGTACTAAGCGCGCTGCAAGCGAAGCTGTGAAAGAAGCTGCTAACAGCTGCGACCAGTTCTTCGTGAACCATCGCTGGCTGGGCGGTATGCTGACTAACTGGAAAACCGTTCGTCAGTCCATCAAGCGCCTGAAAGATCTGGAAACCCAGTCTCAGGACGGTACTTTCGAAAAGCTGACCAAAAAAGAAGCGCTGATGCGCACTCGTGAGCTGGACAAGCTGGAAAACAGCCTGGGCGGTATCAAAGACATGGGCGGCCTGCCGGACGCACTGTTCGTTATCGATGCTGACCACGAGCACATCGCAATCAAAGAAGCTAACAACCTGGGTATCCCAGTATTCGCAATCGTTGATACCAACTCCGATCCGGACGGTGTTGACTTCGTTATCCCGGGTAACGACGATGCAATCCGTGCTGTTAGCCTGTACCTGAGCGCTGTAGCTACTACCGTTCGTGAAGGCCGTTCCCAGGATCTGGCTTCTCAGGCGGAAGAAAGCTTCGTAGAAGCTGAATAATAAGGTTCTACCCCTTATTAGTACCGTGTATGAATAGGGGCCCATTACCGGCCCCTTTTTTCAATTTATACTGTTTGGCCGCAGGCCGGGCAGTTCACATCTCCCGAGGATTTTAGAATGGCTGAAATTACCGCATCCCTGGTAAAAGAGCTGCGTGAACGTACTAGCGCAGGCATGATGGAGTGTAAGAAAGCGCTGGTTGAAGCTAACGGCGACATCGAGCTGGCTATCGAAAACATGCGTAAATCCGGTGCGATCAAAGCAGCTAAGAAAGCAGGCAACGTTGCTGCTGACGGCGTGATCAAAACCAAAATCGAAGGCAACTTCGGCGTGATTCTGGAAGTTAACTGCCAGACTGACTTCGTTGCTAAAGATGGTGGTTTCCAGGCATTCGCTGACAAAGTACTGGACGCAGCTGTTGCAGGTAAAGTGACTGATGTTGAAGTCCTGAAAGCACAGTTCGAAGAAGAGCGCGTTGCGCTGGTAGCGAAAATCGGTGAGAACATCAACATCCGCCGTGTTGCTATCCTCGAAGGTGACGTTCTGAACAGCTACCAGCACGGTGCACGTATCGGTGTTCTGGTTGCGGCTAAAGGCGCTGACGAAGAGCTGGTTAAACAGCTGGCAATGCACGTTGCTGCAAGCAAGCCAGAATTCGTTAAGCCAGAAGACGTCTCTGCTGAAGTGGTAGAAAAAGAGTACCAGGTTCAGCTGGACATCGCCATGCAGTCTGGCAAGCCAAAAGAGATCGCAGAGAAAATGGTTGAAGGCCGCATGAAGAAATTCACCGGCGAAGTTTCTCTGACTGGTCAGCCATTCGTTATGGATCCAAGCAAATCTGTTGCGCAGCTGCTGAAAGAGCACAACGCTGACGTAACTGGCTTCATCCGCTTCGAAGTGGGCGAAGGCATCGAGAAAGTTGAGACTGACTTCGCAGCAGAAGTTGCTGCAATGTCCAAGCAGTCTTAATCAGCGAAAAGAAGCCGCCTGAGGGCGGCTTCTTTTTGTGTACGGCAGTGTAATTCAGCCAGACGCCTATAGAGTCTGTGTTGAGATGCGATATATCATGTCGCCAGAATTAACCTCATCTTAATCGTTGACAGTCCCAGGAAAGAAATATGGCTACCAATGCAAAACCTGTTTACAAACGTATTCTGCTTAAGCTGAGTGGCGAAGCGCTGCAGGGGTCGGAAGGCTTCGGTATTGACGCAAGCATCCTTGACCGCATGGCGCAGGAGATCAAAGAACTGGTTGAACTGGGCATCCAGGTTGGCGTAGTCATTGGCGGTGGTAACCTTTTCCGTGGTGCAGGGCTGGCAAAAGCTGGCATGAACCGCGTTGTGGGCGATCACATGGGTATGCTGGCAACGGTCATGAATGGCCTGGCAATGCGTGATGCCCTGCATCGTGCCTATGTGAATGCGCGCCTGATGTCCGCTATTCCTTTGAATGGCGTCTGTGATAACTACAGCTGGGCCGAAGCGATCAGCCTGCTGCGCAATAACCGCGTGGTGATCCTCTCCGCCGGTACGGGTAACCCGTTCTTTACGACCGATTCCGCAGCCTGCCTGCGCGGTATCGAAATCGAAGCCGATGTGGTGCTGAAAGCCACTAAAGTGGATGGCGTGTTTACTGCCGATCCGGCAAAAGATCCTGCGGCGACCATGTACGATCAGCTGACCTATAGCGAAGTACTGGATAAAGAGCTGAAAGTGATGGATCTTGCCGCCTTCACGCTGGCTCGCGACCACAAATTGCCGATTCGTGTCTTCAACATGAATAAGCCTGGCGCGCTGCGTCGCGTTGTAATGGGCGAAAAAGAAGGCACTTTGATCACGGAATAATTTCCGTCGACGATAAATACAGGTAAGATTCCGCTCTACTTTCTATGGGTTTCTTACCTGGACACGCCCCGGGCGTTGTCATGAATTAAACGGGACTATACTTAGCACATCATTAACGGTGGTGCTGGCGGATAGTCTGCCTGAGACAAGTTTTCAAGGATTCGTAACGTGATTAACGACATCAGAAAAGATGCTGAAGTACGCATGGATAAATGCGTCGAAGCGTTCAAAAACCAAATCAGCAAAATTCGTACAGGCCGTGCTTCCCCAAGCCTGCTGGACGGCATCGTGGTGGAATACTACGGCACGCCGACTCCACTGCGTCAGCTGGCTAACGTGACGGTCGAAGATACCCGTACGCTGAAAATCAACGTCTTTGACCGCTCTATGGGCCCGGCCGTTGAGAAAGCGATCATGGCCTCCGATCTGGGTCTGAACCCAAGCTCAGCCGGTACAGACATTCGCGTTCCACTGCCACCGCTGACCGAAGAGCGTCGTAAAGACCTGATCAAAGTGGTACGTGGCGAAGCCGAGCAGGGCCGTGTTTCCGTACGTAACGTTCGCCGCGACGCGAACGATAAAGTGAAGGCGCTGCTGAAAGAGAAAGAGATCAGCGAAGACGACGATCGCCGTTCCCAGGACGACGTTCAGAAACTGACCGACGCCGCTATCAAGAAAATTGACGCGGCGCTGGCAGAAAAAGAAGCAGAACTGATGCAGTTCTGATTTCTGTCGTAATCTGATAAAACGCCGTACAGAAGGCCTTTGGGCTTTGCTGGCGGCGTTTTGCTTTTCTGGTTCACTTTTCCGGGCATCTCATGAAGCAATTAACACTCCTTGGCTCAACCGGTTCAATTGGTTGCAGCACTCTCGATGTTGTTCGCCATAATCCAGACCACTATGCGGTGGCCGCCCTTGTCGCAGGCAAAAACGTTCATCGTATGGTGGAACAGTGTCTGGAGTTCACCCCGCGCTACGCGGTGATGGATGATGAAGCGAGCGCCCGGCAGGTTAAGGCGTTGCTGGCGGAGAAGGGCAGCCGTACCGAGGTGCTGAGCGGGCCAGAGGCCGCCTGTGAAATGGCCGCGCTGGACGACGTCGACCAGGTCATGGCCGCTATCGTCGGCGCGGCGGGGTTACTGCCTACGCTTGCAGCGATCGATGCCGGAAAATCCGTTTTGCTGGCCAATAAAGAGTCGTTGGTAACCTGTGGCCGCCTGTTTATGGACGCCGTGAAGCGCAATGGCGCGCGCCTTTTGCCGGTAGATAGCGAACATAACGCGATTTTTCAGAGTTTACCGCAACCCTTTCAGGAGAACCTGGGGTACGCTGATCTCGAGCAGAATGGCGTCTCTTCTATCCTGCTTACCGGGTCTGGTGGCCCGTTCCGTGACACGCCGCTGTCTGAACTGGTCTCAATGACTCCGGATCAGGCATGCCGTCATCCGAACTGGTCGATGGGGCGTAAAATCTCCGTTGATTCGGCCACCATGATGAATAAAGGTCTGGAATATATTGAAGCCCGCTGGTTATTTAACGCCTCGGCAGCGCAGATGGAAGTGTTGATTCATCCCCAGTCGGTGATCCACTCCATGGTGCGTTATCGTGATGGCAGCGTGATGGCGCAGTTAGGTGAACCTGATATGCGCACGCCTATCGCCCATACGATGGCCTGGCCAAACCGCGTAAGCTCAGGCGTTAAGCCACTCGATTTTTGCAAGCTGAGTGCGCTGACGTTTAGCGCGCCTGATTATCAGCGTTATCCATGTCTGAAGCTGGCAATGGAGGCCTTCGAGCAGGGGCAAGCGGCGACGACCGCACTTAACGCGGCGAACGAAATCGCTGTCGCCGCCTTCCTCGAAAAGCAGATCCGCTTTACGGATATCGCTGCGCTGAACCTGTCTGTGCTTGAGGCGATGGATCTACGCGAACCGCAAAGTGTGGATGACGTATTGACCGTCGACGCGAAAGCGAGGCTCACGGCGCAAAAAGCGGTGACGCACCTCGCAAGCTGGTGATAATCCACCCGCAGGTGGTCTTGCTATTTGTTAGCGTTGGGCTTCAGTGATATAGTCTGCGCCACCTGATTGCGGGTAGTTGACGTTCTGTGGTCAGGTAAGCCGTGGTATGACACGGCTTTTTTACGTAAAGGCTTCAGTATTCCTGAGTACCGTTAAATCCTTTCAGGGACCAAAAACGCGTTATGTTGTCTGCGAACCAACCAATAAGCGAAAACTTGCCGGCTCATGGCTGTCGTCATGTAGCAATCATCATGGATGGCAATGGCCGCTGGGCGAAAAGACAAGGGAAGATCCGAGCCTTTGGGCATAAAGCTGGGGCGAAATCTGTGCGCCGCGCGGTTTCTTTTGCCGCCAATAACGGCATTGACGCGTTAACGCTCTATGCTTTCAGCAGTGAAAACTGGAATCGACCTGCGCAGGAAGTTAGCGCGTTGATGGAATTGTTCGTGTGGGCGCTAGACAGCGAAGTAAAAAGCCTGCACCGCCACAACGTTCGCCTGCGTATTATCGGCGATACCAGTCGTTTTAACTCACGTCTGCAGGAACGCATTCGTAAAGCGGAGGCGTTGACCGGGCAAAATACCGGCTTAACGCTCAATATCGCTGCGAATTATGGCGGACGTTGGGATATTGTCCAGGGTGTGCGGCATTTGGCTGGACAGGTTCAGGAAGGGCTCTTAAGGCCGGACCAGATTGATGAAGAGGCGCTGAGCAAGCAAATCTGCATGAGTGAACTGACACCCGTGGATTTAGTAATTAGGACAGGGGGAGAACATCGCATCAGTAACTTTTTGCTGTGGCAAATTGCCTATGCCGAACTTTACTTTACAGATGTTCTTTGGCCCGATTTTGATGAACAAGACTTTGAAGGTGCGCTGCATGCCTTTGCCAATCGAGAGCGTCGTTTCGGTGGTACCGAGCCTGGTGGCGAAAACGCCTGATGGGGGTAGCTTTTGCTGAAGTATCGCCTGATTTCTGCGTTTGTTTTAATACCTGTTGTCATCGCGGCGCTGTTTTTACTGCCTCCGGTGGGATTTGCGATTGTCACACTGGTCGTTTGCATGCTGGCGGCGTGGGAATGGGGACAGCTTAGCGGCTTTACCTCGCGTTCCCAGCGGGTATGGCTGGCGGTGCTGTGCGGCCTGATGCTGGCGCTGATGCTCTTCATGCTGCCAGAGTACCATCACAATATCCATCAACCGATCATTGCAGGTTCGCTCTGGCTTTCGCTGGGATGGTGGCTGGCAGCGTTGCTGCTGGTGCTCTTCTATCCGGGCTCGGCCTCGCTGTGGCGTAACTCGAAAGTGCTGCGCCTCTGCTTTGGGCTATTTACCATCGTTCCTTTCTTCTGGGGAATGCTTGCCCTCCGCACCTGGCATTATGACGATAACCCATACAGCGGCGCGTTATGGCTGCTTTATGTCATGATTCTCGTCTGGGGGGCTGACTCTGGCGCCTATATGTTTGGTAAACTGTTTGGCAAACATAAGCTGGCCCCGAAAGTCTCTCCGGGTAAAACCTGGCAGGGCTTTATCGGTGGTCTGTTTACGGCGGCGATTATCTCCTGGGGTTACGGCGTATGGGCCAACCTCGAGGTCGCACCGGCAACATTATTGGTCTGTTCAATTGTCGCAGCGCTGGCTTCCGTGCTGGGTGATTTGACCGAGAGTATGTTTAAGCGTGAAGCAGGGATCAAAGACAGTGGCAATCTCATTCCAGGGCACGGTGGTATCCTGGATCGCATAGACAGCCTGACGGCGGCAGTACCCGTGTTTGCCTGCCTGTTTTTGCTGGTGTTTGGGACGATTTAACGGAAGGTTTTATGCTTAGCATTCTCTGGAATCTGGCGGCATTCATTGTTGCACTGGGTGTACTTATCACGGTGCATGAATTTGGCCATTTCTGGGTTGCTCGGCGCTGTGGCGTGCGTGTTGAGCGCTTTTCCATTGGCTTTGGTAAAGCGCTCTGGCGTCGTACCGATCGCCACGGCACAGAATTTGTTATTGCCCTCATCCCCTTAGGCGGCTACGTCAAGATGCTGGATGAACGCGTAGAGTCGGTTGCTCCTGAAATGCGCCACTACGCGTTCAACAACAAAACTGTTGGTCAGCGCGCCGCTATCATTGCTGCCGGTCCGGTTGCAAATTTCATCTTTGCCGTCTTTGCTTACTGGCTGGTGTTTATTATCGGTGTCCCTGGCGTTCGTCCGGTTGTTGGTGAAATTACACCCAACTCCATCGCGGCAAGCGCGCAAATTAATCCGGGGATGGAACTTAAAGCAATTGATGGCATCGAAACCCCTGACTGGGATGCCGTTCGGTTACAACTGGTCGCCAAAATTGGCGATGAGAGAACCACCGTCAGCGTGTCATCTTTCGGTTCAGAGCAACGTCAGAATAAAATTCTGGATTTGCGCCACTGGACCTTTGAGCCGGACAAGGAAGATCCTGTTGCGGCATTAGGTATCCGGCCGCGCAGCGCGCAGATTGAACCGGTACTGGCTGAAGTCCAGGCTGATTCAGCAGCGCGTAAAGCAGGTTTGCAAGCTGGCGACAGGATCGTTAAAGTCGATGGTCAGCCTTTAACGCAATGGATGACCTTTGTTACTCTGGTGCGTGATAATCCAGGAACGCCGCTGGCGCTGGAGATAGAAAGGCAGGGGAGTCCGCTCTCCTTAACGTTGATTCCGGATACCAAGCCGGGCGGCGGAAAGGCTGAAGGGTTCGCAGGCGTGGTGCCTAAAGTGATCCCGCTGCCTGATGAGTACAAGACAATACGCCAGTATGGGCCGTTCAGCGCCATCCTTGAAGCCACGGATAAAACATGGCAATTGATGAAGCTGACCGTGCAGATGCTGGGGAAATTGATTACCGGTGATGTAAAACTGAACAACCTCAGTGGGCCGATCTCGATCGCTCAGGGGGCTGGGATGTCAGCAGAGTTCGGGGTGATTTACTATCTGATGTTTCTTGCGCTCATTAGCGTGAACCTCGGGATAATCAACCTGTTCCCACTTCCCGTTTTAGACGGGGGCCATCTGCTGTTTTTAGCGATAGAGAAGCTAAAAGGCGGGCCGGTATCCGAGCGAGTTCAAGACTTTAGTTATCGCATTGGTTCGATTTTACTGGTGCTGTTAATGGGGCTTGCACTTTTCAATGATTTCTCTCGGTTGTAAGAGAGTGTTAGGAAGAACGCATAATAACGATGGCGATGAAAAAGTTGCTCATAGCGTCGCTGCTGTTTAGCAGCGCGACCGTATACGGTGCTGACGGGTTCGTAGTGAGAGATATTCATTTCGAAGGCCTTCAGCGAGTCGCCGTTGGTGCGGCCCTCCTCAGTATGCCAGTGCGCCCAGGCGACACGGTTAATGATGAAGACATTAGTAATACCATTCGCGCCCTGTTTGCCACTGGCAACTTTGAGGACGTTCGCGTTTTGCGCGATGGTGATACGCTACTGGTTCAGGTGAAAGAGCGCCCGACAATTGCGAGCATCACCTTCTCCGGCAACAAGTCGGTGAAAGACGATATGCTCAAGCAGAACCTTGAGGCCTCTGGCGTTCGCGTTGGCGAATCCCTGGATCGCACCACCCTCTCTGATATTGAGAAAGGGCTGGAAGATTTCTACTACAGCGTCGGTAAATACAGCGCCAGCGTGAAAGCGGTTGTCACGCCGCTGCCGCGTAACCGTGTCGATCTGAAACTGGTCTTCCAGGAAGGTGTTTCCGCGAAGATTCAGCAGATCAACATCGTTGGTAACCATGCATTCAGCACCGATGAACTGATCTCAACGTTCCAGCTGCGTGATGAAGTGCCGTGGTGGAACGTTGTTGGCGACCGTAAGTATCAGAAACAGAAACTGGCGGGCGATCTCGAAACCCTGCGCAGCTACTACCTGGATCGCGGTTACGCCCGTTTCAACATTGACTCGACCCAGGTCAGTCTGACTCCGGACAAGAAAGGCATCTACATTACCGTTAACATCACTGAAGGCGATAAGTATACGCTTTCGGGCGTTGAAGTAAGCGGTAACCTCGCGGGCCATTCTGCAGAGATTGAGAGCCTGACCAAACTGCAGCCGGGTGAACTCTATAGCGGTTCCAAAGTCACCAAAATGGAAGACGGCATTAAGAAGCTGCTCGGCCGTTATGGTTACGCTTACCCGCGCGTTCAGACCCAGCCTGAAATCAACGATGCGGATAAAACCGTTAAGCTACACGTCAACGTCGATGCGGGTAACCGTTTCTACGTGCGTAAGATCCGCTTTGAGGGTAACGATACCTCCAAAGATTCTGTCCTGCGCCGCGAAATGCGCCAGATGGAAGGGGCGTGGCTGGGCAGCGACCTGGTTGATCAGGGTAAAGAGCGTCTGAACCGTCTGGGTTACTTCGAAACGGTGGATACCGACACCCAGCGTGTGCCAGGTAAACCGGATCAGGTTGATGTCGTTTACAAGGTTAAAGAGCGTAACACCGGTAGCTTTAACTTTGGTGTCGGTTACGGCACAGAAAGTGGCGTTAGCTTCCAGGTGGGTGTACAGCAGGATAACTGGTTAGGTACGGGCTACTCCGTGGGTATCAACGGTACCAAGAACGACTACCAGACTTACTCTGAGCTCTCCGTGACTAACCCTTACTTCACCGTTGATGGTGTGAGTCTGGGCGGCCGTATCTTCTATAACGACTTTAAAGCGGATGATGCGGACCTGTCTTCGTATACCAACAAAAGCTACGGCGTTGATGGTACGCTCGGTTTCCCGGTTAACGAATATAACACCCTGCGTGCGGGCTTAGGTTACGTCCATAACGACCTGTCGAACATGCAACCGCAGGTGGCAATGTGGCGTTATCTGGACTCTATCGGACAGTCTGCCAGCACCTCGAATGATGATAACGGTTTTGCCGCAGATGACTTCACCTTCAACTATGGCTGGACGTACAACCGCCTCGACCGTGGTTTCTTCCCGACCGAAGGTTCGCGCGTCAACCTGAACGGTAAAGTGACCATTCCGGGCTCGGATAACGAGTTCTACAAGGTTACGCTGGATACCGCCTCCTACTTCCCGATCGATGAAGACCATAAATGGGTGGTTCTGGGTCGTACACGCTGGGGCTACGGCGATGGTTTAGGTGGCAAAGAGCTGCCATTCTATGAAAACTTCTATGCGGGTGGCTCAAGTACCGTACGTGGCTTCCAGTCCAATAACATTGGTCCGAAAGCAGCCTACTACGGCGGTAACGACGAAGATAACTGCGATAAGTCTTCATCAAGCGAAGTATGTAGCTCCGACGATGCAGTAGGCGGTAACGCCATGGGTGTTGCCAGCCTGGAGTTTATTACCCCTACGCCGTTTATCAGCGATAAGTATGCCAACTCCGTTCGTACCTCCTTCTTCGTGGATGCGGGTACCGTATGGGATACTAACTGGGAAAATACCAGTGCGACCAGGGCTGCAGGTATTCCGGACTACAGCGATCCGAGCAATATTCGTATGTCTGCGGGTCTCGCACTACAATGGATGTCACCGCTGGGGCCGTTGGTCTTCTCTTACGCCCAGCCGTTTAAGAAATATGATGGAGACAAGGCGGAGCAGTTCCAGTTTAACATTGGTAAAACCTGGTAATTGTCCGTCGCAAAGGAATGCGTTGGCAGTGTAGCGCTGACAACTGGCGATCGCAGGATCGCCTTGCCACGCAAAGAACGGTACCTTCGGGTGCCAATGGGATGGTAAGGAGTTAATTGTGAAAAAGTGGTTATTAGCTGCAGGTCTCGGTTTAGCGATGGCAACTTCTGCTCAGGCAGCGGACAAAATTGCAATCGTCAATATGGGTAACTTGTTCCAGCAGGTTGCGCAGAAAACAGGTGTTTCTGCCAAGCTGGAGAGCGAGTTCAAAGGCCGTGCAAGCGAACTGCAGGGTATGGAAAACGATCTGCAATCCAAAATGCAGCGTCTGCAGCGCGATGGTTCTACCATGAAAGCGAGCGAACGTAGCAAACTGGAAAAAGACGTAATGGCTCAGCGTCAGACTTTCTCTCAGAAAGCGCAAGCTTTTGAGCAGGATCGTCAACGTCGTTCTAACGAAGAGCGCGGCAAGCTGGTTACCCGTATCCAGTCCGCTGTGAAAGCTGTAGCTGCCGATCAGAGCATCGATCTGGTTGTTGATGCCAACGCCGTTGCATTCAACAGCAGCGATGTTAAAGACATCACCGCTGATGTCCTGAAACAGGTTAAATAAGTAATGCCTTCAATTCGACTCGCTGATTTAGCTCAGCAGTTGGATGCAGAATTACACGGTGATGGCGATATCGTCATCACCGCTGTTGCGTCCATGCAATCTGCTAAAGCAGGCAATATCACCTTCATGGTAAGCCCTAAGTACCGTGAACATCTGGCGCTTTGCCAGGCGTCTGCTGTCGTCATGACGCAGGACGATTTGCCGTTTGCCGCAGGTGCTGCGCTGGTAGTGAAGAACCCCTACCTGACGTATGCCCGTATGGCACAAATTCTGGATACCACGCCGCAGCCGGCGCAAAACATCGCACCCAGTGCGGTGATTGACCCAACGGCGCAGCTGGGTAACAACGTATCAATTGGTGCAAATGCGGTTATCGAATCAGACGTCGTGCTGGGCGATAACGTGGTCATCGGTGCCGGTTGCTTCGTCGGTAAAAAAACAAAAATTGGTGCAGGCTCTCGCCTGTGGGCCAATGTCTCTGTTTATCATGAGATCGAAATTGGCGAAAACTGCCTGATCCAGTCCAGTACTGTTATCGGTTCGGATGGTTTCGGTTACGCCAACGATCGTGGTAACTGGGTTAAGATCCCGCAGCTTGGCCGGGTGATCATCGGCGATCGCGTCGAAATCGGTGCATGCACGACTATTGACCGTGGTGCGCTTGATGACACGATCATCGGTAATGGTGTTATCATCGATAACCAGTGCCAGATTGCACATAACGTTGTGATTGGCGACAATACTGCCGTTGCCGGTGGCGTTATTATGGCGGGCAGCCTGAAGATTGGCCGTTACTGTATGATTGGCGGCGCCAGCGTCATTAACGGGCATATGGAAATATGCGATAAGGTTACGGTTACCGGTATGGGCATGGTTATGCGTCCAATCACCGAACCGGGCGTCTACTCTTCAGGCATTCCGTTGCAGCCTAACAAAGTGTGGCGTAAGACTGCAGCCCTGGTGATGAATATTGATGATATGAGCAAGCGCCTCAAGGCCATTGAGCGCAAAATCGATCAACAAGACTAAGCGTTCACCCGTTTAACGCACACTTCCCGGCCTGTCGGCTTTCTTATAAACCGGCAGGCCGTGTTATTATTGCCATTCAGATATTTTGACAGGAAGAGTATTTTGACTACTGACACTCATACTCTGCATATTGAAGAGATTTTAGAACTTCTGCCGCACCGCTATCCGTTTTTGCTGGTAGACCGTGTGCTGGATTTTGAAGAAGGTCGTTTTCTGCGCGCAGTGAAAAATGTTTCTGTAAACGAGCCATTCTTCCAGGGGCATTTCCCTGGGAAGCCTATCTTCCCGGGCGTATTGATCCTGGAAGCGATGGCTCAGGCTACCGGTATTCTGGCGTTTAAAAGCGTTGGGAAGCTGGAGCCAGGTGAGCTCTATTACTTCGCAGGTATCGACGAAGCGCGCTTCAAGCGCCCGGTCGTGCCTGGTGATCAGATGATCATGGAAGTGACTTTTGAAAAAACGCGTCGCGGCCTGACTCGCTTCAAAGGCGTAGCTCTGGTTGACGGCAAGGTTGTTTGCGAAGCTACCATGATGTGTGCGCGTAGCCGGGAGGCCTGATACGTGATTGATAAAACCGCCTTTATTCATCCAACCGCCATTGTGGAAGAGGGTGCCGTTATCGGTGCTAACGTCCACATTGGTCCATTCTGTATTGTTGGACCCCATGTCGAAATTGGTGAGGGTACCGTACTGAAATCTCATGTCGTGGTGAATGGTCATACGACTATTGGCCGCGACAACGTGATCTATCAGTTCGCCTCCATCGGTGAAGTTAACCAGGATCTGAAATATGCTGGCGAACCAACCCGTGTGGAAATTGGCGATCGTAACCGCATTCGCGAAAGCGTCACCATTCATCGTGGCACAGTACAGGGCGGTGAGTTGACGAAGGTGGGCAGCGATAACCTGTTTATGGTCAACGCGCATATCGCGCATGACTGTACCGTGGGTGACCGCTGCATTCTCGCCAACAACGCAACGCTGGCGGGACACGTATCAGTTGATGATTATGCAATCATTGGCGGCATGACCGCTGTCCATCAGTTCTGCATCATTGGTGCGCATGTGATGGTTGGCGGCTGCTCCGGCGTGGCGCAGGACGTTCCGCCATATGTGATTGCACAGGGTAACCATGCGACGCCGTTTGGCGTCAACATCGAAGGCCTTAAGCGTCGCGGTTTTAGCCGTGAAGCGATTATGGCTATCCGCAACGCTTACAAGCAGTTGTACCGTAACGGTAAAACGCTGGAAGAGGCTAAGCCGGAAATTGCCGAACTGGCGAAGCAGCATCCTGAGGTGAACGCGTTTGTGGAGTTCTTCGCACGCTCAACCCGTGGTCTGATTCGTTAATGGTCGATAGTCGTCCGCTTACGATCGCCCTCGTCGCCGGAGAAACCTCCGGCGATATTCTTGGTGCTGGTCTGATTCGAGCGCTCAAAGCGCGCGTTCCCAACGCGCGCTTTGTCGGCGTTGCTGGCCCATTGATGCAGGCTGAAGGCTGCGAAGCCTGGTACGAAATGGAAGAGCTGGCGGTGATGGGCATCGTCGAGGTACTGGGTCGCCTGCGCCGGTTGCTGCACATCCGCGCCGATCTGACGCGTCGTTTTACCGAACTTAAGCCCGATGTGTTCGTGGGTATTGATGCGCCTGACTTCAACATTACCCTTGAAGGTAATCTGAAAAAACAGGGGATCAAAACCATCCATTATGTCAGTCCGTCCGTCTGGGCGTGGCGACAGAAACGCGTTTTCAAAATAGGCAGATCGACGAATCTGGTATTGGCCTTCCTGCCTTTCGAAAAAGCGTTTTACGATAAATTCAACGTGCCGTGCCGCTTTATCGGCCATACCATGGCCGACGCCATGCCGCTGGATCCCGATAAAAATGGTGCACGTGACCTGCTGGGTATTTCACATGATGCCCACTGCCTGGCGCTGTTGCCAGGGAGCCGCGGCGCAGAAGTCGAAATGCTCAGCGCTGATTTTCTGAAAACCGCGCAAATCCTGCGTCAGACTTACCCTGACCTGGAAGTGGTCGTGCCGCTGGTGAATGCCAAACGCCGGGAGCAGTTCGAGCGTATTAAAGCGGAAGTCGCCCCCGATCTGCATGTCCATCTGTTAGATGGCAAAGGGCGTGAGGCGATGGTGGCCAGCGATGCCGCGTTGCTGGCATCGGGTACCGCTGCGCTGGAGTGCATGCTGGCAAAATGCCCGATGGTCGTGGGTTATCGTATGAAGCCGTTTACCTTCTGGCTGGCAAAACGGCTGGTGAAGACGGATTACGTCTCCCTGCCGAACCTGCTTGCCCGACGTGAGCTGGTGAAAGAGTTGCTGCAGGATGAGTGCCAGCCGCAGGCATTAGCCGCTGCGTTGCTGCCGCTGCTGGCTAACGGCAAAACCAGCCATGAAATGCATGACACATTCCGGGAACTGCATCAGCAAATCCGCTGTAATGCCGACGAGCAGGCAGCTGACGCGGTGCTGGAGTTAGCGAAATGATGGAATTTGTTTACCCTCACGCCCATCTGGTGGCGGGAGTGGATGAAGTAGGGCGTGGGCCGCTGGTGGGCGCAGTGGTGACTGCCGCAGTGATCCTCGATCCTGCTCGTCCGATTATCGGTCTGAATGACTCGAAGAAATTATCCGAGAAGCGCCGCCTGGCCTTATACGATGAAATTAAAGAGAAAGCGCTGGCCTGGAGTGTCGGGCGGGCGGAACCGCATGAGATCGACGAACTGAATATTCTGCATGCCACCATGCTGGCGATGCAGCGTGCCGTCGCAGGGCTGAGCGTGGTGCCGGAGTATGTGCTGATCGACGGTAATCGTTGCCCGGCGCTGCCCATGCCGTCGCTGGCGGTGGTAAAGGGCGACAGCCGGGTGGCGGAAATTAGTGCCGCCTCGATCGTGGCTAAAGTCACGCGCGATGCTGAAATGGCCGCGCTGGATCTCACATTTCCCCAGTATGGTTTTGCCCAGCATAAGGGGTATCCTACCGCTTTCCATCTGGAAAGACTGGCTGAACACGGCGCAACTGAGCACCACCGCCGCAGTTTTGGACCGGTAAAACGCGCACTGGGACTGATGTCCTGAATCAAGACGCCAATAAGTAACGCGGAATCTGAAGATGGCTGAACCACGTTTCGTACACCTGCGGGTGCACAGCGACTATTCCATGATTGATGGGCTGGCGAAGACCGGGCCGCTGGTGAAAAAGGCGGCCTCGCTTGGCATGCCTGCGCTGGCGATCACCGACTTCACTAACCTGTGCGGTCTGGTGAAGTTCTACGGAACGGCGCACGGTGCCGGAATGAAGCCGGTAATTGGGGCTGATTTTCATGTACAGAGCGAGCTTCTCGCCGATGAAATGACGCAAATTACCGTCCTGGCGCTGAACAATACCGGCTATCAGAACCTGACGCTGCTCATCTCCCGTGCCTATCAGCGCGGCTACGGCCCGCAGGGCCCGTGGATCGATCGCGCGTGGCTGGCGGAGCTGAATGAGGGGCTGCTGCTCATCTCCGGCGGGCGCATGGGCGACGTAGGCCGATGCCTGCTGCGCGGCAACACTGCCCTGGTGGAGCAGTGCGTCGATTTTTATAAAGAGTATTTCCCGGATCGCTTCTACCTGGAGCTGATCCGCACCGGTCGCCCTGATGAAGAGAGCTATCTGCATTCCGCGGTGGCGCTGGCGGAAGAGCAGGGCCTGCCGGTAGTTGCCACCAACGATGTGCGCTTCATCAACGCCGACGATTTTGACGCCCATGAAATTCGCGTCGCTATCCACGATGGTTTTACCCTCGACGATCCGAAACGCCCCCGCAACTATTCGCCGCAGCAATATATGCGCAGCGAAGAGGAGATGTGCGAGCTGTTTTCCGATATCCCGGAAGCGCTGGAGAACAGCGTAGAGATCGCCAAGCGCTGTAACGTCACCGTCCGTCTGGGTGAATACTTCCTGCCGCAGTTCCCGACCGGCGACATGACCACCGAAGACTTCCTGGTCATGAAATCAAAAGAAGGTCTGGAAGAGCGCCTTGAGTTTCTGTTCCCGGATCCGGCCGTTCGCGCCGAGAAGCGCCCGGAGTATGACGAGCGTCTGGACGTTGAACTCCAGGTTATTAACCAGATGGGGTTCCCCGGCTACTTCCTGATCGTTATGGAGTTTATCCAGTGGTCGAAAGACAACGGCGTACCGGTAGGGCCGGGCCGTGGTTCGGGTGCCGGATCGCTGGTGGCCTATGCGCTGAAAATTACCGATCTCGATCCGCTGGAATTTGACCTGCTGTTCGAACGCTTCCTCAACCCGGAACGTGTCTCCATGCCCGACTTCGACGTTGACTTCTGTATGGAGAAACGCGACCAGGTCATTGAACACGTGGCAGACATGTACGGTCGTGACGCGGTATCGCAGATCATTACCTTCGGTACCATGGCGGCAAAAGCAGTTATCCGCGACGTGGGCCGCGTACTGGGGCATCCGTACGGCTTTGTTGACCGCATCTCGAAGCTGGTGCCGCCTGACCCGGGCATGACCCTGGCGAAAGCGTTCGAAGCGGAGCCGCAGCTGCCGGAAATCTACGAGGCGGATGAAGAGGTCAAAGCGCTGATCGACATGGCGCGCAAGCTGGAAGGTGTCACCCGAAACGCCGGTAAACACGCCGGTGGGGTGGTCATTGCACCGACCAAAATTACCGACTTTGCGCCGCTCTACTGCGATGAATCGGGCCTGCATCCGGTCACCCAGTTTGACAAGAACGACGTGGAATACGCCGGGCTGGTGAAGTTTGACTTCCTCGGCTTGCGTACGCTCACCATCATCGACTGGGCGTTGAAGATGATCAACCCGCGCCGGGCCAAGCAGGGCCTGGAGCCGATTGATATCGCCGCGATCCCGCTCGATGACAAGAAAAGTTTCGACATGCTGCAACGCTCGGAGACCACGGCGGTCTTCCAGCTTGAATCCCGCGGCATGAAAGATTTGATCAAGCGTCTGCAGCCTGACTGCTTCGAAGATATGATCGCGCTGGTGGCGCTGTTCCGTCCGGGGCCGCTGCAGTCCGGGATGGTAGATAACTTTATCGACCGTAAGCATGGCCGCGAGGAACTCTCCTATCCGGATGTTCAGTGGCAGCATGAAAGCCTGAAGCCGGTGCTGGAGCCAACCTACGGCATCATCCTGTATCAGGAACAGGTCATGCAGATCGCCCAGGTGCTCTCCGGCTACACCCTCGGCGGCGCGGATATGCTGCGTCGAGCAATGGGTAAGAAAAAGCCGGAAGAGATGGCCAAGCAGCGCTCTATATTTGAAGATGGGGCGAAGAAAAACGGCATCGACGGCGAACTGGCGATGAAAATCTTCGATCTGGTGGAGAAATTTGCCGGATACGGATTTAACAAATCGCACTCTGCTGCCTACGCGCTGGTCTCCTATCAGACGCTGTGGCTGAAGGCGCACTACCCGGCCGAGTTTATGGCCGCGGTAATGACCGCCGATATGGACAACACCGAGAAGGTGGTCGGTCTGGTGGATGAGTGCTGGCGCATGGGGCTGAAAATCCTGCCGCCTGACATCAACTCCGGTCAGTACCACTTCCACGTCAATGACGACGGGGAGATTGTCTACGGCATCGGCGCGATTAAAGGGGTGGGTGAAGGGCCGATCGAAGCGATCATCGAAGCCCGTAACCAGGGCGGCTACTTCCGCGAGCTGTTTGACCTCTGTGCGCGTACCGATATTAAAAAGCTCAACCGCCGGGTGCTGGAAAAGCTGATTATGTCCGGGGCGTTCGATCGTCTCGGGCCGCATCGCGCGGCGCTGATGAACTCGCTGGGGGACGCCCTGAAGGCCGCCGACCAGCACTCAAAAGCCGAGGCCATTGGGCAGGCGGATATGTTCGGCGTGCTGGCAGAAGAGCCGGAGCAGATTGAACAATCCTATGCCAGCTGTCAGCCGTGGCCGGAACAGACCGTGCTGGATGGTGAGCGCGAGACGTTAGGCCTGTATCTGACCGGGCATCCGATCAATCAGTATATTAAAGAAATTGAGCGCTATGTCGGAGGCTACCGGCTGAAAGACATGCATCCGACAGAACGTGGTAAGATTACTACGGCTGCGGGGCTCGTCATTGCTGCGAGGGTTATGGTCACCAAACGCGGCAATCGTATCGGCATCTGTACGCTGGATGACCGTTCCGGGCGGCTGGAGGTGATGTTATTCACCGACGCGCTGGATAAATACCAGCAGCTGCTGGAAAAAGACCGCATACTTATCGTCAGCGGACAGGTCAGCTTTGATGACTTCAGCGGGGGACTTAAAATGACCGCCCGCGAAGTGATGGACATTGACGAAGCCCGGGAAAAATATGCTCGCGGGCTTGCTATCTCGCTGACGGACAGGCAAATTGATGACCAGCTTTTAAACCGACTCCGTCAGTCTCTGGAACCCCACCGCTCGGGGACCATTCCAGTACATCTCTACTATCAGAGGGCGGATGCGCGTGCACGGTTGCGCTTTGGTGCGTCGTGGCGTGTCTCTCCGAGCGATCGTTTACTGAACGATCTACGTGGCCTCATTGGTTCGGAGCAGGTGGAACTGGAGTTTGACTAATACAGGAATACTATGAGTCTGAATTTCCTTGATTTCGAACAGCCGATTGCAGAGCTGGAAGCGAAAATCGATTCTCTGACTGCCGTGGGCCGTCAGGATGAAAAACTGGATATTAACATCGACGAAGAAGTGCATCGTCTGCGTGAAAAAAGCGTAGAACTGACGCGTAAAATCTTTGCCGATCTCGGCGCATGGCAGGTTGCTCAACTGGCTCGCCATCCTCAGCGTCCGTACACCCTGGATTATGTCCGCCTGGCGTTTGATGAATTCGACGAACTGGCTGGTGACCGCGCATACGCTGACGATAAAGCTATCGTTGGTGGGATTGCGCGTCTCGACGGCCGTCCGGTGATGATTATTGGCCACCAGAAGGGGCGCGAAACCAAAGAAAAAATTCGCCGCAATTTCGGGATGCCAGCACCAGAAGGTTATCGTAAAGCCCTGCGTCTGATGGAGATGGCCGAGCGTTTTAACATGCCGATCATCACCTTCATCGACACCCCGGGAGCCTATCCTGGTGTCGGCGCGGAAGAGCGCGGTCAGTCTGAAGCGATTGCCCGTAACCTGCGTGAAATGTCACGTTTAAGCGTGCCGGTTATCTGCACCGTTATCGGTGAAGGTGGTTCCGGTGGCGCGCTGGCCATTGGTGTGGGCGATAAAGTGAATATGCTGCAGTACAGCACCTATTCCGTTATCTCCCCGGAAGGGTGTGCCTCCATTCTGTGGAAAAGCGCCGATAAAGCCCCGATGGCTGCGGAAGCGATGGGCATTATCGCTCCTCGCCTGAAAGAGCTGAAGCTGATCGATACCGTTATCCCGGAACCGCTGGGTGGCGCGCATCGTAAGCCAGAAGTGATGGCCGCCTCCCTGAAGGCGCAGCTGCTGGCTGATCTCGCAGACCTCGACGTGCTGAGCAAAGAAGATCTGCTGAACCGCCGTTACCAGCGTCTGATGAGCTACGGCTACGCATAAGCTACGCAATAATCTTAAAAGCCGCACCCTGTTGCGGCTTTTTTTATGTCCATGGTTTACCTCAACTATGCTTAGCTAATGTTTTTTAAGGAGGTAAACCGTGAACATCATTGCCATTATGGGGCCGCACGGCGTCTTTTATAAAGACGAACCCATCAAGGAGCTGGAGCAGGCGCTGGCATCGCGCGGGTTTCAACTAATCTGGCCGCAGAACAGCGCCGATCTACTGAAGTTTATTGAACATAACCCCCGTATCTGCGGCGTCATCTTCGACTGGGACGAGTACGATATGGAGTTGTGCGGCGACATCAACCAACTCAATGAATACCTGCCGCTCTACGCCTTTATCAATACCCACTCCACGATGGATATCAGCGCCCAGGATATGCGCATGGCGCTGTGGTTCTTCGAGTACTCGCTGGGGGTGGCCGAGGATATCGCTACCCGCATTCAGCAATATACCGGCGAGTACCTCGATACCATAACCCCGCCGTTTACCCGCGCCCTTTTCACCTACGTAAAAGAGGGGAAGTACACCTTCTGTACCCCCGGTCATATGGCGGGAACCGCGTATCAGAAAAGCCCGGTGGGCTGTCTGTTCTATGACTTCTTTGGCGGGAACACCCTGAAGGCGGATGTGTCGATCTCGGTGACGGAGCTGGGATCGCTGCTGGATCATACCGGCCCGCATCTCGAAGCTGAAGAGTATATCGCCCGTACATTCGGTGCCGAGCAGAGCTATATGGTGACCAACGGCACCTCGACGTCGAACAAGATCGTTGGCATGTACGCCGCGCCGGGCGGCAGCACTTTACTGATCGACCGCAACTGCCATAAATCTCTGGCGCACCTGCTGATGATGAGTGACGTGGTGCCGCTCTGGCTGTCGCCGACCCGCAACGCGCTGGGCATTCTGGGCGGGATCCCGCGCCGGGAATTTTCTCATGCGGCAATAGAGCGCAAAGTGGCAGCCGTGCCGGGCGCAAGCTGGCCGGTTCACGCGGTGATCACCAACTCCACCTACGACGGCCTGCTGTACAACACCAACTGGGTGAAACAGACCCTCGATGTGCCCTCCATCCATTTTGATTCTGCCTGGGTCCCCTATACCAATTTCCATCCCATCTATGCCGGAAAGAGCGGGATGAGCGGTGAACGCCTGCCGGGTAAAGTGTTCTTCGAAACCCAGTCCACGCACAAAATGCTGGCTGCGTTTTCTCAGGCTTCGCTGATTCACATTAAGGGCGAGTACGATGAAGATACCTTCAACGAAGCCTTTATGATGCACACCACCACATCGCCCAGCTATCCGCTGGTGGCCTCCATTGAAACTGCGGCAGCGATGCTGCGTGGTAATCCCGGTAAGCGCCTGATCAACCGCTCCGTTGAGCGCGCCCTGCACTTCCGCAAAGAGGTTCAGCGCCTTAAAGATGAAGCCGACGGCTGGTTCTTCGATATCTGGCAGCCGGACGACATTGACGAAGCTGAATGCTGGCCGGTGGCGCCGGGCGAGAGCTGGCATGGTTTCCGCGATGCCGATGAGGATCATATGTTCCTCGATCCGGTCAAAGTCACCATTCTGACGCCAGGTATGGACGAGCAGGGAGTGATGAGTGAAGAGGGGATCCCGGCGGCGCTGGTAGCGAAATTCCTCGACGAGCGCGGCGTGGTGGTCGAAAAAACCGGGCCGTACAATCTGCTTTTCCTGTTCAGTATCGGTATCGACAAAACCCGGGCGATGGGTTTGCTGCGCGGATTGATGGAGTTTAAGCGCGCCTACGATCTGAATTTGCGGGTCAAGAACATGCTGCCGGATCTCTATGCCGAAGATCCCGACTTCTACCGCAACATGCGTATTCAGGATCTGGCTAAAGGCATTCACAAGCTCATTCGTCAGCACGACTTGCCGCGACTGATGCTGCAGGCGTTTGATGTCCTGCCAGAAATGAAGCTCACCCCGCATCACGCCTGGCAGCGTCAGGTGAAGGGGGAGGTAGAGACGGTCGATCTGGAGGATCTGGTTGGCCGGGTGTCGGCCAATATGATCCTCCCTTATCCTCCTGGTGTGCCGCTGCTTATGCCCGGTGAGATGATCACCGAGAAGAGCAGGGCGGTTCTCGATTTCCTGTTAATGCTCTGCTCGATTGGCCGCCACTATCCCGGCTTTGAAACCGACATCCACGGTGCCAAACGGGATGAAAACGGCATCTATCGGGTACGGGTCTTAAAAGCGTCATGACCCCTTGCACGGCAAGGGGGTTCGGATATAACGTTCAGGCACACCAATAAGGAGAGGCTATGCTGGGTTTAAAGCAGGTTCATCACATTGCAATCATTGCCACCGACTATGCCGCCAGTAAGGCGTTTTACTGCGATACGCTGGGATTTACCCTGCAAAGTGAGTTTTACCGCGAAGAGCGTGATTCCTGGAAAGGCGACCTGGCGCTGAATGGTCAGTATGTCATTGAGCTCTTTTCGTTCCCCTTCCCGCCGGCGCGTCCGTCCCGGCCCGAAGCCTGCGGTTTACGTCATCTGGCGTTCAGTGTGGATGACATTGACCAGGCGGTAGAGCATCTTGAATCCCACGGTGTTAAGTGCGAAGCCATCCGTATCGATCCCTTCACCGGAAAGCGCTTCACCTTTTTCAACGATCCTGATGGCCTGCCGCTGGAGCTCTACCAGCAGTAACGCTTGCCTCGCCAGGGAATGCCCGGTAACGTGCCGGGCACCTTTCTGGATAAATGACGACGATGACCACAGCCGACCTTCAGCAAGCTCTTCACCCGTACCGCCGACTGCTGGTGGGCTTTAGTGGTGGCCTGGATTCCACGGTATTGCTGCATCAGCTAATGCTGTGGCGGGAACAGGAGCCGGACCTTGAGCTGCGCGCTATCCATATTCACCATGGCCTGAGCCCCCACGCCGACAGCTGGGTCGCCCATTGCCAGCACCTGTGCCAGCAGTGGAATATCCCGCTGATCGTGGCGCGGGTAACGCTGGCGGAGGAGGGGCTGGGGCTGGAGGCGCAGGCGCGTAAAGCGCGTTATGCCGCCTTTCGTGAGGCCCTGTTACCGGATGAAGCGCTGGTCACGGCGCAACATCTGGACGATCAGTGTGAAACTTTTCTGCTGGCGCTAAAGCGCGGCAGTGGCCCGGCGGGGCTGTCGGCCATGCCCGCGCGGGCGCGTTTTGCCGGTACCGAACAAATTCGTCCCCTCATTGGTGAAACGCGAGACTCGCTGCTGGCCTGGGCGCAGCGTTGGGATCTGCGCTGGATTGAGGATGAAAGCAACCAGGACGACAGCTATGACCGCAATTTTTTGCGTCTGCGCGTCCTGCCGCTGCTGGCAGAGCGTTGGCCGCATTTTGCTCAGGCCACCTCCCGCAGCGCCACGCTGTGCGCGGAGCAGGAGCACCTGCTGGATGAACTGCTGGCAGACGAGCTTTCAACATTAGTCTCCCCAGACGGGGCGCTGGCTATCGCGCCGCTACAGGCGATGAGTGCGGTACGCCGGGCCGCGTTGCTGCGCCGATGGCTGGCGCTGCACGGGGCGTTAATGCCGTCACGCGACATGCTTAATCGCATCTGGGATGAGGTGGTGCTGGCCCGGGAAGACGCGGCACCGCGGCTGCGTTCCGGCGAAGGTGAAATTCGTCGCTTTCGCGGTCAGCTATGGTGGGTGAAAGTCCACGCCTCGCTGGCCGATCGGGTTATCGACTGGCCGTTGCTGGAGCGGCCCCTCTCTCTGCCGGAAGGGCTGGGTACGCTTCATCTCAAGACGGGGCGCGCTCTTCGACTGCCGCGGGCAGATGAGCCCGTGACGGTGCGCTTTCGCGCCAGCGGTACGCTGCACATTGTCGGGCGAAACGGCGGACGCAAGATCAAAAAAATCTGGCAGGAACTTAACGTTGCCCCCTGGCGTCGGGACAGCACGCCGCTTCTATTCTACGGAGAAACGTTGGTGGCAGCGGCGGGGGTGTTTGTAACGCATGAAGGGGCGGCTGAAGCGGAGCGGGGCGTAGAGCTGGAGTGGAAAACGTAACGGGCAGCAGGCTGCCCGTTACACGGGATCAGGACTCGCTCACCACAACGGTGCCGATTTCGGGATGACTGAAGCTGGCTATTTTATCGAGACGCAGTTCGCGCGTTGCGCCGCCTTCTTCCACAACCAGATACTCCACGTTCTTACGGGAAACCAGATCGTTCGCCCTGGCCTTCAGCACTTCGCCATCTTTTAACGCCAGCGTAAGAAGCAGGTGATGCTGGCAGGCGAGTTCGAGATTGTCGTAATCATCGCAGTTAATAGGTTGATAGGTATCATTCATTGACATAATCGCTCACCAGTAAATTCGCAGCAGCATATGCTGCTTTTTCTCTGACCGATTCTGAAAGCGTGTCATCCGACGCCATTTCATTCAGAACTTTCAATACACAGCCCAACGCATCGGGGATATACCCCAGATCGCCGCTGGCAATCTCCGCATACCGTTTGCGAATTAGCTCACAATAATTATCCACATCCCCTCCTGCCAGCGCACTGACTTTACTGTGAGATACCATTAAGCCTACGAAGATAAACTCGGTTTAGCAAGGTGACTATACCATACTCATTTAAGCAATATCAGC
Source organism: Leclercia sp. GHBNCSD (assembly GCF_055805075.1). Taxonomy (NCBI): domain Bacteria; kingdom Pseudomonadati; phylum Pseudomonadota; class Gammaproteobacteria; order Enterobacterales; family Enterobacteriaceae; genus Leclercia; species Leclercia sp. GHBNCSD. Next base: position 1,059,746 of record NZ_JBQVYO010000001.1, on the reverse strand, counting down.
AGGTTGATGTCGCAGACATTCTCAAGCCTGTAACAGCCTTTTGGCGGAGATTTCGCTACAATGCGCACCTGATTCGAAAGGAGTTCTCTCATGGCGCTTAAAGCGACAATTTACAAAGCCGCGGTCAATGTGGCGGATTTAGACCGCAATCAGTTTCTGGATACGACCTTGACGCTAGCGCGTCATCCCTCCGAAACGCAAGAGCGCATGATGCTGCGCCTGCTGGCGTGGATTAAGTACGCCAATGAGCGCCTGCAATTTACCCGCGGGTTAAGCGCGGAAGACGAGCCGGAAGCCTGGCTGCTCAACGATCATCTGGGTATCGATCTCTGGATTGAGCTGGGCCTGCCGGATGAGCGTCGCATCAAGAAAGCCTGCACGCAATCTGCTGAAGTGGCGCTCTTTACCTACAACAGCCGCGCAGCGGAGATCTGGTGGCAGCAGAACAAGAATAAGTGCGCCCAGTTTGCCAACCTGTCTGTCTGGTATCTGGATGATGATCAACTGGCTAAGCTGAGCGCATTTGCCGGTCGAACCATGATTCTGCAGGCAACCATTCAGGATGGCGCCATCTGGCTGTCGGATGCTGAGAATAATCTGGAAATTCATCCGGAAGCCTGGCAGTCCCGTTCATGATCGTAGTCTCCCGAACCGTCGCCCTGCCCGATCATGAAGTGGAGATCACCGCGATCCGCGCCCAGGGAGCAGGGGGCCAGCATGTGAACAAAACCTCAACGGCTATTCATCTGCGCTTTGACATTCGGGCATCCAGCCTGCCAGAGTATTATAAAGAGCGCCTGCTCGCCGCCAGCCATCATCTGATCACCTCTGACGGCATGATTATTATCAAGGCGCAGGAGTACCGCAGCCAGGAGATGAACCGGGAAGCCGCGCTTGCCCGGCTGGTGGCGGTAATACAAGAGTTAACGGCAGTGCAAAAAAGCCGGCGGGCAACCCGCCCGACACGCGCATCGAAAGAGCGCCGTCTGGCTTCTAAATCACAAAAATCGACCGTCAAAGCACTGCGTGGCAAAGTTCGAGGCCCCCAGGATTAACGGGGAGCAGGCGGGTTGAGAAAAGGAATCTGATGTGAAAACAGCAATATTTTCAGTGGTGGCTGCAGGCGCGCTGGCCATCCTGATGGGATGTCATAACCGGGCAGAGGTGCAGGCGCTGGAGCCAGCCCATGAAGAGGCGCTAAAACCGATGCAGCAGAGCTGGCGGGGCGTTTTACCCTGCGCCGACTGCGAAGGTATCGAAACCTCACTGTTTCTGGAAAAAGATGGCACCTGGGTAATGAACCAACATTATCAGGGGGCAAAGGCGCCTTCCTCTTTCGCCAGCTATGGCAGCTGGGCGCGAACAGCGGATAAGCTGGTGCTGACGGACACGCAGGGCGAAAAGCACTATTTCCGGGCGAAAGGCGAAGGGCTGGAGATGCTCGATCGGGAAGGAAATCCGATCGAGTCGCAGTTTAACTACACCCTGGCGCCCGTTAACGCTGCCCTGCCATCAACACCAATGGCGATGCGCGGCATGTATTTCTATATGGCTGATGCGGCGAGCTTCACCGACTGTGCCACCGGCAAAAAGGTGAGCGTAGCGAATAACGCGCAGCTGGAGCGGGATTACGCGGCGGCGCGCGGAAATGATACTAAACCGGTGCTGCTCACCGTGAACGGGCATTTTACTCTTGAGGCCAACCCGGACAGTGGTCAAAGCGTTAAAACGCTGATAGTCGATAAAGATGCAGCCTTCCAGGCTGGCAAAGATTGTCAGTCTCGTTGAGAAGCTGGGCCGGAGGGGGTTGCCGGCCCAATTATCAGGGCCTGAGTCCTACAAAGCGACGCGTTTTGATGTAAATTCCGGGTTTGAGATGGCCAATGTACCGTAGCTCTGTTTCAGGTTTATAGGTGGAGATATCGCCTTCACGCATATGCATCAAATCGGCAGGGCTTATCCAGCCTGATTCTGCCATCGTCAGCGGGTGACCCGCTTTCAGGAAGGCATCGCTAACAAATTCCGAACAAAACCACGCCTTTTTTTCATCTTCGCTTGTTCTGCTTAATTGTGCAGTGGCAAAGCCGCTAACGCACTGCTGGCGAAAAGTTTCTGAGAAGGGATTCAGCGAACATAACTGTTTTGTCACCATGAAGGGAACAAACTCAATAATTCCCCGATAGTTATAGCGGCTATGTTGCGCCTGTTCGGCAAATACTTTAATGGTTGCCGCTTGCTCGGGTGTCAGGTTGGGCACCCTTAAAGCGAATAATTTGTCGCTGTGCTGCATGGCATCTTCCAGGCTTATAATTTGCACCCCGTTGCCTGTCGCTTCTGCCACATCATGATTGCCGAGATAAACTGCAACGTGACTGACGGAAGAGGTACTGAGCAGGCGAATGCCAAGGGACGTAATCCCGATGCTGGATGAGAAGAGAAGATCGCCAGCTTTAAGCTCTTTTTCGGTGATTTCGAGCAGCTTTTTTTCTGAAAGAGAACTCTGGCGCTGCAGTTTGATTGCCCATTTTTTCGACTGAGCCTCTACTGCATTTGCTGCGCTTTCCTGTCTGCTGACATCAAGCGTACAGCCGGAAAATAAAAAGAGAGAGGGAACGAGCAGGCGATGCAACGCCCTGTGCATTTTCATATCTTTTACAATCCTTGTAAAAAAAGAGGCCCTGAAAATCAGGGCCTCTTACGACATCAACCTTTGATGTTTTTGATTAAATACTCAAGCACGTCACCGGTTTTAATCATCTGCTTCTCACCGTTACGACGATACTTATACTCGATTTCGTCATTATCGAGGTTACGATCGCCGATCACGATGGTGTGCGGAATGCCGATCAGTTCCATATCCGCAAACATCACGCCTGGGCGCTCTTTACGATCGTCCATCAGCACTTCGATACCCTGCGCACGCAGCTCGCTGTAGAGTTTTTCCGCCAGCTCCTGCACACGGTAGGACTTATGCATGTTCATTGGCAGGATCGCCACCTGGAACGGAGCGATGTTGTCCGGCCAGACGATGCCACGCTCGTCGTAGTTCTGCTCGATAGCGGCAGCAACCACACGGGTTACACCAATACCGTAGCAGCCCATGGTCAGGACCTGGTTGCGGCCATCTTCACCCTGAACGGCGGCGTTCAGCGCGCGGGAGTATTTATCACCCAGCTGGAAGATATGACCGACTTCGATACCGCGTTTGATCATCAGGGTGCCGTTGCCGTCCGGGCTTGGATCGCCTGCCACCACGTTACGAATATCCGCCACTTCTGGCGTCGCGACGTCGCGATCCCAGTTAATGCCGAAATAGTGTTTGCCGTCGATGTTCGCGCCAGCGGAGAAGTCGCTCATCGCGGCGACCGTGCGGTCAACCACAACAGGAACAGGCATATTCACCGGACCCAGAGAACCTGGACCCGCGTTGACGACGGCGCGAATTTCCGCTTCCGTTGCGAAGGTTAACGGGCTTGCAACCTGTGGCAGCTTCTCGGCTTTCACTTCGTTCAACTCGTGATCGCCACGGACCAGCAGAGCAACCAGCGGGTAGGCGCTGCCTTCGGTGGATTTCACCAGCAGGGTTTTGACCGTTTTTTCGATCGGCAGATTGAACTGCTCAACCAGCTCGGCGATGGTTTTCGCGTTTGGTGTATCAACCAGCTTCATCTCTTCGGTTGCCGCAGCACGTGGCGCTTTTGGCGCCAGAGCTTCTGCAAACTCAATGTTCGCGGCGTAATCAGAGGAGTCAGAGAAGATCACATCGTCTTCACCGCTCTGTGCCAGTACCTGGAACTCATGGGATGCGCTACCGCCGATAGAACCGGTATCAGCCTGAACGGCGCGGAAATCCAGCCCCATGCGGGAGAAGATTTTGCTGTACGCTTCGTACATCTTGTCATAGGTCTCCTGCAGCGATTCCTGAGAAGTGTGGAAAGAGTAAGCATCTTTCATCAGGAATTCGCGAGAGCGCATGACGCCAAAACGTGGACGCACTTCATCACGGAATTTGGTCTGGATCTGGAAGAAGTTCAGCGGCAACTGCTTGTATGAGCTCAGCTCGTTGCGGATCAGATCGGTAATGACCTCTTCATGCGTTGGGCCGAGAACGAATGGACGATCGCCACGATCGGCAATACGCAGCAGTTCCGGACCATACTGCTCCCAGCGACCACTCTCCTGCCACAGTTCAGAGGGCTGAACTACCGGCATTAACACCTCGATAGCACCGGCGTTATTCATCTCTTCACGCACGATGTTTTCGACTTTTTTCAGGACGCGCACGCCGGTCGGCAACCAGGTGTATAACCCGGAGGCCAGCTTGCGGATCATCCCGGCGCGCAGCATCAGCTGGTGGCTGATCACCTCGGCGTCGGCAGGTGTCTCCTTCAGAGTGGAGAGCAGATATTGGCTAGTACGCATGTTGTTACGGTTCCATTTCGAAGAGTGGAACAGGCTGACCGGCAGCCTGACACAAAAAAAGTGGTTTAGTTTACCAGTGTGGCAAAGATGCCAAAAGAGAAGAGGATAAAATTACTGCGGCTCGAGGGCAAACACTTCAAAGCCCGCCGCGGTAACGCGCCAGCGAACGTTAAAATCCAGCAACAGGACGGCGTAGGTTTTCCCTGCCTCTTCCTCTTTACGGTAGGCCGGACGGGGATCCTGGGCCAGCACGTCGATGATAAATTCCCGCAGTCGAGGATAGCGCTTCTCCAGCTGGATCAACTGGGGGGTGAGCGCATCGGTAAACCAGACCGGCGTATCTGCCTGGGGGGCCTGCTGGGCGTAGCTGGCACGCGCATCCGGCAAGGCTTCTGCAAAGGGCAGGTAAGGTTTGATATCCACTACGGGCGTACCGTCCACCAGATCCAGGCTGCCAAGCTCCAGAATCACCTGATCCTTCTGGCAGCGAATGCCTTTCAGTTCGATGAGCGACATACCGACAGGGTTTGGACGAAAGGTCGAGCGCGTGGCAAACACTCCCATTCGGGCGTTACCGCCGAGACGAGGTGGGCGCACGGTAGGGCGCCAGCCGCCAGCCATGGTCTGATGAAAGATAAACAGCACCCACAGGTGGCTGAACGCTTCCAGTCCGCGCACGGCATCGGCCTGATTATAGGGCGCGAGCAAGTGAAGTTCGCCGCTACAGCTTTTCACCAGACCAGGCTGGCGTGGCACGGCAAACTTCTCTTTATAGGGTGAGCGAATAACGCCTATCTGCTCGAACTGGAATGCACTCATTTCGCCGAGACGTTAAGGGCAGAACCTACGCAAACGGCCTGACGATAGCAGCCAGGTGTGCCGCTGGTAACTTCGCAGCTGTGCAGCAGAACCGCATTGGCCTTCATTTTAGAGGCATTGATCTGCATGCGTTTACGTGCAGTAGGGATATTTGGAGGAGAATCCTGGTTGGTGGCCTGGCAAGATTCGCCCGAGACTTCACCCAGATCGCGGAACGGTTTACCCACTAAATCTTCAGCCTTGGTATAGATTCTGACCGGCGCAGGACGTGGTGCTTTTGGCTTTTCAGGCTCCACTTTCGGCGGGGTTGCTGTGCTTTTAACAGGTTCAACAGGAGATCTGCTTAGCATAGAACAACCGCTCAGCATCAGTGCTAAAAGACAGATCGGTAAAGCACGCATATTGTTTCCTCAATGAATAATCAAATCGTCAGATATTGAATCAGTTGCCTGCATAAATGACAAGACGGGCTTACGCCCGTCCTGAATGATATTACACAAAGGTAAGATTACCAGCCTTTAACTGCACCACCGTTAAAGACTTTGTTTGCTTCCTGGTAAACTTCATCAGACTGGTAAGCCTGGACGAACTTCTTCACGTTTTCCGCATCTTTGTTATCTTCGCGGGTAACGATCAGGTTAACGTACGGAGAGTCTTTATCTTCCACGAAGATACCGTCTTTCGCTGGCGTCAGGTTAATCTGGCTGGCGTAAGTGGTGTTGATAACCGCCAGGGCGATCTGCGCATCATCCAGAGAACGTGGCAGCTGTGGCGCTTCCAGCTCAACAATTTTCAGGTTTTTTGGATTCTCGGTCACGTCCAGAACGGTCGGCAGCAGGCCAACACCATCTTTCAGTTTAATCAGACCCACTTTCTGCAGCAGCAGCAGGGAACGGCCAAGGTTGGTTGGATCGTTAGGTACTGCTACCTGAGAACCGTCCTGCAGTTCTTCTAATGATTTGATTTTTTTGGAGTAGCCCGCGATTGGGTAAACGAAAGTATTGCCCACCGCAACCAGCTTGTAGCCACGATCTTTGATCTGCTGATCCAGGTACGGTTTGTGCTGGAAGGCGTTAGCATCGATATCGCCTTTGCTCAGCGCTTCGTTAGGCAGTACATAATCGTTAAACGTCACCAGCTCCACGTCCAGGCCATACTTCTCTTTCGCCACTTTCGCTGCCGTCTCTGCAACCTGCTGCTCCGCACCGACGATAACACCCACTTTGATGTGGTTTGGATCTTTTTCGTCCTGGCCACAACCTACCAGTGCCAGAGAGCCGATCAGCGCGCCTACCGCAGCAAAGGTCTTAAATTTAAACGCCATGTTTTTATCCTTAACTCGTCGAGTTTGTGTTGTGTAACGTTATTTGTGCGTAACAGCCCGGACGATGCGATCGCCAGAGAATTGAATGAGATAAACCAGTACAACCAGCAGAACCAGCACGGTATTCATAACGGTAGCATTGTAGCCAATGTAACCATACTGATAGCCGATCTGTCCCAGACCGCCGGCGCCTACCGCACCACCCATCGCTGAGTAACCCACCAGAGTAATGAGCGTGATGGTGGCCGCGTTGACCAGACCTGGTAATGCTTCTGGCAGTAAGACCTTGCGAACGATCTGCATCGGCGTCGCACCCATGGCGCGGGACGCTTCAATCAGGCCCGATGGGATCTCTAACAGCGCGTTCTCAACCATACGGGCGATAAACGGTGCCGCGCCCACGGTCAGGGGGACGATGGCAGCCTGCAGGCCAATGGACGTGCCCACAATAACGCGAGTGAAGGGGATCATCCATACCAACAGAATGATGAAGGGAATGGAACGGAAGATGTTCACCAGCGCGGAGAGCGTGCGGTAAAGTTTTGCGTTCTCAATTATCTGGCCCGGACGGGTAACGTACAGCAGCACGCCCACCGGCAGACCAATGACAAAACCGAAGAAGCCCGATACGAAGGTCATCGCCAGCGTTTCCCATACGCCGCGTGCCAGCAACCACATCATTGCCTCAGACATAACCCAGTACCTCAACTTTTACATGATGCTCTTGCAGCCAGGCGATCGCCGCCTGCGTATCTTCTTGCGTACCGTGCATTTCAGTCAGCATGATGCCGAACTTCACGCCACCGGCGTAATCCATCTGCGCGCTAATAATGTTGTTGTTCACATTGAAGCGGCGGGCAGTTTCTGACAGCAGCGGGGCATCCACTGACTTGCCGGTAAACTCCATCCGCAGCATTGGAACGCTGTTTGCTTCTGGTTGTGCCTTTAAACGTGCCAGATAGTCTTCCGGAATATCCAGATGCAGCGTGGCCTGAATAAACTGCTGCGCCAGTGGGGTTTTCGGATGCGAGAACACTTCGCTGACGGTGTCTTGTTCAATCAGTTCACCCTGGCTTATCACCGCCACACAGTCGCAGATGCGCTTAACCACATCCATCTCGTGCGTAATAAGGAGGATGGTCAGCCCCAGGCGACGGTTAATGTCCTTTAAGAGCTCCAGAATCGAGCGGGTCGTTGCCGGATCCAGGGCGCTGGTGGCTTCGTCACAGAGCAATACTTTAGGATTACTGGCCAGCGCACGCGCAATCGCCACGCGCTGTTTTTGTCCGCCGGACAAGTTGGCCGGGAAGGTGTCGTGCTTCTCGCTCAGACCGACCAGATCCAGCAGTTCGGTGACGCGACGTTTGATTTCGTCTTTGGGCGTGTTATCCAGCTCCAGCGGCAGGGCAACGTTGCCAAACACGGTGCGCGAAGAGAGCAGGTTAAAGTGCTGGAAGATCATGCCAATCTGGCGGCGGGCTTTAGTCAGTTCTGCTTCTGAAAGCGTAGTCAGTTCCGTACCATCAACCTGAACGTGGCCTTCAGTCGGGCGTTCAAGCAGGTTAACGCAACGAATGAGCGTACTTTTACCTGCACCTGAGGCGCCAATGACGCCATAAATCTGTCCAGCCGGAACATGCAGGCTAACGTTGTTCAACGCCTGAATGGTACGGTTCCCTTGCTGGAACACTTTGGTGATATTCGAAAGTTTAATCATTAGATTATTTTTATCGTATGTAAGTTAGCCGTGGCATTTTCTGCTGCCTGATACGGGCGATGACCGTCAACAAAACGGATGTTAAGGCATCCAGACGTCTAAATCAATCCAACTCTGCGCGATGAGCACTTTCTTGCGCAGTGAAACATGAGATACTACGCAGACATCCCTATTCAGGAGCAAACCGGTGGCAAAATCAGTACCCGCAATTTTTCTCGATCGTGACGGCACAATTAATGTCGATCATGGTTATGTGCATGAGATAGACGAATTTGAATTCATCGATGGCGTTATTGAAGCCATGCGTGAATTAAAAGAGATGGGATTTGCGCTGGTGATCGTCACCAACCAGTCAGGTATCGCGCGCGGTAAATTCACCGAAGCACAGTTTGAGACCTTAACGGAATGGATGGACTGGTCACTGGCGGATCGCGGCGTTGATCTGGACGGTATCTATTATTGTCCGCATCACCCACAGGGGACCGTAGACGAGTATCGCCAGACCTGTGATTGCCGAAAACCACACCCGGGTATGCTCACTTCCGCACAAGAGTTCCTTCATATAGATATGAGCGCTTCATATATGGTGGGCGATAAACTGGAAGATATGCAGGCAGCTGCCGCGGCAGGCGTGGGTCATAAAATTCTGGTGCGTACTGGCAAGCCTGTCACGCCTGAAGCGGAAAATGCAGCGGATTGCGTGATTAACAGCCTGGCAGTGCTGCCGGAAACCATCAAAAAGCAGCAAAAATAGGCGTTGTGGCGAAAAGGTGAGCGGTTGAAATAAAATTGTCTTTTTCCGCTTGTCAGCGCCGAAGAACTCCCTATAATGCGCCTCCATCGACACGGCGGATGTGAATCAATTCACACAGACAGCCGGGCCGGTTGAGGAGAAAAGCGAAAATAATCGCTTGACTCTGAAAGAGGAAAGCGTAATATACGCCACCTCGCAACGGTGAGCGAAAGCCGCGTTGCACTGCTCTTTAACAATTTATCAGACAATCTGTGTGGGCACTCAAAGTGACATGGATTCTTAACGTCCTCGGACGAAAAATGAATACCAAGTCTCTGAGTGAACACGTAATTCATTACGAAGTTTAATTCACGAGCATCAAACTTAAATTGAAGAGTTTGATCATGGCTCAGATTGAACGCTGGCGGCAGGCCTAACACATGCAAGTCGAACGGTAGCACAGAGAGCTTGCTCTCGGGTGACGAGTGGCGGACGGGTGAGTAATGTCTGGGAAACTGCCTGATGGAGGGGGATAACTACTGGAAACGGTAGCTAATACCGCATAACGTCGCAAGACCAAAGAGGGGGACCTTCGGGCCTCTTGCCATCGGATGTGCCCAGATGGGATTAGCTAGTAGGTGGGGTAATGGCTCACCTAGGCGACGATCCCTAGCTGGTCTGAGAGGATGACCAGCCACACTGGAACTGAGACACGGTCCAGACTCCTACGGGAGGCAGCAGTGGGGAATATTGCACAATGGGCGCAAGCCTGATGCAGCCATGCCGCGTGTATGAAGAAGGCCTTCGGGTTGTAAAGTACTTTCAGCGAGGAGGAAGGCATTGTGGTTAATAACCACAGTGATTGACGTTACTCGCAGAAGAAGCACCGGCTAACTCCGTGCCAGCAGCCGCGGTAATACGGAGGGTGCAAGCGTTAATCGGAATTACTGGGCGTAAAGCGCACGCAGGCGGTCTGTTAAGTCAGATGTGAAATCCCCGGGCTCAACCTGGGAACTGCATTTGAAACTGGCAGGCTTGAGTCTTGTAGAGGGGGGTAGAATTCCAGGTGTAGCGGTGAAATGCGTAGAGATCTGGAGGAATACCGGTGGCGAAGGCGGCCCCCTGGACAAAGACTGACGCTCAGGTGCGAAAGCGTGGGGAGCAAACAGGATTAGATACCCTGGTAGTCCACGCCGTAAACGATGTCGACTTGGAGGTTGTGCCCTTGAGGCGTGGCTTCCGGAGCTAACGCGTTAAGTCGACCGCCTGGGGAGTACGGCCGCAAGGTTAAAACTCAAATGAATTGACGGGGGCCCGCACAAGCGGTGGAGCATGTGGTTTAATTCGATGCAACGCGAAGAACCTTACCTACTCTTGACATCCAGAGAACTTGCCAGAGATGGCTTGGTGCCTTCGGGAACTCTGAGACAGGTGCTGCATGGCTGTCGTCAGCTCGTGTTGTGAAATGTTGGGTTAAGTCCCGCAACGAGCGCAACCCTTATCCTTTGTTGCCAGCGGTCCGGCCGGGAACTCAAAGGAGACTGCCAGTGATAAACTGGAGGAAGGTGGGGATGACGTCAAGTCATCATGGCCCTTACGAGTAGGGCTACACACGTGCTACAATGGCGCATACAAAGAGAAGCGACCTCGCGAGAGCAAGCGGACCTCATAAAGTGCGTCGTAGTCCGGATTGGAGTCTGCAACTCGACTCCATGAAGTCGGAATCGCTAGTAATCGTAGATCAGAATGCTACGGTGAATACGTTCCCGGGCCTTGTACACACCGCCCGTCACACCATGGGAGTGGGTTGCAAAAGAAGTAGGTAGCTTAACCTTCGGGAGGGCGCTTACCACTTTGTGATTCATGACTGGGGTGAAGTCGTAACAAGGTAACCGTAGGGGAACCTGCGGTTGGATCACCTCCTTACCTTAAAGAACCTGCCTTTGCAGTGCTCACACAGATTGTCTGATGAAAATTAGCAGTAAAAAATCTCTGCAGGCTTGTAGCTCAGGTGGTTAGAGCGCACCCCTGATAAGGGTGAGGTCGGTGGTTCAAGTCCACTCAGGCCTACCAAATTTTTACTGATGCTGCGTTGCGGCGACACTCACATACTTCAGTATGCTTCGTGTCACCACGCCTTGCCTCAGAAAAAATTGGCGGTACAGAGAAGACCACGATGGGGCTATAGCTCAGCTGGGAGAGCGCCTGCCTTGCACGCAGGAGGTCTGCGGTTCGATCCCGCATAGCTCCACCATCTTTACTGCGAAAACCTGAAAACTTCAGAGTGTACCTGAAAAGGTGCGCTGCGAAGTTTTGCTCTTTAAAAATCTGGATCAAGCTGAAAATTGAAACGACACGCTGTGTCTGTTCCCCGTAATAAGAACAGAAATGCGGTGTGTTCGAGTCTCTCAAATTTTCACAACGCGAAGTGAAACAGCTTCGGGTTGTGAGGTTAAGCGACTAAGCGTACACGGTGGATGCCCTGGCAGTCAGAGGCGATGAAGGACGTGCTAATCTGCGAAAAGCGCCGGCGAGGTGATATGAACCCTTGACCCGGCGATGTCCGAATGGGGAAACCCAGTGTGATTCGTCACACTATCGTTAGCTGAATACATAGGCTAACGAGGCGAACCGGGGGAACTGAAACATCTAAGTACCCCGAGGAAAAGAAATCAACCGAGATTCCCCCAGTAGCGGCGAGCGAACGGGGAGCAGCCCGGAGTCTGAATCAGCTTGTGTGTTAGTGGAAGCGTCTGGAAAGTCGCAGGGTACAGGGTGATACTCCCGTACACGAAAGCACACTTGCTGTGAACTCGAAGAGTAGGGCGGGACACGTGGTATCCTGTCTGAATATGGGGGGACCATCCTCCAAGGCTAAATACTCCTGACTGACCGATAGTGAACCAGTACCGTGAGGGAAAGGCGAAAAGAACCCCGGCGAGGGGAGTGAAAAAGAACCTGAAACCGTGTACGTACAAGCAGTGGGAGCACCTTCGGGTGTGACTGCGTACCTTTTGTATAATGGGTCAGCGACTTATATTCTGTAGCAAGGTTAACCGTATAGGGGAGCCGAAGGGAAACCGAGTCTTAACTGGGCGTTAAGTTGCAGGGTATAGACCCGAAACCCGGTGATCTAGCCATGGGCAGGTTGAAGGTTGGGTAACACTAACTGGAGGACCGAACCGACTAATGTTGAAAAATTAGCGGATGACCTGTGGCTGGGGGTGAAAGGCCAATCAAACCGGGAGATAGCTGGTTCTCCCCGAAAGCTATTTAGGTAGCGCCTCGTGAATTCATCTCCGGGGGTAGAGCACTGTTTCGGCTAGGGGGCCATCCCGGCTTACCAACCCGATGCAAACTGCGAATACCGGAGAATGTTATCACGGGAGACACACGGCGGGTGCTAACGTCCGTCGTGAAGAGGGAAACAACCCATACCGCCAGCTAAGGTCCCAAAGTCATGGTTAAGTGGGAAACGATGTGGGAAGGCACAGACAGCCAGGATGTTGGCTTAGAAGCAGCCATCATTTAAAGAAAGCGTAATAGCTCACTGGTCGAGTCGGCCTGCGCGGAAGATGTAACGGGGCTAAACCATGCACCGAAGCTGCGGCAGCGACACTATGTGTTGTTGGGTAGGGGAGCGTTCTGTAAGCCTGCGAAGGTGTGCTGTGAGGCATGCTGGAGGTATCAGAAGTGCGAATGCTGACATAAGTAACGATAAAGCGGGTGAAAAGCCCGCTCGCCGGAAGACCAAGGGTTCCTGTCCAACGTTAATCGGGGCAGGGTGAGTCGACCCCTAAGGCGAGGCCGAAAGGCGTAGTCGATGGGAAACAGGTTAATATTCCTGTACTCGGTGTTACTGCGAAGGGGGGACGGAGAAGGCTATGTTGGCCGGGCGACGGTTGTCCCGGTTTAAGCATGTAGGCGGAGGTTCCAGGTAAATCCGGTACCTTGTTAACGCTGAGGTGTGATGACGAGGCACTACGGTGCTGAAGCAACAAATGCCCTGCTTCCAGGAAAAGCCTCTAAGCATCAGGTAACACCAAATCGTACCCCAAACCGACACAGGTGGTCAGGTAGAGAATACCAAGGCGCTTGAGAGAACTCGGGTGAAGGAACTAGGCAAAATGGTGCCGTAACTTCGGGAGAAGGCACGCTGATATGTAGGTGAAGCCCCTGCGGGTGGAGCTGAAATCAGTCGAAGATACCAGCTGGCTGCAACTGTTTATTAAAAACACAGCACTGTGCAAACACGAAAGTGGACGTATACGGTGTGACGCCTGCCCGGTGCCGGAAGGTTAATTGATGGGGTTAGCTGTAAGGCGAAGCTCTTGATCGAAGCCCCGGTAAACGGCGGCCGTAACTATAACGGTCCTAAGGTAGCGAAATTCCTTGTCGGGTAAGTTCCGACCTGCACGAATGGCGTAATGATGGCCAGGCTGTCTCCACCCGAGACTCAGTGAAATTGAAATCGCTGTGAAGATGCAGTGTACCCGCGGCAAGACGGAAAGACCCCGTGAACCTTTACTATAGCTTGACACTGAACACTGGTCCTTGATGTGTAGGATAGGTGGGAGGCTTTGAAGCGTGGACGCCAGTCTGCGTGGAGCCGTCCTTGAAATACCACCCTTTAATGGCTGGTGTTCTAACGTAGACCCGTAATCCGGGTTGCGGACAGTGTCTGGTGGGTAGTTTGACTGGGGCGGTCTCCTCCTAAAGAGTAACGGAGGAGCACGAAGGTCAGCTAATCCTGGTCGGACATCAGGAGGTTAGTGCAATGGCATAAGCTGGCTTGACTGCGAGAGTGACGGCTCGAGCAGGTGCGAAAGCAGGTCATAGTGATCCGGTGGTTCTGTATGGAAGGGCCATCGCTCAACGGATAAAAGGTACTCCGGGGATAACAGGCTGATACCGCCCAAGAGTTCATATCGACGGCGGTGTTTGGCACCTCGATGTCGGCTCATCACATCCTGGGGCTGAAGTAGGTCCCAAGGGTATGGCTGTTCGCCATTTAAAGTGGTACGCGAGCTGGGTTTAGAACGTCGTGAGACAGTTCGGTCCCTATCTGCCGTGGGCGCTGGAGAATTGAGGGGGGCTGCTCCTAGTACGAGAGGACCGGAGTGGACGCATCACTGGTGTTCGGGTTGTCATGCCAATGGCACTGCCCGGTAGCTAAATGCGGAAGAGATAAGTGCTGAAAGCATCTAAGCACGAAACTTGCCCCGAGATGAGTTCTCCCTGACCCTTTAAGGGGCCTGAAGGAACGTTGAAGACGACGACGTTGATAGGCCGGGTGTGTAAGCGCAGCGATGCGTTGAGCTAACCGGTACTAATGAACCGTGAGGCTTAACCTTACAACGCCGAAGCTGTTTCGGTGGGTTTGAGAAAATTTTCAGCATTGATTCAGAGTTAAGTACACAATAGTTTGCGCAGCAGCAAGGCGGCAAGCGAAGGAAAGAAAGGAGCATACTGAAGTATGTGACTGACTTTACGAGCGCAGCCAACGCGGCTGATGCGATAAAGTATTGCGTACAGAGCACCAAGAATTTGCCTGGCGGCTGTAGCGCGGTGGTCCCACCTGACCCCATGCCGAACTCAGAAGTGAAACGCCGTAGCGCCGATGGTAGTGTGGGGTCTCCCCATGCGAGAGTAGGGAACTGCCAGGCATCAAATTACGTAGTAAACCGGGGCAATAAACCGGTAGTTGTAGAAGTATTCGGTGGAGCGGTAGTTCAGTCGGTTAGAATACCTGCCTGTCACGCAGGGGGTCGCGGGTTCGAGTCCCGTCCGTTCCGCCACTTATTAAGAAGCCCTGAGCTCACGCTCAGGGCTTTTTTCTTGCCTGCTGTTTGATTATTGCTGTAAACGCAAAAATCCTCTGCTTAATACGATCTTTTTTCACATATCCCCGCCAGAGATAATCCTCTTTATTAACAAACATGATGAAGAAAAGAGGAATTTCATGTCTATCCCTGCATTCGGTCTTGGCACTTTCCGCCTGAAAGACGACGTTGTTATCGCATCCGTTAAAACTGCCCTCGAACTGGGTTATCGCACGATTGATACCGCCCAAATCTACGACAACGAAGCCGCTGTGGGTCAGGCGATCGCAGAGAGCGGCGTACCGCGTAACGAACTTTTTATTACCACCAAGATCTGGATTGAGAACCTCAGCAAAGAGAAATTAATCCCAAGCCTGAAAGAGAGCCTGAAAAAGCTGCGCACCGATTATGTGGATCTGACCCTGATTCACTGGCCATCGCCGAACGATGCGGTGTCCGTTGAAGAATTTATGCAGGCTTTGCTGGAAGCTAAAACGCAGGGACTGACGCGCGAAATTGGTATCTCCAACTTCACTATCCCGTTGATGGAAAGGGCAGTTGCCGCAGTTGGCGCAGAAAATATCGCCACCAATCAGATCGAACTATCCCCTTATCTGCAAAACCGGCAGGTGGTGGAGTGGGCGAAGCAGCATGGCATCCATATCACTTCTTACATGACGCTGGCTTACGGTAAGGCTCTGAAAGACGAAACCATTCTGCGCATTGCTACCAGGCATAATGCCACCGCAGCACAGGTTATCCTGGCATGGGCGATGGGCGAAGGTTATGCAGTGATCCCGTCTTCAACCAAGCGTGAAAACCTGGCGAGCAATCTGCTGGCACAGGATCTGAAGCTGGATCTGGATGATAAAAAAGCGATCGCGGCGCTTGACTGCAACGATCGTCTGGTTAGCCCGGAAGGTCTGGCGCCGAAGTGGGACTAATCTAGCCCGCCCTCTGTACCCTGAACCCTCTCACAGCTCCTTCGGGAGCTGTTTTACATGCTCGCTCAGAAAATCAATAAAGGCCCGGATGCGGGTGCTTACCGCTCTGTCACTGTAATAAACCGCACTGAAGGGCATCTCTACCGGCAGGCGCTTGTCTGCCATCAGCTCGACTAACTCCCCCCGCGCAATCTCTTTATCAATCATATAATCCGACAGGCAGGCAATCCCATTTCCTTCAAGGCATAACTGTTTGAGCGTCTCGCCGCTGTTGGATGATAAACCGCAAACCACTTCATGCAGCTGGCCATCATGGCAGGCGAGAGGCCATGTATTAAGGGATACCGGCTCCGTAAAGCCCAGGCAGAGATGCTGCTTCAGTTCCTCTATCGTCTCAGGCTTGCCGAAGCGGGCAATATAGGCCGGGGAGGCGATGATTTTGCGATAACTGGTGAACAGAGGGCGTGCCCGCAGGCTGGAATCGGTCAGCGTCCCCGCGCGGATCGCCACATCCACCTTGCGCTCAATCAGGTTGATAAACGTTTCTGAAGAAACCAGAGAGAGCGTCATTTCCGGATAACGTTCGCGGAAAGGTTTAATTAAAGGCATCAGGAAATGCAGCACCACGGGCGTCGCCGCATCGATACGCAGAAGCCCGCGTGGCGTGCTGCGCGTCTCCATGATCTCTGTTTCTGCGGCGGCCATCTCCTGCAGAATAGACTGCACGCGGCGAAAATAGCGTTCGCCTTCTTCGGTCAGGCTCAGTTGCCGGGTCGTCCGGTTAAGCAGGCTGACGCCCAGCTTCATCTCCAGCTTTTTCACCGAGCGGCTGACGGCTGAATTAGCCTGTCCCAGCTGTTCTGCGGCACGGCTAAAACTGCCGCTCTCAACGACGGCGACAAATATCGCCAGCTCCTCAGACGTTGCTTTCATTGTTGCTTTATCCGCAAAATTGTATTGATACTTTGAGCATTTTTGTTATTTAAACACTGGCGCATACTCCGTGTCATCTTAATCCTGATGAGACGGAGTTATTTATGCCTCTGGCGCTACTTGCCCTGACGATCAGTGCCTTTGCAATCGGCACGACTGAATTTGTTATTGTAGGTCTGGTTCCTACCATTGCTGACCAACTTGCCATCTCGCTGCCTTCGGCGGGTTTACTGGTCTCTATCTATGCCCTCGGTGTGGCTATCGGCGCACCGGTACTGACCGCACTCACAGGCCGTCTGCTGCGTAAACAGCTGCTGATGGCGTTGATGGTGCTGTTTACCGCAGGCAACATCCTTGCCTGGCAGGCACCTGATTATACAACCCTGGTCATTGCCCGCCTCCTGACGGGGCTGGCTCATGGTGTCTTCTTCTCCATCGGCTCGACAATTGCGACGAGCCTGGTGCCGAAAGAGAAAGCGGCCTCTGCTATTGCCATTATGTTTGGCGGTTTAACCGTAGCCCTGGTGACAGGTGTACCGCTGGGCACCTTTATTGGGCAACATTTTGGCTGGCGTGAAACCTTCCTCGCGGTCTCTCTGCTGGGCGTGATTGCGCTGATTAGCAGTCTGGTGCTGATCCCGTCCACTATTCCGGGACGCGCGGCAGCGACGCTGCGCGATCAGCTGAAAGTGCTGACTCATCCTCGTCTGCTGATGATCTATGCCATTACGGCGCTGGGCTATGGCGGTGTGTTTACCGCATTTACCTTCCTGGCGCCAATGATGCAGGATCTGGCAGGGTTCTCACCGAGCGCAGTAAGCTGGATCCTGCTGGGCTATGGCGTTTCGGTGGCGATCGGCAATATCTGGGGCGGAAAGCTGGCCGATAAGCATGGCGCAGTCCCGGCGCTGAAAATTATCTTTGCTGCCCTGGTAGTGCTTTTACTGGTCTTCCAGTTCACCGCTTCCATACAGTATGCCGCGCTGGGTACGGTACTGGTAATGGGGATCTTCGCCTTCGGTAACGTACCGGGTTTACAGGTCTATGTCGTGCAGAAAGCCGAACACTATACACCCAACGCCGTGGATGTTGCTTCCGGTCTTAATATCGCCGCGTTTAATGTCGGTATCGCCCTGGGTTCCATTATTGGTGGGCAGACGGTCGAGCATTTTGGTCTGTCGCAAACGCCGTGGATTGGGGCGGTCATTGTTCTCGTGGCGTTTCTGTTGATTGGCCTGAGTGGTCGTCTGGATAAGCCCGCGCGCGTTACTCTCGGATAACTTTATGTAAGTACTTACCGACAAAACAGCTCAGCGGAATCTGAGTAACTCAGTAGTTTCTTAGTAATAGCGTTGAAAGTGTGAGCTGAAAACCCTATAACATTAGAACCCGCTCCTGTTTCTGGACG
The DNA here is from genome assembly GCF_055805075.1 of Leclercia sp. GHBNCSD. Lineage (NCBI taxonomy): Bacteria > Pseudomonadati > Pseudomonadota > Gammaproteobacteria > Enterobacterales > Enterobacteriaceae > Leclercia > Leclercia sp. GHBNCSD. The sequence continues at coordinate 1,041,624 of NZ_JBQVYO010000001.1, read as the reverse complement.
GGTTCAAGTTGATAGGGGTCGTTTCACACCGTGCGAAAAAATACCTATGCCATGCGTTATGTTGCCGGACAGCCAGCGGAGCGAATTTTACCTCCGGGGTCGTTTGCGAGCATTGGCCAGGCATTGCCTGCGGGTGCGCCTTTAAGCAGCGACGAAAAAATTCGGGTGCTGGTATGGAATATCTTTAAACAGCAACGCGCCGAATGGTTATCCGTCCTGCAGAATTTTGGTAAAGATGCTCATCTGGTGCTGCTGCAGGAGGCGCAAACCACACCTGAACTGGTCAGGTTTGCGACCACTAACTATCTCGCTGCTGACCAGGTGCCGGCATTTGTCTTACCCCAGCATCCGTCAGGGGTGATGACGCTCTCTGCCGCTCATCCCGTCTATTGCTGCCCACTGCGCGAGCGCGAACCGCTTCTGCGCCTGGCGAAATCCGCCCTGGTCACCGTGTATCCGCTGCCGGATACCCGGCTGCTGATGGTGGTCAATATCCACGCGGTTAACTTCAGCCTTGGCGTGGATGTCTACAGCAAGCAGCTGCTGCCTATCGGCGATCAGATTGCCCATCACAGCGGCCCGGTGGTTATGGCTGGCGATTTCAATGCCTGGAGCCGTCCGCGAATGAATGCGCTTTATCGCTTTGCGCGTGAGATGTCGCTGCGCGAAGTACGTTTTACCGATGACCAGCGGCGCAAGGCCTTTGGTCGTCCGCTCGATTTTGTCTTCTATCGTGGTCTGAACGTGAGTGAAGCCTCTGTGCTGGTCACTCGCGCATCCGATCACAATCCGCTACTCGTTGAATTCAGTCCCGGCAAACCTGAGAGATAGAGGTGCGTCAGGTCTGCCGTGGGGCAGGCCTGTACGGGTGCTGCCCTTTATTTTTCATCAACCGAAGGACAGCAAAATGACAACACAGTCCCATCATGACAACGTAGAAAAACAGTTTGGCTCTCAGGCTAAGGCCTACCTCACCAGCGCGGTTCACGCATCCGGGCGCGATTTGCAGCGTCTGGCTGAACGTCTGGCTGATTTTCCGAAAGCCAGCATCCTTGATTTAGGCTGCGGGGCAGGTCATGCCAGCTTTGTAGCAGCGCAGCAGGTGGCTCAGGTGACGGCATATGACTTATCCAGCCAGATGCTGGAGGTGGTTGCCGCCGCAGCCAGCGAGAAGGGGCTGAATAATATTGCCACCCGTCAGGGCTATGCAGAATCATTACCCTTTGACGATGAAATGTTTGATATTGTGATCAGCCGCTACTCGGCGCACCACTGGCATGACGTCGGCCAGGCGTTGCGCGAAGTTAAGCGGGTGCTGAAGCCGGGTGGGCTGGTTATTATCATGGATATCATGTCGCCGGGTCATCCGGTACGTGATATCTGGTTACAGACGGTGGAAGCGTTGCGGGATACCTCGCATGTCCGGAACTACTCCAGCGGCGAGTGGTTGTCCATGTTCACCGATGCCGGGCTGATTGCACAATCGCTGCAGACTGACAGATTAAGGCTGGAGTTTTCTTCGTGGATTGCGCGTATGCGCACCCCAGAGGCATTGAGTCAGGCGATCCGGTTGTACCAGGAAAGTGCCTCGGCCGAGGTCAAAGCCTACTTTGAGCTGCAGGAAGAGGGCTCCTTTACCAGCGATACCCTCCTGGCTGAAGCCCAAAAGGCGGGATAAACAAAAAAGGCACCGAGGGGAATCGGTGCCTTTTTACATCAGGTCTCTGAAATCAGGAATCCGGTGTGGCGTTGTTTTTTACAAACAACGTTATCCGGTCGCCAGGCTGCAGATTATCCGTATCGCTGTTCCAGCGCATCACATCTTTGATGTTTACGCCGTGACGCTTGGCAATACTGGAAAGCGAATCGCCTTTTTGTACGCGATAGGTAATGCTATCGCTATTATTGGCGAGACGCTGCGCGCTGTTACCCGCGCCAATCGTCAGGTTCTGACCCACTTTCAGGGTAGAGCCACGCAGCTTGTTCCACTGCTGCAGATCTTTCGTGCTCACGCCAAGACGTGAAGCAATGCCTGAAAGCGTATCGCCTGTACGTACCCGATAGCTACGGCTATTTAACGGTGTGTTATCCGCAATCAGCGTAGACTGAACCGCTGCAATCTCACCCGACGCTAACGATACCCGTAACTGTTCAGCGTGTTTCTGCGGCACCAGAACGTATTTTGGTCCGCTGGTACCTAACGTAGAGCCCTTCACACCTGCGTTGAAGGCTTTCAGTTTGGTCACCGAGATACCTGCCATATCCGCAACCTGTTTCAGTTCAACAGGGTTGTTGATACGCACTTTCGCCAGCGCACGACTTTCGTCGGAGGTTGGCAGCTGCACGCCGTACTGTTTGCTGTTTTTGAAGATTTCACTCAAAGCCAGCATTTTAGGTACGTATAATTTGGTTTCCCGTGGCAGTGGAAGCGACCAAAAGTCGGTAGGTTTACCCCGTGCTTTATTCGCTTTCATTGCCTTCAGTACACGACCCTCACCGCTGTTGTACGCAGCGACAGTCAGCAGCCAGTCACCGTCGAACATCTTGTTCAGACGTTGCATCATATCGAGAGCGGCAGTCGTCGAGGCGACCACATCACGACGCGCATCGTAGTTGCGGGTCTGTTTTAAACCATAATTGCGCCCTGTGCTCGGTATGATCTGCCAAAGACCTGCGGCCTTGGCGCCAGACGTTGCGTGTGGGTCAAAAGCGCTCTCCACTATGGGTAGTAGTACCAGTTCCATGGGCATGTTACGTTTCTTAACTTGCCCTGCTATCCAGTACATATACGGCTCTGCCCGTAAAGTTACATCGTGGAGATAGCTCTTATTGCTTAAATACTTCTGTTTCTGTTCGCGAATCCGGCTGTTTTCCGGAATTCCCATCTTTAGCTCGTCACCAATAGAGACCCACAAGTCTTGATCCTGTGCGAAGGACGTCCCATCGTCTGCCCATCGCGATTGACTTGTGAACTTCCCTGCTTCCCCTTGACCAGCTGCAGAAAGGCTCTGTGCGTGCTGTTGTACGTTGCCAGTGTTCTGTGACGACTGGCAACCCACAAGCAGGACAGAGGCGAGTAATATCGCTTTTGCCTTCATGTGTGTGTCAATAGTTGCTTAAAAGACGAGCGATGATAACGACGAATAGTTAAAAAGGCAACATGCAATTGTCAGAAGTCATCTTTCTTTGCCCTTAACCACGCGAAACAATCCTCAGGTTGTAACATATTTGTTTCTTCTTTAATTTTATTAACTAAATCAATGTCATTTGTTCTAAGAAATAAATTAATTTTACGTTCATTTTTCAGAATTACGGGCAGTGTTTTTTGGTTTTTTGCACGTAACTCATTCACTTTGCGGTAATAATCCTGAATCGCACTATCCTCAGGCAGAACGTGCATCGCAAACTTCATATTCGCTAAAGTGTATTCATGTGCGCAACAAATAAGGGTATCGTCGGGGAGAGCGTTAATTTTCTGGAAGGACTGGTACATCTGGGCTGGAGTGCCTTCGAAGAGTCGTCCGCAGCCACCAGAGAACATTGTGTCCCCACAGAAAAGATAAGGGAAGCTAAAGTACGAAATATGTCCAGAAGTGTGACCCGGCGTGGCAATTACAGAAAATTCCAACGTAAGAATGAGGATCTTTTCGCCATCTTTTACTACGCGCGTAGCCCCCTTATCTTGTGTCTCAGCAGGACCGTATACCACAAGATGCGGAAATTTTGCGCAGAGTGCCGCCACGCCGCCCACATGGTCATGGTGATGATGCGTGAGCAGAATGGCTTCCGGCTGCCACTGGTTTTGCTCGATGGCGTTTAACACCGGCTCCGCCTCGCCAGGATCGACAATCACGCAACGACCCTCATCATTGCTTAAAACCCAGATGTAATTGTCCTGAAAAGCAGAAATACTGTTAAGATTCATACATTACCTCTCATAGCGTGGCGGGTGTTTTGATGAAACCGGCAAGGATACCTCAGATTGTTACCGCACCGAAACACTGGGCGGAGTTGCCCTGGGGTGAATACTATCGTGAAGCGCTCGAGTTACAGCTTAAGCCCTGGTTTGCGAAAATGTATGGTTTTCACCTGCTTAAGATTGGCAATCTGAGCGCGGAAATCAACTCTGAAAGCTGCGCCATCTCGCATCAGGTCAATGTTTCGCTGGGCGGGGAACCCGTTCAGGTGAAGGCCAATCCGCTGCAGCTCCCTTTTGCCGAGAAGTCCGTTGATGCGTGCCTGTTGGCACATTTGCTGCCCTGGTGCGATGACCCGCACCGTCTGCTGCGGGAAGCCGATCGGGTTTTGATTGATGATGGCTGGCTGGTGATTAGCGGCTTTAACCCGATGAGTCTGATGGGGCTGAGAAAGCTGGTGCCGGTGCTGCGTCGCACGCCACCCTATAACAGCCGCATGTTCACGCTGATGCGCCAGCTGGACTGGCTCTCGCTGCTCAATTTTGAGGTGATGCACCAGAGCGGTTTTCAGGTGATACCCTGGACGCGGCAGGGCGGGAAGTTACTCAGCACCCATTTTCCGGCGCTGGGCTGTATGCAGCTAATTGTGGCGCGCAAGAGAACCATCCCCCTGACGCTCAATCCGATGAAATCAGGCAAAGCCAAGACCCAATTGCGCCCCGCTGTAGGTGCCACGCGGCAGTACCGGAAGCCCTGATCAGGCTTCCGGTTTATACCCCACATCGTCATGCTGCGGATTGAGCGCAGCAGCGCGCGCCAGTTCGTCGCAGCGTTCGTTTTCGGGATGTCCGGCGTGGCCTTTCACCCATTCCCACTGGATTTTATGCTGGCTGAGCGCCGCATCCAGGCGTTGCCAGAGATCGACATTCTTCACCGGTTTTTTGTCCGCGGTTTTCCAGCCGCGTTTTTTCCAGTTGTAGATCCACTGGGTGATCCCCTGGCGTACATACTGGCTGTCGGTACTCAGCACAATATCGCAATGCTCTTTCAGTGCCTCAAGAGCCACAATCGCGGCCATCAACTCCATGCGGTTGTTGGTGGTCAGGCGAAAGCCTTCATTGAAAGTTTTTTCGTGCTGTCGATACCGCAAAATGGCGCCGTAACCCCCTGGGCCCGGATTGCCGAGGCACGAGCCATCGGTGTAAATCTCTACCTGTTTACGCATCCTGGCAGACATCCTGTAATAAAAACGGTAAGTCTGACATAAATGGTCTTCCTCGGCACGGCAAAATAAAGTCCGCGTGAATTAGCCTTTGAACGCCAGGTCAGGTTGATTACAATGTCATCGTTAATAAGAACAGGCTGACAGAATGAGTATTGCAGACACACATAACGCCGACAGGATCATCGTTCTCGATACCGAAACGACGGGTATGAACCAGATCGGTGCTCACTATGAAGGGCATAAGATCATCGAGATCGGTGCGGTAGAGGTGGTTAACCGCCGTCTTACCGGCAATAACTTTCACGTTTACCTGAAGCCAGACCGGCTGGTGGACCCGGAAGCCTTTGGCGTTCACGGTATTGCAGATGAGTTTCTGCTCGATAAACCTACCTTTGCCGACGTTGCCGATGAATTCATCGACTACATTAAAGGCGCCGAGCTTGTCATTCATAACGCCTCGTTCGATATCGGCTTTATGGATTACGAATTCAGCAAGCTCAACCGCGGCCTGCCGAAAACAGACGCCTTCTGCAAGGTCACTGATAGCCTGGCGATGGCAAGGAAGATGTTCCCCGGCAAGCGGAACAGCCTTGACGCGTTGTGCTCGCGCTATGAGATAGATAACAGCAAACGAACGCTACACGGGGCACTGCTCGATGCCCAGATCCTGGCGGATGTTTATCTGATCATGACGGGTGGCCAGACCGCCCTGGCGTTTAATGCCGATAACGAGGCGCAGCAAGAGTCCGGCGAGAGCGAAATTCAGCGCATTATTCGTAAGTCCAGCGCGCTGCGCGTTATACTTGCGAGTGATGAAGAGTTAATGGCGCATGAATCCCGTCTGGATCTGGTGCAGAAGAAGGGCGGAAGCTGCCTCTGGCGAGGCTAAAAGCCGCTGAAATGCTGGTAAAATAACCGTTTGGATCGTTTTTGCAGCAAACGATTCAAAAGCAGAGAAAAAGCATTGACGGGATCGAGGGTAAACCGTAATATCTGCCTCGTTCCCAAGGGAACACAGCGGAGCGGTAGTTCAGTCGGTTAGAATACCTGCCTGTCACGCAGGGGGTCGCGGGTTCGAGTCCCGTCCGTTCCGCCACATTCAGGCCCATGTTAGCAATAACATGGGCCTTTTTTCGATCTCTGTTTTTGTGCAACTTTCCCCAGCAACATCTTCCGTCTGGCTTATGCCGTTGAGCCTGAAAATGCCCAGGTTCCGTTATCCTCATTCAGCGTATTCGCAACGATAGACTCCTCCTTATCTTTTTCCGGCCTGCATAAATAATAAATTCAACAACGCTCCAGTCGCCCAACCGGTTAACGGGAAAAAAGAAGAGGTTAAAAATGGTCTGCGTTCTTCTATTAAGGGGCAGGGCAATATCCTATTTTGCGGAGAAGAATTTCATTGTTAAACCCGGCGCAGGATTAAAGCAGGGCAGGGCGAATGATTTCTGGACGCATGGCTTCAAAGGACGCCAGGTTATTACGTTTTAGAGGACAAGGATATGCAAACTTCTTCCGTTATTCCCACACGTTACGATCGCTTTTCTCGCCTTTTACACTGGGTGGTTGCAGCCGTCATTATCTACGCCATGTGCATGGGCTACATTCTTCACGCGCTGGAAGGGACCCGTTGGTTTACCTTTTTTTCTGTGTTGAATATGTCGCTTGGCACCATTGCAACGCCAATCATGCTGGTGCGTTTTGTCTGGCGCTTCTTTCGTCCTTCAGTGCCTTATCCGGCAACGGTGGCGGGGCGGAAAAAGCAGATGGTGGTTTTTATCCATGAGCTGTTTTATCTGACCATTATGTTGGTGCTGGCCAGCGGCTTCCTGATGCTGCACAAAGATTACAGCCTGTTTGGGCTGCTGCCGATTACTCATCCGATTAACACGATTGAAGTTAATGAATTCTTCTTTAAAGTGCATCGCGTTAGCTGCATTTTACTGGGCCTGATTCTGCTTGGGCATGTCGCGGCGGTAATCAAATATACCTTCAAGGGACAGCGCGAAATCCTGCAACGCATGCTGTAAGAAAAAGACTGACGCCTTTCATTAGATGAAGTAACAAACAGCAGAGCCGCACCGCTCCTGTCCCTTTATGCCGATGAGGTGAGGGGACAGGGACAGTGCGGCTTTACCCTTCAGTCAATACTAAACGGATCCGCATCCTGCCAGGCAGGAAACTTCTCCCGGTACTCCCTCAGCGCGGTCAGCGACAGCTCGGCATCAATCCGGGTTGCATGATGCGGCTCAGCGGTGGCAATAATCTCACCCTGCGGGTTGATCACCCGGCTGTCGCCCCGGTAGTGATGCCCGTTGCCGTCAGTACCGACCCGGTTGCAGCCAGCGATATAGGCCTGGTTCTCAATCGCACGTGCCGTCAGCAGCGCCTGCCAGTGGAGAGAGCGGGGCGCCGGCCAATTGGCCACGTAGATCGCCAGGTCGTAATCATCGCGGTTACGGGACCACACCGGGAAACGCAGGTCGTAACAGACCAACGGCAGAATGCGCCAGCCGCGCCACTCAAAGACAACCCGCTCGTTACCCGCTTCATAGTGCTGGTGCTCGTCCGCCATGCGGAACAGATGGCGCTTATCGTAGAAGTGCACCTTGCCCTCGGGCTCCACCAGCAGAAAACGGTTCACCGGTCCGCGTTCGGTCTGCAACGCTGCGCTGCCAGCGATTAACGCCTGGGTTTGTTGCGCTCTGGCCTGCATCCAGGCAACCAGCTCGTCCTGCGGCAGGGACTGCTTAGCCGCCTCCATGGCGAAGCCAGTGGTGAACATCTCGGGCAGGATAATAATATCCCGTCCGGCGATCCCTTCCAGCTGACGATCAAAATGGCGCAGGTTGGCCGGACCATCCATCCACACCAGCGGTTGTTGCAAAAGCGTAATCTTCAGACCAGGCACAGTTAAGACTCCTCGAATAACCCCATTTTGACACTGTAGCACGACAAACAGAGAAACGGGTGGCAATAAAAAACCCCGCACGAGGCGGGGTTTTGGCGGGCTGAAATGGCTTACGCAGCTTCAGGTTTACGCACGATCTCTTTCAGCTTTACCGGCTGTGTCGCCAGCTCTTCAGCGTCAAAATCATCAACGTTAATACTGCGCAGACGGCTCTCTTCGGCTTTAATCAGCAGGTCCGCTTCATCTTTGGTGATGATGCCGCCCGCCAGCGCCTCTTTAGCCAGCTCGTTCAGGCGGGTGAAGGGCAGGTTTTTACCCAGTTGCTTGCAGATCTTTTGGTGAATCGGGTCGGCCGCCATCACATCCAGCAGCGCCTCTTCCAGCAGACCGACCGGGTTATGCTCGCTTGGGGTCAGATACTGACCGCGGCCAATACGGGAGCGGGTTGCGCTCGGTACCTGCAGGATCTTCGCCACTTTATGATCCAGCTTATCGGACGGGGCCAGATAGTGACGACCGGTCGGGAAGATCACCACGCGCAGGGCGCCTGCCACAAAGCGGTTCGGGAAGTTGGCCAGCAGATCGTCGATGGCTTGTTCCGCCTGATACAGCGCATCCTGCACGCCCCAGTGGACCAGCGGCAGGTCCGCTTCATGACGGCCTTCATCGTCATAGCGTTTCAGTACCGCCGAGGCGAGGAAGATCTGGCTCAGCACATCACCCAGTCGGGCGGAGATGCGTTCCCGGCGTTTCAGGCTACCGCCCAGCACCGCCATTGACACGTCAGAGAGCAGCGCAAGGTTGGCACTCAGACGGTTCAGGTGCTGGTAGTAACGACGGGTCGCGTCGCCGGTTGGCGTGGCGCTGGTCAGGCCGCGGGTCAGGCCCAGCCACAGGCTGCGCATTTTATTGCTACCGACATGGCCGATGTGTTTAAACAGCAGTTTATCGAAGGCATCCACGTCGTTGTTCTGCGCGGCGGCCATCTCTTCCAGCACGTATGGATGGCAGCGGATTGCCCCCTGACCGAAGATCATCATGCTGCGGGTCAGAATATTCGCCCCTTCAACGGTGATGGCAATCGGTGCGCCCTGATAGCCACGTGCCAGGAAGTTACCTTCACCCAGCATAATGCCTTTACCGCCGGCAATATCCATCGCATCAATGATCGACTGCTGGGCACGGTGGGTACAGTGGTACTTCACGATGGCGGACAGCACGGCCGGTTTTTCACCCAGCATGATGCCATAGGTAATTAAGGAAGCGGCGGCATCCATCACATAGGCGTTACCTGCGATACGGGCCAGCGGCTCCTCAATCCCTTCCATCTTACCGATAGAGATTTTGAACTGACGGCGGATGTGGGCGTAAGCGCCAATCCCCATTGCCACCGATTTCAGACCGCCGGTTGAGTTCGACGGCAGGGTAATACCACGGCCAACAGACAGACACTCAACCAGCATACGCCAGCCCTGACCGGCCATTTTCGGGCCGCCGATGATGTAATCGATCGGCACAAAGATATCCTGACCGCGGGTCGGACCGTTCTGGAACGGTACGTTCAGCGGGAAGTGGCGACGACCAATCTCCACGCCAGGTGTGGTGGTCGGGATCAGCGCGCAGGTGATACCCAGATCCTCTTCGCCGCCTAACAGCTTGTCCGGGTCGGAGAGTTTAAAGGCCAGACCGAGCACGGTGGCGATAGGTGCCAGCGTAATGTAGCGTTTGTTCCAGGTCAGACGCATACCCAGAACTTGCTCACCCTGCCAATCGCCCATGCAGACCACACCCGTATCGGGGATAGCGCCCGCATCGGAACCCGCTTCCGGGCTGGTGAGTGCGAAGCAAGGGATTTCCAGACCACGGGCCAGGCGCGGCAGGTAGTGATTTTTTTGCTCTTCAGTACCGTAATGTTGCAGCAGTTCGCCTGGGCCTAATGAGTTAGGTACACCGACGGTGATCGCCAGGATCCCGGAGACGCCGGACAGTTTTTGCAGCACCCGAGCCTGGGCATACGCAGAGAACTCCAGCCCGCCGTACTCTTTCTTGATGATCATCGCGAAGAAGCGATGCTCTTTTAAAAATGCCCACAGCTCCGGCGGCAGATCGGCCATCTCATGGGTGATCTGGAAGTCGTTCGCCATCCGGCAGGCTTCTTCAACCGGACCGTCAATAAACGCCTGCTCTTCAGCAGTCAGGCGCGGCTGCGGATAGTTATGCAGCTTTTTCCAGTCAGGGTTGCCCTGGAACAGCTCGCCTTCCCACCAGGTGGTGCCCGCGTCGATCGCCTCTTTTTCGGTACGCGACATCGGCGGCATCACCTTACGGAAACCACGGAAGACCGGGGCAGAAATCAGGGATTTACGCATCGAGCGCACGTTGAACGGCACCAGGATAATTGCCAGCGGAACCAGCACCCAGATGTTCCAGATGCCGGTCACGCCAAGGGCAGCGGTCCAGGCCAGTAAGATAAGACTGCTCAGCATTAAGCTGACCCGGTGATAGAACAACACCCCGAGCAGAACAACGGTTAACAGAATACTTAAAATCATCATAAAGAATTGCTCCCTGTCTTGTAGGAGGTCTGACCACTTGTGATGATATGGTTGTAGTGGATGTTATTTCTTTTAGCAATGCATTCACAAAATAATTACAACCTGGTTCACATTGTTCAGGTTTTACCCGGCACAAAAACGCAAAACGCCCGACGATTCCCATGGCTTTAGCTTCTCGCTTTTACCGCTATCCGGTAAACTTGCTCTGTTATTTCATCAATACTGAAGGATTATCCTCATGTACCAGGATCTTATTCGTAACGAACTGAACGAAGCGGCGGAAACGCTGGCCAACTTTCTGAAAGATGAAGCCAATATCCACGCTATTCAGCGCGCGGCGGTCCTGCTGGCCGACAGCTTTAAAGCGGGCGGTAAAGTGCTCTCCTGCGGCAATGGTGGTTCACATTGTGATGCCATGCACTTTGCCGAAGAGCTGACGGGGCGTTATCGTGAAAACCGTCCGGGCTACCCGGCGATCGCGATCTCTGACGTCAGCCACATCTCCTGCGTGAGCAACGACTTTGGTTACGATTATGTCTTCTCCCGCTATGTTGAAGCGGTAGGGCGTGAAGGGGATGTCCTGCTGGGGATCTCCACCTCCGGCAACTCCGGCAACGTCATCAAAGCCATTGAAGCGGCTCGTGAGAAGGGGATGAAAGTTATCACCCTTACTGGCAAAGATGGCGGCAAAATGGCAGGCACCGCAGATATCGAAATTCGTGTGCCTCACTTCGGTTACGCTGACCGTATTCAGGAAATTCATATCAAAGTGATCCACATCCTGATCCAGCTGATTGAAAAAGAGATGGTTAAGTAAGACTTCGCTGGGGGGTGAGTGCCCCCCGCTGTTGTGGAGGTGAGATATGTGCGAACTGCTCGGGATGAGCGCCAATGTGCCAACCGATATCTGCTTTAGTTTCACCGGGCTGGTGCAGCGCGGTGGAGGAACCGGGCCGCATAAAGACGGCTGGGGTATCACCTTCTATGAAGGAAAAGGCTGTCGCACGTTCAAGGACCCACAACCCAGCTTCAACTCCCCCATTGCCAAACTGGTGCAGGACTATCCGATTAAATCCTGCTCGGTGGTGGCGCATATTCGCCAGGCCAACCGCGGTGAAGTGGCGCTGGAAAATACCCATCCGTTTACCCGTGAGCTGTGGGGCCGTAACTGGACTTACGCCCATAACGGGCAACTTACGGGCTATAAGTCGCTGGAGACCGGTAATTTTCGCCCGGTTGGTGAAACCGACAGCGAAAAGGCCTTTTGCTGGCTGCTGCATAAGCTGACCGAGCGCTATCCGCGCACGCCGGGCAACATGACCGCGGTCTTTAAATACGTGGCCTCGCTGGCGACGGAGCTGCGGGAGAAAGGGGTCTTTAATATGCTGCTGTCGGACGGGCGGTATGTGATGGCGTTCTGCTCGACGAACCTGTTCTGGATCACCCGGCGGGCGCCGTTCGGCGTGGCAAAACTGCTGGATCAGGATGTGGAAATCGATTTTCAGACCGAAACCACACCCAACGATGTGGTCACGGTGATCGCCACTCAGCCGCTGACGGGCAATGAAGCCTGGCAAAGAATCATGCCAGGCGAGTGGATCTTATTTTGTCTGGGGGAGCGCGTAGTTTGACGCCAGCTGTGGCTGGACGACTTCGTGGCTCAGCGGCTTGCTGACCACATAACGTCCATCCACCACCGAAACGGTCGGCGGCTTGTGCGTCTGCTGGAAGTAGTCATAACCCGGCTTCAGCTGTTTCCAGAAATCGGCGTAGTATGAGCTCTTGTGACGCTGCATATTGGCATCGGTCATGCGGAACGGATAGATGCTGACCTGCACCGCAGACTGGCCAAAGACCAACGCGCCAGTTACAAACTGGAAGATCTCATCAATACCGCTGTCGGTCATGGCGTAGCAACCCACTGACACACAGGCACCATGAATCATCAGATATTTACCGTCATAGCCGTGCGCACGGTCAAAGGCATTGGGGAAACCAATGTTGATCGCTTTATAGAAGCGACTGTCAGGTTTTAGCTGGTTACGCTGAACGCTGTAGAACCCCTCCGGGCTTTTGAAATCGCCCTGACGCTGTTTCGGGCCAAGGCCACCGGAGTAGTTGCAGATTTTATAGCTGTCGAGCAGCTGATACGTCTCACCCATCTTCACGAACAGGTCTAACGTGCGCTCTTCCTTATAGATCTGGATATAGACCGGAGAGCCCATCAACTGCTGTTTGTATTCTTTGCTAATCGGCGTTGTTGAGCTGTTGCTGCTGAGCAGCCCGGCAAACGAAACGCACGGAATAAGAAGCATCGCAATGAACAATGCGATTTTACGCATACTACATGTTCCTTGATAAAACCTAACCAACTTGCCAGGACGGCAAAAGAGACCCGAAATCAGATTAATCTGCATTAGGAGCGCTCACATTAGCACCACTGCATTTTTTCGCAAGCGTCAGCGCGTCGGTTTACAAAATAGTTCTCCTTATAACCTGGATTGGCCGTGCTGGCATTGAGAACTTTGCGTAATCGGTCGCATTTTAGCACCCGCCGCTGCGTTATCGCTGCCGCCTGATTGGCAGAAATGGTACACTCCCCGCGTCTTACGACCGAAGGTGAAGAAAGGATGCTTTTCTCAGGGTCAGCCACGATCCTGCATGTAACATGAGTGAGCGTTCACCGCCTTTCTTCTCCTGTGAAACGACTTCTGACTCGTCCGGCTATCTGGCCGGAACGATTTTTCATGGATAACAACTAACACTATGATTAGAATCAGAAAAGGACTTGATTTGCCGATTTCTGGCATTCCCGATCAGCAGATTTCGCCCTGTCCGATGCCTCGCCATGTTGCGCTTCTGGGGGACGATTACGTGGGCATGCGCCCCACGATGCTGGTACAGGAAGGCGACAGCGTCATCAAGGGGCAGCCGCTATTCGAGGATAAAAAAAATCCTGGGGTCTTCTTTACCGCACCCGCCAGCGGGACGGTAGTCGCTATTCATCGTGGCGAACGCCGGGTACTACAGTCGGTGGTGATCCGCATCGAAGGTGAGGGTGAGCGCGAGTTTACCCGTCACGATGCGACGGCGCTCGCCACCCTTACCCGTGAGGCTGTGCAATCCCAACTGCTGGAGTCGGGACTGTGGACGGCATTTCGTACCCGCCCCTTCAGCAAAACCCCGGTGCCCGGCACCGTCCCGGCAGCCATTTTTGTCACCGCCATGGACACCAACCCGCTCTGCGCCGACCCGCAGCCGCTCATTCTGGCGCAGCGTCAGGCATTTGATGCCGGGCTAACCCTGCTCACGCGTCTGACGGAGGGCAAAGTGCATGTCTGCCAGGCAAGCGGCGGCAAACTGGGCGGACACCCGCAGGGGCAAGTCACCTTTAATACCTTCGCCGGGCCGCATCCGGCAGGGCTTGTGGGTACGCACATCCATTTCCTGGAGGCGGTGAGCCTGACCAAACAGGTCTGGCATCTGAACTATCAGGACGTTATCGCTATCGGCAAGCTGTTCACTACCGGCCAGCTTTGCACCGAGCGGGTTATCGCCCTGGGCGGCCCGCAGATGCGCCATCCGCGCCTGGTACGCACCTGCCTTGGCGCAGACATCAACGAGCTGCTGGTGGACGAAACCCTGGAAGGTGAAAACCGTCATATTTCGGGTTCTGTACTGAGCGGCAGACATGCCGTCGGGGTGCAGGCGTACCTCGGGCGCTTCCATTTGCAGGTCAGCGTGGTGAAGGAAGGGCGTGAGAAAGAGCTCTTTGGCTGGGTGATGCCGGGCAAAGAGAAGTTCTCTATCACCCGTACGACGCTGGGCCATTTCCTGCGCAACAAGCTGTTCAACTTCTCCACCGATACCAACGGCGGCGAGCGGGCGATGGTGCCTATCGGCAACTACGAACGGGTGATGCCGCTCGACATCCTGCCGACCGTGCTGCTGCGCGATCTGCTGGCGGGTGATACTGACGGTGCTCAGGCGCTGGGCTGTCTGGAGCTGGATGAAGAAGATCTGGCGCTCTGCACCTACGTTTGCCCCGGCAAATATGAATACGGACCGGTGTTGCGCGAGGTGTTAACCCGCATTGAGCAGGAAGGATAACTGATGGGCCTGAAACATCTCATTGAAAAACTGGAGCCGCATTTTACTCACGGCGGCAAGCTGGAAAAGTACTACCCGCTTTTTGAAGCGACCGCGACGCTCCTGTATACGCAAGGGCAGGTGACGAAAGGGGCCGCGCACGTGCGCGACGCCATCGATCTCAAACGTATGATGATCCTCGTCTGGTTCGCTGTGTTCCCGGCGATGTTCTGGGGCATGTACAACGTCGGTCTGCAAACCATCCCCGCGCTTAACCATCTGTACGATGCGCAGCAACTTCAGCAGGTTATCGCTGGCGACTGGCACTACCGGCTGGCGCAGACGCTGGGCGTGAGCTTTGCGCCTGATGCCGGCTGGATCAGCATGATGACGCTGGGGGCGGTCTACTTCCTGCCCATTTACATGACGGTCTTTCTGGTCGGCGGCTTCTGGGAAGTGCTGTTTGCCATCGTGCGTAAGCATGAAATCAACGAAGGCTTCTTTGTCACCTCCATTCTGTTTGCCCTGATTGTGCCACCGACGTTGCCACTGTGGCAGGCGGCGCTGGGGATCACCTTTGGTGTGGTGATGGCGAAGGAGATCTTCGGCGGTACCGGACGTAACTTCCTTAACCCGGCCCTCGCCGGGCGCGCGTTCCTGTTCTTTGCTTATCCGGCGCAAATCTCCGGCGATCTGGTCTGGACCGCTGCCGACGGGTTTTCCGGCGCAACGCCACTCTCCCAGTGGGCCGCTCGCGGCGGTGAGGCGCTGGTCAACAACGCCACCGGACAGCCGGTTAGCTGGTTCGATGCCTTTATCGGTACCATTCCTGGGTCAGTCGGCGAAGTTTCCACGCTGATGATCCTGATTGGCGGAGCCATCATTCTCTTTGGCCGTGTCGCCTCCTGGCGCATTGTGGCAGGCGTCATGCTCGGCATGATCCTCACCGCGACGCTGTTTAACCTGATCGGTTCGGCGACGAATCCGATGTTCGCCATGCCGTGGTACTGGCATCTGGTGCTGGGCGGGTTCGCCTTCGGCATGATGTTTATGGCGACAGATCCGGTTTCAGCATCCTTTACCAATAAAGGAAAATGGTATTACGGGGCGCTTATTGGTGCGATGTGCGTCCTTATCCGCGTGGTGAACCCGGCCTATCCGGAAGGGATGATGCTGGCGATCCTGTTCGCTAACCTGTTTGCGCCGCTGTTCGATTACCTGGTGGTGCGTGCCAACATCAAACGGAGGAAGGCGCGTGGCTGAGATTAGAAATAATGACACTATCGGCAAGACGCTGATGGTGGTGGTGGTGCTTTGCCTGGTCTGCTCCATTGTGGTAGCAGGATCTGCGGTGGGTCTTAAATCCCGTCAGCAGGAGCAACGCGCCCTGGATAAACAACGTAACATCCTGGCCGTCGCCGGGCTGATGAACGGCGAAATGAGGGCTGAGGATGTGGCGCAGACCTTTGCTTCACGCATCACGCCACGTCTGGTGGATCTCAATACTGGCGAGCTGCTGGAGACCGATCCATCCACTTACAATCAGGCCCAGGCGCTGAAAGATCCGCAGCGCAGCACGGTACTGGAGGCCAGTCAGGATCCGGCAGGCATCAAACGCCGCAGCAATACGGCGGAGATTTATCTGGTACGCGATGAACAAAACCGTGTCCAGGAGCTGGTTCTGCCGGTCTATGGCAATGGTCTGTGGTCGATGATGTATGCCTTCGTGGCGCTCAACACCGATGGACGCACCGTCAAGGGCATCACTTACTACGATCAGGGCGAAACCCCGGGGCTGGGCGGCGAAGTCGAAAACCCAGCCTGGCGGGCGCAGTTTGTCGGCAAAAAAGTGCTGGATGATAACGGCCAGCCGGCGCTTAAAGTGGTGAAAGGCGGGGCGCGTCCGGGTGATGAGTACGCCATCGATGGCCTGTCGGGCGCCACGCTGACCTCAAACGGTGTGCAGCATAGCTTTGATTTCTGGATGGGCGAGATGGGTTTTGGTCCTTTTCTCAAAAAGGTACGTGAAGGAGAGCTGAACAATGGCTGATGTGGGCGAACTGAAAGAAGTTAAACGGGTGCTTATTGGGCCGCTCATCGCCAACAACCCGATTACCCTGCAGGTACTGGGCGTCTGTTCGGCGCTGGCGGTCACCACAAAACTGGAGACCGCCGTGGTGATGACCCTGGCGGTAACGCTGGTGACGGCGTTTTCCAGCTTGTTTATCTCAATGATCCGCCACCACATCCCGAACAGCGTGCGCATTATCGTGCAGATGGCGATCATCGCCTCGCTGGTCATTGTGGTGGATCAGCTGCTGCGGGCATTTGCCTACGAAATCTCAAAACAGCTGTCGGTCTTTGTTGGCCTGATCATCACCAACTGCATCGTGATGGGACGTGCAGAAGCCTATGCGATGAAAATGCCGCCGCTGGCCAGCTTTATGGACGGTATCGGCAACGGTCTTGGCTATGGCGTGATCCTGCTGACGGTCGGTTTCCTGCGCGAGCTTCTTGGCAGCGGCAAACTGTTTGGTATTCCTGTCCTTGAAACCGTACAAAACGGTGGCTGGTATCTGCCAAACGGCTTGTTCCTGCTGGCGCCCAGCGCGTTCTTCATTATCGGTTTGTTGATCTGGGCGGTGAGAACCTGGCGCCCTGAACAGCAGGAAAAGGAGTAACCGACAATGGCTCATTACATTAGCTTGTTTGTGCGCGCGGTGTTTGTCGAAAACATGGCGCTCGCGTTTTTCCTCGGGATGTGTACTTTCCTCGCGGTCTCCAAAAAGGTATCGACCGCCTTCGGGCTGGGCATTGCCGTCACGGTGGTGCTGGGGCTGTCGGTCCCGATCAACAACCTGGTATTTAACCTGGTGCTACGCGACAGCGCGCTGGTTGAGGGGATTGACCTGAGCTTCCTCAACTTTATCACCTTCATTGGGGTGATTGCGGCACTGGTTCAGATCCTCGAGATGATCCTCGATAAATACTTCCCGTCACTGTATACGGCGCTGGGCATCTTCCTGCCGCTGATTGCGGTGAACTGCGCCATCTTCGGTGGCGTATCGTTTATGGTTCAGCGTGATTACAACTTTACCGAGTCGATAGTGTACGGTTTCGGCTCTGGTATTGGCTGGATGCTGGCTATCGTGGCGTTGGCGGGTCTGCGTGAAAAAATGAAGTATGCCAACGTGCCGGCCGGTCTGCGCGGCTTAGGGATCACCTTTATCACCACTGGTCTGATGGCGCTGGGCTTTATGTCCTTCTCCGGTGTGCAGCTGTAAGGGCAAAATCTATGGAAATTATTCTTGGCGTAGTGATGTTCACGCTGATCGTGCTGGTGCTCTCGGGGCTGATTCTGGTGGCGCGCTCAAAGCTGGTCAATTCCGGCGATGTGATCATTGAGATAAACGATGAGGCAGATAAGCAGATCCTGACGCCTGCGGGCGACAAGCTGCTGAACACCCTCTCTGGCAATGGCATTTTTATCTCCTCTGCCTGCGGTGGCGGCGGTTCATGCGGACAATGCCGCGTGACCGTCAAAGAGGGCGGCGGCGATATTCTGCCAACGGAACTGTCGCACATCAGCAAGCGCGAAGCGAAAGAGGGCTGTCGTCTGGCTTGCCAGGTGGCGGTTCGCCAGAACATGAAGATCGAACTGCCGGAGGAGATCTTCGGCATTAAGAAGTGGCAGTGTGAAGTTATCTCCAATGATAACAAAGCCACCTTCATTAAAGAGCTGAAGCTGCGGGTTCCCGACGGGGAAGACGTGCCGTTCCGTGCGGGCGGATACATTCAGATTGAATGCCCGGAACATACTGTCGCGTATAAAGATTTTGATGTGCCTGAGAAGTACCGCGGTGACTGGGATAAATTCAACCTGTTCCGTTTTGTCTCTGAGGTAAAAGAGCCGACGCTGCGCGCCTATTCAATGGCTAACTACCCGGAAGAGAAGGGCATTATCATGCTCAACGTGCGTATTGCCACGCCGCCACCAAACGTGCCGGACGCACCGCCGGGGATCATGTCTTCTTATATCTGGTCGCTGAAAGCGGGAGATAAAGTTACTATCTCCGGTCCATTTGGTGAGTTCTTTGCTAAAGATACCGACGCCGAAATGGTCTTTATCGGCGGGGGCGCCGGCATGGCGCCGATGCGCTCGCACATTTTTGACCAGCTTAAGCGCCTCGGCAGTAAGCGTAAAATCAGCTTCTGGTATGGTGCCCGTTCGCTGCGCGAAATGTTCTATCAGGATGAGTTTGAACAGCTTGCGCGGGACAACCCGAACTTTACCTTCCACATTGCGCTTTCCGATCCGCAGCCGGAAGACAACTGGACCGGCTATACCGGCTTTATTCATAACGTCCTGTATGAAAACTATCTGAAGCACCATGCCGCGCCGGAAGACTGTGAGTTCTATATGTGTGGTCCGCCGATGATGAACGCCGCAGTCATTAAAATGCTGCAGGATCTGGGCGTGGAAGATGAGAACATCATGCTGGATGATTTTGGAGGCTGATGATGATGACCTTCGTGCTGACCTTTGCCGTTTTTGTGCTGGTGATCTTCGGCATGTCCCTCGGCTGGCTGATTAAGCGCAAAAGCATTCAGGGCAGCTGTGGTGGCATCTCTTCCCTGGGGATGGAGAAAGTTTGCGATTGCCCTGAGCCGTGCGATGCGCGTAAAAAGCGTATGGCGCGTGAGGCGCAGCGCCAGCAAAACCGGATCCTCTGAAATAAACAGGCCGCATCAAGCGGCCTGTTTTTTTACTTAAGCCACTCCCGCGCCTGGGCTGGGGAATCGACCATCACCCCATCGGCCCCCAGCGCTTTTGCTTTCTGGTAATCCTCCGCGGAATTTACCCCCAGCAGGATAATGTGACCATTACCCTGCGAGCGGAAACAGTCCATCGCCTCTTTGTCCCATGTCAGGGTTGCCGGAGAGATCCCCTCGCCCAGGGTAAACTTCTCCACCACCTCGACCTTGCGGTTCAGCTCCAGCCCGTACCAGTATGCGTCCATTGTCTTTGCTGGTGCCTGGCACACGTGGTTCAGCGAGATATTTGCCAGCCGGGTACGCGTTTCACTGCGGGTGACAAAACGCGGTATTTCTGCGGGCAGCGCATCCAGATAGCGATCTTCGGTAGAGTACACGCGCACGCGGTTCAGGCTGTTGGTCTCTTTCAGCACGGTCAGCAGCTGCTTGCCCATCCCGACTGCATCAGCATCCGGGGATTTGATATCAATATAGAAGCGGGTCTCAGGCCAGCGTTCAAGCACGGCTTTCAGCGTTGGAATAGTGGCGCCGGTAACGCTCTCTTTCCATTTCGCACCTGCGTTAAATGTCGCCAGCTCTGCCTGGGTGTACTGGGACACTTTTCCCTGAGCGGGGGTTAACGCACTCAAATCGCTGGGACGATACAGAACGGGAACGCCGTCACGGCTGAGCTGCACGGTTATCCAGATAGCCTGAGCATGATTTTCCAGCGCCAGGGCAATGGCAGGCAGCGTATTCTCCGGCGCATCGGCGGTTCCGCCGCGGTGAGCAATAATTTGCGGGTCAGCCCAGGCGTTTGAGGCGATCAGCAGTGAAGCGATAATCATCTTTTTCATGAATAAATTTCCATTTTAAATGCATTAACTTGATGAATTTAAAGCGTTTATCTGCTCTATCTTGTACCACGATTTAATGACAGAAGTGAGACAGTAAAACTGCTGACGCATTTTTTGTACTTTGTTATACTGGATGTAATTACAGGTGTGGTGAAGACGATGCGCAAAATCATCCATGTCGATATGGACTGTTTTTTTGCTGCGGTGGAGATGCGGGATAACCCGGCGCTGCGGGATATCCCCATTGCCATTGGCGGCAGTCGCGAGCGGCGTGGCGTGATCAGTACCGCTAACTATCCGGCGCGTAAGTTCGGGGTGCGCAGCGCCATGCCAACCGCCATGGCGTTAAAACTCTGCCCGCATCTCACCTTACTGCCGGGGCGTTTCGATGCCTACAAAGAAGCCTCCAGCCATATCCGCGACATCTTTTCCCGCTACACCTCCCTGATTGAACCGCTGTCGCTGGATGAAGCCTATCTGGATGTCACCGACAGCCTGCACTGTCACGGCTCCGCCACGCTGATGGCGCAGGAGATCCGCCAGACGATTTTCAATGAGCTGCAGCTCACCGCCTCGGCGGGCGTCGCCCCGGTTAAATTTCTCGCCAAAATTGCCTCGGATCTCAATAAGCCCAACGGTCAGTATGTGATCACCCCCGACGAGGTCCCGGCATTTATCAAAACGTTGCCGCTCAGCAAGATCCCCGGCGTGGGTAAAGTCTCTGCGGCAAAGCTGGAGAAGATGGGACTGCGCACCTGCGAGGATGTGCAGAACAGCGATCTGGGCATGTTACTTAAGCGCTTTGGTAAGTTTGGCCGGGTGCTCTGGGAGCGAAGCCAGGGCATTGACGAGCGCAACGTTAACAGCGAGCGGCTGCGTAAATCGGTCGGTGTGGAACGGACCCTGGCTGAGGATATCCACGAGTGGGCAGCCTGTGAAACCATTATTGTCGAACAGCTTTATCCGGAACTGGAACGGCGGCTGGCGAAGGTCAAACCGGATCTGCTGATTGCCCGGCAGGGGGTAAAACTGAAGTTCAACGACTTTCAGCAAACTACGCAGGAGCACGTCTGGCCGCGGCTTAACAAGGAAGATCTGATCGCCACCGCGAAGAAAACCTGGGAAGAGCGTCGGGCAGGGCGCGGGGTGCGGCTGGTGGGATTACATGTCACGCTGCTGGATCCGCAGCTTGAGCGGCAGCTGGTGCTGGGGCTGTAAAAAAGCCCGGTGGCGCTCACGCTTACCGGGCCTACAAACTACTGCCCGGTGGCGCTTTGCTTACCGGGCCTACAAATGACAAA
This sequence comes from Leclercia sp. GHBNCSD, assembly GCF_055805075.1. Taxonomy (NCBI): domain Bacteria; kingdom Pseudomonadati; phylum Pseudomonadota; class Gammaproteobacteria; order Enterobacterales; family Enterobacteriaceae; genus Leclercia; species Leclercia sp. GHBNCSD. The sequence goes on along the minus strand of NZ_JBQVYO010000001.1, from coordinate 1,020,014 downwards.
CGATGTTGACCTTGTAGGCCCGGCAAACGCAGTGCCGCGGGGCAACAGTCGGCTGATTACTTCGCCGGGATCGCTTTCAGCAGTTCCGTCAGCAGGGTCCAGTAATGGCCCACGCTTTCAATATGAACCTGCTCATCCGGCGAGTGCGGACCGGTAATGGTTGGCCCGATAGACACCATATCCATATCCGGGTACGGTTTTTTGAACAGACCGCACTCCAGACCAGCGTGGATCACCTGAATGTTCGGCGTGCTGTTGAACAGACGCTGATAGGTTTCACGCACCAGCGCCATCACCGGCGAGCTCGCATCTGGCTGCCAGCCCGGGTAGCTGCCCTTGGCGACGGTCTGCGCGCCAGAGAGTTTGCCCAGAGATTCCAGCATGCTCACCACGTAATCTTTCCCGCTGTCGATCAGGGAGCGGATCAGGCAGATGATCTCTGCGCTGTCGTCAGCCATGGTCACCACGCCGACGTTCAGAGAGGTTTCCACCACGCCTTTCGCCACGTCAGAGTTGCGGATCACGCCGTTTGGCGTGGCGTTCAGCAGCTGAACAAAGCGGTCGCGGGACTGTTCAGTCAGCGCCGCTTTATCGCTGGTGCTCGCTTCCAGAACCACGGTCAGGTTCTTCTCTTTGGCGTCCAGTTCGTTTTTCAGGATATCCAGATAAACGGAGGAGAGCTTTTTCAGCGCATCGGCTTTGTCTGCGGCAACCGCCACGGTCGCGAACGCTTCACGCGGGATAGCGTTACGCAGCGTACCGCCATTGAAATCCACCAGACGCAGATCCAGCTCGGCAGCATGACCGGCCAGGAAACGGGCCAGCAGTTTGTTGGCGTTGCCTAACCCTAAGTGGATGTCACCGCCGGAGTGGCCGCCTTTCAGACCTTTCAGCGTCAGCTTAAAGGTCTGGAACCCTGCCGGGATCGCTTCACGGGTCAGTGGCAGCGTGGAGATAAAATCGATACCGCCTGCGCAACCCATATAGATTTCGCCTTCCTCTTCGGAGTCGGTATTGATCAGAATATCCGCCTGCAGCCAGTTCGGTTGCAGACCAAACGCGCCATCCATACCGGCTTCTTCGGTCATGGTCAGCAGCACTTCCAGCGGACCATGCTCAACGCTATCGTCGGCCAGCACCGCCAGCGCAGAGGCCATACCGATGCCGTTATCCGCACCCAGGGTGGTGCCGCGGGCTTTAACCCACTCGCCGTCGATGTACGGCTGAATCGGATCTTTGGTGAAGTCGTGAACGGTGTCGTTGTTCTTCTGTGGCACCATGTCCAGGTGCGCCTGCAGCACAACCAGTTTACGGTTTTCCATGCCTGCGGTGGCGGGTTTACGGATCAGAATGTTGCCAACCTGGTCGCGTTCGGCGTGCAGCCCTTTTTCCTTCGCCCAGCCCATGATGTGTTCGGCAAGCTGTTCTTCGTGATAGGACGGGTGAGGAATGGAGCAAATTTTGGCAAAAATATCCCACAGCGGCTGTGGCGATAGTTGAGACAGTTCAGACACAGTAAGTCTCCTTGTCGATCTCCTGCAGACAATCTTGCAGGTCACGGGGTTAGCAGGTTTAGAGTTACCACAAGTCAGACTTGCGAGGTGGGTTTGAGAATACCACTTTCTCTGTCGGCTGGTAGGGGTAAGCAAGTAAAAACTCCCGCTGTAACCGCTTAGCACTGGTTTTTAGTGCTTCAGATCTCTATAATCTCGCGCAACCATTTTCCCCCTCGAACACTTTTTAAGCCGTATAAACACAGGCTGGGACAATTCACATGAGCGAAAAATACATCGTCACCTGGGACATGTTGCAGATTCATGCACGTAAACTGGCTGCGCGCCTGATGCCATCCGAACAGTGGAAAGGCATCATCGCTGTCAGCCGCGGCGGCCTGGTACCAGGGGCACTGCTGGCACGTGAGCTGGGTATTCGTCATGTCGATACCGTGTGCATCTCCAGCTACGACCATGACAACCAGCGTGAGCTGAAAGTGCTGAAACGCGCTGAAGGCGATGGTGAAGGTTTCATCGTGATTGACGATCTGGTTGATACCGGCGGTACGGCAGTGGCTATCCGCGAAATGTATCCAAAAGCGCATTTCGTCACTATCTTCGCGAAACCGGCCGGCAAGCCGCTGGTTGACGATTATGTCATTGATATCCCACAGGATACCTGGATCGAGCAGCCATGGGATATGGGTGTTGTATTCGTCCCACCTATTTCTGGTCGCTAATCCATATTTTTTAACGCCCGGTGATGCCGGGCGTTATTTTTTCGCCACTGGCGCGTTACAATGACCCTCTCTGACGTATCTATAGAGGCAGCGCGCAATGTCCCAGGCGAATCTCAGTGAAATTCTCTTCAAGCCCAAGTTCAAGCACCCGGAAACGTCGACGCTGGTTCGTCGTTTTAACGGCAGTACACAGCCGTCAGTGCAGTCCGCGCTCGATGGCAAAAATATCCCGCACTGGTATCGCATGGTTAACCGCCTGATGTGGATCTGGCGTGGTGTCGATCCCCGCGAAATTCTCGACGTGCAGGCGCGTATTGTCATGAGCCAGGCCGAGCGCACCGACGGTGAACTGTACGACACGGTGGTGGGCTATCGCGGCGGCAACTGGATCTATGAATGGGCAAAACAGGCGATGATCTGGCAGCAGAAGGCCAGCCAGGAGGAGGATCCTCTGTTAAGCGGCCAGCACTGGCTGCACGCCTCTAACCTCTACAGCATTGCGGCTTACCCGCACCTGAAAGGCGACGAGCTGGCAGAGCAGGCCCAGGCGCTGGCAAACCGCGCCTACCAGGAGGCGGCCCAGCACCTGCCTGGCCGGATGCGCGAAATCAGCTTTACCATCCCCGGTGGTCCGGCGGTCACCGGCTTCCTCCATATGCCCGCGGGCGACGGCCCCTTCCCGACGGTGATGATGTGCGGCGGCCTCGACTCCCTGCAGACCGATTACTACAGCCTGTATGAGCGCTACCTGGCGCCGAAAGGGCTGGCGATGCTGACCCTCGACATGCCCTCTATTGGCTTTTCGTCAAAATGGAAACTGACCCAGGATTCCAGCTTGCTCCACCAGCATGCGCTGAGAGCGCTGGAGCAAAACCCGTGGGTGGATCACACCCGCGTAGCGGCGTTTGGTTTCCGCTTTGGCGCCAATGTCGCTGTCCGTCTGGCTTATCTCGAATCTTCGCGTCTGAAGGCGGTGGCCTGTCTGGGGCCGGTGGTTCACGCCCTGTTAAGCGAACCTGCCCGCCAGAGCAGCGTGCCAGAGATGTACCTTGATGTGCTGGCCAGCCGGCTGGGTATGCACGATGCCTCGGACGAGGCGCTGCGCGTAGAGCTCAACCGCTACTCTTTGAAAATGCAGGGGCTGCTGGGGCGTCGTTGCCCTACGCCAATGCTCTCTGGTTTCTGGAAAAACGATCCCTTCAGCCCGGAAGAGGAGTCCCGCTTAATCACCTCGTCATCTGTGGATGGCAAGCTGCTGGAGGTGCCGTTCAGCCCGGTGTATGAAAATTTTGACAAAGCACTGCAGCAGATCACGCGCTGGATCCATCAGAGATTGAGTTAAGAGATTGCTAATTTTTTTGGGTTTGGTAAAACAGTGGCTTCACAAAAGGAGATCGCAATGACGTTACCGAGTGGACATCCGAAAAGTAGGATGATCAAGAAGTTTATGGCTCTTGGCCCCTACATCCGCGAAGAGCAGTGCGAAGAGAATCGCTTCTTTTTCGATTGCCTGGCAGTTTGCGTTAACGTAAAGCCAGCGCCGGAGAAGCGCGAATTCTGGGGATGGTGGATGGAAATGGAAGCAGAAGCGTCACGCTTCACCTACAACTATCAGTTTGGCCTGTTCAATAAAGAGGGTCACTGGCAGGAGATGGCCATTAAGGATCCCGAAGTGATCCAGCGCCTTGAGCATACCTTGCGTGAATTCCACGAAAAAGCCCGTACGCTGCTGGCAACGTTCGATCTGAAACTCGAGCCTGCTGATGATTTCACCAATGAACCGGTGAAGCTGACAGCATAAGCCCGGCATCAAAAAAACAATAAAAAAACCCGGCGCTTAGCCGGGTTTTTTATCGGCATAAATCAGAACTGGTAGGTCATACCCAGCGCAACGATGTCATCGCTGCTCACACCCAGTTTATTGTTGTCATCAATCTGGTTGATTTTATAATCAACAAACGCGGACATATTTTTGTTGAAATAGTAGGTCGCGCCGACGTCGATATATTTCACGATATCTTCATCACCGATGCCTTCAATATCCTTGCCTTTTGACTGGACATAACCCAGGGATGGACGCAGACCAAAGTCAAACTGATATTGCGCAACGGCTTCGAAGTTTTGCGCCTTATTGGCAAAGCCACCGGAGATTGGCGTCATATTACGCGTTTCGGTGTACATGGTTGCCAGATAAATGTTGTTGGCGTCATATTTCAGGCCGGTACCCCAGGCTTCGGCTTTTTTACCTTCGCCGCGCGCCAGCAGGTTCTGGGCATTGGTTCGGTCAGAGTTGGTGTAGGCGCCGCTGATGGCGAAGTCGCTGCCGCCGAAATCATAGGTCAGAGCGGTACCAAAGCCGTCGCCGTTCTGTTTTTTAGCTTCGCGGCCTTCGTTTTTACCCTGATATTGCAGCGTCAGATCCAGGCCATCGATGGCGCCGAAGAAGTCACTATTACGGTAAGTTGCCAGGCCGCTGGAGCGCTTGGTCATGAAGTTGTCGGTCTGCGCAGAAGAGTCACCGCCGAATTCCGGGAACATATCGGTCCAGGCTTCAACGTCATACAGCGCACCGAGGTTACGACCGTAATCGAATGAGCCGAAATCCTTCAGCTTAATACCGGCAAAGGCCAGACGGGTTTTCTGTGAAGAGTCGCTTTCAGCTTTATTGCCGGAGAACTCAGCTTCCCAGCGGCCATAACCGGTGAGCTGATCGTTAATCTGGGTTTCGCCCTTAAAGCCGAAACGCACATAAGTCTGGTCACCATCTTTGGCATCATCATCGCTGATATAACGCATCGCTTTCACTTTTCCGTAAACGTCCAGTTTATTGCCGTTTTTATTAAACACTTCGGCTGCCTGTACAGATGCGGAAGCAACAACGCCCATTACCACTAATGCCAGAGTACTCTTTTTCATTTTCAATCCTGGTTTTATATACGCGCTAATATTCGCTGAACAGTAAGCTCATGCTTTTGTTCCGTGAAAAAACAGGAAGGGTTTTAACGTTCTGTAATGAACGTTTTATGACAATCTCAGAATAATTTTAAATAATTGTATTTTTCTGTTTCAGTAATAAAACCGTCAAATTCTGCCGCTACGCTTCCTGATCCCGCGCAACAAAGTGGTTGCCTCTGCGTTATGGCGGTTGGCAACGGACCCCAGTCCTGATAAAAAGTCTGATTAATATCATTTCCCTTATTGTTGAACGGCAGAGAACTATGAGTGACAGCCAGACGCTGGTGGTAAAACTCGGTACCAGTGTGTTAACAGGCGGATCGCGCCGCCTTAATCGCGCCCATATTGTTGAGCTGGTGCGCCAGTGCGCGCAGTTGCACGCCGCAGGGCACCGTATTGTGATTGTCACCTCCGGGGCGATTGCTGCCGGGCGTGAACACCTGGGCTACCCCGAACTTCCGGCCACTATTGCCTCCAAGCAGCTGCTGGCGGCGGTGGGGCAAAGCCGTCTGATTCAGCTCTGGGAACAGCTGTTCTCCATCTATGGCATCCATGTCGGGCAGATGCTGTTGACCCGCGCCGATATGGAAGACCGGGAGCGTTTCCTGAACGCCCGCGACACCCTGCGCGCGCTGCTGGATAACAACATCGTTCCGGTCATTAACGAAAACGACGCGGTCGCCACCGCAGAAATCAAAGTCGGCGATAACGATAACCTTTCGGCGCTGGCCGCCATTCTGGCGGGCGCAGACAAGCTGCTGCTGCTGACCGACCAGCAAGGTCTCTTCACCGCCGATCCGCGTACCAACCCGCAGGCTGAACTTATCACCGATGTAAAAGGTATCGACGATGCGTTGCGCGCCATCGCGGGCGATAGCGTCTCTGGCCTCGGCACCGGCGGCATGGGGACCAAACTGCAGGCCGCCGATGTGGCCTGCCGCGCCGGGATCGACACCATCATCGCCGCGGGCAGCCGTCCGGGGGTTATCGGCGATGTCATGGAAGGCATCTCGGTGGGCACTCGTTTCCATGCCGAAGCGACCCCGCTGGAAAATCGCAAACGCTGGATCTTCGGCGCGCCACCCGCCGGACAGCTCACCGTGGATGAGGGCGCCACCGCCGCTATTCTGGAAAGAGGCAGTTCATTGCTTCCAAAAGGAATTAAAAGCGTGACAGGTAACTTCTCCCGTGGTGAAGTGATTCGTATCTGTAATCTGGAAGGGCGCGACATTGCCCACGGCGTCTCCCGCTACAACAGCGATGCGCTGCGCCGCATTGCAGGCCACCATTCACAGCAGATCGATGCCATTCTCGGCTATGAGTACGGCCCGGTTGCTGTCCATCGCGACGATATGATCACCCGTTAAGGAGCAGGACATGCTGGAACAAATGGGCGCCGCTGCCAAAGCCGCCTCGTACAAACTGGCGCTCCTTTCCAGCCGCGAGAAAAACCGCGTGCTGGAAAAAATCGCTGACTATCTGGAAGCCCAGTCCCACGAGATTTTGCTCGCTAACGAGCAGGATCTGCTGGAAGCCCGCCGCAACGGTCTGAGCGAGGCGATGCTCGATCGCCTGGCATTAAACCCCGCGCGTCTGAAAAGCATTGCTGACGATGTGCGTCAGGTATGCAGTCTGGCCGATCCGGTAGGGCAGGTGATTGACGGCGGACTGCTGGACAGCGGCCTGCGCATCGAACGTCGCCGCGTGCCGCTGGGGGTGATTGGCGTGATCTACGAAGCCCGCCCGAACGTCACCGTTGATGTCGCCTCGCTGTGCCTGAAAACCGGCAATGCCGCCATCCTGCGCGGTGGAAAAGAGACCTGGCGCACCAACGCCGCCACGGTAAAGGTGATCCAGCAGGCGCTGGAAGAGTGCGGCCTGCCAGCTGGTGCGGTACAGGCGATTGAAAGCCCGGATCGTGCCCTGGTCAACGAGATGCTGCGCATGGACAAATATATCGACATGCTGATCCCACGCGGTGGCGCAGGCTTACATAAGCTGTGCCGCGAGCAGTCGACGATCCCGGTGATCACCGGTGGTATCGGCGTGTGCCATATTTTTGTAGATGACACTGCCGAGCTCGAACCGGCCCTGAAGATCATCGTCAACGCCAAAACCCAGCGCCCAAGCACCTGTAACACGGTGGAGACGCTGCTGGTACACCAGGGCATCGCCGGGACCTTCCTGCCGGCACTGAGCAAGCAGATGGCGGAAAGCGGCGTGACTCTGCATGCCGATGCCAACGCGCTGACGCAGCTGCAGAACGGCCCGGCGAAGGTTGAGCCGGTGAAAGCGGAGCAGTACGACGACGAGTTTCTGTCGCTGGATCTGAACGTGAAGGTGGTGGCCGATCTCGACGATGCTATCGCGCACATTCGTGAACACGGCACCCAGCATTCAGATGCGATCCTCACCCGCACCCTGAGCAATGCCGGTCGCTTTATCAACGAGGTGGACTCATCTGCGGTTTACGTCAACGCCTCCACCCGCTTCACCGACGGCGGCCAGTTTGGTCTGGGCGCAGAAGTGGCGGTCAGCACCCAGAAGCTGCATGCCCGCGGCCCGATGGGTCTTGAAGCGCTCACCACCTACAAATGGATTGGCTTCGGCGACGATACCATTCGCGCCTGATTGCCTGCGTGGGCAGCCTCAGCGGTTGCCCGCGCTCGCTCTGGTGTTGAGACCTGCCCGATTCTGCGCCGCCAGGTCCAGCACGGCGATTTGCTGTTTTAGCGCTGTCAGGCTGAGTGGCCTGCTGATGTAATAGCCCTGGGTTTCATCGCACTCCATCATCATCAGTTTTTGCAGTTGTCCTTCGTTCTCTACGCCTTCAGCCGTAATACTCAGCGAGAACGCTTTACCCAGGCCGATAATATTTTCGACGATGGTATTGGCGCTGTCGCTCTCTGGCATACCGTCGATAAACGATTTATCCAGCTTGATGCCATCGAACGGGAAATTGCGCAGGTAGCTCAGGGAGGAGTAGCCGGTGCCGAAGTCGTCCATCAGCAGCTTCACGCCCAGTTTCTTGAGCGCCAGCATGATTTCGAGACTGTTTTCAGGATTCCACAGGGTGGCGTTTTCGGTGATTTCAATCTCCAGCCGGGATGGATCTAACTGCGATATCTCTAGCGCCTCTTTGATGCGCTCCACGACCTGCCAGGACTGGAACTCGACGGCAGAGATATTCACCGACACGGAGAGGCCGTGCAGCGACTGCTGCGCGTCCCGACAGGCGGTTTTCAGCACCCAGTCGCTCAGCGGAACGATCAGCCCGGTCTCTTCGGCCAGGGAGATAAACTGATCCGGCATGATCAGGCCGAGCTCAGGGTGATCCCAGCGAACCAGCGCCTCCACGGCGATAATGCGCGAGGAGTCATGACCATAGCGCGGCTGATAGACCAGATGGAACTGCTCTTTTTTAATCCCGTCGCGCAGGCTCTCTTCCATCTCGCGACGCTGCACCATCTGTTCAGCCATTTCAGGCGTATAAAATACCCACTTGTTACGGCCGGTGCTTTTGGCTTTGTACAAGGCGATGTCTGAGAAGCGCAGGAGCTCGCTCGCGTCGACCCCATCATGCGGTGCGATAGCCACGCCGATACTGGCACCGATTACGATCTCATTCCCGTTGATCAGGAAGGGGCGCGTAAGTTCGGCAATGATACGTTCGCACAGGGTATCAACGTACTTCCTGTCATGAATGTCGGAGATAATCAGGATAAATTCGTCCCCGCCCTGGCGCGCCACCAGATCGTAATCGCGGATACAGTCTCGTAGCCTGGTCGAAACTTCATGCAGTACGCTATCGCCGGCACTGTGACCAAACAGATCGTTGACCGGTTTGAACTTATCGAGATCGAGGCTGAGCATCGCCAGCGGATGCATCTGCGTAGGCTGCGCCCGCAGCTTGCCCTCAAGGAACTCGCGCATCCGCACCCGGTTGGGCAGCCCGGTGAGATCGTCGTGCCGGGAGAGATACTCCACGCGCGCCTGGGCCTCCACTTCAAGAGTGACATCCGTGGCGGTGCCACGGTAGCCGGTGATCCCCTCCGGCGCGATAACCGGTTTAATCGCAATATGGCAGTAGCGCTGGTGGCCCATCGCCGAAAGATAACGGCAGTGCAGCAAGCGGCGATGACCCGTCTGGCCGGGAAGGGTGATCCACTCCGCCAGCGACTGGTTTTCGGCCTCCATCAGCTCGCTGAGCGGACGGCCAATCCAGGCCGATATGCTGTGCCCGGTGATCCCGGGAAAACGCTCCGAAAGCCAGGTAAAACGCAGCTCGGTGTCCGTCTCCCAGATCCAGTCCGTGGTCGCCTCGGCAACGTCACGAAAACGCCGTTCGCTGGCGGTGAGCGCCAGACGGTTCTGCGCCAGCAGCCAGGTATTTTCATCATACATGCGCGCCTTTTTCAGCGCGTTACGCCCCAGCATCACGCCGGGAATAGCGGTGCACAGCGCCAGCAGGATCAGCAGCGGCAGGATATAGCGCAGCAGCTCCCGACCCGGATTTTCGCTTTTCCATTCGAACGTAACCTGCTGACCATCAACGGGAAGGGTGGCTACCCCGCGTCGTCCTGCCAGCGTTGAGGTGCCCGTATGCTGCACGCGAGTCTGGGCGATACCATACTCTTCACCCAGCGCGGCGAGTTTACGCTCATCCAGCACGTCCACAAACACCAGCACCGAGGCTGGGCCGGGGGCAGCTGTAATGCTTGAGTCATCGCCCGTAGTGATGTTGGCTGCTGCTACCAGTGCCGGATGACCTCCCTTCAGTACCACCGTGTTAGATACGGGGACGGCGTCCGGTTTGCTTATTTTCTGAATCAGGTCGGGCATGGGATCGTCGCCCAGCCAGGCTTGCAGAGAGCGTGTCACCAGCTTGCCGTTGATGACGCTATAACGGGTCTGCCCGTTGACATCCAGCACGAAGACCCCTTCGTACTCAAAATCGCGCCAGAGGGTCGCGCCCATATTCTGGCGGGTATAGGCCCAGTCGATATCCACCTTCGGATGCAGGTGCTGGTAGGCTTCTCCCCACCAGGCATAGTCTTTAATGTGGGTCGCGAGGGTATCGACACGGTTATGAATGGCCTTTTGCAGCAGCATGGCGCTGTGCTTATCGCTGTCTTCATTGATATTTCGCACAATCGTCAGCAGCGCGATGATGGCGATAATAAACAGCACCATTAGCAGAGAGACCATCAGCAGCAGGGCGCGTTTGATAAAGCTGGCGGTTCTTTTTGGCTCAAGGTCCGTGCCAGCTATGTCATCGGTGACAAAAAATTTATTCATTATGTACCCACTCTCTCAGGCATTTCTGTGTTCCGATTAGAATTGTTATCGACCTGTTCTGGCGGGGCTTGATGCCAAAATGAAAACTGAAGATAGCCGATCCTGTTGGGAAATGGGGTAAGATGGCATCGCCGATGCAGGCAAATAACCACAAAATGTGAAGAAAGGCGAAAATAGCCCTTTTTTCTGCATGGTTTTTGCGCGAGTTGGTGTAAAAATCAACGACTAAAAGAGGAGGGGTTGACGAGGTGGGCTCTTTTTCTTACCCTTTTACACCGCAGTACCTCTCCTGAAAGCCGATATAGCTCAGTTGGTAGAGCAGCGCATTCGTAATGCGAAGGTCGTAGGTTCGACTCCTATTATCGGCACCAGAAAATTCAATCAGTTACGTGTTATTCGTACCCTCCTTGCTTTCCATGTGGGACAGATTTGGGACACAATCGCCAAAAATCGAGTCGATTTGCTTGGCATGTTCGGTCAGGTGATTTGGTGCCAGGTGTGCATACCGGCGTACCATTTCGATAGACTCCCACCCGCCCATTTCCTGCAGCACCGATATCGGAACCCCGGCCTGAACTAACCAGCTTGCCCAGGTGTGTCTCAGATCGTGAAATCTGAAATCCTCAATACCAGCTCGCTTTAGTGCTGCCCGCCAGGCGGTGTTGGCGTCATACCGCATTTTCCTCACGGCTGGCGCTTTCGTTCCGTCCGGCTTAGTGCAGCTCTCCTTATAGACGAACACCCATTTGTGGTGACTTCCTATTTGTCTTTTCAGCACGCGACATGCAGTATCATTCAGTGCCACGCCAATGGCCTGATTCGATTTGCTCTGCTCCGGGTGTATCCACGCTACCCGGCGCTGCATGTCTATCTGCTGCCACTCCAGATTGATGATGTTCGACCGACGAAGTCCTGTAGCCAGCGCAAACTCGACAACAGACTTCAACGGCTCCGGGCATTCATCAATCAGCCTTTTAGCCTCGTGAGGTTCCAGCCACCGGATACGCTTATTCTTCGGCTGGGGAACCTTGACGATCGGGGCCTTATCGAGCATCTTCCATTCACGCTCTGCTGCCCGGAGAAGCGCCTTGATAAATGAAAGGTGCGTGGCCTTTGTCGCCACAGAAGCCGGACGCGGAACGTAGTCAGGTGTTTCCTTGCCTTTCTTCGTCTGCGCCGCGTTCATCAGCTTCCAGTTTTCCTCATGCCTGCGGTTGGTCATCTTCTGTATGGCGGCGTAGATCCGCGATTCAGTGATGTCCTTCAGCTGCATGCCGGCGAAGTGCTGGAGCCAGAATCCGATCCGGCTCTTGTCATCATCCAGCGACTTCTTGTGCGCCTTCTCCTCAAGCCACCTCACACAGGCATCCTCAAATGTCATGTCAGGCACTTCACCGAGCTTGCTCACCCGCCAGGCTTCGGCCTTTAGCTTGTCATGGAGTTCCGTGGCCTGCCTTTTGTCCTTTGTCCCAAGAGACTGCTTAAATCTTTTGCCGTCCGGCAATGTGAAGCTGGCGTACCAGGTTTCACCTCTGCGGAAGAGTGACATATTAATTCCTCTCGTATGCCATCACCCGCGCTCACCTGGACAGTATGCAGCGGTGACTTGAGCGCCGCAATGCAGGCCTGTCTGGTAGTGAGGTAAGGGGATTTTGGTTTGGATGGGTCTTTGCGGGTTGCCTGCAGTCTGCCGGTGCGGATCCAGTTCGCAGCTGTCGGTCTGGATATGCCCAGCATTGCGCAGGCCTGATTGAGAGTGATGCTGTATTGTTCCACTGCTACCTCCGTCACTCGAAGCGAATCGTTGATCCCTTCCATGCACCGGCACAGATGACGCCATTAACACGTTTGCCAGCCGGGCTGGTCGCTGAAAATTCGGTTGCGTACATGTCATCCCGACCGCAGCCTGTCCAGGAATAGCCGCCCACACTGATATCGGTGAATCCGTTATCCGTCAGAACCTTTGTAGCCCCAGCGGGGTCGGTACATGCAGTCACTGCCAGTACGACAAGCAGCAGAATTTTTCTCATCTATATCTCCAGGCAAAAAGAAGCCCTCGCAATGGAGGGCTGAAAGGGGGATAACGTGGCAGTGCATTCGCACCCAATAGCCAGCTCATAACTGGCTATCAGTTGCGTCATGGGGCAGGCGGGGAAGGAAGCGGCATCCAGTGAGTGGCTTGCAACTCCCTGCCGGTGATAATCGACGTGAAGAATCGGAAGTTGACACCTGAGCGCTCGCTCTCACCTACATTAACGCTCTCTCCATCGGACGTTATGACAACCTCACCAACTTCAGGCATCCTTTCGCTGCACTTAATCCAGTCCATATTTTCTCCTCATGCCGCACGCATAGCGCGAAGCCGTTTAATGTGCTCGCTCGTCTCCAGCTCGGCGCGGATCTGCTCCGCCTCCCGATGGTCGAGCGGCTCAAAATCGTTAATAAATCGGTCGATTGACGCGGTGTTGATCCGGCCCTGTCGCCAGTAGCGGACCACTTCTGATGTGCTGCTGTGGATAATGACGGGCCAGCCTGCTGAGTCAGCAAATATCTGGCCGCGCTGGATTAGCTTGAACATTGGCTTGCTCCATCCGCAACACTTTGCGGATTTTGTTTTCGTCCACACCCAGCTCACTGGCGAAACTTTTTACCAATTCATCACCGTTAAATTCCCGGCATGAGTAGCCCATGAACCATTCGCGTAACCCGGTAAACGCCGGGCCCTCTTCTGGATCATCAACTGATGCGGCGGCAGCGCTTGATACCTCTGCGCAATCGAGGCATTGCTTGAAGCTCTGACCGCTTCCATCCCACACTCCGTGGGAATAGATGTAGGCCTCGCCAGGTTTAATGATGACGGCGCACTCACAGCACTTATGCTCTTTGCGGGCTTTACGCTGCTCTTGTCCAAATACTGCTGGCATATCACACATCACATCCCCCTCTGCTTATCCCGTAACTCCATCTCACCCTGGCAATCAACGCACATCGTGCATCCCGGATACGCTTTCCGGCGAGCCTCCGGCAAACGGTCGCCGCATTCCTCGCACTTAACCGCCGATACCGCATCACGGTTAATCCGGTGAGCACTCAACGCAGCATTACGCTGCAACTCTTCGACGGCTGATGCGTCGTCTGCAAAATCTGCCATTAGCGTGCTCTCCTGCGTTTTTTGGCTGCCCGACGTGATGCCGCGACTCCGGTTTTGCCACGGCCAACCGGGTGGCGGTTATCTACAAAAAGCAGAGGTGATATTTCGCTCGGTCCCCACGGTTTAACTGGCGCCGCCAGCGCGCACATGGATGCTGCTATAGCGAGCATTGTTCTTTTCATCAGTGCTCCCTGAACTGTTCATTGATGCGGCTGACGGCAAACGCCAGCAAATGGAGGGGCCGCATTAGCGACCCGGTGATTTGTGCTGTCATGCGGCCTCTGTCGATTTCTTGAATGAGTGGGCGATGCGCGCTGAGGCGATCGTCACGTAATCCGGGTTCAGGTCTATGCCAATGAAGTTGAAGCCCTCCTCAATGGCCGCCCGACCGGTACTCCCGCTACCCATCCACGGATCCAGCACGGTACCGCCTGGCGGAGTAATCAGCCTGCAGAGGTAGCTCATCAGGGCGATCGGCTTAACGGTGGGGTGATTGTTCTTCGCGCCATTCGTGCGACCAGCCCCGGCGCGCGGATCGTTAATTCCCACGCTTCCCTCTTTGCGTCCTCCAGTCATATCGCTGGCTGATGTCGCAATGAATCGCTCGAGGCCTTCATCGCGTTCTTTCGGTTTGACCTTGGCGCAGTAGAAGAACCGCGCCGCGCTGCCCTTGTCGCCGTGATGGACGGTGGCAACACGCTTCCGCAATCCCAGCACCTGGCCGGTTGAAGCTGCAGAAGGTTCGTTCCCGGTTACCGGTGCTGCTGCGCCAGCATTGGCAGGAAAGCAGGCGATCACCTCATCACTACCGTCGTGAATGATGTTTGCCGGCCATCGGCCTTCTGGTGCCTGTTCGTAATCACCTACCGGATCGGTACCGTCACGCTGGTGCGAAAGCAGGCCGCCAGAGCCACCGCTCAGTGACTCTTCTGTAGGTATCCGGCAGGCGTCGATATTGATTGCTCCGGTACCATGCTCAGTCATGTTGGCTGATACGGTCTGCTTAAATGGCTTGCGCGCCATGACTATCGGCTCATGCGCAGGCTTAAGGGCGGTACCCCAGCCGTCAAACTCTCCATCGAGGTTGTGTGACTTTGGGAAGCCGCTGCCGTAAATCCAGAGGATTTGGTCGCGGATCTCGAAACCGGCATCCTCTGCATTTACTACCAGCCGGTGATAAGTACGGGATCCGCCGAAGGCCAACAGGTGACCGCCAGGCTTTAGCACTCGCAGACACTCCTGCCACTGCTCAACCGTGGGTACTTCGTAATCCCATTTATGGTTCTGGAATGACAGGCCGTAGGGTGGGTCGGTTACGATCGCGTCTACTGAGTTATCCGGCATGGTCTTGAGTACCTCTTCGCAGCGTCCTACGTGCAGCTGATAGGTCATGCCGCCTCCCACTTAGTCACCGCCTCGGGGTCTTTCTTATTCCACCCATTGCGCTCCAGATTTGCCTGCAGGCGGCGGTCGCCAACCTCTTTGATGCTGCGCCCGGTCATTGCCGCGACCTGGTTATTGTTATGACGCCACAGGAGCGCCAACTCTTCAGTGGTCCACGCTTTCATTGCGTCACCCTCATTTCAGGTTTAAGTCTGTATTCCGTCCCGCCCAGGCACTTCCCGCCGAACTCCTGACCCCACGGCGTCGCATCACACATCTCCTTCACCATCTCCAGTTCAGCAGCAGTGATGTACTCGCTTTTCTCTTCCAGTGAGCCGCCCCAGCCTGCATAGAACGACTCGTGCGTCACCAGGTTAATCCCGGCGTGAAAGCATCCGTCGCCCGGGTTAACGCCTGTCCAGTAAGTAGCGATGAAGTTTTTGCTGTCCTTGCTCAGCAGTCGGACAAGCGTCTCTTTCGAGTAAAGGCGTCTGCCAGATATGTGGTGCATAGCGAATTGCGGGTGTGGTTAACCCGCCTCCGTGAGGTGAATAAGGGTGGTAAGAAGGGGGTTACTTCTGGACTAACTTCTGCCAGATAGCAGAGACATACTTGGCCTGATGAATGGCATCATCCAGCGCGCTGTGGCGGGTTCCTTCGAATGGCATATCGCGCTTAGGGTCGAAGCCGATCGCTTTACCCATCTCAACGACAGTGCGCACATCGCGGTCATTCCACCATTGCCATGGTGCTTCCTGCCCGGTAAGCGCGTAGCTGTTGCGGAGAATGACGCAGTCGAACGATGCGCCGTTGCCCCACACCTGAACGAATCGCGGCTTGGCATGTTTGGCGATGAAATCAGACAGCCAGCACAGGGCGGTTGAAAGGTCATGCGTGTCAGTGGTTAGCGATTTGCGAGCATCTTCGCCTTGCTCCATCCACCACAGGATTGTTGAGGCGTCAGGCCGTGCGCGGAACCGCATTGATGATTCAAGTGATACGTTCACCTGGAAGTCATCTCCAGTTGCGCCAGTGTTTGGATCAAAGAACACAGCGCCAATGGAGATGATCGGCGCGTACGGCCCGTTACCCATCGTTTCTAGGTCAATCATTAAGTGGTTCATGTTCATCCTTAAATGGAGTTAGGCGGGGCATGGCTAGCCCGCCAAAGATAGGTGAGAGATGGAGTCCGGAATCAGATTAGAAGTCCTGATTTGCGTAGTCGGCATATTCATTAGCGCCGCCATGCTGAGCTGTGCCGTTATATTTGGCGCGGCTATCACGGTCTTTCAGGGTTGACGCCAGGCGATCTACTGTTTCAGGTTTTACTCCGTCCTTTTTCTCCTGAAGAGTCTGGCGGGTGCTGGCGATGAACGGGAGTCGAATATCCATGCCGTAGGTGTCGGCCCCGGTCGTCTTATTGGTGCGCAGCTCTTTCTGAAGAACCAGGCCCACACGCTTACCTTCGAACTCTGGTGCCACATGCTTACTGGCTGAAATCATTTTCTGAGTAAGCTGACCTACGCCAGCGCAGCCCATGATCGCGTTGAGCATGTTCACGCCAAAATTGCTTGGCTGGCCATCAGCTTTTACGAGGCACAGGCTGAGGTACTGAACCTTGCGACCATCATCAGCCTCGCCGGAAAACTCAATGAAGCGTGCCTGTGAGGACTGAGACTGTTTCAATTCAGCTTCAGCAATGGTGAGGACGTAAGCTCCGTTCTCGTTGATGTATCCGCCCATACCGGCGGCCAGGGCTGATTCTTCGCTATAGGTGAAAATTACGTTGCTCATGCGGCAGATCCCTTAATGTGGTGAACGTTATTGATGCCGTAGTATTCGCAGATGGTCGCGTCTACATGGGCGAGGTCATTGTCGATTTCATTAGCCTCAAACATCCCCATGGGGGATTTAACAGTGTCTGAGCCGTTGTTTTTGGTGGTGAAGAAGAACTTGTCATCGCGGGTGAGGGTGCGGAGAACGATGGTGAACATGCCTTCAACGGTGATTTTCTCGTCCAGCATCTTCCCGATCGTTTTCATCTTCGTGCGGCCCATCGCCGTTTCTTCGGTGTGGGCAAGGAAGTACACGCGCAGGTCATCAGGCGCATCCTGAGCGGCTTTAATCACCTCCCAGGCATGACGGCCTATCTCTGTGAACTTGTCGAAAGACTTCTCCTCAGAGCGGCGCATAAACTCGTTGCTCATCACGTACTGGAAGTCATCGACGATGATGATTTTCTTCCCGTATGCAGGCGCTTTTTTGATGATTGTCAGGATGTGATTCCATTCGTCAGATACGACTACGCTACCGGTCTTTGTTTTGGAATCCCACGGCGTCCAGTCTTTCGACCGGAACGGAAGGGGCTTGCCTACAGCCTTAATCAGGATCGCATCGGCTGGGTCAACGTTCCGCAGGCTGGTTGACTTGCCGGTGCCGGATTCACCGAGGATCAGTGTTGCTGTGCCCATAGCGCGCCCTCCATTCTCATTTCCTGCTGCTCCGAGCGGTAATCGGCGATCGCTTCCTGCGCCGCCTGTTCGTGGGTCATTGGCTGCTCTGGCAGTACATCCGCCATCAGCTTGACGAAAGCATCGTCATCCCAGCGCTCCATAGCACTCATGCTGCACGCTCCTCAATCTGGATGCAGACGCGCGTAAGTGAGGCGCTGCGCAGTGCATAAGCCGCTTCTCGTTTCCATCCGAGCAAGCGGGATTCTCTCGCCTGAACAATCAACGCGTGATGATTTGCCAGCATTGCCGGGCGAGTTCTCGGCACCCGTGGATGTTGATAGGGTTGTTTCATGGGTTACTCCTGAAATCTGCTTTTTGCGTCACCCGGCCCCGATTGGCTGCCAGATGTGAAATGGGGTGGGGGATTACTTGCCGAGGGCTTTGGCGATGGCTGCTTTGGCTTTATCGAATCGGCAAACGCATTCGAATGAATGCCCGCAGGACTTTTCATCGCCTGCAGCGTTAGCCATAAAGTCTTGCAGCGCATCCAGCAACTCTGGGGCGGCGGCGATCAGGTGCATATCATCAACCTTCACCGACAACGACGTTTGGCCGTCGCTCATTTTGAATGAGTCGATGACATCCCCATCCTTGCCGGTCGATTTACTGGACAGGCGCAAGAATGAGTTGCTAGTCCACCATTCCCATGGCCCAGGCGTTCCTCTGAATTTTTCCATGCTTATCCCCTCAGTGACTCAAGCCGCGACCCAGCCCGTCGAGATACACCTCGACCAGCAGATCCGTTGTGTAAGTGCGTTCATACCCGCGATGCAGGTAGAGTCGACCGCGCTTATGCGCTGACGCTGTCCAGGTGCTGTCTTTGTGCTTTACGAGCATGCCTGGCTGAACAGCGCCGCGGTTAACTTCCTGGGTGCCGTAGTGCTGATGAATCATGAGTCCTCCCGGGCGCTGAGCATTGCGTCAGCCATTGCAAATGCATCAGCTGCGGTACGCTCATCACTGCACAGCCAATCTGGATTCGATAACCGAGCCTGCATCGCCTTCGCCGCGAAGTAGTCGCGCAGCGTCATGCCCTGACTATCAACGATGATGTTTTCTGCCTTGCCCTTATGCACTCCTGAGTAAGGGAATGCGGTACCGCCTGTTTCTTTGCTCATAATCATCTCCGCGCTTAAGCCGCGCCGCTGAACGTTACCCCTACGCATATATGCGAAGGCCAAAAATATTGGCGGTGGATGGCCGCCGTCTCATAACTGGCCGCACTCGTAAATGCGGCGAGGTATGAGCAATAAAAAACCCGCCGGAGCGGGTCTATTGTTTCTTTCTGAACCACACGCAGAGCGGCCCGTCTTCGGTGTCATGGATAGAGCCGATAAACCAGCCATCGCCTTCTGGCTTGCTCGGCTCCCACTTACTGATGTCGGCGCTACCCTCTTCGAAATACGAGAAATTAACCTCTTCGTTGTCGTCATTCTCCAACTCGACAACTGATGACTCGATGCCGTGCGTTTCGCAGAAAGCCTGGAATTCATCACGTGAAACTAGCTCTCGATCACCGAACAAAGCCGCGTAGACTGGATGTGTCCAGTGACCATCTTCATTTCGTTCAACTGCCAATGCTTCCATACCCTTACCCTCTGTAGTTACCCGCGTAAAAAAGGCCGCCGGAGCGACCTCACAAATCATCAGCTGCCAGAATTTGCGCCTTACGTTTCTGCGCTGAGATCAGCCTGTCTTCAGCCCTCTTGATATCAGGCTCGAGCACTGTGGCCACCCACGCAGCCCTGGCTGAGATGAAATCAGCGAAATATCGCCAATCGCTTTCCCGCAATGTGTATTCATAGTTCGCACCCCACGACTGGGTCTGGACTTTCTTGGCCTTAACCTGCTTGTTTGTTGCCTTGATCGCCTGGTACTTTAAAAATTCCGGGAAATCACCTCCTGACTTAACGCCGTAGAAAATCATTCCCTCAGTAATTTGTGCCGGAGTTATCTCCATACCCTCACCCCTTTGTTTATTCACCGCAGGCCACTCGACCCGCCCACTATTTGAAGAAAAATAAAACGTAAACCCATAAGCAGAGCACCATGAACTGAGCGATGATTTCGCTATCCATCATCTGGCTCCGCTCGCTGCCGGGTTGAAATATTGCCGCCGTGCATCGCGTATCTTCTCCAGTTCGCAGTTCTTCGCTGCCGGGTGATACTTGCTGATGTGGCAGACCGGCGTTCTCGGGTCGAAGTCACGACCGCATACCGGGCACTTGATGCTGTTCTTCATGGGCCACCTCAGATTAATGCGATGGATTTGCCTTTCGTTTTCTGGCGACCGGTACAGGTCACGCCCATTTCTCTGCTCGGCTTGCTGTACCAGGTGCGGTGATTCTTGCGCTCAACGACCGCAGCGCGGTTTTCTAACTCTTCCCGGTACTGAGCCAGCATTGTCAAATCAATCGGGTTCAGAGCGCTTTCTACGCGTGATTTAGGCTTGCGAGTCAACGACAGTACAGGGCGGTTATCTGGCTTGGCGCTGATCCCAACTAACAGGGGATTTGCAGCTTTCCATTCGGCCTGTTTCTCTGCGCGGCGTTCGCGGCGGCGTGCTTGTGCATCCATTGTGGATCTCCTGTCAGTTAGCTTTGGTGGTGTGGTGAATGCGACGTTGCAGCCCTATCACAGTTGTGCTCACCGCCATCCCGATTCGTTTCACGCCTGTGAGCGTTACTACCGATTACTTTTTGGTTCGGTCACCACACCCCAAAGCTTTCTGCTTTGAATGCTGCGCTTTTTCAGCGCCAGATTTTTAAGAGCATCACCGTCCTGGTGAGTAGTGCGTCCTGCTGATGGGTTAACAATACAAAATGTACTAAATAACGTCAATACATATTGTACTTAAAAACCCGAGAAAAATACAAAGGGTATGAAAATGAAGGGAAATTATTTTACGCAGGTAATAAAAAACCCGCCGTAGCGGGTTTGATTGGGGAGGGGGATTTTACAGGCCCTGCCACTTTGCTTCGATAACAACGCCGATGATTCTGCAATTCCCATTGACTGGGATCATGTGATAGCTGGGGTTCAGTGGCTTCAGGTACTTTTGACCGGCATCGACTATGTACTTCTTGAAAGTGGCTTCATTCTCAGAATCCAGCTTCGCGACGACCAATCTTCCACTGGTAGGCTCAACTTCTGGATCAACCAGGATAAGCATACCTTCTGGAATGCTCAGCCCAGTTGGCGCCGTCATAGAGTCACCGCGCACTGTTAGCCAGAAGGAGTGTCCACCCGCATGGGCGGTGGTTTCCGGCCATACATCAATCTCTTCCAGACGATAAGGCTCAACGGCCTCACACCAGTTCCCGGCGCTAACCCAACTTATAAGTGGGAAGCTTTTCACCTCAGCATGAGGTCGCGGGTTGGTAACGTTGGCCATCGACCCTTCCGGATAATCAACCATTCCGTCAGAAGACAGGATCAGCTCCTTTAACCCCAGCTGCTTCATCACCGCGGCGATATCTTCAATGCTTGGCTCGCGGCGGCCGTTAAGCCAATGGCCGATCGCGCCCTGGGTTTTCCCAAGCGCCTCCGCCAGTTTGTCCTGGGTTATGCCGACCTGCTTCATTCTGGCTTTTGCCAGTTCGTTCCACGGAGTTTTCATCCCACGATTATTACGCTGTGTATTAACTGTGACAACACACAAAATGTATTACCCCTCTTGCTTTTATTCAGTACACTTTGTATTATTAGTCTGAATTAACACCCAAGGAGGTATCCCGATGAGCAATCTTCGGACTAAACGGGAAGCCGCTAAGGTATCCCAGACAGATTTAGCGAAGCTGGTTGGCTGCACGCAGGGTGCAATCGGCCATTACGAGTCTGGCCGCAGACAGCCAGACCTTAAAACCTGTCGCAAGCTGGTAGCTGCTCTTAATGCCTTTGGCGCCAACGTAAAACTGGATGACGTGTTTCCGCCAGAACAACACGCAGCCTAAGCAACACCGCTCTTAATACATCTCTGCCCTGGAAAAGGGCGCATCAAACGAAAAATCAAACCGGCTTTGCGTGTTTGGCGCATGGCCTATCTGTCATTTTTTCAATTTAAGGGACTTCACATGCAATCACTTACTTATCAACAGAGTATCGCATTTTCGCCCGGCGTGATGATAAATCGCGCTCAGCAAAAACAAGAAGATAACCACGATGCGATCCGCAATGCGATTCGCTCCTGGGCAGCAATTCAAGGTCAGGACGTGGTGACGATGCTGATCGTCAATGAGTACCGGGAGCAGGGCGGGGTGGATATCACTTTCCCGAAGGATGTAAGCAGGCAGCGCCAGAAGTTGTTCCGTTTCCTCGATAACCGCTTCGACTCTGAACAGTACCGCGAGAACGTGCGCCAGCTGACACCGGCAATCATGGCCGTTCTGCCTATCGAGTACCGCACAAAGCTGATTGGCGCTGACTGCAAACTGGTCAGGCTGGCAGAAGCAGAGAAGGAGGTCTCGGAAGCTAAGCAGGCGGTCATGTTGGACGCACCAGAGCATCAGAAGCTGAAAGAGGTAAGCGAGGGTATCGCTGCCATGTTCCGCCTCATGCCGGACCAGGTAGGCCCACTGATGACGATGGTCACTTCAATGCTGGGAGTTATGTGATGGGAAGTATCAAAAAGACGAAAGCCCTTGAAGCGGTCACTTCAAAGGCTCTCAACACACTGTGTTACGTCAGGTAACTGGAGTAATTATGACAAAAGCTCGCAGAAAGTACCAGGAAAAAGAGGAGCGGCGCCATCCAGATTCACCCGACGGTCTTATCGTCGCAGCGTCCAAGAACCAGGCATTCGCAGAGCGCCTGATTGGAGTTATCCGCATCGCAATGGCTAAGTCAGGGGTGAAGCATGGGCGTCGTTAAGTTAGCAGATTTTCGTAAACCTCAGCCAGAGGTTGTGGAGCGTCACGTGGCAGACATTGAGGATGGCTATACCCGCATCGCCAATGACTTGCTCGACGCCATGATGTCCAGCAACTTCACGTCGCGGCAGATAAAGCTGCTGCTAGCTGTAATCCGTAAAACCTACGGGTTTAACAAGAAGTTCGACTGGATTAGTGGCGAGCAATTCTCTGAGATGACTGGAATGCCTAGAACCAGATGCAGCTCTACAAAAACAGAGTTGCTGAACATGAAGGTTTTAGTAACAGAAGGAAGAAAGGTAGGGATCAATAAGGTCATTTCTGACTGGTCTATTGAACGTCCAGAACGCAGAAGAGAATACGGTTCAACCAAGCATAAGGCTGGTTATATCTATGTTTTCGCAGAAGATGAATTCGGCCCTGTGAAAATTGGATTCACAACCAGAAATGCAGAAGAGCGCCTCAAAGAGGTCCGTTATTACTTTGAAAATAACGATCCAAAGGTCTTCTATGTCTCGCCATTCCATCTCAATGCAGGGGCCATAGAACCTCTAATCCATGAGGCCATGAAGGATGAAATGATCCGCGGCGAGATGTTTGAAACCACCGTAAAACAGGCCGTGAATAAGATTCATGCCGTCATGGAAAGTTTTACACCGTCTGTGACACAAAATGTCACACCAGTAGGGAATGACGATTTGCAGCGGGAGGTACACACAAAAGACACTGTTAAAAAGACATTAAATACAAATACCCCCTTACCCCCTGGCGGGGGCGACGCTGGAAGTGAAAAACTTACAGCCAGAACCAAAGTCAGCATCGATTACGAATCCTTCCTGGCAGCCTACAACACCGAAGTGGGCGAAAGGCTCCCACACGCAGTGGCTGTCAACGAGAAGCGCAAGCGCCGCCTGAAGAAAATCATTCCCCAGCTCAAGACGCCAAACGTCGAAGGGTTCAGGGCGTACGTCCGGGCGTTCGTGCATCAGGCCAAGCCATTTTACTTCGGCGATAACAACACTGGCTGGACAGCAGACTTCGATTTTCTGCTGAGAGACGACACGCTGACCGGAGTGCGGGAAGCAAAATTCGCTGACAGGGGGATGGCATGAGACAGGATATCGAAGCAAGTGTGATCGGCGGGCTGCTGCTCGGCGGCCTGACCCCGTCCGCAAGTGACGTTCTCGCCCGGATGGAAGCGGACGCTTTCACAATACCGGTCTACCGGAAAGCCTTTGAGGTGATCCGCAAGCAGGCCCGGAACCGCAAACTGATTGACGCCCTGATGGTTGCCGAAGAGTGCGGTGACGCGCATTTCGCTGACATCATGGAAACTGCCAGAGCATGCCCCAGCGCCGCCAACCTGCGTGGATACGCCGGGATGCTTAGCGATCAGCATCAGCGCCGCATGTTCCTCCAGGCAATGGACGAGCTGCGCGGCGATGTAAGCAACGGAACGCTGGATAACGCAGCCTCGGCAATGGACGAGCTTATGCGCCGCCTGAGCACCATCAGGAAGCCCAAAACTGAGGTTGCCCCGGTACGGCTCGGTGATGTGCTGGACGACTACACCGACACGCTGGAGAACCGGCTGAAGAACGGCGATGAGTCCGACACTCTGAAAACCGGGATCGACGAGCTGGACGCCATCACTGGCGGCATGAACGCGGAAGATCTGGTGATTATCGCGGCTCGCCCTGGCATGGGTAAGACGGAACTGGCGCTTAAGATTGCCGAAGGCGTGGCAAGCCGCCCGATGCCTGGCACTGACAACCTGCGCGGTGTGCTGATTTTCAGCATGGAGATGAGCAACCTGCAGATCGCAGAGCGAAGCATTGCCGGGCGAGAAAACATGTCCGTCAGCGTTCTGCGTAACCCGGCAAACATGGATGACGAAGGCTGGGCGCGGGTTTACAACGCCATCTGCCACCTGAAAGACCTCGATGTCTGGATGGTCGATGCGTCGAAACTGACCGTCGAAGAGATCCGCAGTATCGCCGAACGGCACAAGCAGGAGCATCCAGCGCTGTCTCTGATCCTGGTTGACTACCTCGGCCTGATATCCAAGCCGAAAGCCGACCGTAACGACCTGGCGATCGCCCATATCTCCGGCAGCCTGAAAGCAATGGCGAAGGATTTAAAGTGCCCGGTCATCTCCCTGAGCCAGCTTTCTCGTGACGTTGAGAAGCGCCCAAACAAGCGCCCGACCAACGCCGACCTGCGCGACTCCGGCAGCATCGAGCAGGACGCAGACAGCATCATCATGCTCTACCGCGAAGCTGTGTACGACGAGCATTCCCCGGCAGCGCCATATGCCGAGGTCATCGTGACCAAAAACCGCTTCGGCACTCTCGGCACCGTTTACCAGAAATTCGTGAACGGTCACTTCATGCCATGCGATCAGGACGAAGTTCGCCGCATCTCAACCAGCAAACCATCAACCGGGCGCCATCACAGAGGGGCTGATGTATGAACACCGCAATGCAAATCATCATGAACTCAGATTATCGCGAGTTCCCTGAAACCCTCCTGACGCTGGAGTTATGCCGCGCCACCGCCCGGGCTGACGGTCGCAAGATTGGCGAATCACTCCGGGCCTGCGCAAAGGTGAAGGCTCGCCAGGCGAAGAACCGGAACCTGTTCAACACGCTCACCGAGATGTCACGCAGCCAGTTCCCGGAAGTGCAGATGACCCGCATCCGTGGTTGCGTAGAGCGAATGGAGAAGGCGCTGGGGCGCGAGATGCGCGTTCTGGATATCACAGCAGAAGACATTATCGAATTTAGTGAGGAAGCAGCATGAGCAGCGTAAAAGCAGAATGGACCATTGAGCTAAATGTTAATTGCCCTGAATGCAATCACCTTTTTGACCTCACAGAAACCGATGATTTCTGGGATTCGGCTGCGGCTGGCGAGCATGAGACTCTGCGCACAACAGATTATTGGTGCTGCTGCCCGGAGTGTGACCACGAATTTACTTGCGATTTCTCGTTCTAAGGAACCGCCAAATGAAAATTAATACCTACGCAGTGAATTGCAATGACGCATGGCTAAACACCGAAGGTGATGACATCTCCGGCTCATACGTTAAGTACAAAGACCATCAGGACGTGATGGCCGAACTTGAGGCCAAGTGCGCGGCTCTGGCTGCTGAAAAAGAGAAATTCGCTGTCGAATGTGCAGCCACAAAGATAGCCATTGCATACCTAAAATCAGGCCAACAGGATTTTACGCTTAACACCCCATCCACCGACGCCTTCCTGGCTGAAGTGCGGGCTCAGGGCGTTGAGATGTACGCCGAGCATTTGACCCGCAAAGCCATCGCAAGCGGAGAGAATAAAAATCATGCCTACGCATACTTAGCAGCTAACTTCGCCGCCCAACTTCGCCAGGAGACCAACACCGCAGAACTGGTAGTCGCTGGCATCATCACTAAGGTGGGGGAGTAGGGATATGCGCGAAATCGGAGAGCAAATCACAGCAGCGAGGGCCGCGGCAGTAATACACGAAACATTCGGGCACCTCGACGCGAAGCCGGGTGAGCGGCACAAGGGGTATTTCATTTTCATCAACGGGCAGCATGGTGATATGGATGTGGTTTACAGCGACTTTCCGACATTTGGCGAAGGGCCAGGTTATTTCAACGACCGCGGAGACTTCATCTGGGAATTAATTCGTGATGATGGTCCATGTGCCGCTGTCGGCATCTACCGGTTCGACGGTGAATATCACCTACCAAAAAGAAAAGGACCGGCCCGGTTCGTCGGTAAAACCACCTGCATTCAGAAATTCGGGGAGGACTAATCCATGACCAAATTCACCAAAGAACGCTTGGAAGAAATCGCAGAGCTTGCAAGAAAGGCGGCGTACAGGCCGTGTGCAATGCATATGACAAATTTATTGGCAGTATGCGATAGCGAAGCTATCGAGGAAATGGCCCGCCAGCTGCTTGCCGGGCTGGAGCAGGAGCCGGTCATTTTGTATCGCGAGCGCAACCCATACAACGGTATGTCTACGGGCTGGATTGAACTGACCCCGGATGAGTATGAGTTTGTCAAAGACAATGCCAGCGACAATGCTGATTTCAAAACGGTCTACGCATCACCACAGTTACCGCAGCCAGCGGTGATAG
This sequence comes from Leclercia sp. GHBNCSD, assembly GCF_055805075.1. Lineage (NCBI taxonomy): Bacteria > Pseudomonadati > Pseudomonadota > Gammaproteobacteria > Enterobacterales > Enterobacteriaceae > Leclercia > Leclercia sp. GHBNCSD. The sequence continues at coordinate 993,482 of NZ_JBQVYO010000001.1, read as the reverse complement.
CGCCTGAATTGAAGCCGGTTGGTTTTTTATTCATTTCCGACAAAGGTGAGGTCGCTTACTCGCCAACAAACTGGCCTACCAATGGCTTTAATATGGTTGGTCAGATTTATGGTGATTTAAACGACTGCCGCGCCGCCATGCTTCAGGGTGCCGAACCTGTAAGCCAGCCTGATGAGTTGCCGCTTGATTACCTGCAAGGTCACAAAGACGGTCTGGAGTGGGCCGCACGACTTGCAGAAGCTAATCACCCACAAACCGGCGACTGGCTTTACGATGACCCACTGGAGCTGGCTAAGGCGATCCGCAAAGGGCCTGATATGCCAACTGCGTCTGTGCAGGGGTGGATTCCGTGCAGTGAGCGGATGCCTGAATTTTACTTTTCCGTGCTAGCTACTGATGAGCACGAAGATATGGTAATTGCGTTGCCAGTTTACTTGGATGCAGGGGATAGATGCGCATTCCAGTTGAGCAACGGCGATATCTTTATCGCTACCCACTGGATGCCGCTGCCAGCAGCACCGCAGCAGGAGGTGAAACCATGAGGCACTTGCGATATGACTGCATGGGTGCTGCATATGCAGGTGTGAACAAGCACCCTGAGGTGGTAATGCGAGAGATTGGTATTACGTATGAGCTTGCCATCCCTCAAAGCATGGGTGACCAGTGGTGGTTGTTTAACTGCAACCACGAGGATTTGCCTTGCTTCATCACAGAAATGGAATGCGATAACTGGCTCGCTAATCGGTATCGACTACCTGCTCATTACATTAACAGCGGTAAGTCGGAAGCGCTGAGTAAGGAGGTGAAGTGATGGGCAGAATGACATTCGTAGTTGAGTTCGAAGATGGGAAAGAGCCTCCTGTTCACGCTCACATGGAAGTGCTTGGCGGTAAAGTGGTCACTGTCTCATTCCGTGATGAGATGGCGCGGCTACCGCTAGTTGATGGCGGTAATTCAGACCCGATACCGTACAACGGCATGAGATGCTTTATCTGCAATGGTAAGCACCCAATCGGAGTTCCTTGCCCGCTATCGCTATTCACTGGCGGCACGATAAGAAGCGAGCAGCAGTAATAATCAGGCCTCTCCGGAGGCCTTTTTCTCGCGTTGATAATTCAATATCACTGAGCGATAATAACAACGCACCGGCCTGAACACCCGGTGTCCCCTGCGCATATAATGGGGACGTTATATGCGACCACAATCTGAACATCTTCACCTGTCACCGATGCAGAAATGCACCGGCGATTTTCTGCATTCTGCGTTACCTCTCGGAGGTGGCGTATGATTCTCCCAAAAGACGGCATAAAGCTACATCGTGGCAACCTGAATGCTATCACCCAGCACCTTCACCCACTCCTGAACGATGGGCAATGCTTCCGGCTTCAGCTCAAGCCGTGGCGTGAGAAACGCAGCCTTTCGCAAAATAGCCTTAGCCACGTTTGGTACGAGGAGATCAGCGCATACCTGATCGCCTCCGGTCGCACTGATGCCACCAAGGAATGGGTAAAGCGCAACCTCAAAAAAACCTTTCTCGGGTACGAAGACGTTGAATACACCGACTTCACTACCGGGGAGAAAACGGTAGAACGCCAACTCCGCCACACCTCCGATCTTGATACCGGCGATATGCACCACTTCATGTGTCAGGTGGAGCGGTGGTGTGCGCAATTCGGCCTCGTCCTGACCATCCCTCAAAGCAGCGAATTCCAGGTGCTGCGCGAAAAACAAGACCAGTAAGGAAAGCACATGGCACTCAAAAGAGATAAACACGACTCCATTTTTTCTGAGCTGGTTCGCGAACGCGCCAACTGGTGCTGCGAAAGTTGCGGGCGTGATTTCAGCACTAACCGCGCATCACTCCATTGCTCACACATCAACGGACGCCGCCATACCTCTACCCGCTGGCACCCCCTCAATGCGCTGGCTCACTGCGTTGGCTGCCATCGCCGCCTTGGAGAGGAGCCGATCCAGTTCACCCGGCACGCTGAGTACGAATACGGCGTGATGACTGTCGAGCAGGTGGCTCGCGCCGCGCTGCACCCGATGAAGATAAAGCCGTGGCAGAAAGAGGAAATGTATCAGCACTACAAGCAGGAGCTGGCAAGGATTAAAGCGCTCCGCATCACCGGCATGCTTGGTCGCATCGAGTTCACCGCGCCTGACTGGTACCAGCAGGGCATCACTTTGCGCATGGGTGAAGCAGCATGACCCGCGACCAGATAGCCAGATACCAGGCAGAAAGCGTCATGCGCGCCAGGATGCCGCCAGTAGCAAAGCACAGCCAGACCAAACAACCTCAGAAGGAAGCCGCTTAATGAACGTTCAATATTTGCAGTATGTGCGTGAGCAGCTGATCGTTGCGACGGCTGATCTGAGTGGAGCCACTAAAGGACAGCTGGTCGCCTTTGCTGAAAACGCCATGTTCACCGCCACACCGCGCAGCCGTTCCCGCGTGAAAGTGATTAACCCGGCGAACGGGAAACTGGTTAACCCGAGCAATCCGCCGATCCCCGGGCAGCAGTCGCGCGCTAAAGGTTCGCATATTCCTCTGGTTCAGCCGGTCGAATACTCCACCGCGTCGTGGCGACGGGCGGTCTTGTCGCTCGAAGAACACCAGAAGGCGTGGCTGCTCTGGAACTACAGCGAGAACGTGCGCTGGGAGAATCAGGTGGCGATCACTCAGTGGGCATGGGCCGAGTTCAGGGAGCAACTGGGAACCCGGAAGGTGGCCGGCAAGACCATGGACAGGCTGAAGGCTTTAATCTGGCTGGCGGCGCAGGATGTGAAAGCTGAGTTGGCTGGGCGTGAAGTTTACGAGTACAAGGCGCTGGCTGAACTGGTAGGCGTGACCGCAAAGAACTGGTCTGAGACGTTTACCGATCGCTGGGTGGAGATGAAGCGCATCTTCCTGCGTTTGGATAGCGGCGCTTTATTGCAAGCAACGCGATCACGTTCACAACAAAAGGCAGCAAATTACGACACAAGTCTTGCAAAACTGGATTGAAACGCATATATTTCATGTAAATCTGATATCGTCGCCATAGCTTTGGTTGTCGACTGAATTACACAAAAGAGCCTCGGTTAACCGCCGGGGCTTTTTCGTATCTGAATCCCGCTACCTGGGACCTTTAGGCCGAAGAGCCGATATTGCCATTCCCTCACATACGCCTACGGGCGATTTAAGCGCCGTTGGAACCCCCCATCTCCAGATGTACGGCGCTCTTTTATTTTTCAATGCGCAGCTGGGATTACCCAATGGAGAACAGCCTAATCACAAGCATTGCTGCCGTCTTATTCGGTGGCGGTGCGCTCGCGCTTTTCTGGAAGCCATTAAGCGCGGTCATTGCTTCAGCCGTTACGAATAACAGAGCCGGCGGCGAGGTAATCACACATTACAAAGAGCAGGTTGTTCTTCTCAAAGCCACTAACGACGAGCTGCGTCAAGAGAACAACGAATTGAGAGAGCGAAGAGAAAAGGATCTGCAGCGTATTTCTCATCTCGAGAGTGACATACGCATCATCAAAAGCTCGCTTCGCATACTGATAGCAATGACCCAGTCCGGAGGCGATGAACAATTCCGGGGCCAGGTGAGCTCTATGCTCGCGAAGCTGGAGGAAGATCGCCATGAAAGTTAATGCGTTTATTGAGAGCCACAAAGGGCGTCTCATGATAGGCGCCATGTTTCTTCTGTTCTGCGCTACGTGCAGCGTAATGACAATTGCCTTCAACTACTCCAACAGCAAAATACGCGCGGAATACCGCAGCATTGCTGACGAAAGAGACAAGAAGGTTGAATTGCTTGCGGTGCAGGTAAGCGAAATGAAGACAAAGCTCGACTCCATCCCGGAGCGAACTGCAGAAAAGACGGCTGATAAAGTAAAACCGCTGGTTGAGGAGGAGAAGAAGTGAGCCAGATTATCTCCATCCTCAACTTTGAGGAAGGCTATCGGGAAAAGCCATACCGCGACACTCTTGGATATCCCACTATTGCAGGCGGCATCAAGATCGGCCCCAAAGGCGCTGCGTTGTCAAATTACACCTTCACCGTACCGCGCCGCGTTGGCGATGTGTGGAAAGAGGTATTTGTCGAGAACACTATCACCGAGATGCAGCTGCGACCGGCAATCATCAGCGCGCTGAAAAGCTGCAATGATGCCCGCAGGGATGTGCTGATTAGCATGGCGTATCAAATGGGCGTTCCTGGCCTCGCTGGTTTCAAAAACACTCTCGCCATGATCTCCGAAGGAAACTTTGATGGTGCGTCGCGCGGGATGCTCAACAGCCTATGGGCGAAGCAAACGCCAGAACGCGCTCAGCGGCATGCTGAAGTGATGCGAACTGGTAGCTATGACATCTACAAAGGCCTCATCTGATGGATGCTCTGAACATGCTCCGCGGGATGTCCGGGAATATTTCACTCAGTCGCACACAGGCCGCTCTCGGCTTCCTGGTGAGTAGCTGTGTGGTTGCATGGCAGGCCTATCAGGGAACGCTGTCAGAAGTCGTATTTGGCTTGTATTTCGGTTTCTGCACTGCAGGCTACCTTGGCGCCAAAAAGCTGTCCGGAGATAAAGATATCAAAGAACAGCAAATCGACGCCGGTATGAACCCAGGAGAGAAACCATGAGCATCATCGAAATGCTGATCGCCGGATTCTTCGCTGTAGTGGCTATCGCCGCGGGAGCATTTGGCTTCGGCCACTCGAAAGGGAAGGGGAAAGCTGAGCAGGCCGCTACCGAACGAGAGACGAAAGCCAAAATAGAACAGGCCACCGCCGCAACTAAGCGTCAGACGCAAACAAGCAAAGAGGCTTCAGATGTTCAGGAAACCGTTACTCGCATGCCTGGCAACAATGTTGATGACGAGCTGCGCAGAGACTGGCTCAACAAATAGCACTGTCGTGGTGGACACGGCCTGTAACTGGGTGAAGCCGATCCTCGTTACTGAGGCCGACATCCTGTCAATGGACGAGCGCACTAAGCGGGCGATCCTGACCCACAACAAAACGTGGAAAGCTAACTGCGATACGGAACCCGCAAAATGAGTGCGTACTCGATCTACAACATCATCTCCGGCGGCGCGATAGCCGCACTGCTAATGACATGGGTGTTCTTCTGGATTTACTGGAAGCAGGAGCGCCGGCACCGCGATGAAGTCAGGAAGATGCAGCGTGAGGTTGTGATGGAGATAAAGAACGCGCACAAGTTGAGTTAGCTCAGGGAAAAGAACCTCATCCCTGAGACCCTGACACAGTCTCTCCTCTGGACTTTAAGCATAGAGAAATAACGGAGCCTCGCATTAGCGGGGCTTTTCTATTGGGCATGACAAACCCCAAGAAGAACTGCCACCCGAAATGGCAGAGCATGGTTGAAATGCGAAATGCCCGTTCCTGAATGGCTATCGCATGGCTATGCAAACTTAAATACACCGAACCCTAACCTGTGAAATGAGCCTTTGGAGACGTCAGTTTAGTGCTGGCGAGCCTTCGGTGGGCTGGCGTTTCATTTCGGCAAAGGTTCATCTCACAGATGAGGTAAACGCTATGAATAATCCGTCAGTTATTCCGGCCTTCGACTTCCGAGAAATGGTTCAAGCCAGAAACGGAGATGTGGTCACTACATCCAGAAAAGTAGCTGAGTACTTCGGCAAACGACATGGCGATGTACTCAGGAAGATTGAGCAGGTTAAGGCCGACTGCTCGGGCGAATTTAGCCAACGCAATTTTGCGTCGGCTGATTATATCGATGAGCAGGGCAAGGTTCGCCCGATGTACAGCCTGACAAAAGATGGCTGGATCATGGTTGTGATGGGATTCACCGGCAAGGCTGCGGCGGCAATCAAAGAGAGCTACATCGCAGCGTTTAACTGGATGGCCGATCGCCTGAACCGTCACATGGCGATGGGTGAAGAAATGCAGCACCGCTACGCCATCAAAGAAACCAGGTCAAAGCTGAAAGGTACGATCGGCAGCCGACTGATGAACGAGCGGAAGAAAGAGAAACGCGTTCTGGCTGTTGAGCATGAACACATCATGCAGGTAACACAGCCGGATCTGCTGATCGGGTAGGCCATTCCAAAGCGTCCTGTCCCGGGCGCTTGATAATGGTGACGAATATCTCAAATTTTATTGTGGTTGACATAAATCGATGATTTGAAATGATTATTTCTCTATTGATATAATTACCGCTCTACTACGAGAGGGGTGATTATGCTGACGATAATTTTGTTTGGTGCTGGCTGGAAAGGCGATGTTTGGTATCTTGAGGGTTACAGCCCCGTTATTAAGGCTCCTGATCAGACATTTCGACTTCTTAAAAGCTCTGGGGGTACCCCGATCTTCGAGGATGCCGAGTTTGACGTCTTTGAGTATCAGCTGGGTGATGAAATTTATCTGGTTGGCTTTCATGGGAATAAGCCAAGCGACAATGTGATTAAATCCCACATCCAGCATGGCGACCCTAAGCCTAAGCCATACAAAACACTGTAACCGCCTCCGGGCGGTTTTTTATTGCCGAAAGTCTGGCTATCCCCCTGAGAGGATAAATCAAAAATAACCCCTGCAACGGATAATGACGGAGCGACCAATGGCAATTTGCAAGCTGTCAGTCGAGCTTAAAGCCAAGTGGTGGTTGCCGGTCTACATCAAAACGCTGACCCTGTTCTGCCTGATGATGGGCCGAGAGCCTGATTACGAAAAGGTGTCTGCGTTCATCGTGAAGCATGGCATCAGTCAGCAGGTGAAGGTACAGCCTGTAAAGAGATAACGGAGTGACACATGGCGAACGATGACGAGCGCAGGCCATGCCCGCCAGTTAACTTCATCACCTCCGACAACTGGCAGCCATACACCAGACTGATCCCCGCCAATGAAGTGCATGAGTGGATAAATCGCCAAATCCTGAGCGATATCGGAAGCATCCATAACCCCGATCATGGGCACCTTTTAGAGGCTGACCTCTGCTTTATGTGGGCGTCTGACTCATTCACGAAAAAAGGGCGCTATGTGCTTGGCCAGGCTGAACAAGTAATGCTGCGGGCAGGTGGTTGGCAGAAGGCCCGGATGGAACAGCAGATGCATGAATGGTTCGGGCGCATCCCGAAGTTCATCATCACGCTGGCTGCCGATTACTGCTCACAATGCAGTGACCTCGAATTCTGCGCATTGGTAGAGCATGAGCTTTACCACATCGCCCAGGACACCGATGATTTCGGCGCGCCGAAGTTCAACAAAGAGACCGGGCAGCCAGTGCTTACACTGCGTGGCCACGACGTCGAAGAATTCGTTGGTGTCGTACGCCGTTACGGTGCCAGCAAAGAAGTGCAGAAACTGGTGGACGCGGCCAATGCGCCAGCGGAAGTAGCTCACATTGATATAGCCAGGTCATGCGGGACGTGCATGTTAAAGCTGGCATAGGCTTTATTAGGATTGTCATGGAGGTAACCGATGGCAGCATTATCGACAGAGGTTAAAGCCTTCATCGTTCAATCGCTCGCCTGCTACGAGACCCCGGTAAAAGTCATTGAGCTTGTAAAGGCTGAATATGGCATCGATGTATCACGGCAGCAGGTGTCGCAGTATACGCCCGGTAACGCAATGGCGGCCAAGTTGAGCCAGAAGTGGATTGACCTGTTCAACGCTACCCGTAAACGATTCCAGAATGAGATCGGTGACATCCCGATCGCAAATAAAGCGTACCGGTTGCGCGTTCTCGACCGAATGGCGACCAATGCTGAAAAGATGAAGAACTACGGAATGACCTCGCAGCTTATCGAGCAGGCCGCAAAAGAAATGGGCGATGCCTACACCAATCGCCAAAAAGTCGAGCATACAAGCCCTGATGGCAGCATGACTCCGCAGCCGACAATCATCCAGCTACTACCCGTTGAGCCGAAAGCATGAATAATGCCGTTCAACTTCCTATCCCCGCTAAGCTCGCGCCATTATTCACGGCTGTGAATAAGCGTTACCGGTGCTCGCACGGTGGACGCGGTAGCGCCAAGACGCGCACATTCGCACTGATGACCGCAGTGAAGGCGTATCAGTCGATGATGAACGGTGAAAGCGGGGTGGTGCTCTGCGCGCGTGAATTCATGAACTCGCTGGAAGAGTCGAGCATGCAGGAAGTGAAACAGGCGATCCTGTCTGTTCCCTGGCTGGCTTCCAACTTTGATATCGGCGAGAAGTACATCCGCACCATCGACAAGAGCGTTAACTACGTGTTCTGCGGTCTGCGGCATAACCTCGACAGCATCAAGTCGAAAGCGCGCATCCTGCTGTGCTGGGTCGATGAGGCTGAATCAGTCAGCGAAATAGCCTGGCAGAAGCTGAGCCCGACCGTTCGTGAGGAAGGTTCAGAGATTTGGGTGACGTGGAACCCGGAGCGCGACGGTAGCGCCACGGATAAGAGGTTCCGCAAAGAAGCCGGCGACGACTGCATTACCGTTGAGATGAACTATACGGATAACCCGTGGTTCCCTGACGTGCTTGAAGGTGAGCGACAGAACGATCAGCGCCGCCTAGACCCGGCAACATACGCGTGGGTGTGGGAAGGGGCCTATCTCGAAAACTCCGATAAGCAGGTCCTGGCCGGAAAATACCGGATCGCTGAGTTCTCGGACAATCTCTGGAAAGAGGCTGAACGTTTGTTCTTTGGCGCTGACTTCGGTTTCGCTAAAGATCCTAACACGCTGGTGCGCTCGTTCATCCTGCACAACCGACTGTACATCGAATACGAGGCATACGGGCAGCAGACTGAGCTCGACCACATGCCAGAGCTTTACGACACGATTCCAGGTGCGCGAGACTGGCCCATCAAGGCCGATTCCGCTCGACCCGAGACTATCAGCTATCTCAAGCGGCAGGGCTTCAATATCTCCGCTGCCGAGAAATGGCAGGGGAGCGTTGAGGACGGGATCGCACACCTTCGCGGCTTTGACGAGATAATAATCCATCCCCGCTGCAAGAACGTAGCTCGTGAGGCCCGCATGTGGTCTTACAAAACGGACCGCATCACCGGCGAGGTATTGCCGAAGCTAGCGGATGGTTTCGAGCACTGCTGGGACGGGATTCGCTACAGCCTTGACGGTCATATCAAGCGCAAAGCGCAAGTCGGCACAGTATTCTTCTAAGGAGCATCGCCAGTGAGCGAACAGCATAACGGCCTTGAACTGGCTGTGAACCACCTCGCCACTGAAATGAGGCGAGCGAATTACCTGAATGCCATTGGCATCGGTGGCGGCAACACGAAGCGCCCGACGCTTTACCAGGAATTTGGCTACCCGCGCACGATCACCTTCAACGACTTCTACAACATGTACCGCCGCAACGCTGCCGGTTTCGCTGTTGTGCATCGCCTACTTGATGGGTGCTGGCAGGATTACCCTGTCATCATCGACGGTGATCAGGCGGAAGAGGCGAAGGCGACCAATCCGTGGGAAAAGAAAGTCACCAAATTCATGAAAAAGCTGTGGTCGAAGGTTAAAGACGCCGATCGCCGCAATATGGTGGGCCGTTATTCCGCGCTGCTGCTGCAGGTGAAAGACAATAAGCCCTGGAGCGAACCAGTCGACATCAAGCTGGTGAAGTCGCTTGGTGAGTCTGCGCTGGTGAAGCTGATCCCGGTATGGGAGCCGCAACTAACCGTAGCTGAATGGGACAATGACCGGCTGTCGGCAACCTTTGGCCAGCCGCTGATGTTCAATTTCAACGAGCAGCCGGTTGGCGATGAGCAATTCGTCGGGCCGATGCGCGGCGAACCGGTGCACCCAAGCCGGGTGATCCTGTTCTGTGAAGGATCAGAGGACGAAAATGTCCTTTCAGGTATCCCGCTACTTGAGGCTGGCTACAACAAAGGACTGGACCTTGAAAAGGTCTCAGGCGGTGGTGCTGAAGGCTTCCTGAAGAACGCCAGCCGCCAGATCGCGGTCGAGTTCAGCAAAGAAACCGACATGGCTACGCTTGCTGACCAGGCTAAAGCAGCTGGCTATAGCGATCTCGGCGAGGCGATGGGCGATAAGGTCAACAAACTGAACCGCGGTACCGACGCAGCAGCCGTAATGCAGGCCGGGCAGATGCACGTTCTCAGCGTTACGCCGGGCGACCCGGGGCCGACGTGGGAAGTTACCGCGAACGAACTGGCCGCATCCGTGCAGATCCCGTTCACCATCCTGTTCGGGCAGCAGACCGGACGCCTGGCGAGCGACGAGGACAAAACCGACTGGGCCATTCGGCGCAACACGCGCCGCAACACCTTCCTGACTGACCGAATTACCGCGCTACTCGAGCGCTTCTGGACGCTGGGCATCATTGACCCGCCCACCAATGGCGAAGTAACTATCCAGTGGAGCGATCTACTGGCACCAGGTGAAAAAGAGAAGATCGAGAACATGTCCAAGCTGGCCGATGTGGTCCAGAAAACGACTGGCATGTACGGCGGTGAAGCGCCGGTGACCATCAACGAACTGCGACAGGTAATCGGGCTTGAGCCATTACCTGAGCCCAAAGAGCCGCCGAACCCGGACGATAAGGTGACAACCGATGATCCACTGGCCGATGACACCCGAACAGAAGGAGAAGGTGGGCCTGCCGATAGTTCCGCGCAGCAAGGTTGACCCGACGCGCTCGGCAAAGCAGGTCACCGCGATGTTCCGGGATATCGAAGAGCGGTATCTCGGCATCAAGCGCGCGCTGAAATCCCTGTTCGACCAGCGCATGACCGGGCGGGAGCGAGAGGTCAACAGCCACCGCTGGCACTTCCTGTGCCACGTCAACGGTGATGACCACAGGCTCTACCAGGTCAACGCCGGGAAGTTCATCTACGACATGTCGCCGCAGGAGCTGGCGGAGCTGCTGGAGGCGGTGCAGGGCATCCTGGATGACTACCTGCTTGACGGTGGCGAGAACCACCAGTGGGCGATGGATTACATCGTCGCTGAGGCGCAGCGCGGCACGCTGGAGGCGTTCAATAACCTCTCGCAGCAATCGCCTTATTACGCCAGCCAGACAACGTTACAGCAGCTTTTAAGCAGTCCCGGTTATCAAAACCAGATCGCCTCAGCCAGGCTGACAACGTTCAGTGACTGGAAGGCGATCAGCGATGCCGCACGGGCAGACCTGACAGGCATTATCACTGATGCAGTGGCGCGCGGGGTTAACCCGAGAGAAACGGCCAGCGTTATCAGTAAGCGCCTTGACGTGAGCATGTCCAGAGCCAAGGCGATTGCCCAGACTGAGCAGGTCGGTGCGCTGCGGCAGGCGCAATGGAACGAAACGGACTGGGCTTCTGACAGACTGGGGCTGAATACCGGCCTGCTGTGGCTGTCAGCGCTCAAGCCAACGACGCGCAGCTGGCACGCCAGCCGTCACGGCAGGGTCTACACCACCGAAGAGGTGCGCGACTTCTACGCCGTGAACGGCAACCGGTACAACTGCTACTGCAGCCAGATACCGGTGCTGCTAAACGACGACGGCAGCATATTCAATGAAGGGCTGGCGGATAAGCTGGCGAAAGAGCGTAAGGGGTGGGGGCCAGACAAAAAGGCAGCATAATTATTTTTTGCAGGGGTACTTATTACTCATGTAAAACATGATTATTGAGCTGGCAGGTTTATCTCTAAAGGCTGCATTGGCTTTGAGGTACTCGCCAACCATGTCTCCTATTTGCCCTCTGGTTACGTTGTCATTAGTGCAAGCAATGGTCCCATCAATAGCATCCCAAACCCCTGTTACGTAGCCTAAGTATTCGTTCGCTTCGCGAAAGTCTCTATCGGTTGCCGATGCTTGCTCCGCACGGCTCGAAGCCTTGTAGAGCTCATACAAATCATTACCTGTCATGAATTCAGCGTGAACAGGGAGCGTCACAGTAAACGTTAAAGCCAATAGCCATATTTTCATTTTATTAATCCAAAGGGTTAAACATGAACCTCACCAGTATTCATGTTAAATCCCTCGCCATCAATGCCTCCAACATTTCAACGACCACCATCAACGGCCAGGAGCACTACGTCATTCGTGGTGCGGTTCCGATCGTCGATGACATCGTGATGAATGGTGGCCTGTATCCGGCGGAGGAAATTAACAACAGCTACCAGACGATGGAAGGCAAGCTGATGCCGCTTCCGCACCCGATGGTAGATGGCAAGTATGTCAGCGCCAATGATCCGCGCGCCATTAACGCTTATCACGTTGGTGCTTGGGCGCAAAACGTCAGCAAATCCGGCGATCAGGTCGTCATGGACGTTTACATCAACAAGGCTGTTGCTGAGACGAAGCCTGATGGCAAGCGCCTGATTAACCGCCTCGACGAGATGATCGCCGGCACCAACACCGACCCGATTCACCTCTCAACCGGGCTGCTCACCAACAAAGAGAAGAAGTCGGGCGAGTCGAAGGAGAAAAAGTACACCTGGATCGCCCGCAACATGCAGTTCGACCACATTGCCATCCTGCTGGATGAACCGGGAGCCGGAACGCCGGAAGAGGGCGTCGGCATGTTCGTGAACGCTGACGGTCAGGAAGGTGAGGTCGAAACTGCCAGCCTCATCGACGCGGCAAACAGCCTCAAAGACGGACTGGTGAATAAGGTGAAGTTCTTCCTCACCCACAACTCCGACGCCTCCTTCGACGAAATCTACCAGATGCTGCGTGAGGCCATCCGCGCGCCGTCCGGCAGTGATGTTTATCGCTATGTGGTGACCGTCTGGCCGGACAAATTCATTTACGAAGAGGGGTCGAAACTCTTCCAGCAAAAATACCTCATCGACGACAGCACAGTGACGCTGGTCGGCGATGCAGTCGAAGTCGTGCGCAAACCCACTGAGTACGAAGTCAAAACCAACGGAGAACAAAACCCGATGAAACAGAAGATGATCGCCGCGCTCAATGCCGCAGGCGTAACAACCGAGGGGCTGACCGACGATCAGGTCTGGGATGCCTACAACCAGCAGATGCACAAGAAAGCCGGTGGCGGCGATCCGGCTGGCGCTCAGGTGAATACTGATGCCATTACCGCAGCGGTAAACGCTGCTCTCACTCCGCTGACCGACAAAATCAGCCACCTGGAAACGCAGCTGCAGGCCAATGCGGAAAAAGATATCACCGCGAAGCGCCAGGCGGTGAAAGCCAAGTTCCCGTTCATGACCGAAGCGGCGATCAACTCTCTGGCTCCCGAAGCGCTGAACGATATGTTCTCGCAGTGCCAGACCAGTACCGGGCTGAACCCTGCATTCCAGGGTAACGGCGCACAAAGCGAAATCCTTACTATGGAGGCACCTGAATAATGGCACTCGCTCCTCGTTTCCATACCGTAATCGCGGGCCCGGCCCGCAAGAATGACCCGCAGGTCATTGAGGCGCTCTGCAAGGTAGCCATCCTGCCGGGCTCACTCGTTGAACTTGACGCTACCGGGCAGTGGATTTACCACGCAACGGCAGGTGGCACTGGCGTTCCCCTGACTATGCAGCACAACTATATCGGCGGCGGTGACATCCGTGATGCAGTGCCAGCAGGTGACACAGGCGCGGCCATCATGTGCGAAGACGATGTCGACTACCACATGCGCGTCAAGGCCGGGCAAGTGCTGCTGGAGAACGAAGGTCTGATCTCCAACGGTGACGGCACCCTGGCGAAATCGACCACCCCGGCAACCGACCACATCCTCTTCTACTCACGCGAGAAAATCACTGTCGGCGCGGAAGCGCAGCTCGTGAAAGTTCGCAAATCAGGGAAAGCAACCGCATGAGCATGATCGTTTTCAACAAAAAGCTGGTTACCGAACATAACCAGATTAAGCAGGCGTGGAATCAGCTGCTGATGCAGCGTGAAGCGTTCAACATCAATCAGAACACCATCACCGCCCAGTACAACGGCGCGCTGGAAGTTAACCAGGCCGCGCTGATCTCCAAAGACTACTGGCGCGAAGTGGACAACATCACCACCCGCGTTTTCCGCAATGACGAAGGTAACGGTCTGCTGGATGACCTGCTGGGGCTTGGTACGCCGATCTCTATCGGCAAAACCGCCGCTCTGTATCGCGTTGCCAGCGATGCTGGCAAGGTACATCGCACCCTGACCGGCCATGTGCCGGAAGAACTGGATAAAGTCATCTACGACGAAGCTGGCGATCCGATCCCTATCTTCAACACCGGCTACAGCCGTGAATGGCGTGAATGGAACGGCATGCAGTCGGAAAATCTCGACGCGATGGCCGACGACCAGGAAGCGCACGTTGCGGCCATCCGTGAAGACATGGCTGACTACATGCTGTCTGGTGACGCGAAGGTGAAGGTGAAGGGCTACGTCGGTGCAGGCATCACCAACCACGCCAACACCAATCAGGTGGATCTGAGCGCATCCGGTCTGAACATCGACCTGACGACCTCGACCCCAGATGAGTCGGTAGCGTTCTTCACCGGCCCGTTCGCGAAGCTCCTGGACGATAACTACGTGCAGGAGAAGGTGAAGGTGTGGGTGTCGCCAGACATCATGCGCAACCTGAGCAAGCCGTATTCCTCCGCTGCCGGCTTCAAAGAAGGCACCGTGCTGGAGTACATCCTGCGCTACGGCCGCATCGAGTCTGTTAACCAGACCTTTAAGCTGACCGGTAACCACTTCATCGCGTACGTGCGCAACTCGCAGTACATCAAGACGCGTATCGCCGCGCCGGTGGGTACCTTCATGATCCCGCGCCAGAATCCGTTCGACAACTACAACACTCTGGTATGGAGTGCTGTAGGTCTGCAGATCAAACGCGATTTCAACGGTCGCTCAAAAGTGTTTAACGCACAGGGTTAAGGGGCTTCGGCCCCTTTTCTTCAGGAGAGAGCATGCAAAAGTTAAGAATCGAAAAATCGGGCTGCTGGGGCACGATTGATGGCGTATTCCAGCAACTGCCTGTAGGTCACGAGTTCATTGCGGAATCCGTTCCGCCAGCGTTCGCAGGCCGGGTATCAGTCGTCGGTGAAGTCGGTGAGCAGGAGCTTGAGGTCGCCACGCCGGGCGATACTCCTGCAGAGCAGGCAGAGCAGGCAGAGCAGGCCTCCAAGAAGAAGGGAAAATAACCATGGCGCTTCGTGAGTTCGATAACCCGTCCAAATCCCGCGATGAGCTGGATGAGCAAACCAAAGGTAATTAACCATGGCTGACCCAATCACGGCGGCTGACGTGCAGGCGTTCCTCGGTGAATTGGGTTACTCCATCCCGGGCGCGCTGCTGGAGCCGATCCTCTGCGTGGTGAACAAAATCATCCCGTGTCTCGATGGGGCCGGGTATGACGACTGCACCGCGAAGCTGATCCTGATGTACGCTGCCGCGCTGATGGCGACATCATCCGGCGCGCGCCGCATCAAATCGCAGGGGGCGCCGTCTGGCGCGTCACGATCGTTTGAGTATGGCGACGACAGCATTACCTGGCTGCGTGACTCGCTGGCCCGGCTCGATACCAGCGGTTGCACCAGTGAGTTGCCGATCAGCGCCGGTAATAGCGTCGGCCTGTTCATGGTGGTCGGGGGCTGCTGATGACCTGGACATCCGTAAGCGTCCGGCTGCCGCGTTCATTCGTTCGCGTCTGGGTGCTGACAGACACCGGGCGGGAGACCACCGGCTACGTTAAATCGGACGGCGAGTGGTTCATTCTTTGCGAGCGGATAAGGAATTCCGGCGCAAAGGTTATCAGGTGGAGAGGATGAGTAAACTCATGAATGCTGAAACTCTCAGAAGTTTAATAACCTACGATGCCAAAACGGGCTTGATTAGCTGCAATAAAGGGCGAAGAGGCGTCAAGGATAATGCGCTTAGTAAATGTGTTGATAGTTGCGGTTATCTTCACATGACAATCTTCGGTAAGAGCTACAGATTGCACCGTCTGGCGTGGCTATATGCTCATGGGCAATGGCCAAAAGGCAGAATTGATCATATCAATGGCATCAAAACTGATAACCGTCTTTGCAACTTGCGAGAGTGTATCGATGGCGAAAATGCTCGAAATGTTCGCAGGCGAAAAGATAACACCACTGGAGTGACTGGTGTTACGTGGTGCAAGCAAACTGGTAAGTTTCGAGCCCAGATACATTACATGGGTAAGACCAGGCCGCTTGGCAGATTTGACTCATTCATCAAAGCATGGGAAGCCCGCCTGGTTGCAGAGGTTTCGTCAGGCTTGTTCACCGTAAGGCATGGGGCAGAAAATTGAGCAGCGTAGCTTCGTGGTCCTACACCGCCAAAGCCACTATCTGGCGCAAGGGTGCTGGCGGCAGGGACGAGAACGGTGATCCAATAAACGGCTATGACGCGCCGGTAGTCATCATGGTCGATTATGAGGGCGGGCTGTCTAAGCGCATTGGCAGCCTGGGCGCTGAAATCGTCGTGAAGAACACGGTCTGGACCGAGTACGCGCTGGCCGACGCCGGTGATTACCTGCTGATTGGTGAGTCTACCGAAGCAGATCCGGTTGCTGCTGGCGCTGATGAGGTGCGGCAGGTTATCCGCTACGCCGACACGTTCGAGCGGGTGGCGGATGATTATGCAATTTTGACTGGAGTCTGATATGGCCGGGAAAGTAAGAGGCATCACTCAGGCGAAAGCCAACCTCGACAAGATCATCAATGACGTGCAGGGGCGAAAGGTTGTCAGGGCCATCCAGTCAGCGCTAATCATCGGTAGCTCCCAAGCAGCGCTTTATACGCCTATCGACACTTCCACGCTGCTGAATAGCCAGTTTCGTGAGATGGACGCCAACGGTACGAGGGTTACTGGAAGAGTGGGCTACTCTGCAGCATATGCTACATACGTTCACGATCCAAGTGTGCCGCAGACTTTCCGTCGGTCCACTGCACGAAAAGAGTTCCTGACTAAAGGGTTTGAGGATATGCGTAGTCAGATTGATGCGGTGATGCGCAAGGAGCTTTCGCTATGACACCCATGATGCATGAGCGGGTGCGCAACATGTTCGGTGATGCTGGCCTTACAGCCGGATTCACGGTGCAGAAGTTGATGTATGACGACCCGGAGGATCTGACGCAGGCCGTGATGGTATTCCGGCCAAACGGTGGTTCGAACATCCGTCACGACCTTGGATCTGAACATCACGTCCTCGTTGATGTGATCGGTGCGAAGGATAAGCGCGGCGACGCCGCCGATGCCGTGCAGCGCATCGTCGATTACGTCCAGGCCAACCCTATGGCTGATGAGTGTGTCGGCTACATCCAGAACATGGGCGCAATCCCTGCGCCGGTACTCACGGCTGAAGGTCGGATAGTCTTTCGCCTCCAGTTCGCCTGCACCTACGGCGAATAGCCATACCAACCAAATAGACCCGCTCCGGCGGGTTTTCTTTTTTATACGTCAAAGAGGAAGTTTCTATGGCTAATTGCCAGAACTCGAACGAACGCCTGTTCGGTGGTGCAGTCGTACTGGAAGTCGCCGATGGTTGCCCGGACGTCAAACCACTCGAAGCTGAGTGGAAGGCGCTGGCGGCCGGTACGTCGAAAGGCTTCGACTTCAACCCGAACTCGGTAACCTCAGATGCGGATGACGGCGGCGGCTATGTCGAAACCATCATCACCAACAGTGATTTTACCCTGAGCTTCGAGGGCGAGGTCCGCAAGAAGGATAAACTGGATCAGTACGGTGTCGGCAAATTCATAAAGTATTTCGCTGACGAGCTGAAGGCCAAGCGCCAGCCTGGGATCTGGGTGCGCATGGACTACGGCCCGGTAGAATTTATCGGCTACATGAACATCACGGCGCTGAGTTCTGACGGCGGTACCAACGATATCGTCACGTTCTCTACCGAGTTCAAAGTGGGCGATGCCAGCACCATCGAAGTTAACGAAGTGACGGCAGTGGCGGTGACCGGCGTAACGGTGTCTCCAGCTACCAGCACCGGCGCGGCAGGCGGTACCAGCACCTTTACGGTGAATATCGCTCCTACCGGCGCAACCAACAAAGACTTCACCGTGGCATCAACCGATCCAACCAAGGCCACTGCTACATCTTCCGGTACCACCGTCACGGTGAACCGCGTCGCCGCCGGCAGCGCGCAGATCATCATCAACACCGAAGATGGAAACTTTGTGGCCGTGCACACGGTTACCGTTACCTAACGGACATTCCAAAGGGCGGCGTGCTGCCCTTGATAATGATCGTTACCCTGGGTGAAACATGACAGTAGTAGCCATGAAAGAAATTGGCGAGGTAGCCATTAGTGACAGCCGGGAGGGCGGGAAGGACTACCTGCTGCGGCCATCGCTATCAGCAATGATGGGGCTTGGTGACCCTGGAGAGATTGTGAACATCTATGCGCAAGTTCATGGAGGCGAGGTCCAGAAACTCTTGGCCACCTGCGAAACCGGATTTAAGGTGATACCTGACTGGATTGCGCCATCTTTCAACGCAGCAAGTGACAACATGCTCTTAGCGTCAATGCTGGTATTGCAGGCGTGCTGCGAAGATGACCTTACCGATGCTATTGGTGAATGGGTCGGAGAAGATGGCAGAATCGCATATCAGCCCGGCCTGATGCCAAAAGACGAAATCATTATCTTTGCCCGGCACCTGATGCAGCATGGAGTGATCGGCAAAGCGAAGGTTCGCCAGCTGCAGCGCAACGAAACTAACGAGGCCACCAACGAATTTCGTGCGATCGATTACATCGTGGCCGCACAAGCGCACTTTGGTATGAGTGAAACGGAGGCGGCTGGCCTGACAATGACGAAATTTCAGCTGCTACTCGCCGCTAAATACCCTGATCAGAAAGGTTTTACCCGGGAAGAGTACGACGCGGTTGCTGATGACTACCTGGCGAAGCAGGCGGCGAGAAGGGCGCGGGAAACTAAACGCCCTGTCTGACTATTTATTGCTCTTATTCTTAAGTTTCATGTCCCTTTCATTTGCTCTTTTTGCTGCATCCTTATCGAAATAGAGAGGTTTGCTCATGATTTTTTCGAGTTCTTCTTCAGATATTGGGGCGTCTTTATTGGCTAAAAGCTCGAGGTTTTCATCAATGTCCTGCATTGCCTTGGCAATCTGAGCCCTAGCTATAATTGTTCGTTTTGCAATTAGACCAAGCCGGACATCAATTGGTAAATTCTTCAGCGATTCTTTGGATGCTATCGAATCAAATGAATGGTGCGTAAGTGCATCTTTAAGAATTTGCACAATTTCCGCATTCATCGATCTCCCATTTGACTTGGCAAGATCAGCAATGGCCTCTCTCATTCCTTCTGGAAGACGAAGAACAAACTTATCGTAATCTTTGACCTGCTTCTCGGTCATGTGGCACCCCCTCAAAAAAATGAATGATGGCATATTGCTATTCATAATCAATAGTGGCATTCTGCTTTCAAGGCATAATGCCATCATCGGCAGGAGGAATAATCAGTGGAAAAGAATGAAGCAAAAACCACTCTGCGTTATCCGCAGAAGGTTAAGGAAGAGTTTAAGCGTATTGCAGATGAAGAGGGATTGTCAGAAAACGCAGCATTAGTGCAGGCCCTTGTTTGGGCGCTGAAGTTCAGGGATCAGATGCATGCACAGTAAAAACAGCGAAGCCCGGAAGTGCGTCAACACTAACCGGGCCTCTATCGAAAATAACCGCATAGGAAATATCGACGTGAATATTGTAGCAAAACCAGATCTGAACTTCCACGGCATGAATCTTGCGCCTGTGCAGAATGTTAACGGCATTTGGCTGACATCGGCGGACGTCGCTAAGGCGTTAGGGTACAAAAGCACCAAGTCTATCTCAAACCTGTTTGCACAGTATGAAGACGAGTTTTCACCAGGAATGACAATGGTCATTGAATCAGTGACCAATGGTATTAACGGCTCGTCTCGCAGAATGAAAGTGCGCGTATTCTCCCTTCGCGGAGCACACCTGATCGCAATGTTCGCCCGCACTCCGGTAGCCAAAGAATTCCGCCGCTGGGTATTGGATGTGCTGGATCGCGAGGTGCAGCATTCACCGATCGCTAAGCAATTCTCCGATGAGGAACTGGTGAGCCTATGTTATCTGCAGCTGTGGATGGAAAGGAGCCAGGTGGTCAGCAAGAATCTTTATCCCGCGATGAAGCAGGCAAAATCTGAGTATGCGGGGGCGCTGTACGATATTGCCCATGATATTCACTACATGACTGTAGAGACCAAAAAGATTTTACTCCGAGAAGCACAAAATCTGGATGACAAGAATTTTGTCGTAAGTCGCGCTCAGCCGATGCTGGCAAAGCTTCGCGGCGAAGACGGATGGATCCACTGATGGGCGCATGGGATGGCGCAAAAAAGAAAAACCGCCAGTTGCAGCTGGCGGCTTACATCAACTACTGATTGGAGTCTTATATGCAACAATCTTCATCAACTGTTGTAAATGTAGCAAATCATCATCACGCTGTCACCATGTCAAGCCGCGAGATCGCAGAGCTGACTGGAAAGCGTCATCCTGACGTTAAGCGTGACATTGAGGTCATGCTTGAACAGCTCAGTGAAGATGCGAGCAATTTTGCTCACATCTATTTCGACACGATGAACAGACAGCAGACTGAGTACCATCTCGATCGCCGCCACGTTGAGTGTCTGCTTACTGGTTACAACGCCGTTCTCCGCATGAAAGTTATCGATCGCATGCATGAACTGGAGTCAGGCTCTTCCCAGGCGGCGACCCCAGCCCTTGCCGATAGCCTTCTGTTTATTGAGGTGACAACGCGGCTTCTTCATCTTTCACCATCAGGCACACTCGGCATGCTTCGCAAGGCCGAGGATGCGCATCACTTGCCAGACCTGCTTCCCGCCTACACAGTGGATTCAGTGGACGGTGGTGGTTCTAGTGACGCTACATTTGCACTGACCACGCTCTTGAAAATGACCGGGATCACCCGTTCAGCAGCAAGCGTGAACAAGATGCTTGAAAAGGCAGGGATCATCCAAAAAATGAAACGCCCAAGCAGCAAAGGCGGGGAGAAGGAGTTCTGGAACGTGACCGATTCAGGGCTCCGCTTCGGCAAGAACGTAACGAGTGATCGCAACCCGCGTGAGACTCAACCGCATTTTTATAAATCTCAGTTCGGCAAAATGCTGGCCGCTATCGGAATTTAAGGGGATCGTAATGACACTTTGCGTAATCGGCGAGCAAAAGCTATCTGATTTTAAATTTGGTGTTGATAAGAGCATCCTAACAGCGACTTTGTCCTGCTTGGTTTGTGAAGGCGAGAACGGAACAGATGAGTACGCTTACTCTGTTGTGGTAACTGACAGCGAAGGAAATCCAGTCATGAAAGAGATTTCTAACGATTTCCAAGAGTCATGTGATGTGTTCGATCGCTTAACTGTCGTGCTTGGTGGATCCGTTCTGAAAAACTAAAGGCCCACGTCATGTAAATTCAACCCGCTTAACTGCGGGTTTTCCCGTTTCCGGTCGATTGAGATCAATAAATCAGCGTTTGCCGTTGCGCCTGTGCTATTCCTGGGTAGGATGTTTCCACTTTTACCAATGGGGAATAGAAAGATGCGTACATTAATTTTATTGGGAACGCTGCTCGCTGCACCTTGTGTTATGGCGGCTACTGATGCAGAAATTGTCAATGCTGTGAAACAAAGAGCAGAAAGCGGTTTCTTTCCAAAAGACGTAAAAGTCGTTTCATTAAAGGAAGTTAATTTCTTCCCTGACGACAGAGACACAGTGTACGCCAGATTTGGAAACGTATGCGGCAAGGCTGAAGTGACCAAAGGTGATAATAAAGCCTCATTGGTATTTATTGCCCCTGTGGTTGAAAAGGCAAGCCAGATTTCTATAGACAATCCGACAATTTACGATCTCACAAAGCAAGGCGAGATTGCAGAAAAAGACATCCCAAATAGATGTAAGTAATAAACACTGAACATTAAAACCCGCTTCGGCGGGTTTTTTTATGCCAGGAGACAAGAATGGCTAGCAATGAACAGGTTGGGAATATTGTTTACCAAGTTCAAATGGATGTAGCAGAGCTTATTGAAGCTCAGAGAAAAGTAAATGATCGTCTCGATAAGATGGGGAACAATTTTGACCGGGCCTCGACGTCAGCTAGTCGTTTTGAAGGGGCGCTAAATAAGGTCGGGGTCGCAATTGCATCTGCCATTACTATTGATACAGCAAAGAAGTTGATTGCTATCGGTGATGAAATGGCAACTCTCCAGGCGAGAGTTACACGATTAAGCCCAAGTGTTGATGCGGCAAAAGAGAGTATGTCTTCCTTGTCTGCGATTGCATCGGAGACGGGTGGCAGCTTGGCAGAAACTGAGAAGTTATGGGAATCATTAACCACCTCCCTGAAAAGCACTGGGGCCACAAATGCGCAGATCCTGCAATTAACTTCAACACTTCAAAAGATAGGAACTATTGGCGGTTCTTCTACTGAAGAAATGTCTAATGCTTTACGTCAGTTCGGACAGTCCATGTCAAGAGGGACGATCCAAGCCGAAGAGTTTAACTCAATTGTTGAGCAAATGCCTGAACTGGCTAGACAAATGGCTGCGGGGCTTGGTATTTCTACCGATCAGTTACGTCAACGAATGCTCGACGGAAAGCTGACGGCACAGGACGCTCTTAACGCAATTCAAAAACAATCTGAGTATGTAAATGCTGAGTTTGAGAAAATGCCTGTCAACGTTGAACGGGCAAAAAATAGTCTGGATGTAGCATTTAGAAACGCAATTAATGACCTGAACCAAGCGATCGGCCTTACATCTACGCTTGCTGGCTTAATGCAGAACGTCGCTGACAACCTTAACTATTACAACAATAATGTTGGCGATTCATCCCGTATGCCGAAGCTAATAAAGCTTCAGCAAGAGTTGAATGATGAAATTAAAGACGGCCAGCGCTGGTATGAATCTGACACTATATTTCAACAGCGCCGAGCGCAGGCTGCATTTCAACTTAAACAAGTTGAAGGCGAGATTGCTCATATTCGTGCCAAAGCTGCAAAAGATGGAGGCAATAATCAATTTAGCAGCCCAAGCACGAAAGGGGATGATGCGGCAACAAGCAAGTTAGTTAAAAACTCAGAGCGCCGCTTAGCGCTAGCCAAGCTGGAAGGCGAAGCCAGAGCCAGGCTGCAGGCTCAATATGATGCAGCAGACGCTGGCATCACAGATCAGAAGCGCATCAAAGATCTGCAGGATGAATACGCAGAAACCTATCGGGTTACCGAGGCGCGGAAAGAGAGCAACAAAGAGGGCAAGACCTCCGCCTCGCAGGCTGAATCCATTGCTCAGAAACTGGCGAGCCTCAAACAGCAATCCGAACTCGCTGCAGAGTCGACCAGTGAGCTTAGCCGTGAACAGGCTATGCTAAGGGCCGAACAGTCACTCGGTAGCGCCGCCACCCAAGCCCAGATTAAGGAGGCAAGGGAGTACGCAGCCCGTACATGGGATGTCGCCAACGCCCTGAAGATGCGTCAGCAGGCGGAGCAGGCCTCGCGGTTTATTAACCAAGAGGTGGCAGCCTCAAAAGTACAACGCGATCCTTACACAGGCGAAGCGCAGGATCCAGCCGCGCAGGTAAACGAGGAAGAGCAGCGCAAGCTCGAGGCTCTGGCTAAATACCGGGATCTGGGTGTGATTAACGCTCAGCAGTATGAGGACGGAAAGACAGCCATCGCGAGGCAGGCTTCTAACGACCGCATCAGCATTGCCCAGCAGGAGGCAAAGCGTCAGGTTGACGTGATGAACATGCTGCTTGGCGGGATCGGTGAGGGATTCTCCGGCCTGGCTGAAATCGTGTCTAAAAGCGCCGGCGAAAGCAATGCCGCTTACAAGACACTGTTCGCTATCAGTAAAGCCTTTGCTGTTGCACAGTCCACTCTGAACCTTCAGCTTGCGCTATCAAACGCCATGGCCTCCGGACCATTCCCATGGAACATGGCAGCAATGGCACAGGTTGCCGCAGCTGGCGGCCAGGTGATCTCATCTATTGGCGCAATGTCATATGGTGGCGGGCGCGAACACGGCGGCCCAGTATCGGCCAGCTCCATGTACCGTGTGGGCGAGGGTGGCAAGCCTGAGATTTTCAAAGCCAGCAATGGCAGCCAGTACATGATCCCCGGCGATAACGGTCGCGTCATCAGTAACCGCGATATGGGCGGTGGTGGCGGGGCGTTCAGTTACAGCCCGGTCATTCAGGTTAACGGGGATCCGACTGAGCAGCAGTTGGCCATGCTCGAGGCCGCAGTCAAGCGCGGGGCGCAGCAGGGCTATGCCATGGCAGTCAGTGACGTCGCCAGCGGCAAAGGAAAGCTCTCCAACGCACTGACCACCAACTTCAATACCAGTCAACGCCTCACATAAGGAGTTCCCATGGGGATCAGCAGCACCATTGATTTCCCGCACCAGTACCTGCCAATGCCCCAGCGTTCCGGGCATGGATTCACTCCGGTAAGCCCTCTCCAGCGTTCCACCATGACATCCGGCCGCACGCGCCAGCGCCGCAAATACACCTCGGTTCCAACTGAGGCGGGGGTTTCGTGGGTGTTTAATGATGCCCAGGCGCAGCTGTTTGAGGTGTGGTTCAGAGACGTGATCACTGACGGCGCAGCGTGGTTCAACATGCGCATGCGCACGCCGATGGGCGTCGGTGACTACGTCTGCCGGTTCAAGGATATCTACGACGGGCCAGTTCTGTTCGGGTTGGGGTTCTGGAAATTCACGGCAACACTGGAGCTGTGGGAGCGTCCGATTCTGCCGCCTGGCTGGGGTAATTTCCCTGAGTTCATCGTGGGGCAGAGCATTATAGATTACGCGCTCAACAGGGAGTGGCCGGAAGCATGACCAGTCCAACCCTGAACAGGCTTTACGCCAGCGGCGGCAGCGAGGCGCTACTGAATACGTTGCAGATTACCGTCGGTGGGCAGGATTACTGGCTGGTCGAGAACTTCGAAGATATCACCGCTGTCACGGAAACTGGCGCATCGGTGAAGTTCGAAGCCGCTGCTATGGCCGTCGCGCTGCCAGCCAGGAACAAAGACGGCACGCAGGATCTGCAGTTCGCCATCAGCAACATTGACGGCATTGTTTCCACTGCGATACGCAATGCCCTGGCTAACCTGAACAACGGCACGCTGGTAATGCGGCAGTACATATCGACCGACCTCAGCTACCCGGCGGCACCACCGATCGTCCTGCAGATTAAGGACGGGTACTGGAAGGCGACCGAGGTGCAAATTACTGCCGGATTCCTGAATATCCTGAAAACCGCGTGGCCGCGCTATCGATACACGCTTCCTGTCTTCCCGGGACTCCGCTACCTCCAGTAGGAAATCACCATGTTCAATCCTGATAAATACCGTTCTGTCGAGTGGCATAAGGGCGGGCGAATTTACCCCGCGCTCGACTGCTTTGGCATCGTCAACGAAATCAGGCGAGATCTGGGCCTGGCTCCGTGGCCTGATTTTGCAGGAGTCACGAAGGATGATAACGGCCTCGACCGCGAGGCACGCGGGCTGATGACTGGCCTGACTCGATGTGAACCGGTCCCGGGCGCGGGTATCGCCTGTTATTCCGGTTCAGTGGTGACACACGTTGCCATCGTGGTCGAGATTGACGGCCAGCTGCGTGCCGCAGAGTGCAATCCCCGCACCAACGTAACTTTTCTGCCGCTGGCGCGGTTTGCGCGCCGCTTTGTCCGCGTGGAGTATTACCAGTGACGATCCGAATCTATCCGTCCCGCCTGCCGGGCGAACCGCTGGAAAAGCACGAACATGAAACGATGACCCTCAGCACCTGGTTTGTGCAGAACGTGAAGGGCTGGGCACCGGATCAGCAGCACCCGGTTGCGGTTGAAATCGACGGTGTTCCCGTCCCGGCGTCAGAGTGGCCACTGTGCGTTATCAAGCGAGAAACCGACATCAGGATGTATCCGGTACCATACGGTACCGGCGCAGAAATCGCGATCTGGGTTGCCGTCAGCGTAGCCGTTGCCTCCGCTGCGTACAGCATCTACATGATGAGCACAATGTCTCAGGCTGGCGGCGGCGGTTCCCAGGCGGCCAGCGGTGATCAGATTGACCTCAACCCGGCCAAAGCGAATGCGGCAAAACTAGGTGAACCCATTCGGGAAATCTTCGGCAAATATCGCGTCTGGCCTGATTACGTCGTGCAGCCGGTGAGCCGGTTCGTCAACGAGACCAGCATGGAAACCAGCATGTTCCTGTGCGTCGGTGTCGGCGACATGGTGATTAACCAGTCCGATATCCGGATCGGTAATACGCCAATCTCTGCTTTCGGTACAGACGTGCGTTACACTCTCTATCCGCCTGGCGCCACGGTATCCGGCGACACGCGCACTGAAAACTGGTTCAACTCACCAGAGGTCGGCAATACCGGCTCCGGTACCGCCGGTCTGGACCTGGGCTCAAGCGGCCCGGAGACGGTCAGCATTATCGCTGATGCGCTAGTGGTATCCGGGAACTCCATCACGCTGGTTGACGTATCGTCGTCTGGGGATGAGGAAATCCCGCCGTCGTGGACTGTTGGCACGGTGATCACCGTACTGGCGCCAAACTCTTATACCGTGGTGTCGTCCGGCGGTTACAGCGTGATTTATGGCGGAGTAGAGGAACTGGCACCAGTGGTCGGAATGCCGGTGTCCCTGGACTATAACGGCAACGAATACGACCTGGTGATCGCCAGTTACGCTCCGGGCATCCCGCCAGTACCAGGGGTGGGTGGCAGCGCCGCCAGCATCACCGCTAACGCCGCGCCGACGACCTACGATTTCAGCAGCACGCCTGTGACTTTCAGCATCAGCTGGCAGGGAACGACCTATCCGGTATCGCTGGTTACCAACTACGTCACCATGTCGGGACTGGTTTCCTCGATCACCTCGCAACTCTCCGGCTCCGGCCTGGTCGCGCGCGATAACAGCGGTCGGCTTGAAATCGGCGAGGCCAGCAGCCCGTTTGCTGGCGGGTCAATTACGAATAGCCCGTTACCTGTTGCTGCGTTTGGTGATGCTCCGGTTAATACGGCAGGCGTGAAATCTACGGGCGGCACGGCGGAGGTAAGGGCGCACATCACCCTGGCCTACAACAGCGCCACCGGCACGCCGTTTACCGGACTGCCGGAGGGCATTCAGCGCTTCTCGCTGGGTTTAGCTGGCAATCAGTTCCGGATCACCGATGTGGATAGCCAAACGGTTACGGTTGAGCGGGTAACGGTCACCACAGGCCCAGAAGGTGAGACAATCACAACGCCAGACCCGTCATGGCCTGGCTTCACTGAGCGCACGCTACTGGATGCGACCGTGACGGGTGTCAGCGACGATTACGAATGGGTTGGCCCGTTCCTGGCCTGCCCGGACGGCGAAACGCTGGACGCATTCGAGGTTAACATCAACTTCCAGAGCGGCCTTGTGCGTTACACAGACCAGGGGAATAAGCGTTCCATGCCGGTGCGTCTGGTGATCCAGTATCGCAAGGTTGGCACCACTGCCTGGCAGCAGCAGTCTCCGTTCTATTCACGCAGCACCGAAAACCAGATCGGGTTTACGCATCGCTACAGCGTATCGCCTGGCCAGTACGAGATCCGGATGCGCCGCACCGAACCGGTTAAGGGTGGCAGCACACGTGACCAGGTATTCTGGCAGGCGCTGCGCTCCCGGTTGAGCAAACGCCCTACGAAGTACGACGGTGTCACTACCATGGCGCTGACCGTGCGCACAGGTAACCGCCTGGCGGCGATGTCCGATCGCCGGATTAGCGTCACGCCAACCCGTATTTACAGCGGCGGCAGAACGGCGCGGAGCATCAGCGGCGCGCTTTACCACGTCCTGGAGTCGCTTGGGTTCACGGCCAGCCAGATTGACACGGCGGCGATTGACGCGCTGGAGCAAACCTACTGGACGCCCCGTGGTGAGAAGTTCGACTGGGCGAGCGGTGAGAGCAAGTCCGCACTTGAGGTGCTACAGAAAATCACCAATGCCGGGATGGGCTATTTTCTGCTGTCTGACGGGCTGGCATCTGCCGGCAGGGAAGGGATTAAACCCTGGGTAGGCATGATCACCCCGCAGGAAACCACCGAGGAACTGCAGACCGCGTTTAAGGCCCCGTCTCAGGACGATTACGACGGTGTGGACGTGACCTATATCAACGGCACCACCTGGGCAGAGGAAACCGTGCAGTGCCGCCAGCCTGACAATCCAACACCGCAGAAAATCGAGAGCTACACGCTGGATGGTGTACTGGACGAGGACCGAGCCTACCGCATCGGCATGCGCCGGTTGCTGGGCTACCAGCTGCAACGCCTACAGCACACCACCTCGACTGAAATGGATGCACTCTGCTATGAGTTCATGGATCGTATTGTACTGGCTGACGACATCCCTGGTGGTCAGCAGCTGAGTTGCCTGATAACCGATATGACATATGACAGCAGCAAAATCATTCTGACGCTCAGCGAGTCACCGGACTGGTCGTTCCAAAGCCCGCGCGTGATTATCCGCCATCAGGATGGACGGGCATCAGCAATGGTTGTTCCGACACGCATTGACGACTTCACCATTTCGGTGCCGTACAGCGCCGCGCTGGAGCCGGAGTTGTGGGCGATGAACGACGCGTACATCGAACCGCCGCGCCTGCTGTTCTGCTCATCAGTTCGTGTGCCGTATGACGCACTGGTGGGGGAAATATCTCCGGGCAATGACGGGATCAGCCAGGTGACGGCTATTCAGTATCACCCCGGTAAATACGCCTACGATGATGCCACTTACCCCGGCGACGCCGCTTAATACCAAATCAAAATTATCTGACCCGCTTCGGCGGGTTTTTTTATGCCCGGAGCGAGCATGACCAAATACGCCACTAACAATCCGATTGGATCAATGGATCCGAAGGACCTTTTCGATAACGCCCAGAATCTGGACTTTGCGGTTAACGACATTACCAAAGCCATCTGGAAGGATCGCTTTGGCAGAAACCGCCCGACAATGTGGGGCATGGAACAGACGTTTTCAGCGCAGTTAATCAGTCAGCAACAGCGTTTTAATGATTTTATCCAGAGTTCTGGATACCAGGTTATTGGTGAATATACGGATGGCCCGCTTACCATTACTGACTATAACCAGCTGATTAGGTATCAGAATGAGCTCTGGAAGCTGACCGCTGCAACAAATCTGCCGTTCACTACTACCGGCAATGATGCTGCATCCTGGGTAAGTGATTCTACGCATTTCGTAAGCGTAGGAGATGCGTCACTTCGTCAGGAGTTGGGCGATCCAGGGGGGGCTGGACTTGTCGGGGGGATGGCTAAACCGGTTACATGGTCTGGTTTTGCAGGGGGCGCAGATTCAACCGGGATCGCGACAGCAGATGCTGCGTTTGCAGCTGCCGATAAAGGAGCCATGTATATTCCATATGGCACTTATAAGCTGGCGACAGAATGGAACCCGACAGATGACCAGGCGTCCATTGAGGCAGCGGGCAATGTATCTTTTACAGGGGCCAAACCTAACTTTGCTGGCTTGATTCCATTCCAGGGCGGACCGATCTGGTCGCAGAAGGTAATAAAGCGCACTTACCGAAGCGATAAATGGGCAGGCTATGGCAATATTTTCCAGTCCGCTCATTATGCAACATCTGAGATCCCCTCGTACGATAACGGCGGGGGTAACGTAGTGGCGCTTTATGCCGGAGCCGATGGTAAGGGTGCCAATTCTGCAGTATGGGCTGCTAACCTTGTTGCATATGCGAATAATGCGTCCGCCACTGCAATGGGCATCGAGTTGAATTACGGCGTGTTAGTAAATGGTGGGCTCGCTTATGGTTTGGTGGTTGCTTCCGCTGGCAGCTATGAAACGCAGGCAGGCGTTCAGCTTCAGGCTAACAATGTCAATTCAAAAATGCGAAACGGCCTGCGATTTAATAACCGAAGCTGGGGACTCGCAACTGATTACCTTATCGGGTGTAGCGGGGATACTGCAACTTCACCGGCCGGGGTGGGCATTAACTTCCAGGGGTTCAGGTTCACGGGCGCGGAAATCTCTACCAGCTCATTCCTCGTGAAAGCCACCAAGCTTAATACAGTAAGCAGGGTATCCATTGATGGGGCGGTTTCCGGCGGCACACCTGGCATTGGCATAGACAGCACTGATGCCAACGTGAACCTTGCTATCAGCACGAAAGGCAATGGCCAGATTCTGTTTAACACCAACGGCGGAGAGGGTTTCCGCATCAGCGCTTCGGGTCAGCCTGATTCATTGCTGGTGAACCAGGGGACTGGAAATGCAATCTTGGGGGCCCGCGGCGGGTCTGCTGACGTGTCAATTTATCTGGCACCTAAGGGTGCTGGAAACGTCAGGCTTCAATCTAATCTTGCGTTGCAAAGCGCTAACAACTACATCTGCGC
This sequence comes from Leclercia sp. GHBNCSD, assembly GCF_055805075.1. Lineage (NCBI taxonomy): Bacteria > Pseudomonadati > Pseudomonadota > Gammaproteobacteria > Enterobacterales > Enterobacteriaceae > Leclercia > Leclercia sp. GHBNCSD. The sequence continues at coordinate 963,117 of NZ_JBQVYO010000001.1, read as the reverse complement.
AACAAGCGCATTGCCCTGGGCTGGGGGCAATACCCAGACTGCGTTCACTATAACGTCTGACGAGAGGCACAAAACTAAACCGTTGGTGATCACCGATGCAATGCTGGATGCGGCTGCTGAAGTGGACTGGGTGCAGTATCAGTATCTTGATCGAGTAGAAGAGAAGGGGGCCGATGGTGCCAGGTGGCACTTCGGTGCTGTTGCTCAGCGATACGTTGAGGCTTTTGAGAGACACGGACTGGACGCTCACCGCTTCGGTTTTCTGTGCTATGACGAGTGGGAAGACCAGTACGTTAAAGTTCAGACCAACGAAGGTGCTGTTGTCGTAAAAACCAGAACTGTGGAAAAAGCCGTTTCGGTCACCAAAACGCGAATGGTAAGTAAGCCGATTATGGTTACTGCTTACCGCGAAGTGCTGGTTGATGCAGAGATGGAAGACGGTACGAAAATCAAGAAACTGGTCAAGCAGGAGTATCAGGAGCCAAAGCTTACCCAGATCTTTATCTTCAATGAGGATGGTTCTCCGCACCTGAATGACGAAGGCGCTCACGTATTCGTACTGGCCCCTGAAACGGAAGAGGTCAGCGAAGAATACGAAGATGAAGAAATGGTGGAAGTTGAGGAGGAATACGAAGAGGCGGCCGTTCCTGAATTTATAGATGTTCTGGATACTCCAGCCGGTTCGCGCTACGGCATTCGCTATGAAGAAGCACTGGCTCTGGAAGCTGCATTACAGCGCCGCAATTATGAGAGATTGCTGGATCAGCACGTAAATCTCACGGCACGTGTTGAAGCGCTGGAGGGGGTCAGCCATGGGTGACCTTTCTCCATTGGCCCACGCAGCCATTGCTGTCTTCGTGCAATGCGCTGTCGGTCTGGTTTCAGAGATGTGGGGCGCGGGCGGTGCGACAGGCTGTATCTGGTTTATCGCTCGCGAGCACACCCAGGCCGAGTATCGCTGGATTGCCCAGTTTGGCGCAGGGAAGCGTGCCAATATGCCGTGGTGGGGCGGATTCGACTGGAGCGCATGGAATCTGCCCAGCCTGCTCGACTGGATTGTTCCAGTGCTGGCGTGCGCTGTCGTTTATTTCGTAGCCACACTTTAACTCCTGGCGGGGGTATTGATAGGTATCGCCTCATTGATCTGCACCGCCTTCAAAACTACTGTATATAAAAACAGTAAAAGGAGTGCAGATCATGCCCCGCCGTTCCGACATTCACGCCGCATTTGTGGCCGCAATACAACTAAACCCTAAGGGCTACCGGTGCTTACGCACAGAAGACTTTATCCGCGAGCTGGCAAAGGTCCACTGGCATTTCAGCCGGGCCGACGCCAACGAGTGGATAGAGCGCTACCAGCCCGACTTCACGGATAAGACAACTGACGGAACCGACAATCACTACTGGATCCTGCGCAACATGGGGAGGGTTCACTGATGGGATTTCCTTCACCGGCGGGCGACTATGTAGAGCAGCGGTTAACGCCGGAGCGTATCTGCGGGATCGGCATGGACAGCCGCATCCTGGAAACGTCGAGTGGGTTTGCAGTCATCGAGCCGTGCACCAGGCTGGTACAGAATCAGGTTCTGCTTATTTTATCGGGCGGCCGGACTCAATTTGCCAGGGTAATGGGTAGGGCGCTGATTTGTGATGACGGCGAAGCGATAGAAGGGGAAGCGGCGGAAGAGGTGGAAGTGTTGGGGCGGGTGACGTACTTCATCAACAGTGCGATCGAAGACGACAGGGTAGTGTGAGACAAATGTGGGACACGCATGGCTTTTCTGGCTTTGTCGTGTCTTCACATCTTTTGGCATCATGGGACGTGTGAGCGCAGGGATGATGCGGTAAGTTACTGTGTTAAAACGCAGTTCTTATAATTCGTAATGCGAAGGTCGTAGGTTCGACTCCTATTATCGGCACCATCTAAGTCAACGCGTTACCTCTGATATTCACCAGTCAGGAATGTGAGTCCCAGGTATTATCAACAGAACATATTCTTTGCATAATTTTTAGCCTGCACCGTTTACATAAGCCTGAGAAGGTGTTCGGGCAGCACCAGTAGCCTGGATACCGCCCAGCGAAACATAGAATGTTGCCAATCTACCCTGCGTGTTTTTACGTCCAGGCTTAGCTTATTTTGATGTCATCCAGATTAATATCTTCCTCTTCATCATCGTGGTTTATAACCACGTCGCGAGGAACATCCTTTTTGATGACGGCATAGACAGTAGCCGTGACAACGATATTCACCAGTAACGCCATAATACCCGCCATGGGGTGTGACATGGTTGGAATCATCAACACGCCGCCGAAAGGTACGGTTGCGTCAGCACCATATACCATGGTAACGGCACCACCACAGGCGCCACCGATTGCCGCAGCGGTGATACCACGAATGATATCGTTCATCACGATAGGTATAGAGCCTTCGACGATATTCACCACTCCCATCGGCACCGCCGATTTCAACATCTCGATCTCTTCGTTGTTATAGATGTTTTTGCGCAGAAGTTTGGCGATAAAAAATGCCAGCCCCAGGCCGATAGGGGTTGCCGTATTCACTAGCTGAAGTGCAGTAATGGGTTCATTTATGCCCTGCGCCTGAAGCGTTAAGACGAATGCGAAGCAGGTTTTATTGATCGGCCCGCCGAAATCAACAATACACAACGCGCCAATCACAGCCCCTAAGACTAAATTGGAAGAGGTACCCATACTTCTCAGGAAAGAGGTAAGCGCATCGGTAAAAATACCGATAGGCGTACCGATGATGTAGACCATGATCAGGGCGCTGATGATAGAGGCAAAAAATGGCACAATCAGTGTAGGCATTAAGCCCCGAGCCCAGCCAGGTACCTTCACATTTTTAATGATAGCAAGCGCAATATACCCAGAAATGTAGCCGCCGATCATGCCGCCGATGAAACCTGCACCAATAGCATTAGCCGCCAGGCCCACAATAAAACCCGGCGCAATACCGGGTTTGCCAGCGATCGAGCCGGAAATCCCGATAGCGATTACGACGGGCAAAAGTCCAAGGGCCTTTGCGCCCATCGTTGCTAAGGCCTGCCACAGATCAAACTGGCCCGGCACTAACGCGTCCTGAACCGTACCCCCCAGGCCCATGCCGATGGCAATAATAAATCCAGCACCACAGACAATGGGAATTAAGAACGAGATAGCAGTAAGCAGATGACCTTTAGGGTTGGCTGCTTTCCATATTTCTTTTATATTCATAAATTACGCCCTTTAATTTATAGGATACGCACAGGTAAAAGTTATGAATTCACTAATTCACTGAGCTTTTCAATAAGCTTATTAGGAGATTTAACCGCCATTTCTGTTGGAACTTTAACTACTCGCTTTCCGGCGAACCGTTCTTCTCCAGATACCTTTACATCAGCGGCCAGCAGAACAATATCGGCCTGTGCAATTTCTTCAGCGGTTAAGGCGTTCTCGATACCAATTGTGCCTTGCGTTTCAATTTTGACATTGTGACCTGCTTTTTTTGCTGCTGTTTCAATTTTCTTCTGCGCAATGTATGTATGTGCAATACCTACAGTACAGGCTGTAATTCCAACGATATTCATGGGTATTCTCCATAATTTGCTTTGAGATGTTCAAACTTATCAGATAATGGCAGAGGTAATAATTTCCGGAATTAAACGGTCTGGTCTTCAGCTTCTGAATTTAATAGCTCAATGAGCTTCTGAGGATCAGTTTCTACCAGCAACTTAGCGATAATATCCTCGTCGGCTAATGAGCCTGAGACATGTGATAATAAACGGATGTGAGTGGTATTCTGATCTGCCAGACGAACAGCAAATAAAATAATACAGCGGACATCGCTCCCATCCATCGTTTCCCAGGGAATGTCGTGTTGGGTACGCCCAATAGCCAATGCCGTATGGGCGACAGCCGAGGATTTACCGTGCGGGATCGCAATATGATTTTCGAATCCCGTTGATCCCTGCTCCTCGCGCAGCCAGACATCCCGAATAAATTCATCTTTATTAATGACCGCGCCATCCTGCACCAGTAAATCCGTTAATTCTTCAATGGCATCTTCCTTACTTCTCGCACTCATGCTTAACTTGATATTTTTGACGTTAAGAACTTCCGAAATATCCATAATTCACCTTCGATAATAAAAAAGCATTGATATAAGTGGGGATACAAAATGCTTCTTGCTTTGGCAACTATGTGCTAAAAGGTACAGCGCCCTCAACCGTACTAATCAGGAGCGCGGATAAAGAGACAGACCGGTTAAAAAGACCTTTATCCTGCGCGATGGCTTAATACGGCTGAGCGCACTGCAATTTTCAGGCAGCGACTTCGCGCTGGTAAATATCGACCATTTTATCCCAGGCATCACTCACATTATCCGCCAGGGAGAACAGGCCAGAGGTCCCGACAATAAAGACGTCAACACCGGACTGAGCAATTACATTAAAGGTTTTCTCGTTGCAGGAGCCGTCAATCTCGGTCAGATAGTGGTAACCATGTGCTTCACGCATCGCAATCAATTCTCTGATTTTGTTGAGTGATTCCGGAATAAACTTCTGCCCGGCGTAGCCTGGATCAACCGACATGACGGTCACTTTGTCCAGCAGATGCGCGTACTCTTTAATGGCATCAGCCGGGGTAGCCGGGTTCAACACCACGCCACAGCGACGGCCCGCATCTTTAATCTGGTTCAGCAGACGGAATATTTTGTTATTCGCCGTCTCCGGATGGAAGCTGATAATATCGGCCCCTGCATCAATACACATCGGAATAATATCTTCCGGGTGGTTCACCATCAGGTGCACATCGATTGGCACATCGGTGATTTTCTTCAGGTTTTCGATAAAGAACGGTGACAGCGTAATATTTTTCACATAGCTGCCATCCATAATATCAACGTGATAAAAATCCGCCCGCCCGTTCATTGCCGTAATTTGTTCTCTGAATTGCGTTAAATCCATACACATTAACGAGGGCGAAAATTTAGCCGCCATACTTACCTCCAAAAGAATCAATTAGTTAAACAGTGATACGACATGCCCAAGAATGATGCCAACCACCCCGAAGTCCGCATCGCCAAAGGTGGTGGATGCAAAGCCAAGGTCGCCCATCAAAGGCAGCAAAATCGCCGGCAAAAATGAAATCAGCAGACCGTGAGCAAATGCACCCACCACCGCGCCGCGGCGACCTCCGCAGATGTTGCCGTAAACGCCCGCCGTCGCGCCGCAGAAGAAGTGCGGCACCAGGCCAGGAACGATGACGCTTAAACCAAAGAGCGGGCACAGGAACATACTCACCAGACCGGCGGCAAAGCTTGACAGGAATCCGACGATCACCGCGTTTGGAGCGAATGGAAAGACGGTAGGGCAGTCGAGAGCCGGTTTGGCGTCTTTCACCAGTTTGTCGGCGATGCCTTTAAAGGCCGGAACAATTTCGGCAATAATCATGCGCACGCCCGCCAGGATGATCCACACGCCTGCCGCGAAGGTCAGCGACTGGATAATGGCGAAGATGATAAAGTTCTGACCACCGCTGATACTGGTTTCGACAAACTCTTTGCCTGCTACCAGCACCAGAATCACGAACAGGATCATCATCGTCAGCGAGATGGCGACCGAGGAGTCACGCAGGAAGTTCAGTGATTTCGGTACCTTCAGCTCTTCAATCGACGGGCTGCCCTTACCGATCGCTTTTCCCACCAGCGCCGACAGCAGATAGCCAGTTGAACCAAAGTGTCCCAGTGCCAGGTCATCAGTACCAGTTATTTTGCGTGTGAACGGCTGCAGAATGGCCGGCGAGACCACCATCATGATGCCGAGGATCACCGCTCCCACCAGCACCACCCACAGGGGTGACAGACCGCCGACTGAGAGGATAACGGCCAGCATCGCCGACATATAGAGCGTGTGGTGTCCCGTCAGGAAGATGTACTTCAGCGGTGTAATACGGGCCAGGACAATGTTAAACAACATCCCCAGGACCATGATCATTGCCGTTGCGGTACCGTAGTTTTTCTGGGCCAGCGCCGCCATAGCATCCGTATTGGGCACTACTCCCTGAATATGGAATGAGTGCTCAAACAGCTGGCTAAAGGTCGTTAATGTCGTGGCGATAATCGCCGCTCCGGATGTTAATATCACAAAACCCATAATGGTTTTGAGGGTTCCGGAAATAACATCGGAAAAAGCTTTTTTCTGCAATAATAAGCCGATCAGGGAAAAGAGACCGACCAGGATTGCTGGTGTGCCCAACACATCATGAATAATAAACTGCAGCATAGAATAACTCCGTAAGGCCGCAAATAATTAATCAGAGATTTTCGGAAAGAATTTCTTTGATTTTATTGTTATCCAGCAGGTTAGATAAGCCAAAGACCTGGGCAGAATGGCTGGAAAGATGTTCGGCAATATCCTTAGCGCTAAGAATAATATCGGCAGTTTCACTTTTTGCCGAAGTCAGATCGGTATGAGAAACCTCTGCTTCTTTATTCAGCTCTTTAATTATTTTTTTTACGTTCATTTCGACGATAAAACTGCTGCCTAAACCGTTACCGCAAACAATCAGAACCTTTTTCATCTTCACCTCTTTATCCGTTGATAACAGTTTGAATTGTTTCCAATGTTGATGCTTTCAGCAGTGCTGAGAGTCGTTCATCATTGCTAAAAATCTCCGCCAGGGCGGTAATCATATTGATATGCTCATCTCCTGAAAGTGCACACAACATAATCACAACATAAATAGGGTCATTCTCGTCGGCGTTAAAAGAAACCCCTTGTTTAATATGTAAAAGCGACAGTCCGTTTTTAATCGCCCCTTGCTCCGGGCGAGCATGTGGCATCGCCAGGCCGGGAGCTAATACATAATAAGGACCCAGCTCCTGATGGCTCTTAAAAATGGCTTCAACATATTCTTCGGTAATCGTCTCTTTCGCTAATAAGGGCTGAGCCGATAACCTAATGGCCTGTTTCCAGTCGCTGACTGAATCCACGATCTGGATATTTTCTACAGGTAGCCAGGTTGTAATCATAAATACCCCGATAGCGTTGAAAGTGAACTTACTATAGTGGAATGACTTCGCGGCTTACCGTGATCTGTATCGCAAAGTTAGCGCTAACATGGCAATAATGTTAAAATCCTTGTTACCGCTAACTTTATTATCGATACTTGTAATTACTTTGCAGTTGGGCAATGCGAAAAACGCTAAACATCATTTACAATGGTTGCCCAGTCAGGCGAAAGGAGGAGATCAGTGCAGACGTTAGAAGCGGACGATAGCGCGAGAGAAAAACGCAGGAAAAACACCGGTAAAATTACGCTCGCTGAAGTTGCAAAACTGGTCGGCGTTAGCACGATGACCGTGTCGCGCGCGTTACGTATGCCTGAAAAAGTGAATCCTGAACTCCGTAACCGCATCGAAGCGGCAGTGAGTGAGCTGGGCTATGTGCCCAATCTCCAGGCCCGTAGCCTCGCCTCCGCTGACTCCAGCCTGGTGATGGGCGTGGTGCCCTCATTTTCTTCTCCGGGCTTTCTTGCCGTCTCCGAAACCCTGCAGACCGTGCTCGCGACTCAGGGCTATAGCATGATGTTTATTGAGTCCAGTCAGGGAGGGCAGAGCGAAGAGCGCGCTTTTGCGCAAATGCTCGCCTATAACCCGGCGGCGATTGTTCAGTTCAACATTGATAACATCAGCAGTTGTTCGCAAATGATCAGTAACACCGGCGTGCCGGTGGTTGAAATTGGTGCCATCAATCGCGATGCGAGCTGGGTCAGTATTGGCGTTGACTATGCTGCTGCCATCAAAAAGCTGGTCACATCGCTTGTGCAGGCCGGATATAAGAATATCGGCCTGCTTTGCACGGCGTCCAATAACATTATGTTTCGCCAGGTACTGAGCGGCTGGAACAGCGCCATGCTCTCCGTTAACCACTCGCCCCACCGTGTGGTGACTTCTCATCTGCCCGCAGGTATTACGACCGGTTTAAACCTGCTGGGCGATATTCGTATTACCTGGCCAGAGCTGGATGCGCTGATTTGCACCTCTGATGAAATTGCCTGCGGCTGCATTATGGCCTGCCACGGTGCAGGGCAAAAAGTGCCTGACGCCCTGGCTCTGGCAAGCCTGAGCGGGGGGACCCTTGCCGCAGTCTGTTCCCCGGCGCTGACGGCGGTTGAATTCCCATGGAGTGAGACGGGAACGGTCGCAGGGAAAACGTTGCTTGATCTACTGGCTGGCAAATCGACAGATAAAGCCATCGAATTACCCTCAACGTTACAAGTTCGCGCCAGCACCAGAAAGCAGTAAGGCCGGTACCCTGGTTATGCCGCCGCATACGACAGGATGACGGGTGGTCACTGGCATTCCCGCCATGCTTATTCGCCGCTCACGACCAGCAGCATTTGACGCCAGATCCTGGTGGATCACCGCGTGTGGGCCCTTACCGCCGCCACGTCCGCCACCACCGACAGCGCCAGCGTGTTAGCATCCCGCGCCTGGGGGAAGATGCCAATCGGGGCCTTAATCCGCGCGATATCCGCATCTTTCCAGCCCAGCTCACGCAGTTTGCCCACCCGCCGCTGGTGGGTGCGCTGGCTGCCAAGGGCACCGATATAAAACGGCGCCGCTCCCAGCGCGGCCTGTAACACCGGCAGCTCCTTGTGCTGATCGTGCCAGAGCAAAATCACCGCCGTGTCCGCATCCATCAGCTCAACCGTGGGGGGATTGCAATACACCTCGTATCCCGCCGCCTGCGCCACATTGGCTGTCGCCTGCGCCTCCACCGACCCGCCATAGATCAGTAGCCGCGGGCAGGGGCGATAGCCCTGCTCGAAGCGATCGTCCTTCCAGCCTGTCCTGGGTGTCCAGGGCGCCGACTGCAATGATTGGGAAGAGGGGAGGTAATGCAGTCCCACCGGTTTACGCTGGGCGAGGCTGTTCAGCACCGCCAGCAGCGGCTGTACCGTGCGCACTTTATGGATGTTCAGCGTGATCCCGCCGCCGCAGGGGAGCACAATATCGAACCACGGCGATCCCTCGCCATACTTCACCTGACGGTCCGTGCCGCAGGCGAGGGTCTCCAGTGCCTCGTACGCGGCAGCGGCCTCCACGCAGCCGCCGGAGACATAGCCGCAATAGAGCCCGTCCTCGCGAACGGCCATCTGCGCCCCCAGCGGCCTTGCTGCGCCGCCGCGGATCTCCACCAGGGTCACCAGCGCCACCGCCATGCCTGCCGTAAACGCCTCCGCCGCGAAGCGCAGCACCGCCACGCTGTCGTCGGTAGCAAAAGCCTGCTCGGGGATAATCTGTTCACTCAGCGCAGCGCCTTGCAGCATGCTCTCTCCTTACACCACATCGGGTAGCGCATCGATCAGTTTATCCAGGGTGATGGGATACTCCCGCACCCGCACCCCCGTGGCGTTATAGATCGCATTGGCGATGGCCGCCCCGACGCCACACAGCCCCAGTTCACCCACCCCTTTGGCCTTCATCGGCGAGGAGATGGGGTCGGTATCGTCGAGGAAAATCACCTTCTGTTCCGGGATATCGGCATGGACCGGGACTTCATACGCCGCCATATCGTGATTAACGAAGTAGCCAAGACGGGTATCCACCGCCAGCTCTTCCATCAGCGCCGCGCCGAGCCCCATGGTCATCGCGCCAATTACCTGGCTGCGGGCGGTTTTCGGGTTGAGGATCCGGCCTGCGGCACAGACCGCCAGCATGCGGCGGACCCGGACTTCACCTGTCGCCATATCGACCGCCACTTCGATAAAGTGACCGGCAAAGGTCGACTGCTGATACTGTTTATCCAGATCGCCAAACTCGATATTGTCTTCGGCGGTCAGCGTGCCGTTGGCTGCGGCCTCGCGAATGTCCGCGCTGCGGGTATCAAGAACGATCTTCCCGTCGCTGAACTGCGCCTGGTCCGGATCAAAACCGAGGTTCGTGGCAATGGTATGGCGTAACTTCACGCAGGCGGCGTAAACCCCCGAAGTGGAGGTGTTCGCCCCCCACTGGCCGCCTGAACCGGCCGATACCGGGAAGTTCGAATCACCGAGATGCACCGTCACCTTGTCCAGCGGCACGCCCAGCATCTCTGCCGCCGTCTGGGCAATGATGGTATAGCTCCCGGTGCCGATGTCCGTCATGTCGGTTTCCACCGTCACGTTTCCGTCCGCGTCCAGATGTACCCGGGCACCCGATTTTTCTAACAGGTTATTGCGAAAACCGGCCGCCATGCCGTAGCCCACCAGCCAGCGTCCGTCGCGGACCTGGCCGGGCTTTGCGTTGCGCTGCTTCCAGCCGAACTCTTCGGCGCCGGTACGCAGGCACTCGATAAGCTGACGGCGGGAGAAAGGGCGGTTGGGATCGGCCGGATCGACCTGAGTATCATTGAGAATGCGAAATTCGACAGGATCGATGCCCGCTTTCTCCGCCATCTCATCAATGGCGATCTCAAGCGCCATCATGCCCGGCGCTTCGCCGGGGGCGCGCATGGCGTTGCCCTCGGGCAGATCCAGTTTTGCCAGCCGCAGGCCGGTATGACGATTGGCGCCCGCATAAAGCAGTTCGGTCTGCTGCACCGCCGTCTCCGGCGTGCCGCCGGGCAGATTGCCGGACCAGCTGTCATGGGCGATGGCGGTAATCTTGCCCGCCTTGTCGGTCCCGATGCGAATATGCTGGATGGTCGCCGGGCGGTGAGTGGTGTTGTTGGGAATTGTCGGGCGCGACAGCATGACCTTTACAGGGCGCTTCAGGGTGCGGGCCGCCAGCGCGGCCAGCAGCGCATCGCTCCTAAGGAACAGCTTGCCGCCAAAGCCTCCGCCGATATAGGGGGAGATGATGCGCACGTTCTCCTCGGGGATCTTCAGCGTCGCCGCCAGATCGGTGCGGCACCAGGCGACCATCTGATTGGAGGTCCAGACGGTCACCTTGTCGCCGTCCCAGACCGCCATAGAGGCATGCGGCTCCATCGCCATATGGCTCTGATCGGGGGTGGTATAGGTCACATCTATCTTCACCTCGGCGGCGGCAAAGGCGGCGTCAACATCGCCGACGTTTTTGTCAGGGGTCTTCTCCGGGGGCTCGTTGACGGCGGGTTTTTCCTCTGCCAGCGACCAGGCGCCCTTTTCACGGCGGTACTGGACCTGCACCAGCGACGCCGCGGCCCGGGCCTGCTCGAACGTCTCTGCCACCACCAGCGCAACGGCCTGATGGTAGTGCTCTATTTTCGGGCCGCCCAGCAGAGTGGCCGTATTTCTCTCGCCTTTGCCGAGCTCGCCAGCACTGCTGGCCGTGACGACCGTCAGCACGCCTGGCGCGTTTTTCGCGGCCAGGGTGTCGATGGCGGCAATCTCGCCTTTGGCAATCGCCGATCCGACCACATAGCCATAGGCCGCATTGGGCGCGGTGTCGTGCCATTCGTAGGCATAGTGCGCCTTGCCGGTGGTTTTTAGCGGGCCGTCGATACGGTCATGGGGCTGTCCAACCACCTGTAACCGATCGATTGGGTTTTCCCCTGCCGGTTTCTCAAATTTCATACCTGAGCCCTCGCTTCTGTCAGCACGGAGGCAAGCGTTCGCTTCGCCAGGGTAAGTTTGAACCTGTTTTCAGCCGTCGGATGCGCGTCGGCAAACAGCGCGTCATACACCGCCTGTGCCCCCTGGGGGAGTTGCGCATCGGCCTGCGCCATCCGCCAGGGTTTATGGGCGACACCGCCCAGCGCGACGCGGCCGGTGCCATCGGGCTGGACAATCGCAGCCACCGAGACCAGCGCAAAGGCGTAGGAGGCGCGATCGCGAACCTTACGGTAGATGTGTTGCCCGCCCACGGGCGGCGGCAGGGTGACGGCGGTAATCAGCTCGCCGGGCGTCAGCACGGTCTCAATATGGGGCGTTTTTCCCGGCGCACGATAGAAATCGGCGAGGGGGATGTTGCGCGTTTTTCCATCTGCATTGATGGTTTCTACCACCGCGTCCAGCAGGCGCATCGCGACGGGCATATCGCCGGGATGGGTGGCAATGCAGGCTTCGCTCCCCCCGACGACCGCATGCTGACGACTAAAACCTTCCAGCGCCGCGCAACCGCTGCCGGGAAGGCGTTTATTGCAGGGTTGGTTCGTATCGTAAAAGTAGGGGCATCGCGTGCGCTGCAGAAGATTGCCCGCCGTGGTGGCCTGGTTGCGCAACTGACCAGATGCCCCGGCCAGCAGCGCTCTGGAGAGCACGGCATAGTCGCGGCGCACGCGCTCATCTGCAGCCAGATCGGTGTTACGCACCAGGGCGCCGATGCGCAGCCCCCCCTCGTCAGTGGCATCAATCTTATCCAGCCCCAGGCCGTTTACGTCGATCAGATGCCCAGGGGTCTCGATTTCCAGCTTCATCAGATCCAGCAGATTGGTGCCGCCCGCGATAAATTTGGCGCCAGGTGTGCGCTGGGCGCTGGCGGCGGCTTCAGCTGGGGTTTTTACCCGCTCATAGGTGAAGGCTTTCATGATTTTTCCCCTCCGGCGACATCCTCAATGGCAGCGAGTATGTTGGCGTATGCGCCGCAGCGGCAGATGTTGCCGCTCATGCGCTCGCGGATCTCCTGGGCATTCATTTCGGGAGGAGAGACCAGATCGAGGGTCACATGGCTGGGGATGCCCTCTTCAATCTCTTTCAGCACCGCCACCGAAGAGCAAATTTGCCCCGGCGTACAGTAGCCGCACTGATAGCTATCGTGTTTAACAAACGCCGCCTGCATAGGGTGCAGATTGTCAGGAGTGCCCAGCCCCTCGATGGTAGTGATATCGGCGTTCTGGTGCATCACGGCCAGGGTGAGGCAGGAATTGATCCTGCGCCCGTCAACGATGACGGTGCAGGCGCCGCACTGTCCGTGATCGCAGCCTTTTTTGGTGCCGGTCAGGTGCAGGTTCTCGCGCAGGGCATCCAGCAGGGTGGTGCGGGTATCCACCTCCAGCTGCTGCGCCTCGCCATTGACGCGAAACGTTACCGGCATTTTCTCCGGTGCGGGTGTGACGGCGGGTTCGCCCTCGGCCAGGGCGGAACAGGGATAGACCGCCGCGGTCGCCGCTGCTGCGGCGCTGGCTTTTAAAAGGTCCCGTCGGGACAGGCTAAAATCGTGTTGTTCGTGCTTCCCGAACTCACCATCTTCGGGGTATTCGCCTTGGTTGCTCATGCCAGGCCTCCGGTATGCAAAGGGGAAATAACGGTCAAAGAGGGCGCGACGTTGTCGTCTTTTTTTAAACGTTAAGCATAGACGGCGATGTTGGTGGGATTATTCTTAAATCCAGCAGGGGGTTAAACAGGGCAGGAAAGGGTCGGCAGCGGGCGGGGCAAAGCCTGCTGCCGACGGGGGTTAGCCGTTCAGCGCGGAACCGGGCGTCGCAGGGGCTACATACTCTGCGGACACGGGATTCCACAGCTCGTCATAGGAATAGCCCGTGAGGTCTTCCACGACATGGCGAGCCTCGGGCGTGACATCCTGTTTGCGGCCATGTGCCTTCAGGCGTTCAATTTCATCTACAAAGATCTTGTGCGTGCGCTTGTTCAGATGGAAGGTGAGCGCCTGCCACAGGGCAATAATCAGCAGACCGGCGGTACCCACAAACAGCAGCAGGGCGATGGTATTGATGGCTTCCTGTGGCTGAACCTGGCTCCCTTTCACGAAGCCGCCGCTCTGCAGGAACAGACCCACCGCAAAGGTCGCAATGGCGACCGTAGTCTTACGGGAGAAGGTCATTACCGCCGCAAACAGCCCTTCACGACGCTGACGCGTGATCATTTCGTCGATATCCGGAATAAACGGGAAGACGTTCCACGGGGTAAATTCCAGCACGCAGCGGCCCACCTGATAAACCCCGGCGAGGATCACCAGCAGCATCACTTTGTGGTCTGTCGGGAACTGATAGACCAGAAAGAACCCGCCGAGACAGAGCAGCATGACAGAGTAAGCAAAGACATAAAGACGTGACGGGCCATATTTGATGATTGCCACGCCTGCCGCCAGCGTAACCGGCAACCCGACGATGCTCATGGAGAGCAGGGAGCCCGCCAGCGAGGAGGAAACGCTCAGACAGTATACGCAGAAGAAGACGAAAACCGTGTTGTAAACATCCTTGGCGGTAAAGGAGAAAAGATAGATGGCGAGGTGTTTACGGAACGCGCGAACCTTCAGCGTTGAAGCGTACTCCTTAAACAGGTTGCCTACGGCGGCGAGTTGCTCAGCGGCTGTTTTTGCCTGTGGCGCTTTTTCCATTTCTGCCAGCATTTCTGGGGTTAATTCTCGTTCCCATGTAACTTTCCAGGAGATAAACACGCAGACGGTGAACAGCACGGCAAACACCACGCCGTTGATCAGATAAGCATCGGCATTGTGATCGCCCAGCCAGCCAATCAGCAGGCCTGGAATAAAGGTCGCGAGGAACGTTCCGGAGGCTGACAGGAACATACGGCAGGTGGAAAGTTTGGTACGGTCGTTGAAGTCTTTAGTCATTTCCGACGGCAGCGTTTCCCATGGGATCAGCACCATTGCAGCAATGATTTCAAAGGCCAGATAGACGGCGAGATAGAACCAGAAATTCATCCCGTTCAGCCAGAGCAGAATATAAACCAGCATCAGCGGCGCACCGATCAGCAGAAAGAACCGCCGGCGACCAAATTTTTTGCCCAGGTAATTTTTATAAAAATGATCCGTAAAACTGCCCATAAACAGGCTGACGATCGCGTCGACAATACGGGCGATAGCGACGATAGAGGCTGCTTCAATCGGCGACAGACCGACAAAGGTGGTATAGAAGAAAAGCAGCCAGGCACCAATAACGGTAAAAGCCCCGCCACCCATGATATCTGTCAGACCATAGCCGATACTGACAGGAATAGTGACTTTTCTCTTCTTAAGCGACATAGGTTATTCCTGCCTCAGGCTTGAGCAAAACAAAAATAGCGGCGTGCGTTTTCAACACAGATGCCGCGAATCATGGAAGCAAGGATCGCTTCATCTTTCGGGACTTCCCCTCTCTCTACCCAGCCGCCAATCAGATTGCAGAGGATCCGGCGGAAGTAATCGTGACGGGTATAGGAGACGAAGCTGCGGGAGTCGGTGAGCATGCCGATAAAATTGGCCAGTAAACCCTGATCGGCCAGGGTGTTAAGCTGGCTAACCATGCCGCGGCGCGTATCGTTAAACCACCAGCCGGAACCAAATTGCAGCGGGGACTTCACGCCCTCTTCACCGCTCTGGAAATTGGCGAGGGTGGAGGCGACCACGTCGTTGTAGCTGGCGTTAAGGTTATAGAGGATCGTTTTTGGCAGACCGTCGTTTTCAGCCATGGCATTGAGCAGGGCGTTCAGGCTCCCGGCGAGATGGGGCTGATCGCCAATTGAATCAAAACCGCTGTTAATGCCGACTTTGCGGAACATCGGCATGTTGTTGTTACGGATCGCACCGAAGTGAATCTGCATCGCCCAGCCGCGCTGTTTGTACATTCTGGCAAGCGCGACAAAAATGAGGCTATCCCACGCCTGGCGTTCATTTTCCGTCAGCGTTTCACCCGCCAGTCGGCGTTGGAACAGCGCGGCTTGCGCGGTTTCATCGAGACAGCAATAGTGCACTGCCAGCGGCCCGTGATCGGAAATTCGGCAGCCCACGGAGTGGAAGAAATCAATGCGTGACGCCAGTGCAGCCAGGAAGTGTTCGAGTGACGCGATCGATATGTCTGTTTTCTGCGCCAGCCGTTCGACAAAGGTCAGGAAGCGATCCGGGTCCGTATCGAACAGTTCATCCGGGCGGAAGGTGGGCAGGACGAGAGTGGCAAAATCGCTCTGCGCTGCCAGTTGCTGATGGTAGTGCAGATCGTCAAGCGGGCCATCGGTAGTGCACAGCGCTTCAACGTTAGAGCGGCGAATTAATGCCTGGGGTAAAAAATCACTGCCACGTAACTGTTCATTACAGCGGCGCATAATTTCATGCCAGTTTTTGCTGTTGAGGGTGTCGTCGATATTAAAATAGTGCTTCAGTTCGAGATGGGTCCAGTGGTAAAGCGGATTGCCAAAACTGGCTTCAACGGTTTGCGCCCAGGCTTCGAATTTTTCTTCCGCACTGGCATTACCGGTAATTTTCCGTTCAGGGATCCCATTCGCGCGCATGGCACGCCATTTGTAATGATCGCCCTCCAGCCATAGCTGAGTCATATCGGTAAAGGGTTTATTTTCCCATATCGCTTTTGCATCAAGATGACAATGATAATCAATAATGGGTAGCGATTTTGCCAGTTCAGAATATAGCTTCTGCCCTGTGATGTTGTTGATCATAAAGATATTATTAATCAGTGACATAAAGTCTCCGTGAGCGCAGTTTTTTATAACCTAAACACCGCCCTTTTTGGCCGAAGCAGGCCAACGGCGCATGTTTTATGCCATAAACATTAAACCTCTCACGGATTACAAGTCTACTACCATACAAGTATAAATAAAAAAGTGTGACTCATATCATAGTCATCAAATGTTATTTATTTGTTCTTTTTGGAGAGGGTTGTGTTTATTTGTGCATTTCTGAATGTAAATAGCAGAATATATATTACATAATGC
Organism: Leclercia sp. GHBNCSD; assembly: GCF_055805075.1. NCBI lineage: Bacteria > Pseudomonadati > Pseudomonadota > Gammaproteobacteria > Enterobacterales > Enterobacteriaceae > Leclercia > Leclercia sp. GHBNCSD. The sequence goes on along the minus strand of NZ_JBQVYO010000001.1, from coordinate 946,527 downwards.
TTTTCTTATTAAAATCTTTCACAAAATAACAACCTTTCCTGCAAGGGTTATTTCTTCTAACGGGGAGGCAGGCTTCCACCGCGTTGCAGGGTAAAAGAGACGTTATTTTTCCGGCGAGGCTTGATCTCATAAAAATTACTGAATATGCTTTTTCATACTAGTATGGTACTTATTCAGAACGCGAAAACGTAACGACAAAGGTGGAAGCAAAATGCAGATGACAATGCGCTGGTTTGGGCCTCAGGAGGATAAAATTCCCCTTGAGTATATTCGACAGGTGCCCGGGGTTGAGGGTGTCGTGGGGGCATTGTATGACGTTGCGCCCGGAGAGATCTGGCCGGTGGAAAAAATTAAGGCTCTGGTAGAGCAGGCTCATGCCGCAGGGTTAACGATGGAGGTGATCGAAAGTGTCAACATCCACGATGACATCAAAATCGGCACCCCCGAGCGCGACCGTTACATTGAGAACTACAAACAAACCATCCGTAATCTGGCGGGTTTTGGCGTAAAGGTTATCTGTTATAACTTCATGCCGGTCTTTGACTGGATGAAAACAGACATGAACTACCGCCTTCCGGATGGCTCCCTGACCATGGCATTCGAAAAACAGGGGATAGATAAGACCCTGGAGGAGGTGGTGAAGGAGGTTCTGGATAATTCGAATGGTTTCGCGTTGCCAGGATGGGAACCGGAGCGTCTGGCAAAAGTGCAGGAATTATTTGCTCGCTATAACGGCGTGGATGACGACAAGCTGCGTGAAAACCTGTTTTACTTTCTGCGTGAAATTATTCCTGTTTGTGAAGAAGTTGGCGTGAAAATGGCGATCCATCCCGATGATCCTCCGTACTCTATTTTCGGACTGCCGCGAGTGGTGAAAAATTACACCGATCTGGCAATGATTTGCGATGCGGTTGACTCCCCCTCTAATGGGATAACGCTGTGTACCGGCTCTATTGCTGAAGATCCGGACAATGACGTGTACGAAATTCTGGCCGAATTCACCCGCCGTAAGCGTCTCCATTTTGCCCATGTGCGTAATATGAAGTTAATTAAGGATAAAGACTTCTACGAGTCTGCTCATCCTTCCCGGTATGGTTCACTGGATATGTATCGCGTTATGCAGGCTCTGCATGATAACGGTTTCGATGGCTATATCCGTCCGGATCATGGCCGCTTTATCTGGGGTGAAGAGGGCCGCCCGGGCTACGGTCTGTACGATCGTGCATTGGGTGTCACTTACCTGATGGGGCTGTGGGAAGCGCTGGAAAAGAAAAACAAAAATTAACTGAAAAGCGTGCTCACCTGGTGACGGCATTTCATGCTTGTCTGTTTTTGAACAGACAAGCATGATGACAGACTGTTATCCAGCGCGCTGGCGTACCACTTCCGCTCTCGCTATTTATCCTTCCGGTGATCGCTGATGGCCTGCGCCGCGCAGATCAGCGCCAGATGGCTTAACCCCTGGGGCATGTTGCCAACCCATTCGCCGGTGCGGGTATCGAACATCTCATTAAAGGTTTCGACATTGCCGCGATGGCACAGGGTATTGAGAATTTCATCCATGTTCGCTTCCGCCAGCGCCGGTTCACCCATGGAGGCCCAGGCTTCAGCCAGCCAGAAGGCGCAGGCGATAAAGGTGCTCTCCTCCTGCTCAACGCCGCTGTAGCGGTAGATCATTGCGCTGTTATGGCCCAGTTCGCGATAGATCGCCTCATAGGTGAGCTTCATGCGCTTCGGGTTGACCTTCACACCGTAGCGTGACACCAGGGTGAGTGACGCATCAAGCAGTCCACCATCGCCGCTGTAAAAGCAGTAAGACTGATGGGTTTCGGACCAGCAGTGCTCTTCAATCCAGTCGCGGATCCTGTCCCGCTCCCGCGCCCAGCGCGCTTTCCATGTGGGTTCGATATGGCTGCCCTCCGCCAGTACTACGGCGCAGTCCAGCGCCAGCCAGCAGGACATTTTTGAGTGGGTATAGTGCCGCTCTTCCGGCAGTTCCCAGATCCCCGAATCCTTCATGCGCCAGCGATCGGCGCACTGATTGGCAAGATGCCCTAAAAAGCGCGACGTGCCCGTATCCAGAATATGGCCCGCCTCGACGAACAGTTTTGCCACCCCCAGCATATCGCCATACATGCTCAGCTGGCGCTGGGTTCGGGCATTATTGCCCAGGCGTACCGGCTGCGAATCCCGGTAGCCCTGGAGCTCCGCGTACTTCTCTTCCGGCACCAGCTCGCCGTCGAGGGTGTAGCAGGCCCGCATCTCCGGGCCGTGTTTGATGATGGTTTTCGACAGCCAGGAGAAGGCCGCCTTACACTCTTCAAGGGTGCCAAGATAGGTAAAGGCTTTGATGATCAGGCAGGCATCGCGCACCCAGGCAAAACGGTAATCATAGTTTTTACTGCCACCGGGCCCCTCCGGCAGAGAGGTGGTGGCCGCCGCCGCCAGCGCGCCGGTAGGAGAGTACCAGAGGAACTTCAGCGCCAGCGCGGAGCGGATAACGTGATCTTTGTACAGGCCATCATATTTCAGCCCCTTCACCCAGTCCTGCCAGGCAGTGTGGCTGGTCTCAATGCGATTATCAATCGCCTGGATGTCCGGCACCGCCAGCGGCTCATTCAGGGTCACCAGCAGGGCGACCACCTCCCGGCTCCCTTTCTTCAGGACGATTTCCGCCTCGATCTCTTCATCATCGGCATGGGTAATGACCACGTTTTCACTGGTGTGCAGCATCGCCATCAGGTCGCCAATATGATAAACGCTGCCCTTAAAGGTATCGGAGCGCCAGGGCGAGCGGGTTTCGATCATCGTTCCGAACCGCAGATGAAGCCTGAACGTCACGGTGCCGCGCAGGCCTTCCAGACGGCGCGCCAGCTCACTCCAGGGCAGGCGGCCCGCCAGAGTACTGTTAATGGATTCGGTTAACAGAACCGTGCCGCCTTTCGTCTTATAGCGAGTTTCCAGAATGTTGCTGTCATCGCGATAGGCGCGCGAGACGGTGTATTCATCCGCAGGTGTCAGGCTGAAAAAACCACCGATGTTGGGATCCAGTAACCGGTCGAAGAGAGGCGGGGAATCGAGATTGGGCGCGCCCCACCAGTCGATCGAGCCATCCGGGGCGATGAGCGCTACCGAGCGTCCTTCGCCGATAGCAGCATAGTCCCCGAGGCCAACGAACCCGTTATCACGTTGGGGCATGTCGTATTTCGCATTTTTCAAATGAGCGATCCCTTTTCTTTGATGAACATAAAGCCTGGCATAATGCGATGAAAATCGCGCTTTCACCGATGCAGTATGTCCCTCTTCGCGTACACCTCTTTCACCAAGGCACTCCGCCATGATCTCAGGCCGTTAGCATTCATCGTCCTCTCAATAATAGTGGAGTCGCCATGCCGCCAGGACCAGCACCACGAGGTTGAGGATCACGCTTAACATAAACCAGGTTTTGAAAGGCTGCTTTTGGGTTTTATGGCGAAACAGCTGCTGGCCAAAGATCGCTCCCGGCCACCCTCCGACTACCCCGCAGATCAGCAAGGTCGACTCCGGAACCCGGCGCCAGGCTTTGCGGGCCGCGATTTTGTCGGCGCCGTAGATCATAAACGTCAGCGCGCTGGCGAGCAGAAACCACATCGCAAAAGGGTGAGGGGACAAGGCGCTGCCCGCAGCGACCAGGGCCAAAAGGAGATAACAGAGGACATTGAGGTTCATGGGAGGCAGTATCAGTCATCAATCCGAAGGGCGATGATACGCGATCCTGCCGGGAGTGTAACCGGGCTAGCCGGTTAACCGTTTGGCAAAACAGATGGCCTCGTCGCGCCCGATATAGGGGCCAAAGTGGCTTTTCCACTGCTGCCGGTATCGCTGCAAGCTCCGCGGAGAGCTGTTCAATAAGCGTCTGAGAGTCGGTAGAGGCGTACAGGATTTTTCTTTTGTTATCATTTTGCAGTAGCGGCAACAGGCTCGGCGAATAACCGTCAAACTATGTTTGAGCGCAGGTAAATTTAATTTGTGATGAGAATATCTTATTTGCAATAAATTCATTTTATTTATACATAACCTTGTTTTATATCAAACTCTTTGAAATATGCGTGAATTATTTTAGCTAAATACATAATCGCAACTTGAATAATATGAAAAATAAAAAATTACTAATAATGATGTTTACTGCATGTGCTTTTTTTATGGCGGGTAATGCAGTAGCAAAAGGTAATGCGATCTCTGATACTTCGGTTAAAAAAAAGATTATTGCTGAATCAATCGCTTCGTATCCTGGGGTATGTGCCTGTCCTTTTAATCAGGCGAGAAATGGAAGTGCATGCGGCAGACGCAGTGCGTGGAGCAAAGCAGGAGGGTATTCACCGATTTGCTACGAAAAAGAAGTCACTGCCGATATGGTTAAGCGTTGGCGTGAACAAAATCAGATCTAACGTTGCTTCCTGAATTTAAATCACTGTTCTTGATACGCTTAGACATTCGAATGCCTGTTTCCCCTTAAACTGAAATGGCGGCGGCATTATGCCACCGCCTTCCACACTGCTTACTCTTCGTCCTCCAGTAATCCCATTTCGGCGATACGTTCCTGGATCAACTGTTTGCGTTTCTCAATAAAGCGCCGGTAATTTTCCAGCTTCCATAAGGTCCTGGGGCTGCGGGGGATACAGTGCAGATCCAAAAATTCCGGGGATTGATCTTTTAGCCATGTATCGAGGGACTGGGCTCCTTTGTCGCCTGCGCCATTCTGATGGGCAGGTAACAGCATACAGTTCGCCAACTGGTCGATTTCCCAGTTTTCGTAGACACGTACCATACGGCCAGTTTCTTCATTTAAAATCTTCTCTTCTTTTAGCAGGCTACGGGCAAAAATGTGGTCAATCTGCGGTTCATGCTGAAAGCCTGAAGATTTGTATTCTCCGCCATACCACAAGTTAAACAGCAGGTGGATGTGCCCGCTACCGTAGCCGCACCAACCGAAGAGGCGCTCTTCGGTTAAATGCAGGCTACGATTGGCCGAAACGATCGCCGCACGGATCTTTTTCAGATCGAAGCTCTCCTGGTCGTCGATCACTTTTACCAGCTTATCTATAATGCCATCTGGCTGACCAGAAAAAACGCCATTCAGCAGAGCAGGCACCAGATACTGCTTTAATGCTTGCGATCTCGCTAATTTCCCCGGGAAGTGATATTGCAGATATACTAAGGGAATCAGTGCATTATAAGAGGTGAGTGCTTTGCCGGATCGAATATAGGTTTTACTGACAATCTCATCTTTCACAAACATAAGCGCTTTGGCGATAGCTGGCCAGTTTTCACTGATCTGGTTACGCACATTATCATCACGCAGTTTATCCACATCATATTTGGCACCAAAGCCCAGCAGCGTGGTGCTAAGTTTAATCAGAAAATCGCGGGAGAAGTTGAAGCGGCCGTTATCATTAATCTTCTCCAGAAAGTCTTCAAAGATAACGTCAGCGTCAGACCACTCGGTGGAGAGCAGCGTAAACATTAGATCTGATTTGCTTAACCTTGTACCGCCTGAGTTCGCCCGAATAAAGACCTCAACCACATCGTCAAAATCAAGTTCGCTGTCGTCTTCGCTGCTGTCAATCACGTGATAAAGCAACTTACCTTCATTACTAAACTCTTTACCTGCACGACTAATATTGATTGTCGCCTGTTCTCGCTCTTTCGCGCTTAGTTCCAGCTTTTCTTCTTCAATGCGCTGGCTGAGAATCTGTTCGGGTAATTTTTTGGTGTAGACAATGTCTGACATGACCATCCATGGCCAGGAGCTTGTGGCGGCATCCTGAAACTCAAACTGATAGCGAATTTCTTCATTGCTTGTCGATGTACCACTCAGCACATTGAAATGGAGTACTTTACCGTCAATGCTACCTTTCAACGCCAGATAAAAACTTTGTAAGCGCTGCTGGCCGTCCAGAACCAGCCATTTCGACTTCGTTTTGCCGTGATGATAGTGATCTTTTAAATCGACCTTGCCGTCGTTGAAATTCTCTATAAATTTACGGTGCTTAATTTCTTCGCGGGTTTTCCAGAACAGCAGGGAGGAGAGGGGATATTGCCGCATGACAGAGTCGAACAGGCGGGCTATTTGATCGGTATTCCAGACAAACTGTCGCTGAATATTTGGCAACCAAAGCCCGCCACCATCGGCTTCGTTATTATTAATTTCCTGAATCATCGCCTTGATTGATTTACTGGGCATTGCACTCTTCCTTGTCGTTGCGCACACGAATGCGGCATTGAATTTGGCTTAAGGGTATCAAGGGGCATTATCGGCAACGGGAAGATAATATTTAGCGTGAAGGCAGAAAAACGTTCTCAGTGTCAGAGGGCAAGCAATAATTTATCTGCATCTTTTACTTTGAGCAAACCGTTAACCCCCCTCCAGCATCCCAAAGCTGACGATCCTTGAACGCCCCAGCTCTTTCGCCCGGTAGAGCGCCACGTCGGCGGCACGCAGCAGGTTATCGCCCTGAGCGTGCTGCGGATAGCTGGCAATACCGATCGATACATCAACCGGGCCGATCTCCGAGAGCTCATAACGCAGCGTCAGGTTATGCACAGCGGTATGAATTTCACTGGCGCAGGTAAACGCCGTCTCTTCATCCGCGCCCGGCAGCAGGGCCAGAAACTCCTCGCCGCCATAGCGGAACGCCATGCCTTTGTCGCTTACTGCACGCTGGACAATGGTCGCCACGCTTTTAATCACCAGGTCTCCCGCGTCGTGGCCCAGTCTGTCGTTGATGGCTTTAAAGTAATCGATATCGATCATCAGGCAGCTTAATGGCGTACCGCTGTGCATCGCCTGGTTTATCTGGGTGCGCAGAGCATCTTCCAGATGGTGGCGGTTACGCAAGCCAGTCAGCGGGTCGAACAACGCTTTCTCCAGCAGGGCATCACGCAGGCGCTGGTTGGCCAGCGCCAGACCGAGCGCCTCGGCCATCAGCTCCAGATAGGCGCGGGATGGAGCCATCGCCGGGGTCACGTTCTGGAACGAGAGCAGGCCGATGGTCTCGCCCTGGGCAATCAGGGGAACGCAGAGCGCATGGCTGGCACAGGCGTCGGGGAGGTGGTAACAGGTAATATCCGGCTCGCCGGTTACTGGCGGATGACTCTGCCCGCGGCGCACGGCCCAGCACTGGTCCGGATGGAAGGGATCGGACTCACCCTGCGGGTCGAGCCATTCGGCGGCACAGTGCATCTGCCACGGCTCCCTTTCGAGAAGCCAGAGCTGTCCGGGAATGCCCGGCGCTATGCCGGGCGCGAACAGTTGCGCCACGTTCAGGACATCCTCGACGGACTCGCACCCTTGCAGCCGCTGCGTCATTCGCGCCAGCAGCTCGCGGATCGCCCAGTCGGCATCACGCTCTTTTTCCAGCCGCTGCCGTACCAGACCGTTTTCACGAAAGATACGGATCGCCTGGGCCATATCGCCAATCTCGTCGATCTGCCGGTAATCCGGGGCTTCGACCCCATAATCCTGAGACGCCAGTCGGTTGACCACATCACTCAGGCGCACCACCGGGCGCAGCACCCGGCGTTTGAGGATAAAACCGAGCACAAACAAAAACATTAGTGCGGTCAGGCCGACCATCACCTCGGAGAGGGTACGCAGCGCGCGGGATTTTGCCGTGGCATCCTCAATTGCCACATTGGTGCGGCGGTCCAGCATCTGACGAAAATGATCGAGCTGATTCTGGACCTGCTCCAGCTCGCTCTCGTAACGCTCGTTATAAAGCAGTTCAATGGCCTGAGGCTGCTGCCCGCGCCCGACGCTGGCGATAGCACTCTGTTGCTCATCCTGCAGCGCATCGGCCATCTGCAAACCTTCGTGCAGCAGCGCCAGCTCTTCATCACTGGCACCCGCATCTTTCAGCTTTTGCAGGCGATGCTCAATTCTGACCATCGTTTCCGCTTTCTGGCGGTACTCCTCTGCCACCGCGGGATCCTGTTTAATGACGTACAACCGCGCCAGGTCGGAGAGCGCCCAGGCGTCAACTTCCACCTCTTCGGTGAGCTGATCGAAGACGTAGCGCTGTTCAACGGCCTGCCGCTCAACGCTTTCGGCGCTGGAGGCCATCAACATAGCCACGCCGGAAGCGATAGTCAGACAAACCGTGGCACCGTATGCCCAGTTAGTGATAGTGGCGATACGCACGTCTTATTCCTTCTTCATAAATCAGGCGAATTTTTCCCTTCCTCGATAATCGCATCGTCAATCTCTTCGGCATTACCGGCATGATCGCGACCCGAAAGCAGGTTCCAGCAGGCGATAAACAGGGCGGCGATTAACGGACCAATCACAAAACCGTTGATGCCGTAAATCTCCATCCCGCCGAGGGTAGTGATGAGGATAAGATAATCGGGCATTTTGGTGTCTTTTCCCACCAGCAGCGGGCGCAGCAGGTTATCCACCAGCCCCACCACCAGCACAAAGAAGCCGACGATAAACAGGCCCTGCCATAGCTGATGGGTGGCGAAGAGGAAAATAGCTGCCGGTACCCAGACGATGGCCGAGCCGACCGCCGGGATCAGCGACAGGAACGCAATCAGCGCCCCCCACAAGATACTGCCATTAATACCGACTATCCAGAAGGCGATACCGCCCAGCACACCCTGGACCAGGGCCACCACGGCCGTGCCTTTTACCGTCGCTCGGGCAACCCCGGCAAATTTGGCAAACAGATGGTGTTTGGCGAAATTCGACAGCGGCAGGCTGTCGAGGATCTGGCGCACCAGCCACGGGCCATCTTTCAACAGGAAAAAGAGCAGATAGACCATCACGCCAAAGCTGATGGCGAAGCCAAAGGTGCCTTTACCAATCAGGAAGGCGCTGCCGGCAAGATATTGCCCGCCGCGTAACGCCGCTTCAGAGAGCTTTTGCTGGATCTGCGCGGCAGTGTCGAGATCATGCTCGATCATCAGCGCGCGCAGCCAGTCTGGCAGGTGAGAGAAGAGACCAGCGAACACCCCGGAAAATTGGGTGTCGTTCTGCTGCAGGCGCGTGTAAACAATATTGAGTTCAAAGGCTAATGAGGAAAAGATCACCATCAGCGGAATAAAGACGATGAGGCAGATAAGCAGCACGCTCAGCAGCGCCGCCAGCCCGTTGCGATCCCCCAGTTTGATACGCAGGGTGTTTTTGACCGGGTAGAAAATCACCGCCAGGATAGCAGCCCACAGAATGGCCGAGAAGTAGGGCGACAGCACATCAAAAAACGCCCATGAGACCATCAGCAGTATCAGTATGAAGAAACCTTTGGTCAGTCCGTTAAATCGCATCAGCTCATCCTTTTTTAATGAAACACTACGACTATAGAGTGTTTTACGTAATTTAACATATTGCGATCTTCTGCCGGGTGGCGGCTGCGCCTTACCCGGCCTACGTGAATGAGTAGGCCCGCGCAAGCGCAGCGCCGCCGGGCAAGGCCCGCACACCCGCCAGTCCGTAGGCCCGTGCAAGCGCAGCGCCGCCGGGCGACAGGCCGCACCACTCGCCAGTTTAGCGGCTAATAAACAGATACCACTTTCGCCTGACCGACGTGGGGCCCGGTGCGGTACATGCTGTAAGTAGCGATTTGCAGGAGGTGTCCTATGGCATGGCGACCCTATCTCTACGTGATTTATACGGTGCGGCCCCGTTTAAGCGCCCGTCGCGCGCGTCTTCGTCTGGTGCATGGCTAGCAATTTGTTAAGAATCGCGGTATAAACACACCTTCTTTTGGATGTTTAGATGTCCATACGTATAGAAGGTGATATGCAAACAGAACAAAACGGACAGCTACAGCGCACCATGAAGACTCGCCACCTGATCATGCTGTCGCTTGGCGGCGTGATTGGCACCGGGCTCTTTTTTAATACGGGTTACATTATTTCCACCACCGGAGCGGCGGGCACGCTGCTGGCCTATCTGATTGGCGCGCTGGTGGTCTGGCTGGTGATGCAGTGCCTCGGCGAACTCTCCGTGGCGATGCCGGAGACCGGCGCCTTTCACGTCTATGCCGCACGCTATCTCGGCCCGGCAACCGGCTACACCGTGGCGTGGCTCTACTGGCTCACCTGGACGGTAGCGCTGGGATCGAGCTTTACCGCCGCCGGATTCTGCATGCAGTACTGGTTCCCGCAGGTGCCGGTCTGGGTGTGGTGCGTACTCTTCTGCACGGTCATTTTTGCCCTCAACGTCATCTCGACCCGCTTCTTTGCCGAAGGGGAGTTCTGGTTCTCGCTGGTCAAAGTGATCACCATCATCGCCTTTATTGTTCTGGGCGGCGCGGCCATCTTTGGCTTTATCCCGATGCAGGACGGTTCTCCCGCGCCGGGGCTCAGCAACCTTACCGCCGAAGGCTGGTTCCCGCACGGCGGCCTGCCGATCCTGATGACCATGGTGGCGGTTAACTTTGCCTTCTCCGGCACCGAGCTAATCGGCATTGCGGCGGGTGAAACCGAAAACCCGCACAAGGTGATTCCTGTCGCCATTCGCACCACCATTGCGCGGCTGATCATCTTCTTTATTGGCACCGTATTTGTGCTGGCGGCGCTGATCCCGATGCAGCAGGCCGGGGTGGAAAAAAGCCCGTTCGTGCTGGTGTTTGAGAAGGTGGGCATTCCGTATGCCGCAGATATTGTTAACTTTGTCATCCTGACGGCGATCCTCTCGGCGGCCAACTCTGGCCTGTATGCTTCCGGGCGGATGCTGTGGTCCCTGTCGAATGAAAATACCCTGCCGCGCTGCTTTGCCCGGGTGAATAAAAATGGCGTGCCGCTGACGGCGCTGTCGGTGTCGATGCTCGGCGGCGTGCTGGCGCTCTTCTCAAGCGTAGTGGCCCCGGATACGGTGTTTGTCGCGCTGTCGGCGATTTCCGGTTTTGCGGTGGTGGCAGTGTGGATCAGCATCTGCGCCTCGCACTTTGTCTTCCGCCGTCGCCATCTGCAGGCGGGCAAACCGCTTGGCGATCTGCACTACCGCGCCCCGTGGTATCCGCTGGTGCCGGTGCTGGGCTTTATCCTCTGCCTGGTGGCCTGCGTCGGCCTGGCCTTTGACCCGAGCCAGCGCATTGCCCTTTACTGTGGTTTGCCGTTTGTGGCGCTCTGCTATGGCGCATACTACCTTACTCAAAATCTGAAAACCCAGGAGCCTGAACATGTCGCAGAATAATCCGCTTACCGCCCTCCTTGAAAGCCAGCCCTTTGTGGTGCTGGACGGTGCGATGGCAACGGAGCTGGAAGCGCGCGGCTGTAACCTGGCCGACAGCCTGTGGTCGGCGAAAGTATTAATGGAGAACCCGGAGCTGATCCGCGACGTACACCTCGACTACTTCCGTGCCGGGGCGCAGGTGGCGATCACCGCCAGCTATCAGGCCACGCCGGAGGGGTTTGCCGCCCGCGGGCTGGACGAGGCGCACTCCCGGGCGCTGATTAGCAAAAGCGTTGAGCTGGCGCGCAAGGCGCGGGAAGCGTATCTGGCGGAAAACCCGCAGGCCGGCACGCGGCTGGTGGCCGGTTCGGTCGGGCCCTATGGCGCATTCCTGGCGGACGGGTCGGAATACCGCGGCGATTATGTACGCAGCGCAGAGGTCTTTACCGCCTTTCATCGTCCGCGGGTAGAGGCGTTGCTGGATGCCGGGGCGGATCTGCTGGCCTGCGAAACCCTGCCATCGTTTGCTGAAATTAAGGCTCTGGCGGATCTGCTGACGGCCTACCCGCGCGCCCGGGCGTGGTTCTCGTTTACGCTGCGCGACAGCGAGCACCTGAGCGACGGCACGCCGCTGCGCGAGGTGGTGTCGGTGCTGGCGACTTATCCGCAGGTGATTGCGCTGGGGATTAACTGTATCGCGCTGGAGAAGACCACTAGCGCGCTGCAACACCTGCAAAGCCTGACCGCGTTACCGCTGGTGGTCTATCCGAACTCGGGCGAGCATTACGATGCGGTGAGCAAAACCTGGCATCATCACGGGGAAGCGTGCGAGACGCTGGCGGGGTATTTGCCGCAGTGGTTAGCGGCAGGGGCGAAGCTGATTGGGGGGTGTTGCAGGACGACGCCGAAGGATATTGCTGAGATTACTGCCCGGCGCTGAGAATAGCGCTGCACTATCGGTTTCGGTTGAAGAACTTTCGTTAAAAATTCATTGCTCGGGCGGCTCTCTCTTCATTGATGGAGAGGGCTGGAGTGATGAGGGAACGTTCGACTGAAGAGGGGGCCTTTCACCATACGTTGCTTGCTTTAAGGACCTAAGAAATATTGTGGAGCCTTTGTCCCTATGGGAGAGGCAGCAAATACGAAAACGGCAACCAAATTTGTAATGCCAGTCATTTAAGCCACTGACTGGCTCTACGATTGCCCCATTTACTTTATTTTTGCGTCTCATTCGGTTTTGCTGGCTTCATCCATGCATCATCATATTTAATATTTCCTCTTACATAATTCCATTCAATACCTCGGAATCTAAGTCCCACTACTTCATGCATGTTCGGGGTAGTACTACCAGGATAATAAACATGAGTGAAATCTACAGAAGAAACGACAACACCCTCTAGCTTAATATTATAAATCTCCGTCTCTATTCCTGCTTCTACGATTTCATAATATTTAAGCACCGCTTTTTGAAATCTCTTTTGCTCACACACAGCGATAGCAAAGAAAGGGCTGGTTTTATCAAGTTGTTTATGAATTACTACAGGACTATGTTGTCTACATCCTGTCATGTTTCCTGTATTGCTGTCTACTGGCTGCCTTACGCCGTAACTACTATTCATAACTTCTATTGCACCCTCACGGCCTAAAGCCATGCAATCTCCTGGAATTTGCATTCCATTTTCATCATACAGAAATAAATAAGCTGGTAGTGACATAATTATCTGTTCCCATCGTTGTCGATAAAGAATGAATCAGAATAACTGACTCCATTTAAATTATATGCAATATTGTAGTTATATCCCTTTGGCAATTTAACGTTTACACATGTGTCAGGATAGGATAAAGATATATTATCTTTTGCTTCTATAACTGTGTATTTTTTATTTGGCCAATAGTAAATGCTATAACGTTTTAGAATATCACTCTTGTTTATAGTAAAGCAGATGGTGTTATCTTGCATATACACGCTACGATGTATTGATGCTGGTTTTCCTCCACCAGGGCAACCCGTAAGGATAACAATAAAAGGTAATGTGAGTAATCTCTTCATCCCGGAAATCCTTTCAGGACTGATTTGTATTTTCTAATGAGTTCATAAGTGGATACATTCGGATGATAATCTCTATATTCTGTTAAATATAACGTATCACTATTAAATCCATAGGTAAGAAGTAGCCAATAATCGCTGGCAATTGATGCTTGTTGTTCTAGCCCATAATGGAGGAAATCAGCTTTGTCTAAACTGTAACTATAATCAGCCAGGCGAGAGAATAACCCTCTGGTTCTCACAAACATTCCCTTTTGTGCTTGCCATGCATGAACCATTTCATGCATAAATCTGTGTTTCTTCTGCAGGTCTCTTTCTAAAGAAAAATCCGGTGAATAGGTTCCCTCTCTAAACCATAATTCGCCGTCAGGAGCCATTGCAACATCTACAGGTTGCAGGTTGAATGGTAAATACCCTTCACGATGTACCCAAATGCGGCTATAGATCAGACTTCCACCAAATAAAGTCCTGGCTAATGCAATTTCACCTATCGTTAGTTGTCTGACGCCACCAGGTACAATCGGTGTTCCTGATGTGGGTTTTATACTTTCATCAACTGGCATTTAGTATCCCTCTAATTGCTGTTGGTTTTGTATGTTAATCGTACAGTATGCGACAGGCGAGAGGAAGCGTGGTTTACAGAAAAGTGCTTAAAATTAAAAGGCTTTAAGTGAAACAGGTAATGGCAACCGTAGGCCCGGCAAGCGCAGCGCCGCCGGGCATTAATCATTACGCCAGGAGTTCAATTACCCCCTCATCGGTTCTGAGCCAGCGCGGCATCTTGAGCGTATCGGCGTAGAAACTGACCCGTTCTCCGGGCAGATTCTGGATGACTCTTTCCACGTCCGTGGTGAGCGAGCCACTGATCAACTGCTGGGTCAGTACCTGGCAGTAGCGCCCGAGGTGATCGGCCTCGGGCTCAAACACAGGGAGACGGGTCGGGAAATCCTTTACCGTCAGGCTTTCTTTTAACGCCTCCGGAACCACCACCGGAGCCGCACGCTCCCCCTCACCCCAGCCCTCTCCCACAGGAAGAGGGAACAAAACGGTGCCGTTTACGCCGCATCTGCCAGCACAAACATCCCATACGGATGGATCTCCAGGAAATACGCTTCCCCCACGTCCGGCTGCAGCCTTGTCGCGTTCACCTGCAACAAAATCTCCTGGCCGTGCCACTCCACAATTACCTCATACTGCGGCCCCATATAGGCGACGTGGCGGATCACGCAGCGCTGACTCGTCTCGCCGTGCTGGCTCAGGGTGATCGCCTCCGGACGCACCCCAACGGTGCCAGCCCCCTGGGCGGCAAAGTGGAGCGGGCGGGGCAGGCGATAGCCGTGGATCGCCACGTAATCCTGGGTGAAGGTGGCCGGGAAAAGGTTGGCATCGCCCATAAAGCTCGCCATAAAGCGCGACGCGGGCTGGCGATAGAGATCCTGCGGGGAGCCAATCTGCATGATGTTGCCCTTGTTCATCACCAGCACGGTGTCCGAGACCGCAAACGCCTCGCTCTGGTCGTGGGTCACATACAGCGAGGTGATGTTGAACTGCTTTTGCAGCTCGCGGATCTTATCCCGCATGCTGCGCCGCAGGTTGGCGTCGAGGTTACTCAGCGGCTCATCAAACAGCAGCACTTTCGGTTTGAGGATCAGGGCGCGGGCGAGCGCCACGCGCTGCTGCTGGCCGCCGGAGATCTGATCCACATAGCGGTCTTCGAAGCCCTCCAGATCCACCATCGCCAGCGCCTCTTTGACGCGGGATTTGATCTCCGCGCGCGACACGCCGAGCATCTTCAGGCCGTAGCCGACGTTCTCTCCCAGCGACATGTGCGGGAAGAGGGCGTAAGACTGGAATACCATGCAGATATCACGCTGCTGAATGGAGCGGTGGGTCACGTCTTCGCCGTCGATGAGGATCTGTCCGTCGGTGGGTTTTTCCAGCCCCGCCACCAGACGCAGCACCGTGGTTTTGCCGCAGCCGGAGGGGCCGAGCAGGGTCACCATCTGCCCCTGGGGGATCGCCAGGTTGATGTTTTCAATCACCGTGTTGGCGCCAAAGCGCTTGGTCACGTTACGCAGTTCAACGAAATGTTTCTGAGTCATAGTGTTACGCCTGGTTTTTGGCTTTTGATCGGGAGATACGCGCCTCACCGATGAGCCAGTCAAAGAGGAAAATGATCGCCAGCATGACCACAATCAGGATCGAGCCGTAGGCAATCGCCACGCCGTATTCACCGTCTTCCACGCGGTTCAGAATGTAGGCCGTTGCCACCCGGGTATCCGGCGTGACGAGGAACACAATGGCGCTGACGGTGGTAATGGCGCGCACAAAGCTGTAGATCAGCGCCGACAGAATGGCCGGGCGCAGCAGCGGCAGCAGAATATGCGTAATGGTGCGCAGGCTCCCGGCGCGCAGGCTCAGCGAGGCTTCGTCCAGCGATTTATCGATCTGGCCCAAACCCGCGATCCCGGCGCGAATGCCCACCGGCACGTTACGCATCACCATGGAGATAATGACGATGGCGGCGGTGCCGGTCAGGTAGACCGGGGCGCTGTTAAAGGCGAGGATGTATGACACCCCCGCCACGGTACCCGGTACCGCAAAGCAGAGCATGGTAGTGAACTCGATGGTCTTTTTACCCCTGAACTGCTGGCGCACCACCACCCAGGCGATCAGCAGACCGAAGGCGGCGGTGATCGGTGCCGCAATCCCGGCGTAGAGCAGGGTATCGAGCAGTGAAGGCCATGCCCCGTCGCTAATCCCTTGGCCGAAGAGCTTGATAAAGTTATCCAGCGTCAGGGTGTAATCCACCCCCCAGTTGACGGTAAAGCTGCCGTAGAAAATGCTGCCGTAAAGCAGGGCGTTAAAGGCGATCCACACCGCCAGCAGGGCAACCACGCTCCACACCAGGGTGACCGGCAGGGGCTGGACGTCGCCGCGGTAGGACTTGCCGGAGACGGTGACGTAGGAGCGCTTGCCGATCCACATATACTGAATGCAGAACACCAGCAGGGAGAAGAGCAGCAGAAAGGCGCCGAGGGTGCTGGCGGCCTGATAGTCGAGCTGAGAGCCGGTGATGTAGAAGTAGATCTGCGTCGCCAGCACGTCGAAGTTACCCCCCAGCACCAGCGGGTTACTGAAGTCGGCCAGCGACTGGACGATGACAATCAAAAAGGCGTTGGCCAGCGCGGGCTTGAGCAGCGGGACAAAGACGCCGTTAAAGGTCTGCCAGCGGCTGGCGCGCAGGGTGTACGACGCCTCCTCCAGCGACGGATGAATGGTCTTGATCGCCCCGTCGAGGATCATAAAGGCCATCGGCGTAAAGGCCAGCACTTGCGCCAGCCAGATACCGGTGAAGCCATACAGCCAGTTGGTATTGGTCAGCCCAAACCAGTCCACCATCAGCTCCGTAATATAGCCGGAGCGACCCATCATCAGCGTCACGCCGAGACCTACCACGAACGGCGGGGTAACAATCGGCAGGATGGAGAAAATACGGCCAATAATGGCGCTGCGTCTGGCGATGCGGGTGGTGTAGATCGCCAGCACCAGGCCGAAGAAGGTGCAGCCGATGCCGACGGCGATCGAGAGCAGGATCGAGTTGATGATCACCTGGATGATATGCGCCTGGGAGAGCACATTCATAAACGCCAGCGGCGCGAACTCCCCGGCGTCGTTGGTGAACATCGGAATAAAGATGGCGATGCTCGGCCAGACGATAAAGATGCCGATCAGGGCGACGATGGTAATCAGCGAGCCGATGACAAAGCGGTCGCCGCCCAGCCACTCGAGGCGGGTCAGGGCCAGGGTCATGATCGCCCCCAGCGCTACAAACAGCACGATGATGGCGTAGCCCAGGCCGCGTCCTTCGAGGGTGGCGCTGATGACCACAAAGGCCATGCACAGCAGCGCCCAGCCGGCGTCGAGGTAGTGGCGGCTACGCTGCTCGCGCTTCGCCTCGGTGAACGGGCGCACCAGCAGCAGGGTGGGGAGCAGATACCACAGCCAGCTGATGTTGAAGTGAGACCAACTGTAGGCGTCGAGGATCTCGTCGCCGGTGGACTCCAGCAGGCCGTAATCCAGGCTCCAGCTCGGCAGAAGGGCAAACGCCAGCCAGCTAACAAAAACCCAAAGGAAGACCGCATCCCGTTTTTTTACGGGATGGAGAGCGAGTGTCTGTGACATAGGTATTCCGGTGTTGTAGGCCGGGTAAGCGTAGCGCCACCCGGCAAAGGAGCAATAGCGGGCTTATTTACCCATCTTCACGTCGCTGACCCACTTGTTGATCAACGCTTTACGCACGTCCGTCGATCCGTACTTATCCATGTCGTAGCTGATGAGCTTCAGGTCATCGAGCTTCAGCGAGTTCGGCGAGGTCTCTGCGGTGGTGTTGGTCAGGATCTGATAGGACTTGCCCTGCTTCCACGCCAGCTCCTGGGCCTCTTTCGACAGCACCCAATCCACGAAGAGCTTCGCGTTCTCTTCGTTGCGCGCCCCTTTCAGGATGCTGACGCCGCCAATCTCATACCCGGTGCCTTCGCAGGGGGAGATCAGCTCCAGCGGTGCGCCCTGCTCTTTTTCCAGCGAGTAGTCGTGCAGGAAGCCGATGCCGATGGCCGTTTCACCGCGGGCGGCGTTACGCGCCGGGGCGATGCCCGATTTGGTGTACTGGGAGACGTTGCCGTTCAGCTGTTTGAGGTAGTCGAAAGCCTGGTCTTCCCCCCACAGCTGGACGAAGGTCGCCAGCGCGGTATAGGCGGTGCCGGAGCTTTGCGGATCGGCAATCTGGATCTCGCCCTTGTACTCCGGTTTGGTCAGATCTTTCCAGCACTGCGGTACCGGCAGGTTTTTCTCTTTCAGGCGCTGGGTGTTGACGCCAAAGCCCAGAATGCCCACGTACACCGCAGAGGAGAGGTTGCCTTTCACCTTGGCCGGATCGCGGAATTTCTCCATGATCTGCTCCAGGTTTTTCGATTTGTACGGCTGCAGCAGCCCCATCTCACCGGCCTGAGACTGCGGGTCCAGGGTGCCGCCGTACCAGACGTCAGCCTGCGGGTTTTTCTTCTCGGCATCCACTTTCGCCAGCGTACTGCCGGAGCCGTTGCGGATAAACGAGGTTTTGACGTCGTACTTGTCGCCAAACGCTTTGGTTTCGGCCTCGCACATTTCGTTGGTGGCGCTGCAGTAGACCACCAGGCGGCCTTTGGCCTGTGCGGCACCGGTTAAGGTTGCCAGCGCGATCCCGGAAGCAATGAGGGTAGAGAGAAGCGTTGTTTTCATTATTCAGCCCTTTTTATGACGTTATGTGACTGCGAGAAGCGGTGATGCCCGCCATCAGCAGCGGCATCAGGAGTAAACCCATCAGTACGGCGGCGATGGAGAGCAAACTGAACATCCCCGACCAGCCGTAGCGTTCGATAACCTGCGACAGCGGCCACCCGGCCAGCGCCGCCCCCAGATAGGCAAACACGCCAAGAAAACCGGTAATCGAGCCTGCTGCCTGCTTGTGCCCGCACTCCACGGCGGCAAGGCCGATGAGCATCTGCGGACCAAAGACAAAAAATCCCACCGTAAAAAAGCACATCGCCAGCAGGGCGTAGTGGTGAACCGGGGCCAGCCACAGGGCGGCGACCGACACCATCAGCCCCAGCGTAAACAGTAAAATCATCGGCGCCCGCTGGCCGCTGAACAGCAGATCCGACCCCCATCCGGCGAAGAGTGCCCCCAGCAGGCCGCCCACCTCGAACAGCATCACCGTGGCGTTGGCGCTCAGCAGGTTCACCCCGTGGCTCTCCGCCAGCCAGATGTTGCCCCAGTCGTTGAGGGCAATGCGGATCAGATAGACCAGCACATAGGAGGCCCCGAGCAGCCAGATCATCGGGTTTTGCAGCATGGTGGTGCGTAACATCTGCCACAGCCCCATCGGCGGGCTCTGCTGCTCCTGGCGCAACTCCAGCGGATCGTTGCGCCACTCCCCGACCGTCGGCAGACCCTCTTCCTGCGGTGTGCCCCGCAGTTGTGTGGTCAGCCACAGGCCGAGCACGATACTGATGATCCCCGGTGTCAGCATCGCCGCCTGCCAGCCCCAGCGATGGGCGGCGAAGGCGCAGATCAGCGGAATAATCGCCCCGCCGATGTTGATGGAGGTGTTCCAGCACCCCCACCAGAAGCCGCGCTCGTTGCGCGAATACCAGTGGGTGAGCAACCTGGCGCAGGGCGGCCATCCCCATCCCTGAAAGAAGCCGTTCAGCGTCCAGATAAACAGCAGCAGGGGCAGGGAGTCGCCGAAGGCGAACAGCACGTTCAGTACCCCGGTCGCCATCAGGCCGATGCCCATAAACGCCCGCTGGCCCTTGCTGTCGTGCCACAGTCCGGCGGCAAATTTCGACAGGCCGTAGCTGAGGTAGAACAGCGATCCGATCAGGCCGATATCGCTCTTGCTTAACCCCAGATCCAACTGCAATGCGGGCAGCACGTAGTTGAGGCTTTTACGCGTCAGGTAAAACGCGGCGTAGCCAGTGACCATGCAGAGCAGCAGTCGCGGGCGCAGCCGGCGGTAGCGTTGTGTAACCTGTTCAGCTGACAGTGCGGGCATGGCGTTCTCCATTTGCAATGACTGTATGAAAGCGCGACGAAAAAGGGATGAGAGAAAGTCTGGCGTGACTAAGACTTTTTCCTGGTTAGCGGTGTGTTTGTTGCAAAACTGTGGGCAGGTTAACAATTACGCGTGTGCCGCCCTGGGACTCCAGGGTGAACTCGCCGCCCAGGGCATGCACCCGCTCGCGCATCCCCTGGATGCCGAAGCCGGGGATCTGCTGCATGCTGATACCGTTGCCGTTATCCTTAACCTCCAGCCGCAGCTGGTTATCCTGCTCACAGAGCAGGACGCTGACCTCGCTGGCATCGGCATGTTTGCTGACGTTATTCAGCAGCTCCTGGAGTAAGCGATAGAGGGTGAAGACCAGGGTTTCACTCTGCGGCGGAGCGGTGAGCCGGTAGTCAAACCGACACTGAATGCCGCGCTCGGCAAAGGCGAACTCGTTCACCAGGTGGTGCAGCGCCTCGTTCAGGGAGAGCTCGTCCAGCACCGGGGGGCGAAGCTGGCGCAGCAGCTGGCGGGTGGAGTGGTGAATGCGGCGGGCCAGCTCGTTGATCTGCCCGGCGGCCTCTAACGCCTGCGGATTATCCCCCGCCCGTTTTACCAACTGGGACTGGATCTGAATGGCGGTGATGTTCTGCCCAATCTCGTCGTGCAGCTCCCGGGCCAGGTGCTTGCGGGTATCTTCTTCGGTATGGATCAGCTTTTCGGTCAGCTCGCGTCGGGCCTGCAATTCTGCCTCCAGCCGACGACGATAGTGATCGAGGTTCATCGCCAGATGTTGCTGGCGGCTGATAGCGATCCCCAGCCCAATCCCCAGCAGCGACTGGGTGGCGAGAAAAATTTCCAGCTCCAGCAGATCGCTGAACCCTACGCCGACCTGACGGGCAATAGTGATCATCATGCTGCCCAGCAGCCCGGAGAGCACGCCCCCCTGCCAGCCAAACTTCCACGCCATCACCACGTTGGGCAGAAACACCACAATCAGCAGCAGCCGCTCCAGGGAGGGGGAGAGCACCATCTGGGTGCCGATACCGATGATAAAAAAGAGGCTACACCAGATGATAAGCGAGGTGCGCAGCGGCGGGTTGCTGGTATCGAGCCCCAGCAGATGGTAGCGATGCTGCTGGCGCAAAAACTCAAACACGAGGTAGACGAACGGCGTCAGCAGCACCCCGCCGGTAAAGGAGGCCAGCACCAGCAGGGTGGCCGGGCTTTCAAGGAACGGCGCCAGGATCAGGGTCTGGAGCAGGGCATTGAGGGTCACTGCCGCGATCAGCAGCGACAGACGCTGCCAGTAGAGGGGATAGCGGTGCCAGTAGCGCTGCGCCAGCCACGCGCAGACGGTGCCTGCCAGGGGCACCACCAGAATCAGGTGATGAGTCAGCAGCTGTTCGCCGTGCAGCCAGAACATCGCCGACAGCGGAGGGAGGATCAGCGCCGGCCAGAAGCGGCGCGAAAGCACAATCAGCAGCGCCAGATAGACGCCCTGAGGCAAAAACAGGGCCGCCTGCTGCCCGTTGCGGGTGAGGTAAAAGCTCAGCGTCCACAGCATCAGCCAGCCGGTGCCCCAGGCCAGCATAATAAACAGCGAGAGGATGATGTGCCGCAGGGCGCGCCGCATTAGTGGCCCGTCAGCAGCTGGTGATCGAGGGCAAAGTGCACCAGCTCAATGGTGCTGCTGCACTGCAGTTTGCCCAGCACGTTGGCGCGATGAACATGGACAGTTTTGTGGCTGAGCTCAAGCTGGAAGGCAATCTCCTTCACGCTTTTGCCCTGGACCAGCAGCTCGAACACCTCTTTCTCGCGCGGGGTCAGTACCGCCAGCGCCTGTGATACCGGCTCACCGCCGCGCAGGGCTTTAACCGCATCGGCACACAGATAGTGGCCGCCCATGCCGACGGATCGGACCGCCTGGACCAGCTCCTCCGGGCCGCAGCGCTTGGTGAGATAGCCGCTAGCCCCGGCGTCCAGCGCGCTCTGCACAAAGGCGGGGGTGTCGTAGATGCTGAGGATAATGGCGCGAAATCCCGGGCGCTGCTGGCGCAGGCGTTTGAGCAGGCTCAGGCCGTTCTCATCGGGCATGGCGACGTCGAGCACCGCCACATCGATGGCCTCGCGGCTAAGGGCGGCCCAGGCCTCTGCGGCGCTGCTGTACTGGCCTTCCACCACCAGATCGTCTTCCAGATTTAACAGCTGGGCGAACCCGGAACGCACCACCACATGGTCGTCCACCAGCACCACTTTGATCATCTCAGATACCTTTACGAAGTCATTCGCCTATGATGCCTGTCAATGGTTGGCTGGCAATTGTGCAGCTGCGGTTATGTAACGGATGTAACAAAATTGCAATAAAGGTTTGGGTAGTAAAGTAGACCGGGTAAGGCGTAGTCGCCACCCCCTGGCACGTTCACCGGTTCTGGTATACCAGAGCAGCACGGACCGTGAAGTGAACGGAACTACCTCTACCGTTACATATTTCTTTGCCCACACGAGTCAAATAGCCCTCACCCCAATCCCTAAAATCCAACTATCTATTGCCGCTTTTTTTCTAAAAACGATTCGGCATTAACGATGCTTTTTAATTCCTTTATCAAAATTCTCGCCGCGGAAATACTGCCTCCATAACAACTACGGGAGCAGACACCATGGCAATTTCATCGCGTATCACCTTACTCGGCGCCCTGGCGCTGTGGGTATTCCAGGCGCAGGCGGTAGATGTCACCGTTGCGTATCAAACTTCCGCTGAGCCCGCGAAAGTGGCCCAGGCGGATAAAACCTTTGAGAAAACGAGCGGCGCCAACGTGGACTGGCGTAAGTTCGACAGCGGCGCGGCCATCGTGCGGGCGCTGGCTTCCGGCGACGTGCAGATTGGCAATCTCGGCTCCAGCCCGCTGGCGGTGGCCGCCAGTCAGCAGGTGCCGATTGAAGTTTTCCTGCTGGCCTCGCAGCTCGGTAATTCCGAAGCGCTGGTGGTGAAGAAAAACATCACGAAGCCAGACGATCTGATCGGCAAACGCATCGCGGTGCCCTTTATCTCCACCACCCATTACAGCCTGCTCGCCGCCCTGAAACACTGGGGGATCAAACCGGGCCAGGTGGAGATCATCAACCTGCAACCTCCGGCGATCATCGCCGCCTGGCAGCGTGGCGATATCGACGGGGCTTATGTCTGGTCCCCGGCGGTAAACGAACTGCAAAAGGACGGCAGCGTGCTGACCGACTCCGCCCAGGTGGGCCAGTGGGGATCGCCAACCCTCGACGTGTGGGTGGTGCGTAAAGACTTTGCCGGGAAACACCCGGAGGTGGTGAAAGCCTTCGCCAGAAGCGCCATCGACGCTCAGCAGCCCTACATTGCCAACCCGGATGAATGGCTGAAACAGCCCGCCAATATCGAAAAACTGGCCCGCCTGAGCGGGGTGCCGGAAGCCGACGTGCCGGGTCTGGTAAAAGGCAATACCTACCTGACGCCTGCCCAGCAGTTGCAGCAGCTGTCAGGCCCGGTGAATAAAGCGATTGTTGATACCGCAGGGTTCCTGAAAGAGCAGGGCAAAGTGCCCGCGGTGGCGGCGGACTACAGCCAGTACGTCACCGATCGCTTTGTGAAGTAAGGAGGGCCGGATGCTGAATATTACAAATCTCTACGCCGATTACGCTGGCAAGCCTGCGCTGGAGGATATCAACCTGACGCTGGACAGCGGCGAGCTGCTGGTGGTGCTCGGTCCGTCCGGCTGCGGGAAGACCACGCTGCTGAATCTGATCGCCGGGTTTGTACCTTATCAGCATGGCGCTATCCAGCTGGCAGGGAAAAAGGTGGTCGGACCCGGTGCCGAGCGCGGTGTGGTCTTTCAGAACGAAGGGTTGCTGCCCTGGCGTAACGTGCAGGAGAACGTCGCCTTCGGGCTACAACTGGCGGGCACGTCGCGTGATGAGCGGCTGGCAACCGCACGGGAGATGCTGAAAAAAGTCGGGCTGGAAGGGGCGGAAAAACGCTTTATCTGGCAGCTCTCCGGCGGCCAGCGTCAGCGCGTCGGCATCGCCCGGGCGCTGGCGGCCAATCCGCAGCTGTTGCTGCTGGATGAACCTTTCGGTGCGCTGGACGCCTTTACCCGCGAGCAGATGCAAACTCTGCTGCTACGCCTGTGGCATGAGACCGGCAAGCAGGTGCTACTCATCACTCACGACATCGAAGAAGCGGTGTTTATGGCCACCGGGCTGGTGCTGCTCTCGCCGGGGCCTGGGCGGGTGCTGGAGCGTCTGCCGCTCAACTTTGCCCGCCGCTTCGTGGCGGGCGAGCCGGTGCGCAGCATCAAGTCCGACCCCGATTTTATTGCCCGGCGCGAATATGTGCTGAGCCGCGTGTTTGAACAGCGGGAGGCCTTCTCATGAGCATTGTGGTCAATGACAAAACGGCGCGCAAACGGCTGACCCTGCGCTGGCCCTTTTCCCGTTCGTTGACGCTCAGCGTCACCACCCTGTTGGTGCTGCTTGCGGTGTGGTGGGCAGTGGCGGCGGCGCAGTGGATAAGCCCGCTCTTCCTGCCGCCGCCGGGCCAGGTGCTGGTGAAACTCTTTACCATCGCCGGTCCGCAGGGGTTTATGGATGCCACCCTGTGGCAGCATCTGGCGGCCAGCCTGGGGCGCATTCTGGTGGCGCTGCTGGCGGCGACGATCGTCGGGATCCCGGTGGGCATTGCGATGGGCTTGAGCCCGACGGTGCGGGGCATTCTCGATCCGCTGATCGAACTTTATCGTCCGGTGCCGCCGCTGGCGTATCTGCCCCTGATGGTGATCTGGTTTGGCATCGGCGAGACCTCGAAGATCCTGCTGATCTACCTGGCGATTTTCGCCCCGGTGGCAATGTCTGCGCTGGCGGGGGTCAAAAGCGCCCAGCAGGTGCGGATCCGCGCGGCGCAGTCGCTGGGCGCCAGCCGTGCGCAGGTGCTGTGGTTTGTGATTTTGCCCGGCGCGCTGCCGGAGATCCTGACCGGGCTGCGCATCGGCCTCGGCGTCGGCTGGTCAACGCTGGTGGCGGCTGAGCTCATCGCCGCCACGCGCGGATTAGGCTTTATGGTCCAGTCGGCGGGGGAGTTCCTGGCGACGGACGTGGTACTGGCAGGGATCGCGGCGATCGCCGTGATCGCCTTCGGATTAGAACTGGGGCTGCGCGCGCTACAGCGCCGCCTGACGCCCTGGCATGGAGAGATACAATGAGTGAACGTCTGACCATTACCCCGCTGGGGCCGTATATCGGCGCGCAAATTTCCGGGCTGGATGTGACCCGCCCATTAAGCGATAACCAGTTTGAGCAGCTCTATCACGCGGTGTTGCGCCATCAGGTGGTATTCCTGCGCGAGCAGGCGGTGACGCCCCAGCAGCAGCGCGCCCTGGCGCTGCGGTTCGGCGATCTGCATATCCACCCGGTCTATCCCCATGCCGAGGGGGTAGAGGAGATCATCGTGCTGGATACCCATAACGATAATCCACCGGATAACGACAACTGGCACACCGATGTCACCTTTATCGAGACCCCGCCCGCCGGGGCGATCCTCGCGGCGAAACAGCTGCCGCAGAGCGGGGGAGATACGCTGTGGGCCAGTGGAATTGCCGCCTTTGAGGCGTTATCCACCCCGTTCCAGCAGCTGCTGAGCGGCCTGCGGGCGGAGCACGATTTCAAAAAATCGTTCCCGGAGTATAAGTACCGTAAAACGGAAGAGGAGCACCAGCGCTGGCGGGAGGCGGTGGCAAAGCATCCGCCGCTGCTGCACCCGGTGAGCGGCAAGCAGGCGCTGTTCGTCAACGAAGGCTTTACCACGCGAATTGTTGACCTGAGCGAGAAAGAGAGCGAGGCGCTGTTAGGTTTCCTCTTCGCCCATATCACCAAACCGGAGTTTCAGGTGCGCTGGCGCTGGCAGGAGAACGATCTGGCGATCTGGGATAACCGGGTGACGCAGCATTACGCCAATGCCGATTACCTGCCGCAGCGGCGGATAATGCATCGGGCAACGATTTTAGGGGATAAGCCATTTTATCGTGCCCCATGACAGAGGCACCCGTAGGCCCGGTAAGGCGAAGCCGCCACCGGGCGCTACAAATGTGCCTCGATATACCGCTGATAACGGCTGGCTTTCAGATAACACAAATCCACCAGCACCAGCCCGTCCACGCAGTTGTTGAACGCCGGGTCGCTGCCAAAATCGATAAACTGCACGCCGCCGGGCTCGCACAGCTCGGAATACTGCTTGTACAGCGGCGGGATGCCGCATCCCAGATTGCCAAGCAGTGATTTCAGCCGGGTCAGATCCTCCACATAATCTTCGCCCCCAAACTGCGACAGCACGTCGGGCAATGAGGCGGGGTACGGGCGGCGCGAGGTCGCCAGCGGATGAGTGGCCGGGAACCAGAGCCGGTAAAAGGCCACCAGCAGATCCCGCGCCGCGGGCGGTAATCCCCCGGAGATGGAGACCGGTCCGAACAGGTAACGATAGTGCGGGTAACGCGCCAGATAAGCACCAATGCCGGACCACAGGTAGTCGAGCCCGCGGCGTCCCCAGTAGCGCGGCTGAATAAAGCTGCGCCCCAGTTCAATCCCGTGCTCCAGGATCTCATCCATGTCGTCGCCGTAGTGAAACAGGCTGTGGCTGTAGAGGGCATCCCGTCCCTGGAAGGCGGTCGGCATAAAGCGGTAGGCGCCTACAATCTCCAGATCGTCGTCATCCCATAAAATCAGGTGCAGATAGTCATCGTCATAGCGATCGGTATCGCGCCGTTTACCGCTGCCTTCGCCCACGGCGCGAAAAGCAATCTCCCGCAGGCGGCTCAGCTCGCGCAGGATCGGCACCTCTTCCTGGCCGTTGCGCTGCCACAGATAGATGCTTTTGCCATCGGCGGTAATGCCCAGACGCTCCGCCTGCGCCAGGGCGCGCTTCAGGGTGGCACGATCTTCCGGGCGGGCAATGGCGGACTCGGTTTTGAACACACCCGGCAGTCCCTTGCCGAGGCGCAGCACGTGCTGGCGGCACTGCTCGGCCATCTCCCGGGCGGAGAGCGTGGGGCTGTACCAGTGGTGCCAGCCGATCTGCTGGCCGATTTTCACCGGCAGGCGGCTGTGGCGACGGCGAAACATCTGCTGCATCAGCAGCAGCATCGACAGCTGCGGCGAGAGCAGGGTGGTGGCATAAAACAGCAGGCTGTTGCGGGCGGGGATATTAACCGGCAGCAGCGGGGCGCGGAATTTGCCCGCCAGTTTGATAAAGCCGGGGTGCCACTTTTTATCGTGGATCCCGGTGCGCGTGGGGCGGGAGACCTCCCCCGCCGGGAAGAAGATCAGCACCCCACCATTTTGCAGCTGCTGCTCCATCAGGGCGAACGACGATTTCCCTGTCCGTCCGCCCATGTTATCCACCGGAATAAACAGCGCACTCAACGGTGCCAGATGCGTCAGCATGCGGTTGGTCACCACTTTCACGTCCCGGCGCACGCGGGAGAGGGCATACAGCAGCGCCAGTCCGTCCAGCGTACCGGTGGGGTGATTCGCGATAACAATCAGCGGGCCGTGGGCGGGGATCTGTTCGAGGTCGTGAGCCGGAAGGGTACAGAGGATATCAAGATGCTCCAGAATCTGTTCCACCATATCGAGCCCTTTCAGGTGACGGTGGTCGGCGGCAAATTGCTGAAATTCCGCTTCGTATAAGAGCTTCTTTAACACGCTTTTTTGCCAGGGTGCAGGTTTTGCCTGCGGCCAAAGGTCATCGAGAACGCTGTCGAGACTAAACATGGTGGCTCCTCCTCCTGTTCTGCTGAGACAGTAGAAGCGCCAGATGTCGATTGTATTGCAGGGGGGTGAAGCTTGTGTTCCAGGTCCGTAGGCCGGGTAAGGCGAAGCCGCCACCCGGCAATAGGGATTAACGCAGAATTTTCTTCTCGGCCAGATCCAGCGCGAAGTAGCTGAAGATCAGATCCGCACCGGCGCGCTTGATCGCCCCCAGGCTTTCGAGGATCACTTTCTCTTCGTCGATCGCCCCCGCCTGGGCGGCGAATTTGATCATCGCGTACTCGCCGCTCACCTGATAGGCGCCCAGCGGCAGTTCGGTGCGCTCGCGGATGTCGCGCAGGATATCCAGATAGGCGCCCGCCGGTTTCACCATCAGGCAGTCAGCGCCCTGCGCTTCGTCGAGCAGCGACTCACGGATCGCTTCGCGGCGGTTGAGCGGGTTCATCTGGTAGGTTTTGCGATCGCCCTTCAGGGCGGTACCGGCCGCTTCACGGAACGGACCGTAGAAGGAGGAGGCGAACTTGGTGGAGTAGGACATGATCGCAGTATCAGTGAAGCCAGCGGCATCCAGCGCCTGGCGAATGGCCTGCACCTGGCCATCCATAGCAGCAGACGGAGCGATAAAGTCCGCGCCTGCGGCGGCAGCCACCACCGCCTGTTTGCCCAGGTTCTCCAGAGTGGCATCGTTATCCACGCCGTGATCGCACAGCACGCCGCAGTGGCCGTGGGAGGTATATTCGCAGAAGCAGGTGTCGGACATGACGACCATCTCTGGCACCGTCTGTTTGGCGATGCGCGACATACGCGCCACCAGACCATCCTCTTTCCAGGCATCGCTGCCGGTGGCGTCGGTATGGTGGGAGATGCCGAAGGTCATGATTGAGCGGATGCCTGCGTTGGCAATGCGTTCAATTTCGCGCGCCAGATGCTTCTCAGGAATGCGCATCACGCCCGGCATGGCGTCGATGGCTTTGTAGTCGTCGATCTCTTCTTCAACAAAAATCGGCAACACCAGATCGTTCAGGGACAGGGTTGTCTCTTCAAATAATGCGCGCAACGCCGGGGTTTTGCGCAGGCGACGGGGACGAGCAATTAAATCGGTCATGATATGCCTGAGGTAGTGAATCGAAGAGGGACAGTGTACCTGAAATGCAGCCGGACTGTTTTACTAAAGTTGTCGTTTAGGTTGAGAATGCAGGGCGGTGGGAGCGGTATTATTTATGGTTTTATATTTTACTTCCTGAAATAAGTTTACATTATAATATCGCGCGAAAATTATCTGAATCTGGATATAGCTAGCCCTGGTAATATCCTAATCCTTCTCATTGTTTTTTTAAAATTGCTATTATTATTTATATGTTATATTTCTCATTCGCTTTTATTTAATAATTTCTGATGATCTTTCGCCTTGTGTTTCTTTTGTTTCGATTGAATGCAACTCTTTGTTATTTGTGCTTTTTATTATTATTTTTTATATTTTAAAAAGTGCCTGTATTATATTGTCTGTTTTCGGACATAATTACTACATTCATTGAACTATTTTCTTTAGCGACTGCATAATTCTCCTCGCAATATATTTGCACTGTATTTACGGACAAACTTGCTTACGTCCCTGAGGAGGGATGACCCAATGCAAACATGGAAAAAGAAATTTGTTGTATCTCAACTTGCATTAGCCTGTACGCTGGCTATCGCTTCTCAGGCCAATGCAAAAGATATTTCTGGTAGCACTTATAACACTTTTGGATATGATAATACGTCTACCTCTGCCTGGTATAACGGCTACTCCGACTGGAATTACTCCAGCGCGACCCACGACAACGATATCTATCCTGTCATTAACAAGTCGACGGTAAACGGCGTTATCTCAACGTATTACCTTGATGATGGCGCGGGCGGGCATGCCAATTCGCTGTCAATCTCCAACAGCACCGTCAACGGTATGATCACCTCCGGTTGCATGACCACCGAATGTGATGGCGGTTTGAATGCGGATGGTACAACGCATAACCAGTACGATCGTTTTAGCCTGAATGTCGACAATTCCACCATCAACGATACCTACGAGCACTACGCTTATGACGTCGTTGACGGCACCAGCACGACCACCCGTTACTGGGATACTTACGCGCTGGGCAATGCCATTACCCTCGACGTAGAATCGGACATCGTTATTCAAAACAACTCCCACGTGGCCGGTATCACTCTGACTCAGGGCTATCAGCAGCTGGATAACACGCCGTATGATGCTGTGACCGGCATTGAAGACAACAGCCATGTCTTTACCAATACCCTGCAGGTTAACGATTCGGTTGTCACCTCCGGCGCCTACAGCGATCTGGGCACCAACGGTTTTTACGGTCAGTCGGCGAAACCGAGCGATTACGGCGAGAGCAACGCCACGGCTGCGGATGATGCAGCGCTGATCGTCAGTGCCAGCAGCGCGGATAACGCCATGCAGACCACGGCTAACTTCGATCACTCCACGCTGAGCGGCGATGTACTGTTCACCAGCACCTTCGACAACAACTTCTATCCAAATGGCGATCCGGCTACCGATACCACCGCTGACGGCGTCTACAACCCGACCACCAACGGCTGGGATGGCACTGACAAACTGGATCTGACCCTTACCAACGGCAGTAAGTGGGTCGGCGCAGCCGTCTCCAGCGTCGAGGCGATTGGGCCTTCTCAGATGTATGGTCTGGGCTACAGCAGCGTCGACTGGCGTAGCCTGGAGCCAAACAGCATCTGGCCTGAATCCACCTTCAACAGCAATGGTCATCTGGTGGGCAACCAGGTTTATCAGAGCGGTCTGTTCAACGTCGCGCTGGATAACGGTTCCGAATGGGATACCCGTAAGCAATCCAACATTGACAAGCTGACCGTCAATAACCGTTCGCAGGTCAACGTAGAAAGCTCTGGCTTACTGGCGGACAGCATCACTCTGACCAACGCGTCGACCATGAACATTGGCGATTCCGGTGATGTGGCAACCGACAGCCTCTATCTCGACAGCGCAAGCCGGACCACCCTGACTCAGGAAACGGCGGCGCTGTATGCCAACACCATTACCGTGGATAACCATGCTGAACTGGCGCTGGGTCTGGGCCAGGTCGATACCCACAAAATGGTGCTGACCGATGGCGGCGTGCTGAATGTTGCCAGCCGTGATTATGTGTTCAATTCCGATCTGAACAATGCTCGCTATATCACCAATGATATCCACCAGGCTGATTACGATTACGGGGTGATCGCCCTGAACTCTGACGGTCATCTGGCGGTGAACGGTGAAGTGTCCGGTAACTATAAAGTGCGTCTGGATAACGCAACCGGCGCGGGTTCTGTCGCTGACTACAAGAATAAGGAAATTATTCGCGTTTACGACAATAACGCCGATACGCAGGCCAGCTTCACCGCAGCCAATAAAGCGGATCTCGGTGCTTACACCTATCAGGTACAGCAGCAGGGCGATACCGTGGTGCTGCGTCAGGAGCGTCTGACTGATTACGCCAACATGGCGCTGAGCATTCCTTCTGCCAACACCAACATCTGGCATCTGCAGCAGGATGCGCTCGCTAACCGTCTGACCAACAGCCGTCATGGCCTGGCAGACAACGGTGGCGCATGGGTGAACATCTTCGGCGGTAATTTTGACGGCGATAATGGCACTATCCATTACGATCAGGACGTTAGCGGCATCATGGTGGGCCTCGATACCCATATTGATGGTAATAACGCTGACTGGATCGTCGGTGCGGCAGCGGGCTTTGCGAAAGGCGATATGAATGACCGCAGCGGCCAGGTGGATCAGGACAGCCAGACCGCAATGCTCTATTCCGCGGCGCGCTTTGCTAACGATCTCTTCATCGATAGCTCCCTGAGCTATTCGCGCTTCAATAACGATCTCTCAGCGAACATGAGCAATGGTGAATATGTCGATGGCAATACCACGACTGACGCCTGGGGCTTTGGGCTGAAACTGGGTTACGACTGGAAACCGAACACTGCCGGTTACCTGACCCCCTATGCAGCCATTTCCGGTCTGTTCCAGTCCGGGGACGACTACCGCCTGAGCAACGACCTGCGTGTGGGAAGCCAGTCTTACGACAGCATGCGTTATGAAGCCGGTATTGATGCAGGTTATACCTTCGGTTATGGCGACGACCAGGCGCTGACGCCGTTCTTCAAACTGGCCTACGTTTATGACGATGCCGGTGAAGATGCCAAAGTTAACGGCAACAACATCGATAACGGTGTGAAAGGCTCTGCGGTGCGCGTAGGCCTGGGGACCCAGTTCAGCTTCACCAAAAACTTCAGTGCGTACACTGATGCCACCTATTTGGGTGGGGGGGATGTCGATCAAAACTGGGGCGCTAATCTGGGTGTGAAATACACCTGGTAATATGTCTGATGCGGGGAGGCCTGCCTCCCCGTTGTTATAGCGTCAGTTAAGGATGACCTGAGATCTCATGAACCGTTATGCAAAACCCATTTCTGAGTTCTCCCGACTTGAACAGTGCCTGGCGGCGCACAGCACACCATTTACGCTTCCTGCAATGCATCCTGTCTTCGGGGATTGCGATAAAGAAAATGAAAACGCAGTAGTGCTGCAGTCGGGCACGCTCAGTATCCACCGTCAGCAGGACGATCTGCTGATAGAGATTGTCACCGCACCTTATATCTTCGGGCTGAATGCCGGCATGATGGGCTGCAGCACCGAATACCTGCTGGTGACGCAATCCCCCTGTACCGGTTTCTGGCTGCCTGCATCCGGGGCCCGCCAGCTGATCCAGCAGGCCGGTTTATGGTCCGATGCCTTCTGCTGGCTCTCCTGGCACCACCGGGTAATGGAGATCCGCGACAAACAGCTGGTGGGCAACAATTCGTACAGTCAAATCCGTTCCACGTTGCTGGATATGGCCCAGTGGGATGAGACGCTGCGTATGCGGGTGGGGGTCATGAACTACATTCAGCGCCGCACACGTATTTCGCGTTCCGTGGTGGCAGAAGTGCTGGCGGCGCTACGTCAGGGGAACTACATCACTATGGACAGGGGCAAGCTGGTCAGAATCAACCACTTGCCCGCTGAATATTAGCGTCAGGAGGCCGGGATAACCCGCGGTTTGTCCTCGCTCAGCTCCACCACCAGCTGGTTAACGCCGTCGCTCATGTTGACGAAACGCGTGAGCGGCGAGCGCGTTACCACCACAAATACGCCCACGTTAGATTGCGGGATCATCGCCATATAGGTGATGAATCCGCCGCCACCGCCGGTTTTCTGAATAATGCCAGGCCGTCCATTTTTAGGTGCCATATAGACCCAGCCAAGGCCCAGCGCGTCCGCACGGCCTGGTACATCCATCCCGATCACCCGGCTTAACTGGCTGCGTTGATAGATCAGAGTCTGCATTCTGTCGGCCTGGTTGCTGCGCGCGTAGAAATCAGAGGAGAGGAACTGCTGCATCCAGCGCATCATGTCGCCAGGAGTGGAGTAAACCCCGCCGCTACCGACCGCCGCCAGGGTGTTATTACACGGGCTGGCCCCTTTCTCTGCCACCATCAGGCGTTTGCACTGATCGGGTGACGGAGTAAAGGTAGTATCTTTCATCCCCAGCGGACGGGTGATCTGCTCTTCGAACAGCTGGGCGTAGGGCTTGCCCGCGGCGTTGCCCAGCGCATCGGCCAGCAGATCGAACGCCAGGTTCGAATAGGCGGCCTGGGAGCCCGGGGATGATTTCAGGGTGGCTGTCGACAGCCAGTTCCAGCGCTGATCGCGGGTTGGCCAGACGAAGACCGGACGGTGGGCCGCGCCGCCTGGCTGTTCGCGCGGCAGGGCGCTGGTGTGGGTAGCCAGGTTGACGAGCGTAATCGGCGCGCCCTGATATGTCGGCACCCGGGCGCCCGGTGGCGCATATTTACTTAACGGATCGTTGAGCTTAACCACGCCCTGATCGAGCAGTTTCACCAGCATCTCACTGGTCATTAACTTGGTCAGGGAGGCGATGCGCACTACAGAATCAAGCTGCGGATGGATATTATTGCCCGGGCGCGTTTCGCCAAAGCTGCGGAATACGCGCTGGTTGCCGTCAATCGCCACCAGAGCCATCCCCGTTGCGCCACTGCCGTAAAAAATATGATTCGCGTAGCGATCAACCACATCGGAGGCAAAAGCCGGGTCGGTAATCGGCTCGACAGCCTGCGCGCTGGTGAGGCTGGCCGCATACAGCGCGGCGGAGAGGAACAGACAACGTTTCAACGAAAGTATCCATGAAGTGAATGAAAAAGTATGCGTATTTATACTACTAAAGACCATAATGCAAAGGCCTGAACAGCATAACGATAGCGTGAAAAACGTAACCGCGGGTAAATACGAACAATTTCGTTATTACCGATCTCATGTTTTGTGACATTGCGCTTATGATACCTGCCTGGTTCATTGGCTTTTCCGCTCGGGTGGCGGTTGACGGCGAACTAATACAGGGCCCACAGGTCTGATAATCCGTCGTCCACAGCAGTATCGATAACTACAAGAAGGAAGCGTTATGTTTAAGTCGTTTTTCCCAAAACCGGGACCCTTTTTTCTCTCGGCCTTTATTTGGGCTCTGATCGCGGTCATTTTCTGGCAGGCGGGTGGCGGGGCCTGGTTTGAGCGTCTGGTTGGCGCTACGGGTGATGTGCCGATCAGCGCGGCACGTTTCTGGTCACGCAGCTATCTGATCTTCTACGCCTATTATGCGTTCTGCGTTGGGGTGTTTGCCCTGTTCTGGTTTGTCTGGTCGCCGCACCGCTGGCAGTACTGGTCGATTCTCGGCACCGCGCTGATTATTTTCGTCACCTGGTTTCTGGTGGAGGTGGGCGTGGCGGTCAACGCCTGGTATGCCCCGTTCTATGACCTGATCCAGACCGCCCTCAGCGCGCCGCACAAAGTCTCTATCAATCAGTTTTATCATGAAGTGGGCGTGTTCCTCGGTATCGCGCTCATCGCCGTTGTTATTGGCGTAATGAATAACTTCTTCGTCAGCCACTACGTCTTCCGCTGGCGTACCGCGATGAACGAACACTATATGGCCCACTGGCAGCAGCTGCGCCATATTGAAGGTGCCGCCCAGCGTGTGCAGGAAGACACCATGCGCTTTGCCTCCACGCTTGAGGATATGGGGGTCAGCTTTATCAACGCTATTATGACCCTGATCGCCTTCCTGCCGGTGCTGGTCACGCTGTCGGCGCACGTGCCGGACCTGCCGATTGTCGGTCATCTGCCCTATGGCCTGGTGATCGCCGCGATTGTCTGGTCGCTGATGGGCACCGGCCTGCTGGCGGTGGTGGGGATCAAACTGCCGGGGCTGGAGTTCAAAAACCAGCGCGTTGAGGCCGCCTACCGTAAAGAGCTGGTCTACGGCGAAGACGATGCCAGCCGCGCCTCGCCGCCAACGGTGCGTGAGCTGTTTGGCGCGGTGCGCCGGAACTACTTCCGCCTCTATTTCCACTACATGTATTTCAACATTGCCCGCATTCTCTATCTGCAGGTGGATAACGTTTTCGGTTTGTTCCTGCTGTTCCCGTCGATTGTAGCCGGTACGATTACGCTGGGTCTGATGACGCAAATTACTAACGTCTTCGGTCAGGTACGCGGGTCGTTCCAGTATCTGATCAGTTCATGGACCACGCTGGTGGAGCTGATGTCCATCTATAAACGTTTGCGCAGTTTTGAACGTGAGCTGGATGGTCAGGATCTTCAGGAAGTTACCCATACGTTGAGTTGATACAGGGAGCTGTTATGTCTTTTACCGTACCGCGCGCGTTACCCTTATCCCTGCTTGCCGCCCTGGTGTTGGCCGGGTGTGCTGAGCAAGGGGCTGCGCCGCTGAAAAAGGGCGAAAAGCCCGTCGACGTGGCAAGCGTGGTGCGGCAAAAAATGCCCGCCACGGTAAAAGACCGGGACCAGTGGGCCTCGGCGCTGGCGAAAACCTTTGAGAGCCAGAAGATTGCCCCTACCGAGGAGAATATCTGCTCGGTGCTGGCGGTGGCACAGCAGGAGTCGCTGTATCAGTCCGATCCGGCGGTGCCGGGGCTGAATAAAATCGCCTGGAAGGAGATTGACCGTCGCGCCGAAAAACTCCACATCCCGGTGTTTCTGGTCCACACGGCACTGAAAATCAAATCGCCAAACGGCAAGAGCTACAGCGAGCGGCTGGATACGGTGAAAACCGAGAAGCAGCTCAGCGCCATCTTCGATGACTTTATCAATATGGTGCCGATGGGACAGACGCTGTTTGGCTCTCTCAATCCGGTACATACCGGTGGTCCAATGCAGGTCAGTATCGCCTTTGCCGAAAAGCATACCGACGGCTATCCGTGGAAAATCGAGAACACGGTTCGCCAGGAGGTCTTCTCCCTGCGCGGCGGACTCTGGTTCGGCACTTACCATCTGCTGAACTACCCCGCCAGCTATACGGTGCCGCTCTACCGCTTTGCTGACTTTAACGCGGGCTGGTATGCGAGCCGCAATGCGGCGTTCCAGAATGCCGTCAGCCGCGCCAGCGGGGTGAAGCTGGCTCTGGATGGCGATCTGATCGCCTATGGCAGCAGTAACGCAGGGAAGACAGAGCTGGCGGTGCGCAAGCTTTCAGGCAAGCTGGACATGAGCGACAGTGAGATCCGTCGGCAGCTGGAGAAGGGCGACAGCTTTGCATTTGAGAAAACCGAGCTCTATCAGCAGGTCTTTAAACTGGCGGAGCAGAAGAGTGGCAAGGCGTTACCGAGAGCGATGCTGCCGGGGATCCAGCTTGAGAGCCCGAAAATCACCCGCAATCTGACGACAGCCTGGTTTGCCCAGCGCGTTGACGATCGCCGGGCGAAGTGCATGGCGCTCAACTAGCGATAACGGCGCCAGCGCACGTAGAGGGCAACGGCGCCCAACACCATGAGCCCGACAAGGAAGGGGATCAACCCGAAGACGGTGCTGACACCGAGCCCAATCTCAACGCGCGGACGGCCGCTCTCTTCGACCTGCATCAGGTGCTCATAGACGCCGGGAGCATGCACCAGAATATTGAGCAGCTGTGAGCCAGCCCAGAAGCAGAAAAGCACAAACAGCGCGTATGCAATATTTCCTGCCGTGGAGGTTTTTGGTTGCCTGGTGTTGAAGATGGGCTTTGACATCGTAAAATCTGCCATACATACCTCCGAGTGTTCTGACTGGCTATGTGCCTGTTGTACACGTCAAGTTTGACAGCTCATGGCTGTTGTCAATATCGGAATGTTGGTAAATTGGCCTGGAGAATTCTCCTGGTTTGTCGAATTTTGCCGCACATCACAGATTTTTTACTTAAGTGAAATCCCCGCACATTTCAGATTTTCCGCACAGGCCGCAGACCTGAAGACAAATCTGTGCGAGGATAGATTTTTTCTTCTGGAGCGACCATGAAACTGCCTGCCAAAATTCGCCGTGACTGGCATTTCTACGCCTTTGCTATTGGGCTTATCTTTATTCTGAATGGGGTGGTGGGGCTGCTGGGCTTCGAAGCGAAAGGCTGGCAGACCTATGCGGTAGGGCTGGTGACCTGGGTTGTCAGCTTCTGGCTGGCGGGGTTTATTATTCGCCGTCGCCCGGAAGAGACGACGGCGAACGACGCGGATTAACCGTTTACTGAAATCTGCAGGGCGCTGTCAGCGGCATGTCGCTCCAGCGCCAGCTCAATCAGGCGGGTGATCAGATCCGGGTAGCTGAGACCGCTGGCCTGCCACAGTTTCGGGTACATGCTGATGTTGGTGAAGCCGGGCAGGGTGTTGATCTCATTGATCACCACGCGGTTGTCCGCCGTTAAGAAGACGTCGACGCGCGCCATACCGCGACAGCCCAGCGCCTGATAGGCTTCGATGGCAATTCCACGGATCGCGTCGTTAACGTCAGCCTCCAGCGCCGCGGGTACCACCACCTGCGCGCCCTTGTCATCAATGTATTTGGTGTCGTAGGAATAGAAGTCGCTGTTCAGCACCACTTCGCCACAGGTACTGGCCTGCGGGAAATCATTGCCCAGCACCGCGCATTCAATCTCACGCCCTTTAATTCCCTGCTCAACCACCACTTTATGATCGAAGGTGAACGCCAGACGTACCGCTTCGCTGAACTGCGCTTCGCTGTTCACTTTGCTGACGCCCACGGAGGAGCCCTGGTTAGCCGGTTTGACGAACAGCGGCAGGCCGAAGCGGGCGCTGAGATCGGCAAAGGTGTGTTGCTCGCGGTTGGCGCGGGTCAGGGTAACAAAGGGCGCCACGTTCAGGCCAGCGTCACGCAGCAGGCGTTTAGTGACATCTTTATCCATGCAGGCGGCAGAACCGAGGACATCGGAGCCGACGAACGGCAGGTTCGCCATGCGCAGCATCCCCTGCAGGGAGCCATCTTCACCCAGCGTGCCGTGGACAATCGGGAAAATGACGTCGAGCTGTGAAAGCGTCTGTCCGGTACCGGCATCGATAAGCTGGCCCTGCGTCACGCCCGGCACGGTAGCAACGCTGACCTCAGACGGATTCAGCGCAATATGCGCCGGATCGTCGGCGTTAAGCAGATAGCCCTGCTCGTCGTTAATGTGCCATTGACCCTGTTTATCAATGCCCAGCAGCACGACCTCAAAGCGGCTCTTATCAATCGCGTTAACGATATTTTTGGCCGATTGCAGCGACACTTCGTGCTCTGCTGATTTTCCCCCAAAGACAATACCTACCCGCAACTTCGCCATCACGTACACTCATCCACTCAGACTCAAAACCCCTACCATATCACGATGCCCGGCGGGATTCGCCGCCTTCTGCCATAATGTTTTGACACATTGCGAAGGGGGGTGAGTGAAAGGAAAAAGCCTGATTATCTGTCTAATCCTCATTGCTGCGGCTATTGCGGGCTACCGCTGGCTGCCGTCTTATTACAATCCGTTTGCACCGCTCACGCTTGACGATCCCCCCGGTACCCTGACCCAGTTTAAGCTCCGTCGCCTGACGCCTGAGCATTGTGATGTGCTGCTGGCGCAGGCTAATGCGCGTCAGCTGATCCGCACCCAGGCGGTGGCCGACAGCACGGGAGAGTGTCCGCTGAGTGATGTGGTGCGCGTGCGTAGTTTTGGCTCCGTCAGTCTTAGCAGCAGTTTTCTTGCCAGCTGCCCGCTGGCGCTCAGCTCGGCGTTGTTCGTCAACCAGCAGGCCCGGCCCATCACCGAAACCATGATGGGCAGCGGTCTGTCGCGCATTGACCATTTCGGCAGCTTTGCCTGCCGCAATATCTATCACCGCGCCAACGCCCGACGCAGCGAGCATGCCACCGCCGAGGCGCTGGATATCAGCGGCTTTACCCTGGAAAACGGTCAGCGAATTTCGGTTCTGCGCGGCTGGAAGAGTGCCTCCACCGAACCCTGGCTGCGTGCGCTACTCAGTGCCAGCTGCGGCTATTTCGGTAACGCGCTGGGCCCGGACTATAACGCCGCCCACGCCAACCATTTTCACCTTGGGATGCGGGGGGTTGGCTACTGCCCGCAAAGCATAAATCACCAGCAAAAAGGGGAAAATATGTGACATATTTCACAAATATGATGACTGGGAAGATAAAACCCCAAAGAGACGCCGGGCGCATCTCTGACAACGTCCGGTGAAAGGTAACTTGCTAATCTGATAACGAATTTACGTAATATGAAGACAGTGCTCGCCTATGGAATCGTGGAAGGTTAACCTTATTTCGGTCTGGTTTGGTTGTTTTTTCACCGGCCTTGCCATCAGCCAGATTTTGCCGTTTTTGCCGCTGTATGTCTCCCAGCTTGGCGTCTCGTCGCACGAAGCGTTGTCGATGTGGTCAGGGCTCACCTTCAGCGTCACGTTTCTGGTTTCGGCCATCGTCTCGCCCATGTGGGGCAGCCTTGCGGACCGTAAAGGGCGCAAGCTGATGCTGCTGCGCGCCTCGCTCGGCATGGCGATTGCGATCCTGCTCCAGGCCTTTGCCACCAACGTCTGGCAGCTTTTTCTGCTGCGCGCGCTGATGGGGCTGACCTCCGGTTATATTCCTAACGCGATGGCGCTGGTGGCGTCGCAGGTTCCCCGGGAGCGCAGCGGCTGGGCCATCAGTACTCTGTCGACGGCGCAAATCAGCGGCGTGATCGGCGGCCCGCTGATGGGCGGCTTTCTGGCAGACCATGTGGGTCTGCGCGCGGTATTTCTGATCACAGCGATCCTGCTGGTGGTAAGTTTTCTGGTAACGCTGTTTCTGATCAAAGAGGGGGTTCGCCCCACCGTCAGCAAGGCGGAGCGGCTGAGCGGCAGGGCGGTCTTTGCCTCGCTCCCTTATCCGGGCCTGATGATCAGCCTGTTCATCACCACCATGGTTATCCAGCTTTGCAACGGCTCGGTGGGGCCGATCCTCGCGCTGTTTATTCAGTCGATGGCACCCGAGAGCAATAATATCGCCTTCCTCAGCGGGATGATTGCCGCGGTGCCGGGGATCTCCGCGTTGATGTCCGCCCCACGTCTGGGCAAGCTCGGGGACCGCATCGGCACCGGGCGTATTTTGATGGCGACGCTTATTGTGGCGGTGGTGCTCTTTTTCGCCATGTCCTTTGTCACCACCCCTTTGCAGTTGGGCGTGCTGCGCTTTCTACTCGGCTTTGCGGATGGCGCCATGCTGCCCGCCGTACAGACCCTGCTGA
Organism: Leclercia sp. GHBNCSD; assembly: GCF_055805075.1. Taxonomy (NCBI): domain Bacteria; kingdom Pseudomonadati; phylum Pseudomonadota; class Gammaproteobacteria; order Enterobacterales; family Enterobacteriaceae; genus Leclercia; species Leclercia sp. GHBNCSD. The sequence goes on along the minus strand of NZ_JBQVYO010000001.1, from coordinate 906,265 downwards.
TTAAGTACTCCAGCGATCGGGTCACCGGACGGATCTTCGGTTATAACCAGTCGTTTATGTATCTTGGGAATGTTGCCGGTCCGTTGATGGGGGCCGCGGTCTCGGCGATGGCCGGTTTCCGCTGGGTATTTGCCGCCACCGCTGTGGTGGTGCTGGTAAACATTCTGCAACTGGCGTGGGCGATGCGCCAGCGCCGCCTGCAGGAAGTCCGCCGTTCTTAATGTAGCTATATAATATATTGATATCTGGCCGCCATTATCATTCCTGTGAAATGGCGGTTCTTGTATTTAATTCAGGTTACGCAGAAAAAAAGAAAAATTTAATTTAAGTCGCATTTTTACCGGCCGTACAGAAACGCATTTATGCGCCATGTGGGATTTCCTTAAAAATAGTACTTTTACCCACTTTGCAAGTCTCAATCATAATGATAACGTCGCAAAAAAACGTGATAAGGAAATAGCGCTGTGAAAAATCTAATTGCAGAGTTGTTAGTTAAGCTGGCAGAAAAGGAAGAAGAGTCAAAAGAGCTTGTGGTTCAGGTTGAAGCGCTGGAAATAGTGGTTACCGCCCTGCTACGACAGATGGCGCAAAGCGATCAACAGGCGCTGATCGAAAGCGTGGAAGGCGCGCTGGATGAGGCCAGGCCAGATGCACAGGTTCCGGCCCAGGACAGCGAAATGCTGCAGCAATACGTAAAAAAGCTGCTACGGCACCCGCGCAGCTGACCCATTATTTGACCTGAGTTGTTGTCAAAAACCGTCACCCCGGTTGCCTGTCGTCGCTCTGTTTTATTTTTATCTTTCCTCAATGGGAAAAATAAGTGAAACAGAGCGCACGTTATATTCCATAGCTTACCTCGCGACATTATCCCCACAATTTATGCTGTAAATGTTCTCTCTATCCTGGTACCGGGCATATGACGCTGCCGCCGGCCCAACATATTATTCTGCTTATTAGCGACGGCATGAGCCACGCCGAAATAACCACTGTGCGAAATTATCCCGATGGCGCGGGTGGTTTTTTTAGCAGTACGAACCAGACTTAAGGAGATCATTCACAGAAGGAAAGTGCTATGAAAATCACACTACTGGCGACCCTGCTCCTTGGCCTGTTCTCTCTTACTCCCGCGGGGGCGCAAGATCAGCCGCTCACACCGCAACAGCAACGTATGACCACCTGCAATCAGCAGGCGACCGCCCAGGACCTGAAGGGCGACTCCCGTAAGAGCTATATGAGCGATTGCCTGAAAAACGCCTCCTCTAAACCCAACGAAAAAAGCCTGACGCCGCAACAACAAAGGATGCGTGAATGTAACTCCCAGGCGACCCAACAATCCCTTAAAGGGGACGACCGGAGTAAGTTCATGAGCGCCTGCCTGAAGAAAACTGGCTAGTTCAAAAGGGTGAGCGTTCCGTTTGGCTCACCCGAAATATCATACTTAGCGCCAGATAACCCTTTCTATAATTTGGGAAAATGCTTTTGAGTGTTCCCAATGACCATGAATGATGAAAACATTTACAGCAAAGTCTATGCCCGGGAAGGGATAAATCTGGCGCTTTCGGCGGATGAGCATCATCGCTCAGGAATTCGTCTGGCCCGTCGTTTACGGCTCCCGCGTGCGGCGGGCCTGGCTTTTCTGTTTTTCCCTGTTGCCAGCGTGCTGACCGCGCAATCGGTTAACGGCGTCTGGTGGCTTTTGCTGGTTGGATGGGCCTTTGTCTGGCCCCATCTGGCCTGGCAACTGGCGATGCGCTCTGCCAATCCCCATCACAATGAGATGTTTAACCTCAAAGTCGATGCCATTATGGCCGGGGTATGGATTGGACTGATGGGCGTTAACGCCATGCCCACCGCGGCGCTGGTCATGATGATGAGCATGAACCTGATGGGCGTGGGGGGGATTAGGCTGTGTGGTACAGGATCATTGATGACCGCGCTGGCGGCGCTGGTTACCCAGCAGCTGATGCACATTCCGGCAGGCTTTATCAGTACCCCGCTTGAGGTCTGGCTCGCCCTGCCGGGGATTGTTGGTTATCCGATGCTATTTGCCTGGGTAAGCTTCCGTACAACCAGCCGTCTGGTGGAACATAAGCGCCGTCTTGAGTTGATGAGTACTCTGGATGGGATGACAGGGGTATACAACCGTCGTCACTGGGAAGTGTTGCTGCGTACAGAATTTGAAAACTGCCGTCGCTATCACCGGAGCGCCACGATCCTGCTGATCGATATCGATCACTTCAAAGGCATTAATGATACCTGGGGCCATGACGTAGGCGATCAGGCGATTCTCGCCGTGACCCGTCAGCTACAACTGACGTTACGCGCCAGCGATATGATTGGTCGCTTTGGCGGCGATGAGTTCGCGGTAATCATGAGCGGAACGCCAGCGGAAAACGCTATTGCGGCAATGTCGCGGGTCCATGAACGGCTGGCGGAACTGCGCCTGCCGGGCGCTCCGCAGGTAAAGCTCTGCATCAGCGTCGGTGTCGCGCCGCTCACGACGTCGATGGTGCATTATCAGGAATGGTTAAAAGCGGCGGATATTGCACTTTATAAGGCGAAAAATGCCGGACGTAACCGTACCGAAGTGGCCGCCTGACGTCCGGCTGTCGGTCAGGATTTGCTTAGCAGCTCTGACTTTTCCATGCACTTGTTCATGGCTTCAATGACCGCTGCCCGGAAACCGCGCTCCTCCAGCACCCGCACCGCTTCAATGGTTGTGCCGCCCGGAGAGCAGACCATATCTTTCAGTTCGCCCGGATGTTTGCCGGTTTCCAGCACCATTTTGGCGGAGCCCATTACCGCCTGCGCCGCAAATTTATAGGCCTGCGCGCGCGGCATCCCGCCCAGCACCGCGGCATCTGCCATCGCTTCGATAAACATAAACACGTAGGCGGGCGCTGAACCGCTGACGCCTACCACCGGGTGGATCATCGCCTCGGCAATCACTTCGGCCTCTCCGAAGCAGCGGAAAATATTGACGACATCGGCAACCTCTTCGGGGGTCACCAGCGCGTTAGGGGTGATAGAGGTCATGCCCGCTTTTACCAGCGACGGCGTGTTGGGCATGGCGCGGACGATTTTACGGTCGTGGCCCAGCGCGCGCGCCAGCTGATCGAGGGTGATGCCTGCCGCGATAGAGACCACCAGCGTCTCTTTATTGAGGCTGGAGGTGATATCGCTCAGGACTTTCACCATCATGTTCGGCTTCACCGCGCCGAAGACGATATCGGCCACCTGGGCCACTTCCTGGGCGCTTTGCGCGGCGTTAATCCCGTACCGATCGTGCAGGGCGGCGACCTTGTCCGGTGATGGGGTGTAGACCCAAATCTGGCCAGGCTGCACCTGACCGCTGGCAATCAGACCGCCGAGAATGGCTTTGCCCATATTACCGCAGCCGATAAAACCGATTTTCTTCTCCATCACGTCTCCCTCTCAAACTTTGTTATGATTGTGGCACTTTAGCCTATCAGGTTTTGTTACGCAGCATTATATGCCGGAGAGAGAAGATGGCGATTTGGGTGGATGCCGATGCGTGTCCCAATGTGATTAAAGAGATCCTGTTTCGTGCTGCCGAGCGCGTACAGATGCCGCTGACGCTGGTGGCGAACCAGAACCTGCGCGTGCCGCCGTCCCGATTTATCCGTTCCTTGCGCGTACCGGCCGGCTTTGATGTGGCCGATAACGAAATTGTACGCCTGTGCAGCGCGGACGATCTGGTGATCACCGCCGATATTCCACTGGCGGCGGAGGTGCTGGAGAAAGGGGCCGCAGCGCTCAATCCGCGCGGCGAGCGTTATTCGCCAGCTACTATCCGTGAAAAGCTGACGATGCGTGATTTTATGGACACGATGCGCGCCAGCGGCGTGCAGACCGGCGGGCCGGACAGCCTCTCCCAGCGCGACAGGCAGCAGTTCGCCGCCGAGCTGGACAAATGGCTGCTGGAAGTGAAGCGCCGCCAGGGGTAATCATCGCTGCGTGAGCGGTTTTGGTCATTATTACCGCAATCCGGGGTTGTCAACGGCGGGTGGGTTCAGGTAAGGTGAGCGCACCGTTTAGTGCAATGTTTTCTTTACAGGATAACCCTCGCTATCTCTTGGGTTGACTTAACTGTCAGTTTAACATCACGCCTGATGTAATAATTATTTTACGGTTAACGTGTGTACTAGCTTAATGGTATCATTGTACTCTTTTCGACTTCACGCACCGCATGCGCGCGGCATCAAAGGGAACACCTGGTCATGACCCAGCCTATTTTTTTAATTGGCCCCCGCGGCTGTGGCAAAACCACCGTCGGTCTTGAACTGGCTCGTCTGTGTCAGAGTGAATTTGTCGATACCGATCACTGGCTACAGACCCATGCCGGGCAAAGCATCGCTGAGATTGTTGAGCAGGAAGGGTGGGAGAGTTTTCGCGCCCGCGAAACGGCGACCCTCGAGGCGGTGACCGCAGGCTCCGGCATTATCGCCACCGGCGGCGGCATTATTTTGTCCGCTTACAACCGTCAGTTTATGCGTGAAAAGGGCCGGGTGATCTATCTTTGTGCCCCGGTGCCGGTGCTGGTCGGGCGTCTCGAAGCCTCGCCAGAAGAGGGACAGCGCCCAACCCTGACCGGCAAACCTATCAGCGAAGAGGTGAGCGCAGTGCTGGCGGAGCGTGATGCGCTCTATCGCGAAGCCGCTCACCACGTGGTGGACGCCTCCCTTCCTCCTGCGCAAGTGGTGCTAAATATCGTCGCTGCGCTTCATCTGGCATGCGCCAGCTAACTGATGTCTATACTGATAGTTCAGCCAACCTAATAAAATAAAGGATGAACTATGCCAACCAGACCTCCCTATCCGCGTGAAGCCCGTATTGTTGCCGTTGAGAAAGGCGCAACGGGCAAGACTGTCACCTGGTATCAGCTGCGTGCTGACCACCCGAAACCGGATTCACTGATCAGTGAACATGAAACGGAGCAGGAAGCGAAGGATGCGAAAGTGCGTTACGAAGATCCCGATAAAGCCTGAATTAAATCTGAATACGGTCAAAACCGTACCGTAATCACACTATTCAAAAAGCGTAAACATTAAACGGAGGGTAATGTTCAGGTTTAACAGACACATTCTGTCAGGCACGTGGATCTTTACATTCCAGCGGTTGAATCTGCTGCTACGCTTTTCAGCACTTTTTCCTGAACAGCGAAGTGTGCCTGTATCTGTGTCACGGTAGTGGTTGTATAGAAAGGCGAGAACGATGAAGGCAACATTGGCGATCCTCACGATTGGGGTAGTCCCGGTAAGCGAAGTACTACCGCTCTTAACGGAGCATATTTCTGCGCAACAAATTACGCATCACAGTTTGCTCGGTACGCTGAGCCGGGAAGAGGTCATGGAAGACTACGCCCCTGAACCGGGCGAGGCGCAGCTGCCTACCCTGCTCAGCGACGGCGAGCTGGGAAACGTCTCGTTGCCGAAGATCGCGTGCGCCCTGCAAGGCGTGATCGAAGTGCTCGATAACCAGGGCTATGAGGTGATCCTGCTGATGAGCACCGCGCCCATCACTGGCCTCGTCGCCCGCAATGCAATTTTGCTTGAGCCGACGCGGATCATCCCGCCGCTGGTCGGATCGATTGTCGATGGCCATCAGGTGGGGGTGATCGTGCCGATCCCTGAGCTGATGGAGAACCAGTCCCGCAAATGGCAGTGCCTGGTTAAGGCGCCGCTGCTTGCTGTAGCCAATCCTTTCTGGGACAGCGAAGAGAAACTGATCGACGCCGGGCGCGATCTGCTGGCCCGCGGCGCAGATGTCCTGATGCTCGATTGTCTTGGTTTTCATCAACATCACCGTGATTTACTGCAAAAACACCTGGACGTGCCGGTGCTGTTATCAAACGTGCTGGTGGCCCGGCTGGCCTCGGAATTGCTGGTCTGATGATTTTGCGTGACAGGTACGGAGTGTCACCCCTATATTGGGTTGACAACCAACGACAATAAGGACCAGTCCATGCTTCAGACTAATGAATACTTTTCCGGTAAAGTGAAGTCCATCGGTTTTACCAGCAGCATTACTGGCCGCGCCAGTGTTGGCGTAATGGAAGAGGGGGAGTACGCCTTCGGTACCGCGCAGCCAGAAGAGATGACCGTGGTGAGCGGCTCGCTCAAAGTGTTACTGCCGGGGGAAACGGAGTGGAAAGTCTATAACCCGGGCGATGTTTTCAACGTGCCAGGCCACAGCGAATTCCATCTGCAGGTTGCGGAACCTGCCTCTTATCTGTGTCGTTATCTGTAAAAAAAAGAGCCGGGTTAACCCGGCTCCGATCTCTGGTATGAAGCATTAACGCTGTGCTTCGCCGCCCAATCCTTCTACTACGCTCTTAATCAACGCCGCCAGTTCACCCGTCATCAGAATGAAGTCAGCATCAAAACGCTGGGCATAGTCGTCCCGGTCGATATCGTCGTTCTGATCGCGCAGCTCGTCGGAAAACTTCAGACGCTTGATCGAGCCATCGTCACACATCATGAACTGAATGCGCTGCTGCCAGTCGAGGGCCAGCTTGGTCACCAGTTTGCCAGCTTCGATATGCACGGCGATCTCATCGCTGATCAGCTCCTGCTTCTTGGCGCGGATCACGCCCCCATCTTCCAGGATCGCTTTCAGCTCGGCTTCGTCCAGCAGTTGGAAGCCCTGCGGGACATTGTTGCCCCGTACCCACTCGGTGAGGGTCAGCTCGATCGGGTTTTCCATCGTCAGCGGCACCACCGGCAGCGAACCGAGGCTTTTACGCAGTAACGCCAGAGTATCTTCTGCTTTTTTGGCGCTGGCGCAGTCGACCATAATCAGGCCGTTAACCGTGTCGATCCACATCATTGTCTGGCTGAAGCGGCTAAAGGCGCGCGGCAGCAGGGAGTGCAGCACTTCGTCTTTCAGCGAATCTTTCTCAGTTTTTTTCAGCTTACGGCCCTGTTCGGCTTCCAGCTTAAAAATTTTGGCTTCCAGCGCCTGCTTCACCACTGGCGTCGGCAGGATCTTCTCTTCCTTACGCGCGCAGATGATGATTTGACCATTGGTAGTGTGGGTCAGCGCATCGCTCTGTGATCCCATAGGCGGAACCCATCCGGTTTTGGCCATATCCTGGCTGCCACACGGGGTAAATGCGTAAAGGTCTAACTGTTTTTCCATCTCGTCTGCACGCAGTTCGATATCGCGGCTGAGACGGTAAACCATCAAATTTTTGAACCACAGCATGATAATTTCCACGGTCTTGTCGTTTAATTCAGCGGGCATGATAGCGAATTGTCGCATCGCTTGCATTGCTAATCGGGTAGCAGGCTTCTACTCTGTTGATAATCAAAATAATGAGGAACGTTCTGTGCGAATTGGTATTGATCTCGGCGGCACGAAAACAGAAGTCATTGCCCTTGGCGAGCAGGGGGAGCAGCTGTTCCGCCATCGCCTCCCTACCCCGCGTGACGACTACCGGCAGACCATTGAAACCATCGCTACTCTGGTGGAGATGGCCGAAAAGGCCACCGGCCAGACCGGCACGGTCGGTATGGGGATCCCGGGGTCGATTTCGCCCTATACCGGGGTGGTGAAAAACGCCAACTCGACCTGGCTTAACGGCCAGCCTTTTGACCGCGATTTAAGCCAGCGCCTGAACCGTGAAGTCCGGCTGGCCAACGACGCCAACTGCCTGGCGGTGTCAGAGGCCATCGACGGCGCCGCGGCGGGGGCACAGACCGTATTTGCGGTGATCATCGGTACCGGCTGCGGCGCAGGCGTGGCCTTTGGCGGGCGCGCCCATATTGGCGGCAACGGCACGGCTGGCGAGTGGGGACACAATCCGCTGCCGTGGATGGATGAAGACGAACTGAAGTACCGCGCTGAAGTGCCGTGCTACTGCGGCAAACAGGGCTGTATCGAGACCTTTATCTCCGGCACCGGCTTCGCCACCGATTACCGTCGTCTGAGCGGGCATCCGCTAAAAGGCAACGAGATCATGCGTCTGGTGGAAGAGCAGGATGCCGTCGCGGAGCTGGCGCTCAGCCGCTATGAAATGCGGCTGGCGAAGTCGCTGGCGCACGTGGTGAACATTCTCGACCCGGATGTGATCGTCCTGGGCGGCGGCATGAGCAACGTTGACCGTCTCTATAGCACCGTTCCCCAGCTGGTGAAGCAGTGGGTGTTTGGCGGCGAATGCGAAACCCCGATCCGTAAAGCGGTGCACGGCGACTCCAGCGGCGTACGCGGCGCAGCCTGGCTGTGGCCAAACTGACAGGGCAAAAGCCGGGTGACGCGTAGCGCTCCCGGCTTACAAAACAGCAAACTCTTTATCCAGCCTGCTGTACCCCAGCCCGTTAATCTTCTTCACTTTGATCTGCACCGGGATGCGCTCCTTCATCGCCTCGACGTGGCTGATCACCCCAATGGTTTTGCCGCTGGCATTCAGCGCATCCAGCGCGTCCAGGGCGGTATCCAGCGTTTCGCTGTCCAGGGTGCCGAAGCCCTCGTCGAGGAACAGCGAATCAATTTGCGTTTTGTGGCTCACCAGGTCGGAAAGCGCCAGCGCCAGCGCCAGGCTTACCAGAAAACTTTCGCCGCCGGAGAGGGTGCGGGTATCGCGCACGGCATCCGCCTGCCAGGTATCCATCACCTCCAGCTCCAGCGCGTCGCTGGCCTTGCGTTGCAGCAGGTAGCGGCCATGCAGACGCATCAGCTGCTGGTTGGCGAGCCATACCAGGTTGTCGAGAGTTAAGCCCTGGGCAAACTTACGGAAGCGATCCCCCTCTTTGGAACCGATCAGCGCATTAAGATAACCCCAGTCATCCGCCAGGCGGGCCGCCTCCTCAATTTGTTGCATCAGTGCCTGCTGGTGCTGGCGATTGTCGCTGTCCTGTTTAAGCTGCTGGCGGATCTCCCCCTGGCGGGTGGTGTTTTCCCGCAGTTTCAGGCCGAGCTGCTGAAGCTGTTCCTGCAGGGCCGGCGCGTCCGTCGTCAGGCCCGCCGGACGTTGTTCCAGATGTTCGTTCAGTCGTTGACCGGCCTGCTGAAGCAGGGCCGTGGTCTGCTGGATCTGATTCTCCAGAGTCTGTTTCAACTGCTCCAGACGCCGAACCGTATCGCCATCCAGCAGGGCCGCCAGAAATGTCTCCCGATCGCTAAAGATGCTGGCAGCCAGCGCGGCGGCAAACTGCGCCTGCGATTGTTGTAAACGTTCGCTTTCCAGCGTGTACTGCTGCTGCAGCGTGGCGAGCTGGCTTTGCAGGGAGACGCACTCGGTATGGATTTCGCGCCAGTTATCCGGGATCGCACTTTCCACCTGCGTGGAATCCGTTGCCGGAAGGGTCTCCAGCAGCGGTGCCAGGGCGGTGATGCGCTCCCGCAGGGCGCTGTGCTGAGTCTGCCGCTCCTGCCAGGCCAGCGACTCTTTTTCCCGTTCCGCAAGCCAGGCCGACTCGGTACCGTCCTCCGGTGCCGCCAGCGACAGGGCATGAAGCGTTTGCGCCATAGCCGTGCGCGTCGCCAGAAGCTGCTGCTGGTAAAGCTGAAGCTGGGCTTCCTCTTCACTCAGCTGGCTTTGCAGGGTCAGGCGTTGGCTCAGCTGGTAAAGCTGCTGTTCGTACTGCTCCTGTTTAGCCAGCCATGGGGCGATGTCGTCCTGAATGTTCAACTGCACAGAGAGGGTTTCACACACCGCATTCCACTCTTTAGTGAGCGCTTGCTCATCCTGAAAGAGCGTCTGCGCTTCGCTTGTTTCGCGCTGAAGCTGGCTGTTTAGCGCATTTACCTGCCCCAGAACCAGCAGGCCTTCCTCTTTGAGTGCGGCGACCTCCTTTTCCATCGCATCCCGGCGGCGCTGGTTTCCGGTGAGCGCCAGGGCCTGGTATTGGGCAATGGCCGGATGTTCGGTAGAGCCGCAGAGCAGGCAGGGCTTTCCGGCCTCCAGTTCCGCCCGGTAGCTCTCCAGCTTCTTAATCTTCTCTTCCTGCTCACATAAGGTTTTGAGATCGAGATAGTGCTGGTTTTTCTCTTTGTACTGCTGGCGGCGTAGCGTCAGGGTTTCGTTCAGTTTTGCCAGCTCGGCCTGGGCCTTTTGCACGCTTTCGCGAGTCTGCCGCGATCGCTGTTGCAGAGGCTGATAGCGGGCATGCAGGGTAGTCAGGCGCTGGCGTGCCGCGCGGGACTGCGTCTGGAGTGCCATCTCGCTGGCGGTCTGTTCTGCGGTAAGCGTCAGAGCGCTCTCCGGTAATCCCGCCAGCTTCTGGCGTAACGCCGTGATACGCCCGGTCAGCGTCGCGATCTGGGTTTTATCGCGATTAAGCTGGGCGAAGTGGGCGCGCCAGCCTGCAATCTCCTGGCCCCACTGGCGGAAGCGGTCGTGGTTGGTAAGCCACTGGGTGAGTGCAGCCAGCTCGGTTTGCAGCCTGTCGTGCGTGCGCAGCGCCCCGTTACGAATGCCTGAACGCAGCGCCGTACTGGACTGTAAGCGAGTATTCACATCCAGCATCTGCTGTTCCGTCTGCGAAAGCTGGGCAAGCTGCTCCTGCTGCCGCTCCCAGTGCGGGCGCAGCAGGGCCGCAGGCTGGGCGAGATGCAGTTTTTCCAGCTCCGGCGTGGCGTCCGTCAGGGCCTGCTGCGCCTGTTGCTGCGCGGCCTTCGATCGCTGTTGCTCCCGCACCAGCTCATCGTGGCGGGTAAGCCACTGATAATCTTTCTGGAGTCCCTGCTGCTGCGCCAGCAGTTGCGCTTCTTCGTCAGTAAGTACCTGCAAACCTTGCTGAAGCTGCTGTAGCTGCTCTTCGCTGAGCAACACCACGCCGGCCGCCTGGGCCTGGCGCTTCTCCAGCTCGCTGCGTGCCGCCTTATGTTTTTCAAACACCATGGCGGAGATCTGGCCGTAGATTTCCGTGCCGGTCAGCTCCTCGAGCAGTTCGGCGCGCTCTTTCGGTTTGGCGTTCAGAAAGGCGGCGAATTGCCCCTGGGATAAGAGCATCGAGCGGGTAAAGCGGTCATAGTCCAGCCCGGTCAGAGAGGCAACCAGCTCCAGCTTGTCCTTCACTTTATCTGCGAGGATCTTCCCGTCCTTGCACTGGGCGAGCTCCACGCGGGGCACCTGCAGGTTGCCGTCCGGCTGGTTGCGCGCCCGGTTCTGGCTCCAGAACGCACGATAAGCTACCCCTTTGACTTCAAACTCGACCTCGGCGAGGCACTCAGCGGTGTCGCGGGTCATCAGATCGTTTTGCGATTGCGAGACCGTATTCAGGCGCGGCGTCTCGTGGTAAAGCGCCAGGCAGATGGCATCCAGCAGGGTGGTTTTCCCGGCGCCGGTTGGGCCGGTGATAGCAAACAGGCCATTGCTGAGGAAGGGTTCGGCGGTAAAGTCGATTTTCCATTCGCCCTTGAGCGAGTTAAGGTTTTTCAGGCGCAGGCTAAGAATTTTCATGCCTCATCCTCTTCATTGCTGAGGGCGTGGATCGTGTGGCTGAACAGCTCGTTTAGCCGGGCCCGCTGGGTATCATCCAGGGTTTCCTGGGCGAGTCGGCGCTCAAAAACCTCCTCAACCCGCAGCTCGCTGAGGGTTTCACGCAGGTTGCTGGCAAGGCTTCTCTCGCGCTGCTCGCGACTGCGCCGCACCAGCAGGACCTCTACCGGCAGATCGTCCGTCAGCTGCTGGATCTTACGCTGCATATCGTGCAGGTACTCCTCGGTGGTGAGTTCGATATCCAGCCAGACGGGAGGCGTCTGCTCCACGCCGCGCCACTGCTCAAGCTGGGCGGTGATCGCCGCCAGATCGCCCTTCAGCACCGCCAGCGGCTGGGTAATGGGCACCTCAAGCGATTCGACGCTGCTGAGCTTGCCCTGGTCGAAACTCACCAGATGAACGCATTTGCTTTTGCCGGTTTCATCAAAGCTGAGGGGAATAGGGGAGCCGCAGTAGCGGATATGTTCGCAACCGCCAATCATCTGCGCCCGGTGGATATGGCCCAGCGCTATATAGTCAGCGGCCGGGAAGTGCTGCGCGGGAAACGCATCCAGCGTACCGATATAGATGTCACGTACCGCGTCACTTTTACTGGCGCCGACGGTGGTGAGATGCCCGGTGGCGATAATCGGCAGTACGCTGTCGCCGCGAAGCGCGCAGGCCTGGGTATATTGCTCGGCATAATAGTGGGTAATGGCCTGCAACAGCTGCTGCTGTTTCTCAAGCCCGGAGAGGCCCGCCTGGCTTCGCACCACGTCCCGGGGACGTAAAAACGGGATCGGGCAGAGTACCGCGCCGGGGGTGCCGTCGCGTCGGGTCAGAATTTGCGGCCCATGTCCGGCGCTGGCGACCACGGTGGTGTTGAGAAACGCCAGAATCTCACGGGATTCGTTCAGCGTGGCGACGGAATCATGGTTGCCGGCCACAATCACCAGATGGCAGCCGGTTTTTTGCAGATTGACCACGAAACGGTTATAGAGCTCGCGCGCGTAGCTGGGCGGCGAGCCGGTATCAAAAATATCCCCGGCCACGAGGATGGCATCCACGTCATGCGATTGCGCCATCTCAAGCAGCCAGTTGAGAAACGCTTCATGTTCGGTGGCGCGGCTTTTACTGTAAAAATTTTGTCCCAGGTGCCAGTCCGAGGTGTGAAGTATGCGCATAACAGATCCGTGGCAAAAAATGGTTAGCGGGATTATAAACTTTCAGGGGGAGGAAGATAACCGCTACAATCGGGGCTGCCATAAAACAACGGCTTGCCTTTATGAGCGGGCGCGTTTTTCATAAATCTGTCATAAATCTGACGCATAATGACGCCGTATTACAAACATGTAACCTTAATAAGACAGGGCTAAGTATGGCGAGACGTATTCTGGTCGTAGAAGATGAAGCACCCATTCGCGAAATGGTCTGTTTCGTGCTCGAACAAAATGGCTTTCAACCGATAGAGGCCGAAGATTACGACAGCGCGGTGAACCAGCTCAACGAACCCTGGCCCGATCTGATCCTGCTCGACTGGATGCTGCCTGGCGGCTCTGGCCTGCAATTCATCAAACATATTAAACGTGAAGCGTTAACCCGCGATATTCCGGTGATGATGTTAACGGCCCGCGGCGAAGAGGAAGATCGCGTTCGCGGTCTGGAGACCGGCGCGGATGACTACATTACCAAACCGTTTTCCCCGAAAGAGCTGGTGGCGCGCATTAAAGCCGTAATGCGCCGTATTTCACCGATGGCGGTGGAAGAGGTGATTGAGATGCAGGGGCTGAGTCTGGACCCTACCTCGCACCGCGTGATGACCGGTGAAAATCCCCTCGATATGGGACCAACGGAATTCAAACTGTTGCACTTTTTCATGACCCACCCGGAACGCGTCTATAGCCGCGAGCAGTTGCTCAACAATGTCTGGGGCACTAACGTCTATGTGGAAGATCGCACGGTTGATGTTCATATCCGCCGTTTGCGCAAGGCACTTGAAACCAGCGGTCACGATCGCATGGTGCAGACCGTCCGCGGCACGGGTTATCGTTTCTCAACCCGTTTCTGAACAATGACAGGAGTGTGACGCGTGCTGGAACGGCTGTCATGGAAAAGGCTCTGTTTTGAACTGATACTCTGCTGTATTCCGGCCCTGATCCTCGGGGCCGTAATCGGTTATTTACCCTGGTTTTTGCTGGCGGCAGTCACGGGATTGCTGATCTGGCACTTCTGGAATTTGCTCCGCCTCTCATGGTGGCTATGGGTTGACAGAAGTATGACCCCGCCGCCAGGAAGCGGCAGCTGGGAACCCCTCCTGTATGGCCTGCACCAGATGCAGATGCGTAATAAAAAACGCCGACGCGAGCTGGGCAGCCTGATCAAACGCTTTCGCAGCGGCGCCGAATCGCTGCCGGATGCGGTGGTATTGACCACCGAAGAGGGGGCGATGTTCTGGTGTAACGGACTGGCGCAGCAGTTGCTGGGCCTGCGCTGGCCGGATGATAACGGGCAGAATATCCTCAACCTCCTGCGTTATCCGGAGTTCGCCCAGTATCTGAAAAAACGCGATTTTACCCGCCCGCACAATCTGGTCATGAACAACGGTCGCCATCTGGAGATCCGCGTGATGCCCTACAGCGACCAGCAGTGGCTGATGGTGGCGCGGGATGTGACGCAAATGCACCAGCTTGAAGGGGCGCGGCGCAATTTCTTCGCCAACGTCAGCCACGAGCTGCGCACCCCGCTGACGGTATTGCAGGGCTATCTGGAGATGATGCAGGAGCAGACGCTGGAAGGCGCGCCGCGGGAAAAAGCGCTGCACACCATGCGCGAGCAGACGCAGCGCATGGAAGGGCTGGTGAAGCAGCTGCTGACCCTCTCCCGCATTGAAGCGGCGCCAACCCTGGCGCTGAATGAAACCATCGATGTGCCGATGATGCTGCGGATGCTGGAGCGCGAAGCGCAGACCTTAAGCCAGCAGCAGCACCAGCTTACCTTCGAGGTGGATAACAGCCTCAAAGTACGCGGCAGTACCGACGAGCTGCGCAGCGCCATCTCTAACCTGGTCTATAACGCGGTGAATCATACCCCGCCCGGCACCCACATCACCGTGCGCTGGCAGCATGCGCCAACGGGAGCGGAGTTCAGCGTGGAAGACGATGGTCCCGGTATCGGCCCGGAGCATATTCCGCGTCTTACCGAGCGTTTTTACCGGGTGGATAAGGCGCGCTCCCGGCAGACGGGGGGCAGTGGCCTGGGGCTGGCGATTGTTAAACACGCCATTAATCACCACGACAGCCGCCTGGATATCGTCAGTACGCCGGGGAAAAGTACGCGTTTTAGCTTTGTGATCCCGGAACGTTTGATTGCCAGTAACAGCGCCTGACAGCGTCACTGTAATCAGAAATTGCCACAGGCCAGCCAATGCTGGCCTGTTTGCTTTGCAGTTCAGCGAAGCGCGAATAAATATTATACGCCTGTTGCTTTTTTGTTCGCATGATTAGCCATGAGTTTTTCTTATAAATGGTTTATTATCCCACTTCTAACTTTCGAGTTGGCATATTGTTCTGGTTTTGAGATCCCATATTGCCTTTAAACGTTATAAGCGTTTAAATTGCCACCCTGATATCGTCGGACAGACTGTATTTGCGTGGTAAATCGAAAAACTATTCTTCTCCACGCCGGTAGGGAAGCATTTCCCGCTGAGGTTGCACATTTTTTCCGCTGTTTTGTTCCGCAACGGATAGCGAAAAATTCAACGTTTTCAACACCACATCCACAGGCAGTAAGGTTTTATGACCCATCAATTGAAATCGCGCGACATCATCGCGCTGGGCTTTATGACATTTGCGCTGTTCGTTGGCGCTGGCAACATCATCTTTCCTCCAATGGTTGGCTTACAGGCGGGTGAACACGTCTGGACGGCGGCTATTGGTTTCCTGATTACTGCCGTGGGTCTACCGGTGTTGACCGTGGTTGCGCTGGCGAAAGTCGGCGGCGGTGTCGATAGCCTGAGCACCCCTATCGGGAAAGTCGCAGGTATTCTGCTGGCAACCGTCTGCTATCTGGCCGTCGGCCCGCTGTTTGCCACCCCGCGTACCGCGACCGTCTCCTTTGAAGTGGGTATCGCTCCGCTGACCGGCGACGGCGCTATGCCGCTGTTGATCTATAGCCTCATCTACTTTGCTCTGGTGATTCTGGTCTCCCTCTATCCGGGCAAGCTGCTGGATACCGTGGGTAACTTCCTCGCGCCGCTGAAAATCGTGGCCCTGATTGTGCTGGCCGTGGCTGCCGTTATCTGGCCTGCCGGCCCGATCAGCGATGCAATGGACGCCTACAAAAATGCCGCGTTCTCTAACGGCTTTGTGAACGGCTACCTGACCATGGATACCCTGGGCGCGATGGTGTTTGGTATCGTCATTGTGAACGCCGCCCGTTCCCGCGGCGTGACCGAAGCGCGTCTGCTGACCCGCTACACCATCTGGGCGGGTCTGATTGCGGGCGTAGGCCTGACATTGCTCTATCTGGCGTTGTTCCGTCTGGGTTCTGACAGCGCGGCCCTGGTAGACCAGAGCGCAAACGGCGCGGCTATCCTGCATGCCTATGTTCAGAACACCTTCGGCGGTTCGGGGAGCTTCCTGCTGGCGATCCTGATCTTCCTGGCCTGTCTGGTGACGGCGGTGGGCCTGACCTGCGCCTGCGCCGAGTTCTTTGCCCAGTATCTGCCGCTCTCTTATCGTACGCTGGTGTTCATCCTCGGTATCTTCTCCATGGCGGTCTCTAACCTCGGTCTGAGCCACCTGATCCAGGTCTCCATTCCGGTACTGACGGCCATCTACCCGCCGTGTATCGTGCTGGTGGTGCTGAGCTTCACCCGTGGTTGGTGGAATAATTCTTCCCGAATTATTGCCCCGGCCATGTTTATTAGCCTGCTTTTTGGTATCCTTGACGGCATCAAAGCATCGGCTATTGGCGATACGCTCCCTGCCTGGACACAGCGTCTGCCGCTGTCCGAACAGGGCCTGGCCTGGTTGATGCCTACCGTTGTTGCACTGGTTCTGGCCGTAATCTGGGATCGTGCTGCGGGGCGTCGGGTAACGTCGAACGCGCACTAATCAACGGATAAATGTTCAACCACGGGGCTTATGGCCCCGTGGTTTTTTGTTTTTTTTGTGTTGAATGGCAAGACGTAAATGGAAAGCTCTAACAAACTGAAGCGGGGCCTTACCGCCCGCCACATCCGCTTTATGGCGCTGGGTTCTGCGATCGGTACTGGTCTTTTTTATGGCTCGGCAGATGCCATCAAAATGGCCGGTCCCAGCGTTTTGCTGGCGTATCTTATCGGCGGTGTTGCCGCCTACATCATCATGCGCGCGCTGGGGGAGATGTCCGTTCATAACCCCTCAGCCAGCTCCTTCTCCCGCTATGCGCAAGACAACTTAGGCCCACTGGCGGGCTATATCACCGGCTGGACCTACTGTTTCGAAATCCTGATTGTCGCCATTGCCGACGTAACGGCCTTCGGCATCTATATGGGCGTCTGGTTCCCGGCGGTCCCGCACTGGATCTGGGTGCTCAGCGTGGTGCTGATCATCTGCGCCATCAACCTGATGAGCGTGAAGGTGTTTGGCGAACTGGAGTTCTGGTTCTCCTTCTTTAAAGTGGCCACCATCATCATCATGATTGCCGCCGGTATTGGCATCATTATCTGGGGTATCGGCAACGGCGGCGAACCAACCGGCATCCATAACCTGTGGAGTAACGGCGGCTTCTTCAGTAACGGCTGGATAGGCATGGTGATGTCGCTGCAGATGGTGATGTTTGCCTACGGCGGGATCGAAATTATCGGTATCACCGCCGGGGAAGCGAAAGATCCGGAGAAGTCTATTCCGCGCGCCATTAATTCGGTACCGATGCGTATCCTGGTCTTCTACGTGGGCACGCTGTTTGTGATCATGTCCATCTATCCGTGGAACCAGGTGGGCACGAACGGTAGCCCGTTTGTGCTGACCTTCCAGCATCTGGGGATCACCTTCGCCGCCAGTATTCTGAACTTCGTGGTGCTCACCGCATCGCTCTCCGCTATCAATGCCGACGTGTTCGGCGTGGGGCGTATGCTGCATGGTATGGCCGAGCAGGGCAGTGCGCCGAAGGCCTTCGCCAAAACCTCCAGCCGCGGTACGCCGTGGGTGACGGTGCTGGTGATGACCGTGGCGCTGCTGCTGTCGGTCTATCTCAACTACATCATGCCGGAGAATGTCTTCCTGGTGATCGCGTCGCTGGCGACCTTTGCCACCGTCTGGGTCTGGATGATGATTCTGATGTCGCAGATTGGCTTCCGTCGCCGTCTGTCGCCTGAAGAGGTAAAAGCGTTGAAGTTTAAAGTGCCGGGCGGCGTGGCAACTACCGTTGCTGGCCTGATCTTCCTGGTCTTTATTATCGGCCTGATTGGTTACCACCCGGAAACCCGCATCTCGTTGTATGTCGGCTTTGCGTGGATTGCGCTATTGCTGGTGGGGTGGGTCTTTAAACGCCGCCGCGAGCGCCAGTTAGCAGAAGCTCAGTAACCGAAATGCCCGGCAAACGCCGGGCATTTTTCTCCTCCCCCTTTCTCCTCCCCCAATAAATCTCTCCATGAGGAGGGAACATCAACTACCCTGTGGCAAGGTGGCCTCATTTCTGGGAAAGGGGATAAAAGATGTTGAATGCATGGCACCTGCCGGTTGCCCCATTTGTTAAACAAAACAACGACAAACTTGTCATTACCCTGTGGCTGACAGGGGAAAACCTGCCTGAGCGGGTGACGCTACGCGCTGAATTCGATAACGAAGAGACCTCGCTGCCGATGCATAAGCAGCGCAGCCAGCCGCAGCCCGGCGTGACGGCCTGGCGGGCGACCATTGACACGACGAAAGGGCAGCCGCGGCACCGCTACAGCTTCAAAATGCTCTGGCATAACCGCCAGCTGTGGTTCACCCCGCAGGGCTTTAGCCGCTTTCCTCCCGCCCGGCTGGAGCAGTTCGCCATTGATTACCCGGATGCCGGGCCGCAGTGGGTGGTGGAGCAGGTCTTCTATCAGATCTTCCCGGACCGCTTTGCCCGCAGCCAGCGGCGCAACCCAGAGCTGGACAAAACGTATTATCACCATGCCGCAGGCCATGAGACGATTTTCCGCGCGTGGGACGAACCGGTCACCGCCCAGGCGGGGGGCTCCACCTTTTACGGCGGGGATCTCGACGGCATTAGCGAAAAGCTGCCCTGGCTGAAAAAACTCGGCGTCACGGCACTCTATCTCAATCCGGTGTTTGTCGCCCCCAGTGTGCATAAATACGACACCGAAGATTACCGCCACGTGGATGAGCGGTTTGGCGGCGACGAGGCGCTGTTACGCCTGCGGGAAAATACCCAACGGGAGGGGATGCGCCTGATTCTGGACGGGGTGTTTAACCACAGCGGGGACTCCCACGCCTGGTTTGATCGCCACAACCGCGGAACCGGCGGCGCCTGCCATAACCCGGACTCGCCCCACCGCGACTGGTACAGCTTTGACGACGAGGGCCGCGCCCTCGACTGGCTGGGCTATGCCAGCCTGCCGAAGCTCGATTATCAGTCGTCAGGGGTGGTGAACGAGATCTACGGCGGCGAGGAGAGTATTGTTCGTCACTGGCTGAAAGCGCCGTGGAGTATGGACGGCTGGCGGCTGGATGTGGTGCATATGCTCGGGGAAGAGGGTGGGGCGCGCCATAATCTACAGCATGTCACCGGGATCACCCGTTCGGCGAAGCTGGCCAATCCGGAGGCCTTCGTCTTTGGCGAGCATTTTGGCGACGCTCGCCAGTGGTTGCAGGCCGACGCGGAAGATTCGGCGATGAACTACCGCGGCTTCACCTTCCCGCTGTGGGGCTTCCTTGCCAACACCGACATCTCCTACGATCCGCAGCACATCGACGCTGAAACCTGCGTGAAATGGATGGATAACTACCGCGCCAGCCTGTCCCATCAGCAGCAGCTACGCATGTTTAACCAGCTCGACAGCCATGACACCGCCCGCTTTAAGTCGCTGCTCGGTAAGGATGTCGCCCGCCTGCCGCTGGCGGTCACCTGGCTGTTTACCTGGCCTGGGGTGCCCTGTATCTATTACGGCGATGAGGTGGGGCTCGACGGCAACAATGACCCCTTCTGCCGTAAGACCTTCCCATGGGAGGCTGAAAAGCAGGACCAGACGCTACTGGCGCTCTATCAGCGGCTGATTAAGCTGCGCAAGCAGAGCCAGGCCCTGCGCTACGGCGGCTGTCAGGTGGTCTACGCCCACGACAACGTGGTGGTGTTTATGCGCGTCTACAACCAGCAGCGGGTGCTGGTGGCGATTAACCGGGGCGATGCCTGCGAAGTGGTGATAGATGACTCGCCGCTGCTCAACGTCAAACAGTGGCAGCTGAAAGAGGGGAAAGGGGTGGCGCAGGAGGGCGTACTGTCGCTACCGGCGATCTCCGCCTCGGTCTGGTTCGGCAGTTAATGTCGGGCGGGACGGTTTCCACCTTTTAAGATGGCGTAAATGCAACGATTTGTGTCAATCTTAACGGATCGTTAACGGTGAAGGTGGAAACATGGACGAGCTTTACATCTTTGGCTGTATATTCCTGATTTTTGCGCTGGTGGTTGCGCCCGTGCTTGCGGTTATCGGCTTTAATCGAAGCACGGCGGCGAAACAGGAGATCGCCAGGCTTCGCCAGCGCATTGAGGCACTTGAGCAGCGCGGCGTGGCGGAGAAAGCGCCGGAGCCTGAACAGGCCGCTGCGCCGGTGGTCGTGGCTGAGCCGGTGGTTGATGACGCGCCCGCGCCTGTCGACCTCTGGCGCCCGGATATTCCCGCTGCCGCGGCAGAACCCGCAACCGCTCCGGCTCCTGCGCCCGCGGCAAAACAGCCTTCTGCCTTTGGCGGCATACTGACGTCGCTGGTGCGCTGGTTTATGCAGGGGAACCCGCTGGCGAAGCTTGGCATCCTGCTGCTCTTTCTCGGTCTTTCATTCCTCCTGCGCTATACCGTAGAGCACTCCCTGTTCCCGCTTGAGCTTCGCCTGGCCGCGACGGCGCTGTTTGCCATGGTTCTGCTGGCTCTCGGGTGGCGACTGCGGCACAGACAGCGCATCTATTCGCTGATCCTCCAGGGAGGGGCGGCAGGCATCCTCTATCTGACCGTCTTTGGCGCCTTCCGGCTCTGGCAGATGTTACCGATGACGCTGACCTTTGCGCTGCTGGTGGTCATTTGCGCGGCGAGCGTCGGGCTGGCGGTGCTGCAGAGGGCGCTGAGCCTCGCTATGCTGGCGAGTCTCGGTGGATATCTTGCGCCGCTGCTGTTGTCTACCGGAGGCGGCAGCTTTGTGGCGCTCTTCTCTTTCTACCTCCTGCTTTCCATCGGCATTCTCGCTATCAGCATCTGGCAGCACTGGCGCGAGCTGAATCTGCTCGGGCTGCTGTTTACATTCGGCGTGGGCGGCCTTTGGGGACTGAACGACTACCGGCCTGAAGACTATGGGGTCTGCCAGCTGTTCCTGATTGCCAATACGCTGATATTCGGCGTGCTGAGCGTGGCGCTGTCGCTGCGGGCGCAGGAGAAAGGGAAGCAAATTATTGACGGCGTGCTGCTGTTTGCTCCGCCGCTGGTTGGTTTTGGAATGCAGTACGGCATGACTCAGCACTGGACCTACGGCCCGGCGCTCAGCGCGCTGGGGTACGGTGCCTTTTACCTCTCGCTGGCGTTCCTCGCCCTGCGGCGCTATCCCTCCCTCGGACGGCCGCTGGTCATGGCGGCGCTGGCGATCGGCGGCGGGTTTGCCACGCTCGCTATTCCGCTGGCGCTGTCGGCGCGCTGGACGGCGATGGCCTGGGCGCTGGAGGGGCTGGGCATCCTCTGGCTGGGCGTGCAACAGCAGCAGCGACGTATGAGCTATAGTGGGACGGCGCTGCTGGTGCTGGCGCTGGGTAGCGCGCTGTGGGCGCAAACGAACGGTGTGACATCGCTGAGCCTGCTGCTTATCTTCGCCGTCCTCAGCCTTTGCTGGCTGGCTGCGGCCTGGCTGTGGCGGGAAATCGTTCTGCCCGTCAGTTGGGTACTGCTGGCAGGCGGGCTGCTGTTCTGGATAGTGGCGCTGCTGGGGGCGTCACAGCTGATGCTGAAGCAGGAATTATCTGTTCTGGCAGGCGTGCTGGCGCTCTCGGCCGTCTCGGTCTGGGGCTGGCGGCAGGCTGCCGCTCATCTGGCGTGGCCAGAGCTGGATGCCAGCAAATGGCTGCTGTGGCCGCTGATGCTGCTGATGGTGGGGTATCAGCTCTGGCATCAGCAGGTCTTTGCCGCCGGCTGGTCAAACCTGGCCTGGTGCGTTGCGCTTCCTGCCGCGCTGATGCTGCTGCGGCGTGACGGTGAAAGGCTCCTGCCGCGCATCGCGATGGGGCTGCATCTGTCGCTGTTCTGGATGATTTTACTGGCGCTGGCCGCCGAGCTTTACTGGTTTGCCCGGTCGCTGCCGTGGGGAATGGCGGCCTGGGGCAGTGGACTGGCGATGGCAGCAGGTGGCGGTTTGATTATGGCGCTCTCTGCGGCGGTACGGCGTCGCGGGTGGCCGTTCCGGGAATGGCCTGCGCTTTACACCTGCCTGGCGCCGATCCCTGTTGTCGTGGCGCTGTTGGTGTTGTTGGTCGTGACCAATTTCCAGGACGGCGTGGTCTATCGCCAGACCTGGCTACCGCTGGTGAACCCGCTTGAGGAAGGTGCCGCGTTCGCGTTGCTGGGGCTGGTGGTCTTTTATCGCGCGGTGGATCGCTACTACCCCGCGTTGCTTTCGCAGGCCCGCCCGTGGCCTGCCGTCGCGCTTATGGCGTTTGGCTTCTGGTGGCTTAACGGTGCGCTAATGCGCGCGCTGGCCTGGTATGGCGACGTGGCCTGGAATATGGCATCGCTGTGGGATTCCCGGCTTGTCCAGACCTGTTTTGCCCTGTTCTGGATGCTGAGCGCGCTGGTGGTCATGATCCATGCTACCCGTCGGGCTTCCCGGCAGGAGTGGCTCTGCGGCGCTGTGCTGCTGGGTGTCGTGATGGTTAAACTGATGCTGGTAGATAGCGAGGGCGGAGGCGGGCTGTCGCGCGCGGTGGCGTTTATCGGCGTGGCGATCCTGGTACTGATCGTAGGTTATTTCTCACCGCTGCCGCCCAAAACAGGAGATGAAAAATGAAATGGATGAAAGCGGTAGCGTGTAGCGCGCTGCTGGTGCTTTCCGGCCCGGCGTTTTGCGACGGGGTACAAACGGAATCGCCCCGGGACTATGCCTTTGGTCGTTCACTGGATACCTCCGTCCCTTCCCAGTGGTATCGGGTGATGCTGCCGCTTGCCGTCTATGAGCAGAGCACGTCACCCGATCTGCATGATGTCCGCGTCTTTAACCAGTCAGGCGAGCCGGTTCCCTTCAGCCTGGTCACCGCGACGCCTCCCAAGGCGTCAGTGCAATCCACACCACTTCGCTTCTTTCATCTGGACGCCTCGCCGCTTGCACCTGCGCGAGGGGATGAGGATAGCGATAAAATCCTGCTCCGCTCCCGAAACGGCGTAGAGATTGTGCTCGAGGGGCAAAAAGCCGCCGCAGCCGGGCAACATTATCTGCTGACCTTGCCGGAGCAGGCTACGGGCGAGATAAGCCTGTCCCAGTTGCAGCTGCTCTGGAATACCCCCCAGACGTCCTGGCAGGGAACGGCGTCGGTTTATTACAGCGAGGATCTTAAGCAGTGGTATACCCTGCGCGAAGAGATGCCCTTGCTGGACGTGGTCAGCGGCCAGGATCGCCTTAAGCTCGACCGGATCGATACCGATATGGTTTTATCTCCCGATGCGAATCGCTATCTCATGGTGGTGCTGAATACGCAGAGCCAGGAGATAACCCTGACCGGCGTAAACGCAATTCGCGCACCTGCGCAGGCGGCCCCGGAAGAGATCAGCCTGGAGGGGGAAGGGGAGCAGTTATCGACAAGTGAAGTCCAGTGGCACTGGTCGCGACCGCAGCCGCTGAGTGCTGTCACTATCTCACTGAATGGCGACGGCGTCCTACCCGTAGAGATAGCGTGGCGGAGTACGGAGAAGGACAAATGGCACCCGCTGAAAAAAGAGATCCTTTACCGTCTGGAAGGGAAAATGTCTCCACCGGTTTCGCTTAACGGGGGCCTGGTGCAGGCGGTAAAAATCACGACGCTGAATGCGCGTTTGCCAGAATACCTGCCGAGCGTCATGGGGCATCGCGACCGCTATGACCTGGTGTTCAACGCACAGGGGAAAGCGCCGTATGTGCTCGCCTGGGGCAATGGGGCGGCAAAGCCTGCCAGCGTGGAGCCCGACATGCTGATCCCTGCTGACCTGCGTAAAACCTATGATATGGCAAACCTGCCGCAGGCTGACATTCAGGATAATGTCGCGTTAGGCGGCGAGGAGCGTCTGACCGCTACCTCCGCGGCCGAGCGGGAGAGCAGGATGAATACGCTGCTGGTGTGGGGCGTGCTGATTGCGGGCGTGATTTTGCTGGCAGGTATGGCCTGGCGCATCTGGCGGGAGACACAGCGTAAGGCATAAAAAAAGGCCCGCATAAGCGGGCCTTTTTCGTAAACCGTGCCAATTACAGGCTGGATACGTTCTCAGACAGGTATTTAGCAACGCCGTCTGGAGACGCGTTCATACCTTCTTTACCTTTTTCCCACTGAGCCGGGCACACTTCACCGTGCTCTTCGTGGAACTGCAGCGCATCAACCATACGCAGCATTTCGTCGATGTTACGACCCAGCGGCAGATCGTTCACGACCTGGTGACGCACGATGCCGTTCGCGTCGATCAGGAAGGAGCCACGCAGGGCAACGCCCGCGTCCGGATGTTCGATACCGTAAGCCTGCTGAATCTCACGTTTGATGTCCGCAACCATCGCGTATTTCACTGGACCGATGCCGCCGTTGTCGACAGGGGTATTACGCCATGCGTTGTGTACAAACTCAGAGTCGAAGGAGACGCCAACCACTTCTACGCCACGCTTCTGGAACTCTTCGTAACGCTTGTCGAACGCGATCAGCTCAGACGGGCAAACGAAGGTGAAGTCCATTGGCCAGAAGAACAGAACGGTGGCTTTACCGTTGGTATGCTGTTTGAAGTTGAAGTTCTCAACGATTTCACCGTTGCCCAGAACTGCTGCAGCTGTAAAATCCGGAGCCGGACGAGTTACCAGAACCATATGATTCTCCTGTAGATACTAAGGTTATTTAGAACGCAACGCGGGCCAGTATAGAGAGTGTTTGTCCTAAAGACAAAGAGGCGTTGACAATCGTTAACCCAGCTTTTACCTATCAATCACATTTATATTAAAGCTGCTTATGTTTCGCCTGTTCCATCATGCGGGGATAAAACTGCCAGAAGCGCTGCTCCAGGGCCTCATAATGGGCATCCAGATCCTGCCAGGAGTCGCGCAGGGCATCGAGACGCGGACGTCGGCTGGCCATGCCGTTGAGCACCCGCTGGATGAAGTCCATTTCGCTATAGCGTTCGAGCCAGCGCTCTGACCACAGGTAATCATTCAGATTAACAAAGCGCGGCGGGGCGTCCGGCAGAATGATCGTCACCTGGGCGTGGGCATAGCGCACGAACGCTGGCAGCGGCATCTCGGGTGAGAGCTGTTCCCAGTGGCGGGAGACAAAGTGATCCCACATCACATCCAGCGTAATGGGCGCCACGCGGCGGGTCTCCGGGCGGAACCACTCCTTTGCCTCTTTGACCTCGGGCAGGTTGTCAGTGAGGACATCAATCCGGCGGTGCATGAAGATGCCTTCCACCACGTCGGCGGGATACGCCTCGGCGGGGTTACCGCGGACGAAGTCGGCCAGCAAGTTGCCGGAAAGGGAGCTGTCAGCGAGATGAGCGAGGTGCAGGTGAGCGAGAAAATTCATGCGATTCGTTATCCGAAGCGAGGCTAGTTGTTGCAGCAAAGAGGTGTGAGCACTAGACTAAGCCGCCTGTTTTTAAGTCACGAGTATATGCCATGCGCGTCGCCGATTTCTCTTTTGATTTACCCGAGTCCCTGATTGCCCACTATCCTGTGCCGGAGCGCAGTAGCTGCCGCTTATTGTCGCTGGATGGGCCGACGGGTGCGCTGACGCACGGAACCTTCACCGATCTGCTCGACAAGCTCAACCCGGGCGACCTGCTGGTGTTCAACAACACCCGCGTGATCCCGGCCCGTCTGTTTGGCCGTAAAGCCAGCGGCGGCAAAATTGAAGTGCTGGTCGAAAGAATGCTCGATGATAAACGTATTCTGGCACATATTCGCGCTTCCAAGGCACCGAAGCCGGGTACGGAGCTGCTGCTGGGGGATGACGAGAGCATCAATGCCACCATGGTGGCGCGCCACGATGCGCTCTTTGAAGTGCAGTTCAACGATGAGCGTCCGGTACTGGATATCCTCAACAGCATCGGCCACATGCCGCTGCCGCCGTACATTGAGCGGCCGGACGAAGAGGCCGACCGCGAGCTCTATCAGACCGTCTATAGCCAGAAGCCTGGCGCAGTCGCGGCACCGACCGCGGGCCTGCACTTTGATGAACCGCTGCTGGAAAAACTGCGCGCAAAAGGCATTGAGATGGCGTTTGTCACGCTGCACGTCGGCGCGGGTACTTTCCAGCCGGTGCGCGTGGACAGTATCGAAGATCACATCATGCACTCCGAATATGCCGAGGTGCCGCAGGAGGTTGTGGACGCGGTGATGGCGGCCAAAGCGCGCGGTAACCGCGTCGTAGCTGTGGGCACCACCTCGGTTCGCTCGCTGGAAAGCGCAGCCCAGGCCGCGAAAGATGCGCTGATCGCCCCTTTCTTCGACGATACCCAAATCTTCATCTATCCGGGTTATCAATATCAGGTGATCGACGCGCTGGTGACCAACTTCCATCTGCCGGAGTCGACCCTGATCATGCTGGTTTCAGCCTTTGCGGGTTATCAAAACACCATGAACGCCTACAAGGCTGCGGTAGAACAAAAATATCGCTTTTTTAGTTACGGTGACGCGATGTTTATCACGTACAATCCGCAGGCTTTGAATGAACGTGTCGGGGAATAAGTCCGCGGCACTGGTTTAACGCGCCGGACTGTTTTTCTGGTGCAGGAGAAAAAATGAAATTTGAACTCGATACCACCGACGGTCGCGCTCGCCGTGGCCGCCTGGTGTTTGATCGCGGCGTAGTAGAAACGCCCGCTTTTATGCCTGTGGGCACTTACGGCACCGTAAAAGGGATGACGCCGGAAGAAGTCGAAGCCACTGGCGCGCAAATTATCCTCGGTAACACCTTCCACCTGTGGCTGCGTCCTGGTCAGGAGATCATGAAGCTGCACGGGGATCTGCATGACTTTATGCAGTGGAAAGGACCGATCCTGACCGACTCCGGCGGTTTCCAGGTCTTCAGCCTGGGTGATATCCGCAAGATCACCGAAGAGGGTGTGCATTTCCGCAACCCGATTAACGGCGACCCGATTTTCCTCGATCCTGAAAAATCAATGGAGATTCAGTACGATCTCGGCTCCGATATCGTGATGATCTTCGACGAATGTACGCCATACCCGGCGGACTGGGACTACGCCAAGCGCTCGATGGAGATGTCGCTGCGTTGGGCGAAGCGCAGCCGCGACCGTTTTGATAGCCTGGGCAATAAAAATGCGCTGTTTGGCATTATTCAGGGCAGCGTTTACGAAGATTTACGCGATATCTCTGTTAAAGGTCTGGTAGAGATAGGTTTTGATGGCTACGCTGTCGGCGGTCTGGCTGTAGGGGAGCCGAAGGAAGATATGCACCGTATTCTGGAGCATGTTTGCCCGCAAATTCCAACAGATAAACCTCGATACCTGATGGGCGTCGGTAAACCAGAAGATCTGGTTGAAGGCGTACGTCGCGGCATTGATATGTTCGACTGCGTTATGCCGACCCGCAACGCCCGTAATGGTCACCTGTTTGTGACCGATGGCGTGGTAAAAATCCGTAATGCGAAGCATAAAAGCGACACCAGCCCACTCGATGCCGAGTGCGATTGCTATACCTGTCGCAATTATTCTCGTGCCTATTTGCATCATCTTGATCGTTGTAATGAAATATTAGGCGCGCGTCTCAACACGATTCATAACCTTCGCTATTACCAGCGCTTAATGGCTGGTTTACGCAAGGCTATTGAAGAGGGTAAATTAGAGAGCTTCGTGACCGATTTTTACCAACGACAGGGTCGGGATGTTCCACCTTTGAACGTTGATTAATTTATTTAATGAGGGAAATTTAATGAGCTTTTTTATTTCTGATGCGGTAGCGGCAACAGGTGCACCGGCGCAGGGCAGCCCGATGTCTCTGATTCTGATGCTGGTGGTGTTCGGTCTGATCTTCTATTTCATGATCCTGCGTCCACAGCAGAAGCGCACCAAAGAGCACAAAAAGCTGATGGACTCCATCGCGAAAGGCGATGAAGTTCTGACTAACGGTGGTCTGGTAGGTCGCGTAAGCAAAGTCGCTGATAACGGCTATATCGTTATCGCACTGAACGATACCACTGAAGTGGTTATCAAACGTGACTTCGTTGCTGCCGTTCTGCCGAAAGGCACCATGAAGGCGCTGTAATTAACTTTTCCCAAAGGGAACTGCCGTGTTAAACCGTTATCCTTTGTGGAAGTACGTCATGCTGGTCGTCGTCATTGTCGTCGGCCTGCTGTATGCGCTTCCCAACCTGTATGGTGAGGATCCGGCTGTTCAAATCACTGGCGCGCGCGGTGTCGCCGCCAGTGAGCAAACGCTGATCCAGGTCCAGAAAACTTTACAAGAAGAAAAAATTACCGCTAAGTCTGTGGCACTGGAAGAGGGCGCAATTCTTGCTCGCTTCGACTCCACCGACACGCAGCTCCGCGCTCGTGAAGCGCTGATGGGCGTGATGGGTGATAAATATGTCGTGGCGTTGAACCTTGCTCCTGCAACTCCGCGTTGGTTAGCTGCTATCAACGCTGAGCCGATGAAACTCGGTCTCGACCTACGTGGCGGCGTTCACTTCCTGATGGAAGTGGATATGGAAACCGCACTCGGAAAACTTCAGGAACAAAACATTGATAGCCTGCGTAGCGATCTGCGTGATAAAGGCATCCCTTACACCACCGTGCGTAAGGAAGATAAATACGGGATGAGCATCACGTTTCGTGACAGCAACGCCCGCGACCAGGCGATGGATTATCTGACCCAGCGTCACCGCGATCTGGTGCTCTCTTCTCAGGGCAGCAACCAGTTGCGTGCGGTCATGACCGATGAACGTCTGAAAGAAGCGCGTGAATACGCGGTGCAGCAGAACATCAACATCCTGCGTAACCGTGTAAACCAGCTCGGCGTGGCTGAACCGCTGGTACAGCGTCAGGGTGCTGACCGTATCGTGGTTGAACTGCCGGGTATCCAGGATACCGCCCGTGCCAAAGAGATTCTCGGCGCAACCGCGACCCTGGAATTCCGTCTGGTGAACACCAACGTCGATCAGTCTGCTGTCGCATCTGGCCGCGTTCCGGGCGACTCTGAAGTGAAACAGACCCGTGAAGGTCAGCCGGTTGTGATGTACAAGCGTGTGATCCTGACCGGTGACCACATCACTGACTCCACCTCCAGCCAGGATGAGTACAACCAGCCGCAGGTTAACATCTCGCTTGATAGCGCAGGTGGTAACATCATGTCTAACTTCACTAAGGACAATATCGGTAAACCGATGGCGACCCTGTTCGTGGAGTACAAAGACAGCGGTAAAAAAGATGCCAACGGTCGTGCGGTTCTGGTGAAAGAGGAAGAGGTGATTAACATCGCCAATATCCAGTCTCGCCTGGGTAACAGCTTCCGTATCACCGGTATCAACAACCCGAACGAAGCCCGTCAGCTGTCGCTGCTGCTGCGTGCCGGTGCGCTGATTGCGCCAATTCAGATTGTTGAAGAGCGTACCATCGGTCCAACGCTGGGTATGCAGAACATCCAGCAGGGTCTGGAAGCGTGTCTGGCGGGTCTGGCGATCTCCATCATCTTCATGGTCTTCTTCTACAAGAAGTTTGGTCTGATTGCGACCTCTGCGCTGATTGCAAACCTGGTGCTGATTGTCGGCATTATGTCCCTGCTGCCGGGGGCAACGCTGACCATGCCAGGGATTGCAGGTATCGTCTTAACCCTTGCGGTGGCGGTTGACGCCAACGTACTGATAAATGAACGTATCAAAGAAGAGCTAAGCAACGGTCGCTCCATCCAACAGGCGATCGACGAAGGCTACCGGGGCGCGTTCAGCTCCATCTTCGATGCGAACGTAACAACACTGATTAAGGTTCTTATCCTGTATGCAGTGGGTACCGGCGCGATCAAGGGCTTTGCTATCACCACCGGTATTGGTGTGGCGACGTCAATGTTTACCGCTATTGTCGGCACCCGTGCCATCGTGAACCTGCTGTACGGCGGCAAGCGCGTTAAAAAGCTGTCTATCTGAGGAGTGCGTTGTGGCACAGGAATATACTGTTGAACAATTGAACTACGGCCGTAAAGTCTGGGACTTTATGCGCTGGGACTACTGGGCCTTTGGCATTTCGGGTCTGCTGTTGGTTCTGTCCATCGCCATCATGGGCGTAAAAGGCTTTAACTGGGGGCTCGATTTCACCGGCGGTACGGTGATTGAAATCACCCTGGAAAAACCGGTCGATATGGATCAGATGCGCGAGTCGCTGCAGAAGGCGGGCTTTGAAGAGCCGCTGCTGCAGAACTTCGGCAGCAGCCGTGACATCATGGTGCGCATGCCGCCAGTGAAGGATGCCAACGGCAGCCAGGAGCTGGGCAGCAAAGTCGTACAGGTGATTAACGAATCGACCAGCCAGAATGCGACGGTAAAACGTATTGAATTCGTTGGCCCAAGCGTGGGTGCAGATCTGGCCCAGACAGGTGCGATGGCACTGCTGGTGGCGCTGCTCTGTATCCTGACGTATGTCGGTTTCCGCTTCGAATGGCGTCTGGCTGCCGGGGTGGTTATCGCCCTGGCGCACGACGTGGTGATCACCATGGGCGTTCTGTCGCTGTTCCATATCGAGATTGACCTGACCATTGTGGCCTCGTTGATGTCGGTTATTGGCTACTCGCTGAACGACAGTATCGTGGTATCGGACCGTATCCGTGAAAACTTCCGTAAGATCCGTCGCGGTACGCCGTACGAAATCTTTAACGTGTCGTTGACCCAGACGCTGCATCGTACCTTGATCACCTCCGGGACCACCCTGATGGTGATCCTGATGCTCTATCTCTTCGGCGGTCCGATTCTGGAAGGCTTCTCGCTGACCATGCTGATCGGTGTCTCCATTGGTACAGCATCTTCTATCTATGTAGCGTCCGCGCTGGCGCTGAAGCTGGGCATGAAGCGCGAGCACCTGCTCCAGCAGAAAGTCGAGAAAGAAGGGGCGGATCAGCCGTCTATTCTGCCGTAAGGCCACGTTTATCGTGTTATCAAAATCCCGGTCTGTTGACCGGGATTTTTTTTGCCTGTTCCTGACAAACACTCCTGACAGTATGCTGTCAGGAGGCCTGTCGTAGACTCCTTCTGAACCCAAACAAGAGTCAGGAGGATGTATGAAAAGTGTGATTAACTGGTTTGAAATTCCGGTCGCAGATATGGATCGCGCCATCAAATTTTATGAGCCGGTAATGCAGGTTTCACTGAGGCGCGAGAAAATGGACTGCGCCGAGCTGGCGGTATTTCCGCATGAGGACCCGGCTACTGGCGGCGCGCTGGCAAAATTTGAGGGGATTATTCCCTCGGTGCAGGGAGCCATTATCTATCTGCATACTGACAATCTGACGGCCACGCTTGACCGCGTTGCCTCTGCCGGTGGCGAGTGCGTATTTGGCCCGCTGACGTTGCCGCGCGGTATTGGTACTATCGCTTTATTTACCGACAGCGAAGGTAATCGCGTCGGCCTTCATCAACCTGCCTGAGAGCCTAAGAAAAAATGACCCGACGCGCTGACCGTTTGTTTCAGATTGTGCAGATCCTGCGGGGAAGACGTCTGACAACGGCAGCGCATCTGGCGGAAAGAGTGGGCGTCTCTGAACGCACGGTCTACCGCGATATCCGCGATCTGTCGCTTTCCGGCGTGCCGGTGGAAGGCGAAGCGGGGAGCGGTTACCGGCTGATGTCGGGTTTTGACCTGCCACCGCTGATGCTCACCAACAAGGAGTCGGAGGCGCTGATGGTGGCGATCCGCCTGCTCAAAACCTGGGGCGGGGAGTCGCTGTCGCGCGAACTGGAGTCGGCCCAGGAGAAAGTGCTGGCGATCCTGCCGGAAGAGAGCCGTCGCAAGGCAGAGCAGACGCGGATCTACGCCCCGGATATTGCCATGCAGCACCACTCCCGCAGCGGGTTTGATCTTATTCATCAGGCGATATCCAGCCAGCGGGTGCTGGCGCTGCATTATCGTGATGAAGCCGGGCAGCTCTCTTCTCGCGAAGTGCAGCCGCTGGGGTTGTTCTTCTGGGGAGAGCACTGGTTGCTGGCGGCGTGGTGCGAGCGACGTGATGACTATCGTTGCTTCCGGCTCGACAGGTGTCTGAATATCACCATGACGGAGAGACGCTTTAGCGAAAGCGCGAACAGGTCGCTGGCCGATTTTTTACGGAAGGTGAAGCAATAAAAAAGCCAGCTTTTAAGCAGGCTTTTTTGCCGGGTGGCGGCTGCGCCTTACCCGGCCTACGGTTTGTGCCGTTAACATGTTTTGTAGGCCGGGTAAGCGAAGCGCCACCCGGCACAAATCATCTTAGAAATTGTAACCCACAACCAGGTAACCACCCCAGCCGGTAGAACGAACGCTGAAGTCACCGTCGCCGAAGTTCAGGCTTGCGTCGTCGTTCCACTGACCACCGTTGTGCCAGTAACGGGCAACAACAGAGTAGTGCCAGTGATCGTAGTTCAGCGCCAGGATGTGGCTGGAGGCGATAGAGTCGTTGGTGCGCGCCTTCTTCCCGTTCAGGTCACGGAAATCGTTGTCGCCCAGATCAGAACCCCAGTCAAAGTTGGTGAAGCCGATATAGCTCAGGTTACCGCCCCACAGCTGGGTGATTGGCACGAAGTATTTCACTTTGAAACGGTAGCCATCCCACTCGTTTTCGTTCGCTGCGCCGTAGTTCTGCCACTGATATTTGGCATAGACGTTCATGGAGAGGCTCATCGGCAGACCGGTGTCGATGTCAGTACCCAGACCCATGTACCAGGTGCTCTGACGGCCAGACTTGTTGCGACCCATGTCGTAGATGTAGTTGTTCGCGAAGTACCACTCTTTGAACGGACCAAACGCCAGGCTGGTGCCGGTCAGCTTGTCGATGGAGAAGCGCGGTTCGATCTCCATGAACAGTGGGGAACCGTGGTTCCAGATACCTTTTGCATCCGTGTTACCACCGAAGAATACCGGCGCATCCATGTAACCATAGAAATCAAACCACTCTTTCTTGGCAAACGCTTCGTATTCCAGGTAAGTATCGTTGCGGATCTGCGGTCCAAAACGGGTGTGATAGCTGCCGACGACGTTAACGCTCTGGTGCCACCAGTCGGAGACGTACTCTGGTTTATCGTTTTCCGCTGCCTGCACAGAGAACGTAGAAGAGAGCGCCAGGAGTGCACCGGCTGCGAGTAATGTTTTTTTCATAATAATGCCACTGATTTGAAATCCCTTGCGGGCGTGAAAAAGGCGCGAATTGCGTTTCTAAATATTTCGTGTTTCTGGGGGCCTATTATAGGAATCCTTGCTCACAAAAATATGTGTTGTTTCACAGATCTCTCACATACGTAATCGATTGCGTTCACGTTTGCGTATTTTTAACGGAGCGGATTGTAATAGCAAACATTTCTGTTGCCAATGTTTGTAACCAAAGAAGGGAGCGGAACGTGAACACGTTCCGCAGGGGGATTATTGCGCGACGGGCTGAATATCGTGGATGCGGATAAAGCCGAGCTGATCGGGCGTCATGCCGTTTAGCTGCAGCGGGATGTCAACATCGCTGGGTGCCAGCACACTGGCCGGAGCATTAATGAGCTGGGTCTGAACGTTCAGCTCCTGGAAGCTGTCGGTCGTGCCCTGAATCTGGCCCCACTCTACGGTGGCGCTAAATGCCGGCAGCGGATCGTTGGATTCGCCCTGGATGCGCAGCGTGGCCCGGGTGCCATCGGCATTAGGCGCAACATTCATCAGCGACATACGCAGCGTGCCGATCTGGCTGTTCAGCCGGGCAGGGGTGTTTGACCCTGGCAGCAGATAGACGCCGCTGGTCGATTTGGCGTTCAGCGCATTCTGCTGGGTGATTTTGACGGTTTCCTGGTTCAGCTTGTTCATGGTTGTGTTCAGCGAACTGATGCTCTGGTTCATCTGACGAACTTCGCTTTGCTGCGCGCAGGCGCTAAGGCTAAAGAGGCTTCCCACCAGCAGGATCCTCAGGTAACGTCTTGTCATGGCACTTATTTCCCTGAAATATCGGATTCTGCTAAGGGTAGTCAACGATGCAGGCGTTCGTATAGATCCTTTATCTCAAAAACGCTCCTTCTTTGTTGTGGAGCCAGTTCGGGGTAAAATAGAGTTCAGTTAACCCGATAGTCAGGACACCGTATGCATTGCCCATTCTGTCTCGCCGTGGATACCAAAGTAATCGACTCCCGACTCGTGGGAGAGGGCTCGTCCGTACGCCGCCGTCGGCAGTGCCTGGTGTGTAACGAACGTTTCACGACTTTTGAAGTGGCTGAGCTGGTGATGCCGCGTGTGGTGAAAAGTAACGACATCCGCGAACCGTTCAACGAAGAAAAACTGCGCAGCGGGATGCTCAAGGCACTGGAAAAACGGCCAGTGAGCGCAGACGACGTTGAAATGGCGCTTAATCACATCAAAACCCAGCTGCGCGCCACCGGCGAACGCGAAGTGCCAAGTAAAATGATCGGTAACCTGGTGATGGAGCAGCTCAAAAAGCTCGATAAAGTTGCCTATATCCGCTTTGCTTCCGTGTATCGCAGTTTCGAAGATATCAAAGAGTTCGGCGAAGAGATCGCCCGCCTACAGGATTAAGCCCATGCTGGATGAGATTTACATGGCGCGAGCGCTCAAGCTGGCGCAACGCGGGCGTTTTACCACCCATCCCAATCCAAATGTCGGCTGCGTCATTGTGAAGGATGGCGAGATCGTCGGGGAGGGTTTTCACTACCGTGCCGGGGAGCCCCATGCCGAAGTGCATGCCCTGCGCATGGCCGGCGAGAAGGCGCGGGGCGCAACCGCCTACGTCACGCTGGAGCCTTGTAGCCATCATGGCCGAACCCCGCCCTGCTGCGATGCCCTGATTGCCGCTGGCGTTTCACGGGTTGTGGCGGCGATGCAGGACCCTAATCCGCAGGTAGCCGGGCGCGGTCTGTACCGCCTTCAGGAGGCTGGGATTGAGGTCAGTCACGGCCTGATGATGAGTGAAGCCGAACGCCTGAATAAAGGTTTTCTCAAGCGGATGCGGACCGGTTTCCCTTACGTGCAGTTGAAACTTGGCGCGTCGCTGGATGGCCGCACGGCAATGGCCAGCGGTGAAAGCCAGTGGATCACCTCCCCACAGGCAAGGCGCGATGTGCAACGTCTGCGCGCGCAAAGCCATGCTATTCTCACCACGCATGCCACCGTGCTGGCCGACGATCCTGCGCTGACCGTGCGCTGGGATGAGTTAAACGCGGATACTCAGGCACTCTACCCGCAAGAGAATTTACGCCAGCCGCTGCGGATTGTGGTCGACCGGCAGAATCTTGTTACCCCTGAGCACCGCATTGTGCAGCAGCCAGGCGAGACCTGGTTTGCCCGCACCCAGGAAGATGACCGCAGCTGGCCGGAAGGCGTGCGCACCATTCTGGTGCCGGAGCATAAAGGACATCTCGATTTAGTGGTGCTGATGATGCTGTTGGGCAAACAGCAGATCAACAGCATCTGGGTCGAAGCTGGCCCGACGCTCGCCGGGGCGCTGTTGCAGGCGGGGCTGGTGGATGAGCTGATCGTCTATCTTGCGCCTAAACTGTTAGGCAACGACGCGCGCGGCCTGTGCGCCTTGCCAGGGCTGGAAAAACTGGCGGATGCACCGGCATTTAGCTTCAGCGAAATACGTCCGGTAGGGCCGGATGTCTGTCTTCACCTGACCACCGCGTAAGGCTTGCCTAAATAGGGAAGCAGTGCGCAAAATATTATGATAAAATCCGCCCCCCTGCGGGGCCACCAAATGAACCCGTTAAGGAAGAGTATGAACATTATTGAAGCAGCCGTTGCTACCCCGGACGCTCGCGTCGCCATCACCATTGCGCGTTTCAACAACTTCATCAATGACAGCCTGCTGGATGGCGCGATTGACGCCCTGAAACGTATCGGCCAGGTGAAAGACGAAAACATTACCGTTGTCTGGGTTCCGGGTGCTTACGAACTGCCACTGGCAGCGGGCGCACTGGCGAAAACCGGCAAATACGATGCGGTAATCGCACTGGGTACGGTGATTCGTGGCGGTACCGCGCACTTTGAATATGTTGCGGGTGGCGCAAGCAACGGTCTGGCGCACGTGGCGCAGGATGCAGAAATTCCTGTCGCGTTCGGCGTACTCACCACTGAAAGTATTGAACAAGCCATCGAACGTGCTGGCACCAAAGCCGGTAACAAAGGTGCAGAAGCTGCACTGACCGCGCTTGAAATGATCAATGTATTGAAAGCCATCAAGGCCTGATTTTTTTGTAAGGGGAATTCCGTGAAACCTGCTGCTCGTCGCCGCGCCCGTGAATGTGCCGTTCAGGCACTTTACTCCTGGCAGTTGTCCCAGAACGACATCGCTGATGTTGAATACCAGTTCCTGGCGGAACAAGACGTCAAAGACGTTGACGTCGTGTACTTCCGTGAACTGCTGTCGGGAGTGGCGACTAATAGCGCGTATCTCGACGGTCTGATGAAGCCGTACCTCTCCCGTCTGCTCGAAGAGCTGGGTCAGGTTGAAAAAGCGGTGCTGCGTATCGCACTGTTTGAGTTGTCTAAACGTGACGATGTGCCTTACAAAGTGGCCATCAACGAAGCGATCGAACTGGCGAAAACCTTCGGTGCTGAAGACAGCCACAAATTTGTGAATGGCGTGCTGGACAAAGCTGCACCTGCGATCCGTCCCCGTAAAAAGTGATCCGCAAGCCGGAGTGTCGTACTGCCTTTGGGTGGTGCGGGCTCCGGTTTTTTTATTTTCTTTGCTGAGGCATAACGTATGGCATGCGGCGAATTTTCCCTGATTGCCCGTTATTTTGACCGAGTCAGAAGCTCGCGTCGCGATGTGGAAACCGGCATCGGCGACGACTGTGCACTTCTCAATATTCCCGAAAAACAGACGCTGGCGATCAGCACCGACACCCTGGTGTGCGGTAACCATTTCCTGCCGGATATTGATCCTGCCGATCTGGCGTACAAAGCGCTGGCGGTAAACGTGAGCGATCTGGCGGCAATGGGGGCCGATCCCGCGTGGTTAACCCTGGCGCTGACCCTGCCAGAGGTCGATGAAAGCTGGCTCGAGGCCTTCAGCGATGCGCTGTTTGAGCAGCTTAACTACTACGATATGCAGCTGATCGGCGGCGACACGACTGCCGGGCCGCTGTCGATGACTCTGGCGATCCACGGTTACGTACCAGCAGGCCGCGCGCTGAAACGCGCTGGCGCGAAGCCGGGCGACTGGATTTATGTCACCGGTACGCCGGGTGACAGCGCGGCCGGGCTGGCGATTTTGCAGAAGCGCCTGATGGTGGAAAACGCCGATGACGCGGCCTATTTCGTGCAGCGCCATCTGCGCCCGACGCCGCGTATTCTGCACGGTCAGGCGCTGCGCGATCGCGCCAGTTCAGCTATCGATCTCTCCGATGGCCTGATCTCCGATCTCGGCCACATTCTGAAAGCCAGCGGCGTGGGCGCGCGGATCGACCTCGATCACTTCCCGCTCTCTGAGGCGATGCGCAGGCATGTGGAGCCAGAGCAGGCGCTGCGTTGGGCGCTCTCCGGCGGGGAAGATTACGAGCTGTGCTTTACCGTACCCGAGCTGAACCGCGGCACGCTGGATGTGGCGTTAGCCAATCTGGGGGCAGGGTTTACCTGTATCGGCCAGATTATGCCGGAGAGCGAAGGGCTGCAATTTGTGCAGAACGGCGAGCCGGTGACGCTCGACTGGAAAGGTTACGACCACTTCGCATAGTTCTGTGCGGCTTGTATTGCCGGGTGGCGCTGCGCTTACCCGGCCTACAAATGCGTTCACATCTATTTAAACCCCACCACCGGATGCTCCTTGTACGGCGTCTCCAGCTCGGCAATCTGCTCCGGCGTCAGAGTGATGTCCACGGCGTTGATCAGCTCATCCAGCTGCTCTTCCCGCGAGGCACCGATAATCGGTGCGGCTACGCCCCGTTTGCTCAGCACCCATGCCAGCGCCACCTGAGCGCGCGTCACGCCAAGATCCTCGGCAACGCCCGTTAAGCGCTCGGCGATTTGCGCGTTGTTGGCCTCGGTTTCGTCATACAGCGTTTTGCCAAACTCGTCGGACACCGAGCGGGCAGTGGTTTCGCCCCACGGACGGGTTAAACGCCCGCGCGCCAGCGGACTCCACGGGATCACCGCCACGCCATGCTGGTAGCAGAGGGGCAGCATCTCCCGCTCCTCTTCGCGGTAGATAAGATTGTAGTGATCCTGCATGGTGACGAACGGTGCCCAGCCGTGCTGTTCCTGTAATGCCAGCGCGTCGGCAAACTGCGCGGCATGCATCGACGACGCGCCGATATAGCGCGCCTTACCTGCTCTGACCACGTCATTCAGCGCTTCCAGCGTCTCTTCAATCGGGGTGTTGTAATCCCAGCGGTGGATCTGCAGGAGATCGACATACTCCATATTCAGGCGGCGCAGGCTGTCATCAATGGAGCGCAGGATCTGCGCCCGGGAGAGGCCTTCCGGCAGATCGCCTACCTGATGGTAAACCTTGGTGGCGACCACTACCTCCTCGCGGCGGGCAAAATCGCGCAGCGCCCGGCCAACAATCTCTTCGCTGCTGCCGTCGGAGTAGCTGTTGGCGGTATCAAAGAAGTTAATGCCGCCTTCGAGGGCGTGTTTGATGATCGGACGGCTGCTCTCTTCCGGCAGCGTCCAGGCGTGTTTACCCCGGTCCGGTTCGCCAAAGGTCATGCAGCCCAGGCAAAGACGGGAAACCTTAAGATCCGTTTTTCCTAATGTATTGTATTGCATGGTTCCACTCCTGCTGTTTGCTTAAAACGTACCGTTAAGCATAGCAGGAGCGGAAAGGGGAGGGATTACGCCAGCCAGGCGGCGATGCGCGCTTCGATACCTGCGGCATCCAGGCCGATGTCGGCGCGCGCTTCGTCCTGGGTACCCTGCGGAATAAAGTGATCCGGCAGGCCGAGGTTCAGAACAGGCACAACTTTACGCTTCGCCATCAGCACTTCGTTCACGCCGCTGCCCGCGCCGCCCATAATCGCATTCTCTTCGAGCGTGATCAGCGCTTCGTGCTCAGATGCCATCTCCAGGATCAGCGCCTCATCGAGCGGCTTCACAAAGCGCATATCCACCAGCGTCGCGTTAAGAGATTCCGCCACTTTTGCCGCTTCCGGCATCAGCGTACCGAAATTGAGGATCGCCAGCTTTTCACCGCGACGCTTAACCACGCCTTTACCAATCGGCAGTTTTGCCAGCGGCTCAAGGGTAACGCCAACCGCGTTACCGCGCGGATAACGCACGGCCGTTGGGCCATCCTGATAGTGATAGCCGGTGAACAGCATCTGACGACATTCGTTCTCGTCGCTCGGGGTCATCACTACCATATCCGGGATACAGCGCAAGAAGGAGAGATCGAACGCCCCCTGGTGCGTCTGGCCGTCGGCACCGACAATACCCGCGCGGTCAATGGCAAACAGCACCGGCAGTTTCTGGATCGCGACGTCGTGGATCACCTGATCGTAGGCGCGCTGCAGGAAGGTGGAGTAGATCGCCACCACCGGTTTGTAACCGCCAATCGCCAGGCCCGCGGCAAAGGTCACCGCATGCTGCTCAGCGATGGCGACATCAAAATACTGGGTCGGGTATTTGCGGGAGAACTCGACCATCCCGGAGCCTTCGCGCATCGCCGGGGTCACGGCCATCAGCTTGCCGTCTTTGGCGGCGGTTTCACACAGCCAGTCACCGAAGATTTTTGAGTAGCTCGGCATGCCGCCGCTGCTTTTTGGCAGGCAGCCGCTGGTCGGATCGAATTTAGGTACCGCGTGGAAGGTGATGGGATCTTTTTCCGCCGGTTCATAGCCACGACCTTTTTTGGTCATGATATGCAGGAATTGCGGGCCTTTCAGGTCACGCATATTTTTCAGGGTGCTGACCAGGCCCAGAACGTCGTGACCATCCACCGGGCCGATGTAGTTAAAGCCCAGCTCTTCAAACAGCGTGCCGGGAACCACCATCCCTTTGATGTGCTCTTCGGTGCGTCGCAGCAGCTCTTTAATGGGCGGCACGCCGGAGAGCACTTTTTTGCCGCCTTCACGCAGGGTGGAGTAGAGCTTGCCGGAGAGTAGATTCGCCAGGTGGTTGTTCAGCGCCCCGACGTTTTCAGAAATCGACATCTCGTTGTCGTTGAGGACAACCAGCATGTCTGGCTTGATATCACCCGCGTGATTCATCGCTTCAAAGGCCATCCCGGCGGTGATCGCGCCATCGCCAATGACGCAGACGGTGCGGCGCTGTTTGTTCTCTTTAGCCGCCGCGACCGCTACCCCGATCCCGGCAGAAATCGAGGTGGAAGAGTGACCGACGCTCAGCACGTCGTACTCGCTTTCGCCACGCCACGGGAACGGATGCAGGCCGCCTTTCTGGCGAATGGTGTCAATTTTATCGCGGCGGCCGGTGAGAATTTTGTGCGGATAAGCCTGATGACCCACGTCCCAGATCAGCTGATCGAAGGGCGTGTTATAGACATAATGCAGCGCCACGGTGAGCTCCACCGTGCCAAGCCCGGAGGCGAAATGGCCGCTGGAGCGGCTTACGCTGTCGAGCAGATAGCGACGCAGCTCGTCGCACAGCTTCGGCAGGCTCTCTTTCGGCAACAGACGTAACTCCTGGGTGGAGTCAACCAACGCCAGTGTCGGGTATTTGGCAATATCAAAACTCATCAGAGACTCATCGTGGTGTTTTCGTTATTTATCACGCTGGATTATATAGTCCGCTAGCGCTTCCAGTGCCGAGGTGTCCAGTGACTGCGCAGCCAGTTGATTCAGCGACTGGCGGGCGTCATCAATCAGGTCCCGGGCTTTTTGTCGGGCTTGCTCAAGGCCCAGAAGGGCGGGATAGGTACTTTTGCCAAGCTGCTGATCGGCACCCTGACGTTTACCCAATGTTGCAGTATCGCCCACGACATCCAGAATGTCATCCTGAACCTGGAACGCTAAACCGATACTCTCTGCGTAGCGATCCAGAATCGGCAGGGCTTCGCGTCCCCGCTCACCCGCGCTCAGCGCCCCCAGACGAACGGCGGCGCGAATCAGTGCCCCGGTCTTGTGACGATGAATGCGCTCCAGCTGTTCCAGATTAACCTGACGGCCTTCTGCCTCCAGATCCAGCGCCTGGCCGCCGCACATACCGGCAACCCCGCTGGCCCTCGCCAGCTCAGAAACCATCGCCAGCCGGTCGTGATCCGCCACTTCCACCATCAGTGCATCGCTCAGGATCGAAAACGCCAGCGTTTGCAGAGCATCGCCAGCCAGAATGGCATTCGCTTCGCCAAACTTAATATGGCAGGTCGGTTGGCCGCGGCGCAGATCGTCGTCGTCCATTGCCGGGAGATCGTCATGGATCAGCGAATAGGCATGAACACATTCGACCGCAGCGGCCGGGGCATCCAGCGTATCCAGGCTGATACCGAACATTCTGCCAGTGGCATAGACCAGAAAAGGACGCAGGCGCTTACCGCCTAACAGTGCGCCATAATGCATGGCCTCAACCAGTGGAGTGTTCTGAAAAGGCTGCGGTTCTATAAAACGGCGCAGTGCGTCGTTAGCACGCTCGACACACGCCTGAAGCTGGTTCGAAAAATCCATCTACTCGGCATCCGGGGTG
This sequence comes from Leclercia sp. GHBNCSD, assembly GCF_055805075.1. NCBI lineage: Bacteria > Pseudomonadati > Pseudomonadota > Gammaproteobacteria > Enterobacterales > Enterobacteriaceae > Leclercia > Leclercia sp. GHBNCSD. The sequence goes on along the minus strand of NZ_JBQVYO010000001.1, from coordinate 864,620 downwards.
AAGGGGGTGGTGGCTGCGTCTTCGTTATCGGAGAGCAGGATCTGCACGCGCTGTTCCGCCTGTTGCAGCTTTACCTGGCCCTGGCGCGCCAGCTGCACACCGCGTTCGAATTCATTAAGCGCCTCTTCTAACGGCAGATCGCCGCTTTCCAGACGGGTAACGATTTGCTCCAGTTCACTCAGCGCAGTTTCGAAACTGGCAGGTGCATCGTTTTTCTTCGGCATAGTGAATGTCTGACTCTCAGTTTTTTATCCCTGATATGGTATCGGACTCAGGGTAATTATCAAATAACGCGCAATGTGCACAGGAGGCGCCTGATGGTGGTATACTTGCGCGCCTGGAAGCAGCCTTCGGTTATAGGGGCTGCTGTACTTTTCCATTACAAGCTTAAATGCTTGCCAAAGAAACATTGCCGCCATGAAGTTTATCATTAAATTGTTCCCGGAAATCACCATCAAAAGCCAATCTGTGCGTTTGCGCTTTATTAAAATTTTAACCGGGAACATTCGTAACGTTCTGAAGCACTACGACGAAACCCTTGCCGTCGTGCGTCACTGGGATCATGTTGAAGTCCGCGCTAAAGATGAAAATAAGCGCCTGGACATTCGTGATGCCTTAACCCGCATCCCGGGGATCCACCATATTCTGGAAGTGGAAGATGTTCCGTTCACTTCCCTGCACGACATCTTCGAAAAAGCGCTGGCGCAGTATCGCGATCAGATCGAAGGCAAAACTTTCTGCGTGCGCGCCAAGCGTCGCGGTAAACATGAATTTAGCTCGATTGAAGTAGAACGTTACGTGGGCGGCGGTCTGAATCAGCACGTTGAATCTGCGCGCGTGCGCCTGACCAACCCGGAAGTGACCGTGCATCTGGAAATCGAAAACGACCGTCTGCTGCTGATTAAAGGCCGCTATGAAGGGATTGGCGGTTTCCCTATTGGTACTCAGGAAGATGTGCTGTCGCTGATCTCCGGCGGTTTCGACTCCGGTGTCTCCAGCTATATGCTGATGCGTCGCGGCTGCCGCGTACACTACTGCTTCTTTAACCTTGGCGGCGCTGCCCATGAAATTGGCGTGCGTCAGGTTGCGCACTATCTCTGGAACCGCTTCGGCAGCTCCCACCGCGTCCGTTTTGTTGCCATTAACTTTGAACCTGTGGTGGGTGAAATCCTCGAAAAAGTGGACGACGGCCAGATGGGCGTGGTGCTGAAGCGTATGATGGTGCGTGCGGCCTCAAAAGTCGCTGAACGCTATGGCGTACAGGCGCTGGTGACCGGCGAAGCGCTGGGCCAGGTCTCCAGCCAGACTCTGACCAACCTGCGTCTTATCGACAATGTCTCCGACACGCTGATCCTGCGTCCGCTGATCTCTCACGACAAAGAGCACATCATCGATCTGGCGCGTGAGATCGGCACCGAAGACTTTGCCCGCACCATGCCAGAATACTGCGGCGTGATCTCAAAGAGCCCGACGGTCAAAGCGGTGAAGGCGAAGATCGAAGCGGAAGAGGAGAACTTCGACTTCTCCATTCTTGATAAAGTGGTGGAGGAAGCCTCTAACATCGATATCCGCGAAATCGCCCAGCAGACCGAGCAGGACGTCGTCGAAGTGGAGACCGTTAACGGTTTCGGCCCGGATGACGTACTGCTGGATATCCGCTCCGTTGATGAGCAGGATGCGAAGCCGTTTGAGCCGGAGGGAGTAGAAGTGGCCTCACTGCCGTTCTACAAGCTGAGCACCAAATTTGGCGATCTCGATAAGAGCAAAACCTATCTGCTGTGGTGCGAGCGCGGGGTGATGAGCCGTCTGCAGGCGCTCTATCTGCGCGAGCAGGGCTTTACCAATGTGAAGGTGTATCGCCCGTAGTGGTTGTGCCGGGTGGCGGCTACGCCTTACCCGGCCTGGTCGTGCTTTGTAGGCCCGGCAAGCGTAGCGCCGCCGGGCAATTTCTACGCTTCGTAATAATTATAAATTCCCGCCGCCATCACCAGCGATGAGGCCACTTCATACGCTTTTTCGCGCCCAACCAGCAGCTCAATAATCTTCAACGCAAAATCAATCGAGGTTCCTGGCCCCTGGCTGGTGAGCAGGTTGACGCGCGGATCCCAGACCATACGCTTATCCACCCATTGCTCTTCGGGGATCTTATCCTTCAGCGTCGGGAAACCGGTCATGTTGCCGATCGGGAAGATATTGTGCGGAACCAGCACCGTGGCCGCCGCCGCGCAAATAGCCGCGACGATCCGCCCGGAATGGTGGAACTGCCTGACCGTCTCGACCAGCAGCGGGCTGTCGCGGAAGCACTCGGCGCCTTTCAGGCCACCCGGCAGGACGATAACGTCGTAATCACCGTCGGCGACTTCCACCAGCGGTGCATCTGCCACGATTTTCACCCCACGGGAGCAGGTGATGACCAGGTTGCCATCGCTGGCGACACTTGCCGTTGTGACGCTAATCCCGGCGCGAACCAGCAGATCGATGGTGGTGACCGCTTCGGTCTCTTCGCTACCAGGGGCGAGGCATACCAGTGCCGACGCGCTCATACTCACTCTCCTTACGTTTAACCTGTTCATACAGCCGGACATTTTCTGGCACGCTGATACCGTGTGCCCGGGCGCGTTTTAGCAGGTAACCGGTAATATAGTCAATTTCAGTATGGCGCAGAGCGCGGATATCCTGCAGCATCGAGGAGATATTCTGCGCCGTACTCTCAATTACCTCTTCGACGTAATAGCGAATATCATCCATTGAGGTGTGAATGCCTTCCCGCTCCACCACGGCAGCCACCTCAGCGCACAGGGTTGCCACCTCCTCAGGGTGATGTTTAAGCTCGCCGTTCGGGCAATCCAGCAGGGCAGTCAGCGGATTGATCACGCAGTTTACCGCCAGCTTGCGCCACATCTGTGGACGAATGTTATCGTGCCAGGCGACATCCGGCAGCACCTGCTGAAAGCGATCCGCCAGATAGCTGTAGTCACCCTCCTGGTCACGTGCTGGGCCGATATGGGTCATGCCGCTGGCGACATGAACAATTACATTGCCATCCCGGCGGGCGGCATGGGTGGTGATTGCCATCAGCAGTGGCTGGTGGACGTGTCTGAGTTCTTCAATGGTGCCCATGCCGTTGTGTAGCAACATGATTGGGGAGGCGCGGGGGAGGGTGGTTGCCAGCGCCCGGACGGCATCGGAAACCTGCCAGGCTTTCAGGGTGACCAGTAGCAGATCGCTTTGCGCCAGAAAGTCAGGGTCGTTAGCGATCAGCGATTCGTTAAAGATACTTCCGTCTTCTTCAATTACGTTTACACTGCAATAGGGCTGTGGCACGCGCAGCCAGCCCTGTACTTCATGCCCATGTTTGCAAAGTGCGGTGAGCCAAAGTTGTCCCAATGCTCCGCATCCGAGCACGGTAATTTTCATCGTTCCTCCTCACCTGCAACTGCACCAGGTGTTTCAACATTTAGTATAGCGTCGACAACTAAGCTTCTGTTGAGTTATGCCCCGTAGCGGGTATTATGCAACGCAACAAAAGTGAAGGGAGAAGAAAAGATGCCATCTTTCGATATTGTTTCCGAAGTTGATATCCAGGAAGTACGTAACGGCGTGGACAACGCCAGCCGCGAGGTTGAGTCTCGCTTCGATTTTCGTGGCGTTGAGGCTTCATTTGAGCTGAATGACGCGAATAAGACAATTAAGGTGTTGAGCGAGTCTGACTTTCAGGTGAATCAGTTGCTCGATATTCTGCGCGCAAAACTGCTGAAGCGCGGCATCGAGGGGACATCCCTGGATGTGCCAGAAGATTTTGTTCACAGCGGTAAAACCTGGTTTGTTGAGGCCAAACTGAAGCAGGGCATTGAGAGCGCGGTTCAGAAGAAGATCGTTAAGCTCATCAAAGATAGCAAGCTGAAGGTACAGGCGCAGATTCAGGGCGAAGAGATTCGTGTAACCGGGAAATCCCGCGACGATCTGCAGAGCGTGATGGCGCTGGTACGCGGCGGCGATCTCGGCCAGCCGTTCCAGTTCAAGAACTTCCGCGATTAAGAAAATGCCCGGCTAAGCCGGGCATTTTTTCAGGCTTTCAGGGCCTGTTCAACTTCAAAGCGGTTTGTCACTTTACTGTCGATTTTGACATACAAACTGCGCTCCTCAGGTACCAGTAATACCTCACTGACTCCCTCTTTGGCTTCAAGGCGCTGTTTTAAGGCATCGCTGATATTCACATCAGACGGTATTTCCACCCGCAGGCTACTGACATACTTCGGTTCTTTCATGGTGCTGGCGACCAGCAGCCAGAGGGTTGCCAGCAGCGCACCCGCGAGGAAAACGGTTTGCGAATCAAACAGGCCATCAACCCAGCCGCCCAATGAACCGCCGATTGCCACGCCGATAAACTGGCTGGTGGAGTAGATCCCCATTGCCGTGCCTTTATAGCCTGCCGGCGACTCTTTACTGATCAAGGACGGCAGCAGGGCTTCCATCAGGTTGAACGCAAGGAAGAACAGCTGCACCCCGGCAACCAGCTCCCAGAAGTGCGGGCCTGAGCCCCACAACACAATTTCCGCAATCAACAACAGAGCGACGCAGGTGATGAAGACGCGCTTCATCCGGCGCTTCACTTCGGCATAAATAATAAATGGCACCACGGAGACAAACGAGATGAGCATGGTCACCAGGTAGATTTTCCAGTGCTCGGCCGCAGGAAAACCCGCTGCGGCAAGCTGGCCGGGCAGGGCGACGAAGGTAGACATCAACAAAATGTGCAGGCACATAATGCCAAAGTTGAGCTTCAGCAGGCGCGGCTCAACCAGTACTTTGCTGAAGCAGCCTTTCACCATTCCAGACTCGCGGTTCAGCACATGATTTTTGCTGTCCGGCACTACCCATATCGTCAGGGCGATACCCAGCGTCGCCAGCACGGCAATCATCCAGAACAAGGCGTGTAACCCAAGTGCATGCGTGATAATCGGACCCAGTACCATGGCGATGGCGAAGGTCACGCCGAAGCTGACGCCAATAAAGGCCATCGCTTTGGTGCGGTTCTGTTCACGGGTCAGATCGGAAAGCAGCGCCATCACGGCGGCGGCAATGGCACCGGAGCCCTGCAACGCGCGACCGAGAATAATGCCCCAGATAGAGTGGGAGAGGGCGGCAATCACGCTACCGGCGACAAACACCAGCAGCCCGCCGACGATTAACGGTTTACGGCCGACGCGATCGGAAAGCAGGCCAAAGGGGATCTGAAATATGGCCTGCGCCAGGCCATAAATGCCGATGGCAAGGCCAATCAGCGCCTCACTTGCGCCCTGTAACGCCATACCGTATGTCGTCAGGACCGGCAGGACCATGAACATGCCGAGCATGCGCAGTGAAAAAACTGTCCCCAACCCCCAGGTCGCGCGTAGCTCGCCTGGCGTCATTTTATAATCGTTCATTACCACCTCTGTCTAAAAAGCGCGTCCAGTGTAGTGCGAGCGAGCGTGCGGGTAAACAGAGCGATGGTGAGCAAATATAAATTACATGAATGATCTGTGCTATTAAGTAGAAAACAGGGTAAACGAAAGGGGAGGGGATAGGGTGTTTGCTGGATTCGGCGACTTACGTTAATTAATGATGAACCAGAAACAGGTTGAATAACCTGTTTCTGGTACGGTGCCTGTTTTACGCGTTGGCTTTTGCGAGGAAATTATTCCAGTCGCTGGCCGCGTTATTAACGAAGGTTGGCCAGCTATTTCCTGCTGTTGAGACAAAACCGTTCCAGTTATTTGAACCGGTATCAACAAAAGTTTGCCAGTTAGAATTTCCCAGCACGAATGAGCCAAAAGCGATAGCGCTGTCTACCACGAAGTCAGCAAAGGCGGCACCTGCGGTGCTAACGAAAGAGCCAAAGCCGACCCCGGAGTTACAGACAAACTGGGTGAAGCCGGTCGCAGCACCGAACAGATTAAAACCACCTGAGACATAGTGCATTTCATTTAGTGATAATTCTTTCACTTTTATTTCCTTATTAAATGAAAAAGAAGGTGAGCTAAATACTCACGGCGAGAGAGTACCACCAGATAATAACAATGCGACAGACAAAATGTAGCGAAAGGAGTTATATGTTCTTTTTTTAGCTTGATTAATATATTAAGGTGATCTGTCGTGCTGAAATAATTAATTTTTGATATGACATTAAAAAAAACAGCCCGCGACCATTACGGTGGCGGGCTGTTGAGTGACGCTGTCAGGCAAGCTTACCAGACGTAAGTCAGCAGGCTATGTGAGTCCGGGACCATAAAATCTACAGACATCATGACGCTCAGCGCGGTAATAGCGATGATCGAGAAGCCGAACAGCTTACGCGCCCAGACTTTATCATCTTCAACTTTATATCCGCGCAGCGCCATGCCGAGCCACCAGACGCTGACCGCTGCAGCCACCACCAGATATTTATATCCGGCGTAACCGCCCAGTGAAAGCATCAGCGTAGCCACCGCAAAAGCGATGATGTAGAGGGTGATATGGTTCTTGGCGACAGAGATGCCTTTCACCACCGGCAGGACCGGGATGTTCGCTGCCTGATAATCCTTAAAGCGGAAAATCGCAATGGCGTAGGAGTGCGGCATCTGCCACAGGCTAAAGATAGCCAGCAGGATGAGCGCACCGCTGTCGAACTCGTTGGTGACTGCGCAGTAGCCAATCACCGGCGGCGCAGCGCCGGAGAGAGAACCAATCAACGTACCGTAGACGGAGTGACGCTTCATATACAGGCTGTAGACGCCCACATAAACCACGAAACCCATTACCCCCAGCCAGCAGGCCAGAGGGTTGGCACCGAACCACAGCAGCATAAAGCCAGCAATACCCAGCAAGGTGGCGTACACCAGCGAGACGGCAGGAGACATCAGGCCTTTTACCAGCACCCGATTTTTCGTCCTTTCCATCTTCCTGTCGATATCCATGTCGATGTAGTTGTTAAATACACAACCGGACGCAACCACCAGTGACACCCCAATCAGCGTGGAGATAAAGAGGGCGTAATCGATGCTGCCTTTAGAAGCCAGCAGGAACCCTCCGATCACCGAGATCAGGTTGCCAAAGATGATGCCTGGTTTTGTTACTTGCAGGTATTGCTTAAACATACTCGCCGCTCTTAGTGAACCATCATGTTGTAGTTGAGGTTCCACATAATCCAGATGGATCCGACTACCAGGATTGCGATGATAATCACGGTAAAGATGAATGCTGTCATATTCCAGCCTTCATCAGACTTGGTGTTCATGTGCAGGAAGCAAACCAGATGCACCAGAATCTGCACTACCGCGGTAACCAGGATGGTACCCAGAATTGCCGCGTGAGAAGCAGTACCGCTCATCACCATCCAGAACGGAATGACCGTCAGGATGATCGACAGGATAAACCCTGTCATGTAGGTCTTTACGCTGCCGTGGGAAGCGCCATGATCGTTAGAATGACTCATTACATCGCCCCCATCAGATAGACTACAGAGAACACACAGATCCAAACCACATCCAGGAAGTGCCAGAACAGGCTCAGGCACATAATACGGGTGCGGTTAGTGCTGGTCAGGCCGCGACGGGAAATCTGGAACATCAGCACTGCCATCCAGATCAGACCGGAAGTCACGTGCAGACCGTGGGTACCGACCAGCGCGAAGAACGCTGACAGGAAGCCACTGCGATCCGGGCCGAAGCCTTCCATGATCAGGTGATGGAATTCATAGATTTCCATCCCGATAAATCCAGCACCAAACAACCAGGTTAACGCCAGCCAGGAGACAACCTGGCTCTTGTTGTTTTTGTACATGGCGATAGCCGCCATGCCGTAGGTGATGGAGCTGAACAGCAGCAGGGCAGTTTCAACCAGAACGAACGGCAGCTCAAAAATGTCCTTACCGGTCGGGCCGCCCGCTGTGCCGTTCACCAGAACGGCATAGGTCGCGAACAGACAGCAGAACAGAATGCAGTCGCTCATCAGGTAGATCCAGAAGCCGAAAACTTTCGTCGGCCCTGTATCGTGGTGCGCGTGGTCATGCGCGTGGGCAGTTGAGTGCGTCAAAGTATCAGTTGCCATTTTTCAGCCCCGCTTTAGAAATCTCATCGAAATGCTGGTTTTCCAGTTTTTCGACTTCACGGACTGGTACGTAGTAGTCCACGTCCTCGTCAAAGCTCTTCACAATCCAGCTAATTACGACGCCCGCAAAGCCAACAATCGCCAACCACCAGATGTGCCAGATCATTGCGAAACCAAATACCGTAGTGAATGCGGCGATGACAATGCCCGCACCGCTGTTTTTCGGCATGTGGATCTCTTCGTAATGCGTAGGTTGCTTGTACGCTTCGCCTTTTTCTTTCATTTCCCAGAATGCGTCACGCTCATGAATGTGCGGCACAACGGCAAAGTTATAGAACGGCGGTGGAGAAGAGGTCGCCCACTCCAGCGTACGGCCACCCCATGGGTCACCGGTCAGGTCGCGGTTCAGGTTACGGTCACGGATAGAGACGTAGTACTGAATCAGCTGACATGCGATACCGCAGGCAATCAGCGCCGCGCCGCCCGCTGCAATCAGCAGCATTGGGTGGAACTGCGGATCGATCTGCTGGCTCAGACGACGGGTCATACCCATGAAGCCCAGCACGTACAGCGGCATAAATGCCACGAAGAAGCCAATAATCCAGAACCAGAACGCGCGTTTACCCCAGGTTTCGTTCAGCGTGAAGCCGAACGCTTTTGGCCACCAGTAGGTTACGCCAGCGAAGCAACCGAAGACGACGCCGCCGATGATAACGTTGTGGAAGTGCGCGATCAGGAACAGGCTGTTGTGCAGAACGAAGTCAGCACCTGGAACAGCCAGCAGTACACCGGTCATCCCACCGACGGAGAAGGTCACGATGAAGCCGATGGTCCACAGCATTGCTGAGTGGAACTGGATACGGCCCTGGTACATGGTGAACAGCCAGTTGAAGATCTTAACCCCGGTAGGGATTGCGATAATCATGGTCGTAATACCGAAGAAGGCGTTTACGTTCGCGCCCGCACCCATGGTGAAGAAGTGGTGCAGCCAGACGATGAACGACAGAACGGTAATACATACGGTTGCCCACACCAGCGAGGTGTAACCAAACAGACGTTTACGCGAGAAGGTCGCCGCGATTTCGGAGAAGACACCGAACACCGGCAGAACCAGGATGTACACTTCCGGGTGACCCCAGGCCCAAATCAGGTTGATGTACATCATCATGTTGCCACCCATATCGTTGGTAAAGAAATGGGTACCCAGATAGCGATCCAGGGTCAGCAGCGCGATGGTGACGGTCAGAATTGGGAAAGAGGCGATAATCAGGACGTTGGCGCACAGAGATGCCCAGGTAAATACCGGCATCTTGAACATCGTCATGCCTGGGGCACGCATCTTCAGGATGGTCACGAAGAAGTTAATACCGGTCAGGGTAGTACCGATACCGGAGAGCTGCAGCGCCCAAATCCAGTAGTCAACACCTACGCCAGGACTGTATTCAATTCCCGATAGCGGCGGATAGGCCAGCCAACCGGTCTGCGCGAACTCACCGACGCCCAGAGAGAGGTTAACCAGAATCACACCGACAACCGTGAACCAGAAGCTCAGGTTGTTCAGGAACGGGAACGCAACGTCGCGCGCACCGATCTGCAGCGGCACAACTACGTTCATCAGACCGATAACCAGCGGCATCGCCACGAAGAAGATCATGATAACGCCGTGGGCGGTAAAGATCTGATCGTAGTGGTGCGGTGGCAGGAAGCCTGCTTCACCCGCCGAGGCGAGCGCCTGCTGGCTACGCATCATGATCGCATCCGCAAAGCCACGAATTAACATGACGATACCGACGATGCAGTACATGATGCCGAGTTTTTTGTGGTCAACCGAAGTCAGCCACTCATTCCACAGGTAGCTCCACTTACCGAAGTAAGTGATCAGGCCAACTAAGGCCGCGCCACCAATGATAATTGCAGCAATCGTAACCATGATAATGGGTTCATGGTACGGCACTGCATCCAGTGTCAATTTTCCGAACATTTTCTTCCTCGGCCCCTTAGTGAGCGGTTTCCGCGTGGCTCATGTCCATGCCTTCCATACCTTCGTGCGAGGTGTGCTCGCCTTCAGGCTGGGTCACGTCCATGCTCTTGCCATGTCCCATAAATTTGCCAATGACATCTTTGAACAAATTCGGTTTCACGTTAGAGAAGTACTCCACTTTGTTGTATTCGCTAGGCGTTGCCACTTTTTCGAACGCAGCCATGTCAGACATGGTGTTCGGGGACTGTTTCGCTTTAGCGACCCACTGGTCGAAAGCGGCACGGTCAGGTGTGGCAATGGCTTTGAACTTCATACCAGAGAAGCCCGGACCACTGTAGCTGGCGGAGATACCGTCATAGGTGCCTGCTTCGTTGGCAATCAGGTGCAGGTTAGTCTGCATACCGGCCATCGCGTAAATCTGGCTGCCCAGACGCGGAATAAAGAAGGAGTTCATCACGGAGTTAGAGGTCACTTTGAACTCTACCGGAGTGTTCGCCGGGAAGGCGATTTCATTCACGGTAGCAATGCCCTGTTCCGGGTAGATGAAGAACCATTTCCAGTCCATGGAGACCACTTCAATGGTGATAGGTTTCTCATCGTGAACCAGCGGTTTGCTCGGCTCGAGCGAGTGAGTGGTTTTCCAGGTCAGCACGGCAAGGAACAGGATGATCAGGATAGGCACCGTCCAGACCACAGCTTCCACTTTATTGGAGTGTGACCAGTTAGGGCTATACTTCGCATCTTTGTTGCTCGCACGATACTTCCAGGCAAAACCAATAGCCATCAAAATGGCAGGAATAACGACGATCATCATCAGGCCGAAAGCCGTCAGAATCAGGGAACGTTGTTCCAGTCCAATCTGTCCTTTGGGGTCCAGAAGCGCAGAATCACAGCCACTGAGTAATACAGTGCCTGCAATTAACGACAACCAGCCCAAACCTTTATTGTATTTCCTAAGTGTCATTTAACGACCTCAATTCCACGGGGACCTTGGTGGCGTTTAAAGTGTGGGGGCATTTTACGGGAAGGTTACATTACTGTAAACATGATTAGGACTGTGTCAGTAACGTGTTACCGGGTTCTGCCAGATAAGTCACACATGTTGCAAAGTATAGCCAATCCTGGACAGGAGTCCCGCCATTCGCGGCTTATAACGAATCCAGTCCTGTCGGGAGGGGAAAGGGGGTAATTGGTATAACCATTGCGGAAAAGACACAAATAATTAACAAATAATTTTCAATAAAAAGACAATTAAAAAACGGAAAATTAATCTTTCGGTTGCTGAATCGGTTAAAGGAAAATAGGGTTTATTACCGCTTCCAATAATTTCCGGAATTCTAAGAAGCACGAAACAACAAATATTATTTTGACCGGGACAGATTTATTCGCCGTTATAATTTCACAAGGTGATTACAACGGCAAATAACCGTTTTTTATCATTTTACGCCGTTTGGGTTTTACGCATGGCCAGATAATCGAGAAGCGCACCGGTTACGATCCCGACCATCGCCAGCAGCGCACCCACATCAAGCAGCAGCAGGGTAAACGGCAGATCGAGCGTGGTCGTGGCATTCACGATCGCCGCGACAAGCCACAGCGCCAGCATCAGAGATCCCGCCAGTAAGATTCTTAAGGCGAAGCGATAGGCGGACGAGTAGAGCGTTCTTTCCATAAAGTGTTCGGTTTGTTGGGTATATTCCAGCGAACGGCGGCATAGTAATAACAGGAGCAGCCCAGGAATGGCTGCAAACACAGAGAACAGATAGAACTCCGCCCAGCCGTGCGTTTCAACAAACCAGCCCGCGATAGGGCCAACATAGACCCGACCCACCGCAGAGAGGGCCGAGAGCAGGGCGAACTGCGTGGCGGAGAACGATTTATTGCACAAGGTCATCAGCAGCGCGACAAACGCGGCTGTCCCCATCCCACCACACAGATTCTCGAAGAACACCGCCGTCGCCATGCTGAGCATATGCTTATCGGTGATGGAGAGCAGCCAGTACCCGGCGTTTGAAACCCCCTGCAGAATGCCGAAAATCAGCAGGGCACGGAACAGGCTTAAGCGCTGCATCAGCACGCCGCCGTAGAGCGCGCCGATAATGGTGGCAATCAGCCCCAGCGTTTTGTTAACGACCCCCACTTCACCAGCATCGAAGCCCACACCACGTATCAGGAAGGTGGTGGTCAGGCTCATCGCAAACGCATCGCCAAGTTTGTACAACACAATCAACAGCAGAATGAGCCAGGCGTTGTTACGGCCAAAAAAGTCGCGCAACGGTTCAGCCACAGCCTGCTCAAGGGAGCGGGGGACCGGAATCACATCGCTCGGTTCCGGAGCAAGAATTGTGGCGATCATGCAGGGAATAAGCAGGATGGCCATCAGCCAGTACATTCCCTGCCAGCCGAGGTATCTGTCCGCCAGCCACAGGGCCAGCCCGCCTGAGACCAGCATGCCCAGACGGTAACCCAGCACGCTGATGGCGGCCCCGGCGCCGCGCTCTTCGGCTGAAAGCACGTCCGTTTTCCAGGCATCAAAAACGATATCCTGCGACGCAGAGCAAAACGCGATCACCACTGCCAGTGCAGCCATCCAGCGCAGCTGTGACGCAGGCTCAAGAAAGCCCATGGCGGCAATCGCCAGCAGCAGCATCGCCTGGGTCATCAGCAACCAGCCACGACGTCTGCCGAGGAAAGGCGGCGTGTAGCGGTCCATCATGGGTGACCATAAAAACTTAAAGACATAGGCCTGACCGACCAGCGAGAAGAAACCGATGGTTTTAAGATCGATATTTTCGACGGTCATCCACGCCTGTAGCGTGCCGGATGTCAGGGCAAGGGGTAAACCGGAGGCAAAACCGAGGATCAGCAAGATAGCTGATTTAGGCTGCTGGAAAATGCGTAAGTAGTGACTGGACATGAGGTAAAACTGACCCGACCGGAGGCCGGGTCAGCAGGCAGACTTAACGTGCGTTCTGCTTGATGAATTCGTGAATGCTGGTGTCCTGCGCCATATCGGCGATGGTGTCGGTCAGCACGCTGTTAACCGCGTTAGCAATATTCTGGTTAGAGGCCTGGAACGCACCTTCAACAGAGTAGCTTGCACGGTAGTTTTTGTTCATTTTGTTGCCGTTCTTCGCGGTAGCGATGATGGCGATATCGGCTTTGGTGGCGATGTTATAGCGCACGTTGCCCTGAGAGACGTCGGCGTACAGGTTGTTCACGATGATCTGCAGATCCACCGCACCGCTTGGGCCGACCATATAACCGCGAGCGGTCATCTGCTTCTCAAGCACTTCCTGCAGCAGGAAACGCAGATCGCGGGAGGCGGTCAGGGTTACGACCTGGTTGTCACGGGTAACTTTCGCCAGCGCCTGGTCGCGACGCTGGTCTGCGCCGTTAATGCTTACGGTCACGCCCATCAGGCTTGGATCCTGTTGTGGCAGGGTGATCTTTGGCGAAACATCAATGGTGGTTGGCGGGGTCGCGCAGCCAGCCAGCATAAACAGGGCGACTAAAGGGAAAAAGAGTTTTTTTAACATGTTCAGGCTCTCAACGAATCGTAAGCATATAGAGATAAAAATTGCCGCCATCATAACATCGCCAACGGCAAGGGGAAGTGGTCAACGCATGTAAATTCATCGCCTTGTCTGAAAACTAACCACCTGAAACGCTTTTCCGTTATTCGAACGACAAAACGACGCTTCCCTTATAGGACTTCATACGGTTGAATGAGAAAATCAGACGAAAGCTAAATTTTTGTTGTCTTGTTGTTATGCAAGCGGTAAAAGCGGCTAACATTTAAAGGGATGGGTGACATCTCAGCGTTGTCGGAGGAGTAATTTCATGATGATACGTGAACAGATTGAAGATAAGTTAAGGGCGGCGTTTGAACCTGTGTTCCTTGAAGTCGTCGACGAAAGCTATCGTCATAACGTACCGGCAGGCTCTGAGAGCCACTTTAAGGTGGTGCTGGTCAGTGACCGTTTCGCTGGCGAGCGTTTTCTCAACCGTCACCGTATGATCTACGGAACCTTGACGGAAGAGCTCTCGACCACGGTCCATGCGCTGGCGCTCCACACTTATACAATCAAAGAGTGGAAAGGGTTACAGGATACGATTTTCGCATCGCCACCGTGCCGGGGAGCCGGGACGATCGCCTAATAAATCCTGTTTGCAACAGCAGGAGCTTTTCCAGTATGTTGCATAAAGATTACGTCAAAGCGGCCTGCGGGCCGTTTTGTTTTGTCCGGGTTTTGAGCCGGTGGCGCGATTTTAAGGCTAAAAATAGCCTTAATTTGTGAAAAAAGCCGCAGCAACATACGCCAACCGTTCTCGACTCACTAAAGTGATGCCGCTATAATGCCGCGTCTTAATGAATGTCTTCGGGATGATTCTGGCGACAGGGAATGTGAATCTGCTACAAGAGAGCATCCCGGTATTGCGAGGCAAATTCAGAGTTGACCGAGCACTGTGATTTTTTTGAGGTAACAAGATGCAAGTTTCAGTTGAAACCACTCAAGGCCTTGGCCGCCGTGTAACGATTACAATCGCTGCTGACAGCATCGAAAACGCTGTAAAAAGCGAGCTGGTCAACGTAGCGAAGAAAGTCCGTATTGACGGCTTCCGTAAGGGCAAAGTACCGATGAATGTCGTTGCTCAGCGTTATGGCGCTTCTGTTCGCCAGGACGTGCTGGGTGACCTGATGAGCCGCAACTTTGTTGACGCGATCATCAAAGAAAAAATCAACCCAGCCGGTTCCCCGACCTATGTTCCGGGTGAATACAAACTGGGCGAAGACTTCACCTACGCAGTAGAGTTCGAAGTCTATCCTGAAGTTGAGCTGAAAGGCCTGGAAACGATTGAAGTTGAAAAACCTGTCGTTGAAGTGACTGAAGCTGACGTTGACGGCATGCTGGACACCCTGCGTAAGCAGCAGGCGACCTGGAAAGACAAAGACGGCGCTGCTGATGCAGAAGACCGTGTCACCATCGACTTCACCGGCTCTGTAGACGGCGAAGAGTTCGAAGGCGGTAAAGCGTCTGACTTCGTACTGGCGATGGGCCAGGGTCGTATGATCCCAGGCTTCGAAGACGGTATCAAAGGCCACAGCGCTGGCGAAGAGTTCACCATCGACGTGACCTTCCCGGAAGAGTACCACGCTGAAAACCTGAAAGGTAAAGCGGCTAAGTTCGCCATTACCCTGAAGAAAGTCGAAGACCGCGAGCTGCCAGAACTGACTGAAGATTTCATCAAGCGTTTCGGCGTTGAAGATGGTTCTGTTGAAGGTCTGCGTGCAGAAGTGCGTAAAAACATGGAGCGCGAGCTGAAAGGCGCCGTGCGTAACCGCGTGAAGTCTCAGGCTATCGAAGGTCTGGTTAAAGCTAACGAGATCGAGATCCCGTCTGCCCTGATCGACAGCGAAATCGACGTTCTGCGCCGTCAGGCTGCACAGCGTTTCGGTGGCAACGAGAAGCAAGCGCTGGAGCTGCCACGCGAGCTGTTCGAAGAGCAGGCTAAACGCCGCGTTGTCGTTGGTCTGCTGCTGGGCGAAGTGATTCGTACCCACGAGCTGAAAGCTGACGAAGAGCGTGTTAAAGGTCTGATCGAAGAGATGGCTTCTGCCTACGAAGATCCGTCAGAAGTTGTTGCTTTCTACGGCAGCAACAAAGAGCTGATGGAAAACATGCGCAATGTCGCCCTGGAAGAGCAGGCTGTTGAAGCGGTTCTGGCCAAAGCGAAAGTGTCCGAAAAAGCCACTTCTTTCAACGAACTGATGAACCAGCAGGCATAATTCTGCCCGCTTTGTTTAAAGTTTGAGCAAAAAACCCGTTGCCTTTCGGCGGCGGGTTTTTTTTATCACAGTTATAAATCACGAAGCGTGATAAAACGCCTTTTCAGTGTTAGCGTTACAACAAAAGATTGTTATGCTTGAAATAGGGCTGAGCCATCCCCATTAGTGGGGAAGCAGTATCAAAGAGACTGGCTGATAATCCGTCCGCAAGGTTACAATCAGTACAGCAGGTATTTTCATTTTTTATCCAGGAGACGGAAATGTCATACAGTGGCGAACGAGATAACTTTGCACCCCATATGGCGCTGGTGCCAATGGTTATTGAACAGACCTCTCGCGGTGAACGTTCTTTTGATATCTACTCCCGTCTGCTTAAAGAGCGCGTTATCTTCATGACCGGCCAGGTGGAAGACCACATGGCGAACCTGATCGTGGCGCAGATGCTGTTTCTGGAAGCGGAAAACCCGGAAAAAGACATTTACCTGTACATTAACTCCCCGGGTGGCGTTATCACCGCCGGGATGTCCATTTACGATACCATGCAGTTCATCAAGCCTGATGTGAGCACCATTTGTATGGGCCAGGCGGCATCGATGGGCGCATTCCTGCTGACCGCAGGGGCGAAAGGCAAGCGCTTCTGCCTGCCGAATTCGCGCGTT
Organism: Leclercia sp. GHBNCSD; assembly: GCF_055805075.1. NCBI lineage: Bacteria > Pseudomonadati > Pseudomonadota > Gammaproteobacteria > Enterobacterales > Enterobacteriaceae > Leclercia > Leclercia sp. GHBNCSD. The sequence continues at coordinate 848,119 of NZ_JBQVYO010000001.1, read as the reverse complement.
ATGATCCACCAGCCGCTGGGCGGATACCAGGGCCAGGCGACAGACATTGAGATTCACGCCCGTGAAATTCTGAAAGTTAAAGGGCGTATGAATGAACTTATGGCTCACCACACGGGTCAATCACTTGAGCAGATCGAGCGTGATACCGAGCGCGATCGCTTCCTGTCCGCACCAGAGGCAGTTGAGTACGGCTTAGTCGACTCCATTTTGACCCATCGTAATTGATGCCCACGACGCGGGTGTGCCGCTATACTATGGTAGGGCGGCACTTTGCTTACGAGCAGCTTGCGTCTGAGAATGGCATTTGCGTCGTCATGTGCGGCACAAAGAACTTAAAAAGAGGTTTTGACTCATGACAGATAAACGCAAAGATGGATCGGGCAAACTGCTTTACTGCTCTTTTTGCGGCAAAAGCCAGCATGAAGTGCGCAAACTGATTGCCGGGCCATCCGTGTATATCTGCGACGAATGTGTCGACTTATGTAACGACATCATCCGCGAAGAGATTAAAGAAGTCGCACCACACCGCGAGCGCAGCGCGTTACCGACCCCGCATGAGATTCGTCATCATCTTGACGACTATGTCATCGGCCAGGAACAGGCGAAAAAAGTGCTGGCAGTGGCGGTGTACAACCACTACAAACGTCTGCGTAACGGGGATAACAGCAACGGCGTTGAGCTGGGCAAAAGTAACATTTTGCTGATCGGCCCAACCGGTTCCGGTAAAACCCTGCTGGCAGAAACGCTGGCACGTCTGCTGGATGTTCCATTCACCATGGCCGATGCCACCACCCTGACCGAAGCCGGTTATGTGGGTGAAGATGTGGAAAACATCATTCAGAAACTGCTGCAGAAATGTGATTACGATGTGCAGAAAGCACAGCGCGGTATCGTTTATATCGATGAGATCGATAAAATCTCGCGTAAATCCGATAACCCATCGATCACCCGTGACGTTTCCGGTGAAGGTGTGCAGCAGGCATTGCTGAAACTGATCGAAGGGACGGTTGCCGCGGTTCCACCGCAGGGCGGTCGTAAGCATCCTCAGCAGGAGTTCCTGCAGGTTGATACCTCCAAGATCCTCTTTATCTGTGGCGGTGCGTTTGCCGGTCTGGATAAAGTCATCGCTAACCGTGTTGAAACCGGCTCGGGTATTGGCTTTGGCGCCACCGTAAAAGCGAAGTCTGAAAAAGCGAAAGAGGGCGAACTGCTGATGCAGGTTGAGCCAGAAGATCTGATCAAGTTTGGTCTGATCCCTGAGTTCATCGGTCGTCTGCCGGTTGTCGCCACGCTGACAGAACTGAGCGAAGATGCGCTTATTCAAATTCTGAAAGAGCCGAAAAATGCCCTGACCAAGCAGTATCAGGCGTTGTTCAATCTGGAAGGTGTTGAGCTGGAATTCCGCGACGAAGCGCTTGATGCGATTGCTAAAAAAGCGATGGCACGTAAAACCGGTGCCCGTGGCCTGCGTTCCATCGTTGAAGCAGCCCTGCTTGATACCATGTACGACCTGCCTTCCCTGGAAGAGGTCGAGAAAGTGGTCATCGACGAGTCCGTGATTGCCGGTCAAAGCAAGCCGCTGCTGATTTACGGTACGCCGGAAGCGCAGCAGGCATCTGGCGAATAATTCACCAGAGCATACAAGCAGTTAATCAAAAAGGGGGGATTTAATCCCCCCTTTTATTTTTCCGTAAACATGACGTTGAATGTGTGGGAAACATCCCCATATACTGGATTACATGTTAATGGTTATGTGAAGCACAGTCTCATGACCAGCTTACCTGGCGGACACTAAACTAAGAGAGAGCTCTATGAATCCTGAGCGTTCTGAACGCATTGAAATCCCCGTATTGCCGTTGCGCGATGTGGTGGTTTATCCGCACATGGTCATACCCTTATTTGTAGGGCGGGAAAAATCTATCCGTTGCCTTGAAGCCGCCATGGATCATGATAAAAAAATCATGCTGGTTGCGCAGAAAGAAGCATCAACGGATGAGCCGGGTGTAAACGATCTTTTCACCGTCGGGACCGTGGCCTCTATTTTACAAATGCTGAAGCTGCCTGACGGCACCGTAAAGGTGCTGGTTGAGGGGCTACAGCGTGCGCGTATTACCACGCTATCTGACGATGGCGAACACTTTGCGGCAAAAGCGGAATACCTCGACTCGCCTCAGCTGGACGAGCGTGAGCAGGAGGTGCTGGTTCGCACCGCGATCAGTCAGTTTGAAGGCTACATCAAGCTGAACAAAAAAATCCCACCAGAAGTGCTGACGTCGCTCAACAGTATCGACGATCCTGCACGTCTGGCAGACACTATCGCTGCACACATGCCGCTGAAGCTGGCGGACAAACAGTCCGTGCTGGAGATGTCCGACGTTAACGAGCGTCTGGAATATCTGATGGCGATGATGGAGTCTGAAATCGATCTGCTGCAGGTTGAGAAACGCATTCGCAACCGCGTGAAGAAGCAGATGGAGAAATCTCAGCGCGAGTACTATCTGAACGAGCAGATGAAGGCTATTCAGAAAGAGCTCGGCGAGATGGATGACGCGCCGGATGAAAACGAAGCGCTGAAACGTAAGATCGACGCGGCGAAAATGCCGAAAGAGGCCAAAGAGAAAGCGGAAGCAGAACTGCAGAAGCTGAAAATGATGTCTCCGATGTCGGCTGAAGCGACCGTTGTACGCGGCTATATCGAGTGGATGGTTCAGGTTCCGTGGAACGCCCGCAGCAAGGTCAAAAAAGACCTGCGCCAGGCCCAGGAGATCCTGGATACCGACCACTACGGTCTTGAGCGTGTCAAAGACCGCATCCTTGAGTATCTTGCGGTTCAGAGCCGTGTGAATAAGCTCAAGGGGCCAATTCTCTGCCTGGTCGGGCCGCCGGGGGTGGGTAAAACCTCTCTGGGACAGTCCATCGCCAAAGCCACCGGTCGTAAATATATCCGTATGGCGCTGGGCGGGGTGCGTGACGAGGCGGAAATCCGCGGTCACCGCCGGACCTATATCGGCTCAATGCCGGGCAAACTGATCCAGAAGATGGCGAAAGTGGGCGTTAAAAACCCGCTGTTCCTGTTAGATGAGATCGACAAAATGTCGTCCGATATGCGCGGCGATCCAGCGTCTGCCCTGCTTGAAGTGCTGGATCCAGAGCAGAACGTGGCGTTTAGCGATCACTACCTGGAAGTGGACTACGATCTGAGCGATGTGATGTTCGTGGCGACCTCTAACTCCATGAACATCCCGGCACCGCTGCTGGATCGTATGGAAGTGATCCGTCTTTCTGGCTACACCGAAGACGAAAAGCTGAACATTGCCCGTCGTCACCTGCTGTCGAAGCAGATTGAACGTAACGCTCTGAAAGAGAGCGAACTGACCGTCGATGATAGCGCGATTATCGGCATCATTCGTTACTACACCCGTGAAGCGGGCGTGCGTAGCCTGGAGCGTGAAATTTCCAAGCTGTGTCGTAAAGCGGTTAAACAGTTGCTGCTCGATAAGTCGTTGAAGCACATTGAAATCACTGGCGACAACCTGCACGAATACCTCGGTGTTCAGCGCTACGACTATGGCCGCGCGGACAGCGAAAACCGCGTCGGACAGGTTACGGGTCTGGCATGGACTGAAGTAGGCGGCGATCTGCTGACCATTGAAACCGCCTGCGTACCGGGTAAAGGTAAGCTGACCTACACCGGATCGCTGGGTGAAGTGATGCAGGAGTCCATTCAGGCTGCGCTGACCGTGGTGCGCGCCCGCGCGGAAAAACTGGGTATTAATCCGGACTTCTACGAAAAACGCGACATTCACGTTCACGTGCCGGAAGGGGCAACGCCGAAAGATGGCCCAAGCGCCGGTATCGCCATGTGTACCGCGCTGGTCTCTTGCCTGACGGGTAACCCGGTTCGTGCCGATGTGGCAATGACCGGCGAAATCACCCTGCGTGGCCAGGTATTGCCGATTGGCGGTTTGAAAGAGAAACTGCTGGCGGCACACCGTGGTGGCATTAAAACGGTTCTCATTCCGTACGAGAACAAGCGCGATCTGGAAGAGATTCCGGATAACGTTATCGCCGATCTGGATATCCATCCGGTGAAACGTATTGAGGAAGTTCTGACACTTGCGCTGCAGAATGAGCCTTCAGGAATGCAGGTTGTGACCGCAAAATAGTGACCTCGCGCAAAGAGCGTCAATAAAAAAAAGGTTGGTAAGCTATTTCGGGCTTGCCAGCCTTTTTTTGTATAGCTAATTTAGATTGCTGATTGGGCCAGCCATCAACAACGGGTGTTGTAAGGTCATGGCAGGCCTGATATAACTGCTGCGCGGTCGCGTTGTGAAGGATTCAGACGCGATATAAATTATAAAGAGAGGAAGAGAAGAGTGAATAAATCTCAACTGATTGACAAAATTGCTGCGGGTGCTGACATCTCCAAAGCTGCGGCTGGACGTGCGTTAGATGCTTTGATTGCTTCTGTTACCGAATCTCTGCAGGCTGGGGACGACGTAGCGCTGGTAGGTTTTGGTACTTTTGCTGTTAAAGAGCGTGCTGCCCGTACTGGCCGCAACCCTCAGACCGGTAAAGAGATCACCATCGCTGCTGCTAAAGTTCCGGGCTTCCGTGCCGGCAAAGCGCTGAAAGACGCGGTAAACTGATCGCTTTCTTACTTCAGGGAAGTTGAAAAGTACAAGGGCGCATCATTTGATGTGCCTTTTTTGTTTGTCCAGGCCTGATTTATGCGAGTTGTGGGCTGACAATAGCCCCGGTTTCTTGTCACAATACGTCTTTACGCGCTGCGGTCAGGATTCCGCCAGCGTCAGGTCACCAGTCACCTACAGCGGAGTGTGGTTACACCATGATGGACAGCTTACGCACGGCTGCTAACAGTCTCGTGCTCAAGATTATTTTCGGTATCATTATCGTGTCGTTCATATTGACCGGCGTGAGCGGATACCTGATTGGCGGTAGTGCAAACTACGCCGCAAAAGTGAACGACCAGGAAATCAGCCGTGGGCAGTTTGAGAATGCATTTGCCGGTGAACGTAACCGCATGCAGCAACAGTTAGGCGATCGGTTCTCTGAACTGGCGGCGAACGAAGGGTACATGAAGAACCTGCGTCAGCAGACGCTGAACCGTCTTATCGACGAAGCCCTGCTGGATCAGTATGCACGTGAGCTGGGTCTGAGCATCAGCGATGATCAGGTGAAGAATGCGATTTTCGCTACCCCTGCTTTCCAGAATAACGGCAAATTTGATAACACCCGTTATACCGCCATCGTTAATCAGATGGGGATGACGCCGGATCAATACGCTCAGGCACTGCGCAATCAGCTCACCACTCAGCAGCTTATTAACGCTGTTGTAGGCACCGACTTCATGCTTAAGGGCGAAGCGGACGAGCTGGCGACGCTGGTTGCTCAGCAGCGCGTCGTGCGCGAAGCCACTTTCGACGTTAACGCCCTGGCGGCTAAACAGCAGGCGAGCGACGAAGAGGTGAAAAGCTACTACGAGCAGAACAAAAACAACTTCACCGCCCCGGAACAGTTCCGCGTGAGCTACATCAAGCTGGATGCGGCTGCGATGCAGGAGAACGCCACCGATGCGGAGATCCAGTCTTACTACGATCAGCATCAGGATCAGTTCACTCAGCCACAGCGTAACCGTTACAGCGTGATTCAGACCAAAACGGAAGCCGACGCTAAAGCGGCGCTGGATGAGCTGAACAAAGGCACCGACTTCGCGACGGTCGCAAAAGAGAAGTCCACCGATATCATCTCTGCGAAAAACGGCGGTGACATGGGTTGGCTGGAAGAGGCCACCACCCCGGACGAGCTGAAAAATGCCGGCCTGAAAGAGAAAGGTCAACTTTCTGGCGTGATTAAATCTTCCGTCGGTTTCCTGGTGGCACGTCTGGATGATATTACCCCTGCGACAACCAAACCGCTGGCGGACGTCCATGATGAGATTGCGGCGAAAGTGAAGCAGGAGAAAGCGCTGGATGGCTTCTATGCGTTGCAGCAGAAAGTGAGCGATGCGGCCAGCAACGACAACGAATCCCTGGCGGGCGCTGAGCAGGCTGCGGGCGCGAAAGCTGTCACCACCGGTTGGTTTGATCGTGACAACCTGCCGGAGGAGCTGAACTTCAAGCCAGTGGCGGATGCTATCTTTAGCGGTGGTCTGGTGGGCGAAAACGGCACCCCGGGCAGCAACTCCGACATCATCACCGTGGACGGCGACCGCGCCTTTGTCCTGCGTGTGAGTGAACACAAGCCGGAGGCTGTTAAGCCGCTGGACGAGGTGAAAGATCAGATCGCTGCGCTGGTGAAACATAACAAAGCCGTGCAGCAGGCGAAGCTGGATGCTGAAAAGCTGCTGGCTGAGCTGAAAGCCGGTAAAGGTGATGAGGCGCTGAAAGCGGCTGGCCTGAGCTTTGGCGAGGCGAAGACCCTGAGCCGTACCGGTCAGGATCCGATCAGCCAGGCGGCATTTACCCTGAGCCAGCCTGCGAAAGACAAACCGAGCTTTGGTATCGCCAACGATATGCAGGGCAACGTAGTGATTGTGGCGCTGGATGAAGTCAAAGCGGGCACCATGCCGGAAGCGCAGAAGAAAGCGATGGTTCAGGGTATCACCCAGAACAACGCCCAAATCGCTTTCGAAGCGTTGATGAGTAATCTGCGTAAAGAAGCCAAAATTAAGCTGGGCGATATCATTACTCAGCAGTAATTACGGCGCTGGTCGCAAACTTAAGCAACATACTGCAATACCAAAAGGCCGCTTTCGCGGCCTTTTCCATTTCTGCAATCTGCTGTTTGTGCCTGAAAAGCGGCCCGAATAAGGTAAGGGGGCTGTCAACAAACAAGGAGAAAACAGCATGAAACATGGAATCAAAGCCCTTTTCATCACGCTTGCCATCGTAACGGCGGGGTTGAGCCACAGCGCGCTGGCGGCACCCTCGGTCGCGAAAACGCCGGTCACGCAAAGCAAATCTGAGCCGTCGGTCTCCGTCACATCATCACCGCAGTCGAAAGCCGCCGCGAGCAGCAAAAACGGCGAAGAGGAAGGGGTGCGGGTCAGCATTAATTCTGCATCGGCAGAGGAGCTGGCAAAGGTGATGAATGGCGTGGGGATAAAAAAAGCCCAGGCGATCGTCAGTTACCGCGAAGAGTACGGTCCGTTTAAAACTCTGGACGATCTCCGGCAGGTTCCGGGTATGGGTGGGGCGCTGGTGGAACGTAATCTTGCGCACCTGATGCTGTAATAACTTGCACAGTGGTAAAAATTTGCCAGGATAAAGAGGTCGTACCAGTTATGACCTCTGAATCTTATAATTAACTACCCTGAAGGCTATTGCGCTATGCAGACCCAAATCAAAGTTCGCGGTTACCACCTTGATGTTTACCAACACGTTAATAACGCCCGTTATCTGGAGTTCCTCGAAGAGGCGCGCTGGGATGGACTGGAAAACAGCGACAGTTTTCAATGGATGACCGCGCACCGTATCGCTTTTGTGGTGGTGAACATCAATATCAACTATCGCCGGCCCGCAGTGCTCAGCGATCTACTCACCGTGACCAGCCAGCTACAGCAGTTGAACGGAAAAAGTGGGGTATTGAGCCAGGTGATCACCCTGGAGCCGGAAGGACAGGTGGTGGCAGATGCATTGATTACCTTTGTCTGCATCGATCTGAAAACGCAGAAAGCGCTGCCGCTGGAGGGGGAGTTACGTGAGAAGCTGGAGCTGTTAATCAAATAACCCCGCTTCTGATGCCGGGCGAAGCATCTTTTCACCCGGCAGACCGCTCCGGTCAGTTAAGACCGGTTTTTTTCTTCAGAGCCGCCATCACCCCGGCTTTATCCGCCAGATAGTGATTCAGGCCATTAGCGCGCAGATTACACGCCGCACACTGGCCGCAGCCATCGCCTTTGATGCCGTTGTAGCAGGTGAGCGTTTCGTTACGCACCAGATCCAGCTTGCCCCAGTAGTCGGCCAGCGCCCAGGTTTCGGCTTTATCGAGCCACATTAGCGGCGTTTCGAAACGGATATCTTTGGCCATGCCGAGGTTCACAGCGTGGTTAAGGGCTTTAACAAACTCATCGCGGCAGTCCGGATAGCCCGAGAAGTCGGTTTCGCACACGCCGGTGATGATTGCCTCGGCTTTTACCTGGTAAGCATAGATGGCCGTCAGGGTCAGGAAGAGGATATTACGCCCCGGTACGAAGGTATTCGGGATCCCCTCGGCATCCGGTTCGTAGTCCGGTACCGGAATGCTGTCCCGGGTGAGGCTGCTCACCGCCAGTTCGTTGAGCAGAGTGACATCCAGCACCTTATGCGCCCGTGCGCCGAGTTTCACCGCCAGTTTTTGCGCGACCTCAATCTCTTCGCTATGGCGCTGGCCATAGTCAAAAGTCACACAATGGACTTCATCATATTGCTGCAGAGCCTGAACCAGACAGGTCGTGGAGTCCTGACCTCCACTGAAGACGACAACGGCACGTTTCATTAATCTTCCCAACTTTGACGGTTAAAGACCTATGGTAGCGTCTGCCCGTGGCGGCGACCAGCTTCTTCACGTTTTCGGCGCTGGCAGCCAGGCCTCGGTAAAGTCAAACCAGCCGCGCGGATTCAGCCGGATACCATTTACCCCCGGCGGGGCGCTGATTTGATATTGATAGTTGAACAGCGGCGTCAGCACGGCACGCTTCATCAGGCGGGAGTAAACCTCTTTCAGCGCCAGATGGCGGGCAGAACCGTCGGGTTGGGTCTGAACGGCATCCAGGGTCGCCATCAGGTGCGCGAACTCCGGTGCGCTGAGCAGATAAGGCCACAGGGCATCACAGCGCAGCCACTGCTCCAGGGTGTATTCTGGCGCCTCGCCAATTAACCTGTCCCCCATCATGATATCCGCCTCCGCCAGGGCGGTGCAGCCGTCCCAGGTTTTGGCGTCATGAAACATCACTCTGAGCTGACACCCTTCCTGCGCCAGATAGCGTTTCAACTGTTCCGCCATGGTATGCAACTCCACCGGCAGGTGATAAAGCAGAGTGAGCGTTTCCGGCAGAACGGTCTCCTGTTCCCGCGTCCACTGCGGGATTGACCAGCCCGGCAGCAACTCCTGGGTCGGCGTGATGAGATTCTCGTCCAGCGGCAGCGTATGCAGCAGCGACGAGTGATGGATGATCTCGATCATCCGTCGGGCCTGCGCTTCGCTTAGGCGATCGCTCTGTTTCAGCGTGAGGTAGCAAAAACCGAGGCTGATGCTGTTACTGACCAGCCGCAGGCTGGCAAGCTCCTCCGGCTCACCGATGGCAATCTGCACCGGATGACGACAGCTGGTACCTAAATCCTGGTCAAAAAGTTGAGGCGTGATCCAGTATTCGATCGCTTTCAGCAGCGGATGCCCGAGGTGGTACTGCTCGTGGCTTTCCAGCCGGACCAGGTCAGGATCGAAGATTGCCAGGCGAAACGGCCCGCTCCCGGTCAGGGGCTGTTCAGGATGGGCAAGGTGGCTGCAATAGCTTGCCAGCCGGTGCGCCAGCCAGTAGTCGGGATGGTGTAATACAAAAGTCAGGCACTGAGGATGGGTGACCTCAATTTGCCTCACGCTGTTAAACAGCTTGCGCAGCGCGGGCAGGGTAAGCAGCTTCGCCAGCTGGCTCTGGAGCTGGGTTGCCTCGACTTTATCCCCGTTGTGCCAGTGCAGCGTGGAGCGAATGTAGAAATGCCAGCGCAGCCCGTCGGTCGAGATATCCCAGTGATGCGCCAGATCGCCCACAGGTTCGCTGCGGGTATCGTCGAACCGGGTCAGTCCGGAAAAGATCTGTCCCACGAGATGCTGTTCAGCGCGGCCCGGCAGAAAACCAGGCTGGAGCGGATCGAGTGGACGGTAATAGGGAATGCGCAGCGTCGGCGTATCATTCTGCCACTGCCCGCCCAGAAAAGGATGCAGCAGCGCGCGCAGCGCCTGGGGGGCCAGCTGTGCCAGCGCCAGGGCATTCTGCTGATGCCCGCTTTTCAGCGCCTCTTCCATCATCGCGTTACGTAACGATTCCGGCGTGACGTAAAAGCGTAGCTCACCGCGCTTTCCGCGTCCGGACTGCGCATGCCAGCTGAGCCAGCCCGCCTCCTGGGCCTGACGCAGCAGGGTGCGGACATGCCGTTCACTGCAAAAACAGCGGCTCGCCAGCTCTGCCACGCTGACCTGCTGTGGCGCACCGGCAGAGGGCTGCCACAGTCGCTGGTACTGATTAAGTCGATTAAGCTGGCGCATCGTAAACCCGGAACAATAATGTCCATCTATTCAGTATTACTTCCGTATATACCAGGCAATACTGTTGCACAAGTTACCTCTTCACATTTTTGGAGTTCTCATGGCGCGGCTGGCGGCATTTGATATGGACGGCACCTTGTTAATGCCGGATCACCGTTTAGGCGATAGGACGCTGAGCGTGCTTAAGCGGCTGCGTGAGCGTGATATCACGCTCACCTTCGCCACGGGTCGTCATGTGCTGGAGATGCGCCACTTAATGGGGGCGCTCTCCCTCGACGCCTTTTTGATTACCGGCAACGGCACGCGCATTCACTCTCTGGAAGGGGATGTGCTTTATCGCCAGGATCTCGCCCCGGATGTGGCAGAACAGGTGCTGCACAGCACATGGGATACGCAGGCCAGCATCCACGTTTTTAACGATACCGGCTGGCTGACAGGCAAGGAAATCCCGGCGCTGCTCGAAGCGCACGTCTATAGCGGCTTCCAGTATCAGGTGACCGATCTGCGCCGTATTCCGGCCCATGCGGTGACGAAAATCTGTTTTTGCGGCGATCATGACGATCTGTGCCGCCTGCGCATTCAGCTCAATGAGGCGCTGGGCAGCCGCGCGCATCTCACCTTCTCGGCCATCGATTGTCTGGAGGTGCTGCCGGTAGGGTGCAACAAAGGCTCCGCGCTGGCGGTGCTGAGCGAACATCTGGGCCTGAGCCTGCAGGAGTGTATGGCGTTTGGCGATGCGATGAACGATCGCGAGATGCTGGGCAGCGTGGGGTGCGGCCTGATTATGGGCAATGCGATGCCGCAGCTGATCGCCGAGCTGGCGCATTTACCGGTTATTGGACACTGCCGCAACGAGGCCGTGTCCCATTTCTTAACCCATTGGCTGGATACACCTGATCTTCCTTATTCCCCCGAATAGTGAGACCCTTCCAGCAAGCCAGACAAACGTCTGGCTTTTTTTATTTTACCAGCCGGGTGATTTCCGCAAGCCACGGCGCCACATCGCCAATATTCGCTTTTACCCATTCGGCGTTGTAATAGGTCTCCAGATAGCGCTCACCGCTGTCGCACAGCAGCGTCACGACAGAGCCGGTTTGCCCTGCCTCACGCATCCGCGCGGCCAGCTGTAACGCGCCCCACATATTGGTGCCGGTTGAGGCCCCCACCTTGCGGCCCAGCTGCGTTTCCAGCCAGAGGGCGGTGGCGACGCTCGCGGCATCCGGCACGCGGAGCATCTCGTCCACCACATCCGGAATAAACGATGGTTCGACGCGCGGGCGGCCAATCCCTTCTATTTTGCTCCCGACCGGGCTGCGCAGGGCAGGATCGCGCTGCTGCCAGTAATCCAGGAATACGGAGTTCTGCGGATCCACCACCATAAGACGGGTATCGTATCCCTGGCAGCGAATATAGCGGCCAATGGTGGCCGAGGTGCCGCCGGTGCCAGCGCTCATCACGATATGGGCCGGTACCGGGTTAGGCTCATTCTGCATCTGGCGGAAGATACTGTCGGCAATGTTGTTATTGCCGCGCCAGTCGGTGGCCCGCTCCGCGAAGGTAAACTGGTCCATATAGTGGCCGTTCAGCTCCCGGGCCAGCATCTCTGAGGCGGCATAAATTTCACAGGCGCTTTCCACAAAGTGACAGCGACCACCGTAAAATTCGATCTGTTCGATTTTACGTTTCGCCGTACAGGATGGCATAACGGCGATAAACGGCAGGCCGAGCAGGCGGGCAAAATAGGCCTCAGAGACGGCGGTGGAACCGGAGGAGGATTCAATAATGGTGGTGCCTTCATTGATCCAGCCATTACACAGCCCATACAGGAACAGCGAGCGCGCCAGACGGTGCTTCAGGCTGCCGGTGGGGTGGGTACTTTCGTCTTTCAGATAGAGCTGGATACCCGGAAAACCGGGCAGGGCAAGGCGAATAAGGTGTGTATCCGCCGACCGCTGATAATCGGCGTTAATTTCACTGATGGCATTTTTAACCCAGGTGCTATTCATCGAAGTTATCCATTTGTCATTTTGTGCCCAGCATAGCGAAAAGCACAGAAAAAATTGTTGCTATCTGACCTTTAAAATAGAATGTGAAGAGAAAAATTTTCTCTGCGGGGTGGTTATGCTAGATAAAATTGACCGTAAGCTGCTCTCCTTACTGCAAAGTGACTGCACCCTCTCTTTGCAGGCGCTGGCGGATGCCGTTAATCTGACCACCACGCCCTGCTGGAAACGCCTGAAACGACTGGAAGACGAAGGCATATTGCTGGGGCGTGTGGCGCTGCTCGATCCCGAAAAACTGGGGCTTGGCCTGACCGCGTTTGTGCTGATAAAAACGCAGCACCACAGCAGCGAATGGTACTGCGGATTCGTTAGCGTGGTTTCACAGATGCCGGAAGTGCTGGGCTTCTGGCGCATGGCGGGCGAATATGACTACCTGATGCGCGTACAGGTAGCTGACATGAAGCGCTATGATGACTTCTATAAACGGCTGGTCAACAGCGTGCCGGGTCTGACGAATGTCACCTCCAGCTTTGCGATGGAACAGATAAAATACACCACCGCCTTACCCATTGAATAACCCGGAATACAATCCTCAGGAAAAGACCGCGTGCGATTATTTGCTCAGTTAAGCTGGTACTTTCGCCGGGAGTGGCAACGCTACCTCGGTGCAGTCGCCCTGCTTATTATTATTGCCATTCTGCAGCTCATCCCACCAAAAGTGGTGGGCTACGTTGTGGATGGCGTTACGGAACAGCATTACACCACCGCACGGGTGATGATGTGGATCGGCACGCTGGTCCTGACGGCGGTGGTGGTCTACCTGCTGCGCTATGTCTGGCGCGTGCTGTTGTTCGGTGCGTCATACCAGCTTGCCGTCGAGCTGCGGGAAGATTTTTACCGCCAGCTCAGCCGCCAGCATCCGGAATTTTATCTGCGCCATCGCACCGGCGACCTGATTGCCCGCGCCACCAATGACGTGGATCGCGTAGTCTTTGCCGCCGGGGAAGGGGTATTAACCCTGGTGGACTCGCTGGTGATGGGCTGCGCGGTGCTGATCGTCATGTCGACCCAAATCAGCTGGCAGTTAACCCTGCTGGCGCTCCTGCCAATGCCTCTGATGGCCCTGGCGATCAAACGCTACGGCGATCAGCTTCACCAGCGCTTCAAGCTGGCGCAGGCGGCGTTCTCCACTCTTAACGACCGTACCCAGGAGAGCCTGACCAGTATCAGGATGATCAAAGCCTTTGGCCTGGAGGATCGTCAGTCGGCGCTGTTTGCCGCCGACGCGGCGGATACCGGGGCCAAAAACCTGCGCGTCGCCCGGATTGACGCCCGTTTTGATCCCACGATTTATATCGCCATCGGCACCGCTAACCTGCTGGCCATTGGCGGCGGAAGCTGGATGGTGATTAACGGCTCGCTGACGCTCGGACAGCTGACCAGCTTTGCCATGTATCTGGGGCTGATGATCTGGCCGATGCTGGCCCTGGCCTGGATGTTTAACATTGTCGAGCGCGGCAGCGCGGCCTACAGCCGGATCCGCGCCATGCTCGCCGAAGCGCCGGTGGTCAACGACGGTAGCGAGACGGTACCGAACGGACGCGGCGAGCTGAATGTCGCCGTCCGCGCCTTTAGCTATCCGCAGACGGAACAGGTCACGCTTGAAAACGTCCACTTTACGCTGCAACCGGGGCAGATGCTGGGCATCTGCGGCCCAACAGGCGCCGGCAAGAGCACCATTCTGTCTCTAATCCAGCGCCACTTCGATATCCCTCAGGGTGAGATCCGCTTCCACGATATTCCACTGCCGCAGCTGCGGCTGGATAGCTGGCGCAGCCGCCTTGCGGTGGTGAGCCAGACGCCGTTCCTCTTCTCCGATACCGTCGCGAATAATATTGCGCTGGGTTGTCCGCACGCCACACGCGAGGAGATCGAGCACGTTGCGCGTCTCGCCAGCGTCCATGACGATATCCTGCGCCTGCCCCAGGGCTATGAAACCGAAGTGGGCGAGCGCGGCGTGATGCTGTCGGGCGGGCAGAAGCAACGTATTTCCATCGCCCGTGCGCTGCTGCTGAATGCCGAAATCCTGATCCTCGACGATGCCCTTTCCGCCGTCGATGGCCGTACTGAACATCAGATCCTGCATAACCTGCGACAGTGGGGGGAGGGGCGCACGGTGATCATCAGCGCCCATCGTCTCTCGGCCCTGACCGAGGCGAGCGAAATTCTGGTGATGCAGCACGGGCACATTGCCCAGCGCGGGCAGCATGAGCAGCTGGCGGAACAGCCGGGCTGGTATCGCGATATGTACCGTTATCAACAACTGGAAGCGGCGCTGGATGAGGTGCCGGAGACGGGCGAGGAGGCCGCCGATGCGTAGTTTTTCCCAGCTCTGGCCTACCCTGAAGCGCCTGCTGGCCTATGGCTCGCCGTGGCGCAAACCGCTGTCGCTGGCGGTGGTATTGCTGTGGATTGCGGCGATAGCCGAAGTGACCGGCCCGCTGCTGATCAGCTATTTCATCGACAACATGGTGGCGAAAAACTATCTGCCGCTCGGTTTAGTCACCGGGCTGGCGGTGGCCTATGTCGGGCTACAGTTGCTGGCGGCGGGGCTGCACTACGCCCAGTCGCTGCTCTTTAACCAGGCCGCCGTGGGGGTGGTGCAGCAGTTGCGCACCGACGTGATGGACGCCGCGCTGCGCCAGCCGCTGAGCGCGTTCGATACCCAGCCTGTCGGGCAGATTATCTCCCGCGTGACTAACGATACGGAAGTGATCCGCGATCTCTATGTTACGGTGGTGGCGACGGTGCTGCGCAGCGCCGCGCTGGTCGGCGCTATGCTGGTGGCGATGTTCAGCCTGGAGTGGCGCATGGCGCTGGTGGCGATGGCGATTTTCCCGGCGGTGATGATTGTGATGATCATCTACCAGCGCTACAGCACACCGATTGTGCGCCGGGTGCGGACCTATCTGGCGGATATCAACGATGGCTTCAACGAGGTCATCAATGGCATGAGCGTGATTCAGCAGTTCCGTCAGCAGGCGCGCTTTGGCGAACGGATGGGCGAGGCCAGCCGCTCACACTACATGGCCCGCATGCAGACCCTGCGTCTGGACGGTTTCCTGCTGCGCCCGCTGTTAAGCCTCTTTTCGGCGCTGGTGCTGTGCGGGTTGCTGATGCAGTTTGGCTTTGCCGCCCGTGGCACCATCGAAGTGGGGGTGCTGTATGCCTTTATCAGCTATCTGGGCCGTCTTAATGAGCCGCTGATTGAACTCACCACCCAGCAGTCGATGTTGCAGCAGGCGGTGGTCGCCGGTGAGCGCGTTTTTGAGCTGATGGATCGCCCGCGCCAGGCCTATGGGGATGACGAGCGCGAACTGCAAAGCGGCGAGATTGAATTTGATCAGGTCTCCTTTGCCTATCGCGACGATCGCCTGGTATTGCAGGATATCAACCTGACGGTACCGTCCCGAAGCTTTGTCGCGCTGGTGGGGCATACCGGCAGCGGTAAAAGTACCCTCGCCAGCCTGCTGATGGGCTACTACCCGCTCACCGAAGGTGAAATTCGTCTGGATGGGCGCCCGCTGTCGACCCTGAGCCACGCCGTGTTGCGTAAAGGGGTGGCGATGGTGCAGCAGGATCCGGTGGTTCTGGCCGACACCTTCTATGCCAACGTGACGCTGGGGCGGCCGTTTAGCGAAGAGCAGGTGTGGGACGTGCTGGAAAAGGTGCAGCTGGCGGATCTGGCCCGCGGCCTGCACGACGGTATCCATACCCGGCTGGGCGAGCAGGGTAATAATCTGTCAGTCGGGCAAAAGCAGCTATTAGCGCTGGCCCGGGTGTTGATCGATACGCCGCAGGTGCTCATCCTCGATGAAGCCACCGCCAGCATCGATTCCGGCACCGAGCAGGCGATCCAGCAGGCGCTGGCGGCGGTACGCGAACAGACCACCCTGGTCGTGATTGCTCACCGCCTGTCGACCATTGTTGAGGCAGATACCATTCTGGTGCTTCATCGCGGCCAGGCGGTTGAGCGCGGTACCCATAAGCAACTGCTTGAGGCGAAAGGGCGTTACTGGCAAATGTATCAACTGCAGCTCGCTGGCGAAGAGCTGGCCGCCAGCGCGCGGGAGGAGTCCCTCAGCGCCTGATGCACTAAAATTAAGCAACCTGCCAGCCGCTGAATCGGTTGGTGCAAAAATGAAACGCACCCTGCACTGTCATGGTGCGTTTTTTTCGCCATCTTATCGCGATGCCTCGTATTCACGCCCTTTTCACTTTTGGCACACCCCTTGCAATACCACCTTCGTTAGCTCGCCAAAACCGAATTCTGACTGGAGGGGATATATGAAGCTGGTTACCGTGGTAATCAAACCATTCAAGCTCGAAGACGTGCGTGAAGCGCTCTCTTCAATGGGTATTCAGGGGCTGACCGTCACCGAGGTGAAAGGCTTTGGTCGACAGAAGGGGCATGCAGAGCTCTACCGTGGCGCGGAATATAGCGTCAACTTTCTGCCAAAGGTGAAGATTGACGTGGCGATCGCCGACGATCAGCTGGAAGAAGTCATCGACGTGATTAGCAAAGCAGCCTACACCGGCAAAATTGGCGACGGCAAAATTTTCGTTGCTGAGCTGCAACGCGTTATTCGCATTCGTACAGGCGAAGCCGACGAAGCGGCACTGTAAAACAGCAGGCACACAGTGATAGGGATCGAGAAAATGAACACAACAACACTTAAAGCAGGTCTGGGGTCTCTGGCGCTGTTGCCGGGGCTGGCAATGGCTGCACCCGCGGTAGCAGACAAAGCCGATAACGCCTTTATGATGATTTGCACCGCGCTGGTGCTGTTTATGACCATTCCGGGGATCGCGCTCTTCTACGGCGGCCTGATCCGCGGCAAAAACGTCCTCTCCATGCTCACCCAGGTGACGGTGACCTTCGCGCTGGTTTGTGTGCTGTGGGTGGTTTACGGCTACTCGCTGGCCTTCGGGGAGGGCAACGCCTTCTTCGGCAGCTTTAACTGGGCGATGCTGAAAAATATCGAGCTGACCGCGGTAATGGGCAGCTTCTATCAGTACATCCACGTGGCGTTCCAGGGCTCGTTCGCCTGTATCACCGTCGGGCTGATTGTCGGGGCGCTGGCGGAACGTATCCGCTTCTCCGCCGTGCTGATCTTCGTGGTGGTGTGGCTCACGCTCTCCTACGTGCCGGTGGCGCATATGGTGTGGGGCGGCGGCCTGCTGGCCTCTCATGGCGCGCTGGACTTTGCGGGCGGTACCGTTGTGCATATCAACGCCGCGGTAGCGGGGCTGGTGGGAGCATACCTGATCGGCAAACGCGTCGGTTTTGGCAAAGAGGCCTTCAAACCGCACAACCTGCCGATGGTCTTTACCGGCACGGCTATCCTCTACTTCGGCTGGTTTGGCTTTAACGCTGGCTCAGCAAGCGCAGCAAACGAAATCGCGGCGCTGGCCTTCGTGAATACCGTTGTGGCGACAGCGGGCGCAATCCTCTCCTGGATCTTTGGCGAGTGGGCGGTACGCGGCAAGCCTTCGCTGCTGGGTGCCTGTTCCGGTGCCATTGCCGGTCTGGTGGGCATCACCCCGGCCTGTGGCTTCGTCGGTGTCGGTGGCGCGCTGATCATTGGTATCGTGGCAGGTCTGGCCGGTCTGTGGGGCGTAACGGCGCTGAAACGTGTTCTGCGTGTGGACGACCCGTGTGATGTCTTTGGTGTGCACGGCGTGTGCGGCATCATCGGCTGTATCATGACCGGTTTCTTCGCCTCAACGTCCCTTGGCGGCGTGGGTTATGCGGAAGGCGTGACCATGGGTCACCAGGTTCTGGTTCAGCTGGAAAGTATCGCCATCACGGTGGTCTGGTCGGGTGTGGTGGCCTTTATCGGCTACAAGCTGGCAGACATGACGGTGGGGCTGCGCGTACCGGAAGAGCAGGAGCGCGAAGGTCTGGACGTCAACAGCCACGGCGAGAACGCATACAACGCGTAAAGTTAAAGTATTGCCCGGTGGCGCTACGCTTACCGGGCCTACGGATTGTGCTTTTGTAGGCCGGGTAAGGCAAAGACGCCGCCCGGCTTTTTCATATCATCCGCGGTTACGCATCACCCCTTCCTGCACGGTGGAGGCCACCAGCACGCCATCCTGGGTATAAAACTCACCACGAACAAAGCCGCGAGCGCTGGATGCCGAGGTACTCTCCACGCTGTACAGCAGCCACTCATTCATATTAAACGGACGGTGGAACCACATCGAATGGTCGATGGTGGCAACCTGCATCCCTTTCTCAAGGAAGCCCACACCATGTGGCTGCAGGGCAACCGGCAGGAAGTTGAAGTCGGAGGCATAACCCAGCAGATATTGATGCACGCGGAAATCTTCCGGCATCGCGCCGTTCGCGCGGATCCAGACCTGACGAGCCGGCTCCGCAATATGGCCCTTCATTGGGTTGTGGAACTCAACCGGGCGGATCTCCAGTGGTTTATCGCAAAGAAACTTCTCTTTAACCTGCGGAGGCAGCAGATGCGCCAGCGCACGGGCAATGTCCGTCTCGGAACGCAACGCGTCGGGTGCGGGGGCAGGGGGCATCGCTTTCTGATGCTCATAGCCCGGCTCCGGCGCCTGGAATGAGGCGGTCATGTAAAAGATTGGCTTGCCGTTTTGCACCGCCGCCACGCGGCGGGCGCTGAAACTGGTGCCGTCGCGCAGGACTTCAACGTCATACACGATGGGCTTCTGGCTGTCGCCAGGGCGCAGAAAATAGCTGTGAAAGGAGTGCACAAAGCGCTCCTGGGGTACGGTCTCTTTTGCAGCGTAGAGGGCTTGTCCCACAACCTGGCCGCCGAAAACCTGGCGTAGCCCCAGATCTTCGCTTTGTCCCCGAAAGAGTCCTTCTTCAATTTTTTCCAGGTTTAATAATGTCAGCAGATTGCTTAATGCCTGACTCATAGTCGTCCTCAATTAATACGCCGTGGCGAAAGATACGCAGAGTATAACGCAGAAATGCAAGTGGTCCGATGGGTGCAATAATCTGAATAACAGGGGGATTCCAGGCATAAATAATTGATCTGTGCCACACTTAGTCTCGTTATCTTTATGTTAACCACTCATCTGGCGGTATCGATCCCGCTGGTGCATTGATGATAAGGAGAACTCAATGAAACTCGTGCACATGTTAAGTGGTTTAGCGGTAGCGGTTGCTCTCTCTGCCTGCGCGGACAAAAGCGCAGACATTCAGACACCGGCGCCGAACCCTAACACTGCTGGCGTAGCGACGCAGCCGACCATTCAGCAGCCAAATGTCTCAGGTACAATCTGGATCCGCCAGAAGGTGGCTTTACCGCCGGATGCAGTGTTAACCGTTACCCTGTCTGATGCCTCGCTGGCGGATTCGCCATCGAAGGTTCTGGCGCAGCGGGCGACGCGTACCGAGGGTAAACAGGCGCCATTTAAATTTGAACTGCCGTTTAACCCGGCGGATGTTCAGCCTAACGCCCGCATCCTGCTGAGCGCAGCCATTACCATTGACGATAAGGTTGTCCTGATGACCGATATCGTTAAACCGGTGATCAACCAAGGCGGTACCAAAGCCGATCTGGTGCTGGTGCCGGTACAGCAGACCTCGCTGCCGTTGCAGCCTGGCGGCGGTGCGCCGACAACGGTGCCGTCAACGTCACCAACCCAGGTTAGCCCATCTACGGCTACGCCGGCGCCAACCCAGCTTTAATGCTTCATGCCCCTCTCGTCTGAGAGGGGCTATTCAATACCGCCAGCGATAACGCTGCATATCAATTTGCCCACTTCCCGACACCTGCACACCTTCGCTGAGTAAGGCCTGACGCTGGCGCTGTAAATCTGGCCCGGTTAAGGAGATTGCTCCGTGGCGGTTGACCACCCGATGCCAGGGCAGGGTGCTACCTTCAGGCAGCCTTCTCAGCACACCGCCTACCTGTCGCGCTGCACGGGGAGAACCCGCCAGCTGCGCCACCTCGCCATAGGTGGTGACCGTGCCTTCGGGAATCGAGGCCACTATCTGCCATACCCGCTGGGGAAAAGAGTCGTGCTCGTCCATTTTGTGCTCCTGTGTTAAGGGCATGATAAAGATTTACGGACAAGACAGGAAGAAAGTGCCCACTCTGTAAACGCTTTGCGCAATAAAACATCACCCGGACGCGGTTAACTTGCAATTGCTATCCCGTACAGTGATAATGCGCCAGCGCGTTGGTTAACAACGCTCTCAATGGGGGCTCTGTTGGTTCTCCCGCAACGCTACTCTGTTCACCAGGTCAGGTCCGGAAGGAAGCAGCCAGGGCAGACGACGTGTGTGCCGGGATGTAGCTGGCAGGGCCCCCACCCATTTCTGCTCTTCTCAGCATCGCTTCATATCCATTATCGCCATTATCCCCAACAATAGTGCGCGTATTATATATTTTTAAACCGACCTGTATATTTCGCAAATTGTCATCATACTGAAACATGGTTGTCATTATTCTGTCATAAATTTTCTGCAGGGTAAGTGTGACATTTTTATGATGTATAAGCAGAGAATATATATCTGGATAATAATGTTAACTTCGTGTATTAATTTAAGAAAAAATAGCCAGGGATGTAAAAACGATGACGACTGCAGTCCTGAATGTAAAAATTGACGAAGCGCTGAAAGAGAAACTTCGTCATTATGCCGAAGTGAATAATGAGAATCTCAGCGTTACCACTGAGAAGCTGCTGCAGATGGCATTTGCTGTAGCAGATGAGGCGGGAGTGACGGAGGAGGATATCGACAATCAGCATACGGAAGAAGAGAGTGTAGCTCCATTTACTCCTAAAGAAATCAAGGCACTAAGAAAAATTCTGAAGAAGAAAAAATGAAACAACATCAACAATCCACCGCCAGCAGCTACTCCGAAGCCTGCACGCTTCTGCGCTCTGGCTATGTCAAACATGTCCGCCTGGGCTGGGACGTTGGCAGTGATGAGTTCTTTCGAATTGCGTCTGACTGGTGTGATACCGGCGCAAAAATAAAGAAAGAAGGCGATAGTTTTGTTATTTCCCTGAAAGGTTTTCCTATTCCTGCTCAGCACTGACCTCCCATGCTGAAAATGTCTGACTGTAACAATTACAGTCAGACATTTTTAAATTGCCCGTTATGCGCGATTATTTGTGCGCCCGCTCACTTTTTTCCCGTAATTAATATCAACGTTGCAGTCGCCCACGGCGAAAAGGCGATTACACCAGGGTACGTTTTACGTTTTGCCCACCGTTAATCAGCGCCAGCCACAGCGGCTTGATCCGCACCAGGGCGTTTTCCAGCGCCATTGGCTCCAGAGAGAAGGGCATGCGCAGGTAGCGGTCAAACGCCCCGGAAAGCCCGAACCGCGTCCCGGTCCCCAGATGAATACCCGCCGCTTCGGCGCGGGTGGCGAGCTGAGTGGCCAACATATCCGGCAGTTCCACCCAGTAGGATAAGCCCCCTTCCGGCACCTGGAAACGCCAGTCGGGAAAATGTTCCCGCAGTAGCGCGGCGCAGCCATCTCGCCGCTCACGCAGCATCTGCCGTCGGGCAGGTAAAAAGGTTTCGCCCTGCTCAATCAACCACAGGGTCGCCAGCTGTTCCAGCAGCGGCGAGCCGAGATCGAGCGTATCGCGCGTTTGCGCCAGCGTGGCGATGGTGCGCGCCGGGGCGCGAACCCAGCCCAGACGCAGGCCGCCCCAGAAACTTTTTCCCGCCGAGCCGAGGGTAATGACATTGCCGTTCGGGCAGAAGGCAGCCAGCGGCGCTGGGGGAGGTGCATCGAACCAGAGATCCACCATGGTTTCATCGACGACCAGCAGAGTGCGGGCCCGGGCAGCCACGGCGGCGATAGCTTGCCGGCTCGTCGCATCCATGCAGCGGCCCGTGGGATTGTGGAAATCCGGCATCAGATAAGCCAGGCGCGGCGCGGTCTGGGCGAGGGTGGCGGCAAAGCCGTCAATATCCCAGCCGGTCTGCGGCAGCGAGACACCTACCGGTCGGCAGGAGGCGCCCTGGATGGCGGCAATAGCCAGCGGGTAAGTGGGGTGATCCACCACTACCCGATCGCCTGGCCCGGTGAACATGCGCAGTACCAGCGCCAGCCCGCTGACGGCACCGTTAACCACCATCACCTCTTCTGCCCGGGTCGGCAGGCCGCGCGCCGTATAGCGTGCGGCAATGGCTTCGCGCAGGGCCAGCAGTCCCAGTTGGTCATAGCCTGTTTGCGTCAGATGCGGCGTCATGGCGGTCAGGGCATGGGTATAGGCCTGATGGATCTCCGGCCCGGCTCCCAGCGCGGCGGTAGAGAGATCCAGCGCCGCACTGGCGTTGGCGCGGGTAGGGGGTGTGCGGCTGTTGGGCAGGATCACCCGCGAGCCGCTACCGTGTCGGCTTTCGAGGTAGCCCTCATCCCGCAGATGGGCAAGGGCGCTGCTGACGGTGGTCCGGCTGACTTCCAGCGTTAAAGCCAGCTCCCGCTCTCCCGGCAGGCGTGTATCCAGCGCCAGCCTGCCGTCCAGGATCAGCAGGCGCAGGGCATCGGCCAGCTGTCGCCACAGCGGGGTACGGGAGGGGCTCCCCTGCCAGTGACCCAGCAGACGCACTAATGACTGACTTCCAAATCGACGTGATGACACAGGCAGTCCACTTTTTGAAAACTGGTCATTAATCATAGGGCCATTTCAGGCAATGATAAAAGCAGAAACCATCGGAGAGCGATCATGTTACGTCGATTACTTCAGCTTTACGTCGGATTAAGCCTCTATGGCCTGTCAACGGCGATGTTTGTGCGCGCGGATCTGGGGGCCGATCCGTGGAATGTCTTCCACCTGGGGGTGGCAAAACTGCTGGGAATGGATATTGGCACCGTTATCATTCTGACCGGTGTGCTGGTGCTGCTGCTGTGGATCCCACTGCGCCAGCGCCCGGGGCTCGGCACCATCAGCAACGTGATTGCCATCGGTCTGGCGGCCGATGTCGCGCTGGCGTTTATTCCGGCTATCGATTCGCTGATGGCCCGCTGCGTATTGCTGGTCAGCGCGGTTATCGTAAATGCGCTGGCGACCGGCATGTACATCGGGGCCGGATTTGGCGCCGGGCCGCGCGATGGCCTGATGACTGGTATCAACGCCCGCACCGGCTGGTCGGTTCGCAGCGTGCGCACGGCGATTGAGATTTCAGTTTTGCTGACTGGCTGCCTGCTGGGGGGCACTTTTGGTGTCGGTACCGTGCTCTATGCGTTAAGCATCGGCCCGCTGATCCAGATCTGTCTGCCATGGTTTCGTCAGAGACCGCGCCCGCTAGTCCCGCAGCCTGAGCGCGTTGTCTGATTTTGCGAAGCGCTCACATGCTTTACGCCAGGCGTTATGACAGAATAGGTACCTCTGTCACTGCAACGCGAAGCGCATGAAAGCCATAACGCTCTATGATGTTGCCCGCCTCGCGGGCGTCTCTTATCAAACCGTCTCACGGGTCATTAATGATGCGGCCCACGTCTCGGCCCGGACCCGGGAGAAAGTGCTGCAGGCGATGGCCGAGCTGCACTATGTTCCCAATCGCGGCGCCCAGCAGTTGGCCGGTAAACGCACCCGCACCCTGGGGTTGATTACTACAGATCTGGCCCTGCATGCCCCCTCGCAGATTGCCTCAGCGGTGAAGACCCGCGCAGGCGAGCGCGGGGCGAGCGTGCTGATCTCGATGGTGGAAAATCCCCAGCAATGCATGGCGGCGCTGCAGGAGCTGCTGGCCCAGCGCGTGGAAGGGCTGCTGGTTAACGTGCCGCTCGAAGAGGCCCAGGCAGAAAGCCTGCAGGCGCAGGCCCTTCCGGTGCCGGTACTGTTTCTTGATGTCTCCCCTGACGCCCGGGTACACAGCCTGGTGTTTGATGCCGGACAGGGGGCCACTCTGGGGGCGCAACATCTGCTGGCGCTGGGCCATCAGCGGATCGCCCTGCTTGGCGGGCCACAAAGTTCCGTCTCTGCCCGGGCGCGTCTTGCCGGCTGGTTGTCTGCCTTAGGCGATGCGGGCCTGGAACCGTGTGCGGTTGCGGAGGGGGACTGGAGCGCGGCTTCAGGTTATGAAAAAGGCCATCAGCTGCTGGCGGGGGCGACCCTCCCGCAGGGGATCCTGGTGGCGAACGATCAGATGGCCCTTGGCGTGATGCGCGCCTGTGCCGAAAAGGGTATTGCTGTGCCGGGCCAGATCTCGGTGGTCGGTTTTGACGATACCACCGACAGCGCGTGGTTTACCCCGCCGCTGACCACGGTTCGTCAGGCGTTCCGTGAGGCGGGACTGCGCAGCGTGGAGTGGTTACTGGCGCAGCAGGGGACGAGTGAAGCAGCCCCGGCACAAACCCGGCTGCCGGTGACGCTTGTCGAGCGCCACTCCACCGCCCGGGAAGGGATCCCGCAGGGAAGTGAAGATCTGGCCCGTCAGCTTAAATCGCTGGCGCTGCTGGCCGAACAGCTGGCGCGTCGTTAACGCTTTTGTGATCGCCATCGCTTCATGACGCTCTCCCCCTTTACCCTGGCAACCTGACAGGGCATTGTAGCCATAAATTGTGAGCGCTTCGCAAAGAGGTAACTATGTCCCATCCTGCTTCGCTGACCCTCAGCACACTTCTTGCCCGTCGTGACTGGGAGAATCCCGGCGTCACCCAATGGAACCGACTTCCTGCCCACGTCCCGCTAAGCGGCTGGCGTGATGAGCACGCCGCGCGGGATGAGGAGCCAACCCCGGCCATCCGCTCGCTGAACGGTGACTGGCAGTTCAGCTTCTTTCCTGCACCCGAGCAGGTTCCCGACAGCTGGACGCAGGAGGATTGCGCGGATGCGGTGGTGATGCCCGTTCCCTCCAACTGGCAGATGCAGGGCTTTGATACGCCGATCTACACCAACGTCACCTATCCTATTGCGGTGGATCCGCCCTTTGTCCCGGCTGAGAACCCGACCGGTTGTTACTCGCTCACATTCGAGATGGACGCCAGCTGGCTGGAAAGCGGTCAGACGCGACTGGTCTTTGACGGCGTCAATTCCGCCTTTCACCTCTGGTGCAACGGGCAGTGGGTGGGCTACTCCCAGGATAGCCGTCTGCCTGCGGAGTTTGACGTGTCTGCGTTCCTGCGGGCAGGCAGCAACCGGCTGGCGGTAATGGTGCTGCGCTGGTGTGACGGCAGCTATCTTGAAGACCAGGATATGTGGCGGATGAGCGGTATCTTCCGCGACGTGACCCTGCTGCATAAGCCAGATACCCATATCGCCGACTATCACGTTGTGACGGAGCTGAACGCCGATTATGACCGCGCACAGCTTCAGCTGGGGCTGACCCTTGGCGGGAACGACTACGCAGGCTGTGAGGTGAGCGTAAACCTGTGGCGGGACGGAGAGCGTATCGCCAGCGCCATCGGCACACCGGGCTCTGCGGTTGTCGATGAGCGCGGAAGCTGGCAGGAGAGGGTAAATGTTGCACTGAAGGTGGAACACCCGGCGCTGTGGAGTGCGGAAATCCCCGCCCTTTACCGGCTGACTCTGGTGTTGCATGACGCGCAGGGCCAGATCCTGGACGTAGAAGCCTGCGATGTGGGATTCCGTCGTGTCGAGATCGCAAACGGGCTGTTGAAGCTCAACGGCAAGCCGCTGCTGATCCGTGGCGTAAACCGTCACGAGCATCACCCTGAGCGCGGACAGGTGATGGACGAAGCCACCATGCGCCGCGACATTGAGCTGATGAAGCAGCACAACTTTAACGCCGTGCGCTGCTCGCATTACCCTAACCACCCGCTCTGGTATCGCCTGTGCGATCGCTATGGGCTCTATGTGGTGGATGAGGCCAACATCGAAACTCACGGCATGGTGCCGATGAGCCGCCTGGCTGACGATCCGCGCTGGCTACCCGCCATGAGCGAACGCGTCACCCGCATGGTGCAGCGCGATCGTAACCACCCGTCGATCATCATCTGGTCTCTGGGCAACGAGTCTGGTCATGGCGCCAACCATGACGCCCTTTACCGCTGGGTGAAAACGACCGATCCTGGCCGTCCGGTGCAGTATGAGGGCGGTGGGGCGAATACGGCGGCGACCGACATCGTCTGTCCGATGTATGCCCGCGTCGATCAGGACCAACCCTTCCCGGCAGTACCGAAATGGTCCCTTAAAAAGTGGATCGGTATGCCGGATGAGACGCGTCCGCTGATCCTCTGCGAATACGCGCACGCGATGGGCAACAGCTTTGGCGGGTTCGCTAAATACTGGGAAGCCTTCCGCAAACATCCTCGTCTGCAGGGCGGTTTCGTCTGGGACTGGGTCGACCAGGCGCTGACGAAGCATGACGAACAGGGCAATCCTTTCTGGGCCTACGGTGGCGATTTTGGTGATAAACCGAATGACAGACAGTTTTGTCTGAACGGGCTGGTCTTCCCCGATCGCACGCCGCATCCGGCCCTCTATGAGGCCCAGCGCGCGCAGCAGTTCTTCACCTTTACCCTGCAAAGCCACTCCCCGCTGGTGGTGGAGGTGCAGAGCGATTATCTCTTCCGCACCACGGACAACGAGCAGTTACGCTGGTCGGTAATGCGGAATGGCGAGGTGCTGGCCACCGACGTTGTGGCGCTGGACATTCCGCCACAAGGGACGCAACGGCTGGAGCTCGCTCTGCCGCAGTGGGCATCTGCACCGGGTGAACTGTGGCTGAACGTTGAGGTTATTCAGCCTGCCGCCACGCCGTGGTCCGCTGAAAACCACCTTTGCGCCTGGGAACAATGGCCCTTGCCAGCGCCGTTATGCATCGCGACACCGAAGGCTGCCGGAGCCATTCCACAGCTGATCCATGAGGATGACGCGCTGGTCATAACCCATCAGCAGCAGCGCTGGCAGTTTGATCGCACCAGCGGCAATCTGACGCAATGGTGGCGCGACGGCGTGCCGACATTGCTTTCGCCGCTGACCGATAACTTTACCCGCGCCCCACTGGATAACGATATCGGCGTCAGCGAAGCGACCCGCATCGATCCGAATGCCTGGGTGGAACGCTGGAAGGCGGCAGGGATGTACAGCCTGACGCCGCGTTTGCTGCTGTGCGAGGGAGAGCAGCTGGCGCAGGGGGTAACGATCGCCACGCTCCAGGCCTGGGAGCACAACAATCAGGTGCTGTTCCTGAGCCGTAAATGCTGGCGCATCGATAGCCAGGGCGTGCTGCACGGCGACGTTGAGGTGCAGGTGGCGAGTGATATGCCAGAGCCCGCCCGAATCGGGCTGAGCTGTCAGCTGGCGCAGACGCCGCAGACCGTAAGCTGGCAGGGGCTCGGGCCGCATGAGAACTACCCGGATCGCAAGCTCGCTGCCCGTCAGGGACGCTGGGAACTGCCGCTTGCTGAGCTGCACACTCCCTACATTTTCCCGACCGACAACGGCCTGCGCTGCGATACGCGTCAACTGAATGTAGGGCAGCATCAGCTGGAGGGTGATTTTCACTTCTCGGTAAGCCGCTACAGCCAGACGCAGCTGCGCGAGACCTCGCATCACCATCTGTTACGTGAGGAGCCCGGCTGCTGGCTGAACCTTGACGCGTTCCATATGGGCGTTGGGGGCGATGATTCCTGGAGCCCAAGCGTCTCTCCGGAGTTTATCCTGCAGGTGAAAAAGGTGCGTTACGCCTTTAGCTGGCAACAGAACTAAACTTAATCGCTGATGCGGCCACACCGCGTGGCCGCACGTTCACTTCGGAGGTTTATCTGATGAAGTATGTCGACGGTTTTGTGGTTGCCGTGCCCGCAGATAATAAGGAGGCTTATCGCGAGCTGGCGGCGAAAGCCGCGCCGCTGTTTAAAGAGTTTGGCGCGCTGCGTATTGTTGAGTGTTGGGCAGATGACGTACCCGACGGCAAATTAACGGACTTTCGCATGGCGGTGAAGGCGGAAGAGAACGAAGAGGTGGTTTTCAGCTGGATCGAATATCCTTCAAAGGCGGTTCGCGACGAGGCGAATCAGAAGATGATGAACGATCCCAGAATGAAAGCGTTTGGCGAAGCCATGCCTTTTGATGGTAAGCGCATGATTTATGGCGGCTTCTCGCCGCTTCTGGACGAATAAGCGTGACGCCCGGCGGCGCTTCCCGCCGGGCGTTAAGCGTGGCTCTCGGGATCGAGATTCGTTTCCGCCCACTGGATAAACGCCTCTTTCGGCAGCGCCTTGCTGTAAAACCAGCCCTGGCCGTACTGCACACCGTGGCGACGAAGCCATGCCAGCTGGCCTTCGGTTTCAATACCTTCTGCTACCATGTCCAGATCGAGCGACCTGGCCATCTCTATGATGTGCGAGGTGACATTTTTATATTCCAGCACATCCACAAACGATTTATCAATTTTCAGCGTATCGACATCCAGATCCTGAAGGTAGCTGAGGCTGGAGTAACCCGTTCCGAAATCATCAATATAGACAGAGTGCCCGGCACGTCGGAATGCGGCAATGGCCGGGGCGCTGACCGCAGGATCGGCGAACCCGCGCTCGGTGAGCTCCAGTGCAATCTGCGAAGGGTGCAGTTGCCACTGATTCAGCAGGCGGCTCAGCAGCGGAAGCACGGTGCCCGAGATCAAATCCGCCGGCGCCAGGTTTATCGAGATATGGTGGCCCGGATGCTGGCGTAACCATTCGCCCATCTCCTCAAACACTTTTTCGATGATAAGTGTCGTCAGCGGGTTGGTCAGGCCCGTCTGTTCCGCCAGGGAGACAAAAATATCGGGTGACAGATAGCTGCCGTCCGGCTGCGGCCAGCGTGCGAGGGCTTCCGCACCGGTGAGTCTGCCGCTGTTCAGATTCACAATCGGCTGGAAATGAACCTGGAATTCCCTGGCATTAATCGCATCCATTAAACGATACCGGGGCGATTGCAAACGGCGTAACACGCGCAATATAAACCAGGCTGTCAGCAGACTGATCAGGACACCAAAAGGCAGCCAGAAAATAAGCTGGTGGTGCCAGCTCTTTTGCAAAGGGGTCAGAGAGGACCACGCCACAATAGTGAAGCCCAGGTCAGATACATCGTGCCGGTTGTACATCACGCCGTTATGCTGAAAATTCGCGCGGCCATTGCGCTGCATTTCCTGAAAGACCTGCATATCCAGCTTGTTGCTGCTGGCAAAAACGATATTGCGGCGAAGCCCCACCAGGGCGACATCGATCGGCCATGAGCCAAAGGGGATCACATCGATCAGCGAGGCCGGATCGATCATGACAATGTAGTGCTCTGTACCAATCGCGGCCATATAGCGGTCGAGGCCCAGATCGTTATGCGAGGTGACCCAGGCCCGGTAGCCATCGGAGGTGATGCGCATTGCTGGCGGAAACGGGGCGGCATGGCTCACTTGTTCCAGCGAGGAGCAGCGCGGTTTCAGATCCTCAACGTAAAGAACTTCCTGAATGTAGCGCCAGGAAAAGGAGGCGCGGCGCATCGCCATCGCATGTTCGTAACTGCATGGGGTTCCATTAAAAGCGTGCATCTCCTTCAGGGCGGATTCCGCCTGGCTAATGACTCTGTCGGTACGTATCTGTACGCGCGAAGAGTAGCTGTTCAGATCATCGACAAACTTATCTTCTGCATTGCGGTGCGCCAGCCAGACACTCAGGCAGACAGGAACAAGGACAGCAATGATGAGTACACAGGTAACCACACTGACCAGGTGTCGGGTTGTCATGCTCCTGTTTCCTTTTATAACGCCGTTGTTGGGCGCCCAAGCCGATGACATTAAAACGAAAACGCCGTTGACATGTAGTGTTATAGCACGCAGTTGATAGTGAGTTCATTTAGCAATTGAGACACTGAATTAAATACCATTTTAAGTGACTTTTTCACAGAGCGAAAACCTGACGAACGCTACAGGCGCAGGTTGTTTTTGCCTCGCTACTCAGATATGCTAATTGTTATGTTATAACAAATCATAATGAGGTAGGTATGCAGGTTCTGAATTCATTGCGCAGCGCTAAACAACGCCATCCAGATTGTCAGATTGTGAAGCGTAAAGGGCGGTTATACGTGATTTGTAAATCCAATCCGCGCTTTAAGGCGGTGCAGGGGCGTAAGAAGAGACGTTAAGCGGGATAAAGATGCCTGCCGCCGATATTGGCGGCAGGCCAGGAGAGGTTCAGGCGGTCACGCGGGAGAGGGTGAAAACATCGTAGAAAGAGAGCTCGCCTTTCGTGGCGATCATCTTCTGCAGTTTCTCTTTTTGCTGGGACTCGACGTTAGGGGAATGCAGAATGTTTTCGATCAGCTGAGGAGGCACAAAGCGCGTGTTGTACCACTCACCGTTGTAGCAGACCCGGAAATCAAGCACATCAATATCTTCATAGCGATAACGCGGATTGACATCAAAGAAGAAGAAGGCGTTAAAGACAATGAACAGGACAACCAGCAACCAGACGGAACCAATCAGCGTTTCGGATTGCAGCATCACTACCAGCGTAGCAAGCCACGCCGCATACATGGCGACAAACAGACCAGGATGTTTGCGAATAAAGCTGATGCTGAAGCGCGGCTTGTTGTCACGCTTTTCGCGAACATTGAGATCATCAATGGTTTCGGTAAGCAGGCGTTGTATCTCGGTCATCTTCTGCCCTTTCTGAATTCGACTCAATACGAAGGATCCGTATATTTTAAGTGACCACAATGTGTGTGGACAGTAACAGTTATGCTAAGAAACATCATAACAGTTACCAGAAAAGGGCGGGTGGGATGAGATGGCTGGCTGTTCAGTACAACGCAATCTTTCCCCTGGCGATAGCGCTAGCCCAGCAATGGAGAACTGCCTGTCACGCAAAGGATGAAACATCTGAACGTAGAATCTTTATCTCTGAGAGTAGTTAGACATAATCAGCGTACAAACTTCCATACAGCGGTCGGGATTTTATCGTACAGCTTATTCATCGTAAGTTCAGCCAGACGATGATCGGCTGCTGAATAGAATACCGCAAGCTCATTATCAGAAAGCTCGTATTTATTTTTTTCAATGACGCGTTCCAGGGTGTCAATGGACTGACAGCGTCGTAAACGCATCAAATAATCAGTCTTGGTTAATGGTTTATCAGACATAAATTCACCTAATTGTTTGTAATAATTTTAACCGGAGAAGCTAACGGGTTAGCTCTGCTTGCATTGACAAAACAACGAAAAAGCCGATTGCCCGATTTACGCCATTTTTGTAAATCCTGTGCGTTAATGCCGTAGCTGCTGAATAACATAAAAGTGTCATCCAGGTATTCGTCAATTTGCTCAATCAACTTATTATCTTCGTTATACTTAATTTTATAATTAAGCGCGAAGGTAGCAATATGTTCAATCAACTCGTTTAACTGCAAGTTAATGGCAGAAGTCGGGTCATTTACCCAGCCATGATTGCTTTCATCGAGATTGGTCAGGCAGTCATGGTACAGGGATTCACAAAGAAATTTCAACTGTGCAATATCTTGCCTTTTAGGCGAGTATTCGTCCATAGCGTATCCCCTTTTTGAGTGATTTTTTACTCACCGAACATCGTTGTCGGGAAGGGTACAACTGACTCAGCGTCAATGACTACTGTTATGCCTCTTGCTTTAACTATAATCTACTCTAATCAGGATTTCACCGCGCTATTACGAAAAATTACAATTACGCAGCATTTTACCGTCTCTGGCGGCCACTATGTTATATATTGTTTTATCCTGATACAGCTCTTTACTTATCACCCTGTGTGATTTCTTAACCAGTCTAAAAATCATTGGTAAGCGCGGGTGAAATCAAAAAACACCAGGAATACTCTTAATACCTAAGACGTGACGCAAAAATTTGGGAATTTCTGTAATAGAACCAGGTTAAATAGGATAAGCCGTTTAAGGGTGACATTAAATATATAAACCCTCAATAAGCTAATTTTATGATTTTTAATTGTTGAAAAAAAGGCCGCATATGCGGCCTTTTTAACGGTTAAACCCGAATGGGGGTCATCACACCGGATGATTGTGTTCGGTTTCGTCGTTCTTACGGCTGAAACGGCGACGTACGACCACGAAGAACACCGGCACGAAGAAGATTGCCAGGATGGTTGCGGTCACCATCCCGCCCATTACACCGGTACCTACGGCGTTCTGTGCACCGGAGCCTGCACCCGAGCTAATAACCAGCGGCATAACGCCGAGGATAAAGGCCAGCGAGGTCATCAGAATAGGACGCAGACGCATACGTACCGCCTCCAGCGTCGCTTCAATCAGGCCTTTCCCTTCTTTATCCATCAGATCCTTGGCGAATTCGACGATTAATATCGCGTTCTTCGCCGACAAGCCAATGGTTGTCAGCAGGCCCACCTGGAAGTAAACGTCGTTATTCAGGCTACGGAACGTGGCGGCCAGCAGGGCGCCGATAACGCCGAGCGGAACGACCAGCATAACCGAGAACGGAATCGACCAGCTCTCATACAGCGCCGCCAGACACAGGAAGACCACAATCAGCGAGATAGCATACAGGGCAGGGGCCTGGTTGCCGGACAGCCGTTCCTGGTAGGACATCCCCGTCCAGTCGTAGCCGATGCCCGCTGGCAGTTTACC
Source organism: Leclercia sp. GHBNCSD (assembly GCF_055805075.1). Taxonomy (NCBI): domain Bacteria; kingdom Pseudomonadati; phylum Pseudomonadota; class Gammaproteobacteria; order Enterobacterales; family Enterobacteriaceae; genus Leclercia; species Leclercia sp. GHBNCSD. Next base: position 815,259 of record NZ_JBQVYO010000001.1, on the reverse strand, counting down.
TGCCAGTTCTTCCATCAGGTTCATGGCCTCACCGGTACTTCTGCCCGGTGCCGCCTGACCCAGGATCTCCATGGATGGCAGACCGTTGTAACGTTCCAGACGCGGCGAGCCGTATTCCCAGCGTGAAGTGGAGAAGGCTGAGAATGGCACCATCTGTCCGTTGCTGCCGCGCACATACCAGTTATTGATATCGCTCGGCAACATACGGTACTGCGCTTCAGACATCACGTAGACCTTCTTCACGCGACCGCGGTCGATGAAGTCGTTGACGTAGCTACCGCCCCAGGCTGCGCCCAGCGTGGTATTGATGTCACTGATAGAGACGCCCAGCGCCTGTGCTTTTTCCTGATCGATATCCACTTTGAACTGCGGTGTATCTTCCAGGCCGTTCGGACGAACGCCAACCAGCAGGTCAGGGTGCTTCGCAACTTCGCCAAACAGCTGGTTACGCGCCTGAGTCAGTTTCTCATGGCCCAGACCACCCTGGTCGATAAGCTGGAAGTCAAAGCCGGTTGCCGTACCCAGTTCAACAATCGCTGGCAGGTTAAAGGCGAAGACCATCGCATCTTTAATCTGCGAGAAAGTGCCCATCGCACGACCCGTAATGGCCTCAACTTTGTTCTCGTCGCCTGGACGCTCAGCCCAGTCTTTCAGAGAGACGAAGGCGATACCGGTGTTCTGGCCACGACCCGCAAAGCCAAAGCCGTTAACCGCAAACACCGATTCAACGTTGGCTTTCTCTTTGTTCAGGTAGTAATCCGTGACCTCATCCAGCACTTTCTGGGTACGTTCCTGGGAAGCACCTGCAGGCAGCTGAGCCATGGTCAGGAATACGCCCTGGTCTTCATCCGGCAGGAACGAGCTTGGCAGACGAACGAACAGGTAAGCCATGCCGACCACGATGATGATATAGAGCAGCAGATAACGACCGGTGCTGCGCAGGATGTTGCCCACGCTGTCGGTGTAGTGGTGCGTGCTCTTATCGAACATACGGTTAAACCAGCCGAAGAAGCCTTTTTTGTTCTCGCCGTGATCGCCTTTTGCCACCGGTTTCAGCATGGTGGCGCACAGGGCCGGCGTCAGGATCAGTGCCACCAGAACCGACAGGGCCATCGCGGAAACGATAGTGATCGAGAACTGACGATAGATCGCACCGGTAGAACCACCAAAGAAGGCCATCGGGATAAATACCGCCGACAGCACCATGGCGATACCGACCAGAGCGCCCTGGATCTGGCCCATGGATTTACGGGTCGCCTCTTTCGGCGGGAGTCCCTCTTCGGACATCACACGCTCGACGTTTTCGACCACCACGATGGCGTCATCCACGAGCAGGCCGATCGCCAGCACCATCCCGAACATCGTCAGGGTGTTTATCGAGAAACCAAAGGCCGCCAGGATCGCAAAGGTCCCGAGCAGAACCACCGGTACGGCGATGGTTGGAATCAGCGTCGCACGGAAGTTTTGCAGGAACAGATACATCACCAGGAAGACCAGGATGATCGCTTCTACCAGCGTTTTCACCACTTCGTGGATGGAGATTTTCACGAACGGCGTTGTGTCATACGGGTAAACGATTTTCAGGCCTGACGGGAAGAACGGTTCCATTTTCTTCAGTTCGGCACGGATCGCCGTCGCGGTATCCAGGGCGTTGGCGCCAGTCGCCAGTTTAATCCCCAGACCGGATGCCGGCTGGCCGTTAAACTTCGCGATCACGTCATAGTTTTCACCACCCAGTTCCACCTTTGCCACGTCGCGCAGGCGAACCTGGGAACCGTCCGGATTCACCTTCAACAGGATCTTACTGAACTCATCCGCAGAGGTCAGACGGGTCTGGGCGATGATCGAGGCGTTCAGCTGCTGGCCTTTAACCGGCGGCGTACCGCCTAACTGACCGGCTGCAACCTGGGCGTTCTGCGCTTTAATGGCGTTAATCACGTCTACCGGCGTCAGCTGGAAGTTGTTCAGTTTGTTCGGATCCATCCAGATACGCATCGCGTACTGAGAACCGAAGAGCTGAACGTCACCGACACCAGAAGTACGGCTAATAGCGTCCTTCATGTTGGCGCCCACGTAGTCGGAAATATCCTCCTGCGTCATGGTGCCGTTGGTGTTGATAACGCCGACAACCATCAGGAAGCTACTGGAGGATTTCTCCACGCTCACACCCTGCTGTTGTACTTCCTGCGGCAGCAGCGGCATCGCCAGCTGCAGTTTGTTCTGTACCTGAACCTGGGCAATGTCCGCATCCGTACCCGACTCGAAGGTCAGGGTGATCTGAACAGTACCGGTTGAGTCACTGTTGGAGGACATGTACATCAGGTTATCGATACCGTTCATGTTCTGTTCGATAACCTGCGTGACGGTGTCCTGCACCGTTTTTGCATCAGCCCCTGGGTAGGTTGCGGCGATTGAAATTGCTGGCGGCGCAATGGTTGGATATTGCGCGACAGGCAGCTTCAGGATCGCAAGTCCCCCGGCTAGCATGATGATGATGGCGATCACCCACGCGAAAATGGGGCGATCGATAAAGAAATTAGGCATGTCTTAACGGCTCCTGTTTAAGTTAAGACTTAGGTTGTTCTGACTGACCGCCTGCTGAGGCTTGCTGTTGATTGTCAGACGTGACCTCTTGCGCTTTTACCTTGGCGCCTGGGCGAACTTTTTGTAATCCGGTAATGATGACGCGATCGCCATCTTTCAGACCGTCAGTCACCAGCCATTTGTCACCAATCGCCTGGGTTGCCTTGATCTGACGAACTTCGACTTTGTCTTCAGCGCCAATCACCATCGCACTGGCATCGCCGCGCGGAGTACGGGTCACGCCCTGCTGTGGCACCAGCAGTGCGGTTGGGTTGGTCCCTTCTTCCAGGCTGGCGCGAACGAACATACCCGGTAACAGCGTATGGTTCGGGTTCGGGAAGATGGCGCGCAGGGTAATCGAACCGGTGGTCTGATCGACCGTTACGTCTGAGAACTCCAGGCTGCCGGTCTCCGGGAATTTGATGCCGTCGCTGGTGACCAGCTCAACTTTCGCTTTGCCGTTTTCCTGCTTCAGGGTGCCGTTTTCCAGCTCCTGTTTCAGACGCAGGAAATCGTTGCTCGACTGGGTGACATCGACATAGATCGGGTCCAGTTGCTGCACGGTTGCCAGCGCAGTGGTCTGGCCGTTCTGTACCAGCGCACCCTCGGTCACCGCGGATTTACCAATACGGCCGCTGATAGGGGAGGTCACTTTAGTATAGGCCAGGTTGATACGCGCGGTTTCAACGGCAGCCTTCGCAGCGACGACCGCAGCGTTAGCCTGCTGGGCATCCGCCTGCGCACTGTCATATTCCTGTTGGCTGATGTACTGCGTACCCAACAGTTTCTGATAACGGTTGACGGTCAGCTGGGCAATTTTTGCAGCAGCCTGCGCTTTGGCCAGATCGCCTTTCGCGCTTTCGTAGTTCGCCTGATAGGTTGCAGGATCAATCTGATACAGAGACTCGCCCGCTTTAACATCACCGCCTTCAGTAAAATTACGTTTCAGAATGATGCCACTCACCTGTGGACGCACTTCAGCAATACGGTAAGCGCTGGTTCGGCCGGGTAATTCTGTTGTCATCTGGAGAGGTTCGGTTTTGAGCGTCACGACACCAACTTCTGGCACCTGCTGCGCTCCTTGTTGAGCCTGTTTTTCGTCACATCCTGTAAGCGCTAAGCTGCCTGAGAGCATCAGAACGATCGCCAGAGGCGTTAACCCTCTGTTTTTGTTCATATGTAAACCTCGAGTTTCCGATTTCAAATTGATCAATGGATCAAGCGTCCACAAACCCATTGCTGCGTTTATATTATCGTCGTGCTATGGTACATACATTCATAAATGTATGTAAATCTGGCTCCTGTAAATTCACCTGCGCATGGCACGAAAAACCAAACAACAAGCACTTGCAACACGCCAACACATCCTTGATGTCGCTTTACGCTTGTTTTCGCAACAGGGGGTCTCCTCCACCTCTCTGGCTCAGATTGCTCAGGCGGCTGGGGTTACCCGGGGAGCGATTTACTGGCATTTCAAAAATAAGTCAGATTTATTTGGCGAAATTTGGGAGCTGTCAGAATCCAGTATTGGGGATCTTGAGACTGAGTATCGGGCAAAATTCCCTGGCGATCCACTCTCAGTTTTAAGAGAGATTCTGGTCTATATCCTTGAGGCGACGGTTATAGAAGAGCGACGCCGTCTGATGATGGAGATCATCTTCCATAAATGTGAATTTGTTGGGGAGATGGCGGTGGTGCAGCAGGCGCAGCGCAGCCTCTGTCTGGCCAGTTACGACCGAATCGAACAAACCCTGACGCACTGTATTAAAGCCAACATGCTCCCGGCTAATCTGCTGACCCGTCGCGCCGCCATTCTGATGCGCAGTTATATTTCCGGCATTATGGAAAACTGGCTGTTTGCTCCCCAGTCTTTTGATCTGCAACGTGAAGCCCGTGATTATGTCGCGATCCTGCTGGAGATGTACCAGCTCTGTCCCACGCTACGGGCGCAGCCTGAGCCGCTCCTGGCCTGACGCCCAGGAATTATCCGGGAGCCATCAGTTCACGCTATTTTGCTTTCGACGGCCGTGATATTCTTCACGCCGGTCATCCCGGTCATTCATCACACAAATTACACACTACTATGTCGCACTACACACGCCAATCGCATCCTGTTTTTGCCTTTATTTTGCTTCTCTTTTTTGCCTTACTGGCTTCCCCGGTTGCGTTTGCACGTGGTGATAACACCAGTGATACGCCAACCCGGGCAGATATTCAGAGCCAGCTTGATGTCCTGAACAAACAAAAAGAGCTCACTCCGCAGGACAAGCTGGTACAAAAAGACCTGACGGAAACCCTCGAGACTATTGATAAGCTTGAGCGGATCAAGGCCGAAACCACACAGTTACGCCAGAAAGTGGCCCAGGCGCCGGAAGCGATGCGTAAGGCGACCGAAAGCCTGAATGCGCTAAGTGATGTGGACAATGATGAAGAAACCCGCAAAACGCTGGCCACGCTCTCATTACGCCAGCTGGAACTGCGCGTATCGCAGTTGCTCGACGACCTACAAACCGCCCAGAGCGATCTCTCAACCTACAACAGCCAGCTGGTTTCCCTGCAAACTCAGCCGGAGCGCGTACAGAATGCAATGTATGCCGCCTCTCAGGAGCTGCAGCAGATCCGCAATCGCCTGAACGGCACCACGGTGGGCGAGGCGGCGTTACGCCCCACGCAGCAAACGTTGCTCATGACGCAGCAGCTTCTGCTGAATGCCCAGATCGAACAGCAGCGCAAGAGCCTGGAAGGCAATACCGTCCTGCAGGATACCCTGCAAAAACAGCGCGACTACGTCACCGCGAACATCAACCGTCTGGAGCACCAGCTGCAGCTGCTGCAGGAGGCGGTCAACAGCAAGCGACTGACCCTGACGGAGAAAACGGCTCAGGAAGCGGTAAACCCGGATGAAACCGCGCGTATCCAGGAAAATCCGCTGGTGAAGCAAGAGCTGGACGTTAACCACCAGCTCAGCCAGCGCCTGATTAAAGCCACTGAAAACGGCAACTCCCTGGTTCAGCAGAACATTAAAGTGAAAAACTGGCTGGATCGCGCCCTACAGTCCGAACGCAATATTAAAGAGCAGATTGCCGTCCTGAAAGGCAGCCTGCTGCTGTCGCGTATCCTTTATCAACAGCAGCAGACTTTACCTTCTGCCGATGAGCTGGAGGACATGACCAACCGCATTGCGGATCTGCGCCTGGAGCAGTTTGAGGTCAACCAACAGCGCGATGCCCTGTTCCAGAGCGATGCCTTCGTGGCGAAGCTGGAAGAGGGGCACAAGAGCGAGGTCAATGGAGAGGTTCACGATGCGCTGTTGCAGGTGGTGGATATGCGCCGCGAACTGCTTGACCAGATGAATAAACAGCTGGGTAATCAGCTCATGATGGCCATTAACCTGCAGATCAACCAGCAGCAACTGGTGAGCGTATCCAAAAGTCTGCAGGAGATCCTCACCCAGCAAATCTTCTGGGTGAACAGCAATAAACCGATGGACTGGGACTGGATCAAATCCTTCCCGGGCATGCTGAAAGATCAGATTAAGGGGATGAAAATCTCTGTTAACTGGGAAAAAGCAGGCCCTGCGGTGGCGTTTGCTTTCCTGGCGGGTCTGCCGCTGTTGTTGATTGCCGGCCTCATTCGCTGGCGTCTTGGCTGGCTGAAAAAGTATCAGGCGAAGCTGGCGCAGGAAGTGGGGCAGTTGCGTAATGACAGCCAGCTTCATACCCCAAAAGCGATTCTTATCGATCTGATCCGCGCCCTGCCGGTCTGTCTGCTGATCCTCGCCGCCGGCCTGATCCTGTTCACGATGCAGCTCAATATCAGCGATCTGCTGTGGGCCTTCAGCAAAAAGCTGGCGCTGTTCTGGCTGGTCTTTGGCCTGTGCTGGAAAGTGCTGGAGAAGGATGGCGTGGCGGTGAGCCACTTTAATATGCCTGCGCAACTGACCAGCCACTGGCGCCGCCAGATTGTGCGCATCAGCCTGGCGCTGTTGCCGCTGCACTTCTGGTCGGTGGTGGCGGAGCTCTCTCCGCTCCATCTGATGGATGATGTGCTGGGGCAGTTTGTTATCCTGCTTAACCTGCTGCTGATCAGCGTCCTGATGTGGCCGATATTCCGTGACAGCTGGCGTGACAAAGAGTCGCATACCATTCGTCTGGTGACGGTCACCGTACTCTCTATTATTCCTATCGCCCTGATGGTGCTGACGGCCACCGGCTATTTCTATACCACCCTGCGTCTGTCAGGTCGCTGGATTGAAACCGTCTATCTGGTGATCTTCTGGAACCTGCTCTATCAGACCGTGCTGCGCGGGCTGAGCGTTGCCGCCCGCCGTATTGCCTATCGCCGCGCGCTGGCGCGTCGGCAGAATATGGTGAAGGAGGGGGCCGAAGGCGCTGAACCGCAGGAAGAGCCGACCATTGCCCTGGAGCAGGTTAACCAGCAAACGCTGCGTATCACCATGCTGGTGATGATAGCCCTGTTCGGCGTGATGTTCTGGGCGATCTGGTCTGATTTAATCACCGTCTTTGCCTATCTCGACAGCATTACGCTGTGGCACTACAGCGGCACCGAAGCGGGTGCGGCGGTGATGAAAAATGTCACTATGGGCAGCCTGCTGTTTGCACTGGTCTCGTCGGTGGTGGCATGGGCCTTGATCCGCAACTTACCCGGCCTGCTGGAGGTACTGATCCTCTCGCGCCTGAATATGCGTCAGGGGGCCTCCTACGCCATTACCACCATCCTGAACTATGTGATTCTGGTGGTGGGCGCCATGACCGTCTTCGGTTCGCTCGGGGTGTCGTGGGACAAACTGCAGTGGCTGGCGGCGGCGTTGTCGGTGGGCCTTGGTTTCGGTTTGCAGGAGATCTTCGGTAACTTCGTCTCCGGCCTGATTATTCTGTTCGAACGTCCGGTGCGTATCGGCGATACCGTCACCATCGGTACCTTCTCGGGCACCGTCAGCAAGATCCGTATCCGCGCGACCACCATCACTGATTTCGATCGCAAAGAGGTGATCATCCCGAACAAAGCGTTCGTCACCGAGCGGTTGATCAACTGGTCGCTGTCGGACACCATCACCCGCGTGGTGATCCGCATTGGCGTGGCCTACGGTTCCGATCTGGAGATGGTGAAAAACGTCCTGCTGAAAGCGGCGATGGATCATCCAAAAGTGATGCACGATCCGGAGCCAGCCGTCTTCTTTACGACCTTCGGGCCGAGCACGTTAGATCATGAGCTGCGTCTGTACGTGCGTGAACTGCGCGATCGCAGCTACACGGTGGATGAACTGAACCGCACCATCGAACGTATGTGCCGCGAGAACAACATCAATATCGCCTTTAACCAGCTGGAAGTGCATCTGCGCAATGAAAAGGGCGACGAGCACACTGAAGTGAAACGTGACATTAAGGGTGACGATCCGACCCCGGCGTGATGTGCCCCCTCGCTCTGGCCTTCTCCCTTTCAGGGAGAGGGCAGGGGGGAGGGCAATTTCCCTTCAAAATCCCGCTTCACAATCTCCAGCGCTTTCAGCACTGTTTCAGTGGGGATGCCATGGTTCTCCAGCAACATGATGAGGTCGACGGCCAGCTTGACTTCGTCGGGGGCATTTTCCAGTGACACACACTACTCCTGTTAACGGGTCAGACGCGCGATAACGCGTTCAATATCATCCAGTGCCTTACGACAGCGTTCAAGCCGTCCTTCCAGGGCGGTGATTTCGCGCATCAGCATCTGCTGTTCTTCCAGCGTTTCGGCCTGATTCAGCCGCGCCGCGCGCGCCTTTTTCATTTCACATAGCCGACGTTCAAACTCCTGGTGTTCCAGACGCTTGCGCTGCCATTTTGTGGTGCCGGCAGAGGAACTGTCCCAGACGCGTAGCGGCCAGGCGGCAATCTCCCGATGCAGGGCGGCAATCTGTTCCGCCAGATGACCGGCGAGCCAGGCCACCTGCTCAGATTGCCCCTTTTCCACGGCGTGACACAGCTCATCCAGGTTGTGCTGGGCTTCATCCAGATAGGCATTCATCACCGTGCTGCGGGTGCGAAACAGCTGCCGGTCAAAGCGCGGCTTCAGCGTGGCGTGCTGCATCAGCGGTGCGGCCTGCGTGCGCAGGGCCGACAGCTGATTTTGCAGCGTTTGTAAAAGCAAGGCTGTTTTCAATCCGCACTCCAGTGGTACAGTAGCCGTTCAGTTTGATACCGATTCGCATTATGCAGCGTACTATTCTAATCATCATTGGCTGGCTTGCGGTAGTGCTCGGCACGCTGGGTGTCGTTTTACCCCTGCTGCCGACTACCCCTTTTATATTGCTGGCGGCGTGGTGCTTCGCCCGCTCCTCGCCGCGTTTTCACCACTGGCTGCTCTACCGCTCATGGTTTGGCGGCTATCTGCGTCACTGGCAACAGTACCGTGCAATGCCGCCCGGGGCTAAGCCGCGGGCCATTGCGCTGATCCTGGTGACCTTCGCCATTTCATTATGGCTGGTCAAAATGATGTGGGTACGGATCCTGCTGCTGGCGATCCTCACCTGCCTGCTCATTTTCATGTGGCGGATCCCCGTTGTTGATGAAAAGCAATAATCATCAGACTGGCTGTTGCATTTCTTGTGCGCAGCCAGTAAATTCGACCGTTTTCGAGCACGGGCGGGCCTGGTTAAAGGTTAAACAATTGTTACTTTGACCAACCCTTTATCCGCTCCGTGAGTAACACCGTTTTCATCAGGCATCCATTTATGACCGCAACTGCGCAGCAGCTTGAATTTCTTAAAAACAGCATCAAAAGCATCCAGGATTATCCAAAGCCTGGCATTCTTTTCCGTGATGTCACCAGCTTGCTGGAAGACCCAAAAGCGTACGCGCTCAGCATCGAACTGCTGGTTGAGCGTTATAAGAACGCTGGGATCACCAAAGTTGTAGGCACCGAGGCCCGTGGTTTCCTCTTTGGCGCCCCGGTTGCGCTGGCAATGGGCGTGGGTTTTGTACCGGTGCGTAAACCGCGTAAACTGCCTCGCGAAACCATCGCCGAGAGCTACGAGCTGGAGTACGGCACCGACCAGCTTGAGATCCACGTTGATGCGATAAAGCCAGGCGACAAAGTGCTGGTGGTTGACGATCTGCTGGCCACCGGCGGCACCATTGAAGCGACCGTGAAGCTGATCCGTCGCCTGGGTGGCGAAGTAACCGATGCGGCCTTTATCATCAACCTGTTCGATCTGGGCGGTGAACAGCGCCTCGAAAAACAGGGCATCACCAGCTACAGCCTCGTGCCATTCCCGGGACATTAATCCTCCCGCCCGCAACCTCGCCCAACGGGTGAGGTTGTGTTAGCATTACCCCCCTGAATATCCACCTTCCAGCGTTGCAGAGCCTGCCCATGAGTTATCAGGTGTTAGCCCGTAAATGGCGACCCCAAACCTTTGCTGACGTTGTCGGCCAGGAACATGTGCTGACCGCCCTGGCGAACAGCTTATCGCTAGGACGTATCCACCACGCCTGGCTTTTTTCCGGCACCCGTGGCGTCGGTAAAACCTCTATTGCCCGTTTGCTGGCGAAAGGCCTTAACTGCGAAACCGGGATCACCGCCACGCCGTGCGGCGTGTGTGATAACTGCCGTGAAATCGAGCAGGGGCGCTTTGTCGATCTGATTGAGATCGATGCCGCATCACGCACCAAAGTCGAAGATACCCGCGATCTGCTGGATAACGTCCAGTACGCCCCGGCGCGTGGCCGCTTCAAGGTCTATCTGATCGATGAAGTGCACATGCTGTCGCGCCACAGCTTTAACGCCCTGCTGAAAACGCTGGAAGAACCGCCTGCACACGTTAAATTCCTGCTGGCGACCACCGATCCGCAAAAGCTGCCGGTCACTATCTTGTCCCGCTGTCTGCAGTTCCATCTGAAGGCGCTGGACGTCACGCAGATCCGCGATCGGCTCGAATACATCCTGAACGAAGAGCAGGTTGCCCATGAACCGCGGGCGCTGCAGCTGCTGGCGCGTGCCGCAGATGGCAGCCTGCGCGATGCGCTCAGCCTCACCGATCAGGCGATTGCCAGCGGCGAAGGCAAGCTGACGACCCAGGCGGTGAGCACCATGCTCGGCACGCTGGATGACGATCAGGCGCTGTCGCTGATTGAAGCGGTTGTCGAGGCCAACGGCGAGCGGGTGATGGAGCTGGTCAACGCCTCAGCCTCACGCGGCGTGGAGTGGGAAGCCCTGCTGGTAGAGATGCTCAGCCTGCTGCACCGGATCGCGATGGTGCAGCTCTCCCCGGCGGCGCTGGGCCCGGATATGGCGGCCATTGAACAGCGGATGCGCGAGCTGGCCCGCACCATTCCGCCAACGGATGTACAGCTTTACTACCAAACCCTGTTAATTGGTCGTAAGGAACTGCCGTTCGCGCCCGACAGACGTATGGGGGTTGAGATGACCCTGCTGCGCGCGCTGGCGTTCCATCCGCGCATGCCGTTGCCGGAACCCGAGGTGCAGCCACAGTCTTTCGCACCGGCCGCGCCGACGGCGGTTATGTCACCGCAGCAGGTGCCTGTACAGCCGGCAGCGCCATCGCCGCAAAATGTGCCGCTGTCGGACGCCACCAGTTCGGTGCTTGCTGCCCGCAGCCAGCTACAGCGCGCGCAGGGAGCACCCAGACCAAAAAAGAGTGAACCGGCAGCGCCTGCAAGAGCGCGGCCGGTAAATAACGCCGCGCTTGAACGTCTGGCTTCGGTCACGGATCGTGTCCAGTCGCGTTCGGCATCGGTCACTTCTGAGCCTAAGGCGCCGGTTAAGCAAGAAGCCTATCGCTGGAAAGCCACCACCGTCACCGAAGAGGTGAAGGTGGAGATTGCCACGCCGAAGGCGCTGAAAAAGGCGCTGGAGCATGAGAAAACGCCGGAGCTCTCCGCGAAGCTTGCGGAAGAGTCGCTTGTGCGCGATGCCTGGGCAGCAGAGGTCAGTAAACTGAAGCTGCCGAAGCTGGTGGAGCAGGTCGCGCTCAACGCCTGGCGTGAGCAGGAGGGCAACCGCATCTGCCTGCATCTGCGTCCGGGCCAGCGTCACCTGAACTCGGCGAGCGCGCAGCAGGTGCTGAGTGAGGCGCTCTCCACATTACAGGGCGCGCCGGTTGAATTGACTATCATTGAAGATGATAATCCGGCGGTCCGTACCCCGCTGGAGTGGCGTCAGGCCATTTATGAAGAGAAGCTCGCGCAGGCGCGTGAGGCGATTATCGCGGATAATAACATTCAGACCCTGCAGCGTTACTTCGATGCAGAACTGGATGAAGAGAGTATTCGACCCATTTGATCGTGAGTCTGACTTACGGTTGTTATCTTTAACGTGAAAGAAGAGAGAAGCCTATGTTTGGTGGTAAAGGCGGTCTGGGTGGTCTGATGAAGCAGGCCCAGCAGATGCAGGAAAAAATGCAGAAGATGCAGGAAGAGATCGCACAGATGGAAGTCACTGGCGAATCGGGCGCAGGTCTGGTCAAAGTGACCATCAACGGCGCACACAACTGCCGTCGCGTGGAGATCGACCCAAGCCTGCTCGAAGACGACAAAGAGATGCTGGAAGATCTGGTCGCCGCTGCGTTTAACGATGCTGCGCGCCGTATCGACGAAACTCAGAAAGAAAAAATGGCCTCTGTATCCTCCGGAATGCAGCTGCCGCCGGGCTTTAAGATGCCATTCTGATGCAAACCAGTCCGCTGCTTACGCAGTTAATGGAAGCGCTACGCTGCCTGCCGGGCGTAGGCCCGAAGTCGGCGCAGCGCATGGCGTTTACCCTGCTGCAACGCGATCGTAGCGGCGGCATGCGTCTGGCGCAGGCCCTGACCCGCGCCATGTCAGAAATTGGCCACTGTGCCGACTGCCGCACCTTTACCGAGCAGGAGGTGTGTAACATCTGCGCCAATCCGCGTCGTCAGGAAAATGGTCAGATCTGCGTGGTGGAGAGTCCTGCGGACATCTACGCCATCGAGCAGACCGGGCAGTTTTCCGGCCGCTATTTTGTGCTGATGGGGCATCTCTCGCCGCTGGACGGCATTGGTCCGGATGATATCGGCCTGGACCGTCTTGAACAGCGCCTGAAATCGGAAACGATCAACGAGGTGATCCTCGCCACCAACCCAACGGTGGAAGGGGAGGCGACAGCCAACTATATCGCCGAGCTGTGTGCGGAGTCGGGCGTTGATGCCAGTCGAATTGCCCACGGCGTGCCGGTGGGCGGCGAGCTGGAAATGGTCGATGGCACCACGCTGTCCCACTCTCTGGCAGGTCGTCACAAGATTAATTTCTGACCAAACGGAGGCTGCAGTCGTGGCCTCCGCTTGAAAAAATTCTCCCCTGGCCCCATCTCTCCCTCAACGCTTTTAAACCCCATTAAATGGCATTGTTGAGGTCGACTTAGTATGAAAGGACAAGAAACCCGTGGTTTCCAGTCAGAGGTAAAACAGCTTCTGCACCTGATGATCCATTCTCTTTATTCCAATAAAGAAATTTTCCTGCGCGAGCTTATCTCTAACGCCTCTGATGCGGCAGACAAGCTGCGTTTTCGTGCGCTCTCGAAGCCAGAGCTGTATGAAGGTGACGGCGAACTGCGCGTGCGCGTCTCATTTGATAAAGAGAACCGCACCCTGACCATCGCCGACAACGGCATCGGTATGACCCGTGATGAAGCCATTGACCATCTCGGCACCATCGCCAAATCTGGCACCAAAGCGTTCCTGCAGTCGATGGGTTCCGATCAGGCCAAAGACAGCCAGCTGATCGGCCAGTTCGGTGTGGGCTTCTATTCCGCCTTCATCGTGGCGGATAAAGTTACCGTGCGCACGCGTGCGGCAGGCGAAAGCGCTGAAAGCGGCGTATTCTGGGAATCCCACGGCGAAGGTGAATACACCGTTGCCGACATCACCAAAGCCGATCGCGGCACCGAGATCACCCTGCACCTGCGCGAAGGGGAGGACGATTTCCTCAACGACTGGCGCGTACGCTCCATCATCAGCAAATATTCTGACCATATCGCCCTGCCGGTAGAGATCGAAAAACAGGAAGAGAAAGATGGCGAAACCGTCATCTCCTGGGAGAAGATCAACAAAGCGCAGGCGCTGTGGACGCGTAACAAGTCTGAAATCAAAGACGACGAATACAACGAATTCTACAAGCACATCGCCCACGACTTTACCGATCCGCTGACCTGGAGCCACAACCGCGTGGAAGGGAAGCAGGAGTACACCAGCCTGCTCTACATCCCGGCGCAGGCACCGTGGGATATGTGGAACCGCGATCACAAGCACGGCCTGAAGCTGTACGTGCAGCGCGTGTTCATCATGGATGAAGCTGAACAGTTCATGCCGAACTACCTGCGCTTTGTGCGCGGCCTGATTGACTCCAACGATCTGCCGCTGAACGTCTCCCGTGAGATCCTGCAGGACAGCACCGTCACCCGTAATCTGCGCACCGCGCTGAGCAAGCGTGCGCTGCAGATGCTGGATAAGCTGGCGAAAGACGACGCCGAAAAATACCAGACTTTCTGGAAACAGTTCGGCCTGGTGCTGAAAGAGGGCCCGGCGGAAGATCCCTCTAACGTTGAAGCCATTGCCAAACTGCTGCGCTTCGCCTCCACACACAACGACTCTTCCGAGCAGAATGTGTCGCTGGAAGAGTACATCTCCCGCATGAAAGAAGGGCAGGAGAAGATCTACTACATCACCGCCGACAGCTATGCCGCGGCGAAGAGCAGCCCGCACCTGGAGCTGCTGCGTAAGAAAGGCATCGAAGTGCTGCTGCTTTCCGATCGCATCGATGAGTGGATGATGAACTACCTGACCGAGTTCAGCGGCAAAGCGTTCCAGTCCGTTGCCAAAGCCGATGAGTCCATCGACAAGCTGGCAGATGAAGTGGACGATACCGCGAAAGAGGCGGAAAAAGCGCTGGAGCCGTTTGTTGAGCGCGTGAAAACCCATCTGGGCGATCGCGTGAAAGAGGTGCGTTTCACCCACCGTCTGACCGATACCCCTGCCATCGTCACCACTGATGCTGACGAGATGAGCACCCAGATGGCGAAGCTGTTCGCCGCTGCGGGTCAGGCAGTGCCGGAGGTGAAATACATCTTTGAACTGAACCCGGACCACGCGCTGGTGAAACGTGCAGCCGAGACCCAGGATGAAGCCCGCTTCGCCGAGTGGGTTGAACTGCTGCTGGATCAGTCCCTGCTGGCTGAACGCGGCACGCTGGAAGATCCAAACCAGTTCATCAAACGCGTGAATGCGTTGCTGCTGGCGTAAATCACTTCCCTCTCTTCGCTGAAGAGAGGATAAGGGTGCAGGTTATCTGCCTGCACCCACTAATAAATTCCCCTCATTAACCGTTTCAGCCTGCCCGCCTTTCTTGAGCGATACCCGTTCTGGTGGTATTGTTTAGCGCTTTTTGAAAAATTGAATCGACTTTTGAGGGGATTTTCGCAATGCGTATTATTCTGCTTGGCGCTCCGGGCGCGGGTAAAGGAACTCAGGCTCAGTTCATCATGGAGAAATACGGTATTCCGCAAATCTCTACGGGTGACATGCTGCGTGCCGCTGTTAAATCTGGCTCCGAGCTGGGTAAACAGGCGAAAGACATTATGGACGCCGGCAAACTGGTGACCGACGAGCTGGTTATCGCTCTGGTTAAAGAACGCATTTCTCAGGAAGATTGCCGTAACGGTTTCCTGCTGGACGGCTTCCCACGTACCATTCCGCAGGCGGATGCCATGAAAGACGCGGGCATCAACGTAGACTACGTGCTGGAGTTCGACGTACCGGACGAACTGATCGTTGACCGTATCATCGGTCGTCGCGTACACGCCGCTTCCGGCCGCGTTTACCACGTTAAGTTCAATCCGCCGCAGGTGGAAGGCAAAGACGACGTGACCGGCGAAGAGCTGACCACTCGTAAAGACGATCAGGAAGAGACCGTGCGTAAGCGCCTGGTGGAATACCATCAGATGACCGCGCCGCTG
The DNA here is from genome assembly GCF_055805075.1 of Leclercia sp. GHBNCSD. Lineage (NCBI taxonomy): Bacteria > Pseudomonadati > Pseudomonadota > Gammaproteobacteria > Enterobacterales > Enterobacteriaceae > Leclercia > Leclercia sp. GHBNCSD. Next base: position 799,686 of record NZ_JBQVYO010000001.1, on the reverse strand, counting down.
ATCGGCTACTACTCTAAAGAAGCGCAGGCGGGTAACACCAAATACGCAAAAGTCGACGGTACTAAGCCTGTCGCTGACGTTCGTGCAGAGCTGGAAAAGATCCTCGGCTAATCGCACCACCACTTAACGTGGTTCTCACCCGGGACCCCGGGTGAGAAAAATTCTCATTTTACCTTTTGCTGCAATTGGTTCCGTTTACGCACTTTTCAGATACACTTATCAGCCTGTTAAAAGGTTATGAGGCGTGAATGAGTCAGGCGAAAACCGGCATCCTGCTTGCCAATCTGGGAACCCCCGAAGCACCTACTCCAGCGGCGGTAAAACGCTACCTGCGACAATTTTTAAGCGATACGCGCGTTGTGGATACCCCACGCCTGCTGTGGTGGCCTTTGCTGCGCGGCGTGATTCTGCCGATCCGTTCGCCGCGCGTGGCAAAGCTCTATCAGTCCGTCTGGATGGAAGAGGGCTCACCGCTGATGGTCTACAGCCGTCGTCAGGAGAAGGCGCTGGCCGCCCGTCTGCCGGATATGCCGGTGGCGCTGGGCATGAGCTACGGCAAACCTTCCTTGAAAAGCGCCGTCGATGAACTGCTGGCGCAGGGCGTTGAGCACATTGTGGTGCTGACGCTCTATCCGCAGTATTCCTGCTCCACTGTGGCAGCCGTCTGGGATGAGCTGGCGCGCATTCTGGCAACCCGTCGTCGCATACCCGGCGTGACCTTTATTCGCGACTACGCGGATAACGAGCTCTATATCAACGCCCTTGCCAGCAGCGCCCGCGCGTCGTTTGAGAAACACGGCGAGCCGGATCTGCTGCTGCTCTCCTATCACGGCATCCCGCAGCGATTCGCCAACGAAGGGGACGACTATCCGCAGCGCTGCCGCGATACCACCCGTGAGCTGGTATCCGCCCTCGGCCTGCCGCCCGAGAAGGTGATGATGACCTTCCAGTCGCGCTTTGGCCGCGAGCCGTGGCTGACCCCTTATACCGATGAGACCCTCAAAATGCTGGGTGAGAAGGGGGTGAAGCATATCCAGGTGATGTCGCCGGGCTTTGCGTCAGACTGTCTGGAAACCCTGGAAGAGATCGCGGTGCAAAACCGGGAGTTCTTCCTCGAAGCGGGCGGGACGAAGTACGAGTATATTCCGGCCCTTAACGACAATCCTGAGCACATCGAGATGATGGCATCACTGGTGACCCGCAGCCGCTGATCGCACTCTGCGCCGGGTTTGTGCTACCATTCCCGGCCCATCCGTCACTCATAGCTCAGAACATGAAATTTCCCGGTAAACGTAAATCCAAACACTACTTTCCCGTTAACGCCCGCGATCCGCTGCTGCAGCAAATTCAGCCGGAAAATGAGTCCAGTGCCGCCTGGGTGGTGGGTATCGACCAGACGCTGGTGGATATTGAAGCAAAAGTGGACGATGCGTTTGTCGAACGTTACGGCCTGAGCGCCGGGCACTCTCTGGTGATTGAAGACGATGTAGCGGAAGCGCTCTATCAGGAGCTGGTGCGGGATAACCTGATCACCCATCAATTTGCCGGGGGGACCATCGGCAACACCATGCACAACTACTCCGTGCTGGCGGACGACCGCTCCGTGCTGCTGGGCGTGATGTGCAGCAATGTCGAAATCGGCAGTTACGCCTACCGTTATCTCTGCAACACCTCCAGCCGGACCGATCTGAACTACCTCCAGGGCGTGGACGGGGCGATTGGCCGCTGTTTTACGCTGATCGGTGAATCCGGCGAGCGGACCTTCGCCATCAGCCCTGGCCATATGAACCAGCTGCGCGCCGACAGCATTCCTGAAGAGGTGATCGCCGGGGCATCGGCACTGGTGCTGACCTCCTATCTGGTGCGCTGCAAGCCCGGTGAGCCGATGCCGGAAGCGACCATGAAGGCCGTGGAATACGCGAAGAAATACAACGTGCCGGTGGTCCTTACCCTGGGCACCAAATTTGTCATCGCCGATAACCCGGAGTGGTGGCAGGCGTTCCTGAAGGAGCACGTCTCGATTCTGGCGATGAACGAAGAAGAGGCCGAAGCCCTGACCGGGGAGAGCGATCCGCTGCTGGCATCCGATAAAGCGCTGGACTGGGTCGATCTGGTGCTCTGCACCGCCGGGCCGGTAGGATTGTATATGGCTGGCTTCACCGAAGAAGAGGCAAAACGCAAGACCCAGCATCCGCTGTTGCCGGGGGCGATTGCCGAGTTCAACCAGTTTGAATTCAGCCGCGCCATGCGCCATAAGGACTGCGTAAATCCGCTGCGTATCTTCTCGCATATCGCCCCGTACATGGGTGGCCCGGAGAAGATCATGAACACCAACGGCGCAGGCGACGGCGCGCTGGCGGCGCTGCTGCACGATATCACTGCCAACGCGTTCCACCGTACCAACGTGCCGAACTCCAGCAAACACAAGTTTAACTGGCTGACCTATTCGTCGCTGGCGCAGGTATGTAAGTACGCAAACCGCGTGAGTTATCAGGTGTTGAACCAGCACTCACCGCGCTTAACGCGCGGCCTGCCGGAGCGGGAAGACAGTCTGGAAGAGTCCTACTGGGACAGATAAGTCCATTCCCCGGCAGCGCTGCGCTTGCCGGGGCGACGTCCAGGCCTGCTAAGCGAAGCGCCAGCAGGCTTTTTTTTTACCCCATCACCGGCGCCTTATCCAGCAGCGCCAGCATCGTATTGGCAATTTCACGCTCACCCATCACCACCTGATTCGCGCCACGCTCGGTGATGTAATCCACCTCGTCGTCGTAATGGGCGCGGGCAATAATTTCAATATCCGGACACTTTTCGCGCGCCGAGGCGACAATCTCACCCGCTTCATAGCCGTTGGGAATGGTCAGCAGCAGCCAGCGCGCGCAGTCCAGATGCGCCAGATTCATGATCTCTTCGTTCGCCGCATTCCCCAGCACCGCCCGGATCCCGCGTGCGCGCAACTCATCCACGCGGGTACGGGAGTTTTCAATCACCACCAGCGGAATGCCCTGGGCCATCAGCTTCTCACCCAGCAGGCTGCCGACGCGGCCAAAACCCACCAGCAGGGCGTGGTTACAGATATCCACCGGGATCTGCTTCTCATCCTCAATGGCCTCTTCCAGCGTCTGATCGTCCAGGATTTCGGTTTTATCGAGGTATTTTTCCAGCAGCGCGAACAGTATCGGGTTCAGCATAATTGAGAGGATCGCCCCCGCCAGCACCAGGTTTTGCCCGGCCTGCGGCAGCAGATCCAGCGCCATGCCCAGCCCGGCGAGAATAAAGGCAAATTCACCAATCTGGGCGAGACTGGCGGCAATAGTCAGCGCGGTACGCGGCGAGTGGCCGAACATGCGCACCAGGAAGAAAGCGGCGAGTGACTTACCGAAGATAATGATGGCCAGCGTGCCGAGCACCGCCAGCGGCTGTTCAATGAGGATCATCGGATTGAACAGCATCCCTACCGAGACGAAGAACAGCACCGCAAAGGCGTCGCGCAGGGGCAGGGTATCGTGGGCGGCACGGTGGCTCAGCTCCGATTCGTTCAGCACCATCCCGGCAAAGAAAGCCCCCAGCGCGAAGGAGACATCGAACAGCTCCACGGCCCCGAACGCAATACCTAACGCCAGCGCCAGCACCGAGAGGGTGAACAGTTCACGCGAGCCGGTCGCTGCGCTACGGGCGAGGATCCACGGCACCAGGCGGCGGCCCACCAGCATCATAATGGCAATAAACGCCACTACCTTACCGATGGTAATACTCATATCGAGCGCCAGCGAGGCTAAACCGACATTCTCTTTTTCCAGCATGCCGGCGATGGCAGGCAGCAGCACCAGGGTTAAGACCATCACCAGATCTTCAACAATCAGCCAGCCGATGGCGATCTGCCCCCGCTGGCTGTCAATCAGCTGTCTCTCTTCAAGCGCGCGCAGCAGTACCACGGTACTGGCGGTAGAAAGACAGAGCCCAAACACGATGCCGGTCATCAGCGGCCAGCCCAGCACCGCGGAAAGCGCCATACCCAACAACGTCGCCACGGCTATCTGGGCGATCGCGCCGGGAATGGCGATGGACTTTACCGCCATCAAATCCTTCAGGGAGAAATGCAAACCCACACCGAACATCAGCAGGATCACGCCAAGCTCTGCCAGCTCCGGGGCGAGTTTCGTATCAGCAACAAAACCTGGGGTAAAAGGTCCGGCTAACACGCCCGCCAATAAATAGCCCACCAGAGGGGAAATACGCAGTTTGTTGGCAATCATGCCGAGAATAAAAGCGAGTACAAGTCCACCAACAATGGTGGTGATAAGCGGTGTGGCGTGGTGCATTCCGTCTCCTTTCGTTGCTGTATGACGCCATTTTTGGTCGGGAAACCAAAAAGCTGTGTAATAGTTTATGACAAAATTAATGATTACGTTTATGAATAATCATTGAATTTTGGTAAAAACAGCAATAAAGGAGAAACGGAAGCCTGGGCGGGGAATTTTCAGAAGGAAAGTAAAGAAAGGCTGATGGTATAAGGAGAGGGCGCGGCCAAACCGGAAGTTTGACCGCCAATAAATCAGGCGTTATGCCGGTTATCAGGCAGGAATATAGTCAACATCCCGAGAAGCGGCAGGAAAGCGCAGATTTTGTAGACCAGGAAGATGCTGGTATGGTCTGCAATCAGGCCTAATACCGCTGCACCAAGGCCACCCATGCCAAAAGCAAAACCAAAAAACAGCCCGGAAACCATGCCGATACGCCCCGGAAGCAGCTCCTGGGCATAGACCAGAATGGCAGAAAACGCAGAGGCGAGGATAAAACCAATGATCACGGTTAAAATACCCGTCCACCACAGGGTTGCGTAGGGCAAAATAAGCGTGAAGGGCGCAACGCCAAGGATAGAGCCCCAAATCACATATTTACGCCCGATTTTGTCACCCAATGGCCCACCAATAACGGTTCCGGCGGCAACGGCAAACAGGAAGGCGAAGAGATGAAACTGGGCGTTTTGTACCGATAATCCGAATTTTTCCATCAGGTAAAAGGTGTAATAGCTGCTGATGCTCGCCATATAGAAATATTTGGAGAAAATCAGCATCAGCAGAATGCTGACCGCCAGAATAACCTTGTTACGGGGAAGGGGATTGATAACCGGCGCTTTTGGTTTGCCCTTATTAACCCGGTGCTGGGCGGCGTACCAGCGGCTGATTTGCGCCAGCACCACAATCGCCAGCAGCGCAGCCAGCACAAACCAGGCCACGTTTCCTTTTCCATAGGGGGCAATAATTACCGCCGCCAACAGCGGGCCGAGGGAGCTGCCGAAGTTACCGCCCACCTGGAACAGCGACTGCGCCAGCCCGTGACGGCCACCGGAGGCCATACGTGCCACGCGGGACGACTCCGGGTGAAATACCGACGAGCCGGTGCCCACCAGCGCGGCTGCCACCAGTACCCCTTCAAAGCTCCCGGCCATCGCCAGCAGGATCAGGCCGCTCAGGGTAAAGCACATACCAATGGGCAGCGACCACGGCATCGGGTATTTGTCCGTCCAGTAGCCCACCACCGGTTGTAGCAGCGACGACGCCAGCTGGAAGGTGAGGGTGATCATGCCGATCTGCACGAAGGTAAGAGAGAACTCGGACTGCAATAAGGGGTAGATCGCCAGAATAAGCGACTGGATCATATCGTTCAGCAGATGCGAAAGACTGATTGCGCCAAGAATACCAAATGAGGTGCGAGCCTTAGCAGCCGACACCGGTGGAGTAGATTCACTGATTGCCATAAATACCACGTCGATTGTTATAGGAAGTGCAGGATGTAATTATTATCCGCCTAACATACCTGTCCCCGACATTTGAGGAAAGTCGCAATTCTGAAAACATATTTGTCTATTCTGATTACTCATTGTAATTTTTGCGTTTGTCTATGCATCAGGGAGTGAAGAAATGAAGTTAATGAAGCGAGGCGTCGCGCTGGCAATCATTGCGGCGTGTGGGCTGATCAGCCTGCCGGCCCAGGCCTGGGAAAAAGATAAAACCTATAACATCACCATCCTGCATACCAACGATCACCACGGCCACTTCTGGCGCAGCGAATATGGCGAATATGGCCTTTCGGCACAGAAAACGCTGGTGGATGGGATCCGTAAAGAGGTGGCGGCAAAAGGCGGCAGCGTGCTGCTCCTCTCCGGCGGCGACATTAATACCGGCGTGCCGGAATCAGATTTACAGGACGCGGAACCCGATTTTCGCGGCATGAATTTGATTGGCTACGATGCGATGGCCGTGGGCAACCATGAGTTTGATAATCCCATCGAAGTATTACGCCAGCAGGAGAAGTGGGCCAAATTTCCGTTCCTCTCCGCCAATATTTATCAGAAAAGCACCGGCGAACGCTTATTTAAACCCTGGGCCATTTTCAAACGCCAGGATATTAAAATTGCGGTGGTGGGGCTGACCACCGACGACACGGCGAAAATCGGCAACCCGGAATATTTCACCGATATCGAATTCCGTAAGCCGGCTGACGAAGCGAAGCTGGTGATCCAGGAGTTGCAGCAGAACGAAAAGCCGGACGTGATTATCGCCACTACCCATATGGGTCATTACGATAATGGCGAGCACGGCTCGAACGCGCCAGGGGATGTCGAGATGGCGCGTAGCCTGCCGGCGGGCTCCCTGGCGATGATCGTGGGGGGTCACTCCCAGGATCCGGTCTGCATGGCCTCGGAGAATAAAAAGCAGGTGGACTATGTGCCAGGCACGCCGTGCGCGCCCGATAAGCAGAACGGGATCTGGATTGTGCAGGCGCACGAGTGGGGCAAATATGTGGGCCGGGCCGATTTCGAATTCCGTAACGGCGAGATGAAGCTGGTTCACTACCAGCTCATCCCGGTCAACCTGAAGAAGAAGGTGACCTACGATAATGGCCAGAGCGAGCGCGTTCTCTATACGCCAGAAATTGCGGAAAACCCACAGATGCTCTCCCTGCTGACGCCGTTCCAGAATAAAGGTAAAGCGCAGCTGGATGTGAAGATCGGTACGCTCAATGGCAGACTGGAAGGCGATCGCAGCAAGGTGCGCTTCGTGCAGACCAATATGGGCCATCTGATCCTGGCCGCCCAGATGGCGCGCACCAATGCCGATTTTGCAGTGATGAGCGGCGGCGGCATCCGCGACTCCATCGAAGGGGGCGATATCACCTATAAAGATGTCCTCAAGGTGCAGCCGTTCGGCAACGTGCTGGTCTATGTCGATATGAGCGGTAAAGAGGTTACCGACTATCTCACCGCGGTGGCGCAGATGAAACCGGACTCCGGTGCCTATCCGCAGTTTGCCAACGTGAGCTTTGTGGCGAAAGGTGGGGTGCTCAACGACCTGAAGATCAAGGGTGAACCGGTTGATCCGGCGAAAACCTACCGTATGGCGACCCTGAGCTTTAACGCCACCGGCGGTGATGGTTATCCGCATATCGACGACAAACCAGGCTATGTGAATACCGGCTTTATTGATGCCGAGGTGCTGAAGCAATACATCCAGCAGAACTCACCGCTGGATGTGAATGCGTATGAACCGCAGGGTGAAGTGAGCTGGCAGTAAGCGCCGTCAGTGCCGGGTGGCGGCTTCGCCTTACCCGGCCTACGGTTCGAACGGTTTTAACGGTTTTAACGGTTTTTTGGTTTTGTAGGCCGGGTAAGCGCAGCGCCACCCGGCGTTTTTTTAATCCCGACGCGCGATATCCGCAAACTGCGCATCCAGCATTTTCGCCAGATCGCTCGCCGCCAGTTCAATATCCATCCCGCGCTTGCCGCCGGAAATATAGATCGTCTCAAACGCCTGTGAAGGTGCATCAATCAGCGTCGGCAGGCGCTTCTTCTGCCCCAGCGGGCTAATTCCCCCCACCAGATACCCCGTGGTGCGTTGCGCCACCATCGGGTCGGCCATATCCACCTTTTTGGCGCCCAGCGCTTTGGCCACTTTCTTCAGATCCAGCTGACTGGCAACCGGCGTCACCGCCACGGCGAGGTGTTTCATATCGCCATTCACCGCGACCAGCAACGTTTTATAGACCTGATCCGCATTCAGACCCAGTTTACGCACCACTTCATCACCAAAATTGGTTTCAGCCGGATCGTGGTCATAGCTGTGGATCCGAAACGGAATCTTGTTTTTTTCGAGTAATTTAACGGCGGGAGTCATAGCAATCCTTCTTAGCCTGGACAATAAACGCCTTAAGAATACGCCTCAAAAGCGGCTAAAAAATAGCACCATCTTGCGCAATAGTGTTGGCAGTGATGGTCACTTTGAGCGACAATCTGCTGAACCGGAGGTCTCCTCCGGCATAATAACAATGATGAAATTCCTCTTTGACGGGCCAATAGAAATATTGGCCACTTTTTTATCTCAGCAGCGACGGCAAATTCCCCTCGCCGTACAGATGCAACGCCCCCACCGCCACCACATACCGCCCAGCCGGCAACGCGTGCAGCTTTTCGCACCACGCCTGATTACGCTCATGCATCAGCACATCATACAGCGACTCGCTGAAGGTCGCCGGAAGCGCCAGCTTGTCGACGACAGGGGGGGAATCCAGCCACCAGCTCACCATGGTTTGCAGCAGGCGGGCATTGGTGTGCCAGTGAGTCAGGGTATCTTCCAGCAGCAGCAAACCGTCGTCTGGCATCTGGCGCAGCAGGGCGATCTGGCTGGCCGCCCCTTCCAGCTCAATGACCGGTAGGTTCTGCGTGCGCGCGGCATTCAGCAATTGGTAATCGATGCCGTAATCTCCCCGCAGCCCCAACCGCTGCGCCTGGGTAGCCTGCAACACCATAGCGATCTGCCACAGCGGCTGGCTCTCAAGCTGATTAAGCGATAATCCAAGCTCCCCGGCGACCCGTTGCAGTTCCGTAAGCTGGGTCGGGCTGATACGCTCCGCCAGCGGAGGCGGGATCGCAAGTCCTGCGAAGGGCGACTCGTTCCCGGAGATATCCGCTTCGACGATCAGCGCGTCGGCATGATGCAAGCGGGTAACCAGGCCATCGGGCAGGGGAGACATATCCCGCGTACCCATATGGATACTGCCGACCAGATGCAGATGCTGTCCGCCGGGAAGGGTGATATCAAGACCAGGCCAGCGATAGCGGCGGGGGAAGAGGGCGCGAAACGATGCTTTCAGACGTTGAAACAGACCCATACGCGCTCCCTGATGAAAAATTCATGCTAGCGCGTGGGGAGGAGTGGCGCAAGACGTCCTTGTCCTGCGACCACCTCAGGCTTTAGGTTTAAAGCGCAGCAGGCGGTTGGCGTTGCTGACCACGGTAATAGAGGAGAGGGCCATGGCGGCACCCGCCACCACCGGATTGAGCAGCGTGCCGGTCAGCGGCCATAAGATCCCGGCGGCGACAGGAATACCGAAGGCGTTGTAGATAAAGGCCCCCAGCAAATTCTGCTTCATGTTGCGCAGCGTCGCTTTCGAGATGGCGAGCGCGTCGGCCACGCCGGTCAGACTGTGGCGCATCAGGGTTATCGCCGCCGTTTCGATGGCGACATCGCTGCCGCCGCCCATGGCAATCCCGACATCGGCCTGTGCCAGCGCCGGGGCATCGTTGATGCCGTCGCCAACCATCGCCACCCGGCGCCCCTGCTTCTGCAGTTTGATAATCGCCTCCGCCTTGCCATCCGGCAGGACGCCCGCAATCACCTCATCAATGCCAGCTTCCCTGGCGATAGCCTGTGCGGTAGTGGCGTTATCGCCGGTCAACATCACCAGACGATAACCCTCCCGGTGCAGGCGTTGCAGTGCGGTCACGCTGTCTGCGCGCAGCGGATCGCGGATGGCAAACAGCGCCGCGGCCCGCCCGTCAATCGCCAGCAACACTGGCGTTGCGCCCCTGGTGGCCCAGGTGTGCAGATGTTCATCCAGCTCGCTGGTATCAATGCCATTTTCCGTAAGCAGCGCCTGATTACCGAGCAGCAGGGTGCGGTTGTCCACCTCGCCGCTGACGCCAAGGCCACGCAGGGTGCGGAAGTTATCTACCTGGGCGAGCGCGCGCTCCGCTTTATCCAGAATCGCCCGGGCCAGCGGGTGGCTGGAACCCTGCTCAAGTGCGCCTGCCAGATTGAGGGCGGCAGCTTCGTCGATCCCACCCAGGGTATGGACGGCAACCACCTGCGGTTTACCTTCGGTCAGGGTGCCGGTTTTATCAAAGACCAGCGTATCCAGAGTGCTGGCGCGTTGCAGGGCGTCGGCGTCGCGCACCAGCACGCCCGACTCCGCGGCACGTCCGACGCCGGAGATAATCGACATCGGCGTCGCCAGCCCCAGGGCGCAAGGGCAGGCGATAATCAGCACCGTGGTGGCGATCACCAGGGTGTAAACAATCTGCGGCGCGGGGCCAAAAAAGTACCAGATAGCGGCGCTGAACAGGGCGATACCCACCACCACCGGCACGAAAATGGCAGAGATTTTATCCGCCAGCTTGCCGATCTCCGGTTTGCTGCTCTGGGCCTGGCGCACCATCCGAATAATGCGCGACAGCGTGGTGTGACTGCCGACGGCGCTGGCGCGGAACAGCACGCTGCCATCCTGCACGACAGTACCGGCATGAATGCTCTCCCCGTCGCTTTTCTGCTGCGGTACCGGCTCGCCGGTGAGCATCGCCTCGTCAAACCAGGCTTCGCCCTGGGTGATCTCCCCGTCCACCGGGACGCGATCCCCGGTGGTCAGGCGCAGGATCATGCCTGCTTCAACCTCTGCCAGCGGCACGCTCTGTTCGCCGCTCTCCGTCACCACCCGGGCGGTGGGCGGCGTTAAATCGAGTAATCTTTCCAGCGCTTTCGACGAACGCTGCCGGGCCCGCGCCTCCAGCATATGGCCTAAGTTGATCAGGCCGATGATCATGGCGCTGGCTTCATAGTAGAGATGGCGCGCTTCCATCGGGAACCACTGTGGCCAGAGGTTTACGCTCATCGAGTAGAGCCACGCCGCGCCGGTACCCAGCGCCACCAGCGTGTCCATGGTGGCGGTGCGGTTTTTCAGGCTCTTCCAGGCGCTGGTATAAAAGTGGCCGCCGGCGACGATCATCACGCCGAGGGTGAGCACGCCGATCGCCAGCCACAGCGTGCGGTTATCGTCGGTGACCATCATGTTGTCGCCGAGCATACCCCAGCCCATCACCGGGATACCTACCAGCAGGGCGACAATCGCCTGCCAGCGAAAACGTTTCATGGTGGCGATGGCCGTCTCCTGCTGGCGCGCCCGCCGTTCGATGTCATCCTCAATCGCTTCGGCGCCGTAGCCCGCTTTCTCAACGGCCTGCACTAAATCAGCGGCGGAAGCACTGCCCATCACCAGCGCAGTGCGTTCCGCCAGATTGACCCGTGCCTGTGCCACACCCGGAACCGCCTGCAGTGCATCCTGCACCCGGGTGACGCAGCTGGCGCAGCTCATGCCGTTGATCAACAGCTGTTGGCTGTCATCACTGTCGTGAGCTGCCGGAAGCTCAGAGGGGTCCGCTGTCAGTGCTTCCGACGGAGTTGTTGACGCTGTCAGCGGATCAGCCTTTGGGTGGCTTAACGCCGCACCGTAACCGGCCTGTTTGATGGTGTCGATCAGGGCATCGGCGCTGGCGCTGCCGGTAACGACCGCGTGCTCGATGGTCACCTCTGCATGCTCAACGTCCGGGCGTTGCTCCAGACTCTCTTTAACGCGTTTGACACAGTGGCCGCAGGAGAGGCCGTCCAGTGTCAGATCGATGGTTTGAGACATAATTAGCTCCTTATAAATCTCCAGCCAGATATTGACCGGAGAGACACTTTCATCTAACTGTTATCAAGGTTAAACCTTCCATCAAGGGGAAGGTCAAGGGGGAAACGTGAATATCAGTGATGTTGCCAAAAAAACTGGCTTAACCAGCAAAGCGATTCGTTTTTACGAAGAGAAAGGGCTGGTGACACCGCCGCTGCGCAGTGAGAACGGCTACCGGAGCTATACGCAAAAGCACCTTGATGAACTGACGCTACTGCGCCAGGCGCGGCAGGTGGGGTTCAATCTGGATGAGTGCGGCGATCTGGTGACGCTGTTTAACGATCCTGCCCGCCACAGCGCCGATGTAAAAAGCCGGACGCTGGATAAGGTGGCTGAAATTGAGCGGCATATTGTAGAGCTACAGGCGATGCGCGATCGGCTGCTGGCCCTGGCCGAGAGCTGCCCGGGGGATGAGAGCGCTGACTGTCCGATCATCGATAATCTCTCCGGCTGCTGTCATCGTAAGGTGAAGGCTTAACGCCGGGCCGGGTTGAGCATAAACACCACCGTCCCGCGATACCAGGGGGATTTTCGCAGTTGCGCTTCGGCCTGCACATCCCGCTGGCCGTTTTGTACCAGCCCGAGCTTGAAGGGAATGCGCAGCCGGGCAAGCGCGGGCAGATAGGCCTGATAATTGTCTACCGTATGGCGGCCCTGATAGCTCTGGATCACCAGCTCATCTACCGCCAGCGCGTTCAGCGTGGCGACATCGCCGGTTTTCGCCCAGTCCAGTAGCCCGGTCACCCCCAGCGCAAACTCCGGCGGCAGCTGCTGGCGAAGTGTACGCAAAAAGCGCGCGTAGTCTGCCAGCTGGTGGGTAGCGGCATCAAAATCGACCTGTAACCCCACGACCTGATTTCCGGCGGCCTGCCAGCGCTGCATCAACCGCACAATTCTCGGCACGATGGTCGGCGGCACCTCCAGGGTAGTAAAGCGCACGGTCAGCCAGATGGAGGGAAAGGTCAGGCGACTGACCGGCAGGCCGAGGCGCTGAAATACCACCTCATCGGGCCGGGCCAGCACTTCGCCCTGATGGAGATAGACCGTTTGCGCCTCTTTCAGTGCCTCGCTGGCCTTCACCCCTGACCAGAGCCAGAAGGCCGGATGCTCGTGGGCGGTAACAATTTCTGCCGCCTGCGCCTCTCCGGCCAGCAGCGCGGCTACCAGTAGTATTTGAGTTTTTGCGCCCACGGACTGCCCGGATACTGCGTTTTTAACTGCGAGAACCAGCCTTTGCGCTGGGCTTTATCCACATCGGTTCCGCCACATTCGTTATAGCCGGACGGGGCGTAGCACATGATGGCCCGATAGAGCGCATAGCTCTTATCTTCATGTTCCGCCTTTGGTGAGGTGATGACCTGCTGGTAGTAAGCCTGTCTGTCGAACTGCCCGTAGGGTTCTTTGCGGTGGATGGCCGCCTCCAGCAGACCGTTGCCCGCACTCTCTTTCCACAGATCGACACGGGTATTGGTTGTGCGGAAAAACTCGCCCAGACAGTTCAGGGCATGGGCATCTGCGGCGTTCTGGCTGAGCACCTGCACCGTTTGGTCCAGGCTTCGACAGACGTAACCGGCTTCGGCGGCATCGCCGTTCCAGTCAAATACGCTCAGGTTAACATCGTCAAACGCTTTGCCAATGACTGGCGAGGTTATCGCGCTGGCGAGCTTTCTGTCATTTAACCAGTCGCTAAAGCGGTTCTCCGTTAAATCGCGCACCAGCAGGGTATGCAGCGCAATGGTCCGCTCTTCATTGTTGGGTCCCTGACTGGCCTGCTGACGTAACCGATCAGGCGAGGCTACCGCTTTCAGCACCCGGGAGCGATAACGCAGGCTGGTGATGGCGCTATCCGCGGCAAATATCGCCTCTGGATTACCGCTATAGACCAGGGTGGCCGCCAGTCTGGACTGCACGTACTGCTGCTGTTCAGCATCCTGGCTGAGTTTCAGCAGCTTAAGCCAGAAATCACGCGCCTCAGGCCACTGCTTTTGCGCCATCAGCGCGTCGCCGTACAGTACCTGCTCGCTGAAGGCGACAATGTCGTGCGCCGGGAGTCTTTCTGCCGGTTTAACGGCCTGAAGGATGGCGGCAGGGTTATTCGTCGCCTGCCACAGGTTCAACTGTAAATTGCGCCACAGCGCCAGCTTGCCGCTCTGTTCAAACGCCGGTTTGCCGCTGTTGAGATCCTCCTGCGTCAGGGTCGGTTTCTCGTCGCTGTTCAGGCGAAGGGCGCGCAGCAGTTCGATATAGCTGACCTGCGGCGCGTCGGGGAAGGCTTCCCGCACGGCACGACCGTAGAACTGCATGCCGTAGACATTATCGTATTCGGTCACCAGGCCGCGCAGCGCCTCAGCATTCTCAGCCTGCTGGAACCGCTGCTCGTACAGCCCTGCCAGCTGCGGCCACGCCTGCAGATACCAGTTGATGCGGCGCAGCATACCGCGCGCCGAATCGGCGTAACGCCCCTCCGGCCAGCGCTGGAGGTAAGCCTGGGCCGCTTTCTGCGCCTGTTCAGCGGCCGGACGGTCGATGCGGTCGATATCAAAATCGCCATACTCTCCGGTGCTGTTCTGGCTGCTTTTGTTCAGCGCCGTGCGCATCAGCATATAGCCCGCGGTCTCTGCCAGCCACGGACGATCGCTGTCGACAAGCGAGGTAAACGCCCGTTCCGCCTCCTCGTAATCTCCGGCATAAAAACGGGCCGCCCCGGTCAGATAAGTTTGATACAGCAGGGCAGAAGAGTGGGCAGGAAGGGTCGTCAGGGAGGCGGAGATCTGCTCATCGGTTGCGCCGGAGTAAAGCCCCAGACGCGCCTGCCCCAGGACATGGCGCTGTTCCGCCGTCAGCGCGTCGTCGGCCAGCAGCGCGGCAAAAAACTGGCTGAGGCTGTCGGCACTGTTCGAGACGAAGCGGTTTTCCTGCTCGCTGTCCTGCCGGGTGTCGACGGCCCCGAGCTGCAATGCGGCCAGCTGCTGATTGAGAAGGCTCTCTTCAGCGGGTTTGTCCGCGGCTGGGGTGACAGGATCTTCCGGGTCATCCCACTCCGGGTGGTAAGCAAAATAGAAATCCCGGGAGCGGGTGATATCCACAGGCATCGACTGCACGGGCAGGGCAAAGGATTTGGCTTCGCTCAGCAGGCGCAGCAGGTTATCGCGGGAGTCGTTACCGGGCGTCAGCACCGGGTCGCCTTTCAGCAGACAGTGCTCATCGCTCCAGTTGCAGTCTTCCATATCAAATGAGGCAAATGCCGGAGCGGCGCTCGCCAGTAAGGCGCTAACGCTGAGTGCCAGCGTTGTCTTCCTGACCATCATGCTATTCCTGTTCTTATCGGGAAAGGGCCCGGACGCGAAGGGTAATACCCTCTACGGCCACCACCTCAACTTTGGTGCCGACGCCTAAATCCTCGTCGGCAATAACCGGCCACGAACTGTCGCCGACACGCATATGACCGCGCCCGTTAACCAGGGCGGTGTCCAGGGTAAACTGCATCCCCACCAGCTGTTTTCCTCGCTGGTTGAGCCGGGCATCGGCGGGCTTCTGGGCGCGCACCTGCCTTGAGAGCCAGCGCCACCAGAGCCAGGCGGCAATCAGGGTCAGCAGGGCAAACAGCACCCCCTGCCATGCCCAGTCGAACGGTAAGATCCACACCAGCAGCCCGGTGATAACGGCCGCCACGCCGCTCCACAGCAGATAGCCGTTGCCGCCGAGCATCTCTGCCGCCAGCAGCAGGCCGCCGAGGCTAAGCCAGAAAACGTGCGGATGTGCAGCAATCATCTCGATCATCATTTGCGCTCGTTGCCGCTGTTTTTAATCAGTTCCGCGATCCCGCCGATCGAACCCATCAGGCTGCTGGCATCCAGCGGCATCATCACCACCTTGCTGTTATCCGCCGAGCCTATAGCCTGCAGCGCCTCGGTGTACTTCTGCGCCACAAAGTAGTTAACCGCCTGGATATCCCCGGCTGCGATAGCTTCCGAAACCATTTTCGTGGCGCGGGCTTCAGCTTCCGCCGAACGTTCACGGGCTTCAGCCTGTAAGAAGGCCGACTGGCGTTCGCCTTCAGCTTTCAGGATCTGCGACTGTTTTTCCCCTTCAGCCTTCAGGATCTCCGCCTGACGTACCCCCTCGGCCTCCAGAATGTAGGCGCGCTTGGTTCGCTCGGCCTTCATCTGGGCGTTCATGGAGGTGATCAACTCTGCTGGCGGGCGCACGTCGCGGATCTCAATACGCGTAACTTTAATACCCCAGGGGTTGGTGGCTTCATCGACGATGTGCAGCAGGCGGGTATTGATGCTGTCGCGCTGGGAGAGCATTTCGTCCAGCTCCATTGAACCCAGCACGGTTCGAATATTCGTCATCGTGAGATTTATGATGGCTAACTCAAGGTTGCTGACCTCGTAAGCCGCTTTCGGCGCGTCAATCACCTGAATAAAGCAGACCGCATCGATGGTGACATTGGCGTTATCCCGGGAGATAACCTCCTGAGACGGAATATCGAGGACCTGCTCCATCATATTGATTTTGCGGCCAATGCGGTCCATAAACGGCACGACCAGGCTTAAGCCCGGCTGCAGCGTCGTGGTATATCGACCAAAACGTTCCACCGTCCACTGGTAGCCCTGCGGAACGATTTTGACGCCGGCGGCGACGATCACCAGCGCCACGAAGATTAAAATAGGGATGACGATGAACATGTAAAACCTCCTGTTTTGTATTCCATGTTGCGATTAAAACTGTTCGTTTGTTGCGCATAAGTATACCGGCAAACAGGGGTAAATTCCCGCCAAATCAACGAGCCGGGCTGGATTCAGACAGAAAAAAGCCCCGCTAAAAATAGCAGGGCAACGCGTGTTTTCCGTTATCAGAGAAGATCAGGCGCTGGAGGGAGTGTAAGAGAAGTCAGCGATATACTGTTCGCCCGCGTCAACGATCGCCCGCGACAGTCCCGCATAATATTTTTCCAGGCCCATCGCTTCTATCTGCTGCAGCTGCTCGCGCACCGGGGCACAGAACAGACCGGCGTTACCCGCTTCGACGCGCTTATTATTCGGTGGCAGATCGCCGGTGATCGCTTTAAACCAGGTGCGGATACCCTGTTTAAGGTTATTTGGCGCTTTCGACAGATCGTCGATCCCCGTCAGCACCTGCAGGGTCGGGAAGCGATCTTCCGCCACGGCGCTTTTCAGGCGGTCAAAGAACTGGCTGAACAGTTCAAAGGAGCCCAGTTCGATAATTTTCGGTTTTGTGGTTTTACCGTTTTTATTGCCGATTTTGCTTGCTGCAGGCGTGCTGGACGGCACGATACCTGTCTTATGCAAGTCTAAACCAAACAGCAGATTGCAGTGGGCACGGCGCTCTTTCAGCGGGTAAGACATCAGCACATCGATAAACGTCGTCGCCATCACATCCGACAGCTTATGGTTGATCAGCCACTGCGAGCGAGAGAAATCGGCCGGGGAGACAAACCAGTGCGGAACCTCGTTGTAACGCTTCGACTTACCTTTGCCATCAAATTCAATGAAATGCGTGCCGTTGTCGAAAGCAAATTTGCAGTTTTTAAAGCTGACGATGGTGGTGTTGACGATCAGCGCTTTTTTGACGAAATCAACGACTTCCGGTCCAATAACGAAGCTGGTCTCTGCCGATGAGTGGATGACTTGCATTAATGTTTCTACATCAGGAACACCCGGCTTGAGAGAGGTGAACTCATAAAAGATATGTGCCATGCCGCATACTTCCTATAGTTATTAGCGTGCCCTTTTCATAACGAAAAAGTTTAACATCATCCTGATAAAGCTGGCTAATGGCAGCGTGTGTGGGCGTTTTGCCACGATCACAAATGGAAGATAAACGTTACTCCAGACGGGCTATTCGTTCAGAAACGTGGACATAGGGAAGGCTATATTTTACATCGTTAAAGTCTGGTTAACATTTTCTCAAAATTAAACATCAGGAAGACTAAACAAACGCTATCGGCAGAGATAAAAAAGCCGCCATAACGGCGGCTGACAGAGTGTTCGTGGCGGCACTGACCGGCCAGCTGGCAGAATCAGTACAGCAGAGCGTAAAGTTTACGGCGATAGGTCGAAGCCAGTGAATCACCCGTCCCGAGGGCGGCCAGAATTTCCTGGAACATTTTGCGCGCCTGGCCGTCTGCCGCAGCCAGATCCTTTTTAAGATGGCTGAACAGCAGTTCCAGCGCCTCTTCGTTACGACCTACCTGATGCAGCTGCAGCGCCAGCTGGCTCGCCAGTACCGCGTCGTCAGGGTTGTCGGCAACCTGCTGTTGCAGCTGCTGGATTTCCGGCGTATCCGCCGCCTGCTTCAGCAGTTCAATTTGCGCCACCAGCCCCTGGTAGCGGGTATCCTGATCCTGCAATGGGATCGTTTTGAGCACCACTTCGGCCTCTTCAGAACGCTTTAAGATAATCAGCGTTTCCGCCAGCAGCAGGCCGATTTCACTATTCTGACCGGAGAGCTGCCACGCCTCTTTCAACAGCGGCAGGGCTTCGTCATGTTTGCCTTCGGCCATCAACGCTGCCGCCTGCTGCGCTTTCAGCTCCTCTTCGCGCGGCAGCACTTTATCCAGCAGGGCGCGGATCGCCTCTTCCGGCTGCGGGCCCTGGAAGCCATCCACCGGCTGACCGTTCTGGAACAGATAAACCGTAGGAATGGCGCGCAGGCCAAACTGGGAGGCAATCATCTGCTCGGCGTCGCAGTCCAGCTTCGCCAGGATAAACTGACCGTTGTACTGGGCTGCCAGCTTCTCGAGCACCGGCGTCAGCTCCAGACAGTGCTGACTACGTTCAGACCAGAAGTAGAACAGCACCGGTTTGGTCATCGACTGTTCAAGGGTCTGGTGCAGGTTGGCTTCGGTAATGTTGACAATATTCTGTACGGACATGCGGCTATCCCAATTATGAGTTTCTGTTTACATGGGGGCGTGGCGCGAGGCTTCAACTCAACCCTGTAAAAATTTGTCCATCATCCGGCCAGGCAGCAGGCGCTTCAGCAGGCCGACGGCATGGGTCACCAGCGTGACCGGATAACGCAGCTTGGGGTTTTTGCTCTCAAAAGCATGGCGCACTTTGGCGACCACCGCCTCCGGCCCCAGGGTAAAACGGGCGGCGATACCGGGGTTTTCCACCGGCTTGTCGGCCTGGGTTTGATTGACATTGTCGGTAAAGCGGGTGCGGATAGGGCCCGGTTCAATCAGGCTCACCTTAATGCCGCTGTGGCGAAGCTCCATGCGCAGGGCATCAGACCAGGCTTCCAGCGCATATTTGCTGGCGGCGTAAGCCCCGCGGCCCGGAGTAGAGATAAGCCCCATCACCGAGGAGGTCATCACAATCCGGCCTTCGCCATGCGGCAGCATGGCCGGCAGCAGGCGCATGGTCAGCTGATGAACGCCAAAAAAGTTGGCGGAGAATTGCGCTTCAAGCTGCTGGCGGGTAACGCTCTGCAGCGGGCCGTAAACGCCGAAACCGGCATTATTAAACAGCCCGTACAGACGATTGCCGGTCAGGGCGATCACCTCATCGGCGGCGCGCTCAATGCTGTCGGTACAATCCAGATCCAGCTGTACGCCGGTTAAACCCATGCCGTTCATCCGTTCAACGTCTTCCGGTTTACGGCAGGCGGCCAGCACCCAGAACCCCTGACGCTTCAGCTCAAGGGCGCTTTCCAGGCCAATGCCACTGGAACATCCTGTAATTAAGACCGATTTTTGCATAACTTTACCTGTCAGGATCTCCGTTGAATTACGAGTCATGTTTAACTAATGGAGCCAACCGGGTTGCCATCCAGTCGGCGATAAACGGCTGGGCGTCCCGATTGGGGTGAATACCGTCGTCCTGCATCCACTGCGGTTTCAGGTAAACCTCTTCCATAAAAAAGGGCAGCAGCGGAATATCGAACTCTTTAGCAAGCTTCGGATATATCGCGCTAAAGGCTTCATTATACCGACGACCATAGTTGGCAGGCAGTCGAATTTGCATCAGCAACGGCTGGGCGTTCGCGGCGCGGATATCCTGCAGAATTTTGCGCAGGGTTTGCTCGGTCTGCTGTGGCTGGAAACCGCGCAGGCCGTCATTGCCGCCAAGCTCCACCAGCACCCAGCGCGGCTGGTGCTGTTTCAGCAGGGCCGGCAGACGGGAGAGACCTTGCTGGGAGGTGTCCCCGCTAATGCTGCCGTTAACAACCGACGTTTTGCTCTGCCATTTATCATTCAGCAGCGCAGGCCAGGCGGCACTGGCCGCCATCCGGTAGCCAGCGCTCAGACTGTCACCCAGAATTAATAGCGTGTCCGCAGCCGCGGCGCGAAATGAGAACAGCATCAAAAACAGGAAGGGCAAATGCCAGCGGAAAACATTGTTGAAGTTCATCATCTTAAGAAGTCCGTGGGTCAGGGTGAGCACGAGCTTTCCATCCTCACCGGAGTTGAACTCATTGTCAAACGCGGGCAGAGCATCGCCCTGATTGGAGAATCGGGCTCCGGCAAATCCACGCTGCTGGCGATCCTCGCCGGTCTGGATGACGGCAGCAGCGGTGAGGTCAACCTGGTCGGGCAACCCTTGCATAAGCTCGATGAAGAGGCGCGCGCCGCCCTGCGGGCAAAGCACATTGGCTTTGTGTTCCAGTCATTTATGTTGATTCCAACCCTTAACGCGCTGGAGAACGTCGAGCTGCCGGGGCTGCTGCGCGGTGAGAACACCACCCAGAGCCGGGAGAGCGCCAGCGCGCTGCTGCAACAGCTGGGGCTGGGGAAACGCCTCGATCACCTTCCGGCGCAGCTCTCCGGCGGCGAGCAGCAGCGCGTAGCGCTGGCCAGGGCGTTTAACGGTCGCCCGGATGTGCTGTTTGCCGACGAACCCACCGGTAACCTCGATCGCCAGACCGGAGACAAAATTGCCGATCTGCTCTTTTCGCTGAACCGTGAACACGGCACGACGCTGATCCTCGTCACCCACGATCCGCAGCTGGCCGCCCGCTGCGATCGCCGCCTGCGCCTGGTCAATGGCGAACTGCAGGAGGATGCATGATTGCCCGCTGGTTCTGGCGCGAATGGCGCTCCCCTTCGCTGCTGATTGTCTGGCTGGCGCTAAGCCTGGCGGTGGCCTGCGTACTGGCGCTCGGCAGCGTCAGCGATCGGATGGAAAAGGGACTCAGCCAGCAAAGCCGTGAGTTTATGGCCGGCGACCGGACGCTGCGCAGCTCCCGCGAAGTGCCGCAGGCGTGGATTGAGGAGGCGAGAAAGCAGGGGCTGAAGGTCAGCGAGCAGATCGGTTTCCAGACCATGACCTTTGCCGCCGGGACGCCGCAGCTGGCGAGCGTGAAGGCGGTCGATGATATCTATCCGCTCTACGGCGAGCTTCAGACCAACCCGCCGGGGCTGAAGCCTGCGCCGGGCACGGTGCTGCTGGCGTCGCGTCTGATGGCGCTGCTGAATTTAAAAACCGGCGACAGCATTGATGTCGGCGATGCCACCCTGAAAATCGCCGGGGAGGTGGTGCAGGAGCCGGACGCCGGATTCAATCCGTTTCAGATGGCGCCGCGTCTGCTGATGAACACCGCAGATGTCGCCAAAACCGCGGCGGTACAGCCCGGCAGCCGCGTCACCTGGCGCTTTAAGTTTGGCGGCACGCCCGCGCAACTGGAACGTTACGAAAAATGGCTCCTGCCGCAGCTGAAGCCGGAGCACCGCTGGTCCGGGATGGAGCAGGAGGAGGGCGCACTCGGCAAATCGCTGGAGCGTTCCCAGCAATTCCTGCTGCTCTCGGCGCTGCTCACGCTGCTGCTGGCGGTGGCGGCGGTGGCAGTCGCCATGGGCCACTACTGCCGCAGCCGCTACGATCTGGTGGCGATCCTCAAAACGTTGGGGGCGGGCAGGGCGCAGCTGCGCAAACTGATTATCGGTCAGTGGCTGATGGTGCTGACGCTCTCGGCTGTCACCGGCGGGATGATGGGGCTACTGTTTGAAAAAGTGCTGATGGTACTCCTCAAGCCGGTGCTGCCCGTCGCGCTGCCCCCTGCCAGCCTCTGGCCGTGGCTCTGGGCGATCGGGGCGATGACCGTCATTTCGCTGCTGGTGGGGCTGCGTCCTTACCGCCTGCTGCTCGCGACACAGCCCCTGCGCGTTCTGCGTCGCGACGTGGTGGCCAGCGTCTGGCCGCTGAAATATTACATTCCGGCTATCGTGGCGGTGGTGGTGATGCTCCTCGCCTGGCTGATGGGCGGGAGCATGCTGCTGTGGGCCGTGCTGGCTGGCGCCGTCGTGCTGGCGTTGCTCTGCGGTGTGCTGGGCTGGATGCTGCTCAGTGTGCTGAAAGGGCTCACGGTAAAATCGCTGCCGGTGCGTCTGGCGGTGAATCGCCTGCTGCGCCAGCCGTGGTCGACCCTCAGCCAGCTGTCGGCATTTTCGCTCTCGTTCATGCTGCTGGCATTGTTGCTGGTGCTGCGCGGCGATCTGCTGGATCGCTGGCAACAGCAGCTTCCACCAGAAAGCCCGAACTACTTTTTGATCAACATTGCCCCGGAGCAGGTAACGCCCCTGAAAGCGTTTCTCGCTGAACACCAGATTATCCCGGAGTCTTACTACCCCATTGTGCGGGCGCGCCTGACCCAGATTAACGGGCAGTCCACCGAGGGCAATAAAGATGAATCCCTCAACCGGGAGCTGAACCTCACCTGGCAGGATAAGCGCCCGGATCATAATCCGATCACCGCCGGCAGCTGGCCGCCGAAAGCGGGGGAGGTATCGATGGAGGAGGGGCTGGCGAAACGCCTCAACGTCGCGCTGGGCGATACGGTGACCTTTACCGGCGATACCCAGGATTTCAGCGCGAAAGTGACCAGCCTGCGCAAGGTCGACTGGGAGAGTCTGCGGCCTAACTTCTTCTTTATCTTCCCCCCCGGGGCGCTGGACGGGCAGCCCCAGAGCTGGCTGACCAGCTTCCGCTGGGAGAATGGCAACGGCATGCTCACCCAGCTTAACCGCGAGTTCCCCACCATCAGCCTGCTGGATATCGGCGCGATCCTCAAACAGGTCGGGCAGGTGCTGGAGCAGGTGAGCCGGGCGCTGGAGGTGATGGTGGTGCTGGTGACCATCTGCGGCGTGCTGCTGCTGCTGGCCCAGGTGCAGGTCGGGATGCGCCAGCGTCATCAGGAGCTGGTGGTCTACCGTACTCTGGGGGCAGGTAAAAAGCTGCTGCGCACCACGCTGTGGAGCGAGTTCGCCCTGCTGGGGCTGGTGGCTGGCCTGGTGGCGGCCATTGGTGCCGAAACTGCGCTGGCGGTGCTGCAAACCCGGGTATTTGACTTCCCGTGGGAGCCAGACTGGCGGCTGTGGGCGATCCTGCCCCTGAGCGGTGCGGTGCTGCTTTCGCTGTGCGGCGGCTGGCTGGGGGCGCGTTTACTGAAAGGCAAAGCCCTGTTCCGCCAGTTCTCCGGTTAATTCCTTTCCTGAACTATCACGTGCCAGTTTTTATACTGGCACGTGATGACTAAGTAGCATAAAAAGATAAATCATTGAATTTTAGCGGCACAAAACATTAAAAACCGGGCAACACGGACAGATAAATCCTGGTTAATATTCACCTGCTAAATAAATGGCAGTGTGTTTAACAAGGAAAAACAGTGACTATAAATAAAAAAGCGCTGGCAGTGGCTATTGGCGCAGCAGTGGCATTGACCTCTTTTGCATCCCAGGCTGAAATCACCGTTCTTAAACAAGATCCGCAGGCGGGCAACCCGCTGAGCCGTCTGAACTTCACCGTTGGCGGCAGTATTCGTCCTCAGTTCCAGAACATGACCGGCGACGACGGCAAAAACAGCTATAAGCGTAATGGCTTTGACGGCGGTACCCGCTTCCGTTTCGCGGCGGATTACTACCTGTTTGATGACATCAGCTGGGTCAGCTACTACGAGCTGGGGGTGAACATTCCGGCGCAGTTTAACTGGGACAACCACCACGCCGACGGCGCGCACGACACCTCCCGCCGCATGCTCTACACCGGCCTGAAGAGCGACACCTGGGGCACCCTGACCTTTGGTCAGCAGAACAGCGTCTATTACGATGTGGTCGGCGCGAAAACCGATATCTGGGACTACGACATGATCGGCCAGGCGCCGGGTAATGGCATCAACGGTGACTACGACGGCTCTTACCGTTCACGCCAGATGCTGAAATACAAGAAAACCCTCGGCGATGCCGATCTCTACGCCTCTTACCTGTTCGAAGATAGCGAATATCTGCCGGGCAACGGCCTCCGTTACAAGCGTAAAGGCGGCGGTTCACTGGGTCTGGATTATCGTCTGACCACCGATCTGACCTGGGGCGCGACCTGGAACTACACCCGCGCCGACATGCGTAACCCGGATAATGGCGACAGTAAAACCTGGGATCAGAACATCCTCGGTACCGCGCTGAGCTGGACGCCGGACAACTGGACCTTCTCCGCAGGCGGCGGCTGGTATCAGAACTTTATGACCAGCAAAAAAGTGTCGGTAAATGACTACTTCGCGGGTGATGCGTGGGGTATTGAGTACTTCGCCGGCTATAAATTCCCGATTGGTCAGTATGCGGTGAAATCGATCCAGCCTTACTTCATGGGTGACCGTATTGAGACCATGAATGGCCGCAACTACCAGCGCATCGACAACGGCGTGGGTGTCAGCTTCCAACTGGACTACGGCTTCCGCGTCGATTACGAGCACGTATTCACCTCCAGCACCGACGATCTGGGCGATATGAACCTGGTACGTTTGCGTTACGACTTCTGAGTCGTCTGTTCCCCGGTAGCGCGCAGCGATCCGGGGCTACGTGCGGTGCGGTTTGTTCCCCGGTAGCGCGCAGCGATCCGGGGCTACGTATGGTGCGGTTTGTTCCCCGGTGGCGCTGCGCTTACCGGGGCTACATGTGGTGCGGTTTGTTCCCCGGTAGCGCGCAGCGATCCGGGGCTACGTGCGGTTCGGTTTGTTCCCCGGTGGCGCTGCGCTTACCGGGGCTACGTGCGGTGCGGTTTGTTCCCCGGTAGCGCGCAGCGATCCGGGGCTACATGTGGTGCGGTTTGTTTCCGGTGGCACTGCGCGTACTGGAACGGTGTAGGCCGGGTAAGCGCAGCGCCACCCGGCGTTCTGTCAGCGGCTCAGCCACTCCGCCACGTCCCCATACGTCCCGCGATAGACAATCTTCTCCGCCTTCTTCTCCAGCTGATAGCGATACATCGGGTCGTAATAGTCATTGAGCAGCGGCGCCAGCCAGCTGAGATGCGCCTCGGTACTGCCGGTACGCTGCTGTTCATCCAGAGCGCTGTCCAGCAGGGCGGTCAATTCGGCATAACGCTGTAACCCCAGGCGGCGGCGAATGGCAAACAGGCCGTGGTACAGGTAATCGCGATACTCCAGCCAGCCCGCCTCTTCCCCCCGCGCTTCGTGAAAGGCCTGCCACATCTGCTCGAAATACTCTTCGCGCAGGCGCTCAAGACGCACCTCAAACGGGTCCTCAACCACCACAATGGGCGATTGCGCCATGCGGTCGCGCAGGCACTCTGGCAGGTGGTTGGAGCCAATCATCCGCCCTTCATCTTCCAGCACCCAGCGCGCAGCGTTTTTTTTCAGCAACTCGACGGCGAGATGGTTTTCAAAACTGGCCTGGGAAAGCTGCGGGGCCAGCGTGCGGCCAAAGGAGGAGCCGCGGTGGTGCGCCAGTCCTTCGAGATCGACGCCCTCAGGATGCGCCTTCACCAGCAGCGTTTTGCCGCTCCCGGTGCAGCCGCCAATCAGTACGCTGGGTTTTTGCGCCTGCTCAACGGTCGCCTGGATAGCCGCCTGGCGTAGCGCCTTGTAGCCGCCGACGATCAGCGGGTAATCCACCCCGGCTTCTTTCAGCCACGCCTGCGCGATATGCGAGCGCTGTCCGCCCCGGGCGCAGCAGAGATAGCCCTGCGGGTGAGCAAGGCAGGCGGCGCGCCAGGCCTCCAGTCGCTCTTCACGCGTCTCACCGCTTACCAGACGGTGGCCGAGCGCCAGTGCCGCCTCCGGACCCTGGCGTTTATAGCAGGTGCCCACGGCGGCGCGTTCGTCGTCGTTCATTAGAGGCAGGTTGTGTGCCGCAGGCATGGCACCCTGAGCAAATTCCACGGGGGCACGCACGTCAATTAATGGCGTGTCGGTAGCAAGTATGGCGCGGTAGTCCGTCCCATCGTTCATAAGGATCCCTCAAAACAACAATGGGCAGGATTTTACGCCGGGGAAGGGGAAGGTCAACTCCCCGGCGGTGAGGCTTAGCTGAGCGTTGACTGCGCCCAGGCAATCCCGCTGGCGTACTCCGGCGGCAGCAGAGGGACAATTGCTTCAAGCGTTGCGCAAAGGCGAGGGATATCGCTGTCATTCAGGTTGAGATGGCCGACCTTACGACCCGGGCGCACCTCTTTGTCGTACCAGTGCAGATGCACCAGCGGCAGCTTCAGCCAGTCATCGTTCAGATCGGTACCGATCAGGTTGATCATCACCGACGGGCTATTGACCACCGGCTGCGGCATCGGCAACCGGGTAATGGCGCGCAGATGCAGCTCAAACTGGCTAATGGAGGCGCCGTTTTGCGTCCAGTGGCCGCTGTTGTGGACGCGGGGCGCCAGCTCGTTGATCAGCAGACCTTCTGGCGTGACGAAGCACTCCATCGCCATTACGCCCACGTAGCCCAGCGCCTGCATGATGGCAGAGAGCATGCTTTCTGCCTGCGCTTGTTGCGCTGCGTTGGCCTGCGGGAAGACCACGCTGGTGCGCAGGATCCCGTCCTGATGCAGGTTATGGGTCAGGGGATAAAAGACCGTGCTGCCGTCGTGGGCGCGGGCACCCACCAGCGACACTTCACCGCTGAAATTAATGCCCTGCTCAACGATGCATTCGCCGTAGCACTCGTCCGGCAGCTGGTCGGTTTCCCCGGCGCGCAGACGCCACTGGCCGCGGCCATCGTAGCCGCCCACGCGACGCTTGACGATCGCCAGTTCACCCAGCGCGTCAAACACACCCGGCCACTGGCTTTTTTCACTCAGCAGCTGCCACGGCGCGGTAGCGAGATGCAGATCGTCGAACAGCTGCTTTTGCGTAAGACGGTCAGCAATGATCGGGAAGACGTCGCGGTTAACGAAGGCGTTGTGACGAGCCAGCTCGCGGGTTAACGGCGTTTCCGGCCAGCGTTCGATTTCTGCGGTGATGACGCTCTGCTGAAACGGCACGGCTTCAGGCTCATCGTCCAGCCCGACCGGCCAGACGGCGATCCCCAGCGGTTCACCAGCCTGGCGCAGCATACGGCCTAACTGGCCGTTACCAAGGACGCAAACCTGCTTCATGCCGCACCTCGCGGGTCCGGGTTCTCCAGGACCTCGTCGGTCTGGGCGGTACGCCACGCGACCAGGCGCTGATGCAGTTCTTTATCATGAGTGGCCAGGATCTGAGCGGCCAGCAGCGCGGCGTTAGCTGCGCCTGCTTTGCCAATCGCCAGCGTCCCTACCGGAATGCCGCGCGGCATCTGCACGATGGAGTAGAGGCTGTCGACACCGCTCAGGGCTGCGCTCTGAACCGGGACGCCGAGCACCGGCACCAGGGTTTTGGCGGCAATCATACCGGGCAGATGCGCGGCGCCACCTGCACCGGCAATAATCACCTGATAGCCATTCTCTTCCGCGCCTTCGGCGAAGCTGAACAGCTTATCGGGAGTGCGGTGCGCGGAGACCACTTCAACGTGGTGAGGAACGTTCAGGATGTCAAAGATTTCGGCGGCGAACTGCATGGTAGCCCAGTCGCTTTTGGATCCCATCACGATGGCGACACGCGCCGGATTATTGCTGGAAGACATGCGTCTTAAAACTCCTGTGGTGCACAACTCTCGGCTTTTGAGGCCACAGAGAATAGCACGATACACAGGCAAGGAAAACGGTTGCGCGGCTAAAACTTCCGGCAAAATCCCGCGCTTTCTGCCACAAAAAAACCGCCGAAAGGCGGTCTTTTCACAGGTTGCTTTGACATTTTACAGGAGATTACCTGCGGTCAGGCTCTCTTTATCAAAGGCATGGCTCACATCAATATGATTTTGATGTACTGCTGTGTCGATATTCGAACCCGCCTCCGGGGTGGAGAAGGCGTTCTCGGCGGCCATCGCGCCAGAGGTGAGGGAAGCGGCCAGCAGCAGGGCGCTGACGATAGTGATATTTTTCATTCTTTTTTCCTTCTTCATCCTGTTGTCGCTGTCGCTTGTCTCTTATCTGGCGGCACGGCAATGCGTTAAATTATTTAGTCAGTTCAGCGGTCATATACACGCGGTTGTCGAACTGGGCGCTGGTGATTTTGTAGGCGGCACCCTCTTTAGCGGCCTGCGCGGCGATTTTGGCTTCGGCGCGGTCAATGGTAGAGGCGGTGGCGCTCACGCTCTGGGCAAAAGAACCGAAAGAGATCAGAGAAAGTGCGGCAACTGCAACGAAAGTTTTGATGGATTTCATGGTCGTATTCCTTAAGCTGATTTGTCTGGAGTAGGGCGTTGTTGCCCTGATGTGAGTAATCATAGGCCGACCAGAGTGTGATTAAAATCAAAACAATTTGCGGGAGCAATTCAAAAAAATTGAATGATTTTCAGGCGGGGGGATTTCAGAAAGGGAAAGCGATCAGCTCCACGCCTTCGGGCGTGACCTTAATCATCGATCCTTCGCTATGCCAGGCGCCTAACACCACGCGGTGGGCTTGCTCTCCGTTGGCGGTCAGGTCATGCATGGCCGGGCGATGGGTATGGCCGTGGATCAGCCACTGGACCTGGTGTTTTTCCATCACGCTGACCACCGCCTGCGGGTTCACGTCCATGATGGTCATCGATTTGCTGCTGTTGGCGGCTTTACTGCCGGCGCGCATTTTCGCGGCGATGCGGCTGCGAATAAACAGCGGCAGGGCGAGAAAGAGCGTCTGGATCCAGGGGGTATGCACTTTGGCGCGAAACGCCAGATAGCCGGTATCGTCGGTGCAGAGCGTGTCGCCATGCATTATCAGCACGCGGCGGCCACACAAGTCGAGGACGGTCTCTTCCGCCAGCAGGATCATGCCGCTTTCACGGGCGAAGCGTTTGCCCAGCAAAAAGTCGCGGTTGCCGTGGATAAAGAAGCAGGGGACGCCAGAGTCGACCAGCGCTTTAAGCGCACTCGCTATCTCGCGGTGCAGCGGGTTCGGATCGTCGTCGCCAATCCAGGCTTCGAACAGATCCCCCAGGATGTAAAGCGCATCGGCGTGGCGGGCTTCACCCTGTAAAAAACGCAGAAAACCGGCGGTGATCGCCGGTTCTTCTGTTTGCAGATGCAGATCTGCAATAAAGAGTGTCGCCACGAATTATTCGCTGACGGTCACGCTTGTGATTACAACGTCTTCTTTTGGAACGTCCTGGTGCATGCCGCTGCGGCCAGTAGAAACGGCTTTGATCTTGTCAACCACGTCCATACCTTCAACCACTTCTGCAAACACGCAGTAGCCCCAACCCTGCAGGCTTTCGCCAGAGAAGTTCAGGAAGTCGTTGTCTACTACGTTAATGAAGAACTGCGCGGTGGCAGAGTGTGGCGCCTGAGTACGGGCCATTGCCAGGGTACCGCGGGTGTTTTTCAGACCGTTATTAGCTTCGTTTTTGATAGCCTCTTTGGTCTCTTTCTGTTTCATGCCAGGTTCAAAACCGCCGCCCTGGATCATAAAGCCGTTAATGACACGGTGGAAAATGGTGTTGTTGTAGAAACCTTCGCGGCAGTAGTCCAGGAAGTTTTTAACTGTTTCAGGCGCTTTGTCATCAAAGGTTTTGATTACGATATCGCCATGATTAGTGTGGAAAGTAACCATTTTTGCATCCTGTTCCGTTATAGTGGTGCTTCGACCCCGCCAGGGGCCACAATAAGCGCTTGTTATAGCATAACCTCACGACGCGATCACCTTGCATTGCGTGCTGCTTCGGGTTTGAATTACCATTAGAATATGCTGTTTTCACCCACACACGTCTCACATGGAATCTTCGATGTTAAAAATCTTCAACACACTGACGCGCCAAAAAGAGGAATTCAAACCTATTCATGCCGGGGAAGTCGGCATGTACGTGTGTGGTATTACTGTTTACGATCTCTGTCATATCGGCCATGGCCGTACTTTTGTTGCCTTCGACGTGGTGTCGCGCTATCTGCGCTTCCTTGGGTACAACCTTAAGTATGTACGCAATATCACCGATATCGACGACAAAATTATCAAACGCGCGAACGAAAATGGGGAAAACTTTGTCGATTTAGTCGATCGTATGATTGGCGAAATGCACAAGGATTTCGACGCCCTGAATATTCTGCGCCCGGACATGGAGCCGCGTGCGACGCACCATATTCCTGAGATCATTGAGATCACCGAACAGCTGATTGCCAAAGGTCACGCCTACGTGGCGGACAATGGCGACGTGATGTTCGACGTGCCGACCGATCCGCATTACGGTCAGCTCTCCCGCCAGAATCTGGATCAGCTCCAGGCCGGGGCGCGTGTGGATGTGGTTGAGGTTAAACGCAACCCGATGGACTTCGTGCTGTGGAAGATGTCGAAAGAGGGTGAGCCAAGCTGGCCATCCCCGTGGGGCGCGGGCCGTCCGGGCTGGCACATTGAGTGTTCGGCCATGAACTGCAAACAGCTGGGTAACCATTTCGATATTCACGGCGGCGGTTCAGACCTGATGTTCCCGCACCATGAAAACGAAATTGCCCAGTCAACCTGCGCCCATGACGGCGAATATGTGAACTACTGGATGCACTCCGGGATGGTGATGATTGACCGGGAGAAGATGTCCAAATCGCTGGGCAACTTCTTTACCGTGCGTGACGTGCTGAAGTATTACGATGCTGAAACCATCCGTTACTTCCTGATGTCCGGCCACTATCGCAGCCAGCTTAACTACAGCGAAGAGAACCTCAAGCAGGCGCGTTCTGCTCTCGAGCGTCTCTACACCGCCCTGCGCGGGACCGACACCTCCGTGGCGGCTGCGGGCGGCGAGGCGTTTGAAGCCCGTTTTGTTGAGGCGATGAACGACGACTTCAACACCCCGGAAGCCTACTCTGTGCTGTTCGATATGGCCCGTGAAGTGAACCGTCTGAAAGGTGAAGATGTGCATGCGGCTAATGCGCTGGCCTCTCATATGCGTAAACTGTCTGGCGTACTGGGTCTGCTGGAGCAGGCGCCGGAAGCGTTCCTGCAGAGCGGTGCGCAGACGGATGACGGCGAAGTGGCGGAGATTGAAGCGTTAATCAAGGCGCGTCTGGAAGCGCGTCAGGCGAAAGACTGGGCCGCGGCCGATGCCGCGCGTAACCGTCTCACCGAGATGGGCATCATCCTGGAAGATGGTCCGCAGGGCACCACCTGGCGCCGTAAGTAAGTCCATCAGGCCCGGCGGCGCATCGCTTGCCGGGCATGGGATTATGTAGGCCGGGTAAGGCGCAGCCGCCACCCGGCTTTTTTAACGCCGCTTCCACCACAACAAACCCATCACGATAACCCCCGGCAGCCACACCCACAGCAGTTCCGAGATAATCACCTGATGCCCGTACGGCGTGGTGTAGCGAGAGAGCGCAAAAGGCGCGACCTTAATCACCTGCCAGGGTGCAAAGAAACGTTCATCCGACCACGGCCACAGCCAGCCGACCCCTTTCCCGCCCGTCGTCACCGAGTCCAGCAGGCTGTGCGACAGCAGCGACACGGTTAAAAACAGCCAGCAGCGCACCAGCCCCGCCCGGAACCCTCGTCGCCCGACCAGCACGCAGAGTAACGGCACCACAAAGGCAAACAGCAGCGAGTGGGTAAACCCGCGATGACCAAAAATATTGCCGTAGGCGACGCCAAACTTAAACGCGAGTACGTCGGCATCCGGCAGCATGGCGAGAACGATTCCGGCGAACAGCAGGGGAGGGGGGATCACCCGGCTGCCCAGCCCTAAGCCGAGGCAAACCGGCACAGCAGCGTGGGTAATAATGGTTGGCATAAGGATTATCCATGGCAAATCATGGAAATATAGCAGAGCGCGGCTTAACGCAGAGCCGGGCGTAAATCTGAATTATGCCGATTCCCGGGCGACGAGTTGCCCGGAGAGAGTAATGCGCTGGGTTTGCAGCTCAGGCTCTTTTAGCTGGCGGATCATTAACCCCGCCGCCTGACGCCCCGTCTCTTCGCTGGCGGAGGAGACATAGGTAAACGACGGGGAGGTGAGGTTGACGTGCAGCATATCTTCAAACCCCACCAGCGCCACCTGCTGGGTGAGGAAGACATCTTTCCCCACGGTGCGGCCAACGTGATGGATCCCGGAGATAGAGCCGATCATCGCATCCGGGGAGTGGCAGAGCAGGGCGGTGATAGTGTTGTTCTTCTCCAGCAGCTGACGGGTGGCGAAGCTAACCGCCTGGGTATCGTCGCTGCAGGCGGGGGCGGATTCGTCGCGGAACACCAGCCCGTTTTGTGTCATCGCGCTGCGAAAACCGAGCAGCCGCTGCTCGCGGATGAGGTCACCCTCCTGACCGCCGATATAGGCGATATTGCGATGGCCGCGCTCAATCAGATAGCGGGTCGCCAGATGCGCCGCCTGGCGGTTATCGCGCATCACCAGATTACAGGTTTCGTTGAGCAACGACTGGGAGACCGCCACCAGCGGCAGCGGACACTCACGGATCATGTCAGGTAAGGTAGCATGGCGCGTATCGGAAGCCAGATAGATCACCCCGGCCACGCCCTGCTGCTTAAAGGAGAGCAGGCAGCGCTCAAGATGCTCACCGTCGTTCAGCGGCTGGCCGAGAAAGACCATATATCCCTGCTTTTCCAGCTCCTGGACGATGCTTGCCATTACCTTAATGGAAAAGCTGTCGCTGAAATCACGCAGGATCAGGCCGATAAGGTTGGAGGTGTTGGCGCGAAGATTGGCGGCGGCTACGTTATGCACGTAGCCCAGGGCGGTGATGGCGGCGTGGACTTTTTCGATCGTCGCCTCTGAGATCTTTCCTTTCTGACGCAGAACCAGCGAGACGGTAGAGACCGAAACCCCTGCCTCTCTGGCGACATCAATGATGCTGACCTTCTTCACATCTTCTCCCTGAAATGCCTGATAAGACAACGCCTCCCGTAAGAGTACAGGAGACGTGTCGGACAGGCAGCTTATTATTTACCGATTAGGGTGGACATCGTCTGGGCGATAAACTGCGCCCGGGCGCCAAAGATAACCTGAATGCCGGAATCACCGACGAAGACCACGCCGCGTGCACCGAGGCCGTTCAGACCGTCTTTGTCCACCACATCGCTCTTCGCCACTTCCAGACGCAGGCGGGTGATGCAGGAGCCGACAGAGTTGATGTTCTGCGCGCCACCGAGCAGGCCGATGATTTCGTTGGCGATTTCGGTATCGGTTTTATCGTCCGCATTGGCTGTCACTTCAGTGCGGCCCGGCGTTTTCACGTCGAAACGACGGATCACGAAGCGGAAGGTGAAGTAGTAAATCAGCGCCATCGGGACACCGATGATAATGGCGTTGAGGAAGTTGGTCTGGTACCCGTTGAACGACGGCAGGATCCCGAACGACAGGTAGTCGATAAAGCCTGCGGAGAAGGACTTGGCGATATGCGCATGCAGCAGGTACATGGTCATGTAGGCCAGGCCCGCCATGATGGCGTTAAAGACGTAGAGGATCGGCGCCACAAAGATAAAGGTGAACTCCACCGGCTCGGTAATCCCGGTCAGGAAGCAGGTGAGTGCCGCAGAGAAGAGAATACCGGCGGCAATCTTTTTGTTTTTGGTGTGCGCTTCGTGGTACATCGCCAGACAGGCCGCAGGCAGCGCGAACAGCATCAGCGGGAACTCGCCCTGCATGAATTTACCGGCGTTCTGGTAGGTATCGCTGCTGAAGGATTTCACCCCTTCTTCCAGCATCTTGAACCAGATGGTCTGGTCGCCGTGGATCACCTGGCCCGCCTGGGTAGTGTAATCCCCGAACGAGTACCAGAACGATGGATACCAGATATGGTGCAGACCCAGCGGGATCAGCGCACGCTCCACCAGACCAAAGATAAAGGTCGAGGCCGCCTGGTTATCACCGTTAACGATCACCGACAGCGCGTCGATACCGGCCTGGATATGCTGCCAGACGTACGGCAGCAGCAGCCCCATCACGAATGAGAGGAACGCCGTGGCGATCGCCACAAAACGCTTTCCGGAGAAGAAGCCGAGGAACTCCGGCAGCTGCATGGTGTGGAAGCGGTTATAACACCACGCGGCGAGGATCCCGCACAGCAGGCCGCCAAAGACGCCCATCTGCAGGGTCGGGATGCCCACCACCATGGCGTATTTCCCGCCCTGGGAGGCCATCTCCGGCGTAATGCCGAGCACGGTGCCAATGGTGATGTTGGTGACAAACACCGCCACCGCTGCCGACAGCGCGGCGATACCCGATTCCGACGCCAGGCCGACGGCAGAGCCGATGGCAAACAGCATCGGCAGGTTATCAAAAATGACGCCGCCCGCGTTCATCATCAACGGCAGGTGGAATTTATCGCCGAAAGCCAGCAGCAGGCCCGCAGCGGGAAGCAGCGAGATCGGCAGCATTAATGCGCGACCAATCATCGACAATTTTGACAGCGATTTAACAAACCCTGATATCAGACTCATGCTGATTTCCCCCGAGTGCGCTCTGTGAGCGCTGTTATAGTGAGTAGAACGTTTTAGTAGAACGTTCTACTTATCGTGATGAAAGGCTGAAATCCGCGCAACTGAATTCTCACCTTTTAACAGATGAAATAGTGATTATTTGAAGTTGATCGATAATTAACCGTGATGGTCGTGGGGGAATCGTGAAGAGAATTGCCGGGTGGCGGCTGGCGCCTTACCCGGCCTACAGACAGAGCCCGTATGTAGGCCCGACAAGCGCAGCGCCGCCGGGCATCAGACGGCTCAGGCCGTTACGGTGACGCTCTGGCCTTCAAAACTCACAGTCTGTCCGGCTACGATCTTGCAGCGCTTGCGGGTTTCTACCACGCCATCAACTTTGACCAGACCGTCAGCAATAACGATCTTCGCCTGGGCGCCGCTCTCGCTCCAGCCTTCGAGCTTCAGCAGATCGCACAGCTCAACATGCGGGTGTTTACCTAATGAAAATGTC
This sequence comes from Leclercia sp. GHBNCSD, assembly GCF_055805075.1. Lineage (NCBI taxonomy): Bacteria > Pseudomonadati > Pseudomonadota > Gammaproteobacteria > Enterobacterales > Enterobacteriaceae > Leclercia > Leclercia sp. GHBNCSD. Next base: position 764,732 of record NZ_JBQVYO010000001.1, on the reverse strand, counting down.
GCCATCTTACGCTTCCTCTACGTCGTGATACTCAACGCATGCTTGTAAAGTATTCTGAATCAGTGTTGCAACGGTCATCGGGCCTACGCCGCCCGGAACCGGGGTGATATAAGAGGCACGGGCGGCGGCATCGTCAAACACCACATCGCCGACCACTTTGCCGCTCTCCAGACGGTTAATCCCCACGTCCACCACAATGGCGCCTTCCTTGATCCACTCGCCCGGGATAAAGCCCGGCTTGCCGACCGCCACGATCAGCAGGTCAGCATTTTCGACGTGCTGGCGCAGATTTTTAGTAAAGCGGTGGGTGACGGTGGTGGTGCAGCCGGCCAGCAGCAGCTCCATGCTCATCGGGCGACCGACGATATTGGACGCACCAATCACCACGGCGTTCAGGCCGTAGGTGTCGATGTTATAGCGCTCCAGCAGGGTCACAATGCCGCGCGGCGTACAGGGACGCAGGCGAGGCGCGCGCTGGCACAGGCGGCCCACGTTGTACGGGTGGAAGCCGTCCACATCTTTGTCTGGCGCGATACGTTCCAGCACTTTCACATTGTCGATGCCCGCAGGCAGCGGCAGCTGAACCAGAATGCCGTCGATCGCTTTATCGGCGTTCAGGGTATCGATCAGCTCAAGCAGCTCTGCTTCCGTGGTGGTTTCCGGCAGATCATAAGAGCGGGAGAGAAAGCCAACCTCCTCGCACGCTTTACGTTTGCTGCCGACATAAATTTGTGAAGCCGGGTTGCTGCCGACCAGCACAACCGCCAGCCCGGGGGCGCGTTTTCCCGCGGCCAGACGTGCTGCCACTTTTTCCGCAACCTCAGAGCGCACCTGCTGCGCAATCGTTTTACCGTCAATAATCTTTGCTGCCATCAGAGAGAAGATTCCGTCTGTAAGGAGTGAAAGGGGGGATGAGCATATTTTGTCAGAAGCGCGCGCTGCTGTCAGTCACACTTTGCGGATTTTCCTGTTAAGCGGCGCTGAGGAGGGGCAGGGGTATGAACTGAAAGAGGATTGTACTAAAATCAATTGACTCAACCGGCGTTGACCGTATAATTCCACGCGCTTCACCACTGCGAAGTTTCTTCTCTGTGCGCCCTTAGCTCAGTTGGATAGAGCAACGGCCTTCTAAGCCGTAGGTCAAAGGTTCGAATCCTTTAGGGCGTGCCATTCAAGCACCTTTTAGTTCCCCAACGTCTCTTTTTATTGATCTCTCCGCGCACGCTTTTTCACGCAACTACGTTAAACTAGCTCAAATATGAGATATTTTGAGATAGTTTAAGTATGTCCATAAAACGTCCTCCCAGACTGATACCGTTAGAATCCCTGACGGGCGCAGATATTGTTGCCCACCAGCACTACGCGCGTACTACGGACGACAAAGGCCGCTATCTGCCCTTCGATGAATTCAGACACCGTTTATCCTATCGCGATAACGTCGCGCTTGCCTGGACATTGACCCGCCGCGCCAGGGATGCTGCGCTACAGCGGATCGCTTACCGTAACGAGGCTGGAGAGCAGGCCGGATTCATGCTGACTTCTGCCATCTCCGCCACCTGTGAACGGGTGGATAAACACGCCACCCGTCTGGCGCTGGATAACCTGATATACCGGTTACGTGGCGCGGGAGCGGCTCTGATCCAGCTTCAACTCGATGAACCGATCACCAGCTCGCAGCTGGAAGGGGCTAATACCACCACGCTGGTGGCCAGGAAGATGTTGGGTTCCGGTCGGGCACCGCGAACCGAAGGTGAGCATATGATCGCCGGAAATGCGCGGCTGATGGCAGAGATCCCCGACCTGCTGAATGAACCGCTGACACCCGATCTTATCCGCCGTTTTCATGCGACAGGTATGGAAGGGATTAATAACGCGAAATATCAGCCGGGCGAGTTCCGTACGACAAACGATATCGTGATCGCCGACTACGACGGCAATGTGATTCACCAGCCGCCCGCGGCAGATCGCCTTCCTGCCCGCCTGCAGGGAATTTGTGACTGGGTGAACAGTACCGCGGAATATGTTCATCCGCTGGTAAAGGCGTGCATTTTGCATTTTATGATTGCCCATGAGCATCCCTTCCGGGACGGGAACGGGCGCACCAGCCGGGCGCTGTTCTACTGGTTTATGCTGAAATCGGGGTACGAGGCCTTTAAATACATCTCTATCAGCAGCCTGCTTTATGCCGCTCCGGTGAAATATGCGCAAAGCTATCAGTACACGGAAACGGACGGCATGGACCTGACCTATTTTCTGGAATACCAGTCCGGCATCATCCGCCGCGCCCTGGACCAGCTATTGCGGCATGTTGACGATTTGGTCACCAGAGCGGCAAACATTGAGCGGGTCCTGTTCGAGTCGCGTGCATTATCGCGCCTCACCTCCCGCCAGGTCACGCTGCTGAATATCATGCTGGCAACGTCGACAACAGATTATACCGCCGCTGACGTGAGTGAGGCTCTCGGGATTTCCGATAACACTGCCCGTAAGGATCTACGTGCGCTGGTACGCGAGGGGCTGGCTGAAGAAACCGCGGCGAATGACCAGAAAACGGTTTACAAAATCGCGCGAAACCTCGTTTAACCTTCGGTTCCATTCTGCGATATAGTAGGGGCATTCTCGTCTCACCTTCTGACAGGTAACACCGGCAATGGCTCTGATCCCCAAAAACTACGCGCGGCTGGAAAGCGGCTACCGTGAGAAAGCCCTCAAAATCTATCCCTGGGTATGCGGACGCTGCTCGCGGGAGTTTGTCTATTCAAACCTGCGTGAACTGACGGTTCACCATATCGATCATGACCACACCAATAACCCGGAGGATGGCAGTAACTGGGAGCTGCTGTGCCTGTTCTGCCATGACCACGAGCATTCGAAGTACACCGAAGCCGAGATGTACGGAACTACCGTGGTGGCGGGCGAGGATGCGCAAAAGGATGTGGGGGCAGCCACCTACAACCCCTTTGCCGATCTGAAATCGATGCTCAACAAAAAATAATCATTGAGTTTTCCAGGCCGGGCAAGCGACGCGACCCCGGCAACGCCCGAACAGATAACGGGTGAGTCTTCAGAGGGAATGATGTCCGGTATTGCGCATTACTATGTCCAGCAGCAGAGCATGAACACGCAGCAAGTGGCGACGCTATCGGCTCAGACCGCCTCTTCAGGGGCGTCGCAGACCAGCGTCCCGGCCTCTTTTCAGCAGGTATCCCACGCATCGCAACCGATCGTTTCGCAGCCCGCTATCCCGACGCTCAATTCCGCTGATACCCGCCAGACCGCCGTTGCCGCGACGCCCGCCTCGTTTGGTCAGCTGGATCAGTACGCCCGTATCCAGGGCTGGAGTGAGAAGCAAATCGCGTTGATGAATCGCCTGTCAGCGTACAAAAACAGCCGCTCCGGTCCCGCCTGGCGGGCGCCAGGCGCAGGTGTTCGCGGGATTCGCAATAACAACCCCGGCAATCTGGAAGCCAGCTGGGCATTTAGCTGGCTGGGGCAGAATGGCACTGACGGGCGTTTCGCCACCTTTGCCACCCCCGAACACGGGATACGCGCGCTGGGGGTCAACCTGCTCTCCTACCAGCGACGCGGGCTGGATACCATCAGCAAAATTATCTCCCGCTGGGCGCCACCGCAGGATAACAACGATACCACGGCCTATATCCAGAATGTCAGCCAGGCGCTCGGCGTCTCGCCCACCACCCGGCTGGATGTAACCTCGCCTGAGATATTACGCGCCCTCAGTAAGGCGATTATTCGTCAGGAAAACGGCAATGTGCCGTTTTCGGATGAGGTCATCAACAGCGGCGTCTTTTCGGCGCTGGGGATGGCGGAGCTGTCTGGTGCCCAGCCTGCGGTGTTGAAAAGCATGCCGGTTGACTCCCCCTTTGTGTTGCAAGCCCGCAAAGAGTAACCCGCGCTCATCTCCCTTTTTACTTTGTTGCTCCTGTTTACACTTGATCATATAAAGATAATGAGTATAGTTCTCATTCTCTTTAGTGTTTGTGGGCACGTATGGACCTTCCCGCAGCAACAGTGAGGCAGCTCTCACACGGAACACTGAGCGTTAACGGGAGACGCTGCCCTGGCCTGACGGCCTGACACCAAAATCCAAATCGCAAACCGATGCGATGCAGGCGTCCTCTTCATACTTTTGCACGGTAAAGGATGTTCCTGATGAGCCAAAAATTGTCCGCCCCAACACCTGCTTTAGCCCCCACGCAGACCAGCGTCGTCAAACGCTGTCTGGCTAACGAGCCCGACAGCGTGGCCCGTATCGCTCTGAAATAGTCTTTTTATAACAACGAAGGCCCGGCGACGGGTCATTTTGCGCGCACGTTGAAAGAGTTAATCATGAACAACACCAGAAAAATGAACAAAACGCTGCTGGCTCTCGCCATCGGCGCCATCGCCCATTCCGCCGTCGCGGCGGAGAGCAAAAAAGAAGAGACCCTCGTGGTGCAGGCCGCACCCAGCGATTTTAAACCCGGCGGCGACCAGCTGGTGCCGGCCTTCCTTGACGGGCAGGTGGCAAACGGCGGGCGCATGGGGATGCTCGGGCAGCAAAATGCCATGGACGTACCGTTTAACATCATCAGCTACACCTCGAAGCTGGTGGAAGATCAGCAGGCGCGCACCATAGCCGACGTGGTGGCTAACGATGCGGGCGTCCAGTCCGTGCAGGGCTACGGCAACAGCGCGGAGAGCTACCGCATTCGCGGCCTGAAGTTCGACGGGGATGATATGACCTTCGGCGGACTCTCCGGCGTGCTGCCGCGTCAGGTGGTGGACGCGCAGATGGTAGAGCGGATAGAGATCTTTAAAGGGGCCAACTCCCTGATGAACGGTGCGGCCAGCTCCGGCGTGGGCGGGATGATCAACCTTGAGCCGAAACATGCAGGCGCCACGCCGCAGGCGAAAGTGGGCGTGGACTACACCTCCGATTCTCAGATTGGTACTACCCTGGATGCCGGACGTCGCTTCGGTGACAACGACCAGTTTGGTGCCCGCGTCAACGTTGTCCACCGGGAAGGGGAAGCCCCGGTCGCCAACGACCGCCGCCGCACCACGCTGCTCTCCACCGGCCTCGACTATGCGGGCGATAACTTCCGCAGTTCCGTGGATCTGGGTTATCAGAAAAAAACCTTCCACGGCTCGGAGACCGGGGTCAACGTCTTCGGCGTGGATTTCGTGCCGGAGCCGCCGAAAAACGATCGTAACTACTCCCAGAAGTGGGCCTACAGCAATATCGAAAACGAATTCGGCATGTGGCGCAGCGAGTATGACATCACCGATAACTGGACCGCCTATACCGGTCTGGGGGCACAGCACGCCCATGAAGAGGGGCTTTACAGCGGTGCGAAGCTGGTGGACAGGAGCGGCAAAGCCACCGCAACCCGCCTGGATACCAACCGTATCAGCGACAGCGTAAGCGGCATGGCGGGCATTCGCGGTAACTTCGATACCGGCTTTGTGTCGCACAAGGTGAACGTCGGCTACTCGGCGATGACCAAAAATGAAAAAATCGCCTGGAAGATGTCCGCCGCGAAAGATAACCCGGTCACCAACATCTACCACAACACCGGCGTGGATGCGCCGCCGAGCACCAACTTCAACGGCTCAGGCGGCAACTACAGCGATCCGCTGACCAGCGGCCGCACCCGCACTCAGGGCTGGCTGCTGAGCGACACCCTCGGCGTGCTGGACGATAAACTGCTGTTTACCGTCGGGGCCCGTCATCAGAAGGTGGTGATCCGCGGCTATAACAAAATCACCGGGATGGAAAATGCGGCTGACAGCTTCGATGGCGACCGCTGGATGCCTACCTACGGCGTGGTCTATAAGCCGTGGGAGACGGTCTCGCTCTATGCCAACCACACCGAGGCGCTGCAGCCGGGTAAAACCGCGCCAAACACCGCCATCAACTACGGTCAGAGCACCGGTATCGTCCACTCGAAACAGAACGAAGTGGGTGTGAAGGCCGATTTCGGTCGCGTTGGCGGCTCGCTGGCGTTGTTTGAGATCAAAATGCCGTCCGCCATTCTCGACAGCCAGACCAAATACTACGGTCTGGATGCCGAACAGCGTAACCGCGGTGTGGAGCTGAACATCTTTGGCGAGCCGATGCTGGGCCTGCGTCTGAACGCCAGCGCCACCTGGCTGCAGGCGGAGCTGACCAAAACCAACAACGGCGTAAACCAGGGCAACGACGCGATTGGCGTGCCGAACTTCTACGGCGTGCTGGGGGCCGAGTATGACATCAAACCCGTCGATGGCCTGACCGCCACCGCCCGGGTGAACCACTCTGGCTCACAGTATGCGGATCTCGCCAACAGCAAGAAGCTGGATAGCTACACCACGCTGGATCTGGGTGTGCGTTACCGCTTCGCGGTGAACAATGACCAGAACCAGATGACCGTTCGCGCCGGGATCGAAAACGTCACCGATGAGAACTATTGGGCAAGCGTGGATGACAGCGGCACCTACCTCTTCCAGGGTGAGCCGCGCACCTTTAAGGTCTCTGTCGGCTACGAATTCTGAGTTCGTTCTTTATTAGTGGGGCAGGGATGCCCCACTGTCTGACTGTTATAAAAATGTAATCAATTGTTCTTATAGTGTTCCCACTTTATCGTTTCTTAGCCAAAAGAAAGGAAGCCATCGTGGGTAAACCTCTTAAGTCCGTATTCAAAAAAGAACATCGTGACGATGTCAGCAATCCCAGCGCTAACCCGGTATTTTCCAGCGTGGCGGAGATGTTCCTCTCCCGCCGTCGCTTCTTGCAGATGGGCGCCGTAGCCGGTGCCGCCGCCTCTTTCCCGTTCCTGCTCAAGCCTGAAAGCGCCCTTGCGGCGGTTTCACAGCCTTCCGCTCTGAGCAAGGCGGTTTCGCTCGGCTTTACCAGCATTCCGGTCTCCACCGACGACACGGTGAGGGTGCCGGAGGGCTACATCGCCCGGCCTTTCTACCGCTGGGGCGACGCCACCGGCATCAAGGGTGCCATGCCGGCGTTCAAATTTGACGCCAGTAACACCACCGACGAGCAGGCGGCCCAGGCGGGCATGCACCATGACGGTATGGCGTGGTTTAGCCTGCCGCAGGGGGAGGAGAATCCCGGCCACGGCCTGCTGGCGATGAACCATGAGTATATCGACAACGGCATGCTCTTTACCGATGGCACCGCCAACTGGAGCCTGGACAAAGCGCGTAAAGGCCAGAACGCGATGGGCGTGTCGGTTATCGAAGTGAAAAAGAACGGCAGTGACTGGGAAGTGGTGCGTCCTTCCAGCTTCGCCCGCCGCATCACGGTCAACACCCCGATGCAGATCACCGGCCCGGCGCGTCAGCAGGAGTTAATGAAAACCGCCGCCGATCCGCAGGGCGAGCGGGTGCTCGGTACCATGCAGAACTGCGCCAACGGCCACACGCCGTGGGGAACTTATCTCACCTGCGAAGAGAACTGGTCAGATATTTTTGTTAAGAAAGGCGAGCGGAACGCGCTGGAGAAGCGCTACGGCATCAGCGACAGCGATGAGTCCTACCGCTGGAGCGAAGTGGACGACCGCTTCAACGTGGATAAAACCCCTAACGAGCCGAACCGCTTTGGCTGGGTAGTCGAGATCGACCCCTACAACCCGGACTCGACGCCGCGCAAGCACACCGCGCTGGGGCGCTTCAAACATGAAGGCGCCGCTGTCACCCTGGCCGCCGATAAGCGCGTGGTCACCTACATGGGCGACGACCAGAAGTTTGAGTACATCTACAAATTTGTCTCCGACAATAAATATAACCCGGCGGATCGCGACGCCAACATGCAGCTACTGACCACCGGCACGCTCTACGTCGCCCGCTTCAACGACGACGGCTCCGGCGAATGGCTGCCGCTGGTTTTCGGCCAGAACGGGCTGGATAAGAGCAAAGGCTTCGAAAGCCAGGGCGATCTGCTGATCAAAACCCGTCTGGCGGCCGACGCGGTGGGCGCGACCAAAATGGACAGGCCGGAGTGGATCGCGGTCGATCCCCACAGCAGCGGCAGCGTCTACTGCACCCTGACCAATAACAGCGATCGCGGTAAAGAGGGCAAAGCGCCGGTGGACGCGGCCAACCCGCGGGCCAATAACACCTTCGGTCACATCATGCACTGGCTCGAAGAGGGGAGCGATCCCGCGGCCCTGCGTTTCAAATGGGATATTCTGGTGCTGGCCGGACGCACGGAGACGACGGATGAAAAGGCGAAGGGCAGCATGAAGGGGGCCGAATTCGGCAGCCCGGACGGCCTGTCGTTTGACCATCAGGGCGTGCTCTGGATCCAGACTGACGTCTCCTCCAGCACCATTAACAAGAAAGCCTACGAGGGGATGGGCAATAACCAGATGGTGGCGACCATTCCGGGCACCAACGAGTATCGCCGCTTCCTGACGGGCCCGCGCGGCTGCGAAATTACCGGCATCGCCTTCACGCCGGATAACCGCACGCTGTTTATCAATATTCAGCATCCGGGTGAGGGCGGGGACGACATTACCGACCCGGCAAACCCGCGCGCCGTCTCCAACTGGCCGGACAACAACCCGAACGGACGTCCCCGGGCGTCAACGGTCGTCATCACCAAAGCGGACGGCGGCCTGATCGGTTCGTGATCCCCTCCCGCCGGGCAGCAGCCGTTGCCCGGCGTTTAACTTGCTCCCGTCTGCCTGAAGTGTTAAAAGGTGCCCCTTCCTCAAAAAGAGACAGGGCCAGGCCGTGAGAAACGCCTCATCCGCTTCAGACAAAAGTGCTGCTGAAGCCGCGTCGGAACAGACACCGACGCTCCATCGTGGTTTACAAAATCGACATATTCAACTTATCGCTCTCGGTGGCGCTATCGGCACCGGACTGTTCCTCGGTATCGGGCCCGCGATTCAGATGGCCGGCCCCGCCGTGCTGCTGGGCTATGCCATTGCAGGCATGATCGCCTTTCTGATCATGCGCCAGCTCGGTGAGATGGTGGTTGAAGAGCCGGTCTCCGGCTCCTTTGCCCATTTCGCCTACAAATACTGGGGCCCTTTTGCGGGCTTCCTGTCGGGCTGGAACTACTGGGTGATGTTCGTGCTGGTGGGCATGGCGGAGCTGACCGCCGCGGGCATCTATATGCAGTACTGGCTCCCGGACATACCCACCTGGGTCTGGGCCGCGGCGTTCTTCATCATCATTAACGCCGTCAACCTCGTGAATGTGCGCCTGTACGGTGAGACGGAGTTCTGGTTTGCCCTGATCAAGGTGCTGGCGATTATCGGCATGATCGGCTTTGGTCTGTGGATGCTCTTCTCCGGGCACGGCGGCGAGCGGGCGACTATCGACAACCTGTGGCAGCACGGCGGCTTCCTCGCCACCGGCTGGAAAGGACTGATACTGTCCCTGGCGGTGATCATGTTCTCCTTTGGCGGACTGGAGCTTATCGGCATTACCGCCGCCGAAGCCCGCGATCCGCACAAGAGCATCCCGAAAGCGGTCAACCAGGTGGTCTACCGTATTCTGCTGTTCTATATTGGCTCGCTGGTCGTCCTGCTGGCGCTCTACCCGTGGGTGGAGGTGAAGTCGGACAGCAGCCCGTTAGTGATGATTTTCCACGATCTGAACAGCAACCTGGTGGCATCGGCACTTAACTTCGTGATTCTGGTGGCCTCGCTGTCGGTCTATAACAGCGGCGTTTACTCCAACAGCCGGATGCTGTTTGGCCTCTCCGTGCAGGGCAACGCCCCGAAATTTTTAACCCGCGTCAGCCGTCGCGGCGTGCCGGTTAACTCGCTGCTGCTCTCCGGGGGCATTACCTCCCTGGTAGTGCTGATCAACTATCTGCTGCCGCACGAAGCCTTTGGCCTGCTGATGGCGCTGGTGGTGGCAACGCTGCTGCTGAACTGGATCATGATCTGTCTTGCCCACCTGCGTTTTCGCGCGGCGATGCGCCGCAAAGGGCGCGAGACGCAGTTCAAAGCGCTGCTCTACCCGGCGGGTAACTACCTCTGTATCGCTTTCCTGGCGATGATCCTGGTGCTGATGTGCACCATGGATGGCATGCGCACCTCGGCGATCCTGCTCCCGGTGTGGATTGTCTTCCTGTTTGCGGCGTTTAAACTCTCCCGCAAAAAGTAGTGCGGTTTCTGCCCGGCGGCGCTGCGCTTGCCGGGCAGAAATAATCAAATGTGGAATGCGACCCGCTTGCCGGTAGGCAGTATGACATCAATACTCACTTCGCCACCTAAAGCTGTAACGTAGCGTTTCAGGGTAGAAAGGCGTGGATCATTATCCGGCTGCTCTATTTTCGCAACAGTAGGTTGTTTAACGCCCATCGCGGCGGCAAGCTCTGTTTGCGACATATTGAGCTCTTCACGCAGTTGGTTGAGCGCAACAATAATGCGTAATTCTTCAACCTTAGCGGCTATCCGCTCTTGGCTTTCTTCACTCTGCTGGGCCATCAGTTCTTTTAACGTTGCCATTTGGCCTCCTTACTCGCCAGATATTTGCTGAACTCAGCGTCAGCTATGTTAATCATACGTTTATAGAAACGCTTATCACCCGCGACTGTCTTGTTGCCAGCGCATAAAATAATGGCCTGACGCCCGGGATCAAAGGCAAAAAAAGCGCGAATCGGATCGCCTGCATGCTGAATGCGTAGCTCTTTCATATTGGTGTATTGCGATGCCTTAACGGTATCAACCCATGGTCGCCCCAGTTGAGGGCCATACTCAGAAAGAATATGCAACGCTGCCAGGACATCTTCTTTCAGGTCTTGTTTCTGATGGTGAAACCATTCGTCAAACATATCCGTTGTTTCGACTTCCCACATAGTGATTTCCTTATAGCCTTCTGGCTATAAAATAATATAGCCAAAAGGCTATACCTGCAACTGCCCAGCCTCCATAAAAACCGTAGGCCGGGTAAGGCGAAGCCGCCACCCGGCACCCCCGCACGCCCCACTTCACCTTTATCGTGACCCCTCTCGCACTTCTTAACCGATCCCCAGGATCTTTGTTTTGTAATCGATTACTTTTCACTTGATGCGATTTGTAATCGATTACTTTTTACGGGTGGGGCTTATCATGGTGTCGACAACTGAAAGTAGTGGAAAGGTGACAGGGGAGTACCGGCTGCTGGTACCGCGCCTCTCCCTGATGATGTTCCTGCAATTTTTTATCTGGGGTAGTTGGTCGGTAACGCTCGGTCTGGTGATGACCCAGCACAACATGTCATTGCTGATTGGCGACGCCTTCTCCGCCGGGCCGATCGCCTCTATTTTATCGCCGTTTGTGCTCGGAATGCTGGTGGACCGCTTCTTCGCCTCGCAGAAGGTGATGGCGGTGATGCACCTGGCCGGGGCGGCGATCCTGTGGTTCGTGCCGGGGGCGCTGATCGCGGAGAACGGCGCGCTGCTGATCGGCTTGCTGTTTGGCTACACGCTTTGCTATATGCCGACCCTGGCGCTGACCAATAATATCGCTTTCCACAGCCTGGCGAACGTCGACAAAACCTTCCCGGTGGTCCGCGTATTTGGCACCATCGGCTGGATTGTCGCGGGGATCTTTATCGGCGTTACCGGCGTGGCCGCAAGCATCACCATCTTCCACGTGGCGGCGGCCAGCTCCGTCCTGCTGGCGCTCTACAGCCTGACGCTGCCGCACACGCCTGCCCCGGCCAAAGGGATGCCGGTGAAGGTGCGCGATCTCTTCTGCGCCGACGCCTTCGCCCTGCTGAAAACCCGTCACTTCTTTATCTTCTGCCTGTGCGCGATGCTGATCTCCGTCCCGCTCGGCACCTACTACGCTTATACCGCCTCTTACCTGGCGGATGCCGGGATCGCGGATGTCAGTACCGCCATGTCCTTCGGCCAGATGTCCGAAATCTTCTTTATGCTGGTGATCCCGCTGCTGTTCCGCCGTCTGGGCGTTAAATACATGCTGCTGATCGGCATGCTGGCGTGGTTTGTCCGCTACGCGATGTTTGCTCTGGGGGTAAGTGAAGAGGGGCGCATCCTGCTCTATCTCGGCATCCTGCTGCATGGCGTCTGCTATGACTTCTTCTTTGTGGTGGGCTTTATCTATACCGACCGCGTGGCGGGCGAAAAGGTCAAAGGCCAGGCGCAGAGCATGATCGTGATGTTCACTTACGGTATCGGCATGCTGCTGGGCTCGCAGATTTCCGGCGCGCTCTACAACCGCCTGGTGGCGGGGCAGGCCGTGCCACAGGCGTGGGTAACATTCTGGTGGATCCCGGCGGTGGCTGCTGCTGTGATTGCACTCGTTTTCCTTGTCTCGTTCAAATATGACGATGACAAGGCGTAATTTCTGGAGGTGGTATGAGGACGATTAAAGGCCCGGGTATTTTTCTGTCGCAGTTTATCGGGGCACAACCCCCGTTCAACACCCTCGACGGGCTGGCCGGTTGGGCGGCGGAAAAGGGCTACAAAGCGCTGCAAATGCCCTGCAACCATAAAGCGATTTTTGACGTCGAGCAGGCGGCAGAGAGCCAGACCTACTGCGACGAGATAGGCGGCAGGCTGGCGGAGAAGGGGCTGGTCATCAGCGAGCTCTCCACTCATCTGGAGGGGCAGCTTATTGCGGTCAATCCGGTCTACGACGAGGCGTTCGATAACTTCGCTCCTCCGGCGGTGCGCGGTAACGCCAGCGCCCGCCAGGCCTGGGCGACCGATATCGTGAAAAAGGCGGCGGTCGCCTCGGCACGGCTCGGTTTAACCGCCCACGCCACCTTCTCAGGATCGCTGGCCTGGCCGTTTATCTATCCCTGGCCTCCACATAACGAGACGCGTTTTGCGGAGGCGTTCAGCGAGCTGGCCCGCCGCTGGCGACCCATTCTGGATGCGTTCGATGAGCAGGGGGTTAACGTCTGCTATGAAATTCATCCCGGAGAAGATCTGCACGACGGCGTCACCTTCGAGCGTTTTCTGGCGCTGGTAGACAACCACCCGCGCTGTAACATGCTTTACGACCCAAGCCACCTGCTGTTGCAGCAGATCGACTATCTGACCTGGATCGATCACTACCACACCCGCATCAAGGCGTTTCACGTTAAGGATGCCGAATTCCGTCCCAACGGGCGCAGCGGGGTGTATGGCGGCTATCAGAGCTGGATCAACCGCGCCGGACGCTTCCGGTCGCCGGGGGACGGGCAGATCGACTTTAAGGGCATCTTCAGCAAGCTGACCCAGTACGACTACGACGGCTGGGCGGTGCTGGAGTGGGAGTGTTGCCTGAAGGAGGGCGAAACCGGGGCGCGGGAAGGGCGCGAGTTTATCTCCTGCCACATTATTCCCGTATCCGATCGGGCGTTCGACGATTTCGCCGCAGGAGAACTTCATGATTAACGTCGGCATTATCGGCAGCGGCTTTATCGGCCCGGCGCATATCGAAGCCCTGCGCCGCCTGGGGTATGTGCAGGTGGTCGCCCTCTGCGATGGCTCGCTGGAACAGGCGCAAGAGAAAGCCCGGGCGCTGAACATTCCTCACGCCTACGGCAGCGTGGATGCACTGCTGGCGCACCCGGAGCTGCACGTGGTGCACAACTGCACCCCTAACCATCTGCATGCGGCGATCAACCGCCAGATCCTGCGTGCCGGTAAACATGTTTTCTCCGAAAAGCCGCTGTGCATGACCCCAGACGAGGCGCGGGAGCTGGTCACGCTGGCGGAACAGGCGGGGGTGATACACGGCGTGAGCTTTGTCTACCGTCAGTTTGCGATGGTGCGCCAGGCGGCGAGCATGGTGGCGCAGGGCTCCCTCGGACGGCTCTTTGCCGCCCACGGCAGCTATCTGCAGGACTGGATGCTGCTGGAAACCGATTACAACTGGCGAGTTGATGCGGCGCTCGGGGGCGCATCGCGGGCGGTGGCCGATATCGGTTCTCACTGGTGCGACACCATTCAGTTTCTGACCGGACGGCGCATCACCGACGTGATGGCCGACCTCTCCATCGTCTGGCCGACCCGCAAGGCGAATCTGGCCGGGAATCAGACCTTCAGCCAGGCGGGCGAGGCGGTATATGAAGACAAACCCGTCACCACCGAGGATTTCGGCTCGGTGCTGTTCCGCTTCGACGATGGCAGTAAGGGCAGCTTTACCGTCTCGCAGGTGAGTGCCGGACGTAAAAATCGCCTCAGCCTGGAGGTGAACGGCAGCGAGGGCTCCGTGGCCTGGGATCAGGAGGTGCCCCAGCAGCTATGGGTAGGGCATCGCGCCCGGGCCAATCAGGTACTGACGGACGATCCGGGTCTGATGAACCGCGACGTGGCCGACAGCGCCCACTTCCCGGGCGGCCATATCGAAGGCTGGCCGGACGCCTTTAAAAATATGATGGCGCACTTTTATCAGGCAGTACAGACGGGCAGGATGCCGGAGAAGCCGGTGTTCGCCACCTTCCATGACGGAGCGAGCGTCATGTATATCATTGATGCGATAGTCAAAAGCCATCAGCAGCAGCGCTGGGTCGCAGTCGCGCAGTAACACGTTGCCCGGTGCGCCGGGCAGCCCATTTATGGTAGCCTGCTGCAAACGCAAACCGCAGGATCACTCGTCGCTATGTCAATTCAGAAAATCGCCCAACTGGCGGGCGTCTCGGTGGCGACGGTATCGCGCGTGCTGAATAACAGCGATACCGTCAAAGCCAAAAACCGCGATCGCGTCTTGCAGGCGATTAAAGAGGCGAACTATCAGCCCAATCTTCTGGCCCGCCAGCTGCGCACGGCGCGCAGCTATATGGTGCTGGTGATGGTTTCCAACATTGCCAACCCGTTCTGCGCCGAGGTGGTGAAGGGCATTGAGGAGCAGGCGGAGAAAAACGGCTACCGCATTCTGCTGTGCAACTCCGGCTCCGATATTGAACGCTCCCGCTCGGGGCTCAGCCTGCTCTCCGGCAAAATGGTCGACGGCATTATCACGATGGATGCCTTCACCCGCCTCCCCGAACTGGCGGCACTCATCGGCGATGCCCCCTGGGTACAGTGCGCCGAATACGCCGATGCGGGTGCGGTCTCCTGTGTGGGGATCAACGATGTCGACGCCTCCCAGCATGTGGTCAGCCGTCTGGCCGACGGCGGGCGACAGCGGATTGCGCTTATCAACCACGATCTGAGCTACAAATATGCCCGCCTGCGCGAGCGGGGCTATAAAAGCGTGCTGCATCTGCGCGATCTGGCGTATCAGGCGGTAGAGTATGCGAGCGATCTGAGCGCGGCGGCCGGGATGACGGCGATGAGCAAACTGCTGGCAACAGAGCCGCGCCCGGATGCGGTATTTGCGGTCTCCGATACCCTGGCCGCGGGAGCGTTACGCGCTATCGAAAAGGCCGGGCTGCGCGTGCCGGAAGATATCGCGGTGGTGGGTTTCGATGGCACCGAGCTGTCGGAGATGGTCTCGCTGACCACCATTGAACAGCCATCGCGGGATATCGGGCGCAAGGCGGTCGATCTGCTGCTGAACAAAATCGACAACCCCGATGCGCCCACGGAGCGGGTGATGATGAACTGGCGCTTTATTTCCCGCGCCAGTACCTGATTATTTCGCCAGCACGCCGGCCAGGGAGCGAATATCGTTCCCGGTGGGCGACTGGTGAATACGCAGGCCAAATTCATCGATCACCGCAAAAATATGGTCGAAAATATCGGCCTGAATCGCCTCATATTCCGCCCAGATGACGGTGTTGGTGAAGGCATAGATTTCAATCGGCAGGCCGTTGGCGTCGGGGGCTAACTGGCGCACCATCAGGGTCATATCCTGGCGAATACGCGGATGGTTGCGCAGATATTCATTCAGATAGGCGCGGAAGGTACCAATATTGGTCATCTTACGCAGGTTCAGCACCGATTCGCCTTCCCCGTTTTGCTGATTCCACAGGGTGATTTCCTCATGGCGCGTGGCCATATATGGCTTGAGCAGCTTCGCCTGAATCAGCCGCTGCTGTTCCGGTTCGTCGAGAAAATGAATGCTGGTGGTATCAATATTCAGGCTGCGCTTAATCCGTCGTCCGCCGGAGGCTGACATGCCGCTCCAGTTGATAAAGGCGTCGGAGACCAGCGCCCAGGTCGGGATGGTCGTAATCGTGTTATCAAAATTGCGCACCTTGACGGTGGTCAGGCCGATATCGGTCACCGTGCCGTTCGCGCCATATTTTGGCATCTCCAGCCAGTCGCCAAGCTTGAGCATATCGTTGGCCGAGAGCTGAATGCCCGCCACCAGCCCGAGAATGGGATCTTTAAACACCAGCATTAATACGGCTGCCATCGCGCCCAGGCCGCTAATCAGAATGGCGGGAGACTGACCGATCAGCAGAGAGATAATCAGGATCCCCACCAGAATGGCGCTCACCAGCTTAATCCCCTGGAAGATGCCTTTCAGCGGCAGCTGGGAGGCGGTGGCCATTTTTTGCGACAGGTTGAATATCACGTCCAGCAGCGAGAAGAACGCCAGCAGGGCGTAAATCATCACCCACAGCTTCGCGCAGGTGGTTAATATCTCTGCCGCGTCGCTGCCTTTTTGCAGCCACAATACCGCCTGAACGTTGACGATGATCCCCTGCAGGGTAAAGGCCAGGCGGTGAAATAATTTATTCTGGGTGATGATTTGCAGCCATAAATGGCTGCTGGCCCGGGCCCGTTTCTCGAAGGCCCGCAATACCACTTTGTGCAGAATAAAGTGAATAATCAGCGAAGTAAGAAAAATAATTCCAAAGATAATCACGAGGGAAGTGGTGTGATTAATTTCAATTCCTGACTCTTCGACCAGGGAAATAAACTCCTGCATAACATCTCCTGTATTAAAGCAGCCGCCATAATGGCGGCTGCGGATCGATTATGCAAACCCAGGGGCTTATCGGGACGCGTGGCAGGCTTTCGTGACCGGCAGGCTAATACGATGGCGCAGCCGCAGGGTCGCCAGCGCCAGCACCACCATCATGCCCGTTTCCACCGCCAGGAAGAGGTTAATCGCCTCCGCGTAATCCCCGTGATGGTTTTGCAGGGCGTGGAGCAAAATCGCGCCAAATATCGCAGGCCCCAGGCCGAGCGCCGCCTGTTGCAGGGTGCTGAGAATGGCGCTGGCGGCCCCGGCGTCATCGGGCTGAATATCGCGCATGCCGATGCGGTAGAAACTGTTCACAATCAGCGCCTGGCCGTAGCCGACCAGCCCGGTGGCCGGGGCGAGGGTCAGGGCGGTGTTCTCCAGTCCCCAGATGCGGAAGGTGGCGATCAGCGCCAGCAGGCCGGTTATCTGAATTGCCAGGCCGGTAAGCAGAAGGGTGCTGGTGCTGTAGCGGGCAATCAGGCGCGGGGCAAACCACGCCGAGACAAAATAGGTCACGCCCAGGGCGATAAAGCTGTTGCCGGACTGCCACGGCGCCATCCCCAGACCGGTCTGCATGGTCAGCGCCATGCAGAACATAAACCCGGACCAGACGCTGAAAAAGAGCAGCGCAATCAGCACGCCAAAGCGGATGCTGCCGAGCTGCATTAAGCGTGGCGGGATCAGCGGGTGGGCCCCTTCGCGCTCTTTTTTACGCGCGTTCAGCGCCATCAGCCAGGCCAGAGGGACAATAACGACCAGCATCGCCTTCAGCGGCCAGGACCAGTGCCACTGCGGGCCGAGCGCCATCGGGAACAGCAGGCAACAGAGGATCGCCGCCAGCAGCGCGGTGCCCGGCCAGTCAATGCGCGACGGCGTGTCGCGGCGGGTTTCCGGCACGTAGTGACGGCTCAGGGCCAGCACCAGCAGGCAGATCGGCACGTTGATAAAGAAGGCGTTGCGCCAGCCCAGCCCGGCGATATCCGCCGACACCAGCCAGCCGCCGCCCATCTGCCCGACAATAAAGGCGATCCCGCCGATGCCGCCAAACAGGCTGATGGCTCTGGCGTGGGCGGTGCCTTTCAGGGTCACGTGAAGGGTGGCAAGAATTTGCGGCACGATCAGCGCTGCGCCCGCGCCCTGCACGATGCGCGCGGCCAGCAGTTGCTCGATATTGCCCGCCATCCCGCACAGCAATGAGGCCAGGCCGAAGCTCGCCACGCCCCACATAAACAGACGGCGGCGCCCGAGGTTATCCCCCAGCTTGCTCCCGAGCGCCAGACAGACGGCGAAGGCCACCCCGTAGAGCGCCACAATCAGCTCCAGCTCGGTGGCGGTGGCATGCAGCGAGTGGGTGATGGAATCCAGCGCCACGTTGGTGATCGAGGTATCGATCAGCGGCAGCATCTGGCCGGTTAACAGCAATATCAGGCCTGCCCGGCCCGGTGAAACAACTGACCTATTCATGGTGACTCCATTGCGTCAAACAGCGTAGCGTCGTAGCATCAACCATCTGATAAACGGGTACCAGTTCTTGCTTATACTGGTACTGGCACTACCACGCAGGGGGCACTATGGCGCTGATGTCTGAACCGGTCACCGCACTGCAGGATGACACCCGAAAACAGTTGGGGGCTTTTCTACGCGCCCGACGCGAAAGCCTCGATCCGCAGCGTCTTGGCCTGCCGCGCAGCGGTCGCCGCCGCACGCCGGGCCTGCGGCGTGAAGAGGTGGCCATGCTGGCGGATGTGGGCGTCACCTGGTACACCTGGCTCGAGCAGGGCAGGAATGTGAACCCGTCCAGCGCGGTGATGGCGGCGGTGGCGAAAGCGCTGCAATGTACCCCGACCGAAGCCCGCCACCTCTTTCTGCTGGCCGGCCTGCCGCCGGGCGAAGCGCCGCAGGCGGTCTGCTGTGAGGGGATCAGCGAAGGCACCCGCCGTCTGCTCGATACCCTGATGCCAAAACCCGCCAGCATCCAGAAACCGAATTTCGATATCGTGGCGTGGAATGACAGCTTCGGCCACCTGATGGGCGTCGACTTTAACGCCATTCCGCCGGAAGATCGCAACTGTATCTATCTCTTCCTCACCCATCCCGCGTGGCGCGCCCGGCTGGGCAAGCGTGATGACGTGTTGCCCATTTTTGTCTCCTATTTTCGCGCAGCGATGGCCGAGCACCGGGGCGACCCGCAGTGGGAGGCCAAACTGGCACGCTTCTTTGCAGTATCTGAAGAGTTTGAAACCCTGTGGCACCAGCGCAACGACGTGCGCGGCGTGGAAAACCAGCTCAAGCTCTTTACCCATCCCGCACTGGGCGATTTTCATCTCCAGCAGATGTACTGGTACTCTGCTCCGCGCAACGGCTCGCGGCTGCTGGTCTATCTGCCGGTGGATGAGGCGGGAGAGAGGGCAATGGCGTGGCTGGCTGCACAGAAATAATTTCTGCGAGGGGCTTTCAGGGAATAGAAGTCACTCCGGTCTGACCTGGATAAAGGGGGTAAGGTAAATCACGAAAGGTAAAATTAGCCTTTAATGCAAATTGCCTTACATGCTAATATCTTCAGGGATGAAAAATCGTGTTCAGACTTATCGTTCATCAGGCAGTCAGAGAAGAGATCCTCTCGTTGCCTGCAGGCGTACAGGCGAAGCTGATTCGTCAGCTTGATAAATTGCGTGCTAACCCAACGGCACTTCGGGAGCCCGACAGCAAGCCATTACCCCATGGTTTGTTTGAAATAAGAACCGTCGGTCTGATTCATAGTCGCGGGATCTATGTGTATCAGCGGGAAAAAACAATTTATCTGTTGCGTGTATTTATCAAGAAGACGAAGAAAACGCCTTCTGCTGAAATCCGTCTGGCACTGAAAAGACAACAGGAGATGTTGGATGAGCAAGAAGATCATTGACTGGGATACGTTAAGAGCGGAGCTGTTAAGCGATTCAGATGTGCAGGCTGCCTTTGACGCCGAAGAGCGTAAGGCGCGGCTGCAGGAGATGCTGGCACAGTGGCGCAAACAGGCGGGACTGACGCGTGCTCAGGTGGCGGAGCGCATGGGGGTCAGCGCGCCAACCGTCTCCCGAATGGAAGCCAATATTACCCGGGCGAGTCTGGATACCTTAACGCGTTATGCGTTGGTGTGCGGCGTTAAGCATCCGCAGATTACGCTCTATTGAAAACAGGCACGCCGGAACCCAGCGTGCCAGTAGTCATTAGCACTCAGTCACAATCGTGCTCAGCGGCAGACGCGATTTCGGCAGCGTGGCGTTGAAATCTTCCACGCTGTGATGCCCGACCGGCACGACCACCAGGCTGGTGAAGCCTTTCTCTTTCAGACCAAACTCTTCGTCGAGGATGGCGGCGTCGAAACCTTCAATTGGCACCGCGTCCAGACCCATTGCGGCCACGCCCAGCAGGAAGTTGCCGACGTTCAGGTAAACCTGTTTTGCCATCCACTGGTGGTCATCTTTCAGATCGACACGGTGCATATCGGCGAAGAAGGTGCGGCCCTTGTGGTTAGCGGCTTTCGCTTCCGGGGTGGCGAAACGGCCATCGGCCTCTTCCTGATCCACCACGCGGTTCAGCCAGGCATCGTCCATCGCGGTTTTGGCGCAGAACACCACCACGTGAGAGGCATCCAGCATTTTGCGTTCGTTGAAGACAAAGCCACCGGCTGCGGATTTCGCCACGCGCGCTTTGCCTTCTTCGGTGCTGGCGACGATAAAGTGCCACGGCTGCGAGTTGGTACTCGACGGGCTGTACTGCAGCAGGGTTTTCATTTTTTCTGCCTGGTCGGCAGTCAGTTTTTTACTCGGATCAAAGGCCTTCGTTGAGTGACGCTTTAAGGCAACAGAGATGATATCCATAACGACTCCTGGGGTTTAATGCAAAAGGGAAAATGATACAAAGGGAAAGGAACAAAGGTAAGGGCATTCCGAGCGCTTAAGGGCCCGGACGCAGACGTTTTTGCTCTTTTTTCGGCAGCTTATCCACCACCAGATGCCACGAATCATTGACCAGATCGGCGATCAGCTCAGGGGTGATATCCTCCGCTGCATAAACCGAGATCCAGTGCTTTTTATTCAGATGGTAGCCAGGCTCAATGCCCCGGTAGATCTGCTGGTTGAGCAGCGATTTTTGCGGGTCGGACTTCAGGCTGACATGCAGGCGCCCGTGTGCGACGCCAATCAGCATAAAAATCTTGCCGCCAACCTTAAACACATCGTAGTCCGGGCCAAACGGCCAGCACTGTTCGGTAAAGGGCAGCTCCAGGGCCACCTGTTTTGCGCAGGCGGCGAGGGTTTTACTGTCCATCGCTATCCTCTTCGGCCAGCGCGCGCCACATCGCTTCAAAACCCAATGCCTTAAATTCGGCTGCGCGGGCCGGTTCGCGAGTAGCGAAGGACATGGTGGTCTCCGCCAGGGATAAAAAGAGCGCGTCGCCAAACAGCCGGAACTCTTCCGACATAAACACCGGGCGGATATGGCGACGGCACAGCTCGTGCAGCTCCGGGAACATCTCGTGTACCGCCTGCTCGGTTTCGGCGTTGATCTTCTCGCTCACCCCAAGCTGGCGGATGGCACCGTGGGCCACCGGATTGCGGATCCCCCAGTCAACGTAGCTGTTCCAGATATTGCGGGTATGCTCTTTTGGCTGGGTCAGGGCGCGATCCATATTCGCCAGCATGGTCTGGCACAGATCCTGCTTCAGGTGCAGGTAGAGGGCGTTAAGCAGGTCGTCTTTGGTAGCGAAATAGCGAAACAGGGTGCCTTCTGCCACGCCCGCACTGCGGGCGATTAACGCGGTAGAAGCCGCAATGCCGGACTGGGCAAACGCGCTGGTTGCCGCGTCCAGCAACGCCAGTTTTTTATCTTCACTTTTCGGACGAGCCACTGCATTTCCTCCAGGTAATGTGCAAAAACCCCGATTGAATCATGCCCTTTGTGGGGCTGCAACGTGGAATGTCAAAGATCTTAAAACGTCTTGACGACTTTCACATCACTTCTATAATGAGTGCTTACTCACTCATAATCAAGTTTTGCCCGCGCAGGCCATCGGATGGGGCGCGAATTCGGGTCGGGATATGAAAAAGCGTTTTATTGTTAGCGTGGTGGTAGTGATGATGATTGCATCCGCGGCGAGTTTGCCGTTTGTACTCAATGCCGGGTTCGGCCAGCCGCCACAGGGCGCGCAGCTGAATGAGTTTGCCGCCTCGCCGCAATATCGCGACGGCCAGTTCCATAACACCTTGCCGACGCCCGGCTTTACCGGCAATAAGAACATGCTGGCGGCGTGGTGGGATTTTCTGGTGACGAAGCGTGAGAACGCGCGTCCGGCCCAGCCGCTGCCGCTGGTGAAAACCGATCTGGCGCAGCTGCCCCTGGATCAAGAGACGCTGGTCTGGCTCGGCCACTCCTCGTGGTATCTGCAGCTGGCAGGCAAACGCATTCTGATCGATCCGGTATTCAGCAACTATGCCGCACCTTTCTCTTTTCTCAATAAAGCCTTTGCCGGGGAGTACCCGTGGCGTGCCGAAGAGATGCCCGATATCGATCTGCTGATTATCTCGCACGATCACTACGATCATCTCGACTACGCCACCATCAAAGCCCTGTTGCCCAAAGTGAAGCGCGTGGTCACGCCGCTCGGGGTGGGATCGCACCTGCGCTACTGGGGCATGGAGCCCTCGATCATTGAGGAGAGGGACTGGGAGCAGTCGGTGCGGATCAGCGACGATCTCACCGTACATGTCCTGCCGGCGCGCCACTTCTCCGGGCGCGGGCTCAAGCGCAACCAGACGCTGTGGGGCAGCTTTATGTTTGTCACCCCAGAGACGAAAGTGTTCTACAGCGGTGATTCTGGCTATGGCCCGCACTTTAGCGCCATTGGCGAGCGCTTCGGCGCCGTCGATCTGGCGATCATGGAGAACGGCCAGTATGACCAGGACTGGAAGTACATCCACATGCAGCCTGCCGAAACGGCGCAGGCGGCGGCGGATCTTAATGCCAACGCGGTCGTACCGGGCCACTCCGGGCGCTTTGTGCTGGCAAAACACACCTGGAACGACCCACTGATCCAGCTTACGCAGGCCAGCAAGGATAAAAAATATCGCCTGCTGACCCCGGAGCTCGGTGAGCCGGTCAGGGTAGATGATGCCACGCAACAATTTCGTGCGTGGTGGGAATAATGTTAAATCGAAGAGCAGAGGGGGAGAGCAGCATGACTATTTCCGCTCAGGTTATCGACACCATTGTCGAGTGGATCGACGACAACCTTCATCAGCCGTTGCGTATCGAGGATATCGCCCGACATGCGGGCTACTCCAAGTGGCACTTACAGCGGCTGTTTATGCAGTACAAAGGCGAGAGTCTGGGGCGCTATATTCGGGAACGTAAGCTGCGGCTGGCGGCGCGGGATCTGCGTGAATCGGATGAAAAGGTCTACGATATCTGCCTGCGTTACGGCTTTGACTCCCAGCAGACCTTTACCCGCGTCTTTACCCGCACCTTTAACCAGCCGCCTGGGGCGTATCGCAAGGATAACCACAGTCGCGCGCATTAACGGCAGGCTTAATGCGCAAACCAGCGGCGCCAGATGAACCGCAGAATAAAGAATTCAATGGCGCCGAGCAGTAAAAACCACAGGCAAAAGATGATGGTGTAAAGCTGATTCAGATCCATCAGATGGAAGAGGGTCATCAGCTTTTGCGCCACCACCAGCCCCAGCGACGGCGCAGGCAGTAACAGAACGGAGAGAAAGGCCATCAACAAAATGCCGCCTGCCGTTAACAGCGATTCTAACGGGTGTCTCATGATTATGTTAATCGTCAGTTAAAAATAACATTGTCACGGATAGGGCTTCGTAAAGCAATATCAACCGTCAGACGCAGGCGCGATAAATAATTGTCCGCTAATTCGCTGTTATTTCCCCCGCCAGAAAGATCTCTATTCAATTAACCTGCATTAATGTCAATTATTGTCACCCTCCGGCAAAGACTTTTACAAAGGTATAGGTGCTCATTCCAATTAACGTCGCAATAACAATGGCAACGAAAATATATAACGCCAGACGTCGTCCTCGATAAATCCCAAACATGGTTCCCTCTCGTTTAGTTTCGGTTTAGAAATAATTTGTAAAAATCGCTCTGGTGAAATGAGACGTTACCGGTTTAATGCCGCCGACAACAATAATAGTGCGATAAATTAATTTTCCTGACAACTCAATATTGTCGACAGATTTATAAAAGCAGAGATGGAATTCAGGCTTTTGCTCACCGCAAACTGAAGGAGCTGAAATATGACCAAAATGCACCACACCCAGACGCCGCCTCCTACCACGCCAGACATGGCCTATCAGCAGACCGTAGAGCAGACGCTTGCCGCGCAGCAGAGCACCGCGGCGGGTCTGAGCCGCGCACAAGCACAGGCGCGGCTGGACAAACATGGTCCCAACGCGCTGCCGGAGAAAAAAGCCAGACCGGCCTGGCTGCGTTTTCTGGCCCATTTTAACGATGTGCTGATTTATGTATTGCTGGCCGCTGCACTATTAACGGCAATAATGGGCCACTGGATCGATACCCTGGTTATTCTGGGTGTGGCGGTCATTAACGCGTTGATTGGTCATATTCAGGAAAGTAACGCCGAAAAATCACTGAACAGCATCCGGAATATGCTCGCCAGCGATGCCCGTGTTATTCGTGACGGCGATCATGAAACAATACCCACAACTGAAATAGTTCCCGGGGATATTATTTTCCTGCGTGCCGGGGATCGTATTCCGGCCGATATGCGTTTAATTGAGGCACATAATTTACGCGTTGAAGAGGCTATTCTCACCGGCGAATCGACGGTGGTGGATAAACACACCCAGCCGCTGAACGGGGAATTACCGCTCGGCGACCGCACCAACCTGGTCTTCTCCGGTACCACGGTGAGCGCAGGCGGCGGCGTTGGGGTGGTCATTGCCACCGGCCAGGAGACCGAACTGGGCCACATTAACCAGATGATGGCCGGGATTGAAAAGCATCGCACCCCGCTGCTGGTGCAGATGGACAAACTCGGCAAGGCCATCTTCGGGATCATCATGGCGATGATGGCCGCGCTGTTCGTCTTTAGCCTGCTGCTGCGCGACATGCCGATCGGCGAGCTGCTGCTCTCTTTGATTAGCCTGGCCGTGGCGGCGGTGCCGGAAGGTCTGCCTGCCATTATCTCGATTATCCTGTCGCTGGGCGTGCAGGCGATGGCCCGCAAGCGCGCCATCATCCGTAAACTGCCCACAATCGAAACGTTAGGAGCGATGACCGTGGTCTGCTCGGATAAAACCGGCACCCTGACCATGAACGAGATGACCGTTAAGGCGATCATCACCGCCGACAGCTGCTACCGCGTTGAGGGCGACAGCTATGCCCCGGAAGGCAACATCTCTCTGGAGGGCAGCGACGAGCCGGTGAAGATCCAGCCCGGTACGGTGCTGGAGCACTATCTGCGTACCATCGACCTGTGTAACGACAGCCAGATGATTCAGGACGAGCGCGGCCTGTGGCGTATCACCGGCGGGCCGACCGAAGGCGCGCTGAAGGTGCTGGCGGCAAAAGCGCAGCTGGCGCCGGTCACCACCACGCTGATTAACAAGATCCCGTTCGACTCCCAGTATAAGTACATGAGCACCCACTATCGGATAGGGGATGAGGAGCAGATCCTCATCACCGGCGCGCCGGACGTTATTTTCGCTCTCTGCGCCCGGCAGCAGACCCGTAACGGTGCCGAAGCCTTTAACCGCAGCTACTGGGAAGCCGAGATGGAGCGTTATGCGCGCCAGGGGTTGCGTATGGTGGCGGCGGCGTACAAACCGGCGAACGGTGAGCAGACCTTAACCCACGACGACCTCAGCCACGGCCTGATCTTCCTCGGTATCGCCGGGATGATGGATCCGCCGCGTCCGGAAGCGATCGACGCCATTCATGCCTGCCAGCAGGCGGGGATCCGCGTCAAGATGATCACCGGGGATCACCCGCAGACGGCCATGAGCATCGGCCAGATGCTGGGGATCGCCAACAGCGGCCAGGCGGTGACCGGCTCCCGGCTGGAACAGATGGATGATAGCGAGCTGGCACAAGCGGCGGTGGAGTACGATATCTTCGCCCGCACCAGCCCGGAGCATAAGCTGCGTCTGGTGAAAGCCTTGCAGGAGAAAGGTGAAATCGTCGGCATGACCGGCGACGGCGTAAACGATGCCCCGGCGCTGCGCCAGGCGGACGTGGGCATCGCGATGGGCATTAAGGGCACGGAAGTGACCAAAGAGGCGGCGGATATGGTCCTGACGGACGACAACTTCGCCACCATCGCCAGCGCGGTGAAAGAGGGGCGTCGCGTCTACGACAACCTGAAGAAGACCATTCTGTTTATCATGCCGACCAACCTCGCGCAGGGGCTGCTGATTGTGATTGCCCTGCTGGCGGGGAACATCATTCCCCTGACGCCGGTGCTGATTTTGTGGATGAACATGGCGACCTCCGCCACGCTCTCCTTCGGGTTGGCATTTGAGGCCGCCGAGCGCAACATCATGCGTCGCCCGCCGCGTCAGACCGGGCAGCACGTGATGGATGGTTATGCCGTCTGGCGCGTGGCCTTCGTCGGCACCCTGATTGCCGTCGCCGCCTTTGCGCTGGAAGCCTGGCTGGCTCCGCGCGGCCACAGCGCGGAGTTCATCCGCACCGTGCTGCTGCAGATGCTGGTCTGTGCCCAGTGGGTCTACATGATTAACTGCCGCAACACCGAAGGCTTCTCCCTGAACCGCGGTTTGCTGGCGAACAAAGGCATCTGGCTGGTGACGGGCGTGCTGTTGCTGCTGCAGCTGGCGATTATCTACCTGCCGTTTATGCAGATGCTGTTCGGCACCGAAGCGCTGCCGCTGCGCTACTGGGGTGTAACCCTGGTGACCGCGGGCGCAATGTTCTTCATTGTCGAAATCGAGAAGCGACTCACCCGCAGGTTCCGTAAGGCGGCATAACGTTTGCCCCTCTCCTTTGGGAGAGGGGGAAAGAGAGCGATTACGGACTCGTCGCCCACAGCTCGGCATGTTTTTGCACCAGAGAAATGAGCGAGCCGCCGTCGGCGATAAAGTCCCGCATGCGCTGCGCCTCGCTCTTCTCCTGTTTCAGGCTCTGGGCAATCTCTTCAATCGCACTCGACGCCCCGAGCTTTGCGGCAGAAGGCGCGACGCGCTCCAGCAGCCAGGCGAGATCTTCTGCAATGGTTTTCTGCTCCCCGGTATGGACGTCCGTCAGGATCCCCTCCAGCCCGTAGCGGCAGGCCTGAAAACGGTTAAAGCGGTAGAGCAGAAAATCCCGCTCCTGATGCTTGTAAGGCCGGGTGGTGAGCAGCCAGTGGGAGGTGGCCTGGATCAGCCCGGCGATATTGATGGCATGGGCGAGGGTCAGCGGCGTGTCCATCACCCGTACCTCTACGGTGCCAAAATGGGGGCTGGGGCGAATGTCCCAGTGCAGATCTTTAATGCTGTCGATCATGCTGGTATGGCTCAGGCGGCGGAACAGCCCTTCGAACTCCTGCCAGCTGTTGACCCACGGCATCAGGCCGTTATCCGGAAAGCCGGAGAAGATATTGAGGCGCGAAGAGGAGAATTTGGTGTCGGTGCCCTGCATATAGGGCGAGCTTGCCGCCAGGGCGATAAAGTGTGGCACGAAGCGCGACAGGCCGTGCAGCAGGTAGATGGCGTCATCGCCAGTGCGACAGCCCACATGAACGTGCTGGCCGAAGACCGTGGCCTGCAAAATCAGATAGCCAAAGCGCTCCAGGGTGGCGTTATAACGCTCGTCTTCGCATACCTCCTGACGCTGCCATTTCTGAAACGGATGCGTGCCGCCGCCGCAGATCTGGATATGGTGCTCCGCCGCCGCGCGCAGGATACTCTGCTGCATGGCGGAGAATTGCGCCGCCGCCTGGTCGATGTTCTGGCAGACGCCGGTGGCGATCTCCAGCATGCTTTCGGTGATATCGTGCTTCACTTCACCGCTTTTGATGTCATCTTTCACGGCGGCGATCAGGGCGGATGAGTCCTGGCTCAGATCGTAGCCCGGCGGGTTGACGACCTGGAGTTCAAGCTCAATGCCGAGGGTGTAGGGTTCAGAGGATTTAAAATCGGGTAAAGGCATGGCGCACTCCGTTGTCTGTGATGAGTTGAGTATAGACAATGGGTGAAGTTCTCCCTTTCCCTATGGAACAGGCCCAGTCTACCTTGACGCTCCAGAGTCGTTATCGCTATTAATATTGGCCTGATTATTAATATTAAGGTGCAAGTAATGGTCTCATTTCGACCCCTGACAGAGGATGAGTATCCTGCTTATCTGGACTATTTTATTGATGATTATGCCGGGGAGATCGCCTCAAACTACGGACTCTCTCAACACGATTCTCTTGCCAGAGCGAAGCAGGAAATTGCTGAAATGCTTCCTGAAGGCGTGAATACGCATGGACACGTTTTACTCTCTCTTGTTGCGCCGATAGATCAGACCAACAGGCCTGTCGGTTATCTCTGGTACAAACCCGATACGATGATGCGTTCAGTGTTTATCTACGATTTTCATATTTTCACCTCTTGTCAGGGGGAGGGGCTGGGTAAACAGACTCTTCGCGTTTTTGAAGCGCATCTGCGCGAAAGGGGCTTTAAAGAGATCAGACTGCGGGTGGCAGGGGATAATGCCCGTGCCCGGCATCTTTACGAGACCAGCGGTTTTGGCATTACCGGAGTCAACATGAGCAAGTCTATTGTGGCGCCCGCGGAAAAAATATTGTGAGGATGCTAAAATCCTCGCAACAACTGACACCCTGAGGATAACGCATGAGCAACGACGTACCGATTAAATACTATGACATCGTGGATGAGTACACGACGGAAGCCGCCGAACCGGTCAACGAGTCAGAGCGTGATTCGCTGGCGCTCTATTTCCAGTTGCTGATCACTCGTTTAATGAATAACGAAGAGATCAGCGAAGCGGCGCAGACCGAGATGGCGGTGGAAGCCGGCATCAACACCCAGCGCATTGACGATATCGCCAATTTTCTGAACCAGTGGGGCAATGAGTAGTTCCTGCATGAAAGACATAGTCTGCGCAGGCGTTGTGCTTTACACTGCGCGCGGCAAAAACTGAGTTAGTAACGATTAATTAGGCGGTAACGGCAATGGCGATGAACGGAACAATCACAACCTGGTTTGCAGATAAGGGCTTTGGATTTATCAAAGATGAAAACGGCGATAACCGCTATTTTCATGTGATTAAGGTCGCCAATCCCGATCTGATTAAGAAAGATGCCGCGGTAACGTTTGAACCGACCACCAACAACAAGGGGTTGTCGGCGTATGCGGTGAAGGTGATCCCCGAGAGCAAATATATTTACCTCGATGGCGAGCGTCATAAGATCACCTCCATCAAATCTTACCTGGTCTACAGCGAAGAAGAGCCCGCCGAAACCCGGATTGATAAAGAGAACGGCGTGCTGTCGGTGAAGAGCCTGATGGGCAATATCGCGCCGAAATCAACGGCCAAAGCGGGCGAAATGCGCACGGTAAGAAAACTGGCTATCACCACCTTCCAGGGCAAAACCTTTATCTTCTCCGAAGATGAGATTGACCTGGACGCCACGGTGAAAATGCTCAAGAACCTGAAGTAATCTGCATCCTGCCGGGTAGCGGCTGCGCCTTACCCGGCCTGCAAACCAAAGCGGCGCGAAACGCAGACCCGTGCAAGCGCAGCGCCGTCCTCTCATCGACCTTCTCTCCTGATACATCGCCAGTATAAAGAATTATTTACGCGATTAACGCGCCCGGCAGTACTGTTATGCAGACAATCCTGTATTGTGAAATAACAAACCGTTAACAAAGAAGGGGGTAGCAGCGTGCCGGAGATGAATATCTGGGGACAGATGGTTAACGATCCTGTTCCCGGCTGGCAAGGGGCCAGTGTACTGGAGCGTGGGGTGCTGGAAGGGCGTCTTTGCCGCCTTGAGCCGCTGAATGCGCACCAGCATGCGAGCGATCTGTTCGAGGCCTACGCGCTGGGCGACGACAGCGACTGGACCTGGCTTGCCAGCAATCAACCTGCCAGCGTGGAAGAGACCGCCTGCTGGGTGCAGGGCAAAGTGCAGGATATGGCGCTGGTGCCTTTTGCAGTGATCGATCGCCAGAGCGAGCGCGCCGTCGGGCTGGTCTGTTATATGGCCATTGAGCAACAGCTGGGTTCGGTGGAGATAGGGCATGTCACCTGGTCGCGCAAAATGAAAAACAGCCCGCTCGGCACAGAGGCGATCTGGCTGCTGCTGAAATATGGTTTTGAGCGAGGCTATCGCCGTCTGGAGTGGAAGTGCGATTCGATGAACATCCCCTCGCGCCGGGCCGCAGAGCGGCTGGGCTTTACCTGGGAAGGGCGGTTGCGCCAGAAGCTGGTGCGTAAAGGCCGTAACCGCGACAGCGATATGCTCTCCATCATCGATAGCGAATGGCCGGAGCGGGACGCGGCTCTGCGTGGCTGGCTGGCCGCAGATAATTTTGATAACGATGGACGGCAGATCAAACGCCTTGAGGCGTTTCACGCTCGCCCCGAAACGGCATAACAGTGAGTCTACCGCAGGCGCCCCTCTGAAAAGGGGCCCCTGCACCGTTTATTTTCTTTTGCCATTAACAATATTATTTATTCAGATTACTCCGCAATTAAAAGTATACATTTATTATCTTTAGCAGCCCGAATTAATACGCCTTATTATCACCCCGTTGGTATTAATTGCGCGGATGATAGCACTCAGCGGAAATAACCAACCTGTCTGTAAAACGTTCGTGGAGCGCAGCCTTTTCGGCTGGCGCAATCTTGTGCCGCGCGGTGAGGCCAGGCGTTTGTTTGTCGAAAGCCGTCATGATTCATGGTGATGTGAATTAATTATTAAATCCTTTACTTAATTTAAAAGAGAAATTTGAAATGGGCATAATTAAAAAAATTCTTCTGGCTATTGTCATCATTGCTGGTGTGCTGAATATCTCCAGACAGGCTCACGAATATGGCCTCGATATTGGCTTGCAGTTGCTGACAGTATTTATCCTGAGTACCACTTTCCTGTGGCGCTGGGCGTCCGGCCACCTGCCACATATCGGGAAACCAGTCGCGATTACGCTCATGATGGTAACCATGCTGATCGCGCGGGTAATTGTTGAGTATGCCATCGCCGATCATCTGCACGTTGACCTGGTGGAGGTCATCCATACCAGCCTCAAATACAGCCCATGGCTCTGGCTGGCGATGTTCCTGGGTTCGGGTGTGAAGGTCTTTTTCTGGCGCTGGCTGTTTGCGGGCGTGCGCCAGGAGAACAGATCGGATGTTACCGCCTGAGGGCAGGGCAGAAACCGGCGCAGGAACGCGAGCACGATCGTAAGGCGCGCTACAACCATCATCACCACCGTTAAACAGGTCAGCCCACCTCTTTGGTGGGCATGATATCGTCCGGTTACCGCACTTTATGAGCCTTGACTCATTTGACTAAAGTCAAACTTTAGTGACTTATTTAATTGTCTTAATAATGTTATTTAGTGACGGTTTTTAAAAAGTTGTTACTAGATAAAATAGTCTTTAACTAGTCTTTTGCTCTGGTTGAGTTTGACGGGGTTATCTGAAGAGTACAGCTCAAACGCATAGGGTATCGGGTCATTCTCTCTGAGTATCACTCTCTTCAGGCACATAACGCTCTGGTGCGCCTGACATTTGCGCAATCCCGGTAAAGATGGCCACTTTGACAATCATTGAAGTCTTATTCATGAAGTCTAATCGCAAACATAACGTTCTGCGCTTCCTGTCTATTGTAAGACATATTATTTTCTTTCATTTGAAAATAATCTATCGATAAAGTCTTTCTAATTTAACACATCTTCAACAAGATATGTCTCAGGTTTTGAATATTGACATGTGTTAAGCAGACTTTCATATTTCAGGACATGAAATAACTGCATGCTTAAGACGGAGGGAGTGTGGACAAAATCAGAAGTTATCCATCAAAGCGCAGACCGCGAGGTGAAAGTAAAAATGCCCGGTTAACCATGCTGAGCGCACGTATCGATGATGAGCTTTGTGAATACGTGCAGGCCACCGCTTACGAAACGCGTAAAAGCAAACAGGACATCATCGCAGAAGCCCTGATGCTTCATCGCCAGCACTATCAGCTTAACCCTGGTAACTGAAGCACGCCTCAGCGTACAGGTTCGTCAAACGAAAAAGGTTGTACAGAATGAGGTTTCTACGCCTCTGGCATGATTGCACTCTGCTCCGGTGATGACGTCGATGTAACCCACTTCATGCCAGCATCTAAACGTTTTCTGAAAAAGTAATTTAACTGGCTAAATAACCAGTGGAAAGGCGGTTTTTTCACCGGTACGAGCGTAGTATTGCAGCGGGTGCCTGATGCTTTCTTAGCTCAGGCAGGTCTGGAGATGCAGAAAGCAAAAGCCCCGGAGATGTTTCCATCAACCGGGGCTACCACTCCAAACCCAGACAATTTGGATGGTAGCCTCTTCTTAGCAAGGAGGCAATGACATGCTTAACAAGTACGCCTTTTGGGCGATCCTGGTGCTGGCTTTAACTGTGCTGGGCGTCACGTTTCTGGTTCGCGAAACGTTATGCGAGCTGAGCTTTAAGGAGCGTGATGTGGAAGTGAAAGCTGTTCTCGCTTACGAAACGAAGAAGTAGCGGTATGCGGGGAGCAATCCCCGCTTATCCGGTTGTAGGTTTGGTACAGGCACCCGTTTTTTTGCCCCGTCTGGCGTATCGCCAGGCGGGGCATTTTTATTTCAACAGCGTTGTAGCATCCATCTTAGGCAAGTCTCTATTTTCGGACGGTTTGTTGAGGTTTTTGGGGAGAATTCATAAATGCCTTCAGTCCTTTTATGCGGCGCTTAATAAGGCGTTATGCCAAATAACCTGATGTCACGTCCGCTATGAGCGAGGAGCGGACGTTGCATCTTGCATCTAAACGCGCTTTAACTCAGGCGTTCCCTGATGGAATATCAATTGCCATTGGCCATTGCCACTCATTTCCCAGCATGAGGAACGAAGAGAGGCATTACTGCCATCTGGATCAAAAGTTCTGTAATGCAATATGGCGAAATTTTTTCTAACGATGATAAGTCTAAAGTCGTCACTGTGAATTATTGGACTTTTATCTTCAGTAGAAAGTGCCTCTATTGTTTCTGCCCTATCAACTAACATGCCAGATCGCGTTATCTCTCGAAATTCCTCATGAAGTATCTCTTCAAGCCATTCCCGATCGTTCCGCTTGTCATCATGAAGAGAACATTCGAGACTTTTTAATCTCTCAAGGAGCATAGTATTGTCCTTATTACATTGGGCCATTAACTTTTAGGACAATGAACGCTGAAAAGCAACATCCCCTTCTGGCACAAAGCGGACATCCCTCCTTCATGCGCTCTTTCTGCCGTCAGTTAACCCAGTCTTCCAGCGTGAGGTCCGGTACCGGCACGTCACCACGACCGTTTCTTCGTCTTTGTAATTCTGGGCCGACGACCTGCATCCGGCGCGCTTCTGCGCCTCAGAACACGGGCCGCTCCGTTGGTGGCAGGCGCAGCGCGTCGCGTATCTGATCGACCATATCCAGAAAATCCCCCACTTTCTGCAGGAAGAACAGTTGATTATGCACCTCCATCAGCGTCGGTAAATCACGACGGGCGGCCTCGATAAAGAGGGCAAACGCCAGTGAGGAGCCATGCGGGATGTGCGTGATGTCAGGCAGCTGTGAGGCACGCAGTTCAAGCAGGGGAACGCCGTTACGCATGATAGTCTGCAGATCTTCCTGTTTATAAATGCCCAGCAGACGACACCAGGTCCGGTTCTCGGCCAGCGTCTGGGCGCTGTCATACCAGTAGTCAGCGAGGGCGGCCCCCATCATGCCAGCCACGTCTTTATCCATCAGCGCAACAAGGCTGTTCCCGCGCATGAAGTTACCGATCAGATCCCCGAACGAGGCCGACAGGAACTCTTTGATAAAATCGCTTTTTGACTTGCCAGCCGCCCTCGCCTGCTCCGTGATCTCAATATCCACATCAAGCGGCATGTTCCGCACGGTCAGCGTGCGGGTGAATCCTTTTTCGGTACTTTCGTTCTGTTCAGCCATGTTTGTCTCCAGAGGGGGATGATTTATCAGAATCGATAGCGTCTATCTCAAAAATGCCACGATGACTACAAACTATTGCATTCCGTTTCAGATATAAATCCTGTATGCATATTTATTGTTATGGTGCTGTCATTGTTAAATATTAACCACCTGTAAACAGGGCGCATTACCGGCCACACAGAGATCCGAAAAAAGGTAAAGTCGGATCCTGCTCAAATTGATAAGGGCGCAGTGTCAGAATAAGAAGACTGAAGCAGCGAGATATACAGACATACCCCTTGTAAGAACAAAACTTTCATATCAAGAGGTAGGATTCCGAGTCAGATCACAAGGTGCAGTTCCAGTAGAAAGATTAAAACCGGCCGTTCTAAACCATCATTGTTGAATAAATTAAAAGTGAAATTAGAGTCATGGCATTCCGTTTTTATCATGTCCTACGCGTTTTGTTCTTACTTGTGTCTTTTTTATAGGCCAATTTTGATTATTATGATTTAAGTCTGAAGTATCAATTAGTAACCCTTCTGAAGAAGGTGGGGCTATTTCCGTAGATAAATCATCTACCTAACTATCTCTAAAGGAAAGAAAATGAATCGTCCAAATTGGTTTCAAGTATCTGCAGAAGGCTCAAAGGCACTGGGAGCGCTACATCATTTCGCCACAAAAGGAACAAATCTTCCGGAAGAGCTAATACATTTGGTTTTTTTAAGAGTATCTCAGATTAATGGCTGTGCACATTGTATTGATATTCACACACGCGATCTTATAAAGTGTGGTATGTCAGTAGATAAGATAGTACTGATTCCAGTGTGGGAAGAGGCTACTTATTTATTCTCGGATCTGGAGCAAGCGGCATTGGCATGGGCAGAAGAAGTTACCCGTGTAAGTGAGACACATGCTTCGGATGAAGCATATTCTGCAGCGCTTTCAGTATTTGGTGAAAAAGATTTGGTCGATTTGACCATCGTTATTGCAACAATGAATGCACTTAATCGTATGGGCGTCAGCTTTCGAATGAAGCCGCTGGCCAAGGCGTAAATTACCATTCGTTTTCTTCTCGCGATTGGTTATTAATTTCCCCAATGAAAAAACCGCCGAAAGGCGGTTTTTTCATTTTTTAGCAGCAAGTCATGAAAATAATCAATCTTAACATTCTTTTAGGTATGGAAACTTATGCAAGCTTAGATTCAAAAATAAAGCCGCCAACGTGAAGCGTTGGCGGCGGACATTTATCAATGTAATTCAGCACGATCCAGACCGTAAGCGCTATCCATCGAGCCTGGTGCCATCTGTGATAAAATCTGCAGGCGATTCCAAGCGTTGATTACAGCAATGGTGAATGTTAACTCTGATACTTCCACTTCAGAGAAATGTTCGCGCAATTCGCTGTACAGCGCTTCGCTTACACCATCATTACCAATGCGTGTCAACGCTTCAGTCAGTGCCAGAGCCGCTTTCTCTTTGGCGCTGAATAATGGCGATTCCCGCCAGATTGCAACGTGATAAAGACGCAGTTCACGCTCCCCATGCATTTTTGCTTCTTTAACATGCATATCCAGACAAAACGCACAATGATTCAGCTGTGAGGCACGGATATCCACTAAGTGCTTAAGTTTTTTATCCAGCGAGATTTTTCCTAATGCCATAGATGCATCGGCAAGTGTTTTAGCCAGTGCCGGGATGGTTTTGAAATGATTCACACGTGACGACATATTGTAATCCTCTTTTTAAAATAAACGATCAATGGTTTGTAGTGCATGGGGTAATGCTGTAGTACGAGTGACGGGATCATGCGTGCCGTCTACCCGAATAAATTGCACGTCGGTAATGCCAATATATTCAAGCGCTACGCGAATGTATGGCGTGAACTGGTCATCTGCTACAAATGGACCGTGGGCAAATACGCTGCCGCTGGCGACAACGCAATACACCTTTTTGCCACTGACGAGCCCTATTTTTTTGCCCTCTGGCGTAAAGGCGAAAGTTCGTCCGGCGCGGGTTATATGATCGAACCAGGCCTTTAACACAGAAGGCAGGCCGAGGTTCCACATCGGTGATGAGATAACCAGCGTGTCACAATCTAAAAGCTGATCTACCAGTTGTTCCGAAGTCTGAATAGCGGTGAGCTGAGCTTCACTGCGTAGGTCTGGTGGGGTAAAAAAACCAGCAATGGTAAATGCATCAAGATGTGGTAGCGGCCGTTGAGCCAGGTCCAGCACTGATTCTTCAAGCCCGGCATGATGCGCGCGTAATTTTTCTACCAGGCGCTCAGACGCCGCGCGGGATGCCGATCCTGATAAATCCGGGCTGACTTTAATGTGAAGCAGTTTCATCATTTTTTCCTCAGGTGAGATCGCGATAAAAGTGCAGGCCGAGGGCGGTGTATCCGACACGTTTATAAAATGCCTGGGCTCCTGAATTACTAATGGCGGTATCAAGGACTATCTGACCACAACCATATTCACGTGCGATTACCGCTAAATGATTCAACAGCTTTGCACCCATCCCCTGACCGCGAGCCTCGTTCACTGTTACCAGATCGTCGACGTAACAGAATTGCCCGTGAATGAAATTTTCGAGCACTCGATAACCGGCCAGCGCCATTGGTTTGCCATCCTGCTCCAGTCCTGCAAGCCGATAGCCTTGCGCCTGCTGGCGCTGTACCTGGGCGATAAATTGTTTCTCATTCGTTAGTTTGCTGCGTAGCTCTTGCATCAGCGCAAAGCAACGGGCAAGGGCAATGACTGTGTCGTAATGTACAATCTTCATGACGCCTCATAGTGAGTGGCTTAGTTAATAGCCATATCTTAATCTTGTATGTCTTGTTAAAAAGGGTCATTATTAGACTTAATTGATAGGACATTTAAGGTGCATTTGATGGGGTACAAAGAGATTTATGCCCGCTATCGTCAGCAAATTCAGGACGGCCTTTTGAAACCGGGGGAGCGCGTCCCCTCGATTCGTTCGCTAGCGAGCGAGTTGCAGGTCGCGCGAAAAACGGTGGAAACCGCGTATGAAATTCTTACTGGAGAAGGCTATTTCGTAAGTCTGGGGGCGAAGGGGACCTATATAAATCCGGAGCTCCGGCTAACCTCAACGGTCAGCGCAGACAACGCTGTATCGTCTTGTTCACTTAACACACAGGTTACTGAAAGGAAGGGTGATCTGAGGCTCGGAATCCCTGCCCTGGATGAATTTCCCCATAAAAAATGGTTACTAATATCGGGAAAAGCGGCGCGAAGTCTTCGTCCGGAAGAAATGCTCATGCCCCCGGTAATGGGCTTTCAGCCGCTACGTGAGGCCATTTCAAGTTATCTCAATATTTCAAGAGGACTGAATTGCCGACCGGAGCAAATCTTTGTTACCAGCGGCTATCGGGCCAACTTACGGTTAATTCTGTCGGTACTTGCACAGCCTGAAGATAAAGTGCTGTTTGAAGATCCTGGCTACTTTTATGGTCAGCAATTATTGAAGCGAATGGCATCCAACCTGCACTATATACCTGTTGATCGGCAGGGCATGGATGTTGATTATCTTCAGCGCTATCATAACGATGCACGCTTCGCTATCGTTACACCCACTCATCAAAGTCCGCTCGCAGTTAGCCTTTCATTACCGCGTAAGCATCAGTTGCTGGCCTGGGCACAGCAAAACAGTAGCTGGATAATCGAAGATGACTACGACGGAGAGTTTCATTACACACGAAAAGTAATCCCGGCGTTGAAAAGCCTCGATATGCATGACCGGGTTATTTATACCGGTACGTTTAGTAAAACGATAATGCCAGCTATGCGTATCGGCTATATGGTAATACCACAGGAGACGGTAGCCCGTTTCAGTGAACTGGGCGAAATCCTTGAAACGGGTCTACCATTACTGCCGCAAAAAATACTTGCGCAATTCCTTAGCGAAGGGCATTTCTACCGGCATATAAAAAAGATGCGCTTACTCTATCAGCAGCGGCGGCGCATGATGCTTGAAGCAATTGAAACGAGCTTTCCAGGGTTATTTGAATTTGAGCTTACAGATGGCGGGATGCATATTGTCGCCTTCCTGCAACGCGGTATTGAAGATACTGCATTAGCTGCATTATGGACACAGCACGAGCTTTACGTCCGGCCACTCTCGAGTTGGTATGCGCAGACACAAAAACGTTATGGGTTAGTAATTGGATACACTAATATTCGCTCAACCGAAGAGGCGCAGAAAATTTTGGAGCGGGTTAAGGAAAAAACACTGGCGCTTATGCAGCATTAAGCTTTTTGATAGCCAGGCGTGAATAATAATCTCTTGTTTAACCGTATCGTTGCCTGATAAAAATATTTAGTCGATCACTCCCTGTAAATGAGGGTCGACTAAATATAATCGTGATAGTACATGTGTTTTTTAACAGGAATTTAGTCTGGTGTCGGTGCCATATATCTCCTCCAGGATATTACGTATAGCTAACGGGAACACCGGTTCTAAGCCAGACGTTCCAAAATAGAGCGGGGTTTTGAGAATATCTGGAATATTAGCGGATCTCAATTTCAGGAACGGCTGACATCCCGACGCGCAATAATTTTGCATCGGGTTGATTACCATCCAGCACTATTTTCACCGGTAAACGCTGGACGACTTTAGTAAAGTTACCCGTTGCATTGTCTGGCTGGATGGCTGAAAACGTTGCGCCGGTTGCAGGAGCGATACTATCGACATGTCCAGTAAACTTTTTGCCCGGCATGGCATCAATTTTAATTAAGACCTTCTGCCCCTGCTGAACATTTGCCAGCTGTGTTTCAAGATAATTGGCAGTGATGTAAGTTTGATGTAGCGGAACCACGGCCAGTAGACGTGTCCCTGCGTTAACGTAGGCACCGAGGCGCACCGAACGCTGGCCTACCATCCCATCGACTGGTGCAACAATACGCGTATAAGAAAGGTTAAGCCTCGCCTGACTGACCTTTGCCTGCGCGACTGCAACATCGGCTTCCGCCTGACGTAATGCAGCCCTCAACACGCCTACCTGTTTTTCTGCTGAGGTCAGAGCAGCTTCGTTCTGACGAACGACTGCGGATGCAGAACGCTGCGTTGAATGGGCTTTTTGTTGATCGTCCGCAGCGACGGTACCTCTTTGATAAAGCTTGTTAAAACGTTCGGCGTTCTGACTGGCGTACTGCGCCGATGCCTGACTGGCTAAAAGGGTCGCTTTAGTCTGGGCAATAATGGATTGTTGCTGCTCCAGTTGTGCAAGGCTGCTCAGGTGTTTTGCTTGACTAAGCTGCAAATTAGCTTGCGCCATTTCAAGCGCTATTTTGTAGTCTCGGTCATCCAGCGTGGCCAGTGTTTGCCCTGCTTTAACCCGTTGGTTATCCGCGACATAGATATTTTTGATATAACCCGATACTTTTGGTGCTACCAGTGTGTAATCCGCATTTACATAGGCATCATTGGTACGGGTATCATTATTCAGCATTGTCGACCATACGAAAAATATCATCGTCATCATCAGGATTAATAATGCGCTGAGCAGAATCGTTCTTCTGGATACAGAAAATTTCATTTAACCACCTCTATTCAGTCATGGCAGGTTGAAAACGTGTCTGGGGCGGCCAGACACGTTTTGGCAACCAGATAGTGAGTAATAACAGGAGGACGGCAAAGCCAGTCATCAGCAGATAGCTGTCGCCCAGACTCAGAACAATTGCCTGATGTTTCAATAGGGTGATAAATCCCGCGATGTTCTCGGTGTTGCTGATGCTGCCGTCGTGTAATAAAGGGATACTGCTGCTGGCCTGCTCACTGACCGGTGTCGATATCAACCATGGGCGGTTGGCTACGTTATTGACCAGAACATTAGAATGAAATTGTTCTCTGTGATTTATAAACCATTCCACTAAAACGCCAGCAGCGATGCTTGAAAAACCCCGTACGGTATTGAACATAGCAGAGGCATAATGTCCTTCCGGGGGAGCCACAACACTGGTTGCGCTCATAAGCAACGGTAAAATAATTGACGGTAATCCAATCGCCTGCAGAACCTGTATGGCCCAGAAATTCTGGCGTGCCCAGCCGCTGGTTATCTGCATACCCATCAGGCTGGCGGAAATCATCAGAGCAATCCCGAAAGCTATCAGCCAGCGACAATCAACCCAGCGCAGACTAAGCAGTGCGGCAACAAGCGGGGTGATAATTAACTGCGGGAGCCCAATGGTCAAAGCCAGTGGCGCAAATTGCGCTGTTCGAAAGCCCTCTACTTTGCCAAAGAAATTGGACGGCAAAGCCGAGCCAGCCAGCGCCAGTACCAACACTACAGCGAGCGCCATCAGGCCATATGAAAAGTTACTTCTCTCCAGCATCTGTAATTTGAACAAAGGGAGGGGATGAAACCATTCATTAATCAGAAAAATCGCCAGGCACACGATGGCGCTGGATAACAGACAATTAAATAACGGCGATTCAAACCAGTCCAGACGTCCACCCTGAGTGATGGCGATTATTAAAAACGTCATACCAGAACAGCCGGTAAGCATACCGAACAGGTCGATCTGTTTAAATCGGTCGAGATAAATCGGGTCCTGCGGCAAACCCCAGCCAATAAATATCATCGAAATCAAAATGGCGGGGACCACTTGCCAGAACATGAACATCCAGCTCACTTCATCTGTCCAGAATGCCGCCAGTGAAG
Source organism: Leclercia sp. GHBNCSD (assembly GCF_055805075.1). NCBI lineage: Bacteria > Pseudomonadati > Pseudomonadota > Gammaproteobacteria > Enterobacterales > Enterobacteriaceae > Leclercia > Leclercia sp. GHBNCSD. The sequence goes on along the minus strand of NZ_JBQVYO010000001.1, from coordinate 724,073 downwards.
GTGCCACATTTGGACCAAAAGTCGCAGTCAGAGCATAAGCTCCCAGGCCATAAAGTTTTATAGATGGTGGCAGAAAACGTAGCGCCACAGTCATGAGTAAGGGAGGAAGTGCACCGCTAAACAGGCCCTGTATCGTTCGCAAGAGAATAAACAACTGCGCGTTCGGTAGTAAGGGTAAAAGTATGCCGCAAACCATAAAACCGCCAGCGCAACCAAGAGCCAATTTACGCAGCGAAAAAGTCACAGCAAACCATGGTGCGATCATCATCGCCACTACTTCCGCGGCCTGGTAGGCAGATGTGAACCAACTGGCTTGATCATAAGTCACGCCAATTCCGGCACGCACATCTGCAAGCGCTATATCTATAACCCGACCATTAAGGCCGGAGGTCAAGGCTGCAATCAGTACACCCACAAATCCCATTGCAAGGCGCCAGGTAAAGGGGGGCGAGGGTGGGGTAGAACGCTGTGCATTCATACAATGTTCTCGTGCATTAAATCGGTACGATGTACCGTATTGTGGTACAGTGTGACATCTTACATTGCGAGAGCGTCCGTTGCAATGTGATAATTAATACATGAACTGAGGTAACAGGCTGCCCGTCACCGGACAATAAGGAGCTCTATATGGCCGTAAATGCTTCAAGCTTTGAGGATGAAAAACCCGCGGGGATTCAGGTTATCGCCCGCGCAGCTGCGATTTTGAATGTGCTGGGTAAGCACCCTGGCGGCATGAGTCTGGGGGAAATTGCGCAGGAGGTTGCTCTCCCTCGTTCAACGGTGCAGCGTATAGTCGCGGCCTTAGAGAGTGCTCAACTTGTGCGTAGCAGCGGTGCAGGTGGCCTGCGTCTGGGACCAGCACTACTCAAACTTATTTCCAGTGTGCACAGCGATGTAGTGGATCTTGTACGTCCCTTCCTGGAACAACTTTCGGCCAATATTAATGAAACAGTGACCCTTGCACGTGCCAGTGGTACCCAGCTGGCAATCGTCCATTACGTTGTAGCATCACGTGAATTACGTGTTGTACCTCGTATTGGACTTAATTTGCCGCTCTACAGTACTTCCGGCGGACGTGTGTTACTGGCTATGGAAAGTGATGAAGATGTCCGCATCCTGGTAGGCGAAGCCTATGAAGATCTCACCGGAATGACAGTCAAAACGCTTCCACAGCTTCTGGAACTTATCGCCGATGTCCGTGCCAGGGGGCTGGCTATTGATCTGGGTGAAACTCTTGAGGGTGTCTGCACGATAGCGGTAGCGCTGGACACACTTTTTGGTCGTTTTTCTATCTCCTTATTAGTTCCGGCGCCACGTTTCCATAAACATGAAACCTTTTATCGGCAAGAACTCATGCAATGCAAGGAGGCGATAGTTAATGAAATTGGAAGAATAATTTCGGTAGGAGAATAACTAACAGCAGGAATAAGTGTTTTCAACGAAATTTGTGAGGCCGCTTGCACGGCCTACCCCATCCTTCGTTGACCTGCTCCCATTGATTAACACCACGATGTTAGTAATGTCTTCATCAGCAACGTGAGGACATCCCCATAAAGAAGCATTTTCTGACGAACAGTTCATCAGTATTCTCCGCGTGGCCGAGGCTGGCATTTCCGCTATCAAGGTTTTAATGCCTCCTCACTGCGCTGTAAACAACATCTCTCTGGGAAACAGAAAGATCATTAAAGTTTACTTTATCACCGTACAAAGCCTTTGTTTTTAGATGTTATTGTTCAGTTCTACAAGTGAAATGAAGTACCTCAGTAACAGTAAGAAAAGTTGAAAATGACGTAGCTTTATGCATTCATGATTTCCACTGGTGCTACTTACCATATACCCACTTATGTTTCATGGGTATATGGCACGAATTCGACCGTTTTAGCTTTTGATATAATGCTGTATGGATTAGAACGAGAGGTCGACCATGGGCTTTTGATTACTTTGAAAAAGAAATATTCAGCATAGCTTCGCTCAGCTTCCACAGACGTTGGGCTGCGACTTGGTCGATAGCATAAGGCATAGCATCTAATGTTAGTTCTTTCGGCTGGTTGAATGGGTTAAGCATGTCATCTTCCAGAACCCCGGTAATGTCTGAATTTGCACAAAAGACGCCGCCTTTTCCGTTTAGTTGTGGGCTGACCGCACACCAGACATGGGTCGCTGCGCCTTGAGGGATGGATTTCATGTCGTGTTCAGGAGCGATCACGGGATTACCGTTTGCATCGAGATTGCCCATGTTTTTCAACTGCTCAATCGACATATGCTTTGCCAACCCGGTCACGATACCTCCCGGATGCAGTGAGAAAGCACGGACGCCGTAGTCACGCCCCCTCCGATCCAGCTCAACCGCAAATAGTACATTGGCGGTCTTTGACTGACCATACGCACCCCATCCATCATAGGCACGGCGCTCGAAATTAACGTCGTCCCATACGATATCCGACAAACGGTGGCCGAGCGAGGAAACGGATACAACGCGCGCGCCGTGCGCGCGAAGCAGAGCTGGCCAAAGGCGTAGGGTCAATTGAAAATGGCCGAGATGGTTGGTTGAGAACTGCATCTCATTGCCTCGACTGTCTCGAGCTAACTCCGGCAAAGCCATGATGCCGGCGCTGTTAACCAAAATATTCAACGGCATCCCGGATTGCACTATGCCGTGCGCGAAGGTATCGATTGAAACAGGGTCGGTCAGGTCCATCGGCCTGACTTCAATTCCTCCACCGATTTCAGTAATTATTTGGCGGGCGCGATTTACGTCGCGGGCGGGCACAATCACTCGTGCGCCAGCCGAAGCGAGCGTTCGGGCAGTTTCAAGACCCAGCCCAGCGTAACCGCCAGTAACGATCGCGAGTTGTCCGGTCAAGTCAATACTTCGAATGACGTCAATTGCCGTTGTATAAGCAGTAAATCCTGAACCGAGCGGCTTTTGCAACGTGGTCATATAGAGCACTCCAGTGGTTAATTGCTTTAAACCGTAGTGTGCACCTGTGAATTAGTACGTTTAATACGCTAAAATACTTTTTTCTTTAGCGAAAGTACAAAACGTAATGCATGACCCTCTGTCCCGTACACTCGAACTTGTCGAGGCGCGAACAATCTATGCCGGTGGTTTCATTGGCGGCGGTGATTGGTCAATCCGGTTCCCGCCACCACGTAAGATCAAGTTTTTTGTGATCGGTCGTGGTTCTTGCCTGCTGGCCCTGGATGGAATTGAAACGCCCTTCCGACTTGCCACAGGCGATGTTTTTTTACTCACACGCAACGCCGGATTTACCGTGGCGAGCGATTTGAGGCTAGTACCTCTGCCTTCAAGCGAGGTTTACACGGGTAGAAATTCACGCATCATCCCAGTGGGACAAGGTGACGATTTCCTGTTTCTGGGCGGTCACATTGATACCAATCATGCAGGCGGGCGCTTGATGGCTGAGAATTTGCCTGATTTTTTACATTTCTCTGCTTCCGAAAGTGGTGCGAATCGACTTAGCGCATTGATCGGGGAATTGGTTGAAGAGGCGGCCGGTTGTGTACCCGGTGCTGAAATGGCCTGCTCAAGTCTAGCGCATCTACTTTTGATCCAAATATTGCGCCGCTACCTTTCCGCACATGAGTCAGACGAGGCGGGCTGGTTTCGAGTCGCCTGTGATTCGCGGTTAGCCCCAGCGTTGGCGTTAATGCACAGTGATCTGGCCCGAAAGTGGACTCTGACCGAATTGGCACGTGCTTGCGCCATGTCTCGAACCAGCTTTTCTAAGCACTTTCGTGTAATTGCTGGCATACCGCCATTTACTTATCTTACTGAATGGCGGATGCGCCACGCTGAACATGAATTGCGCCGCGAAGGTAGCTCAGTCGTCAAGGTCGCTCTGTCGGTTGGCTACAACTCCGAAGCTGCGTTCAGCATCGCGTTCAAGCGTGTGATGGGCCACTCTCCTCGTCGCAATACTCATCGCAGCACAAAAGGTTTAGTTTGTGGCTCAACACCTGATGATGCTTAACTTGTCACAAAACCTCAAACCTATGCACTGTAACTGTTAGGCCTTGACGCAACCTTGATGCGATCGCTGGTTTTCATAGCAACAGAGAAAAGCCCTCTTACTTTATCGTGAAGCAACTCGTAATTCCGCTCGCAAGTAAGATATAACGAAGTTCGACCACTCTGGCTGGTCCGAATTGCTTAGCCTCGAACTGGCGCTCTTTGGTATCAAGGCAACATGCATTCACTCGGAACCGTTTCGCACCGATTTCCTCGATGCGATCTCCGTCATATTCGGCGATGTCATCAACGACCGCTCCTGACACAAAGCGGACCATTATAAATTTTCTGATGCAGGCGGTAATCGCGACTTTTTCAGGCTTTCCACCTGCAATGCAACCTATAGAACTCTTCAGTCTTAGGGCTATATCAGCACCGCTGAACGCATCGCCCTCTTTTGCATGGCCGTAACAGAGCAGACTGATTCCTCTGATATCGGGTTTAAAAGACGTTCAGGATTGTTCCATTAAAAAACGTAAAAATCTGAGTTGCATTATTTGTAATAGGCAGAAGAGAGGATGAATAAGGGCACATAATGAAGCGTGCGTGAAGAAACGCTAATTCATCCCCTTAAGTTAAATTAACGCCGATTAACAGAGCCCCAGGCGAGACATTGTGTAAGTGGTTGTTAAGATTAATCTTAGAATGAACGGCGATAAGGACTAATCATTAGAGATGCTAAATGTTTTGGCGTAAATTCATTCGCAAAAATTATGTTACAAATCCTGCGAATTTATTCACAACCAAGGACGTTTAGCGTATGGGGATTTTAAAACCTGGTTTATTACTGACCGCTTTTGTGTTGACTGCATGTGGTGGTGGCGGCGGCGGCGGGGGTGGTGGCGGAGGCGACAGCACGCCTCCGGTAACCACTGCGCCTGTGCAAACGGATAACGGCAATACGGGTACCACCCCGGAAACCCCTGCCACGGCACCGGTCAGCCTGACCACCGGCGGTACCCTTTCTGGTTGGACCTACACCACCCCTGAGGGCCGTGAATATGTTATGCGCGGCACCGGGATCTCTGCGGGCCTGGTGCAAACCCAGCGGCTCACCCGTGACGACCGTTCCCCGGTCTCCTCAACGTCATGGTGCTGTGGCCGGATGAGTTACACCACATTCGGTACCTGGACACAGTATGAAAAAGGTCAGCATGAGGTCTTCTACACCGGGGATGCCACGCTCGCGGCTAACGTGCCAACCCAGGGCACTGCGACCTATGTAGGTCACGGTATGCGTGAAAATATCCTGAGCGATGCCAGCTTTAACATTGATTTCGCCGCGAAAACCATCAACGGCACTATTGCCGGCAATGATACCTTTGGTAGCGAAATTGCGATGCAGGGCAACATTGCCAACGGTGGATTCACCGGTAATGCGCAATCCGGCGGGCAGGCGGGGACCTTCACCGGACATTTCAATGGTCCCACAGCTGAAGAGTTAGGCGGTCTGGCGCAGTTTGCAGACACGACTAAAAACGCATCCTTTGGCGCGACACGTCAATAAAACGTTTTCCGGTCAGCCAGGCTGACCGGACCTTCAGATGGTAAGCCTTTCTATGAATATTTTGCGTACTGGCGCACTGAGTTTGCTCTGCCCGCTCAGCGTTGCGTTTGCTGCGCCGCCGGAAACCGACTCAATTCCTGCAGCTCCCCACCTTGAACGACTGACCACGCCGGACAAGCGCACCGGGCCTGGCGATAAGACGCTGCATGTTACCAATGCGCAACTGGCGGAACAGCCAGAGCTGGCAATGGCGATGCTCGATCAGGCCATTCGTGAAGAGAAGTGGCCGATGGTTCGTGCCATTTTACCTGTCTATGCGGCCTCACCCAATCCGGATTCAACCCTGATTCATTTTGCAAAAGCCGGTCTGGCGCGCAGTCAGGGGCATTATGCAGAGGCGATCGAACACTATCGCGCTATTCTGAGCAGGCATCCTGACTTTGCTGCGGTGCGTCTGGATTTAGCGCGGGCCATGTTTGAAAATCGTCAGTTTGACGCGGCTGATTATCAGTTTCGTCGGGTATTACAAAGCAATCCGCCTGAGAATATTCAGCAGGTCATTGCGCAATATCTTGAGCGCATTCAGCAAGGCAGCGCATTAACGGGTTCCTTCAGCGTGAGCTATCTGAATGACAGCAATGTGAATAATGCGTCATCGGGTAAAACCATTCGGGTTGGCGATCGTCTTTTTATTCGTAATAAAGAGAGTTTCCCTCAGCGCGGGGAAGGTTTCTGGTTCAATGGCGCATTACAAAAAGATGTTCAACTCTACGATCAGCATGGCTTGCGATTTATTGGTACGGTAAACGGTAAGAGTTACTGGAATAACCATGATTTTGATGATATTACCACCCGCGCTTATGCTGGCTATCAATGGCGTAATTTCCGACAACAATTCGCCCTGTTACCTTTCTATGAAAAAAGATGGTATGGCACCGAGGCCTATTCTTCTGGCCCTGGCGTCCGCGCCGAATACAGTTATTTACTTACGCCCACCTGGCAGGTGAGTCAGGCGCTGGAATATCAGAAACTGGATTATGATAATGAAGATTATCGATTCCTGCACGGGCAAAATCGTTACTCCTCCACAACCCTGTCCCATGCCTTCAGTAACCGGGTGTCAGGGTTTGCCGGCTTCGATCTGCTCGATCAGCAGACCTTCACTCGCAGTGAATCTAACCATCGGGTAGGTTTACGCAGCGGGGTGCAGGTGGATATGCCCTGGCAACTCTCTTTTGCCGCCACCACGGCCATTGCCAGACGCAATTACCAGGCCGACAGTGATATCTTCTCGACGCGACGGAAAGATAACGAACAGATCTATAATCTCTCGCTCTGGCATCGCGACCTCTATTTCTTTGGGGTGATGCCGAAACTGAATTTCACCTGGAAGCAGGTCGACAGCAATATCGATTTCTATGATTATCGACAGAGGAATGTCCTGCTATCGCTGGATAAGAATTTTTAACAGACGTTTACCAGGCCATTTTACTGAGTGTGCAGAAGAAGTCTGATACGAAAGGGTGAAATTAAGATGAAAAGCACGCTTCGGCGTGTTTTTTATTTTATGGATTGGTAAAACTTCAGCGTGGCTGCTAACTTTTTTGAGCGGCGTTCAGGTCCTTTTTTTAAAGCAAATAGTCTTTTATTGAATAATGATAAATACGAAGAAAGTATGAGATTTTAAATTTTCCGGTGCTTTTTAGTTTCTTGTTTAGCTATTGCATTTTCGTCATCTTTTAGCCATGAAAAAATGAAAGGCTCATGTTAAAACAGAGATAAAGGGATAGCTATGCTCAGAGTTTCCTGCCCCTCTTGCGTTATTAATCCCTTGCGTTCGGGACGATATTTATTAATGGTGAGCATGTTATTCCCGACATGGGTATACGCTGAGATGTCGACCTACGACGAGCTTATTATTCAGGCGCGGGATGGTGACCGCCAGCCTTTATTGCAATACCTGGCCGTTCGGGAAAAGGAGACGCAGTTAACAGCGGGAGAGATTGCTGACTGGCTTCAGGTTTCCTCATGGGCTAATAATGATGCGGAGACGCTGGCGGTATGGGAGCGTTATCGCCAACACATGGCCATCCCTGCCAGAGGGCAGGTCGCTGCCGCCCGCGCGCTGCGTAACCAAAAGCAGTGGAATGCCTCGCTGGCCGTCTGGGAAAGCGTTCTGCAAGATGAACCCGGCAATAGCGACGCCCGCACCGGCTGGATAATGACGCTCGCAGATGCCCATCGCAACGAGCAGGCCGTCACCGAAGCCCGGCGCTGGGCAGACGAGGAGCCGGGGCCAGAGAGAGAGGCCCTGCTGGCTTATGTTTATCATGCTCAGGGGAAAAACTGGGATTCTGTACTGGCGGCCAGCCACCTCGATACCGATTCAGACCGCAACAAAAACGTGGTGCCCACGCTGTTGGCTGCGATGTCGGCCAGCCGCATTGCGGGCCCTGCGCTGACCCTTTCAGAGCGCTTTCCGCAGCCTGATGCCATTAAACGTCAACTTGAACTGGATGCGGCGGCGCAAACCGTCCGCGCTGCGTTCACGCCCACCCGCAATGAAGATGAACGATTTCTGGTGGCAGATAAAGCCCTGGCTCGCTATGACGCGCTGATTGCCGCATGGGAACACCTTCCCGAGGCGCAAGCTGATGTGCGACGCGCCAGAATTGACCGGCTGGGGGCGCTGGTTATTCGTAAACGCATGGCGGAAGCGATCGCCGAATTTGAATCGCTTGAGGCGAACGGAACGCCCGTGCCTGACTACGCCAGAAGATGGGTCGCTTCTGCCTATCTTGCGCAGAAGCAGCCGGACAAAGCCGAGTCGCTGCTTGAAAGCATCTATTTTCCGCGTGGCTCGACCCTGGCATCCACGCCGCTGACTATGGACGATCAGCAGGAACTGCTCTATGCCCGTCTCGATAACAACCATTTCGACGAAGCGAAGCAGCAACTGGATGACTACAGCAAAGAGAGCCCTTACCTGCGAAAGATCTATGGCTCTCCTACGCCGCAGCCCAATGACAACTGGCTGCTGGCCAGAACCTTACAAACCGAATATCTGGTGGCCGTTAATGATTTGCCCGCAGCCGAGAAGCATGCGGAGCGGTTGGCGCGCACAGGATCGGGTAACCAGGCACTGCGTATTGCCTATGCCTCAGTGCTGCTGGCGAGAGGATTACCGCGTGCCGCAGAGGGCGAACTTAAGCTTGCTGAAGTCATTGAACCCAGCAACCTGGCGCTGGAAAGGCAGCAGGCATGGACGGCCATGGAGCTACAGGAGTGGCAACAGGCCGAGGAACTCACAAAAGATGTGGTCAGCCGTAGCCCGGATGATGCCGCCACGTTGCAGCTTGAACGACTGATGGCGGTGCATAACAAAGCGGAACTGCGGATAGCCGGATCTCAGGGCATCTCATCCGACAATCCGGTCAGTGGCAAAGATGATTTTACCCTCAACACTGCGCTTTATAGCCCGCCTGTTAACCAGAACTGGCGGCTGTTTACCGGCTACAACTTTGCCCGCGGCGAGTTTGAGGAGGGGAAGGGAATAAGCCGGGACCTGCTGGCGGGCGTGGAATGGACCTCAAGGAATAGCTGGGCCGAAATGGAGATCTCCGGGCGCAACGATAACACCGATCAGAAAATCGGCGGACGCCTCTCCGGCTGGTACGATTTCAGCGACAGCTGGCGGGTCGGAGGCTCGGCGGAGCGGTTATCCCGTAACACGCCGCTGCGTGCCCTGCGCAATGGGGTAAACGCCAACGGTGGCGATCTGTGGTTACGCTGGTATCAGAACGAACGACGGGAATATCAACTTTCCCTTTTCGGTGCCCATTTCACCGACGGCAACGATCGCCTGGAGTATGGCATCAGCGGTAAAGAACGCCTCTGGACGTCGCCACGTTTTACGCTGGATTTTATCCCTGGCATCGGCGGCAGCCACAACAGCAAAGAAGATGTGCCTTATTACAACCCCAAACGCGATCTTTCGGCAGTGGCAGGGCTGCGTGCCGAACAGGTGCTGTACCGCCATTACGACACGGTCTGGAAGCAGCAGTTTGAAGCGGGGGCGGGCAGTTACTGGCAAAAAGGGTACAGCGCTGGGGCCATCAATCAGTTTGGTTACGGGCAACGTATTCAATGGAATAACGTAGTGGATGCCGGGGTGAAACTGACCTGGGATAAGCGTCCTTACGACGGGAAGCGGGAGCGCAATATTGCCCTCGCATTTGATCTGAATGTCAGGTTTTAAGGGCGCATCATGATGAAACGATGGCTTCTCGCCGCGAGGGTAATCGTCGGGTGGATGATGATGAGCATGTGTGCACTGGCCGCGGCACCACGTTATCTTCCTCCCGCCGAACGGCCGGCGCTCTATGCGGACCAGCCCTGGCCCAAAAACAGCTTTCTTGTGCTGGCCTGGCACGACGTGGAGGACGGCGCCGCCGATCAGCGCTATCTCTCCGTGCGCACCAGCGCCCTGAACGATCAGTTTGCCTGGCTGCATGATAACGGCTACCACCCGATTAGCGTGCAGCAGGTGCTGGATGCCCATGCAGGAAAAAGCACCTTGCCGGAAAAGGCGGTGATGCTGACCTTTGATGATGGATACAGTAGCTTCTCGACGCGCGTTCTGCCGCTGCTTCGGTTGTTCAGATGGCCTGCTTTGTGGGCGCCAGTCGGCAGTTGGGTGGATGCACCGGAACATTCGCTGGTGGATTTTGGCGGACTCAAGACGCCGCGGGAAAAATTTGCCACCTGGAAGATGGTACGCGAGGCGAGCGAGTCGGGGCTCGTGGAAGTGGGTGCGCACACCTGGGCATCCCATTACGGTCATCAGGCCAATCCGCAAGGCAGTCAGGAGCCCGCAGTCGCTAACCGTTTCTACGATAAAACCCGCGGGCAGTACGAAACGGATGCGCAGTTTGAAAAGCGTATAAATGCCGACCTGGCGCGTATTACGGGCAAAATCAAAGAGGTCACCGGGAAAGCGCCGCGCGCCTGGGTCTGGCCCTACGGTGCGGCGAGCGGAACAACGCTGAAGCTTGCGCATCAGCAGGGCTACCAGATGGCTTTCACCCTAAACCAGGGGCTGGCGAATGCCGCCAGGCTGGAAGACGTTCCCCGGGTGCTGATTTCCAACAACCCTTCGCTGCGTAGCTTCGCCAGCCAGATAGCTCAGGTCAGAGAACCTGAAAACATGCGGGTTATGCATGTCGATCTCGACTATGTCTACGACAAAAACCAGGCTCAACAGCGTAAAAATATCGATCTGCTCATCCAGCGTGTTTTCGATATGAAGATCACCCATGTCTTCTTACAGGCCTATGCCGATCCGAAAGGGGACGGCAACGTCAATGCGCTCTATTTTCGCAGTCGCTGGCTACCGATGCGGGCGGATCTGTTTAACTTCGTCTCATGGCAGTTACAGACCCGTGCCGGGGTGAAGGTTTACGCATGGATGCCGGTACTGGCGTTTGGGTTAGACCCCTCGGTGCCTCGCGTGGCGGCATGGTCGCCAGACAACGGACGCATTGCGCCAGATAACCAGCATTATTTGCGCTTATCACCCTGGAATGCGGTTGCCCGGCAGAGAATCAACGACATCTACGAAGACCTGGCGCGCCATGCCAACTTCAACGGCATCCTGTTCCATGATGACGCTTTTTTAACCGACTTTGAGGATGCCTCCCCGGATGCGCTCAAAGCCTATCGTGCAGCAGGCTTCCCGGATAACCTCGCGGAGATACGCGCCAATCCGCAACTGCTGGCGCGCTGGACGCGCTTTAAAAGTCGCGCCCTGATTGATTTTACCCGACAGCTCACGCAAACCGTGCGTGCCGTGCGCGGCCCGCAGATCAAAACTGCCCGCAACATTTACGCCATGCCGGTACTGGATCCGCAGAGCGAAACCTGGTTTGCGCAGAATCTGAATGATTTTCTCAGCACCTACGACTGGACAGCGCCGATGGCGATGCCGCTGATGGAAAATGTCCCGGTCAACGAGGCCAATGCCTGGCTGGACAGACTCGTCGGGCAGGTCGCCCGTTTCCCTGGCGCGCTGGATAAAACGGTCTTTGAACTTCAGGCGCGGGACTGGCGTAAGGGGGCAGGGCAGGACGCTATTAGCGGTGAAATGCTTAACGGGTGGATGCGACAGCTCAAGATGAGCGGTGCCGGAAACTATGGCTACTACCCGGACGATTTCATTAACGATCAACCCCGGATGGCAGAGATCCGTTCTGCTTTTTCCTCTTACTGGTATCCGCAAAAATGACCGATCGCCTCATCGCCTTCCTGATCCTTTGCCTGATGTTCAGTTTTCCGCTCGGCGTGGCGGTGATTTTTACCGGTGAAGTGATCCTTAATTTCGTCTTTTTCTGGCCGCTGTTTATGTCGGCCCTCTGGATAAGCGGTGGGCTTTATTTCTGGCTTCACCGCGAGCGCCACTGGCCGTGGGGGCCGGGCACACCGCCCCCTACACTCGCAGGCAATCCGCTGATTTCCATTCTTGTGCCCTGCTTTAACGAAGGGCTGAATGCACGCGAGACTATTGAAGCGGCGCTGGCGCAGCGTTATGAAAATATAGAAGTGATTGCTATCAATGACGGTTCTATAGACAACACCGCGACCGTGCTGGACCAGTTAGCGAGTAAATATTCGCGGCTGCGGGTGATTCACCTGGCGGAAAATCAGGGCAAAGCGGTCGCCCTGCAGGCAGGTGCCGCGGCGGCGCGCAGTGACTTTCTGGTGTGTATTGATGGTGATGCGCTGCTGGACAGAGATGCGGCGGTGTATATGGTCGCACCGCTGCTCAATCACCCTCGCGTGGGGGCCGTGACCGGTAATCCGCGTATCCGTACCCGTTCAACGCTGATTGGGCGAGTCCAGGTGGGGGAATTTTCATCTATCATCGGCCTCATCAAGCGTACCCAACGCGTCTATGGTCAGGTCTTTACCGTTTCCGGTGTCATTGCCGCTTTTCGCCGTCGCGCCCTGGCAGAGGTGGGGTACTGGAGTCCGGATATGATCACGGAAGATATTGATATCAGCTGGAAGTTACAGCTGCGCCATTGGTCAATTTTCTTCGAACCTCGGGCGCTGTGTTGGATTTTGATGCCCGAGACGCTGAAGGGGCTCTGGAAGCAGCGTCTGCGCTGGGCGCAGGGGGGCGCGGAGGTGTTTATTGTCAATATGCGTCGGTTGTGGAGCTGGGAGTACCGGCGCATGTGGCCGCTGTTTCTTGAGTTTTGTATGTCAACCGCATGGGCCTTTGCCTATGCCGTCAGCATCCTGCTGTTTCTCATCGGGCTGCTTATTCCGATGCCCGATTCTTTATATGTTCAGCACCTTTTCCCACCGGCTTTTACTGGCCTGATGCTGGGCGTGGTCTGTCTGTTGCAGTTCGCGGTCAGTCTGTTTATTGAACGACGCTACGAGAAAGGTATTGCGGCGTCACTGTTCTGGGTTATCTGGTTTCCGGTGGTGTACTGGATGTTGAGCCTGTTCACTACGCTTGTGGCTTTCCCGAAAGTGATGCTGCGCCGTAAACGCAGCAGAGCGCGTTGGGTGAGTCCCGATCGCGGTATTGGGAGATTAAAACCATGATCCAACCATTAATTTTTACTGAACAACGGCTGTTTCCACGCGCGCTCGATTTGCTGTTAACGATCGTTGCCTGGCTGGGGTTTAGCTGGCTGATTTACAGTGGTCTGATAAGCGCGATTGAACATGATCCGTTTATGGGGACCAGGCCGTTCTACACCACGCTCAGTACGTTGAGTATCTACCTGCTGGTGGCCTGTCTTATCGATCTGGCGCTGATCGCCTGGGCAAAATATAACCAGCTGCGCTTTCGTGTTGAACGTCGTAAGCGCCGGCCTGGACTTGAGCGCCATGAAGTGGCGGCAAGTTTCAATATCACTCCTGAACTGGCGCTAATGATGAACCAGGCCCAGGTTTTTACCCTCGCCCATTATGATACGGGGGCAATAGACCGCGTGTGGATGGCGAAAATTCTTGCTGACGTGCGAAGCGAGTAACGAAAAACCGTGCCCCGTCTGGCGTATCACCAGACGGGGCATTTTTACCGCCGCACCCGGGCAACCGTCTCCTGCCAGGCCTGCCAGCGGGTCTGTAGCCGGGCGTGACGCGCCATGTCCGGCGTAAAGGTGACATGCTCCGGCAGATACTGGCGCAGCTGGGCGGTGGTCAGGTTAAACAGCGCCTTACGCGCCAGCAGTGCCGCCCCCATCGCTGAAAGTTCCGCCACGTCGCTGCGCATCACCGGGCAGCCGAGAAGGTCCGCCTGGTACTGCATCAGCCAGTCGTTTTTTGTCGGCCCGCCGTCCACCATCAGCGCGTTCAGGGTAAAGCCCGGATGGGCGCGCATCGCCTGCACCACGTCGGCAATCTGATAGGCGATCGACTCCAGCGCCGCGCGGATCAGGTGCGCCCGCTTCACGCCGCGGCTCAGGCCGTGGATCATCCCGCGGGCATTCTCATCCCACCAGGGGGCGCCAAGGCCGGTCAGCGCCGGCACAAAATAGACGCCGAGCGTGGAGTCTACCGAGCGGGGGAGGGTGTTGAGCTCATGGATAAGCTCCGCCTGCGACAGCTCGCTTAGCCCGGTGCTGTCCGCCATCCACGCCACCGCGTCGCCGGTGTGGGGGATATTCCCCTCCAGCCCGTAGACCAGCGTCTCGCCGTCGTGCCAGGCCACGGTGGTGGCCAGGGCGCTCACCTCGCTGCGGGCGGAGGCCACCGGCGCCATCACCGACGAGCCGGTGCCGTAGGTCGCCTTCACGCAGCCTTCCGCCCCCAGACCGTGGGCAAAGAGCGCGGCGTGGGAGTCGCCGATCATCGCCATCACCGGCAGGCCGTCCGGAATGGAGGGGCAGCCGCGGGTGTAACCAAACAGACCGCTGGAGGGTTTAATCTCCGGCAGGGCCGCGCGGGGGATGCCAAACAGCGCCAGCATCTGCGGGTCCCAGTCGGCGGTATGCAGGCTCATCAGCTGGGTGCGGGCAGCGTTGGCGTAATCGCAGCTAAACGCTTGCCCCTGGGTCAGGTTCCACAGCAGCCAGCTGTCAACGGTGCCGAGGCAGATCTCACCCCGGGCGGCACGCGCTGCGCCGTCGGGGATGTTATCCAGCAGCCAGCGCATTTTGGAGGCAGAAAACAGCGGCGCGATGGGCAGGCCCGTGGCCGCTCTAATCTCCGGGCCGTGGCCCTGCTCACGCAGCTGGTGGCAAAAGGCCGCGGTGCGGGAACATTGCCAGCTCAGCGCCGGGGCAATGGGTTTGCCCGTTGCCCGCTCCCAGCCCACCACGGTTTCACGCTGATTGCTGATCGCCAGCGCCGCCACTCTCTCTACCCCGACGGTGGCCAATGCGCGGGCCACCACCTCCAGAGAGGCCTCCACCAGCAGGTTGGCGGATTGTTCAACCCAGCCTTCGTGGGGCGTCTGGATTGCCAGCGCCCGGGAGAAGCTCGCCACCACATGCCCGCTGGCATCCAGCGCCACCGCTTTGGCATTGGTGGTGCCCTCGTCGAGGGCGATGATAATGTCCTTGTTCACCGACATAGCGGCCTCCAGCCTTAACGATGAAAGTAAGTTGAGACGCCAAGGTAGCGGGTAAAGGCTTCATACAGGATCTCCGCGCTGGCGGAGTGGTTCATCGCCACATGATGCTCAAAACCGTTGCGGCAGATCCAGTTCAGCAGGTTCTCCAGATGCGGCACCTGGATCACCGCCCGGCAGCCCACCGTGTCGAGCGGATCGTCCACCGACTGGCCCTGGCCCACGTAGGCTTTAATTTCCCCGGTCAGATCGTCGGTGCTCAGGCGGAAGTAGGTCAGCGGCCCGCTTTTCAGACGACCATGCACCGCGCCGCAGGTGTTCTCTTTCCCGACCGTGGTGCCGATGATGTCGGCGGTGCCCATATGCGGGGATTCAAGGCTTTCGGCGGCGAAGTTACCGCAGTGGAACAGCACGCACTTGTCGCGCTCGTCGCCGAAGTTATTGTTCCAGTCGGCAATGGAGGCCGGGTTCATATTGCTGCTGGCCAGGGCGTACATAGAGAGGGCGCCCATCACGTCCACCTCGCAGGCGCTCGGCATCAATTGCCCGGACATGACGCTCATGATCGAGCAGACGTTAATGCCGAGGTTCTCCTGCAGCGAGGTCCAGCACTGGATGGCGGTAGTGTCGATGTCGTTGGCGACCACCCACTCGCTGATCACCACAAACAGCTTCGCCATGGTCACCAGCTTGTCGGCCGGAATACGGCTGGCGTCGGCGTTATCGATCAGGATCCGCCGTTTTTCATCCACGCGGATGTCATCGTCGCGCAGGGTTTTGATCCGGGTAAAGACTTCTGACAGGTCGAGCGTCTCCACGGCGATGCCGAGGCGTTCGAGCAATTTTTCGCTGTAGCGCACGGTGTTAAAGCCCGCCGGACGGGCACCGATTGCCCCCACGCGCACGCCGCGCATGCTGCTCACCACGCGGCAGACCTGTTCGAAACGCTGCAGATCCTGCGCAAACACCTCACCGTTGAGGGCGCAGACGTGCTGGGTGGTCAGGGTAAAAGGAATGCCGTACTGACGCAGGTTGTTGCACAGGGAGATCTTGCCGCAGAAACTGTCGCGGCGGGTTGCCAGCCCCATTTTATCGAGGTTGTCCTCCTCGGCCTGCACCAGCACCGGCACGTTCAGGCCGGAAAGACGCAGGGTCTCGGCGATGGCTTTTTCATCGCCAAAGTTAGGCAGCAGCACCACCACGCCGTGAATGCTGTCGCGGTGGGCGCGAAACAGCTCGGCGCAGGCTTTCGCATCCTGACGGGTCTCCACGCCGCCGAGTTCGGTCTGGCTGGGATCGAGCATAATGGTGTTAATACCCAGACGGCCAAAGAGGGCGATCGCCTGCTCGCGCGCTTCCGCTACCAGATAGCTCGGGAAGAACCCCCGGTTGCCGATGACCACGCCCATTGTCAGTTGTTGAGGAATTCGGGACATTGCTTTTCTCTCCAGTAAGATGTTGTTGTTATTTTCAGCAAACCTGTCGCGTCAGCATTTCCCGGGCGTGCTTCACCACCCCGGCGACATCAATCTCGTGGCGTGCCCGCGTTGACGCTCTGTCGGCAGCAATCGCGTATTGTCCATCCGGGATCCCCAGCCGTTTCAGCGGCACGGCGCATCCCGCTTCGGCCAGCACTTCCGCCACCAGGCTGCCGACGCCGCCGTTGACGTTATGCTCCTCGACGCTTACCACTGCCCTGCACGGGGCAAGGGCGGCCAGCAGCTGTTGGGTATCACAGGGACGAATAGATGGAATGCTGATAACAGTGGCGTCAATACCTTCTTCCGCGAGTTGTGCAGCAGCTTCCACAATTTCATGTACCGTCGAGCCCATCGCCACCAGCGCCACGTCAGGGCCTGCGCGCAGGACGTCAATCTTGCCCGGCGTAAAACGGTAGCTGTCGTCATGCAGTTCCGGCAGGTTTTTCCCGTCGAGACGGATATAGACCGGGCCCACATGATCGAGGGCGTAATCGATGATCTGGCGGCACTCGTTCGGGCTCGACGGGGCGTAAATTTCGATATTGCCGAAGCCGCGCATGATGGCGATATCGTCGATGCTGTGGTGGGTGCTGGCGAGCGGGCCGTAGCTGGCCCCCGCGTTCAGGCCGAACAGCTTGACGTTGGTGTTGTTGTAGCAAATGTCGACTTTGATCTGCTCGTTAGCCCGCGAGATCAAAAATGGCGCGGCGTTGCAGGTGACGGCGATCTTGCCGCCGATTGCCAGACCGGCAGCGGCGCCCACCAGCGTCTGCTCAGCGATGCCGACGTTGACCAGGCGGCCCGGAAAACGCTGCATAAAGGGGGCAATTTTCGCCGTGGAGGTGGAGTCCGCCACCACCGGCACCAGGTCCACGCCGCGTTCAACGGCGTCAATAAAGGCATTCACCATCACCGTGGCGAGGTGTTCGCTATTACTCATCTTTCAGTTCCTCCAGCGCCAGTTCAATCTCTTCCCCTTTCGGCACCCGGTGGTGCCATTCAGGCCGTCCCTGAATAAACGAAATTCCCGCGCCCTTGGTGGTGTGGGCGATCACCACATGGGGTTTGCCGTTGGGTTTCAGCCCTTCCAGGGTGGCGACCACGTCCGCCATGTCGTTACCGTTGCAGGTGGTCACCTCCAGGCCGAACGCTTTCCATTTCTCATCCAGCGGATCGGTATTGAGGATCTCTTTGGTGGAGCCCGCCAGCTGGAGGTTGTTTTTGTCGTTGATAATGAACAGGTTATCCAGCTGATAGTGGGCAGCGACCAGCGCGGCCTCCCAGTTGCTGCCTTCCGCCAGCTCCCCGTCACCGGTCACCACAAACACCCGGCGCGCGCTGTTGTTGCGTTTTGCCGCCAGGGCGATCCCCACGGCCACTGGCAGACCATGCCCCAGCGCGCCGGTATTCAGCTCAATCCCCGGCGTTTTATGTTTCACTGGATGGCCCGGCAGGTGAGAGTCGGCATGCTGATAGGTGGCGAGCCACTCAACGGGGATAAACCCGGCCTCGGCCAGCACGCAGTAATAGCCGCCCACCGCGTGGCCCTTCGACTGGATATAGATATCGCGTTCATCGCTATCCTGAAGCGCCGGGGAGCAGTTCAGAATGCGGAAGTAGAGGGCGGTGAGCAGTTCGACCTGCGACAGATCGGCCCCGGTGTGGCCTCCCGCCGGGCTTTCGGCATTCAGCACGATGATCCGGCGACGAATCGAGCGCGCCCGGGTTTCAAGCTCCGCGATGGAGAGCGAAAACGGATTCATAACATACCTCCTGAATTTATAATCTGTTGTGAATAATTATTCCAGCCGGGTAAGTTATTTCCCTGTTCTCTCTGTCAGAGCAGGGATTTATAACCGCTTTGAATATATATTCAATGCTGATTTATTATTCATGTAATGTAAGATATGCCCAGTCAGGAGGTTTGTCTACGGTTTGAGCGGGCAAATTTCGAAGAAAGGAGAAAAGGATCACATTTGCCTGGCGGATCGGGCGGGCGCTTGCTTGTTAAATATTCAGTGATGAATAAAAATAACGACAGCCGATTAAGGGGAACGTTATGTCGAAACAGGATGAACAGCGATTGCTGGTGAAGATCGCCACACTTTACTACAGCGAGAATAAAAAGCAGTCCGAGATTGCCTCGCTGCTGCACCTCTCACAATCCTTCGTGTCGCGGGCGCTGACGCGTTGCCAGAAAGAGGGGCTGGTCAAAATTACCGTCGTTCAGCCTACCAATATTTTTGTCTCGCTGGAAAAGGCGCTGGAGGAGCAGTACGGCATCCGCCAGGCCATCGTGGTGGACGTGGGCGAGAGCCCGTCCAGTGCCCAGATCAAGCACGCCATCGGCAGCGCGGCGGCGCACTATGTCGAAACCCGCCTGCGTCCGGAAGACCTGGTGGGGATCTCCTCCTGGAGCAGCACCATCCGCTGCATGGTGGATGAGATGCACCCGCAGAATATCCGCGCCGCGGGGGTGATCCAGCTCCTGGGCGGCGTGGGTCCCAACGGCAACGTGCAGGCGACCATTCTTACCCAGCAGCTGGCGGCGCACCTTGGCTGCCCGGCGTGGCTGTTGCCGTCGCAAAGTATTGAGCACTCGGTAGAGGAGCGCGCCCGGCTGGTGAGCAGCCCGGACGTGGCGGCGGTGGTGAGCAAATTTGCCGAAGTGGATGTGGCGATTGTCGGCATCGGCGAGCTGGAGCCGTCGCAGTTGCTGAAGAACTCCGGCAACTACTACAACGAAGAGATGCTCAAACTGCTGGCCGAACGCGGGGCGGTAGGGGATATCTGCCTGCATTACTACGATGCGAAAGGCGAGCCGGTGCTGAGTGCCGAAGAAGATCCGGTGATTGGTATGGAGCTGGCGCAGATCCGCGCCTGCCCACAGGTAATCGCCCTGGCGGGTGGGGAAGAGAAACGTAACGCCATTCGCGGGGCGCTGGAAGGGAAGTATATCGACGTGTTAATCACCGATTACCCGACGGCGCGGAGTTTATTGAAGACATCGTAAGCAGTGCATTTTGCCCGGCGGCGGCTTCGCCTTGCACGGGCCTACATGTTGTGCCGTTGTAGGCCGGGTAAGCGTAGCGCCACCCGGCATAAACCCCGCACAATGTCGCTACTTTCCTTCCATCACCGCCTTCTGCGCCACCACCGCCGCTTTCTGCTGCATCCGGTTTTGCATCTGGTCGATAATCACCGCCACGATAATCACAATCCCTTTGATCACCATCTGCCAGAACTCGCTCACCCCCATCATCACCAGGCCGTCGGCCAAAAAGCCGATGACGAAGGCGCCGATCAGGGTGCCGAGAATGGTGCCGCGGCCGCCAGCAAGCGAGGTGCCGCCCAGCACCACCGCGGCGATGGCGTTCATCTCAAAGGCGGTGCCGTTGGCCGGATGGCTGGCTAACAGCTGGGCGGAAACCACAATCCCGGCGATGGCAGCGCAGAACCCCGACAGGGTATAGACCAGCACTTTCACCTGCTTGACCCGCACCCCGGAGAGTTCTGCGGCGCGCTCGTTATCGCCGATGGCGTAGACGTGGCGGCCAAAGGGCAGGCGGCGGGCGATGTAGGCGATGACCAGCGCCAGCACGATCATCATCCAGATGGCCCACGGAATGCCGAGGAACGTGCCTGCGCCAATCTCATCAAAGCCGGTATTCCCCAGCTGCGGGTTACCGGAGAGCCCCGGGAAGGTCTGGCCGTCGGAGGTCAGCATCGACGCGCCGCGCAGCACGTACATGGTACCCAGCGTGCAGATAAAGGGCGCGACGTTATAGCGGGTGATGATCCAGCCGTTCACCGCCCCTATCAGTGCGCCGATCAGCAGCACCACGGGCACAATCACCCACACGCTCGGGAAGATGGCGATGCCAAACATCGGCAGCACAATCCCTTTGGTGATCATCCACCCGGCGATCATCCCGCACAGCCCCAGGGTAGCGCCGATGGAGAGGTCGATCCCGGCGGTGATGATCACAAAGGTGATCCCCAGCGCCAGGAAGGCGTTGATGGCGATATGTTTAATCATGATCACCAGGCTGCCGGTGGAGAGAAAGCCCGGCACGGTCATGGTGAAGAAGCCGACAATCAAAAACAGCGCAATGAAGGTGCGCATTTTCAGCAACAGCAGCAGAACATTTTCCCGGGAAAGCGAGGCCCCTTTATGCGGCGCCAGCGCGACAGACTGTGTCGTTTTCATCTTAGAACCCCTGAGCACTTGCGGTTACCAGTGCCGACTCTTCGGCCCGATCGCGAACAATATCGGCGGTCAGTTTGCCGCCGGACATCACCAGAATGCGGTCAGATACCGCCATAATCTCTTTCAAATCCGAGGTGGAGAAGACCACCGCGATCCCCTCCTCAGAGAGCTGCACCATCATGCGGAATACGTCCGCTTTGGCCCCCACGTCGATGCCGCGGGTCGGCTCATCAAGGAAGAGCACCTTCGGGTTGGTCAGCAGCGAGCGGCCAATCACCACCTTTTGCTGGTTGCCGCCGCTGAGCGCCTGGATCTCTACTTCCGGGGTGGAGACCTTAATCGACAGGTTGCCGATGGTGCTGGCGACGACCTGCTGCTCCGCCTTTTGCGCGATGGCAAAGCCGCGCTGCAACCGACGCCAGAGGCTGGCGATGGTCAGGTTGCTGGCCACCGACGAGCCGGGGAAAATGCCGGTGCGTTTGCGGTCTTCCGGCACCAGGCTCATCCCCATGCGGATACGCTCGGCGGTGGTTAAGCGCTGGGGCACCGGTTTACTGTCGAGCCACAGCTTGCCCAGATAGTTGCGCTCGGTGCCGAGCATGCACTCAAAAAGCTCCGTGCGTCCGGCCCCCATCAGGCCGTAGATGCCGACGATCTCCCCGGCTTTGACCTGGAAGCTGACGTCGTTGACCACCGTATTCCCGGCTGCGTTGACGCAGGTGATGTGCTCCGCCTCCAGCACCGGCGCGCCGAAGGTGCGGCCCGGCTCAAGGAAGTTACTCACCGGGTCGCTGCCGAGCATCTCGCGCACAATCCACGGCACGTCGATATCCTGCACCTTCGCTTCGGCCTGGAATTTGCCGTCGCGCAGAATGGTGATCACATCGCCTATCGCCATCAGCTCTTCCAGGCGGTGGGAGATATAGATGATGGAGACCCCCTGACGGGTCAGCTCGCGGATCACCCGAAACAGGATCTCCACCTCGGTTTTACTCAGCGCCGAGGTGGGCTCGTCGAGGATCAGGATGTCGGCATCCTCGGCCAGCGCCTTGGCGATCTCGATCAGCTGCTGCTGTCCCACCTTCAGGTTGCCCACCAGTTCGCGAGGGGAGATAGGCTGATCGAGGCGTTTCAGCAGCTCCGCGGTGCGGGCCTCCTGTTCTGCCTCGTTGATCGGCGTTACCCCTTTTTGCAGCTCGCGGCCAAGGAAGACGTTCTCCGCCACGTTGAGGTTCTCAAACAGGTTCAGCTCCTGGTGTACCATGCCAATGCCGTGGGCGGCGGCATCCCGGGTACTGGCGAACGAGACCTGTTTGCCGTTGAGCCACATCTCGCCGAGGCTGGGCTGCTGGACGCCAGCGAGGATCTTCATCAGCGTCGATTTCCCGGCGCCGTTCTCGCCGATAATCACGTTCACTTTGCCGCGCCAGACGCGGTAATCGACCTTATCCAGCGCCACGGTGCCGGGAAAGAGCATCGAGATGCCGCGGGTGCTGAGGATAATGTCGTCTGCCGGGGTATCGCTCATCACGGCGTCTCCTGTTTCAGTTCCAGCGCTGCCGCCTCATTCGCCTTGCCGCCCGTCAGGGTGGTGGCGAACAGCACGGTGGCATTTTTGCCGCTCCAGCTGTCGTCGATTTTCGGCAGATGCTTCGCCGCCTCGCGGTTGAGGGCGCGGGAGAGCTGGGCATACTGAACCTGGTTGGTAAATTCATCGAAGCGGAATCCGGCGGCGTCGCGGATGGCGTTGCCGCGCATCACCGGCCCGCTCTGGATCTCCACCGGCTGGCCGTTCACCGTCATCACCAGCTTCTGCTCACGCGCGTTGCTGGCATCCACGCGCTCCACCTTGCCGGTAAGGCGCACGAAGACGCTCTGCGGTGTGGCTGCGGGCGTGTTCAGCTGGGTGGAGAGGGCGCTGGCGTCCAGGGCATGATTTTTCGCGGCGTCGAGGATCCGCGGCTGCCAGGTTTGTTGCGCGATCTGCTGTGGGGTCTGGTTGTCAAAGCTCGCTTTGGCGTTGGGATCGGCAGGCATGATCGGCTTGCCGTTCTCATCCAGATCCACCACGGTGCAGGCCGTCAGCAACAGGGCGGCTGCGCCTGTCAGCGCGGCGCCCCATTGTGTTAATCGCATACTGCCTCCGCTTATTTGCTGAGGTTAAACAGGTTCAGCTTGCTGGCGTTGGATTCGTCGATGAGCACGCAGTCCATCAGCTGCTTCTCATCTTTTTGCGCTTTGCCGTTTTTCAGGTAGTAGTCGGCCTGCTCAACGGCCATCTGCGCCTGCTGCCAGCCTGGCTGCAGCACCGTGGCTTTGATGTTGCCGTTCTTCAGGATCGAGTCGCGGGTGTAGTCGCTGCCGTCAAAACCGACCACAATCACGTTGTTCTTCCCGGCGGCCTTCAGGGCGGCTTCGGCGCCCAGCGCCATGGTGTCGTTACCGGAGATCACGCCCACGATATCGGGGTTGGTCTGCAGGATGGCTTCCATACGGGTGAAGGCTTCGGTCTGGCTCCAGTTGGCGGTCTGCTGCGCCACCATTTTCATCTCCGGGTAGTCGTCGATCACATCGTGATAGCCCTGGGAGCGCACGTGGGCGTTGGTATCCGACGGACGGCCCAGCAGCTCAACGTATTTCCCTTTGCCGTCCAGCAGCTTGACGAATTTCTCCGCACCGAGCTGCGCCCCCTGATAGTTGTTCGAGACAATCTGCGCTACCGCCACGCCGGTTTTGTTGATTTCACGATCGATCAGGAAGGCAGGGACGCCTGCCGCTTTGGCCTTCTCCAGCGGACCGACGGTGGCATCCGCCCCGGCGTTATCCAGGATGATCGCTTTCGCCTTACGGGCGATGGCGGTCTCAATCAGCTGGTTTTGTTTGTTCACGTCATCGTCGTGCGAGGCGACAAGGGTGGTGTAACCCAGCTCCTTTGCCTTCGCCGCCGCGCCGTCGGCTTCAGCCTTGAAAAATGGGTTGTCGTGTGAGGGGGTAATAATCGCAATGAGTCCGTTATCGGCGGCAAACAGGGAACCGGAAGCGGCGATCATTGAGGCCAGTAAAGCGGATTTTACAAAGGTCGTGTTCATTCTTTTTCTCCACATTGAATATTTATTCAATAATGATTTATTATTCAATGTAACGATAAGACTGCCTGATAAAACTGTCTACGGTTCAAGCAGCTAATTTGTCTAAAAGGAGAAAAGGATCACGATCCTGAGCAATTATTCATCACAGATCAGCGTCACCACCGTCGCGTCTGTATGGAGCCAGTGCGCGGTAAATACCTGATTTTGTGTGAAGGGAGGAAGCGGGCGGGTCAGCATTAAGGTCAGCGCGTCGGCGGTCAGGGAGGTGACGCGCGCGCACTCAAACCCCATCCACGCCTGTACCTGAGGGAAGAGCGCTTTGAACAGGCTCTCTTTGGCGCTAAAGGCCAGGGTGAAGGCGAGCGCGAAGGGAAGGCCGCAGTCGGCCAGCACGTGGGCTTCCGCAGGATCAAGCACCCCATCCTGAATCTCACGCGCTTCGTTTTCCGCAATAATCGCTTCGCAATCGATTCCTACCAGGCCATTATCGCGACAAATCGCTACCGCCTGCGTGCCGCTGTGGGAGAGGCTACCCCGCACCCCGGCAGGCCACAGCGGTTCCCCGCTGCTGCCGATGCCGGGAATGACCTGCCGGTTGAGGGCATGAAAGGCGGCAATGCGCCCGGCCAGATGGTCGGCTTTGCGTTTGCGTCCGGCGTCAGAGAGCTGGTGATGGTGCGGCAGCCAGAGCAGATCGGCCTCGGTGAAGGTGGCGGGATCGAAGGTGACGCGGTGAATGGTCTCTCCGGCGAGAAGAAATGTGGCGTGGGTGGTCTGCATGTTCTTCTCGCGGTGGACAAAAGGAGCGCTATCTTAACCTGTTTGCGGCCCGGTTGCTCAAAGGAGGGCGTTTTTGTCGATCCCCAGACGCTTCATGCGCGACAGCAGGGTGGTGCGTTTCAGCCCCAGACGCTGGGCCGCGCCTCGCGGTCCGGCGATCACGCCGTTGGTCTCTTTCAGCACCCGCACAATGTGCTGATACTCCTCCTCGCCTTCGCGAATTTCGCTCACCACGGTCTCCGGCGCGGCACTGCTGGCGCGATGAAAATCGATATCCGGCATCGAAAGCTGCAGGACGTTGCCGCGGGTGAGCAACACGGCACGCTCAATCACGTTTTCCAGCTCGCGCACGTTGCCCGGCCACTCCATCCTGCTGAGCTGGCGCAGGGTCTCCGCCGGAATGCTGTCGATGTTGCGCCCCAGACGGTGGGCAATCTTAAAGGTGAAGGATTTCACCAGCAGGGGAATATCTTCCGGGCGTTCGCGCAGCGGCGGCAGGAAGATCGGGAAGACGTTAAGACGATAGTAGAGATCGCTGCGGAATTCGCGGTCGGCCACCATCTGCGTCAGATCGCGGTTGGTGGCGGCAATCAGCCGCACGTCGGTGTGGATGATGCGGTTGCTGCCGAGGCGCTCAAACTCCTGCTCCTGGAGCACGCGCAGCAGCTTGGGCTGGAGCTCAATGGGCATATCGCCCACTTCATCCAGAAACAGGGTGCTTTTGTCCGCCAGCTCAAAGCGGCCAATGCGCTGGGCGCTGGCGCCGGTAAAGGCCCCGCGTTCGTGGCCAAAGAGATCGCTCTCCAGTAGCCCGGCAGGCATCGCCGCGCAGTTCATCTTCACCATCCGCCGGTCGCTGCGCCCGCTCTGGTTGTGAATGGCGCGGGCAATCAGCTCCTTACCGGTGCCGGTCTCGCCGAGGATCAGCACGGTGCTGTTGCTCCGGGCGACCATCTCCACCTGCTTCATCACCGTCATCATGGCGCTGCTGCGGCCAATGATTTCGCCAAAATCGGTGGCAACGTTGTTGATCTGCTCGGTCAGGGCGAGGTTTTCGTCGATCAACCGCTCCTTGAGATGGCTGATTTCCCGGTAGGAGAGGGCGTTATCCACGGCGATGGCGACACGTTCGGCAATCTGGTTCAGCAGCTTCAGATTGGACGGGGTAAACACCTGGGCGTTGCACTGCGCCAGCTTCAGGGTGCCGAGCACCCGGTCGCGGAACATCAGCGGGAACAGGCAGAGGGTCTGATCCTGCTCGCCCCACATATCAAACAGCATGCGTTCATAGGGGGCGTGCTGATCCCGGTGATGCAGGTTAAGCATCAGCATCTGCCTGTTGCGCATCACTTTTTCAGACAGGGTGCCCTTTTCATCCACTTCGCTCTGGTCGTGCAGGGGCGCCTCTTTATCGAGATAGTGGGTGGAGTAGACGAGAAGCTTCCCTTTGCGATCGCTGCGCAGCACCATGCTGATGGAGTCAATGCCGAAGTTGCGCTGGATCTCCTGCGCCACCTCCGACACCAGTTCATCAAGGTCGAGCTTCGACAGCACGGCGTTGGTGATCGCCACCAGCAGGCGAAAATCGTTACGCTCCCGCCAGAGCAGGTCGTAGTTGTCGCTGTTGTGCAGCCGCGCCTGGATCTGCTCCACGGCCAGCCCGGCCGCCTGGGTGAGGGTTTGCAGGCGGGAAAAATCGCTGTCGCTCCAGGGTTTCTCCTGGGTGCGCAAAAACTCGCAGCCGCCGAAGATGCGGCCATCGGCGGCGATGGGCGTCAGGCAGTAGTGGGCAAATGAGGGATAACGATCGAGGGCGGCAAGCTGCGGCCAGGTCTCGTTAAAGGTCGCCGCCGTGCAGTGCAGCACGTCCGGGCGGGAAAGCATGCGGCGAAAAGGGCCGCTCGCCAGCAGGGGCTCATCTTCGTAGCGGATATCACAGCCCTGTTCGTCGGTGCTGTAGAGACAGACCCGGCGCGATTCCGACTGCCAGAGCAGAATATGAACGCTATCGGCGAGGTTTATCTGCCGGACATGCTGGGTCAGCGCCTGCGCCAGGGCGCAAAGATCGGTCTGTTGCAGCAGAGTACGGGTAATGTCGAACAATCCGTGATCGACAGGATCGTTGGTGGGTGTATACGACATGCGTTTTATCCAGAGTATCCAGAAAAATAAGAGACGAATGCGCCGCCCGGATCAGCAAATTCGCGGCAGTGGCTCGCTGTGGGGCAAATTCAGCGACCGTTTTACGCCGTATAGTCCGGTAAGTCGTACCCCTTTGTGCTCAACCACCTCACCAATAATAGCGGCGTTCACGCCCAAAGGATGCGCCCGCAGCCGGGCCAGCACCCGTTCGGCCGCCTGGCGTTCCACCACGATAGCCAGCTTGCCTTCGTTGGCGAAGTTGAGCGGGTCAAGCCCCAGCAGTTCGCACGCGCCGCGCACGGCAGGTTTCACCGGCAGGCTGGCTTCTTCTATTTCAATCCCGCAGCCGCTGCTGGCGGCAAACTCATGGGCCACGGCGTTCACGCCGCCGCGGGTGGCGTCGCGCAGGGCTTTGATGCCGGGCTCGCCACGCAGGGCCTGGATCAGCGGCGTCAGTACCGCGCAGTCGCTCTGCAGATCGCCCTCCAGACCTAACCCTTCGCGCAGGTTAAGGATGGTGGCGCCGTGATCGCCGAGCGTGCCGCTCACCAGCAGCACATCCCCGGCCTCAATCTGGCGCATACCCCAGTTTACCCCCTCGGGCACCGAACCGATACCGGCGGTATTAATAAACACTTTATCTGCCGCGCCGCGCGGTACCACCTTGGTATCGCCGGTGACGATGGCAATGCCCGCCGCCGCCGTGGTGGCGGCCATGCTGGTGACGATGCGCTCAAGGGTCGCCATCTCCAGCCCCTCTTCGAGGATAAAGCCGCAGGAGAGCCAGCGCGGGATCGCCCCGCTCACGGCGACATCGTTGGCGGTGCCGCAGATGGCCAGCTTGCCGATATCGCCCCCGGGGAAGAAGAGCGGGTCAATCACGTAGCTGTCGGTGGAAAAGGCCAGCCGGTCGCCGTGGGCGGTCAGCTCGTGCAGCGGGATCCGGGCCTGGTCTTCCTGTTCGTCCAGCAGTGGGTTGGCGAAGGCGCGCATGAAAAGCTCGCCGATCAGCTGCTGCATCGCCTGTCCGCCGCTGCCGTGGGCGAGGGTTATCTGTTTCAACTTTCACACTCCTGAGAACGGTACTGATACCAGGCGCTGCACGCCCCTTCCGATGAGACCATCAGCGCGCCAAAGGCGCTTTGCGGCGTACATTTGCCGCCAAACAGCGGACACTGCGCCGGTTTACAGCGCCCGGTGAGTACCTCGCCGCAGCGCGCCTCGGGATCGTCGCAAATCTGTTGCGCCCGGGGGCGGAAGTGACGCTCGGCGTCAAACTGACGATAGGCTTCGGTGAGATGCACGCCGGAGTGCGAAATCACCCCCAGCCCGCGCCACTCACTGTCGCCTTCAATGCCGAACACCTCGGCGATGGCCGCCTGGGCCACGGCGTTGCCCGCTTCCGGAACGATACGGCGATACTGATTTTCGACCTGGCTTATGCCGGCAATCTTCTGCTCCACCAGCATCAGTACCCCCTGCAGCAGATCCACCGGTTCAAAACCGGCCACCGCCAGCGGGCGCTGATGTTCGGCGGCGATAAAGTCGTAGGCATGGGTGCCAATCACCATGCTGACGTGCCCCGGCGCCAGGAAGGCGTCGATGCCATTTTCCGGCTGCGCCAGCAGGCTTTTCAGCACCGGGATCAGCGTGATGTGCTGGCAGAAAAAGAAGAAGTTCTGCACGTTAAGCGCTTTTGCCTGGCGCAGGGTCAGGGCGGTGGCGGGCATGGTGGTTTCAAACCCCAGCCCGAAGAAGACCACCTTGCGATCCGGGTTCTGCCGGGCCAGCTTGAGCGCGTCGGCGGGGGAGTAGATGATCCGCACATCCGCGCCGCGCATGCGGGCGTCGAGCAGCGAGCCATTTTGCCCCGGCACCCGCATCGCATCGCCGAAGGTGCAGAAGATCACCTCCGGATGGCTGGCGATTTCGATGCAGGTATCGATCCGCCCCATCGGCAGGACGCAGACCGGACAGCCGGGGCCGTGAATAAACTCGATGTTGTCGGGCAGGAGCTGATCCAGTCCGAACTTAAAGATGGCGTGGGTGTGACCGCCGCACACCTCCATAATGCGCAGCGGACGGGCAGCGGTATAGGCCAGCAGCCCGGCCCGGGCCTTCAGGGCCTCGATCAGCTGCATCACCTTTTGCGGGTCGCGGTATTCATCAACAAAGCGCATCAGCGGGGCTCCTCGCCAAACAGCAGCGGGCCAACGTCCGGCTCCACCTCAAACATGTTCTGCAGGGCGGCGAGGGTATCCAGCGCCTCCTCTTCGTTAATCACGCTCATGGCAAAGCCGACATGCACCAGCACCCACTGCCCGAGACGGCTCTGGCCCTTTTCGTCGCAATCGCCAACAAGGGTCAGATCCACATCGCGCAGTACGCCGCACACCTCCACGCTGGCCTGCATGCCGTCATGGATGGCGCTGATCTTTCCGGGAATGCCTATGCACATCGCTGCGCCTCCAGCCAGTCGAGCCAGGCGTCCATCCCGTCGCCGCGGGTGGCGGAGACCAGCAGAATCGCAATCTCCGGGTTCACTTCCCGGGCGGCGGCGAGGCATTTCTCCACGTCAAAATTGAGGTAGGGCAGCAGGTCGACCTTGTTCAGCAGCATCAGCGAGGCGGCGGCGAACATGTGCGGGTACTTCAGCGGCTTATCCTCGCCTTCGGTAACGGAGAGCACCGCCACCTTATGGCGCTCGCCAAGATCGAAGCTCGCCGGGCAGACCAGATTGCCGACATTCTCAATAAACATAATGCCGCCATCCTCCAGCGGCAGGCGCGCCATCGCATCCGCGATCATCTGCGCGTCGAGATGGCAGCCCTTGCCGGTGTTGACCTGGATGGCGGGGGTGCCGGTGGCGCGGATCCGCTCGGCGTCGTTCACCGTCTGCTGATCGCCCTCGATCACCGCGCAGGGTACGCGCTGCTGCAAACGTTTTAAGGTCTCGGTCAGCAGGGTGGTTTTACCGGAGCCGGGGCTGGAGACCAGGTTCAGCGCCAGCTGGTTGCGGGCGCTGAACTGCGCGCGGTTGCGCCGGGCGAGCGCATTATTTTTGCCCAGCACGTCCATCTCGATCTCCACCATTTTGCGCTGGCTGAGGCCGGGCGCATGGGTGCCCGCCTCGCCGTGGCCGTAATCCAGCTGGCCTGCCAGAGGTTCTTTCGGGGTAAAAGCCTGAGCGTCCACGAGGGTGATGCGCAGCGCCGGACGGTGTGCCGGCGCAAAGGGGGCGCTGCGAAAAGCGGAGTGCGGGTTATGCTCATCGCCTTCAATATAGAGGTTGCCCTGATCGCAACCGCAGGTGGTACACATGGTTTACTCCTGTTCAATTTCCAGACGCGTGATATGCAGCCCGTCGTCGGCGACGATATTCAGGTTCGCCCCGCCGCACTGCGGGCAGCGTCGTACGCGGTGGGTCACCAGCTCGACGTAGGCTTTGCAATCCTGACACCAGCATTCCGCCTGCTGCTCTTCGAGATGCAGGGCGCAGCCTTCGGCGACCGTCTCGCGGCACACCAGCTCAAAGCAAAACTGCAGGGCGCTGCTCTCCACACAGGAGAAGGCGCCGACGCGCAGCCAGACGCCCGTCACGCGTTTCGCCTGATGCTGGTGAGCCTGTTTTTCGATCAATTCCAGCGCCTGCTGGCAGAGGGTGATTTCGTGCATTGTGCTGTTCCCGGTAAAGTCTGGCCGGATTAAGCAATATTGATGCCATCTTTTAGCAGCAGGGTGGCGAGAGCGGACACGCTGCCCGGTCAAAGATGACGAAATGACATGTCATTTTGTGTGATCTTTTCGGCTTTAAAAATAATTTACCTTCAAATTCAACAAATTAAAAAATGGCACGAAACGTGCTTAAGGGAGCGAACTCTTTACACATTACGCATCAGGTACGTCACATGACACTTTCCGAATTAAGTGAGAAGGCCACCATCATTGCTGGACAGCAGCGGGTGCTGCGATCCCACTGGAACCACTACGGCAATTCGTTGATTCAGGCCATCACCCTCTCTAAAGCCAGCCTGCACCTTACCGTGGGCTGCAACACCGACAGCGGGCTCGGCTTCTGGCTGTTCGACCACTTCCTTATCCGCGTCACGCCGGAGCAGGCGTTCAACGGCCATATCTTCAGTTACACCGTTGAAGAGCGCGATAACCCCGAAAGCGTGCTGATTGGCCACGCCCGTCTCGGGGACGATGGCATGCTGGATGGCGAGATCAACGTCGACCAGCGTGAGGCGGTGCTGAACCATTTCCTGAACAAAATCAGCGGGGTTTACGCCGCGATCTGGCAGGCAACGCAACGCGGCGAATCCCTGACCCTCGCCGTCCTCGCGCAGCACCACGCTGCGGTCTGAGCCGGGTGTCGACAGGTGTCGAAAATGACACTTCCGCCCGTTTTTCGTCAAAAATGACTATCACCAGAGGAAACCAGGTGAATCGTTTTGTAATTGCTGATCCCTCGCTCTGTATCGGCTGCCACACCTGTGAGGCGGCCTGTTCAGAAAACCATCGCCAGCATGGCCTGCAAAGCCAGCCGCGGCTGAAAGTGATGCGTAACAGTAAAGACTCCGCGCCGCAGCTCTGTCATCACTGCGAAGACGCCCCCTGCGCCCAGGTCTGCCCGGTCAACGCCATCACCCGCGTTGACGGCGCTATCCAGCTCAATGAAAGCCTGTGCGTCAGCTGCAAGCTGTGCGGCATCGCCTGTCCGTTCGGCGCCATCGAGTTTGCCGGCAGCCGCCCGCTGGCGATCCCCGCCAACAGCAACACCAGCAAAGCGCCGATGGCGCCCCCGGCTCCGGCCCGCGTCAGCCCGTTCCTCGACTGGGTGCCGGGCGTGCGCGCCATCGCGGTGAAGTGCGACCTGTGCCACTTCGACCCGGACGGCCCGGCGTGCGTACGCACCTGTCCGACCAAATCCCTGCGTCTGGTGAATAACCAGGATATCGCCCGCGCCAGCAAGCGCAAACGCGAGCTCACTATCAATACGGATCTGGGCGATCTGTCGTTGTTCCAGTCGCAACAAGGAGAGCGCTGATGAATGCCTTTTCGTTAATTAACCAGGCGCTGGGCTGGTACCTCGTCAGCGCCGTGCTGGCGCTGGTGTTCAGCGCCAACCGCACGCTCAGCGGCGCCATCACCGGCTTTGGCGGGGCGATTGCCAGCGCCCTGGCGGTAACCGCGGGGGGAATTGCGCTGCTGGCCGCGCCGCACATCTCCCAGCCGGGGGAGATCGCCTGGCTTCACGTCAACATCCAGATGACCGGTATCCGGGCGGTGTGGCTTATCGCCATCGGTCTGCCGGCGCTGCTCATCAGCCTCTTTACCGTCGCCTGGCATCGCCACCCGCAGGCTAAAAGTAACGGCCTGCTGACCAACCTGCTGATGGCCGCCGCCGTCGCCGCGATCATGGTTGATAACCTCGGCTGGCTGGTGGTGATGGCGGAGATCATGGCCCTGTGCGGCGCGTTTCTTACCGGCTGCGCTCAGTCCGGCAAGCTCTGGTTTGTGCTGGGGCGTCTGGGGACGCTGCTGCTGGCCTTCGCCTGCTGGCAGGCGTGGCGCTACTACGGCACCCTGGACTTTGCGGTAATGGGGGCGATGGCCTCTGACCAGGCGCCGGGAGCCAGCATCTGGCTGCCGGGTCTGGCGGGCTTTGGCCTGCTGGCGGGGGTGATCCCGCTGCACGGCTGGGCACCCCAGGCGCATGCAAACGCCAGCGCGCCTGCCGCGGCGCTCTTCTCCACGGTGGTGATGAAGGTGGGCCTCTACGGCATGCTGACCGTCGCGCTTTGCGGGGCGCTGCCGCCGCTGTGGCTCGGGGTGCTGCTGCTGGTGATGGGCATGATCACCGCCTTTGTCGGCGGACTCTATGCCCTGATGGAGCACAACATCCAGCGCCTGCTGGCGTACCACACCCTGGAGAACATCGGCATTATCCTGCTCGGCCTGGGGGCAGGGGTGAGCGGCATCGCGCTGCAAAGCCCGCTGCTGGTGGCGCTGGGCTTTACCGGCGGGCTCTATCACCTGGTGAACCACGGCCTGTTTAAAACCACGCTCTTCCTCGGCGCGGGTGCGGTGTGGTATCGCACCGGCCATCGCGATATCGAGAAGCTGGGCGGCATCGGCAAAAAAATGCCGCTCATCTCCCTTGCGATGCTGGTGGGGCTGATGGCGATGGCGGCCCTGCCGCCGCTGAACGGGTTTGCCGGGGAGTGGGTGATCTACCAGTCCTTCTTTAACCTCGGCACCCACGATGCCTTTGTTGCCCGCCTGCTGGGGCCACTGCTGGCGACCGGCCTGGCGATCACCGGCGCGCTGGCGGTGATGTGTATGGCGAAAGTCTACGGCGTCACCTTCCTCGGCGCACCGCGTACCCCGGAGGCGGAAAACGCCTGCTGCGCCCCGTGGCTGATGACCGCCAGTACCGTGCTGGCGGCGCTCTGCTGCGTGGCGGGCGGCGTGGCCGCGCCGTGGCTTCTGCCGGTGATCGGCCACCTGTTCCCGGTGAACGGCGGGGCGGTGAACACCGTCTCCCAGCCGATGATCACCCTCCTGCTGCTGGCGGGGCTGCTGCTGCCCTTTATCGTGCTGGTGCTCTTCAAAGGCAACCGCCTGGCGAACCGCGCCCGCGGCTTTGCCTGGGTGTGCGGCTACGACCACGAGCAGTCGATGGTCATCACCGCCCACGGCTTTGCCATGCCGGTTAAGGAGTCCTTCGCGCCGGTGCTGAAGCTGCGCAAATGGCTTAACCCGGTTCGCTTTATCCCCGGCTGGCAGTGCGACTGCACCGCCGTGTTGTTCCACCGTATCGCCCTGATTGAGCTGGCGGTGCTGGTGGTTGTCGTTATCTCCCGAGGAGCCTGAACATGACTTTGATCTACGCACTGATTCAGGCGCTGGTGCTCTTTGCCGCAGCGCCGCTGCTGGCGGGCATCACCCGCGTGGCCCGCGCCCGCCTGCATACCCGTCGCGGGCCGGATATCTTCCAGGAGTACCGCGATCTCATCAAGCTGCTGGGCCGCCAGAGCGTGGCCCCGGCCGCCTCCGGCTGGGTCTTCCGCCTGATGCCGTTGGTGATGGTGGGGGTAATGTTCGCCATCGCCAGCGCGCTGCCGGTGATCACGCTCGCCTCGCCGCTGCCCGCGCTGGGGGATCTCATCACCCTGATCTACCTCTTCGCCATCGCGCGCTTCTTCTTTGCCATTGCCGGGCTCGATACCGGCAGCCCGTTCACCGGGATTGGCGCCAGCCGCGAAGCGATGCTCGGCGTGCTGGTGGAGCCGATCTTGCTGCTCGGTCTGTGGGTTGCCGCTCAGGTGGCAGGCACCACCCACATCAGCGCGGTGACCGCCACCATCTACCACTGGCCGGCGGCGCACACCGTAACGCTATTCCTTGCTCTGTGCGCCTGCGCCTTCGCCACCTTTATCGAGATGGGCAAGCTGCCGTTTGACCTTGCCGAAGCGGAGCAGGAGCTGCAGGAAGGGCCATTGTCGGAGTACAGCGGGGCGGGCTTTGCCCTGCTCAAGTGGGGCATCAGCCTGAAACAGCTGGTGGTGCTGCAGATGTTCGTCGGGGTGTTTATCCCCTGGGGCCAGATGAGCCACTTCTCCGCAGGCGGCCTGGCGTTGGCCGTCGTCATCGCCGTGGTCAAGCTGGTCGTGGGCGTACTGGTGATCGCCCTGTTTGAGAACAGCATGGCGCGCCTGCGCTTTAACGCCACCTCACGAATTACCTGGGCCGGTTTTGGTCTGGCATTTTTAGCTTTCGTCTCCTTGCTGGCGGCGTGACTGTAGAGAATACCCATGTCTGAAGAAAAAATTGGTCAACACTATCTCGCCGCACTGCACCAGGCCTTTCCTGGCGTGGTGCTGGATGAAGCCTGGCAGACCAAAGATCAAATCACCGTCACGGTGAAAATTAACTACCTGCCGGAAGTGGTCGAGTTCCTCTATTACAAACAGGGCGGCTGGCTGTCGGTGCTCTTTGGCAACGATGAGCGCCAGCTCTGCGGCAGCTATGCCGTCTACTACGTGCTGTCGATGGAGCAGGGCACCCGCTGCTGGCTCACCGTGCGCGTGGAGGTGGATGCCGATAAACCGGAATTTCCGTCCGTCACCCCGCGCGTACCTGCCGCCGTCTGGGGCGAGCGCGAAGTGCGCGACATGTACGGCCTGATCCCGGTCGGGCTGCCGGACGAGCGCCGCCTGGTGCTGCCGGACGACTGGCCGGACGAACTCTATCCGCTGCGTAAAGACAGCATGGATTACCGCCAGCGTCCGGCCCCGACCACCGACAAAGAGACCTACGCGTTCATTAACGAGCTCGGCGACAAGAAAAATAACGTGGTGCCGATTGGCCCGCTGCACGTCACCTCCGACGAGCCGGGCCACTTCCGCCTGTTCGTTGACGGCGAGAACATCATCGACGCCGACTACCGCCTGTTCTACGTCCACCGCGGCATGGAGAAGCTGGCCGAAACCCGGATGGGCTACAACGAAGTGACCTTCCTGTCAGATCGCGTCTGCGGTATCTGCGGCTTTGCCCACAGCACCGCCTACACCACCTCGGTGGAGAACGCGATGGGGATCGTGGTGCCGGAACGCGCCCAGATGATCCGCGCCATTCTGCTGGAGGTGGAGCGTCTGCACTCGCACCTGCTCAACCTCGGCCTGGCCTGCCACTTCGTCGGTTTTGACTCCGGCTTTATGCAGTTCTTCCGCGTGCGCGAGACCTCCATGAAGATGGCGGAGATCCTCACCGGGGCGCGTAAAACCTACGGCCTGAACCTGATCGGCGGTATCCGTCGCGATCTGCTGAAAGAGGACATGATCGCCACCCGCCAGCTGGCCCAGCAGATGCGCCGTGAGGTGCAGGATCTGGTGGATATTCTGCTGAGCACGCCGAACATCGAACAGCGCACCGTGGGCATTGGCCGCCTCGACCCGCAGATCGCCCGCGACTTCAGCAACGTCGGCCCGATGGTGCGCGCCAGCGGCCACGCCCGCGACACCCGCGCCGATCACCCGTTTGTCGGTTACGGCCTGCTGCCGATGGAAGTGCACAGCGAGCAGGGCTGCGACGTCATCTCCCGCCTGAAGGTGCGCATCAACGAGGTCTTTACCGCTCTGAACATGATCGACTTCGGCCTGGATAACCTGCCGGGCGGCGCGCTGATGGTGGAAGGCTTCACCTACATCCCGAACCGCTTTGCGCTGGGCTTCAGCGAAGCGCCGCGCGGGGATGATATCCACTGGAGCATGACCGGCGACAACCAGAAGCTCTGGCGCTGGCGCTGCCGGGCGGCCACCTACGCCAACTGGCCGACCCTGCGCTACATGCTGCGCGGCAACACCGTCTCCGACGCGCCGCTGATTATCGGCAGCCTCGATCCTTGCTACTCCTGCACCGACCGCATGACGGTGGTGGATGTGCGCAAGAAGAAAAGCCAGGTGGTGCCGTACAAAGAGCTGGAGCGCTACAGCATTGAACGCAAAAATTCGCCGCTGAAATAAGGACTTGCCATGTTTACCTTTATCAAAAAAGTGATCAAAACCGGCACGGTGACGGAGTCCTATCCCCTCCAGCCGATTGCGGTCGACAAAAATATGCGTGGCAAGCCGGAGCACGATCCCCAGCAGTGTATCGGCTGCGCAGCCTGCGTGAATGCCTGCCCGTCGAATGCCCTGACGGTGGAGACGGATCTGCAGTTCGGCCAGCTGGCCTGGCAGTTCAACCTGGGGCGCTGCATCTTCTGCGGCCGTTGCGAGGAGGTCTGCCCGACCACCGCCATTAAGCTCTCCCAGGAGTATGAGCTGGCGGTGTGGAGCAAAGCGGATTTCCTGCAGCAGTCGCGCTTTGACATCTGCCACTGCCGGGTCTGCAAGCGCCCCTATGCGGTGCAGAAAGAGATTGATTACGCGATCGCCCTGCTGCGCCACAACGGCGACCAGCGCGCCGAATCGCATCGCGAGAGTTTTGAAACCTGCCCGGACTGCAAGCGCCTGCAGGGGCTGACCCCGGCGGACAAAATCCAGCTGACCCGGGAAATGGAGGAAGCGACACGATGAGCGAACTGTTAGGGCCACGTAACGAGCAGGGGATCCCGGTCCCGGTCACGGTGGACGAGTCCATCGCCAGCATGAAGGCCTCGCTGCTGAAAAAAATCAAACGCTCCGCCTACGTCTACCGCGTGGACTGCGGCGGCTGCAACGGCTGCGAGATTGAGATCTTCGCCACCCTGTCGCCTATCTTCGACACCGAGCGCTTTGGCATCAAGGTGGTGCCGTCTCCGCGCCACGCCGACATTCTGCTGTTCACCGGGGCGGTGACCCGCGCCATGCGCTCCCCGGCGCTGCGGGCGTGGGAGTCGGCCCCCGATCCGAAGATCTGCATCTCCTACGGCGCCTGCGGCAACTCCGGCGGCATCTTCCATGACCTGTACTGCGTCTGGGGCGGCACCGACAAAATCGTGCCGGTGGATGTCTACATTCCCGGCTGCCCGCCGTCGCCTGCCGCCACGCTCTACGGTTTTGCTATGGCGCTGGGGCTGCTGGAGCAGAAGATCCACGCCCGCGAGCCGGGCAGCCAGGACAACCAGCCCGCCGAACTGCTGCATCCGGAGATGGTCCAGCCCCTGCGGGTACGCATCGACCGCGCCGCCCGCCGCCTGGCGGGCTACCGCTATGGCCGCCAGATCGCCGACGACTTTATGCGTCATCTGATCGAGGGCGATGAGAGCGTGGCCCGCTGGCTGGCAAACGAGAACGATCCGCGCCTGAACGAGATCGTGGGTAACCTCCTCGAGGTGGTCGGGCAGGAGCGTGTGTGATGAGTGAGACGGTGGTATTCAGCCAGCTCAGCCGCAAGTTCATTGACCAGAATGACAACACGCCTGCTGATGCCCAGCAGGTGATCTACTACGGCCTGGCCATCGGCCATCATCTGGGGGTGATCGACTGCCTGGAGGCGGCGCTCACCTGCCCGTGGGAGGATTACCTGGCGTGGATCGCCACCCTCGAAGCGGGGAGCGAGGCGCGGCGCAAGATGGAGGGCGTGCCGCGCTACGGGGAGATTGTCATCGACAGTAACCATATTGTGATGCTGGCCAGCGCCTTTGACGCCGCGATAGCGCGCCAGACGGCGCAGCAGCAGGAGTGGAGCGAGGCACTGCTCGTGATGCTCCACGCCATTCACCAGGAGAACGCCATCTACCTGATGGTGAGGAGGCAACGTGACTGATGTATTACTCTGCGTCGGCAACAGCATGATGGGCGACGACGGCGCCGGTCCGCTGCTGGCTGAGATGTGCCGGGAAGCCCCGCGCGGCGACTGGGTGGTGTTTGATGGCGGCAGCGCCCCGGAAAACGACGTGGTTGCGATCCGCGAGCTGCGCCCGGCGCGCCTGCTGATTGTCGATGCGACGGATATGGGGTTAAACCCCGGTGAGATCCGCCGTATCGATCCGGACGACATCGCCGAGATGTTTATGATGACCACCCACAATATGCCGCTCAACTACCTGGTGGATCAGCTGAAGGGGGATGTGGGGGAGGTGGTGTTTTTGGGGATTCAACCGGATATTGTGGGGTTTTATTATCCGATGACGGAGAAGGTGAAGGCGGCGGTTGAGAAGGTTTATGAAAGTCTTCTGGACCGGGATGGGGTGCTGGGGTTTGAGGAGTTGTAGCGCGTAATCACGAAGGTACCTCTCTGGAAATGCCCGGTGGCGGCTAGCGCCTTACCGGGCCTACGTTTATTGATAGCGTGGGTTTTGTAGGCCGTGCAAGGCGTCAGCCGCCGCCCGGCAAGTGCGAGCACAATATTAAAACCGGGTTGCTGACTGCGTGTACCTCTATGAAATATCCAGTGGCGGCTTACGCCTTACCGGACCTGTGCCTGTGTTTTTTATTAGTTCTGATTTTCGTAAAGTGGTAAACCGAAATTAATTTTAACGGATATATGAGCACAGGAGTTTAAGGCGTGAGATCGCATGAAAGAGTAGGGAAGATGTTTACGCTTGCCGTTGTGGTCAGCCTTGCGGCGGGTTGTGCGCCGTTACAGCCTTCTGGATGCCACAAAACCACCGCGATGGGGAGTTGCAGTTCTGGCCGCTGGGACGATCAGGATGCGTGGGGCGCGCAGGCGCGGGGGATCAAGGCGGCGATAGAAGATAAAATTGCTGAGCCAGAACGCTGGAAGGGCAAAAAATGCCGGCTGCATATGGAATTTGCGCAGGATGGTACGGCTTTAAAGGTATCAACCAGCAAGGGCAACAAAGAGTATTGTGAGGCGGTGAAACTGGCGGCCCAAAAAGCGAAGTTCCCGACGTTTAGTAATCCGGAGGTGTATAGGGATTTTCAAAAGGCTGGGTTTGATATGCAGGGGTAGGTGGCGGACTATTGTTGAAATGTCCGCTTTGTGCCAAAAGCGGACATGTCAGCTTTATGTCAGGCATAAACAATGATGAGTAAAATTATTTGCTAAAAACTAACTCGCCAGTCGGTTTTAAAATTGTGAACCTTAATCAGAATCACATCTGGATCAAACGACCCAGCCGAACAGGATAGTCTGGGTCAGTAGGTGTCTGGCTACTGGTACGCTCTTTCATCACTGACCAGAATAATTCGCGCCGAATCGGCAAGCGTGTACGCTCAGCAGCCTGCAATGCCGGTATAATTTCCTTGCGTGTGAGATCGGTACAGTAGGCTGGAGCCGCAGGTTGCTGCCGCCAGGAGTCAGCTATGTTTCCTGCATCGACTGCGTCAAATCCCGTATCCTCTACAAGCGACATAGCAATTCTGCGGTCCCGCTCATTATCTGCTGCAACTGGAATTGCGAGCCTTTCCGGGTCTCCAGCTGGCCGCCCTTTGTTTTCCAGAGAATAAAAATAAATTGCGTTCCATGCTTTAACCACCGGACGCCCAAGCTGCTCCGTGACCCACTCACTCTCGACCTGTCCGGATTCTATTGCGTCAATAATGCCAGTCCTGTAAGGCCAGTAGTTTGAGGTGTCAATGACCACTACGTCTTTCGGTACATCGCTAAATAAAGATGCAATGTCTGGGATGCGCTCCATCGGGATTGAAATAATTACAACCTCTCTACCGCTTACCGCCTGTTTGGAAGTAACAGCTTTTGCCCCTGTAGAAAGTACGTCTTTCGCAATGGTTTCTGGTCCCCTGGTATTTGCGATTAGGACATCATGGCTGGCCGTAGCGAGCTTGAGTGCAAGCTGTTTGCCGATCATACCTGCACCTAAAATTCCAATACGCATCATCGTGTCTCCTTTAGTTGGAGGTAACTGCTGACCAGGTTCAACGCTTAGTTTATTCATTTCCCTCCTTGTCAGACAAACTACCTTGAAGTGCTTTTATGAATTTAACTACAGAAATTTTACCTCTTGTATTATGGAATGGAAGTATCAAAAATGGGCATATCATTCCCATATATGGAAACATGATGGATTTTAATTCTACAAAGCTGTTCATCGCGGTAGTAAACGCCGGAAGTTTTTCTGCGGCAAGCGAAAGAACGGGAGTACCGATTTCTACTATAAGCCGTAAAGTTAACGAGCTAGAGCAGGCATTAAATGTACAGCTACTTGAACGTTCAAGGCACGGAGTTAAGTCTACTTATAAAGGGCAACAGTTCTTTGAGCAGGCTCGCCTGGGGGTTGAAATACTGGAAGATGCACAAAAGTCCGTTACCTCTGTCCACAGACTACAGGGAAAATTGCGTCTGTCTGTCCCACCTAATTTCACCCTATGGTGGGATTTACTGATCGCATTTCAGCAACGTTATCCCGATATATCGGTATTTTGTCATTCCAGCGAAAGGGTTGTTGATTTGTTTGAAGACGGAGTCGATGTAGCGCTTAGAATGGGAAACCTGAATACGGATGATGTCATTGCTAAGCCTCTGATGACTATGGAAACGTTGTTTGTAGCAAGTCCTGAACTACTAGTGCAATACGGCACTCCTGAAACACTGGCTGAAATGGTCCGGCTTCCGGTTGCCGCCTGGGAGAGTCTGAATCATAGTTATTTTGAATGGGGTTTTGGAACAGAAAAAGTAAAATACGAGCCCTTCTTTACAACTAATAATTCACAGGGGTTAATTCATTACGCGTTGAGTGGTCAGGGTGTTGCTCAGTTGCCGGATTTTGCAGCCAGACCCTGGCTGAAAACTGGTGAACTGATACAACTTTTACCAGGTATAGCCACACAGACCATTCCGCTGCACCTTATCTACGCCAGCCATAAGCATCCTTCAGCGCTGGTGCGAGCCTATCTGGAGTTTTGTACCGAATGGATGGGGAAGCTAAATTAAGAGTTCTAACTACGACTTCTGTTTATCGCTCTTAGCAGACATTCATTGTTTCTCATATGCAACCGCCTATGTTGCTAGCTTATAAAATCGACCATCACAAACCCCAACACCAACCTCACCCTCAAACACATTCAGGGGCCTGTCACAGCCCCTTATAAAACCTGAAATCAGATCTCATTCACCGACTATCACTTGAACTCAATGCACCGTTATATACGGCTCCTTCACAAACTCATTAAGCAGCCAGACCAGATCGTGCAGCAGCCCCGCCAGTTCTTTCTCGACACTTGCGGGCAACGTTCCACCCAGAATTGCCTGCACCAAAGCCAGCGCATAATCCACCTGGGGCGCGGTTTCCTGCCAGCAGTCCGGCATACAGGAGGTAAGTGTTTCCCCCTGGATCAGCTGTGCTATTAGGTGCGGTGGGAGTGCAGCATCACAGCGTTCACGCAGCTGTTGCAGGGCGCGCAGCAGACCTTCATAGAGCGCAGTGCGGGATGCACTGTCATCCGTTTCGATCAATACGCTCACCAGCGCGGCGCAGCGATCGGCGACCTCAAAGAGATCCGCAGCAGCAGAAAGCGGCATAGTCAGGGAAGGGGGAATAACCTGTTCGTCAGATTGCGGATAAGTCAGGGTTGGGATAGTAGTCATAACGACATGCTCTACATGCTATTTAAATTAGCCACCCTATGAGTTCCTACGCTCGAGGGAGGCAGCGCTGACGGAGGTAGGAATACCGCGCACATAGAAAACGGCCAGCCTTTCGGCTGCTCCGCCAGCGCCACCGTGATTGTAACGGGATAAACGCTGCCACGACATAGTGAATGTCGATACATGCTAACGGGTTCCTACGCCCGGTTGCGGATGTGCCGCAACGCAACCACTTTACGAGCCCGATAACAGGAATAAAAGCGTTAACCATGAATTACATAAGGTTACTTCAGAGGTTGCGAGGCGCCTTCCAGAAAACCATGCCGGGGGCGCTACGCTTGCCCGGTCTACGATACGAATGCAGTTGCTTCTCATGAAAATGGTATTTCCCGCCCCTTCAACACCTACAGCGAAAACATCAAAACTGACGTCGTTACTTATGTCGATGACAGCTCCTATAAATGCCATAACTATTACCCAGAACGTTTAAAAGTTCTCATATGAACTTATTAGATGCAAAATGTAGTTTGCTTATTTACTCATTAAATTTTACCTCTTATACTCGCTGGGTTGACTTAAGCTAAATTGCCAGGGCGGCTATGAATTATAACAATGACGTTATTAGCTATTTACAAGCAAACAATATTCTTGCGTTAAAGCTCGATCGTGCACTAACAGGCGTTAGAGAAGTGGTTTCAAGGCAGATAGAAACTATAGGCGCCGGTGCTAAACGAGCCCTTTATTACACATCCTGTTTTACTGATGATTATCAGGATGTATGTAGAAACCAAAAGAGTGAAGATATTCGTTTTAAAAATGGCGTTGTTCACCTCTTTCAGAATAATAATATTGCTTATGAAATGCTTCGTATTTATTTTGAGCAGATATTTCAGTACAAAACGTCAGAACAGTTAGAGAACATCAAGAATAAGTTAATGGCGGCAAATGTTTATATAGCTGCAAGTTCTTTTACCAACGCAGGGTTCGCGTTAGCGGTCGCTTACTGCGTCGCTATTGGAATGAACCTGAGGCTTGAAATGAGTGCTTTGGTCGGCCGCAAGGCCGGAGGGGTTGTTGCCGTTGCGGGTATATATGGAGTTATTCAGAGAGCGGCTGACAGTGCGCAACGTCTGAAATATGTCTCTCCAGCCTATTACGCAGCGTTGTACTCACGGGAGCTTGAAATGATGTATTTCCTGGTAGAACCATTATTTGAACGAGCCGGAGCATTCTCTCATTCAACATCGGATAGCGACATAGCCGAGCTCATCACTAAGATGATTAGATAATGATGAATATTATATACAGGATATTCAGGCGGATGTTTAGGTCTTTACTTGCCGACTATGGCCCGTCCATTTTAACAATATTGTTCGCATTGGTGCTGATACATTTTTTTCCAAACGGTCCTTTATGGCCTATACCTGTGTTTTTTTTAGTTGTTCTGATTTTCATTAAGTGGTAAAGCTCAATTTAAATTTTTGAAATAATAAGGACGTTATATGTCTACACCCGCCCATTTATGGCTTGAAGATGAAAATGGCTCTCCAGTTGTAGGTGGCTGTATTATGCCGCTACGGTTAGGCTCAATTGAGCTTAAGTCGTTCTCCCACGGTGTCACCATTCCGGTGGATCCGAATCTGGGAAAGCTTACCGGGACGCGTGTCCATCGCCCCGTCACTATAGTAAAAGAGTTCGACCGGACCACGCCTCTTCTTTATCGGGCAGTATGTGAAGGAAGAACGATGAAGAAAGCCACAATTAAGATGTACAGAATCGTTGATTCAG
The DNA here is from genome assembly GCF_055805075.1 of Leclercia sp. GHBNCSD. NCBI lineage: Bacteria > Pseudomonadati > Pseudomonadota > Gammaproteobacteria > Enterobacterales > Enterobacteriaceae > Leclercia > Leclercia sp. GHBNCSD. The sequence goes on along the minus strand of NZ_JBQVYO010000001.1, from coordinate 680,454 downwards.
GTATTGAGGCTGAATATTTTAATATCATTCTGGAGAATGTGAAATTTACAACTGTTGCACCCTATCTGGCTCCGAATGGAATGAGTAGTACTCATCTTGAAACGCTGGAGTTACGTTACGAGGCGATCACTTGGAAATATACAGATGGGAATATTATCTACCGTGACTCATGGAATGATCGATGCTGTGCATGAGCGAGTTCATCATTCTAAGTAAAAGTGCAATTCTGTCATCGTCACTTCTGACGATGACATCAACATCCCACACTAAACCCCTTTAAATTCAACATCATAATTTCTGGCGCGATTTATGCATACCCCATCCCGCTTATTACCTAGCCGGAGTTAAAGGATGAATCGCTTTATCATTGCCGATGCCAGCAAATGCATCGGCTGTCGTACCTGTGAAGTGGCCTGCGTGGTGTCGCACCACGACACCCAGGACTGCGCCTCGCTAACCCCGCAGAACTTCCTGCCGCGTATTCACGTCATCAAAGGCGTCAACGTCTCCACCGCCACTATGTGCCGCCAGTGCGAAGATGCCCCCTGCGCCACCGTCTGCCCGAATGGGGCGATTACCCGCGATAACGATTTTGTTCACGTCCACCAGGAGCGCTGCATCGGCTGCAAAACCTGCGTGGTCGCCTGCCCATACGGCGCGATGGAAGTGGTCCTGCGTCCGGTTGTGCGCAGCATCGGTAGCGGGCTGAACGTGATGTCGGAGAAGGCCGAAGCCAATAAGTGCGACCTCTGCTACCACCAGCCGGACGGTCCGGCCTGCGTGCAGGCCTGTCCGACCAACGCCATTGTCTGCATCGACAGGCAAAAACTTGAGCAGCTGAGCCAGGAGAAACGCCGTCGGGCGGCGCTGGACACTGTCTCTTCCATGATGCTGTAAGCATTTTCTCTTTTCACTTTTAGCAGGTCTGTTACTGATGAAAAAAATCACCAGCGTTTGCCCTTACTGCGGTGCGGGCTGCAAATTAAAACTCGTCGTTGAGAACAATAAGATCGTCCGTGCCGAAGCGGCAGAGGGGGTGACCAACCAGAACCAGTTGTGCCTGAAGGGCTATTACGGCTGGGACTTTCTCAACGACACCCGCATCCTGACGCCGCGCCTCACGCAGCCGATGATCCGCTACCAGAAGGGCGGCAAGTTTGTGCCGGTCTCCTGGGAGGAGGCCATACGCTATACCTCGAAGCGGCTGGGGGAGATCAAGGCGAAGTATGGCCCGCGGGCCATCATGACCACCGGCTCGTCCCGCGGAACGGGGAACGAAACCAACTACGTGATGCAGAAGTTTGCCCGCGGGGTGCTCAACACCAACAACGTCGACTGCTGCGCCCGGGTGTGTCACGGCCCGAGCGTGGCCGGGCTGCAGGAGACGCTCGGCAACGGGGCGATGAGCAACTCCATCAGCGATATCGAGCACTCAAAATGTCTGCTGATCTTCGGCTACAACTGCGCCGACTCGCACCCGATCGTCGCCCGGCGGGTGATTAAGGCGAAACAGCACGGCGCGAAGGTGATCGTCTGCGATCCGCGCAAAATCGAAACCGCGCGCATCGCCGACCGCCATCTGCAGATCAACAACGGCTGCAATATGGCGCTGGTGAACGCCTTCATTTATACGCTGCTGGAAGAGAACCTCTACAACAGCGACTACGTGGCGCGCTACACCGACGGGCTGGAGAGGCTGCGCGAGACGGTGCGCGAGTACGCCCCGGAAAACGTCGAGGGCATTACCGGCGTCAGCGCCCGGCAGATCCGGGATGCGATGCGCATCTACGCCGCCGCGCCGTCCGCCACCGTGATGTGGGGGATGGGCGTCACCCAGTTCGGGCAGGCGGTGGACGTGGTGAAAGGGCTCTCGACGCTGGCACTGCTCACCGGCAACCTCGGGCGCGAACACTGCGGCGTCGGCCCGGTGCGCGGTCAGAACAACGTCCAGGGGGCCTGCGACATGGGTGTCATACCCAACCAGTTCCCCGGCTATCAGGATGTGACCGACCCGCAGGTGCGGGAGAAGTTCGCCCGGGCGTGGGGCGTTGATCCTGCGCGGATGGATGACCAGGTGGGCGTGCGCATCACCGAGGTGCCGCACCTCGCCCTGGAGGGCAAGGTCAAAGCGTACTACATCATGGGGGAAGATCCGCTCCAGACCGAGGCGGACCTGGGGCTGGTGCGCAAAGGCTTTGACGCCCTCGATTTTGTGGTGGTGCAGGACATCTTCATGACCAAAACCGCCGAGGCGGCGGACGTGCTGCTGCCCGCCACCTCCTGGGGCGAGCATGGCGGGGTCTTTACCTGCGCCGACCGCGGCTTCCAGCGCTTTGAAAAAGCCGTTGAGCCAAAAGGCAACGTCAAGCGCGACTGGGAGATCATCAGCCTGATCGCCACAGAGATGGGCTATCCGATGCACTATCGCGACAACCAGCAGATCTGGGACGAGATGCGCGAGCTCTGCCCGCTCTTCTACGGCGTCACCTGGGAAAAAATGGGCGAGATGGGGCACGTCCAGTGGCCTTGCCCGACCCTCGATCATCCCGGCACGCCGTGGCTCTATGCGGATAACCGCTTCGACACCCCGAACGGCAAAGGCCAGCTTTTTGCCGCCCCGTGGCGCAAGCCGGCGGAAGTGCCAGACGATGAATACCCGCTGGTGCTCTGCACCGTGCGCGAGGTGGGGCACTACTCCTGCCGCTCCATGACCGGCAACTGCGCCGCGCTGCAGGCCCTGGCGGACGAGCCGGGCTTTGTGCAGATGAACCCGCAGGATGCGGCAAAACTGGGCGTTCAGGATCGCCAGCTGGTGTGGGTCAGCTCCCGCCGCGGGAAGGTGATCAGCCGGGCGGACGTCAACGAGCGCATCAACCAGGGGGCGGTGTACATGACCTATCAGTGGTGGATCGGGGCCTGTAACGAGCTGACCCAGGACAATCTCGACCCGGTCTCGAAAACGCCGGAAACCAAATACTGCGCCGTCAAAATCGACGCCATCGCCGATCAGCCCTGGGCGGAACGCTACGCCCAGACCACCTATCGCGACATGAAAACCCGCCTGCGTGAGGCGGTGGAGAGTTAAATGAGTACAAACGGCACGCGGGTGCGCATTCGCGGCAAAGTCCAGGGCGTCGGGTTCCGCCCCTGGGTCTGGCAGGTGGCCCAGCAGCTGGGGCTCAGGGGCGACGTCTGCAACGACGGGGCAGGGGTGGAGGTGCGTCTCGTCGGTGGGGCGCAGGCCTTTATCCGCCAGCTTGCCGTCGGCTGCCCGCCGCTGGCGCGTATCGACGATATCCAGGAGCAGCCCTGGCGCTGGGCGCAGACCCCGATGGATTTTACCATTCGTGCCAGCGCCCACAGCCAGATGACCACCCAGGTGGTGCCGGATGCCGCCACCTGTCCGGCCTGTCTGGCGGAGATGAACGACCCGCGCGAGCGCCGCTACCGCTACCCGTTTATCAACTGCACCCACTGCGGGCCGCGCTTCACCATTATCCGGGCGATGCCCTACGACCGCCCGGCCACCACCATGGCGGGGTTTGCGCTCTGTCCGGCCTGCGAGGCGGAGTACCGCAACCCGGCGGACCGGCGCTTTCACGCCCAGCCGGTGGCCTGTCCGGACTGCGGGCCGCAGGTCAGCTGGGTGTGCGGCGAGGCGCGTGAGGAGCGGGAAGCCGCCCTTAAGGCCGCCGTATTGATGCTGAAACAGGGCGGGATCGTGGCGGTAAAAGGGCTGGGGGGGTTCCATCTGGCCTGTGATGCGCAAAACGTTGCGGCGGTAAACCGGCTGCGGGAACGTAAACGCCGCCCGACCAAGCCGCTGGCGGTGATGATCCCCGCGCGCCTGGCCGCGTGGCTGCCTGACGACGTGCAGGCGCTGCTGCGCTCCCCGGCCGCGCCGGTGGTGCTGGTGGCAAAACACACTCTGTTCTGCGAGGCCATCGCCCTCGGGCTTAATGAGGTGGGGGTGATGCTGGCCGCCAACCCGCTCCAGCACCTGCTGATGCAGGAGCTCGATCGCCCCCTGGTGATGACCTCCGGCAACCTGAACGGCTGCCCGCCCGCGCTCACCAACGCGCAGGCGCTGCGCGATCTCGCCGGGATCGCCGACGGCTGGCTGCTGCATAACCGCGATATCGTCCAGCGCATGGACGACTCGGTGATGCGCGCCAGCGGGGAAATGCTGCGCCGCGCCAGAGGCTTTGTGCCGGATGCGCTGCCCCTGCCGCCCGGTTTTGAACAGGCGCCGTCGCTGCTCTGCCTGGGGGCGGATCGCAAAAATACCTTCTGCCTGGTGCGCGGCGGCCAGGCGGTGCTGAGCCAGCATCTGGGGGATCTGCATGATGACGATGCCGAACGTCAGTGGCGGCAGGCCCTGACTACCATTCAGGACATCTGGCAGTTTACCCCTGAGCGGGTGGTGACCGACGCCCACCCTGGCTACCGCGCCACGCAGCTCGGCCAGCAGATGCCCTATCCGCAGCATCAGGTGCTCCATCATCACGCCCACGCCGCAGCCTGCATGGCGGAACACGGCTGGCCGCGGGACGGCGGGGATCTCATCGCCCTGGTGCTGGACGGTATCGGCCAGGGGGAAAACGGCGCGCTGTGGGGTGGGGAGTGCCTGCGGGTGAACTACCGCACCTGCGAAAAGCTGGGTGGGCTACCAGCGGTGGCGCTGCCCGGCGGCGATCTGGCGGCGCGTCAGCCCTGGCGCAACCTGCTGGCCCAGTGGCAGGCGTTTGTCCCCGAGTGGCGGACGCTGCCGGAGGCCGCCCGCCTTCTGAACAAACCCTGGCAGCCGCTGGCCCGGGCGATTGAACGCGGGGTGAATGCGCCGCTGGCCTCCTCCGCCGGGCGGCTGTTTGACGCCGTGGCTGCGGCGCTCAACTGCGCCCCGGAACAGATCAGCTACGAAGGGGAGGCCGCCTGTCGGCTGGAAGCCCTGGCCCTGAGCGCCGCGCCGCAAAGCCACCCGGTCACGATGCCGGTGCGCGACGGCGAGCTGGATATGGCCACCTTCTGGCGCCAGTGGCTGGGCTGGCAGGCGCCGGACAACGCCCGGGCGTGGGCCTTTCACGACGCGCTGGCCCAGGGGCTGGCGACCCTTGCGGGCGAACATGCCCGGCGGCGGGCGCTCTCTACCGTTGTCTGCAGCGGCGGGGTGCTGCACAACCGCCTGCTGCGCGAACGTCTGCAGTTCTGGCTGAACGATTTTACCGTGCTGTTTCCCGGGCGGCTTCCCGCCGGTGACGGGGCGGTGGCTTTTGGGCAGGCAATGATTGCCGCCGCGACTTTTCTTTGAATCTGGATCTGACTATGTACATGAAATATTTCAATAACCATCCCAAAGCCCTGGCGCTGATGCTGGCGTTAATCGCAACCAATATTCTCGCCTGGGGGCTGGCGTTCTACCTCTTTCACGCCACGCCGTCGCTGCTGGCGGCCAGCCTGCTGGCCTGGTGCTATGGCCTGCGTCACGCGGTGGATGCTGACCACATCGCCGCCATCGATAACGTCACCCGCAAGATGATGCAGCAGGGCAAGCGTCCCTGCGGCGTGGGGGCCTGGTTCTCGCTGGGGCATTCGACGATTGTGGTGCTGGCCTCCATTGCCATCGCCGCCACCGCCACGGCGTTCAGCCGCAATATGGCATGGTTCCACGAAACCGGGGGCACCATCGGCACGGCGGTCTCCGCCTTCTTCCTGCTGGCGATGGCGCTGGTCAACCTGGTTATTCTGCGCGACATCTGGGGCAGCTTTAACAAAATGAAGCGCGGCGAAAGCGTGCCGGAGACGGTGTCGTTTGCCTGCGGCGGGGTGATGAACTGGCTGTTCCGCTCGGCGTTTCGCCTGGTCACCCGCAGCTGGCACATGTATCTGGTGGGCTTCCTGTTTGGCCTCGGGTTTGATACCGCCACCGAGATCGGGGTGCTGGGGATCTCCGCGGCGGGTGCCTCCAGCGGCATGTCGGTGTGGGCGATCATGGTCTTCCCGCTGCTGTTCACCAGCGGCATGGCGCTGATCGACACCCTCGATAACCTGATTATGGTGGGCGCATACGGCTGGGCCTTTAACAAGCCGCAGCGCAAGCTCTACTACAACATGACCATCACCGGCACCTCGGTGGTGGTGGCGCTGTTTATCGGCGGGCTGGAAGCGCTGGGCCTGCTGGCAGATAAGCTGGGCCTTGAAGGTGGCCTGTGGAACGGCGTCGCGGCGCTGAACGATAACCTCGGTAACGCCGGGTTTATCGTGGTCGGGCTGTTTGTCGCCTGCTGGGTTATCTCGTTAATCAACTACCGCTTTAAAGGCTACGACGCCCTGGTTGTACGCTAACGTCATCGCTGTCCGTTCGTCACGACACTTTTGACGAACGGACCCCTTCCCGCCATTTATCCCTCTTATTTTCAATAACTTAATTTTAGTTTTCAGGCTGGCATAGTTAATGCATGCCGCTGGGGACATATTACCAACGGAGTAACACCGATGAAGAAAGTCGTCACGGTTTGCCCCTATTGCGCATCGGGTTGCAAAATCAACCTGGTGGTCAATAACGGCAAAGTCGTCAAGGCTGAAGCAGCACAGGGTAAAACCAACCAGGGCGATCTCTGCCTGAAGGGGTATTACGGCTGGGATTTTATCAACGACACCAAAATTCTCACCCCGCGCCTGAAGACGCCAATGATCCGTCGCCAGCGCGGCGGCAAGCTGGAAGCCGTCTCCTGGGACGAAGCGCTGGACTACGTTGCCAGCAAGCTCAGCGCCATTAAGGCTGCGCACGGCCCGGACGCGATCATGACTACCGGTTCATCCCGCGGTACCGGGAATGAAACCAACTACATTATGCAAAAATTTGCCCGCGCGGCAGTCGGCACTAACAACGTCGACTGCTGCGCGCGCGTCTGACACGGCCCATCGGTTGCAGGTCTGCACCAGTCGGTCGGTAACGGCGCAATGAGCAACTCCATTGTCGGCATTGAAAAAGCGGACATGGTCTTTATTTTTGGCTACAACCCGGCGGATTCGCACCCTATCGTGGCGAACCGCGTCATCAAGGCCAAACGCAACGGGGCGAAGATTATCGTCTGCGATCCGCGCAAAATCGAAACCGCGCGCATCGCCGATATGCATATCGCACTGAAAAACGGCTCCAACATCGCGCTGCTCAACGCGATGGGGCATGTGATTATTGAAGAAGAACTCTACGACCGCGCCTTTGTGGCGGCGCGTACCGAGGGCTTCGAGGAGTATCGCAAGATCGTCGAAGGCTATACGCCGGAATCGGTCGAGGCGATCACCGGGGTCAGCGCGGCGGAGATCCGCCAGGCGGCGCGGATGTACGCGGCGGCTGAAAACGCGGCGATCCTCTGGGGCATGGGCGTGACCCAGTTCTACCAGGGCGTGGAAACCGTGCGGTCGCTCACCAGCCTGGCGCTGCTGACCGGCAACCTCGGCAAACCGTATGCAGGGGTGAACCCGGTGCGCGGGCAGAACAACGTGCAGGGCGCGTGTGATATGGGTGCGCTGCCGGATACCTATCCGGGCTATCAGTACATCAATAACCCGGAAAACCGGGCCAAGTTTGCCAAAGCCTGGGGCGTGGATTCACTGCCGGCCCATACCGGGTATCGCATCAGCGAACTGCCTCACCGCGTGGCCCACGGCGAAGTGCGCGCGGCGTACATCATGGGAGAAGATCCGCTCCAGACCGACGCCGAGCTCTCTGCGGTGCGTAAGGCGTTTGAGGGGCTGGAACTGGTCATTGTACAGGATATCTTTATGACCAAGACCGCCGCCGCCGCGGATGTGATCCTGCCGTCCACCTCCTGGGGGGAGCACGAAGGGGTCTACACCGCCGCCGACCGCGGTTTCCAGCGCTTCTTTAAAGCGGTTGAGCCGAAGTGGGACCTGAAAACGGACTGGCAGATCATCAGCGAAATTGCCACGCGGATGGGCTACCCGATGCACTACAACAACACCCAGGAGATCTGGGATGAGTTGCGTCATCTGTGTCCGGATTTCTATGGCGCCACCTACGAGAAGATGGGCGAGCTGGGCTATATCCAGTGGCCGTGCCGGGACGAGTCCGAGGCCGATCAGGGGACCGATTACCTGTTCGAGAAGGAATTTTCCACCCCTAACGGGCTGGGGCAGCTCTATACCTGCGACTGGGTCGCGCCGATCGACAAGCTGACGGAGGAGTATCCGCTGGTGCTCTCAACCGTGCGTGAAGTGGGGCACTACTCGTGCCGCTCGATGACCGGGAACTGTGCGGCGCTGGCGGCGCTGGCCGATGAACCGGGCTATGCGCAGATCAATACGGCGGACGCCGCGCGTCTGGGTATTGAGGATGAAGCGCTGGTGTGGGTGACGTCGCGTAAAGGCAAAGTCATCACCCGCGCGCAGGTGAGCGATCGTCCGAACAAAGGGGCGGTCTATATGACCTACCAGTGGTGGATTGGGGCTTGTAATGAGCTGGTGACGGAGAACCTGAGCCCGATAACCAAAACGCCGGAGTATAAGTATTGCGCCGTGCGCGTGGAGCCGATTGCTGACCAGCAGGCTGCGGAACAGTATGTGATTGATGAGTATCATAAGCTGAAGAAGCACTTGCGGGAACTGGCGGTAGGGTGAGGGGGCTGTTGTAGGCCCGTGCAAGCGTAGCGCCGCCGGGCGTGGGCAGGGGTGCCTGGGTGGTGGAACATGTGGCGGTGGAGGGGGTTCCGTTCACCTTGCGTTCGCTGCTTCTCTGTAAACCGCGTCACCCGTGAACGTGCCAGGGGGGCTCGCCGCCTCCCCCCTGGCAACCCCGGCTCCCGGCAACGAAAATCGCCGCGTTGCGGTGCCCTCAGCTTATTCCCTCCGGCTTTCGGGTCGGGGGCGATCCTACATCCCTGTAGGTCGCCCCCTCTCGGCGCGTCCCTGCGTCTCACCCCGGCCTGCGGTCAACGCTTCGGCGATTTTCAGCCGGACACGGGCATCGCTGTGAGTCATTTATTCTTTTTACGATTCTTCAGTGCTGTGATTTTGCTGGTGCAGGTTTTGTGTTTTGTAGGCCCGTGCAAGCGTAGCGCCGCCGGGCGGGGCAGGGGTGCCTGGGTGGTGGAACATGTGGCGGTGGAGGGGGTTCCGTTCACCATACGTTCCTTGCTTCTCTGTAAACCGCCTCACCCGTGAACGTGCCAGGGGGGGCTCGCCGCCTCCTCCCTGGCAACCCCGGCTCCCGGCAACGAAAATCGCCGCTTCGCGGTGCCCTCAGCTTATTCCCTCCGGCTATCGGGTCGGGGGCGATCCTACATCCCTGTAGGTCGCCCCCTCTCGGCGCATCCCTGCGCCTCGCCCCGGCCTGCGGTCAACGCTTCGGCGATTTTCAGCCGGACACGGGCGTCGCTGTGAGTCATTTATTCTTTTTACGATTCTTCAGTGCTGTGATTTTGCTGGTGCAGGTTTTGTGTTTTGTAGGCCCGTGCAAGCGTAGCGCCGCCGGGCGTGGGCAGGGGTGCCTGGGTGGTGGAACATGTGGCGGTGGAGGGGGTTTCGTTCACCATACGTTCCTTGCTTCTCTGTAAACCACGTCACCCGTGAACGTGCCAGGGGGGGCTCGCCGCCTCCCCCCTGGCAACCCCGGCTCCCGGCAACGAAAATCGCCGCTTCGCGGTGCCCTCAGCTTATTCCCTCCGGCTATCGGGTCGGGGGCGATCCTACATCCCTGTAGGTCGCCCCCTCTCGGCGCGTCCCTGCGCCTCGCCCCGGCCTGCGGGAAACGCTTCGGCGATTTTCAGCCGGACACGGGCGTCGCTGTGAGTCATTTATTCTTTTTACGATTCTTCAGTGCTGTGATTTTGCTGGTGCAGGTTTTGTGTTTTGTAGGCCCGTGCAAGCGTAGCGCCGCCGGGCGTGGGCAGGGGTGCCTGGGTGGTGGAACATGTGGCGGTGGAGGGGGTTCCGTTCACCATACGTTCCTTGCTTCTCTGTAAACCGCATCACCCGTGAACGTGCCAGGGGGCTCGCCGCCTCCCCCCTGGCAACCCCGGCTCCCGGCAACGAAAATCGCCGCGTTGCGGTGCCCTCAGCTTATTCCCTTCGGCTTTCGGGTCGGGGGCGATCCTACATCCCTGTAGGTCGCCCCCTCTCGGCGCATCCCTGCGCCTCGCCCCGGCCTGCGGTCAACGCTTCAGCGATTTTCAGCCGGACACGGGCGTCGCTGTGAGTCATTTATTCTTTTTACGATTCTTCAGTGCTGTGATTTTGCTGGTGCAGGTTTTGTGTTTTGTAGGCCCGTGCAAGCGTAGCGCCGCCGGGCGTGGGCAGGGGTGCCTGGGTGGTGGAACATGTGGCGGTGGAGGGGGTTCCGTTCACCATACGTTCCTTGCTTCTCTGTAAACCGCGTCACCGGTGAACGTGCCAGGGGGGCTCGCCGCCTCCCCCCTGGCAACCCCGGCTCCCGGCAACGAAAATCGCCGCGTTGCGGTGCCCTCAGCTTATTCCCTCCGGCTTTCGGGTCGGGGGCGATCCTACATCCCTGTAGGTCGCCCCCTCTCGGCGCGTCCCTGCGCCTCGCCCCGGCCTGCGGTCAACGCTTCGGCGATTTTCAGCCGGACACGGGCATCGCTGTGAGTCATTTATTATCAATGGGTTTCATTGTTGCTTTGATTTTTTGCGAGGCGGCTTCTGAGAATGGTTTTTGCTGGTTGTCGCTTTAATACCCTCTCGGTATCTTTCTGTTGCGCCTGCAAAATCAGGCGTCGGGATTGACCTCCTGGTATGAGTTACAGGCGACATAGATTAATATGTCGTGCGCACGGCTACACCTCAATGGCGGGCCGGGCGGGGGCGTCGCAAGACGCGCCGGTTTCCTGTAACGCCGGTAAGGTCAACCTCGTCTGGTTCCGCCACCCGTGAGATTGACCTCTCCGATGGCGGATTTAAATACCGTTACAGGAGGCTGCCACTATGGCTACTACCCCAACCCAGACTCACCCATTATTTACCGTACCGTTCTCGCACAACACGGATTTCACCGTACTGGCGAACCACTGCGAGCGTTTTGCTTACACCCTGCTGGAAACCGACGAACCCGCTGAAAAGCTGGCGCTGTGCGCCCGTCTTTGTGCCTGTCTCGCGCTGTTACAACCTACGCTCAACGAGCCCATTCCGGCGCACCTGGTGGAACATTTCACCCTTAACGATCTGCCTTCCCGTCTGCCCGCATTCGAGCCGGAAAGCGATCAGCTGGGCATCTATTGCCAGACCGTCACGCAGCTTTTAATCAGCAATATCCTGCCGCCGGAGATGGCGCGCGTGATGGAAGGACTGCTGTATGACCTGGTGAGCTTTTACGCCGACACGCTCAACGCCCCACGCTGGCTGCAAACGCCGGATGGGCGCGTGGCGTTTGATGCGTTGATCGATTGAGTTTGTAGGCCCGTGCAAGCGTAGCGCCGCCGGGCGGGGCAGGGGGGCCTGGGTGGTGGAACTTGTGGCGGTGGAGGGGGTTCCGTTCACCATACGTTCCTTGCTTCTCTGTAAACCGCGTCACCGGTGAACGTGCCAGGGGGGCTCGCCGCCTCCCCCCTGGCAACCCCGGCTCCCGGCAACGAAAATCGCCGCTTCGCGGTGCCCTCAGCTTATTCCCTTCGGCTTTCGGGTCGGGGGCGATCCTACATCCCTGTAGGTCGCCCCCTCTCGGCGCATCCCTGCGCCTCGCCCCGGCCTGCGGTCAACGCTTCGGCGATTTTCAGCCGGACACGGGCATCGCTGTAAGTCTCTTATTCTTATTGATTTTCATTGTTGCTTTGATTTTTTGCGAGGCGGCTTCTGAGAATGGTTTTTGCTGGTTGTCGCTTTAATACCCTCGCGATATCTTCCTGTTGCGCCTGCAAAATCAGGCGTCGGGATTGGAACCCTGACTGACTTTATCGATGACATAAGAGGCCTTATGTCGTACGCTCTGCTGCACTTCAATGGTGGGCTGGCGGGGGCATCGTAAGATGCGCCGGTATCCGATAAAGCCGGTAGTTCCAACCTCGCTCAGTCCACCGCCATGAGATTGGAACCTCTGACGGTGGGTTTAAAACACTTTATCGGAGGCTGCCACTATGGCTACAACCCCAACCCAGACTCACCCATTATTTACCGTACCGTTCTCGCACAACACGGATTTCACCGTGCTGGCGAATCACTGTGAGCGTTTTGCTTATACCCTGCTGGAAACCGACGAACCCGCTGAAAAGCTGGCGCTGTGCGCCCGTCTTTGTGCCTGTCTCGCGCTGTTGCAACCCATGCTCAACGAGCCCATCCCGGCGCACCTGGTGGAACATTTCACCCTTAGCGATCTGCCTTCCCGTCTGCCCGCATTCGAGCCGGAAAGCGATCAGCTGGGCATCTATTGCCAGACCGTCACGCAGCTTTTAATCAGCAATATCCTGCCGCCGGAGATGGCGCGCGTGATGGAGGGGCTGCTGTATGACCTGGTGAGCTTTTACGCCGACACGCTCAACGCCCCATGCTGGCTGCAAACGCCGGATGGGCGGGTGGCGTTTGATGTGTTGATCGACTGAGTTTGTAGGCCGGGCAAACGCAGTGCCGCCCGGCACAACAATGCCGGGTGGCGGCTTCGCCTTACCCGGCCTACAAAACTGCAAACGCCGGATGGGCGGGTGGCGTTTGATGCGTTGATCGATTGAGTTTGTAGGCCGGGCAAACGCAGTGCCGCCCGGCGCAACAATGCCGGGTGGCGGCTTCGCCTTACCCGGCCTACAAAACCAAAAAAATAAAAACCAGCGATGAAGAAATTAAAAAAAACAACGGGCTTACAGCGGCTCCCTGGTCCGGCTGAAAATCGCCGAAGCGTTGACCGCAGGCCGGGGCGAGGCGCAGGGACGCGCCGAGAGGGGGCGACCTACAGGGATGTAGGATCGCCCCCGACCCGATAGCCGGAGGGAATAAGCTGAGGGCACCGCGAAGCGGCGATTTTCTTGCCGGGAGCCGGGATTGTTAAGGGGGCGGCGATAGCCCCCTTAACACGTTCACAGGTGACGAGGTCAACAAAGAAGCAGCGAACGCAAGGTGAACGGAACCACCTCCATTGCCGCATGTCCCCCCAACCGACAAACCATCAGAACCGCGTATTCACACTCATAAACCAGGTCCGCCCCGGTTCATTATAGGTATACGCCCCCGCACCATACATATACGCCCCTGTCGTCGCATTCCCCGTCGTCTGGGCATTCCCCGCACGCCACTGGCGTTTATCAAAGACGTTATCCACGCCCCCGGTCAGGCTCACATATTTGGTCACATCCCAGGTCGCGCTCAGGCCGACGATGCTGTACGGGCTCACTTCGTCCAGCTCGGATCCGGTCGCCGGCTGACCTTTGTAGTTGTACTTCTTCGGCTGCTGCTTGCCGTACCAGGTGAAGGTCGACTGCAACGACACATCCTGCTGCACCTGCCAGCTCAGGGTGGAGTTCAGCGTGTACTCCGGGATGATCGACAGACGATCGCCGGTCTCCTTGTTCTTGCTTTGCAGCATATAGGTAATGTTGTTGGTCCAGTTGATGGCGTCGCTGACCGGCACGTTCAGGGTGCCTTCCAGCCCTTCAACTACCGCCTTCGGCACGTTTTCCCACTGATAAATATCGGTGCGGGTTCTCCCGGCAGAGGTCTGGCCGATCGGCGCATAGCCCGCTTCAATCTTGTCGCGGTAGTCGTTGCGGAACCAGGTCACGCCCGCCAGCCAGCCGTCGCGTTTCCACTCCAGGCCAATCTCTTTGTTGATGCTGGTTTCCGCTTTCAGATCTTCGTTACCCAGCATGTAGCAGCCCACGCCGTCGGCACTGGCATAGCAGCCCTGGCCCTTGCTGTAGAGCAGGTAGTTCGGGTTGGTCTGGTAGAGGCTTGGCGCTTTATAGGCGCGGGCGATGCCCATCTTCAGGGTGAAATCATCCCCCAGCCCCTGGGAGAGGTTCAGGGACGGGCTCCAGTTGTTGCCGACAATGGAGTGATGGTCGAAGCGCAGCGCCGGGGTCAGCATGGTGGTGTCGGTCAGCTCCATGTTGTTTTCAGCGAACAGGGAGAAGATTTCCGCGTCGGAGTAGGGGCTGCGATTATCGCTCATTCCCGCAATGGCGCCGCCCTGCAGGGCCTGGCCGTTGGAGGACATATCCTTCATCCGCTGCTGATCCCACTCGGCGCCCAGGGTCAGGTTCTGGTTGACGATAAAGTCGATCGGCAGGTTGATCTCACTGTGCAGCATCACGTCGGAGAGGTCGGTGTCGGTGAACTTATCGCTGTTGAACAGCCCCTCCAGACCGCCCGCCAGCCCCTCGCCGAGACGGGAGTTGCGGGTGTGCTCGTACTGCGCCCAGTTATTGGTGGTGATGCCATTATCCCAGCCGCCGGTCCAGGTCAGGGCGAAGTTCTGGCGATAGATCCGGTTGGTCTCTTTGCCATAATTTTTCTTCACCAGCCCGTTGCTGCTGTTGTCGTTGTTGGTGTTCTGGGTATCCCCGGCATAGAGGTTGTTCTGGCGGCTATAGCCCGCTTCGAACTGCAGGGCCTGCATCGGGGCAAACTCCCAGCGCAGCACGCCGTTCACGTCTTTATTCTCCACGCCTTCACGTCCGGCGGGCAGGGTGTCGGCATAGGCGCCGGTACGTTCAGACTGATGGCCCTGGTTGATATCCCAGGCGTCGGCCTGGGTTTTATCCAGGTTGCCATACAGACGGAAGCTGAACGCGTCGCTCAGCGGGCCGCTCAGGCTAAAGTTGGTGCGTTTGGTGGAGCCTTCTTCGTTGTGCTCAGGGGCATTCAGATAGGTGTTCCAGGAGCCATGCCACTCGTTGCTGACCTTTTTGGTGATGATGTTCACCACGCCGCCCGCCGCGCCGTTACCGTAACGCGCCGCCGCCGGGCCTCGGATCACTTCGATACGCTCGATCATCTCTGGCGGCACCCAGCCGGTGTCGCCGCGGGTGTCGCGCTCGCCGCGCCAGCCCAGACGGATGGAGTTGCGGCTGGTCACCGGCTTACCGTCAATCAGGATCAGGGTGTTTTCCGGGCCCATGCCGCGGATATCAATCTGGCGGTTGTTGCCGCGCTGGCCGCTGGTGGAGTTACCGGTCAGGTTAACGCCCGGCATGGTGCGGATGATCTCCGACACATCGCGCGCCGACGGGTTTTTACGGATCTCATCCGCGGTAATGGTGGAGACGCCCGGCGCCTGCAGGTTCTGCTCGGCAGCGGTGATCACCATGGTATCTTCGTGCCCGGCGGTTTCGGCTGCCATCGCAGGCAGTGCCACACCGTAAATTCCCAGATTGACCAGTAAGGTCAGCGAGTGAAGCTTATTATTCATTGTATGTCCTGCTTTTCGATGCCGCATGCCTCATGGCTCCGTCCCGAATGGGTGAGGCGGCGGAAGGAGATCGCCCGCAGTCTGCGAAAACCCCTCGATCCTGAGTCAGTACGCAGCGCAGAGCATGGTTATTAACTGTTCGCGCTTCCCACAGCGCGCCCATACGCTATTGCAAATGCAAATAGTTATCAATAATATTATCGATATTGTTTATCTTTAATCAACAATTCAGAACAAATCATGGGGTTGAATCGGTGGCGACGCTGGAAACGGGAAGTGATGCCTGGTGGCAGTCGAAACAGGGACCCGACCGGGTGCGGGAGGGGGATCATTATCGGGTGACGTTCTGCTGGCGCGACCCGCAGGGCACGGAGCAGACCTCGCCGCTAAAAAAGGTGTGGCTCTATATCACCGGCGTGACCGATCACCACCATAACGCCCGCCCCCAGACGCTGGAGCGGATTAATGGCACCGACGTCTGGCAGTGGCAGGGCGAGTTCAGCCCCCACTGGCGCGGCAGCTACTGTTTTATCCCCTCTGAACGCGACGACGACTTTGCGGATGCGGTGTTTGCCTCCGACCCGCCGGACCGCATGGCCCTGCGCGAAGGCTGGCGCAGGCTGCTGCCAAAGGCTATCGCCGATCCGCGCAACCCGCAGCACTGGCGCGGCGGACGCGGCCATCCGGTCTCGGCTCTCGAAATGCCCGAGGCGCCGCTACAGCCTGGCTGGGATCGGCCGGATACCCCGTATCAACCTGCGCAGTGCATCATTTGGCAGAGCGCAAGGCTCGGCAACACCCG
This sequence comes from Leclercia sp. GHBNCSD, assembly GCF_055805075.1. Taxonomy (NCBI): domain Bacteria; kingdom Pseudomonadati; phylum Pseudomonadota; class Gammaproteobacteria; order Enterobacterales; family Enterobacteriaceae; genus Leclercia; species Leclercia sp. GHBNCSD. The sequence goes on along the minus strand of NZ_JBQVYO010000001.1, from coordinate 664,288 downwards.
CCGGGTATGGATCTTTACCACCGGCGAAGCATCCCCAAACGAACGTCCGCTGGCGGTGCTGCTCGACGGGCAGTTCTGGGCCGAGAGCATGCCGGTCTGGCCCGCGCTGACGGCGCTCACCCTCGATGGTCAGTTGCCGCCTGCGGTCTACGTGCTGATCGACGTCATCGACACCGACCATCGCAGCCGCGAGCTCCCCTGTAATCCCGATTTCTGGCTCGCCGTTCAGGAGGAGCTACTGCCGCAGGTGCAGGCGCTGGCGCCGTTCAGCGACCGCGCCGATCGCACCGTGGTTGCCGGGCAGAGCTTTGGCGGTCTCTCGGCGCTCTATGCCGGGCTGCACTGGCCCCAACGCTTTGGCTGCGTGCTCAGCCAGTCGGGGTCGTTCTGGTGGCCGCATCGCGGCGGCAAGCACGACGGCATCATTATCGAACAGCTTAAAAACCAACAGCTGTCGGCTCAGAGCCTGCGCATCGTCCTTGAGGCGGGGCGACGTGAGCCACTGATTTTTCGCGCCTGTCAGGCGCTGTATGCCGAGCTACAGCAGACACAGCAGCCGGTTATCTGGCGTCCGGTGGACGGCGGACATGATGCACTTTGCTGGCGGGGAGGGCTGACGCAGGGGCTGATGACTCTCTGGCAGCCGCTTATTTAATAATGGAGTCTGGTATGGAATTCAGTAACCCCTTCGACGATCCGCAGGGTCTGTTCACCATTGTGCAAAACGCCCAAAATCAGTACAGCCTCTGGCCGCAGCAGTGCGCCTTGCCCGACGGCTGGCACGTGGTGTGTGAGGCGCAGTCGCAGGAAGCCTGTCAGAAGTGGCTGGCGGCCCACTGGCAAACCCTGATCCCGGCCCATTTTGCACAGGTGACTCCATGAGCGTTAAACATCCTCTCGTGGCGGCCCAGCCGGGGATCTGGATGGCGGAACAGCTCTCCGACCTGCCCAACGCCTGGAGCGTGGCCCACTATGTCGAGCTGACCGGCCCGGTGGATGCGCCATTGCTGGCGAAAGCGGTGGTGGCGGGCATGATGCAGGCCGATACCCTGCGCACCCGTTTTACCGAAGAGAACGGCGAGATCGGGCAGTGGGTGGATGAGAGTGCTACCCTGCCGGAACCGCAGATTATCGACCTGCGCCATCACGCCGACCCGCATGCCGCCGCGTTGGCAACCCTGCAGGCCGACCTCAATCAGAACCTTCGCGTCGACAGCGGCCAGCCGCTGGCCTTCCACCTCCTGCTCCAGGTGGCAGATAACCGCTGGTACTGGTATCAGCGCTATCACCATTTAGTGGTGGATGGCTTCAGTTTCCCCGCCATTACCCGGCAGATCGCCGCCATTTACCGCGCCTGGTCTAAGGGGGAAGCCACGCCGGAATCGCCGTTTACCCCCTTTGCGGAGGTGGTGGAGGAGTATCAGCGCTACCAGCAGAGCGACGCATACGCCCGCGACGGCGCCTTCTGGGCGGAGCAGCGTAAGCAGCTGCCGCCGCCGGTGTCCCTCTCCAGCGCGCCGCTGCCGGGGCGCGCCGCCACAACCGATATTTTGCGCCTGAAGCTGACCGCCGATCGCCAGGCCTTCAGCCAGCTGGCGAATAAGAGCCAGAGCCAGCGCACCGACCTTGCCCTGGCGCTGGTGGCCCTCTGGCTCGCCCGCCTGACCGGACGGATGAGCTACGCCGCCGGGTTTATCTTTATGCGCCGGATGGGCTCCGCGGCGCTGACCGCCACCGGCCCGGTGCTGAACGTGCTGCCCCTGGCGGTGAACATCAACCCGCAGGAGACGCTGCCCGAGCTGGCCCAGCGCCTGGCCGGGCAGATGAAAAAGATGCGCCGTCACCAGCGTTACGACGCCGAGCAGATTGTCCGCGACAGCGGGCGTGCCGCCAGCGACGAGGCGCTGTTTGGCCCGGTGTTTAACGTCAAGGTCTTTGATTACCAGCTGGATATCGATGGCGTGCAGGCGGTGACCCATACCCTCGCCACCGGCCCGGTCAACGATCTGGAGATGGCGCTCTTCCCGGACGAGCAGGGCGGGCTGAGCATTGAGATCCTCGCCAACAAACAGCGTTACGACGAGGCCACCCTGGTGCGCCACGTCGAGCGCCTGCATGAGCTGCTGGCGCAGTTTGCCGCTAACAGCGACCTGCGCTGCGGCGAGGCCGAAACGGTCTCTGACGCTGAATATCAGCAGCTGGAAAAGATAAACCAGACCGCGGTTCCGCTGCCGCGCACCACCCTGAGCGGGCTGGTGGCGGAGCAGGCGGCGAAAACCCCGGACGCCCCGGCGCTGGCCGATGCGCAATACGAGCTGACCTACCGCCAGATGCGCGAGCAAGTGGTGGCCCTGGCGCATCTCCTGCGCGAGCGCGGGGTGAAGCCCGGCGACAGCGTGGCGGTGGCGCTCCCGCGCTCGGTATTCCTGACCCTGGCCCTGCATGCCATTGTCGAAGTGGGGGCCGCGTGGCTGCCGCTGGACACCGGCTATCCCGACGATCGCCTGCAGATGATGATCGAGGATGCGCAACCCTCGCTGCTGATCACTACCGACGACCAGCGCCCGCGCTTTGACCATCTGCCGGTGGCGACTTTTAGTTACAACATACTATTACCTGCGGCGGATGCCACACCTCTGCACCTGAGCAGGCCGGAACAGACCGCCTATATCATCTTTACCTCTGGCTCAACAGGACGACCGAAAGGGGTGATGGTCGGCCAGACCGCCATCGTCAACCGCCTGCTGTGGATGCAAAACCACTACCCGCTCACCGCCGCAGACGTGGTGGCGCAAAAAACGCCGTGCAGCTTTGACGTCTCGGTATGGGAGTTCTGGTGGCCGTTTATCGCCGGGGCGAAGCTGGTGATGGCCGAGCCGGAGGCGCACCGCGATCCGCTGGCGATGCAGGAATTCTTCGGGAAATATGGCGTCACCACCACCCACTTTGTGCCGTCGATGCTGGCGGCCTTTGTCGCGTCGCTGACCCCGGAAAATGTTGCCTGCTGCGCCAGCCTGAAGCAGGTGTTCTGTAGCGGCGAAGCCCTGCCCACCGCCCTGTGCCGGGAGTGGGAGCAGCTTACCCAGGTGCCGCTGCATAATCTGTATGGCCCCACCGAAGCGGCGGTGGATGTCAGCTGGTATCCGGCTTATGGCCCGGAGCTGGCGGCAGTAGAAGGCAACAGCGTGCCGATTGGCTTCCCGGTGTGGAATACCGGCCTGCGCATTCTGGATGGGATGATGCGCCCGGTGCCGTTCGGCGTGGCGGGGGATCTGTACCTCACCGGCATTCAGCTGGCGCAGGGCTATCTGGGCCGTCCGGATCTGACCGCCAGCCGCTTTATCGCCGATCCTTTTGCCCCCGGCGAGCGCATGTACCGCACCGGGGACGTGGCCCGCTGGCTGGATAACGGCGCGGTGGAGTATCTGGGCCGCAGCGACGATCAGCTGAAAATTCGCGGTCAGCGCATCGAGCTGGGTGAAATCGACCGGGCGATACTGACCCTGCCGGACGTGGCCCAGGCGGTGACCCACGCCTGCGTCATCAATCAGGCGGCAGATACCGGCGGCGATGCCCGGCAACTGGTGGGCTACGTGGTTTCGGAATCCGGCCTGCCGCTGGATCGCGATGCGCTTTTAACGGCGCTGAAAGCCCAACTGCCGCCGCACATGGTGCCGGTAGTGTTACTGCAACTCAGTGACCTGCCGCTCAGTGCCAACGGCAAGCTGGATCGTAAGGCGCTGCCGCTGCCGGAACTGACGGTTAAAGCCCAGGGGCGCCCGCCACAAACCGACGCCGAATGGACCATTGCCGCGGCGTTTTCCGCCCTGCTGGGGTGTGAGGTTAACGATATCGAGGCGGATTTCTTTGCCCTCGGCGGCCACTCGCTGCTGGCGATGCGCCTTGCCGCCAGCCTCAGCCGCCACTTTGCCCGTCAGGTAACCCCCGGCCAGGTGATGGTGGCCCCGACGGTGGGCAAGCTGAGTGCGCTACTGGCATCCGACATCAGCGACGAGCAGGCTCAGCGTCTGGGCTACGAGACGATATTGCCTCTGCGCGAAAGCCACGGCCCGACGCTGTTCTGCTTCCATCCGGCCTCCGGTTTTGCCTGGCAGTTCAGCGTCCTGGCCCGCTACCTGAGCCCGCGCTGGTCGATCATTGGCATTCAGTCGCCGCGCCCGGGGCCGATGCAAAACGGCGCTACCCTGGATGAGGTGATTGAGCACCATCTGGCGACGCTCCGCGCTCAACAGCCGCGCGGGCCTTATTACCTGTTTGGCTATTCGCTGGGTGGCACCCTGGCCCAGGGGATCGCCGCCCGCCTGCGCGCGCAGGGAGAAGAGGTGGCGTTCCTCGGCCTGCTCGACACCTGGCCGCCGGAGACGCAAAACTGGTCCGAAAAAGAGGCCAACGGTCTGGATCCTGAGGTTTTAGCGGAGATTGAACGTGAGCGACAGGCGTTCCTCGCCGCCCAGCAGGGGCAGGCATCCGGGGAATTGTTCAGCATGATCGAGGGCAATTACGCCGATGCGGTGCGCCTGCTGACCACGGCGCACAGCTCAACCTTTGACGGCAAAGCGACGCTGTTTGTTGCGGAACGCACGCGAACGATGGAGCCCCACAAGGCCTGGGCGCCGTGGGTAGGGGAGTTGGAGGTCTACCATCAGGATTGCGCCCATGTGGAGATCATCTCCCCGCAGGCGTTTGAGCACATCGGTCCGGTGTTGAAGGAAATATTGGGGTAGCCACAATGCCCGGCGGCGCTGCGCTTGCCGGGCCTACGGTTCGTGCCATAAGGGTTTTTTAGGCCGGGTAAGGCGTAGCCGCCACCCGGCATTGAGGCACAGTTTCAGACCGCAGTGGTTTTGTAGGCCGGGTAAGGCGTAGCCGCCACCCGGCATTTTTCTACCGCCGTCCCAGCGGCACCACTAGCGGCGTACCCGCCACCGGGTCGTCGATGATCATGCAGCGCATCCCGTAGATCCGCTCGATCAGTTCCGGGGTGACGATCGCTTTCGGTGCGCCCTCAGCCACAATCTTACCGTCGCGCAGGGCTATCAGATGGGTGGCATAGCGGCAGGCCTGGTTCAGATCGTGCAGCACCGCCGCCAGGGTAAAGCCCTGGGTGCGGTTGAGGTCGCTCAGCAGCTCCAGCAGATCGATCTGATGGCTGATATCCAGCCAGGTGGTCGGCTCATCCAGCAACATGATCGACGTCTCCTGGGCCAGCACCATCGCAATCCACGCCCGCTGGCGCTGCCCGCCGGAGAGGGTATCCACGCTCTGCGCCGCCAGGTCGGTAATACCGGTGGCCTGCATCGCTTTGGTTACCGCCACTTCATCCTCTTTACGCCAGCGGGTAAATAGCGGCTGGTGGGGATAGCGTCCGCGCGCCACCAGCTCCTGGACGGTAATATCCCCCGGCGTGGTGGCGTTTTGCGCCAGCAACCCGATCCGGCGCGCCACCTCTTTGCTGGCAAAGCGCTGGATCTGCTCCCCATCGAGATAAACGCTGCCGTGCAGCGGCGTCATCAGACGGCTCAGGGTACGTAAGAGCGTCGATTTCCCGCAGCCGTTAGGGCCGATAATGGCGGTAAAGTGGCCGTCGGGGATCGCTACCTGCAGATCCTCGGCCACGATTTTCTTACCGTAGCCGAGGGTCAGATTGTCGCCGCGCAAGCGGGTCAGATTGGCACTCATTTCTTGCGGGACTCCTGAACAAGCAAGACGATGAGGTAGATGCCGCCCAGGCTGACGGTCACCACCCCCACCGGAAGTTGATAGGGCATAAACAGCCGCTGGGCGCAGAGATCCGCCGCCAGCAGCAAGAGCGATCCGCACAGCGCCGACTGGGTTAACCCCCAGCGGGCGGTACCGCTCAGGCGGCGGGCGATGTGCGGCGCCACCAGCGCAATAAAGGAGATCGGCCCGGCGATGGCGGTGGCCGCGGCGGTTAACACCACCGCCACCAGCATCAGCATCAGGCGCGAACGCTCGACGCTCACCCCCAGCGCACAGGCGCTGTCATCGCCCATCTCCAGCAGCCGCATGCGCTTCACCAGCAACAGGGCGCAGACAAACATCAGCAGGATCAGCGGGGCGGCGGGCAGGGTTTTGGCCCACGTCAGGCCGTTAAGCGACCCGGCGAACCACAGCCCGGCAGAGAGCGAGGTCTCCAGCGACGCCTGTAGCAGCAGCCAGGTATTAAAGGCCATCAGCATGGCGCGCATGCCGATGCCGATGATGATCAGGCGGAAGGTCTCGATCCCGTCGCGCCAGGCCAGCGCCCAGACCACCAGCGAAGTGAGAATACCCCCCGCCATGGCCGCAAGCGTAATGGCCGTCAGGTGCTGGCCAAACAGCACCATTGCCACCAGCACGCCGCTCCAGGCGCCGGTGTTAAAGCCCATCACGTCCGGGCTGCCCAGCGGGTTGCGCATCAGCGACTGGAATATCGCGCCGCTGATCCCCAGCGCCGCGCCCACCAGCAGGGCCATCATCACTCTGGGTAAGCGCCATTCCGTCACCACCATGGTGATATTACGCGGCGCGCTGCCGGTGAGGGCGTTAAAGACCTGGCTCATATCAAGCGTCACCGCGCCGCTTTGCAGGCTGACGATCGCCACGGCGAGACTCACCAGCACCAGCACCAGGCAGCTGAACACTAAACGACGGGAAGGGGCCATCATACTCCACCTCCGCGCTTGCGGCGCACCAGGAAGATCAGCACCGGCGCGCCGATAAAGGCGCTGACCACGGATACCCGCAGCTCGCCCGGTACCAGAAGGCGACCGAGGATATCGGCAAACAGCAGCAGGGCAGGGGTGGCAAGCAGGGTCACCGGCAAGGACCAGCGGTGATCGGCCCCCACCAGCCAGCGGGCCATGTGCGGCATCATCAGGCCGATAAAGGCGATGGGGCCCACCACCGCCGTGGCGCTCCCGCACAATACGGTGATGGTCAGTAATCCCAGAAGCTGGGTGCGCGCCACCCGGCTGCCGAGGGCGGTAGCGGTGTCGCTCCCGAGGCTCAGGCTGTTGAGCGCCCGGCTTAACAGCAGCGCCACGGCGGCGGCGATCAGTACCGGCACGCTCACCACCTGCAACGTTTGCAGGGTGCGGATATCCAGAGAGCCCGCCTGCCAGAAGCGCAGCTGGTCGTAAACGTCCGGGTTGAGCAGGGCGATGCCGTTGGAGAGCCCCTCCAGCACCGCGCCGAGGGCCACGCCCGCGAGCGTCAGGCGCACCGGGCTGAGCTGGCCGCCGCCCTGGCTGCCGGTAAAGGCCACCAGCAGGGAGGCGGCAAAGGCGCCGCACAGCGCCATCACCAGCTGTTCGCCGGGAGAGGAAAAGCCAAACAGCGCCGCGCCCAGCACGATGGCGAAGCTCGCTCCGGCGTTAACGCCGAGAATACCGGGGTCAGCCAGCGGGTTGCGGGTCAGGGTCTGCATCAACGCCCCGGCGAGACCGAGGGCAGCACCGGCCAGCAGGCCGGCCAGGGTGCGCGGCAGGCGGGCATCCCGCACGATGGTGCAGTCGGCGCTTTGACAGGTGGCGGAGAGGGCATCCACCACCACCGAAAAGGGCAGCGGTTTGGCACCCACCAACAGGCTGAGGGCAATCGCCAGCGTGAGCAGTAACAGTAAGCCGGGCACGGCAACGGCGCGTGACGCGGAAAGGGAGTACGACATAGCTACGTCCATGATTTGATAATGATAGTAATTATCGTTATCTATCTTATTTAGCTATGTTAGCATGTGCGGCCATGGAATTGGTACAAAAGAAACCATTAAGGCTTTGTAATGACCCGACAATCCTGGCTGCTCAATCTGAGTTTGCTGAAGACCCATCCGGCGTTTCGTGCTGTTTTTATTGCCCGTTTTATCTCTATTTTATCCCTTGGCCTGCTCGGTGTGGCCGTCCCGGTACAAATCCAGATGATGACCCACTCCAGCTGGCTGGTGGGGCTCTCCGTTACCCTCACCGGCGGGGCGATGTTTATCGGCCTGATGGTGGGCGGAGTGCTGGCGGATCGCTACGAGCGTAAGAAGCTGATTCTGCTGGCGCGGGGCACCTGCGGGGTGGGCTTTGTCGGTCTCTGTCTGAACGCGCTGCTGCCGGAGCCGTCATTAATTGCCATCTATGCCCTCGGTCTGTGGGATGGCTTTTTTGCATCATTAGGGGTGACGGCGCTGCTGGCGGCGACACCTGCGCTGGTAGGACGCGAAAACCTGATGCAGGCGGGGGCCATCACCATGCTCACCGTGCGTCTGGGATCGGTTATCTCGCCGATGGTCGGCGGCCTGCTGCTCGGCACCGGTAACGTGGCCTGGAACTACGGCCTGGCGGCAGCGGGCACCTTTATCACCACCTTAACCCTGCTGCGTCTGCCGCTGCTGCCGCCTCCGCCCCAGCCGCGCGAGCATCCGCTTAAGTCGCTGCTGGCGGCGATCCGCTTTCTGTTCAGCAATCCGCTGATCGGTGGCATCGCCCTGCTGGGCGGGCTGCTGACGATGGCGAGCGCGGTGCGGGTGCTCTATCCGGCGCTGGCGATTTCGTGGCAGATGAGCGTGTCACAGATTGGCCTGCTCTATGCCGCCATCCCGCTGGGTGCAGCCTTTGGCGCCCTCACCAGCGGCAACCTGGCGCAGAGTGTCCGTCCGGGGCTGATTATGCTGCTGGCGACCCTGGCCTCGTTTATCGCCATCGGCTTCTTCAGCCTGATGCCGGTCTGGGCGCTGGGGGTGATCTGCCTGGCGCTGTTTGGCTGGCTGAGCGCGGTGAGTTCGCTGCTGCAATACACCCTGATCCAGACTCAGACCCCGGAGGCGATGCTCGGACGTATCAACGGCTTGTGGACGGCGCAAAACGTCACCGGCGATGCGATTGGTGCCGCCATTCTCGGCGGGCTGGGGGCGATCATGACCCCGGTAGCGGCGGCGAGCAGCAGCGGGTTTGTGCTGGCGATAGTGGGGGCGATATTGCTGATGGTGCTGGCGGAGCTACGTCGGTTTCGGCAGGAGATTGCCACGGTTTAACGCGGTGGAATGTGCCGGGTGGCGGCTACGCCTTACCCGGCCTACAAAACCTACACCGGCACGAACCGTAGGCCCGGTAAGCGCAGCGCCACCGGGCATCAGGCCGCACGGTACAACCCCCCCGAACCGTAGGCCCGGTAAGCGCAGCGCCACCGGGCATCAACATGCACGACTATTTAAACAAGGCCTCTAACCGCTCCAGCACCCGGGTGGCGCTGAAATAATCCAGACGGAAGGTTTCAGTCCCCAGCGCCCAGACGCGTTTGTTCTGCACCGCCGGCAGATGGGCCAGCAGGGGGTTGGCGTAGATCGCCTCCACATCCTTCCCATCCCCGGCAAACAGGAACAGCCCTTCGCCGTTCAGTCCGGCGGCCAGGTTTTCACCCCCTAACTGCACAATATCGTGGCGCTTGCCCTGGCTCTGGGACGGATTCAGCCCGGCGGGCAGGGGGGCAAGAGAGAAGCCGAGCTGTTGCAGCAGCTTGCCCTGCGCCGATTCGGTGGTCCAGAGGTTGGCGCTGTGGGCGGCAGCGGTGTAGACGATGGCATTCACCGGCTGCGGCGGCAGCTTCATCTGCTGCTTCACCCGGGCGAGCTGCTTATCAAACTCCGCAATCCGCGCTGCGGCCTGCTGCTCCTGGCCTGTAATCGTGCCCAGCTGGGTCAGCAGCGCCTGCCAGCTTTTATCGTCGTAATTGATGATAAGCGTCGGGGCGATGGCGGAGAGCTGATCGTAGAGCGCGACGGCGGAATCGCCCCCGGTGGCGCTAATGAGGATCAGATCCGGCATCTGGGCGGCCACCGCTTCTGCGCTCGGCTCGCCGATGTAGAGCCGCGCCAGCTTACGCTCTTTCGCGATCTCTCCCCACTGGCGCAAAAAGCCCTGATCGTCTGCCACCCGGTTATTCGGGGTGGTGGCGCCGCTGGCAACCACCGGGGCGTCAATGGCCAGCAGGGAGCCGGTGAGGGTCACGCTGGTGGAGACAATCCGCGTAGGTTTGCTCTCAAGGGTGTGCGTTCCGCGGCTGTCCGTCACCTGACGCGGCCAGTCGGCGGCGACGGCTGAGGTTAATCCTGAAAATAAAAGGCTGATAAAAAGCAGGGTGTTACGGCAATAGGCGGGCAGTTTCACTAAGGGGCATCCTGTTTTTGTTGAAGTTAATGCTTCTCATTTTCATGAATGAGCCGAAGGGATGCAAGCGATAGTCGCACAAGTTACACGCTGGGCTGTTGACACCATTGCGCTCTGGGATTAGGTTAGCCAGCGAAAATATAAATGATAATAATTCTTACTGCTTTTATCATTTCAGGAGGATGATATGGATACGTCACTGGCTGAGGATGTTCAGCACACCGCGACCCGGCTGCAAAAAGAGAGCTTCTTCTTTATGTCGCCCTATCGCAGTTTTACCACCTCTGGCTGCTTTGCCCGTTTTTCCACTCCCGCCGTTGGCGGCGACGATCCGGCAAGCCCATTCCAGCAGCAGCTGAAACAGGCCTTTGCCAATGCTAAAGCCGCTGGCATCAGCAACCCGGTGATGGTAGGGGCTATCCCCTTTGATACCCGCCAGCCGTCGTCGCTGTTTATCCCGGAGCTGTGGCAATCATTTGCCCGCCCGGCGCGTCAGCAGGCTGCCCGCTATGCCGCCCGAACCTCACCGCTGACGGTCAAATCCCGCACCGAGATCCCGGCCCAGTTAGCCTTTGAGGAGATGGTGGCCCGCGCCGCCGTTTTGACCGCCACTCCGCGCGTCAACAAGGTAGTGCTGTCGCGCCTGATCGATATCGCAACTGAAGAGAAACTCGACAGCGGCGCGCTGCTGGAAAAACTGATCGCCCAGAACCCGGCCAGCTTTAATTTCCACGTCCCGCTGGAGGATGGCGGGGTGCTGCTCGGCGCCAGCCCGGAGCTGCTGCTGCGTAAAGAGGGGGCACACTTCAGCTCCCTGCCGCTGGCAGGCTCGGCTCGTCGTCAGCCGGATGACATGCTCGATCGCGAGGCGGGCAACAAGCTGCTGGCCTCGGAAAAAGATCGCCACGAACATGAGCTGGTCACCCAGGCGATGAAGGCGGTGCTGGCCCCGCGCAGCCATCGGCTGACCATGCCCGCCTCGCCGCAGCTCATCACCACCCCGACCCTGTGGCATCTGGCGACCCCGGTGGAAGGCGAGGCGCGTGAAGATGAGAACGCCCTGACCCTGGCCTGCCTGCTGCACCCGACCCCGGCATTGAGCGGCTTCCCGCACCAGGCGGCGAAGGAGCTGATTGCCGAGCTGGAGCCGTTCGACCGCGAGCTGTTCGGCGGCATCGTCGGCTGGTGCGACAGCGAAGGCAACGGCGAGTGGGTGGTGACCATCCGCTGCGCGCGTATTCAGGCCAACAGCGTACGTCTGTTTGCCGGTGCCGGGATTGTTCCGGCCTCTTCCCCGGTGGCCGAATGGCGTGAAACCGGCGTGAAGCTGACCACCATGCTCAACGTTTTTGGTTTGCATTAAGGATTAATCATGACCCTTCCCTTTACCCGCTGGCCCGACGAATTTGCCCGCCGCTATCGTGAAAAAGGTTACTGGCAGGATCTGCCCCTGACGGACATTCTCACCCGCCACGGCGACAGCGACGCGTGGGCGTTAGTCGACGGCGAACGCCGCATCACGTACCGCCAGTTCCAGCAGTCCGTCAATAACCTGGCGTCGGCGTTGCAGGCGCAGGGCGTTCAGCGGGGTGAAACCGCCCTGGTACAGCTGGGCAACGTCGCCGAGTTCTACATCACCTTTTTCGCCCTGTTGCAGGTGGGCGTGGCCCCGGTTAATGCCCTCTTCAGCCATCAGCGCAGCGAGCTGAACGCCTACGCCAGCCAGATTGAACCCGCGCTGCTGATTGCCGATCGCGCTCACGGTCTCTTTGCTGGCGACGACTTCCTCAACACCTTTGTTGACCAGCACCGTTCCGTGCGCACGGTGCTGCTGCGTGGAGACGGGCTGGAGGCAGCGATTGCCCGCCCGGCGGAACATTTTATCGCCACCCCGACCCCGGCGGACGAAGTGGCGTTCTTCCAGCTTTCCGGCGGCAGCACCGGCACGCCGAAGCTGATCCCGCGCACCCACAACGACTATTACTACAGCATTCGTCGCAGCAACGAAATCTGCGGCATTACCGCGGATACCCGTTACCTGAACGCACTCCCGGCGGCGCATAACTTCGCGATGAGTTCCCCCGGCTCGCTGGGGGTCTTTATGGCCGGAGGCTGCGTGGTGCTGGCGAACGATCCGAGCGCCACGCTCTGCTTCCCGCTAATCGAACAACATCAGATCACCGTCACCTCGCTGGTGCCGCCTGCGGTCAGCCTGTGGTTACAGGCTATCAGCGAGGGGGCGGGCAATGCGCAGCTGGCATCCCTGCAACTGTTGCAGGTGGGCGGGGCGCGACTCTCCGCCACCCTGGCCGCCCGTATTCCGGCTGAGATCGGCTGTCAGCTCCAGCAGGTGTTTGGCATGGCCGAAGGGCTGGTGAACTACACCGCGCTGGATGATACGCCGGAGCGCATTATCAATACCCAGGGTCGCCCGATGTGCCCGGATGACGAAGTGTGGGTGGCCGATGAGCACGGTAATCCGCTGCCGCGCGGCGAGGTGGGGCGCCTGATGACCCGCGGGCCGTACACCTTCCGCGGCTACTACAAGAGCCCGGAGCACAACGCCAGCGCCTTCGATGAGAACGGCTTTTACTGCTCCGGGGATCTGATCGCCATTGACGAGCAGGGCTACATCACCGTGCAGGGGCGTGAGAAAGATCAGATTAACCGCGGCGGTGAAAAAATTGCCGCCGAAGAGGTGGAAAACCTGCTCCTGCGCCACGAGGCGGTGATCCACGCCGCGCTGGTCAGCATGGAAGACAGCCTGCTGGGCGAGAAGAGCTGCGCGTATCTGGTGGTGAAACAGCCCCTGCGAGCGGTGGAGGTGCGCCGCTTCCTGCGCGAGCAGGGCGTCGCCGAATTTAAGCTGCCGGATCGCGTCGAGTGCCTGGAGGCACTGCCGCTGACGCCGGTAGGGAAAGTGGATAAAAAACAATTACGCCTGTGGCTGGTCGAACGGGCCCGGGGCTGAGGAGCAAGACGATGGCAATTCCAAAATTAACCGGTTACGCGCTGCCGGGCGCGGCAGATCTGCCGACCAATAAAGTGAGCTGGACGATGGAGCCCGCGCGCGCCGCGCTGCTGATCCACGATATGCAGGAGTATTTCCTCAACTTCTGGGGCGAGAACTGCCCGATGATGGCGCAGGTGGTGGCGAACATCGCCCGGCTGCGTGACTACTGCAAACAGCAGGGGATCCCGGTCTACTATACCGCCCAGCCGAAAGAGCAGAGCGATGAGGACCGCGCCCTGCTGAACGACATGTGGGGGCCGGGCCTGACCCGCTCGCCGGAGCAGCAGCGCATCGTGGCTGAACTGACGCCGGACGAAGCCGACACCGTGCTGGTGAAGTGGCGCTACAGCGCGTTTCACCGCTCGCCGCTGGAGCAGATGCTTAAAGAGAGCGGCCGCGATCAGCTCATCATCACCGGCGTGTACGCCCATATCGGCTGCATGACCACCGCCACCGACGCCTTTATGCGCGACATTCAGCCGTTCTTCGTCGCCGATGCGCTGGCGGACTTCACCCGGGACGAGCACCTGATGTCGCTCAACTATGTGGCCGGTCGCTCCGGGCGCGTGGTGACTACCGACGAGCTGCTGCCCTCGCTGCCAGCCAGCAAAGCGGCGCTGCGCGAGCTCATCCTGCCTCTGCTGGATGAGTCCGACGAGCCGATGGATGATGAAAACCTGATCGACTACGGGCTGGATTCGGTGCGGATGATGGCCCTGGCGGCACGCTGGCGCAAAGTGCACGGCGATATCGACTTTGTGATGCTGGCGAAAAACCCTACCCTTGATGCCTGGTGGGCGCTGCTCTCCCGCGAGGTGAAATGATGCTGGATTTCACGGGTAAAACCGTCTGGGTGACCGGGGCCGGAAAAGGCATCGGTTACGCCACGGCCCGGGCGTTTGCGGCGGCGGGCGCGGAGGTGACGGGCTTTGATGTCGCCTTCCCGCAGGCGGAATATCCCTTTGCCACCGAAGTGCTGGACGTGGCGGATGCGCAGCAGGTCAACGCGGTTTGCGGGCGTCTGCTGGCGAGCCTCGAGCGGCTTGATGTGCTGGTGAATGCCGCCGGTATTTTACGCATGGGCGCCACCGACCAGCTCTCACAGGCGGACTGGCAGCAGACCTTTGCGGTCAACGTCGGTGGAGCGTTCAACCTGTTCCAGCAGACGATGGGCCAGTTCCGTCGTCAGCAGGGTGGGGCGATTGTCACCGTGGCCTCCGACGCGGCCCATACGCCACGCATCGGCATGAGCGCTTACGGCGCTTCGAAAGCGGCGCTGAAAAGTCTGGCGCTCACCGTCGGCCTGGAGCTGGCGGGGAGCGGCGTGCGCTCTAACCTGGTCTCGCCGGGCTCCACCGATACCGACATGCAGCGCACCCTGTGGAAAAGCGACGATGCCGAGCAGCAGCGTATTCGCGGGTTTGGCGAGCAGTTCAAGCTCGGCATTCCGCTGGGTAAAATCGCCCGCCCAGAGGAGATCGCCAGCACCGTGCTGTTCCTCGCCTCCGACCACGCCAGCCACATCACGTTGCAGGATATCGTGGTGGACGGCGGCTCCACGCTGGGGGCCTAGATGATCTGGAAACGTCATTTATCGCTGGAGGCGCTGAACGCTACCAGCCTGAATACGATGGTGGCGCATCTGGGGATCGTCTACACCCGGCTGGAGGATGACACCCTGGAGGCCGAGATGCCGGTGGATACGCGCACTCATCAGCCGTTTGGTTTACTGCACGGCGGCGCGTCGGCGGCGCTGGCGGAGACCCTGGGGTCGATGGCTGGCTTCCTGATGACCCGCGACGGGCAGAGCGTGGTGGGCACGGAACTGAACGCCACCCATCACCGGGCGGTGTCGCAGGGCAAGGTGCGCGGGGTGTGTCAGCCGCTGCACCTCGGGCGCACCAGCCAGAGCTGGGAGATTGTGGTGTTTGACGAGCAGGGACGGCGCTGCTGTACCTGCCGGTTGAGTACGATGGTGTTGGGGTAGAGCGTGCGGCTGTGTGCCGGGTGGCGCTGCGCTTACCCGGCCTACGGTTCGATGCGGCTGTTTGCCGGGTGGCATTTCAGCGCTGAGCCCTGTTTTAATTAAGGTCCTCCGCCGCGGGACGGGGTGAAAGTGATCGGCTTAACAATGTTATGTAAATGACTGGTTGGATGTCTGTTTTTACGTGTGGTTGAGTTGTTAAATCTTAAGCGAGTGTTATAGATACAAAATGTAACATCTCACTTCTGCGATGATGGAAACCATATCATGAATAACTCAGGGAAATACCTCATATGGGCAGGGCTCTCCGTGGTGGGTGCCTTTGCGCTGGGCTATATCGCCCTCAACCGCGGTGAACAGATCAATGCGCTGTGGATAGTCGTCGCAGCGGTCTGTATCTATCTGATTGCCTACCGTTTTTACGGCAAGTTTATTGCCCATAACGTCCTCTCGGTTGACCCGACGCGCATGACGCCAGCGGTGCGCCATAACGACGGGCTGGACTATGTGCCAACCGATAAAAAAGTGCTGTTCGGTCACCACTTTGCCGCTATCGCCGGGGCCGGGCCGCTGGTGGGGCCCGTGCTGGCCGCGCAGATGGGCTACCTGCCCGGGATGATCTGGATCCTCGCCGGGGTGGTGCTGGCAGGCGCAGTGCAGGACTTTATGGTGCTGTTCGTCTCCACCCGCCGCGACGGGCGTTCCCTCGGCGAGCTGGTAAAAGAGGAGATGGGCCCGACCGCCGGGGTGATTGCGCTGGTGGCCTGCTTTATGATCATGGTGATCATCCTTGCGGTGCTGGCGATGATCGTGGTGAAAGCCCTGACCCACAGCCCGTGGGGGACATATACCGTCGCCTTTACCATTCCGCTGGCAATTTTTATGGGGATCTACATCCGCTACCTGCGCCCGGGGCGCATCGGCGAAGTGTCGGTGATTGGCCTGGTCTTCCTGGTCTTCGCCATTATCTCCGGCGGCTGGGTGGCCGAGAGCCCAACCTGGGCGCCATACTTTGACTATACCGGCGTACAGCTGACCTGGATGCTGGTGGGCTATGGCTTTGTAGCGGCGGTGCTGCCGGTGTGGCTGCTGCTGGCTCCGCGCGATTACCTCTCCACCTTCCTGAAAATCGGCACCATTGTTGGCCTGGCGATTGGCATTCTGATCATGCGCCCGACCCTGACCATGCCGGCGGTGACGAAGTTTATTGATGGCACAGGTCCGGTCTGGTCCGGCAATATGTTCCCGTTCCTGTTTATCACCATCGCCTGTGGCGCGGTCTCTGGCTTCCATGCCCTGATCGCCTCCGGCACCACGCCGAAGATGCTGGCGAATGAAAACCAGGCCTGCTTTATCGGCTACGGCGGCATGCTGATGGAGTCCTTCGTGGCGATCATGGCGCTGGTCTCCGCCTGCATTATCGATCCGGGCGTCTACTTTGCGATGAACAGCCCGATTGCGGTGCTGGCGCCTGCCGGTACGGCGGACGTGGTGGCCTCTGCGGCCCAGGTGGTCAGCGGCTGGGGCTTTAGCATTACCCCGGATACTCTCTCTCAGATTGCCAACGAGGTAGGCGAGCAGTCGATTATCTCCCGCGCGGGCGGTGCGCCGACCCTGGCGGTGGGCATGGCCTACATTCTGCACGGCGCGCTGGGCGGTCTGATGGATGTGTCGTTCTGGTATCACTTCGCCATCCTCTTCGAAGCGCTCTTTATCCTGACGGCGGTGGATGCCGGGACACGTGCGGCGCGCTTTATGCTGCAGGATCTGCTGGGGGTGATCTCCCCCGGCCTCAAACGCACCGAATCGCTGCCTGCGAACCTGCTGGCGACGGCGCTCTGCGTCCTGGCGTGGGGTTACTTCCTGCATCAGGGGGTGGTCGATCCGCTGGGCGGCATCAACACCCTGTGGCCGCTGTTCGGTATCGCTAACCAGATGCTGGCCGGTATGGCGCTGATGCTCTGCGCGGTGGTGCTGTTCAAGATGAAACGTCAGCGTTACGCCTGGGTCGCCCTGGTGCCAACCGCCTGGCTGCTGATCTGTACCCTGACCGCAGGCTGGCAGAAAGCCTTCAGCAGCGATGCCAAAGTGGGCTTCCTGGCCATCGCCAACAAGTTCCAGGCGATGATCGACAGCGGCAAGATCCCGGCGCAGTATACCGAGTCCCAGCTCTCGCAGCTGGTCTTTAACAACCGTCTGGATGCCGGGCTGACCATCTTCTTTATGGTGGTGGTTGTGGTGCTGGCGCTCTATTCTCTGAAGACCGCGCTGGCCGCCCTGAAACAGGACAAACCTACCGCGAAAGAGACGCCGTATGAGCCGATGCCGGCCAACTATGAAGAGATTGTGACCCAGGCGAAAGGGGCGCATTAACCTGTGTGCCGGGTGGCGCTAGCGCTTACCCGGCCTACCTTTTTTGTGAGAGAAGAGCGATGTTCGATACCCTGTCAAAAGCCGGTAAATATTTAGGGCAGGCCGCAAAAATGATGATCGGCGTGCCGGACTACGACAACTATGTCGAGCATATGCGCGTCAACCATCCTGACCAGACGCCGATGACCTACGAGGCGTTTTTCCGCGATCGCCAGGATGCCCGCTACGGCGGTAAAGGCGGCGCGAAGTGCTGTTAACCCTCTTTCGGTAAGTAGAGGCTGATCTGCTCCTGCTTACAGCCATAAATGGCCGCCAGCTTTTCGCGGGTGCGTTTTTGCGGGCGGGAATCCACGGCTTCCAGCTGTGATACGGCGGACTGGCTGATGCCCAGCTTGTCGGCCACCTCCTGCTGGGACAGACCGCGGTAGATGCGCCAGGCCGCCTGCAGGCTGACATTTTCGCTATGCATTACGTTGCAGACCTCTCCCGGCAAGCCAACATTATCGTAGATATCTGATTCGTATGGAATGTCTTCCCATTCGCTTTCATCGTCGTCATCCTGCTCCAGCATGGCTAAGCGCATGCGAAGATAGTCCCTGTACGGAATGACGGCATATTGCGTTTTTCCCTCTTCATCCTTAATCAACTGCACAGTCATATTCCATCTGCTCCTCATGAAGATAGGTGGTTGTTGTTCGACGCTTAACGGATACCACATAACAGGTATCACTTTGCTGATTCTCAAGGGTGTAGATGACCCTGTAATCACCCACCCGCAATCGATGGTGGTTTTCGGGTGAGGACAATTTTTTAATATCCGCCACGGGAGCGGCATGGTCATCCAGACTCGCCAGCCTGCGTGCAATGCGCCAGCGATAGCGGGGATCGATTTTCGCTAACTGTTTCTCCGCGGTTTTTGACCAGACAATCTTCATCCGTACCTCCACTGTACGCCCACACGAAATATAAGGAAATAATAAGACTATTAGATAAATTCCGAATGTCTTATGGGGTACTGTAGGGCGAGGAGAAGAGCGGAAAAAGCGGCAAAAGTAAGTTTGTCGAGGCGGGTCGAAAACGCCTCTGCCGGACGACAGAGGCTAACATCAAAACTGCGAGCAGGCGTCAGGCGTTCAGCCCGCCGTCCACATCCAGCCCGGTGCCGGAGATCTGCCCGGCGGCGGGGCTGGCAAGGAAGGTCACCGCGGCGGCGACATCCTCTGGCTGACCATAGTGCCCGAGGGCAATAAGCTGACGCTGGGAGGCGGCCTGATCGCCATCTTCCGGGTTCATGTCACTGTTGGTTGGGCCAGGGTGAACCAGGTTGACGGTGATCCCGCGCGGGCCGAGATCGCGCGCCAGCCCGCGGGTCAGGGAGTTGAGCGCCGATTTGGTCATGGAGTAAACGGCGATGCCGGGCTGGGCAACGCGGTTCGCCAGACAACTGCCGATGTTGATGATGCGCCCGCCGTCGGACATGTGAACCAGCGCCTCCTGAATGGCGATCACCACCCCGCGAATATTGACGTTGATAAGGGCATCAATGTCCGCCAGGGTCATCGTCTCCAGCGGACCACCGCGCGCAATCCCGGCATTGTTCACCAGGATATCCAGCCCGCCGAGGCTGCGCGCCGCCTGGGTGACGGCATCCTGAATCGCCTGAGCGCTGGCGCTGTCCGCCTGGATCGCCTCGGCGCGCCGCCCCAGCGCGCGGATCTCATCCGCGACGGCCTGGGCTTTATCGGCGGATTTCTCATAGGTGATAACGACATCGGCGCCGGCGCGTGCCAGGGAGAGCGCAATGGCACGGCCTAACCCACGACTGGCACCGGTTACCAGCGCCTTTTTACCTGTTAAGTCGATCTGCATGATGACCTCGTTACGAGAGTGGTGATGATCATCATTAGGTATAGAGGGCCAGTTCCCGGCGTCAATGCGCCGGGTGGCTGAAGTTTTCCACTTTTTCAAATGCGGCGCGCAGCACCTCCGGCGTCAGGGCGATCGGCAGGGCGTGGATCGACTCTACCGGGCGCAGGGTGTGGGCGATCACCCGGTCCAGCGCCTCGCGATTATGGATGTCAACCTCCAGCTCACGCAAGGTGGTGGGCAGGTTAAAGCGCTGGTAGGCCGCGACCAGCTCGCGCAGCACCTCGTCCTGGCCGAGCAGGGCGCTCTGCACCAGGATCCCGTATGCCACCTTGGTGCCGTGGAGGAATGGCGCGGTCTGCGGCAGCACCGTTAAGCCGTTATGCACCGCATGCGCTGCCGCCACGCGGGTGTAGCGCTCCCCGAGCCCGCCGACCATGCCGCCACCGGCGATAATGGCATCCACCACGTCATGAAACTCACGCGTCACCTCGCGCCGCGTCTGGTCCGCTAACGCCTGCTCGCTGTGCGCCAGCAGCACGTCGCGGATCGCCAGCGCCCCGTTAATGCCGAGCCTCACCGTCAGCGGGAGGTGTTCGGGCTCTGGAGCCAGCACCACCGCTTCATACCATTTCGCCAGCGTGTCGCCGATCCCCGCCAGCAGGTACTCTGCCGGGGCGTTGAGGACGATCTCGGGCTCGACGAGCACCAGATAGTTGGCATCGTCAAAGATCTCAAAATGGAGCGCCTGCCCGGCGTCGTTGTACCACACCGACAGCGGGGTCCATGCCGCGCAGGTGGCCGCGATGGTGGGAATAGCCACCAGCGGCAGACCCAGACGGCGGGCCATTGCTTTAGCGGTATCCAGCAGCGCGCCGCCGCCGACGCCAATCACCACGCTGCGATCCGCGCCGGAGGCTTCTGCAAGCTGATTCACATCGCGCTTGCTGCAGTGGCCTTTAAAGAGCAGCCGTTTTGCTCCGGCAGCGTCAAAACTGTCCGGCAGGAACGGTCGGGCCCCGGCCAGGGCGCGTTCACCGTAGATCCATACCGCCCGGGAGAGTTGCTCCGGGGTAAAAAAATCGTCCAGGCGAGCCAGAGCGCCGCGGTGGGAGTAGTAGTTTGCCGGGCCGGGAACGACGCGGATGTCAGTGTTGCTCATGAGGGTTTCCTTTTTGCGAAGCGCTAACCTGATGTTATGTCTGGACATCCGGATGGCTAATACTATTTTGCTTTATCTTATGCTTTTTCCGTCGTTGCCAGCCAGCCAGTGCTGTGAAAAATTCTATAAATCAAAAGATTAATACAGGATTGCAGCGGATGATAACCAGTCGCCTCGAGATGCGCGGCATCAGCCTGGCTTTTTCTGGCTTTCAGGCGTTGTCGCAGGTGGATTTCACCCTGACGGGCGGATCGGTGCACGCGCTCACGGGCGCGAACGGCGCCGGGAAATCCACGCTGATGGCGGTTCTGTGCGGGACGCACGCCCACTATACGGGCGAAATCAGCATCAACAATCAGCCCGTCATCATTCGTGAGCCGGTGGAGGCCAAACAGCTGGGTATCCACCTGGTGCAGCAGGAGGTGGACGTGGCGCTGATCCCCGGCCTCAGCATCGCAGAAAACATCATGCTCGACCATCTGGCGCAGCCGGGACACCGCTTTCGCTGGGGCGCGATGCGGGAGCAGGCCCGGCAGGCGCTGGCGCAGCTCGACGTCTCCCTCGACGTGCGACGTTCCATCGACAGTTGCACCCTGGCAGAAAAGCAGCAGATCCTGCTGGCGCGGGCGCTCTCCCATCACTGCCGCTTTCTTATTCTCGACGAACCTACCGCGCCGCTGGATGCCCACGAAAGCGAGCGGCTGTTCACGGTTGTGCGCCGCCTGCAACAGCAGGGGATCGGGGTGGTCTTTATCTCCCACCGCATCCATGAGCTGAAGGCGATCTGCGACACCTTAACGGTGCTGCGCGACGGCAAGCTGATTGAGTCCGGCCCGATGGCGAATCTCAGTGGGGAGGCGATTGTCGAGAAGATGCTCGGCCATGCGCTGACCGATATCTACCCCCCTGCGCGACCAAAGCACAGCGCCGAAACGCTGCTGCGGGTGGAAGGGCTGCACGACGAAGGGCTGCTGAAGGATATCTCCCTGCATCTGCGTAAGGGGGAGATTCTCGGTATCGCCGGGCTGGCGGGGGCCGGAAAAACCGAGCTCTGCAAGGCGCTCTTTGGCGCGACCAAAAGCCAGGTGGCGAAGGGCGAGCTGAACCAGCAGCCGTGGACGCCGCGCGACCCGGCAGACTCCGTGCTGCGCGGGCTGGCGCTGGTGCCTGAGGAGCGGCGTAAAGAGGGCATTTTTATCGATGAGCCGGTGAGCATGAACCTGGCTGTGTCAGCGGATAACTCCTTTTCACGCTGGAGCCTGTTTGGTCATCGCCAGGCGTGGCGCTGGGCCGAAGAGGTGATCGCCCGGGTGGGGGTGCGCACCCGCGGGCCAGGGCAGGTACTGCGCCGTCTGTCGGGCGGCAACCAGCAAAAAGTGGCGATTGGCAAGTGGCTGCGCGGTAACGCCCAGGTGCTGATCTTCGACGAGCCCACCAAAGGGGTGGACGTGAAGGCCAAAACCGATCTGTTCCAGCTTATTGACGGCCTGGCGCGGGAAGGCAAAGGGGTGATTTACGCCTCGGGCGAGTTCGCTGAGCTGGTGGGGCTGTGTGACCGCATCTGCGTGCTGTGGGACGGGCGCATCGTGGCGGAAGTGGACGGGGCAAGCGCCCGGGAAGAGACATTACTTTATTATTCAACCGGAGGAACGGCGTCGTGAGCAAGGCCCTTTCAGTCAACGAGGCGGTGTCTGGCCGTCAGCACATTTTCGATTTTCTCTATAAATGGGGCATGTTGCTGACGGTGGTCGCGCTGGTGGCCATTTTCGGCCTGGCGTCGGAGAACTTCCTCGACCCCAACAACATCATCAACATTCTGCGCTCCATTGCCATCGTGACGGTGATTGCCGTCGGGGTCTCCATCTCGCTGACCATCGGCGGGTTTGACCTCTCGGTGGGCTCGACGGCGTCACTGGCGAATGCGCTGGTGATCTCGCTCTTCGTCTGGCACGGCTTCGGCACCACCGAATCGATTCTCATCACTCTGGCGCTCTGCACCCTGGTGGGGCTGTTTAACGCCTTTTTAATCGTCATTCTGCGCATTCCCGACATGCTCGCTACTCTTGCCAGCCTGTTTGTGATCCAGGGGGTGGCGATGACCTACAGCTACGGCGGGTCGATCACCGAGAACATGGTCCTGCCGAGCGGCGACATGGCGGAGGGGACCATTCCGGCAGCCTTTGGCGCGCTGGGGCAGGTGCCGACCATCGTCATTATCATGCTGGCGGTGACGCTGCTGGCGCAGCTGGGGCTGTCGCTCACCACCCACGGTCGCCGGATGTACGCCATTGGCGGTAACCCGGAGGCGGCGCGCCTGTCCGGGATCCGCACCACCCGCTACAAGGTGGCGGCCTATGTGATCGCCTCGCTGCTGGCGGGGCTGGGCGGGATTCTGCTCGCCTCGCGCATTGGCTCCTCGCAGGTGAATGCCGGCGGCGGCTATCTGATGGATGCGGTGGCGGCGGCGTGGATCGGCTTTTCGCTGGCGGGCTCCGGTAAACCGAACGCGCTGGGCACCCTGGTGGGGGCGGTGATCCTCGGGGTGCTCTCCAACGGGCTGGTGATGCTCTCGGTACCCTATTACGCCATGGACATTATAAAAGGGCTGGTGCTTGCGGTGGCACTGGCGATGACGTACGTACAAAAACGCTAACAACACAACGGGATAACAGAATGAAAAAAGTTGCACTCTCTTTGCTGACGCTGGGATTACTGAGTTCACTGCCGGGCAATGCGGCGACCCCTGCGCCGGTGCCGGCGGCGATTGCCAACCATGAGGGGCAGATCCGCATCGCGGTGATCCGCAACCTCGGCTCCGACGACAACACCACCCAGTTTGTGGCCGGGGCGATTCAGGAAGGGAAAAAGCTCGGCTTTAAGGTCAGCACCTTTTTAAGCAACGGCGACGATGCCAAATTCCAGGACTTCGTTAACCAGGCCATCAGCCAGAAGTATGACGGGATTATTCTCTCTCAGGGGCGTGACCCGTACTCCACCGCGCTGGTGAAAAAGGCGGTGGATGCCGGGATCAAGGTGGCGGTGTTTGATACCGCGGTTAACGGCGAGATCCCGGGCGTGACGGTGACCCAGCAGGATGACGCCTCCCTGACCAACCTCTCGTTCGGCCAACTGGTGAAGGATTTCAACGGCAAGGCTAACATCATCAAGCTATGGGTGGCGGGCTTCCCGCCGATGGAGCGCCGTCAGACCGCTTACCAGGCGCTGCTGAAGGCGAACCCGGGCATCAACGAGCTGGAGTCCATCGGGGCGGTATCGTCCGATGTGCAGGGCGACACCGCCAACAAGGTGGGCGCGGTGCTGGCGAAATACCCGAAAGGCAAGATCGACGCTATCTGGGGCACCTGGGATGCCTTCAGCCAGGGCGCTTATAAAGCGCTGAAAGAGAATGGCCGCACCGAGATCAAACTCTACAGCATCGATATCTCCAACCAGGATTTGCAGCTGATGCGCGAAGCGGGCAGCCCGTGGGTGGTGAGCGTGGCGGTCGATCCGAAGCTGATTGGCGCGACGAACGTGCGTCTGATCGCCAATAAAATTGCCGGAGAAGCGACGCCTGCGACCTATGACTTTAAAGCCGCGGCTATTCCGCAGGCGCTGCTGTCGGCCCAGCCGGGTGCGGTGAACGTGGCCTCTTTAGGCAAAATCATTCCAGGCTGGGGCCAGACCGACGATTTTATCGCCCCATGGTTCGCGACGCTGGAAGCGAAGGCTAAATAAACTTTGCCGGGTGGCGGCTGCGCCTTACCCGTCCTACGGACAGTAGGCCCGGTAAGCGCAGCGCCACCGGGCAACAGGAGGTTGCGTGACCGCATTACCCACCCCCGAATACAGCCGCAATATGCGCTTAATCGGCCACAGCGACCAGGGCGGACGCCCGGACGGCGTGCAGCTGATGGTGCATCGCGGCTTCGCCTATATTGGGCATATGGTGTCGCAGGGCTTTTCCATCGTCGACGTGCGCGATCCGAAGAACCCGAAGGCGGCGGGCTATGTGCCTGCACCGCCGGGCACCTGGAACGTGCATCTGCAGGCCCATGACGATCTGCTGCTGGTGATCAACGCCCGGGATCTGTTTGCCGATGCCCGCTTTGCTGACGAAAAGGTCTACTACACCCGCCAGGTGGGGGAGACGGTCAGCGACGTGCAGGACAAAGGCTGGAGCGCCGGGCTGCGCATCTTTGATATCTCCACTCCGGATAAACCGCGGGAAATCAGCTTCCTGTCGCTAAGCGGCATCGGCATTCACCGCATCTGGTACGTGGGCGGACGCTGGGCCTACGTCTCGGCGCTGATCGACGGCTTTACCGATTACATTTTCCTGACCATCGATCTGGCGGACCCGCGCAAACCCGAAGTGGCGGGGCGCTGGTGGCTGCCGGGG
Source organism: Leclercia sp. GHBNCSD (assembly GCF_055805075.1). Taxonomy (NCBI): domain Bacteria; kingdom Pseudomonadati; phylum Pseudomonadota; class Gammaproteobacteria; order Enterobacterales; family Enterobacteriaceae; genus Leclercia; species Leclercia sp. GHBNCSD. Next base: position 639,319 of record NZ_JBQVYO010000001.1, on the reverse strand, counting down.
ATGAACCAGGCGGCAGGGGAGACCCCCAACTGGCCGGAAGGCAAACGCTACGCCCTGCATCACGCCATCATCGCCGGGGATACTGCCTACGGCAGCTGGCGCGACGGCGGCCTGACCTTGCTGGATGTAAAGGATCGCAGCCAGCCGAAATTGATCAGCCATCGTAACTGGAGCCCGCCGTTTGGTGGCGGCACCCACACCGCGCTGCCGCTGCCGGACCGGGATCTGCTGGTGGTGCTGGACGAAGCGGTGCTCGACAATCAGGAGGATGGGGAGAAGCTGATCTGGCTGTTTGATATTCGCGAGCCGTCGAACCCGGTGAGTATCTCCACCTTCCCGCAGCCAAACGAGCGGGATTATGTGGCGAAAGGGGCGCACTTCGGGCCGCACAATTTGCATGAGAACCGCCCCGGGAGCTTCGTCAGCTCAACGCTGATTTTTGCCACCTACCAGAACGCCGGGGTGCGCGCCTATGATATCTCCGATCCCTATCGTCCGGTGGAAACCGGGGCGCTGGTGCCCGCCGCACCGGAGAAGATGATGGATACGCGACCCAACCGCCCGCTGGTGATCCAGTCCTGCGATCTGTTTGTCGATGCCCAGGGGATTATCTACAGCACCGACTACAACGGCGGGCTGTCGGTAATTGAGTATTTAGGTTGAGTTTTTGCCGGGTGGCGGCTTCGCCTTACCCGGCCTACATTCGAATCGTAGGCCCGGTAAGCGTTAGCGCCACCGGGCAAACAGACCGCACCTAACTGTACTGACGCACCCGCGCCACCAGCTCATCCACGCTGTCGATACGGTCGGCAATGACGATTAACGCTTTACCGAGCGTAATGGCGTGGCGCAGGCATTCGTGGCGCATCTCGTCATCACGGATGATGTCGATATCCGCCACGTGTGACAGGCCCACGCTGCGGCGGATCAGCTCGGTGCCGCAGAAGCCAATGGCGTCGTGCCAGACCTTTTTCAGAAACGCGCTGGCATAACCCGGCACGCTGAGCGCCGCATCGCGGGATTTCTCCGTTGCCAGCGCCTGGAAACGTTCCGCGAAGGTATTCCACAGCTGCTGGATATCGATCAGGCGCTGTTCACGCCCGGCCGCTGCATCCCGGATGCCCAGATGGCCCGGCAGGCCGCAGAAGTTCAGCAGCAGGTTGCCGATGGCGGTACCGATATCAAATCCAATCGGGCCGAAATAACCGAACTCGGCGTCAATGGCTTTCAGGCTGCCCTCGGCGACAAAAATCGAGCCGCTGTGAATGTCGCCGTGCAGCAGCGCTTCGGCCTGGGAGAAGAAGCGGTGTTTCAGGGCGGCGACGGCAATTTTCAACTGGGCATCTTCGCGCAGGGCGGCCACATCACTTTCCAGCGCCGCCGGGTAGTTATTACGCGCGTGGATCTGGTACGGATCGTTGAAGAAGAGATCTTCGGTGATCTCGCACATCGCCGGGTTGAGGAACTTCGCCACCTGCGCTTTTTTGGTCTGTGGGTGCAGGTAAAAATCGCTGGTGTGGAACAGGGCGTGAGCCAGGTACTCCCCCAGCTGACGTGCCGCCTGAGGGTAAAACACATTGTTAATCAGCTCCCCGCGCCAGATCTTATGGCTGGAGAGATCTTCCATCACCATCACCGCCAGATCCGGGTCGAAGTGGTGGATTTTGACCGTATGCTGCGGGCTGTGCTGATAGTGCTCCACCAGAGTTTGCGCTTCGAGGCGGGCGCGATCCAGCGTCAGCGGCCAGGACTCTCCCACGCAGCGCACGTAGGGCAGGGCCTGCTTTACGATGATGCGGCTGACGCCCTGGTTATCGAAGATTTTAAACACCAGATTGAGGTTACCGTCGCCTACCTCCTGCGCCTCTACCAGCGAGGCGGGATCGTCGAGGCCGCCAAACTGTTGGGCATACGCTACGGCGTCCTGAGCGGTAAAGGTATGGTATTGCGACATTGCTTGTTCCTCATCTGTTCCGGTAATAAAGACATTTAGACGTCTATACATCTGAATTTTATCCTGACACAATGTGCTACAACAACGCAACAGAGAATTAACGACATGCAGAGATTACAGACGACCAGCCTGCGGGTGACGGAAAATCAGCTATTTATTCTCGACCAACAGGCGCTTCCGCAGGAGAAACGCTGGCTGGATGCGACAACGGTAGAGGCGCTGGTAGGGCATATTCACGCCCTGCGCGTGCGGGGCGCGCCGCTGATTGGCCTGTCTGCCAGCCTGCTGTTGGCGCTGCTGGCGGAAAACGGCCATAGCCGGGATGAACTGGCGGTGGCGCTGGAGACGCTGCGCGCCTCGCGTCCGACCGCGGTCAACCTGATGAACAATCTCGACCGTATGAAACAGGCGCTGTGGCAGGAGGATTTTGTCCCGGCGCTGGTGGCAGAGGCGCTGCGCCTGATCGACGAAGATAAGCAGCTCTGCGACGCGATTGCCCATGCAGGCAGCGCGCTGGTGAAGCCCGGCAGCCGCCTGCTCACCCATTGCAATACCGGTGGCCTGGCGACCGCCGGTGTGGGCACCGCGCTGGGGGTGATTGCCCTTGCCCATCAGCAGGGCAAGGTCAGCAACGTCTGGGTGGATGAGACCCGTCCGCTGTTGCAGGGCGGCAGGCTGACGGCCTGGGAGCTGGGTGAGCTGGGCGTGCCGTATAGTCTGATCACCGATTCAATGGCCGCCAGCCTGATGGCCAAAGGCCAGGTGGACGCGGTGTGGGTGGGGGCGGATCGCATTGCCGCTAACGGCGATGTGGCGAATAAAATCGGCACCTACTCCCTGGCGGTACTGGCGAAATTCCACGGTATTCCGTTCTATGTGGCTGCCCCGCAAACCACGCTCGATCCGAACTGCCCGAACGGGGAGGCGATCCCCATTGAACAGCGCGATGCCCGGGAGGTGACCGGCGTGGCGGGGAGCTTCGGTGCGGTACAGTGGGCGCCCACTGACGCACAGGTCTATAACCCGGCGTTCGACGTCACGCCAGCGTCACTGATAAGTGGGTGGGTGCTGGATACGGGCGTGGTACGGCCGGAAGAGGTGGCGAAGGGATTTTTTGGCAAGGGTGCGGTCTGAATAATGCCGGGTGGCGCTAACGCTTACCCGGCCTGCAAACCGTTTGTAGGTCCGTGCAAGCGCAGCGCCGCCGGGCAGGGCACGGTGCTACGGCAATCTCGGATAGCTATCTGCAATCGCATCCCCGGTAAACTGCGCCACCCAGCCTTCCGGGTTATCGAAAATCCGGATCGCGGTAAAGTTCGGCTCAGAGCCCATATCAAACCAGTGCGGCGTACCGGCGGGAACGGAGATCAGGTCGTTCTTCTCGCATAACACCTGACAGACCTGGTCGCCAATGTGCAGGCAGAACAGCCCGGCGCCTTCAACAAAGAAACGCACTTCATCTTCGCCGTGGGTGTGTTCATTGAGAAACTTCGCCCGCAGGGCCTCTTTTTGCGGGTTATCTGCGCGCAGGCTGATGACATCCCAGCTCTGGTAGCCCTTCTCCGCCACCAGCTTATCGATGGCGTGCTGGTAGGCATTAATCACCGTCTCCGGCGACGGATCGCGGCCCAGATCGCGGTCGGCTTCCCAGCGCTCAAAGCGGACGCCGCGGGCGTTCAACTGCTGCTGGATCGCCTCAGCGTCGGTGCTGTGCCACTCCGGCTGGCTGGCTTCTTTATCTGAATAAATGGTCAATGCGCTCATGAAGGGATCTGCTCCGGATTGATGTCGTCAAACTGATGCACCTGATGGTGATGGCTGGCCCCGTCCTCATCGCCGCGAATCAGCTGCAGGGTGCGGAAACCGGCCTGTTCCGCGGCATCCAGCTCCTGATGAATATCCGACAGGAAGAGGATCTGCGAGGGGGCTGCGCCAATCTGGGCCGCAATATTCTGATAAGACGCTACCTCGCGCTTGGCACCTATGTGGGTATCAAAATAGCCGCTGAACAGATGAGTAATATCACCTTCGTCGCTGTAGCCAAATAACAGTTTCTGCGCCGCCACGGAGCCAGAGGAATAAACATAGAGATCAATGCCCTGCGCTTTCCATTTTTCGAGAGAGGGCAGAACGTCCGGATAGAGATGGCCGGTGAAGTCACCGTTGACGTAACCCTCCCGCCAGATGATCCCCTGCAACGCTTTGAGCGCTGTCGATTTGCGATCGTCATCCATAAAGGCGAACAGGGTCTCAATTAGATCCCGGGTGCTGGCCTGCGGCCGGGCAATCTCTTCGCGCAGATTGTCCAGAATGGTGTTGACCGGTTCGGCATACTGCTGGGCGTTGATAAAGGCCGCCAGCCGCTCGCGCGCATAGGGGAACAGGACATTATGGACAAAACGAATATCGCTGGTGGTGCCTTCAATATCCGTCACAATCGCGCGAATCATACTCTCTCCAGTTGTCGTAAACGCATCTCGCACTCGAACAGGAATTCGAGGCCTTCAAGGTGACGCCGGGCTTCGGCCACGTCGCGTCCCCAGCAGGTTAAGCCATGACCGCGCAGAAGAAAACCATAATTCAGCGGGCGCTCCCGGGCGTAATGGGCGATTCGCGAGGCCAGGGCGTCGATATCCTGGTCGTTATCAAACACGGCGATGGGCACCGTATCGAGGTGGCTGGTCTGGCCGCGGAGTGATTTCTGCATCTCAAAGCCGCTGAGGCGTAGCTCCGGCGTTTTCACCAGCCGGGAGAGCACCGTGGCGTTGACCGTATGCACATGCAGCACCGCATTGGCCTCCGGGAAGAGGCGATAAATCAGAGTATGCAGGCCAGTTTCTGCGGAAGGCTTACGCCCGGAAGGGGCGCGGTTGGTGGCAATTTCAACCTGCAGGAAATCCGCGGTCGTCAGGCTGCCTTTGTCTTTGCCGGATTCGCTGAGCCAGCACCAGGTCTCATCCTGCCGCACGGACATATTGCCCCCGGTGGCTGGCGCCCAGCCTTTGGCGCCGATCCAGTGGCAGGCATCCACCAGGGCTGTGAGTCGCAGGTCGTCTGTCATCTTCCTTCTTACCTCTTCGGCCAGGAATATCATTATGGTTTAGACGTCTAAGCGTCTTGATTGCCAAATACTAGCATCGTGTTATAGTGGCAGCAACATATGTATTACATACAGGTCCGTCGACATGCGTAATAACCCCTTGATTCCAGACAGCAAACTTCCGGCTCTCGGCACCACGATCTTCACGCAAATGAGCGCTCTGGCGCAGCAATACAACGCCATAAATCTGTCGCAGGGTTTTCCCGATTTCGATGGCCCGGACTACCTTCAGCAACGTCTGGCCTGGCATGTGGCGAACGGTGCGAACCAGTATGCGCCGATGACGGGGGCGCAACCGCTGCGCGAAGCGATTGCCGATAAAACCGCGGAACTGTATGGCTATCAACCGGATGCTAATAGCGACATCACCGTCACCGCCGGGGCGACTGAGGCCCTCTACGCCGCAATCACCGCCCTGGTGCGTACCGGCGACGAGGTCATCTGCTTTGACCCAAGCTACGACAGCTATGCCCCGGCGATTGCGTTATCGGGTGGGGTGGTAAAGCGCGTGGCGCTCCAGCCGCCGCACTTTCGCCCGGACTGGCAGGCCTTCGCGGCACTGCTCAGTGAGAAAACCCGGCTGGTTATTTTGAACACGCCGCACAATCCCTCTGCGACGGTATGGCGGCAGGCGGATTTTGCCGTGCTCTGGCAGGCCATTGCGGAACGCGAAATCTATGTGCTGAGCGATGAAGTGTACGAGCATATCTGCTTTGCAGAGGCGGGGCATGCCAGCGTGCTTGCGCATCCGCAGCTGCGCGAGCGGGCCGTTGCCGTCTCCTCTTTTGGCAAAACGTTCCATATGACCGGCTGGAAAGTGGGGTACTGCGTGGCGCCTGCGGCGATCAGCGCCGAACTGCGTAAGGTGCATCAGTTCCTGACGTTTGCGGTCAATACCCCGGCACAGCTGGCAATTGCCGATATGCTGCGCCACCAGCCGGAACACTACCGTGAGCTGCCGGACTTTTATCGCGCCCGCCGGGATCGCTTTATCGGGGCGTTGAGTGAAAGTCGTCTGGAAATTCTGCCCTGCGAAGGGACCTATTTCCTGCTGGCGGACTACAGTGCAATCTCCGATCTGGATGACGTCAGTTTTTGCCAATGGTTAACCAAAGAGGTAGGGGTGGCGGCGATCCCGCTGTCGGTATTCTGTGCTGACCCGTTCCCGCATAAACTTATTCGCCTCTGTTTTGCCAAGCAGGAGACGACATTACTGGCGGCGGCAGAACAGCTGAACAAATTATAATAAAATAAATATAAATCAGTGGGTTCTAATACGCAGAATTATAAAATAATTTCTGCGTATTTATTTTGTAATAGTATTAACAGTGTGATTCAATTCCCATCAGACCTTGTTACTCATACTGAAAACCCTCGGCACTCACTTGCTCGACAAAAGTAGAGAATACGCTGCTATTTAATGCCGTGCGGTTATACAGCATATAAACATTCAGGGTGGGTAAGGTAAAAGGGACCTCAATTTTTTTCAGATTAAATGCCTCACGATACTGTTCATATACCGCCTCAGGCATAAAGCCGAGTAAGTTTGATGAACCTACCATCATAATCAGTGAAAAAAAGGAGTCACAGCGGAAAGCGATTTTCCTGTCCGGAAACGAGTTTTCTGCCTGCATCTGAAAGACTTTAACGCCCGGTTCATCACTCATAAAGAAAGTGTATTTTTCCTTACTCAGTTCTTCCTGAGTGGCAACCGAGCCGATGCGCGGGTGATCCTGACGACACACCGTCACCACGGGTAAATCGAGGTAGCGAGTGCAGACAATCGACCGGTTGGCTATCGGGGCGAAAGAGAAGACCAGGTCAGCTTTACGGTAGGCTAACAGGTCTTCCGCCGAGTCGGCCGCCAGCAGCATGTCGTGGTATTCAATTTCATAATTATGCTCACGCATCAACAGTTTCATCGACGCGATCAATGGGCCTCTCGTCATGACCTGCGGGCAGTAGATAACAAAGTTCTTCTTCAGCGCCGAGCCATGCATGATATTGATCGTCTGCTCGATACTATTCAGATTTTGTTCGAGATGCATATGTAAATTGACCCCCACCGTCGTCGGGGAGATGCCTTTACCGGAGCGGATAAACAGCGGATCGTTCAGCTGATTACGTAATCGTTGCAGTGACTGGCTCACCGCAGAGGGGGTAATAAATAGCGTTTCTGCTGCTTTGCTGATACTGAGATGCTGGTAAATGCACTCAAAAATCACCAACAGATTAAGGTCAAATTTTTTCAAATCGTAAAGGTTAGCCATGATTCGTCCTGAGTAAGCTCTCTGAATGGCATTATCATATAAATAATAACTATAGAAGTAAGTTTGCCATTCATCATCCATTTGATCGGATAACTTAAGATAATTTAAATTTCAACTTAATATATCATGGCTGCAAATTAATTAAATAAAGGCCGAACAATTATTATAGTAATTTTCACCATAAAAAGGCGGGCAAAAGCGTTGCTATTACGCTGCCAGTCAGGTATTAAGGCTTACTCATCATCCTATTAAGCTGTTCCTTATTCGCCAGGCTGGCCACCTGCTGTAATTCATTCTGGCTATTCGTATAACAGCGCGCCAGCGTGGCCGCTGCGCCTGGCTTATCCATGATCCCCTATAAAATCACTCGCAAAGCGCGGGTTCGGTAAAACCTATCACAGCCATAGGTATTATTACCCTGTCAGCGAATTGCCCTTTCGTTGAGGGGGTGGTGTAATCCCCTTTGCTGTCACGGCCTGACTAAAGGTCATGTAGAGCGCAACACATCGCCAGCTTCGGCTGGCACTGATGTTACCCCCGGGTAGCTCAGGTATCAGGGCCGCCGTCAAGGCGGCCTTTTTACTTTTTTAGTTCACGCAGTTTCTTGTGAAAGGTTGTTAGGTATCGCTGATTGATTTGATAATGCAAACGCATTAGCCCGGATCGGCAAAGTTCGGTACCTTACACCTCAACGAAAACACGGAGGAAGTACAGATGTCTTTAATTAATACCAAAATCAAACCTTTCAAAAACCAGGCGTTCAAAAACGGTGAATTCATCGAAGTTACCGAGAAAGATACCGAAGGTCGCTGGAGCGTCTTCTTCTTCTATCCAGCTGACTTCACCTTCGTCTGCCCGACTGAACTGGGTGACGTTGCTGACCACTACAGCGAGTTCCAGAAGCTGGGCGTAGATATCTACTCTGTCTCTACTGACACCCACTTCACGCACAAAGCATGGCACAGCAGCTCTGAAACCATCGCGAAAATCAAATATGCGATGATCGGCGACCCAACTGGCGCCCTGACCCGTAACTTTGACAACATGCGTGAAGATCAGGGTCTGGCAGACCGTGGTACCTTCATCGTTGACCCGCAGGGCATCATCCAGGCGGTAGAAGTTACAGCTGAAGGCATCGGCCGTGACGCATCTGACCTGCTGCGTAAAGTGAAAGCGGCTCAGTACGTTGCTTCTCACCCAGGCGAAGTTTGCCCGGCGAAATGGAAAGAAGGCGACGCGACTCTGGCTCCGTCCCTGGACCTGGTTGGCAAAATCTAAATTTCCGTCGTATTTCGCGCCATAGCGGCGTTGGCGTCGCCTGCTCACCCCGGTCACTTACTTATGTAAGCTCCCGGGGACTCACAGGCTAGCCGCCTTGCTCTGACGCGAACCACTTTGGAGATTCGTTTGCAATGCCCGGCGGCGCTGCGTTTGCACAGGCCTACAAAACGCAGGCCGGGTAAACGAAGTGCCACCCGGCATTCAATGGGCGCATCCGCGCCCATTTCATTCCAGCACCATGATGCAAGTTGCACTCAGGCAGCCAGGATTAGGCCGCTTGCATGATGATGTTTTTTAAGCAGGAGATAAAGAATGCTCGACACAAATATGAAAACCCAGCTCAAAGCCTACCTTGAGAAGCTGACCAAACCTGTTGAGCTGATTGCCACGCTGGATGACAGCGCTAAATCGGCAGAAATCAAGGAACTGCTGGCGGAGATCGCCGACCTGTCCGAAAAGGTCACTTTTAAGGAAGACAACACCCTTGCGGTGCGTAAACCCTCTTTCCTGATCACCAACCCAGGTTCGACCCAGGGGCCGCGCTTTGCCGGTTCTCCGCTGGGACATGAATTTACCTCACTGGTACTGGCCCTGCTGTGGACCGGTGGTCATCCGTCGAAGGAAGCGCAGGCATTACTTGAGCAGATCCGCGACCTGGATGGTGATTTTGAATTCGAAACCTACTACTCGCTCTCCTGCCATAACTGCCCGGACGTGGTGCAGGCGCTGAACCTGATGGCGGTGCTGAACCCGCGCATCAAACACACCGCCATTGACGGCGGGGTGTTCCAGAACGAAATCACCGATCGTAACGTGATGGGTGTTCCGGCGGTGTTTGTGAACGGTAAAGAGTTCGGTCAGGGTCGTATGACGCTGGCTGAAATCGTCGCTAAAGTGGATACCGGCGCGGAAAAACGTGCAGCAGAAGAGCTGAACAAGCGTGATGCCTATGACGTGCTGATTGTCGGTTCCGGCCCGGCGGGTGCGGCGGCTGCGGTTTACTCTGCCCGTAAAGGTATTCGCACCGGTCTGATGGGCGAACGCTTTGGCGGCCAGGTACTGGATACGGTGGATATTGAAAACTATATCTCCGTGCCTAAAACCGAAGGTCAGAAACTGGCTGGCGCCCTGAAAGCGCACGTCAGCGAATATGAAGTGGATGTGATCGACAGCCAGAGCGCCAGCAAACTGGTGCCGGCAGCGCAGGAAGGCGGTTTCCACCAGATTGAAACGGCATCTGGTGCCGTGCTGAAAGCGCGCAGCGTGATCATTGCTACCGGTGCCAAATGGCGCAACATGAACGTGCCTGGCGAAGAACAGTATCGCACCAAAGGGGTAACCTACTGCCCGCACTGCGACGGCCCGCTCTTCAAAGGCAAACGCGTGGCGGTAATTGGTGGCGGTAACTCCGGTGTGGAAGCGGCCATCGACCTCGCCGGTATCGTGGAGCACGTCACGCTGCTGGAGTTTGCGCCAGAGATGAAAGCCGATCAGGTCCTGCAGGATAAAGTGCGCAGCCTGAACAACGTCGACATCATCCTGAACGCGCAGACCACCGAAGTGACAGGCGATGGCAGTAAAGTGACCGGCCTTGAGTACCGCGACCGCGTGAGCGGTGACGTACACAGCGTTCAGCTTTCGGGGATCTTTGTGCAGATTGGTCTGCTGCCGAACACCACCTGGCTGGAAGGCGCCATTGAGCGTAATCGCATGGGCGAGATCATCATCGACGCCAAGTGTGAGACCAGCGTGAAGGGCGTATTTGCGGCGGGCGACTGCACCACCGTACCGTACAAACAGATCATCATCGCCACTGGCGAAGGGGCGAAAGCGTCACTGAGCGCCTTTGATCATCTGATTCGTACCAAAACAGCATAAGAACGTAAGACAACACCTGCACTGTAAAGAGGCTACCCTGGGGTAGCCTCTTTTTTTTATCTCACGACCAGCACCGGCACAAAGGCGTGGCGGATCACGCTGGAGGCGTTCGACCCCAGCAGATGGGTGGAGATTGACGGGTTACGCGACCCGATCACCACGATATCGGCCTTCAGCTCGCTGGCCATCTCATTCACGACGTCACGCACGTGACCAAAACAGACATGGGTTCTGAGACGTGAGGAGTCGATGCTGAAGTGGCCGATCATGGTCTGCAGCCGGGCTTGTGCTTCTTTTTCGATATGCTCTTCAAAGCGGCGCATATCGGCGGCAAAGCGATGCAATCCGAAGGTGGACGAGCCCGGTAAAACATGCAGTAAGTGAATAATACCATCCTGCTGCGCCAGGAATTCAGCGTGGCGAATCGCCTTGTCGCTCAATTCCATCTCAAAAACATCCACCGGCATAATAATCGTCTGGTACATACCCGTTTCTCCCTGTTTATTTACGCTTATTCCATTCAAACACAAAATATAAGCAAATTCTGATAGCTGGCAGGCATTTTTTAATATCGTCGCGCTTGTAAGCCAGGAATAATCCCAAAGCCGTGCAATTTCCCGGTATATCCCCGCTGATGGCTACCCTTTTAAGGTAAACCCGCATTTTTTCTCTGAATCCGGAGGTCGAATGAAAGCATTGACGTATCATGGCCCACATAACGTTAAGGTTGAAACGGTACCCGATCCGGCCATCGAGCAAGCTGACGATATTATCCTGCGCATCACCGCCACCGCGATCTGCGGTTCTGATCTGCATCTCTATCATGGGAAGATCCCGAAGGTGGAACATGGCGATATCTTCGGCCATGAGTTTATGGGGGAAGTGGTGGAGACCGGCCGAGAGGTGAAAAACCTCGCTAAGGGCGATCGGGTAGTGATCCCCTTTGTGATTGCCTGCGGCGACTGCTTTTTCTGCCGCCTGCAGCATTATGCCGCCTGTGAAAATACCAACAGCGGGCGCGGCGCCTCCCTGAATAAAAAACAGATCCCACCTCCGGCTGCGCTTTTTGGCTATAGCCATCTTTACGGTGGTGTGCCCGGCGGCCAGGCGGAATATGTCCGCGTGCCAAAAGGCAACGTCGGCCCCTTTAAGGTGCCGCCGCTGCTGTCAGATGATAAGGCCCTGTTCATGTCGGACATCCTGCCCACTGCCTGGCAGGCCGCCAAAAATGCCCAGATCACTCAGGGCAGCAGCGTCGCGGTATTTGGCGCCGGGCCAGTAGGCCTCCTGACCGTTGCCTGCGCACGTTACCTCGGGGCCGAGCAGATTTTTATCGTCGATCATCACGACTACCGACTGCGCTTCGCCCAGGATCGTTACGGCGCGATCCCCATTAACTTCGATCGCGACGACGATGCCGCAGAAAAAATCATTGAGCAGACCCGGGGTCAGCGTGGGGTGGATGCTGTTATCGATGCGGTAGGTTTTGAGGCGAAAGGGAGCACCACGGAAACGGTGCTGACCAACCTCAAGCTCGAGGGCAGCAGCGGTAAAGCCCTGCGGCAGTGTATTGCTGCGGTACGGCGCGGTGGGATCGTCAGCGTGCCGGGCGTCTATGCCGGCTTTATTCATGGTTTCCTGTTTGGCGATGCCTTTGACAAAGGGCTCACCTTTAAAATGGGGCAGACTGACGTTCATGCCTGGCTGGGTGAACTGTTGCCGCTGATCGAGCAGGGGCTGCTCACGCCTGAAGAGATCGTCACCCATTATATGCCGTTTGAAGAGGCGGCTCGCGGATATGAGATCTTTGATAAGCGTCAGGAAGAGTGCCGGAAAATTATTCTGGTGCCTGGTGCACAAAGCGCGGAAGTGGCAAAAGAGCGGGTCACGGGGCTGGTCAACCCTATGCCTGGCGGCGTGATCTGATAGCGGAAGGCCGGAAAGAGGATGCCCGGGCATCCTCTGGGTTAAGCGCGTAAACGCTTATTCAGATGGGCTTAGCGCAGGTATTCGCCTGCTGCTTCAGGCTGCCAGAGCAGTTCCAGCACCTCCAGATGCGTGGCGGTACCGCCTGGCAGTTCCCAATGGATAGTGTCGCCGGTACGCAGGCCAATCAACGCGGCCCCCACCGGTGCCAGGACCGACAGTTGCGTGCTGCTGTCGGTCATCTGCGCCGGGTAGACCAGCGTGCGGGTACGCACTTCGCCAGTGGTCAGATCGCGGAATTTCACCTGGCTGTTCATGGTGACCACGTCAGACGGCATGTCCTGCGGGGCACACATCTGGGCACGATCCAGTTCAGCGTTCAGGGCATCTGCGACGGGTAGCGATGCAAAGGCCGGTTGCTCCAGCAGGCGGTCGATACGTTCAGCATCGAGTTCGTTAATGATAATGGTGGGTCTGGACATTATTTACTCCATGTCGTTAATGCTGCGACAACCGCAGAAGATGCCAAAAGAAAACCCTCGCCATCCGGTAGCGAGGGTTTAACGATAACTGATAATACTGAGTCTGCGCCCGGGTTTGAAGTGATGGCTGTCACATTCATGGTGTGGATTGAGTTCCAGGCTGTCATCTGCCTCTATAGTATGAATTTTGTACGAAAAACGTGATCGTTCGCCGATTTGGATTATCCTTTTTATGCGCCCTTACAAAGTGAGCGCCGCTGATAAGCGTCGATAAACGACACATATTCATTCTTCATTTCATACGGATTGCGTTACGCTGATCCTCTTGGGGCAGGGGGATGAGCGAAGCGTAATCCGTGCCTGCCGGTTTACATTCCAAACCTGTTCAGAGAGCGCTATGTACTTTTATCAACCTTCCCAGGGACACGGCCTGCCGCACGATCCACTTAACGCCATTGTTGGCCCACGTCCGATTGGCTGGATTGCCTCGTGCGATCCTGAAGGACGCCCCAATCTGGCGCCCTACAGCTTCTTCAACTGTTTTAATTACCATCCGCCCATCATCGGTTTTGCCAGCACCGGCTGGAAGGACAGCGTTCGCAATATTGTCGAGACCGGGGAGTTTGTCTGGAATCTCACCACCCGTGAGCTGGCCAGCGCCATGAATGAGACCTCTGCCAGCCTCGCGCACGGGGAGGATGAATTTTTACGTGCCGGGCTGACTAAAGCGGAGAGCCAGCTGGTGAAGGTGCCGCGCGTCGCCGAAAGTCCGGTCAATTTTGAGTGCCGCCTGTCACAGTGTATCCAGTTGACTGCCGCCAGCGGCGCTTCGATCGATACCTGGCTGGTGCTGGGGGAAGTGGTGGGGATCCACATTGACGAAAACCTGCTGCAGGACGGGATCTATCAGACGGCGAAAGCCCAGCCGGTGCTGCGCGCCGGTGGCCCGACGGTGTACTTCGCCATTAGCGAGGATCAACGCTTTGACCTGGTCCGCCCGGACGCGCGAAAAGGGTAATATCTCAGTAACCGATTTTGTCGATCACAAACTGTTTGCCACAGTTGCCCGGATGCGGCTGTGGCACAAATGAGGAGGTTGCCAGCGGGGCGTTGATGCTGGCCGCGGTGAGGGAAAGCTGTACTTCCGTGAGATAGGCCGGATTACCGCTGCAGCTGAGCTTGACGGCTTTCACCGTTGTCGGCCCCCAGCTTCTGGCGACGGCGGCGTCAAAGGCGCTGCGGGTGACGGTTTTGCCGTAGTTGGCCGCGAGGAACTGCCCCAGCGGGCTAGCTTTGACTTCCTGGTTCATGCGCACCATGGTGCCGAAATAGGCGTCGGGATCGAACCCAAAGCAGACGCCGTGTTTGGCATATTCGTAACGTTCGAGGCAGGAGTTGCCGCCTGCGCCGGGCATCACCTCATTTAGCTTCGCGGCACCGGTCAGCGACAGGCCGGTCTCGGCGGCGTCGCATTTACGGCTGGCTTTTGCCTCCGGCATATTGGGAATGGGGCGGGTGGCGCAGCCATAGCGCATCCAGCGGCGATCGTCGACGCCGCGGGCGGCGATAGATTTCGGCAAGCCCGGCCACAGGCCGTGAACGGTGAGGATCGTCGTTTTGTCGTCACGCTCTTTTTGCAGGCGGCACTCATCTGGCGCTGCGCGGTTGCGGTCATGCAGGCTCTGGCAAAAACCAGATTGCCATGAGAGCGCCAGCACGTAGCGATCGAAATCCGCATATTGCGTCGCCTGAAGCGGGGCGGCCTGCGCCGGGAAAGCGCACAGCGCAACTGCGGTTACGCTGACAGGCAAAACGAAATCCTTTCTGAACATGTCAATTCCTGATGGTTGAATGCAAAATATTGCTGGTGCTTATTAAAGCACAAAAAGCGCCCGCAGGCGCTTTATGCTGTGGCGTGGCTTAGCCCACGGCGGTGCCAGGCACCAGTACTTCCGTGGCAATAATCACAATCACCAGCCCCACCAGCACCGGAACAGAGGTGCGTTTTACCACTTCGAACGGCGAAATCTTCGCCATCCCGGCAACGGCGACCACCACACCGGAAACCGGGGAGATGGTGCGGCCCAGGTTGGAGGCCTGCAGCATCGGGATGGTGAGATAGGCCGGGTTAATACCGGACGAGTGCGCCAGTTTCGGGATCATCTCCACGAAGGCGTAGAACGGCGCATTACCGGAGCCGGTGGTCATCGCCGCCAGCATGGTCAGGACAACCAGCACCATCATCAGGATGATACTCGCCGAACCAAACGAGGTGGCGATGGAGATCAGGCTCTGGATAAAGCCGATAGTGCTCAGCCCCTGGGCAAAGACCCCGGCCGCCACCAGCAGCATCACCACCCCGGCGAAAGCATCCGCCATGCCGCGATAGGCCACTTCCAGGCCGCTAAAGACCTTCTGAGTATTGAAGCCGCGAACAAATTCCAGCAGTGCGGCAATCAGCATGCAGAGCACCAGAATGGTGATGATATGCAGTTCCGGACCCCATTTGCCGTCGAAAATCAGCACGCCGACGATGGGCGTAAACGGCAGAATTGCATAGAAGGAGGGGGCGGTGGTGGTGATTTCGCTGACGTCGAGGCGTTCGTGCGAGATGTTCTCTTTATTATCGAGGTAGCGCTGCCAGAAGAAGTGCGCAATTGCCATGCCGATAATGGCGGCAATAGAGATCGGCAGGGTGGTTTTAAAGGCGAAATCGATCAGCGGCATCTCCGCGGCTTTAGCGGCCAGCACCACGTCACCGGAGGTGGGGGAGAGAATAATCGCTGCCGGGGAGGCACAGATGGCTGCCGCCGCACCGCGACTGATCCCCACGTTGACCATTATCGGGAACAGGGTCGCCATCAACAGTACCCCGAGGCCCGTCGCTGACGACACGGCCAGTGACATCAGGCAGGCGACAAAATAGGCGGCAATCATCAGCAGGTAAGGGGAGTTGATATAGCTCAGCGGCTTTGAGGCCAGCTTAACGACCATATCATTGGCGCCGATGTGAGTCATATAGGCGGCAAAGCCGCAGAGCATCATGATCATCATCCCCAGATCGCCACCGCGGCTCATCAGCAGGATTTTGATATATTCAATGATGTCGGTTGCGGTGTAACCGGTGCTGGTGGCACTGGACGGCAGCACCTGGTGACCCATCAGGGCACTGACAATCAACAGAGCCAGACCGCCGACAAAGAGCACCCCGGTAGCGGAGTAACCTTTAATGATGTAGCGTGCGACGCCGACAATGACAACCACCCCGATCAGGAGCTCGATAAACGTTAGCATGGTTTCCTCTGTTTCCCGACGCCCCCAGAGCGAAGGATAAAGTAGCAATGAAAATAAGGTGACAAAATGTGCCGAAATAATGGCCCGGTCTCGCTGACTAAAATCAATAAATCGGCGACTAAAGCGTCGTTGTTGCCGATTTTCTGCTGCAGCGCTATGTATCTTCGCTGGTTGGTCCTGGTTCGCGTGTCGACGCGCGATCACCACACTCCTTAAACCCGCCTTTGGCGTCTCTCTGCTGCAGAAAGAAACCCGATACATTCAGATAATCAAATTTCAATACGCTTTAACCGTCACTTCGCGGATAATATTTTACCGCTCGGATCGCTCTTAAAATATATTTAAGATGGGCTTATGCGGATAAAAATATTACCTTTTTAGCCGTTATTTCAATGCGGATAAATATCCGGCAAAGGCGTCCTGGCGCGATGCGTGTTGCCAGCCTGAGGAGTGGGGGGTTGGCGGGTTTCTCGACGGTATAGGAGCCCCGCAACACCGCTGTGATAGGGGGTAAGCTATTCGTGTGCTATATAAGCTATTGCATCATCATTAATTTTTCTTAAAAGCATCTTAATATTTTGCGGTAAGCCATTTTTTATCAGGACAATTCTTATCTGCTGCGCTGAATAATTAAGATAAACGCCAATGTCGTCATGTTTCCATTCCGCTATTCTGTGCGAGAAGACGCGGTGAATATGAAAATGGTAATTTGATTGTGACGTTTTTTAATAAATCTTTCCTTATTTTTTCTTTTATTTTTGCTCAGTTACCTTTTTCAACTGCGGCAATGGCTAAAGATGTGCCTACTCTCAGGGACTGGGTCAAAACGATCCACAACGATATGGTTGAAACCTGGGAGGCGCCCCAGCATTACGATCTCTATGTCCCCGCCATCACCTGGCATGCCCGCTTTGCCTACGATAAAGAGAAGACCGATCGCTATAACGAACGTCCGTGGGGCGCGGGAGCGGGCCAGTCGCGCTGGGATGAAAAAGGTAACTGGCATGGACTTTATGCCATGGCGTTTAAAGACTCTTACAATAAATGGGAGCCGATTGCGGGCTACGGCTGGGAGAAAACCTGGCGGCCGCTGGCCGATGACAATCTCCATCTGGGGCTCGGGTTTACTGCTGCAGTGACGGCGCGCGATAACTGGAATTACATCCCCGTTCCGGTGCTCTTACCGCTGGCTTCTGTGGGATATGGTCCGGCAACCTTCCAGATGACCTACATCCCCGGTACCTATAACAACGGCAACGTTTACTTCGCCTGGATGCGGTTTCAGTTTTAACTGAAAAAACTTTACACGCTGGTGATTTAATAGCCAGTTATTGAATAGTAAAGGATAAAAATTGGGCAGGAAAAATTAACGCGACTTTTGTCACTTTTCTTCAAAAAGCCACTGGACAAAACCGCTAACAATTGTTGTACTGATACCCGACACAGCATTTGTGTCCAATTTTCATGTAAAGGTAATTTTGATGTCTAAGATTAAAGGTAACGTTAAGTGGTTTAATGAGTCCAAAGGATTCGGTTTCATTACTCCGGAAGATGGCAGCAAAGACGTGTTCGTACACTTCTCTGCAATCCAGAGCAATGGTTTCAAAACTCTGGCTGAAGGTCAGCGCGTTGAGTTTGAAATCACTAACGGTGCCAAAGGCCCTTCTGCTGCTAACGTAATCGCTCTGTAATTCAGACGAGACAGCAAGAATTTCAAAACCCGCTCACCGAGCGGGTTTTTTTCGTTTTCAGCTCAGCTAAACAGGTACAGTTTCAGAAAGCTGGCGATAATCAGTATGCCCAACATCACCGCCCCTGCGCTTGCCATTTTCTCTTTCATTCCCACGCCCTCTCAGTCAACTGCCTCAAGGGTGCCTGAGAAAAATTAAGCCAACATTAAGGGCCGTGGTTTTAGTGTGCGTTAATTGCAGAAACTAACCAAAATGCGAGCGCGGTCATCATTAGCGAGCCCAGCAGATTGACCGCGACGTTCAGCAGCGCCCAGGCGGCGCGGCCATCCTGTAACAGGAACACCACTTCCGCCGAGAAGGTTGAGAACGTGGTCAGCCCGCCGCAGAAGCCGGTGGTGATCAATAATTTCCACACCGGATCGATGTGAGTCATCCTGTTGAACCACGCCAGCCCCAGGCCAATAATAAAGGCACCCGTGAGATTCGCTGCCAGCGTGCCGAACGGGATTTGCTGATGCAGCGGATTAAACCGCATGCTCAACAGCCAGCGCGCCACGCTTCCTGTGCCCCCACCGATAAAAACGGCTAAAAGTAGTTGAAACACGAACAATACCTGCTGTTTGATGTGTAAGGGCTATGAGTGTAACGCCGTTTGAGGCAGGGGGAAAATATGTACGTGGCGGTTGGACAATTTGCAGTAACGGCGGAGTGGCAAAAAAATGCCGAAACCTGCGTGTCGCTGATGGCGCAGGCGGCAGAGCAGGGGGCATCGCTGCTGGTGCTGCCCGAAGCGCTGCTGGCACGTGATGATAACGATCCCGACCTCTCTGTAAAGTCTGCCCAGCAGCTCGACGGTGGCTTTCTGACGCGGTTGCTGGAGGAGAGCGCACGTAATCACCTGACTACGGTACTGACCGTACATGTTCCTTCAAGCGCAGGCAGAGCCATTAACACCCTTGTCGCCCTGCGCGACGGCAGGATCGTTGCGCAGTACGCCAAACTCCATCTTTATGATGCGTTCAGTATTCAGGAGTCCCGTCTGGTTGATGCGGGCTCGGTTGTGCCGCCGCTGATTGAGATCGACGGCATCCATCTGGGGCTAATGACCTGCTACGATTTGCGCTTCCCGGAGATGGCATTGAATCTGGCGCTGGCGGGAGCTGAGGTATTGGTTTTACCTGCGGCATGGGTCAGAGGGCCGCTCAAGGAGCACCACTGGTCAACGCTTCTGGCGGCCCGGGCGCTGGATACAACCTGCTATGTGATCGCAGCAGGCGAGTGCGGCAATAAGAATATCGGTCAGAGCCGCATTATCGATCCCCTGGGCGTGACCATTGCAGCCGCAGCTGAAGGCCCGGCACTGTTGCTGGCTGAGATCGACCGGGAGCGCATCATCAAGGTGCGCCAGCAGTTGCCGGTCCTGCGCAACCGACGTTTCGCGCCACCGCAATTATTGTGAGTTTTTTAAACAACGCTTGATTCACCTTGTTACAGATTGCTATTGTGTGCGGGCGCCAAATGACCGTTAATAAGGTCGGGTTTTTAAGGCGCGAAATGCAGCCTGTTTACGTCAAGAAGGTATCTATGGGTGAGATTAGTATTACCAAACTGCTGGTGGTAGCCGCACTGGTTGTCCTGCTGTTTGGTACCAAAAAATTACGTACGCTGGGCGGAGACCTGGGTGCTGCCATCAAAGGCTTTAAAAAGGCGATGAACGAGGATGACGCAACGGCGAAAAGAAGTGCCGACGCGGATATCACTGCCGAGAAGCTCTCTCACAAAGAGTAACGGCAACGCGTTAAAGCGTTTGATAAAAAAAACCGGCCTGTAAGCCGGTTTTTTTATGGGTGAACTGTAAACTTTTGTGACGGGTTTACTTCACCTCTTCGCCTTTCGCCTGCATATCGGCGTGATAAGACGAACGCACAAACGGACCACAGGCTGCGTGGGTGAAGCCCATTGCCATCGCTTCGGCTTTCATCTCGTCAAACTCTTCCGGGCTCACGTAGCGCTGCACTGGCAGGTGGTGACGGCTTGGCTGCAAATACTGGCCCAGCGTCAGCATGGTGACGCCATGACGACGCAGATCGCGCATCACCTCAACGATCTCTTCGTTGGTTTCACCCAGCCCGACCATCAGACCCGATTTCGTCGGGATATCCGGATGGGCTTCTTTAAAGCGCTCCAGCAGCTTCAGTGACCAGTTGTAATCTGCACCCGGGCGCACCTGACGATAGAGGCGCGGTACGTTTTCCAGGTTGTGGTTAAAGACATCTGGCGGGTTGGCATTAAGAATCTCCAGCGCGCGATCCATACGGCCACGGAAGTCCGGAACCAGCGTCTCAATCTTAATGGACGGGCTTTTCTCACGGATGGCAGTAATGCAGTCAGCAAAGTGCTGAGCGCCGCCGTCGCGCAGATCGTCACGGTCGACAGAGGTGATAACCACATAGCGCAACGCCATATCAGCAATGGTCTGCGCCAGTTTCTGGGGTTCATTGACGTCCGGGGCGACAGGACGTCCGTGGGCAACGTCACAGAATGGGCAACGGCGGGTACAGATTGCGCCGAGGATCATGAAGGTCGCGGTGCCGTGGTTGAAACATTCAGCGAGGTTCGGGCAGGAGGCTTCTTCACAAACGGAGTGAAGGCCGTTTTTGCGCATCGCCGCTTTAATTCCCTGAATACGCGAAGAGTCCGCCGGAAGTTTAATTTTCATCCATGCCGGTTTTCTTAACAGCGCTTCGCGCTCCGTAGCCACGTTTTTAACCGGGATTAGGGCCATTTTATCGGCATCGCGGTATTTAACACCGCGTTCCATCACAATGGGTTTACTCATAGCGTGCGTCTTCCAGTTGCGAATATCGAAGGAAAGCGTTTCAATTCAAGGGAATGTTGTATTTATCAACTATTTTTGAACGAACGACAGGCAGTATATCATTGATACGGACGATAAAGCAGCCTGCCCGGTCGCCAAATTGTAAAATAGTTGTTGTTTTGAGCCTTTTATGCGGAATAACCCGCTTTTATGGATGAGGATAAGGCTTAAAAGGCCTGGCGGATGACGTTGATGAGATTTTCCAGCACCGGCTCGCGCAGGCTCAGCTTGTTGTAATACAGCGAGATTTCTACGCATTCAGCATTGAGCGGGGCGAAGGGGATCTGCTCCAGCGGCCAGCAATGGCGTACCAGGTTAAACAGGCGCTCCGGGATGATACCAATCAGATCGCTGTTGCCGATCAGGGCGGCAATCGTAAAAAGATTGTAACTGCTGAAGTTGACCTGCTTTTCCGGGAAAATGTCGTTAATGCGTTGTCGCAGCCCATTCAGGTTTTGGCCTTCCAGCGTGAGCAGCGTTTGCTCATAGTGCTGCAAATTGTCTACCGTTGCGGCCTGGCTCAGCGCCGGATGGTCTTTACGGCAGATTAGCAGCAGTCTGTCGGCGAAAAGTACGTGGTGGCTCAGGGCGCGGGCATTCAGGGAATTGCTGTCCACAATCAGATCGGACTGGAACTGCCCTAACTGCGTCTCGGCGTCAACGATCGAAATATTACGCAGCATCAGGTGTGGCGCATGGATCTTCACGGCCTGGTAGATTGGCGGCAGAACCAGAGCGCCTACGGTCGGGGTCGTGCCAATGGTGATAGTGCGCTGCTTATCGTAGCTGCCGGTGAGATCCAGCGCCCCGAGAATCGATTCCAGCCCCTGGCTGATATATTCGTGCAGATGTGTGGCGTAGGCGGTGGGGGTCACCCCCTGGCCTTTACGAATAAACAGCGGATCGGGAAAAATTGTCCGTAATTTTTGAATGGACTGACTAATTGCCGAGGGAGTGAGATTCAGAATTTTCGCAGCATTAACGATCCCTTTATGAACATATACCGCCTCAAAAATCGTCAATAAGTTGAGATCGATATTACGTAAAGTCCGAAAAATTTGCGGTTTTGCATCACTGCCGATTTCACTCAAGCGCTTTTCTGGAAGTTTATTATTATCCACGCTATCCCTCCATATATATTCACGATATAAATAATAGTTGAATTTAAATAATGTGCTTATTGAGATGGGTAAACAGGTTCTGTTAATTGAGGTTCTTTACATTAACTCTTTGAATTACATTGTTTTCGATCAGGCGTGACTGCGCCAGTCGGCTGGCCATGCCGACGCGGAAAAACAGGTGAAACGCGAATGTGCAGACGTTTTGCAGGCGTTTTGAAAATATAGAAATCAGGGGGTGTTGTAAAGGATAAATGGTTCAAATAAGAATGGCTCATCAAATAAATGAGCCAGTCCGGAAAGAGAATTAAGCAGCAATATATTTATGAGGTGGATTGTTTAGCAGCGCTAAAATAGAGTTAACCAAATGTGGGCGCGCCACCTCGGGCGTAATGTCCTTGACCCACTCACACATTTGCGCCATCTCCATCCCGGCATAGCCGCAAGGGTTAATGCGCTGAAAAGGCGAAAGATCCATATTGATGTTTAATGCCAGACCGTGAAAAGAGCACCCTTTACGAATTCGCAGACCAAGGGAGCATATCTTTCTTTCACCGACATAGACGCCGGGAGCGTCTGCCCGCGGGTGCGCATCAATATCAAATTCAGCCAGCGTGTTAACCACTGTCTGTTCCAGCAGCGTCACCAGCTCGCGCACGCCGAGCTTTCTGCGTTTCAGGTTAAGCAGAACATACATCACCTGCTGGCCCGGCCCGTGATAGGTAATCTGTCCGCCACGATCGCTCTGGATAACCGGTATATCGCCAGGCATCAACAGATGCTCAGCTTTGCCTGCCTGGCCCTGGGTAAAGACGGGGGGATGCTCTACCAGCCAGATCTCATCCGGCGTGTTCTCGTCGCGTGTGTCAGTAAATTCATGCATAGCCTGGGAGACAGGCTCATAGGGCTGCAGCCCAAGCTGGCGAACGAGAAGGGTGTCCTGATACAAAACGATCTCTCCGAACGAAGGAACAAACTGTAGCGGGGAGTATATCACAGAGGGGAAGCAGGTTACCCGGCGATGCGGGTAACCGAAAGGCGTTAAAGCACCATACGAACGATATCGATATTGCCGAGCTCTTCGTACAGGGTCTCGACTTGTTCAATATGCGTGGCCGTGATGGTGATCGACACAGAGTGGTAGTTACCTTTGCTGCTTGGTTTCACCGTCGGAGAGTAGTCTCCTGGCGCATGGCGCTGTACCACCTCAACCACCTGATCAACCAGCTCAGGCAACGCCTGTCCCATTACTTTGTAAGTAAAAGGAGTAGGGAATTCAAGCAGTTCATTAAGTTTGGTTTTCATGGGAGCTCCGGCAGTACGTCAAAAAAATAATAACTCCCACATCAGGTGGGAGTTATCAGGTTACATAGTATATGGGGACAGAAATCACACTTTCAAGTGTTCAATTCTTAACCAAACCAGTGATGGAACATCAATTTAATGTAATCAATGATTTTGCCGAAGAAATTGCCTTCAGGGATTTCATCCAGCACCACCAGTGGGCGCTGATCGATGGTTTTACCATCGAGCTGGAAGTTGATGGTGCCGACAACCTGGTTTTTCTTCAGCGGGGCGTGCAGCTCGCTGGCGTTCAGCACATAGCTGGCCTTCAGATCTTTCATGCGTCCACGAGGAATGGTCAGGTAGAGATCTTTATCTACACCCAGGGAGGCACGATCGTTATTACCGAACCAGACCGGCTCAGAAGCAAACTCTTTACCTGCTTTCAGCGGGTTAACGGTTTCGAAGAAGCGGAAGCCCCAGGTCAGCAGCTTCTTGCTCTCAGTCTCGCGTCCTTTAAAGGTACGACCACCCATCACGGCAGAAATAAGACGCATCTGGCCTTCCGTCGCCGAGGCGACCAGGTTGTAACCCGCTTTTTCAGTGTGGCCGGTTTTGATGCCGTCAACGTTCAGGCTGTTGTCCCACAGCAGGCCGTTACGGTTGGTCTGACGAATACCGTTAAAGGTGAACTCTTTCTCTTTGTAGATGGTGTATTCGTTCGGTACGTCACGGATCAGCGCCTGACCAATCAGCGCCATATCGCGCGCAGAGCTGTACTGACCTTCAGCATCCAGGCCGTGAACCGTCTGGAAGTGGCTGTTTTTCAGACCCAGCGCGCTCACGTAGCTGTTCATCAGGCCGACGAAGGCATCCTGGCTGCCAGCCGCAAAGTCTGCCATCGCCACGCAGGCATCGTTACCGGACTGCAGGTTGATGCCGCGGATCAGCTGAGAGACAGGCACCTGCATACCCGGTTTCAGGAACATCAAAGATGAGCCCTTAAATACCGGGTTGCCGGTAGCCCATGCATCGTTACCGATGGTGACCAGGTCGGTCTCTTTGAATTTACCTGCTTTCATGGCCTGACCGATGACATAGCTGGTCATCATTTTGGTCAGACTGGCCGGATCGCGTCGTGCATCAGCGTTCTGTTCAGCCAACACTTTGCCGGAGTTGTAGTCGATCAGGATGTAGGATTCCGCGTCGATCTGCGGAACGCCTGGGATCATGGTCTTGATATTCAGGTCATCGGCGTGAGCAACAGAGAGCGTGGCAGCGCAAAGCGCCGTAGTGAGCGCCATGCGCTGCATAAAACGAGCGGAGAAAGTGGTCTTCATGGTCAGAACAACGACATCCGTGATGGAATTAAAAAAAGTGCCTTACTATAGCAAATGCTATACAGGCAGGCATCCGACTTTCAGCATGAGAATGTGAATCATCATGACAAAAACTGACAATTCGGATACCGCCGATTATCATTTTGCAACAGCGATAAATGACTGTAACTGCGCTTCATTCTGCAGGCGCTGCTGCAACGCGGCGGCCTCAGATTTGCTGGCAAACGGGCCTAACTGGATACGCCAGACTGCACCATTTTGCTCAACACGACCCGGAACACCAAACTGCTGGCCGAGGCGCTGCTGATACTGCTGCGCACGTGCCCGATCGCTGACTGCGCCAACCTGCACGACATAGCCACCGGCCTGGGCAGGGGCGGAAACGGGGGCCGTAACCGGCGCCTGAGTCGGAGCGGAAACTGGTGCAGTGACCGGAGCCGTCTGGTTCACCGGCGCGGTGACGACCGGCTGCGGCGCTGGCGGTTCGCTGCCTTCCAGTACACCTGGCGCAAGCGTGGTGGGTGCGCCGAGGAAGCCGCTGCTGCTGACCGGTGCGCCCATGCTGTCTTCGCTTTTCAGCGTGTCGTTACTGATGGGGCGCACGTCACCCTGCGGCGCAGGTTCGGAAACGGACGACGCGCTACCCATACCGCCGCTCAGATCGGGACGCGCGGGCAGGGCATAAGTCTGTTTTGCCACGGTAGTACAGGCCATACCCGGGCCGGAGAGCGAGCCGTCCTGGGCGACAATAATCGGGTCGATCCGCACTTTGGTATTGTTTGACGTGTTCAGGCGGTCTGCCGCGGCGCGCGAAAGCGAGATGACGCGATCGTTGCCGTAAGGGCCCCGGTCATTAATACGCACCACGATCATCCGGCCATTCGCCAGGTTGGTGATACGCGCATAGCTCGGGATCGGCAGGGTCGGATGCGCAGCCGTAAGCTGCATTGGATCAAACACTTCACCGGATGCGGTCAGGTTGCTTCCCGGCTCGGCATCATAAATAGCCGCCAGGCCTGCCTGACTGAAGCGGGAAAGATCCTGGACGATTTTGTAGCTCTTACCGTCTCGCTCGTAATCCTGGTTCGCGGTAGCGCTGAGCGGTTCAAAGCGCGGATCGGCTCCGCTGATCTCAACCACCGGACCATTACATACTGCCGGCTGCGGCGGTGCGACGGTCGCTTGCTGCTGACCATCGTCACTTGTACAGGCTGCCAGTAAACTCACTGCGATGCAGATCCCAGACCACTGCTTACGCATTGCGTGCCCCTTATACGCTTTTTGACAACATTTTTCTGTGTGTGTGGATCGACATGACGATCCCGAACCCGGCCATCAGAACGATCAGGGCCGAGCCTCCGTAACTCACCAGGGGAAGCGGTACGCCTACCACCGGCAGAATACCGCTCACCATACCAATATTTACGAAAACATAAACGAATAAAATCAACATCAAGCCACCGGCCATCACGCGGCCAAAGGTGGTTTGCGCCCGGGCGGCTATCCACAATCCACGCATGATCAACAGCAGGTAGAGCGCCAGCAGAATCAAAATCCCCACCAGACCTAACTCTTCGGCCAGTACCGCGAAGATAAAGTCGGTGTGACGTTCAGGCAGAAACTCAAGCTGCGACTGTGTTCCGTGCAGCCAGCCTTTACCGCGCAGGCCGCCAGAGCCGATTGCAATCTTCGACTGTATAATATGATAGCCTGCTCCCAGCGGGTCGCTCTCCGGATCCAGCAGCATCATCACACGCTGACGCTGGTAATCATGCATCAGGAAGAACCACAGAATCGGTACAAAGGCTGCGACCAGCACCACCGCAATGCCGATAAGCCGCCAGCTCAGGCCAGAGAGGAACAGTACAAACAGGCCGGAGAGGGCGATCAGGATTGAGGTGCCGAGGTCTGGCTGCGCCGCCACCAGCAGCGTCGGCAGGAAGATCAGCACCAGCGCGATAGCCGTATTTTTCAGCGACGGCGGACACACATCACGGTTGATAAAGCGCGCCACCATGAGGGGGACGGCGATTTTCGCAATCTCTGAGGGCTGAAAACGCACGATACCCAGGTCGAGCCAGCGCTGCGCGCCTTTCGAAATCGCCCCGAACGCATCGACCGCCACCAGCAGAATAATACAGAAGATGTAGAGATAGGGGGCCCAGCCTTCGTAGACGCGCGGCGGGATCTGCGCCATCACCACCATGATGATCAGACCCATGGTGATCTGGCCGATCTTGCGTTCGGTCATCCCGAGGTCCTGGCCGCTGGCACTCCAGATGACCAGGGCGCTATAAACCAGCAGCGCCAGCAGGATCAGCAGCATGGCCGGGTCGATGTGGATCTTGTCCCACAGCGATTTTTTATTCGGATTATCCGTCACGATTATTGGTCCTCCGCGCCGGCGGCAGCCGGGCTCTCGCTCGGCAGGTCAGTGTTGTTGTCACCCAGCATAATGTGGTCAAGGATCTGGCGCATAATGGTGCCGACCGCCGGGCCGGCACCGCCGTTTTCCAGAATGATCGACACAGCAACCTGTGGGTTCTCATAAGGGGCAAACGCAATCATCAGCTTATGGTCACGCAGACGTTCAGCAATTTTGTGTGCGTTATAGGTTTCGTTCGCCTTCAGGCCGAAGACCTGCGCAGTACCGGATTTGGCAGCAATTTTGTACGGTGCGCCGGCAAAGTACTTATGGGCCGTACCGTTCGCGCGGTTAGCAACGCCGTACATCCCGTCTTTGGCAATTTCCCAGTAACCGGAGTGGATGTCTCCCACCGGCGGTTCATGGGGCTGCGCCCACGGCACTTTTTTGCCATCTTCGACGGTGCTCATTAGCAGGTGCGGCACTTTCACCACCCCGTCGTTGATAAGGATCATCAGCGCTTTGTTCATCTGGATCGGGGTCGCGGTCCAGTAGCCCTGGCCGATGCCTACCGGAATGGTGTCACCCTGATACCACGGCTTTTTAAAGCGTTTCAGCTTCCATTCTCGGGTTGGCATGTTACCGGAACGCTCTTCGGCCAGGTCGATACCGGTGTAATGGCCATAGCCAAATTTGCCCATCCATTCCGAGAGACGGTCGATGCCCATATCGTAGGCCACCTGGTAGAAGAAGGTGTCTGCCGACTCCTCCAGCGATTTGGTGACGTTCAGATGACCGTGCCCCCACTTTTTCCAGTCGCGGTAGCGTTTTTCAGAGCCCGGCAGCTGCCACCAGCCCGGGTCGAAGAGACCGGTGTTGCGGGTGATGACCCCGGCGCTCAGGGCCGAGACCGCCACGTACGGTTTCACCGTTGACGCAGGCGGATAGACCCCCTGGGTCGCGCGGTTGACCAGCGGCGTATTCGGGTCGTTGAGCAGGCCAGAATAGTCTTTGCTGGAGATGCCATCCACAAACAGGTTCGGGTCATAGCTCGGGGTTGAAACCAGCGACAGAATGCTGCCGGTGCGCGGATCGGTGACAATCACCGCCGCACGACTGCCTGCCAGCAGGGTTTCGATATACTGCTGGAGCTTAAGATCCAGGGTCAGATAGATGTCATGTCCGGCCTGCGGCGGCACCTCTTTCAACTGACGGATCACCCTTCCCCGGTTGTTAACCTCAACTTCTTCATAACCGGTCTGGCCGTGGAGAACGTCTTCGTAATAACGCTCAATACCCAGCTTGCCGATATCGTGCGTTGCCGCGTAGTTGGCGAGCTTGCCATCTTTATCCAGCCTGTCGACATCTTTATCGTTGATTTTCGAGACATAGCCGATAACGTGAGTTAGCGCAGAGCCGTACGGATAGAAGCGACGTTTGTAGCCTTTAACTTCCACGCCGGGGAAGCGGTACTGGTTCACGGCGAAGCGGGCAACCTGCACTTCGGTGAGGTTGGTTTTTACCGGGATCGAGGTAAAGCGGTGCGAGCGTGAGCGCTCTTTTTTGAAGGCGGCGATATCGTCATCAGTAAGATCGACCACATTGCGCAGCGCATCAAGCGTCT
Organism: Leclercia sp. GHBNCSD; assembly: GCF_055805075.1. Taxonomy (NCBI): domain Bacteria; kingdom Pseudomonadati; phylum Pseudomonadota; class Gammaproteobacteria; order Enterobacterales; family Enterobacteriaceae; genus Leclercia; species Leclercia sp. GHBNCSD. The sequence goes on along the minus strand of NZ_JBQVYO010000001.1, from coordinate 610,834 downwards.
GCTGCACGTTATCGACCTTCTCCGGCATCATTTCAATCTGGTAGATGGTGCGGTTCAGCGCCAGCGGCGTACCGTTGCGGTCATAGATGATGCCGCGACTGGGGGCGATGGGAACAAGTTTGATGCGGTTTTCGTTGGAGCGGGTCTGGTAATCGGTAAAACGGACAATCTGCAGATTATAGAGGTTGGCGATCAGCACGCCAGTCAGCAGCAAAATCCCCAAAAAGGCGACCAGCGCCCGGCGCACAAACAGCGCGGACTCAGCCGTATAGTCGCGAAAAGAATTCTGTAGTTTCATCCGCTGCTTAATTTATCCAGGACTTAATCATTACTCACGGTGATAAGGGTGGTTGGTCGTGATGCTCCACGCGCGGTAGAGGCTTTCAGCAACCAGAACCCGAACCAGCGGGTGGGGGAGCGTCAGCGCGGAGAGAGACCAACTCTGTTCTGCTGCCGCTTTGCAGGCGGGGGATAACCCCTCCGGTCCGCCAATTAACAGGCTGACGTCGCGACCGTCCTGCTTCCAGCGTTCCAGCTCAACCGCCAGTTGCGGCGTATCCCAGGGTTTGCCCGGAATATCGAGAGTGACGATGCGGTTTTTACCGGCAGCAGCCAGCATCAGTTCACCCTCTTTATCGAGAATACGTTTGATATCCGCGTTTTTACCGCGCTTGCCAGCGGGGATCTCCACCAGCTCGAACGGCATGTCTTTTGGAAAACGACGCAGATATTCAGTAAACCCCGTTTGTACCCAGTCGGGCATTTTTGTACCGACGGCTACCAGTTGCAGCTTCACGCATTAACCCCAGAGTTTTTCCAGCTCATACAGGCGACGGCTCTCTTCCTGCATGACGTGGACAATCACATCGCCAAGGTCAACGACGACCCAGTCAGCGGTCGCTTCGCCTTCAACGCCGAGCGGCATCATGCCGGCAGCGCGAGACTCCTGAACCACATGATCGGCGATGGAGGCAACATGGCGCGTAGAAGTGCCGGTGCAGATAATCATGCAATCGGTGATGCTTGATTTGCCCTGAACGTCGATGGCAATGATGTCCTGACCTTTCAGATCATCAATTTTGTCGATAACAAAATCCTGGAGTGCTTTACCCTGCAAGTTTTCCCCCTGGGAGAGTGAGATTGAACAACTATAAATTCGTAGCCAGACAGTATACCTGAACTGGCTGCAGTGTCGGGACAAATGTCACCGGACGGGCATGAGAAGGCGGGTATCATCCCACCCTCAGCCGAAGATTGCATCGCCATTTTTGTAAAACAGTTTTTGTAAAACAGTGCTGGCGGGAAGTCTGGCAGCGGAGGATATCAGCCTGGTCGGGGGTGTCAATGGCGAGAGCGCGAATGGCGCGCTTTTTCTCCCGGGCGCCAGTCAGTTGCTGCTTTTCTGATACAACCCCTGCTGTTGAATATAACGCAACACCGGCATCGGTAACATCTCATCACAGGGGAGCCCCTGCTGCAGGCGCTGGCGGATAAGTGTGGCTGAGATATCAAACCAGGGCGTCTCCGCGAGGTAAATTTTGCCGGCAGGCTGGTTGTGCAGATCTTCAGATTGATAAGTGAGGTGCTGCTCCAGCCACAGCTGATGCCGCTCCTCTTTCATCGCCAGGGGATAGCCTGGCCGACGGCAGACGATTAAATGGCTGTTATCGAGGATTGTTTCGTACTGATACCAGCTCGGGAAATTGAGCAGCGAGTCCTGGCCGATAATAAAGGCCAGCGGTTTTTCCGGCCCCTGTTCGCGTCGCCACTCCTCTAGCGTCTGCGCCGTATAGGAGGGGCTGTTCCGGCGCAGCTCGCGCTCATCAAGAACAAACAGCGGTTTATCGGCGATCGCCAGCTCCAGCATCTGTTTGCGCTGGGCGGGGGTAGCCTCGGGCTGCGGGCGATGCGGCGGCACGTTGTTCGGCATAATAGTGACGCATTGCAGGCCAATCTGGTTGGCCAGGATCTCGACCGGTTTCAGATGCCCGTAATGTACCGGGTCAAAGGTGCCGCCATAGAGTGCCTGTAGAGAGTGCATCTCTTACCCTTCTATAAAAATGTCTGCCAGCGCCTTGTGGCACAGCAGCAGAGAAAGGCTTTCCAGCTCAGACCAGATCGACTGACCGTAATCCTGCTTCAGGGTCAGTTCGGTGCGTGTCAGAAGCTGAACGGCCTGGCGCAGCTGTTCCGGGCTCAGCCGGTTCAGGGCTTCGGTGGTCATGACGCGACGGTTCTGCCAGACCCGGTGTTTATCAAACAGCGCGCGCAAAGGCGTATGCGCTGACTGGCGTTTAAGCGTCACCATCAGCAGCAGTTCCCGCTGTAAGGTTCGCAGCAGAATCACCGGCTCGCTGCCTTCGAGACGCAGCTGCTGCAGAATATGCAGAGCGCGTTTGCTCTTAGCGGACAGCAGGGCATCGACCCAGTGGAAAGGGGTAAAGTGCGCCGCGTCGTTAACTGCCTGCTCAACGCGCGGTAAGGTCAGTTTGCCATCGGGCCAGAGCAGCGCCAGCCGCTCCAGAGCCTGGGCCAGCGCCAGCAGATTACCTTCGTAACAGTAACAAAGGAGCTGGTTGGCCGCGTCATCCAGCTGCAGATTGCGCTGCTTTGCCCGGGCCGCCACCCATTTTGGCAGATGCGCCTGCTCCGGTGTCTGGCAGGTCACCAGCACCGAATGGTTTGCCAGCGCCGTAAACCAGGCGGCATTTTCCTGCGCTTTGGTCAGTTTATTGCCGCGAACGATCAACAGCAGATCGCTGTGCAGCAGGCTAACCAGCGTGGCAAGCTGTTCGTTGATCGCCGCGTTAGGGCCGTTTTCCGGGAGCTGGATAAGCAGCGTTTGCCGGGCAGCAAACAGGCTCATGGCCTGGCAAAGGGAGAAAATCTCCTGCCAGTCGGTGCTGTTATCCAGGGTGAAACTGTGGTGCTCCTCAAAGCCCTGAGTGGCCGCAAACTGACGCACGGCGTCCTGGCTTTCCTGGAGCAGCAGCGGATCGTTTCCGAGAAGCAGATACGCCGCGCGCAGCCCTTCATTGAGCTGCGCGCGGAGTTGTTCAGGGTACAACCTGAGCATTACTGACCCAGCGTCGTGGAGACGCGCGAGGAGGATGCCGTTGGCTGAGCAGCAGGCTGAGCTTTCAGGTCATTCTCTTTTTCAGCAGTCTGGACGCTCGGCAGCTTACGGATCAGCTGTTCCGCCGCCTTGTCGTACATTTCGTTGATGATAATGGTCTGCTCAGCGTCTTTCGCAAGTGCCGTCTGCGGGTTATCGAAGAACGAACGGTAGACCTTGGTGCTGATAGGGTAAATGTCGCTACCTGGGATCAGTACCGCAGCGTGCACTTCCATCACCATCTGATATTCCGCAGTACGACCATCCTGGAAGATGGAGGCGGTATCCTGGCTCAGGGTAGAGTTCAGGATGCGGAACGATGGGATGTCCTGGCGCAGCGTACCTTTTTCGATCAGTTCAACGCCGTTAAGACGCAGCTGGTTACGAATGGCACGGCTAAGCGGACCATTTGGATCGCCCGAATCGAAAATCATCGTTTTCATCTGCTCCGGCACCTGTGTGGTGTTACGCAGATGCCAGCCACATCCGGCGGTGACCAGCACCGCCAGCGATAACAGTAATGTTGCCAGTTGTCGCACGCTTCCTCCCGCGCTTAGCCAACGACCAGGTTCAGCAGTTTACCAGGCACGTAGATCACTTTACGTACGGTAACGCCATCAAGATACTTCGCCACCAGAGTTTCCTGGCCAGCACGCTCGCGGACCTGCTCTTCGGTTGCATCAACCGGAACAGTAATCTTACCGCGAACTTTACCGTTGACCTGCACGACGACCAGCGTGGTGTTTTCCACCATTGCGGATTCATCAGCCACCGGCCACGGGGCATTGTCGATATCGCCTTCGCCGTTCAGCTCCTGCCACAGGGTGAAGCTGACGTGCGGGGTGAACGGGTTCAACATACGTACCACTGCCAGCAGCGCTTCACGCATGATGGCGCGATCCTGCTCGCCCTCCTGCGGGGCTTTCGCCAGCTTGTTCATCAATTCCATAATAGCCGCAATTGCGGTATTGAAGGTCTGACGGCGACCAATATCATCGGTCACTTTGGCAATCGTTTTATGCACATCGCGACGCAGCGCCTGCTGATCTTCCGTCAGCGCCGCGGTATTCAGTGCCGGTGCGTCACCCTGAGCGGTGTGCTCGTAAACCAGTTTCCAGACACGTTTCAGGAAGCGGTTAGCCCCTTCCACGCCGGACTCCTGCCATTCCAGAGTCATATCCGCCGGCGAGGCGAACATCATGAACAGGCGCACGGTATCGGCACCGTAGCGCTCAACCATCACCTGCGGGTCAATGCCGTTGTTTTTGGACTTCGACATTTTGCTCATGCCGGTATAAACCAGCTCGTGGCCCGCGGCATCTTTCGCCTTCACGATACGGCCTTTTTCGTCGCGCTCAACGATGGCATCAACCGGGGAGACCCAGTTACGCTCGCCGTTTGCGCCCACGTAGTAGAAGGCGTCGGCCAGCACCATGCCCTGACACAGCAGCTGTTTGGCTGGCTCGTCAGAGTTCACCAGGCCCGCGTCGCGCATCAGCTTGTGGAAGAAGCGGAAGTAGAGCAGGTGCATGATGGCGTGTTCGATACCGCCAATGTAGATATCTACCGGCAGCCAGTAGTTTGCGGCTTTGGAATCCAGCATGCCTTCCTGATGCTGCGGGCAGGTATAACGCGCATAGTACCAGGAGGACTCCATGAAGGTGTCGAAGGTGTCGGTTTCACGCAGCGCAGGCATACCGTTTACGGTAGTCTTCGCCCACTCAGGGTCGGCTTTGATTGGGCTGGTGATGCCGTCCATGACCACATCTTCCGGCAGGATCACCGGGAGTTGATCTTCTGGCGTTGGCATAACGGTGCCATCTTCCAGGGTGACCATTGGAATTGGCGCGCCCCAGTAACGCTGACGGGAAACGCCCCAGTCGCGCAGACGGTAGTTAACTTTACGCTCGCCGACGCCCAGCGCGGCCAGTTTGTCAGCAATGGCGTTAAAGCCCTCTTCAAAGCTCAGGCCGCTAAATTCACCGGAGTTAAACAGGGTGCCTTTTTCGGTCAATGCCTGTTCGGACAGGTCAGGCTCGCTGCCATCTGCTGCCAGGATAACCGGCTTGATCGCCAGGTTGTATTTGGTGGCAAACTCATAGTCGCGCTGATCGTGACCCGGAACCGCCATGACAGCGCCCGTACCGTATTCCATCAGCACGAAGTTGGCGACCCAGACCGGGATTGCTTCGCCGGTCAGCGGGTGTTTGGCGTAGAAACCGGTGGCAACGCCTTTTTTCTCCATCGTCGCCATGTCGGCTTCGGCCACTTTAGTGTTGCGGCATTCGTCGATGAAGGTCGCCAGTTCCGGATTGTTCTCTGCCGCTTTCTGCGCCAGCGGGTGACCTGCGGCCACGGCCAGGTAGGTCGCGCCCATGAAGGTGTCCGGACGGGTGGTGTAGACGGTCAGCGGCCGATCGTAGTTTTCAACGTTGAAGGTGATCTCTACCCCTTCAGAGCGGCCGATCCAGTTACGCTGCATGGTCTTCACGGTATCTGGCCAGTGGTCCAGATTATCCAGATCGTTCAGCAGTTCGTCGGCGTAAGCGGTGATTTTGATAAACCACTGCGGGATCTCTTTGCGCTCAACTTTGGTGTCGCAGCGCCAGCAGCAGCCGTCGATAACCTGTTCGTTCGCCAGAACGGTCTGATCGTTCGGGCACCAGTTAACGGCGGACGTTTTTTTGTAGACCAGCCCTTTTTTGTAGAGCTCGGTGAAGAACTTCTGCTCCCAGCGGTAATATTCCGGGGTGCAGGTCGCCAGCTCGCGGCTCCAGTCATAGCCAAAGCCCAGCATCTTGAGCTGGTTTTTCATGTAGGCGATGTTGTCGTAGGTCCATGGCGCCGGCGCAGTGTTGTTTTTTACCGCGGCACCTTCTGCAGGCAGACCAAACGCATCCCAGCCGATTGGCTGCAGGACGTTTTTACCCAGCATACGCTGATAACGGGCGATCACATCACCGATGGTGTAGTTACGCACGTGGCCCATGTGTAGTCGGCCAGAAGGATAGGGAAGCATCGACAGGCAGTAATACTTCTCTTTGCTCTCGTCTTCGGTGACTTCAAAAGTGCGCTTCTCGTCCCAGTGTTGCTGGACTTTCGATTCTATCTCTTCCGGGCGGTATTGCTCTTGCATGGCAGCCAGTGGTCCTGTGTTCAATACAGCTACAAACGTAGCCAATGGATGTGGTAATTCAGATCCGCATAGCATAGCCCAAACGCCCGCGTCAAAACAGCCTTTACCACTAAAAGCGCCTTGCAGGAATTTACGTAGAGTGTGGATGACCTGACAAAGCGGGGCGCAAATAAGGTCTATCATTAGAGAGGTTTACTTACCCGGGAGGCAAAATGATGAACAAGGTTGCTCAATTTTACCGTGAACTGGTCGCCACATTGACAGAACGTCTGCGGAATGGTGAGCGTGATATTGATGCGCTCGTCGAGCATGCACGCGTTAAGGTGATGCAGACGGGTGAGTTAACGCGCACCGAAGTGGAAGAGGTGACCCGCGCGGTTCGCCGCGATCTGGAAGAGTTCGCCCGTAGCTATGGCGAGAGTCAGGACGAGGCCACCGACAGCGTATTTATGCGGGTGATCAAAGAGAGCCTCTGGCAGGAGCTGGCGGACATTACCGATAAAACCCAGCTGGAGTGGCGTGAGGTCTTTCAGGATCTGAACCACCACGGGGTGTATCACAGCGGTGAGGTTGTCGGGCTGGGGAATCTGGTATGCGAGAACTGCCATTTCCACATGGCGATTTATACGCCGGAGATGCTGCCGGTCTGTCCTAAATGCGGCCACGATCAGTTCCAGCGTCGGCCATTTGAACCCTGAGGTAAACGCAACGATGCGCGAGGCGCGCATCGTTGCGTTTTGGCACTTATTGCGCGCGCTTGATCTCAACAGAGTTAAAGTGTTGCAGGCCGCCCATTTCACTGGTGCTGTTATGCGATGAAGTCAGCACCAGTCTGGATGCGGACAGGGTGCCTTTATCACAGGTTTGCAGTTTAAATAAACCGCAGCGATAGCCGCCATTCTCAACTTTATTTGCCGTGATATTGAGCGTATCGTCGGCGCTAATCGTGCCGCGGTTGGTAAACCGGGCGTTTTTCGTGTTTAAGGTCATGTTTTTTAACGCGTGAATGGACCCCTCATTCCATAATTCCTGCCCCGAGTTGAGTGTGATGTCGTTGGCGTAAAGGGTGCCCGCGTTCTTGAGGGTCTGATTATTTATTTCAATTGACGGGGCGGTGATATCGCCAAGGTTGGTGAGGTTGTTAACGTTAGCCGTGAACTTCTTCCATACCTCAGTATTGGCTGTCGCCGTCTGCCCGAACATGCCATTGGTCTGCACAATGAGATCGCCCTGTGAAACCAACTGGCCTTCGTTGATGATTGAGCCATTGCTGATGGCGTTATGTTCCTGATTAGCTGACTGAATGATCACATTATCATAACCGTACAGGTTGCCGGTAATCTGCATCGCGCTGCCTGAGAAATTCACGCGTACGTTTTGGCCGCTAATGGATCCGCCGTTGAGAACGTTATTCAGCACATTAATGTTAGTATTACCGTTGGAAGAGAGAGTAGAACCATAGTGGGTAATGAGGTTGCCGTAAGCCGTCAACTCCAGCCCTTCCTGGCCTTTAATGTTACCCTTATTCTCCACGCTCCCATAGTTGGACAATATCAACTGTTTGGTCGAGGTGATATTGCCACTGTTAAGCAGATGATTCATACCGCGAATCAGCGTATTGTTTTTGGTGCTAATGTTCCCCGTGTTCTGCAGAACGCCAGCTGAAACCACCTCAGTGGCAAAGCCATTGCTGTTGATAGTGCCTTCGTTCACCAGCGCGCCGTTGCTGGCCATTGCCAGGCTGGTATTCGCAACGATAGTGCCCTTGTTACGCACGCCAAAACCCAGGTTATTACCCATCATGGTAATGGAGTTGGCGCGGACCCCGCCGAAGTTAGCGATATCAATGCTGTAGACCGGATTGTTTAGCTGATCTTCGGTGGCCTGTTTCCGATGGGAGGTTACCACATCGGTTTTTCCATCCATGGTGAAATTGCCCGCGCTCAGATAGGCGTTGCTGGCGTCCAGGGTGCCGGTGAGCTTAATGGCGTCCGCCAGCAGCATGACATAACTGTTTTCGGCGTACATGCCATTGCCGTTGATAGTGACGTTGCCTTTCGTCACGTCATAGCTGCCAATGGCGCCGTTTTCAGCCAGATTCACTTTACCGGTGGTCAGAATGGCTTTATTGGTGTTAATGAAGCTACAGCCTGAACAGGTAATGCCGTTCGGGTTAGCGACAATGACATCGGCTTTTTGGCCCGACACTTCCATAAAACCAGCGAGGAGACTGGCTTTGTTCGAGGCCACTTCATTGAGGATCACCGATGCCGCAGCGCCATCCAGGTTACTGTTTTTTGCGATGTCGCCATATTTGCTGTGCGTAGCATCTGCCAGGTTGTTATTGAAGATAACGCCTTTGCTGTCGACGTTAAATTCATTATAAATATTATGAGACACACCCGCCTTGTTGGGCTTTTCAATATCGATGACTTTAGGCCCATTCCCCAATTTATAGGTGTTTGGCTCAGCCATGACCACGGATGAACTCAGCGCGGCGGCAAGCGCTACGTAGATGATTTTCATTTTGAACATATTATTTATTCCTTTAAATAGAAGTACTCTGTAGAATTAACGCGAGATTGCTGTATATGTGGCGATTAAAACCTCCATTTTAATGACATACCTAAATTCAGTGCGTCGCTATGGAAATTATCCGGCTTGACCAGTGGGGTCGCGACGAAGAGATCGTATTGCGTCAGATATTTTTCACCCCGGAGCCCGATTACCGCGCCTGATAATACTTTTCCATTATAATAATTCGGGCTGCCAATCATTCGGCCAATATCTAAACCCAGGTAAAGCTGCTGGTTCGGGTCGGGAAGATCCCAGATGAAGTCGTTACGCCAGTACCATCCCTGATGGCCGGAAAGGGTGTTTTCACCGTCGAAACCGCGTACCGTCCAGCGGTTGCCGATATTGAACTGATTGTCGGAAGAGAGGATATCCGGTGAAAATTGCGCGCGAATCTGCGGGGCATAGCTAAATTTATCCCCTGTCAGATCGAATTTCAGTAATGCCTGGATCTCGGCATGGAGTACGCGTGAGAACTTGCTGTAAAGGTTAGCTTTCTCCTCGGGGGTCGGCGTGGAGCGTAGCCACGCCAGGCTGCGCTGAATGCCCAGGCTGGCATCGACCACTTTGCGGTCGAAATAACGCTGATGACGCAGGGTCATTTCCCATCCCGGATTCTGTTTGCGCATGACCTCGATTTCGGTGCCGCCTAAAAAGTAGCTCGACCGGCTTTTAAATATCCGGCCCTCAAGGGTCGTTTTCTGCTGGCGTGTGTGGGAAAGCAGACGAGAGAGCGTGGCGCTGTAATAGCGATTTTTCGAGATGTACTCGCTTGTAGTCCAGTATCCTTTGAAAAGCTGGCGATATTCGCTGTATGCGCCGTAGAGCGCTAACGCCCAGTAGCCAAAGGGGACGGAATAGTAAAGGCTGCCGTTGTGGTTGCCATCTTTGCGCTGGTTGAATTCAACATCACCGCCAGCCGAGAGATAGAAAATGTCGTTCAGACGGGTGATGTCATACAGATAGAGGGCCGCGCCGCCCAGATAGCGGCCGCTGGCGCGGCTGCCTGAGTCGTCCAGCCATGCACCTGCCTGCCACTTTTTACCCAGTTGACGGGTTAATGAAATGTCGGTTTCCGCGTGGTGCTCCCCCGGTATAAGCTGCATATGGGCTGAGGAACCTGGAAGGCGTTGCAGGTTGGCCATGCCTTGCTCCAGATCGGATAAGCGCAGGGTATCGCCGGAAGAGAAAGGCAACGTGTTCCAGAGTGCCGTCGTCGCTTTTGTCCTGGGCTGAAAAGCAATTTTCCCGATTGTCCCGTAGGTCAGAATCAGGTGCAGGACACCCCCTTCCAGGGATTGCTGCGGTACGTTGATTAACGAGGTGATATATCCCTTTACCAACAACTCGTTCTGCATGGTATTAGAGAGCAGGCGGATGCCTTTAATACCGAGGCATTTATTCACCCCCTGCCTGGTGATTTTACCCAGCAGCCTGCTGGTTAATTTTTCATCGTCAGATTCAATAATGATTTTATTTATATTTTTGCAGATTGCTTCGTTTGGAAAATTGATAATCCCCGGGCGACTATTTTCACGCGTGGAGGAATGTTCCTGTTCCTGCGGCGTCAGCGCGGAATAACGGGCTTTATCCTGCTCAATTTGGTTAGCGGTGCCGCTTGAAACACTGGCTTCAGCGAGCGGGCAGACTGCGAGTAAAATTAACAGGCTGGAAAGCAGCCTGTTTTTATTAATTAGCATGAAGCAACATCCATTTTGTTTCATTTAATCTATTGAGGCGCCGCCCATAAGTATAAGAATCATTCTCAGACTTGACCTGCGGCGTGTATAGTTTCAGTGCCGATTGCCACGAAAGCAAATTATGTATATTTTTAGCAAAGCTAATCCCCTCTGTTTTATTTTAAATAAGCAGGGCGGGGATTTTTTCTGAAAAGGCCTGGATAATATCCGGGTTTTGTCTTTTCTACCACTCTCAGCTATCTCAAGAAAGCATGAATTCATTATTTACAGCTTTGCTTTTATATATTTTACGGAGAGTTATTTGCAGAATAAATGGATCAAGCGCCCGTCCGCTGTCGGGCGCCAGTGAGTTAGTGCGAATAAAATGCCAGTCTGTCTGCCAGTAAATCAACAAACGCCTGGCGATCGATATCCAGCATAATGTCGGTGTTGGGCGTATTGCCGCTGAGGAAGTAATAATCGACCACGGTCATACCCTGGGTATATTTGCCCTGCGTTTCAACCCCAACCCAGCGTTTAGCGGTACTGAAGATCTCTGGTTTTAACAGCCAGGCGATAGTGCAGGGATCGTGCAGCGGTGCCCCCTGGAAACCCCATTTCTCGGTTTTATGGTACTCCATAAAGAAGTCGAGCAGCTCCGCCACGGTGGTTGCCACCGGGTTGCCGATCCGGCGAAAACGTTCGATATCCTCCGCCATAATTTGCGCCTGATGCGTCACATCCAGCCCGGCCATGACCACCGGAATGCCGGACTGAAAGACGATCTCGGCCGCCTCGGGGTCAACAAAGATGTTGAATTCCGCCGCAGGCGTCCAGTTACCCAGCCCCATCGCACCACCCATGATCACAATCCGGGCGATTTTCGCATGCAGTTCAGGGTGGCCATTCAGCAGCAGGGCGACGTTGGTTTGCGGACCGGTAGAGACCAGCGTCACCGGTTCTGTGCTTTCGCGCAGTACGTTTGCCATCAGCTCCACTGCCGTACAATCCTGCGGCACAAAATCTGGCTCGGGCAGGGCAGGGCCGTCAAGCCCACTTTCCCCGTGTACATTGTCGGCAATGATCAGATCGCGCATCAGGGGCTTAATCGCGCCGCCTGCCACCGGAATATCGCCGCGTTTCAGCAGGGTCAGCATGCGCAGCACATTGCGCAGGGTTTTGTCAGGGGTCTGGTTACCGGCAGAAGAGGTTACAGCCTTGAGCTCAAGCTCGGGTGAGGCGAGGGCAAGGACGAGTGCTATCGCGTCATCATGACCCGGATCGCAATCGAGGATAATGGGCAGTGCCATAGAAATCTCCATTTCTCAGTGTTGTTTGGCGACAAGGCTAACGCTGAAGGCAGAGGCAGACGAGATAAAGAGATAAAAAGCGTGAAGCGGTGCGCAATCTGAGCGATTGCGCACCGGGGAGATTAATGCAGGATCTTGGCGAGGAAGTCTTTAGCGCGTTCAGACTGCGGGTTATTAAAGAACTCCTCTTTCGCGGAGTCCTCGACGATTTTCCCCTCATCCATAAAGATCACGCGGTTTGCGACTTTACGCGCAAAGCCCATTTCGTGCGTGACCACCATCATGGTCATTCCTTCCTGCGCCAGTTGCACCATAACATCCAGCACTTCATTGATCATCTCCGGATCAAGGGCGGAGGTCGGCTCATCAAAGAGCATCGCGACGGGATCCATACAGAGCGCACGGGCAATCGCCACGCGCTGCTGCTGGCCGCCGGACAGCTGCGCCGGGAATTTATCGGCATGGGCGGAGAGGCCCACGCGCTCCAGCAGTTTCAGCCCTTTCTCACGTGCGGCCGCCTTATCGCGCTTGAGGACTTTGACCTGCGCCAGGGTCAGGTTCTCAATGATCGACAGATGCGGGAAGAGTTCAAAGTGCTGGAACACCATCCCGACGTTGGAACGCAGCTTCGCCAGATTGGTCTTCTTGTCATTCACCCTGGTGCCGTTGACGATGATCTCGCCCTGCTGCACCGGCTCAAGACCGTTCACGGTTTTAATCAGCGTGGATTTACCCGAGCCGGATGGCCCGCACACCACTACCACTTCGCCCTTTTTCACTTCCGTGGAGCAGTCGGTCAGCACCTGAAAGTGCCCATACCATTTAGAAACATTTTTCAGGGAAATCATTACACTGTCCTTTTCTTCAGCCAGCTGACCAACAGCGACGCGCTTAAACTAATTGCAAAATAGACCGCACCTGCGAACAGGATCATCTCAACCTGGGTACCATCGCGCTCGCCGATGGTAGAGGCGGTACGGAAGAAGTCTGCCAGGCTCAATACATAAACCAGCGAGGTATCCTGGAACAGCACGATACCCTGGGTGAGCAGCAGCGGAACCATGGCGCGGAACGCCTGCGGCAGAATGATGAGCTTCATCGACTGCCAGTGGGTCATGCCTAACGCCAGCGCAGCGCTGGACTGCCCGCGGGAGATACTCTGGATCCCGGCACGAATAATTTCTGAATAGTAGGCCGCCTCAAACATGGAGAAGGCCACCATTGCCGAGATTAAACGGATATCGGATTTCGGCGACAGGCCTAAAACGTTCTGCAGGAATCCAGGAACGATCAGATAGAACCACAGCAGCACCATCACCAGCGGGATAGAACGGAAAACGTTCACGTAAGCGGTCGCAAACCAGGCCACAGGCTTAAAGCTCGACAGACGCATTACCGCCAGCAGGGTACCCCAGACAATCCCGACAATCACCGCCGTCAGGGTGATCTTCAGCGTGATGATCAGGCCATCGATCAGGTAGGGCATGGAGGGAACAATAGAGCTCCAGTCAAATTCGTACATTATTTGCCCCCCAGGTTGCCCGGCAGGCGAACTTTACGTTCAACCAGGTTCATCACCAGCATAATGACAGCATTAATCAATACATAGGCCAGGGTAATGGCGGTGAAGGATTCCCACGCATGGGCGGAATAATCCAGCAGTTTGCCCGCCTGCGCGGCCATATCCACCAGACCGATGGTCGAGGCGATGGCCGAGTTTTTCACCAGGTTCATCATCTCCGACGTCATCGGCGGTACAATCACGCGGTAGGCGTTGGGCAGCAGCACATAGCGGTAAGCCTGCGGCAGGGTAAGACCCATCGCCAGCGCCGCATTTTTTTGTCCACGTGGCAGAGACTGGATAGCCGCACGCACCTGCTCGCAGACGCGGGCGGCGGTGAACAGACCCAGACAGAGCATCGAGGAGACAAAGAACTGCACGTTTGGATCCAGTTCCGATTTGAACCACATGCCGATATCTTCCGGCAGCAGTTCCGGGATGACCAGATACCAGGTAAAGAACTGCACGATTAACGGAACGTTACGGAACAGTTCGACGTAGCAGGTGCCAATGGAAGAGAGAAAACGGTTAGGCACGGTACGCAAAATACCGAACAACGAGCCGACAAGAAACGCAATAATCCAGGCGGTGATCGACAGCGCGACCGTGACCTGAAAACCGCTCCACAGCCAGCCAAGATAGGTGGTGTTGCCGAACGGGGCTTGCTGCAGGAAAATGCCCCAGTTCCAGTCAATTGACATAGTAAACTCCAGAAAAAAAAGGGTAGCAGCGCTACCCTCGAAGATTGGTGAGAAGCTTTAATATTCGCGCTGAATGGGGAACGACCACTCAGCGTTTAGTCTGTCCGCGCTTCCCGACAATCGAGAGGGCAGGAGAACCCGCCCCTTAGTGGTTCTAATTAGTTAAGTGCCTTGTCATTCGGTTCTTTAAACAGTGCTTTCATATCGTCAGACAGTTCAAAGTTCATGTTGAGATTTTTTGGTGGGATTGGGTTTTTAAACCACTTATCGAACCATTTCTCTGCTTCACCGGAGGTCTGAACCTGAGCGATGGTGTCGTCGACGAGTTTCTTAAACTCCGCGTCGTCTTTACGCATCATGCAGCCGTAGGCCTCTTTTGATTGCGCCGTGCCAACGATTTCCCAGTTATCCGGTTTTTTCGCTTTAGCACGCTCACCCGCCAGCAGAGCATCGTCCATCATAAACGCGACGGCGCGGCCGCTTTCCAGAGTACGGAAAGAGTCACCGTGGTCTTTGGCGCTGATGATACGCATGTCCATTTTCTTCTCTTCATTCAGCTTGTGCAGCAGAACTTCAGAGGTCGTCCCGGAGGTCACAACCACCGCTTTGCCTTTCAGATCGGCGAAGTCTTTAACATCGCCGCCTTTTTTGGTCAGCAGACGGGTACCCACCACGAAGATGGTGTCGGAGAAGGCAGCCTGTTTCTGACGCTCAAGGTTGTTGGTGGTGGAGCCACACTCAAAATCAAAGGTGCCGTTTTGCAGCAGTGGAATACGGTTTTGTGAAGTGATTGGGATCAGCTTCACTTCCAGATCCGGTTTGTTGAGCTTTTTCTTCACCGCGTCGACGATCGCGTTGGAGTAAGCCTGTGAGTAGCCCACGACTTTTTGCGTGTTGTCGTAGTATGAGAACGGAACAGACGATTCACGGTGACCGACCACAATCACGCCGTTTTTCGCGATTTTTTCCAGGGTGCTGCCTGCTGCCGGAGCAGCATCTTCGGCGTGAACGACGCCTGCGGACAATCCCATCACCAGCATTGCTGTGGCCAGTTTACGTAATTGCATATCCAACTCCTTTATTATCAGCGCCAGAGACGCATTGATATTCGGTGTGATGTTGTTATAGCTCGCGCGATACGAGTGCAGTGTTATACCTGTTTGTTAACATTTAGTTTGGCTTAATGTAAAGATTTTGCTGCGTTATTGTTTATTTTTGCGAAGCGCGCCGCACCATTCAGAGGCATAAATCTTTCGTTGCACCGTTTCGGTGCTACCGATGAGCTACCCTGGTGCGACCGGGTTGCACAGTAAGCCAAATCGCGTTTACGTAATTAGGTAAAGCAATAACCGTGCCAGAGTTGCGGCGTAGGCCCGGCAAGCGTAGCGCCGCCGGGCAAAGAAGAGGAGGAGAAGGGGACTACTTACGACGCTGACGCAGGCTCATCAGCACGGCGCCAAAACCGAACAGCGCGGTGAGGATCCACAGGGGCCAGTTGCCGGTGCGGGCGTAAGGCGTCAGCCCGGTCGTCGGCGTGACTTTTGTGGTCAGCACGTCGCGGGTGAACTGCGGCAGCATGGCCTGAATTTCACCCTGCGGACCAATCACGGCGGTAATGCCGTTATTGGTGCTACGCAGCAGAGGGCGCGCCAGCTCCAGGGAGCGCATCCGCGCCATCTGGAAATGTTGCCACGGGCCGATCGACTTACCGAACCAGGCATCGTTGGAGATGGTCAGCAGATAGTCGGTGTTCGGGCGGAAATTATCCCGCACCTGCTCACCGAGGATGATCTCGTAGCAAATGGCGGCGGTCAGTAAAAAGCCATGGGCGCTCAGCTGAGGCTGAACGTAGGCGCCCCGGCTAAAGGAGGACATCGGCAGATCGAAGAACGGCGCCAGCGGGCGAAGAATCGACTCCAGCGGCACAAACTCACCAAACGGCACCAGGTGATTCTTGTTGTAGCGGTTCGCCGACTCGTAGCTGTACGGATTGTCTTTTCCCAGCGTGATAATGGTGTTGTAAGTGTCGTAACGGTTCTGCTTGTTCAGCCGCGCGTCAACGATACCGGTGATCAGCGTGGAGTTTCGCGCCCGCAGCAGATCGTCCATCATGGTCAGAAAACGCTGCTGGTTGATCTCCAGATCCGGAATTGCCGACTCAGGCCAGATAATCAGCTGGGATTTGCCCATCTCTTTCTGGGTGGCATCCAGATAAATTTTCAGGGTGTTGATCAACTGACCTTCATCCCATTTCAGCGACTGGGGAATATTACCCTGCACCATCGACACCTGGGTGGCGCGTTCCGGCTCAAGGGTAAACCACTGGATATAACGCAGCGGGAAAGGCAGGGCAAAAAGCACCACAGCCATGACCAGCGCTCGCCCGTTGCGCTGCACCAGCGCCAGCACCAGCAGGCCGCTTACCACCATCAGCAGGAAGTTGATCGCCTCGACGCCCATCACCGGCGCCAGGCCCTTTAGCGGGCCATCTATCTGGCTGTAGCCGAACTGCAGCCACGGAAAGCCGGTCAGCACCCAGCCGCGCAGGAACTCGGTAATTTGCCAGACCACCGGGGCGGCAATCGCCACCCGCAGCCAGCTGGTTTTTGGCCACAGGCGGGAGAGGATCCCGGCAAACAGACCCGTGTAGAGCGAGAGGTACGCCGCCAGCAGCACCACGAGGAAAACATTCACCGGGCCTGGCATGCCGCCAAACTGGGCAATACTGACGTAAACCCAGTTAATACCGGAGCCAAACAGGCCCAGCCCCCAGAAATAGCCAATCGCCGCCGCCTGAACAGGGCGTCGGTTAAGGGTCAGCCCCTGGAGCCCCATCAGGGAGAGGAGGGCCGCTGGCCAGAAGTCATAAGGGGAAAAAGCCAGCGTACCGCTGGCTCCGAGGATCAGCGCCAGCAGCAGACGCGTGCGCTGGCGTTCAAGCAAGGGGGCAAATGCCATTTAAATCAATCATCCAGTGTGGGTTGCGGAGCATTGTCCGGCATTCTGACATGAACCTGAATAATACGTCGACTGTCGGCCATCGCCACCTTGAACTGATAGCCGTCAATTTCCACGGTTTCGCCACGCGCCGGCAGGTGACCAAACGCCTGCATCACCAGCCCGCCGATGGTATCTACCTCTTCGTCGCTGAAATGCGTGCCGAAGGTGTCATTGAAATCTTCGATTGGGGCGAGCGCACGCACGGTCCAGGTGTGGCGGCTCAACTGACGGAAGTCGATATCCTCTTCTTCGTCATATTCATCTTCAATTTCGCCAACAATCAGCTCAAGAATATCTTCGATGGTGACCAGGCCCGAAACACCGCCAAATTCATCGATAACAATCGCCATGTGGTAGCGCTGAGAGCGGAACTCTTTCAGCATGCGATCGACCCGCTTACTTTCCGGGACCACTACCGCCTGACGTAACACTTTTTCCATGCTGAAGGCTTCGGCATCGCTGCGCATAAACGGCAGCAGATCCTTGGCCATCAAAATTCCTTCAATGTGGTCTTTGTCTTCGCTGATCACCGGGAAACGAGAGTGAGCGGATTCGATAATGACATCGAGGCACTCATCCAGGGTCTGGTTGCGTTTCAGGGTAATCATCTGCGAACGGGGGATCATGATATCGCGAACGCGCTGGTCGGCGATGTCCATTACCCCTTCAAGCATCTCGCGCGTATCTTCATCGATAAGCTCGTTCTGCCCGGAGTCACGGATAAGCTCCAGAAGGTCATCACGGTTTTTAGGTTCACCGTGGAACAGCTGGCTCAGAAGGAGGGAGAAAAATCCTTTTTTGCTGTTTGGTGTGTCGCTACTGTGTGAATTGTCGTCGCTCATGGCGTTTGTTAAGGGTTCTCATGTTGGTCTGTTGACTGCCGTCGCGGACTTTTGTCATACGCAACGGCACATTATGCCAGTAAGGCGCAAACGCACCCTACAGACTACTCTTTCTCGGCAATGTACGGATCCTCATAGCCCAGAGCAAGCATTATCTCTGTCTCAAGGGATTCCATCTCTTCCGCTTCGTCATCTTCAATGTGGTCGTAGCCCAGCAGATGCAGGCTGCCGTGCACCACCATGTGCGCCCAGTGGGCCTCGAGGGGCTTCTGCTGCTCCTTCGCTTCCTGCTCAACCACCTGGCGGCAGATGATCAGATCGCCAAGCAGCGGCATTTCGATACCCGGTGGGGCTTCGAACGGGAAAGAGAGCACATTGGTCGGCTTATCTTTCCCGCGGTAGGTCAGGTTCAGGTCGTGGCTTTCTGCTTCATCCACCAGGCGAATCGTGACTTCTGACTCCTCCTGAAACTGCGGGATGACGGCATTCAGCCACGCCTGGAACTGGCTCTCTTCCGGCAGGCCGGCGTTATCTTCACAGGCCAGCTGTAAATCGAGGATCACCTGACTCATTTCTGCTCTTGCTCCTGGGCTTCGCGTTTACGTTCCGCGGCCTGTTCTGCTTTACGTTTTTGATCTGCGGCTTCCCACGCTTCATACGCCGTGACGATGCGGGCAACTACCGGGTGGCGCACCACGTCTTCACTGTGGAAGAAGTTGAAGCTGATTTCGTCCACTTCGGACAGGACTTCAATAGCGTGACGCAGACCCGACTTGGTGCTGCGTGGCAGGTCAACCTGGGTGATATCGCCGGTGATCACCGCTTTGGAGTTAAAGCCAATACGGGTCAGGAACATCTTCATCTGTTCGATGGTGGTGTTCTGGCTCTCATCCAGGATGATGAACGCATCGTTCAGGGTACGGCCACGCATATAGGCCAGCGGAGCCACTTCGATGACGTTACGTTCAATCAGTTTTTCGACCTTCTCAAAGCCAAGCATCTCAAACAGCGCATCGTACAGCGGGCGCAGGTAAGGATCGACCTTCTGGCTCAGATCACCAGGCAGGAAGCCCAGCTTCTCGCCCGCTTCAACGGCCGGACGGGTGAGCAGAATGCGGCGGATCTCCTGGCGCTCAAGGGCATCCACGGCAGCAGCCACCGCAAGGTAGGTTTTACCAGTACCTGCCGGGCCGACACCGAAGGTGATGTCATGATCGAGGATATTGGCGATGTACTGCGCCTGGTTTGGCGTGCGCGGCTTAATGACGCCACGCTTGGTCTGAATGTGGATAGCCTTGCCGAATTCCGGCACGCTCTCCGCGCTCTGCTCCAGCACTCGCGATTCTTTGATCGCCAGATGGATCTGTTCCGGCTCAATATCCTGAGTTTCACCGCGCATCGGCGCGGTATCAACGTACAGACTACGGAGAATATCCGCAGCGGCATTGACGCAAATGGCGCGTCCGGTGAGTTTGAACTGGTTATCGCGACGATTAATCTCGATACCCAGACGTCGCTCCAGATGTTTGATGTTGTCATCAAACGGCCCGCACAGGCTCAGCAGGCGAGCGTTGTCTGCTGGCTCAAGGGTAATTTCACGTGTGTCTATATTCAAACCGTTCCTCTTAATGTCTCGGGTGTCATAGGGCAGTGGGTCTGTCTTATGAAAGTATTCACGCCACGGAATAAAGGCGCAAGCATTGCGAAGGATATGGGGGAGAGCAGGGGGAAATACAAGGCCTGTCAGAAACGACAGGCCGAAGGATCACGGCTGATAAACGCTGACGCCGAGATCGTTTTCTTTACGAGTACGGGCAATCACCGATTCCGGCGACTGGGCGACGCGCAGGCCCATTTCATCTTCGGTGCGCACCAGTTTGCCACGCAGGGAGTTGGTCAGCACCTCGAGGATCTCAATATCGACGAACTTGCCCACCAGATCCGGCGTACCTTCGAAGTTCACCACGCGGTTGTTCTCTGTACGGCCAGAGAGCTCCATGATGCTCTTACGTGAAGTGCCTTCTACCAGTACACGCTGCACGGTGCCGAGCATCCGGCGGCTCCAGGCGTTGGCCTGCTGGTTAATGCGATCCTGCAGAATATAGAGACGCTGCTTTTTCACCTCTTCCGGCACGTCGTCAACCATATCGGCGGCAGGCGTCCCTGGACGCGCCGAGAAGATGAAGCTGTAACTCACGTCGAAGTTCACATCACCAATCACCTTCATGGTGCGTTCAAAATCGTCGTCCGTTTCCCCCGGGAAGCCGACGATGAAGTCAGAGCTTATCTGAATATCCGGGCGCGCTTCACGCAGCTTGCGGATAATCGCTTTATATTCCAGCACGGTGTGGGTGCGGCCCATCAGGTTCAGTACGCGGTCAGAACCACACTGGATCGGCAGATGCAGGAAGCTCACCAGCTCTGGCGTATCGCGGTAAACCTCGATGATGTCATCGGTAAATTCGATCGGGTGGCTGGTGGTAAAGCGGATGCGGTCGATACCGTCAATCGCCGCCACCAGACGCAGCAGTTCAGCAAACGAGCCGGTGCTGCCGTCATAGTTCTCGCCGCGCCAGGCGTTAACGTTCTGCCCGAGCAGGTTCACTTCGCGCACACCCTGTGCCGCCAGTTGGGCGATCTCAAACAGGATGTCGTCGCAAGGACGGCTGACTTCTTCGCCGCGGGTATAAGGCACCACGCAGTAAGTACAGTATTTATTGCAGCCTTCCATGATGGAGACGAAGGCGGTCGGGCCATCTGCGCGCGGTTCCGGCAGACGGTCAAATTTTTCGATTTCCGGGAAGCTGACGTCAATAATCGCCTTGCGATTACCGCTTCCGCGTACGGCGTTGATCATCTCCGGCAGACGGTGCAGGGTCTGCGGACCAAAAATAATGTCGACGTAGTGGGCGCGCTGACGAATCAGCTTCCCTTCTTGCGAGGCAACACAACCGCCGACGCCGATGATGATATCCGGGTTTTTCTGCTTGAGGAGCTTCCAGCGACCTAACTGGTGAAAGACTTTTTCCTGCGCCTTCTCACGGATTGAGCAGGTATTCAGCAGCAGCACATCTGCCTCTTCCGCCACGTCGGTGAGTTGATACCCATGGGTGGCATCCAGCAGATCGGCCATCTTGGATGAATCGTATTCGTTCATCTGACAGCCCCAGGTTTTAATATGGAGTTTTTTTGTCATCGACTTGCTCATGCTCAGGATTGCAGGGCGCGTATTGTAATGCTTTGGTGCGGTTGTGACCAGTATGAAGGTTGTCAGCCTCAAGGCCAAAAAAATCCGGTAAACTTAGGAGATTATCAAATAAGGACAAATGACCATGACTATCCAACAAGCCGGGATCGCCGTCGTCGGCGGCGGTATGGTCGGCGGGGCGCTGGCGCTGGGGCTGGCGCAACACGGGTTCGACGTCACCGTTATCGAACAGGCGCCACCTGCTGCTTTTGACGCGTCACAGCAGCCGGATGTACGCATTTCGGCGATCAGCGCCGCGTCAGTTGATCTGCTTCGTGGGCTGGGGGTATGGGACGCGGTGCTGGCCATGCGCGCGCATCCGTATCGTCGCCTGGAGACCTGGGAGTGGGAAAACGCCCACGTGGTGTTTGACGCCGCGGAGATGAAACTCCCGCTGCTGGGTTACATGGTTGAAAATAGGGTGCTGCAACAGGCGCTCTGGCAGGCGCTGGAGGCGCATCCGCAGGTGACGCTGCGCGTTCCTGCGTCGGTGAAGGCGCTCCACCGCCACAACGATCAGCATCTGATTGAGCTGGATAATGGCGAGCAGCTGGCGGTAAAACTGCTGGTTGGGGCCGACGGCGCAAATTCCCGGGTGCGCGAGCTGGCCGGGATCGGCATTCACGCCTGGCAATATCAGCAATCCTGCATGCTGATCACCGTCGCCTGTGAGAACGATCCGGGTGACAGCACCTGGCAGCATTTCACCCCGAACGGTCCGCACGCGTTTTTACCGCTGTTTGACCGTTGGGCATCCCTGGTGTGGTATGACACCCCCGCGCGGATCCGCCAGCTGCAGGGGCTCTCTATGGAACAGCTGCAGCGCGAAATCGCCCACCATTTCCCGCCGCGTCTGGGTAAGGTCACGCCGGTCGCCGCAGGGGCATTCCCCCTGACGCGTCGTCATGCGCTGAAGTATGCCCGCGAAGGGCTGGCGCTGGTCGGCGATGCGGCGCATACCATTCATCCGCTGGCGGGGCAGGGGGTTAACCTGGGCTATCGCGACGTCGAAGCGCTGATAGATGTACTCAGTAATGCCCGCAGCCACGGCGAAGCCTGGGCCAGCCATCAGGTGCTTAAGCGTTATCAGATGCGACGAATGGCCGATAACTTCATTATGCAGTCCGGGATGGATCTCTTTTACGCCGGGTTCAGCAACGATCTCGGGCCGCTGCGCATCCTGCGTAATGTGGGATTGATGGCGGCACAGCGCGCCGGTGGACTGAAACGTCAGGCGCTGAAGTACGCCTTAGGGCTCTAGACATTCCCTGGGCCGGGTAAGGCGAAGCCGCCACCCGGTTTGTTCAGTCTGGAAACGTAGAAAAGCAAAAAGCTCGCCGAAGCGAGCTTTTTTTATGTGGCTGGGGTGCAGGGATTCGAACCCCGGAATGCTGGTATCAGAAACCAGAGCCTTACCGCTTGGCGACACCCCAATTGCGTTAAACAAATAGCTTAACGACTTTTTAAATTGGCTGGGGTACGAGGATTCGAACCTCGGAATGCCGGAATCAGAATCCGGTGCCTTACCGCTTGGCGATACCCCAACAAATTTTTTGCTTTACCGACCGGAATCGATACAAGCTGATATGGTGGCTACGACGGGATTCGAACCTGTGACCCCATCATTATGAGTGATGTGCTCTAACCAACTGAGCTACGTAGCCAGACTGCTTTCTTCGATGGCTGGGGTACCTGGATTCGAACCAGGGAATGCCGGTATCAAAAACCGGTGCCTTACCGCTTGGCGATACCCCAATAACCGCGGAGAACCGCAAAATCGAAGAAATATGGCTGGGGTACCTGGATTCGAACCAGGGAATGCCGGTATCAAAAACCGGTGCCTTACCGCTTGGCGATACCCCATCCGTGCAACGCTTACCTGGGAATGGTGCGGGAGGCGAGACTTGAACTCGCACACCTTGCGGCGCCAGAACCTAAATCTGGTGCGTCTACCAATTTCGCCACTCCCGCAAAAAAGATGGTGGCTACGACGGGATTCGAACCTGTGACCCCATCATTATGAGTGATGTGCTCTAACCAACTGAGCTACGTAGCCATCTTTTTTTCGCGTTACCTTATCGGCGTTGCGGGGCGCATTATGCGTATAGACCCTTGCAGCGTCAACACCTTTTTCAACGAAAATGTCTGGAATGTGACTGTTTGGTTAGGTTGCGAACAGCGTGACCGAATATTCGGCAATTATTGGTTATTAATCGTTTTTGTCCAGCGAAACGCGAGGCAAAAAAAGAGGCCCCGAAGGGCCTCATGGCGATCTGACTGATTACTTATAGGCGGACTGATGCACACCCACGGCACGACCTGATGGATCGTTCATGGTTTTGAAAGCTTCATCCCACTCAATGGCTTTCGCCGAGGAGCAGGCGACGGAAGGACCGCCAGGAACACACTCTGCTGCGCTTGGCAGCGGGAACAGCTCTTCGAAGATCTCACGGTACAGATAGGCTTCTTTCGAACCCGGCGTGTTGTACGGGAAGCGGAAGCTGGCGGTTTCCAGTTGCTGATCGGAAATCTGCTTCGCTGCCACCTCTTTCAGGGTGTCGATCCAGCTGTACCCTACGCCGTCAGAGAACTGCTCTTTCTGACGCCATGCCACGCTTGCAGGCAGGTAAGATTCGAAGCATTCGCGCAGAACGTGTTTCTCCATCTTACCGTTGCCGCACATTTTGTCCTGCGGGTTGATACGCATGGCCACGTCGAGGAATTTTTTATCCAGGAAGGGAACGCGCGCTTCAACACCCCATGCAGACATCGCTTTGTTGGCACGGGCGCAGTCAAACATGTGCAGGGCCTGCAGTTTACGCACGGTCTCTTCGTGCAGCTCTTTGGCATCCGGCGCTTTATGGAAGTAGAGGTAGCCGCCGAACACTTCGTCAGAACCTTCGCCGGAAAGTACCATTTTAATGCCCATAGCCTTGATTTTACGGGACATCAGGTACATCGGCGTGGAGGCGCGGATGGTGGTCACATCATAGGTTTCAATGTGATAGATAACGTCGCGGATCGCATCCAGCCCTTCCTGCACCGTAAAGTGGATCTCATGGTGCACGGTGCCCAGGTGATTTGCCACCTCCTGCGCGGCTTTCAGGTCCGGGGATCCTTCCAGGCCGACGGCGAAGGAGTGCAGCTGCGGCCACCAGGCTTCGGAGCGCTCCTGATCTTCCACGCGACGTGCGGCATACTTTTTGGTGATCGCCGAGATAACGGACGAGTCCAGACCGCCTGAGAGCAGCACGCCGTAAGGCACGTCCGACATCAGGTGGCTTTTCACTGAATCTTCCAGCGCCTGGCGCAGCTCGTTTTTATCGGTGACGTTGTCTTTAACGGCATCGTAATCGAACCAGTCGCGCTGATAGTACTGGCGAATTTCGCCATCCTGGCTCCACAGATAGCTGCCTGCCGGGAACTCTTTGATGGTGCGGCAAACCGGCACCAGGGCTTTCATTTCAGAGGCAACATAGAAGTTGCCGTGCTCATCATGGCCCATATAGAGCGGGATAATCCCGATGTGGTCGCGGCCAATCAGGTACGCATCTTTTTCGCTATCGTACAGCGCAAAGGCAAACATACCCTGCAGATCGTCGAGGAACTCGGGCCCTTTCTCCTGGTAGAGGGCCAGGATCACTTCGCAGTCAGAACCGGTCTGGAAGGTGTAGCGATCGCCGTACTCCGCGCGCAGCGCCTGGTGGTTGTAGATTTCACCGTTGACCGCCAGCGCATGGGTTTTTTTCTCGTTATATAACGGCTGGGCACCGGCATTGACATCCACAATCGACAGACGCTCGTGCGCCAGGATGGCTTTATCGCTGGCGTAGACACCGGACCAGTCCGGGCCGCGATGGCGCATCAGACGGGAGAGTTCCAGTGCTTTTTTACGCAGTTCGCCTGCGTCAGTTTTGATATCCAGTACGCCGAAAATTGAACACATAACCTTCTCCATTAACCCTGTTGCAGTGTGATGTTGCTTGCTTATGAAAATGCCGCAAAAGCGGAGGGGCGGCAAGCGATTTGCCGGGTAAAAAGAAAAAAGTGCAATACCTGTTGATGAATGTTGAAAAAAGCGTACGCCTTAAGCTGGATTATTGATGTTTATTCAGTAAAAGGCGTTTTTTATTAGATGAATTTCTATTTTTGACGCGGCAAAATGAAAAAACCACGTCCGGGGACGTGGTTTTGGGTTACAGGACATCAATTTCCGCGACCGAGGGGTAAATCCAGCTTGGTCGGAACGGCATCGAATCGATATCGTCCAGGGTGGATACCCCCGACAGGACCAGGATGGTTTCCAGCCCGGCCTGGAAGCCGGCCAGAATATCGGTGCGCAGGTTATCGCCCACAATCACCGTATCTTCCGAGTGGGCCTGCATTGTGTTGAGTGCTGCACGAATGATCCACGGGCTGGGCTTACCAACATAAAACGGCATGCGGCCGGTCATCTTCTCAATACCGGCACAGAGTGCGCCGCAGGCCGGGTAAAAGCCGCGGCCATGGGTATCCGGGTTGGTGGCGATAAAGCGGGCGCCGTTGGCGACAAAGAAGGCCGCCTTGTGCATCATCTCCCAGTTATAGGAGCGCGTTTCGCCAACGATAACAAAGTCGGGGTTGACGTCGGTGATGGTAAAGCCCGCTTTGTACAGTTCATGGATCAGTGCGCCTTCACCGACTACATACGCTTTTTTGCCTTCCTGACGCTTCAGGAAATCTGCGGTGGCCATTGCCGAGGTATAGAACACGCTGGCGGGCACATCGATACCGGCGTTGGCAAAACGGTTCGCCAGATCCTGTCCGGTCTGCGACGGGAAGTTAGTGAGCAGCACCAGCGGCATACCCTTTTCCATGATGCCGTTAAGAAACTCTGCAGCGCCCGGCACGGCAACGTTGTCGTGCATCAGCACGCCGTCGATATCACAAATAACATTCTTAATGGTCATGAACTTCCCGACATCAAAAAAAGAAGGCGTCACTATAAAGCGCTGTCAGCTTTCCAGCAAACGCTGCAACAGGATACCGTTAAGCATGGCGCGTTTTACCAGGGCAAAAGCGCCAATCGCGGAACGGTCGTTCAGCGCGGAGCGAACCACCGGCAGGTTCTGGCGAAACGCCTTCAGCGCCTGGGTATTGATGCACCCTTCGATGGCAGGCAGCAGCACTTTTTCGGCCTCGGTAATTTCACCGGCGATCACCACTTTTTGTGGGTTAAACAGGTTGATGGCGATGGCAATGGTTTTACCCAGATGACGGCCAACCTGCTCAATCACTTCACTGGCTAACGCGTCGCCCTTATTGGCCGCCCGGCAGATGGCGCTGATTTTACAGTCATCGAGCGTGACGCGGCTCTGATAACCCTGCTCCAGCAGATGGCGCACCCGCTGCTCAATGGCGGCGTTGGCAGCGACGGTTTCCAGACAGCCAAAGTTGCCGCAGTGGCAGCGCTCACCCAGCGGGTCAACCTGAATGTGGCCAATCTCGCCCACGTTACCGTTACGGCCAATAAAAATGCGGCCATTAGAGATAATACCGGCACCCGTACCGCGGTGAACGCGCACCAGAATTGAGTCTTCACAATCCTGACTTGCACCAAAGTAGTGCTCGGCCAGCGCCAGGCTGCGGATATCGTGACCCACAAAGCAGGTTACGGCGAAACGCTTTTCCAGCGCGTCGATCAGCGCCCAGTTTTCGACCTGAATATGCGGCATATAGCGGATCACGCCGCTTTCGGGATCGACGAGCCCGGGCAGGATCACCGAAATGGCAATCAGCTCGCGGATTTTGCGCTGGCAGGATTCGATAAACAGCTCGATGGCGTTAAGCAGCGCATGTTCGAGGGTCTCCTGAGTGCGTTCCGGCAGGGCATAGTGCTCTTCAGCAATGGCCTTACTGCTGAGATCGTACAGCGTCAGGGTGGCGTCATGACGTCCAAGGCGCACGCCAATGGCGTGGAAATGACGGGTTTCGGTAACAATTGAGATAGCGCGACGGCCTCCGGTGGAGGCCTGCTGATCCACTTCTTTAATCAGCCCGCGCTCAATAAGCTGACGGGTAATTTTCGTCACGCTGGCGGGGGCAAGCTGGCTCTGTTCTGCAATCTGAATCCGCGAGATGGGTCCGTGCTGGTCAATCAGTCGATAAACCGCCGCACTGTTCAGCTGTTTTACCAGATCAACGTTGCCAATTTGAGCTTGTCCGCCAGGTGTCATACTTTCGCTTACTCTGTAACGACCTCGTTACCATTAACGATGGTCTTGATGATTTTATAATCGTGTGTGAATGCGGTGAGGTTAGCGACCATCCCCGGTGCAATACTGCCCAGCTGTTTATCTACGCCTATCGCGCGTGCCGGATAGAGCGTTGCCATACGCAGCACTTCATCGAGGGCAATGCTGCAATGTTCAACCAGATTGCGCACGCCTTCGATCATGGTCAGAGCCGAGCCGCTTAACGTTCCGTTCTCATCCACACAGAGTCCATTCCGGTAGTATATTGTTTTACCAGCAAAAATGAACTGTTCAATATTTGCCCCAGCTGGTGCCGTGGCGTCTGTTACCAGACACAGTTTGTCACCTTTCAGGCGCTTAGCGTTACGCACGTTGGCGTAATCGACATGTAAACCGTCAACAATAATGCCGCAATAGACATCTGGTTCGTCGAAGATCGCCCCGGCGAGACCGGGTTCGCGTCCGGTAATATAAGGCATAGCATTATAAAGATGGGTCGCGAAGGTGATACCGGCGCGGAAGCCCACTTTGGCCTCTTTTAGCGTGGCGTTGGAATGCCCTGCAGAGACCACAATACCTGCGCCCGCCAGCTTGCGGATCACCTCAGGATCGACCATTTCTGGCGCCAGGGTCACTTTGGTGATCACATCCGCGTTGGCACAGAGAAAATCAACCAGTTCACCGTCAGGTTTACGGACGTAATCAGGATTATGGGTGCCTTTCTTGACGATATTCAGCCACGGCCCCTCAAGGTGCAGACCCAGCGCCTGGTGTGGATATTTCGCCAGATATTCACGCATCACGCGAACGCCTTGCTTCATCAGGTCGTCGCTGGTGGTAATAAGCGTCGGCAGGTAGCTGGTGCAGCCCGATTTTTCATTGGCGCGCTGCATAATTTCCAGCGTTTCAACGGTGACGGCTTCGGCAGTATCGTTGAACTGCACGCCGCCACAGCCGTTAAGCTGTACGTCGATAAAACCGGGGGAGATGATTGCTCCATTGAGCGAGCGTTGTTCAATGTCCGCTGGCAGTTCGGCCAGTGGGCAGACACGTTCAATCAGGCCATTGGCGATAACGATCGCATGGTCATCCAGAATTTCATGGCCGGTATAAATCCGACCGTGGGTTAAAGCGTACATAACGACCCCCGGTTTAAAAATAGCATGCCGTCTCTGCAGGCAGAGACGGCGTCACATTACAGACCTTTAATATTTTCTGCTTCTAATTCGTTGAAATACTTCAACGTCTTCACTTTCAGTTCCATGGTAGACGGTTCATCGCATACCACAACTGCTTTCGGATGCAGTTGCAGACAGCTGATGGTCCACATGTGGTTGACGTTGCCTTCTACCGCCGCCTGCAGCGCCTGCGCTTTTACACTGCCCAGCACCAGAATCATCACTTCTTCCGCATCCAGCAGGGTACCCACGCCAACGGTCAGGGCATATTTTGGTACCTGGTTAACGTCGCCATCAAAGAAACGGGAGTTTGCCACACGGGTGTCATGTGTCAGGGTTTTGATACGGGTACGGGAGGCCAGAGAAGAAGCAGGTTCGTTGAAGGCGATATGACCGTCGTTACCGACGCCACCCATGAACAGGTGGATTTTACCGTAAGCACGGATTTTTTCTTCGTAATGACGGCACTCTGCATCAATATCCGGGGCATTTCCGTCCAGCAGATTAATATTTTCCGGTTTAATATCAATGTGATCAAAGAAGTTCCGGTGCATGAAGCTATGGTAGCTCTCCGGGTGCTCTTTTGGCAGGCCTACATACTCGTCCATGTTGAAGGTGACAACATGTTCAAAGCTAACCTGGCCCGCTTTATGCATCTCAACCAGTGCTTTATAGGCGGTAAGAGGTGTGCCACCGGTAGGCAGACCCAGTACAAAAGGACGATCGGCTGTCGGTTTGAACGCGTTGATACGTTGTACGATATGGCGAGCAGCCCATTTGCCGACTTGTTCTGCGGTTGCCAGGGGGATCAGTCTCATTATTCACCTCTGAAGTTTTAGTAAAAGTTGGCGGATTGCTTGTCGGGGTATGATATAAGCCTAACCTGTTTCACACCGAGAGGGGTCAATCCGTCCTGATTTTTCGTATCATAAAATAAGTTTTCACTGTTTGCCAGTACAGGGGAGGGGAAGAAACAATATTTGGTGACAAAACTCACAAAAAGTACGCGTTTAATTTGCGATACGAATTAATTTTTCAGACACTCTCAAAGCCAGTGAATCATCAACTGTATTTATCGTTCGTTACACAATAAAAAAACATAGTTTATGCGCGAGCCTTAACAAAGGGTCTCGTAGGGGGAATAGGATGAATATTTTAGGTTTTTTCCAGCGCCTCGGTAGGGCTTTGCAGCTCCCTATCGCCGTGCTACCGGTTGCAGCGCTCCTGCTGCGATTCGGGCAACCCGATCTTCTTAACGTGCCGTTTATTGCTCAGGCTGGCGGCGCAATTTTTGACAACCTGGCGCTGATTTTTGCCATCGGTGTGGCGTCAAGCTGGTCAAAAGACAGCGCTGGTGCTGCGGCACTGGCCGGGGCCGTGGGTTACTTCATCCTCACGAAAGCGATGGTGACCATCAACCCTGAAATCAACATGGGCGTACTGGCGGGTATCATTACCGGCCTCGTCGGTGGTGCCGTCTACAACCGCTGGGCAGGTATCAAACTCCCTGACTTCCTGAGCTTCTTCGGCGGAAAACGTTTCGTGCCGATCGCGACGGGCTTTTTCTGTCTGATCCTTGCCGCCATCTTTGGCTACGTGTGGCCACCGGTGCAGCACGCTATCCATGCGGGTGGCGAGTGGATCGTTTCCGCGGGCGCAATGGGTGCGGGTATCTTCGGTTTCATCAACCGTCTGCTGATCCCAACGGGTCTGCATCAGGTGCTGAACACCATCGCCTGGTTCCAGATTGGTGAGTTCACCAACGCGGCGGGTGCCGTGTTCCACGGTGATATCAACCGTTTCTACGCAGGCGACGGCACCGCGGGCATGTTCATGTCCGGCTTCTTCCCAATCATGATGTTTGGTCTGCCTGGCGCTGCGCTGGCAATGTACCTGGCTGCGCCGAAAGAGCGTCGCCCAATGGTTGGCGGTATGCTGCTGTCCGTTGCGATCACGGCCTTCCTGACCGGCGTGACCGAGCCACTGGAATTCCTGTTCATGTTCCTGGCGCCGCTGCTGTATCTCATGCACGCCTTCCTGACCGGTATCAGCCTGTTTGTGGCCACTCTTCTGGGTATCCATGCTGGCTTCTCCTTCTCCGCAGGCGCTATCGACTACGTGTTGATGTACAACCTGCCGGCGGCAAGCAGCAATGTCTGGATGCTGATGGTGATGGGCCTGGTGTTCTTCGTTATCTACTTCCTCCTGTTCAGCGCGGTTATTCGTATGTTTAACCTCAAAACGCCGGGCCGTGAAGAGACAAAAGATGACGTCGTAACCAGTGAAGCAAACAGCAATACCGAAGAAGGTTTAACTCAGCTGGCAACCAGCTACATTGCCGCTGTAGGCGGTACCGATAACCTGAAAGCCATTGATGCCTGTATTACCCGCCTGCGTCTGACCGTTGGCGACTCTGCGCGCGTGAGCGATGCCATGTGTAAACGCCTGGGCGCGTCTGGTGTGGTGAAACTGAACAAACAAACCATCCAGGTTATCGTGGGTGCGAAGGCCGAATCTATCGGCGACGAAATGAAAAAAGTGGTTGCCCGTGGGCCGGTCGCTGCTGCCTCAACGGATAGCGCACCCGTGGCTGACGCGCCGGTTGCGAAACCGCAGGCGGTGCCAAATGCGGTAACCATTGCCGCACTGGTTTCGCCAGTCACCGGTGAGGTGGTGGCTCTGGAGCAGGTTCCTGATGAAGCCTTCGCCAGTAAAGCCGTGGGTGACGGTGTCGCGGTTAAACCAACGGAGAAAACCGTTGTGTCGCCTGCGGCGGGCACCATCGTTAAAATCTTCAATACCAACCACGCGTTCTGCCTGGAAACCGACAAAGGGGCGGAGATCGTTGTCCACATGGGCATCGATACCGTAGCGCTGGGTGGCCAGGGCTTCAAACGCCTGGTCGAAGAGGGTGCGGAAGTGGTGGCGGGTCAGCCGGTTCTGGAGATGGATCTCGACTACCTGAACGCCAACGCGCGCTCGATGATTAGCCCGGTTGTCTGCAGCAATATCGATGACTTCAGCGGCCTGGTCATTAAGGCGCAGGGTCAGGTTGTGGCCGGTCAGACACCTCTGTATGAAATTAAAGGCAAATAAGTGCTCCTGAGTAAGCGTTAGTGCCTGAGCGGCGGGGATATCCCCGCCGCTTTTTTTTGCAGCAATCGCCCTCATAATTCTCTTCCGGGACCGTTTTTTGCGTAACTAAAGGTTGTCACTACGCCCGGCTTATAAGATCATATGCCGTTATACGTCGTTTACGCTTTGAGGAATCCACGATGAGTGAGGCTGAAGCCCGCCCGAGCAACTTTATCCGTCAGATCATTGATGAAGATCTGGCCACTGGTAAGCACACCACAGTTCATACCCGTTTCCCGCCGGAGCCGAATGGCTACCTGCATATTGGTCATGCGAAATCGATCTGCCTGAACTTCGGCATCGCGCAGGACTATCAGGGTCAATGCAACCTGCGTTTCGATGACACCAACCCGGTGAAAGAAGATATCGAATACGTAGAGTCCATTAAGAACGACGTGCAATGGTTGGGCTTCAACTGGTCTGGCGACATCTGCTACTCCTCCGACTATTTTGACCAGCTGTATGCTTACGCCGTAGAGCTGATCAACAAAGGTCTGGCCTACGTTGACGAGCTTTCCGCTGACGAAATCCGCGAATACCGCGGCACGCTGACCGCGCCGGGCAAAAACAGCCCGTACCGCGATCGCAGCGTGGAAGAGAACCTGGCGCTGTTTGAAAAAATGCGTGCCGGTGGCTTCGAAGAGGGTAAAGCCTGCCTGCGCGCTAAAATCGATATGGCCTCACCATTTATCGTGATGCGTGACCCGGTGCTGTACCGCATTAAGTTTGCCGATCACCATCAGACCGGCAGCAAGTGGTGCATCTACCCAATGTACGACTTCACCCACTGCATCAGCGATGCGCTGGAAGGCATTACTCACTCCTTATGTACGCTGGAGTTCCAGGACAACCGTCGTCTGTATGACTGGGTGCTGGATAACATCTCCATTCCGGTGCATCCGCGTCAGTACGAATTCTCTCGTCTGAATCTGGAATACACCGTGATGTCCAAGCGTAAGCTGAACCTGCTGGTTACCGACAAGCACGTTGAAGGCTGGGATGACCCGCGTATGCCAACCATCTCCGGTCTGCGTCGTCGTGGCTATACCGCCGCATCTATCCGCGAGTTTTGCAAACGCATCGGCGTGACCAAGCAGGACAACACCATTGAGATGGCGTCGCTGGAATCCTGCATTCGCGAAGATCTGAACGACAATGCGCCGCGCGCGATGGCTGTTATCGATCCGGTTAAGCTGGTTATCGAAAACTATCCTCAGGGCGAAAGCGAGCTGGTGACCATGCCGAACCATCCGAGCAAGCCGGAGATGGGTAGCCGTGAAGTGCCGTTCAGCGCAGAGATCTGGATCGATCGCGCCGACTTCCGCGAAGAAGCGAACAAGCAGTACAAACGCCTGGTGCTGGGCAAAGAAGTGCGCCTGCGTAATGCCTACGTGATCAAAGCTGAGCGTGTTGAAAAAGATGCTGAAGGCACTATCACCACGATCTTCTGCAGCTACGATGCCGAGACTCTGAGCAAAGATCCTGCCGATGGCCGCAAGGTGAAAGGCGTTATCCACTGGGTCAGCGCGGCACATGCGCTGCCGGTTGAGATCCGTCTGTACGATCGCCTCTTCAGCGTGCCAAACCCGGGTGCCGCAGAGGACTTCCTGGAGGTCATTAACCCGGAGTCGCTGGTGATCAAGCAGGGCTTTGCGGAGCCATCCCTGAAAGGGGCTGTTGCCGGCAATGCGTATCAGTTTGAGCGCGAAGGTTACTTCTGCCTCGACAGCCGCTACGCCACAGCCGATAAACTGGTGTTTAACCGTACCGTTGGTCTGCGTGATACCTGGACGAAAGTCGGCGAATAACCGATCATTTTCTGATAAACGCCGCGCATTGCGGCGTTTTTTTTGCCAGACAATCGGGTCAGAATTTAACCATATGTTCGCGTTGCGAATTAATTCCCTTTCTTAAAACTGTTCGCTTTTTCTTCCTTTTCGCAAATTCACCGTAATAGCTATCAGAATGGCTGTTTAATGCCTGCCTGTTAAAAATAACTCGCTAATTATTCCTGTTATTTTAATAAAATATTCTTCTTCCTTTGCTTTGTTACAATTAGCAATCAAATATGTGCGCTTTGTCATAATCCTGACGTTTGATCGCTGAAAAGCATTGATAATTCGCGTCGCGAAAAATAGTCTACAGAGAGGAGATGTAAGCGGGTATTTCTGGTTACCTCCACTTTTTACTTTTTGTTTTTCGCCGTTTTAGGCGCTTTAAATACGTCAAAGAGGATTAATTATGCGTACGTTCAGTGGCAAACGTAGTGCGCTAGCGCTGGCTATTGCCGGTGTAACAGCAATGTCAGGCTGGATGGTTTCTCCGAAAGCCCAGGCCGAAGGTTTTATTGATGATTCCACGCTCACGGGCGGTATTTATTACTGGCAGCGTGAACGTGACCGTAAAGATGTCGAAGCAGATAAATATAAAACTAACCTGGCTCACTCCACCTGGAACGCCAACCTCGATTTCCAGTCCGGCTATGCCGCCGATATGTTCGGTCTTGATCTTGCTGCGTTCACGGCCATTGAAATGGCGGAAAATGGCGACAGCGGCCACCCGAACGAAATTGCGTTCTCCTCCAGCAACAAAGCCTACAAAGAGGACTGGTCCGGCGATAAGAGCGGAATCAGCCTGTATAAAGCCGCAGCAAAATTTAAATACGGTCCGGTCTGGGCGCGCGGTGGCTGGCTGCAACCAACCGGCCAGACCCTGTTAGCGCCACACTGGAGCTTTATGCCAGGTACCTACCAGGGTGCCGAAGCCGGGGCAAACTTTGACTACGGCGACAGCGGGGCGCTGAGTTTCTCGTATATGTGGACCAACGAGTACAAAGCGCCTTGGCATCTTGAGATGGACAAGTTCTATCAGAATGACAGAAAAACCCGCGTTGATTATCTCCACTCATTTGGCGCGAAGTACGATTTCAAAAATAACCTGATTCTGGAAGCCGCGTTTGGCCAGGCGGAAGGCTTCATCGATCAGTACTTTGCCAAAGCGAGCTACAAACTGGATATCGTGGGCGGCCCCCTCTCTACCAGCTACCAGTTCTACGGCACGCGTGATAAAGCCGATAGCGGCACCGTGAACGATATCTACGACGGCACGGCATGGCTGCAGGCGCTGACCCTGGGTTATAAGGTCGGTCAGGTCGACTTACGTCTGGAAGGGACTTACGTTAAGGCGGAAGGGCAGCAGGGCTATTTCCTGCAGCGCATGACCCCAACCTATGCTTCGTCCAACGGTCGTCTGGACGTGTGGTGGGATAACCGCTCCGACTTCAACGCCAACGGCGAAAAAGCGGTCTTCTTCGGCGCGATGTATGACCTGAGCAACTGGAACCTCGCAGGCTGGAGCGTCGGTGCTTCTTATGTTTACGCCTGGGATGCAAAACCAGCAGACTGGCTGATCAACAGCGCGGGCCAGCGTGAAGATATCGCCTCTAACAAGATCAAAGAGTCTGCCTATAGTCTGGATGCGATCTACACCCTGCAGGACGGTCGCGCGAAAGGCACCATGTTCAAACTGCACTTCACGCAGTATGACAACCATTCCGACATCCCAAGCTACGGCGGCGGCTACGGCAACATCTTCCAGGATGAGCGTGACGTGAAATTTATGGTTATCGCCCCGTTCACCATCTTCTGATGACTCACCCGGCGGGGGATAACCCCGCCGATCGGAGACTGCTATGCTGAAAAAAATCGTACTGGTTGCGCTGCTGGCATCAGGACTGGCCGCCTGCGCACAACCCCAGACCCAGAGAGAAGACACCCGTCTGAAAGAGGCCTACAGCGCCTGTATCAATACCGCTGAAGGTTCGCCAGAAAAAATCGAAGCCTGCCAGAGCGTGCTGAACGTGCTGCGCCAGGAGAAGAAGCACGAACAGTTTGCCAACCAGGAAAGCGTGCGAGTGGCGGATTACCAAGCCTGTATTATGGCGCGCAAAACGGGTAACAATCAGGACGTGACCAAAAATTGCGACAAAATCTGGCAGGAAATTCGCAGTAATAACAGCAAGTAATTCGCTGTTTTTAACGCCCGGTGGCGCGATGCTCACCGGGTCTACCAGGGTGAAATCACCCGTAGGCCCGTGTAAGCGCAGCGCCACCGGGCTTTTTACATTATGACAGGCATAAAAAAGCCAACCGTCAGGTTGGCTCGGAGCAGGCGGATGAATTATTTCGCGTCGTGCGCGTGATCATCTTCGCGGCAGTCGCCTTCGGCACAGTGGCCATAGAGGTAGAGACTGTGGTTGGTCAGACGAATGCCATGACGGGCGGCAATTTCACGCTGACGTGATTCGATAGAGTCGTCGCTGAATTCGATCACTTTGCCGCAATCCAGGCAAATCAGGTGATCGTGGTGATGCTGCTGCGTCAGTTCAAATACGGATTTCCCGCCTTCAAAGTTGTGACGCGTCACGATGCCTGCATCGTCGAACTGGTTCAGTACACGGTAAACGGTCGCCAGACCAATCTCTTCGCCCATGTCGATCAGACGCTTGTATAAGTCTTCCGCACTGACATGATGGTTATCCGGACCCTGAAGCACTTCCAGGATTTTTAACCGTGGAAGCGTGACTTTCAGTCCGGCCTTCTTTAATGCGGTGTTGTTGTCAGTCATGCGGAATCTGTCCTGTTGCTAAACGATTCACTTCTAAAGAAGAAGTGACAGAAAATGCACCTGGGAAATGCGTCTCATTATAGAACTGCCATGACCTAATGAAAACTGCAAGTCTCAAGTAAAGTATGCTTATAAAAACGTGGTACCGCCAACAAACTTGTTACAGGGTGACCCGTTTGAACCTGGATCATTGTACAGGTATGGCAGGAAAAGTTAAAAATTTGTAGCAATTATTTTGATTGATATTACCTATCAATGCGGCGCAACTATGGCGTTGCGCCGCAGTGTGATCAGGCGTTGAGAATATCGTCGAGGTGCAGCTCTTCGCGAACCTGCTTAACCCATTTCTCTACGCGCTCAGCGGTCAGTTCAGGCTGGCGATCTTCATCGATGGCAAGACCCACGAAGTGGTTATCATCGGCCAGACCTTTAGAGGCTTCGAAGTGGTAGCCAGCAGTTGGCCAGTGACCAACGATTACGGCGCCGCGCGGCTCAATGATATCGCGGATGGTGCCGAGAGCGTCGCAGAAGTACTCTGCGTAATCTTCCTGATCGCCACAGCCGAACAGGGCAACCAGTTTGCCGTTGAAATCGATCTCTTCCAGAGACGGGAAGAAATCGTCCCAGTCGCACTGCGCTTCACCGTAGTACCAGGTAGGGATGCCCAGCAGCAGGATATCGTAGCCTTCGATATCTTCTTTGCTGCTTTTCGCAATGTCATGCACATCGGCAACGTCTTTACCTAGCTGTTTTTGAATGTTTTTTGCGATATTTTCGGTATTACCCGTGTCGCTGCCAAAAAAAATGCCGATGATTGCCATGAGTAAAATAACCTCTTGAAACTTAATGGTATGGTGGCGCAATTTAGCCACGGATAAGGGCAATCATAGCAGAACAGAGAAGCCTGCGGAAACTGCAATCACCCAGGACTGCACTCTGTGCTACATGAAAGCAATAAGAAGGGGAGTTTTCTGACTTACGCTTTGCCGTGCCATATCTCGAGCTGCGCAATCAGCATCTCTTCAATCAGCTCACTGCGGCTGATATCACGGGCATTCGCCAGCTCGTTCAGCGCATCGACGGCTTCAGCGTTCAGTTTCAGCTCGACGCGTTTAAGCCCGCGGCTTTTATCGCGTTTAAGCTGATTGCGCTTATTGATGCGCAGCTGTTCATCACGCGAAAGCGGATTGGTTTTCGGTCGTCCCGGGCGACGCTCATTCGCGAACAGATCTAATGTCGTGCGGTCCGTGTGTTCTTTGGCCATGATTTTGAGACTTCGGGGGAAACAAGACACCCTGCTAATGCCCGGGCGATAAGCGCGCCATCATACATCACCGAAAACGGCACGCCAACGACTGGAGGCCCGCTGGCGACCAGTCGCTCTCTTTTTAATCAATTTGCCGTGTCGGCGAGGTAACGACGGATAGCGCGCAGCACCGCGTCCGGTTTTTCGGCATGAACCCAGTGTCCGGCGCCGGCAATGACATGCGCACGCGCCTGAGGGAATTGCGTCAGTAGCGCATCGCGATACGCTTCGGTTACATACGGGGAGTTGCCGCCGGTAATAAACAGCGTCGGATGCGGCCACGCCGGCACCGGCTGCCAGCCGACGATCTGGTCATATTGATCCCAGAGCACCGGCACGTTAAAGCGCCATTCGCCGTCGACGAAGGATTTCAGCAGAAACTGCACCACGCCTTCTTCGTTCAGATGCTCACGCATCAGCGCGGCAGCCTGCTGGCGGGTGCTAACGCCAGCGTCCGTGACGGCGTTGATAGCGGCGAAGATCTCATCATGGCGGCGCACATCGTAATCCACCGGCGCCACGTCGATCACCACCAGGCCCGCAATGCGCTCCGGCGCAAGCGCCGTCAGCGCCATCACCGCTTTGCCACCCATGGAGTGACCAATCAGGGTCGCTTTTTCAATATTATGCTCATTCAGCGTATCCAGCAGATCCTGGGCCATATCGGCGTAGGTCATCTGCGGCGAGCGCGGCGACAGGCCGTGGTTGCGCATATCTACCTGCAGCAGCGCGTGATCCTGCACCAGATCCCGTGCCAGTACGCCAAGATTATCCAGACTACCAAACAGACCATGCACCAGGACGATGGGAGAATTATTGTGCGGCGATTGTGCAGATTGCGCTCGGGTATTCAATTTCATGGCAAAGTTCTTTTTTTACGTATGTCAGGTTAGGGTATCATGTTGACCATTCTGCCGTCCGGCTGCAAGGAGACAGTTAATTCTGACTTTTGCCGCTATCCTGGCTTGACGCTATCCGCTGTTGGGTTTTGACCTTATACTCCCAACGACTTGTATTCAGATAAGATATCGCACTGGATTAAGATGAAAACAATCGAAGTTGATGACGAACTCTATCAGTATATTGCCAGCCAGACGCGGCATATCGGTGAGAGCGCGTCCGACATTTTACGGCGCATGCTCAAAATGGCCGCCGCCTCGCAGTCTGCCGCTCCAGCCCCCAAAGAGACGCGCCAGCCCGTTGCCGTCGCCCAGGAAAAGCCGCTGACGCAGGTAAAAGACAAAGTGCGTGCGATGCGCGAACTGCTGCTTTCTGACGAATACGCTGAGCAGAAGAAAGCAGTTAACCGCTTTATGCTGGTGCTGACTACACTCTATTCACTGGATCACAACGCGTTTGCCGATGCGACGGAGTCACTGCATGGTCGCACGCGTGTCTACTTCGCGGGTGACGAGCAAACGCTGTTACAGAATGGCAATCAAACTAAACCCAAGCACCTCCCTGGTACACCGTACTGGGTGATCACCAATACCAATACCGGACGTAAACGCAGCATGATCGAACACATCATGCAGTCGATGCAGTTCCCGGTGGAATTGATTGATAAGGTTTGCGGAACTATCTAACCCTTGCATCAGAAGGACCAGGCAATGGCAAATCACAATCGTGCGGGTCAACCTGCACAACAGAGCGATTTGATTAACGTCGCCCAGCTTACCGCACAGTATTACGTGCTGAAGCCGGAAGTGGGCAACGCAGAACACGCAGTTAAGTTTGGTACATCCGGGCACCGCGGCAGTGCGGTACGCCATAGCTTTAACGAGCCGCATATTCTGGCCATTGCTCAGGCCATCGCGGAAGAGCGTGCCAAAAACGGCGTCACCGGTCCGTGTTACGTGGGTAAGGATACACACGCCCTGTCAGAGCCAGCGTTTATCTCCGTACTGGAGGTGCTGGCGGCCAACGGCGTGGATGTCATCATTCAGGAAAACAACGGCTATACGCCGACCCCTGCCGTTTCTAACGCCATCCTGGTGCATAACCAGAAGGGCGGCGCGCAGGCTGACGGCATTGTGATCACGCCGTCCCACAACCCGCCAGAAGATGGCGGCATCAAATACAACCCACCCAACGGCGGCCCGGCTGACACTAACGTCACGAAAGTGGTGGAAGATCGCGCCAACGCGCTGCTGGCTGATGACCTGAAAGGCGTGAAGCGCATCTCTCTGGACGAGGCGATGGCCTCCGGCCACGTGAAAGAGCAGGATCTGGTGCAGCCTTTCGTTGAAGGACTGGCAGATATCGTCGACATGGCGGCGATCCAGAAAGCGGGTCTTAAGCTGGGCGTCGACCCGCTGGGCGGTTCCGGTATTGAATACTGGAAGCGTATTGCGGAGCACTACAAGCTGGATCTGACCATCGTTAACGATCATGTCGATCAGACCTTCCGCTTTATGCACCTGGATAAAGATGGTGCAATCCGTATGGACTGCTCCTCCGAGTGTGCGATGGCTGGCCTGCTGGCGCTGCGCGACAAGTTCGACCTCGCCTTTGCCAACGACCCGGATTACGACCGTCATGGTATCGTCACGCCTGCGGGCCTGATGAATCCAAACCACTATCTGGCGGTGGCGATCAACTACCTGTTCCAGCATCGTCCTCAGTGGGGGGCAGAGGTTGCCGTCGGTAAAACCCTCGTCTCCTCCGCAATGATCGACCGTGTGGTTAACGACCTGGGCCGTAAGCTGGTGGAAGTGCCGGTGGGCTTTAAGTGGTTTGTAGACGGTCTGTTCGACGGCAGCTTCGGCTTTGGCGGCGAAGAGAGCGCGGGTGCCTCCTTCCTGCGCTTCGACGGTACGCCGTGGTCTACCGACAAAGACGGTATCATCATGTGCCTGCTGGCGGCGGAGATCACTGCCGTCACCG
Organism: Leclercia sp. GHBNCSD; assembly: GCF_055805075.1. Lineage (NCBI taxonomy): Bacteria > Pseudomonadati > Pseudomonadota > Gammaproteobacteria > Enterobacterales > Enterobacteriaceae > Leclercia > Leclercia sp. GHBNCSD. Next base: position 570,305 of record NZ_JBQVYO010000001.1, on the reverse strand, counting down.
GTAAGAACCCGCAGGAGCACTACGATGAGCTGGCCGCCCGTTTCGGTGCGCCGAGCTACAACCGTCTCCAGGCCTCTGCCTCCTCCGCCCAGAAAGCGGCGCTCTCTAAGCTCTCACCTGACATGGTCAGTGCCAGCACCCTGGCAGGCGACCCGATCACCGCCCGTCTGACGGCGGCACCGGGCAACGGTGCCTCAATCGGCGGTCTGAAGGTGATGACCGAGAACGGCTGGTTCGCGGCGCGTCCATCCGGTACGGAAGATGCTTACAAGATTTACTGCGAAAGCTTCCTCGGTGCGGAACACCGCCAGCAGATTGAGAAAGAAGCGGTAGAGATTGTCAGCGAAGTGCTGAAAAACGCATAACTGCGGTTTGTGCGCCGGGCGGCACTGCGTTTGCCCGGCCTACAACTGCTTCTATTTTGTAGGCCCGGTAAGCGTGAGCGCCACCGGGCTTTTTTGTGTTCAAAGCATAAAGCGGTAGCCAATCCCTGTTTCGGTTAACAGATGCTGTGGGCGCGCGGGATCCGTTTCGAGTTTCTGGCGAAGGTGCCCCATATAGATGCGCAGGTAGTGACTATGCTCCACCGCATTCGGTCCCCAGACCCGACTTAACAGCTGGCGCTGGGTAAGAACTTTGCCGTGATTGTTGAGCAGGACCGCCAGCAGGCGGAACTCGATGGGGGTCAGGTGGATTTCAGCCTCACCGCGTTGAATGCGGCGCGAGGCCAGATCGACACGAATATCCGAAAAGGTATACACCGGGTCGACGGGGGCGGTGGTCGCGTGGCGGCGAAGGGCGACGCGCAGACGCGCCTGCAGTTCGCCAATGCCAAACGGCTTACTGAGATAGTCGTCGGCACCGGCATCGAGTGCGGCAATTTTGTCGGTCTCCTCCAGACGGGCGGAGAGCACGATGATCGGCATCTGGCTCCACTGGCGCACCTCCCGGATAAAGTCGAGGCCGTCGCCGTCCGGCAGGCCCAAATCGAGGATCACCAGGTCCGGCTTGCGGGTGGCGGCTTCAATCAGGCCTCGCTGTAGCGTCCCGGCATCGTGAACGCGCAACCCTTCACCTTCCAGCGCGGCACGCAGAAAACGACTGATAGCGAGTTCATCTTCAACAATCAGGACGTTAATCACAAATCCTCTGGAAAGTCATTCAGCTCGGGTGGGGCATCAAGCGGCAGTGTAACACAAAAACCGGCCCCCCCTTCGGGGCGATTATGGGCGGTAATGGTGCCGCCGTGCACCTCCACAATCGCCTGGCAGATAGCCAGCCCCAGTCCGACGCCGGGAATGGCGGACTCCTTATTTCCGCGGGCGAATTTATCAAAGATAGCCTCTTCCTGACCCGCCGGAATGCCCGGGCCGCTATCCCAGACTTCCAGCTGGAGCTGGTCCGGGGTGACGCTGGCGTCAATGCCGATTTGCGCTTTGCTGCCCGCATATTTCGCGGCGTTCTCCAGCAGATTAATCAGCACCCGCTCAAACAGCGGGCCATCCACATGGATCAACGCCAGGGGATCGGACATCGCGAGCGCGATATGCCGGCCACCCAGCCCCGGCTCAAGGGTTTTTAAGGCGCTGCCGATCACCTCTTCCAGCGTCAGCCACTCTTTTTTCAGGTTAAAGCCGCCGGACTGGATCCGCGCCATATCCAGCAGGTTGTTCACCAGCCGGGTGGTGTTCAGCACGTGCTGGCGGATCTCGCTGGCCTGGATAGCGTGGCGGGAGCCTTCTGCCGCCAGGTCGAGGGTCAGGATCTCCGACTGACCGAACAGCACCGTCAGCGGCGTGCGCAGATCGTGGGAGAGGGCGGCCAGCAGCGAATTGCGAATGCTCTCCCGCTCGCTGGCTAACCGCGCCTGTTCTTCGCTGGCGGTGAGCGCCAGCCGCTCCAGCGCGCTCGCCACCAGCAGGGTAAAGGTCTCCAGCAGCCGCTGCTGCTCGGGGATCATCAGCTGGCGCAGGTTAGCCGGCTCGACAATCAGCACCCCCTGACGCTGCAACGGCAGGATCTGATAGGGTACACCCGGGAGCGTGTCGGTGCCTGCTCCCGCAGGCTGGCCTTTATCAAAGCTCCAGTGGGCAATGGCCTCATCCCAAGGCGTGATGCCCGAAGCCGGGGTGAGGGGGGCGAGTTTGCCTTCGCGATCCGGGAGCAGGATCAGGCTGCGGGCGTTAAAGGTGGAGTGAATAAACTGCTGGCTGGTCTGGACGATATCCTGCGGTGCGCGGCCCACCGCCAGTGCCTTCGACATCTCATACAGCTGGCGGGTGCGTTGCTCTCGGTAACGGGCGATCCGCGCCTGATAGCGCACCCCCGCCGTCAGGTTGCCGATAAGCAAACCTACCGCCAGCATCACGGCGAAGGTGAGGACGTACTGCACATCCGACACCGCCAGGGTGCCGCGCGGGGCGATAAAAAAGAGATCGAAGCTGATGACGTTGATCACCGTCGCCAGCACCGAGGGCCAGCGGCCGTAAAACAGGGCCACGATCACCACACCCAGCAGGTAGATCATCACCAGGTTGGCGGCATCGAAGCCGGGTAGCCACTGGCTGGCAACAAAGGTGATCAGCGCGCAGAGCAGCACCGCCACCAGACAGCCGCGCAGCTGGATCCGCCATTTGTCGCTGAATGCCCGGTTGTCCGGGGTTCTGGCGGGCAGGGCGGCCGGTTTGTCGTCCAGCGCGACGATCAGCAGATCGAGGTCGGGGGCGCGCTGTGCCAGCTTGTCGGCAAAGCTCTCCCGGCTGAACCCGCGGCGACGGGTGCGCCTGCCGATAACAATTTTGCCGAGGTTATGCTCCCGGGCGTAGCGCAGGATGGCTTTCTCTTCCGCCTGCTCGGCCAGGGTGGCGGTTTCGGCCCCAAGCTCCTGCGCCAGACGCAGGGCGCCAAGAATGGCGCGGCGCTGGTTCTCCGGCAGACGGTGCAGCCGCGGCGTCTCCACGTAGACCGCATGCCAGACGCTGCCAAATTTTGCCGCCAGACGCGCGGCGGTGCGCACCAGCTTCTCGTTGCCGCTGCCGTGGCCGATGCAGAGCAAAATCGCATCGCGGGTATGCCACACCTTCTCCTGACCCTGGCGGTCGCGCCAGGCCCGCATCTGATCGTCCACCCGGTCGGCGGTGCGGCGCAGAGCCAGCTCGCGCAGGGCGATCAAATTGCCTTTGCGGAAGAAGTGCTCGATGGCTCGCTCAGCCTGCCCGGCGATATAGACTTTGCCCTCATGCAGTCGCTGGCGCAGATCGTCCGGGGGGAGATCCACCAGCACCACCTCGTCCGCCGCGTCGAAGAAGGGATCCGGGACGGTCTCCCGCACCTGAATACCGGTCACGCCGCTGACCACGTCGTTGAGGCTCTCCAGATGCTGGACGTTGACGGTGGTGAAAACATCAATTCCGGCGTCCAGCAGCTCCTCGACATCCTGCCAGCGTTTGGGATGGCGCGAGCCCGGGGCATTGGTGTGCGCCAGCTCGTCCATCAGGATCAGTGCCGGACGGCGGGCGAGGGCGGCGTCGAGATCGAATTCCGTTACCAGACGCCCACGATGATGAATGCGGCGCGGCGGCTGGGTTGCCAGCCCCGCCAGCAGCGCGGCGGTCTCCTGGCGACCGTGGGTTTCCACGACACCGATGAGAATATCGAGCCCCTGGGCGCGCAGACGCTGGGCTTCACTGAGCATGGCGAAGGTCTTGCCGACGCCCGCGCAGGCGCCGAAGAAAATTTTCAGCTTACCGCGATGGGGCCAGGCGGCCTGTTCCAGCAGTTTGTCCGGGTCCGGGCGCAGAGGCTCGTCAATCATTTACTCTTTCCTTAGCGCGTCCAGCGCCAGATTCAATTCAACAATATTGACCACTGGATTGCCCGTCGCGCTGAATAATGGCTTTTGCGTATGGGCGGCCACCAGCTGGCTGAGCTGTTCGGCGCTGAGCTGACGCGCCAGAGCCACCCGTGGGATCTGCCAGGCGACGGCCTGCGGCGTCAGGCTGTAGTCCAGCCCGCTGCCTGAGGCGGTCACCAGTTCAACCGGCACTGCCGGGCTCGCCTGCGGGTTGGCTGCACGCAGAGCCGCCACACGGGCACGAACGGCGTCATCCAGCTCAGGGTTGCTGCCCGCCAGATTGCTGCCGCCCGAGGCCATGGGATTATACGGGCTCTCAGCCGTAGCGGAAGGACGCCCGTGAAAGTAACCCGCCGCGGTAAAGTTCTGTCCAATTAGCCGGGAACCGCGGATCTCCCCCTGCTGGTAGATAAGCGATCCGTTGGCCTGGTCGGTAAACCACCATTGACCCAGCGCGGTGGTCACCAGCGGATAGAGCCCGCCGGTTATCAGGGCCAGCAGAATAAACAACAGTATAGCGGGACGTAACATAGCCATTTGATTTTCCTCTTAAACCAGCCCGAACAGGGTGAGCACGATGTCGATGGCTTTAATGCCGATAAACGGCACCACCAGCCCACCCAGACCGTAAATCCACAGATTGCGGCGCAGCATGGCGGCGGCGGTGAGCGGCTTGTAGCTCACCCCTTTCAGCGCCAGCGGGATCAGAAAGATAATGATCAGCGCGTTGAAGATCACCGCGCTCAGGATGGCCGAGGCGGGGGAGTGCAGATGCATCACATTCAGGGCGTTCAGTTGCGGATAAGTCGCGGCAAACGCCGCCGGAATAATGGCGAAATATTTCGCCACGTCGTTGGCGATACTGAAGGTGGTGAGCGAGCCGCGGGTCATCAGCATCTGTTTGCCGATATGTACCACCTCGATCAGCTTGGTCGGATTAGAGTCGAGGTCAACCATATTGCCCGCCTCTTTCGCCGCCTGGGTGCCGGAGTTCATGGCTACCGCCACGTCCGCCTGGGCGAGGGCCGGGGCGTCGTTGGTGCCGTCACCGGTCATGGCCACCAGCCGTCCTTCTCCCTGGTACTGGCGGATCAGCGCCAGTTTGGCCTCCGGCGTCGCTTCGGAGAGAAAATCATCCACCCCCGCTTCGGCGGCAATGGCGGCCGCCGTCAGGCGGTTATCCCCGGTGATCATCACCGTTTTGATGCCCATTTTACGCAGCTGGGCAAAGCGCTCCTTGATGCCGCCTTTGACGATATCTTTCAGGGCGATCACCCCGAGTACGGTCGCCCCTTCCGCCACCACCAGCGGCGTGGCCCCCTGACGCGCGACGTTCTCCACCAGGGTATCGACCTGCGGCGGGAAGTGGCCGTTATTGGCCGCAATATGGCGGCGAATCGCGTCCACCGAGCCCTTGCGGATCAGGCGGTCCTGAATATTGATGCCGCTCATCCGCGTTTGCGCCGTAAAGGGCACAAAGGTGGCATTCAGGCTTTGCACGTCGCGCTGGCGCAGGTTAAAGCGCTGCTTGGCGAGAATGACGATGCTGCGGCCTTCCGGGGTTTCGTCCGCCAGCGATGCCAGCTGGGCGGCGTCGGCCAGCGTTTGCTCATCCACCCCCGGGGCGGGCAGGAACTCAGATGCCTGACGGTTGCCGAGGGTGATGGTGCCGGTCTTATCCAGCAGCAGCACGTCGACGTCGCCTGCCGCCTCGACGGCTCGCCCGCTGGTGGCGATAACGTTGGCCGCCAGCATCCGGCTCATGCCCGCCACACCGATGGCCGACAGCAGGCCGCCGATGGTGGTCGGGATCAGGCAGACCAGCAGGGCCACCAGCACGGTGACGCTCACCGCCGTCCCGCCATAGGACGAGAAGGGCCACAGAGTGGCCGTCGCCAGCAGAAAGACGATGGTCAGCGCCACCAGCAGAATGGTGAGGGCGATTTCGTTCGGGGTTTTGCGCCGCTGGGCGCCTTCCACCATGGCAATCATCCGATCGAGGAAGGTTTCGCCCGGATTGACGCTGCACTGGATCACCAGCCAGTCGGAAAGAATGCGCGTTCCGCCGGTGACCGAGGCAAAATCGCCCCCGGACTCACGGATCACCGGCGCGGACTCCCCGGTGATGGCGCTCTCATCCACCGAGGCACCCCCTTCGATAACCTCCCCGTCACAGGGGATAATATCTCCGGCTTCCACCAGAACGATGTCGCCTTTGCGCAGCGTATCCGCAGGCACCGTTTCGCTGGCAGCACCATATTTCGCTTCGCGCAGCTTGCGGGCGAACGCGGTCTTTTGTACCCCTTTAAGGCTGTTGGCCTGCGCTTTGCTGCGTCCTTCCGCCAGCGCTTCGGCGACGTTGGCAAACAGCACGGTGAACCACAGCCACAGGCTGATCGCTGCGGTAAAGGTGGCGCTGCCTGACAGCCATCCGCCCGCCATGGCGAGGGCAAGCAGGGTGGTCAGCAGGCTCCCCAGCCAGACGATAAACATCACCGGATTGCGCCACTGCACGCGCGGATCTAATTTTTTTATCGCATCCATCAGCGCCTGGCGAACCAGAGCAGGTTCAAGCAGGGCCAGTTGCTTACGACTCATGAAGAATACTCCGTAAAATCAGCGTAAAGAGAGGTGTTCCGCAACCGGGCCTAATGCGAGGGCGGGAATAAAGGTGAGGGCGCCGACCAGCAGGACGGTGCCGATCAGCAGACCCACAAACAGCGCGCCGTGGGTAGGCAGCGTGCCGCCAGAGGCGGGCTGGCGGGTCTTGTTCACCAGCGATCCGGCGATGGCTATGACCGGAATAATCACCCCAAAGCGGCCGACCAACATGCAGAATGCCAGCAGGCAGTTCCAGAACGGTGAGTTTGCGCTCAGGCCCGCAAAGGCGCTGCCGTTGTTGTTGGCTGCCGACGACACCGCGTACAGCACCTCGCTGAAGCCGTGGATCCCGGGGTTGAAGATGCCGCTGCGCCCGGCGTCGGTCATCAGCGCCAGCGCAGTGCCGAGCAGCACCAGCGCCGGGGTGACGAGGATCGCCAGCGCGGTCAGCTTCATCTCCCGCACGTCAATTTTTTTGCCGAGATATTCCGGGGTACGGCCAATCATCAGCCCGGCGATAAAGACCGCCAGCAGCACAAACAGCAGCATGCCATACAGGCCCGACCCGACGCCGCCAAATACCACTTCACCAATCTGCATCAGCCACATCGGGATCATCCCGCCCAGGGCGGTGAAGGAGTCATGCATGGCGTTAACCGCTCCGCAGGAGGCGGCGGTGGTGATCACCGCATACAGGCTGCTGGCGAGAATGCCAAAGCGGCTCTCTTTTCCTTCCATGTTGCTGTTGCTGTCCGCGCCGAGCAGCATAAAGTGGCTGTTACCCTGCCACTCCGCCCACATCACCAGCGCCGCGCAGACCACAAAGATGGCGGACATGGTCCACAGGATCGTATGCCCCTGGCGCCGATCGCTGACCGACTCGCCAAAGGCAAAGCACAGTGCGGTGGGGATCAGGAAGATCGCCAGCATCTGCACGGCGTTGGTCAGCGCGGTCGGATTCTCAAACGGATGGGTGGAGTTGGCATTAAAGAAACCTCCTCCGTTGGTACCCAGTATTTTGATCGCTTCCTGCGAGGCGACCGGCCCCATCGGCAGCAGCTGCCTGGCCCCCTCCAGCGAGGTGAAGGGCTGATAAGGAAGCAGGTTCTGCAATACACCCTGCTGCATAAACAGCAGGGCGATAACCAGCGACAGCGGCAGCAACACCCACAGGGTGATGCGGGTCAGATCGACCCAGGCGTTGCCCAGCGTAGTGATATTCTGGCGGGAGAAGGCGCGGGTCAGGGCAAAAATCACTGCGATACCGCTGGCCGCAGAGAGGAAGTTTTGTACCGTCAGCCCCGCCATCTGGCTGAAATAGCTCAGAGTTGTTTCACCGGCATAGGACTGCCAGTTGGTGTTGCTGACAAAGCTGACGGCGGTATTCAGCGCCAGATGCCATGAAAGCCCCGGCAGCTGCTGCGGATTGAGCGGCAGAGTGCCCTGAAGCATCAGCATGGCGAAGAGCACAACCAGGCCCACGCCATTAAGCAGCAGAATAGCCAACAAATAATGGCGCCAGCTCATCTCGTCGGCGCGGATCCCCAGCAGGCGCAGTATCCCTGCGTCAATGGCCTGCACCCCGGGCAGCGGCAGGCCGTTAATCATGCGTGCCAGCCACATCCCCAGTGGCCGGGCGAGTATGAACAGTACCAGCAGAAAGCTGGCGATAAGCAGAAATCCCTGAGCAGCCATCAGAATGCCTCCGCGTTAAGCAGGGCATAAATCAGATACCCCAGTAACAGAAACAGCAGCGCGATGCCCACAATTACACCTGCACTCACAATTCACCTCCGGGTGACATTAGTCATGGTGCAAACGGTAAATTTTCTGGCGCAAAGATTTCGCAAAAATCAGACGGGGAGGTGTAAAAAAAGTATAAAAATAGCTAAGACCATAATTTAACTAATGGTTAGTATTAATTTAACTTTTATGTAACTAAATTACGGGATGAAGTGTAAAGATCCCTTTTAGAGGACAAAAAAAGTGGTCGGATGAGTAGTAAAATTACAGCCAAAGCGTTACTATTTTCAGCAGATAATCAGTTTTACTTTTCCGGAGCAGGTTTCCGGCCAGAAAGAGGGGAGAAAATGATGGAATTTTACAAAGCGTATCCGGCACATATCGTTTTTATTCGCCGCACTTTCGCTGTGTTAGCGGGTGTTCTGGCGTTACCAGTTATGCTGTTCTGGAAAGATCGTGCACGTTTTTACAGCTATCTGCATCGCGTATGGGCGAAGACCAGCGATAAGCCGGTGTGGATGGATCAGGCTGAAAAAGCCATTTGTGATTTTTATTAAGAAAGACTACACACAGCAATTGCAGTAACAAAAAACCGCCACAGCAATGTGGCGGTTTTTTTATCCCCCGGGATTCGCGGTCCGTTGGGCGGCCTTTTTTATTTCAGTATGGCTACACTTGTTAAAGCAAAGTATCCTCGGTGACTTGTAGATGTTACAGACGATAATACTGGAGTGTTATGGCCACCCATCTGGTCTGGTTTCGCGCCGATCTGCGCATCCACGATAACCTTGCGCTTGCCGCCGCCTGCCGCGACAAACATGCCCGCGTCCTGGCGCTTTTCATCGCCACGCCGCAGCAGTGGCGTGAGCACGCCATGGCGCCTCGCCAGGCCGCCTTTCTTCATGCTCATCTCAACGATCTGCAACAGCAGCTGGCCGACAGAAACATTCCGCTGCTCTACGCGCAGGTGGCTGATTTCGCCGCCCAGGGCGAAAAAGTGGCGCAGCTTTGCGCAGAGCATGAGGTCACCCATCTCTTTTATAACTACCAGTACGAACTGAACGAGCAGCAGCGCGATCGTCAGCTGGAGCGCGCGTTGCAGGAGGTGATCTGTCAGGGTTTTGATGACAGCGTGATCCTGCCGCCGGGCAGCGTCATGACCGGCAGTCATGAGATGTACAAGGTCTTTACGCCGTTTAAAAACGCCTGGCTGCGGCGGCTGAAAGAGGGGCTGCCTGAGTGTGCGGCCGCTCCTGCCGTCCGCGAGGGCGAAAAGGTGACCCCGGCGGCGCTGGATTTCGATTATCCGCAACAGCCATTCGATACTGACCTCTTTCCAGCGAGCGAGAGAGAGGCGATTGCCCGGCTGCGTCAGTTCTGTCAACAGGGGGCAGGGGAGTATGAGGCGCAGCGCGATTTTCCGGCTATCGAAGGGACCAGCCGTCTCTCCGCCTGCCTGGCGCTGGGGGTGCTGTCTCCTCGCCAGTGCTTGCACCGCTTGCTGGCCGAGCAACCCCAGGCGCTGGAGGGGGGGCCGGGAGCGGTATGGCTCAACGAGCTTATCTGGCGCGAGTTTTATCGTCATCTGATGACGTATCACCCTGATTTATGTAAATATCGGCCATTCATCCGCTGGACTGATAACGTCGAATGGCAGTCTGACGATGTGCAGCTGAAAGCCTGGCAAGAGGGGCAAACCGGCTATCCGATTGTCGATGCAGCCATGCGTCAGCTGAATGAAACCGGCTGGATGCACAATCGCCTGCGGATGATCACCGCCAGTTTTCTGGTAAAGGATCTGCTTATCGACTGGCGTGCCGGGGAACGTTACTTTATTTCACAGCTGATCGATGGCGACCTGGCCGCCAATAACGGCGGCTGGCAGTGGGCGGCATCAACCGGAACCGACGCCGCCCCTTATTTTCGTATTTTTAACCCGACAACCCAGGGACAGAAGTTTGATTCCGACGGCGTGTTTATCCGCCGCTGGCTGCCGGAGCTGGCCACCGTGCCGGACAAGGCCATCCACGATCCCTGGATCTGGGCGGACAAGCAGGGCGTCACCCTCGCGTATCCCCGCCCGGTTGTCGACCATAAACAGGCGCGCGTTGCCACGCTGGCCGCGTATGAAGCCGCCCGTAAAGCATAGGGAGTCATAATGAAAAACAGTGAACTGGAACGACTGATTAACGACAAACTGAACAGCGCCAGCTTCAGCGACTACGCACCGAATGGCCTGCAGGTGGAAGGGCGCGAAACTATTCAGAAGATTGTTACCGGTGTGACGGCAAGCCAGGCGCTGCTGGATGAAGCGGTTCGCCAGCAGGCCGATGCCGTTATCGTTCATCACGGCTATTTCTGGAAGGGGGAATCTCCGGTTATCCGCGGCATGAAGCGCAACCGCCTGAAGACCTTGCTGGAGAACGACATCAACCTCTATGGCTGGCACCTGCCGCTGGATGCGCACCCGGAGCTGGGAAACAACGCCCAGCTGGCGGCGCTGCTCGGCATTAACATCATGGGCGAAATCGAGCCGCTGGTGCCGTGGGGGGAACTCTCCATGCCGGTGCCGGGTCTGGAGCTGGCCTCGTGGATCGAAGCGCGGCTGGGGCGTCGTCCGCTGTGGAGCGGCGATACCGGGCCGGATGAGGTAAAACGCGTCGCCTGGTGTACCGGCGGCGGACAGAGCTTTATTGACAGCGCGGCGCGTTTTGGCGTCGATGCATTTATCACCGGCGAAGTCTCTGAGCAAACCATTCACTCCGCCCGCGAGCAGGGGCTGCATTTTTATGCGGCAGGTCACCATGCCACGGAACGCGGCGGCATTCGCGCGCTCAGCGAATGGCTGACAGAAAACACCGACCTGGATGTCACCTTTGTCGATATTCCTAATCCAGCCTGATGAGAGGTATCTAAGTGCAGCGAGCACGTTGTTATCTGCTAGGCGAAACCGCCGTCGTACTGGAACTGGAGCCGCCGGTGACCCTGGCGACGCAAAAACGGATCTGGCGCTTGACCCAGCGACTGGGTGAAATCCCTGAAGTGGTGGAAGCCATTCCGGGGATGAATAACATCACCGTGGTGCTGCGCAATCCCCACTCGGTGGCGCTGGATGCCATCGAACGTCTGCAGCGCTGGTGGGAAGAGAGCGAAGCGCTGGAACCCGATTCCCGCGCTATCGAGATCCCCGTGGTGTATGGTACCGCCGCTGGCCCCGATCTGGGCGAGGTGGCGCGACACGCGGGGCTGACCGAGAAACAGGTCGTGGAGCTCCATTCCTCCGCGGATTATGTGGTCTGGTTTTTGGGCTTTCAGCCGGGCTTTCCGTATCTGGGCGGGCTGCCTGAGCAATTGGCTACGCCGCGTCGCGCTGAACCCCGGTTGCAGGTGCCGGCGGGCTCGGTGGGGATTGGCGGGTCGCAGACCGGTATTTATCCCTTAGCCACACCCGGAGGCTGGCAGCTGATTGGGCACACCTCTCTGCCGCTGTTCGATCCCGCTCGTGACGAGCCGGTGCTGCTGCGACCGGGCGACACCGTGCGGTTTATCCCGCAGAAGGAGGGGGTATGTTAAAAATCATTCGTGCGGGTCTTCATACCTCGGTGCAGGATGGCGGACGTATCGGGTTTCGCCAGTCAGGAATCAGCTACTGCGGCGCGCTGGATAAACCGGCACTGCAGATTGGTAATCTGCTGGTGGGCAATGACCCGGATGATGCCGCGCTGGAGATCACCCTGGGGCAATCTATCTTCGAATTTGAACAGGATGGCTGGTTTGCCCTGACCGGTGCGGGCTGTGATGCCCGGCTTGACGGGGCCGCGGTCTGGACCGGCTGGCGCCTGCCGGTGAAAGCCGGGCAACAGCTCACCCTTAACCGTCCCCGCCGCGGCATGCGCAGCTATCTGGCGATTGCGGGCGGAATTGATGTGCCGTCGGTCATGAACTCCCTCAGCACTGACCTGAAGGTGGGGCTGGGCGGTCACGAAGGGCGGCTGCTGAAAGATGGCGATCGCCTGCAGGTTCGGGCCGGTGGACGCGAATTCCGTGAAGCCCAGGGCGTGAAACAGCTTCTTTGGAGTAACCGTGTGCGGGCCCTGCCGGGACCGGAATACCATGAATTCGATCAAGCCTCCCAGGATGCGCTCTGGCGTCTGCCCTGGCAGCTCAGCCCGCAGAGTAACCGTATGGGCTACCGCCTGCAGGGGCAAAAGCTGGCGCGCACCACCGATCGGGAGATGCTGTCGCACGGGCTGCTCCCGGGCGTGATTCAGGTGCCGCATAACGGACAGCCTATCATTCTGATGAACGATGCCCAGACCACCGGGGGGTACCCGCGGATCGCCTGCATCATCGAGGCCGATATGTACCATCTGGCGCAGGCCCCGCTCGGACAACCTATTCACTTTGTCCCCTGTACGCTGGAAGAGGCGCTGGAGGCGCGGCGCATCCAGAAGCAGTACATCGAACAGCTGGCGTGGAGGTTACATGATCGCGGTTGATTTAAATGCAGATTTAGGTGAAGGGTGCGGCAGCGATGCCGCACTGTTAAAGCTGGTGTCGTCAGCCAATATCGCCTGCGGATTCCATGCCGGCGATGCCGAAACCATGCTGGCCTGCGTGCGCGAAGCGCTAAAAAATGGGGTGGCCATCGGGGCGCACCCCAGCTTCCCGGACCGGGAAAACTTTGGCCGCACGGCCATGACCCTGCCGCCGGAGACAGTCTACGCCCAGATGCTCTACCAGATTGGTGCCCTGGCGGCGATCGTTCGCGCCGAAGGCGGGCAGCTGCGTCACGTAAAACCGCACGGCATGCTCTATAACCAGGCGGCAAAAGATCGCGACCTGGCGGATGCGATCGCCCGCGCCGTTTCGACCGTTGACCCGGATCTGATCCTGGTCGGGCTGGCGGGGAGCGAGTTGATCCGCGCGGGAACGCGCTATGGCCTGATCACCCGGGAAGAGGTGTTTGCCGATCGTGGATATCAGGCCGATGGCAGCCTGGTGCCGCGTACCCAGGCCGGGGCGCTGATCGCCGATGAAGATCAGGCCCTGGCGCAAACCCTGGAGATGATCCAGCGCGGACGGGTGAAGAGTATTACCGGTGAATGGGCAGCCGTGCATGCGCAGACGGTGTGTATCCACGGTGACGGCGAGCATGCGCTGGCCTTTGCCCGTCGTCTGCGCAGAGAATTTGAAGAAAATAATATAAAAATCAGTGCATAACGCACACTTGCAAACACAACGACAGGAAAAAGGTCATGGCAGAGACGCTATCCCTCTGGCCACTCATCGGTATCGCGGTGATTGTGGTCGGGTTTCTCTTACGCTTTAACCCGGTGCTGGTGGTCATTGTCGCCGGGATCGTCACCGGCCTGGCGGCGCAAATGCCCATCGCCACCATTCTGGAAAAACTGGGCGAAGGGTTCCTCAATACCCGTAACCTGCCTTATATCCTGCTGATCCCGCTGGCGGTTATTGGTCTTCTGGAGCGCCACGGCCTGAAAGAGCGGGCCCAGGCGTGGATCGCGAAGATCCACAGCGCCACCGCCGGGCGGCTTTTGATCGTCTATCTCTTCGTCCGTGAAACGTCGGCGGCAATGGGGCTGACCAGCCTTGGCGGACACCCGCAGATGGTGCGCCCGCTGCTGGCGCCGATGGCGGAAGGGGCGGCGGAGAAAAAGTATGGCGAGCTGCCGGGGGCGGTGCGCTATCGACTGCGGGCGATGTCGGCAGCCACCGATAACGTCGGGCTCTTCTTTGGAGAAGATATCTTTGTCGCCTTTGGCGCCATCATCTTTATGCATAACTTTATGCTGGAATCCGGTGGGATCCAGACGGAGCCGCTGCATATTGCCCTCTGGGGGATCCCGACCGCGCTCTGCGCCTTTGCGATCCACGCGACCCGCCTCTACCGCCTGGATAAGCATCTGGAGCGCGAGCTGGCCAAAGTGCAGGGAGAGGTAAAATGAATTTCCAGCAAAGCTATCTCTACTGGCTGGCAGGGCTGATCCTGCTCATCGTGGCGCTGATGTCGTTTCGCGATAAAGCCAACCCGCGACGTATGACCACCGGTCTGTTCTGGGGCATTTACGGCCTGCTGTTCCTGCTGGGGAACTGGACCTACGATCTGGTGGGCGACAAGCGCACCGTCCATATCGCAGTGGGTGTGGCAGTCGTGCTGCTGGCACTGATCGCCGGTTTCGGCGGGGTGCGCCAGGGGAGTTATCACCAGCGCACGCCAGAAGAGCGTGAGAGCAGCGCGAAGCGTCTGGGCAATCGCCTCTTTTTACCAGCGCTGGCCATTCCGGTGGTGACGGTGGTGGGCGTGCTGATGTTCAACCATATCCCGGGCCTGCAGGAGATGCTGTTCGGGCCGGGTAACCACTCGACCCTGGTGACGCTCTTCTCCATGACCGTCGGCTCGCTGATTGGCCTGGCGATGGCGGTTAAAATGACCCATGAGAAAGTGCATCAGCCTTTGCAGGAGGCGCGCCGTCTGCTCGACTCTATCGGCTGGGCCTTTATTCTGCCGCAGATCCTGGCGACCCTTGGCCTGCTGTTTACCGCCGCCGGCGTCGGGGAAGGCATTTCATATCTCACCCAGACGTACCTGGCGGTCGACAGCCGGTTTATTGCGGTAGCGGTCTATGCCGTGGGCATGGCGCTGCTGACCATGGTAATGGGTAACGCCTTCGCCGCGTTTCCGATTGTCACCGCCGGGATCGGTATTCCCATTCTGGTGCTGCAACACGGCGGTAACCCGGCGGTGATGGCGGCGATTGGCATGTTCTCCGGCTACTGTGGCACCCTGATGACGCCGATGGCGGCCAACTTCAATATTGTGCCCGCCGCGCTGCTGGAGTTGCCCGATAAAAACGCGGTCATTAAAGCGCAGGTCCCCACCGGGGTATTGCTGCTAATCGCTAACGTCTTCCTGCTCTACTTCCTGATGTTCCTGTAAGGAGAAATGATGCGAACCGTATTGATCACCGGCTTTGAGCCGTTTGGCGGCGAAACCGTTAACCCCTCATGGGAGGTGGTAAAGCAGCTTGATGGCGCAATTATTGACGACTGCCGCGTGGTGGCGCGGCAGTTGCCCTGCGTGTTTGGCGAGTCGTTATCGGTGCTGAACGCGGCCATTGACGCGCTACAGCCCTCCGTTGTACTGGCGGTAGGGCAGGCCGGGGGCCGGGTGGATGTCACCGTTGAGCGGGTAGCGATCAACGTTGATGATGCCCGTATCCCGGATAACCATGGCCGACAGCCGGTGGATGTGGCTATCGTTGAGGGCGGCCCGGCGGCCTGGTTCAGCACGCTGCCCATTAAAGCGATGGTGGCGGCGCTGCGTGAATCAGGTATTCCTGCTTCGGTTTCGCAGACGGCGGGAACATTCGTCTGCAACCACGTGATGTATGGCGTGCTGCACAAGCTGGCCGACCGCCCGGAGGTGAAGGGCGGTTTTATCCATATTCCTTACCTGCCCGAGCAGGCGGCGGCGCACCCTGGCGCCCCGAGCATGGCGACGCAAACCGTGAAGCAGGCGCTGGAGATCGCCATTACGGTGGCGCTGCGCCAGGAGGCGGATATTAAAGTGGTGGGCGGCGCAACGCACTAACAAGGAGCCATCATGCCAGAAGGACCAGAGATCCGCCGCGCGGCGGATAGCCTGGAGGCGGCAATAAAAGGCAAACCGCTCACCGACGTGTGGTTTGCTTTCCCTCAGTTAAAACCGTTTGAATCCCGGCTTATCGGCGAGACGGTCACGCATCTGGAGACGCGCGGTAAAGCGCTGCTCACTCACTTTTCTAACCAGCTGACGCTCTACAGCCATAACCAGCTGTATGGCGTCTGGCGGGTGGTTGAGACCGGCCAGGAGCCGCAGACCACGCGGGTCCTGCGCGTTAAGTTACAGACCGCGGATAAAACCATTCTGCTCTACAGCGCCTCGGATATTGAGATGCTCTTGCCGGAGCAACTCACTACCCATCCCTTCCTGCAGCGGGTGGGGCCGGATGTGCTCGATTTACGCCTGACGGCAGAGGAGGTGAAAGCGCGGCTGTTGTCGGCAAAATTCCGCAACCGGCAGTTTTCCGGGCTGCTGCTGGACCAGGCGTTTCTCGCTGGTCTGGGCAACTATCTGCGGGTGGAAATTCTGTGGGAGGTGGGGCTGGCGCCGCAGCATAAAGCGTCACAGCTCACCGAAGAACAGCTCGACGCGCTGGCGCATGCGCTACTGGCGATCCCTCGTCTGTCGTATAACACCCGCGGAGTGGTGAATGACAAGAAGCATCATGGGGCATTATTCCGCTTTAAGGTGTTTCATCGGGCGGGGAAAAAGTGCGAGCGGTGCGGCGGGGTGATTGAGAAAACGACGCTCTCTTCCAGACCGTTTTACTGGTGTCCTGAGTGCCAGATGTAAAAAAGCCGGGTGGCGCTTGCGCATACCCGGCTTAGTTCGTTTTTACAGGCCCGGCAAGCGTAGCGCCGCCGGGCATCGCTTTTAGCGTTTAGTCACGTCAGACTCGAAATTACGCTGCTCGTAGCCGGTGTACAGCTGACGAGGACGGGCAATTTTCATCCCTTCGGTGTGCATTTCGTTCCAGTGTGCAATCCAGCCCACGGTACGCGCCATCGCGAAGATAACGGTAAACATGGAAGATGGAATGCCCATCGCTTTCAGGATGATACCGGAGTAGAAATCGACGTTCGGGTAGAGTTTCTTCTCGATGAAGTACGGGTCGTTCAGCGCGATGTGTTCCAGCTCCATCGCCACCTGCAGCAGGTCATCTTTGGTGCCCAGCTCTTTCAGCACTTCGTGGCAAGTTTCACGCATCACGGTTGCGCGCGGGTCATAGTTTTTGTAAACACGGTGACCGAAGCCCATCAGACGGAAGGAGTCGTTCTTATCCTTCGCACGACGGACGAATTCAGGAATGTGCTCAACGGAGCTGATCTCTTCCAGCATCTTCAGTGCCGCTTCGTTCGCGCCGCCGTGTGCCGGTCCCCACAGGGAGGCGATACCTGCTGCGATACAGGCGAACGGGTTCGCGCCTGAAGAACCAGCGGTACGGACGGTAGAGGTAGAGGCGTTCTGCTCGTGGTCAGCATGCAGGATCAGGATACGATCCATTGCGCGTTCCAGAACCGGGTTCACTTCGTACTCTTCGCACGGCGTGGCGAACATCATACGCAGGAAGTTACCGGCGTAAGAGAGGTCGTTGCGCGGATAAACAAACGGCTGTCCGATGGAGTATTTGTAACACATCGCTGCCATGGTTGGCATTTTGGACAGCAGACGGAACGCGGCGATATCGCGGTGACGCTGGTTATTCACATCCAGGGAGTCATGGTAGAACGCGGCCAGTGCACCGGTGATCCCGCACATTACCGCCATTGGGTGTGAATCGCGGCGGAAGGCGTGGAACAGACGGGTAATCTGCTCATGGATCATCGTGTGACGAGTGACGGTGGTTTTGAACTCATCGTACTGTTCCTGCGTCGGCTTTTCGCCGTTCAGCAGGATGTAGCACACTTCCAGGTAGTTGGAGTCAGTCGCTAACTGGTCGATGGGGAAACCGCGGTGCAACAGAATACCTTCGTCACCGTCGATGTAGGTGATTTTGGACTCGCAAGATGCGGTGGAGGTAAAACCAGGGTCAAAGGTAAACATACCTTTAGAACCAAGACTACGGATATCAATAACATCCTGACCGAGCGTGCCTTTTAGCACATCCAGTTCAATAGCAGCGTCACCATTTAGGGTGATTTTTGCCTTAGTATCAGCCATTTACGGTCTCCTTAGCGCCTTATTGCTTAAGACTGCCCATAACCGGATTTGCATTCAGCTGATTTATCATTGTTACCAGTTTGTTATTTGGCTCGCCGCTCAGCTCACGAGGAGAAACCAGGGTACAGAGCAATGGCGCTAGCAGGTAAACAAATGAGAAACCAGAGAAATAACAGCAAATCAGTGTTTGTTCAGTCCGAATTATTCAAACCTGTATATCACTAATAACTGTCCTGATAACTTCGGTCAATACCATCACACTGTTACATAACTTATTCTCAGGTGAAAGAGAGACCTCATAACTTTTGCGCATTATATGCCTTTTCTGGTGATGTTTGTAACAATAATGTTTAACATTTGTCAAATCAGATGATTAAAAATTAAAAAGATGTTGTTATCGTGACCCTGATCACTGTTCCAGAGAAAACCCGACAAACTGTATGTAGGTTAATTGTAATGATTTTGTGAACGGCCTATACTGCCGCCAGGTCTCCGGAAAACCCTGCAATCCCGAGCCAACCAGCGTTGTAACGTGTCATTTGAGCATCTGGAAGCAATGTTTTGCATGACGCACAGTTATATAAAAGGCACGCTGTCTGACCCGCATCGCAGTCCGGAGGAAGGAAACTATAAGAACAGCATGTGGGCGTTATTCATGATAAGAAATGTGAAAAAACAAAGACCTGTCAATCTGGATCTCAAAACGATCCGATTCCCCGTAACGGCAATAGCGTCCATCCTTCATCGTGTATCCGGTGTGATCACGTTTGTCGCGGTGGGTATCCTGTTATGGTTACTGGGTACCAGCCTCTCGTCTCCGGAAGGATTCCAGCAGGCCGCCGACATCATGAACGGTTTCTTTGTGAAATTTATCATGTGGGGCATCCTCACCGCGTTGGCCTATCACGTTGTTGGCGGCATCCGCCATATGCTGATGGATGTCGGCTATCTGGAAGAGACCTTCGAAACCGGCAAACGTACCGCTAACATCTCCTTTGTTATCACTGTCGTGCTTTCACTTCTCGCAGGAGTTCTCGTATGGTAAGCAACGCCTCCGCATTAGGACGCAACGGCGTACATGACTTTATTCTGGTCCGTGCTACCGCTATCGTTCTCACCCTCTACATCATCTACATGATCGGTTTCTTTGCCACCAGCGGCGATCTGACCTGGGAAATCTGGACTGGCTTCTTCGGGTCTGCCTTTACCAAAGTGTTTACCCTGCTGGCGCTCTTCTCCATTCTGATCCACGCGTGGATTGGCATGTGGCAGGTACTGACCGACTACGTTAAATCAATGGCGATTCGTCTCGCGTTGCAGCTGGCTATTGTCGTTGCACTGGTGGTTTACGTTATTTATGGATTTGTTGTGGTGTGGGGTGTGTGATGAAACTTCCAGTCAGAGAATTTGACGCTGTAGTGATTGGCGCTGGCGGCGCAGGTATGCGCGCGGCGCTGCAAATTTCCCAGAGCGGCCAGACCTGTGCGCTGCTCTCTAAAGTGTTCCCGACCCGTTCCCATACCGTATCTGCGCAGGGTGGCATCACCGTTGCGCTCGGTAATACCCATGATGATAACTGGGAATGGCATATGTACGACACGGTGAAAGGCTCCGACTATATCGGTGACCAGGACGCCATTGAATATATGTGTAAAACCGGCCCGGAAGCGATTCTGGAGCTTGACCACATGGGGCTGCCGTTCTCCCGCCTGGAGAACGGCACCATCTATCAACGTCCGTTTGGCGGCCAGTCGAAGAACTTCGGCGGCGAGCAGGCGGCACGTACAGCGGCGGCTGCGGACCGTACCGGTCACGCCCTGTTGCACACGCTGTACCAGCAGAACCTGAAGAACAAAACCACCATCTTCTCCGAGTGGTATGCGCTGGATCTGGTGAAAAACGAAGATGGCGCCATCGTCGGTTGTACCGCCCTGTGCATTGAAACCGGTGAAGTAGTCTACTTCAAAGCCCGTGCCACCGTGCTGGCGACCGGCGGCGCAGGCCGTATTTATCAGTCCACTACGAACGCCCATATCAACACCGGTGACGGCGTCGGTATGGCTATCCGCGCTGGCGTACCGGTGCAGGATATGGAGATGTGGCAGTTCCACCCAACCGGTATCGCCGGTGCGGGCGTGCTGGTAACAGAAGGCTGCCGCGGTGAAGGCGGCTACCTGCTGAACAAACATGGCGAGCGCTTCATGGAGCGTTATGCCCCGAATGCGAAAGACCTGGCGGGTCGTGACGTGGTGGCGCGTTCTATCATGATCGAAATCCGTGAAGGCCGCGGCTGCGACGGTCCATGGGGCCCGCACGCGAAGCTGAAATTGGATCATCTGGGTAAAGAGGTTCTGGAATCCCGTCTGCCGGGCATCCTGGAACTCTCCCGTACCTTCGCTCACGTCGACCCGGTTAAAGAGCCGATCCCGGTTATCCCAACCTGTCACTACATGATGGGCGGTATTCCGACCAAAGTGACCGGCCAGGCGCTGACCGTGAACGAGCAGGGCGAAGATGTGGTGATCCCGGGCCTGTTTGCGGTAGGCGAAATTGCCTGCGTATCCGTACACGGCGCCAACCGTCTGGGCGGCAACTCTCTGCTCGACCTGGTGGTGTTTGGTCGTGCGGTCGGTCTGCATCTGCAGGAGTCCATTGCCGAGCAGGGGCCACTGCGTGATGCCACCGAAGCGAATATTGAAGCCTCTCTGGAACGTCTCAACCGCTGGAACGGCAACCGTAACGGCGAAGATCCGGTGGAAATCCGTAAAGCGCTGCAGGAGTGCATGCAGCACAACTTCTCGGTATTCCGTGAAGGTGACGCGATGGCCAAAGGTCTTGAGCAGCTGAAAGCGATCCGCGAGCGTCTGAAAAATGCCCGTCTGGACGACACCTCCAGCGAGTTCAACACCCAGCGCGTTGAGTGCCTGGAGCTGGATAACCTGATGGAAACCGCATACGCAACAGCGGTCTCTGCAAACTTCCGTACCGAAAGCCGGGGCGCCCATAGCCGCTTCGACTTCCCGGATCGTGATGATGAAAACTGGCTGTGCCACTCCCTGTATCTGCCAGAGACGGAATCCATGACGCGACGCAGCGTCAATATGGAACCGAAACTGCGTCCGGCGTTCCCGCCGAAGATTCGTACTTACTAATGCGGAGACAGGACAATGAAACTCGAATTTTCAGTTTATCGTTATAACCCTGATGTTGATGACGCTCCGCGTATGCAGGATTACACCCTGGAAGCGGAAGAAGGCCGTGACATGATGCTGCTGGACGCCTTAATGCAGCTGAAAGAGAAGGATCCGACACTGTCATTCCGTCGTTCCTGCCGTGAAGGGGTGTGTGGCTCCGACGGTCTGAACATGAATGGCAAAAACGGTCTGGCCTGTATCACGCCTATCTCGGCGCTTAACCGTCCGGGACAGAAGATTGTCATCCGCCCTCTGCCAGGACTGCCGGTCGTGCGTGATTTGGTGGTGGACATGGGGCAATTCTATGCACAATATGAGAAGATTAAGCCTTACTTATTGAATAATGGGCAAAATCCACCCGCTCGCGAGCATTTACAGTCGCCAGAGCAGCGTGAAAAACTCGATGGCCTGTATGAGTGTATCCTCTGTGCATGTTGTTCGACCTCTTGCCCGTCGTTCTGGTGGAACCCGGACAAGTTTATCGGCCCGGCTGGCCTGCTGGCAGCGTACCGCTTCCTGATTGACAGCCGCGATACCGAAACCGACAACCGCCTGGAAGGGCTGAGTGATGCTTTCAGCGTATTCCGCTGCCACAGCATCATGAACTGCGTCAGTGTATGTCCTAAGGGGCTGAACCCGACGCGTGCTATCGGCCACATTAAGTCGATGTTGTTGCAGCGCAGTGCGTAAGTAACAACGCCGGATGGCGCTGCGCTTATCCGGCCTACGATTTTGTAGGCCCGGTCAGCGTAGCGCCACCGGGCAATTTGCAGAAACCTTTAAAAACTGCCCTGAAGTCTAGACAGTTTCTAAAGGTTCCTTCGCGGGCCAAATGAAAAGAGCTCGCAGGTGAACCCCGGCACGTACACGTGGTGTGCGTGGTAGTTTCTACGGCGAAAGTAAGCATAAAAATGCTTAAGGGATCACGATGCAGAACGGCGCAATGAAAGCCTGGCTGGACTCTTCATTCCTCTCTGGTGCAAACCAAAGCTGGATTGAACAGCTCTATGAAGACTTCTTAACCGACCCTGACTCAGTGGACGCTAACTGGCGTTCCATGTTCCAGGAGTTACCTGGAACGGGTGTCAAACCGGATCAATTTCATTCCAAAACACGTGATTATTTCCGTCGTCTGGCGAAGGATGCCTCACGTTACTCTTCCGCTATCTCCGACCCTGACACCAATGCGAAGCAGGTTAAAGTCCTGCAGCTGATTAACGCCTACCGCTTCCGCGGCCACCAGCACGCAAATCTGGATCCGCTGGGACTGTGGAAGCAGGAGCGCGTGGCTGATTTAGATCCGGCATATCACGACCTGACCGAAGCGGATTTCCAGGAAACCTTCAACGTTGGCTCTTTCGCTATCGGCAAAGACACGATGAAGCTGGGCGATCTGCTGGAAGCGCTGAAGCAGACCTACTGCGGCTCCATCGGCGCAGAGTATATGCACATCACCTCTACCGAAGAGAAACGCTGGATCCAGCAGCGTATCGAATCTGTTGCCGGTAAATCCACCTTCAACGCCGACGAGAAAAAGCGTTTCCTGAACGAACTGACCGCAGCCGAAGGGCTGGAGCGTTATCTCGGTGCGAAATTCCCGGGCGCAAAACGCTTCTCGCTGGAAGGCGGCGATGCGCTGGTGCCGATGCTGAAAGAGCTGATCCGCCACGCGGGCAACAGCGGTACCCGCGAAGTGGTACTGGGCATGGCGCACCGTGGTCGTCTGAACGTGCTGATCAACGTGCTGGGTAAAAAGCCGCAGGATCTGTTCGACGAATTCGCGGGCAAACATAAAGAACACCTCGGTACCGGTGATGTGAAGTACCACATGGGCTTCTCATCGGATATCGAAACCCAGGGCGGCCTGGTTCACATGGCGCTGGCGTTTAACCCGTCGCACCTTGAGATCGTAAGCCCTGTGGTTATCGGCTCCGTACGCGCCCGTCTGGATCGTCTGGACGAGCCAAGCAGCAACAAAGTTCTGCCGATCACCATCCACGGCGATGCGGCAGTTACCGGGCAGGGCGTGGTTCAGGAGACCCTGAACATGTCGAAAGCGCGGGGTTACGAAGTGGGCGGTACCGTTCGCATCGTCATCAACAACCAGGTGGGCTTCACCACCTCTAACCCGCTGGACGCACGTTCCACCCCATACTGCACCGACATCGGTAAGATGGTTCAGGCGCCAATTTTCCACGTTAACGCGGATGACCCGGAAGCGGTCGCGTTCGTGACCCGCCTGGCGCTGGATTTCCGTAACACCTTTAAGCGCGATGTGTTCATCGACCTGTTCTGCTATCGCCGTCATGGTCATAACGAAGCGGACGAGCCGAGTGCAACCCAGCCGCTGATGTACCAGAAAATCAAAAAACATCCGACCCCGCGTAAAATCTATGCTGACAAGCTGGAAGCGGAGAAGGTTGTCACCCTGGAAGATGCCACCGAGATGGTCAACCTCTACCGCGACGCGCTGGATGCCGGCGAATGCGTGGTGAAAGAGTTGCGTCCGATGAACATGCACTCCTTTACCTGGTCGCCATACCTCAACCACGAGTGGGATGAGAGCTACCCGAACAAGGTAGAGATGAAGCGTCTGCAGGAGCTGGCAAAACGCATCAGCACCGTACCTGAAGCGATCGAGATGCAGTCCCGTGTGCAGAAGATCTACGCTGACCGTCAGGCGATGGCCTCAGGCGAGAAGCTCTTTGACTGGGGCGGAGCTGAGAACCTGGCGTACGCCACTCTGGTTGATGAAGGTATTCCGGTCCGTCTGTCCGGTGAAGATGCGGGCCGCGGCACCTTCTTCCACCGTCATGCGGTGATCCATAACCAGACCAACGGTTCAACCTATACCCCGCTGCAGCACGTGCACAACGGCCAGGGCCAGTTTAAGGTCTGGGACTCCGTGCTCTCTGAAGAAGCGGTGCTGGCATTCGAATACGGTTACGCCACCGCAGAACCACGCACCCTGACCATCTGGGAAGCGCAGTTCGGCGACTTCGCCAACGGTGCGCAGGTGGTTATCGACCAGTTCATCTCTTCCGGTGAGCAGAAGTGGGGCCGTATGTGTGGCCTGGTGATGCTGCTGCCGCACGGCTATGAAGGCCAGGGGCCGGAGCACTCCTCCGCACGTCTGGAGCGTTATCTGCAGCTCTGCGCCGAGCAGAACATGCAGGTCTGCGTACCGTCTACCCCGGCACAGGTTTATCACATGCTGCGTCGTCAGGCGCTGCGCGGGATGCGCCGTCCGCTGGTGGTGATGTCGCCGAAATCGCTGCTGCGTCACCCGCTGGCGGTCTCCAGCCTGGAAGAGCTGGCAAACGGCACCTTCCTGCCGGCCATCGGTGAAATTGACGAACTGGATCCGCAGGGCGTTAAGCGTGTCGTAATGTGTTCTGGTAAGGTTTATTACGACCTGCTGGAACAGCGCCGTAAGAACGATCAGAAAGATGTCGCCATCGTGCGTATCGAACAGCTTTATCCGTTCCCGCATCAGGCGATGCAGGAAGTGCTGAAACAGTACGCTCACGTACATGATTTTGTCTGGTGCCAGGAAGAGCCGCTCAACCAGGGCGCATGGTACTGCAGCCAGCATCATTTCCGTGAAGTGATTCCATTTGGGTCTGCTCTGCGTTATGCAGGTCGCCCGGCCTCCGCCTCTCCGGCGGTAGGGTATATGTCCGTTCACCAGAAGCAGCAACAAGATCTGGTCAATGACGCGCTGAACGTCGATTAATTAAAGGATACATAATGAGTAGCGTAGATATTCTTGTTCCCGACCTGCCTGAGTCCGTAGCAGATGCAACCGTCGCCACCTGGCACAAAAAACCAGGCGACGCGGTAACCCGCGACGAAGTGCTGGTAGAAATCGAAACTGACAAAGTGGTACTGGAAGTACCGGCTTCAGCGGATGGCATTCTGGATGCAGTCCTGGAAGATGAAGGTACGACGGTAACCTCTCGCCAGATCCTCGGTCGCCTGCGTGAAGGCAACAGCGCGGGCAAAGAGTCCAGCGCTAAGTCTGAAGAGAAAGCCTCTACGCCGGCTCAGCGCCAGCAGGCTTCTCTGGAAGAGCAGAGCAACGACGCGCTGAGCCCGGCGATCCGTCGCCTGCTGGCTGAGCACAGCCTCGACCCGGCGGCCATTAAAGGCACCGGCGTTGGTGGCCGCCTGACCCGCGAAGATATTGACAAACACCTGGCGAAAGCGCCGTCTGAAGCGAAAGCAGAAGCCAAAGCGCCTGAAGCTGCACCAGCAGCACAGCCTGCTCTGGGCGCACGCAGCGAAAAACGCGTGCCGATGACCCGCCTGCGTAAGCGCGTGGCCGAGCGTCTGCTGGAAGCGAAAAACTCCACCGCGATGCTGACCACCTTCAACGAAGTGAACATGAAGCCAATCATGGACCTGCGTAAGCAGTACGGTGACGCCTTTGAAAAACGTCACGGTATCCGTCTGGGCTTTATGTCCTTCTACGTGAAAGCGGTTGTTGAAGCGCTGAAACGCTACCCGGAAGTGAACGCATCTATCGATGGCGATGATGTGGTTTATCATAACTACTTCGACGTGAGCATGGCCGTTTCTACCCCGCGCGGCCTGGTGACCCCGGTTCTGCGTGATGTGGATACCCTGGGCATGGCTGACATCGAGAAGAAAATTAAAGAGCTGGCAGTGAAAGGCCGTGACGGCAAGCTGACCGTAGACGACCTGACTGGCGGTAACTTCACCATTACCAATGGCGGCGTATTCGGTTCGCTGATGTCTACCCCGATCATCAACCCACCGCAGAGCGCGATCCTGGGCATGCACGCCATTAAAGACCGCCCGATGGCGGTAGACGGTAAAGTGGAGATCCTGCCAATGATGTATCTGGCGCTCTCTTACGATCACCGTCTGATCGATGGCCGCGAGTCCGTGGGCTTCCTGGTGGCGATTAAAGAGCTGCTGGAAGATCCGACCCGTCTGCTGCTGGACGTCTAGTTTTTCGCGGTACTGCCCGGCGGCACCTGGTCTGCCGGGCCTACAAAAGCATGACCTAACGATTACCCTGAAGGATGGATAGAACACATGAACTTACATGAATATCAGGCAAAACAGCTGTTTGCCCGGTATGGCTTACCGGCTCCGGTGGGTTATGCCTGCAATACCCCTCGTGAAGCAGAAGAAGCCGCCTCTAAAATCGGTGCGGGTCCATGGGTAGTGAAATGTCAGGTTCACGCTGGCGGCCGCGGTAAAGCGGGCGGTGTGAAAGTCGTTAACAGTAAAGAAGAGATCCGCGCCTTTGCGGAGCACTGGCTCGGCAAACGTCTGGTGACCTACCAGACAGACGCAGCCGGCCAGCCGGTTAACCAGATCCTGGTTGAAGCGGCAACCGATATTGCTAAAGAACTCTACCTGGGCGCAGTCGTAGACCGTAGCTCCCGTCGCGTGGTGTTCATGGCCTCTACCGAAGGCGGCGTGGAGATCGAAAAAGTGGCGGAAGAGACGCCGCATCTGATCCACAAAGTCGCTATCGATCCGCTGGCAGGCCCAATGCCTTACCAGGGTCGTGAGCTGGCCTTCAAACTGGGTCTGGAAGGTAAACTGGTGCAGCAATTCACCAAGATCTTCATGGGCCTGGCAACCATCTTCCTGGAGCGCGATCTGGCGCTGATCGAAATCAACCCGCTGGTGATCACTAAGCAGGGCGATCTGATCTGCCTCGATGGCAAACTGGGCGCTGATGGCAACGCGCTGTTCCGTCAGGCAGACCTGCGCGAAATGCGCGACCAGTCTCAGGAAGATCCACGTGAAGCGCAGGCTGCACAGTGGGAGCTGAACTACGTGGCACTCGATGGCAACATCGGCTGCATGGTTAACGGTGCGGGCCTGGCAATGGGCACCATGGACATCGTTAAGCTGCACGGCGGCGAGCCGGCAAACTTCCTGGATGTGGGCGGCGGCGCAACCAAAGAGCGCGTGACCGAAGCATTCAAAATTATTCTCTCCGATGACAACGTGAAAGCCGTTCTGGTTAACATCTTCGGCGGTATCGTACGTTGCGACCTGATCGCTGACGGTATCATCGGCGCGGTAGAAGAAGTGGGCGTGAACGTCCCGGTTGTCGTTCGTCTGGAAGGTAACAACGCTGAACTCGGCGCGAAAAAACTGGCTGACAGCGGCCTGAATATTATTGCAGCGAAAAGTCTGACGGATGCAGCTCAGCAGGTTGTTGCCGCAGTGGAGGGGAAATAATGTCCGTTTTAATTAATAAAGATACCAAGGTTATCTGCCAGGGCTTCACCGGTAGCCAGGGTTCATTCCACTCTGAGCAGGCGATTGCCTACGGTACGCAGATGGTTGGCGGCGTAACGCCAGGTAAAGGCGGCACCACCCATCTGGGCCTGCCGGTGTTCAACACCGTTCGTGAAGCGGTAGAAGCGACTGGCGCAACTGCCACCGTGATCTACGTTCCGGCACCGTTCTGCAAAGACTCCATCCTGGAAGCGATCGACGCAGGCATCAAACTGATTATCACCATCACCGAAGGTATCCCGACCCTGGATATGTTGACCGTGAAGGTGAAGCTGGACGAAGCGGGCGTGCGCATGATCGGGCCAAACTGCCCGGGCGTGATCACCCCAGGCGAATGCAAAATCGGCATCATGCCGGGTCACATTCACAAGCCAGGTAAAGTGGGCATTGTCTCTCGTTCCGGTACCCTGACCTATGAAGCGGTTAAGCAGACCACCGACTACGGTTTCGGCCAGTCCACCTGCGTGGGCATCGGCGGCGACCCGATCCCGGGCTCTAACTTCATCGACATCCTGAAGCTGTTCCAGGAAGACCCGCAGACTGAAGCGATTGTGATGATCGGTGAAATCGGCGGTAGCGCAGAAGAAGAAGCGGCTGCTTACATTAAAGATCACGTGACCAAGCCAGTTGTTGGCTACATCGCGGGTGTGACCGCGCCGAAAGGCAAGCGTATGGGCCATGCAGGCGCCATCATCGCGGGCGGCAAAGGCACTGCGGATGAGAAATTCGCTGCTCTGGAAGCCGCTGGCGTGAAAACCGTGCGCAGCCTGGCTGACATCGGTGAAGCACTGAAATCCATCATTAAGTAAATCCTCTCTGCTCCCCGTGCGGGGAGCTTTGACATAATAAATGTCCGTTTCGACATGGTTGGCCATCGCAAGATGGCCTTTTTTTTGCGCGACAGTGTTTACGTGTGGAGACAGAGGCGGGCAGGGCGGATGAAAGTTAAGCAAACGGCCGTGAAAACATTTTTGGTTCGACGGGATGAAACAAATTAGCAACACATGGGTGTTAAATTATAGATTGTTAAAAGTAAAATATTTGTGATAATAATTTTTGATAAAACCCCTGCGGAAAATTACTGTGAACCATCTGACATTAGTAGTACAGGCTTATTAAAAAAATGCTTCGCTGCCTGCGTTAATTTAAATCACCTTTATTTATAATCCCCGCTTTATTTGATAACCATCAAGCGAATATTAAAACATATCATTAACATCATTTTCATTGCATTTACCACGCGTAAACACCCTTAACACGTTCAGGCATTATTGATTTATATCAATATTTAATACCTGGAAAAGAGCGTCAAAAGGCGCTAAATTGTTCCCGATCAAATTGGTCGGAAAGTGGTAATTTTGCTAAATATTGATCGCTGTCGTAAATCGTAAAAGACTTCCATTAAAAACCTGTTTATTGTAAGGGTTTTGCAGCGTAATATATTTGCGGGATCAATTTCAGTTTTTATTAACGCATCTGTAACCTTTCATCATCGCTTTTTTCCTCCTGCGAGGATTAAGTAACGAAGAAAGGGTGCTGATAATTTTTGGGGCATGTGTGTGGATCCTTCTCTAACGGGATTCACTCTCGGAGTCTTCATGCGATGAGCAAGGAGTCATAATGTTAGACGTAGTCGAACTGTCGCGCTTACAGTTTGCCTTGACCGCGATGTACCACTTCCTGTTTGTGCCGCTGACGCTCGGTATGGCGTTCCTGTTGGCCATCATGGAAACGGTTTACGTCCTCTCCGGCAAACAGATTTATAAAGATATGACCAAGTTCTGGGGCAAGTTGTTTGGTATCAACTTTGCGCTGGGCGTGGCAACCGGCCTGACCATGGAGTTCCAGTTCGGGACTAACTGGTCTTATTATTCCCACTATGTCGGGGATATCTTCGGGGCGCCGCTGGCCATTGAAGGTCTGATGGCCTTCTTCCTCGAATCTACCTTTGTAGGTCTGTTCTTCTTTGGTTGGGATCGTCTGGGTAAAGTCCAGCATATGTGCGTAACCTGGTTGGTGGCCCTGGGCTCTAACCTGTCCGCACTCTGGATCCTGGTCGCCAACGGCTGGATGCAGAACCCTATCGCCTCTGATTTCAACTTCGAAACCATGCGTATGGAGATGGTCAGCTTCTCCGAGCTGGTGCTGAACCCGGTCGCGCAGGTGAAATTCGTTCACACTGTGGCCTCCGGCTATGTCTGCGGCGCGATGTTCGTGCTGGGCATCAGCGCCTACTACATGCTGCGTGGTCGTGACTTCGCCTTTGCTAAGCGCTCTTTCGCCATCGCGGCGAGCTTCGGTATGGCGGCTATCCTCTCCGTTATCGTGCTGGGTGATGAATCCGGTTACGAAATGGGCGACGTGCAGAAAACCAAACTGGCAGCGATCGAAGCAGAATGGGAAACCCAGCCTGCCCCGGCCGCCTTTACCCTCTTTGGTATCCCCGATCAGGATGCGCAGGAGAACCACTTTGCTATTCAGATCCCTTATGCGCTAGGCATCATTGCCACCCGCTCTGTGGATACGCCGGTTATCGGTCTGAAAGATCTGATGGTGCAGCATGAAGAGCGTATCCGTAACGGGATGAAAGCCTACTCGCTGCTGGAAGAACTGCGTTCCGGGACCAGCGATCAGTCTGTTCGCGACCAGTTTAACGACGTGAAAAAAGACCTTGGCTATGGCCTGCTGCTGAAACGCTATACCCCGAACGTCTCTGACGCGACGGAAGAGCAGATCCAGATGGCGACCAAAGACTCGATTCCGCGCGTGGCGCCGCTCTACTTCGCCTTCCGTATCATGGTGGGTTGTGGTGTGCTGATGCTGCTGATTATCGCCGCCTCCTTCTGGTCGGTCATTCGTAACCGTATCGGTGAGAAGAAATGGCTGCTGCGCACCGCATTGTATGCGATTCCGCTGCCGTGGATTGCCATTGAATCCGGCTGGTTTGTTGCGGAGTATGGCCGTCAGCCGTGGGCTATCGGTGAGGTGCTGCCAACTGCGGTGGCGAACTCCTCTCTTACCGCAGGCGATCTGATTTTCTCCATGTTGCTGATTTGCGGCCTCTACACTCTGTTCCTGGTGGCTGAACTGTTCCTGATGTTCAAGTTTGCGCGCCTTGGCCCAAGCAGCCTGAAAACCGGTCGCTACCATTATGAGCAGTCCACCGTTGCTTCTCAGCCTCACTACGAGCAGTCCACCGTGACTACTCAGCCGGCACGGTAAGACAGGAGTCATCAAATGATCGATTATGAAGTATTGCGTTTTATCTGGTGGCTGCTGGTCGGGATCTTACTGATTGGTTTTGCGGTCACTGACGGTTTCGACATGGGGGTGGGCATGCTCACCCGCTTCCTCGGTCGTAATGATACCGAGCGTCGAATTATGATTAACTCCATCGCCCCGCACTGGGACGGTAACCAGGTGTGGCTCATCACCGCAGGCGGCGCACTGTTCGCTGCCTGGCCGATGGTCTACGCGGCTGCGTTCTCCGGCTTCTATGTGGCGATGATTCTGGTGCTGGCATCCTTGTTCTTCCGTCCGGTCGGTTTTGATTACCGCTCGAAGATTGAAGACACCCGCTGGCGTAACCTGTGGGACTGGGGCATCTTCATCGGTAGCTTCGTGCCGCCGCTGGTCATCGGCGTGGCGTTCGGCAACCTGCTGCAGGGCGTGCCGTTCCACCTTGATGAATATATGCGCCTCTACTACACCGGTAACTTCTTCCAGCTGCTGAATCCGTTTGGTCTGCTGGCAGGGGTCGTCAGCGTGGCGATGATCATCACCCAGGGGGCAACCTACCTGCAGATGCGTACCGTGGGCGAGCTGCACCTGCGCTCCCGTGCCGTCTCGCAGATGGCGGCTCTGGTGACGCTGGTTGGCTTTGCGCTGGCAGGTCTATGGGTGATGTTTGGTATCGACGGTTATGTTGTGACCACTGCGATTGACCATACCGCGCCGTCGAACCCGCTGACCAAAGAGGTGGCTCGCGAGGCTGGTGCCTGGCTGGTGAACTTCAATAACACACCGATTCTGTGGGCGATTCCGGCACTGGGCGTCGTGCTGCCGGTGCTGACCATCCTGACCTCCCGCGCGGAGAAAGGGGCACTGGCGTTTGTCTTCTCTTCACTGACGCTGGCGTGCATCATCCTGACAGCCGGTATCGCGATGTTCCCGTTCGTGATGCCATCCAGCACGATGATGAATGCAAGCCTGACGATGTGGGATGCAACCTCCAGCCAGATGACCCTTAATCTGATGACGTTTGTGGCTGCCGTGTTCGTACCGATTATTCTGGCTTACACCGCCTGGTGTTACTGGAAAATGTTCGGTCGTATCACGAAAGAACATATCGAAAGCAACACCCACTCTCTGTATTAAGGAAGGAGCTGAATATGTGGTATTTCGCATGGATTTTAGGAACGCTTCTGGCCTGTGCATTTGGTGTGATTACCGCACTGGCGCTTGAGCACGTTGAAGCGACCAAAGCCGGTGAAGAAAAACACTGATGATCACGTATCTCTACGCGATCATGGATAAGCGCCCGTTAAGGGCGCTTTCCTTAGTGATGGCCTTACTGCTGGCGGGCTGTATTTTCTGGGATCCGTCACGCTTCGCGGCGAAAACCAGCGAGCTTGAGATCTGGCACGGTTTTCTTATTATGTGGGCGGTATGTGCAGGCGTAATCCACGGGGTGGGATTTCGTCCGAAAGCCGTACACTGGCAGGGCATTTTTTGCCCGCTGATTGCTGATGTGATCCTGCTGTTGGGCCTGTTTTTCTTTTTCAACTGAATAAGAACTATCCGTTAATATTATGGGCTTACCCGGGCCCATAAAAATTTACTCTCTGTTTACTTTCCCCCATTCCAAACCACCATTCCCGCGCGTATAGTAGCGAAGTTTAAAAGCTCTAACCTTTTTTGCATTACCGGGATGTAAAGTGAATACAACGCTATTTCGATGGCCGGTTCGGGTCTACTATGAAGACACGGATGCCGGTGGTGTGGTTTACCACGCCAGCTACGTTGCCTTTTATGAACGAGCACGCACTGAAATGCTGCGCCATCATCACTTTAGCCAGCAGGTTCTGTTGGCGGAGCGAGTTGCCTTCGTGGTACGCAAGATGACGCTGGAGTATTTTGCGCCTGCCAGACTCGACGATATGCTCGAAGTCCAAACAGAAATAACATCAATGCGCGGAACCTCACTGGTTTTCACGCAGCGGATCGTCAATGCAGAGAACACGGTACTGAACGAAGCTGAAGTCCTGATTGTCTGTGTTGATCCACTCATCATGAAGCCTCGTGCGCTTCCTAAGTCTATTGTCGCGGAGTTTAAGCAGTGACTGACATGAATATCCTTGATTTGTTCCTGAAGGCAAGCCTTCTGGTTAAACTTATCATGTTGATTTTGATTGGTTTTTCAATCGCATCCTGGGCCATCATCATTCAGAGAACCCGTATCCTCAATGCGGCAGGCCGCGAAGCGGAAGCCTTTGAAGACAAGTTCTGGTCTGGTATCGAACTTTCCCGTTTGTATCAGGAGAGCCAGGGCCGTCGTGAAAACCTCTCCGGCTCCGAGCAAATCTTCTATAGCGGATTTAAAGAGTTCGCCCGTTTGCACCGCGCGAACAATCATGCGCCGGAAGCGGTAGTGGAGGGAGCATCCCGTGCGATGCGCATCTCCATGAACCGTGAACTGGAAACGCTGGAAACGCATATTCCTTTCCTGGGTACCGTGGGTTCCATCAGCCCCTATATCGGTCTGTTTGGTACGGTATGGGGGATCATGCACGCCTTTATCGCCCTGGGTGCGGTAAAACAGGCGACGCTGCAAATGGTTGCACCAGGTATCGCTGAAGCGCTGATCGCGACTGCTATTGGTCTGTTCGCGGCGATTCCAGCGGTTATGGCGTATAACCGTCTGAACCAGCGCGTGAACAAACTGGAACTGAACTACGACAACTTCATGGAAGAGTTCACTGCGATTCTGCACCGCCAGGCGTTTACCAGCACCGAGAGCAACAAGGGGTAAACCATGGCCAGACAGCGTGGACGGGGTCGTCGCGAACTGAAGTCCGAAATCAACATTGTACCGCTGCTGGACGTGCTGCTGGTGCTGCTGCTGATCTTTATGGCGACAGCACCCATCATCACCCAGAGCGTGGAGGTTGATCTGCCGGATGCGACAGAATCTCAGGCTGTAAGTACCAATGACGATCCGCCGGTAATCATTGAGGTATCCGGAGTAGGGCAGTACAGCGTGGTGGTGGAAAAAGATCGTATGGATCAGCTGCCGCCGGAGCAGGTCATTGCGGAAGCGCAACGACGCCTGCAGTCCAATCCGAAAACGGTCTTCTTAATCGGTGGCGCGAAAGACGTGCCTTACGATGAAATAATTAAAGCGCTGAACCTGTTGCATAGCGCGGGCGTTAAGTCAGTCGGCTTGATGACGCAGCCTATTTGATTATCTGCGTACACAACAGAGTTTTTGGGAACCCATAGTGTCAAAGGCAACCGAACAAAACGATAAGCTTAAACGGGCGATAATTATCTCGGCGGTGCTGCATGTGATTCTTTTTGCAGGACTGATCTGGAGTTCGTTCGATGAGCATCTGGATGCCGCTGCCGGAGGTGGTGGAGGTTCTTCCATCGATGCCGTCATGGTCGATCCCGGCGCGGTCGTTCAGAACTATAACCGTCAGCAACAGCAGCAGGCGAGTGCAAAACGTGCTGAAGAGCAGCGTGAAAAGCAGGCGCAACAGCAGGCGGAGGAGCTGCGTGAAAAGCAGGCCGCCGAGCAGGAACGTCTGAAGCAGCTTGAGAAAGAACGTTTGCAGGCGCAGGAAGCAGCGAAAGAGCAGGCGGAGCAGCAAAAACAGGCTGAAGCCGCCGCGAAAAAAGCGCAGGAGCAGCAGAAGCAGGCGGAAGAGGCGGCAGCCAAAGCCGCAGCGGAAGCGAAAGCGAAGGCAGATGCTCAGGCAAAAGAAGCTGCTGAAGCCGCCGCAGCCGCAGCGAAAAAAGCTGCAGCCGATGCCCAGAAACAGGCTGAAGCCGAAGCCGCAAAAGCAGCGGCTGACGCGAAGAAAAAGGCAGAAGCGGAAGCGGCTAAGAAAGCCGCTGCCGACGCACAGAAAAAAGCCGAAGCAGAAGCCGCTAAACAAGCCGCCCAGGAAGCCGAGAAAAAAGCGGCTGCCGAAGCAGCGAAGAAAGCGGCTGCTGCGGAAAAAGCCGCGGCCGCTGAAAAGGCTGCTGCTGAAAAAGCCGCAGCCGAGAAGAAAGCGGCTGCCGCAGAAAAAGCCGCAGCCGATAAGAAAGCCGCAGCCGAAAAAGCGGCTGCAGAAAAGAAAGCGGCTGCCGATAAAGCTGCTGCTGACAAAGCTGCCGCCGCGAAAGCCGCTGCCGCCAAGAAAGCCGCAGCAGAAAAAGCGGCCGCATCGGATGTCGACGATCTGTTCGGTGATTTAAGCTCAGGTAAGAATGCGCCGAAATCGGGTGGTGCAAAAGGTAACGGCCAACCAGCAAAAGATAGTGGAACAAGCGGGGCGAATGGTGGTGCGTCAGGCGCTGATATTAGTGCTTATGCTTCGCAGATTCGTAATGCAATTCAGAGCCGTCTATATGGCGCTGATCTGTATGCCGGTAAATCCTGTGTGCTACATATTAAGCTGGCGCCAGATGGCCTGCTGCTGGATGTCACTGAAGAGGGCGGTGATCCTGCCTTATGTCAGGCTGCGCTGACGGCTGCAAAAACTGCCAGAATTCCTAAACCGCCTAGCCAGGCTGTTTATGAAAAAGTAAAAGATGCCAAACTTGATTTCAAACTGTAGCGTTTTTCCCGCTAAAGTTGGCAAAACAGTCTACGTTTGAGGCTGTGGATTGGTAGTTTTGTTTATTTGGGTTTGTTAACATTCTGCTAAATTATGCGGGTAAGGTTACCCGGATATGGGAGATATGATGAAGCAGGCATTACGTGTTGCAATGAGTTTCTTAATGCTGTGGGCAGCGGTGCTGCACGCAGAAGTGCGTATCGAGATCACCCAGGGGGTGGATTCGGCACGTCCAATTGGTGTGGTTCCGTTCCAGTGGAAAGGGCCAGGCGCTGCGCCGGAAGATGTGGGCGGCATTGTTGCCGCTGACCTGCGCAACAGCGGTAAATTCAACCCATTAGACCGTTCTCGTCTGCCACAGCAGCCGGGCACAGCCGCAGAGTTGCAGCCAGCAGCATGGTCTGCACTGGGTATCGACGCGGTGGTGGTGGGTCAGGTGACCCCTAACCCGGACGGCGGTTACACCGTGGCCTATCAGCTGGTGGATACCGGTGGCGCACCGGGTACCGTGCTGGCGCAGAACAGCTACAAAGTGAACAAGCAGTGGCTGCGTTATGCGGGCCATACGGCAAGTGATGAAGTGTTTGAGAAGCTGACCAGCATCAAAGGCGCTTTCCGCACCCGTATCGCTTACGTTGTACAGACCAACGGCGGTCAGTTCCCGTATGAGCTGCGCGTCTCTGACTACGATGGCTACAACCAGTTCACCGTTCACCGTTCACCACAGCCGCTGATGTCTCCGGCCTGGTCGCCGGATGGTTCTAAGCTGGCCTACGTGACCTTCGAAAGCGGTCGTTCGGCGCTGGTTATCCAGACGTTATCTAACGGCGCGGTACGTCAGGTTGCCTCTTTCCCACGTCACAACGGCGCACCAGCATTCTCGCCTGACGGTTCTAAACTGGCGTTTGCCCTGTCTAAAACCGGTAGCCTGAACCTGTACGTGATGGATATCGCCTCCGGCCAGATCCGTCAGGTAACTGATGGTCGCAGCAACAACACCGAACCAACCTGGTTCCCGGACAGCCAGAACCTGGCCTTTACCTCTGACCAGGCGGGTCGTCCACAGGTCTATAAAGTTAATATTAATGGCGGTGCACCGCAGCGTATCACCTGGGAAGGTTCTCAGAACCAGGACGCCGACGTGAGCGCTGATGGTAAGTTTATGGTAATG
The DNA here is from genome assembly GCF_055805075.1 of Leclercia sp. GHBNCSD. Classification (NCBI taxonomy): domain Bacteria; kingdom Pseudomonadati; phylum Pseudomonadota; class Gammaproteobacteria; order Enterobacterales; family Enterobacteriaceae; genus Leclercia; species Leclercia sp. GHBNCSD. The sequence goes on along the minus strand of NZ_JBQVYO010000001.1, from coordinate 533,839 downwards.
GTCAGCTCGGCCGGTGGTCAGCAGCACATTGCTAAACAAGATCTGGGCGGGGGCGGCGTACAAGTTCTGTCGTCGACTTTCCTGGATGAAACGCCAAGTCTGGCACCTAACGGCACTATGGTTATCTACAGCTCTTCTCAGGGGATGGGATCCGTGCTGAATCTGGTTTCTACCGATGGGCGTTTCAAAGCGCGTATTCCGGCAACTGATGGACAGGTAAAATCACCTGCCTGGTCGCCGTACCTGTAATAATAATTAATTGAATAATATAGGAATCATAGAAATGCAACTGAACAAAGTGCTGAAAGGGCTGATGATCGCTCTGCCTGTTATGGCAATCGCAGCGTGTTCTTCTAACAAGAACGCCAGCAACGACCAGAGCGGCGAAGGCATGATGGGTGCCGGCACCGGTATGGACGCAAACGGCAACGGCAATATGTCTTCTGAAGAGCAGGCGCGTCTTCAGATGCAACAGCTGCAGCAGAACAACATTGTTTACTTCGATCTGGACAAGTTCGACATCCGTTCTGACTTCGCTGCGATGCTGGATGCGCACGCTAACTTCCTGCGTAGCAACCCGTCTTACAAAGTCACCGTAGAAGGTCACGCGGACGAACGTGGTACTCCTGAGTACAACATCTCTCTGGGTGAGCGTCGTGCTAACGCCGTTAAAATGTACCTGCAGGGTAAAGGCGTTTCTGCTGACCAGATCTCCATCGTTTCTTACGGTAAAGAAAAACCTGCAGTACTGGGCCACGACGAAGCGGCTTACTCCAAAAACCGTCGTGCCGTACTGGTTTACTAAGAGAATTGCATGAGCAGTAACTTCAGACATCATCTGTTGAGTCTGTCGTTACTGGTTGGTATAGCGGCCCCCTGGGCCGCTTTTGCTCAGGCACCAATCAGTAGTGTCGGCTCAGGCTCGGTAGAAGACCGGGTCACCCAACTCGAGCGTATTTCTAATGCTCACAGCCAGCTTTTAACCCAACTTCAGCAGCAGCTCTCTGACAATCAAACCGATATTGACTCACTGCGCGGACAGATCCAGGAAAGCCAGTATCAGCTCAATCAGGTTGTGGAGCGTCAGAAGCAGATCCTGTTGCAGATTGATAACCTGAATAATGGCGGCGCAGCAGCGCAACCGGCAGCAGGGGATCAGGGTGCTGCGGCAACGCCTCAGGCTGACACATCAGCCTCGACCGCTGCGCCTGTGCAGAGCGGTGATGCGAATACTGATTACAATGCGGCAATTGCCCTGGTGCAGGATAACTCGCGCCAGGACGAGGCGATGGCGGCGTTTCAGAACTTCGTGAAGAAATACCCGGATTCGACTTATCAGCCAAACGCAAATTACTGGCTGGGACAGTTGAATTACAACAAGGGTAAAAAAGACGATGCGGCATTCTATTTCGCCTCTGTCGTTAAAAATTACCCGAAATCACCGAAAGCTCCTGACGCGATGTATAAGGTCGGTGTGATCATGCAGGACAAAGGCGACACCGCAAAAGCGAAAGCCGTTTTCCAGCAGGTAGTCACAAAGTTCCCGGGCACCGAAGGGGCAAAACAAGCGCAAAAACGCCTTGCTGCGATGGGATGATTGCCGCATGACCAGAAATCGCTTTATTTCTGGTCTTGCCGCATAATTCGTAAGCAGTTAAGTGATATTCATCAAAATTTTAGTTGCGCAGAATTCTTAAATCAGTAATATATGCCGCCGTTGCCAAGGGATATCAAACACCCCAGAAGCAGCCGAAATAGTGGGTCGTTAGCTCAGTTGGTAGAGCAGTTGACTTTTAATCAATTGGTCGCAGGTTCGAATCCTGCACGACCCACCACTACTTAAGTAGAAAGCAGTAGGTTAGCGTGAAGGATAACGTTGCGTCAGCAACGGCCCGTAGGGCGAGGCGAAGCCGAGTCATCCTGCACGACCCACCACTAACTAAGTAGTAAGTAGTATCCAGCGTAGTATCGGGTGATTAGCTCAGCTGGGAGAGCACCTCCCTTACAAGGAGGGGGTCGGCGGTTCGATCCCGTCATCACCCACCACTCGGGTCGTTAGCTCAGTTGGTAGAGCAGTTGACTTTTAATCAATTGGTCGCAGGTTCGAATCCTGCACGACCCACCAATTTTACTTTCTGACTCAGAGAGTAAACGTGAAGGATAACGTTGCGTCAGCAACGGCTCGTAGGGCGAGGCGAAGCCGAGTCATCCTGCACGCCCCACCACTTTCTGGTGGTACCGAGTAATAATCTTCGAAGTCAGCACCCGAATGGGTCGTTAGCTCAGTTGGTAGAGCAGTTGACTTTTAATCAATTGGTCGCAGGTTCGAATCCTGCACGACCCACCACTTCGAAGAAAAGCAGTACATCCCGCAAGGGGTCGTTAGCTCAGTTGGTAGAGCAGTTGACTTTTAATCAATTGGTCGCAGGTTCGAATCCTGCACGACCCACCAATTTTACTTTCTGACTCAGAGAGTAAACGTGAAGGATAACGTTGCATCAGCAACGGCCCAAGGGCGAGGCGAAGCCGAGTCATCCTGCACGACCAACCAATGTAAAAAGGCGCCCTAAAGGCGCCTTTTTGCTATCTGTTATTCCAGAATCCAAAATGCGAGGGTTTACGTAGGTCGGGTAAGCGAAGCGCCACCCGACAAATGCTGCCCGCACGCTTTTGGTGTGACTTTCTCTCTCAGATTCGCTATCTTGTTTAGTATATAAAACACAATTGCCATTACTTTGGTTTCCGCCAAAAAATAACGGCAAACTTGTTAAGCCAGTAAAACGAGAAGCCAAAATGAGTGTGATGTTTGATCCAGAAGCCGCTATCTATCCTTTCCCACCAAAGCCTGCCCCGCTGAGCCTGGACGAAAAGCAGTTTTACCGTGAGAAAATTAAGCGTCTGCTCAAAGAGCGTGATGCGGTTATGGTGGCCCATTACTATACCGATCCTGAAATTCAGCAGCTTGCAGAAGAGACGGGCGGTTGTATCTCGGACTCGCTGGAGATGGCGCGCTTTGGTGCTAAGCATCCTGCTTCGACGTTGCTGGTGGCCGGGGTGCGTTTTATGGGCGAGACGGCCAAAATCCTCAGCCCGGAAAAAACGATCCTGATGCCGACCCTGAATGCGGAGTGCTCGCTCGATCTGGGCTGTCCGATCGACGAGTTTACCGCCTTCTGTGATGCCCACCCTGACAGAACGGTCGTCGTCTATGCCAATACCTCTGCGGCGGTTAAAGCACGCGCCGACTGGGTTGTCACCTCCAGTATCGCCGTTGAACTGATTGAGCATCTCGACAGCCTGGGCGAAAAGATTATCTGGGCACCGGACAGACATCTTGGCAATTACGTCCAGAAACAGACCGGAGCGGATATTCTCTGCTGGCAGGGCGCCTGTATCGTCCATGATGAATTCAAAACGCAGGCGCTGGCGCGCATGAAGGGGCTCTACCCGGATGCGGCCATTCTGGTTCACCCGGAATCCCCGCAGGCGATCGTTGATATGGCGGATGCCGTCGGCTCAACCAGCCAGCTGATCGCTGCCGCGAAGACGCTGCCGCATCGCCAGTTGATTGTGGCGACCGATCGCGGCATCTTCTACAAAATGCAGCAGGCGGTGCCAGAGAAAGAGCTGCTGGAAGCACCGACCGCAGGCGAGGGGGCAACCTGTCGCAGCTGCGCGCACTGTCCGTGGATGGCCATGAACGGGCTCAAAGCGATTGCAGACGGTCTGGAGACGGGCGGAGCCGCCCATGAAATCCATGTTGATGCCGCGCTGCGAGAGGGGGCGTTAATTCCGCTTAACCGAATGCTGGATTTTGCGGCTACACTACGTCCTTAAACCACGTAAACGTAACGCTCAGGGGAAAAGATGGATTTTTTTAGCACGCAAAACATTCTGGTACATATACCGATTGGCGCTGGCGGCTATGACTTGTCATGGATTGAAGCGGTCGGGACAATTGCAGGTCTGCTCTGTATCTGGCTTGCCAGTCTGGAGAAGATCGTCAACTACGCGTTTGGCCTGGTGAACGTCACCCTGTTCGCCATTATCTTCTTCCAGATCCAGCTGTATGCCAGCCTGCTGCTGCAGCTGTTCTTCTTTGGGGCCAATATCTACGGCTGGTACGCCTGGTCCCGGCAGAACAGCCAGCAGGAGGCGGAACTGCAGATCCGCTGGCTACCGTTGCCGAAGGCCATGGGCTGGCTGGCTGCCTGCGTGGTAGCCATTGGCCTGATGACGGTCTATATCGACCCGGTGTTCGCTTTCCTGACCCGCGTAGCGGTCTCGGTGATGAATACCCTGGGGCTGAACGTCACCATGCCGGAGCTGCAGCCTGACGCCTTCCCGTTCTGGGATTCATGCATGATGGTTCTGTCGATTGCCGCCATGATCCTGATGACCCGTAAGTATGTCGAAAACTGGCTGCTGTGGGTGATCATCAACGTGATAAGCGTGGCGATCTTTGCCCTGCAGGGCGTCTACGCCATGTCGCTGGAGTATATGATCCTCACCTTCATCGCCCTGAACGGCAGCAGGATGTGGATTAACAGCGCGCGTGAACGGGGTTCACACGCGCTGGCACGTTAATGGTGGTGATGATGGGCGTGACCGGACGGGATCTCGTTGAGGTGGCAGTCCGGTCCGTTACAGGGGGTGTATTCCATCTGAATGGTGCTGTGCGCAATGGCGTAATGGTGCTCCAGAAAGTGCTGAATACGCCCCAGTAACGCATCATGATCGTGAGGCGGGATAACCTGAACATGCAGGGTCATCAGCGGTTTTTCTCCCACCATCCAGACGTGTACATGATGCACATCGCGCACTTCAGGAAGGGAGCGCGTTAAGTTGCGCTTCAGCGCCGGGATATCCAGCGTCGCCGGCGCCCCTTCCAGCAGCTCATTGACGCTCTCCTGTAGAAGCCGCCAGGCACTGCGTAACACCAGGCACGAGACTAGAATCGACAATATCGGGTCGATGGGCGTCCAGCCGGTCCAGAGGATCACCAGCGCCGCAACGATGGCTCCCACCGATCCCAGAAGATCCCCCAGCACATGCAGCGCCGCTGCTCGCACGTTGAGATTCTTTTCTCCACTGCCGCGATGCAAAATCCAGAACGCCAGGATATTGGCGATAAGCCCGGCAACGGCTACCACCATCATGGTGACACCCGCGACAGGCTGCGGATGGTAGAAACGCTGGAAGGCTTCCCAGACGATTAAAATCGTGATCAAGACCAGCGCGATGGCGTTGACGAAGGCGGCGAGGGTAGTGAGACGTAGCCAGCCAAAGGTGCGTCCGTGGCTCGGCGGGCGCCGGGCGAATATCACCGCCAGTAGCGCAAACAGCAGCGCAGCGGCGTCCGTGAACATATGACCCGCATCGGCCAGCAGCGCCAGCGATCCAGAAACCAACCCGCCGATCACCTCAATGATCATAAAGGTGGCGGTGACGCCGAACGCCAGCGTTAAGCGTTTAGCATTTTCATCCTGTGAAGAAGGGGCGTGCGAGTGGGAGTGCGCCATGAATACTGTCCCGGTAAATTATTATTTTAAGTGTAGAGTTTTTAACATTTTGCACAAAAAATAAAGGAGAGCCGTAGCTCTCCTTCATCATAACCGCATTACCGTCAATTACTGAGTAGTGCCGTCAGTCTTTTGTTCTTGTGGGGTTCTTTCGGTATCAACTTTGCCGGATTGATCCGGACATTTACCGTCTTTACACATCGAATTCCTGTGCTGATCATCCTTGGACATGCCGTCGTTACTCATCTTACTTGGGTCGTCATTACCCATGACGGAGTTAGTGCCGCCAGTGGTTGAACTGTTGCCGGTACCATTGGTCACCCCGGTGCCGCTGGAGTTCGTTCCATCTGGATTGAGCATGGAACCCGTGCCAGTCCCCGTACCCGTACCTGTTGTGCCTGTACCTGTTGTGCCGGTGGTGCCGGTTGTACCAGAACCGGTGTTAATCTGGCTGTTGCCGGTGTTATTTGGAGCAATATTCTGGCGTGCGTCAGGCGCAACGGCCCCTGCATCAGCGGCGGCATTCGCCTGGCCATTATTGGTGTTAGAGCCGGCGGCGCTATCAGCAGCCAGTGCCGCACCGCTCGCCATCGTGAGCGAAGCTGTCAGGAAAAGGGTTGCGAGTTTAGTCATTTTCATCATGCTGCTCCTGTTCTGGTCGTTATGTTCTGGATAACTTCTTTCCACAGTGCATATGCGAAATCGATATACTGCTCAGTGGTTAAAGATGCCATGATCCCTACTTAGGTCAGTATGGAATCGCGATAAAATTTATAAATGCAGTGCATACAGTTAAAAAGTTTAGGGTGTATCTCGTTTTTCGCTACTTTGTTGCGTTTTTTAAGCGAATTCCAGGATTTATCTGTGCGTAGTGTAAAAGTGAGTTTACACTTCCTGACTGACAAGATAGATTGGAGGGATTGCATTCATTTATAAAAGTATGGCAACGCTGGAACGAACATGAATTATCAGAATGACGATTTGCGCATTAAAGAGATCAACGAGTTATTACCCCCTGTAGCGCTCCTTGAGAAGTTTCCCGCCACCGAAAACGCCGCCAATACCGTTTCTCATGCCCGTAAAGCGATCCACAAGATCCTGAAAGGTAATGACGATCGTCTTCTGGTGGTTATCGGTCCATGTTCCATTCACGATCCTGCGGCGGCAAAAGAGTATGCGGCGCGACTGCTGACCCTGCGCGAAGCGCTGAAGGATGAGCTGGAAATCGTCATGCGCGTCTACTTTGAAAAGCCACGCACCACCGTAGGCTGGAAAGGGCTGATTAACGATCCGCATATGGATGGCAGCTTCCAGATCAACGACGGTCTGCGCATCGCCCGTAAGCTGCTGCTGGACATCAACGACAGCGGTCTGCCTGCGGCGGGTGAGTTCCTCGATATGATCACCCCACAATATCTCGCAGACCTGATGAGCTGGGGCGCCATTGGCGCGCGTACCACCGAGTCTCAGGTTCACCGCGAGCTGGCGTCAGGGCTCTCCTGCCCGGTTGGTTTTAAAAACGGCACCGATGGCACCATCAAAGTGGCGATTGACGCCATTAACGCTGCCGGGGCGCCGCACTGCTTCCTCTCCGTCACCAAGTGGGGTCACTCCGCGATTGTGAACACCAGCGGGAACGGCGACTGCCATATCATTCTGCGCGGCGGCAAAGAGCCTAACTACAGCGCGGCGCACGTCGCCGAAGTGAAGGCGGGCCTGGAAAAAGCCGGTCTGGCGGCGCAGGTGATGATCGACTTCAGCCATGCCAACTCCAGCAAGCAGTTCAAAAAGCAGATGGATGTGGGCACCGATGTCTGCCAGCAGATTGCCGGCGGTGAAAAGGCGATTATCGGGGTGATGATTGAAAGCCACCTGGTGGAAGGCAATCAGAATCTGGAAGGCAGCGAGCCGCTGGTCTACGGTAAGAGCGTCACCGATGCCTGCATTGGCTGGGACGATACCGAAACGGTACTGCGCCAGCTGGCGAATGCGGTGAAAGCCCGTCGCGGCTAAAAAAATGCCGGATTCGCATCCGGCATTCAGAACGCAGAGCCCGGTCATCGCGACCGGGCTTTTTTATTACTTGGCTTTACCCTGGTTCGCAACGGCCGCCGCTTTAGCCGCGATTTCGTCAGCGTTACCCAGATAGTAGTGCTTGATTGGTTTGAAGTTTTCGTCGAACTCATACACCAGCGGCACGCCGGTTGGGATGTTCAGCTCGAGGATCTCGTCTTCACCCATGTTGTCCAGGTATTTCACCAGCGCGCGCAGGGAGTTACCGTGCGCAGCGATGATCACGCGCTCACCGCTTTTCAGGCGTGGCAGAATGGTTTCGTTCCAGTAAGGAACAACGCGATCGATGGTCAGCGCCAGGCTTTCGGTAGTTGGCAGCTCAGCGTCAGTGAGGGATGCGTAACGCGGATCGTGGCCTGGGTAACGCTCGTCATCTTTGGTCAGCTCTGGTGGGGTGACCGCGAAGCCGCGACGCCACTGTTTAACCTGCTCGTCACCGTATTTCTCTGCGGTTTCGGCTTTGTTCAGACCCTGCAGCGCACCGTAGTGACGCTCGTTCAGCTTCCAGGACTTCTCAACCGGCAGCCAGGCCTGATCCAGTTCGTCCAGTACGTTCCACAGGGTATGGATGGCACGTTTCAGCACGGAGGTATAAGCAAAATCGAAGCTGAAGCCTTCGTCTTTCAGCAGTTTGCCCGCTGCTTTCGCTTCGCCAACACCTTTTTCGGACAGGTCAACATCATACCAACCGGTAAAGCGGTTTTCGTTGTTCCACTGGCTTTCGCCATGACGTACCAGAACCAGCTTAGTTACAGCCATATTTTACTCCTCCAGAACAAGCATTATTTGAATGATAACAATTCTCATTATATTGCTGCGGCTGAGCCGCTGGCAACGCTTAACCCTAACCATAGCGAAAATAGTGTCGCAGTGTAAGATGCTTGTGAATGAGGGGTTGTGATTTTGTCCGTAACTGGCGCTATTTTCAGCAAGATGGATAAAAAAAGCCCTCCGGCAGGAGGGCTCGTTTTTATTGCGCAATAAAGTGATATTCGGTAACGCTGATGTACTCTTCGCCCGGGCGCAGTATGCAGTCAGGCTGCGGCCATCCCCCATGATTCGGGCTATCGGGTAAGAACTCGCTCTCCAGCGCCAGACCCTGCCAGGCCCGGTATTCTCCATCTTCGCGCGCCGGGGTACCCTCGAGGAAGTTACCAGAATAGAATTGCAGGGCAGGGGCGGTGGTATAGACCGTCATCTGCAGCTTTTCATCGGCAGACCAGAGATGCGCCGCGGGCTGGCTCAGATCGCCCTGGGCATCCAGCAGGAAAGCATGATCGTAACCGTTCACCTTGCGCTGGTGGTCATCCGCCAGGAAATCCTGGGCGATAGCTTTGGTAGTGCGGAAATCAAAGCTGGTACCCGCCACCGCTTTTAATCCTTCATGGGGGATCCCCATTTCATCGACCGGCAGATAGCGCTGGGCCAGCAGTTGCAGCCTGTGGTTACGCACGTCGCTGCAGTCGCCGTCGAGGTTGAAGTAAGCGTGGTTGGTCAGATTGACCGGGCAAGGTTTATCCACGGTGGCGCGGTAGGTAATGGCGATCCGGTTGTCCTCCGTTAAGCGATAATGGACGCTCGTCGAACAGTTGCCAGGGTAGCCCTGGTCGCCATCCGGGGAGTCGAGGGCCAACAGCGCTTCGCCATCGTTCTGCTGCACAATGCGCCAGCGGCGCTTGTCAAATCCATCCGGGCCGCCGTGGAGCTGGTTTTCGCCCTGGCTTGGCAGCAGGTCATAGCGCACGCCGTCCAGTTCAAAGCGGCTTTTGGCGATACGGTTGGCATAACGGCCTACCGAGGCGCCCAGGAAGGCCGTTTGCTCCACATACTGCTCAGGTGACGCACAGCCGAGCAGGGTTTCGCGGACGCTGCCGTCGGTCATCGGGACGCGGGCGGAGAGCAGCGTCGCACCCCAGTCCATCAGCGTGACGACCATCCCTGCTTCGTTGCGCAGGGTGATCAGGCGATACGGCAGGCCGTCAGGGGCGAGAACAGGTGTTTCGTTTAGCACTGGCCAGCTCCTTGTGATGCATTACAAACATAGAAAGTCTCTTTGATACCGGTTTTGGCTTCATACTGTTGTTCCACGGCTTGCTGAACAACCGGCACCAGTTCCTCCGGTACCAGCGCCACCACGCAGCCGCCGAAGCCGCCGCCGGTCATACGCACGCCGCCTTGATCGCCAATGGCGGATTTCACAATCTCAACCAGGGTGTCAATCTGTGGAACGGTGATTTCGAAGTCATCGCGCATGGAAGCATGGGACTCGGCCATCAGCTCACCCATCCGTTGCAGATCGCCTTTCTCCAGCGCAGCCGCTGCTTCTACGGTACGGGCGTTTTCGGTCAGGACGTGACGAACGCGTTTTGCCACTACCGGGTCCAGCTCGTGGGCCACTTTATTGAACTCGGTGAGCGAGACATCACGCAGTGCAGACTGCTGGAAGAAGCGCGCGCCAGTTTCACACTGTTCGCGACGGGTGTTGTACTCGCTGCCCACCAGGGTGCGTTTGAAATTACTGTTGATGATGATCACCGCCGCGCCTTTCGGCAGGCTGACCGCTTTGGTGCCCAGCGAGCGGCAGTCGATCAGTAACGCGTGGCCTTTTTTGCCCAGCGCTGAGATCAGCTGATCCATGATGCCGCAGTTACAGCCGACGAACTGGTTCTCTGCTTCCTGGCCGTTAAGGGCGATCTGCGCACCGTCCAGCGGCAGGTGATAAAGCTGCTGGAAGACGGTGCCGACAGCCACTTCCAGCGAGGCGGAGGAGCTCAGGCCCGCACCCTGTGGGACGTTGCCGCTGATCACGAGATCTGCGCCGCCAAACTCCTTGTTACGTTTTTGCAGATGCTTCACCACGCCGCGGACGTAGTTAGACCACTGCTGGCTGTCATGGGCAACAATCGGCTCATCCAGCGAAAATTCATCGATCTGGTTGTCATAATCCGCTGCCATAACGCGCACCTTGCGGTCGTCGCGTTTTGCGCAGCTGATCACCGTCTGGTAATCAATGGCGCAGGGCAGGACGAAACCGTCGTTGTAGTCGGTATGTTCGCCGATGAGGTTAACGCGGCCTGGCGCCTGGATTGCGTGAGTGGCGGGATAACCAAATTTTTCAGCAAACAGGGCGTGGGTTTTATCTTTCAGACTCATTGTTATTCTCCGGATTCGCGAAAATGGACATCACTCACTGCACGCAGACGCTCTGCGGCCTGCTCCGCCGTCAGGTCACGCTGGGTTTCTGCCAGCATCTCATAGCCGACCATAAACTTACGTACGGTGGCGGAGCGCAGCAGCGGCGGATAGAAGTGGGCGTGCAGCTGCCAGTGTTGATTCTCTTCGCCATTAAACGGTGCGCCGTGCCAGCCCATGGAATAGGGGAAGGAGCACTGGAACAGGTTGTCATAGCGGCTGGTCAGTTTTTTCAGCGCCAGCGCCAGATCGCTGCGCTGGGCGTCGCTCAGATCGGTTAACCGCAGAACGTGGGCTTTCGGCAGCAGCAGGGTCTCGAATGGCCATGCCGCCCAGTATGGCACCACCGCTAACCAGTGTTCGGTTTCCACGACGGTGCGGCTGCCATCAGCCAGCTCGCGCTGGACATAGTCCAGCAGCATGGACGACTGCTGCTCAGCGTAATAGGCTTTTTGCAGGCGATCTTCCCGCTCCACTTCGTTAGGCATAAAGCTGTTGGCCCACAGCTGGCCGTGGGGATGGGGATTCGAGCAGCCCATCGCCGCGCCTTTGTTCTCGAAGACCTGCACCCAGGGATAGGTTTGTCCCAGTTCGGCGGTCTGTTCCTGCCAGGTTTTCACCACTTCGGTCAGCGCTTCTACGCTCAGCTCCGGCAGGGTTTTGCTGTGATCCGGCGAGAAACAGATTACCCGGCTGGTGCCGCGCGCGCTTTCGCAGCGCAGGAGCGGATCGTCACTCTGCGGGGCGTCCGGCGTGTCGGTCATCAGGGCGGCAAAGTCATTGGTAAAGACGAAGGTGCCTTTGTAGTCCGGGTTGATATCGCCGGTGACGCGAGTATTTCCCGGACAGAGGAAGCAGTCCGGATCGTGCTGGGGCAGTGTCTCGCTGGACGGTGTCTCCTGCGCGCCCTGCCAGGGGCGTTTGGCGCGATGCGGAGAGACCAGGATCCACTGCCCGGTTAATGGATTAAAACGACGATGCGGGTGATCGACGGGGTTAAATTGGGTCATGACAGGTCCTTAGTCCGGATAGCCTTGTGGGTGGCGAGACTGCCAGCGCCAGGTATCCTGTGCCATTTCGTCAAGCGTGCGGGAGACACGCCAGTTAAGCTCTTTATCCGCCTTCGATGCATCGGCCCAGTAGGCAGGCAGATCGCCGTCGCGACGCGGGGCGAAGTGGTAGCTCACCGGTTTGCCGCAGGCGGCGCTGAAGGCATTCACCACATCCAGCACGCTGCTGCCGACGCCCGCACCGAGGTTGTAAATGTGAACGCCCGGTTTATTGGCCAACTGCTGCATGGCGGCGACGTGGCCGTCGGCGAGATCCATCACGTGAATGTAGTCGCGAACGCCGGTGCCATCCGGGGTAGGGTAGTCGTTGCCGAAGACCGCCAGCGAGTCACGACGGCCTACCGCAACCTGGGCAATATAGGGCATCAGGTTATTAGGAATGCCCTGCGGATCTTCACCCATGTCGCCGGATGGGTGTGCGCCCACCGGGTTGAAATAACGCAGCAGGGCAATGCTCCACTCCGGCTGTGCTTTTTGCAGGTCAGTCAGGATCTGTTCCACCATCAGCTTGCTCTTGCCGTACGGGCTTTGCGGCGTACCGGTCGGGAAGCTTTCAACATAAGGGATTTGCGGCTGGTCGCCGTAGACGGTGGCGGAAGAACTGAAGATCAAGTTTTTGACGCCCGCCGCGCGCATGGCAGAGACCAGGCGCAGCGTGCCGTTGACGTTGTTGTCGTAATATTCCAGCGGCTTCGCCACGGACTCGCCCACCGCTTTCAGGCCAGCAAAGTGAATCACCGTATCAATGGCGTGATCGTGCAGGATCTCAGTCATCAGCGCTTCGTTACGAATATCGCCTTCGACAAAAGCAGGCTGTTTACCGGCCAGGCGCTCCATAACCGGCAGCACGCTGCGTTTACTGTTGCACAGGTTATCAAGGATGATGACGTCATGGCCATTTTGCAGCAGTTGCACACAGGTATGACTTCCTATGTAACCGCTACCACCTGTTACCAGAACTCGCATATTTCGCTCCATTAGGCTTATGGTATGAGATAATCCTAGCATAACAGAGAGCAGGAAAGTGTGACATGGGATAAAATAGTGGAATCGTTTACACTGCGCAAAACGCAGCTGCTCTCCGGCTAAAAAAGGATTGTAGATCAAAGCGCTCGGGGTGGGATGTTGCAGGTTGTCCGAAAAAGAGCGGGGGCGTGGCCCCCGTCAGGATGTCAGATGCGGCCAACCTGGTAGCGATAGCCGTCGCCGTCGGCGACAAATTCCAGGCGGTGGGTGATACAGGCGGGTGCGTCTTCGGCATGGTGAGAAACAAACAGTAGCTGCGTTTCACCTTCGCTAATCAGGACATCAACAAAACGGCGAATAAGCTGGCGGTTCAGGGGATCCAGCCCCTGTAGCGGCTCGTCGAGGATCAGCAGCGTCGGGTGTTTCACCAGCGCGCGCACGATGAGTGCCAGCCGCTGCTGGCCCCACGACAGGCTGCTGAACGGGGCATCCGCAACCCGGTTATCCATCCCCAGAATATTCAGCCACTGCTGCGCCAGCTTGTGCTGCCGGTCAGACACCGCCTGATAAATCCCGATGGAGTCGAAATAACCGGACAGGATGACGTTGCGCACCGTGGTACTGACGCGGTAATCGAGGTGCAGGCTGCTGCTGACGTAGCCAATATGTTTTTTGATATCCCAGATGGTTTCGCCGCTGCCGCGACGGCGGCCAAAGAGGGTGAGATCGTTGCTGTAGCCCTGGGGGTGATCCCCGGTAATGAGGCTAAGCAGGGTCGATTTCCCGGCGCCATTAGGGCCGACAATCTGCCAGTGCTCGCCGGGATTTACCGTCCAGCTTAACTGGTTGAGGATCGGACGATCGTTATAGGAGACCACGCCGTTATTCAGCACAATCCGCGCCTCGCCCTCCGGCAAACCGTGACGCGCAGACGGCGCATCCGGTTCGGGCAGGGTAATGCCGTTCAGTTTTTCACTGTGCGCCAGTTGGGCAATCAGCGCCTGCTTCAGCAGAGCCGCTTTTTCGCCCACCGCCGTCAGGGTGCAGTCGGCCAGCACCCCCGCGTGCTGGACAAAATCGGGGATCTCGTCAAAACGGTTCAGGACCAGCACCAGGGTATAGCCCTGCTGATTAAGCGAGGCCAGCAGATCCGCCAGCTGGCTGCGGGATTGCACGTCGAGGCCGTCAAAAGGTTCATCCAGGATCAGCAGGTCGGGGTCGGCCATCAGGGCCTGGCACAGCAGTGTTTTGCGGGTTTCACCGGTAGAAAGATACTTGAAACGTCTCTCCAGCAGGTAAGTGATGCCGAACTGTTCCGCCAGCTGGCGGCAACGGACGTCGTCTTTGATCTCGTCCTGAATGATTTCAGCGGCCGTTCGGCCAGTATCATCTTCATCGGGGCTGAGCATATCGGTGTTGTTACGCTGCCACTCGTCGCTGACCAGTTTCTGCAGTTGCTCGAAGGAGAGGCGGGTCACGCGGGTGAAACTGCTCTGGCGTTCGCCCTTCAGCAGCGTCAGCTCGCCAGCCAGGGCGCGGGCGACGGCAGATTTACCGCTGCCGTTACTGCCCACAAAAGCCCAGCTTTCACCACCATTCAACGTAAAATCAGCGAGGGTGAGCGTGCGCGTGTCGCTAAGACGAAACGTGCCTTGCGAAATTTGCAATGATGACATGATTTATCCCATTTTTTGCAGCAATAAGCATCAGGGATAACCCACTGTCGGCACACATGTCAATGCGCTTAGCACAACGTGGCGATAATCACCCGGTCGGCATTAAAATATGCGGTCGCCTCAGCACCTTCTTCTAAATCCTGGCTCTGGGCCGCAGGCACGGTGGCGCAGAGCGTCTGGCCGTCGGGCAGGGTCATCAGCACTTCACACTGCTCGTCGCCACGGTCGATATGGTTGATAACTCCCTGTAGCTGGTTATCCGCCTGTTTTGCCGTTTCCCTGTCCAGCGTGATGTTGACCCATGGCGCTTTCAACAGCACCAGCACCTCTTTGCCCTCATCCAGCCCCAGCCGCTTGCCGCTCTGGGCCGTAATGGCAACTTTCAGGCGGGTGGTGCCGTCGGCGAGTAAAATATCGACATGCTGCTGGACCTGGTCATCATCGCGGGCGGTGACCGTGCCAAACCATTGGTTGCGGGCGCTGGTTTGCAAAGAGAAACGCGAGATGGCGCCGAGCAGACTGTCCAGCGGCAGGGCGTCGTCATCGCTTAAAACATCGAAGGCCTTTTGCTGGATCTGCGCCAGCAGGTCATAGAGCTGGATCAGCCGCTGCCCGTAGCGCGTCAGGATGGCACCGCCGCCGCCTTTGCCGCCGGTGGCGCGATCGACCAGGGTCTGTTCGCTCAGCGTGTTCATCTCGTTGATGGCATCCCACGCGCTTTTATAGCTAATGCCAGCGTTTTTTGCCCCCTGGCTGATGGAGCCGGTTTGCTCAATTTGCTTGAGCAGGGCAATGCGGCGGGGATCGGCGAACAGTTTTTGCGAAAGACGTAGGGTGAGGAGAATTTCGGCCTGCATAACAATGTCCTGGCAAAAAGGTTATTGTGACGTAATTCGTTACAGGCGCAAACTGTACCGCACAAAAGGGGATGTAATTCTCGCTTTTCCGGTTAGAATAAGGCAATTCACATTGTCTGGAGAAAGCCATGTTAGAGTTGCTGAAAAGTCTGGTATTCGCCGTGATCATGGTACCAGTGGTGATGGCTATCATCCTCGGTGCCATCTACGGCCTGGGTGAGGTGTTCAACATCTTTTCCAATGTCGGCCACAGAAAACAGCCGAAAAAACAGCATTAATTCCCTTTAAAAACGCCCGGTTCCGCCGGGCGTTTTGCTCTCAAGTTTCCCCCTTCCTCGCCGATACTATTTTCAGGACAAAATTGATCTACTCCCCGATCGCTACGATTTAACGCTGGGCAAACCTGACGGTTATCGTTATATTTCAATTTATATAACGGTCTTTGCAGGAGCTTTAAATGAAACGTACATGGTCAGGATTGGTTACCGGCGTGACGCTGACACTCACGCTGGCCGGCCAGGCGTTGGCAGACGAAGGCAAGATCACCGTCTTTGCCGCCGCATCACTGACGAACGCAATGCAGGATATTGCCGTGGTGTATAAAAAAGAGACAAACGTCGAGGTGGTGTCGTCATTTGCCTCTTCGTCCACTCTGGCGCGACAGATTGAAGCAGGCGCCCCTGCCGACCTCTTTATATCGGCCGATCAGAAGTGGATGGATTACGCCGTCGATAAAAAAGCGGTTGATGCGGCGAGCCGTGTCACCCTGCTCGGCAACAGCCTGGTTGTGGTGGCGCCGAAAGCCAGCGCCCAGGGCGAGGTGGCTATCAACAAGGAGACGCCCTGGAGCAGCCTGCTGAAAGGGGGGCGTCTGGCGGTGGGCGATCCGGAACACGTTCCGGCAGGCATTTACGCTAAAGAGGCGCTGCAAAAACTGGGTGCCTGGGAGACGCTGGCTCCTGAACTGGCGCCTGCGGAAGATGTGCGTGGCGCACTGGCGCTGGTGGCGCGCAATGAAGCGCCGCTTGGGATCGTCTACGGTTCCGATGCGGTTGCTGAAAAAGGGGTGAAAGTGGTGGGTACGTTCCCTGAAGACTCGCATAAGAAAGTGGAATATCCTGTGGCCATCATTGATGGACATAAAAACGCAACCGTCAGCGCCTTTTACGATTATCTGAAGGGGCCGCAGGCGTCTGCCATCTTTAAACGTTACGGATTTACGACGCACGAATGATATTGACCGATCCCGAATGGCAGGCCGTGCTGCTGAGCCTGAAAGTCTCTTCCCTCGCGGTTGCATTGAGTTTGCCCTTTGGGGTCTTTTTCGCCTGGTTACTGGTTCGCTGTCAGTTTCCGGGCAAAGCACTCCTCGACAGTATTTTGCACCTGCCTCTGGTGCTGCCGCCGGTGGTGGTAGGGTATCTGCTGCTGATTGCCATGGGGCGGCGCGGTTTTATCGGCGAGCGCCTGTATGAGTGGTTTGGCATTAGCTTTGCCTTCAGCTGGCGCGGCGCCGTGCTGGCGGCGGCGGTGATGTCATTCCCGCTGATGGTACGGGCGATCCGCCTGGCGCTGGAAGGGGTCGATCTTAAACTTGAACAGGCGGCCCGTACCCTCGGGGCCGGGCGCTGGCGCGTCTTTTTCACCATTACGCTTCCCCTGACGCTGCCGGGCATTATTGTCGGCACGGTGCTGGCATTTGCCCGCTCGCTGGGGGAGTTTGGCGCCACCATCACTTTTGTTTCCAACATTCCGGGCGAAACACGCACTCTCCCGTCGGCCATGTATACCCTGATCCAGACCCCGGGTGGCGAGGGGGCTGCGGCGCGGTTGTGCCTGATCTCCATTGTGCTGGCGCTGGTGTCGCTGCTGGTGTCGGAGTGGCTGGCGCGCATCAGCCGTGAACGGATGGGGAAATAATCATGCTGGAACTCAATTTTACCCAGACGCTGGGCGATCACTGCCTGACCCTCAACGAAACCCTGCCAGCCAGCGGCATTACCGCCATTTTTGGCGTCTCCGGCGCGGGCAAAACGTCGCTAATCAACGCGATAAGCGGGCTGACGCGACCTCAGACGGGGCGGATCGTACTCAACGATCGGGTGCTGAACGATGCCGAAAAGCGTATTTTTCTCGCGCCAGAAAAGCGCCGGATTGGTTATGTCTTCCAGGACGCCAGGCTGTTTCCCCATTACAAAGTACTGGGCAACCTGCGTTACGGCATGGCGAAAAGCATGGCCGGGCAGTTCGATAAGCTGGTGGCTTTGCTGGGCATTGAGCACCTGCTTGACCGGCTGCCGTCGTCGCTGTCGGGCGGCGAAAAGCAGCGCGTGGCGATAGGCCGGGCGCTGCTTACTGCCCCGGAACTGCTGCTGCTGGACGAACCGCTGGCCTCGCTCGATATCCCCCGTAAGCGCGAGCTGCTGCCTTATCTGCAGCGCCTGGCCCGCGAAATCAACATCCCGATGCTCTATGTGAGCCATTCGCTGGATGAGATCCTGCATCTGGCCGATAAGGTACTGGTGCTGGAAAATGGTAGCGTGAAAGCGTTCGGTAATCTGGAAGAGGTGTGGGGGAGCAGCGTAATGCATCCCTGGCTGCCGCAGGAGCAGCAAAGCAGCATTCTGAAGGTGAGCGTGCTGGAACACCATCCGCACTATGCCATGACCGCCCTGGCTATCGGCGATCAGCATGTCTGGGTCAACAAGCTGGATAAACCGCTGCAAACCAACCTGCGCATTCGCATTCAGGCGTCCGATGTCTCGCTGGTACTCCAGCCGCCGCTACAGAGCAGCATCCGTAATATTCTGCGCGCCAAGGTCGCCCAGTGTTACGACGACAAAGGTCAGGTGGAGGTGCAGCTGGAGATTGGCAGCCGCACGCTGTGGGCCCGCATCAGCCCGTGGGCCAGAGATGAACTGGGGATCAAACCTGGCCTCTGGCTCTACGCGCAGATCAAGAGCGTCTCCATCACCACCTGATCACAGCAGACGGGTATAGATAAATTCGGCGATGCTGTTGGTGGTGTTATCGCCGATCACCACAT
The DNA here is from genome assembly GCF_055805075.1 of Leclercia sp. GHBNCSD. Lineage (NCBI taxonomy): Bacteria > Pseudomonadati > Pseudomonadota > Gammaproteobacteria > Enterobacterales > Enterobacteriaceae > Leclercia > Leclercia sp. GHBNCSD. The sequence continues at coordinate 515,437 of NZ_JBQVYO010000001.1, read as the reverse complement.
TCGCGCGCGCTTTGACGGCGTCGTCCGCATTCCCCATCGCCACTCCGGTACCAGCCGCTTCCAGCATGCTGATGTCATTGTAGTTATCGCCAAAGGCAATGACGTCCTTCATAGAGCCGCCGATGGATTCCACATACTCCGTCAGGCGTTTCCCCTTGCTGTTGCCTTTACGGGCGATATCCACCTGATCGTGCCACGACCATTCGCACTCCAGCCCCAGCGTCTGCTCAACCTGTGTGGCAAAGTCGTTGAGTTTGCCTGTGTCCTCACCGGTCAGGGCAAATTTCCAGATCGCGTTGACCTCACGGGCGGCCTGGGCGAGGGACGGCACCTGCGTGAAGACCGGGCGCTGCGCTTCCGGCAGCGCCTGTGCCCAGTTGCTGGTGCGAATCACGTGGCCGGTAGGACGCTCGTACAGCATCGCGTCGTCAACATACATCAGGCCGTGAATGGCATGCTCATTGAGCAGATCGATCAGTTGCAGCGCCTGCGGAACCGGTAAGGGATCGGCTTGCAGAACCTTTTTTGCTTGATAATCATACAAATAGGTTCCATTACAACAAATTGCAGGTGTATCTAACGCCAGTGCCTGATAAAAAGGATGAATAGCAACGTGATGCCGACCCGTCACGATGAGGAGTTGATATCCCGCCTCCTGGGCACGCTTCAGTGCTTCAAGCGAAGAGGGGAGCAGGGTTTTTTGCGGCGTTAACAGCGTACCGTCTAAATCCAGTGCAATCACACGCGAGGTCATTTGATATTCCGGGTTAATGTTGAAAGGAGGGGATGCGCAGATGGTACACCGTGCAAGTAACGCTGCAAAATTCCTGGTTAAAATTCAGCATTCACCGTTAAAAACGACTATCCTGGTACATTACTTTTACGCGCAGTGAGGAAAGGAGCATTCATGAAACAAACCGTTTATACCGCCAGTCCTGAAAGCCAGCAGATCCATGTCTGGCGTCTGAATCCCGAAGGTTCGCTCACCCTGGTTCAGGTTGTCGATGTTCCCGGCCAGGTTCAGCCGATGGTGATCAGCCCGGATAAACGTTTCCTGTATGTGGGTGTTCGCCCGGAGTTCCGCGTGCTCGCGTACCGTATCTCGCCTGAAGATGGCGCTCTGACATACACGGCCGAAGCCGCGCTGCCCGGCAGCCCGACGCATATCTCCACCGATCTGCAGGGACGCTTCATTTTTAGCGGCTCCTACAATGCCGGCTGCGTCAGCGTAACCCGTCTGGATGACGGTATTCCTGGCGAAACCGTTGAGGTGGTTGAAGGGCTGGAAGGGTGCCACTCGGCTAACATCTCCCCGGATAACCGCACTCTGTGGGTGCCGGCGCTGAAGCAGGATCGCATCTGCCTGTTTACGCTGGGCGATGACGGCAAGCTGACCGCGCAGAACCCGGCGGAAGTGGCTACCGTTGAAGGGGCCGGTCCGCGTCATATGGCATTCCATCCGAATCAGCAGTACGCCTACGTGGTGAATGAGCTGAACTGCACGGTAGACGTCTGGGCCCTGCGCGATCCGCACGGCAAGATTGAGTGCGTGCAGACCCTGGACATGATGCCGTCTGATTTCACCGATACCCGTTGGGGGGCAGATATCCATATCACACCTGATGGCCGTCACCTCTATACCTGCGACCGTACCTCCAGCCTGATCACCGTGTTTAGTGTTTCGGAAGATGGTAGCGTGCTGGCTATCGAAGGCTTCCAGCCAACCGAAACGCAGCCGCGCGGCTTCAACGTCGATCACAGCGGTAAATTCCTGATTGCGGCGGGGCAAAAATCGCACCATATCGCGCTGTATGAAATTCAGGGTGAGCAGGGGCTGCTTGAAGAGAAGGGACGTTACGCCGTCGGCCAGGGGCCAATGTGGGTGGTGGTTAACGCGCACTAAGACGGATGAAATAAAAAAACCTCGCGAATGCGAGGTTTTTTTATGCCCGGTGGTAGCCGGGTGAGCACATCAACATAAACCAACCGCCTTATATTAGCGTCGTACTGACCCTTTGCACAACGTCAGTTGCTTAATCCTGGAAGAGTGACTCGTAGTGATATTAACTTAAATTTTTGAATAATATTGATTTTAACCGCGCTCCTTTATAAATTCCTATTTGATAAAAGACTGTTTAAATATCCAGTCTCGTCTGCTTATAATCAGAACTGTTGGTGTAGATGTGTGGCAGTCCGCAATCTGGGATCACTTTTAAGTCCTGGCTGGCGGGTGGTGCCGTCAGTGCCTTAACTGCGGAGCACATCAACATAAACCAACGCCCACTGGCGACAGGCAGCGGAAAGGTAAGTCAGTGGAAGTGCTCCTGACCCAAGGAGTGGCGTATGAGCATGATGGGATGGATAATTCTGTTCCTGCAACTCATGGTTGCAGTTCTGCAACTGCTGGATGCGTATCTTAAAACCGGTGCCTGACGTGTTCAGCCGCAGCATTAAGGGGGAGTTGCTCCCCCTTTTTGCTAAATATTTACTGCTTCGGCTCTGCGATCACTTTACTTCCCACGCCGCGGTTGTTGTATTCCCACATGCGGTTGAAGTTAGCGTCGTTGAGGTTACGCTGCACGTTGCCTTTCTCATCCACCGCACCGGTGTTACCCGCATACGGACGCTGAGAGATGGCGGCGTTGCCCCACGGTTTAGCCATATTAAAGCCTTCGTTGATCACGCTGTCGCGGATCACCACCTGACCGTTAGTGGCGGAATCGACATCCAGGGAGCGGCCGAGTTGTGCCACGCCGTCGCCCATCGCGGTAAAGCGGCTGTTCACTGCCAGGAAGCCGTAGAACAGATTGGACTGCGTCGCAGGGGCGAAGACGTAGCCTTCCTGCTGGGTACGGGTGTTCATGACGCGGAAATCGGTGTTATCAAACACCACGGCACCGCGACCAGAAACCATATCCACATCCCCTTCAATGTAGCTGTTGGTCACCAGCGTACGGGTGATACGGTTGTTTTTCAGGGTGTTGTCAACGCCGCTGTTAGTGACGAAGAAGGTGTTCTGGCGACCCAGAATGTTCACCTTGTCGATTTGCACCCGATCGCCATCGCTGCGCAGAGCCACCGCCTGGTGGTTTCCGGCATCCACGCTGTCACCCAGATTGTTTTCAATGGTCAGGTTCTGCAGCTGCAGACCGTTGTTCTGCGACCAGAAGACCGCGGAACACATCAGGCCAACGGTGGCGCTGTGCTTGCTCTGGCAACGGTCGAACATATACCAGGCCGGTTTGCCCGGCATATATTTGCCGCCCGGGTTAACCAGGTGACGCCAGGTTGCGGTGTCGATCTCGGAGTCGATCGCCAGACCAATTTTGACATCGATCGGTTTTTCACCCGTACCGTAGATCGTCACGCTCCCCGGCGCGGCGGGCACATACACAGTACCTTCGTATTCGCCCGGTAAAATGGCGATGTACTGACGGGAGCTGCTGTGCTTAGCAATGGCAGCATCGACTGCCGCCTGGATGGAGGTGTGCGTCACGCCCTGGGTTCCCGCCGGGCCAACCACAAAGTTCGGCTGCTCAGGCAGGCGGATGGCATAAGGACTCCACGGCGCCGCGTTCGGATCCATGGCCGTAAAGTAGCGAGCCTGCTGGAAGTTTTTCGCTTCGTCAGCGGAGAGGATCGGACGGGAAGCCGTGCCCGGCGCAACCTGCTCTGATGGCAGTTGATCTGGCGGAGTAGAGCTGCACGCCGATAACGTCACGCCAAATGCGAGTGCCAGCGCCAGACGAGAAATCCTGGAAATGTTCAAGGGAAGCTCCTGCAAAACATATCAATAGGGGGACAACTGAAATAGCCTGCTTTTTTATACTAAGTTGAGCGAAACGGGAAGATGAAAAGGCAAAAATACATCTAACTAAAACTTAGAAAATCTTTATATGGTGCTGCCTACATCTCATTCTGTCGAAAAAACGAGAAAGATCGCTTAATGGTCGATGTAAATTGCAAATGACTTCGCTTTTTAATCGCATTCTACTTGAACACCGTGTGCACATTACAGATAAGTGTGGTTTAGAGCAAACGTGATGAAAAAGTTTTACTGGTGACGTGGTTGCGTACATAGTAAATGTACAAAGTTGAATAACGCTCAAAGTTATCTATGTTCCTGATCTTCAAGAAAATTAGACGCCTTCATCAATCAGGAATAAGCTCTGATAGGGGCTGGCAAGGAATCGCCACGGCTTCGGTAGCCATACTCCAAATGGGAGATGCTTTTAATTTCCGCTTTCGCTCGAAATACCCCCCTCAACTGACCGATGTGCAGAGCGCACGCTTAATAAGTGCTTTTCGAACTAATCTTTTTATTGGCCGCTCCGCTGGTGCAGGTGATGTTTGGTCACTGGTGCCATCGTAAGCTGATGCTTACGGACATCGCGTTATTGCTCTGGCGCCGGGCATTGCCTTGTGATCTGGTGGCATCGGCTTTGGGCTCGGCGGGTTTATCCGGTAGCGGGGTTCTATGGGCTGGACGGGATGTCTATGGCCTTTATTTTGCTGGCGATGGTCAGACTGCGGCTGTCGGAAAACTCAGAACACCCATGATGCTGGCAAATCCTTGTAAAAATGAGACTGAGCCCTGTCTAAGCGATGCTTAGATTTTACAGTCTTCGATATCTGGACAGACCAACAGAGACATTAGAGAACGCAGCAATGGAATACCTGGTCTCTTTTTATTTTGCACTTAAGCTAAATTGGCTATTCCTCAACCTGATTATCCATTTCGCTACTTTTTACCTCCTGCTTTTCCCTGTCTCATTAATAAACCATTGCTATGTTCGCATAGCTCCGTGAGCCTGACGAAAACTGGATAACGGTACTGGTCTTATAGCGCTTCCCCAAGGGCAATATTATTCAGCTGATATCAGTAGTTTCATCACTATATTATATTTAATTAAATCAATTAATGATGTTTAACATATTCATGATAGTTATAATCTATCATTTGGTTGCTTTTTGATCGTCACAAACGATGTGACGAGCAGCGAATTTAATTGAATGCTATTGGCTGAGAGCAAGCTCAGAGTGGCTTGCCGGGCGAGATTAAAGCCTTTGGGAAAGGCAGCTGGATTAGCTGCTATTTTTTGATTACTTAGGGAATTGGTATGCGTAAGCTTCTTTGGGGTGTCGGTCTGGTTACTTTACTGACAGGGTGTGGTGATGACGGGATCTATGGAACATGGAAAAACACCTCATCAGGCCTCGTAATCAAGATCGAAGAAAAGAATATTAAAATGCCGGGCATAGGAAATGTTGCTGTTCAAAAATGGGATGTGAGCAAAGACCAAAAAGAGTATGTAGCTCATACTACCTATACCACATTAGATATTGAAAAAACAAAAAATGGAATAGCAATCATGGGCGTAGAGTATGAACGTCAATAACCCTATGACAACGCTACTATATACATATTAAATACCTGTAAGTATTTTCCTGTTTTACTAATTCAAAGGATAGACTATGCGCAAGTCCATTATGTTAGCAGTAGGATTTTCTGTTGTTCTCTCAGGATGTGATAAAGCTGTTGAAGATAAACCAATCAATGAACTCACCAGCGAGGAAGCAAATGCTATTTGTAAGCGCCCCGAAATTATTTCGCAATTAGAAAACAGTTTCAAAAAAGGAAGCATCGAATTCTTAAATCGTAATCCACTAGGCTATTCTCCATTTATGGATAGATATAAATCAGAAGCAGGATACCTTGATGGCAATGAAAGGAAAAAATTGAGAATTGACGCTAGTTATCATTATACGGCGGATGATTTTTCTAAAGGATTTGGCTCGACAGATAAAGTACAAATCAATAATGCATCGCTTACTGCTAGCGGTCAAGATGAGCTGTCATGTAGTGCCAAAATTGAGTTTAGCTCTGATGAAATCTATGGCGTATTATTTTCAAACGACATTTCATATAATGTGAAAAAAGAAAATAACAAATTCTTTACTGATGCCGAGCTTTCTCTGCAGAAATTAGAACATCATAAAACTGAACCGACGTCACAACAAAAAACGTGGCGCGATAAACTTGAAGCAAAACTCAACGCTGATGATGATGCGTTAAGAAATATTTCTGATGCTGATTTTAAAGTCGTTTCTCAGGATGATATTTATTATGTCTATTTTGCTCAGACGCCACGCCAGTTTAGTGACGATGAATTAATGGATTTCTTTAGTTCTAAGTGGAACAATACTACAGATGTATTTGCTAAAGAAGACATTAAAAAAGAAGAGCTTCCAAAAATCAAAGCTAAAATTAATCAATATAAAGATGTAAAAAACATTTTAGCTTACTCGACATTTAGTCTAAATAGTCAAATTGCTGAACAATCTGCTCTTAAGACAGAAAATGGTGAAAAGTCAATTCCTGCCTCTGACGGCTGGGTTTCGGCAAGGGATAGCTATGACATTGCTAAAAAAGGTTTCAAATATAATGCAGCCGGTTGTGATATGAACGGCGGTTTAACGATCGAGCGTCGTGGGATTAAAGTCTCTACAGATGACGTATTACGTGGCTGTACTGTTGTTGTGCCAGATGATAAAGCTCGTGAAGTTTCGGCTAAATTTGCAGCTATTAATAGTAAAGGACTCGATGTAGGCTCTTTTGTAAAATCCTATCTTCATATCTCGAAGGTTGATGGTGATAGTAACACTATTCATACAACAATTATTAGAGATGAAGTCAAAGTTTACGATCCTGAAACTAATGAAGTAATCATTGATACCGTTGTAAGATAATTACTGCGAGGGAGCTTCAAGGCTCCCTTTAATATTGAATTAAAATGAGAGAACCACCATGAACTCATTAATGATGACTATTGTTATAGCATTACTGATGAACATTCCCGCAATATTACCTGTTTTATTTTTAAAAATAGATAAGTCTCACAAAACGGGAATAGCTATACGTGTATATCTTGTATCTGTCTTATTAATTTTTTCATTGGTAACACTAACATCTAATATCACTAATGAATACTCACCATTCCCGTTCTGGTTGCCAATTGCATCTGTAGTACTTTTTATGATTGCGTTGGTAAACTGTGTAAAACATATTCGTAAGTTTGTTACAAAGTGGAAAAGAAGAACCATAATTCTAACTTCGTTTATTATCGTCTATGCTATCAGATTTAATGTCATATTCATTAATACAGGTTTGGGGTTTGAAATAACATCATTTGGTATAGTTTGGTCAGCATTTTTCGTTTTCGCTTGTTTACTTGCCTATATAGGTACATCCGACACGCAAAAATTAGATTCAGCCTACAATGCGTTAAGCAATCACTCGTCGGAAACTCGCGTAGACAAAAGTTATGCTTCGCAAACTGATATAGACTATGATGTAAGTATTAAGGGAAGAAGCGTATTGAACGATCCTAATCTTTCACTTATCGAACAACAGCGCTACAGAGATGCGCTTCAGAAAAAGGAAGATGAAGGTGGGTCCGGTTGGTAAATAATAACCGTGAAATGTTTTACTAGTTATAAAAAGGCAAACAGGGCATCCGTTTGCCTTTCTATTTTTCTATATCGTGGAAAAATCAATATTTAATGGCTGGGCTTCGGCAACTAAGTATTAAATATTTTTCGAGAAACTACTAATAATGATGGTGTGTTAGAAGCATCAATTAGTAAATTTCATTAAAGTCAAACAAGGCTGCCAGGGAGCGGATCAGTGCAGAGTTAAAGTCACCGCCATCTATGAGATCACGCTGTAATACCATTTCAATGGATGATGTCCCGCGGGGGAGTACTGACGGCATAATCTCCCGTGCCAAAAACTTTATTCGATGTAGTTCACCTGCGAGAAATCGTTCGCATTATCACAGAATTGTAATGTTAGCGGTAGGCAACAGCCCACCGCTAACTCATTTAACACGTCAATACGGAAAAAATATTAACTAAAGTACGGGAAAAACTTAAATGATCCCCAAAGACCACTATTAAGCGACACCAGCCCAACGGCTATATAGGCCAGCACTGCAATAAATGCGAAGCTATACAATACTTTTTTCTTTAACTTCCGCCAGAATTTAACTACCAGAAATGACAGTACAACTCCCACCCCTAGCTGAATAAGCAATCGCGTTGCCAGGTCACCAACTTCAAAGAGGTAAGCGAACTGAAGAGGGGCAAATAGGATGACATAAACAATATAAAGGATTGAAAAAATTATCCTTGCCAGGATTGAGGTAAGCCCCCCTTCATATATGAGCATTTGCGCAGCCTGTAGCCCTGGCACTAAAATAACGCCCCATAGCGTAAACCAGATAATAATTGAGGCGAGAACTTTGCGCGCGCCACTGGCGAAAGCCAGCTGGTCTTCATAAGACATGGACGTCGATGTTGATGTTGGCTGCTGGATAGTTCCCCATGAATTATTAACCGGCTGGTTTGGTTGGCTGATGGGGGCTTCCCAGCTAGCTGCGTTATCAGCACGCCATTTTTCATCATACTGCTTAAAAGGCTGTCCACTTGTCACATATTTTCCGTCGCTATCTCTTCTGACGCTCATTGTTAACCCTCGCAATTAAATTGGTATAGCGTTTTATGATTAATACTTAACTGAAATTTCTATATTCATATACGACATATTAACGATTATAACGTATCTAAAATAAATCAGAAGATTAAGCGTTAAGTTAAAATATAACCCGTCTGCATGCGAATTACTCTTTGTCTTTGGCGTCTAACCGTCTTCCGTTACGTCATCTACCGTCTCTTCAACATACTCTTTGCCTGCGGCCTGTTCAGCTCTTCCTGAAAGGCCATCAGCTGCGCGTGGCACTCCGCGCGAGCATTGGTAATAGCTTCCATCTTTATTTCATCCGGTATTTAGCGGGTAATATATTTATCCAGTACTTCAGCACTAAATACATTACTCTGATTTCGCCAATCTTGGCGTCGGCTTGGCAAACAGAAAATATCCTGCGTTAAAACTGTTTTGTACAGGCTGCCAGGGAAAACGATTGAACTACTGGCTGCGTTAGATAGTCGTTTTCACTGCCTGGATCTCGTCGGTGTTGACCTGACAAGTGCAGCCGGAAGAATGACTATGCAGGAACGTCGGGATAAAGACAGACGTCACTAAAAAAGCACCTCCGAGTATCGCACGAATATCCTGGCATGAATCAAATCTTCCTGTTAAAGGCAACCGGTTCAAAAAGAACAACGGGACAGGGCCGCTTGATGCTTTTGCAAATGTTACGAGTATATCTGCAGCCTTGACGGCGCGTTGTTTAGCTGGTCCCAAGGGCTCAACATCAGGCGAGATGCCACACAGCCAGATGACGCGAAAAACACACGCCCAGAAGGTGGGGGCTAGCCTAAAACCGTGCACATGGAATATGGGCAGGTCAGATTCTTTAAAACTTTATCAATGAGGTCCGGTTTACGCCCTAATGCGTTGAGCGAAGAAAGCGCTCTGGATAATATCCTTGATATTTTCAATGTTGTGACGATACAGTATGAAGGCCTTCGGTTCAAACACTTGCACCCTTTCACTGGTGAGCAGCATGAGTACGCCTTTGATGGGCATGGACCGCTCAACGCTTAAAGAACCATCATCAACCACCTTTACCTGACCCCTTCTGACTCTATCGTTCGCATACTAATCTACTTTTAAGTATAGGTGCCGAGCCAGTTATGACTAATGAAAGGAGCATGTAGTAATGCTCTAAAAATACTGCTGAAACTTTTAGTTGAGTGCAAAAAAGTTGCTTTTTCTTCCCGCGGTTAGCGAGGAAGTTGTCACAAATAAATAACAATCTCGGTAAAGGCGATTGACAGGGCGACAGGAATGAAAATAAATGTCTATACAACCCATGACAAGTGGAAGCCCGATGCTGCAACTTTATCCTGACGATCTGATCTGGCGTAACCTGCGCCTCGCGACGCTGGATCCCGACCACGACACCCCCTATGGCCTGCTGGAAAACCGGGCATTGATTGTGCGCGGTGAGACCATCCTGGCCATCGTGCCGGAATCTGACCTGCCGGATGATCTGCCCAACACCATCGATTTACAGGGGCGGCTGGTGACGCCGGGCCTGATCGACTGCCATACGCATCTGGTGTTTGGTGGCGATCGTGCCGCCGAATGGGAGCAGCGACTCAACGGCGTCTCCTATCAGACCATCAGCGCTCAGGGCGGCGGGATTAACGCCACGGTCACTGCCACCCGGGAGAGCACGCCTGAGCAGCTCGAACAGCTTGCGCAGCAGCGCTTGCAGCGCTTAATGCGCGAGGGTGTCACCACCCTCGAGATAAAGTCGGGTTACGGCCTGGATGACGAATCCGAAGAGAAGATGCTGCGCGTGGCCCGGCGTCTTGCACAGACCAACCCGGTGGAGATCAGCCCGACGCTGCTGGCGGCCCACGCCGTGCCGAAGGCGTATCGCCACGATCCGGATGCCTTCATCGACCATGTTTGCCAGCATATGCTGCCTGCACTGTGGGAAAAAGGGCTCTTCGAAGCTGTGGATGTCTTCTGCGAAAATGTCGGGTTTACGCCCGAACAGAGCGAGCGGGTGTTCCAGGCGGCGCAGACGCTGGGCATCCCCATTAAAGGCCACGTTGAGCAGCTCTCCAGTCTCGGCGGCACTGCGCTGGTGAGTCGTTACCATGGGCTCTCCGCCGATCATATTGAATATCTCGACGAGGCTGGTGTCGACGCGATGGCGCAGAGCGGCACCGTGGCGGTGTTACTCCCCGGCGCATTTTACTTTTTACAGGAGCGACAGCGCCCGCCGGTTGCGCGGTTACGCCAGCGGGGGATACCGATGGCGGTCGCCACGGACTACAACCCGGGCACCAGTCCGTTCGCCAGCCTGCATCTGGCGATGAACATGGCCTGCGTGCAGTTTGGTCTCACCCCGGAAGAGGCGTGGGCAGGGGTAACCCGGCACGCGGCACGGGCGCTGGGGCGCGGCGACACCCATGGCCAGTTGAAGGCGGGGTTTGTGGCGGATCTGGCCATCTGGGATGCGAAAAACCCGGTTGAGATGGTCTATGAGCCGGGTCGTAACCCGCTTTATCAGCGCGTATTCAGAGGAAAAGTAGAATGAACCTATGGCAGCCGGTTTCACCTGAGGTCTGGCAGGGTCGCGACGACAGCAGCGAGGCCAGCAACGCGCTGCGCCTGTTCCAGACCGTGCAACTTAGCGACACGCCAACGCCGACCGGCGACGGTATCGCCCTGATTGGCTTCGCCTGCGATGAAGGGGTCAGGCGCAATCAGGGCCGAACCGGTGCCGCACAGGCGCCGGACGTAATACGCCGGGCGCTGGCGAACATGGCCAGTCATCAGGGTCACGAGCGGCTGACCGATATCGGCAACATCCGCGTGGAAGGGGAGGCGCTGGAGGCGGCCCAGCAGGCGCTGAGCGAGACGGTCACCGCCTGTCAGCGGGGCGGGATGCGCACCCTGGTGTTCGGTGGCGGGCATGAAACCGCCTGGGCCCATGGCCGCGGCGTGCTGGATGCCTTTGCCGGCGAGCGTGTAGTAATCATCAACCTCGACGCGCATCTCGATCTGCGAAATGCCCGCCAGGCGACCTCAGGGACACCGTTCCGCCAGCTGGCGCTCTACTGCGCACAACAGCAGCGTGAGTTTCGTTATGCCTGCTTCGGGGTCAGCCGGGCGGCCAACACCCAGGCGCTGTGGGATGAGGCTGCGCGCCTTAACGTTACGCTGGTGGAGGATCTCGATTTCCGCCAGCAGGCGCTTGACGCGCTCACAACGCTTCTGGAACAGGCAGATCGTGTCTACCTGACCCTCGATCTCGACGTGATGCCTGCCGGGGAGATGCCCGCCGTGTCGGCCCCCGCCGCGCTGGGGGTTCCCGCCCGTGATCTGCTCCCGGTTATCGAGCGGATCTGTCGCAGCGGCAAACTGCAGGCGGCCGATCTGGTTGAGTTCAGTCCCGGCTTCGATCGTGACAGTCAGGGGGCGAAGCTCGCCGCACGGCTGGCGTGGCAAATCGCTCACTGGTGGGCATAAAGCTTGTATATACTCGATTTTTTATGACGGCTTAAGGAATTGCTATGTTCTCTCGCGCCCCGCAGCAGCAGGCCAGTGCGCCAGCCCCTTTCTATGAAAAGGTCAAGCAGGCGATCAGCCATCAAATCGCCACCGGCGTCTGGCGTCCCCACGATCGTATCCCCTCCGAGGCGGAGCTGGTGGCCCAGTTCGGCTTCAGCCGGATGACCATCAACCGCGCGCTGCGGGAGCTGACCGATGAGGGACTGCTGGTGCGCCTGCAGGGGGTCGGCACCTTTGTTGCCGAGCCAAAAGGGCAGTCAGCGCTGTTTGAGATCCGCAGCATTGCCGATGAGATCGCCTCCCGCAACCATCAGCACCGGTGTGAAGTGCAGTTCCTCGAAGAGACGCAGGCCAGCGCCGCCCAGGCGGTAGCGTTGAACGTCAAAGAGGGATCGCGCATCTTTCACTCCCTGATGTTGCACTATGAAAATGACGTCCCGGTGCAGATAGAGGATCGCTGCGTCAATGCCGCACTGGTGCCGGACTACCTTCAGCAGGACTACACCACCACCACGCCCCATGCTTATCTGTCGCGGGTTGCGCCGCTGACGGAAGGGGAGCATATCGTCGAGGCGGTGCGGGCCACGCCGAAGGAGTGCGAACTGCTGCGCATCAAGGAGCACGACCCCTGCCTGCTGATCCACCGCCGCACATGGTCAGCCTCCCACATCGTCTCCCATGCCCGGCTGCTCTTCCCCGGCAACCGCTACCGGCTGCAGGGCCATTTTATGTCATAAGCGAAAAGCGTGATTGCTGACGCAATATAACAAAAATGTATCGTAATTGTTAAAACCGCTCTTGTGTGCACTTGTCTATACAAGTATATCTTACTGTATATTCTGTCCCCTATGAGGAGCACACAATGTCGTCAGGTAAGTTTCGCCAGCAAGAGATCCGCGCCCCACGTGGCACCCGGCTGACTGCCAAAAGCTGGCTCACCGAAGCCCCGCTGCGCATGTTAATGAATAACCTCGATCCCGACGTGGCGGAGAACCCTCACGAGCTGGTGGTCTATGGCGGGATTGGCCGCGCCGCGCGCAACTGGGCGTGCTATGACGCCATTGTCGCCGCGCTTACTGAACTGGAAAGCGACGAAACCCTGTTGGTACAGTCCGGCAAACCGGTCGGCGTGTTCAAAACCCACGAAAACGCCCCGCGCGTGCTGATCGCCAACTCCAACCTGGTGCCGCACTGGGCCACCTGGGAACACTTTAACGAGCTGGATGCGAAAGGGCTGGCGATGTATGGCCAGATGACCGCCGGCAGCTGGATCTACATTGGCAGCCAGGGCATCGTCCAGGGGACCTACGAGACCTTTGTCGAAGCAGGCCGCCAACACTATAACGGCTCCCTGAAAGGCCGCTGGGTGCTCACCGCAGGCCTGGGCGGTATGGGCGGCGCACAGCCGCTGGCGGCAACGCTGGCGGGGGCCTGTTCCCTGAATATTGAGTGCCAGCAGAGCCGCATCGATTTCCGTCTGCGGACCCGCTACGTTGATGAGCAGGCCGAAACGCTTGACGACGCCCTGGCGCGCATCCAGAAATATACCGCCGAGGGACGGGCCGTCTCCATTGCCCTGTGCGGTAACGCCGCCGAGATCCTACCGGAACTGGTGGCGCGCGGCGTGCGCCCGGACCTGGTCACCGACCAGACCAGCGCCCACGATCCGCTGCACGGCTACCTGCCAAAAGGCTGGAGCTGGGAAGCGTACCAGCAGAAAGCGCAGCAGGATCCGGAAGGCACCGTGCTGGCGGCGAAGCGTTCCATGGCTGACCACGTTAACGCGATGCTGGCCTTCAGCCAGCAGGGTGTACCGACTTTCGATTACGGCAACAACATCCGTCAGATGGCGAAAGAGATGGGCGTGACCAACGCCTTCGACTTCCCGGGCTTTGTCCCGGCCTATATCCGTCCGCTGTTCTGCCGCGGGATTGGCCCGTTCCGCTGGGTGGCCCTCTCCGGCGACCCGGAGGATATCTACAAAACCGACGCCAAAGTGAAAGAGATCATTCCCGATGATGAGCACCTCCATCACTGGCTGGACATGGCCCGCGAGCGCATCAACTTCCAGGGACTGCCGGCGCGGATCTGCTGGGTTGGGCTGGAGTGGCGTCAGAAGCTGGGCCTGGCCTTCAACGAAATGGTGCGCAGCGGTGAAGTCTCCGCGCCCATCGTCATTGGTCGCGACCATCTCGACTCCGGCTCGGTTGCCAGCCCGAACCGCGAAACTGAAGCGATGCAGGACGGCTCCGACGCGGTCTCCGACTGGCCGCTGCTGAACGCGCTGCTCAACACTGCCAGCGGCGCCACCTGGGTCTCGCTGCACCACGGCGGCGGGGTGGGCATGGGCTTCTCCCAGCATGCCGGGATGGTGATCGTCTGCGACGGCACCGATGAAGCCGCGGCCCGTATTGCCCGCGTCCTGCACAACGATCCGGCGACAGGCGTTATGCGCCATGCCGATGCCGGGTATGACATTGCCATCGACTGCGCGAAAGAGCAGGGACTCAACCTGCCGATGATCGCGGCCACACAAGGAAAGCACTAATGAACGCCTTAACCCTGACGCCCGGCTCCCTGACCCTGGCCCAGCTGCGCCAGATCTGGCAGCAGCCGCACCAGTTGACGCTCGATGAGGCGGCCCATAAGGCGATTAACGACAGCGTCGCCTGCGTGGAAGCCATTGTTGCAGAAGGGCGCACCGCCTACGGCATTAACACCGGGTTTGGCCTGCTGGCGCAGACGCGCATCGCCACCCACGATCTGGAAAACCTGCAACGTTCGCTGGTGTTGTCCCACGCGGCGGGCGTGGGCGAGCCGCTGGATGATGACATGGTGCGCCTGATGATGGTGCTGAAGATCAACAGCCTGGCGCGCGGTTTCTCCGGCATCCGCCTGAGCGTGATTGAGGCGCTGATTGCCATGGTCAATGCGGGCGTCTACCCGTGGATCCCGGCCAAAGGCTCGGTGGGTGCCTCCGGCGACCTGGCGCCGCTGGCGCACATGTCTCTGACCCTGCTCGGCGAAGGCAAAGCCCGCTACCGTGGCGAATGGCTCCCGGCCGCCACCGCCCTGCAAAAAGCGGGGCTGGCCCCGGTGACGCTGGCGGCGAAAGAGGGGCTGGCCCTGCTGAACGGCACCCAGGCCTCCACCGCCTTTGCCCTGCGCGGTCTGTTTGAAGCTGAAGATCTCTTTGCCTCGGCGGTGGTCTGCGGGGCGCTGACCACCGAAGCGGTGCTCGGCTCCCGGCGTCCGTTTGATGCCCGCATCCACGAGGTGCGCGGCCAGCGCGGGCAGATCGACGCCGCGGCGCTGTTCCGCCACGTTCTGACCGACACCAGCGCCATTGCCGACTCGCATCATAACTGCGACAAGGTGCAGGATCCCTACTCCCTGCGCTGTCAGCCGCAGGTGATGGGCGCCTGCCTGACCCAGCTGCGCCAGGCGGCAGAGGTGCTACTGGTGGAATCCAATGCCGTCTCCGACAACCCGCTGGTCTTCGCGGCGGAAAGTGAGGTGGTCTCCGGCGGCAACTTCCATGCCGAACCGGTGGCGATGGCGGCGGATAATCTGGCCCTGGCGATTGCCGAGATCGGCGCGCTCTCTGAACGCCGTATCGCGCTGATGATGGATAAACATATGTCCCAGCTGCCGCCGTTCCTGGTGCGCAATGGCGGGGTGAACTCCGGCTTTATGATTGCCCAGGTCACCGCCGCGGCGCTGGCGAGCGAGAACAAGGCGCTGTCCCACCCGCACAGCGTGGACAGTCTGCCCACCTCCGCCAACCAGGAAGACCATGTCTCAATGGCCCCGGCAGCAGGCCGTCGCTTATGGGAGATGACGGGTAATACCCGTGGCGTGCTGGCGGTCGAGTGGCTGGCGGCAGCGCAAGGCTGCGATTTGCGTGATGGCCTCACCTCCAGCCCGCTGCTGGAGCAGGCGCGTCATATCCTGCGGGAGCAGGTGGCGCACTATGATGATGATCGCTTCTTCGCCCCGGACATTGATGCAGCGATGGATCTGCTGAAGAAAGGGAGTCTGGCGGCGATGTTACCGGCCTTCCTGTAATACACGCCCGGTGGCGCTACGCTTACCGGGCCTACAAATGCCAACGTAGGCCGGGTAAGGCGAAGCCGCCACCCGGCAAATGCCCGGCGGCGCTGCGCTTGCACGGGCCTACGGTTTTGTGCGGTTTCCGGGACTGCTTTTTTATGAATACATCGCCGTGATGGAGGCACTTCCCAGGGTGTGGAAATGGACGTTAAAGCCCACCATTGCACCGCTCGCCTCCTCATCTACCTCAATCCTTTCCACATCCAGCGCATGCACCGTGAAGATATAGCGATGGGTTTCGCCCTTAGGGGGTGCCGCGCCGCCGTATCCCGCTTTGCCAAAATCGGTGCGGGTCTCTACGGCACCCTCCGGCAGCGCCACCAGCGACGAGCCTGACCCCTGCGGCAGCACGCGGATATCGGCCGGGATATTGGCGACAACCCAGTGCCACCAGCCGGAGCCGGTAGGGGCGTCCGGGTCATAACAGGTCACGACAAAGCTTTTGGTGCCCGGCGGCACCTCGTCCCACGCCAGATGCGGAGAGATGTTATCTCCCTCATAGCCCATACCGTTAAACACGTGGCGCAGCGGGAGTTTATCGCCGTCGCGCAGATCCTTACTGATGAGTTTCATACTGTTCCTCCGTAATAAGCTCAGCCAGAAGTGTAACGCATAAACTAGATCGTAAAGTGCGCAGGTTCCTGTACGGCATCCACCACCGCGGCGGTCAGCTTGCTGAGCTGGTCACGGCTGATCGGATACGGCGGCATCAGATAGATTAGCTTGCCGAACGGCCGCACCCAGACGCCGCGCGCCACAAAGAAGCGTTGCAGCGCCGCCATGTTCACCGGGTGAGTCGTTTCGACGACGCCAATGGCCCCCAGCACCCGCACGTCGGCGACACATTCTGCCTCCCGCGCCGTCGCCAGTTCATCCTTCAGCTGGGCTTCGATGGCGGCCACCTGGGTCTGCCACTCGCCGCTCTCCAGCAATGCCAGACTTTCACTGGCGACGGCGCAGGCCAGCGGGTTACCCATAAAGGTCGGACCGTGCATAAAGCAGCCCGCCTCGCCGTTGCTGATGGTCTCGGCCACCAGGCGGGTGGTGAGGGTGGCGGAGAGGGTCATGGTGCCGCCGGTCAGGGCTTTGCCGAGGCAGAGAATGTCCGGCGTAATCCCCGCGTGCTCGCAGGCAAACAGTTTACCGGTGCGCCCGAAGCCGGTGGCAATCTCGTCGGCAATCAGCAGGATACCTTCCCGGTCGCACATCCTGCGGATGCGCTTCAGCCATTCGGGATGGTAGATGCGCATGCCGCCGGCACCCTGCACGATGGGCTCAAGGATCACCGCGGCAATCTCGTGGCGATGGGCGGCCATCAGGCGGGCAAAGCCGACCATATCCTTCTCATCCCACTCGCCGTCAAAGCGGCTCTGCGGCGCCGGGGCAAAGAGGTTCTCCGGCAGGTAGCCCTTCCACAGGCTGTGCATCGAGTTGTCGGGATCGCAGGCCGACATCGCCCCGAAGGTGTCGCCATGATAGCCGTTACGGAAGGTGAGGAACCGCTGGCGGGATTCGCCTTTGGCGTGCCAGTACTGCAACGCCATTTTCATCGCCACCTCCACCGCCACCGAGCCGGAGTCGGCCAGGAACACGCACTCCAGCGCGTCGGGGGTCATTGCCACCAGCCGACGGCAGAGATCTACCGCGGGAGGATGGGTGATCCCGCCGAACATCACGTGCGACATGCGGTCAATCTGCGCTTTCATCGCGCTGTTCAGCCGGGGGTGATTGTAGCCGTGAATGGCCGCCCACCATGAGGACATCCCGTCTACCAGCTGTTCGCCGTTGGCCAGCGTCAGCTCGCAGCCGTGGGCTTCCGTCACCGGATAAACCGGCAGGGGCTGGGTCATGGAGGTGTAAGGATGCCAGATATGTTGCCGATCGAAGGCGAGATCGTCCGTTGTCATAATCGACTTGTAAACCATTTTGAAAACATTTAGGTTTACAAGCATAAACCGAAACCACGCTGAACTAAACCCCTTTGGAGATGCCCCATGGCTCACCAGACTCGCTGGACAATGTCGCAAGTCACTGCATTATTTGAAAAACCCCTTCTTGAACTGCTGTTTGAAGCGCAGCAGATCCACCGTCAGCATTTCGATCCGCAGCAGATTCAGGTCAGTACGCTGCTGTCGATCAAGACCGGCGCCTGCCCGGAAGACTGTAAATACTGCCCGCAAAGTGCGCGCTACAAAACCGGCCTCGAATCCGAGCGGCTGATGGAGGTGGAGCAGGTGCTGGAGTCGGCGCGTCAGGCGAAAAACGCCGGGTCGACCCGCTTCTGCATGGGCGCGGCGTGGAAAAACCCGCACGAGCGCGACATGCCTTACCTCGAACAGATGGTACAGGGCGTTAAGGCGATGGGGCTGGAGGCCTGCATGACCCTCGGCACGCTGGATGACAGCCAGGCGCAGCGCCTGGCCTCGGCGGGGCTCGATTATTACAACCACAACCTCGACACCTCCCCGGAGTTCTACGGCAATATCATCACCACCCGTACCTACCAGGAGCGGCTGGACACGCTGGATAAAGTGCGTGAGGCGGGCATTAAGGTCTGCTCGGGCGGCATCGTGGGGCTGGGCGAAACGGTCACCGATCGCGCCGGTCTGCTGTTGCAGTTGGCGAACCTGCCGACCCCGCCGGAAAGCGTGCCGATCAACATGCTGGTGAAGGTGAAGGGCACTCCGCTGGCCGATAACGACGACGTTGACGCCTTTGATTTCATCCGCACCATTGCGGTGGCGCGGGTGATGATGCCAACCTCTTATGTGCGCCTCTCGGCGGGCCGCGAGCAGATGAACGAGCAGACCCAGGCGATGTGCTTTATGGCCGGGGCCAACTCTATCTTCTACGGCTGCAAACTGCTCACCACCCCGAACCCGGAAGAGGACAAAGATGTCCAGCTGTTCCGCAAGCTGGGGCTTAATCCGCAGCAGACCGCGGTTCTCACCGGCGATAACGAACAGCAGCACCAGCTGGAACAGCAGCTCTTCAACGCCGATACCGACCAGTTCTATAACGCGGCGACGCTATGACCTGGCAGCAACGTATTGGTGCCGCCCTCGATGCCCGTCGGGCGGCAGAGGCGCTGCGCGTGCGCACCCCGGTGGAGAACGGCGCAGGCCGTTTTCTCACCTGCGACCAGCGGCGCTACTCTAATTTCTCCAGCAACGACTATCTCGGCCTGAGCCAGCATCCGGCCCTTATCCGCGCCTGGCAACAGGGGGCGGAGCAGTATGGCGTGGGCAGTGGCGGCTCCGGCCACGTCAGCGGCTATACCCGCGCGCATCAGGCGCTGGAGGAGCAGCTCGCCGACTGGCTCGGCTACCCCCGGGCGCTGCTGTTTATCTCCGGCTTTGCTGCCAATCAGGCGCTGATTGCTGCCCTGACCGGCAAGGACGATCGCATTGTGGCCGACCGCTTAAGCCACGCCTCCCTGCTGGAAGCGGCCAGTCACAGCCCGGCCCAGCTCCGGCGCTTCGCCCATAACGATGCCGCTCAGCTCGCTTCGCTGCTGGATATACCCTGCGAGGGCCAGCAGCTGGTGGTGACCGAGGGGATCTTCAGCATGGATGGCGACAGCGCCCCGCTGGTCGATATCCATGCTGTGGCCCGGCGTCAGGGCAGCTGGCTGCTGGTGGACGATGCTCACGGCATTGGCGTCACCGGGCCAGAAGGGCGCGGCAGTGCGGCACATCTGGGCGTCAAACCCGAGCTGCTGGTGGTCACCTTTGGCAAAGGCGTTGGCATCAGCGGCGCAGCGGTACTGTGCAGCGACCCGGTGGCTGATTATCTGTTGCAGTTTGCCCGACATCTCATCTACAGCACCAGCATGCCCCCTGCCCAGGCGGTGGCATTACTGGCAGCCTTTAATCTTATTCGCAGCGACGAAGGGGAGGCGCGGCGGCAGCGGCTCTCGACGCTTATCAGCCAGTTCCGCGCAGGCGTGAGCGGCCTTCCGCTTGAGATCACCGCCTCGCAAAGCGCCATTCAGCCGCTGATTGTGGGCGAAAACGCGCGCGCCCTGCATCTGGCGCAGACCCTCAGAGAGAAGGGGATCTGGGTGACGGCCATTCGTCCGCCTACCGTACCGGCGGGCACGGCGCGCTTACGCCTGACCCTGACGGCGGCCCATGAAGCGGCAGACATCACCGCGTTACTGGAGGCGCTGCATGTCGCAAGTGAATAAACAGGCCATTGCCGCCGCCTTTGGCCGGGCGGCGCAGAGCTATTCCCGCCACGACGCGCTCCAGCGGCAAAGTGCTGACGGGCTACGGGCGCTGCTCGCAAAAAACGCCTTCCCCAGCGTGCTGGACGCCGGCTGTGGCCCGGGCAGCAACAGCCTCGCCTGGCGCAGAAGTGGCAGCGTGGTGACGGCGATGGATCTCAGCGCCCCGATGCTGGAGGAAGCGCGCCGCAACCGGGCGGCCGACCACTATCTGCAGGCGGATATCGAAGCCATTCCGCTGGCGGATGCGCAGTTCAGCCTGGTCTGGAGCCATCTGGCGGTGCAGTGGTGCGCCAGCCTGCCGCAGGCGCTGACGGAGCTCTGTCGCGTGGCGAAGCCCGGAGGCAGGGTGGCCTTTACCACGCTGCTGAACGGCTCCCTGCCGGAGCTGAAGCAGGCCTGGCAGGCGGTAGATACGCAGCCGCACACCAACCGCTTTCTGAGCCGGGAAGAGGTAAACGATGCCCTCGATGGCTGGCGGCACCGCTGTGCGGTCCAGACCATCACGCTGCACTTTGACGATGCGCTCAGCGCCATGCACTCCCTGAAGGGGATCGGCGCCACCCATCTGCACGCCGGGCGGGCCGCCAGGCCCTTAACCCGGGGACAGCTGCAGGATCTGGCGCAGGCCTGGCCGCAGCGTAATGGCAAATACCCGCTCTCTTATCAACTTTTTCATGGGATTATCGAACGTGACTGAACGCTATTTTGTCACCGGCACCGACACCGAGGTCGGAAAAACCGTCGCCAGCACCGCCCTGCTACAGGCGGCACGTGCGCTGGGCCGCAACACCGCCGGGTATAAGCCCGTGGCCTCGGGCAGCGAAATGACCGCGGAAGGGCTGCGTAACAGCGATGCGCTGGCGCTACAGCGCAACAGCAGCGTAGCGCTCAGCTATCAGGCGGTGAACCCTTACACCTTCGCGGAGCCCACCTCGCCGCATATCGTCAGCGCGGAAGAGCAACGACCCATCGAGTTCAGTGCGCTTTCAGCCGGGCTACGCGCGCTGGAAAGCCAGGCCGACTGGGTGCTGGTGGAAGGGGCGGGCGGCTGGTTTACGCCGCTCTCCCCGGAGCAGACCTTCGCCGACTGGGCGATCGCCGAGCGCCTGCCGGTGATCCTGGTGGTGGGGGTGAAGCTGGGCTGCATCAACCACGCCATGCTGACCGCCCAGGCGATCCGCCAGGCGGGGCTGCATGTTGCAGGCTGGATAGCCAATGGGGTGGTAGCCCCCGGCAAACGTCATGGCGAATACATGGCAACGCTGAAACGCGTACTGTCTGCACCGCTGCTGGGCGAAATCCCCTGGCTTGGCGAGCAGGCCGACACGGCGGATATCGGGCGTTATCTCTCTCTCAGCGCACTGGCGCCGTCGGCCCCATCCAGTGGGCAATAAGCGGGTCATCCAGCTCGCTGACGCGGCCCTGGGCCACGTTTCGCCCGCGGTAAAGCAGGCAGAAGCGCTCCGCCACCCGGCGGATCAGCGACAGGTGCTGCTCGGCGAGCAGCACCGTTAGCCCCAGTTCGCGGTTAAACCTGAGCAGCAACTGCGCCAGCCTGATGCTAAACAGCGGGCTGGCGCCACGGCTGGGCTCGTCGAGGATCAGCAGTCGAGGGCGGGTGACCAGCGCGTTCGCCAGTGCCAGCTGGTACTGCTGGTCGTCGTTCAGTCCTGACGCCCGCTGCTGACGTAGCGGGTAAAGCTCCGGAAAGAACTCAAAAATTTCGCTACTCACCGACCCGCCCACGCTCCCTTTTGCCATCCGCGCGATATGCAGGTTCTCTTCTACCGTCAGCTGGGAAAAAATCCGCCTCTCCTGTGGGACAAAGCCAATTTCTGCGCCCGGAAGCCACTCACAAGGGGAGACTCCGGCGTCATGCCAGACCATCGTACCGCTGGCAATAGGCAGCAGGCCGGCGATGCAGTTTACGAGGGTGGTTTTTCCCATTCCGGGCAGTCCGACCACCCCGGTACAGACGCCGGGCGGCAGATCAAGGTCAACGTTCCACAGGGTGTGGCGATCCCCGTAATACTGATTAACGGCACGCAGGCTCAACATGGTGTTTCTCCTTAACAGGCATCGATGACCTCGGGTACAGTGCAAGACTCTTGCCATCGACCTGAAAAGGAGGATTAAACCCCGTTTTTTCGGAATCCCCTCAGTAAACAACGCAGGTAGCCAGGAAGCGTGCACTGCCCCGGTGCCCCAAAGGGTGAGCCTGGTGCAGCGACTATTTGAACAAAATGTGAGCAGTGTCTCGTCAATTCGTTATCCAATTTTTGGCAACAGATCGCCAAAATTGGGCGATAAAAAATTTTTACCGTCGCGCTGTGGGTAAAAACCGGGAATTAGCCGAGTCACGCTCCGTATGGGCTGGAGGCAGTTATCCACTATTCCTGTGGATAACCATGTGCATTAGAGTTAGAAAACGCGAGGTAAGCGAGAGAATACGCGGCCTGCGCCTGAATTGCTGCGAAACGCGTCTTTTTGAAAAGATTAAATTAAATCAATGCGTTAAATAAAATCAATCGTTGTCATTAAACGGTCACGATAATGCGCTTAAGTCCGGCGTCTCGCCTTGACAAATGTTAAAAAATAAAAAGTTCTGGGGATAACCGTGCGTTGATGGAATTTTATCCCGTCGCAGCCGAAATTTTGTGCAGCTTCGTTTGATTCTTACCCAGGGTGGCACAAAACGACGCGGTTGCCACTGGATTTATGTCCAGTATAATTTACTGGCAAAAATAGCCATCAGGAGTAAAATTACTCACCTGCCGTATTAACCATCATCAGGTCGCCGTTCATGAGTAAACCGTTCAAACTGAATTCCGCTTTCCGTCCTTCCGGCGATCAGCCTGAAGCGATTCGCCGTCTGAAAGAGGGGCTGGAGGATGGGCTTGCGCACCAGACGCTGCTGGGGGTGACCGGGTCGGGTAAAACCTTCACCGTTGCCAACGTGATCGCCGATCTCCAGCGCCCTACAATGGTGCTTGCCCCGAACAAAACCCTGGCGGCGCAGCTCTACGGCGAGATGAAAGAGTTCTTCCCGGAGAATGCGGTGGAGTACTTCGTGTCGTACTACGACTACTATCAGCCGGAAGCCTACGTTCCCAGCTCGGACACCTTTATCGAGAAAGATGCCTCGGTGAACGAGCATATCGAGCAGATGCGTCTCTCCGCAACCAAGGCGCTGCTTGAGCGCCGTGACGTGGTGGTGGTGGCCTCGGTGTCGGCTATCTACGGCCTCGGCGACCCGGATCTCTACCTGAAGATGATGCTGCACCTGACCGTGGGGATGATTATCGATCAGCGCGCCATTTTGCGTCGCCTGGCCGAGCTGCAGTACACCCGTAACGATCAGGCGTTCCAGCGCGGCACGTTCCGCGTGCGCGGCGAAGTGATCGACATCTTCCCGGCGGAGTCGGACGACTTCGCGCTGCGCGTCGAGCTTTTCGATGAAGAGGTGGAGCGGCTGTCGCTGTTCGACCCGCTGACCGGCCATGTGGAATCGACCATTCAGCGCTTCACGGTCTACCCGAAAACCCACTACGTCACCCCGCGCGAGCGCATCGTGCAGGCGATGGAGGACATCAAGGTTGAACTGGCGGATCGCCGCAGGGTGCTGTTGGAAAATAACAAGTTGCTGGAAGAGCAGCGTATCAGCCAGCGTACCCAGTTCGATCTCGAGATGATGAACGAGCTGGGCTACTGCTCCGGTATCGAAAACTACTCGCGCTATCTCTCTGGCCGTGGGCCGGGCGAAGCGCCGCCAACCCTGTTTGACTACCTGCCGGCGGATGGCCTGCTGGTGGTGGATGAATCCCACGTCACCATTCCGCAGATTGGCGGGATGTATCGTGGCGACCGGGCGCGTAAAGAGACCCTGGTGGAGTACGGCTTCCGTCTGCCGTCGGCGCTGGATAACCGTCCGATGAAGTTTGAAGAGTTCGAGGCGCTGGCGCCGCAAACCATCTACGTGTCGGCTACGCCAGGTAACTACGAGCTGGAGAAGTCGGGCGACGAAGTGGTGGATCAGGTGGTGCGTCCGACCGGCCTGCTGGACCCGATTATCGAAGTACGCCCGGTGGCCACCCAGGTAGATGACCTGCTCTCGGAGATCCGCGCCCGGTCGGCTATTAACGAGCGTGTGCTGGTGACGACCCTGACCAAGCGGATGGCGGAAGACCTGACCGAATACCTCGAAGAGCACGGTGAGAAGGTGCGCTATCTGCACTCGGATATCGACACCGTGGAGCGCATGGAGATTATCCGCGATCTGCGTCTTGGCGAGTTCGATGTGCTGGTGGGGATCAACCTGCTGCGTGAGGGGCTGGATATGCCAGAAGTGTCGCTGGTGGCGATTCTGGACGCCGACAAAGAGGGCTTCCTGCGTTCCGAGCGCTCGCTGATCCAGACCATTGGCCGTGCGGCACGAAACGTTAACGGCAAAGCGATTCTCTACGGGGATAAGATCACCCCGTCGATGGCGAAAGCGATCGGCGAAACCGAACGCCGTCGCGAGAAGCAGCAACGCTATAACGAAGAGCACGGGATCGTTCCGCAGGGGCTCAACAAGAAGGTGGTGGATATCCTGCAGCTCGGACAGAATATCGCGAAAACCAAAACCAAGGGTCGCGGCAAGTCGCGCTCACCGGTTGAGGCCGATACCGTGGCACTGACGCCGAAAGCGCTGCAGCAGAAAATCCACGAGCTGGAAGGGCAGATGATGCAGCACGCACAGAACCTGGAGTTCGAAGAGGCGGCGCAGATCCGCGACCAGCTGCATCAGCTGCGGGATTTATTCATCGCCGCGTCGTAGTTTGTACCCGGTGGCGCTTACCGGCTCAACAACGGCACGCTGCCTGTAGGCCCGGTAAGCGAAGCGCCACCGGGCATTACAGGCCGCGCAAGCTAACCCAACGCCTGAATCGCCCTCTCCAGCGCCACGCGGAGCAGATGCCGGTCGTGACGGTACTTGATGTCGCTTGCTTCGAGCGGCTCCTGCACCACCACCCGGCCCTCCATACCTGAGATATCCTCTTTCGGCCCGACCACTACCGCATCGACGATCTTTTTACCGACATACTGCTCCATCAGCGCCAGCTTTGCGGCTAGCGAAAGCCCGGCGGCGGCCGGACTGAGTTCGCGACCCAGATTGCCGATATAGACCACCGGGGCGGGCGTGCGCCGCAGCGCCTGGGCCAGCTCTTTAATCAGCAGGAGCGGCATCAGGCTGGTGTAAAAACTGCCGGGGCCGATGAGGATCAGATCCGCTTCACCAATCGCTTCTACCGCTTCGCGGGTCGCCGGGACAGTGGGGTAGAGCATCAGCTCTTTCGGGGGCAGGGCAAGCTGATCGATATTCACTTCGCCATACACTTCATGGTCGTTGCAGTCGATTGCCATCAAATCGACCGGAAGCTCGGACATGGGGATGAGAAAGGCGTCCACTTTAAGCAGGTTGCGGATTAAATTGATCGCCTCCAGAGGCCGCACGCTGAGGTGATCCAGCGCCTTTAACATCAGATTTCCAAGGTTATGCCCGGAAAGCTCGCCATTACCGGCAAAACGATACTCAAACATGGCCGAAGCCACGCTCGGTTCCGTGATAAGCTGATTTAAACAGTTGCGCATGTCGCCCCAGGCGATACCGCCTTCGGAGCGGCGGATGCGCCCGGTTGAGCCGCCATTATCGGTGGTCGTGACGATCCCTGTCAGGCGGGAGCCGAGCGATGACAGGGAGGACATGACCCGGCCCAGTCCATGGCCTCCGCCGAGAGCGACCACCCGGTCAAGATCCGCAAAAGTGCGATTGCGCATAAAAATTCCTTATTGAGACCAACATGTAAACAGTAACGCAACTACTCCTAAATGACGATGCTGCGACCCGCGCAAAATGACGTATATCAATGCAAAAATGTGATAATGACGTATTCTGAACCGAAATTGCACGATTAGCTCGCTATATACATTTTTATATAGCGTAAGTCGACGATAGCGAAACTCGCTTTAACACGCTACTATCGACATAACCACGTTTTCATCATTGAAAACATACACTCTAGCCTTTGCGCCTGTGTCGACAGATATGGCGCTCTGGCCGTGGCGCTTTTGCCACCAGGGTACAGGAAGAAATGACTGTGCCTCCCGTATCAGGAAAGGTGTACATGGCTTCACAACTTACCGATGCATTCGCGCGTAAGTTTTTTTACCTGCGTTTGTCGATTACCGATGTGTGCAACTTCCGTTGCACCTACTGCCTGCCGGATGGCTATAAGCCTGGCAGCGTCACCAATAACGGCTTTCTCTCCGTGGATGAAGTGCGCCGCGTCACGCGCGCGTTTGCCGCCATGGGAACGGAGAAGGTCCGTCTTACCGGCGGCGAACCCTCGCTGCGCCGGGACTTCACCGATATTATCGCGGCGGTGCGCGAAAACGACGCCATCCGCCAGATTGCGGTCACCACCAATGGCTATCGTCTGGCGCGCGATGTCGCGCAATGGCGCGACGCGGGGCTGACAGCCATCAACGTCAGCGTCGACAGTCTGGATGCCCGCCAGTTTCATGCCATCACCGGACAGGATAAATTCCACCAGGTGATGGAAGGTATCGACGCGGCCTTTGCGGCCGGCTTCGACAAGGTGAAGGTCAACACCGTGCTGATGCGCGATGTGAACCATCATCAGCTGGATATCTTCCTGGCGTGGATCAAGCCCCGCCGCATTCAGCTGCGCTTCATTGAGCTGATGGAAACCGGCGAGGGCAGCGACCTCTTCTCCCGTCATCACATCTCCGGCATGGTATTGCGCGATGAACTGCTCAAACGCGGCTGGATCCACCAGCTTCGCCAGCGCAGCGACGGCCCGGCGCAGGTCTTTTGCCACCCCGACTACGAAGGGGAGATTGGCCTTATCATGCCGTATGAAAAAGACTTCTGTGCCAGCTGTAACCGCCTGCGCGTCTCGTCGGTGGGCAAGCTGCACCTCTGCCTGTTTGGCGATGGCGGCGTCGACCTGCGCGATCTGCTGGCCGATGATGCGCAGCAGGCGGCGCTGCAAGCACGCATTTCTGAGGCGCTGATGCACAAAAAACAGACCCACTTCCTGCATCAGGGCAACACCGGGATCACCCAGAACCTGTCATACATTGGCGGGTAATCGCAACAAGGAACCAGAAGATGAGTCAGGTAAGCGCTGAATTTATCCCGACGCGTATTGCTATTCTTACCGTTTCTGAACGCCGCGGCGAAGAGGATGACACCTCCGGCCACTGGCTGCGCGATGCGGCCCACGAGGCCGGGCATCAGATCGTCGACAAGGCCATCGTCAAAGAGAACCGCTACGCCATTCGCGCGGAAGTATCGCGCTGGATCGCCAGCGATAACGTCCAGGTGGTGCTGATCACCGGCGGCACCGGTTTTACCGCAGGCGATCAGGCCCCGGAAGCGCTGCTGCCGCTTTTCGATCGCGAGATCGAAGGCTTCGGCGAGGTGTTCCGCATGCTCTCGTTTGAAGAGATTGGCACCTCGACCCTGCAGTCGCGCGCTGTTGCAGGGATCGCCAACAACACGGTGATTTTTGCCATGCCAGGTTCCACGAAAGCCTGCCGCACCGCGTGGGAAAACATTATCGCCCCGCAGCTGGATGCCCGCACGCGTCCGTGTAATTTCCATCCACACCTGAAGAAATAAGCTATGTCGCAACTGACCCACATTAACGCCGCGGGCGAAGCCCATATGGTGGATGTCTCCGCCAAGGCCGAAACCGTGCGTGAAGCCCGCGCGGAAGCGTTCGTCACCATGCTCCCGGAGACGCTGGCGATGATTATCGACGGTAGCCACCACAAAGGGGACGTCTTCGCTACGGCGCGGATCGCCGGCATTCAGGCCGCCAAACGCACCTGGGAGCTTATCCCGCTGTGCCATCCGCTGATGCTCAGCAAAGTGGAGGTCAACCTGCGGGCCGAACCGGAGCAGAACCGCGTGCGCATCGAATCATTGTGCCGCCTGACCGGGAAAACCGGCGTGGAGATGGAAGCCTTAACTGCCGCCTCCGTGGCGGCATTAACCATCTATGACATGTGCAAAGCGGTACAGAAAGACATGGTTATCGGCCCGGTTCGCCTGCTGGCGAAAAGCGGGGGGAAATCGGGTGATTTCAGGGCACAAGAGCATGATTAAAGTACTGTTTTTTGCGCAGGTGCGCGAGCTGGTGAATACCGACAGCCTGACGCTGGATATAGAGGTAGAAAACGTCGAAGCGCTGCGGGCGCATCTGGCGGCGCAAAGCGACCGCTGGGCGCTGGCGCTGGACGCGAGCAAACTGCTGGTGGCGGTAAACCAGACGCTGGTGGAGTTCACGCATCCGGTCAAACCGGGCGATGAGGTGGCCTTCTTCCCACCGGTGACCGGGGGCTGAGATGAGTGACACCAAAATCCTGGTCGAACCGGCGCGTTTTAACGTCGGCACGGAGTATAACTGGCTTGCTGAGCGTGACGAAGATGGCGCGGTGGTCACCTTCACCGGCAAGGTGCGTAACCATAATCTCGGCGACAGCGTAAAAGCGCTGACCCTTGAGCACTATCCCGGCATGACGGAAAAAGCGCTGGCGGAGATCGTTGAACAGGCGCGTCAGCGCTGGCCGCTCGGCCGCGTGACCGTCATCCACCGCATCGGCGAGATGTGGCCGGGGGAGGAGATCGTCTTCGTTGGCGTCACCAGCGCCCATCGCGGCAGCGCCTTTGCGGCGGGTGAGTTTATTATGGATTACCTGAAAACCCGCGCCCCGTTCTGGAAGCGCGAAGCGACCCCGGAGGGCGATCGCTGGGTCGAGTCCCGCGACAGCGACAAGGAAGCCGCCAACCGCTGGTAGCCGGATTGCCGGGATGTGTTAGGCTTTAACAGTGTGTCCACTTAAAAAGGAGTGTGTTATGGACAGATTTCCCCGTTCCGATTCCATCGTGCAGCAGAGCCGTACCGGGCTGCAAACCTACATGGCCCAGGTCTATGGCTGGATGACCTGCGGCCTGCTGCTCACCGCGTTTGTCGCGTGGTTTTCCGCCAATACCCCTGCGGTGATGATGTTTGTCTTCTCCAGCAAAATCACCTTCTTTGGCCTGATCATCGCCCAGCTGGCGCTGGTGTTTGTCCTCTCCGGGCTGGTGCATAAGCTCAGCGCCGGGATGGCCACCACGCTGTTTATGCTCTATTCGGCGCTGACCGGCCTGACGCTCTCCAGTATTTTCCTCGTCTACACCTACTCCTCCATCGCCAGCACCTTTGTGGTGGCCGGCGGGATGTTTGGCGCGATGAGTCTCTACGGCTACACCACCAAACGCGACCTGAGCGGCTTTGGCAACATGCTGTTTATGGCGCTGATTGGTATCGTGCTGGCGTCGCTGGTGAACTTCTGGCTGAAGAGTGAAGCGCTGATGTGGGCGGTGACCTATATCGGGGTGATTGTCTTTGTCGGGCTGACGGCGTATGACACCCAGAAGCTGAAAAACATTGGCGAGCAGATTGACGTGCGCGACAGCTCTAATCTGCGTAAATACTCCATTCTGGGGGCGCTGACCCTCTATCTGGACTTCATCAACCTGTTCCTGATGCTGCTGCGCATCTTCGGCAACCGTCGTTAAGTAATATGCCCGGCGGCGCTTCGCTTGCCGGGCCTACAACACTGTAGGCCGGGTAAGCGCAGCGCCACCCGGCCAGTCCCGCCACTACTTCGCCATCTGTTGTTCGTTTTTGGCCCGCAACTTCTTCGCCCGGCTCTCCAGCACCAGATAACAGACCGTCGCCAGCCCCAGAGGCAGGAAATAGTAGAGCATACGATAGGCCAGCAGGGCGGCGATGATGGTACCGTGAGAGACATGTTCCCCCGCTAACAGGGCGATAAACACCGCTTCCAGCACCCCAATCCCGGCCGGGATATGGACAATCACCCCGGCGATACTGCTCACCAGCAGCACGCCCAGCACAAAGAAGTAGTTGATATCTTCACCCATCAGCAGCCAGATAATGGCCCCCATCGCCATCCAGTTGGCGGCGGAAATGCCCATCTGCGCCAGCGCAAAGCGCCAGGAGGGGAGCACAAGCTTTTGCTTTTTGATGGTTACATGGCGCCGCTTAGCGAACGCGCAGGCCCACAGATAGAACCCAATCACCAGCAGCAGCACGATGCCAATAATGCGCAGCGTCGACTGATCGATATACCAGTGAGCGGGCAACTGCACTACGCCCGCGGTGAAGATTACCCCGCCCAGCAGAACGTAACCCAGCCAGTTGGTGGTAATACTCAGGGAGAAGATGCGGGTGATGGTGCTGCTGGGCAGTCCCAGGCGGGAGTAAAGCCGGTAGCGCATGCCGATGCCGCCCACCCAGGTGCTCAGGGTCAGGTTAAAGGCGTAGCAGATAAACGACACCAGCATGACCTGGCGCTTGGCCAGCTTATGCCCGCAGTAGACTCGTCCCAGCAGGTCGTAACAGCCATACAGCAGGAAGCTCAGTATCACCAGCGCCACGGCGCCCATCAGCGACACACGGTCGTAGTCGCGGATGACCTTCCACACCTCACCCCAGTCGACTTTTTTGGCGTAAATGACCAGCAGCACTGCAACGGCTATAAAAAATACCCAGGTGAGGATCTTTTTTGCCAGACGCCAGCGCGAATGTTTTTTGCTCATCAGGGTTTTACCCCCGTGTTGCTCGCCTCAACGCGATCCTGAGTCTCCATCTCGGGTTGTACCGGCGGGGGGACCTGCGCCAGTTTAGGCGTATGCGCAGGCAACCAGCCGACCAGCGCCGGGAAATGGCGCAGGAAGTGGAACACCACCACGCTTTTGCCCAGATTCCACCAGGTGCGTTTCGGCACCATCGACTCATCCACCCGGACGCAATCCTCGGCGATGATGGCGGTGAGATTGTCACGCAGGGTCTGGTTAAACTCGCGATCGTGAATAATCAGGTTGGCCTCCAGATTCAGCGACAGGCTAAGGGGATCGAGGTTGCTGGAGCCGACAGTTACCCAGTGATCGTCCATCAGCGCGACCTTACCGTGCAGCGGACGGCGGCGGTATTCGTAAATCTCGACGCCGCCTTTCACCAGATAGTTGTAGAGCAGGCGGGCGCCCACGGTCACTATGGGCATATCCGGCTCGCCCTGCACAATCAGCTTAACCCGCACGCCGCGCCGGGCTGCGTTACGCATGGCGTGCAGCAGGCGATACCCCGGGAAGAAGTAGGCGTTGGCGATAATCACCTCCCGACGGGCGTTGGTCAGCATCTTCAGATAGTGCCGCTCAATATCGTCCCGGTGCTCTTCATTATCGCGCCAGACAAACAGCGCCTGCGCTTCGCCCGGTTTGGTATTCTCTTCGGCGCGATGACGCCGCTTCCACCAGCGACGCACTGCGGCTTTGCCGGGGAGGTTTTCCACGACAAACTGCAAAATATCCTGTACCACCGGGCCTTCGACCTGAACGGCATAATCCTGTTTGGCTTCAGGACCGTAGTCCGACATATGTTCCGCGGAATAGTTAATCCCGCCCACAAAGGCCACCTGATCGTCCACCACCACAATTTTACGGTGCATGCGGCGGAAGACGTTGGTACGCATACCCAGCAGAGGCGGGCGTGGATCGTAGTAGCGGAATACCACCCCTGCTGAGGTGAGTTCCCCCACGAATTCATCGCTGAGGTCGGGGGAGCCGTAGCCGTCCAGCAGCACTTCGATATGCACCCCGCGCTGGGCCGCCCGCAGGATCACCGAATGCAGTTTTCGCCCCACGTTGTCTTCAAACCAGATAAAGGTTTCAAGCAGTACCCGGCTTTGCGCTTTCTCGATGGCGGCAAATACCGCCGGGTAATATTGATCGCCATTTTCCAGCAGCTTTATCCGGTTGCCGCTTTGCCATGAACATTTCATAGATGAATCTCCGCACTTAACGGCGCATGGTCGGAAAGGTGACGCCAGTTGCTCAGGGCCAGCGCGGTGGGGCTGCTGGCGTGAGCGTTTTTGACATAGATCCTGTCCAGACGCAGCAGCGGGAATCTCACCGGGAAGGTACGGGCGGGCCTGCCGTGGGCGAGGGTGAAGATCTCTTCTAACCCGGCCCCCGTTTTCAGCGGATGGTTGGCGCGCTGGCGCCAGTCGTTAAAATCTCCGGCGACCACCACCGGTTCGCCTTCCGGCAGGCCGTTGACCCACTCGGTCATCATCTGCAGCTGGGCCTGGCGGTGCGCTTCGCGCAGGCCAAGGTGGACCGAGGCCACATGCAGCGATCTGCTCAGCTCCGGGATCGCGACACGGCAGTAAAGCAGCCCACGTTTTTCACTCTCGCCCACCGAGACATCGTGATTTTCATAGTGTTCGATAGGGTAGCGGGAGAGAATGGCATTGCCGTGATGCCCCTCGGGATAGACGGCATTACGCCCGTAAGCGTAGTCGCTCCACATGGTGTCGGCGAGAAATTCGTAGTGGCTGGTATCGGGCCAGTTTTCCACATGCAAAGGATGAACTTCATGCGCGCCCATCACCTCCTGCAGGCAGACGATATCCGCGCTGACGGTTCGTACAGCGTCACGCAGTTCGGGCAGAATGAAACGGCGGTTAAAAGCCGCGAATCCTTTATGAATATTGATTGTTAACACTTTAAGCGAAAAATGCCGGGTTTGTTGGGCCATACACTCCTTCCCGCGTCACTATCCTGATGAAAATAAAGTGTAGTCGTCGTCACAAAAAGGTGCTGTGTTACGGAATTTTCCGTAAAGTGCGATAGTCTGAACAGGCAGAGTAAAATCCTTCAGGAGAGTGCCATGAAGTGGCAACAACGCATACGCGTCGCAACCGGCCTGAGTTGCTGGCAGATTATGTTGCATTTATTGGTGGTGGCCGTGCTGGTGATGGCCTGGATGAGCGGTACCCTGGTGCGGGTCGGCTTAGGATTATGCGTGCTGTACGGCGTGACTGTCCTGTTGATGCTCTTTTTACAGCGTCATCATGAAGCGCGCTGGCGCGAAGTGGCGGATGTGCTCGAAGAGCTCACCACCACCTGGTATTTTGGCGCGGCACTGATTGTGCTGTGGCTGTTGTCCCGCGTGCTGCAAAACAACTTTTTGCTGGCTGTCGCAGGGCTGGCTATCCTTGCTGGGCCCGCGATCGTTTCCCTGTTAACCAAAGACAAAAAGCTACGCGATATTCCGCCTGAACATCGCGTACGCCACTGAACCCGTCACGGCCGCTATCACCAGTAGCGGCCACAAACTCCCCCAGACAATATCCAGACTCGCATCCTTGAGATAGATCTGCTTGGTGATATCGGTGAAGTGCCGGATCGGATTCACCCAGGTTAAGTTCTGCAGCCAGACCGGCATGTTCTCCACCGGCGAGACGTAGCCCGAGAGCAAAATGGCGGGCATCATAAAGACGAACACCCCGATAAACGCCTGCTGCTGGGTCGAGCAGAGCGCCGAGATCAGCAGACCAAACCCCACCAGCGACAGCCCGTAAATCACCATTGTGAAGTAAAAGAGCAGAAGCGATCCGGCAAACGGGATGTGATAGGCCCAGATGCCAATTGCCAGCACAATGCTGGCCTGGAAAGTGGCGACAATCAGCGCCGGGACCGCCTTACCGACAAAGATTTGCCAGGTCGCCAGCGGGGAGACCACCAGCTGATCGAAGGTGCCCTGTTCGCGCTCCCGGGCCACCGACAGGGAGGTGACGATCATCACCCCAATGGTGGTGATCATGGCGATCAACGACGGCACCACAAACCATTTGTAGTCGAGGTTCGGGTTATACCAGTTGCGCACCACCAGCTCGCTGTTGTTCGGTTTCGGTTTGCCCGCCATCAGCTCCTGCTGGTAATCCTTTACCACCTGTTGCAGGTAGTTGGCGGCGATTTGCGCGCTGTTGGAGTTACGCCCGTCGAGAATGAGCTGCATAGGGGCAGTTTGCAGGGTGTCGAGGTTACGGGAAAAATCGGCCGGGAAGCGCACCAGCAGCAGCGCCTTTTGCGTATCGATGGTGGGCTGGATCTCCTGTGGGCTCTTCAGGATCAGCACATGGGTAAAGGCTTTGGCGCGGGCGAAACGCTGGGTCAGCTCCACCGAATGTTTGCCGTTATCTTCGTTATAGACAGCGATCGTGGCGTTGGTCACCTCCAGGGTGGCCGCCCAGGGGAAGAGCAGCACCTGGATCAGCACCGGCAGAATCAATATCGCCCGGGTCTGCGGCTCGCGCAGCAGGGATTGCAGCTCTTTGCGAATCAATGTCCATAAACGGTAAAACATAGTGTCGTCCTCTCGTCGGGTGGCGCTATCGCTTACCCGACCTACAAAATCAACGGGCCTTGTAGGCCCGGTAAGGTAGCGCCACCGGGCACAATCGATGCACGACGGCTAATCCAGGCGCCGTTTGGTTTTCATCCATGTCAGGCCGATAAACATTACCGCCGAGGCAATCAAAAACAGCAGGTTCACCATCAGCACCACCGGAATATTGCCCGCCAGGAACAGGCTTTGCAGGGTGCTGACGAAATAACGCGCCGGGATGATATAGGTCACCGCGCGGATCACCGCCGGCATACTGTCGATCTGGAAAATAAACCCGGACAGCATTATCGACGGCAAAAACGCGGCATTCAGCGCCACCTGGGCGGCATTAAACTGGTTGCGGGTGATGGTGGAGATAAGCAGCCCCATCCCCAGCGTGCTGAGCAGGAAAAGGCTGGTGATGGCGAACAGCACCAGCAGCGAGCCGCGATAGGGCACGCCGAGAATAAATACGGATACCAGCATGCAGAGCAGCATCGCCAGCATTCCGAGGAAATAGTAGGGGATCAGCTTGCACAGCAGCAGTTCCGTGCGCGTCACTTCGGTGGAGAGCAGCGCCTCCATGGTGCCGCGCTCCCACTCGCGGGCAATCACCAGCGAGGTCAGAATGGCGCCGATCACCGTCATGATAATGGTTACCGCACCGGGAATAATAAAGTGCTGGCTGATGGCCGCCGGGTTAAACCAGTAGCGGGTCTGGACGTCAATCAGCGGCTCAAACGTCTCGCCGCGATCGTCCGCCCGCTGCATCTGCCACAGCTGCCAGATCCCCTCTGAGTAGCCCTGCACGAAGTTGGCGGTATTGGGCTCGCTGCCGTCGGTGATCACCTGGATCGGAGCGGTATCGTTCGGGCGCGCCATGCGGGCGGCAAAATCCCCCGGGATCACAATCATCCCGCGAATGCGTCCGGCCTGCATCATCTGGGTGAGCTTATGGCGATCGTCACTGATGGTGGCGTCGATGTAGGGCGAGCCGGTCAGGGTATGGGTGAAGTCCAGCGCCTCTTCGCTGTGCTGCTCCAGCAGGATCCCCACCCGCAGCTTGCTGGAGTCGAGGTTTATGCCGTAGCCGAAGATAAAGAGCAGCAGCAGGGGGATCACCACCGCAATCAGCCAGCTGCTCGGGTCACGCACAATCTGCCGCGTCTCTTTGATGCACAGGGCGCGGACCCGACGCCAGGAGAGGGCTTTGTCAGACATGGCCATGCTCCTTATCCCAGTCGTTAATGAGCGTGATAAACGCCTGTTCCATGGTGGGATCGGGCTGCTGCGCATCCGCCACCTGGGCTTTCAGATCGTCGGGTGTGCCGTGGGCAATCAGCTTGCCGCGATAGACCAGCCCAATCCGGTCGCAATACTCCGCCTCGTCCATAAAGTGGGTGGTCACCATCACCGTAACCCCCTTTTCCACCATGCTGTTGATATGCAGCCAGAACTCCCGGCGGGTGAGGGGATCGACCCCGGAGGTGGGTTCATCAAGAAACAGAATGTCCGGCTCGTGCATCAGCGAGCAGGCCAGCGCCAGCCGCTGCTTGAACCCGAGCGGCAGCGCGTCGGTGGCCTGGCCGGCGACCTGGCGCAGGCCAAACGCCTCGCTCATGCGGGCGATTTTTTCATTCTGCACCCGCCCGCGCAGGCCGTAGACGCCAGAGAAAAAGCGCAGGTTTTGCTCAACCGTCAGGTTGCCGTAGAGCGAGAACTTTTGCGCCATATAGCCCAGATGCTGGCGCGCTTTGCCGGAGCTGACCTTCAGATCCATATCCAGCACCAGCGCTTTGCCGGCGGTGGGCACCAGCAGGCCGCACATCATTTTAAAGGTGGTGGATTTACCCGCGCCGTTAGGGCCCAGCAGGCCGAAGATTTCGCCGCGTTTTACCGTAAAGTTCACATTGTCGGTAGCGGCAAAATCACCAAATTTTTTGGTCAGGGATTTGGCCTCGATCACCGTCTCGCCGGGGGTGCCCTCCACGGTATGCAGGATCGCCCCCAGCGGCGATTCGGCGGTGCCTGCGCCGCCGAGCAGATCGATAAAGGCATCTTCAAACCGCGGCGCAGTCTCATCAATCGCCAGATCCGGCAGATCCGCGTTTCGGCGCAGATCGTCGGCGCGGGCCTCTTTTTTGAGGATCACCCGCACCGATTTCCCCTGGATCATGCCGTCGCTCACCTGGGGCAGCTTCAGCACCCGTTGCAGCAGGCGGCGGTTGTTCTCGTGGGGAGAGTGCAGCAGCACGCTGCGCCCGGTCATGCTCCGGGTCAGGGCTGTGGGATCGCCCTGATAGAGCAGTTCACCTTCGTTCATTAGCAGCACGTCCCGGCACTGTTCCGCTTCGTCGAGATACGAGGTGCTCCAGAGGATCAACATCCCGTCGCCTGCCAGCTCATGCACCATCTGCCAGAGCTCGCGACGGGAGATGGGATCCACGCCGACGCCGGGTTCGTCCAGCAGCAGCACCTTCGGTTGCCCCACCAGCGTACAGGCCAGCCCCAGCTTCTGCTTCATGCCGCCGGAGAGCTTGCCCGCCAGCCGGTCGGTGAAGGGGCCGAGCGACGTAAACTCAAGCAGGCGCTGAAAGGTTTTCTCCCGGGTTTCGCCGGTGACGCTGCGCAGGTCGGCATACAGGGTCAGGTTCTCCATCACCGTCAGATCTTCATACAGTCCGAACTTCTGCGGCATATAGCCCAGCATCGCATGCAGGGCGCGATCGTCGCGAACCGGGTCCAGCCCCAGCACGCTGGCGCTGCCTTCGTCGGGCTTCAGCAGGCCGGCAAGCATCCGCATCAGGGTCGTTTTGCCCGCGCCGTCCGGGCCGACCAGCCCGGTGACGTAGCCTTTATGCACCGTGCAGTCGAGCGGCGCGACGGCGGGTTTGTCCATCCCGGCAAAGCGTTTGACCAGGCCGGTAAGCTGGATCACCGCATCACTCATGGGCTTGCCCATTGTCGAAGCTGACGGTCACCGGCATTCCCTGGCGCAGGGCATCGTCGGCATCGTTCACGATAATGCGCAGGCGATAGACCAGATCGGTACGCAGGTCCGGGGTTTCGACGGTTTTCGGCGTAAATTCCGCGGTCGGGGAGACAAAGCCGATTTTCCCGTGGTACGGCTTGTCGGGGCGACTGTCGGTATAGAGCAGCACTTCGCGCCCCGGTTTCGCCTCGCCGAGACTGGCTTCATTGACGTAAGCCCGCACCCATACCGGACGCGTCAGGGAGAGGGTCAGTACCGTACTGCCCGCGTTCAGCATACTGCCGGGCTCCATGGCGCGTGTCAGCAGGGTACCGTTGGCCGGGGCCACCAGGGTAGTGTCGTGCAGATCCAGCTGCGCTTGCGCCAGCTGAGCCTGGGCCTGTTCGAGGCTGGCTTTTGCCTGGGCGATATCCTGCTCGCGGTTGCCGGAGCGGTACTGGCGCAACTTATCCTGGGAGGATTTCAGCGTCGCCAGAGCCTGATCCCGCGAGGAGCGGGCGTTCTCAAGATCGTTGGCCGACACGGTGCGGCTTTTCCACAATCCCTGCTGACGGACAAAGAAGTTCTGCGCGTAGTCATAGGCGGCCTGCGCCTGTTTAACGGCGGCGGCGGCCTGGGCGACCTCTTCGTCACGGTAGCCCGCCTGCATTAAGTCGTATTGCGCCTGTGCCACGGCAACCCCCGCCTGGGCCTGCAACAGCGCGTTCTGGTAGGGGGCCTGGTCCAGCGTGCCCAGCGTCTGACCAGCGGTAATGGCATCGCCTTCATCCACGCTCAGGGAGGCGAGCCGTCCGCCGACGCGAAAGCTCATGTTCACGGTGCGGATATCGACGTTACCGTACAGGGTCAGCGTTTTATCCTGCTGGCTCTGATACCACAGCCAGCCGCCGATACCGGCTGCCAGCACAACCACCACAGCCACAATAATGGCGACAGGTTTTTTCATGACTCCAGGCTCCTTTGCGTTAAGCCCTGCAGGATCAAATCGACATGACAGGTGATGACCTGACTGATTTGCAGCGCTTTATCCTCATCAAATTCGGTCCAGCCGGTGCGTAACAGAATGGTTTCACGCCCCAGGCGAAAGGCGAGCACTTCCCCCAGCAGGGCATGGGTATGCAAAATGGTCTGCGTATCAAGAGGGTCACGCCCGGTATAGGCCGCCACCAGCCGGGTCAGGTGGGAGTGCATCGGGGCGATAACCTGATCGTGGACCAGCTGGTAAGCGGCAGAGGGCGAGAGTTGCTCGCGTGAAATAAACTTACTCAGGTTCAGCGTATCGTCATGGGTCAGCAGCTGAATCATGTTGTTGCAGGCGGTTAGGATCAGGCCACGAATGGCCGCGCGATCCGGCGACGGCTCGGCAAGCAGCGTGGTGGCTTCCTCCACGTGGGGGCGAAACTGGGTGCCAATGAAGTCGGCGATCCACTGGGCGCAGGCGAGGTAGAGATCCTCTTTCGAGCCAAAATAGTAGGTGATGGCGGCGATATTCTGCCCCGCCTGCGCGGCGATATCGCGGGTGGTGGCATGCAGCCCATATTCGCCAAACTGCGCCAGCGCGGCGGCGATTAACTGGCTTTTCGCCTGCTCACCTTTGGTGGTGGTCGGGATCGGATTCATAGCGGCACACAAAATTAATCAATCGATTGATTAAGAGTATGACTGTTTTTTGAGCTTGTCCACTTTTGTCGGCACGTTTTGCGCCGGGCGGCACGGCGTTGCCCGGCACAGGTAATAACGCGGAGTTATGAGTTTGCAGGATAATTTATGCGCCAAGTCACAAAAGCTGCTACACTCCGCTGCTTCGCGACACCGTGGTTTTTGTCCTTTCATTTGTTATATCTCCCTGAAAACTACACCTGAAAATGGTCGGGGCGGTTCGGAGTTGTTATGTCTTTTGATACCCTTGGCCTGAACCCGGAAATTCTGCGCGCTGTAGCGGAGCAGGGTTACCGCGAACCGACCCCTATCCAGCAGCAGGCCATTCCCGCTGTACTGGCAGGCCGCGATCTGATGGCCAGCGCCCAGACCGGGACCGGTAAAACCGCCGGCTTTACCCTGCCGCTGCTGCAACGCCTCATCTCAAGCGAACCGCACGCCAAAGGCCGTCGCCCGGTACGCGCCCTGATCCTGACCCCAACCCGTGAACTGGCCGCCCAGGTGGGTGAGAACGTGCGTGAGTACAGCCGCTATCTCAACATCCGCTCGCTGGTGGTGTTTGGCGGGGTGAGCATCAACCCGCAGATGATGAAACTGCGCGGCGGCGTGGACGTGCTGATCGCCACGCCGGGCCGCCTGCTCGACCTGGAACACCAGAACGCCGTTAAGCTCGACAGCGTGGAGATCCTGGTGCTCGACGAAGCCGACCGCATGCTGGACATGGGCTTTATCCACGATATTCGTCGCGTGCTGGCAAAATTGCCGGCACGCCGTCAGAACCTGCTCTTCTCTGCCACCTTCTCCGACGAGATCAAAGGCCTGGCGGAAAAGCTGCTGCACAATCCGCTGGAAGTGGAAGTGGCGCGTCGCAACACCGCCTCCGAACAGGTGACCCAGCATGTTCACTTTGTTGATAAAAAGCGCAAGCGCGAACTGCTCTCCCAGATGATTGGTGAAGGCAACTGGCAGCAGGTGCTGGTCTTTACCCGTACCAAGCACGGGGCGAACCACCTGGCGGAACAGCTGAACAAAGACGGCATCCGCAGCGCGGCCATCCACGGTAATAAGAGCCAGGGGGCACGTACCCGCGCGCTGGCCGATTTCAAATCGGGTGATATCCGCGTACTGGTGGCAACCGACATCGCCGCCCGCGGCCTGGATATTGAAGAGCTGCCGCACGTGGTGAACTACGAGCTGCCGAACGTCCCGGAAGATTATGTCCACCGTATCGGCCGTACCGGTCGCGCGGCGGCAACGGGCGAAGCGCTGTCGCTGGTCTGTGTTGATGAGCACAAGCTGCTGCGCGACATTGAACGCCTGCTGAAAAAAGAGATCCCGCGTATCGCCCTCGAGGGCTATGACGTTGATCCGTCCATCAAAGCCGAGCCGATCCAGAACGGGCGTCAGGGCGGGCGTGGTCAGGGCGGTGGACGCGGGCAGGGCGGCGGTGGACGTGGTCAGCAGCAGCCGCGCCGTAGCGAAGGCGGCGCGCCGAAAGCGGCAAATAAACCGCCGCGTCGCGATGGCGAGAGCAAACCGGCGGGTGAAGGCCAGCGTCGACGCCGTCCGCGCAAGCCGTCAGCAGCGCAGTAATCTGGAAGCCCGGTCGTAAAGCCGGGCTTTTCTTTTGCGGCCCGCTTGAGAAAGTGCCACAATAGTGGCTGTTTATACAGTACTTCAGGTTCATCATGGCTTTAACCGCCGCGCTGAAAGCGCAAATTGCCGCCTGGTATAAGGCGCTACAACAGCAGATCCCCGACTTCATTCCCCGCGCACCGCAACGGCAGATGATTGCCGATGTGGCAAAAACGCTGGCCGGTGACGAGGGCCGACATCTGGCAATTGAAGCCCCGACCGGCGTCGGTAAAACCCTCTCTTACCTGATCCCCGGCATCGCTATCGCCCGGGAAGAACAAAAGACGCTGGTGGTCAGTACCGCCAACGTCGCCCTGCAGGATCAGATCTACAGCAAAGACCTGCCGCTGCTGCGCAAAATTATTCCCGAGCTGCGCTTCACCGCCGCCTTTGGGCGTGGGCGCTATGTCTGCCCGCGCAACTTAACCGCCCTTGCCAGCACCGAGCCCACCCAGCAGGATCTGTTGGCCTTTCTGGATGACGAGCTGACCCCCAACAACAAGGCCGAGCAGGAGCAGTGCGCCCGGCTTAAGGCCGATCTCGATAGCTATAAATGGGATGGCCTGCGGGATCACACCGATCAGGCGCTCAGTGACGATCTCTGGCGCAGGCTTAGCACCGATAAGGCCAGCTGTCTGAACCGCAACTGCCACTACTATCGCGAATGTCCGTTCTTTGTTGCCCGCCGCGAAATTCAGGAGGCTGAAGTGGTGGTCGCCAACCATGCGCTGGTAATGGCGGCGATGGAGAGCGAAGCGGTGCTGCCGGATCCGAAAAACCTGCTGCTGGTGCTGGATGAAGGCCATCACCTGCCGGACGTCGCCCGCGACGCGCTGGAGATGAGCGCCGAGATAACTGCCCCCTGGTTCCGCCTGCAGCTCGATCTGTTCTGCAAGCTGGTGGCGACCTGCATGGATCAGTTCCGGCCGAAAACCATTCCGCCCCTGGCGATCCCGGAGCGCCTCAGCGAGCACTGCGAAACGATCTATAGCCATATCGCCTCGCTGAATAACATGCTCAATCTCTATCTGCCACCCGGCCAGGAAGCAGAGCACCGCTTTGAGATGGGCACGCTGCCGGAGGAGATCATGGATCTTTGCCGCGAGCTGGCGCAGCTTATTGAAAAACTGCGTGGGCTGGCGGAGCTGTTTTTAAACGATCTCAGTGAAAAAACCGGCACCCATGACGTGGTGCGTGTCCACCGGGTGCTGCTACAGATGAACCGTGCCCTGGGTATGTTCGAGGGGCAGAGCAAGCTGTGGCGGCTGGCGTCGATGGCCCAGGCCTCCGGCGCGCCGGTCACCAAGTGGGCGACGCGGGAGGTCCGGGAGGGGCAGGTGCATCTCTTCTTCCACTGCGCGGGTATTCGCGTCAGCGATCAGCTGGAAAAGCTGCTCTGGCGCAGCGTCCCGCATGTGGTGGTGACCTCCGCCACGCTGCGCTCGCTGAACAGTTTCTCCCGCCTGCAGGAGATGAGCGGTCTGAAGGAGAAGGCGGGCGATCGCTTTGTGGCCCTCGACTCGCCGTTCAACCACTGCGAGCAGGGCAAGCTGGTGATCCCGCGCATGCACTATGAGCCGCTGATCGACAACGAAGAGCAGCACCTGGCCGAAATGGCGGCCTACTTTCGCGAACAGCTGGAAAGCAAAAAGTATCCCGGCATGCTGGTGCTGTTCGCCAGCGCCCGGGCAATGAACCTCTTTTTAACCTTTGTCACCGACCTGCGCCTGTTGCTGTTGGTTCAGGGGGATCAGCCCCGCTACCGGCTGGTAGAGCTGCACCGTAAACGTATCGAGGCCGGAGAGCGCAGCGTGCTGGTGGGGCTCCAGTCCTTTGCCGAAGGGCTGGATCTGAAGGGCGACTACCTGACCCAGGTGCATATCCATAAGATTGCCTTCCCGCCTATCGACAGCCCGGTGGTGCTCACCGAAGGCGAGTGGCTGAAAAGCCTGAACCGCTTCCCGTTTGAGGTGCAGAGTCTGCCTGCGGCGTCGTTCAACCTGATCCAGCAGGTCGGGCGCCTGATCCGCAGCCACAGCTGCTGGGGCGAAGTGGTGATCTACGATAAGCGGCTGTTGACCAAAAACTACGGCAAGCGGTTGCTGAATGCCCTGCCGGTCTTTCCCATCGAACAGCCTGAGGTTCCCAAAGTAAAAAAACGCCCGGCTAAGCTTGCCGCCGGGCGCAGGAAAAGCATCCGTGCTAAGGGGCGTGGTCCTACTGGTAAGTGAAGGTAAACAGCACCGTGCTTGAAAACTCCCCCGCGTGGACCGGAACGTACGAGGCGTAATAGCGTGCCGCCATCGGGAAATCGGCGCTGTGGGTGATCGGGTCAATTACCGCATTGAAGCGCGCTTCTGGCGCCAGAATGATCG
This sequence comes from Leclercia sp. GHBNCSD, assembly GCF_055805075.1. Classification (NCBI taxonomy): domain Bacteria; kingdom Pseudomonadati; phylum Pseudomonadota; class Gammaproteobacteria; order Enterobacterales; family Enterobacteriaceae; genus Leclercia; species Leclercia sp. GHBNCSD. Next base: position 472,062 of record NZ_JBQVYO010000001.1, on the reverse strand, counting down.
AGTCGGTGCGGTCGCCCAGTTCCAGCGCCAGCCCTTTCGCCGTACCGGTGTTGGCGAACTTGAACGGATGAAGCCTGTCGCGCTGCCCCTCCAGGTTGATCGTCGCCAGGGTGAGGCTTTGCGGGCAATGCGAAATGGTGATATCAAAATTTTTCCACACGCCGACATCCCCCGGCGCTTTAAAATCACTGGCCACCGCCTGGCCGAGATTGACCACTTTATTCTGGCTGGTGCTGTCCACCTCGCAGGCCGTATCGTAAATATTGCCTTTGATGCTGAGGAGCACGTCGGTGGCTGAGGCGGGCAGGCTGGCCAGCAGCACGAGCAGGGCTACATATTTCATCGGGATCTCACTGATATTCAATGTCGATGGTGGCAATGGTATTGGCTCTTCCGGCAGTCGCCTGAACGCCAGTTTGGTAATACTGCACCCTGAAGGGCAGGTCGAACGGCTGGTTGGGAACGGTCTGGTCGCCAAAGGGGATAGGGTAGTTGTAGCGTAGCGCCACGCCGCCAACCATCATTCGCACCCCGATGCCCGTGGCGCTGTCGCTGCCCGGTGTCAGGTTCAGCACGTCATTGCCGTCACCGAGCGAGGTGCTGCCGTTGGCGCTGGTAACCCGGGCGGTCATGGTCACCGCGTCGGTACAGGTTGCCGTCAGGTTAAAGCTTTGCCAGCCGCTGGTGCTGCCGATGTGGGTAAAGAGAGTGACCGGAAAATTCCCCAGCATAATGACCAGGCTTCTCGGATCTACGGAGCAGGTGGTGGCCTTCAGCGCCAGGCTGCCGCCGTAGCGCACGGCGTTCAGTTGACCCAGCTGTTGATCGGGGTAGATACCCAGGGACCAGATGCCGTTACGCACCGTCGTTGACGTCTGCTCTTTGGTGGTGCTTGCCGTTTTGATCAGCTGCATCCTCAGCGATACGTTGAAGCTGCCGGAGCCGTCACTGCTGACGTACCCCAGGGGCGTGCTTCGGCTGTCACAGTGGGCGTTACGGCCCCGGACCGGCTGGCCGGCGCTGTTCAGCAGTTCAATACCAATCCCCTCGATACCGCTGCGCCAGACGCCCGGCATCCCCGGAATTTCATCGCCTTCGCCCAGATGGCAGGCGGTGATTGGCTTACCGCTGTCGGCAGCGTCACAGTGGCCTTTTACCGTGTGCGTGCGGGCGGAGCCCGGGATAGCATTGCCCACCCCCAGCGTGGCGGGCACCGTCAGCGCACCCGGCGTGGTTGTCCAGGGCAGATCTGCGGTAGAGCATGCTGCTTTAGCCTGCGGCATAAACAGAAACAGGGCGGCAAACAGGGCCAGTACAGAGCCGTAACGGAAGGGTTTCATCTTTTCCTCGATGCTGTCACGAGCACTGCGCGGTGACGCTAATCACCGGGTCAGCGGATCGGGACGGCAGTTGATAGTGGGCGGAGCAGTGCGCGCCTGCGCCTTTGCCCCAGCTGACGTTGACACTGCCCCGGGCGTGCATCCCGGTCAGGTAGACCTGGCCGCCATCACCAACGATAAATTCGCCGCTCTCATGGGCCGGCGCCGCCGTGGCACCAAAGGGCACCGGGCGTCCATCGGCGCGGGTGAGGGTCAGCAGCACCCGGCTGCCGACGCGGGTATTGAAGTGGGTACGCACCACCGCCCCACGGGTTGGGGTAATAATTTGGGCCGCCTGGCCGACGTCAGCGCCTGCAGGCAGGCTCTCGGTATCCAGTGACACGGTATTGTGATGGTACGGCGTGACGTAAGGCACAATGGCATAGCCACGATAGTCGGTTTTAACCCCGGTCTGGTTTTCGATCCCGGTGCCGTTGGCCCCCGGCGCCTCTACCAATGCCACCGTGTCCCCCATCGGCTGGCCGAGGGTGATGCCGTGGGCATGAGCAATCATGCTCCCCTGTACGCCGAGGTTGAGCTGGCGCTGCTGGTTATCCTGGGAATAGCCTGCCGTCATCTCGCCGTAGGTGGCTTTGTAATCGCTGTTCAGGTTGGTGCTATAGCCGGAAGTGTGGCTGTGGCCCTGCTGAATCCCCCAGCTGAGGTTATCCCCCGCCAGCGCGGTGCCGTTCAGGCCGACGCTCTGACTGGTGTCATGCTTGCTGTTGTTAAAGGTGTAATTGACCCAGGTATTGCTCAGCCAGCGATCCAGCGGAACGGAGACGTTAAAGCCGAAGGTCTGCTCGTTCTCCCGCCGATCGTCGTTATCCTCTTCATCCTGGACGTTTTTGCTCAGGCCATAGTTGATACCGTAGCTGATGCCGTGCCAGCTGCCGTTATAGCCGATGCTCAACGAGGTCATACTCTGGTCGCTGTGCCAGTAATTCTCTTTGACCAGGCTTAACGTCATCGAGCCCAGGGAGCCGCCCAGGGATTGATCGATAGTGGCTTCCTGGCGGTTGCGGCGGCGATCCGCCGGGCTCCAGTCGTCGTCGTGGGTATGGGAGTTAAGGACGTCTGCCATGGTGTCAAACCCGGCGCTGTTGTAGCGATACCCGGCCACCGTAAAGTGGGTGCCGGTGGTCGCGAAGTCTTTGCTATAGCGCACTCGCCAGGCGCGGCCACGGGAGGTTTTTTGCCCCTGCATCTGCGATTTTGCCGCGGTCATATCCACCGAAAACGCTCCCCAGTCACCGATGTTTTTACCGGTGCCGAGCGCCAGGGCATCGTAATACTGACTGGTCTGGATACCGCCGTAGGCGGTGATATCGTACGGCAGGCCGTAGATCCCGGTGCCCTGCAGGAACGGCGTCTTCTCCACGCTGTGGTCATAGCTGCGGTAGCGCCCGCCAGTCAGGCTGTACTTGAAGCGGCCTTCACGCTGTAAAACCGGCACCGAGGCGTAAGGCACCACAAAATGCTGCTCGCTGCCATCGGTCTCTTTGACGGTAACGTTCAGATCGCCGCTGCCGCCGGTAGGGTAGAGATCGTTAATTTCAAACGCGCCGGGGGCGACGTAGTTCTGATAGATCACGTAGCCGTTCTGGCGCACCACCACCTGGGCGTTACTGTGCGCCACGCCGCGAATGCGCGGGGCGAAGCCCTTCAGGCTGTCCGGCAGCATGTCATCGTCGGAGGCAATCTGCGCCCCGGTGAACGACAGGCTGTCAAACACGTCGGAGGGGGTAGAGCTTTCTCCAAGGGTGACGACGCTGCCCAGCGACAGGATATTGCGCTGGGCATAGCTGTAGACCGGGGAGAAGTTGTGCTGCGTGGTACGATCGTCCCGGGTGCGGCTCCAGGTGGAGTAGTTGCGTAGACGCCATGCGCCGAGGTTCAGTCCCGGCCGCAGGTTGAGATATTCATTACGCTGGTGGCTGCCCTCTTCACCCCGGCTGCGGCTATCCCCGGCGGAGTAGCTGTAGTTCAGCAGGAAAGCGTTGATCCCGTTGTCCATCTCATCCGGCGCCACATAACCGTGAGGCACGGGAACAATGGCCGCCTGGGGGATGCTCAGCAGCAACTGCTGCTGCCCGGGGCGGAAAGTGGCGCTGGCGGCCGGTAACCCAGAGAGATCGACACAGCCGTCATCCTCGGTGACGCTGAATTTATCGCTCTGGATACCCAGGCTCTTGAGGGTTTCTGGCGAGAGGCAGGGTTGCAGGGTGGCCGGACCGCTGGCTGGCTGTTGCAGGCCAAAGGCGATCTTTCTGTTAGCCACTTTATTATTATTCACATAGACATCCACCTGATAGCTCCCCGGCGCGATGCCCGGGCCCTTCTCATACAGCGAGAGGTCGGTTTTGCCCTGGCCGGGCGTGTCGATATCCAGCAGTGCCGGGTTGAAATAATCCTCCGCCAGCACCTGCTGTACCCCCACGCTCAGCACCGCGCAGCCCAGGGCAATCAGCAGGGGGCGTACGGGGTTACGGGGGGCTTTGGTGGAGTAGTCCCAGGGCATGGCGGCGTCGGGCTTATTGCAGTGGTGCAGACAGGGCGTGGCTCACCGCGCCATAATCGTTGATAATTTTCCAGGAAACCGTGTTGCCGGTGATGCCGCCCGGCACGGCAAAGTGCGCGTCGCTGTCGGGAGCCACCCAGGTGACATTGCTGACTTTTTTGCCGCCTACGGTGATGGACTGGAAGTTCATGTAAAACGGTGTCGGGTTGCTCACCACCAGGTTATTCCCCTGTTTATGCCAGCGTAATTTATCTGCCACCTCATCCGGCTTGCCGCTCACTCCGCTCGGACGGTAGATCAGTTTGATCCGCGTTTTAATGGCGATCTGCAGGGTATTGCTGCTCTCGTTCGGGGAGGTAGAGGGGATAGATTTAATATTCAGCCAGTAGAGCGATTCGCGATCGGCTGGCAGATTGCCCCCGGTGCGCACGACGCGCAGGACGTTGTCCTGTCTGCCATCGAGGCGAAACAGCGGCGGGGTGATAAGAAACGGCGCTTTATCCCGCCCGGCATCAACGTTCTCTACCCAGGACTGCACCAGGTAGTCGAGGTTATCCGGGTTGGAAATCCCTAACGACGCTTCTTTTTTATCTCCCTGATAAATTAAACGGGTCCCTTCGATAATCACCCCGGCGTGAGCGGCGGTGGTCATGACTAACAGGGAGGCGATGAAAATAGATTTACGCATGGTGGGACTCTGAATAAAGCTGACTGCGCCTGGCCGCAGGGGCCAGGCGTAACAGGATTAGTTGTACATTACGGTAAAGGTGGAGACGGCATTCGCCGGACCGGCGGTGATGGTGCTGCCGGTCTGGATATAGCGCGCGCCAAATACCAGATCGTTGGTAGTGGTGCCAGACTGCAGGGTATAGCTGGTCGAGGCGGTATAGAGGCTCAGCGGATTTTCGGTTTTATCCAGCAACTGAATACCCACGCCGGTTGCCGCACCGGTGCCTGGGGTGACGGCCAGCACGTTGGCGTTGGTGCCGTCAGCGGAGCCACCAAAGGTGATGGCCGCGCTGGTGATGGTTTCCGGGCAGTCTTTCAGTTGAATATCAAATCGGATGGTGCCGGTGGTGGAACCAGAACCGGTGAAGGCCGTTTGTGACACTTTGCCAAGGGACACATCCAGCGGGCTGCTGACGCCATTGACCACCTGGCAGGCGGAATCAATGATCTCACCCGTAAAATTAATTTGCCCCTCGCCGCTGGTTGCAGCCCAGGCAGAGACAGAACAACATAATGCAGTGGCAATAAAGGTGCCGGAGACAATTTTACGCATAATAATTCCTGAGTGAATTCCGGTGTTTATAACATCCGTTGTGATTAGTTTTTGGAAAAAAGCGGGGCGACTTTTTATCGGGGGCTAATTTACGTAATTTATTGCAAAATAATAAACATCGGCCTGGTCAATAGTAATTTCATTAGCGGTTGCAATATAATTTTTACTGCAAATACAACGTGTTAATTTTGATTTTACCCGATAGCGATAAGAGAAACGTCTGTTCGATGGCCCCTTATCAACGCTATAGTGTTAATAAGATGTCACAAGGAGAACGATCGTGGATTATCGCAAAATTATTAAAGAGGTCGGTCGAGGGAAAAATCATGCCCGCGACCTGGATCAGGAGACCGCCCGGGCCCTCTATACCGCGATGCTGAACGGTGAGGTGCCGGACCTGGAGATGGGCGGCATTTTGATTGCGCTGCGCATTAAGGGTGAGGGCGAAGGCGAAATGCGGGGCTTCTATGAGGCGATGCAGGCACAAACCCTGCGCCTGACGCCCCCGGTCGCAAAGCCGATGCCGGTGGTGATCCCAAGTTATAACGGGGCGCGTAAGCAAGCCAACCTGACCCCGTTGCTGGCGATCCTGCTGCATAAGCTGGGTTTCCCGGTGGTGGTGCACGGCGTGAGTGAAGATCCGACCCGCGTGCTGACGGAAACCATTTTCACCCTGCTGGGCATTGAGCCGACCCGTCACGGCGGCCAGGCGCAGGCGAAGCTGGATGGGCATCATCCGGTCTATATCCCGGTGAGTACTCTCTGTCCGCCGCTGGAAAAACAGCTGGCGATGCGCTGGCGTATGGGGGTGCGTAACAGCGCCCATACCCTGGCGAAGCTGGCGACGCCGTTTGCAGAAGATGCCGCGCTCCGCCTTTCCAGCGTGTCGCACCCGGAATATGTCACCCGCGTGGCGACATTTTTTGCCGATATCGGTGGCAGAGGGCTTCTGATGCACGGGACGGAAGGCGAAGTCTATGCCAACCCGCAGCGCTGTCCGCAGCTAACGCTGATTGATGCGGCGGGCACCCGGGTGGTGCTGGAGCGCGGCGAAGAGAACAGCGACGTTGTTCTGCCGCAAGCGAAGGATGCTGAAACCACGGCACGCTGGATTGAGGGCTGCCTCGCCGGGCGCGAAGCGGTGCCGCACTCCCTGAAGCTGCAGATGGCCTGTTGCCTGCTGGCGAGCGGCCAGGTGGAGACGGTGGAGGCCGGTCTGGCGCGGGTTAACCAGAGTTTTTAACTAAAAAAAGGCCCGTCCAGCGATGGACGGGCCAAAAAAATAACAACAGGGTCAATGAGGGTTGGAACATCTCGCCAGCGAACCGGCGAGCAGAGCAGAGATAAGGGTCAGGTTATTTGTAGATAACCGCGGTGCCGCTCAGCTTGTTGTTGGTATTAGCGGAGGTAATGGTATAACCGGTCGCGCCCGCGGCTTCAGCTTTCGCCGCCAGGCGTGCTTCCAGGCCATCCAGCGTGGTCGCGCCTTCTGCACTGACCACACCGATTTTATTCATGCTGTTTGCCTGGGCAGCGGTCACAGATTCCGCAGCGAAAGCACCGAAAGAGAGAGTGGTCAGGGCAACAGCAGCGACAGCATATTTGATGGTTTTCATGGTCAGTATCTCGCAGGTTATTCTGTTAAGGGGACGTTGTTCCGTCGATGTGATAAGTATCACGTTTTTTTGCGAGAGATAAAATCGAAGAGAATTGACGCCATCCTTCGAAAAATTTGAATGACAAATAAGTTATTGAATATTAATAAATTCAGTGAATGGATTTACGTTTCTTGCCGTTGCGCTTTACAGACGGGACGGAGAGGGCACATTTTGCCAAACCAGGGGCTAAAATTCGTGCACAAAAAAGTAATCGCTTGCGTGGCCTCATAGCCAGCATAGCAGTCAGCGTAACTGGCTGTCTTTCGATCCTCTGCGATTATATCCTGCATGTGATGCATTATGTGAATCTTTCTCCTGCTGACAGGCGATGCAAAGCCGCACGCCAGGCACCGCCTTGCGCCGCGCTTCGGGGATCGGCTCTTCACACTCTTCGCAGAATTTCAGGCTCTCGCCTCGCGGAATTTCGCCCCGCGCCCGCGCCACTGCATCTTCAATGGTACTGTTGATCTGTTCGTTAACGGCATCATCATTCGCCCAACCGGAAGCCATAGACCCCTCCTGACAGGTTATTGCGCTGTTCCGTAACTATGGGGCCAAAAAACGTACAATCAAGGCGAACGGCTAGATTTCAGACCATTCACGCAGCAGGTTGTGATAGAGATTCAGCAGGGAGAGCACTTCGTCGCTTTCGCCGTGACGGGCACGAAGGGTCTGGATGTTGCGATCCAGCTCGAACAGCATGCCGCGCTTTTTATCGTCGCGGATCATCGACTGGATCCACATAAAGGAGGCTACCCGCACACCGCGGGTGACCGGCGTGACGCAGTGCAGGCTGCTGGAGGGATAGAGTACCAGATCGCCCGCCGGGAGCTTGACGCTGTGCTGGCCGTAGGTGTCGTTCACCACCAGCTCGCCGCCCTCGTAGCTGTCGGGGTCGCTTAAAAAGAGGGTGGCGGAGAGATCGGTCCGCATCCAGCCGCTTTGCGGATGGCTTCGCACGGCGCCGTCAACGTGAAAACCGTAGGTCTCCTGCTGCTGGTAGCGGTTAAACAGCGGGCTTGAGATCTGGCGCGGCAGAGCGGCGGCAAAAAAGAGCGGGTGCTGATTCACCGCCTGCAATACCGCGGCCTGTAGCGTGGCATACAGCGGGCTTTGGGTGTCTACCTGCTGGTTGTTTTTAACCTGCGCCCCCTGGTTGCCTACCGTGGCGCGCCCGTCAATCCACGGGGCCTGCTCCAGTTGGGCGCAAAAGTGCGCTACCTCATCGGCGTTCAGCACGCCCGGAATGTGATACATCATAATAATTCTCCGAAGCGTGGGGCTAAAGCCCCACGCGGATCAGACGTGCACTGAAACATGGGGAGCGAAGCTCCCCAGAGGATCAGAAGTGCATGTTCGCCGTTAACATAAAGGTGCGCGGCTCGCCCGGATGGTAACGGTAGCCGCTCTTGTTGATGGAGGCGACATAGTCTTCATCAAACAGGTTGTAGACGTTGAGCTGCATGTCGAGGTTGCGGTTGACGCGATAGCCCAGTTTGGCATCCGCCACCCAGTACCCTTCGGTGAACGACGGCGTACCCACCGCGCCGTCAGCGCCGCGGTGCATGCTGCCAATATAGCGGGCGCCTGCGCCAACGGAGAGATCGTCCGTGGCCTGGTACTGGCTCCACAGGGTAAAGGCATGTTCCGGGGTATAGGGCAGAGATGAGGTGCCATCCTGCGCCACGTCATTGCCGGTGCGCACGCTGGCGCGCTGCTGGGTATAGCCGCCGATCACCTGCCAAGCCGGGGTGATGTTACCGGCTGCCGACAGCTCATAGCCTTCGACGCGTTTTTTACCATACTGGGAGTAAGTGCCGTCGTCGTTCTGCTCGACTTCGTTTTCGATGTCGGTGCGGAAGACTGCCGCGGTCAGGAGCAGACGCTTATCGAGCACTTGCCATTTGGTGCCCAGCTCGCTGGTTTTGGCCTTCTGCGGCTTAAAGTCGGTGCGGTTGGCGCTGCTGCCGGTTCCGCCCTGGGCCAGCGCGAAGTTGTTGCCGCCCGGCGGCTGCTGGGAGATGGCGTAGTTCACATAGACGTTGCCGTATTCGTTCAGGTGATAAAGCGCCCCAGCCTTCCAGTTGACCAGGTTACCGGAGGTGGCGGTATCGATCGTCGTGACCGGGGAACCTTTCGGCGTGCCGGCCGGGCAGGCCACAGCCCCACGCCCCGTGCCGCCGCATATGCTGGCGCTGTCATAGTCGGTATGGTAGGTATCGAGACGAATCCCGCCGTTCAGCTCGAAATCACGGGTGACCTGCAACGTATCGAAGGCGTACAGACCGAAGGTATCGGTCCGGCCATTGGCATTAGCGCCATTGTTGTTCAGGCCGCCAATATCGACGTTGCTGTTCGGATGATAGATATTGACCGGCGGCGGGGTGATGGCATCCACGCCGTAGTTGGTCTGGGTTTCACGGGTGAACTCCACTCCGGTACTGATATCGTGGCCGACGCTGCCGGTATAGAATTTAGTGGTCAGGTTGGTCTGGTTGGTCAGGATCTTATTGCTGACATCTTTGGTGTTGGCGAGGCGCGACCAGGTCCAGGTGTCCACATTATTACGGTCAGGCTGGGTGATGTTGCTGGCGCCACCCATTACGGCGGTCATCAGATAATCCTGCTTCACCCGCGACCAGCGCGTGGTGTTGCGCAGGGTGGTGTTGTCGTTAAAGTCGTGCTCAAAGCGCATCGTGGCGGTGTCAGACGTAGAATCGTCATAATCGGAATCGGTGCCGTAGAAGTTGCTGGTGTTCACCTTGCCGGAGTGATTCAGCGCCGCGGTGCCCGCCGAGGGGGCAGAGTAGCCCGGCAACCCGATAGTCGGGATCCCGCCGTCCGGAGTGTTGTGCTGGGTGACATGCAGGTAGTTCAGGTAGAGGCGGTTTTCCGTTCCCAGCCCCAGGGCGAGGGAAGGGGCCACGCCGTAGCGCTCGTTTTTAACGTTATCGCGCCCTTCATCGTGAGTTTTTTCACCCATCAGGTTCAGACGAAACGCCGAGGTATCGCCCATCACCTGGTTAATATCGAGGGTTCCACGGCGCATATAGGCGCTGCCAATGCTGGCAGAGGCATCAATACCGGAATCCAGACGCGGCTGTTTGCTGATCATATTGATCGAGCCGCTCGGGGCGCTGCGTCCGTAATCGCTGCCGGACGGCCCTTTGATCACTTCCACCTGTTCGGTGTTGAAGGTGTCACGGGTGGTGGTGCTGATGTCGCGAATACCGTCAACGTAGATGCTGTTCGAGGTATCCACGCCGCGCATGTAGACCGCGTCGCCGGTGGTGGAGTTGCCGTTTTCACCGGCGAAAAAGGCGCCAACACCCGGAACGTTTTTCAACGCGTCGGTCAGATTGGTGGTGCCCTGATCCTTCAGCACCTGCTCGGAGATCACCGTCATGGTACGGGTGGTGTCTGCCACCGGGCGACTGAATTTGGCGTCGGCAGACTTTTGCGGGGCATAGAGCGAAGGCTGGGCGGCCTCCACCACCAGGGTATCGTCAGGTTTGTTATCCGTGCTGTCTGCGGCAAGCGCTGTCGCCACCGGGGAAAGGCCGATACACAGACCCGCAAAAAAGGTCAGCGAGTTAAAGCTGTTCGGAACGTTGCGATTTTTATCCATATTGTTTAGCGACTTATAATTTTTAGTATTGAGTTTTCATTACGTTGTCAGGCAGGTCTGCGCCTTATCCTGTGCCACGCTACATCCGTAATGAGCCTACAAATGATAATTATTGTGATAAACATTATCATTTGGCGTCACTTTTTATCACTCTCGTCAACAAAATGAAATACGTAAATTTACATTGCCTGCTAAAAAACTTCACAAAGTGGATTTTGGGCAAAAAATGAACTGCACCCCGGGGGATGCAGTATGCAGTGCAGAGCGGGGGATTACTTGTAAATCGTGGCGGTACCGAACATGGTGTTGTCGCCGCTGGCAGAATTCACCACGTAGCCTTTAGCACCTTGTTCACGCGCTTTTTCAGCCAGTTTGTCCTGCAGATCGTCAAGGTCTCTTGCGCCAGAAGCCTGCACGGTTCCGGCGGGTCTAAGTTGACCGGTATCGCCATTGCTGAGTGATTCGATTGACCATGCAGCAAACGACGCACCTGCCAGTGAAGCGGCAGCGAGCATTACCAGGTATTTTTTCATAATCACTTCCTCTGATTGACAACGGGTGATGCACAGTAAGTGTAGAACGGCTCAGAGCGTGATTTAGGGCAAAAAATTGATGATGATCTGCTTATTTTTTGAACGACATTTTTTGACAATTCCATGACAAATCAGCGACATACAGGTGACTGATTTCTGGTGTTTTATTCTGCGGCGCAGAGAAATATTTACCGTTGCGCCCGCAACGGGTATCTTACGCCGCTGTTTACAGGAGAACGCCATGACATCCCAGAAGCCGGGGTTGCATCCTCGCAACCGCCACCGTAGCCGTTACGACATGAATGCCTTATGCGAGAGCTGTCCGGCGCTGCGCGAATTTATCACCCAGACGCCCACAGGCGAGCCAACGGTGAACTTCGCCGATCCACAGGCGGTGAAGACGCTGAATAAAGCGCTGCTGATGCATTTCTACGGGGTGACGCAGTGGGATATTCCGGACGGCTATCTCTGCCCACCGGTGCCGGGGCGTGCCGACTACATTCACCATCTCGCCGATCTGCTGGCGGAGGGTAACAACGGCGTCGCTCCCGCAGAGGCAACCCTCCTGGATATTGGCACCGGCTCGAACCTCATTTACCCGCTGATTGGTGTGCATGAATATGGCTGGCGCTTTACCGGCAGCGAAGTGGACCCGCAGGCGTTTGCCAACGCCACGGCCATCATTAACGGTAACCCCGGCATGAGCCGCGCCATCCGTCTGCGTCTTCAGAAAGAGGCCTCGGCAATATTCACGGGTATTATCCATAAAAACGAACAGTACGATGCCACCCTGTGTAATCCGCCGTTCCATGATTCCGCTGAATCCGCCCGGGCGGGCAGCGAGCGTAAGCGTCGCAACCTCGGCCAGGCGGCCGATGCCGCGCTGAACTTCGGCGGCCAGCAGCAGGAGCTGTGGTGCGAAGGCGGCGAAGTGGCCTTTATCACGAAGATGATTGCCGAAAGCGCCCAGTTTGCCCGTCAGGTGAAGTGGTTTACTACCCTGGTCTCCCGCAGCGAAAACCTGCCGCCGCTCTACCGCGCCCTGACCGATATCGGTGCGGTCAAAGTGGTGAAGAAAGAGATGGCCCAGGGACAGAAGCAGAGCCGCTTTATCGCCTGGACCTTTATGGACAACGCCAAACGCCGCCAGCGTTAACCGCTTCTCCCCGGTGGCGCTGCGCTTACCGGGGCTACAGGGTGGGCTCCTGCGGTGACGGTGGGGTCGGGCCCGGCGACGGCAGCAGCTGATACATCTGCACCGGCATCCGCACGTTCGCCTGGTCAAAGTGTTTTTTCACCATGCTGTCGAGGGCGAAACGCACCGTCCACTGTTTCAGCGGCTGGGTGGTGAACGACACGCGCAGGGTAAAGGCGGTGCTGGTCAGGCCGACAATCCCGGCAAACGACGGCTCGCCGATAATCAGCCCGCGAATATCCTCTCTCTCCAGCAGCTCATCCACCGCCGCTTTTAGCGCATCTTTCGCTTTTTCGGCATCTTCATGCCTGTCCACGTCATAGTTCGCCACCACCGACCCGATGCCGCGGACAAAGTTGGCGAAGGTAGTGATCGATGACCACGGAATAATGTGATACGCCCCGGTATCCTGCCGCACCCCCACCGAACGAATCGACATCCGCTCCACCGTGCCGGTCAGCGGCCCGATGGTCACCAGATCCCCGGTATTCATCCCGTTTTCAAACTGAATAAAGATCCCGGTGATGATGTCCTTCACCAGCGTCTGGGAGCCAAAAGAGATCGCCAGCCCCAGCGCCCCGGCCCCTGCCAGCAGCGGAGCGATGTTGACGCCAATTTCCGAGAGCACAATCATGATGGTAATGGTGCTGATGACCACCGCCAGCGCGTTACGGAACAGCGTCAGCAGCGTTCGGGCGCGGGCGCTGGGCAGTGGCCGGCCATGAATATCTGACGCCAGCCGGTTCTCGATCAGGCTCGCCAGGATCGTCCAGCCGATGGCGGAGAAGAAGAGGATCAGCGCGATACGGATCAGAATATCGACCGTCTTCTCCCCTGCGCCGTTGTGCAGCCAGTTCCAGAAGTCGAACAACCCCCAGGCGCTGAGCAGCAGCATAATGGCGACGCAGACTGTCAGGAACCGCGCCACCTTCAGCGACACGGAGATCCAGCCGTTGAGCCGTTTTTGCAGCTCCGGATAGCTGCGCTGCACGTGCGGCGAGAGGGTGATGGTTTTAGCCAGCCAGCGGGAGAGCAGCCCCGACACGAAGGCGGCAATGCCGACGATGGCCAGGCTGCGGAAGGTCGCCCCCATCATAAATTTCAGGCTGTTGCCCGGATCGAAGAGGGAGAAGAAACAGAGCACAATAAAATAGGCGCTCGCCAGCCAGTGCCACACCAGCGCGAAAGCGCGAATAAACAGGCTGAAGAAGGCCAGCGAACGGTCGGCAAGGTGGAGCAGCCCTTCGGTAATGGCGCGCTTATTATGAAAGATCAAGTACAGCGCCCAGACGGTAATACAGAGCATGATCAGCACGTTGGCCAGAGCGCCAATTTGCACGTTGACCTGATTGGAGATAATCGGCACCGCTACCAGCAGGCCATAGCCGATAAGGCCGCTCAGAATACTCAGGCGTAGCGACCAGTACTGCGCGGCGCTGTCGTTAATGGCGAAAGGTCGTAGATCGGGCACCCGCGGGCAAAATATCAACCGCAGGATCGCTTTAAAGAATTCAATCAGCGCGAAGGCATTGAGGAACAGCGCCTGCTGGAAGGCAATGGTCGGGTTGCCGGTGTTGAGGTACTCGCGCAGCATCTGGCCAATAAACAGGGTTAGCGCCAGCAGCAGCAGATCGATAATAAAGGCCGCGGCGATGGTCAGCGGCAGATGAACCCAGCTGCTGGTTTCGCGGTTCTTTTTGCGCCCCCAGCTCCCCATTTTGCGGTACAACGGCCAGGCGCAGAGCCTCACCATCCAGTAAAAGGCAAAGACCAGGCCGGCCAGGATCAGAAACTGCTGCGCGGCGGCGGTGAAGGTTTGCGGGTTAAAGGCCTTATGCGGGGAGCCGATCAGGTTGCGGTAGAGCTGAGCGAAACGGGAGGCGAGGGCATCGCCATAGTGACGGCTGATATCAGTGACGTTCTCCAGCACCGTTTTCTCGTCGGTGATCTCTGGCGGGGTTATTTTAGGCACCGGTGTCTCAGGCGGTGTGGCAGCCACGCTGCGCAGCTGATCGATCAGCTCCTTGCGCGAGGCGTCATTTTCCAGCACATCAGCCAGCGCCGAGTAGGCCGCCTTTTTCTGCTCAACGTCCGGCTCCGGTGGCGGCGTGCTCTGCTCGCTGGCGGTGGCGGCGGGAATGCCCGGCAGGCTGACGGCCTGGGCAGGCAGACAAAACAGGCTTATCAGGAGCAGCAAAATCCACGGCACGATGTCCTCCGGTGACAAAATTGTGCAAAGTGATAAGTATAGAAGGCGCGCGGGGGCGGGGGGTTTTTGGGAGAATTCCGGCAATAAAAAAGCCGGGTGACGGCTACGCCTACCCGGCTTACAAAGGGCAAAAACTTACGCAACGTGCTGCAAAAACTCCTGCAAACGCTGGCTCGGTGGGTTCTCAATCAACGTCTGCGGATTGCCATCTTCGGCAATACGGCCTTTGTCGATAAAGATCAGGCGTGAGGCCACTTTCTCGGCAAAGCCGATTTCGTGGGTCACGATCACCATAGTCATCCCTTCTTCCGCCAGATCCTGCATAACTTTCAGCACTTCGTGGCGCAGTTCCGGGTCGAGGGCCGAGGTTGGCTCATCGAAGAGCATCATCTTCGGTTTCACCGCCAGCGCACGGGCGATGGCCACGCGCTGCTGCTGACCGCCGGAGAGCTCGGACGGGTAGTGATGCCCGCGCTCCGCCAGCCCCACTTTCGCCAGCAGCTCTTTTGCAAGCCGCTCGGCTGCCGCTTTGTCGGCGCCGCGCACGCGCAGGGGGCCAAACATCACGTTTTCCAGCGCCGTCAGGTGCGGGAAGAGATAAAACTGCTGGAACACCATGCCCGCTTCCTGGCGGATCAGGCGCTCGTCCACTTTCGGGTCGTTAACCTTCAGGCCATCGACAATCAGATCGCCGCTGGTGATCTCCTCCAGCTTGTTGATGCAGCGCAGCAGGGTCGATTTGCCGGAGCCGGACGGCCCGATAATGACCACCACTTCGCCGGTCTGAATAGTCAGGTCGATGTTGTGCAGCACCTGGGTCTGACCGAAGTGCTTGGAGACGTTTTTAAATTCAATCACAGGATTTTCATCCTTCTTTCAAGACGACGCAGCACGAAGCTCAGCGCCAGTGTAATAATCAGATAGACCACGGCCACGGCGCTCCAGATCTCCAGCGCACGGAAGTTACCGGCAATGATCTCCTGGCCCTGACGGGTCAGTTCAGCCACGCCGATAACAATGAACAGGGAGGTATCTTTAATGCTGATGATCCACTGGTTACCCAGCGGTGGCAGCATGCGGCGCAGCGCCAGCGGCAGGATCACGTGGCGGATGGTTTCGCGACGGGAGAGACCCAGCGCCAGACCGGCCTCGCTGAAGCCTTTGTGGATCGACAGTACTGCACCGCGGGTGATCTCGGCGATATAGGCGCCCGAGTTGATCATGATGGTGACCACCGCCGCGCTGAACGGGTCAATCCGCAGGTCGGTAAAGGCCATCGGCAGGGCGAAGTAGATAAACATCACCTGCACCACAATCGGCGTCCCGCGGATAACTTCGATGAAAACCAGCGCTACGTGGTTGGCTATCCAGCCGCCGTAGGTGCGGGCAAAACCGGCGACAAGGCCGATAATCAACCCGCCAACCAGACCGAGGACCGAAATCCACAGGGTCATTTTGGCGCCTTCAAGCAAAAGAGGAATGGCGGGCCAGATGGCGCTCCAGTCAAACTGCATGATGAGTTCCTGTATACCGTGGTGAAAACAGACAATTAACCATCAGGGGGATGGTTACAATTGTAGGCCCGGTCAACGCAAGCGTCACCGGGCAGTACAGTTCCTGTTTAACAGGCTGTTTTATTTAGGTTCAGTACCGAACCATTTTTTATAGATTTCGTTGTAGGTGCCGTTCTCGCGCAGGGTTTTCAGCGCGCCATTCACTTTAGTACGCAGCTCGTCGCTGCCTTTCGGGAAGGCGATACCGTATTCCTGTGCTTCCAGGGAATCACCTACCGCTTTGAACTTGCCATTGCCTGCGGTTTTGATGAAGTAAAGGATGTTTGGCGTGTCGTGCAGCACGGCGTCAGCACGGTTGGTGCCGAGTTCCATGTAGGCGTTGTCGATGTTCGGGAACTGGCGCAGATCTTTCGATTTGATATTTGCCTTGGCGTAATCAACAGAACCGGTGCCGCTCTTCACCGCAACCACTTTGCCGTCGAGATCTTTCACGCTTTTAACGTCGTTGTTATCCGCTTTCACCATCACCAGCAGGCCGCTTTTGTAGTAGCCGTCAGAGAAGTCGATCGCTTTTTTACGTGCGTCAGTAATGGTGATACCGGCCAGCGCCAGGTCAACGTTTTTGGTTTGCAGGGCCGGCACGATACCGCTGAAGTCCATTGGCTTCAGGGTGTAGTCCAGCTTCAGTTCTTTGGCGATAGCCGCCCACAGATCCACATCAAAACCAACGTACTGGTCGCCCTGTTTAAATTCGAACGGTACGAAGGCGGTGTCGGTGGCAACAATCAGTTTCTTATCAGCAGCCTGAGAAGAGACCGCAAAAGCCAGGGTAAGTGCAGCCAGTGAAACTTTTAATACAGACTTCATAGCATTTCCTTTTATATCCACGGGGCGATCCCCTGCGAGAACGAACGCTCTATGAAAAAATCGTGCCAACTTTACAACGTGTTGTTTTTGCAAGGCCAGGACGGATTTCATTGCACAAAAAAGGTCACAATGGCGGTCAGTTGCACCATAACGAAGCACTGTTTTGGTGCAGCGAAACGCCATCACTAACGGTTATGCTATTTAGCGCAAATATTGATGAGAAAACAATCTTTCATTAACGATTGTGTGAGGTGATTATTACAAATGCTTTACGTTTGCCGGGGGAGAGGAGAAATGGCTGCACCATGAAAGTGCAAAACCCCCGCCGAGGGCGAGGGTGTAATAGCAAAAAGCTATGGATTACTCGATGTTAGATTCGATGAACCACAGGAACTGATCCAGGTCGCGGGAAGCCGCGGTGAGGATATCCGCCGTGTCTTCGTCTTTCACTTCGCCAATCGCTTTACGCACATCGTTAGCGACCACGGCATAACGATCCGCCAGCTCTTTCAGGTGGTCCTGAACGCTGTGGATATCCAGCGGGTAGCTCTTCAGCGGCGTTTTGCTGTTAATCACCTGGGTAGTACCCAGCGCCACACCGCCCAGCTGCACGGCACGTTCGGCCATGGTATCCAGGTGGGTAGTCAGTGCAGTGCGGAAGCCATCCAGCATCTCATGCACAGCAATAAAGTTGGCACCGCGCATATTCCAGTGAGCCTGTTTAGTAATCAGAGACAGGTCAATGAACTGGATCACCTGGCGATTCAGCAGCTCAATCGTCGCTTTCTTATCGCTGTCTGACACATCGTTACGGGTATACAGCAGATTAGGTGCTTTTGTTTTTACCAGTTTAGCGGTAGGCATAATCTCATTTCCTCTTGATGTTGGCGTCCAAAGTTATTTCGAGATTAAGTATAGCACTGGCTATAGATAGCGCGACCGGGTACTGCCTATCGGTTTAATAGTGAAAGGTTGGTTGTTATATGTAACCTATTGAAAATAAAACAATATGGATATATGCGGGTAAATTAATCTTATTTTTTAAGGGCTTTGAGGGAGGGGAGGGAGATATTTCAAAATAATGACGCTAATGCGAATGGGAATATTTTGCCGGGAAGCCGCTCCCCGGCAAAATAACGCCTGCTAGCGGATATCCACCTCTTCGACTTTACTCTCCCGGCGCAGGGTAAGGGTCGAACCCATCGAGGCGGCAATGATTGAGCAGAGCGCCAGAGTCTGGGTGAAGGTCAGGGATTCGCCAAGAAACACCATCCCGGATATTGCCGCCAGCGCCGGTTCCATGCTCATCAGGGTGCCGAAAATACGCGTCGGCAGGCGTGTTAAGGCAATCATCTCCAGTGAGTAGGGGAGCGCGGTGGAGAGCACCGCCACCGCCAGCCCCACCGGCAGGATTGACCACTGCCAGATCGATTCGGTGGCCTGAGCCATCCCCAGCGGAACGAAAACAATGGCGGCGATAAGCGATCCGAGGGCGACCGTGGCCGGGCCGTGCTCTTCTCCTGCGCGCTGTCCGGTCAGAATATAGATGGCCCAGCAGGCACCGGCCCCCAGCGCCAGCGCCGCACCAGTGAGATCAACGTGCGAGACGTCCTGGCCCAGCGGCAGGAGAAACCATAGCCCGAGCACCGCCAGCACCACCCAGATAAAGTCTACCGGACGTCGGGAGGAGAAAAGGGCTACCGCTAGCGGGCCGGTGAACTCCAGCGCCACGGCGATCCCCAGCGGCACCGTCTGAATCGACAGGTAGAAGAGGTAGTTCATCGCCCCCAGAGAAAGCCCGTAAAACAGCAGGGGCAGGCGCTGCTCCTTCTGAAAGCGCAGCCGCCAGGGTTTAAAAATCACAACCAGAATGAGGGTGCCGAGCGCAATACGCAGCGCCGTCACGCCAGGGGCACCCACTAGCGGAAAGAGCGATTTTGCCAGCGACGCGCCGCTCTGAATGGAGAGCATAGCAATAAGGATAACGATGACGGGCAACCAGACCGGCGCCCTGCGAGACAACCCAGGCATCCTTTCTCCTGTCAGTTTGTGTCAAAGGAAGTAAAGAGGAGGAGTGTAAAGGAAATAACGCCGGGCGGTTGAGACTTTGTTGAAAAAAAGTCGTCACAAATCCGTAAAATGGCGTCACACGAGCGGATGATTTCTGTAACAGTTTAGGAATCGTCTGGATGAATGTATTGTGACTGACGCGCAAAATTAGCTGATTGAAACACAAATCTGGTGTTTTTTGAATAAGATAGCTGCTGGTGGAAATGTTTAGTTACATGAAAACCCGCGTTAGACATCATGAATCACAAAGAGTTTCACAAGTTTTTTTGATATATTTAAAACTTACGGATTTACTTGAAGCACATTTGAGGTGGTTATGAAAAAAATTGCATGTCTTTCAGCACTGGCGGCAGTTCTGGCTGTTACCGCAGGTTCCGCAATGGCGGATACTTCTACCGTTACTGGCGGTTACGCTCAGAGCGATATGCAGGGCGTGATGAACAAAACCAACGGTTTCAACCTGAAATATCGCTACGAGCAGGATAACAACCCACTGGGTGTTATCGGTTCCTTCACCTACACCGAGAAAGACCGTTCTGAAGACGGCGCGTACAACAAAGGTCAGTACTACGGCATCACCGCTGGCCCGGCTTACCGTCTGAACGACTGGGCAAGCATCTACGGTGTTGTGGGTGTTGGCTACGGTAAATTCCAGCAGACTGAAAACCAGGGCTTCAACCGTACTGCAAGCAACAGCGACTACGGCTTCTCCTATGGCGCAGGTATGCAGTTCAACCCAGTTGAAAACGTTGCGCTGGACTTCTCCTATGAGCAGAGCCGCATCCGTAACGTTGACGTTGGCACCTGGATCGCGGGCGTAGGTTACCGCTTCTAATCACTTCGGTGAGCCAATATAAAAACCCGCTTCGGCGGGTTTTTTTGTTTTTGTCCTTCCCTGTGCGCTGAAGAGCCACCAGGAATATTTCGCGTCTACAGCAATGATCAAATTCTAAAAAAAATCGCTAACTTACAGCGGCTCCCTGGTCCGGCTGAAAATCGCCGAAGCGTTTCCGGAAGGCCGGGGCGAGGCGCATGCTCTCCCTCACCCCAACCCTCTCCCTCAAGGGAGAGGGAGCAGACCATGGTTGCGGACCGATAGGTGGGGGCTAACAACCTACCGGCTTTTCGTCTCAAAGAGATCCGTCCCCAGATGGTTGTAATCCACTTTCTGTAATTTAAAGTTGGTCACATACACCGGCGGCGCTTTGTCGTTTGACAGGAAGCGGTACTTATTCGCGATCTCTTTGGCCGTGATCCCCGTCCACTGCGAGAAGAAGCTCAGGAAATCATTCGCCGAGCGGCGCGTTTTGATGATGCGATGGGCTTTGTCATCGCTCGACAACACCATAAACGGCACCTGGAAGTTCTGCTGATAAGCGTCGTCGTGCGCCAGATACTGCACCTCTTTTCCACGCTCCTTGAACGCCAGCCCGTGATCGGAGAAATAGACCATCGAGAAGCTCTCGCCGGTGTTTTGTAGCTGGGCATAGAGCTTGCTGAGCAGGTCATCGGTCTGGGTCATGGTGTAGAGATAGCACGAGGTCTCTTTCGACTGCACGAACTCGGCATATTTCCCCTGAGTGCGATCGCAGGCCTGCGGGTGGGAGCCCATCAGGTGCAGAACGATCAGCTGCGGCTGGGTGCGATGGCTGCTGAAGACCTGTTCGGTCATCTTCAGTAACGCCTCATCCCGGGTATTTTTATCCGCCTCGAAATCACCGCTTTTCAGGAAATGCACTTCGTCAGCCCGTTTGGCAATGCTGGCGATGGCGGTATCGTATTCCCCGATCTGCCCCTGGTTGGAGAACCACCAGCTCTGGAAGCCCGCGCGGTTGGCGAGGGTCACAAAGTTATCCTGATACTGTGGCTTGTTATCCACTACCCGGTTAAGCGTCAGCCCCAGCGACTTCTGGGTTGAACCGCTGGCGGCAATGTAATCGGTAAACAGGGTGCCGTTGACCTTGCTGGCAAACGGGGTGTTATTCCAGTGGCCGCCAAACGCCCCCAGCGCATCGCGGCGGGCACTTTCACCGATCACCACCATATAGATGTGATACTTCGGTTTTACCCCCAGCACGTTCCAGGTGTCCTTCATCTGTGACAGTTCGGCCATCCGGGCCTGCTCTTCAACCACTTCCTGGTTGTTCACCACCACATCTTTGACGAAGCGAAACACCGGATAGCCGGTATCTTTCAGCTTGAAGACGCCGCCCCAGGCCAGGTTCTGCACCGGGGCGACGAAAAAGGCCACCACGCTGAAGACCAGGCACAGACTGTCGATTTTGCTCCACGCGTTTCTGGGCTGGGGCTTACGGCGCACGGCAATCACGCCGAGCGCAAAGATAAACAGGGCGACAATATAGCTGTACCACGGGAAGATGGTGAGGATCTCCGTCGACTCTTCCATGTTGGTGGAGTGCATCGCCAGCAGGGTATTAAAGTTTGGCGCGCCGTAGGCCTGACCAAACGGGAAATACATGGCCGCCACCAGCGAGCAGATCCCAACCACCCCTTTCTGCAGTCGCGGCGCGCCGAGCCATAACAGATGCAGGATACAGGTGAAGGCAACGGCATACAGCAGGCTGAATTCGTAGCCCAGGGCAAAGTTAATCAGCAGCGACTGTAAAAAATAGAATCCCGTCCACGGGCTTAAGGCCCGGCTGCGGGTAATGAGCGTCTCTTTCAGGGTTAAATTCATAGGTCACTATCGCGAAAACGCCATGTGCTCACCCTGGCGCCAAGGGTCAAAACCTGCCTGAGAATGCGTAGAAGGGGGATTGAGGTCCGCATCTGCGAGCCGCAAAAAGTGCAGGGCTGCAAGAAGATAGAGCCAGTAAGGTATAACGTCAACAGATATAAAAGGGGTGTTTTGCGAAGAGGGCTGCATTTCCGTAAAAAAGATCGGGGAATAGCCGTCCGCGAGGGAGTATAGCGATGATAAATGACAAAAAAATGAAGCGGCGTACCGCGACGCCGCTTAGTGGGAAGGTTTGTTCTGCTCTGGCTTGCCGTTGATGATGTCGCAAATCATATTCAGCAGCATTAAGCGTACCTTAAAGGGAGAGTGGCTAAACACGCGCATACACCTCTTGAATTCGTTCATGTGACCTCCTGCGGGTTGATCCCTTCGATCCCTGAAGGGTGACTGCATTACATACAGATATAGCACAGGCTATGTTGTATAGCTATGGCTATTACGTTAATTTTTTGTGCTTGTGTAGCGATGGTTTACAATGGCCGCTTATGCATTGATACGCTTGATGTGTCACCGGATTGAGGAAGCACAATGAATCGCCGTGCAGGTAAACCAACAACAAAAAAAATGACGCAACTGGTCAATGTCGAAGAGCATGTCGAAGGCTTTCGCCAGGTTCGCGAAGCGCATCGCCGCGAACTGATTGATGACTATGTCGAGCTGATCTCGGATCTGATCCGCGAAGTAGGGGAGGCCCGTCAGGTGGATATGGCGGCGCGTCTCGGCGTCTCGCAGCCGACGGTGGCAAAAATGCTCAAGCGTCTGGCCACGGTGGGCCTGATCGAAATGATCCCCTGGCGCGGCGTCTTTCTCACTCCGGAAGGGGAAAAGCTGGCGCAGGCGAGCCGCGAGCGCCATCAGATTGTCGAAAACTTCCTGTTGGTGCTGGGCGTAAGCCCTGAGATTGCCCGCCGGGATGCTGAGGGGATGGAACACCACGTTAGCGAAGAGACGTTGCAGCAGTTCCTGGCCTTTACGCTGAAACACGGATCCGCCGCAGAATGACCTTTCCAGGCCTGCGGGCGCTGGCCCGCGATCGCTTCTTTCATCTGTTGCTGGTAGTCGGGATTGGACTCAGTTTTCTGGTGCCCTTCGCACCTGAGCGCTGGCCTGCCGCCATCGACTGGCACACCATTATTACCCTCGCCGGACTGATGATGCTCACCAAAGGGGTCGAGCAGAGCGGCTTTTTTGACGTACTCGGGCGCAAGATGGTGCGCCGTTTCGCTACCGAGCGGCGCCTGGCGCTGTTTATGGTCTTCTCTGCCGCGCTGCTCTCCACCTTCCTGACCAATGATGTGGCGCTGTTTATCGTGGTGCCGCTGACGCTCACGCTGCGCAAGCTGTGCGAAATCCCGGTCAACCGGATGATCATCTTCGAGGCGCTGGCGGTTAACGCCGGGTCGCTGTTGACCCCGATTGGTAATCCGCAAAACATCCTGCTATGGGGGCGCTCCGGGCTGTCGTTCGCCGCCTTTACCTGGCAGATGGCGCCGCTGGCGCTGGTGATGATGCTCACCCTGGCGCTGCTGTGCTGGTTTGCTTTCCCGGCAACGCCGCTGCGCTACCACAGCGGCAGCGCCGTCGCCCAGGCGAAACCGCGGCTGGCGTGGAGTTGTCTGGCGCTCTATCTGGTCTTTCTGGTGGCCCTCGATCTGAAGCAGGAGCCATGGGGAGTGCTGCTGGTAGCGGGGGGCTTCCTGCTGCTGGCGCGTCGGGTGCTGATAAGCGTCGACTGGACGCTACTGCTGGTGTTTATGGCGATGTTTATCGATGTGCACCTGCTGATTCAGGTCCCGGCGTTGCAGGGCGTACTGCAAAATGTCACCCATCTGTCGCAGCCGGGACTGTGGTTGACCGCCATCGGGCTGTCGCAGTTTATCAGCAACGTGCCCTCTACCATTCTGCTGCTGAACTATGTGCCGCCGACGGCGTTGCTGGCCTGGGCGGTAAACGTTGGGGGCTTTGGTCTGCTGCCGGGATCCCTCGCTAACCTCATCGCCCTGCGGATGGCAAACGATCGTCGTATCTGGTGGCGCTTCCATCTTTGGTCGCTGCCGATGCTGGTCTGGGCCGGGTTCGTCGGTTTCGGATTATTCCTTCTCATATAGTGCCCTCTTTGTCAGTTTTTCCTGGCAAATGTATAGCAACGTCCTAACTTTAGTGAGCGGTATAAATGGTGATACCGCTCACTAACAGGATGGATGCTGTTCTATGGCCGAAGAAAACCACACCTCTGACGACGCAGATAATAAAGACAATAAAGAGACTGAACGTAAACGCCCCGGCAAAAAACCGCTGATTATTCTGGGTATTGTGGTGATCGTGATGGTCATCGTGGCCCTGGTCTGGTGGATGATGACCCGAAACCAGGAGACCACCGACGATGCCTTCACCGAAGGCGACGCCGTCACCATCGCCCCGAAAACCGCAGGCTACGTCACCGAACTGCGGGTGCGGGATAACCAGCGGGTGAAAAAAGGCGATCTGCTGGTGACCATCGATCCCCGGGATACGCTCGCCCAGCGCGATCAGGCTAAAGCCCAGTTGGGTCTGGCCGAGGCCCAATTGCATCAGGCCCAGGCGCAGCTTGCCCTCTCGAAAGTGCAATATCCCGCCCAGCGCGACGAAGCGAATGCCCAGGTGATTAAAGCCCAGGCCGATCTCGCCAATGCCCAGGCGGAGTATCGCCGTCAGCGCGGCGTCGATCCCCGCGCCACTACCCAACAGAGCATCGACGCGGCCAATGCCCAGCTGCGCAGCGCCCAGGCCCAGCTAGCCAGCGCCAAAGCGCAGCTTGAGGTGGCCTCCCAGGTGCAACTGCAAATTCGTCAGCAGGAGACCAACGTCGAAGCCCGGGAACGTCAGGTGGAGCAGGCGCGCGCCCAGCTGGAGACCGCCGAGCTGAACCTCTCTTACACCCAGGTGCGTGCTCCCTTTGATGGCTACATCACGAAGCGCAACGTCCAGACCGGTACCCTGGTGCAGGCGGGCACCGCGCTCTTTTCTCTGGTTTCGAGCGATATCTGGGTGGTGGCCAACTTCAAAGAGTCCCAGCTGGAGCGGATGCGCCCCGGGAATAAGGTTACGCTGAGCGTGGACGCCTGGCCGGATATGGAGCTGGAAGGGCATGTCGACTCTATCCAGCAGGGGAGCGGCTCGCGCTTTGCCGCCTTCCCGTCGGAGAACGCCACCGGTAACTTCGTGAAGATCGTCCAGCGCGTGCCGGTGAAAATTGTCATTGATAAAGGGCTGGACCCTAATAAGCCGCTGCCGCTGGGCCTGTCGGTTGAGCCGAAGGTAACCGTGGAATGACCGACCACAGCCATGAAAACTGGCGGCCCGCCAGCAACCCGTGGGCGGTGGCGATCGTCGTCACCCTCGCGGTGTTTATGGAGATCCTTGATACCACCATCGTGAACGTGGCGCTGCCCCACGTGGCGGGCTCACTCTCCGCCAGCTATGACGAATCCACCTGGGTGCTCACCAGCTATCTGGTGGCGAACGGCATCGTGCTCCCCATCTCGGCGTTTCTGAGCCGGCTTTTTGGCCGCAAGCAGTTCTTCCTGATCTGCATTGTGATGTTCACCATCTGCTCCTTCCTGTGCGGGATCGCCACCGAGCTTTGGCAGATCATCCTGTTCCGTATTCTGCAGGGCTTCTTCGGTGGCGGGCTGCAGCCGACCCAGCAGTCGGTGCTGCTCGACTACTTTAAGCCGGAAGATCGCGGCAAGGCTTTTGGCCTGTCGTCCATCGCCATTATTGTCGCCCCGGTGCTGGGGCCGACGCTCGGCGGCTGGATCACCGATAACTACTCCTGGCGCTGGGTGTTCTTTATTAACATTCCGGTGGGGATAGTGACCGTTCTGGCGATCTATCAGCTGCTGGAAGATCCGCCCTGGGAGAGTAAATCGAAGGAGAAACTCTCCGTCGACTGGACCGGCATCGGGCTTATCGCCCTTGGCCTCGGCTGCCTGCAGGTGATGCTCGACCGCGGGGAAGACGAAGACTGGTTTAACTCGAACTTTACGCGTACCTTCGCCGTCCTGACGTTGATCGGCATTATCGGCGCCATCTACTGGCTGCTGTATGCCAAAAAGCCGGTGGTGGATCTGCACTGCATGAAGGATAAAAACTTCGCCGTCTCCAGCCTGCTGATGGCCGGTATGGCGATGATCCTCTACGGCAGTTCGGTGGTGATCCCGCAGCTGGCGCAGCAGGACCTGGGCTATACCGCCACCTGGTCAGGGCTGGTGCTCTCGCCCGGCGCGATCCTCATTGTGCTGACCATCCCGCTGGTGCTGAAGCTGATGCCGATTGTGCAGACGCGCTGGATCATCGCCTTCGGCTTTGCCTGCCTGGCGACGGCCTTCTTCTGGTCGCGGACGCTGACGCCGGATATCGACTTCGAGACCCTGGTGCTGTTCCGCAGCGCCCAGTCGATTGGGCTGGGGTTCCTGTTTGTGCCTCTGACCACCATCGCCTTTATCTCGATCCCCCGGCGGCTGAACGCCGACGCTGCGGCGCTTTTTACCATGTTCCGTAACGTAGCGGGGTCAATCGGTATTTCGCTCTCGACGGCAGCCATTACCGAGCGCTCCCAGGCCCACAGCGCCCATCTCGCCACGCATACCTCGGCGTTTGATGAGCCGTTCCAGCAGACGATCCGCGAGATGGCCCAGGCGATCCAGAACTTTACCACCCAGGTGGGCGACCCCACCGGCATCGCCACCGGGCGCATGTACCAGGCGATGATTGAGCAGTCGCGTTTCCTGGCCTACGTGGACGTCTTCACCATTCTGAGCGCGGTGGCCCTCTTACTGATTCCGTTTTGTTTGTTGCTCTCGCCAGTTAAGAGCGAGGGGAGTGCAGGAGCACACTGATGATTCGACGTTTAAGCCCCCTGATGTTAATGCTGCTGCTGGCAGGCTGTGCCGTAGGGCCTGATTACCAGCAGCCCGCGCCGCAAACCCCGAGCCAGTGGAACGATCCGGGTGATGGCGGCGTGAAATCACAAACCGCGTCGAGCGCCATCAATCCTCGCTGGTGGAAATCCTTCGGCGATCCGCAGTTGGACAGCCTGATTGAGCGCGCCATCGCCGGCAACCTGTCGCTACAGCAAACCGTGCTGCGCATCGCCGGGGCGCGGGAACAGATCAACCAGGCGGGCGGCGCCTTCTTCCCGGCGGTGAACGGCAACCTGCAGGCTACCCGGCAGCAGCTGGGGCTGGAGGGGGAGCTGAAATCCCACGGCGTGTACGACCAGCTTGATGATGTCGACCCTGAATTGCGCGGGGCGCTGGGGCCGCTGACCCAGCCGATTAACCTCTATCAGGGCAGCTTTGACGCCCAGTGGGAGCTGGATCTGTGGGGCAAGGTGCGCCGCCAGGTTGAAGCCGCCAACGCTCAGCAGCAGGCGGCTATCGAGCAGCGCAACGATGCGCTGGTGTCGCTGGAGGCGGAAGTCGCCCGCGCCTGGCTCCAGCTGCGCGGTGCCCAGAGCAGCATCGCGACGCTCAACACCCAGATCGAGAGCGCGCAGCAGACTCTGGATCTGACCAGCAGCCGCCAGCGCGGCGGCCTGTCGCCGCAGATGGACGTGGAGAACGCCCGCGCCCAGCTCGGCAATCTGGAGGCGCAGCTTCCGCAGTATGAAGCCCAGGCGCGGCAGGCGATGAACGGCCTGGCGATCCTGCTGGGCAAACCGCCGGGGGCGCTGGACGGCGAATTGCAGGCCAGCAAACCGCTGCCCGCGTTGCCGGAAATTGTCCCCACCGGGATCCCGTCCACGCTGGCGCGGCGACGTCCGGACGTGCGTGAGGCCGAGGCGAATCTGCATGCGGCCACCGCGCAGATCGGCGTGTCGGTGGCGCAGCTCTTCCCCAGCGTCTCCCTCAGCGGCCAGTTTGGGCTGCGTAACAGCGAGGCCAGCTGGCTCACCGACTGGAGCAGCCACTTCTACAGCGTCGGGCCGCAGGTCTCTATTCCTATCTTCCAGGGCGGACGGCTGGTCTCCAGCGTGAAGGTCGCCCGTGCCCAGCAGGGCGCCGCCGTGCTGGACTATCGTCAGACGGTGCTTACCGCGCTGGGGGATGTGGAAAATGCGCTGGTCAGCTACCGCACCGACCAGAAGCGGGAGGCGGGATTAAGCAAAACCATCGATGCGCTGCAAAACGCTTTCGATCTGGCGAGCAGCAGCTATCGTCAGGGGATCGCCACCTTTATCGACGTGCTTGATGCCCAGCGCCAGCTGGCCCAGGCGCAGCAGCAGCGGGATCAGGCCCGGGTACAGAGCGCGCTGGATCTGGTGGCGCTTTATAAAGCGCTTGGCGGGGGATGGGAGCCGTATCAGGAGGTGCAGCTGCCGGATTATGCTGTGTTTGGGGATGCGCCGAGGGGATGATTTAGCGCTTTGGAAAGAAATTGCATATTCGCCTTTCAGAGGCAAGTTCCGTTCACTTTATGACGGATAGAATATGACGTTCCATCACACGTGAACGGGAAAAGGGGGCCACCGCGGCCCCCTTTTCAATCCCCGCGGCCCCGCAAGAAATCGGTGCTTCGCACTGCGCTCACCTCCCGACCTGCTGCCTGCGGTCGGCTCAACTCGTGATTACTCGTCCCGTCCCTGGGACTCGCCCCTTCGGGGCCAACGCAAGCGTTGTTCAAAATTGCTCCCAGCAATTTTGTCTGTCTCGATTCGCCTCTGGCCGCCATCCCTGGCGTCCAGCCCTTGTCATCCGGTCTCCGGTTCGCCGATTTCAGCGGGAACTCAACCCCCGTGCCACATTCAGGCAATGAAATAAGGATTTAAATAATTTATTCAAAAAATTCTGAAGGCGGAGGGAGCGTAGGTCCGGCTGAAAATCGCCGAAGCGTTTCCTGTAGGCCGGGGCGAGGCGCATGGATGCGCCGAGAGGGCGTGACCTACATGGATGTAGGATCACGCCCGACCCGAAAGCCGGAAGGAATAAGCTGAAGACAAAATTGCCGGGAGCAATTTTGGACAGCGCTTGCGCTGGCCCCGAAGGGGTGAGCCCCAGGGATGGGGCGAACAATCCGCGAAGCGGCGATTTTCTTTGCCGGGAGCCGGGATTGTTAAGGGGGCGGCGATAGCCCCCTTAACACGTTCACCGCAGCGGGGTGAACATAATGCAGAGATGCTTTAGTGAACGGAACAATTCCACTGTTTCAGCAGAATTGTTCCTATTGCCATCAGTTCAACCGAACCGGCATCCCCGAACGATTCTGAATCGCCTGATCCACAATCGTCGCATCCACATCCTGCTGGCCGGTCACCGCCTGCACATTGCTGGTCAGGGTAATTGGCACAGTCACGTTATTGTCGATCTGCTCTTCGCTGGTAGAGAGCGGGTTATGCACTTCGAGGTAACGGCTGCCATCTGGCTCGGTGGTCGCTTTTACCGGCTCGTTGATGAACTGTACGCGAGTACCCACCGGTACGTTTTCGAACAGGAATTTGATGTCGTCGTTACGCAGACGCACACAACCGTGGCTCACGCGCAGGCCGATACCGAAGTTGGCATTGGTGCCGTGAATCGCATACAGACGGCCAATATAGAGCGCGTACAGACCCATTGGGTTATCCGGGCCCGCAGGCACAACGGCTGGCAGCGGCTCGCCCGCGGCAATGTATTCCGCGTGCATTTTCGCGGTTGGGGTCCAGGTTGGGCCCGCTTTCTTACGCTCAACTTTGGTGGTCCAGTTCATCGGGGTATCTTTACCCAGCTGGCCGATACCGATTGGCAGCACGATTACGGTGTTGGTGCCTTTCGGGTAGTAGTACAGACGCATTTCGGCGCTGTTGATGATGATACCTTCATGCACGGTATCCGGCAGGATCAGCTGCTGAGGAATGTTCAGCACGGTGCCGCCTTTCGGCAGGTACGGATCGACGCCCGGGTTAGCTTCCATCATGTTGGAGAGGCCAAGTTGATATTCTGCTGCGAAATATTCCAGCGGCTGGCTGTTGCCTTCTTCAATGGTCACAACCTGGTTCTGACCGACCAGACGGCTACCGTCGGTTGGCAGTGGATAGGTGACAGCAGAAGCGGTCTTGCAAAACCCTACTACGGCAAACGCCGCCGCAAAAAGCGAAGTTAATTTCATATTCATGTTGTGCGAGGTATCTGTGCCACGTTGGCAGGTTGTTTAAAAGTCAGAACGGTTTAGGGAGCGCATTATATGTGCATTCCCACCCGCATGGAATTCGGATGTGTACTAAATCACACTTTTTTCAATTCTGTTAAGTGTAGCGCTACGTTGTTAAGCGGGATCTCATTTCGGAATTGTGGCATAATGCCGGGTTTATCACACTTCTCGCAGGAATCTCCCGTGTTAGTTACCAGCAACGTCACTATGCAGTTTGGCAGTAAGCCGCTGTTCGAAAACATTTCCGTCAAGTTTGGCGGCGGCAACCGTTACGGCCTGATTGGTGCCAACGGTAGCGGAAAATCCACCTTCATGAAGATCCTCGGCGGCGATTTAGAGCCGACCCTGGGCAACGTTTCTCTCGATCCGAACGAGCGCATCGGTAAGCTGCGTCAGGATCAGTTCGCCTTTGAAGCGTTTACCGTGCTTGATACGGTGATCATGGGGCACGTTGAGCTGTGGGAAGTGAAGCAGGAGCGCGATCGCATCTACGGCCTTGCCGAAATGAGCGAAGAAGATGGCTATAAAGTGGCCGATCTCGAAACCCAGTACGGCGAAATGGACGGCTACTCCGCCGAAGCCCGCGCCGGTGAGCTGCTGCTCGGCGTCGGTATTCCGGTTGAACAGCATTACGGCCCGATGAGCGAAGTCGCGCCAGGCTGGAAGCTGCGTGTTCTGCTGGCGCAGGCGCTCTTCTCCAACCCGGATATCCTGCTGCTCGACGAACCGACGAACAACCTGGACATCGATACCATTCGCTGGCTGGAGCAGACGCTGAACGAGCGTAACAGCACCATGATCATCATCTCGCACGACCGTCACTTCCTGAACATGGTCTGCACCCACATGGCCGATCTCGACTACGGCGAGCTGCGCGTTTATCCGGGCAACTACGACGAGTACATGACCGCCGCGACCCAGGCGCGTGAGCGTCTGCTGGCCGACAACGCCAAGAAAAAGGCGCAGATTGCCGACCTGCAATCCTTCGTCAGCCGCTTTAGCGCCAACGCCTCTAAATCCCGTCAGGCCACCTCCCGCGCCCGTCAGATTGACAAAATCAAGCTGGAAGAAGTTAAAGCCTCCAGCCGTCAGAACCCGTTCATCCGCTTCGAGCAGGATAAGAAACTGTTCCGTAACGCGCTGGAAGTGGAAGCCCTCACCAAGGGCTTTGAAGAGGGGCCGCTGTTTAAAAACTTCAACCTGCTGCTGGAAGTGGGTGAGAAGATCGCGATTATCGGCGCCAACGGCGTGGGTAAATCCACCATGCTGAAGACCCTGGTGGGCGAACTCCAGCCGGACAGCGGCACCGTGAAGTGGTCCGAAAACGCCTCTATCGGCTATTACGCGCAGGATCACGAGTATGAGTTTGAAAACGACCTGACCGTATTCGAATGGATGAGCCAGTGGAAATCAGAAGGCGACGACGAGCAGGTGGTGCGCAGCTTCCTGGGCCGTCTGCTCTTCAGCCAGGACGATATCAAAAAACCGGCGAAGGTCCTCTCCGGGGGTGAGAAGGGCCGTATGCTGTTCGGCAAGCTGATGATGCAGAAACCGAACATTCTGGTGATGGACGAACCGACCAACCACCTGGATATGGAATCGATCGAATCGCTGAACATGGCGCTGGAGATGTATCAGGGCACCCTGATCTTCGTCTCCCACGACCGTGAGTTCGTCAGCTCGCTGGCGACCCGCGTAATTGAAATTACGCCGGAGCGCGTGGTGGACTTCAGCGGTAACTACGAAGACTACCTGCGCAGCAAAGGTATCGACGGCTAATCACCCGTTTCTGACCCTTCCCGTTCGGGGAGGGTCTGCTTTCCCCCTGTCTACACGCTTTCCCCCGCATTTTTCATAACTTCTTGTTTATAAACACAATATCAATGCGTTTATATAATTGGTATACCAATTATGGCACCATTTCACCTGTCATATAACTATCGGAAAATTGGTATAAAAACTTAAAAGAAAGGAGAACCGGCGGCGAGCGGAAATCAGGCAGTTTCGTGCAAAAAGCGGGATAAAAGCGGCACACACTTTGTAACCGTTATGCGGTGAGACATCATGACCTGTTGTTTGCGTTAAGAAAAATGATTTTTAACGTAACCGGAGCGCGGTCACAAAATTACCGGGGGGAGATTAAGCGGGGCGGCGACGCCCATACTGGACGCGCCGCCATAAAGGGGTCAGGCCATGCCGAGTGCGCGCTTGCCGTGAATGTTCAGATCATCAACGGTAAAGCGTGACTGCCACGTCGCTTCATAATCTTCACGCGGGAAATCGCCCGGCGAGGCGCCGGTTTCCAGCGCCGCTTTTACCTTCTTCGCATAGGCGAGGTTTTTCTCGCACATCGGCGCCGCCGGAATGTACATCACGTTGCCCCAGCCCTGCTGGTTCTCAACCGGGGCCACCGAGTGGATCACATCGCAGTGCCACCACACGGAGTCACCTGCTTCCAGAGCCGGAATGCTGGTCAGGGCTTCCATTAACAGCGGATGCCACTTCTCGGAGATCGGCAGCACGCGTCCTGGCGCCACGCCGCAGAGTTCATCTTCCGGCACATCATCCAGCAGCGGACGCAGCAGAATGTACGCCATCGCTTCCGGGATTGGCACCACGTGCAGCAGCCCCTGATCCGGGATCATATCTGAGAGCGCCGTCCAGCCCTGGAAGGTGCGGAACACCGAGCATTTGGTGGTGTTGTCCACGGTGTACTCTTCCACTTCGGTGCGGTGGGCGGCATCCCACGGATCGTACTGCTCGATATTGCCATCAAAGACCCGGGCGAAGACCTGCTGATAGGCCGGAAGCAACCAGCGCTCCAGCGCGCCGGAGTCAGTGTGCGCCCCCAGACCCTTCGAGGTGGTTCCCGGCGGACGGCGACGAATGCGGTCCGGGTAGATCACGCTGACGTCCGGGTTGAACCACTGCTTGCCGTTGCTCTCAAAAGTCCATAAACGGTTCAGGAATGACTGCACCTGGGCCATCTCTTCGCTCTGACGGGCTTCCATCTGGGCGTGCGACCAGTAGATCGGGTAGATCTCCGGGCGGGAGGCGGTGAGGGTGCCAAAGAAGTTATCCCCCGGACCTTTATAAACATCATCAAAACGGTTGAGATCCAGATAGTCGAGCATCGCGTTATCCCACGCCAGCGCCTGCTCACGCGGGAAATGACCTTTGATTACCGCACAGCCCCGGCGTTTCACCGCCTCGCGCTGCGCCGGGCTGATGTTACCGCTCTGCACGTCGGCAAAGGGGATCACCGGCCAGACAGGATCGCCTTTGCTTTTCAGGGCATTAATTTCTGCCACGCGGCTGGCAATTTTATCGCTCAGGCGATCAAACACGCCCTGCACGTCGCCAATCTGCGCCCGCAGGTCACGTTTCATCTGGCGGATGGCCGCTTTGTGATCAGCGGGCAAAGTTTCACTGGTAAACGTTAAGGTCATAACAGCCTCGCTATCTTTCATTCGAAAGTAAAAGTAATTACAAGTGATACTTTAGGTTAAAAAAAAGTTAATGCAAGTTAAATAACTTGATGAAGTGCACAACCCGGAGAAAAAGAGGGAGGTTCGCCGGAGGAGGCTCCGGCGGGAAAATCAGTTGCTGAAAGGCGGGGTGTTATCGAGGACGGCCTGAATCACGTTCAGCGCGCCCTGGTGGTTGTTGTCGTCGGTCTGATAGCGGGTGATGGCTTTGATATTTTCGCCCGCGTTACCCATGGCGAAGGAGTAGTGGGCAAATTTCAGCATTTCGGCGTCATTACCGCTGTCGCCAATGGCGACGCACGCCTGCGGGGAGATGTGCCAGCGTTTCAGCAGGCGGCTGATGCCGTTGGCTTTATGCAGGCCGGGAATGATCAGATCGACAAAGCCAAACCCGCTGGTCACCGGCTTCATGATGCCGTCGAGGGAGACATGCAGGGCGTCAATCAGGTTCGGGATATCGCTGTCCGGCAGGTTCAACGAGAACTTGAACAGTACGTCGTCGATGTCGCGATAGTCGCTGATGCGCTGTAAGCGGTGATAGTGTTTTGACATCAGGTCGACGAAGGCATCGGGTGCCTTGTCGCTGACGTAAGCACTCTCCAGACCGCAGGCGACAAAATTCAGGGCGCTATCTTTCAGCAGTTCGCCAATGACAATCTGCGACTCATGTTTGGTCAGTTCGCCGTGGAAGATCTGCTCGCCGTGATCGAACACCAGCGCGCCGTTCTCCGCCACGAAGGAGATCTGCGATTTCAGCTCCGGGAAGAAGGAGATGAGCTGGTAATACTGGTTGCCGCTGGCGACAACGAACTCGATATTGCGGGCCTGAAGTTGCTGGAACTGCGCCTGAAAGCGGTCACGATCGTACTGCTTGGCGTCATCAAGAAAAGTTCCGTCCATATCGGTGACGATAACTTTAACGGTCATACATTGCGCTCCTGGATATAACTGCGACCAGCAACATTCTAATAACAATGTGACCAAAACCACAAATTTAATTTCGAATGAAAGTGAAAAGCCGGGTGGCGCTGACGCTTACCCGGCCTACGGGGGGAATTGTAGGCCCGGTAAGCGTAGCGCCACCGGGCAATGGGGTTACAGCGTATGCTCAGTACGCGCAATAATATCGTCCTGCGCATCCGGTGACAGGGCGGTGAAGAATGCCGAGTAACCCGCCACGCGCACCACCAGATCACGATACTGATCCGGGTGTTTCTTCGCTTCCAGCAGCGTTTCGCGCGACACGATGTTGTACTGGATATGCCAGCCTTTATGCACCTCGAAGAAGGTGCGCAGCAGCACCATCAGCTTCTGGCGGTCGCTGTCGTTATCCAGCGTCGCCGGGTTGAGCTTCTGGTTCAGCAGCACGCCACCCAGAATCGCCTCGGTCGGCAGTTTGCCCACGGAGCCGATAACCGCGGTTGGGCCCAGGTGGTCCGTACCGGAGGCCGGGCTGGCCCCTTCCGCCAGCGGAGTATGCGCTTTACGCCCGTCCGGGGTCGCCATGGTTGCCGCGCCAAACGGCACGTTGGCGGAGATGGACGAGGTGCCGGCATAGTAGTTGCCGCCAATTGGACCGCGACCGTAGCGCGGGTTATGGTACTGCTTCAGCTCTTCGATGTAGGTCTGGTAGGCACGGGTCAGCAGCAGATCCACGCTGTCGTCGTCGTTGCCGTACTTCGGCGCGCCGTTGATCAGACGCTGGCGCAGCTGCTCGTGGGTCAGCCCCTCGTAATCATCCGCAAGGGCCGCCGCCAGCTGCTGCTGACCAATCGCCCCCTCTTCAAAGACCAGCTTCTTCACCGCCGCCAGGCTGTTGCCAAGGTTGGCGATGCCCACCTGCAGGCCGGATACCCAGTCGTACTTCGCGCCGCCCTGCTTTATGCTCTTCGCGCGCTCAATGCAATCATCCACCAGCGCCGAGCAGAGAATGTCGTGGACGTTCTCTTCCAGCATGGTGTCCACCACATATTCGATTTCGATGGACTTGCGGGTGTAATAGCGGATCTGGCTATCCCAGGCGGCCATCACTTCGTCAAAGTTGTTGAAGTTGCCCGCCGAGAGCGCTTTTTCCTGCGGCAGGAATACTTTACCGCTGGTGGCGTCGCGGCCACCCTCCATCGCCGCCAGCATCACGCGGGCGAAGTTAATGAAGCTCATGCCGGTGCAGCGATAGCCCCACTTGCCGCCCACGGCGGTTTCGATACAGCCGATGGCCGCATAGTCGTAGGCGTCCTCTTTCTCTACCCCGAGCTTGATAAATTCCGGGATCACAATCTCATCATTGTTGAAGGCTGGCATCCCGAAGCCACAGCGGATCACCTGCACGCAGGCGTCGAGGAAGTCGTTGCTCATGCCTGCATGGTAGCGCACGCTCAGGTTCGGCTGGGTGGAGCGCAGACGACCGCAGGATTCCAGAATCGCGTAAGAGAGCGGGTTCACCGCATCCATCGCCATACCGTTCACCAGTTTCTGTCCGCCGATGGTAACGTTCTGATACAGCGGGCTACCGGCAGAGGCTTTGGAGTGGGAGCCGGAGCGGATCTTGTTCACCTCCAGCAGCTTCAGCCAGCAGCTGTGCAGCAGCTCAATGGCGTGCTCACGATCCAGAGACTGGTTCAGCTCCACGTCGCGGCGGTAGTACGGGTAGAGATACTGGTCCATCCGGGCAAAGGAGACCGAATGGCCGTTGGACTCAATCTGCAGGATCAGCTGGATGAAGTAGCACAGCTGCAACGCCTGCCAGAAGGTTTTTGGCGGTTCGTGGGCGATCACATCGCAGTTTTCCGCCATGGCCAGCAGTTCGTCGCGGCGGCGTTCGCGGGTTTCGCTGGCGGCCATCTCACGCGCCAGGTCGGCAAAGCGTTCGATATGCATACTTACCGCTTCCAGCACGATATCGATCGCTTTCAGGAACTGTTCACCGTGCAGATCATCCAGTACCGTCAGGTTGATGCGGGAGCGGCGCTCGGCCACCTTGTGGCGCAGGCCGTCGAGCCCCTTTTCCAGCAGCAGTGGGAAGTTCACCGCCAGGTGGGCGTCGCCGGAGGTCATGTTGCCTTCGGCTTTAATAATCCCGGTTTCCAGCAGGCCTTTTTGCTCATCGGTGAACATACCGTAGCAGCGATCCTGCACCGTCTGGCCACGCCACCACGGGCAGAGTTCATGCAGAACGCGTTTGTTCTCTTCGCTTACCGCAAAGCCCGCGCCCGGACGGTCGGCGAGATCGTCGATCTCTTTTTCAATCCACGAGACGGTGTATTCCGGGAAGATCGGCGCAGCGCGCACTTCGCTTGCCTGGTTACCCATAATCAGTTCGTCATGTTTGATCCAGATGGTGCGCTGCGCCAGGTGATGCGCCAGGGCCAGCGCGCGGCGGACCGGGATCGGCTTATCCATATGCTGCTGGTACATCTCGGTATAGTGCTGCGCACGTTCGGTACAGACCGGCGGCTTTACAATATGGACCAGGGCAGTTTTATGCGCCTTAATGCGATCGCTCAGGGTAGTAAGATTCAGCTGTGTCATAACATTATCCTCGTAAGGTCGCGGTTAACCCTTTCTGGGCGGCGTACTGCCGGGCAAAGTCCAGTAATGCAGGATTATCGAGTGGTTTATTAGGGGCAGAGTAGGGTTGGCCGAGCAGGGTGTATTTGTTCATGCCCAGCGTGTGATACGGTAAAAAATGGATGTCACGGACGTTCAGTTCATCCGCGGCAAAATTGGTAATCGCGGTAATCGACGCTTCATCGGCGTTAAAGCCCTGGATCAGCGGCACGCGAATGGTGAGCGTTTTCCCGGCGGCGGCGAGGCGCCTGAGGTTATCCAGCACCCGTTTCGCCGAGCCGTCGGTCCACTGCTTAAAGACCGCGCCGTCGACATGTTTCAGGTCGGCGAGAAACAGATCGATGTACGGTAACGACGGTTCGATATAGTGCCACGGCACGTGCAGACAGGTTTCCACGGCGGTATGAATGCCCGCGTCGTGGCTGGCCTGGAAGAGGGCGCGGGCCAGCGTCGGGTTCATAAAAGGTTCGCCCCCGGAGAGGGTGACGCCGCCGCCGCTGCGATCGTAAAACGGCTTATCCCGCAGGACGGTGCTCATGATCTCTTCCACCTGCTTCTCTTCACCGCAGACGGTCAGGGCCTGAGTCGGGCAGCAGTGGGTGAGGGCATCCAGATGGGTATCGTCGAGTTTTTCGCGGTGGATCACCAGGCCATTCAGCGTGCGGTGGATGACCGCGGGCGCCGCCTGCTGGCAGAGGTTACACCCCTCCAGGCACAGGCGAGCGTCGAACAGCAGATCCCGCGAGCGTTCGCGGCTTTCAGGGTTCTGACACCAGCGGCAGCACAGGGAGCAGCCTTTCATAAAGACCACGGTACGAATCCCCGGGCCGTCGTGTGTCGAATAACGCTGAATGTTGAAGATCATAATGTCGCCTCTTGTTGCGTATGAAGATTAAATTACTTTCGAATGAAAGTTATCTTGACGCAAATCAACTCTGAGGCAGGTTTTGCCGTGATAGGGTTACGGCATAGTCAT
Source organism: Leclercia sp. GHBNCSD (assembly GCF_055805075.1). Lineage (NCBI taxonomy): Bacteria > Pseudomonadati > Pseudomonadota > Gammaproteobacteria > Enterobacterales > Enterobacteriaceae > Leclercia > Leclercia sp. GHBNCSD. The sequence goes on along the minus strand of NZ_JBQVYO010000001.1, from coordinate 434,248 downwards.
TTTTGAGGACCCCATCATGGAACTGTATCTCGACACATCCGACGTCATTACTGTTAAAAAACTGGCCCGCATCTTTCCGCTGGCAGGCGTCACCACCAACCCAAGCATTGTTGCCGCGGGCAAAACGCCGCTGGAAGTCCTGCTGCCGCAGCTGCAGGAGGCGATGGGCGGCCAGGGCCGTCTGTTTGCCCAGGTGATGGCGACCAGCGCGGAAGGGATGGTGGAAGATGCGCTGAAGCTGCGCGGTATCGTCGCGGATCTGGTGGTCAAAGTGCCGGTCACGGCGGAAGGGCTGGCGGCCATTAAGATGCTGAAAGCGCAGGGTGTGCCGACGCTCGGTACGGCGGTCTACAGCGCGGCGCAGGGGCTGATGGCGGCGCTGGCGGGGGCGGAGTATGTCGCGCCCTATGTCAACCGCGTGGATGCGCAGGGCGGGGATGGCATTCAGACGGTGGCGGAGCTGCAACAGCTGCTGACGCTCCATGCGCCGCACGCCAAAGTGCTGGCCGCGAGCTTCAAAACCCCGCGTCAGGCGCTGGATTGCCTGCTGGCGGGCTGTGAATCCATCACCCTGCCGCTGGATGTGGCCCAGCAACTGATTACCTCTCCGGCGGTGGACGCGGCGATTGCAAAATTTGAGCAGGACTGGCAGAACGCCTTTGGACGGACATCGATCTGACCTTATTGCCGGGCGGCGCTAACGCTTGCCCGGCCTACGGTTCGAGGTTTTTGTAGGCTGGGTAAGGCGAAGCCGCCACCCGGCATGTTTTTACCCCCCGCACACCTCACATCCCGGATTGCGCATCAGCTTCATCTCGCGGAACTGGCAGGTCATCGCATCGTACATCACGATTTTCCCCGCCGCGGGCGTGCCGTAACAGGCCAGCACCTTAATCGCCTCCATCGCCTGCATCGACCCGATCACCCCCACCAGCGGCGCCATCACCCCCGCCTCAACGCAGGTCAGGGCGTTTTCGCCAAACAGACGGCTCAGGCAGCGGTAGCAGGGCTCGCCCTCCGCGTACGTAAAGACGCTCACCTGTCCTTCCATACGGATCGCTGCCCCGGAAACCAGCGGTGTCTTATGAGCGAAACAGCCCGCATTGAGCTGATTGCGAATGGTGACGTTGTCGGTGCAGTCGAGCACCAGATCGTGTTGGGCTATCTGGTCAGAGAGCGCGGCGTCGTCGAGCAGGGCGTTGAGCAGCGTAAACTGCACGTTGGGGTTGATGCGCGAAAGCGATGCCTGGGCCGAGACCACTTTCGGCTCACCCAGGGTCGCATCGCTGTGCAGGGTCTGGCGTTGCAGGTTGGAGAGCGACACGGTGTCGAAATCGAGCAGCGTCATGCGCCCGACACCGGCCGCCGCCAGATACTGCGCCGCGGCGCAGCCTAATCCGCCGAGGCCGACCACCAGCACATTCGCGGCCTTTAACGCTTCCTGGCCGTCGAAATCAAAGCCGCGCAGCACAATCTGGCGATTGTAGCGCAGCATCTCGTTGTCGCTCAGCTCCACCGTCATGGTTAGCCTCCAAACAGGGCGTTAAACGGCTCGACTTCCACCCACTCACCCGCTTCCACGTTACCGCGTTCGCGCTCAAGCACGATAAAGCAGTTCCCCTGGCTGAAGGAGCTGAAGATATGCGAGCCCTGATGTCCGGTGGAGCGCACCTCCAGCTCGCCCTCGGCGTTACGCGCCAGAATGCCGCGCTGGAAGTCGAGACGGCCCGGCGATTTTTTCAGGCGGGTGGCGGCGCGGACGCGCTGGCGGGCGGGCAGGCTGTGCGCCCGGTTGCCGGAGAGCTTCGCCAGCAATGGTTGTACCAGCTGATAGAAGGTGAGCGCCGCAGAGACCGGGTTCCCCGGCAGGCCGCAGAACCAGCTATCCGGCAGTTTGCCGAAGGCGAAAGGTTTGCCGGGCTTGATGGCCAGTTTCCAGAAGCCGATCTCACCCAGTTCATCGAGGATCGTTTTGGTGTAGTCCGCTTCGCCCACCGAGACGCCACCGGAGCTCAGGACCACGTCGGCCACGCGATCGGCTTCGATAAAGGCCTCCCGCAGTTTTTGCGGATCGTCAGGAATAATGCCGAGGTTGATCACCTCACAGCCGAGCTGCTCCAGCATCAGGTGCACCGCCAGCCGGTTGGTGTCGTAGATCTGCCCTTCGGCCAGCGGCTGGCCCGGCAGCTGAAGCTCATCGCCGGTGGAGAAGAGCGCCACGCGCACCTGGCGCACCACGGCGATCTCTGCAATGCCCAGCGAGGCCAGCACCGGCAGTTCGGCGACGGTCAGTTTTGTCCCCGCCGGGAAGACGGTCGCGCCGAGGGCAATATCTTCCCCGCTGCGGCGGATATTTTGTCCCGGCTTAACGCTGGCGGTAAAACGCACGCCATCGTCGGTCTGCTCGGTCTCCTCCTGCATCACCACCGCATCGCAGCCTGGCGGCACCGGCGCGCCGGTCATAATGCGCACGCAGCTTCCGGCAGGCCATTCACCCTGGAAAGGCTGACCGGCAAAGGCTTTTCCCGCCACCAGCAGCGCGGTGCCTGCCGCCAGATCCGCCAGACGCACGGCGTAGCCATCCATCGCTGAGTTATCAAAGCCCGGCACGTTCAGGGGAGAGATGATGTCGGCGGCGGTCACGCGGCCAAAACAGCGCAGCAGCGGTAAGGTTTCCTGCTCTGTAAGCGGAGAAATACGATCGAGCATCTGGGTGAGTGCCGTCTCAAGCGGCATCAGTCCGGCGGTAAAATCCATGGGTCACTCCAGGGAGAGAATAACGAAGGCGGCCATTATGGCAGAAAAGTGCCGTTAACTGTATGACACCATGGGCTTACCCTTTACATCACGGTGACGTCTTTCTATATTCAAAAATTATATGAATTGTCAGCCACGATAATGATATTTATAAAAAAAGCGGCCATTACGTGCCCAAAGGTAAAGTAGATGGGGAAGGCAGTCATCGCAATCCACGGCGGCGCCGGGGCTATCACCCGCGCGCAGCTTAGTCAGGAGCAGGAGAGGCGTTACGTTGAGGCGCTCTCATCGATTGTGGAAACCGGCCAGCGGATGCTGGAGGCGGGCGAAAGCGCGCTGGATGTGGTTACCGAGGCGGTACGCCTGCTGGAGGAGTGCCCGCTGTTTAACGCCGGGATTGGCGCGGTATTCACCCGGGATGAAACCCACGAGCTGGATGCCTGCGTGATGGACGGCATTAGCCTGAAAGCGGGCGCCGTGGCCGGGGTCAGTCATCTGCGCAACCCGGTGCTGGCCGCCCGTCTGGTGATGGAGCAGAGCCCGCACGTGCTGCTGGTTGGGGAGGGCGCCGAGAAATTCGCCTTTGCCCACGGCATGGAGGCGGTGTCGCCGGAGATTTTCTCTACCCCGGAGCGCTATCAGCAGCTGCTGGCGGCCCGCGGGGCGGGTGAAACCCGGCTCGACCACGCCGCCCCGCTGGACGAGGCGAGCAAAATGGGGACCGTGGGCGCCGTCGCGCTGGATAAAGCGGGGAATCTGGCTGCGGCCACCTCCACCGGGGGAATGACCAATAAACTGCCTGGCCGGGTGGGCGACAGCCCGCTGCCCGGTGCAGGCTGCTACGCCAATAACGCCAGCGTGGCGGTCTCCTGTACCGGTACCGGGGAGGTGTTTATCCGCACCCTGGCGGCCTATGACATTGCCGCGCTGATGGATTACGGCGGCTTAAGCCTGGCAGAAGCCTGCGAGCGGGTGGTAATGGAAAAACTCCCGGCGCTGGAGGGCAGCGGCGGGCTGATTGCCATCGATCGCGAGGGCAATGTGGCACTACCGTTTAACAGTGAGGGCATGTACCGTGCCTGGGGATACGCAGGCGATACGCCGAGCACCGGGATTTACCGTGAATAAGGGGGAGAGGCATGCCGCACAGTGATGAACTGGACAGTCAGCAGGTGCTGGCGGTACACAACCTGAACGTTGCCTTTTCCGACAACCGTCAGTCGATCCCGGCGGTTAAACACCTCTCTTTTTCGCTAAAACGCGGCGAGACGCTGGCGATTGTCGGTGAGTCCGGTTCCGGTAAATCGGTGACCGCGCTGTCGCTGATGCGCCTGATTGAACAGTCCGGCGGGCAGGTGGCGTGCGATAGCCTGCTGCTGCGCCGTCGCAATGGCCAGGTGAGCGATCTCACCGCCCTGAACCCCTCCCAGATGCGCAGCGTGCGCGGCGCGGATATCGCCATGATTTTCCAGGAGCCGATGACCTCCCTCAATCCGGTTTTTCCGGTGGGGGAGCAGATCGCCGAATCCATTCGCCTGCATCAGGGTCTGAACCGCGATGGGGCGCTGGCCGAAGCCCGGCGCATGCTGGAGCAGGTACGGATCCCGGAGGCCGACGCCGTGCTGTCGCGTTATCCGCACCAGCTTTCCGGCGGCATGCGCCAGCGGGTGATGATCGCCATGGCGCTCTCCTGTCGCCCGGCGGTGCTGATTGCCGATGAACCGACCACCGCGCTGGACGTCACCATCCAGGCGCAGATCCTGCAGCTCATCAAGGTGTTGCAGGAGGAGATGGAGATGGGGGTGATCTTTATCACCCACGACATGGGCGTGGTGGCGGATATCGCCGATCGGGTGCTGGTGATGTATCAGGGCGAGGCGGTTGAAACCGGCACTGTGGAGCAGGTTTTCCATGCCCCTGAGCACCCCTATACGAAGGCGCTGCTGGCCGCGGTGCCACGTCTGGGGGCGATGAACGGCAGCGATCTGCCCCGGCGTTTTCCGCTGATCTCCCTTGCCGAACCCGGCCATCAGGAGGCCGAAACCGAGCAGGATACCGTGGTGCCCGGCGAGCCCATTTTACAGGTGCGCGACCTGGTAACCCGCTTTCCCCTGCGCGGCGGCCTGTTTAACCGCGTCAGGCGCGAAGTCCACGCGGTGGAGAGCGTCAGTTTCGATTTATGGCCCGGCGAAACGCTGTCGCTGGTGGGCGAATCCGGCAGCGGCAAATCGACCACCGGCCGGGCGCTACTGCGGCTGGTGGAGGCCCAGGAGGGCACCATCACCTTTAACGGTGAGCGCATCGACACCCTGCCGGCCGGGAAGCTGCAACCCCTGCGGCGGGATATTCAGTTTATTTTCCAGGATCCCTACGCCTCCCTCGATCCCCGCCAGACGGTGGGCTATTCGATTATGGAGCCGCTGCGGGTGCATAACCTGCTGGACGGGGATGCCGCCCAGCGGCGGGTGGCGTGGCTGCTGGAGCGCGTGGGTCTCAAACCGGAACATGCCTGGCGCTATCCCCATGAATTTTCCGGCGGCCAGCGGCAGCGGATCTGTATTGCCCGCGCGCTGGCGCTGAACCCGAAGGTGGTGATTGCCGACGAGTCCGTCTCGGCGCTGGATGTCTCCATCCGGGCGCAGATCATAAACCTGCTGCTCGATTTACAGCGCGAGATGGGCATCGCCTTTCTGTTTATTTCCCACGATATGGCGGTGGTGGAGCGCATCAGCCACCGGGTGGCGGTGATGTACCTCGGGCAGATTGTCGAGATTGGCCCGCGGCGGGCGGTGTTTGAAAATCCGCAGCACCCTTACACCCGCAAACTGATGGCGGCGGTACCGGTGGCCGATCCGGCTCACCGGCAGGCCCGACGGGTGCTGCTGCAGGACGAGCTGCCGGGCAACATTCGCCAGCGGGGAGAACCCATCGAGCGCGTGGCGTTGCGGGAGGTCAGCCCCGGCCATTTCGTCGCGCCGCCGCGTCAGGACAATGCTTTTTCGCGTTTATAACTTAAGACAGCAGGGAACAACAGGAGAAGAACATGACAAAATTTGTTGCTCGCAGATGGCTGTTAGCCGCGAGCGTAACGGCGGCCCTCGCGGCCACGCCGGCCTTCGCAGCAAAAGATGTGGTCGTGGCGGTGGCCTCCAATTTCACTACCCTCGATCCCTATGATGCCAACGACACGCTCTCCCAGCAGGTGGCGAAGTCGTTTTATCAGGGGCTGTTCGGCCTCGATAAAGAGATGCAGCTGAAAAACGTACTCGCCGAGAGCTACACCGTCTCTGATGACGGGCTGGTCTACACCATCAAGCTGCGCAGCGGGGTGAAGTTCCAGGACGGCACCGACTTCAACGCGGAAGCGGTAAAGGTCAACCTCGATCGCGCCAGCAACCCGGACAACAGCCTCAAGCGCTACAACCTCTATAAAAATATAGCCAGCACCGAAGCCGTCGATCCCACCACGGTAAAAATCACTCTCAAGGAACCGTTCTCCGCCTTTATCAACATTCTGGCGCACCCGGCCACGGCGATGATCTCCCCGGCGGCGCTGAAAAAGTATGGCAAAGAGATTGGCTTCCATCCGGTGGGTACCGGGCCGTATGAGCTGGTGACCTGGAACCAGACCGACTTTGTGAAGGTGAAGAAGTTTGACGGTTACTGGCAGCAGGGGCTGCCGAAGCTGGACACCATCACCTGGCGTCCGGTGGTGGATAACAACACCCGCGCGGCGATGCTGCAGACCGGCGAAGCGCAGTTTGCCTTCCCGATCCCCTATGAGCAGGCGGCGCTGCTCGGCAAAAACAGCAAGCTGGAGCTGGTCGCCAGCCCGTCCATTATGCAGCGCTACATCAGCATGAACGTGACGCAAAAGCCGTTCGATAACCCGAAAGTGCGCGAGGCGATCAACTACGCCATCAACCGCGAGGCGCTGGTGAAGGTGGCCTTTGCGGGCTATGCCACTCCGGCAACCGGGGTCGTGCCGCCCACCATCGCCTATTCCCAGCAGTACCATCCGTGGGAATACAATCCGACAAAAGCGCGCGCGCTGCTGAAAGAGGCTGGCTACCCGAATGGCTTCAGCACTACCCTGTGGTCGTCGCACAATCACAGCACCGCCCAGAAGGTGCTGCAGTTTACCCAGCAGCAGCTGGCGCAGGTGGGCATTAAGGTGAAGGTGACGGCAATGGATGCCGGACAGCGTGCCGCCGAAGTGGAAGGCAAAGGGCAGAAAGAGAGCGGGGTGAGGATGTTCTACACCGGCTGGTCGGCCTCTACCGGCGAAGCCGACTGGGCGCTGTCGCCGCTGTTCGCCTCGCAAAACTGGCCGCCAACGCTGTTCAATACCGCGTTTTACAGCAATCCGCAGGTGGATAAAGATCTGACGGATGCCCTGAAAACCACCCAGCCGGAAGAGAAAGCGAAACTGTATAAGGACGCGCAGGATACCATCTGGAAGGAGTCGCCGTGGGTGCCGTTAGTGGTCGAGAAACTGGTTTCGGCGCATAACAAGGCGCTGACCGGGTTCTACATCATGCCGGATACCGGCTTTAGCTTTGACGACGCGGATCTGAAATAGAGCACTCATTCCCGCAGGCATGCCCCTGCGGGATGAGAGGAATGTGCATGCTGAATTATGTGATTAAACGCCTGCTTGGCCTGATCCCGACGCTGCTGATTGTCGCGGTGCTGGTCTTTTTATTTGTGCATCTGCTGCCAGGCGATCCGGCGCGGCTGATTGCCGGTCCGGAAGCGGATGCCACGGTCATTGAGCTGGTGCGTAAGCAACTGGGGCTGGATCAGCCGCTTTACCGGCAGTTCTGGCACTACATCACCAACGTCCTGCAGGGGGATTTTGGTACCTCGATGGTCTCCCGTCGGCCCGTTTCCGCGGAGATCGCCAGCCGCTTTATGCCCACCTTCTGGCTGACCCTCGCCAGCATGGCCTGGGCGGTGCTGTTTGGCCTGATGGCCGGGATTGTGGCAGCCGTGTGGCGTAACCGCTGGCCGGACCGGCTGGGTATGGCGCTGGCGGTGACCGGCATCTCCTTCCCGGCCTTTGCGCTGGGGATGCTGCTGATGCAGATCTTTTCCGTGGAGCTGGGCTGGCTGCCCACCGTGGGTGCGGACAGCTGGCGGCACTACATCCTGCCTTCGCTGACGCTCGGCGCGGCGGTGGCGGCAGTGATGGCCCGCTTCACCCGCGCCTCGTTCGTGGATGTGCTGAATGAAGACTATATGCGCACCGCCCGGGCGAAGGGGGTGAGCGAGAGGTGGGTGATCCTCAAGCACGGCCTGCGCAATGCGATGATCCCGGTGGTCACGATGATGGGACTACAGTTCGGTTTTCTGCTCGGCGGCTCCATCGTGGTGGAAAAGGTCTTCAACTGGCCGGGGCTTGGGCGCCTGTTGGTCGATTCTGTCGACATGCGCGACTACCCGGTGATCCAGGCGGAAGTGCTGCTCTTTTCGCTGGAGTTTATTCTTATCAACTTAGTGGTGGATGTCCTGTATGCCGCCATTAATCCGGCTATCAGGTATAAGTAAGATGCGACTGTTAAACTGGCGCCGGCAGGCCATGTTAAAGGCGATGCCGGGGCTCAAACCGGATCAGATCCGCACCCCGTGGCATGAATTCTGGCGACGTTTTCGTAAGCAGCCGGTGGCGATCGCCGCCGGGCTGTTCGTGCTGATGCTGATCCTTGTGGCGATACTGGCACCGTGGATCGTCCCGTTCGATGCGGAAAACTATTTCGATTACGACCGTCTGAACGAGGGGCCATCAATGATGCACTGGTTCGGCGTGGACTCGCTGGGGCGTGATATCTTCAGCCGGGTGCTGATGGGGGCGCAGATTTCGCTGGCGGCGGGCGTGTTTGCGGTGCTGATTGGCGCGGCCATCGGTACGGTCCTGGGCCTGCTGGCGGGCTACTATGAGGGCTGGTGGGACCGGATTATCATGCGCATCTGTGATGTGCTCTTTGCCTTCCCCGGCATTCTGCTGGCGATTGCGGTGGTGGCGGTGATGGGCAACGGCATGGCCAACGTGATTATCGCCGTGGCGATCTTCTCCATTCCGGCCTTCGCCCGTCTGGTGCGCGGCAATACCCTTGTATTGAAACAGCAGACCTTTATCGAGTCGGCGCGCAGTATCGGCGCCAGCGACACCACGATTCTGTTTAATCACATCCTGCCGGGCACCGTCTCCTCCATCGTGGTCTATTTCACCATGCGTATTGGGGTGTCGATTATCTCCGCCGCCAGCCTGTCGTTCCTCGGCTTAGGCGCCCAGCCGCCCACCCCGGAATGGGGCGCAATGCTTAACGAGGCGCGGGCCGATATGGTGATTGCTCCGCACGTGGCGCTGTTCCCGAGCATGGCGATCTTCCTCACCGTGCTGGCGTTTAATCTGTTGGGTGATGGACTGCGGGACGCGCTGGACCCGCGCATTAAGGGGTGATCGGGTGCTCGCATTTATGCCGGGTGGCGCTGACGCTTACCCGGCCTACAAACGGCATTTAACCCGTAGGCCCGCGCAAGCGCAGCGCCGCCGGGCAAGGGCAGAGATTACTTGTCGACGCCGAAGCCCTGCTTAATCAGGGCTGGCAGTACGTCCGGGAAGTAAATGTGCTGGTAATAACCGCTCACGCTTTCACTCCAGGTTTCGCCGTCGGTACGGTTAATCGCCTGCCAGTGTTCGGTCATCTGCTGGTTGTAGCGGGTGATTTTCGCTTCCAGCCCGTCGGTGACATAGGCTTCGTCGTGGCGGAAGGTCTCCAGCGGCAGACGCGGTTTGTGATGGGATGGCACATCGACATGACCAATCACCACGCCCGCGACCGGGAAGGTGTGTTCCGGTAGCTCAAGCAGTTCAATCAGCTCTTGCGGCTTCAGACGGATCCCGCCAATCGGCACAATCCCCAGCCCTTCAGAACGGGCCGCCGCCATCACCGAGCCCAGGGCAATGCCCACGTCGGTCGCGCCTGCCACCAGGCTTTCGATACTCTGGTGCGCCACCTGCTCGTTACCCGCCAGCTTCATGCCAACCTCGGTTTTGTACATATCCAGCACAAAGGTGATAAACACCGGGGCTTTGGCAATCCACGGCTGGCCGCCGGCGATCTGTGAAATTTGCGCCCGCTTTTCGGCATCGCGCGTGACAATAACCGACACCTGCTGGGAATGGACGGAGGTAGGAGCACGGTAAGCAGTGCTGATAATGCGTTCGAGCGTGGTGTCATCGATGGCTTGATCGGTAAAGCTGCGCTCGCTTTTATGGTCGTTAAACAGGTCAATAATGGTGTTCATGCGTTCTCCCGTGTGAAGCGCAAAATCTTAACAGCCTGAAACTGTTTTGCATTTAACACTCTTTGCGGTTCACGCAGGCGAAAAGCCCGGCCAGCGGCCGGGTGGGGAGTTAGCGCAGCGCAGCAACCAGCGCTTTGGCCGTCTCTTCGGAGCTTGCCGGGTTCTGCCCGGTGATCAACTGGCCGTCTTCGACAATAAAGGATCCCCAGTTCGGGCCTTTCTGGTAGTTCGCACCCAGGGCGATCAACTCATCTTCCACCAGGAAAGGAACGATGTCGGTCAGCTCGACGTCGGCCTCTTCGCCATTGGTAAAACCGGTCACCTGACGGCCCTTGACCAGCGGCTCGCCAGAGGCGGCCTTCACATGGCGCAGAACGCCCGGAGCATGGCAGACGAAGCCGGTGAGTTTACCCGCGCGGGTGAAGGCTTCAATCAGGGAGATGGAGGTCTGGGATTCGGCCAGATCCCACAGCGGGCCGTGGCCGCCCGGATAGAAGACGGCATCAAAATCGTCCTGACGCACGCTGTCGAGCTTCAGGGTATTGGCGAGCTCGCGCTGGGCCGCCGGATCGGCTTTGAAGCGCCGGGTCAGTTCGGTCTGAAAATCGGCGGAATCACTTTTGGGATCCAGTGGCGGCTGGCCGCCCGCCGGGGAAGCCAGCACCACCTCGGCACCTGCGTCTTTGAAGACGTAATAGGGGGCGGCAAACTCCTCCAGCCAGAAGCCGGTTTTCTTGCCGGTATTGCCCAGTTCACTGTGAGAGGTGAGAACCATTAAGACTTTCATTGTTTTCTCCGGTGATGTGGATAGCTATAAAGGTAGCCTGGTTCAGCGAAGCCATCCCCGGAGGGAGGGCTGTTTCAGAATGATTACGGCAGCTTCCAGACAATCCTTGTTATCATCGGGAGATATCAGACACATCAAGGATCACATCAATGATTAAGGTGCGTGAAGCGAAAGCGGAAGATTACGCAGCATGGTTAGCGCTGTGGCAAGGCTATCTCGATTTTTACGGCACCGCGCTGGATGAGGCGGTGACGCTGGCGACCTGGCGCCGGGTATTATCCCCGGATTCGGGACTGTTTTGCCGACTGGCAGAAACGGAACAGGGTGTAGTGGGTTTTGCCATCTGCGTGCTGCATGAAGGCACCTGGGTAACCCAGCCGCTGTGTTATCTGGAAGATCTGTTTGTGGATGACGCGGCGCGCGGCAAAGGGGCGGGCAGGGCGCTGATCGAAGCCATTATTGCTGAGGCCCGGAATAAGGGCTGGTCGAAGGTCTACTGGGTGACCCGGGAGGGCAATCCGGCCCGGGCGCTCTATGACAAGCTGGCCACGGTGGATGATTACGTTCGCTACCGGATTACGATCTAACTCGGTGCATAGTCAGCCCCTCTCTTTAGAGAGAGGGCTGGAATGAGAGGAAATCCCTTAGCCTAATTTGACGTATTCAGCCTTCTTTGTTGGACCCACGAGATCCCTCTCTTTTTCACGCTGGCCTACTTGTGCAAGTTTGTTGCCGTCAATCGTTGCCCAGAAGTCTGCGGCGCGTTGGGCCGCAGCCATCGCTTTGGTGGAATCAATTTTTTTGTTTTGCTTGATCATAACCTCTCCCGGTTAGTTTTTGACCATTGCATCTGAGTTTACAGCGGTCGTCTTTGCCTGACAAACAGTCCATTTTTATGTCAGGTCATACTCATCACTTTACGTCGAATCATTGCCTGAATATCTGCTACTGAAGAAGACATTTTATTGGGTGCGTAAAAAACGTGTGAGAACCCATATGCTCGATATCGTGGTTTTATCTCCTCCAATGGATTTTCTATAACCACATCCTCAAGTTCCATCATGCTGCAAAATATTGTCGAATAGACCAGTGCAATGATAAAGACGTTGCCTGTAAGTGCGGAGTGTTCATCAGTTATCAGATTTTCCAGCATACAAATGGCGAACTCTTCCCGGCGAGCATCATATTTGCAAATTATCGCTGCATGCAGGGCGCCGGGATCGTTAGCCTTCGTACTTTTTAGGCTGATATCTAAAATGCCGTCATCGTTGGCGCTTCCATGATAATGCTCCATCCCTCATCGCCAGTTGAGAACAGCGTTATCGCTCTCTTTATGAAGATAATTTTTGTCTGTTTGACTTAACGCGCTGACTACAATGCTGCCCCAACCGAAACCCTGTATGATTTTTTGGGTAGTGTTAAGGCACTGCTCGTGTATTTCCTGGAGCGATAAATTGCGCATTTCATCAGCCTTCCTTAGCTGTCATCTTCTCACGTTGTCGTGAGAGAAAACGGTCATAACCCGATTCGGTTTAATGTTATTGGCGTACAAACACCCTACGCCGCAAACAGGCACGGTTAAAGCAGGGAAATAGCGCAGAATTCAATCCTGCGAGGCGCCTTCAGAAAAGATGTAAATCTACCCGGCCTGGGCATTGTTCCCCCCGCTGGCATTCTGTGCACTCCTCCACAAAAGCGCACATAACCCGCCGTCGCGTTCCCTCCGCCCGCGCATTTGCGGGCATCATATCCCCATGACACTCCAGTTGTGGGATAAGCCATGCGTAATGAAATCCTGAGCTTTTTGGCCAACCAGACCGATTTTTTTGACCCGCAAAACCTGAGTGAGGTCTTTACCGCCAGCTATCTGGCAGAGCGGTTTGATCTCAAACGCAACACCGCCAGCCACTATCTGAACCAGCTGGTAGCGCAGGGCGAGCTGGTTAAAATCAATACCCGGCCGGTCTACTTCCTGCACAAGAAAGCCTTCAGCCAGCAGTTCTCCCCTCTGTCAGGTAACGAATACGACAGCATTGCGCAGCTGCTTAACGACGGCACCAGTGAACAGGCGCCCCCGGATCACTTTTCGCTGCTGATCGGTCATGATGGCAGCCTGAAGAAGGCCATTGCCCAGCTGAAAACGGCGCTCTTTTACCCCGATGGTGGTCTGCCGCTGCTGATCACCGGGGAGAGCGGCACCGGCAAAAGCTATATGGCGAACCTGATGCATGCCTACGCCATCTCGCAGGGGCTACTGGCGGATGATGCCCCCTTTGTCAGCTTCAACTGCGCCCAGTACGCCAGCAACCCGGAGCTGCTGGCGGCAAACCTGTTTGGCTATGTGAAAGGGGCTTTTACCGGCGCGCAGACCGACAGGCAGGGGGCCTTTGAGGCCGCCGACGGCGGAATGCTGTTTCTCGACGAAGTGCATCGCCTGAATGCCGAAGGCCAGGAGAAACTCTTTACCTGGCTCGATCGCAAGGAGATCTACCGGGTGGGGGAAACCGCCCAGGGTCGTCCCATCACCACCCGGCTGGTCTTTGCCACTACCGAGGATCTGCACAGCACCTTCTTAACCACCTTCCTGCGGCGTATCCCCATTCTGGTCACGCTGCCCGACCTTAACGCGCGTTCCCGCCAGGAAAAAGAGGCGTTGATCCTTCAGTTCTTCTGGCGGGAAGCGAAGAAGCTGGATGTTCCCCTGACTCTTACGCCCCGACTGCGCCAGGTGCTTCTCCACGTCCTTTATCGCGGTAACGTGGGCGAGCTGAAAAACGTGGTTAAGTATGCGGTCGCCGCGGCATGGGCCAGGCAGCGGGGGCAGGAGACAATTAGCGTTACCCTTCAGGATCTGCCGGAGAAGGTGCTGGCTGCCATCCCGACGCTGAGCGATGCGCCCGTGGTGGAAGAGCCGCTGACGATAGCGCCGCAGACCAACCTGCTGTGGCTGCTCCGCGCCCACGACCGGACCCAGGGGTTGATCCATGACACCCAGTGTCAGGTGCTGGCTCTGTACGAAGAGGTGATCGCCGGTCGGTCAGACTGGGAGGATGTGCACCGGCGGATGGGGGAAGAGATCGAAACCCTGTTCGACAGGCTGGTGTTCCATCATCGCGAGACTACCGCCTCGCCACTGTTGCAGCTCACCACCCAGCAGGTGCGGGAGGCGTTTTACCGCCTGGAGCAGCAGTTTAACGTGCAGTTTAACGGCAATGGGATCTACGCCCTGAGCCACTATCTTGTGCATCGCGCCCATGGGGGGCTCTCGGCCCTGAGCCAGGAGCGTGTCCGTCTGCTGGATGATTTCCTGGCGCAAAAGTACCCCCAGCTGTACCGTTTTTGCCAGGCGATGATCGCCGCCCTGACGCAAAAACTCGATATCGACGCCCAGCGCATCGATGCCCTGCTGCTGGTGCTGTGGCTACATAAAGCCGGGGCGGTAAGTCAATCCCAGGTGACGCGGGCGGTGATCCTGGCCCACGGCTACGCCACCGCCAGCAGTATTGCTAACGTGGCGAATCGCTTACTGAAACAGACCGTTTTTGAATCCTTCGACATGCCCCTCGACGTTACGCCGGAGGCGATTGCCCAGCAGGTCATGCACTACATCGAAAGTAACGCCGTGACGTCTGGGCTGATGATCCTGGTGGATATGGGGTCGCTTAATGCTATCCATAGCCACTTTCAGCGTCGCCTCTCGACCCCGGTGGCGATTGTGAATAACGTCTCCACCAGCATGGCGCTCTATGTCGGAGAGCGGATCCTGCAAGGGCACCACATTGAAGCGATTGCTCAGGAGGTTGGCGCGGATTTACCGGTGGAGCACCAGATCTTCTGGCCGCAGGCCAGTAAACCCCGGGTGATCCTCACCACCTGCATCACCGGAATCGGCGCGGCGGCCAATCTCTGTCATCTGCTGAAGGCCAGCATCCCGGAGGCGCTGGGGATAGAGGTGATCGCCTGCGATTACGAGATGCTCAGCGCCCCCCAGGAGCGGACGGTGGCCTTCAACCGCTACGACATACTGGCGATTGTCGGCACCTTCGATCCACAGGTGCCCGCTGTGCCGTGGATCTCGCTGGATTCGCTGATTGCCGGGGAGGGGACGCGACCGCTGATGCGCATCTTTGGTGACATTGCCACCCAGGAGCAGGTGGACGAGATTAACAATCTGCTGCTGAAGAACTTCTCCCTGCGGCGGGTGATTGAGTCGGTCACCATTCTGGATACCACCAAAGTGATTAACCAGGTGGAGCAGTTTGTCTTTCGCTATGAGCATCTGGCTGGCTACCAGGTACCAAACGAACGCAAGGTGGCGCTCTATGTGCACATTAGCTGTCTGATCGAGCGGCTCATCCGCAACGCGTCACCTTCCACCTATGCCGGACAACAGTGTCCTGAAAGCGAGCTGGCGCTGCTGCGCCAGGCCTTTAGTGTCATTGAGAGCAGTTATAGTGTCAAAATCCCCGTCGTCGAGCTCTGTTATATCCACAATATTCTGACCCTGGATACGGAATTTATTCAGGCAGATCAAGAGTTTTAAACCCTCCCATCCTTCTCTCCTCCCACGCGCCACTTTTTCTGGCACGTGGGTTGCACTCTCTGTTTAGCACATCGCTGCACAGTGGAATGAGCTTTCGAGGACAGGATGAAACGACATTACATTTTTGCCAGTCACGGCACCTTTGCCCGCGGGTTACTCGATTCGGTTGAGCTGATCCTCGGCAAGCAGCAGGACATCCATACGCTCTGCGCCTACGTCGACGAGAACCGCGATTTAACCGAGCAGGTAGAAACCTTACTCGCCAGCCTGCCCGAAGAGGATGAGGTGATTGCGATCACCGATATTTTTGCCGGTAGCGTCAACAACGAATTTATCCGCTTTTTGCACCGGCCAAATTTTCATTTGATCGCAGGCCTCAATCTCCCGTTGGTGATCGGCTTGCTGATTTCAGCGGATGAGCAGGATAGCGAGAAATTAATTCACGAAGCGTTATTCAGTTCCAGAGAGAGTATTCAGTATTGCAACCAGTCTATTGCCAGTGCGCTGCAGGCGGATAAAGACTTCTGATCGAGAGGAAGAATAATGATTACGTTATTACGCGTTGACCACCGATTATTACACGGACAGGTCGCCTTTTCCTGGACCCAGTATGTCGGGGCGGATTGCATATTAATTGCCAACGACAGTGTGCCCAATGATGAATTACGTAAAACGACCATCAAGCTGGCAAAACCGCCCGCGGTGAAGCTGGTGATTAAAAATATCAACGACTCCATTGAAGCCATTAAAAGCGGCGTCACCGATAAATATCATCTTTTTATCGTTGTGGAGTCCGTAGACGATGCCTGGCGTTTAGCTTCGGCGGTGGACGGTATTAAAAGCATTAATCTTGGCGGCATTAAAGCGAAAGAGGGGGCGCGCAATATCTCTAAGGCCATTAATTTGCTGCCGGACGAAATAGAAAAACTTACTCAACTGGTCGGCAACGGTATTGAAGTCGAAATACGCCAGGTGCCGAACGATCGCAAGCAGTTATTAGCCGAAACGCTGTAATTCATGAGGACTCACTATGGTAGAGGCACTTTTACTCGGACTGGTGGCGTTTATCGCCCAGTCTGAATATGCCCTCGGCACCTCGCTGCTCTCCCGGCCCATTGTCACCGGCCTGTTAACCGGGCTGGTGTTGGGCGATGTGCAGACGGGGGTGGTGATGGGCGCGACGCTCGAGCTGGCGTTTATCGGCTCGTTTTCGGTGGGGGCGTCGATCCCGCCGGACGTGGTCACCGGCGGGGTGCTCGGCGTGGCATTCGCCATCACCTCCGGGGCGGGAACGGAAACGGCGCTGCTGCTCGGCCTGCCAATCGCCACCCTGACGCTGGTGCTGAAAAACGTCTATCTCGGCATGTTTATCCCCATGCTCAGCCAGAAGGCCGACAGCTATGCCGAACAGGCGGATACCGGCGGTATCGAGCGGATGCACCTTATCGCCGGGTTTGGTCTGTCGCTGATGCTGGCGGCGGTGGTGACGGTGTCATTCCTGGTGGGCAGCAGCGCGGTGAAATCATTGCTGGATGCCATCCCGGAATTTATTAAGCACGGGTTAAGCGTGGCGACGGGGATCATTCCGGCGCTGGGCTTTGCCATGCTCGCCCGGCTGTTGATCAACAAAAAAGTGGCCCCGTTCTTCTTCCTCGGCTTTGCCCTGATGGCGTACCTGAAAATACCCGTCACCGGTATCGCCATTCTCGGTGCCATTGTGGCGGTGGTGATGGTCAATATGACCGCCCCTAACGCTCCCCGTACAACGACCGATCAAGGAGTCGCTGATGACGACGAAGATTTCTGAAGAGACCCTGCCCGAGACGCAGGATGAGAACGCGATTAACGCCCGCGATCTGCGCCGGGTGTTCTGGCGGTCGTTCCAGATGGAGTTTTCCTGGAACTATGAGCGGCAGATGAACCTTGCCTTCGTCTATGCCCTGATCCCGGTGCTGAAAAAGCTCTATCCGCAAAAGGCCGCGCTGGCGGCGGCACTAAAACGCCACCTGGTGTTCTTCAACACCACGCCGCATATCGTCACGCTGCTGCTGGGCATCACCACGGCGATGGAGGAGAAAAACAGCCAGCAAAACGAGATGGACGGCACGGCAATCGACAACGTGAAGGCGTCGCTGATGGGGCCGCTGGCCGGGCTGGGGGACTCCTTCTTCTGGGGGACGCTGCGCCTGATCGCCACCGGGATCGGCACCAGCCTGGCGCTGCAGGGCAACATCCTGGGGCCAATCCTGTTCCTGCTGGTGTTTAACGTGCCGCACATTCTGGTGCGCTGGCTTTTTACCCGCTGGGGATACGTGCTGGGCACCGGGGTGCTCCATCGGGTGCAGAAGAGCGGGATGATGGAGAGCCTTACCTACGGGGCGTCGATTATCGGGCTGATGGTGGTGGGGGCGATGGCCGCCTCGATGATCAACATCACTATCCCTGTCTCCTTCGGCGCGGGAGAGGCGAAAACCGAGGTCCAGGGGATCATCGACAACATCATGCCTTGTCTGCTGCCCCTTATCAGCTTCGGCATTGTCTACTGGCTGCTGGGGCGCAAGGTAAAACCGCTCACCATCATCGGCGGCATGGCGCTGGTGGGCATTCTGGGTTCGTGGATCGGTCTGTTTTAAGCGGAGAAAACGATGCAACCAACAATGATGACCTATATCGAGGAGCAGCCTGCGGCGCTGGAGAATATTCTCCGGCACTATCCGGCTCATCTCGAATCGCTGGAGGCCTTTGCCCGTCAGCACCCGGTACGCCGTCTGCTGGTGCTGGCGACCGGATCGTCGCTCAATGCGGCGATGTGCGCGCGCTACTTCTTTGAACACCGCTTCGGCCTGCTGGTGGAAATCAAGGAGCCGTACAACTTTGTGCATTATGAAGCCATCGACCCGCACACCGACATGGTGCTGGTGGTCTCCCAGAGCGGAAAAAGCGCCTCGACGCTGGCGGCGATGGAAAAAGTGCAGGCCGCCGGGCTGCCGGTGTTCGCCCTGACGTCAGACCCGGATAGCCCGATAGGCCGCCGCTGCGATCGTGTGCTGGATATCCATACCGGGATCGAGAAGGTGGGGTTTGTGACCCGCGGCTTTAGCGCCACGGTGCTCAATCTGCTGCTGGTTGCGCTCACGCTTGCCCAGGCGCAACAGCAGATTGATGAACGGGAAGCACAGGACTACCTGAAGGCGCTGCACCAGCTTGCAACGGCGATCCCCGACACCATCGCCCGCACGGAGACGTTTTTCGCGCACCATCAGCACACTCTTCGGGAGGGCACACGCTTTGTTGCCATCGGCGAAGGGGCCCTGACCGGGGTGGCGAAGGAGTTCGAAACCAAGTTCACCGAAACGGTGCGGGTGCCGTCCGGCGGATTTGAGCTGGAAGCCTACATGCATGGCCCCTATCTGGAGGCCAACGCAGAGCATGTGATGTTCTTTATTGAGGATGCACCAAACCCACGCCTGCGGGCGCTCAGGGACTATATGGCCCCGGCGGTTAAACAGACGTTTCTGGTGACGCTGACGGGCGAGGAGCAGGAAAATACCCTGGCGCTGAACTGCGGCCTGCCGCATCTGCTCTCGCCGCTGCTGTTGATTGTCCCCATGCAAATTCTGGCCTGGCGTACCGCCTGCGCCAAAGGCATCGATCTCTCGGTGCGTATCTTCGATGACTTCGATCGGGTTTTAAAAAGCAAAATATAGCAGGAGAACAACTATGTTAGGTTTTAATCAGGACGAGTACCTGACCAGTGCTCGTGAGATTGTTGCTGCGCGTAAACAGGCGGAACAGGTCGCCGACGATATTTATCAGCAGGGCTTCAGCACGCTATTTTTCTCCTCGGTAGGGGGATCGCTGGCGCCGATGATGGCCATTAACGCCTTCGCCCGGGAATTAACCGAAATACCGGTTTACCTTGAACAGGCGGCAGAATTAATTCATGCCGGACATAAACGCTTAAATAAAGATTCCGTGGTGATTACCCTCTCGAAATCGGGGGATACCAAAGAGTCGGTGGCGATTGCCGAATGGTGCAAGGCGCAGGGGATCCGCGTGGTGGCGATCACCAAAAACAGCGACTCACCGCTGGCGAATGCCGCCACCTGGCATATTCCGATGCGGCACAAGAACGGCGTGGAATATGAATATATGCTGCTCTACTGGGTATTTTTCCGCTTACTGCATCGTAACGGGGAATTCGTGGATTACGACCGCTTTGCCAGCCAGCTGGAGCTGTTACCTGAGAATCTCCTTAACGCCAAAAAGCAATTTGATCCACAGGCGGATGCCATCGCGCAAAAATACCATACCGCCGATTATATGATGTGGATTGGCGGCGCGGAGATGTGGGGCGAAGTCTATCTCTTCTCGATGTGCATTCTGGAGGAGATGCAGTGGAAGCGCACCAAATCGGTTTCGTCTGCGGAGTTTTTCCACGGCACGCTGGAGCTGCTGGAGAAAGAGGTGCCGCTGTTCCTGGTCAAAGGCGAGGGCAAATGCCGGGCGCTGGACGACCGCGTCGAACGTTTCGCGGCGAAAATTACCGATAATCTGGTGGTGTTTGATCCGCGTGATTACACCCTGGCGGGCATTGACGATGCGTTCCGCTGGCTGCTGGCGCCGTGCGTCATCTCAACCCTGCTGGTGGACCGTCTTGCCGCCCACTTCGAGCATTACACCGGCCACAGTCTGGATATCCGCCGTTATTACCGGCAGTTTGAGTATTAATCACAATAAAAAAGGGGACGTGACGTCCCCTTAATCTATGTAGCTGTGTGATTAAACCCGGCTGCCCCACAGGTCATATTCGTCAGCATTTTCAACCTTCACGCGCACGATATCGCCCGGTTTCACCTTCGTTTCACCGTTCAGGTAGACCGCACCGTCGATTTCCGGGGCGTCGGCCATGCTGCGGCCAATGGCGCCTTCTTCATCCACTTCGTCGATGATCACCAGAATTTCGCGGCCCACTTTCTCCTGCAGACGTTCAGCAGAGATCTGCTGTTGCAGCTGCATGAAGCGGTTCCAGCGCTCTTCTTTGATCTCTTCCGGCACCTGATCCGCCAGTTCGTTGGCGGTCGCGCCTTCAACCGGGCTGTACTTGAAGCAACCCACGCGATCCAGACGGGCTTCTTTCAGGAAATCGAGCAGCATCTGGAAATCTTCTTCGGTTTCACCCGGGAAGCCGACGATAAAGGTGGAGCGCAGGGTCAGATCCGGACAGATTTCACGCCACTGCTTGATGCGCGCCAGCTGGCGGTCAACGGAGCCAGGACGCTTCATCAGCTTCAGGATGCGCGGGCTGGCGTGCTGCAGCGGGATATCCAGATACGGCAGGATTTTGCCTTCCGCCATCAGCGGGATCACGTCGTCCACGTGCGGGTAAGGGTAGACGTAGTGCAGACGGGTCCAGATGCCCAGCTTAGCGAGCTGTTCGCACAGGCCGACCATGCTGGTTTTTACCGGCTCGCCGTTGTGGAAACCGGAGCGGTGCTTCACGTCCACGCCGTAGGCGGAGGTATCCTGAGAGATCACCAGCAGCTCTTTTACGCCCGCATCGGCCAGACGTTTGGCTTCGGCCAGCACTTCGCCAATCGGACGGCTCACCAGATCGCCACGCATCGACGGGATAATGCAGAAGGTGCAGCGATGGTTGCAGCCTTCGGAAATTTTTAAGTACGCATAGTGACGGGGCGTCAGCTTCACGCCCTGTTCCGGCACCAGGCTCAGGAACGGGTTGTGCTTTGGTTTTGGCACGTAGTGGTGCACATGTTCCAGCACCTGCTCATAGCTGTGCGGACCGGTGATTTCCAGCACCTTAGGGTGGACTTCGCGGATCTGATCGACTTTGGCACCCAGGCAACCGGTGACAATCACCTTGCCGTTTTCGGTGAGTGCTTCACCGATGGCTTCCAGAGACTCCTGTACGGCGCTGTCGATAAAGCCGCAGGTGTTAACGATCACCATATCGGCGTTGTCGTAGCTTGGTACCACGTCATAGCCTTCGGTGCGAAGCTCGGTCAGGATACGTTCGGAATCCACCAGGTTTTTCGGGCAGCCCAGAGAGACGAAGCCGATTTTCGGCTGGTGCGTAACATTGCTCATAGATTAAAAAGTAGTCAGTTATGGAGTTATCAGGGCAGGGATTGTACAGATTTCCGCGGCGAATTTATAGCGATCTGTGCAGCGGCAGACGCAGGTAGCCTGATATTGCGCACTGGAAGAATAATAAGGATTTAAGCGCCTGCGGGTCCGCCTGTTTTTGGCGATACCCATCCGGGACAATTTAACATTGTAAATGTCAGTCATCCGCCGTGGATTATTGACCTGACGCATTAAACTGCGCAAAAAATAGACATAATCTAAGAGTGTACTAAGGCTGACAAGGGGGAAAAAAGCATGTCCGTTGACAGACTAAAACGCGATCTTCTTAACAAGATGATCAACGCCCGAATCGATCTCGCGGCCTATCTGCAGTTAAGGAAAGCGAAGGGGTATATGTCAGTCAGCGAAAGCGACCATCTGCGTGACAATTTCTTTGAACTTTGTACTTACATGCGTGAAAAAGCGCCTGAACTGAGGGCGCACTGCAATGCTGAGGAGCAGGCGATGCTCTATCGTGCCGCCGGTTCGCTCACCACCGCAGGCGTCTGTATGATGACCGGCAACCATGATTGCCCGACGTTCATCGCCGTCAACGCAGAGAAGCTGGAAAGCTGTCTGAACGATCTCACTCTCTGCATCCAGTATCTGAAATCGCATACACCGCTGATTCGGAGCTGACCCCGGGGGAGGCAACTCCCCCAACTGCTTAAGCTTTTGTAAAAGTGATAATGCCCCTGCGCTGAGTGGCTACCTTTAAGTCATACCTTGTAAAGGAGTGCATTATGCGTCGATCTTCGCTTATTTCCCTGCCAGTGTTGCTACTCTCCGCCTCGCTGTATGCGGCTCCTGCGGATGTGAAGGTTTCGGTACTGCAAAATAAACTCGATCATCCCTGGGCGCTGGCGTTCCTGCCGGATAATCAGGGGATGTTGATCACCCTGAAAGGCGGGCAGCTTAAGCGCTGGCAGGCGGGCAAAGGGCTCTCCGATCCCATCGTCGGCGTGCCAAAGGTCTGGGCTAACGGCCAGGGCGGGTTGCTTGACGTGGCGCTGGCCCCTGATTTTGCCACGTCGCGCCGGGTCTGGCTGAGCTATGCCGAAGCGGGGGATGACGCTAAAGCGGGCACCGCGGTAGGGTATGGCCGTCTTAGCGACGACAATACCCGGCTGGAGGGCTTCAAGGTGATCTTCCGCCAGCAGCCAAAACTCTCCACAGGCAATCACTTTGGTGGCCGGCTGGTGTTCGACGGGAAAGGCTATCTCTATATCGCCCTGGGGGAGAATAATCAGCGGCCCACCGCCCAGGATCTGGACAAGCTGCAGGGCAAAGTGGTGCGCCTCACCGACCAGGGTGCCGTACCGGACGATAATCCGTTCGTAAACCGCCAGGGCGCACGACCCGAGATCTGGTCTTATGGCATTCGTAACCCGCAGGGGTTAGCGATGAATCCGTGGAGCGATACGCTGTGGCTTAATGAGCACGGCCCACGCGGCGGCGATGAAATCAACATTCCGGAAAAGGGCAAAAACTACGGCTGGCCGCTGGCGACGCACGGCATAAACTACAGCGGATTGCCGATACCGGAAGCGAAGGGTGAACAGGTGGCAGGCACCGAGCCGCCGCTGTTTGTCTGGAAGCAGTCCCCGGCCCTCAGCGGCATGGCCTTCTACAACAGCGATGTTTTCCCGCAGTGGAAGAACAAACTCTTTATCGGCGCGCTGAAAGACAAAGATGTGATTGTGCTGAACGTTAACGGCAATCGCGTGACGGAAGAGGGGCGTATTCTGGGGGATCGCAATCAGCGGGTGCGCGATGTGCGGGTCGGGCCGGATGGCTATTTATACGTGCTGACCGATGAGTCGGACGGGCAGCTGTTGAAGGTCAGCCCGTCCGGGACATAGCTTAGCTGACCGGGATCATCACCACGTTGCGGTATGCCGGTCGCTCGCTCAGGTTGGTCAGCCAGCGCGCCAGATTGGGGCGCGGCGTCCACTCAAGATCGACGTTGGTGAGGTTCCAGACAAACGGTGCGACGGCGATATCCCCCACGCCAAACGCATCGCCCGACAGCCACGGTTGTGTCGCGAGAGCCTCATCCAGCATGGCGAACAGGGATTCGCAGCTCTCTTTTGCTGCGTTAATCGCCGCATAGTTACGTTCGGCTTCCGGGGTTCTCACCAGCCCCATCAGGATCACCCGGTGGGCGGGGGAGAGCGTCTGGTTAGCCCAGTCCATCCACTTCTCACCCACGGCACGCTTCGCAGGGGCATCGATCCACAGCCTGTTCTGTCCATATTGCGCCGCAAGGTAGCGCACAATAGCGTTGGACTCCCACAGCGTCAGATCGGTTTCGTCATCGCGCAGCAGCGGTACCAGGCCATTGGGATTCATCGCCAGATACTCCGCCTCTTTATTCACCCCGTACTGCATTCCCGCCATGATCTGGTTGAAGGGTAAATCGAGCTCTTCCAGCGTCCAGAGCACCTTTTTGACGTTCGTTGAATTGTTCCGGCCCCACAAAGTAATCATAATAACCCCTTATAATTAAAGCCGATATCAGGATGAGATCCGTGTGTAGGGCTTCCATGTTGGGATAAACCTAACAAATACGCAACAGAGGCGAAAAAAATCGATGGGGTCAAAGCTTATCGGATTGTAATTGCGTAAACTTTAAAAAAGTTTACCAGGTTTTAGTTTTTTTAAAGCCATTAGTACGTTATTAATCAACGTTTCTTGCGACACGGCGGTATGACGTGATTTTTGGAATGGACATTCGGGTGGCAACATGATGCGAAAAACTTCTTATTTACGTGGTCTGGTAGCAGGTAGTGCGCTGCTGGTCCTTTTTGCACCTTCGCTGTACGCAGCGGAACAGGCGGCGCCAGAGGCACCGCCGGTTGATGCGCGCGCCTGGATACTGATGGACTACGCCAGCGGTAAAGTGCTGGCCGAGGGCAACGCTGACGAGAAACTTGATCCTGCAAGCCTGACCAAAATCATGACCAGCTACGTGGTAGGGCAGGCGCTGAAAGCGGGCAAAATCAAGCTCACCGACATGGTGACCATCGGTAAAGATGCCTGGGCGACCGGTAACCCGGCGCTGCGCGGCTCCTCGGTCATGTTCCTGAAGCCTGGCGATCAGGTGGCGGTTTCTGACCTGAACAAAGGGGTAATCATTCAGTCAGGAAATGATGCCTGTATCGCGCTGGCCGATTATGTGGCCGGCAGTCAGGATTCTTTTATTGGTTTGATGAATGGCTATGCCCAGCGACTGGGCCTCACCAACACCACCTTTAAAACCGTTCACGGTCTGGATGCGCCGGGCCAGTTCAGTACCGCCCGCGATATGGCCCTGCTCGGTAAGGCACTGATTCATGACGTGCCGGAAGAGTATGCGATCCACAAAGAGAAAGAGTTTACTTTCAACAAAATCCGCCAGCCGAACCGTAACCGCCTGCTCTGGAGCAGCAACCTTAACGTTGACGGGATGAAAACCGGAACCACGGCGGGGGCTGGCTACAACCTCGTGGCGTCGGCGACCCAGGGCGATATGCGTCTGATCTCAGTGGTGCTGGGCACCAAAACCGACCGCATCCGCTTTAACGAGTCGGAAAAACTGCTGACCTGGGGCTTCCGCTTCTTCGAAACTGTTACCCCTATCAAGCCGGATGCGACGTTTGTCAGCCAGCGCGTCTGGTTTGGCGACAAGAGCGAGGTTAAACTCGGCGCCGGGGAGAGCGGTTCCGTGACCATTCCGCGCGGCCAGCTGAAAAACCTGAAGGCCAGCTACACCCTCACCGACAAACAGCTCACTGCGCCGCTGAAGAAAGGCCAGGTGGTCGGTACCATCGACTTCCAGCTGAACGGCAAATCCATCGAACAGCGTCCGCTGATTGTGATGGAGGCGGTGGAAGAGGGGGGCTTCTTTGGCCGGATGTGGGATTTCGTCATGATGAAATTCCACGAATGGTTTGGGGGTTGGTTTAAGTAAATAAAACAGCGCCGGGTAGCGGCTTCGCCTTACCCGGCCTATGAACAGCCCAAACGCCTGAATCGTAGGCCCGTGCAAGCGCAGCGCCGCCGGGCAGTAAACCCCACTCAGTACATCAGCTTTATCTGCTGCGCCTTAGCATAAGCAACCAATTCCTCATCCGGACGGCAGTCGCTCACGATGGCATCAAAACAGGTCAGCTCGCCCATTCTCGCCGGGCGCACTTTACCTATCTTGCTGTGATCCACCACCAGTACATGGTACTGAGCCATGCTCATCGCCCACTGTTTTACCGGCAGTTCATCCAGATTAAAGCAGGTTGCGCCCTGACGGACATGTACACCCGCCGCGGAGTAAAAGGCGATATCCGGGCAGAGATTATTAAGCGTGTCCTGCAGATTGAGCGGTTTGAAAATGGCATTGCTGGCGTGGAACTCGCCGCCGCAGAGGATCACCCGGCACCCCGGTTTTTCCTGCAGGGCGAGGAACGTATTCAGGGAGTAGCAGACGCCGGTAAAGGGCAGGTCGTTATCAATGGCTTCGATGATCCAGGGGGTAGTGGTACCGCAATCGAAAAAGAGCGTTTGATGCGGCTGCACCAGCGAGGCGGCCAGACGTGCGGCTTTGCGCTTCTCTTCCACCAGACGGGTCTTTTGATCGCTCAGCAGATAGTGGCTGGCGCTGCGGGGTTCGAGGACGATATAGCCGCCAAGCAGCACTACGGGGCCGCTTTCACTGTTGAGATCCCGTCGAATGGTCATCTCAGAGACACCCAGCAGCGCGGCGGCTTCTTTCAGATGCAATTTATCGCTGCGCTTAAGCGCATTAATCAGTTGAGCCAGCCGTTCGTCACGTCGTGTTTCCATAGGTCCTCGGAGCCAAAAATGAACCCCCGTTACGCCGGGGGCTCAAGTTTAACTCGCTAAACCCGACTTAGTCACGTATCCAGCCTTTACGGATAGGCAGGGCAAAGCAGAAGCGGTGAAGCTGCGAAAGACGTTGATAGATAACGTCACCGCACAGATTCCAGAGGATCTGCGCGCTCAGGCAGCCCAGCAAGCCGACCATCAGCCCGCCCAGCATATCCATCGGCCAGTGCACGCCAAGATAGACGCGGGACCAGGCGACAGCGCAGGCTACCATCATTAAGACGATGCCCGACCAGACGCGGTGCCAGAACAGGAACGCCAGCGCAAAGGTGAAAATGACGGTGCCGTGATCGCTCGGGAAGGAGTCGTCTGCGGCGTGAGGCAGGAAGTTATAGCCGACACGATCGACAAACGGGCGGTCATGAGGGAAGAGATGCCCCAGCAGCCACGACGCTGCCAGGCTGATCACCAGCGCCATGGCAATTTTAATCACCAGCTGGCGCTGGGCACCCACCTGTTTGCGCGGTCCCCATAGCCAGAGGATCGCAATCAGCGCCGGCACGATGCTGATCAGGTCTTTCGCCACAAAGGTGGCGAGATTAATGCTCCACTCCGCTGAAGCAGGTGTGGCATTAATCAGATGAAACAGTCCGTAGTTCAGATCTTCTAACATATCCTCGTTACTCTTTTGCAAACCAGGCGGACACCAGGCCATAGGCCACCACCTGAGAAAACCACACCCACCAGCCTGCCCACAGGTTATGGGAGAAGAAATGTGCACCGCGCATCACCTGGCCATAGCCCATCCCCAGCCCGAGCACGATACCCGCAGCGACCATTCCCCAGGCCAGGCGCGGACGTTCACGCCAGAAGGCGAAGAACAGCCCCATCACCATAAAGCCGCTTGAGGCGTGCCCGCCCGGAAAACAGCGCCCGGGGCCGCTGCCGGCAGGGGCGGCGTCAAACAGGGGATAGGACAGCGCTTTGCCGCCGTACTCCATCAGGTCCCAGGGGCAGCTGTGATGGCTGGTGGCTTTCAGTATGCCCACCACCGCCGTGCCAAGCCCCATCAGCAACGCCCCGGTCACCCACTGAGCGTTGCGTCGCCAGATACCGTACAGCAGCATCCCGGCGGCCAGAGTGATGGTCAGGTATTTCGCCAGTCGATGATTGAGCAGATCGAGCAGCGCGTTCTGCTGCAGCGGAAAGCGTTGGCTCGCCGCATCAAACCAGTAGCCGGTCAGCACCCTGTCGAGGGTTTCATCCCGCGAAAGCCAGATAAAAACCGCGGCCAGCACCAGCAGCACAATGAACTGGTTAACATAAAAACGTACCGGCAAAGGGTAAAGGGGTTTTGTCTTAGAACTCTTTAACTTAGACAATTCTGAAGCGGAGGAAATCTGTGTCATAATTAAGGTCAATGACTGGAAAAGCCTAAGCATACGGATGCCAACTTAAGGAAACCTTAAACGACGGCGATTTGTGCGTTATTTCTGAACTGCTGCGTGAATCTGCTATCGCTGGCGCGGCCATTTCATTACACTCTGCGCGATTTTTTATCGGATATTGAGACTCCATGTTAAACCGTTCTTCTTCTGGCACTCGCCTGGGGCGTCAGGCGTTGTTGTTCCCCCTGTGCCTGGTGCTTTACGAATTCTCCACCTATATCGGTAACGATATGATCCAGCCCGGCATGCTCGCCGTAGTGGCGCAGTACAACGCCGGGATCGAGTGGGTGCCCACCTCCATGACCGCTTACCTGGCGGGGGGGATGTTTTTACAGTGGCTGCTCGGCCCGCTGTCGGACCGTATTGGCCGTCGTCCGGTGATGCTCACCGGGGTGGCGTGGTTTATCGTCACCTGTCTGGCGACCCTGCTGGCGCAAACCATCGAGCAGTTTATGGTGCTGCGTTTTTTACAGGGGGTCAGCCTGTGCTTTATCGGCGCGGTCGGGTACGCCGCCATCCAGGAGTCGTTTGAGGAGGCGGTGTGCATCAAAATCACCGCCCTGATGGCTAACGTGGCGCTGATTGCGCCGCTGCTGGGCCCGCTGGTAGGGGCGGCGTGGGTGCACGTCGCGCCATGGGAGGGGATGTTTGTGCTGTTTGCCGTGTTGGCCGCCATCTCGTTTTATGGTCTGCACCGGGCGATGCCCGAAACGGCTACCCGCATCGGCGAAAAGCTCTCACTGCAGGAGCTGGGGCGCGACTATAAAGAGGTGCTGAAAAACGGTCGCTTTGTGGCCGGGGCGCTGGCGATTGGCTTTGTCTGCCTGCCGCTGCTGGCGTGGATCGCCCAGTCGCCGGTGATCATCATCAGCGGCGAAAACCTCAGCAGCTACGAATATGGCCTGCTGCAGGTGCCGATTTTTGGTGCGCTGATTGTGGGTAATATCGTGCTGGCCCGTTTGACCTCGCGCCGTACCGTGCGCTCGCTGATTATTATGGGCGGCTGGCCGATCGTGATTGGGCTGGTGGTGGCCGCGGTGGCGACGGTCGTCTCATCGCACGCTTACCTGTGGATGACCGCGGGTCTCAGCATCTACGCGTTTGGTATTGGGCTGGCAAACGCCGGGCTGGTGCGTCTGACGCTGTTTGCCAGCGAGGTGAGCAAAGGGACGGTGTCGGCGGCGATGGGCATGTTACAGATGCTGATCTTTACCGTGGGCATTGAGGTGAGCAAACACGCCTTCAGCAGCGGCGGCAACGGGCTGTTCAGCCTGTTTAATCTGGTAAACGGCCTGCTGTGGCTGGCGCTGATGTTTGTCTTCCTGAAAGACAAGCGGGTGGGCAGTTCGTTACAACCGGATTAAGCGGGCATGGTGCCCGCATTTTGCCGGGTGGCGGCTTAGCCTTACCCGGCCTACAAGACCTGCGAACCCGTAGGCCTGCGCAAGCGAAGCGCCGCCGGGCATAGGCACTGTGCTCGCATTTTTGCCGGGTGGCGCTGCGCTTACCCGGCCTACAAAGTCGCAGGCCCGTGCAAGCAACGCGCCGCCGGGCATGGCCTTAGCTGAACGGCGCCTCGCGGTTCAGGACGCGGTCGATAATCTCCAGCACCCCTTCTTCATTATTGTGCGGCGCCTCATAGCGGGCGATCGCTTTGATGTGATCCCGGGCGTTGGCCATGGCAAAACTAAACCCGGCCTGGCTCAGCATCTCCACGTCGTTACCGCTGTCGCCGAAGGCGACCACTTCGCTATCATCAATGCCCCACAGTTCCTGAAGCAGACGCAGGCCGTTGGCCTTGTGGATCCCCGGCAGGATAAGGTCGATATTGCCGTAGCCGGTGGTCACCGGCACCATAATATCGCTCAGTTTGTCGTGGATCATCTCCTGGATGCGCGGGATCGCCTCATCCGGCAGATTCAGCCCGAATTTAAAGAAGATATCGTTAAAGTTGTCGAAGTTATCCACCTTTTCCAGGCGGTGATAATATTTCGCGGCAACGTCGTGGAACGCTTCGCCATAGTGCTTGAGGGTATAGGCGCTGCCTTTCCCGCAGGCGATCACTTCCACTTCCGGGATGGAACAGAGAAACTCTGCGACGGTGGCGAACTGCGCCTGGGTCAGCTCGCCGTTATAAACATCTTCTCCGGCATTTACCACCCAGCCGCCGTTTTCAGCGACGAAGGCGATCTCATCGGCTATCTCCGGGAAAAAGGAGATCAGCTGGTAGTACTGGTTACCGCTGGCGACCACAAACCGTATGCCACGCTCCTTCATTTGCGCATACTGGCGCAGAAAGCGCGCGCGATTGTACTCCTTCGCATCGTTCAGGAAGGTGCCATCCATATCAACCGCAATCATCTTAACGCTCATTATCCATTCTCCATGACAGATTCACTCTGCGACGCCGGTTTAGCGACTGCCCGGGCGACCAGGGCGGCAATGATCACTAAGCCCAGTACCACCATCATGGCGCTGCGTAAGCCATAATGTTCCCCGAGGAAGCCCAGCAGCGGCGGGCCCACCAGGAAGGCGAGATAGCCGGTGGTGGCGACCACGCTGACGCGCCCTGGCGCATCCGGGCCGGTATCGCTGGCTGCCGAGATGGTGAGCGGGAAGCCGAGCGAAGCGCCAAGTCCCCACAGGATCACCGACACGCCGGCCACCCAGTCGACATCAACAAAAATAATCAATGCAATACCCAGCCCGCCCAGCAGGGCGCTGGCGCGGACCACCGTCACGCGGCTGTAGCGGTCGATAAACCAGCCGCCGGTAAAGCGACCGACGGTCATACCGAGCGTAAACCCGGCGTAAATCAGCGAGCCGGAGGTGGGGCTGAATCCGTGGCCGTCCACCATCAGCAGCGGCAGCCAGTCGTTTGCAGAACCTTCGGCAAAGGCCATCGCCAGCACCACCACGCCAATCAGCATCAGCTGCATATCGCGATAAAACGGCACGCCTTTCTCACCCTTTTTGCTCTCACCGGCCTGGTTCTTGCCGTTGCCGTCCGGGATGGCGGTGATCCCCAGCAGAACCGGGGCGATACAGACCAGCGCCGCCAGCAAAGTATGGGTCGTGGCGGCGATACCGGAGGCGGTCAGAGCCATGCCGATACCGGCGCCTGCCAGGGTACCGAGGCTGTAAAAGCCGTGCATCATCGGCAGTACGGTTTTGTTCATCTCCTGCTCGATAGTGGCGCCTTCGACGTTGATCGCCACCTCTGCCGCGCCAAAACTGCCGCCAAAGACGGTCAGCCCGAGGGCAAACGCCAGCGGGGAGGCAAACCATAGCGCAGCGCTGAGCATCATCATACCGAGAATCGCGCAGCACATGGTGGTGCGGATCACGGTCCGCGTGCCGAAGCGCTTAACCAGCCAGGCGGAGCAGAGAATGCCGCTCATCGAGCCTATCGACAGGCCAAATAGCACGATGCCCATTTCCGCCGTCGAGACCGACAAAATGTCGCGAATGGCGGGGGTACGTGTGGCCCAGGAGGCCATCAACAGGCCGGGGATAAAGAAGAACATAAACAGCGCCCACAGGCGGCGTTGCAGCTTTTTGCGCGATGAGATGTCGGTCATGATTTCTGTACCAGAGGGACAACACAGGAGACAACACTAGCAAGTTTGTGTACATTTGTACATAAATTCGCTGAGGTAAAAATGAACAGACGACCCAACGATCCGCAACGGCGGGAACGGATATTGCAGGCCACCCTGGACACCATCGCCGAACACGGCCTGAACGCCGTCACCCACCGCAAAATCGCCAGCTGCGCCGGGGTGCCGCTGGGGTCGATGACCTACTATTTCGCCGGAATGGACGCGCTGCTTGAGGAAGCCTTCACCTGGTTTACGCAGCAGATGTCGGTGCAATACCGCGAGTTTTTTGCCGGGGTGACGGGGCCGGAGATGGCCTGCGAGTCGATTACCACTCTGATTCACAGCTCCCAGGTCACCACGCCGCACAATATGGAGCTGATGTACCAGCTTTATGCCTTTATGAACCGCAGCCCGTCGTTAAAAACCGTGATGCAGGACTGGATGAAAACCAGCCAGACGACGCTGGAGCAGTGGTTTGATCCGGTCACCGCCCGTGCGCTGGATGCGTTTATCGAAGGGATGACGCTGCATTTTGTTACCGACCGGCAGCCGCTTTCACGAGAAGAGTTAAGGGCGATGGTAGGGCGGATTGCGGGGGAGGGGGGATAAGCGTCAGGTCAGCAACAGCCTTTGCCGCAAACGCAGATAGTGATTTTACTTTTACGTAACATTGTGCCAGAAATAGTGTTGAAAATTTATCCACAAATCGATGGCATCATATCAGGCTAAACGGGCATAATAAATTTTACCCGGGTAAAATTGGCACCATTCTTATTGTCAGCCTACGCTTATATTTTTACCCGGATAAAAAGGCAAGCACATGCCCGCTATCACCCTTACCGCCTTCTGGCGGCAGCAGGAGATTGCGCACGGAACCCTGAGCGAACTGATGCAGCAGTTACAATCCGCTAACATCGGTCGTGAAACCGTTTTCATCTTTAACGATCGCAGCGGCAAGCGCCTCGATATTCATCTTCATGCAGATATTGCCAGCACCCTGGCGGTCTACCCGGAGCTGGCGGAAAGCACCGCGGTGAAAACCCGTGGACGACCAAAACTGGGCGTGTCGGCAAAAGAGGTCACCCTGCTGCCCCGACACTGGGATTGGCTGGCTACCCAGCCCGGCGGCGCTTCCGCCACCCTGCGCAGGCTTATCGATCAGGCGAGGAAAAGCGCTAAACCGGTGGATAACAAGCGCCAGCGCCACGACCGCGCCTATCACTTTATGTACGAAATTGCCGGGGATCTTCCTGGCTACGAGGCCAGCATGCGCGCGCTGTTTGCTGACGATGAAGCCACGTTTACGGCCACTATCGCAAACTGGCCGCAGGATGTGCGCGAGTACGCGCTACGGTTAGCCTTTAGCAAAGAAGAAGCGAACCAGGACGCCTAAAATCTCTACAAGTGTAAATTTTTGTGCAATTTGCTTCTTTGGTATTACTATAATTTATTGATTTTAATAATATTAAAATCCACTACTGCTTTCTCTTTTTTCGTCAGACAACAAAACGCAGAAGGATACGCTACGCTTTGTAAACCAGCCTGCGGCAAGCGTTTCTACCTCTTCTGCGGACGTCGCCACCATAACACCGGGGAAGCCACTATGACCCACAGTCATGAAGATGATGTGAAAATGCTGCTGTCTGCGTTTGAGCAACGTCTCGAACAACTTTTGCCTGCGGGAGAGCAGGAAGGGCAGGTCTATGCGGCCATGCGCGATGCCACGCTTGTCGCGGGCAAGCGCATGCGCCCTCTGTTGCTGCTGCTGGCGGCGCGGGATATGGGCTACAAAACAGAGCCGACGGGCATTCTCGATCTGGCCTGCGCCATTGAGATGGTCCATGTCGCCTCCCTGATCCTGGATGACATGCCCTGCATGGACAACGCTACGCTCCGCCGCGGGCGGCCTACGGTTCACTACCAGTATGGCGAACACGTGGCGATTCTGGCGGCGGTGGCGCTGCTCAGTCACGCTTTTTGCGTCATCTCCCGCACGCCTTCGCTGACCCACGAGGCAAAAGCGCGGGCGATTGCTGAGCTCTCTGCCTCCGTGGGGCATATGGGGCTGGTGCAGGGACAATTCCGCGATCTCAATGAGGCTCGCCAGAACCGAAACACCGATGAGATCCTCCTGACCAATGAGCTGAAAACCAGCAGCCTGTTTAACGCCACCCTGCAACTGGCGGCGATTGCGGCCGACGCGCCACCTCCGGTCAGCGAACGGTTGCGCTTTTTTGCCCGCGATCTTGGCCAGGCCTTTCAGCTGATTGATGACCTGACCGATGGCTCCAGTGCCAACGGCAAAGATCCGCATCAGGATAAAGACAAATCGACGCTGGTTGCCGTGCTCGGGGCAGAGAGTGTCTTCCTGCGGCTGCGCGAGCACGTGCGCAGCGCCGATCAGCATATTGCTACCGCCTGTCAGCCGGGAAATACCGCCCGCTACTATGTTCACATCTGGTTTGAAAAACAGCTGACGCTTATCAGCCAGAGCCTGTCATTATCCCTGTCGGAGTGTCAATGAGCAGCCTGTCGCAACGTAAAAGCGATCATCTCGATATCGTCCTTAACAGCACGCCCGGCGTAAAAAAGTGTACCAGCGGCTTTGAAAAATGGCGCTTCGGGCATTGCGCACTGCCCGAACTGCATCTTGATGAGATTGACCTCTCGACCCCGCTGTTTGGCCGAACCCTGAACGCGCCGCTGCTGATAAGCTCCATGACCGGCGGCACCCGCCGGGCGAGCCAGATTAACCAACACCTTGCCACCGCCGCCCAGACGCTGGGGCTGGCGATGGGGGTGGGCTCCCAGCGCGTGGCGCTGGAGAGTGACGCCAGGTATGGCCTGACGCGCGAACTCCGAGCCGTTGCCCCGGACATTGTGCTGATGGCGAACCTCGGCGCGGCGCAAATCGCGGGACCACAGGGGCTGGATTATGCCAAACGGGCCGTCGAGACCCTTGCGGCGGATGCGCTCATCATCCACCTTAACCCCCTGCAGGAGGCGCTGCAGCACGGCGGGGATCGCAACTGGTGCGGCGTCATCGATGCCATCCATCGCACCGTCGAGGCGCTGCATGTGCCGGTGGTGGTCAAAGAGGTGGGCAACGGGATTTCGGTACCGGTGGCCCGCAAGCTGGTCGCGGCAGGTGTGGCGATGCTGGATGTCGCCGGTGCCGGGGGCACCAGCTGGGCGGCGGTTGAGGGCGAACGCGCCGTTAATGCCCACGACCGGGCGGTGGCGATGGCCTTTGCCGACTGGGGGATCCCGACCGCAACGGCGCTCCAGGATCTGCATCAGGCGCTGCCCGATATGCCGCTGGTGGCCTCAGGCGGGATCGCCAACGGCATTGAGGTGGCAAAAGCGATCCGCTTAGGCGCAAGCCTGGTGGGGCAGGCGGCCGGCGTGCTGCAAAGCGCGTTAACCTCCAGCGAGGCGGTTATCGACCATTTTCAGGTGATTATCGACCAGCTGCGCGTCGCCTGCTTCTGCACCGGCAGTGCAAACCTGGCCCAGCTGCGTCAGGCCACGCTGGTGGCGCAAACGTAATGGCGCCAGCATGGGATATCATCTTAGCGGGCGGCGGACTGGCCAACGGGCTGATCGCCTTACGCCTGCGACAGCTACAGCCGGCGCTGCGCGTACTGCTTCTTGAGGCTGACAGTAAGCCTGGCGGGAATCACACCTGGTCTTTTCACGAGGGCGACATTACTCCGGAACAGCATCGCTGGGTTGCCCCGCTGGTAGCTCACCGCTGGCAGGGGTATGACGTCCGCTTTCCGGACCTGAACCGCACCCTTGCCGGGGACTATCTCAGCATCACCTCCGAACGTTTTGCCGAGGTGTTGACCGCGACCTGCGGCGACAATCTGCATACCCGCGTCGCAGTCACCGCGCTCACCCCGACGTCGGTGACGCTTGCTGACGGCACCACGCTCCAGGCCCGGGCGGTCATTGATGGTCGGGGCTACATGGCGGACAGGCATCTTACTACCGGCAGCCAGTCTTTCCTCGGCCAGCAGTGGCGTCTGAGCGAGCCCCATGGCCTGACCCGGCCCATCCTGATGGATGCCACGGTCAATCAGCAGGGCGGGTATCGCTTTGTCTACACGCTGCCGCTTTCCGCCACCGAACTCTTGATCGAAGATACTCACTACGTTGACGCCGCCCGACTGGATGCTGGCGTTGCGCGGCAAAACATCGCCGATTATGCCCGCGAGCAGTGCTGGGCGCTGGCGCATCTTGAGCGCGAAGAGCAGGGCGACCTCCCCATTATGCTGGCGGGCGATTTCCCGGCCTTCTGGCAGGGGCGAGACAAACAGCCCTGCAGCGGCCTGCGCGCCGGGCTGTTTCATGCCACCACCGGCTATTCTCTGCCTCACGCGGTGGCGCTGGCCGAGGCTATTGCCGCAAGCGCGGATAGCAGCGCAGCCGCGCTTTTTTCCGTTATCCATCGCTACTCCCTGCGCCAGTGGCGCGAGCAGCGCTTTTTCCGCTCCCTCAACCGCATGCTCTTCCTGGCGGGGGATGCCGATAAGCGCTGGCAGGTGATGCAGCGGTTTTACTCTCTTAACGAAGGGCTGATTGCCCGCTTTTACGCCGGAAACATTACTCTGGCCGATAAAGCGCGGATCCTGGCAGGCAAGCCCCCGGTACCCGTCGGCGAAGCGATGCTCGCCATACTGAAACTCACTCCCCGGATGCGAGCGTTTCACCATGAATAAAACAGTGATTATTGGCGCCGGTTTTGGCGGATTAGCGCTGGCCATTCGGCTACAGGCGCAGGGCATCAACACGCTTCTGCTGGAGCAGCGGGATAAGCCCGGCGGACGCGCTTATGTTTATCACGACGAGGGATTCACCTTCGACGCCGGGCCGACGGTGATAACCGATCCCAGCGCCATCGAAGAGCTCTTTACCCTGGCCGGTAAACGCATGGCCGATTATGTCGAGCTGCTGCCGGTGACCCCGTTCTATCGCCTCTGCTGGGAGACGGGAGAAGTCTTTGATTACGACAACGTGCAGACCCGGCTGGAAGAGCAGATAAGACGATTTAACCCGCGCGATGTAGAGGGCTACCGCAAGTTTCACGCTTATTCGCGGGAGGTGTTTAACGAGGGCTATCTCAAGCTTGGCACGGTGCCGTTCCTCTCTTTTCGCGACATGCTTCGCGCCGGGCCGCAGCTTACCCGCCTTCAGGCCTGGCGCAGCGTCTACAGCATGGTCTCCCGCTTTATCGAGAACGAACAGTTGCGCCAGGCGTTCTCGTTTCATTCCCTGCTGGTGGGGGGCAATCCCTTCGCCACCTCGTCCATTTACACCCTGATCCACGCCCTTGAACGGGAGTGGGGCGTCTGGTTTGCCCGGGGCGGCACCGGGGCGCTGGTGCAGGGGCTGGTGAAGCTCTACCAGGATCTGGGCGGCGAGCTACAGTTGAATGCGGAGGTGACCCGGCTGCAGGCAGACGGCGATCGTATCAGCGCCGTCACGCTAAAAGATGGGCGGACGATCCCTGTCGCGGCGGTGGCCTCCAATGCCGACGTGGTGCATACCTATGAAAAGCTGCTGGGACATCATCCCACAGGGGCGGCGCGCGCGGCCTCGCTTAAGCGCAAACGGATGAGTAACTCCCTGTTTGTGCTCTATTTTGGCCTCAACAAGCAGCACGATCTGGCCCACCACACCGTCTGTTTCGGGCCGCGCTATAAAGCGCTTATCGACGAGATATTTAATAAAAACGCCCTGGCGGAGGATTTTTCCCTCTACCTGCATGCCCCCTGCGTCACCGACCCCTCCCTGGCCCCGCCGGGCTGCGGCAGCTACTACGTGTTAGCGCCTGTGCCGCATCTGGGGACGGCGGATCTCGACTGGAACGTTGAGGGGCCGCGCCTGCGCGACAGGATTTTTGCCTATCTCGAAGCCCACTACATGCCAGGGCTGCGCAGCCAGCTGGTGACTCACCGCATGTTTACCCCGTTTGATTTTCGCGACCAGCTTGGGGCGCATCTGGGCTCCGCCTTTTCGGTGGAACCGATCCTGCGCCAGAGCGCCTGGTTCCGGCCGCACAATCGCGACAGCCGCATCCCCAACCTCTACCTGGTCGGGGCGGGCACCCACCCAGGCGCCGGTATTCCCGGGGTGATCGGCTCGGCCAAAGCAACGGCAGGACTGATGCTGGAGGCGCTTTCCCGATGAACACAACCCTGATGGATCACGCCACCGACACCATCGCCGTGGGGTCAAAAAGTTTTGCCACCGCCGCGAAGCTGTTTGATCCCGCCACCCGGCGCAGCGTGCTGATGCTTTACGCCTGGTGCCGCTATTGCGACGACGTGATCGACGGGCAGGAGCTGGGGTTTAACGTCACTCCTGTAGAGCTCACCCCGGCAGAGCAGCGTCTTGAGATGCTCAAACGCCAGACCCTGCGCGCCTGGGAGGGGGGCGAGATGCATGAACCCGCCTTTGCCGCCTTTCAGGAGGTGGCGCTAGGGCACAACATCCCGCTCCAGCTGGCTTACGATCATCTGGATGGCTTTGCCATGGACGTGCGCGAGACCCATTACGAGACCTTCGATGACACCCTGCAATACTGCTATCGCGTGGCGGGGGTGGTGGGGCTGATGATGGCGAGGGTGATGGGCGTCCGTGATGAAGCGGTGCTCGATCGCGCCTGCGATTTAGGCCTGGCGTTTCAGCTGACCAATATCGCCCGGGATATTGTCGAGGATGCCCGGGTTGGTCGCTGCTATCTGCCGGCCCGGTGGCTGGCGGAGGCGGACATCGACCCGGCGGCAATGACCTCACCCCAGATGCGCCAACCCCTCGCGGGCATTGCCCAGAGGCTGGTGGCCGAAGCCGAACCTTACTATGCCTCTGCCCGGCAAGGTCTGGCCGGGCTACCGCTGCGATCCGCATGGGCAATTGCCTCGGCGCACGGGGTCTACCGTGAAATTGGCGTGAAGGTGAGCGCGGCGGGTGCCCGCGCCTGGGATAATCGACAGGGCACCAGTTCGGTGGAAAAATCGGGATTACTGCTAAAAGGCGCCTTGCTGGCGCTTACTTCTCGTTTTGCGACGCCGTCGCCGCGTCCGGCTCAGCTCTGGCAGCGCCCTCGCTAGCCGCGCGACGCGCCTTGCGCTGGCGTAACGTCGCCTGCAATTTTTCTACCGGCGGGGCATAGAGAAAACCAAAGGAGACGCAGTCCTCTTTGCCCCGCACCGCATGGTGCAGACGGTGCGCCAGATAGAGACGCTTGAGATAACCTTTGCGCGGGATATAGCGAAACGGCCAGCGCTGATGCACCAGCCCATCATGCACCATAAAGTAGAGCGCGCCGTAGGCCGTCATCCCGGCACCAATCCACTGCAGCGGCCACAGGCCCCACGTTCCCAGTGCAATCAGCACAATCGCCAGCACGGCGAATACCACGGCGTAAAGATCGTTCACCTCAAACCAGCCTGTGCGCGGCTCGTGGTGCGATTCATGCCATCCCCAACCCCAGCCGTGCATGATGTACTTGTGGGAAAGAGCGGCGACGAGTTCCATGGCGGCAACGGTTAAAAGCACGATCACGGTGTTGTACAACGCGAGCATTGGGGCTCCTTGGGCTCGGGAAAATTG
Source organism: Leclercia sp. GHBNCSD (assembly GCF_055805075.1). Classification (NCBI taxonomy): domain Bacteria; kingdom Pseudomonadati; phylum Pseudomonadota; class Gammaproteobacteria; order Enterobacterales; family Enterobacteriaceae; genus Leclercia; species Leclercia sp. GHBNCSD. The sequence continues at coordinate 395,212 of NZ_JBQVYO010000001.1, read as the reverse complement.
ATCTGGCTGATTAAGCGTAACACTTATTTGGAGCAAGGGTGGGGGCAAGCAATAAAGGGCTTTGCGAAAGGGCTGGTACAGGGTTTCAGGCAACAAAAAACCCATCAACCTTGAACCAAAACGGCGGGGTTGATGGGCTCCACAAATTGGGGACATCAAAGAAAAGCAGTGGCAATAGTTATGACTGACGTCTGGCAGAAAAGTTCTGCGCATAGCGAAAATTTTTTCGTCATTGCGCAAAAATTTTTTATCCCAGACCCGGCCAGATGATGATGATTAGCGTCCCCGCGAGGGTTAACAATACGTTAGCGATGGCATAGGTGCCCGCGTAGCCCAGCGCCGGAATGTTGCTGCGCGCGGTATCGCTGATGATTTCCATCGCAGGCGCACAGGTTCGCGCCCCCATCATGGCGCCAAACAGCATGGCGCGGTTCATACGCAGCACGTAGGCACCGAACAGGAAACAGATCACCACCGGCACCAGGCTGACGATCAGCCCTGCCACCAGCATCTGCCAGCCCACCGCGCCCAGGCTGTGGCCAATGCCGCTACCTGCGCTTAAGCCGACACCCGCCATAAACACCATCAGGCCAAACTCTTTCACCATGTTCAGCGCCCCCTGGGGGATATAGCCGAAGGTAGGGTGGTTGGCGCGCAGGAAGCCGAGCATGATCCCGGCGAACAGCAGGCCGGCAGCGTTGCCGATGCCAAAGCTGAAATTGCTGAACTGGAAGGTGATCATCCCAATCATCAGGCCGACGATAAAGAATGCGCAGAAGGCGAGCAGGTCGGTCACCTGGCTGTGAATGGAGATAAAGCCGATGCGGTCGGCAACGGTCTTCACGCGGCGCGTGTCGCCGCTCACCTGCAACACGTCGCCTTTGTTCAGCACGATGTTGTCATCGATAGGCATCTCGATCTGGCTGCGGATCACCCGGTTGAGGAAGCAGCCGTGGTCGGTCAGTTTAAGCTGTCCCAGGCGGCGGCCCACGGCGTTGTGGTTTTTCACCACGATCTCTTCGGTGACGATGCGCATGTCCAGCAGGTCGCGGTCGAAGACCTCTTTGCCGTTACGGAAGCTCGGGTCGAGACGGGCGTGCGCATCCGGATAACCCACCAGGGCGATATCGTCCCCCATCTGCAACACCGCGTCGCCGTCCGGGTTCGCCAGAATGCCGTTACGGCGGATGCGTTCGATATAGCAGCCGGTCTGGCGATAAATGCCCAGCTCGCGCAGGTTTTTACCGTCTGCCCAGGCCACCAGCTCCGGGCCGACACGGTAGGCGCGGATCACCGGGAGGTAGACTTTGCGTTTGCTGTCCGTATCCAGACCGCGTTCGCGGGCGATTTGCTGGGCGCTGGTCTGCAGATCCTGATGCTGTAACTTCGGCAGATAGCGAGCCCCCACGATCAGGCTCACCAGACCAATCAGATAGGTCAGGGCATAGCCGAGGCTGAGGTGATCTAACGCCATAGAGAGCTGGGCGTTATCCAGCCCCAGATGGCGCAGCGTATCTCCCGCGCCAACCAGCACCGGCGTGGAGGTCATCGAACCGGCCAGCATGCCCGCCGTCAGGCCGATATCCCAGCCAAACAGTTTGCCTAAGCCTAACGCAATCAGCAGGGCGCTGCCGACCATCACCAGCGCCAGCATCAGGTAATTTTTGCCGTCGCGGAAGAAAATAGAAAAAAAGTTAGGTCCGGCTTCAACACCGACGCAAAAAATAAACAGCATAAAGCCCAGATTAAGGGCATCCGTGTTAATACTGAAATGCTGCTGGCCTAATAATAACGAGACGACTAAAACGCCAATAGAATTACCAAGTTGGATTGATCCCAGGCGTAATTTACCCAGGCACAGGCCCAGCGCCAGTACCACAAATAATAGCAGGATGTAATTCCCGTTTAACAATTCTGCGACGTTTATGTTCACGAAGGATAACTTCTTGTTTACCAGTAAGTGGTTGAAGGGACAGGTGATTTAGGCTACTGTTTTCCCGGTGTTGAGGAGCGCTGCGGCTCCCGGCCGCACACTATAATATATATCGAATAATAATACCAAACTATTACTTTATTTATAACAGACAGCAACATCTGCTCGTGATTGCGTAACGACGCGCCGTTCAGGCATGGAATGCCATATAAACCATCTGATTGTGCGTCCAGTGGACGAAAAATGAATTTGCCCGCGCTGTAGGGGGACGATTTGAATATTAAACGTAACTGGTTTGGGGTGGCTTGCTGTTTTTTACTTTTCACCGGCGTGTGCATCTGCCTGACGTTCAACGTAAGGGGGGCATTTATTGCCGCCGGGCGTCCTGAGCTGGGATTATTGTTCTTCACCTTGCCCGGTGCTGCCGCCAGTTTTGTCTCCCGCGGAGGAGAGGTCATCCGGCCGCTGCTCGGCGCAATACTCGCCGCGCCCCTCTGTCTGGTGGTGATGCGTCTGGTCTTTATCCCTTCACGCACGATTGTGCAGGAGATGGCCTGGCTGTTAAGTGGGGTCTTCTGGTGTGCGTTGGGGGCGCTGTTCTTTCTGTTCGTGCGCCGGGCGCTGGAGAACCGCCGGGCAAGAATAAAAACGCCCTCAGAGTGAGGGCGAGAAAGGCTTACTGGGCAGCAAACAGCCCGAGGTGTGCTTTGGCATAGGCTTCAAAATCGGTAAAGCCGCCGATGTGGGTCTGATCGAGGAAGATCTGCGGTACGGTTTCAACCGGCTTACCGACGGTTTTTTCCAGATCGGCTTTGGTGATGCCTTCGGCATGAATGTCTACGTAGCGGTAGTTAAAATCATCACGCTCGGCGGTCAGTTTTTCTGCCAGATCTTTAGCGCGCACACAGTAAGGGCAGCCTGGACGTCCAAAAATTACTGCAAACATGTTCTCTCTCCTGAAACGAAGCCTGACGGCGAATGACGCTATATTGCCGATAACTATCGGTAATGAAAAGCAGGTTCTGCCTGTTACATTGATACCTCCAGGCTATGTTTCGCCAATTACAGCCGCCTTTTCTTTGCCTATACTGGCGATATTGTCATTAACGCCCGTACAGAGAGACCGCATGACGCCCGTAATTGATCTGCTTCGTTCCCACCGTTCCATTCGCCATTTTACCGATCAACCCATCAGCGATGCCCAGCGTGAGGCCATTCTTGCCGGCGCGCAGGGAACCTCCAGCTCCAGCTTCCTCCAGTGCAGCTCCATCATCCGCATCACCGATCCCGCGATGCGTGAACAGCTGGTGACCCTCACCGGCGGGCAGAAGCACGTGGCCGAGGCGGCGGAATTCTGGGTCTTCTGCGCCGACTTCAACCGCCATCTGCAAATTTGCCCCGAAGCACAGCTGGGACTCGCCGAGCAGCTCCTGTTGGGCGTGGTGGATACCGCAATGCTGGCGCAGAACGCCATGACCGCGGCGGAGTCGCTGGGGCTGGGTGGGGTTTACATTGGCGGCATCCGCAACAGCATTGAGGCGGTGACCGAGCTGCTGCAGCTGCCGAAGCATGTCCTGCCGCTGTTTGGCCTCTGCCTGGGCTGGCCTGCGGATAACCCGGACGTCAAGCCGCGCCTGCCTGCGGCGATGGTGATGCATGAAAACCACTACCAACCGGTCGATAAAGCGGTGCTGGCGCAGTACGACGAGGAGCTGGCGAACTACTACCTCAGCCGCGCGACCAATAACCGCCGCGACACCTGGAGCGACCATATCCGGCGCACCATTATCAAAGAAAATCGTCCGTTTATTCTCGACTATTTGCACAAACAGGGCTGGGCGACGCGATAAGTCCATTCATCCTGCGCCTGCCTGCGTGTATGATACGCAGGCTTTTACCAGATCATGTCTGAGAGGTGCAGGGTGAAAATTGCCATATTGTCCCGGGATGGAACGCTCTGGTCGTGTAAACGCCTGCGTGAAGCGGCGCAGCAGCGCGGCCATCTGGTGGAAATCCTCGATCCGCTGTCCTGCTATATGAATATCAGCCCGGCGGCATCTTCTATTCACTATAAAGGGCGCCAGCTGCCGCATTTTGACGCGGTTATTCCGCGCATTGGCTCGGCTATCACCTTTTATGGCACCGCCGCGCTGCGCCAGTTTGAGCTGCTCGGCAGTTATCCGCTGAATGAATCCGTGGCGATCACCCGGGCGCGTGACAAACTACGCTCCCTGCAACTGCTGGCCCGCCAGGGAATCGACCTGCCGATCACCGGTATTGCCCATTCGCCCGACGACACCCACGATCTGATCGAGATGGTCGGCGGCGCGCCATTGGTGGTTAAACTGGTTGAAGGCACCCAGGGCATTGGCGTGGTACTGGCCGAAACCCGCCAGGCGGCAGAGAGCGTGGTGGATGCGTTTCGCGGCCTGAACGCGCACATTCTGGTGCAGGAGTACATTAAAGAGGCGAAAGGGCGCGATATTCGCTGCCTGGTGGTGGGCGATGAAGTGGTTGCGTCCATCGAGCGTCAGGCGAAAGAGGGCGATTTTCGCTCTAACCTGCATCGGGGCGGCGTAGCCCGGGTGGTGGAGATCACCCCACGCGAGCGGGAGATGGCCCTGCTGGCCGCCAGAACCCTGGGGCTGGACGTTGCCGGGGTCGATATCTTACGCGCCGACAGAGGGCCGCTGGTGATGGAAGTCAACGCCTCGCCAGGGCTGGAAGGCATTGAGAAAACCACCGGGATTGATATCGCCGGGAAGATGATCGGCTGGATTGAACGCCATGCCACGCCGGAGTTTTGCCTGAAAACGGGCGGATAACTGGCCTGCCGCGCCGTGTGGCCTGGGCCAGGCACTATTTTTTTGAAGGGGTTCCACCGTTATGGATTCACTTGTAGTACCGACACTTGATACGTTACGCCACTGGCTGGACAACATGGGCGTCAGCTTTTTTGAATGCGACACCTGCCAGGCGCTGCACCTGCCGCACATGCAAAACTTTGACGGCGTGTTCGATGCCAAGCTCGATCTGATCAATGACGTCATTCTTTTCTCCGCGCTGGCGGAGGTCAAACCCTCGGCGCTGCTGGCCTTAGCATCGGATTTGTCCGCCATCAATGCCAGTTCTTTGACGGTAAAAGCATTTCTCGATATACAGGATGATAATCTGCCAAAGCTGGTGGTTTGCCAGTCTTTATCCGCGTCCGTTGGGCTGACCTTCCCGCAGTTCGCGGCCTTTATCCAGCAGAGCGAAGAGCAGATCTCTATGGTGATGCTGGAAGCCAGCGCCCATCATCTGCTCTACAACGCCGAAGAGGGCGCTGAGCAGCCTGAATCTGCGGGCAATTTTCTGCACTAAAGCTGTCTGACATTTAGGCAGTCGCTGTTGTGGCGGCTGCATAACACCCGTTTTTCTGCTGACTTTAACCTTTCTTTAAAGAATTATTCACCGCCATCCCGCCAATTCGGCTTATCACATAGATACTTCTTGCATAAAAAATTGTTAAAAGGCGTTTTTTAATCTGAGCTATAGCTACGGAGACAAGCTACAGTTTATTCTTGCGATGCTGTTAAACGCGAGCAGATACAGCCACCTGAGTAACATCTTCTGCTACAGGCGGAGTGATAAATTATGCACGTTTCTTGCATAGGCTAAGAGTGTTCATTTTTAGTGCGTTTGTTAACGTGCTTTCAGAAGGATTAACGCTATGATCGCTTTAAATAAAAAATGGTTATCGGGTCTGGTTGCGGGCGCGCTGATGGCGGTCTCTGCAGGCTCGCTGGCGGCAGAGCAAAAAACGCTGCATATCTACAACTGGTCTGATTATATCGCCCCGGATACGGTGGCCAATTTTGAAAAAGAGACCGGGATTAAAGTCGTCTATGACGTCTTCGATTCTAACGAAGTGCTGGAAGGCAAACTGATGGCGGGCAGCACCGGCTTTGACCTGGTCGTACCGTCAGCCAGCTTCCTGGAACGTCAGCTCTCTGCGGGCGTGTTCCAGCCGCTGGATAAAAGCAAACTGCCGGACTGGAAAAACCTCGACCCTGAGCTGCTGAAGCTTATCGCCAAACACGATCCGGACAATAAATACGCCATGCCGTACATGTGGGCCACCACCGGCATTGGCTATAACGTCGAGAAAGTGAAACAGGTGCTGGGTGCCGATGCGCCGGTAAACAGCTGGGACCTGGTGCTGAAGCCAGAGAACCTCGAGAAGCTGAAAAGCTGCGGCGTGTCGTTCCTTGATGCGCCTGAAGAGATTTTTGCCACCGTCCTGAACTATCTCGGCAAAGATCCCAACAGCACCAAAGCGGATGACTACACCGGTCCGGCCACCGACCTGCTGCTGAAGCTGCGTCCAAATATCCGTTACTTCCACTCCTCCCAGTACATCAACGATCTGGCAAACGGCGATATCTGCGTAGCCATCGGTTGGGCAGGGGACGTGTGGCAGGCGGCGAACCGCGCGAAAGAGGCGAAAAACGGCGTGAATATCGCCTATTCAATCCCGAAAGAGGGGGCAATGGCCTTCTTTGACGTCTTCGCGATGCCAGCCGATGCAAAAAACAAAGAGGAAGCCTATCAGTTCCTGAACTATCTGCTGCGTCCGGAAGTTATCGCCCACATCTCTGACCACGTCTTCTATGCCAACGGCAACAAAGAGGCCACGAAACTTGTCAGCGCTGAAGTGCGTGATAACCCGGGGATCTACCCGCCGGCAGAGGTGCGCGCCAAGATGTTTACCCTGAGCGTGCAGGAGCCGAAAATTGACCGCGTCCGTACCCGGGCGTGGACGAAAGTGAAAAGCGGTAAATAACCGTTCGTCGTAGGCCGGGCAAGCGTAGCGCCCCCGGCAACAGGCGCACCGTTCTGGTGCGCCTGCACCATTTTGATTGATGCCGGAGAGCACCCCGTGAACGACGCGATCCCCCGCCCGCAGGCGAAAACCCGTAAAGCGCTGACCCCGCTGCTGGAAATCCGTAACCTGACCAAATCTTTTGATGGCCAGAATGCTGTGGATGATGTCAGCCTGACTATCTACAAAGGTGAAATTTTTGCTCTGCTTGGCGCATCTGGCTGCGGGAAATCGACCTTGCTGCGCATGCTCGCCGGGTTTGAACAGCCCAGCGCCGGGCAGATTATGCTGGATGGCGTCGACCTCTCCCGGGTGCCGCCCTATCAGCGCCCGATCAATATGATGTTCCAGTCTTATGCCCTCTTTCCGCACATGACCGTGGAGCAGAACATCGCCTTTGGCCTGAAGCAGGACAAACTGCCAAAAGCGGAAATCACCGCCCGCGTGGCCGAAATGCTGAGCCTGGTGCACATGCAGGAGTTTGCGAAGCGCAAGCCGCACCAGCTCTCCGGCGGCCAGCGTCAGCGCGTGGCCCTGGCCCGTAGCCTGGCGAAGCGGCCAAAGCTGCTGCTGCTCGATGAGCCGATGGGGGCGCTGGATAAAAAGCTGCGCGACCGTATGCAGCTGGAAGTGGTGGATATTCTCGAGCGCGTGGGCGTGACCTGCGTGATGGTAACCCACGACCAGGAAGAGGCGATGACCATGGCCGGGCGTATCGCCATCATGAACCGCGGCAAGTTCGTGCAGATTGGCGAGCCGGAAGAGATTTACGAGCACCCGACCACCCGCTACAGCGCCGAATTTATCGGCTCCATGAACGTATTTGAAGGGCTGCTGAAAAGCCGCGAAGAGGACGGGCTGGTGATTGACTCACCGGGGCTGATCCATCCCCTGAAAGTGGCGGCGGACAACTCGGTAGTGGATAACGTGCCGGTCTACGTGGCCCTGCGCCCGGAAAAAATCACCCTCTGCGAAGAGGCGCCCGCGGATGGCTACAACTTTGCCGTGGGGGAGGTGGTGCATATCGCCTACCTCGGCGATCTCTCTATCTACCATGTCCGCCTGAAGAGCGGGCAGATGATCAGTGCGCAATTGCAGAACACCTTCCGCTATCGCAAGGGGTTGCCAACCTGGGGTGACGAAGTGCGTCTGTGCTGGGAAGCCGATAGCTGCGTTGTGCTGACGGTATAAGGAAGGGCGATGAACAAACCTGAACCTGCGACCCGCGTAGCGGCGGGCATTGATACCAGCTGGCTGACCCGTATGCAGATGGCCCACGGGCGTAAGCTGGTAATCGCGCTGCCCTATCTGTGGCTGATCCTGCTGTTTCTGCTGCCGTTCCTGATTGTGTTCAAAATCAGCCTGGCGGAGATGGCGCGGGCGATACCACCCTACAGCGATCTGCTGGAGTGGGGGGACAGTCAGCTGTCGATCATGCTCAACCTGGGCAACTTCCTGCAACTGACCGAGGATCCGCTCTATTTTGAGGCCTATCTGCAGTCGTTGCAGGTCGCGGCTATCTCGACGATCTGCTGTCTGCTGCTGGCCTATCCGCTGGCGTGGGCGGTGGCGCACAGCAAGCCCTCAACGCGTAATATCCTGCTGTTGCTGGTGATTTTACCCTCGTGGACCTCGTTTTTGATCCGCGTTTATGCCTGGATGGGGATCCTGAAAAACAACGGCGTGCTGAATAACGTTCTGCTCTGGCTCGGGGTTATCGATCAACCGCTGACCATTCTGCACACCAATCTGGCGGTCTATATCGGCATTGTCTACGCCTATCTGCCGTTTATGGTGCTGCCTATCTACACCGCCCTGACGCGCATCGACTACTCGCTGGTGGAGGCGGCGCTGGATCTCGGTGCCCGTCCGATGAAAACCTTCTTCAGCGTGATAGTGCCGCTGACCAAAGGTGGGATTATCGCCGGGTCGATGCTGGTGTTTATCCCGGCGGTGGGAGAGTTTGTGATCCCGGAACTGCTCGGCGGCCCGGACAGCATCATGATTGGCCGCGTGCTCTGGCAGGAGTTCTTTAATAACCGCGACTGGCCGGTGGCCTCGGCGGTGGCGATCGTGATGTTGCTGCTGTTGATCGTGCCGATCATGTGGTTCCACAAGTACCAGCAGAAACAGATGGGAGATCACGGATGAACAATTTACCGGTAGTGCGCTCTCCGTGGCGGATCCTGATCCTGGTCCTCGGCTTTACCTTCCTGTACGCGCCGATGCTGATGCTGGTGATCTATTCCTTCAATAGCTCCAAGCTGGTGACGGTGTGGGCGGGCTGGTCAACGCGCTGGTACGGTGAGCTGTTCCGCGACGAGGCGATGATGAGCGCCGTGGGCCTGAGCCTGACCATTGCCGCCTGCGCGGCGACGATGGCGGCCATTCTGGGCACGATTGCCGCGGTGGTGATGGTGCGCTTTGGTCGTTTTCGCGGGGCCAACGGCTTCGCCTTTATGATCACTGCCCCGCTGGTGATGCCCGATGTCATCACCGGCCTGTCGCTGCTGCTGCTGTTTGTCGCCATGGGGCATGCCATCGGCTGGCCATCGGATCGCGGCATGCTCACCATCTGGCTGGCCCACGTCACCTTCTGTACCGCCTATGTGGCGGTGGTCATCTCCTCGCGCCTGCGCGAGCTGGACCACTCCATTGAAGAGGCGGCGATGGATCTCGGGGCGACGCCGCTGAAGGTTTTCTTCATCATCACCCTGCCGATGATCATGCCGGCAGTGATCTCCGGCTGGCTGCTGGCCTTTACCCTGTCGCTGGACGACCTGGTGATCGCCAGCTTTGTCTCCGGGCCGGGGGCCACCACGCTGCCGATGCTGGTCTTCTCCAGCGTGCGCATGGGGGTCAACCCGGAGATCAACGCCCTGGCGACGCTGATTCTCGGCGTGGTTGGCATCATCGGGCTGATTGCCTGGTATCTGATGGCGCGGTCTGAAAAACAGCGTCAGCGCGATATCCAGCGTGCAAGACGCGGCTGAAGCTCCTAAAATCTGCAAAGAAGCGAAATTAAGATGCCGCGTTATCGCGGCATCGTTTCATGGAAGACATCACGTTGGGATTTTTCACGAAAACAAGCCGTTCGCATGCCCGTCTGAACGTTCCTGCACTGGTGCAGGTGGCGGCGCTCGCCATTATCATGATCCGCTGCCTCGATGTGTTTATGATTTTCAATACGCTGGGGATGCGCGGGCTGAGCGAATTTGTTCACCGCAGCGTACAGACCTGGAGCCTGACGCTGGTCTTTTTCGCCAGCCTGATGCTGGTCTTTATCGAAATTTACTGCGCCTTTTCGCTGGTGAAAGGGCGTAACTGGGCGCGGATTATCTACCTGCTGACCCAGATCACCGCCACCGGCTATCTGTGGTCCGCCTCGCTGGGTTACGGCTATCCCGAGCTGTTCAGCATCCCTGGCGAGTCAAAGCGCGAGATTTTCCACACTCTGGTGATGCAAAAACTGCCCGACATCCTGGTGCTCGGCCTGCTGTTTGTGCCTGCGGCCAGCCGACGGTTTTTCCGTCTGCAATAACGTGTATAATCGCTGCCCCCAGACGTATTAAGGTTTCGTTATGCAGTGCGCACTCTATGATGCCGGTCGCTGTCGCTCCTGTCAGTGGATAGCGCAGCCGGTCTCTTCACAACTTTCCGCCAAAATGACCGATTTGCAGACGCTGCTCTCTGGCCTGCCGGTGGCGGAGTGGTGCGCGCCGGTCAGCGGGCCGGAACAGGCGTTTCGCAATAAAGCCAAAATGGTAGTCAGCGGCAGCGTCGAAAAACCGCTGCTCGGCATGCTGCACCGCGACGGCACCCCTGTCGATCTGACCGACTGCCCGCTCTATCCGGCCTCGTTCGCGCCGGTCTTTGCCGCCCTGAAACCCTTTATTGCCCGCGCGGGCCTGACGCCCTACAACGTGGAACGCAAGCGCGGCGAGTTAAAGTACATTCTGCTCACCGAAAGCCAGCTTGATGGCGGGATGATGCTGCGCTTTGTGCTGCGCTCAGAGGCCAAGCTACCCCAGCTGCGCGCGGCGCTGCCGTGGCTACAGGAACAGCTGCCGCAGCTGAAGGTGATTACCGCCAATATTCAGCCGGTGCATATGGCGATCATGGAAGGGGAAGAGGAGATCTTCCTCACCGACGCTCAGGCGCTGGCAGAGCGTTTTAACGACGTGCCGCTGTGGATCCGCCCGAAGAGCTTCTTCCAGACCAACCCGACCGTGGCAAGCGAGCTGTACGCCACCGCACGCGACTGGGTGCGTGGTCTGCCGGTTAACCATATGTGGGATCTCTTCTGCGGCGTCGGCGGCTTTGGCCTGCACTGCGCCACCCCGCAGATGCAGCTGACCGGGATTGAGATCTCCGCCGAGGCGATCGCCTGTGCCACTCAGTCCGCCGCGGAGCTGGGGCTGACGAATCTGCACTTCCAGGCGCTCGATTCGACGCAGTTTGCCACCGGCCAGGGCAACGTGCCGGAGCTGGTGCTGGTAAACCCGCCGCGCCGCGGTATCGGTAGGGCGCTGTGTGACTACCTGAGCCAGATGGCGCCAGAGTTTATTATCTACTCCAGCTGCAACGCCCAGACGATGGCGAAAGACATTCGCGACCTGCCCGGTTACCGGATTGCGCGGGTGCAGCTGTTCGATATGTTCCCGCACACTGCGCACTATGAAGTGCTGACGCTATTAGTTAAATCCTGAGACCTTGCCCGGCGGCGCTACGCTTGCACGGGCCTACGGTTTCCCAGGCCGGGTAAGGCGTAGCCGCCACCCGGCGACAATCTTAAACAAAATGTGAACGTTTCCCTCCCCGGAAATCGGGTAAGCTTTAGCAGTTAAGATTCAATAAGGCTGACCGATGAAGCACATCCTGCTGGTGGAGGATGACGGCGATATCGCCGCATTACTGCGCCTCAATTTAGAAGACGAAGGTTACGTGATTACCCATGAAGCGGACGGGGGCAGGGCGCAGCAGCTGCTCGGGCAACCTCACTGGGACGCGGTGATCCTCGATCTGATGCTGCCCAACGTTGACGGGCTGACCCTCTGTAGAACGATCCGCGCCCGGGACCACTACCTGCCGGTGATTATCATCAGCGCCCGCAGCAGCGAAACCGAGCGTATTCTGGGCCTGGAAACCGGGGCCGATGACTATCTGGCTAAACCCTTCTCGGTGCAGGAGCTGGTGGCGCGCATCCGGGCGCTGTTCCGTCGTCAGCAGGCGATGGGGCAGCAAACGTCCGGGCTGATTAATGCCCACGGCCTGACCATCGACCCGCTGGCCCGCAGTGTGCTGCTGCGCGGCGAGGTGGTTGACCTGACGCCGCGCGAGTTCGACTTACTTTACTTTTTTGCCCGCCATCCAGGCGAGGTCTTCTCCCGGCTCGCCCTGCTCGAACAGGTGTGGGGATACCAGCACGAAGGGTACGAGCACACCGTCAACACCCATATCAATCGTCTGCGGGTAAAAATTGAGAAAGATGCCGCCGAGCCGGAGATCATACGCACCGTCTGGGGTAAAGGCTATCTGTTTGCGGAACGCCCGCTATGATCCGCCGTCTCACCCTGATCTTCATCCTCCTGCTGACAGGCTGTGCGGCGGTGGCCTGCGCGGTGCAGCTCTGGACCAGCATGCAGTATGGCAACGCCATGGTGCAGCGCCTCTCCGGTGGGCTGGCGCAGCACATTGCCCAGCGCGAAACCCTGCTGGATGCACACGGGCAGGTGGATCGCTCCCGTCTCAAGCCGCTGTTCGACAGGCTGATGACCTACAACCCCAGCGTGGAACTCTACATCCTCTCCCCGGACGGGCAGATCCTTGCCGATGCCGCGCCGCCGGGGCATATCAAACGCCAGCGCCTCGCCGTTGCGCCGGTACAGCAGTTCCTGAGCGGCGGGATGATGCCGGTCTACGGCGACGACCCGCGCAGCCTGACGGGAGAGAAGGTCTTTAGCGCCGTGCCGCTGCATCAGGACGGCGTGCTGCGCGGCTATCTCTACATCATTTTGCAGGGTGAAGAGCTGAATGCGCTGGCGGAACAGGCATGGCAGAAAACGCTCTGGAGCACGGTGCTCTGGTCGCTGCTGCTGGTGGCCCTTTTCGGCGCGCTGGCGGGCGGCCTGGTCTGGTACTGGGTGACCCGGCCGGTGAAGCAGTTAACCGACGAGGTGAGCGGCCTGGATCGCGAGAGTATGCACGTCATCAAGCAGCTTGCCACCCAGCCCATACAGACCGCGCCCTCTGATGAAGTGGCCCTGCTGCGCAACACCTTTATCGAACTGGCGCAGCAGATTGCCAGCCAGTGGGATCAGCTGGCCGACAGCGACCGGCAGCGCCGGGAGTTTATCGCCAATATCTCCCACGATCTGCGTACCCCGCTGACCGCGCTGCTGGGCTATCTGGAAACTTTGTCGCTGAAATCGGGTACGCTATCCGCAGAGGAGACGCAGCACTATCTCGCCATTGCCCTGCGTCAGGGGCATAAAGTGCGCCATCTGTCGCAGCAGCTGTTTGAGCTGGCGCGCCTTGAGCACGGCAGCATCAAGCCCCAGCGCGAGCGCTTTGCTATCGGGGAGCTCATCTCCGACGTGGCGCAAAAGTTTGACCTGGCGGTAGAGACGCGCAAGCTGCGGCTGCATATCGACGTGCCGCGCCAGCTGCCGATGATCAACGCCGATCTGTCGATGATCGAGCGGGTGGTCACCAATCTGCTGGATAACGCCATCCGGCATACGCCGCCGGGCGGTGAGATCGGGCTGAAAGTGTGGCTGGAGGGCGAGCAATTGCAGGTGGAAGTCAACGACAGCGGACCGGGGGTGGATGAACACCTGCGCGCCGATCTCTTTATGCGGCCTTCAGCGCTGAGCCAGCAGGCGTCGCGGGATAATCGCGGCGGGCTGGGGCTGTTGATCGTCAAAAGAATGCTGGAACTGCACGGCGGGGGGATCAGGCTGGTGGAGGCGGCGAAAGGGGCGCGTTTTCGCTTCTATGTGCCGTTATAAAAACGCCGGGTGGCGGCTTCGCCTGACCCGGCCTACAAAACCACAAACCGCACCATCCGTAGGCCCGGTAAGGCGTAGCCGCCACCGGGCATCAGACAGCACCATTCGCAGGCCGGGTAAGCATTAGCGCCACCCGGCAAAACAGGCTTACTGCGGGAACCACTGGTCGCTGATTTTCTGATACGTGCCGTCGGCTTTAATCGCTTTCAGGGCACCGTTCAGTTTCTCTACCAGGGCTTTGTTATCCGGACGAACTGCGATGCCCAGGCCGGTGCCGAAGTACTGCGGATCGGTCACTTTATCGGTGGCGGTACCCAGCTGCGGGTTGGTCTTCAGCCACTCGTTCACCACCGCGGTATCGCCAAACACGCCATCAATACGGCCATTTTTCAGGTCGATAATCGCATTCTGGTAGCTGTCATAGGCGACGGTTTTCACTTCCGGGTGCTTATCCTGGAGGTATTTCTGGTGCGTGGTGCCGTTTTCCATGCCGATGCGCTTGCCTTTCAGCTGCTCAAAGGAGGTGTACTGGCCTTTTTTGGCAATCACCACCGCGGAGTTAGCATAGTACGGCTCGGTGAAGGCGACCTGCTTGCTACGTTCCGGCGTGATATCCATGCCGGAGATCACCGCGTCATATTTTTTAAATTTCAGGGACGGGATCAGGCTGTCAAAGGCGTGGTTAGTAAAGGTGCACTCGGCCTGCATCTGCTTGCACAGCGCTTTCGCCAGGTCGATATCAAACCCGACAATCTGGTTGCTGGCATCCAGTGATTCGAACGGTGGATAGGTCGCAGAAACACCGAAGTTGATTTTATCGGCAGCAGAGGCGCCTGCGGCGAAGGTAGCGAGTAAAGCGGCCAGAACTAACTTTTTCATGATGAAGCTCCCGTCTGTCAATCTTGTCATTATGTGCCGTGTCTGCGGCTGGGAGTTACATTGCCACTTAATGAATTTGTATGCAATAAAAATGATTAAATATTAATTGGGAAATAAAAAAGACGGGAAGGTTTAAGGGCTTACCGTCTTTCTTAAATCAAACATATGCAGTTTTAATTGCGGCGTTCGAAGGCGAGGGCTCTGCGTTCAACCAGACGCATCAGCAGCGTCAGCAGGCCGTTGACGATGAGGTAGATAATACCTGCGGCGCCAAACACCATCACATCGTAGGTCCGACCGTACAGCAGCTGTCCGTGGCCCATCACCTCCATCAGGGTGATGGTGTAGGCCAGCGACGTACTCTTGAACACCAGCACCACTTCGTTGGAATATGACGAGAGGGCGCGTTTAAAGGCGTAGGGCAGGAGGATCGCCAGCGTATCTTTCTTGCTCATCCCCAGCGCGCCGCAGGACTGCCACTGGCCGTCCGGAATGGCGCGGATCGCACCGTAGAAGAGCTGCGTGGTATAGGCGGCACTGTTCAGCGAGAGGGCGAGCAGGGCGCAGAGCCACGGCTCCGAGAGCAGATGCCACAGCACCGGATATTCCTGCAGCGTCGGGAACTGGCCCGGGCCGTAATAAATCAGGAAGATCTGCACCAGCAGCGGCGTGCCGGTAAACAGGGTGATATAGCCACGCACAATCCACACCAGCACCGGCGTTTTGAGCGTCAGGATGATGGTAAAAATCAGCGCCAGGATTAGCGCCACGATAATCGAGGCCACCGTCAGCGTCAGGCTGGTATGCAGCCCTTTCATCAGTTCGGGTAAATACTCAAGCATCAGCCTGGTCTCCGTTCAAAACGCGTCGCACGCAGATCAATACGCTTGAGAATGTACTGACTGAGCAACGTGATCACCAGGTAGATGGCCGCCGCCACGATGTACCAGGTAAAAGGCTCCTGAGTACGGGTGGCAATGCTTTTGGTCTGCAGCATCAGGTCGTTAACGCTGATTAAGCTCACCAGCGCGGTGTCTTTCAGCAGCACCAGCCACTGGTTGCCGAGCCCCGGCAGGGCATGACGCCACATCTGCGGCATCACCAGACGGAAGAAAATGGCGGTTTTCGACAGCCCCAGCGCCTGACCAGACTCCCACTGTCCCACCGGCACCGCTTTCAGCGCGCCGCGCAGGGTTTGCGAGGCATAGGCGGAGTAGAGCAGGGAAAGGGCAATCACACCGCACAGGAACGGGCTGACGTCAAAGTTTTCAATCTGCATCTGAATCGGGATCTGCACCACGCCCAGATTGAGCGTAAAGCCGTCCGACAACATCAGCAGCAGCTGCGAGGAGCCAAAGTAAATAAACAGCACCACCAGAATTTCCGGCAGGCCGCGCAGCAAGGTCACCAGTGCTGAGCCGGCCCAGGCGACAGGTCGCCACTTAGCCGACTCCCACACGGCAAAGATCATCGCCAGCACCAGGCCGATGATCAGCGCACAAACGGCAAGGCCGACGGTCATCCCGGCGGCGCTTGCTAATGGAAAAATTTCGTTCATCAGATCTTACTTCTGGAACCATTTGTTGTAGATGGAATCGTAGGTGCCATCTTTCTTCACTTTTTCCAGCGCAGTGTTGAATTTCTGCTGCAGCTCGGTGTTGCCCTGACGAACAGCAATGCCAAGACCGGTGCCGAAGTAGTCTTTATCCGTCACTTTATCGCCCACCGCGGCCAGCTTGTCGTTCGCTTTCAGCCATTCGGTCACCACCGCGTTATCACCAAAGACGGCGTCGATACGGCCATTCTGCAGATCCAGACGGGCGTTCTGGTAGCTGTCGTAAGGCACGGTGGTGATTTCCGGGTGCTTATCCATGATGAATTTCTGGTGGGTGGTGCCGTTCTGCACGCCCACTTTCTTGCCTTTCAGCGCGTCGATAGAGGCATATTTACCCTTCTGACCGATGAACAGGGCGGAGTTCTCATAGTACGGCGTACTGAACAGAACCTGCTTCTCACGTTCCGGGGTGATGTCCATACCGGCCATCACCGCGTCGATACGACGGAATTTCAGGCTTGGGATCAGGCTGTCGAAAGACTGGTTGGAGAAGGTACAGGTGGCGTCGATCTCTTTACACAGGGCGTTCGCCAGATCCACGTCAAAGCCCACAATCTTGTTATTCGCATCCATAGACTCAAACGGAGGGTAGGAGGCTTCCGTGGCAAAACGGATGGTCTGTGCTGCGGTGGCAGAGAGGCTAACGCTGGCAAGCAGCGCGGCAATCACTATTTTTTTCATTGTCGTTCTCTCGGTTCGATTAGTGAGACAGATAATTTCTGAATGCATCGGTCTGCGGCTCGGCAAAGCAGCGCGCATCCCCTTGCTCCACAATATGACCGTTTTCCATATAGACCACACGGCTGGCGGTTTTACGCGCTACTTCCACCTCGTGAGTCACGATCACCTGGGTAATGTTGGTCTCCGCCAGCTCGCGAATGATACTGACGATCTGGGCAGTGATTTCCGGGTCGAGCGCGGCGGTGGGTTCATCAAACAGGAGAACCTGCGGCTCCATCATCAGGGCGCGGGCAATGGCCACACGCTGCTGCTGGCCCCCGGAAAGGTGCAGCGGATAACGGTCGCTGTAGGGCTTCAGGCGCAGACGTTCCAGCAGCTTCTCGGCACGTGCCAGCGCCTGCTCTTTTGACAGGCCCAGCACGCGGCACGGCGCTTCAATCAGGTTCTGCTGCACGGTGAGGTGCGGCCAGAGATTATATTGCTGAAAGACCATGCCGACATTCTGGCGCAAATCGCGGATCGCTTTCTCAGAAGGGGCTTTCGCAAAATTGAAGTGGTTGCCCGCAATATCCAGCGTACCGGAGCGGGGCATTTCAAGCAGATTAAGGACGCGAAGCAGCGAGCTTTTACCCGCGCCGCTGGGACCAAGCAGAACCAGCGTTTCGCCCTCAGGGCAATTCAGGGTGATGTCGAACAGCGCCTGGTGTGCGCCGTAAAAGCAGTTAATGCCGTTTAGTTGAATACTCATCGGGGCAGTCTTTACTCATCCAGGCAATCTATAGCAATTGAGGCCGCAAATAGTACCGTTGACAGAATAGTTATGCAATATAACTGCGTTAAAAGTTAAATATAAACCGTATCCATACCTAAACATAGCACAAAATAGCGGAAGGGCAGGTCGACGAGAATAAATGTCGGCATTCCTCACGAAATGCCAGACATTTTACGGGGTTTTCCCCTGGTTAACGGTCTGAAACGCGCGCGTTTAGCGGTTTTCAATCGACTGGCGCAGGGTGCCAGCCGGGGCGTGGACAGTGCCGCCCAGGTAGCGAACGTCGTCGATAGCCCAGCACTGACCTTCCCGGATCATCAACACTTCATCCTGCCAGGTCTGGCTACCCTGCGTCAGCTTGACGCGCAGCGGAATATTTCGCGCATCGGTATTCGGGATGGTCGATGCGCTGGAGACTTCTGCTTTTTCAGGCGCGGTGGTGCGGCTGGAGAAAGGATCGTCTTTCAGCAGGTTACGGTGCTGCGGATCGCGGCTGGCATCACTCAGCAGCTGGGCCAGGCCGTCGCTCAGGTAGGGGCGCAGGGCGGTGAGGTCATTGCTGCGGTGCGTAATGCGGTAGTCATAGAACTGTTGAGCCACGGCATCCGGCCCGCCGGTGATGCAACTGCCGCTGCGGGTACCGATCTCCTTAAAGGCCGGGGTGACTGGCGTTGTGCAGGCGCTGAGCAGCAGCGCGCAAGGCACTAAAAGCGTCAAAGCAGAATAGCGCATGATGATTTCCTTATTAGGCTGCAATAATTAACTAACCTTTAAATCATAGCGTAACGAGCAGATAATGATTTTGTTCTTAACCGCTTAGGCCCTTAACCGCGCAAAGGAGATCAGGATGCAATTTTCAACCACCCCCACTCTGGAAGGACAACCCATCAGCGAATACTGCGGCGTGGTGACCGGGGAAGCCATACTCGGCGCCAACGTCTTCCGCGACTTTTTTGCCGGCATCCGCGATATCGTGGGTGGCCGCTCCGGCGCCTATGAGAAAGAGCTGCGTAAAGCCCGTGAAATTGCCTTCAGGGAGATGGGCGAGCAGGCGAAGGCGATGGGGGCTGACGCGGTAGTGGGGATCGATATCGACTACGAAACCGTCGGCAAAGATGCCAGCATGCTGATGGTTAGCGTCAGCGGTACGGCGGTGAAAACGCGCCGATGAAGCAGGCTTTTGCGCCCCTCCTGCTGGCGCTGCTGCTGGCAGGCTGTGCGGCAGAAAAAGGGATTGTCGAGAAAGGGACCTATGAGCTGGACACCCGGCGTCAGGCGCAGGCGGCCTATCCGCGCGTTAAGGTGCTGGTTATCCATTACACCGCCGACGATTTTGACAGCTCGCTGGCTACCCTGACCGATAAAAACGTCAGCTCCCACTATTTGATCCCGGCGATCCCGCCCCTGCATAAAGGAAAACCGCGGATCTGGCAGCTGGTGCCGGAGCGGGATCTGGCCTGGCATGCCGGCGTCAGCTTCTGGCGTGGCGCCACGCGTATTAATGACACCTCTATTGGCATTGAGCTGGAAAACCGCGGCTGGCAAAAAATTAACGGCCAGAAACGCTTTGTTCCCTTCGAACCGGCGCAGATCGCTGCCCTGATCCCACTGGCGAAAGATATTATCCAGCGTTACGACATCAAACCCCAGAACGTGGTCGCCCACGCGGACATCGCCCCGCAGCGCAAGGACGATCCCGGTCCGTTGTTCCCCTGGCAGGCGCTGGCGCAGCAGGGGATAGGCGCCTGGCCGGATCCGGCCCGGGTGGCGTTTTATCTGAACGGGCAACCGCCTTATCAACCCGCAGACAGTGCCACACTCCTCAGTTTATTATCTCGCTACGGATATGATGTTCCAGATAATATTTCGCCCTCACAGCAAAAGCGCATTATTATGGCTTTTCAGATGCATTTCAGACCGCAAGTATGGAATGGTGTTTCTGATAGAGAAACAATTGCTATCGCCGAAGCGTTACTTGAAAAATATGGCCAGGGATAAGCCTCGACTATCACTATTGAGGTAGTTTTCTCTGTATCGACCTTAAGATTAATCTTAGGTTCATTTGTGATTCATTTTTAGTTAATTGACTTAAAATTACCCGAATATAATATGTACATATAGCTTGCTAACTATTAGGTAGAGCAAATATTATTTGATAGTCATTCTCAGCAAAATTATATTGAATTAACTGTTGCGACGTTTCTGACGCAGTGGGCTGCTTTATCCATAAAAAAATTAAACAGGCATAATAATGTTAAACGTATACTGTAAAAATAATCGACCGAAAAAGGCGATTGACGCCCTTGTTGCCGCTACGGCGGATTATCCTGAAAAAACATTAAAAAAATGGCAGAAAATTATTACCGCCGATTCACAATATGTTCATGTGATGGTCAGCGGTGAAATCGAAATTCGTCGTAACTCTGACGAGTTAAGTATGTTTACCATGCGTCAGGCCGGATTTTTAGGCATCTCAGCCATCTATAACACCGCCTCCCGCATGTACGGTCTGGTACGCGATACCACCATCATTCGCACCATCAGACGTGATGAGTTCGAACGTCTTATTAGCGAGAAAAACCTTTGGCCAGAATTCAGCCAGTACTTGATCTGGTATATCGACATACTGAGCAAGCGCGATGATATTCTGGTAGCCCGCAGCGCTTATTCTATAGTCCGGGAATTCCTCCTCGAAATTAATGACCTGATTGTTCATCAGAATCGTGATATTAACGTATATGACTATATTCAGGAATACACCAGCCTGGCGCGCAGCACCATTATTAAAATTCTCTCAGACCTGAAAAAAGGTCATTACATTGTGGTTGAAAAAGGCAAATTAATAAATATCACCAGCCTGCCTGAACGCTACTGATAACCATTACGAATATCTCCATGGGTTAACGCCTGTGGAGATTTTTTTCGCATCGATGCATCTATTTTTTCTGTTTTTAACGCTGCCGTCTCATTTATCACCCGATTCGTCGTCTCAGAATCATATTGCGTCTCATCAACCGGCGCATCCGGTATCTTTCCCTGCAAATAATCTTGCTGCTGCTCTTTCAGCGCCTGCATAAACCGTTCTTTTAGTAAATCGGCATCTGTTTCTTGCCGGGCGGTATGCGTATCGGGCAACGGTTCACTGGAAATGTCATTGTCCGGAGCCTGCTGCCAGTCTAATGACTTATCCATCATCAACGGATCGTCTGACGGTAGCGGTGGTGCGGCATACTCCGCAGCTTTTGGTTTCGGTTCCGGGAACGGTTTTGAGACATAAACATAATGCATCTCCGAAAGCTGCGTATCCGGTTGCGCCACGCTCACCGGTTTGGGGATCGGCGCCGGATGTCGAAGATTCCAGTAGAGATGGGCGTACAGCCCGGCAATCAAAATGGCCCCCACGCAGCATAAGCAGGCCAGGGTTCGGAAGGCGATTTTATGCAACGCGGGAAGGCGGTAAGAGAACCAGACCGCCTCGCCGGTATTAAAGCTGCGCTGGGCAGCGAGGCATATAGTAGACATTAGTGCGTTTTTCCTTGCGCCAGAACATGCGGTGCGGTGTCAGCGACCGGGGAGAGAACCGTCGGAATAGTGTTATTAGCCCGCATTAGCTGCATCAGCGTCTCTTCCCCCGGCATACCGTCAACGTTCAGCCTTGCCTGGGCCTGAAATTCGCGGGTGCGCTGCACCAGCGTCTGCGTCCAGGTGTGAGCATGGGTTTCGGGTTCATGCAGCGCCTGGCTGAGTTGTGTATCAATCCAGGCCAGATCCTGGCGGCTGCTGGCGGCGCCGACCATATCTTGTCCTGCCGGGGTCAGACGGTGCAATAACGTGTAATTCCCGGTGGCGTGGGCGTTAAACCAGCTGCGCTTCACCTGCCAGGTGCGATTATTCAGCAGCAGATCCAGCGAGTTTGCCCCAACGCGGGCTACCACCGCATAGTTCAGGTGATCGCCGGTTTTCAGTTCACTCACCCACGGATAGCCCTCTTTTTCCAGCGCCTGCAGCGAGGCGTTGCCCTGTTTACAGATGAGATTCACCCGGGCGGCATTCTGGCAAAGCGCCTCGTCCGTTGAGGGATCGTACCCCCACATGGTGTAGAGCTGATGCATGGCGTCCGGCGCATTCACCACCTCTTTATCAAGGGTCGGCAGAACCGGCGCCTGCGGTGTGCGGACTGTCTGTTTCCAGCTTGCCGGAACAGGCAGCGGCACGGGGAGTTTCGCTGTGATGGCGCCCGAGAAATACCATCCGCAGGCGGCAAACAGCACGCTGGCGAACAGGCCGACCGTCGCCAGGGTTTTGCGATGGGTGTTGCGCGGCAGCACTTCACCCGCCGCCAGACGTAAATGGCGTGGCCCCACGCCGGGCGCCCGTTCGGTCCAGGCCGCCAGTAGCGACAGGTGCGCCAGCGCGTTCAGCTGGCTCACCGATCCTCTGGTCAGGGCGTGCATCCGGCGTATGCGGGCAGGGGTAAAGGGAGACGTTTCCGCCCCATGCTCCTGCGATTGCGCCTCAACATAGCGCATCACTTCGCGACAGGTGAGCGGGCGCAGGGTATGGCGGGTATGCACCCGGGACGCCAGCCCAGAGTGCTTCATCAGACGCGCATCCTGATCAGGGGTACCGGTCAGGACCAGCGTCAACGACAGATCGCACTCCTGCGCCCGGGAGAGCAGCATGCCCAGCGCCTCCCAGCCGTTATCGCGCATCGCCTGAACGGCGGAGAGGGTCACGACCATGCCACTCGTTTTGCTGGCTGGGTATTTTTCGTGCCACTGGCGCAGTACCGCGTCAACAGCCTGAATTTTGTTGCTGGCCTCTTTGGTCTGGGCGCTGAGTTTATACAGCAGCCCCTTCGCGCTCAGCTTTGGAAAAGCGTTAACGGCAACCCCGGCGGAGGCGTTCGCCAGTAGGTGTCCGGTGAAGGTGTTGAGCAGTGCCTCGTCATCGCCAAACAGCGCCACAATCCCGGGCACGGTTGATTTCTCTGCCAGCATGCCGAAGACATCCTGATGATAGGCCGCAAAGAAACTGCCGCAGGGGCTGGCTGCGCTCCTGAAGGGGGGGCGGGTAAATTTAAAATGGCTGAGGAACATAACGCTTCACCGATCTATTTCATTGACCAAATG
The DNA here is from genome assembly GCF_055805075.1 of Leclercia sp. GHBNCSD. Taxonomy (NCBI): domain Bacteria; kingdom Pseudomonadati; phylum Pseudomonadota; class Gammaproteobacteria; order Enterobacterales; family Enterobacteriaceae; genus Leclercia; species Leclercia sp. GHBNCSD. The sequence continues at coordinate 372,326 of NZ_JBQVYO010000001.1, read as the reverse complement.
TCACCCGGGAAAGTAAGGGATGCGCGGTAAAGGGTCAATTTTGCGTGAGGAGAAAAATAACCTGCGTCGACTGACTAACATCGGTTAATTATCTGGTCAATATTTTTCTGTATTAAAGTTAGTGGCAAACCCGATGGAGCGGGAGGCACATCATTATTACTATTTCAGAGTTTTCAGGTGCAGCGCCAGGCTGCTAACTTCTGCATTGACTAAAAGGTCACTATTAAAAATGAAAATGCAGCTCTATTCCCGGTTTATTGCGCCATGCGTAATGTTTGTTCTGCTGATATTTAGCGGCCAGCAGGGATATGTCGTATTTAAAGCGTATAAAAAGGCGGCCAATTCCGACCCGAATAAGGCACCCGCGCTTTCCCGCATGCGACAGTCAGAGCAGGACTTTGCCCTTTTCCAGCCAGCGGTTAACCAACCCGTGGCACAGCAGGCGGCAAAAAAGAGCATTTCTGCCGAGGTGGACGGCATCATCAACAGCGACGAAGCGTGGCTCTCCTTCGCCGTTATCAAAACGCCTGTCGGGCAGAAGAGTCTGCGTGAAGGCGACCCGCTGCCCGGTTACAACGATGCCTACATCGATGAAATTAATCCCGATAACGTGGTGGTGAGTTACGAGGGCGAGCGGCAGGTGCTGGCGTTAAAACGCCCTGACTATTTCAAAGGCGACATCAATTCTTCGCCCGCACTGAAGCCTAAAGGCGATGCCGGGGCGGATAATGTCCATCTTGACGATTATCTGGTGCTGAAACCCTATATCGAAAAAGGGCAGCTCGAAGGCTATCAAATCAAGCCCAAAAATGCCTCTTCCTTTTTTAGCGCGAGCGGGCTGGAAAAGGGGGATGTGGTAGTGAAAGTGAATTCCGTCGATATGACGCGAGCGGAGCAGGCAAAAAGTATTATTGCCAGCTGGTCGAAAATGAGAGAAGCGGAAGTCGTAGTCAGACGCCACGCTCACCTTGAAAATATTCGGGTTAATGTATTAACCAATTAACAAGTGTAATGAGATGAAGAAATTTCCCTGGGCATGTCTCGCGCTGACTGCCGCCTCTTTTATTTCCAGTTCGGTGATGGCGGCGAACTTCAGCGCCAGTTTTAAGAACACCGATATTCGAGAATTTATCGATACGGTAGGGCGCAACCTTAATAAAACCATTCTGGTCGATCCCTCCGTGCAGGGCAACGTATCGGTTAAGACCTATAACGTGCTGACGGAAGAGGAATACTATCAGTTCTTCCTGAGCGTGCTGGATCTGTACGGTCTGTCGGTGATCCCGATGGATAACGGCATGGTGAAAGTGGTGCGTTCCACGGTGGCGCGTACCGCGGGCGTGCCGCTGGCGGACAGTCAGCATCCCGGCAAAGGCGATGAGATTATCACTCGCGTGGTGCGGATGGAAAATGTGCCGGTGCGTGAGCTGGCGCCGCTGCTGCGCCAGCTGAACGATGCCTCCGGCATTGGTAACGTGGTCCACTTTGAACCCTCTAACGTGCTGCTGCTGACCGGTAAAGCCTCGGTGGTGAACCGGCTGGTGGATCTGGTCCAGCGGGTCGATCGCTCCGGCATGCAGCGTCGCGAAATCGTACCGCTACGCTATGCCTCAGCCAAAGCGCTCTCCGATATGTTGAACAATCTCAACAACGAAGAGCAAAAAGGGCAGAACGCGCCGCAGCTGGCGACGAAAGTCGTTGCCGATGACGAGACCAACAGCCTGGTGATCAGCGGCTCGGAAGAGGCCCGCGCGCGCACCCGGTCGCTGGTAAGTGAGCTCGATCGGGAGCAGAACAACGAGGGCAATACCCGCGTTTTCTATCTGAAATATGCCAATGCCAGCAAAGTCGTGCCGGTGCTCACCGGCATTGGCGAACAGCTGAAAGACAAAGCGCCAGCGTCAAAAAGCAAAACGGCCTCCGCCAGCAGCGATCTGAATATCACTGCCGACGAGGCCACCAACTCACTGGTGATCACCGCCCAGCCTAACGTGATGAACTCGCTGGAAAAAGTGATCGACAAACTCGACATCCGCCGTCCGCAGGTGCTGGTAGAAGCGATCATTGCCGAAGTGCAGGACGGCAACGGCCTCGACCTTGGCGTGCAGTGGACCGGCAAACATGGCGGCGTGCAGTTTGGTGCCACCGGTCTGCCAATCAGCCAGATCAAGAACGGTACCATGAAAGGGACCAGCTTTACCGGTATGGCGACCGGCTTCTTTAACGGTGATTTTGGCGCGCTGATGACCGCCCTCTCTACTGACGGTAAAAACGACATTCTCTCAACCCCGAGTGTGGTCACCCTGGATAACAAAGAGGCGTCGTTCAACGTGGGTCAGGATGTGCCGGTCCTGTCCGGCTCGCAGACCACCAGCGGCGATAATGTTTTTAACTCGGTGGAGCGTAAGACGGTCGGTACCAAGCTGAAAATTATTCCGCAGATCAACGACGGTGACATCATCCACCTGAAGATTGAGCAGGAAGTTTCCAGCGTGGATGCCAGCGCGACGGAAGATGCCAGCCTCGGTCCAACCTTCAACACCCGTACCATCAATAACGAAGTGATGGTGCACAGCGGGCAGACGGTAGTGCTCGGCGGGTTAATGGAGAACGTCACCAAACAGAATGTCTCGAAAGTGCCGCTGCTGGGGGATCTTCCGCTGGTGGGACAGCTGTTCCGCTACACCTCCCAGGATACCTCGAAACGTAACCTGATGGTCTTTATCCATACCACCGTTCTGCGGGATGACGATAGCTACAGCGCCTCGTCGAAGGAAAAATATGACCAGATCCGCGCGCGCCAGCAGCAGCGCATGGAGGAGAAAAAGCTGGGCATTGTCTCTAACGATGACACAGCGGTGCTACCGGCCTATCCGTCTAAGGGCACTTCCGCCACTCCGGCCCCGCGCAATCCGTTTAAAGGGTAAGGGGGCGGGAGATGGATGAACTCACCAATGCCTTATGCACCAGCAGCTTTGCCAAGGATAACGGCGTCCTCTTTTATCAGGATCAGGTCTTTGTCCGCGATGACGCCCCGGCCTTTGCTCTGCTGGAGATGCGCCGGGTGCTGGCCCGTTCTTTTACGCCGGTTGTCCTGACGCCAGAGGCGTTTGACGAGATGCTGGCTAAAATCTGGCAGCAGAATAGCGGTGTCTCGCAGCAGCTGGTGGATGACATGGATGCCGATATCGATCTGATGGCGCTGACCGAGGAGATCCCGGATAACGAGGATCTGCTGGATAACGACGAAAACTCGCCGGTGATCCGCCTGATCAACGCCATTCTCGGCGAGGCGGTGAAAGATGGTGCCTCGGATATTCATATCGAAACCTTTGAGCGTACCCTGAGCATCCGCTTTCGCGTCGACGGCGTGCTGCGCCCGGTGCTGCAACCGGCGCGCAAGCTGGCGCCGCTGCTGGTGTCCCGTATCAAGGTGATGTCGAAGCTCGATATCGCCGAAAAACGCCTGCCGCAGGATGGGCGTATTTCGCTGCGTATCGGGCGTAAAGCCATCGACGTGCGTGTTTCCACCATCCCCTCGCAGTACGGCGAGCGGGTAGTGATGCGTCTGCTCGATAAAAGCAATCTCAAGCCGGACATTAACAAGCTGGGTCTAATCGACGAAGAGTTACAGCAGCTGAAGGGATTAATTGGCCGTCCGCATGGCATCATTCTGGTCACCGGCCCGACCGGTTCCGGGAAAAGTACCACCCTGTACGCCATTCTTTCGGCGCTGAACGGCCATGAACGCAACATCCTCACCGTTGAAGATCCCATCGAGTATGAGCTGGAAGGGGTGGGGCAAACCCAGGTTAACCCGCGCGTCGACATGACCTTTGCCCGCGGGCTGCGCGCCATTCTGCGCCAGGACCCGGACGTGGTGATGATCGGTGAAATCCGTGACGGCGAAACCGCGCAGATTGCGGTGCAGGCGTCTCTCACTGGTCACCTGGTGATGTCCACGCTGCACACCAACAGCGCGGCAGGGGCCATCACCCGCCTGCGCGACATGGGCCTGGAGTCATTTTTAATCGGATCATCGTTGCTGGGTGTCATTGCCCAGCGTCTGGTGCGTCGGCTGTGTGTACACTGCCGGACCACCAGTCCGCTGGACGCCAATGAAAAAGCGCTGTTCAGCTTTATGGCGACCCCGCCGAAGGCGATTTATCGCGCGGTGGGCTGCGAGCAGTGCCGTCAGAGCGGCTATCAGGGGCGAGCCGGGATCCATGAATTCCTGGTGGTGGACAGCGCGATGCGCCGGGCCATTCACGAAGATAAAGATGAAATGTCCATCGAGACCGAACTCTTCAAACAGGCCTACAGCCTGCGTGAAAACGGCCTGCTGAAGGTGATTTCCGGCGTCACCTCCCTGGAAGAGGTCATGCGCGTCACCGCCGAGCGCGGGGGAGATGAATAATGGCGTGGTATGCGTGGACAGCCACCAGTGCGGCGGGGAAAACCCAGCGCGGCATCCTGCAGGCCGAGGGGCCGAAGCAGGTTCGCCAGACGTTGCGTGAGCAAAAGCTGATGCCGGTGAGCATTACGCCGACCCGCGAACCTGCGACAACCGGTAGCGCGCAGAAGGGGATCAAACTCTCCACCCCGGTGCTGTCGATGTTCACCCGTCAGCTGTCAACTCTGGTGAACGCCGCGCTGCCGCTGGAGAGCGCCCTGAAGGCGATTGCAAAGCAGTCGGAAGATAAAAAGCTGGCGGCGATGGTGACCGGGATCCGCGACAAAGTGGTGGAAGGGCACACGCTGTTTGACGCCTTCAGCCAGTTTCCGCGCACCTTCGACAAACTCTACTGCACCCTGGTGATGGCCGGGGAAAAAACCGGCCATCTCGGGGACGTGCTGGAAAAACTGGCGGAGTACAACGAGCAGCGCCAGAAGATGAAAAGCAAGCTCACCCAGGCGATGGTTTACCCCATCACCCTGACGGTGGTGGCGGTGGCGGTGATCTGCATCCTGCTGGTGGCGGTGGTGCCGCAGGTGATTGAGCAGTTTACCCATATGAAACAGCAACTGCCGATCACCACCCGCACGCTGATCGCGGTGAGTGATTTCCTGCAGGCGTATGGCCTCTATATCGGCGGCGGGCTGGTCACGGCATTTATCGGCTTTAAAAGCTGGCTTAAAAACGCCCGGAACCGCTTTGTCTGGCACCGCTGGCTGGTTAACGCCTCGCCAATCAAAAAACTGGTCTGCGCCATCAACAGCGCGCGCTATATCCGCACCCTCAGTATTTTGCAGGCCAGCAGCGTGCCGCTGCTTGAGGGGATGTATATCGCCATGGACGGGATTGAAAATCTGCACGCCCGCCAGGTGCTGGAACAGGCGGCGGACACCGTGCGCCAGGGAGCCTCGTTATATGCCGCCCTGGAGCAGGCGAGATTATTCCCGCCCACCATGCTGTACATGATTGCCTCCGGCGAAGAGAGCGGCGAGCTGGGTAACCTGATGGATCGCGCGGCCGAAAACCAGGAATCAGCATTACAGCATCGCATCACTTTAACGCTGTCGGTATTTGAACCGGCGCTGGTGGTCTCTATGGCGACCATCGTTCTGTTTATTGTGATGTCAATATTACAACCGCTTCTGCAACTTAATAATATGGTAGGTTAATTATGGCGATGAAACGAAAAAACCTGGCGGGCCAGGCGGGCTTTACTTTGCTCGAATTAATGGTGGTCATTGTTATTCTCGGCGTACTGGCCAGTATGGTGGTGCCGAATTTAATGGGAAATAAAGAGAAAGCGGATATCCAGAAAGCCACCAGCGATATTGTGGCGCTGGAAGGCTCGCTGGATATGTATAAGCTGGATAACCACCGTTATCCCACCACTGAACAGGGCCTGCAGGCGCTGGTCACCAAACCTGAAATCGCGCCAATCCCGAACGGCTACCGCGCTGACGGCTATATTCGCCGCCTGCCGCAGGATCCGTGGGGCAGTGATTACATTCTGGTCAGCCCGGGCGAACATGGCGCCGTTGACGTATTCTCCGCCGGTCCGGACGGCGAAGCCAATACCGCAGACGATATTACCAACTGGTCGCTCAATAAAAAATAATGAACAGGCAACGCGGCTTTACGCTGCTGGAAATTATTCTCGCGCTGGTGATATTCGCCAGCTGCGCCATGATGGTGGTCTCAACAATACCGTCGCGCAACGGCGCGGATATATTTGGTCAGCAATTAAAAGCCGTTGTTGAATATGGTTCCGACCGGGCGGTGATGGACGGAAATATTGTGGGCCTGGTGGTGACGCCGGATAAATATCAGCTGATGACGCTCAATGAAAAAAAGGGTGAACGCCGCTGGGTGCCGTTAGCGCAACGCCGTATCACTACCGGGGGCGACTTCCCTGAAGGGATGCACGTCTCGCTCACCCCGCAGCGTCTGGCCGCCACGCCTGACGCCGAGCCGCAGATCGTCTTTTTGCCGGACGGCGAGATGAGCCGTTTCACCCTGACATTACAGAGTGACGATAAACAACACCATTTCCGCGTGGTGTCGCAGGGCGCGGCACCGGTTACGGTAGAGAACGATGGCTAAACGAAATGCCTCGCAGCGCGGGATGACGCTGCTGGAGGTGATGGTCGCCCTGGTGATCTTCTCCACCGCCGCGCTGGCGTTAATGAACTCTGTCTCCCTGAACGTGCGCTTTACCCACGGTCTGGCGGATACCCTCCAGGCCTGCTGGGTCGCTGAGAATCTGCTCGCCGAAGCGCAGCTGACCAAGAGCGACTTCCCGGATGCAGGGCAGAAGGGGACGGAACTGATGGGCGGGCGCAACTGGAACTGGCGGATGCAGCGGGTGAAGGTTGCCGATAAGCGCTGGGCGGAGGAGATCCTGGTCTATGCCGAAGGGGATGAGAGCCAGCCGGTGGTAGCGATGCGGGTACTGCCTCCGGGAGAGAAAAAATGAAGAAACGGCAAAGCCAGCGCGGCTTTACGCTGCTGGAGATCATGATTGCGCTGACCATCTTTGCGGTGATCAGCACCCTCGCCTGGCAGATCCTCGACGGCGCGATGCGTACCAGCAATGCCACCGATCGCAACGCGTCCAGGCTCAATCAGATCCAGCGCGCCTGGAGCCTGCTGGAGCGTGATTTTTTTCAGCAGCAGGCCCGGGCACCGCGCAATGAACCCGACGTTTTTCGCCAGGATGATAACGCCATCGAACTGACCACCCTCAACGGGGTGAGCGGGCATGTCCAGCTGGAGCGGGTGCGCTGGCGGTTTGAGGATCACCGGCTGTGGCGCGATGTCTGGCCGACCATCGACAGCCCGGCAGGCGTAAAACCCGAAGTGGTGCCGATTGTCTCTGAGGTGAAATCCGCCCAGTGGCGATTTTTCAGCGGTTCATGGCAGAAGCCCTGGCGAGAGAGCGGGCATCAGCCAGACGGGGTCGAGTTGACCCTGACCATGGAGAGCGGCGACACCTGGCGCTGGGTCTTTACCACCCCAGGCGACATGCCGCAGCCGCAGATCGCCGTGAAAACGGCTGAAAAGCCCGAAGAGGCGAAGCCTGCGTCCGCTCCTGAACAAGCGCCAGCACCGGTACCGGAAAGTCAGCCATGAACAAAATGAATCAAAGCCAGCAGCGGGGCGTTGCGCTGCTGGTGGTGCTAATCCTGCTGGTGATGATGTCGGCCCTGGCGGCCAGAATCAGCCAACAGTTCAGCCGTAATTTACAGAAAACCCACTACCAGGTGAGCCAGCAGCAGCTGCGCTGGGCGATACAGCGCCAGGAGCAGGCGGTGAAGCAGCTGTTGCAGACCGCCGCCAGCGGCGAGAATCCGCTGGAGCCGGACGGTGAGTGGCATCAACCCCTTGAGACACAGGGGGAGTTTTACACGGTGGTGAGCCAGGTTGAGGACGCGCAGGACTGCTTTAACGTCAATAATCTGCTCACCGTGGAGCAGGCGGCAAAGGATCAGGCCACGTCAGCCATACCGGAGAAGTCCCGTAAGCAGCAGACGGTTGAACAACTGCTGGCCGACGCGGGTCTGGATCAGATCACCGCTGAGCAGGTCTATCAACAGCTGGTGGATTACCTGGACGGCGACAGCACCACGGCGAAAGGGGCCGCGGAGAGTGATGCCTGGGCAGGTGTGCAGCCCGCGCGGCTTCCGGCCAACCAGATGATGCGCAACATCAGCGAAATCAGGCTGCTGCCCGCGTTTCCGGCATCGGCCTATGCCAAAGTCAGCGCGCTACTGTGCGCCCTGCCGGATGCCAGCAGCAAGATCAACGTCAATACCCTCAAGCCTGAACAGGCAAAACTGCTGGCGGCGCTGTTTGCGGGAAAACTGACGGAGGATGACGCCGCCCGGCTGCTCGCGTCACGCCCGGAAGCGGGATGGGAAAACGTGGAGGCCTTCAGCAAGGCGCTGGAGCAAAATTTTCCCCAGCTGAAAGACGAGTTAACTCAGGTGGCTGAACAGGTAGCCGTCAACAGTCGCTACTTCCGGGTGAACTACACCGGCAACACCGATGATTTAACGCTGCGCGTGGTCAGTCAGCTTCAGGTTAACAGTGAAGCGGGCGAGATCGTAACCTGGCAGCGCCGTTACCGAATGATTGAATAATAAAAGCCGATACCGATGAAAAAGATACTTTTTGTACGTCCCGACAGCCGCGAGGACGGGACCATTGCATGGTGCGAATCCGGGAGCCAGCAGGTCAATACGCTCCACGGCATGGCGGCCCTGTCGACGCTTGCGGACCATCCGCTGGCGTCGCGCATCTGTCTGCTGTTACCCGCCGGTGAGACGATCTTCCGCCACTTCTCCCTGCCAAAGAAAGGGCTCAGCGCCCAGGCGACGCCATTCTCGTGGATGGCCGAGGAGACGCTGATCGGTGACGTCGACGACCTGCACTGGACGGTATTGAGCAAAAAAGGAGAGGAAGTGGATGCTGTCGCCATTGAGGGTCGGCGCTTGCGCAACTGGCTCACCCGCTTTGAGCAGGCCGGGCTGAAGGTCGTTCAGGCCCTGCCTGACGCCTGGCTGCTGCCGGTCGTGGAAGGAGGAAGCACGCTGGTTGCGCTGGATGAGAGCTACTGGCTGCGCTTTTCACCGGCCAGCGCCTGTGAAGCCGACGCCTCGCTGCTGCCGCTGCTGATGGCGAAATCTCAGCCGGGGATGGTGCGCTGCTATGGCGAGGCGCCTGCCGGAATTGCGGTGGATGAATCCTTACCCTGGCAGCACCCGTTAGTGCTGATCCAGCCGCAGTGGCAGAACTGCCGGGCCAATGTGCTGCACGGCGAGTTTCATCCCCGCGGCGCCCAGGGCGGTGCCTCCAAAGGCATGAAAGGGGCAATGGTTGCCCTGGCGCTGCTCAGCGTCGGATTGCTGCTGGGGCCGAGACTGGCAATGGCCCTGCTGCTGGTGCACCAGGAAAACCAGCTGCAACAGGAGATCGCCACGGTCTATCAGTATCATTTCCCCAGCCTTCGCCAGCAAAGCAATATTAAGTATCACTTTGGTCAGAACCTGAAGAAGGTTAACAAAGGCGTCTTTCTGCAAATGGCGGATCTGAACAAAGCGAAGCAGGCGGTTCCGGGTATAGAAATTAACCTGCTGGATTATGACGGTTCGCAAAACCGCTGGACGCTCAGCGCCAGCAGCCAGAACAGCGCATCGCTGCAGGCGTTCATTCAGCAGAGCAGTGCGGATTTCAACTTTTCGCTGCAGCCGGTTTCAACGGTCGCGCCCTTTACCGCCATGATCACGGGGAAACACAAATGAAAGAGCGTGTCGCACAGCTTAAAGCGCGGTATCAGAATTACTCTGCCCGTGAAAAGGTGCTGATGAAATTCTGCGCCGCGGCGCTGGGCTGCGCCGTCGTCTATTACGGCGGCATGGTTCCGCTGGATAATATGATTAAAAATAGCCAGTCAACGCTGAAGCGCCAGAGAGATACCCTTAACTGGATGCGTAGCGAAATCGATAAAAACCATCTCCAGGTGCAGCAATTAACAACCGACAATCCGCGTAGCGTGGTGGAAAACAGCGCAAAGCAAATAAAGCTGCCGCTAAATGATGTGCGTCAGGAGGGGCAGACGTTATCGTTTATTGTGCCCCGGATGGAGATCAATGAGCTGAAGAACTGGTTGCGCGAAATTAACGCCACCTCAGGGATCAAACTGGAGAAAATAAAGCTGACTCCTGTCGACCACCAGCGTGACGTCAGGGCAGAGATCCAGCTTAGCTGGAAAAAAACGGCATGACGGCTTTCGTCCTGTTCAGAGAGAGCAGCCCGGGCCTGTTCAGCCTGATGAGCGCCGTTTTTGGCGCAATTATCGGCAGCTTTCTCGGCGTGGTAGCAGAGCGGATCCCGCCGATGCTGCTTGAAGATGAGGCCGGGATTAACTTACTCGTTCCGGGCTCGCACTGCCCGGCATGCCAGCATGATTTGGCCTGGTGGCAAAATATCCCACTGGTAAGCTGGTTGGCGCTACGCGGGCGCTGCCACTACTGCGGCAGCGCTATCCCATTGCGTTTATGGTTACTTGAAGCCTTTACCTTCCTCTTTTTTGGCACCACCGCCTGGTCTATGCCAGACCTTGCCGGGCTCTTTTCCCTCTGGCTGTTGAGCGCCTTTTTGCTGCCGCTCGCCCTCATCGATGGGCGGCATCTGCTGCTGCCGGACTGCCTGACACAACCGCTGCTGTGGGCCGGGCTGCTGGTCCACCTTATCAGCCCGACGCTGCCCCTGCGCGATGCCATTATCGGCGCCGTGGCGGGCTACCTCTCTCTCTGGCTTGTCTACTGGACGTTTCGCCTGATAACCGGTCGCGAAGGTCTGGGTTACGGTGATTTCAAGCTGCTGGCCGCGCTGGGCGCCTGGTGCGGCTGGCAGGCGCTGCCTGATGTACTGTTACTGGCGTCGTTAACCGGCATTGCCGGACATCTCCTCTTTATTAAAGCGGATCAAAAAGCCGCGCACATTCCTTTTGGCCCGGCACTGGCGGCCGGAGGCGTTATTACCTTTATTTTGCAAAATTATTCACTCATCCCCTAATTAAATCTGTCAATTATATTTTGAGATTTTTTCGACAAGGGAAAGAGGTGAGTAATCATTTTTTTGCTAATACTATCTTCGTTATAAACCGCATGTGACGTTAATTTTATAATTAAGATTAACTGAAAATATTAAAAACATTTTAATTCATTATGTATTTAATTTTTTTTAAATCCATGTTGGTTTTATTTCATGTTTAAGGAAGACATGTTTTTTAAAGTTCACGTAGAGTTATTAGGATATGAAAATGAATTTCTTTAAGCCTAAATACCTGGCGCTTTTTGTTGCAGCGGCAACCAGCCCTGTATTTGCAGCCGTTCCAGGTGTGCCATCATTGACCAGCGGCAACGACAAGTTTGCTATTGTTGAAGTTGACCAGGCCGCGCAGGACTATAACTCTCTGGTAAAAGTTCACGATGGCGCAGACGTTAAAGTTGAGTGGAATGTCTGGAGTGGTGATGCTCCAACCTCGGCAAAAGTGCTGCTGGATGGTAAGGAAGTCTGGTCTGGCGCGAGCGGCGCGACAGGCTCCGCCACCTTTAAGGTGAAAAAAGGGGGCCGTTACCAGGAGCAGGTTCAGGTATGTAATGACAGCGGCTGTAGCACCAGCGCCAGCAAACTGATCATTGTGGCGGATACCGACGGTAGCCACCTGCTGCCATTAAACACCACGCTTCATGAGAACAACAAAGCGTTCGCCAAACATACCGATAAAGTGGTTGCGGCCTATTTCCCTGAGTGGGGCGTATACGACCGTAACTTCACCGTGGATAAAATCCCGGTTGCCAACCTGAACCACATTCTTTACGGCTTCATTCCAATTTGCGGTGGCGATGGCATCAACGACAGCGCTAAATCTTCCGGCGCGCTGGAATCCCTGAAACGCGCCTGTGCTGGCCGTCAGGACTACACCGTCGCCATTCATGACCCGTGGGCTGCGCTGCAAAAACCACAGCAAGGTGTGACCGGCTGGGACGAACCGTACAAAGGTAACTACGGCCAGCTGATGGCGATGAAAAAAGCCAATCCAAACCTGAAGATCCTGCCTTCTGTGGGCGGCTGGACCCTGTCCGATCCCTTCTTCCAGATGGACAACAAAGTGCTGCGCGACCGTTTCGTCGGCTCAGTTAAAGAGTTCCTGAAAACCTGGAAAGTGTTTGATGGCGTGGATATCGACTGGGAATTCCCGGGCGGCGGCGGCGAGAATGCCAAACTGGGCAACCCGCAGACCGACAAAGCCACCTATACCGCACTGATGCACGATCTGCGCGCCATGCTGAACGAGCTGTCTGCTGAGACTGGCCGTACTTACGAGCTGACCACCGCTATCGGCGCCGGTAGAGATAAGATTGAAGATGTCGATTACACCACTGCACAGCAGTACATCGACCACATCTTCCTGATGAGCTACGACTACTACGGCGCATGGAGTAACACCGAACTGGGTCACCAGGCGGCGCTGTACGGTGCTTCCTGGAAACCAGATACCAACTACACCACCGATAACGCCGTGAAAGCGATGCTGGACCAGAAAGTACAGCCGGGCAAAATCGTAGTGGGTGCGGCGATGTACGGTCGCGGCTGGACCGGCGTACACGGCTACACCGGCGACAATCCATTCACCGGCACCGCGACTGGCGCAATTCCGGGTACCTGGGAAGCGGGTATCATTGACTACCGCGTGATTGCCAATCAGATGAAAGGCAAGCCAGGCTGGGAGTACAAATATGACAGCGCGGCAGAAGCGCCTTACCTGTTCAACAAAGCCACCGGCGAGCTGGTGAGCTATGACGACGCCCGTTCGGTTGCGGCGAAAGGCAAGTACGTACTGGACAAAAACCTCGGCGGTCTGTTCGCATGGTCTATTGAATCCGATAACGGCGATATCCTGAACGCCATGAACGAAAGCCTGTTGGGCAACGGTTCCTCTTCTGACGAGCCAGCGAACACCAACCACGCGCCTGTGGCGACCGCTGCTGACCAGACCGTGACCGGTCCGGTGACCGTCACGCTGGATGGTTCTGCTTCTTCCGACCAGGATGGCGATGCGCTGACCTACAAGTGGACGCAGATTTCCGGAACCGCGGTGAATATCGCGAACAGCACCTCCGCGAAAGCCACCTTTAGCGTTCCGGCTGTGACCAGCGACCATACCCTGGCCTTCCGTCTGACCGTGACCGATGCGAAAGGGCTCTCCAGCACCGTGAACGTCCAGGTCGTCAACAAAGCGCCTAAAGCGAACCAGGCTCCGGTGGTTAACCCAATGCAGGCCGTCACCCTGGAAGCGGGTCAGACGCAGTCCCTGCATGTCCAGGCATCCGATCCAGATGGCGATGCGCTGACCTATAGCTGGAGCGTACCGGCAGAGATGAATGCTACCGGTATCAATACCTCAAGCGTGCGCATCACTGCGCCGGAGGTGACCTCCGAGTCCAGCTACTCCCTGAGCGTAGTGGTCGGCGATGGCAAAGAGAGCGTGCACTCAACCGTGCAGGTTAACGTCACGCCAAAAGCGTCTGAGCCAGCCGATGATGTCACGCCGCCTGCGGATGACGTCACGCCACCAGCTGATGAAGATACTCCTCCGTCCGACGAAGGAGCAACCGGTAGCTGTGATAAGCCTGTCGATGCCAACGCCAGCAAATATGCTGCGTGGAGCAGCAGCAAGGTCTACAACACTGGCGATACCGTTAGCTTCGACCATCTGGTCTGGAAAGCGAAGTACTGGACTCAGGGCAACCAGCCTGGCTTTGGCGAGGGAGCATGGGAACTGGTCAGCAAAGTGAAGTTCAGCTGGCAACCCGAAATGGTTTATAACGGCGGCGACACGACCACTTATGAAGGTTTCGTTTACCGTGCGAAGTGGTGGACCCGTGGTGATAACCCAGCCAACAGCGATGTATGGGTGAAAGAAGGCGCAGCAGCAGACTGCAAATAATCGTCCTTCTCTGAGATGGCGGGCGCGATCTTTGCCCGCCATCAATGACCGCGCTTCACCGCGCGGTCAGTCCATCAGCGTCGGCCAGGTGAAGAGATGAAACGCGTTATTTTTCTGTTGTTGTTAATCAGTCAGGGGGTATTAGCCAACTGCTGGAATTCTGCCGGGAAATATTACCATGTCGATCCCTGGTTATTATTTGCCATTGCGGACGTGGAGTCCGGCCTCAATCCGAACGCGGTCGGTTATAACCACGACGGCTCCCGGGATGTCGGTCTGATGCAAATAAATAGTACGCATTTTGCTGAACTGGAAAAAAAGGGCATTGATGAATACCGGTTAATAACGGAGCCCTGCACCTCTATTATGGTTGGCGCTTCTATTCTCTCCGGCATGATTAACGTTTACGGCTATAACTGGGAGGCGGTCGGCGCCTATAACGCGGGACTGAAACCGGAGAATTATCCCCAGCGCAGGATTTACGCCAGAAAAGTCTGGGCGAAATATCAAAGAATAAAACGGATGTCGCAGTACCGATAGTCAGTTTTTTTTGAAGAATATCTTACGAGTGTTCTTCAGAAAGAAAAGGTTGCTGTCCCGGATTTATTTATTAAAGGGTTAATACATAAATCGAGTTCGTATTGCTTATTATCGTTTTTAAAAGGAACAACGTAGATGAATAAAAGGACATTGCTGAGCATTCTGGTCGCGGGGGCGTGTGTTGCGCCAGTAATGGCACAGGCAAACATGCTCAAGGCGGAAAGCAGTGAACCCTACACGATAAAAGCCAGCGATCTGGCAAAAAAAGAGCAGGCGTTAACGGATTTTCCGCTGATGAAGTCGGTCAAGGCGACAATCCGCACCCTGGATAACGCCCTGGTGGAGCAGATTGAGCCGGGTAAGGCGACCAATCCAGATAACGTGAAGCGTGTTGAAAGCATTCTGAAGGAGAGCGACTGGGAGTATCTGTTCCCGCTGCGCGCCAAAGAGTACAGCTACAGCAACTTACTGAAAGCGGTGGGTAAATTCCCGGCGCTGTGCGATACCTACACCGATGGCCGCGACAGCCTGGCGATTTGCCGTAAAGAGCTGGCGACCATGTTTGCACACTTCGCGCAGGAGACCGGCGGGCATGAATCCTGGCGTCCGGAAGCCGAATGGCGTCAGGCGCTGGTATACGTTCGCGAAATGGGCTGGAGCGAAGGCCAGAAGGGCGGCTATAACGGCGAATGCAACCCGGATGTCTGGCAGGGACAGACCTGGCCGTGCGGCAAAGACAAAGACGGCGATTTCCTGAGCTACTTTGGCCGCGGCGCCAAGCAGCTCTCCTACAACTATAACTACGGTCCGTTCTCGGAAGCGATGTTTGGCGACGTCCGCACGCTGCTGGACAAACCGGAGCTGGTTGCCGACACCTGGCTGAACCTGGCGAGCGCCATCTTCTTCTTCGCCTACCCGCAACCGCCGAAGCCGAGCATGCTGCAGGTCATCGACGGCACCTGGCAGCCAAACGATCACGACAAAGCTAACGGCCTGGTACCGGGCTTCGGCGTGACCACCCAGATCATTAACGGCGGCGTGGAATGTGGCGGCCCGACGGAAATTGCCCAGTCCGAAAACCGGATCAAATACTACAAAGAGTTCGCCAACTACCTGAAAGTGCCGGTTCCGGAAAATGAAGTCCTGGGCTGTGCCAACATGAAGCAGTTTGATGAAGGCGGCGCCGGTGCCCTGAAAATTTACTGGGAACAGGACTGGGGATGGAGCGCAGATACGCCGGACGGCAAAACCTACGCCTGTCAGCTGGTGGGTTATCAGACGCCATTCAGCGCCTTTAAAGAGGGCGATTACACCAAGTGCGTGCAGAAGTTCTTTAACGTGAATATCGTCAATGACGATGGCTCTGCGGTTAACCCGAGCGATAATACGCCAGCGGACAATACCCCGGCAGACAATACGCCAGCGGATAATACTCCGGCTGATAACACCCCGGCAGACAATACGCCAGCAGATGAGACGCCAGCTGTGACTAACCATGCGCCGGTTGCGGTCATTTCCGGCCCGGTTGGGGCGGTTGACGCGGGTGCCCAGGTCTCCCTGAGCGCGGAAGGCTCCACTGACGAAGATGGCAACAAACTGACCTATACCTGGCGTTCCCAGGACGGCCAGACCGTCTCCGGTGAAGACAAAGCGGTAGTGACCTTTACTGCGCCTGAAGCAGCAACGGCTCAGCAGATTGAAGTGAGCCTGACCGTCAGCGATGGCGAGCTGAGCGACACCACGACTTACCTGCTGAACGTGAAAGCGAAAGCGCAGACCCCGTCAGGTGACGAAGGCTCAGACACTTACGCGGCGTGGAGCGCCAACAACAAGTACAACGCAGGGGATATCGTGAACAACCACGGTAAACTCTTCCAGTGCAAGCCGTTCCCGTACAGCGGCTGGTGTAACAGCACCCCGGCTTACTATGAACCAGGCGTAGGCCTGGCATGGGCAGACGCCTGGACCGCACTTTAATAGCAAAACGGCAACCTCAGGGTTGCCGTTTTTTTCTCTGCCGCGCGCCGGGCTGTTAGCGATGTAACTTCCCGTGATCCCGCAGCCAGGCCGCGGTGCGCACAATCCCCTCATCCAGCGTCACCAGCGGCTTATAGCCCAGCTCACTCTCAGCGCGTTGCGTATCGAGGGTAAAATCAAAGTTCAGTTTCGACACCCCGTAGTGCGTCAGCATCGGCTCTTTGGCAGCCTTATTGCCCAGCCGCTCCATGCTGCGGGCAATAATATCCAGCATCGGGTAGGGCACGGAGCGGATCCGGCAGTGAATGTTCAGCTCGTCGATCAGCTTTTGCACAATGCTGCGCAGCGAGCGTGGCTCGCCGTTGGTGATGTTGTATGCCCGGCCGGATGGCAGCCCGTCGCACTCACGCTGGCTGGCCAGCCACATGGCATGAATGGCATTGTCGTAATAGGTCATGTCCACCAGCGCATCCCCGCCGCGCGGCAACAACACGCTGCCGTAGTGGTGCATCATCTGCGCCAGGCGCGGAATAAACACTTTGTCGTGCGGGCCAAACAGGCTCTGCGGACGCAAAATGGTAAAACGGGTATGCGGGTTAGACTGCGCCAGCAGATCGATTACCTCTTCGCTGGCGGCTTTACTGCGGGCAAATTCGCAGGCGAAGCGCGCCGGACGGAAATCTTCCTGGATATCGCGATGGTGGTGATAGTCGAAATAGAGCGACGGCGAGGAGATATGCACGAAGTTGCGCACGCCCCAGGCCACAGCCCACTCACCCAGACGGCGGGTGGCGCGCACGTTTGCCAGGTCGAACGCTTCCTGGGTTCCCCAGGGTGAGGTAAAGCTGGAGCAGTGCCACAGCGTATCGATTCCGGCCAGCATCACTTTTGCCTGGGAAGAGACCAGTTCCGTCAGGTCGGCATGGACAAACTCTGCGCCCATTTTTTGCAGCAATTTACCCATCGCTTCATTACGACCGGTGGCCCGGACGCTGACGCCTTTATTGCGCAAAAACTCCACCGCATTGCGGCCTAAGCCGCTGGTGGCGCCGGTAACCAGTACCTTCATATCGATCCACTGTATTGAAAGAATTTCGTGCGCATTCTTCCGTGAATTACGACTGTATGCAATGGGAAACGTGAAAGATTCAGAGTTTTAATTACTCTTTTTCTCTGTTTTGTTCTGCCAGAAAAACAATACGCCGGGCCATTCCCCGGAAGATAAACAGGTGCGCCGGGATCATCAGCAGCCAGTAGAACAGACCTGGCATGCCGTGCGGATGCCACCAGGCGCGCACGTCCAGCTCCCGGTGGTCGCCTTTGTCCTTGAGCGTAAAGCACAACCGCCCGAGGCCGGGGGCTTTCATGCCAAACAGCAGCGCCAGCTGCTTTTCAGGTTCAACGATAATTACCTTCCAGCTGTCAACGGTATCGCCGGTTTGCAAATATGGCGCGGCCGGACGGCCTTTCGCCAGCTTATGCCCGACGAGCCGATCCATCATCGCCCGGGTTTGCCACAGCGCGTTGCCAAAGAAGTAGCGCTCTTTACCGCCGATCTGGTTCACCACTTCCCACAGGGCGCTGAGGCTGGCGGTGGTTTTCACCGTGCATCCGGCCTGTTTCGGGTAGTAACCATATTCCGGACGCCAGCGGGCGAACGCCTGGGCGTCGTAGCCCCAGTCGCTGGAGTTCACCAGCTTCTCCTCTTCTTTCAGCGTGTTACGAACCGCGTCATCGAAGGGGATCAGCGTTTGCGGGATCAGGTTGCGCAGCGCGCGATCGTCAGCCAGCAGATCGTGTTTCAGCCCCTGGATTAACGCTTTGGCAATGGTCGGCGGCACGGAGGTAATCACATTTAAAAACCACACTGAGATCCAGCGGGTCGGGAAAGGAATGGGGATCAGCGGGCGACGACGGCCACTTACCCGCATAAAATGTTCAAACTGCTGCTGATAGCTCAACACCTCGGGTCCGGCGGCCTCCAGCACCCGGTGCTGCGTGGCCGGGTGGTTGAGAAGCTCCACCATATAGTGCAGCAGGTTCTCCAGCGCAATCGGCGTGGTGCGGGAGCGGACCCAGCGCGGCGGGGTCAGCACCGGCAGGTTATAGACCATATCGCGCATCACTTCGAAGGCGGCAGAACCGGCGCCAACGATGATCCCGGCCCGCAGTTCGGTAAGCGGGATCCCGGCGCTGCGCAGGATATCGGCGGTAAGTTGCCGGGCGCGCAGATGGTCGGACTGCTCATGCGCCGGTGCCTGTAACGAACTGAGAAAGATAATCTGCTTAACCGGGTGTTCCAGCAGCACGTCGCGCACGTTCATCGCCACCTGCCGCTCGTGGGCGATAAAGTCCCCCCCTTCGCCCATGCTGTGTACCAGATAGTAAAGGGTATCCACCCCCTCCAGCAGCGCCGCCAGCGTCTGCGGCCAGTTGAGGTCGATAGCATGGCAGGTGACGTGGGGCAGGGCCTGCTTTTGCAGACGTTCAATGCTGCGTGCCGCAGCCCGGACCTGGTGCCCGTGTGCGCTCAGGGCGGCCACCAGATGTTGACCGATATACCCGCTGGCACCCAGCACCAGAATACGTTGCGGCACGTGGACTCCTTAGCGCTGCAAAAATGCCTGCCAGTGGGCAACCACGTCTGTCAGCTGCTCGCGGTTAACGTCGAGATGCATCACCAGACGCACCACCGGCGAGGCGTTAATCAGCACGCCGCGCGCCTTCATAAACTCGCCTAATGCTGCGGCGTGTTCCTCTCCGACGCGGACAAAGAGCATGTTGGTGTCGTGACGCATCACGTCGGCGCCGATCTCGCGCAGCTGCGCAGCCATCCACGCGGCGTTGTCGTGATCGTCCTTCAGGCGGACTACGTTATTTTTCAGGGCGTACAGACCTGCCGCGGCGAGGATCCCGGCCTGGCGCATGCCGCCGCCGGTCATTTTGCGCCAGCGGTTGGCGCGCTTGATGTAGTCGGCGTTGCCCACCAGCAGGGAGCCCACCGGCGTGCCCAGCCCTTTGGAGAGACAAATGGTGAACGAGTCGCAATATTGCGTAATCGCTTTCAGCTCACAGCCATACTCCACCACGGCGTTGAAGATGCGCGCGCCGTCAACGTGCAGCCCCAGTTTACGCTCGCGGGTAAACTCCCACGCCGCTTTCAGGTAGTCGCGCGGCAGCACTTTGCCGTTATGGGTATTTTCGAGGCTGAGCAGTCTGGTGCGGGCGAAGTGAATGTCGTCGGCTTTGATTTTAGCCGCCACCTTGTCCAGCGGCAAGGTGCCGTCGGGGGCGGCATCGATAGGCTGCGGCTGAATGCTGCCGAGCACCGCCGCGCCGCCCGCTTCGTACAGATAGTTATGCGCTCCCTGGCCGACGATATACTCTTCGCCGCGCTCGCAGTGGCTGAGCAGTGCCACCAGGTTCGCCTGGGTGCCGGTGGGCAGGAACAGCGCAGCCTCGTGGCCGCTCAGTTCGGCGGCATAGCGCTGAAGTTCGTTAACGGTGGGGTCATCGCCATAGACGTCGTCCCCGACCGGTGCGGCCAGCATCTCCTTGAGCATGGCCTGCGTCGGGCGGGTTACGGTATCGCTACGTAAATCAATCATTTCACATCCCTATAGTTTAAAAGGTGATGTGAAATGTTTTACCTGAGCCAGTTGGTTTTTGCCAGCTCCAAAACTTCGTCACCGCGGCCACTGATAATGGCGCGCAGCATATAGAGACTAAAGCCCTTCGCCTGTTCCAGTTTGATCTGCGGCGGAATAGCCAGCTCCTCTTTGGCCACCACCACATCCACCAGCACCGGGCCGTCGGTGGCAAAGGCGCGGCTGAGGGCATCATCCACTTCCGAGGCTTTCTCCACGCGAATACCGGTGATACCGCAGGCTTCGGCGATGGCGGCGAAGTTGGTGTCGTGCAGATCCGTACCGTCGGTCAGATAGCCGCCCGCTTTCATCTCCATCGCCACAAAGCCCAGCACGCTGTTGTTAAAGACGATGATTTTGATCGGCAGTTTCATCTGCGCCACTGAAAGGAAGTCGCCCATCAGCATACTGAAGCCGCCGTCGCCGCACATCGCCACCACCTGACGGTCCGGCGCGGTGGCTTTCGCCCCCAGCGCCTGCGGCATGGCGTTGGCCATTGAGCCGTGGTTAAACGACCCCAGCAGGCGGCGCTTGCCGTTCATTTTCAGGTAACGCGCCGCCCAGACGGTGGGGGTACCCACGTCGCAGGTAAAGATGGCATCCTCGGCGGCGTAACGACTGATCTGCTGGGCCAGATACTGCGGGTGCAGCGCTTTATCGCTGGGTTTCGCCTTGTCATCCAGCCCTTTGCGGGCATCGCGATAATCGCTCAGGGCTTTATCCAGGAAGGTGCGATCGGTCTTCTCCTCCAGCAGCGGCATGAGTGCGCTCAGGGTCGCCTTGATGTCGCCCACCAGCGCCATATCCACTTTACTGTGCGCCCCGATGCTGGCGGGGTTAATGTCGATCTGGATAATTTTGGCGTCGGTGGGGTAAAACGCGCGATAGGGGAACTGGGTCCCGAGCAGCACCAGGGTGTCGGCATTCATCATGGTGTGGAACCCGGAGGAGAAGCCAATTAGCCCGGTCATCCCCACGTCGTAGGGGTTATCGTATTCTACATGCTCTTTCCCGCGCAGGGCGTGAACAATCGGCGCCTTAAGTGTGCCGGCAAATTCCAGCAGCTCCTCGTGGGCTCCGGCGCAGCCGCTGCCGCACATCAGGGCGATGTTGCTGGAGTAGCGCAGCAGCTGGGCCAGTTTTTTCAGCTCCGCGTGGGCGGGCGTCACCACCGGCTGGGGCGCAGGATACCAGTGGGTGCTGGCACTTTCCGGCGCCGCCTGCAGCGCCACGTCGCCTGGCAGCACAATCACCGAAACGCCGCGCTTCAGAATGGCGTTGCGCATCGCCAGGGCCAGCACCTGGGGGATCTGCTCAGGGGAGGAGACCAGTTCACAGTAGTGGCTGCATTCACGGAACAGCTCCTGCGGATGCGTCTCCTGAAAATAGCCGCTGCCAATCTCGCTCGACGGAATGTGCGCGGCGATAGCCAGCACCGGGACATGATTACGGTGACAATCAAACAGACCGTTGATCAGGTGCAGATTGCCAGGCCCGCACGAGCCCGCACAGACCGCCAGCTCTCCGGTCAGCTGAGCTTCGGCCCCGGCGGCGAACGCGGCGACCTCCTCATGGCGGGTCGGCATCCATTCGATGGTGCCCATTCGGTTCAGGCTGTCGCTCAGACCGTTGAGGGAATCCCCGGTAACACCCCAGATCCGTTTTACCCCGGCCTGTTCCAGCATTTTCGCAATATAGTTCGCCACGGTTTGTTTCATGGTAGTCCATCTCCTGAATGTGATAACGCTTTCAAGCTTAGATGAAACTGACCGGCATGCCCGCGGAATCCCCCTTATTAATAGTTGCTTTCACTGTGCAACATTTCGTCATATTGTGGTATGAGTTTAGTTAAAAATGGAGTCAATTCAGATGGTTAAATCATTGTTACTTGCTGTTAATAAAACGCTAACGCACGAAGATTTCGGCAGATTGTTGCTGCGGCTGGCGGTGGGGGGATTGATGCTGTTTCATGGCCTGCATAAGGCTATCGACGGGGTCGGGGGGATTGCAGGCATGCTGGTGGCAAAAGGGCTGCCGGGCTTTATCGCCTGGGGCGTGCTGATGGGGGAAGTGGTGGCGCCGATCCTGATTATTCTCGGCATTCTCACCCGTCCGGCGGCGCTGATATTAGCGTTCACCATGGTGGTGGCGTGGCTGATGGTAGGTACCGGGAAAACCTTCGCGCTGGATGCGGTAGGGGCATGGGCGATTGAGAGTCTGGTCTATTTCTTTGTGGGGGCGCTGGCGGTGGCATTTTTGGGGGCAGGGCGGTTTGCGGTGGTCAGCGATCCGGCGTGGAAGTAATTCCTCTGCAGCGGTAATGCCGGGCGGCACTGCGTTTGCCCGGCCTACGGTTCGCGCTCTTTTGTAGGCCCGGCAAGCGTAGCGCCACCAGGCGTTTTTTCAGGCCAGCACCAGATCCCCCTGCGGATGGCAGGAGCAGGCCAGCACATAGCCTTCCGCCACTTCGGCATCCGTCAGCGTCATGGTGCTGGTAACGGTATAGTTCCCGTCCACCACTTTTGTTTTACAGCAGCCGCACACGCCTGCACGGCAGGCAGCCACCACCGGCACGTTATTGCTCTCCAGCGCCTCCAGCAGCGTGCTGCCCACGCGGCCAAAGAAGGTTTTCGCAGGCTGCAGTTTGGTGATCTTCAACCCGTGGGTGGCGGCTTCCGCGACCGGGGTAAAGAACTGCTCTTTAAAGAAGCGGGTCACGCCCAGGGCCTTCACCTCTTCTTCAACGATCGCCATATAGGGCGCCGGACCACAGGTCATCACCGTGCGGGAGGCGATGTCCGGTACGCTTTGCAGCAGTTCGCGACTCAGGCGACCGGCGACAAACCCCTCTGTAGCGTTGTTTTCCGCCACCAGGGTAACCGGGTAGTGACGCCATTCGTCTGCAAAAATGACATCCTGCGGCGAGCGCACGCTGAAGATCACCGCCACGTCAGCCTGCGGGCGATTCTTCGCCAGCCAGCGCCGCATCGACATCACCGGCGTGACGCCGCAGCCGGCGGCCAGCAGCAGGAATTTATCGTCCGGCTTATCGTCGCAGGTAAAATCTCCCTGCGCGTCAGAGAGCCAGATATAATCCCCACGCTTCACCTCACCTGTCAGCCACTGTGAGCCCGCCCCCTCATCAATGCGACGAACCGTCAGCGTAATGTACTCGCTGATGCCCGGCGTCGAGGAGATCGTGTACGCCCGCAGCGTCTCTGCGGAGTGACGCACGCTGACCAGCGCATACTGCCCGGCACGGTAAGGATAATAGTCGTGGCACAGCAGCGAAATCGTCCAGACATCCGGCGTTTCCTGATGGATGTGGTGCACCTGCATCCGCCATGGGCACTGATGGGTTGGCATCGTCATACTTTTACTCCTTACGCGCTCAGCAGTTGCTTCATATCTTCTTCAACGGTGGTCACGGAACGCAGACCGAACTTCTCGTTGAGAACCGCCAGCAGATCCGGGGTGAAGAAGCCAGGCGCCGTCGGGCCGGTGACGATGTTTTTCACGCCCAGCGAGAGCAGGGTCAGCAGGATCACAATCGCTTTCTGCTCGAACCAGGAGAGCACCAGGGACAGCGGCAGATCGTTTACGCCGCAGCCCAGTTTTTCCGCCAGGGTGACCGCGAGGATGATGGCTGAGTAGGCATCGTTACACTGACCGGCATCGATCAGGCGCGGCAGCCCTTCGATATCCCCGAACTCCAGCTTGTTGAAGCGGTACTTACCGCAGGCCAGGGTCAGGATGAGGCAGTCGTCCGGCACGCTGGTGGCGAAGTCGGTGAAGTAGTTACGTTCCCCGCACGCGCCGTCGCAGCCGCCCACCAGGAAGATATGACGCAGTTTTTCGCGGCTCACCAGATCAATCAGGGAATCTGCCGCACCCAGCAGGGTCTGGCGACCGAAACCGACGGTGATCAGGTGCGGAATTTCGCTGTAGGGGAAGCCCGCCATCTGCTGGGCCTGGGCAATCACCGGACCAAAATCGTCGCCTTCGAGGTGGCTCACGCCCGGCCAGCCGACGATGCTGCGGGTCCAGATGCGGTCATCGTAGGCACCCACCGTCGGGTCGATGATGCAGTTCGAGGTCATCACGATAGGGCCCGGGAAGCGGGCGAATTCCACCTGCTGGTTCTGCCAGCCGCTGCCGTAGTTCCCGATCAGATGTTTGAATTTACGCAGTTCCGGGTAGCCGTGGGCGGGCAGCATCTCGCCGTGGGTGTAGACGTTAACGCCGGTGCCATCGGTCTGCTCCAGCAGGTTGTAGAGATCTTTCAGGTCGTGACCGGAGATCAGGATGCATTTGCCTTCGGTCGCTTTGACGTTGACCTGCGTCGGGGTTGGGTGGCCATATTTGGTGGTTTCACCGGCATCCAGGATGCTCATCACTTTGAAGTTCATCTGGCCGATCTCCATGGAACACGCCAGCAGGGCGTTCATGTCGGAAGGCCAGGTGCCGAGCCACGCCATAATTTTGTGGTACTGGGCGTAGATGTCGTTGTCGTACTGATCCAGAACGTGGGCGTGCTCCATATAGGCCGCGGCACCTTTCAGGCCGTACAGGCAGAGCAGACGCAGGCCGAGAATGTTCTCGCCAATCGCCGCTTTGTCTTTGTTCGGGGTAAATTCAGCCGCCTGGCGCTGCAGATCGCCGAGGTCGTCGCTGACCAGTTGCAGGTCACCCATCGGGTTATCGACCTGGGCGCTGGCATCCACATTCAGGCACTGCGCTTTGAGGGCTTCACGCAGGGCGATGGCTTCGCGGGCGTAGCCCACAATGCGCGGGGAGTCGAAGTTCACGTTAGTCAGGGTAGAGAAAAACGCGCGCGGGGCGAAGTGATCAACGTAGTGGTCGATAATGCCATATTCCCGGGCTTTAACTGCCCAGGCGGATAAACCCTGCAGAGAGGCGATCAGTAAATCCTGCAGATCGGAGGTTTCTGCGGTTTTACCGCACATGCCCTGTGCGTAAGAGCAGCCGTTGCCAGCTGGGGTACGGATGGTTTGTTCACATTGCACACAAAACATAATCACACCTGTTAAAGTTATATTTGATATACATGTTTAAGATTATGCCTGTGGCGATACGGTGGGAAGCGCTTTCTGCCACAAAGTAGAGGGATATTGATTTAGCGCAATTTTGGCGGCAGCAGGCTACCGCCAAAGAAGTATCAGGCTGAGAAGAACGCCATCATGACGGGCACCAGCAGGCTTAAAATAAAGCCGTGAACGATGGCGGCAGGTACCATCTCCAGCCCGCCCGAGCGTTGCAGCACCGGCAGGGTGAAATCCATCGAGGTGGCACCGCACAGCCCCAGCGCCGTGGAACGACTGCGGCGCACCAGACCGGGGATCAGCATGATGGCGATCAGCTCGCGCCCCAGATCGTTAAAGAAGGCGGCGCTGCCAATGACCGGACCGAAAGACTCGGTTAACAGAATGCCGGAAAGCGAGTACCAGCCAAAACCGGAGGCCATCGCCAGGGCGGTATTCAGCGGCAGGTCGAGAATAAAGGCGTTAATCACCCCGCCAATCAGCGAACTGCCCACCACCACCACCGCCACTATCATGCCGCGACGGTTGAGAACGATCTGTTTTAGGGTCATGCCATTATTTCGCAGCTGAATACCAATAAGGAACAGCAGGAAGATCAGGGTATATTCACTGGCCTCGGTGGCGTGTTGTAAAAAAGAGAATCCTGTCAGCCCCAGCAGAAAACCGAGCACCACCACGCCGCATAATTTTAATGACTCCAGCGCCATGGCAATGCGTGAAGGCAATTTTTCCTGATGGTGATGGTTTTTCCACGGAATAGCGCGCTCCAGCCAGAACAGGGCCGCGATATTACAGAGCAAAATAACGGCCATCGTAATAATGGAGTAGTGCAGGATAGAGAGCAGATTGGTGGCAAGATTATCGAGGAAGGCGAGGCTGATCCCCATAAAAAAGAGAATGACGTAGACAATTCCGCTCAAAAGTCGGTTGATCAGTTTTAACGCTGACAGCTGATGAAGAGGAATGAGATAGCCCACGATCAGTGGGAGCAGAATGATTAAGAGTCCTGAAAACATGAACAACCGGTCCTGTATATGAGTGGCGCTGTGACACTACCCAATTCAGACGGTTCAGTAAAGGTGAAAACAGTGCCGGGCGGCGCTTCGCTTGCCCGGCCTACGAAATGCTGTCCCGTAGGCCGGGTAAGGCGAAGCCATCACCCGGCGCCACAACGCGCGCACGCTTAATCGCGTTTTTCCAGCAGGGTGCGGTACAGCACGCCGCCAATAATACCGCCGATAATCGGCATCACCCAGAACAGCCACAGCTGTTGCAGCGCCCAGCCGCCCTGGAAGATGGCTACCGCTGTGCTGCGCGCCGGGTTAACAGAGGTGTTGGTCACCGGAATGCTGATCAGGTGGATCAGGGTCAGCGCCAGGCCAATCGCAATCGGCGCGAAACCGGCCGGGGCGTGCTTGTCCGTTGCGCCGTGGATCACCAGCAGGAAGCCCGCAGTCAGCACAATTTCAATCACGATGGCAGAGAGCATGGAGAAACCGCCCGGGGAGTGTTCGCCAAAGCCGTTTGAGGCAAAGCCGCTGGCCGCAGCATCAAAGCCCGCTTTACCGCTGGCAATAACATACAAAATAGCGGCAGCAATAATTCCGCCAATGACCTGGGCAATAATATAGCCAGCAACCTCTTTTGCCGGAAAACGGCCGCCGGCCCACAATCCTAAAGTTACCGCCGGGTTAAAGTGACCGCCGGAAATATGCCCCACGGCATATGCCATCGTTAAAACCGTTAAACCAAAGGCCAGCGAAACGCCGATAAAACCAATTCCCAGTTCCGGGAACCCTGCTGCCAGGACGGCGCTACCGCAGCCACCAAATACCAACCAGAATGTCCCAAAACATTCCGCTGCTAATTTTCTGAACATAACCACCTCAAAGAAAAAATGAGCGCAATCCTGCGCCATTGTTATTTATCGCCAAAACAAGCGACGATTTTTAAAACGCCACTATTCTAAAAATGAATATTCCCTCTCACCAGTTAAATAAATACGGTAAGTTTGATGTAGGGCAATGTGTTGCGCTTCCTTGCTAAATTATGGCGAGTAAAGCAGAGTTACATTTTCGGCAGCAAGAGTATGCGGCGGAAATCGTTATTACAAATGAAACTGTCTGGTTAAATTCTTAATTTTCCCTTCTGGCAATCATTATTCCGCCGACGATGGAGTGTCCGTCCGGGCCCGCTGGCGTTATACTCCTGATAACTTAAAGGAAAAAGTTCATTTCTCCCGGAGGGTACATGTTGCTAGAGCGTGTGGAAATCGTGGGGTTTCGCGGCATTAACCGTCTGTCGCTGATGCTTGAGCACAACAACGTGCTGATCGGAGAAAACGCCTGGGGTAAATCGAGCCTGCTGGACGCCCTGACGTTGCTGCTATCGCCGGAATCCAGTCTGTACCATTTTGTCCGGGAAGATTTCTGGTTCCCCCCCGGGGATCTGCAGGGGCGTGAACACCATCTGCATATTATCCTTACCTTTCGTGAAAGCGAGCCGGGGCGCCATCGCGTTCGCCGCTATCGTCCTCTTGCCGATTGCTGGGTGCCCTGTGATGATGGCTATCGGCGCATTTTTTATCGTCTGGAGGGTGAGCTTGCCACTGATGACAGTGTGCTGACCCTGCGCGGTTTTCTCGATACTGACGGCCAGGTCCTGCCGCTGGAGGATATCGACGAACGGGCGCGCCATCTGGTCCGTCTGATGCCGGTGCTGCGCCTGCGTGATGCCCGCTTTATGCGCCGCATCCGCAACGGTACCGTCCCCGACATGCCTGATGTGGAGGTCACCGCCCGGGAGCTGGACTATCTGGCCCGGGAACTGGTCGCCCGCCCGCAAAACCTGACCGACGGCCAGATCCGCCAGGGGCTGTCGGCAATGGTACAGCTGCTGGAGCACTACTTCTCCGAACAGGGCACCTCCCCGGTGCGCAACCGGCTGATGCGGCGGCGCTCCCATGACGAGCAACGCAGCTGGCGTTATCTCGATATCATCAACCGGATGATCGACCGTCCCGGCGGCCGCTCGCACCGGGTGATCCTGCTGGGGCTGTTCTCCACGTTGTTGCAGGCCAAAGGCACCGTCCGGCTGGACCGGGATGCCCGTCCGCTGCTGCTGGTGGAAGATCCCGAGACGCGCCTGCACCCAATCATGCTCTCGGTGGCCTGGCACCTGCTGAATCTGCTGCCGTTGCAGCGCATCACCACCACCAACTCCGGCGAACTGCTGTCGCTAACCCCGGTCGAGCACGTCTGCCGTCTGGTGCGTGAGTCGTCGCGCGTCTCGGCTTACCGCCTGGGTCCGGGGGGCATGAATGCGGAAGACAGTCGCCGTATCGCCTTCCATATTCGCTTCAACCGCGCCTCCTCGCTGTTTGCCCGCTGCTGGCTGCTGGTGGAAGGGGAGACCGAAACCTGGGTGATTAACGAGCTGGCCCGTCAGTGTGGGCACCACTTTGATGCCGAGGGCATCAAAGTGATCGAGTTTGCCCAGTCAGGCCTGAAACCGCTGATTAAATTTGCCCGGCGGATGGGCATCGAATGGCATGTGCTGGTGGATGGTGACGAAGCGGGTAAGAAATATGCCGCGACCGTGCGCGGGCTGATCAATAACGATCGGGAGGAGGAGCGCGAGCACCTGACGGCGCTGCCCGCCATGGACATGGAACACTTCATGTACCGGCAGGGCTTTGCCGATGTCTTTCACCGGGTGGCGATGATCCCGCACGACGTCCCGATGAACATGCGGCGGGTGATCATGAAGGCCATTCACCGTTCCTCGAAACCCGATCTGGCGATTGAGGTGGCGATGGAGGCTGGTCGTCGCGGCGTGGAGGCGGTGCCCACGCTGTTGCGGAAGATGTTCTCCCGCGTGCTGTGGCTGGCACGCGGGAGGGCGGACTAGCGGCGGGTCGCCTGGTTGACCTGATCGATCAGGCTGTCCAGCAGGGTAAACCGGCGGCGGTACTCGGCGCGTTTTTTGCTGGCGATCTCCTCCATCGGTTTGCGCGGCATGGCGAGCGGCAGCCTGAAGTTGCCCTCGCTGTCGCGCTCCCCGCCCAGCGACAGCCAGAAACTGTCGTAGTCGGCCAGCAGTTTCCCCTCTTTTTTCTTGCGATAGCGCCAGCTGCGATAAATATGGGTGCTGTTGCTGACGGCGATAATCTGCTCCACGGCCAGGGCGCTGCCGAGCGTCATGGCGGCTTCCACCAGTAGGCGTTTCGGGAACAGGCCGTGACAGGCTTTGGTGGCGCTCTGGATCGCCTCGTGCGGCACAAAGGCTTTTGCCCCCTGCATCCCGCCGATAAACAGCGTCGGGGTGCCGTTAACCTGACACAGCGTAAAGGTCATCTCCGCCAGCACCGTCTGCTGTTCATCGCAAAACGCCAGCGTCGCTTCGCCCTCTTTATCGAGAAAAGCATCGGCGCACAGACGCAGGGTAAAGGCGCGATCGTCTTTGCCGGTCAGGGTCAGTAACGTTACTCCCTCCCGGGAGAGATAGCCGTTCATCAGCGCGGCCGGGAGCCGGCTCTGCAGGGTCTGATAGTGCCAGTTCAGCGCCTGGAGCGTTTGCTGGCGATTCATCGCCACCGAGAGCCACGGGCGATGCAGGCGGCAGGGCAGTCCCGGCTGGGCCTGTAACAGTTGCAGCAGTTGCGGCTGTTTTGTCAGGCTTGCCAGCAGACGTGCGGTGCTGAACGGCGTCATCAGCGAGCGCAGCATAAACTTGCGGCGATAGGCCGGATTACGCCAGGCAAGGCCGGGGGTTAATGTCCCGGAGGCCAGATGCTGAAATAGCTGCCAGGCTGATTTAGGTTGCTGCTGATGTGAATAAGATGACTCTGCGATGGAGGACATAATAGATCCCGGTCTTGTTGCCAGGCCTTTATTTCAGCAGGGGTTTTATCAACCTCTCCTCAACAACTTTCACGCGCCACGAAAAGCAGGGGTTTCGTTGAGGCGCGGTTTAGTTAGAATCAACAGTTATGTAAGCCGGAATTGCTATTTGGAATATTTATGAACTTAAAGGGAAAGCGCAGGAAGCTGTTTCTGCTGCTGGTGCTGATTGTACTGGTGGGTGGATTCTGGCTGTGGCGGGTGCTAAACGCACCGGTGCCGCAATATCAGACATTGATTGTCCGTCCGGGCGAGTTGCAGCAGAGCGTGCTGGCGACCGGCAAACTGGACGCGCTACGCAAGGTTGACGTGGGTGCCCAGGTCAGCGGCCAGTTGAAGACCCTATCGGTGGAGATTGGCGACAAGGTGAAAAAAGGGCAACTGCTGGGGGTTATCGACCCGGAGCAGGCCGAAAACCAGATCAAAGAGGTGGAAGCGACGCTGATGGAGCTGCGCGCCCAGCGCAGCCAGGCGGAAGCGGAGCGTAAGCTCGCCCAGGTGACCCTGAACCGTCAGCGGCAGCTGGCGACCACCCAGGCGATCTCGCAGCAGGATCTGGATACCTCGACCACCGAGCTGGCGGTGAAGCAGGCGCAGATTGGTACCATCGATGCGCAGATCAAACGCAACCAGGCCTCGCTGGACAGTGCCAAAACTAACCTCGAGTACACCCGCATCGTTGCACCGATGGCCGGGGAAGTGACGCAGATTACGACCCTGCAGGGACAGACGGTTATCGCCGCCCAGCAGGCGCCGAACATCCTGACCCTGGCGGATATGGGTACCATGCTGGTGAAGGCGCAGGTTTCGGAAGCGGATGTGATCCACCTGAAGCCGGGGCAAAAAGCCTGGTTTACCGTGCTGGGGGACCCGCAAACCCGCTATGAAGGGGTGCTGAAGGATATTCTCCCGACGCCGGAGAAGGTCAACGACGCCATTTTCTATCACGCCCGGTTTGAAGTCCCCAACCCGCAGGGGGTGTTGCGCCTGGACATGACCGCCCAGGTGCATATTCAGCTCTCCGGGGTGAAAAACGTGCTGACCATTCCGCTGGCGGCGCTGGGCCAACCGGTAGGAGATAACCGCTATAACGTGAAGGTGCTGCGTAACGGTGAAATCCGCGAGCGTGAGGTGAGTCTCGGCTCGCGCAACGACACCGATGTGGTGGTGGTGAAAGGGCTGGAAGAGGGTGAAGAGGTGGTCATCAGCGAGAGCCAGCCAGGGGCGGCGAAATGACCGCCCTGCTGGAGCTGAATGATATCCGCCGCAGCTACCCCTCCGGCGACGGGCCGGTGGAGGTGCTGAAGGGCATCACCCTGCAGGTAGAGGCGGGGGAGATGGTGGCGATTGTCGGCGCGTCAGGCTCCGGTAAATCGACGCTGATGAATATTCTTGGCTGTCTGGATAAACCTACCAGCGGCACCTATCGCGTGGCGGGCACCGACGTCGCCACGCTGGACAGCGACGCGCTGGCCAAACTGCGTCGGGAACATTTCGGCTTTATCTTCCAGCGTTACCATCTGCTTTCGCATCTGAGCGCGGCGCAAAACGTCGAGGTGCCCGCGGTCTATGCTGGCGTAGAGCGCAAAAAACGTCTTGAGCGGGCGCAGGCGCTGCTTACCCGGCTGGGGCTGGGGGAGCGGGTGGATTATCAGCCGTCGCAGCTTTCCGGCGGCCAGCAGCAGCGGGTGAGTATCGCCCGGGCGCTGATGAACGGCGGCCAGGTGATCCTGGCGGATGAACCGACCGGGGCGCTGGACAGCCACTCCGGGGAAGAGGTGATGGCAATCCTGCACCAGCTGCGGGATCAGGGGCACACGGTGATTATTGTCACCCACGATCCGGAGGTGGCCTCCCAGGCCGGACGCATTGTCGAGATCCGCGACGGCGAGCTGGTCAGTAATCCGCCGCCCGCCCTCAATGCCACCCGGCGTCAGGAGGTGGCGTTACCGCCGCCGTCGGGCTGGCGGCAGTTTGCCAGCAGCTTTCGCGAAGCGCTGACCATGGCCTGGCTGGCGATGGCCGCCAACAAAATGCGCACCCTGCTGACCATGCTTGGGATCATCATCGGCATCGCCTCGGTGGTGTCGATTGTGGTGGTGGGCGACGCGGCCAAACAGCTGGTGCTGTCGGATATCCGCTCCATCGGCACCAATACCATTGACGTCTATCCCGGCAAAGATTTTGGCGATGATGAGCCGCAGTACCAGCAGGCGCTGAAGTATGACGATCTCACGGCCATTAAGAAGCAGCCGTGGGTTAACTCCGCCACCCCGGCGGTGTCCCAGAGCCTGCGTCTGCGCTATGCCAATATCGATGTGGCGGCCAGCGCCAACGGCGTCAGCGGCGACTATTTCAACGTCTACGGTATGACCTTCAGCGAAGGGGGCACCTTCAATGCAGAGCAGCTTGCAGGGCGGGCGCAGGTGGTGGTGCTCGACAGCAACGCCCGGCGACAGCTATTCCCCAATAAAGCGAAGGTGGTGGGCGAGATCGTGCTGGTGGGGAATATGCCCGCAACGGTGATTGGCGTGGCGGAGGAGAAGCAGTCGATGTTTGGCAGCAGCAAGATTTTGCGCGTCTGGCTGCCTTACACCACCATCTCCGGGCGCATTATGGGGCAGTCGTGGCTTAACTCCATCACCGTCCGGGTGAAAGAGGGTTACGACAGCGCCCAGGCAGAGCAACAGCTTGAGCGCCTGTTGACCCTGCGCCACGGGAAGAAAGATTTCTTCACCTGGAACATGGACGGGCTCTTGAAAACGGCGGAAAAGACCACACGTACTCTTCAGCTCTTCCTCACGCTGGTGGCGATCATCTCCCTGCTGGTCGGGGGGATCGGGGTAATGAATATCATGCTGGTGTCGGTGACGGAGCGGACGCGTGAAATCGGCATCAGGATGGCGGTGGGCGCCCGGGCCAGCGATGTGCTGCAACAGTTTTTGATTGAAGCGGTGCTGGTCTGTCTGGTGGGCGGTGCGCTGGGGATTACGCTCTCGCTGCTCATCGCCTTTACGCTGCAGCTGTTTTTACCCGGCTGGGAAATTGGTTTTTCACCGATGGCGCTGCTAACTGCCTTCCTCTGTTCTACCTTTACCGGGGTACTGTTTGGCTGGTTGCCGGCCAGAAACGCCGCGCGATTAGATCCGGTGGATGCGTTAGCCCGGGAGTGAATCTGTTGCCGGGTGG
This sequence comes from Leclercia sp. GHBNCSD, assembly GCF_055805075.1. Classification (NCBI taxonomy): domain Bacteria; kingdom Pseudomonadati; phylum Pseudomonadota; class Gammaproteobacteria; order Enterobacterales; family Enterobacteriaceae; genus Leclercia; species Leclercia sp. GHBNCSD. Next base: position 339,039 of record NZ_JBQVYO010000001.1, on the reverse strand, counting down.
CGGCTACGCCTTACCCGGCCTACGAAATCCGTAGGCCCGCGCAAGCGCAGCGCCGCCGGGCAGCAGACCGCACGGCAGCCCACAATGATTTGTAGGCCCGCGCAAGCGCAGCGCCGCCGGGCAGCAGACCGCACGGCAGCCCACAAATAAAAATGCCAGCGCGTCGGGCTGGCATTTTGAGTGCGGGGTGTACACAATGAAACAGAGGGCTATGCCACCACTTCTGCTTCGATGGGCACAATAACGCTGGCATGATTGCCTTTTGGCCCAAGGTGTACATCGAACCGGACGGCCTGCCCGGCTTTCAGCGTTCTGTATCCATCCATCTGAATGGTGGAGTAATGTGCGAAAATGTCTTCGCCGCCGCCTTCAGGGCAGATAAAACCAAACCCTTTGGCGTTGTTGAACCACTTAACTGTACCCGTTTCCATGCTTCGACATCCTTCGTAAATCTTATTGAGTTAGATGTAATGAACCGGTGGTGAAGTGGGGGCTGTTCAAAACCTCGCCAACTCACGCCTGTTCAATTTAGATAAACCAAAGGGATCGTCAAGCCTTTGCCGGGTAAGGAAGGTGAAAAATGCGTCAAAATTTGAAGCAGTTAACGCTATTGAACGGTATTGTGACAGACATCGCGGATGGCAATAATAGATATAGGTTATCTGACATCTAAGGTAGATTCAGGTTATGTATAGCCTCCCGTCAGCATCACTGAGACACGCGACCGGAGACCGTAAACGAAGATGACGACTGACAATGGGTAAGACGAACGACTGGCTCGATTTCGATAAGTTGGCGGAAGATGAAGTGCGCGACGCGCTAAAACCGCCATCTATGTATAAAGTTATGTTAATGAACGATGATTACACGCCGATGGAATTTGTTATTGACGTGCTACAAAAGTTCTTTTCTTATGATGTTGAACGTGCAACGCAACTGATGCTTACGGTTCACTATCATGGCAAAGCCATCTGCGGTGTCTATACCGCTGAAGTCGCCGAAACCAAGGTGGCAATGGTGAACCAGTATGCAAGGGAGAACGAGCATCCGTTGCTGTGTACGCTGGAAAAAGCCTGAATAAGGCAATGAAAATTGGGGGAGGTGCCTATGCTCAATCAAGAACTGGAACTCAGTTTAAACATGGCTTTCGCCAGAGCGCGTGAGCACCGACATGAGTTTATGACGGTCGAGCACCTGCTGCTTGCACTGCTCAGTAACCCATCCGCCCGCGAAGCGCTTGAAGCCTGCTCCGTGGATCTGGTGGCGCTGCGTCAGGAACTTGAAGCCTTCATCGAACAGACCACACCTGTACTGCCCGTCAGTGAAGAGGAGCGCGACACGCAACCGACGCTCAGCTTCCAGCGTGTACTCCAGCGTGCGGTATTTCACGTCCAGTCCTCCGGACGTAGCGAAGTCACCGGTGCAAACGTGCTGGTTGCCATCTTCAGCGAGCAGGAGTCGCAAGCCGCCTACCTGCTGCGCAAACACGAAGTCAGCCGCCTCGATGTGGTGAACTTTATCTCTCACGGAACGCGCAAAGACGAATCGAATCCGTCTTCGGATTCCAGCCATCAGGTCAACAGCGAAGAGCAGGCAGGCGGGGAGGAACGTATGGAAAACTTCACCACCAATCTTAACCAGCTTGCCCGTGTTGGCGGTATCGACCCGCTGATAGGCCGCGATAAAGAGCTGGAACGGGCGATTCAGGTGCTGTGCCGCCGCCGCAAGAATAACCCACTGCTGGTGGGGGAGTCTGGCGTCGGTAAAACCGCCATTGCCGAAGGGCTGGCCTGGCGCATCGTGCAGGGCGACGTCCCGGAAGTGATCGCCGACTGCACCATCTATTCGCTGGATATCGGTTCCCTGTTGGCCGGCACCAAATACCGCGGTGATTTTGAAAAACGTTTCAAAGCGCTGCTGAAACAGCTGGAGCAGGATACCAACAGCATCCTGTTTATCGACGAGATCCATACCATCATCGGCGCCGGTGCGGCATCGGGTGGTCAGGTGGATGCCGCTAACCTGATTAAACCGCTGCTCTCCAGCGGCAAGATCCGGGTAATGGGTTCAACCACCTATCAGGAGTTCAGCAATATTTTCGAAAAAGATCGTGCCCTGGCGCGTCGCTTCCAGAAAATCGATATTACTGAACCGTCGGTAGAAGAAACGGTGCAGATCATCAACGGCCTGAAGCCGAAGTACGAGGCGCACCATGATGTGCGTTATACCGCGAAAGCGGTGCGTGCGGCGGTGGAGCTGGCGGTGAAATACATTAACGATCGCCACCTGCCGGATAAAGCGATTGATGTGATCGACGAAGCGGGCGCGCGTGCGCGTCTGATGCCGGTCAGCAAGCGTAAGAAAACGGTCAACGTGGCGGATATCGAATCCGTGGTGGCCCGCATCGCGCGTATCCCTGAGAAGAGTGTTTCTCAGAGCGACCGCGATACGCTGAAAAACCTTGGCGATCGCCTGAAAATGCTGGTCTTTGGGCAGGATAAAGCCATTGAGGCCTTAACCGAAGCCATTAAGATGGCCCGCGCCGGGCTGGGGCATGAGCACAAACCTGTCGGTTCTTTCCTGTTCGCCGGCCCGACCGGGGTGGGGAAAACCGAGGTGACGGTTCAGCTCTCCAAAGCGCTGGGCATCGAGCTACTGCGCTTCGATATGTCCGAGTATATGGAGCGCCACACCGTCAGCCGTCTGATCGGTGCGCCTCCAGGCTATGTGGGCTTTGACCAGGGCGGCCTGCTCACCGACGCGGTGATCAAGCATCCGCACGCGGTACTGCTGCTCGATGAGATCGAGAAAGCGCACCCGGACGTGTTCAACATCCTGCTGCAGGTGATGGATAACGGGACGCTGACCGATAACAACGGGCGCAAGGCGGACTTCCGCAACGTAGTGCTGGTGATGACCACCAACGCCGGGGTGCGTGAAACCGAGCGTAAATCCATCGGCCTGATCCACCAGGATAACAGCACCGATGCGATGGAAGAGATCAAGAAGGTCTTTACGCCGGAGTTCCGTAACCGTCTGGACAACATTATCTGGTTCGATCATCTCTCTACCGAGGTGATTCATCAGGTGGTGGATAAGTTCATCGTCGAGCTGCAGGTTCAGCTGGATCAGAAAGGGGTCTCTCTGGAAGTGAGTCAGGAAGCCCGCAACTGGCTGGCAGAGAAAGGCTACGATCGTGCGATGGGTGCCCGTCCGATGGCGCGTGTGATTCAGGACAACCTGAAGAAACCGTTGGCTAACGAGCTGCTGTTTGGTTCGCTTGTGGACGGCGGCCAGGTGACAGTGGCGCTGGATCAGGCGAAGAATGAGCTGACGTATGATTTCCAGAGTGCGGCGAAACATAAGCCGGAGGCGGCTCACTAACGCTGTTATGTGATGATAAAAACCGGGCAAATGCCCGGTTTTTTTTATGGTTTTTTAGTCGTTGTAGGCCCGTGCAAGCGCAGCGCCGCAGGGCGATGCACGGTGGGTGAGAACATGTGGCGGCTGTGATGGTTCCGTTCACCTTGCGTTCGCTGCTTCTCTGTAAACCACGTCACCGGTGAACGTGTCAGGGGGGCTCGCCGCCGCCCCCTGACCACCCCGGCTCCCGGCCAGGAAAATCGCCGCTTCGCGGTCCCCTCGGCTTTTTCCCTTCGGCTTTCGGGTCGGGCCATGCGCCCCGCCCCGGCCTGCGGTCAACGCCTCAGCGATTTTCAGCCGGACCAGGGTGCCGCTGTGAGTAGAGGGTCTGTCTCTGGCTTTTGTGTTGCTGTAGGGGGGGATGAAAATTTTGCGAGGCGTTATCCAGAATTTAATTATGGGTATTGCTGGATAAAACCACAGTAATAGAATGGCGATGCACCTGCAAAATCAGGTGCCAGGATTGGCGTCCTGAACAAACTTCGGAAATGATGTTGCATGCGCAACATTAGCGGTTTCGTTCACTCTTTTGAAAGCTGCGGATATAATCCGCATGCTCAGATTATGGTGGGCTGGGCCAGGGCTTCTTTGAAGCGCCGATTTTTCCGAGGGTAGTCGGTACGCCAACCTGGTTCAGTCCACCGCCTGAGTTGGCGTTCGGGTGGTCAGCAAAAAATTACTTTCGGAGATTATGATTATGGATAATAACACCATCACCCAGCTTTACAGCGAACTTGAACTAAGCAACCCCGATCTCTCCACCCTTGCCGCGCGCTGCAACCTGCTCACCGAAATCCTGGTCGATTGCGACTCGCTGCCGCAAACGCAGCCTGTCTGCCGCTGCCTGGCGGCCTACCTTGATGCATTCAGCGCTGAGCTGGCAAAATCCATGACCGATTTTCGCGTGCTGGATGAGAACGACATCCCGCCCGTGCACAAACAGGAGTGGCTGCTGGACAGCACCGAAGCCCAGTGCGATTACTGCCGGGCCTTAAACCATGTGCTGCTGGTGTCGCATTTCGACCGCGAGATGCTCCCGCACCTTACCGGGCTGCTGCATGATATTGCGCATACCATGCTGGCGGATCTGACCGTAGTGCGTATCCACTGATACGGGCGGGGCATAAAAAAAGGCCGGGATAACCCGGCCTTTATTATTCTTTGTACGCCATTGCAGGCGAAATACTCTTAGCGACTACGGAAGACAATGCGGCCTTTGCTCAGGTCGTACGGGGTCAGCTCAACAGTCACTTTGTCGCCCGTCAGAATACGGATATAGTTCTTACGCATTTTACCGGAGATATGCGCGGTAACGACGTGACCGTTTTCCAGTTCTACGCGAAACATGGTGTTAGGCAACGTTTCCAGAACGGTACCCTGCATTTCAATATTGTCTTCTTTGGCCATCTAATCCTCTGGGGTATCACTACCAAGTTTTGAACCGGCAAGATAATGCCGAAATTCCTCAATTAAGTAAAGATTTGTGCGTTTAAAACGCAACAAAGCAGTTTCAGCGTATTGCCCGGACGTCACGGTTCAACCGTACGAAAAGCGCATACGTAAAGGGGAGGTGGCAGGATAAACGATAGGGCGTTATCGGATGCGAACTATTCCCAAACGGCGGCGGGGCAACAGGCAGAACCTACTCTGCGGCAGAATTATAGCACCTTGAGGAAAAATATGCGGAAAACATTTATCCCTGAGGCGTAAATAACGTCGTCGGCACCCAGAAATTTTGCGGTAATTTTTGCATGCGCAGGGTCGCCAGCTGCGCCAGATATTCATGGCGCGAGATCTCCACGACACCCAGAGAGGCGGTATGTTCGTTCAGCACCTGGCAGTCAACTAACTTGCCGCCGCTACAGGCAAAGCGTTCGCAGAAGACCAGCAACGCGGTTTTCGAGGCGTTAACCGCGCGGCTGAACATCGACTCGCCGCAAAACAGCGTGCCCTGCGCCACGCCGTACATGCCGCCCACCAGTTCATCCTTATCATCCCATACCTCAATCGAATGGGCGTAGCCCAGCTCGTGCAGGCGATGGTAGGCGACGATCACCTCGGGCGTGATCCAGGTTCCTTCAAAGCGATCGCTGGCGCAGCCCTCGATCACCTGACCAAACGCATGGTTGAGGGTGACGCGATAAGGGGAGCGAGCGTGAAAACGCTTCATGCTGCGGCTGATATGAAACTCCGCAGGCCAGAGAACGGCGCGGGGGTCGGGCGACCACCATAAGATGGGATCGCCGGGAGAGAACCACGGAAAAATCCCCCGCTGGTAGGCCATCAGTAAACGCGACGGACTCAGATCGCCGCCCAGGGCCAGCAAACCATTAGGTTCACGCAGCGCCCCTTCCGGAGAAGGGAACGCAAGAGAGTGACGAGAGAGCTGGACCAGGCGCATGACAACAAAACTCCAGTACGCAAAGTGGGGATCGGTTCAAATATAGACTACAGACGTTGTTTGAACTGGTAGTAGCGGCCCTGTTTTGCCAACAGTTCAGCGTGATTACCTTGCTCAATAATTTGTCCGTTGTCCATCACAATAATTTGATCGAAATCCGCCAGGCCGCGCAGACGGTGCGTCACCATCAGCACGGTTTTGTCCTGCATCTCTTTTTTCAGTAAATCAAGGATTTGCCGCTCGGTAGTGGCGTCCAGCCCTTCGGTTGGCTCATCCAGCAGCATCAGCGGCGCATTGTGAAGCAGCGCACGCGCAATGGCCAGGCGGCGCAGCTCGCCGCCGGATAACTGACGGCCACCTTCGCCAAGCCAGCTGTTGAGCCCTTCATCTTCCAGTAGCTTGTGCAGACCTACTTTTTCCAGCATCCCGCGTAATGCTTCATCGGCAGCGCCGGGCGCGGCTAACAGCAGGTTATCGCGCAGGGTGGCGCTGAAAAGATGAACCCGCTGGGGCACCACGCTTACCTTTTTGCGCAGCGCAGTCTCGCTCATCTGCACCAGAGGCGTGTCGTTAAACAGGATCTGACCCTGCGCCGGGTCCCATGCTCTGGTCAGCAGCTGCAGCAGTGTCGATTTACCGCAGCCTGTGCGACCCAGCACCGCCACATGGGCGCCCGCGGGGATCGTCAGGTTAATGTGGTCCAGCGCGGGCTGCGCCTGACCTTCATAGGCAAAACTGACATCCGAAAGGCACAGGGCCAGCTGCTCAGGGACCGCTGATGCGGTCGTACTGAACTGCACTTCCGGCTGCTGGCCGGTAATCTGGGTGATACGCAGCGCGGAGGCCACCACCTGGCCCAGGTGCTGAAAGGCACCGGTCACCGGCGCCAGGGCTTCAAACGCCGCCAGCGCACAGAAGACAAACAGGGCGATTAACGGGCCTGGCTGCGCGTTATCGCCCACGCCGCCGGAAGCCATCCACAGCATCGCCATGACTGCGCCTCCGCCAATTAACAGCATCAGCGCCTGGGAGAGGGCCGTGAGTTCCGACTGTTTGCGCTGGGCTTCGTGCCAGTTCAGCTCGGTATTTTCCATCTGCGCGCGGTAGCGGCGGCTGGCACCAAAGATCGTCAGCTCCGCCTGACCCTGTAGCCAGCCCGTCAGCTGCTGGCGATACTCGCCCCGCAGACGCGTCAGCTTTTCACCGGTCGGTTTTCCGGCGCGGTAAAACAGCGGGGGTAAGATAAAGAGCGTTGCGAGCATGATCCCGCCGAGCACCAGCGCAATGTGAACGTCCAGCAGGCACAGCCCCAGGGTGACCACCACAATGACCACCAGGGCGCCCACCAGCGGAGAGATCACGCGCAAATAGAGGTGATCGAGGGTATCCACGTCGGCGACGACGCGGTTAAGCAGTTCCCCCTGGCGATAGCGTGCCAGTCCGGCAGGGGAGAGGGGGAGCAGCTTGCTGAAGGTGGTAACGCGCAGGTGTTGCAGCACGCGGAAGGTCGCGTCATGGCTGACCAGACGTTCAAAGTAGCGCCCGGCGGTACGGGTGATGGCCGTACCGCGCACCCCGGCGGCGGGCAACATATAGTTGAAGCTGTAGAGCCCGGCAAAACCGGCGACCGCCGAGGCAGAGAGGAACCAGCCGGAGAGCGTCAACAGGCCGATACTCGCCAGCAGGGTGACGATCGCCAGCACCACGCCCAGCGTCAACATCCATTTGTGGCGCATATAAAGCGCCAGATAAGGCAGTAAAGCGCGCATCAAATCTCCTCCTGACGGTTTGCCAGCAGGGCCGCAAACGGCCCCTGTGCCGCCGCGAGCGTGGCGTAATCGCCCTGCTCAACAAGCTGACCATTGTCCATGACCCAGATCTGATCCCACCGGGAGATGCCCACCAGCTGGTGCGTCACCATCAGCGTGGTTTGCTGCTGCGAGGCGGCATCCAGCGCCATCATCACACGCTGTTCACTGTGCGCATCCAGGCTGGCGGCAGGCTCATCCAGAAGTAAAAGCTGACACGGGTTAAGCAGGGCGCGGGCCACGGCAATGCGCTGCGCCTGGCCGACGGAAAGCCCCGCCGACTGATCGCCCACCACCGTGTCCACGCCGTTCGGCAGCAGGGGCAGGAATTCGCTAACCCAGGCACGGTCGAGCACCGACTGCAGCTCCTCTTCGCTGGCATCCGGGCGCGCCAGCAGCACGTTTTCCCGCAGCGTGGCCGCAGGGAGCTGCGGGTTCTGTCCTACCCAGCTTAAGTGGGTGCGCCACTCGTCAGGATCGAGCGCTGAGAGCTCGGCCTGGTTGATCCGCAGCGAGCCGCTGTAGGCCATAAAGCCAGATAATGCATTCAGCAGGGAGCTTTTACCGGAGCCGCTGGTGCCAACCAGCACCACGCGCTGGCCTGCCGCGAGGGTGAAGGTTAATGGCCCCGCCAGCACCTTACCTTCCGGCGACAGTACGCAGAAATTCTCTGCTTCAATACTGACTGGTCGGGTGGTGTTCAGGGTCACGTCGCCACGCTGCGGATGAGCCAGCGGCGTTTCAAGGAAGGTTTTCAGGCTGTCGGCGGCGCCCACGGCCTGCGCTTTCGCATGATAGAAAGTGCCCAGATCGCGCAGCGGCTGGAAAAATTCCGGCGCCAGAATTAACGCCAGAAAGCCTGCAAAAAGGGTCACGGCGGTACCGTAATGACCGAAATCAAGGGCGCCCAGGTAGGAGAAACCGAAATAGACGGCAACCAGCGCAATCGACAGTGAGGTGAAGAACTCCAGCACCCCGGAGGATAAAAATGCCAGGCGTAACACTTCCATGGTGCGCTGACGGAAATCCTGGGAGGCGTGGCGGATGTTGTCGGTTTCGGCTTCACCGCGACCAAAAATACGCAGCGTTTCCATGCCGCGCAGACGGTCAAGGAAGTGGCCGCTGAGACGTCCGAGCGCCAGGAAATTGCGGCGGTTGGCGTCGGCAGCCCCCATACCGACCATCGCCATAAAGAGCGGGATCAGCGGGGCGGTACCCAGCAGGATCAGCGCGGCGACCCAGTTATAAGGAAAAATCGCGAGCACGATCAGCAGGGGAACGAAAGCCGCCAGCGCCATCTGGGGCAGATAGCGGGCGTAGTAGTCGTGCATGTCATCGATCTGTTCGAGGATCAGCGTCGCCCAGCTTCCGGCGGGCTTGCCCTGGATCCAGGCAGGTCCGGCCTCCTGTAGCCTGTCCAGCACCTGGCGGCGAATTTCATAGCGAATGTTCTGCCCGGCGTGGAAGCCCACGCGCTCGCGCAACCAGACCACCCAGGCACGCAGAATAAAGACCAGAATCAACACAATGAAAGGCAGTAACAGCGCCTCGCGCGGGATATTTTCCATAATCATATGGTTAAGAATGCGGGCCAGAAGCCATGCCTGGCAGACAATCAACAGTCCGCTGATAAACCCTAAAAGACGGGAAATATTCAGCCAGCGGCGGGAAATAACGCTTTGCTTTTTCAGCCAGCGAGTTAACTCTTGTTGACGGGTTTTTTCCATTGCGTGCTTTGCAGGTGATGTTATTAGGTATTGGGCACGGCAATGTTACAACGCAGAGACGATAAAGGCGACTTATCGCCGCCTTTTTTACGTTTGTTGCTGATTTGTAAAAATTATTTACTCTGATCGGCCAGTCCGTCGAGATATCGTTCTGCATCCAGCGCGGCCATACAACCGGTGCCCGCAGAGGTGATCGCCTGACGATAAATGTGGTCCATCACGTCGCCCGCAGCGAACACGCCCGGGATGCTGGTCTGGGTAGCGTTGCCGTGAATACCTGACTGCACTTTGATGTAGCCGTTCTCCAGCTCAAGCTGGCCGTCGAAGATAGCGGTGTTCGGGCTGTGGCCGATGGCAACAAACAGACCTGCCACTTCCAGCGTTTCAACGTTGTCAGTGTTCTGGGTGTCACGGATACGCAGGCCCGCCACGCCCATCTGATCGCCGGTCACTTCTTCCAGCGTGCGGTGGGTGTGCAGCACGATGTTGCCGCTGGCCACTTTGTCCATCAGACGTTTGATCAGGATCTTTTCCGCGCGGAAAGTATCACGGCGGTGAATGAGGTGCACTTCAGAGGCGATATTCGCCAGATAGAGTGCCTCTTCAACCGCGGTATTGCCACCGCCGATGACCGCCACCTTCTGGTTGCGATAGAAGAAACCGTCGCAGGTTGCACAGGCAGATACGCCGCGACCTTTGAACTCCTCTTCTGAAGGCAGACCCAGATAGCGGGCAGAGGCGCCGGTAGCGATGATCAGCGCGTCGCAGGTGTACTCCGCGTTGTCACCGGTCAGGCGGAACGGACGGTTTTGCAGATCGACCTTGTTGATGTGGTCAAAAATGATTTCGGTATCAAATTTGGCGGCATGCTCGTGCATGCGCTCCATCAGCAGCGGCCCGGTCAGGCCTTCAGGATCGCCTGGCCAGTTTTCTACTTCGGTGGTGGTGGTCAGCTGACCGCCTTTTTCCATGCCCGTAATCAGTACCGGTTGCAGGTTAGCGCGTGCAGCGTAGACCGCTGCGGTGTATCCCGCAGGTCCAGAACCAAGAATTAGCAGCTTACTGTGTTTGGCCGTGCCCATGAGATCCTCATTGTTGTTGGCAGACATTTTCCTGGATTGTAGGGAATTTGTTGGCGTAAAAAAAGGGCGCAGCGATTTTGTTAACGATGTGTGTGATAGAAAGGGCCAATCAACGAGAGGTAAGAAAAGGTGATTTTATAACAATAATCATAGGTAATCGGTCGAAACGACGGCGATAAAATGAGGATTAATCGCCGGACGTAATGAATATCCGGCATGTTGTACTAAAAATCGATGTTTTGCTTTGACAATCCCCTGCGCTTTTGCGAAAACATTCAAGGAAGAAAAAAAATGGTCTTTGTGTAACGCATAGTCATGCACAAAATCACCATTTTTACCGGGTCAGCGAAATCTACGCATGGTGTGGACAGATGCCATACGTGATGTTGATGGCCGCCTCTGGGCAACGGTCTTCATACCACATAACCCCAATCGGATCGCGCAAACTATAAAACAGGCGATGCGATTAACCGCGGGGAAAGACTCTGAACAGTGAAGTGCACAGGGTCCTGGCAGGAGTTAGGGAAGGAATACAGAGAGACAATAATAATGGTAGATAGCAAGAAGCGCCCTGGCAAAGATCTCGACCGCATCGATCGTAACATTCTTAATGAACTGCAAAAGGATGGGCGTATTTCCAACGTCGAGCTTTCAAAACGTGTGGGACTTTCCCCGACGCCATGCCTTGAGCGTGTGCGCCGACTGGAAAGACAGGGTTTTATTCAGGGCTATACAGCGCTGCTGAACCCGCATTATCTGGATGCCTCACTTCTGGTATTTGTTGAGATTACTCTGAATCGTGGTGCGCCGGATGTGTTTGAGCAATTTAATGCCGCCGTACAAAAACTTGAAGAAATTCAAGAGTGTCATCTGGTTTCCGGGGATTTCGACTACCTGTTGAAAACCCGCGTGCCTGATATGTCCGCCTACCGTAAGCTGCTGGGCGAAACCCTGCTGCGACTGCCTGGTGTGAACGACACCCGTACCTATGTGGTAATGGAAGAAGTCAAACAGAGCAATCGTCTGGTTATTAAGACGCGCTAATACGGAACAGGTGCAATATCAGCGTACTTTGATTACACTCCTGGTAATCCATACAGCAACAGTGTCGGGCTCCCCGGCACTGTTGTCCGTTTAGCACTCAGGCAGGAATTGCCTGATACCTGGAGAGCCTTTCTTGAGCCAGGAATATACTGAAGACAAAGAAGTCAATTTAACCAAGCTTAGCAGTGGGCGCCGACTCCTTGAGGCGTTACTGATCCTTGTTGCCCTTTTTGCCGTCTGGTTGATGGCAGCCTTACTCAGTTTCAACCCCTCCGATCCCAGCTGGTCACAAACCGCATGGCATGAGCCTATCCATAATTTAGGCGGCGTACCGGGGGCATGGCTGGCGGACACGCTGTTCTTTATCTTTGGCATAATGGCGTACACCCTTCCCGTCATTATTATTGGCGGCTGCTGGTTTGCCTGGCGCCATCGCCAGAACGATGACTACATCGACTATTTTGCTGTCTCGCTGCGCCTGATTGGTGCGCTGGCTTTAATCCTCACCTCCTGCGGCCTGGCGGCGATTAATGCCGACGACATCTGGTATTTTGCCTCCGGCGGCGTGATTGGCAGCCTGCTGAGCACCGCGCTACAGCCGATGCTGCACAGCAGCGGTGGTACTCTGGCGCTGCTCTGCGTCTGGGGGGCGGGGCTGACGCTGTTTACCGGCTGGTCCTGGGTCACCATCGCCGAGAAAATCGGCAGCGTGATCCTCAATATCCTGACCTTTGCCAGCAACCGTACCCGTCGCGACGATACCTGGGTTAACGACGAAGAGTACGAAGATGATTACGAAGACGCGGAGCCGAGCGCTGAGCGTCGTGAATCTCGCCGCGCCCGCATTATGCGCGGGGCGCTGGCGCGCCGTAAGCGTGTGGCAGAGAAATTCGCCAATCCATTAGGCCGCAAAACCGATGCGGCATTGTTCTCCGGCAAACGGATGGATGACGAAGAAGAGGTGGCTTATAGTGCCCGTGGTGTTGCCGCCGATCCGGATGATGTGTTGTTCTCCGGTAATCGTGCGCTGCCGTCCGATTATGATGAGTTCGATCCGCTGCTCAACGGTCACTCAGTAGCTGAGCCCCTTGCTGCCGCTGCCGCCGCAACCACGGCAACCCAGGCCTTTGCTGCGCCGGTTGAACCGGTCACTCCGACGCCTTCTGTGCCAGAGATGCCGCTGCAGCAACATGCGGTTGAATGGCAAGCGGAACCTGCATCGCCGATCCCTGCGCCGGAGCCGGAACCGTATGTCGCCGCGGCACCGCAGGAGTGGCAACCGCCTTATCAGCCTGAACCTGTCTATGCGCAGCCGCAGTATGAGCCGCCGCAGCAGCCTGCCTATCAGCCTGAACCTGTTTATCAGCCTGAAACTGTTTATCAGCCAGAGCCGGTCTATCAGCCGGAGCCTGTTATCACCCCGCCGGTTGTCGAAGAGCCGCCGGTTGAAGAGGTGAAACCGTCCCGTCCGCCGCTTTACTATTTCGAAGAGGTGGAAGAAAAACGTGCCCGGGAACGCGAGCAGCTTGCGGCCTGGTATCAGCCGGTGCCCGAGGCGGCACAAGAGCCAGCCCCGGTTAAGGCCGCTGAAACCCCGACGATTCCAGTTCCCGCTGTGGAACCCGCCTCCGCCGTTGCACCTGTTGCCGCAAGCGTGCAGCAGGCAACAAGCGCAGGCGCCGCGGCGGCGAGCGCTGCCGCGCCGTTATTCAGCCTGGCAACCGGCGGCGCACCGCGTCCGCAGGTAAAAGAGGGGATTGGTCCGCAGTTACCGCGCCCTAATCGCGTACGTGTTCCGACCCGCCGTGAACTGGCCTCCTATGGCATCAAACTGCCTTCCCAACGAATGGCCGAAGAGAAAGCGCGTGAAGCCGGACGTCAGCCGTATGATGAACACTACGACGACGAGGCCGATGAAATGCAGCAGCAGGAGGAGCTGGCCCGCCAGTTCGCTCAGCAGCAACAGCAGCGGTATGGTGGTGATGAGCATCAGGTCCAGCCACAGTCCTTTGAAACGCAGGATGACGAAGATAGTGCCGCCGAAGCGGAGCTGGCTCGCCAGTTCGCCGCCACGCAGCAGCAGCGTTATTCCGGTGAGCAACCGACAGGGGCTAATCCGTTCTCGCTGGCGGACTTTGAATTCTCGCCAATGAAAGATCTGGTGGATGATACGCCGAGTGAGCCGCTGTTCACGCCGGGCGTGATGCCGGAAGCCGAGCCGCCGCGTCAGGCGGTTACGCCGCCACAGCCGCAGCAGCCCGTTCAGCCACAACATGTTGCACAACCGCAGCAGCCAGTTCAGCCGCAGCAGTATGCACAACCGCAGCAGCCTGTTCAGCCGCAGCAGTATGCACAGCCTCAACAGTCCGTGCAGCCGCAGCAGCCTGTACAGCCTCAGCAGTATGCGCAGCCGCAACAGCCGGTGCAGCCACAGCAGCCAGCCGCTCAGCCTCAGCAGAGCCTGATCCATCCGCTGTTGATGCGCAATGGCGACAGCCGCCCACTGCAAAAGCCAACCACGCCGCTGCCGTCGCTGGATCTGTTAACGCCGCCGCCAACGGAAGTCGAGCCGGTCGATACCTTTGCCCTGGAGCAGATGGCTCGTCTGGTTGAGGCGCGTCTGGCCGACTTCCGTATTAAAGCGGATGTGGTGAACTATTCTCCTGGGCCGGTGATCACCCGCTTCGAGCTGAACCTGGCGCCGGGTGTTAAAGCCGCGCGTATTTCCAATCTCTCCCGTGACCTGGCGCGTTCGCTGTCGACCGTGGCTGTGCGCGTGGTTGAGGTGATCCCAGGCAAACCCTATGTCGGTCTGGAGCTGCCGAACAAAAAACGCCAGACCGTTTACCTGCGTGAAGTGCTTGATAACGCCAAGTTCCGCGATAACCCGTCGCCACTGAGCGTGGTGCTGGGTAAAGACATCGCGGGTGAGCCGGTGGTGGCCGATCTGGCTAAAATGCCGCACCTGCTGGTGGCGGGTACCACCGGTTCCGGTAAATCTGTCGGCGTTAACGCCATGATCCTCAGCATGCTCTATAAAGCGCAGCCGGAAGATGTGCGTTTCATCATGATCGACCCGAAAATGCTGGAGCTGTCGGTCTACGAAGGCATCCCGCATCTGCTGACCGAAGTCGTGACCGACATGAAAGATGCTGCCAATGCCCTGCGCTGGAGCGTCAACGAGATGGAGCGTCGTTACAAGCTGATGTCTGCGCTGGGCGTGCGTAACCTCGCCGGGTATAACGAGATCATCGCCGAAGCGGCGAAAATGGGCCGTCCAATTCCGGATCCGTACTGGAAACCGGGCGACAGTATGGACGCCGAACATCCGGTGCTGGAAAAACTGCCGTATATCGTGGTGCTGGTGGATGAATTTGCTGACCTGATGATGACCGTCGGCAAGAAAGTGGAAGAGCTCATCGCCCGCCTGGCGCAAAAAGCCCGTGCGGCAGGGATCCATCTGGTGCTGGCGACCCAGCGTCCGTCGGTGGATGTGATCACCGGCCTGATTAAAGCTAACATCCCGACCCGTATCGCCTTTACCGTGTCGAGTAAAATCGACTCCCGTACCATCCTTGACCAGGGGGGCGCGGAATCGCTGCTCGGTATGGGGGATATGCTCTATTCCGGGCCGAACTCGACTTCGCCGGTGCGTGTTCACGGGGCGTTTGTTCGTGACCAGGAAGTGCATGCCGTGGTGCAGGACTGGAAAGCGCGCGGTCGCCCGCAATATGTCGAAGGCATTACCTCTGACAGCGAAAGCGAAGGCGGCGGCGGTGGCGGCTTTGACGGCGGCGAAGAGCTGGATCCGCTATTCGATCAGGCTGTTAACTTCGTTACCGAGAAACGTAAAGCCTCTATCTCCGGCGTACAACGCCAGTTCCGCATCGGCTATAACCGGGCGGCGCGCATTATTGAGCAGATGGAAGCGCAGGGCATCGTCAGCGAGCAGGGACATAACGGCAACCGTGAAGTGCTGGCCCCGCCACCGTTTGAATAACGGCCTCGATTGCAAAGATGGGTAAAGCTGCAAAAATTAAGCATTTTCTTCTGTCGCCTGCCTGCGGGCAGGTCCAGAATAGTGACAGAAACCCCCATTTCGGGAAGACGCTTTGTAAGGATGAACAATGAAAAAAATCGCAATCACCTGTGCATTACTCACTGGCTTTGTGGCAAGTAGCGTCTGGGCTGATGCCGCCAGCGACCTGAAAAGCCGCCTGGATAAAGTGAGCAGCTTCCATGCCAGCTTCACGCAGAAAGTGACTGACGGCAGCGGCAACGCGGTGCAGGAAGGTCAGGGTGACTTGTGGGTTAAACGTCCGAATCTCTTTAACTGGCATATGACCCAGCCGGACGAAAGTATCCTTGTCTCCGACGGTAAAACCCTGTGGTTCTTTAACCCGTTTGTTGAGCAGGCCACCGCCACCTGGCTGAAAGATGCGACCAGCAACACGCCGTTTATGCTGATTGCCCGTAACCAGTCCAGCGACTGGCAGCAGTACAACATCAAACAGAGCGGCGATGAGTTTGTGCTGACCCCGAAAGGCAGCACGGGCAACCTGAAACAGTTCACCATCAACGTGAGCAGCAACGGCACCATCAATCAATTCAGCGCCGTGGAGCAGGACGATCAGCGCAGCAGCTATCAGCTGAAATCCCAGCAGAACGGTGCCGTCGATGCATCGAAATTCACCTTTACCCCGCCGAAGGGCGTAACGGTGGACGATCAACGTAATAAGTAAGAGGCGTGAGTGAGCAACCTGTCGCTCGATTTTTCAGATAATGCGTTTCAACCTCTGGCCGCTCGTATGCGGCCAGAAAATTTAGCGCAGTATATCGGCCAGCAGCATCTGCTGGCCGCGGGCAAGCCCTTGCCACGCGCGATTGAGGCCGGGCATCTGCACTCGATGATCCTCTGGGGGCCACCGGGCACCGGTAAAACGACCCTGGCGGAAGTGATCGCCCGCTATGCTGATGCAGATGTTGAGCGCATCTCCGCCGTCACCTCCGGCGTGAAAGAGATCCGCGAAGCCATCGAACGGGCGCGGCAGAACCGCAATGCCGGACGCCGCACGATCCTGTTTGTTGACGAAGTCCACCGCTTTAATAAAAGCCAGCAGGATGCCTTCCTGCCGCATATTGAAGACGGCACCATCACCTTTATCGGCGCCACCACGGAAAACCCCTCGTTTGAACTGAACTCGGCGCTGCTGTCCCGCGCCCGTGTCTATCTGCTGAAATCGTTAACCACCGATGATATCGAGCAGGTGCTGACGCAGGCGATGACCGACAAGGCCCGGGGCTACGGCGGCCAGGATATCGTGCTGCCTGACGAGACGCGTCGCGCCATTGCCGAGCTGGTTAACGGTGATGCGCGCCGGGCGCTGAATACCCTGGAGATGATGGCCGATATGGCCGAAACCGACGACAGCGGCAAGCGGGTCTTGCTCCCGGCGCTGCTGACCGAAATCGCCGGTGAACGTAGCGCGCGTTTTGATAATAAAGGCGATCGTTTTTACGATCTGATCTCGGCGCTACACAAATCAGTGCGCGGCAGTGCGCCCGATGCCGCGCTTTACTGGTATGCGCGCATTATCACTGCCGGAGGCGATCCGCTGTATGTCGCCCGCCGCTGTCTGGCGATTGCCTCCGAAGATGTCGGTAACGCCGATCCGCGCGCCATGCAGGTGGCACTTTCCGCCTGGGACTGCTTTACCCGTGTCGGACCTGCCGAAGGCGAACGCGCCATTGCCCAGGCCATTGTCTATCTGGCCTGCGCACCCAAAAGTAATGCTGTCTATACCGCCTTCAAAGCGGCGATGTCCGATGCCCGCGAACGTCCTGATTACGATGTTCCAGTCCATCTGCGCAACGCGCCGACCAAACTGATGAAAGAGATGGGTTACGGTGAGGCGTATCGCTATGCCCACGACGAGCCCAACGCCTACGCCGCCGGGGAGGAGTATTTCCCGCAGGAAATGGCACAAACACGCTACTATCACCCGACAAACAGAGGCCTTGAGGGTAAGATTGGCGAAAAGCTCGCCTGGCTTGCCGGACAGGATCAAAATAGCCCTATAAAACGCTACCGTTAGGGCTATCGTTGCGGTAATGTTGGCAATTGTATCCTTGTGACCGCAGGCTGTGGTCACATTTCCTATTTTAATTCGATAAGCACAGGATAAGCATGCTCGATCCCAATCTGCTGCGTAATGAGCCAGACGCAGTCGCTGAAAAACTGGCACGCCGGGGCTATAAACTGGATGTAGATAAGCTGCGCGCTCTTGAAGAGCGTCGTAAAGTTCTGCAGGTACAAACAGAAAACTTGCAGGCAGAGCGTAACTCTCGATCGAAATCCATCGGCCAGGCGAAAGCGCGCGGGGAAGACATTGAGCCATTACGCCTGGAAGTGAACAAGCTGGGTGAAGAACTGGATCAGGCGAAAGCCGAGCTGGACGTTCTTCAGGCCGAAATTCGTGAAATCGCGCTGGCGATCCCGAATACCCCTGACGACAGTGTTCCTGTCGGTAAAGACGAAAACGACAACGTCGAAGTGAAACGCTGGGGCACGCCTCGCGAGTTCGACTTCGAGGTTCGCGATCACGTTACGCTGGGCGAAATGCACGCGGGGCTCGATTTTGCCGCTGCCGTTAAGCTGACCGGTTCCCGCTTTGTGGTGATGAAAGGGCAGATCGCCCATCTGCACCGCGCGCTGGCCCAGTTCATGCTGGATCTGCACACCGAGCAGCACGGCTACAGCGAAACCTACGTACCGTATCTGGTGAACCACGATACGCTGTATGGTACCGGCCAGCTGCCGAAATTTGCCGGCGATCTGTTCCACACCCGTCCACTGGATGAAGAAGCCGATAGCAGCAACTACGCGCTGATCCCAACGGCAGAAGTGCCGCTGACCAACCTTGTGCGCGATGAGATCATCGACGAAGACGATCTGCCGATCAAACTGACGGCGCACTCTCCATGCTTCCGTTCTGAAGCGGGCTCTTATGGCCGTGATACCCGCGGTCTGATCCGTATGCACCAGTTCGACAAAGTCGAAATGGTGCAGATCGTGCGTCCGGAAGAGTCCATGGCGGCGCTGGAAGAGATGACCGGTCACGCGGAAAAAGTGCTGGAGCTGCTGGGTCTGCCGTACCGCCGCGTGGCGCTGTGTACCGGTGACATGGGCTTTGGCGCCTGCAAAACCTTCGACCTCGAAGTGTGGGTACCGGCGCAGGGAACCTACCGTGAAATCTCCTCCTGCTCTAACGTAGGCGATTTCCAGGCGCGCCGCATGCAGGCTCGCTGCCGCAGCAAATCCGACAAGAAAACCCGTCTGGTGCACACCCTGAACGGCTCCGGTCTGGCAGTGGGACGTACGCTGGTCGCGGTGCTGGAAAACTACCAGCAGGCGGACGGCCGTATCGAAATTCCTGAAGTGCTGCGTCCGTATATGAAAGGCCAGCAGTACATCGGTTAAATTGTTTTTAAGTAAAAAGCGCCTGCGGGCGCTTTTTTTATGCCCCGGTTTTGATGTCAGGCAATATCCCCTCCCTCTAAAGTAGTAATACTTTCCAAACAGTTGGTTAGCGTAAACGTCTGCTAACGCACGGTATCTTTATATAAAAAACTATATAGCGGTTGTTACCGCACCTTTGAACTTTGTGAGCAATCAAAGTGAGAGTCTATGAAAATGAAAACGCCTGAAGCTCTGCTGGCTGCTGAGGTGAGTCGACGTGGATTGATGAAAACCACGGCGATTGGCGGCCTGGCTGTTGCCAGTAGCGCATTCACATTGCCTTTTTCACGTCTGGCATCGGCTGCACAAGCCGCTGAGACCGTTAAACCTGATGAGAAAGTGGTCTGGAGCGCCTGCACGGTAAACTGCGGCAGCCGCTGTCCACTGCGCATGCATGTCGTTGACGGTGAAATTAAATATGTTGAGACCGACAATACCGGGGACGATAATTACGAAGGATTACATCAGGTTCGCGCCTGCCTGCGCGGCCGCTCAATGCGCCGTCGTGTCTATAACCCGGATCGCCTGAAGCAGCCGATGAAGCGCGTGGGTAAACGCGGCGAAGGCAAGTTCGAACCCATCAGCTGGGAAGAGGCCTTTGACACCATCGCCGGTACGATGCAGCGTCTGATTAAAGATTACGGTAACGAATCTATCTACCTGAACTACGGCACCGGCACCCTCGGCGGCACCATGACCCGCTCCTGGCCGCCGGGAAAAACCCTGATCGCCCGTCTGATGAACTGCTGCGGGGGATACCTCAACCATTACGGTGACTACTCAACCGCACAAATTGCCGCTGGCCTGAACTACACCTATGGCGGGTGGGCAGATGGCAACAGCCCGTCGGATATCGAAAACAGCAAGCTGGTGGTCCTGTTCGGCAATAACCCTGGCGAAACGCGCATGAGCGGCGGCGGGGTAACGTACTACGTCGAACAGGCGCGGGAAAAATCGCAAGCCCGGATGATCGTCATTGACCCGCGCTATACCGACACCGGGGCAGGGCGCGAAGATGAGTGGATCCCCATCCGTCCAGGCACCGATGCAGCGCTGATCTCTGCCCTGGCGTGGGTGATGATCACTGAAAACCTCGTCGACCAACCTTTCCTCGACAAATATTGCGTCGGCTACGACGAAAAAACGCTGCCGGAAGGGGCACCGGCGAACGGCCACTATAAAGCCTATATTCTCGGCCAGGGCAATGACGGCATCGCCAAAACCCCGGCCTGGGCCGCGGCCATCACCGGCATTCCCGAGGCGCGCATCATTAAACTGGCACGTGAAATTGCCGGGGCGAAGCCTGCCTTTATCTCTCAGGGCTGGGGGCCGCAGCGTCATGCGAATGGCGAACTGGTCTCCCGCGCTATCGCCATGCTGGCCATTTTGACCGGCAATGTGGGGATTAACGGTGGCAACAGCGGCGCGCGTGAAGGCTCATATTCACTGCCTTTTGTACGCATGCCGACCCTGGAAAACCCGGTTAAGACCAGCATCTCAATGTTTATGTGGACCGATGCCATCGAGCGCGGCCCGGAAATGACCGCCACCCGTGATGGGGTACGCGGCAAAGATAAACTCGACGTGCCAATTAAAATGGTCTGGAACTACGCCGGGAACTGCCTGATCAACCAGCATTCGCAGATCAACCGTACCCATGAGATCCTGCAGGATGATAAAAAATGCGAGCTGATTGTGGTGGTGGACTGCCATATGACCTCCTCGGCGAAGTATGCCGATATTTTGCTGCCAGACTGCACCGCCTCTGAACAGATGGATTTCGCCCTTGATGCCTCCTGCGGCAATATGTCGTATGTGATTTTTGCGGACCAGGCGATCAAACCGCGCTTCGGCTGTAAAACCATCTATGAGATGACCACAGAGCTGGCGAAACGTATGGGCGTTGAGCAACAGTTCACCGAGGGACGCACCCAGGAAGGGTGGATGCGCCACCTGTACGAGCAGTCACGTGAGGCCATCCCGGAGTTGCCGTCATTTGATGAATTCCGCCAGCAAGGCATGTTCAAAAAGCGTGACCCGGAAGGGCACCACGTGGCGTATAAAGCCTTCCGTGCCGATCCTGTTGCCAATCCGCTGACCACCCCGTCAGGCAAAATTGAGATCTATTCCGCTGAACTGGCGCAGATTGCCGCGACGTGGGAGCTTGAGAAAGACGATGTGATCGATCCACTCCCGGTTTACAGCCCGGGCTTCGAAAACTACGACGATCCGCAGGTCAAATCCTTCCCGCTGCAGTTGACCGGCTTCCACTATAAGGCGCGTACGCACTCTACCTACGGTAACGTTGATGTCCTTAAGGCGGCCTGCCGTCAGGAGATGTGGATCAATCCGCTGGATGCTAAGGCCCGCGGGATCGCCAACGGCGACCGGGTACGGATCTTTAACAGTCGTGGCGAAGTGCACATTGAAGCCAAAGTGACGCCGCGTATTCTGCCGGGCGTCGTCGCGCTAGGTGAAGGCGCCTGGTACAACCCGGACGCCAACCGCGTCGATCAGGCTGGCTGCATTAACGTGCTCACCACGCAACGCCCGTCGCCGCTGGCGAAAGGCAATCCGTCTCACAGTAACCTTGTTCAGGTTGAAAAGGCGTAAGGAGTAGCCGATGACCACTCAGTATGGATTTTTTATTGATTCCAGCCGCTGCACCGGGTGTAAAACCTGCGAGCTGGCCTGTAAAGACTATAAGGATCTGACGCCGGATGTCAGCTTCCGCCGCATCTACGAGTACGCGGGCGGTGACTGGCAGGAGGACAACGGCGTCTGGCATCAGAACGTCTTTGCCTACTATCTCTCTATTGCCTGCAACCACTGCGAAGATCCCGCCTGTACCAAGGTGTGCCCGAGCGGCGCGATGCACAAGCGCGACGACGGCTTTGTCGTGGTGAATGAAGATGTCTGCATCGGCTGTCGTTACTGCCATATGGCCTGCCCATACGGCGCACCGCAGTACAACGCCGCCAAAGGCCATATGACCAAGTGCGACGGCTGCCATGACCGCGTGGCGGAAGGCAAAAAGCCGATTTGCGTGGAGTCCTGCCCGCTACGGGCGCTGGATTTCGGTCCGATTGCCGAGCTGCGCCAGAAGTACGGCAAGCTGGCTGCGGTCGCGCCGCTGCCGTCTGCGCACTTTACGAAGCCGAGTATCGTCATTAAACCCAATGCCAACAGCCGACCAACGGGTGATACCACCGGCTATCTGGCCAATCCAAAGGAGGTGTGAGATGGGAAGCGGATGGCATGAATGGCCGTTAATGATTTTTACCGTCTTCGGACAGTGCGTGGCGGGCGGTTTTATTGTGCTCGCGCTGGCGCTGTTAAAAGGTGATCTGAAGGCTGAACAACAGCAGCGTCTGGTGCTGAGCATGTTTGGCCTGTGGGTGCTGATGGGCATCGGCTTTATCGCCTCCACGCTGCACCTGGGCTCGCCGATGCGCGCGTTCAACTCCCTCAACCGTGTGGGGGCCTCATCCCTCAGCAATGAGATTGCCAGCGGGGCGATCTTCTTTGCTGTTGGTGGTCTGGGCTGGCTGCTGGCCGCGATGAAGAAGCTGCCTGCCGGGCTGCGCAGCCTGTGGCTGATTGTTACTATGGTGCTGGGCGTGGTGTTCGTCTGGATGATGGTTCGGGTCTATAACACGATCGACACCGTGCCGACCTGGTACAGCGTCTGGACCCCAATGAGCTTCTTCCTGACGATGTTTATCGGCGGGCCTCTGCTGGGTTTCCTGCTGCTGCGCGTGGCGGGTGTGGATGGCTGGGCCATGCGTTTGCTGCCCGTCGTCTCCCTGCTGGCGCTGGTGGTGAGCGCCATCGTTGCCCTGATGCAGGGGGCGGAACTCGCAACCATCAGCAGCTCCATTCAGCAGGCGTCAGCCCTCGTGCCGGATTACGGCTCGCTGATGGCCTGGCGCGTGGTGCTGTTAGCGGTCGCGCTGGCCTGCTGGATTGTACCGCAGCTTAAAGGCTATCAACCTGCGTTACCGATATTGTCGCTGGCATTTGTGCTGGTGCTGGCGGGCGAATTACTGGGGCGCGGCGTCTTTTACGGTCTGCATATGACTGTTGGGATGGCTGTCGCCAGTTAACGCTGATTTTTGTTATATAAAGCCGGGACATAGTGCCCGGTTTTTTTATTTTCGATCATGAAATTTTTCTTCTGTCGTTTGGCTTTAAGTTTGTCGGTACATAAATAAAAACAAACACATAACTATTATTGATAGCCACCATTCCATTAGCAGGATGAGTTTTTTCAATCGACAGGGACCTTATCGTGCTTGCGGCTCAAGAGGGTGGATTGACTTTGTTTTTGCCAGTGGCATGATGCGCACGAAATCTGAACTTCCTCACGGTTTTTAATCCATGTCGACCTATACCCGGCCAGTGCTCCTGTTGCTCTGTGGCCTGCTTTTGCTGACCCTCGCGATCGCGGTGTTAAACACGCTCGTCCCGCTGTGGCTCGCCCATGAAAATCTACCGACCTGGCAGGTTGGCATGGTCAGCTCGTCCTTTTTTACCGGCAACCTGCTGGGAACATTAATGACGGGAAGCCTGATCAAACGCTTTGGCTTTAACCGCAGCTACTATCTGGCGTCGCTTATTTTTGCTGCCGGCTGTGCCGGGCTGGGGCTGATGGTGGGCTTCTGGAGCTGGATGGTCTGGCGCTTTATTGCCGGCGTAGGCTGCGCCATGATCTGGGTGGTCGTGGAAAGCGCCCTGATGTGCAGCGGTACCTCCCG
Source organism: Leclercia sp. GHBNCSD (assembly GCF_055805075.1). Classification (NCBI taxonomy): domain Bacteria; kingdom Pseudomonadati; phylum Pseudomonadota; class Gammaproteobacteria; order Enterobacterales; family Enterobacteriaceae; genus Leclercia; species Leclercia sp. GHBNCSD. The sequence goes on along the minus strand of NZ_JBQVYO010000001.1, from coordinate 315,278 downwards.
CAACCGCGGTCGCCTGCTGGCGGCCTATATGATGGTCTATTATGTCGGGACCGTGCTGGGCCAGTTGATGGTCAGCAAGCTTCCGACCGACCTGATGAGCGTCCTGCCGTGGGTGACGGGCATGGTGCTGGCCGCGATTCTGCCGCTGCTCTTTACGCGCATTGTGAACCAGAGCAGCGAGCATCAGGAAGCGACCCACGTCTGGCCGATGCTGAGACTGCGCCAGGCGCGTCTGGGCGTTAATGGCTGCATCATCTCCGGGATTGTGCTGGGTTCGCTGTATGGTCTGATGCCGCTCTATCTCAACCATCAGGGGGTCAGTGATTCCGGGATCGGTTTCTGGATGGCGGTGATGGTCAGCGCCGGGATTGTCGGGCAATGGCCGGTGGGGCGTCTTGCCGACCGCTTCGGGCGTCTGCTGGTGCTGCGCGTACAGGTCTTCGTGGTGATCATGGGGTGCTTTGCCATGCTCAGTAATGCCGCCATGGCGCCTGCACTGTTTATTCTGGGCGCGGCTGGCTTTACCCTCTATCCGGTGGCGATGGCCTGGGCCTGTGAAAAAGTGGAGCATCATCAGCTGGTGGCGATGAACCAGGCGCTGCTGCTGAGTTACACCATCGGCAGTTTGCTGGGCCCGACCTTTACTGCCATGCTGATGCAGAACTATTCTGACAATCTGCTGTTTATAATGATCGCCAGCGTGTCGTTTATTTATCTCTTAATGTTGCTGCGCAAGGCGGGCGAACACCCGACGCCAGTGGCGCATGCCTGAACAAATAAAAGCCTGTCGATGACAGGCTTTTTTGTCTTTGTCACATCTAAGAGTTTTACGCATTGTTTGTTTATCATGCCAGGCGATAATTCAGAGGCGTTCTTCCACTAAAAGGCAGCGATTATGTCTACTCGTCGTTTTACCACTACCGCGCTGGCAGTAGTGTTGTCTTTATCATTTGCAACTGCACCTGTTATGGCTAATCCAGGCAATGGGAATGGAAATGGCCACGGCAATGGCGGCGGGCAAGGTAATAGCGGTAATCATGGTAACGGAAATTCCGGGAAGGGGAATTCCGATAATCATGGTAATAAACAAAATAACGGTAACCACACTTCCGGCAAATCCAATAAAAGCGTAAGAGAGGATGTGGATGCACGTGTCAGTTACGATCATGCCCGTCATCTGGCACTGAACTATGGCTTAACAGGTTATGACTCACTGCCGCCGGGGATTGCGAAAAACCTCGCCCGCGGTAAACCTCTGCCGCCGGGAATTGCGAAAAAGAGTGTACCGGCTTCAATGTTAGGTCAATTGCCTTCTTACCCTGGTTATGAATGGCGGGTAGTCGGCAAGGATCTGGTGTTAATTGCGCTGAGTACGGCAATTGTGACGACCATTATTAATGGTGTCTTTGACTAATAAATAGAACGCCCGGTAAAAACCGGGCGTTTTGCTAATACATGACCTTGTGACCGTACTGCTCCAGAATGCCTTTTACGCGTTCCATGGTCTCTTTCTTCGGCGGCTTCACGCCATCAAGTTTGTATTCTTCGCCCATCGCCACCCATTTATGTTTGCCCAGCTCGTGATACGGCAGCAATTCAATTTTCTCGACATTGCCCATATCACGCGTGAACTCACCCAGACGGTGGGCAGAGTCATCATCATCTGACCAGCCTGGAACGACGACATAACGGATCCAGGTTTTAATGCCTTTGGCGGAGATGTATTTTGCGAACTCCAGAGTGCGATGGTTCGAGACCCCCACCAGGTTCTGGTGAATTTCATCGTTCATCTGCTTGAGATCGAGCATCACCAGATCGGTCACTTCCAGCAGTTCGTCGATCACCGGATCGTAGCGACGGACAAAGCCATTGGTATCCAGACAGGTATGAATACCCTCTTTACGGCAGGCGCGGAACCAGTCGCGCACAAACTCGGCCTGCAGGATCGCTTCCCCGCCAGATGCGGTTACGCCGCCGCCAGAGGCGTTCATAAAGTGGCGATAGGTCACCACTTCTTTCATTAACTCTTCAACGGTGACCTCTTTGCCGCCGTGGGTATCCCATGTATCGCGGTTATGGCAATACATGCAGCGCATCAGGCAGCCCTGGAAGAAGGTAATAAAACGGATGCCCGGGCCATCGACGGTGCCACAGGACTCAAAGGAGTGGATGCGACCAATAGTTGACATTGCGGTGATATCTCCAGGTTCGGCCCTTCCGGGGCCTGTGTATGTGCACAACTCGTTGGCTGTGTCGAGTCTGTTTTGGCTGTTATCCATTTATTATAGATAGCGGGCAAAAGAGACTGCGGAGTGGGAGGTGTTAAAAAGGCCCCACTTGCGTGGAGCCTTTATTGTACGCCTATTACTGCGCGATTTCAGTCAAATCCACTTACATGGACTGAGTGAAAGTACGGGTAATAACGTCTTTCTGCTGCTCTTTAGTCAGCGAGTTAAAACGTACTGCGTAGCCAGATACACGGATGGTCAGCTGCGGATATTTTTCCGGATGTTCCATCGCATCGAGCAGCATTTCACGGTTCATAACGTTCACGTTCAGGTGCTGACCACCTTCGATGGACGCTTCATGATGGAAGTAACCGTCCATCAGACCCGCGAGGTTGGTTTTACGCACTTCGTCATCTTTACCCAGCGCATTTGGAACGATAGAGAAGGTGTAAGAGATACCATCTTTAGCGTAAGCAAACGGCAGTTTTGCAACGGAGGTCAGAGAGGCAACAGCACCTTTCTGGTCACGGCCGTGCATTGGGTTAGCACCTGGTCCGAATGGCGCGCCAGCACGACGACCGTCTGGGGTGTTACCGGTTTTCTTACCATACACAACGTTAGAGGTGATGGTCAGAACAGACTGAGTCGGGATAGCGTTACGGTAAGTAGTGAGTTTCTGAATTTTCTTCATGAAACGTTCTACCAGGTCAACCGCCATGTCATCAACGCGAGCGTCGTTGTTACCAAACTGCGGATATTCGCCTTCGATTTCGAAGTCGATAGCCAGACCGTCTTCGTCACGAATTGGTTTAACTTTCGCATATTTGATAGCAGACAGGGAGTCAGCCGCAACGGACAGGCCTGCGATACCACATGCCATGGTGCGCACGACGTCACGGTCATGCAGCGCCATCAGAGAGGCTTCGTAGCTGTACTTGTCGTGCATGTAGTGAATGACGTTCAGCGCGGTGACATACTGTTTAGCCAGCCAGTCCATGAAGTGATCCATGCGATCCATGACTTCGTCATAGTTCAGCACGTCGCCTTTGATCGGCTCAGACTTAGGACCAACCTGCATTTTCAGTTTTTCATCAACGCCGCCGTTGATTGCGTACAGCATGGTTTTCGCCAGGTTTGCACGCGCACCGAAGAACTGCATTTGTTTACCAACAACCATTGGGCTTACGCAGCAAGCGATAGCGTAGTCATCGTTGTTGAAGTCAGGACGCATCAGATCATCGTTCTCATACTGCAGAGAAGAGGTGTCGATGGAGACTTTAGCGGCGAATTTCTTGAAATTCAGCGGCAGTTTTTCAGACCACAGAACGGTGATGTTCGGCTCCGGAGACGGCCCCATGGTGTACAGGGTGTTCAGGAAGCGGAAGCTGTTTTTGGTTACCAGAGTACGGCCATCTACGCCCATACCACCGATGGATTCCGTTGCCCAGATTGGGTCACCAGAGAACAGCTCATCATATTCTGGGGTACGCAGGAAGCGAACCATACGCAGTTTCATGACCAGGTGGTCAATCATTTCCTGAGCGTCTTGTTCGTTGATTTTGCCTGCTTTCAGGTCACGTTCGATGTATGCATCCAGGAAGGTGGATACACGACCGAAGGACATTGCTGCACCGTTCTGAGACTTAACCGCAGCCAGGTAACCGAAGTAGGTCCACTGGATCGCTTCCTGAGCGTTGGTTGCAGGGCCGGAGATATCGCAACCGTATTTCGCTGCCATCTCTTTGATCTGACCCAGCGCGCGGTGCTGTTCAGCAATCTCTTCACGCAGACGGATAGTGGCTTCCAGGTTTACGCCATTTTCCAGGTCGGACTGCAGAGACTGGAACTGGGCGTATTTGTCTTTCATCAGGAAGTCGATACCGTACAGCGCAACGCGACGGTAGTCACCGATGATACGGCCACGGCCATAGGCATCTGGCAGGCCGGTCAGGACGCCAGATTTACGGCAGTTCAGGATGTCTTTGGTATAAACGTCAAACACGCCCTGGTTGTGGGTTTTGCGGTATTCGGTGAAGATTTTTTTCAGCATTGGGTCCAGCTCGCGATTGTACGCTTTGCAGGAACCTTCAACCATTTTAATACCACCGAACGGGATAATCGCACGTTTCAGTGGCGCTTCAGTTTGCAGACCAACAATCTTCTCGAGGGACTTGTTGATATAACCCGCGTCGTGAGAAGTGATGGTGGACGCGATGGAGGTGTCGAAATCAACAGGCGCGTGAGTGCGGTTTTCCTGCTTAACGCCTTCCATAACGCTATCCCACAGGGCAGTGGTTGCGTCGGTGGCACCGGCCAGGAAGGATTCGTCACCTTCATATGGGGTGTAGTTTTTCTGGATGAAGTCACGAACGTTGACTTCATTCTGCCAATCACCTTTGGCAAAACCTTCCCATGCTGTGGCTAACTTTTCATTAAGTTCGGACATGTAACACCTACCTTCTTAAGTGGATTTTTTATTTACTGCCTGAGACAACCGTTAATGATGGTTATCGCCACGCAGGTAAATGACCCAGTATGTCAACCCAACCAGCAGACCACCGCCGATAATGTTCCCGATTGTGACCGGGATCAGGTTATCAGTAATGAAGTTCATAACGGTCAGGTGAGAGAAATTCTCCGGGCTTGAACCAACTGCGGTCCAGAACTCCGGGCTGGCAAAGTCACGGATTACGATACCGAAAGGGATCATAAACATGTTTGCAATGCTGTGTTCAAAGCCGCTGGCAACGAACATGGCGACAGGCAGAACCATGATCATCGCTTTATCCATCAGGCTGCGACCGGAGTAACTCATCCAGACCGCCAGGCAGACCATCAGGTTCGCCAGGATGCCAAGGGCAACGGCTTCAATAAATGTATGGTGCATTTTATGGTCGGCGGTTTGCAGGACATTCAGGCCCCAGCCGCCGTTGGCTGTCATATACTCCCCGGACAACCACATCAACAGAACAAAGAGTAGGGCACCAATCAGGTTACCGATATAAACGTTGATCCAGTTTTTGGCCAGTTGACCCCAGGTGATTCTACCGCTGGCTTTCGCCACGACGATAAGCACCGTCGAGGTAAAGAGATCGGCGCCGCAAATGACGCAGAGAATCAGGCCCAGCGAGAAACAGATGCCACCAATCAGCTTGGCAATACCGTAAGGCATCGCGGCGGTACCGGTGGTCGCAGTGATATAGAAAACGAAGGCGATGGAGATGAACACGCCGGCGGTAATCGCCAGGAAGAACGTCGTCATCGGTTGTTTCGTTGCTTTATAGACACCCGCTTCTTCGGCAACTTTTGCCATTGCAGCTGGGAGTAAAAGATCAAAAGGGTTGTCAGCTTTCACACTAACTCTCTCTTTATTAAGTCGGCGACGAGATACTAACAAAGCATTATAGAAGAGAAATTGATGTAGATCATATCTCGCCTGGCTTATAGGCCCGCAAAGTGCGTGGTTTTACAGCAAATGCGGAGTAAGTTTTTGATTATCCTGATAAAAATAAATTTTAAAAGTTACAAAATGAGTTGATTTTTTTCTCCTGACGCTTACTCCGACAGTTAATTAAAATGGAGTATTTCATATAAAAAGTAACAATAACTGTCAGGCCGCTATTATTATAGCTACCAATATTTAACTTAATTATTACAACCAAAGATTTATTACCGTAAAAATAAAACGGGGCAATAAAATTGCCCCGTAATATAACGTAGGTGATTGTATTCGCCTACTGTTTGTAATGGTATGTAACGTTATTTAGCCCAGTACGCGCTTTTTGCTTTCTGCAATTTCTCATAGGCCTTCAGCAAGGACTGGTGCGCAGGGAAGGCTTTCAGATCGCTGTCCACCGCCTGCAAGCCATAGAACGGCGCTTCGCCGCTCAGGGCCGCGCTGGCATTCTCTACCGCTTCGGCGCCGTACATACGGGTAAAGGCATTGAGGTACTGCAGCGGCTGACGCTCTTCTTCCTGCGCCAGCAACAGCAGGGTCTGCAGGCAACGGTAGTAGTTTGCACGCTCCGCGCTGAATACCGAGGCGTTGAACTCGATGGTCCATTCGGTCCAGATCAGCGCCTGTTCCAGATCGCCGCCTGCCAGCGCCAGCATCGCCTTCAGCTCGCCAATACGCAGGGTGTACCAGCCATTATCTTTACCCGTTGCCAGCCCCAGCAGCTCGCGTACGCGAGTGAAGTCGTCATGACCTTCGTCGTCCAGCTGGGTAATAAGGTTCAGGTAGTCCTCTTTCTCCCATGTGCTCTCCGGCAGCGCCAGCAGGGTTTCGCGCAGATGGCTGCCCATGCTGTTATTGGCCAGCCACAGATCTTCTACCGGATAGATGTCGGACATGCCCGGCACCAGAATACGGCAGGCGTAGACGCCCAGATGTTCATAATCGGCGATGTACACTTCCTGCCCTTCGGCAGTGAAGATAGCCATCAGCGTGGCGAACTCTTCCTCTGTGGTGCCGGAGAAGCTCCAGTCAACAAACGGATAATCCGCGTCCTGCTTAAACAGATCCCAGGAGATAGAGCCGCTGGAGTCGATGAAGTGCGTTTCCAGGTTGGCATGTTCCGCCACTTCTTCGTCATCAAACGTCGGCGGAGTGAAGACATCGAGATCTTTCAGGCTACGGCCCTGCAGCAGTTCCGTGACGGTACGCTCCAGCGCTACGCCAAAGTCCGGGTGCGCCCCGAAGGAGGCGAAGCAGGTGCCGTTCGCCGGGTTGAACAGCACCACGCAGATAACCGGATACTTCCCGCCCAGCGAGCCGTCATAGGCGAAGATTGGGAAACCTTCTGCTTCCAGTTTGGCAATGGACTCCACCACGCCCGGGTAGCGGGCCAGCACATCAGCCGGGATCTCCGGCAGGCTGATAGATTCCGCGATAATGCGGTTTTTAATATGGCGCTCAAAGACTTCGGACAGACCCTGAACACGCGCTTCGTTGCGTGTGTTACCGGCTGACATGCCGTTGGAGACATACAGGTTGCCGACGATGTTCATCGGAATATAGACGGTTTGCTCGTCAGACTGGCGGGTAAACGGCAGGGCGCAGATACCGCGATCTTCATTACCTGACTGCAAATCAACCAGCATGCTGGCGGTCAGTTGATTCTCCAGATCGTAAAACGCACGCAGGCGATCGTCGAGGATCCCTTCCGGCAGTTCGTCATCTTCGGTCAGTGGGAACCATTTTTCATTTGGATAGTGAACAAACGGGCCATTCGCCACGGTCTCGCCCAGCCAGAAATCGGCAAAGAAATAGTTAGTGGACAGACGTTCAAAATACTCACCCAGCGCAGAGGCCAGCGCCGCTTTTTTGGTTGCACCTTTGCCATTGGTAAAGCACAGCGCGCACTCTTTATCGCGAATATGCACAGACCAGACGTGGGGAACCGGGTTGAGCCAGGAGGCCTCTTCGATGTTAAAGCCCAGGTCGGTCAGTTTTTGCTGGAAGCGAGCGATGGAATCTTCCAGGGCGGCGTCTTTGCCGGGGATAAACGTTTGAGTCATGGGGATCACTTATATCGTACGGAAAGCGCGCAATGATACGGGTTTTGCATGACAGGCGCTATCTCCCCGGCGGTTTCGGCGAAAATAAAAGGCTGGGCTATGCTTATATTCAGTAACCTACTGTAAAGGAATATAAAAAATGAAAGCATTCGATCTTCAACGAATGGCCTTTGATAAAGTACCCGTTGAGTTTTTAGGCGAGGTCGCGCTGCGAAGTCTCTACACCTTTGTACTGGTTTTCCTGTTCCTCAAACTTACCGGACGACGCGGCGTGCGCCAGATGTCGCTCTTCGAAGTGTTAATCATTCTGACCCTGGGGTCGGCGGCGGGGGACGTGGCATTTTATGACGATGTGCCGATGATTCCCGTCTTTGTTGTTTTCATTACCCTGGCGTTGCTCTACCGGCTGGTGATGTGGCTGATGTCGAAAAGTGAAAAGCTGGAAGACCTGCTTGAGGGCAAACCGGTCGCCATTGTCGAAGAGGGCAAGCTGGCCTGGGAAAAAGTAAAGCGCGCCAACATGACCGAGTTTGAGTTCTTTATGGAACTGCGGGTGAGCGGCGTCGAACAGCTTGGGCAGGTTAAGCTTGCCATTATGGAGACCAACGGGCAGATAAGCGTTTACTTTTATGACGATGAGCAGGTCAAGCCCGGGCTGTGCATATTGCCGGATGAATTTGTGGAACGTTTTATGACGATACCGGAAGTCGGGGAATATGCCTGTCGGCGTTGCGGTCATGTTCAGACTCTACAGGCCGGGGCACATCAATTATGTCCACGTTGTACGAATCCGGAATGGACGAAGGTTAGCTGGGCCAAACGCATCCCCTGACAGCAATTTTGTCGGTTTTGTGACAGCCCGCTGGCAGAATGTATTGTGTGATGGCGGGCACATTTTCCGGGGCATGAGTTTTAGACATTGCGGCGCGTGTCACTGAATGATAAAACCGATATCCACAGTTATTACTTATGGCTTTATAGCGTGGTGAGGGGAAATGGCTCAGGTCTTTAATTTTAGTTCAGGTCCGGCAATGTTACCGGCGGATGTGCTCAAACAGGCTCAACAGGAGCTGTGCGACTGGAACGGTCTTGGCACGTCGGTAATGGAAGTCAGTCACCGTGGTAAAGAGTTTATTCAGGTGGCGGAAGAGGCAGAAGCAGATTTTCGTTTCCTGCTGAATATCCCCTCAAATTACAAAGTATTATTCTGTCACGGCGGCGGTCGCGGTCAGTTTGCCGGTATTCCGCTGAACCTGCTGGGCGACAAAACCACCGCCGACTATGTTGATGCCGGTTACTGGGCTGCCAGCGCGGTAAAAGAAGCGCACAAATACTGCTCTCCGAACGTGATTGATGCCAAAGTCACCGTTGACGGCTTACGCGCGGTAAAACCGATGAGCGAATGGCAGCTCTCCCGCGATGCGGCCTATCTGCACTACTGCCCAAATGAAACCATCGACGGCATCGCCATCCACGAAGAGCCAAACTTTGGCGAGGATGTGGTCGTCACGGCGGACTTCTCCTCCACCATTCTCTCTTCGCCGCTGGATGTCAGCCGCTACGGCGTGATCTACGCTGGCGCGCAGAAAAACATCGGCCCGGCCGGCCTGACCCTGGTGATCGTGCGCGAAGATCTGCTGGGTAAAGCGCACAAATCCTGCCCGTCGATTCTGGACTACAGCGTGCTGAACGATAACGACTCCATGTTCAACACCCCGCCGACCTTTGCCTGGTATCTCTCTGGCCTGGTCTTTAAATGGCTGAGAAACAACGGCGGCGTGGCGCAGATGGATAAGATCAATCAGCAGAAATCTGAGCTGCTCTACAGCGTCATCGACGGCAGCGACTTCTATCGCAACGACGTCGCCAAAGCGAACCGTTCCCGCATGAACGTGCCGTTCCAACTGGCCGACAGCAATCTCGATAAGCTGTTCCTCGAAGAGTCCTTCGCTGCTGGTCTGCATGCGCTGAAAGGTCACCGCGTGGTTGGCGGCATGCGCGCCTCCATCTATAACGCCATGCCGCTCGAAGGCGTTAAGGCGTTGACCGACTTCATGACTGACTTCGAACGTCGCCACGGTTAATCACGCCCCTGTTCACCCCCGTAGCCTCGCTGCGGGGTTTTTATTATGTTGAATTGAGACTTAAATTTCATGGAATCCCTGACGTTACACCCTATCGCGCGGGTAGATGGCACCATTAATCTGCCTGGTTCAAAAAGTGTCTCGAACCGCGCCTTGCTGCTGGCTGCGCTGGCAAACGGCACCACTGTTCTCACTAACCTGCTGGACAGCGATGACGTTCGCCATATGCTTAATGCGCTGAAAGCGTTGGGAGTCCACTATACCCTGTCTGCGGATCGTACCCGTTGTGAAGTGACGGGCAATGCCGGTGCGCTGCACTCCGCCGACGCGCTGGAGCTCTTCCTCGGCAACGCCGGCACGGCTATGCGCCCGCTGGCGGCAGCCCTGTGCCTGGGCAGCAATGACATCGTGCTGACGGGCGAGCCGCGCATGAAAGAGCGCCCGATTGGTCATCTGGTTGATGCGCTGCGTCAGGGCGGCGCGCAGATTGACTATCTGGAGCAGGAAAACTATCCGCCGCTGCGTCTGCGTGGAGGTTTTACCGGCGGTGAAGTGGCGGTGGACGGCAGCGTTTCCAGCCAGTTCCTGACCGCGTTGTTGATGACCGCACCGCTGGCGCCACAAAACACCACTATCACCATTAAAGGCGAGCTGGTTTCCAAACCCTATATCGATATCACGCTGCACCTGATGAAGACCTTTGGCGTTGAGGTGGAAAACCACAGTTACCAGCGTTTCGTGGTGCGCGGCGGGCAGCAGTACCAGACACCGGGCAATTACCTGGTAGAAGGCGATGCCTCGTCGGCCTCTTACTTCCTGGCGGCGGGTGCCATTAAAGGCGGTACCGTTAAAGTGACCGGTATTGGTCGCAACAGCGTGCAGGGCGACATTCGCTTTGCTGATGTGCTGGAGAAGATGGGCGCCGTGGTGACCTGGGGCGATGACTACATCTCCTGCACCCGCGGGGAGCTGAACGCCATTGATATGGACATGAACCACATTCCTGACGCGGCGATGACCATTGCCACAGCGGCGCTGTTTGCCAAAGGCACCACCACGCTGCGCAACATCTACAACTGGCGTGTGAAAGAGACCGATCGCCTGTTTGCCATGGCAACCGAGCTACGTAAAGTGGGTGCGGAAGTGGAAGAGGGCGAGGACTATATCCGCGTAACGCCTCCGGCCAGGCTACAGGCGGCGGAAATTGGCACCTATAACGATCACCGTATGGCGATGTGCTTCTCGCTGGTGGCGCTCTCAGATACGCCGGTCACCATCCTTGACCCGAAATGTACCGCGAAAACGTTCCCCGACTACTTCGAACAGCTGGCGCGTATTAGCACTTCTGCATGATATCGCGACGCCGCATCACCTGATGCGGCGTTTCCTTACGCTTCCTGACATCATCATCGTCCATTTCTTCTACACTCAGCTTCAAACATTTCGTAATTTGCACGCAAAGGTAACAGTTGTGCACGTTGACGCGTATAATGCGCGGCGTTTACACATCGGTATGCCTAAATTAAGGAGAAAAAGATGACGGCAATTGCCCCGGTAATCACCATTGACGGGCCGAGTGGCGCAGGTAAAGGCACGCTATGCAAAGCCATGGCGGAAGCACTGCAATGGCATCTTTTAGATTCGGGCGCAATCTATCGTGTGCTGGCGCTGGCTGCCTTGCATCATCATGTCGATGTCGCCTCTGAAGAGGCGCTGGTGCCGCTGGCCGCCCATCTGGATGTACGTTTCATCTCCACCAACGGCAACCTGGAAGTGATCCTTGAAGGGGAAGATGTCAGCGCTGAGATCCGCACCCAGGAAGTGGCGAACGCAGCCTCTCAGGTCGCGGCTTTCCCACGCGTGCGCGAGGCGCTTTTACGTCGCCAGCGCGCGTTCCGCGACGCCCCGGGTCTGATCGCTGACGGACGCGATATGGGAACCGTGGTTTTCCCTGATGCGCCGGTGAAAATTTTCCTTGACGCTTCCTCGGAGGAGCGCGCGCAGCGCCGTATGCTGCAGTTGCAGGAAAAGGGCTTTAGTGTTAACTTTGAACGTCTTTTGTCTGAGATAAAAGAGCGTGACGATCGCGACCGTAATCGCGCCGTTGCACCACTTGTTCCCGCAGATGATGCATTAGTTCTGGATTCTACCAGTTTAACTATTGAGCAAGTGATTGAAAAAGCGCTACAATATGCGCGCCAGAAATTGGCTCTCGCGTAATCGCGACCGATTTAGCAGTACCCCCGCTGCAATGGATTGACGGCGGGTATGTGAAACAACCCCATCCGGCACGGAGCCAGGTGGACGTTAATATTAACCTGAAGATTAAACATGACTGAATCTTTTGCTCAACTGTTTGAAGAATCCTTAAAAGAAATCGAAACCCGTCCGGGTTCCATTGTTCGTGGCGTTGTTGTTGCTATCGACAAAGATATCGTACTGGTTGACGCCGGTCTGAAATCTGAGTCTGCCATCCCGGCAGAGCAGTTCAAAAACGCCCAGGGCGAGCTGGAAATCCAGGTTGGTGACGAAGTTGACGTTGCTCTGGATGCAGTAGAAGACGGCTTCGGTGAAACCCTGCTGTCCCGTGAGAAAGCTAAACGTCACGAAGCTTGGATCACGCTGGAAAAAGCTTACGAAGAAGCTGAAACTGTGGTCGGTGTTATCAACGGCAAAGTTAAAGGCGGCTTCACTGTTGAGCTGAATGGTATTCGTGCGTTCCTGCCAGGTTCACTGGTAGACGTTCGTCCAGTTCGTGACACCCTGCACCTGGAAGGCAAAGAGCTTGAGTTCAAAGTAATCAAGCTGGACCAGAAGCGTAACAACGTTGTTGTTTCCCGTCGTGCCGTTATCGAATCCGAAAACAGCGCAGAACGCGATCAGCTGCTGGAAAACCTGCAGGAAGGCATGGAAGTCAAAGGTATCGTTAAGAACCTCACTGACTACGGCGCATTCGTTGACCTGGGCGGCGTTGATGGCCTGCTGCACATCACCGACATGGCGTGGAAACGCGTTAAGCACCCAAGCGAAATCGTGAACGTGGGCGACGAAATCACTGTTAAAGTGCTGAAGTTCGACCGCGAGCGTACTCGTGTATCCCTCGGCCTGAAACAGCTGGGCGAAGATCCATGGGTAGCTATCGCTAAACGTTACCCAGAAGGTACTAAACTGACTGGTCGCGTTACCAACCTGACCGACTACGGCTGCTTCGTTGAAATCGAAGAAGGCGTTGAAGGCCTGGTTCACGTTTCCGAAATGGACTGGACCAACAAAAACATCCACCCATCCAAAGTTGTTAACGTTGGTGATGTAGTGGAAGTTATGGTTCTGGATATCGACGAAGAACGTCGTCGTATCTCCCTGGGCCTGAAGCAGTGCAAAAACAACCCATGGCAGCAGTTCGCGGAAACCCACAACAAGGGCGACCGTGTTGAAGGTAAAATCAAGTCTATCACTGACTTCGGTATCTTCATCGGCCTGGACGGCGGCATCGACGGCCTGGTTCACCTGTCTGACATCTCCTGGAACGTTGCAGGCGAAGAAGCAGTACGTGAATACAAAAAAGGCGACGAAATCGCAGCAGTTGTTCTGCAGGTTGACGCAGAGCGTGAGCGTATCTCCCTGGGCGTTAAACAGCTCGCAGAAGATCCGTTCAACAACTGGGTTGCACTGAACAAGAAAGGCGCAATCGTAAACGGTAAAGTGACTGCAGTTGACGCGAAAGGCGCAACCGTAGAGCTGGCTGACGGCGTTGAAGGTTACCTGCGCGCTTCTGAAGCTTCACGTGACCGCGTTGAAGATGCAACTCTGGTTCTGAGCGTAGGCGACGACGTTGAAGCTAAATTCACCGGCGTTGATCGTAAGAACCGTGCAATCAGCCTGTCTGTTCGTGCTAAAGACGAAGCTGATGAGAAAGATGCAATCGCAACTGTTAACAAACAGGAAGATGCAAACTTCTCTAACAACGCAATGGCTGAAGCTTTCAAAGCAGCTAAAGGCGAATAAGTTACTCGTAGAGTGACTTGACAGATTGCAGAATTCGTCCTGTAATCAATAACAAAGGGCGGCTACGGCCGCCCTTGTTTAAGCTGTTTAGCTAATTGGTTTGAAGGAACCGGAGGAATCATGACCAAGTCAGAATTGATTGAAAGACTTGCCAGCCAGCAATCGCATATACCTGCGAAAGCAGTGGAAGATGCCGTAAAAGAGATGCTGGAGCATATGGCTACCACTCTTGCACAGGGCGAGCGCATTGAAATCCGCGGTTTCGGTAGTTTTTCTCTGCACTATCGTGCTCCACGTACCGGGCGTAACCCGAAGACTGGTGACAAAGTAGAGCTGGAAGGTAAATACGTTCCGCACTTTAAGCCGGGTAAAGAGCTGCGCGATCGCGCCAATATTTACGGCAACTGAGTTTCGCCTGCGGGCAAAACTGAGTGACCACAAGAAAAGCACCTGCGGGTGCTTTTTTTGTTTTTCTCCTTTTTATCCGGAAGCTACGCCGCAAATTGCACGGCTTTTTGCTGCATGCCGTCGATTTATGCCAGCCTGCGTCGCAACCGCCTGATTTCACACCTGACAGACGTAACGTCTGAACGCACACTGCCCTGACACAGGGAGGTGTAAATGCGTTTAACGTCGTTAGCGACATGTCTGATCCTGGCTATCCTGCCGCTTCTGTGGCTGCCCGCTCTGCCAGCGCTGCCGTTTATCCAGGCCATAGCGGTTGCCGGATTTCTGCTCGCCTTAATTCGTCATAACGTGGCCCGCTACAGTGGTTTCTGGCTGCTCTTCTTCGCCTGGGGAGCGCTGGCCGCGCAAAGTGCGGTCTGGCCAATGCAGCATCTGACCCGGGGTCCGCAGAAAGCGGAGATAGAGATCGTAGCGGTTGAAAACGACGCGGCCTATCGGGCCCGTATTACCCAGCTCAACGGCAAAGCGATGGTGCCAGCAGTAGGCGTCACGCTGTATGGCAACACGCTGCCGCAACCGGGCTGCGCCGGGCAGCGGTGGTCGATGACCTTATCGTTACGCGCCGTTCATGGGCAACTCAACGATGGCGGGTTCGATTCCCAGCGCTATGCCCTGGCACAGCATCAGCCCCTGACCGGGCGTTTTACCCATGCCGATGTAACAGATGCTCGCTGTAGCTTACGCGCCCGCTATCTCACCTCGCTGATGGCCACACTTTCTCCCTATACCCAGGGGCCGGTTCTGCTGGGGCTGGGGATGGGGGAGCGGCTGGCGGTAACGCCAGAGATAAAAAATCTGATGCGGGAAACCGGCACCGGGCATCTGATGGCGATCTCGGGTTTGCACATAGCCCTGGCGGCGTCGGTTGTCTGGCTGCTGGTGCGGGGCATACAGTTTTTCATTCCGGGGCGTTGGGTAAGCTGGCGAGCCCCGCTGGTGGCAGGGTTCTGCTTTGCCGCCTTTTACGCCTGGCTTACCGGAATGCAGCCTCCTGCGTTGCGTACCGTCGTCTCACTGGGCGCTTGCCTGGCGTTGCAATTGAGCGGTCGTCTCTGGTCGCCCTGGCAGGTATGGCGCGTCTGCATTGCTGCCATTTTACTGGCCGATCCGCTGGCCGTGCTGTCGCACAGTCTTTTACTGTCCGCTTTTGCCGTGGCGGTGCTGATTTTCTGGTATCAGTGGGTGCCTGCTCCGCGCTTTTCTGGCCCGTGGGTCGTCAGGGCCGTGGTTAGCTTGCTGCACCTGCAGCTTGGCATGCTGTTGCTGTTGCTGCCGGTACAGATTGTCGTCTTCCATGGTTTCAGCCTCTCTTCACTGGTCGCGAATCTGGTGGCGGTGCCGCTGGTAACCTTTATTTCGGTGCCGTTGATCTTATTGGGAATGGGGCTGCATCTCTGGAGGTGGCCGGGGGCGGAAAATATGGTCTGGACGCTGGCGGATGGCTCACTGTCGCTGCTGTTCAGATTTTTAACCGCGCTGCCTGACGGTTGGATCCCGGTCGATAAACGCTGGCTGTGGCTGACCCTGCTGCCCTGGGCCGCCATTGTCGCCTGGCGTCTGCGCGGGGCGCGTACCTGTCCGGTGGTCTGTGTCTCGGCACTGGTGCTGGCAAGTAGTCCGCTATGGCGGGCTGATAAAACCGAGGGCTGGGCGGTGCATATGCTGGATGTCGGACAGGGGCTGGCAATGGTGATCGAGCGGCAGGGGAGAGCGATCCTTTATGACACCGGCCCCGCCTGGCCGGGCGGGGACAGTGCGCAACAGCTGATCATTCCCTGGTTACGGTGGCACCATTTACGCCCGGAGGGGGTGATTATCAGCCACGAACACCTCGACCATATCGGCGGGCTGGTATCGCTACGTAAGGCGTGGCCGTCTATGTGGATAAGAAGCCCGCTGCGCTGGGCCGGGCATGGCCCGTGTGTGCGCGGAGAGCGCTGGCAGTGGCGAGGGCTGACCTTCAGCGCACACTGGCCCCTCGCCAACAAACCGCAGCGCGGCAATAACGGTTCCTGCGTGGTTAAAGTTGAGGACGGTACCCATAGCGTGTTGTTAACCGGCGATATTGAAGCGAAGGGAGAAAAAGCGATGCTCAGTCGTCACTGGCAATATCTTGCGTCTACACTTATCCAGGTGCCGCACCATGGCAGTAATACCTCCTCGTCACTCCCTCTGGTGCAGCGCGTGGGTGGGCAGATCGCTCTGGTGTCTGCCTCCCGCTATAACGCGTGGCGACTGCCTTCGTTTAAAGTGGCTCGCCGCTACCAAAAGGAGGGGTATCGCTGGCTAACAACACCCCGACTGGGACAACTTACCGTTTCTTTTTCGCAACATGGCTGGCAAATCCATAGCTTACGGGATCAAATTTTGCCCCGTTGGTATCATCAGTGGTTTGGCGCGCCCGGAGATAACGGGTAGAATATGCGGCTATTTCAACAAATGCTGGTTTTTTGAATGCATAACGACAAAGATCTCTCCACGTGGCAGACCTTCCGCCGACTCTGGCCGGTGATTGCACCCTTCAGAACGGGCCTAATCGTGGCGGGCGTAGCGTTAATCCTCAACGCAGCCAGCGATACCTTCATGTTATCGCTCCTCAAACCGTTACTGGACGACGGTTTTGGTAAAACGGATCGCTCAGTGTTGCTATGGATGCCGCTGGTGGTTATCGGCCTGATGATTTTACGCGGCATCACCAGCTATATCTCCAGCTACTGCCTCTCCTGGGTTTCGGGCAAAGTGGTGATGACCATGCGCCGCCGCCTGTTCAGCCATATGATGGGCATGCCGGTCGCGTTTTTTGACAAGCAGTCGACCGGCACCCTGCTGTCGCGCATTACTTACGACTCCGAGCAGGTGGCTTCCTCCTCCTCCAGCGCGCTGATCACCGTTGTGCGTGAAGGGGCGTCGATTATTGGTCTGTTCGCCCTGATGTTCTGGTACAGCTGGCAGCTGTCGCTGATCCTGATTGTGCTGGCGCCGATTGTGTCGATTGCGATTCGCGTCGTCTCGAAGCGTTTCCGCAGCATCAGTAAGAACATGCAGAACACGATGGGGCAGGTGACCACCAGCGCCGAGCAGATGCTGAAAGGCCATAAAGAGGTGCTGATTTTTGGTGGCCAGGAGCTCGAAACCAAGCGCTTCGATAAGGTCAGCAATAAGATGCGTCTGCAGGGGATGAAGATGGTGTCTGCTTCCTCCATCTCCGATCCGATCATTCAGCTCATCGCCTCCCTGGCGCTGGCGTTTGTGCTCTATGCCGCCAGCTTCCCGAGCGTGATGGAAACCCTCACCGCCGGTACCATTACCGTGGTCTTCTCGTCGATGATTGCCCTGATGCGCCCGCTGAAATCGTTAACCAACGTTAACGCCCAGTTCCAGCGCGGGATGGCAGCCTGCCAGACGCTGTTTGCGATCCTTGATTCCGAACAGGAAAAAGACGAAGGCAAACGCGTGATTGAGCGCTCAACCGGCGACGTGGAGTTCCGCAATGTGACCTTTACCTATCCGGGTCGTGATACGCCTGCTCTGCGCAATATCAATCTGAAAATTCCGGCAGGCAAGACCGTGGCCCTGGTGGGCCGTTCTGGCTCGGGTAAATCGACCATCGCCAGCCTGATCACCCGCTTCTACGATATTGATGAGGGTGAGATCCTGATTGATGGCCACGATCTGCGCGAGTACACCCTGCGGTCGCTGCGTAATCAGGTCGCGCTGGTCTCCCAGAATGTGCATCTGTTCAATGACACCGTGGCCAACAACATCGCCTATGCCCGGAATGAAGAGTACAGCCGTGAGCAGATCGAAGCGGCGGCGCGGATGGCCTACGCCATGGACTTCATCAATAAGATGGATAACGGCCTGGACACCATTATCGGTGAAAACGGTGTCCTGCTCTCCGGCGGTCAGCGCCAGCGTATTGCCATTGCGCGCGCGCTGCTGCGTGACAGCCCAATCCTGATCCTCGATGAAGCCACCTCGGCGCTGGATACCGAGTCCGAACGCGCTATCCAGTCTGCGCTGGATGAGCTGCAGAAGAACCGTACCTCACTGGTGATTGCCCACCGCCTGTCGACTATTGAAAAAGCCGACGAAATCGTGGTGGTGGAAGATGGCTACATCGTCGAACGGGGCAGCCACGCCGACCTGCTGGCGCACCAGGGCGTATATGCTCAGCTTCATAAAATGCAGTTTGGCGAATGATCGCTCGTATCTGGTCCGGTGAGTCTCCGCTCTGGCGGTTGCTGTTGCCGCTCTCCTGGCTGTATGGCCTGGTCAGCGGCCTGATCCGCCTGAGTTATAAAGTGGGGCTCAAACGGGCCTGGCGCGCGCCGGTGCCGGTGGTGGTGGTAGGCAATCTCACCGCTGGCGGTAACGGTAAAACGCCGGTGGTGATCTGGCTGGTGGAACAACTGACAAAACGCGGGATTCGCGTGGGGGTCGTCTCCCGGGGATATGGCGGCAAGGCGGAGCGCTATCCGTTGCTGCTGACCGCGCAAACCACCACGGCGCAAGCGGGGGATGAACCGGTGCTAATCTTTCAGCGTACCGGAGTGCCGGTAGCGGTTTCGCCGGTGCGCAGCGAGGCGGTGCAGGCTCTGCTGAACCAGACGGATGTCCAGATCGTGATTACTGACGACGGACTACAGCACTACGCGCTGGCCCGGGATAAAGAGATCGTGGTGATTGATGGCGTCCGCCGCTTTGGTAACGGCTGGTGGTTACCTGCCGGACCGATGCGCGAGCGCGCGTCGCGTTTGCGGTCCGTGGATGCGGTTATCGTCAATGGTGGTACGGCGCAGGCGGGGGAGATACCGATGCAGCTGCACCCAGGACTTGCCGTGAATCTTCTGACCGGCGAACGGCGCGACGTTGCTGAGCTTAACTATCTGGTGGCGATGGCCGGTATCGGTCATCCTCCGCGCTTTTTCTCTACCCTCGAAGCCTGCGGCGCCAAACTTCAGCGTAGCGTGCCGCTGGCCGACCACCAGGCGCTGAGCCTGGAGCAGGTTGCGGCGTTTACTGGGCCTGGTCAGACGTTGATCATGACCGAAAAAGATGCGGTGAAATGCCGCGCCTTTGCCCGGGATAACTGGTGGTATTTACCGGTTGATGCCCAACTGCAGGGTGAACAGCCTGAACAACTGCTCCAGGCGCTTATCGCCCTTGCTGGGCAGGTAAAAGAGGTTTCGCCCGCGCACTAACTGACAGGAAAAGGCATGGCTTTACCGCAACTCACGCTTTCAGCCGCACGTCATCTGCATCTTGCCGCCCAGGGGCTTTTGAAAAAGCCCCGTCGTCGCGCCCGACCCGCCGATATTCTTACCACCATCAAGCGCATGTCGCTGCTCCAGATCGACACCATCAATATCGTCGCCCGCAGTCCTTACCTGGTGCTCTTCAGCCGTCTCGGCCCCTATTCACCCGACTGGCTGGATAACGCCCTGCGTCAGGGAGAGTTGATGGAGTACTGGGCGCACGAGGCGTGTTTCCTGCCGCGCAGCGACTTTGCGCTGGTGCGTCACAGAATGCTCGCGCCCGATAAAATGGGCTGGAAATATAGTCAGGCCTGGATGCAGGAACATGCGGATGAAATAGAAAAGCTTATCGCCCATATTCAGGAGAAAGGCCCTGTCCGTTCCGCCGATTTTGAACATCCCCACAAAGGAACGAGCGGATGGTGGGAGTGGAAGCCGCATAAACGCCATCTTGAGGGATTATTCACCGCTGGCAAGGTGATGGTGGTCGAAAGGCGTAACTTTCAGCGCGTTTACGATCTCACGCATCGGGTGATGCCCCAGTGGGATGACAGCCGGGATATGCTGACCCAGGCGGCGGCAGAGGCCATAATGCTGGAAAACAGCGCCCGCAGCTTAGGCATTTTCCGCCCCCAGTGGTTGGCCGACTATTACCGCCTGCGTCAGCCCGCGTTGGCTCCCTTGCTTGAGCGCTGGCAGGCGCAGCAGCAGGTGGTCCGCGTCGAGGTGGAGACGCTGGGGGAGATGTGGCTGCATGCCGATCTGCTGCCTTTGCTTAACGAAGCGCAGGAAGGGAAGCTCACCGCAACCCATAGCGCCGTTCTCTCACCCTTCGATCCGGTGGTCTGGGATCGCAAGCGTGCGGAACAGCTCTTTAACTTCAGCTACCGGCTGGAGTGTTATACCCCGGCGCCGAAACGCCAGTACGGCTATTTCGTTCTGCCGCTGTTGCATAGAGGGCAACTGGTAGGGCGGATGGATGCCAGGATGGACCGCAAAACCGGCGAGCTACAGGTTATCGCCCTTTATCTTGAAGAGGGTGTTCGGATAAGCGTCGCGCTGGAGAAAGGGCTCGCCACGGCAATCAGTGATTTTGCGGGCTGGCAGGGGGCGACACGCATCGCGCTGGGCCATCTTCCTGACGGACTTTTTCACGCCTGTCGAACGGGCTGGGAAATAGACGCGGTCTGAAAAAGGAATATGGTAAACTTTACCGATTATTGATACGGAGGAACTATGGATCACCGTTTACTGGAAATTATTGCCTGCCCGGTGTGCAACGGCAAACTCTACTACAGCCAGGATAAGCAGGAGCTGATTTGCAAAGTGGATAGCCTTGCCTTCCCTCTGCGCGACGGCATTCCCGTCCTGCTGGAAACCGAAGCCCGCGCCCTGGCGCCAGAAGAGAGCAAACCATGAGTTTTGTTGTCATTATTCCGGCGCGCTTTGCCTCCACGCGTCTGCCGGGTAAACCGCTGGTCGATATCAACGGCAAGCCGATGATCGTGCATGTGCTTGAACGTGCCCGTGAGTCCGGCGCGGAGCGGATCATTGTCGCCACCGATCATGAAGAGGTGGCGCGTGCGGTCGAAGCGGCGGGCGGCGAAGTCTGCATGACCCGCGCCGATCACCAGTCCGGCACTGAGCGCCTGGCCGAAGTGGTGGAAAAATGCGGTTTCAGCGACGACACGGTGATTGTTAACGTCCAGGGCGATGAGCCGATGATCCCGGCGGTCATTATTCGTCAGGTGGCGGAAAACCTGGCCCAGCGTCAGGTGGGTATGGCGACGCTGGCCGTGCCGGTTCATAGCGCAGAAGAGGCATTCAACCCTAATGCGGTGAAGGTGGTACTGGATGCTGAAGGCTATGCGCTCTATTTCTCCCGCGCCACCATCCCCTGGGATCGCGATCGCTTTGCCGAATCCCGGGATAACATTGGTGACAGCATCCTGCGTCATCTGGGTATTTATGGCTATCGTGCAGGCTTTATCCGCCGTTACGTCAACTGGCAGCCGAGCCCGCTGGAGAACATCGAAATGCTCGAGCAGCTGCGCGTGCTGTGGTACGGCGAAAAGATCCACGTCGCTGTCGCGCATGAGGTCCCGGGCACAGGCGTCGATACGCCAGACGATCTGGCCCGCGTTCGCGCTGAACTTCGCTAATCCCCGTCATCCCCTCTTTTGAGGGGATTTTTTTGTCTCAATTTTCTGAATTTCTGCTACAGAATCTTCTCATGAGGGTGACATCCGCCTGCCAGACGCTCATTATAAAAGCAGTAGTCTTAATGGGGGTAATCTCAAATGGAACAGCTGCGAGCCGAACTCAGCCATCTGCTGGGTGAAAAACTGAGCCGTCTGGAATGTGTGCATGAAAAGGCGGATACTACGCTATGGTCGCTGTACGACAGCCAGGGAAACCCCATGCCGTTACTGGCGCGAAGCTTCTCTTCACCGGATGTGGCCCGACAGCTGGCGTGGAAAATCTCCATGCTGGCCCGCAGCGGCACGGTAAGAATGCCGACCGTTTATGGCGTGATGACCCACGAAGAACATCCGGGCCCGGATGTCCTGCTGATTGAGCGTCTGCGCGGTGTCCCGGTGGAAGCGCCAGCCCGCACGCCTGAACGCTGGGAGCAGCTAAAAGATCAGATAGTTGAAGCGCTGCTGGCCTGGCACCGGCTGGACAGCGGAGGGCTGGTCGGCTCGGTGGACAGCACCCAGGAAAATCTCTGGCCCCTCTGGTACCGCCAGCGGGTCGAGGTGCTGTGGGGGACGCTAAACCAGTATCACAACACCGGCCTGACCATGCAGGATAAACGGATCCTGTTTCGTACCCGCGAGTGCCTGCCCACCCTGTTTGAAGGATTCAATGACAACAGCGTGCTGATCCACGGTAATTTTACGCTGCGCAGTATGCTCAAAGATCCCCGCAGCGATCAGCTGCTGGCGATGGTCGGGCCCGGCGTGATGCTGTGGGCCCCCCGGGAGTATGAACTGTTTCGCCTGAGCGAGAGCGGGCAGGCGGAGGATTTACTCTGGCATTACCTGCGGCGCGCGCCGGTCTCAGAGTCGTTCCTCTGGCGGCGCTGGCTCTATACGCTGTGGGACGAAGTGGCGCAGCTGGTGAATACCGGGCATTTTAGCCGCGCCAACTTCGATCTGGCCTCGAAATCACTGCTCCCCTGGCTCGCCTGACAGGCCCTTCAGCCACTGCCAGACGCGCCCAAGCGTTTCATAGCCCACGCGATCGCTGTGCATCAGCCATACCGGGGACGGAATGATCCGTTCCCAGGGGTTAAGCGGGGCGCTAATCGCCAGCTGGTTCGCGGGCGCGGGCAGGGGATGCAGACCCTGGCGTTCAAAGAAGATCATCGCCCGCGGCAGATGGGAGGCTGAGGTCACCAGCAGGAAGGGCGCATCGCCTATCGCCTGCTTCACCGCGGCGGCTTCCTCTTCGGTATCCTTTGGACTGTCGAGAGTGATGATCGCCTCGCGCGGCACGCCCAGCGACTGCGCCACGCGCGCGCCCGCTTCGGCGGTGCTCACCGGATTGCTTTGTGCTGCCGCCCCGGTGAAGATCATCTTCGACCCGGGATTTGCCAGCCACAGCCGCATGCCTTCATTGAGGCGCGGCAGGCTGTTATTGATCAGATTGGAGCTGGGAGCCCATTGTGGATCCCAGGTGTAGCCCCCGCCGAGCACCACGATGTACTTAACCTTCTCATTTCCCTGCCAGGTGGGGTATTTGTCTTCGACCGGGCGTAACAGCCCATCCGCGACCGGCTGCAGGCTCAGCAGCGTCAGCGCCAGCCAGCCTGCCGTAACCAAAATTTTGCCGCTTTTCTGATGGCGGCTGAACCATAGCAACCCCAGCCCCAGTGCGATACACAGCAGAAGAAGAGGGAGGGGAAGCATCATGCCGCCAATATATTTTTTTAGGGTGAAAAGCATCCTTTCTGGCTCCTTTTTTAACCATATAGCTGATGATTGTCAGCGATATTACACCAGAGAGGTTCATTCTCCGCCCGGCTGTGACAAAATAGCGGTTTTGTTGTGAGTGGGTGGAGCTCTCCCAATGCGGGATCGCAATTTTGATGACATCGCGGAAAAGTTTGCCCGCAATATTTACGGCACGACTAAAGGCCGTCTGCGGCAGACGATCCTCTGGCAGGATCTGGACATCCTGCTGGATGGGTTTGGCGACAAGAAACTGCGTGTCCTCGACGCTGGCGGCGGTGAAGGCCAGACGGCGATAAAAATGGCTGAGCGTGGGCACCACGTTATCCTCTGCGATCTCTCCGCTGAAATGATCGCCCGCGCTGAACAGGCCGCGGTGGAGAAAGGTGTGAGCGATAACATGCAATTTATACATTGTGCCGCTCAGGAGATCGCTCAACATTTGGAAAGCCCGGTTGATCTGATATTGTCTCATGCGGTGCTGGAATGGGTAGCCGAACCCCAGGCGCTGCTGAAGACGCTCTGGTCGATACTGCGCCCCGGCGGCGCGCTGTCGCTGATGTTTTACAACGCTAACGGCCTGTTAATGCGTAATGTGCTGGTGGGTAATTTCGGTTATGTACAGCAGGGTATGTACAAGAAGAAACGCCGTACGCTGTCACCGGACTTTCCGCGCGACCCGCAGCAGGTTTATGGCTGGCTGGAAACTTCCGGCTGGCAGATTACCGGGAAAACCGGCATCAGGGTGTTTCATGATTATCTGCGTGATAAACAGAAGCAGCATGAGTGCTTTGACGCCCTGACAGAATTAGAGACGCGGTACTGTCGCCAGGAGCCTTATATTAGCCTTGGCCGCTACATTCACGTCACCGCGCGCAAGCCGCAGAGCAAGGATAACTTATGAGTGAATTTTCCCAGACAGTCCCCGAACTGGTTGCCTGGGCCCGAAAAAACGATTTCTCCCTCTCGCTGCCGGTAGACAGACTCTCTTTTCTGCTGGCGGTCGCCACGCTGAACAGCGAACGGCTGGATGGAGAAATGAGCGAGGGCGAACTGGTGGATGCGTTCCGCCATGTCAGTGATGCGTTTGAGCAAACCAGCGAAACCATTAATGTGCGTGCCAATAACGCGATTAACGATATGGTGCGTCAACGTCTGCTGAACCGCTTTACCAGCGAGCTGGCAGAAGGGAATGCCATCTATCGTCTGACGCCACTGGGCATCGGCATTACCGACTATTACATTCGCCAGCGCGAATTCTCGACCCTGCGCCTCTCGATGCAGCTCTCCATTGTGGCGGGCGAACTGAAGCGTGCAGCCGATGCCGCAGATGAGGGCGGTGACGAGTTCCACTGGCACCGTAACGTCTATGCGCCGCTGAAATATTCAGTAGCCGAGATTTTCGACAGCATCGATTTGACGCAGCGCATCATGGATGAGCAGCAGCAGCTGGTGAAGGACGACATCGCCCAGCTGCTGAACAAAGACTGGCGGGCGGCAATCTCCAGCTGTGAAATGCTGCTGTCAGAAACCTCCGGCACCCTGCGTGAACTGCAGGATACGCTGGAGGCTGCGGGCGACAAGCTGCAGGCCAACCTGCTGCGCATTCAGGATGCCACCCTGGCCCAGGACAATCTGCATTTTGTCGATCGCCTGGTCTTCGATCTGCAGAGCAAGCTGGACCGTATTATCAGCTGGGGCCAGCAGGCGATTGACCTGTGGATCGGCTATGACCGCCACGTGCATAAATTTATCCGAACCGCTATCGATATGGATAAAAACCGCGTGTTTGCCCAGCGTCTGCGCCAGTCGGTACAGACCTATTTCGATGCGCCGTGGGCGCTGACCTACGCCAGCGCTGACCGCCTGCTCGATATGCGTGACGAAGAGATGAGCCTGCGCGACGAAGAGGTCACCGGCGAGCTGCCAGCCGATCTGGAATATGAAGAGTTTAACGAAATACGGGAACAGCTTGCCGCGATGATCGAGGAGCAGCTGGCGATCTTCAAAACCAAAAACAAACCACTCGATCTCGGTCTGGTGGTGCGCGACTACCTCGCACAATACCCGCGTGCCCGCCATTTCGATATCGCCCGCATCGTGGTCGATCAGGCGGTACGCCTGGGCGTCGCGCAAGCAGATTTCACCGGCCTGCCGCCGAAGTGGCAGCCGATCAACGATTACGGAGCCAAGGTACAGGCGCATGTCATTGACAAATATTGAACACGTGATGCCAGTTAAGCTGGCCCAGGCGCTGGCAAATCCGATCTTTCCGGCGCTGGACAGCCAGCTGCGTGCCGGTCGTCACATTGGTCTCGACGAGCTGGATAATCACGCTTTTTTAATGGATTTTCAGGAGTACCTGGAAGAGTTTTACGCCCGCTATAACGTGGAGCTGATCCGCGCGCCGGAGGGGTTCTTCTATCTGCGCCCGCGCTCCACCACGCTTATCCCGCGCTCGGTGCTCTCCGAGCTGGACATGATGGTCGGCAAAATTCTCTGCTATCTCTACCTCAGCCCGGAGCGTCTGGCGAACGAAGGCATCTTCACCCAGCAGGAGCTCTATGACGAGCTGATGACCCTGGCGGACGAAGGCAAGCTGCTGAAGCTGGTAAACAACCGCTCCACCGGCTCGGACGTTGACCGTCAGAAGTTACAGGAAAAAGTGCGCTCCTCCCTGAACCGTCTGCGCCGTCTGGGGATGGTGTGGTTTATGGGCCATGACAGCAGCAAATTCCGCATCACTGAATCTGTGTTCCGCTTCGGTGCCGACGTGCGCGTGGGTGATGACGCCCGCGAAGCGCAGCTGCGCATGATCCGTGATGGCGAAGCGATGCCGGTGGAAAACCATCTGCAGCTCAATGACGAGCATGAAGACAATCAGCCGGATAGCGGGGAGGAAGAGTAATGATTGAACGCGGTAAATTTCGCTCACTGACGCTGGTTAACTGGAACGGTTTCTTTGCCCGCACCTTTGATCTCGATGAGCTGGTGACCACGCTCTCGGGCGGTAACGGGGCAGGGAAATCCACCACCATGGCGGCCTTCGTCACGGCGCTGATCCCGGACTTAACCCTGCTGCACTTCCGTAACACCACCGAAGCTGGCGCGACCAGCGGTTCCCGCGATAAGGGTCTGCACGGTAAGCTGAAGGCGGGTGTCTGTTACTCCGTGCTGGACGTGATCAACTCCCGCCATCAGCGCGTGGTGGTTGGCGTCCGCTTGCAGCAGGTCGCCGGTCGCGACCGTAAAGTGGATATCAAACCGTTCGCCATTCAGGGGCTGCCAACCTCCGTTCAGCCCACCGCGCTATTGACGGAAACCCTGAACGAACGCCAGGCGCGCGTGCTGACGCTGCAGGAGCTGAAAGACAAGCTGGAAGCCATCGAAGGCGTGCAGTTTAAGCAGTTCAACTCCATCACCGAATACCACTCGCTGATGTTCGATCTGGGCATCGTCGCCCGTCGTCTGCGCTCCGCCTCGGACCGCAGTAAATATTATCGTCTGATCGAAGCCTCGCTCTACGGCGGGATCTCCAGCGCCATTACCCGCTCTCTGCGTGATTACCTGTTACCGGAAAACAGCGGTGTGCGTAAGGCGTTCCAGGACATGGAAGCGGCGCTGCGTGAAAACCGTATGACGCTGGAAGCCATTCGCGTCACGCAGTCTGACCGTGACCTGTTCAAGCACCTGATCAGCGAAGCCACCAACTATGTGGCGGCGGACTACATGCGCCATGCCAACGAGCGCCGCATTCATCTCGATCAGGCTCTCGAGTATCGCCGTGAGCTCTTCACCTCCCGCCAGCAGCTGGCCTCTGAGCAGTACAAGCACGTCGAGATGGCCCGCGAGCTGTCCGAGCATAACGGGGCAGAAGGGGATCTGGAGGCCGACTATCAGGCCGCCAGCGATCACCTGAACCTGGTGCAGACCGCGCTGCGTCAGCAGGAAAAAATCGAGCGCTACGAAGCGGATCTCGATGAACTGCAAATTCGTCTGGAAGAGCAGAACGAAGTGGTGGCGGAAGCTGCCGACAAGCAGGAAGAGAACGAAGCCCGGGCCGAAGCCGCCGAGCTGGAAGTGGATGAGCTGAAAAGCCAGCTTGCTGACTATCAGCAGGCGCTCGACGTCCAGCAAACCCGCGCCATTCAGTACAATCAGGCGTTGCAGGCGCTGGAACGTGCAAAAGCGCTTTGCCACCTGCCGGACCTGACGCCAGAGAGCGCGGATCAGTGGCTGGAGACTTTCCAGGCCAAAGAGCAGGAAGCTACAGAAAAACTGCTGAATCTCGAGCAGAAAATGAGCGTGGCGCAAACTGCGCACAGCCAGTTTGAACAGGCATACCAGCTGGTGGCCGCGATTAACGGCCCGCTGGCGCGCGCCGAAGCGTGGGAAGTGGCCCGCGAGCTGCTGCGTGATGGCGTTAACCAGCGCCACCTGGCGGAACAGGTTCAGCCGCTGCGTATGCGCCTGAACGAGCTGGAGCAGCGCCTGCGTGAACAGCAGGAGGCGGAACGCCTGCTGGCTGAGTTCTGCAAGCGTCAGGGTAAACGGGTCGATATTGACGATCTGGAAAGCCTGCATCAGGAGCTGGAAGCCCGTATCGCGTCGCTGTCCGACAGCGTATCCAGTGCCAGCGAACAGCGTATGGCGCTGCGTCAGGAGATGGAGCAGCTACAGTCGCGTATTCAGACGCTGATGCAGCGCGCCCCAGTCTGGCTGGCCGCCCAGAGCAGCCTCAGCCAGCTCAGCGAGCAATGCGGCGAAACCTTCGAATCCAGCCAGGAGGTCACGGAGTATCTGCAGCAGCTGCTGGAGCGTGAACGCGAAGCAATTGTTGAACGTGACGAAGTGGGGGCGCGTAAGCGCGCCGTCGACGACGAAATCGAACGTTTAAGCCAGCCGGGTGGTGCGGAAGATGCCCGTCTGAACACCCTTGCAGAGCGTTTTGGCGGTGTGCTGCTGTCAGAGATTTATGACGACGTCAGCCTGGAAGATGCCCCGTACTACTCGGCGCTGTATGGTCCATCCCGCCACGCGATTGTGGTGCCGGATCTGTCGCTGATCGCGGACCAGCTCGAAGGGCTGGAAGATTGCCCGGAAGATCTCTATCTGATCGAAGGGGATCCGCAGTCGTTCGATGACAGCGTCTTTGGCGTCGACGAGCTGGAAAAAGCGGTGGTGGTGAAAATCGCCGATCGCCAGTGGCGCTATTCGCGCTTCCCGGCGCTGCCGCTGTTTGGCCGCGCGGCCCGTGAAAGCCGTATTGAGAGCCTGCATACCGAGCGCGAAGCGCTGTCAGAACGTTTTGCGACGCTCTCGTTCGACGTGCAAAAAACCCAGCGTCTGCACCAGGCGTTCAGCCGCTTTATCGGTAGCCATCTGGCCGTGGCCTTTGAGGCCGATCCGGAAGCCGAGATCCGCAAGTTCACCACCCGTCGTACCGAGCTTGAACGCGCGATTTCAGCCCACGAAAATGATAACCAGCAGAGCCGCCTCCAGTTCGAGCAGGCTAAAGAGGGCGTCGCTGCCCTTAACCGCATTCTGCCGCGCCTGAACCTGCTGGCAGATGACACCCTCGCCGATCGGGTGGATGAGATCCAGGAGCGTCTCGACGAAGCGCAGGAAGCCGCGCGCTTTGTCCAGCAGTACGGCAATCAGCTGGCGAAGCTGGAGCCGATGGTCTCAGTGCTGCAGAGCGACCCGGAACAGTTCGAACAGCTGAAAGAAGATTATGCCTGGTCCCAGCAGGTCCAGCGCGAAGCGCGTCAGCAGGCGTTTGCCCTGACCGAAGTTTCCCAACGCCGGGCGCACTTCAGCTACTCCGACTCGGCGGAGATGCTGAACGGCAACAGCGACCTGAACGAGAAGCTGCGCCAGCGTCTGGAGCAGGCGGAAATGGAGCGTACCCGCGCCCGTGAGGCGATGCGTAGCCATGCCGCGCAGCTGAACCAGTACAATCAGGTGCTGGCGTCGCTGAAAAGCTCGTTTGATACCAAGAAAGAGCTGCTGACCGACCTGCATAAAGAGCTGCAGGATATCGGCGTGCGGGCCGACAGCGGGGCGGAGGAGCGGGCGCGCATTCGTCGCGACGAACTCCATGCCCAGCTCAGCAATAACCGCGCCCGCCGCAACCAGCTGGAAAAAGCGCTCACCTTCTGTGAAGCGGAGATGGACAACCTGACCCGCCGTCTGCGCAAGCTGGAACGTGACTACCACGAGAAGCGCGAGCAGGTGGTGACCGCCAAAGCGGGCTGGTGCGCCGTGATGCGAATGGTGAAAGACAATGGTGTTGAACGCCGTCTGCACCGCCGCGAGCTGGCCTATCTCTCCGGCGATGAGCTGCGTTCTATGTCGGATAAGGCGCTGGGTGCGCTGCGTCTGGCGGTGGCGGATAACGAACACCTGCGCGATGTGCTGCGCATGTCGGAAGATCCGAAGCGCCCTGAGCGCAAAATTCAGTTCTTCGTGGCAGTCTATCAGCACCTGCGCGAGCGTATTCGCCAGGATATTATTCGCACCGATGACCCGGTTGAAGCCATTGAACAGATGGAGATTGAACTGGGCCGTCTGACGGAAGAGCTGACCTCACGTGAGCAGAAGCTGGCGATCAGCTCCCGCAGCGTGGCCAATATCATCCGTAAGACGATCCAGCGCGAGCAGAACCGTATTCGTCAGTTGAACCAGGGGCTGCAGAGCGTCTCCTTCGGTCAGGTTAACAGCGTGCGGCTGAACGTCAACGTGCGTGAAGCCCACGCCACGCTGCTTGACGTGCTGGCCGAGCAGCACGAGCAGCATCAGGATCTGTTCAACAGCAACCGCCTGACCTTCTCCGAAGCGCTGGCGAAGCTGTATCAGCGTCTGAACCCGCAGATCGACATGGGCCAGCGCACGCCGCAGACCATCGGTGAGGAGCTGCTGGACTACCGTAACTATCTCGAGATGGAAGTGGAAGTTAACCGTGGTTCTGACGGCTGGCTACGCGCGGAATCGGGCGCCCTGTCGACCGGGGAAGCGATCGGTACCGGGATGTCGATTCTGGTGATGGTGGTCCAGAGCTGGGAAGATGAATCCCGCCGTCTGCGCGGCAAGGACATCTCTCCATGCCGCCTGCTGTTCCTTGATGAGGCGGCGCGTCTGGATGCCCGTTCGATCGCCACGCTGTTTGAGCTGTGCGATCGTCTGGATATGCAGCTGATTATCGCGGCGCCGGAAAATATCAGTCCGGAGAAAGGCACCACCTATAAACTGGTGCGTAAGGTCTATCAGAACAGCGAGCATGTCCACGTTGTGGGTTTGCGCGGCTTTGCCCCGCAGCCGCCTGAGTCCTTGCCCGGAACGGCTGACGCCTCCTGAGGAATCTGAAAATTAGCGATGGCGGCCCCCGGGCCGCCTTTTTTTATTCCTTGAGCTTGTACTGGCGGCTGCGTTAACTTTAAACTTCTTTACATAAGGTAAGGCTGGTGCCGGTCTGCCTTTCTATAATGAAGTGAAGCCCCGGTGATGAGGGCGTGACGTATAGCAAACAGGGGGCAAGGGATGTTGCTGAATAATATGTATGGTCGTCAGCTGTCGGCACTCAGTTTGTGTCTGACGGTGTTAGTTGCTCCGCTGTTTAGTGCGCGGGCGGATGAGCCCGAGCTGGTTCCTGTCGATAGCTCCGCCACGGTGGGCGCGCAACCGACTGCGCTGTCCCAGCCGCTTGAACAATCGCCCGCCACCGCCATAATGGCCGGTATCCGGCCGCTGCCTGCGGATATCAATGCAGAGCAACGCCGTCAGGAACTGCTTGCGGCGCTGCCTGCCGGCTACACCCCGGCCTATCTCAATCAACTTACGCTGCTGTATGCCGCGCGTGACATGAAGCCGATGTGGGACGATCGTGAAGCCGTGCGCGCGTTCCAGCAGCAGCTGGCTGAAGTCGCCATCGCCGGATTTCAGCCGCAGTTTACTGCCTGGGTCGAGTTGCTGACCCAGCCTGCCGTCACCGGAATGGCGCGTGACGTGGTGCTGTCGGATGCGATGATGGGCTATCTGCAGTTTGTGGCGGGGATCCCGGTCAACGGCAACCGCTGGCTCTACAGCAATAAGCCTTACAAGCTGGCGACACCGCCGCTGTCGGTGATTAACCAGTGGCAGCTGGCGCTGGATAACGGCACGGTGCCGCACTTCATTGCCGGGCTGGCCCCGACGCATCCGCAATATGCTGTGATGCACCAGTCGCTGCTGGAGCTGGTGGCTGACACGCAGCCCTGGCCCCGGATCCAGAGTACCGCTAAGCTGAGCCCGGGGCAGTGGAGCAGCGACGTACCCGCGTTGCGAGAAATCCTCAAACGTTCCGGCGTGATTGACGGCGGGCCGAAAATTGCCCTGCCGGGTGACGATCCGCAAAGCGTGGTCGTCAGTCCATCGGCTCCGTCTGTCGAAAAGAAGAAGTCTGTTTCCAGCAAGCCGGCCTCCTATGACCGCAGCCTGGTTGAAGCGGTAAAAGCCTTCCAGACCAGCCAGGGGCTGGGCGCTGATGGCGTTATCGGCCAGGCGACGCGTGAGGCGCTAAACATGACTCCTGCGCAGCGTGCCGGGGTGCTGGCGTTGAATATCCAGCGCCTGCGTTTGCTGCCCGGAACACTCTCGACGGGCATCATGGTGAATATCCCGGCCTTTTCGCTGGTCTATTACCAGAATGGCAGCGAAGTGCTGGCCTCCCGCGTGATTGTGGGCCGCCCGGATCGTAAAACGCCGATGATGAGTAGCGCGCTGAATAATGTGGTGGTTAACCCGCCGTGGAATGTGCCGCCGACGCTGGCGCGCAAAGATATTTTGCCGAAGGTGTGGAATGACCCGGGTTATCTTGAACGCCATAACTATACCGTGCTGCGCGGCTGGAACAGTAAAGAGGCGATAGATCCGTGGCAAGTCGACTGGGCAACCATCACGCCGGCGAATTTACCCTTCCGTTTCCAGCAGGCACCGGGTGCACACAACTCGCTGGGTCGGTATAAATTCAATATGCCAAGCTCGGATGCCATCTATCTGCACGATACGCCGAACCACAACCTGTTCCAGAAAGATGCGCGTGCGCTCAGCTCCGGTTGTGTGCGCGTCAATAAAGCGTCAGAACTGGCAAATATGTTGTTACAGGATGCAGGCTGGAACGACACACGTATCTCGGATGCGCTGAAGCAGGGTGACACGCGATATGTGAATATCCGCCAGAATATTCCGGTTAATCTGTACTATCTTACCGCCTTCGTCGGCAAAGACGGTCGAACGCAGTACCGTACAGATATTTACAATTATGATGAGACTGCCCGGTCCAACACACAAATTCTGCCCAAAGCAGAGCAATTGATCAGATAAATGAAGAAGTTCGGAAAATTCCGGTAGTCTAAGTGGGAAAATAAACGGGGTCTTGCGGTTGCAAGCCCCGTCTTTCCTGGGTTGTGGTGCCTTGACGATGACAGGTTTGCCCGGTAATGTGCCCTTCGTGCGCTGTAAAGCATCTATACGATAACATTGACCTGTAGACCTGATTACCATGGACAAATTCGACGCTAATCGCCGTAAGTTGTTGGCGTTAGGTGGCATTGCGCTGGGCGCGGCCATCTTACCTACGCCATCATTTGCCACGCTCTCTACCCCTCGACCACGTATTTTGACGCTTAATAACCTGCACACAGGTGAGTCAATCAAAGCTGAGTTTTTTGACGGTCGGGGCTATATTCAGGATGAATTAGCCAGGCTGAATCACTTTTTCCGTGATTTCCGCGCCAATAAAGTAAAAACCATCGATCCGGGATTATTTGACCAGCTTTACCGCCTGCAGGGTTTGCTTGGCACCCGCAAACCGGTACAGCTCATTTCCGGCTATCGCTCCCTTGATACCAATAATGAATTGCGTGCCCACAGCCGCGGTGTAGCCAAAAAGAGCTATCACACCAAAGGGCAGGCGATGGATTTTCATATTGAAGGCATTTCGTTAGCCAATGTTCGCAAAGCTGCGTTATCTATGCGCGCAGGTGGTGTAGGATATTACCCACGTAGCAACTTTGTGCATATTGATACCGGGCCATTGCGGCACTGGTAATAACAAATCAGGAGCAGTATGAACTATCGTATTATTCCGGTCACCGCCTTCTCCCAGAACTGTTCGCTTATCTGGTGTGAACAAACCAAACTGGCAGCCCTGGTCGATCCCGGTGGCGATGCAGAGAAGATCAAACAGGAAGTCGCTGCCGCTGGCGTGACCTTAATGCAGATCCTGTTGACCCACGGCCATCTCGATCATGTGGGGGCGGCGGCTGAACTGGCACAGCATTATGGCGTGCCGGTGATTGGCCCGGAAAAAGAAGATGAGTTCTGGCTGCAGGGATTGCCGGCGCAAAGCCGCATGTTTGGCCTTGATGAATGTCTCCCTCTGACGCCGGATCGCTGGCTGAATGAGGGCGAGAGCGTCAACGTGGGCAATGTGACATTACAGGTCTTGCATTGTCCAGGGCATACTCCAGGCCATATTGTTTTCTTTGATGACCAGTCGCGCCTGCTGATTTCCGGTGATGTGATCTTTAAAGGCGGCGTAGGGCGCAGTGATTTCCCCCGGGGCGATCACGGCCAGCTGATCCGCTCGATCAAAGAGAAGTTATTACTGCTGGGCGACGATGTGACCTTTATTTCAGGTCATGGACCGATGTCTACCCTGGGATACGAACGGCAGCATAATCCGTTCCTGCAGGATGAACTGCCGGTCTGGTAATCACCATTAAAAAAGCCTGCTTTAAGCAGGCTTTTTTAATTGCCCGGTGGCGCTACGCTTACCGGGCCTACACGTAGGCCGGGCAAACGCAGTGCCGCCCGGCTTACCGTTTTTACAGCACTGCGACAATCGCTTCGCACAGTGGCGCCATGTTATCCGGCGTCATCCCCGCCACGTTAACACGACCTGATGCCACCGCATAGACGCCAAACTCTTCGCGCAGACGCAGAACCTGCTCTTTGGTCAGGCCGCTGAATGAGAACATGCCATTCTGTTTGATGATAAAGCTGAAGTCGCGATCCGCCCCTTTTTCTGCCAGGGTGTTCACAAACAGCTGACGCATGCGCTGAATACGCTGACGCATGTCGTTCAGTTCCTGCTCCCAGATAGCGCGCAGGGCGTCATTACTGAGGATAGTCGCCACTACAGACGCACCGTGAGCCGGCGGGTTAGAGTAGTTAGCACGAATAACGGATTTCATCTGGCTGAACGCACGGTCAACGGTCTGCTCATCAGACGCCACCAGCGTACAGGCACCAACGCGCTCATTGTAGAGGCCGAAGTTCTTGGAGTAGGAGCTGGCAACAATCAGCTCTTTATGGACTGCTGCGAAAGCGCGCAGGCCTTCTGCATCTTCTTCCAGACCACGGGCAAAGCCCTGATACGCGAAGTCGAACAGCGGCAGCCAGCCTTTTTCTACGGAGAGTTTCGCCAGCTGTTCCCACTGCTCCAGCGTCGGATCAATGCCGGTTGGGTTATGGCAGCAGCCGTGGAACAGCACCACATCGCCCGCCTGCGCTTCGCTCAGGCTGGCCAGCAGGCCGTCGAAGTCCAGAGAGTGGTTGGCCGCGTCGTAGTAAGCATATTCACGCACTTCCAGACCCGCAGAGTTAAAGACACTCTTGTGGTTCGGCCAGCTCGGATTGCTCACCCAGACGGTTTTTACGCTGGTGTTTTTGGCAAGGAAATCCGCTGCCACGCGCAGTGCGCCAGTACCGCCAGGGGTCTGCGCCGTGCGGGCACGTTTATCGCTGACAATCGCGCTGCCTTTGCCGAAGAGCAGTTCCTGGGTGCAACGACCAAATTCCGGAATACCGTCGATGCCGAGGTAGTTTTTGGTATTTTCATTTTCCAGCAGATACTGCTCAGCTTTTTTTACGCTGGTCAGTACCGGGGTCTTGCCGGTCTCATCTTTATAGACACCAATACCCAGGTTAATTTTCCCGGGGCGGTCATCGGCACGAAACAGATCGGCCAGGCCCAGAATAGGGTCGGCAGGGGCGGCGGTAATGTTCTCAAACATGACGAAGTTCCATTGTGGTTACGGAAGTGAAATCCGCTATCAGGTTAACGATAGTTCTACAAAATGCCAACCGTTTGCTACAAAAAGCGTGCGGCTTTTCAAAAGTCGCCATTTTTTGCTTTCAGGCATAAAAAAACAGGGCCGAAGCCCTGTTTTTTAGACATATAACAAAGTGGTGTACTGATTAGAACTGGTAAACGATACCTACACCCGCCTGGTCGTCGGTAGACAGGCCAGTTGCTTCGGTGTAGTTGTTGTCGTCCAGCAGGTTGAAGCGGTACGCAGCGTACACGTTCATGTTCTTGTTGAAGTAGTACCAGGTACCCACTTCTACGTATTTCACCAGGTCAGCATCGCCGCCGGAGAAACCGTTACGACCAGTCAGATCTTTACCTTTGGACTGTACGTAACCCACGGATGGACGCAGACCGAAGTCGAACTGGTACTGAACCACAGCTTCAACGTTCTGAGTCTTGTTCGCGAACTCGCCGTCGTTTTCACGGGTCATGTTCTGAGATTCGCCGTACATTACTGCTGCGTACAGGTTGTTTGCATCATATTTCAGGGAGGTTGCCCAGCCTTCAGCACGTTCGCCTTTATTGTCTGCACTCTGCGCAGTAGAGCGGTCAGAGTTAGAGTAGGCTGCGGTTACGTTGAAGCCTTCAGCGAAGTCATAGCCCAGAGAGTAGCTGCCGCCGTCGCCGTTCTGACGGCTGGTGGTGTGGCCAGACTCGTTTTTACCCTGATACTGCAGACCTACTGCCAGGCCGTCAACCAGACCGAAGAAGTCAGAGTTACGGTAGGTAGCCAGACCGGTGCTACGTGCGGTCATGAAGTTGTCGGTTGCCGCCAGGGAGTCACCGCCCCAGATAACGAACATATCGGTAGAAGCCAGCGCATCATAGAACACGCCGTAGTTACGACCGTAGTCGAATGAACCGTAGTCACCAGCTTTCAGGCCTGCGAATGCCAGACGGGTCTTGGTGCCCTGAGCGCCTTCCTGGGAAGAAGCGTCCATGTTGTATTCCCACTGACCGTAACCGGCCAGTTGGTCATTAATCTGAGTTTCACCTTTGAAGCCGATACGCGCATAGGTGGTATCACCGTTGTTGGTGTCACCGTTGGTGGTCCAGATGTGCTCACCTACAGCTTTACCGTAGAAGTCCAGCTTGTTAGCGTTTTTGTTATAGATTTCTGCTGCGTTAGCTGCACCGGCTGCCAGCAGGGCAGGGATAACCACTGCCAGGATATTGCGCTTCATCATTATTTATTACCCTCATTGGTTTTTTTATGACACTCGCCACTGCCGTCAATAAATTCTGTCAATAAATATTTCCGGAACTATTGATGAGAGTTTGGTGTCTTTATGTGTCTGACAGGCATCTTTCCATTCAAATAGCGGTTTCGCTAGCCTGAAAGTGCTACAAACATAAAGAATCAGTTACAATAAGAAAATATGTGTAACTAAATGTGAATTTTAAGGAACTTTGTGAGGCACCTCAAAGTTCAGAGTTGAATGGCTAAATTTAAAGCTTCACATATTCTATCTATATGAATTGCTTATCTTAATTTCAGATAATGACTTTTTTTATGATCCGAAGCATTAGCGAACAATTTTTCTTATTTCTGGAGATGGACGTCTGGATAGCCGGGAGTTTGTGCGAAAAATGTGCTAATGCTTAAGAAAGAGATTAGGCGCAATAAGAATAGGGTTTATTTTTTATTCAAAGATGTTTCATGGAAATAAAGCGTAACACTGTAGAGGATCTGGCGGGGTTGCGCTTTAAAGATGCTGACTTTCAACTGACACAAGTTGACACGGCAGGATAAAATAATGGCCAGCATAGCTGGCCATTGAGTATTACGGGATTAGAACGTTGCGCTGCGCGGAGTACGCGGGAAAGGAATAACATCACGCACGTTCTGAACACCGGTGACATAGGCAATCAGACGCTCAAAACCGAGCCCGAAACCGGAGTGCGGCACGGTGCCATAGCGACGTAAATCGCGATACCACCAGTAGTCCTCTTTGTTGAGGCCCATTTCAGCCATACGCGCATCCAGCACATCCAGACGCTCTTCACGCTGAGAACCCCCGATGATTTCACCGATGCCCGGCGCCAGCACGTCCATCGCGGCAACGGTTTTGCCATCTTCGTTAAGGCGCATATAGAACGCCTTAATGTCTTTCGGATAGTTTTTAACTACTACTGGCGCCTTGAAGTGTTTCTCGGCCAGGTAACGTTCATGCTCGGAAGCCAGATCAACGCCCCAGTAAACCGGGTTCTCGAACTTCTCACCGCATTTCTCGAGGATCGCGACGGCATCGGTGTAATCCACCTGCGCAAAGTCAGCAGAGACGAAACGCTCCAGACGGGCAATCGCATCGCTGTCGACGCGCTCGGCGAAGAATTTCATGTCGTCTGCACGCTCGGTGAGCACGGCCTTGAAGACATACTTCAGCATCGCTTCTGCCAGGCCCGCAACATCATTGAGATCGGCGAAGGCCACTTCTGGCTCCAGCATCCAGAATTCTGCCAGGTGGCGGCTGGTGTTGGAGTTTTCAGCACGGAAGGTCGGGCCGAAAGTGTAGATCTTAGACAGCGCACAGGCGTAGGTTTCGCCGTTCAGCTGGCCAGACACGGTCAGGAAGGCCTCTTTACCAAAGAAATCTTTGTCGTAATCCACTTTGCCTTCTGGCGTGCGCGGCAGGTTTTCCATATCCAGCGTGGAGACGCGGAACATCTCGCCTGCGCCTTCGGTATCAGAGGCGGTGATAAGCGGCGTGGAGACCCAGAAGAAACCCTGCTCGTCGAAGAAGCGGTGCAGCGCCTGTGCAAGCGTATGACGAACGCGGGCCACGGCACCAATCATGTTGGTACGCGGGCGCAGGTGAGCCACTTCGCGCAGATACTCGATGCTGTGGCGTTTTGCCGCCATCGGGTAGGTATCTGGATCTTCAACCCAGCCGGTCACTTCAATGGAGGTGGCCTGCAGTTCATAGCTCTGACCCTGGCCCTGAGAAGCCACGATTTTACCGGTGACGACAACGGAGCAACCCGTGGTCAGACGCAGCACTTCCTGATTGTAATTGGGCAGAGAATTATTAATTACGGCCTGTACAGGATCAAAGCAGGAACCGTCATAGACGGCGAGGAATGAAAAGCCAGCTTTTGAATCTCGGCGGGTACGCACCCATCCGCGCACGGTGACTTCGCTGTCAACGGCTACGCGGCCCTGGAGTACGTCGGCTACAGGCACAACGCTCATAATAGTCTCTCTATGTTGTCCAAAAATAAAATCTGTATCCCCCTAAACAGGGGGATATCTATGTTACCTGGCATCCGCCATCAGACAAGCAGATTTCGCAATCATAAGAGAAGAAATAGGAAATAAATAAGAGAAGGGAGCGCGGCAGGCTCCCCGAAGAGATTAGCTGGCGATTTTTACCTGAGGCAGGTCGAACGCTTTGCGCAGTGCCCGCACGAAGGCTTTGTCATGACAAATGGTTTTGCCCGGGCTGTCGGAGAGCTTCGCCACCGGCTTGCCGTTACATTCCACCAGCTTAATCACGATATTCAGCGGTTTTACCTGCGGAATATCGCAGGTCAGACGGGTGCCGATCCCAAAGGCCAGATTTACGCGCGAGGAGAAGTGTCGGTACAGGCCTACCGCTTTTGGCAGGTCGAGATTATCTGAGAAGACCAGCACTTTGCTCATCGGGTCGATGCCCAGCTTTTGATAATGGGCAATCGCTTTCTCACCCCACTCCAGCGGATCCCCGGAGTCATGGCGTAGCCCCTGATAGGCGTTGGCGAACTCAGGCCCGAAATCGCGCAGGAAGGCGTCCATGGTAATACAGTCGGTTAAGGCGATGCCGAGCTGCGCCGGATACTCTGTAAGCCAAGCGGCCAGCGCCGCACGCTGGCTGGTCGCCAGCTCCGGACTGATCTGCTGATGCGCCTGGAACCACTCGTGCGCCTGGGTGCCCATTGGGGTCAGGTTCAGACGGCGGGCCAGATCGTAATTGCTGGTGCCGACAAACCACGGCTCCTGCTGCAAACGCTCGACAATGGCCTGTTGCACCTCGCGGGAGAAACGGCGACGGGTGCCAAAATCCATCAGACGGAAACGCGACATATCCAGCGAGTCGGTCAGCCGGGCAAAATCAACCAGCTTCTGTTCCAGCGTCGTCAGAGCCAGCTCAACGCTCGCCTCCGGTGAACGGAAGCGGTGCACCAGCTCGCTGATCACCGCCAGCAGGGGCACTTCCCACATGATCACTTCCCGCCACGGACCTTCAAGGCGAATATGTAGCTTGCCATTATCGTTGCTGATGTTGACCTGTTTCGGGTCGTAGCGGAAATTGCGCAGCCACTGAAGGTAATCTTCTTTAAAGAAGGGCAGGCTGGAAAGCCACTGGAATTCATCATCCTGCAGACGAAGATGCTGCATTGCGTCGACTTGCTCACGGATGGCGTCAGCATAGATCCCCAGCAAATCGTCACCACGGCAGCGGAATTCAGCCGCGACCTGTACGTCGTGGTATTGGTGGAAAACGGCTTGCTGCATATGCAGTTTGTACGCGTCGGTATCCAGCAGCGTATGCAGAACAGGAGAAGCGAATTGAGTCATAGGTGCGCAGTAGCATCCTCTCACGGGAGCGTTTAGTACAATAAACGACTAATGAAACCGCTGGAGTATACCTTGTTTAGCGATTTATTGAACCCCGATCACACCATAAGCCTGGTTCAGGGTC
Organism: Leclercia sp. GHBNCSD; assembly: GCF_055805075.1. Taxonomy (NCBI): domain Bacteria; kingdom Pseudomonadati; phylum Pseudomonadota; class Gammaproteobacteria; order Enterobacterales; family Enterobacteriaceae; genus Leclercia; species Leclercia sp. GHBNCSD. Next base: position 274,944 of record NZ_JBQVYO010000001.1, on the reverse strand, counting down.
GAGAGCATTTCGTGCCGCGTGTTATAAAAATGTAGCAAATAGAGTGTTTGTGACTGAAAAGATGAACATTCTGCATAGCGCGATTTAGACAACAGGAATAGACTGGTTCGTTATTCGACAAACGATGCAAAAGGTTTTCTATGACACAACAGCCTCAAGCCAAATACCGCCACGACTACCGTGCGCCGGATTACCTGATTAGCGATATCGATCTGACTTTTGACCTGGATGCCACAAAAACCGTTGTGACGGCGGTAAGCCAGGTGACGCGTCACAACGCCACGGCGGTGCCGCTGCGTCTTGACGGCGAAGACCTGACCTTAGTGTCGGTGCAGGTAAATGACACCCCATGGACCGACTATAAAGAAGAAGATAACCAGCTGGTGCTGGATAACCTGCCGGAACGTTTTACGTTACGCATCGTTAACGAGATTAGCCCGGCGTCTAACACCGCACTGGAGGGGTTATACCAGTCGGGCGTGGCGCTCTGCACCCAGTGTGAAGCTGAAGGTTTCCGTCACATCACCTGGTATCTCGACCGCCCGGATGTACTGGCCCGCTTTACCACCAAAATTATCGCCGATAAAGCCACCTATCCGTTCCTGCTCTCCAACGGTAACCGCGTAGGCGAGGGCGAGCTGGACAATGGCCGTCACTGGGTGCAATGGCAGGATCCGTTCCCGAAACCGTGCTACCTGTTTGCGCTGGTGGCGGGTGATTTTGACGTTCTGCGCGACACCTTCACCACCCGTTCAGGCCGTGAAGTGGCGCTGGAGCTGTTTGTCGATCGCGGCAACCTCGACCGCGCCCCGTGGGCGATGACCTCGCTTATCAACTCCATGAAGTGGGATGAAGAGCGTTTCGGTCTCGAGTATGACCTCGACATCTATATGATCGTCGCCGTCGACTTCTTCAATATGGGTGCGATGGAGAACAAGGGCCTCAACGTCTTTAACTCCAAATATGTGCTGGCGCGTACCGATACCGCCACCGATAAAGACTACCTCGATATCGAGCGCGTCATCGGCCACGAGTATTTCCATAACTGGACCGGCAACCGTGTCACCTGCCGTGACTGGTTCCAGCTGAGCCTGAAAGAGGGCTTAACCGTCTTCCGCGATCAGGAGTTCAGCTCCGATCTCGGCTCGCGGGCGGTGAACCGCATCAATAACGTGCGCACCATGCGCGGCCTGCAGTTTGCCGAAGACGCCAGCCCAATGGCGCACCCGATCCGCCCGGATAAAGTGATTGAGATGAACAACTTCTACACCCTGACGGTGTATGAAAAGGGTTCTGAAATTATTCGTATGATCCACACCCTGCTGGGCGAAGAGAATTTCCAGAAAGGGATGCAGCTCTATTTCGAACGCCATGACGGCAGCGCCGCCACCTGCGACGATTTCGTTCAGGCGATGGAAGATGCCTCTAACATCGATCTCTCTCACTTCCGCCGCTGGTACAGCCAGGCCGGTACGCCGATCGTGACCGTTAAAGACGACTACAACCCGGAAACCGAGCAGTACACCCTGACCATCAGCCAGCGCACGCCGCCAACGGCTGAACAGGAAGAGAAGCATCCGCTGCATATTCCGTTCGCCATTGAGCTGTACGATAACGAAGGCAAGGTGATCCCGCTGCAAAAAGGCGGCCATCCGGTGCATAACGTGTTGAACGTGACCCAGGCCGAGCAGACCTTCATCTTTGATAACGTCTATTTCCAGCCGGTACCTGCGCTGCTGTGTGAATTCTCTGCGCCAGTTAAGCTGGAGTACAAGTGGAGCGATCAGCAGCTGACCTTCCTGATGCGTCATGCACGTAATGACTTCTCCCGCTGGGATGCGGCGCAGAGCCTGCTGGGGACCTATATCAAGCTGAACGTCAATCGTCATCAGCAGGGGCAGCCGCTGTCGGTACCGGCGCATGTTGCCGACGCCTTCCGCGCCATTCTGTTAGATGAGAGGATCGATCCGGCGCTGGCGGCTGAAATCCTTACCCTGCCGTCGGTGAACGAAATCGCCGAGCTGTTTGAGATTATCGATCCGATCGCTATCGCGACGGTGCGTGAGGCCCTGACCCGTACCCTGGCAACCGAGCTGGCGGATGAGTTCCTGGCGGTCTACAACCACCACAAACTGGACGCCTATCGGGTTGAGCATGCCGATATTGGCAAACGCTCACTGCGTAACACCTGCCTGCGCTACCTGGCATTTGGGGAGACGGCGCTCGCCGACGAACTGGTCAGCAAGCAGTATCACACGGCCGACAACATGACCGATGCGCTGGCTGCGCTGGCTGCCAGCGTTGCCGCAGAGCTGCCGTGCCGTGATGCCCTGATGCAGGAATATGACGACAAATGGCATCAGGATGGTCTGGTAATGGACAAGTGGTTCATCCTGCAGTCCACCAGCCCGGCGGCGGATGTGGTGAACAAGGTGCGCAGCCTGCTCAATCACCGCTCGTTCACTCTGAGCAACCCGAACCGCGTCCGTTCCCTGATTGGCGCCTTTGCCAGCAGCAACCCGGCCGCCTTCCATGCGGAAGATGGCAGCGGCTACCAGTTTATGGTGGAGATGCTGACCGAGCTCAACAGCCGTAACCCGCAGGTAGCGTCGCGTCTGATTGAGCCGCTGATCCGTCTGAAACGCTACGATGAGAAGCGTCAGGCGAAGATGCGTGCCGCGCTGGAGCAGCTAAAAGGGCTGGAGAACCTCTCCGGCGATCTCTACGAGAAGATCAGCAAGGCGCTGGCCTGACAGAAAGCCGGGTCCGGCCTGGGTTCTGTTTTGTAGGCCGGGTAAGGCGAAGCCGCCACCCGGCAGTGCTGTGCGGCCTGATGCCCGGTGGCGCTACGCTTACCGGGCCTATGGTTACCCTCCCTCTCCCTGTGGGAGAGGGTCAGGGTGAGGGCATCAGGCATTAGCCGTAATCAACTGCCGCTCCGTTACCCCACGCTTCATCACCCGATCGAGGACCTCCGCTTCCAGCTCCGCCAGCCGTGCCGAACCCACCCGGCGAGGGCGAGGAAGGTCAATCGTCAGATCCAGCCCAATCTTGCCCTCCTCAATGAGCAGTACCCGGTCCGCCATGGCCACGGCTTCGCTCACATCGTGGGTCACCAACAGCACCGTAAAGCCGTGCTCCTGCCATAACGAGACGATAAGATCCTGCATCTCAATCCGCGTCAGGGCGTCCAGCGCCCCCAGCGGCTCATCCAGCAGCAACAGCCCCGGGCGATGGATCAGCGCTCTGGCCAGCGCCACGCGCTGTTTCTGTCCCCCTGACAGGGCGGCAGGCCACTCCCCGGCGCGATTGTCCAGCCCGACGGCGGCCAGCGCCTGTAATGCCTGCGCTTTCCAGTCGCCTTTCAGCCCCAACCCCACGTTATCGATTACCGGTTTCCACGGCAGCAGTCGGGCATCCTGGAACATCATCCGGGTATCGTCCTGGATCTCCGCCAGCGGGGTGTTCCCGGCCAGCAGTTCGCCGCTGTTTGGCGCTTCCAGCCCGGCCAACAGGCGCAGCAGGGTGCTTTTGCCACCGCCGCTGCGGCCCACCACCGCCACGAATTGCCCGGCGGGAATATGCAGCTCCAGTTCGTTCAGAATGGTGTTTTCGCCGTAGCGTTTGGTCACGCCATTGAGCAACAGCGGCGTACCCTGGTTTAAGCGAGCTGTATTCATGCGTGTGCCTCCTTTATCGCGTAGGCCGGATTCCAGCGCAGCCAGCGGCGTTCCAGCCACTGGGCGCTGACATCCGCCAGTTTGCCGAGCAGGGCGTAGAGAACAATGGCCACCACGACCACATCGGTCTGCAGGAATTCGCGGGCGTTCATCGCCAGGTAGCCGATACCCGAGTTGGCGGAGATGGTTTCCGCCACAATTAACGTCAGCCACATCAGGCCGAGGGCGAAGCGCACGCCGACCATAATGGAGGGGAGGGCGCCCGGCAGGATAACGTGGATAAACAGGGCGAAGCCGGACAAACCGTAGCTGCGCGCCATCTCCACCAGCCCGCGATCGATATTACGGATGCCGTGCCAGGTGTTGATATAGACCGGGAAGAGCGTGCCGAGGGCGACGAGAAAAATCTTCGCCGTCTCATCGATACCAAACCAGAGGATCACCAGCGGGATCAGCGCCAGATGTGGCACGTTGCGCAGCATCTGAATCGAGGTGTCCAGCAGACGCTCGCCCCAGCGGGAGAGACCGCTGATCAGCCCCAGCGTCAGGCCAATCGTCCCGCCGATGGAAAAACCAATCACCGCGCGCCAGGCGCTGATCGCCAGATGCTGCCACAGCTCGCCGCTGGCGCTCAGCGACCAGAAGGCCTCCACAACCCCCTCCGGCGACGGCAGGATGCGGCTGGAGAGCCAGCCCACGGAGGAGGCCAACTGCCAGATAAGCACAATGCCTGCGGGAAGCAGCCAGGGTGCAATGCGCAGCAGCCATTTTCGGGAAGAATGAGCCATGCGTTCTCCTTAGCTCTGGGCGACTTTACGCGGAATAAATTCGTTGGCGACCGCTTCGCCCTGCTGCAACAGCTGCTGCGGCTGCGGGATCTCCGGAATGGCGACATCCAGATGCGGGAACAGCAGTTCGCCCACCTTGTACGCCTCCTCCAGATGCGGATAACCGGAGAGAATAAAGCTGTCGATACCGAGGTCAGCGTACTCATTAATGCGCGCTGCCACGGTCGGGCCATCCCCCACCAGGGCGGTACCTGCGCCGCCGCGCACCAGGCCGACGCCCGCCCACAGGTTCGGGCTGATCTCCAGATTCTCTCTTTTACCGTTGTGCAGGGAGGCCATTCGGTGTTGCCCCACGGAATCGGTGCGGGCAAACGCGGCCTGCGCTTTGGCAATGGTGTCATCGTCCAGATGCGAAATCAGGCGGTCGGCGGCCTGCCACGCCTCTTTAGTGGTTTCGCGCACAATCACATGCAGACGAATACCGAAGCGGACTTTACGACCCCGCGCCGCGGCTTTGGCGCGCACCTGTTCGATTTTCTCTTTTACCAGCGCCGGCGGCTCGCCCCAGGTAAGGTAGAGATCCACCTGCTCGGCGGCCAGATCCTGGGCAACGTCCGATGAACCGCCAAAATAGAGCGGTGGACGCGGCTGCTGGATCGGCGGGAAGTAGAGTTTCGCGTCACGCACATGGATATGCTTGCCCTCGAAGGTGACGTTCTCCCCCTCCAGCAGACGACGCCAGACGTGAGTGAATTCAGAGGAGGCTTCGTACCGCGCGGTGTGATCCAAAAAGACGCCATCTCCCGCCAGCTCCTGCGGATCGCTGCCGGTCACCAGGTTAAACAGGGCGCGGCCATTCGACAGACGGTCGAGGGTCGCGGCCTGGCGTGCGGCCACCGTCGGGGAGGTCACGCTGGGACGCAGGGCCACCAGAAACTTCAGGCGTTGGGTCACCGGGATCATCGACGCCGCCACCAGCCACGCATCCTCGCAGGAACGACCTGTCGGGATCAGCACCCCGGTAAAACCAATCCGATCGGCCGCCTGGGCGATCTGCTGGAGATAAGCATGATCCACCGGACGAGCACCCTCGTCGGTGCCAAGGTAATGACCGTCGCCATGGGTAGGTAAAAACCAGAACAGATTCAGACTCATGATTTATCTCCTTTCGATGCAGTGGGCTGCCAGATGCGGTCGCGAATAACGATTTTTTTCGGTACCAGATGGTTGTCGTAAAACAGGTCGGCGGTTTGCTGCTGTAACACGGCGATTTTCGCATCCACCGGTTTGATGACGGTTGGCGGGCGATGGTCAAGGTAGGTAGCAATGACCGGCTCCGGCAGACCCATCGATTTTGCCAGCAGGGCGATACTGGCCTGGCGCTGGCTCTGGGTGAGGGCGTCCGCTTCGCTAAAGGTATCCAGCACGCCCTGAATAAAGGCACCGTTCTTCTCGGCATAGGGGCGTGCGGCAAGGTAGAAAGAGCCGGTCTGTTTCAGGGTTTCGCCATCTTTCAGTACTCTCACCTCCCCCTGCAGCAGCACCGCAGAGTAGTAAGGGTCCCAGATAGCCCAGGCATCGACACTCTTTTGCTGGAAGGCGGCGCGGGCATCCGACGGGGAGAGATAGACCGGCTGAATATCCTTAAAGGTCAGGCCCGCCTGCTGGAGCGCGCGCAATAAAAGGTTGTGGGAGCTGGAGCCTTTCTGGAAAGCCACTTTGTGGCCTTTCAGATCCGCCACGCTCTTAATCGGGCTATTTTCAGGCACCAGGATCACTTCGGCTTTCGGTTTTGGCGGCTCAACGCCGACGTAAAGCAGATCCGCGCCGGCGGCCTGGGCGAAAATTGGCGGGATATCGCCCGTGCTGCCGAGATCGATACTGCCTACGTTCAGCGCCTCCAGCATCTGCGGGCCGGCCGGGAACTCGACCCAGGAGAATTTGGTGTCCGGGTAGCGTTTTTCCAGCAGCTGATGGCTTTTCGCCAGCACCATACTGACGCTGCCTTTCTGATAGCCAATACGCAGATTGTCGGGCGCGGGCTCTGCGCCATGCGCCAGGGCGGAGAGAGCCACCAGACCTGCCAGACTCAGGCGTGCGAGAGATTTAAACATGGGCGACTCCTTTCTGAAGACCGAAGGCTGGAACCTGCACGTCGCGGCGATGCAGCGCCTGCCAGAAGGTCTCCAGCGCGCTGTCGAGGCGGGTTTGCAGGTTTGGGGTAAAGTGCGGCTTGTGCTGGTAATCGATGACCTGAGAATCATCGGCAAAGACGCCGTGCAGGATCTCCTGGGCTTTCAGGGCGTTGAGCACCGGTTTCAGGGCGTAATCCACCGCCAGCAGGTGGGCCACAGTGCCGCCCGTCGCCAGCGGCAGGACGACTTTGCCCTCTAACGCGCGCTCCGGCAGCAGATCCAGCAGGGTTTTCAGGGCACCGGAGAACGAGGCTTTATAGATCGGCGTGGCGACGATCAGCCCATCGGCCTCTTTTAACTGTTCATTCAGCGCCTTCAGCGCAGGGCTGTCGAAGCGGGCATAGAGCAGATCTTCCGGGGCAAAATTTTGTAGATTCCAGTGGAACACCTCCACATCCAGAGAGGTAAGCTGCTCCCGGGCGTACTCCAGCAGTGCGCTGGAGCGGGAAGGGAATCGCGGACTGCCGGCCAACGTAATGACGCGCATAGATGCTCCTTATAACCAATTATTCGCTTTTATCTAACATTGATAACATTTGTTGGCAGTGTGGCACCGCTGGCTTATTCCGCTAAATGATTTATCCGCAAGATAAATGCCGAAAATTGAATAAAGGAGGAGTGAAAAGTAAACGATTGCGCGGCACGGGGGTTTTTTTGCCTCAGGTCAATTCCCTTTCCCGCTGCGATCGCAGATAATACGCCCCCGGTTTGCACACCGGGAATCCAGGAGAGTTCATGTACTACCCCTTCGTTCGTAAAGCCCTTTTCCAGCTCGATCCTGAGCGCGCTCATGAATTAACATTCCAGCAGTTACGCCGTATTACGGGAACCCCGCTCGAAGCGCTGGTGCGCCAGAAAGTGATGGATAAGCCGGTCACCTGTATGGGGTTAACCTTTAAAAACCCATTGGGTCTGGCGGCAGGGCTGGATAAAAATGGCGAGTGCATTGATGCACTGGGTGCGATGGGCTTCGGCTCCATCGAAATTGGTACCGTCACACCGCGTCCGCAACCGGGTAACGACAAGCCACGCCTGTTCCGCCTGGTAGAAGCCGAGGGGCTGATTAACCGCATGGGGTTTAATAATCTCGGTGTCGATCATCTCGTTGAAAATGTGAAAAAGGCCCATTTCGACGGTGTATTAGGCATTAATATCGGCAAAAATAAAGACACGCCGGTTGAGCAGGGCAAAGATGACTACCTGATCTGCATGGAGAAAGTCTACGCTTATGCCGGATATATTGCGGTGAATATCTCCTCGCCTAACACGCCAGGTCTGCGTACCCTGCAATACGGCGAAGCGCTGGACGACTTATTAACCGCCATCAAAAATAAGCAAAATGAACTCCAGGCGACGCACCATAAATATGTGCCGGTCGCCGTTAAAATTGCGCCGGATCTGAGTGAAGAAGAGCTGATTCAGGTGGCCGACAGTTTAGTTCGTCATAATATTGATGGTGTTATCGCTACCAATACCACGCTCGACCGCACTTTAGTTCAGGGGATGAAGCACTGCGATGAAATGGGTGGCTTGAGCGGACGCCCGGTGCAGTTAAAAAGCACCGAAATAATTCGTCGTCTGTCGCAGGAATTAAATGGCCGCTTACCGATTATTGGGGTTGGCGGGATTGATTCAGTCATCGCCGCCCGTGAAAAAATGGCTGCTGGCGCTTCGCTTGTTCAGATATATTCCGGCTTTATTTTTAAAGGTCCGCCGCTGATTAAAGAAATCGTTAATCACCTCTAACCTTTTAGCATGACTGACAACCAGGGCTTTATTTCCAGCTCTGGTTGTTTTATATTCCCGGACTGTTGCTTTATTAGACATAGTAGTCTTTGATTACTGAGGTTAAAAAAACGAAGCGGCAATAAGGACTTTCTTACGACAGGACGTTTCGGGCACGGGAGAGACAGATGCGAATTAAACCTGACGATAACTGGCGCTGGTATTTCTGCGAAGAGCACGATCGTATGATGCTCGATCTGGCCAATGGTATGCTGTTTCGTTCGCGTTTTGCCCGCCGGATGTTAACCCCGGACGCCTTTGCCGATACCGGTTTTTGCGTCGATGATGCCGCACTCTATTTCTCTTTTGAAGAGAAGTGCCGTGACCTGGAACTGTCGAAAGAGCAGCGTGCTGAACTGGTGCTCAATGCGCTGGTGGCGATCCGCTTCCTCAAACCCCAGATGCCAAAAAGCTGGCACTTTCTTGCCCACGGTGAACGCTGGACGCCGGTTATCGGTGATGCCGCCTGTGTCAGCCTGAGCGAAAATGGTGAGCAGGTGAATTTGCTGGTGGTGGAGCCGGGCGACAACGCTGCGCTCTGTTTACTGGCGCAGCCCGCGGTGACCATTGCCGGGCGCACCATGCAGTTGGGCGACCCGATTAAAGTGATGAATGACAGGCTGAAACCGCAACCGGTCAGCTTCAGCCTGGAACAGGCCGTTTAAGCCTCGAGTTGTAACGACGTTTTCGGTACGCAGCTACAGCACAGGATTGTGCCGTCGCTGCCAATGGCCGATTTCTTCAGCGCGCTCACTTCCCCCTCAACCAGCGTAATGCGACAGCATCCGCAAATCCCCGCACGGCAGGAGTAGGGCACGCGAATCCCGGCCTGTTCAAGCTGCTCCAGTAACACCTGCTGATTGTTACCGCGAATGGTCTGCCCCTGCCACTGGATGGTCACCGCCGTTGCAGGCTGCACTTCCACGTCGCTGGCCTCTTCTTCGGCGCCTGCACCGTAGAGACGGCCCGGGGCGGTCGAGAGGATCTCCACCTCGTCGCCCACGCGGATCACTCCGCTGGAGCGCGGGATCAGGTTCTGGCCGAAATCGACATCACCATTATCCTGCGCGGTGCGGAAAGATTGCAGGGTTTTTAGCGGTTCGCCAGCCGGGTGTTTCTGCCCTTTCTCCGGGCTGACGGTGGTAAAGATGCAGCGGCTGCAGGGTTTCACCACGTCAAAAATGACCTCGCCGATGCGGATCACTTTCCAGGTGTCCTCTTCCCAGGCGGCAGCGCCTGTCACCACCAGGTTCGGGCGGAACTGCTCCATCTGCACGCTGGCCGGGCAGCGCTGTTGCAGGTCGCGCAGCGAGGCTTCGTTTGTGAGCAGATACGGGAATCCGTCGGCAAAAGAGAGCGGCACCGCGGCAAACTTAGCCACGCGTCGCGTCAGCTCCGGCCCAACCCAGCGGAGCTGAACCGGGCGGGAAAAGAATTCGCTCAGCCAGCGGTTGATCGCGTCCGGGGCGATACGGGCGGTAAAGTGGTTGCCCCAGACTTCGGTGGGCGCATCCGCTGGCGCAAAATCGCTGAAACGGACGATACTACTGGAACCATCCGGCGCAGTCAGATGGAGACCATCCTGAACCGGCGCCGGGATGAAGCGAACCATTTGCGGGAACTGGCGTGCGGTAATAAATGTGCCATCCAGCTCTGTGACCATAAAAATGCGATCAAAGGCAAAACCGCTGACATCGGCAAGGGCATGCGTGAGCCCAATACCGCGCATGGATTTAACCGGATGAATGAAAAGCCTGGATAACGTCGCCACGGCGCAGCCCTCAAATGAAAATAAGCCCTCAACTTTATGACATAGAGCCCAGATTGGCTATAATGCGCAGCAATTTTCTTAGAGTAAAAGTGACGATATGAATTCTCTGTTTGCCAGTACGGCCCGTGGGCTGGAAGAGCTGTTAAAAACTGAACTGGAAAATCTGGGCGCGCAAGAGTGCCAGGTGGTTCAGGGTGGTGTCCATTTTCAGGGCGACACGCGGCTTATTTACCAGAGCCTGATGTGGAGCCGCCTGGCCTCACGCATCATGTTGCCGATGAGAGAATGCAAGGTTTATAGCGATCTCGATCTTTATATTGGCGTGCAGACTATCGACTGGACAGAGATTTTTGCCCCAGGCGCCACTTTTGCCGTGCACTTCAGCGGCCTGAACGATGAGATCCGTAACAGCCAGTACGGGGCGCTGAAGGTCAAAGATGCCATCGTCGACTGTTTCACGCGCAAAAATCTGGAGCGTCCGAACGTCGATCGTGAAAATCCGGATCTGCGCATCAACGTTCGCCTGAATAAAGAAGTTGCCAGCATTGCGCTGGATCTGTGTGGCGAAGGCCTGCACCAGCGCGGCTACCGCGATCGTGCCGGTATTGCGCCGATCAAAGAGAACCTGGCGGCCGCCATCGTGATGCGTTCCGGCTGGCTGCCGGGTACGCCGTTGCTCGATCCGATGTGTGGTTCCGGTACCCTGCTTATCGAAGCGGCGATGCTGGCAACCGACCGCGCGCCTGGCCTGCATCGCGGCGCGTGGGGCTTTAAGGGCTGGGCTCAGCACGACGAGGCCATCTGGCAGGAGGTAAAAGCCGAAGCCCAGACGCGCGCACGTGCCGGGCTGGCAGCCTATGAATCCCGCTTCTATGGTTCTGACAGCGACGCCCGCGTCATTGAACGCGCGCGCAGCAACGCCCGCCGCGCCGGGATCGGCGAGCTGATCGCCTTTGAGGTTAAAGACGTTTCCCAGCTCACCAATCCGCTGCCAAAAGGCCCGTACGGCACGGTAATCAGCAACCCGCCTTACGGCGAACGTCTGGACAGCGAGCCTGCGCTGATTGCCCTGCATAGCCTGCTGGGGCGCACCATGAAGGATCTGTTTGGCGGCTGGAACCTCTCTTTGTTCAGCGCCTCCCCTGAGCTGTTGAGCTGCCTGCAACTGCGCGCCGAGCGCCAGTTCAAGGCCAAAAACGGTCCGCTGGACTGTGTGCAGAAAAATTACCATCTGGCCGAGAAAGAGGCGGACAGCAAACCTGCCACCATCGCGGAAGATTACGCCAACCGCCTGCGCAAGAACCTGAAGAAATTTGAAAAATGGGCGAAGCAGGAAGGCATTGAATGTTATCGCCTGTATGACGCCGATTTGCCGGAATACAACGTGGCGGTCGATCGCTACGCCGACTGGGTGGTTGTGCAGGAGTATGCCCCGCCTAAAACCGTCGATCCGCAGAAAGCCCGTCAGCGTATGCTTGATATTATTGCCGCGACCATCAGCGTGCTGAATATTGCGCCAAACAAACTGATCCTTAAAACCCGTGAGCGTCAGAAGGGTAAAAACCAGTATGAGAAGATGAACAGCAAGGGCGAGTTTATCGAAGTAGGCGAATACAACGCGCGCCTGTGGGTGAACCTCACCGACTATCTCGATACCGGGCTGTTCCTCGACCACCGCATTGCCCGCCGCATGCTGGGCCAGATGAGTAAAGGTAAAGACTTCCTGAACCTCTTCTCCTATACCGGCAGCGCCAGCGTACATGCCGGCCTGGGCGGTGCGCGTACCACTACCACCGTGGATATGTCCCGCACCTATCTGGAGTGGGCGGAGCGCAACCTGCGCCTTAACGGCCTGACCGGCCGCGCGCACCGCCTGTTGCAGGCTGACGTGCTGGGCTGGCTGCGTGAAACCGAAGAGCAGTTCGATCTGATCTTTATCGATCCGCCGACCTTCTCTAACTCCAAACGCATGGAAGAGTCTTTCGATGTCCAGCGCGACCATATTGCGCTGATGAAAGATCTCAAACGTATGCTGCGTAAAGGCGGCACGATCATGTTCTCGAACAACAAACGCGGTTTCCGCATGGATCATGAAGGGCTGGAAAAACTGGGGCTGAAAGCACAAGAGATTAGTCAAAAAACCCTGTCCCAGGATTTTGCCCGTAACCGTCAGATCCATAACTGCTGGCTGATTACCGCGGTCTGAAAGGAAAAGTAAATGTCATTAATTAGTATGCATGGGGCGTGGCTGTCGTTCAGCGACGCGCCGCTTCTCGATAATGCTGAGCTGCATATCGAAGATAACGAACGTGTCTGTCTGGTGGGGCGTAATGGCGCCGGAAAATCGACGCTGATGAAGATCCTCAACCGCGAGCAGGGGCTGGATGACGGGCGCATTATTTACGAACAGGATCTGGTTGTGGCGCGTCTGCAGCAGGATCCGCCGCGCAACGTTCAGGGCAGCGTCTACGATTTTGTCGCCGAAGGCATCGAAGAGCAGGCCGAATACCTGAAGCGCTACCACGAGATCTCGCATCTGGTGATGACCGATCCCAGCACCAAAAACCTGAATGAGATGGCGCGCCTGCAGGAGCTGCTGGATCATCATGGCCTGTGGCAGCTGGAAAACCGCATCAACGAAGTGCTGGCGCAGTTAGGTCTGGAAGCGGACATGCCGCTGGCCTCTCTTTCTGGCGGCTGGCTGCGTAAGGCGGCGCTGGGCCGGGCGCTGGTCAGCGGGCCGAAAGTGCTGCTGCTTGATGAGCCGACCAACCACCTGGATATCGAAACCATTGACTGGCTGGAAGGGTTCCTGAAAACCTTCAACGGCACCATTATCTTTATCTCTCATGACCGTTCGTTTATCCGCAATATGGCGACCCGTATTGTCGATCTCGATCGCGGCAAGCTGGTGACCTATCCGGGGGATTACGACACCTATCTGCTGGAAAAAGAAGAAAACCTGCGGGTAGAGGAGCTGCAAAACGCAGAGTTTGACCGCAAGCTGGCGCAGGAAGAGGTGTGGATCCGTCAGGGCATTAAAGCGCGTCGTACCCGTAATGAAGGCCGCGTCCGTGCCCTGAAAGCGATGCGCCGCGAGCGCAGTGAACGCCGCGAGGTGATGGGCAGCGCGAAGATGCAGGTCGAAGAGGCGAGCCGTTCAGGCAAAATCGTCTTTGAGATGGAGAACGTCAACTACCAGGTCGACGGCAAGGTGCTGGTGAAGGACTTCTCCGCCCAGGTACAGCGCGGCGACAAAATCGCCCTTATCGGTCCGAACGGCTGCGGTAAGACCACGCTGCTGAAGCTGATGCTGGATCAACTTAAGGCAGATAGCGGCCGCATCCACTGCGGTACCAAGCTCGAAGTGGCGTACTTCGACCAACACCGCGCTGAGCTGGATCCGGATAAAACGGTGATGGACAACCTCGCCGAAGGCAAGCAGGAAGTGATGGTGAACGGTAAGCCGCGCCACGTGCTGGGCTATCTGCAGGACTTCCTGTTCCATCCAAAACGGGCGATGACCCCGGTGCGCGCCCTCTCTGGTGGGGAGCGTAACCGCCTGTTACTGGCGCGTTTGTTCCTGAAACCCAGCAACCTGCTTATTCTTGACGAACCGACCAACGATCTTGACGTTGAAACGCTGGAACTTCTGGAAGAACTGATTGATAGTTATCAGGGAACTGTGATGCTGGTCAGCCACGATCGTCAGTTCGTGGATAACACCGTCACCGAATGCTGGATCTTCGAAGGCCAGGGGCGAATTGGTCAGTATGTGGGCGGTTATCACGATGCCCGTGGGCAGCAGGCACAATCGCAGGCGACAAAACAGTCAAAAGCGAAGGTGGAAGCGGAAGTTGCTGTTCCAAAAGCAGAAAATAGCAAACGCACCACGGCCAAATTAAGCTATAACCTTCAGCGCGAACTGGAAGGCTTGCCGCAGCGTCTGGAAGAGCTTGAAGCCAATCTGGAAAGTTTGCAGGCTCAGGTGGCAGACGCGTCATTCTTCAGCCAGCCGCATGACTATACTCAAAAAGTTCTGGCCGATATGGCCCAGGCTGAGCAGGCGCTGGAAGAGGCATTTGAACGCTGGGAATATCTTGAGGCTCTGAAAAACGGCGCATAAGTTAAACATGGAGCCAGTATGTGTGAACATCACCATGCCGACCGGCATATTTTATGCTCACAGTGCGATATGCTCGTGGCGCTTCCGGTGCTCGAGCATGGCCACAAAGCGGCATGCCCGCGCTGCGGGACAACGCTGACAACAGAGTGGGACGCGCCGCGGCAGCGTCCTACTGCTTATGCCATTGCTGCGTTGTTTATGCTCTTTCTCTCCAATCTTTTCCCCTTTATTAATATGAAGGTGGGGGGGATCACCAGCGAAGTCCATTTGCTGGAGATACCCCGCGTGATGTTCTCAGAGAATTACGCCAGTCTGGGAACATTCTTTTTACTTTTCGTCCAGATCGTACCGGCGTTTTGCCTGGTGGTTATCTTACTTCTCGTGAACCGGGCGCATATGCCCGGAGCACTGAAAATCAGGCTGGCGCGGATCCTGTTCCAGTTGAAAAGCTGGGGGATGGCGGAGATTTTTTTAGCCGGTATTCTGGTGAGCTTTGTTAAGCTGATGGCCTACGGCGATATCGGCATTGGCAGCAGTTTTATTCCCTGGTGCCTGTTCTGTATCCTGCAACTACGCGCGTTTCAGTGCGTGGATCGCCGTTGGGCATGGGACGATATCGCTCCTGCGCCCGTATTGCCGCAAACGCTGCAACCCGGTGTGCCGGGAATCAACCAAAATTTGCGCTTATGCGCCTGCTGCACAGCGATCCTTTCTGCCGACCAGTATGTCTGCCCGCGTTGCGCAACAAAAGGGCATGTGCGGCGTAAAAACAGTCTTCAGTGGACCATGGCACTGCTTATTACCTCCATGATCCTCTATCTCCCGGCCAACATACTGCCGATTATGATTACCGACCTGCTGGGCGATAGAATGCCATCGACTATCATGGCCGGGGTTGTACTGCTATGGAGTGAAGGCTCCTATCCGGTTGCGCTGGTGATCTTTATCGCCAGTATTATGGTTCCCACGCTCAAAATGATTGCGATTGCCTGGCTCTGCTGGGATGCCAAAGGACACGGCAAGCGTGACAGCGAGCGGATGCATCTGATCTATGAAGTCGTAGAGTTTGTCGGGCGCTGGTCAATGATTGACGTCTTTGTGATTGCCGTCCTCTCTGCGCTGGTGCGTATAGGCGGATTAATGAGTATCTATCCCGCCATCGGAGCGGTAATGTTTGCATTGGTCGTGATTATGACCATGTTTGCGGCCATGACTTTCGACCCTCGGTTATCCTGGGATCGTGAGTCAGCGTCGAGCCATGAGGATGAATAAAAGCATGGAAAAGAGAAGCGGAGAGGCGAAAGTGCAGAAGGTCAGAAACTGGTCGCCGGTGTGGATTTTCCCCATCGTGACTGCCCTGATCGGTGCCTGGATCCTGTTTTATCATTACAGCCATCAGGGTCCGGAAGTGACGTTAATCACCACCAACGCCGAGGGGATTGAGGGCGGTAAAACCACCATCAAAAGCCGCAGCGTGGATGTGGGGGTCGTCGAAAGCGCGACCCTGACTGACGACCTGACACACGTAGAGATCAAAGCCCGTCTCCACGCTGGCATGGAGAAGCTGCTACACGGCGACTCGGTGTTCTGGGTGGTGAAACCGCAGGTGGGCCGTGAAGGCATCAGCGGTCTGGGTACGTTGTTATCCGGGGCATATATTGAACTGCAACCGGGCAAAAAGGGCGTCCAGCCAGCGGAATATCAACTGCTGGACTCACCGCCGCTGGCGCCACCCGATGCGAAGGGGATCCGCGTCATCCTCGACAGTAAAAAAGCGGGCCAGCTGAGTCCGGGCGATCCGGTATTGTTCCGCGGTTATCGCGTGGGTTCCGTTGAAACCAGCACGTTTGACACCCAAAAACGCACCATCAGTTACCAGCTGTTTATCAATGCGCCTAACGATCGCCTGGTGACCAGCAACGTGCGTTTCTGGAAAGACAGCGGTATCGCCGTAGACTTAACCTCAGCCGGTATGCGCGTCGAAATGGGCTCACTCTCTACGCTCTTCGGCGGTGGCGTCAGTTTTGACGTGCCGGAAGGGCTGGATCAGGGCCAGCCGGTGGCGCAGCACACGGCATTCAAGCTCTATGACGATCAGAGAAGCATTCAGGATTCGCTCTATACCGACCATATCGACTACCTGATGTTCTTCAAAGATTCTGTCCGCGGCCTGCAGCCGGGCGCGCCGGTTGAATTCCGCGGTATCCGTCTCGGAACCGTCGCTAAGGTGCCGTTCTTTGCGCCGGGTATGCGCCAGGTGCTGGATGATGACTACCGTATTCCGGTGCTGATCCGCATTGAGCCGGAGCGGCTGATTAATCAGGTTGGCGATACGCCGGACATTGCTCAGCATATCGACGGGCTGATGAAGCGCGGCCTGCGCGGCTCGCTCAAAACCGGTAATCTGGTGACCGGGGCGCTGTATGTGGATATGGACTTCTTCCCGAAAGAGCCGCCGCTAAAAGCGATCCGCGAGTTTGGCGGGTATAAAATTATCCCGACCGTCAGCGGTGGCCTGGCGCAGATCCAACAGCGTCTGATGGAAACGCTGGATAAGATCAACAACCTGCCGCTCAATCCGATGATTCAGCAGGCCACCAACACGCTTAGTGAAAGCCAGGCGACGATGCGCCGACTGCAGGCCACGCTGGATAATCTCAACAAGCTGACCGCCAGCCAGTCGATGCAGCAGCTGCCGCAGGACATGCAGAAGACGCTGCGTGAACTGAACCGCAGTATGCAGGGCTTCCAGCCGGGCTCCGCGGCATATAACAAGATGGTGGCGGATATGCAGCGCCTCGATCAGGTTCTGCGTGAGCTCCAGCCGGTACTGAAAACGCTGAATACCAAGAGCAATGCGCTGGTATTCGAAGCAAAAGAGAAAAAGGACCCTGAGCCGAAGGGGGCTAAATAATGAAAAAATGGCTAATCATCACCGCAGTGGCGCTTCTGACCGCCTGTAGCGCATCAGAGAACAAGAGCTATTATCAGCTGCCGCTGGCAGCGCAGGCGGGCGGGCAAACGACGGCCAGCCAGGGGAACCGCCTGCTGTGGGTCGAACAGGTAGCGGTCCCTGATTATCTCGCCGGTAATGGCGTGGTCTATCAGACCAGCGATGTGCAGTACGTCATCGCCAGCAACAATCTCTGGGCCAGCCCGCTGGATCAGCAGCTGCGTAACACGCTGGTCGCCAACCTTGGCAGCCAACTGCCGGGATGGGTGGTAGCCTCGCAGCCGCTGGGAAGCGACCAGGATACGCTTAACGTCAATGTCACTGGCTTCCACGGGCGCTATGATGGCAGGGTGATCGTCAGCGGGGAGTGGCTGCTAAACCATCAGGGTCAGCTGATCAAACGACCTTTCCATCTGGAGCTGATCCAGCAGAAAGATGGTTACGATGAGATGGTAAAAGTGCTGGCCCAGGGCTGGGCGCAGGAGTCTGCCAGCATTGCGAGAGAGATCTCCCGACTGCCATAAGTAAAATTCATCGCACGGAGCCGCACTTGGCTTGATGCTAATTGCGGCTTTTTTTTCGTTTGCCCCTCAGGCGGTTACTTGTGCCGCGTCACAATTTTTGTACAAATGAACTTTTGTGTAGCTCACATTTATGACACTGGCGTGAATTTTGCGCATTGACGCTCGGCGGTAATCAGGGTATTCGTTATCTGTGATTGCACATTTTGTAATCACTGTTTTCTTTTCCACCAGATCAAATAATGAGGGAAACGAGGCATGAAGAGACAGAAACGAGATCGCCTTGAAAGGGCTCATCAACGTGGTTATCAGGCTGGCATCGCCGGACGTTCAAAAGAAATGTGTCCCTATCAGACCTTGAATCAGAGGTCACAATGGTTAGGGGGCTGGCGAGAAGCCATCGGAGACAGGGCAGTACTTGCTTGATAGCGTCTCTTTAAAAAAAGAAACCTCCGCACTGCGGAGGTTTCGCCTTTATATGCTCTGGTAAAAGCAACAATCAGAATGCGGAGGTGTCCTGGAACAGACCCACTTTCAGGTCGTTCGCGGTGTAGATCAGACGCCCGTCGACCAGCACTTCGCCATCCGCCAGGCCCATAATCAGGCGACGGTTAACAATGCGTTTGAAGTGAATACGGTAGGTAACTTTTTTCGCGGTCGGCAGAACCTGACCGGTGAATTTCACTTCACCCACGCCCAGCGCGCGGCCTTTACCTTCGCCACCCAGCCAGCCGAGGTAAAAGCCAACCAGCTGCCACATCGCGTCCAGACCCAGGCAGCCTGGCATCACCGGATCGCCAATAAAGTGGCAGCCAAAGAACCACAGGTCCGGGTTGATATCGAGCTCTGCTTCTACGTAACCCTTATCGAAGTTGCCGCCGGTTTCCGTCATCTTCACGACACGGTCCATCATCAGCATGTTCGGGGCCGGTAACTGCGGGCCTTTCGCGCCAAACAGTTCACCGCGACCAGAGGCAAGAAGATCTTCTTTTGTATAGGATTCGCGTTTATCTACCATGTTCTCAGTATGCCTTATTTTAGTGAAGGACGCAGGATAGCTAACACGTGTACGCTGAACAAGTCCGATCAGTTTGGCGTGAACCAGTTCAACCAGCGTAACGGCCAGGGATAACGGTGGCGCGCTTCCTGTTGCGTTGCCTGCGCAATTCGTTCCTGGATAGTCTGCATCAGTGTGGTTTGCCCCTCGGCGTCCCACTCCAGGTTTGTCAGTAAGGGTAGCGCATCTGTAATGTCTTCGATGGCCCAGAGGCTGAATTGTTCCTCTTCTACCGCCTTCAGCAGTTCCTGACTGAGGCTGAGATGACGCACGTTCGGAAGAGGAATGATCACACCCTGTTTACCGCTCAGCCCACGCTGCTGGCAAACGGTAAAGAAGCCCTCGATCTTCTCATTCAGACCGCCGACCGGCTGCGCGCGACCAAACTGGTCCACGGAACCGGTGATCGCAATGCTCTGATTCACCGGCACATCGGCCAGGGCGCTGATGAGGGCACACAGCTCTGCCATCGAGGCGCTGTCGCCATCCACTTCGCTGTAGGACTGCTCGAAGGTCAGCGAGGCGGTGAAGGGGATCTGCTGCTCGAGCTGCAGTTCCGACATCAGGAAGGCCTGCATGATCATCATGCCCTTGGCGTGAATATTCCCGCCCAGCTCGGCTTTGCGTTCGACATCGATAAACTCACCGTCGCCGATATGCACGACGCAGCTGATACGCGACGGCTCGCCAAAGGCGCGCGGGTGGCCAGGGAATTCAATTACCGACAGAGCGTTGATCTGCCCGACGCGTTCGCCTTCGGTTTCAACCAGGATCTGCTCAAGCAGGATCTCATCCTGCATGCGATCGGCAAGATAGCCTTCACGCCATTCGCGCTGCACCAGCATCTGGGAGAGCTGTTCGCCGGTGACCGTATCGTCTTCGGTCATGGCTGCGGCTTCACGCAGCTGTTTGCCAAGCCAGAGAGGACAAAGCGGCAGAGTCTCCTGATCGCCGGTATAGCGGACCGCTTCGCGGATCAGCACCGGCCAGGCATCGGCAGCAGGCGTTGGCAGCTGCGCACGCTGGCAGACGGCGTAAACCCACTGCAGCCATTGCTGCATATCTTCAGCATCCGCAATCTGGGTACTCTCTTCAAACTCGCTGTAGACCACCTGGTCGGCCAGTTCGGGTTCCATCTCCTGGAAATCCGCCAGCGCTTCGCGATCGCCGATGAGCACCACTTTCAGGGTGAGCGGCATAGAGGGCACAGCGACCGGAAGAGGGCGCGACTCGTCGTAGGCCACCCAATCGAAGCGCTGCTGGCTAACGCTGTTTTTCAGGCGCATCCACAGAAGCGGCTGAGCAAGCAGCGTGCGCAGGGAGATAACCAGCACGCCGCCGTTTGCCTGATGAACCAGACCGGGGTGCAGGGTAAGTTCACCGTTAAACTGGCGCAGACAGCCGAACAGCTGCTCTGCTTCTGTCCAGCCCGCCTGGACGATGTTGCCGGTGACAGCAAAACGGCCATCGGGTACGGTGGCGGGTTCAAAGGTAACGGTATGCCCATCGATGCGGTACTCACCACCAAAGACCGTTCCGGCTTCTGGCTGCAGCTGCCGCATGGCATCTGCCAGAAGATTCAGATACTCCGCTTCGTCTGGCGCTTTCAACAACATGAATGGTGAGGTAGCCCATGGGCTTAACACCTGCTCCAGCGCGTAATGCAAACGGGGCTGAGTGTCGCTGAGGATGTATTCGTCTTCTTTCGCGAGATCTGGCTGTGCAAACAGTTCCTGATAACTGTCGGTATCCGGAACAAGGTCACGCCATGCAAGTTTCGTAATGGTCAAAGTTGATGTTTTTTAGTCAGAAGTAAAACGATGGAGTATACCGTAAGGCGCAGGCTCTGCACATGAGGGAATCGGGGTTTCCGGGCAGGAATGCGTCACCGCGTGTCACAGGATATGATTTCTTTTCAGCAGATTGCTAAAAAACTGATATTCTGAACACAGTTACACGGTCACACTGAGATCGCAATGAAATATCAACAACTGGAAAATCTCGAAAGCGGCTGGAAATGGAAGTATCTGGTCAAAAAACACCGTGAAGGGGAGTTGATCACCTGCTACCTCGAAGCCAGTGCTGCAAAAGAAGCTGTAGATTTATTGCTGACCCTCGAAAATGAACCCATTCTGGTCAATGGCTGGATTGAAAAGCATATTAATCCTGCCTTACTGAACCGAATGAAGCAGACTATCCGTGCGCGGCGCAAACGGCACTTTAATGCTGAGCATCAACATACCCGTAAAAAGTCGATTGATCTGGAGTTCATGGTCTGGCAGCGTCTGGCCGGGCTCGCCCAGCGACGGGGGAAAACCTTGTCAGAAACCATCGTACAGCTGATTGAAGATGCGGAACATAAAGAGAAGTACGCCAGTCAGATGTCGACCCTGAAAACCGATCTCCAGGCGCTGCTGGCCGGTAAAAAGTAGCGTTTTACTTTACTTCAGGCAATAAAAAACCCCGCAACATGGCGGGGTTTTTTGTCAGACGATAACTTATGCCGCTGGCTGAGTTACAACGTCTTTGATGCCTTTAACTTCGATCTCTACGCGACGATCTGGAGCCAGGCAGTCGATCAGTGCAGCGCGAGCTTTCACGTTGTCACAGGTAGAACCGGTAACTGGGTTAGATTCGCCCATACCACGTGGGGAGATCTTGTTAGCCGGGATACCTTTAGAGATCAGGTAGTCAACAACGGACTGAGCACGTTTCTCAGACAGACCCTGGTTGTAAGCGTCAGAACCGATACGGTCGGTGAAGCCCAGAACCACGACGGAACCATCTTTAGGATCCAGGTTGCTCAGCTGGGTGTACAGCTGATCCAGTGCCTGCTG
Source organism: Leclercia sp. GHBNCSD (assembly GCF_055805075.1). Taxonomy (NCBI): domain Bacteria; kingdom Pseudomonadati; phylum Pseudomonadota; class Gammaproteobacteria; order Enterobacterales; family Enterobacteriaceae; genus Leclercia; species Leclercia sp. GHBNCSD. The sequence continues at coordinate 253,231 of NZ_JBQVYO010000001.1, read as the reverse complement.
ACCTTCTGGTTTCAGGGTTGCTTTGTTGAAGTTGAACAGAACGTCAGACTTCAGAGTGAAGTGCTTGGTCTGTACTTCTGGAGCCGGTGCTGGAGCTGGAGCAACGATTGGCGCTGCTTCTTCCTGCTGGCCGAAACGGTAGGAAACACCCACGCTCAGCATGCCGTTGTCTGGACGAACACCAACGGTGTTGCCGTCGCCGATGTTGTTAACCCACTGGTATTCCAGACGGGTAGCAACGTCACGGGTCATAGCCCACTCAACGCCACCAGCGAATACTGGGGATACGCCGGTGTCATGGTCGTCGCCAGCGATGCTGTTGCTGGAGTCTGCACGCCATACCATGCCGCCCAGACGGGTGTAGATGTCTACAGCGTCATTTACTGGGTAGCCCAGTTTAGCAGTCAGCTGAACGCCCTGAGCTTTGAATGCGCCGTTAACGTTGTCGCCTTTGTAAGGCATACGGCCCAGCCAGTCGTAACCCATTTCGAAGCCAACGTACGGGTTAACCTGATAACCACCGAACGCGCCTGCGCCCAGCTGGCTTTCATGAGTTGGACCGTCGTTGTTCAGAGCGTCGTTATACCAACCAGTGTCATGGAACTGAGACCAGCCCAGTTTACCACCAGCGTACCAGGTATTATCTTTCGGAGCGGCCTGCGCTACGGTAGCGAAACCAGCCAGTGCCACTGCAATCGCGATAGCTGTCTTTTTCATTTTTTGCGCCTCGTTATCATCCAAAAATCGCCATGAGAATCTCAATGAGAGTCACGGTTAAATCCTTCACCGGGGGGCGGGGACAAAGAGTAAACCTACCGATATCTTCGGCTTAGGCCGAGCACCCCTGGCGATGTAAAGTCTACAACGTACCTGAAAACTTACAAGTGTGAACTCTGTCAGGCATATGAAAAAAAAAGTTTTGTATACACAATATTTAACATTTATTGCGCAATTTAAGGCGTGCTAAAATGAAGAAAGCCGCGGCAGACAAGACTTTTCGCGGCTTTTTTATAGAGAACCAACGGCGTACAGAGGGCGCAAAAAAAATTCCAGGAATACTCTTATTTTTACTTAATGATACAAATTGGAGTGAATTTTTAGCCCAGAAAGGTGTCCGTTGCCCAGAGCATTCATTCGAATGGGACGCATTATGAAGCCGAGCGCATTACCTTCTTCGGCGGCTTCAGCCAGACGATGTTGCTCCGTTTCCGTCAACTCGTGCGTAAACCAACCGATCACGACGCTGTAATTTCCGGTACGTAACGCCCTCACCATTGAATCTACAGTATGGCATGGATCCATCTGGCTTATCTGCATCACTTTTGTGAGCGGCAAGCCGGCGGACTGCACCCATTCCCGGCTCAATTTCTGCTGCGGCGTAAGCCACAGCTGCCAGCGCGACTGCTGACCAAGCTGCTGTAACAGTGGCAGCAATAACAGCTGCGTCATCATGGGCTGGTCTTCACGGTAGAGCACTTCACTAATCAGCCCGGTGGAAACAGGCGCAGTGGAATTCAGCGCGCTTTTACCTGCGGTAGAAGAGAAAGTAGTTGAACGGTTTGCATAGCCTGAAGAGTACATAATCAATCCAGCCCTGTAGTTACTGTATGGATATACAGTAACCCCTGTGCGACTAAAGATCAACCTCATTTTCGGAAAGCTCCTCGCAAATTTGGTTTGTAATTCAGTCGTATTGAAAAATCAGCTTGCCGTTCAATCATAAGTTACCTATTTTTTGGCTAACGGATCCGTTAACAAGCGACTTCATCATTACTCCATGATTTAAAAGGGAAATATCATGAAAAAGTTATCGTATGAACGGATCTATCAATCAGCAGAATACCTGTCTCCTCTGGGCGAGGTTCAGTATCGTGCCCTGTTTGGCGGTTACACTCTGGCGGTAGATGACACGGTATTTGCCATGGTGTCGGAAGGGGAGTTATACCTGCGGGCCTGTGAAGAGAGTGCACCCTACTGCGTAAAGCATGCCTCGTCTTTCCTGTCGCTGGTGAAGCGGGGGCGGCCGGTGTTGTTAAACTATTTTCGCGTCGATGAAGGACTCTGGCAGGATCGTGAAACGCTTCTGCAGCTCTCGTCGTTTGCGCTGGAGGCGGCGCGGCGGGAGCGCTGCGAACGCTACAAGCGCGAGAGGCTGAAAGATTTACCCAATCTCACCTTTCAGCTGGAGATCCTGCTCTATGAAGCGGGCATCACCAATGAAGAGGCATTACGTGAGCTGGGAGCAGAACAGTGCTGGCTGAAGATCAGAGCGCTGAACAAGCACCTCAGTTACAAGGTGCTGTTTGCGCTGGAAGGGGCGATCACCGGGCTCCACGTCGCTGCGCTCCCGGAAGTCAGACGCCAGGAGCTGGTGGAGTGGTACAAAAAGCTGCCGGTTGAGACGCCCGTCACTCCGGCAGTTGATTAACGTGCTGTTGTAGATGGCAAATTTCTGGCAGCAACGCGATGAGCAGACCAATCTGCTGCAGCACCAGAGGCGCCTTGCTCTCTGCGCCTGGCTCAATATGTGAAATGCGTTGCGCCAGTTCGCTTAGCGCCTGTTGAACACGAGGCTCATCCGCCGGACGTTGATGAAGCGCATCATCAACATAGCAGACCGCATCGTCGAGCAACCCCAGGATTGCGGGGTTGTTGAGCCGCTCGCGGTGTGCGCCCAACGCGGCGATGTAGCTGGTAAAAGTATGGTTCAGGCACAGCAAACGGAATGCGATTTCACGAGTTTCTGCGGTTGCCCGCGGCTCCGTGGACATATTCGACACCACAGAAGCCAGCTCCGCGTCGCGGTTATAGGCGTCACGCCGGGCTATACGGTACGCCAGACGGTTATCGCGCCCCTGGTGATACTGCTCAAGGATGGCATCGAGATAACGGCAGTTAGCATTCATCGCCTGATCCAGCACCCGAGGCAGATTACGGAACCGCCAGTCTGGCCAGATGAAACTCACTGCAGCCCAGGCAATGGCGCAGCCAATTAACGTATCAATGACGCGCGGCAAAGCTACCTCAAAGCCTTCCCCCAGCAGGTTAAAGCAGAGCAGCACCAGCAGGGTGATAAACATGGTGGCGTGGGCATATTGCACATTGCGAAACGCAAAAAACAGCACGCCGGTGATCACAATTAAGATCAGCTGGCCTTCCAGCGAAGGGACAAAGTAAAGGATGGGTAACCCGACAGCGACCCCTACCAGGGTGCCGAGAATACGCAGCGCCAGCCGATGGCGGGTGGCGTTATAGTTGGGCTGACAGACAAAGAGGCTGGTAAGCAAAATCCAGTAGCCGTGATTAAGCCCGGTTATCTGTATAAAAGCATAACCAATACAGAGCACCAGCGACATCCTCACCGCATGGCGAAACAGCGCCGATTCCGGAGAAAAATGACGACTTAAACGCAGCCAGATATCGCTAAACCCATGCAGACTGTCATCCGCAAGCTGGTTATTCACATCATTACCGGGTGTTGCCAGCGCCTGCTCAGATTCGATGGTGGCGAGCTGGGCATCTATGGCGCGTAAGTTATTTAACAGAAAACCCAGCGCTTTCATCTGCTCAGCAGAGGTGCCGCTGGCCTGAACGCGGTCGAGCGCTGCATCCAGGTGGGTAAACGCCCGTTCAAATCGCGGATCGTGCTGATAAGGGGTGCGCAGCAGAATGGAGCGCGACAGCTGCTGGCAGGCTTGCGACTGCATGGACAACAGACGCTGGAAGCGGAACATCACGTCGCTGTAGCGAAACTTTTCGCGCAGATCGGCGTACTGAATATGCGATGAGCTGGCGCGCTCGTGGATATCCTGCGCCACAAAGTAATAATGTAAGGTTCGGCGGGTGCCGCGCTGACCGCGATCGCCGCGTAAACGGGTGAGTAACGATGCTTTGGTCTGGTTTAGTGTGGTCACCAGTTGCCCGTTCGCCAGGGCCAGATCGTACAGCGGTGCCTGGCCATCATCTTCAATATCCGGATCGAAGAGCCGGGACTTTAATTCCAGATAGTGGGCCAGCTGCTCATAGCTGCGGGCCAGATTATCCTGCAACGGGCGAATGGGAAAAATAAGATGCCCGGCGAGCGTCAGCAGGTTATACCAGACCGCGCCCAGCAACAGCAGCACCGGCTGTTGATACCACTGGTCATACAGCGACACCCCCAGCATGGTATAGATGGCAATAAGCAGCGCGCCAAAGGCGATGGTGGCGTAGCGCTGGCCCAGCCCACCCAGCAAAATAAAGACGCTGGTGGAGAGCGTCAGCCCAATCGCGAAAAACCATGGCCACGGGAAGAGCAGCTCAACCGATGCAGAGGCGATAAAAAAGCAGATCAGGGTGATAACCAGATTGCGCAGCCGACCGGTAAGGCGATCGTCCAGGTCGGCCAGCGCACCGGCAACCACCCCCAGCGTCAGCGGGATGGTCAGCTTTACTTCGCCCAGCCACCAGGGCAGGGCGGTGCTGCCACACAGGGCAATAAAGATCCGGGCATTGTAGAGCCAGGCGCTGTTCAGGGTGTAGCGGCGAAGCAGGGGGCTTAGCATGGGCGCGCGGAGTCCTTGTTACGGAAAACGACGGCGGGCGTTGGCTTCCCGCGCGGCGCGGGCCACTTCCACCGGCACAACCCGGCGTCCGACCGGCCATAGAGCGATGGCGGCAATTTTGAAATTGGCGATCCCGACGGGGATGCCAATCAGGGTCAGGCACTGGGCGATCCCCGCCGCAATATGCATCACACACAGCCACCAGCCGAAAAAGATCAGCCACAGAATATTGAGCAGCGTTCCGCCGGTGTTCATCAGCGTACTTTTACTGTCAGGCTCCAGTTCATCCACGTGAACCGCTTCGTTACCGTAAGGCACCAGCGAGAGTTTGGTGATTTCCCAGCAGGAGCGCGTCAGCGGCAGGGTGAAGATCAGCACCACGCTGACCAGCGTCGCCAGCAGCCAGGAGAGGGTAGTGACAAAACCACCCAGCACAAAATTCAAAATATTCAGAACGGTACGCATAAAACCTCAATTCTTGCCGTAATGTTGAAGCCCTGCTGATTGTAACGTTTTTTTGCGCTGGAGCACCTGAAAACTGGCAGTTAAACTGTTATGCAATTATTCACGTCGTGGATCAGGCTGGACATGGAACTGAAAGCAACATCGTTAGGCAAGCGCCTGGCACAACATCCGTACGACAAAGTCGTTCTGCTCAACGCCGGGGTCAAGGTCTCAGGCGAACGTCATGAATATCTCATCCCTTTCAACCAGCTATTGGCCATTCACTGCAAACGCGGCCTGGTCTGGGGGGAGCTGGAGTTTGTTCTGCCCGATGAAAAAGTGGTCCGTCTGCATGGCACCGAGTGGGCGGAAACCCAGCGTTTTCACCGGCATTTGAACACGCTCTGGCAGCAGTGGAGTGCTGAAATGAGTGAGGTGGCGGCGCAGGTCCTGCAAAACGCGCTGAATGACATTGCCGCAACAAATGAGCAAAACAGCTGGCTGACGCGGGAAAAAACGCTCGGTTTGCAGCAAAAAATTCGCCAGGCGTTACAGGCCTTGCCATTGTCCGTCTCACGGCTCGACGAGTTTGATAACTGCCGGGAAGCCTGGCGTCAGTGTCAGGCCTGGCTGGAAGACATTGACCAGAGCAGGTTGGCGCACAATCAGGCGTGGACCGACGCTATGCTCAGCCAGTATGCCGATTTTTTTGCCGGTATTGAGTCTTCCCCCCTCAATCCGGCCCAGGCCCGGGCGGTGGTCAATGGCGAGTCGTCGCTGCTGGTGCTGGCCGGTGCCGGTAGTGGCAAAACCTCGGTGCTGGTGGCCAGGGCAGGCTGGCTGCTGACCCGCAATGAAGCCTCTGCCGATCAGATTTTACTCCTGGCCTTTGGCCGTAAGGCGGCCCAGGAGATGGATGAGCGGATCGAGGCGCGGCTGCATACCCGCGACATTACCGCCCGAACCTTCCACTCCCTTGCCCTGCACATCATTCAGCAGGGGAGTAAAAAGGTGCCCGTGGTCAGCGAGCTTGAAAATGACACCGCGGCGCGGCAGAAGCTATTTATCGATGCCTGGCAGCAGCAGTGTAGCGAGAAAAAAGCGCAGGCCAAAGGCTGGCGCCAGTGGCTGGAAGAGGAGCTGAACTGGGACGTGCCGGAGGGCAGTTTCTGGCAAAACGAGAAGCTGGCGCGCCGACTGGCACCCCGGCTCGATCGCTGGGTAAGCCTGATGCGCATGCACGGTGGCGCTCAGGCAGAGATGATTGCCGGCGCCCCTGAAGAGGTGCAGGCGCTGTTTTCAAAGCGGGTGAAGTTGATGGCACCGCTGCTTAAGGCGTGGAAAGCTGCCCTGAAAGCAGAAAACGCCGTTGATTTTTCCGGCCTGATTCATCAGGCGATCGTTATTCTGGAGAAAGGTCGTTTTATCAGCCCCTGGAAACACATACTGGTGGATGAGTTTCAGGATATCTCCCCTCAGCGTGCGGCGCTGCTGGCGGCGCTGCGGGCACAGAACAAGCACACCACTCTGTTCGCCGTGGGGGACGACTGGCAGGCGATCTATCGCTTTAGTGGCGCACAGCTGTCGCTGACTACCGCGTTTCATCACTACTTTGGCGAAGGCGATCGCTGCGATCTCGATACGACTTACCGGTTCAATAACCGGATCGGTGAGATTGCCAACCGCTTTATCCAACAGAACCCGCATCAGCTGGCAAAACCGCTGAACAGCCTCTCGGCAGGGGACAAAAAAGCGGTCACGCTGCTGGCAGACGATCAGCTTGATGCCCTGTTGGATAAGCTCAGCGGTTACGCCAGACCGGAGGAGCGCATTCTGGTGCTGGCGCGCTATCACCATCTCAAGCCCGCCAGCCTGGAGAAAGCCGCGACCCGCTGGCCAAAGTTGCAGCTGGATTTTATGACCATCCACGCCAGCAAGGGGCAGCAGGCGGACTATGTCATCGTCGTGGGGTTACAGGAAGGAAGCGACGGTTTCCCGGCGCCTGCGCGCGAATCGGTCATGGAGCAGGCTCTGCTGCCTGTGACTGAAGACTTTCCTGATGCCGAAGAGCGGCGATTGTTATATGTGGCGATGACCCGCGCCCGCCACCGGGTCTGGTTGCTGTTCAATAAACAGCAGCCGTCACGCTTTGTGGAGATGTTGAAAAACATCGATGTGCCGGTGGCACGGAAACCGTAGGCCGGGTAAGGCGAAGCCGCCACCCGGCAGGACGGGCATTTACTTCAGACGTTCAGCCAGATAGCGCTGATAATCCGGGATCAGGATCTCCACCGGCGAGTTGAACTGTGGGGATTCGATAATAAAGTCCGCCGTCGACAGGTTAGTAGCGACCGGAATATTCCACACCGTTGCCAGACGCAACAGGGCTTTTACGTCCGGATCGTGCGGTACTGCATTGAGCGGGTCCCATAAGAAGATCAGCACATCAATCTTTCCTTCCGAAATCTGGGCGCCCACCTGCTGATCGCCCCCCATAGGGCCGCTCAGCATGGCATTCACCTGCAGCCCGGTCTCACGATGGATCAGGTTGCCGGTTGTTCCGGTGGCCGAAAGCTGATGTTGTCCCAACAGGGATTTATGGCGCTGAACCCAGTTGAGCAGCATCTGTTTGCAGTGATCGTGCGCGACAAGGGCGATATGTTTGCGTTCCGGCAGTGTGCGGGTTGTGAGTTCCATAGTCTCTATCCGTTAGTTAACTGGCTACAGATTACTGGAAGCACCTGACGCTGCAAGAGAAAGGGATAAAAAATGCGGCTCAGGACGAGGGTTGTTGCTTCGCCCATTGCAGGAAACGGCTTCGGGTCTCGGGATCGGCCTGGGCAAACCAGTATTTCAGGCGCTGCTCCGTCATGCTCTGGGATTGCGGTGGCGGCATATCCAGTTCAGACACGCCGGACAAGAGCGTGCTGTCATCCGCCATGGTGGTAGAAAACTGCGGTATCGAGGCGCTCTGCCCGGCTTTGTTATAGCGCTCGGTATCGTACTCGTAATTGACGCCGTTCGGCGTATTGGTGATCGCCAGAATATCCAGCTTGACCGGAATCGGGGTCGCGTCACCATCCAGCAATTCGATTTGCGGTGATTTATCAAAAAGTTGTGACTCTTTTTCTGTTTCCAGCCGCGGAAGGCTAAAATTAACCTGACTGATCCGCTGGGTGTTAAAGCTGGCGACCAGAGGAGGGGAGATATAGATGCGCTCCTCGTGATTGCCAAGGCGAATGGTTTTTTCTACCCGGAAGACAATCTGATGCGGACCGTTGTCCAACTCTATGCTATCGGCGCCGCGCAGCAGGGAACTGGAGACTTTTTTGCCATCAAGTACCAGCAGGTCGATGTCTGTAGAGAGCCGCAGCGTTGTGGCGAAAACGCAAACCGGCATGAGCAGCGCAAACAGACTCCAGGCAATGCCGGTTTTCATAGAGAGCCCTCTTAAAAGACATGCGTCTTGAATAATGTATCAAAATTTTTCGTTAATCATATTTACTAACATATAGACAGAGTCCGGCAATTTGCCCTCATACAGACGTATGGGATGAGAAGATACTTAACGGCGTTGATACCCGGTTTGAACGAGCCAGGAGGAGATAAATGAAAGAGAACAACATAGCTGACATCCTTACCACCACCCGAACCATTGCGTTGGTAGGGGCGAGTGATAAGCCCGATCGCCCGAGTTATCGGGTGATGAAATACCTGCTCGACCAGGGCTACCACGTGATCCCGGTATCACCAAAAGTGGCAGGTAAAACATTGCTGGGCCAGCAGGGATACGGCACCCTGGCGGAAGTACCGGAAAAAATCGACATGGTGGATGTGTTCCGCAACTCTGAAGCTGCCTGGGGGGTGGCGCAGGAAGCCATTGCGGTCGGGGCGAAAACGTTGTGGCTACAGCTCGGGGTAATCAATGAACAGGCGGCGGTGCTGGCACGGGATGCAGGCCTGAATGTGGTGATGGATCGCTGCCCGGCCATTGAGATCCCACGTCTCGGGATGGCGAAGTAATAAAAAACCCGGTCAGCCGTGGGCTACCGGGTTTTCATTAGTTACGCAGGCGCGGCGCCTGCAACTGTTTGCGGATCGTTTGCGCCAGTTCATCCATCGATGGCTGTTCAGGATGTTCATCCTGCTGTTCGCTACTTAACTGGGCTTCGGCAAGATAGGTATGCACGGCCTGGCCATCGTCATCTTCCATCACCACGTGGTACCAGGGCGCGGCGCGGAGTTCTGCATTCACCGCCAGCTCATCCGCTGACGGCTCGTCGAGAGAATATTCCGGGTCGATATCCACGACCACACCCAGATAACCTAACAGGGAATGGCGGACCTGCTGGCCGATACCGAATTTGCTGGCATTCATAGTCACCTCCCGGGAAACGTTACTTACACTATAGGTGTGGGCAACATTCCACTTTTCAAGTTACATGATGCGACAGGCAAATCCTTTCAGATACAGCCCTTCCGGATAGGTAGCGATCACCGGATGATCGGCCGCCTGACGGAACTGCTCTATAAATTGTACATCACGACCAGCATCTACAGCGGCATCCGCGATAATTTTCTGGAATAATTCGGTGGTCATCAGGCCGGAACAGGAGAAGGTCAGCAACACTCCGCCCGGGTTAAGCAGCTGGATGGCGAGCATATTAATGTCTTTATACCCACGACAGGCGCCCATCAGCTGGTTTTTATTTTCCACGAACTTCGGCGGATCCATGACGATCACGTCAAACGTCTCGCCCTGGTCGCGGTATTTGCGCAGCAGCTTAAAGACGTCATCGCGCACAAACTCGGCTTTACTGAGATCCAGCTTGTTCAGCTCGACGTTCTGCTTCGCCACGTCCAGCGCTTCCTGGGACGTATCCACGCTCACCACCTGACGACATCCGCCCATCAGCGCCGAAACCGCAAAACCGCCGGTATAGGAGAAGCAGTTCAGCACGCGCTTGTCGGCAACGTACTGGCGTGTTGCCAGACGGCTGTCGCGCTGATCGAGGTAGTAACCGGTTTTGTGGCCGCCCTGAATATCCACCAGCAGTTTCATGCCGTGCTCTTCGATAGGCAGCAGGGCAGGTGGCAGTTCGCCCGTTACCGGACCCTGGGTCAGTTCCATGCCCTCTTTTTTACGCACCGCGACGTCGCTGCGATCGTAAATGGCACACTCAGGGAACAGCGTCTGCAGCGCGCTGATTAACGCCGCGCGTTGATACTCCGCCCCCGCGCTTAGCAGCTGCAGCACCAGGAAATTGCCAAAACGGTCGATGGTCACGCCTGGCAGACCGTCGGATTCACCGGCGATCAGACGATAGCTGTCCAGCCCGTCGCGTTTTGCCAGCCAGTCGCGCCACTGCTGCGCCTGCTCCAGGCGACGGACAAAGAAGTCGATATCGATGGATTCATCTTTATCAAACGTCCAGACGCGCGCCCGGATCTGGGACGCAGGCGAGTATGCGCCGCGCGCTAACCATTTACCCTGGTGGTCAACGATATCGATGGTTTCACCGAGGCTGGCTTTGCCTTCCATACGGGCAACTGCACCGGAGAAGACCCAGGGATGGCGGCGCAGCAATGATTTCTCGCGCCCTTTGGCTAACACTAAACGTACACTCATAATTTTCTGTTCTGTCGATTCCAGGGAAATGGCGCGTAGAGTAGCACAGATGGTCAGTGGCAATCATCTGCGGACACTATTGAGCGTTTCGGCACATTTTAAAATCGCTCAGGCACATTATGAATTCGTTGTGAGCTTTACAGTGAGGTTTCCGGTTCAGCAAAAGGAAACCACAATGAAAAAGCACATTGCCATCGCCGTCATTACGCTGGCGACAATCAGTTTTACTGCGTCTGCGGCGTTGCCGTTTAGTCTCAGCAGTCAGGATATCGCCGATGGCCACCCCTTAACGCAACAGCAGGTTTTTACTGGCTTTGGCTGCAAGGGAGGAAATGCCTCGCCACAGCTGGCCTGGCAGCATCCCCCGGCGGGCACAAAAAGTTTTGCCATTACGGCCTACGATCCCGCCGCCCCCACGGGCAGCGGCTGGTGGCACTGGACCCTGGTCAATCTTCCCGCTCACACGCTGAGCCTGCCCGCTGGCGCCGGAAAAACGGACAGCGATAAATTACCCGCAGGGGCGGTGCAGGGGCGGAACGATTTCGGGTATGCTGGCTTTGGTGGGGCGTGTCCGCCGGAAGGGGATAAACCGCACCCCTATCAGTTCACCGTCTGGGCGCTGAATGTGGATAAACTGCCAATCGACAGTAATGCCAGCGGCGCGCTGGTCGGTTTCATGCTCAACAGCCATGTACTGGCTAAAGCGCAATTAACCGCAACATACGCACGATAAAAGGTGGTCCGGTGCAGGATTTTCATTTTCAACATAATCATCTGACAGCGGCTGAGGTCAATGCCAGCAAAATGCATCGCCTGCACCACGTAAAGCTTTTTTACCCGGCCATTTGCCATATTACACACGGCAGCAAGGTGATTATTCAGGATGAGCGGCGCTTAGTGGCGACGCCGGATGAGCTAATCATTATTCCGGCGAATACCCCAATGGAGATCATTAATCAGCCCGCGCAGGAGCTGTTTCATTCCGATCTGCTGCTGTTATCCCCCGACATTATCGCCGAGTTTAAAACGCGCTACCTGCAATCCTGGCCGCGCGCCAGAACGGACTCGTTGTGTGCTCCGCTCAGCGAAGGGCTGGCCTTTATGTGGAGCAATCTGCTGCATGCGGTGCGGCACGGTTTTCCGGAAGAGCTGCAAAAGCATCAGGCCTTCGGGCTCCTGCTGGCGCTGCTGCATGATGGGGTGGCAGGGCCGCTGCTTATCGAGAGAAATATCAATCTTACCGAGCAGGTACGGCATTTTATCATGGTGTCGCCCGGTAAGGCATGGACCGCGCAGGAGATCGCCAGCCGTCTGGCCGTAAGCGTACCCACCTTGCGCCGACGCTTACGGGAAGAGTCGCAAAGTTTTCGCCAGATTGTGGAGGAGGTACGCATGGCGGTAGCGCTCTCGCAGCTACAGTCGACCCGCCTGCCCATCGGCGAGATCGCCATGCAGTGCGGGTACCTGTCCAGCTCGCGTTTCACGGCCCGTTTCCGCCAGCATTACGGCTGTTTGCCCAAAACGCTACGCTAAACCTGGAGCCATAATTTGCTATTCTTTGGGTTCAGGTCAGGCATGGATAAGGGGAGGGAGTATGGCAAATGTCTGCATCATCGCGTGGGTTCACGGCACGGTTCAGGGTGTGGGCTTTCGTTACAGCACGCAGCGAGAAGCCACGGAGCTGGGGCTGACCGGTTACGCGCGTAATCTGGATGACGGAAGCGTCGAAGTGGTGGCCTGCGGCGAGGCGGAACAGGTCGATAAACTGCTCGCCTGGCTTAAGGCGGGCGGGCCGCGCATTGCACGGGTTGAAAAGGTTCTGTCAGAACCGCATCAACCCGGCCGGGAATACGTGAACTTCGGTATTCGCTATTAAATGCACTTCACGGGCTTAGGCAGACCGGCGATTTTGGTCGCCTGTTTTGCCGGGCCTTTCGGGAACAGACGATAGAGGTAGCGGCTGTTGCCTTTCTCCTCGCCATACTTATTGGCCATCGCTTTCACCAGCATGCGGATGGCGGGAGAGGTGTTAAATTCCAGATAGAAGTCGCGCACAAAGCGCACCACTTCCCAGTGCTCTGGCGTCAGGGCAATAGACTCTTTTTCGGCGATAATCGCCGCCAGCCCTTCGCTCCACTGGCTGGTCTCTTTCAGATAGCCTTCGCTATCGGTCTCAATCTCTTTACCTTCAAAGTTCAGCATAATCATCACGGAATTATCGAAAACCGCGACAGTTTACCAAAAAAGAAAGCCCCGCATAAGCGGGGCTGGTTATAGAGCACTGTCGGTTAATCGCGGCTGGCGAAGCCCAGGATGCTCAACAGGCTGACGAAGATGTTGTACAGCGATACATACAGGCTCACGGTAGCGCGGATGTAGTTCGTCTCACCGCCATGAATGATGTTGCTGGTTTCCATCAGGATCGCCCCGGAGGAGATCAGGATGAACACGGCGCTGATAGCCAGGTGCAGAGCTGGCAGCTGCAGGAAGATGTTCGCCACCATACCGATCAGCACTACGACGATGCCCGCCATCAGCATACCGCCAAGGAAAGACATGTCCTTGCGGGTGGTCAGCACATAGGCAGAACAGCAGAAGAAGACCAGTGCTGTTCCCCCCAGCGCCAGGCCGATCAGATCGCCCATACCGGCAGACAGGTAGGTGTTAAGCATTGGCCCCAGGATGTAGCCCAGGAAACCGGTGAAGGCGAACGCCGACAAAATACCTACCGGCTTGTTAGCCGTTTTGTAGGTCAGGAACATCAGACCATACATACCTACCAGAGTCAGGATCAGCCCCGGCGATGGCAGCATCAGCACGGTGCTGGCGGTGGCCGTCAGCGCGGAGAAGGCCAGCGTCAGGCTGAGCATAAAGTAGGTATTGCGCAGCACCTTGTGGGTGCTGAGTAGCGATGTGCGGTCGCGTGAAGAACTAATAATACGATCCATGAGTCACTCTCTTATGACAGATGTAATTGACGGCAAGAATAGAAAACGACGCGCCGGTTATAAAATGGTTTTACCCATCTTTACTCAGCATCTTAGGTATTGAGGTAGCATGAAATGTTTCGCAATGCGCTCAATGCAGCACGAACCCCGGTTTGTCAGGATTAATCAGATCAAGCTCTTATAGGTCACTGAAATATATTGCCTTATTCCAGCCCCAGCGCTAAGAGTTATTTTGCATCGTCAAAACTAAACTATAAGGCGAAGGACATGAAACCCTCATCACAAGCAACATTTACCCTCTCTTTACTGACGGCAGGCATCCTGTGCGCAAGCACAACGGCGTTCGCCGCCAGTGTACCGGCAGGAACAGAGCTGGCAGAGAAGCAGGAACTGGTCAGGAATAATGGCAATGAGCCGGCATCGCTCGATCCGCATAAAGTCGAAAGCGATGTCGAATTCAATATTATCAGCGATATATTCGACGGGCTGGTGAGCGTCTCGCCGCAAGGTGAGATCCAGCCGCGGCTGGCCGAGAAATGGGAGAACAAAGACAACACCGTCTGGACCTTCCATCTCCGTCCAGGGATTACCTGGAGTGACGGTACAGCGATTACAGCCCAGGACGTAGTCTGGAGCTGGCAGCGGCTGGTGGACCCCAAAACCGTCTCGCCGTATGCCAGCTTCCCAGGCAACATGCATATGGTCAACGCCACCGATATCGCCGAGGGGAAAAAAGCCCCTGATACCCTGGGGGTGAAGGCGCTGAACGACACCACTCTGGAAGTGACGCTGGATCAGCCCAACGCGGCATTTCTTGCCATGCTGGCGCACCCGTCGCTGGTGCCGGTGGATAAGGTCCTGATTGGTCGCTACGGCGATAAATGGTCCAGGCCGGAGCACTTTGTTGGCAGCGGGGCCTATACCCTCAAGCAGTGGGTGGTCAACGAGCGGATCGTCGCCGAGCGCAACCCGCGCTACTGGGACAATGCCCATACGGTGATCAACAAGGTGACTTATCTGCCCATCACCTCCGAAGCCGCCGACGTGAACCGCTACAGGGCGGGTGAAATCGATATCGCTTATACGCTGCCTATCAACCAGTTCGCGCAGCTGCAAAAAACGCTGGGCAAAGAGGTGGATGTTTCCCCGCAGCTGGCAACCTACTACTACCAGTTCAATACCTCCCGGCCGCCGTTTAACGATCCGCGCGTGCGCAAGGCGCTGAACCTGGCGCTGGATAAAGAGATTATTGCCGGGAAGGTGCTGGGGCAGGGGCAACGTCCGGCCTGGGTGATTAGCCAGCCGGATATCGGCGGGGTGAAACTGAAAAATCCGGATTACGCCAGCTGGCCGATGGATAAACGCATCGCCGAAGCGAAAAAACTGCTGAACGAAGCAGGCTTTAACGACGGCCACCCGCTCAGCTTTAACCTCCTGTATAACACCTCGGAGTCACACCAGCGGATTGCCATTGCCGTCAGCTCGATGTGGAAGAAAAACCTCGGCGTGGAGGCGAAGCTGCAAAACCAGGAGTGGAAAACGATGCTGGACACCATGCATACCCACAACTTTGACGCGGTGCGCTACGCCTGGATCGCCGATTTCGACGATGCGGCGACTTTCCTGAATAACTTCCGTACCGGTGACAGTCAGAACACCAGCCAGTACAGTAATGCGGCCTATGACGAGGCGCTGGCTAATGCCGCGAAGGCGAAAACCACCGCCGAGCGCGGGGCATTTTACCAGCAGGCCGAAGATCTGCTGGCGCGGGATGTCCCGGCTATTCCGGTCTATCACTACGTGCGCACCCATCTGGTGAAGCCGTGGGTGGGCGGATTTACGCCGGATAAGCTGGGGTACTACTTCACCAAAGATATGTATATCAAAAAACACTGAGCAGTCAGCGCGTGATTTTGTGCTGATAAAATGGTCAGGGTGTTGGCTATTCAACCGATTAACCGCATTTTGACTATTTTTCAGGCGAACGATCGCGGGCACGCTTTACAGGGCGCAAGGAGCTGTTTATAGTTCGCCTCATTCTGGAAGTGTGGCCGAGCGGTTGAAGGCACCGGTCTTGAAAACCGGCGACCCGAAAGGGTTCCAGAGTTCGAATCTCTGCGCTTCCGCCAGATTAGATAAGCCCTGCGATAGCAATATCGCGGGGCTTTTTCTTTTGTCGTTTTACCTGTCCGATGACATTATGTCAGCCAACTAAAGACCCGATCTCAATAAATTAAACCCAGTAATCACAAGGAGATAATCCGATGACAATGTCATCAGCACCTGCATAAGCAGCGTAAATTTGCTAACCTCAAAGAGGTGATTCCTCACATCCGGATTAATGGAATAGATAAAATATGAGTGAAAATAACACCATCCCCCAGAAGTCTGAAAGCAAGATTAACAAAGCGGTATTCTATACATCTGCTTTGTTAATTTTCCTTCTCGTTGCTTTTGCAGCGATTTTTCCTGACGTAGCTGACAAAAATTTTAAACTGCTACAGCAGCAAATATTCACCAACGCCAGCTGGTTCTACATCCTGGCGGTTGCGCTGATCTTACTCAGCGTAACGTTCCTGGGGTTGTCGCGTTACGGCGATATCAAACTTGGCCCCGATCATGCCCAGCCCGATTTCAGCTATCACTCCTGGTTTGCCATGCTCTTTTCAGCGGGTATGGGGATCGGCCTGATGTTCTTCGGCGTGGCCGAGCCGGTTATGCACTATCTCTCTCCACCGGTAGGTACGCCCGAGACCGTCACCGCCGCGAAAGAGGCGATGCGGCTGACCTTCTTCCACTGGGGACTTCATGCATGGGCTATCTACGCCATTGTGGCGCTAATCCTGGCCTTTTTCAGCTACCGGCACGGCCTGCCTCTGACGTTGCGCTCGGCGCTTTATCCCATTATTGGCGACAAAATTCATGGTCCGATAGGCCATGCCGTTGATATTTTTGCCGTTATCGGTACCGTTTTTGGGGTGGCGACCTCGCTGGGTTATGGCGTGCTGCAGGTGAACGCCGGGCTCAATCATCTCTTCGGGGTGCCCATCAACGAAACGGTGCAGGTTATCCTGATCGTGGTCATCACCGGGCTCGCGACAATTTCCGTGGTCTCCGGGCTGGATAAAGGCATTCGTATCCTGTCCGAGCTTAACCTGGGGCTGGCGTTACTGCTGCTGGCGCTGGTACTGTGCCTGGGGCCAACCGTGCTGCTGCTGAAATCCTTCGTGGAAAACACCGGCGGCTATCTCTCCGAGCTGGTGAGTAAGACGTTCAATCTTTACGCCTACGAGCCAAAATCCAGCAACTGGCTGGGTGGCTGGACGCTGCTCTACTGGGGCTGGTGGCTCTCCTGGTCACCGTTTGTCGGGATGTTTATCGCCCGCGTCTCCCGCGGCAGAACCATCCGTGAATTCGTCACCGGGGTGCTCTTTGTTCCCGCGGGCTTCACGCTGATGTGGATGACCGTCTTCGGCAACAGCGCGATCAATCTCATCATGCGCGAGGGGGCAACGGATCTGGCGAATACGGTGCAGCAGGACGTTGCGCTGGCGCTCTTCAACTTCCTTGAGCACTTCCCGTTCTCGTCTGTGCTGTCGTTTATCGCCATGGCGATGGTCATCGTCTTCTTTGTCACCTCGGCCGACTCCGGGGCGATGGTGGTGGATACGCTGGCATCCGGCGGCGAGGCCAATACTCCCGTCTGGCAGCGCATTTTCTGGGCCGCGCTGATGGGCGTGGTGGCGATTGCGCTGCTGCTCGCGGGTGGGTTAAGCGCGCTGCAAACCGTCACCATCGCCAGCGCGTTACCGTTTTCCATCATCCTGCTGATTTCCATCTACGGGCTGCTCAAAGCGCTGCGTCGGGATTTAACCAAACGCGAGAGCCTGAGCATGGCGACGATTGCGCCGACCGCGGCCCGCAATCCTATTCCGTGGCAGCGTCGTTTACGCAACATTGCCTATCTGCCAAAACGATCGCTGGTGAAACGCTTTATGGACGAAGTCATCAAACCGGCGATGATCCTCGTGCAGGAGGAGTTGAGCAAGCAGGGCACGGTGAGCCGAATCAGCGATGCCTCCGACGATCGTATTCGTCTTGAGGTGGACTTAGGCAACGAACTGAACTTCCTCTATGAGGTGAGGCTGCGGGGCTATAACTCTCCGACCTTTGCCCTGTCGGCGATAGACAACGACGAACAGCAGGCGGAGCAACACCGATACTATCGTGCGGAAGTCTACCTCAAAGAAGGGGGACAGAATTACGACGTGATGAGCTGGAACCAGGAGCAGCTGATCAACGATATTCTCGACCAGTACGAAAAGCATCTGCACTTCCTGCATCTGGTTCGTTAACATCATTATGCCGCCTCCTCAGGCGGCATTTTTTATGCCCAACTACGCGGCTATGCCGTGTTTGCACGCCCCCTTTAAAATCCTTCTTCTATACTCAGTTACGTTTAGTGATCTATGCCGCTGTTTTTCTTACTGCCTGAGTTTTTCGCTATTGCCCATGCAAGTCGCAGCCGCATAAATCCACGAGCCTGAATTATTGGTTAATTTTGTTTTGATAGGGGGAGTTCCTGGTATGTTACATTCTCAATCCTCCCGCGCTGGCACGATATTGCTGCTGCTGGCTGCGGTCATTGGCGTCGCGGTGGCGTTATACGCCTGGCTGACGCCTCTTACCGGCGTTACCGATACCATCGGTGCGCTGGGCGTCGCCATTGCCAGCGCGGTACTGGCGGTACTGACCTTGATGTTACGTGCCGCATCTGGTCGTGGGGCGCGTATCTTTCTGATTATCGTCACCCTCGTGGTACTCATTGGTATTGGGTTCGCCGCCGCGCTGCTGCACCAGTACATCATTACTGCAGCGATGGTGGTCGGCCTGATTGGTCTGATTATGCTGAGCAGCAAGCCCGTTCACCACAATACCCGCGTCAGAGCCTGAGGAGTCCCACCCGTGTATAACGATAAACACTACCCCTTTATGAAAGTCAGCATGACGGCGCTGGCGCTGCTGATCGCGCCACTCTCTGTGCAGGCGCAGGAGAAAGCCACTGAGGCCTCTCAGGGAACGCAAGAAGAGCTCAACGTGGATGCAGCGGATCAGCAGGCGCCGGGAACCACCAAAACCACCGATGAAGCCTCTACCGGGCAGAGTGAGGGACAAAAAGTGGCTTCGGCTGAGCAACCAGCGACCCCGCTGGTGCCCTCTGCCGCCACCTGGGACAGCTTCCACGGACAGCTTAACGCGCAGAAATACAGCCCGTTGACCCAGATCACGGCGGAGAACGTCGGTAAATTGACCAAAATCTGGGAGTTCCATACCGGCGATGTGTCGGATGGTAAAGGCGACACCCCTGCAACCGTCTGGTCAGCAACGCCCATTTTTGCTAACGAGACGCTCTATATCGGTACCCCTTTCGATCGCCTGATTGCGCTGGATCCAGGCACCGGGAAAGAGAAGTGGCACTACGACACGAAGTCTTCGCGTAAAGCGCTAACCCAGCCGGTGCTGAAAAACCGCGGCGTCTCCTACTGGCAGGCCAAAGAGCCGGTCGCCGGTGAAGCCTGTCAGAAGATCGTCTATATGGGCACCGTGGACGGCAAGCTCTTTGCGCTGGATGCCGATTCAGGCAAACCCTGCACCGGTTTTGCAGACAACGGCGTGCTGGATGTGAATCAGTGGAACACCGTTAACGCCAAATTCCCGCTCTCCATCCTGCAACCGCCAACGGTGGTGGGTAACCACCTGCTGGTGGGCTGGGCCGGCAAAGACTGGGCTTATGCCGAAGCACCTCCGGGCACCGTATTTTCTATCAATGCCCAGACCGGCGAGCGGGAATGGTCCTTCGAGGCGATCCCGGAAGAGATTCGCCAGCGCACCGGGACGGCCAACGTCTGGACGCACATGTCTGCCGACGAGGCCAACGGCCTGGTTTATCTGCCGGTCTCCTCTCCGTCGCCTAACTACTGGGGCGGTAACCGTGTAGATGCGATCCCGCTTGGCACCTCGACAACCGCGCTGGATATCAATACCGGTAAAGTGGTCTGGTCCCGCCAGTGGGTGCATCACGACGTGTGGGATTACGATATCAACTCCGCGCCAACGCTGATGGATATCACCGTAGACGGCAAGCAGATCCCGGCTCTGGTTCAGGCCACCAAGCAGGGCTTCCTGTTTGTGGTTAACCGCCTGACGGGGGAGGACGTCTGGCCTATCGAGGAGCGTCCGGTGCCGCAGGGCGACGGTTCAGTGCAAGGGGAAAAACTTTCGCCAACCCAGCCGTTCCCGACCAAACCTACGCCGCTGCTCGATCAGTCGAAAAAGCCGGAGATCTGGAAGCTGGCCGATATGGTGGGTGCCGGTCAATGTTCCCGCCTGTGGGATAACCTGACCTATGAGGGGATGTACACACCGCCTACCGCCAAAGGCGAGGGGGCGCTGACCTATCCGGACAGCGCCGGTGGCGTGCAGTGGGGCGGGGTGGCGTTCGATCCGAATAAGCAGATCGCTATCGTCAACACCTCGCATATCGTGCAGTACGTGAAGCTCTACAGCCGCGAAGATTACGATAAAGCCGATAAAACCGCCGGTAACGAGAGCGGCTTTGCACCGCAGGAAGGCGCGCCTTACGGCATGCGTCTGCTGGTCGCCAATAACTGGCTGGGCATGCCGTGCTGGAAACCGCCGTTTGGTGAAATCGTCGCGCTGGATATGCATACGGGTGACGTGAAGTGGCGTCGTCCGGTTGGCGCCTCGCAGCAGTACGGCTTCTTTATGCCGGAAAGCTGGGGCTCCCCAACCATCGGCGGACCGGCTATCACCGCGGGTGGCGTGATCTTCATCGGTGCCTCTATGGACGCCAAAGTACGCGCTTATTCCGTGGAAAGCGGTGAAGAGCTATGGTCCGATCAGGTTGAAGCCCCGGCTGTGGCGAACCCGTCGGTCTATGAGTACAAAGGGCGTCAGTATGTGGCGTTTGTCGCGGGCGGGAATACGATCCTGAAGGATCAGGTAGGCGACCAGGTTGTCGTTTACGCCCTGCCTGAATAATTCCTCGACGCGCAATGTCATCATAATGGGGCCTGCGGGCCCCTTTTTATATTCACTGCTCGCTCAATCCGGGCACTGACTCGCCAGCCATTGTCCGACAATGGGCCATAATTTTTCCGCACAGCGCGTGCGGAAAAACCCCATATGTCCCACGCCGGGCAGGCCAAAATCCGCATGACGGATCTCCCGGCGGTCGATTTTTGCGTTTTTGACCGGTTCTATCAGGCGCGTAATGGCCTCAGGATTAGCCCACGGATCGTCATCAAACCCCATAACCATCAGAGGGAGCCTGACCTCAGCCGCTCTTCGACGCGCATCCCAGTCAGGATCGTCGTAGAAGTAACCCGGCATGGCGCTCCAGCGCCCCCACTGCCGCATGACAGGCGCCGGTAAATCTTCTCCCAGCCCGAGGCGTTTTGCCGGCATATAGCCAAATATACGGCAGAGGAGCGGACCGAGAACGCGCAGCAAGCACCAGACGCGCACTTTTTCCGCCGTCTGTTTTATGGAGCGGGTCACCCCGGCGTGGGATGCCACAATGACCGCAGCCTGAAGATGCCGGGTAGCCGTCGACAGCAGAACGGCGTGCCCACCCACGCTGTGCCCAACAGCCAGCAGGCTAAGATCGGGGAAACGTGACCTGGCCCAGGCCGTGATGCAGCCCACATCCTGTTCGATCCAGTCTGACATGGAGACATTGCAGCTGCGGAGCATCCCCGACGTTGAACGACCTGTACCCCGAAAGTCATAGGTCAGGACGCTGAATCCATACTCGTAAAGATACTCAGCAAAACGCTGATAAAATTCCTGCACAACCGCTGTCGCGGGGTGAAGGATAACCAGCGCGCGGGCATCTTCTCTCTCCCAAAGCGTGGCAGCGAGAGAGTCGCCTTCATTTAGCGGTATCATCATTGAATGCATAGGTAAACCTTGGTTGAGTGGTCATACCAGTTATGAATTAAAGACAATAGCCGCTTCTGATGAGTCTGGCGATTTTTTCTTGTCTGGAATTTGACGGTTGTCAGCAGAAGATGATGCGCGCGGGGTTGTACAAAAGGCGAACACATTCAATTTCCTGAATTTTTTGCTTTACATAACCTCCAGAGATGTTTATAGTGCGCCTCACTCTGGAAGCGTGGCCGAGCGGTTGAAGGCACCGGTCTTGAAAACCGGCGACCCGAAAGGGTTCTAGAGTTCGAATCTCTACGCTTCCGCCAAATTTAAAAACCCTGCGATAGCAATATCGCAGGGTTTTTTGCTTTTGTGCTTTTTCAGCAAAAGTTGACGTCTTCTGCGCAACTTATTTCCCTGGTTGAAGGTAAGCGCTGTCATAAATTTTATCGATACGTGATTTTGCCACTAACATCATTTTCATCGAAACATGATTGATCTAACATAAAATTATCTACTCTGCGGACGTGAGGCGAAGTGCTACATTGAATGATAAAAAGAAAAGCACCATCAAAGATGTCGCTGCTTTAGCCGAAGTATCAATCGGTGTTGTCTCCCGTGTATTGAATCCCGGAACCGGTTCAGTTTCCGAACGTACCCGGCAGCGGATTATCGCTGCCATGCAAACCCTAAGTTACACCCCGCAGAGCGCCGCGCGTGAACTCAAGACAAACCTGAACAATACCATCGGCTTGGTTGTGGCCGACATCAGTAACGACTTTTTCTCTGAAATTTCGGATCTCATTGTACGGCGCGCTCGCGAAATGGGGATGAACGTCATCCTGGTCACGACGCAGGAAGATCCCTTGCTTGAGCGGGAAAGCCTGGAAATGTTGATGCAAAAGCGGGTCAAAGCCATCATCGCAACGCCGACAAGCGCTAATAAGGATATGTGGCAATCGATCAGTAACATGGGGATAGCGATCGTGTTTATCGATCGCTATCTGGAGGATTTTACAGGCGCCAGTGTTATTGGGTTTAACAATGAAACCTCTGCTCGCCAGGCGACCTCTTATCTGGTCGAGCAAGGCCATCGGCGTATTGGGTGGATAAGTGGGCCCCTCAATACATCCACTTCTTTGCAAAGACTGGAAGGTTACAAGAAAGGTCTGCAGGCGCAGGGAATTGAATGTAATAAACAGCTTATCGCAGTGAAGAATTTTCGCGATCCACTCGCCAGCCAGTCGCTTGATGAATTGCTGTCGCTTGCAGATCCACCGACAGCAATCATTATTGGCAATACGTCAATCGCACCGGTCATCATGTCGCGGATCCGCGAGCTAAAATTGGCTGTGCCCGATGACCTTTCCGTCATCGTTTATCATGACAGTCACTGGAGTCGTCTACTGAGCCCGTCCATTAGCGTTATAAAACATCCCCTTGAAGAACTGGCCAGTAAAGCACTGTTGAGTTTATCCAGTGAACAGCAAAAACCCTGCGAACTGGATAGCATATTAGTTAAAAGAGAAAGTGTTTCCAGGATTAAATAGCCACATTATTTAAACGCTGAATTTGCTTAATAATGGCGCAATGATCCAGGTCACCCTCTCCGGCATCAATCATCTGGCTGAAGAGTTGATTCACTGTTTCTGTTAACGGTAGGGTCAAATTAAGCTGCTTCGCCAGTGCTACAGCACTGCGCGTGTCTTTAAGCTGCCACTTTGCAGCGCCCCGAGCTTTAAAGTCCCCTTTAACCATGCGTTCGCCCTGGTGTTGCAACAATGTGGAATCTGCAAACCCGCCTAGTAGGGCTTCGCGCACTTTTTCTGGATCGGCACCGCCGCGTTGCGCGAGAGTAAAAGCTTCTGACAATAAACTTAAGGTTCCGGCGACAATAATCTGGTTTGCAAGTTTGGTGAGCTGACCGGCTCCAACTTCTCCGACATGCGTGACTTTCCCCAGGTGTGATAGCAAAGGACGAAGGCTATCAATGAGCTGCCTGTTTCCTCCCGCCATTAAGGATAATGAACCTTTCTCTGCGCCTGTTGTTCCGCCGGAAACAGGGAGATCGACATAGTGGGCCTGAACACTATGGGCCTTACGCGCTTGTTCAACCACAATGTCCGGCGACAGGGTACTCATCATGAGGATGATTGTATCTGGACCAATGTACTGAAGTGAGTCGTGATTGAATATCACCTCATCGCACGCTGTTGCATCACTTAACAAACAGATGATGAGCTCACTGTCAGCCAGTAACAGCGAAGCAGATTGTTCGATCTTTACGCCAGCGCTTGCCAGTTGCAGCGCTTTTTCTTGCGACCTGTTCCACACCGTGACCGAATATCCGGCAGCGACAAGTCGACGCGCCACTGGTTGTCCCATCAACCCCGTACCCAACAAGCCAATACGCATTTCGCTTTTCATTTGTCCTCCTGATATACCCGCAACAGTAGCCGTTGCGGGTATCACCCTGTTTATAATCCCGCAAGATTGACCATTTGCTTGCGCAATTCGACGATATCCAGATTGTTGTCAAAATGAACATCGGAGAAACGAATCGCCTTATCTTTTGCGACATCCTTCACCAGTCGGACATGATGGGCCAGCCCCATTGGCAAAAAATCTTGTGCCACACTGATGCTGGCTGGCAAGGCATTGGCCCAGACAGTAAACCCGCCTTCACCATCCAGCATCTCACCCGCTTTGAGATCGCGTTTTGCCGTTGCAACCGCATCGCCCCGGAAACTTAATGCTGTCCCGGTAGCTTCTCCTCGTAATACCGCGGAGAGAATACTGATGCTGGTTTCCAGACCAATCAGATGGAAAGGGCGCCACATCGACGCGTACCAGCCGCTTGGGTCGGTCAGTAATCCGTACTGTTTGAAACAGGCCCGGCTGTATTCATCCCGGGCTTTAAATGTCACGAAAACGCCGTAGCGGATATTGTTAAGCACCTCACGTCCGTCAGGCTCCTGACTGGCTGCGATATCCACAAGCCCACTGCGACCCAGGCGCCCGCCATCAGATGCCGGAGAGAAGACCCGCGCCAGGTCATGCACCCCGGCAGGGGGAAATTCCAGTCCGTTATCGGGACAGTCTAATCCGGTTGCGTTGGCGACAGCCGCCATCTCAATGGCCGCTTTAGTACCATCGGTAAACGAGTTGTACATTTTTGGGTTAAAGTCCCCGGCAGCAACTTCTTCGTCAGACCAGCCAAAGAATCCCCAGACGGTATCCGGTGTGGAGTAGCGGTATCGCGGTTCGTAATTCATCCCTTTACCTGCGGCAACGATTTCAAAGCCACAGGCTTTAGCCCAGTCAACCAGTTCACAAATGATCGCCGGTTGATCACCATAAGCCATGCTGTAAATCACCCCGTTCTGGCGCGCACGTTCCGCTATCAAAGGCCCGCACAACACGTCGGCTTCCACATTTACCATCACCACGTGTTTTCCATTTTCGACCGCATGGAGAGCGTGACGAGTGCCGGCCAGAGGATGTCCCGTCGCTTCAACTATGCAATGGATTTGCTCACACCGGATCAGCTGTTCTGCATCCTCAACGACGCAGGTTGTGCCTTCGCGTAAAGCTGCTTCGATGTTATGCGCCTGATACTGCGATTCTGGCCATCCCACACGCGCCAGGGCAGCACGGGCTTTCGGGACATCCAGGTCTGCAACGGCCACCACATGCAGCCCTTCCAGGTGTCGCAGTTGGGCAAGTACCATCGAACCAAATTTGCCGGCGCCGATAATGCCCACACGAACAGGCTGTGCTGAACCCGATTTTGCGGCACAGGCACGCTCAGCTAACAATGCTGCTAAGTTCATTTTCTACTCCTTTAAGGGGGATGGATTAACGCCAGCCAGCAATCTGGCGGCGATTTCTGCTCATGAGATAAATCAGCAACGGCGAGAACAAAACCAGGACAGCTAACAGATAGAGACCGCTCTGTGATTTACCGGAAATCGAGATAACGAGGCCAACCAGGAAGGGCCCGAAGAACCCACCAATATTGCCAATTGAGTTAATCAGTGCCATGCCACCGGCA
Organism: Leclercia sp. GHBNCSD; assembly: GCF_055805075.1. Taxonomy (NCBI): domain Bacteria; kingdom Pseudomonadati; phylum Pseudomonadota; class Gammaproteobacteria; order Enterobacterales; family Enterobacteriaceae; genus Leclercia; species Leclercia sp. GHBNCSD. The sequence continues at coordinate 227,659 of NZ_JBQVYO010000001.1, read as the reverse complement.
CAGCCTCGGCTGGTAAGAAAGGATGCTGGAAGGGTATAAAACGTCGGCACGCATGACAGCATACCCACCGTCGAAAGCGTTAACCCCACCATGGATATCACGGGTGAGTCGCTGATAGCGGCGACCACAAATCCGACAGAAAAGAGCAGCGATGGAAGAATAAAATGCCAGGTTCGCTCATTGGTTTTATCAGAGTGATTCGACCACCAACACATCACCACCGCGCCTGCGATATAGGGAATCGTACCCAGCATGCCGACAACAGTATCAGAGTAATCGAAGCGCTTGATAAACTGCGGCATCCAGAAACCGAGGCCTGTGAGACCAATGACGGTAAAGAAATAGGCCATCCCCAGCAGCCAGACTCGTCGGTCTTTGATCATTTCCCTGAAACCGGAGTGTCCGGCGGACAAGGTCGCCTGTTGGTCTTTTTCCATCAGGTCCTGATAAGCCTGACGCTCTTCGGGTTTAAGCCAGGACGCTTTGGACGGTTTATCGGTAAGATAAAGAAAAACCACAACGGATAAGATGACAGGCGGGCAGCCTTCAATTAAAAATAGCCACTGCCAACTCTCCAGCCCCCCAACATTATGGAAATTATCGAGAATATAACCCGAGATCGGATTGGCGATAATAGCAGCCAGCGGAACACCTAAATAGTAAATGGAGAAGACTTTAGCCAGCTCCTTTTTGGGAAACCAGGTTGTGAGATAGAAAACAATACCTGGCGCCAGTCCCGCCTCGGCCACGCCCAGTAAAAAGCGCAGGATACTAAGCGTCACCACGCCTTGTGCAAACGCCATCGCCATGGAAATAATGCCCCATGTGATCATGATTCGGGCTAACCAGAAGCGTGCACCGTATCGTTCCAGCAGCACATTGCTGGGAATTTCAAACAGAATATAACCGAAGGAGAATATCCCCACAGCAAAGCCAAAATGTTCAGGCGTTAACCCCAGGGATTGATTCATGGTTAACGCGGCCATGCCGATATTTGAGCGATCTATAAACGCAAGCAGATACATCAGCAGTATCAGGGGCATCAGCCGAAATTTGGCTTTTTTTATCGCCCCCCTTGCCAGCGATGAAATTTCTGTTTGGCCTGGCTCAGGCGTAACACCCACACCGGCCAGCGTACTATCGAACTCTTCTACGTGTTTCATGATGTATCCCAGTAGCGTTTAACCCACTGAAAATCAAGGAAAATACATGAATACCGCGACAGTTTTATGAAAAAGTAAAACGTTTTACTTTTTCAAGAGTTTTACGACTGATACAGAAACAGTCAAGAGATGCGCGGAGAAAGTTAATAAATTGTGACTAGGTTAACGAGTTGTAAATGATCATGCTTTCAGACGGGGAAGGATACCCGTGATGCCACGGGTATCCGAAACATCAGGACTTAAACAGGTTCTTCAGGGTGTGCGGCTGGCAACGCAGATACTGTTCCGGCGCATGGACCTGGGCGCCCAGCGCCGCTGCCGCATGCCATGGCCAGCGCGGGTTATAGAGTGCGCCGCGGGCGATGGCAATAAAATCAGCATCCCCGCTGGCTACGATGGATTCCGCATGCTCGGGCTCGGTAATTAATCCCACCGCCACCACCGGAATATTTACCGCAGCTTTCACCGCCCTTGCCAGCGGCACCTGATAGCCCGGATAGACCTCAATCTTCTGATCCGGATGCAGACCGCCGCTGGAGACATGGATCACGTCAACGCCACGCGCTTCCAGCATTCTGGAGAACTCGACCGCTTCTTCAAGGTTAAATCCGCCTTCCACCCAGTCCGTCCCGGAGATACGCACGCTGATAGCTCTCTCCGCCGGGAAGGCTTCCCGCACCGCGTCGACAATTTCCAGTGGGAACCGGGCTCTGTTTTCCAGCGAACCGCCGTAATTATCCGTGCGCTGATTAGAGAGCGGCGATAAAAACTGATGGAGCAGATAGCCGTGGGCGGCGTGGATCTGGATCAGATCGATATTCAGTCTGGCAGCACGTTTTGCGGCCTCAGCGAACTGGTCGCGGATTCCGGCTAAGCCCTCGCTGTCGAGAGCGGTTGGCGGGACATAGCCCTCGTTGTAAGGCACTGCAGAAGGGGCTAACGTCTGCCAGCCCCCTTGCTGGTCGGGTGGGATTTGCTGCCCCCGATGATCCCACGGCTTGTGCGTTGACGCTTTTCTGCCCGCGTGGGCCAGCTGGATGCCAACAGGAATATCAGACCACTTACGCAGGGTATCCAGCACCCGGCCCATCGCTTCCTCGGTTTTGTCATCGTAGAGCCCGACGTCAGCGTAGGTAATGCGGCCTTCCGGGGAGACGGCTGCCGCCTCAATGGTAAGCAGACCCGCACCGGAAAGTGCCAGTTGCCCCAGATGAAGGGTATGCCAGTCATTCATGCAGCCCTCTTCGGCAGAATACTGACACATGGGGGCGATCACAATGCGATTGTCGAGTTCAAGATTGCGGATACGTAACGGTGTAAACAGCTTGGGTTGAGACATACATGTCACTCCAGATTGTAGCGTTAGAAACAGGGGAGGGCGATTTTTACCCTTATATTCATCAACATAACGCAGAGATAACGATAACTGAACCTGCCGTTTATGCAAAAGTCCGCTGCGTCAGACGCAACGCTTTAATGATTACGCTATTCACTTTGCGACGTTGCTGAAAGATGCGCCATCAGAAAATCGACAATCACTTTCACTTTTTTGCTGTTCCTGCGGGTGGGGTGTGCCGTGAGTATGTGGCGGGGGGCGCGATGCGCACCGTGACATGGGCGGCTTTATCGTTGCTCCAGATAATGGCAGTAAAACATGGTGCGGGCTTTATTTCAAAACCTGTCCAGAGCATTTGAAATAACACCTCAGTTTTCTGCATAGGTATTTTAATGTAAACATTAATATTCGATTTTTGTTTATTGGTTCGTTATAAGATTTATCTTAATATTAATTTCACTGCTAGTTTTCCTCTTGGGTATAATTGCAAAGGTAGCCAATTTATAGGGCTGAATGTTATTTTTATGTAGCCACTTCTCACCATGATAGTGCAATAAAATACAAAAATATCAATATTAATCAATGATATCAATGTTGACATGTCAACATTGCCGGGACGGCTAGTTTGCGCAGCAGATCCCCGGTTGTTTTTTAGGGTGACGGGAAATATTATTTTCTGTGCGTAGGCGTATTAAACGCATTTTATTATTTTATAAAGGGCGATTAATCAGGAGAGTAATGCATTCTGGTTAACCAGTAGCGGCATTCTGTTTAAAGGGAAACGCATAAGGGATGAATATCATGACCGAAGGGCATCGGTCCACGTCATCATGAATAACAAGTAAAGTTGAGCGTAATAATGAAAGATCAAATTCGCGTAGCTGCAATTCTGGCGGGCGCGCTGGCCTCTGGTGCCGCATTTTCTAATAATATGACCACGAATCCGGGTGCTGCCGCGGGTACGCAAAACACCGGCGGGATCGTGGAGTTCAGCGGTGAAATCGTCGATGCCTCCTGCAATATCACCACCAAAAGCAAAGACGTGCAGGTTGACCTGGGGAAATGGGGCGCAAGCTATTTCACCGCAGCAGGCACCGAAACGACTAAAACTCCTTTCAAAATTGAGGTAGATAACTGTCCGGCGTCGGTGACGACGGTTGCCGTGCTGTTCGATGGTCAAAAAGATGCCCTTGATGCCACCCTGCTGGCGGTGGCCGGTGGAGCGAAAGGTGTGGGTATTAAATTGTATAACAACGGCGCTTCCAGCTCTCAGGTTGTCCTGGGGACGGTTTCAGCGAGCGTTCCGGTAGCCTCCGGTAAAGCCACGGTGCCCTTTTTTGCCGACTACGTCTCCACGGAGAAGACCGTCACCCCGGGTGCGGCTAATGGCGTTGCAAACTTCCTGATGGTTTATAACTGATCCCCGCATGAGCAGGCCCTGCGCCTGTTCATTCTCTTTTTTGTCCAATGGTATCTGCACGATGAAACAGCTTCTTGCCGCTGTGATGACCGCTTTTCTTCTGGTCTGCGCCACCGCTCAGGCCGGGGTAGTGATGGGCGGAACCCGCGTGATCTATGAGGAAGGAAAACGCGAAGCCACCATTACGGTGACGAACATGGATACCCGCGTTCCCTACCTGGTGCAGTCGTGGGTTGAAAACCAGGCCGCAGACGATAAACGCCCGGTGCCTTTTGTGGTTACGCCGCCGCTCTTTCGCCTCGATCCTGAGCAGGAGAACGTCCTGCGGATCAGCTTCACCGGGGGCGCATTGCCTACAGACCGGGAGTCAGTGTACTGGCTGTGCGTGAAAAACATCGCCCCGACGCAAAAAGCGGCGTCCAACAAGCTCCAGATCAACGTGAAATCGAAGTTCAAGCTCTTCTGGCGGCCAAAAGGGCTGGGCGAGGCCAAAGACGCCTGGCAGAAGCTGACCTTTACCCGACAGGGTAACCGGCTGGTGGCCCATAACCCGACGCCGTTTTATGTCTCCCTCTACAGCCTGACGGTTGGTGGCAAAGCGATCCCCGAACCGGGCATGATCGCGCCTCAGAGCAGCCAGACGTGGACGGGTGTCGGCAGCGGGCAGGTGACGTGGCGCGCCATTAACGACTCTGGCGGTATCACTGACGCCGCGCAGCAGTAACCGGGGGCGAAGGTGAAAAAGAACACTTCACACCGCGACGGTGCGTTACTGCTGGCAACGCTCCCCACTGCGCTGTTGATGATCTCGAGGCCCGGGGTGGTGCGGGCAGAAGATTACTTCGATCCGGCGGCGCTGGAACTGAGCTCAGCGCAGCAAAAAACCGCCGATCTGCACTATTTTGCCACCGCAGGCGGGCAGCAGCCCGGCACCTGGCCGGTCACCATCTGGGTCAATGACCAGCAGGTCAGTGAAGGCAACATTACCTTCGTGGAGGAGAATGGCACCCTTGTGCCAGTGCTGACGGCGGCCCAGCTGGCGGAATATGGCGTCAACGTTAGCGCGTTCTCCTCATTTGAACGCCTGCACGACGGGGAAACCTTCACCCGTATCGGCCAGTACATCCCGGATGCCAGCAGCCGGTTCGACTTCCCGACCCAGCGGCTGAACCTGAGTATTCCCCAGGCGGCAATGAACGTTCAGCGCGAGGGGTATATTGATCCCGCACGCTGGGATGAGGGGATACCGGCGGCCTTTGTCGACTACACGCTCTCCGGCGCGCAAACCGGGCAATCCACCCATAACGGGCGCTCCACCTTCCTCAACCTGCGCAGCGGGGTGAACCTCGGGCCGTGGCGGCTGCGCAACACCTCGTCCATGCAGTACGACTCCACCCGGCGCTTGCAGTCGCTCAGTACATACCTGCAACGGGACGTCGCCCCGCTGAAAAGCCAGCTGCGGATTGGGGATACCTACACCAGCGGGGAGGTGTTCGACAGCGTGCAGTTTCGCGGCGTCCAGCTGATGTCAAATGAAGAGATGCTCCCGGACAGCCTGCGCGGTTTTGCTCCGGTGATCCGCGGCGTCGCCCACAGTAACGCCAAAGTGACCATCTCCCAGCATGGCTATGTGATCTACGAAACCTACGTCTCCCCGGGGGCGTTTGCCATTAAGGATCTCTATCCGACCGCGCAGAGCGGCGACCTGGAGGTCAACGTGAAGGAGAGCGACGGTTCGGAGCGCACCTTTACCCAGCCGTTCTCGTCCGTGCCGTTTATGCTGCGGGAGGAGCGGGTAAAATACAGCCTCAGCGCCGGGCGCTTTCACCCAGGCCACGATGAGAGCCGCACCCCGGCGTTTATCCAGAGCACGCTGTTTTACGGTTTACCGGCAGCCTTTACCCTGTCTGGCGGCACGCAACTGGCCGATGATTATTACGCGCTGGCCCTCGGGGTGGGGCATAGCTTAGGGAAGCTGGGCTCGCTGGGTACCGACGTGACGCTGGCAGACACCACAACCCCCTCCGGCAAGCGCTACCGCGGCCACTCCCTGCGGGCGCAGTATCAGAAAAGTTTTGCCCGGGCGGGCACCTCGTTCAGCCTCGCCAGCTACCGCTACTCCTCCAGCGGGTTTTACGACTTCAGTGAGGCGATGAGGCTGGAGCAACGTTACGGGCTGGTGGATAACAAACGCACCCGGGAAGAGGTTGCCATCAGCCAGACCCTCGGCGAGGTGGGGAACCTGTCGTTGTCCGCTTACGTTCAGGACTACTGGCACAACCAGAGCAGCGACAAAACGCTCCATGCCGGCTTTTACAGCGCCTGGAAAGGGATCTCCTGGGGGCTGGGCTACTACTATACCCAGTCCAGCGGACACAATAATCCCGATCGCTCCTGGTCCTTCAATATCACCATTCCGCTGGGTGGTTCGCTTGCCAGCAGTTCAGTGAGCTACACCACCTCGTCGGATAATCGCGGCTATACCTCGCACCAGGTGTCGATGTATGGCTCGGTGCCGAAGAGCCCGAATCTTTACTACGCCGTGCAGCAGGGCTACGCCAGCCAGGGGCAGGGGAGTAACAGCGGCGCATCCCTCGACTACCACGGCAGCTATGGGCAGGCGCAGCTGGGTTACCGACACGATCGCGACAGCAGCCAGCTCACCTGGGGAGCGTCGGGCTCCATCGTTGCGCACCCGCATGGCATCACATTGGGGCAGAGTCTGGGGGACAGCTTTGCCATCGTGCGTGCGCCGGGGGCGGTCAACGTGGCTGTTGAGAACGGCAGCAACGTTCATACCGACTGGCGGGGCTACGCGGTGGTGCCTGCGCTGACGGCCTGGCACAAAAACGTCATTACCCTTGATACCGAATCGATGACCAGCGACACCGACGTCGAGCAGTTCGGCGCGACGGTGATCCCCGGCGGTGGGGCGGTGGTCGAGGCAAACTTCCGGACCCATATCGGCCATCGCGTGCTGTTTACCCTGCATGACCAGTCGGGGCCAGTGCCGTTTGGCGCCAGCGCCCAGCTGGTTGGCGATCGCAATGCCGCCACCGGCATGGTGGCCGACGGCGGAATGGTCTACCTGAGCGGTATTCCGGATACCGGCACCCTGGAGGTGAACTGGAATGACAAAGGGGAAGCCCACCGCTGCACGCTGCCTTTCCACATCGCCGCCGACCAGCCGGATGCGGTGAAGCGTATCGAGGCAGCCTGTTTATCACAATGAGGATATTAACCATGCGGTTAGTCTGTTTACTTTTGACGGTTGCCGGGCTGTTCAGCCCTGGCGTATGGGCGGCAGCCTGCAATGGCGATACCGGCCAGATGACCATCAACGTTCAGAACATCAAGTATCTCCCTTCGCTGCGTAACAACACCCAGATGACCAGCATCATGGCCGACAGCGGCAGCGGGTTTCGTTTTAGCTGCGATCAGGAGGCCCGGCAGGCCGGGGCGATAGCGGTGAAATATGAACAGGAGCGCACCGGGAATGAGACCTTTATCAATGGCCGAATGGTGTTTGAGTCGGCCATTCCGGGTATCGGCTATGCCCTGGGCTTCCAGTGTAGCGGCGGGCCGATCCACTACCTGGACGGCTCCGGTATGCATGAGACGCAGGTCTGTAACAGCAGCGAAAACCCCGCGCTGCTGCACCAGGAACATATCGTGGTGAAGGCGTTTATCACCTTCTTTAAAACCGGTGACGTCAGCCTCGTCAGCGGCAACCACACCAACGCTTCGCCGTTGGGGGCGGTCGGTAAACTCTATGTCGATATTCCCGGCTCAGGCACAACCGGCACGCCCATCAGCGCCGACCTGACGGCGATGAACGTGGATATCGGCGCGGTGGGCAGTTGTAATGTCACCACCCCGACCATTTTTGTCGATTTAGGCAAGGTTAACCGCGCCGATTTTAAAGGGGTGGGGCAGACGGCGGGGACGGCGAAGAGATTGACCATTCCGGTCTATTGTTCGCAGCCAGCGCAGATCAAAATTGGCTTTTTTGGCACGCCAGCCGCCACCAGCATCACCGATACGCTGGCCATTACCCCGTCGCCGTCGAGCGCCAGCGGCGTGGGGGTCAGGCTGAGCTACGGCAATAATGGCGCCAGTGCGCCGGTCGCGGGCACTGCCCTGCACATCAACGAGGCCGGAAACCTGCCGGGTCTGGGACAGGTGACCGCGACAAATGCCGCCAGCGCCCAGCCTTTCCACTTTGTTGCCCAGCTGGTACAGACTGACCCGACCGTGACGGCGGGGTGGGCAAACACCACTGCCACCTTTGCGCTGGAGTATAACTAGCCTTCTGCGAACGGGCGTCGGTTCATGCGTGCCCGTTTTACATCTTCCCGTCAGGCCTGCAAAATAGCGCTCTCACTTTTCGCTAAAGATCATAACGATGAAAAAATCCCTGCTCTGTATGCTCCTCGTTTGCCTGTCTGGTTCCGCTCTCGCCGCCACCCCGGAGGAGGCGCTGATCGCGGAGGCGGTGAACCCCACCATGACCGCGTTGATGCACGACCAGTCGATCCCAGGCATGGCCGTTGCGGTCATCTATAAGGGACAGACCTATTTCTTCACGCAAGGGCTGGCGGATGTCGCCGGGAAAAAGCCCGTCACCCGGCAAACCTTGTTTGAGCTGGGCTCGGTGAGCAAAACCTTTACCGGGGTGCTCGGCGGCGATGCGGTGGCGCGCGGGGAGATTGCCCTCAACGATCCGGCCAGCAACTACTGGCCCGCGCTGTCAGGCAAGCAGTGGCAGGGCATCAGCCTCCTCCATCTGGCGACCTACACCGCAGGGGGACTCCCGCTCCAGGTGCCGGAGAGCGTGACCGATGCCGCAGCGCTGCAAACGTACTATCAGACCTGGCAGCCAGCATGGACGCCGGGTACTAAACGCCTCTACGCCAATGCCAGCATCGGCCTGTTCGGCGCCCTGGCGGTCAAGCCCTCAAAGATGAGTTTCGAGCAGGCGCTCACCCGCCGGGTGCTGGAACCGCTGAAGCTGAGCCACACCTGGGTAACCGTACCGGCAAGCGAACAAGCGAACTATGCCTGGGGTTACCGGGACGGTAAGGCGGTGCACGTCTCGCCAGGGATGCTCGATGCCGAAGCCTACGGGGTAAAAACCTCCATCGTGGATATGGCAGGCTGGCTACAGGCCAACCTGCAACCGGACAGCATTAAAGACGCATCGCTGAAAAAAGGGGTGGAGATTGCCCAGTCACGCTACTGGCAGGTAGGCGAGATGTATCAGGGGCTGGGCTGGGAGATGCTCAACTGGCCGGTCTCCTCCCGGACGCTGGAGCAGGAGGCGGATAATAAATATGCCCTGGCTGCCCACGATACCACGGCTATCGCGCCTCCACAGCCGCCGGTGCAAGCCTCATGGGTACATAAAACCGGCTCGACCGGCGGATTTGGCAGCTACATCGCCTTTATCCCGGAGAAGAACCTCGGCATTGTGATGCTGGCGAATAAAAGTTACCCCAACAGCGAGCGGGTCAAGGCTGCGTACCGCATTCTTGCAGCATTGCAGTAAGGTTTATGCCCTGAAAGGCCCGGCAAGCGTAGCGCTGCCGGGCCTGTAAAGTGGCAGAAACAAACTTCAACAGGTAAACGCCATCTCCTTTGCCAGCAGGAACGGACGCAGATAACCCACGGTATTCGACAGCGGGATCACCTCATCCGCCAGATTAATGTTTAACACCTCGCGAATGTATGCCCGGCGGCTGGCAATCCGCGCCCACAGTTCCGGGTACGCCGCCTGAATTTTCTCCTGCAAGGCCTGGTCCACCAGAGCGACGCTCTCCTCAGCGCTCACGCCGGTATAGCCGGGAACAGAGGGGATGATATCGAGTTGCAGGATCATGCCGCTTTTTAGCGTCTCGGCAGAGCCCGGGTAGATGGGGGAGGACATCCACTCCTCGTCGGCGCTAAGGTGCCCGGGATTAAGATGCCAGCCATACTGCGCTTTATTAAGCACCTGTTCGATATGGGCATACAGCTCGCCGCCCGGCATGCCGATTTTAATCTGCTCAAGCCAGCTGGCGATGGCGGCAAAATAGGGTTTCGCCACCCGATCCAGATAATCTTTCTGGCCGTCCGGCAGCTCGCTCTCGTCAGCAATCACAAACCCGGTCCGGCTGGACAGCCCACCCTTAAACCCGGTGGTCAGCGACAGCGGCTGCCCGCGCACCAGCTTTTTATAGGTGGGGTAGAAGTTTGCCTTCTCAAAGCGCTGCCCGGCGGCGGCAATGGTCACCACCGTCTGATACTGCCCCTCTGCCGCCAGCCGCGCCCCCAGCTCGGTTTCGCGGATCCCCGGCTCCACTGCGTTCATGGCGTTCAGGATGCAGGTCGAGGCCAGGTTCGCGCCATATTCATAATGCGCGATTTCATTCTCGTTGTTGGTGATGCGGGCGCCGTTTTCGCCGCCGATAAACAGGTGTGTGGCGTTCTCAAGCGTCGCATCGGTGCTGTTTTTCAGCGCCTCGACGATAAAATAAGGGAGATCGAAAAGCTGCCTGTTATCCGCTCCGGCTGCGGTAAACATCTTCCAGCCCACCACCCCGATTCGGTCATATGCATGCAGACCCGCTTCGCGAAACAGCGACTCCAGCGAGGTTTCATTATCCATCGGCTGATTGGGCAGCGAGAAATACGGGCAGTGTTTGAGGGTAACCGGAATGCGGGAATGGCGGGCCATCTTGAGATTTTCATTGCCGAGGATCGCCGTCGCCGCGCCGCTCTTTTCCAGAATCAGCAGACCCTCCTCAAAGCGCGGCACAAACCCGGTCAGATACTCAAAGTTGCTGCCGTGTTCTTTGTCGGCATAGATCACCAGGGCATCATAGCCCGCCTCGTTGATGCGGGCCAGCACCCTGTTTTTGCGATCAAGCAGGGTGGCATCGGTAAGCAATACCGGAGCCACATCGGTGAAAGTACGCGGAGCAGGAATGGTCTGCAGCTGGATCATGATTTCTCTCTTCGTCAGAAGGCGGGTCAGGCGCTTTTTTGCGCATGAACCCGCACGGTGGAGGCAGGCGCATTCATCAGCTTATTTGCCGGACGCACCGGGCGACGCACCAGCTCCCCCTGGCAGTTAGGGCAGCGATGGTTAAGGTGGGTGTCGGCGCAGGTCGCGCAGAAGGTGCACTCAAAGGAGCAGATCCGCGCGTCCAGATCATCAGGAGGCAGGTCACGATCGCACCATTCGCAGTTCGGGCGGAGTTCAAGCATGGTTCTTATCCTGTTGGGTTAGTGGCCTTTTTTACTATGCCAGAGAGTAAAAAAAGCCGCGACAGCATAATAGTAACGTGACGCGGGAAGTGTTAACTCTCCTGTTGCACGCTTCTGAAATCGTCAGGAGTATCGATATCAACAATAATTTCCGGGCGATCGAGGGCCACGCACTGGTGTTTACCCTCCATCAGGGCCTGGCGCATGCTGCGGATAGCCGGACGGGAGATCGCCTGTTGCAGGCTGGCGCGATCAATCAAAACAGGGTGGCCGGGCGTACCGTGATAGTGCGGCAGGATCGCCCCCCCGGTGCGTAATGCCCAAAGTTGGCGGTAAATCTCCCCGTCCAGGCAGGGCAGATCGCCGGGGGTAATAAAACAGTAATCCGTGCTCACCGCCCGGGCACCGGTTATCACCGAACTGACCAGTCCGTTTTCATAATCGGGATTATGAACCAGGGTGACATTTTCCCGGTGCTGATATCGCGCCTGTAGCTCCTGGGCGCGAAAACCGGTGACGAGAATAATGCGCGAGCAAAACTGCAGGGCGTTGTTGATACTGGCATCCAGAAGGGTTCCCTCGCGCCAGGGTAACATCATTTTCCACGTCCCCATGCGGGAGGAGAGTCCTGCGGCAGTAATAATACAGTCGACCGGCATTGTCTTATCCCTTTATCAACATGAGAGAAGGTAAAGAGAAAATATACCGCAAATTTCGGGATTTAACGCGCTGACCGTCGCCTGCTAAAACGCCCCTCTGAGCCAGAGGGGCGATCCGCGCAATCCTCAGCGCGTCAGGTAGCGGGGGGCGGGTTCGCCGGTGCGGGCGCTGGCAAACAGCGCCAGGCGCGCCTCTTCGTAGCGCGTCCACAGGGCTTCATCGTGCATCGGCGGGATAGTGATCAGCTCACCCTGGTCGAGCCCCGCCAGCGCCGCATCCACCATATTGTCGGTGGTCATCACCGACCCGGCGGGCAGATCGTCGGCGCTGATGCCGGACAGCTCCCAAATCTCCGTGGCCGTGGCTGCGGGCAATACCGCCTGGATACGCACCTGGCTGTCGGCAAACTCCTCCTGTAATCCGCGCGTAAAATTCAGCACCCAGGCTTTGGTGGCGCTGTAGAGCGCGCTGCCCGCCCGGGCATGGATCGACAATACCGAGGCGATATTAATCAGGGTACCGCGGTCGTTTTGCGCCAGACGCGGCAGCAGGGCATAAGTGAGACGCATCAGCGCGGTGGTGTTGAGCATATTGATCGCCTGATGCTGCGCCACGTCTCCCGCGAGGAACGGCGCCATCTGCGCAGTACCGGCATTGTTGATCAGGGTGTCGATAGCGGCGTTGTTGCGCAACATCTCTTCCACGGCGCGGATCCCGCTTTCATCGGTAAGATCCGCCGTCAGGGGGGTGACCTTTACCCCATAGCGCTGCCTGAGCTGTTCCGCCAGCGCCAGCAGACGCGCCTCCCGACGGGCCACCAGCACCAGATCGTAACCGCGAGCGGCGAGACGGTCGGCGTAGACCGCGCCAATGCCGGAAGATGCACCTGTAATTAAAGCTGTTGAACGTTGCGTAGTCATTGTCGTACCTCATAATGGGAGATAGTGGTTTTAATATGAAACTAAATAAACTGTGCGCCATTTGGTTTTATTATGCAACCAAGTCAGCGAAATTTTTTGATCCCTGCGTTGGGCGGTGGAGATGCGCGTCCGCAAAAGTGCGGTTTTACAGTAAAGTAAATAGACAAACTCACGATCCCACCGTCGGTCCGGAACGGTCTCTCTCAGGAAGGGTATGAAAAAGCTGTTGCTGGTTCTCTTTGTCTTAACTGCATTTGCAGCGAACTCCATTCTTTGCCGCGTAGCCCTGAAGAACGGCCATGCCGATCCTGAAACCTTCAGCATGCTGAGATTACTGGGGGGAGCGGCAGTGCTGTTTGTCTGGCATCTGGCGCGGGGAAGGCTGCAAGAGATACGCTGGAAAATTATCGACGCCCTGCTGTTGTGCGCCTATGTCCTGTTTTTCTCGCTGGCGTATGTTCAGCTCAATACGGCGACAGGCGCATTGCTGCTGTTTGGCGCAGTCCAGGTCTGTATGATCGGCTGGAGCGTGGTAAAAGGCGAGAGACTGAGCGGCTATAAGGCCTGCGGGATACTCATTGCCGTAGGGGGCATTATTACATTACTGCTTCCTGGGGCGACCGCGCCTCCGCTTGCGGCGGCCATTACGATGGTAGCCTCTGGCTTCGCGTGGGGCGCCTATTCGCTGCGCGGCAAAAATATCCAGGCTGCGGCGGGAACAACGAGCGGTAATTTCATCCTCAGCCTGCCGGTTATTCTCCTCCTGAGCCTGGTACGACAGGTGCCAGTCCATATTGACACCAGCGGCATTATCCTGGCCCTGCTTTCTGGCGGGCTGGCATCTGGCGTTGCCTACGTGCTCTGGTATGCCCTGGTCACCACGCTCTCTTCAGCAACCGCCAGCACCCTGCAGCTGAGCGTTCCGTGTATCGCGGCGGCAGGCGGCGTGTTATTTCTTGGTGAGGTACCGGATCTGCGGATGTTGCTTTGCACGCTGGCGGTGCTGGCCGGAATAGCACTGGTTATCGCCGCTGATAACAAGAAGCGGCAGCAGCCGGAAAAAAACGGTTTCTGAACGGGAAGGAGGTCATCATTCTCCCGCTGTCATCTCGCTTCTACTGAGCAGGGATAAAAAATAAAACCTTTATATTCTTGTGTGTTTAATTGCATTATATAAGTGGGTAGATTATTTTTTGTACAGATTCAATAAAATTTGCTCTAAATGAAATAAATGTACAGACTTTAGTTAATCATTTTTATAAGAAGGAAAATTTAACTTATTGATTTTAATGATTTATTGTATAAACGGTTTTGTTGCTGCAATAATAGGCAAGGAGCATATATTAATAGCACGTTAACTAAATTATAATTCTTTCATATCCGGCAGATAGGTGAGGTTAGTATGCGGTTTATTGTCATGTTCTTAAGCGTTGTGGTTGCCACCCATGCCTGGGCAGGTGAACTGCCCAAACCCGCCGGTAAAGCCCTTTTAACCCTGTCCGGTAATATACAAAATACAAACGAAGACGGGAAAGCCGTTTTCGATGTCGCCAGCCTTGAGAAACTCGGGATGGTCAGTTTCCAGACTACTTCACCCTGGTATAATGGGCGCACAACCTTTACGGGCGTGCCGCTGCAAAAGCTTATGGATTACGTTGGGGCAAAAGGCACCGTTGCTAAGGTCATTGCGCTCAATGACTACACCACCGTTATCCCGCTCAGTGATTTTAAAAAATACAACGTTATCCTTGCCTTGAAAGTCAACGGTGAATACATGCGTATCCGTGACAAAGGCCCGTTATTCATTGTGTATCCCTATGACAGTCTGCACGAACTGAATAATCAAATTTATTATTCACGATCGGCATGGCAGGTCAGCAAAATGAATATTGAGTAGGAGTTCAGAAGCGCAACATGAACAGGATACTGGCGGGCATCATTTTTTTCCTTTTTATCTCTACGGGATATATCTCTTTCCTTGTGCACGAGAGGCAACAAGAGTTACAAAAACTGACGCACTATACGGACTCATGGTCCGCAGCTCAGCTGGTATCAGAATTTTATCGATTCGAATCAACGCTCGGTCTTTACGCCAACGGTATTGACGCTTTGACGATTGACGACGTGCGCCTGCGTCTTGACATTATGCTCAGCCAGAGCGGTTTAATGAAAGAGGGTGATTTGGGGCGCTATATTGCCAGCAATAAAGCGCACCATGAACTGGCGGTAAATATAGAAAATATTCTCAAAGATCTGGACGCTAACCTTGAGAAAATGGACCGTCCAGCGCTCCAGACCTACCTGATTAAAATGCACCTGCTTGATGCCCCCTTAAGCCGCCTGTCATCCAGTGCGTTAGACAATGATATTAACTCGATCAATAAAGCTAATCTCAAAATACAAACGTTATATTATATTTATTCAGCGGCTTCTCTACTGTTAATCATTTTGAGTGCCATTCTTGGCGTGCTGATATTCTTCCAGAACAGAAATATTCTGACGGCGCATCTTCAGGTCAAAAGCCTTGCTGAAGAGCTGCAAAAATCTAAGGAGAAACTGCAAATCCAGAATACACAGCTGGAATATGACGTTTACCATGACTCGTTGACAGGCATGAATAACCGCCAGTTTTTCTGGGAAAATATAAAGAAAATCATTCAGGTGGCGGAAAAAAATAATGAATCTGTGACCGTCATGCTGTTTGATCTGGACCGCTTCAAGGAGATCAATGATACCTACGGTCATGATGTTGGCGATATGCTGCTGCGCCAGATCTCCGAACGCCTGATTGCCATGAGCCTGACGACCGATACCCTTTATCGCTTAGGCGGGGATGAGTTTGCCTTTCTCTCGAGCGGTTTGACAGAGAGCAGCGCCGTTTCGCGCGCGCAAAAAATATGTGCTTCTATCAACCAGCCGTACACCATTTATAACACCATCATTAATATCGCCACCTGTGTCGGCATTGTTATCTCGGACACGGAGCGCCGCTCCGACTTTCTCTATAAATTTGCCGATCTGGCCCTGTATGAAGCCAAAAAAGAGGGCCCCGGACAGATAAAAGTCTTCCGGCCGATCATGTTACAAAAGCTGCAGGAGAGCAGAACCCTTGAGCACGATCTGGCGATGGCCTTAGCGAATAAAGAATTCGTGGTTTATTATCAGCCCATTGTCGATTCGTTCAGCCGGGAAATTTACAGCTATGAAGCCCTTGTTCGCTGGGTGCATCCATTAAAGGGGCTTCTGTCGCCGGACAGCTTTATTCCCGTTGCGGAAAAGACAGGCATGATTAATGAACTGGGAAGATCGGTGCTTGAACTCGCCTGCCGGGAAGCGGCGACCTGGGCGGTTCCGGCAAAAATCTCGGTGAATGTTTCGCCTATCCAGCTCAGCAGCAAAGCCTTTGCCGGCATCGTGCTCTCCATTCTCGAAGAGACAGGGCTTGCGGCCGATCGTCTGGAGCTGGAGGTGACGGAATCCTCTCTCTTTACCGATAACGATACTCCGCTCAATACCCTCAACACGCTCAGAGCCCGTGGCGTGCAAATCTCCATTGATGATTTTGGTACGGGGTATTCTTCCCTTTCGCGGCTGAGCAAGCTCGCCTTCGATAAAATTAAAATCGATAAATCCTTTGTCCATTCGATCTCTGACCAGGACGACGCCCTGACCATCATCAAACTGATTACCGGGATGGCGAAGTCCCTTAATATGAAGGCGGTTGCAGAAGGGGTCGAAACGCAGGAACAGCTGGAAAGTCTCCAGGCGCTGGGTTGCGATCTCGCCCAGGGTTATCTTTTTGGTAAACCGCAGCCGGGAATCGATGGCAGGATCCGCAACGGATAAATCGCGTGGCCGGATGAAGGCGTGGTGAAAAAAGAAAAAAACATAAATGCCCGTCAGGGCATTTATGTTTTAAAAAGCGATTAATGGAAGAACAGTGCAATCAGGATAATGATTGGAATAGGTACGCCTAAAAAGAAGAGTAATAGTGAGCGCATTTTAAACCTCCTGCTTAATTAAGAATTATAAATCACGTTGACGACCACCGAAGGTCGCACACAGGCTGGCAACGAAAGCACCGGCCAGCAGCGCAATAAATGTCCAGAGCATCAGATAGCTTGTGGTTTTACGTGCGGCATCAGCAGCTTGCTGCGCTTTCTCCTTCGTTTCTTTTAATTTAGCCTGGGCTTTGTCATAGGTGGTTTGTACACGCTGTTCAGCTTCTTGCTGACTGATACCGGTCTTTTGTGCAATCAGCTGGGCGACATACTGACGATCTTCCGGCGGTAAGGTACCGGTGGTAATGCTGTTGGCAAAAATACCGGTCACTTCACTTACCTGCGCAGGCGTTAATGGCTCAGCAGGTGCGGCTGGCGTGGCGGGAGCAGGTGCAGCGGTTGGATCAGCAGGATCGGTAGCACCGTTTGCCGGTGTGGCAGGGTTACTGGCCCTGAACATCGAATTCACAAAATAGTCCATGGATGAACCCGGCGCCTCAGACGAACTGTTCGCCATACCCGCCGCGCCAGCTGCTGTGGCCGTCGCAGCCCCGCCGGCAACGGTACCCACGACTTTAGCGCCGCCACCAATCAGGGCGCCCACGGTGCTTGTAAACAGCGCCGCAGAAACCAGTGCAGCGACAGCCCAGGTTAAAAACCCGTGGGCAGTATCGCGGAAGTAGACTTCATCGGTACGGGTATCGACCCATTTGGTACGCAGTCGCCCGGCTAAATAGCCGCCCATGCCAGACGCCACGATTTGCGTGAACGTCAGCCAGGCGATGGCAGCAATGCCCACCGTGCCGGCGTCAAGCCCGCGGTTTTCCCAGGGTGAAATCGTTGTCAGGCCCAGCCCGGTACCCAGCATTAGCAAAATTAGCGACAGGGATGCCGCTGCCGCTGCGCCGGCAAAGATGGCACCCCATGATACGGCACTGCTGTTCGTTGTGGGCAGGGGCAGCCGCGAATCGGGATAGGTTGTGTTAACCGTGGCGTGTTCATGAATGTGAGTCATAGCTGTTGTCCTTTAATTAATCTTTGCGTTCGGAACCAGGAACTGATTGAAAAACAGGAAACATTATCAACGTGAACGTTTAAGCCCTTCAGGGACCGGATGATGTCATTTATAACGAGGAAGGCTGTAAAACTGACCGAAATAAAAAACAAAAATCAACGATCTAAGAATAGTTGATAATTTTGCGCCGGACGGCTTTTCAGCTTTAAAAATCCGTTACCGCTTCGGATAACGGATTTTATAATAAGTCTTGTCGTCGTCAGGCGCGTCAAAATAAAGGCAACAGAATTAGGCTACGCCGGTACCGCCGTCAGAGCACCAGACCTGACCGGAAGCATAGGAACACTCTTCAGATGCCAGCAGAACATACAGCGGTGCAATCTCCACGGGCTGACCCGGTCTGCCCAGCGGCGTATCTGCCCCGAACTGCTGCACCTTCTCCTGCGGCTGACCACCGCTTGACTGCAACGGCGTCCAGTAAGGGCCCGGCGCCACGGCATTCACGCGGATCCCTTTCGGCCCAAGCTGTTTTGCCAGTGATTTGGTAAACGCCACGTTACAGGCTTTGGTCTGGGCGTAATCGAGCAGGATTTCGCTGGGCTTAAAGGCCTGAACCGAAGAGGTATTGATAATCACCGCGCCTTCCGTCAGGTGACGCAGGGCGGCGCGGGTGATCCAGAAGGGGGCATAAACGTTGGTTTTGAAGGTCGCGTCGAAAGCGGCGGTGGTCAGATCTTCAATGGATTCGCAGAACTGCTGTCTACCCGCATTGTTGACAAGAATATCGAGCCCGCCGAGCTCCGTCACGGCGCGCTCAACCAGTGTCTCACAGAACGACTCCACCCGAATATCACCCGGGATCGCGACAGCTTTGCGTCCTTCCGCCTGAATCAGGGCAATAACGGCTGCCGCATCGGACTCCTCTTCCGGCAGATAGCCTATGGCCACGTCTGCCCCTTCACGGGCGTAGGCAATCGCCACCGCGCGACCAATCCCGGAATCGCCGCCGGTAATCAGCGCTTTTTTACCAGAAAGTCTGCCCGAGCCGGTATAACTCGTCTCGCCATGATCGGGGATTGGCTTCATCTCTGACGCCAGTCCGGGCATTTGCTGCGGCTGTTCCACAAACGGGGGTTGTGGGTAGTTTTTTGAAGTGGTGTTTCCTGATGTCATCCCGACCTCCTTTATCAATGAATTTAAAGCGTAGCCACTGTGACGGAACGCACCTTTCTGGAAGGGATAATTCAGATTATTCTTCTTCTGGATATATTTTTGATTTTATCTTCACTTTGTAAGGCTATTAAACACGCGCCCCCTTTTTTGGCTGCAAGCATGAGGGCGGATGAGATTATTTCTGCTGTCGTTTACGGGTAATACCGGAAATGAAGCGTCTGAGATGTTTTTTAGGTGAGCGCCTGCGTGTGGCGTTGATTTTTGCCGGATCGACGACGACCTTATTCGCTTCCGGGAGGATCGGCTTTTGGCTGCCCGAGCGATATTGCCAGAGGGCGCCTGAATCGCCATGAATAAACAACGCGCCTGAAAGGAGGAGGGGAAATAAGATCTTCTTCATCCTCTTTAGCCTCTCTCCTGAACGAGCATGTAAGCAGGGCAGAGTTTCCGGCGATCCTCTGCCCGCTGTGCTACGTTATTTCTCTATCATCTGGATAATCTGATCCCGGTTGATCGCATGTTCATTTCCCGCGATATCTTCATAAGTAATGAGGCCATTATCATCATCAACTTCGGGTTTGCCGTGAGTAATAATCATCTCACCATTTTTCTTCTGTAAAACATAATCGCTTGAACATCCGGCGACGGTGAGGCTCAATAGCACCAGGCTAATGACAGCCACAACTTTCTTCATTACAACTCCTTATTTACTCAAGCCTGTCACAGGCACAATGATGCCGCACGCTAGTTAAATTGCGTCAGAAGCAGTGCAGCATAAATCACGAACATGAAAAAGAGCGTACCGATAACGACGCGGCGTTCGAGAACCAAACTATTTTTTTCAGAACTCTTCTCTGGTTTATTTAACATGATTACCTCTTTTCGTTAGCCCACCATTACCCCTGAAACCCTTACCGGTAGGTTATATTTGTGGGTATGTTGTAAGAAGTTTTCTACTTGTGCAGCAGAGTCGTTCCATTCGTAGGCCTTATTAAGTAAGGCATATCTCCCGGTGCCAAAACGATGGTAGGGAAGTAATTCGATAAATTTGAACGCAGGGCGGTGCCAGGTCAGGGAATGTATCAGCATGAACAATTTTTCAGCCTGTTCGGGGCTATCGTTAAAGTCTGGAATAACGGGGATACGGATAACGATCTGTCGATCTCCCTGCAATAATCTTTCAAGGTTACGCAGGATGATCGTATTACTCACCCCGGTATAGCGTTTATGCTGCTCGTCATCGGCGCTTTTCAGGTCAAATAGAATCAGATCGCAAACCGATGCGATCTGTTTAACGGCGCGCCACGGGGCGTATCCGGCGGTTTCAATTGCCGTGTGAATATCCTCTGCGCTAATTTTTTGCATGAGTTGTCTGGCAAACTCGGGCTGAGTGCACACTTCACCCCCGCTGAGGGTGATGCCGCCCCCGGATTGACGAAACCAGGTTTCATCCGCCATGACGCGGTTAAAAACGGCCTCTGAGGTCAGTTTTTCCCCTGTCACATTAAGTGCACCAGCCGGGCAGCACTCTTCGCATCGCCTGCAACCCTGACACTGACGCGAGCGATCAAGCGTGTGCACACCGTCCACCCAACGATGTACGCCGGCCGGGCAGTGCAGGGCACATTTTCCACAGTGAAGGCAGCGCTCAGCATGCCAGAAGATCTCGCAGCCAGGGTTGAGCCCTTCCGGGTTGGCGCACCAGCGGCAGCGCATCTGGCAGCCTTTCAGAAACACAACGCTGCGAATACCCGGTCCGTCATGCAGCGAAAACCGCTGAATATGTGTTATCCAGCCGGATGCCGGCTCAGAAGCGACGTTGAGTGGTTCGGCTGATGATCTCATCCTGCACCTCTTTACTTAATTCAACGAAAAAGGCGCTGTATCCTGCGACACGGATCATCAGGTTGCGGTACTCCGCCGGGTTTTGCTGCGCCTTCAGCAGCGTTTCATCATCCAGGTAGCTGAACTGCAACTGCGCGTTTCCCAGGATACTGGCTGTCCGCAGCAGATGGATAAGGCTGTTTTGCCCTTCCGGCGTTTCCAGCATGCCGTACATAAGCTTGATGTTATGGACCATGCCGATATCCATCTCTTCAACATTGATTCGGCTGACCGAGTTGATGATCGCGGTGGGGCCCAGATAATCCGTCTGCTGGGCAGGGCTTATTCCATCCGCCAGCGGCTTGCCCGCAAGGCGACCGGATGGAAGGGCGCCGGTTATTAGCCCGAACGGCGTATTGTTCGAGATGGAGAGCGTGCCGAATGCAAAAGGTGCATACAGCATCCGATACTGACGATGCTCCTTTTCCAGAAAGTGAACGCTTTCACGGGCCATCTCATCCACGTCGGCAATGTCGTTACCGTATTTCGGCACCCGCAGGCATGCAGTAAGGAGCGCCTCATAACCGACAAAATTATGGTCGAGCGCGTCAACAATCTGTTGCAGCGTGAAGCGGGAGGTTTCAAATACCAGCCTCCTGATGACCATCAGAGAGTTCACGAAGTCGGCAAGCCCCGTCCAGATAAGACCCGGCCCCGCATTCAGAAACGCGCCGCCCTGGGTGACATCCTTCGCGGTGGCCATACAACCCTCGATGAGGCTCGACATCAGCGGTTTTCTGGCATGATCCGCATGCAGTTTTTGTACGATGAGCGTGACCTGCGCGGCCTTTCTGACCATAGCGGATAACTGGGCCATAACCGCACGTTTGACATCTTCATAGCAGTGGAACTGCGACACCTCGCCGGTGCGGGGGCCTGTCTGCTTCCCGGCGCGCGAGCGGCCGTTATGCAGCGCCATCTCGATCGCTGCGGTGAAGGTGGTATAACCCACGGAGGTCCACTGGTACATTTTCCCCGCTTTCTGTGGCTCGACGCAGCCCATCAGACAGTAGTCCCGGCCATCTTCATAGCTGAACCCTTTATGCAGCATCATGCGAATATGCGCATCATCGAAATGGCACGCCGGAAACCCCATTCCGCCGCGCACCACATCCACCACCTTGCGCATAAAGGACTGCGGCGACTGATTGTGAATTCGCACGGCCAGGCCCGGTTGATAAATTTTTAATCGCGCGGAGCAGTCCATAATGAGCAGCGTGAGCGGATTGGTGGCATCGCCGCCTTCACGCTTCTGTCCGCCGACCACGAGGTTGATAAAGGGCTGATACCCGGCGAAGTACATTGCCGTCGATTCGCTGCAAATCCACAGGGTTTCCGCCATCTTAATCAGCCAGCAGCAAAGCAGCTCTTCAGCCTGGGCATGCGTTAAGGTCCCGTCCCTGAGATCGCGCTCCAGCAACGGCCAGAGATATTGATCGACGCGGCCAAGGGAGATACCGGTCTGATTCTCTTCCAGCATAAACAGCGAATGCACGAACCAGATAGCCTGCAGGGCATCGTAAAAATGTTGCGGAGGATGTTCAGGGACACGCTCGCAAATCGTGGCAATCTGCAGCAGTTCTTCCCGGCGAAGGGGGCGGGTCTCGGCCCCGGCCAGCTGGCGCAGATAACGCGCATAGCGCCGGGTGTAAGCCATCACGCCGTCACAGGCGTGCTGCACGGCGGTATAAAAATTAAACGCCTCGATGCCGTCGGAGGTGGCGGGATCGAGGGCGGCCAGGTGCGCGGCCGCCTCATCCCGTATTCCCTTTATCCCTTTGGTCAGCAGAATATTGTCGTAGCCCGGGCAAGCGTCACCGCCGCCGTTTTGGGTTTTAATCGTGACGTCGCATATCGCATCGTCATGACACCACTCCCACAGCCCGACGGTTTTTAGCTGCGTCTCCGCCATCTCATCCAGAGAGCGGCCTTGCCAGTAAGGAAATACCTCTTCCCGCAGGAGACGTTTCGTCTCGTCGTCAATCTGGTAAGTATCCTGGGCCCGGAAAGGGAGGTTATCCAGCTCGTCGGCCACCCAGCGCCAGTTTATTTCCGGCGAAACTTCACCCCCGCGCGCGCCGCCCGCAGGGTGGCTGACGATAAGCTCGTTTTCGGCGACATATAAAGGCGCGTTCTCGCAGGCATGACGAAACGCTAACGCCCTGAGCAGAATATTATCCATTCCCGGATTGGCCTGATAAACCCGGGTGACGCTGACAGCCCGATGGGCAGAAATAAAGGGCTTCGCCTGTAAAAAGGCGTCGCGCAGCCGTTCCACACGCGATGGAAGGGGTTTGCTATTCATACTGTCGATCCTTTAAAACGCAATCACGATGAGTCCGGCGACGATGCAGCCGATCCCCACCTTTTCCAGGGCGCTGCTGCGCAGTTGATAAAAGATGCTGCTCAGGAGTGAAATCATCACAATGCCGGTTCCTGACCAGGCCGCTTAGGCGACAACCGGTGAAATCCAGCCCATCAGCATCGACAGGGCAAAAAAGGCTGTCGCGTAACAGATCAGGCAGAGAACCGTTATCAGCGTATTTTTGAATGTATTGGTTTGCGGCAGCATTAAGGTGGCAATCACTTCCATTGAGACGGAAATAAAAAGCCAGAAAAAGCCAAATAAAATATTAACCATTTAAAACCACACTGTTATCTTTTTTGTTTGATAGCAAGGTTGAGAATTAATGTGCCAATAATAACCATGCACACACCTATCCACGAATCCTGTGTCAGGGTGAAATCAAAGTAACGGGTTTGTATAAAGGTAATACTAATGATCCCGACCGCAGACCAGATAGCATAGGCCACACCTATATGAATCCGCCTCAGGGCGAGAGATAAAAAATAGTAGCTAACGCCATAACAGATAATGGCCAGTACGCCAGCGGAGATAATTTTAAAACTGTCAGAAAGCGATAATAATGTTGTCGCGACGATTTCAATGGATACGGCAGCAATAAGCGCAGTAACGCACCTGGTTAAAGTCATTGGATTATCCTTGGTTATAAGTCACCAATAGTGTTTGGTTCAGGTAACAGGATGCCGGGCAGAATTTAATCCGCTTATTCTATTCTCGGTGAATTAAATGAATACTTTTAAATAGCTCTGTTTAAATAATAAATATCCCCTCAAGGACCAGACAGGCCTCGCCCGTCAGCGTCACGCGGCCCGTATCGTTAATATGGCAGATCAACTCTCCTTTACGGCTGCCGCCCTGTTGTGCATGGAGCGTTTTTTTCGCCAGCTTATCGCTCCACAGCGGGGCCAGAAAGGTATGCGCCGAGCCGGTAACGGGATCTTCATTGACGCCCACCTGGGGCCCAAACCAGCGGGAGCGAAAATCAAACTGACGAGAAGGCGCCGTCACGACCACGCCGCGGGTGTTGAATTTCGCCAGGGCGGTGAAATCTGGCGTTAAGCCGTCGAGTTGCGCTTCGTCATCCATGACCACGATCAGATCGGAGGCCTGCCAGATTTCAGTCGCCCCGGCAACGATGCCAAGTGCTGACAAAAGCCCGTCCGGGGCCGCAATCCTGCGGGGGGTGACGAGGGGAAAATCCATCGAGAATTTTCCATTATCCGAGGTAACGGTCAGCTCACCGCTGCGGGTGGAAAAACGAACCGTCTTGCCCGACTCTTCATGGCGCAGAAGCACACTGGCTGCGGCAAGCGTCGCATGACCGCAAAGGTCGACTTCAACGGCAGGGGTAAACCAGCGAAGGGCGTAATCGTGGCCCTGCTTAACAACAAACGCCGTTTCGGAGAGATTATTCTCGCTGGCTATACGCTGTAACAGCGCATCCTCCGGCCACGCTTCCAGCAGACAAACCGCTGCGGGATTACCCGTAAACGGCCCCTGAGAGAAAGCATCCACCTGGTAAAAAGGAATGCGTTGCGGATAACTATTTTTCATTCATCACCTCAAGATCGTTATAAACCGTATAACGTGTCACACCCAGCGCCTGGGCCGCATGTTGCACGCCCCCCCTCATTTTAAAAATGCCTTTATCGCGCATCTCCGCAACGATTTTAAGGCGTTGCGTTTTCTGAATTTTCTTTCCGGTAACGGTATGTTTTTCAATAATTTCCTGAATTGATTGCTCAACAAGGCCACCCAGGTTGAGATCGGCTGCATCCGTTTCGGCAGGCGCGGTGGCCATGATGATGTCGAGACTTTTGCGAATGTGTTCATACGGCGAGGTGTCGACATTAATGCAGAAAGCCATCAGCGGATGGCCGTCATCGCTGTAGTAGATGGTGGAGGCGCTGTTGAGGATCTTCTCCGAGGCGGTCACGGTTTTATAATCTTTAACCGTCAAGGAGTTACGTCCCTCGTTTTTACCGAGCAACAGGGCAAATCCCTTATCTTTCTCGGGGCCAGATAACAGGTGGTCGCCTTTACGTCTGCCGCTGACATGCCCGTTAATGATTTTGACAATCGAGCATTCGGGCGTGGTGAGATTGTGTAAAACGGCTTCCTGATTGGCGGAGAGCGTACCCGCCAGCGCCTCCATGGCGGCTTCCAGTGGCCCGGAAATTAGCTCAATCTGTTCTGCATATTCTGACTTCATCATTTTTCCTTCGTCTGGGTCATTGTCAGGGCCACGAGTTTACCATTTGCCACCCGAACCTTCGCCTCTGTAGGGGAGAATGGGCTGGCAGTCTTAAATTATAGTCATAATGTTTAATTATCAACAAAAAGTTGATTTATGGTTTTTGCAGGGGTAAATTCACCGCCACTGATGGCGGGCTTCCTTCCCGGGAGCCTCTGAAAAGTGGGAACTAGTATGAAAATCATTGGACTGATAGCGTTAGCGGGTATCCTGACGGCGTGCAGTGTTATCCATCCCTTTGGTGATGCGACGGTGTATCAGGTCTATTCGGTCTCTTCTCACCCGGGGCTGGTGGGGCGCTACCACTGTATGCGGGATGCCTTGTCGGCAGAGGGCTATGGCGTTGAGGTGATTTATCCTGAGGCGGATACCCCTAACTTTTTTGATATCAACAAAGCGCAGCAGCGGATCGCTCAGGTAGATATGTACCAAGTGCGCGGGTCAGAAGAGATCAGTATCACGCTCATAGCC
Source organism: Leclercia sp. GHBNCSD (assembly GCF_055805075.1). Lineage (NCBI taxonomy): Bacteria > Pseudomonadati > Pseudomonadota > Gammaproteobacteria > Enterobacterales > Enterobacteriaceae > Leclercia > Leclercia sp. GHBNCSD. The sequence goes on along the minus strand of NZ_JBQVYO010000001.1, from coordinate 201,749 downwards.
GGGGCAAAAACAGATCTCCGTACCCTGGATGACATCATGCAACCCTGTGTAAGACGGTAATAAGCTGGGGGAAACGCTAATAATGATGGGGCAATATGTTAGGATAAATAATCAGGCGCGAATAAGAGAGAGGGAGAGGCATGATAAGAAAAAACAGGATCGTTGTGGAATATTCATTATCAGCACTGGAGCGTACTAAAGCGGGCAAGCTCATCAACGATCATAAAAAAGAACACCTCAAACCTTACGGTTCTCTTTTTCTCATTCATAAGGCTGCGGTCTCTGTTTTAGCGGTGGCGGCCTTATTTAATTTTATCACCCTGTTGCAGTTAAGCCTGCAAACTGCCCCCGACGGTGATTTTCTCGCCAGAGCAAAAATGTTCAGTATCGCGCTGCTCGTGCTGTTTGGCGTCGGGTTGGCGCTGTTCAAACTCTATGATGTGGTCATGAATAAGGTCATGCAAAAGCAGCAGCAGGCTGAGCAGGAAGACGAGGAGACTTTACAGAAAGTAAAGCTCAACCGCTTTTTTATTGAAAATATCACTAACACTGCCAGCGTTAAAATCTATTGGGAAAAAGTGAAGGAAAGCTACAGGAAAGGGGGTTTTATTTTTATCCATATGCGGAGTGATAATTGTGTGGTGATACCCGAGAGAGTATTTGCCTCAGCAAACGAAGCCGCGGATGTGTTTGACTTTATCAACGCGCAGATAGCGCAAAATAGATAATCGATGACAGCCCAACAGCAGTTCAGTTTTGCCACCCGCCCGCTGGTGCCTTTCGCCCATGATTACACCCATGGCGAAACGGAGCCCTGGCACAGCCATAGCTGCGCCCAGCTTCTGCATACCCTCAGCGGAGTGGTGCGGGTAGAGACCGGGCAGGGGGTATGGATTGTGCCGCCGGGACGGGGCGTCTGGCTGCCTGCCGGGACGCAACATCGGCTGCTGATCACCGGTGACGTGGCGGCCCGGACGCTCTTTATCGATCCCTTCGCCCGGGCGGATTTACCCTCAGTCTGCCAGGTTGTGCAAATCTCCACCCTGCTGCGCGAGCTGATCGTCGCCTCGCTGCAACTGCCGGAAAGCTACGCCGCGGGCAGCCGGGCGGAGCGCATTTACGAGCTGATCCTCGATGAAATCAGGGGGATCGCCGTGCTGCCGTTTAACCTGCCGGAGCCCCAGGCCCCCGCGCTGCTGGCCCTGTGCCGCCAGATCCAGGCCGAGCCGGGAACAAAATGGACGACGGCGCTGGCAGCACAAATGCTCAATATTAGTGAACGTACCCTGCTGCGGCACTTTCGCCAGCAGACCGGGCTGGCATTCAGCGAATGGTTGCGCCGGGCGCGGCTGATGGAGGCGCTGAACCGCCTCGCGCAGGGGCAATCGGTGCTGCGGGTGGCGCTGGACCTCGGTTATGAGAGTCACAGCGCCTTTAGCGCCATGTTCCGCCGCACGCTCGGCGTGGCACCGAGCGACTACTTCCCGCCCGAGGCGCTCTCCGGCAACGCATTCAGCAAAGCCTGAAGCGACGCCCGGGAAACATCGTTGTCGATGCCCGTTCCCCAGCGGCTGGCTCCCTGCTTAAAGCTGCAGCGGATATAGGCCGCCGAGCGGCTTTCGCTGCACCTGCCGAGGGTATGCTCGTGATAATCCTCAATGGCGAAGGCCAGATGAAAACTGGCTTTTATCGCGCTGGCGGCGGCAGAGAGCAGGCCGTTGCCGTTCCCCTCCAGGATCACAATCTCGTCGACGGTCTGGACGCGGGCCCACAGCAGCAGCCCGCCGTCGGCCTGGCTTTCGGTTCGGTAATCCAGCAGCTGCCGTGGGGCGTGCTGATGCGGCCCATACAGCTCGCGATAAAGCTGCCACAACGCACTTAGCGTCATCTCGGTACCTTCCCGATCGGTGTGCGCCTGAACGTGGCGGCTAAAGTCCTGTTGCAGGGCCCGGGGCAGCGCCAGGCCATGATTTTGCTCCAGCATCCACGCCGCACCGCTTTTGCCGGACTGGCTGTTAACGCGGATCACCGCCTCATAGCTACAGCCGATATCTTCCGGGTCCACCGGGAGATAGGGCATCTCCCAGCGCGGGGAGAGGGACTGTTCCCGGGCGTGAAACCCTTTTTTAATGGCATCCTGATGCGAGCCAGAGAAGGCGGTAAAGGCCAGCTTACCGGCGTAAGGATGGCGGGGATGCACCGGCAGCTGGTTGCACTGTTCCACAAGTTCCACCACCTGCTTCATATCGCTGAAATCGAGCTGCGGCGAAATCCCCTGGCTGTAGAGATTCATCGCCAGGGTCACCAGACAGACGTTCCCGGTGCGCTCCCCGTTACCGAACAGGCAACCTTCCACCCGGTCGGCACCCGCCAGCAGGGCGAGCTCGGCGCTGGCAACGCCGCTGCCGCGATCGTTATGGGGATGGACGCTGATGCAGACCTCGCTCCGACGGGAGAAGTGGCGACAGAAATACTCGATCTGATCGGCATAGACGTTGGGGGTGTTGACCTCCACCGTGGCAGGCAGGTTGACGATCATGGGCCGTTCGGCAGAGGGTTCCCAGACATCCGCCACCGCCTCGCAGATGTGCAGGGCAAACTCCGGTTCGGTAAAGCAGAAGGTTTCCGGCGAATACTCATAGGTCCAGCGCGTCTGCGGGTTGGTCTCGCACAGCGCACGTATCTGCCGCGTGGCGCTGACCGCCAGCTGAACAATCTCCTCCTGGCTCTGGCGAAAGACCAGCTGGCGGAACAGCGGCGCAGTGGCGTTATAGAGATGCACCGTGGCGCGTTTTGCCCCGTCGAGGGAAGCGAAGGTGCGCTCAATCAGATCGCTGCGGGCCTGGGTAAGCACCTGAATGGTGACATCATCCGGGATGCGCTGTTCCTCAATCAGCTGGCGGACAAACTGGAAGTCCGTTTCGGAGGCGGAGGGGAACGCCACCTCAATCTCCTTGAAGCCGCATTTGATCAACTGCTCCCAGAAGCGCAGCTTGCGGGGGATATCCATCGGTTCGGCCAGCGCCTGGTTGCCGTCGCGCAGGTCGGTTGAGAGCCAGCGCGGGGCGTGGGTCAGCCTCTTATCAGGCCACTGACGGTCGGGTAACGAAATGGGGGCATAGGCCACGTACTTTTGCGAAGGGTTGCGCAACATAGGGGTTCTCCAGGTGATGTTCTGTTTTTATCCTGGCGAAGAACGGAGCAGGGTACTGGCGCAAAACTGACAACCTGTGGCGAGGATCCGCCATTTATTTCACTCCGAGCAGAGCCTGCTCCATCAGTTGCGCCAGCAGGGCCTGCGCCCGTGGCTCTGCCTCGCTGCCGTGCTGTTCGAGGGTGATCCCCAGCCTGCCCGGCGTGGGCAGCACGCTTCCCGCCGCCCGCAGGCTGGCAGGCATCCCGATCCGGGTCCGCAGCGTCACGCCGAGCCCGGCCTGCACCGCCGCCCAGATCCCGCTCAGGCTGTGGCTGACAAAGACCACCCGCCAGGGGATGCCCGCCCGGTTCAGGCAGTCGATGGCGTGGGTGCGCATCAGGCAGGGGGTGTCGAACATCACCAGCGGCAGGGGCTCGCCCCGGGCAAGCAGGGAACGGATCTCCATCTCCGGAGGCTGGATCCACACCATCTGGCTCTGGCCGATCGACCGTCCCTTGCGTGGCTCGCTCTCGTTCTGCCACAGCAGCACCATATCCAGGGCGTGATCGTCAAAGGCGTTGAGCAGCGCCCGGTTGCGATCCACTCTGGCAACGATCCGCACTCCCGGATGGTGGCGTCTGAATTCGCCCAGAATGCCCGGCATCAGCGACTCACCAAAATCCTCCTGCATGCCGATGCGGATCTCCGCCTGCAGCAGCTCGCCTTTCAACGCGAACTGCACCTCGTCATTCAGCGCCAGCATGCGGCGGGCGTAGCTCATGACGATCTCTCCGTTGCGGGTCAGCGTCAGGCCACGGCCCTTTTTCATCACCAGCTCTGCACCGCACTGCTGTTCCAGCTTTTTGAGCTGGGCGCTCACCGCCGAGGTGGAGCGGCAGAGATGGGTGGCGGCCAGGGCAAAGCTGCCGCACTCAATGCCGGTGACAAAACTGCGCAGCGCATCGAGGTCGAGCGTCGGAGGGAGCTTGTTCATAAATGTCCTGAAATACGGGATGGTGGTGCAAATATAATTTGATTTTCAGGATGAAACTATGGGGCCAGAATCGCCTTACTGTCAATGCGGAGAGAACATCATGGCCACATCCCTTACTTCTGAAACCCTGAGCCGCGTCGCGCCGAAACTGGCCGAGCTGAGCAAGGAGGTGCTGTTCAATGACATCTGGAAACGCGACGCGCTCTCCCCGCGGGATCGCAGCCTCATCACCCTGGGCGCGCTGACGGCGCTGGGGCGGGTACAGCAACTGCCCTGGCATATCGACTTTGCCCAGCAAAACGGCCTGACCCGGGAGGAAATTACCGAAGTGTTCACCCACCTGGCGTTCTACGCCGGCTGGCCTGCGGCGGTCTCCGCCCTCGGCTGCCTGGAAGAGGAGTAACCCGATGCCCTTTACACGTGTCTCCCTGCGGCCGGGGTACAGCGACGCGCAGATAGCGCAGATCTCCGACCTCCTCCAGCAGAGCCTGGAGGCAGAATTCGCGGTTCCGCCGGGGGACCGCTTCCAGATTTTTGAGGAGATCCCGGCCACGCGGCACCTGTTCGATCGCCACTATAAAAGCGGCGGGCGCAGCGACAAATTTATTCAGTTTCATATTCTGGCGGGCAAGCCCCGCACCGCTGCGCAAAAGCAAAATCTCTGCCGCCGGCTCTGTGAAGAGCTGCACAGGACGCTGGCTATTCACCCGGATGACGTCATGGTGATGATCCAGTTCAATACCGCCGAAGAGTGGAGCTTCAGCCGGGGAAGGATGCTGTCTGAGGAGGGGTTATGATCGTTATGCAATATCGCTTCACGCTGCCAGCCGACTACGATATGACCATTATTGAACGGCGTATTGCGGAGCATGGCGCGAAGCTGAACGGCTTTCCCGGCCTGCTGTTTAAGGCATTCCTTGTTGCCAGACGCGATGCCGCTTTTAGCGTGGAAAACCGCTATGCGCCGCTCTACGTTTGGGAGAGTGCCGCCGGGATGACGCAGTTTTTACAGAGCCCCGGTTTTCGCAGGTTGACGGAGGATTTTGGCTGGCCGCAGATCGACACCTGGCTGGCGCTGCGCCTGCCGGCTGTGGCAGAGGTGAAAAGTGCCGCCTGGCTATCGATTGCCCGCGAGACGATCCCCGCGCACAGCGACCTGTCGGCACTGCAACTGCATGCCCCGCTTTGCGGGTGGGATGTCAGCCGCTGGCAACTGTTGCAGGTAAATTTTGGCGAGACGCCGCAGGAGGGGAAGGAGAATTATCGGGTTGCGTATGTGGCGAATAAAGTGATGCTTTGATGACTCGCGCATTCTGGTTCTTTAATTTATCTTATTACCTGCCCGGTTAACCGGGCACATCTTTATACATTGTAATAAGTCTTGAATATATAATAGCAGTGATGATTCATATTAAAAATATATTTATGAATATTTTCTGAGTTTGAAGGTAACGCCTGGGTTATCCCGAAATTAAAAGTCCACGTGATATACATTTTTGGCCTGGATATCATCTTTGGGGCATAAAATGTATTATCCGAATTCTGTCGACTGGCCAAAAACTGAAGAGGGCGGGCTAAGAAGGTTGAGACTGGGTGAGATCAATTTAGCCAGTACGCTTTACGGTTTCAGTATTCATTATCATAAAGTATGGATCCATCGTGAGAGTTACCTTCCGTTCAATCTGCAAAATCCCGGCCAGGCTATGGCTCCGAATGGGGAAATGTGGTTTCGTTCCGAAAAATATGAGGATGATTTTTCTATGCCAGTCAAGGAAGAAACGCCAGTCGCCCAACATCTTTTCCTGCACGAAATGATGCACGTCTGGCAGCATCAACGCGGTATGTGGGTACGGATGCGCGGCGCGTTTTCATGGATAGCGGATTATAGCTACAGTTTCGATAAGGCAAATCTGCTTGATTATGGGCTTGAACAGCAAGCTTCTATTGTCAGCGATTACTGGTTATTGAAGCACTATGGATTTCAGAACAACGAACGTTTGCATGACTACAAAGATTATGACCCCTCTGAACCCTTCCTGGCGTTGATGAGAAAATATGAAAAGGTGTTAGAGAGTTTCCCGGGATGAAAAATTTACTGTTGATTGCTTTGATTCTTATACTTACAGGTTGTCCCGGTAAAGGAAAAGAGGGCGCACAATATGGTGAAAGAAGAGCTATTCATATTGAGAGCAATCGCGTCTGCTTTACGCTGAATGAAAATGATGTGCTGGACAGTTATAGTTTGTCGCCCAACCACGATGCATTTAATAAGTTGCTTCGTAACTATTCCACACACTTGAAATACCCTGACACCTGCTTTAATGTGAATTTTGAAAAGGCTGTGGTATATGGGACACGCTATACGCTTAACCAAAAAATGTATTATTACACTTTCCTTATTGATAAGGATGGTCAGATCATAGATTTAGGCGACAGCGCTGTGTGTCCTTATCCGACTAATGCGTCTTAATTCTCATCCATGCGAGCAGAGAAGAATTGAAGGACTTATCAGGAATGACGAAAACCCTATTATTTATTCTGATTGTGTTTATGACCGGATGCGTCAGTAAAGATAACAAAGCCCCACGATATGGAAAAATGGGAAGTGTCTTTATCGATGGGGATCGTGTCTGCTTCACCATTAATAATAAGCAGGTGCTCAGTAACTATGAGTTTACAGCTGTAGGTAGAAAACTGAAAATATTACTAAGTGGTCGCTCAACGCATCTTTCCTATCCAGAAAGTTGTTTTATGGCCCCTTTGGAAAAGGGAGTGATCTACAGAGCAATTTATACGCTGGATAATGAAGACTATTATGATATCTTTATCAAAGATAATAACGGTCGCGTGATATATTTATGGACCTACACCGATTGCCCTTATATGAGTCTTGTTCCCTGGTAATGAACGATCCAGCCTATGTGGAATGCGGTGCCTACATCACCATCTTTATAACTTGATATATCAGGAGAGCGTAACCATGTCCTTACCCGCCTATCTGTTTCTTTATGATGAAAATGGAATGTTATTAAACGGCGGCAGTCTGGCGCTGGGTCGCGAAGGCGCGGTGGAGGTCATGAGCAGCAGCTATGGCGTCAGCCAGCCGGTCGATCCGCACACCGGAAGATTGGGCGGGACGCGGCAGCATGCCCCTTATGTTCTCCATAAGCAAGTCAACAAATTATCACCTTATCTCGCCAATTGTGTTTGTGAAGGTCGTCGGCTGCAAAAAGCCGAAATCAAATATTACGAAGTTAATGATGCTGGTTTCGAGCGGGAAATCTACCGGGTCACCATGGAAGGGGTGGTTATTATGTCGGTTAATGCTAACCATACCTATATTCCGGGGTCGAACAGTCATAATATGATTGAAACCCTCAGCTTACGTTATCAAAGTATCGAATGGTTTTACCTGGATGGCGTGATTAAATACACTGACGCCTGGTCTAAGCCCGTCACGCAGCAACAGGCCGGTTATTAAGCCTGGCTTTTTACTCTGTAATGAAGCATAAATATCGGCATGATTTCTACAAGAAGAAAGTATATAACTCAGGTTTTTGATATGCGTGGTAAGCCCATTATCATAAGCACGTCCGCTTTGGTTACAAGCGGACGTGGCGAAAGCAAGCCGGGGAATTTAACCAGAAAGGCGAATATCATTTCAATGATATATGCGCGACATAATAGCGTTAATGACACAAAATCGTGTTCTCTGGCAATAAAGTGTTTTACCTGACGTTTACATCGCCAATCGGTAAAGAGGTCTGGCGGATGTGGCGGTCAAGGAAGTCCCGAATATCAGACCCTATCTCTCTGGCGTGCGTTTCAAGGGCAAAGTGGCCCGTGTCGTAGAAGCGGATTTCCGCGTCTGGCAGATCGCGTTTCCAGGCTTCAGCGCCCGCCGCCATGAAAAAGGGATCGTGTTTACCCCACACGGCCAATAACGGGGGCTGATGCTGACGAAAATAGTGCTGAAACAGAGGATACATCTTCACGTTTGAGGCGTAATCCAGTAACAGGTCAAGCTGAATCTCGGCATTACCAGGCCGTAATACCTGCATTCCTTCAAGGGAATAACCATCGGGTGAAACCAGGCTTTGATCGGCAACACCTTCCAGATATTGCCATTTGATTGAAGCCGGGGTCGGAAACTCACGCAGCGCATGCCGGTTTTCAGGCGTGGGCTCGCGCCAGTATCTCTGAATGGGTTCCCAGGCCTCGCCCAGGCCCTCTTCGTAGGCATTGCCATTCTGGGAAATAAGCGCTGTCACACGCTCCGGATGGGCTAATGCCAGCCGCCATCCGACAGGGGCACCGTAGTCATGAACCATCAGCGCATAGCGGTTGAGATTAAGTGCTTCGGTAAACCGGTCAATGGTTTCCGCGAGCTGGTCAAAGGTATAAGCGTATTCACAGCGCGCTGGCGCCTCGGTAAAACCGAAGGCCGGCAAATCTGGCGCGATTAAGTGATAACGATCCGCCAGCTGGGCAAAAAGATCCCGAAACATAAATGATGAGCCTGCGAAGCCGTGAAGTAACAACAATACAGGCGATGCCGGATCGCCGGCCTCACGGTAGAAAACGTTAACATCACCTGCCTGTTTATAGCGGTAATGCACCGGCGTAGCGGGAGCAGATAAATCCGTAGTGGAAGAGATCATGATAAGCCTCATGTAACCTTTAAAGTGGTTATTTGAAGGTTACATGTAAATTTGGTAACCTGTCAAAATGATTTTATGAGTTACGGAGCGGTATGGAATTTAAACCACCTTCTTCTCAGCCCCTCTTCCTGGCTGACAACCTTGCGCTGGATTTTATTAACAGTGAATACGGGACAGGGGATGAACGGCACGACTGTTTTGAAGACGATACCCGCGTCATCGACTGGCTGGTGATAGCGGGGCTTGTGCCGAAAGGTACTAAGGCACCTGATGGGCTCGTGGCGGAAGCCCGGCAGCTGCGCGATGCCGCCAGGGCAGTCGTGCATGCCGCGATGAAGTCCGTTGCGGCTGACCTGACGGTGATTAACCACGTACTCCAGGCGGGGCGTCCTGAGACGACTCTGCAGTGGGACAAAGAGACGCAGCGATACCGGATTACTGTTCGGCCGGAGGTGCTCAGCCCCGCAGGCCTGCTCTGGCCTGTTGCGGATGCGTTGGTGAAACTCATCGCTGACGATAAGTTTGAATACGTGCGGCAATGTGAAGCGCATAACTGTATTTTGCTGTTTCATGATTTGAGTAAATCCCATCGCCGCCGCTGGTGCAGTATGGCGACGTGCGGCAATCGCATGAAGGTAGCGGCATTCCGGAACAGGAAAAATTCGTAGCGATTCTGGACGAAAAGAGAATTGACTGAGGAGAACGATCGTTCTACCATTACTCTATGAACAAAAATACGACTGACACACGAGAAAAAATCCTCGCGTCCGCTGAAGAACTCATTTACCAGAACGGCATCCATGCCACCGGTATGGACCTTCTGGTGAAGACCTCAGGTGTGGCCCGGAAAAGCATCTATCGCTATTTCGCGAACAAAGACGAAGTGGCGGCTGCCGCGCTGAACGCGCGGGATGTCCGCTGGATGGAGTGGTTCAGGAGCGAGTGCGACAAAGGGGACACGCCGCAGGAACGTATCCTGAATATGTTCACCGTGCTTAAAGGCTGGTTTGAGTCGGAAGGATACCGCGGGTGTGCATTCATCAATACCGCCGGGGAAGTGGGGGACAGTGCCGATCCCATCCGGCAGATTGCCAGGCTGCATAAACAGAAAATACTGGATTACGCTCTTGAGCTAACCGGGCAACTGAATATTGAGCACGCTTCAGCCCTGGCAAGGCAATTGCTGTTATTGATTGAAGGCGCTATAACCGTATCACGCGTCATGGGCGAATACAGCGCCGCCGATGATGCAAAAGATATTGCTCAGTTATTACTGAAACAGGTCTCGTAAAAGAGACCTGAACTCACAGGGAAACAGACACTGAAACAGAAATAATTCATCCTCATACCTTTCACACTTATATTCTGTTTTTATGAACAGGATGTAAAATTTCATAAAATATCTCCTCCCTTGTCGGATATTAATTCCCGACGCTATTCCCTGCCGCCTTTTTTCTATTCTGACCGGGTGCGATTTTCGTACCTCAAAGGCCATAAAATTAAGATGCTATAATCATATCCTATTGTATGTAAAAGTATTTTGTCGGCTTGCTTGTAAGGGGACGGTAAAATAATTATATCGATAATGACATTTTTTATTTTTTTTAATCATTTTACAGACTCGCGCTTGACGAGGTAGAACGATCGTTCTACCATGAATGCATGGACAACAAGAACCCTCTGGTAAATGGATATTGGCGCGACGGCATTTTGCAAAACTGCCATGAATGAAAAGGACGTTAAATAACAGGGGAATTAGTCTATATGTCTATATCGAAAAGGCGTTTTAACCCTCTCTGCCAATTTACAGGAGTCTTAACCATGTCTGATGCACAAATTCGCCCTCCACTGCCTCCGTTTACGCTTGAATCAGCCATTGAAAAAGTCAGGCTTGCTGAAGATGGCTGGAATAGCCGCGACGCTGAAAAAGTCGCGCTGGCCTATTCTCTGGATACCAAATGGCGTAATCGCGCAGAATTTGCGAATAATCGCGAAGAAGCCAAAGGCTTCCTTGAGCGCAAATGGAAAAAAGAACTTGAGTATCGCCTGATTAAAGAATTATGGGCATTTGGCGGCAACCGCATTGCCGTCCGTTACGCTTATGAATGGCGCGATGATTCCGGTAACTGGTTCCGCTCTTATGGAAATGAGAACTGGGAATTTGGCGAAGATGGCCTGATGCAGCGCCGTTTCGCCTGTATCAACGATATGCCTATCAAGGAAAGCGAACGTAAATTCCACTGGCCGCTGGGGCGTCGTCCTGACGATCATCCGGGGTTATCGGAACTGGGTCTTTAACGTCCCGATTGATTCCGCAATGCCCGGCGACTCTCCTGTCGGGCATTTGTGTTGTTTCTCTCACGTTATTTCGTCTGCGGATACTTCGCCACCACCTCACCTGGCTCCAGCTCCCGCCCATCGCTCGCCACCATCGTGAGCTTGCGTAGCGGCTGGCGATCCCGCGCGTCCACCAGCACCGTACCGGTATCCCCCTCGGCAAACAGGTGTTCATTTCCCCACTGGGAGAGCGCCAGCAGCACGGTTTGCAGCTCGCGGCCTTTTGCGGTCAGCACATACTCCTGCCAGGCGCTGCCGTCGGAGGCGGGTTGCAGCGTCAGTATGCCTTCGTCCACCAGTAGCTTTAGCCGGGTCGCCAGCATGTTTTTGGCGATGCCGAGGCTTTTCTGAAACTCACCAAAACGCGTTATGCCGCTCAGGGCATCACGCACAATCAGCAGGGACCACCAGTCGCCGATAATATCCAGCGAGCGGGCGACAGGGCAGGGGCTCTCTTCGAGGCGGGTACGTTTCACGGTCTCTCCTTATCAGCGGTAAGTTTAATTATAAAACCAATTACCCCGGCGCACAAAGCAAGCTGTCACTTTGCGGGCAGGCTCCAGGTAATTCGTCACAGATCTGTCACACTGTTAACGACAATAAACAGGTGAGGAATTAGGGATGAGAAAAGCACTAATCGCTGTCGCCGTGGCGGGCACCATCGGGCTCTCTGGCGGCGTTCAGGCGCAAACCGCGCCGGAAGGGTATCAGCTGGAACAGGTTCTGATCATGAGCCGTCATAACCTGCGTGCGCCGCTGGCCAATAACGGCAGCGTGCTGGAACAGTCGACCCCGGAAAAATGGCCAGAGTGGGATGTGCCCGGCGGGCAGCTCACCACCAAAGGTGGGGTGCTGGAAGTCTACATGGGGCACTACATGCGTGAATGGCTGGCAGAGCAGGGGCTGGTGACCGCCGGGGAGTGTCCGGCAGCGAACAGCGTCTATGCCTATGCCAACAGTCTGCAACGCACGGTGGCGACCGCGCAGTTCTTCATTACCGGCGCGTTCCCGGGGTGCGATGTGCCGGTGCACCATCAGGAAAAGATGGGCACCATGGACCCGACCTTTAATCCGGTGATCACCGACAACTCCCCGGAATTCCGCGAAAAAGCGCTACAGGCGATGAACAAAGAACGTCAGGGGATGCAGCTTGACGAGAGCTACAAACTGCTGGAGCAGATGACCGACTACAAACAGTCTCCGTCCTGCAAAGAGAAACAGGTCTGCTCCCTGACGGACGCGAAAGACACCTACAGCGCCGAGTACCAGAAAGAGCCTGGGGTATCCGGTCCGCTCAAGGTGGGTAACTCGCTGGTTGACGCCTTCACGTTGCAGTATTACGAAGGCTTCCCGCTGGATCAGGTGGCGTGGGGCGAGATCAAAACCGACCAGCAGTGGCGGGTGCTCTCTCAGCTAAAAAATGGCTATCAGGATTCGCTTTTTACCTCGGCAGAGGTGGCGCGTAACGTGGCGAAACCGCTGGTGAAATACATCGATAACGCGCTGGTCACCGACCGGACGAAAGCGCCGAAAATCACCGTGCTGGTGGGGCATGACTCTAACATTGCCTCCCTGCTGAAGGCGCTGGATTTTAAACCCTATCAGCTGCACGGCCAGTATGAGCGCACACCCATTGGCGGCAAGATCGTCTTCCAGCGCTGGCACGACAAAACCGGCAATCGCGATCTGATGAAAATTGAGTATGTCTATCAGAGTTCCGAGCAGCTGCGTAATGCCCAGGTGCTGACGTTAGAAGCCCCAGCCCAGCGCGTTACCCTGGAGCTGAATGGCTGTCCGGTGGATGCGAATGGATTCTGCCCGGTGGAGAGCTTTAATAAGGTATTGAATACCGCGGCGCAGTAAGTTCAGCCCCTCTCCCTGAAGGGGAGAGGGGCTGAAATGTCGGGTGGCGCTTCGCTTACCCGACCTACAAAATCCAACTCTGGTTCCGAATCCCGTAGGCCTGATAAGCGTAGCGCCATCAGGCGTTTTTTGTCCGCACGATTATCAGACGTTTTTACGCTCAATGGTCTGCTCGCCCCAGAACAGCGAGTCTTTGTCGGTTTTTTGGAAGGCTAACATCAGAACTTCATCATTACCTTCTTCCCAGATTTTCTCTGCCAGTTTTTCGTCATATTTTGCGACTTCAAAAATCGCCTCAGCGATCTCCGGTGACGTATTACGTAAACGCGCAAATTCCCCGACGCGATGTGCTTTAGCTTCTTGAGTTGGCATAGTAATCCTCCTGTTGAGAGTTAACCTTTCAGTTTAGCAGCCAGGCCGGCGACATATTCACCCTGATAGCGGGCAATGTTCAGTTCTGCTTCCGAAGGCTGACGTGAACCGTCGCCCCCGGCAATTGTTGTTGCGCCATATGGCGTACCGCCGCGGAGCTGGGAAAGATCAAACAGTTCCGGGGTGCCGTAGCCGATGGGCACAATCACCATCCCATGGTGCGCAAGGGTGGTCCAGGTTGAGGTGATGGTCTGCTCTTGTCCGCCACCGGTGCCGGTGGAGCTGAACACGCTGGCGACTTTGCCGAGTAACGCATTTTTGGCCCACAGTCCCCCGGTCTGGTCGAGGAAGGTACGCATCTGGCCAGCCATATTGCCGAAGCGCGTCGGGGTACCAAAGATGATTGCATCGTAATCGCCCAGCTCCTGCGGCGAAGCTACCGGCGCCTCCTGCGCTTTACCGCCCGCTTTGGCAAAAGCTTCTGCCTGCATGGTTTCCGGTACGCGTTTGATCACCACCTCAACCCCCTCGATTTTCCTGGCGCCTTCCGCAACTGCATGAGCCATGGTTTCGATGTGTCCGTACATGGAATAGTAGAGCACCAGAATTTTCGTCATTTCGCTTCACTCCTCGCATGATTTTTTCGGTCAGCGGCATGCTGCCGTTATTTAAAGATATGACGTGACAGCGAGACTGCAAATCTGGACACCATTTATTTGATTTTAAACAACAAAGGATGGCGGGCTTTCTTCGTAGCAAAATGAAACATTTTCAGCAGAGCAAATTTTCGGAATGATAAGAAAGGCTTATGGTTTCGTTTCGGCAGGCTTCATACAAAAGGCTGATATCGTATTGCAGGATATTACGATTCGCTGGCTGAATGTGCCTGCTCCACTAAGCTTAAGTTCACGCGGCGCAGTTAAAGACTCTTTTTTAGCGTCGTCAGGTGGAAGAATTCGCTTTCACTGAATGCAGAATTAAATCTTATGTTTTTAACTCTGGAGGTCCGACATGGCAAACCATCGTGGTGGGTCAGGTAATTTTGCAGAAGACCGTGAAAGAGCATCAGAAGCAGGACGTAAAGGTGGCCAGCAGAGCGGGGGTAATTTCAAAAATGATCCTCAGCGCGCATCCGAAGCTGGCAAAAAAGGGGGCAAAAATAGCCATGGCGGCAACAAGAGCAATTAAGTTGTAGCCGTCTGAAGTAGGGGTCTTTTGACCTCTGGCACCCCCGCCGCCGGGATCCCCGGCGGTTTTTTTATGCCTGTTATTGAAGTGTTATCAAATTCCTTTCACACTAGCGGATTCACTTTTTGTGCTGGTGCCCCATGTCTCTCTCCCGTTATGCCTTTTCGATCAAACCGCAGGAAGCGATCCTGATCCTTATCACCATGTTCTGGGGTGGGACCTTTCTTGCCGTACAGTACGCCGTCACGCAGAGCGGCCCTTTCTTCTTTGTCGGCCTGCGTTTTGCCACGGCTGCGTTGGCGGTGGCACTCATTTCGCTCAAAACCCTGCGCGGCCTGACCCTGACCGAACTCAAAGCGGGGCTGGCGATCGGGGTGGCGATCGCGATGGGCTACAGCCTGCAAACCTGGGGATTACAGACTATTCCCAGCAGTAAATCGGCGTTTATTACCGCCATGTATGTCCCGCTGGTGCCGCTGTTGCAGTGGCTCTGCCTGCGCCGCATGCCGGGAATGATGTCCTGCATCGGCATAGTGCTGGCTTTTATCGGGCTGATCCTGCTGGCAGGGCCGGAAGATAACCTGCTGGCGCTCGGGCCTGGAGAGATGATCACCCTGGTGGGCGCGGTGGCGATTGCCGCCGAGATCATCCTCATCAGCGCCTGGGCCGGAAAGGTGGACGTCAAGCGCGTCACCGTCGTGCAGCTGGCGACCGCCTCGCTGGTGGCGTTTCTGACCATGCTCCCGGCCGGGGAGTCGGTTCCGCCGATGTCGGCAGGGCTGTGGATGGTGGCCCTTGGGCTGGGGATTTTCAGCGCCATTATTCAGGTAACCATGAACTGGGCCCAGCGCAGCGTCTCGCCCACCCGGGCGACGGTAATATATACCGGGGAGCCGGTGTGGGCGGGGATCTTTGGCCGTCTGGCCGGGGAGCGCCTGCCGCTGCTCGCCCTGCTGGGGGGCGCCTTTATCATCGCGGGCGTGCTGGTGAGTGAGCTGAAGCTGAAAAGAAAAAAGAAGGCGCTGCCGGACGACAGCGCCACGCTGGATCAGTCCTGAGTCGCCACTGTGCCCTGCGTCACCCCCGCCATCCGGCGGCTGAGCAGGGCGTTAAGGGCAATCGCGCCAAAGGTGGCCGTGCCGATCCCGCCCAGGGTGAAGCCGCCGAGCGAAAGGGCAAAATCCCCCGCGCCCAGCACCAGCGTTACGGCGACCATAATCAGGTTGCCATTCTGGCTGAGATCAACATGGTTCTGCACCCAGATCCGCGCCCCGGCCACCGCAATCAGGCCAAACACCACAATCGACGCACCGCCAATCACCGGCCCCGGGATGGTGTGGATTAAGGCACCGAATTTAGGTGAAAAGCCGAGCAGCACGGCAATCACCGCTGCCGCCACGAACACCAGCGTTGAGTAGACCTTGGTGACCGCCATCACGCCGATGTTCTCGGCATAGGTGGTCACGCCGCTGCCGCCCACCGAACCTGACAGCATGGTCGCCAGCCCATCTCCCACAAATGCCCTCCCCATATAGGGGTCCATATTGCGTCCGGTCATGCCGGCCACCGCTTTCAAATGGCCGAGGTTTTCCGCCACCAGGATCACCGCCACCGGGGCAATCAGCATTATCGCCTGGCCGTTAAAGGTGGGCGAGGTGAGCTGCGGAAGACCAAACCACGCCGCCTGGGCGACCTGGGTAAAATCCACCGTCTTGCCAAGACCAAACACGCTGGTCAGCAGGGCGTAGAGCAGGCAGGCGAAGATCAGCCCCACCAGGATCAGCAGCCGCTGGATCATCCCCCGGGTAAATACCGCCACCAGGCCGATGCAGAGCACCGTCATTACCGCCATCCAGCTGTCAAAGGCGGAGCCGGAAACCCCTTTGACGGCGATGGGTGCCAGGTTGAGGCCAATCGCCATCACCACTGCTCCGGTGACCACCGGTGGCATCAGCCGTTCGATCCAGCGGGTGCCCAGCTTCATCACCACCAGACCCACCGCGGTGTAGAGTGCCCCGCAGGCGATGATCCCGCCCAGCGCCACGCTCAGTTGAGGGTTTACCCCCTGGCCGGAAAAGCCGGTGGCGGCAATCACCACCCCGACAAAGGCGGCGCTGGAGCCGAGATAGCTCGGCACCCGTCCGCCGGTGATGAAAAAGAAGAGCAGGGTGCCAATGCCCGACATCAGAATCGACAGGTTAGGATCCAGCCCCATCAGAATGGGCATCAGCACCGTGGCGCCAAACATCGCCACCGCATGCTGCACCCCCATCACCGCGGTTTGCGCCAGCGGGAGACGTTCATCCGGCGCGACCACGCCGCTATCAGAGGAGGTCGATTTCAACTGCCAGTGAGGAAAACCGAATAGTGCCATCAGCTGCTCCTTAAGGAGGATTAACAGGCGGGTCGCATCAGCGCGTGGTAGCCGCGGTCAAACCACACCAGGCCCTGGGGCACCGGGTGGCGGGTTATTGCAACGATCTCGCAAAACAGAATGTCGTGGGTGCCGACGCTCACCACCTGGCTAATGCGGCAGTCGAACGAGGCCAGCGCCTCGTCGAGACGTGGACAGCCGGTGGCACCCGTCTGCCAGCCTGCTGCGGCAAAGCGGTCGGCCATCGGGGTTTTGCCGCCAAACAGATTCGAGAGGGACTCCTGCCCGGCGCTCAGGGTGTTGACGCACAGGGTGCGGTTGTCGTTAAACACCGGCCACACCGAGGCGCTACGATTCAGGCACACAAGCAGCGTTGGCGGCGAGTCGGTCACGCTGCACACCGCGCTGGCGGTGAAGCCCGCCTGTCCGGCCGGGCCGTCGGTGGTGATGATATTGACCGCCGCGCCCAGACAGGCCATGGCATCACGAAACGTTTGTTTATCGATATTCATGGTGGCTCCTTATGCCAGCCCGCAGGCGTCTTCAAAACTCAGGCGGGGCAGTCGTCCGTAGAGTTTGCTGGTATCGCCGTAGCCGATGTTGATCAGCAGATTGCTTTTCAGATTGCTGCCGGTGAAGAAGGCCGCGTCCACCTTTTCGCGGTCAAAGCCGGACATCGGCCCGGTGTCCAGCCCCAGCGCACGACAGGCGACAATCAGATAGGCCGCCTGCATCGTGCTGTTGCGAAAGGCAGTCTCCTCGGCGAGCTGCGGGCTGGCGGTAAACCAGCTCCGGGCATCGCCGTGGGGGAACAGCTCCGGCAGTCGCTCGTAAAACTGGCTGTCCCAGGCAACGATAACCGTCACCGGGGCGGTGAGGGTCTTTTGCAGGTTGCCGCTGGAGAGGGCCGGGCGCAGCTTCTCTTTGCCTTCCGGGGTGCGGATAAAGACCATCCGCGCCGGAGAGCAGTTGGCGGAGGTGGGCCCCCATTTCATCAGGTCATAGATTTCGCGCAGCGTCTCGTCGCTGACCGGACGATCCAGCCAGCCGTTATGGGTCCGCGCCTCGGTAAACAGCGCATGCTGCGCCGTCGGGGTGATGGCTTCACTCATGGCAACTCCTTCAGTAAACGTTCGTGGCGGTGCAGCAGGCTGGCGAGCCCGTTTTGCAGCAGGGCGTTAAACGCCTCCGGCTCGGTCACGTTGCAGGCGTGCCCGCCCCGGGGCATCACGGTAAGCAGGCTGCCGGGCAGGGCGGCATGCAGCTCTGCCGAACAGACCGAGGGCACCAGCAGATCGTCGGCGGCGCAAAGTATCTGCACCGGGCAGTGAATGCGCGCCGTCTGGCGGCTGAAATCGGCCCGCTTCAGGGCATTGAGCCTGCGCAGCAGGGTGCTTTTGCCCTGGAAGTGGGCCAGGGCCAGCGCCTCTTCGGCCTCCATGCGCGGCTGGCGGGCCGCCATCCAGTCGGCGGGATAGAGAAAGAGCGGCTGGGCTTCCACCCACGCCTGCGCCCCTCCGGCATGCAGCAGCCGCTCGCGGATCTGGAAGCAGCGGCGGGTATGCGGATTCAGCGTCAGCCAGCCGTTAACGCATATCAGGGCACCGATCGCCTGCGGGTGATCCACTGCCAGCTGCAGGCCGATTAGCGCCCCCAGGGCATGGCCCACCACGCTGAACCGCGCGATCCCTGCGAGAGAGAGCGCCTGCCACAGCTCGTCGGCCATCGCTGCCAGGGTGTAATCTTCCGGCAACTCGCCGGGGTTATTGCCGGTGCCGCGCTGGTCGTAGCAGACCACCTGATACCCTTGCTCAAGGTCGGCGAGCTGGGGCAGCCAGTAGCTGCCGCTGCCCCCCAGTCCGGCGATCAGCACCACAACCGGCGCGTCCGCAAAGGGCGGCGGTGAAATGGAAAGATTCATGGCAACCTCACCGGCCAATGTGGGCGATAGTGGCGATCTCCACCAGCGCCTCGGGTTTCACCAGCCCGCACTGAATGCAGAAGCGCGCCGGTTTATCGCCGGGGAAAAATTCAGCGTAGATCTCGTTAATCGCGGCGTAGTTTTTCCAGTCGGTAATAAAGATGCTGTTGAAGGTCACATCCGCCATCGTCCCGCCTGCCGTTTCGATAACGCGCTGGATGGTCTGCAGCACGTGGCGGGTTTGCGCCTTTGGGTCATCGGGAAACACCACGTTGTTATCCGCGTCGAACGGCAGGGTGCCCGAGACGTAAACCACCCCGTCCGCCAGGGTGCCGGGGACGAAGGGGGCAATCGGCGTGCTGGTCCCCTGGGGGATAATCACAGATTTCGGCATAAGGTAGCTCCTCAGGCGATACGGGCATAAGCGGCAGGGGAAAGGGCGTCGCAGAAGGTGGCGACGTCAGTAACCCAGCCAAAAAAGGTTTCGATGTTGAACAGCGCAGCCTGCTGGGCAAATGCCGGCCCCGCCTGGTGGGTGGCGTCTTCCAGCACCACGCCAAAGTACTCCAGGAAGAAGCCGTCGCGCAGGGTGGACTCCACGCAGACGTTGGTGGCGATGCCGGTAAAGATCAGGTGGCGGATGCCGCGGCTGCGCAAAATGCTGTCCAGCGGGGTGTTGAAAAAGCCGCTGTAGCGCGGTTTCGGCAGCACGATGTCCCCCGGCTCCGGCACCAGGTCATTCACCAGCTGGTAATCCCAGCCGCCTTTCGCCAGCAGCTTGCCGTGCAGCTCCGGGCGCTGGCGCATGGTTTTCAGCGCATTCGATTTGTGGAAGTTGGGCGAGCCAGGGCCCCCCGCCTCCACATACTCTTCATCCCAGCCGTTCTGGAACCAGATAATCAGCATCCCGGCCTTGCGGGCGGCGGCCACCGCGGTGCGGATATTCTCGATCACCGGCCGGGTGGCGGAGACGTCAAACCCGGCGAGGTCGAGATAGCCGCCAGGGCTGGCGTAGGCGTTCTGCATATCCACCACGATCAGCGCGCTCTGCTGGGCGTCAAAGGTGATGGCTTCCGGGCGTGCGGGCAGAGTGGTCATCACGCGACCTCCTTTGTCATAACCGGAATATGGGCGCGGCACTGCATCAGCGGCTGGATGCGCTCGCCAAACGTTTCAATCCCGGCAATAAAGTCATCAAAGGTCAGCAGCACCCCTTCGGCACCCGGCACGCTGGCTACCTCATCAAGCATCCGCGCCACGCTGGCATAAGAGCCGACCAGGGTGCCCATGTTGATATTCACCGCCGAGGTCGGGTCGGCCATCTGCCGCACGTTGGTGTCGGCCCCGGAGCGGGTGTCCTTCTGGCTCTGCTCGCTGAGCCAGCTCAGGGCCTCGTCGTCGGCCCCGGCTTTGTAGTGCTCCCACTTCGCCCGCGCCGCCTCGTCGGTCTCGTCGGCAATGACCATAAACAGCACATAGGAGCCGACATCGCGCCCGGTTTTTTCAGCGGCCTGTTTCATGCGCGCAGCGGTAGGGGCAAAGGCCGTTGGGGTGTTAACCCCTTTGCCGAAGCAGAAGTTGAAGTCGGCATATTTCGCCGAGAAGTCCATCCCGGCATCGCTCTGCCCGGCGCAGATCACCTTCATCGGCACCGACGGCTGGGGGCTGACGCGGCAGTCGTTCATGGTGAAGAACTCACCTTTGAAGTCGCTCTTGCCGGTGCCCCACAGATCCCGCAGGACCTGCACATACTCGGTGAGGTAGTCATAGCGCTTCGAAAAATAGTTATCTCCCGGCCAGAGCCCCATCTGCTCATACTCCGGCTTCTGCCAGCCGGTGACGAGGTTAACGCCAAAGCGTCCGCCGGAGATGGTGTCGATGGTGGAGGCCATCCGCGCCACGATGGCCGGAGGCAGGGTCAGGGTGGCGGCGGTAGCGTAGATCTGGATGCGGGAGGTGACCGCCGCCAGCCCCGCCATCAGGGTGAAGGACTCCAGGTTGTGATCCCAGAA
Source organism: Leclercia sp. GHBNCSD (assembly GCF_055805075.1). Taxonomy (NCBI): domain Bacteria; kingdom Pseudomonadati; phylum Pseudomonadota; class Gammaproteobacteria; order Enterobacterales; family Enterobacteriaceae; genus Leclercia; species Leclercia sp. GHBNCSD. The sequence continues at coordinate 180,891 of NZ_JBQVYO010000001.1, read as the reverse complement.
TTCGGTTTTCCCGCCGAAGCCGCGCAGCTTAATCATCGACAGGGCAAAATCGAAGTGATAGTGCTCTGCCTTCTGCACGATGGCTTTGTTCAGCTCAAAAGTCGGCATGTACTGCGGCGCGTGGGTAGAGATCAACCAGCCGTTATTGCCAATGGGAACGAATACGCCAATTTTCATCACGAACCTCTCTTCATCTCAGCTTGGGGGTGAAAGTCAGACGTGGCGCTGCATCCTGCATCTCCTGTTCAGCCGCGTAGTCTCGGTTTTGCAAAGGGAGTGCCAGTTTTGAAATCTGTAATGTTATTAGTGTGTTAAGAAATGGTTGATGAATTGCTGGTTATAAAAGTGGACTGTCTGGTCAAAATAGTTGCACACAAAGCAGGCAGTCGTGCGCGGTGGCGGTGCAGATTGTCGTGGTAAAGCAGGGGTTTTGCTATGCTGGGGGCTGATCAACACGGAGTGAGCAAATGGCACAAGGCGCAGTGAAGACAGGCGGTAAACGTTCGCAGGCGGTGAGCGCGAAAAAACAGGCGATCCTTGCGGCGGCGCTGGAGACCTTCTCGCAGTTTGGCATCCACGGCACCCGGCTGGAGCAGGTGGCGGAGCTGGCGGGGGTGTCAAAAACCAATCTGCTCTACTACTTTCCCTCGAAAGAGGCGCTGTACGTCTCCGTTCTGCAACAGATCCTCGATATCTGGCTGGCCCCGCTGAAGGCGTTTCGTGAGGAGCTCACCCCGCTGGTGGCGATCCAGCAGTATATTCGCCTGAAGCTGGAGGTCTCCCGGGACTATCCCCAGGCGTCGCGACTGTTCTGTCTGGAGATGTTGCAGGGGGCACCGCTGCTGAAAACGGTGCTGAGCGGGGATATGAAATCGCTGGTGGATGAGAAGTCCGCGATCATTGCCGGGTGGGTCGCCACCGGCAGACTGGCCCCGGTCGATCCACACCATCTAATCTTTATGATCTGGGCCGCCACCCAGCACTACGCCGACTTTTCCGCCCAGGTGGAGGCGGTGACGGGCAAGACGCTCAAGGATGACGACTTTTTCCACAGCACGGTGGAGAACGTGGAGCGGATGATTATCGAAGGGATCCGGGTGCGTTAATTCCCCGGGGGCAGCGGGCAGCTTAAATCGCCCTCTTCACACTGCATCAGCGTGGCCAGATAGGCTTCCCGTTCGTTGGTTTTATCCGCCAGACACTGGTTCACAATCATTGGCTGAATAGAGCCGCCTTGAGTGCCGGAGCCGATAAAGGCGCAGTCAGCATCGCGCAGGGCGATCCACGCCTGTTGCGCCTTTTTCAGCAGCTCACGCTGGGGGGCGTCGGCGCGCTTGATGGCTGCCTGATACGTCTGGTTCAGGGTTTTATCCGCGGCCTGATACTGCTGCGCGGTGCAGCTGTTCATCTCCGCCTGGGTGCTGGCGTTGGCGCACTCATCCGCCAGCGCGCTGGTGCTCAGCAGTAACGCGGCACCGGCGATAAAAGCTCGTTTCATCTTTCCCTCCCTATAAAAAAGCCGGATGCGCTGTGCTTATCCGGCCTACAAAAACAGAATGTCACCTCTGTAGCCCCGGTAAGCGTAGCGCCACCGGGGAGAGATTGCACGCTTAACCGATGGTCATCAGGCTGGCGTTACCCCCTGCTGCGGCGGTGTTCACGCTGAGCGAACGCTCCACGTACAGACGCTCCAGCTGCAGGTTGGTTTCACCCCGGGCGAAGCCCTGCACGGAGACAATCGCCCCGCTGCGGGCCGCAACCTGCTCGCACAGCTCGCGCAGCTGGTCGGAATCACCGTGATAGATCACCGCGTCGAACGGCTGGCTGGTCAGCACATCAGCTTTGGCGAAACGAATCCGTTCCGTCACCGCCTTCGGCAGCTGCTTCGCCAGGTCACGGTGCAGGCTATCTTCCGGCCAGAGCACTTCACACCCGGTCGCCATCGCCGCCGCCAGCTGGATCAGCGCATCCTGCTCGTTATCCGCCACGCACAGCACACGCTCGCGCGGCATCAGCGTCCAGGTGTTGCGCTCGCCCGTTGGCCCTGGCAATACGCGCTGGGTACCGGCCTGAGCCAGCTCGCCATACTCCTGACACAGCTCGCGCAGTTCAGGACGTTTTTCCGCCCACGCTTTTAATGCTTCCAGCGGCTGGGTCAGCACCGTTTTCACCTGGGTGTCTACCGCGTACTGCGCATCCTGACGCGCCAGGGTGACGCCCAGCGCATTGGCCGGACGGTTAGCCAGCAGGCGATAGAGGTACATTGGACCACCGGCTTTCGGACCGGTGCCCGACAGCCCTTCGCCGCCGAACGGCTGCACGCCGACCACGGCGCCGACCATGTTGCGGTTCACGTAGAGGTTGCCGACGTTGGCGCTGCCGGTCACCTGGGCGATGGTTTCATCGATGCGGGTATGCACTCCCAGGGTCAGACCGTAGCCGGAGGCGTTGATCTGCGCGATCAGCTGGTCGAGGTTGTTACGGTTGTAACGCACCACGTGCAGCACCGGGCCAAACACCTCTTTCTTCAGTTCATCGAAGCTCGCCAGTTCAATCAGGGTTGGCGCCACAAAGGTGCCGCTGGTCCACTCGCGGGCATCTTCGCTGTTCTCACGCACCGCCTGGTAGACCGGACGGCCTTTCGCACGCATCGCCTGGATGTGGTTTTCGATGTTGGCTTTCGCTTCGGCGTCGATCACCGGGCCAATGTCGGTGGTCAGACGGCCCGGGTTGCCCATCCGGCACTCCGCCATCGCGCCACGCAGCATTTTCAGGGTGTGATCGGCCACTTCGTCCTGCACGCAGAGTACGCGCAGGGCAGAGCAGCGCTGTCCGGCACTGTCGAAGGCCGAAGCCACCACATCCACCACCACCTGCTCGGTGAGGGCGGAGGAGTCGACGATCATCGCGTTCATACCGCCAGTTTCCGCAATCAGCGGCGTTGGACGGCCCTGGGCATCCAGACGGGTGGCGATGTTGCGCTGCAACAGGGAGGCCACTTCGGTGGAGCCGGTGAACATTACGCCGCGCACGCGGTTGTCGGCGGTGAGTTTGGCACCCACGGTCTCGCCGCGGCCCGGCAGCAGCTGCACGACGCCCGCAGGGACACCCGCTTCCAGCAGGATATTGATCCCCTGAGCGGCAATCAGCGGGGTCTGTTCCGCCGGTTTGGCCAGCACGCTGTTACCCGCGGCAAGGGCGGCGGCAATCTGGCCGGTGAAGATCGCCAGCGGGAAGTTCCACGGGCTGATACAGACCACCGGCCCCAGTGGGCGATGGGTTTCGTTGTCGAAATCGTCACGCACCTGACCGGCATAGTAGTGCAGGAAGTCAACGGCCTCGCGCACTTCGGCGATGGCGTTGCTGAAGGTTTTACCCGCCTCACGCACCAGAATGCCAATCAGCTGCTGCATCTGATCTTCCATCAGCACCGCAGCGCGCTCCAGAATGGCTGCACGCTCCTGCGGCGGGGTGGCGAACCAGATCGGCGCATTGTTCACCGCGCTGTCGAGAGCCAGATCCACTTCCTCTTCGGTCGCTTCGCGGACAAAGCCGACAATGTCTTTCGGTTCGGCCGGGTTGATCACCGGCTGCATTTCGCCATTGCTGACCGGCTGCTCCAGGATCGGTTTCGCCTGCCATTTTTGCAGGGCGCTGTTGAGCAGCGACGAGGAGAGCGATGCCAGACGGTGTTCGTTCGCCAGATCGAGGCCCGCGGAGTTGATGCGGCCATTGCCGTACAGCTCACGCGGCAGGGCAATCTTCGGATGGGGCAGACCAACCTGACCCTCCTGGGCGGCCAGCTTTTCCACCGCCTGTACCGGGTCCGCCACCAGCTCATCCAGCGGCAGGGTGGCATCGGCGATGCGGTTAACGAAGGAGGTGTTGGCCCCGTTCTCCAGCAGACGACGCACCAGGTACGCCAGCAGCGTTTCGTGAGTACCGACCGGGGCGTAGATACGGCACGGACGATTCAGTTTACCCTCGGACACTTTACCGGTGACCTGCTCGTACAGCGGTTCACCCATGCCGTGCAGGCACTGGAACTCGTACTGGCCCGGATAGTAGTTCTGACCGGCCAGCTGGTAGATGGCCGCCAGGGTGTGGGCGTTGTGGGTGGCGAACTGCGGATAGATCAGGTTCGGCACGCCGAGCAGCTTTTTGGCGCAGGCGAGGTAGGAGACGTCGGTGTAGACCTTGCGGGTATAGACCGGATAACCCTCCAGACCTTCCATCTGCGCGCGTTTGATCTCGCTGTCCCAGTAGGCGCCCTTCACCAGACGGATCATCAGGCGGCGACGGCTGCGGGTGGCGAGATCAATCAGGTAATCAATGACGAACGGGCAGCGTTTCTGGTAGGCCTGAATGACAAAGCCAATCCCGTTCCAGCCCGCCAGCTCCGGCTCGAAGCAGAGTTTTTCCAGCAGATCGAGGGAGATCTCCAGACGGTCAGCCTCTTCGGCGTCGATGTTGATCCCGATGTCATACTGGCGCGCCAGCAGGGTCAAGGACTTCAGGCGCGGATAGAGCTCTTCCATCACCCGGTCGTACTGGGCGCGGCTGTAGCGCGGGTGCAGGGCGGAGAGCTTGATGGAGATCCCCGGGCCTTCATAAATGCCGCGACCGTTGGAGGCTTTACCGATAGCGTGGATCGCCTGCTGGTAAGAGACCAGATAGGCCTGCGCGTCGGCGGCGGTCAGCGCCGCTTCGCCCAGCATGTCATAGGAGTAGCGGAAGCCCTTATCTTCCAGCTTGCGGGCGTTAGCCAGCGCTTCGGCGATGGTTTCGCCGGTGACGAACTGCTCGCCCATCAGGCGCATCGCCATGTCCACGCCTTTACGGATCAGCGGTTCACCGCTCTTGCCGATAATGCGGTTCAGAGAGCGGGAGAGGCTCGCTTCGTTGTGGGTGGAGACCAGACGGCCAGTAAACAGCAGGCCCCAGGTGGCGGCGTTAACGAACAGCGACGGGCTGCGGCCAATGTGTGAATGCCAGTTGCCGTTGCTGATCTTGTCGCGGATCAGCGCGTCACGGGTCGCTTTGTCCGGGATACGCAGCAGCGCTTCCGCCAGGCACATTAACGCCACGCCCTCCTGGGAGGAGAGGGAGAACTCCTGCAGCAGGCTCTGCACCATGCCGGCGCGCCCGGAGGCCGTTTTCTGGTTACGCAGTTTTTCGGCAAGCTGATACGCCAGGCTGTGGGCCTGGGAGGCGACTGGCTCCGGCAGACGCGCCTGTTCCAGCAGCATCGGCACGGCGTCGGTCTCGGCGCGACGGTAAGCGGCGGTAATGGCCGCGCGGCTCACCGACTGGGGCAGGATCTGCTCGGCAAATTCAAGGAACGGCTGGTGGACCTCTTCGATCGCCTCGGCGCTATCGTCGCTCTCGTTGGCGGCACCGGCCAGCAGGGCAGGCAGCTCTGGCAGGGCTTCGTCGCTCTCCAGTTTTTCCAGATAGTTAAAGATCGCCTGCTTGATTAACCAGTGTGGCGTGCGGTCAATTCGGGTCGCAGCCGATTTAATCCGTTCGCGGGTCGCATCATCCAGCTTAACCCCCATGGTGGTCATGCCCATGCCAAAAACTCCTGTGATTCAGTAGCGCTAGTGTAGTTAACGTGAAATATCCACTATGTTGCAACTTTGTGCAACCACGTTAAATGTGACCCGGTTTGCAAGCTGGAAAATGAATAGAATGTTACGTGATAGTTAACCGCAAAAAAGTTGTGGATTTTAGCGATCAACCCTGGTTTCATGCGGCGCTTAACACTTTTTGCAGGTGCAACCTCAAAAAACGTGAGCGAGTGCAACCTCCAGGAATCTGGTGTGAAACCGGGGATGAAATTCATGTAAATGCAGTGTTAAATCATTTGTGTCATGGAGGCGCATACGGCAGGATACGCGCGGCCAACAGAAACACACATCATCACCCTCTCGTTCCGGGGGTGTAATAAAGACGGTCAAAAAGGCTGTCGAACATCTTTGCGGAGTATTTAAATGGCAATTAGCACACCGATGCTGGTGACATTTCTTATCTATATTTTTGGCATGATCCTGATAGGGTTCCTTGCGTGGCGTTCTACCAAGAACTTTGACGACTACATCCTCGGCGGGCGAAGCCTTGGGCCGTTCGTGACGGCGCTCTCTGCGGGCGCGTCGGATATGAGCGGCTGGCTGCTGATGGGGCTGCCGGGCGCCATCTTTATCTCCGGTATTTCAGAAAGCTGGATCGCCATCGGTCTGACGCTGGGGGCATGGATTAACTGGAAGCTGGTGGCCGGGCGTCTGCGCGTGCACACCGAAGCTAACAACAACGCCCTGACCCTGCCGGACTACTTCACCGGCCGTTTCGAAGATAACAGCCGCATCCTGCGTATTATCTCCGCGTTAGTTATTCTGCTGTTCTTCACCATCTACTGTGCCTCCGGCATCGTGGCAGGCGCGCGCCTGTTCGAAAGCACCTTCGGCATGAGCTATGAAACCGCACTGTGGGCGGGCGCGGCGGCGACCATCCTCTACACCTTCGTAGGCGGGTTCCTGGCCGTCAGCTGGACCGATACCGTGCAGGCCAGCCTGATGATTTTTGCCCTGATCCTGACCCCAGTGATTGTGATCCTGTCGGTAGGCGGCCTGGGTGACTCCCTGGCGGTGATTCAGCAGAAGAGCATCGAAAACGTCGATATGCTGAAAGGGCTGAACTTTGTTGCCATCGTGTCGCTGATGGGCTGGGGGCTGGGTTACTTCGGTCAGCCGCACATCCTGGCGCGCTTTATGGCGGCGGATTCGCACCACACCATCGTCCATGCCCGTCGTATCAGTATGGCGTGGATGATCCTCTGCCTGGGCGGCGCCTGTGCGGTGGGCTTCTTCGGTATCGCCTACTTCAACAACAACCCGTCGCTGGCAGGTGCAGTAAACCAGAACGCCGAGCGTGTGTTTATCGAGCTGGCGCAGGTGCTGTTTAACCCGTGGATCGCCGGTATTCTGCTCTCCGCTATTCTGGCGGCGGTGATGTCCACCCTGAGCTGCCAGCTGCTGGTCTGCTCCAGTGCCATCACGGAAGATCTCTACAAAGCCTTCCTGCGTAAGGGCGCCAGCCAGAAAGAGCTGGTGTGGGTCGGTCGCTCTATGGTGCTGGTGGTGGCGCTGGTCGCCATCGCGCTGGCGTCAAACCCGGAAAACCGCGTGCTGGGTCTGGTGAGCTACGCCTGGGCGGGCTTTGGTGCCGCCTTTGGTCCGGTGGTGCTGTTCTCCGTGATGTGGTCCCGCATGACTCGCAATGGCGCCCTGGCGGGGATGATCATCGGTGCGGTTACCGTTATCGTCTGGAAGCAGTTCGCCTGGCTGGGCCTGTATGAAATCATTCCGGGCTTTATCTTCGGCAGCATCGGGATCGTGGTCTTCAGCCTGATGGGTAAAGCGCCCTCTACCTCAATGCAGAAACGCTTTGCGGAAGCCGACGCCCAGTACCACACCACCGCGCCAACGAAGTTGCAGGCGCAGTAAGTGACAGACACGCTATAAGCCGGGCTTGCCCGGCTTTTTTTATTGCTAATTTCCGTGATTTACGCTGATATCGCAGGGCAAATTACAATGAGGATAGCGAAGAATGAGACTTAAAAACGGGCTTGTGGCAGGCGCGATTTTACTGCTGGCAGGCTGTAATGCCCCCTCACACAGCACCGCGGACAACACCTGCAAAGCCGATAACCAGCTGCAGCAAACCACCCTCTTTTTCGGCCTGAACCGTCCGGCAGGGGAGGCGATCACCGGCCAGGAGTGGCAGCAGTTTGTGGATCAGGACGTGACGCCGCGTTTTCGTGATGGCTTAACGGTATTTGATGCCCGCGGGCAGTGGCTGGGTAACGACGGAAAAGTGGCGCGTGAGTCGAGTAAGGCGCTGATGCTGATCCACGGTAAAGATGCGCAAAGTGAGAGCAATATCGAGGCGCTGCGCGGGATCTATAAAACGCGCTTCGCCCAGGAGTCGGTGATGCGCGTTGACCAGCCGGTGTGCGTGCAGTTCTGATAAGACCGGGTGCGGCCTGTTTGCCGGGTGGCGCTAGCGCTTACCCGGCCTACTTATCCTGTAAGCCCGCGCAAGCGCAGCGCCGCCGGGCAACAAACTACAACACTAACCCCGCAAAGCTCGCCGACAACAGACTCACCAGCGTCGCGCCATACACCAGACGCAGACCGAAGCGTGACACCACGTTGCCCTGCTTCTCATTTAGCCCTTTAATCGCCCCGGCGACAATGCCAATAGAGGCAAAGTTAGCGAAGGAGACAAGGAACACCGACAGAATGCCCAGCCCGCGCGGGGTCATCTCTGCGGCAATCTTTTGCAGCTCGATCATCGCCACGAACTCGTTCGCCACCAGTTTAGTCGCCATAATGCCGCCCGCGTGCAGGGCATCGCTCAGCGGAATACCCACCAGCCAGGCCAGGGGATAGAAGACATAGCCCAGAATCTGCTGGAAGCTCAAGCCAAACAGGCTGGAGAAGAGGGCGTTGACGGCGCTGATCAGGGCAATAAAGCCAATCAGCATCGCCAGAATTATCATCGCCACTTTGAAGCCAGCCAGAATATATTCCCCCAGCATCTCAAAGAAACTCTGGGACTCATGCATCTTCTCCAGCTTAATTTCCGGCTCCGCTTCCGGGCGGGTCGGGTTAATCACCGTGAGGATGATAAAGGTGCTGAACATATTCAGGATCAGCGCCGCGACCACATATTTTGCTTCCAGCATCGTCATATAGGCGCCGACGATGGAGAGCGACACGGTGGACATGGCGGTGGCCGCCATGGTGAACAGACGACGCGAGGAGAGATCGCCCAGCACCCCTTTGTAAGCAATAAAGTTTTCCGACTGGCCCAGCGTCAGGGAGCTGATGGCGTTAAACGACTCCAGCTTGCCCATGCCGTTCACTTTCGACAGCAGGGTGCCGACTATGCGAATTATCACCGGCAGAATACGCCAGTGTTGCAGAATGCCGATCAGTGCGGAAATAAAAATAATCGGACACAACACTCCAAGGAAAATAAATGCCAGCCCTTTTTCTCCCATCCCGCCAAAGACAAAGTTGGTCCCTTCGGCGGCATATTTCAGTAACGATTCAAAGAAGCCCGAGACATACTGAATAACAAACAGGCCGCTTTCGGCATGGAGGAAAAAGAACGCCAGCGCAATCTCAATGACAATGAGTTGAATGACGTAGCGAATACGGACGTTGCGGCGGTCGAAGCTCACCAGCCAGGCCAGCGCAAGGATAACCACCAGCGCCAGCAAGAAGTGCAGGAATTGATACATAGTTGATTTTCAGCAGATTAATGAGGCGCATATTTAGCCACAGCCTGCTGTGAGCGTAAATGGGCATTTACGTTATAACTTATTCACCTTTTAGTCACTTATGTGACTATTTTCCCGGTACGGGTTTACATCCTGTCATCAAAATGCAGCATATTTCGCTTGTATTTCTTATTGCCGTAATGATAATCACTATCACAAGAATTTACCTTTCTTTGCATCAGTTGACGGCGAAAAACATTTAAGGTGTCGCATGTTTGTTCCATTCCTCATTATGTTACGTGAAGGGCTCGAAGCAGCCTTAATTGTCAGTCTTATCGCCAGCTATCTGAAACGTACCCAGCGGGGCCGCTGGATCGGCGTGATGTGGATTGGCGTCTTCCTTGCTGCCGCCCTCTGCCTGGGCCTGGGCATTGCCATCAACGAAACCACCGGTGAATTCCCGCAAAAAGAGCAGGAGCTGTTTGAAGGGATCGTGGCCCTGATTGCGGTGGTGATCCTCACCTGGATGGTCTTCTGGATGCGTAAAGTGTCCCGTAACGTCAAAGTCCAGCTGGAGCAGGCGGTGGACAGCGCGCTGGCGAAGGGCAAGAGTCACGGCTGGGCGCTGATCATGATGGTCTTTTTCGCCGTGGCGCGTGAAGGGCTGGAGTCGGTCTTCTTCCTGCTGGCCGCCTTCCAGCAGGATGTCGGGATCTGGCCGCCACTGGGCGCGGTGCTGGGCCTGGCGACCGCGGTGGTGCTCGGTTTCCTGCTCTACTGGGGCGGCATTCGTCTCAATCTGGGCGCCTTCTTCAAATGGACCAGCCTGTTTATTCTGCTGGTGGCCGCCGGACTGGCCGCGGGAGCGATCCGCGCCTTCCATGAGGCGGGCCTGTGGAACCACTTCCAGGAGGTGGCGTTCGATCTCAGTAACGTCCTCTCTACCCATTCGCTGACCGGCACCCTGCTGGAGGGGATCTTTGGCTATCAGGAGACGCCGAGCGTCAGCGAAGTGGCGGTGTACTTTATCTATCTTATTCCGGCGCTGGCGCTGTTCTTTATGCCATCGCGCCCCAGCGCTCAGCCGTCGCGTACTGCGCCCTGAAGTGCTCATTGTAGTTACAACATACTTTTAAAAGGGAAAAGTCATGGCAATCCACTTTCGTCGCAGTGCATTACAGGCTAGCGTGGCAGCGCTGATCGTTTCTGCATTCGCCGCACAGGCCGCGGATGTTCCACAGGTAAAAGTTACCGTCAATGATAAACAGTGTGAGCCGATGACCATCACGGTCAATAGCGGTAAAACGCAGTTCATCATCCAGAACCACAGCCAGAAAGCGCTGGAGTGGGAGATCCTGAAAGGGGTGATGGTGGTGGAAGAGCGGGAAAACATCGCGCCGGGCTTTAGCCAGAAGATGACCGCCAACCTTGAGCCGGGCGAATACGACATGACCTGCGGCCTGCTGACCAACCCGAAAGGCAAGCTGATCGTGAAAGGTGCCGCCACCGCCGATGCCGCCAAAGGCGACGCGCTGTTGAGCCTCGGCGATGCCATTACCGCCTATAAAGCGTACGTCACTCAAGAGACCGCGGATCTGGTCGCGGGTACCAAAGCCTTTACCGACGCGGTGAAAGCGGGCGATATGGAAAAAGCGAAATCCCTCTATGCGCCGACCCGTCAGCACTACGAGCGTATCGAGCCGATTGCCGAGCTCTTCTCGGATCTCGATGGCAGCATCGACGCCCGTGAAGACGATTACGAGCAGAAAGCCGCCGATCCGAAATTCACCGGTTTCCACCGCCTGGAGAAAGCGCTGTTTGGCGACAACTCCACCAAAGGGATGGAGCAGTACGCGGAGCAGCTGAACAGCGACGTGCTGGAGCTGCAAAAACGCATCAGTGAGCTGGCCTTCCCGCCCTCAAAAGTGGTGGGTGGCGCGGCAGGGCTGATTGAAGAAGTGGCCGCCAGCAAGATCAGCGGGGAAGAAGATCGCTACAGCCATACCGACCTGTGGGACTTCCAGGCCAACGTCGAAGGCGCGCAGAAGATCGTTGACCTGCTGCGTCCTCAGCTGCAAAAAGATAACAGCGCCCTGCTGGAAAAAGTGGATGCCAACTTTAAGAAAGTGAATACCATTCTGGCGAAGTACCGCACCAAAGAGGGCTTTGAGACTTACGACAAGCTGACCGATGCCGACCGTAATGCCCTGAAAGGGCCGATTACCACCCTGGCGGAAGATCTGGCGCAGCTGCGTGGCGTACTGGGTCTGGACTAAGTTGATGAACAAGCATGACGAGTACGACGTGGCTGAACCTTCACGACGTCGGTTGTTAAAAGGGGTAGGGGCGCTTGGCGGCGCCCTTGCTCTGGCGGGTGGCTGTCCGGTGGCGCATGCGGCAAAACCGCAGAGTGCGCCGGGCACGCTCTCCCCGGATGCGCGAATGGAGACGCAGCCGTTTCACGGCCTGCATCAGGCCGGGATCTTAACCCCGCAGCAGGCTTCGATGATGCTGGTGGCTTTTGACGTGCTCGCCAGCGATAAAAGCGAGCTGGAGCGCCTGTTCCGTCTGCTGACCCAGCGCATTACTTTTCTGACCACCGGCGGCCCGGCGCCTGAGACGCCGAACCCGCGTCTGCCGCCGATGGATTCCGGTATTCTGGGGAGCTATATCGCCCCGGATAACCTCACCATGACGGTGTCGCTGGGGGCGTCGCTGTTTGATGACCGCTTTGGTCTGGCGGCGCAGAAACCGAAATCGTTGCAGAAGATGGTGCGCTTCCCGAATGACTCCCTGGATGCGGCGTTGTGCCATGGCGATCTGCTGATCCAGATCTGCGCCAATACCCAGGACACGGTGATCCACGCCCTGCGGGATCTCATCAAGCACACCCCGGATCTGTTAAGCGTACGCTGGAAGCGGGAAGGGTTTATCTCTGACCACGCCGCGCGCAGCAAAGGCAAAGAGACCCCGGTGAACCTGCTCGGCTTTAAGGATGGCACCGCCAACCCCAACAGCCAGGATGGGCCATTAATGGATCGGGTGGTGTGGGTGACCGCCGATCAGGGCGAACCGGCCTGGGCGGTGGGCGGCAGCTATCAGGCTGTACGCATTATTCAGTTCCGCGTGGAGTTCTGGGACCGGACGCCGCTGAAAGAACAGCAGACCATTTTTGGCCGCGACAAGCAGAGCGGTGCGCCGCTGGGCATGAAGAACGAGCACGACGTGCCGGATTACGCCAGCGACCCGGAGGGCAATGTTATCGCCCTCGACAGTCATATCCGCCTCGCCAACCCGCGCACTCAGGAGACCGAGCAAAACCTGATGATGCGCCGGGGCTACAGCTACTCGCTGGGGGTGACCAATTCCGGTCAGCTGGATATGGGGCTGCTGTTTGTCTGTTTCCAGCACGATCTGGAGAAGGGCTTTTTGACCGTGCAGAAACGCCTGAACGGCGAGGCGCTGGAAGAGTACGTCAAACCCATTGGCGGAGGCTACTTCTTTGCGCTGCCTGGCGTACAGGATAAAAACGGCTGGCTTGCTCAGGGGCTGCTTGAGGCCTGAATACCGTCCCGCTTACCCCTTAAGCGGGACAGTTTTTTTCTCGTCCCGCTATCTCTTTGTTATAATTCTGTAATATCCCCATAGCAGACTAAGTATCGCTGTCAGGCGAATCTTAAAAGTTGCATTCAGGTAAAAATAATGTTGCATTCATGCTAAATCCTGATGTACTTAAATTAAGAAAGCGGTAAACCTTACAGTGAACATGAATCACTCTGGAGATCGCGAATGGTTGGGTCCTCAACTGGACATGGTAAACGCAACAACCGCAGCACACGGCGCGGAGGCCCACACTCCGGCAGCGATCTCTTCACCGAAAAATTCTCCCCCTCCACAGCAAATCCTGATTTTTCCGACCTGACGAATGGTGAGCATAGCGATTCGGCCGGGTCATTTAACCAAGCAAGCTATGGCTTAGAAGGAAGCCAACCCTCAGATGTTTGTTCGCCTAATCGCACCGACTCTGGTGCGAGTGATGAATACCAACAACTCAAGGTGCTATCCATGGGAAGACAAAAAGCAGTGATCAAAGCTCGTCGTGAAGCAAAACGTGTGCTGAGACGGGATTCACGTAGCCATAAACAGCGTGAAGAAGAGTCGGTCACCTCGCTTGTGCAGATGAGTGGTGTTGAAGCAATTGGCATGGCGCGGGACTGCCGTGATACAACTCCAATTGCGGCACGCAACGACGCTCAGGCGCAGTACCTGAATGCTATTGAGAATAAGTCGCTTATTTTCGCCACCGGGGAAGCCGGGTGCGGGAAAACGTGGATAAGTGCAGCCAAAGCGGCGGAGGCGCTGATTCATAAGGACGTCGATAAAATCATTGTCACCCGTCCGGTACTGCAAGCTGATGAAGATCTCGGCTTCTTGCCAGGCGATATTTCGGAGAAATTTGCCCCTTACTTCCGGCCCGTTTATGACGTGCTGGTGAAGCGTCTGGGGGCCTCTTTTATGCAGTACTGCCTGCGTCCCGAAATCGGTAAGGTTGAAATTGCGCCGTTCGCCTATATGCGCGGACGTACATTTGAAAATGCAGTTGTGATTCTCGACGAGGCTCAGAACGTAACTGCTGCGCAAATGAAGATGTTCTTAACGCGCCTCGGGGAGAACGTGACGGTTATCGTCAATGGCGATATCACCCAGTGCGACCTGCCGGCGGGGGTTCCGTCCGGGCTGAGCGACGCGCTGGCACGTTTTGAGGAAGATGAGATGGTGGGCATTGTGCGTTTCAATAAAGACGACTGCGTGCGCTCGGCGCTGTGCCAGCGGACGCTGCAGGTCTATTCCCGGTAATGGTATAACCTTCTCGTTTTACTTTCTTCTGCAATCCCTTCCCGGCGCAATGCCGGGAAGCTGTGTCTGTCGAAACACTTCTGTTGGGTTGTCTATTTAAAGATCACATTATGATGATGTCATACTTATTTCGTATAGAAAATGCCGGGTATTACGCAACGTTTTGCTGTATCTATAAGTCTTAACGTTAATTCAAATGGGCTTTTTAATAAAAAATGCAGAAGTGTGATATTAAATCATAATATCCACAAAATATGTATGAAAATCATGAGCAGGCTAATTATAAATAATCAATTAAACGTGAATGTTGTCACAATTCATTACTGCCACGCGAATATTAAGTTGGTCTCTTTCGGGCTATTATCTATGTTTCGTAGTAATCCAAACACAATTCTATAAAGAAACTTCCAGGGAATCCGTTTTCTCTGGACCATCACGCTGAGGGCCATACATGAACGAACTGGTTGGTGCAATTAATGGTGTTATCTGGAGCCCGGCGTTAATATTTTTATGCCTGGGTGTCGGCCTCTATTTCTCACTGCGTAGTCGCTTTCTGCAATTACGCCATGTTAAACATATGGTCGCGCTGATGTTTCAGGGGCGCGCCACCGATGCAGGGGTGTCGTCGTTTCAGGCACTGACGATGACGCTGGCAGGACGTGTGGGGACCGGGAATATTGCCGGCGTAGCGACCGCCATTACCTTTGGTGGTCCTGGCGCGCTGTTCTGGATGTGGATGGTAGCCTTTTTGGGTGCCAGCTCTGCTTTTGTTGAATCCACGCTGGGTCAGGTTTATAAAGAGAAAATTAACGGTGAATATCGTGGCGGTCCTGCCTTTTATATTGAAAAAGGGCTGGGCGTAAAATGGTATGCATGGTTATTTGCTGTAGTGACTATTTTCTCCTGCGGCTTATTACTTCCAGGCGTACAGGCAAACTCTATTGGTGCCAGCCTGGATATTGCCTTCGGACTTAATCCGAATGTTACCGCCGCAATATTGGCCATACTGTTAAGCTTCATTATTTTCGGTGGTGTAAAAAGGATCGCCAGCTTTAGCAGCATGGTCGTTCCTTTTATGGCGCTCGGTTATATTATTGTGGCCTGCGTTATTATCGCCATTAATATTGAACAGCTTCCTTCCGTTATTCTGCTGATCTGGAAAAGTGCATTTGGCCTCGAAGCGGGCTTTGGCGCCGTTCTGGGGCAGGCGATCATGTGGGGCGTTAAGCGCGGGGTTTATTCCAACGAAGCGGCGCAGGGTACAGGGCCACATGCGTCATCAGCGGCCGAAGTCAGTCATCCGGCGAAACAGGGGCTGGTTCAGGCTTTCTCAGTCTATATCGACACGCTGTTCGTCTGCTCCGCTACCGGCTTTATGCTGTTGATCACCGGCTTGTATAATGTTCAGGGCGTTGATGGCGCGGCAATCTACACCGGCATCGCAGGTGTGGCAGCAGGCCCTGGCTATGTGCAGACCGCGATGGAAAGTATGATGCCTGGTTTTGGTAACTACTTTGTCGCCATTGCGCTGTTCTTCTTTGCCTTCACCACTATTATTGCCTACTACTATATTGCTGAAACAAATATTGCCTTTATCAACCGCAAAATTAACCGCCCATGGCTGACGTTCTTGCTGAAAATATTCCTGTTAACCTCCACGGTATATGGCACCGTGCGTACTGCGGAGCTGGCATGGGGTCTGGGCGATATTGGGGTCGGGTTGATGGCGTGGCTTAACATTATTGCAATTGTTCTTTTACATAAAAAAGCATTTGCCAGCCTTAAAGATTATGAAACGCAGAAAGCGCAAGGTATCGATCCGCAATTTGACCCGATCCGGCTTGGGATTAAAAATGCCGATCACTGGGTTAAGGAACGTAAAGATGAAAAAGGTGTGAACCCGGATCAGACATCTTCTCTGCCGGGAGGCCGTACAATAAGCTGATGGCGCGAAAAAAGCCCGTACGAAAGTACGGGCTTTTTTTTAATAGCGTAGGGAGGGGGGATTGACTCGCTGTCGCCAGTTGTCGAACCCCGGTCGGGGGTTCTCATCCCCCTACAGGCATGCAACATGCGAAAAAAAAAAGCCCGTATTTTCATGCGAGCTCTTCTTTAAATATGGCGGTGAGGGGGGGATTGACTCGCTGCGCTCGCCCTACGGGCAGCCCACTCACTGCGTTCGCGGTCTGTCCAACTGGCTGCGCCAGTTGTCGAACCCCGGTCGGGGATTCTCATCCCCCCCCACAGGCGAGCAACATGCGAAAAAAAAGCCCGCATTTGCATGCGAGCTCTTCTTTAAATATGGCGGTGAGGGGGGGATTGACTCGCTGCGCTCGCCCTACGGGCAGCCCACTCACTGCGTTCGCGGTCTGTCCAACTGGCTGCGCCAGTTGTCGAACCCCGGTCGGGGATTCTCATCCCCCCCACAGGCGAGCAACATGCGAAAAAAAAGCCCGCATTTGCATGCGAGCTCTTCTTTAAATATGGCGGTGAGGGGGGGATTCGAACCCCCGATACGTTGCCGTATACACACTTTCCAGGCGTGCTCCTTCAGCCACTCGGACACCTCACCATATTGTTTTGCTGCCTTTCCTCTCGGGGGCAACGGGGCGCTACTATAGGGAGTCAGGCTAAAACGGTCAAGCAGATTTTCTGCTTTACTGCGCGTTCGGTTAAGCAATAAGCAGCTCCACGGTTTTCAGGCCGTGGAGCGGGCGATTAGCGCTGTGAATCGAGTGCTTCCCCGTTCTTTACGACCTCTTGCGCTTTACCGTAGCTTTCAATCAGCAGCTGATAAGCCGGGAAGATATGGGTATAGACTTCTGCCCACTGCGATGCATCTTCACGATTCCAGGTGCGCTGGATCTCCGAGGCGACGGCGGCGGTATCCATCGGTACGACGCCAGCCTGGACGATACGCGCCAGGGTAATCTCCTGCGCCATTTTGCTGTAAGTGCCTGACGCATCGATCACCGCAAACACCTTATAGCCGTCGGCCACCGCGCTGATCGACGGGAAGGCCATGCAGACGCTGGTAATGGTACCGGCGATAATCAGCGTCTTGCGCCCGGTCGCCTTCACAGCAGCGACGAAGTCCGGATTATCCCAGGCGTTAATCTCACCCTTACGCGCCACGTACTGCGCATGGGGTGCATTGGCGTGGATCTCCGGGATCAGCGGCCCGTTTGGCCCTTGCGGTACGGAGGCAGTGGTGATCACCGGGATATTCGCAAGAGTAGCGATTTTTGCCAGCGCCGCGGCGCGGGCACGCAGTTCCGGCATCGGCATATCACCCACGGTCTGGAACAGGCCGCTCTGGTGATCGATAAGCAACATCACCGCATCATCGACATCAATGGCCGGACGGGCGCCGTTAAAGTTAGCAGGGGTAGACATGATTCTCTCCTTTATTACCTTCAGATCTGGCCGAAGCGGCCGGAATTGAAATCGCGAACGGCTTCGGCGATTTCGCTTTTACTGTTCATCACAAACGGGCCGTAGCCGACGATGGGTTCATTCAGCGGCTCCCCGGCCATCAGCAGCACTTTGGCATCGCTGCTGGCTTCCAGATGCAGCTTCTCCCCTTGCTGGCTCAGTACCACCAGCTGGGCTTCACCTGCCTGTGCGACGCCGTTCACCGTCACGCTGCCCTCCAGCACCACCAGCGCGGTGCTCCAGCCCTCAGGTTGGCTGAGCGTAAGATGGCTACCCTGATGCAGGGCGATGTCCCAGACGTTCAGCGGGGAGTAACTGTGCGCCGGACCGGTGGTCTCCTCGTAGCGTCCGGCGATCACCCGTAGCGATCCGCCGTCGTCAGGTAGCGTCACCACCGGGATCTGACGTTTTGTGATGCTCTGATAGCCCGGCGCCGTCATCTTGTCCTTCGCGGGCAGGTTGACCCACAGCTGCAACATTTTTAGTTCCCCTCCGTTTTGCGCAAAGGCCCTGGAGTGGAACTCCTCATGTAAAATGCCGGAGCCTGCGGTCATCCACTGCACGTCACCCGGGCCAATCACGCCGCCTTTACCGGTGGAATCGCGGTGTTCAACTTCGCCGGAATAGACGATGGTCACCGTTTCAAAGCCGCGGTGCGGGTGATGGCCCACGCCGCGTTTCGCGCCATCCGCCGGGAACGAGTAAGGCCCGGCGTAATCCAGCAGTAAAAATGGGCTCAGTGGCTCACCATGGGTCTGGTATGAAAACATCGAACGCACCGGAAAACCGTCGCCAACCCAGTGCGGCCGGGGTGCGGTATAAATGCCTGTTACGTTTTTCATCGGTTTCTCCTGATGTTCTGTTGATGTAATTAGCTTATATTCAGGGTTAATATTCCGGTAGATAGTGAAAATGACATGCACTGTTCCATTTATGGAACGATGAGGACGTTATGCAGGATCTCAATGATTTCGCGTGGTTTGTCAAAGTGGTCGAGTACGGCGGTTTCGCGGCAGCCGGGCGGGCGCTCGATCTGCCAAAATCCCGGCTCAGCCGACGGATTGCCCAACTGGAGGCACGGCTTGGGGTACGTCTGATCCAGCGGACAACGCGGCAGTTTACGGTTACTGAAGTGGGGCAGACCTTCTATCAACACTGCAAGGCGATGCTGATAGAAGCCGAGGCAGCGGAGGAGGCGGTCGCGGCCTTGCAGGCGGAACCGCGTGGCCTGGTGCGGATCACCTGTCCGGTCACGCTGCTGCACGTCCACGTCGGGCCGATGCTGGCTAAGTTTATGGCGCATTACCCCGGTATTAATCTGCAGCTTGAGGCGACCAACCGGCGGGTGGATCTGGTGGCGGAGGGTGTTGATATCGCCATCCGTGTGCGTCCTCGCCCATTTGATGACAGCGATCTGGTGTTGCGGGTGCTTGCCGACAGAGGGCACTGCCTGGTGGCGAGTCCGCAGTTGATCCAGCGTCTGGGTGTGCCGGCCACGCCATCGGAGCTCAGCGCCTGGCCGGGCCTGAGTCTGGGGGAGGGGAGACAGGTTCATAAGTGGGCGCTAAGCGGGCCGGAGGGGGCAAAAGCGGAGATCCATTTTCAGCCGCGCCTGATGACCACCGATATGCTGGCGCTGCGGGAGGCGGCGATAGCGGGCGTGGGGCTGGTGCAGTTACCCATTTTGATGGTCAAAGAGCAACTGGCGTCCGGGACATTAATAAAAGTGCTGGAAGAGTGGGAGCCACGCCGGGAAGTGATCCATGCGGTCTATCCCTCCCGGCGCGGGCTGTTGCCGTCAGTCAGGACGCTGGTGGATTTTTTGACCGGGGAGTATGCGCGGATGGTGGAGGAGTGAGGCCGGGTTTGGGTTTCGTAGGTCGGGTAAGCCTGGCGCCACCCGACGCTTCCAGAGCGCGCGGTATTGCATTAAGGCAAAATGCCTGATGGCGCTGCGCTTATCAGGCCTACGGAATCGAGGCTGGATTTGGGTTTCGTAGGTCGGGTAAGCGTAGCGCCACCCGACATGTACTGGCTGTCGCCAGTTGTCGAACCCCGGTCGAGGGTTCTCATCCCCCCAGCGGAGAATATAAAAGAAAAAAGCCCGTACTTTCGTACGAGCTCTTATCTCGAATATGGCGGTGAGGGGGGGATTCGAACCCCCGATACGTTGCCGTATACACACTTTCCAGGCGTGCTCCTTCAGCCACTCGGACACCTCACCATATTGTCATCCCGTTGTTGCTGGGACGGGCGCTAATGTAAGGAAAAGCCTGACTTACGTCAATCAACTTTTTCAGTAAATTAGCGCGTTCAGACAAACTTCAGCCAACATGATTTTTAATTGCGCTGAAAGTGCCTTTTTTATCAGCAACGACCGCACTCGCAAAATTTGTTATGCTGCAATCCAGTTGATAATGAACATAAAACAGCGCAACAGAAGGCAATCGCAATGGATATTATTTTTTATCACCCAACATTTGATAACGCTTACTGGATAAAAACACTTTCGGCGGCGCTGCCAGGCGCCCGGGTTCGGGAGTGGAAGCGCGGCGATAACGAACCCGCAGATTATGCGCTGGTGTGGCACCCACCGGTTGAGATGCTGCAGGGGCGAAACCTGAAAGCGGTGTTTGCCCTTGGGGCAGGGGTGGACTCTATCCTCAGCAAGCTCAAGGCGCACCCGGAAATGCTGGCGGAGTCGATCCCCCTGTTTCGCCTGGAAGATACCGGCATGGGCCAGCAGATGCAGGAGTATGCGGTCAGCCAGGTGCTGCACTGGTTCCGCCGCTTTGACGATTATCAGGCGCTGAAACAGCAGGCCCGCTGGGAGCCGCTGGCCGACTATCAGCGCGAAGATTTTACTATCGGGATCCTCGGGGCCGGGGTGTTGGGATCGAAAGTGGCCGAAGCGCTGGCACCGTGGGGCTTCCCGCTGCGCTGCTGGAGCCGCACCCGCAAGCACTACCCTGGCGTCACCAGCTTTGCCGGGAAGGAAGAGTTACCGCAGTTTTTAGACGGCACGCGGGTGCTGATTAACCTGCTGCCGAATACGGCTGAGACGGTTGGGATCATTAATAAGGCGCTCATCAACCAGCTGGCGGACAACAGCTACCTGATGAACCTGGCGCGTGGCGTACACGTGGTGGAAGCCGATCTGCTGGCGGTGCTGGAGAGCGGCAAGCTGAAAGGCGCGATGCTGGATGTCTACAGCAAAGAGCCGTTACCGGCGGACAATCCCCTGTGGGCGCACCCGCGCGTGGCCATGACGCCCCACATTGCGGCGGTGACGCGTCCGGCAGAAGCCATCGACTATATCGCCCGCACCATCTCGCAGCTGGAGAAGGGCGAACAGGTTACCGGGCAGGTCGACAGACAGCGCGGTTACTGAGTTATACCCGGCGATTGCCGGGTTTTTGCTGATAAACGCCCGTGATAACTGCTATCCTTTGGGAAACACGAGAGGAGAGAACGATGTACCCCGTTGACCTGCATATGCACACCGTCGCCAGTACCCACGCCTACAGCAACCTTCATGACTACATCGCCCAGGCAAAACAAAAAAACATTAAGCTCTTTGCGATCACCGATCATGGTCCGGATATGGCGGATGCGCCGCACTACTGGCACTTTGTGAACATGCGCATCTGGCCGCGGGTGGTGGATGGCGTCGGGATCCTGCGCGGCATAGAGGCCAACATCAAAAATACCCAGGGCGACATTGACTGTACCGGCCCGATGCTCACCTCTCTGGATCTGATCCTCGCTGGTTTCCATGAGCCGGTTTTCGCACCTCAGGATCAAGCCTCCCATACCGAGGCGATGATCGCCACTATCGCCAGCGGTAACGTACATATCATCAGCCATCCGGGGAACCCGAAATACCCGATTGATATCCAGGCGGTCGCGCAGGCGGCGGCGGAGCATCGCGTGGCGCTGGAGATCAACAACTCCTCCTTTATTCACTCCCGTAAAGGGAGCGAAGCAAACTGCCGGGCAGTGGCAGCTGCGGTGAAGGAGGCGGGTGGCTATGTGGCGCTGGGCTCCGATTCCCATACCGCCTTCACGCTGGGCGATTTTAGCGAATGCCGCAAAATCCTCGACGCGGTGGACTTCCCGGAAGATCGCATCCTGAACGTCTCCCCGCGCCGGCTACTCGATTTCCTGGCGTCGCGTGGCATGGCGCCAATCAATGAATTTGCTGATTTTTAACTGTGTAATGGACTAAATAAATGAATGAGTTTTCCATCCTCTGTCGCGTACTGGGTTCTCTCTATTATCGCCAGCCGCAGGATCCGCTGCTGGTGCCGCTGTTTACCTTGATCCGCGAAGGCAAGCTGGCCCAGAATTGGCCGCTTGAGCAGGATGAATTGTTGCTGCGTCTGCAAAACAGCTGCGACATGCAGCAGGTCGCCGCCGACTACAATGCGCTGTTTGTTGGCGAGGAGTGCCGCGTGCCGCCGTATCGCTCTGCCTGGGAAGAAGGCGCTACCGAAGCCGAAGTACGCGCATTTCTCTCTGAACGCGGGATGCCGTTGACCGATACCCCAGCCGACCATCTCGGCACGCTGCTGCTGGCGGCGTCGTGGATTGAAGATCATGCGGCGGAAGATGAAAACGAGGCGCTGGAAACCCTCTTCGGGGAGTATATCCTGCCCTGGTGCGGGACGTTCCTCGGGAAGGTTGAAGCGCACGCCACCTCGTCCTTCTGGCGTACCATGGCCCCACTGACTCGCGATGCCATTGCCGCGATGTGGGATGAGCTACAGGAAGAGAATGAAGAGTGATTTAGATCACTATCTGTATGTAACAGCAAATCTCAATCTGCATATTATGTGTTCCTGATCTCATTTCATGGCCGCGTATCTGTTAAGATGCGCGCCATGAACATTCTACTTTCTATCGCAATCACGACAGGCATCCTCTCCGGTTTATGGGGCTGGGTTGCCGTCTCTCTCGGACTCCTCAGTTGGGCGGGCTTCCTTGGCTGCACGGCCTATTTCGCCTGCCCGCAGGGGGGCGTGAAGGGGCTGTTTATCTCGGCCTGTACGCTGATGAGCGGCGTGGCGTGGGCGATGATTATCATCCACGGCAGCGCGCTGGCACCCCATCTGGAAATCGTTGGCTACGTTATGACCGGCGTGGTGGCGTTTTTGATGTGTATCCAGGCGAAACATCTGCTGCTCTCGTTTGTGCCCGGCACCTTTATGGGCGCCTGCGCCACTTTTGCAGGGCAGGGGGAGTGGCGGCTGGTGGTGCCTTCGCTGGCGCTGGGACTGGTGTTTGGCTACGCCATGAAAAACAGCGGCCTGTGGCTGGCGGCGCGCAGGGAGAAAACGCGAAACGTCACGGCGTTGAGCGAATAAAAAAGGCGAGACCAGGGTCTCGCCTTTTTAATGCGCTTTCTGTCAGGATTCTGGCGGCGTCGACATCTCGCGGTATTTCACCAGAATATCGTTTTTCACTTCATTTTTGTTTTGCAGGTCCCACAATCCGCGATCGATACCGTCGTTAATCAGGAAGATCACCCCGGTTTCGATAGCAGACATCAGGCAGAGCATGACCGGCTCGTTAGAGGTATAACCGATTTCGCCCTCCAGCAGACGCTGGTAGTCGATGAAACGGAACACCCCGGCCTGCACTTCATACGAGAGAATGGTTTTGCTGGTGGTCACGGACGACAAAATTTCGCCGGTACTGACGTTGACCACACGCAGGTTCACCGCAATCTGGTCAAGCTGGTACTGCGTATCGCCGCCAATACCGAAATACCGGGCCCCCACACCGCCCGATTTCACGTTACTTTCGTAGCCGATAATCGAACCTTCAACCATCACGTTCGCCGCCGTGAGCGAATGCAACGGAATACGGTTGTTCATTGCCACGGTACCGTTATCCTGCGCAGCACGAATGATCTTACGTTCGTTGAGCAGGTTTTGCAGCCCCTGACGTTCCAGAGGAATAAACCAGCGAGAATCTTTTAACGCAGTGACCAGCATGGCGGTGGCGCTTTGCGGTACAGCCGTTGAGAAGTTACTTGCCGGATACGGTTTAAACTGCCCGGTTTCATCCTGAATATTATAAACCGACACGTAGATCTTACCCGTTGGCAATGGCAATTTGGTTAAATCACGATAGCTCTGGGCGCGAGGCATTAATGTCGGTTTCGCTGCTTCTTTCGGAGGAGCAGTTAAACAGCCGCTCAATAAGCACACTGCAACAAGGAGGAGAAAGCGCTGCATGATTATTATCCTTATCTCGACATTATTTAAAAGTCGGTAGAACCGCTTTGCAAGCCAGCAACCTGAATGGTGGACGTTTTCCCCGTTTTGCGGTCTGTCACGTTCAGCTGCATTTGTCCGTCCGCATTAGCGATGTCGACTATAAAGTCGCTGGTCACCATACGGCCGGGTTTGCCGGTGTTAATATTGGTCAGCAGCCCGCCCAGAACCTGGGCCTGGATTGCCTGGGTAAAGTTATCCAGCGCGCTCGGGGTTTCAAACCCGAAGTCGTCAGAATTTGGATCCGTATAAGAGTTTTGTGCCTGGGCCGAGTTTAAAAGAAAAGAACCGTTATTAGGGTTTCCACCAAAGTTCGGGTTGCGGAACTGGAAGGTCATATTTCCGGCCCAACTCAGAGATGGAATAAGCATTAAAGCTACAACTGCATGGACAACACGCATGGATGCCTCCGAATTAAAATTCGTCTGGTGCTAAATCGCCCGTACCCAGCAGAGCTTTATCGATCTGCAGGCGATTTAATGCCTCTTCGGTTTGAGCCAGAGCAAAGACCACATTTTTATCCAGGTCAGTTTTCGTGGGGTATAAAAAGGTCTGGAAAATAACGTCCTGATTAACCGTTATGGTGATCCAGCTTCCCCAACGTGCGCTGGGCCGTTCACTGATAGTTAAGTTACCGGGATAATCACTTTCCCATTTGTCGCTGAAGCCGCGATAAAAAGCATGGCCGACTGCGGAGACGGTGTGGTCAGTTAACAATCCCGGGATCTCTACTTCAACCGCATGAAGATTCCCGGCAGCAAGCCATAAGCCTGCTGCGGCAATCCAACTCACTGTGCGTTTCATAGGGTTAACGCCTGAGGTTATCATTTGCCCATGAAACCGCCTGAGTCCGGTTTTTGACAGCTATCTTCTTGAAAAGATTGTAAAGATGAGTCTTAACCGTATTTTCGCTGATAAATAACGAACGGGCGATTTCATTATTTGAAGCACCGATACGTAATTTATTCAGAATCTCTTTTTCGCGGTGGGTCAGCAAAGCGGACTCTGAACTGTTATAGCGATAATTTCCGGAGTGCGTTATGAGGTAGCTGGCAAGTTTCTGTGAAAAGTAACATTCACCACGCAGAACCCCCTGCAAGCCTTCAACCACGCGGGTTTCATCCTCATTGACGTAAAAGACGCCATTGATATGTGGCCAACTTTCAATATCCCTGAAGGGGTATTCTTCGGGCGTATTTAACAACAACACACGGATATTGTTGTTTTTCCTGCTTAAAATATCTTGCCAGTATTGGATAAGTTTTTTATCCGCTTCCATCATATCGAAAAGAATAATGCTGCCAGGCGCAATGTCATCGAAAGAGCGTTGAATGCTATGCAATTTTCCGCTCAACGTTAAACTATGCTTTAAATGCTGTAGTAAAGCTGTCGCTTGTAAAGAAGGTTTGGTCACTAACAATAAACTCTGACCATGCAAGCTATGGACTTCATTAAACATGATGAAACCCCTTTTTATGAAACACCTGGCAGTTGCCCCCAATATATTATTGGGGGCACCAGAAGTACTGACAGATGTTGCACTGCTGTGTGTAGAAGAAAGACCATATCCCTTAGAGAGAAGGGAAAATTAATTCGCAATGCCGAACTTCTGTTTTCAATCTAGCTTTAACGTTTTTTAAAGCAAGTGTTAAACGTGTAACAGGATGTAAAAATCAATATTACTTTGTAAAAAATGAGTTCATGAATTGATTAGAAATCATCAAAAAGTTGTACATTAAGATATTGGTGCACACATTTTAAAAGTCATACAAATTGTATTAAGTTATTGATTTTTATAGGTCATATAAATTTTAGGCTATTAGCGATAAGGTATGAGCCAGGGCAAAACGCTAAGCCTATTTTTACAATGTGTAAACGCCTTAAGAAATCACGGACTTTGTCACGCAATCATGGATATATTCCGTTTTCTCTCTTCTGGACCAGCGAAACGGCAAATCCACGCATTTGCGGTTTTCCATTTCTGCAAAGTGAAAATGGTCCTTGCTGACCCTCTGTAAAATCGTTGTATCGCCACGGTATTTAATTTTAATTAATACTTTGGGGTGAACGAAAGAATAAAAATACAACTGGCGGGTGAGATATTAAAATTGTTTCGGCAGACATACTCTTCATCGTAACGCCGGGTTAACAAAATATTTGCTCTTGTTAACGCAGTTATTATACCACCAGGTCCAGGGTGATAACATGAAGAACAAGTTGTTATTGATGTTGACATTACTGGGTGCACCTGGATTTGTTTTCGCAGCGACTGATTTAGCTTCGGCAGAATACAATTTTGCGGTTAATGAGCTGAGTAAATCCTCATATAACCAGGCTGCAATCATTGGACAAGCTGGCGTAAATAATAACGCTAACGTTCAACAACACGGCCAGAAATTGTTGTCTGTCGTTTCTCAGGAGGGCGGAAATAATCGGGCGAACATTGATCAATCAGGGAGTTATAACCTTGCCTATATTGATCAAAAAGGGAACTCGAACAATGCGAGTATTAATCAAGGTGCATATGGTAATACCGCAGTGATTATTCAGAAAGGTTCTGGTAATAAAGCGAATATTACGCAGTACGGTACGCAAAAAACGGCAGTTGTAGTACAGAGACAGTCGCAAATGGCAATTCGCGTAATCCAACGCTAGCTATTGAGCGATAATTAATCAATCCGATGGGGGCTTTACAATGAAACTTTTAAAAGTGGTAGTAATTGCAGCAATCGTGGTTTCTGGCAGTGCTATGGCTGGTTCTGTTCCACAGTGGGGTAATAACCATGGTGGTAATGGAAATAACAACGTCAGCCCAGAATCGCTGACCGTTTATCAATATGGTGGCCGTAACAATGTGGACGCTTTGCAAAGCGATGCCCGTGGCTCTGAAATCACCGTTCGTCAGAATGGCTTCGGTAACGATGCCGATCTGTCTCAGGGTGCTGACAGCAGCGAAATCAGCCTGACCCAGCGTGGCCAGGGTAACGACGCAACCATCAGCCAGTGGAGTGGCCGTAACCTCTCTGCAACTGTAAGCCAGTCTGGTGGTCGTAACGAAGTCGATCTTCGTCAAACTATGAACGGCGCGTCTGCTAACATCACTCAGGTTGGCTTCGGCAACACCGTGACTGCTGGTCAGCACTAATACTGCCGCTGTACGTCGAAAAAACAGGGCTGAGGCCCTGTTTTTTTTTGGGGAGAAGATGATGAATACACTTTTATTACTTGCCGCGCTGACCAGTCAGATTACCTTTCAGACCACCACCGAAGGTGAGAACGTGACCATTATTCCTCAGGTGACCGTCACAGAACCGTGTTTATGCCAGGTGCAAATCCTCACCTCGCGCAGTGGCCCTGGCGGTCAGAGCACCTCGCGTCAACAAAACACCGTCTCATTACCGGCAAATAAAACGGTCAACCTTTCCCGTATGACCCTGAACTCCGGACCCAATGACAAGATAAACGTCATTGTGACGGTCTCGGATGGTAAGTCGTTGCATCTGTCGCAACAGTGGCCTCCGTCGAAAGCCTGATGTTCAAAATATTCATGAAATCAATATATTAATTAAAGTAGCGCGGATGTTATTCCATTGTTATTCTCATGTTGCTGGTGTCGCCGATGCCAGTCGACAGCCCTTCATGAGGGGCGTTGTTTAAGCGTCAGGGACGATATCAATGAGGATTACAATGATGGTTTCGTCCCATATCACCCTGGCCGCAGCCTTTGTTGCTGCGGTTACGCTTACGCCAGTCTGCACGGCCAATGTTATCCATTTTATCGGCCGGATTGTCGAAGAGCCTTGTAACATCACCCCTGATGCGCGCGCCTTAACCGTCTCCTGTCCGCAAAATAATAGAATGTCTGTTCAACAGGTCAGCTATAAAGAGGCGCTTGACGGCAGGGTGAATGCCGCAGATCTCGCCACTGTCAGCATGAAGTACATCAACCCGGAAAAATCGCTCGCCATCGTGCAGGTTGATTACCGCTGAGGCAGGGCCGTTTTCTGTCAACCGGACTTCCACAACCCAACCTCTGCGATACACTTAAGAAAAAACGGTATGCAGAGGTTGATTATGTACTCCCGAATTGAAGTCTTTCATGGTGATATCACCACGCTGCATGTGGATGTGGTCGTTAACGCAGCCAATCCTTCATTAATGGGCGGTGGTGGCGTGGACGGGGCTATTCATCGGGCGGCAGGACCCGCCCTGCTGGAGGCGTGTAAGCTGGTTCGCCAGCAGCAGGGCGAGTGCGCCCCGGGGCAGGCGGTGATTACGCTTGCCGGAAACCTGCCCGCCAAAGCGGTGATCCACACCGTTGGCCCCGTCTGGCATGGGGGCGAGCATCATGAAGCGCGGATCCTGGAAGAGGCCTACCGCAACAGCCTGAACCTGGCGGCGGCCAACGGTTATCAGACTCTCGCCTTCCCGGCAATCAGTACTGGCGTTTATGGCTATCCCCGCGCGGCGGCGGCTGAAATCGCCGTTAACACGGTTTCGGATTATCTCACCCTCAAGCCTCTGCCGGAGCGGGTATACTTTGTCTGCTATGATGAAGAAAATGCCCGACTATACAAGCGACTGCTTACCCAACGAGGACAGGAAACCGACGCATAACACGCGACTGGGACGCGCGATTGCACCGGTCAGCTCTTCACATCCTGGCCTTTGTGGGCTTCTCCCTCTTGATAACAGTCTTGACGCCTTCGCCTGCCGCTACCGGCTGGCGGAGATGGCGGAAAAGACGCTGGATGTGCAGTACTACATCTGGGAAGACGACATGTCTGGACGCCTGTTGTTTTCCGTCTTATTGTCCGCCGCCATGCGCGGCGTCCGCGTGCGCCTGTTGCTCGACGACAACAATACCCAGGGGCTGGACAGCATCCTGCGCCTGCTGGACGCGCATCCTAACTTTGATGTCCGGCTGTTCAATCCCTTTTCGTTCCGCTCCCTGCGCGCGCTGGGCTATCTCACCGATTTCGCCCGTCTCAATCGCCGGATGCACAACAAGAGTTTCACCGTGGACGGCGAGGTCACCATTATCGGTGGGCGAAACATCGGTGATGCCTATTTTGGCGCAGGTGAAGAGCCGCTCTTTTCCGATCTGGACGTGATGGCGACTGGCCCGGTGGTGCAGGATGTGGCCAACGATTTTGAGCGCTACTGGAACTGCGCCTCGGTCTCCACGCTCCAGCAGGTGCTGGAGCTTTCCGAGGCGGAAATTGAAGATAAAATTCATCCCCCCGAAGAGTGGTATCGCGACGACATCACCCGCCGATATCTGGATAAATTACAGTCCAGCGACTTTATTACCAATCTGGAAGCGGGCAATTTGCCGCTGATTTGGGCCAAAACCCGGCTACTCAGTGACGATCCGCGTAAAGGGCAGGGGCGGGCAAAACGGCACTCGCTGCTGCCGCAGCGCCTGATGGGGGTGATGGGCTCGCCAGTGCAGCAAATCGATATCATCTCCGCTTATTTTGTTCCGACCCGTGCAGGGGTGGCGCTGCTGCTACAGATGGTGCGCAAAGGGGTGAAAGTCGCCATCCTCACCAATTCGCTGGCAGCGAACGACGTCTCCGTTGTGCATGCCGGTTATGCCCGCTGGCGAAAAAAGCTGTTGCGCCACGGCATCGAGCTTTATGAACTAAAGCCCATTCAGGATGGCGTACCGCCGGCGCACGATCGCGGGATCACCGGGAACTCCGGCTCCAGCCTGCATGCCAAGACGTTCAGCGTCGACGGCGAGAAAGTGTTTATCGGTTCACTTAATTTTGATCCCCGTTCAACCATGCTCAATACCGAGATGGGCTTTGTCATTGAAAGCGAGAAGCTGGCAAGGATGATCCATACCCGGTTCGTGCGCAGCCAGCGCCATGAAGCCTGGCAACTCCGGCTGGATAAAATGGGCCGTCTGAACTGGATTGAGCGTAAGGACGGGAAGGAGATCGTGCATAAAAAGGAGCCCAAAACCCGCTTCTGGCAGCGGATGCTGGTGCGTCTGGCCTACTGGCTGCCGGTAGAGTGGTTGCTGTAATGACGCGCCGGTTCAGCGACCGGCGCGCAACGGCTTAGCTGGTGACCTGCGGTGATTTTTCCGCTTTGGCGGCCGGTTTGCCGGAAAAGAGAAAGCGCAGCAGCGGAATACGCAGATGAATTTCGTATAGCGCAATGGCAATGCCTACCACAAACACCAGCCCACAGATAAAGCCAAGCAGATTTGAGCTGATATGCGGCGTAATGTAGGCGCCAAAGAATAGCGTTAACGGATGGTGCACCAGATAAATGAACAGCGAGGCGTTGACGAAATAGGTGACGCGCGCCGATTTAAAGTTCAGCAGGCGGTGTCCCAGCGCAAAGACCACATTTACCATCCACAGCCCCAGCAGCATGGTGATCACGCTTTCGGTTTCATACATCCAGGCATCGCCGCTGCCATAACGCTGGTTGAGCAGATACGCGATAAATGCCAACAACGCCCCGAGGGCGCAGCCGCGTGACGGCGTGGTAAACAGCGCTTTCAGCTTCGGATGCACAAACGCCAGGGCGCCAATCAGGAAGAAGGGCAGGTAGAAGAGGGTCTGCATTACCACAAAATTAAACAGGCCGTCGCTGAGGATCGGTGACCAGACGAGTAAAAGCGTGCGGCGCAGCGCGGCATAGACGATACCCAGGATTAAAAACAGCACCGACAGCTTGCCCCAGGTGATATCGCCAAAAAAGGCGTCCGACCGGGCGCTGAGATGCTGGCGCATGCGGCTGAAGAGCCACAGGCTGACCGTGGTCATCACCACCAGCACCAGCAGGAACCACAGATGAGAGACCAGTTCCCAGGCGAGGGTGTTGTATTTATCGTACAGCGACAGGGTGTGCCAGCTATCCGCTTTGCCTTTGACATGTTGCAGCATGATGAATTGCGGCAGCGTCAGCAGGGGGATGGCGGTAAGCATCGGAATACCGACGCGCTCCACGCGCACTTTCCACCAGCGTTTAAGCGGGTAGCGCAAAAAAAGCATGTAAGAGAAGTAGCCCGAAATAACGAAAAAGACCTGCATCCGGAAGGAGTGGATAAAATCGTTAAACAGCGTCAGCCACCACGACGACTCCGCACTATTGACGTGCCAGACGTGGCTCGAATAAATCAAGGAAATGTGAAAAGGGATCCCCAGCAGCATGAGCCATGCCCGGATGGAATCAAGGAAATATTCGCGTTGTGCGGGTACGGTACTCATATAACGTTGCGCATTCTCAGACTTTTCGTCTTATCCCTAAGACCAATAGTGTTTACATTCGGTGCCAACCCTACACGAAGTCTGACACACTGTCTCCAGGATAAGCACGCAAAGTGAAAACGGGTTACTTTCACTTGCTTAAACCATGAGCCAGCACGCTGAACAAAGCGGTGATTATGTTGTCGGAATGCCTGATTTTCCATTAAAATGGATCGGATCGATATAAGCACACAAAGGGGGAAGTGCTTACTTATTATGAAACATAAACCACAAATGATGAAAATGCGTTGGTTAGGAGCAGCAGTCCTGTTGTCTCTGTATACCTCATCGGCCCTGGCCTTTACCATCGACGATGTCGCAAAACAGGCAAAATCGATGGCCAGTAAAGGGTACGAAGCGCCAAAAAGTAACTTACCCTCCGTTTTCCGCGACATGAAATATGCGGACTATCAGCAGATCCAGTTTAATCACGATAAAGCTTACTGGAATAAAATTAAAACCCTGTTCAAGCTCGAGTTTTATCATCAGGGGATGTACTTCGACACGCCTGTCACCATTAATGAAGTGACCGCTAACGCGGTACGCAAAATCAAGTACAGCCCGGACTACTTTAATTTCGGCAATGTGCAACACGATAAAGACACCGTGAAAGATTTAGGCTTCGCGGGCTTCAAAGTGCTTTATCCCATCAACAGTAAAGATAAAAACGACGAAATTGTCAGCATGTTGGGGGCAAGCTATTTCCGTGTGATTGGCGGCGGCCAGGTTTATGGCCTCTCTGCACGCGGTCTGGCGATTGATACCGCGCTGCCTTCCGGGGAAGAGTTCCCACGCTTTCGCGAGTTCTGGATCGAACGTCCAAAACCAACCGACAAACGCCTGACCATCTATGCGCTGCTGGATTCCCCGCGCGCAACGGGCGCCTATCGCTTTGTCATTATTCCTGGCCGCGATACGGTGGTCGACGTGCAGTCTAAAGTCTATCTGCGCGATAAAGTCGGCAAACTGGGCGTTGCTCCGCTGACCAGTATGTTCCTGTTCGGGCCAAACCAGCCTTCTCCTGCCACCAATTTCCGCCCGGAACTGCACGACTCTAACGGTCTGTCGATCCTTGCTGGCAACGGGGAGTGGATCTGGCGTCCGCTGAACAACCCGAAACACCTGGCGGTAAGCAGCTTCAGCATGGAGAACCCGCAGGGGTTTGGCTTGCTCCAGCGTGGCCGTCAGTTCTCCCGCTTTGAAGATCTGGACGATCGTTACGATCTGCGCCCAAGCGCCTGGATCACTCCGAAAGGCGAGTGGGGCAAAGGCAAAGTGGAGCTGGTAGAGATCCCAACCAACGACGAAACCAACGACAACATCGTCGCGTACTGGACGCCGGACCAGCTGCCGGAAGCCGGTAAAGAGATGAACTTCAACTACAGCATCACCATGAGCCGCGATGAAGACAAGCTGCATGCGCCGGACAACGCGTATGTTCTGCAAACCCGCCGCTCAACAGGGGATGTGAAACAGTCCAATCTGATTCGCCAGCCTGATGGCACCATCGCGTTTGTCGTTGATTTCACCGGCCAGGATATGAAGAGCCTGGCACCGGAAACCCCGGTCACCGCTCAGGCGAGCATTGGTGACAATGGTGAGATCGTTGAGAATAGCGTGCGGTATAACCCGGTCACCAAAGGCTGGCGTTTAACCCTGCGCATTAAAGTGAAAGACGCGAAACAGCCGACTGAGATGCGTGCCGCCCTGGTCAACGCCGATCAGCCGTTGAGTGAAACCTGGAGCTATCAGCTACCTGCCAATGAATAAGATAACTGAGTATATCGATGCCATGCCGCTGACCGATATCGAGAAGGCGGCACTGCCGAAGGGTGACATCAGCGCGGTTCACACCGCGCTGGATGCCGATCATCATCCGTTCACGCGTGAAGATGATACCCCGCTGGGCTCGGTTAAAAGCCGTCTCGAACAGGCCTGGCCCGATTCACTGGCTGAAGGCCAGCTGATCCGCGATGACGAAGGGCGCACCCAGCTTGAGGCGATGCCGAAAGCGACGCGCTCCTCCATGTTCCCGGATCCCTGGCGCACCAACCCGGTGGGCCGTTTCTGGGATCGCCTGCGCGGCCGCGACACCAATCCGCGCTATCTCTCTCGCCTCTCTAAAGAGCAGCAGGCCAGCGAGGAAAAATGGCGTACCGTTGGCAGTATTCGCCGCTACATCCTGCTGCTGTTGACCATCGCGCAGACCGTCGTCGCCACCTGGTACATGAAGACGATTCTTCCCTACCAGGGCTGGGCGCTGATCAATCCGGCCGATATGTTCGACCAGGATCTGCTGGTCTCGTTTATGCAACTGCTGCCTTATATTCTGCAAAGCGGCATCCTGCTGCTGTTCGCCATCCTCTTCTGCTGGGTATCGGCCGGTTTCTGGACCGCGCTGATGGGCTTCCTGCAGCTGCTGATAGGCCGGGATAAGTACAGTATTTCACACTCTACGGTGGGGGATGAACCCCTCAATCCTGAACACCGTACCGCGCTTATCATGCCTATCTGTAACGAAGATGTGGATCGCGTTTTTGCCGGCCTGCGCGCCACCTGGGAGTCGGTGAAAGCTACCGGTAACGCCGAACACTTCGACGTTTACATCCTGAGTGACAGCTACAACCCGGACATCTGCGTGGCAGAACAGAAAGCGTGGATGGAGCTTATTGCCGAAGTGCAGGGCGAAGGGCAGATCTTCTACCGCCGTCGTCGTCGTCGCGTGAAGCGTAAAAGCGGTAACATCGATGACTTCTGCCGTCGCTGGGGCAGTCAGTACAGCTATATGGTGGTGCTGGATGCCGACTCGGTGATGACCGGTGAGTGTCTGACGGGCCTTGTGCGCCTGATGGAAGCGAACCCGAATGCCGGGATCATTCAGTCTTCGCCGAAAGCGTCGGGCATGGATACGCTCTACGCGCGTTGCCAGCAGTTTGCGACCCGCGTCTACGGGCCGCTGTTTACTGCCGGTCTGCACTTCTGGCAGTTGGGTGAGTCGCACTACTGGGGGCATAACGCCATCATCCGCGTGAAGCCGTTCATTGAGCACTGTGCGCTGGCGCCGCTGCCGGGTGAAGGCTCGTTCGCGGGCTCGATCCTGTCCCATGACTTCGTGGAAGCTGCGCTGATGCGTCGTGCTGGTTGGGGGGTGTGGATCGCCTATGACCTGCCGGGCTCCTATGAAGAGCTGCCGCCAAACCTGCTGGATGAACTGAAGCGTGACCGCCGCTGGTGTCACGGGAACCTGATGAACTTCCGTCTGTTCCTCGTGAAAGGGATGCATCCGGTACACCGCGCCGTCTTCCTGACCGGCGTAATGTCCTACCTCTCCGCGCCGCTGTGGTTTATGTTCCTGGCCCTGTCGACTGCCCTGCAGGTGGTACACGCCCTGACCGAGCCGCAGTACTTCCTGCAGCCGCGCCAGCTGTTCCCGGTCTGGCCGCAGTGGCGCCCTGAGCTGGCGATAGCGCTCTTTGCCTCGACGATGGTGCTGCTCTTCCTGCCGAAGCTGCTGAGTATTGTGCTCATCTGGTGCAAGGGTTCGAAGGAGTACGGTGGTTTCTTCCGCGTGACGCTCTCCCTGCTGCTGGAGGTCTTATTCTCCGTGCTGCTGGCGCCGGTGCGTATGTTGTTCCACACCGTCTTCGTGGTCAGCGCCTTCCTCGGCTGGGAAGTGGTCTGGAACTCGCCGCAGCGTGACGATGACTCTACGCCGTGGAGCGAAGCGTTTATGCGTCACGGTTCGCAGATGCTGCTCGGTCTGGTCTGGGCGGTGGGCATGGCGTGGCTGGACTTGCGCTTCCTGTTCTGGCTGGCGCCGATTGTCTTCTCGCTGATCCTCTCCCCGTTTGTGTCGGTGATTTCAAGCCGTTCGACGGTGGGTCTGCGCACCAAACGCTGGAAGCTGTTCCTGATCCCGGAAGAGTATTCACCGCCGCAGGTGCTGGTTGATACAGACAAGTATCTGGAGCTCAACCGCAGTCGTTCGCTGGAAGATGGGTTTATGCATGCGGTGTTTAACCCGTCATTCAACGCCCTGGCCATCGCTATGGCGACTGCCCGTCACCGTGCCAGCCGTGTGCTGGAGATCGCCCGCGATCGTCACGTTGAGCAGGCGCTGAACGAGACGCCAGAGAAGCTGAACCGCGACCGTCGTCTGGTGCTGCTAAGCGATCCTGTCACCATGGCGCGGATGCATCATCGTGTCTGGGCCGCCCCGGAGAAATACTCTTCGTGGGTGAACTATTACCAGACGCTGAAGCTGAATCCGCAGGCATTGAAAGCGAAGTGATGTGTCGGAAGGCGCTACGCTTACCCGGCCTACAAAATCTGTAGGCCCGTGCAAGCGCAGCGCCGCCAGGCAAATAAATACCGGCCCTGGAGCCGGTATTTTTATCTTTTGAGGTACTGGATGAGATTTTTCATCGTCATCACAATGGCGCTATTACTGAGCGG
Source organism: Leclercia sp. GHBNCSD (assembly GCF_055805075.1). Taxonomy (NCBI): domain Bacteria; kingdom Pseudomonadati; phylum Pseudomonadota; class Gammaproteobacteria; order Enterobacterales; family Enterobacteriaceae; genus Leclercia; species Leclercia sp. GHBNCSD. The sequence goes on along the minus strand of NZ_JBQVYO010000001.1, from coordinate 145,306 downwards.
CTGCGGCAGTATCATTAGCCGGACGATCCCAGGTCAAGGACACGGCAATCAATATTACCCGGGCGTGCAATGGGATGTCCGTGACTCCGCATGGCGCTACCTGACGATACTCGATCTGCCGTTCTCCCTGGTCTTCGATACGCTACTGCTGCCCATCGACGCTCAGCACGGGCCCTATGAATAATTAACGTTCGTCCCACTCATCCGCTGCGGTTTGTCCCTCTTCGGTATCCAGCGGCGGCTCAAGCTGGAATTCACCCTCATCCCATTCATGCAGGGTGTTCTCTTCCAGCCACTCCTGACGCAGCTCAATCTCGTCATAATCGCCATCAAACACCGCCTGAGCCGCTTCGCCGCTCAGTACGGGCAGGCACTCGCCGTCTTCGCCGTCATCGGCAAAAAATTCGGCCTGCCACATAATGTCCCCATCCTGCATGACATATTTCTGGATATTGAGTTGCTCAATATTCGCGTCTTCTTCCTCAATGCCGGGATTATCGGCGAGAAACTCTTCGCGCGCGGCATCAATCGCTTCCTCTAAAGTGGCAAACATAGTCATCGGCGTCTCCCTGTGAATTGACGTGGTGTTCAGGGAAAGAATAGCTGATTCTCCATAATTGCAAGTATGAAAGCGGCAAAAGCCTTCACGCAGCGGTCTTAATCGGCGGCAGAGACCTTATCTGATTCCGGGATAGCCCTGGGTCGGCGCACGGCACGGGACAGACTGAACCACGAATAGATCGCGTTGAATAGCACCACGCAGGCGGTGACGATAAATACCGCGCGAAAACCGTAGCTGGCGGCAATACCGGCCCCCAGAAGAGGGCCGGTGACGTTGCCGATATCGCGGAACGACTGGTTATAGCTGAAGATACGTCCGGCAATCTGATTGGTAGAGTTATAGACCAGCAGGGTCTGCACCGCAGGCAGCAGGGCACCATCGGCCGCCCCGAGTAAAAAGCGCAAAACGCCCAGCTGCCACGGGGATTGCACAAATGACATCGGGATGAGGAGCAGCACGGAGATCACCAGCGCGACGATCAGGATCCTTTCCGGACCAATCCGATCGCCCAGTTTCCCTAGTCGCGGGGCGCTGATCAGGGCGGCCACGCCGGGCACCGAGGCAATCATGCCGCTGATAAAGGCGATATTGCCCACATGCCCGGCCAGGTCGCGCACGTAGAGCGTCAGGATCGGCGCAATGGAGCCGGTAGCGACCTGAATAATCATGGTGGTGACAAACAGGCTGATGACCAGGCGAGGATTTTTAAGGGAGGCAAAGACCTCGCGGGCATGCAACATCTCTTTTTTCGGCACCGGGGTAAAATTTTCCCGGATGCAGAATAAGGTCACCAGGAAGCAGGCAAACAGTACCCCCGCGGTGATAAAAAATACTGGCCGCAAACCGTAGCTGTCCGCCATTAATCCCCCGGCCAGTGGGCCAAGCAGGGCGCCGCTTACCGCACCAGTAGAGAGTGTTCCCAGCGCCCAGCCGCTTTTATGGCGGGGGATCTGCGTGGCGATAAGCGCGTTGGCATTAGGCACAAAGCCGCCCAGCAGACCCAGTAGCGCGCGCAATACCAGAAACTGCCAGATGTTTTGCGCCAGCCCCATCAGCAGCATGATGATGGCCATTCCCAACGCCGAACGCAGCAGCATAATCTTGCGCCCTTTGCGGTCGGCCAGCCCGCCCCAGAAAGGGGAGGCGATAGCGGAGAAGAGAAACGTGATGCTGAATACTAGCCCGGACCACATATTGAGCGCGCTGTGGCCGCTGACGCCGAGTTGTTCTACGTAGAGCGGCAGAAAAGGCATCACCAGGCTAAAAGCGGCGCCCGTGAGAAAGCAGCCCAGCCAGGCAACCATAAGGTTCCGCTTCCAGTTTATTGGCGTTTCTGAGGGAGACATAGCTATCCGCGTTATGATGCGCGACGGCATCATTTATAAAAGAAGGTAATAAGCCTGCTAATTATGCGCCTGGGTGATGGTTGCTGCAATGACGGAGAGCATTATAAGCTTAAAGAGCAGTGCGGCCCGGAGGCCGCAGGGGAGGATTAATAGCGGGAAGGGACACCTTCCGGACGGGTTTTAAAGCGGCGATGTAGCCACATGTACTGTTCGGGCGCCAGCAGAATGCACTTTTCCACCACCTCATTCATCCACGCGGCAGTGGTTCTGGCATCATCCAACGGCGGGGAGCACTCCGGTTCCAGCATCATCAGCTCGTAGCCCTTGCCGTCAGGTTTGCGACGCGGCACAAAAGGAACAATCGCCGCGTTCGACAGACGGGCCAGCGTCCATGTGCCGGTGGTGGTAGCTGCCTCGTCGACCGCAAAGAAGGGCACAAAGACGCTGGCGGTTGGGCCGTAGTCATGATCTGGCGCGTACCAGATCACCTCCCCGGATTTCAGGGCGCGGATCATCCCCTTGAGATCTTTACGGTCGATCATGCTCTTGTTGGAGCGCATCCGCCCCCAGGTCTGCAGCCAGTCGATCACCGGGTTGTCGTTCGGGCGATAGACGCCAATACCGGGCGCCTGCATGCCAAACATCCGCGCGCCGATCTCCAGCGTCAGAAAATGGACGCCGATCAGCAGAACGCCAGTTTTATTGGCCTGCAGATTGTGCACCGGATCCATGCCGGTGCCGGTCACTTCCGTCCAGCGCGCCATACGCTTATTGGACCAGAACCAGGCCATTCCGGTCTCCATCAGCCCCATGCCAACGGATTCAAAATTTTTCACTACCATGGTGTCGCGCTCGTGCTCGCTCATCTCCGGGAAACAGAGTTCCAGATTACGGCGGGCAATGCGGGCGCGGCGGGACATAAAGCGCATCGCCAGTCGACCCAGACCGCAGCCAAGACGGTAGATCAGCGGGTAGGGCAGCTGCACCAGTAACCATAATAAACCGATGCCAGCCCAGGTCAGCCAGTAACGAGGATGTAGAAGCGCAATGGAAAATTTAGGGAGTTGAGTCATGTCGTTCCTGTTTGTGATACGTCCTGTTGGCGTAGTGTCGCATTTTTCCATTGATAACCAAAATGCATCGCTATGGAATGGTCATGAATAGAGCAAATGTTATACCCTCGGCATTTTAACGTGAGAAATGTAGCGCAAAATGAAGGGATGTAAATTCCCAATGTTTGCTATATGATGCCGACCGATTTTCATTCTCATACGATTGCAGGAACCGTACACCATGCCAGTGTTACACAACCTCATTTCGAACGAAGAGCTGAAAGCGCGCATGTTGGCTGAAACCGAGCCGCGCACGACGATCTCGTTCTATAAATATTTCACCATCGTTAACCCGCAGGCTACCCGCGACGCGCTGTACAAGGCGTTAACCGCGCTGAACGTCTTTGGCCGTATCTATCTGGCCCATGAGGGCATCAATGCTCAGATCAGCGTGCCTGAAAGCAGGCTCGATGAGCTGCGCAGCTTCCTCTATGGCTTCGATCCGGCTCTGGACGGCCTGCGCCTGAATATTGCGCTGGACGATGATGGTAAATCCTTCTGGGTGCTGCGCATGAAGGTGCGGGAGCGCATTGTGGCGGACGGCATTGATGACCCGACCTTTGATGCCAGCGACGTGGGCGATTACCTGAAAGCGTCAGAAGTGAACGCCATGCTGGACGATCCTGACGCCGTGTTTATCGATATGCGTAACCACTATGAATATGAAGTGGGCCATTTCGAAAACGCACTGGAAATCCCGGCAGATACTTTCCGTGAGCAGCTGCCAAAAGCCGTTGAGATGATGCAGGAGCATAAGGACAAAAAAATTGTCATGTACTGCACCGGCGGGATCCGCTGCGAAAAAGCCAGCGCCTGGATGAAGCACAACGGCTTTAACAAGGTGTGGCATATCGAAGGCGGGATCATCGAGTATGCCCGTCGCGCCCGCGAGCAGGGGCTACCAGTGCGCTTTATCGGCAAGAACTTCGTCTTTGACGAGCGCATGGGTGAGCGCATCTCTGATGATGTGATTGCCCACTGTCATCAGTGCGGCACCGCCTGCGACACCCATACCAACTGCAAAAATGACGGTTGTCATCTGCTGTTTATTCAGTGTCCGGCCTGCGCTGAGAAGTTTAACGGCTGCTGCAGCGAGCTGTGTAGCGAAGAGAGCATGTTGCCTGAAGAGGAGCAGCGCCGCCGCCGTGCCGGGCGCGAAAATGGCAATAAGATCTTTAATAAGTCGCGGGGGCGTCTGAATACCCGCCTGGGCATTCCTGACCCGGAGTGACCCTGAAACCTTGCCCGGTCGCGTGACCGGGCGAGGGTATTATTTCTGCTGAACCCCTTCTACCGAAATGATCAGCTCTACGTCCTGTGACGCCGGGCCCAGATCGGTAGTGATGTTGAAGTCTTTCAGGTGAATTTTACCTGATGCCTCAAACCCGGCGCGTTTCCCGCCCCACGGATCGTCACCCTGACCAATCAGTTTTGCATCCAGCTTAACCGGTTTCGTTACGCCGTTCAGCGTCAGGTTGCCGGTAATATCCAGCCCGTCACCATCCTTTTTCACCTCGGTCGAGGTAAAGGTCGCCTGCGGGTATTTCGCCACGTTGAGGAAGTCTGCGCTGCGCAGATGCTTGTCGCGCTCGGCGTGGTTAGTATCGAGGCTGTTGGTGTTCAGGGTGACATTGACTTTATCATTCGCCGGATTGCTCTCATCAAAGGTAAATGAGCCATCGAAATCCTTGAATGTGCCGTACAGCCAGCTGTACCCCAGATGCTGAATACGGAAGTTCACAAAGGCGTGCTGGCCTTGTTTATCAATTTTGTAGTCCGCTGCCACGGCGGCGCCGGTTGTGAACAGCAGAGACGCTAAGGTTAATCCCAGCAGGCTTTTCTTCATTTTATGCTCCAGAGTCAGGGGACGCTTTGCCCAACATACGTGTCAGGGTGGCGTCTTTGTCGATAAAGTGATGTTTCATGGCGGCAAGTCCATGTAATACGGAGAGAATAACTACGCCCCAGGCCAGCCATAAATGCACGGATCCAGCCAGATCGGCCTGGGGGCCGGCATCGGCCAGCAGGGCGGGGACGTCAAACAGGCCGAAGACACTGATAGGTTTTCCGTCAGCGGTGGAGATCAAATAGCCGCTGATCAGGATGGCGAAAAGCAAGGCGTACAGGGCGATATGGGCGGCGGCAGCGCTAATACGTGTAAAGCGAGTCTGGCTTTTCAGCGCCGGCGGAACAGGGGAGATATGGCGCCACAGCAGCCGCACCACCAGCGCCAGCATCAGCATAAAGCCGATGCTTTTGTGCAGCTCCGGTGCCTGGTGATACCAGCCATCGTAATAGCTCAGGGTCACCATCCAGAGGCCAAGACCAAACATGCCGTAAACCGCAATCGCCATCAGCCAGTGCAGACTCATGGAAATAACGCCATAGCGTGTGGGGGAATTTCGCACCTGCATTTTGAGCACCATTATTAATTCGCAAGCGCTAAAAATGGCGTGAGCAAAACATTAATGCAAATGATATTTACACATATTCAATATTAATTTTATTTGTTCGATTATTTTGAATGAATATTAGAAATGATAGTCAATGGCGCTGTTAATGATTTGCCGGAGCGGCTGATTTTTGGCGGGTTGTGACATTTTTATGATGTTCAAATAATTTATGGGGAAATTATAGTTATTTTAAGAAATGTCAGTTTTTGTCAATGAATCTCATCAGAAAAATACAATGTAAAGAATATCGAGGACTGCTAACAGCGACCACAGCAAAATATAGAGCATCAGGTGCTCGCGAATATTATTGACCAGATAGTTAACGATACGACGCATGAGAAAACCGGTAAAAAGATGCATGAAAGGCTTCGGAAACCCGAAGCCTGACACCATTATCGGCTAAAGCGAGACAGGGAGAAAGGCGTGAGATCAAACGGCGGCGCGATATTCTGAGAGAATTGCGCGGCAATTTCACCCAGCACGCTGGCAAACTTGAACCCGTGCCCGCTCAGGCCGGTGATCAGCAGCGTATTATCATGACCCGGCAGGGTATCGATGATGAAATCTTCGTCCGGCGTGTTGTCATAGGTACAGGCTGCACCGTGTAACAGGCCGCCGATACCCGGCAGTACATTGCGCAGGAATTTGAATGCTTCAGAGCCATCTCCAGGATACGCGCCAAACGGCTTACGCTCTTCCGGCGAGTTAATCACCTGCCCGCCGTTATGTTTGCCGATCTTCAGGGCATCTTTTTCGGACGGGAAGCCGTAAAACTGGTCGCCGTCAGGCAGTTCGCCGGTAAAGGCAGGGAAGTGATTCTGATGGCTGTAGCGCCCGTCAGCCTGGAACCAGGAGAAAACTTTGCGTACCGGCTGCACCGGCAGGCCGGGAACCAGACGTGAAACCCAGGTGCCGGCGCTTACCAGCAGGCGGCTTGCGCTGTAGGGGCCTTCCGGGGTATCAACGGTGACGCCGTCCTCATGATGGGTAATGGCGCTCACCGGGCAGTTAAACAATTGGGCGCAACCGGCCTCTTTGGCCAGCGCAATCCAGGTTTTAATCGCCAGTTCGCTGCGCAGTACGCCCGACCCGGATTCATACAGGCCGATATAGTCCGCCGGGACGTTGATCTCAGGCCAGCGCTTCATGATCGCTGCCGCGTCCAGTCGTTCAAGATTGAGGCTGAACTGGCGGGCGCTCTGTTCAACGGTCGCCAGAAATGGCGAGTCGGAGGGCCCAAGATTGACTACCCCCGTGCGTTCAAAGACCGGCTCACCGCTGATTTGCACCAGTTCATCCCACAGCGCCTGCGCCCGTAACACCAGCGGCACATAGCGTTCACCTTCGCCGTAAGCGTGGCGCATCAGACGGGTATCACCGTGGTGGCTCCCTTCGGTGTGGGGTGGCATATGGGCATCGATCATCAGTACGTTCTGACCGGCTCGCGTTGCGTAATAGCCTGCCGCCGCACCGACAGATCCGCTGCCAATAATAATAAGATCGTATTTCATGAGGCTCTCTTTACGCGTTTCGTTGGTTAGCAGGGTAATTAAGAAGGCAGGGTTATACAAGGGAGAAATAAACGAGGCACCGTGAGGTGCCTGTTGGGTGAAAAAGTGTCGTGACGCTAGTGTCGCCGGTACTCATTTTCCTGGTAGTCACTGGATTCTATTTTTGCAATACCGGCTTCTAAAATAGAAATAAACTGGCGTGCGACATCTGTGGTTAACCACAACGTCTGCCCAACTTCCGCTTCTTCAGTGTCAGGATGATTTGGAGTCTGGTAGTGCAAACGCAGCATCAGTGCGTCGTAGCTATCTACAGTGCTGATATCCCAGCCTACAAGCGGATGGGTCTGGATGACTTCATTATTCTTTTCCATCATAACCCCCTGAATACGTGTTAAAAAGACAACGACTGTGAGGTTCAATGCGTGTTTTTCTGAAGCAATTTCAGTATATCAATAAATAAGGCTTCTGAAGGGAAAAAGAAACAGGCAGTCCCAAATATTTATGCGTTTTAGGATTGTTTGAACATTAAAACGTCATCTTGCTGATGATTTTTGACGAAGTCAGTCAGATTATTCGTGCTTTCACATAAAAAGAGGAAAAAAAGCCGGGGCGACCCGGCAAAAAAACACAATGAAGGAGAAAATTTAATCGGTAATAAACCAGTCGTCAGCGCTCTCCCAGGTTTCCTGTAAAATTTCGCTGATACGCTCTTTATCATCTTTTGCGCCACCGATGACCGAGAGATTGTTTGACCCCGCATAACGCACGGTGACGGCACCTTCGCGTTCGGGAAAGGAGTTGTTTATACGGCGGGATAATTCACCCGCCAGTGCGTCCAGCGCACCAGCAGGCAAAGGCGTTGTTCTGGCAATGGTCACTTCAATACGCATAATTGCCCCCTGTGTTATATACTGTGTATTTATACAGTCATATTGTTGAATTTACAACAGGGGGCAAACAATTTTTAACGCTTCACTGTCCACTGAACGGTTTCACCCGCGAGGAAGGGGATCAGGGTGTCGTCAGTCAGGGGGATGGATTCCACGACGCTGCTCTCTTCGCGCACCAGCTCAACAACGCCCTCATTCACCGGCAGACCGTAGAAACGCGGCCCGTTCAGGGAGCAGAACGCCTCGAAATGTTGCAGGGCATTCATCTCGTCAAAAACCTGCGCGTAGCTGGCAAGGGCGGTCGGGGCATTAAAGCAGCCTGCACAGCCACAGCTGGCCTCTTTACGATGACGGGCATGGGGCGCGGAGTCGGTGCCGAGGAAGACGCGCGCAAAGCCGCTGGCAACCAGCTCGCGCAGCGCTTGCTGGTGGACATTGCGTTTGAGGATCGGCAGGCAGTAGAGGTGCGGACGCACGCCACCTACCAGCATATGGTTGCGGTTGAACATCAGGTGCTGCGGGGTGATGGTGGCCGCCAGGAGCTCGTTGCCATCGCGCACGTACTCCGCGGCATCTTTGGTGGTGATGTGTTCAAACACCACTTTCAGACCCGGCAGGCGCTGGCGCAGCGGCTCCATCACGGTTTCGATGAAACGCGCTTCACGGTCGAAAATGTCGATGTCGGCATGAGTCACTTCGCCGTGGACCAGCAGGGGCATCCCCAGTTTTTCCATGCGCTCGAGCACCGGCATAATCGCGTCAATGCTGGTGACACCGTGGCTGGAGTTGGTGGTGGCGTTGGCCGGATAGAGTTTGGCGGCGGTAAAGACCCCTTCGCTAAAGCCGCGCTCAATCTCATTCGCATCGAGCGTGTCGGTCAGATAACAGGTCATCAGCGGGGTAAAATCGTGACCGGCAGGCACGGCATCAAGAATGCGCTGGCGATAGGCGATCGCCGCATCGACCGTGGTGACCGGCGGCACCAGGTTTGGCATGACAATCGCGCGGCCATAAATTTCACTGGTATACGGCACGACGGTTTTCAGCATATCGCCATCGCGAAGATGGATATGCCAGTCGTCTGGGCGGCGGATTTTCAAAACCTGGGATTGTGCAGTCATGGATAGGCTCCGGCTGAGTGAGATGATTTTTGCCGGACACAAAGAATAGGGGGAAACGTTTTCGTTTGCACTCTTTTCTGTAAAAAAAGGCGCCGAAGCGCCTCACGGGTTAATCGACGAAGGGGATGACAATCTCACCCGGCTTCACTTCGATACCTTTTGCATATTTTTTCGCCAGCGCTTCGCCCTTGCTGTTGTCTTCGCTCAGGATATAAGCCGGCTGGTGATTAAAGTAGTTTTGCAGGGACTGATTCAGGTATGGCATCAGCGTCTGCAGAACCGGTTTCATCTTCTCCGGCGAGACCACGGCGTCGGTGATCTCCATCTGTTGCAGGTAGATGGCGCCCTGATCCTTATTGAAGACCGGCAACGCTTTTAACTTCAGCTTAATATTGGCTTTCTGGCTGCCGAACAGCGAATTCATGTCCAGACTGGCGTCGCCGGAGAGCATCACTTTGTTCGGCTCTTCGCGGCCAATCTGGCTGGCAAGATTGCTCAGGACGATATGCGCATCGGCGACGCCGGGCACACCGATATCTTTCGCAAAGTTATTGCGCTTCTGCAGGGCCTGGTTAATCTCCTGTTCACTGACCGTGTACTGGGTGAGCTGATTACAACCAACCAGCAGACCGCTGATGATCAACGCAGTGGCAATAACAATCTTTTTCATGGTTTTCCTCGACATACTGGCGCTTCAATCCTGACGCGCCAGTATGTCAGGGGAGTGTCCCTCAGACCAGCAGAATAAACTGATAACGGCGAAGAACAGGAATAGTGCCTGAGTCCCGGTCAGGCTCCGGGCTCCAGCACGCCGGGTGCAGCGCGCTTGTGGCTGAACTGCCAGCCCAGCGCGAAGAAAGTAGTTACCCCAATCAAAGTCAGCATCACCCACGGCAGTTCAGGCTGGTTAAAGGCTTTCCCGGCATCGAACAGCCAGCCGCCCCCGGCATAGCCCAGCGCGCCACCAATCGCCAGACCGAGACGGCTGAAGCCCATATAGCTGCCCCGCGCGCGCGGATCGGCCAGCTCGGCGCTCAGCGTTTCACGGGCGGGTTCGGCGATGATGGAGCCGATATAGAAGGTACAAATCAGCATAAACAGCTGTTGCAGGGAGCTCACCATCCCAATGGGCAGCATACTCAGGGACATCAGCAGCAGGCCCGCCATCAAGCGATGCTCGAGGCGGAAGCGTTTTTCGCTCCAGCGAGCAATAGGGTAGAGGAGGGTGAGGGAGAGGCAGGCCTCAATGGCGTACATCCACTTCACCGCCGCCGGCGATCCGGCGATATCGTTAACCATGATCGGCAGCATCAGCATCACCTGTACGCCCAACATGTAATAGCCCGCCAGCGTCAGCACGTAGGTAATGAAACGTTTATCGCGCCAGACGCGGTCGAGTCCCTCCCGTACCGGCGCTTTGACGGTGGAGAGCTTCCAGGCGGGCAGCAGCCAGGCGTTAAAGGCCGCACACAGAATAAACAGCACCGCCCCAGTGGCGCAGACCAGCCGAAAATCGTACTGCAACAGCCAGCTTCCCAGCAGCGCACCCACCACCGCGCCCGCGCTGTCCTGCATCATCAGCAGCGAGAAAAAACGCCCGCGATGCCGGGGACGGATCAGCTTCACGACGAGCGCCGTGCGCGGCGGATCGAACAGCGTGCCGCCAAGCCCGGAAACAATACAGGAGACCCATAGCAGCCAGGGTTCATGGGCAATCGCCATCGTGGCAAAACCCGCCGCCCGCAGCAGCATGCCGGTGACAATCATCGGTTTCGCGCCAAAGCGGTCGGCAATCGCGCCGCCAAACACCCCCAGCCCCTGCTGGACAAACTGGCGCAGCCCCAGCGCAATGCCGACCATCAACGCTGCCCAGCCCATCTGATCGACAAAGCGAATAGAGATGAGGGGGAAAACGACAAAAAAGCCGAGTACAACCAGCATGTTATCAACAAGCAGGAAATATTTACCCAGGCTCCGGGCCTGTGAGATATGGGACATTTCCCCTCCAGGGAAATATACCCGTCATACTTCAGGTTGCCGGTGCGTTGGCCTCCTCGCTCACCCCTGTCACTTACCGGAGTAAGCTCCAGGGGATTCGCTGCGTCGCCGCCTTCCTGCAACTCGAATTATTTAGGGTATCAAGATAATGAGCGCGCTAATATTCTGCGGTGTCGGCAGGTTTTTTCCCACTACGCAGGCGACAATATTTTTTTATCAAAAAGGGGTTTTGATTGAGGGTTTTAATCGAAAAATGTGAAAAGTCTTCAAAATGGTATGTCACTGTTTTCCCAGAAGGCAGCGGCGCAGGTATAGTAAAGCTAACGGGTCAAAGTTGTAACATGAAGGAGTAGTATCCATGTTTGGCTATCGCAGTAATGTGCCGAAAGTACGCCTGACGACCGACCGGCTGGTGGTTCGCCTCGTGCATGAGCGTGATGCCTGGCGTCTGGCGGACTACTACGCTGAGAATCGTCAGTTTTTAAAACCCTGGGAACCCGTGCGGGATGAGAGCCACTGCTATCCTTCCGGCTGGCAGGCCCGGCTGAGCATGATCGCCGAGTTTCACAAGCAGGGCTCAGCGTTCTACTTTGCCCTGCTGGACCCCGATGAAAAAGAGATCATTGGCATCGCCAACTTCTCTAACGTGGTGCGGGGCTCGTTTCATGCCTGCTATCTGGGGTACTCCATCGGGCAAAAATGGCAGGGGCAGGGGCTGATGTTTGAAGCGCTGACCTCGGCAATCCGCTATATGCAACGTACCCAGCACATGCACCGCATTATGGCCAACTATATGCCGCACAATCAGCGCAGCGGCGGTCTGCTGGCGCGCCTCGGATTTGAAAAGGAGGGCTACGCCAAAGATTACCTGCTGATTGACGGCGAATGGCGCGATCATGTCCTGACGGCGCTGACAACCAAAGAGTGGAGCGCGGGGCGCTAAGGAACAGAGATGAAATATCAGTTAAGCGCCACTGAAGCGCGCGTCATTGGCTGCCTGCTGGAGAAGCAGGTCACGACGCCGGAGCAGTATCCGCTCTCGGTAAATGCGGTCACCCTGGCCTGCAACCAAAAAACCAACCGTGAACCGGTGATGAACCTTGCCGAACATGAGGTACAGGATCTGCTGGATGCGCTGGTGAAACGCCACTACCTGCGCACCGTCAGCGGCTTTGGCAATCGCGTCACCAAATATGAGCAGCGTTTTTGCAACTCCGAGTTTGGCGCCCTGAAGCTAAACTCCGCCGAAGTGGCGCTGATCGCCACCCTGCTGCTGCGCGGGGCACAGACCCCGGGCGAGCTGCGCACCCGGGCGGCGCGCATGCATGAATTCGCCGATATGCAGGAGGTGGAACAGACCCTCGAAGGCCTGGCGGCAAGAGAGGATGGCCCGTTTGTCCTGCGCCTGGCGCGGGAGCCGGGCAAGCGTGAAAGCCGCTATATGCATCTCTTCAGCGGAGAGGTTGAAACTACCGCCGCCGCTGAGACAGTGGCTCCCGCCACGGAAGAAACCTTACTGGCCCGCGTTGAAGCGTTGGAAAACGAAGTCGAAGAACTGAAGCAGCGCCTCGATTCGCTGCTGGCACATCTGGGAGATTAACGGTGACAAAATTACGAGTGGGCGTGGTAGGGCTGGGGGGGATCGCCCAGAAAGCCTGGCTGCCGGTGCTGAGCGCCGCGTCAGACTGGACATTGCAGGGGGCCTGGTCACCCTCTCGGGATAAGGCGATCAGGATCTGTGAATCGCTGCGTATGCCTTACTATGAGTCGTTGCAGGAGCTGGCCCGCGCCTGTGATGCAGTCTTTGTCCATACTTCCACCGCCACCCATTACCAGGTGGTTAGCGAGCTACTGCATGCCGGGGTGCATGTCTGTGTTGATAAACCACTGGCGGACAATCTGGCCGACGCCGAGCGCCTGATTGAGCTCGCTGCACAGAAAAAACGCACCCTGATGGTCGGTTTCAACCGTCGCTTTGCGCCGCTCTATCAGCAGCTGAAAAATGGGCTTCAGGAGGCGGCATCCCTGCGGATGGATAAGCATCGCGCCGACAGCGTCGGCCCCAACGATCTGCGTTTTACCCTGCTGGATGATTATCTGCACGTGGTGGACACCGCGCTGTGGCTGGCGGGAGATAATGCGCGTCTCACCGGCGGCACGCTGCAAACCAACGAGCAGGGGGCGATGATCTATGCTGAGCACCATTTCAGCACGGGCAATATGCAGATCACCACCTCCATGCACCGCCGGGCAGGCAGCCAGCGGGAGTGGGTCCAGGCGGTGACGGACGGCGCGCTGCTGGACGTGACCGATATGCGCGAGTGGCGCGAAGAGCGGGGCGCTGGAGTGGTTACGCCGGCTATTCCTGGCTGGCAGAGCACCCTGGAGCAGCGTGGTTTTGTGGGCTGCGCGCGCCACTTTATTGAATGCGTGCAAAATCAGACGGTTCCTGAAACCTCGGGTGAACAGGCGATCCGTGCCCAGCGCATCGTGGAGAAGCTCTGGCGCGATGCCATGAGCGAATAACCCTCTGTAACATCTGCCCATAGCAATTCCTGTTTTTACGAGTAGACTAGGCGCGTTTTGCGTTTTCCAGGCCGGGTAAGCATAGCGATACCCGGCGAAATGACGCCTGCTTTGCAGGCGTTTTGTTTCAGGTAGTGGAAGCTCACGTTAATGAACCTATTAAAATCGCTGGCCGCCGTCAGCTCGATGACCATGTTTTCGCGCGTGCTGGGTTTTGCGCGCGACGCCATTGTGGCGCGGGTCTTTGGCGCAGGGATGGCCACTGACGCCTTTTTTGTCGCGTTCAAACTGCCCAACCTGCTGCGTCGAATTTTTGCCGAAGGCGCCTTTTCCCAGGCGTTCGTGCCTATCCTCGCGGAATATAAAAGTAAGGAGGGTGAAGACGCCACCAGGGTCTTTGTCGCGTATGTGTCGGGGCTGTTGACCCTCGCGCTGGCCATCGTCACCGTGATTGGGATGCTGGCGGCGCCCTGGGTGATCATGGTGACCGCCCCCGGCTTTGCCGATACCGCCGACAAGTTTGCCCTGACTACGCAGTTGCTGCGCATCACCTTTCCTTATATACTGCTGATCTCCCTGGCGTCGCTGGTCGGAGCCATCCTCAACACCTGGAACCGCTTCTCGGTACCGGCCTTTGCGCCCACCTTCCTTAACGTCAGCATGATCGGCTTTGCGCTGTTTGCCGCGCCGCATTTCCATCCGCCAGTACTGGCGCTGGCCTGGGCTGTGACGGTAGGGGGGGTACTCCAGCTGGCGTATCAGCTGCCGCACCTAAAGAAAATCGGCATGCTGGTCCTGCCGCGCATTAACCTGCGCGATGCCGGCGCGATGCGCGTGGTGAAGCAGATGGGGCCGGCGATCCTTGGCGTGTCGGTGAGCCAGATTTCACTCATCATCAACACCATCTTCGCCTCCTTCCTCGTCTCCGGGTCGGTTTCCTGGATGTACTACGCCGATCGCCTGATGGAGTTTCCCTCCGGGGTGCTGGGGGTGGCGCTGGGCACCATTTTACTGCCTTCACTCTCCCGCAGTTTCGCCAGTGGCAACCATGACGAATATTGCCGCCTGATGGACTGGGGGTTACGCCTCTGCTTCCTGCTGGCGCTGCCAAGCGCTGTAGCGCTGGGGATCCTGGCGAAACCGCTCACCGTCTCCCTGTTCCAGTACGGTAAATTTACCGCCTTTGATGCTGCCATGACCCAGCGGGCGCTGATCGCCTATTCCGTGGGACTGATGGGCCTTATCGTGGTGAAAGTGCTGGCCCCGGGCTTCTATTCGCGCCAGGACATCAAAACCCCGGTGAAGATCGCCATTGTGACGCTGATTATGACCCAGGTGATGAACCTCGCATTTATCGGTCCGCTGAAGCATGCCGGTCTGTCGTTATCCATCGGTCTGGCGGCCTGTCTCAACGCCGGGCTGCTCTACTGGCAGCTGCGTAAGCAGCAGATCTTTACCCCGCAGCCGGGCTGGTCGCGCTTCCTGCTGCGTCTGGTGATTGCGGTGCTGGTAATGGCGGCCGCGCTGGTGGGGATGCTCTACGTAATGCCGGACTGGTCGCTGGGCACCATGCCATATCGTCTGCTGCGCCTGATGGCGGTCGTGCTGGTGGGGGTAGTGGCCTACTTTGCCACCCTCGCGGTGCTGGGCTTTAAGGTGAAAGAGTTTGCCCGCCGCACGGCGTAATGCAAAAAAAGGGGAGCGCCTGTCGGTGCTCCCCATTCCTGTGGCTATCGCCTGATTAAATCGAAATTTTCTTTCCGCCGCTGCGTGAGCTGGCTGTCTGGCCATCGGCGCCATACAGTCCTGTCTCCTGATGCGGCTTAAGCACGGCAAGCGCCTGCTGGTTACGGAGGATCTGCCCTTCCAGTAACCACCCGTTGTGCTGATTCAGATCGCGCAGATGCTGCGTTTTTTCAGTAATAGTTTGCCAGCGTTCGACGACATCATCATTTGCACTATGGCGCGCGGATTGCTCGCTGCGTCGCTGCTGTTCAAGGTAGTCCAGCGTGGCCAGCAGTGAGCTTTTATCTTCTGTAATGCGCTGCAGCGCGCTGCCATGAACATTTCCGGCAGAGAGCTGCTGCTGTTCGGCGTCCATGACCGTTTTCAGGTCGTTCAACACGACCGTCATTTGATCCATTATTTCCGTCAGACGACTCATACAGTGGTTACTCTAAGAAACTTTGCGCATCCTGGATCAGCGCATCAGCGATTTTACTGGTATCCATTTTCAGCTCGCCATTGCGGATGGCGGTTTTCAGCGCTTCAACACGCTCCATGTTGATATCGTTGCTACCAGGCTGCATCAGTTTCGCCTGGGCATCGCTCAGCGTGACGCTGGTGCTGTTGGCGGTCGCCGATTTTTGCGGGCGAGTCTTTGCAGTGGCAGTGTCATTCATTTCGCGCGGTTGAACTGGGCTAACCGGCTTCAGGGGCGATGTACGATCAATGCTCATTATATTGTCCTCATCGAGGGTTCGCGGCGTTGGCGCCTGACATCATCATTAAGTTACTTCTATATCGGCAGCCGCCGCATAATCTTTAAAAAGATTATAGGTTAATCAGAATATTCCCATCAGAATCCACCGTTCCACTCACCACCTGGCCCGAAGACATTCTCACCCGGGCGTTTTGCGCAACCGCCGCATTGTTTAGCGCCTGACCTTCACCGTTAACGCTAAAGCCGTCGCCGCTGGCGATAACCATCACCCGCTGCCCCGCTTTGATCCGCCAGGACTGACGCAGCATCGATAGCTGTAAAGGCTGCCCTGGCACCAGATCGCGCAGGCTGACGGCATTCTGCACCTGGTTAATGTCCAGGATGGCCCGGGGCGGAAGCTGATCCAGCCTGCCGCGCTTCAGCGTAACGCTGTCCGGCTGCAGGGCGGCACCCCGGGGGATACTCCGGGACGCGACAACATAATCGCCCGTGGCCTGAACTGCAACCTGTATAAATCGTTTTTCATTGCCACATCGGGCGGTAACGCTGACGTTGCCCCACAGCTTCGTATTGCCGAGAACGCTGAATGCAGGCGTCTCGCACGAAGGACGCATGCTGGCTGGCGTGCGAACCTGCACCGAAACCTCATCGCTGAACCCCGCCAGCCGCTGGGCAAAAAATGTTGTCAGCTGGGCATCAAGATCCTGCGCCTGCGTGAGGGCGCTCCAGAGGAGCAGGGTTGCGGTGAAACCACGTTTGAGTGCCATATCGCCCGTTACCGTCGGTTTAATGATGAGCAGAATTCTACCTGTAGGGGTTTGCCATCAACGCAATAAATAGCGACGCATTTTGTGCTTATTCCGTCGATGAAGTAGACGGGGTGAGATTTAAGCTATCCACTGAAATTTTGCCATCAGCGGAGGAGACATGCTCGATAAACTCGACGCCGCGCTACGTTTTCAGCAGGAAGCGCTCAACTTACGCGCCCAGCGTCAGGAGATTCTGGCCGCCAATATCGCTAACGCCGACACCCCCGGGTTTCAGGCGCGCGATATCGATTTTTCCAGTGAATTAAAGAAAGTGATGGAGCGCGGTCGGGCCGAAAATAGCGGTGTCGCCCTTGCGCTGACGTCTGCACGCCACATTCCCGCACAGACCGTGACCACCCCGAGTATCGATTTACTTTATCGCATTCCCGATCAGCCATCCCTGGACGGTAACACCGTCGATATGGACCGGGAGCGTACGCAGTTCGCCGATAACAGCCTGCAGTACCAGATGGGGCTGACCGTTCTCGGCGGGCAGATTAAAGGCATGATGAATGTTCTGCAGGGAGGCAATGGTTAATGGCCTTACTCAATATCTTTGATATCGCGGGTTCAGCCCTGACCGCGCAATCGCAACGACTGAACGTCGCCGCCAGTAACCTGGCGAACGCCGACAGCGTGGCGGGTCCGGACGGGCAACCTTATCGCGCCAAACAGGTGGTGTTCCAGGTCGATGCGGCACCGGGCGCCGCAACCGGCGGGGTAAAAGTCGCCAGCGTAATTGAGAGCCAGGCACCGGACAAACTGGTCTACGAGCCGGGCAACCCGCTGGCCGACGCCAACGGCTACGTCAAAATGCCGAACGTGGATGTAGTGGGCGAGATGGTGAACACCATGTCAGCGTCCCGCAGCTACCAGGCCAACGTTGAAGTACTGAACACCGTGAAGAGCATGATGCTTAAAACGCTCACTCTGGGCCAGTAAAGGAGAGATCAATGTCCATTGCAGTCAATGTCAATGACAGGTCGAGTGCCACAGGCGTCAGCGGCACCACCGGCAACAGTTCGCTTACCGGCAGCAACGCGTCCGATCTGCAAAGCAGCTTCCTGACGCTGCTGGTCGCACAGCTGAAAAACCAGGATCCAACCAACCCGATGCAGAACAACGAACTGACCACGCAGCTTGCGCAGATCAGTACGGTGAGCGGCATCGAGAAACTGAACACCACGTTGGGTTCAATTTCCGGGCAGCTCGACAGCAGCCAGTCGATGCAGGCCAGCACGCTGATTGGGCATGGCGTGATGATCCCGGGCTCCACCATTCTGGCAGGCAGTAGCAGCACCGACGGCACCAGCACCACCTCCACCACGCCGTTTGGTGTTGAGCTGCAGCAGAGCGCCGATAAAGTGACCGCCACCATCACCGACAGGAACGGTGCGGTGGTTCGTACCATTGATATCGGCGAACTGAAAGCGGGAGTACACACCTTTACCTGGGACGGCACGATGACCGACGGCAGCAGTGCGCCAAATGGTTCCTATAACGTTGCCATCTCCGCCAGCAGCGGCAGTACGCAGCTGGTGGCCCAGCCACTGCAGTTCGCGATGGTGCAGGGTGTGATCCGCAGCAGCAACGGTAACACGCTGGATCTGGGGACTTACGGTACAACTACGCTCGACGAAGTTCGGCAGATTATATAAGCCTTAACCTTTATCAGGAGTAACAAATGGCCTTTTCACAAGCGGTCAGCGGCCTGAATGCTGCAGCCACTAACCTCGACGTCATTGGTAACAACATTGCCAACTCCGCGACCTATGGCTTTAAGTCTGGTAGCGCGTCGTTCGCAGATATGTTCGCCGGTTCCAAAGTCGGTCTGGGCGTAAAAGTCGCCGGGATCACTCAGGACTTCAGCGACGGTACCACCACTAATACCGGTCGTGGTCTGGACGTGGCGATCAGCCAGAACGGTTTCTTCCGTATGCTCGACAGCAACGGTTCCGTCTATTACAGCCGTAACGGCCAGTTCAGCCTGGACGAAAACCGCAACCTGGTAAACATGCAGGGTCTGCAGGTGACCGGCTATCCGGCAGCGGGTAGCCCGCCAACGGTACAGACCGGCGCGAACCCGCAGCCGATCACCATTCCTAACAATCTGATGGCCGCTAAAGCGACCAGCACCGCAGCCCAGCAGATCAACCTGAACTCCACGGACAGCGTGCCTAACATCCCGTTTGACGTGACCAGTGCCAACCCGGATTCAGACAGCTTCAACAAGAAAGGCACCATCACCGTCTATGACAACCAGGGTAACGCCCACAACATGTATGTCTACTACGTGAAAACGGCGGACAACAAGTGGGATCTCTACACCCAGGACGGTAGCGCCGCGAACGGCCAGATCACCAAATCTGCCCAGATGAGCTTCGACCCCAACGGCAACCTGGAAGGGATCTATAACTACAGCCCAGCCGGTGTTTTGAGTGCGACGCCAAACGCCAATCCGGCCATTAACGTGACCACCGATCCGCTGAGCGGCGCGCTGCCGGTGACCTTCTCCCTGAGCTTCCTGAACTCCATGCAGCAGAACACCGGGGCGAACAACATCGTGGCGACCAACCAGAACGGCTACAAGCCGGGCGACCTGGTGAGCTATCAGATCAACGACGACGGTACCGTGGTAGGTAACTACTCCAACGAACAGAACCAGGTGCTGGGTCAGATCGTACTGGCAAACTTCGCCAACAACGAAGGTCTGCAGTCTGAGGGGAACAACGTCTGGTCTGCCACGCAGTCTTCAGGCGTGGCGCTGCTGGGCACCGCCGGTTCCGGTAACTTCGGTACCCTGACCAACGGCGCGCTGGAAGCCTCCAACGTCGACCTGAGTAAAGAGCTGGTCAATATGATCGTCGCGCAGCGTAACTATCAGTCGAACGCGCAGACCATCAAAACCCAGGATCAGATCCTCAACACGCTGGTTAACCTCCGCTAAGTGGCTGACGGGATAGCTTAATGGATCACGCAATATATACCGCGATGGGCGCCGCCAGTCAGACGCTCAATCAGCAGGCCGTCACCGCCAGCAACCTGGCGAACGCTTCGACGCCGGGCTTTCGCGCGCAGCTCAATGCGATGCGCGCCGTCCCGGTGGAAGGGCTCTCCCTGCCGACGCGTACGCTGGTGACCGCCTCCACCCCGGGAGCCGATATGACGCCCGGGCAGATGGATTACACCTCGCGCCCGCTTGATGTGGCGCTGCAGCAGGACGGCTGGCTGGCGGTTCAGACCGCAGACGGCGGCGAAGGCTACACCCGTAACGGGAACATCCAGGTGGACGCGGTCGGGCAACTGACCATCCAGGGACGTCCGGTTATTGGTGAAGGTGGCCCGATCACCGTGCCGGAAGGCTCGGAGATCACCATCGCGGCCGACGGCACCATCTCCGCCCTGAACCCGGGCGATCCGCCAAACACCGTCGCGCCGGTTGGCCGCCTGAAGCTGGTAAAAGCCGAAGGTTTTGAAGTGCAGCGTGGCGACGACGGCATGTTCCGTCTGACCCAGGCGGCGCAGGCTACCCGTGGCGCAACGTTACAGGCTGACCCGACCATTCGCGTCATGTCTGGCGTGCTGGAAGGCAGTAACGTTAAGCCAGTAACCGCGATGACCGACATGATCGCCAGCGCCCGCCGTTTTGAAATGCAGATGAAGGTGATTTCCAGCGTTGATGAAAACGCCAGTCGCGCCAACCAACTGCTGTCAATGAGTTAACAGGACTACTTATGATCAGTTCTTTATGGATCGCGAAAACCGGCCTCGACGCGCAGCAAACCAATATGGATGTCATCGCCAACAACCTGGCGAACGTCAGCACCAATGGGTTTAAGCGTCAGCGTGCGGTTTTCGAAGATTTGCTTTATCAAACCATTCGCCAGCCAGGGGCACAGTCGTCTGAACAGACTACGCTGCCTTCCGGTCTGCAGATTGGTACCGGTGTTCGCCCGGTAGCGACTGAACGTCTGCACAGCCAGGGCAACCTCTCCCAGACCAACAACAGCAAAGACGTGGCGATCAAGGGCCAGGGCTTCTTCCAGGTTCAGCTCCCGGACGGGACCTCTGCCTATACCCGTGACGGTTCGTTCCAGGTGGATCAGAACGGCCAGCTGGTGACCGCGGGCGGTTTCCAGGTGCAGCCGGCGATCACCATTCCGGCGAACGCCCTGAGCATTACCATCGGGCGTGACGGGATCGTGAGCGTGACCCAGCAGGGCCAGGCTGCGCCGGTGCAGGTTGGCCAGCTTAACCTGACCACCTTTATGAACGACACCGGTCTGGAAAGTATCGGTGAAAACCTGTACATCGAAACCCAGTCCTCCGGCGCACCGAACGAGAGCACGCCGGGTCTGAACGGTTCAGGTCTGCTGTATCAGGGGTATGTGGAAACCTCAAACGTCAACGTCGCGGAAGAGCTGGTGAATATGATCCAGGTTCAACGCGCGTACGAAATTAACAGTAAAGCAGTGTCGACGACCGACCAGATGCTGCAGAAACTGACGCAACTCTAAGGTGTAGCCCGGTGCGGTTCACGCCGCACCGGCTCCCTGTTTTCGAAGATGAAGGCAATGCAAAAACACGCGGCGATTCGTTATCCCATAGTGACTCTCCTGGCCGTTACCCTCAGCGGTTGCGCCTGGGTTCCGTCTCAACCTTTGGTGCAGGGTGCGACTTCCGCCCAACCCATTCCTGGCCCGACGCCGGTAGTGAATGGCTCAATTTTCCAGACCGCGCAGCCGATTAACTACGGTTATCAGCCGCTGTTTGAAGACCGTCGCCCACGTAATATCGGCGATACGCTGACCATCCAGCTACAGGAAAACGTCAGCGCCAGTAAGAGCTCGTCGGCGAATGCCAGCCGCGACGGGAAAACCAATTTTGGCTTCGACACTGTGCCACGCTATCTCGAAGGACTCTTCGGTAACGCGCGCGCCGATGCCGAGGCGTCTGGCGGCAACTCCTTTAACGGTAAAGGCGGCGCCAATGCCAGCAACACCTTTAGCGGCACGTTGACGGTAACCGTCGACCAGGTGCTGGCGAACGGCAATTTACATGTAGTGGGTGAAAAACAGATCGCCATCAACCAGGGCACGGAATTCATTCGCTTCTCCGGTGTGGTTAACCCTCGCACCATCAGTGGCTCCAACACCGTACCGTCCACTCAGGTGGCCGATGCGCGCATTGAGTATGTCGGCAACGGCTACATCAATGAGGCGCAGAATATGGGCTGGTTGCAGCGTTTCTTCCTTAACTTATCACCGATGTAATCGAGGTGACCTATGTTTAAATCCCTCTTCGGGTTCCTGCTGGTGCTGGTGGCAACATGTGCCCAGGCCGACCGTATTCGCGATCTCACAAGCGTACAGGGTGTGCGGGAAAACTCACTGATCGGTTACGGTCTGGTTGTGGGGCTTGACGGGACGGGTGACCAGACCACCCAGACGCCGTTCACGACCCAGAGTCTGAATAATATGCTCTCCCAGCTCGGCATCACGGTGCCCGCCGGGACCAACATGCAGCTGAAAAACGTGGCGGCGGTAATGGTCACCGCCTCTTTCCCGGCCTTTGCGCGCCAGGGGCAAACCATCGACGTGGTGGTCTCCTCCATGGGGAATGCGAAAAGCCTGCGCGGCGGGACTCTGCTGATGACCCCCCTGAAAGGGGTAGATAGCCAGGTGTATGCCCTGGCGCAGGGTAACATCCTTGTCGGCGGGGCGGGTGCCTCCGCAGGCGGCAGCAGCGTGCAGGTCAACCAGCTTAACGGCGGCCGTATTACCAACGGGGCGGTTATTGAGCGTGAACTGCCGACCCAGTTCGGCAGCGGCAACACCATTAACCTGCAGCTGAATAATGACGACTTCACTATGGCGCAGCAGATTGCGGACACCATCAACCGCAACCGCGGCTACGGCAGCGCTACCGCGCTGGATGCCCGCACCGTGCAGATCCGCGTCTCCAGCGGCGGCAGTAACCAGGTGCGTCTGCTGGCGGATATCCAGAATATGGAAGTGAACGTCACGCCGCAGGATGCCAAAGTGATCATCAACTCCCGCACCGGCTCGGTGGTGATGAACCGTGAGGTGACGCTGGATAGCTGCGCCGTGGCGCAGGGCAACCTGTCGGTGACCGTCAACCGCTCGGCTAACGTCAGCCAGCCAGATACGCCGTTTGGCGGCGGTGAAACGGTGGTGACGCCGCAGACCCAAATCGATTTGCGTCAGAGCGGCGGCTCGCTGCAGAGCGTGCGCTCCAGCGCCAACCTGAACAACGTGGTACGTGCCCTGAACGCGCTGGGCGCCACCCCGATGGATCTGATGTCGATTCTGCAATCCATGCAGAGCGCGGGCTGCCTGCGCGCCAAACTGGAAATTATCTGATGCTGACCGATAGCAAACTGCTGAGCAGCGCGGCCTGGGATACCCAGTCGCTCAACGAACTGAAGTCTAAAGCGGGTAAAGATCCGGCGGGCAATATCCGCCCGGTTGCCCGCCAGGTGGAGGGGATGTTTGTCCAGATGATGCTGAAAAGCATGCGTGAAGCCCTGCCAAAAGATGGCATCTTCAGCAGCGATTCCACGCGTCTGTACACCAGCATGTATGACCAGCAGATTTCGCAGCAGATGACTGCCGGTAAAGGGTTAGGACTTGCCGATGTGATCGTTAAGCAGATGGCGGCCGCGCAGGGCGTGCCGCCAGAAGAGGCACCGCAGCAGGTGCCGATGAAGTTCGATCTGGAAAGGGTCACCAGCTATCAAAACCAGGCTCTGACGCAGATGGTGCGTAAAGCGGTGCCGAAGGTGCCTGAGAGCAATGATGAACCCCTTACCGGCGACAGCAAAGACTTCCTGGCGCAGCTCTCCCTGCCGGCGCGTCTCGCCAGCCAGCAGAGCGGGGTGCCGCATCACCTGATCCTCGCCCAGGCGGCGCTGGAGTCGGGCTGGGGACAACGGCAGATCCGCCGTGAGAACGGTGAGCCGAGCTTTAACATCTTTGGGGTGAAGGCCTCGGGGAGCTGGAAAGGGCCGACTACCGAGATCACCACCACCGAGTATGAAAACGGCGAAGCGAAGAAGATCAAAGCCAAATTCCGCGTCTACGGCTCCTATCTCGAGGCACTTTCAGACTATGTCGGCCTGTTGAGTCGTAACCCGCGCTATGCGGCCGTGACCCAGGCTGCGACGGCAGAGCAGGGTGCGCAGGCGTTGCAGAACGCGGGCTACGCCACCGATCCACAGTATGCCCGCAAGCTGACCAGCATGATTCAGCAGCTGAAAGCGATGGGTGAGAAGGTCAGCAAAGCCTACAGCAACGATATCGAAAATCTGTTCTGAAAGTTCTCAAGTCCGGCTGGGGCCTGCCGATAATCTCCAGCAGGACTCATGTCTGAAAGTATAAAAGGAACCCCCATGTCCAGTTTGATCAACAGCGCCATGAGTGGCCTCAGTGCAGCCCAGGCTGCACTGAATACCGCCAGTAATAACATTTCAAGTTACAACGTGACGGGCTACACCCGTCAGACAACGGTGCTGAGCGCCTCAAACAGCACCCTGACAGGCGGCGGTTGGGTTGGCAACGGCGTGTATGTCTCCGGGGTACAGCGCGAATATGATGCATTCATTACCAACCAGCTGCGCACCGCGCAGAACCAGAGCAGTGCCCTGACGACCCGCTACCAGCAGATGTCCAAAATTGACGACATTCTCTCTGGCAGCACCAACAGCCTGGCGACCACCCTGCAGGGTTTCTTTACCAGTCTGCAGACTCTGGTGAGCAACGCCGAAGATCCGGCGGCGCGCCAGACGGTACTGGGCAAGGCTGATGGTCTGGTGAACCAGTTCAAGGTGAACGATCAGTATCTGCGGGATCAGGATAAGCAGATCAACACCGCCATCGGTACCAGCGTTGATCAGATCAACAACTACGCTAAACAGATTGCCAACCTGAACGATCAGATTTCCCGCCTGACCGGCGTGGGCGCGGGCGCATCCCCGAACAATCTGCTCGACCAGCGTGACCAGCTGGTGAGCGAGCTGAACCAGATCGCGGGGGTTGAAGTCTCCGTTCAGGATAGCGGCACCTATAACGTCTCCTTTGGCAATGGCTACAACCTGGTTCAGGGCAGCACCGCTAATCAGCTGGCGGCTGTGAAGTCCAGCGCCGATCCATCCCGCACTACGGTGGCGTTTGTTGACGGCACCTCGGGCCCCGTAGAGATCCCGGAAAAACTGCTGACCAGCGGCTCTCTGGGCGGCATGTTGACTTTCCGTACCCAAGAGCTCGACGCGGCACGTAACACTCTTAACCAGCTGGCGCTCTCTTTCGCTAACGAGATGAACAGCCAACACGCAAAGGGCTTTGATCCAGAAGGTAACGCTGGCGGTGAGTTATTTAAAATTGGTGCTCCCGCGGTACTGGGAAACACCAAAAATACCGGCTCGGCCTCCGTCACTGCCGCCATTAACGTGGCAGACAGCGCTAAAGTACAGGCTACCGACTACAAGATGGAGTTTGACGGCGGCAGCTGGAAGATCACCCGCCTCTCGGATAAAACCACGGTTAAGCCAGTTGATGACGGCAAAGGTAACTTGTCCTTTGATGGCCTGACGGTGAACGTATCGGGCACGGCGAATAACAAAGACAGCTTTATCGTTAAGCCTGTCGTCAATGCCATCGTCAATATGGATGTGGCGATTAGCGATGAGTCTAAACTGGCGCTGGCGTCTGACG
This sequence comes from Leclercia sp. GHBNCSD, assembly GCF_055805075.1. NCBI lineage: Bacteria > Pseudomonadati > Pseudomonadota > Gammaproteobacteria > Enterobacterales > Enterobacteriaceae > Leclercia > Leclercia sp. GHBNCSD. The sequence continues at coordinate 119,803 of NZ_JBQVYO010000001.1, read as the reverse complement.
CCACCGGCGGTGAAAGCGATAACCGCAACGGCCAGGCGCTGCTGGATCTGCAAAGTAGCAAAGTGGTCGGCGGCAATAAAACCTTTAATGATGCCTACGCCTCGCTGGTCAGTACCGGCGGCAGCAAAACCGCGACGCTGAAAACCAGCAGCACCACCCAGGCAAACGTGACGACGCAGCTGAGCAACCAGCAGCAGTCGATCTCCGGGGTTAACCTCGATGAAGAGTATGGCAACCTCCAGCGCTACCAGCAGTACTACCTGGCCAATGCCCAGGTGCTGCAAACTGCCAGCACGCTCTTTGACGCGTTAATCAATATTCGCTAAGGCTGAGGTGAACGATGCGTATTAGCACCCAGATGATGTATGAGCAGAACATGCGAGGGGTCACCGAATCCCAGAGTAAGTGGCTCGGTTACGGTGAACAAATGTCCACCGGCAAACGTGTTAATCGTCCTTCGGACGATCCAATTGCTGCCTCGCAGGCGGTTGTTATTTCTCAGTCACAGGCACAAAACAGCCAGTATACACTCGCCCGTTCTTTTGCCACGCAGAAGGTATCGCTGGAAGAGAACGTGCTGGGCCAGGTGACCACGGCGCTGCAATCGGCACAGGAAAAGATTGTCTATGCAGGCAACGGTACTCTGAGTGATAACGACCGCAACTCTCTCGCCACCGATTTGCAGGGTATTCGCGATCAGCTGTTGAACCTGGCGAACAGCACCGATGGCAACGGTCGCTATATTTTTGCTGGCTATAAAACCGATGCTCCGGCATTTGATCAAGCTACTGGCGAGTATGCTGGCGGCGATACGCCAATCAGTCAGCAGGTCGATTCTGCACGTACCATGCAGATTAGCCATATTGGTAGCGACGTGTTTGAATCCTTTACCAGTAATGCCGCACCAGAGCCGGGTGACGCTACGCCAGAAAAAAATATGTTTAAAATTCTGGATAACGTGATCGCTGCGCTGAAAAACCCGGTTGAAGGCGATCAGGATAAAGCCGATCAGATGACGTTGGATATTGATAAGGCAAACCGCGGATTGCGTAATTCACTGGACAATGTGCTGACTGTGCGCGCCGATCTCGGAACTAAACTGACCGAGCTGAGTTCGCTCGATTCCCTGGGCAGCGACCGGGCGTTAGGACTAACCCAGCAAATGAGCGACCTGGTGGACGTTGACTGGAACTCAGCTATCTCATCTTATGTGATGCAGCAGGCGGCGCTTCAGGCATCTTATAAAGCATTCAGCGATATGCAGGGTATGTCTCTGTTCCAGTTGAATAAATAACTGACTTGACCTTTAGAACATGGCTTGAAACTGGTTATGTTCTGTATGCCCAATCCGTTTTGCGGATTGGGCTTTTTTTTCAGGAATTTTGCAGGGCCGATGAGCGGGTGCGGACGTTTTCAGTCATACGGATAATCAGCGCCACGCCTGCTGTAAGGGTCGCCAGCGCAATGACGCCCGGCCAACCGGCCATAGTATAGAGCTGACTGCCGAGCGCGGAACCTAACGCCATCCCGATAAACACACCGGTAAAGAGCAGAGCGTTCAGACGGCCACGGGCCTGGGGCTCAAGGCTATAAACCAGGTTCTGGTGAGCCACCAGGCTCGACTGCAGACCGAGATCAAAACCTACCGCGGCAACGGCAATCAGGATCAGCTGACCCTGTGCACCTAATGCCGGCATGAAAAACATCAGGGCGAAGGAGACGGTTACCAGCGCGGCACCCAGCTGAGTGACTTTACCAGCGCCCAGTTTATCCGCCAGACCGCCAGCGAGTGGCGCGGCCAGAGCGCCTGCGGCACCGGCAATGCCATAGCCACCGGCAACGGCGCTGCCAAGCCCGTAGTGTTCCATCAGCATCACCGCGAGGGTAGACCAGAAGGCGCTAAAGGCGATGGAGAGAAAACCCTGTGCCAGTGCGGCGCGGCGCAGAGCGGGGTAGCGACGCCACAGGTGTGCCATGGAGCGCATCAGCTGCGGATAACGCAGGTTCGATGTAACCGCGAAGCGGGGCAGAATAAACCACATTACGGCGGCGAGGATCGCAATACTGCCTGCCGCCAGCTGGTACATCACGCGCCAGCCAAAAGCTTCACCTACCACGCCGCTCACCGTACGGGAAAGCAGGATCCCCAGTAACAGGCCGGTCATCACCGTACCGACGGTTTTCCCCTGTTTACCCTCCGGGGCGAGGATCGCCGCAGCCGGAACGATATCCTGCGCCATGGTGGCGGTCATCCCAATCAGCAGGCTGACCAGCAGCAGGGAATGCATCTGAGCCGTCAGGCTACAGGCCAAAAGTAGCAATGCCAGCGCGATGCTTTTCACCACAATCAGGGTGCGGCGGTCATAGCGATCGCCAAGCGGCAGCAGGAAGAGGATCCCCAGCGCATAGCCTGCCTGCGTCAGGGTGGGCACCATCCCCATCCCTTCAATACTGAGATGCAAATCTGCGCCCATCAGCGGCAGTAGCGGCTGAGCATAATAGATGGCGGCGACGCTAAAGCCCGCGCCGATGGCAAGGATGACAATTACCCAACGGCTGACGGCTGGGCTCAGGGTACTGGAGTTCATATGCAGTTCCTCATTTCGGGTGTGTCGCTATTCTTTATCACCACGCCTTGCAGTGGTAGCGGGCCCGGTGTTAAAACACTTATACGTGTAACGTATAACCGGATTAAAAATGAAACGTTCGGAACGTATAGACCGGGTAGAGCTGATGCGTACTTTTGTGCGCATCGTGGAGACGGGCTCTCTTTCTGCCGCAGCGGTGCAGATGGCGACCAGCCAGGCCACCGTCAGCCGTCGTCTGCAATCACTGGAGACGCTGCTGGGCGTGCGCCTGATCCTGCGAACGACACACGCCATGAAGCTGACGGATGACGGCGAACGCTGCTATCAACATGCCCGGCGGGTCATTGACAGCTGGTACGCGCTGGAGGATGAAGTCGGGCAAACAGAAGATGAGCCGGTCGGGGTGCTTCGCGTGCGTGCGCCGCATGCCTTTGGACAGGAGCAGTTGCTGGAGCCATTAACGGCGTTCCTGCTGCGCTATCCACGACTCAATGTGGAGTGGATGCTCAACGACCGCTCGGCTGATTTTTTAAGTGACAATATCGACTGCGCTATCCGGGTAGGGGCGGAGATCGACCCGGCTACGGTGTCGGTATTGCTGGCCGAGGTGCCGCGCAGCATTGTGGCGTCACCCGAGCTGCTGGCACGGTTTGCGCCAGTAGAAAAACCGGAAGATCTCTCCGCACTGCCCTGGGTGGCGCTCAATACTTTTTATCGTCAGCATGTTGAACTGTTCAGTGCGGAAGCCGCACAACCGCTGCGGGTGGCTATCTCCCCGCGCTTGAGTACCGACAGCCTCTACGTAGCGCGTAAAAGCGCGCTCACCGGGCTGGGTGTTGCCGTGGTCTCAAGCTGGACTGTCGAAGCGGATATCCGTGAGGGCAGGCTGATTCATCTGGTGCCTGACTGGCAGCCCGCCGCGTTGCCGGTACATCTTGTCTATCCGTGGTCTCGCTACTATCCGGCGCGACTGCGTCGTTTTCTGGAGATGATGAGAGAGGTGATGCCTGAAATCGCAGGGATGCGCAGGCCAGAACAGAGGCAATAAAAAAGCCGACCCGAAGGTCGGCTTTTGCGCTTAAGCAGGCTTATTCAGCCGGCTGTGGGCGCGTGGCTGGCGCAGTGGCGTGATGGGTGGCGCTGTGCCCCCCCGCAGAGCCTTTACCGTCAAATTCAAATGCCGGACGTACCCAGTCACTCTGGCGCGGCGCTTCCGGAACATATTCCGGTGCCGGCGCACGGGTCATCGGAGCCGTCGCGTGATGGGCTTCAGCGTGAACCTGAGCGGCTGGCGCTGGCTTCACTGCAGGAACCGGCTTCACTTCTGGCTCGTCGACGTGAGCGACGTCAGTGACTTCAGGTTCCACTTCAGCGGCCTCAACCGGTTCAACATCGATTTCAATCTCAGGTTGAACTTCCGTTTCTACTTCAACTTCCACGACCGGCTGCGGCTCGACGGCTGCTTCGGTGGTTTCAGTCGTTTCAACGGCAGCGGCTTCTTCGACAGCAGGTTCAGCTACGGCAGCGTCCTCTGCAATCTGCTTCGCGACGACCGCATCGTCAGGAGTGACGATCTGCGGCTGTTCTGTCACTGGCGCAGCAATCACTTCCGGATGTGAAGTTTCAACTTCAGCCACCTGCGGCTCTGGGATCACAACGGCAGCAGCGTCAGCGATCGCTTCAACTTCGACTGGCGCAACAGGGAGCGCAGTTTCCTGAGCGACGGTCTGCTCTTCAAACTGTGGCTCCTGAGGGCGAGCTACCGGATAACGGATCCAGGCTTTACCTGATGCCATTTCTGGGGAGGCACAGGCAATAGCCAGCGGCATTGGCGACTGCAGCGGATAACGCTCGTCACGATAACGACGGCGACGCTGACCACTCACGCGCAGGTGACGCGGAGAGCGGCGTGAACGGCGCGGCATGCCGGCGTTTTCACGGCCTTCAGCATTTTCTTCCTGCTCAGGTGCGTTTTCAATCACCGCAGGCAGATCAACTTTAGCCAGCTCGGTACGCTGTGCAGGCTCGGCCTGTGGTGCGATCGCTTCAACCGCAGCTTCTTCAGCCTGAGACTGGAAACGCACTTTCTGGTTCATCTGACGCTGCTTACGGCGCGGCATCACCTGAACGCGTTCTTCCTGTTCAGTATCCTGAGCGGTCTCTTCGTCGCGATTCAGCGCTTTAACTTCCTGCTGGGCCTGACGTTTGTCATCGTTACGACGACGGTTACGTTCGCGGCGCGGCTGCTGCTCATCACGTTGTCTGCCTTTATCAGACTCTTCGCTGACCGGCTGGCGAATTTCACGCTCTTCCGCGTTCTGCTGCGGCTTCTCGCGGCGGTTGCGACGGTTTTCGTCACGTCCTTCACGGCGCTCGCGACCTTCGCGGTTATCACGATTGTCACGGCTTTCGCTGCCTTCACGGCCTTCGTTGCTCTCTGAACGGTTATCGCGGCGCTCATTGCGGTCACGACGGTTGTTCTGACGCTTACGACGATCCGGGGAACGCTCCTGTTTCTCTTCTTTCTTCTCAACCGGTGCCGGGGCAGGCTGCGGCTCTTCACCCGCGAACATCTTCTTCAGCGCACTGAGGAAGCGGCTCAGCAGACCTGGCTGTTCAGCCGGTTGGCTCACTTCTGCCGCCGGTTTGGTTGCAGGTTTAGCCGCCACGGTCTCCTGCGCTGGCGCAGGCGGTGCTTCTGGCATCACAAACGCTGCCAGTGCAGGCTGTTCAGGCAGTTTACGCTCTGAGTACTCTTCCTCGGACGGCAGCGCCATCGCCTCTTCATGCAGCTTAGGCAGCATGTAGCTCAGGGTGGAGGTCTCTTCGCCTTTGCGCACGCGCAGCACGGAGTAGTGCGGGGTCTGCATCTGATCGTTAGGCACGATCACGCAGCGTACACCGCCCAGACGGGCTTCGATCGCACTTACCGCGGCACGTTTTTCGTTCAGCAGGTAGGAGGCAATCGGCACAGGCACAATGGCGTGAACTTCTTTGGTGTTCTCTTTCAGCGCCTCTTCTTCGATAAGACGCAGGATAGAGAGGGACAGCGATTCGTTGTCACGCACGGTGCCGGTACCGCTACAGCGTGGGCAGACGTGGTGGCTGGATTCACCCAGTGACGGGCTCAGACGCTGGCGGGACATCTCCAGCAGGCCAAAACGGGAAATATGGCTGATCTGGATACGTGCACGATCCTGACGCACCGCTTCACGCAGGCGGTTTTCCACCGCGCGCTGGTGACGTACCGGCGTCATGTCGATGAAGTCGATAACGATCAGGCCGCCCAGGTCACGCAGACGCAGCTGGCGGGCAATCTCATCGGCCGCTTCCAGGTTGGTGTTGAAGGCCGTCTCTTCGATATCGCCACCGCGGGTTGCACGGGCGGAGTTGATGTCGATGGCGGTCAGCGCTTCGGTGCTGTCGATAACGATAGAACCACCGGATGGCAGACGGACTTCACGCTGGAAGGCGGATTCAATCTGCGATTCAATCTGGTAGTGGCTGAACAGCGGGATCTCACCGGTGTACAGCTTGATTTTGCTGGTGAAATCAGGACGACCCAGCGCAGCAATATGCTGGCGGGCCAGCTCAAGCACTTTCGGGTTATCAATCAGAATTTCGCCAATGTCCTGACGCAGATAGTCGCGGAAGGCACGCACGATAACGTTGCTTTCCTGGTGGATCAGGAACGGAGCAGGGCGGCTTTCAGCGGCTTTCTGAATCGCTTCCCAGTGCTTCAGACGGAAGCCCAGGTCCCACTGCAGCGCTTCGGCAGATTTGCCCACGCCTGCGGTACGGACAATCAGACCCATGCCGTCTGGCAGCTCCAGGCTTGCCAGCGCCTCTTTCAGTTCGGTACGGTCGTCCCCTTCGATACGGCGAGAGATACCTCCCGCACGCGGGTTGTTTGGCATCAGCACGAGGTAGCTGCCTGCCAGGCTGATAAAGGTAGTCAGTGCAGCGCCTTTGTTGCCGCGCTCTTCTTTATCAATCTGGACAATAACTTCCTGACCTTCGCGCAGAACATCTTTGATGTTAGGACGGCCATGGGCATTATAGTTGGAAGGGAAGTACTCGCGAGCGATCTCTTTCAGCGGGAGGAAACCATGACGCTCAGCACCGTAATCGACAAATGCGGCTTCAAGGCTGGGTTCAATGCGGGTGATTTTGCCTTTGTAAATGTTCGCTTTTTTCTGTTCGTGTCCAGGACTTTCGATATCCAGATCGTACAGACGCTGCCCATCCACAAGGGCGACACGCAACTCTTCTTGCTGAGTTGCGTTGATTAACATTCTTTTCATCGTAACTTACTCATTATTCTTACATTGACGACTAAGCTGCGGGCAAGGTGACGCTTTCCGGGGTATGAACCGATGGCCTCGTGTCTATTCACGTCGCCAACCTCACGGTTGTCGCTCGCTTAAGAGGCGCAAAGTGTCGGTTGCCTGTATTTCATACGGAAATACAGCGCGATTATCAGGGGAATAGCCTGGGTAAAACTCTCCAGAGAAGATTCCATTTACCGGTAAGTACTGCAACCCGCAGCCCGCTAACTGTCTGAAAGATCAATACGTCTTACGCCATTGCTGCGTGGATGATCGGTCAGACAAAATTGGTCATTCCGTCGAGATCCTTACAAAACCCGGATTTAACGCGGAAAACAGCAGCATTATTCCATTGCTAACCGGGTTATAGCAAGATGACTTTTGCCAATTATCACCCGGTTACTCACAGTTTTTTCACTTCTCTCATACGATTGGTTTAATAACCATCAAATCGATTGCGTGAATGAAACAGTAACCGGGTAAAACTAAATATAAGCATAGAAAAATGAGTGGCGCTAATGGCTGCCGATAATTAGAATCGCCCCCCATGAAAACAGAGACTCCAGCCGTAAAAATGGTTGCCATTACCGATGATGAAGCGGGGCAACGTATCGACAACTTTTTGCGCACCCAACTGAAGGGTGTGCCAAAGAGTATGATTTATCGCATCTTGCGTAAGGGTGAGGTGCGTGTGAATAAGAAGCGCATCAAACCCGAGTACAAACTGGAAGCGGGTGATGAAGTGCGCATCCCGCCCGTGCGCGTAGCTGAGCGGGAAGAGGAGGCGGTGTCGCCGCATCTGAATAAAGTCGCCGCGCTGACGGAGGTGATCTTATATGAAGACGATCATATCCTGGTGCTCAACAAACCCTCCGGCACAGCCGTTCACGGCGGCAGCGGATTGAGCTTCGGCGTGATCGAAGGCCTACGCGCGCTGCGTCCCGAAGCCCGCTTCCTTGAACTCGTTCATCGCCTTGACCGCGACACCTCCGGCGTACTGCTGGTGGCGAAAAAGCGTTCGGCGCTGCGTTCGCTGCATGAACAGCTGCGTGAGAAGGGAATGCAGAAGGATTACCTCGCGCTGGTGCGCGGCCAGTGGCAGTCCCATGTCAAAGTGGTCCAGGCGCCGCTACTGAAAAACATTCTGCAAAGCGGTGAGCGTATCGTTCGCGTGAGTCAGGAAGGCAAACCGTCTGAAACCCGCTTCAAAGTCGAAGAGCGTTATGAATTCGCTACCCTGGTGCGCTGCAGTCCTGTGACCGGTCGTACTCATCAGATCCGTGTTCACACCCTGCATGCAGGTCACCCCATCGCCTTCGACGATCGCTATGGCGACCGTGAGTTTGATAAGCAGCTGGCGGGTACGGGCTTGTCTCGTCTGTTTCTGCATGCCGCCGCGCTGAAGTTTACCCATCCGGGTACCGGCGAGGTGATGCGTATCGAAGCGCCTATGGATGAGCAGCTGAAGCGCTGCCTTAAAGTTCTGCGCGGTTAATTGCCGGGTGGCGCTGCGCTTACCCGGCCTGGGAAAACGTAGGCCCGTGCAAGCGTAGCGCCGCCGGGCGAAGCAGTAGGCTAGGCCATTAACGGGTTGTAATGCTCCCGGCGCAGCATCTGGCACAGCGCAATCAGCGGTAATCCCACCAGCGTGTTCGGGTCGCGCCCGTCCAGCCTCTCAAACAATGCAATCCCCAGCCCTTCGCTCTTAAAGCTGCCCGCGCAGTTTAACGGACGCTCTTTACGGACGTAGTCATCAATCTCTTGTTCGCTGAGATGGCGGAAGTGCACGTCGAAGGGCTCACATTCCGTCTGCAAATGGCCTGTTGAGCTGTTATAGAGAGCAAGGCCGGTATAGAACGTGACGATATTGCCGCGGGCTTTCAACAGCTGCTGACGCGCCTTCTCTTCGGTATGCGGTTTACCCGTGATAGCGCCATCCAGGACGCAAACCTGATCGGAACCTATAATAAGATGGTCAGGAAATTGCGCTGCCAGGCTTTTTGCTTTTTCCTGCGCCAGACGTACCACCAGATGCCGTGGCGATTCACCGGGTTGTGGGCTTTCATCCACGTTCGGCGCGGCGCATTCAAAGGGTACGCCAAGCTTTTCCAGCAACACGCGGCGGTAGGGTGAAGTCGAGGCGAGAATAAGATTTGGCATATTTTTTTCACCAGATATAGCGTATCGATGCCAGCCATTTTAAACTACAGGCCGCAATGTGTGCGAATAATTGGCAAAAGGCAGCCTGAGGTTGCCTTTTTCTTTGACTCTATGACGTTACAAAGTTAATATGCGCGCCCTATGCAAAAGGTAAAATTACCCCTGACTCTTGATCCGGTTCGTACGGCTCAAAAACGCCTCGATTACGAAGGTATTTATACCCGTGACCAGGCTGAACGTATTGCCGAATCCGTAGTCAGTGTGGACAGTGATGTGGAATGCTCCATGTCGTTCGCTATCGATAACCAGCGCCTCGCCGTATTAACCGGTGATGCAAAGGTTTCGGTTACGCTCGAGTGTCAGCGTTGCGGGAAACCGTTCCCACTTCATGTTCACACAACATATTGTTTCAGTCCGGTTCGTTCAGACGAACAGGCTGAAGCACTCCCGGAAGCGTATGAGCCGATTGAGGTTAACGAATTCGGTGAAATCGATCTGCTGGCGTTAGTTGAAGATGAAATCATCCTCGCTCTGCCAGTGGTTCCGGTGCATGATTCTGAACACTGTGAAGTGTCCGAGGCGGACATGGTCTTTGGGGAACTGCCTGATGAAGCGCAAAAACCAAACCCATTTGCCGTATTAGCCAGCTTAAAGCGTAAGTAATTAAGGAGTAAGGTCCATGGCCGTACAACAGAATAAACCAACCCGTTCCAAACGTGGCATGCGTCGTTCCCATGACGCGCTGACCGCAGTTACCAGCCTGTCTGTAGACAAGACTTCTGGTGAAAAACACCTGCGTCACCACATCACTGCTGACGGTTTCTACCGCGGCCGCAAGGTTATCACTAAGTAATCACGCGTTTGCGTGATTAGGCTTAGTGAGGGTTTCCCCGTGCAAACGGGGATATACCGAACCAGGCTGCGACGATACCTTGACACGTCTAACCCTGGCGTTAGATGTCATGGGGGGCGATTTTGGCCCTTCCGTGACAGTGCCTGCAGCATTGCAGGCACTGAACTCTAATTCGCAACTCGCTCTCCTTTTAGTCGGTAATCCCGACGCTATCACGCCATTACTCGCAAAAGCTGACTTCGAACAACGTTCACGTCTGCAGATTATTCCTGCCCAGTCAGTTATTGCCAGTGATGTCCGGGCCTCACAGGCGATCCGCAGCAGCCGCGGAAGTTCAATGCGCATCGCGCTTGAACTGGTTAAAGAGGGCCGCGCACAAGCCTGCGTCAGCGCCGGCAATACCGGCGCGTTGATGGGGTTAGCAAAATTACTGCTCAAACCGATTGAAGGTATTGAGCGTCCCGCGCTGGTGACGGTACTGCCGCATCAGCAGAAGGGCAAAACGGTAGTGCTGGATTTAGGCGCGAACGTCGATTGCGACAGCGTTATGCTGGCGCAGTTTGCCGTCATGGGCTCGGTGCTGGCAGAGGAAGTGGTGGGGATTTCTCATCCCCGCGTTGCCTTATTAAATATTGGCGAAGAAGAGACCAAGGGTCTCGACAGCATCCGTGATGCAGCGGAGTGGCTAAAAAAAGAGCACTCCATCAACTATATTGGATATCTCGAAGCCAACGAATTATTGACCGGGAAGACGGATGTACTGGTGTGTGACGGCTTTACAGGAAACGTTACATTAAAAACCATGGAAGGGGTGGTGAGGATGTTTCTTTCTCTGCTTAAATCGCAGGGAGAGGGTAAAAAAAGGTCATGGTGGCTGATTTTATTAAAGCGTTGGTTACAAAAGAGCCTGGCGCGGCGATTCAGTCACCTCAACCCCGACCAGTATAATGGCGCCTGTCTGTTAGGATTGCGCGGCATTGTGATTAAGAGTCACGGTGCGGCCAATCAGCGAGCGTTTACCGTCGCCATTGAACAGGCAGTGCAGGCGGTGCAGCGACAAGTCCCACAGCGGATTGCCGCTCGCCTGGGATCTGTATTAGCAAAAAGTGACTGAGCGTACATGTATACGAAGATTTTAGGTACCGGCAGCTATCTGCCAAAGCAAGTGCGAACCAACGCCGATCTGGAAAAAATGGTAGATACGTCTGACGAGTGGATCGTCACACGTACAGGTATCCGCGAACGTCGTATTGCCGCGCCAGATGAAACAGTTTCCACCATGGGCTATGAAGCCGCCCAGCGCGCGCTGGAAATGGCGGGTGTCGATAAAGACGACATCGGTCTGATTATCGTTGCGACCACTTCCGCCACGCATGCCTTCCCAAGCGCTGCGTGCCAGGTGCAAAACATGCTGGGCATTAAAGGCTGCCCGGCGTTTGACGTTGCCGCTGCCTGCGCAGGCTTTACCTATGCGCTGAGCATTGCCGATCAATATGTAAAATCTGGCGCAGTGAAATATGCGCTGGTCATCGGCGCGGATGTTCTGGCTCGCACCTGCGATCCAAACGATCGCGGGACGATCATTATTTTTGGTGATGGTGCGGGGGCTGTCCTGTTAGGACAATCTGAAGAGCCGGGCATCATCTCAACGCATCTGCATGCTGACGGTCGCTACGGCGAACTGTTAACGCTGCCAAATGCGGATCGTGTCAACCCGGACAGCGCCATCTACCTGACTATGGCAGGTAACGAAGTCTTCAAAGTGGCAGTGACCGAACTGGCACACATCGTTGACGAGACGCTGGAAGCCAATAATCTGGAGCGTTCCGCTCTTGACTGGCTGGTGCCGCATCAGGCTAACCTGCGCATTATCAGCGCCACAGCCAAGAAACTCGGCATGTCGATGGATAACGTTGTGGTGACGCTGGATCGTCATGGCAATACGTCTGCAGCATCAGTACCGTGCGCGTTTGACGAAGCGGTGCGCGATGGACGAATTCAACGGGGCCAACTGGTCTTGCTCGAGGCCTTCGGTGGCGGTTTCACCTGGGGTTCTGCGCTGGTTCGTTTCTAGAAAGGATAAAAAAAATGACGCAATTTGCTTTTGTATTCCCCGGCCAGGGTTCTCAGGCCGTGGGAATGTTATCTGGATTGGCGGAGCAGTTTCCGGTAATCGAAGAGACTTTTCGTGAAGCTTCTGATGCGCTGGGCTACGACCTTTGGGCGCTGACCCAGCAAGGGCCAGCCGAAGAGCTGAATAAAACCTGGCAGACGCAGCCTGCGTTGCTGACCGCATCGGTCGCACTGTGGCGCGTATGGCAGCAGCAGGGTGGCAAAACGCCAGCGCTGTTGGCCGGTCACAGCCTGGGTGAGTATTCTGCGCTGGTTTGTGCGGGTGTGATTGCGTTTGCGGATGCTGTGCGTCTGGTTGAGATGCGCGGCAAATTCATGCAGGAAGCGGTGCCGGAAGGCACGGGCGGCATGTCAGCCATTATTGGTCTGGATGATGCTTCTATCGCAAAAGCGTGTGAAGAATCCGCAGAAGGCCAGGTCGTTTCACCGGTGAACTTCAACTCCCCGGGCCAGGTGGTTATCGCCGGCCATAAAGAGGCGGTTGAGCGTGCAGGCGCAGCCTGTAAAGCCGCGGGCGCCAAACGTGCGCTGCCGCTGCCGGTGAGCGTACCGTCCCACTGCGCGCTGATGAAGCCTGCTGCAGACAAGCTGGCCGTTGAGCTGGAAAAAATCACCTTCAGCGCACCGACCATTTCAGTGGTCAATAACGTTGATGTGCAATGTGAAACCGCGCCTGAGGCCATCCGCCACGCGCTGGTTCGCCAGCTCTACAGCCCGGTTCAGTGGACGAAAACCGTTGAATTTATGGCAGCGCAGGGCGTAGAGCATCTGTATGAAGTGGGCCCGGGTAAGGTCCTCACCGGTCTGACTAAACGTATTGTTGATACCCTGACTGCATCGGCGATTAACGAGCCTGAAGCACTGTCAGCGGCACTTGCGCAGTAAGAAGAGGAATACCATGAGTTTTGAAGGAAAAATCGCACTGGTCACCGGCGCAAGCCGTGGTATTGGTCGTGCTATCGCTGAAACCCTCGTCGCGCGTGGCGCGACAGTGATCGGCACCGCTACCAGCGAAAATGGCGCGCAGGCTATTAGTGACTATCTGGGAGCGAACGGTAAAGGTCTGATGTTGAATGTGACCGATCCGGCATCTATCGAATCTGTTCTGGGAAATATTCGCGCAGAATTTGGCGAAGTGGATATTCTGGTCAATAATGCCGGAATCACTCGTGACAACTTACTGATGCGAATGAAAGATGATGAGTGGAACGATATTATCGAAACCAACCTGTCATCTGTGTTCCGTCTGTCAAAAGCGGTAATGCGAGCTATGATGAAGAAGCGTCATGGGCGTATTATCACTGTCGGTTCTGTGGTTGGTACCATGGGAAATGCTGGTCAGGCAAACTACGCTGCGGCGAAAGCAGGCCTGATCGGTTTCAGTAAGTCGCTGGCGCGCGAAGTTGCGTCCCGCGGAATTACTGTAAACGTTGTTGCTCCGGGCTTTATTGAAACGGACATGACGCGTGCGCTGACCGATGAGCAGCGTGCGGGTACGCTGGCGGCAGTTCCAGCGGGTCGTTTAGGCGACCCTAAAGAAATCGCCAGCGCGGTTGCATTTTTAGCCTCTGACGAAGCGAGTTACATCACTGGTGAGACTCTCCACGTCAACGGCGGAATGTACATGGTTTAATCACGATCGAAAATATTTGCGTTATTGGGGGCATTGGCCTCAAAATAACGTAAAATCGTGGTAAGACCTGCCGGGATTTAGTTGCAAATTTTTCAACATTTTATACACTACGAAAACCATCGCGAAAGCGAGTTTTGATAGGAAATTTAAGAGTATGAGCACTATCGAAGAACGCGTTAAGAAAATTATCGGCGAACAGCTGGGCGTTAAGCAGGAAGAAGTGACCAACAATGCTTCTTTCGTTGAAGACCTGGGCGCAGATTCTCTTGACACCGTTGAGCTGGTAATGGCTCTGGAAGAAGAGTTTGATACTGAGATTCCGGACGAAGAAGCTGAGAAAATCACCACCGTTCAGGCTGCCATTGATTACATCAACGGTCACCAGGCGTAAGTGAACATCTCCAGGCGGTCATTCGACCGCCTGAGTTTTTTCTTTTGTAGTCCCTCGTTTTTCTTTTTTTATCCCTCCCTGGAGGACAAGCGTGTCTAAGCGTCGTGTAGTTGTGACCGGACTTGGCATGTTATCTCCTGTCGGCAATACCGTAGAGTCCACCTGGAAAGCTCTCCTTGCCGGTCAGAGTGGCATTAGCCTAATCGACCATTTCGATACTAGCGCCTATGCAACGAAATTTGCTGGCTTAGTAAAGGATTTTAACTGTGAAGAGATCATCTCGCGCAAAGAACAGCGCAAGATGGATGCCTTCATTCAATATGGAATTGTCGCTGGCGTTCAGGCCATGCAGGATTCTGGCCTTGAAATTACGGAAGAGAACGCAACCCGTATTGGCGCCGCTATTGGCTCCGGGATTGGCGGCCTTGGCTTAATTGAGGAAAACCATAGCTCTTTAGTCAATGGTGGCCCACGTAAGATTAGCCCGTTCTTCGTTCCGTCAACGATTGTTAACATGGTGGCAGGTCACCTGACCATCATGTATGGCCTGCGCGGTCCAAGCATTTCGATTGCAACTGCCTGTACGTCTGGTGTGCACAACATCGGCCAGGCGGCGCGTATGATTGCCTATGGCGATGCTGACGCGATGGTTGCTGGTGGGGCAGAAAAAGCCAGCACCCCATTGGGTGTGGGCGGTTTCGGTGCAGCGCGTGCGCTGTCTACCCGCAACGATAATCCTCAGGCGGCTAGCCGTCCGTGGGATAAAGACCGTGATGGTTTTGTGCTGGGTGACGGTGCCGGTATGGTCGTACTTGAAGAGTACGAGCATGCGAAGAAACGCGGCGCGAAAATTTATGCAGAAGTCGTTGGCTTCGGCATGAGCAGCGATGCCTATCACATGACCTCTCCGCCGGAGAATGGCGCAGGTGCTGCGCTGGCCATGGTTAACGCTATCCGTGATGCGGGTATCGAGCCGGGTCAGATTGGCTATGTGAACGCGCACGGTACCTCAACGCCTGCGGGCGATATCGCTGAAGCGCAGGCCGTTAAGTCTGTGTTTGGCGATGCAGCCCGCCGCGTCATGGTCAGCTCAACCAAATCCATGACCGGTCACCTGCTGGGTGCGGCGGGTGCAGTAGAGTCTATCTACTCCATCCTTGCGCTGCGCGACCAGGCTGTTCCGCCAACCATCAACCTGGATAATCCGGATGAAGGTTGCGATCTGGACTTCGTTCCGCACGAAGCGCGTCAGGTCAGCGGTATGGAGTACACCCTGTGTAACTCCTTCGGCTTTGGCGGCACCAACGGCTCTCTGATCTTTAAAAAGGTCTGACGCTAACCAGTCGTTAGTGCAGTAAAAAAAGGTCCGCTTGTCGGGCCTTTTTTATTCGGTTTTCTTCCCTTGTCCAGAGCCATCCTTCCTGCCAGACTATTCGACCATCTTAAAGGAGCCACCATGTTCTTGATAAATGGTATAAAGCAGGCACAGCTTCCGGCGAGTGACCGGGCGATTCAGTTTGGTGACGGCTGCTTCACAACGGCCCGCATTGTCGAAGGCAGGGTCTGTTTGCTTGAGGCACATCTGCAACGATTGCGGACGGCCTGTGAAAAACTGTTCATTCCCTTTGTCCAGTGGGCAGCGTTAGAAAATGAAATGACAGGCCAGGCGCAGGGCGTCGATCGGGGCGTATTAAAAGTCATTATTACCCGGGGAAGCGGCGGAAGAGGATACAGCGCGTCTGGCTGCCTGGATCCGGCTCGCATTCTGTCGGTATCAGCCTGGCCTGCCCATTACGATCGCTGGCGCAAGGAAGGCATTACCCTGGCATTAAGCCCGGTGAGGCTGGGACGTAATCCGCAGCTTGCGGGGATAAAACACCTCAACCGGCTTGAGCAAGTGCTGATTCGCTCCCATCTTGAACAGACCGACGCCGATGAAGCGCTGGTTCTTGACAGCGAAGGGTTCATTACGGAATGCTGTGCGGCGAATTTATTCTGGCGGCAGGGTAAGGATGTGTTTACCCCCTGTCTGGATCAGGCTGGCGTTAACGGCCTGATGCGGCAGTTTTGTCTGCGGCAACTGGCGCACTCCGGATTTCGCGTGGTCGAAGTGCAGGCGCGCGAGGCTGCGCTGACCGATGCTGACGAGATCGTCGTATGCAATGCGCTGATGCCTGTTGTGCCGGTGCGCCAGTATGGTTCTCACCATTTTACATCGCGTGAGTTGTACTCGTTTTTAGCCCCTCTGTGTGAGCAAACCAGATAGTCATGAAGAAAATGTTGCGCTTTATTCTCCTCGTCGTTGTCGTGCTGGGCATTGCCGCTGGCGTGGGGATGTGGAAAGTTCGCCAGCTGGCGGAGAGCAAAATCCTGATCGCCGACGAGACGGTATTTACCCTGAAACCCGGTACCGGACGGCTGGCGCTGGGTGAGCAGCTGTACGGCGACAAGATCATTAACCGCCCGCGGGTATTCCAGTGGTTATTACGCGTGCAGCCGGAGCTGTCGCATTTTAAAGCCGGTACGTACCGCTTTACGCCAGGAATGACTGTGAAGGAGATGCTGGAGCTGCTTGAAAGCGGTAAAGAGGCGCAGTTCCCGCTGCGTTTTGTCGAAGGGATGCGTCTTAGCGACTACCTGAAGCAGCTGCGCGATGCGCCCTACATCAAGCATACGTTGCCGGACGACAGCTATGCCGCCGTCGCCGAGGCCCTGAAATTTGAGCATCCTGACAGGATAGAGGGTTGGTTCTGGCCCGATACCTGGATGTACACCGCGGGCACCACCGATGTAGCACTCTTGCAGCGTGCGCATAAAAAGATGGTTGCAGCCGTGGATAAAGCCTGGGAAGGGCGGATGGAAAACCTGCCGTATAAAGATCAGAACCAGTTCGTGACCATGGCCTCTATCGTCGAGAAAGAGACGGCGGTCGCCAGCGAACGCGATCAGGTGGCCTCTGTGTTTATCAATCGTCTGCGTATCGGTATGCGGCTGCAGACTGACCCTACGGTGATTTACGGGATGGGTGAGAACTACAAGGGCAACATTTCGCGTAAAGATCTCGAAACCCCAACGGATTATAATACCTATGTCATTAGCGGATTACCCCCGGGGCCGATCGCCACGCCGGGTCAGGCATCGCTGAATGCCGCCGCGCATCCGGCCAAAACGCCGTATCTCTATTTCGTCGCTGACGGAAAGGGTGGACATACTTTTAACACCAATCTTGCCGGTCATAATCGTTCGGTCCAGGACTATCTGAAGGCACTTAAGGAAAAAAATGCGCAGTAACTACATCGTCATTGAGGGGCTGGAAGGCGCCGGGAAAACCACCGCACGCGATACGGTCGTCGAGACGCTAAAACAGTGCGGCATCGAAGAGATGATCTTCACCCGCGAACCGGGCGGCACACAGCTGGCGGAAAAACTGCGTAGTCTGGTGCTGGACATTAAATCGGTCGGCGATGAAGTCATTACGGATAAAGCCGAAGTCATGATGTTCTACGCCGCGCGTGTCCAGCTGGTCGAAACCGTCATCAAACCTGCGCTGGCACGTGGGTGCTGGGTCATCGGCGACCGCCACGATCTCTCCACCCAGGCTTACCAGGGCGGTGGCCGCGGCATTGACCAGACGATGCTCGCCACGCTGCGCGATGCGGTGCTGGGGGATTTCCGCCCGAACCTGACGCTCTATCTCGACGTGACGCCAGAAGTGGGCCTGAAGCGCGCCCGCGCCCGTGGCGAACTGGATCGTATTGAGCAGGAGTCGCTGGACTTCTTCAACCGTACCCGCGCCCGCTATCTTGAGCTGGCCGCGCAGGACAGCACCATCCGCACCATCGACGCCACCCAGCCACTGGAAGCGGTGATGGACGCCATTCGTAAAACGGTCACCGACTGGCTGAAGGAACAACAGGCATGAAATGGTATCCATGGTTGCGCCCGCACTTAGAACAGCTGGTGAACAGCTATCAGTCCGGTCGGGGGCATCATGCGTTACTGATCCAGTCGCTGCCGGGAATGGGCGATGATGCGCTGATCTACGCTATCAGCCGTTTTCTGATGTGCCAGCAACCCCAGGGGCATAAAAGCTGTGGCCAGTGCCGCGGCTGTCAGTTGATGCAGGCGCAGACGCACCCGGATTATTACGCGCTTGAGCCAGAGAAGGGCAAAACGACGCTGGGTATTGATGCGGTTCGCGCGGTCAGCGAGAAGCTCTACGAGCGCGCGCGGCTTGGCGGGGCGAAAGTGGTCTGGGTCAAGGATGCCGCCCAGCTGACCGAAGCTGCGGCCAACGCGCTGTTAAAAACCCTGGAAGAGCCGCCGGAAAATACCTGGTTCCTGATGGCCTGCCGTGAGCCCGGACGGTTGCTGGCGACTCTCCGAAGCCGCTGTCGCTTGCATCATCTCAACGTGCCGCAGGAGGCGTGGGCTATCAGCTGGCTTGCGCGAGAAGTGACAACGTCACAAGAAGCGGCGCTCAGCGCGCTGCGTTTGTGCGGCGGCGCGCCTGCAGCCGCGCTGGCGCTGTTGCAGCCCAACGTCTGGGGACAACGCGAACATCTTTGCCAGGCGCTTGGGGCTGTACCTGACAGTGGTGACTGGATGAGTCTGCTGCCGGTGCTCAATCATGAACAGGCGCCCGATCGTCTGCACTGGCTGGCGGCATTGTTGCTGGATGCCCTTAAAATTCAGCAGGGGGCGACCTTGATCAGCAATGCCGATGCCTGGCAGCTGGTAAACAGCCTCGCCCGGCGCCTGCCAGGAGTGGCATTACGGGCTATCCTTCATGACGTATGCCAGTGTCGCGAACAATTACTCAGCGTAACGGGGCTGAATCGGGAGCTTGTGCTGACCGACCTGTTACTCACTATCGAGCATTACCTGCAACCGGGCACAACGCTGCCTGTATCCCATCTCTGAGAGAGACATTATGTTTTTAGTCGACTCACACTGCCATCTTGATGGCCTGGATTATCAATCCCTGCATAAAAACGTCGATGACGTGCTGGAAAAAGCCGCAGCCCGCGATGTGAAATTTTGTCTGGCGGTCGCCACGACGTTACCGGGCTACCGCACCATGCGTGAGCTGGTGGGCGTGCGCGACAATGTCGTTTTCTCCTGCGGCGTGCATCCGCTGAACCAGGATGAGGCCTATGATGTCGAGGATTTACGCCGTCTGGCGGCGGAAGAGGGCGTCGTCGCGATGGGTGAAACCGGGCTGGACTATTTTTACACTCCGGAAACGAAAGCCCGTCAGCAGGAATCATTCCGCGATCATATCCGTATTGGCCGGGAGCTGAACAAGCCAGTGATTGTCCACACCCGCGATGCCCGTGCCGATACGCTGGCGATCCTGTCAGAAGAAAAGGTGACGGATTGTGGTGGCGTACTACACTGTTTCACTGAAGACAGAGAAACAGCGGGCAAACTGCTGGATTTGGGTTTTTATATCTCGTTTTCCGGGATCGTGACGTTCCGTAACGCAGAGCAGCTTCGCGACGCTGCGCGATACGTCCCGCTCGATCGCCTGCTGGTGGAGACAGATTCCCCTTATCTGGCACCGGTACCGCACCGCGGTAAAGAGAACCAACCCGCGATGGTACGGGATGTGGCCGAGTATATGGCCGTTTTGAAAGGCGTCGATGTTGAAGAACTGGCACGCATTACCACTCATAACTTCGCCAGTCTGTTTCACATTGACCCCTCCCGCCTGCAATCAGTATGATTCGTCAGTTTTTTTTGGGCTCGTAATTAATAGCTAAAGCGAGTAAAGTTCACCGCCCAAACAGGGGCGGTGAATGCGTTTCTGGTAACATTTAGACATCTATTTTGTAAAAATCTGAAAGTTTTTCAGGTAACGAACGCTGAAACGTGATAGCCGTCAAACAAAGATCCGCAGATTTATTTTACTCTGCGTAATAAATAAAGGGCGCTTAGATGTCCTGTCCACGGCACGGTTCTCCCCCCGGGCCAATGCGTGAAAACGTAAAAAAAGCACAAATACTCAGGAGCACTCTCAATTATGTTTAAGAATGCATTTGCTAACCTGCAGAAGGTCGGTAAATCGCTGATGCTGCCGGTATCCGTACTGCCTATCGCAGGTATTCTGCTGGGCGTCGGTTCTGCAAACTTCAGCTGGCTGCCAGCCGTAGTTTCTCATGTGATGGCGGAAGCAGGCGGTTCTGTTTTTGCTAATATGCCACTGATCTTCGCCATCGGCGTTGCGCTTGGCTTCACCAATAACGACGGCGTATCTGCGCTGGCCTCTGTCGTTGCCTACGGCATCATGGTTAAAACCATGGCTGTGGTTGCACCTCTGGTGCTGCACTTACCACCGGAAGAGATCGCTGCTAAACACCTGGCTGACACCGGGGTTCTGGGCGGTATCATCTCGGGTGCTATTGCGGCGTATATGTTTAACCGCTTCTATCGCATCAAGCTCCCTGAGTATCTGGGCTTCTTTGCCGGTAAGCGTTTTGTTCCAATCATCTCTGGCCTGGCGGCGATCTTCACGGGTGTGATCCTCTCCTTCATCTGGCCACCGATTGGTTCCGCTATCCAGACCTTCTCTCAGTGGGCGGCTTA
This sequence comes from Leclercia sp. GHBNCSD, assembly GCF_055805075.1. Classification (NCBI taxonomy): domain Bacteria; kingdom Pseudomonadati; phylum Pseudomonadota; class Gammaproteobacteria; order Enterobacterales; family Enterobacteriaceae; genus Leclercia; species Leclercia sp. GHBNCSD. The sequence goes on along the minus strand of NZ_JBQVYO010000001.1, from coordinate 99,129 downwards.
CCAGAACCCGGTTGTGGCGTTTGGTATCTACGGCTTCATCGAGCGTTGCCTGGTGCCGTTTGGTCTGCACCACATCTGGAACGTTCCTTTCCAGATGCAGATCGGCGAATTCACCAACGCTGCGGGTCAGGTCTTCCACGGCGATATCCCACGCTACATGGCAGGCGACCCAACCGCAGGCAAACTGTCTGGCGGCTTCCTGTTCAAAATGTACGGCCTGCCGGCTGCTGCGATTGCAATCTGGCACTCTGCTAAACCAGAGAACCGTGCAAAAGTGGGCGGTATCATGATCTCCGCAGCGCTGACCTCGTTCCTGACCGGTATCACCGAGCCGATCGAGTTCTCCTTCATGTTCGTTGCGCCGATCCTGTACATTATCCACGCGATTCTGGCTGGCCTGGCGTTCCCAATCTGTATCCTGCTGGGTATGCGTGACGGTACTTCCTTCTCGCACGGTCTGATCGACTTTATCGTCCTGTCCGGTAACAGCAGCAAACTGTGGCTGTTCCCAATCGTTGGTGCGGGCTACGCGGTGCTGTACTACACCATCTTCCGTGTGCTGATCAAAGCGCTGGACCTGAAAACACCAGGTCGTGAAGATGCAACAGAAGACAGCAAAGCGGGTGCGACCAGCGAAATGGCTCCGGCACTGGTTGCAGCCTTCGGCGGTAAAGAGAACATCACTAACCTGGACGCATGTATCACTCGTCTGCGTGTTAGCGTTGCCGATGTTGCGAAAGTTGACCAGCCGGGTCTGAAAAAACTGGGCGCAGCTGGCGTAGTTGTTGCAGGTTCCGGTGTACAGGCTATCTTCGGTACTAAATCCGATAACCTGAAAACCGAAATGGATGAGTACATCCGCAGCAACTAAGTTGTGACCTGGGGAGACTAAGGCAGCCGAATGGCTGCCTTTTTTATATCTGTAGTTTGTGGCATGCCGGGTGGCGCTACACTTACCCGGCCTACAAAGGCAACAACCGCACGAACCGTAGGCCGGGTAAGGCGCAGCCGCCACCCGGCGAACAGCGCGCACAAAAAAGGGAGCCATTTGGCTCCCTTAGACGCTGCATGCTTTATCAGAACTGATAGCTTGCGGTCAGGCTCACGTTACGCGGTTCGCCATAGACAATTTCGCCCTCAATGTTAGTGTCGTATGTCTTATCAAAGAGGTTATTCACATTACCCTGCAGGGAGAAGTTCTTTGTGACCTGATAACGGGTAAAGAGATCCACCAGCGCATAGCTGCCCTGCGATGCACGCCAGGTGCCATAAGGGGTGTCCTGATAGGTGTAGACGCTGTTTTGCCAGTTAACGCCGCCGCCAACGGTCAGCTCAGGCATCGCCGGCAGGCGGTAGCTGGTGAAGAGTTTCACCGTGGTCCGCGGCAGTTGCGGGTTTACCGCCTTGCCATCGTTATCTTCCGCCACGTAACGCGTTGCGCCAAAGGTCATCTGCCAGTTATCGGTCAGCGCGCCGTTGATTTCAAACTCCACGCCTTTACTCACGGTACCGTCTACGCTCTCGTAAGCTGTATCCGTTGATCCCTGAATCGTCCGGCCGGTGCTTTGGCCCAGATTATCCTGCTCAATGCGGAAGACAGAGAGCGTGGTGGTCAGACGGCTGTTCATCCAGTCAGATTTCAGGCCCGCTTCGTAGTTATTCCCGGTGATCGGATCAAGATACTTGCCCGAGCTGTCGCGGTAGTTCTGCGGCTGGAAGATAGAGGTATAGCTGGCGTAGGCTGACCAGTTGTCATTGATGTCGTAGACCAGACCGGCATAAGGGGTGGTATGGTTCTTCTCCATGCCGTAGGTCAGGGTTTCAATGCTCCAGTTGGTATAACGGGCGCCAAGAATTAAATGCAGAGGATCGGCCAGGGAAATGCGCGTCGCGGCGTACAGCGATTTCATATTCGTGGTGTCATCCTGGGCCAGCGACTGCGATCCCCAGTTGGTTTCCGGGAAGTAACCGTTGTAGTCGTAGAAACTGCCGAACTCCTCCGGGTAGACGTTGGCCCACGAGTTAGTGTAGCGGTTCGTCTGACGGCTGAAGCTGCCGCCGATCATCATGGTGTGCTGGCGACCCAATAGCTCGTAGCCGCCGTCAGCGAAGAGATCCACTGCGTCTACTTTACGCTTGCCGCTGTTCCAGCCGGTGCCGCCAATGTAGCCGTAGTCCGGACCGTAGTTCACGTAAGGGCCTTCCAGCATACCGGTGCTTTTATTGACGTAAGCATCGAGATACATCGCTTTACTGTCGAATTTCGCCTCGGTATGGGTCGCATTCAACGTGGCCTGCCAGTTGTCGGCAAAGCGCTGCTTCAGCGTGAAGAAGACCTTGTTGAACTCTTTGTCGTTGTAAGCCCAGTCAGGTGAGGTGCTGTGCGCGCGATCGTAATGTCTGACGCTGCCATCGGTGTTCCAGCGCGGCAAACCACCCCACGTCTGGTTATTGATGTCGATACGCTGGTATTCGTAGCCTGCCGACAGTGAAGTGCTGGTGGCCAGGTCCGCGTCCAGGATCCCGGAGAAGAAGGTGCGCTTCTGATTGTAGTTGTCGAGCCAGGAGTCGCTGTCCTGATAACCCGCCACAATACGCGCCCGTAGGTTGCCATCTTCCGTCAGTGGACTTTGCATGTCCATCACGTAACGTTGCTTGTTCCAGCTGCCGTACTCTGCAGACAGGTTGCCTTTAAATTCACGGCTGGTGGCATGCTTGCGCACCATATTGATGGCCGCCGACGGGTTACCCGTCCCGGTCATCAGCCCGGTGGCGCCGCGCACGACTTCGACGCGTTCAAACAGCGCCATATCAGACTGGGAATCACCCAGATTCCAGCGCGACTCAAAATAGGTTGGGATGCCATCGACCATGTAGTTGTCGATTTCGAAACCACGGGAGTAATAGTTGCTGCGATCGGAGTCAGTCGTGCTTTTGCTGATCCCCATCGTGCTGTCCATCACTTCGCCCAGGGTCTGAAGCTGCTGGTCTTCCATACGTTGTTCGCTGACGATGGTGACCGACTGCGGGATGTCACGTTGGATCATCTGCATTTTGGTGCCCACGGACGTGGCTTTTACGCTGTAGTCCTGGCTGTCATCAGCGGAGGCGTCCGACTGAGAAGAACCATCAACAATGACGGTATCTTCGGTGGAGGCGGCGAAAGCGGTGGTTGGCATCAATGCCATAGCAATGCAGGCTGCCAGCAACGAAGGTGTTGCGACAGACCGGGATTGCCCTTCCCTGGATTGAATGGTGAAAGACATCATTAAACCCTTATGAACGGTGAATGGTGTGCATCAGTCCCGTATCGACGGACTGAAATCATTTTTCTAGGTATAAATTGCGCATGAAAATGCAAATGCGAAATATACGCATTCGATTTATCACTGTAAACAGATGTTGCGGCGGTAAGTGAAATAATGTTTCAGAGCGGGTGGAGGGGAGGTGGTTACTCCGCGAGCAGATCGGGCCGCACACGCAAAGAATTCATGGGATAAGGTTGAAAGGACAGGAGAAAGTCGCTCATACTCTTTAGTCTTGCCACAAAATATTGCGCCTGCACCGGGCGGGTTGTTTCCGGGCTCGTCGCCAGACTAATGAATAAGGAAAACCTCATGGCTGAAGAAACCATTTTCAGTAAAATTGTCCGCCGCGAGATCCCGGCAGATATCATCTATCAGGATGAACTGGTTACCGCTTTTCGCGACATCTCCCCCCAGGCGCCTACGCACATCCTCATTATTCCTAATATTCTGATTCCGACGGTTAATGACGTGAAAACTGAGCATGAACTGGCATTAGGCCGTATGCTGACAGTAGCAGCGAAAATTGCTGAGCAGGAAGGCATTGCCGAGGACGGTTACCGTTTGATCATGAACTGCAACCGCCACGGTGGTCAGGAAGTTTATCACATTCATATGCATCTGCTGGGCGGTCGTCCGCTGGGCCCGATGCTGGCGCATAAAGGTCTTTAAGATGCAAAGAGGATGGATGGCGGCGCTGGTGATAGCGTTGGCGGGATGCAGTTCGCAACCGTCGATTCCCGTTAATGACGATCAAACGCTGGTTATGGAGTCATCGGTGCTGGCGGCAGGGATTACCGCCGATCAGCCTTCGCTGTCGGTCAGCGAAATTCAACCGTCCGCCTCCTCTGTGCTGTTCAATGAAAGAGATGCGCCAGTTACCGTACACTACCGTTTTTTCTGGTATGACGCCCGCGGCCTGGAAATGCATCCACTTGAGGCGCCGCGCAGCGTAACCATTCCGGCAAAATCGTCGGTTAAGCTATATGGCAGCGCAAATTATCTGGGTGCGCATAAGGTCAGACTTTATTTATATCTCTGAGGGGTGAATTTTGATTAAACAGATCGGTCGTTACGCGCTTGTCACGGCTTTTGCACTGTTCCTGTCGGGCTGTATTAGCCGCACTGAGCAACCACCAGCACCGGTGGAAGAGGTCAAACCGGGCGTCGAGCAGCCGGTTCAGCCAACCCAGCCGGTTCCTGTTGTTCCTACCGTGCCGAGCGTTCCCGCGCAGCCTGGTCCGATAGAGCATCAGGAAGAGCCCGCCCAGCCTGCACCGCGTGAACGTCACTACGACTGGAACGGCGCAATGCAGCCTATGGTCGGTAAGATGCTCCAGGCGCAGGGCGTTAACGCAGGCAGCGTGCTGCTGGTGGACAGCGTCAACAACCGCACTAACGGCAGCCTGAATGCTGGTGAGGCGACCGAAACGCTGCGTAATGCGCTGGCCAATAACGGCAAATTTACGCTGGTGTCTGCGCAGCAGCTTGCTGTCGCCAAGCAGCAGTTGGGCCTTTCCCCGCAGGACAGCCTGGGCTCACGCAGTAAAGCCATCGGCATTGCCCGTAACGTGGGCGCGCAGTATGTGCTTTACTCCAGCGCAACCGGCAACGTCAATTCCCCGGCGCTGCAAATGCAGCTGATGCTGGTTCAGACAGGTGAGATTATCTGGTCGGGTAAAGGTGCAGTTCAGCAACAGTAACCTGACGCGCGACACGCTGCTGTCGCGCTATTTTCCGCAGTTTCGCATCGTCGCGCCGCCGTCCCATACCGGGTTGAGCGGCGCGAGCTGCATTATTGAGCATGCTGCGCGTCGTCTGGTGCTACGCCAGCGTCATGATGCCCTGGCAACGCCTGCTCATTTTCGCCGTCAGTACCATGCCCTGCGCCATCTTCCCGCCGACATTGTTCCTCAGCCGCACTTTTACAGTCCGGGCTGGATAGCGGTGGACTATCTGGCGGGGGAGGTCAAAACCAGGTTGCCCGCTGCACCCGCACTGGCCGGGATGCTGTATCATCTCCATCAACAGCCCGTGTTTGGCTGGCGTATCACCCTGATGCCGCTACTGGAGCAGTACTGGCTCCAGGCCTCGCCCACCCGGCGCACGCCGCTATGGCTGCGATGGCACAAACGTCTGCAAAAACGGGGGGAGCCGCGCCCACTGCGGCTGGCGCCGCTGCACATGGACGTTCATGCCGGTAATATCGTGCATACGGATGCCGGTATCCGGCTGCTGGACTGGGAGTACGCGGGTGACGGAGATGTGGCGCTGGAGCTGGCAAGCGTCTGGACGGACAGTGACGCAGAGCGTCAGCAGCTGCTCGCCGCTTACGCCCATGCTGCTCAGCTTGACCTGACGCCGCTGCAACGCCAGGTGAAGCGCTGGCGTCCCTGGGTACTGATGCTGATGGCAGGCTGGTTTGAGCTACGCTGGCAGCAATCACAAGATAAACAATTTATGACGCTGGCCGATGAGATCTGGCGCCAGTTAGAAACAACAGAATAAGGGAGGTTCGTGTGGGTCCGGTCATGTTGGATGTGGAAGGTTATGAGCTGGATGCGGAGGAGCGCGAAATTCTGGCGCACCCGCTGGTAGGCGGCTTGATCCTGTTTACGCGTAATTATCACGATCCGGCGCAGCTGCGCGAGCTGGTTCGCCAGATCCGGGAGGCCTCCCGTCACCGGCTGGTGGTGGCGGTGGATCAGGAGGGAGGCCGCGTGCAGCGATTCCGCGACGGCTTTACCCGTCTGCCCGCTGCCCAGTCGTTTGCCGCGCTGCTTGGGCTGGAAGAGGGGGGCAAGCTGGCGCAGGAGGCGGGCTGGCTGATGGCAAGCGAGATGATTGCCATGGATATTGATATCAGCTTTGCCCCGGTGCTGGACGTCGGCCATATCAGCGCCGCCATCGGTGAGCGTGCATACCATGACGAACCGCAGAAGGCGCTGCAAATGGCGACCCGCTTTATCGACGGCATGCACGAAGCCGGGATGAAAACCACGGGGAAACACTTTCCGGGTCATGGCGCCGTTACGGCAGATTCCCACAAAGAAACCCCGCGTGACCCACGGCCACAGGCGGAGATCCGCGCCAGGGATATGTCGATTTTTAAATCGCTTATCAGCGACAATAAGCTTGATGCCATCATGCCCGCGCACGTGATCTATGCCGACGTCGATCCGCGTCCGGCCAGCGGCTCGCCGCACTGGCTAAAAACCGTCCTGCGCCAGGAACTCGGTTTTAATGGCGTGATTTTTTCCGACGATCTGTCGATGGAAGGGGCGGCGATCATGGGGAGCTACGCTGAACGCGGTCAGGCATCGCTGGATGCAGGTTGCGATATGATCCTGGTCTGCAATAATCGTAAAGGCGCAGTAAGCGTGTTAGATAACCTGTCGCCGATCAAGGCTGAACGTGTTACACAATTGTATCATAAAGGTTCTTTTAGCCGTCAGGAACTGCGGGATTCAGCACGCTGGAAAGCCGTCAATGCTCAACTTGAAGCGCTTCATGAGCGCTGGGAAGCGCATAAAACGGGGCAATGATCCCTCCTGACAAGCGTAGTGTGACGAGGATACGATGATCATCTATTTGCACGGTTTTGATTCGAACAGTCCCGGGAATCACGAGAAGGTCCTGCAACTGCAGTTTATCGATCCGGATGTGCGGCTGATTAGCTACAGTACGCGCCATCCGAAACATGATATGCAGCATCTGCTGAAAGAAGTGGACAAGATGCTGCAGCTGAACGTTGACGAGCGCCCGTTGATCTGTGGTGTCGGTCTGGGAGGCTACTGGGCGGAGCGCATAGGGTTCTTGTGTGATATCCGCCAGGTGGTGTTCAACCCTAACCTGTTCCCGAACGAGAACATGGAAGGCAAGATCGACCGGCCGGAAGAGTACGTTGATATCGCCACCAAGTGCGTGAGCAACTTTCGCGAGAAGAACCGCGATCGCTGTCTGGTGATCCTCTCCCGCAACGATGAGGCGCTGAACAGCCCGCGAGCCGCGGAGCTGCTGCACCACTACTACGAAATTGTCTGGGATGAAGAGCAGACCCACAAGTTCAAAAATATCGCCCCTCATCTGCAGCGGATCAAAGCGTTCAAGACTTTAGGATAAGGCTCATTTTTTCAACTAAGCCCGGCCACGCAGGTGAGCCGGGCTTTCTTTTTGCTAAGCTTGGGTGAATTTTAAGCGGCAAAACTTGATGCATATCAATTTTGGTATGACCAATGCACCGAACATGTTATTCTCATGTCCATTGAACGGTTTCAGCGATGTAACCTGTTGTTAATTAAAGGTTATTTTCATAACTTTTAGTTAACAATTGGTTAATAATTTAGGGGGTCACGTTGACTACGCCATTGAAAAAGATAGTGATTGTGGGTGGTGGTGCTGGCGGTCTGGAACTGGCTACGCAGCTGGGTAAGAAGCTCGGACGCGGTAAAAAAGCCAAAGTTACGCTTGTCGATCGCAACCACAGCCACCTGTGGAAACCGCTGCTGCATGAAGTGGCGACCGGTTCTCTGGATGAGGGCGTTGACGCCCTGAGCTATCTGGCGCATGCACGCAACCACGGTTTCCAGTTCCAGCTGGGCTCGGTGATGGATATCAACCGTGAAAGCAAAACCATTACCCTGGCAGAGCTGCGCGATGAGAAGGGCGAGCTGCTGGTGCCGGAGCGCAAGCTGGCGTATGACACGCTGGTGATGGCGCTGGGCAGTACCTCCAACGACTTTAACACGCCGGGCGTGAAAGAGAACTGCATCTTCCTCGACAACCCGCACCAGGCGCGTCGTTTCCATCAGGAGATGCTGAACCTGTTCCTGAAATATTCCAATAACCTCGGCGCAAGCGGCAAGGTGAATATCGCTATCGTCGGCGGTGGCGCGACGGGCGTTGAGCTCTCTGCGGAGCTGCACAACGCGGTGAAACAGCTGCACAGCTATGGCTACAAAGGCTTAACCAACGACGCGCTGAACGTGACGCTGGTGGAAGCGGGCGAACGTATTCTGCCTGCGCTGCCGCCGCGTATCTCCGGCGCGGCGCACAACGAGCTGACCAAACTGGGCGTGCGTGTTCTGACTCAGACGATGGTCACCAGTGCCGATGAACAGGGTCTGAACACCAAAGATGGCGAACATATCAAAGCCGATCTGATGGTCTGGGCGGCAGGCATTAAAGCCCCTGATTTCATGAAAGAGATCGGCGGACTGGAGACCAACCGCATTAACCAGCTGGTGGTGGAGCCGACGCTGCAAACCACCCGCGACCCGGATATCTTTGCCATTGGCGACTGCGCCTCCTGTGCCCGTCCGGAAGGTGGGTTCGTGCCACCGCGCGCCCAGGCCGCACACCAGATGGCCAGCCTGGCGCTGCACAATATTCTGGCGCAGGCGAAGGGCAAGCCTCTGAAGAACTATGTCTATAAAGATCATGGTTCACTGGTGTCGCTCTCGAACTTCTCCACCGTCGGTAGCCTGATGGGTAACCTGATGCGCGGTTCGATGATGGTAGAAGGACGTATTGCCCGCTTCGTCTACATTTCGCTGTACCGTATGCACCAGATTGCGCTGCACGGCTATTTCAAAACCGGGCTGATGATGCTGGTAGGTAGCATCAACCGCGTCATCCGACCGCGACTTAAGCTGCACTAACGGCTTTGCCCCTTCGCTCTCGCGAAGGGGCTTTTTCAGCATATCGTTCTGTAAATCGCCCTCACAGGGTCTAAGAGTCCTCCTAAACCGGCTCATTTTGCGCTTGTTCCCACATTTTTAATCCTTTCTCTGATTTGCCTGCACACACCTTTAGTCGCAGAATTGTTACCAATAGCAATACAAAGGAGAACGTCACATGAATAAATCCATGGTGGCAGGTATAGGGATTGGCGTGGTCGCCGCATTAGGTGTGGCGGCAGTTGCCAGTCTTAATGTTTTTGATCGTGGCCCACAATATGCGCAGGTGGTTTCGGCTACGCCTATTAAAGAGACGGTGAAAACACCGCGTCAGGAGTGCCGCAATGTGACCGTAACGCATCGCCGTCCTGTACAGGATGAAAACCGCATTGCCGGTTCTGTACTGGGTGCGGTGGCCGGTGGGGTGATTGGTCATCAGTTTGGCGGCGGACGGGGTAAAGATGTCGCGACGGTCGTGGGCGCACTGGGTGGCGGTTACGCGGGGAACCAGGCGCAGGGTGCCCTGCAGGAGCGTGATACCTACACCACCACCGAGCAGCGCTGTAAGACGGTCTATGACAAGTCAGAAAAAATGCTCGGCTACGATGTAACCTACAAAATTGGCGATCAGCAGGGCAAGATCCGTATGGATAAAGATCCCGGCACGCAGATCCCCCTTAATGGCGACGGCCAGCTGGTACTGAATAACAAAGCATAAAAAAATCTGTTCTCTGCATTTAGCTCCCCATTCGCTCAGGCTGGGGAGCTTTTTTTGCGCATAAAAAAGACCTTAACAGCGGGGCGACTTGCGCCAGAAGTAAGGTCTTTCCTGGAGATGCTGCTGGGTGACGGGGTCAAAGGTCGAATTCATTATACTGGCGCAGTAACATAAATCCCGTTATCAGGACGGAAAGAAAAGCAAATAAAACTGACCCACCACATAAAACCCAGAGACCGAATAACAATGTAATGCCTATTAACACCTTAAAAAAAGGTAACAGCAAAACCATTATATTCTCCTTCTGAATGTGAATAGCCAGAACGCCTTCACCATAACTAATGCAACTAATCATTAGTACATCAATAATCACTGGTTAAGCATAGCAAGCGGTGAAGCCGTGGTGATAGTTTTTAACTATCTTTCTACGAAGTATAGCGGAAGCTGCGGCGAGAAAAGGGGGAGCAGGGCGGCAGGCCGCCCTGAAAATCAGACTTTCAGCAGTTCAGGCCATAACCGCAGGGTTATCTGGGTGACAGTCAGCAGTTTTTCCAGGCTGGCCCCTTCGCGGGCACTGATGGACATACCCTGCAAAATGCAGCTCAGATATTGGGCAAGTTTCTTCGGATCGCACTGCGCCGGGATCTCACCGCGCTGCTGACGCTGCTGTAAAAACTGGCACAGCGTCTCTTCCTGCATGGCATGGCGAGATTTAACCGTATGGGCAATCTCTTCAGAAGAGGCTGCAAGCGTGGCCGACGTGTTAATCATAAAACATCCCGCAGGGGTCTCTTTGCTGGTAAAGCAGGTCGCCACCGCGGTGAAATAGTCTTCCAGCGCCCGTTCAACGGGCTTCTCCTCGCAAAACAGCTGCGCTTCATGGCGGGCGGCAAAACGGCTGATATAGCGATCCAGCACCGCCCGGAACAGCCCCTCTTTATTGGTAAATTCTGCATACAGCGTAGGCGCTTTCGCCCCCGTCGCGGCAACCAGGTCAGCCAGTGATGTGGCTTCATACCCATGCTGCCAGAACAGCGTCATGGCCTTGTCCAGCGCCGCTTCCCTGTCGAACACTTTTGGTCGGCCACGGCTTTTCTTTTCGCAACGCGTGTCATCGGTTGTCATGAGCCGTTGTACCTCTGTTGGATTGTTGAACGACCATTATAAAAATAATCCCTTTCCGCAGCCAGCGCCGCATGAATAAAAATTTATTCATCATATCAATATGAATTTAAACGCTTTTAAAATTATTTTAATGATCGTTATAAAAATAAATTGACGTGTGATGTAGATCACATCTATCATTTTGTTATCGATCGTTAAGTTAATGCTTACGACATCCCGTTCACTTGCAAAAGGTCCTTATCATGAAAAACGTAAAAACAATCATCGCCGCTGCAGTACTCAGCTCACTCTCATTTGCCAGCTTCGCTGCGGTTGAAGTTCAGTCTACCCCTGCCGATCAACAAAAGGTGGGCACCATCTCTGCGAACGCCGGGACTAACCTGAGCTCTCTTGAAAGCCAGTTAGCGCAAAAAGCGGATGAAATGGGGGCGAAATCTTTCCGTATTACTTCTGTAACCGGCCCGAACACCCTGCACGGTACTGCAGTGATCTACAAATAAGCATGGCTTAACCCTCATTAATGCCACTGCGAAAAAAAACGCTCTGCCTGTGCAGAGCGTTTTTTTATCTGTTAAGGCTACAGCGCCTGGGTAGCGGGGTGAGGCGTCACATCTACCGGCATACCCGAACGCGCTTCCATGGCGCGCTCCATAACGACCTCGTCAGCGCTGGCTTTAAAGCCCTGCTGCGCAGCATTCAGGACAATCGGTAGGGTCTGGGGATCGTCATTCAGCGCTTTCGACAGCGGCTGATGTACCTCCACCAGGCGCACGCCGCCAGGCTCTTCTGACACCTTAATCGGCGTGTTCATGATATTCACTTTGGTACCGGGCTGGACCACACGGAACAACGTCTCGATGTCATTGTCCCGCAGGCGAATACAGCCGGAGCTGACGCGCATGCCGATGCCAAAATCGGCGTTAGTGCCGTGCAGCAGATAGACCCCACCGTAGGCAGCCAGGCGAATGGCGTGATGACCCATCGGGTTATCCGGTCCGGCGGGGACCACCGCTGGCAGATCGATACCCTGGGCTTTATAGCGGGCGCGGATGTTGGCGGTTGGGGTCCAGGTCGGATTGGCGCGTTTGTCCGACACCGTGGTGACCATAGTTGGCGTCAGGGTATCGCCCCCCAGCTGGCCAATACCGATGGGGTAAACCGTGACCTCGTTTTTACCCGGCGGATAATAGTAGAGCCGCAGTTCAGCCAGGTTGATCACAATCCCTTCCCGCGGGGCATCGGGGAGGAGGGTCTGAAGCGGGATGGTCAGAACACTGCCTGCACGGGGGACGTAGGGATCGACGCCAGGGTTAGCCTGCAGCAGCGCCAGGAAACCGACGTTATATTTTTTGGCAATCGCCTCCAGCGAACCACCATCGTTTTCCACCACATGAAAACGATTTTCGCCCACCAGCCGACTACCCGCCGGGGGCAGGGGCCAGGTATTCGCCTGGGCGGGCAGGGCAAGCGCTACGGTCGCGAGGAGCGCAACCACCGATATCCAACGGGTAAAACGCGACGTTTTTATCATCACCAGAATCCATAGCAATAAAGATTATTATTATCTGAACGTTAATTGATAATTATGGCGAATGAGTGTGTCGGGAAGTCCAGGGGGATTGCAAAGAGTTGTAAATTGCGCAGGGAAAATCATGCCGGGCGACCCGATGGTAGCCCGGCACAGGGTCAGGCTACGGCATTCTCTTCAAGCTGACGCATAAAGTTACGTACCCAGTCCATGCGGGTTTTGCGCTCCGCCAGATCCTGGGTGAATTTCAGGCGCGTCGGTCCATCGAGCCGGAAGTGCTGGGGCTGTTTTTGCAGCAGGCCGATCAGCCACATCGGATCGACATGGTTCTTCTCGGCAAACTCAATCATGCCGCCTTTATCATTCCCCTCCAGCTTGCGGATCCCGAGCTTCTGCGCCTGCTGGCGTAAACGGGCGATATCCAGCAGGTTACGCGCTGCATCCGGCAGCAGGCCAAAGCGGTCGATCAGCTCCACTTTTATCTCTTCCAGACTGGCTTCGTCTTTGGCGCTGGCGATGCGTTTGTAGAACGACAGGCGGGTGTTAACGTCCGGGATAAAATCATCCGGCAGCAGGGACGGCATCCGCAGTTCCACTTCCGTTTGCTGGCTGGTGAGATCTTCCAGCGACGGCTCGCGCCCCGCCTTCAGGGCATCGACGGCGTTTTCCAGCAGCTCCATGTAGAGCGAGAAACCGATGGTTTCCATCGAGCCGCTCTGATCTTCCCCAAGCAGTTCGCCCGCGCCGCGGATCTCCAGGTCGTGAGTGGCCAGCGCAAAACCGGCGCCCAGATCTTCCAGCGAGGCGATGGCTTCGAGACGCTTCTGCGCATCGGGGGTCATCGCTTTCGGGTGTGGGGTCATCAGCCAGGCATAGGCCTGATGGTGCGAACGTCCGACACGGCCACGCAGTTGGTGGAGCTGGGCCAGGCCGAAGTGATCCGCTCGCTCAATAATGATGGTATTGGCGGTAGGAATATCGATACCGGTTTCGATGATGGTGGTGCAGACCAGCACGTTAAAGCGCTGGTGATGGAAATCGTTCATCACCCGTTCCAGCTCGCGCTCGCGCATCTGCCCGTGGCCGATGGCAATACGCGCTTCCGGCACCAGCTCCGCCAGACGGTCCGCCGCTTTCTGGATATTCTCGACATCGTTGTAGAGATAATAAACCTGGCCGCCGCGCAGCACTTCACGCAGGATCGCCTCGCGCACCACCAGGTTATCGTACTCACGGACAAAGGTTTTCACCGCCAGACGGCGGGCAGGCGGCGTGGCGATAATCGACAGATCGCGCATACCGCTCATCGCCATATTTAACGTGCGCGGGATCGGCGTGGCGGTGAGGGTCAGGATATCGACATCGGCGCGCATCGCTTTGATGCGCTCCTTGTGGCGCACGCCGAAGCGGTGCTCTTCGTCGACAATCAAGAGCCCCAGATCTTTCCACTTCACGTCGCTCTGCAGCAGTTTATGGGTACCGATCAGAATGTCGATCTTGCCCTCGCTTGCCTGCTCCAGGATCTGCGCCTGCTCTTTGGCGCTGCGAAAACGCGACATCATCTCGATGCGCACCGGCCAGTTGGCAAAGCGGTCGCGGAAGTTGTCGTAGTGCTGCTGTGCCAGCAGGGTGGTGGGCACCAGCACCGCCACCTGCTTGTTATTCTCCACCGCCAGGAAGGTGGCGCGCATCGCCACTTCGGTTTTCCCGAAGCCCACATCGCCGCAGACCAGACGATCCATCGCCAGCGGCTGACACATGTCGCTCAGCACGGCGTTAATCGCCTGGGCCTGATCCGGGGTGGTTTCAAACGGGAAGCTGTCGCAGAAGAGCTGATACTGCTCTTTATCATGCTTGAAGGCATAGCCCGCCTTCGCCGCGCGCTGGGCATAGATATCCAGCAGCTCCGCGGCTACGTCGCGCACTTTCTCCGCCGCTTTTTGCCGCGCCCGCGCCCACGCATCGCCGCCGAGCTTGTGCAGCGGGGCATTCTCTTCCGCACCGCCCGCGTAGCGACTGATCAGGTGCAGGGACGACACCGGCACATAGAGTTTGGCGTCGTTGGCGTACAGCAGCATCAGGTATTCACCCTTGATGCCGCCCGCTTCCAGGGTGGTCATCCCGGCGTAACGGCCTACGCCATGCTCCAGATGGACAATCGGCTGGCCGGGATGCAGCTCCGCCAGGTTGCGGATCAGCGTGTCCGGGTTGATGGTGCGGCGGCTGTCCTGACGGCGGCGCGCCACGCGCTCACCCAGCAGATCGCTTTCGCAGATCAGCGCCAGATTATTGAGCGTATCAATAAATCCATGTTCGGCGGCGCCGATCATCAGGTAGCGTCCGTTGCCGCTGGCGTCGTCCAGGCGCAGGATCCGCTTCGGTGCGACCTTAATGCGGCCAAGCAGCTCGCCCAGCGCCTCACGGCGCCCTTCGCTTTCCACAGAGAAGATCACCGGGCCGGTAAAGGATTCGAGGAACTTACGCAGGTTATCCAGCGGCGATTTGTTCTGCGCCTGCACCGCGAGGTCCGGCAGCGGCTGGTAGGCCAGGTTGGTATTGGCAGCTTTCTCCGGCAGGCTGTCGGTTTTGAGCTGCATGCGCGGCCAGCGTTTCAGCTCGCTGAACAGCTCATCGGTGCGCAGCCACAGCAGCTCGGGCTCCAGCAGCGGGCGCATCGGATCAACCCCCCGGTTTTCAAAGCGGGCGCGGGTTTCACTCTCGAAACGGCTGGCGCTGGTCTCCAGATCGCCGGTGTTGAGCACCAGCGTGTTGGCCGGGAAATAGCTGAACAGGGCTGGCAGCGGCTCGCTGAAGAACAGCGGCTGCCAGTATTCGATCCCTGACGGCAGGGTGCCTTTGCTCACCTGCTGGTAGATATGTTCGGCGTCGCGCTTGACGTCAAACTTATCGCGCCACTGGCTGCGGAAGAGCTCAATAGCGGTTTTGTCGGTCGGGAATTCGTGGGCCGGCAGCAGGTTGATGGCCTCCACTTCCTCCAGCGTGCGCTGGGTATCGGCATCAAACAGGCGCAGGCTGTCGATTTCGTCGTCGAAAAAGTCCAGACGATAAGGTTGTTCACTGCCCATAGGGTAGAGGTCGAGCAGCGCGCCGCGGGTGGCGTACTCCCCGTG
The DNA here is from genome assembly GCF_055805075.1 of Leclercia sp. GHBNCSD. NCBI lineage: Bacteria > Pseudomonadati > Pseudomonadota > Gammaproteobacteria > Enterobacterales > Enterobacteriaceae > Leclercia > Leclercia sp. GHBNCSD. The sequence goes on along the minus strand of NZ_JBQVYO010000001.1, from coordinate 83,644 downwards.
CTCCATGACCTGATCGACATGGCGATAGCCCGCGCTGTCGAGCTGCACGCGCAGGCCGTCCCTCGAGAGGCGCTGGCCTTTTTTCATCACCAGCGCGTGGCCGTGCAGATAGCTGTGCGGGCAGACGCGCTGCATCAGGGTATTGACCGGCACAATCAGCACGCCGCGCTGCATGGAGGGCAGCTGATACAGCGTGGAGAGGCGCGAGGAGATGATCTCCTGGTGCGGCGAGAAGCTGTCGTAAGGCAGCGTCTCCCAGTCGGCAAGGCTGGTGACCAGCTGATCGGTGAACTGGCGGATCTCATCATGCAGACGCAGGGCGTTTTGCATGTCCGGCGCGACCAGTACCACCGGGCCCTGATGACGCTCTGCAATTTCCGCCACCAGCGTGGCGCAGGCTGCCCCGGTCAGTTCACCTAACTGGCGTTGGTCGCCCGCTTTGACGGGCAGGGAAAAACGATTTTGTTCAGGCATGGCTTTGTCAGGATCTCGTATGGGCATATCACTGATACACAATGTCTTTATTATCCTTGATCGTTTTACATTAGCAAACCGTAACCGCACGCAGCGCAAAGCCCCCCTCTCACAGGCGCGCTAGCGTGTCGCCTGAACCAGCGTCAGCCGGGCGGGTGGGGTAAAGAAAATATCACCGGCCAGCGCGCGGGAGAGGTTACGCGCCCCCAGCCCCACCAGGGTGCAGATCAGCAGGCTGGCAAACGGGTAGAAGAGCACCAGCGTCAGCTCTGCCCACACCGGCCAGGTACCGCCATTCAACTGGTGGATCATTAACAGGCTGACCCCTTCGATCAGAATGCGGTGGGTGGTGTAAATCGCAATGGTATTGGAGCCAACCACGTTCAGCACATTGTCAGGGCCCACGGCGAAGCGCTGCTCCAGGCGGTAGAACAGGGCCATAATCAGCAGGATCGACAGCAGCGACAGCGGCAGGGGAACCCCGACGAACCACAGCACGACGGAGACCGCCCCGAACGCCGCTACCGCCAGCGCGTCACGGCGCCACACCCGGCTCTGCATCCAAGCCATCAGCTGCACGCCGTACCAGGCCCCGAGGCTGTAATAGATCATATTACGCACCACGCTGTTCATCCCCCACCACGGCAGCGGCATAAAGTTGATGGCGATGCTGGCGAGCGCCAGCAGCACGACCAGCGGCGTCCGCCAGCGGCTCAGCAGCTTGCAGAGCGTAAAATAGACCACCAGAGCGTAGAGATACCACAGGCTGGTGCTGGCAGTGAGCATGCCGGTGATAAAGCCGCTTAACGAGTCGGCATAGGCGGCGTTCGACGCGGTATTGAGATCCCGCTCCGGCGCCAGCCACGCATTGAGATGGGTCAGCGCCTGCCACTGTAATACTCCCCACAGCGCCAGCACCCAGATAATGCTCCAGAGCCGTTTGTCCAGGCAGGTTTTCCAGTCGACCTCGTCAATGTAGCGCCGGACCAGATACCCCGAAATAAAGAAGAACACCGGCATGCGGAACGGGGCGAGATAGAGATTGAACGTTACCCAACATTTGGCGAGCAGCACCGAAAGGGGAGCATGCAGCGCCTCGAGATGGGGATAAAAGGTGATCACCGAGTGGTAAATCACCACCAGGCAGATGCAGAGTCCTTTTATCTGGTTAATCCATAGTGCTTTTTGTTTCATCGCGTTCCGGGGCCTGTTATTACCTTAATCGAGCGGGTAAGTGTGTTGCGCGGCGGGCGGGATGTAATGGGTAAGAGTCTGTATCCGGATGTTTTTCAGAAAAGCTGCAAACACCTGCGCGGGGCAGGTCGTCTTACGAAAGGGGGTATTACGCTGATTTACCGCGCTTTTTCAGACAAATGATAAGCAAAGCTTACGGTTTCAGTCATTTACCCTTAGCGGATTCGCTTATATACTCGTGGGTCTGCTATCAGCAAACAGACGGATTTCATGTACCAACCTGTCGCACTATTCATAGGCTTACGTTATATGCGTGGGCGCGCCGCGGACCGCTTCGGTCGCTTCGTCTCCTGGCTTTCAACCATTGGCATTACGCTTGGCGTGATGGCGCTGGTGACGGTTCTCTCCGTCATGAACGGCTTTGAGCGCGAGCTGCAAAATAACATTCTGGGGCTGATGCCGCAGGCGATCCTCTCATCCAGCAGCGGGTCGGTGAATCCGCAGCAGCTGCCACAAAGCGCCGTCAAGCTCCAGGGCGTAAGCCGCGTGGCGCCGATCACCTCCGGTGACGTGGTGCTACAGAGCGCCCGCAGCGTGGCGGTCGGGGTGATGCTCGGCATCGACCCGGCGCAAAAGGATCCCCTGACGCCGTATCTGGTCAACGTCAAACAGGGCGATCTGGCTCCCGGCCAGTACAACGTCATTCTCGGCGAACAGCTTGCCGGCCAGCTCGGCGTCAATCGCGGCGATCAGCTACGGGTGATGGTGCCGTCTGCCAGCCAGTTTACCCCGATGGGGCGGCTCCCGAGCCAGCGCCTGTTTAATGTGATCGGCACCTTCGCCGCCAACAGCGAAGTGGACGGCTATCAGATGCTGGTCAATATCCAGGACGCGTCGCGCCTGATGCGTTACCCGCTCGGCAATATCACCGGCTGGCGTCTGTGGCTCAACGAGCCGCTGAAGGTCGATGTGTTAAGCCAGCAAACCCTGCCGGAAGGCACCCAATGGCAGGACTGGCGCGAACGTAAGGGCGAGCTGTTTCAGGCCGTGCGGATGGAAAAAAACATGATGGGCCTGCTCCTGAGCCTGATTGTGGCGGTTGCCGCCTTTAACATCATTACCTCGCTGGGCCTGATGGTGATGGAGAAGCAGGGCGAAGTGGCGATCCTCCAAACCCAGGGGCTGACGCCGCGGCAGATCATGGCGGTCTTTATGGTGCAGGGCGCCAGCGCCGGGATTGTCGGCGCGCTGCTCGGCGCGCTGCTCGGTACGCTGCTTGCCAGCCAGCTTAATAATTTAATGCCGATTATCGGCGCGCTGCTCGACGGCGCGGCACTGCCGGTGGCCATTGAGCCGCTGCAGGTAGTGGGCATTGCGCTGGCTGCGATGGCCGTTGCCTTACTCTCTACGCTTTATCCTTCATGGCGCGCTGCCGCCACCCAACCCGCTGAGGCTTTACGTTATGAATAAGATCCTGTTGCAATGCGACAACCTGTGCAAACGCTATCAGGAAGGCACGGTGCAGACGGATGTCCTGCACAATGTCAGCTTCAGCGTCGGGGAAGGGGAGATGATGGCGATCGTCGGCACCTCCGGCTCCGGGAAAAGTACCCTGCTGCACCTGCTTGGCGGGCTGGATACGCCGACCTCCGGCGATGTGGTCTTCTCCGGCACGCCGCTGAGTTCGATGTCATCGAGCGCGAAGGCCGATCTGCGTAACCGCGAGCTGGGCTTTATCTATCAGTTCCACCACCTGCTGCCGGACTTTACGGCGCTGGAAAACGTGGCGATGCCGCTGCTGATCGGCAAAAAGAAACCGGCTGAAATCAACGCCCGCGCCAGCGATATGCTGAAAGCGGTCGGGCTGGGCCACCGCGGTAATCATCGGCCTTCCGAGCTCTCCGGCGGCGAGCGCCAGCGTGTGGCGATTGCCCGGGCGCTGGTGAATAATCCGCGCCTGGTGCTGGCGGATGAACCGACCGGTAACCTGGATGCCCGCAACGCCGACAGCATCTTCCAGCTTCTCGGCGAACTGAATGCCTCCCAGGGCACCGCCTTCCTGGTGGTGACGCACGATCTGCAGCTGGCAAAACGCATGTCCCGCCAGCTGGAGATGCGTGACGGTCGCCTGAATACCGAACTGACCCTGATGGGGGCAGATTGATGGCTTCACCGTTATCGTTACTCATCGGCCTGCGTTTTAGCCGGGGTCGCCGCCGCAGTGGCATGGTGTCGCTCATATCGGTCATCTCCACCGTCGGTATCGCGCTGGGCGTGGCGGTACTGATTGTTGGCCTCAGCGCCATGAACGGCTTCGAGCGTGAGCTGAACAACCGCATTCTGGCAGTCGTGCCGCACGGCGAAATTGAGCCGGTTAACCAGCCGTGGAATAACTGGAACGACGCCCTGAATAAAGTGGAAAAGGTGCCGGGCATTGCCGCGGCTGCGCCCTATATCAATTTCACCGGGCTGGTGGAGAGCGGCGCAAACCTGCGCGCTATCCAGGTGAAAGGGGTGAACCCGCGCCAGGAAGAGAAGCTCAGCGCGCTGCCACAGTTTATCCAGAAAGAGGCCTGGGCCAATTTTAAAGCTGGCGATCAGCAGATTATCCTCGGTAAGGGGGTGGCCGACGCGCTGAAAGTGAAGCAGGGCGACTGGGTGTCGATCATGATCCCGAACGCCAGCGCCGATCATAAGCTGCAGCAGCCGAAGCGCGTGCGTCTGCACGTGACCGGTATTTTGCAGCTAAGCGGTCAGCTCGATCACAGCTTTGCCATGGTGCCGCTGGAAGATGCGCGCCAGTATCTCGATATGGGCAGCAGCGTCACCGGGATCGCCATCAAGGTTAACGACGTCTTCAACGCCAACAAACTGGTGCGCGACGCCGGGGAAGTGACCGACAGCTATGTCTACATCAAGAGCTGGATCGGCACTTACGGGTATATGTATCGTGATATCCAGATGATCCGCGCCATTATGTACCTGGCGATGGTGCTGGTGATCGGCGTGGCCTGCTTTAACATCGTCTCCACGCTGGTGATGGCGGTGAAAGACAAGAGCGGCGACATCGCGGTGCTGCGCACCCTCGGCGCAAAAGATGGTCTTATTCGTGCCATCTTCGTCTGGTATGGTCTGCTGGCGGGGCTGCTGGGCAGCCTGTGCGGTGTGGTTATCGGCGTGGTGGTTTCATTGCAGCTGACGCCGATTATCAACGGTCTTGAGGCCCTGATCGGGCATCAGTTCCTGTCGGGCGATATCTATTTTATTGACTTCCTGCCGTCTGAATTGCACTGGCTGGATGTTTTTTATGTGCTGGTTACAGCACTTTTACTGAGTCTGCTGGCAAGCTGGTATCCGGCGCGTCGCGCAAGCCGAATTGATCCGGCGAGGGTATTAAGTGGCCAGTAATTACGTCATGATCCGGTGAGCGTTGCCGCCGGGTCAAAAGAGGAATGCACTATGTATTACGGATTTGATATTGGCGGCACCAAAATTGCCCTTGGCGTATTTGATACCAACCTGAAATTGCAGTGGGAAACCCGGGTTCCCACTCCTCACGAAAGCTACGATGAATTTTTAACCGCCATTGCCGCGCTGGTGGCCCAGGCCGATGAACGCTTCGGCGTGAAGGGCACGGTGGGCATAGGCATTCCGGGGATGCCGGAAACCGACGACGGTACGCTGTACGCCGCCAACGTCCCGGCGGCAAGCGGTAGGCCGCTGCGCGCCGACCTGACCCGCCTCCTTGAGCGCGACGTGCGCCTCGACAACGACGCTAACTGTTTTGCCCTCTCCGAAGCCTGGGACGATGAGTTCCAGCAATACCCCCTGGTGATGGGGCTGATCCTCGGCACCGGTGTCGGCGGCGGGATTGTGGTGAATGGCAAACCGGTGACCGGACGCAGCTATATCACTGGCGAGTTTGGTCATATTCGCTTGCCGGTGGATGCGCTTGAGGTGGTAGGGCGTGATTTCCCGCTCCTCCGTTGCGGTTGCGGCCAGCACGGCTGCATTGAGAACTACCTCTCCGGCCGTGGATTTGCATGGCTTTATGAACACTTCTATCATCAAAAACGTCAGGCTCCGGAAATCATTGCCCTGTGGGAGCAGGGGGATGAACAGGCTGTAGAGCACGTTGAGCGCTATCTCGATCTGCTGGCGGTCTGTCTGGGGAATATCCTGACCATTGTCGATCCTGACCTGCTGGTGATCGGCGGAGGATTATCGAACTTTACGGCCATCGCCGAACGGTTGTCCGGTCGGTTGCCGCGTCATTTGTTGCCGGTTGCCCGTGTCCCGCGCATTGAGCGCGCGCGACATGGCGATGCCGGAGGAATGCGCGGCGCCGCATTCCTCCATCTCACCCGTTAGCCATACGAGGTTTTTATGCTGTCGCGACGGTCACTTCGACTCAGCCGTTTTCGCAAAAACAAACGCCGCTTGCGTGAGCGCTTACGCCAGCGAATTTTCTTCCAGGATGTGGCAATGCCGGAATTGATGGAAAAACCAAGAGTACTGGTCCTGACCGGGGCGGGGATCTCCGCCGAGTCGGGCATTCGAACGTTTCGCGCGACCGACGGGTTGTGGGAAGAGCATCGGGTTGAAGATGTGGCGACGCCGGAAGGTTTTGCCCGTAACCCGCAGCTGGTGCAGGAATTCTACAACGCCCGCCGCCGTCAGTTGCAGTCGCCGGAGATCGCCCCTAATGCGGCGCATCTGGCGCTGGCTAAACTCGAAGAGGCGCTGGGGGATCGCTTCCTGCTGGTAACGCAGAATATTGATAACCTGCATGAGCGCGCGGGCAACCGCAACGTGCTTCATATGCACGGTGAATTGCTGAAGGTGCGTTGCTCCAGCAGCGGCCAGGTCTTTAGCTGGACCGGCGATGTCACCTCCGATGACAAATGCCACTGCTGTCAGTTCCCGTCGCCGCTGCGCCCGCACGTGGTGTGGTTCGGCGAAATGCCGCTGGGAATGGATGAGATCTACAGCGCCCTGGCGATGGCGGATCTGTTTATCGCCATTGGCACCTCCGGGCATGTCTATCCGGCAGCGGGATTTGTCCACGAAGCGAAGCTGCACGGGGCGCATACGGTGGAGCTGAACCTTGAGCCGAGCCAGGTGGGCAGCGAGTTTGAAGAGAAAACCTACGGACTGGCGAGCGAAGTGGTGCCGCAGTTTGTGGATAAGCTTCTTAAGGGATTGTAAGTGGTTCACTGCGCGAAGAGCAGACGCTTTTCGCGCAAATTTCAAGGGAACGACAGGAACAGGTTATGGATAACCCGCTAATTGTATCGGCCATTATTTTTATTGTGGCGGTAGGGATAGGGCTGTGGAGCCAGTGTTGCCTGCCTCGCCTTTCTGACAGCAGAAATATCCTGTTCATTCTCTTTTTATACCTCGGCATTGTCTCCGCTGGCTCGTGTATATTTAACCTGGTATACCTGCTGTTTACCGGACAACTTGCGCATGGCGATGTGCAGCAGTTCGGCACGATTGTTACGCTGGTCGTGCTGTGGAAACCGCTGATGTATGTGATTGGCAAAATTGATGACGCGTTGCAAAAAATATCGGAGTAAATAGTTGAGCGGGGCGAATTAACGCCAGATTACCCGCAAAGCCCTGACGACAACGCAGGACCTTACGCAGTTAAAATAAATAATTAATCTATTGTTTATCTGTTGTTGATTCGCTCTGCGCCTCATCAGACCACGGCGTCTCCGGCAGCCTGCGCATAATTTGCCTCATTGCCAGAGCGTCCAGTAAAATGGTTGGCACCATAATAAAAGAAATGAGCCAGAAAAAAGGATTCCTGACGGGGAAAATGGTTGTCCATTTATCCTGTTCATTGACTCGCGACAACATCCGGCTGCTCAATCTCGTCACGCAATATTTAAAGGAGTAGTTATTTTCTATCGATATTAAATGAACGGGTGTCATCAGGCCATTCATATAGTTTCTGCACCACGCCCAGGATTCCGCATAACTCAAAAGAGTATCTGCGATATCGGTAGAGAAGCGAGAGACTTGATAAAATAAAGGCGCGTTATCATCGCTGATGATTATCCAGTTTTTTTTCCCGTCAGTCGAGGGTGCTTGCCACTTATACCATGTCCGGGAACCCGCGGTTCCGGAACCGTTACTAAAATGGGCTTCAATGTCCTTCCAGTCATAAATCAGCGTTTCGACAGGCCATTTCGCAAAGATATTACGCGTGGGACGATACGTTTGAACATACACCCGTTGGCGCTTGCGATTCAGCCTGACGATTAACGTTTTGGGGTGGGTAATGACGACACGCAGTGCGTGGATGCTGCTATAGAACATCAGGATGAGTATAATCTCAACCATAATAAATACGGGAGAATACCCAATAATTGGGCCAATAAATAAAATAGATAACAGAAATGGGAATATGGTCAGAAGCGGCATCGTTACGCCAAGCCATTCGCTTCTGGGGACGTTTTTTATGATATCGCAATAAATATCATTGACGGCGACTACACCGAATAGCGGCGGCGCTTTTCTCTGCGTTTTTTTGACATAATGCGTCCTTTTATGATGTTGCCTGTAATCCTTTAAATCAGGAAACTCAATGCCCATGTCTTGTTAACGGTAGTAAAAATAATGTCGATGCAGAAAAAAGAGAATAAAGAAGATTACTGTTCAGCTTCATATGTACTTATCCTTGTACCATTGAGTTATGCCGGGTCGAAACCCGGCATAGTATTGCATTAACGACCTGCCTTCAACTTCTGGTAATACTCTTCATACAGGCGGCTGGCGTCGCCCACATCGTTCTGCCACTCGCCTTTACTGATGGTCTGCGCATCCGGGTAGAGCGACTTGTCATTTGCAACGGTCGGGCTCAGCAGCTTGCGGGCGGCGAGGTTTGGCGTCGGGTAGCCGATGGTCTCTGCCACCTGTTTTGCCACATCCGGGCGCAGCAGGAAGTTAATCAGCTTCAGGGCACCGTCCACGTTTTTAGCATTGGCCGGAATAGCCAGGCTGTCCATCCAGAAGATCCCGCCCTCTGCTGGCCACACCACTTCCAGCGGCGTACCGGCCTGACGCGCGACGTATGCCGACCCGTTCCACACCATCCCCACGTTGACTTCCCCTTCCATATACGGGTTCGCCGGATTATCGGAGTTGAAGGCGGCCACGTTAGGCATCAGTTTTTGTAGCTCATGGTAAGCCGCTTCAATCTCTTTCGGATCGGTGGTGTTGCCAGAGTAGCCCAGCTTACGCAGCGCAATCTGGAACACTTCGCGGGCGTCGTCGGTCAGCAGCAATTCACCTTTATAGTCTGGTTTCCACAGGTCAGCCCAGCTCGTCACCGATTTAGGATCCATCGCTTCGCTGTTGATCCCGATCGCCGTTGCGCCCCAGATGTACGGAATAGAGTAATCGTTATTTGGGTCAAACGGCTTGTTGAGCATCTCCGGATCGAGGTTTGAAAAATTGGTTAGCTTCGATTTGTCGATCTTCTGGATCATGCCCTCTTTGCGCATCTTGTCGACGAAATAGGTCGACGGGACCACCAGGTCGTAGGCGCCATCTTTATAGGTTTTGAGCTTGGCATACATGGTTTCATTCGACTCGTAGGTCGAGTAGATAACCTTGATGCCGGTCTCTTTAGTAAACTGCTCCAGCAGGCCTGGCGGCACATACTCGGTCCAGTTATAGAAGTAGAGCGTTTTACTGTCGTCCGCGTGCGCAGCGCTAATACCCATTGCGAGAGCGCCTGCCGCGAGCAGGTGGCGTGACCATTTTTTCATTAATACGTCCCCTGAGATTTTGTTTTATCACGAGCAATAAGCTGACTGGCGATCACCAGGACCAGCGATAACATCAACAGTATGGTCGCCAGCGCGTTCACCTCCGGTGAGACGCCAACTTTCACCATCGAATAGATCTTCAACGGCAGAATTTCATAGCTCGGCCCGGTGACGAATGACGAAACCACTACGTCATCCATCGACAGGGTAAAGCTGAGCAGCCATCCCGCGGCCACGGCGGGCATCGCCAGCGGCAGGATAATTTTGCGCAGGATGGTCATCTCGCTGGCACCCAGATCTTTTGCCGCCTCCAGCATCCGCACGTCAAAGCCTTTCAGACGGGAGTAGACCGTCACCACCACAAACGGCAGGCAGAAGGTGATGTGTGAGAAGAGCAGGGACCAGAAGCCCAGCTGTACCCCCAGCAGCATAAAGAGCACCAGCAGCGAGATAGCCATTACGATGTCCGGAGACATCATCACCACAAACAGCATGCCGCTGACGAAGGGTTTACCGCGAAAACGGTAGCGATAGAGCGCCACCGCCGTCAGGGAGCCAATCAGGGTGGCGAGGGTGGCCGAGAAGATCGCCATCGTCAGGGAGTGCTGCGCCGCCTGCAGCAGGCTGTCATTATTCACCAGCAGGCTATACCACTGGGTGGTAAAACCCTGCCAGTTAATGCCAAAGCGCGAGCTGTTAAAGGAGTTCACGATCAGGATAATGATCGGAATGTAGAGGTACGCATAAATCGCGGTCATAAAACCGCCGCGGAGCAGTCGACCGATCATTCAAGTTCCCCTTTACTGTTAAGCAGCCGCGACGCGCGCCAGTAGACCAGCAGCATCAGGCCCATCACCAGGGTCAGGGTGATACTGGTGGCCGAACCGAACGGCCAGTCGCGAATATTGAGGAACTGGCTCTTGATGACGTTACCGATCAGCAGGTTTTTAGCCCCGCCCATCAGGTCGGAGACGTAAAACAGCCCCATCGCCGGCAGCATCACCAGCAGGCAGCCGGCAATGATCCCCGGCATGGTCAGGGGGATGATAATGCGGATAAAGGTCTGGAGTTTGCTGGCGCCAAGATCCCTTGCCGCCTCCAGCAGGGGTTTATCCAGCTTCTCAATGCTGGAGTAGAGCGGCATTACCATAAACGGCAGCAGGATGTAGACCAGCCCCACAATCACCGCGCCGGGAGTGAACATGATGCGGATCGGGGTGTCAATGACGCCCAGCCACAGCAGAAACTCGTTCAGGTAGCCTTTGGTGCTGAGAAAGATCTTCAGGCCGTAGATGCGAATCAGCGAGTTGGTCCAGAAGGGCACAATCAGCAGGAACAGCAGCAGCGGTCGCACTTTCGTCGGCAGCTTCGCCAGGAACCAGGCAAAGGGATACCCCAGCACCAGGCAGGCGACGGTGGCTATCAGCGCCATATTGAGCGAATGGAGCAGGACCTGGAAATAGAGCGGGTCCAGCAGGCGCGCGTAATTTTCCAGCGTAAAGACCAGCGAGACAAAATGGGCGTCGTCACGGGTCAGGAAGCTGGTCGCGATGATCATCAGGTTGGGTAAAAAGACAAATAACACAAGCCAACCGACGATAGTGGCGATCACCACATTCTGGAATTTACTTGTGTTCTTCATCAGCCAGCACAACCTCCCAGCTTTCAACCCAGTTAATGACCATTTTTTGATTGAGCGAGTGATCGAAATCGGGATCGTCTTCGTTAAAGAATTCGCTGACCATCACCATCTTGCCGTTTTCCAGCTCAACGACCGACTCAAGCGTCATGCCTTTGTAGTTGCGCTCGCGGATATAGCCGATTAGCCCTTCGACTTCGGTTTCGTCGTGAATCTCTTCAACGCGCAGATCTTCCGGACGCAGCAGGACGTTCAGCTGCTGTCCCGGCTCAACGGCAAAATTGACGAAGATGTTGCAGGCGCGGCCCTCGACGTTAGCCAGCACCCGCTGGTCGTCAAGTCGTTCAATAACGGTAGCATTGAAGATGTTGATTTCCCCAATAAAGCTGGCGACAAACAGGTTTTTCGGCTCTTCGTAGATCTCGCGCGGCGTACCGTCCTGCTCGATTTTGCCCTCGCGCATCACCACGATGCGATCGGACATGGTCAATGCCTCTTCCTGGTCGTGGGTGACAAAAACAAAGGTGATCCCGAGCTTACGCTGCAGCGCCTTTAATTCGTTCTGCATCTGCTTGCGCAGCTTGTAGTCGAGTGCGGAAAGAGACTCATCCAGCAGCAGCAGGCGCGGTTTATTAACCACGGCACGGGCGATGGCGACACGCTGTTGCTGTCCACCCGAAAGCTGGTGCGGTTTACGCTGGGCGAACGCTTCAAGCTGAACCATGCGCAGGGCCTCGGTGACGCGTGGCGTGATTTCGCTGGCGGGCGTTTTTTGCATCCGCAGGCCAAAGGCGACGTTTTCGAAAACCGTCATGTGCGGGAAAAGTGCGTAACTTTGAAAGACGGTATTGACGTGGCGCTGTTCAGCAGGAACCAGGGTAATGTCCTGATTGTCCAGATGGATGTGACCGCGATCGACGTTATCCAGCCCGGCGATAAGGCGAAGCACTGTCGTTTTACCACAGCCTGAAGGGCCAAGTAGTGTAAGAAATTCGCCGTTGTTGATCGTTAAATCCAGGTCGGAAATGACGGTTTTTCCGTCAAAGCTTTTACGAATTCCGGCCAGTTGCACCAACGGTGACAGTGAAGCTGGTTGTGTATTCAATTTTTGATTCAGTCCCATATCGACGCTGCAAATGCTTATCGCAGCGGGGTTTGTGGTTAACCACCTTGGTGAAACGTAATGAGGGCGGACATTCTACGGGAAAGCGCTGCAATCGCCAATCCTTGTTACCCATTGATAAGCTACATTTATTAGCAAACGATGAGAGAACCGGAAATATTCTCGTTTACGGGATAAAAGTGACCTGACGCAATATTTGGGTTTTGCTGCTTACTGATAATGTTGTCACGAAAAGTGAGGGTGACTGCATGGATAAATTACTTGAGCGTTTTTTACAGTACGTATCGCTGGATACCCAATCTAAGCCGGGTGTCCGCCAGGTGCCAAGCACCGAAGGGCAGTGGAAGCTGTTGCAGCTGTTAAAAAGCCAACTGGAGGAGTTGGGGCTCGTTAACGTGACCTTAAGTGAAAAAGGGACGGTGATGGGCACGCTACCTGCGAATGTGAGCGGTGATATTCCTGCCATTGGTTTTATTTCCCATGTCGATACCTCACCGGATTTTAGCGGCAAAAACGTCAATCCGCAGATTGTTGAGAATTATCGGGGCGGTGATATCGCCCTTGGCGTCGGTGACGAAGTGCTGTCGCCGGTGATGTTCCCGGTATTACACCAGCTGCTCGGCCAGACCCTGATCACCACCGACGGCAAAACGCTGCTGGGGGCTGATGACAAAGCGGGTGTTGCCGAGATCATGACCGCGCTGGCGGTGCTGAAGAACAAAAACGTGCCGCACGGCGATATCCGCGTGGCCTTTACCCCCGATGAAGAGGTGGGCAAAGGGGCGAAGCATTTTGATGTTGAGGCGTTCGATGCCCGCTGGGCCTACACCGTCGATGGCGGCGGCGTGGGGGAGCTGGAGTTCGAGAACTTCAATGCGGCGTCGGTGAATATCCGCATCGTTGGCAACAATGTCCACCCAGGCACCGCGAAAGGGGTGATGGTGAACGCGCTGTCGCTGGCGGCCCGCATTCATGCTGAAGTTCCGGCGGATGAAAGCCCGGAAAAAACCGAAGGCTATGAGGGCTTCTACCATCTGACCAGCATCAAAGGGACGGTGGACCGCGCGGATATGCACTACATCATCCGTGATTTCAACCGCGAAGGGTTTGAAGCGCGCAAACGCAAGATGATGGATATCGCAAAGAAGGTGGGCAAAGGACTTCACCCGGACTGCTACATTGAGCTGGTCATCGAAGACAGCTATTACAATATGCATGAAAAGGTGATCGAGCATCCCTACATCCTTGAGGTGGCACAGCAGGCGATGCGCGACTGCGACGTCGAGCCGCAGCTCAAGCCGATCCGCGGCGGCACCGATGGCGCGCAGCTCTCCTTTATGGGGCTGCCGTGCCCGAATCTGTTCACCGGGGGATATAACTACCACGGCAAGCATGAGTTCGTGACCCTGGAAGGAATGGAAAAAGCGGTGCAGGTGATTGTGCGGATTGCGGAGCTCACCGCAAAACAATAGTCGCCGTTTGACGCCTTACCCGGTCTACGCGTAGGCCGGGCAAACAACGTGCCGCCCGGCATTTCCACACATGAGGAGGGAACCTCATATGTCAAACTACCGTCGACATTATGTGCCAGGCGGAACCTGGTTTTTCACCGTTAACCTGCAAAACCGGCGCAGCGATCTGCTGACGCGACATATCGATACGCTTCGTGCGGCAACGCAAGGTGTTAAACGCCGCAAACCCTTTCTGATTAATGCCTGGGTGATCCTGCCGGAACATATGCACTGTATCTGGACGTTACCCGAAAATGACGCGGACTACTCCGGCCGCTGGCGAGACATCAAAAAGACCTTCACCCGCGTGCTGGGGATGCCAGGCATCTGGCAGCCACGCTTCTGGGAACATACCATCCGGGATGACAACGACCTGCGGCGACATACGGATTACATCCATATCAACCCGCTGAAACATGGCTATGTGACGCGCGTGAAAGCGTGGCCCTATTCCACCTTTCATCGTGATGTACGGGAAGGGATATACCCGGAAGATTGGGCTGGGGAGATAGAGGATTTTGACACCGGAGAGCGGCGATAAAAAGCCGGGTGGCGGCTACGCCTTACCCGGCCTACGGTTGCGATTTTGTAGACCCGGTAAGCGAAGCGCCACCGGGCATTGTCACAGACAACGTTGTTGGCCGGGCAAACGCAGTGCCGCCCGGCAACCCACTAACGTCTCAGTCCTCGAAGAACCAGTACCCGCTGTTCACCAGGGCGGCCATCATCGCGAGGAACGACGGATCGTCCAGCGCATCGCCGAAATGATCGGCAGTCAGCACCATATGGCTGGCAAGGGCCTCCAGCGCCGGACGGTGCGGGGAATCCAGCTGCTCGCCATTGACATACACCGCTTCGCCAATACGTAACACCCGCAATCCACCCAGACGCGCCAGCTTGTCGCCCTGCTGAAGGGCATCGTAGATTTCATCCGGCTGATACGGCGGCTCCGGCAAGGAGACGTCCAGCTCGTGTCGGGACTGGCTGATAAACTCCCCGAACCACTGGTTGAAATGTTCCGGCTGGTTGATCATCTCCAGCATCATTCCGCGCAGCTGATCCAGCTCCTGCGGCAGAATATCGGCCGGATGCTCGCGGGAAGGGACCGCCGGATCGCTGAAACGGTGGCTGCCCAGTTCGCGCTGCAGAACGTAATCGGCAAACCCGCTGATCATCTCGCGACCGCTTGGGGCGCGGAAACCAACCGAATAGTTCATTGAGTTCTCAAGGGAGTAACCCTCATGCGGGAAACCCGGTGGAATATAGAGAATATCGCCCGGCTCCAGCTCTTCGTCGATGATGCCGACAAACGGATCGACCTGCAGCAGGTCGGGGTGCGGACAGTGCTGTTTCATCGGCACCTTTTCACCCACGCGCCAGCGGCGGCGGCCGGTACCCTGGATAATAAACACATCGTACTGATCCAGATGCGGGCCAACGCCGCCCCCGGGCACGGAGAAGGAGATCATCAGATCGTCCATCCGCCAGTCGGGCAGGGCGCGGAATGGCAGCATCAAAGCTGCGGCGGGCTGGTGCCAGTGGTTAACCGCCTGCACCAGTAACGACCAGTTGCTCTCACCCAGGTGGTCGTAGCTTTCAAACGGGCCGTGGCTCACCTGCCATTTACCGTCCTGATGGCTGACGAGACGACTGTCGACTTCGCTCTCCATGGCCAGGCCAGCCAGCTCATCGGGAGAGATCGGATCGACGAAATTGGTGATGCCGCGTTTCAGGACAACCGGACGTTTTTGCCAGTAACGTTCGATAAAGTCGGGCCAGTTAAGGGCTAATTGATAATCCATATTTATATTCCGCAGGCTTTTAATGACTCGGATTATAACGGAAGCTCGGCAGCCTGCGTGTGAGAATCACGCTTTTTTCACCCTGGCGTTTAACTATCGTCGCTTGTCAGATGCTGGCGACCAAAAATTACCTCCATTCGGGCACCGCCCAGCAGGCTGTCGCTGGTTTCGATTCTGCCGCCATACTGCTCCACAATGTCCCGGGCGACCGAAAGACCGACCCCCTGGCCCGGGCGCAATGTGTCGGCGCGCTGGCCGCGATCGAAGACCTGGTCACGTTTGCCCTGAGGGATCCCGGGGCCATCATCCTCAACGATAATATGCAGCTGGTCCTCTCCCTGACGGGCAGAGACTTCAACGAACTCCAGGCAATATTTACAGGCGTTATCCAGCAAGTTGCCCATCACTTCCATAAAGTCATTTTTTTCGCCGACGAAACTGATTTCCGGGGAGATATCGAGAGTAATGTTCACCCCCTTGCGCTGGTAAACTTTGTTCAGCGCCGAGGTCAGACTGTCGAGCAGCGGGGCGACGGGGTGCAATTCCCTGCTCAGCAGGGTGCTGCCGGTGCGCATGCTGGCACGGTGCAGGTAGTAACCAATCTGCTGCGAGATACGGCTGATCTGCTCCAGCATCACGGGTTCTGCCTCCTCGGCGCTCAGCTTCGCGCTGCGCAGGGATCGCATCGTGCTCTGCATGACTGCCAGCGGGGTTTTCAGGCTGTGGGTCAGATCGGTGAGGGTGGTGCGGTACTTATCGTAACGTTCGCGCTCGCTTTTCAGCAGACGGTTAAGATTGCGCACCAGACTGGTGAGTTCCCGGGTGGTGTTCGGGTCGAGTTTTTCACGGTGATGTTCTTCCAGCTCGCGCACCTCTTTCGCCAGCGACTCGATAGGGCGCAGGCTCCACCAGGCGGCCAGCCAGAGCAGGGGGATCACCAGCAGCAGGTTGGCAGCGAGCACGTAGACGAACCAGTTCCACACCATATAGGAGCGTTTAAGCTCAACCGGAATGGTGTCGATGACCACAATGGTCAACTGGGGCATCTGGAGTGTCGCGGGGTAGATATTTACCGCCACCGAGTGGGTCAGCTCGCTGTCGTCGTCATCCTCGCGGATCTCGGCCAGCTCCCGCTGCATGTTCCGATCGTTACCGACCAGCACGCTGGTGGCATCAACATTGGCTTCCAGCTCATGAAAGCCGTTGGCTCTTAACCACTCCGGGCGGATGCTTTTAATCAGCCACGGCACGTCGCGCTGGGCCCACAGCAGCTTGCCTTTTTCATCATAAATCAGCGACATGGTTGGGCTCTGGCGATCCAGATGCTCCGGCATATCGATGCTGATTTTATTGTCTTCCCATCTGGCGAGGGTATAGAAGAGATTGCTTTCGCCGCGCAGCAGGCGGAAGGTGGTTTTGTCGAAACTGACGCTGTAGCCCACCAGCGCGACCATGCCGTAGGCCAGGGAGAGCACCAGCACCACTACTGCTGTCGCCAGCAGGAATCGAAACCGCAGCGACAGCGGCAGAAAGTGACGAAACAGTTTTTTCATTTAACGTAATTCGAAAAGATAGCCCTGCCCGCGCACGGTGGTGATGACATCCTCCGGGTACTGCGCCTGAATTTTTTTACGCAGACGGCCCATCAGAACATCGATGGTATGGCTTTCGCGCAGCTCCGCATCAGGGTAGAGCTGGAGCATCAGGGAATCTTTGCTCACCACCTTGCCGCTGTTACGGATCAGCGTCTCCATAATGGTGTACTCAAAGGCCGTCAGCTTAATCACCTCGTCATTTATCGCCAGTTCGCGACGGGAGAGATCGACCTGGAACGGCGGAATGGAGATCACCTGCGAGGCCAGACCGCTGTTGCGGCGCATCAACGCCTGCATGCGGGCGGCAACCTCTTCAATATGGAAGGGTTTGGTGACGTAGTCATCGGCACCGGCGCTGAGCACTTCAACCTTATCCTGCCAGCCTTCGCGGGCGGTTAACACCAGCACCGGCAAAGAGACATCGTGGCTGCGCCAGCGGCGGATCAGCGACAGACCATCTTCATCAGGCAGACCCAGGTCAACGATGGCGATATCGGGCAGATGTTCATTGAGATAGTAATCGG
Source organism: Leclercia sp. GHBNCSD (assembly GCF_055805075.1). Taxonomy (NCBI): domain Bacteria; kingdom Pseudomonadati; phylum Pseudomonadota; class Gammaproteobacteria; order Enterobacterales; family Enterobacteriaceae; genus Leclercia; species Leclercia sp. GHBNCSD. The sequence goes on along the minus strand of NZ_JBQVYO010000001.1, from coordinate 66,001 downwards.
CTTCTTTGGCATCTTCAGCATCATCCACCTGATGCCCCATTTCCTGAAGCTGAACTTTCAGGTGATGACGTAGCAACGCATTATCCTCAACAACCAGTACGCGCATCATCGCTTCTCCCTAATATGAATGGTCAGAGTAGTTTAACGCTGATTATGTTGCGGAGGGGATAAACATTTCGTAAACCGGGGGAAAGGAACCCTCTTTCCGGGCGGAAAGAGGGTAAAAAGCGTTATTTCAGCTCATCAACCATCGCGATAGCGCGACCGATGTAGTTTGCCGGGGTCATCGCTTTCAGACGGGTTTTCTCCTCTTCTGGCAGGGCCAGACCGTCGATAAACTGCTTCATGCCTTCGGCATCGACGCGCTTGCCGCGGGTCAGCTCTTTCAGTTTTTCGTACGGCTTCTCGATACCATAGCGACGCATTACGGTCTGGATTGGCTCCGCCAGTACTTCCCAGTTGTGATCCAGTTCGTCGAGCAGACGCTCGCGGTTCACTTCCAGCTTGCTCACGCCCTTCAGGGTGGACTGATACGCAATCAGCGCGTAGCCGATGCCCACGCCCAGGTTACGCAGCACGGTGGAGTCGGTCAGGTCGCGCTGCCAGCGGGAAACCGGCAGTTTGCTGGCCATGTGCTGCAGCAGCGCGTTTGCCAGACCCAGGTTGCCTTCGGAGTTTTCGAAGTCGATTGGGTTGACCTTGTGCGGCATGGTGGATGAACCGATTTCGCCGGCGATGGTCTTCTGCTTGAAGTGGTTCAGGGCGATGTAACCCCAGATGTCGCGGTCGAAGTCGATCAGAATGGTGTTGAAGCGCGCGATGCAGTCAAACAGCTCGGCAATGTAGTCGTGCGGCTCAATCTGGGTGGTGTACGGGTTCCACTGGATCCCCAGAGAGGTGACAAACTCTTCGCTAAACTGGTGCCAGTCCACTTCCGGGTAGGCGGCGATGTGGGCGTTATAGTTACCCACGGCGCCGTTGATTTTACCGAGGATCTCCACCTGCTCAAGCTGGCGGTACTGACGTTCCATACGGTAAGCGACGTTCGCCATCTCTTTGCCGATGGTGGACGGAGTTGCAGGCTGGCCGTGGGTACGGGAGAGCAGCGGGATATCGCGATACTCCACCGCCAGGGCTTTCACCGCGTCGATGATTTTGCGCCAGTAAGGAAGTACGACTTCTTCACGCGCGGTAGAGAGCATCAGCGCGTGGGAGAGGTTATTGATATCTTCTGAGGTGCAGGCGAAGTGAATAAATTCTGACACCGCGTGCAGGGCCGGAACGCTTGCCACTTTCTCTTTCAGGAAATACTCAACCGCTTTCACGTCGTGGTTGGTGGTGCGCTCAATGGTCTTAATGCGTGCGGCATCTTCTTCATTGAACTCTGCGACGATTTTATCGAGGTAATCGTTTGCCTGGCTGTCAAAAGCAGGAACTTCCTTGATTGCTGCCTGCGCGGCCAGCTTTTGCAGCCAGCGTACTTCAACCTGTACACGGAATTTCAGCAGACCATATTCGCTGAAGATCCCGCGCAGCGCGCTGACTTTATCGCCGTAGCGTCCATCGACAGGGGAAACGGCGGTCAGTGAGGATAATTCCATAGTTCGCAACTCCGGGAGGTTAACAATGAGCAAGAATTTGTTTTGCCTGAGTGGTCAGGCGATTACGAGAAAACATGAGCTGCAGGCGGCCACCGCCGACCTGTTGCCACAGTACCGCGGCACGAATACCGGCGAGCAGGGAGGCGCGTACTTTGGCCTGCACCTGCGGGCTTTGCAATACGGCAGGGGAGCCGGTCACCTGGATACGCGGCCCCAGTGGGCTGATGACATCCACATAGATGCCCGCCATGGCGCCGAGTAAGGTATCGGACTGCAACTCGAAATGGTCCAGCTGGCGCTGCAGGCCGGTAATGCGCTCGCCGAGGGTATCCATCGCCCCTTTGGCGGCATTCAGCTTGCGCTCCAGCACCATCATGCTGAGGGTATAACGCGTCAGTTCGGCGTTAAGCCCCTGACGGTTGCTGGCATTTAACACGCCGAGCAAGGTTTCCAGACCAAGACGAAGATTCGCTTCGCTACCACCAAACACGCCGAGGGTGGAGCTGGGGTTCAGATCCACGACGCTGTTGAGCGAAACGTGCAGCGCGTCAGCATCGCAGTGACCCTGATGCGCCAGCTGTTGCACCAGACGGGCAGACTGGCAAATTCCTGCCAGCGCCAGGGTGATGTCATAATAGTTCTTCGCCACACTTGCTCCTTTCTGTGTGTTATCGCATTAAACCGCGGTCAGCGGCAGGCGTTGTTCGATGATACCGCCGCCAAGGCAGATTTCACCGCTGTAGAAGACAGCAGACTGACCCGGGGTCACGGCGGCGACCGGCTCGTCGAAACGCACCTCAATGCGTTCATCATCAAGCGCAGTCACGGTGCAGGGGATATCGGTCTGACGATAGCGGGTTTTCACCGTGCAGCGCAGCGTGCCTTTCAGCGGCTCGCGGTCGACCCAGTGCAGCTGTTGGGCAATCAGCCCGACGGACATCAGACGCGGATGGTCATGACCCTGGGCCACAATCAGAATATTGTTTTCAACATCTTTATCGACGACGTACCACGGATCTTCGCTACCCTCTTTGATACCGCCGATACCGAGGCCCTTACGCTGGCCCAGGGTGTGATACATCAGACCCTGGTGCTCGCCGATGGTATCGCCATCCACGGTCACGATCTTACCCGGCTGGGCAGGGAGATAGCGGCCCAGGAACTCACGGAATTTGCGCTCACCAATAAAGCAGATCCCGGTTGAGTCTTTTTTCTTCGCAGTAATCAGATCCAGCTCTTCGGCGATTTTACGCACTTCTGGTTTTTCCAGCTCGCCCACCGGGAACAGGCTTTGGGCAATCTGTTCGTGGCCGAGGGTATAGAGGAAGTAGCTCTGATCTTTGTTACCGTCGAGCCCGCGCAGCAGCTGGCTTTTGCCGTCGACATCCGCGCGGCGCACGTAGTGGCCGGTGGCGATGTAGTCAGCACCCAGATCTTCAGCGGCGAACTCGAGGAAGGCTTTAAATTTGATCTCTTTGTTGCACAGAATATCCGGGTTTGGCGTGCGGCCGGCTTTGTATTCAGCCAGGAAATGCTCGAACACGTTATCCCAGTATTCTGCGGCAAAATTGACGGTGTGCAGTTCAATGCCGAGCTTGTCGCATACCGCCTGGGCATCAGCCAGATCCGCGGCGGCGGTGCAGTATTCCTCGCCATCGTCCTCTTCCCAGTTCTTCATGAACAGGCCTTCAACCTTATAGCCCTGTTGCAGCAACAGCCAGGCAGAGACGGAAGAATCGACGCCGCCGGACATGCCGACGATCACTTTTTTTTGGCTTTCAGACATTGGAATACTCACGACATTGAACTTCAAGGCGGCGTATTCTATCACGCGCCCCCGGCATTGACACCCTCTGTAAACGGCCAGTTAAATTCGCCGATGGTCTCCAGCGGCAGACGCTGGCCGGTCAGGTAGCTGCGAATGCTCTCCGCAACCAGCGGGGAGCGCAGATGTGTTGCGTTAAGGATGGTGTCGGCATCCACCCACAGGCAACGATCGATATCGCTGTCGTGCGGCTCAGTGGCGCACGTTTCGTTAAGCTCAATGGCGAACAAAAAACGGATAAACGGCGTTTTGTCCGGCGCGATCCATTGATGGAGGCGGATGAAATGCTGCGGCCTGGCATGAATGCCGGTCTCTTCCCACAGCTCACGCTGCGCCGCCTGGACCAGCGTCTCGTCGGCTTCCAGGTGGCCCGCAGGCTGGTTCCAGAGCGCTTTGCCGTTGATGGTCTCTTCCACCACCAAAAATTTGCCCTGGGCGTGGACAATTGTGGCCACTGTGACATGCGGTTTAAACATGAGGCTCTCCTTGTTCGGTAACGTCCCGCCACTCACCGTTGGCGAGGTTATCCAGCGTGTAACTGCCCATGGCGTAGCGGATCAGGCGCAGCGTCGGATGGCCGACATGCGCCGTCATGCGCCGTACCTGGCGGTTACGGCCTTCATAAAGGGTGACTTTGATCCACGAAACGGGAATCGATTTGCGCTCGCGGATCGGCGGATTGCGCGGCCAGAGCCACTCTGGCTCATTCACCAGCTCAATGCCTGCGGGCAGGGTAGGGCCGTCGTTCAGCGTAACGCCGTTACGCAACGCCGTTAACGCCGCGTCGTCCGGGACGCCTTCAACCTGCACATAGTAGATTTTGCCGGTGCGTTTGCCGGGCTGGGTGAGCCTGGCCTGGAGCTCGCCGTCGTTGGTGAGCACCATCAGCCCTTCGCTGTCGCGATCGAGTCGGCCTGCGGCATAGACCCCCTGAACGGGGATGTAATCCTTCAACGTGCTGCGTCCGGCTTCGTCGGTAAACTGCGGCAGGACATCGTAAGGTTTATTGAACAAAACGACGCGTGTTGGCGCGCGTTGCTTGCGCGGTCTGGACGCTTGTCGGGTGCTGAATCGTTCAACCCGGTGATTTCTAAAAGAAGTTTTCTGCATGGTATTTTCAGACGTTATCAATTGCCGCATTATAGCCTAATAACGAATGCCTTTCATGGCGCCAGACATTCAGGTACTATCGGTGGGCTCATTACAAATTATTAACATAAGATCAGTAACAACCAGAAGCGCTCGAAGGAGAGGTTAATGGAAAGCAAAGTAGTTGTTCCGGCGGAAGGTAAAAAGATCACCCTGCAAGACGGTAAGCTGAACGTTCCAAACAATCCGATTATCCCGTTCATCGAAGGTGACGGTATCGGTGTTGATGTAACCCCAGCGATGCTGAAAGTGGTGGATGCCGCTGTTGAGAAAGCCTATAAAGGCGAGCGTAAAATTTCCTGGATGGAAATTTACACCGGTGAAAAATCTACCCATGTTTACGGCCAGGACGTCTGGCTGCCAGCTGAAACGCTGGACCTGATTCGTGACTACCGCGTTGCCATCAAAGGCCCGCTGACTACCCCAGTTGGTGGCGGTATTCGCTCCCTGAACGTTGCTCTGCGTCAGGAACTCGACCTGTACGTCTGCCTGCGCCCGGTACGTTACTACCAGGGTACCCCAAGCCCGGTTAAACACCCAGAACTGACCGACATGGTTATCTTCCGTGAGAACTCCGAAGATATCTATGCGGGCATCGAGTGGAAAGCGGACTCCGCAGAAGCCGAAAAAGTAATCAAGTTCCTGCGCGAAGAGATGGGCGTGAAGAAAATTCGCTTCCCTGAACATTGCGGTATCGGCATCAAGCCGTGTTCCGAAGAAGGCACCAAGCGCCTGGTTCGTGCAGCGATTGAGTATGCAATCACCAACGACCGTGACTCTGTGACCATCGTTCACAAAGGCAACATCATGAAGTTCACAGAAGGTTCGTTCAAAGACTGGGGTTACCAGCTGGCGGCGGAAGAGTTCGGTGGCGAGCTGATCGACGGCGGCCCATGGCAGAAGATCAAGAACCCGAACACCGGCAAAGAGATCATCATTAAAGATGTCATCGCCGATGCGTTCCTGCAGCAGATCCTGCTGCGTCCGGCTGAATATGACGTTATCGCCTGTATGAACCTGAACGGTGACTACATCTCCGACGCCCTGGCGGCGCAGGTTGGCGGTATCGGTATCGCACCAGGCGCGAACATCGGTGACGAGTGCGCCCTGTTCGAAGCGACCCACGGTACCGCACCGAAGTATGCTGGCCAGGATAAAGTGAACCCAGGTTCTATCATCCTCTCCGCAGAAATGATGCTCCGTCACATGGAGTGGTTCGAAGCCGCAGACCTGATCGTTAAAGGTATGGAAGGCGCGATCAACAACAAGACCGTGACCTATGACTTCGAACGTCTGATGGAAGGCGCTAAGCTGCTGAAATGTTCAGAGTTTGGTGACGCGATCATCGAAAACATGTAATCCGGTTTCCGGGTTGTATGCAAACGGGAGCCTGTTGGTTCCCGTTTTTTATTATTAGCTTTCGAACGGTTATCAAAATTTTATCAAAACAAGTTATCAAAACCCCATCCCAAAATCCTATATCGCGATTGTCGTCCAGTCCTTCCCGCGGTCGTCGTTGTAGCGATCGGTCTGCTGCTGTGACTTGTGGCCGAGCAACTTTTTAGTGTCAATTCCCTGTTCTTTATAAAGACGTTCCGATAGCGATCGCTGCTCATGGAATGTCGCCGGCGTTCCTTCCCTCCAGTCGATTCCTGCCTTATCCCGGGCCTTACTAAAATTCATTGTGAGCGTGTTCGCTTTAACCTGGGCACCACGCTCTGCTTGCGACGTGGCCCTGAAAAAATGGACGAGGTAAGGGCTAACCGCGTAATCCCGACAGCGCGATATAACATCCCGCAAACTCCAGTTGATGGCGTTCAGGCGGAGCGATAACGGGATCGCGATTTTGCTTCCTGTTTTCTCCTGAATAATGTGCAGCTGATCATCCCAGACATCGCTAAATTTCATCCTCGAAATATCACCCAGGCGTTGGCCGGTTACTAAAGCCAGCAGCATAGCGTTACCCATATATTGGTGGTTGGCGTCTGCAATCTCGAATATCCGCTGCCATTCCTCAAGGCTAAGTCGCTGCCGGGTGATTCTACGTCTGGGCTTTTTAGTGGCTGACGCGGGATCGTAACCCGGGGGAACTTCACCTGCGTGTTGCGCCTCTTTAAATATATCGACCAAAACGGTTCGAATAACCTGAGCCATTCTCGCCTGACCCGCCGCAATATATTCATCAAGAATTTGGGCGATATCGCGTACATCAACGGATGGCAACAGTTTCATTCCAACACGTTCACGCAGTAGAGCCGCTGGCTTATTTTTTTGTTTGAAGGTGTTTAATTTAATGTCACCTGAAGCCAGGCGCTCTTCCTGAATTTTCCAGTATCGGTCGAGCCATGTTGAAACCGTGATCGCTTTGCCTTTGCTTGTGGCGATCCTGTCACTGATCGCCAAAATCTGCCGGGTTCTCTGTTCTGCCAAACGCGCATTTGCCTCAGTAGCAATCGCAATGGCCTCCACTTCGTCAGTGCCCAGCGCATGGAACTTGCCGGTGATTGGATGCTTATAGCGCCAGTAAACCTTGTTCACCTTTCTGCTGTAGAGAGGGTAAAGGTTCGGTACAGAGACATTGTTTTTACGTGGTCTGGCAGCCATCGTTCAAAATCCTTTGCAGCAATATGGAGTCGTTCTTCTTAACTACCGGCGCGGCCAGTTCCCCTACCAACTCAGCATCTTCACGAACGCGCCATAAACGGCCCTGCTTCATTGCTGGTGGAGAAAACTGGTTCTGTTTCGCATAACGTCGAAGTGTCGACACGCTTGGAGGGTTGCTTCTGTATTTTTCAGCGGCCCACTCTTCGAGAGTTAACATCTGGATCATATGCTTTACCTCATAATGGCCCAGTAACGGGCCATTGGCTGAAATATTCTAATCAGATTGCTGTCAGGCGCTGCCAGATAGCCGAAACGTATTTGACCTGGTGACGGGCGTCCGCCAGAGCGTTGTGCTGATCACCCTCAAAAGGGATTTCATAGCGAGAGTTCAGCCCAACAGCTTTGCCCAGTTCGACGACGGTACGCACGTCCCGGTAGTTCCAGTGCGGGATCGGGAATGGCGTGTCGGCCAACTCGAATGCTGCCTCCAGAAGAGAACAATCAAACGAACTACCATTCCCCCAGAGCTGAACACTCTTCGACCCGTTAGCCGCGTTTTCAGCAATGAAATCGAGGAACTGCTCAAGCGCTTCCACCAGACCGACCGTATCATCCACCACGATTGCAGATCGTGCTTCCGGCGATTGCTTCAGCCACCAGAGGATGGTGCTGGCATCTGGCCTGGCCCCGAAGGACATCGACGACTCGAGGTTAATCACCTGGTAAAACTCTGCCCCAGCCTTACCGGTTGCCGGGTCGAAGAATACGGCACCAATTGAAACGATCGGTGCGCCTGGCTTTTTACCCATGGTTTCGAGATCCACCATCAGGTGCGTGAACATGGATTCCGGATTTGAGGTGTCAGCCCCCAGCGTCTCCAGTTCCTCTTTCAGATCCCCTTCCATCGCCGCATAGGTTGCATTGCCAACCGCGACGCCACAGTCAGGGCAACCGCCACAGCCGGTGCAAACAGTCTCAGCTACGGCATCTGTTTGCGGATCAGTTGCATCAACGCTTTCGCCTGGCGGAACCGCGTCATCAGTTTCTCCTTCCGTCGGGTCAGTCTCTTCCATCTGCACATCGCTGGTGGTCTCCTCTGTAACCGGTGAACGGTCATCTGTTTGTGGTTGTTTTTCGTTCATCAGGCCTTCGATGGAGAACATGCCGTCACCGAGGTTTGCGACCTGTGGCTGGCTGGTAGCGGCGTTCGCCCACTTCGGCAGGGTCTGCGTTTCAGCTTCACTCTCATCAGGAAATTTCTGCTCACCCGCCTCTGCCCATTTCGGTAGTGGATGTTCTTCAGCAGTTTGGGTTTCCTCAGGTTGTGCGGCCGGGAGAGGCAGCAGCTCAGTTGCAGCGTTGAATTCAGCTGTCATTGTCCGGTTCACGAACTCCAGATGCGCAGCAGGCGTCAGGTGGATATTCTCCGGCGCAATGCGCACCAGGTTGAAGATGGCCGCGCGATTCACTGCCAGAATGCCGGGCTGATTACGCAGGATCTTGCTCCATGACTTCCAGTCTTCCTCCTTACTCGACACTATCTCTTTCGCGCGACGGAGAATGCCGCCCGGGATCTCCTGATGGTTGAAGTCCATCGGAAGCAGGGCGCAGGCGATCTCCAGATCGAGGGTATCCAGGGTATGGTGCGCGTCAGAGCTGCGGTCAGTTACATACCCGCCGTCGGCATTGGTCCCGGCGTCAGTACGCTGCACGAGGTTTATGCGATTGCCGGCGACCCATTCACGCGTCAGGATCCCGCGGTCGATATATGGGGTGGCTACCCATGCCTTTGTGAACTGCAAAAGCAGGCCCAACTCATGGCGCTTTTCCATGCTGAACACTTTGCGGATGGCGTTCGTGTAGCGCCAAAGATCTTTGGTGTCGAAAGCCTTAACTTCTGCAAAATTTTCAGCAGCGAGCAGCAGGTCCTGGACATAACCATTGTCGGTATCCATTTCCAGTGCGTGCAGCTCTGCATTCTCGCTGCGCGTGATATGGTGGCGCAGTTCGTCCACCGTCAGCTGGGCAAGCAGCTGTTTGCGGAAAGGCATTTTGCAGACGGGGTAGTGGGCACCACCATCATCATGCTCGCTGATCTTCAGGCCATGCTCATACAGAGATTTTGGGGCTTCATCCTTGGCTGGAAGCTGGCCGATCTTCCAGTCCTCAACCAGCTGGTTACGATCCTCGGCGTTGATCCAGCCCGACATGAAGGCGGCCAGAAGCCCGGATTCGTGTTCTTTGTCCTGCGGGAAAACGTCTTTGACGGCCTGCACCAGTTTCCACTCGGCATGCAGGCTGAGATCGCTAATATCAGCTACGTCATTTTTGGCCTGCAGCAGATTCTGGAAGTAAGTATTTTCCTCATCGGTCGCCAGTTCGTTTGCGACGATCTGCTGTTCCTGGCTGATCTCCGAAACGTATTTGTCACCCAACAGATGGACGGCGAAGCGGACAGCCGGGGTGCGGTTTTCAAGCATGGAAGTGCTGCCAGCATTTGCAGTATCAGCGGAGAATACCGGCGCGGCAGGGATATCAGCATCGCTGTGGACTGCTGGCAGAGTGTGGCGCGGGGTCACAAATTTGGCTCGTAACTGGTCTAAGGCATCAGCCCCATGCTCTTCTTCGGCAGCCGCTGTATCAGAGGTTTTGCTATCAGGGATCACGTTCCATGTACGCTGGTCGTCGGCCAGGGCGTAGTGCTTACAGAACTCAAAGCAGACGGAGCCTTCTTCTGGCAGATCATTAATAACCGGCATGTCGGTGCGGACAGGCTTGGCATAGTCCTTACCGCGGCCAGTTTCGATGCCAGCATCTTCCAGTGCAACATCGAGCGTCAGGGCCGCGCGCGCTTCGCTTTTCGCAGTGAACCAAATCACTGCATCTTGCTTACCTGATTTCTGGGTTGCCTTAATCTGATAAAAAAATTCCATGGTGGAGCCTCTTTTGGGTGTAAGATACCCAACAGCTAATGAGCGCTGCTTAGGTAGTGGTCATTGGTCAAAACTCGATTCCGGAAAGCTTTGGTCGGCTGACCGGGTACTTAACCCGCCTTGCGCGGGTTTTGTGCTTATTGGGCGCCGGGCTTGTTCGCCAGCTGAGAGATAAGCACCCCATCAAGTGCATCAAGCACCGGGTCGAACGTGGTATTCGACGGGATCTTGCTGACTGCGCGGATGACTGCTGAAACTGAGATATCACCGTCACGAAGGCTATATCCGCCGCCTGGGCCTCTGTGCGAGGTGACCAGCTTGCCGCTGCGCAGCCGCTTAAAAATTTGCTCCAGGTATGAAACCGAGAGCTTCGATTCTTTACTCAGTGTGGCGAGGGATACTGGCTTGCCGCAGTAGATTCGTTCCAGAACCGCAACAGCCTGGACGGACGCCATCACTCGTTTCATTCCAAATTCCATGGCCTATCCCTTCACCGGATCCCGGCCGTAGCCAGGGTTATCTTCAATGGCATCCTGCAGCACCTGGATTGCTTCGCCGTATGGAAGGGTCAGCGCCAGCTTTATCGCCGTTCCGAAGGACTCTGCAGCCAGTTCAAACTTCTGCGCCAGACGGTTTGCCTCGTCGGTCTGCTCTTGAACAGCCTCGATTTCAAACTGATGCTCCTGCCAAACATCGTCCAACACTTCTTCTTCGACTTCTTCGCGCAACGCCTCTTTAACTTCAAGCACAGGCAGGATGCCGATTAGCTCTTCAGCTGGCGCGCTGCTGTATCGCAATGCCAGTTCGTTTGCTGACATAAATCCTCCGGAAAAAAGGCCCGCCACGGGTGACGGGCAAAGACAACTTTTCCAATTTAACCAGAACAGGTCATCGACTCCTGTTAGGTTGCGATGGTGGGATTTCCATCACGATGCCATGTGCACCTGGCATCAGGCTGGTAACAGCCATTGGTCGAAACTCGATTAAAAATGTAACGCTGGCTGTTGGTCGTCAGCCGATTTGTACGGGTAACACTGTCCTTTCACATGCTGCTCTGCGGCAGCTGCTTCACAAACCGCCTCGGTGTTATAAACGCCGAGCATGATGTCTGAGCATTCCCCGGTGAGGGCGCAGACGGTAACGATTAAGGCGAAGAGCGAGGTCATGCGTTGAGCTCTGGATTACCTTTCTGCGCCATGAAGTAGCAGAACTTGCGGATTAAAACTTCAACGATGTTTAGGCGAATAGCCTGCTGTCTAACGGGGTTACGTGCGTAGTCGATCATGGTCATCTCCTTATTGCCATTTACGTCTGGCCGACGGAACGATAAAGCCTGCTGCGCGTTAGTTTTTGTCATCTCATCCGGTGTTTCATATGCCGCCGGCAGCTACTACGTGGGCGTCCTGCCTGGATGACTTACTTGCTGCTTGGTGTGGGTATAGTAAAACCCATATTGTGTTTATATGTCAACACGTGATGTGTTAGTTTGGGCGGTATTATGCAACTTAGAGGTGATGGGAAATAAAAAAACCAGCGCTAAGGCTGGCTTGTGAGAGGCGGGAGGGGTGAAAAATTAATTGTCTGTCGTCTTAAAGCGTCCACGTAGATATTTCTCGACGTAGTCATCGAGCTCTTTAAGCCGAACCTCGAATAGGTCAATCATCCGGTCCTGCTCAGTTTCAGGAAGTTGATCAAACAGAGCCAACAAATGGCGATGACGTGGAGTAATCCAACTTTCAGTAGAATCAGCGCCAAAAATTAGCTCTGCCGGTGCGATCTTGAGGGCGCCAGCCAGTGTAATTGCATCGTCGACTCCAATTGTCCTGCTGCCTGACTCGTAATTACCAACACGTGACTGGGCCCACCCGCATAACTCTGCCAGCGCCTTTTGTGAAATTCCTTTTTGCTCTCTCGCCCGTTTGAGGCGGGCAGCAATCTGATCATTCGTATTCATAAAGACGTTTTACCACGTTGCGTGTTATCACTCAAAAAACAAGCCGTGTTGACTTTCAAACACGGAGCGTGTTTAATCTCTTCAACGCATTTATCACGAGGTGGCAATGAACAACATCGCGAAGGAGAGACAATCTCTCGGACTTACCCAAGACCAACTGGCTTCCATGTTTGGTTGGCGGCAGTCGCGTATTTCGAATTATGAAAATGGAACGAGAAAACCAACTCTCGACGATTGCAGGCTCATCGTTGAGAAATTCAATCAACTCGGCGCCGAATGCACATTGGATAGTGTTTTCCCGCCAAAAAGTGATGAACAAGGTGATGACCATGCAAACAGTAACGTTTGAACATCTTAACCGGCAGACATCCGCTTCGCTGAAAACGGAAAATCATTATGAACCGCGTCGCAGAGACAATTTGCGGCGCCAGGCAATCCTGACCGCAGTACGTGAATGGGAGCTTACTCTTCCCGGTCAGGCTCAGGATGTTGTTACCCAGCTGGTGGCCGAACAGTGGGCTAAAGAGGGCGGGCGAGGTATCACTGTGAATAAACAGAACCTTTATCGTTACCTGAAAAACGAAACTAACTCTACTAAGTACACGGGTTACGTCATGAAGCTCGCTAACGCAATCAGCATCGCCATGCCGATTGAGATCGCCAGAAAGCATGGCCTTCGCCAGGGTAAAACCGAAGCCGAATTAGAGGCAAGCGCAATGAAAGAATGCAGCGAGGCCCTACAGGCGAAGCTACTTGGGGCTCCTTTGCAGAAACTGGAAAAGGAGATCCGTGAAGCAGCAATAGCTTTGTTCAGCCTTTTGCCATCCGATACGGCGGGACCACTACTGGCAAGTATTAGTGCCGTAGCGCCACAGTTCTTGTAATCGAGTTTTGACCAATGACTACCAGCTTTGCTGGTTAATACGAGGATATAGATGGCCCGTATCAGAACAGTGAAACCTGAATTCTGGACAGATGAGAAGGTGGTGGAGTGTTCAATTCCAGCCCGCTTGCTGTTTATCGGGTTGTTTAATTTCGCTAATGACCTGGGCTGCCTGGAACGATCACCGAAGCGCATCAAGATGCAGATATTCCCGGCAGACAGTATCGATTGCGAGCCGCTCATCTGCGAGCTGATTACTCATGGATTACTCATTGAGTATTCAGTGAATGGTAGTGCTTACCTGTGCATCAAGGGCTTTTCCAAGCATCAGAAAATCAATCGCCCCTCAGCCACAAAAATACCGTCCCCGCTTGCACTCACTGAGCCCGAAGTAAAAAACGAAGGTGGAATCAGTGAGGACTCAGTGAGCCCTCATGGAGTTATCAATGAGTCCTCACTGACGGATACGGATACGGATACGGAAGGGAAAGTAATAACCCCCTCTCTTAGCGAGCGCGAAGAGAAAAGCCTGGTTCAGCCTCATCAGGACGAACCTCAAAAGCCGAGATATCTCGAAGGGCTGGATGAGCCGATCGGTAAATTCACCATGACCAGCGCGTGGCTGCCGTCCAGAGATTTTCGCCAGCGCGCGGCGACGTGGGGAGTTGCTTTGCCCGACCCTGATTACCTTGTCACAGAGCTCGCTGAGTTCGCTTCGTACTGGGAGTCAGAGGGCAAGGTGTTTACTCAGGTTCAGTGGGAACAGAAATTTGCACGGCACATCGTGTTGGTGAGATCGAAAAAACAACCGGAAACCGGAGGTAAAGACAATGCAGGAGTTCGGGGAGAGCCTACAGCATCCAGGGCTGTTCAGCAGATTCAGTCAGCCCACGCAGAGTGGCGCCGCCGTCATGGACTTGATGGCAACGGAAACGGCATGGCGCCTGTGGCAGGTCATGGGGGAAATATTCTCGAACCGGTGGACGCAGAAGAATGGGGCGGAGCCTTCGGCGCTCTGGATAGCCCAAATCGGTTCGATGAATGAACAGCAAATCAAGCTGGTCTGCCAGCAGTGCATGGAGCGGTGCGCGGTTGGAAACACATGGCCGCCGGATCTTGCTGAGTTTGTATCGCTCGTTTCAGAGAGCGGCGCTAACCACTTCGGCCTGACGTCCGAATGTGTCATGTCGGAGTACCGTCGCTGGCGCAACGAGTCATATCGATACTCAGGCAGCGATAAATATCCGTGGTCGCAACCAGTGCTGTACCACATTTGCATTGAGATGCGCAGAACGGGCGTGGAACGCCAGATGACAGAGGGGGAACTCAAAAAACTGGCAGAGAAGCTATTAACAAAATGGAGCAAGCACGTCAGTAACGGCCTTTCGGTACCACCGATACGCCGCCAGCTTGCAGCACCGCAGCACCCGGCAGGGCCAACTCCGGCGCAGCTGCTGATGGAAGAGTACAAACGCCGCAAAGCGGCAGGGTTAACCAACTAAATCGAGTGATGACCAATGACCAAACCATTAACGATGAAAGACCAGGTGGCGATCTTTGTTCGCTACCAGCCGAACTGCGACATCAAGGACGTTGCAGAAGCCCTGGACATGGCAAGCACCACCGCAGGAAAGCACCTGCGTGCGCTGACGGATGAGGGCGTGCTTATCCGCAACCACAACGGATCCCAATACAGCTACACCGTGGCGCCAGGCGCAGACATTCCTGACGAGGTGCTGCCGTGCATGGAGCAGAAGAGCGATCCGGTAAAAATTCTCGCTGCCGAAACGAAGGCCAAAGAACTGGAGAGCAAAGGGCTCTGGCGCCGGGCCGCAACGGTCTACGCCGACATGATGGCGATCGCCTGCAGTTCGCTCGAGGTGGCCCGCTTCGCGCAGTGCCGGGAAAAGTGTCTGCGTCAGGCCCGGAGATAGCGCCATGCCAAGACCAAAAACGCACAGAGAACGTTCTTTGTTCATCGCCTGGATTATCGAGTTGGTGAAAACGCATGGCCGCGCAACGACCAACGAAGTTGCCGCCATGTTCGGCCTGCATCGCACCACCGCCGAGAAATACATTCGGGCTGCTGTAGAGCAGGGCCAACTTATCCGCCACGGGCGCAGTGGCGTCTTCCGCGACCAGCGAGCAGTTATCGAATTTGACATGGAGCGTTATACGCACCGAGGAGCAACCAAATGAGCAAATCACTAAACGCGCGCTGTATCCGCCGCTGGGAAGTTGAGTTCAAGGGCCTTTGCGATTCGAAAGTAAGCCCATGGTGGCGTAAACGTCACCTTCGCGGTTGTATTCGTGAATGCGCCCTGACCACGGCTCACTGCATGGTCGAACGTATGGCAGAAGGTAACGCCCGAGTGGATTTTAAAGGGGAAGAGCCAGGTTGGACGCCAGAGTTTTCAGCTTGGTATGTAACACGCCGGAACCAGTACCGGAAAGAAGCGCTGAGCTACCTCAATGAAGAGGCCACCAACGACGAAATCGACGAAGAGATTCTGAATGAGCTGGAGGCCTGGAATGACTGAGTCGATCATTCTGCACAATGCTGATTGTTTCGATATTTTCGCGACGATTGCTGACGGTTCTGTGGATCTGGTTTGTGCTGACATTCCCTATGGCACTACGCAGTGCCGCTGGGATTCGGTTCTCGACTTGCCGCTGATGTGGAAGCAGCTCTATCGCATCGCCAAGCCGACTGCGGCAATTGTCCTGTTTTCAGCCCAGCCGTTTACCAGCATGCTGGTTGCCAGCAACTTCCGGCACTGGCGCTCTGAATGGATATGGGAGAAAGGTAACGCTACAGGCTTCCTGAACGCTAAAAAGCAGCCTCTGCGCGCGCATGAAAATATCGAGGTGTTTTACCGCCGCCAGCCGACGTATAACCCGCAGATGACTGAGGGCCATATCCGTAAGACCAGTAAGCGGAAGACCGTTAATTCGGAATGCTATGGGAAGGCTCTGACGCTGACTGAATACGATTCGACAAAGCGGTACCCGCGCGATGTTCAGTTCTTCTCGAGCGATAAGCAGACCGGGAATTTCCACCCGACGCAGAAGCCACTGGCGCTGGTGAAATACATCATCGAAACCTACAGCAACCCCGGCGACGTGGTGCTCGATTTTACTATGGGAAGCGGTACCAGCGGCGTTGCCTGTCAGGAACTCGGGCGCCCGTTCATCGGGATCGAGAAGGAGTCAGATATTTTTCAGACTGCGTGCCAGCGCATGGGTGTTAAACAGGAGTGTGCAGCATGACCAAATTCACCAAAGACCCATCCACTCACCCGGCCAACGGTCCGCTCACGGAAGAGCGTTTGATCCGCGTTCGTGACGAACTGGTAGCAGCGGCAAAGCGTTCTGACGGTGGTAACCTTGGCTACATGATGGCTGACGCAGCGAAGGCTATCGACGAGTTGCTGGAGCGGAGGATGATTGTACCGTTAACTTCGAAATCACAGTTAACTTAGTTTGCTCTCGATAAATCGTAGCCCATCTTTAGGATGGGCTTTTGTTCAACCATCCCAGTACAATAAAACTAAGGATAGATTAGGCTCGCAATTGTAAAGGGCGCACCAATATGGCGGATGAAAAGAATAAACATGGTCTTTCTCGATATATCCCTGAGTCTGTGAGACGAGAAATTAGGCAAAGGTGCGGATTCGGTTGTGTGATATGCGGGCTTGGTTTTTATGATTACGAACATTTCGATCCAGACTTTGTTGAGGCCACTGAGCATAATCCAAATGGGATGACTCTGCTTTGTTCACAATGCAACCAGAAGAGGGCGCGAGGAAGACTTTCAGCGCAAACCGTAGCGTTAGCTAATGCCGATCCACAATGCCGTAAACAAGGTTTCGCAAGTGAAATGTTTGATTTCCACAGCGAGCCTATAAAGGTGTTTTTTGCCGGTGTGTCCTTTTACGACTGCCAGCATTTGATCGTAGTCAATGACCGCCCAATCCTAACAGTTCAACCACCATCAGTTCCTGGCTCACCTGTGAGGTTGTCAGGAGTATTTTGTGATGCGATTGGACGAGAATCACTCAAAATAAAAGAAAATAGATGGTTTGTTGATTCAGATTACTGGGATGTGGAATGCATTGGATCGAGGATTATCATTCGTAGTGCCCTTGGCGAAATAGTTTTGATTTTAAGGATGAATGCTCCTAACGGATTGATTGTTGAAAGAATTAACATGCTTTTTGAGGGCGTAAGATTTAGAGGTAATGAGCATGCTTTGCAATTTTGCCTGGATGGTAAAAATTGGAGGGAGTGGGTTGGGTGTAGTATGTCGCACTGCTTTGTAGGGGTTGCAATAGAAACCCAGGCTAAAGCAGCTAATGATTCATTCTACTAGGAAACAATTCTCTTAAGTGCTGGTGCGGGCAAACCTGCCGGAATTCTGTTCAACACATGTGACTGCTTGATATAATGCCTGTCCAATCAAGGGGGTAAAGCATGCAAGACTACATGATTTTTCTCGCGGGTTATTACGATGGAGAACCAATAAAATATAATCCGAACCTAGACACAGTGAGCGTCAAAATTGGGGATAGCCCGAGGATTTGGAAATCACTGAAGGTTTATAGGGTTACAGTGGCTGGACAAGAATTTAATACCGCAGGGGAATTTGAGCCTCCATACGCTGACGTTGAAAGGGCCTTGGCAACACACCCTGTCGAGCCAGTAGGGAAAAGTTAGCGTTACAAACCACAGGCCTCTCCGGAGGCCTTTTTCTCGCCCGTCGTTATACAGGGGAGCAGCCTCCGACATACCTGATCGATATAACCGATCGATATCAGAATATTGATCTATGAAATCGATCAGTTAATAACCGGCGACCGGCAACAAATTATCAACCTGACAAAAAGTGTCACCCCAGTAATATACCCATAAAAGCAGCTTTACCCTTCTCCCATAAGGGGTGAGGGTTTTCTAATCAGGTATTTACCCCAGCACTACCTTAACCGTGAAAGTGTTAAAAAATAAGGTCGGTTTTTACACGGAAGTAGCGGAAAAATTTATTTAAATCAATCAGATGAATGGGATTGCGCAGGCATGCTTTTCATGTGCATACTTAAGCGAAACGAATAAATACTGTTTATACATACAGTGTTTTGTTGTATGGTTAAAGTGCTAAAGAGAAAAATGAATTTTTCTTCCGGCGAACCTATTAGGAAATTTGCGCCATTTTTTATTTTGGCTCTGTGGAATGGACATCTCCCCGCCGGGAGACAGTATTTGTGGATAGCAAAGTGAGGGGGTTTTGTGAGTGATAGTGAGGCACAGCAAAAGGGTTGGTACGATTTGGTGCGTCGTGACGATGGACTGGTTATGGCGTCATATCAATTTGGTCCTGAGGACCGCGTACTGTTTTACCGATACGGCGATAAATTTAGTTGCAGGCCGATGGCTCCTGATGAGCTGATCGGCGATTTATCGATGTTCACCCAGATGCTCGTCAAGGCGGGTTACCGCCCCTCATCCCTTTCTGATATAGTCACCTCGTCAGCCTGAACAACTGACAACCTGCTGCGCCACTGGAGAGATACCATGGCGCAAAAACCTTCCAAACAAGCACTTAAACTGGTTCCTTCCGGAATCAGCGATTTCTTTTTGCCCGCGCTCGAACAGGTGATGGCATGAAGAAAACCAGCTTCATTCATACCCAGCTCACCGAGAAAGAAGTGGACGAGCTCGAGGCCCGCTATCGCGCCAATGATGTGCGAACTGTGCGAAGCCTCGATTTCGATCTCATCCACTGGACGCTCACCGCCTATCTGCCTGAGGCAAACAGAGCCCCACGGCAGGATAAAACCTTCCAGCAAAAGCTCTGGAGGGAATCGTGAAGACCTACAACATCACCCCGATGGGCAAACCCAGGATGACACGCGCTGATAAGTGGAAAAAGCGGCCGGAGGTTCTCCGGTACCGCGCGTTCTGCGATCACGTCCGGCTGCTGGACGTCGAGCTACCAGAATCCGGTGCACATATTACGTTCATCCTCCCGATGCCACTGAGCTGGAGCAAGAAGAAGCGGCAGGAAATGGCGGGGAAGCCCCACAAGCAGAAACCCGACAAAGACAACCTGGAAAAAGCCCTGATGGATGCCATCTATGCGGATGACGCCCATATCTGGGATTCTCGCGTGACGAAGCGCTGGGGTGAAGTAGGGCAAATCATCATCGGGGAGATCGCCTGATGCGTGCCTTACTGAAACCAGTTATCGCCAGGGAGCTGGGCGTTGTGCTGCTGAAGCCCGGCAGCGAGCTGATGTCCATGTTCATTTCAGGGCGCGTGCTGGTTGAGAGCCAGCCCGCCAGCATGACCAGCTTTGAGACAGGGCGGGTGCCTGATTTACGTCAGCCGCTGGCGGTTGACCCGGCGCTGCGCCCGTTCTTCCTCCACGAAAAGGTGATCAAAGCCGCTGGTGGGCTGGCTGGCCTTGAATACTGGCTCCTGCACCATGGGGGCGGGGCTTGCCAGTACCAGCTCAGCGATTACCACTATCACGAACTGACCACCATGCGGCACGAGCCCGGCGCGATCCTTCTTTGTGGCCACTGCGACAACCGGCTGCGCGAGCAGTACACCGAACGGCTGGCGGAGCTGGCGCGTCAGAACGTCATCGACTGGGTGCTGGACATTGCCCGGGTGGCGCTGGCGCTCGACAAAACCCGTGAACTATCTCTGGCTGAATTGTGCTGGTGGGCTGTACGTGTCGGCATTACTGATGCATTGCCAGAATCGGTTGCCCGCGAAGCGTTATGCCTGCCAGTAGCGAAAGAGACCTACCGCGAGAGCGAGATAGTGCCGTCGGTACCGGCCACCAGCATCATCGCCGACAAGGCACGCGCGCTTCCATCAGGACCTGCAGCCACACCACCAGCCATTAAGCCAATCGTGGGCGTGCTGGTGGATCCCGAATCCCCACAGACCTTCATGAAGCGGCCAAAGCGGACCCGCTGGGAGAACGCAAGGTATCTGGCTTGGGTCAAAACGCAGCCGTGCGAGTGCTGCGGCAAGCGGTCAGATGATCCACATCACCTCATTGGCTGGGGCCAGGGAGGGATGGCAACAAAGGCACATGACATATTCGCGATCCCCCTGTGC
The DNA here is from genome assembly GCF_055805075.1 of Leclercia sp. GHBNCSD. Classification (NCBI taxonomy): domain Bacteria; kingdom Pseudomonadati; phylum Pseudomonadota; class Gammaproteobacteria; order Enterobacterales; family Enterobacteriaceae; genus Leclercia; species Leclercia sp. GHBNCSD. The sequence continues at coordinate 45,924 of NZ_JBQVYO010000001.1, read as the reverse complement.
CGCCAGCACCACACCGAACTACATAATGACCCGGTGAAATTCGAGCGTAAGCACGGAAGTCAGCCGGCAATGATAATCAGAGTGCTGGACCGGGCCTACGCGCTCGGCGTTCTGGCTTAAGGAAAAGAATATGAGAGATATGTATGAAGTAATGGAACGCTGGGGAGCATGGGCAGCTGCTGATAGCAGTGGCGTCGACTGGCAACCAATTGCTGCTGGTTTTAAAGGGTTGATTCCTTACGGTAAGAAATCTCGCCTTCAATGCGATGATGATGAGGGTATTATGATTGACGGTTGCGTGGCACGCTTAAGAAAATATAAGCCTGATGAGTATGAACTGGTTGTTGCTCATTTTGTGATCGGGATATCTCTTCGGGCTATAGCGAAGAAACGAAAGTGCTCGGACGGAACTATTCGAAAGAATTTGCAGACAGCGTTGGGGTTTGTTGAAGGATGCATTTTTATGTTATGTGCAAACTGATTTGCCGAGCGTACTGGGAGCTTGCCCAGTACGCTCATCTTCGTTACCGACGTTTTGTCATGTTTGAAGCGTTGGAACTTTGACTACCTGTATTTTGACTAACGCCAACAACCGTATAGTAAATGCCAGGCTGATTCGCGGAACTGGAGCTCACTGAACCTGGCGCGGAACTATTGGTTGTATAGTTTTTGTAAACAACTCCCTTCGTTAGTGTGTTAATCATCATATCTACCCCACCCTTCGCTCATTAGATTGTTCTGGATAACAGGTTGCTGGTTGTTATCAATAGTTAGTCTCACCAATCCGTTTGTACGGAATTGGTAAGAACAGGAATCTTTTGCCTCGACTAAGACTCGAGGCAAGTTGTAATTTCCAGGAGCGCCATTGGCTATGTATGTTGCCGGGATAAACGGCTCCCCTAACTTCATATCATCTTTAATGTCGTCATAGATGCTTTTGATCAATGTGTAGAGAGCTTCGTCTGGTTTTTCAATGTTAAGGCCCAGTTCATTTTCTGCTTCCCTTCGACTAATAGTGTAGTCATGGCTCCCTGAATCACTACATAGGAAGTTAACAATTTTGCTGATTTTCTCACTATCATTGATTTGATATGACAAAAGCTTAGTTGCAAGCATCTGAATCTGTGCTTTTGAGCGGTAAACCTTGCCTAAGACAAGCGGATGGACTTTTTCGCTTAAGGACAGCAAGACTTGAGAAAGCGAGTTTGCATCAGCAATCTTAAGTTCGTCCGTAGCAAGTGCCAAATATCCTTTGATATCTTCAACAGATACGGGGAGGTTGATGTCTTGCCCATTAGCCTGAATAGAGGGATTTAACGCTGTGGTTATGCTAGGGTCAATAGGTCCCAAGGTGGCTTGCTTCGTCATGATAATCGAATTAGCACCCAGAGACATGATCGTACCCGCACTATGACATTTTGAAGGGATAATCACTTCAAGTTCGTCGCAGAATTGGCGAATAAGATTGATCAAACTCCAAGCGGTTAGCGTATCTCCGCCTCTCGTATAGATGAATAAACTAATTTTTGGCACAACGCCGATTATGTCTAAGTGGTTGACAAAATAATCGAAAACTTCGCTATGAATCTGTGTTTCCATGCCAGGCTTGTCGCCGGTAACGAAGCAAATGACTTTCGATTGACGCATGTCCTCTAAGCGAGAGTAAAGTTCCTTGCGCTGTGCGTACATTTTTATTCTTCTTAATATCAGAAAAAAGCTGTGGTTAATAGTCGGTGAATATTAGAGCTTCAAAAATTGCAAGACAAGCAAAATGATGCTAATGCGTACGCAAAAAGTGTTGTAGTGTGATAAGGATTGTCTTACAGATTGGTTCTTATCGGCATGTAATGAGACAACTGATGATTCTTTAGGTGGTGCATATGCAAGAAGGTTACTACTGGATACAGCACAACGGCAGGGTTCAGGTCGCCTGCTACACAAACGGCGAAACTGAAGACCTTGAAACGGGGCAAACCATCACAGGCATCTGGCATCTGACGCAGGGCGATGACATTTGCGACAATGGTGAAGCAGAAGTAATCAGTGGGCCATTACCACCCCCCTTGTGAGCACTGATAGCTAATTAGCGGTTGACTGTTATCTATAACATCCCGCGCCACTGGCCTCGTCGCCAATGGACGGCGGTAAGTTGGAATTATCCGCGAGGTCAGTCCAACTATCATAAGCCTCGGCATTCAGCCGGGGCTTTTCTATTTCAAGCTCCCGGAACCCCCATCACTCGTCTTGTCGTTAATTCATCCGGAGAGCCTGATCTCCCTCTGATATGGAAACCATATGTCCGAACCACTATCCGGCAGCGCCACGGCGCATGCTGCGGTTACGACTGTCACCTTTGCCGGATTCTGGGCAAACACTGAGGCTGGCGTAATCCTTGGGGCGCTGGCCGGGGCGCTTATCTACGTTCTCACGTCCCACAATCTCAGCATTCTTGAACGTTGCCTGTACGGCGTTGCTGCATTCATCTCTGGCATCCTCGGGGCGGCCACCGCCACGCGGGTAATCAATAAGGTCATTGGCAACTTTGTGCCAGGCATCGACGGTGCGGGAATTCCTGAATCTCTCGGCGCCATGGTTTCGGCGGCATCGGCGATCACCATCGTTCTTGCCCTCAAGAAGCGCGCTGAGAAGAAGGCGGCTGAGGAGGGGAAATGATTCTGACTCCATTCGTACTGCTTCAACTTCATGCGGTGGTCGCATTAATGACGGGCCTGCTAATTGCTGGCTTCAACCGTGGTGATCGCAAGCATAAAAGGCATTTGTCGGCGTTGGCATATTTGCTGGCGCTGGCGTTCTTCTCTATCCCCATCCGTATCTGGGTGGGTGATTACCTGTACATCGACCGCTCAGAGCTGGTGGTCAATATCGGGTTTCTGATTGTGATGATCCTCTCCCGGGGGAATATCACAGGCAAAAGGAGTTAGGCGTGACCAAAGACGACATTTTCAGCTCCATCCTCGGCAAAGAGGGCGGCTACGTGAATCACCCGAATGACAAAGGCGGACCGACGAATTGGGGCATTACCCAGGCGACAGCTCGCGCTCATGGCTATTCCGGTGATATGCACAACCTGACCCGCGAGCAGGCTCTGGAAATCCTCGAGGCTGATTACTGGTATGGCCCACGCTTCGATCAGGTTGCAGCTGTCTCCCCGGTAATCGCCGCCGAGCTCTGCGACACCGGCGTGAACATGGGGCCATCAATACAGGTGAAATGGTTCCAGCGCTGGTTGAACGTATTCAACAACCAGCAGCAGTTCTATCCCGACCTGATCGCCGACGGCCAGATTGGGCCGCGCAGCATCAGCTCGCTGAAATCCTTCCTGGCGAAACGCGGCAGTGAAGGGGAAATCGTATTGCTCCGCGCCATCAACTGCAGCCAGGGTCAGCGATATCTCGAGCTGGCAGAGCAGCGCGCGTCTAATGAGTCATTCGTCTATGGCTGGGTGCGGGAACGGGTGAGTCTATGACCAAACTGAAAGCAATCCTGGCGTTTATCGTCACCGTTGTGCTGGTGGTGCTGGGCGCTTTTGGCCTGGGCAGCATGGGCGGCCGGGAGAAGGCGGAAGCCAAAGCGGATAAGCAGCGAACCGACGAGAACGCCGCAGCCACCAAAGCAGCTGCAGAACGTCGCGTTGAAGTAACCAAGGAGGCCAGCAATGTTCAGCAGACGGTTAGCCATATGCCTGATGATGATGTCGATTGTGAGCTGCGCGCAAACTGGACCCGCAAAGGTTGAGCTCATCGACACCGGCTGCGACTGGGTCAATGTCATTCGGCTTACAGAGCACGACATCGAAGTGATGGATCGACAGACGAAAAAAGACGTTCTGGCGCATAACAAATCGGTGCAGGCGAACTGTACACCAAACGGGCTCACCTTCTCTCATATAGAGAAAAGGCTTGCAAGCAAGCGATAGTAAACAATGCTGTTTAAGACGGTTTGCTAATACTCAAATGATGAATCAGTAGGATTCCTTTCGTTGCATATGTAGAATGTATATCTGTGAGTGAGAGGAGTTCACATGACCAACATACAGAAAATTGCAAAAGTTTTAAAACTACTCAATCAGCATAATGCGAAGACTTCGGAATTCGTTGATGCTAGCTTGGGTTTTTTTGAAAAAATAATTGACGCAGCAGAAGAGGTTAGTAATAAAGATGCTGCTGTGCGAACAAATGAAGAAAATGCTGTTTATACATTTGTATGGACCCTTGTTCCTGAGATGAAAAAATGTTTAGCTTTGCATAATGAATATAATGAATCATTCAGGGAACACTATATTGATGCAATAAAATTACTTTCAAGCATCTCAGAGGTAGATAAAAATGCCTAATGATTTAGATAGTGTTCTTAATGATATCAAGCGCTTGAGAAAAGAAAAGAATAAAAATGAATCATCTTTAGATCAAGTTGAGATAGATGCTCAACAGCAACTTTTGAAAGATGGGAAAACGAGAAATACCTTAACTCTATCTTTTTTGCTTGGCTTTTTTGGTATGTTGATATTCTCTTGTTTATTTGTTTGGCTTTACAATTGGTCTGCAATAAATTGGGGTATCAAACTTAAGTTGGCGGGAATTACCACCGGAGCAAGTGAAATACACTTGTTAGAGCTTGAGAAGATATTATCTATAATGATTGGGGCGCTCGGCACTTCGCTAGGTTTTATTATAGGTTATTATTTCAAGGATAAAAAATAAACAGCTTGCCTTTCACTCAGCCGCCTCCATGAAGTAAACCCATCTTAATGGCTTTAGCGGATATTCTTTAAATAACCTCTAAAGAGGATAAAAACAAGCCTCGCCGTGTCGGGGCTTTTTTATGCACTCTTACAGGTAAATCAAAATGGCAAAGAATTACTACCAGGACGGCAATACGATGGACTGGCACAACGGGACAGCAAAGGCCGTGTTGTCGGGCCAGCCGGTCATTGTCGGTGCGATTATCGGCATAGCCCAGCATGATGTTGCGGTGGACTCTGACGGTGAGTTGATGATGACCGGTGTGTTTGTATTGCCGAAGGTTGCAAGTGAGACGTGGCAGCGTGGCGCTCGCTTATGGCTTACGAAGGATGGCAAGCTGACCAGCAGCCAGAAGGACGGGACGGATGATAACGCCCTGGCTGGTACTGCGTGGATCACCACTAACCCCAACGATGCCGAAGGCCGAGTCAGGCTTGGATTCTGAAAGGGTCAGGCAGACGGCCGCCCGGCCCCGACTGGTCAGCCCACCTCTTCATTAATGCAACTGATATTCATTCTCATTTTGACGGGTCCTCCCGGAGGGCGGCCTGCCACGAGGCGGCGGGCACGCGGAAAACGGCTAGTTTTCGTGATCTAGGGTCATCATCATCATGTGCATAACTGTATGATTTTTATCAGTGCCGTTTTGCAATGATGTCGAATTGTTCAAAAAGTGTTCACCATCATGGACCAGGAGCTCTCCACCCTGAAGCTGAACATCAATCAGCTGGCAGGAATCACCGGCGTTCATCGCCAGACCGTTGCCGCCAGGCTTAAGCAAGTCGAGCCTGCACTGGGCAGCAACAACAAACTCAAACTTTATCTCATCACCGATGTGCTGACCGAGTTGATGGCACCCGTCGTCGCGTCCAGCGCCGAAGATATGACGCCTTCGGACAGGCTCGCCCACTGGAAAGCGGAAAACGAGAGGCTCAAATTCGAGCAGGATACCGGCCAGTTAATCCCGGCTGATGAGGTGGCCCGTGAATTTTCAGTCATGGCAAAAGCTGTGGTGCAGGTGCTGGAAACGTTGCCGGACATTCTGGAGCGTGACTGCGCCATGAGCCCCGCAGCTATCAGTCGCGTGCAGAGTGTTATTGATGACCTTCGCGACCAGATTGCGCAGCGCGTTCTGGACGCAGAACCGGAGGAGGACGAGCCAGAGGAGGACTGATGGCGAAGCGGGCATCTGCCCGGGGGATCCGAAAGGATATCCCTGGAATACTTCGTGCCCCACGCCGCATGCTGGTGGCCGATGCAGTCAGTAAATTTATGCGTGTGCCAATGGGCGCCGGTAACTCCGTACCCTGGGATCCGAACCTGGCTCCGTATGTACTCGAGCCAATGAACTGCCTGGCGTCGCGCGAGTATGACGCAGTGGTGTTTGTCGGCCCGGCGCGAACGGGGAAGACGATTGGCCTTATTGACGGGTGGGTAGTTTATAACGTGGTCTGCGACCCGTCTGACATGCTGATCATTCAGATGACAGAGGAAAAGGCCCGCGAGCACTCGAAGAAACGACTGGATCGCACGTTCCGTTGTAGTCCTGAAGTGGCAACCCGCCTCAGCCCCCGCAGGAACGATAACAACGTTTACGACAGGACTTTCAGGGCCGGTAACTATCTCAAAATAGGCTGGCCGTCGGTCAATATCATGTCCTCGTCGGATTACAAGTGCGTCGCCCTGACAGATTACGACCGCTTTCCGGAGGATATCGACGGGGAAGGTGATGCATTCTCTCTGGCCTCCAAGCGTACCACCACGTTTATGTCGTCCGGCATGACGCTGGTGGAGAGTTCACCAGGCCGGGACATCCGCGATACAAAGTGGCGCCGGAGTTCAGCGCATGAAGCCCCGCCGACAACCGGTATTCTTTCTCTGTACAACCGCGGCGACCGACGCCGCTGGTACTGGCCTTGTCCGCATTGCGGTGAGTATTTCCAGCCTGAGATGACGGCGATGACTGGTTACCGGGAAATCAGCGATCCGGTAAAAGCCAGCGAAGCGGCCTGTATTCATTGCCCTTCCTGCTCCGCAGTGATCACCGCGGGTCAGAAACGCGCCCTGAATATGAAAGGTGTCTGGCTGCGTGAAGATCAGCAGATCGACAGCAGCGGAACAATAACGGGATCCGGGCGGCGGTCGCGTATCGCGTCGTTCTGGATGGAAGGCCCGGCAGCTGCATATCAGACATGGGCCCAACTGGTTTACAAACTGCTGACCGCTGAACAGGAATACGAGGCGACCGGCAGCGAAGAAACGCTGAAGACGGTTATCAACACCGACTGGGGGCTGCCGTATCTCCCGCGCTCCAGCATTGAGCAACGCAAAGGTGACGAACTGCTGCAGCGCGCAGAACCGGTTGAACGGCGGCGCGTGCCTGCTGGCGTCAACTTCCTGGTGGCGACCGTCGATGTTCAGGGTGGTAAAAACCGGCGATTCGTGGTGCAGGTCATTGGCTATGGCGCCCACGGCGAGCGGTGGGTGGTTGATCGGTACAACATCATGCAGTCGATGCGCACCACGCCTGACGGCGAAAGCTACCACATCGATCCTGCCAGCTATCCGGAAGACTGGGATCTTCTGCGTACCGATGTACTGGAGAAAACCTGGGCGCTTGATGGCGAGCCGGGCAAGCGAATGGGTCTGCTGGCCATGGCCGTCGACTCCGGTGGTGAAGATGGCGTTACCGACAATGCCTATGAGTTCTGGCGGCGCTGTCGCCGTGACGGTCTGCAGCGCAAAGTCTGGCTGTTCAAGGGTGACAGCCAGACCCGGGCGAAGCTGATTACCAAAACCTACCCGGATAATACCGGGCGTTCTACCCGGCGCGCGAAGGCCGCCGGTGATGTCCCTCTCTACCTTCTCCAGACCAACGCACTGAAAGACCGGATCAACAACGCGCTGTGGCGCGATGTGCCGGGGCCGAACTACGTGCATTTCCCTGACTGGCTGGGAGGGTGGTTTTACGACGAACTGACCTATGAGGAGCGATCAGCTGATGGGAAATGGACGAAGCCTGGTAAGGGGGCTAACGAAGCGTTTGACCTTATGGTTTACGCACATGCCCTGGTCATTCTTCATGGTTACGAAAAGATTAAGTGGCCTGATGCCCCTGAGTGGGCGCGCCGGGAGAGTTATCTGGTGGCTGAGCCATCGCCAGACGCGCCTGCAGTGGCACCGGTGCCGGTTGCAAAACCGTCAGTATCAGAACCTAAGGCTACGAAACCAGCCCGTGAATCGGCATGGTCATCATCATCAGGAGGCTGGGTGTGAATCTCAATGATATTCAGGACATGGTTCGCCGCTATACCGAAGCGGAAATGGCGATCCTGCAGGGTAAGTCCATTACGTTTAACGGTCAGCAGATGACCATGGAGAACCTGAGCGAGATACGAAAAGGCCGTCAGGAATGGGAAAGAAAAGAGGCTGCTGCCGTGGCTGCCGCAACCGGCAGGGGTGGCTCCTTTAAACTGGCGAGGTTCCCGCGATGAGCGCCCTGGATAATCTGATTGGCGTCTTTTCTCCGGGCTGGAAAGCAGAGCGCCTTAAGTCTCGCCTGATGATCCAGGCATACGAGGCTGTTATTCCTACCCGGACGCACCGGGCAAAACGTGAGAACCGCTCAGCGAATCAGCTGACGCAATTTGGCGGGCGCTCACTGCGCGAGCAGGCCCGGTGGCTCGACTGTAACCACGATCTGGTGATCGGCATCCTTGATAAACTCGAAGAGCGCATCGTGGGGGCGAAAGGCATCATCGTTGAACCACAACCCCTGATGAAAAATGGCGAGATTGCCGCAGACGTTGCCAAGCAGATCCGTACCAAATGGGCGGAATGGTCCGTTTCTCCGGATGTTACCGGCCAGTTTACCCGGCCAGTACTTGAGCGTCTGATGTGCCGGACCTGGTTACGTGACGGAGAGGTGTTCGCGCAGCTGGTCAGCGGCACAGGTAATGGCCTGGCGCCTGTGGCGGAAATTCCGTTCTGGATTGAGGCACTGGAACCCGACTTTGTGCCGATGGAGCGGACAGAGACGGGGCAGAAGTTATGCCAGGGAATTTACCTCAACGACTGGGGCCGTCCGACCAGATACATGGTCTACAAAAACCTGCCGGCAGAAGGTATGCGCCAGGGTGACACAAAAGATATTCAGGCGGAGAACATGCTTCACCTGAAATTCATGCGGCGCCTGCATCAAATCAGAGGTAATTCGCTGCTTGCCGGAGTGCTGATGCGACTTTCGGCGCTGAAAGAATACGAGGACGCCGAACTGACCGCTGCCCGCATTGCTGCGGCGTTGGGCATGTTCATCAAGAAAGGTGATGGTCAGTCGTATCCGGAAGACAGCGCGCAGGGCTCCCGGGAACTGAACATTGAACCCGGCATGCTGTTTGACGATCTCCGTCCCGGTGAAGACATCGGGATGATCAAATCAGACCGACCAAACCCCAACCTTGAAACTTTCCGCAACGGACAACTCCGCGCTGTGGCTGCCGGTTCGCGCGGCAGCTTCTCCAGTATTGCCCGCAACTATGACGGGACATACAGCGCGCAGCGCCAGGAGCTGGTGGAGTCAACCGAAGGCTATTTCATCCTGCAGGACGCATTCATCGCGGCGATCACCCGGCCGATGTACCGGGCCTGGCTCAAGATGGCGATCGCTTCTGGCGAGATCACGGTCCCGCCAAATGTAGATAAAGCCACGCTTTACAGTGCTGTGTTCTCCGGCCCCATTATGCCATGGATTGACCCAGTCAAAGAGGCGAATGCATGGAAAATTCTGCTCCGTGGTGGTGCGGCAACCGAAAGTGAATGGGTGCGCGCCCGAGGTGCAAATCCGGATGATGTGAAACGCCGCCGTAAGGCGGAAATTGATGAAAACCGTAAACAGGGGCTGGTGTTCGATACAGACCCGGCAAACGACAAAGGAGACACCAGTGTCGAGGAAACAAAACCGGGTAAAGAATCGCCCAAAGGCCCAGGCAAAAAATAGCTGGTTCCGTATGCAGGCCAGTTCGGAAAACGAAGCTGAGATCTATATCTACGACGAGATCGGCTACTGGGGGGTAACGGCGAAGCAGTTCGTCGCAAACCTTAAGGCGCTGGGCGACGTCACCCACATCAAACTGCATATCAACTCCCCTGGTGGCGATGTCTTTGACGGTATCGCCATTTTTAATGCCCTGAAATTCCACGGCGCGGCGATCACCGTTTATATCGACGGTCTGGCTGCCTCAATGGCATCAGTAATCGCCATGGTAGGAGATCCGGTCATCATGCCGGAAAACACCATGATGATGATCCACAAGCCCTGGGGTTTTGCTGGTGGTGACGCTGATGACATGCGCGACTATGCCGACCTGCTCGACAAAGTGGAGTCGGTGCTGATCCCGGCCTACGCGCAAAAGACGGGCAAAAGCCCCGAAGAAATTGCGGCAATGCTGGAGGATGAAACCTGGATGAACGGCAACGAGTGTGTCGAGCTGGGTTTTGCTGACCAGGTGACACCTTCACTGCAGGCAATGGCCTGCATCCATTCGAAACGTATTGAGGAATTTGAAAAGATGCCAAACAGCATTCGTAACATGATCACCCCGCCGCGCAACTCCACCCAGCGCGAACCAGTGAACCAACAGCCGCCAGCTGCTCCTGCAATTAATGAGAGCGAAATTCGCGCTCAGGTTCTGGCAGAGCAAAAAGCCCGTGTGAATGGCATCGGTGATCTCTTTGCCATGTTCGGCAACAAGCACATGGAACTGCAAAACAAGTGCGTTGCTGATCCGGATTGCTCGGTAGCACAGGCAAAAGACCTGCTGCTGGCTGAGCTGGGTAAAGCCGCTACGCCTTCCAACAAAACCACCCAGCCACATGTTCACGCGGGGAACGGTAACTTTGTCGGCGACGGGATCCGCCAGGCGCTGATGGCGCGTGCCGGCTATGAAAATGTTGAGCGTGACAACGTCTATAACGGTATGACGCTCCGCGAATACGCCCGAATGTCCCTGACTGAACGCGGCATTGGGGTGTCCAGTTACAACCCGATGCAGATGGTCGGTTTTGCGCTGACGCACAGCACCTCTGATTTCGGCAATATCCTGCTCGATGTTGCCAACAAGGCACTGTTGCAGGGCTGGGAAGAAGCGGCAGAGACCTTTGAGCTCTGGACTAAAAAAGGCCAGCTGTCCGACTTTAAAACGGCGCATCGCGTCGGCATGGGCGGCTTCCCGTCCCTGCGTCAGGTGCGAGAGGGCGCGGAGTATAAGTACATCACCACGCAGGATAAGGGTGAAACCATCGCGCTTGCCACTTACGGCGAGATCTTCTCCATCACCCGTCAGGCCATCATCAATGATGATCTGAACCAGCTGACAGACGTTCCGATGAAGATGGGGCGCGCTGCAAAAGCGACAATCGGTGACCTGGTCTATGCCGTGCTGACTGGTAACGGAAAACTGTCAGATGGTAAGGCGCTCTTCCATGCTGACCATGCCAACCTGTCATCTGGCGCCATCAGCGTAGACAGCCTTGATAAAGCCCGCCAGAACATGCGCAAGCAGAAAGAAGGTGAGCGTTCCCTGAATATTCGCCCGGCCTACATGCTGGTGCCGGTGGGTCTGGAAACATTAGCCAGCCAGACCATTAAGTCAGCAAGCGTGAAAGGGGCTGATATCAATGCCGGCGTTGTGAACCCGCTGCAGAACTTTGCTGAAGTGATCGCAGAAGCGCGTCTGGATGACGCCGACCCGGCGGCCTGGTATCTGGCGGCCGCACAGGGCACCGATACCATCGAAGTGGCGTATCTCAATGGCATTGATGCCCCGTACATCGACCAGCAGGAAGGTTTCACCACCGACGGTGTTGCGACGAAAGTCCGCATCGATGCTGGTGTGGCGCCGCTGGATTATCGCGGTCTGGCGAAATCATCCGGAAAGTAATCCCCCCGACATTGAACCGGCCCGTAAGGGCTTTTTTTATATCTGCAACATGGCCCCGGCAGGGGCCATACGGAGAGCTCATGAAGAATTACGTACAGGATGGTCACACTATCGATTTGACCAACTCGGGTTCGGCGGTGATCACCAGTGGCACGCCAGTTGCCGTGGGTGATGTACTGGCGATCGCTATCGCTGATATTGCAGTCGGCGGAACTGGTACAGGAATCACCAGTGGTGTAGTGGTACTGCCGAAGCTAGCCACTGACAACATTCCTCAGGGTAAATCTCTGAACTTTAAAGATGGCAAAGTTCAGATAGACGCAACAGGTGCTACCCCTGCAGGTAAGGCATGGGAGGCTGCTGCGGCAAATAGCACTATGGTCGCGGTTCGTCTTAATGGCTAACCCCTTCGACGCGATGGTGGCCCGTATGGACGCGGCCACCGTCAATCTGATGGCAGATAAGGTCACGATCAACGGCGTCAGTTTTGATGCTGTAGAAAGCCAGTTTGTCGCAGAAATGGGGCCGCTGGTAGGGGATGGTCTATCACTGGTGGTGTTCTCCCTGGCAGTGTCGCCGCGCAAAGGTGATGCCATTCACTGGAAGGGCCAGGACTACATCGTTACCCGCAAACAGGTGTTCAACGGTAAGCCACAGATCTGGATTGAGTAATGGAGGTTCTATGTCCATTAAAGGGCTCGAACAGGCGATCGCTAACCTGGAAAGCATCAGCAAAACCGCCGTGCCGCGGGCATCCTCTCAGGCGGTGAACCGTGTGGCCACCCGGGCGATCTCCCGCAGCACCCGCCAGGTTGCGAAGGATACCCGGGTGCAGCGGAAACTCGTCAATCAACGTGCGCGCCTGAAGAAAGCCACGGTACGCAAACCGCAGGCCACCATTCGCGTTAACCGGGGCAATCTCCCGGCGATCAAATTGGGCGTGGCCAGCGTGCGCCTTTCCCGGCGAAAACGTGACAAGGCCGGTGTCCGAAGCGTTCTGGTCATCGGGCGGTTTCGCTTCCCGGGCGGATTCATCCAACAACTCAAAAACGGGCGCTGGCATGTCCTGCGACGAACGACGAAAAGCCGCTACCCGCTCGAGGTGGTGAGCATTCCTCTGGCGGTACCGCTGACGGAGGCATTTAAGCAAGAAAGTACCCGCCTGACGGCAACGGATCTTCCGAAAGAGCTCTCAGCGGCCTTACGCAATCAACTGAGGATAATTCTGACCAAATGAAACATCCCCTGATCCGCCTGGCGGTTCTGGATGCGTTGAAAGCTGGCATTACTGACCCTGTAACGTGGTCTGATGGCCGTCCCGCTGTACTTGAGTCCGAAGATCTCCCGGCTGTCGCCGTCTATATCACTGACGCCCAGTCCACGGAGGAATCCATCGACGAAGATATCTGGCGCGCCACGCTTCATATCGAGGTGTTCCTGAAAGCGAGCGAAACGGATACCGCGCTCGATACCTGGATGGAAAGCAAAATTTATCCCCAGCTTAACGCACTTCCCGGCCTTTTTCCCTTAATTGAAACCATGTCTGCTCAGGGCTATGACTATCAGCGAGATGACGAAATGGCTACGTGGGGATCGGCTGATCTCAAATACTCAATTTCATACGTAATGTGAGGTAATCATGCCAACACCAAGCCCGCTTGAACCCGTAAAAGGGGCAGGCACAACGTTCTGGCTCTACACAGGTACAGGCGATCCCTATGCCAACCCGGCCAGCGATACTGACTGGACCCGCACGGCCAAAATCAAAGACCTGACACCAGGTGAACTGACCGCAGAGTCCTATGACGACACCTACCTTGACGATCCGAACGCAGACTGGGCCAACACAGCGCAGGGCGAGAAGTCAGCCGGTGAGGCCAGTTTCACTCTGGCGTGGAAACCTGGTGAATCCGGGCAGCAATCGCTGGTGCACTGGTTCTACAGCGGCGATGTGCGCGCCTACAAAATTAAATACCCGAACGGGACGATCGACGTCTTTAAGGGCTGGGTCAGCAGCCTCGGTAAAACCATCCCGGCGAAGGAGGTCATTACCCGCAGCGTGAAGATCAGTAACAACGGCAAGCCATCGCTGGCAGAAGAAAGCCGTACCCCGGCCGTGGCCGTCACGGGTGTAACGCTCGACAAGTCTACCCTTGCGGTTGCTGTCGGCGCCAAAAACACAATCAATGTTACGGTCACGCCTTCCGGTGCTACTGATAAAACCTTCCGTGTAGCCTCCTCTGATCCGGCTAAAGCGACTGTAACCGCCAGCGGTAACGTACTGACCGTGACGGGGGCTGCTGCAGGCACTGCTGAAATTATCGTGATGATGAACGATGGTCTGAAAGTCGCGATCTGCACTGTTACCGTTTCCTGACCGGCGGGGCGCTTGCCCCGTCATTTTTAATGGAGCACCCCATGAGTTTTCTGAAATCAGAGCCATTTATCTTTAACGGCAACACCATTGAGTTGTTTGAGCTTTCCGCGCTGCAACGTATCGAACATTTGCAATACCTGGCGCTGGATGAGAAATCGCTGCCAAAAGACGAAGGGGAAGAGGGTTATCTTCCGTTACGGGTAGCCAGCAATATCCGGCGTGGTGCCCGACTGATCGCGATGTCACTGTGGCAGGGAGACACCTCAAAGAATGTTGATTCTCTGCACCATGAAGTTCTGTCCGGATGGTCGCCAGCAATGATTGGTGCCGGAGAACACTTCGTTAAAAAACTCTCTGACATGCTGCCTGTACAGGAGCCAGAGCTGACCAGCGGTGAGGAAAACGCAGACCACGCAGCTGTGGATGAGGACTTGAGCGCGGAAAAGCGTTAGCCGGTGAGCTGAGTTTTGTGATGAAACTGGCGCGGGAGTTCCGGCGCCCGGACTGGCGCGCAATGCTTGCCGGCATGTCTTCGACTGAGCTGGCTGAGTGGGGGCGTTATTATCAGAAGCAGTATTTTGAAAACGATTTGCTGGATGCGCATTTCTCCCGGCTCAGTCACCTGGTTGTGTCTGTTGTATGCCCGGGAACTGAACAAACCCCGCTTAATTTCAGCCTTCTGAACCCGCCTGAGCCGGAAACCTTACCGATGGATGATGATGTGATGATGTCTGTGGCGGAAAGCCTGGGAGGAGTGCGCTATGGCACAGTCAGTGGGTGATCTGGTCGTTAACCTTGATGTTAATTCGGCCAAATTCACTGAGCAGGTGAATTATGTAAATAAGCAACTCAAAGGCACCGGCCAGGCTGCAAACGACGCTGCTCTTCAGGTGCAGAAATCTTTTACCCGCCAGGAATTAGCGGCAAAAAAAGCGGGATTATCTGTCGGGCAATACAGCAATGCCATGCGCATGCTCCCTGCGCAGTTTACGGATGTCGCCACGCAGTTAGCCGGAGGGCAGAACCCCTGGCTGATCCTGCTTCAGCAGGGCGGGCAGGTGAAAGATATGTTTGGTGGGATTCGACCCATGCTGGTTGGCCTTGCCAGCTCAATCTCACCTGTCATGCTGGGTGTCGGCGCGTTAACGGCTGGCACCGCGGCGCTACTCTATTCCTATTATCAGGGTTCAAGCACGCTCTCTGAATTTAATAAAACGCTGACATTGACCGGCAATACTGCTGGCCTCACAGCTGTTCGCATGCAGACCATTGCAGCTGCTGGAGAGAAAGCGGGCCTTACCTTCAACCAGACCAGCCAGGCACTGACTGCGCTTGTTAATGCCGGCGTTCGCGCGGGTGCTAACTTCGAAGAGCTTGCGATCTCGGTCGCGAAATTTACTGATGCATCCGGTCTGCCGGTCGATAAGGTGGCTGAAGCATTTGGACGCATGGTCAACGACCCGGCGTCAGGGCTGCTGGCGATGGCGCAGCAGTTTCACAATGTCACGGCTGAGCAGGTTGAATATGTTGCCGCTCTGCAGCGCTCAGGAAATGAAGCAGGGGCACTGCAGGCGGCAAACGAGGCAGCAACCGCCGGGTTCAACAAGCAGACTGCCAGCATCCGCGACAACATGGGGACAATTGAGTCGGCCGCAGACTCCCTTAAAAATGCGTTCAAATCCATGTGGGATGCGGCACTGGATATTGGCAGGCCGGACACATCTCAGGAAATGCTGAGCAAGGCAGAAGCAGCCTTCAAGCGGGCAGATGAAATCTGGAATTTGAGAAAGGGCGATCGTTATGTCAACGATGAAGCGCGCGCCCGCTTCTGGAACGACCGTGAGACAGCCCGCCAGGCGCTGGATATGGCTCAGCAACAGGCCCGAAATTCTCAACTCGCCCAGGAAAACGCCAGTCGTGAGGCAGGACTGGAAGCCGATCGCCTCAAGTACGCACAACAGGCCCAGGCGAATTACAGCAAATCGCAGACGGCTCTGGAGAAGTACACCGATCGCCAGAACGAACTGAACAAAGCGTTAAAAGAGGGGCGGATCCTCCAGGCCGATTACAACATCAATCTGGCCGCGGCGAAAAAAGAATATGAGGACTCGCTTAAGAAGCCAACGAAAACCAGGACGCCGGGCGGGACGAAACTTACCGACAATACCAGCGCTCAGACCCTCGAGTTGCAAACCCAGCTGGAGGTATTACGCCAGCACTCTGTAATCAATGACAAAATCAGCCAGCAGCGCCAGCAACTATGGAAAGAGCAGGCCAGATTTACGGTTCTTGAGCAGGCCGCCAAAACCCGCAACTTAACAGATGATGAAAAATCCCTTCTCGCCAGCAAGGACAAGGTGCTCGCCCAGGCGGAAATCAATGCAAGTCTTGGGGATCAGATTGTTACCCAGGAGCGCCTCAATCGACTGCAGGATACCTCGCAGAAGTACGTAACTCAGATGAGCGAGAAAACACGGGCGCTGGCAGAAAGTGCGGGTATGAGCAGCCGCCAGACCCAGCGTCGCCTTGAGGAAGCGCAGCTGCTGCAGGGCTGGAAAAATGCCGGGGGTAATGAAGGGGATCAGCAGTACCAGAACGAACTGAACGCGCTCAGGAATTACTATGGTGAACAGGACGCCCTCCGCCAGAACTGGCAGGCTGGCGCCAAAACGGCCTGGGCTGACTATGTTGATTCTGCTGATGATGCCTACGGGCAGGTAAAATCGCTGGCCGCCGCCACGTTTGACGGGATCGGACAGAGCATGGCCGACATGCTTACGACCGGTAAAGGCAAATGGTCAGATTTCACAAAATCCATTCTGTCGATGATGGCGCAGATCCTCGTGAAGCAGGCGATGGTTGGTGTGGTTGACTCTGCCTCTACAGCTCTTGGTTTTGCTGCTGGCGGATTTACGGGTTATGGCGGCAAAAATGACCCGGCGGGTGTTGTCCACCGGGGGGAATTTGTCTTCACCAAAGAGGCTACCAGCCGGATCGGCGTAGGAAACCTGTATAGCCTGATGCGGGGATATGCCAGCGGTGGCCTTGTGGGAGGTGGTAAGGGCATCGCCACGCCCCTGGGGGTGAGTGTTTATGCTCCCGTTACGGTTACCCCTTCTCAACAGAGTTCGTCATCAAGTCAGGCGAGTAGTGATGCAGCCGGAAGGGCCTACCAGCAGGTGGTTGACCGATACATCCGGGAGGGGATCGCCCGGGAAAGCGAACCTGGCGGAATCATCTGGAATCTGAACAACGTGAGGCGCTAATGGCTATCGAGACATTCCCCTGGCCCATTCAGTCGGCCAGTCAGCCAACCACGAAAAGCAAAGACACCATCCGGAAAGCCCAGTTTGGTGACGGGTACACGCAGGTCAGTGGATCGGGAATCAATGACGAGACGTTAACCTATGAATATTCCTTTACCGGCAGACCGGAGAAAGGGCTGCAGATTTACGCTTTTCTCAGGCGGCACAAGACGAAGTCATTCTCTTTTCAGCCTCCGTTCGGAGAGCTGGCACTGTGGCGTGTTGAAGCTGACAGCCTGCAGAAAGTGGTGAAGGGAAAAACCGTAATGTACATTTCAGCCACATTTGAACAGGCCTTTGCTCCATGAGTCTTAACCGTGATTATCAGAAACTGGAGCCGGGTAGTGAGGTCCGTCTCTTTGAAGTTGACGGTACCGGGTTTGGCGTATCAGACGTTATGCGTTTCCACTCCCATAATATTGCCCATACGCCAGCGGAAATTGAGGCAGCGGGCGGGGATGAGGCCAGGCTACCCGCCAAATCCATCTGGTGGCAGGGTCAGGAATATAAAGCCTGGCCCTGCCAGATTTCCGGAATAGAAGCGTCCACCAGTAGTGGCAACGCCAAGCCTAAGCTGTCGGTCGCTAACCTGGACAGTTCTATTACAGCTCTGTGCCTGGCTTACGACGATATGCTGCAGGCGAAAGTGACGATTCATGACACGCTGGCGCATTACCTGGATGCCAGAAACTATTCAGAAGGCAACCCAACAGCCGATCCGACCCAGGAAAAGCTGAAGATATTTTATATCGATGCGAAGAGCAGCGAGACCAACGAAGTGGTTGAGTTCGTTCTGACAAGTCCAATGGACCTGCAGGGGCTGATGATCCCGACCCGGCAGCTTCATTCTCTTTGTTCATGGTGCATCCGTAATAAATATCGTTCAGGGGATGGGTGTGATTATGCCGGTACCCTGTACTTCGATAAAAATAACAACCCGGTAAGCGATCCTTCACGCGACGAATGCAATGGGACGCTGACCGCCTGCCAGTTACGGCATGGTGCTGATAACGAACTGCCATTTGGCGGTTTCCCGGGAACCTCTCTTATCAGGAGCTGACATGCGACAAAAGACGCTTGATGCCATCCTGGCTCATGCGGCTGCGGAGTATCCTCGCGAATGTTGCGGGGTGATCGCCCAGAAAAGCCGGGTGGAGCGCTATTATGCCTGCCGTAATCTGGCCGTAAATCCTGAGGAGCATTTTCACCTGTCACCTGAGGACTACGCAGCCGCCGAAGACTGGGGAACTGTAATAGCGGTTGTACACAGCCATCCTGACGCCACCACCCAGCCAAGCGAACTGGACAGTGCCCAGTGCGATGCAACCCTCATACCCTGGCATATTGTGAGCTGGCCGGAAGGAGACCTTCGTACCATCCAGCCCCGTGGTGAACTGCCCCTGCTGGGGCGGCCTTTCGTGCTGGGGCATTTCGATTGCTGGGGGCTGGTAATGAGCTATTTCCGGCAAACCCACGGAATTGAACTGATGGATTATCGGGTGGACTACCCGTGGTGGGAGGATCGGTACCCTGAAAATTTTTACCAGGATTGCTGGTATGAATGCGGCTTTCGGGAGTTCAGCGGTGCTCCGCGCGCGGGAGACATGGTGATCATGCAGGTGCAGGCGAATAAGTGGAACCATGCGGGGATTTTGCTCGAAGGAAACATTCTACTCCATCACCTGTACGGTCATCTTAGTCAGCGTGTTCCTTATGGCGGTTACTGGCAGGAGAGAACGATGAAGGTACTACGCTATAAATCTCTGTGCTAACCTTTGCGAACTTAAAAGGAGCATGTATATGAAAAAAATATTATGGGCGCTTATATTCGGTTTGGCTGGATGTTCTGTGAATTCTCTAGAATCGCAAACACCAATCTTCTTTGAGCATTCAAATAAAAGCACAGACGAGGTTAATAGATGCCTTGCTCCGAAATGGTTGGAGCTTCGCTCATCTAGTTCCAGCATCCCAACAGAATCGGGTTATAAAATAACAGCTTCTGATGATATCTTCGGCGCTCTCTCTGTCGTCACTATTGATAAATCAGAAAGTGGGGGTAGTGACGTTAAAGTCTACGCCGTAGCTAAGGGTTGGAATGACCACTGGGCTAAGGCCGCAAGATCCTGCATTTAAATTTCTATAAATAGTCTTAAGCCACCGAATAGGTGGCTTTTTTATGGTGATAATCATGTCAGAAATGATGGTAAGGATAGAGCTTGGCGGGATTCTGGGTAAAACCTACGGAAAAGTTCATTATCGTTTAATTAGAACGACAGCAGAAGCAATCAACGCACTTTCAAAAACTATCGATGGGTTCGAGCAATTTTTAATTTCCAGTAAAGCGAGAGGTCTTACATTCGCTTTATTTAAAGATAAAAAAAATATAGGCAAGGATGATTTAGAATTCCCAGTATCTGGCGAAATTATTCGTATTGTTCCTGTTCTAATCGGTAGCAAAAAAGCCGGCGTGCTCCAGACTATTCTTGGTGCAGCCCTTGTCGCCGTTGGCGTGGTAGTTGGATATTTTTCTGCGGGAACTCTTTCCGCTGTTGGATATGGCGCAGCAAAATTTGGTGCGGCCATGATGCTTGGTGGGGTAGTGCAAATGCTTTCGCCGCAGCCTGCTGGTTTAGCCAGTGAACAAAGTGCAGATAACCGCGCATCGTATGCTTTTGGCGGCGTAACAAATACTGCCGCTCAGGGGTATCCGGTTCCCTTACTTTATGGCCGCCGGCGCATTGGCGGAGCCATTATTTCCGCTGGGATCTACGTAGAAGACCAGCAATAAAAATAATCCTTCTTTCAGGCCACCGTCGGGTGGTTTTTTTATGGGCGCAATATGGCTACAGCAAACGCGATTAAAGGCCGCAAGGGCGGCAGCTCCAGCTCAAGAACACCGACCGAACAGCCTGATGATCTGCAGTCCGTAGCGAAGGCAAAGATCCTTGTTGCGCTGGGAGAGGGGGAGTTTGCAGGGCAGCTCACCGGAAAGAATATTTATCTGGACGGTACACCGCTGGAAAATGCGGACGGCTCTCAGAATTTCGGTGGCGTTACATGGGAGTTCCGCTCTGGAACGCAGGCGCAGAAATACATTCAGGGTATTCCCGGTACCGAAAACGAAATCAGTGTGGGCACCGAAGTTTCAAGCGCCAGTGCCTGGACGCGCACCTTTACCAACGGCAAGCTGTCGGCCATTCGTCTGCGTTTGAAATGGCCCTCTCTCTTCAAACAGGAGAAGGACGGCGATCTGGTTGGTAACTCAGTAAATTATGCCGTCGATCTGCAGACCAATGGCGGTACATGGCAGACGGTAATCAATACGAGCGTGACCGGTAAAACCACCTCAGGGTATGAGCGCAGCCATCGCATTGACCTGCCGCAGACGGGCAACACCTGGACAATACGAATTCGAAAGTTAACCGCCGATGCGAACAGCGCGAAGAGCGGCGACACCATGGTGCTGCAGAGTTTTACTGAGGTGATCGACGCCAAGCTGCGATATCCGAACACAGCTCTGCTGTACATCGAATTCGACTCGAGCCAGTTCAACGGATCGATCCCACAGATATCATGTGAACCGCGCGGGCGTGTGATTCGCGTTCCTGATACTTACGACCCTGAAAACCGGACGTATACCGGGACATGGACCGGGGCGTTTAAGTGGGCCTGGACCGATAACCCCGCATGGGTTTTTTACGATCTGGTAATCACTGAACGTTTCGGACTGGGGAACAGACTGACGGCGGCCAATATCGACAAATGGACGCTGTATCAGGTGGCCCAGTATTGCGATCAGATGGTACCAGATGGAAAAGGGGGAACCGGAACCGAGCCACGCTATACCTGCAATGTCTATGTTCAGGACAGGAATGAAGCCTATACCGTGTTACGTGACTTCGCGGCCATCTTCCGCGGCATGACGTACTGGGGCGGAGATCAGATTGTGGCGCTGGCGGATATGCCCCGGGATGTGGATTACAGCTATACCCGCGCTAACGTGATTGATGGGCGTTTTACCTACGCCAGCAGTACATCCAAAACGCGTTATACCAATGCCCTTGTCTCATGGTCCGATCCGGACAATGCCTACGCTGATGCGATGGAGCCTGTTTTTGAGCAGGCGCTGGTGGCGCGGTATGGGTTTAATCAGCTCGAAATGACAGCCATTGGATGCACCCGGCAGTCCGAGGCGAACCGGAAAGGGCGCTGGGGTATTCTGACCAACAATAAGGATCGCGTCGTTTCCTTTGATGTCGGGCTGGACGGCAATATTCCTCAGCCCGGGTACATCATTGCTGTGGCCGATGAATTGCTATCCGGCAAGGTGACTGGAGGTCGAGTCAGCGCAGTAAATGGCAGGGTCATAAAGCTTGATCGCGCCCCTGGCGCAGTTGCTGGCGACCGACTAATCCTGAACCTGCCTTCCGGTGCATCCCAGGCACGCACCATCCAGTCTATTAACGCTCAGCAGGTGACGGTCACGACTGCTTACAGCGAAACGCCAGAACCTGAGGCCGTCTGGATTGTTGAGTCGGATACGCTTTACGCTCAGCAGTACCGTGTGGTCAGTGTTGCTGATAACAATGATGGAACATTCACCATCAGCGCGGCCGCGCATGATCCGGATAAATATGCGCGTATCGATACCGGAGCTATCATCGATGAACGTCCGATCAGTGTGATACCGCCGGGCAACCAGGCGGCACCCACAAACATTACCATCGACAGCTATTCAGTGGTTCAGCAGGGGATCAGCGTTGAAACCATGCGCGCCAGCTGGACGGCTGTGCCAAACGCCATTGCTTATGAAGCGCAATGGCGCCGCAATGACGGGAACTGGGTAAACGTACCGCGCAGCTCTACCACCTCGTTTGAAGTTCCGGCGATTTATGCCGGGCGATATCTGGTGCGCGTCCGCGCCATTAATGCCGCTGAAATTTCTTCGAAGTGGGCCACCTCCCTTGAAGTAACGTTAAAAGGGAAGGTCGGCGCGCCGCCGGTACCCATCAACTTTCGGACGACGCCATTATTATGGGGCGTGCAGCTGGACTGGGATTTTCCTGCAGATACAGCGGATACATTGCAGACCGAGATCCAGTATTCCACGGATGCCGCCGGAACGAATGCAATGTTGCTTACGGATGTGCCTTATCCGCAGCACATGTATCAGCAGCTGGGCCTGAAAGCCGGGGTAGGGTTCTGGTACCGGGCGCGGCTGGTCGATCGCACCGGCAACAAGTCTGCCTGGACTGACTTCATTCAGGGCAGCAGCAGCTCGGTTGCCGCTGATTACCTGGTGGATATCGATAACCAGATCAAACAGACCGACGCCTATAAGAACCTTGTTTCGGACATCACGGATCTGGGTGATGATCTAAAGTCTGCGCATGACGACATCAAGACGGTTACGACGGAATCGGCGACGACGAAAGCAGGTCTGGCGCAGGAAGTCACGGACCGAAAGAAAGCCATCACCGACGAGGCCGCCGCGCGCGGGCAGGCGCTGCTGACCGAGAAGAACGAGCGTCTGGCGGATATCAGCAACGTCAACCAGACGATTCAGACCAGCACCGAATCGCTGGCGCAGCAGATCGCCCAGGTATCAGCTGGCACCGGCTCGCAGTTCGATCCGGCCAAAATCTGGTATTTCGATACATCAGTCGAGGGCTGGTCCGGGAACGGGACACCGACCATTGTCGATGGCTGGCTTCGTCCTGCTAACCATGCATCTGATCCTTGGGTGTCATCACCGGGCTCGCTGGGCATAACAGCTGCTGCTTATCGCTTTCTGAAGCTGCGCATCAAGAAAGTGGGTACTCCCGCCTGGGTGGGGGAAATTCGCTGGCGCAACACGGCTGGTTTCAACGACACTAACCGGTTCACCGTGGCGGAGCCCGCTTATAACTCTGACGGCGTCGCCACACTTGAGTGTGACGATATCCCCTGGCTGGCCGACACGACGATCAACCAGATTCGACTGGACCTGTCCACGAAACAGGACGCGACGAACTACTTTCTGATTGACTGGGTGGCAGTCGGGCGGCCAACGCCGGGAGCCGGGATGGCGGCGCTGCAGCAGGAAACGGCGGCGCGCGTATCAGGTGACCAGGCGGAAGCCACGGCGCGCGAGACACTGGCGACGCAGATCCGGGGCGGCTATACCGGTGACGACCCGTCAAAACTGGCATCGGGGCTGCTGTATACCGAACGCCAGGCGCGCATCACCGCGCAGGAAGCAGAGGTGACAGAGCGGAAGAAGCTGGAGTCGACCGTCAACGCTAACCAAGCTTCCGTTACACAGGAGCTGGCGACGCTGACAACTGAGCAGGATGCTCAGGCCACTACGCTTTCGGGACTGCAGGTTACCGTCGGCAAAAACACCGCTGATATCACTACGGTCACCAAAGCCGTTGCTGATAACAATAAGGCGCAGACCACCGCGCTGGCTGCGGTTAAGGCCACGACTGACCAGAATAAGACGGATATCAGCACGGAAACCACGGCCCGCACGGATAGTGACAGCGCGCTGGGCCGCCGTATTGACAGTCTGAAAGTTGATGTGGACGGCAACACGGCCAGCCGGGACGCCGGGATTATCGGCAACGTCACCAATGCGCTCGCCAACTTCACAGCGTTCTCGGATCAGCGCGTCACGTTCGCTGTTGGCGAAACGAAAACGATGGCCGAGATCACCGACGTCAGGAAGACCTCTGCAGACGCCACAAGCGCCGTTGCGGAGCAGGTCACCTCGCTTAAGGCCACGGTTGAGCAGAACGGCCAGACCAACGCTGCCGCCATTACGCGCATTGATAAAGCCGTTACGGATCTGGAGAGCGCCACGGCGACCAGCATTCAGCAGGTCACGGCATCGATTGGGCAAACCAACGCCAACGTCCAGACGACAAGTCAGGCTGTTGCTGATATCAACGGTAAGCTGAGTGCTCAGTGGGGCGTAAAAGTCCAGGTCGAAGCGAACGGCATCAAACGTATCGCGGGTATCCAGTTGGGCATTGATGCCTCGGGCTCTTCTAACTTCCTCGTCAGCGCCGACACGTTCGCGGTGTATAACCCGACGACTACCGGACAGGAACTGGTGTTTGCGGCGACCGGCGGGCAGATGTTTTTGCGATCGGTGTTCATCCAGGATGGTTCTATGGATAACGCCAAGATCGGCAATTACATCCAGTCCAGTAACTGGGACGGGACCGGCAACGTTGGCTGGCATATCAATAAATCCGGGTATGCCACGTTCAACGGCGTGACCGTTCGCGGGACGATCTATGCCACTGACGGGAGTTTTAAAGGCAGAGTTGAGGCGACCAGCGGGAGCTTCAGGGGCACGGTTGAAGCGACATCTTTCATTGGAGATGTAGCCAACACTGGGGTATTCCCCGACGCCACCGGCAGATCAAACGGCATCGCAACTGCGACCGTGAACATGTATTACACCGATTCCAGCAATAACGGACTCGGCAAAAACGCCGTTGTGGAGGCGATGATCTACGTGCGGGGGATTACAGGTGCGGTCACGGCCACCGTGCAGATGGTCATTGCAGGCAACATCCGCACGATTAACTACGATGTCCCCATTGGTGGGGTATGGCTCACCGCCCGACATGCGGCGTCCGGCATGGGCGGCCAGCGTATCGACGCCAGCATCACCGTTACTTCCAGTAATGCGTCGGTCGGTGTTACTGCCCCGACAATGACGGTAACGCGCGGCACCGGCTCTTTCTCCTCCTGATCCTCATAACTTCACCTCAATAACCCGGCTCCGGCTGGGTTTTTCATTTTAAGGACATCACGAATGGCAACGATTGATGACGATTTAGCGAAATCCGTCACGGAAGGATTTCGCCAGGCGCAAATTGATATCGTCAACCAGGACCTGATTTTATCGGGTACCGGTGACGTCACAGTAACGCTGGCTGACGGTTCGAAAAAGACCGGCCCGAGCTGGTCCAAGCTTATCACCGCAGCTAACGCGGCAGGAACCAGCGCCGCTGCAGCCAAAACCAGTGAAACGAATGCTCTGGCGTCAAAAAATGCAGCAGCACAAAGCGCCACGAACGCGGCAACGTCTGAGGGTAACGCACTCGCTTCGAAGAATGCCGCCAAGACCTCAGAAACCAACGCCAAAACGTCTGAGACGAACGCGAAGACTTCAGAAAATAACGCCAAAACCAGCGAAACTAACGCCGCAACATCACTGGCCGCTGCGCAGTTGCTGACCTCTGTACCTTACGAAGAGGCTCCTTTTCCTGACGTCTGGTTGCCGCTCAATGATGACATGCGCCTGTTGGCGGGGTACGCGCCTTATGACCGGCTGACGATTTCCGGGCAGATTCTGGATCTGGCATCAAAGTCAGCGACCTTCACTCGGTTAACCACCGGAACGTATATCGACAAATGCGGTGTAATGCAGACCGCCGCTATTAACGAGCCACGATTTGAGCGAGAAGGTTTGTTAATGGAAGGGGTTGGCACTAACTTATATACCTACTCCGAACAGTGGGGGACGGGTTCCCGAGTCACCACGACAAATAACAGCGGTGATTCTCCTCGCGGCGACAAGACGATGGCGCTATTGGTTGAGGATACGGCTAGTGCGGAACATTATGCGCAAGACCGTAATATCGTCTTAACGTCCGGGACGATATATTGTTATTCTGTATTTGTTAAAGCTCATACAAATTCTCGTCTTTTATACCTACGGGTTGCAACTGGAACCACTGCTGGAGTTTTCTTTGATCCCGTTGCAGGAGCATTCGTTGGCGGTGCTGTCGGTGCCCATTACCTGGACCGTGGATTTGATGATCTTGGGAATGGCCTTTATCGTGTCTGGATGTCGCTCACCGCTGGAGCGACTCAGAGTAGCGTTTTCCGTCTGCAATTAGCAAAAGATGGAGTAACGGCAAGTTATGCCGGTGATGGCGTATCCGGTTTATATATTTGGGGAGCGCAATTAGAAGCTGGACCTGTCCCTACCTCGTATATTCCAACTGAGGGATCCACAGTCACCAGAGGGGCAGATTACTGGAATCTGCTACCTGAGAATGTGGGATATAAAACGTTAGCAACTAAATTTAAACGTACTGTAGCTTTTGAAGTTGTAGTAAAAGGTTTTGGGCCTTCTGCAAGTAACTACGTTGATATAGTTCGTGTGGCTGGTAGCAACAATGACATTATTTGCCGACTCAGCTCGGCAAATAGACTTACGTCATATAGGGATGGAGGGGGGACATTTGTATCTTACATCGCTAATACCCCAGGCGTTCTCGTACATAAAATAGATGGGGACGAATATTCCTTGTTCTTTAATGGGAGTACTGCTACTAGAACGCAAGTCCCGGTTAGCAACACAACATCGGCATCGGCTATTTCAAACACAACAGGCCCGTCAGGCACTACTTTTGTTTATCACATTCGCAACTTCCGTATTTGGCACCGACTATTAACCCTTAATCAAATTAAAGGACTCCGCTAATGAGAGACTTATTTCTGCGCTTTACTGACGCTAACGAAATGCGAACGCAATTAAGCGCGGCGGGGGTTATGGATGATGAGGAGCAGTGTGGTTTACATCACCCGAATATCAGTCTGGATATGGTTGGAGTTATTACCGTGCCCGGAGAAATTCTAAATCCAGGACAAGAAAACGAAGTTATCAAATACGTCAGCCTGCCCGGATTTCACGCCAATTTGCGCGTGACAGACGATTCGCTGGAACTGGCATCGTTAGATGCCTTTGGGGTCTTCCCTGACAGCCCGTACCGGGTATGGGCATAAGGAGCACAACATGGCAAACAGAAAAGATACTATTAGCCTGGCCGCTGCGGACATCTCTGGGCTGAAGTCAGCTGCACAGCGGGATGTCGGAACGTCCTCAGGAAACGTGATGGAGGTCGGCGCTTTTGGACTGGGCAGCAGTAATTTGGCGAGCATCAGCCAGGGTGATCGCAAAGGGTTTGGGGCTTATAACGCCAAGATGCTGCTGGGCGGCATCGACAACAATACTGCAGTGCTGGGCATGCCCTTTGATGCCTCAACCGCATTTCAGTTTTGCTTCCCGGCACGCCTTGATGTGCCGCCTGAGTTATACCTGCGGCTGCTCAGTTCATCTCCAACGTATGACGGGAAAATCTGTAAGGTATATACCGATTCCAATACCACCAAAGCAGCCGATGGCACGTTAAAGTCAGCATCCCCAATCGTCAAAGTTTATGCCGATGGCTCTTCGGAAACGAACTATGAATCTGAAGGCGTGACCGTAACGCGCCAGGGGGAAGGCGTTTATCTCATCACGGGTTGTCTCGGGCTTAATGCGGATGCGGCGTGGGGCGGTATTGACGGTGGGTTCGATATACCGAAGGACCGCAATCGCCAGCCGCTGATCTGGCTGGATTACAAAGTGAACCCGGACGGTTCAGTGCTGGTGAAAACGTATCATCGGACTCACCCGGGTGCGCCGGAGTTCGCCCGTAACGAACGGGAAGGTTTTAACGAAGGTGACCCAATCGACATCCCAGCGGATCAGTATGTCTCCATCCGTGTGGAGATGCCGGTGGACAGCATCTGGAATGAGCGCCAGCTGGAGGCCGCGGCTGCAATGGCTGAAGCAGCTCAGGACGAACAACCGGACATTCAGCAGCAATGATCAATAGGTACAGCCGCCTTGCCCTGACCTCTCCTGAAAACTACTGTATATAAACACAGTAAAAATAATAAGGAGGGGTTATGCCACGCAGAATCGATATTGAAGGGGCTTTTCGCGAAGCCATCAAACGGGAACCAAACGGCCGCCAGACGGTTTCGACGCAGGACTTTGTTGCGCAGCTGGTGGCGGTTAACTGGGAGTGGACGCTTAAAGAGGCGAACGACTGGATCGAGAGCCACGTTTCTACCTTTAAAGATATCTCAACCAGCGAGGGTCAGGCGCGCACCTTTATGCTCTATAACCCGAACGGAGGTCTGTAATGGGCTTTCCATCTCCAGCGGCTGATTACACCTCCCAGCGGATGACACCGGAGCTCATCTGCGGCGTCGGTATCGATACACGCATACTTGAGACGTCATCAGGTTTCGCATTAATCGAGCCAGTCACCCGGTTAGTTCAGGGGCAGACTCTGCTGATCCTGTCGGGTGGCCGAACGCAGTTTGCCAAGTTCAGGGGAAGGGCATTAATCACGGATGATGGCGAAGCGATTGAGGGTGAGGCTACGGAGGAAGTTGAGGTCATAGGCAGGGTGACGTTCTTCATCAACAGCACTGATGCTGATGACATTCCGGTGTAAGAAGCGGTGCGCGGTTACACGTAAAAGGAGGAAGGCCTGTGGTCTTCCCTTTACAAGTTTTATGTTCGCTTTGAGCGAGAAGCGGACCATGTATATTGTGACAGGTGTTATAGATTGGAATCTAACGATCAGCCTAGTGAAACCGGAGGTAAAGAATCATTGCGGCTGCTACGACTTCTTAAAAAAATTGATGGACAAAATCAGGAAATGCAGAGATTCTCTTATACGTAATCATCAGCTCATAGTGAAAAGCAGTTACCCGAAATAATTTTCGTAAGGGTTAAATTCTTTAGAGATAAAATTATGGATTGGAATCGCGTTAACGTTTGGACTCGTACCCTGTATACATTAGTGCATTCGTTGCATATGGCAAAAGAAATTAATTTTGGTGACAAGTCGACACTTAATGAACGTTTCAGAGATGCGAATAGTTGGATTTCACCAATTTGTTCATATTCAACAACTCTTTTGCCGACTCATACAAATAACAAGAGTCTTGAGTTTCGACGAGACCCCAATTTACATTTTGACGAGATCTCTGGTCAGATAATTAAGATGCTTATTCAAGATTTGACAGTGATCTTCGATGAGATGATGGCAGATGCTATGGTTAAGTTAAAATTCAATCCCGATGTATTCCCTCAATCAAAAGTTGAAAAACTTTCAACGCTACTTAATGATGACTATGAGTGGTCAAAAAAAGGTTGTCTAGAACTAATTGCCGTTAGAAATTCATTATGCCATGCCAACGGGCGATGGAATACTAAGTCTCTTAATTTAATATCAGGATTTATTGATCCAATGCCTGTGGCTGGTGATAAAATCACTGTAGGTTTTGAAATGCTGTTTAATTACAGAAAAGCAATCCGTACATTTTTAAATGAAACTTGCCCTCCAGATGTAATACCTAAATCCCAAAAAAAGAAAAAGAGATCTTCGCCATCTAAAAAATATTTAAAAAGGCTTGTTAAGCAGGAGAGAAAAGAACGCGGTAGACAAGCAATGAAAGACTTGTTAAAAGAAACCAAAAGTTGATTATCATGGAATTCGATATATATTTCAGTAGCTGAAAATGATAATAGCAAACCACGTATTAACTATGCGTCCTCATCTTGTACAAATCTGCAAATCTGTTACTGGCAGCTATTGGCACTTAACAGACCAATAGATTTGAGTGGGTTAAGCACTCCTATTGGTGAAAAGTGGTTATCAAAACTTTCTGCCACTATCGCAAAAACAAGGGGTTAGGAAGCAGTTAAAATTAGCCCTCAAAACTGATTTTGCGTTATCATCCTATTATAAAGTAATGGCTTACCATGATTGCGTTGAACTACTGCTGCGTCATATGGAATGGTTCGAAGCCGCAGACCTGATCGTTAAAGGTATGGAAGGCGCGATCAACAACAAGACCGTGACCTATGACTTCGAACGTCTGATGGAAGGCGCTAAACTGCTGAAATGCTCAGAGTTTGGTGACGCGATCATCGAAAACATGTAATCCGGATTTCGGTTGTATGCGAACGGGAGCCTGATGGCTCCCGTTTTTTATGGGCGTTTGATGAGCGGATCTGAAGAGACCCCGGGCTAAATCCCGGTTATTTTAATTTGAAACCGCGCTGCATGACCGTTTCGCGTAAATTGATTCGCCCGCCGAGATAATCCATGCTGGTCGCGGAATCAACGACGGAGCCGGTCCAGGTTTTGTCGCGCATATTCTGGCGACGACGAAATGCCTGATATGCATTTTCATAGCCTTCAAGATAGGTGCGATAGCGATCCTGTTGGTAGCGATTGTAATGGAGCACCATTGGCTGAGCCGGTCGCGGGCGAATGCTGCTGGTTCTGGCTCTGTCGGGCCACCCGGTTGCCATGCCAAACGTGACAAAGCTGTACTCAGGCAGGTTGATGATTTCCGCCACCTCTTTGGCAATATTACGCATCACCCCGAGATAGACTATTCCTAAGCCTATGGATTCCGCTGCAACGGCAGCGTTCTGGGCGGCAAGGGCGGCATCAATCGATGCCATCAGGAAAGAGTCGAGGTAGTCGAGCACAACAGGCTCTTTACCGGCATCTTTTGTTATTCCTGCCCCTCGCGACAGATCTGCCACCCAGAGGAGCAGGGCGGGTGCTTCCTCAATCCACGGGATACGATCCACGGGCACTGAACGTGCTACGGTATCTGAAATACGCTGTTTAAGCGCCGGGTCCGTAACGGCTACCAGGCTCCACTGATTCAGGGCAGAGGAGTTTGAGGCTGATTGCGCTGCAGCGACCATGGTCTCTATTGCCCCATCCGGGAGAGGTTCAGGCAAAAATGTCCTGACAGATTTATGGCCCAGCAGGGCTTCGACCTGCGGCGTCCAGATAATGTTGTCTGGTTTGGGTTGCTCAACACCGTATCGGGCTTCCAGCAACGCCTGTTGTTTTGCAGTAACGTCAGTCATGGTTTTACTCTCCTTCGGCAAATTTCATGACCGCAGGATAGCGGGAGTTGCCACACGGATAAGCCCCCCATTTACGACTTCAGTTTCCATATGTGTGCACAATCAGATGGCATACTTTAAAATAGAGTCATGGATCATCTGTTAGCTATACGTATATTCCAGCGCATCGTAGAGACGCGCTCTTTCACAAAGGCCGCAGCACACCTGGATTTGCCGCGCTCCACTGTCAGTAAGAATCTCAAATTATTAGAGGAACATATAGGCACAAAGCTGATACAGCGCACGACACGTACTGTCACCTTAACGACCGAGGGGGCCGAGTATTACAGAAGGATCAGTAAGCTCGTCACTAAACTCGATGAAACCGAAGGCGCCATTCGGGATATGGGCGCCGCCGCGAAAGGAAGGCTGCGCATCGATCTTCACTCCTCGCTGGCGAATTTTGTCCTGATGCCGGTACTCGAAGAGTTTCGTGAACGCTATCCCCATATACAGCTGGCGCTTGGGGTGGGCGATCGCCCGGTTAATCTTATAGAGGAAGGTGTAGACTGCGTCATTCGCGCAGGTGAGCTGACGGATTCTTCTCTGATTGCGCGAACGCTGTATAAAGATCGCTTAATTACCTGTGCAAGCCCCGGCTACCTGAAACAGTATGGCGTGCCCAAAAAACTGACTGACCTTGAAAATGGACATAAAATCGTCGGCTATTTCAGTGCTGCAACCGGTGAGGCCTGGCCTCTGCGTTTCATGAGCAGGGGAGGCGAAAAACAGTTGGCAGCATTTGATATCGCCGCGAATGATAGTGCCGCGCTGATAAGTATGCTTGTCCACGGCATGGGCATAGGGCAAACACATGCTTCCGTAAGCCGTCGCTTTATAGCATCGGGTGAACTTGTTCCTGTTCTTGAAGAGGTTACGCACAGACAATTTCCTGTCTCTATTATTTTCCCGCCAACAAAGCCGTTAAATGGCCGATTGAGAATATTCATCGACTGGATGATTGAGAGATTTTCTGGAAATAGTACCTGGTAGGAAGCCGATGGGTGCCCGTTTTTTATGGTTACGCAGGAGGAATAATGCTTGATGAGACAGCGCTTCGCCGCATTGCCGCAGGTGAACTCTTGGCGGCAACACCAGCAGAGCTTGCCGCCGAACTTCTGACTATCCGTCAGGAGAACGCCCGCCTGAAGCAGCTTCTCGCAACCGAAGTGAAGCTCCCTTATGTCAGCGCCAGCCCGGTGTGTGATATCGAGGCCGGATACGCGGCAGGCGTCACCGACTGTAAAGAGGCGATACGTCGGGCAGGATTTTTAATCGAAGGGGATGATTAAAAGATGAAACCCGACGGATGCCGGGCCTGCTCACGTTAAAACCAGTTAAATTTGTCCGAGAGTATAAGCAACAAGGAACTGGCACAAACAAGGTTAATACAAATCACGAATCTGCTGGAAACATTCATGTTATCAATACCATTATGGCTGTACTGGGATTGTGCTAATAAGCGTAATCGCAAATCCCAGAACGTCAAATCGCAGGATAACAGGCAAAAAAAAGCCCACGAAACGTGGGCAAGTAATACTGGAAGCAATGTGAGCAATGTCGTACTGAATACCTGAGTGATTTGCTCAACTATTCAGTATTGAGAAAGATAATGTTTCTCATTAACGATTGCAACCCCATCTTTTGTGTGGGACGCCGTTTGTGGACTTAATCTTAAAATCTTCACGTGATGGCTATCACAAACTTGCATTTCTGAATCCTGTGCTAAGCTTTCTGTGTACTTGATTTGACGACAAAAACCATACAGAGAGGAAAGCAGTTATGGGAATCATATCCTGGATTATCTTTGGGCTTATTGCAGGTATTCTGGCGAAGTGGATCATGCCGGGCAAAGATGGCGGTGGGTTCATCGTTACGGTCATTCTGGGCATCATCGGTGCCGTAGTGGGTGGCTGGATCAGTACCCTGTTCGGATTCGGCAGAGTCGATGGCTTTAACTTCGGCAGCTTTATGGTTGCAGTAATTGGTGCGCTGGTGGTGCTGTTTATTTACCGTAAGGTAAGAAGCTAACCCGACACACTTCAGAAAAAAGACCGCCAATAGGCGGTCTTTTTCCGCGATTCACCACCAGCCTAACTGGCTTCCGGCCACGGCCACAATGGCGACAATCAGCATAATAATCGTCGTTTTTCTCATTTATCCCCCAGGCGCAGCGTAGCCGCCGATAAAAAACCACGTTAAAAACACCACCGCCGTGATAAAAATCACGATCGGGAACAGAATACCAAGCCGCATGCTATCACCTGTCCTGAAATACAAAACCCGTCGAGTGTACGGGGTTAATCGATATTGAGAAAGGGCGTTTTCCGTTTCCCTTTTTTATCGCTGTACATGGCGGCGTCGGCTACCCGCAGTGCGCTATCTGCATCCAGTCTGGCAGGATCCACCTCAATCACCCCCAGGCTGGCGCCCGGGTAGACCAGATGCACATCCCCCAGCCAGTACTCCCCGGCGATCTGTGCGCTCAGCTGTCTCTTCAGCACCGTCAGCGACGTCTGCTCGCCGCTTTCGCTATCATGACTCAGGCAGGCCACCAGGAACTCGTCGCCACCCAGCCTGCCGACGATATCATCCTCGTCGCGTCCTTCATTCAACCGTTTACCCACTTCCACCAGGAACCGATCGCCAGCCTCATGGCCAAAGCGATCGTTAATAAGTTTGAAATTATCCAGATCGATATAGGCGATAATGGCGTTGCGGTTTAGATGACGCGCCAGCGAGAAGAGGGTGGTGAGATTTTCAAAAATCGCGCGACGGTTAGGCAGCCCGGTCAGGGCATCGGTATAGGACCAGGTAATCAGGGCGGCGTTAGCTTCACGCAACTGCCGGACAAGCGACTCTTTCTCAATGTACTGGGCGATGAGCCCGGCGAAGAGCTTTAAGACCTGCTCGCCGCGTTCGCTCAACGGTTGTTTATGGGTGCTGGTGGCGCAGAGGGTGCCATAGAGCGAACCATCCGTCAGATGAACCGGTATGCTCACGTAGGTAGTGATACCCAGCGCTTTTGCCGCGTCGCAGTCTGCAAAGCGTTCGGGGACGTTATCGCTATAGAAGCAGTCGGAATCGATCGCCCGTTTGCACAGCGTGTCGCCCCAGGGAACGCTGAGCCCTTCCGGGATTTGCATCTGTTTGCTGTTTCTGGCGTAGAGAATATGCTGCAGACGGGCGTTGATATCAATTTTGGTAAGGTAGGTGGACTCCATGTCCGTCACTATCTCAAGCATTTCGAGCAGCTGACGCACCAGGCCCTCAAGTGATTGCTCAGTGCTGAGCGTTTCTGAAACACGGGCAAGAATAATATCCGACATGACGCTGCTCAACTCCCCTTACAGATGATCTCTGTACCTGTCTGATTTGCTCAAAGATTGACGGCGGATAGTAAAACATGAATTAACAACATTTCATATATTCAGGCGAGGAAGGGCACATTCTGGCAGGAAAAAGCCCCGGCGCAGGGCCGGGGAAAATAACAGCTTGATTACGGAATGATGTTCTCTGGTCTTTGCGAGAACGATGGCACTATAGCGAGGAAAGATGTTGGCAGAATGAAGAAATCATGGAGAAAGATTAACCGCCTCCCCTGGTGACAGGGCAGACCGGCTGGGATAAACTTTGCTAAGATAATTCTTAAACTCTCAGTATCCAGCACGAGGAAGTATGTTCCAGTTAAATCCGGGCAGCCTGGCGATGGTTATCGGCGCCCGCACGCCAGCAGGTCGTCGCAATATTGGTAAATCTGTGGAGCTGTTTAGCCTCTGTCAGCCGGGGCAGCGTTTTTTAAACCCGGTCAACGGCGTGGTGACCGAGCTGCCGCGAGGGGCAGAACGTCCCCTGTGGCTGGTGACCGGTGATGTCTGGTCGGTGGATAACCAGCACGGTTTTGCCTTTGTTCGCCCGGAACACCTGATGCCGCTCACTCCTGAAGAGGCGCCTGAAACTCTCGACGCGCTGATGCTGGACTGAATTACAGCTTACGCAGCCAGTCGGCTAACACCAGCGCGTGATTGTGCTCCCGGTCTTTCGCGCCATAGAGCAGCGTCACGGGCTGGTTGTCGGCCAGACGGGCAATGCGCCGCCCCTCATCTTCCTGCAAGGCCAGCTCCTGACGATAATGTTTGCTGAAGCTGGCGAAATCGATGGTCTCACTGTGAAAGTCCTTGCGCAGTGCATTGGAAGGCGCCAGCGTTTTACACCACTCATCGCACGCTAACGCCTCCTTTTTCATGCCCCGCGGCCAGAGTCTATCCACCAGGATACGGTAGCCATCGTCCTGGCTTGCCTCGTCATACAGTCGTTTGCACTGAATCATTCTCTTGCTCCTTAATCCGGGTGACGCGGTGCTGGCGGTCACGATCGTAACGGTATCACAGGTTGGCTTTCCGCTTTTGCCCACTTATTTTAAGGTGTTGTGATATCAACGAAAGATCGGTAGTCTGACGCGCCTTATGTTATCTGATATTTATCTGGCATAAGGATCACTGTATGGAACTCTCTGCCCTAAAAGATACCCTCCGAATTGCGCTGGTCGGCGACTACAATCATGACGTGCCGGCTCACCAGGCGATTCCTCTCGCCATTGATGATGCCGCCGCGGTGCTGGACATTACCGCCGACTACGACTGGCTGGCCACCACCGAATTAACCAGCCCGGAGGACCTGGTCGGCTACGACGCGATCTGGCTGGTTCCTGCAAGTCCCTATAAAAATGCTGACGCTGCGTTCATTGCGGCGCGGTATGCCCGGGAGAACAGCGTGCCGTTTCTGGGCACCTGCGGCGGATTCCAGCATGCGCTCATTGAATATGCGCGTAACGTTCTTGGCTGGCAGGATGCCGCCCACGCAGAAACCGATACCGCAGGGCGAATGGTCATTGCCCCCCTGACCTGCTCGCTGGTGGAGGTCGCCGATACCATTGAACTACGCGCTAACACCCTGATCGCTAAAGCCTATGGTCAGGAGGAGATCGAGGAAGAATATCGCTGCAATTATGGCGTTTCGCCTGAATTTGCGCAGGAGCTGGAGAAGGGCGATATGCGCGTCACCGGCTGGGACGCGCAGGGGGAGATCCGTGCCGTAGAGTTGGTCACCCATCCATTCTTTGTGGCGACGCTGTTCCAGCACGAGCGCGCTGCCCTTGCAGGGCGTCCTGCGCCGCTGGTGCAGGCGCTGCTTCGCGCGGCACAGAGTTACTGAATAAAGGGCTTAGCCGGGTGTGATCTCCCGGTCACGCCCGGCAAGGATCCCGCACACGGCCATGATGACTGACACCAGCGCACAGGCCAGCAGCGGGATCCGCCAGTCGCCGTTGGTATCATGGATTTTACCCATCAGCGGCGGGCCACAGGCGGCAAGCAGATAGCCGACCGATTGCGCCATCCCGGAAAGGGCTGCCGCCTGATGGGCCGAA
This sequence comes from Leclercia sp. GHBNCSD, assembly GCF_055805075.1. Taxonomy (NCBI): domain Bacteria; kingdom Pseudomonadati; phylum Pseudomonadota; class Gammaproteobacteria; order Enterobacterales; family Enterobacteriaceae; genus Leclercia; species Leclercia sp. GHBNCSD. The sequence continues at coordinate 9,330 of NZ_JBQVYO010000001.1, read as the reverse complement.
CTGGCGCGCAGGCCAATAAACGTCAGGCCGAGGATCATCGTCGCACCGGAGCCAAAGCCAAAAATCAGCGTCCACATCACCGCCATCGCCGGCATAAACCACAGCCCGGCAGCACTTACCGCACACATCATCGCCGCCAGTCCGGCGATACCGCGCTGATCTTTCAGGCGAAGCAGGATCAGCGGCACGACAATTCCCGGTGCCGCGGTCGCCAGCTGTAACAGCCCGTGCAGGGAACCCGCCTCGGTTTCGCTGTATCCGTGACTCTGCAGGATCGCCGGAAGCCAGCCAATAATCACATAGTAAATCAGCGAGTTAATCCCCAGAAACAGCGTCACCTGCCAGGCCAGTGCGGAACGCCAGATGCCCCGGCTGTGCAGGGCGCGGGCGCCGCTCAGGGTGCCGGCAGGGCGCTGACGCCATTGCGGCAGCCACAGCAGCAGGGCCAGCAGAGGAAATACCATCAGCATTAACAGTGCGCCGTGCCAGCCCGCGCCGCTCAGGGCAACCGGCACCACCAGCGCCGAGCCCAGCGCGGCGGCAGCTCCCATGGTCAGGGAGTACGCCCCGGTAAGTTTCGCCACCTGGCCGGGGAAATCGCGTTTGATCAGCCCCGGCAGCAGGACGTTGCCCAGCGCAATACCGCAGCCAATGATGGCGGTGCCGCCAAACAGCAATGCCGAAGAGGGAAGCGAACGCAGGGCAATCCCGGCGATGATCAGCAGCAGGGCGATAAAGAGGCTGCGCTCCATCCCGATGCGCCGGGCGAGGCCGGCCGCCAGCGGCGAAATCAGCGCAAAGGCCAGCAGGGGAAGGGTGGTAAGCAGTCCGGTCTGGGCGGTGGTCAGGGCATAATCTGTACGAATAGCATCCAGCAGCGGCGCTGCACCGGTAAAGGTCACCCGCAGTGAGGTGGCAATCATCAGGATCCCGGCAATCAACAGCGCTCGCTGTTTGCCGGTAGCAGAAAGGGCAAGGGTCATGGGAATCTCTTACGTCGAAATGAGGCTACAGGATACGCATTTTCACCGTGGTTGAAATCAAGCTAAAATGACAGATTATCGCTAATATCGGACAAAATGATGCCTGGACTCGGCCTTGCGGGATACGATCCCGACAGCCAGCACGATCCTGCGGTGGCGTTTCATGTACGCGTGGTGGAAGACGAGCAGCGCATTCCGTTCCACCAGCACCGCAAAGGCCAGCTGATTCTCGCCCTGCACGGAGCCATTACCTGCGAGGTGGAAAATGCCATGTGGATGGTGCCCCCGCAGTTCGCCGTCTGGATCCCCGGCCTGCTGCCGCACAGCAATAAGGCCACGCCCAGCGCCCGCCTCTGCTTTTTGTTTATTGAACCCGGCGCGGTATCGATGCCGGACCGCTGCTGCACCCTGAAAATCTCACCTCTGGTGCGGGAGTTGATCCTGACCCTGGCGGAGCGCAGCCCCGCTGAGCAGGAGCCTGCCACCCGGCGGCTGGTGCAGGTGCTGTTTGATGAGCTGCCCCGACAGCCACAGGAGCAGTTGCAGCTTCCGGTATCCACGCATCCCAAAATCCGCCTGATGAGTGACACCATGGCCGAATCGCCTGCCGCCTGGCAGACGCTGCACCAGTGGGCGCGCCATTTTGCGATGAGTGAGCGCAATCTCGCCCGGCTGGTGGTCAGCGAAACCGGGCTCAGCTTTCGCCGCTGGCGGCATCAGCTCCAGCTGATTGTCGCCCTGCAGGGGCTCATTAGCGGGCAGTCGGTGCAGCAGGTGGCGCAAAACCTGGGTTATGACTCCACCACGGCGTTTATCACGATGTTCAAAAAGGGGCTGGGCCAGACCCCGGCCCGGTATGTCGCCAGCCTCGCTACGACTTCCCGATAAACAACGACACCAGCCCGGCGGCGATCAGCGGGCCGACCGGGACGCCGCGGAAGAGCGCCACGCCCAGCACCGTACCCACCAGCAGACCCGCGACCAGCGTGGGCTGGGAGCTCATCAGCGTAACGCCGCGACCGCCAAGCCAGGAGACAAATACCCCCACGGCAATGGCGATCAACGATTTCCAGTTCATAAAGGCATGGATAAGCGTGGAAGCCGGTAATGTGCCGCTGGCGATGGGGGCCATCACCCCGATGGTCAGGATGATGATCCCCACGGTCAGCCCCTGTTTTTCAATCCACGGGAAAAAACCGCTAAGCGGCGTCACGCGAACGATGATCAGAACCAGAATTGATATTGCGACCGTGGTGTTATGGCTGATAAAGCCCAGCGCGGCCAGGCCCAGAAGAATGAGCAGGGTAGGGTCAAACATAGGGTATTCCTTGCCAAAATAGAAAAGTAAGCCTGCTTACTTTACGTGCTCGCGTGCCGGTAAAAAGGGTTTTGTGCAAAAAAGAGTGTGATTTGGGCGATTGCCTGAAGCGGAGAGACGGTGCGGGTTAACGCCACGGACAGGCGGTTCAGCCGGGAAAAAATGGCGTTATTTTGAATATTCGCTGCTGGCGTTGAGTATCAGCAAAACCAACAACATGACAATTTACAACTTTTTTCTACCGCTCTTATTCTCCTCACGCAACGTTGTTCCGGTTTACCCCCTTCGGCAAACTTTACGTAGTTTATGTGCCTGCTCGTTAAGCGCTTTCGTTATCGAAAGGATTCGGTTTCGCAGCGGTACACCACGCCACTCTTCAATCAGGCACAGCAATGAAAAAATTTACGTTTCCCCCCCATCCTCTGGCTCTGGCGCTGCTCACCGCCTTTTCCGGCGCAGCGCTTGCCGCGGGGACTATCAGCACAGCACCGGTGAACGATCAGGATGTGATCACCGTGACGGCACCGGTTCTTTCTCCACTTGAAGTGGTCACGTCGCCCAAAACCCCGCGCCAGCCGGTGCCGGCCAGCGACGGCTCGGATTACCTTAAAACCATCCCCGGCTTTAGCCAGATCCGTAATGGCGGCAGTAATGGCGATCCGGTATTTCGCGGCATGTTTGGTTCGCGTCTGCGCCTGCTAACCAACGACAGTGAAATGCTCGGCGCCTGTCCGTCGCGAATGGATGCGCCAAGCTCATACATCTCGCCGGAAAGCTACGATCTGCTGACGGTCACCAAAGGGCCGGAAACCGTGCTCTGGGGGCCGGGAAACTCCGCCGGAACGGTGCGCTTCGAACGTGAACCGCCCCGTTTTGACAGCGCCGGCATCAAGGGCGACGCCAGCTTTCTCGCCGCTTCGAATGACCGCTTCGATGAAAATGCCAATGTCAGCTTCGGTAACGACACGGGCTATGTACGCCTCAACGGCAATAAATCGAAAGCGGGCGACTACAAAGACGGTAACGGCGACCGGGTGGCCTCGAAATGGGACAAGTGGAACACCGATCTGGCCATCGGCTGGACACCGGATGCGGATACGTTACTGGAACTCACCGCCGGTCAGGGGGATGGCGACGCAAGCTATGCCGGGCGCGGCATGGACGGATCCCAGTTCAAGCGCGAAAGCCTGGGCCTGCGCTTTAAGAAAGAGAATATCGGCGACATTTTCGATTCCCTGGAGATGAGCGCCTATTACAACTACGCCAACCACATCATGGACAACTACTCCATGCGCTCCTCCGGCACCCCGGATTCCGGCTCCATGAACGGCATGCCGATGGGATCGATGGATATGTCGATGCCGATGGAAAAACAGGTCGATCGTCGCACCGTCGGCGGCAGGATGGTGGGGACCTGGCTATGGTCAGATTTCCAGCTGCAAAGCGGGCTGGATATGCAGACCAACACCCATCGCAGCAATGAAGATGATGAGGACAAAGGCTGGCAGGAGGATGCACGTTTTCACGATTACGGCGCGTTCGGCGAGCTGACGTGGAATGCGACCGATCTGAGTAAAGTGATTGGCGGCGCGCGTCTGGATAAGGTCGAAGTGGATAACTATACCAGCATCGGCAGCGACAGCCGCGAGGATACCCTTCCGGCGGGCTTCCTGCGCGTGGAGCATAATCTGGGCACGGCACCGGCGATGGTCTACGCCGGGCTCGGTTATACCGAACGATTCCCCGATTACTGGGAGCTGTTTTCGCCCACCTATGGCCCGGACGGCACCTCGGATGTCTTTGATAATCTCAAACCAGAGCAAACCACCCAGCTTGACGTCGGCGCCCAGTATAAAGGCGAGCGTACCACCGGGTGGATCTCCGCCTATGTCGGGCGCATCAACGACTTTATTCTGTTTAGCTACGATCCTGACGATTCCCACGTCAGCCAGGCCGACAACGTGGATGCCACCATTATGGGTGGGGAGATGGGCGCCTCCTGGCAGCTGAGCGATCAGTGGAAAACCGACGCTACCCTTAACTACTCCTGGGGGGAGAACACGGACGACCACCAGCCGCTGCCGCAAATGCCGCCGCTGGAGGCGCGTCTTGGCCTCACGTGGGAGCAGGGCGACTGGAGTTCAACCGGCCTGCTGCGCATGGTGAGCCCGCAGCATCGGGTGGCGATGAATGAAGGTAACGTGGTCGGGAAAGATTTCGATCAGAGCGCTGGCTTTGCCATTCTCTCCGCCAACGCGGCATGGAAGGTGAATAACTACCTGAAGCTGAGCAGTGGGGTCGATAACCTGCTGGACAAAAACTACAGCGAGCATCTTAACCTGGCGGGGAACAGCAGCTTTGGCTACTCCTCCGACACGCCGGTCAATGAACCGGGTCGGACCGTGTGGGCAAAAATGAACGTTACGTTCTGACAGAAAGCTAACGTAAAACCGCCGGTCAATGACCGGCGGTGGCGTTAACTGTTGCTGGTGGCAGATTGCTTATGGAAAAGCTCTCTGAATACCGGATAGATATCGTCCTGGTCGCGAATGTGCTGCATCGCGAAGTTATCAAACGTGCTTTGCAGATGTTCATACTCACGCCACAGCGTCTGGTGAGCGCGGCGGGTGATCTCGATATAGCTGTAGTAACGCACAACCGGCAGCAGTTTTTTCGCCAGAATTTCATGGCACAGCGGCGAATCGTCTGCCCAGTTATCACCGTCCGACGCCTGAGCAGCATAGATGTTCCACTGCGCCGGGTCGTAACGCTCCTTCACCACCTCATCCATCAGCTTCAGGGCACTGGAAACGATAGTCCCCCCCGTCTCCTGTGAGTAGAAGAACTCATGCTCATCCACCTCCTTGGCCTGGGTGTGATGGCGAATATAGACCACTTCCACGTTCTTATAGGTTCGGCTCAGGAAGAGATAGAGCAGAATATAAAAGCGCTTGGCCATATCTTTGGTAGCCTGATCCATCGAGCCGGAAACGTCCATCAGGCAGAACATCACCGCCTGGCTTGAAGGCTCAGGACGCTTTTCATAGTTCTTGTAACGCAGGTCAAAGGTGTCGATAAACGGCACGCGCTCGATTTTGGCGCGCAGTTCGGCGATCTCTTTGCGTAAACGCTCCTCTTCCAGCAGCTGCGCTGGCTCGCTTTTCGCCACACTATCCAGGCTTGCTTCCAGCTCGCGCAGTTCACGCCGTTTGCCCGCGGTCATGGCGGTACGGCGCGCCAGTGAGTTCTGCAGCGAACGCACCACGCTGATATTTGCCGGCACGCCGTTGGCGGTAAAACCGGCCCGGTGGGTTTTGTATTCGTTCAACTGACGATGCTGGTTCTTCTTCAGATTCGGCAGGGCCAAATCCTCAAACAGCAGATCCAGGTACTCATCCTTGGAGATCTGAAACACAAATTCGTCCTGACCTTCACCGTCCTGGCTGGCCTGGCCCTGACCACTGCCGCCGCCACCGCCGCCCCCCTGTGGACGTTCAATACGGTCATTCTGGACAAAATGGTCATTACCGGGATGAACGCGATGGCGCAAACCACCGCGTCCCTGATGGAACATCGGTTCGCTAATATCATCCGTCGGGATAGAGACGGACTCCCCGCTGTCTACGTCGGTCACCGAACGCTTGTTAATGGCCTCGGAGATCGACTGTTTGATTTGCGCTTTATAACGACGCAAGAAGCGCTGGCGATTCACCGTGCTCTTGTTTTTGCCGTTAAGACGCCGGTCAATAAACCAGGTCATATGCCCCCCGTACTGCATTTGCCAACTTTCAGTGCCCGTAAGTGCCGGACAGCGCTGACGCTTATCCGGCCTACGGAACATTGTTGTAGGCCCGGCAAGCCACACGCCGCCGGGCTTTTTGGGCTGTTAAGACGACTTACGCACGCGCAGGTACCATTCGCAGAGCAGGCGAACCTGTTTGCGGGTGTAACCTTTCTCCATCATGCGGTCGACAAAATCGTCGTGCTTTTTCTGCTCGTCGGTTGAGGTTTTGGCATTGAACGAAATGACCGGCAACAGCTCCTCGGTATTGGAGAACATTTTCTTCTCAATCACGGTGCGCAGTTTTTCGTAGCTGGTCCAGTTTGGATTCCGTCCGCTGAAGTTCGCTCTGGCGCGCAGCACGAAGTTGACGATCTCGTTACGGAAGTCTTTCGGGTTACTGATCCCGGCAGGCTTCTCGATTTTTTCCAGTTCCGCATTCAGTGACTCGCGGTCAAACAGCTGGCCGGTATCCGGGTCGCGGTACTCCTGATCCTGGATCCAGAAATCGGCATAGGTGACGTAGCGGTCAAAAATGTTCTGTCCATACTCGGAGTAAGATTCCAGATAGGCGGTCTGGATCTCTTTGCCAATAAACTCGGCGTATTTCGGGATCAGATAGCCTTTCAGGAACTCCAGGTAACGTTCAGCCTGTTCCTGCGGGAACTGTTCACGTTCAATCTGCTGCTCCAGCACGTAGAAGAGGTGTACCGGGTTAGCGGCCACTTCGGTGTGGTCAAAGTTGAACACACGGGAGAGGATTTTGAACGCGAAACGCGTGGAGAGACCGTTCATCCCTTCATCGACACCGGCGTAGTCACGATACTCCTGATAGGATTTCGCTTTCGGGTCGGTATCTTTCAGGCTTTCACCGTCGTAAACACGCATTTTCGAGTAAATGCTGGAGTTTTCTGGCTCTTTCAGGCGCGACAGGATTGAGAAGCGCGACAGCGTCTCCAGGGTTCCCGGGGCGCAAGGGGCATGAACCAGCTCACTGTGGTTAAGCAGTTTTTCGTAAATCTTGATCTCTTCGGAGATCCGCAGGCAGTAAGGCACTTTGACAATGTAAACACGGTCAAGGAACGCCTCGTTGTTTTTATTGTTTCTGAACTGAACCCATTCAGATTCGTTGGAGTGCGCCAGGATAATGCCGTTAAACGGCAGGGCGGAAATACCTTCCGTCCCGTTGTAGTTACCTTCCTGGGTTGCCGTCAACAGTGGATGCAGCACCTTAATCGGCGCTTTAAACATCTCGACGAATTCCATAATCCCCTGGTTGGCGCGGCACAGCGCACCGGAATAGCCGTATGCGTCAGGATCGTTTTGCGCGTGGTTTTCCAGTTTACGGATATCCACTTTACCGACCAGAGCAGAGATATCCTGGTTGTTCTCATCACCCGGTTCAGTTTTGGCAATCGCAATCTGCTCCAGAATGGATGGCCATACTTTCACCACGCGGAATTTGGTGATATCACCGCCAAATTCGTGCAGGCGCTTCGCTGCCCACGGCGACATGATCGTCCCGAGATAGCGGCGAGGGATGCCGTACTCTTTATCCAGTATCTGCGCATCTTCCTGCGGGTTAAACAGGCACAGCGGATGGTCGTTCACCGGGCTACGTTCACCGTTGGCGCTCAGGACGTAGATAGGTACGCGCTGCATCAACGATTTCAGCCGCTCGGCCAGCGAGGATTTACCGCCGCCAACGGGACCCAACAGATACAAAATCTGTTTCTTCTCTTCCAGACCCTGAGCAGCATGTTTCAGATAAGAGACAATCTGCTCGATGGCATCTTCCATGCCGTAAAATTCTTCAAACGCAGGATATCGGGCGACGACCCGATTCGAAAACAGACGGGAAAGCCGTGGCTCCTGGGCGGTATCAACCATATTTGGCTCACCGATAGCCATCAATAGTCGTTCCGCCGCATTGGCATAAGCACTGCGATCTTGCCGGCAGATGGTAAGAAACTCCTGCAGTGTGAACTCTTCGTCCTTGGCAGCTTCATAACGCTGGCGATAGTGATCGAATATATTCATGGCATGCCGTCCTTTCGTTTTTTAGCACAGGAAAAGAGCCGTTCATATGAATAGTAGAGGCTCCCGGAAGCGGGATCCGTTGCACCTCACTGCCAGAGCAGCAACCCGTGTGCCAGGTCGGGCGGCTGAAACTGCGGGGTGATCAGGTATTCAGCTTCTTAAAATTAAGCGTAGATGGCATTTGCAAAACTTGCATGTATGCCAAAACTAATTTCAATGACATATCAATAACTCATCCAAAAAAATAGCCAAATCTTAAACGTCAAACACACTTATTTCACTGAACGGTAATGCGCGTGACAGCGTTTCGTCATCTGCCGCAAACAAAATATTCTGTTAATCAAATTGATTAGCAGACAAAAAATTTTGAGCAATGGGGGAGATGACGGTTACACTTCACTCGCTGATTATTTGACTACAGGAAAGAATGGATTGTGACCAAACTCAAACTTCTGGCACTGGGGATTATCGTTGCCACCTCAGTAAGTACAGCATACGCGGAGAATCAGTGGTCAATTGGTGCTGGTGTCGGCGTAATCAATAGCCCTTATAAACAGTACGATCGTGATTTCTACCCGGTTCCGGTTATCACCTATGAAGGCGATAACTTCTGGTTCCGTGGGCTGGGCGGTGGCTACTATCTGTGGAACGACCAGACCGACAAACTCTCCATCATGGCTTATTACGACCCGACGCACTTCAAGCCTGGCGACAGTGACAACCGTCAGCTGCGCCAGCTGGACAAGCGTAAAAGCACCATGATGGCGGGGATTTCATGGGTACATAACACGCAGTACGGTTTCCTGCGCACCGCCCTGGCTGGCGACACGCTCGACAACAGTAACGGTTATATCTGGGATCTGGCGTGGTTGTACCGTTACACCAACGGCGGGCTGACGCTCACCCCGGGCATCGGTCTGGAATACAACAGCGACAACTACAACGACTACTATTATGGCGTTTCCCGTAACGAAGCACGACGCAGCGGCCTGCGCAGCTACGATGCAGACGACAGCTGGCAACCGTACCTGGAGCTGACGGCCAGCTATAAATTCGCCACGGACTGGAACGTCTACGGTACCGGCCGCTATACCCGTCTCAGCGATGAGGTGAAAGACAGCCCGATGGTTGATAAATCGTGGACCGGTCTGATGTCGGTGGGTGTGACCTACAGTTTCTGATTGTGCATTTGTACTGCGCAATTTGTG
>NZ_JBQVYO010000008.1:0-2239 GCF_055805075.1 Leclercia sp. GHBNCSD | reverse complement strand
CAATATTGCCAGGATGTCACCGCAGAAAAGGATGGCGGTTCTGGTTGCCTTTGTCCTTGCATGGGAAACGCTGGCGCTGGATGATGCATTGGACGTTCTGGACGCCATGCTGGCCGTTATCATCCGTGACGCCAGAAAGATTGGGCAGAAAAAACGGCTCCGCTCGCTGAAGGATCTGGATAAATCTGCATTGGCGCTCGCCAGCGCATGTTCGTACCTGCTGAAAGAAGAAACACCGGACGAATCGATTCGTGCTGAGGTGTTCAGCTACATCCCAAGGCAAAAGCTGGCTGAAATCATCACGCTTGTCCGTGAAATTGCCCGGCCCTCAGACGATAATTTTCATGAAGAAATGGTGGAGCAGTACGGGCGCGTTCGTCGTTTCCTGCCCCATCTGCTGAATACCGTTAAATTTTCATCCGCACCTGCCGGGGTTACCACTCTGAATGCCTGTGACTACCTCAGCCGGGAGTTCAGCTCACGGCGGCAGTTTTTTGACGACGCACCAACGGAAATTATCAGTCGGTCATGGAAACGGCTGGTGATTAACAAGGAAAAACATATCACCCGCAGGGGATACACGCTCTGCTTTCTCAGTAAACTGCAGGATAGTCTGAGGCGGAGGGATGTCTACGTTACCGGCAGTAACCGGTGGGGAGATCCTCGTGCAAGATTACTACAGGGTGCTGACTGGCAGGCAAACCGGATTAAGGTTTATCGTTCTTTGGGGCACCCGACAGACCCGCAGGAAGCAATAAAATCTCTGGGTCATCAGCTTGATAGTCGTTACAGACAGGTTGCTGCACGTCTTTGCGAAAATGAGGCTGTCGAACTCGATGTTTCTGGCCCGAAGCCCCGGTTGACAATTTCTCCCCTCGCCAGTCTTGATGAGCCGGACAGTCTGAAACGACTGAGCAAAATGATCAGTGATCTACTCCCTCCGGTGGATTTAACGGAGTTGCTGCTCGAAATTAACGCCCATACCGGATTTGCTGATGAGTTTTTCCATGCTAGTGAAGCCAGTGCCAGAGTTGATGATCTGCCCGTCAGCATCAGCGCCGTGCTGATGGCTGAAGCCTGCAATATCGGTCTGGAACCACTGATCAGATCAAATGTTCCTGCACTGACCCGACACCGGCTGAACTGGACAAAAGCGAACTATCTGCGGGCTGAAACTATCACCAGCGCTAATGCCAGACTGGTTGATTTTCAGGCAACGCTGCCACTGGCACAGATATGGGGTGGAGGAGAAGTGGCATCTGCAGATGGAATGCGCTTTGTTACGCCAGTCAGAACAATCAATGCCGGACCGAACCGCAAATACTTTGGTAATAACAGAGGGATCACCTGGTACAACTTTGTGTCCGATCAGTATTCCGGCTTTCATGGCATCGTTATACCGGGGACGCTGAGGGACTCTATCTTTGTGCTGGAAGGTCTTCTGGAACAGGAGACCGGGCTGAATCCAACCGAAATTATGACCGATACAGCAGGTGCCAGCGAACTTGTCTTTGGCCTTTTCTGGCTGCTGGGATACCAGTTTTCTCCACGCCTGGCTGATGCCGGTGCTTCGGTTTTCTGGCGAATGGACCATGATGCCGACTATGGCGTGCTGAATGATATTGCCAGAGGGCAATCAGATCCCCGAAAAATAGTCCTTCAGTGGGACGAAATGATCCGGACCGCTGGCTCCCTGAAGCTGGGCAAAGTACAGGTTTCAGTGCTGGTCCGTTCATTGCTGAAAAGTGAACGTCCTTCCGGACTGACTCAGGCAATCATTGAAGTGGGGCGCATCAACAAAACGCTGTATCTGCTTAATTATATTGATGATGAAGATTACCGCCGGCGCATTCTGACCCAGCTTAATCGGGGAGAAAGTCGCCATGCCGTTGCCAGAGCCATCTGTCACGGTCAAAAAGGTGAGATAAGAAAACGATATACCGACGGTCAGGAAGATCAACTGGGCACACTGGGGCTGGTCACTAACGCCGTCGTGTTATGGAACACTATTTATATGCAGGCAGCCCTGGATCATCTCCGGGCGCAGGGTGAAACACTGAATGATGAAGATATCGCACGCCTCTCCCCGCTTTGCCACGGACATATCAATATGCTCGGCCATTATTCCTTCACGCTGGCAGAACTGGTGACCAAAGGACATCTGAGACCATTAAAAGAGGCGTCAGAGGCAGAAAACGTTGCTTAACGTGAGTTTTCGTTCCACTGAGCGTCAGACCCC
>NZ_JBQVYO010000007.1:0-5865 GCF_055805075.1 Leclercia sp. GHBNCSD | reverse complement strand
TAATTAATACCTTGCGCCCATTCAGGCGACCGCTTCCCTGATAGCTGTCTTCTCCATGATCGGGGCGCGGTTGCATTTTCCCCGCCAGCCCGGGAAAGGGCTGCTGCTGCTGTTGAAAAGGCGGCGCCGGAAAACGCGCAGAATTGGTTTTATTGATGGTCTTTTTTTCCTTGTTTAAGCCAGCCATTCAATTACCTCTCATTATTTATCACAAAGACTAATAAGCGTAGACCAAAATGAATGGCATGACCTATATTATCCAGCTACACTTAATTTTCTCGGAATATTACCCCCCCTACTTTCCTCTACCGTTGCGCTTATATCCCCACCAACGTTAGATTTAATTTAAACAATATTATTTGAGACTTATCCAGTTCGCAGTGTTAATAAATAGCAACCACACTTAACATTTCAACCTTGGCAAAAGGAGAACATATGAAATTATCCATAACGCCATTATTATGTTGTTTTTTATTGTCGCCAGCGCTTGCTGATGATAACGGCGGGTTGAAAAATGATACAGCTCCACCGCCAGCCCACGCTCTGGATGAAGGTTATCGTGGGACTGAAGATGCAAGAATCATGACTGTCGAACAGGCCAAAACGATGCATGACGGTGCGACCATTTCTCTGCGAGGTAATCTCATCGAGGATCAAGACGGAGACAAATTTGGGGTTCTAGGGATTTTCCGTCCAAAAACGACAAAGTGCTCTGGAGGCCCCGCCGTCTGTGGCCTCCAGAGGGGTATTACTTTTTTCGAGATCCCTATTTGGGCTCTGTTTGAGTAAGATTTAGTCTTTTTGGGCTAAATCCATGGCATTCGAAGAACGTGTCCAAATCTTGTCCGAGGCAGAACAAGATGAGTTATATGGACCCCCCGCTTTCACCTCCGCCGACCAACGCTTCTTTTTCTCGCTGAACGATAAGGAACTGGCGATCGCTAAAAGCCTCCGTCATCGGGGCCAGCGTTACATGCTGGTGGTACTGCTGGGCTATTTCAAAGCCAAGCCGGTGGTGCTGAATCCCGGCTTTCATCAGATCAAGCAGGACCTCAAATACGTTTATCAAACCGTTCTACCAGGCCCAGGCTGTAGACCCTTTAATCTCACGCCAAAAGAGAACGAACGGATTTACCAACGTGTTTTCCAGCTCTGCAACTACCAGCGCTGGAATGTCAAAGACCATGGAGCGGCGTTGAGAGATTACTTATCCCAGCAAGCCAGAGCCTGGACAGCGCCTAGGCACCTCTTCGATGCGGCCAATGAATATTGTTCGGGGCAGAAGATCGCAATCCCTGCCTACAGCACGCTGCAAAAGATCATCAGTCAGGTGGTGGGAGACGAACAGGAACACATGGCCGCGCACCTTGAGCGTGCAATGTCACGCGGTCTTAAGCAAGCACTGGCGGAGCTCGTGAACGGCACAGGTCCACTGCCGTTCCGACAGTTGCGACAATCGGCTCGTAACTTCACCGGAACCGAGTTGGAGAAAGAACTGATTGTCTATCGCCATATCCAGCATTGGATGCCGGAAGTGGATCTGCTGTTGAGCACGCTATCACTGTCGCAGAAAAATCTGCAACACCTGGCAGAGAAAGTCGACTACTACGGTGCCAAACTGAAACGTCAAACCGTAGGCAGCCAATGGCTGTATTTATTGTGCTATCTTCAAACGCGATGGCAGCAAGCGCTGGAACGTATTGCCGATGGCTTTGTGCATCATGTCAGACAGACCAAACAGAAGGCAAAGGATTATGCGCAGGAAGCGGTGTTTAAGGATTGGCAAAAAGCAGCTAAAAATGTCAGCAAGGCAGCTGAAGTACTGCACCTGTTCATTGATGACAGCATTGATCTGCAACTACCGTTTGCAACAGTAAGACAGCAAGCACTGAGCCTGCTGACCAAAAGGGATCTGGAATCTGTATGTCTCTTCCTGAACGAGCAGCGACGATCGGTCGATGAAGCCATGTGGCAGTACTGCGACGAGAAAGAAAGTCTGCGGAAAGGTTTGCTGCGAGAGTTGTTCCTATGTCTGCGCTTCGAAGGCTGCGACGGCACCCAGCACTTAGCGGCCGCCTTGGCGAAAACACAAAACGAACTCAACGGCCAGGACGCTCAGTTGCAAACTGCCGACACCAGACTCCTTTCCAAAAAATCACGTGAATTCCTGCTGGATGGTGAAGGGAATATCCTGATCGATCGTTATGAGTGGTTCCTCTATCAACAGATTCCTGATCGCCTGAATGGCCAGCTGACGCTGCCTGATATCACTAAATACCGGGCACTCGACGCCGACCTGATCGACGGGGAACATTGGCGAAAAAACAAATATACGCTGCTTCAACAGAGCCATTTTACAAAATTAGCGGAGGAGCCTGAAAAGCTGATCAAACAGATGGCCATGGAATTGGATACCCGTTTGTACGAAGTCGGCGAATATCTTGAACAGGAAGACAACCGGAATATCATCTTGCGTAATCCGCAGGGTAAACGCTTCTGGCGCCTGCCTTCGGCCAGCAAACATCATCTGGTCAACAATCCCTTCTTCCAGCAAATTCCCACAACGGGGATTGCGGATGTACTGCGCATGGTTGATCGTGACACCGGTTTCATTGACTGCTTCGCTCATGTGCTGGGTTCCCAATCCAGAAGCCGTTCCCATGAATATGACCTGTTGGCAATTCTGGTCGGCAATGCAACCAATCAAGGCATTTACGGCATGGCACAGATCTCTGATCGTACCTATGATCAGCTCAGCACTATCCAGGCGAACTATCTTCGCCTGGAAACATTGAATGCTGCTAACGACAACATCAATAACGCGACAGCCAAGCTACCCATCTTCCGGTACTACAACATCCAGGAAGATGTGATCCACGCCAGTGCCGATGGTCAAAAGTTCGAAGCCCGGCGCGAGACCTTCAAAACCCGTTATTCGTCGAAGTACTTTGGCACTCAAAAAGGTGTTTCTGCCATGACCTTGATCGCCAATCACGCTGCGATCAACGCCAGAGTGATCGGCGCCAACGAACATGAATCGCACTACATCTTTGATTTGTTGATGAGCAATACGTCAGACATCATTCCGGATGTGCTCTCAACCGATACCCATGGGGTGAACCATGTGAACTTCGCGTTACTGGATCTGTTCGGATACCAGTTTGCCCCACGCTATGCCCAGGTTGGCAAAGTGATCAATGACATGTTTGATGTCAAGGAAGACAAAGAACACCGAATTCAGCTGTGCTTAAAAAAGCCAATCAATACCCATCGTATTGCGCAGCACTGGGATACCATCCAACGGATTGCAGTATCACTTAAGCAGCGGAAAACAACGCAAGCCACCTTGGTGAGAAAGCTCTCGGAGTACAAGCGCAATCACCCGCTGCTGGAAGCCCTGACGGAATACAATCGCCTGGTGAAAGCGAATTATCTACTGTGCTACATCGATGATGCCAGTTTAAGAAACTATGTTCAGCGCGCGCTGAACCGGGGAGAGGCCTATCACCAACTGCGTCGGGCCGTGAGCAGCGTCAATGGGGATCAGTTCCGGGGCAGTTCAGACGAAGAAATCCAGCTATGGAATGAGTGCGCTCGCCTGGTCACCAATGCCATCGTTTACTTCAACTCCAGGATACTCAGCCAGCTGTTGACCAGCTTCGAATACCAAGGAGATACCAAGAGAATAGATATCGTCAAACAGGCATCCCCTGTGGCCTGGCACAACATTAACCTCAAGGGGACTTACCACTTCGAATTGAGCGAAAAATTGCCAGATCTGGAGGAGCTTATGCGCTCAATCGAGGGATATTTACCCGTCAGCGAAAAGTAATACCCCTCTGGAGGCCACGGACGGCGCGGCCTCCAGAGCACTTTGTCGTTTTTGGACGGAAAATCCCTAGAACCCCATTTTGCCATTCAGATGTGCCGCGAGATCGGATTACCTCTGTTTCCGGGTTTTAGTGCCGAGGCCAGAGAAACTCTCCTCCACTACCGTTGGCCGGGCAATATTCGTGAACTGAAAAACGTCGTGGAGCGATCCGTTTACCGGCATGGAACCAGTGATTACCCGCTGGATGAGATAATCATTGACCCCTTCCGCCGCCACACTACTCAGCCGCAGGCGCCGGAAACTAAACCGATGTCTGTAGGGTTACCGCTGGATCTGCGTGAATTCCAGCAGCAGCAAGAGAAAGACTTTCTACAAACCAGCTTACAGCAGGCAAAATTTAACCAGAAAAAAGCCGCTGAATTACTGGGTCTGACTTACCATCAGCTTCGCGCTTTGCTGAAAAAACACCAGATTTAACGCACATTTGCAGATGTCATATTGGCGGATTTGACGCATAACCTCATCAGGGTTTACCATGACGCCATTACTGTATAAAAAACAGGTACAAATATGGCTCTGGCACTCGTTGGCGAAAAAATTGACAGAAACCGTTTCACCGGTGAGAAAATTGAAAATAGTACATTTTTTAACTGTGATTTTTCAGGTGCCGACCTGAGCGGCACTGAATTTATCGGCTGTCAGTTCTATGATCGTGAAAGCCAGAAAGGGTGCAATTTTAGTCGTGCGATGCTGAAAGATGCCATTTTTAAAAGCTGTGATTTATCCATGGCGGATTTTCGCAATTCCAGTGCGCTGGGCATTGAAATTCGCCACTGCCGCGCACAAGGCGCAGATTTCCGCGGCGCAAGCTTTATGAATATGATCACCACGCGCACCTGGTTTTGTAGCGCATATATCACGAATACCAATCTAAGCTACGCCAATTTTTCGAAAGTCGTGTTGGAAAAGTGTGAGCTGTGGGAAAACCGTTGGATAGGTGCCCAGGTACTGGGCGCGACGTTCAGTGGTTCAGATCTCTCCGGCGGCGAGTTTTCGACTTTCGACTGGCGAGCAGCAAACTTCACACATTGCGATCTGACCAATTCGGAGTTGGGTGACTTAGATATTCGGGGCGTTGATTTACAAGGCGTTAAGTTGGACAACTACCAGGCATCGTTGCTCATGGAGCGACTTGGCATCGCGGTGATTGGTTAGCATTCACGGAGCGGTAAGTACCGCTCCCGCCCTTATACAATAGTGTCCGCCCTTGCCTTAAAAGTCACTTTCGACGCACAGATCGTAAACGTTAGAGGGTTCCGGTCCCCCCATCAGAACACCAGACCTGACCAGACGTATAGCTGTTCTCCCGAGCGGCCAGGGTGACATAAAGCGGCGCGATTTCCACCGGTTGACCAGGGCGTCCCAGCGGCGCATTTGCCCCAAATTTCTCCACCTTTTCCTGCGGTTGACCACCACAGCACTGCAGTACAGTCCAGTATGGACCCGGCGCGACGGCATTGACACGGATCCCTTTCGGGGCCAGCTGTTTCGCCAGCGATTTAGTAAATGCCACGATAGCTGCTTTAGTCTGAGCATAATCAAGCAAGATTTCACTTGGCTCATAAGCCTGTACGGAGGAGGTATTAATTATCACGCTGTCTGGTGAAAGATGGGGTATGGCCGCTTTGGTGATCCAAAACATAGCGTAAACATTGGTTTTGAATGTTGCGTCGAAGTCTTCTGTGGTGAGTTCCTCAATTGACTCACAAAATTGCTGACGACCCGCATTATTGACGAGGATATCCAACCCTCCCAGTCCTTTTACCGCCTGTGTTACCAGATGACCGCAAAAAGCCTCATCACGGATATCTCCGGGGATGGCCAAAACATTTCTGCCTGCTTTTTTTATCAGATCGACCACTTCACGCGCATCGTCTTCTTCTTCAGGTAAATAGTTAATCGCAACATCAGCGCCTTCACGAGCATAGGCAATAGCAACAGCACGACCAATCCCTGAATCCCCACCGGTAATT